>NZ_CP124754.1:0-5160726 GCF_029962625.1 Serratia sp. K-E0102 | reverse complement strand
GGCGGACTCCACTCGAACAAGATCAATAAAGAAAAGAAACGGGCAACTTTTTTATAACTCATGATTTTTGACACATACCCGGCATCGGCGGTTTGCCTGTGGGGGATGCGAACCGCCTTTCACGGTTTGTGTCCCTCACGATCCCGGCATGAGGGATCGCGATCGGAATGACGGATCATAGCGCAATCCGCGCAAGAGATCCTCCCCTTCCTCACAGATTAGATCCATTTTATCCACAGGCCGCGGCCGGCGGCGATCTTTTCACCGTCGGCGCCGGATGACCGCGCAGATCCCGGCCGCTGCGCCGCATTTTTTACATTGTCAACCGGTTATACCCTGTTATCCACGCCGGATCCTGCGATCGCGCGCAAAGGATCTCTCGGGGATCCTTGCGATTTCACCCCGAGTCCGTATAATCTTCGCCCTACGTGTGATACCTGGTTCCTTATGGTGCGTCATTAGCCAGACAGGATTCTGCGGTGACCACGGGCCAAGACCGGGTTTTGTTCCGTTATTGGCAGACAACCAGGTAGGCTGGCGCGATGCGAATTGACTCAGGACTGTACAATTATTACAATCCCGCTTCTTTATGTATTGCGATTGAGGCGTCGGTCATCTTCACGCCGAGTAGCCAAACGCGTTTACTGATCAGTAATTATTTTAAGTTTAGGTAGAAATCGCTATGAAACGCACTTTCCAACCGTCCGTATTGAAGCGCAACCGTAGCCACGGTTTCCGTGCTCGTATGGCCACCAAAAATGGTCGTCAAGTTCTGGCCCGCCGTCGTGCGAAAGGCCGTGCTCGTCTGACTGTTTCTAAGTAATAAAGCTAACCCGCTGAGTGGTTAAGCTCGCTTTTCCCAGGGAGTTACGTTTGTTAACTCCCACTCATTTCACTTTCGTCTTCCAGCAGCCACAACGGGCTGGCACGCCGCAAATTACCATCCTCGGCCGCCTGAACCAGCTGGGGCATCCCCGCATCGGTCTTACCGTCGCCAAAAAACACGTCAAACGCGCGCACGAGCGTAATCGGATCAAACGCCTAACCCGCGAAAGCTTCCGCCTGCGCCAGCACGAATTACCGGCGATGGATTTTGTCGTGGTAGCCAAAAAGGGGATAGCGGATTTGGATAACCGCGCGCTGACGGAAGCTTTGGATAAATTATGGCGTCGCCACTGTCGCCAGGCTCCCGCATCCTGATCGGGCTGGTGCGGGCCTATCAGCTCGTCATCAGTCCGCTGCTAGGGCCTCGTTGTCGCTTCCAGCCGACATGCTCTCATTACGCAATTGAGGCATTAAGCAGGTTTGGCATGATAAAAGGCAGTTGGTTAGCATTGAAACGCGTATTAAAATGCCACCCTTTGAACCCAGGTGGCGATGATCCGGTGCCGCCAAAAACCGACGATAACAGAGAACACTAACGATGGATTCGCAACGCAATCTTCTCCTCATCGCTCTGCTGTTCGTGTCTTTCATGATCTGGCAGGCATGGCAAACGGACAACGCTCCGCAGCCGGCCGCACAGACCACGCAACAGACTTCGAACGCAGTAGCCGGTGATGCCGCCAGCCAGGCCGTGCCAGCCAGTGGTCAGGGTAAGCTGATTACCGTGAACACCGACGTGCTGTCACTGACCATCAACACCCGTGGTGGCGATATCGAGCAGGCTAAACTGTTGGCCTACCCGGATACTCTGGGTTCATCGACTCCGTTCCAACTGCTGGAAACCACTCCGTCGTTCGTCTATCAGGCGCAAAGCGGCCTGACCGGTAAAAACGGCCCGGACAACCCGGCCAACGGCGAACGCCCGCTGTATCAGGCGGCGCAAGACAGCTACACCCTGCCGGAAGGCCAGGACGAGCTGCGCATCCCGCTGACCTACACCGATAAAGACGGCGCAGTCTACACCAAGACCTTCGTGCTCAAACGCAACCACTATGCGGTCGGCGTGGATTACAGCATCGACAACAAAGGCGCGACGCCGCTGGAGCTGACCCTGTTCGGCCAGCTGAAGCAAACCACCGAATTGCCTAAACACCGCGACACCGGCAGCAGCAACTTCGCGCTGCACACCTTCCGCGGCGCGGCGTACTCGTCCAGCGAGGACAAGTACCAAAAATACGCGTTCGACAAAGATGAAAACCTGAGCGTCACCACCAAAGACGGTTGGGTCGCCATGCTGCAACAGTACTTCGCCACCGCGTGGGTACCGGCGACCAAAGGTGACAACACCTTCTATACCGCCAAACCGGGCGACAACCTGTCCACCATCGGCTTCAAATCTACGCCGGTCGTGGTGCAGCCGGGCGCTCAGCAGCAGCTGAACGCGACCCTGTGGGTCGGCCCGGAGCTGCAGGACCAGATGGCCCAGCTGGCGCCGCACCTGGATCTGACCGTGGATTACGGCTGGCTGTGGTTCATCTCCCAGCCGCTGTTCAAACTGCTGAAGTTCATCCACGGCTTTATCGGTAACTGGGGCTTCTCCATCATCATCATCACCTTCATCGTGCGCGGCATCATGTACCCGCTGACCAAGGCGCAGTACACCTCGATGGCGAAAATGCGCATGCTGCAGCCGAAGCTGCAGGCGATGCGTGAGCGCATCGGCGATGACAAACAGCGCATGAGCCAAGAGATGATGGCGCTGTACAAGGCGGAGAAAGTGAACCCGCTCGGCGGCTGCCTGCCGCTGATCATTCAGATGCCGATCTTCCTGGCGCTGTACTATATGCTGATGGGTTCGGTCGAGCTGCGCCACGCGCCGTTCGCCCTGTGGATCCATGACCTGTCGGCGCAAGACCCGTACTACATCCTGCCAATCCTGATGGGCGTGACGATGTTCTTCATTCAGAAGATGTCGCCGACCACCGTGACTGACCCGATGCAGCAGAAAATCATGACCTTCATGCCGGTGATCTTCACAGTGTTCTTCCTGTGGTTCCCGTCCGGTCTGGTGCTGTACTACATCGTCAGTAACCTGGTGACCATCCTGCAGCAGCAGCTGATTTACCGTGGTCTGGAAAAACGCGGCCTGCACAGCCGCGACAAGAAAAAAAGCTAAGCGTATTGTAGGGGTTCGGCGCGCCGACCCTTGCAGTCACCCCAAAGGCGGTCATTAGACCGCCTTTTTGCATCTTAATCGTCAGAGAGAACCGTTATGAGCACCACCGATACCATCGTAGCCCAAGCCACCCCGCCGGGACGCGGCGGCGTCGGCATTCTGCGCATTTCCGGAAGCAAGGCCAAAGACGTCGCCCAGGCGTTGCTCGGCAAGCTGCCGAAGCCGCGCTACGCTGACTATCTGCCGTTCCGCGACGCCACGGGTGCCACCCTCGATCAGGGCATCGCGCTGTGGTTCCCGGGGCCGAACTCCTTTACCGGCGAAGACGTGCTGGAACTGCAGGGCCACGGCGGGCCGGTGATCCTCGATCTGTTGCTCAAGCGCGTGCTGGCGCTGCCCGACGTGCGCATCGCCCGGCCCGGCGAATTCTCCGAACGCGCGTTTCTCAACGACAAGCTCGATTTGGCGCAGGCCGAAGCGATCGCCGATCTGATCGACGCCAGCTCCGAGCAGGCGGCGCGCTCGGCGATGAACTCGCTGCAGGGGGCATTTTCCACCCGCATCCACCAGCTCGTGGAAGCGCTCACTCACCTGCGAATCTACGTGGAAGCGGCGATCGACTTCCCGGACGAGGAAATCGACTTCCTGTCCGACGGTAAAATCGAAGCACAACTCAACGACGTGATGGCGGATCTGGATAGCGTACGCGGCGAAGCGCGCCAGGGCAGCCTGCTGCGCGAAGGGATGAAGGTAGTAATCGCCGGGCGCCCCAACGCCGGTAAATCCAGCCTGCTCAATGCGTTGGCCGGGCGCGAGGCGGCGATCGTCACCGATATCGCCGGCACCACCCGCGACGTCCTGCGCGAACATATCCATATCGACGGCATGCCGCTACACATCATCGACACCGCCGGCCTGCGCGACGCCAGCGACGAAGTGGAGCGCATCGGCATCGAACGTGCATGGAACGAGATCGAACAGGCCGACAGAGTGCTGTTTATGGTTGACGGCACCACCACCGCCGCCACCGAGCCGGCGGAGATCTGGCCGGAGTTTATGGCGCGCCTGCCGGGCACGCTGCCGATCACCGTGGTGCGCAACAAGGCCGACATCACCGGTGAAACGCTGGGTCTGACGGAAGTGAACAACCACTCACTTATTCGCCTGTCGGCCCGCACCGGTGAAGGCGTCGATGTGCTGCGCGATCATCTGAAACAGAGCATGGGCTTCACCAGCAACATGGAAGGCGGCTTCCTGGCGCGCCGTCGCCACCTGCAGGCGCTGGAGCTGGCGGCACAGCACCTGGTGCAAGGCAAAGAACAGTTAGTGAGCGCTTACGCGGGCGAGCTGCTGGCCGAGGAACTGCGCCAGGCGCAGCTGGCCTTGAGCGAAATCACCGGCGAATTCACCTCAGACGATCTGCTGGGCCGCATCTTCTCCAGCTTCTGCATCGGCAAATAATCGCCTGCGGGCGCCATATCCTCTTCGGCGCCCGCATTTTACGTCTCCGGCACCAAAACTCACCTAAGCTTATCTCATCAATTTTTCCGCGTGAGAGATAAGCTTAAATGAACGAACCTTTAGACTTGATTGGCGTGGGATTGGGGCCTTTCAATCTCAGTCTGGCCGCTCTGGCCGCCGAAAGCGGCGCCGTCAACTATACCTTTCTCGATCGTAACGCGAGCTTCCGCTGGCACCCCGGCATGCTGCTGCCTTCCGCTTATATGCAGACATATGTGCTGCAGGATTTGGTTACCGCCGTCAGCCCACGCAGCCAATTTTCATTTATTAATTACTTGGTAGAACAGAAAAAAATTTATCGGTTTTTAATCACCGAGCAGCAAATTATCAGCCGAGAAGAATTTTCCGACTATCTACGCTGGGCCTGCGAAAGATTAGACGGGCTACAGTTTTCACAGTCCGTAGAGCGCATTGATTTTGACGATGAAAAGAGTTTGTTCAAGGTAACCACCCATGATCAGACGCTGTGGGCGAAAAATATCTGTCTGGGCACCGGCCATAACCCTTGGTTACCGAAAGCGTTTTACCCGGCGCTGGGCGAAAACTGCATGCATGCCGCCGAAATAGCCCTGCGCAATCCGGACTTCAGCGGCAAGCGAGTTATGGTGGTGGGCGGCGGCCAAAGCGGCGCCGATGTGTTTTTGAACGCATTGCAGGGGCACTGGGGCGAACCGGCGCAGCTGGACTGGCTCTCGCGCCGTCCCAATTTTCAGCCGCTGGACGAGTCCCCCTTCACCAACGAATATTTCACTCCCGAATACGTCGACTATTTCTATACACTGCCGTCAGAAATCCGCGAGCGTGAAATCAAAACACAGAAATTGCCGGCAGACGGCATCAGCAATCATACGCTGCGAACCCTGTACCGTGAGCTATATATGCGTTTTGACGTGATGCGCCAGACGCGCAATGTGCGTTTACTGCCTCATCGCACCCTACTGGCCATCGAATCAATGGGTGAAGCTTTTCATCTGCGCACGCTTCACGGCCTGGAAAATCGCCAGGAAAGTTTCAGGGCCGATATCGTCATTCTGGCCACCGGCTATCGCGCTTCGCTGCCCGCTTACCTGAAACCCTTGCTGCCGCGCATTCCTCTCGATGCGGAACAGCATCTGCCGCTACTGCCGAATTTTAATCTGGACTGGCTCGGGCCGGAGCAAAATCGAATTTATGCGGTTAATGCCGGAATACACAGCCACGGCAGCGCAGAAGGCGGACTGAGCCTGATGGCCTGGCGTTCAGCCCGCATCCTCAATCACTTGCTGGGTAAGCCGTGCTTTGATTTGGCACCGAACGCATCAATGATCCAATGGTGGAGCGATGCCGCGCCGGGCGATATCTCTACCACCGCTGATAAATAGGATAATCCGCATAGCGTTTTTTGATGATAAATCCTCAACTTAGTCTTAATCTAACACCCCTGCGTTCTTAGCGACCCTCTGTCATGGAGCGAACAATGGCGTGTCATTTTGCCCGATGGACCCCGGCCTCCGCCGTCCTGGATACCCAGAGACTCGCCGACGAAGTGATAGCCGCCACCCGCACCTTTTCCGTTAAACGCCGCACGCGCTTCCTGCAAGGGCGCATTCTGCTCGCCGAAATGATGTTCTACCTGTACGGCCTGCCGACGTTGCCCCCCATCGCCACCACGCCGACCGGCCGCCCCTGTTTCGCCGATCATCAACTGCCCGATTTCAGCCTCGCTTACGCCAGCAACACCGTGGGCGTGCTGCTCAGCGACGAGGGCAAAGTCGGGTTGGATATCGAAGTGATGCGGGCGCGCGGCACCCGGCAAAGCGCGCTGCAACACGCGCATCAGACGCCGGCGGAAAGTGCCTGGATCGGCGCGCAGGACGATCGGCTGGAGGCGGAGACTCAGCTGTGGAGCATTCGGCAAAGCGTGCTGAAAATTTCCGGCCTCGGCAACAGCGGCCAGTCTACGCTGCGTCTGCATCCCTTCTCCGGCCACCTGCGCTCCAGCGCCACGCCGGACGTTCAGGTGATGAGCGACGCCGACGAATACCTGAGCTGGGCCTGCGCCGGCAGCCCCGGCCTGGATCGCCTGCTGTGCTGGCGCTACGAAGAGCGCGGCGGCCTGCAGAAAGACGGGGAAATCTCGCCGCGCAGCCCGGCGGCGTCCTCACGCTTCGTTAAACTGACGGGCCTGAAGACGCCCGGTTAACGCGGCGCAAAGCGGATAACGCTGTCTTTACCGCACGAGTTGCTGGATTAAATTGTAAAGACAGCTAAATGTTGAGCAATCGCCTATTCTCGACCAGCGCTTTAGCCTACTATTCGCCCATGTTGTACGCTGAATCTGCTCATTCGAAAGGGAGAATCACCATGTCAGACCAAGCCTTAAAAATCGTCACTCTGCTCGGCAGCCTGCGCAAAGGCTCCTACAACGCCATGGTGGCCCGCGCCCTGCCAGGCCTGGCTCCACAGGGCGTCACCATTGAAGCGCTGCCCTCCATCCGCGATATCCCGCTGTACGACGCCGACATGCAACAGGGTGAAGGCTTCCCTGCCGCGGTCGAGGCGATCGCCGAACAGATCCGCCAGGCCGACGGCGTGATCATCGTCACCCCTGAATATAACTATTCCGTGCCCGGCGGGTTGAAGAACGCCATCGACTGGCTGTCTCGCTTGCCGAATCAGCCGCTGGCCGGCAAGCCGGTCGCCATTCAGACCAGCTCGATGGGGCCGATCGGCGGCGCGCGCTGCCAATACCACCTGCGCCAGATCCTGGTGTTCCTCGATGCGATGGTAATGAACAAGCCTGAGTTTATGGGCGGCGTGATCCAGAGCAAGGTCGACGAACAGGCCGGTGAACTGAGCGATCAGGGAACGCTGGATTTTCTGACCGGCCAGCTGTCTGCGTTCAGCGATTTTATTCGCCGCGTGGAGTGAAGGTCTCGCGGCGCCCCTTAGGCGCCGCAACAGGACATGAAGTCCATCAATTCATTGAAAATTAAAGCCATAGCATCATGTATTTTTTCATTTTAGCGTTATTTTTTGTTTCCATCACCAGTCCCGCTTTCGCGGCAGAGATGCGTTATCCCGCCGGCGAAGAGCCGCTGGAGCTGCCGGCACACAGCGCGCTCAACGCCCAGCTGTCGCGATCCGCGCAAAACCAGGAAGATAAAAAGCTGGGCGCCATGTCGCTGTACCTGACGCTGATGCGCGAAGACGGCCGCAACGTCTGGGCGCCCTACCAGCTGGCGGTGTCATCGGCGGAGAAAGGGCAAACCGAGCTGGCGGAGCGCTACCTGCAGCTGAGCGCCGACCGCGGCCTGTGGTACTACTACAACCTGCTGGAGGACGACGCCTTCAACAGCATCCAGCACTCCGCCACCTACCAATCGATCCTGGCCGCCACCAAAGCGCGCTATCTGCAGCACGCGCGCCACTATGAAGGCAAGGCCAGCTACGCGATGCCGGACGGCGAAGCGCCGCCCGAAGGCTGGCCAACGGTGATCTTCCTGCATACCTACGGCAAAGCCGCCGCCATCAGCCCCGAAGAACGGCTGCTGTTCGGCGAAATGGGCGTGGCCTACATCGAGCTCAACGGCACGCAGATGCTGTCGGAAAACAGTTTCCGCTGGTCGAATTACAGCGACGAAAGCACCCAAACCGCCATTCAGCGTACGCTGCAACAGCTGGCTCCGCAGCTAAAGCTGAATCCCCGGCGGATTTACCTCAGCGCCCGCGGCCAGGGCGCGCTGCACGCCGCCAACCTGATCGCGAAGTACCCGCAGTTTTACGCCGGCGCGCTGCTGATCGCCCCCAACGGCGAGATCAAGCCGGCCCAGCAGTCGCTGGCGGCGCAAAAGAAAATCGTGATGGCGTATTACGATCGGCAGAATTTCAGCGAGCAGGCGCTGGCGTTGCACTTCGCCAATCTGTTCGGAGAGGATAATCAGGTAGAAACGCTGCACTTCGCCCAGGGAGAGGATGCCGCCGGCAGTTGGCAGGCGCGCTTCAAGCGGCCGTTGCAGTGGGTGTTGGGTAAGGTGCCGGATGCGACGCCGGGCGCCTAGGGGTTCAGGGCCGACAGGCGTCGGCCCTTTGGCGGTCAATGGCCGTCGACGAAGACGATCTTCAGCACGAACAGCAGCGCCACCACCACCACGCACGGGCTGATTTCACGCCAGCGGCCGGTGCCGAGCTTCATCACGCAGTAGGAGATAAAGCCGAGCGCGATGCCTTCGGTGATCGAGAAGCTGAACGGCATCATCACCGCGGTGACAAACGCCGGTACCGCTTCGGTCAGATCGTCCCACTTCACCCGCGCCAGGCTGGAGGTCATCAGCACGCCGACGTAGATCAGCGCGCCGGCGGCGGCGTAAGCCGGCACCATGCCCGCCAGCGGCGACAGGAAGATCACCAGCAGGAACAGCAGGCCGGTGACCACCGCCGTCAAACCGGTGCGGCCGCCGACGGCGACGCCGGACGAACTTTCGATGTAAGCGGTCACGGAAGAGGTGCCCGCCAGCGAACCGGCCACCGAGCTGATGCTGTCGACGTACAGCGCCTGCTTCATGCGCGGGAACTTGCCCTGGTTGTCGGTCAGGCCGGCTTTATCGGTGACGCCGATCAAGGTGCCCGAAGAGTCAAACAGGTTCACCAGCATAAACGAGAAGATGATCCCGGCCAGCCCGATGTTCAGCGCGCCAGCCACGTCGACCTGGCCCACCACCGAGGTGATGCTCGGCGGCAGGGAGAACAGGCCGCCGTATTTCACGTCGCCCAGCATCCAGCCGATCAGGGTGGTGACCACGATCGACACCAGCACCGCCGCGTGGAAGTTGCGCGAAGAGAGCACGGCGATGATGAAGAAGCCGAGCGCGCCCAGCAGCACGTTGTGCGAGGTCAGGCTGCCGATGGTCACCAGCGTGTCCGGGTTGGCCACCACGATGCCGGCGTTTTTCAGCCCCATCATGCCGATGAACAGGCCGATGCCGCTGGTGATGCCGACCCGCAGGCTGACCGGAATGTTGGCGATCATCCAGTAGCGGATGCGGAAAATGGTCAGCAGCAGCAGGCCGACCGCTCCCCAGAAGATGGCGCCCATGCCCACCTGCCAGGAGATGCCCATCGCCCCGACCACCACGAAGGCGAAGAAGGCGTTCAGGCCCATCGCCGGCGCCAGCGCCACCGGCAGGTTCGCCAGCAGGCCCATAAAGATGCTGCCGAAAGCGGCGATCAAACAGGTGGTGACAAATACCGCCTGGGTATCCATGCCCGCCGCGCCCAAGATTTGCGGGTTAACGAACACGATATACACCATGGTAAGGAAGGTGGTGATACCGGCAATCGTTTCCGTACGCGCCGTCGTGCCATGTTGCTTGAGTTTAAACACGCGCCCAAGCAAGCCTTGCTCAGCGTCAAGGCCAGATACTGGTTTGGTCATTATCAGAATTCCGAAAATGGGAATGGACAGTCGCCGGCTATCCTATAACAAAAAGTGGGGCTTTTGACGCCGGTCACAGGTTTTTTTCGCCATCTTTACGGCTAAACGCGTCAACGGCTTGTATTTACAGGCTTTCATCCCGCGTTTCCGTCCGCTGCGTTGCCGTTTGCCGACACGGCCGATAAAATGACCTATCGCATCTCTTACCCTACCCGCGAAAAAACAGGAATCCGCATGTCTTCAACCTTTATCGATAAGCTCGCGTTGATCGCGCTGAAAGATGACAAAGTGGCGCTGGTGCGTTCACACAATAAGACGCTGTTTTATATGCCGGGCGGAAAGCGCGAAGCGGGCGAAACCGACGAACAGGCGCTGTGCCGCGAAATCGACGAAGAGCTGACCGTCGCGCTGCAGCCGAGCTCCATCGCGTTTTACGGCGAGTTCGCCGGCCCGGCGGACGGCAAGCAGGACGGCACCCAGGTGCGTATTCGCTGCTATCAGGCCGACGTTACCGGGCAGTTGCAGCCGGCCGCCGAAATCGCCGAGCTGAGGTGGTGCGACAGCCGCGATTTGCCGCACTGCTCACACGTCGCCGCGCTGATTTTGCACGATCTCAAGGCGCGTAACCTGATCAAGTGATCGCTGAGCGGCCTCAGCGCCGTTAACCCGAAGGAACCTGTCCCGCATGAATCAGATTGACTGTATTTTGTTCGACTGCGACGGCACGCTGGTGGACAGCGAAGTGCTGTGCAGCAAAGCCTATGTGCACATGTTCGCCCGCTACGGCATTCATCTGTCGCTGGAAGAGGTGTTCAAGAAATACAAAGGGGTGAAGCTGTACGAGATCATCGATCGGGTCAACGCCGAGCAGGGCACTGACCTGGCAAAAGAGGCGCTGGAGCCGCTGTATCGGCAGGAAGTGGCGCGGCTGTTCGACAGCGAACTACAGCAGATTGCCGGCGCCCGCGAGCTGCTGGCGCAGGTGACGGTGCCTGTCTGCACCGTCTCCAACGGACCGGTCAGCAAGATGCAGCACTCGCTCGGCCTGACCGGCATGCTGCCTTATTTTGATGACCGGTTGTTCAGCGGCTATGACATTCAGCGCTGGAAGCCGGATCCGGCGATCGTATTCCACGCCGCCGAACAGATGCAGGTGCCGGTAACGCGCTGCATCCTGGTCGATGACTCGCCTGCCGGCGCGCAGGCTGGTATCAATGCCGGCATCCCGGTCTTTTACTTCTGCGCCGATCCGCATAACCCGCCGATCGACCACCCGCTGGTGACGACGTTTAACGACCTGGCCCAGCTGCCCACGCTGTGGCGCGAACGCGGCTGGCGGCTGACGGCCGATTAACTGGCCGGCAACGGCGGCTTGTTGCGCCACCAGCGCCACGACCGTTTCAACGCGCGAGTTTGCGCGCCGAAGCGGCGGTTGACCGCGTTGGCCAGCAGATCGAGCGCCAGGCAGAACACGAAATAGACCAGCGCCACGAACAGGAACACTTCCATCGGATAGACCATGCTGCGGTTGTTGACCTGGGTCGCCAGGAAGGTCAGTTCGCCAACGCCGACGATATAAGCCAGCGAGGTGTCTTTGATCAGGGATATCCACTGGTTGATGAACGACGGCACCATCATGCGCAGCGCCTGCGGCAGCACGATCATGCGCAGCGTCTGCCAGCGGGTCAGCCCCAGGGAAAGTCCGGCCTGCCACTGGCCGGGGCCGATCGCGGCGATGCCGGCCTTCACCGCATGGGCCAGATAGGCCGAAGCGATCAGCGCCAGCGCGCACACCACGGTGGTGATTTCCGGGATCTCTACGCCAAACACCATCGGCAGCAGGAAATAGGTCCAGAAGATCAGCATGATGACCGGTATGGCGCGGAAAAAGCCCAGCACCGCCGCCAGCAATCCGGCAGCGACGCCGCGCGACATCGCCAGCGCCACGCCGAGCAAGGTGCCTAGCGCCGCCGAGGCGACGCCGGCCATCAGGCTGATCGCCAACGTCAGCGCCGCGCCGCCTAATGGACCATCCGGCCAGGTACCCCACAGCAGGTAGCCCAGGTTGTCGTGAATCACGCTGAAATCCATCTCAATGCCCTCCCAGCGGTTTACGCTGTTGGCGCCACATGCCCCAGCCTTCCAGCAGCGCGATGATGGCGATATACAGCACCGTCGCCACGCCGAACGCCTGGAAGGTGCGCAGGGTTTCGGTTTCGACCTGACGCGAGGCGTAAGAGAGTTCGGCCACGCCGATCGCCATGGTCAGCGACGAGTTTTTGATCACGTTCATGTATTGCCCCAGCAGCGGCGGCAGCGCGATTTTCAGCGCCTGCGGCAGCACCACGTAGCGCATCGCCTGCCAGCCGGTCAGCCCCAGCGCCTGCGCGGCATATTTCTGCCCGCCGGCGACGCCGCGAATGCCGGAACGGATCTCTTCGGCGATAAAGGCGGTGGAGTAGAGCGTCAGGCCGAAGAAACCGGCGAGAAACTCGAACGACGGCCATTCCAGCGGACCGACCTGATGTGAGCTGTTCAGCCACTGCATGGCGGCGGACGGCAGGATCTGCCCGGCGGCGAAGTACCAGAAGAACAGCTGCACCAGCAGCGGCGTATTGCGAAACAGCGAGCTGTAGCCCATCGCCAGCCAACTCAACGGCCGCAGGCTGCTGTCGCGCATCGCCGCCAGTACGAAGCCCAGCAGCGTGGCCGCCAGGCCCGCGCAGGCGGAAAGCCACAGAGTCAGCAGAAAGCCGTGCCACAGCCAGCTCAGGTATTGCGGCGCCAGCAGCCAGTCCAGGTTCATGTTCAATCCTTGTCTTGCAGAATGCATCAGGGGCGCAGCAAGCTGCGCCCCTCCGTGCCGATCTCACCGCGAGCGGTTAAATCAGGCTTTCGGTTGCTGATCCAAAGGCGCGATTTTGAAATCGCCGCGCGGTTGGGCGGATTGGGTTTCCGGCCCGAACCAGCGATCGTAAATCTTAACCGCTTCGCCGTCTTTTTCCAGCTTGATCAGCGTCTCGTTCACCGCGGCGGTCAGGCGATCTTCGCCCTTGGGAATGCCGACGCCCTGGTATTCTTTGGTCAGACTGAACGGCGAAATTTCAAATTCCGCCTTCTGCGCCGCCGGCAGGTTGCCAAGCAGGCCGACCAGCTTGGCGTCGTCCTGGGTGATCGCCTGCACGTTGCCGTTGCGCAGCGCCACGAACGCCAGCGGGGTGTCATCGTAGGAGATCACTTTCGCCGTCGGGAAACGCTCGCGCAGGGTGATTTCCTGCACCGTGCCCTTATCCGCGCCAATGCGCAGCTTTTTGATGTCTTCCGGGGTTTTCAGCACGCCTTTGCGGGCGATGAATTTCTGACCGGTGGCGAAGTACGGCACGCTGAAGTTCACTTCCTTGGCGCGCTCGTCGGTAATGGTGAAGTTGGCGGCAATCAGGTCAACCTTCTTCGACACCAGCAGCGGAATGCGGTTGGCCGGGTTGGTGGCGCGCAGCTCCACTTTTACCCCCAGCGCTTTGCCGATCGCATCGGCGACGTCCACATCGTAGCCCACCAGCTTCTTGCTCTGCGGATCGATGTAGCCGAACGGCGGGTTGCTGTCGAACACCGCGATACGCACCACGCCGGCTTGCTTGATATCGTCAAGTTTGTCCGCGTGCGCGGCGCCGGCGGCGAGGCCGGTCAGACTGGCTAACAACGTTAAGGCCAAAGCGCGATGTTTCATAGAGAGCTCCTAAGTGGTTGATGTCCTGCTGGCGGATAAGCTAGCAAGCGCCACATAGGTCAGGAAATAATATAAAAAGCTATATTTATAACCTTTTTATCTTTAAGAACTTAAGATGGAATAAAGGCGCGGGAAACCGCGCCTTTGAAGGATATTACCCGGAAAGGGTCAGTCGGCTTTGTCGTCTTTACCGCCCGGAGAGAGCAGCTTTTCCAGGGCGTCGCCGCCCAAATGACGGAAATCCTGTCCTTTGACGAAATAGAAGATAAATTCGCAGATGTTCTGGCAGCGGTCGCCGATACGCTCGATAGAACGGGCGCAGAACAGCGCGGTCAGCACGCTCGGAATGGTGCGTGAGTCTTCCATCATATAGGTCATCAGCTGACGCACGATGCCTTCGTATTCCTGGTCGACCTTTTTATCTTCGCGGTAAATACGGATCGCCTCGTCCAGATCCATGCGCGCGAAGGCGTCCAGCACGTCGTGCAGCATTTGCACGGTGTGGCGCCCCAGCGATTCCAGGCTGACCAGCAGCGGCTGGTGCTGGTGCGAGAACTTCTCCAGCGCGGTGCGGCAGATTTTGTCCGCCACGTCGCCGATGCGTTCCAGCTCGGAAATGGTTTTGATGATCGCCATCACCAGGCGCAGATCGCTGGCGGTCGGCTGGCGCTTGGCGATGATGCGCACGCAGGCTTCGTCGATCGCCACTTCCATCATGTTGACCTTGGCGTCGCCTTCGATAACTCGCTTGGCCAGCTCGCCATCCTGATTGTGCATCGCGGTGATGGCGTCGGTCAGCTGCTGCTCCACCAGCCCGCCCATGGTCAGCACCTGGGTGCGGATATGCTCAAGCTCTGCGTTGAACTGGCCGGAAATGTGTTTGTTTAAATTCAGGTTATCCATGATGCTTCCTATCAACCATAACGGCCAGTGATGTAGTCTTCAGTCTGCTTTTTCTGCGGCGCAGTGAACAGGTTATCAGTATCACTGAACTCGATCAGCTCGCCCAGATACATAAATGCGGTGGAGTCGGAGCAGCGCGCCGCCTGCTGCATATTGTGGGTTACGATCACCACGGTGTAATCGGCCTTCAGCTCGCTGATCAGCTCTTCAATCTTGCCGGTGGAGATCGGATCCAGCGCCGAGCAAGGCTCATCCAGCAACAGCACTTCCGGACGAATGGCGATGCCGCGGGCGATGCACAGGCGCTGCTGCTGGCCGCCGGAAAGGCTGTAGCCGCTCTGGTGCAGCTTGTCCTTGGTTTCGTTCCACAGCGCCGCCTTGGTCAGCGCCCACTGCACGCGCTCGTCCATATCGGCGCGCGACAGCTTTTCAAACAGGCGAACGCCGAAGGCGATGTTGTCGTAAATCGACATCGGGAACGGCGTCGGCTTCTGGAACACCATGCCGACCTTGGCGCGCAGCAGCGCGATATCCGAGTTGTCGGTCAGGATGTTCTGGCCGTCCAGCAGGATGCCGCCTTCCGCACGCTGTTCCGGGTACAGCTGGTACATCTTGTTGAAGGTGCGCAGCAGGGTGGATTTGCCGCAGCCGGACGGGCCGATAAACGCGGTGACCTTGTTCTTGGCGATATCCAGCGTGATGTTCTTCAGCGCATGGAATTTGCCGTAGTAGAAGTTCAGATCGCGTACCTGAATTTTGCTGCTGGAAGCGTCAGTAACCATACTCATCAAGACTTCTCTCTTTTCATCAGCGCCGCCAAAGCGGCGCTCAAAATTTTATGAATGCTTTTTCTTGGCGAAAATCACGCGCGCCAGGATATTCAGTAACAGTACGCACAGGGTGATCAACAGCACCCCGGCCCAGGCCAGCTGTTGCCATTCGGCGAACGGGCTCATGGCGAATTTGAAGATGGTCACCGGCAGGTTGGCGATCGGCTGCATCAGGTCGGTGCTCCAGAACTGGTTCGACAGCGAGGTGAACAGCAGCGGCGCCGTTTCCCCCGCGATGCGCGCAATCGCCAGCAGCACGCCGGTGATGATGCCGGACACCGACGCCTTCAGCGTGATGGCGGAAATCATGCGCCATTTCGGCGTGCCCAGCGCATAAGCGGCCTCGCGCAGCGTATCCGGCACCAGCTTCAGCATGTTCTCGGTGGTGCGAATGACGATCGGCACCTGCAGCAGCGCCAGCGCGACGATGCCGGCCCAGCCGGAAAAGTGTTCCATCTTCGCCACCACGATGGTGTAAACGAACAGGCCCACCACGATCGACGGTGCGGACAGCAGGATGTCGTTGATAAAGCGGATCACTTCCGCCAGCCAGGATTTACGGCCGTATTCTGCCAGGTAGATGCCGGCCATGATGCCCAGCGGCGTGCCGAAGATGGTCGCCCACAGGATCAACAGGCCGCTGCCGGCGATGGCGTTGGCCAGACCGCCGCCTGCGGTGTTCGGCGGCGGGGTCATTTCAGTGAACAGCGCCAGCGACATGCCGTCGAAGCCTTTGGTCACGGTGGCGATCAGGATCCAGATCAGCCAGAACAGCCCGAACACCATGGTCGCCATCGACAGGAACAGCGCGAGACGGTTTTTCTGCCGGCGCCAGGCCTGCATTTTGCGGCGGCTTTCCGCCAGAACGACTGCGTTTTGCATATCCATCGTCGCCATGTTAACGCCCCTCATTCTTGGCCAGACGCATGATCATCAGTTTCGACAGCGCCAGCACGATAAAGGTGATAACAAACAGAATCAGGCCCAGCTCCATCAACGCGGCGGTGTGCACGCCGGACTCGGCTTCGGCGAATTCGTTGGCCAGCGCCGAGGTGATGCTGTTGCCCGGCATGTACAGCGAAGCGCTGTCGAGCTGGTAGGTGTTGCCGATGATAAAGGTCACCGCCATGGTTTCCCCCAGCGCACGGCCCAGGCCCAACATCACGCCGCCGATGACGCCGTTTTTGGTGAACGGCAGCACGATGCGCCAGATGACTTCCCAGGTGGTGCAGCCGATGCCGTAGGCCGACTCTTTCATCATCACCGGGGTCTGTTCGAACACGTCGCGCATGACTGCCGCGATGTAAGGAATGATCATGATCGCCAGGATCACCCCGGCGGCCAGAATGCCGATGCCGAAGGCCGGGCCGGAGAACAGCTCGCCGACGATCGGAATGCCCGACAGCACTTCGCCGACCGGCGTCTGGAAGTATTCGGCGAACAGCGGCGCGAACACGAACAGGCCCCACATGCCGTAAACGATGCTGGGGATGGCCGCCAACAGCTCAATGGCGATGCCCAGCGGCCGCTTCAGCCAGTTCGGCGCCAGCTCGGTCAGGAACAGCGCGATGCCGAAGCTCACCGGCACGGCGATGATCAGCGCGATAAGCGAGGTGACCACGGTGCCGTAGATCGGCACCAGCGCGCCGAACTGCTCCGCCGGCGCGTCCCACTCTTTGGTCCACAGGAAGGCGAAGCCGAATTTCTGCATGCTTGGCCAGGAGGCGAAGATCAGCGAAACAATGATGCCGCCCAGCAACAATAGGGTAATCAGCGCAGCCAGTCTCACCAGCGCGCTGAAAATGATGTCACCGTTTTTGCCCGGTGCTTTGATGGTCGGCTTGTACTCAGCCATAGATTACTCTCTGTTTGAACCCTGGCAGCCCCAACCGGGATCGGAGCCTGAAGAACTGTGTGGGGCGCGGCGAACCCGCGCCCCTGCGTTGTTAGTACAGCGCTTTGCCTGAACTGTCTTTTACGTTGGTTTTCCAAGCCGCGCGCACCTGCTCAACCACTTCTGCCGGCAGGGTGGCGTAATCCAGCTCGTTAGCCTGCTTGGCACCGGTTTTGTAAGCCCAGTCGAAGAACTTCAGCACTTCGGCGCCCTGAGCAGGGTTTTTCTGCTCTTTGTGCACCAGGATGAAGGTGGTGGATGTAATTGGCCACACGTTGTCGCCTTTCTGGTCAGTCAGATCCTGAGCGAAGGTCTTGCTCCAATCCACGCCCTTGGCCGCGTTGCTGAAGCTCTCTTCGGTCGGGCTGACCGGTTTACCGTCGGCGGATACCAGCTTGGTGTAAGCCAGGTTGTTCTGCTTGGCGTAAGCGTATTCTACGTAGCCGATAGAGCCAGGCAGACGCTGAACGAAGGCGGCGATGCCGTCGTTGCCTTTACCGCCCAGACCGGTCGGCCAGTTAACGGTAGAACCGGCGCCGATCTTCTCTTTCCACTGCGCATTGGCCTTGGACAGGTAGCTGGTGAACACGAACGAGGTGCCGGAACCGTCGGCGCGGCGCACCACGGCGATGTTCTGGTCAGGCAGTTTCACGCCTGGGTTTAGCTTGGTGATAGCCGGATCGTTCCATTTTTTGACGTTGCCCAGGTAGATATCGCCCAGGGTTTTGCCGTCCAGCGTCAGTTCGCCGGATTTGATGCCCGGGATATTCACGGCCAGCACCACGCCGCCGATCACGGTCGGGAACTGGAACAGGCCATCGACCGCCAGTTTGTCGTCAGACAGCGGGGCGTCGGAAGCGCCAAAGTCAACGGTGTTGGCCACGATTTGCTTCACGCCGCCAGAGGAGCCGATGCCCTGATAGTTAACTTTGTTGCCGGTTTCTTTCTGATAAGAATCTGCCCACTTGGCGTAAACCGGAGCGGGGAATGTCGCACCTGCACCGGTCAGGCTGGCAGCAGCGAACGCGGACACGGTGGTCAGGGAGAAGGTCGCTGCCACAATACTGGCGACGGTGGTACGCATCAGTTTCATAATCCCTCCTAATGGGATATTTAAAATCGACTTCGAGTCGTTTTAATCAGAGTAAGTATTGCTGCAGGAGGGAAAATAGGACAGTTTGGTGACAGAAAAATGTACGCAATATGACAGTTATATTACAGCGCGCCAGAGAGGCGTTTGTTTCTTTAAAAATCAATTAATTAGTCAAAAAACAGCGCAATTGACGTGCAATAAAAAAACGGTTTGGCGCGGCCTATCCGCTTGAATATGACAATGTTTATCGCCGAATCGGTCGCGCTGTCATCTTTAAGGCCGCTCATGAAAAAAGCCGGCGCAAAGGCCGGCTTTTGCAGTTTACCTGCGGCAGATTACTCTACGGTGACAGACTTCGCCAGGTTGCGCGGCTGGTCAACGTCGGTGCCTTTGATCAGCGCCACGTGGTAAGACAGCAGCTGCAACGGCACGGTGTAGAAGATCGGCGCCACGATTTCCTCGACGTGCGGCAGAGGAATGATGGTCATGCCTTCGCTGCTGACGAAGCCGGCGTCCTGATCGGCGAACACGTACAGCTGGCCGCCGCGCGCGCGCACTTCTTCAATGTTGGACTTCAGCTTTTCCAGCAGTTCATTGTTCGGTGCCACCACGATCACCGGCATATCGGCGTCGATCAGCGCCAGCGGGCCGTGTTTCAGCTCACCCGCCGCATAGGCTTCGGCGTGAATATAGGAGATCTCTTTCAGCTTCAGCGCCCCTTCCATGGCGATTGGATACTGATCGCCGCGGCCGAGGAACAGCGCATGGTGCTTGTCGGAGAACCCTTCCGCCAGCGCTTCGATCTCTTTATCCATCGACAGCATCTGCTCGATACGCGCCGGCAGCGCCTGCAGGCCATGCACGATCTCTTGCTCCACGCTTTCCGCCATGCCTTTCAGGCGGCCCAGACGCGCCACCAGCATCAACAGCACGGTGAGCTGCGTGGTGAAGGCCTTGGTCGAGGCCACGCCGATTTCCGTGCCCGCTTTGGTCATCAACGCCAGATCCGATTCGCGCACCAGCGAAGAGCCGGCCACGTTACAAACGGCCAGCGAACCGAGATAACCCAGCTCTTTGGACAGACGCAGCGCCGCTAACGTATCGGCGGTTTCGCCGGACTGCGACAGGGTGATGATCAGGCTGCCCGGACGCACCGCCGATTTGCGGTAACGGAATTCGGACGCGATCTCGACGTCGCACGGCACGCCGGCCAGCGCTTCGAACCAGTAGCGCGCCACCATACCGGAGTGGTAAGAAGTCCCGCAGGCGATGATCTGCACGTGCTGCACCTTGGCCAGCAGCTCGTCGGCGCGCGGGCCCAGCTCGCTCAGGTTGATTTGGCCATGGCTGAAACGCCCTTCCAGGGTGTTTTTCAGCGCCAGCGGCTGTTCGTAGATCTCTTTTTGCATGTAGTGACGGTAAGCGCCCTTGTCGCCGGCGTCATACTGCACCTGGGATTCGATTTCAGGGCGCTCGATGGAGTTGCCCTGCTTGTCGAAGATGTTGACGGTGCGGCGAGTCACTTCCACCACGTCGCCTTCTTCCAGGAAGATGAAGCGGCGGGTGACCGGCAGCAGCGCCAGCTGATCGGAAGCAATAAAGTTTTCCCCGACGCCGCGGCCGATAACCAGCGGGCTGCCGGAGCGCGCCGCGACCAATACGCTCGGATCGCGGCTGTCCATCACCACGGTGCCGTAAGCGCCGCGCAGCTGTGGGATCACGCGCTGAACCACTTCCAGCAACGTGCCGCCCTGTTGTTGTTCCCAGTGCACCAGGTGCGCGATCACTTCGGTGTCGGTTTCGGAGCTGAAGCGGTAACCGCGTTCGATCAGCAGTTCGCGCAGCGGTTCATGGTTTTCGATGATGCCGTTATGCACCACGGTAATGTAGTCGGAAACATGTGGGTGCGCGTTCGCTTCGGTCGGTTCACCGTGCGTTGCCCAGCGGGTGTGAGCGATGCCGGTACCGCCGTGCAGATCGGTCTGCTCCGCCGCTTCGGCCAGTTTTTGCACCTTGCCTACGCGACGCAGGCGACTGACGTTGCCTTTTTCGTCGACCACCGCCAGACCGGCGGAGTCGTAACCGCGGTACTCGAGACGGCGTAAACCTTCCAATAGGATTTCTGCGATATCACGTTGCGCTACTGCGCCTACAATTCCACACATCAGTTGTATTCCTAATGAACGCCCTTCATGGGCGCTTTCGATGTCTTGACCTGATTTTTGCCGGTTTTACCGTGCGTCCCCGAGCCTGTAGATGGTGGGGGTTATTATGTTTTGTATTGGGCTCTGAACGGAGCCCAACGCAAAACACACTATGACTTCTTCTTCACCGGACGTTGCCAGCCCTGAATGTGCACCTGCTTGACGCGGCTCAGCACCAGTTCGTTCTCGGCGATATCGCGCGTCACCGTGGTGCCAGCGGCGATGGTGGAGCCTTTGCCGACCGACACCGGCGCCACCAGCTGAGTATCGGAACCGACGAACACGCCGTCGCCGATCAGCGTCTTGTGCTTGTTGGCGCCATCGTAGTTGCAGGTGATGGTGCCAGCGCCGATATTCACGTCATCGCCGATTTCGGCATCGCCCAGGTAGCTGAGGTGGCCGGCCTTGGAGCCTTTGCCCAAACGCGCCTTTTTCATTTCCACGAAGTTGCCGACGTGGGCCCCTGCCGCCAGCTCCGCGCCAGGGCGCAGGCGGGCGAACGGCCCCACGGTGCAGTCGGCTTCCAGCACGCTGTCTTCCAGCACGCTGTAAGGGCTGATCTCGCAGTCATCGCCGATCACACAGTTTTTCAGCACGCAGCCGGCGCCGATTTTCACCCGGTCGCCCAGCTTGACGTGACCTTCGATAATCACATTCGCATCAATAGTGATGTCGCGGCCGTGAACAAGTTCCCCGCGCAGGTCAAAACGCGCCGGATCCAGCAGCATCACGCCGGCCAACAGCAGCTTTTCAGACTGTTCCGACTGGAAGACGCGCTCCAGGGTCGCCAGCTGCAGGCGGTTGTTCACGCCTTCCACTTCACTCAGGCGCGACGGGTGCACGGTTTCGATTTTCTTGCCGTCGGCATGGGCCAACGCAATGATATCGGTAATGTAAAACTCGCCCTGTGCGTTGTCGTTATTCAGCATCCCCAGCCAGCGCTTCAGATCGCGCCCGTTCGCCACCAGGATGCCGGTATTGATCTCGTTGATCTGGCGCAGCGCCTCGCTGGCATCCTTGTGTTCGACGATGCCCACCACGTTGCCCTGCTCGCGCACGATGCGGCCGTAGCCGCTCGGATCGTCCAGCTTGACCGTCAGCAGACCGATACCGCCCTGCGGTTTGGCCGCCAGCAGGCGTTGCAACGTATCCACGGAGATCAACGGCACGTCGCCGTACAGCATCAGCACGTCTTCATCGTCGGCAAAGTGCGGCGCGGCCTGCTGCATTGCATGGCCGGTACCCAATTGCTCGGCCTGCAGCACCCAGTTCAGCGCGCCGTCAGTCAACGTGCTTTTCAGCAGATCGCCGCCGTGGCCGTATACCAGGTGAACATGTTGCGCGCCCAGTTTCATCGCGGCATCAATGACGTGTTGCACCATCGGCTTACCGGCCAACGGATGTAAAACCTTGGGAAGATCGGAATACATGCGTGTTCCCTTGCCCGCGGCGAGGATAACCACGCTCATTGCGCTGTTCGACATAAGCAACCTGATAACTCCATTTTGATAGACGAAAGTAAAACCGTTTAGCGACAATATTACTACATATTTCTCTGCACGAACCCGGCTCAGGCCGCGTGGGCCTTGGCCTGCCGCTATCGTGGCCAATTCGGCGCCGGGGCGAAAAAACTGTCGGCGATCGGCGACGTTTATTTCCCGATATCAGGGGTTATACACCACACCGCCCGCCGGGCTGAAATGCTTATTTTAAAGTAAAAAAAAAGCGACCCTATAGGCCGCTTTCTTAAAGTTGGGTGCTTTGCACCCAAACATTACATCGCTTTTCTGGTGAGCTCGATAACGCGCAGTTTCGCGATCGCTTTCGCCAGTTCAGCGGATGCCTGAGCATAGTCGACATCGCCATGAGAGCTGCGAATGTGTTCTTCAGCTTTACGCTTAGCTTCCAACGCTCTCGCTTCGTCGAGGTCAGTACCACGGATAGCAGTGTCCGCCAGCACGGTAACCACGCTCGGCTGCACCTCGAGGATGCCGCCGGACAGGTAGATGAACTCTTCTTCACCGTGCTGCTTAACAATACGCACCATGCCAGGCTTGATGGCAGTCAGCAGCGGCGCATGGCCAGGGAAGATCCCCAGTTCACCTTCGCTGCCTGTCACCTGGATCTTCTGCACCAGGCCGGAAAACATCTGTTTTTCCGCGCTGACTACATCCAGATGGTAAGTCATAGCCATATCACCCTCCTCTCAAGGCGTTACAGTTTCTTGGCTTTTTCCACTGCTTCTTCAATGGTGCCAACCATGTAGAACGCCTGCTCCGGCAGGTGGTCATAGTCGCCGTCCATAATGCCTTTGAAACCACGGATGGTGTCTTTCAGCGATACGAACTTGCCCGGAGAACCGGTGAAGACTTCTGCCACGAAGAACGGCTGAGACAGGAAGCGTTGGATCTTACGCGCACGGGATACGACCAGTTTGTCTTCTTCAGACAGCTCGTCCATACCCAGGATCGCGATGATATCTTTCAGTTCCTGGTAGCGTTGCAGAATGGACTGCACGCCACGCGCTACGTCGTAGTGCTCCTGGCCAACAACCAGCGGATCCAGCTGACGGCTAGTGGAATCCAGCGGGTCAACGGCCGGGTAGATACCCAGAGAAGCGATGTTACGGCTCAGTACCACGGTTGCGTCCAAGTGCGCAAAGGTGGTGGCTGGTGACGGGTCAGTCAAGTCATCCGCAGGAACGTAAACGGCCTGTACGGAAGTGATGGAACCGGTCTTGGTCGAGGTGATACGTTCTTGCAGAACGCCCATCTCTTCCGCCAGCGTTGGCTGATAACCTACTGCGGATGGCATACGGCCCAGAAGTGCGGACACTTCGGTACCGGCCAGGGTGTAACGGTAGATGTTGTCAACGAACAGCAGAACGTCACGGCCTTCGTCACGGAATTTCTCCGCCATGGTCAGGCCGGTCAGCGCAACGCGCAGACGGTTACCTGGTGGCTCGTTCATCTGGCCGTAAACCAGGGATACTTTGTCCAGAACGTTGGAGTCGGTCATTTCGTGGTAGAAGTCGTTACCCTCACGAGTACGCTCGCCCACGCCCGCAAACACGGAATAACCGGAGTGCTCGATCGCGATGTTACGGATCAGCTCCATCATGTTTACGGTTTTACCCACGCCCGCACCGCCGAACAGACCGACTTTACCGCCCTTGGCGAACGGACAAATCAGGTCCATTACCTTGATACCGGTTTCCAGCAGTTCCTGGGAGCTGGACAGCTCTTCGTAGCTTGGCGCCGCGCGGTGAATCGCCCAACGCTCTTCTTCGCCGATGTCGCCTTTCATGTCGATCGGTTGACCCAATACGTTCATGATACGGCCCAGGGTAGCTTTACCCACCGGCACTTCAATCGGGTGGTCCAGGTTGTTCACTTTCAGACCGCGACGCAGACCATCGGAGGTCCCCATTGCGATACAGCGAACCACGCCACCGCCCAGCTGTTGCTGAACTTCCAACACCAGTTTTTCGGTGCCGTTTTCTACCTCAAGGGCGTCGTACACTTTCGGTACGGCATCCTGAGGGAACTCGACGTCCACCACGGCGCCGATTACCTGGATAATCTTTCCAGTAGCCATCTTGAATCCTCTACGTAATTCGTAAACCTAGCTTAAACCGCGGAGGCTCCCGAAACGATCTCGGTGAGTTCCTGAGTGATGCTGGCCTGACGCGCCTTGTTGTATACCAACTGCAGCTCTTTGATCAGGCTACCGCCGTTATCGGTTGCGGCTTTCATCGCGACCATTCGTGCGGCCTGCTCGCTGGCCAGGTTTTCCACGACGCCCTGATAAACCTGCGACTCCACATAGCGGCGCAGCAAGGTATCAAGCAGCACTTTTGGATCGGGTTCATACAGGTAATCCCAAGGCGTTTTCTTCAGCTCTTCGTCATCGGCTGGCGGTAACGGCAGCAGCTGAAGCACCTGCGGCTCTTGGGACATCGTATTAACAAATTTGTTGCTGACAATGTACAGCTTGTCCAAACGACCTTCGTCGTAGGCCTGCAGCATCACTTTCACCGGCCCGATCAGATCCGACAGGGAAGGTTTGTCCCCCATGCCGGTCACCTGGGCAACCACGTTGCCGCCCACGGAACCAAAGAAAGAGGCCGCTTTAGAGCCAATCAGCGCCAAATCGGTTTCGACGCCTTTTTCGGACCAGGCTTTCATCTCCGCCAGCAGCTTTTTGAACAGGTTGATGTTCAAGCCGCCGCAGAGACCACGGTCAGTAGACACCACCAGATACCCGACGCGCTTAACGTCACGCTCATCCAGGTACGGGTGCTTGTACTCCAGATTCCCTAACGCAAGGTGACCAATCACTTTGCGCATGGTCTCTGCATAAGGACGGCTGGCCGCCATGCGATCCTGCGATTTACGCATTTTGGAGGCGGCGACCATTTCCATCGCTTTAGTGATCTTTTGCGTGTTTTGCACGCTAGCGATCTTACTACGTATCTCTTTTGCGCCGGCCATCTCTGCTTCTCCTCAGTGCCAGACGGCCTGCTGTCTTTCAACAGCAGGACCGTTCGGCGTTACCAGGACTGGGTTTTCTTGAAGGTCTCGAGGATGTCTTTCAACTTGCCCTCGATCTCATCATTGAAGTTGCCAGTTTGGTTGATGTGGTTCAGCAGCTCGGCGTGCTCGCGGTCCGCATAGGCGACCAGCGCGGCTTCGAAGCTCACCACTTTGGCGACTTCGACGTCGTTCAGGTAACCGCGTTCTGCGGCAAACAGCACCAGAGACTGTTGTGCGACCGACATCGGCGCATACTGTTTCTGTTTCAGCAGCTCGGTCACTTTCTGACCGTGGCTCAGCTGTTTGCGGGTCGCGTCGTCCAGATCGGATGCGAACTGGGAGAACGCAGCCAGTTCACGATACTGCGCCAGCGCGGTACGGATACCGCCGGACAGTTTCTTCATGATCTTGGTCTGCGCGGCGCCACCAACACGGGATACGGAGATACCCGGGTTAACTGCCGGACGAATACCGGAGTTGAACAGGTTGGATTCCAGGAAGATCTGACCATCGGTAATCGAGATTACGTTGGTCGGAACGAACGCGGAAACGTCACCCGCCTGGGTTTCAATGATCGGCAGAGCGGTCAGTGAACCGGTTTGGCCTTTAACTTCACCTTTGGTGAAGGCTTCAACGTATTCGGCGTTAACGCGCGCTGCACGCTCCAGCAAGCGGGAGTGCAGGTAGAATACGTCGCCTGGGTAAGCTTCACGACCTGGCGGACGACGAAGCAGCAGGGAAATCTGGCGGTAAGCAACGGCCTGTTTGGACAGGTCATCGTACACGATCAGCGCATCTTCACCGCGGTCACGGAAATATTCGCCCATTGCGCAACCGGCGTATGGCGCCAGGTATTGCAGTGCAGCGGATTCGGAAGCGGTCGCCACAACCACGATGGTGTTGGCCAGTGCGCCGTGCTCTTCCAGTTTGCGCACCACGTTAGCGATGGTGGACGCTTTCTGGCCGATAGCCACGTAAACGCATTTGATGCCGGAGTCGCGTTGGTTGATGATCGCATCGATCGCCAGCGCGGTTTTACCGGTCTGACGGTCACCGATCACCAGCTCACGCTGGCCACGGCCGATTGGAATCATGGCGTCAACGGATTTGTAGCCAGTCTGAACCGGCTGATCAACGGATTGACGCTCGATAACGCCTGGCGCGATAGCTTCTACCGGAGAGAAACCGTCGTTCTCAATCGGGCCTTTGCCGTCGATTGGCGCGCCCAGGGTGTTAACTACGCGGCCCAGCAGACCACGACCGACTGGAACTTCCAGGATACGGCCGGTGCATTTAACCTTCATGCCTTCGGCCAGATCCGCGTACGGACCCATGACCACGGCACCGACGGAGTCGCGCTCCAGGTTCAATGCGATTGCGTAACGGTTGCCAGGCAGCGCGATCATTTCGCCCTGCATAACGTCGGCCAGGCCGTGTACGCGGATGATCCCGTCGCTGACGGAAACGATAGTACCTTCATTGTGAGCTTCGCTCACTACATTGAACTGAGCAATGCGCTGCTTGATCAGTTCGCTGATTTCGGTGGAATTCAGTTGCATGCTCCAGTCCCCTTAAGACTGCAAGACGTCTGTCAGGCGTTCAAGACGACCGCGAACGCTGCCATCAATCACCATATCGCCGGCGCGAACAACGATGCCGGCCAGTACAGACTTGTCAATTTTGCAATTCAGCTTAACTTTGCGTGACAGACGTTTTTCCATCGCAGCGGCGATTTTCGCCTGCTGTTCGTCGCTCAGCGCGCTCGCAGAGAGCACTTCGACTTCGACGGTGGATTCCAGCGAGGCGCGCAGTTCGATGAACTGCTGCAGCACGGCAGGAAGAACCAGTAAACGTCCATTTTCGGCCATTACGCGGATAAAGTTCTGGCCATGTTCGTCGAGCCGATCGCCACAAACCGCGATGAACGTCTTGGACAGCGTTTCTGGCGCGACCGCGCCAGACAGCAGTTCAGAAATCTGTTCATTGCGAGTGACTTCAGCCGCAAACGCCAGCATGTCCTGCCAGCGCTCTACGCTTTGGTGCTCAACGGCAAAGTCAAAAGCTGCTTTGGCGTAGGGGCGAGCTACAGTGACAAATTCAGACATCAGCCCCTCCCTCCTTACAGTTCAGCGACCAGTTTATCAACGATGTCGCTGTTAGCAGCTTCATCCACGGAACGTTCGATGATCTTCTCGGCGCCGGCAATTGCCAGCATCGCGACTTGCTTACGCAACTCTTCACGAGCGCGCTTACGTTCGGCTTCGATCTCAGCCTGAGCCTGCGCCACGATTTTGTTACGTTCCTGCTCGGCTTCGGCTTTCGCTTCATCCATGATCTGAGCTTTGCGTTTGTTCGCTTGCTCGATGATCACCTGAGCTTCTGCTTTAGCAGTTTTCAGCTGGTCGGTCGCATTGGCTTGCGCTAAGTCCAGATCTTTTTTGGCACGCTCTGCAGAAGCGAGGCCGTCAGCGATTTCTTTCTGACGTTTCTCGATGGCAGCCATGATCGGCGGCCATACGTACTTCATGCAGAACCAGACAAACAGAACGAACGCGATGGCCTGGCCGAGGATTGTTGCGTTAAGATTCACAGCACAATGCCTCTTTAAAAGTTAATAGTTTGGTTACGTCGTAGAGGGTTGCTCTACTTACGCGACGGCGAACATCACGTACAGACCCAGACCTACAGCGATCATCGGGATGGCGTCGACCAGACCCATAACGATAAAGAACTGTGTACGCAGCAGAGGAATCAGGTCAGGCTGACGAGCAGCGCCTTCCAAGAATTTACCACCCAGGATGCCGATACCGATCGCAGCACCGATTGCCGCTAAACCCATCATCACAGCGGCAGCCATGTACAGCAGATCCATACTCAGGTTTTCCATGACAGTCTCCAGTTTGTTTCAGTTTAAAAGTGCAAGTGTTTTAAGAAAATCAGTGCTCTTCAGACGCCATCGACAGATAGACGATCGTCAGAACCATGAAAATAAAGGCTTGAAGCGTAATGATCAGGATGTGGAAGATAGCCCAAGGCAAGCTCAGGACCCACTGTGACCACCACGGCAACAGGCCGGCAATCAGGATGAAGATCAACTCACCCGCATACATGTTGCCGAACAGTCGCAGACCCAGTGAAACAGGTTTGGACAGCAGGCTGACACCTTCAAGAATCAGGTTGATAGGAATGAATACAGGGTGGTTGAACGGCTGCATGGTCAACTCTTTAACGAACCCGCCAACGCCTTTCATTTTGATGCTATAGAACAGAATCAAGATAAACACGCCCAGCGCCATAGACAGCGTGACGTTCACGTCGGCGGTAGGCACGACGCGCAGCGCAGGCAGACCGAGAACGTGGGTGCCGAGATAAGGCAGGAAGTCAACCGGGATGAGGTCCATCAGGTTCATCAGGAACACCCAGACGAACACGGTCAGCGCCAACGGCGCAATGACCTTGCTCTTGCCGTGGTACATGTCGCGCACGCTGCTGTCGACGAAACCGACCACCAGCTCCACGGCGGTTTGCAGTTTACCCGGCACGCCGCTGGTGGCGTTTTTGGCCACTTTGCGGAAGATCACCAGGAAGAGCGCCCCGAGGACGACGGAGAAAAACATCGAGTCGAGGTTAATCGACCAAAACCCAGTCCCGACCTGAAGCTGCGTCAGGTGGTGACCGATATACTCCTGTGGAGTCAAGACTTCTCCTGCAGACATGATGCCTCTTACCCTTATTTAGTTAAGTTCGGTAACTGTTAATCACGGCCGGTGCCACTATCTGCACCACTAACACCGCTAAATAGGTCAGGCCAAGCGGTATAAACTCCGCCTTGAACACCCCCAGCGCCACGATCAGCAAAACGATGGTGATCACGACCTTTAGCCCCTCGCCGATGGCGAACGACCAGGCAACCCTACCGGGCGCCGGCGTTTGCGCCTGATGGCGCAAGGCAAACAGCATAAACATTGCACTCGGCAACCAGGCGGCGAGACCGCCTGCCAGCGCCGAAGCGCTCCATTCCGGGCTTTTCAGCCAGAAAGCAACGCTGATCAGAACAAAAGTCATTAACTGCAAAAACAGCAGTTTGCGTGCGACTTTCCCGCTGTAAAGGGACACAGACATGACGTTTGTTCTCTCCGTACCCCAGAGGGGGTATGCTGAGTGACGTATACAACTGTTTTTGCTGTCCAGAGTCAAGCAGCAAAAAACGAGCAAATTATACGGGGCATACCAACGAATTCAATCGATAAGTAGCGAAAAGGTGAACAATTATTTAAATTTCCCTATTCCAGCCTATTTTCACAAGAAAACGGTCGGAATAATAGGGCGCATTTAATTGTCTGATTATTCCAGCGTTGCGTTTAGAAACGCGAAGCCGATCACAGTAATGTCCCTTCCTGATTTATAGCCGATGGTCAACCAAACCGTCTTTAGCAATTTGAGCGATCAAAAGATTATATAAATCAAAACATTATAAGTTAACTGTTCAAAAACAATCCGTATACCCGACGAAAACCTTTTATTGACAAGCCGCAGGGCAATATTCCAACAGCCAATTAACATTAGCAGCAAACGCCAATCTTTCGCACATGATTGCTAACGTGACTATTTCCAAATGCAATTACTCTATTGTCGCTAATTAGCCGCGTTTTTTGTGTTAATAGAAAGTAAATTAACTAAAAAAAGCGACCAACTAATTAGCCTGCTTATCTTTCTGCTTAGTACTGCCTTTAATTCACGCTTGTTTGATCAAAAGCAAACTCAGTTTGCCTTAAGAATCACCAGATGGCGTTCGCCTTCCAATTCAGGCACCTGCAGCCGCACGATGGATTCCAGGCTAACGCCCGCCGGCAGCTGCGCCAGCTCTTCATCCGGGCGCACGCCTTTCAACGCGTAAAAACGCCCCTGCCCTTTCGCCGGCAGGTGATGGCACCAGGACAGCATATCCTGCAGCGAAGCGAACGCGCGGCTGATCACGCCGTCGAACGGCGGCTCGGCCGGAAACTCCTCAACGCGGCTCTGCACCGGCTCGATATTGTTCAGGCCCAGCTCATGTTGCACCTGACGCAGGAAACGCACGCGCTTGCCCAGGCTGTCCAGCAGCGTGAAATGCGCGTCCGGGCGCACGATCGCCAGCGGAATGCCCGGCAAGCCGGGGCCGGTGCCGACATCGATAAAACGCGAGCCCTGCAGATGCGGGTTGACCACGATGCTGTCGAGGATGTGGCGCACCAGCATTTGCTGCGGATCGCGCACCGACGTGAGGTTATAAGCCTTGTTCCACTTATCCAGCATGCCGACATAGCCCAGCAGCTGCTGTTTCTGCTGATCGGGCAGCTCAATGCCTGCTGCCGCGAGCAGCGAGTCTAATTTTTTTTGCACAACGGATCCTTTGGCAGGCGCTGAACGACCAGCGGATGGTTAGCTGGCGCAATGAGGCGCCTATGATAATTCAGGGCGCAAGTGATGTCAGCGGCCGTTTGGCTACGGGATGAGCAAACGGCCGCCTGGATGCGGGATTTATGCGCTGCGGCGCAGCAGTCCCTGCTTTTTCAGCCAGATCAGCAAAATCGAGATCGCCGCTGGCGTAATGCCGGAGATGCGCGAAGCCTGGCCGATGGAGTTCGGTTTGTGATCGTTCAGCTTGGCGATCACCTCGTTCGACAGCCCAGAAACCTGACGGTAGTCGAGATCCAACGGCAGCACGGTGTTCTCGTTGCGCTGTTGTTTTTCGATCTCTTCCTGCTGACGAGCGATGTAGCCTTCGTATTTGACCTGGATCTCGACCTGTTCGGCGGCTTGTACGTCGTCCAGCGGCGGCGCGAAGGCCTCGGTGCCGGTCAACTGCGCGTAATCCATCTCCGGGCGGCGCAGCAGCTCTTCGCCGTTCGCTTCGCGCGACAGCGGCGCCTTCAGCAGCGCATTGACCTGTTCGACGTTCTCGGCGTGCGGGTGCATCCAGATGTCGCGCAGGCGCTGACGTTCGCGTTCGATTCGCTCCAGCTTCTCGCTGTAACGCGCCCAACGCACGTCGTCCACCAGGCCGAGTTCACGGCCTTTTTCCGTCAGGCGGAGATCGGCGTTGTCTTCACGCAGCATCAGACGATACTCGGCGCGCGAGGTAAACATGCGGTACGGTTCTTTGGTGCCGAGGGTGCTGAGATCGTCCACCAGCACGCCCAGGTAGGCCTGATCGCGACGTGGCGCCCAGCCTTCCTGTTCGTCGGCGAAGCGCCCGGCGTTCAGGCCGGCCAACAGGCCCTGCGCAGCGGCTTCTTCATACCCGGTGGTGCCGTTGATCTGGCCGGCGAAGAACAGCCCCTGAATGAATTTGCTTTCCAGCGTCGGCTTCAAATCGCGCGGATCGAAGAAATCGTACTCGATGGCATAACCAGGGCGAATAATACGCGCGTTCTGCATCCCTTCCATCGAACGGACGATCTGCATCTGCACGTCGAACGGCAGGCTGGTGGAAATGCCGTTAGGGTAAATTTCGTTGCTGGTCAGGCCTTCCGGTTCGAGGAAGATCTGGTGCGCGTTGCGATCGGCAAAGCGCATGACCTTGTCTTCGATCGACGGGCAGTAACGTGGGCCGATCCCTTCGATGATCCCGGCATACATCGGGCTGCGATCGAGGTTATTGCGGATCACGTCATGGGTTTTTTCATTGGTGTGGGTGATGTAGCACGCCATTTGTTCCGGGTGCTGGCTGGCATCGCCCAGGAACGAGAATACCGGCACCGGCGTATCGCCGTGTTGTGGCGCCAGTACGCTGAAATCGATAGTGCGGGCGTCGATGCGCGGCGGCGTACCGGTTTTCAAGCGGTTGACGCGCAGCGGCAGTTCACGCAAACGCTGCGACAGCGAGATCGAAGCAGGATCCCCCGCGCGGCCGCCGCTGTAATTCTCCAGGCCGATATGGATCTTGCCGTCCAGGAAGGTGCCGACGGTCAATACTACCGCTTTGGCGCGGAATTTCAGGCCCATTTGGGTGACGGCGCCCACTACGCGATCGTTTTCGACGATCAGATCCTCAACCGGCTGTTGGAAGATCATCAGGTTGGGCTGGTTCTCCAACGCGGTGCGGATCGCCTGGCGATACAGTACGCGATCCGCCTGCGCGCGAGTGGCGCGGACGGCAGGGCCTTTGCTGGCGTTTAGTATCCTAAACTGGATGCCGGCATGATCGATCGCCGTGGCCATCAGGCCGCCGAGTGCATCAATTTCCTTAACCAGATGCCCTTTACCAATACCGCCAATCGCCGGGTTACAGGACATCTGTCCCAGCGTATCGATATTGTGTGTCAATAATAAAGTCTGACGTCCCATGCGCGCCGCGGCCATGGCGGCCTCGGTACCTGCATGGCCACCACCGATGATGATGACGTCAAATTGATCTGGATAAAACATGGAACTGCACCTCGCCGTATTGCGAACGATCGTATTTGCCCTGGGGTGGGGGATTCTACTCAAGTTTAGACGATCGACCAAGCGGTCAGGATCGTCGGTAATTAAAAGAAGATCTTTTTTATTTAAAGATCTCTTTATTAGATCTCTTATTAGGATCGCGATCCTCTGTGGATAAGTAACTATTCACGAAGAAGATCAGCAGATTAAGGAGGATCGTTTGCTGTGAATGATCGGTGATCCCGACGCAGATAAGCTGGGATCTAAAAGGCTTGTTATGCACAGGACAAAAAGCGACCTGCGGTTGTTATTTGGATAACTACGGCTTTTACCCTGCTTTTAAGCTTAGTTATCCACAATCGTTCGCGCGATCTTTAGACAAACTAGAGTAAATTAATCCAGTTTTTTACCCATTCCTCGGCCGGATCCTCGGGAATTTCATGCTCGGTCACGTCGATCTCGAGACGATCGCCGATCCTTTTCGCGCCTCTGGCGATCAGCAGATCGTCGATCTGTTTGATCGCGCCGCAGAAGATGTCGTATTCCGAACTGCCCAAACCGACGGCGCCGAACTGCACCTCGGAAAGATCCGGCTGTTGTTCGGCGATCTGCTCCAGCAGCGGCTGAAGGTTATCCGGCAGTTCGCCGGCGCCGTGCGTGGAAGAGACCACCAGCCAGCGGCCGGTCAACGGCAGTTCATCCAGTTCAGGGCCGTGCAGCATCTCGGTAGAGAAACCCGCGTCTTCCAGCTTTTCAGCCAAATGTTCAGCCACGTATTCGGCGCTGCCAAGCGTACTGCCACTGATCAGAGTAATGTCTGCCATGAACCAACGATCCCAACCTTCTCACTCAAAGTGGCTGCATTGTACGCTGTGAATCGGCTGGGATCTACCTGTGGATAATGTGGGTATGCAATTTGGCGGGTTACGGCACGATGGTGCGCATAATGGGGTTCTGCAGCGAGATCAGCGTTTCGGTAGACTGGATCTCGTCGATGGTCTGGATCTTGTTGATAAGTACCTGCTGCAGTGCGTCGATCGATCGGCACATCACCTTGATAAAGACGCTGTAGTGGCCGGTGGTGTAATAGGCTTCCACCACTTCCTCCAGGCTTTCCAGCTTTTTCAGCGCCGAAGGGTAGTCCTTGGCGCTCTTTAATATGATGCCGATAAAGCAGCACACATCGTAGCCCAGCTGTTTGGGGCTGACGTCGATGCGCGCGCCGGTGATGATCCCGGCCTGTTTCATCTTCTCTACCCGCACATGAATGGTACCGGGGCTGACGGCAAAGTTTTTCGCCAGTTCGGCGTACGGCGTGCGCGCGTTGTCCATCAGAGCGTTGAGGATGCCGCGATCGAGATTATCGATCTGATAAATTTCCGCCATTTAATCCCCCATTAATTAACGATTGTTGAATTCTGTCCGGATAAAAATGAACGATTAAAAGTGAAAAGGCAATATTGATTAATGGATATTGAATTGACGTGTCGTTTTGTTGCTTAATCGATGGTAACAGAGACAGGTTTACAAGAGATACGGCAATGAAAAAACAGTTTATCCAAAAACAACAACAAATCAGCCAGGTCAAATCCTTCTTCTCCCGCCAGCTGGAGCAACAGCTTGGCCTGATCGAAGTGCAGGCGCCGATCCTCAGCCGTCTGGGCGACGGCACGCAGGATAACCTCTCCGGCAGCGAGAAAGCGGTGCAGGTTAAGGTGAAAACCCTGCCGGACGCCACCTTCGAAGTGGTGCATTCATTGGCGAAATGGAAACGCAAAACCCTGGGCAGCTACGATTTCGGCGCCGGCGAAGGCCTGTACACCCATATGAAGGCGCTGCGCCCGGATGAAGATCGCCTGACGCCTATCCACTCGGTGTACGTCGATCAGTGGGACTGGGAGCGGGTGATGGGCGACGGTGAGCGCAGCCTGGACTACCTGAAAAGCACCGTGCGCAGCATTTACGCCGCCATCAAGGCGACGGAGGCGGAAGTCAGCCGCGAGCATGGTCTGACCCCGTTCCTGCCGGAACAGATCCACTTTGTGCACAGCGAAACCCTGCTGCAGCGTTACCCGGATCTGGACGCCAAAGGGCGCGAGCGGGCGATCGCCAAAGAGCTGGGCGCAGTGTTCCTGATCGGCATCGGCGGCAAGCTGTCGCACGGCAAATCGCACGATGTGCGGGCACCGGATTATGATGATTGGACCACCCCGGCGGCGGATGGCCTGGCGGGCCTGAACGGCGATATCGTGGTGTGGAACCCGGTGCTGCAGGACGCTTTCGAGCTGTCCTCTATGGGTATCCGCGTCGACGCCGCCGCGCTGAAACGTCAGCTGGCGCTGACCGGCGATGAAGAGCGCATGAAGCTGGAGTGGCACCAGTCGCTGCTGCGCGGCGATATGCCGCAGACCATCGGCGGCGGCATCGGTCAGTCGCGCTTGGTGATGCTGCTGCTGCAACTGTCGCATATCGGCCAGGTGCAGTGCGGCGTGTGGTCGCCGGAAGTGCGCGGGGCGGTCGAAGGCCTGCTCTGATCCCGCCTAGCGCCGCCAGCGGCGCATCAAACGGCTTTTCAGCCCGGTATCGAAGCGCCAGATATGATCGAAGATGCGCATGATGCCGGGTTTGCCGTAGGCGGACATCGCCACCGCATGGAAACGCTGCTGGTGGCTTTGCTGCTGCTGTTTCACCTTCTTTATTACCTCCTCCGGCAACCGCTGGGCGATAAAATCGGAAATGATCACCGCATCGGCGTCGAACCAGCCGCTCTCCGCCATTTTGGTGACGGTGGCGTTCAGGCAGGCCGCCAGATCGGTGCCGCCGCGAAACTGCTGGCCGAGAAAGCGCACCGCCTGTTCGATGCCGCTGGCGGCGGTGAGCTCATAATGCACGATCTGGTTGGCGAACAGCATGATGTAGCAACGGCGGTTGTCCGCCAGCGCAATGCGCAGCAGCGCCAGGCAGAACGCCTTGGCGCACTGTTCGTTGAAGCCGCCCATCGATCCTGAGGTGTCCACACAGACGATAAACGGCCCGCGCGGCTGTTGATCCTGCTGCTGATGGGTGACCTGGCGGATCAGGATCTGCTCCTGCCAGACGTCGCCCTGCAGGCGGTAGCTCAGCAGCCGCTTTTCCAACAGGCGGCGATAAAATTCGAACTCCAGCTCTTCAATGCCCAGCGTCGCCAGCTCCGGCGGCAGCAGGCGCAGGATGTCGTCGCTCTGATGAATGCCGCTCACTTCTTCCGGTAGCGTGGCCGGCACCTGCACCATCACCCTGAACGGCTCCGGCTGCGCGTCCTGTTGCTGCACCGCCTTGGCCTGATAGCTGCGGCCCAACTGCTGCGCCAGCTTTTTCAGCTCCGGCTGCTGCTGCAAAAAGTTGCCGTACTCCACCAGCCGCTGGTAATCGCCGCGCTGTAGCTGGCCTTTGCTCATGTCCCACAGCCTGCCGGCGGCGGTGTCGTTTTCCGATAGCAGCGGCTCCAGCGCGCCGCTCAGCGCCAGTCGCTCCTGCAGTTCCGCCATCAGTTGCTCGCGTTCCTGTTCCAGCAGTTGGTGGTGCAGCATGGTGGCCTGCAGCGTCAGGCTGATGCGCCAGCGCTGCAGGAACAGGGTTTGGAAGCTGTCGTCCAGCGGATGATTGGGCAGATCGGCGGCGTCCACCAGCGCGCGCGCCTGTTCATAAAACGGCGAGACCAGCTGGCGCAGCAGCTCCATCGTGTCGTTGAGGTTGTGATAGAACTGGGTGTTGTTCTCCAGCTGGCACTGTTGGTAGCGGTAAAATTCCTGCGCCAGCGCCGGCGGCACCATGGCTTCCTGCAGACGCTCCTTGAGCTGCAGTTTCCAGCGTGGCAGATCGCGATCCAGCGCCCGGCGAAGGGCCGGAAACTTTTTAAAGAACACCGACAGCTGCGGCGCCGCCAGCATGCCGACGATCATCTCCTCGATCATTTCGCCTTCGGCGATCGCCAGCAGCAGATCGAGCGTCTCCAGACTGAGCATGGTTACTGGCCGCGCATTTGCTGCAGTTGCTGTTTAACCTGCTCCGCCACCTGCAGCAGACTGGCTTCGATCTTGGCCAGGCCGGCGGCGGGCGTGAACAGACAGGGCTGATGTTGGCTGAAGGCGCGGCGCTGCTCCGCCAGGCGTTGGGCCAACACGTCCATTTCGTCCAGCAGCGCCTGCGGCGTGGCGGTGGCCTGTTTGCCCGGCAGCGCCAGCAGCGACGGCTGGCGGCTGACGTCCAGCACCGTCAGGTGCAGTTGGTCATCGACCTCCAAATCGATCGGCTGCGCGAAGCCGATGCCGTTCAGCTTGGCGCGCACGTCGCCGCCTTTTTGCAGCCAGTTGTCCAGCACGCTGCTTTCGATGCTCAGATGGTTGACCTGAATGTCATGCAGCTGCAGCGGCTTTTGCAGCAACAGGGTGAGGGTGCCGCCGGCGAACGGCGTGGCCGGCGCGTATTGCGGTTTACGGCTGAACATGCCGCCCTTTTTCACCAGGCTGATGGCCTGCCGGTCGCTTTGTTGCTGCTGATCCTGCAGCCAGCGGGTGTGGATTTGTTGCAGTTGGATCAGCATCGACTGTTGCTGGTAGGCCGATTCGGTCAGCAGCTGATCGATCTGCTGTTGCAGCAGCTTCAGCGAGGTGAGATCGTGCCACAGGCAGTCTTTCAGCAGCATCAGGTCGAGCGGGGCGATGGCGTCGCGCCCGCTGAAGAAGGCGCAGGCCTGCAGCAGGCGCAGGGCTTTTTTCCAGCGTCGGTCAGAGACGTACGGCGCCTGTTCCAGCGCGTCCAGCCGCTGGCGCAGCTGGAAAATCAGCTCAAAGCAGGCTTCCGGCAGCGCCACCTTATCGATCTGCGGCTGCCACTGCAGAAACTCTTCGTCGCTGACGCTCAGCGCCGCCGGCACCGGGTTTTGGCTTTCGCTCTGGCGGTTGACCAGCAGCGAGCGGAAATTCTGCTTATCCTGCACCTTATCCAGCCACAGGCGGATCAGCATGCGGTCATATAAGGCTTCGAGGCTGTTGTCCGCTTCGGGCAGTTCGTTGGAGGCGGTGACCAGCAGGCGCAGCGGGATCGGTTCTTCGCTGTTGCCGTTGCGAAAGCGCCGTTCGTTGATCGCCGTCAGCAGGGTGTTGAGGATCGCCGGGCCGGCCTTCCAGATCTCGTCCAGAAACACGATCTCCGCTTCCGGCAGGTAGCCGGCGGTCAGACGCTGATAGCGCCCCTCATCTTTCAGCGCCTGAATGGAGAGCGGGCCGAAGACCTCTTCCGGCGTGGAAAAGCGCGTCATCAGGTATTCAAAGGAGCGGGCGTTGCGGAAGGCAAACTTCAGCCGGCGCGCGATCAGGCTCTTGGCGATGCCGGGCGGGCCGAGCAGGAATACGCTTTCGCCGCTCAGCGCCGCCAGCAGGCACAGGCGAATCGCTTCTTGCCGCTCATAAAGACCGCTCTCCAGCGCGCTGCTGAGGCGGGAAATTCGTTCTGCCAGAAGGGATGATGGCGTCATATAATTGTCGCATTGTCCGAGAGTTAGCCAATCTTGGTCGATAATCCGATGATAAACCACCATTATTTTTAGTGGTATAGCTTGTTGATTAGTAATATTTTTCTAAGTTGAGCCGGATATCCGGTTCACATTTTGTTTATTTTTCGGCTCTGATATAAGGGTAGGCAAGCCGTATAAATGGTGCATACTGTGCGGCTTTCTGGTGGGCGTGACGGATCTTTGAGCCCGTATTTTGCCTGATGCGGATGCATCGCTAACGGATGTTCTGATAAAGAAACGAATTATGAGCGCAGAGCATAAGCAGTCCTTATCGGCGGTAACCCTGGCGGCCATCGGCGTGGTCTACGGTGATATCGGCACCAGCCCTCTCTATACGTTGAGAGAGTGTTTCTCCGGCCATTACGGCTTCGATGTTCGTCCAGACGTGGTTTTCGGCTTCCTGTCGCTGATTTTCTGGATGCTGATCGTGATCGTTTCCCTCAAATATCTCACCTACGTGATGCGCGCGGACAACGCCGGAGAAGGCGGTATTCTGACGCTGATGTCGCTGGCCGGGCGCAACACTTCGGCGCGCACCACCGCGGTGCTGGTGATACTGGGCCTGATCGGCGGCAGCTTCTTCTATGGCGAGGTGGTGATCACCCCGGCTATCTCGGTGATGTCGGCGATAGAGGGGCTGGAAATCGCCGCGCCTGCGCTCGATGCCTATATCGTGCCGCTCTCCATTCTGGTGCTGACGCTGCTGTTCGTTATCCAAAAGCACGGCACCGGCAGCGTCGGCAAGCTGTTCGCCCCGGTGATGCTGCTGTGGTTCATCGTGTTGGCGGTGCTGGGCGCGCGCAGCATCATTTCGAACCCGGAAGTGCTGCAGGCGCTGAACCCCAAATGGGCGCTCAACTTCTTCATGGAATATAAGAAGGTGTCGTTCTTTGCGCTGGGGGCGGTGGTGCTGTCGATCACCGGCGTCGAGGCGCTGTATGCCGATATGGGGCACTTCGGCAAGTTCCCGATCCGCCTGGCCTGGTTCACCGTGGTGCTGCCTTCGCTGGTGCTCAACTACTTCGGCCAGGGCGCGCTGCTGCTGAAAAACCCTGAGGCGATCAAAAACCCGTTCTTCCTGCTGGCACCCGACTGGGCGCTGATCCCGCTGCTGATTCTGGCGACCCTAGCGACGGTTATCGCTTCGCAGGCGGTGATTTCCGGCGTCTTCTCGCTGACCCGCCAGGCGGTGCGCCTGGGCTATCTGTCGCCGATGCGCATTATTCACACCTCGGAAATGGAATCCGGCCAGATCTACATTCCAGTGATCAACTGGACGCTGTACATCTCGGTGGTGCTGGTGATTGTCGGTTTCGAACACTCCAGCAACCTGGCGGCGGCGTACGGCATCGCCGTCACCGGCACCATGGTGCTGACCAGCATTCTGGTCACCTCGGTGGCGATCAACAACTGGCACTGGAATCGCTTCCTGGCGCTCGGCATCGCTGCCATCTTGCTGATCATCGACGTGCCGATGTTCTCCGCCAACGCCCTGAAGCTGTTCTCCGGCGGCTGGTTGCCGCTGACCTTGGCGCTGGTGATGTTTATCATTATGACCACCTGGAAGAGCGAGCGCTTCCGCCTGCTGCGCCGCCTGCATGAACACGGCAACTCGCTGGAGGCGATGATCGCCTCGCTGGAGAAATCGCCGCCGGTGCGGGTGCCGGGTACCGCGGTGTTCCTGTCGCGCGCCACCAACGTCATTCCTTTTGCGCTGCTGCACAACCTGAAGCACAACAAGGTGCTGCATGAGCGCGTGGTGCTGCTGACGCTGCGCACCGAGGATGCGCCTTACGTGCACAACGTGCGTCGGGTGACCATCGAACAGCTGTCGCCGACCTTCTGGCGGGTAGTGGCCAGCTACGGCTGGCGGGAAACGCCGAACGTCGAGGAGGTATTCCACCGCTGCGGGCTGGAAGGGTTGCCGTGCCGCATGTCGGAGACCTCGTTCTTCATGTCCCATGAATCGCTGATCCTCACCAAGCGGCCGTGGTACCTCTACCTGCGCGGCAAGCTGTTCGTCGCCCTGAGCCGCAACGCGCTGCGCGCGCCGGATCAGTTTGAGATCCCGCCGAATCGGGTCATCGAGCTCGGCACGCAGGTCGAGATCTAACCCGCCTGACAGGGGCTCAGCATGGCTGAGCCCCTTTTGTTTGCGCATTGTCCGTGCGTGAACGAAACGTTTCGATAGCGATCACACTTCTGCATTGTCCCGGTTGCCTTCCCCTGCCGTTTTTTTAAACTCCCCCAGAGAGCGAAACGTTTCGCTAGCGGAGTGAGAAGATGAAAAAAGGCGTATTACTGAATTCCGACGTGTCTGCCGTGATTGCCCGGCTGGGGCATACCGACCAGCTCACCCTGTGCGACGCGGGCCTGCCGATACCGGCGGCGACGCAGCGCATCGATCTGGCGCTGACGCAGGGCGTGCCGACCTTCATACAGGTGTTCGCGGCGGTCACGCAAGAGATGCAGGTAGAAAGCGCCATCCTGGCGGAAGAGATCGTGAAACAGAATCCGTCGCTCCACGAGGCACTGTTGGCTGAACTGACCGCCCTGGGCCAACGCCAGGGCAATACCATCAGCGTGCGTTATATCAGCCATCAGGCATTTAAAGCGCAAACCGAGCACAGCCGGGCGGTGATCCGCAGCGGGGAGTGTTCGCCTTACGCGAACCTGATCCTGTGCGCCGGCGTAACTTTCTGAGGCGTTTATGCAACCTTTACTGCAACTGAAAGGGATTGATAAAGCCTTTCCCGGCGTGAAGGCGCTTTCCGGCGCCGCCCTCAGCGTTTATCCCGGCAAGGTGATGGCGCTGGTGGGGGAAAACGGCGCCGGGAAGTCCACCATGATGAAAGTGCTGACCGGCATCTACCAGAAAGACGCCGGCAGCCAGTATTTTCTCGGTAACGAGGTGGCGTTCAACGGGCCTAAAGATTCGCAGGAAGCGGGCATCGGCATTATCCATCAGGAGCTGAATCTGATCCCGCAGCTGACGATTGCGGAAAACATCTTCCTCGGCCGCGAGTTCGTCAACCGTTTCGGCCGCATTGACTGGAAGCGTATGTACGCCGAGGCCGATCGCTTGCTGGCGCGCCTCAACCTGCGCTACAGCAGCCACCGGCTGGTGGGCGAGCTGTCGATCGGCGATCAGCAGATGGTGGAGATCGCCAAGGTGCTGAGCTTCGAATCGAAAGTGATCATCATGGACGAACCGACCGACGCGCTGACCGACACCGAAACCGCCTCGCTGTTCAAAGTGATCAACGAGCTGAAGGCCGAAGGGCGCGGCATCGTTTATATCTCGCACCGCCTGAAAGAGATTTTTGAAATCTGCGACGACGTGACCGTGTTCCGCGACGGGCAGTTTATCGCCGAGCGGCCGGTGAGCGAGCTGCAGGAAGATTCGCTGATTGAGATGATGGTCGGCCGCAAGCTGGAAGAGCAATACCCGCGCCTTGATTTGCCGCGCGGGGAAAAACGGTTGGAAGTCAGCCACCTTTCCGGCCCCGGCGTTGAGGACGTCAGTTTTACGCTGTATCGCGGCGAGATCCTCGGCGTGGCCGGGCTGATGGGCGCCGGGCGCACCGAACTGATGAAGATCCTGTACGGCGCCGCGCCGCGCAAGGCCGGCACCGTCAGCCTGGATGGCCGCGAGGTGGTCACCCATTCGCCGCAGGACGGGTTGGCGAACGGCATCGTCTATATCTCGGAAGACCGCAAGCGCGACGGCCTGGTGCTGGGCATGTCGGTGAAGGAAAACATGTCGCTGACCGCGCTGCGCTACTTCAGCCGCGTCGACGGCAGCCTGAAACAGGCCGACGAGCGGCAGGCGGTGGGGGATTTCATCCGGCTGTTCAATATCAAAACGCCGTCGATGGAACAGCCGATCGGTCTGCTTTCCGGCGGCAATCAGCAAAAAGTGGCGATCGCCCGCGGCCTGATGACTCGGCCGAAGGTGCTGATCCTCGATGAGCCGACGCGCGGCGTCGACGTCGGCGCCAAAAAAGAGATCTATCAGTTAATCAACCAGTTCAAGCAGGAAGGGCTGAGCATCATTCTGGTGTCTTCGGAAATGCCGGAGGTGATGGGCATGAGCGATCGCATTCTGGTGATGCACGAAGGGCATCTCAGCGGCGAGTTCCCGATTGAACAGGCCACCCAGGAAGCGTTGATGGCGGCAGCCGTCGGCAAGCAATACGGCGTAAAGCAGGAGTAATCAGATATGAGTTCCCAGACTATCGCAGCCAAGCGCTGGTTCAGTAAAGAGTGGCTGTTAGAGCAGAAGTCGTTGATTGCGCTGCTGGTGCTGATCGCCGTGGTCTCTTCCATGAGCCCGAACTTCTTCACCCTGAACAATCTGTTCAATATTCTGCAGCAAACCTCGGTGAACGCCATCATGGCGGTGGGGATGACGCTGGTGATCCTTACGTCCGGCATCGATCTGTCGGTGGGATCGCTGCTGGCGCTGACCGGCGCGGTGGCGGCGTCGATCGTCGGTTTTGAGGTCAACGCGCTGGTGGCGGTGGCGGCGGCATTGGCGCTGGGCGCCGCGGTTGGCGCCTGCACCGGGGTGATCGTCGCCAAAGGCAAAGTGCAGGCCTTTATCGCCACGCTGGTGATGATGCTGCTGCTGCGCGGCGTCACCATGGTGTACACCAACGGCAGCCCGGTCAACACCGGTTTCACCGACGTGGCCGACACCTTCGGCTGGTTCGGCATCGGCCGCCCGCTGGGCGTGCCTACGCCGATCTGGATCATGGCAATCGTGTTCATCGCCGCCTGGTATATGCTGCACCATACGCGCCTGGGCCGCTATATTTATGCCCTGGGCGGCAACGAAGCGGCAACCCGCCTGTCCGGCATCAGCGTCGATAAGGTGAAGATTATCGTCTACTCGCTGTGCGGCCTGCTGGCGGCGCTGGCCGGGGTGATCGAAGTGGCGCGCCTGTCGTCGGCGCAGCCGACCGCCGGCACCGGCTATGAGCTGGACGCCATCGCCGCCGTGGTGCTGGGCGGCACCAGCCTGGCCGGCGGCAAGGGCCGCATCGTCGGCACGTTGATCGGGGCGCTGATCCTCGGCTTCCTGAACAACGGCCTGAATTTACTGGGTGTTTCTTCCTACTACCAAATGATCGTGAAGGCAGTGGTGATACTGCTGGCGGTTCTGGTAGATAACAAAAGCAACAAGTAACCTCCCCCTACAGGAATCACGATGATGAAAATGAAAAAACTGGCAACCTTAGCCTCCGCCATCGCGCTGAGCGCCACCCTGAGCGCCAATGCCATGGCCAAAGACACCATCGCGCTGGTGGTGTCCACCCTCAACAACCCGTTCTTCGTCTCGATGAAGGATGGCGCGCAGCAAGAGGCCAACAAGCTGGGCTACAACCTGGTGGTGCTGGATTCCCAGAACAACCCGGCGAAAGAGCTGGCCAACGTGCAGGATCTGATGGTGCGCGCACCCAAGCTGCTGCTGATCAACCCGACCGACTCCGATGCGGTGGGCAACGCGATCAAGATGGCCAACCAGGCTAAGATCCCGGTCATCACGCTGGACCGCGTGGCGAGCAAGGGTGACGTGGTGAGCCACATCGCTTCGGATAACCGCGTGGGCGGCAAAATGGCCGGCGACTTCATCGCCAAGAAGGTGGGCGCCGATGCCAAGGTGATTCAGCTGGAAGGCATCGCCGGCACTTCCGCCGCGCGTGAACGCGGTGAAGGCTTCAAGCAGTCGCTGGATCAGAATAAATTCAAACTGTTGGCCAGCCAGCCGGCCGATTTCGATCGCACCAAGGGCCTGAACGTGATGCAGAACCTGCTGACCGCGCACCCGGACGTGCAGGCGGTGTTCGCCCAGAACGATGAAATGGCGCTGGGTGCGCTGCGCGCGCTGCAAACCGCCGGTAAAACCGACGTGATCGTGGTAGGCTTCGACGGCACCGCCGACGGCGTGAAAGCGGTTGAAGGCGGCAAGCTGGCGGCGACCGTGGCGCAGCGTCCCGATCAGATCGGCGTGATCGGTGTGGAAACCGCCGATAAAGTGCTGAAAGGCGAAAAAGTGCCGGCGACCATCCCGGTCGATTTGAAACTGGTCACTAAATAAGTCATACCAGCGCCATCGGAACGGGGCGTTTACGATGGCGCGCAATTCAGGAATCAATGCGATGGAAACAGGTAAGCTGGTGGTTCTTGGCAGCATCAATGCCGACCATATCCTCAATATTGAACACTTCCCCCACCCGGGCGAAACGGTGATCGGGAAACAGTATAAGGTGGCGTTTGGCGGCAAGGGCGCGAATCAGGCGGTGGCGGCCGGGCGCAGCGGGGCGGAGATCGCCTTTATCGCCTGCGTGGGCGCCGACGACATCGGTGAACGTGTCCGCCGGCAGCTGGCGAGTGATCGCATTGATACTCAACCGATTGAAGCCATCGCCGACAGCACCACCGGCGTGGCGCTGATCTTCGTCAACGCCGAAGGCGAGAACGTGATTGGCATCGATGCCGGCGCCAACGCGGCGGTGACGCCGGATTACCTGGCACGCTACCAACAAAAAGTGATCGACGCCGATGCCCTGCTGATGCAGCTGGAGTCGCCGCTGGAGACGGTGATCGCCGCCGCCCGCCTGGCGAAGCAGCATCACACGCAGGTGATCCTCAACCCGGCCCCGGCGCGTGAGCTGCCGGAGGAGCTGCTGGGCATGATCGATATGATTACCCCGAATGAAACCGAAGCCCAGCGCCTGACCGGCATCACCGTGGACAACGACGCCGATGCGGCGCGCGCGGCGCAGGCGCTGCACGACAAGGGCATCGCGACGGTGATCATCACCCTCGGCAGCCGCGGCGTGTGGCTGAGCGAAAACGGCAACGGCAAACGGGTGCCTGGCTTCAAGGTGCAAGCGGTGGATACTATCGCCGCCGGCGATACCTTTAACGGTGCGCTGGTCACAGCCCTGTTGGAAGGCAAGGCCATGGCCGACGCGGTGCGTTTCGCCCATGCGGCGGCGGCGATCGCCGTGACCCGCCCTGGCGCGCAGCCTTCGGTGCCGTGGCGTGAAGAGATCGACGCCTTCTTGCAGCAGCAGGGGTGATCCTTTGGCCACCATGAAAGATGTCGCCCGCCTGGCGGGCGTTTCAACCTCTACCGTTTCGCATGTGGTCAACAACAATCGCTTTGTCAGCGACAGCGTGCGCGACAAGGTCATGGCGGCCGTAGAACAGCTGAACTATGCGCCTTCCGCGCTGGCGCGCAGCCTGAAGCTCAACCAGACGCGCACCATCGGCATGCTGGTGACCGCCAGCAACAACCCGTTTTATGCCGAAGTGGTGCGCGGCGTGGAGCGCAGCTGCTATGAACGCGGCTACAGTTTAATCCTGTGCAATACCGAAGAAGACGCCGCGCGCATGAACCGCAGCATGGAGACGCTGCTGCAAAAGCGCGTCGACGGTTTGCTGCTGATGTGCACCGAAAACCACCGGCCATCGCAAGATGCCCTGAGCCGCTACCCGTCATTGCCGATCGTGATGATGGACTGGGCGCCATTCGAGGGCGCCAACGACATTATTCAGGATAACTCGCTGCTGGGCGGCGAGATGGCGACCGATCATCTGATCGCCCGTGGCTACCGCAAAATCGCCTGCATCGCCGGCCCGCAGGATAAAACCACCGCTCGTCACCGACTGGAAGGCTATCGCAACGCGATGCGGCGCGCCGGATTGCCGGTTCCGCCAGGGTATGAAGTGCATTGCGATTTTGAGTTTGAGGGCGGCGTGAACGCCATGCGCCAACTGCTGGCGCTGGACGAGCCGCCGCATGCGGTATTCGCCGGCAACGACGCGGTGGCGGTGGGCGTTTATCAGGCGCTGTATCAGGCCGGGCTCTCCGTGCCACAGGATATGGCGGTGATGGGCTACGATGACATTGAGCTGGCGCGCTATCTGGCGCCGCCGCTGAGCACCATTCATCAGCCGAAGGATTCGCTGGGCGAACTGGCGATCGATGCGTTGATCAATCGCCTGCAAAACCCGGAGCGCGCCCCCCAGGTGCTGGTGCTGACGCCCGAGCTGGTGGAACGCGCCTCGGTGGGCCGCCGTTAACTCGCCGCCTTCGCTTCTTTCTTGCTTTCCTGGCCGCTGATCAAATTGCGGCCATCCTTCCTTCTCAGCAACATAAACACCAGCGCCGATGCCACGGTGACGATCCCCATGGTGATAAAGGTGTAATGGAAGTGGTCGATCATGGTGCCTAACGACAGGGATTCGTAAAAACGCAGCACCGCCGCGCTGATCGCCACGCCGAAGCTGATGGACAGCTGCTGGGTGACCGCCAGGACGCTGTTGCCGGCGCTGGCGTTGGCGTCGTTCAAATCCGCCAGGCTGATGGTGTTCATGGCGGTGAACTGGGTGGACATCGCCATGCCCAGCACGAACAGCGGCAGGATCATCAGCCACAGCGGCATGCCCGGGCTTTGCAGGGCGAACTGGGCGATCAGCACCCCGATGATGACGGTGATGCCGACCAGCGTTTTACGGTAGCCGAACCAGCGCAGCACCTGAGTGACGGTGGATTTCGCCATCAGCGAACCGATGGCGGTCGGTGCCATCATGCAGCCGGCGACGATCGCCGTGTAGCCGAATCCCACCTGCAGCATGAGCGGCATTAAAAACGGCACGCAGCCGGTGCCCAGCCTGGAGGCGACGTTGCCGGCGATGCCGACCGAGAAAGTGCGGGTTTTGAACAGGTCGAGACCGATCAGCGGCTGAGGATGACGGCGGGCGTGCGCGATGTAGCCGAACAGCATCACGAAGCCGCTGAGCAGAATGCCCAGCGAAACGTAGCTCGCCAGTACCCGCTCGCCAAACAGTTCCAGCCCGGTAGAGATCAGCACCAGGCTCAGGCCGAACAGCATAAAGCCAAGGAAGTCGAAGCGGCGCTTGGGCGTGGTGAAGTCCGGCATGTATTTACGCGCATAGAAGATGCCGAGCAGGCCGATAGGGATATTGATCAGGAAAATCCAGTGCCAGGTGGCGTAGGTGACCAGCCAGCCGCCCAGCAGCGGCCCCAGAATCGGCCCGACCAGGCCGGGCATGGTGACGAAGTTCAGCACCGGCAGCAGTTCGCTGCGCGGGTAGGCTCGCAGTAGCGCCAATCGCGCGACCGGCATCATCATCGCGCCGCCGATGCCCTGCAGCACGCGAGAGGCGACCAGCGCGCTCAGCGTAGGGGACAGAGCGCACAGCAGCGAGCCGAGGGTGAATAACGTGACGGCGAAGATGAACACGCGCCGGGTGCCGAAGCGGTCCGCCAGCCAGCCGCTGACCGGGATCAGCATCGCCACCGTCAGCGTGTAGCTGATGACGGCCGATTGCATCGCCAGCGGCGAACGCCCCAGACTTTGGGCGATCGCCGGCAGCGCGGTATTGAGGATAGTGGCGTCCAGCGCCTGCATAAAGAACGCCATTGCGGCGATCCACGGAAGTCCTGCCATACTGCGCGCGGATTGGGTCATGGTCGGTCCTGGTTAAATGGTCGTCTGTCCCTCGTCTCTTTCTTCTATATATAAGCGGGGAGCGTGTCTAGTCTTTCTCTTTCAGCAGTATCTGGCAGGCGACGAGCGCGCCGGCGCTGTCTCCGGCGAGTATCGCATCGACGATAGCCTGATGATGGCGCAGCTTGATCACTTCATTGCCGGTGATGGCGCGGAAGTAGCTTTGGTACACCGAACTGAACAGGTTGGCGAACGAGGTCAGGAACGGGTTGCCGCTGGCCTCGTAGATGAGCTGGTGGAATTGGGTATCGACCTGGATCCAACGCTCGCGATCAAACTGGGTATGCAGCGCGCGCATTTCCGCCATCAGCTCCGCCAGCAGCTTGGTTTGCTGCGGGCTGGCGTGGTTTGCCGCCAACGCGCAGGCCTGCGGCTCCAGCGAGGTACGCAGGATAAGGAAGTGTTGCATCACCTGATCGAAGTTTTCCCGCGTCATCCACCAGGTCAGTAAATCCTGATCGAGGAAATTCCATTGGCTCTGCGGCATCACGCGGGTGCCGATGCGCGGGCGCGGTAGCAACATGCCTTTGGCGGCTAACATCTTTACCGCTTCGCGTACTGCGGTGCGGCTGACGCCGAATTGCTCGCCCAGTTCCATTTCACCGGGCAGGATGCTGCCGGCCTGATAATCGCCAGCCAGAATTTGTTGGCCAAGTTTCTCTGCAAGCAGATAAGAAAGATTGCGTTGGGCGGCCTGTTGTTGTGCATTTAACGGCATGGCTGCGGATCCTTACTGACATCGTTATTTCTATTTTACTCCAGTGATCGCCAGCTTTTATGGCTGTTTGCCTGAAAAAGTGACATAAATTCGTCGCTTTTTCGCCCTTTTGTTGAAAAAAAGCGCGCTTGAAAAGTTTTTTGCATTTAGGGGTTGCGGCCTGCCGAGAACTCCCTATAATGCGCCTCCACTGACCGGGAACAACGACTGACAAGCCGCCGGGTCAGCGAGAAGAAAGCAAAATAAACGCTTGACTCTCCGGGCTAAAAGCGTAATATACGCAGCCCGCGCCGATGAGTTTCTCGGCACTGCTCTTTAACAATTTATCAGACAATCTGTGTGGGCACTCCACAAGACGATATCCAGCATCTTCGGATGCAAAAAAATATCAAGTCTTGAAGAGTGACTAACTGAAGTAAAATTCATGCAGTATATCTTTGAGCATCGCTTCTCGAGTGGAAGCACATCAAGCTTTTAATTGAAGAGTTTGATCATGGCTCAGATTGAACGCTGGCGGCAGGCTTAACACATGCAAGTCGAGCGGTAGCACAGGGGAGCTTGCTCCCCGGGTGACGAGCGGCGGACGGGTGAGTAATGTCTGGGAAACTGCCTGATGGAGGGGGATAACTACTGGAAACGGTAGCTAATACCGCATAACGTCGCAAGACCAAAGAGGGGGACCTTCGGGCCTCTTGCCATCAGATGTGCCCAGATGGGATTAGCTAGTAGGTGGGGTAATGGCTCACCTAGGCGACGATCCCTAGCTGGTCTGAGAGGATGACCAGCCACACTGGAACTGAGACACGGTCCAGACTCCTACGGGAGGCAGCAGTGGGGAATATTGCACAATGGGCGCAAGCCTGATGCAGCCATGCCGCGTGTGTGAAGAAGGCCTTCGGGTTGTAAAGCACTTTCAGCGAGGAGGAAGGTGGTGAACTTAATACGTTCATCAATTGACGTTACTCGCAGAAGAAGCACCGGCTAACTCCGTGCCAGCAGCCGCGGTAATACGGAGGGTGCAAGCGTTAATCGGAATTACTGGGCGTAAAGCGCACGCAGGCGGTTTGTTAAGTCAGATGTGAAATCCCCGGGCTCAACCTGGGAACTGCATTTGAAACTGGCAAGCTAGAGTCTCGTAGAGGGGGGTAGAATTCCAGGTGTAGCGGTGAAATGCGTAGAGATCTGGAGGAATACCGGTGGCGAAGGCGGCCCCCTGGACGAAGACTGACGCTCAGGTGCGAAAGCGTGGGGAGCAAACAGGATTAGATACCCTGGTAGTCCACGCTGTAAACGATGTCGATTTGGAGGTTGTGCCCTTGAGGCGTGGCTTCCGGAGCTAACGCGTTAAATCGACCGCCTGGGGAGTACGGCCGCAAGGTTAAAACTCAAATGAATTGACGGGGGCCCGCACAAGCGGTGGAGCATGTGGTTTAATTCGATGCAACGCGAAGAACCTTACCTACTCTTGACATCCAGAGAACTTTCCAGAGATGGATTGGTGCCTTCGGGAACTCTGAGACAGGTGCTGCATGGCTGTCGTCAGCTCGTGTTGTGAAATGTTGGGTTAAGTCCCGCAACGAGCGCAACCCTTATCCTTTGTTGCCAGCGGTTCGGCCGGGAACTCAAAGGAGACTGCCAGTGATAAACTGGAGGAAGGTGGGGATGACGTCAAGTCATCATGGCCCTTACGAGTAGGGCTACACACGTGCTACAATGGCGTATACAAAGAGAAGCGACCTCGCGAGAGCAAGCGGACCTCATAAAGTACGTCGTAGTCCGGATTGGAGTCTGCAACTCGACTCCATGAAGTCGGAATCGCTAGTAATCGTAGATCAGAATGCTACGGTGAATACGTTCCCGGGCCTTGTACACACCGCCCGTCACACCATGGGAGTGGGTTGCAAAAGAAGTAGGTAGCTTAACCTTCGGGAGGGCGCTTACCACTTTGTGATTCATGACTGGGGTGAAGTCGTAACAAGGTAACCGTAGGGGAACCTGCGGTTGGATCACCTCCTTACCTAAAGATATTGCTTCGAGTGGCGTGCTCACACAGATTGTCTGATGAAAAAGTAACGAGCAAAAGCGTCATAAAAGTACGGTGTCGTGTCCCCTTCGTCTAGAGGCCTAGGACACCGCCCTTTCACGGCGGTAACAGGGGTTCGAATCCCCTAGGGGACGCCAAGCTTCCGACCCACCCGGTGAAAGCGGCGGTCTTCAGTATCTGACGATACACCATATCTTAAAGATGACTTTCGAGTCATGTTTAAGATATTGCTCTTTAACAATCTGGAACAAGCTGAAAATTGAAACATGACGGCTGAAATTTATCCCTCCGTAGAAGTGCTGGGATAAAGAGTAACCTGTCATAGAGTCTCTCAAATGTTTGCAACTTGAACGATGGAAACATCTTCGGGTTGTGAGGTTAAGTGACTAAGCGTACACGGTGGATGCCTAGGCAGTCAGAGGCGATGAAGGGCGTGCTAATCTGCGAAAAGCGTCGGTAAGGTGATATGAACCGTTACAACCGGCGATACCCGAATGGGGAAACCCAGTGTGTTTCGACACACTATCATGTCATGAATACATAGTGGCATGAGGCGAACCGGGGGAACTGAAACATCTAAGTACCCCGAGGAAAAGAAATCAACCGAGATTCCCCCAGTAGCGGCGAGCGAACGGGGAGGAGCCCAGAACCTGAATCGGCTTGTGTGTTAGTGGAAGCGTCTGGAAAGTCGCGCAGCAAAGGGTGATAGCCCCGTACACTAAAATGCACAGGTCGTGAGTTCGATGAGTAGGGCGGGACACGTGACATCCTGTCTGAATATGGGGGGACCATCCTCCAAGGCTAAATACTCCTGACTGACCGATAGTGAACCAGTACCGTGAGGGAAAGGCGAAAAGAACCCCGGCGAGGGGAGTGAAATAGAACCTGAAACCGTGTACGTACAAGCAGTGGGAGCACCTTCGTGGTGTGACTGCGTACCTTTTGTATAATGGGTCAGCGACTTATATTTTGTAGCAAGGTTAACCGTATAGGGGAGCCGTAGGGAAACCGAGTCTTAACTGGGCGATTAGTTGCAAGGTATAGACCCGAAACCCGGTGATCTAGCCATGGGCAGGTTGAAGGTTGGGTAACACTAACTGGAGGACCGAACCGACTAATGTTGAAAAATTAGCGGATGACTTGTGGCTGGGGGTGAAAGGCCAATCAAACCGGGAGATAGCTGGTTCTCCCCGAAAGCTATTTAGGTAGCGCCTCGTGAACTCATCTTCGGGGGTAGAGCACTGTTTCGGCTAGGGGGCCATCCCGGCTTACCAAACCGATGCAAACTCCGAATACCGAAGAATGTTATCACGGGAGACACACGGCGGGTGCTAACGTCCGTCGTGAAGAGGGAAACAACCCAGACCGCCAGCTAAGGTCCCAAAGTCATGGTTAAGTGGGAAACGATGTGGGAAGGCACAGACAGCCAGGATGTTGGCTTAGAAGCAGCCATCATTTAAAGAAAGCGTAATAGCTCACTGGTCGAGTCGGCCTGCGCGGAAGATGTAACGGGGCTAAACCATGCACCGAAGCTGCGGCAGCGACGCTTAGGCGTTGTTGGGTAGGGGAGCGTTCTGTAAGCCGTTGAAGGTGGCCTGTGAGGGTTGCTGGAGGTATCAGAAGTGCGAATGCTGACATAAGTAACGATAAAGCGGGTGAAAAGCCCGCTCGCCGGAAGACCAAGGGTTCCTGTCCAACGTTAATCGGGGCAGGGTGAGTCGACCCCTAAGGCGAGGCTGAAAAGCGTAGTCGATGGGAAACAGGTTAATATTCCTGTACTTGGTGTTACTGCGAAGGGGGGACGGAGAAGGCTAGGCTGGCCGGGCGACGGTTGTCCCGGTTTAAGCGTGTAGGGGGTGTGACCTGGTAAATCCGGTTGCATACTAACCCTGAGGCGTGATGACGATGCACTACGGTGCAGAAGTAGTTGATGCCCTGCTTCCAGGAAAATCCTCTAAGCTCCAGGTAACATTAAATCGTACCCCAAACCGACACAGGTGGTCAGGTAGAGAATACCAAGGCGCTTGAGAGAACTCGGGTGAAGGAACTAGGCAAAATGGTGCCGTAACTTCGGGAGAAGGCACGCTGGCATGTAGGTGAAGTCCCTTGCGGATGGAGCTGAAGCCAGTCGAAGATACCAGCTGGCTGCAACTGTTTAATAAAAACACAGCACTGTGCAAACACGAAAGTGGACGTATACGGTGTGACGCCTGCCCGGTGCTGGAAGGTTAATTGATGGGGTCAGCCGCAAGGCGAAGCTCTTGATCGAAGCCCCAGTAAACGGCGGCCGTAACTATAACGGTCCTAAGGTAGCGAAATTCCTTGTCGGGTAAGTTCCGACCTGCACGAATGGCGTAATGATGGCCAGGCTGTCTCCACCCGAGACTCAGTGAAATTGAACTCGCTGTGAAGATGCAGTGTACCCGCGGCAAGACGGAAAGACCCCGTGAACCTTTACTATAGCTTGACACTGAACATTGAGCCTTGATGTGTAGGATAGGTGGGAGGCTTTGAAGCGTGGACGCCAGTCTGCGTGGAGCCATCCTTGAAATACCACCCTTTAATGTTTGATGTTCTAACTCGGCCCCATAATCTGGGGTGAGGACAGTGTCTGGTGGGTAGTTTGACTGGGGCGGTCTCCTCCCAAAGAGTAACGGAGGAGCACGAAGGTTAGCTAATCACGGTCGGACATCGTGAGGTTAGTGCAAAGGCATAAGCTAGCTTGACTGCGAGAGTGACGGCTCGAGCAGGTACGAAAGTAGGTCTTAGTGATCCGGTGGTTCTGAATGGAAGGGCCATCGCTCAACGGATAAAAGGTACTCCGGGGATAACAGGCTGATACCGCCCAAGAGTTCATATCGACGGCGGTGTTTGGCACCTCGATGTCGGCTCATCACATCCTGGGGCTGAAGTAGGTCCCAAGGGTATGGCTGTTCGCCATTTAAAGTGGTACGCGAGCTGGGTTTAGAACGTCGTGAGACAGTTCGGTCCCTATCTGCCGTGGGCGTTGGAAGATTGAGAGGGGTTGCTCCTAGTACGAGAGGACCGGAGTGAACGCACCACTGGTGTTCGGGTTGTCATGCCAATGGCATTGCCCGGTAGCTAAGTGCGGAAAAGATAAGCGCTGAAAGCATCTAAGCGCGAAACTTGCCTCAAGATGAGTCTTCCCTGGGCCTTTAAGGCCCCTGAAGGAACGTTTAAGACTAAGACGTTGATAGGCTGGGTGTGTAAGTGCAGCGATGCATTGAGCTAACCAGTACTAATGATCCGTGAGGCTTAACCTTACAACACCGAAGGTGTTTTAGAGACGAAGATATTTTCAGCGAAGTTCCGAGATTGGTTCTGATGGCGACACGAGAGTGAAGCGGTTGGAATGAAACAGAATTTGCCTGGCGGCAATAGCGCGGTGGTCCCACCTGACCCCATGCCGAACTCAGAAGTGAAACGCCGTAGCGCCGATGGTAGTGTGGGGTCTCCCCATGCGAGAGTAGGACACTGCCAGGCATCAAATAAAGCCGAAAGCCCTGAACTGACGTTCAGGGCTTTTTGCTATGCGTAAAACGCAAAAAAGCGCAGCTACGCTGCGCCTTTCAACCACTCGACAATAAAGTCGGCGATGCTTTCCGGTTGATTGAGATCCAACTGCTTAGCCGCGATGGATAGCGGCTGGTCGCTGGCTACCGCCACGACAAATTTATCCAGCATGTCTTCCAACGGTCTGCCGATCTCGGCCCGATAAAGCAGGATCTTGCTGACCGGCTCATGTTTGAACCCTTCCACCAGAATCAAATCGACCTTATCGGCGTCAAAACGCCCTGCCAGGTAGCGTAGATCCAAAGGTTGTTGCTCCGGCGTTTCGGTCATCAATGCCCAACGGCGATCGCTGGCGACCAGCGTTTGGTCGGCACCCGCTTTGCGCAGCTCATAGCTGTCTTTACCCGGCGTATCCACATCCATGTCGTGATGCGTATGCTTTATCAGTCCAACCCGCACCTGGCGCTGTTTCAGCATTGGGATCAATTGCTTGAGCAGGGTGGTTTTCCCCGTCCCGCTGTAGGCGCCGATGGCCAGCAAAGGGGGCAATGAACGATTCATGTTTTTAGCTCTCGTGCTTGCTGCCAGTGCAGGCAGTCTTCCGGCGTATTCAGGTTATGAAATGCCGTTTGCTGCCCGCTGAACACCACGCGTTGTGCGTTAATCTGATGCAAGAACAGCATCAGCTTGCGTTCACCGCGCGCCAGATAGTTGGCCAGCTGCGGCGCTATTTGGGTATGCAATAATGCCAGCGTAGGGTGATCTCGTTCACCATCGCTGGCAAAGGCTGCTGGCGCCGCGCCTTTTTGCCGCCATAGCTGCGCGACTAAATCGGCGGGAAAGTCGGGGACGTCACAAGGGACGAAGGCCACCCACTCGCTGGGGGCCTGTTTGAGCCCGGCGAGCATCCCGGCCAACGGCCCGGCGAAATCGGGCGTCAGATCGCCAATCACCGGCAAACCGCTCGCCTGGTAACGTGCCTGATTGCGATTGGCGCTGATGGCGACGGAAGCCACTTGCGGCCGTAACCGAGCCAATACGTGTTGATAGAGTGCGATACCGGCAATCGACACCAGGCCTTTGTCTTCACCGCCCATACGCGTGGCCCGTCCGCCGGCCAAAATGACGCCGCTGATTTCTTTATGCATCTCGTTTATCCCGCCTTGTCGATGCGCTGATTGTAGCGCTAAAGCCGGCGCGACATCAGGATTTACCTTTATTGACAAGCCGGTTCTTTCACTGCGTGGGTAAGCCTGTTACTTTGTGAGTTTATTCATGCTATTGGACGATATTGAGATGAAAACGCATCGCGTAAACGAGTTGATCGAGCTGTTGCACCCGGCCTGGCAGGAAGATCCCGATCTCAATTTGATGCAGTTTTTGCAAAAGCTGGCGCAGGAAGCGGGTTTCCAGGGCGAGTTGTCCGAACTGAGCGACGACATTCTTATTTACCATCTGAAAATGCGCGGCAGCGCCGGCACGGATCAGATCCCGGGCCTGAAGAAAGATTACGAAGAAGATTTTAAAACGGCGCTGTTGCGCGCTCGCGGCGTTATCAAGGACTGATCCTCGCGCGGTGCGAGAAAGCATAGCTCGTGAAAGGCGTCATTAATGCTACTATTTCTCATTCCCGGCACCGTGCTGTCAGCGATCAAACGAACGTTATGAATAACTCTGCTTTTAATTTCGACACCCTGTCGCCCGATTTGATTATGGACGCGCTAGAAGGGGTTGGCCTGCGCGTCGATTCCGGCCTGACGGCGCTGAACAGCTATGAGAACCGCGTCTATCAGTTTATGGACGAAGATCGCCGGCGCTACGTGGTGAAGTTTTACCGCCCGGAGCGCTGGAGCGCCGCACAAATCGGTGAGGAACATCAGTTCGCTCTGGATCTGGCCAGCGCGGAAATTCCTGCGGTGGCGCCGCTGGCGCTGCAAGGCGCTACGCTGCATACGCACTGTGGATTCTTCTTTACCCTGTTTCCCAGCGTGGGCGGGCGCCAATATGAGATAGACAACCTGGATCAGTTGGAATGGGTGGGTCGTTTCCTGGGCCGTATCCATCAGGTCGGCGGCGAGCGTTTGTTCGCCGAACGGCCGACGATGGGGGTTGAAGAGTATCTCACCGCCCCGCGTCAGGTGTTGGCCGATTGCGGGCTGTTGCCGGCAGCACAGCGTGACGCGTTCCTGCTGGCAACGGACAACCTGATTGCGGCGATCAAGGCGCACTGGCATCTGGACTGGCAGCCGCGCCGTTTGCACGGTGATTGCCATCCGGGCAATATTCTGTGGCGCGACGGCCCGCTGTTCGTCGATCTTGATGACGCGCGTAACGGCCCGGCGGTGCAGGACTTGTGGATGCTGCTGCACGGTGAGCGGCGCGATCAATTGATGCAGCTGGACGTCTTGCTGGAAGCGTACGGCGAATTTGCCGAGTTCGACCAACGCGAGCTGGCGTTGATTGAGCCGCTGCGGGCGATGCGCATGGTGTATTACCTGGCTTGGGTCGCCCGCCGTTGGCAGGATCCGGCCTTCCCTAAGAGTTTTCCGTGGATGGCGGAGTCTGATTTCTGGTTGTCTCAGACTGCGGCCTTCACCGAACAGGTTAAGCTGTTGCAGGAGCCCCCTCTGCAGCTGACGCCAATGTATTGAAGCTTTAACACAATGGAGAGTTTAGTCTTATGAAAAAAATATGGTTGGCGCTCGTTGGCATGGTGATGGCCTTCAGTGCCTCGGCGGCACAGTTTAGCGATGGCGCTCAGTACGTGACCCTGGACAAGCCGGTGACCGGTGAGCCTCAGGTGCTGGAGTTCTTCTCCTTCTACTGCCCGCACTGCTACCAGTTCGAGCAGGTCTATCACGTGTCCGAGAACGTGAAGAAGGCGCTGCCTGCCGGCACCAAAATGACCAAGTACCACGTTGAGTTCCTGGGGCCGCTGGGCAAACAGCTGACTCAGGCATGGGCGGTGGCGATGGCGCTGGGCGTGGAAGACAAGGTAAGCCCGTTGATGTTTGAAGCGGTGCAGAAAACCCAGACCGTGCAAACGCCGGATGATATCCGTAACGTCTTCGTGAAAGCGGGCGTGACCGCCGCAGATTATGACGCGGCATGGAACAGCTTCGTGGTGAAATCTCTGGTGGTTCAACAGGAGAAAGCCGCGGAAGATCTGCAACTGCGCGGTGTGCCGGCGGTATTCGTGAACGGCAAATACATGGTTAAAAACGATGGCCTGGACACCAGCTCGATGGACGCTTACGTGAAGCAGTTCGCCGACGTGGTTAAATTCCTCAGCCAGCAGAAATAAGCCAGATTCAACATGAAAAACGCCGGCGTTCGTTGCCGGCGTTTTTTTTATCCGTATTGCCGCTTCAATTTATCCAGCAGCCGGTCTTTTTCCTGCCACAGCGTATTCAGCCACAGTTGGAAACGCCGCTTGAACTGCTTGTCGTTGAAATAGTCCCCGTGCAGGGTTTCATCGATCGGTAGCGTCTCTATTCTTACCACGATGCGCGTCAAACGACCGCACAGCATATCCAGAAAAGGCCGTTGGTTATTTTCCGGATAGAGCAGGGTGACGTTCAACACTTTGTCGAACTGATTGCCCAGCGCGCTAAGGGTAAACGCGATGCCGGCGGCTTTGGGCGCCAGCAAATTGCGATACGGCGAATTGCTTTTAATTTTCTTGGCTTCGGTGAAGCGCGAACCTTCGACGAAATTGACGATGGTGGTTGGACGTTGACGGAATTTTTCGCAGGAACGGCGCGTGGTTTCGATATCCTTGCCGCGCTTCTCCGGATGCTTGAGCAAATAGGCGCGGGAGTAACGCTTCATGAATGGCATATCCAGCGCCCAGCAGGCCAGGCCGACAAAAGGCACCCAGGCGAGCTGTTGCTTGAGGAAATACTTATTCATTGGAATATGATTTCTGAACAGCACGCACAACACGACAATGTCTGACCAGCTTTCGTGGTTGCTGATCAGCAGATACCAGTTTTTGCGATCCAGCCCTTCCAGCCCTTCAATATCCCAACGCAATTGCCCGTTAATGCGCAATAACAGCGCCAGCCCCTGACACCAACACCACATCATGAAATCGGCGAAAGCAGAGATATATCGCCAGACGGCGGGAATGGGCACCAGGAGTTTCACGATGCCGGCCAGCGTGATGGGGATAGAACACAACACCGTTACCAGAATGGTGAGTATGACGGAAATGATAAAGATAACAGGCGTTAGCAATCTTGGCATGGTTATGGGCTGACGGTTGTTGGGAACATCGTTGCATGCCGAAGCGCATGAACAAAAGCCTATTTTAACAGAGAATGTCGGGGTAAAGCGCCGCTAAAAATCACTGTTTTTCGCCTCGCCGGATAACCATTTGCCGAGTTTTTGTGCAACTTGTCCAGCTTGTGCTAAGGTAATTGAGGCGCCGAATTTGATTAATAGTGCGATTAAAATCCGGCGAAAGTTATATCCACAAATCCAATAAAAGCCAGTAATAAAGCGTCGCCGGAATTCGTTCTTTTAACGCGGTGATTTAAATAGGAATTTTATTCGCCGTTATAACGATAATCACAACGTTATAATTAGGTCTCTTTTCTATGCACAAAGTTATCCACAGGTAAGATCTTGCGGATCCTCGCGCACAATCTCATCATTTTCGTCCGCAATGCACGCTAAGGTTCGTCTCCGGCGGCCAGCTATGGCATGCTTACCCCTATGTCCGATCACGATAAAGAAACGCTATGGCCCAGATTGCAGAAAACCCACTAATCCTGGTTGACGGTTCCTCCTACCTCTACCGCGCTTATCACGCCTTCCCGCCGCTGACCAACTCGGCGGGCGAGCCGACCGGCGCGATGTACGGCGTGCTGAATATGCTGCGCAGCCTGCTGCTGCAGTATCAACCGAGCCACGTTGCCGTGGTGTTTGATGCCAAAGGGAAGACCTTCCGCGATGATCTCTTCGCCGAATACAAATCGCACCGGCCACCGATGCCGGACGATCTGCGTGCGCAGATCGAGCCGCTGCACAACATGGTCAAGGCGATGGGCCTGCCGCTGCTGGTGACGCCCGGCGTTGAGGCGGACGACGTCATCGGTACGCTGGCGCTGGAGGCCGAAAAGGCCGGCCACGCGGTGCTGATCAGCACCGGCGACAAAGACATGGCGCAGCTGGTGACGCCGAACGTCACCCTGATCAACACCATGAACAACACCATCCTCGGCCCGCAGGAAGTGTGCGACAAGTACGGTATTCCGCCGGAGCTGATCATCGACTTCCTGGCGCTGATGGGCGATTCATCGGACAACATTCCCGGCGTGCCGGGCGTGGGTGAGAAAACCGCTCAGGCGTTGCTGCAGGGTATCGGCGGGCTGGATGCGCTGTACGGCAATCTGGAGAATATCGCCACGCTGAGCTTCCGCGGCGCCAAAACCATGGCGGCCAAGCTGGAGCAGAACAAAGAGGTCGCGTACCTCTCCTATAAGCTGGCGACGATCAAAACCGACGTTGAGCTGGATCTGACCTGCGCGGATCTGACGGTCTCTGCACCGGATGTCGATACGCTGCAGCAGCTGTTCAAACAGTACGAATTCAAACGCTGGCTGGCGGACGTGGAAGCCGGCGTATGGCTGGAAAACAAGAAAGGCGCGGGAGCGAAAGCTACCGGCGGCGCCAAACCGGCCGCCGCCGCCGCGGAAGCGCCGAAGGCGCTGGCGGAGGCCAAGCTGTCCCAGGACGGTTATGTCACCATTCTGGATGAAGCGACCTTTACCGACTGGCTGGCGCGGCTGAAAAAGGCCGACGTGTTTGCCTTCGATACCGAAACCGACGGTCTGGATACCCTGACCGCCAACCTGATCGGCCTGTCCTTCGCGATCGCGCCGGGCGAGGCGGCTTATTTGCCGGTGGCGCACGATTATCTGGACGCACCGCCACAGCTGGACCGCGCCTACGTGCTGGAAGCGCTCAAGCCGCTGCTGGAGGACGATAAGGCGCTGAAGGTCGGGCAAAACCTGAAGTTCGACATGAGCCTGCTGGCGCGCTACGGCATTGAGATGCGCGGCATCGCCTACGACACCATGCTGGAGTCCTATGTGCTGGACAGCGTCGGCGGCCGTCACGATATGGACAGCCTGGCCGATCGTTATCTGGGCCATAAAACCATCACCTTCGAAGAGATCGCCGGCAAGGGCAAAAACCAGCTGACGTTCAATCAGATCGCGCTGGAGCAGGCGGCGCCTTACGCCGCCGAAGACGCCGATGTCACGCTGCAGTTGCACCTGGCGATGTGGCCGCAGTTGAAACAGAGCGCAGAGCTGCTGACGGTGTTCAACGAGATTGAAATGCCGCTGCTGCCGGTGCTGTCGCATATCGAACGCACCGGGGTGCTGATCGATCCGGCCATTTTGTCGGCCCACTCCCAGGAGCTGGCCAAGCGTCTGGCTGAGCTGGAGGCGCAGGCCCACGAGCTGGCGGAAGAGCCGTTCAACCTGGCGTCGACCAAGCAGCTGCAGGCTATCTTGTACGAGAAACAAAAGTTGCCGGTGCTGAAGAAAACTCCGGGCGGTGCGCCGTCCACCAACGAAGAAGTGCTGGCCGAGCTGGCGCTGGATTACCCGCTGCCGAAGGTGATCCTGGAATACCGCGGCCTGGCGAAGCTGAAGACCACCTATACCGACAAGCTGCCGCTGATGATCAACCCGGTCAGCGGCCGGGTACACACCTCGTACCATCAGGCGGTGACTGCGACCGGCCGTCTCTCCTCGAGCGATCCGAACCTGCAGAACATCCCGGTGCGCAACGAAGAAGGGCGGCGCATCCGCCAGGCTTTCATCGCGCCGGAAGGCTACCGCATCGTCGCGGCCGACTACTCGCAGATCGAGCTGCGCATCATGGCGCATCTGTCACAGGATGAAGGGCTGCTGAAGGCCTTCGCCGAAGGGAAAGACATTCACCGCGCCACGGCGTCGGAAGTCTTCGGTGTGCCGTTGGATAAAGTGACCGGCGAACAGCGCCGCAGCGCCAAGGCGATTAACTTTGGCCTGATTTACGGCATGAGCGCCTTCGGCCTGGCGCGCCAGTTGGGGATCCCGCGTGGGGAAGCTCAGCGCTATATGGATCTGTACTTCGAGCGTTATCCGGGCGTGCTGGACTACATGGAGCGCACCCGTCAACAGGCTTCCGAACAGGGCTATGTCAGCACGCTGGACGGGCGCCGCCTGTACCTGCCGGACGTCCGCTCCAGCAACGCCATGCGCCGCAAGGCGGCCGAGCGCGCCGCCATCAACGCCCCGATGCAGGGCACCGCGGCCGATATCATCAAGCGTGCGATGATCGAGGTCGACGCCTGGCTGCAAGGGCAGGAGAAGCCGTTGGTGCGCGCGATCATGCAGGTGCACGATGAATTGGTATTTGAGGTGCATGAGTCGGTGATCGAAGAAGCCAGCCAACGCATCCGTCAATTGATGGAAGGCAGCATGACTCTGGCGGTGCCGCTGAAGGTCGACGTGGGCGTCGGCATGAACTGGGATGAGGCGCACTGATTACCGGGTTATCGCCGGATGCGCTAACTGGCGATAACCTAAGCACTTTTCGTAATTAAGCTACAAGATGCGGCGATAGTTTCCCCAACTTCGCCGTTCTTGCGCCGCAAATTGTGTAAGTAAACTACAAAAAATTCTTTTGCCCTGCGAAAAAATAAGGTAGAGTTACAGGCGTAGGGTACAGAGGTAAGATGTTCTATCTTTCAGACCTTTTACTTCACGTAATCGGATTTGGCTGAATATTTAGCCGCCCCAGTCAGTATTGACTGGGGCGTTTTTTATTGTAAAAACAGCAGCAAACCATACGTTTTTCCTATCGCTCCGCACCGCTTTTCGTTCCTGCTTTCCTGCTTTCCTCCTTTCGACTCGCGTAATCCGGCGAGATAAGCCAGCCCTGGCGATAAGTTTTTATGATGGCTTTATTTCAGAACTGTAATTAGATAACAAAAAATCCCGCCTGCGGCTGAACTGCGGGTATAAAAAAGCCGATGCGGCGAGGCATCGGCTCTGGCGTTCGGCCTGGGCTTATTCGCCGGCTTCGTCTTCCGGCAGCACTTCCGGTGGGATCTCGTTAAACCAGGTGTCCAGCTTCTGGCGCAGCTTGTCGACGCCGATCTTCTTCAGCGACGAGAAGGCTTCAACCTGGATATCCCCCATAAACGGCAGCACCGCTTCACGCACCATATTGAGCTGCGCCTTGCGTGCGCCGGAGGCCAGCTTGTCGGCCTTGGTCAGCAGCACCAGCACCGGCGTGCCGACGTCGACCGCCCACTGGATCATCTGCTGGTCGAGATCTTTCAGCGGATGGCGAATATCCATCAGCACCACCAGGCCTTTCAGGCTGTTGCGCATCTGCAGGTATTCGCCCAGCGCGCGCTGCCATTTGCGCTTCATCTCTTCCGGCACTTCGGCGTAGCCGTAACCCGGCAGGTCGACCAGGCGGATGCCGTCTTCCACTTCGAACAGGTTGATCAGCTGGGTGCGCCCCGGCGTCTTACTGGTGCGCGCCAGGCTTTTTTGGTTGGTCAGCGTATTCAGCGCGCTGGATTTCCCGGCGTTGGAACGGCCGGCAAAGGCGACTTCAATTCCTGCATCCCCCGGCAGATGGCGAATATCGGGTGCGCTGGTGACGAAATGGGTCACATGATAGTTGTAGTTCTTGCTGGTCAAAATTTTTCGTCTCCGTGAGGATGGCTAACTGGTTGGCGATTATAACTGCATCAGCGGTAAAAATGGCGTGTTTCTCGGTTTTTAAGCGGCGGGACGCGATAAAACGACGGTTATGCCGCGCGTACGTTGTGAGACATTTGCCATTCGAATCGCGGGTAATGTCGCTTTATTCGAAAGTGATGTTTCTGTTTTTATTTTAAAAACAATATGTTGTTTTTTCGTTGTAGGGAAATGTCGTCCAAATCGGCGTCAGGTGCCTTGAGCCTTGGCAACAATAACGTAAAGTAGTCGTTAACGCAGGGTTGCGCAGGATTAAGGAACATCCGGGAAGGATGACAAATCTCAGGGAATGCACAGGGCGTGCAATGAGTGCCAGGATGAACGCAACAGGAAGTGACCCTTTCGCACCGGAACAGGCGGCAGGCACATCGGATGGTGAAGTATTGGCAGTTTGGATGCCGGCAGGAAGCTCGCTCGGGAAGAGCGGATGCGAATGGATTGCGCCATGGACGATTTTTCTTTCAGGATGAAGGACGTAGTGGCAGGGAATGCGGTTATAGCAGAAGGAAAAACCGGGATGTTGCATGTGCGCAAGGAGCGCGTAACAGGAATACCCTTCGCAAGAAGGTGCGAAATAGGCGGCAGGTTTAACCTGCCGCCTTTTTTCTTTGTCCGCTTTCTGCTAGATTCCGCCGCAATTCTATACTGAATCTACATACCTAAGAGCACACGCTATGAACCAGCCATCAAAAGCACCTCGCGGCAGCGCGGCGAAGTCAAAAACGAAAAAGAAAAGCCGTATGGAGCTCGATCAGGAAGCGCGCGAGCGCAAACGCCTGAAAAAGCGCCGCGGCCACGCTTCCGGTTCGCGCACCCAGGTCGAGTCCGGCAGCCAGAAGAACAAATCGGCGGCGGAAGCCAAAGATCCGCGTATCGGCAGTAAAGTGCCGGTAGCGCTGGTGGTCGACGAAACCAAAGTGAAGGCCAAACCGCAGCCGAAGCCAAAGGCCGAAGCGAAACCGCGCCTGTCGCCGGAAGAAGAGCTGGCGAAGCTGGAAAATGACGAACGCCTGAACGCGCTGCTGGATCGCATCGACGATGGCGAAACGCTGAACGCGGAAGAGCAGACCTATGTCGACAAAACGTTGGATCGCATCGATGTGCTGATGGACGTGTTGGGCATCGAACTGGGTGAAGACGACGACGAAGAAGAAGAGAAGCAGGAAGATATTCTGAAGCTGCTGAAAGGCGGCAACCCGAAAGACGCTTTTTAACGCGCTATGTGGCTCATCCCGGCAATAGCCCTACTCTTGATGTGTTATCTGCTGTGGTTATTCGGTAAACTATGGCGGCTGTCTAAGCGCAAAGCGCGTTTTCGCAGCGCTTCCGTGGCCAGACAGCGCAGACAACCGCCTCTCTCCAGGCCCGGTAGAAAAAGATATCGGAAGGAGTGAGCATGTCAGAGCAGACGATTGTCTGGGATTTGGCCCTGATCCAAAAATATAACTACTCAGGGCCGCGTTATACTTCATACCCCACGGCGCTGGAGTTTAACCAGCGCTACGACGAAGCGGCGTTTCAACGCGCCGCTGCGCGTTACCCTGAGCGGCCGCTGTCGCTGTATGTGCATATCCCTTTCTGTCATAAGCTGTGTTACTTCTGCGGCTGCAACAAGCTGGTGACGCGCCAGACCCACAAGGCCGACGAGTACCTGAACGTTTTGGCGCAAGAGATCGCCAGCCGTGCGCCGCTGTTCGCCGGCCGCAAGGTCGGCCAGATGCACTGGGGCGGCGGTACGCCGACCTACCTGGATAAAACGCAAATCAGCCGGCTGGTGGCGTTGCTGCGCGAACACTTTGATTTCCTGCCCGATGCGGAGATGTCGATCGAGGTCGATCCGCGCGAGATAGAGCTGGATGTGCTCGATCATTTACGCGCCGAAGGCTTTAACCGTCTGAGCATGGGGGTGCAGGATTTCAACAAACAGGTGCAGCAGTTGGTCAACCGCGAGCAGGACGAAGCCTTTATCTTCGCCCTGATTGAGCGGGCCAAAGCGCTGGGCTTCCGCTCGACCAATATCGATCTGATCTATGGCCTGCCGAAACAGACGCCGGAAAGCTTCGCTTTCACGCTGCAGCGGGTGGCTGAATTGAATCCCGATCGCCTCAGCGTGTTCAACTACGCGCATATGCCGAACTTGTTCGCCGCCCAGCGCAAAATCAAAGACGCCGATCTGCCCAGCGCCCAGCAGAAGCTGGATATTCTGCAGCAGAGCATCGCTTTCCTGACCGGCGCCGGCTATCAGTTCATCGGCATGGATCACTTTGCGCGCCCGGACGACGAGCTGGCAATCGCCCAACGCGAAGGCAAGCTGCACCGCAATTTCCAGGGCTATACTACCCAGGGCGACAGCGATCTGCTGGGGCTGGGCGTGTCGGCCATCAGCATGCTCGGCGACAGCTATGCGCAGAACCAGAAAGAGCTGAAGCATTACTATGAGAGCGTACCGGCGCAGGGCAACGCCCTGTGGCGCGGGCTGGCGCTGACGGACGACGATTGCCTGCGGCGCGATCTGATCAAAACCCTGATCTGCAATTTCCGGTTGGCGTATCAGCCGCTCGAACGGCAATACGGCATCGATTTCACCGCTTACTTCGCCGAAGACCTGCAGCTGCTGGCGCCGTTTGAACGCGATGGGCTTGTGGAGCGCGACGAGCAGGGCATTCGCGTCACGCCGCGCGGGCGCTTGCTGATCCGCAATATCTGCATGTGTTTCGACCGCTATCTGCGGCAACAGGCGCGCAGCCAGCAGTTCTCACGGGTGATCTGAGGATGAAAAAACAGCCGCTGATGCGGCTGTTTTTTTAACTGAAGAAGTTAATCAGCGCGGCGCACAATACCGCGGCAACCGCCGCCTGCGGGGTGTGGCTGGCGGCGGAGCCCAGCTCCGCGCCCTGAGAAATGAATACGATGAATGAGTCCAGCATCGTCAACCTCCAGAGTGTGCGACACGATCATACTGCGCCCGCACCGGCTGTAAAGCCTGCGGTTGGCGTTTTTTTGTGCGCCGGACGGCGTTTTTCATCATCCATCCCCGTTCCTATTCCATACCCAGCTCTTTGAGCTTGCGGGTCAGGGTATTACGCCCCCAGCCCAGCAGGCGCGCGGCTTCCTGTTTGTGCCCCTGGGTGTGGCGCAGGGCGGTGGTGAGCAGCGTGCGCTCCATTTCCGGCTGTGCTTCCGACAGCAGGTTTTGATGACCGGAACGCAGCGCGCGATCGGCCCACTGCGCCAGCAGCGTGGCCCAGCTGTCCGGCAGACTGTGGCTGGGGCTTTCCGGCGCGGCGGTTTCGAACAGCTCACCCGGCAGATCCTGGATCAGCACTTCCTGCCCGGCGGCCATCACCGTCAGCCAGCGGCAGGTGTTCTCCAGCTGGCGCACGTTGCCCGGCCAGGGCAGGCGGGTCAGCGCGGTTTCGGTTTCCGGGTGCAGGTTTTTGGCCTCGACGCCTAACTCTTTGGCGGCGATCTGCAGGAAGTGGCGCGCCAGCCGCGGGATGTCTTCACGGCGCTCGCGCAGCGGCGGCAGATGTACGCGGATCACGTTCAGGCGGTGGAACAGATCCTCGCGGAACTTGCCTTCCTGCACCCGCAGCTCCAGATTCTGGTGCGTGGCGGCGATGATGCGCACGTCGACCTTCACCGGCGCATAGCCGCCGACCCGGTAGAACTGGCCGTCCGCCAGCACCCGCAGCAGGCGCGTTTGCACGTCGAGCGGCATATCGCCGATCTCGTCGAGGAACAGCGTGCCGCCGTCGGCCTGTTCAAAACGGCCCTGACGGATTTGGTTCGCGCCGGTGAAGGCGCCTTTCTCGTGGCCGAACAGCTCGGACTCGATCAGATCCTTGGGGATGGCGGCCATGTTCAGGGCGATGAACGGCGACTTGGCGCGCGGGCTGTGGCGGTGCAGCGCATGCGCCACCAGCTCCTTGCCGGTGCCGGATTCACCGTTGATCAACACGCTGATCGACGAACGCGACAGCCGGCCGATGATGCGAAACACGTCCTGCATCGCCGGCGCCTCGCCGATGATGTCCGCCGCCGGATCGCTGGCCGGCTGGCTGCGCACCGGCTGCTGCTGCTCCTGATAATGGCTGATGGCGCGCTCGACCAGCGCCACCGCTTCGTCGATATCGAACGGCTTCGGCAGGTAGTCGAAGGCCCCTTGCTGATAGGCGCTGACGGCGGCGTCCAAATCCGAATGCGCGGTCATGATGATCACCGGCAGCATCGGGTGGCGCTGTTTGATCTGCTTGAGCAGCGCCAGGCCGTCTATGCCCGGCATGCGGATATCGGACAGCAGCACGTCGGGGGTTTGCGTGGCCAAGGCTTCCAGCACGTCATTGCCGCCTTCGAAGGTGGCGCAGCTCAGGCCCGCGCCGGTGAGCGCGCGCTCAAGCACCCAGCGGATGGAGCTATCGTCATCGACGATCCAGACTATCCCTCGTTGCATAGCAAACCTCACTGACGAATGGGCAGGTAGACCGAGAATTCGGTATGACCTGGCCAACTGTTGAATTCAATTTTTCCGCAATGCTGATCGATAAGATTGCGGGCGATGGATAATCCCAGGCCGGTGCCGCCCTCGCGGCCGCTGACCATCGGGTAGAACAGCGTGTCCTGCAGCTGCGCCGGCACGCCGGGGCCGTCGTCTTCGACGTCGATGCGCGCCGCCAGGCGGTAGCGGGTGCCGTGCAGCGTAATCTGAAACGCGGTGCGGGTGCGCAGCGTGATGGTGCCGCCCGCTTCGCCCAGCGCCTGCAGCGCGTTGCGGGTAATGTTCAGCAGCACCTGTTCTATCTGATCCGGGTCGTGGGCCATTTCCGGCAGGCTCGGATCGTAATCGCGCACCAGCGTGACGTTATCCGGCATTTCCAGCGACACCAGTTGGCAGACGCGCTCCGCGACCTGATGGATGCTCTGGGTGATGTGCTGGCCGGGCCGCTGCGGGCCGAGCAGGCGATCCACCAGATTGCGCAGCCGATCGGCCTGCTCGATGATCACCTTGGTGTATTCGGTCAGCGCCGGATCGGGCAGCGCCTTGGCCAGCAGCTGTGCCGCGCCGCGCAGACCGCCCAGCGGATTTTTAATCTCGTGCGCCAAACCGCGCACCAGATCGCGGGCCGCCACCTGTTGGGCATGCTGCAGCTGTTCCTGGCTCAGGCGGCGCTGATTGTCCATCGGCGCCAGCTCGACCAGAATATAGCCTTCCGGCAGCGCCTGAGCGGTCAGGGAAAGGATATGCGCACGGCCGTCGACCACCAGGGTCACTTCGTTGTCGGTGAAGCCCTGACCGGCGCGCAGGCTTTCACGCATCAAAGAGACGTTCAGCGAAAAATAACCGAGCAAATCGGGCAGCGGCGTGCCGAACAGCTTGCGGGAGCTTTGCGCCAGCAATTGCTGTGCCGCAGGGTTGGCGTAGTGAACCGCCAGAGAGTCATCCAACAGCAGGATGCTGTTGATGAGTGAATTGAGGATCTGCCCAGCATCGGGCAGCTTGCCAGTTGCCATACAGCAGACTCCTGCACCTTTTTAGTGCATCTATCCTACTCCATCCGGGATCGGCGCGGTATGGAATAGTTTTGCAGAAAATACGGTGGAGAAAAAAACCCATCCGAAGATGGGCTGAAAGTTTCCACGGCAACAAAAAAGCGATAACAAAAATGTGGGCGCCGTCCGCCTGCGCAGACGGCGCGGGTAGGGCTTAGACGCTGTAGTACAGTTCGAACTCAACCGGGTGTGGCGTCATGCGAATGCGGTCCATCTCTTCTTTGCGCAGTTCGATGTAGGCATCGATCGCATCGTCGGTGAACACGCCGCCGCGGGTCAGGAACTCGCGGTCTTCGTTCAGTGCGGCCATCGCCTCGTCCAGCGAGCCGGCCACTTTTGGGATCTCGGCTTCTTCTTCCGGCGGCAGGTCGTACAGGTTTTTGTCCATGGCGTCGCCAGGGTGGATCTTGTTGATGATGCCGTCCAGGCCGGCCATCAGCAGCGCGGCGAAGCACAGGTATGGGTTAGCCGCCGGATCCGGGAAGCGGGCTTCGATGCGGCGCGCTTTCGGGCTGGCGACCACCGGGATGCGGATGGACGCGGAGCGGTTACGGGCGGAGTAAGCCAGCATCACCGGCGCTTCGTAACCCGGCACCAAACGTTTGTACGAGTTGGTGGTCGGGTTGGCCAGGGCGTTGATCGCCTTGGCGTGCTTGATGATGCCGCCGATGTAGAACAGCGCGGTTTCAGACAGGCCGCCGTATTTGTCGCCGGCGAACAGGTTGGTGCCGTTCTTGGACAGTGACATGTGGCAGTGCATGCCGGAACCGTTGTCGCCGAACATAGGCTTCGGCATGAAGGTCGCGGTTTTGCCGAAGGCGTGCGCCACGTTGTGCACCACGTATTTGTAGATCTGAATTTCGTCGGCTTTCTTGGTCATGGTGTTGAAGCGGGTTGCCACTTCGTTCTGACCGGCGGTCGCCACTTCGTGGTGGTGCGCTTCAACCACCAGGCCCATCTCTTCCATGGTCAAGCACATGGTGGAACGCAGATCCTGCGAAGAGTCGACCGGTGGAACCGGGAAGTAACCGCCTTTCACCGCCGGACGGTGGCCTTTGTTGCCGCCGTCGTATTTTGTACCTGAGTTCCAGGCGCCTTCGATGTCGTCGATGGCCACGTGGGAACCGCGGATGCTGCTGCCGAAGCGGATATCGTCGAACAGGAAGAACTCAGGCTCTGGCCCGAACAGCACGGTATCCGCGATGCCGGAGGAGCGCAGGAAGTCTTCGGCGCGTTTGGAGATGGAGCGCGGGTCGCGATCGTAGCCTTGCATGGTGCCCGGCTCGAGAATGTCGCAGCGAATGATCAGGGTAGGTTCTTCGAAGAACGGATCCAGAACCGCCGTGCTGGCGTCCGGCATCAGCACCATGTCAGATTCGTTGATGCCCTTCCAACCACCGATAGAGGAGCCGTCAAACATTTTGCCTTCTTCGAAGAAGTCGGCGTTTACCTGGTGAGCCGGGATAGTCACGTGCTGTTCCTTACCCTTGGTGTCAGTGAAACGCAGGTCTACGAATTTCACTTCATGCTCATTCAGCATCGTCAAAACGTGTTCAGCGGACATACTTAACTCTCCCGGTTTATCATTGTCGTCGTCGTGGAACGAATCTGTGGAACTGGCTTTTTTTCGCCTTGAAAAGACTAAAGCGAAAAGCGTGCCAACTTTTTAAAAAGGCGTTCATCGCCTTTCTGCGCGGGTTTTACCCAGCCACAGTATGCACCATCAACGATAAATTGCACTGTTATGGTGCAATAAGGGTGGGCGCAGGCACCGAAATGGTGCAAAAGTGCAGCGATTGCGGCTTTTTGCACCGTGAAAGGGATCACAAACTGACCGGTACGCGGTTGTTTATAAGAGATGGTTGTGATCTTGTTTAGTCCCTCGCTTAATACGTGTACAATAGCGCGCTATTTCTAATGCCCGAGGCAAAGCTGTGATCGAAAATTTGCGTAACATCGCCATTATTGCCCACGTTGACCATGGTAAAACCACCCTGGTTGATAAGCTGCTGCAACAATCCGGTACTTTCGGAGAGCGTGCAGAAGCCACCGAACGCGTAATGGACTCCAACGATTTGGAGAAAGAGCGTGGGATTACCATCCTCGCAAAAAACACCGCCATTAATTGGAACGGTTACCGTATCAACATCGTAGATACCCCGGGACACGCCGACTTCGGCGGCGAGGTAGAGCGCGTGATGTCGATGGTTGACTCGGTGCTGCTGGTTGTGGATGCAATGGATGGCCCTATGCCGCAAACCCGCTTCGTGACCAAGAAGGCCTTCGCCAACGGTCTGAAGCCGATCGTGGTCATCAACAAGGTTGACCGTCCTGGCGCGCGCCCTGACTGGGTTGTGGATCAGGTGTTCGACCTGTTCGTGAACCTCGACGCGACCGACGAGCAGCTCGACTTCCCGATCATCTACGCTTCTGCGCTGAACGGCATCGCCGGCGTCGACCACACCGACATGGCGGAAGACATGACCCCGCTGTATCAGGCGATCGTCGACCACGTGTCTGCGCCGCAGGTTGAGCTGGAAGCGCCATTCCAGATGCAGATCTCCCAGTTGGACTACAACAACTACCTGGGCGTTATCGGCATCGGCCGCATCAAGCGCGGTAAAGTGAAGCCGAACCAGCAGGTCACCATCATCGACAGCGAAGGTAAAACTCGCAACGGTAAAGTGGGCAAAGTGCTGGGCCACCTGGGTCTGGAGCGTATTGACAGCACCCTGGCGGAAGCGGGCGACATCATCGCCATCACCGGCCTGGGCGAGCTGAACATCTCCGACACCATCTGCGACACCAACGCCGTAGAAGCGCTGCCGGCGCTGTCCGTCGACGAACCGACCGTCACCATGTTCTTCAACGTCAACACCTCGCCGTTCTGCGGTAAAGAAGGCAAGTACGTGACGTCGCGTCAGATCCTTGACCGTCTGAACAAAGAGCTGGTGCACAACGTGGCGCTGCGCGTTGAAGAAACCGACGATGCGGACGCCTTCCGCGTCTCCGGCCGTGGCGAACTGCACCTGTCGGTGCTGATCGAAAACATGCGTCGCGAAGGTTTCGAGCTGGCGGTTTCCCGTCCGAAAGTTATCTTCCGCGAAATCGATGGCCGCAAGCAGGAGCCATTCGAGAACGTGACGCTGGATATCGAAGAGCAGCATCAGGGTTCCGTGATGCAGGCGATGGGCGAGCGTAAAGCCGACCTGAAAAACATGGATCCGGACGGTAAGGGCCGCGTGCGTCTCGACTACGTGATCCCAAGCCGCGGTCTGATCGGCTTCCGTAACGAATTCATGACCATGACTTCGGGCACCGGTCTGCTGTACTCCACCTTCAGCCACTACGACGACGTGCGTCCGGGCGAAGTGGGCCAGCGTCAGAACGGCGTGCTGATCTCCAACGGCCAGGGCAAAGCGGTCGCGTTCGCGCTGTTCGGCCTGCAGGATCGCGGCAAGCTGTTCCTGGGCCACGGTGCGGAAGTGTATGAAGGCCAGATCATCGGTATTCACTCGCGTTCCAACGACCTGACCGTAAACTGCCTGACCGGTAAGAAGCTGACCAACATGCGTGCTTCCGGTACTGACGAAGCGACTACCCTGGTTCCGGCCATCAAAATGACCCTGGAGCAAGCTCTGGAGTTCATCGATGACGACGAACTGGTAGAAGTGACGCCAACCTCGATCCGTATCCGTAAGCGTCACCTGACGGAAAACGATCGTAAGCGCGCCAGCCGCGGTCCTAAAGACGCTTAATCGCTGATTGAGTGTCTCATGCTTAGGGCGCGGTTCTCGCGCCCTGAGTTTTTTCCTCTGTTGTTCCCCGTTTGTGCGGCGCGCTATGCGCTTTTCCGTTCGTTCCCTGTTCAGCTGTTCCTTTTCCCGCTACAGTGAAATCTCACCGGCCCATCAGGAGAGGACTATGCTGTATATCTTTGATTTAGGTAATGTGATCGTCGATATCGATTTCAAGCGTGTGCTGGGCGTGTGGAGCAATTTGAGCGGCACGCCGTTGGCGGTGCTGTCCGATCGTTTCACTATGGGTGAGGTGTTCCAGCAGCATGAGCGCGGTGAAATCAGCGACGAAGACTTCGCCGGCAAGCTGTGCGATGAAATGGGCATCGCGCTCAGCTTCGAGCAATTCGCCACCGGCTGGCAGGCGGTATTCGTCGCGCTGCGCCCGGAAGTGATCGACATCATGCAGCGCCTGCGCAACGAGGGCCACCGGGTGGTGGTACTGTCGAACACCAACCGTCTGCACTGCAACTACTGGCCGCAGCACTATCCTGAAGTGGCCGCCGCCGCCGATCACCTCTATCTGTCGCAAGATCTCGGCATGCGCAAGCCGGAGGCCGAGATCTACCAGCATGTGCTGGCCGCGGAAAACACCGCCGCCGCCGACGCGGTGTTCTTCGACGATCACCCGGCGAACGTCCTCGCCGCGCAGGCGTTGGGGATCAAGACGGTGCACGTCACCGATCGCGACGTGGTGCCGGCCTATTTTGCTCAATGAGCGCAGGGCGCGTTAAGCTTAAGGCGTATCAACGGACATCAAGGAGTGACTATGTCGTTTTTCCGCCGCAAGAAGCTGCCCTCTGCGATTAAGCCCGGCGTCACCTTCGGACGGCTGCTGTACCAGCGTATCGATCACGATGGCCTGACGATGTTGGCGGGCCATCTCGCCTATGTTTCCCTATTGTCGCTGGTGCCGCTGGTCACCGTGGTGTTCGCGCTGTTCGCCGCTTTCCCGATGTTTTCCGACATCAGCGAACAGCTGAAGAGCTTCATCTTTTCCAATTTCGTGCCGGCCGCCGGCAACGTCATACAGAACTACCTGGAACAGTTCGTCGCCAACTCCAACAAGATGACCGCCGTCGGCACCTGCGGGCTGATCGTCACCGCGCTGCTGCTGATCTCCTCGGTGGACAGCGTGCTGAACACCATCTGGCGCAGCAAGAACAAGCGGCCGATCGTCTTTTCCTTCGCCGTGTACTGGATGGTGCTGACGCTGGGGCCGCTGCTGGTGGGCGCCAGCATGGCCATCAGCTCCTACCTGCTGTCGCTCAACTGGCTGGCGCAGACCGGCGTCAACGGTTTGGTGGATCAGGTGCTGCGTATCTTCCCGCTGATTTTGTCGTGCGCTTCCTTCTGGCTGTTGTATTGCATCGTGCCGACGGTGCGGGTGCCGCCCAAAGACGCGCTGATTGGCGCGCTGGTGGCCGGATTGCTGTTCGAGCTGGGCAAGAAGGGATTCGCGCTGTACGTCACCATGTTCCCTTCCTACCAGCTGATTTACGGTGTGCTGGCGGTGATCCCGATTTTATTCCTGTGGGTCTACTGGAGCTGGTGTATCGTGTTACTCGGCGCGGAAATCACCGTGACCATCGGCGAATACCGCGACTACCGTCGGCAGAAGGCGGAGCAACAGGAACAGAAACCAGAAGGGCAGCAGGAATGATTGCGTTGATTCAACGGGTGTTAAACGCCAGCGTCACGGTGGGTGGCGAGACGGTAGGCAAGATTGGCCCCGGTTTGTTAGTGTTATTGGGCGTGGAGCAGGGCGATAACGAGCAAAAAGCGCAGCGCCTGTGCGAACGCGTGTTGGGATACCGCATTTTCGGCGACGAGAACGACAAGATGAATCTCAACGTCCAGCAGGCCGGGGGCAGCGTGCTGGTCGTTTCGCAGTTCACCCTGGCGGCGGACACCCAAAAGGGCATGCGGCCCAGCTTCTCGCGCGGCGCCGCACCTTTGGTCGCCGATCGGTTGTATCAATATTTTGTTGGCCAGTGCCGCGAACGCGGCGTAGAGACCCAGACCGGCGAATTCGCCGCCGACATGCAGGTGGCGCTGGTCAACGATGGTCCGGTGACATTCTGGCTACAGGTCTAAGCATTCGGAGAACAGGCGTCTATGTATCACCTACGAGTACCCGTAACAGAGCAAGAACTGAAGGAGTATTACCAGTTTCGCTGGGAAATGCTGCGCAAGCCGCTGCACCAGCCGGTGGGTTCGGAAAAGGATGCCTATGACGCCATGGCCCACCACCAAATGGTGGTGGACGAGGCCGGTAAAATCGTCGCCATCGGGCGGCTGTACATCAATGCCGACAACGAGGCGGCGATCCGTTTTCTGGCGGTAGATCCGACGCTGCAGGATAAAGGGCTGGGGACGCTGGTGGCGATGACGCTGGAGTCCGTTGCGCGGCAGGAGGGCGTGAAGCGGGTGGTGTGCAGCGCCCGTGAGGACGCGGTGGACTTCTTCGCCAAGCTGGGGTTCGTCAATCAGGGGGAGATCACTGCGCCGCAGACCACCCCGATCCGCCACTTTTTGATGATCAAACCGGTAGCGACGCTGGACGATATCCTGCATCGCCCCGACTGGTGCGGCCAACTGCAGCAGGCCTGGTATGAACACATCCCGCTGAGCGAAAAGATGGGCGTGCGCATCAGCCAATACACCGGCCAGCGCTTCGTCACCACCATGCCCGAGACCGGCAACCAGAATCCGCACCACACGCTGTTCGCCGGCAGCCTGTTCTCGCTGGCGACGCTGACCGCCTGGGGGCTGATTTGGCTGCTGCTGCGCGAGCGCCACCTCGGCGGCACCATCATTCTGGCGGACGCGCACATTCGCTACAGCAAACCGATTACCGGCAGGCCGCGAGCGGTGGCGGATCTCGGCTCGCTGAGCGGCGACTTGGCGCGTCTGGCGCGCGGCCGCCGCGCGCGCGTGCACGCCGAAGTGCATCTGTTCGGCGACGAGGATAAAGGCGCGGTGTTCGAAGGCACCTACATGGTGCTGCCGGCCGAGCCGGATGTGCCGCTGGATCAGGGCGGCTCTGAGGCGCTGGAAGAGTAAGACGGCGGCCTGCCTGAGGGCGGGCCGCGCAGGGCATTACGGCAGTTGCTGGTTCACCGCTTGGCCGTCGCCGGCGGTGGCCTGCAGATTTCCCTTCAACGAGGCTTTGAACGGCCCGTCGCTGTTCAGCAGCCCTTTCAACTGCAGCTCAAGGTTGCCGTCGCCCGTCAGCGGCACCGGCTGCCATCCCCATTGCTGCAAGGTGTTGATCGGTACCGAACGGCCGTGCAGCGTCAGCTGGAACGGCTTGCCCGGCAGCTGATCGACGGTCGCTTTGGCCTCAAGCAACCCATTAGGCATAAAGGCGCTGAGCTCGGTGACGTTAATCTGATTGGCGTCGGCGTTCAGCGCCAGCGAAGGGCGCCGCACGTCTATCTTGTTGAAGGTCGCCTCGCTGCCGTTCAGGTTGAGCGATCCAGACCATATGCCCCACTGGCGATCGCGCGCCAGCAGCAGGTTGCTGCCGTAGCCGTCCAGCGCGGTGATCTGGAACGGGAATGCCGGGTTGATATCGATGATCAGATTGCGGTTGGTGGTCAGCTTGGTGACGTACACCTCCGCCAGCCAGTCCGGCAGCGGTTTCAGCCACAGTTCGCGCCAGTCGCTCGGCAGGGTGTACTCCAGCGCCGCCATGGCCACTTCATCCAGCTGCAGGCGTTTGCCGGCGCGCAGCCAGTTGCCGGAGGTGCGCAGCAGCCCGCCTTCCCAGCGGGTGGTGAACTGTTGAATGGCTATGCCGGCGGAGGAGAGCCGCAGGGTGGAGATCGGATCGATCAGGTGGAAGCCGCCGTTGATCACGTCGCTGGCGTTGACGTTGAGCGAGCCGTCTTCGCTGCGCCAGTCGCCTTTTTCGACGCTGACGTTTTGCAGCGACAGATCGAGATCGTTAAACGCCCATGCCTTGCCTTCCAGGCGCGCGTCGATCAGATCGAAACGCTTGAGGGTGACCGGCGGCAGGGTGGTAAAGCGCTGCATGAATTCCGCCAGCGTCAGCGGGGTCTGCATGCGCACGCCGCTCAGCCGCAGGCGATCCACCTGCCAACTGCCGTCGGCGGCGCGGCTGGCCACGCCGGTCAGGTCGCCCTGCGCCAGATCGGCGCCGAAGTTGTTCAACAGCAGCTTGCCCTGCTTCTGCTCCCCCTGCACCAACACCTTCGAGGCGGGGATGCCGTTCAGCGTCATCGAACCGGCGCTGAACTGGAACTGGTTGCTGTCCCCCAGCAGATGACCGGCCAGCGGGCGCCACGGCGTGATGCCGGCAGTGACCTGCTGCGCGTTGAGTTGCCACTCGTTATCGTTGGACTGCAACGCCATGTTGCTCAGCTGCAGCACGTCGGCCTGTACAGGCAGCGCCGCCGCCTGCGGCTGCACGTTCAGCGTGCCGTCGCGCAGTGTGACGCTGTGAAAATAGCGCGGCTCGGTGATTTGGCGCAGGCTGAGGCCCAGATCGACGCGTTTGGCGACCAGCGCCTGCGGCTGGCCGTTGCGCGCCAGTTGCACGTCTTCCAGCTCAATCTGGTTCGGCTGGCTCCACGAATGGGTGATTTTTCCTATCGACAGGCGGTATTCGCTGTTGTCGCTGATCCAGGCGCTCAGGCGGCCTGCCGCCCAGCGGGTTTGCCCCACCAGGTACAGCACCACTGCCGCCAGCACGATCAGCAGCAGCAACGTCAGCAACAGCTTTCCGATAAATTTCATCGTCTACATCCGCATCGGTCAAAAAAGATACCCTGTTTATGCCGCAATTGGCCGGGCATCTCAAGGGCAATGGTCTGATAGACAATAAAAAACGGCCGCAAGCGGCCGTTTGAACGCCGATGGACAGGTTACTTCTTCTCGTGTTCCTGCGGGAACACCAGGTTCAGCACGATGGCGGTAATGCCGCCGGCGGCGATGCCAGAAGAGAGCAGGGTTTTCAGCCAGTCCGGCGCGAACTGCAGGATCAGCGGCTGCTGGGAGACGCCCATGCCGACGGCCAGCGACAGCGCCATAATCATGATGGCGCGGCGGTTGAGACGCTCGCGCGACACGATGCGCACGCCGGAGGCGGCGATGGTGCCGAACATCACGATGGTCGCGCCGCCCAGTACCGGTTCGGGGATGTGCTGCACGAAGCCGGCCACCGCCGGGAACAGCCCCAGCGCGATCAGCATCAGCGCCACCACGAAGCCGACGTAGCGGCTGGCGACGCCGGTCAGTTGGATCACGCCATTGTTCTGGCCGAAGCAGGAGTTGGGGAAGGTATTGAACACCGCCGACAGCATCGAGTTCAGGCCGTTGGCCAGCACGCCACCCTTCAGGCGCTTCATGTACAGCGGCCCGCTGACCGGCTGTTCGGAGACGTCGGAGGTGGCGGTGATGTCGCCGATGGTCTCGAGCGAGGTGACCATAAAAATCAGCATCAGCGGCAGCAGCAGGTTCCAGTCGAAGCCCAGGCCGTAATAGAGCGGCGTGGGGATGGTGATCGCCGCAGTAGGGGTCGCCGGTGCGTCGGCGGGCAGCATGTCCATCGCCCAGGCCAACAGATAGCCGACCGCCATGGCGATCACCAGCGAAGCCACGCGCAGGTAAGGGTTGCGCTGGCGGTTCAGCAGGATGATTACCGCCAGCACCGCGCCGGCCAGCAGCAGGTTTTTCGGCGAGCCGAAGCTATGATCGTTCATCGCGGCGTAGCCGCCGCCGATCGAGGTCAGGCCGACCTGAATCAGCGACAGGCCGATGATCATCACCACGATGCCGGAAACCAGCGGGGTGATGATGCGGCGCGCCAGATGCAGCACGCGCGACAGCAGAATTTCGGTGCAGGAGGCGACCATCAGGGTGCCAAACAGCGCGGCCATCATGGTCGGCACGTCGGCGCCGCCGTTTTTCAGCGCCAGGCCGCCCATGATCAGCGGCGAAACGAAGTTGAAGCTGGTGCCCTGAATCGACAGCAGCCCGGAACCCACCGGCCCCCAGGTTTTGATTTGCAGAATGGAAGCCAGACCGGAGGCGAACAGCGACATGCTGATGATGTGCTGGGTATCCTGTGCCGGCAGGCCCAGCGCCTGGCAGATCAGCAGGGCCGGGGTGATCACCGCGACGAACATCGCCAGCAGATGCTGGCCGGCGGCAAACAGCGTTTGCGGCAGCGGCGGGCGATCTTCCAGGCGATAAATCAGTTCACTGGCGCGGGGTTCTGAGGCGGCTTGGCGCGCGGCATCAAGCTCGGAGGATGACATGCTCATGGTGTGGCGTTTCCAGATACGGCAAAGCAGGCATTTTAATGCTCCGCCCCACAAAAGCAAACGGTTGCGCGTAAATATTATGTTGCCGACTTTCCTGTTTATGTCGCATTTTCATTCATTTTTTCTTGTCATCTCAGCGTTTTTTACTTCTAATCCTGCACTCATCAAGTTTAAAAACTCAGTGGTTTTCTATAACTTATTATTTTTATTTGGATCTTTTTCCTTACATGGAGTACCTGGATGTTTCATCTTGATACTTATGGCACGTTAGTCGCGGCGACGCTGGTTTTGCTCCTCGGGGGCAAGTGCGTCAGAACCATTCCTCTGCTGCGAAAATATACCATTCCCGCTCCCGTCGCCGGCGGTTTGCTGGTGGCCCTCCTGCTGTTAGCCCTGAAAAAGCTCGTCAACTGGGAAATCAGTTTTGACATGTCGCTGAAGGATCCGCTGATGCTGGCCTTCTTCGCCACCATCGGTCTGAACGCCAACCTGGCGCGTTTGCGCGCCGGCGGCAAGGTGCTGGTGGTGTTCCTGTTCGTGGTGCTGGGGCTGCTTATCGTGCAGAACGCCATCGGCATCGGCATGGCGAAAATGCTGGGGTTGGATCCGCTGATGGGCCTGATCGCCGGGTCGATCACCCTGTCGGGCGGCCACGGCACCGGGGCGGCCTGGAGCAAGCTATTCATCGAGCGCTACGGCTTCGAGAACGCCACGGAAGTCGCCATGGCCTGCGCCACCTTCGGCCTGGTGCTGGGCGGCCTGATCGGCGGCCCGGTGGCGCGCTATCTGGTCAAGCACTCCTCCACGCCGGAAGGCACCCCGGATGACAGCGTGCAGCCGAGCGGCTTCGAGAAGCCGGAAAGCGGCCGTCTGATCACCTCGCTGGTGATGATCGAAACCATCGCCATGATCGCCATCTGTCTGAGCCTGGGGCAGCTGATTGCCGGCCTGCTGAGCGGCACGGTGTTTGAACTGCCGAACTTCGTTTGCGTGCTGTTCGTCGGGGTGATCCTCAGCAACACGCTGGCCTTCACCGGTTTCTATACCGTGTTCGAGCGGGCGGTGTCGGTGCTGGGCAACGTCAGCCTGTCGCTGTTCCTGGCGATGGCACTGATGAGTCTGCGCCTGTGGGAGCTGGCCTCGCTGGCGCTGCCGATGCTGGCGATCCTGGCGGTGCAGACGCTGGTCATGGCGCTGTACGCGATCTTCGTCACCTATCGGGTGATGGGTAAAAACTACGACGCGGCGGTGCTGGCCGCCGGCCACTGCGGCTTCGGCATGGGCGCCACGCCGACGGCGATCGCCAACATGCAGGCGATCACCGATCGTTTCGGCCCGTCGCACGTGGCGTTTTTGGTGGTGCCGATGGTGGGGGCGTTCTTTATCGATATCGCCAATGCCATCGTCATCAAGCTGTATCTGCTGCTGCCGGTGTTCCCGGCGGTGGGGTGATATCGCGGGTCATCGCGAAAAGGGCGCCTGCGGCGCCCTTTTTTATGCGTTGGAGTAGCGCGCCTTCTCCGGCAGCCAGCGTTCGATCAGCGCCTGGGCGTGCTCCGGATAGTGCTGATGGAGATGGCGAGCGACGCGCTGCACTTCGGGGATCATCGCCTGATCGCGCAGCAGATCCGCCACCTTGAATTCGGCGCTGCCGGTCTGGCGGGTGCCCAGCAGCTCGCCCGGGCCGCGGATCTCCAGATCGCGCTGCGCGATGACGAAGCCATCGTTGCTGTCGCGCAGCACCTGCAGGCGCGTTTGCGCAGTCTTGCTCAGCGGCGTTTTGTACAGAAGCACGCAGTGTGAGGCCACGGCGCCGCGCCCTACGCGGCCGCGCAGCTGGTGCAGCTGCGCCAGGCCCAGCCGCTCCGGGTTTTCGATGATCATCAGGCTGGCGTTCGGCACGTCGACGCCGACTTCGATCACCGTAGTGGCCACCAACAGCTGCAGCTCGCCCTGTTTAAACGCCTGCATCACCGCCTGCTTTTCCTGCGCTTTCATGCGGCCGTGCACCAGCGCTACCTTCAGCTCTGGCAGCGCGGTTTTCAGTTCTTCCCAGGTGGCTTCCGCCGCCTGCGCTTCCAGCAGCTCGGACTCTTCGATCAGCGTACATACCCAGTAAGCCTGCCGCCCCTCTTCCAGACAGGCGCTCTTCACCCGTTGAATGATGTCGGCGCGGCGGGTATCGGGGATGGCGACGGTGGTCACCGGCGTACGGCCCGGCGGCAGCTCGTCGATGACCGAGGTATCGAGATCGGCATAGGCGGTCATCGCCAGCGTGCGCGGGATCGGCGTGGCGGTCATGATCAGCTGATGGGCGTGGAAGCCTTGCTCTTCGCCTTTCTCCCACAGCGCCAGCCGCTGATGCACCCCGAAGCGGTGCTGCTCATCAATGATCACCAGCGCCAGGCCGTTGAACTGCACCTGCTCCTGGAAGATGGCGTGGGTGCCGACCACCATCGACACCTGGCCGCTGGCGATAGCCTCCTGCTGCGCGATGCGCGCCTTGCCTTTCTGTTTGCCGGCCAGCCAGCCGACCTCCAGCCCCAGCGGTTCAAACCACTGACGGAAATTGTTGGCGTGCTGCTCGGCCAGCAGCTCGGTCGGCGCCATCAGCGCTACCTGCTTGCCGTGCGCGATGGCGCGCAGCGCCGCCAGCGCCGCCACCAGCGTTTTGCCGGAGCCGACGTCGCCCTGCACCAGCCGCATCATCGGGAAGTCTTTTTGCATATCGGCTTCGATGTCGGCCACCACGCGCGTTTGCGCGCCGGTCGGCGAGAACGGCAGCTGGGCGAGAAAACGGTTTTTCAGCCGATCGTCCGGCAGCAGCGGCTGCGCCTGATAGCTCTGCGCGCCGGCGCGCACCGCCAGCATGCTGAGGTTATGCGCCAGCAGCTCTTCAAGGATCAGGCGTTTTTGCGCCGGGTGTTTGCCCAGCTCCAGATCCGCCAGCTGGATGTCCGGCGGCGGGCGATGCAGGGTGTGCAGCGCCTGCGGCAGGCTCATCAGGCCGCCGCTCAGCTCCGGCGGCAGCAGCTCGGCGATAGCGCAGGTATCCAGCAGCTCCAGCGCCTGATCGGTCAGCTTGCGCAGCGTGGCCTGCCGCACCCCTTCGGTGGTGGGGTAGACCGGCGTCAGCGACTCTTGCAGCTCAACCTCGCTGGCTTCGCCCTGAATGCGGTATTCCGGATGGATGATTTCCGCGCCGTGGTTGCCGCGTTTGATCTCGCCGTAGGCGGTCACGCGGCGGCCGGTGGCCAGGCTGTTCTTCATCGCGGCGTTGAAGTTGAAGAACCGCATGGTAAGGATGCCGGTGCCGTCGCTGATCTGGCAGGTCAGCATGCGGCGGCGGCCGAAGCTGATGTCGCTGCGCAGCACTTCCCCTTCTACCGTGGCGTAGATGCCCGGCAGCAGATCGTTGATCGGGTAGAGGCGAGTGCGGTCTTCGTAGCGCAGCGGCAGGTGCAGCAGCAGATCCTGAATGGTCTCGAGGCCAAGCTTGGCCAGTTTGCCCGCCTGGCTGGCGCCAACCCCGGAAAGCGTGGTGAGTGGGACAGCATCCAGCAGGCGGCCTTTCATTTGCGCACCGTCGCCTGCATGGCCGCCCACCATTCGGCGCTGGCGACCACCTGGCCCTGCTCGTCAATCTGCGGGCGCGGCAGCCCTTTGCGCTTGGCCACGTTGGCCAGCACCGGGTAGCCGCCTTCGAACAGCAGACGCTGCTGCTCTTCTTCATCCAGCATGCTGTTGTCGCGGCGATACAGGCCGGCGTTCTGCCGCTGGCGCTGCGCTTCATACAGGATCAGCGCCGAGGCCACGGAGACGTTGAGCGACTGCACCATGCCGATCATCGGAATGACGATGTCCCGATCGGCCAGCGCCAGCGCTTCTTCGGTGATGCCGGTTTTTTCCTGGCCGAGCAGCACGCAGGTGGGCCGGGTGTAGTCCACCTCGCGGAAATCGACCGCGCGCGCAGACAGATTGGTGGCCAGAATTTGCATGCCCTGCGCTTTCAGATGACCGACCGCGTCGCCGATGGAACGATGGGTTTTGACGCTGACCCAGCTGTTGCTGCCGGCGGCGGAGGAAACCAGGGTGCGCATGCGGGTGGTGGGCCACACGGCGTGGACCTGATGCACGCCGACGGCGTCGGCGGTGCGGATAATGGCGGAGACGTTATGCGGCTTGTGCACTTGCTCCAGGCAGACCGTCAAATCCGGCTGCCGGGTCGCGAGCATTTCACAAATCCGCGCATAGCGTTCAGGACTCATAAGCGCTAGTTTCGGTTGCGGTTAACTTTGATCACATCCGGCATGATACGGATTTTACGCATAATGTTTGCCAAATGGATGCGATCGCGGGTGGTCAAGCGTATAAAGGCGCTATAAACCCGACCGTCTTTCTCTTCGGTGTTCAGGCTCTGAATATTGGACTCGGCCGCGTTGATCGCCGCCGTCAGGTTGGCCAACGCGCCCTGGTGGTTGAACATATCCACCTTGATCTCGGCGATGAACTCCTGCTCGGTCTCTTTATCCCACTCGACCGCCATGAACTTCTCAGGCTCTTTCTGATAGCCGCGAATATTGCGGCAGGACTCATGGTGGATCACCAGCCCTTTGCCCGGGCTGACGTGAGCGATAATCGGATCGCCCGGAATCGGGCGGCAGCACTTGGCGAAGGTGATCAACACCCCGTCGGCGCCCTTGATGGCCAGGTTACGCACGCCGGAGGATGCGCCCAGGCTGGACTGATCGCCCTGCAGGTTCTTCGCCACCACCACGCTCATGGCGTTGCCGAGGCCGATTTCCGCCAGCAGATCGTCCAGCGTCGCCAGCTTCATACGGTCCAGCTCGTGCTGAATGTTTTCCTGCGGGATTTCGGCCAGCTTGCGGCTGCCGCCCAGCGCGTGGTTGAGCAGACGGCGGCCGAGGCCGACGGAGTCGTCGCGCTTGAGGTTCTTCAGCATCTGGCGAATTTTGGCGCGCGCTTTCGAGCTGACCACGAAGTTCAGCCAGGCGGCGTTGGGCCGCGCGCCCGGCGCGGTGATGATCTCGACGGTCTGGCCGCTGGTCAGCGACTGCGACAGCGGGTACGGCTGACGATCGACGCGCGCGCCGACGCAGGCATGGCCGATATCGGTATGCACCGCATAGGCGAAATCGACCGGCGTGGCGCCGGCGGGCAGCTCGACGATGCGGCCTTCCGGGGTGAAAACGTAAATCTCATCCGGGAACAGATCGGATTTGACGCTCTCGATAAACTCAAACGAACTACCGGCGCTTTGCTGCAGTTCCAGCAGGCTCTGCATCCAGCGCTGGGCGCGGATCTGCGCCGTGGTGCCGGTTTCGCCCTGTTCTCTTTCCTTGTAAGCCCAGTGCGCGGCTACCCCCATCTCAGCCATCTGGTCCATGTCTTCGGTGCGGATCTGCACTTCGACCGGCACGCCGTGCGGGCCGATCAGCGAGGTATGCAGCGATTGATAGCCGTTGGCCTTGGGAATGGCGATGTAATCTTTCACTCGCCCCGGGCGCGGTTTGTACAGGCTGTGCACCTGGCCGAGCACGCGGTAGCAGGTATCGACCTCTTTCACGATCACCCGGAACGCGTAGATATCCATGATGGAATGGAAACGCTGTTCTTTGAGGTGCATCTTGAGGTAGATGGAGTAGAGGTGTTTTTCCCGCCCGCTGACGCGGCAGGCGATGCCGGCTTCGGTCAGTCGCCCTTCGATCTCGGAGAGGATTTTTTGAATCATCTCTTTGCGGTTGCCGCGTGCGGCTTTCACCACTTCCTTGATCACGCGATAACGGTTCGGGTACAGCGCCTCGAAGCCCAGCTCTTCCAGCTCGGTCTTCAGGTGATGAATACCCAGACGGTGGGCGAGCGGGCTGTAGATTTCCAGGGTTTCACGCGCGATGCGCCGGCGTTTGTCGGGGCGCAGCGAACCGAGGGTGCGCATGTTGTGCGTACGGTCGGCCAGCTTGATCAGCACGACGCGGATATCCTGCACCATCGCCATGATCATCTTGCGGAAGTTTTCCGCCTGCGCTTCTTTCTTGTCCTGGAACTTCAGCTTGTCGAGCTTGGAGACGCCCTCAACCAGTTCGGCGACGCTCTTGCCGAACAGCTGTTCCATATCTTGATAGGTGGCTGGGGTGTCTTCGATGACGTCGTGCAGCAATGCCGCCATCAGCGTCTCGTGATCGAGACGCATTTCCGCCAGGATGCAGGCCACGGCGACCGGGTGAGTAATGTAAGGCTCACCGCTGGAGCGTGTCTGGCCCTCGTGCGCGTCGCGCGCGACGAGGTATGCCTGTTTGAGGCGCTTAATCTGCTCCTCGGGCAGGTAACGTTGAATCAGCAGATTCAGGCTTTCAAACAGGTACAAGGCGGACTCGCAGTCTAATTAACGACGACCTTCAGCAATCGCGGTAACCGCTTGAATCTCTGCGGCTTCCTGCTCTTGCTGCTCCTGGCGCTCACGCACGTCGAGGATCTGGCTGGTGATCAGGCCTTCTTCGATTTCGCGCAGGGCGATAACGGTGTACTTGTCGTTCTCTTCCGGAACCAGTGCATCTTTGCCGCCGGTCTGGATCTGACGCGCCCGACGAGCAGCGACCAACACCAGGTCAAAACGGTTACCAATTTTCTCTACAGCGTCTTGAACAGTTACGCGTGCCATATTTGTGCTACTCCACAGGTGACGAAAAGACTGGGCATGATACTGAAACTGCCTTCAGTCTGCCAATAGTTTGCTGATTAAAGCGTCATGCCGCAGCAACTGGCGGCCCAAACGCAGGCGTTCGGCGCGAATGATGGTCTTCAGATCGGACAGTGCCAGATCGAAATCATCGTTCACGATCAGGTAATCGTACTCCGCGTAATGCGTCATTTCCGCCACGGCCTGAGCCATGCGTTTGGCGATCACCTCTTCGGAATCCTGCCCGCGCCCGCGCAGGCGGCGGCCCAGTTCTTCCTTCGACGGCGGCAGAATGAAGATGCTGCGCGCCTGCGGCATTTTGGCGCGGATTTGCTGCGCGCCCTGCCAGTCGATATCCAGAAACACGTCCACGCCGGTCGACAATACTTGTTCGATGGCGGCGCGCGAGGTGCCGTAATAGTTGCCGAACACTTCGGCGTGCTCAAGAAACGCGTCCTGCTCGATCATCCGGCGGAATTCGTCTTTCGAGACGAAGAAATAGTGCTCGCCGTGATTTTCACCCGGGCGGCTGTCGCGCGTGGTGTGCGAAACCGAAACCTGCGTGTCGTACAGCGGTTGCGTCTTTAACAAAGCCTGAATCAGACTTGATTTACCTGCGCCACTGGGAGCAGAGACAATATAAAGCGTGCCTTGAGCCATGATGATGTTCGTTGATAACGGTTGATATGCCAATAACAGCGGATGTGTATTTTCTCCGCACAGTATACACGGCTAACGCGCCGGGTGCAGCGTTAGCTCGCATTTTGCCCGCGGCTTTGCGCGGAAAAAGCGGCGAATGAGCGAATTTGCGCGTCGAAGGGCAACATTTCTGCAGTTTTGGCCTCGGCGGCGGCGCGTTGCCGCCCCGAGATCAGTGATCCGGATGCTGGTAGTTGAACACCGGCAGGCCGAGGCGGAAGCGCAGGGCGATCAGGCGCGCGCTCAGGCCGGCGACCAGCGTGAGGATCACCACCAGATTGTGCGGCAGGCTGAGGTGCTGCAGGCCGATATACAGCCAGGCGGCGCTGAAGGAGATGCCGGCGTAGATCTCTTTCTGGAAAACCAGCGGGATACGGTTGCAGAACATGTCGCGCAACACCCCGCCGAAGACGCCGGTGATCACCGCGGCGATGGCGGCGATAATCGCGCTGTGTCCCATATCCAGGGCCACCTGCGCACCGATGATCGAGAAGACGATCAGGCCGACGGCGTCGAGCACCAGGAACAGGCGGCGCAGATGGCGCATCAGGGGAGCCACCCAGGTGGTGACGATCGCCGCTATCGCGACGATGACGATGTATTCCGGGTGTTTGACCCAGCCCAATGGAAAATGCCCGAGCAGCATATCGCGCACCGACCCGCCGCCGATCGCCGTGACCGAAGCGATGATGATCACGCCGAACATGTCCATTTGGCGGCGGCCGGCCGCCAGCGCGCCGGTCATGGCTTCGGCGGTGATGCCGATGATATAAAGGATGCTCAGTAACATAAGGGATTCACAGCGTACTTGCGTCAGAATGATGGCCGGCAGGGTAATCGCCGCCGAGGACGCGCGCCACTGAGTTTTTTTCACCGATGGCGTTTCGGATTAATTTAGCTAATCAAAACTCCGTTTTTATTGCCGATAACCAGCCTTTTTTAACATCTGGCTGTTGATGAAAGCATTAGAAATTTCGCGCTGGTTTCCATCGCTGACTATGCTTTTTGCAGCGAATCCTTCAACCGATAAACCGAGACTGCAGATGAAAAACTCCCCGAGATTGGCCGCCGGCGCCGTGGTGGCCGCCCTGCTGCTGAGCGGCTGCGTGGCGCCAGGCCACCAGGCTGTGCCACCCGCCCCGGCTTGCCGCACCGGCGACCCGCTGGTGCAAACAACGCTCTACTTCGGCCTGAATCGCCCGGCGGGGCCGGCGATCACCGCCGCCGAGTGGCAAACCTTCGTCGATAGCCAGGTGACGCCGCGCTTTAAAGACGGGCTGACGGTCTTTGATGCCAAAGGGCAGTGGCTGGGCCACGACGGCAAGCTGGCGCGCGAGAACAGCAAGGCGCTGCTGCTGATCCATGCGCCGGGCAAAGAGAGCGAGGCGAATATCGAGGCGCTGCGCAGCGGCTACAAGCAGCAGTTTGCGCAGGATTCGGTAATGCGGGTGGATGCGCCGGTGTGCGTGGCGTTTTAAAGCGAACTCCCGGCCCTGCGGCCGGGAGTGGGGATTACAGCACCAGGCCGGCGATGGCCGCCGACAACAGGCTCACCAGCGTCGAGCCGTAAACCAGCTTCAGGCCAAAACGGGAAACCACGTTGCCTTGCTGCTCGTTCAGCCCCTTGATGGCGCCGGCGACGATGCCGATGGAGGCGAAGTTGGCGAACGACACCAGGAACACCGACAGAATGCCCAGCCCGCGCGGCGACAGCTCCGCCGCGATTTTCTTCAGCTCAATCATCGCCACGAATTCGTTGGCCACCAGCTTGGTCGCCATGATGCTGCCCGCCTTCAGAGCCTCTTCCGCCGGGATACCGATCAGCCAAGCCAGCGGATAGAACACATAGCCGAGGATCTGCTGGAAGCTGATGCCGAGCACCGCGGAGAACAGCGCATTGACGGCGGAGATCAGCGCGATAAAGCCGATCAGCATCGCCGCGATGATCATCGCAATTTTGAAGCCGGCCAGAATGTATTCGCCCAACATTTCGAAGAAACTCTGATCTTCATGCAGTTTGTTCAGCTTCAGCTCCGGCTCGTCTTCGACCTGATACGGGTTGATGATCGACAGAATGATGAAGGTGCTGAACATGTTAAGGATCAATGCCGCCACCACGTACTGCGCGTCGATCATCGACATGTAGGCGCCGACGATGGAGAGCGATACCGTCGACATGGCGGTCGCGGCCATGGTGTACATGCGGCGCGGCGAGATATCGCCGATGATGCCTTTATAGGCGATGAAGTTCTCCGACTGCCCCAGCACCAGCGTGCTGACGGCGTTGAACGATTCCAGCTTGCCCATGCCGTTGACCTTGGACAGCAAGGTGCCGACCAGGCGAATGATCAGCGGTAGGATGCGGAAATGCTGCAAAATGCCGATCAGGGCGGAAATAAAGATGATAGGGCACAAAACGCCGAGGAAGATGAATGCCAGACCATCCTTGCTCATGCCGCCGAACACGAACTCCGATCCTTGGGCGGCGTAGGCGAGCAGAGTGTCGAAGAAGCCGGCGACGTGTTTGATCACGCTGAGCCCGCTGGCGGAGTGCAGGAAGAAATAGGCCAGCGCGCCTTCGATCACCAGCAGCTGGATGATATAGCGCAGGCGGATTTTCTTGCGATTATTGCTGACCAGCAGCGCCAGGGCGATGATCACCACCAGAGCCATAATAAATTGCAGAATTTGTGGCATAAACGGTCCGTACGGTTCACGGGCAGAGAAAAAACACATTTAGCCACAGCATCGCCGTCCTTTCATTACCTTGCGTGATAATTAGAACAAAATACTTATGGCGTGCGGGATATCTTGCCGATTGTCATCCGCACGCGCTGCTCGGCAGTTTTTCATAAGCTTCCCGGTGGCCGGTTGCCCAGAGGCCTGCCGGCTCGCAACCTGATGCAATCGCCGTCACTCGCGTGCAAACGCCTGGAATCTGGCTCGCAACTGGCGCTTTTTCATGGCGTAAAGCGTGGTTTTCTCGAGAGAGGCAGAGAAAAATGCCTGAACAAAGCGCCACGACCGGCGCGTATTTTCTCGGACAAGGAGGCGAACGATGAATACCGGCACGTTGCTCAGGGCGCTGGCCAACGGCGTTAATCCCGACACCGGCGAGCTGTTGAGACCGGCTTCGGCGGCCTGTGCGCCGGAGGCTATCCGCCTGCTGTTCGCGTTGGCCAACGAGTTCGACGGTGAATCCGAACTGCAGAAAAAAGCCCGGCTGACGCCGGAGGAGAAGCGGCAGAAGAATCTGGCCGAGGGCCGGCCGGCCAATGCCTACTTCCCTTGGCCGGAAGAAGAAAAACTGCGGCTGCGTGAGAGCCATGCGGCCGGGGCGACGCTGGAAGCGCTGAGCGATGAGTTCGAGCGCTCAACCTGGAGCATTGCGGTGCAGCTGCAGAAAATGGGGCTGATTGATGAAGAGCAGGCGGCCGCCCATCGCTGATCTGCAGCCATAAAAAAGCCCGCTTGGCGCGGGCTTGATGGCATGCGGGGCAGGATCACTCGATGTTCTGGATCTATTCTTTTTTTTGTTTTTATGTAGTTGTTTTTATTGTGTTTTTATTTAAATTGCCGCGATTGGTACGCTGATTGGTACATGTGTTGTTGCTACCAGCAAACAATTAGTTTTGGTATTCTAATCATTCTTCGCTTTGGCCATGATGGCAATGTAATATAAATAATGTTGCTTAACGGAGGCTTTTCGTCGATGTGTCGTATGACATCTTTGCCCCTGTCGTTGAAGCCATTGCCGCGAAAACGTCGATACTCAAACAATCGAGCATGACCACCGGCAGCATTGACTTTTTGTTAGTTGAAGTGAGGTTGGTGCGAGCAAACCAAGTGTACCTTGATAAATATCGACTGGGCGAAGTACACTTGGATCACCAAATAGAGATCTGAGCAGTGGATAATTGGGTGCAAGCTTCCCAGCCCAAGCTTTACCACGCTATCATGTCGTGTAGATACCTGAGGTCTGTTCACTTGGTTCATGACAGCTATGGCAGGTGTACTTTTGGTGAGTTCAGCCCAAGGATCGATTAGTATCAGGATTCTTGGCAACTCTATCCCTGCATTTCTCCATCGCGATGCCTGTGCCAAGTCCTCGCCCCTGCTGATTCGTGATGGTTTCAAATGAAAGACGGGAAATCCTCCTATAGTTATCTTCGAGATCTGGCTGGTTGTGAATGACTCTCTAATTTTCATCTGAAAATCCGACAGACGATCTGCTCTTATTTTATTGTAAATTAAGCGAAGGAAAACGGCCAAGGCTCGCATGAACACCGTGGGTATAGTGTAAGCAATATGAACTCCATGAGGAACAATCTATCTTATTAGTAATCTTTTTAATGGGCTAATCTTTTCTGCTAGCTAATATTTTTAAGAGTATAAAGTTATTCTTAATTTGGATTTATGTATTTAAATGCTCTAAGAAATGATGTTAATGCTATATTTATTCTGAAAATCAATAACTTATATTAATTTATTTCCATGTCATTTTATACGGCCAATTTATATAGATTCCTTTCATTTTTTATATGAATTCATTGGTTTTATTTTTTGTATTGATAAATAGTAGGTGATCGTTAACCGAAAGGAGGCAATCACAGATAATTACATTAAAAATTAAACTCGGCAATTTTCATGGGTGATTTTTTCTAGGGTTTTATGTGCAAATCTTAATGTTATTGTTTTTTATGTGATTAATGTCTCTTGGTTTTTATGGTTTCATTTTTGAAACAATTGGTTTCATTACAGTGGCTAGTCAAAATTTAAATGCATGCCGATAGTGAGTGAATTGATGATGAGGATTAATTTCATGACAACACTTCACTTTGATAATAAAAGTAAGTTTTCACCTATATCTGATTTGATCGCTATTCATGCTAACGAACGTTCTGACACTGTCGCTTTACGCTTCAGGGACGTATTTGTTACTTATAAAGAGTTACAGCATTATTCTGAACAGATTTTGGCAGCGATACAGTATAACAATATCCCCCCGCACACTGCTATTGCCATTGCTTCGTCCAACCCATTGCTAGCTACTTTAGCTTTTCTCGGCGTTATTAGTGCCGGTTGTGTCGCTGTACCCATCTCTCTATCGTCGTCTCCCGAACAAATCGCATCGGTAATTGCAGATGCATGTATTCCGTTAATATTTTTGGATGGCGAGTTTCTTGAAAGCCTGCCATCGACTGGCATCAGGGTCGCTAATCTTGACGAGTTCGATAGTTGGTTAGCCCCTGAAGGGTTTGCTACCACGTATGTTGATATATCGCCTGCAGACCCCTTTAACATTATCTATTCATCAGGGACCACAGGTACGCCAAAGGGGATTATCCATACGCATGGCATGCGTTGGAGTCAAATAGCAGCATATGGGCAGATTGTTCCGCAATGTGACTCTGCCGTCACTTTGATCGCCACGCCGATCTATTCCAATACGACATTAGTCAGTTTGTTGCCGTCGCTTGCTTGCGGGGGGACTGCTGTGCTGATGGGCAAATTCGATGCTTATGAGTATTTAGTTGAAGCGCAGAATTCACGAGCTACCCACACCATGCTGGTTCCTGTGCAGTACCAACGTATTATGGCTTTAACACAATTCGATGATTTTGATCTTGGAAGTTTCATTTTTAAATCATGTACTGGTGCCCCTTTTTCTCCCGAGTTGAAGGCCGATGTGATCCGCCGCTGGCCGGGAGCATTGCTCGAAATTTATGGAATGACTGAAGGAGGAGGGACTTGTGTTCTCTTGGCAAATGAATGCCCTAACAAACTCCACACTGTAGGCAAGCCAGTGCCTGGCTGCGAAATTCGCTTGATTGATGCACAAGGGAATGAAGTCAATTCTGGAGATATCGGTGAGGTCGTGGGGCGTTCAAATATGATGATGGCTGGTTACCATGGTCGCCCGGATATGACCCATGAAGCCACCTGGATTGATGCTAATGGCAATGGATACATACGACACGGTGACCTTGGACGCTTCGATAAAGAAGGTTTTTTGACACTCCTTGGGCGTACTAAAGACATGATTATTAGCGGTGGCTTTAATGTATACCCAACTGATATAGAAGCTGTTTTACGAACACACCCCCTGGTTGAAGATTGCGCGGTTATAGGTATTCCCTCGGTTACCTGGGGGGAGACTCCCTTCGCCTTCTACGTATCTAAAGACGACTTGCTTAACCCTCATGAAGTTATCACTTGGGTTAATGAGCGTATGGGTAAGACACAGCGTTTATCCGGCGCACAGGCAATTGCTCAATTGCCACTTAGCGCTACAGGAAAAGTACTGAAACGCGAACTGCGCGCGCTATTTCTGACCGAACACTCTACCCCATTAGTATTATAAGGAACTGAATGATGAAATCCGACCTGCAGGAGCGTGTTGCGATTATTACCGGCGCCGGAGGTGGGCTTGGTCGTGCCCATGCACACCTGTTAGCCCGATACGGTGCCAAAGTTGTAATAAATGATATCGGGCCGGGTGCCGACAAGGTTGCCGAAGAAATCAATTCATCAGGGGGGGAAGCTATTAGTTTCCAATCCTCTGTGACTGATGAAGAGAAAATAAAGGCAATGGTCGCGGAAACTCTGGATAGGTGGGGGAAAGTCGATATTTTGGTCAATAATGCAGGCAACCTGCGTGACAAGACCTTTGCTAAAATGACGTTAGATGATTTTCGCTCTGTGTTGGACGTACATCTAATTGGGGCAGTGATTTGTACCAAGGCCGTATGGGAGCATATGCATCGCCAAAAGTATGGGCGCATCGTGTTCACGACGTCCTCTTCGGGTCTTTATGGCAATTTCGGGCAAGCCAATTATGCAACTGCGAAAATGGGTCTGGTGGGGCTGATGCAAACACTGGCGCTTGAAGGAGCCAAGAGTAACATTTTGGTGAACTGTCTGGCGCCTACTGCAGCGACCGCTATGAGCGATGGGCTTTTGGTGCCGCAAGCAAAGCGTGTATTACAACCTGAGGCAGTAAGTCCTGCACTGTTGCCACTGGTTTCGCAATGTGCGCCTACTAGGGCGATTGTTTGCGCGGGTGCGGGTAATTTTGCTCGTGCCTACATAACGTTGACCAGTGGGCTTTTTTTGGGCAACGATGCCAATACCACCAATCGTCTTTTCGCTAGCTGGCAAGTGATCGGCGATCGCGAATCAGAGCAGGTTCCTGAGTCTGCCACTGCGCAGATTCATCAAGAACTCATCGCCGCTTTCCGTTCACAATCCGAAAATAACCAGTGAGAATCTACTATGCGTGATGCCGTTATTATTTCTACCGCCCGAACTCCGATTGGCAAAGCATATCGCGGTGCTTTCAACGCCACCCCATCCGCAACACTGGCTGGGCATGCAATTAAACACGCTGTCGAGCGAGCAGGGATTGTCGGTAGTGAAGTGGATGATGTGGTACTAGGTGCAGCATTGCAGCAAGGTGTGCAAGGGCTGAACATTGGCCGCCTTGCTGCATTGCGCGCGGGGTTACCTACGTCAGTTTCAGGTATGTCATTGGATCGCCAGTGCGCTTCGGGTCTTATGGCTGTCGCCACGGCTGCCAAGCAAATCATTGTTGATGGCATGAGCATTGCCGTTGCGGGAGGTGTGGAATCCATCTCGATGGTGCAGACTGAGCGGATGCGTATTGAGCCGGACATGGAGCTTTTCTCAATGTATCCAGCAGCATATATGCAGATGGTGGATACGGCTGACATCGTAGCGAAACGCTATGAGATCAGCCGGGAAGCTTGTGACGAATACTCGTTGCGCTCCCAGCAACGAACGGCAACAGCACAACTAGAAGGGCTATTCGACAAGGAGATTGTTCCTATGTGTTCCTTGATGGCCTACAACGATAAGGAAACCGGCGTACTTGCTTATAAAGAGGTCTTGTTGGAGCATGACGAAGGCAATCGCCCACAAACTACTCTGGAGGATTTGCGGGCTCTGTATTCCGTTAAAGGACCTGGCAAAAACGTTACTGCCGGCAACGCCAGTCAACTCTCCGATGGCGCCTCAGCGCTAGTGCTGATGGAAGCCAAAGAGGCTGAACGAAGGGGGCTGCAGCCGTTAGGTCGCTATGTAGGTATGAGCGTAGCGGGTGTTGATCCGGACGAGATGGGAATTGGCCCCGTTGCGGCGGTGCCTAAACTGCTACATAGCAATGGTCTAAAAATTGATGACATCGGATTATGGGAGCTAAATGAAGCATTTGCAGTACAAGTGATCTATTGCCGAGACAGGTTGGGTATTCCGGACGACAGGTTGAATGTGAATGGCGGCGCTATTGCAATAGGCCATCCCTACGGCATGTCCGGCGCCCGCATGACTGGCCACGCGCTGATAGAAGGAAAGCGTAGAGGCGAACGCTACGCCGTAGTTACGATGTGTATCGGTGGGGGTATGGGGGCTGCGGGTTTATTCGAAATCTATTGAGAGCAGCGCTTTACTTGGTTTACTCTCAAATTTTCCGTTTCGCCATCCTTCTGCAAATTCCGAAGGTGACTGATAATTTAACGAAGAATGGGGCCGATATTAGTTATAGTCCAGCCCCATGCGTCAACAATTTCTCTTGCATGAACAATGTCACTGAACCCGCGCTCATTAAGAAGTTAACCACTCGCAGAACTCATCAAGAGTTATTCCTGGTTTGCAGGTTTATCGACGGGAAAAGGGTGAGGTTCTGTTTCGGAAAGAGCTTATCGGCCAATGGCTGCCACTCTTTTGTAAGGCGCTTAACGACTTGCTCAATGAAATACAGAAATATTTTTAACTTGGGAATTGATGCCAGCCGATCGAGATATAAAGCATACAGTTGCGGTGACTCACTTATTTCATAATCAGGTAAGATGCGAACTAACTCTCCTGAGAGTAGTCCTGGAAGTGCCAAAATACCCGTAATGGGTGCAATGACGCGGCCATTTTTCACTAGCTCAAGGATTTGCGAATGATCGGTCGATAAAAACCTACGGTATGTAGATAATGTAAAACGTTCTTGGTCCCGAAATATTTCAAGTCTGGGCACATAAGCAGGCAATGGCCCTGGTTCAATCGCCGCTGCATCGAGGTAGAAATTACCGATGATGGCATGGTTTTCGAGATCGTCCGGAGAGGTCGGCATTCCGTTGGCTTGTATGTATTCTTGACTTGCTACAAGGATGTTTTTTACCTCTGCTATTTTTCTGGCTGTCAAACGAGAATCCGATAACCATCCGCAATGGAGAACGACATCGAGAATGTTGGGCTCTGGAAGTAATCTTTCACCAACGCGTACACGAACATCAATCTCTTGATATTTATCCAGAAACTCATTTAAGTTTGGGGTGAGGAGTGTTTTAGCTATATCACTGGTACAGCCGATTCGCAATATACCGGCCGGACGACTCCTATAGGTTGCAATCTCAGCGTCAGCATCTTCCATTTCTTCTCGTATGCGAATGCAACGTGCGTGTAAAACCCTCCCAACTTCGGTGAGTGTTATCCGCCGGGTAGTGCGTTCAATTAGTCTAACGTTGTAGAGGGACTCCAACCGTGATACCGCCCGGCTTACTGTTACTTTAGACTCACCAAGTGCCCGCGCTGCCCCAGAAATAGACCCCCGATCACCGACCATTGCAAATATTTTGAAAGCATCGCTTTTCTCCATGTTCTATCCTCTGGCTGTAAAATTCTCATTAGTTAAGAAACTCGAGTGCTATTTAACACTAAACCAATAAAAGTGATGGAACGGGTTAATACTCTAAAGCGATGACCCGTTTTGGTTGGCCACTATCGCTTAGGCATAAATGTAATTTCAAGGGTAGCAATACCGTCTGCTTCAACAGAAGCCATATACAGGCGACCATTTGTTTCCACAACGGCAGTGGCTGTGAAGAAGTTATCCGCATTGCCTTGCATATCGGCAAATATTCCGCCATCTTCATTGAAGGCCATAGCCCATACAGTTCGAGTCGGTTTAGGCATCATAAATTTTGGCAGGCGCCAAATGAGCTTACGAAGGAAGCCTGGCATTGTTCCCATGCGGTCCAGGCTTTTATTGCGTGGCGCTCCCATGGCTACCCAGAAGTAACCCTTTTGCATACGCGAAATATTGTCAGGAAAACCCGGCAAATTATCTGCAAAAATCTCCAGATGACCAGCTTTCGGACCTTGTACCCAGAGCCTGCGTAAGCGGTAGGCGTCTGTTTCTGCAAAAATGACGGACATCTCTGAACTGTCTAAAGTGATGCCATTGGGGAAGTGTAAACCGTCCAATAGCACATGGACTTGCCCATCCGTATCACGCCGCAGCAGCTGCCCTGACCCTCTGTGTTCAATCATTGCCCCTTCGTAATGCTCGAAATCATAGCGATTCGTCGATTGAGTAAACCAAATTGTCCCATCAGCGCTCGCGGTGGCATTCGAACAGAATCGTAATGGAAGGCCATGAACGCGTTCTACCAATGTTTCTACATGCCCGTCTAATCTGACCTTAAGCAAACCGCGGTGGGCATCACAAACCAGCAGAGAGCCGCATTTCAGCCATTCGAGACCCAACGGCCTACCGGTTGTATCCGCTATAATGGTTTCGTTCTCAGTTTCTAGGCTATACCGATAAATTTTCCCTCCTTGCCCTCCATAATAAATGTTGCCTGCCATATCAGAGATAACGTCTTCTGGTCTTTTAACTGCACTTTTTAACAGTTCAAGCACTTTGAACGGCGTCGTACCCGTAGGTTGATAAGTACGCTCAGGGGGATGAGGAAGAACACGTCGTACAGGTTCTAATCGCGGTTTTGCACTGGGTTTGAGCTGCGGTATTGTTGTCCGCCCGTCAACCCGATTGATCAACGTATTAGCGACCGAGTAAGCATGAATTACAGAACAATAATATGCAATTTCACTATTGAGACTAGCGACCTGAGCTAGTGCTGATAGCAATCCGGCATTATCGTTCGCTCCTATGACAATTGATGCATGGTATTTATACTCTGGTGGCATGCCATGAGCGGCATCCGGTGCATTCCACTGTGCCTTAAACCATGGCGCAAAGACCTGGCTGCGGACTTCAATAACATGATTATTAAGGCCTAATTGATGAGCAAGGCTGTCATGAATAAAGCGCTTGAAATCGCCTAAAGAGCCTTTTTCCCTTCGACGAATCAAAACAACGCATCGAGCATGGATATTTTTATAATCGCCAGTTTTAACTACCTTTCCTCCACCTAATGTCGTCATGTTTAATGTTTTACGGCAGAAAACATTCTTTTTGTCTTTGAAAATACGATCAATAGAGCGAATGCTCAGGGGGAATCGAATGATAGAGTCTAAAATTATTTCAGAAACACCATCGATCCGTTTATCGGCTGGAATATCCGTTACCACTTCAGGTGTTAAAGGCCACAAACCCGCGATATCATCGTTAAAGTGATACTGATTATAATCACGGATAAATTCATTACGAGAGACCAGATCGGCATGGGGCCCTCCCCAATGAGCAAAACACGTCTCTCTTGCAAGGTCCGTTCGAAGCCAATTAAGGGTCGTAATTCCGAGAAAGTTCTTCTGATTTAAAATGCGCTTACTCATATTGAGTCCTCTTTTCGCCCACGAAGGTCCCGTTTGGGTCCGACTCTTTTACGGTATCACCTGGTTGCCACAGCACTGCTGTTACGCAGAGCTCCAAGCATTGTTTGGCCAGGCGCATAGATCTGGATGAGTATCAATCAACCTATAAACTGCCCATAGTTGCGGTAGAGAAGGATAGTAAAGGGTTATACAATTAAATGGTTTTAAAGGCCGAGAGGGAAATTGCTCCTGACCTTTTATTTGATTACTGCTTCATGTAAAACCGTATTTTTCAATGAGAGCATTGTATTAAGTCTTCATTTGTTACAATGCTTTTATATCGCAACCAAAAATAAAGCATATTTTCTTTAACTGAAGGGCTATTGATTTCGCTTCCTTCTGCCATCCTTCTGCCAGGGTACGCACCAGTGCATCATAGCCGTCTTCGCTCTGCTTCAATTCCAGGTTGAACGGCCGTTTGGTAAGGCGGCCCTGATGATTCAGCACCCACTCTCCGCGGATGACAGCCTTACCGTCAAAGCGGCCGTGGAAACCGCTGATAGTGACGTTGAGCACATCCTGATCGCTACTCATTGGCTGAGAGGAGATCACCCAACCCGGCAGCGCGCTGCTTAGGTTGGTGACCAGCGTCTGCTGCAGCTGCTGGTCGAGCGGGCTGGCCCACAAGTTGTTTTGGGCGATGGCGTACTGTACACCGTTAGTCTGATAAACCACGCCAGTTTGCATGAGATAATCAGCCACAAAAACATGCTCTAACCACAGTTGGCGCGTTGACGCGACGCTGTTTACCTGAGCTGGCGTGCCCAACGCTGGCAACTGATAGTAGGTTTTTTTGGGGGGGCTGCTACAGGCGCAGAGCAACAGCGCCAGGGCTACCGGAAGCCATTTCATCATTTGTTGGCCTTCTTAGGGTGAGGGTCATTGTTGACGGCGGCTTCAAATACCAGCGCGTTGCTCTTTTCATTCAAGGTGCGCAGTACCGGCTGCAGTTCACGCAGTACCTGATCCAGACGTTGCATGTCCCCTACCATTTTGTTGTAGGCCGGTGATCCCGGTTGGAACCCTTTCATGCTACGATTGAGTTGCTGCAGCGTTTTCTGCATCTCCTGCGGTAGCGCCTTCACCTCTTTACTGGAGATGATGTCGTTTAGAGACTTCATGGTCTTCTGGGTCGACTTCATGGTCCTCTGGCTTTCTGCAAGCGTTTTGGTCGCTTCGTTGATCATCGGCGTGAGCGGCATCGCGTTGATCTTGTCCAGCGTCTGCACCAGTTTTTGCTGGATTTGCGCAAGACCACCACTGGTTGTCGGTATCAGCGGATATCCGAACCACTCGTGCGGCCCATTCCAGGCCTTATCTCGCGGGTTAAAGTCCAGATCGATATACAACGAACCGGTCAACAAGTTAGCTGACTTCAGGGAAGCGCGTATGCCGCGTGACTCGGCGTCTTTCAGGCTGCTGTCAAAATCGAAGTCCTTCCCTAACTTCTTGAGGCGTTCAGGCTCGATGTGGATTAGCACTGGAATGCGGTAATCGTTTTTCAAACGATGCTCAATACCTTCTTTAAAGAATGGCACCTGTGCCACAGTACCCAGGCGAATGCCGCGGAACTCTACAGGCGCGCCCGGCTGCAGGCCTCGGACCGAGTCGGAGAAGAACATCAGGTAGTCTTTATGTACGGTATACAACGAATCCTGAATATTGCGCTGGTTGTCGAACAGCCGGTACTCCGCCTTTTCTTTCGCCTTTTCACCCCTATCCCAGCCATCTGGCACGTCAAAGCTCACGCCGCCGCTGAACAGGGTCGCCAACGAGCCCATTTCCACGCGCATGCCCTGTGCCGACATATCGAATGCCACGCCGCTGTCTTTCCAGAAACGCACGTTGCTGGTCACCAGTTGATCGTAAGGAGCCGAGATAAAGAGCTGATAGCGCATGGTGCGCTGTTTGGGATCGAAATAGCTGGTTTCCACCGAACCGACACGGTAGTTGTGAAATAGCACCGGATCGCCGGCGTTCAGTTGGCCCGACTTCTCGCTGTTAAGCACGATGCGCAGCCCTTTGGCGTCCGGGGAGGCCAGCGGCGGCGCGTCCAGCAGTTTGTAATCGTCCTTGTCGTCCTTGCCCTTGGTACCCGGCTGCAACTCGATATAGGCACCGGACAATAGCGTACCCAGGCCGGAAACCCCTTCGCGGCCAATCTGCGGTTTCACCACCCAGAAGGCGGTATCCTGTCGCAGCAGCTTTTCCATGCCGGAGTTAAGTCGTGCCTGCACTATCACCTTGTTCAGATCGTCGCTCAACGTCACTGTCTCAACGACGCCGACGTCGACACTGCGACTCTTGATTTTGGTTTTGCCCGCCTCCAGCCCTTCGGCGGAGGGGGAAACCAAGGTCACTACCGGGCCCTGATGACTAAAGTGATAAAACAGGATCCAGACGCCGATCAGCGCGGTGACGATGGGGACGATCCACACCGGTGACCAGCGCGTAATCTTCTCGACACCCGCGATGTTATTATTGCTTTCCGTCACGTGGCAGTTCCTTTTTTATTGTTTCGTTTGCCCGATCCCAGGTCAGCCGGGGGTCGAATGTCATTGCAGCGAACATGGTGAGGATCACCACCAGAGCGAATAACAGTGCACCGGTTGCAGGATAGACACTCATCAATAAGCCTATATGTACCAAAGCAGACAGTACGGCGATGACAAACACGTCAATCATTGACCAGCGGCCAACGAATTCGACTACTTCATAAATCAGATGCATGCGTTCGCTGTCGTCGCGCTTTTTCCCTTTGCCGTTGGCGTCCCAGCACAGCCAGCCGATCGCCAACATCTTTAGCGATGGCACCATGATGCTGGCGATAAAAATCACCATCGCCACCGGATAGGAGCCTTCTCCCCACAGCAGGATCACCCCGGCCAGGATGGTCGAATTCATTTTGTTGCCCAGTGCCTCGGTGACCATTATCGGCATCAGGTTGGCCGGGATATACAGCATGGCCGAAGTCATCAGTAGCGCCAACGTCCACTGCAGGCTGTTGCGGCGGCGTACATAGCCCTCGGTGTGACAACGCGGACAGTGGGTCATCTCAGCAGGCAGGATTGCCGTGCAGCAACGACATGAGCGCAGGCCCTGACTCATGCCGGTACGTCCTGTCGTCAACGGACGATTCAAGCGCGGTGCCGGTTCTATCTCCCGCCAAAGCCAGCGGCGGTCTATGCACTGAAAAGTGCGTACTTGCAACAGACAGAACAGGCAATAAGGCACAAAGCTGCTGCCGATGCCAATATCGCCATAGGCCATTAGCTTGACAAAACTGACCAGCACCCCTGCAAGGAAGATTTCAACCATGCACCAGGCTTTAAACTGGAACAGCATCTTGGCCATCCATTCTTTTAATACTAGCGGCATGCGCACCTTGGAACACAGCAGAATGATAACCAGCATGCAGAGTGCTGGGATCAGTTGTACGAGCAGCATAAACAGCGTGGCCATGCTGGCGTAGTTTTCTTCCAGCATTACTTGAGGGATATTAATCAGTTTAATTTCGTTACTGAAGCCAGCAACGCGCATAGTGATAAACGGGAAGATATTGGCCAGCAGCAGCATGAACAGCGCACTGAGGGCGTAACCTATCGACCGCTTGTACGGTTCTTCCCAGCGGGTGATGAGAATAGTACTGCAACGCGAGCATAGCGCTTTGGTGCCAGTGCTTAACGGCGGTAACGCCATCAATAAATCGCATTGCGGGCATAGGATCATGTTATCGGCTACTGGTTGCGCGTGCCGGATCGCTAATTTTATACGCATATGAGATTCAGCGGCCCAGATCACTCTGTCCCAACAGAGTTTCATGCTCTTTGGATGACAGAAGCAGTAGTGAAATCGCAGCAGGACTGTATTCCTTGCGGAGCGTGCCGTCGAGAGTTATTTCGCCTATGTATGTGCAGTAGGTCATAGTTATCGGGATAACAAAGGGAGAAGAACCTGATCCACTACTTCAGCGATCAGCTCATTGTTGACTATCTGATTACGCTCGGTATGACGAAATTGAATAACACCAGGCAACAAGTCGATGAGCAGATCCAGGTTCAATTGGGCCGGAACTTGCAGCTCACCACGACTAATTGCACGTTCAATGATTTCCAAGACTCGAACACGACGACTATTCAACCAGCCTGGGATCTCCTGCTCTACCCAACCGCTCATGATGCGATGGTTTCCCAGAAACTCAATAACTGCGACGCGAATGTCAGGGTCGTGCAGGCCGTAGAAGTGTTCGTAAACGGTGATGAGATCACCACGCAGTGTGCCCGTATCGATGGGCAGATCGGTAGGAGAGAAAGCCAGTAGGGCGTCAGCCAACAGGGCGTCGCGGGACTTCCACCGCCGGTACAGTGAAGCTTTACCTGCTCCAATCCGCTTAGCTACCGCATCCATTGTGAGTGAATGGAAGCCGCCCTCCGCTACCTGCGCTAGTGCCGCCCGCATGATCCGCAAGTCCAATTCAGCATCGCGGGGGCGCCCCACGGCCGATCTGGCGGTTTCCGGGGGCAAAGGAGCCGCGTCTGTTGGCGTTATTTTCGACATAATTATGATCCTTGACAGTTTCGATACTGAATCGTATCGTAAATTAGCGACTACTTCTACGGAAAATTCACATGAGCGTATTTCTCACCTGCGCAAGACTCTTGATGGGGATTGCGCCAAAAATTCTTGGTAATGAGGTGAAGTTGCGCGAGCAACTGTTAAATCGTGATGCCCCTCAGGCCGCGCCTATTCCAAGCGCACTTCGCTCTTCATGCCATATCAAGGAGCGCGTGTACCAAGAGCAAAGAGTCGTGACGCTGACGCCACGTACAGGAAAACGCGATCTGCATGTGCTCTATCTGCACGGTGGCGCCTACGTGAACCCACTGCTTCGCGCACACTGGAGCATCATCAGCGCCGTGATCGGCGCGACCGGCGCTACCGTAACCGTTCCACTGTATGCCCTTGCTCCCGAAAATGACTATCGCGTTGGTACCGCTTTGATCGATACGATCTATGACAGCATCGTTTCCGCCCGAAAGGATGAGCAAATCGTCGTGATGGGGGACAGTGCGGGGGGCAATGCTGCGCTTACACTTGCGCTTCGTCGGCGCGATAACGAGCTGTCGCTCCCTGACCATCTCATCCTGTTTGCCCCATGGTTGGACCTCTCTTTGAAGGACGCTGAAATGAGAGAGCTGGAGAGTAGGGACATCATGCTTGGTGTGGATGGCCTTCGCGAATGCGGGAGAATGTGGGCAGGAGACATTTCCCCCTCTGCACCCAGCATGAGCCCGCTTTACGCTGACTTGCGGGGGATGCCGCCGATGAGCATATTCCAGGGCGACCGCGATATCTTTGTTGTTGACGCGCGAAAGTTTGCAGTAAAAGCGCAAATCTCAGGCGTCACAGTTGATTACCATGAATACTCAGGGGGTTTCCACGTATTCATGGGGCTCACTTTCCTGCCGGAAGCGAAGGCGGTCTTTCGCCAAGTTAAAGCCGTGACTAAATACCAGGGGCAGGCGTCATGACAACAAGCAATACGAATCCACGCGGTTCCTGCCGCTGGATCAGTGCCTCTCTGGGACTTATCCTGTTACTCGCCGGTGCCGCCATGCTGTACGGCGGGATCCGCCTTATCATGCTGGATGGTTCCTGGTATTACGCGATCGCAGGTATCGTGTTGCTGATAGCGGCACCGCTGTTGCTGCTGGCACGTCACAGCGGCTTAGTGATCTATGCCGGTTTTTGTGCAGCGCCGTTGATCTGGGCTTTGCACGAATGCGGCTGGAACCCCATCGCGCTACTGCCGCGCGTGCTGTTCTTTTTAGTGTTGTTCATCGTAATGTTACTGACCTGGCGCTGGTTCGCTCGTCCTTTTTTTGCACGCCATCGAAAACGGGTGCGTGGCACCAGGCCGGCACTGCTGGCCGGCAGCACGCTGACGTTGTTACTCTTTAGCCCATTCGTGGCCGGCTTGCAGCCTTTCCATGGCATCGATCTGGCTGCGGCATTGGACCAATATCCCGCCGAGAACATATCCGCCGACTCGGCATCGATCGCCCCCGAAGATTGGCCGAACTACGGACGAACACCCGGTGGCCAGCGCTACTCGCCGCTGGAGCAAATCACCCCGGCCAACGTTGCCGACCTCAAACTGGCTTGGAGCTTCCACTCCGGCGCAACAGGCTTGCCCCAAGGCAGTAAAGCGGGCGAGTTCATGTTCGAGGCCACACCGTTGAAAGTGCGCGATAAACTCGTGTTCTGCACCCCACATGCTGACGTCATCGCCATTTCGCCGGAAACAGGAAAATTGATCTGGCGCTTCAGCCCTCATGCGAATCTGAATGCAGCACCGTTTCTTGCCTGCCGTGGCGTATCCTATGACGAAACACCAAGAGCCACCGGTGTTTGCGCACATCGAATTATCACCGCCACGCTGGATGCCAAGATGTACGCACTTGATGCCGATACCGGTCAGCGCTGTCCGGCGTTCGGCCAGAACGGCGAGATAGACCTGACCGCAGGCATGGGACTGGTCAAGCCAGGTTTCTACTACGTCACCTCGCCACCCTCAATCGTACGCGGCAAGGCTGTGATCGGCGGGTGGGTGGTTGATAACGTGGAACGCGGCGAACCCTCCGGCGTCGTGCGCGCATTCGATACCCGTACTGGCGAACTCGATTGGGCCTTCGACATGGGCCGAACCGATCGCACGACACTTCCACCCAAAGGTGAGTTCTACACGCGCGGCACACCCAATGTATGGGCACCGATCAGCACTGATCCGGTATTGGGCCTGGTCTATCTGCCAACCGGTAATGAAACACCGGATTTCTTCGGCGGCGGCAGGCAAGCCGTGTCGGAAAAATACGCCAGTTCGCTGATCGCTGTTGATGCGGATAGCGGAAAGATCCGCTGGCACTTTCAGACCACCCATCACGACATCTGGGACTACGATATCCCGTCTCAACCGACTACGGTCGACTTGCCTGGCGCACAGGACGAGCCGCCAGTACTCGCCTTGCTGGTACCGACCAAGCGCGGTGAGTTGTTCATGCTCGACCGGCGCACAGGCGCCCCGCTGACTCATATTGAGGAGCGGCCGGTATCGCAAGAGGCTGTGTCAGGCGAACACCTGTCACCTACCCAGCCCTTCCAGACAGACATGCCGACATTTGCACCGGCTACGTTGCGCGAAAGCGACATGTGGGGAGCTACGCCGTTCGATCAGCTGTATTGCCGCATCCGCTTCAAGGAGCTGCGCTACGAGGGAGCGTTCACGCCGCCATCGGTACAAGGCTCACTGGCGTATCCCGGCTCGGCGGGTGTCTTCGAATGGGGAGGTGTATCAGTCGATCCCTTGCGCCATATTGTCGTGGCCAACAACAACTATATGACGATCATCAACAAGCTGACACCACGTGACAAGGTTTCGGCCAGCGATAACCAAGGCAGCAAAGGCGGCGACTTCGGCGGCCCGCAACTGGGTACGCCTTACGCCGTCAGTGCAGAGCCGTTCCTGTCGCCACTGGCCATCCCTTGCAATCAGCCACCCTGGGGCATGATCAGCGCGCTCGATCTAAAAACCCGCAAGCTTCTCTGGCGCCATCCGTTGGGCAGCGCTTACGACAACGGCCCCTTCGGCATTTCCTCGCATGTGCCGCTGCAAGTCGGCGTGCCGAACATGGGCGGCTCGGTGGTGACCCGCGGTGGCCTGATCTTTATCGCTGCCACCGCCGACCGCACATTACGGGCGTTTGATTTGCGTACCGGCCGCGAGCTGTGGCACGCCACACTGCCGTTCAGCGGTATTGCCACTCCCAGCGTCTACGAAGGTAAGGATGGACGCCAATACGTTGTCATTGCCGCAGGTGGGCATACAGGCCTCGGTAGTTCGGGCGGTGACGAAGTGATGGCGTTTGCATTGCCGAAATCGCTTTGAAACAAGTGAATTCAAGGCATAGCACCGGAGCTCGGCTATTACGCCATGAAATTTTTTCACATGGTCCGCTCCCTCTATTTACTAGCTGATACCTTTGTAGCTGATGTTTAGCGCGAACATACGGGTGATCTTGTGTTCGATCTCATAGGAAAGTGTGCTCTGGTGCTTCTTCACCAGTTGAGGTTTAAAAGTATCATTGCGATCGCTTCTGCGCGCAATACTCTCCCCGCCTCGCCTGCCCGCTTCATGTACCGCTTTTCATGCAGTTGCATGAGCAGCTCCAAACCGCGCCAGTACTGATGGGGGAGGGGGTGAAAAATGCATTTTTTTGCATGCAAAATCATGCACCCTATGCATGCACGCTCAAAAAGAGAGGCCCGCCAGAGAAAAAGCCGCGAAAGGAGAGGGGTTAGGTAATAACAAAACCCGCACCGGGAAGGGGGCGGGTTGGGAGGCATCAATGTACGTGGTGGTGGCTTCCGTAGCGGTTCAGCGTTCGCTGCTGTGGTGGCGGTGACACCGGCGCCATGAGCGGTTGTGGCGGCAATGGCTGGCGGATCACGTGTTCGATACTCTCTCGCGTCTTAAAGGTGCTGGAGCAGTCAATATTCTGGCACTGGTAATAAGCCTCTTTGGTCTGTTCCGTCAGATAGCGGCTGGTACGGGTGTGTGCACCGCTGCGGCAGAAAGGGCAGCGCATCATGGTTATTCCTCCTCTTCCGCTTTGGCTTGTTTGCGGGCGGCGATTTCCTTGCCGAGTTTGATTCGTGAGGCCGGGCTGTTAATTAGCCTCTGGTCAAGGCCACTGAAATCCGGGCCGTACAACCCAATCGCCTCAAGAATAGGGTCGCCCTCTGTGCTCAGGTGGAAATTAGCGGCACGTTCAACCAGTGCCTGCATGACTTCCTGCATCACGACACCGTGTGGATCTCGCGCGCACAGGTTGTTGTTGTGGAACTGCTGTTCATCGTGGCCGAGACGCGACTGGGCATGGAGTCGTAAAGCAACCGCGCGGATCAGGGTTGAGGCTTGATCCAGCGTAACCTCCAGCGTCATTTCGGAGTAGGTGCGCAAAAGCGCGCGGTGCTTCTGGTCATAAGCACTGGCGGCGTTGCAGACCGCAACCATTGCCTCTTCCTTATCATCTTCCAGTTCGGCCAGCAGCCCGTCGTATTCATTCACCAGTTAACGTTTGATGATGCGTTGGGTATGCAGGTCTTGCATCTCCGGCGTCAGTTCGCCCTTTGCCTTGCGGAACCGCTTACGCCAGCCTTTGTCGTCCATGACGGCCTGCTCTTCCGCTGCGCGTTTCTTATCGTGTGTGGTCGCAATGACCTGACGGATGTCATTCAGCTCCGTTTTCTTTTTGTAAAAGCCGTTACGTGCGTCATCAAAGCCGGGTTGTTGCTGCAACAAGCGTTCAGACAGTGCGACAAGCGGGGTCTTGGTGGTCATCGAAAAAAACTCCAGTTCGTTATGTTGTGTGAACAGTGTCCGATAACCGGTACAACCGCTCAATCAAACACGGTTGTCACTCCGGCTACACAATATGGCCTTTTTTCAATTGGTTAGGTGATATTTTACGGGAAGGAATAGCCCGCCAGAGAAGGGGCGTTTCGGTGAATCGGCCTATGCCTTTATCGATTCGCGGGGGTAACAGGGGTTACACAGGTTACAGAGATGATTTAAAAGGAAAAAATGTGTTACCCCGGCGAGAATGGTTGGGGTAACAACGGGTAACAGGATAAAACGACGCCGATATTGTTACCCCTGTTACCCCAACCCAAATAAAAGGGGTAACAGATTTTCCCCAGTGATTACAACGCTGTAACCCCTGTTACCTCTGTTACCCCTTAATAATAAGACTCGCGTAGAGCCTTACCCTAAGACGTCACTGGTGAAGACATACAGCTTCTTGACGCCCATCTCTGGCGGGCGGGTGGCCGTTTGCATTTTGCCGTCCTTGGCCGGAACCAGAAAACCGGCCTCTGCACACAGCCTTGCCACCTTCCGCGCATCGTAGCCCTTGCAGATTTCTTTCCAGCCGGACGGCATCACATAGAACGTCGTCACCGCCTCCACCTGCCGGGCATGGTTGCCTTTCTCCACCTTGCGCCAGCCCACCATGTTGCCGGGGCGGTTCATCTCGTTATGCCAGTCGGCAAAGCGGCTGAACTGCCCGGCCGTGAAGAAGGTGCGCACCTGTTCCAGCGCGGCAATGTCTTCCTGATTGGCGCTGTGACCCCGGTCAGCCAGCCATGCGCGCATACAGGTCTGGGTCGCCCGCAGTGCTTCCCCCTCCGGCCAGCCGGTGATGCCGAGTCGCGTCGCCAGCTCCCCGGCCATGGCAACCAGCGCAAAGCGGTTAATAGCCCGCCCGACCTGATTACCGGCGTTATCCGGCATCAGCAGTTGGGTGTACTCCTTCATCAGCGCCTTGGCGCTGGCCGTCATGCTGTTCAGGTCGGCGGTGAGGGCCTTCAGCCAGGCGCGGAACGGCGTGCCGTACACCGTCGCGGTGGCAACTTCAAAATGTTCCGCCAGCGCCTTGCCGCTGTCGAACCCGTGCAGGCTTTCAAATACGCCGTATTTGCCGGAGTCGCTCGGTATCTGGAGCATCCGCACTTCCATCCCGGCAAACGTCCGTTCGCCGGCACGGGCAGCGTGCTCGGTAAGCGACAGCTCTCCGGTGGAGAAGAACAACAGCCGCCACTGCTTGCGGGCGCGTAACTCGCCGTCAGTGCCTGCCCGCCCCTTGCCTTGGCCGTTCGCCAGCATATAAGCGATGTTTCCGGCCTCACGGCCGTCCACCTCCCGGATTTCATCGAGCATCATCGCCGCGTCGTTGCGGCGGCTGGCGGTGCCTTCCAGTGCATTACCGGTGGAGCGCCATGTGTGCCAGTAATCCGGGCCGCCGCACACCGAGGTGGCCGCCTTCATGGTGGTGGTCTTGCCGTCGGTGGATTCGCCCTTGAGGTGATACCCACCGCCGTCCATCCCTACCAGACGCAGCAGCGGCGCGGCAAACGCCAGACTGACCGCAAAGGCCACGCGGGAGTTGCCGACACAGTACCGGCCAATCTGCTCCTGCCAGTCGTCCAGCGTCCCGGCCACGCGAAAATCTTTGCCCTGCACGCTGGCGGTTTGCAAAATCACCGCTTCCGCACCGTCGCCAATCACCTCGTCCTGCAACACATAGACATCGCCGTGCCAGCCGGTTTTGTTCACGCAGGTGACTTTGCGCTCCGGCTTGCACAGGGAGATGTACTCCATCAGCCGGGCGCGGGCCTCGCCGGTGGTGCTGATGTACGACAGGCCGTTGACCAGCAGGATACGGCGCAGCTCTTCGCCGCTGCCGCTCAGCATCTCCATCGGCATCGCCCATTTACGCGGCTGGCCGTAGGTGTCCTCCCATTCCAGCAAACGGCCGAAGTTGCCGCCGTCGGCGTCGCAGGTGATGGCCGTCACCCGCAACGGGTTGCTGATTTTGATGTTGCGGATTTCGGTGTCGCCGTCCGACTTCTGCACCTGCTTGTCAAACCACAGGTATTCCTGCGTCAGCCGGAAGCCCTGCGGCAGTTTCACCGCCGACTTACCCAGTTGCACCAGCTCTTCGTTAAATGCCTCCTTGGCGCGTGCCGGGCCGTTCTCCTGCATAAAGTCGTTCCAGTCCGCCTTATGGCGGGTCGGCGGCAGCGTCACGCAGCCGTTGACGGCCTTGGCGGCTTTCTCCGCCCAGACTTTGCCGGTGTTCTCTTTGCCGTCGTAGAAGTCATTGTCTCCTGCGATGACGATACGGGCCTGCGGCCAGCGGGCGTGCACCGCCTGCGCCACGTTTGGCAGATTGCTGGCCGAGATGGCGGCCACCACCCAGCCTGTGGCGAGCTGGGCGGCCGTCAGCGCGGTGGCGTAGCCTTCGGTGATAATCACCTGCGTCGGCGGCGCGTCGCTCTGTGGGGACGCACTGAGGGCGATAAATGCCCCCTTTTGCACCGTCCCCGGCAACAGCCGCTTATCACCCAGCGGAGAAATCAACTGCGCGCCCGTCACGGCGCCGTCGATGTCCGTCAGCGCCAGCAGCAGCGACCCCGGTGGAAAGTCCACACCGCCGCTCTTGCGGGCCGTGGTGGTCAGCGGCTGCGGCAGGCTGGCAAACCCCTTGCCGGTAAGATACTCGCTTTGCCCCTCCGTGCAGGTGGCCAGCCACTGCGTTACCGTGTCGGCCACCGCCGGTGCCGGTTTGGCGGCTTCTCTTCTGGCGGGCTTGGGCGGCTGTTGCTGCACCTGACTCAGTTGCAGCACGTCGGCCACTTCGTTGACGGCCTGACCGAGGCTGAGGCCGTTGACCTTCGCCACCAAGTCCAGTCCGTCGCCGTGTGTGCAGTGCGTACAAATCCAGCGGCCGTCGCCGTTCTTGTCGTCCATGCGAAACGGCTTGGTGCCGCCGCACGACGGGCAGGGGCCGTGCTGACCGTGAGGGGGTACCGTGACCCCCAGCAGCGGAAAAATAACGTCCCAGCGGCCGCGGGCGGCCTGTTTGGTCTGTTCTAACTTGGTCATTGCGCCCCCTTAATGCAGCGTCGGTGCCGGATGGCCGGATGTGACCGCCACGCCGCACAGCTCCGCCATGATGTTGCAGCCCTGCGCCGTGAGCTGCGGTGCCGCCAGCAGAATGTCCGGGGCTACCATTTCGCCCAGCAACGAGCAGGCAATCGCCATGCCTTCGTCAACGCCGTGCAGCTTCACGAACAGCGCTTCGATGTCGCTGGCAATCAGCATCTGCAGGCTGTCCAGCGTGTGGGGCAGCGTCATGCCCTGCGCCGCACAGGCGGCGAGATAGGCTTCGGCTACTGCACGGCGAAACAGCGCGGTGCGCACTTCCAGTGGAATGCAGGAGGCAGAACCGTTATCCAGCGTCATGCGACCACCTCCCCGTTAATTGCGGCGCACTGCGCCTGAACGAAGGCCAAATCCTCCGACAGGTAAGCCACCATGGCGGCCATTTCCTGCGTGGTGATACCGGTCGGGAACGGCGCTGATGCGGCCTGCCCGGCGAACAACATATCCAGCAGCGAACACGCCTGCTTGGCGCGATTAAGTTTCTCAAAGGCGTCTTCGGTCATGCCGTAAGACAGGTAGCGGCAGGATGGCGGCAACAGCGTGCCCTGAGCTGATGTTTGCCCATGTGATGAAGTCATGATTTTTGTCCGTCAGAATCGAAAATGAAGCGTGATAAACCGCGTTACAGGAAGCGGGAATAATGGGTGTCGTCGTGCTCCGGCGTCGGCCGTCGCGTCTCCCACTGGCGGCTGTAGACCACCTTTACAGACGGGTGCAGCCAGAGCGGCGACTGACCGGCGGCAGACCGGGGAGCAAGGTTGCGCGGCGCATCGGCGATTTTGCTGTACACCTCGCTGAACCACGGTAGCGGCATGGAAGTCATGTTGCCGGACAGGTCATACTCAAACACCACTTCATAGGCGAACTCCGGGTTGTTACGGGCCGTTGCCTCATCGGCGCGATATAGGCTCAGGATACGCACCGTTCTGCCTTGCTGATGGCGATAGCGCTCGCCGTGCTGGGGAAACTCACGCATGGCAGCCTCCCTGTGGCAGGCGACCGGCGAACAGGAGTAAGTAGTCACCGGCCAACTGGCGGCGGGCGCTGCGTTCGTCACCGGCAGTAATACGCAACATCACCGGACGGATTTTGCGCTGGGTGCGGTTGATTGCGGCAAAGATGTAGGTACACTTTGATGTAGCCATAGCGTTGCTCTCAATTTACGTGAATGGTGAGGCTCTGGCAGTGTTACCGCACTGTTCAGAGCCGTTGTGTTTAATACGCACGCCGTGATAATGTACGTACATAACAGTGATGATACTAAGAGGTTATGTACGTACATGTCAACTACAAAACGAGACAAAAGTCCTAAAGGCGAAGGTTTTTCTCCGACTTTTCAAATTAGAATCCCGCCAGACCTAAGAGAACAGCTAAACACCGAAGCAGCCAAAGACGAGATGAGCCTCGGAAACTGGTTCAAAGAGTTAGCCAGAAACGAATTAAAACGCCGTGGTATCGAGCCCAAAGGTTGATTCTTTGTTTGATGCGGCGTTCTGGCCGCATCAGGCAAGATCGTTTTGAGCATTGATCCACTCCCTGATTTCTTCTGCTTTCCATGCAGTAATCTTCGCTGAAATTTTTACTGGTCTTGGAAATGTTCCTGCTGAAACCCTTCTCCAAAGTGTTGCGTGTGAAAAAGGCAAACAAGGCATAAGCGTTCTTTGTCTAACAAAACCCGTCTGAGGTATAAAACCGTAATTATTACAATTAGTTGTTTGCATGTTGATACCTGTGATGCCATGAGATGATGCGAGATTAAAACCCACGGCGTTATAGTTCCAGCGAAAATGGAATTACATAAAATCAATGTTAATTCCAATAAAACAAAACCAGTTTCATTGAGTTAGTGTGGTGTTGTTGTGTTTGTATCTAATTGATTTTTATTTGTTTTTATTTTCATGGGTAATCTTTGGGAGCTGCATGGATACGCAGGGAGGGGGATGGAGCGTGATGAGTTGGTTTTTAAGGTGGTAAAACACTCACATGTATGTTTTGTGAGTGTTAATATATTGATTTTAGTCGTAAACTGTCTTTATGGCGGCTGATATTTTACTTCTGATCGAAGAGGCTCTTAACCCATCACTGGAAATTCCATTTTTTTCGACAAAGTCATCAATTAAGTCTTTAACATGCTCAACACATACAGTGTTGTCTTTTTTTAGCCATTTTGATGGATTGGACTTATTTTTCTCCTGCGCAAGTAAGCTTACGGTTATACCAATAATTTTATTTAGGCTAACAACTTCCTCTTCTTTTTTGTATAGCCCTCTATTATTAGCAACTAATTGCTTACCCAGTAATTCAGCTTCGCCACCAATGAATTGAAGAAGTGACCTTGTTTTGGAGTTCATTGCTAAACTACTAATGGCAACTTTACATCTATCAATGATTGCACTTGGCGTTGTCACATCATCCCGACAGTTAAATCCGACTGAGAATATAATGTCTGATTTTACCTTCTCATCCATATCTATTGGGTGCGGATGCGGTTTGTATTCACCATAGTTTGTAACCCTGGGTATTTTTTCGTTTTTGAAAATCTCTTCTAGAGTTCTTTTTATTCTCACTCGTATATGAGTGATTATCTCAAGATGTTCACCATCTATGTCTTTTCTTCTTGCGTATGGTGATACTCCGACCAAACATTTAGACAGCTCATCGATAGTAATAGATGGTAAGGTTGCGAATCTTTCGAATGCCGTCATCCGCTGAAAACTTTTCATTTAATCAGAGTCCATATCTAATTTAATTAATTTATCTTGCCATAATAGTAATGCTTTCTTTCGCTCATCAAAATACTGATGTCTATTATAAATACCTTCAACACCTTTGATTCTGTGATTAAGGCAGCGTTCTGCAACTATAGGATCAACGCCAAGCGAGGCGAGGTGTGTTCTGGCTGTACGTCGAAAATCATGAATAGTGAAATTATCAATGCCATGTAAGTGAAGTCGTAGCTTTGCAAGAGCAACTGGGAGGGTGCTTTCTACAATATGGGGGATCATACGATTCTGCATTTTCCTTGCGGGAAGAACCCATTCACTGTTGCATGACATAATCTTGAGTTCATTTAGCCATAATATGGCATTCTCGGGAAGAGGAATATCAATATCATCACCATTTTTTGTACCGGTTAGGTGCCAAATGGCATTATTTAAGTCTATATTTTCCCATCGAGCTGAGCATAGCTCCATTTTCCTACAACAAAGGAGTAAAAGTAGTTTAAACGTGAGCTCATTTTGTCGGCCGAATCCTTTGGCTTTTTTCATTGCCGAGAATAATTGGGATAGTTCGTCATCAGTAAGAAATCTTTCCCGCGATTCCTCTTGCCCACCTGCATCCGCAAGTTCGAATGCAGCAGCAGGGTTTACCTCAAGAATATGTCTTTTAATCCCGTAATTGAAAATTCTTTTAGTCCAACGTAAGACATCGTTGGCTACGGTTGGGGCACCACGTGAAACGATATTTTGTAGCATATCATCAATATGCCGTGGCTTAACTTCATCAGCTTTAAGATGGCCGATACTTGGATTGATATCCTTATCTATTCTACGTCTGAGAATGTCTGGATGCTTCCAGCGGCCAAGAATCTGCCGCTCAAAATATTCGGTCGCTAGGTCAGAGACTCGACGTGCGTTCTTATCTGCCTCGATTTTGGCGATAGCAGACGCTTTACGCTCTTTTTTCTCACCTGCCACGTCATACCCAAGAGCAACTCTTGCTGAAAGCATCCTGACTGTTTCACGCGCTTTAGCAAGGGAAAGCTCCCCATAGGACCCGATCCACATAGCTCGCGCTTTACCTGCCAAACTGTAGCGGAAGCGCCATTTTGGTGTTGCGAAGCTATCGCGGTAACAAAGATAGAGACCATTACCATCGGCCCTGCCTTCGAAGCGTTCCCCCGCCTTTACCCAAGCTTTTATCTGTATATCCGTAAGTTTTCCCACGCTCAATAACTACCTTGTACCAAAAGTGTATGTACCATTTTCATGGTTGGTACAGTCTATGGTACATCAAAATTGTGAGATTTGAGTAGGTGAAGTGGGACTGAATGAGACTAAAAAAGCCCGTAAGTGACGGGCTTATATGAATATTTTATATTGCATGACACATGCTGATAAATTACTCGATGTTCTGGATCTGCTCGCGCATTTGCTCAATCAGCACTTTCAGCTCGATGGCGGAAGCGGTGACGTCGGCATTGATCGACTTGGAGGCCAGGGTGTTCGATTCGCGGTTGAACTCCTGCATCATAAAGTCGAGGCGGCGGCCGACGGCTTCTTTCTTCTTCAGAATGTTGTGCGTCTCTTTCACGTGCGCTTCCAGACGGTCCAGCTCTTCGGCGACGTCGATGCGCTGCGCCATCAGCACCAGCTCCTGCTCCAGGCGGGTGTTTTCCAGCTGTACCTGTGCCTCTTCCAACTTGCTGACCAGGCGCTCGCGCTGCCATTGCAGGATGTTCGGCATCTGGGCGCGCACTTTGACCACTTCGGCGCTGACGCCGTCGAGGCGCTGTTCGATCAGCGTTTTCAGCGCGGCACCTTCGCTTTCGCGTGCGACGATGAAGTCATCCAGCGCGCCGTCCAGCGCCTGCATCAGCTCGGCGCTGATGGCGTCCAGATCCTGCTCCTGCGCGGACATCACGCCCGGCCAGCGCAGCACGTCGATCGGGTTGATTTCACCTTCGTCGCTCTGCATTTTCACCCAGTTGGCGGCTTCGACCAGCTGTTTGGCCAGTTTTTCGTTCAGGATCAGCGAGCTTTGCGCGCTTGGATCCAGCTCGAAACGCAGGTTGCATTCGACTTTGCCGCGGGTCAGGCGGCCACGGATACGTTCACGGATCACCGGCTCCAGGCTGCGGAATTGTTCCGGCAGGCGGATGTAGGTTTCTAAGTAGCGCTGGTTAACGGAACGCAGCTCCCAGGCTGCGCTGCCCCATTCACCCTTGATTTCACGCCGGGCGTAGGCGGTCATGCTGCGGATCATTGATGCGTACCCGTAATAGGAAAAGATGGGACGATTATAGCGTCGCGGCTGCGGGCAGGATAGGCATTACGTCACGAAGCCCGTATAATGCGCAGCCAATAGTTGATTTGAAGCCGGAGAGAGCCCATGCGTCCTGCAGGCAGAGCACCACAGCAAGTTCGCCCCCTGACACTGACCCGTCACTATACCAAACACGCTGAAGGTTCAGTGCTGGTTGAGTTTGGCGATACCAAAGTCTTGTGCACCGCCACGGTAGAAGAGGGCGTTCCGCGCTTCCTGAAAGGCCAGGGGCAAGGTTGGATCACCGCCGAGTACGGCATGCTGCCGCGCTCCACCCACAGCCGCAACGCTCGTGAAGCCGCCAAAGGCAAACAGGGTGGCCGCACTCTGGAGATCCAGCGCCTGATCGCCCGCTCGCTGCGCGCCGCGGTAGACCTGAAAAAGCTCGGTGAATTCACCATCACCCTCGACTGCGACGTACTGCAGGCCGACGGCGGTACCCGAACTGCCTCGATCTCCGGCGCCTGCGTGGCGCTGGCCGATGCGTTGAACACGCTGGTGGCCAACGGCAAGCTGAAAGCCAACCCGATGAAGGGCATGGTGGCGGCGGTTTCCGTCGGCATCGTCAATGGCGAAGCGCTGTGCGATCTGGAGTATGTGGAGGATTCCGCGGCGGAAACCGACATGAACGTGGTGATGATGGAAGATGGCCGCATGATTGAGGTGCAGGGCACCGCCGAAGGCGAGCCGTTCAGCCACGATGAGCTGTTGGCGCTATTGGCGCTGGCCCGAGGGGGCATCGAAACCATCTTCCAGGCGCAGAAAGCGGCGCTGGCGGACTGATTTTTTAAGGCGACTGAGAAGTCGCCTTTTTTATGCCCGGCGATCGGGCGGCAGTAATAACAAGACCTAAGCAGATTCAGACGAGGAGAAGCAGTAATGAAAGCCTATCAGCGCCAGTTTATCGAGTTCGCGCTTAACAAGCAGGTATTGAAATTCGGCGAGTTCACCCTGAAATCCGGCCGCACCAGCCCGTATTTCTTCAACGCCGGCCTGTTTAATACCGGGCGCGATCTTGCGCTGTTGGGGCGCTTCTACGCCGAAGCTCTGATGGACTCCGGCATCGATTTCGACCTGCTGTTTGGCCCGGCCTATAAAGGCATTCCTATCGCCACCACTACGGCGGTGGCGTTGGCGGAACACCATGAGCGCGACGTGCCTTACTGCTTTAACCGCAAGGAAGCCAAGACCCACGGCGAAGGCGGTTCGCTGGTAGGCAGCCCGCTGCAGGGGCGCGTGATGTTGGTGGACGATGTGATCACCGCCGGCACCGCGATCCGCGAGTCGATGGAAATCATCGGCGCCAGCGGCGCTTCGCTGGCGGGCGTGCTGATTTCCCTCGACCGTCAGGAACGCGGCCGCGCGGATATCTCCGCCATTCAGGAAGTGGAACGCGACTATCACTGCAAGGTGATTTCGATCGTGACGCTGAAGGACCTGATCGCCTATCTGGAAGAGAAGCCGGAAATGGCGGACCACCTGGCGGCGGTGCGCGCTTACCGCGAGCAGTACGGGGTGTAAGTAAAAACGCCGGGCATGCCCGGCGTTATCTTTATTGCAGCTGGGCCGCCAACAGCGGCCAGCGGGCGTCGAATTCCTGCGTTGGGCGATAGCGGAATTCCGAACGCACATAGCGCGACAACATGCCTTCGCAGAAGGCCAGCAGCTGGCTGGCCAGCAGCGTTTCATCGACGATAAAGCCTTTGCCTTCGCGCAATTTGCGCTCTTTCAGCACCTGTCGCAGCTGCGCCTCGATGCGTTCGAACAGCTGGTTGATGCGGCCCTGCAGGCGATCCTGTTCAAACATCAGCGCGTGGCCGGTCATGATGCGCGTCAGCCCCGGGTTGCGTTCCGCAAAGCCCAGAATCAGCAGTAAAATCAGGCGCAGACGATTAAACGTCTCTTTCTCGTCCTGCAAGATCAGGTTGATGCGGGTGATCAGGCTGTCTTCGATAAACTCGATCAGGCTGTCGAACATCCGTGTCTTGCTGGGGAAATGCCGGTACAGCGCAGCTTCAGAAACACCCACGTTCGCGGCGAGCTTGGCGGTGGTGATGCGTTGGCTGCCGTCGCTGGACTCCAGCATCTGGGCTAACGCCTGCAATATTTCCTCGCGCCGATTCCTTTTCGTCTTTTCTTTTTCTGCCATGTCTGATTAGACCCTTGCTAAAACTTAACTGACGGAAACCCGGGCACCGGCCGCTGCAGAGCAGGCTCTGTGCGGCTTATGTGATAGCTTTTTTACGATGCTGGGGTCAGCGGCCTTAACGGCCTTTTCCGCGCTGCCTGGTGTGCGCTGCAATTGTCGCGGTAAAACCTTGCCGCAGAGAACATCCTTCTCCCCGGAAAGGCAAGGTTCAGGCGACGTTTCCCTGCCGGCCCTCGTGCCTTGGGTGGCGCTTAGTGGCGCCCCGAGTGGCCGAAGCCGCCTTCGCCGCGCTCGCTGCCGTCGAATTCTTCCACCAGGTTGAATTCTGCCTGCACCACCGGCACGAAGACCATCTGCGCGATGCGTTCACCCGGCTCTATGGTGAAGTGCTTCTGGCCGCGGTTCCAAACGGACACCATCAGCTGGCCCTGATAATCGGAGTCGATCAGGCCGACCAGGTTGCCCAGCACGACGCCGTGCTTATGGCCCAGGCCTGAGCGCGGCAGGATCACCGCCGCCAGGCTTGCGTCGGCGATATGGATCGCGAGGCCGGTAGGCAGCAGCGTGGTTTCACCCGGCGCCAGCTCTACCGCGCTGTCCAGGCAGGCGCGCAGGTCGAGACCGGCGGAGCCCGGGGTGGCGTAGGTCGGTAGCGGGAAATCCTGACCGATGCGCGGGTCGAGGATCTTAACGTCGATTTTTTTCATCATAACGGCTGACTATCTCGTCTATTAAACGTTGGCCAAGGAGTGCCTTGTCGCTCAGCGCCAGGCGTTTCTCTCCATCCTGCCAAAAAAGGTGCAGGGCATTGGTGTCGCTGTTGAACCCGTGCTCTGCAAGCGATACATCGTTAGCGCAAATCAAATCCAGCTTCTTACGCGCCAGTTTTTGCCGCGCGTATTCTTCCACATTCTGGGTTTCGGCGGCAAACCCCACGACAAACGGTCGATTTTTGGTCATCGCCGCCACGCCGGCGACGATGTCGGGGTTTTTTACCATCTTGAGGATGATTTCATCACCCTGTTTTTTTATTTTTTCATCGGCGATCCGCTCGGGGCGGTAGTCGGCCACGGCGGCGCAGGAGATGAAAATCTGCTGCTGCGCGGCGCGCTGTTGCACCGCCTGCTCCATCTCCAGCGCGCTGGTGACGTCCACTCGGGTGACCGATGGCGGCGTCGGCAGGCTGACCGGCCCGGCGATCAGCGTCACCTGCGCGCCGCGGGCGGCGGCGGCGCGGGCGATGGCGAAGCCCATTTTGCCGGAGCTGTGGTTGCTGATGAAACGCACCGGATCCAGCGCTTCACGCGTCGGGCCGGCGGTGATCATAACCTGCAAATGTTGCAGATCCTGCGGGGCGGAAAAATGCGCGTTCGCCAGGTCGACGATGTTCAGCGGATCCAACATGCGGCCCGGGCCGACGTCGCCGCAGGCCTGGCTGCCGCTGTCCGGCCCCCAAAGCAGCATGCCGCGCTCCTGCAGCGTTTGCAGGTTGGCCTGCGTGGCGGCGGCGCGATACATCTGCTGGTTCATGGCGGGCGCGGCGGCGATGGGGGCATCGGTCGCCAGGCAGACGGTGGTCAGCAGATCGTTGGCCATGCCGGCGGCCACGCGCGCCAGCAGATCGGCGGTCGCCGGCGCCAGAATAACCAGATCCGCCCACTTGCCGAGTTCGATGTGGCCCATGGCGGCTTCGGCGGCGGGATCCAACAGATCGTCGGACACCGGGTAGCCGCAAACGGCCTGCAGCGTCAGTGGCGTAATGAACGCCTTGGCGGCGTGGGTCATCACCACGCGCACTTCCGCGCCCCTGTCGCGCAGGCGGCGCACCAGCTCTGGGCATTTGTAAGCGGCGATGCCGCCGCTGATGCCAAGCACAATATGTTTGCCGGAAAGTCCCGTCATCATCATTGTCCGATTGAAAGCCGAAAGATGCGCCATTTTAGCATATCCGCCGTTCAGGTGAGCGATTCCGCAATGGCTGCAGGGCGTTACATTGTGCTTTGCGAAACACTTCGCAATGTTATCAAACACCTGTCGAACGCGCCGGGTGGCACATGGCATGCTGTAGCCCTTTCAGGGAGGAACACGATGAGCAACTCGATTGTGGCGTGCTGGCCGGGCGCGCTGGCACCGCGTGAAAAGCTGCTGATGCAGGGGGCGGCGGCGCTGTCCGACGCAGAGCTGTTGGCCATTTTCTTGCGCACCGGGTTGCCCGGCGTGCACGTGATGCAGCTGGCGGAGCAGCTGCTGCGCCGGTTCGGCTCGCTTTATCACCTGATGTCGGCCGATCATCAGGCTTTTTGCAGCCAAAAAGGCCTGGGGGACGCCAGCTATACGCAGCTGCAGGCGATTGCCGAGCTGGCGCTGCGCTTCTTTTCCAGCCATTTGTCGCAGGAAAACGCCATGCTCAATCCGCGCGTCACCCAGCATTATCTGCAAAGCCTGCTGGCGCATCGCGAGCGGGAGGTCTTTTTGGTATTGTTTTTAGACAATCAGCACCGGGTTATTCGCCATCAGGAGATGTTTGCTGGTACCATCAGCAGCGTCGTCGTCTACCCGAGAGAAATTGTGCGCGAAGCGTTGAAGGCTAATGCCGCCGCGCTGATTCTCGCGCATAATCACCCTTCGGGTAAGGCTGAACCCAGTCATGCCGACCGCTTGATAACGGAACAGGTGGTGAAAGCCTGTCAGTTATTGGAGATCCGAGTGCTTGATCATTTGGTGATCGGTCGGGGTGAATGCGTCTCTTTTGCCGAGCGCGGATGGCTTTAAGCGATTTTTTCGCGATCCTTGTGGGATCTTTAGCTGTTCGGGACTTGAGCACTTACGCTTCAGAGCGTATACTACGCCACCTTTGAGAATCTTGGGTTTGGCGCAAGAGCCTATCTCAGCAGGTTTCTGACCTGATGTGTGGTTTCTACCTGATGACGAGAGTCTCCTCAGTATGAAGTTTGCTGAGATGGGCTCTAAAAGCCTGACGAGGCGGCCATACCCTATACGAAGCTCGAGCTGATTTGATTTTTGGAGAATAGACATGTCCCGAGTCTGCCAAGTTACTGGCAAGCGCCCGGTGAGCGGTAACAACCGTTCCCACGCAATGAACGCGACCAAACGCCGTTTTCTGCCTAACCTGCACTCACACCGTTTTTGGGTTGAGGCTGAGAAGCGCTTTGTAACTCTGCGTGTATCTGCTAAAGGTATGCGTGTTATCGATAAGAAGGGTATTGAGACGGTTCTGGCCGATCTGCGTGCCCGTGGTGAGAAGTATTAAGGAACTGAATCATGGCTAAAGGTGTTCGCGAGAAGATCAAGCTGGTTTCTTCTGCTGGTACTGGTCACTTCTATACCACCACGAAGAACAAGCGTACTAAGCCGGAAAAATTGGAACTGAAGAAATTCGATCCAGTTGTCCGTCAGCACGTAGTATACAAAGAAGCTAAAATTAAATAATTTTAGTGGATTAATGAAAAACCCGGCCTTGGCCGGGTTTTTTGTTTTATAAAGGGTAGAAAACGTCGGAGGGGAAGCCAGATGCCTGAATTACCGGAAGTTGAGACGAGCAGACGCGGTATAGAGCCTTATCTTGTCGGCCACAGCATTCAGTATGCGGTGGTGCGCAACGCGCGCCTGCGCTGGCCGGTTTCCGAGCAGATCCTGACGCTGAGCGATCGGCCGGTGCTCAGCGTGCAGCGCCGGGCCAAATACCTGCTGATCGAGCTGGAGAACGGTTGGATTATCGTGCACCTGGGCATGTCGGGCAGCCTGCGCATGCTGCGCGAGGAAAACGAAGACGGAGCCGGCAAACACGACCACGTCGATCTGGTGATCAGCAACGGCATGATCCTGCGCTATACCGATCCGCGCCGTTTCGGCGCCTGGCTGTGGTGCGAAGATTTGGCGACCAGCAACGTGTTGGCGCATCTGGGGCCGGAGCCGCTGAGCGAAGCGTTCAACGGCGACTACCTGTATGAAAAATCACGCAATAAGCGCACGCTGATCAAACCGTGGTTGATGGATAACAAGCTGGTGGTCGGGGTCGGCAATATTTACGCCAGCGAATCCCTGTTCAGCGCCGGGATCCTGCCCGATCGTCCCGCGGGATCGTTGAGCAAAGCCGAAGCGGCGCTACTGGCGCAGACCATCAAGGCGGTGTTGCAGCGCTCTATCGAGCAGGGCGGCACGACATTGCGCGACTTTTTGCAGTCTGACGGCAAACCGGGATATTTCGCGCAGGAACTGCAGGTTTACGGTCGGGCGGGAGAACCCTGCCGCGCGTGCGGCACGCCGATCGAATCCGCTAAGCACGGGCAGCGCAGCACCTTCTTTTGCCGCCGCTGCCAGCGCTGAGCATTACTCGGCGGCGAGCTTCGCCATCAGCGCCTGGGTGACCACATCCGGCAGGAAAGGCGCGATATCGCCGCCGTGACGGGCGACCTCCTTCACCAGTGAGGAGGAGATGAACGACCACTCTTCGGAAGGCATCAGGAACACGCTTTCCAGCGTCGGCATCAAATGGCGGTTCATGTTCGCCAGCTGCAATTCGTATTCAAAGTCAGACACCGCACGCAGGCCGCGCACCAGGATATTGGCATTTTGGTGAGCGGCAAAGTGCGCCATCAGCTCGCTGAAGCCCAGCACTTCCACATTGCCCAGATGCGAGGTGACCTGCGTCGCCAACGCCACGCGCTCATCCAGGCTGAACAGCGGCTTTTTGCTCGGGCTGGCGGCGATGGCCAGAATCACGTGATCGAACATCAGTGATGCGCGCGTCACTAAATCCAGGTGGCCGTTGGTCATGGGATCGAAGGTCCCGGGATAGATGGCTTTGCTGGTCATGATTCACTTCTCTGAGTAGTTGCGGCCCAATGCCCATAATGCGGCATATTTATTGAAGGTATATTGCGCGTTGACCACCGCTAACAGCAACCCCTGTTTACCGTCGAGGAAGCCGGCCCGCAGCAGCCAGGTTTTGACGAAGGCGCCGAGCGTGTGGGTCAGGATAGACAGGTAGCCGCAACGCTTGCCGGCCCGGTGGCGTTGCGTCGCCCACTCTTCGGCGTAGCGCAGCTGTTTGCGCTGGAAGGCGAAGAAATCGCGGCAGGTCAGGTGCAGCATATCACCGCTGAGGGGGATCACTTTGGCGCCGCCGATGTTCAGCGATTCGTGCACCAGATCGTCGTTATAGCGATAGCGTCGGTTGGCGTACAGGCGGTTGACGCGGTCGGGATACCAGCCGCTGTGGCGCATGAAGCGGCCAAGGAACAGATTGCGCCGCGCACAGCTGTAGACGGCGCCGTCGTCCGGCGCGTTCAACACCCGTTCGATGGATTGCCGCAGCTCGGGCGTGACGCGTTCGTCGGCGTCGATCATCAGAACGTAGTCATGGCTGGCGTAGCTTTGCGCCAGCTGGCGCTGCTTGCCGAACCCTTGCCAGTCGGTGTGCGTGAAGACTTTGGCGCCCAGGCTTTCGGCGATGGCGACGCTGTCGTCCTCGCTGCCGGAGTCCAGCACGATGATTTCATCGGCCCACTCGACCGAGCGCAGACAGTCCGGCAACAGCCCGGCTTCGTTTTTGGCGATCATCACCACCGACAGGCTTTTGCGGCTGTTCATTCAGTGGCTCCGGGGCGGCAGGTGCGGTTCCAGCAGCTGCAGCAGGCGCTGCAGCGCTCCCTGATTCTGATACAGCACTTCCACCGCATGGCGGCCGTAGTAGCGGCGGTAGTCTTCGTCGGTCAGCAGGGTTTCCACTTCCTTCACCAGCGAATCCACGTCGGTCACGGTGATCAGGCCTTCGGCCTGCGAAAGCTTGGCGCAGATGTCTTTGAAGTTGAAGGTATGCGGGCCCATCAACACCGGGATGGCATGCGCGGCGGCTTCCAGCGGGTTATGTCCGCCGCGTTCCACCAGGCTGCCGCCGACAAAGGCCAGATCGGCGATGCCGTACAGCAGCATCAGCTCGCCCATGGTATCGCCGATCACCACCTGGGTGCTGCCGGATGGGATTTCGCCGCTGCTGCGCAGGGTGTAGCTGAAGCCGGCCTTCTGCACCAGCTCTTTGGCGGTCGGGAAGCGTTCCGGGTGACGCGGCACCAGGATCAGCAGCAGATCGGGGTGTGTTTCCAGCAGTTTGCGGTGGGCTTCCAGCAGGATGGTTTCTTCACCGTCATGGGTGCTGGTGGCGATCCACACCGGGCGGCGCGGCGCCCATTGACGGCGCAGCGTAACGGCGCGGGCGGCCAGCTCCGGGGTGACGGAGATATCGAACTTCAGGCTGCCGGTTACGGCCAGCTGCGAGCGCTTCAGGCCCAGTTCGATAAACCGATCGCCGTCTTCCTGGTTTTGTGCGGCGATCAGCGTAATGCGGCGCAGCATATCGCGCATGAACCCGCCAATTTTCTTATAGCCGGCGGCGGAGCGGGCCGACAGGCGCGCATTGGCGATCACCAGGGGGATCTGCCGCTGATGCAGCGCGTTAATCAGGTTAGGCCACAGCTCGGTTTCCATGATGATCACCAGCTTGGGATTCACCTGGTCGAGGAAGCGGTTCATGGAACCGGGCAGATCGTAGGGCAGATAGACATGATGTACGTCTTTGCCGAAAGCGGACTGGACGCGTTCTGAACCTGTTGGGGTCATTGTGGTCACAGTTATCGGCAAAGCGGGATAACGGTGGCGCAGCGCCCGTACCAACGGGATGGCCGCCAGCGTTTCGCCGACGGAGACGGAATGCAGCATGATGCCGCCTGGCACGACTTTCCCGGCGCAGAAGCCATAGCGTTCCGCCCAGCGTTTACGGTAGGCTGGAGCTTTGCGGCTGCGCAGCAGTAAGCGGAGCCAGATCAGGGGTTGGATGAGGTAGAGTAGTACCTGATATAAACGCAGCAACATTCTATCAATTTCATTTATATGGGTTATTCGGAATAGTACCATAACTGGAAGGGAAAGGCGCTAATTTGGTAACCTTGGGTGTCAGTTTCAGACAACCGGCGAGCGATTTCGCCGACAGGCTCGGAATGAAGAATATTTTAATTATTCGCCGCGACAACATCGGCGATCTTGTTTGCACCACGCCTCTGATTGAAGGGGTGAAAATTGCCTATCCAGACGCTAAAGTTTATCTGCTGATCAATAAAATCAGCCAGGATGTCGTTAAAAACAATCCTCATCTCGAGAAGGTTTTTGTCTATAAAAAGGCCAAGCACAAGGCGAAGAATGAAACGACGTTGGGCGTTTATTTCGAACGCCTGATGATCTTCCTGAAGCTGCGAAAAATAAAGTTCGATGCGGTCATTCTGGCCAACCCGGTGCCTTGCAAATACAGCCTGCGTTTAGCAAAAATGGCCGGCGCCACCCATATCATCGGCGCCGATTTGGGCACGAAAGATATTCATCGCCCGTTCCGCAAGGACGATTTCCACGGTCAACATCAGGTCGAACATACCTACAGCTATTTATCGGCGATAACCGACCAATCCATTCCGATCCCGCCGGTGCGGGTGTTTTTGACGCCTGAAGAGCGGCAATTGGCGGCGCAACGGCTACAGGAGCGTCTGCCGCCGGTCGAACGGGTATGCGCCGTGCACATCAGTAGCCGCAGCCCGAAAAGGCGTTGGCCGGTTGAACGTTATGCCGAAATCATCAACCGTCTGGTTGCCGATCCCCACACCGGCGTGCTGATCTTCTGGTCGCCGCAGGGCACGCTGGCGCCGGACGACATCGGCGACCAGCAGCGCGCCGAACAGCTGTTGGCGCTGTGTCAAAACGAACGCGTCGCGCTTTACCCGACGGCCTCGGTGCGCGAGCTGTTGGGCGGGTTCGATTTATGCGACCGGGTGCTGTGCAGCGACGGTGGGCAGATGCATCTTGCCGCCGCGCTGAATAAGGACATGGTGGTGTTCTTTGGCGATACCGATAAAGCCTCCTGGCATCCATGGACCGGCCGTCATCATATTTTGCAGAGTGAGTCGGGGCACTGTGAAGATGTTTCTGTCGATGAGGTTTGGCAGAAAATGCAGGCGCTCAGCTAACGAAGAAAATAAGGCAGGTATCCCTGCCTTATTTATTTCTTTATTATTTTTCTTTCAGCTCAATATATTGGCGGCAAATAGGCTCCAGCCCATAACTCAGCAATTGCTGTTGATTTATCTGCGGCGGATTGGCGTAAATTTCCGCCATTTTTTCTGCCAGCGACGCTTCGTTTAATTCCGCCAGCGCGTTAGCCATGCCGGCTTTTTCCAGAATTTCCGCAGGGCCGCCCGGGCAGCGAGTGCTGACCACCGGCGTGCCGCACAGCAGCGATTCCACCAGCACGTTACCAAACCCTTCACTGTCGGAGCTGAGCACCAGCAGCGAGGCATGGCGAATAAACGGGTAGGGATTGGCCTGGAAACCGAGGAATAGCACGCGCTCTGCGATGCCTAAGTCTGTTGCCAGACGTTTGACCTCGGCGACTCTGGCGTCGTCCCCGGTGCCTATCAAGGCCAGCGGTGCCTGAATGCCCGAGTGCGCATAGGCTTTCAGCAGACGGTCATGCCGCTTGGTGGCGTGAAAACGGCCGACGTGCACCAGATAGTCCTGACCGGCCAGTTCGCAAGGCGCTGCCGCCTGTTGTTGGATGGCGTCGATGTCGAACGGGTTGTTGATGACCGCCAGCCGGCGTGGGCGAATCGGCAAGTTCTGCTGCAGATCGTCGCCGACCGCCCGTGAAACGGCGACGATATTTCTCCCCTGGTAAACGTTGGCGATTTTGCGTTGCTTCAGCCAGCGATCCAGGCCCTTGCGGTGGCCAAGGTAGGAGGTGGAGAGAATGCCGTGAATGCAGAACCACAGGCGATCCGCGGCCAACCGCTTGCTGCGGCTGACGATGCGATCGGTTTTATGCAGGTTGGAGAACACCAGATCGAACGCGCCGCGTTGGCGCTCGTGTTCGGCTATCGCCCGATCCAGCGCGGCGGCGCGGCGCGGCAGCTCGGTCAGCTTGCGCCAGGGGGCGCGGCTGCGATCGGCCACCACCTGATAATCAATGCCTGGCGGGATAGGGTAATTGCAGACGTCGCGCAGCGAGATCAGACTGACGTCATGCCCCTGTTGCTGCATGCCCTGACACAGGGTCAGCACCACTTTTTCCGCTCCGCCTCCCGGCAGGCCGTCGATGATCATCAGAATACGCATAGTTAATCCAGTAACCGGTTATAGAGGGAAATCAGCTGTTCGGACAGATGCGCCGGCGTAGCCGTCATAATGCGCAATCTCGCCGCTTCGCCCATGGATGATCCCAGCGCCTGGCGCGGCAGTGCCCGAATGGCCTCCGTGATGGCCGGTACGTCGAGCGCATCGGTCACGAAGCCGTTCTGGCCGGGGGTGATAAACTCGGCGCCGCCGCAGGTGGTGCTGGTGATAACCGGCAGGCCGCACGACATCGCTTCCAGAATCACATTCGGGAATGGATCGTACAGCGTCGGCAGCAGCAGCGCGTCCGCGGCCTGATAGAACGGCAAGGTTTGCTTCTGCACGCCCATAAAGTGAACCCGATCGCCGCAGCCCAGCGACTGCGCCAGCGCCCGGTAGCGTTTTTCGGCCTTGTCTTTGCCGACCACCAGGAGGTGGCTGTCGGTCGCCGCCACGGCGCGGATGGCGGCGGCCAGCCCTTTGCGCTCGAAACCGGAGCCGACGAAGATCAGGCAGTGCGCCTGTTGCGGGATCTGATACTGCTCGCGCAGACGTTGGCGCTGGGCCTCGTCGGCGGGCGGGAACTTTTGATTGTCGATGGCGTTATAGATCACCGTGATTTTTTCGGCGGGCACGCCAAAGTCGGCGATGATTTCCTGCTTGATCATCTCGGCGTTGCAGATGACGGCTTTCAGCTCCGGCGCGGCGTACATGGCGCGTTCGGCGCACATCACATAGCGGTGATAACGGTTGGAGAACAGCCATTTGCGGCGCCATTCCGGCAGCAGACGCGCGCGTTGCAGCAGCCAGCGGCGGTGTACGCCGTCGCCGGCGCGGTAGATGTCGCAGCCGGGAATGCGCTCGTGGCTTTGCACCAGATCAAAATGCTCTTTCTGCCACAGCGCCCTGGCCGCCACGGCGAAGCCCCGTTCGCGGCTGATGCGGCCGAGTTTTAGCGGGTTGCACAGGTGGATATGCCAGTTGGGATTGGCGTCACCCTGCCATTCGCGGGTGATGACGTTCAGATCGAGATCCTGTTGCTCCAGCGCCTCCAGGGCGCGGGAAACGAAACGTTCGGCTCCGCCGTCCGGGCGGTATTTTTGGCGAACGATCGCCAAACGAAATGCTTTCATGCCAGCGTGCTCCGCGCGGCTGCAATCACCGCGTCTGTAGGAATAAGGTCGAGATACCGTTCGTCGGTGCCGGTATCGATGGCGTCCGGATCGGGCAGTTCGCCGAAGTCGCCGGCCCAGATCACGGCGCCGGTAGCCTGCCACGGCCGCCAGAAAGTCAGCTTGGAAGGGCCGAACAACGCTACGCACGGCGTGTGCAGCGCGGCGGCCATGTGCATCGGCACCGAATCCACGCCGATAAACAGCTTGGCGTGGTCGATCAGGGCGGCCAACTGGCGCAGCGTCAGCTGGCCGGCTAACGAAATCACGCCCTGCGGCGGGCAGAGCGCCAAAATGCGCTCTACCATGGCTTGTTCTCTGGCGTCGGGGCCGGAGGTGATCACCAGCTGGTGGCCGTCGGCCTGCAAGGCGGTGAGGGTGGCGGCCATTTTCTCTTCGCTCCAGCATTTGAAGAACCAGCGCGAGGTGGGCTGCACCACAATATAACTGCCGGTGACGCCCTGTTTCTGCAACCGTTGCTCACATGCCTGCCAATCCTGCGGATCGTAACTCATGGTCACATGATCACTGAGCGCGGGCAGGTTCAGCGGCGCCAGCAGCGAGAGGTTTTGTTCGACGGTATGCAGGTGGGCGTGATTGTCGACCGGCACCAGCTGCGTGTGGCAGTGGCGCCACAGGAAGCCACGGCGTTTGGGGAAATCGAAGCCCAGACGGATGCGCGCGCCGGTCAGGCGCGTGAGGATGGCGCTGCGCCACTGATCGGCCAGGTTGACCACCAGATCGTAGCGCTGCGCCTTCAGGCGGCGCAGCAGCGCCAGTTCGTGCCCCAGATGCGCGCGGGCGCCCTGTTTTTTCCATTGGCGGTCGATGGCGAACAGCGTCGACAGTTCCGGATTACTGGCCAGCATCTCCTGCGTTTCCTGATACAGCAGCACATCGATCTGCGCCTGCGGGTAGTTTTGCCGCAGGCTGCTGATGACCGGCGTGACCAGCAGCATATCGCCGTGATGGCGCAGTTTTATGATCAAAATACGCTGTACGGATGGGGCGGAAGTTGGGGCTGGCGCGTCGTTCATCATGAGTCGCTTTCTGGGAAACCAATCTTTGATTCTAAATGACCCGATCGCATGTGGCTACTGTTGCAAGGTTTTCTTGCCGGGCCGCAAAAAAATCGCCGAGCCGGGGACGAATGCGTTTCAATGTTGTCCAAACCAGGCAGCAAAGTCGTTTGCCCTGGCGAAACGGGCTGCGTAACATAGTGCATTCTGTTGATATCAGGCTCGATATTCATGACTAAACCGGCGTTTCTCATCACCATTGATACCGAAGGCGATAATCTGTGGCAAAACCACGATCGCATCGCGACCGAAAACACGCGTTTCTTGCCGCGCTTTCAGGCATTGTGCGAAAAATACGCCTTCAAACCGGTTTATCTCACCAACTATGAAATGGCGATGGATCCGGCTTACGTCGAGTTCGCGCGTGACGTGATCGCCCGCGGCGCGGGTGAAGTCGGCATGCACCTGCACGCCTGGAACAGCCCGCCGCTAACGCCGCTCACCGACGACGACTGGCGCCACAAACCGTATTTGATCGAGTATCCCGCCGATCAGATCCGCGCCAAGGTCGATCACATGACCAAGCTGCTGGAAGATGCCTTCCAGACCAAAATGCTCAGCCATCGCGCCGGCCGCTGGGCGTTCAACGAATATTATGCCTCGCTGCTCCTGGAGTATGGCTATCAGGTGGACTGTTCGGTGACGCCGCGCGTCAACTGGCAGTTTTCGCCGGGCAATCCGCAGGGCAACGGCGGCACCGATTACAGCCGGTTCCCGTCGCAGGCCTATTTCATCGATCCGCAGAACATTGCCAAACCGGGCGCTTCGGCGCTGCTGGAAGTGCCGATGAGCATTCAGTATAAGCACTCGGCGCTGATGAACGCGTTCAAGCAAGGTTATGATCGGCTGCGCGGCAAGCGGCGTTCGCCGTCCGTCAACTGGCTGCGGCCAAGTGGCGGCAACGTGGCCAAGATGATAAGCGTGGCTGAAGCGTCGCTGGCGCAGGGGCATGACTACGTCGAGTTTATGCTGCACTCCTCCGAGTTCATGCCGGGCGGCAGCCCGACGTTCAAAACCGAGCAGGATATCGAAGTGCTGTACCGCGATCTGGAACAGCTGTTTGACTGGCTGCAGCAGCGCACGGTGGGCATGACGCTGGCCGAGTATTATCAACTTAAAGCGAATTAAGCACGCACATGTCGAAAAAATGGAAAATCAAGGTTGCCGACTGGTTCTTGCGGCGCTATACGGCGAAGTACGGTCGTTTTCAGGATAAGACGACGTTCGACGGCGCCCAGCAGTTTGACAATATCGTCATCTATTCCACCACGGCGTTGGGCGACTTCATGTTCAACACGCCGGCATTGAGGGCGATGCGGGAACGCTACCCCAACGCGCACATCACGCTGGTGGTGCACAAGAAAAACCGCGAGCTGGTGGAAAACGGCCGCTATTACGATCGCGTGGTGTATTGGGACAGCAAGATCAAAACGATCCGCCCATTGCTGAAATCGCTGCGCGAACATCAGCCGGATTTGGCGCTGATCCTGCACTCCCATCTGCCTTATGACATCATCAGCGCCGTACTGGCCGGGGCGAAGTACATTATCCGCGATAACTACAGTTCGGGCATTTGCGGGCTGGAGCCTTGGCTGACCAACTATGTCTTCCATTATTACGGCCACTTCGTGCGCCGCAAGCTGGAGCTGATTTCCATTTTGGGCTGCCGCAGCGACGATCCGACGATGGAAATTCCCGTGGATTATCAGCGCGGCGTCAAAAGCAGCGAGCATCCCACCATCGGGTTTCAATTGGGGGCATCTACGGAGTCGCGTTGCTGGCCGGTTTCGCACTATGCGCGGCTGGCCGATGAGCTGGTGGCGAAGCACCCTAATGTACGCATCGTGCTGATTGGCGCACCGTTTGACGACGGCAAGGCCAAACAGTTTATGAGCCTGATCGGCCCGCAAACGCAGGCCAGCGTGGATAACCAGATCGGTAAAACGGGGCTGCAAGGCTTGCTGACGTTGATCGACAGTTTCCATGTTCTGGTCACCGGCGATACCGGGCCGCTGCACCTGGCGGTGGCGTTGAAGGTGAAAACCATCAGCCTGTTCGTGACCGCCGACTCACGCTCCACCGGGCCGATTCAGGATGCTGAACTGCACCGCATCATTCAGGTGTCGCGTACCGGTTATACGATGCCGCTGGAGGCGGAAAGCCCGATGGGGGTCATCCAACCGCAGCGGATTTATGACGAGCTGGTCGCACACGTGCCTTTAGCGCGCTAAAGGCGAGACGACCCATCGGCCGCCAGGCCGATGCGGTTAGCGCGGCCTGCGCCCGCGCAGCTTAGAAAGAAAGGTATCCACTCGCGCATAGCGCATCTGGCGGACTTTTTTGCCCGGCACGTCGCTGTTGCGGCAGACGTCGGCGGCGCAGCGCAGGATGTGCAGCGTTGCCGGCGCGTAATGGTAATAGCCGTAGACCGCCTTCGACATGCTTTTCACCTCGGAAAAGCAGTTGGCCAGCATCAGGGCGGCCAACCGGCGCAGCGGCTCATCCCCGGGATGCTGCGCCACAAAACGCAGCATCTTCTCCATGGCGAACAACATATCTTCAATATCTTTGGGTTTGATATTGCGGGTGATGCCCTGGCTGTTGTCCCGATAGAAGTAGAGTTCGCCGTCAAGATGGGCGATGCGGCGAGTTTTGAAATACTGAAAAGGTGTGAAAATCACGTCTTCGTAGCGCCTGCCTTCTTCGAACGCTTCCCCTGCCAGCAGCGTGCGTTTATATATCCGGCTCCAGAGATGCCACATCGAGCGTGCAAACAGCGGTTGCAGGCTGCCCAGCCCCAATTGTGAAAAGTCGTAGGCTACGGGCCGCGCCGCGCGGTTATCCGGTGTCGGCGGATGCTCGGTGAACTTCTGATAATTAAAATCGATCAGGTCATATTCACCGGCGGTAAGCTGGGGGCGCAGGATCGCCAGATAGTCGTCGCTCAGCAGATCGTCGCCGTCGAGGAAGGCGATATAGCGTCCGGTGGCCAGACGTAAGCCGACGTTGCGGGCGTGCGCAATGCCGCCGTTGGCCTGTGAAGTAAAGACCACGCGCGGGTGCCGCCGCTGCGCCAGATATTGGCTGACCAGCGCGCCGGAGGCGTCGGTGGAGCCATCGTCGATGATCACCACCTCGATATCGTCGCTAATCTGTGCAAATAACGAATCCAGCGCAGCGATAACGAACGCTTCGTTATTATAAAACGGCACGATAACGCTGAGCAGCGGCTGCTGAGGATTCACGGGGTGGGCTCCTGGGCAGGGGGCTGTTTCGTGACGGAAAGAACGGCGGCGATCAGCGCCAGGCCGAACATGGCGGTACCTTCCGTGCTGAAGAAGATGACGTCGCTCAGGCCGTAAACGAACAGGCTGGCGCTGACGCTCAGCAGCAGCGCGTTGCGCTGTGGCCGGAAGGAAGAGAAAAACAGGCTGACATACAGCGCCAGCAGCAGCAGTACGCCCCAGACGCCCTTGAGCGAGTAAGTTTCCAGCAGCTCGTTGTGCAGGTGAACGTTGATGTAGGGCATGACGCCAGACAGGCGGGGTTGCTGTGCGACCATCGCACGGATCTCTTCGCCGCGCTGTTCGGCGGATTGGCCCCACGGGGCTTGTGACCCGGTATGCCATGCCAGCGTTTGCATCGACAGCCGGGAAATGATGGAGTTTTCAGTCTGCGGCTGGTCCATCAGGCGCATGTCGGTCTCAAAAGCCTGAATGCGTTCTTCTATCTGCGGTTTAAACACCAGGCCGCAGGCTACGAGCAGCAGCGGTACCGAGGCCACCAACGCAAGCTTGTGTTTTCTGGAAACCAACTGCTTGGTGGCCAGCAGCGACAGGCAGACCGCCACCGGATAGACCAACATGGCCGCGCGCGTGCCGGTGAGCACCAGCGCAGAGAAGGACAGCAGGAATGCCGCAATGTACAACACCAGGCGGTAGCGGGTGCGCAGCATCAGGATGGCCTGCATCATGACCAGATCGATGGCGGTCATCAGATAGGCGGCGACCGTGGCGCGATCGAAGTTGAGCTCTACGCGCGGGATATCCAGACGCAGCCCCTGATAGAGGGAATAACCGTTGATCGCCAGACCGGTGGCGAGAGCCACAACGATCAGCAGGCGCTGTACGCACAACCGCTCATTGAGCGCAATCAGCAAGATGAAAGCGGTCGCGAGCTGCAGTTTGCCGGTCGACATATAAGAGCGATAAATATTGATGTACTCACCCGGCTGTTTGAAGTGATGCATCCAGAGGATGGTTCCCATGCCCACGCTGAACATCAGCGCGGGCAGCAGCAGGTTTCTAACGTTGCTGAAGTAGTAGCGCGGGTACAGGCAAACGGCGATAAAGGCGATGTAGCTGGAAACGTAAAACAGATTGCGTCCGGTCGCGGAACCGAAAGGAATGGTGCAAAAAGCGATAGCGCACCCCAGATAGATCAGATAGCTGAAGGCAGGGTGCGGCGTTCTGTGTTTTAGCATCGGGCGTATTTTCCGGCTCACGTTTCAATTAAGCGATAAAGGATCGCAGCGTGTCGTCGAATTCAACTTTGAACTGAGCATAGTTAAAATGTTCCGCAGGATAGCGCTGCGCATTTCGGCTCAGAGTCTGGTAGGTTTCTCGCTCCAGCAATTTCTCAACGGCATCCGCACAGTCGATATGCGACAGCAGCTTGGGCGCGACCAGGCTGTCGGTCAACGGATCGTAGACCTCATGCGGGAAGTCGACCTCGATATCGGTGAGCTGCCGGTGTTGTTCGATGGTGACCGACGGCGTCAGGCCAATGCCGCAGACCCCGTCTTTCACCGCTTCCGGCTGGCCGTCGACCTGCGGGAAGATGACCGGCACGCCGAAATAGAGCGATTCCATGCAGGACAAGCCGAACGGCTCGGTGATCGGCGTGCTCATGTAGATGTGCGTGCGATTGAAGAAGCCGGCGACGTCATCCTGATAACCGCTGAAGGTGACGCGATCGCCGAGCTGTAGCCGGGCCGCCAGCGCCTCGAACGCCGCGCGATCCGGCCCTTTGCCGGCCACTTCCAGCGTGACGTCATGCCCGCGCCGCAGCAGTTCCTGCATCATCAATAATGACACGCTGATGCCTTTCAGGCTGACCAGGCGTGAGGCAGTGCCGATCCTGACCGGCTGCGACAGGGTTTTCGGCGCAGTGTCGATCCCCGCCGGTGTTTTGATGCGGTTGATCACCACGTGATTTGGGCAAGGCAGATTAAAGCGCAGCTCCATCACCCGCTTCGACGCGTGTGAGGCGGAAATGACGCCGTCCAGCATGGCGAAGAAACGCAGCGTCTTTTTATTCTTGGGGTAACGCCAGGAGCAGCCGTGATCGTAGTAAACCAGCTTGCCGCGCTTGGGTTTGGCCGCCAGCCCCGGCACCAGGTCCCAGACGATCACCACGTCGGCGTTCGCCCGCTCGATTTTCCACTTCAGCAAAAATTTGCGCAGGAACTGCGGGCAGCGCAACGGCAGCGCATTGATCAGGCGGTTGGCGAAGGTGACGGGCTGATGCGCAGGCAACTGGCGGCGGATTTCTTCGCCAATGTCGCCGCTGATGCACAAGACCTGGTTGCTGCCGTCGGTGGTATCGTTGATGTACTGCAGGAACAGGCGTTCGACGCCGCCCATTTTACCCAGGTTGATAATGTGCAGTTTTTTCATGCTATAACCTTTTGCAACGCCTGCCATGCCGTATCGGCGTCGATTGTCGCCATGCTTTTTTCCGGCGAAATCAACGAGTGCTGATTTTGCCCGTAGCCGCCGATCAGGCCGGGATCGGTCGGCCCGAACAGCGTGATGTTCGGTTTGTCGAGCGCGGCGGTCAAATGGCTGAGTCCGGTGTCGACCGAGACCACGCCCTTGGCGCCGGCCAGCACCTCGGCCACCTGCTGCAGGCTGAGCTTCGGCAGCACTTCGACATGTGAAAAACCTTCCGCCAAGCGCAGCGCGCGCTGATGTTCATGCTCTGCACCCCACGGCAGTTTGATCTTCAACCCGCTGTCCGCCGTCAGCGCGATCAGCTCGCGCCAGTTTTGCTCCGGCCAGTGCTTGTCGTCACGCGTCGTCGCGTGCAAAAACACCAAATACCGCCCGGCATCGGCCGGCGGGCTGCTGAGAAAGCGCGCGGCGATGGCGTAATCGCCGTAGCTTCCCGGTTTATCGTAGCCAAGGCTTTTGGCGAACAGTTCGCGCGTGCGTTCCACCGCGTGCTGCTGCTTGTCTATCTCATGGCGCACGTTGTAGAACCAGCTGGCGAACGGCTCGCGCGCGCTCTTGCAGTCCGGGCCATGTTTGTTGCCTTTGGCGATGCGCGTGATCAGCGCGGCGCTTTTGATCAGGCCCTGCGCGTCGATCACTACGTCGTAACGGCGTTCTTGCAGCGCACGTTTGAAGTCGCAGCGCTGTTGCCGGGTGTCGTTGCCGAACCAGTTTTTGCGCCAGCGACGAATGGCTACCGGGATCACGCGATCCACCGCCGGGTGCCAGGTCGGGATTTGGCTGAAACCTTCTTCCACCACCCAGTCGAAGCGGATATCGGGAATGGCCTGCAGCGCGTCGGTCAGGGCGGGCAGCGTATGCAGCACGTCTCCCATCGAGGAGGTTTTTACAATTAACACCTGCATGACTATTCCTCGCTGGCGACAAGTAGCGGCGTCAGCGCATCCAACACTTGCTGCGGCTGAATATCGATCAAACTTTGGTGGTATCCCTGCTCGGCATCGCCCTTGCGCACCTTGTGATAACCGCTGATCAAACGAATCACCCGCGCCTTGTCGGAGAGCGGCGGCGTGAAGTCGGGGCTGCTTGGACCGTACAAGGCTATCAGCGGTTTGTTCAACGCTGCGGCAACGTGCATTAAACCGGAGTCGTTGCTGACCACCGCCCGGCAGGCCGCGATCAGGATCACCGCCTGCTCCAGCTGGGTTTTTCCGGCCAGGTTAAGACAGAAATCGCGCGCGTCTTCCTGCAGCGCAGCGCGGATCTGTTCGCCAGCCTCGTGGTCTTTCGCCGAACCGAACAGCGCGATCTGATAGCCGCCCTCGATCAACTGCTGAGCCAGCGTCGCATAATGGTAGTGCGGCCAGCGTTTGGCGGGGCCGAACTCCGCACCCGGGCAGAAGCCGACGATCGGCCGGCTGTCGGTCAGGTTGAAGGCTGCGGTGGTGTCGGCGATCTCTTCGTCGCTCACCTGCAGCTGTGGCCACAGCAGCGGCTGCGGCAGATCGTCGGCGCGCTGAATGCGGCCTTTGTCATAGGCCAGCGCCACGTAGCGCTGCACCATCAGCGGAAAGGCCGCCTTGTCGAGCACGCGGACGTCGTTCAGCAGGCCGTAGCGCATTTCGCCCCGCCAGCCGGTGCGCTGTGGGATATCGGCGAAGAAGGGCACCAGCGCGGATTTGAACGAGTTGGGTAGAACATAAGCGCGATCGTAACGGTTGGCGCGCAGGGCGCGCCCCAGGCGGCGGCGTTCGCCGAGCCCCAGCGCGCCGTGGCCCAGCGGCATCGCCAGCGCCTGATTGACTTCCGGCATGCGCGCCAGCAGTGGGCGGCACCAGGCCGGCGCCATCACATCGATCTCCGCCGACGGGTATTCGGCCTTCAGGGTGCGATAGAGACTTTGCGACATCATCATGTCGCCAACCCAAGAAGGGCCGATAACCAGTATTTTCATACCCAGCGTTAATTCCTTCAGCTTATGCGGTGCGGTTCAACCAGGCCATGTACTCTTTCACGCCTTCGGCGACCGTTTTGAACGGTGCGTCGTAGCCGGCGGCGCGCAGCTTGGTCAGATCGGCCTGGGTGTACGCCTGATAGCGGCCCTTCAGCTTCTCCGGGAACTCGATGTATTCCACCGCGCCCTTCTGGTGGAAGTCCACCACCGCGTCGGCCACCGCCTGGAAGGTTTCCGCCCGGCCGGTGCCGCAGTTGAAGATGCCGGATTTGCCGGTTTCCCAGAACCACAGGTTAACCGCCGCCACGTCGCCGACGTAGATGAAGTCACGCTTGAAGTTTTCGCTGCCGGCGAACAGTTTCGGGTTTTCGCCGCGGTTGATCTGGGTATTCAGGTGGAAAGCGACGCTGGCCATGCTGCCTTTATGGCCTTCGCGCGGGCCGTAAACGTTGAAGTAGCGGAAGCCGCAGATCTGCGAGTCCGCTTCCGGCAGGATCTCACGCACGTACTGATCGAACAGGAATTTGGAGTAGCCGTACACGTTGAGCGGCGCTTCATACTGACGCTCTTCGATAAACTCTTCGCGGCCGCCGTAAGTGGCGGCGGAGGAGGCGTACAGGAACGGAATTTCGCGGTCCAGGCAGTAGTGCAACAGGTCTTTGGAGTACTGATAGTTATTGTCCATCATGTACTTGCCGTCCCACTCGGTGGTCGCGGAGCAGGCGCCTTCGTGGAAGACCGCCTCGATATCGCCCAGATCGTCGCCGGCCATGATGCTGGCGATAAAGTCTTCTTTATCGATATAGTCGGCGATGTCCAGATCGACCAGGTTGACGAACTTGGTGCCGTCTTTCAGGTTATCCACCACCAGGATATCGCGATATCCCTTGTCGTTCAGTGCCTTAATGATGTTGCTGCCGATCATGCCGGCGCCGCCTGTGACGATAATCATTGGGTTACCCCTGCTAAGCTGCTGGCGGGGCACAATGCCCCACGCTCAATGGTGGTTATCATAGCATTTCATGCCGCGGCAAACAGCGGAAGGGCTCCGAATATCCCGCATTGCCATTGAAGTCCGCTTTTTGCCGTGATATCTGCTGCAATTTTAATATTCTCTCCCGCGCATTCTCGTCAGTTTGGTTACAAATCAGTAAAATATGCCGCAAATAGCCCAATCCTGGAGATAACCGAATGTCAGCGTCTTTTTATCAGCAGTTGGAACAACAGCTTGCCGCCACTCGCAGTGAAGGGCTGTTCAAGGAAGAACGCATCATCACCTCCGCGCAACAGGCGGATATCGCCGTTGCCGACGGCAGCCATGTGATCAACTTCTGCGCCAATAACTACCTGGGCCTGGCCAACCACCCGGCGCTGATCGCCGCCGCCAAGTCGGGAATGGACAGCCACGGTTTCGGCATGGCGTCGGTGCGCTTCATCTGCGGCACCCAGGACAGCCACAAGCAGTTGGAACAGAAACTGGCGGCCTTTTTGGGCATGGAAGACGCGATCCTGTACTCCTCCTGCTTCGACGCCAACGGCGGGCTGTTCGAAACCCTGCTCGGCCCGGAAGACGCCATTATCTCCGATGCGCTGAACCACGCGTCGATCATTGACGGCGTGCGCCTGTGCAAGGCCAAACGCTATCGCTACGCCAATAACGACATGACCGAGCTGGCCGCGCAGCTGAAGCAGGCCAAAGCCGACGGCGCGCGCCACATTCTGATCGCCACCGACGGCGTCTTCTCGATGGACGGCGTGATCGCCAACCTGAAAGGGGTTTGCGATCTGGCGGACGAGTACCAGGCGCTGGTGATGGTGGATGACTCCCATGCGGTGGGCTTTGTCGGCGCCAACGGGCACGGCACCCATGAATACTGCGAAGTGATGGGCCGCGTCGATATCATCACCGGTACGTTAGGCAAAGCGCTGGGCGGCGCGTCCGGCGGCTACACCGCGGCCAAGAAAGAAGTGGTGGAGTGGCTGCGTCAGCGTTCGCGACCGTACCTGTTCTCCAACTCGCTGGCGCCGGCGATCGTCGCCGCGTCGATCAAAGTGCTGGAACTGCTGGAAGAGGGCGATGCCCTGCGCGATCGCCTGTGGGCCAACGCGCGTCTGTTCCGCGAAAAAATGACCGCCGCCGGCTTCACGTTGGCCGGTGCCGATCACGCCATCATCCCGGTGATGCTGGGTGAGGCGAAGTTGGCGCAGGAATTCGCCAATGCGTTGCTCAAGGAAGGCATCTATGTGACCGGTTTCTTCTATCCGGTGGTGCCGAAAGGCCAGGCGCGCATCCGTACCCAGATGTCCGCCGACCACACCCCGGAGCAAATCGAACGCGCAGTGGCGGCGTTTACACGTATCGGTAAGGATCTTGGCGTTATTGCATAAGGTAAAACCATGAAAGCACTGTCAAAACTGAAAGCGGAAGAAGGGATTTGGATGACCGACGTGCCTCAGCCGGAGCTGGGCCACAACGACATCATGATCAAAATCCGCAAAACCGCGATCTGCGGCACCGATGTGCATATCTACAACTGGGACGAGTGGTCGCAAAAAACCATTCCGGTTCCGATGGTGGTCGGCCATGAATACGTGGGCGAAGTGGTGGCGATCGGTCAGGAAGTCAAAGGCTTCAGCATCGGCGATCGCGTGTCCGGCGAAGGCCACATCACCTGCGGCCACTGCCGCAACTGCCGCGGCGGCCGCACGCACCTGTGCCGCAACACCGTCGGCGTGGGCGTGAACCGTCCGGGCAGCTTCGCGGAATACCTTGTGATCCCGGCGTTCAACGCCTTCAAGATCCCGGATAACATCTCCGACGAACTGGCTTCGATCTTCGATCCGTTCGGCAACGCGGTGCACACCGCGCTGTCGTTCGATCTGGTCGGGGAAGACGTGCTGGTGTCCGGCGCCGGCCCGATCGGCATCATGGCGGCGGCGGTGTGCAAACACGTCGGCGCCCGCCATGTGGTGATCACCGACGTTAACGAATACCGCCTGGAACTGGCGCGCAAGATGGGTGTGACCCGCGCGGTGAACGTCAGCAAGGAAAACCTTAACGACGTGATGGCCGAGCTGGGCATGACCGAAGGGTTCGACGTCGGTCTGGAAATGTCCGGCGCGCCGCCGGCGTTCCGCACGTTGCTCAACGCGATGAACCACGGCGGACGTATCGCCATGCTGGGCATTCCGCCTTCGGACATGTCGATTGACTGGAATCAGGTCATCTTCAAGGGGCTGTTTATCAAAGGGATTTACGGCCGTGAAATGTTTGAAACCTGGTATAAGATGGCGGCGCTGATCCAGTCCGGTCTTGATTTGAGCCCGATCATCACCCACCGATTCTCGATCGACGAGTTCCAGCAGGGCTTCGACGCCATGCGCTCCGGCAAGTCGGGTAAAGTGGTGCTGAGCTGGGATTAATCTCGGCTGATGTGAAAAGGGCCGGAATTCCGGCCTTTTTTTATGTTTGCGGTTTGGCTTGCGTCCAGTGCTGCCAATGACGCTTGATGAAGGTCACCGGCGGCGAGGTGGCGATGCTGTCGGCGATGATGCCCAGCGCGGTGCCGGCGTTGGTTTTTTCCTTTGGCGGTTTGACCTTGCACTGCTTGATGCCACCGCTGAATGGGTTCTTCGGCTGCGGTTTTTGCGGTTTGACCGGCGGAGGGACGTAGCTGCCGCCGCCGTTGCCCTGCGGTTCATTCAGCAGCGCGCTCGGTTTGACCAGCACGATATCGGCGGGCAGCGACGGCAGCATCTGCTGCAGCACCTTCACCGTCGCCGGGCGCGGGTGGCCGATGGCGATGGCAGAGCCGTTGCGCCGTGCCAATTCGACCGCGCGGTTGAACTGGCGACGGATGTCGGCTTCGTTCGCGGTATCGTCGAGGAACACCTTGCGTTTGATCACTTTCACGCCGGTGCCTGCCGCGGCGCGGGTCGCCTGGCTGTTGCCGATGGTCATGCTGTCGAGGAAGTACAGGCGGTAGCTTTCGAGCGCCTGCATTACTTTCTGCATGCCCGGCAGGCTGGAGGTCATGGCGCTGCCCATGTGGTTGTTCATGCCGACCGCGTAGGGCACGTTGTTCACCGCGTTGCGGATGATGCGCTGGATCTCTTCGCTGCTCATGGAAGGCTGCAGGGTATCGCGCTCCAGCGGCTGCTTGCTCAGCGGCGCCATCGGCATGTGGATCAAGACTTCACGGCCCTGGCTGTGGGCGCGGGTGGCCATCAGGCGGGCATGCGGCGCGTTGGGCAACACCGCGACCGAGATTGCCGTCGGCATTTGCAGCACCGCGTTTTCTTCGTGAGGGCGGTAGCCCACGTCATCGATGACGATGGAGAGTTTTCCTGCCTGCGCAGCGTAAACCTGCAGCAGACAGCCTATTAACAGAGCTGTACGGGTTTTGACATAACGCAAATCTATCTTCCCAACCACGGCAGTGGGTTAACCGCCTGTCCCTGACGACGGATTTCGAAATAGAGCGACGGCGTTCCCTGGCCGCCGCTGGTGCCGACCAGAGCGATCGGCTGGCCGGCGCGCACCTGCGCCCCGACGTTGACCAACGCGCTTTGGTTATAGCCGTACACGCTCATGTCGCCTTTACCGTGTTCGACCACCACCATCAGGCCATAGCCTTGCAGCCAGTCGGCCAGCAGCACGCGGCCATCGGCGACGGCTTTCACTTCGCTGCCTTCGCGGGCTTCGATCACCATGCCTTTCCAGCGTAGCTCGCCCTGCTGCTGTTCGCCAAAGCCGTGCAGCGTGCGCCCGCGCACCGGCCACATCAGCTGGCCGGCCGGACGACCGAGACCGCCGGTTCGCGCCATCAGCGATCGATCGGCTTCGCTAGGTTTGTAGGTGGTGCCGGTTTTCTTCGCCTGCTGCTCCTTGATGCGCACCTGTTCGCGCACCTTGGCCGCTTCACGCGCTTCGCGTTCGGCGCGCGCACGGGCTTCGCGCTCCGCCCGGGCGATCTTGTCGCGCATGCGGGCTTCGTTCTGGCGCAGTTCCACCAGGCGTTGTTGGTCTTTTTCCAGCGAGGCTTCCAGCGCGGTCAGCGTTTTCTTGCGGGCGCCGCGCGCCTGCTCCAGCTTCTGCTGCTGCGTCTGTTGCTCGCCCAGTAAGGATTTTTGCTGGCCCTGTTTGGCCACCAGCGTGGTTTTTTGCTTCGCCAGCTCGGCGCGGGTCTGCTTCAGCTCTTCGATGGTTTTCTGACGCGCTTCGTTCAGATAGCCGAAATAGGCCAGAATACGTTCGCTGCGCTGGCTTTCTTCACCGCTGAGGATCAGCTGCACGGCGCTGTGCTGCCCTTGCCGGAAGGCGGCGTCGAGCTGTTTGGCGAGGAGGTTTTGTTGGGTTGATTGCTGCTTTTGCAGTTTGGCTATCGAGGCGTTCAGGCCGGCAATGTCCTTGCCCAACTGGGTGAGCGTGCTCTGGGTGTCGCGCAGCTGGCGGCTGGCCTGGGCGATGGTTTTTTCCTGCTGACGCAGCTGATCCTGCAGCGAGCTGCGCTGCTGTTGCTGCTGCTTCACCGCCTTTTCTTTCTCGGCGATGCTCTGCTGGATGTCTTTCAGCTGGGATTTATTGTCCTCCGCCGCCTGGCCGGCGAGCGGCAACAGCAAGACGCCAGCGCAAAATACGCTGGCGCACATGGCGGTGAACGTCCTTGGCGCGGTGCGTTCAGGCAGCGGCCGGCTGCCTGCGTTTGCGCTTCGGGTTACCCTTGATAGTGCAAAAAACGCCTTCTCCCTCATGGAGAAGGATTATTCCACGATGAACAGCGGCTTACCAGTCATCTCTTGCGGGATTTCCATTCCCATCAGCGTTAACAGGGTTGGCGCGATGTCCGAAAGCTTGCCGCCTTCGACCGCCCGCGCCGGTTTACCGACGTAAATCAGCGGCACCGGCAGGCTGGTGTGGGCGGTGTGCGCCTGGCCGGTGGCCGGATCGCGCATCTGCTCTGCGTTGCCGTGATCGGCGGTGATCAGCAGCTGACCATCGACGTCGCGCACCGCATCAACCACCTGGGCGATGCAGGCGTCCAGCGTTTCCACCGCTTTGACCGCCGCTTCATACACGCCGGTATGCCCCACCATGTCGCCGTTCGGGTAGTTGCAGATAATGGCGTCGTATTTGCCGCTGCGGATGGCGCTCAGCAGCTTGTCGGTCAGCTCGGCGGCGCTCATCTCCGGCTGCAGATCGTAGGTGGCGACCTTCGGCGAGTTGACCAGCACGCGGTCTTCGCCCTTGAACGGCGCTTCCACGCCGCCGTTATAGAAGAAGGTGACGTGGGCGTATTTTTCGGTTTCCGAGATGCGCAGCTGGGTTTTGTCGTGCTTCATCAGCCATTCGCCGAAGGTGTTGGCCAGCGACGCCGGCGGATAGGCGCAAGCGGTCGCGATGTCGGCGGCGTATTCGGTCAGCATCACGAAATCGCCGAACTGCACCTGTTTGGCGCGCGGGAAACCGTCGAAATCTGCGTTCACGAAGGCGCGGGTGATCTGGCGCGCGCGGTCGGCGCGGAAGTTCATGAAGATCAACGCGTCGCCGTCCTGCATCGCGGCATCGGCCTCACCGGCGGCGCGGATCACGGTCGGTCTGACGAACTCGTCGTTTTCACCGCGCTGGTAGGCGGCCTGCAAACCGGCGACCGCATCCTCGGCCACGGCGTCGCCTTTGGCCGCGGTCAGCAGGTCATAGGCCAGCTGCACGCGATCCCAGCGGTTGTCGCGGTCCATCGCGTAGTAGCGGCCGATCAGCGAGGCGATGCGCCCGACGCCCAACGCGGCGAAGGCGTCGCGGCAGCGTTGCAGCGGGGCTTCGGCGCTGCGCGGCGGCGTGTCGCGCCCGTCGAGGAAGGCATGCAGATAAACGGCTTTGGCGCCGCGTTTGGCGGCCAGCTTGATCATGGCCAGGATGTGCTCGTCGTGACTGTGCACGCCGCCCGGCGACAGCAGGCCCATGATATGCACTGCCTTGCCGGCCGCTACGGCCTTATCGACGGCGGCGGTCAGCACCGGGTTGGCGAAGAAGTCGCCGTCGGCGATCGCTTTGTCCAGCCGGGTCAGATCCTGGTACACGATGCGCCCGGCGCCCAGGTTGACGTGGCCGACTTCGGAGTTGCCCATTTGCCCATCGGGCAGGCCGACATCCAGCCCGGAAGCGGCGATCAGCGTATGCGGCTGCTCCCGCCACAGACGGTCCATCACCGGGGTGCCGGCGTTCAGGATCGCGTTGTCCTGCCGCTCTTCACGATGGCCGTAACCGTCCAGGATCACCAGTACCATCGGTTTTTTGTTGCTCGACATTGCATTGACCTCTTATGAACTTTTTAAGCTGCGAATAGCCATGCGCCCGCCGCAGGCATGGCTATTCACCCTCGAAAAACCGGCTGATTTTACACCGCCGGCGGCGATAAATAGCCCAAAGAGATCAAGGTTGCGGCGAATCGCGCGGGCTTTTATGCTCTGACGTCGGGAATTTCTCAGCGCAGCCCGCAGTTTCTACAATCGCGCTTGCTTATTGGCTGTATTTGCCGCACTCGGCAGGTATACTCTGGAACCTTGACTTATTTATCCCTTAACTGACGGGAGTTGTTACACCCCATGCTGCAAGAAATTATGCCATTCGTAAGCAGACACCCTATTCTGAGCCTGGCTTGGATCGCTCTGCTGGTTGCCGTGATCGTCATGACCTTCAAAAGCCGTTTCTCCAAGGTCAAAGAGATCGCCCGCGGTGAAGCTATTCGCCTGATCAACAAAGAAGAAGCTGTGGTGGTCGACACCCGCAGCCGCGACGATTTTCGCCGTGGTCACCTGGCCAACGCCATCAACCTGACCGCCAGCGAAATCAAAAGCGGCAGCCTGGGCGAGCTGGAAAAACACAAAGCGCAGCCGATCATCGTCGTGTGCGCCAACGGCACCGCCTCCCGCGAGCCGGCGGAGAACCTGAGCAAGGCCGGTTTTGAAAAGGTGACTATGCTGAAAGACGGCATTTCCGGCTGGAGTGGAGAAAACCTGCCGCTGGTGCGCGGTAAGTAACCGTTTAACCTATTTGAGGTGGCAATCCATGGCTAACATTGATATCTACACCAAAGCGACCTGTCCGTTCTGCCATCGCGCCAAGGCGCTGTTGAACAGCAAGGGCGCGGCGTTTAACGAGATCGCCATCGACGGCGATAACGCCAAGCGCGAAGTGATGATCGAGCGCAGCGGGCGCACCACCGTGCCGCAGATTTTCATCGATGGCCGGCATATCGGCGGCTGCGATGATTTATATGAACTCGATGCTCGCGGCGGCCTGGATCCACTGCTTTAAGCAGCTTGCCGGTTCACCGAGTGTCAATAAGGACGTTTAACCAAGGGTATTACTCACATGTCAGAACAAAACAGCACCGAAATGGCTTTCCAGATCCAACGTATTTATACCAAGGACATCTCTTTCGAAGCGCCGAATGCGCCGCAGGTTTTCCAGCAGGAATGGCAGCCGGAAGTTAAACTTGATCTGGATACCGCGTCCAGCCAGCTGGCTGACGAAGTGTATGAAGTGGTACTGCGCGTAACCGTGACGGCGACCCTGGGCGAAGAGACCGCGTTCCTGTGCGAAGTGCAACAGGCGGGCATCTTCTCGGTAGCAGGCATCGAAGGCACGCAGCTGGCGCATTGCCTGGGCGCATACTGCCCGAACATCCTGTTCCCGTATGCGCGCGAGTGCATCACCAGCCTGGTTTCCCGCGGTACGTTCCCGCAGCTGAACCTGGCACCGGTCAACTTTGACGCGCTGTTCATGAACTATCTGCAGCAGCAGGCGGAAGGCGAAGGTGCCGCACCACATCAGGATGCCTGATGAACACCGTCAATGCTTCAATGACTGTCATCGGTGCCGGCTCGTACGGCACCGCATTGGCCATTACGCTGGCGCGTAACGGCCACACCGTGGTGCTGTGGGGGCATAACCCCGCGCAAGTTCAAACGTTGCAGCAAGATCGCTGCAATCAGGCGTTTCTGCCCGACGTTCCCTTCCCCGATACCCTGCTGCTTGAAGCCGATTTGGCGCGGGCGCTGGCGGCCAGCCGCGACGTGCTGGTGGTGGTGCCGAGCCACGTGTTCGGCGACGTGCTGCGCCAGCTGAAGCCGCATCTGCGCCCGGACGCCCGCATCGTGTGGGCCACCAAGGGGCTGGAAGCGGAAACCGGCCGGTTGCTGCAGGACGTGGCGCGTGAGGCGCTGGGCGAGGCGATCCCGCTGGCGGTGCTCTCCGGGCCGACGTTCGCCAAAGAGCTGGCCGCCGGCCTGCCGACGGCGATCGCGCTGGCGGCGACCGATGCGCAGTTCGCCGACGATCTGCAACAGCTGTTGCACTGCGGCAAGAGCTTCCGCGTCTACAGCAATCCCGATTTCATCGGCGTGCAGCTTGGCGGCGCGGTGAAGAACGTGATCGCCATCGGCGCCGGCATGTCCGACGGCATCGGTTTTGGCGCCAACGCCCGCACCGCGTTGATTACACGCGGGCTGGCGGAAATGAGCCGTCTGGGTTCTGCGCTCGGCGCCGATCCTTCGACGTTCATGGGCATGGCGGGGCTGGGGGATCTGGTGCTAACCTGCACGGACAACCAATCGCGCAACCGCCGCTTCGGCATTATGCTGGGGCAGGGCAAAGGCGTGCAGGAAGCGCAGGACAGCATCGGTCAGGTGGTCGAGGGCTATCGCAATACCAAAGAGGTGTTGGCGCTGGCGCAGCGGCACGGTGTGGAAATGCCGATCACCGAACAGATTTATCAGGTGCTTTACTGCCATAAAGACGCCCGCGAAGCGGCGCTGAGCCTGCTGGGGCGAGCCCGAAAGGACGAAAAACCCAGCGCGTGACATAAAACGATATGTCGGGGCAGCATGCTGACCCCGCTAATGACCTGGGCCGCTTCGCGCTACCGTGTGAAGCGGCCCGTTTGGCAAGGCAGAGGGGAATGTGATGTCGTCAGAAGAGTTGGAACAGGTCTGGAACAGCATTAAATCAGAAGCGCGAGCACTGGCTGATTGTGAACCGATGCTGGCCAGCTTTTTCCATGCGACGTTGCTCAAGCACGAGAACCTGGGCAGCGCGCTCAGCTATATGCTGGCCAACAAGCTGGCGACGCCGATCATGCCCGCCATCGCGGTGCGCGAGGTGGTGGAAGAGGCCTACAAGTCCGACAACCAGATGATCGTGTCGGCGGCGCGCGATATCCTCGCGGTACGGCTGCGCGACCCGGCGGTCGATAAATACTCCACGCCGCTGCTTTACCTGAAAGGGTTCCATGCGTTGCAGGCTTACCGCATCGGTCACTGGCTGTGGCAGCAAGGGCGGCAAGCGCTGGCTATCTACCTGCAAAATCAAATTTCCGTCGCCTTCGGCGTGGACATCCACCCGGCGGCGACCATCGGCTGCGGCATCATGCTCGACCACGCCACCGGCATCGTGATCGGTGAAACGGCGGTGGTGGAGAACAATGTCTCTATCCTGCAGTCGGTCACCCTGGGCGGTACCGGTAAAACCAGCGGCGACCGTCACCCGAAAATCCGCGAAGGGGTGATGATTGGCGCTGGCGCCAAAATTCTCGGCAATATCGAAGTGGGCAAGGGCGCGAAGATCGGCGCGGGCTCGGTGGTCTTGCAGGCGATACCGCCGCACACCACCGCCGCCGGCGTGCCGGCGCGCATCGTCGGGCGGCCGGAGAGCGATACGCCGTCGATGGATATGGACCAATACTTTAACGGCACCAATCACGGCTTCGAGTACGGCGACGGCATCTGAGCGCCGTCTGTGCAGCCATTCAGGGGGAGCTTCGGCTCCCCCTGTGTTTTTCAGGCGGCGGTCAGCCCTGTTTCGGGAAGTTGGTGATATCGGTGACGATGTCGTCGATCGCCGCCTTGACGTCATCCGCCGTGACCGGCGTGCTGTCGTTGTTGACGGTTTTGCCGTAGGCCTTGCGTACCACTTCCATCACCGTTTTACCAGTATCTTGGTCGATCAGCTCGCCTTCGATATACAGCGCGGTATTTTGCGTCCGGTGCCCGGTAGCAGCCATGGTGCTGGCGACCACCGCGGCGACCGGCACCACCTCATAGAATTTCATGTCTTCATTTTCGGCGGAAACGGCGGTGATGGCGAGCTTGGCCACCAGCACGCGCGAGCCCGTCGGGCTTGGCAGAATGGTGAAGCGGTTCTGCAGCGCGGTTTTGATCCGCTGGGTCGCGTAGGCCTTAATCTTGTTCAGTGTGTCCTGGCTGACGCGCGCCGTGGGTTTCTCCGCCGGGAAATAGACCACCGGTTGGAAATAGAGGCCGCGATAGTTGGATTCCTTGTAGCTTGGGTCTATCCAGCGCAGCGTTTTATGGCCGCTTGGCGAGGTGGTTTCCTGCAGTTTGCTGTAATCGGACAAGAAGCCCGAATACTGCGACGTTTGGGTGACTTTGGACGAACAGCCCGCCAGCATCAGGCCCGCTGCCAGAACCGCCATGGCAACGCTCAAGCGTTGTTTCTTCATATGGTTTCCTATGATGAGTGGTGATTACCCTTACAAAACATAGCGCATTATCTACGCCTCATCGGGCATTTTCGGGGCCGGGCGTGCCCTGCCGCGGCCTTTTTTCAGGATCGTGATGCGCCGCCGGTTTTCGCCGTCAGCGCCGATGATAAGGCGGCGAGCAAGTCGTCCGCCTTGGCCAGCGTCTGGCGTTGCTCAGCTTGCCACCGGGGCAACAAGGGCCAGAGATCCGCCTGATGTTCTGCCTGCAGGCACCAGACCTCACGATCGTGCCAGTCGCCGAGGGCGCTTTGCGCCGCCTTGAGGCCCGCCATCGCGGCGGGAGAGAGGGGGAGGCGTTGCGGATAGGCTTCGGCCGCGTAGCGCAGGCGCTTTATCAGCAGCCGCAGGCGGTGGCGATCGTAGCCGGTATCGGCCAATGCCCGGCGCAATTGCTGTTGCTGGCGCTGCAGGCGTCGGTTCAGGCGGTGTTTGGCGGTGCGTCGCGCGGTGCGGCGGAAGCGGCGCGGCCAGGTGTGCAACAGCGAGGGAAAGTCGATGATCTGCGGATGGGCGAGCAGTTGACGGTAGCGGGCCTGAAGATCGCTCTGGCGCACGTTGGCCTGCCGATCCAGGCGATGGCGCGCCAGTTCGGCGATCAGCACCTCGAGATCGCGCAGCGGCGTCGTGAGCCTGCCCAACTCGGCGGCGGCCCGATCGAGCCGCGTTGCGCCGGGGCAGCCGCGCAACGGGCACAGCAGGCTGCGAATGCGGCGCAGACAGACGCGCAAGTCGTGCAGCGCTTCGGTGTCTTGCGCCTGTTGCAGCCGCAACAGCGCCTCGTTCAGCGCCGGCTCAAGCCGGCGAAGCTGGGTGACAATATCTGCGACGAAAGCCATGTGCCGTGCTCTGGAGAGGATGACCCTTTCAGTATGGCGCGTCGTCGCGGATTACGCCTTGATCAGCGCGCCGGCATAGTCCAGCTGCCGCCAGGCCTCATACACGACCACCGAGACGGCATTCGACAGGTTCATGCTGCGGCTTTGCGCCTGCATCGGGATGCGGATTTTTTGCTGCGCAGGCAGCGCATCGAGGATATCGGCGGGTAACCCGCGCGTTTCCGGGCCGAACAGCAGGTAGTCGCCGGCCTGATAGCTGACGGCGCTGTGCGCCGGCGTGCCTTTGGTGGTGAGGGCAAACAGCCGTTGCGGCTTTTCGGCGGCGAGAAAGGCGGCGTAATCGGCATGACGGCTGACGCGGGTGAACTCATGGTAGTCCAGCCCGGCGCGGCGCAGGCGCTTGTCGTCCCACGGGAAACCCAGCGGTTCGATCAGGTGCAGGTTAAAGCCGGTATTGGCGCACAGGCGGATGATATTGCCGGTGTTGGGTGGAATTTCGGGTTCAAATAAAACGATGTTCAGCATGTTGCAGGCCCCTCGTGAACGAGGGGCGCAGGATAGCAAACTCTTACTGTTCTGTCTTAGTCGACAGACGTTGATGATGCAGCGGCAGCCACAGCACCAACCGCAGGCCGCCAAGCGGACTGTCTTCGGCCTTCACCCAGCCGCGATGCTGGTTGATAGCCGCCTCGACTATTGCCAGGCCGAGGCCGGTGCCGCCGGATTCGCGGTCGCGCGCCTCGTCGGTGCGATAGAACGGACGGAAGATCTGCTCGCGGTCTTCGGCGCTGACGCCGGGGCCGTCGTCGTCAACCTGGATGGTCACGCCCTGATTATCGGCGCTGAACGCCACGGCGATGCGGGTGTGCGAATAACGCAGGGCGTTGCGCACGATGTTTTCCAACGCGCTGTCCAGCGCGCTCGCGTTGCCGAACAGCGTCCATGGGCCGGGCGGCGCAGCGATCTCCAGCTGCTTGCCCATCTGTTCGGCTTCGAAACGGGCGTTATCCAGCACGTCGGCCCACAGTTCGTTGGCCTTCAACTGCTCGCGCGCCAGCTCGCTCTTCTGCTGACCGCGCGACAGCGCCAGCAGATCGTTGATCATCGAATCCAGCCGTTGCGCTTCGGTTTCGATGCGCGCCAGCTCGTGGCCTTCGCCGTGGCGGCGGCGCATCAGCGCGGTGGCCAGCTGCAGGCGAGTCAGCGGCGTGCGCAGCTCGTGCGAGATGTCCGAGATCAAGCGTTGCTGGGCGTTCATCATGCGTTCCAGCGCGCTGACCATCTGGTTGAAGCTGGCGCCGGTGGCCAGAAATTCCTGCGGGCCGGCCTCCAGTTCCGGATGCTGCTTCAGGTTGCCGCGCGCCACGTCATCGGCGGCGTTCTTCAGCTTGCGCGCCGGTTTCGCCAGGCTCCAGGCCAGCCACAGCAGCAGCGGGGCGCTGATCAGCATGGTGACGATCAGCAGCAGCAGCGGCCGGTCGAACATCAGGTTGATGAAATCGGATTGCGGGCTGTTGGCGGGGCGGATCAGGTACAGCTGGTAGTTGTCTTCGCCGTCGCGCACCGCGAACGGCCCGACCAGTTCGACGCGGCCGTACTTTTTCTTCTTCGGATGATCCGAATTGTCGGATTGGCCGATGAAGTTGCGGACGATCTGCATTTCATTGCGCTGCGCGCCGATCACCCGGCCTTCGCTGGTGACCAGCAGCAGGCGTTGGCCCGGCGGCGCCCATTTGTCGATGGCGCGGAACAGGCGGCGCCACCACATCAGATCGTTGGCCGGATCGTTTTGCAACTCGGCCTCGACGTGCTGTTCCAGCATCAACCCCTGCCGCTGCTCGCTGTCGAGCAGCGAGGTCATTTGGCGGGAGTCGAGCTTAGGCACCATCAGCACCAGCATTAGCACCAGGGCTAACGTGAACCAGAAAATGGCGAAGATGCGTGCCGTCAAACTGTTGATCATGTTGCAGATACCATCAAATAACCACGCCCGCGCAGGGTTTTGAACCACGGATGCCCGTCTTTGCGATCCGGCAGCTTACGCCGCAGGTTGGAGATATGCATGTCGATGGCGCGATCGAACGGAGTCAGGCGTTTGCCCAGCACTTCCTGGCTCAGCAGTTCGCGCGACACCACCTGGCCGAGATGTTGCGCCAGCAGATACAGCAGGGTGAACTCGGTGCCGGTCAGATCCAGCACCTGGCCGTCGAAGCTGGCCTCCTGGCGGCCGGGGTTCAGCTGCAGGCCATCGACATCCAGCGTCGGGGCGCCGCTGTCGACCTGCTGCTGCTGTTCGCTCCAGTTGGAACGGCGCAGAATGGCGCGAATGCGCGCGACCAGTTCGCGATCGTTGAAGGGTTTCGGCAGGTAATCATCGGCGCCCAGCTCCAGGCCCAACACGCGGTCCAGTTCGCTGCCGCGCGCGGTCAGCATGATGACCGGCGTCTGGTGATGTTGGCGCAGTTCTTTCAGCGTATCGATGCCGTTTTTCTTCGGCATCATGATGTCGAGCAGCAGCAGATCGACGGAGCTGTCCAGCAGCGACAACGCCTGCTCGCCATCGTGCGCGACGACGATATTAAAACCTTCCATTTCAAGCAGTTCTTTTAACAGCGAGGTCAACTCGCGGTCGTCGTCAACTAACAGAATCTTGTTCATTATGATTTACCTCCAGACGCAAAATACGTCATCAACTGTTGCCATTCCATGACTTTACGTAGTTTTACATGCACTGACGCAGGTTTTCAGGTGTAGCGGTACACTGCTCCTCGTTGATTCGCAAAGTGAGAAAGCTTGAGGAGTTGAAATGCGTAAGGTGACCGCATTAGTTATGGCATCACTGCTGGCAATTGGTTCGACCGCTGCCTTCGCTGCCGACACTATACCGGACACAGCCCAACCTCCCGGCAACGACGCGATGACCCGAATACCCGGCCAACACCATATGTTCGACGGTGTCAGCCTCAGCGAACAGCAGCGCCAGCAAATGCGCGATTTGATGCGCCAGGCCCGGCACGATCTGCCTGGTGTCAATGTAGCTGAAATGGAAGCCATGCATAAACTGGTGACCGCAGAGAAATTTGACGAAGCCGCCGTGTATGCCCAGGCGGAAAAGATGGCCCAACAGCAGGTCAAGCGCCAGGTCGAGATGGCCCGGGTGCGTAACCAAATGTATAACCTGCTGACGCCAGAGCAAAAAAGTGTTTTAGACCAGAAACATCAGCAGCGTATGCAGCAGATGGAGCAACAAATTTCTGGTTTGCAGCAAGCTTCTGCCCAGAAGTGAAGTACGACTGAGTAGTCCCCTGTTTTTCCTTGCCATAGACACCATCCCTGTCTTCCCCGCCATGATGGCGGGGTTTTTTTTATCCGACATTTCGCTATATTGAGCGCCACACCTTTTGACCGGGATCCCTTGATGGAACAGCGCTATGCACGCCTGGTAAAGTCCGCTGCGTTGGCCGCTACCGCGCTGGCGTCGTCACTGCTGTTGATCAAAATCGTCGCCTGGTACCACACCGGTTCGGTCAGCCTGCTGGCGGCGCTGGTAGATTCGCTGGTCGATATTGCCGCCTCGCTGACCAACCTTCTGGTGGTGCGTTATTCGCTGCAGCCGGCCGATGCCGAGCACACCTTTGGCCACGGCAAAGCGGAATCGCTGGCGGCGCTGGCGCAAAGCATGTTTATTTCCGGCTCCGCCCTGTTTCTGTTCCTCACCGGCTTCCAGCATTTGTATGCGCCGCAAACGCTGCGCGATCCCGGCGTCGGGGTGGTCGTGACGGTGATCGCGTTGATCAGCACCCTGATTCTGGTCACCTATCAACGTTGGGTGGTCAGAAAAACGCGCAGCCAGGCGGTGCGTGCAGATATGCTGCATTATCAGTCAGATGTCATGATGAATGGTGCTATTCTTATCGCTCTTGGGCTAAGCTGGTATGGCTTCCGGCGGGCAGACGCGCTGTTCGCGCTGGGCATCGGCGTTTACATCCTGTATAGCGCGCTGCGCATGGGCTACGAAGCGGTGCAGTCGCTGCTGGATCGGGCGTTGCCGGATGACGAACGCCAGGCGATTATCGAGGTGGTTTCCTCCTGGCCCGGGGTGAAAGGCGCGCACGATCTGCGCACGCGGCAGTCGGGGCCGACGCGTTTCATCCAACTGCATCTGGAGATGGAAGACACGCTGCCGCTGCGCGAGGCGCACCGGTTGGCCGATCAGGTGGAACAGGCGCTGCGGCACCGTTTTGCGGGGGCGGACGTCATCATTCACCTGGATCCGTGCTCCGTGGTGCCGCCGGGTAGGCAGGGGCATTGGGAGCTATAATCAGATAGAGGCACAGATCGAAGTATTATCATGAATATCTGAGTTAGCTCAGCGTGCCATGCGGTATTTTTACCGTTATATTGCGTGACTTGAATCAATTCAGCTGGGTGTTTTTGATATAATATCCAGCAATAAGCCGTAAAGCTGGTTTTCTGCAGCCGGAGAGGTTTCAAGACGATCGGCGGAGACAGAATTCTTAAGAAATTGCATCTACACAGTTCAGAGGTAGTCATGATCAAGAAAATCGGTGTACTGACGAGCGGCGGTGATTCGCCGGGTATGAACGCTGCAATCCGCGGCGTTGTGCGTTCTGCGCTTTCAGAAGGTCTGGAAGTTTTTGGTATTTACGATGGCTACCTTGGCTTGTACGAAGATCGCATGGAGCAGCTGGACCGCTATAGCGTGTCCGACATGATCAACCGCGGCGGCACCTTCCTCGGCTCTGCCCGCTTCCCGGAGTTCAGGGATGAAAACGTGCGCGCCAAGGCGATTGAAAACCTGAAAAATCGCGGCATCGACGCGCTGGTGGTGATCGGCGGCGACGGTTCCTACATGGGCGCCAAACGCCTGACGGAAGAAGGCTTCCCGTGCATCGGTCTGCCGGGCACCATCGATAACGATGTTGCGGGCACCGACTACACCATCGGTTACTTCACCGCGCTGGAAACCGTGGTGGAAGCGATTGACCGCCTGCGCGATACCTCCTCTTCGCACCAGCGTATCTCCATCGTGGAAGTGATGGGCCGTTACTGCGGCGATCTGACGCTGGCGGCGGCGATTGCCGGCGGTTGCGAATTCATCGTGCTGCCTGAAATCGAATTCAACCGCGAAGATCTGGTGTGCGAAATCAAGGCCGGTATCGCCAAGGGTAAAAAACACGCCATCGTGGCGATCACCGAGCACATCTGCGACATCGATGAGCTGGCGCGCCACATCGAGCAGGAAACCAAGCGTGAAACCCGCGCCACCGTGCTGGGCCACATTCAACGCGGCGGTTCACCGGTTGCCTACGACCGCATCCTGGCCTCGCGCATGGGCGCCTACGCCATCGAGCTGCTGCTGCAGGGCTACGGCGGCCGCTGCGTCGGTATCCAGAACGAAAAAATGGTGCACCACGACATCATCGACGCGATCGAAAACATGAAGCGTCCGTTCAAGGGCGACTGGCTGGAAACGGCGAAAAAACTGTACTGATACGCCGCTCACCGCACGACAAAAGAGCCTCCGCTTGCGGGGGCTTTTTGATGCCCGCCGGCGATATATTCCGTAATCATCTATCCCAAAATTTTTTATTCTTTAATTGCCGGGAAAGTTTCTGGCAGGCTCTGATGCTAAACCAACCGATTGAGGTTGCGCTTAATTTTCTGGGAGAGCCTGTCGATGCGTAAATGGGGTGTAGGTCTGACATTGGTGCTGTTGGCGTCCGGCGCCATGGCGAAGGATATTCAGTTGCTGAACGTGTCATACGATCCGACGCGTGAATTCTATCAGGCTTACAACACGGCATTCAGCAAGCACTATCAGGCGGAAACCGGCGACAAGGTGACGGTGCGCCAGTCGCATGGCGGATCCGGCAAGCAGGCGACCTCGGTGATCAACGGCATCGAGGCCGACGTGGTAACGCTGGCGTTGGCCTATGACGTCGACGCCATCGCCGAACGCGGGCGCATCGAGAAAGACTGGATCAAGCGCCTGCCGGACAACTCGGCGCCTTACACCTCGACCATCGTCTTCCTGGTGCGTAAAGGCAACCCGAAACAAATTCACGACTGGCCCGATTTGATCAAGCCGGGCGTGTCGGTGATCACCCCGAACCCGAAAACCTCCGGCGGCGCCCGCTGGAACTACCTGGCCGCCTGGGGCTACGCGTTGCACCACAACAACAACGATAAGGCCAAGGCGCAGGACTTCGTCAAAAACTTGTACAAGAACGTCGAAGTGCTGGATTCCGGCGCGCGCGGCGCGACCAACACCTTCGTTGAGCGCGGCATCGGCGATGTGCTGATCGCCTGGGAAAACGAAGCGCTGCTGGCGGAGAAAGAGCTCGGCAAAGACAAGTTCGAGATTATTACGCCGAGCGAATCGATCCTGGCCGAACCGACGGTGTCAGTGGTGGATAAGGTGGTCGATAAACGCGGTACCCGCGACGTGGCGACCGCCTACCTGAAGTATCTGTATTCGCCGGAAGGGCAGACCATCGCGGCGCAGCACTATTACCGTCCGCGCGATGCGGCGGTGGCGGCCAAGTTTGCCGGGCAGTTCCCGCAGCTGAAGCTGTTCACCGTGGATGACACCTTCGGCGGCTGGACCGAGGCGCAGAAGGTGCACTTCGCCACCGGCGGCGTGTTCGATGAGATCAGCAAACGCTGATGCCGGTTGAGCGGCAATAAAAAACCCCGGCAAGCCGGGGTTTTTTTATGGCAGGCCTAAGGGAATCAGGCTTTTTTCGCTGCGGCAGCGGCTTTGACGATCACGGCGAAAGCGTCGGCTTTCAGCGAGGCGCCGCCAACCAGCGCGCCGTCGATGTCCGGCTGAGAGAACAGCTCCGCGGCGTTCTTGTCGTTCACCGAACCGCCGTACTGGATGATGATTTCAGCGGCAACCGCGGCATCGTGCTTGGCGATGTGGTCACGGATAAATTTGTGCACGGCCTGCGCCTGCGCAGGGGTAGCGGATTTGCCGGTGCCGATGGCCCAGACCGGCTCATAGGCGATCACGGTGCCTTTCATCGCCGGTGCGCCCAGCGTTTTCAGCACGGCGTCGATCTGGCGCGCGCACACTTCTTCGGTTTTGCCCGCGGCGTTTTCCGCTTCGGTTTCACCGATGCACAGCACCGGGATCAAGCCGGCTTCTTTCAGCACGGCGAATTTCTCGGCGATGACTTCGTCGCTTTCTTTGTGGTAGGTGCGGCGCTCGGAGTGGCCGATGATGATGTACTGGGCACCGACGTCTTTCAGCATGTTGGCGGAAACTTCACCGGTGAAGGCGCCGGACAGGTTAACGTCCACGTTCTGCGCGCCCAGCGCGATGCGGCTACCGGCCAGCGCATGCTTGGCCTGATCCAGATACATCACCGGCGGGGCGATGGCGACGCCACAGCCGTCAACGCTGCTCAGCTCATTGCGCAGGCCGGCGATCAGTTCGTTGACCATGTGGGTGCTGCCGTTAAGCTTCCAGTTACCCATAACTAATGGATGACGCATGTTTTTTCCTCCAACTAGGGAACGCGAGAGTCGAAATGACAACTGCCGGACCGGCAGTTTACCTGCCCAACAGTATAGAGATCATTAAGCGCGAAGGCTTTGCTTTTCGTCATTAAATGCCGCGCCGTTACGGCTCGGAAAGCGCCAGCTTAATCGGTTCAACCGCGAAGGTTACGCCTTTATCGCCGTTGTCCGAAACGACATAGCGAATGGCGCCGACCTGCTGTTGGTAAAAGCGCGATCCTTTGCCTTTTTCCAGCAGGCTGTTCACCTTGTTCTGGCTCTGTTCCACCGTCAACGCCGGTTCGAACTGGCGCATCAGCGCCGCCATGTAGCTGATGGCGATGGCGCGCGCGGCTTTTTCTTCATTGGCCTGCTGCAGCGGCAGGTGAGTGATCTGCAACGTTTTGATTTTACCGGTGCCTTTCTCCAGCGCGGTGGAGGCGTACAGGTTTTCGTTGAGTTTGCTGGCGGCGCGCGTCAGCAGCGGCGAATCGTCTTCGGCGGCGGGAATGGCGCGGAATTCGCCAATCGGCAGCTTCGGGTTGTCGCGGTTGTATTTTTCGCGGAATTTGACCACCGTCAGATCGAACGTCGGCGCCCCGGCCAGCAGGTAAGGTGCGGCGGGCGTCGCTTCGGTGGGCGGCGGATCGGCCCAGGCGCTGGCGGCCGCCTGCAGCAGGCAGGCGATGACGAGGGTTTTTCTCAGCATGGCGTATGGCATCAAGGACAAAGATGGCTCCGATTAAAGCGATAACCCGCGGGGCTTGTCAAAGATCCCACGCCATTATCGGTTCGCTGACGAGAAAGCTGTGCGGCGCACCGCGTTATGCAAGGCGGAAAACTCGGCCCGGCAGCGCCTATGTTACACTGCGGCGCAGAATATGGGCAGGCTTAGAGCGCAGGAATCGATGACGTTACAACAGTGGTGTTTTTCTTTTAAGGGCCGCATCGGGCGGCGCGACTTCTGGATTTGGATGGGGCTGTGGTTGGCGCTGATGGCGGCGGCGTTTACGCTGGCCAATTATCAGCTGATCGCCATCCAATCCATCGCCTTCTTTATCGTGGCGTTGCTGTGGCCGACGGCGGCGGTGCTGGTCAAGCGCCTGCACGATCGCAACAAGGCCGGCTGGTGGGCGCTGCTGCTGATCCTGGCGTGGATGCTGGCGGCGGGGAACTGGCAGATGCTGGCGCCGATCTGGCAATGGGGCGTCGGGCGTTTCATTCCGACGCTGATTATCGTGATGATGATGATCGATCTGGGGGCCTTCGTCGGCACGCCGGGAGATAACCGGTTCGGCCCGGAAGCCGAACCGGTGAAGTTCCGCTGACCCTCGCCGGGTTACCAGTAGTGTTCGCTGGTGATGTGGCCCGGCTTGCGGCGCAGGTGCTTGCGCATCTGGCGGTGGTCTTTCAGCGTTTGCTGGGTGTCCCGCACCATTTGTGGGTTGCCGCACAGCATCACGTGGCTGGTTTCGGCGTCGATGGTCAAGCCGATCGCCGCTTCCAACCGGCCGTCCTCGATCAGCGCCGGTACGCGGCCGGTCAATGAACCGGGCGCCTCTTCGCGGCTGACGACGGTCTGGATGCGCAGCTTGCCGTTGTAGCGCTGCTGCAGTTGCTGCATCAGCGGCAGGTAGCTCAGGTCACGCGCAAAGCGCGCGGCGTGCACCAGCACCAGGTTGTTGAAGCGCTCCAGCCCGATGCCCTGCTGCAGAATCGATAAATAGGGGCCGATGGCGGTGCCGGTCGCCAGCATCCACAGCGTGTCGCAGTCGGGCACCTCGTCCAGCACGAAGAAGCCGGCGGCTTCTTTGGTTACCATCACGTCCGAGCCCGGCTGCAGTTGATTGAGGCGCGGGCTCAGTTTGCCTTCCGGCACGGTGACCAGATAGAACTCCAGATTGGCGTCGTCGGGGGCATTGACGTAGGAGTAGGCGCGCTGCACCCGTTCGCCGTCGATCTCCAGCGCCAGCTTGGCGAATTGCCCGGCGGTGAAAGGATCGATAGGGGCATTGACCACCAGGCTGAACAGCCCGTCGGTCCATTGTTTTACCTGCGTAACCTTGCCGTTTACCCATTCAGCCATACTCTAAAGCTCCCGTGGTCGAATCAAATAAGCACAATGTCGTGAGCCGGAAATGGCGTGCGCGGTGCGCTCTACCCGGTAGTCGTTGCCGAACAGGCGGTGAAACAGCTGCAGCTCGGAATTGCACAGGCTACTGCAGCTGGAGCCGGCCACGCCGATCGGGCAGTGGTTTTCCACCAGCAGCGCGCCGTGCGGGTGGTCGAGCAATTCAGCCATGTAACCGTCATGTTGCCGCAGGCGCACCAGTCGGGCTAACCGATCATGGTGGCTACGCTCGGTGGACAGCTCTTCGGCATAACGCAGATAAAGCTGCTCTTCGCGCGCGCTGAGCAACGGTTCCACCCCGGCGCCGCCAAACAGCTGCAGCGCGGATGCCCGCAACCGCTCCTGGTCGGCGGCCGTAAAGGCATGCCCTCGCTCGGTCAGCGACCAGTAGCGCGTCGGGCGGCCGACCTTGCTGCGCGCTTCTTCGTAACAAACCAACTCACGTTTTTCCAGGGATTGCAGATGTTGTCGGATGCCCATCGGCGTGATGTCCAGACGCTCCGCCAGCATTTTGGCCGAGTGCGGGCCGAGAGCCTTTAACTGCAATAAAATCAGCTCAGGTGTTTTCATGAACCAAATCCCTATGGTGTTATTTTATTTCAAGTTGATGAAAAGGATTATCGATTAAATGCTAAAGCGCGGCTACTGCAAGGGCGCTGTTTTTAACTCCAAAGCGTTAGACGTACAGTTTAATTTACGAGCCTGGTCGGGTTTGCTGCCAGTGTGACCTGGATCAATATCTGCCTGAAACTCGCTAAAAAAATCAGATTTGATTAGTTTATGCCGCCATAGAGGGCTGCTCGCCGTTCTGGCTGCTGCAACGGCCATTCCGGGACGCTGTGACGAGTTGAAACGTTAACGAAGATAATGAGAAAACTAGAGAATTTTCACCTGCTGGTGATGCTTATCCTGTTGGTCGCCGTCGGCCAGATGGCGCAAACCATTTATGTTCCCGTTATTGCTGATATCGCCCACGATCTGTCGGTTCGCACCGGCGCCGTGCAACGGGTGATGGCGGCGTATCTGCTGACCTACGGTTTCTCCCAGCTGATTTACGGGCCGATATCGGATCGTATCGGGCGTCGTCCGGTGATCCTGACCGGCATGATGATCTTCCTGATCGGCGCGCTGGGCGCGCTGCTGTCCACCAACCTGACGATGCTGGTCGCCGCCAGCGCGATTCAGGGCATGGGCACCGGCGTGGCGGGCGTGATGGCGCGCACCATGCCGCGCGATCTGTATGCCGGCACCGCGCTGCGCTATGCCAACAGCCTGCTGAATATGGGGATTTTGGTCAGCCCGCTGCTGGCGCCGGTGATCGGCGGCGCATTGGCGATGGTGTTCGGCTGGCGTGCCAGCTACGCCTTCCTGCTGGCGCTGTGCGCCTGCGTCGCTTTCGCCATGTTCCGCTGGCTGCCGGAAACCCGCCCGGTGCAAACGGAAAAACGCCGCATGCTGGCCAGTTTCCGCCAGCTGCTGGCTGACAGCACCTTCAGCTGCTATCTGGTGATGCTGATCGGCGCGCTGGCGGGCATTGCGGTATTCGAGGCCAGCTGCGGCGTGTTGATGGGCGGCGTGTTGGGGCTCAGTGGCCTGACCGTCAGCATCCTGTTCATTCTGCCGATCCCGGCGGCGTTTTTCGGCGCCTGGTACGCCGGGCGCGACGGCAAGACCTTCCACACGCTGATGTGGCATTCGGTGATTAGCTGCCTGCTGGCGGGGGCGATGATGTGGATCCCGGGCTGGTTCGGCGTGATGAACATCTGGACGCTGATCGTGCCGGCCGCACTGTTCTTCTTCGGCGCCGGCATGCTGTTCCCGCTGGCGACCACCGGGGCGATGGAGCCGTTCCCTTACCTGGCCGGCGCGGCGGGCGCATTGGTGGGCGGCATGCAGAATATGGGATCGGGGCTTGCGACCTGGCTTTCCGCCATGCTGCCGCAAACCGGGCAGTTCAGCCTCGGATTGCTGATGTTCGCGATGGCGCTGCTGATCCTGCTGTGCTGGTGGCCGCTGTCCAACCGGATGCAACATCAGGGGCATACCGCATAACGACAGGGCGCCATTCGGCGCCCTCATGCAGTTGACAAAGGGGGAAAAAGCGTGATTTTTCCCCCTTTGTGGTTATCAGCCGAAAATCAATTTATTGATTTTCCTGGTTTTCTATTCGTTGCTCTCTGCCAACTCGGCAAGGTCATGAGGTTTGTCATCAATCATCAGGGCGCCATTCGGCGCCCTGTTTCGTTACAGCAAAAACTCGTGCAGCGCCGGGTCTTTACGATCCAGATAGTGGGTTGAACGGATGCGGCGGATGGTGCGCGACTTGCCGCGGATCAGCAACGTTTCGGTCGTGGCCATATTGCCCTGGCGGCTGATGCCCTCCAGCAGATCGCCCTTGGTGATGCCGGTGGCGGAGAAGATCACGTTGTCGTTGCGCGCCATCTGATCCAGACGCAGCGCCTGACCGGCTTCGATACCCATCTCCCGGCAGCGCGCCAGCTCCTGTTCGCCGATGCGGCGGTTCTCGGCGCTGTCGCCTTTCACCTCATGGCGCGGCAGCAAACGCGCCTGCATGTCGCCGTCCAGCGCGCGGATCACCGCGGCTGAGATCACTCCTTCCGGCGCGCCGCCGATGCCATACATCACATCGACCTCGCTTTCCGGCATGCAGGTGAGAATGGAGGCCGCCACGTCGCCGTCAGGAATGGCGAACACCCGCACGCCGAGCTGCTGCATCTGCGCGATGACGCCGTCGTGGCGCGGTTTGGCCAAGACAATCACCGTCAGCTGCGACAGTGGTTTGCCCAGCCGGGCGGCGACGTTCTGCAGATTCTCCGCCAGCGGCAGGTTGAGATCGATGGCGCCGCGCGCCGCCGGGCCGACCACCAGCTTCTCCATGTACATGTCCGGCGCGTGCAGGAAGGTGCCGCGATCGCCCACCGCCAATACCGCCAGCGCATTGGACTGGCCCATGGCGGTCATGCGGGTGCCTTCGATCGGATCGACCGCGATGTCGACCGCGTCGCCCTGGCCGGTACCGACCTGTTCGCCGATATACAGCATCGGCGCTTCGTCGATCTCGCCTTCGCCGATCACGATGCGCCCATCGATATCCACGTTGTTAAGCATGATGCGCATGGCGTGGACCGCCGCGCCGTCGGCGGCGTTCTTGTCGCCGCGTCCCAGCCATTTGTAGCCCGCCAGCGCGGCGGCTTCGGTAACGCGGGAAAATTCGATGGCTAATTCACGTTTCATGGCAAACCTGTCTGTGAGAAAGGGAAGAAAATATCGGCAAAGTCTATCACAGCGCGGCGGCGGCGGGGCGGGGCAAAAAAAAGCGCCGCCCGCAGGCAGCGCTTGTTGGTGAAACGGCAGCTTCGGGATTACTCGTGATCTTCCCACGCCTGAGCGCGCGCCACCGCTTTTTTCCAGCCGCCGTAGCGGTAGTTGCGTTCGGTGGTTTCGATGCTTGGGCGGAATTCGCGTTCAATCACCGCTTTGCTCTTCACTTCGTCCAGATCGTTCCAGTAGCCGATGGCCAGGCCCGCCAGGAACGCGGCGCCCAGCGCCGTCGATTCACGCACTTCAGGGCGTTCTACGCGAGTGCCGAGAATATCGGACTGGAACTGCATCAGGAAGTTGTTGGCGACCGCGCCGCCGTCCACGCGCAGCGATTGCAGGCGGGTGTTGGCGTCGGCCTGCATGGCGTCCAGCACGTCACGGGTCTGGAAAGCGATGGATTCCAGCGTAGCGCGGATGATGTGGTTGCTGTTGGCGCCACGGGTCAGGCCGAAGATGGCACCGCGGGCGTACGGATCCCAGTAAGGGGCGCCCAGGCCGGTGAAGGCCGGCACCACATAGACGCCGTTGCTGTCTTTCACCTTGGTGGCGAAGTATTCGGAGTCGGCGGCGTCGCTGATCAGTTTCAGCTCGTCGCGCAGCCACTGGATAGACGCACCGCCGATGAACACCGCGCCTTCCAGCGCATAGTTCACTTCGCCGCGCGGGCCGCAGGCGATGGTGGTCAGCAGGCCGTTTTTCGAACGCACCGCTTCTTTGCCGGTGTTCATCAGCAGGAAGCAGCCGGTGCCGTAGGTGTTCTTCGCCATGCCCGGTTGAACGCACAGCTGGCCGTACAGCGCCGCCTGCTGGTCACCGGCGATACCGGCGATAGGAATACGCGTACCGCCCTTACCGCCGATGTTGGTCTGGCCGTACACCTCGGAGGAAGGACGGACTTTCGGCAGCATGGCGCGCGGGATATCCAGCACTTCCAGCATGCGTTCATCCCAGTCCAGCTCGTGGATGTTGAACATCATGGTGCGTGAGGCGTTGGTGTAATCGGTAACGTGTACGCGCCCCTGGGTCATTTTCCACACCAGCCAGGTGTCGACGGTGCCGAACAGCAGTTCGCCGCGCTTGGCGCGCTCGCGGGCGCCTTCGACGTTGTCCAGAATCCACTTCACCTTGGTGCCGGAGAAGTACGGGTCAACCACCAGGCCGGTATTGTGACGGATGTACTCTTCCAGGCCGTCGCGCTTGAGTTTCTCGCAGATGTCGGCGGTGCGGCGGCACTGCCAGACGATGGCGTTGTAAATCGGCTTGCCGGTCTCTTTTTCCCAGACGATGGTGGTTTCGCGCTGGTTGGTGATGCCGATGCCGGCGATCTGATCGGAACTGATGTCGGCTTTCGCCAGCACTTCTACCAGCGTCGAACTTTGCGACGCCCAGATTTCCATCGGGTCGTGCTCAACCCAGCCGGCCTTGGGATAGATCTGCGGGAATTCGCGCTGCGATACCGCAACGATGTTGGCGTCGTGATCGAGCACGACGGCGCGTGAGCTGGTGGTCCCTTGGTCGAGTGCGACAATGTATTTTTTTTCTACAGTCATGGTAATTATCCTGCTGTTGTTAACCGTGTAAAACTGCACCCATCATGCTTTGCGCTGCTGGGTCTTGGCGTCGGGCTCTTCTTCCGTCACGCAGACGTCGCACGGCAGGTGGCGGCCAATCAGCGCGCGGTAACCGAAAGCGCCCAGGCCACAGCCGACGATAGGGGCGAAGATCGGCACCAGGAAGTACGGGATGTCGCGTGCGCCGGTGAAGGCGACTTTGCCCCAGCCGGCCAGGTAGGCGAACAGTTTCGGCCCGAAGTCACGCGCCGGGTTCAACGCAAAGCCGGTCAATGGTCCCATGGAGGCGCCGATCACGGCAATCAGAATACCGATCAGCAGCGGCGCCAGCGGGCCGCGCGGGATGCCGTTGCCGTCGTCGGTCAGCGCCAGGATCAGGCACATCAGAATGGCGGCGATCACCATTTCTACCAGGAAGGCCTGGCCGACGGAGATATGCGCGTTAGGGTAAGTCGAGAAGATGCCGGCCAGCTCGAGGCTTTCGTTGCTGCCGCGCACCATGTGGTGAGCCGCTTCGAAGTCGAAGAACAGGTTGTAGTACAGCCCATAGACCAGGGCGGCGGCGCAGAAGGCACCGGCGATCTGCGCAATGATGTAAGGCACCACTTTGCGCCCGTCGAAGCAGGCGAACAGCCACAGAGCGAGGGTGACCGCGGGGTTGAGATGCGCGCCGGAAATGGCGGCGGTCAGATAGATGGCCATGGCGACGCCCAGGCCCCAAATGATGCTGATTTCCCACTGGCCGAAGCTGGCGCCCGCCAGTTTCAGCGCGGCAACGCAGCCTACGCCAAAGAAGATCAGCAGCGCCGTGCCGAGGAACTCGGCGATGCACTGGCCTTTTAATGTCGGACTGGTGGTTTGGCTCATAATGTTGTTGTCCTGCAAAACGGCGGTTGTTGGTTTATAGGCTCAGTTAGGTATACATCTGACCTATGGGCACAGTTTTTTTCATCTCGTCCAATTATTGAATGAGGACGTGATGTAAATTTATCGTTAACGAACATAAACGAGAAATAGCGAAATCAAAATGTGTGTAGCTCGTCATAAAATTGAGCGATTTCGCGTCGTTTAGTGTTCTTTCTGAGCCATAAAAGTGTGATCTGACCAGTGGTTTGGCGAGGGGCGTTAACAACTCGCGGCGGCGGCGGCGGGGATTTTCAGTTTTTGCTGATGGCGGAGGCAGGAAAATTGCAACAGACTGCGCGATGATCCGGTATGTTGCTAGACAGGCGGAGACTGGCTACTTACAATCGTTTTTAACGAATCGAGACTGGCGCGCCTTCCATAACGGCGCGCGTCACTGAGCGCGATGCAATATTCGCAGTAGCTGCAGCCGACGTTGCGGCCGCTACTTATAGATGTACGCCTTGCTATCATGAGGGGACTGAAGCATGTCATTTGAAGTATTTGAGAAACTGGAAGCAAAAGTACAGCAGGCGATTGATACCATCACCTTGTTGCAGATGGAAATTGAAGAGCTGAAAGACAAAAACAACTCTCTGTCGCAGGAAGTTCAGGCTGCCTCCGGCAACCACGAAGCGCTGGTGCGCGAAAACCAACAGCTGAAAGAAGAACAGCACGTTTGGCAAGATCGCCTGCGCGCTCTGCTGGGCAAGATGGAAGAGGTTTGATTCCTCACGCCAGGCAGCAACGAAAAGGGCGCCTGCGGCGCCCTTTTTCATGACCGAAAATCACTCGATATCGAGCGGGTCTTCGGAGAGGATGATGCCGGTATTGTCGGCATACAGGTGATCGCCGGAGAAGAAGGTGACGCCACCGAAGTTGACGCGGATATCGCTTTCCCCCACGCCTTCGCTTACCGCGCCCGCCGGGATCGCCGCCATCGCCTGAATGCCGATGTCGAGCTCTTCCAGATCGTCCACCTGACGCACCGCGCCGTACACCACGATGCCTTCCCATTCGTTCTGGGCGGCCAGGCGCGCCAGTTCGGCGTTGATCAGCGCCCGGCGTACCGAACCGCCGCCGTCGACCAACAGCACGCGGCCGCGGCCGTTTTCTTCAAGCAGATCGAACAACAGGCCGTTATCCTCAAAGCATTTCACCGTGGTGATCTGCCCGCCAAATGAAGTACGCCCGCCAAAATTGGAGAACAGAGGTTCAACAACGTTCACCTCTTCATGATAGATGTCGCAAAGTTCGGAAGTATCGTATTTCATAGGATTTTACGTCTGTTTGCCGCTGGAATGTTCAGTATATCCCTTTATTCGCCCTGTTGGCAAAATCATCAGTTTTTAACTGAGCGCCACGCCGATGGCGAACAGCAGGTTGGCCAGCAACGCCGCCTTGACCATGTGCTCCAGCATCGGCCGCATGCCGACCGGCGTCGGATCGCGCAGCACGCGCAGGCCGTGGCGCACCAGCAGCGGGATCGCCAGCACGAACAGCCAGCCCCACGGGCTGTGGAGATTGAACAGCGTAAACAGCGCGAAACAAAGCACCGCGCCGCCGAGCAGCAAGGCATGGTAAATGCGCGCCTTGTGCGGGCCGAGACGCACCGCCAGCGTGTTCTTGCCGTTTTCGCGATCGCTCTCGATATCGCGCAGATTGTTGATGTTGAGCACCGCCGTCGCCAGCAGGCCGCAGGCGGTGGCCGGCAGCATCACGACGCTGTCGAAGGTGTGCGTTTGCAGATAGTAGGTGCCGGCTACGCTCAGCCAGCCGAAGAATACCAGCACCGAGATGTCGCCCAGCCCCAAATACCCGTAGGGCTTGTTGCCGACGGTATAGGTGATGGCCGCCACGATAGACAGCCCGCCCAGCACCAGGAAGCCCACCACGTCGCTGGGTTGCTCGCAGGCGACGGCGATCAGCGAACAGCCGGCGAGGGCGATCAGCACCACCGTCACCACCAGCGCCCGTTTCATCTGCGCCTGGGTGATCATGCCTTTTTGCATGCCGCGCAATGGCCCGATGCGATCTTCTTTGTCGCTGCCTTTGACGGCATCGCCGTAGTCGTTCGCCAGGTTGGAGAGGATCTGCAGCAGGCCGGCGGTCAACAGCGCCAGCAGCGCCACTTCAGGTTTCAGGCTGCCGTGCCAGGCGGCGATTGCCGAACCGACCACGATGGAGGCAAAGGCCAACGGCAGGGTGCGGGGGCGTAGACTTTCCAGCCAGGCGGAGATCGGGGTGGTGGGGGTCGATGAGCTCATGTTTCGCTTCTGTCAGTAAGTTGCGGTGTCCGTTAGAAATAATTGTGGGAGGCAATGCCTCCCACACAGATGACTGACAAGACAATGATTGAGCGATTATAGGATAAAACGACTCAAATCTTCATCCGCCACCAGTTCATCCAGATGACTGCGCACGTAATCCGCATCAATTGTAATGGATTGGCCATTAATTTCACTCGCCTCGTAGGAAATATCTTCCATCAGACGCTCAAGCACGGTGTGCAGACGACGCGCGCCGATGTTCTCGGTGCTTTCGTTGACCTGCCACGCGGCTTCGGCGATGCGGCGGATGCCGTCGGCGGTGAACTCGATGTTGACGCCTTCGGTGCCCATCAGCGCTTTGTACTGCTCGGTCAGCGACGCGCTCGGCTCGGTCAGGATGCGCTCGAAGTCTTCGGTGGTCAGCGCCTGCAGCTCAACGCGGATCGGCAGACGGCCCTGCAGTTCCGGGATCAGATCCGACGGATTGGCGGTCTGGAACGCGCCGGAAGCGATAAACAGGATGTGGTCGGTCTTCACCATACCGTGCTTGGTGGACACGGTGCAGCCTTCCACCAGCGGCAGCAGATCGCGCTGTACGCCTTCGCGCGAGACGTCCGGGCCGGAGCTTTGGCCGCCGCGCTTACAGATTTTGTCGATCTCGTCGATAAACACGATGCCGTGCTGTTCAACCGCTTCGATCGCCTGCTCTTTCAGCTCTTCCGGGTTCACCAGCTTGGCGGCTTCTTCTTCCACCAGCAGCTTGAAGGCTTCTTTGATCTTCAGCTTGCGCGGTTTTTGCTTCTGGCCGCCGAGGTTCTGGAACATCGACTGCAGCTGGTTGGTCATCTCTTCCATGCCCGGAGGCGCCATGATTTCCACGCCCATCGGCGCGGCGGCCAGATCGATTTCGATCTCTTTGTCGTCCAACTGGCCTTCGCGCAGTTTCTTGCGGAATGCCTGGCGGGCGGCGGACGGCTCCTGGCCTTCTTCCGGCTGGCCCCAGTTGTTTTTGGCCGGCGGGATCAGCACGTCGAGAATGCGCTCTTCGGCCAACTCTTCGGCACGGGTGCGGTTTTTCTCGATCGACTGCATGCGCACCATTTTGATGGCGGCATCGGTCAGATCGCGGATGATGGAGTCCACTTCTTTGCCCACATAGCCCACTTCGGTGAACTTGGTGGCTTCAACCTTGATGAACGGCGCGTTGGCCAGCTTCGCCAAACGGCGGGCGATTTCGGTTTTACCGACGCCGGTCGGGCCGATCATCAGAATGTTTTTCGGGGTCACTTCGTGACGCAGCATCTCGTTGAGCTGCATCCGGCGCCAGCGGTTGCGCAGGGCAATGGCGACAGCGCGTTTGGCCTTGTTTTGGCCAATGATATAGCTGTCCAGTTCGCTGACGATCTCGCGCGGGGTCATTTCAGACATGGTATTCGATCCTTACGCTTTGGAAGGCAATTCTTCAATGGTGTGGAAATGGTTGGTGTAAATACAGATGTCGCCGGCGATGTTGAGGGATTTCTCAACGATGTCGCGGGCGCTCAGCTCGGTATTTTCCAACATGGCGCGGGCTGCGGCCTGAGCGTAAGGGCCGCCGGAGCCGATGGCGATCAGATCGTTTTCCGGCTGCACCACATCGCCGTTGCCGGTGATGATCAGCGAAGCGTTTTCATCGGCGACCGCCAGCAACGCTTCGAGCTTGCGCAGCATGCGGTCGGTGCGCCAGTCTTTCGCCAGCTCGACGGCGGCTTTCACCAGGTGGCCCTGATGCATTTCCAGTTTGCGTTCAAACAGTTCAAACAGCGTGAAGGCGTCAGCGGTGCCACCGGCGAAACCGGCGATCACTTTGTCGTTATACAGGCGACGCACTTTCTTGACGTTACCCTTCATCACCGTATTACCCAGGGTTGCCTGGCCATCACCACCGATGACGACCTGGCCGTTGCGGCGTACGCTTACAATTGTTGTCACGAGCAGACCCTCGTTAAAGACGGAAAGAAGCCCCCGCAGCGCCTGCTTTCGCAGACGCTACGAGGCATATTGAGAGTATAGATGGGGGGGGATTGACGCTTTTCAACCCCCAACGGAGAGGGGAATGCAACTCGACATGCCGACGCCCTTCAGGCGCGAAAGGGTTTTGTCCGCGGCGGCGCGGCTGCTGTACGGGCCGAGCACCACGCGATTCCAACCGCCGCCGGCGGTGATGCGGCTCTCGATGCCTTCGAACGCCAGGCGCGCACGCACGGATTCAGCCTGATCGGTGGCGCGGAACGAACCGCATTGCACCATCCACTTCTGTTTTGATTCCGGTTTGGTTTCCTGCTTGGCCGTTTCCTGTTTCACTTCCGGTTTGGGCTCCGGTTTCGGTTGCGGCTTCGGCTCAGGCTGTTTCACCTGCACCGGTTGCTGGGTAGTCGGTTTTGGCTGCGGGTGCGGCTGCACCGGCGCGGTGGTGGCCCCGTTGTTGAACGGGTTGCGCGGCGGCTGGCTGACCTGCTGCTGTTGCTGCACCGGCTGCTGCTGCATTTGCTGTTGTTGCATCTGCTGCTGGCGAGTGCTGCGCGCGTTGGCCTGGCCCGGATCGTTATACGGCACTTCGTTCAGCTGCGTCGGGCGCTGCTGCATGTCGGCCTGCATCTGTTCCAGCAGCTGCCGCTGTTCGGCGGTCAGCTGAGTTTTGGAATTGAGCTCGCCGCCGGCCGTCGGTTCGGTCGGGGTTTGCACGCCGATCTGCCGGTTTTCCAGTTCTTTGATGTAGCGCCAGCGCTCTTCCGGCTTCGGCGGCAGGCCGTTGCCGGGGCGCGTGGTGTGCGCAGGCAACAACGGCGCGTCTTCCGGCTTGTTGTGCGTAATGAAATAGAGGCCACCGACAAAGACAACCAGCAACGCGGCGGCTAACGCCAGCACGGTTTTGGAAACCTTCGGAGAACTGCGTTTTTTACGGCTGGGGGTTTTACGCTTAGCTCCTGCTGCGCGCCCACGGCTTACATAGTCTTTTTGTGCCACTATTATTCCGCTGTGTCCTGATGAAAGGATAAGTCCGTCATGTTACTGAACCCTAAAATATTTGACTAGCGTTTCGGGGCAGCGGTGCTGCCTCTGATAATCAATTCACTGTCCAACAGCCGGGAGCCGCTGGCCACCGTCTGGCCGTTCAACTGCTCCAACAGCAACAACATCGCCTGCTGGCCGATCTGGAAGCGCGGCTGTGCCACCGTGGTCAGCGGCGGATCGCAATACTGCGCCAGCTTGAGGTCGTCAAAGCCGACGATCGACAGATCCTGCGGCACCCGCAGCCCCATTTTCTTCGCCTGGGACAGCACGCCGATCGCCATGACGTCGCTGTGGCAGAACACCGCCGTCGGCGGTTTCGGCTGTGCCATCAGCGCCGTCAGCGCTTGCGCGCCGGCTTCGTAGGTAAAATCACCCCGGGTAATATAGCTGCTTTCGACGGTAATGCCATTACGACGTAGCGCTTGAACGTAACCCTGCAGCCGATAATGGCTCAGCGGCATCTGTTCCGGCCCGGCGACGCAGGCGATCTGCCGGTGGCCCAATTGATGCAAATAATGCACGGCTTCAAAGGCGGCGGTCAGGTTGTCGATGTGCACCGTCGGCAGTTCCAGCTCGGGAGCGAACTCGTTGGCCATCACCATCGGCGGCAGGTTGCGCTGCTCTTCCTTGCTGGCGTCGAACGGCAGGTTGGAGCCCAGCAGCAGCATGCCGTCGATCTGTTTGGTGATGATCAGATTGACGAAGGTGCGCTCCTGCTGGTTTTGCTGCGCGCAGTCGCCGATCAGCACCAGATAGCCTTGTTGGGCGGCGGTCTGTTCGATCCCCTGGATCACATCGGCGAAAAACGGATCGCAGATGTCGGGCACGATCACCAGGATGGTGCGGGATTCGTTGCGCTTGATATTGCGTGACAGAGCATGAGGAGAATAACCCACGGCCAGGACGGCCTGTTCCACTTTCTGGCGCGTCGGCGTTGACACCTTTTCCGGGTTCATCAGCGCACGCGATACGGTAGCCGTTGAAACGCCCGCCATTTCGGCGACGTCTTTCATGGTCGCCATGGATAACTCTTTCTTGTGTTCCAACGCCTTTCTCCTTGCGTCAGCCCCATGCCGACGCCACTACTGCTGTTTGCTCACAATGTCCGGCATGTGGTGGCGAAATTGTTGTCATTGAGCGCCACTCGCGTTCGGGCACTCCGTCGCGCTGCGATGTGGCGACAAAATTTGCCCTCGCAGACATTCTAAACAGAATACGCCCCGCCTTTGTTACCTAATTTGCATAAAAAATGTGACCTGAGAAGGTTTTTTAGCGTTCGCTCGCAATTTCAAGGGTAAACGTTTGCACTGCGGCAGCTAAATCGGACTTTTCCGGGATCAGCTGTCGATCGGATCGACATCCAGCGTCCATTTCACCTTGCGCGTTTGCGGCAGGGTGCCGATCAGCGGCAGCGAGCTTTTCATCAGCTGTTGCAGGACGCGCCGCGTCGGGTGCTGCAGCAGCAGCTGCCAGCGGAAACGGCCGCCGCGTTTGGACTGCAGCGCCGGCACCGGGCCCATCACCCACAGCGAATCGTCCTTCAGCGGGCTGGCTTCCAGCAGGTTGCGCAGCTGCTGCAGGAACAGCGGGGCCTGCTGGTTGTCGTGATCTTCGGCGCGCACGATGATGTGGCTGGTGTAAGGCGGCAGAAACACGCTGTTGCGCTCCGCCAGCGTCTGTTTGGCGAAGGCGTCGTAACCCTGTTGCAGCAGTACCTGCAGCAGCGGGTGCTCCGGATGGTGGGTTTGCAGCAGCACTTCACCCTGTTTGCCCGCGCGGCCGGCCCGCCCGGAGACCTGGGTATACAGCTGAGCGAAACGCTCGGCGGAGCGGAAGTCGGCGGAGAACAGCGCGCCGTCCACGTCCAGCAACGCCACCAGCGTGACGTCGGGAAAATGGTGGCCCTTGGCCAGCATCTGCGTGCCGATCAGAATGCGCGCTTCGCCGCGATGAATATCCGCCAGGTGCTGCTCCAGCGCCCCTTTACGGCTGGTGGTGTCGCGATCGATGCGGGTGATCGGCGTGTCGGGGAACAGCGGCGCCAGCTCCTGCTCCAGCTGTTCGGTGCCGACGCCGACCGACACCAGGTGGGTGGAGCCGCACTGTGGGCACTGGTGCGGCACCGGCCGCTGGCTGTCGCAGTGGTGGCAGCGCAACTGGCGCTGGTGCTGGTGGAAGGTGTAATAGTGATCGCAGCGCTGGCATTCGGCTATCCAGCCGCACTCGTGGCACAGCAGCGCCGGAGCGTAACCGCGGCGGTTGAGGAACAGCATCACCTGATTGCCGGCTTTTAAATGGTGCTGCATGCTCTTCAGCAGCGGCTGCGACAGGCCGACCTTCAGCGGCAGCCCCTTCAGATCGATCAGGTGCTGCGCCGCCGGTTTGGCGTTGCCTGCGCGCTGGGTGAGCTTCAGCTGGCGATATTTACCCAACTGCACGTTGTGCAGCGTTTCCAATGCCGGGGTCGCGGAGCCCATCACCATCGGGATATCCTCTTCCCGGGCGCGGAACACCGCCAGATCGCGGGCGTGGTAGCGCCAGCCTTCCTGCTGTTTATAAGAGCTGTCATGCTCTTCGTCGATGATGATTACGCCCAGCTGACGGAACGGCGTGAACAGCGCCGAACGGGTGCCGATGACGATGGCGGCTTCGCCGCTGCGCGCGCGCAGCCAAACCGCCAGCCGCTCGCTGTCGTTCAGCCCGGAGTGCAGCACGTCTACCGGCGCGTTGAAGCGCTCGCGAAAGCGGGCGATGGTTTGCGGCGTCAGGCCGATTTCCGGCACCAGCACCAACGCCTGTCGGCCTTTGGCCAGCACGTTTTCCAGCACGCTGAGGTAGACTTCGGTCTTGCCGGAGCCGGTTACTCCCGCCAACAGCCAGGCGGCGAACTGCTCATCCTCGCTTCTGATCGCCCCGACGGCGGTAGCCTGCTCGGTGTTCAGCCGCAGCCGTTCGCCGAGCACCGCAAAGTTGGGGCGCCAGTCGTGCGTATCCGCGACCTGAGCGCGCAGATCGATCAGCCCTTTGGCGCGCAGCGCCTGCAGGGCGCTTTCCGTCAGCTCAAGCTGGCTGACCTGGTGGCGATAGACCGGGCGTTGCAGCAGCGCCGCGAGCACCTGCTGCTGTTTCGGCGCGCGTTTCAGGCTTTCGGGCGGGGTGGCGCGCCCCTCTTCGGTGGCGAACCATTGCCACAGCGGCGCGGCCTCGGCCGGTTTGCCTTGCCGCAGCAGGATCGGCAGCGCATGGAACAGCACTTCGCCGATGGGGTAGTGATAGTAATCGCTGGCCCAGCGCAGGATGCGCCACAGGCTGGGGGAGAACAGCGATTCGGCGTCGATCACGCTGTCGATCGGTTTGAGCTTGTCCAGCGGCAGTTCACTGGTGTCGCTGCAGCCGGTGACGATGCCGATCGCATGCTGCCTGCCCCAGGGCACGCCCACGCGCGCGCCGGCCACCGGCTGCATGCCGGGCGGCAGCAGATAGTCGAAGGTGCGGGCGAGGGGGACCGGCAAGGCAACGTGTACGACGGGCATGATCTCATCCAAATTGAAAAAAGTGGGCATCAGTTTACACGGCGCATCGGCAAATGTACGGTTCCGATTGCGCGCCCCGGCTAATGCTGTATAATTTGCCGCCTTTGGTATAATTCGATACCAAAATTCTATTATCAACCACGTGTGGTGTCTGGCGAAACAGGGCTGGATAGCGACACGGCCTTAACTGAGGTTTCCCATGAAACAAGGTATCCACCCAAAATACGAAGAAGTTACTGCTAACTGCTCTTGCGGTAACGTGATGAAGATCCGCTCCACCGTGGGCCACGATCTGAACCTGGACGTTTGTGGCGCATGCCACCCGTTCTACACTGGCAAGCAGCGTGACGTTGCTACCGGTGGCCGCGTTGACCGCTTCAACAAGCGTTTCAGCGTACCAGGCGCTAAGAAATAAGATTTCTTATCGTCCGATGAAAAAGGCGCCTTTGGCGCCTTTTTTCGTTTCTGCCGCCGGCGTTCGCCGGGCGGTTCTCAATATTCCCAGGTATCGGGATCGACACCCAGTTCGCGCATCAACACTTTCGCGGCTTCCGGAATTTCATCGCTGCGCTCTTTGCGCAGGTCTTCATCGTTCGGCAGCGGCTGGCCGGTAAAGGCATGCAGAAACGCTTCGCACAGCAGTTCGCTGTTGGTGGCGTGGCGCAGGTTGTTCACCTGGCGACGGGTCCGTTCGTCGGTGAGGATTTTCAGGACCTTCAGCGGAATGGATACCGTGATCTTTTTGACTTGCTCGCTTTTTTTACCGTGTTCAGCGTAAGGGCTGACATACTCGCCGTTCCACTCAGCCATGGGACACCTTAACTTTGTCAGAAAAATTACAAAATTCTAAAAACCGGCCAATTATGCCCGATCTTCACTGTTCTCACTAAATAAATGTCAATTTTACGCGACCAGGGTCACTGAATGCCCCGCCTCGGCCAGGCATTGCGGCTTAACATCTTATCGTCATGTCATATCGGCATAATTTTAGCGGGTATTGTGCCATTGCTCAATCTATACGCAGAGAAGTTTAGATGTCCAGATGTATTGACGTCCATTAATCCTGCGATTACTCTTTAGGCCTCATTCACCGAACCGAGAGCCGAGCGAGCCCATGACGCGTAAACCAGCCACGATTGCCGTACGCAGCGGCCTGAACGACGACGAACAGTACGGCTGCGTTGTCCCGCCGATTCATCTGTCCAGCACCTATAACTTTACCGACTTCAACCAACCCCGAGCCCATGATTACTCGCGCCGCGGCAACCCGACGCGCGACGTGGTGCAACGCGCGTTGGCGGAGCTGGAAGGCGGCGCCGGCGCGGTGATGACCGGCAGCGGGATGTCGGCGATCCATCTGGTGACCACCGTGCTGCTGAAGCCCGGCGATCTGCTGGTGGCGCCGCACGACTGCTACGGCGGCAGCTATCGGTTGTTCGACAGCCTGAGCAAACGCGGTGCCTATCGCGTGCTGTTTGTCGATCAGGGTAATGAAGCCGCCCTGCAACAGGCGCTGGCGCAAAAGCCGAAGCTGGTGTTGATCGAAAGCCCCAGCAACCCGCTGCTGCGGGTGGTGGATATCGCGGCGATCTGCGCCGCCGCGCACGCGGCGGGCGCGTTGACGGTGGTGGACAACACCTTCCTCAGCCCGGCCCTGCAACAGCCGATCGAACTCGGTGCCGATCTGGTGGTCCATTCGTGCACCAAATACCTGAACGGGCATTCGGACGTGGTAGCCGGGGCGGTGATCGCCAAAGATCCCGAGCTGGCGGTCGAGCTGGCCTGGTGGGCGAACAACATCGGCGTGACCGGCGGCGCGTTTGACAGCTATCTTTTGCTGCGCGGCATGCGCACGCTGTCGCCGCGCATCAAGGCGGCGCAGCAAAACGCTGAAGCGATTGTTGACTATTTACAGCAGCAACCGTTGGTGAAAAAGCTGTATCATCCCTCCCTGCCGGAGAATCCGGGGCATGAGATCGCCCGCCGGCAGCAGCGCGGTTTCGGCGCGATGCTGAGTTTTGAACTGGACGGCGATGAAGCGGTGCTGCGCCGTTTTCTCTCTGCCCTTGAGCTGTTTACTCTGGCAGAATCGTTGGGCGGCGTAGAAAGCCTGATCTCGCATGCAGCGACCATGACCCACGCCGGCATGGCGGCGGAGGCGCGGGCAGCGGCCGGCATCTCCGAGAGCCTGCTGCGCATTTCCGTGGGTATTGAAGACAGTGAAGATTTGATTGCCGATCTGGAACGCGCTTTCCAGGCGGCGGCAACGAGGTAAGCATGAATGCAATTGCTGTAGCAGGGCCGGTGAGTGGGCGTCAACTGCACAAGTTTGGCGGCAGCAGTCTGGCGGATGTGAAGTGTTATCTGCGTGTGGCCGGGATTATGGCGGAATACAGCCAGCCGGGCGACATGATGGTGGTATCGGCCGCCGGCAGTACCACCAACCAGTTGATCAACTGGCTGAAGCTCAGCCAGAGCGATCGCCTGTCTGCGCACCAGGTGCAGCAGACGTTGCGTCGTTATCACAGCGATCTTATCAGCGGCCTGCTGCCGCCGGAAAGCGCCGAGCCGCTGATCGCCGAGTTTATTCAGGATCTGGAACGTCTGGCGGTGCTGCTGGACGGCAAAGTCGACGAGGTGTGCTATGCCGAAGTGGTCGGGCACGGCGAGATCTGGTCGGCGCGCCTGATGGCGGCGGTGCTCAACCACCTGGATATGCAGGCGGCCTGGCTGGATGCGCGTGATTTCCTGCGCGCCGAGCGCGCCGCGCAGCCGCAGGTGGATGAAGGCCGTTCTTATCCGCTGCTGCAGCAATTGTTGGCTCAACATCCGGGCAAACGCCTGGTGGTGACCGGCTTCATTTCGCGCAACGACGCCGGGGAAACCGTGCTGTTGGGGCGTAACGGCAGCGACTACTCCGCCACTCAGGTCGGCGCGTTGGCCGGCGCGGCGCGCGTCACTATCTGGAGCGACGTGGCCGGGGTTTACAGCGCCGACCCGCGCAAGGTGAAAGACGCCTGCCTGCTGCCGCTGCTGCGCCTGGACGAAGCCAGCGAGCTGGCGCGCCTGGCGGCGCCGGTGTTGCATACCCGCACCCTGCAGCCGGTCTCCGGCAGCGATATCGATCTTCAGCTGCGCTGCAGCTACCAGCCGGAGCAGGGCTCGACGCGCATCGAGCGCGTATTGGCGTCCGGCACCGGCGCCAAGATTGTCACCAGCCACGATGACGTGTGTCTGATTGAGCTGCACGTCGCCGCTCAGCATGACTTCAAACTGGCGCAGAAAGAGTTGGATCTGGTGCTCAAGCGCGCGCAGATCAAACCGCTGGCGGTGGGCATCCATCCTGATCGCAATCGGGTGCAGCTGTGCTACACCTCCGAGGTGGTCAACAGCGCGCTGGCGATCCTGCAGGCCTCGGCGCTGCCGGGTGAACTGCACCTGCGCGAAGGGTTGGCGCTGGTGGCGATGGTCGGCGCCGGGGTGTGCAAGAACCCGCTGCACAGCCACCGTTTCTATCAGCAGCTGAAAGATCAGCCGGTCGAGTTTATCTGGCAGGCGGAAGATGGCATCAGCCTGGTGGCGGTATTGCGTCAGGGGCCGACCGCGCTGCTGATCCAGGGGCTGCACCAAAGCTTATTCCGCGCCGAGAAGCGCATCGGTCTGGTGCTGTTCGGCAAGGGCAACATTGGGTCGCGCTGGCTGGAGCTGTTTGCCCGCGAGCAGACCAATATTTCCGCGCGCAGCGGCTTCGAATTTATCCTGGCGGGGGTGGTGGACAGCCGCCGCAGCCTGCTGAACTACGAAGGGCTGGACGCCAGCCGCGCATTGGCGTTCTTTGAGGACGAGGCGCAGGCGCTCGACGAAGAGTCGCTGTTCCTGTGGATGCGCGCGCACCCGTTCGACGATCTGGTGGTGCTCGACGTGACCGCCAGCGAAGAGCTGGCCGGGCAGTATCTGGATTTCGCCAGCTACGGTTTCCACGTGATCAGCGCCAACAAGCTGGCGGGAGCCTCGTGCAGCGATACCTATCGCCAAATTCGCGACGCCTTCGCCAAAACCGGCCGCCACTGGCTGTACAACGCCACCGTCGGCGCCGGTCTGCCGGTCAACCACACGGTGCGCGATCTGCGCGACAGCGGCGACAGCATTTTGGCGATCAGCGGCATTTTCTCCGGCACGCTTTCCTGGCTGTTCCTGCAGTATGACGGCACGGTGCCGTTCACCGAGCTGGTGGATCAGGCCTGGCAGCAGGGGCTGACCGAACCGGATCCGCGGGTCGATCTCTCCGGCCAGGATGTGATGCGCAAGTTGGTGATCCTGGCGCGCGAAGCGGGCTACGACATCGAACCTAACCAGGTGCGGGTCGAGTCGCTGGTGCCGGCGGGCTGCGAGCAGGGCTCCGTCGATCAGTTCTTCGAGAACGGCGAGGCGCTGAACCAGCAGATGCAGCAGCGCTTTGAGGCCGCCAGCGAAATGGGCCTGGTGCTGCGTCACGTGGCGCGTTTCGACGCCAACGGCAAGGCGCGGGTCGGCGTGGAGGCGGTGCGTCCTGAGCATCCGCTGGCCTCGTTGCTGCCGTGCGACAACGTGTTCGCCATCGAAAGCCGCTGGTATCGCGATAATCCGCTGGTGATCCGCGGGCCGGGCGCCGGCCGCGACGTGACCGCCGGAGCGATCCAGTCAGACCTTAACCGGTTGGCGCAGCTGCTTTAATCCTCTGCGGGCGCGGGTTCACCGCGCCCCTTTGCTTTTCCTGCCATACTTATCCCTGCCGCCGTCATGAAATTCCCTCGTTGAGCGGGTGAAGATTAATCATCTTATTCCCCTCATTTTCCTGTTGACTCTTTAGCCAACATGCGGCATTTTCTATCTAGACGTCTAAACGTATAGACGCTCATCAAAATGAAATAAAAACAGTGATCGATAAGAGGTGAGCAGGGTATGAGCTTTTTCCACGCAAACCAGCGGGAAGCGCTGAATCAGAGTCTGGCGGAGTTGAACGGCCAGATTAACGTATCATTCGAGTTCTTCCCGCCGCGCACCAGCGAGATGGAAGAGACCCTGTGGCAGTCGATCGATCGTCTGAGCATCCTCAAACCCAAATTCGTTTCCGTCACCTACGGCGCCAACTCCGGCGAGCGCGATCGCACCCACAGCATCATCAAGGGGATCAAGGAGCGCACCGGCCTGGAGGCGGCGCCGCACCTGACCTGCATCGACGCCAGCCCGGCGCAGCTGCGCGACATCGCGGCCGATTATTGGAACAGCGGCATTCGCCATATCGTGGCGCTGCGCGGCGATCTGCCGCCGGGCGGCGGCAAGCCGGACATGTACGCGACCGATCTGGTGGCGCTGCTGAAAGACGTGGGCGACTTCGACATTTCCGTCGCCGCCTACCCGGAAGTGCACCCGGAGGCGAAGAGCGCCCAGGCCGATTTAATCAACCTGAAGCGCAAGATCGACGCCGGCGCCAGCCGCGCCATCACCCAGTTCTTCTTCGACGTTGAGAGCTACCTGCGCTTCCGCGACCGCTGCGTCACCGCCGGTATCGACGTGGAAATCGTGCCGGGCATTCTGCCGGTGTCCAACTTCAAGCAGCTGCAGCGCTTCGCCACCATGACCAACGTGCGGGTGCCAAGCTGGATGACCAGCATGTTCGAAGGGCTGGACGACGATGCGGAGACCCGCAAAATGGTCGGCGCCAACATCGCCATGGACATGGTGAAGATCCTCAGCCGCGAAGGGGTGAAAGATTTCCACTTCTATACGCTGAACCGCGCCGAGATGAGCTACGCCATCTGCCACACGCTGGGCGTGCGCCCGGTGGCAGCCGCCTGACAGGCCTGTTCCATTGAAAAAGGGCGTCGCTTACCGCGGCGCCCTTTTTTTGTGGGGAAGACAAGACATAAAAAAACGGCCCCGATAAACGGGGCAGCGATGAGGCTCACTAGCCGGTGTTGCGCATCCCGGCGGCGACGCCGGCGATGGTGACCATCAGCGCCTGCTCGACGCGGGCGTCCGGCTGCTCCTGCTGGCGCGAACGGTGCAGCAGCTCGGCCTGCAAGACGTTCAGCGGGTCGGTATAAACGTTGCGCAGCGCGATGGATTCGGCGATCCACGGCAGGTCTTCCATCAGGTGCGCATCGTTGGCGATGGTCAGCACCACCTTGATGTCGCTTTCCAGCTGATCGCGCAGCTGTTGGCCCAGCGGCCACAGCGATTTATCCACCAGGCGCTGATCGTAGTATTCCGCCAGCCACAGGTCGGCCTTGGCGAACACCATTTCCAGCATGGCGATGCGGGTGGAGAAGAACGGCCAGTCGCGACACATCGCCTCCAGCTCCGCCTGCTTGCCGGCTTTCACCGCTTCCTGCAATCCGGCGCCGGCGCCGAGCCAGGCCGGCAGCATCAGGCGGTTCTGCGTCCAGGCGAAGATCCACGGAATGGCGCGCAGGCTTTCCACGCCGCCGTTCGGCTTGCGTTTGGCCGGGCGTGAGCCCAGCGGCAGTTTACCCAGCTCCAGCTCCGGCGTGGCCGCGCGGAAGTAAGGCACGAAGTCCGGGTTTTCACGCACGTAGCCGCGATACATCCGGCAGGAGGTGTCTGACAGATCGTCCATCAGCGCCCGCCATTCTTTCTTCGGTTCCGGCGGCGGCAGCAGGTTGGCCTCGAGGATCGCGCCGGCATACAACGCCAGGCTGCTGATGGTGACTTCCGGCAGGCCGAACTTGAAGCGGATCATCTCTCCCTGCTCGGTGACGCGCAGGCCGCCCTTCAGGCTGCCCGGCGGCTGCGAGAGCAGCGCCGCATGCGCCGGCGCGCCGCCGCGGCCGATGGAGCCGCCGCGGCCGTGGAACAGCGTCAGCGCCACGCCGGCCTTTTCACAGGTTTTGATCAGCGCGTCCTGCGCGCGGTACTGCGCCCAGGAAGCGGCCATCACACCGGCGTCTTTCGCCGAGTCGGAGTAGCCGATCATCACCATCTGTTTGCCCTGAATAAAGCCGCGATACCAGTCGATGTTCAGCAACTGAGTCATCACGTCGTCGGCGTTGTTCAGATCGTCGAGGGTTTCGAACAGCGGAGCGACCGGCAGCGCGAACGGGCAACCGGCCTCTTTCAGCAGCAGGTGCACCGCCAGCACGTCGGAAGGCGTGCGCGCCATCGAAATCACGTAGGCGGCGATCGAGCCCTGCGGCGCTTCGGCGATCACCCGGCAGGTTTCCAGCACTTCCTGCGTGTCGGCGCTCGGTTGCCATTTCAGCGGCACCAGCGGGCGTTTGGAGTTCAGTTCGCGGATCAGGAACGCCTGTTTATCGGCTTCCGACCAGCTTTCATAGTCGCCCAGCCCCAGGTAGCGGGTCAGCTCGGCGATGGCCTCGGTATGGCGGGTGCTTTCCTGGCGCACGTCGATGCGCACCAGCGGCACGCCGAAGCAGCGCACGCGGCGCAGGGTATCCAGCAGCTGACCGTTGGCGATGATGCCCATGCCGCAGGCCTGCAGCGATTGGTAGCAGGCATACAGCGGCTCCCACAGCTGCTCGTTGTTCACCAGCAGGTCGTGCGGCTTCAGCACGCGTTCGCCCTTCAGGCGGCCTTCCAGATAGGCCTGGGAGCTCATCAGCTGGCTGCGCAGCTGCTTCATGATTTCGCGGTACGGTTCCTGCACCTCGTCACCGCCGGCGCGGGCGCGCAGCTCCGGGGTACATTCGGTCATCGACAGCTCGGAGACCAGCACCTGAATATCGCGGGTGAACAGGTCGCAGGCTTTCCAGCGGCTGAGCAGCAGCACATGGCGGGTAATTTCGGCGGTCACGTTCGGGTTGCCGTCGCGGTCGCCGCCCATCCAGGAGGTGAAGCGCACCGGCACCGCTTCCGCCGGCAGGCTGTAATCGATGGAGTTTTCCAACTGCTCGTTGAACTCGCGCAGGAACGCCGGCACGCCTTCCCACAGGCTGTTTTCCACCACCGCGAAGCCCCATTTGGCTTCGTCGATCGGGGAAGGGCGATGTTTGCGAATTTCATCGGTGTGCCACGACTGGGCCACCAACTGGCGCAGGCGGCGCATGATCTTGTTGCGCTCGTAGTCGGCCAGATCGTTGTGATCGAGCTGGCTGAGACAGGTGTTGACCTCCACCAGCTTGTGGATCAGGGTGCGGCGGGTGATCTCCGTCGGGTGCGCCGTCAGTACCAGCTCGATGGAAAGTTGCGACACCGCGTGCTGCAGCTCTTTGTCGCTGAGCTTTTTGTCTTTGAGACGGCTGAACAGCTGCGCCAGCGCTTCCGGGTTGCTGGCGGCTTCGCCGTTGGGCGAAATGCTGTGGTACTGCTCGGCGACGTTGGTCAGGTTGAGGAACTGGCTGAAGGCGCGCGCCACCGGCAGCAGCTCGTCGTTGGACAGGTTCTGCAGGGTGGAGAGCAGCTCCTGGCGATGCGCTTCGTTGCCGGCGCGTGAAGATTTGGAAAGCTTACGGATGGTCTCAACGCGATCGAGAATATGCTCGCCCAGCGCTTCTTTGATGGTATCGCCGAGCAATTTGCCGAGCATACTGACATTACTGCGCATTGCCGAATATTGTTCGTTCATATAACCCCTGACCCAGTTCTGTATGATTTTTATCTTGTAAATAAATTTCACGCGTCAGGCGCAGACCGCCTGCCTGATCACATCGCGTTCCTGTCCAATCGTCAATTGACACTATTTTTAGCAAAAAAACATCAAAATCGGCGCATTTTCTGAAATTTAATTACGCCGCATCGGTTATCAGCGTGGCTTATTTCGCCGTTTTCTACTTATTTTGAGTTAGGGGAAGCATAGCGCGTTTCCCCTGTTAAATGTCGGGTTTACTACCGGCAAAAGTGATTGACCAGCTGGCCCAGCAGTTTGCGCGTCGGTTCGATAAACGCGGTGTCGATGTATTCGTCCGGCTGGTGGGCCTGATCGATGGAACCGGGCCCGAGCACCAACGTCGGGCAGACCTGCTGTACGAACGGCGCTTCGGTGCAGTAGTTGACCACCTGCGTGCGGGTGCCCAGCAGCTCCTCGATCACCGCCACCATGCGGTGGTCGGTCGGGCATTCGTAACCCGGCACCGACGCGTGCAGCTCTTCGATGGTCAGGCGGCCCGGCCAGCGTTGGCTCACCGGTTCCAATGCCTGATGCATCAGCTCGTTGATGTTGTCGAGCGTCATGCCGGGCAGCGGGCGGATATCCAGGTGCAGCTCGCAGCAGGCGCAGATGCGGTTGGCCGCGTCGCCGCCGCTGATATGGCCGAAGTTCATGGTGGGATAAGGCACGGCGAACGCCGGATTGTTGTAGCGCTCCTGCAGGGTTTTGCGCAGCTCTATCAGGCGGCCGATGGATTCGTGCATCAGATCGATGGCGTTGACGCCGCGCGCCGGATCGCTGGAGTGGCCGGACTGGCCGACGATGCGAATGGCGTTGGCCATGTGGCCCTTGTGTGCGCGCACCGGCTGCAGCGAGGTCGGTTCGCCGATGATGGCGAAATCCGGACGAATGGCGGTGGAGGCGGCGAAATAACGCGCGCCGGCCATCGTCGTTTCTTCATCTGCGGTCGCCAGAATGTACAGCGGCTTGGTCAATTTGCTCGCGTCGATGTCGCGCACCGCATCCAGAATAAAGGCGAAGAAGCCTTTCATGTCGGCGGTGCCCAGGCCGTAGAGCTTGTTGTCGTGCTCGGTCAGGGTGAAGGGATCGCGCGTCCAGCGGCCTTCGTCGTAAGGCACCGTATCGGTATGGCCGGCCAGCAGCAGGCCACCGCTGCCTTCGCCGATGCTGGCCAGCAGGTTGAATTTGTGGCGCGATTCCGGCACCGGCTGCACGTCGACGCGAAAGCCCAGGTCGGCAAACCAGCCGGCCAGCAAGTTGATTAACGCCTCATTGCTCTGATCGAGGCCGGCATCGGTGGCGCTGATCGACTTCGTTGCGATCAACGCCCGGTACAGCTCAATAAATGGAGGTAATTTCATCTTCACTGTTGACAGCCTTTGGTTAGGATAGTATCAATATTCATGCATTTATTTTGAATAAAAATACAGTAAGCCGACGCGTAAGGGAACCCGATACCCGGATGTTTATAAAAGCATCAACGCCAGGCTCCGTGGGTGAACGGCGCAACAACGCTGGCTAGCCCTGTTACCTGGGTCGCAAGCGACCGCACGTCAGTTTAGAAGGTGAAAGGCCACATGTTGAATACGCTGATCGTTGGTGCCAGCGGTTACGCCGGAGCGGAGCTCACGGCTTACCTGAATCGCCACCCACACATGAACATAACCGCTTTAGCGGTTTCAGCGCAAAGTGCAGATGCAGGAAAGTTGCTTTCCGATCTCCATCCCCAGTTGAAAGGCATCGTCGATCTGCCGCTGCAGCCGTTGACCGACGTCGCCAAGGCGGCGCAGGGCATCGACGTGGTGTTCCTCGCCACCGCTCATGAAGTCAGCCACGATATCGCACCGGCCTTCCTGGCGGCGGGCTGCGTGGTGTTCGATCTGTCGGGCGCCTTCCGCGTGCAGGACGCCGATTTTTATAGCCAGTACTACGGTTTCGAGCATCAGCATGGCTCCCTGCTGGAGCAGGCGGTGTACGGCCTGGCGGAATGGCAGAGCGACAAGATTAAACAGGCGCAGCTGATTGCCGTGCCGGGCTGTTACCCGACGGCGGCGCAGCTGGCGCTGAAACCGTTGATCGAAAAACAGCTGCTGAACCTCGACCAGTGGCCGGTGATTAACGCCACCAGCGGCGTCAGCGGCGCCGGGCGCAAGGCCAGCATGACCACCAGCTTCTGCGAAGTGAGCCTGCAGCCATACGGTATTTTCACCCACCGGCACCAGCCGGAGATCGCCGCGCACCTGGGCGTGCCGGTCATCTTTACGCCGCACCTGGGCAACTTCCCGCGCGGCATCCTTGAAACCATCACCTGCCGCCTGAAGGCCGGCGTGACCGCGCAGGACGTGGCCGCCGCCTATCATGCCGCCTATGACGACAAACCGCTGGTGCGGCTGTACGACCAGGGCGTGCCGGCGCTGAAAGCGGTGGTGGGGCTGCCGTTCTGCGACATCGGCTTTGCGGTGCAGGGCGAGCATCTGATCGCCGTGGCGGTGGAAGACAACCTGCTGAAAGGCGCGGCGGCGCAGGCGGTGCAATGCCTGAATATCCGTTTCGGCTTCCCGGAAACCCAGTCACTCCTTTAAACCAGCGTGAGTAAACAGCAATGAACCCGTTAATTATCAAGTTAGGTGGCGTGTTATTAGACAGTGAAGAAGCGCTGGAGCGTCTGTTTACCGCGCTGGACAGCTACCGGCAGCAGCATCAGCGCCCGCTGGTGATCGTGCACGGCGGCGGCTGCGTGGTGGACGAACTGATGAAGCAACTCTCTTTGCCGGTGGTGAAAAAGAACGGCCTGCGGGTCACGCCGGCCGATCAGATCGACATCATCACCGGCGCGCTGGCCGGCACCGCCAACAAAACGCTGCTGGCGTGGGCGATTAAACACCAAATCAACGCCGTCGGCCTGAGCCTGGCGGACGGCGGCAGCGCAGTCGTGACCCCACTCGATCCGGCATTGGGCCACGTCGGCAACGCGCAGCCCGGTTCCCCCGCGCTGCTCAATATCCTGCTGAGCGCCGGCTACCTGCCGGTTGTCAGCTCCATCGGCATCACCGCCGATGGGCAGTTAATGAACGTGAACGCCGATCAGGCGGCGACGGCGCTGGCGGCGACGCTGGGGGCGGATCTGATCCTGCTGTCGGACGTCAGCGGCATCCTCGACGGCAAGGGGCAACGCATTGCGGAAATGACGGCGCAAAAAGCGGAACAACTGATCGCGCAAGGCATTATCACCGATGGTATGGTGGTGAAGGTGAATGCGGCGCTCGACGCTGCCCGCACCCTCGGCCGCCCGGTGGATATCGCCAGCTGGCGCCATGCCGATCAGCTTCCTGCTTTGTTTAACGGTGTGTCGATTGGCACCCGGATCCTCGCTTAATTTTAGAATTAGAAAGGAATAGATCATGCAAAACCAAGGCATCAAAAAAATCGTTCTGGCGTACTCCGGCGGCCTGGATACCTCGGCCATCATTCCATGGCTGAAAGAGAACTACGGCGGCTGTGAAGTGGTGGCGTTCGTGGCGGACATCGGTCAGGAGCGCAGCGATCTGGAAGGCGTGGAGCAAAAAGCCCTGCAGTCCGGTGCCTCTGAATGTCACGTGGTGGATCTGCGTGAAGAATTTATCCGCGATTACGTTTATCCGGTGCTGCAGACCGGCGCCCTGTACGAGGGCAGCTACCTGCTGGGCACCTCGATGGCGCGGCCGATCATCGCCAAGGCGCAGGTCGAGCTGGCGTTGAAAGTGGGCGCCGACGCGCTGTGCCACGGTGCGACCGGCAAAGGCAACGATCAGGTGCGTTTTGAGACCACCTACACCGCGCTGGCGCCGCAGCTGAAAGTGGTGGCGCCGTGGCGTGAGTGGAATCTGCGTTCCCGTGAAGCGCTGCTGGATTACCTGAAAGAGCGCAACATCCCGACCACCGCGTCGCTGGAGAAGATCTACAGCCGCGATGAAAACGCCTGGCACATCTCCACCGAAGGCGGCGTGCTGGAAAGCCCGTGGAATGCGCCGAACAAAGATTGCTGGGTGTGGACCGTCGATCCGCAGGAAGCGCCGGACCAGCCTGAGCAGGTGACCGTGACCGTTGAGAAAGGCCGCGTTGTGGCGGTTAACGGTAAAGCGCTGTCGCCGTACCAGTGCCTGGAAACCCTGAACGCGCTGGGCGCCAAACACGGCGTCGGCCGTATCGACATCGTGGAAAACCGCCTGGTGGGCATCAAATCCCGCGGCTGCTATGAAACCCCGGGGGGCACCATCATGGTGGCGGCGCTGCGCGCCGTCGAGCAGCTGGTGCTGGACCGAGACAGCTTCAAATGGCGCGAGCAGCTGGGCCTGGAGATGTCCTATGTGGTGTACGACGGCCGCTGGTTCGCGCCGCTGCGCCGCTCGCTGCAGGCCTCTGCCGAAGCATTGGCTGAAGAGGTAAACGGTGAAGTGGTGCTGCAGCTGTACAAAGGCCAGGTGACGGCGATCCAGAAAAAATCCGCCAACAGCCTGTACTCCGAAGAGTTCGCCACCTTCGGAGAAGACGAAGTTTACGATCACAGCCACGCGGGCGGCTTTATCCGCCTGTTCTCTCTGTCTTCACGCATCCGCGCGTTGAACGAGAAAAAGAATAAATAATCGATTGGCGTGACTCTGCAAGGGCGCAGCATGCTGCGCCCTTTCGCATAAAAATTCAGGAGTAAGATATGGCACTTTGGGGCGGACGGTTCACTCAGGCGGCGGATCAGCGGTTCAAGCAACTCAATGATTCGCTGCGGTTCGATTATCGCCTGGCGGAGCAGGATATCGTGGGCTCGGTGGCCTGGTCGAAGGCGCTGGTGACCGTTAACGTGTTGACGGCAACGGAGCAACAGCAGCTGGAGCAGGCGCTGAATGCGCTACTGACGGAAGTTCAGGCCGATCCTTTGGCGATCGTCCAAAGCGATGCCGAAGACATCCACAGCTGGGTGGAGCAGAAACTGATCGAGAAGGTCGGCGATTTGGGCAAGAAGCTGCACACCGGCCGCAGCCGCAACGATCAGGTCGCGACCGATCTGAAGCTGTGGTGCAAACAGCAGATCGGCGACCTGTATCAGGCGATCGTCCAGCTGCAGCAGGCGCTGGTGGAAACCGCCGAAGCCAACCAAGATGCGGTGATGCCGGGGTATACCCACCTGCAACGCGCTCAGCCGGTGACTTTCGCGCACTGGTGCCTGGCCTATGTCGAGATGCTGGCGCGCGATGAGAGCCGCCTGCAGGATACCCTGAAACGGCTGGACGTCAGCCCGCTGGGCAGCGGCGCGCTGGCCGGCACCGCTTATCCTATCGATCGCGAGCAGCTGGCCGGCTGGCTGGGCTTCGCCTCGGCGACCCGCAACAGCCTGGACAGCGTATCCGATCGCGATCACGTGCTGGAGCTGCTGTCCAACGCCGCCATCAGCATGGTGCACCTGTCGCGCTTCGCCGAAGACCTGATCTTCTTCAACAGCGGTGAAGCGGCGTTTGTCGAGCTGTCCGACCGCGTGACCTCCGGTTCTTCGCTGATGCCGCAGAAGAAAAACCCGGACGCGCTGGAGCTGATCCGCGGCAAGTGCGGCCGCGTGCAGGGCGCGCTGACCGGCATGATGATGACGCTGAAAGGCCTGCCGCTGGCGTACAACAAAGACATGCAGGAAGATAAAGAAGGGCTGTTCGACGCGCTCGACACCTGGATGGACTGCCTGCAGATGGCGGCGCTGGTGCTGGACGGCATTCAGGTGAAGCGCCCGCGCTGCCAGGAAGCGGCGGAGCAGGGCTATGCCAACGCCACCGAACTGGCGGATTACCTGGTCGCCAAGGGCGTGCCGTTCCGCGAGGCGCACCATATCGTCGGCGAGGCGGTGGTAGAAGCGATTCGCCAGGGCAAACCGCTGGAAGCGCTGCCGCTGGCGGACTTGCAGCAGTTCAGCGCGACGATCGGCGATGACGTTTACCCGATCCTGGCCTTGCAATCCTGCCTGGACAAACGTGCGGCCAAAGGCGGCGTCGCGCCGCAGCAGGTGACCGCGGCAATCGCCGCAGCGAAACAGCGTTTGGCTTGACGACGACAAGGGCGGCCCGGTGCCGCCCTTGAACCTCTACCCCGCCAGGCGTGCGCACAGATAACGGTTCAGGCTCACGCCTTCCTCCATCGCGCCGATCGCCAGCCGGCGATGCTGTTCCGGCGTCATGCGCAGCACCAGTTTTCCGCTGAAGTTCTTTTCCGCCAGCGCCTGCGGCGGCGTTTCGCCTTGCGCCAACATATCGGCGATCGTTTCGCTCACCACTTTTTCGATACCCTCCAGCGCGCCGCTACGCGTGGCGGCCAGCCAGGACAACGAGGGGAATTCGGCGCACAGCCCGACATATTCACGATCATCCGCTGACCAGGTGATGCGATAGGTATAGTGTTCATGCTTTTCCATGTTCTTCCTCCATTCTGGCCAGTGCGGCGATGACCTGCTTAACCTGATATGCCTTGGCTGCGCCGTTGTTGCCGCGTTGGATATTGATGCGCGGATCGCCTGACCAGGGCATGCGATAAACGTGATGGCTGCTACTGTTTATGCGCGGCGGCCCAAACCATCGCACGCAGATTTTCGCTAACTCAGCGAATTTGATGCTGTTCTGCCGCTGTTGCAAATCAGCGATGTCATCCCTGATCTCGTTCATGCTGCCTCCATTTTAGTATCATTATTGGTATCATTTCAATGTTGAGGTATAAAAAATGAACGCAGAAGGGCCGTGAGGCAAGAGGAGGGAGGAAAATGTGGAAAGTGCTGCGCAAAAAAACCGGGCCTGAAGGCCCGGTGGGGATGAGCGGAGAATGAGAGGTTATTCGCCCGGGCAGCGCTGGCAGCGCTCGATTTCGGCCGTGCCGAGTTTGAGTTTCGCCTGCAGGTCACGCAGCGCGGTGCGCAAGCCTTCCTCGATCACCGGGTGATAGAACGGCATGTCCAGCATCTGATCGACGGTCATCTGTTGCTGATGCGCCCAGGCCAACAGGTGCGCGATGTGCTCGGCGTCCGGGCCGATCATTTCCGCGCCGAGGAAACGGCCGGTGCCTTGCTCGCCGTAGACGTGCAGAATGCCTTTGTTGCGCAGCATCACCCGCGAGCGGCCCTGATTCTCAAACGAGACCTTGCCCACTTCAAAGCAGCCGCAGGCGCTGAACTTCTCGCTCAGCTCGCGGAAGGTCGAGCCGACCATGGCGATCTGCGGATCGGAGAACACCACTGAAATCGCGCTGCGGCGCAGGCCCGGATTGATCTCCGGGAAACTGCCGGCGTTGGCGCCGGCGATGCGCGCCTGATCGCTGGCCTCATGCAGCAGCGGCAGCTGGTTGCTGGCGTCGCCGGCGATGAAAATATGCGGCACGCTGGTTTGCATCGTCAGGCGGTCGGCCAGCGGTACGCCTCGGGCGTCAAGCTGTAAGCCGGTGTTTTCGAGGCCCAGCCGATCGACGTTGGGGCGGCGGCCGGTGGCGGCCAGCACGTAGTCCACCAGGATCTCCTGCGGTTGGCCCTGCAGGTCCCGATAGCGGATAAACACCTTGTCGCCTTCGCGCTGCATCATCTCTACCTTCACGTCGGCGTCGAGATAGAACTCTTCCCCCAGTGCTTTGGCGGCGTAGTCGCGCACGGCGCTGTCGGTGAGCGGCCCGACCGCGCCGCCGATCCCGAAGACCTTGGTGTCGACGCCGAGGCGGTGCAGCGCTTGCCCCAGCTCGAGCCCGATGACGCCGGGGCCGAATACCGCTACGGACTGCGGCAAATCATCCCAGTTGAACAGGTCGTCGTTGACGATCAGACGATCGCCCAGTTCGCTCCACGGCGCCGGCCAGCTGGGGCGGGAGCCGGTGGCGATCACAATGCGCTGCGCCACGATGCGCGTATGGTCATCGACCTGCAGCGTGTTGTCGTCGATAAAGCGGGCATAGCCCTGAATTTTGTCGCCGGCCGGGATCTCGTCCACGCCTTCCAGCACGAAGCCGACGAAGCGATCGCGTTCGCGCTTGACGCGCGCCATCACTTCACGTCCGTCGATGCGGGTTTTACCGGTTGGGTGCACGCCAAAGCCCGGCGCGCGTTCGATTTGATGCACCGCTTCGGCAGCGGCGATCAGCAACTTGGATGGCATACAGCCAACGCGCGCACAGGTGGTGCCGTAAGGCCCGCCTTCGATCATCACCACGCTGGGGGTAGACCGTTTGGCCGCGCGATAGGCGCCGAGCCCTGCGGTGCCGCCGCCGATGACCGCGACATCAACGTTCAACAGTTTCATATCCGCTCCTGAAAGGTAAAAAAAGGGCGGGCCGTAGCCCGCCAAAGTTCACGTTGGCTTTGTTATTACTTATTAAGCTGACAGGAAAGTTTCCAGATCGTCGCTGCCGCCGATGTGACGGCCGCCGATGAACACTTGCGGCACCGTGGCGCGGCCGCTGACGGCGCGCAGGCTAACGGTGGTGGCGTCTTTGCCCAGCACGATCTCTTCATACTGAATGCCGCGCTCTTGCAACATTTGCTTGGCTTTGGCGCAGAATGGGCAGCCCGGCTTGGTGAACAGGGAGACCGACTCCTGCACTTTGAATTCCGGCGCCAGGTATTTCAGCATGGTGTCGGCGTCGGACACTTCAAACGGGTCGCCCGGCTTGTTCGGTTCGACGAACATTTTCTCGACCACGCCGTCGCGCACCAGCATCGAGTAGCGCCATGAACGCGGGCCAAAGCCCAGATCCGCTTTCTCGACCAGCATGTTCATGCCTTTGGTGAATTCACCGTTGCCGTCCGGCACGAAGGTGATGTTTTCCGCATGCTGATCGGCTTTCCAGGCGTTCATCACGAAGGTATCGTTCACCGAGACGCACAGAATGCCGTCGACGCCGTGCTGCTTGAATACGCTGGACAGTTCGTTGTAGCGCGGCAGATGGCTCGAAGAACAGGTTGGCGTAAATGCGCCCGGCAGCGAGAACACGATAACGGTTTTGTTTTTGAACAGGTCATCAGTGGTCACATCAATCCATTGGTCGCCCTGACGGGTGTGGAAAGTAACCTGAGGAACTTTCTTGCCTTCTTGACTGGTAAACATTGATTAACCCCTTAATTAGCAAAATTAATTTTTAGCATTTAGCGCGATATCGCTTCGTTGGGACACATTATTGTCGCTGGGGGTTGATAGATCTAATCGCTCATTGCTATCTTATCTATCGCCATGAGCTATCATGGAATGGAGGGAAACAATGAATATTCGTGATTTAGAGTATCTGGTCGCCTTGGCCGAGCACCGGCACTTCCGCCGCGCGGCCGATTCATGCCATGTAAGCCAACCCACGCTGAGCGGGCAGATCCGCAAGCTGGAAGACGAGTTGGGCGTCATGCTGCTCGAGCGCACCAGCCGCAAGGTGCTGTTCACCCAGGCGGGTCTGCTGCTGGTGGAGCAGGCACGTACCGTGCTGCGCGAAGTGAAAGTATTGAAGGAGATGGCCAGCCAGCAGGGCGAAGCCATGTCCGGGCCGCTGCACATCGGCCTGATCCCGACCGTGGGGCCTTATCTGCTGCCGCAGATCATCCCGACGCTGCACAAAACTTTCCCGAAACTGGAAATGTACCTGCACGAAGCGCAAACCCAGCAACTGCTGGCGCAACTCGACAGCGGCAAATTGGACTGCGCCATTCTGGCATTGGTGAAGGAAACCGAGGCGTTTATCGAAGTGCCTCTGTTCGATGAACCGATGAAGCTGGCGGTGTATTCCGATCACCCGTGGGCGCAGCGCGAGCGCGTGGCGATGCCGGATTTGGCGGGAGAGAAGCTACTGATGCTGGAGGATGGCCACTGCCTGCGCGATCAGGCGATGGGCTTCTGCTTCCAGGCGGGCGCGGACGAAGATACCCACTTCCGCGCCACCAGTCTGGAAACGCTGCGCAATATGGTCGCGGCCGGCAGCGGCATTACCCTGCTGCCGTCACTGGCGGTGCCGCCGCAGCGCGAACGCGACGGCGTCTGCTATCTGGATTGCTACAAGCCGGAACCGAAGCGCACCATCGCGTTGGTGTATCGCCCCGGTTCCCCACTGCGCAGCCGTTATGAGCAGTTGGCCGAAGCGATCCGCGAGCACATGCAGGGCTACATCGACAACGCGTTAAAACAGGCGGTTTAAGCCGTTAAGCGCCGCCACCCGGTAGGCTTCGGCCATGGTCGGATAGTTGAAGGTCGTATTAACGAAATACTCGATAGTATTGCCTTCACCTTTCTGTTCCATGATCGCCTGACCGATGTGGATGATCTCCGCCGCACGCTCGCCGAAGCAGTGGATCCCGAGGATCTGCAGGGTGTCGCGATGGAACAGGATCTTCAGGCTGCCTACGTTCATCCCGGCGATCTGCGCGCGCGCCAGATGCTTGAACTGGGCGCGGCCCACTTCATACGGCACCTTCATCGCCGTCAGTTCCTGCTCGGTTTTGCCGACGGAGCTGATTTCCGGAATGGTGTAGATGCCGGTCGGGATATCTTCGATTAGGTGGCCGCTGGCCTCGCCGGAAGCGATCGCCTGCGCGGCGATGCGGCCCTGATCGTAGGCGGCGGAAGCCAGGCTCGGATAGCCGATCACGTCACCGACCGCATAGATGTGCGACAGCGCGGTTTGGTACATGCTGTTCACCTTCAGCAGCCCGCGGCTGTCCGATTCCAGGCCGACGTTTTCCAACCCCAGCGAATCTGTGTTGCCGGTACGGCCGTTGGCGTACAGCAGGCAGTCCGCTTTCACCTTCTTGCCGGACTTCAGGTGCACGATCACGCCGTCTTCGGTGCCTTCAATCTTCTCGAACTCCTCGTTGTGGCGGATCACCACGCCGTTGTTCCAGAAGTGGTAAGAGAGCGAATCCGACATCTCCTGATCGAGGAATGCCAGCAGGCGATCGCGGGTGTTGATCAGATCGACCTTGACGTTCAGACCGCGGAAGATAGACGCGTATTCGCAGCCGATCACCCCGGCGCCGTAAATGATCACGTGGCGTGGTTCATGGCTCAGCTCGAGAATGGAATCACTGTCGTAGATGCGCGGGTGATTGAAATCGACGCTGGCCGGGTGATAAGGGCGCGAGCCGCAGGCGATCACGATGTGGTCGGCGCGGATGGTGTCCTGGGTGCCGTCCATGTAGCTGACGCTGACGGTGTTGGCGTCGATGAAGCGCGCGTCGCCGGCGAACAGTTTGCACTGGTTCCGCTCATAGAACCCTTGGCGCATGCGGGTTTGCTGGCTGATGACGTTATCGGCGTGGCGTAAAATGTCAGGGAAGGTCGCGCTGAGCGTGCGCGAGTTGTTGTAAAGCGGGTTCTGGTTGAATTCGATAATGCGGCTGACGGCGTGGCGGAGGGCTTTGGAAGGGATGGTGCCCCAGTGGGTACATCCGCCGCCTACGTTGTTGTACCGTTCGATAACGGCCACGCGGGCGCCCTGTTTCACCAGCCCCATGGCGGCACCTTCACCACCAGGGCCCGAGCCAATCACAATGGCATCAAATTGATAGTGCTGTTGCATGTAGGAGAGACCTGTTTTTTTATACAAGATTACAACGGTATCTTAACATCATAGCGCTGCTCACCCAATCACCATTAGGCTTTTTGAGGCAAAGCACAATCGGCTCAGGGCGGAAGTGTGATAGAGCGCGTTAGTATAAATGCTGTTGCAATAAAATTTGCTATATTGCCGAGTCTAGGGCGTTAGACTGAGAGAATGGAACCTATCCGGATATGCATATGGGCGTCAGAGCACAACAAAAAGAACGGACTCGTCGTTCCCTGATCGAAGCCGCATTCAGCCAGCTGAGCGCCGAACGCAGCTTCGCCAGCCTGAGCCTGCGGGAAGTTTCACGCGAGGCGGGCATCGCGCCCACGTCGTTTTACCGCCATTTCCGCGATGTGGATGAGCTGGGGCTGACCATGGTGGACGAAAGTGGCCTGATGCTGCGTCAGTTGATGCGCCAGGCGCGCCAACGCATCGCCAAGGGCGGCAGCGTGATCCGCACCTCGGTGTCCACCTTTATGGAATTTATCGGCAACAACCCGAACGCCTTCCGCCTGCTGCTGCGCGAGCGCTCCGGCACGTCGGCGGCATTCCGTGCGGCGGTGGCGCGCGAGATCCAGCATTTCATCGCCGAACTGGCGGACTACCTCGAGTTGGAAAACCACATGCCGCGCAGCTTTACCGAAGCGCAGGCGGAAGCGATGGTCACCATCGTGTTCAGCGCCGGCGCGGAAGCGCTGGATATCGACGTCGAGCAGCGGCAGCAGCTGGAAGAGCGGCTGGTGCTGCAGCTGCGGATGATCTCCAAAGGGGCGTATTACTGGTATCGCCGCGAACAAGAAAAAGCTTCTGTGTCCCACGTATAAAAAAGGTAAAAAATGATGGAAAAACCAGGCCGTGAAAATGGCACCTTACTGCTGGCGTTGATTGCCGGCCTTTCGATCAACGGTTCGTTTGCCGCGCTGTTCAGCTCGGTGGTGCCGTTTTCGATCTTCCCGCTGATCGCGTTGGTGCTGGCGGTGTACTGCCTGCATCAGCGTTACCTGAACCGCGCTATGCCGGACGGCATGCCGAAGCTTGCGGCGGCCTGTTTCCTGCTGGGGCTGCTGATGTACAGCGCCATCGTGCGCGCCGAATACCCGCAGATCGGTTCCAACTTCCTGCCGTCGGTGATCTGCGTGGCGCTGGTGCTGTGGATCGGGATGAAACTGAAGGCGCGCAAGGCGCCGGATGCGCCGACTCAAGAGTCGTAATGAAACGGGGCGCCATGATGGCGCCCCTGTCGTATCAGCGGTGCTTTTCCAGCAACACGCCGCATTCCATGTGATGGGTATACGGGAACTGATCGAACAGCGCCAGGCGGCTGACCCGGTGCGTGGCCTGCAGCGCTTCCAGGTTGGCGCACAGCGTTTCCGGATTGCATGAGATATAGAGAATGCGCGGGTAGGCCTGCACCATCTTCACCGTTTCCTCGTCCAGCCCGCTGCGCGGCGGATCGACGAAAATCGTCTCGCAGTTGTAGCCGCTCAGATCGATGCCTTTCAATCGGTTGAATTCGCGCACCCCGTTCATCGCCTGAGTGAAGTCTTCCGCCGCCATGCGAATGATCTGCACGTTGTCGATATGGTTGGCAGCGATGTTGTATTGCGCCGCCGCCACCGACGGTTTGGCGATTTCGGTTGCCAGCACGCGCTCGAAATTGCGCGCCAGCGCCAGCGAGAAGTTGCCGTTGCCGCAATACAGCTCCAGCAAATCGCCTTTGGAACCGGCGGTCACCGCCAGCGCCCATTCCAGCATCTGCACGTTCATGGCCGCGTTGGGCTGAGTAAAGCTGTTTTCCACCTGGCGGTAGATCATGTCGCGGCCGGCGACCGGCAGTACTTCGTCAACATAATCCTGGTCGAGCATGATTTTGGTCTTCGACGCCCGGCCGATCAGCTGCAGGTCGAAACCCTGCGCGCGCAGATCGTCACGCAGCTGCTCGGCGTGCCGTTGCCAAACGTCATCCAGCTTGCGGTGATACAGCAACGAAGCGATGATTTTGCCGCTTTGCGTCGACAGATAATCGATCTGGAACAGCTTGTGACGCAGGATCGGTTCCGGTTTCAGCGCGGCGATCAGGGCGCTCATCAGGCGGTTGATCAGTTCGCTGGCGGCCGGGAACCGATCGACGCGAATACGCTGCTTGGTCTGCTGATCGAACATGATGTGGTACATGTCGTCCGCGTCGTGCCAGATGCGGAATTCGGCGCGCATGCGGTAGTGGTCGACTGGCGAGCGGAACACTTCCGGCTCGGGCGCCGCGAACGGTGACATCAACGTCTTCAGGCGGGCGACTTTCTCCGCCAGTTGGTCATCGTAACGTTCAATAGGCAAATTCTCGGGCGTCATGTGTGTCTTCTCGTCAGGCAAATTTGATCAGCGGGGATTGTAGGGAATCAGCCCGTGAAGTCCAGTTTTGTCGCGTTTATTATTTGTAACATTAGTAGCAGTCTAGACATCTATTTTCATTGATCGTAGCATTGCCGTCCGGCCTCAAGCAGCGAGTGAAAAGGGAATCCGGTGTGAATCCGGAGCTGACGCGCAGCGGTAAGGGGAAGTCACGGCGATAGCGTTTCGACGCAGACACTGTCCATTGCAGGATGGGAAGTCATCGCCCGTTGCCGGTCGCGCCCCGCGGCCTGCAAATCCCAAGCCCGAAGACCTGCCGGTGTTACGTCGCAATGTCCGTGGCCGTCGCGAACTATCGGCCATGATCCTGCGGCATCCGCCAATTAAGTTTGGATGCTTTTCTCATGACAATTACAAAAAATACGCTGCTGGCGGTGGTTTCCTCCGTCACGGCTTTTTCTGGATGGGCGCAAGACAACACCACAACCACGAATGGCGATAACTTGGTGGTGACCGCCAACCGTTTCCCGCAGCCGGTTTCTTCCGTGCTGGCGCCGACTTCCATCGTCACCCGCAACGATATCGATCGCTGGCAGGCCAAGAGCCTGACCGACGTGATGCGCCGCCTGCCGGGCGTGGATGTTGGCCAGAACGGCGGGCTGGGGCAAAAGAGCTCGCTGTTTATTCGCGGCACCAACTCCAGCCACGTGCTGGTGCTAATTGACGGCATTCGCCTTAATCAGGCGGGCGTCAGCGGTTCTTCCGATCTTAGCCAAATCCCAATTTCGCTGGTGCAGAAAGTCGAATACATCCGCGGCCCGCGCTCGGCGGTGTACGGCTCCGACGCCATCGGCGGCGTGGTCAACATCATTACCACCCGCGAAAAGAATGGCACGACGCTTTCCGCCGGCCTCGGCTCCAACGGCTATCAATCCTATGACGCGTCGACCCAACAGCAGCTGGGCGACAGCACCGTGGCGACGGTGGCGGGCGACTACACCTATACCAAAGGGTATGACGTGGTGGCCTATGGCAGTACCGGTATGCAAAGCCAGCAGGATCGCGATGGTTTTATGAGTAAATCACTGTATGGTGCGCTTGAGCATCAGTTCAGCGAATCGGTCAGCGGTTTTGTACGTGGGTATGGCTACGACAACCGCACGGCGTACGATAGTTACTATTCCTCTCCGGCCAGCTCTCTGCTCGATACTCGCAAGCTGTACAGCCAAACCTGGGATACCGGATTGCGTTATAAAGAAGGCATTTACGCAACACAATTGACCGGCAGCTACAGCCATAGCAAGGATTACGATTACGATCCTCGCCGCGGTATGCATGACAGCTCGGCCAGCCTGGTGGATTCCGAACAGTACAACCTGCAGTGGGGCAATACGCTGCAGGTTGGACAGGGTACCGTAAGCTCTGGCGTCGACTGGCAGCAACAGAAAATCAAACCGGACTCCACCACCGTAAAGGGTGAAAAAAGCCAACGTGATGCAGGCATCTATCTGACCGCGCAGCAACTGGTTGGCCCGGTGACGCTGGAAGGCGCGGTTCGGGGTGACGATCATTCCGAGTTTGGCTGGCACGGCACCTGGCAAACCAGCGCGGCCTGGGAGTTCGTCGAGGGATACCGTTTTATCGCGTCGTATGGCACGGCGTTCAAAGCACCCAATATGAGCCAGCTATACGGCAACTTTGGCAATAACACCGATCTGAAGCCGGAAGAAAGCAAGCAGTGGGAAGGCGGTTTTGAAGGGCTGACCGGGCCGGTGACCTGGCGCATCTCCGGTTATCGCAACGACATCGACAATTTGATCGATTCCACGGGGGAAACCAACTACGTCTATTACAACGTGGGTAAAGCGACCATCAAAGGGATTGAAGCGACGGCGTCTTTTGATACCGGCCCGCTGACGCACCAGATTGGTTACGATTATGTCGATCCGCGTAACGCAAAAACTCACGAAGTGCTGCTGCGCCGCGCCAAACAGCAGGTGAAATATGAGCTGGACTGGCAGCTGTATGACTTTGACTGGGCGGTGACTTATCAATATCTGGGTCAACGTTATGACAAGGACTACAGTACCTATCCGGAGCAGAGCGTGAAACTCGGCGGCGTGAGCCTGTGGGATCTCGCAGTTTCGTATCCGGTCACATCTCATCTGACAGTTCGTGGTAGAATTGCCAACCTGTTTGATAAAGATTATGAGACGGCCTATGGCTACGCTACTCCAGGAAGAGAATACTACCTCACTGGAAGCTATACCTTCTAACAGCACCGCCACACCTCGCCCGACGGTGCTGGTTTTCGATTCCGGCGTCGGCGGGCTGTCGGTATATCAGGAGATTCGGCAGTTGCTGCCGGATCTCCACTATATATACGCTTTCGACAACGTGGCGTTCCCCTACGGCGAGAAGTCCGAAGAGTTTATCGTTGAGCGCGTGATGGAGATTGTCGGCGCAGTGCAGCAGCGGCATCCTCTGGCGATTGTCGTCATTGCCTGCAACACCGCCAGCACCGTTTCCTTGCCGGCCCTGCGCGAGCGTTTCAGCTTCCCGGTCGTGGGCGTGGTGCCCGCCATCAAGCCTGCCGCCCGTCTTACCGTTAACGGCATCGTCGGCCTGTTGGCGACCCGTGGCACCGTACAGCGCAGCTACACCCACGAACTGATTTCCCGTTTCGCTACCGACTGCAAGATTGAACTGCTGGGCTCTTCAGAGCTGGTGGAGCTGGCGGAGGCCAAGCTGCACGGCGAAGCCGTGCCGTTGCCGGTACTGAAGAAGATCCTGCATCCGTGGCTGAGCATGCGCGAGCCGCCGGATACCGTCGTGCTTGGCTGCACCCATTTCCCTCTATTAGCTGAAGAGCTGATGCAGGTGTTGCCGGAAGGCACCCGGCTGGTGGATTCCGGCGCGGCGATTGCCCGTCGTACCGCCTGGCTCATCTCGACGCAGGAAAATCTGGTCTCGAGCCAGGAAGAGAATCTGGCCTATTGCATGGCGTTGAATGAAGATACTGACGCTTTATTGCCCGTTTTGCAGATCTACGGCTTTAAATCGTTGAAAAAACTGCCGCTTTAACGGTGTTTTGGTTAAACATTCAACGGTCGGAAAAAATATTGAAAATAGGGGTTGCGGCCTGCCGAGAACTCCCTATAATGCGCCTCCACTGACCGGGAACAACGACTGACAAGCCGCCGGGTCAGCGAGAAGACAGCGAAATAAACGCTTGACTCTCCGGGCTAAAAGCGTAATATACGCAGCCCGCGCCGATGAGTTTCTCGGCACTGCTCTTTAACAATTTATCAGACAATCTGTGTGGGCACTCCACAAGACGATATCCAGCATCTTCGGATGCAAAAAAATATCAAGTCTTGAAGAGTGACTAACTGAAGTAAAATTCATGCAGTAAATCTTTGAGCATCGCTTCTCGAGTGGAAGCACATCAAGCTTTTAATTGAAGAGTTTGATCATGGCTCAGATTGAACGCTGGCGGCAGGCTTAACACATGCAAGTCGAGCGGTAGCACAAGGGAGCTTGCTCCCCGGGTGACGAGCGGCGGACGGGTGAGTAATGTCTGGGAAACTGCCTGATGGAGGGGGATAACTACTGGAAACGGTAGCTAATACCGCATAACGTCGCAAGACCAAAGAGGGGGACCTTCGGGCCTCTTGCCATCAGATGTGCCCAGATGGGATTAGCTAGTAGGTGGGGTAATGGCTCACCTAGGCGACGATCCCTAGCTGGTCTGAGAGGATGACCAGCCACACTGGAACTGAGACACGGTCCAGACTCCTACGGGAGGCAGCAGTGGGGAATATTGCACAATGGGCGCAAGCCTGATGCAGCCATGCCGCGTGTGTGAAGAAGGCCTTCGGGTTGTAAAGCACTTTCAGCGAGGAGGAAGGTGGTGAACTTAATACGTTCATCAATTGACGTTACTCGCAGAAGAAGCACCGGCTAACTCCGTGCCAGCAGCCGCGGTAATACGGAGGGTGCAAGCGTTAATCGGAATTACTGGGCGTAAAGCGCACGCAGGCGGTTTGTTAAGTCAGATGTGAAATCCCCGGGCTCAACCTGGGAACTGCATTTGAAACTGGCAAGCTAGAGTCTCGTAGAGGGGGGTAGAATTCCAGGTGTAGCGGTGAAATGCGTAGAGATCTGGAGGAATACCGGTGGCGAAGGCGGCCCCCTGGACGAAGACTGACGCTCAGGTGCGAAAGCGTGGGGAGCAAACAGGATTAGATACCCTGGTAGTCCACGCTGTAAACGATGTCGATTTGGAGGTTGTGCCCTTGAGGCGTGGCTTCCGGAGCTAACGCGTTAAATCGACCGCCTGGGGAGTACGGCCGCAAGGTTAAAACTCAAATGAATTGACGGGGGCCCGCACAAGCGGTGGAGCATGTGGTTTAATTCGATGCAACGCGAAGAACCTTACCTACTCTTGACATCCAGAGAACTTTCCAGAGATGGATTGGTGCCTTCGGGAACTCTGAGACAGGTGCTGCATGGCTGTCGTCAGCTCGTGTTGTGAAATGTTGGGTTAAGTCCCGCAACGAGCGCAACCCTTATCCTTTGTTGCCAGCGGTTCGGCCGGGAACTCAAAGGAGACTGCCAGTGATAAACTGGAGGAAGGTGGGGATGACGTCAAGTCATCATGGCCCTTACGAGTAGGGCTACACACGTGCTACAATGGCATATACAAAGAGAAGCGACCTCGCGAGAGCAAGCGGACCTCATAAAGTATGTCGTAGTCCGGATTGGAGTCTGCAACTCGACTCCATGAAGTCGGAATCGCTAGTAATCGTAGATCAGAATGCTACGGTGAATACGTTCCCGGGCCTTGTACACACCGCCCGTCACACCATGGGAGTGGGTTGCAAAAGAAGTAGGTAGCTTAACCTTCGGGAGGGCGCTTACCACTTTGTGATTCATGACTGGGGTGAAGTCGTAACAAGGTAACCGTAGGGGAACCTGCGGTTGGATCACCTCCTTACCTAAAGATATTAGTTCGCGTGGCGTGCTCACACAGATTGTCTGATAGAAAGTAACGAGCAGAAATACCTTTATAGGCTTGTAGCTCAGGTGGTTAGAGCGCACCCCTGATAAGGGTGAGGTCGGTGGTTCAAGTCCACTCAGGCCTACCACTTCTCGGAAGTGGAAAAGGTACTGCGCGTGACTGTATGGGGCTATAGCTCAGCTGGGAGAGCGCCTGCCTTGCACGCAGGAGGTCAGCGGTTCGATCCCGCTTAGCTCCACCATATAGTCCGGTATTTCACTACTTCAGAGTATATTGGAAACAGTATGCTGCGAAGTATTTTGCTCTTTAACAATCTGGAACAAGCTGAAAATTGAAACATGACGGCTGAAATTTATCCCTCCGTAGAAGTACTGGGATAAAGAGTAACCTGTCATAGAGTCTCTCAAATGTTTGCAGCGCGAACGATGGAAACATCTTCGGGTTGTGAGGTTAAGTGACTAAGCGTACACGGTGGATGCCTAGGCAGTCAGAGGCGATGAAGGGCGTGCTAATCTGCGAAAAGCGTCGGTAAGGTGATATGAACCGTTACAACCGGCGATACCCGAATGGGGAAACCCAGTGTGTTTCGACACACTATCATGTCATGAATACATAGTGGCATGAGGCGAACCGGGGGAACTGAAACATCTAAGTACCCCGAGGAAAAGAAATCAACCGAGATTCCCCCAGTAGCGGCGAGCGAACGGGGAGGAGCCCAGAACCTGAATCGGCTTGTGTGTTAGTGGAAGCGTCTGGAAAGTCGCGCAGCAAAGGGTGATAGCCCCGTACACTAAAATGCACAGGTCGTGAGTTCGATGAGTAGGGCGGGACACGTGACATCCTGTCTGAATATGGGGGGACCATCCTCCAAGGCTAAATACTCCTGACTGACCGATAGTGAACCAGTACCGTGAGGGAAAGGCGAAAAGAACCCCGGCGAGGGGAGTGAAATAGAACCTGAAACCGTGTACGTACAAGCAGTGGGAGCACCTTCGTGGTGTGACTGCGTACCTTTTGTATAATGGGTCAGCGACTTATATTTTGTAGCAAGGTTAACCGTATAGGGGAGCCGTAGGGAAACCGAGTCTTAACTGGGCGATTAGTTGCAAGGTATAGACCCGAAACCCGGTGATCTAGCCATGGGCAGGTTGAAGGTTGGGTAACACTAACTGGAGGACCGAACCGACTAATGTTGAAAAATTAGCGGATGACTTGTGGCTGGGGGTGAAAGGCCAATCAAACCGGGAGATAGCTGGTTCTCCCCGAAAGCTATTTAGGTAGCGCCTCGTGAACTCATCTTCGGGGGTAGAGCACTGTTTCGGCTAGGGGGCCATCCCGGCTTACCAAACCGATGCAAACTCCGAATACCGAAGAATGTTATCACGGGAGACACACGGCGGGTGCTAACGTCCGTCGTGAAGAGGGAAACAACCCAGACCGCCAGCTAAGGTCCCAAAGTCATGGTTAAGTGGGAAACGATGTGGGAAGGCACAGACAGCCAGGATGTTGGCTTAGAAGCAGCCATCATTTAAAGAAAGCGTAATAGCTCACTGGTCGAGTCGGCCTGCGCGGAAGATGTAACGGGGCTAAACCATGCACCGAAGCTGCGGCAGCGACGCTTAGGCGTTGTTGGGTAGGGGAGCGTTCTGTAAGCCGTTGAAGGTGGCCTGTGAGGGTTGCTGGAGGTATCAGAAGTGCGAATGCTGACATAAGTAACGATAAAGCGGGTGAAAAGCCCGCTCGCCGGAAGACCAAGGGTTCCTGTCCAACGTTAATCGGGGCAGGGTGAGTCGACCCCTAAGGCGAGGCTGAAAAGCGTAGTCGATGGGAAACAGGTTAATATTCCTGTACTTGGTGTTACTGCGAAGGGGGGACGGAGAAGGCTAGGCTGGCCGGGCGACGGTTGTCCCGGTTTAAGCGTGTAGGGGGTGTGACCTGGTAAATCCGGTTGCATATCAACCCTGAGGCGTGATGACGATGCACTACGGTGCAGAAGTAGTTGATGCCCTGCTTCCAGGAAAATCCTCTAAGCTCCAGGTAACATTAAATCGTACCCCAAACCGACACAGGTGGTCAGGTAGAGAATACCAAGGCGCTTGAGAGAACTCGGGTGAAGGAACTAGGCAAAATGGTGCCGTAACTTCGGGAGAAGGCACGCTGGCATGTAGGTGAAGTCCCTCGCGGATGGAGCTGAAGCCAGTCGAAGATACCAGCTGGCTGCAACTGTTTAATAAAAACACAGCACTGTGCAAACACGAAAGTGGACGTATACGGTGTGACGCCTGCCCGGTGCTGGAAGGTTAATTGATGGGGTCAGCCGCAAGGCGAAGCTCTTGATCGAAGCCCCAGTAAACGGCGGCCGTAACTATAACGGTCCTAAGGTAGCGAAATTCCTTGTCGGGTAAGTTCCGACCTGCACGAATGGCGTAATGATGGCCAGGCTGTCTCCACCCGAGACTCAGTGAAATTGAACTCGCTGTGAAGATGCAGTGTACCCGCGGCAAGACGGAAAGACCCCGTGAACCTTTACTATAGCTTGACACTGAACATTGAGCCTTGATGTGTAGGATAGGTGGGAGGCTTTGAAGCGTGGACGCCAGTCTGCGTGGAGCCATCCTTGAAATACCACCCTTTAATGTTTGATGTTCTAACTCGGCCCCATAATCTGGGGTGAGGACAGTGTCTGGTGGGTAGTTTGACTGGGGCGGTCTCCTCCCAAAGAGTAACGGAGGAGCACGAAGGTTAGCTAATCACGGTCGGACATCGTGAGGTTAGTGCAAAGGCATAAGCTAGCTTGACTGCGAGAGTGACGGCTCGAGCAGGTACGAAAGTAGGTCTTAGTGATCCGGTGGTTCTGAATGGAAGGGCCATCGCTCAACGGATAAAAGGTACTCCGGGGATAACAGGCTGATACCGCCCAAGAGTTCATATCGACGGCGGTGTTTGGCACCTCGATGTCGGCTCATCACATCCTGGGGCTGAAGTAGGTCCCAAGGGTATGGCTGTTCGCCATTTAAAGTGGTACGCGAGCTGGGTTTAGAACGTCGTGAGACAGTTCGGTCCCTATCTGCCGTGGGCGTTGGAAGATTGAGAGGGGTTGCTCCTAGTACGAGAGGACCGGAGTGAACGCACCACTGGTGTTCGGGTTGTCATGCCAATGGCATTGCCCGGTAGCTAAGTGCGGAAAAGATAAGCGCTGAAAGCATCTAAGCGCGAAACTTGCCTCAAGATGAGTCTTCCCTTGGACTTTGAGTCCACTGAAGGAACGTTTAAGACTAAGACGTTGATAGGCTGGGTGTGTAAGTGCAGCGATGCATTGAGCTAACCAGTACTAATGATCCGTGAGGCTTAACCTTACAACACCGAAGGTGTTTTAGAGACGAAGAGATTTTCAGCGAAGTTCCGAGATTGGTTCTGATGGCGACACGAAAGTGAAGCGGTTGGAATGAAACAGAATTTGCCTGGCGGCAATAGCGCGGTGGTCCCACCTGACCCCATGCCGAACTCAGAAGTGAAACGCCGTAGCGCCGATGGTAGTGTGGGGTCTCCCCATGCGAGAGTAGGACACTGCCAGGCATCAAACAAACGTTATCAGCGTGACGACTGGTAATGCGCAAATCGCAGCGCGCGATATTGCCGGCATCGAAAGATGCAACGTAAAAGAATCGGTGGAGCGGTAGTTCAGTTGGTTAGAATACCTGCCTGTCACGCAGGGGGTCGCGGGTTCGAGCCCCGTCCGTTCCGCCACTTATTTAATTATGCCTGCTTTATTAGCAGGCATAATGTTAAGCGAGATTTAGGGGCGTAGCTCAGTTGGTAGAGCACCGGTCTCCAAAACCGGGTGTCGCGAGTTCGAGTCTCTCCGCCCCTGCCATATTAAGAACCCTTTGCGAAAGCAAAGGGTTTTTTTTTGCCTATCATTTTTCTTCCTTACCGCTTTGGAATAGAGCGCTTTTGACGTTATATGCCGATGTTTGCCCGATCCTGGTTGCTTCATGTTCCTCCGAACTCTATCCTGCCGGCCTCCTGATTCTTATCTCGTTTTGCATTATCTTCTCTCAGAAGGCGATGAGCGCGTTTTGGTATGATAGACAGGCATGACCACGATGACGGCGTTTAAGGCCGCCATAACGCTTTAGGCTGCGGTATTTAAAGGTATTTTAAGTAATTGCCGAATCAAAGGCTGTTGATCGCTGTTTTGCAACCAGACGGCATACAGTGGGCGGATAATCGGCGGGATCTCGGTGGCGGCCACCAACTGTGGATACTCTTTTTCCCACTGGCTGGGCAGGAAAGCACATCCACCCGTGGTTTCCAACAGCTGACGCGTCAGGTGAGCGGAGGTGGTAGTAAGCACCGGCACGTTATCACCTTCCAGTATGCGGCTTTCCTGTTGGTGGAAGTCGGCTCCCCATTCCAGCTTGATGTAGGGCATGGGGGCCTGTTTGTCACGATGCGCGGATGAGAACAGGCGTAATGAGAAATTGCTCAGTTGCTGGCTGGCCAATTCATCCATCTTAGGCGGTTCAGTGGTGATCAGTAAATCGAGCTGCCTTTCATGCAGTTGTTTTACCAAAGAGTGCCTTAATGCCACCCTGGCTTCTAGCTGCAGCGCTTCGCGTTGTTGATAGAGCGCCTGTAGCCAAGGGGTCAGATAGGCTTCCCACAGCGAAGCGGTAGCGCCGATCGACAACTCGGTGTGTTGCAGCGAACGCACGACCTCCTTTTTCGCCAGCTGCCAGGTGTTCATCAGGCTCTCGGCATAGGGCAGAAGCCGCTCACCAGCAGGCGTCAGGCGGATATTATTGCGATGACGGGTAAATAAATTGGCGCCCAGCTGGTTTTCTAACTGACGGATGCGGAAACTGACCGCGGACTGCGTTAAGTACAAAGATTCTGCGGCTCTGCCAAAGTGACGCGTTCTACTGACCTCCAAAAAGGTTTTCAGTAATTCGGTATCCACACCTATCTCCAAAAAAATTTGTCGTTAAGATTTAAATGTTTTGTTTTACACGCTGTCAAGCCTATCTAATACTCCGCGCCATAAACAGCACGGCCATAAGAGAATTAGGAGCGTGTCAGATGGCGGATAGCTTCACCACGACCAATCGTTTTTTTGATAATAAACATTACCCTCGCGGGTTCTCCCGTCACGGCGATTTCACCATTAAAGAGGCGCAATTGCTAGAGCGCTTCGGCTACGCGTTTAACGAGCTGGACTCGGGCAAACGCCAGCCGGCCACTGAAGAAGAACAACTGTTCGTCGCAGTGTGCCGCGGTGAGCGCGAAGCGGCTACCGAACAGGAAAAAGTATGGGCTAAATATCTGGCGCGCACACGTCGCCCGAAGAAATTCCATACTCTGTCCGGCGGTAAACCGCAGGCTGACGCAGTAGAAGATTACAGCGACAGCGAAGACTAAATACGATGGGGCCTGCGGGCCCCATTTTCATTCCAGACTACGATGCAGTTGTAACAGCAGGCGGTCCATGCTGCGATAGCCCAGTGCTTCGCTGAGGTGGCGCCTGTCGAGCTCAGCATCTCCCGCCAAATCCGCCAGCGTGCGCGCCACTTTCAAGATGCGCTGCCAGGCGCGAACCGATAACCCCAGCGCGTTTAATGTCGCCTCCAAAAACTCGGCGTCTGCCGCCTGCAGAACGCAATCCCGTTCCACTTCGCGGTTGCTCAGCAGCGCGTTGACTTTACCGGCGCGTTCAAGTTGCCGGGCGCGTGCCAGCAGCACTCTTTTCCGCACTTGTTCGCTGCTTTCTCCGTGTGTTTTCCGATGACTGAGTGTTCCCGGCGGCAACAACGGCACTTCGATAGACAGATCGAAACGGTCGAGAAAAGGCCCTGACAGCCGGGCCAGATAGCGCAACACCTGCTGCGGTGAGGCGCGATTGTGCAACCCCTGATAGTGCCCCGTCGGGCTGGGGTTCATTGCCGCGATCAGCTGCACTCTGGCGGGGAAACAGACCTTGGCGTTGGCGCGTGAAATCACGATCTCGCCGGATTCCAACGGCTCACGCAGCGCATCCAGTACCTTACGCTCGAATTCCGGCAGTTCATCCAGAAACAGCACGCCGTTATGCGCCATCGAGATCTCGCCCGGTCGCGGCAGTGAGCCGCCGCCGACCAATGCCGCCATCGAGGCGCTGTGGTGCGGTGCGCGAAACGGCCTCTGGCGCCATGGTAGGGCAGCGGGAATGTGATGCTGCAAGCTGGCGACCGCTAGACTTTCCAGCGCCTCAGGCTCCGTGAGCGGTGGCAGTAGGCCCGTGAGGCGGCTGGCCAGCATGGTTTTACCGGTGCCCGGGGGCCCAATCAGCAATAGGTTATGCCCGCCGGCGGCGGCGATCTCCAGTGCCCGCTTGGCCTGCTCCTGGCCGATGATATCGCGCAGATCGGCGCTGTCGCAGGCGGTGTCCGCAGCGGGAGGCGTGGCCGCCACCGGCAGTTCGCCCTGGCCGAGCAGAAAGGCGCAGACTTCCAACAGGTGCCGGGCGGTATGGGAGTGCGACTGCGCGATCAGGCCGACTTCGGCGGCGTTGTCCGTTGAGAGAATCAGTTGCCGCCCGGCATCAGCCGCCGCCAGCGCCGCCGGGATCGCGCCCCTGACCGCGCGCAGTGAGCCGGACAGCGCGAGCTCGCCAAGAAACTCGTAGCGCGCCAACGGTGCGAGGGGCAATTGCTCGGAGGCGGCGAGGATCGCCAGCGCTATCGGCAGATCGTAACGCCCGCCTTCTTTCGGCAGATCGGCGGGCGCCAAATTGACGGTGATGCGCCGGGCGGGAAAGGTGAAACCGTTATTGATCAGGGCGCTGCGCACCCGATCGCGCGCCTCTTTTACCGTGGTTTCCGGCAGGCCGACCAGCGTCAGGCCGGGCAGGCCATTGCTGATATGCACCTCCACCGTCACGGAAGGGGCCTGAACGCCGATGATGGCGCGGCTATAGATTACCGCCAGTGACATATCGCTCTCCTTGCTGAGGGCGACATGATGCGTGATTCATCTGGGTATTGCGCGGCGTTATTGGTGGTTTTTCGATGCATTTAGCAGAGTAATCGCTGATTTTCATCGAAATAAATGAGGTTGTGCGAGCCGCCTCGCAACCTGCGGCAATACCCATTAACAATTCGCTGAAGGCTGCAACATATTAGCGGCCCATACGCATTGCAACCATAGGGTTAACGGGTGTATTTAACAATTGATTAAAAGAAAAATCACTTATTTAACAAACCCCGACCGCCGCCGCATTCTGCCCGGCAGCCGCTAAACCTCCTGACTTCGTACTCTACGGTAGGGATAACACTATGTTTGGTTGGACCCCGCTGCAACGCAACGCGGCAATCGCCAGCTTTTCAAGCTGGACGCTCGACGCTTTCGATTTTTTCGTGCTGGTATTCTTACTCAGTGACATCGCGCAATCCTTTCACGTCGGTCTGGAACAGGTGACGTTGGCGATTCTGCTCACGCTGGCGGTGCGCCCGATTGGCGCGCTGATCTTCGGGCGGGCGGCGGAAAAATATGGCCGCAAGCCGATCCTGATGCTGAATATCGTCTTCTTCTCGGTGTTTGAGCTGCTCTCCGCCGCCGCGCCCTCGCTGATGGTCTTCTTGCTGTTGCGGGTGTTGTACGGCGTTGCGATGGGCGGCATCTGGGGCGTGGCGTCGTCGTTGGCGATGGAAACCATACCGGACCGCTCGCGCGGCCTGATGTCGGGCATTTTCCAGGCCGGCTATCCGTTCGGTTATCTGCTGGCGGCGGTGGTGTACGGCCTGCTGTTCGAAACGGTCGGCTGGCGCGGCATGTTTGTCATCGGCGCGGCGCCGATCCTGCTGCTGCCGTTTATTTATTATTGTGTGCAGGAGTCGCCGGTGTGGCTGGCGGCGCGTGAACGCAAGGAAAGCTCTGCCTTGCTGCCGGTGTTGAAGAGCCACTGGAAGCTGTGCTGCTATTTGGTGCTGCTGATGGCGGCGTTCAATTTCTTCTCCCACGGCACGCAGGATCTGTATCCGGCGTTTCTGAACGTTCAGCATGGTTTCGATCCAAAAACCGTCAGTATCATCGCCATTAGCTACAATATTGCGTCAATTATCGGCGGCGTTTTCTTCGGTTCGTTGTCGGAAAAGATCGGCCGCAAAAAAGCGATCATCATCGCCGCGTTGCTGGCGCTGCCGGTGATCCCGCTGTGGGCATTTTCCAGCGGTTCGCTGATGTTGGGGATCGGCGCTTTCCTGATGCAGTTCATGGTGCAGGGCGCCTGGGGCGTGGTGCCGACCTACCTGACTGAGCTGGTGCCGGCCAACACCCGCGCGGTGCTGCCGGGGTTCGTGTACCAGTTGGGTAACCTGATCGCCTCGGTCAACGCCACGCTGCAAGCCACCATCGCCGAGCATCATGGGCATAATTACGGCCTGGCGATGGCGATCGTCGCCGGTACGGTGGCGGTGGCGATCGCCCTGTTGGTGTTCTTCGGCAAGGATACGCGTGGTAAGGCGATCACCGACGCGGTGAAAAATCCGGGCGTGCGCGCCAACGTGTGAAATCCGGGCGATTCGCGTGAGGTATGACCAGATTGCGCCGAATAATAACGCAAAAAAAGTGTTGTCATGCCGCGCGCGACTATGGTACCTCTGTAAGCATTAGTTCTGAATGAGCACAGTGAACAAACCCATTATGAAAGCCTTTGCCCAAGTGATTAGCCTAGTCGTGATTAGCGTGGTGGTGATTATTATCCCACCGTGCGGGGCTGCACTTGGACGAAGAAAGGCTTAGCAAACAAGCCGGAATCGCAAGAGAACCCCCGCACCGTCAGGTCCGGGGGTTTTTTATTGGCAAGAGAAAAGTGGAGCAAGGGTCATAACATGAAAAACAGAACAAAATCCTGCAGTTGTCGAAGTAAGGCGGGGAAATAACTATGAATGGCGCTCAGTGGGTAGTTCAAGCGTTGCGTGCGCAGGGTGTGGATACCGTATTCGGCTATCCGGGCGGGGCAATCATGCCGGTGTACGATGCGCTGTACGACGGCGGCGTGGAACACCTGCTGTGCCGCCATGAACAGGGCGCCGCGATGGCCGCCATCGGCTACGCCCGCGCCACCGGCAAAGTCGGCGTTTGCATCGCCACTTCCGGCCCCGGCGCCACCAACCTGATCACCGGCCTGGCTGATGCGCTGCTCGATTCCGTTCCCGTTGTCGCCATCACCGGTCAGGTGGGTTCCGCGCTGATCGGCACCGATGCCTTTCAGGAGATCGATGTTCTCGGCCTGTCCTTGGCCTGCACCAAACACAGCTTCCTGGTGGAATCGCTGGACGCGCTGCCGGGCATCATGGCGGAAGCCTTCGCCATCGCCGCCGGTGGCCGCCCTGGCCCGGTGCTGATCGATATCCCGAAAGACATCCAGCTGGCGCAGGGCGACTTGCACCCGCATCTGATACCGGTCGATGAAGTGCCGGCATTCCCGGCGGCGGCGTTGGCGGAGGCGGCCGAGCTGCTGGCGCAGGCGCACAAACCGATGCTGTACGTCGGCGGCGGCGTGGGCATGGCGCAGGCGGTGCCGGCGCTGCGCGAGTTCATCGCCGTGACCCGCATGCCGAACGTCGCCACCCTGAAGGGGCTGGGCGCGCCGGATGCGCAAGATCCGCTGTACCTCGGCATGTTGGGCATGCACGGCACCAAGGCTGCCAACCTGGCGGTGCAGGAGTGCGATCTGCTGATTGCCGTCGGCGCGCGTTTCGATGACCGCGTGACCGGCAAACTGAACGCCTTCGCACCGCACGCCAAAGTGATCCACATGGATATCGACCCGGCGGAAATGAGCAAGCTGCGCCAGGCGCATGTGGCCCTGCAGGGCGATCTGAAAGCGTTGCTGCCGGCGTTGCAGCGCCCGCTGAACATCGCCCCCTGGCAGCAGCAGGTGACGGCGCTGAAAGCCGACCACGCCTGTCGCTACGATCACCCCGGCCAGCCGATCTACGCGCCGCTGTTCTTGCGCCAGCTGTCCGCCCGCAAGCCGGCCAACAGCGTAGTGACTACCGACGTGGGCCAGCACCAGATGTGGAGCGCGCAGCACATGACGTTCGAACGCCCGGAGAATTTCATCACCTCCAGCGGCCTCGGCACCATGGGGTTCGGCGTGCCGGCGGCAGTAGGGGCCCAGATCGCGCGCCCGCAAGATACGGTGATCTGCGTCTCGGGCGATGGCTCCTTCATGATGAACGTGCAGGAACTGGGCACCATCAAGCGCAAACAGCTGCCGCTGAAGATCGTGCTGCTGGACAACCAGCGCCTCGGAATGGTGCGTCAATGGCAGCAGTTGTTCTTCGACGGCCGCTACAGTGAAACCAACCTGTCCGATAACCCCGACTTCCTGATGCTGGCCGCCGCCTTCGGCATTCCCGGCCAGCGCATCAGCCGCAAGGATCAGGTGGAGGGCGCGCTCGAGGCGCTGTTCAACACCGCAGGCCCTTATCTGCTGCAGGTCTCTATCGACGAACTCGAAAACGTCTGGCCGCTGGTGCCGCCGGGCGCCGGCAACGAAACCATGTTGGAGGAAATATCATGATGCAGCATCAACTCTCGATCCAGGCGCGTTTTCGCCCCGAAATGTTAGAGCGCGTATTGCGGGTCGTGCGTCATCGCGGCTTTCAGGTTTGTGCTATGAATATGGTTTCCCCGGCCAACGCCGACAGCATCAATATCGAATTGACCGTTGCCAGCCCGCGTCCGGTTGCCCTGTTGTCATCTCAATTAAGCAAACTGATGGACGTCTCCTGCGTCGAGATCCAGCAGCCAACATCACAACAAATACGCGCCTGAGGCGCCGAGAAGGATAAATAACAATGACAAAGAAAGCCGATTACATTTGGTTCAATGGTGAGATGGTTCCCTGGGCCGAGGCCAAAGTGCACGTGATGTCGCACGCGCTGCATTACGGCACGTCGGTATTTGAGGGGGTGCGCTGCTACGACTCGCACTTGGGGCCGGTAGTGTTCCGTCATCGCGAGCATATGCAGCGCCTGCACGATTCGGCGAAAATCTACCGCATGCCGGTTTCGCAAAGCGTTGACGAACTGATGGAAGCCTGCCGCGCCACGTTGCGCAAGAACAACCTGGTCAGCGCGTACATCCGCCCGCTGGTGTTCGTCGGCGATGTCGGCATGGGCGTCAACCCGCCGGCCGGTTACAAAACGGACGTGATTATCGCGGCGTTTCCTTGGGGCGCTTATCTGGGTGAAGAAGCGCTGGATCAAGGCATCGACGCGATGGTCTCCTCCTGGCACCGCGTCGCACCAAACACCATCCCCACCGCGGCCAAGGCCGGCGGCAACTATCTTTCCTCTCTGCTGGTGGGCAGCGAAGCGCGTCGCCACGGCTATCAGGAAGGCATTGCGCTCGACGTGCACGGCTACATTTCCGAAGGGGCGGGCGAGAACCTGTTTGAAGTGAAAGACGGCGTGATTTACACCCCGCCGTTCACCTCTTCGGCGCTGCCGGGCATCACCCGCGACGCGATCATCAAGCTGGCGAAAGACATGGGCTTCGAAGTGCGTGAGCAGGTGCTGTCGCGCGAATCGCTGTACCTGGCCGACGAAGTGTTCATGTCCGGCACCGCGGCGGAAATCACGCCGGTGCGCAGCGTGGACGGCATTCAGGTCGGCATCGGCAAATGCGGCCCGGTGACCAAACAGATCCAGCAGGCGTTCTTCGGCCTGTTCAGCGGCAAGACAGAAGACAAATACGGCTGGCTGGATCCGGTCAATCCGTAACGACAAGACAGACAAGATAAGAATATCCAGGCGGTTCGTTCGCCGCCTGTCATAAATACATTTGGAGTGAAAAGAGCATGCCTAAGTACCGTTCCGCCACCACCACCCACGGCCGCAATATGGCGGGTGCCCGCGCATTGTGGCGCGCGACCGGGATGACCGACGCCGATTTCGGCAAGCCGATCATCGCCGTGGTCAACTCCTTTACCCAGTTCGTGCCGGGCCACGTGCATCTGCGCGATCTGGGCAAACTGGTCGCCGAACAGATCGAAGCCTCCGGCGGCGTGGCCAAAGAGTTCAACACCATCGCGGTGGATGACGGCATCGCCATGGGCCACGGCGGCATGCTCTATTCCCTGCCGTCGCGCGAACTGATCGCCGACTCGGTCGAATACATGGTGAATGCCCACTGCGCCGACGCGATGGTGTGCATCTCCAACTGCGACAAGATCACCCCGGGCATGCTGATGGCGGCGTTGCGCCTGAATATCCCGGTGATCTTCGTCTCCGGCGGCCCGATGGAAGCCGGCAAGACCAAACTCTCCAACCAGATCATCAAGCTGGATCTGGTGGATGCGATGATCCAGGGAGCGAACCCGAACGTCAGCGACGCCGACAGCGAGCAGATCGAGCGTTCCGCCTGCCCGACCTGCGGTTCCTGCTCCGGCATGTTCACCGCCAACTCGATGAACTGCCTGACCGAAGCGCTGGGCCTGTCGCAGCCGGGCAACGGCTCGCTGCTGGCCACCCACGCCGATCGCAAAGCGCTGTTCCTCAACGCCGGCAAGCGCATCGTCGAGCTGACCAAACGCTATTACGAGCAGGACGACGAGAGCGCGCTGCCGCGCAATATCGCCAACAAGGCGGCGTTTGAGAACGCCATGACGCTGGACATCGCCATGGGCGGCTCGACCAACACCGTGCTGCACCTGCTGGCTTCGGCACAGGAAGGCGAGGTGGACTTCACCATGGAAGACATCGACCGCCTGTCGCGCAAAGTGCCGCACCTGTGCAAGGTGGCGCCGAGCACGCAGAAATACCATATGGAAGACGTGCACCGCGCCGGCGGCGTAATCGGCATCCTCGGCGAGCTGGATCGCGCCGGTTTGCTGAACCGCGAGGTGAACAACGTGCTGGGGCTGACCCTGCCGCAGACGCTGGAAGCCTACGACGTGATGCTGACCCGCGACGAAAGCGTCAAGAAAATGTACTCCGCCGGGCCGGCCGGTATCCGCACCACGCAGGCATTCTCTCAGGACTGCCGCTGGGATTCGCTGGACACCGACCGCAAGGAGGGCTGCATCCGCACCCGTGAGCACGCCTACAGTCAGGACGGCGGGCTGGCGGTGCTGTACGGCAACCTGGCGGAAAATGGCTGCATCGTCAAAACCGCCGGCGTAGACAAGGAAATCCTCACCTTCCGCGGCCCGGCCAAAGTCTATGAAAGCCAGGATGATGCGGTAGAAGCTATCCTCGGCGGCAAAGTGGTGGCGGGCGACGTGGTCGTTATCCGTTACGAAGGGCCGAAAGGCGGGCCGGGCATGCAGGAAATGCTTTACCCAACCACGTATCTGAAATCGATGGGGCTGGGCAAGGCGTGTGCGCTGATCACCGACGGGCGTTTTTCCGGCGGCACCTCCGGGCTGTCCATCGGCCACGCCTCGCCGGAGGCGGCCAACGGCGGCCTGATCGCCCTGGTGCAGGACGGCGACATGATCGCGATCGACATTCCGCATCGCGGCATCCAGCTGGACGTCAGCGAGCAGGAGCTGGCGGCGCGGCATGAGGCGGAACTGGCGCGCGGCGATGCGGCCTGGACGCCGAAAAACCGTGAACGTCAGGTGTCCTTCGCGCTGCGCGCTTACGCCTCGTTGGCCACCAGCGCCGACAAAGGCGCGGTGCGCGACAAGAGCAAACTGGGGGGATAAGCAGTATGGCGGTCTCTCAACCCCTACCCAGCGCCCCCTGCGGCGCGGAATATCTGCGAGCGGTACTGCGCTCGCCGGTCTACGAGGTGGCGCAGGTCACCCCGTTGCAGGCCATGAGCAAAATCTCTTCGCGCCTCGGCAACACCATTTTGGTGAAGCGCGAAGATCGCCAGCCGGTGCACAGCTTCAAGCTGCGCGGGGCCTATGCGATGATCGCCGGGCTGGACGAAGAGCAGAAGGCGCGCGGCGTCGTAACGGCTTCGGCCGGCAACCACGCGCAGGGCGTCGCCTTCTCCGGTAAACGGCTGGGGATCAAAACGCTGATCGTGATGCCGGTGTCCACCGCGGACATCAAGGTGGATGCGGTGCGCGGTTTCGGCGGCGAAGTGCTGCTGCACGGCGCCAATTTCGACGAGGCCAAGGCGAAGGCGATCGAGCTTTCCCAACAGCAAGGAATGACCTTCGTGCCGCCGTTCGATCATCCGACGGTGATCGCCGGGCAGGGCACGCTGGCGATGGAGCTGCTGCAGCAAGACGCGCATCTGGATCGGGTCTTCGTGCCGGTCGGCGGCGGCGGCCTGGCCGCCGGGGTGGCGGTGCTGATCAAGCAGCTGATGCCGCAGATCAAAGTGATTGGCGTCGAAGCGGAAGACTCCGCCTGCCTGCGCGCGGCGCTGGATGCCGGCCATCCGGTGGATCTGGCGCGCGTCGGGCTGTTCGCTGAAGGCGTGGCGGTGAAGCGCATCGGCGACGAAACCTTCCGCCTGTGCCGTGAGTATCTGGACGACGTGATCACCGTGGACAGCGACGCCATCTGCGCGGCGGTCAAAGATCTGTTCGAGGACGTGCGCGCCATTGCCGAACCTTCCGGCGCGCTGGCGCTGGCGGGGCTGAAAAAGTACGTGCAGCAGCACAACATTCAGGGCGAGCGTCTGGCGCACGTGCTGTCCGGCGCCAACCTCAACTTCCACGGGCTGCGCTACGTTTCCGAACGTTGCGAACTGGGCGAACAACGCGAAGCGCTGTTGGCGGTAACCATTCCGGAACAGCAGGGCAGCTTCCTCAAGTTCTGCCAACTGCTGGGCGGCCGCTCGGTGACCGAATTCAACTACCGCTACGCCGATGCCGATAACGCCTGCATTTTCGTCGGCGTGCGTCTGACGCGCGGCCACGCAGAACGGCGGGAGATCATCGACGAACTCAACGCCGACGGTTATCAGGTGGTGGATCTGTCGGACGACGAGATGGCCAAGCTGCACGTGCGCTACATGGTGGGTGGGCGTCCGTCGAAGCCGCTGCGCGAACGGCTGTACAGCTTTGAGTTTCCGGAGTCGCCGGGCGCGCTGCTGAAGTTCTTGCAGACGCTGGGCACGCACTGGAACATTTCGCTGTTCCACTATCGCAGCCACGGCACCGACTTCGGCCGGGTGCTGGCGGCCTTCGAGCTGGCGCAAAGCGAGCCGGAATTCGAGCGTCACCTGCAGGCGCTGGGCTACGATTGTCACGACGAAACCGACAACCCGGCGTTCCGCTTCTTTTTGCAGGGGTGAGTCGGATTGATAAGCAACCGTGACGCGTTAGTCAGTTTATGGGTTGCATGGTTGTGATTTTGTCGTGCATTTTTATACTGCCAAGACTTCTGACGTATAGGGATGCACGACAATGAAAACCGCTTTTTCTACGCCGTTCGGTTCCCCCGAAGACGATTTGACCAACGCCGAGTTTGCCCGCCTGTTGGGCAATACCGGCGTACAAGAATTCTATCGCGATATTAATCTGCAAGCCTTGCAGGACTCGCTGGACTGCAGCCTCGCCTTTCATGGCGTGGGCATTATTTTTTCCGACGGGCAGAACTCATTTTTAGTCCGCCCGACGCAGCACACCGGTTACTCAAACGCTTCGCAGGTTACCCACGTGGTCATCAGCAAAACGGTGGCTCATACTTCACGCGTTGCCGCGACCAATACGCTGTCGGAAGCGTTGAGCAAACCCAGCGTCAGCAAAGAGTTGGCCTCGGCCGCGCTGTCATGCGGAACGCTGCTGGTATCGGTATTTTTACTGGCGTCGGGCAGCGTCGCCGTGCCGTTTACCGGCGGCACCAGCTCGGCGGTGGCTTATCTGGGTTATGCCGGCATGGCTGCCAGCGCGTTGCAGTGCGGCAATGGGCTGTACCGCGTCAACAAGCTTTATGACGGGAAAGGCGATGAACTGGCTCAGCTCGACTCAGAACAGTGGTATATCGCTACCAGTACCGTGCTCGATGTGATCTCGCTGGCCAGTGCCGGGGCTGCCCTGAAGGAAGCGACGATGACCTACCGCGCCATGCGCCGCATTTCGGCGCGCAAGGCGACGGAATGGCTGAAAAGCATGCCCCGTAGCGAAAGGAAGCGGCTGACCGAAAATATCATTCGGGCGGAAAATCCGGGAATTTCCAATAACGTCTTGAAAGAGATGGTGAAGAACGGCTTATACCCGAAGCGCTACCCGACGGAAGCGATCCAAAACGGGCTGCGCCAGCAATTGCATTCGGCGCTCAATAACTCATTGACGTTCGTGGGCAGCGGCATCAGCGGCACCCTGTCTGCGCCGGTGAATGTGAAAACCACCGGGCAGTATTTTGTGGGCATTATGCAGAAATTGCCGCAGATGGTGAGGTAATGGCGGACTGGATGATTAAACGCCTGATCGCGCAGGGCCGGGAGATGGAACGCCAAATCGCGGCGCGCGATGGCGCGCTTTTCGCCGGTGTGGATGCGCAGCTCGAGCAGCATTTCCTGACGCCGGGCCAGCGGCTGTCGCCGCCGGGCGTCGGCAATGTCATGTTGCTGATGGTTTGCCTGACGCTGGGGCTGGCGGGCGTGATGGGCCTGGCCACGGACGTGGCGGCCGCCTGGAGCGGCAAGACTTCCGCCGCCGTTCTCATGGGCAGCGGCGCGATCGTGGCGGTGTGGATGACGTTGATCCTGTTCCAACTGGTGCAGGGTAAAAACAGCGGGGTGGTATTGCTGCAATATTACCTTGGCATGCTCGGCCTGTTTTGCCTTGGCGCCGCGGCGGCGTGGGCGGCGGGGATGACCGGCATCGCCACTGTCGCCATGCTGCTGGGGGGCGTGGTTGGCGGGGCGCTATTCAGCAACCGGGCGGCGTTCTATCTCTATGTCGCTTATTTTCGCACGCGTCGGCGCGTATTTATCAAACGCCGTTGGCAGAGAGAAGATCTGCGCAACACCCGATAAACCGTCAGAACGGAAAAACTTATGACGCAACCCTTCTCCGGCTTTAGCCAGCAGGGTCTGAATTTCCTGCAGCAGGTGCGGATCGAGAACGATAAGGCGTGGTTCGACGGCAACCGCGACATCTACGATCGCGAGCTGCTGGCGCCGTTTCGCGCGCTGGTGGAGCAGTTGGCTCCCGGCATGCTGGCGATCGATCCGCTGTTCGAGACTCGCCCGGCGATCGGCAAAACGCTGTCGCGCATTCATCGCGATACGCGTTTTTCACATGACAAATCGCGCTACCGCAGCCGCATGTGGCTGACGTTCAAGCGCCCGAGCAAAGACTGGAAAGACGCGCCGGTCTACTTTTTCGAACTGGGGCCGGACATGCTGCGCTATGGGCTCGGCTACTACAGCGCCAACAAGCCGACCATGGATCTGTTCCGTCATACGCTGAGGCAGCGGCCGCAGCCTTTCCTTGAGGTGGCCGCCTGCTGCCGGCCGCCGTTCGAGCTGGTGGGCGAGAGCTACAAGCGCCCGCTGGTGAAGGAACAGGCGGCGGAGATCGCCACCTGGTACAACCGCAAGTCGTTTGCGGTGATGGTGACCGACAGCGAAGTGGAAAAGCTGTTCAGTGCCGATCTGGTGCCGCTGCTGGCCGGGGCATTTTTGCAGCTTGAGCCGCTCTACCACTGGCTGATGCAGGTAGAGACGATGAAGCAGATCGATCCGGCGGATCTGTAAACCCTGCGTCAGCGGGGATGCAGCAAGCGCCAAAAGGCGTCGATCAGCGGATCGCTGAGGCGCTTTTTCTGGACGCAGACTCCCAGCTCGAACGGTTCGACCATCGAGATGTTATCCAGCTGCGAGATGCGGTTACGTACCGGCTCCGGGCTGTTGTCCACCACCACGCTCGGGATCAGCGCGATGCCGCAGCCCAGAGCGACCATCGACACGATGGCTTCGTGGCCGCCGACGGTGGCGTAAATCAGCGGATTGCTGATGCGGTGGCGGCGGAACCACAGCTCGATGCGTTTTCGCGAAGGGCCGTGCTCCGGCAGGATGAACGGGATCTCGGCCCAGTCGGGCCTGTCGGCGAACGCCTGGCTGCGCACCGCGCAGGGCAGCGCCGGCGCGATCAGCACCAGCGGGATTTCGCCGATTTTGGTGAACGCCACGCTGGCGGGCAGCGTTTCCGGCCGGCCGGCGATGCCGAGATCGGCCTCGTTGGATTGCACCTTGTCGACCGCGTCGGCGGCGTCGCCGGTGGTCAGCTTAATCTCCACCAGCGGGTGCTGCGCGCGGAAGCGATCGAGGATCGGCGGCAGGTGGCTGTACGCCGCGGTCACCGAGCAGAACAGCCGCAGTTCGCCGCTGAGCGAAGGGCCGTGCTGGCCGAGTGAGTGCTTCAGCTGCTGATATTGCAGCAGCGTTTGCTGGGCGAATTCTTTCAGCTGTTCGCCGGCGTCGGTCAGCTGCACGGTGCGGTTATCGCGCAGGAACAGCGGCTGCCCGAGGATCTCTTCCAGCCGCTGGATCTGGCGGGAGAGCGTCGACGGGCTGACGTGCATCGCCTTGGCGGTGCGCCCGAAGTGATGGCTTTCGGCCAGATGCAGGAACAGCTTTAAATCACGTAAATCCATATCGATACGCTCGCAGTGAGTATGTTGCATAAATTGCAATATCACGTTCTTAATATATCAATTTAAGCAACGCATTTCCTGTTATACATTGAGTTTAACGAATCTCCGCACAGACAGGGCGGGGAATGAAAATAACAATGCAAGACAACATCAAACCGGAGTACCACCATGGCTAACTATTTCAACACATTGAACCTGCGTCAGCAGTTGGCGCAATTGGGTAAATGCCGCTTTATGGCGCGCGACGAATTTGCTGACGAAGCCGGCTACCTGAAAGGTAAAAAAGTGGTGATTGTCGGCTGTGGCGCCCAGGGGCTGAACCAGGGGCTGAACATGCGCGATTCCGGCCTGGACGTCGCCTATGCCCTGCGCAAAGAAGCGATCGACGAGAAGCGCGCTTCCTGGCGCAAGGCGACCGAAAACGGCTTTAAGGTCGGCACCTACGAAGACCTGATCCCGCAGGCGGATCTGGTGGTCAACCTGACGCCCGACAAGCAGCACTCTTCCGTGGTGCGCGCAGTGCAGCCGCTGATGAAAGACGGCGCGGCGCTGGGTTATTCCCACGGCTTCAACATCGTTGAAGTGGGTGAGCAGGTGCGCAAAGACATCACCGTGGTGATGGTCGCGCCGAAATGCCCGGGCACCGAAGTGCGCGAAGAGTACAAACGCGGCTTCGGCGTGCCGACCCTGATTGCGGTTCACCCGGAAAACGATCCGAAAGGCGAAGGCATGGCGATCGCCAAGGCCTGGGCGGCGGCGACCGGTGGCCACCGCGCCGGCGTGCTGGAGTCCTCCTTCGTCGCCGAAGTGAAATCCGACCTGATGGGCGAGCAGACCATTCTGTGCGGCATGCTGCAGGCGGGTTCGCTGCTGTGCTTCGACAAGCTGGTTGCAGAGGGCACCGATCCGGCTTACGCCGAGAAACTGATTCAGTTCGGCTGGGAAACCATCACCGAAGCGCTGAAGCAGGGCGGCATCACCCTGATGATGGATCGCCTGTCCAACCCGGCCAAGCTGCGTGCCTATGCGCTGTCCGAACAGCTGAAAACCATCATGGCGCCGCTGTTCCAGAAGCACATGGACGACATCATCTCCGGCGCTTTCTCCAGCGGCATGATGGCCGACTGGGCGGAAGACGACGTGAAATTGCTGACCTGGCGCGAAGAGACCGGCAAAACCGCGTTCGAGAATGCGCCGCAGTTTGAAGGCAAAATCAGCGAGCAAGAGTACTTCGATCACGGCGTGCTGATGGTGGCGATGGTGAAAGCGGGCGTTGAGCTGGCGTTCGAAACCATGGTCGATGCCGGCATCATCGAAGAGTCGGCTTACTACGAGTCGCTGCACGAGCTGCCGCTGATCGCCAACACCATTGCGCGTAAGCGTCTGTATGAAATGAACGTGGTTATCTCCGATACCGCAGAGTACGGCAACTACCTGTTCGCCAACGCGGCGGTGCCGTTGCTGAAGGACTTCATGACCACCCTGCAGGCGGGCGATTTGGGCAAAGCCGTGGCGGGTACGGCGGTGGACAACGCGCAGCTGCGTGACGTGAACGAAGCGGTGCGCAGCCACCCTATCGAAACCGTCGGCCGCAAACTGCGTGGCTACATGACCGACATGAAACGCATCGCCGTTGCGGGCTGATTTCCCGCAAGGCAAAGCACACAGAGCCGGCAGCGATGCCGGCTTTTTTATGCCTCCGGCATGACCTCGGCGGGAATGATGGCGCCGCGGTGTTGGATCACCGTTGCGGCGAGCAGGTGGCCGCGCTGCGCCGCCTGTTGGGCGCTGCCGCCGTTCAGGCGTACCGCCAGGTAACCGGCGCTGAAAGAGTCGCCCGCCGCGGTGGTATCCACCACGCGCTCCGGCGGCAGCGCGATCGCCGGCACCTCAAGCCGCTCTCCCTCCACGCTGAACACCAGACAGGCATCCGCGCCGCGTTTGATAACGATCTCACCGACGCCGAGCGCCTGCGTGCGCGCCACCACCTGTTCAACCGGCTGCGCTCCCCACAGCAGCTCTTCGTCATCCAGCGTCAGGAAGGCGATGTCGGTGCAGGCCAGCACCTCACGGTAGGCCTGCTGCGTTTCCTCACGGCTGTGCCACAGGCGCGGGCGATAGTTATTGTCGAAGATAACCTGGCCGCCGTTGGCGCGGCAGCGGCGCAACAGCGCCAGCAGCTTCGTGCGGTCGGCAGGCGCGAGGATCGCCAGGCTAATGCCGCTGAGATACAGGTAATCGAACTGCGCCAGCCGGGCGCACAGTGCGTCGGCCTGGGGGCCCGCCAGCCAATACCGGGCGGCGGCGTCGTTGCGCCAGTAGTAGAAGGTGCGTTCGCCGGCGGCGTCGGTTTCGATCACGTACAGGCCCGGCAGTTTGTTTTCCAACCGCTGAATCAGCCCGGTCTCGATCTTCTCCTGCCGCCAGGCCTGCAGCATCTCGCCGCTGAAGCTGTCGGTGCCGAGCGCGGTGACGTAATGCACCTGCAGCGTCTGTTCCGGCATTTGGCGGGCGAGGTAGACGGCGGTGTTGAGGGTATCGCCGCCAAAGCCGCGCGTCAGCTGTGCGCCCTGCTGCGACAGTTCGATCATGCATTCGCCGATCACGGCGAGATTTCGGATAGTCATCGTCAATAAGCCCTGGCTAAAGAAGAAGCAACAACCGCCAGTCTCCACGCAAGGCGGTGAGGGAGTCAATAAATTAAAACGGTGTTTTGATTTTTTTATGATCGCGATCGGCCCATGCCAAAACAGGGTGAAGAAGAAACCGTGCGGCAATTCGTGCTTAAAGTTTTGCGCGGCGCGGCCGATAAGCTGGGTAAAGAAACAGCGGCAGCGCTCTCACTTCCCCGCCACGGCGATAGTACCGATGATAACCAACCTGATCTCGGGTCTGCTGGCGCCCTGTTTTGCCCTTTATGCCTGCGCCAAATCGCGGCGCTACTGGCGGCAATGCCGGCGCTTGTATACCTTCCAGCCGATTTATCGCACCAGCGGCGCGCTGCTGGCGGTGGAACTGCTGACGGCGGTATATCACCCGAATGAACCGAACAAACGGCAATCCCCGGAACAGTATTTTGCCTCGCTCGGCGTCGCCCAGCGTTTGCGGGTGATCCAGGAACAGCTGGAGCTGTTGCAGCGCTGGCAGGCATTGTTCATTCGCCACGCGGTGATGGTGTCGGTCAATATCGACGGCATGGCGCTGCAAGCGTTGCAGCGCCATAGCGAGCTGCAGCGGCAGATCGCCGAGATGCCCTATCTGCGCTTCGAACTGGTGGAGCACGCCGAAACAGCGTCAAACCGCCCGTTGCACCAGATGGTCGGCGGCGAACGGCTGTGGCTGGACGATTTCGGCAGCGGGCTGGCCAACTTCTCCGCCGTCGGCGCCTGGCGCTATCAATACATCAAGGTAGCGCGCGAATTGTTCACCTTGCTTAAACAGTCTGAAGAGGGCGTGCAGCTGCTCGGCACCCTGATCAAGATGATGAACCAGCACAGCGACGGGGTGATCGTCGAAGGCGTGGAAACCGAGCAGGAGTGGCGGCTGGTACAGCGTTCCGGCGCGTTGGCCGCGCAGGGTTACTATCTTTCCCGCCCGGCATGCTTTGAAACTTTACACAGCGTACCGACGCTGTTCGCCGCGCCCGGCGCGCCGGCGTGAACTCCGGCCTATCCTCAGCTAATCTTAAACGGGGCTGCTCATTCCTTTTCCTTTCATTCGGCAGCCCGGTTTATGTGCTGAGGGAGCCCTATGACAAGAACAGGAAAGGTTTTCAGCTGGCTGGGCGGCATTGTGCTGCTGGCGGTCGCCGCGCTGGCGATCTTCATCGCTACCTTCGACTGGAATCGACTCAAGCCCACCATCAACGACAAAGTGTCGGCCGAACTGCGGCGGCCGTTCGCCATCCGCGGCGATCTGGGCGTCGACTGGTCGCGTAACCGGGATGAGGGCGGCTGGCGCGCCTGGGTGCCCTGGCCGCATATTCACGCCGAAGACGTGTGGCTGGGTAACCCGAAAAACATGCCCGGCGACAGCATGGTGACGCTGCAGCGCGTCGACGCCAGCATCGCACCGCTGGCGTTGCTGAAGAAAGAACTGCTGATCCCGCGCATTTGGCTCAAGCAGCCGAATGCGTCGTTGCAACGCCTGGCCAACGGCGACAACAACTGGACGTTTGACCTGGCCGCTGGCCAGGATCCGCAGCAACCGCCTTCCGACTGGTCGTTCACCGTTCACGACATCGTGTTCGACAAGGGGCAGATCGCCTTTAAAGACGCCACGCTGAAGGCGGACTTCCGCGCCGTCATCGATCCGCTCGGCAAACCGCTGCCGTTCAGTGAAGTGACCGGCAAACAGAGCAGCGGCAAGGCCGCCACTCCTGACTACGTCTTCGGTTGGCAGGTCAAGGGCAAATACAACGGCGAGCCGCTGAGCGGCAGCGGCAAGATTGGCGGCATGCTGTCGCTGCAGAGCGCCGATCTGCCGTTCCCGCTGCAGGCCGACGTGCGCTCCGGCAGTACCCGAGTGGCGGTGGCGGGCACCTTGACCGATCCGCTGAACCTCGGCGGGCTGGACGTGCAGCTGAAATTTTCCGGCGAAAGCCTGGGTAATCTCTATGGCCTGACCGGCGTGCTGCTGCCGAACACGCCGCCGTATGCGACCGATGGCCATCTGATTGCCCGCCTGCATCAGCCGGGCGGCGCCGTGTTCGAATATCAGAAATTCGACGGCAAAATCGGTGACAGCGACATTCACGGCGATTTGAAATACGTTGCCGGTAAGCCGCGGCCGACGCTGAGCGGCGCGGTGCGCTCCCGGCAGCTGAGGTTGGCGGATCTGGCACCGCTGATCGGCGCGGACTCCAACGCCGCCAAAGCCGGGCGCGGCGAGAAGAGCCGCCAGCCGGCGGATAAAGTGCTGCCGGTCGAACAGTTCGATACGCAAAGCTGGCGCAAGATGGATGCGGACGTGAAGTTTGCCGCCGCGCGTATCGAACGCGGCAGCGATTTGCCGCTGAGCGATTTGGCCACGCATCTGAAGCTGAACAATGGCGAACTGCGCCTGGATCCGCTGCGCTTCGGCATGGCGGGCGGCAGCCTGAACGCCGTGGTGCGCCTCGACGGCGGCAAAAAGCCGATGCGCGGCCAGGTGGATATGCACGCGCGCAAACTCCAGCTCAAACAGCTGTTGCCGAACGTGGCGGCGATGAAGCGCAGCCTCGGGCAGATGAACGGCGACGCCAGGCTGACGGGCAGCGGCAATTCGGTAGCCGAGCTGCTGGCGACCAGCAACGGCGACCTGCGCCTGTTGATCAATAACGGGGTGATCAGCCGCAGCCTGATGGAAATCCTCGGTCTGAACGTCGGCAACTATCTGGTGGCGCAGCTGTTCGGTGACGATGTGGTGGGCATCAACTGCGCGGCGGCGGATGTCGGCATCCGCAACGGCGTCGCCGCACCACGGCTGTTTGTGTTCGACACCGAGAACGCGGTGATCAACATCACCGGCAACACCAACCTCGCCACCGAACGGCTGGATTTGTCCATCGATCCGGAAAGCAAGGGGATGCGCGTGCTGACCCTGCGCTCGCCGCTGTACGTGAAAGGCACCTTCAAGCACCCCGACGCCGGCGTCAAAGCCGGGCCGCTGATCGCCCGCGGCGCGGCGGCGGTGGCGTTGGGCGCGGTGCTGACGCCGGCGGCGGCGCTGCTGGCGCTGGTTTCACCCAGTGAAGGCGGCGAGGAGAACCAGTGCGGGCAGATCCTGCGGGAGATGAAAGGCAAAAAATAGTCAGGCGTGCGGCGGCGGCGTGAGCAGCCGGCAGTCGTGATCCTGGATCTCTTCCGCCGAGGCCAGGGTAAACGGCAGCAGGCTGCGCTCGGTCGCCAGCAGCAGGAAATCGCCGTCCGGCAGCGCGGTCATCGCCAGGCCGAAGCTGCCCATGCGCCCTTCGGCGCGCGGCAGGCCGGAAGCCAACAGGCGGAAGGCGCCCTGTTGTTCCAGTTCGGCGGGGGTCACCCGCCGCCCCAGATAGTCATGCCCCAACAGGCCGCCGGGCAGCGGTTGCCATTGATCGATAAAATCGGGGCCGATCTGCGCCAGCCGCTGTTTTACCGCCGGCAACAGGCAGGAGATATGAATGTGCAGCTGGTTTTGCGTGCGGCCATATTCCGAGTTGATCGCCAGTGAAATATCGCCATCGTCGATCGGTTTGCCATAACGTTCCGCCATCACGTAGCGCGCGCGCCAGGCCTGGGCGAAGAAATTCGGCGTAGTGGCGTCCAGCACCGCCGGGCTTTCTATCCCGGTGATTTTGGCGCTGGGCATCAGCAGGTATTGCAGCGGCCCGTTGCGATCTTTAAACACCACGAAGCCGGCCAGCACATCTACCTGCGTGCAGGGCGCCGGGTTGTCATGCGCTTGCTGATTGGGCAGACATTGCTGGCTGACGATGCGCCACAGCGCATCGGGATGATCAGGCTTCAACCCGTAATAGAGCGCGATGGCGAGAGCCGCCAGCAGCGCAACGCAGACAAATACCCCACGACGCAGAGACATCGGCCGATCCTGTTACCGAGAGAAACATCCAGCATAGCCCGGTTTTATGACAGTAAACGAACAACGCGTGCGGCCCCCGCAGTGAGGGGGCCGCAGGGGATCACAGCGACCGGTGGCGGGTTTCTTTCATCAACAGCAGGGCCAGCAGCGTCAACCCGGCCATCGCCGCCAGGTACATGCCGACGTAGAACAGCCCGTAGTGGGCCGCCAGCCAGGTGGCGATATAAGGCGCCACGGACGCGCCGAGGATCGACGCGACGTTGTAGGAGAACGACGCGCCGGTATAGCGCACTTCGGTCGGGAACAGCTCCGGCAGCAGCGCGCCCATCGGGCCAAAGGTCAGCCCCATGATGCTCAGGCCGCACAGCAGGAAGCCCATCACCAGCGCCTGATTGCCGGAACCCAGCAGGGGCGGGAACAGGAACGCGAAGCCGATCATCAGCAGGGTAATGGCGATCATGGTCTTGCGGCGGCCGAACGCATCCGCCAGCAGGCCGGCGATCGGCACCATCACGCCGAAGCCGATCACCGCCACCATCAGCATCCACAGGAAGCTGTTGCGGGAGTAGCCGAGGCCCAGCGGCTGCGGCGCGGTGCCGTAGGTCATCGAATACACCGTCATCAGATAAAACAGCGTGTAGGTCGCCAGCATGATGAAGGTGCCGAGGATGGTGGCTTTCAGATGCTTGCTCAGCAGCGTGCCGAGCGGCACTTTCACCTGTTTGCCGGCCTTGGCCACTTTGGCGAACACCGGCGTTTCATGCAGCGATACCCGAACGTACAGGCCGATCAGCACCAGCGCCGCGGAGAGGATGAACGGCACGCGCCAGCCCCATTCCATAAACTGCTGGTCGCTCAGCAGCCAGGAGAGCAGCAGGAAGGTGCCGTTGGCGAAGAAGAAGCCGATCGGCGCGCCCAACTGCGGGAAGGAGCCGTACAGCGCGCGCTTTTTGGCCGGCGCGTTCTCCGTCGCCAGCAGGGCGGCGCCGCCCCATTCGCCGCCCAGCCCCAGACCCTGCCCAAAGCGCGCCAGCGCCAGCAGGATAGGGGCGAAGATGCCGATGGTTTCATAGCTTGGCAGCAGGCCGATCAGCACGGTGGAAATCCCCATGGTCAGCAGCGAGGCGACCAGCGTGACCTTGCGCCCTACCCGATCGCCGAAGTGGCCGAACAACGCAGAGCCGATAGGGCGCGCGACAAAGGCGACGGCGAAGGTGGCCAGCGACTGCAGCGTCGCGGTGGTCGGGTCGCCCTGCGGGAAGAAGATGTGCGGGAACACGATCACCGCGGCGGTGGCGTAGATGTAGAAGTCGAAGAACTCGATGGCGGTGCCGACCAGCGAGGCGACGATGACTTTCCCGCGGGAGTTCACCGGTGTGGACGCCTCGTCGGCGTCGAGTGGGGGTGCGATGGTGGCTTGCATAATATTTCTTATCGTTAGAGGGGGTAAAAATCCATCTTAGTGACAGCATGCGGCCTTTTCAACGCGGGAGCTTTGGGCAACACCTTTCCTAACCGGTTAAAAAGACTAATGTTTTACCGGGATTCTTTTCTGCAGCGTTAAACGTTGAGAAATGGAGTTCGCGCAGAGGGAATGGCTGTAAAAACGGCAAAGAAAAGTGACTGGGCAGTTTGTTATGCTGGTTTCCGGATGGCGCACCGCGCGATTCAGATGTATTGACTGGTTTTTTGGCTGTTAACCAGATAAACGTGCCGGTGTGTGCGATAACACCGGCACGATTGCATGGCTTCAGCGCGCTGGCGGCTCGCGTTTCGGCAACGCTTTGTCGCCTTTGTAGTCGGCGGTGGCGATCCAGGCGGCGCAAAACAGCGTCAAACGAGCGAAGAAGTAGAAGAACGCCATCAGCCCGATCACCGATCCGAAGGCCGCGCCGGAAGGCGACTTCGCCACCTGCGGCAGCGTCATGGTCATCACGAACTTGATCACTTCAAAGCCGATGGCGGCGAGCAAGGTGCCGCGCAGCAGCGCTTTTTTCTTCGGTTTGTGGCGCGGCAGCATCCAGAAAATCCACAGGAACAGCAGATAGTTGGCGAAGATCGAGATCGACAGCGCGATCGTCGTCAGCGCCGGCCGAAGCCATTCGATGCCGTCCAGCCCCAGCGCGTTGACGATCGCCGCCTGCGCCGACCCGGCGACCGAGGTCAGCGACAGCGTGATAATCAGCGCGACCACCAGGCCGGTCAGCGAGATGAAATCGCGGGTGTATTTGAAGTAGATTTTCTCCTGATCCTGCGGATTGCGCTCCCAGACATCGCGCGACTGCGCGCGGATCGCCTCGCGCAGATTGCCCATCCAACTGATGCCGGAATAGAGCGCCAGCGCCAGACCGGTCAACCCCACGGTGGTGCGCTGCTGAATGGCGGTATTGACGGTGTTCTTCAGCGTGCTGGCCAGCGTCGGATCGCTGATGCTGCCGACGATCCGGTTGATCAAGCGGGCCAGCAGATCCGGATTGGAGGCCAGCACGAAGCCGGCGGCGGCAAACGACACCATCAGGATCGGGATCAGCGAGAGGAATGAAAAATAGGTGATGGCGGCGCCGAACTGGCTACCCAGCCGATCGTTAAAGCGTTCGGCCGCGCGCAGCAGGTGCGCTACGCTCGGCCAGGCTTTGATACGTTCAATCAGACGTGAAAAACCACCGATGCGGCGGTCGAGGGTCTCATGGCCGGTCTTGATGGCAATAAGCGGCTTCGGCGGCGTGTCTTGTGCGGGCTGGCGGCGTTCCTGGTCTGGTCCTGTAGGCATTACTTCACGATTTCCTTAACTTTAAACGGCATGTTTCAGCATTGATTATAGCCAAAGCCCCGCGGCGTTTTGAGCGCCGGGGCGGCAAACGGTCATTTTCCGAGCTTAGCGCGTTAGCGCCCGGCATGAAATGCCGACGATGGCGCGATAGGTAAAATTCCTATGAAAACCCCGTGGCGCCTCAGTTTTTTTCACTTTCCTACCTCCAATTTTTATCTGTTTCGTCGGCGAGAAAGCGTTTACTCATGATGTGGCGTTGCGCTTTGCCGCTCGCCGCTCCGCTGCAGCCGTAGGGGCTGGAACGGTCTCATCCGTCATCAACAGAAAAACTGGAAGGTCTTATGAAATTGCTTAATCACCCCACCTGCCGCCCGTTTACCGAAGCGGGCAATCTGTCGCAGCTGTCCGCCTACTATGAAGAGGGGCGGCACATCATGTGGATGCTGCTGCGCGCCGCGCCGCGCCCCTGCTTCAACCAGGCGCTGATCGAAGACATCATGACGCTGGCGCAGGCGGCGAAGGAATCTTCGCTGCGGTTCGATTTCTGGGTCACCGGCTCGCTGGTGCCGAACATGTTCAACGTCGGCGGCGATCTGCAGTTCTTCGCCGACGCGATCAAAAACCGCAAGCGCGAGGCGATGATGGCCTACGCGCGCGCCTGCATCGACTGCGTGCATGCGGCGGCTCGCGGTTTCGACACCGGCGCGGTCAGCATTGCGATGGTCGAAGGCAGTGCGCTGGGGGGCGGCTTTGAAGCGGCGTTGGCGCACCATTTCGTGCTGGCGCAGAACAATGCGCGCATGGGGTTTCCGGAGATCGCGTTCAACCTGTTTCCCGGCATGGGCGGTTACTCGCTGGTGGCGCGCAAGGCGGGCATGCGCTTGGCCGAGGAGCTGATTTGGGGCGGCGAGTCGCACACCGCAGAGTGGTTCGAGAGCCGCGGGCTGGTGGATCAGCTGTTCCAGCCCGGCGACGCCTACATGGCGACGCGCACCTTTATCGATACCATTCGGCCGAAGCTCAACGGCATGCGCGCCATGCTGCGGGCGCGTCAGCGCGTGTTGCAGCTGACGCGCTCCGAGCTGATGGACATTACCGAAGATTGGGTGCACTCGGCCTTTACCATTGAGGAAAAAGACCGCGCCTACATCGAGCGGCTGGTGATGTTGCAGGATCGCCATACCCTGAACCTGCGTCGTGCCGGCTAACCTTAACGCGCCCGCCTCATGCGGAGGGTGAGCGCGGGCGATAGGACTGCAGCCAATGCTCCAGCTGTTCCGGGAGCATTGGCCGCGCAAACAGAAAGCCCTGTTTTTCGTCCACGCCGACCTCGTCGAGGAAGTGGTTTTCGCTCTCGGTCTCCACCCCTTCGGCGATCACCCGGAAGGCCAACGCCTCCGCCGCCGCAACGATCGCGCGCACCAACGATTGCGATACCGGGTTGAAATTCACCCCGCGCACGAAGCTTTTATCCAGCTTGATGGCGTCCAGAGGAATGCGCGCCAGCTGCGCCAGCGACGAATAGCCGGTGCCGAAGTCGTCGAGATGCACCTGCGCGCCCAGTTCGCGCAGCCGGGTGATCAACGCGCGCGCGCGGTTCTCGTCTTCAATCAGGCTGCTTTCGGTCAACTCGAAGTCCAGCAGACAGGGGGCCATGCGGTGACGGCGCAGCACCCCGAGCAGGTCGTTGACGATGCTGTCATCGGCCAGCTGACGGGCAGAGAGGTTGACCGCCACCCGCAGATTCAAGCCCTGTTCTTGCCACTGCGCCGCCTGCCCGGCGGCGGTCTGCAGCACCCATTGGCCGAGCGGGCCGATCAGGCCGGACTCCTCGGCGTAGGAAATGAACTGCAGCGGCGGGATCAGGCCGCGCTCCGGCGAATCCCAGCGCACCAGCGCTTCCACGCTGTGCACTTCACCGCTGCGCGCGTCGATTTTCGGCTGGTAATACAGCACCAGCTGATTTTGCTCCAGCCCTTTGCGCAGGTTGGTGTCCAGCCACATGTATTCGGCGACACGTTTATTCATCTCCGGCGAGAAGACGGTATAGGTACGTTTGCCGTGCTCCTTGGCGACGTACATGGCGGTATCGGCGCTGCGGATCAGGCTGTCGAGATCGTTGCCGTGCTCCGGGCACAGCGCGATGCCGATAGAACAGCCGGTATACACCTCAATCAGGCCGATGCGGAAAGGGGTTTTCAGCCTGTCGATGATGCGCTGCGCCAGCGTTTGCAGGCGCTCGCGATCGGTTTGCGGTGCCAGCACCAGGAATTCGTCGCCGCCGAGGCGGGCGAGCACCTGGTCCGGGCCCAGGCAGCCGAGGATCGCCAGCGCGACCTCGACCAGCAGCCGATCGCCGAACATATGGCCGTAGGCGTCGTTGACCTTTTTGAAGTTGTCGAGATCGAGGTACACCAGGCCGAAACTCTCTTCGCCGCGCGTGGCGATGGCGTGATTGATCTTGTCCTGGATGGCGTTACGGTTCGGCAGGCCGGTGATGAGATCGGTGTTGGCCAGCACCCGCAGTCGCTCCTGCGCCCGGCGTTCTTCGGTGATGTCGGTACCGGAGCAGATCAGAAAGACTTCGTTTTTGCCGCTGCCGCTGTGCACGAACTTATTGCGGAACAGGAACAGCCGTTCGCCCTTGACCGTCTTTACCCAGCGTTCCACCTCATAGGACGAACCGTTGCGGAAGAAGCCGGCGATGTTGCGCCGCGAAGCGGCGGCTTCTTCCGGGCTCATAAACAGCTGGAAAACGTTTTTGCCGATCACCTCGTGTTCGTGCAGCCCGGTATACTCCTCGCTCAGCCGGTTGAAACGCTGAATGCGGCCGTGTTGATCGACGATCACGATCACCGAGTTGGCTTCGGACACCACCTGCTCGGCGAAGGAGAGGCCGTGCACCAGGTCGCGCGCCACAGATTGGGTGTCGCTGAAGGCGGAAGCGGTGCCCGCCCATTCGAGGTTGTTGACGCGGCGCCCGACCAGATGCAGATGCAGCGGTGCACCGGCTAGCGTAATGGTCAGCTCCAGGCTGGCGGTGACGCCGGTCAGGCGACGGATTTTCGCCGCTTCCATGGCACTGAGCGCCACCGCGACGTGGGCTTTGCCTTTAACGGCGGACAGCTCCAGGGCATTGCTGTCAAACGCCAGCCGCCAGTGGGGGCTTTGGGTGCCGAAGTGGGCGTTAAGAAGCTCAGGGCCTTGGTCTGCGGGCATGATGATTCCTCAAAAGAGCACGGGCGGCCGGTCAGCACAGCTCCGGGCAGCCTGTTGGCCCGAAAGCGATCGCCGTACGCATCTGTGCATCATATAACAGGTTTTCACAGGCGGGGCGGGTGATGGAAACTATTATATAAGCAATGATTAGTTTTGCGGTGTAAACGTCGCCCGGCGGCCGGTTGTCTTAAAGTGTAGGAGAACATCGGATCCTGTGATGCTGGTACTGACTTCCCCCGTTATCGGAAAACGGTTGATGTAAGGTTGCCGTGCAGGCGAGTAAATTATAACGGTAAGGGGAAAGCGGAAAAATAACTCCACCGGGGGGATTGTTGCCGGGAAATTAAAATTTCCATCAAATAAACGCCATCTTCATAGTTTTCTCATAATTGGTGAATAAATCCGAGACGGGTTTTAAAAAGTTTACACACCCTCGCATTACTTGAAATTTATCAGCCTATTATTATCTCCGACGACGAATGAGCCTGTTAACGTACAGCGCTCCTGATGAAGAAAAACTTTTAAGGAAATGATTATGCGTAAATTGACGGCTTTATTTATTGCTTCCACGCTGGCCCTGGGTTCTGCTTCCGCGGCGTTCGCTGCGGACACCACTGCCCCGGCGGCGGATGCGGCGCCGATGAAAATGATGCATCACAAGGGTGAAGGCAAAGGCGGCCCGTTCGCCGGGCTGAACCTGACCGAGCAGCAGCGCCAGCAGATGCGCGATATTATGAAAGAGTCGCACCAGAAGCGCGGGCCGGGCATGAAAGAGGAGCGCCAGGCGCTGCACAATCTGGTCGCTTCCGACAGCTTTGACGAAGCGAAGGCGAAGGCGCAAATTGACGCGATCGGCAAAGCGCAATCCGAACGCATGCTGGAGCGCGCCAAAGCGGAAAATAAAATGTATAACCTGCTGACCCCTGAGCAGAAAAAACAATACAATGAGAATTATCAGAAACGTGAGCAAAAGATGATGGACCACATGAATAAAATGAAGGCGCAGATGTCCTCCGATCAGTAATATCCGCTCGCGGTGAATAATAAAGGGCCAGACTATTTGTCTGGCCCTTTTTCTATTTGGCGTTATCACTGGCAGGCTATGAAGTGAGTGATAATCATTCTCCGCTGACCATGTGCCGGAACTGCTCGGCAACGGCCTGAGCAAAGCGCGGGTCGTTAATATGATAAGGCGTTTTTATCAACCGGCGTTTGTCGGTGGCGCGCACCGTTTCTTCCAGCGCTTGCGTAAAGGCGGCCAGCGCCGCCGGATCCCAGAACGGTTGCCTGGGCGCGTCCAGAGCCGATACGCCGCCCGCCGGGATAACGAAACGCACTTCGCCCGCGCAGGCGTTGATTTTTTCGCCCATCCAACGCCCCATTAACGCATTCTCCCGCGCGCTGGTGCGCACCAGCGTCACTTGCGGGTTGTGAGGGTGGCGCAGACGGTTGGCATAGCGAGCCGGCACCGTGTTCGGCGCGCCGAAGTTGATCATGTCGATCGCGCCGCAGGAGAGCACGCACGGGATGCCGGTACGCGCGATGGCACCGAAACGATCGGTATTGCAGGGCAGCACGCCGCCAAACAGGTGATCGGCCACTTCGGTGGTGGTCAAATCGATGGCGCCGTGCAGTTGGCGGCTATCGATCAGTTTTTCCAACGCTCTGCCGCCGCTGCCGGTCGCATGAAACGTCAGACAATCCCATTGCGATCCCAACTCGGCAATCAATGCCTGAACGCAGGGCGTGGTGACGCCAAACATTGTCAGGCCGATCGCCGGCTTGTCGTCGTGAGAGTCGACGGCGGCGAAGCGGACTGCACCGGCAATCTGGCGCGCCGCGTTGCCCAGCACCCGTCGCGAGATGCGATTCAGGCCGGCGAGATCGGTGACCGAATACAGCATGCTGATATCGCTGGCGCCGACATAGGCGGAAACGTCACCCGCCGCCATGCTCGAGACCATCACTTTCGGCAGACCGATCGGCAGTTGCTGCATGGCCGGCGTGATGATGGCGGTGCCGCCGGAGCCGCCCAGGCCAAGCAGGGCGGCGATATCGCGGCGCGTCAGGATAAAGCGTTCGAAAGCGGTCGCCATGGCGGCGATCGCCTGGCCGCGGCTGGCGCAGAAGACCGCGCCGGCACCCGCCGGATGGTGGCGAGCGACCTCTTCTGGGCCGATTTCGGCCGGGGAGTCAAACGGCAAGCTACGGGTGGAGAGATCGACGGTTCGCGTGGGTAAATCCAGGCTGGCAATCAGCCGCCGCACATACTCCAACTCTTGTCCTTTCGTATCTGCTGTGGTAGCAATATAGACAAAATTTGAAGTATCTTTCATGGGTTTTTCCGAGGTGCTTCTAATTTTTATTTTAAAAATTAATGTATTATATTTTTTTAGGTGCCCTGGCGTTGGCATTTAAATTAAATTGATTAATGTATTTATATAATGAGACGGCAGTATCATTTTTGCAAGGGCAGCTCAGTGCAAAATGGGACTTCTGTCTCATTTTTGAGCTTTTTGCGCGGCCGAGCCTTTGTCGTCAACCTGTCGGCAGTGGCGTATCTCCAGCCGCGCAAGCATGTACAGATGTATGAGGTTTAAGTGCCGATAAATGCTTTTCCCACCCCGTTCGATCCTTCACTGACGTCCACCCGGGCAAAAACCTACCGTTTGTTGCTGGCCAGCGCGATGGCGCTGTATGACGAAGGCGCGTTTCCTTCGATCACCGAACTGGCGGCGTATGCGCAGGTATCGCGTGCGACCGCCTACCGCTACTTTCCGACCCAGAGTGCGCTGATTAGCGCCGTGGTGGCGGAAAGCCTGGGGCCTATTCTGGAATGGCGCCCGCAAGACGATGATGCCCTGAAGCGCATCCAGCAGTTGCTGACCTTCGCCTATCCTCAGATGGAACGGCACGAGGGGGCGTTGCGCGCGGCGTTGCAGCTCTCTTTGCAGCAGTGGGCGCACGCGACGCCGGGCGAAAAATTCGTGCGCGGCAACCGCAAGCGTCTGTTGGCGCTGGCGGTAGAACCGCTGCAGGGCAAACTGCCGCCGGACTCTCTGCAGAGAGTGATTCATGCTTTCTCGCTGATTTACGGCTCGGAGGTGTTCCTGGTGCTGAAAGATATCTGGGGGCTGGAGCTTGAGAGCATTCAGGACGTCACGCAATGGATGGCCAAAGCCATCCTTCGTCAGGCGGAAGAGGACGCGACGAACCGCAAAAAAACATCAGCAGGATAATCCAATTTTTGCCGATGGCTGACTGAAAAACCAGCATAATTCACTGAGTGAATATTGGCAAAATTTATAATTAAAAGTGATAAAAGACGCCTGTTAAGCACTTTTCAGGCGGCCACACCCTTCATTTGCCCATGAATTATATTTTTATTTATCAGTTAATTAATATTTATTCCCTCACGTGCTATCGCCGCTCCGATACCGCCAAGCGTCATTGTCATTTCTTATCGTCGCTGGCCTGATTCACCCCTGAAACTTTCTCTCCTCCCGCCGAACTGCCGAGTGACACATTAAGCGCACTTGAGATTGTTGTGCTTTATTTATTTGGTATTACCAAACTGTTACACAAAAAATCTTATAAAACATTTGCAAACAACAACGGACGGTATCTGGGATGGAGAAGAAACTTAGAGGAGTCAAATCCGCTCGGGCGGCCTTCGGCTGGCCTGAAATCGGAGTTCATCGCGCACAATGGAGCGCGATGCTGATCTGCCTGACGGCGATCGGCGGGGCGCAGGCTGCCAGCTATATAGAGAACGGCAAAGCGGGCGATCCGGCCAGCTGGCGCAGCAGTGAGTTCAACGCGGAATGGGGGCTGGGGGCGATCCACGCCGACCAGGCCTACGCCGCTGGTTATACCGGAAAAGGCATCAAACTTGGCATTTTCGATCAGCCGGTCTACGCCAAGCATCCCGAATTTGCCGGTGAGAATAAGGTGATCAATTTGGTCACCGAAGGCATCCGCGAATACACCGATCCCTATATCCCGGTGAAAAAAGGCGACACTTTCCGCTATGACGGTACGCCGAGCGTGGACTCCGATGGCACGCTCGGTTCGCACGGCACCCACGTGGGCGGCATCGCCGCCGGCAGCCGCGACGGCGGCGCCATGCACGGCGTGGCGTTCAACGCGCAGATCATCAGCGCCGAAAACGGCGATCCCGGCCCGGAGGACGGCATCATCCTCGGCAACGACGGCGCGGTGTACCAGGCCGGCTGGGATGCGCTGGTGGCCAGCGGCGCGCGCATCATCAACAACAGCTGGGGCATCGGCATTACCGAAAAGTTTGAGGAGGGGGGTTATGACCCGGCTTATCCACACTTCACGGTGAACGATGCGCAAAAGCAGTTCGATCAGATCAAACAGATCCTCGGCACCAAGCCCGGCGGCGCCTATCAGGGCGCGATCGACGCGGCGCGCAGCGGCGTGGTCACCATCTTCGCCGCCGGTAACGACGGCAATCTGAATAACCCCGATGCCATGGCCGGCCTGGCCTATTTCGTGCCGGAGATTGCACCGAACTGGCTGTCGGTCGCCAGCTTGCAGGATCCCTCTAATAGCGGCGACTACAGCATCAGCACCTTCTCTTCCCGCTGCGGCTACACCGCCAGCTTCTGCGTTTCGGCGCCGGGCACCCGGGTATACAGCTCGGTGATTGAAGGCACCAGCGTGGAGAATCTGACGACCGGCTACGCCAAATACAGCGGCACCTCGATGGCGGCGCCGCACGTGGCCGGCAGCGTCGCGGTGCTGATGGAGCGTTTCCCGTATCTGAATGGCGCGCAGGTGGCGGAAGTGCTGAAAACCACCGCCACCGACATGGGCGCGCCGGGCATCGACGCGCTCTACGGCTGGGGGATGATCAACCTGGGCAAAGCCACCAACGGCCCTGGCATGTTGGCGACCGTCGAGGATATTCCCGAAGAATTCCGCATCCCGGATCCGACGGGCGTGGCTTACGGCCCGACCCAGTTCGTGGTGGATCTGCCGGGCGTCGGCGCGGTGCTGGACAAGGGCAAACCGACCGAGCGCGTCTGCAGCGATGTGCTGTGCGGCCTGGACGTCTGGAGCAACGACATCTCCGGCCACGGCGGCCTGACCAAGCAGGGCATCGGCACGCTGGTGCTGACCGGTAACAATACTTATTCCGGCCCGACGCTGGTCAACCAGGGGCGGTTGGCTGTCAACGGCTCGGTCACCTCGGCCGTCAGCGTGCAGAGCGGCGGCATCGTCGGCGGCAGCGGCACGCTCGGTTCGCTGACCGCCCGTGATGGCGGCACCGTGGCGCCGGGCAACTCGATCGGTACCCTTAACGTGGCCGGCAACGTCAGCTTCGAGCCGGGTTCGCGCTACGCGGTGGAAGTGGGGCCGAACGGCCAGAGCGATCGGATCCAGAGCAGCGGATCGGCGACGATCGGCGGCGGTGAGGTGGCGGTGACGCTGGAGAACAGCCCCAACCTGCTGACGCAAAGCGAGGTGCGCAGCCTGCTGGGCCAGCAGTACACCATCCTGAGCGCGCAGCAGGGGGTGAGCGGGCAGTTTGACACGGTGGCGCCGAACTACCTGTTCCTCGGCACCGGGCTGAGCTACCAGCCGACCGGGGTGACGCTGAGCGTCGGGCGCAACGGCACCAGCTTCGCCAGCGTGGCGCAGACCTCGAACGAGCGGGCGGTGGCGGCGGCGGCGGATGCGCTGGCGGCGGGCAACCCGGTGTACGAGAGCCTGCTCGGCAGCGGCACGGCGGGCGAAGCGCGGCAGGCGTTCCGTCAGCTGTCGGGGCAAATCCATGCGGACATCGCCTCGGCGCTGGTGAACGACAGCCGCTACCTGCGTGAGGCGCTGAACGGGCGCCTGCGTCAGGCGGAAGGGCTGGCGAGCTCGTCGGCCATCAAGGCGGACGAGGGCGGTGCCTGGGCGCAGCTGCTGGGGGCGTGGGACCACGCGTCGGGCGACGCCAACGCCACGGGTTATCAGGCCTCGACCTACGGGGTGCTGGTGGGGCTGGACTCGGCGGCGGACGACTGGCGGCTGGGGGTGGCGACCGGCTACACCCGCACCTCGCTGCACGGCGGGTACGGGTCGAAGGCGGACAGCGACAACTACCACCTGGCGGCGTACGGCGACAAGCAGTTCGGGGCGCTGGCGCTGCGCGGCGGGGCGGGCTACACCTGGCACCGCATCGACACCAAGCGGTCGGTGAACTACGGGATGCAGTCGGATCGCGACACGGCGAAGTACAGCGCGCGCACCGAGCAGCTGTTCGCGGAAGCGGGCTACAGCGTGCAGGGTGAGTGGCTGAATCTGGAGCCGTTCGTGAACCTGGCGTACGTGAACTTCGAGAACAACGGCATCGCGGAAAGCGGCGGCGCGGCGGCATTGCGCGGCGACAAGCAGCACACGGACGCGACGGTGTCGACGCTGGGCCTGCGTGCGGACACCGAATGGCAGGTGAGCGCGGGCACGACGGTGGCGCTGCGCAGCGAGCTGGGATGGCAACATCAGTACGGCGGGCTGGAACGAGGTACCGGGCTGCGGTTCAACGGCGGCAACGCGCCGTTCGTGGTGGACAGCGTACCGGTCTCGCGCGACGGCATGGTGCTGAAGGCGGGGGCGGAAGTGGCGGTGAACGAAAACGCCACGCTGTCGCTGGGCTACGGCGGGCTGCTGTCGCAGAACCATCAGGACAACAGCGTCAACGCCGGTTTCACCTGGCGCTTCTAAGCACAAACACCATCGATTCAATCCTTGTACCGGAACCGTCTGCGGACGGTTCCTTTTTCACATCCTGCTAATGAAAGCCCGGCGCACCTGAGGCGTCGGCCAATAACAAGCAAAAGGTAAGGAAATGACAACAACAATGGGTTTTGATAGCAAAGGAAATGCTCGCCGCTCGCCGTGGCGGCTGAACGCGCTAGTCTGCTGCATGGCGCTGGCGGGGTATGCACAGGCGGCGCCGCACGAGGTGAACGGCCAAGCCGGCGATCCGGCCAGCTGGCGCAACGCCGAATTCAACGCCAACTGGGGGCTGGGGGCGATCCATGCCGATGAGGCCTACGCCGCCGGCTATACCGGCAAAGGGCAGAAGGTGGGCATTTTCGATACCCCGGTCAACCGCCATCCCGAGTTCGCCGGCGACGGCAAACTGATCAACGTGGTCACCGAAGGCTATCGCGCCTACACCGATCCGCACCGGCCGGGCATTAACGCCGGCGACCGCTTTTACTTCGACGGCACCTTCCACTTCTACAGCGGTTCACAGGGCATGCTGAGCAATCATGGGGTGCACGTTGCGGGCATCAGCGCCGCCAACCGCGACGGCGTCGGCATGCACGGCGTGGCTTTCGATTCGCAGGTGATCAGCGTCGATAACGACAACGACGGCCCGGCCTATGGTGAATTCCTCGGCCTGGACGGCGCCGTCACCAATGCCGGCTGGCAGGCGATGATCAACAACGGCGTGCGGGTGATCAACAACAGCTGGGGCGTCAGTATTCCCGACTTTCTGTCCGACGGCGGCCGCGATCCTAATGCGCTGCACTTTGAGCTGAAGGATGCGCAGGAACAATTCGATCAGGTCAAACCGCTGCTCGGCAGCCTGGCCGGCGCAGGCTATCAGGGCGCCATCGACGCCGCGCGCAAAAATATTCTGGTGCTGTTCGCCGCCGGTAACGACGGCAACTACAACCAGCCGGATGTGATCAGCGGGCTGGCCTACTTCGTGCCGGACATCGCGCCAAACTGGCTGTCGGTCGCCAGCGTGGCGCAGGATGCGGCATCGACCAACAGCGTGCCTTACACCATCAGCAGCTTCTCTTCCCGCTGCGGCTATACCGCCAGCTTCTGCGTCTCGTCGCCGGGCAGCAAAATCTACAGCACCGTGGCCAACGGTTCCGATCCGGCCAACCTGGTGTCGGACTACGGCAATAAAAACGGCACCTCGATGGCGACGCCGCACGTCACCGGCGCGGTGGCGGTGTTGCTGCAGCGTTTCCCGTACATGAGTTCGGCGCAGATTGCCGACGTGCTGAAAACTACCGCCACCGACATGGGCGCGCCGGGCATCGACGCGCTCTACGGCTGGGGGATGATCAACCTGGGCAAAGCCATTAACGGCCCGGGCATGTTCTATACCGTCGAGGATATTCCGGCGGAGTTCCGCATCCCGGATCCGACGGGCGTGGCCTACGGCCCGACCCAGTTTGTCGCCAATATTCCGGGCCTGGGCGCCGAGGTGGATGCCGGCACGCTGCACGCCAGAAAGTGTGACGACATCAGCTGCGAACTGGAAGTCTACTCCAACAACATCTCCGGCCACGGCGGCCTGACCAAAGAAGGGATGGGCACGCTGGTCATGACCGGCGCCAACACCTATGCCGGCCCGACGCTGGTCAATCAGGGGCGGTTGGCAGTCAACGGCTCGGTCACTTCGGCCGTCAGCGTGCAGAGCGGCGGTATTGTCGGCGGCAGCGGCACGGTGGGTTCGCTGACTGCCCGCCGCGGCGGCACCGTGGCGCCGGGCAACTCGATCGGCACCTTGAACGTGGCGGGCAACGTCAGCTTCGAGCCGGGTTCGCGCTACGCGGTGGAAGTGGGGCCGAACGGCCAGAGCGATCGGATCCAGAGCAGCGGATCGGCGACGATCGGCGGCGGCGAGGTGGCGGTGACGCTGGAGAACAGCCCCAACCTGCTGACGCAAAGCGAGGTGCGCAGCCTGCTGGGCCAGCAGTACACCATCCTGAGCGCGCAGCAGGGGGTGAGCGGGCAGTTTGACGCGGTGGCGCCGAACTACCTGTTCCTCGGCACCGGGCTGAGCTACCAGCCGACCGGGGTGACGCTGAGCGTCGGGCGCAACGGCACCAGCTTCGCCAGCGTGGCGCAGACGGCGAACGAGCGGGCGGTGGCGGCGGCGGCGGATGCGCTGGCGGCGGGCAACCCGGTGTACGAGAGCCTGCTCGGCAGCGGCACGGCGGGCGAAGCGCGGCAGGCGTTCCGTCAGCTGTCGGGGCAAATCCATGCGGACATCGCCTCGGCGCTGGTGAACGACAGCCGCTACCTGCGTGAGGCGCTGAACGGGCGCCTGCGTCAGGCGGAAGGGCTGGCGAGCTCGTCGGCCATCAAGGCGGATGAGGGCGGTGCCTGGGCGCAGCTGCTGGGGGCGTGGGACCACGCGTCGGGCGACGCCAATGCTACCGGCTATCAGGCCTCGACCTACGGGGTGCTGGTGGGGCTGGACTCGGCGGCGGCGGACGACTGGCGGCTGGGGGTGGCGACCGGCTACACCCGCACCTCGCTGCACGGCGGGTACGGGTCGAAGGCGGACAGCGACAACTACCACCTGGCGGCGTACGGCGACAAGCAGTTCGGGGCGCTGGCGCTGCGCGGCGGGGCGGGCTACACCTGGCACCGCATCGACACCAAGCGGTCGGTGAACTACGGGATGCAGTCGGATCGCGACACGGCGAAGTACAGCGCGCGCACCGAGCAGCTGTTCGCGGAAGCGGGCTACAGCGTGCAGGGTGAGTGGCTGAATCTGGAGCCGTTCGTGAACCTGGCGTACGTGAACTTCGAGAACAACGGCATCGCGGAAAGCGGCGGCGCGGCGGCATTGCGCGGCGACAAGCAGCACACGGACGCGACGGTGTCGACGCTGGGCCTGCGCGCGGACACCGCCTGGCAGGTGACCCCGGGCACGACGGTGGCGCTGCGCAGTGAGCTGGGGTGGCAACATCAGTACGGCGGGCTGGAACGAGGTACCGGGCTGCGGTTCAACGGCGGCAACGCGCCGTTCGTGGTGGACAGCGTACCGGTCTCGCGCGACGGCATGGTGCTGAAGGCGGGGGCGGAAGTGGCGGTGAACGAAAACGCCACGCTGTCGCTGGGCTACGGCGGGCTGCTGTCGCAGAACCATCAGGACAACAGCGTCAACGCCGGTTTTACCTGGCGCTTCTGACGTTCAGCGATCATCGCAATGACCACGGAGCCGGCATGCCGGCTCCGTTTTTATTTGCGGCTGCGGGGTGAGTCCGTATGATGGCGCGGCGCCAGGGCAATAAAAAACCGGGATCCTGACGGATCCCGGCTTAAAAGTGGGTAAAACAGATTAGCGCTAAAGGCTCAAGCCCCGTTTGATTTGCGCAGTCCGAGCGATGTGCTCATCGTCTCAGTAGCGGCAACGGAACAAATTTTCCCTGGTGTTACTATGGTTATTATTAAAAAACGTGCTGGTGTTATTTTTTATAGTGTATTGCTGTATGTCTCTTTTGATACCATGTTTGACGATGCAACATGGTATGTCAAGCAACGTTTTTAACGCATAATTGCATGAGATGCCAGTTTTAGATGTGGCTTTTTCAGCGGAAATAATCAAAACGACTGATAAATCAGTAAAAAAAATCGAAGGAACAAATGGATAACAATCACCAAAAATTCGATTCACAGTCGATTGCCAATCGGGTCAGGGAGCTGTTTTTACATTACGGGATTGGAAAACGTCAGCATGCCCGCGAGCTCAGCCGCATCTTGGATCTGAGTTTTTCACATGCGCACCGCAAACTGAAAGGGCAAAGCCCCTGGACGCTGGAACAGATCAACAGCGTCGCGGCCGCGTTGGGAGAAACGCCGGCGGCGATCGCCGATTTGAGCGCCGAACACGAGACCACCGAGCCAAACATGGCGCGCGATGCCATCTTTTTCGTGGCGGGGGTGGCGATGCCTTGCGTCGGGCACATTGGCGATGAGCTTCCTGCCGGGCGGCCGGCGGAATTTGTGGCGCTGCGCGTGGAAGGGCAGTGGCGTATCTATCGCGCCGATGAGGCACCGGCAGGCCCGCGTTACGGCGTCGATCTGATCGAAATCCGGCCCGGCTTCGGCGACGACGAGCGGCTGAGCATCGCGGTATTGGACGATTCGCATCAGGCGGCCGATGAGCTGGCCAAGTATCTCGGCGGCTGCGGCTTCAACGCGGTGGCGTTTTACGACGTCGACAGTTTTTGCCAGGCATTGCAGCAAAGCCTGTTTGACGGCTACGTGGTGGACTGGCTGATCGGTGAGGAAACGGCGGATCGCTGTATCGCCACCATCCGCGCCTCCGACAACCCGGACGCGCCGGTACTGGTGCTGACCGGCGAACTGGGCACCGACCGACGCGAGTCGGAAATCGCTCAGGCGATGCGCGAGTACGACGTGCTCGGCCCTTATGAAAAGCCGGTGCGGCTCCATGTGATCGAAGCCGCACTGCAACGCTGTTTTAATCTTTAGCGGGGAACACCTCGGCCAGCGCGTTTGACAGCGCATCCAGCCGAACCGGCTTCATCAGGTAGTTATCGAACAGGGCGCGCTGATCCGCCGTCAGCTGCTCCGGCGTGTAGGCGCTGATGCCGATGATCGGCACATGGCGGTTGGGGCCGCGGCGGTTGCGCAGCTGCCTGGCCAGGGCGGCGCCGTCGATGCCCGGCATCTGCAGATCCAGCAACAGCGCGTCGTAAGGGCGTCTGAGCAGCTTCTGCAGCGCGCGCTCCGGCGAGTCGCACAGTTCGTGCTGGTAGCCCAGCTTGTCCAATAGCGCCGCAAAGGCGTCACCCACCGACTTGTTGTCATCCACCACCAGCACCTGCTGTGGCTTCTGCTGCAGAGAGGCATTGGCGGCGGCGGGCGCGTCGGCGCGTTCGTCTTCACTGATCTGCACCGGAATGCTGACGATAAAGGTGCTGCCCTTCTTGATTTCGCTGTACACCGTGATGGTGCCGTCGAGCAATGTCACCAGGCCGTGCACGATCGCCAGCCCCATCCCGACGCCGGCATACTGCTTGGTATGCGACTGATCCAACTGGGGAAAGGGCTTGAAGATCTGATCGAGCTGGTCTTTTTCGATACCGATGCCGGTGTCGGTCACTTCGATAATCAACGAACTGCCGCCCGGCTGGCGGCGCAGGCAGCTGTGCAGCGTAATGCTGCCGCTTTCGGTGTACTTGTAGGCGTTGGTCAGCAGGTTGACGATAATCTGCCGGATGCGCAGCGGATCGGAGTGCACCAGCAGGTGGCTGCATTCCACTTCACAGCTCAGTTTGACCTGCTCTTTGCGGGTCAGGGTGGCGATTTCGTTGGCGGTCTCCGCGATCAGCTTCTGCGCGTCGAACGGCACGATGCGCAATTCCATCATGCCGCTGTCGAGGTGCGCGTAGTCGGTCAGATCTTTCATCTGGCTTTCGATTTGCTGCGCGGCGGTCTCCAGCCGCTGGAAGGTGTCCGCATGCTCAGCCGACACCCGGGTATTCACCAGCACGTCGATGGCCGACATCACGCTCTGCAATGAGGTGCGCAGCTCGTGGCCGATGGCGCCGAGGAAGGCGTTTTTGGTGCGCGTCGCTTTCTCCGCCTCGATGGCCTTGGCCTGCTGGCGAATGGTCAGCCGCTGCTGACGGAACACGATCAGGGTGATGGCGATCAGTGCGATCACCGAGAACATGACGATCACCAGCCCATAGAAAATAATGTGCCGTTTCTCGATGTAATCCTCATAGGCGGCGGTGCGCTGCTTCACCTCGGCGTGGTCGGTCAGGTTGGCCATTTCGATGGCGTAAGGCTTGATGGCCCTCATGGCCGCGGAAACCTGGCCGAAGTCGATTTTCCGACTGCTCAGCAGCTTATCGATGCGATCCATCTGCAGGCGCATCTGTTTGACCACTTCCGGGTAGCCCGGCTCGGCGTACAGCGGCTGGGTCGATTCGGAGACGGTTTCCAGCACGTAAAAACGCGAATAGAGGATTTCGAACCGCAGCCGCAGGTTGTCGTTGTCCACCTGCGCGGCGTGGCTTTGCTGCTCGACCAGCGTGTCGAACTCCGCCAGCTTGATGGAGAACTTGGCGATCGACCAGGAGTAGTTCTCCTGCGTGCCGGCGATGGCATACAGCCCTTTCTTCGACAGGGTGGCGCTGTAGTAATAGAGCGTGACGGTCGAAGCCACTAAAAACAGCGCGGCGAAAATGGCCGGGATCGCCAGCCTGCTGCCGTTCTTAAAGGTCGTCAGCTTCATTTGATCACGATCCTGTCGACTTGCCAGATAAAGCGCGAGTTGTACAACGGCGAGTTCAGTTCAGGTCCGGCGGCGTCGCGCGGGTAAACCAGGAACAGCGGGCCGAAGTTTCTGAGCTTCAGCATTTCCCCGTCCATCTTGTAGGCCAGGATCATGTTGTACTTTTTGACGTCGGACAGCGGCACGTCGATGTAATAGTCGTTCAGCGCATAGAAGGTCAGCGTCTCGCCCTTGGCGCCGACGCGCTCCAGGATATCGGCCACCGAAATCCCTTCAAATTTTCTCTGCGGCGTCCAGGAAGTGGAGGTGGTGATGCTGCGCACCGGCATCGCCAACAGCTGCTTATCGGTGAACAGATAGCTTTTGTTGACCGGGTCGGTCACGTTGTCGATCTTGCCCGCCACTTCGAGGGTAAAGCTGAGCGCGCTGCTCTGGGCGATAATCAGGGCCACGCAGGCCATCGCGAGGGTTTTGCATAGTTTGAACAGCATCGGTGTTCTCCAGAGGCGCGGGGAGGTTGTATCAGTCCCGCTAATTTATCAGGCAGAATAATGGCAGAAAAAGCAGGCGGGCGCGAAGGGAATAGTAAACCGCACAAAAAGAACAGGCCGGTGTTTACCGGCCTGAGAATGGGCTAACCGCAGCGGTTAGCGCATGGTAACGAACTCTTCCGCCGCGGTCGGGTGTATCGCCACGGTGTTGTCGAAGTCCTTCTTGGTGGCGCCCATCTTCACCGCCACGGCGAAGCCCTGCAGGATTTCATCCATGCCGAAGCCGATGCCGTGCAGGCCGACGATTTTCTCTTCTTTACCCGCGCACACCAGCTTCATGCGGCACGGCTGGCGGTGCTGCGTCACGGCGCTGTACATGGCGGTGAAGGAGGATTTGTACACCTTCACGTTGTCCGCGCCGAACTTCTCGATAGCTTCCGGCTCGGTCAGGCCGATAGTGCCGATCGGCGGGTGGCTGAACACCACGGTAGCGATGTTGCTGTAATCCAGGTGCTCATCCGGCTTGTTGTTGAACAGGCGCTCGGACAGGCGGCGGCCGGCGGCCACGGCGACCGGGGTCAGCTCTACCGCGCCGGTGTTGTCGCCCACCGCGTAGATGCCTTTGACATTGGTGTTCTGGAACTTATCGACGTCAATATAGCCTTTCTCATTGGTTTTCACCCCGGTAACGCCGAGGTTCAGGTTGTCGGTCGCCGGTTCGCGGCCGATGGCCCAAATCAGGCAGTCGACGGTGAATGCCTTGCCGTTTTCCAGCTGCAGCGTCAGGCTGCCGTCGGCGTTCTTGACGATCGCTTTCGGCACCGATTCGGTATGCAGGCTCGGCCCTTCGGTGTTCATCACTTCCACCAGGGTTTCGACGATCATCGGATCGAAGCTGCGCAGCGGCGCGTGCTTGCGCACGAACAGGTGCGTTTCCGCGCCCAGCGCGTTCAGCACGCCGGCGATCTCCACGGCGATATAGCCGGCGCCGACTACGGCGACGCGCTTCGGCATGGCGTCCAGCTCAAAGAAGCCGTCGGAGTCGATGCCGTATTCCGCACCCGGAATAGCCGGGTGGCTCGGGCGGCCGCCGGTGGCGATCAGGATGTGGTCGGCGGTGATGAGCTCGCCGTTCACTTCCACGGTGTGCGCATCCACGAAGCGCGCGAAGCCTTTGATCACGTCGACCTTGTTCTTGCCCAGCACGTTGTCGTAGGAGTTGTGGATGCGGTCGATATAGGCGGTGCGGTTGGCGACCAGCTTCTTCCAGTCGAAGGCGTTGACGGTGGTGTCGAAGCCGTAGTCCGGGCCGTACTGATGGATGGCCTCGGCGATCTGCGCCGCGTGCCACATGACTTTTTTCGGTACACAACCCACGTTTACACAGGTGCCGCCCAGCTCTTTGGCTTCAATCAGCGCACACTTTTGGCCGTACATGGCTGCCCGGTTGATCGATGCGATACCGCCGCTGCCGCCGCCAATTGCTAGATAATCGTAATGTTTCGTCATCTGGGATTTCCATGAGTTGTGAATTTGAAGAGGGTAAGAGTTTAACGCCTGACCGGGGTTTGTCGCAAAGATTGCGTCGATGGCTGCGATAGGTGGACGCAGGGCGCGGCGAACCGCGCCCTGCCGGGGATTATTCCGGTACCACCCAGTTCACCAGATGGTGGCCGATGCCCGACGGCACCAGCACCTTGTGCAGCCACGGCAGCACGTTTTTCATCTGCTGTTCCAGTTTCCACGGCGGGTTGATGACGATCATGCCGGAGGCGGTCATGCCGCGCTGATCGCTGTCGGGTTTCACCGCCAGTTCGATCTGCAGAATGCGGCGAATGCCGGTGGCTTCCAGATCGCGCAGCATGCGTTTGATCTGCTGGCGCATCACCACCGGGTACCACAGCGCGTAGGTGCCGGTGGCGAAACGCTTGTAGCCTTCCTGAATGCCTTTGACCACGTCCTGGTAATCGGTCTTCATTTCATACGGCGGGTCCATCAGGATCAGGCCGCGGCGCGACAGGGGCGGCAGCTGGGATTTCAGCTGCTGATAGCCGTCGGCGCGCTGCACTTTGGCGCGCTCGTCTTTCTGGAACTCGCTGCGCAGCAGCGGGTAGTCGCTCGGGTGCAGCTCGGTCAGGTGAATTTTGTCCTGCGGGCGCAGCAGCTGGCGGGCGATCAGCGGCGAACCGGGGTAGTAGCGCAGCGTGCCGGAACGGTTGAAGTTGTGCACCACGCTCATGTAGGCCGCCAGCTCTTCCGGCAGATCGTCGCGCTGCCACAGCAGGCCGATGCCTTCCAGGTATTCGCCGGTGCGCTCGGCGTGTTCGCCGCTGAGCTGATAACGGCCCGCGCCCGAGTGGGTATCCAGATACAGGAACGGCTTCTCTTTTTCCTTCAGCGACTCGATGATCAGGCTCTGAACGGTGTGCTTGAGCACGTCGGCGTGGTTGCCGGCGTGGAAACTGTGGCGATAACTTAACATGACGGGTGGCGGTTCCTTGTGCTCCGCAGGCGGAGCATTCAATGCAATAAGGCTTATAATCTGCACAGTATAAACTGTCTGGCCGGGAAAAACCGGACTCCGTTGCCGCAGACGTTAACAGAAAGGGACAGGACGATGAGCAAACGGGCGTTCTGGCGGCCGGTGTTCGAAGCGTTCGAATGGGTTGAAACGCTGTGAATCACAAGGAGAAAGGATGAGCTGCATTTTTTGCGACATCGTGGCGGGCAAGGCGCCGTGCCATAAAATCTGGGAAGACGACGACCATCTGGCGTTCCTGTCCATCTTTCCCAACACCGACGGTTTCAGCGTGGTGATCCCCAAGGCACACCACCCGAGCTACGCCTTTGACCTGCCGGACGAGGTATTGAGCGCGCTGATGCTGGCGACCAAGCGGGTGGCGAAGCAGCTGGATCGCGCGTTCGACGACGTCGGCCGCTGCGGTATGGTGTTCGAGGGTTACGGCGTCGACCATGTGCACGCCAAACTGATCCCGCTGCACGGCACCGCGTCGCTGGAGCAGTGGCGGCCGATCGAATCGACCTCGCCGAAGTTTTTCGCGCGTTACGAGGGCTATATCTCCTCCCACGACGCCGCGCGCGCCGACGACGAGCAGTTGGCGGCGCTGGCCGCCCGCATCCGCCAACGCGCCATTTAAGGCACCAACGATCAACGCCGGGCATTGATTTTCCTGTTGTCTGGCTCCATGTTAGAGATTCATACGCATTTTAAGGCTCGCCCCCACGGCGGGCCCCAACGCTAATCAGGACTGCCCTATGACAAATCCGTTGCTGACCCCGTTTTCCCTGCCGCCGTTCTCGGCGATCCGCCCTGAAGATATCGTGCCTGCGGTGCAATCCGCGCTGGCGGACTGCCGCGCCGCGGTAGAGCGCGTGGTCGCGCAGCCGGGGCCGTTCACCTGGGACAATCTGTGTCAGCCGCTGGCGGAGTCGGACGATCGCCTGTCGCGCATCTGGTCGCCGATCGGGCACCTGAACTCGGTGAAAAACAGCCCGGAGCTGCGCGCCGCCTATGAGCAGGCGCTGCCGCTGCTGTCCGAGTACGGCACCTGGGTCGGCCAGCACGAAGGGCTGTACCAGGCCTACCGCAGCCTGAAAGAGGGCGCGGCGTTTGAGGCGCTGAGCGTGCCGCAGCGCAAGGCGGTGGACAACGCGCTGCGCGATTTCGAACTGTCGGGCATCGGCCTGTCGGCGGATAAACAGCAGCGCTACGGCGAGATCGTCGCGCGCCTGTCCGAACTGGGTTCCACTTACAGCAACAACGTGCTCGACGCCACCATGGGCTGGAGCAAACTGATTACCGACGAAGCCGAGCTGAGCGGCCTGCCGGAGAGCGCCCTGGCGCAGGCACAGGCGATGGCGCAGGCCAAAGAGCAGGACGGTTGGCTACTGACGCTGGACATGCCGAGCTACCTGCCGGTGTTGACCTACGCCGACAACCGCGCGCTGCGCGAAGAGATGTACCGCGCCTTCGCCACCCGCGCCTCCGATCAGGGGCCGAACGCCGGCAAATGGGACAACAGCGAAGTGATGGCGGAAACGCTGGCGCTGCGCCATGAGCTGGCTCAGCTGCTGGGCTTTGACACCTACGCCGACAAGTCGCTGGCGACCAAAATGGCGGAAAGCCCGGAGCAGGTGATCGGCTTCCTGAGCGATCTGGCCAAGCGCGCCCGCCCGCAGGCCGAGCAAGAGCTGGCGCAGCTGCGCGCCTTCGCCAAACAGCACTATGGCGTGGACGAGCTCGAAGCCTGGGACATCACCTATTACGGCGAAAAACAGAAGCAGCACCTGTTCTCCATCAGCGACGAGCAGCTGCGCCCGTACTTCCCGGAACAGCGGGTGGTGGAAGGGCTGTTCGAAGTGGTGAAACGCATCTACGGCATCACCGCCAAAGAGCGTAAAGACGTGGAGACCTGGCATCCGGACGTGCGCTTCTTCGATCTGTTCGCCGCCGACGGCGAGCTGCGCGGCAGCTTCTACCTCGATCTGTACGCCCGCGAAAACAAACGCGGCGGCGCCTGGATGGACGACTGCGTCGGCAGCCTGCGCAAGGCCGACGGCACGCTGCAAAAGCCGGTCGCTTACCTGACCTGCAATTTCAACCGCCCGCTGGGCGACCAGCCGGCGCTGTTCACCCATAACGAAGTGACCACGCTGTTCCACGAGTTCGGCCACGGTCTGCACCACATGCTGACGCAGATCGATACCGCCGGCGTCTCCGGCATCAACGGGGTGCCGTGGGATGCGGTCGAGCTGCCGAGCCAGTTTATGGAAAACTGGTGCTGGGAGCCGGAAGCGCTGGCGTTTATCTCCGGCCATTACCAGAGCGGCGAGCCGCTGCCGAAGGCCATGCTCGACAAGCTGCTGGCGGCCAAGAATTACCAGGCGGCGCTGTTCATCCTGCGCCAGCTGGAGTTCGGCCTGTTCGATTTCCGCATGCACTTCGAATACAGCCCGGAAAAAGGGGCGCAGATCCTGCCGACGCTGGCGGAAGTGAAGAAAATGGTGGCGGTGGTGCCTTCGCCAAGCTGGGGCCGCTTCCCGCACGCCTTCAGCCACATCTTCGCCGGCGGCTATGCGGCGGGTTACTACAGCTACCTGTGGGCGGAAGTGCTGTCGGCCGACGCCTACTCGCGCTTCGAAGAAGAGGGGATTTTCAACGCCGAAACCGGCAAATCCTTCCTCGACAACATCCTGTCGCGCGGCGGTTCGGAAGAGCCGATGGCGCTGTTCAAACGCTTCCGTGGCCGCGAGCCGCAGCTGGATGCTATGCTGCGCCATTACGGCATTAAAGGATAACCCGACACGTGAGCGTGTGTTTATTGTGTGAAGCAGGCGCCGATCCCGGCGCCTTGTCTGTTTTGGCGCAGCGCTGGCGGCTGACGTCCGACGACGACGCGCCGATGGCGCTGGTACTGACCCCGCAGCGGCTGGAGCTGCGCAAGCGCGACGAGCCGAAGCTCGGCGGGATCTACGTCGATTTCGTCACCGGCACCATGGCGCACCGGCGCCGCTTCGGCGGCGGCCGCGGCGAGGCGGTGGCCAAAGCGGTCGGCATCAGGGGCAGCTATCTGCCGGACGTGGTGGACGCTACCGCCGGGCTGGGGCGCGACGCCTTCGTGCTGGCGGCGCTGGGCTGTCGGGTGCGGATGCTGGAGCGCAATCCGGTGGTGGCGGCGTTGCTGGACGACGGCCTGCAGCGCGGCTATCAGGATGCGGAAATCGGCCCGTGGCTGCGCGAGCGCCTGACGCTGCTGCACGCCTCCAGCCTGACGGCGCTGGCGGATCTCAGCCCGCGCCCCGAAGTGGTGTATCTCGATCCGATGTTCCCGCACAAGCAAAAAAGCGCGCTGGTGAAGAAAGAGATGCGGGTGTTTCAATCGCTGGTGGGCAGCGACGATGACGCCGACGGCCTGCTGGAGCCGGCGCGCCGTTTGGCGACCAAGCGCGTGGTGGTGAAGCGCCCGGACTACGCGCCGCCGCTGGCCGACGTGCCGGCGCACGCCGCCACGCTGACCAAAAGCCACCGTTTCGATATCTACATGCCGCTGTAATGTCTGCCGGGCCCGCCGTGTCGGGCCCTCAGTTTTCCTCCCGCAAGCTTTTCCCCACGCCGCCGCCCGGATGCACCGCCAGCAAGGCGTCCTTGTCGTAACCGCTGCGCGCCATCAGGCAGGCGCAGGCGGCGTCGAAGATCGCCAGCACCAGCACAATTGAGGTGGTGGCCAGCATGTTCAGCGGATCTATCTCCTTTTGCACCCCGGTGGCGATCGTCAACTGCGCCGCCTGTGCGATGGCGGAATGCGGGTTTTCCGTCACCGCGATCAGCGTCACGCCCTTGGCCTGCAGCGTCGGCAGCAGGCGGGTCAGCTCGTCGGAATTGCCGCCGCGCGAGATCAGGATCAGCAGATCGTCGGCGCGCAGAAAACCCAGATCGCCGTGCGCCGCGCCGGTGGCGTCGAGGTAGACAGCCGGCCGTTCCACGCAGGCCAGCATGTGGGCTATCTTACGCGCCGCAATCCCCGAGGTGCCGACGCCGGTGACGGCAATTTTACCGCGGCAGTCGGCCAGCAGCGTCAGCAGCCGCTGCCAAGTGCGCGCGTCGAGGCGCTCGCCCAGCTGCGCCAGCTCCTGACTGTAGGTTTGCCAACCCTGCACCGCCTGCCGCCATTCCTGCTGCATCACGCCTCCTCCTGCATCAACCGGCGGTATTTCATGTGGTCGTTGTACAGCTCGTGGAATACCCGGTATTTGCGGTCGTAGTAGCTTTTTATCTGGTTGGTCTGCGGCGTGACCGTCTTGCCGATGCGGCTCATGGCGCTCATCGCCTCCGGCAGGGTGTCGAACACGCCCGCCGCCACGGTGCCCATCATCGCGCCGCCGAGCAGCATCGCTTCGCTCTCCTCCGGCAGCAGCATGGCGCAGCCGGTGGCGTTGGCGTGCTCCTGCACGAAGATCGGGTTCTTGGTGCCGCCGCCGCTGGCCATAATGGTGTCGATGCTGTAGCCGCTGTGGTTCATGGTTTCGATGATGTGGCGGGTGCCGAGCGCGATGGCCTGAATGGTGGCCAGGTAGTGCAGCGCCATGTCCTCCGGCGTGCGCGACAGCTTCAGCCCGGTCAGGATGCCGGTCAGCGTCGGGTTGGCGCGCGGCGAGCGGTTGCCGTGGAAGTACGGCAGCATATGAATGTCCTGCGTCAGGAAGGCGATATTCTCCGGCTCGCCGGCCATGCGGCGCAGAATGGCGTTCAACACCTCATAGATGGTCTGCCCCTGAGTTTTCGCCTGCGTCAGTAGCTCCGGGTAGCACGGGTGCGACTGGATGACGTGGTCGATCAGCGCGCCGGTGGCGGACTGGCCGCCTTCGTTCAGCCAGTATTCCGGCAGGATCGCCGAGTAATACGGCCCCCAGACGCCGCCGATAAAGCGCGCGGTGCGCGACATCGCCATATGGCCGGTGGAGGTGCCGCCGATCAGCGCGACGCGGCGATTGAAGTCGGCCACCTCGCCGGAGACGCCGGTGGCGCCCAGCGTGCCGAGGGTGCCGGCGTGGGCGTCGATGATCGACACGCTCACCGCCGTGCCGGCGATCAGCCCCATCTCGCCGGCGGCGCGCTGGGTCAGGCCGTGGCCCAGCGGCTCGCCCATCATTTTGACGTCGCTGCCGATCTTGGCCGCGTCATGTTCCAGCACGTCTTCCAGCCCGATCTGCTGGAAGTAGCTCTTGTCCCAGCGCTGTTCGTGGCCGAGATAGGTCCACTTGCATACCGTCGAACACAGCGAGCGGGTGGCGTCCTGGGTGGCGCGCCAGGTGAGGAAGTCCGGCAGATCGAACAGGTAGCCGGCGTTGGCCCAGGTGGTGGGCATGTGCTGTTTCAGCCACAGCAGTTTCGGCGTCTGCATCTCCGGCGAGATAATGCCGCCGACGAAGTCCAGCACCCGGTGTTTGGTGGCGTTGATGCGCTCGGCCTGGGCGATCGCCCGGTGATCCATCCACACGATGATGTTCTGTTCGGTGCGGCCGGAGGGGCTGACGGTCAGCGGCTTGCCCTCTTTATCCAGCACCACCAGCGAACAGGTGGCGTCGAAGCCCAACCCCTTGACCTGGATCGGGTTGATGTCGGCCTGGTTGACCGCGTCGCGCACCGCATTGCACACCGCCTGCCAGATGTTATCCGACGACTGCTCGACGAAATCCGCCTTCGGCCGGTACAGATCGATGGCCCGGCTGGCCTGGCCGACCATGCGGCCATTGAGATCGAATACGCCCGCGCGCGCGCTTCCGGTGCCCACATCTACGCCAATAAAATAGCTCGCCATTATTTTCTCCTCAGGCTTTTCGATTCTGTAACGCGATAAACAGGATCAGCACGCCGCCCCACAGGGCCATGGTCAGGTAGCTGCTGACCCCCAGCAAATTGAGGCCGCTTTCCAACATTTGCAGCACGATCAGCGCCAGCACCAGCCCCAGAATGCGGCCGAAGCCGCCGTCCGGGTTAATGCCGCCCAGCACCGAGGCCAGAATGGTCACCAGCAGATAAGATTCGCCGTAGCCGGCCTTGGCCGAGTTGAACTTGGCCATCATCAGCAGGGCGGCGCCCCAGCCGAGCAGCGCCGACAGGATATACACCGCTACCTGCACCCGCGCGGTGTTCACGCCGCTGAAGCGGGTGGCCTGCTCGTTGGAGCCGATCAGGTACAGGCTGCGGCCCAGCGTGGTGTGCTCCAGCAACAGCCACAGCCCGGCCGCCACCAGCAGGAACAGGATCAGTGCCACCGGCACGCCGAGCACGGCGCCGTTGCCGAGAAATTGAATCGCCGCCGGGAAGCCGGAGATCACCGCGCCGTTGGACAGCAGGATATTCAGGCCGGTGATCAGGGTCATGGTGCCGAGCGAGGCGAGGATGGGCGAGACGCCGATCCAGGCTACCAGCGCGCCGTTGAGCGCGCCGATCGCCACCGCCACCAGCAGGCCGGCCACCAGCGCCAGCGCCAGGAACAGCGGCTGGTCAGGGTGGCTGACGATGATCGCCGCCATCACCAGCGAACAGGCGTTGGCGCCGGCGATGATCGACAGGTTGATGCCGCCGGTCAGCATGGTGATGCCCATGCCGAGCGCCAGCAGGCCGAGGATCGGCAGCTGCGAGGCGATCGACTGGAAGTTGCCGAGGCTGAAGAAGCGCGATCCGAGCAGCCCGGCGAACAGCAGCGCCACCGCGATGATGATCGCGCCCTGCAGGCGAATGATCCGATCGCTTGGGATCAACCGAGTTAACTGCGTCATGTCAGATCTCCTTGAGCAGCTTGCGTTTTTCGTTCCAGGCGGTGGTGCTGATGCTGATCAAAATGATCGCGCCGCTGAACACCTGGTGCCAATAGGCCGAGACGCTGAGCAGCGTCAGCCCGTTTTGCAGGAAGGCCAGCAGCACCACGCCGAGCAGGGTGCCGGTCAACGAGCCGCGGCCGCCGCTCATGCTGGTGCCACCCAGCACCACCGCCGCCAATACCGTCAGCTCGAAGCCGAGCAGCGAGTTGGGGGCCACCGACTGGGTGATCTGCGCCTGCACCACCGCCGCGACGCCGGCCAGAATGCCCATGTAGCCGTAGACGCAAAAATGCAGCCGCAGCAGGTTCAACCCCAGGCGCGACGCCGCGTCGCGGTTGCCGCCCATGGCGTAGATCTGGCGCCCCAGCCGGGTGCGGTTCATCAGCACGCCGGTGACGACGATGGTCGCCAGCAGGCACAGCAGCGGCAGCGTCAGGCCGTAGTCGTAACCGTCGGCACCCTGGAACGAGAACCAGTTGATGCCGTTCATGAACCAGTCCGGGAAGCCGTACAGCCAGGTACCGTTGGTGGAGTACACCAGCAGGCCGTAGAACAGGTTGAGGGTGGCGATGGTGATGATGATTGCCGGCACCTTCAGCCAGTACACCAGAAAGCCGTTCACCAGCCCGAGCAGCAGGCCAACGCCAATCGCCAGGGCGAACGCCAGCGGGAAGCTGCCGCCGTGCTGGATCACCCAGCTGGCCATCACGTATTGGGCGATGGCGGTGACCGCCGGGAACGAAATGTCGATGCCGCCGGCGATCAGCACCACGAACAGCCCGCAGGCCAGGATGCCGAGAATGGCGTAGCTGGTGGCGACGTCGGTCAGGTTGCCGAGCGTCAGAAACTCGTCGGTGCCGGCGCTCAGGCCGATCGCCAGCAGCAGCACCAACAGGCCGAGATAAAACTCGTGCCGCCCGGCCAGGCGGGCCAATAATGACTTATCCATTCACCACCTCGGCGATCTGTTGCTCGGTACTCTGGTGCGGCGCAAACTCGGCGATCAGCTCGCCCTTGCGCATCACCATCACCCGATGGCTGTTGTAATAGGCTTCCGGGATCTCGTCGCAGATCATCAGCACCGCCATGCCCAGCTGCGCCAGATCGCGGGCGATCTGGTAGATCCCCTCTTTGTTGGCGATGTCCACGCCGACGGTGGGCGAGTCGAGGATCAGGATCTTCGGCTGGGTCGCCACCCACTTGGCGATGGCGATGCGCTGGGCGTTGCCGCCGGACAGGGTTTTCACCGGCAGCGCGCTGTCGGACACCTTGATGTTCAGATCGCGGATCAGCCGGTTGACCAGCTCGGTCGCTTTGGCGTGATCCAGCAGCCCGAGCGAGGTATGCAGCCGATCGAAGACGGTGACGATGGTGTTGTCGTAGATCGATTGCTCCATGATCAACCCCTGCGTCAGACGATCCTCCGACACATAGCCGATGCCGTGGCGCACCGCTTCGCGGTTGTTGTGCAGCTGCACCGCCTGGCCCTCGATGCGGATCTCGCCGCTGTCCGGCCGCGTCATGCCGAACAGGCTGAGGCACAGTTCGGTGCGGCCGGCGCCGAGCAGGCCGACGATCGAGACGATCTCGCCGCCGCGCAGCGCCAGATTGACGTTGCGGTATTTCTCGCCGCGGCTGAGGTTGCGCACTTCGAGCAGCGGCGCCTGTTCGGCCGGCGGCAGCGGCGGCAGCGGGCTGTAGTGGAAGCGTTGGCCGGTCATCAGGAACGCCAGTTCGTGGCTGTCCAGTTCGCTGGCCGGCCAGGTGCCCACCAGCTTGCCGTCGCGCATCACGCTGATGCGATCGGCGACTTCCATCACTTCATCCAATCTGTGGCTGACGAATACCACGCAGATGCCGGCCGCCTTCAGCTCGTTGACCACCCGCAGCAGGCCGTCGACCTCCTGGCGGGTCAGCGAGGCGGTCGGTTCGTCCATGATAACCAACCGCGCCTCGGCGGCGATGGCGCGGCAAATCGCCACCAGCTGCCGATCGGCGATCGACAGTTTTTCCACCTTTTTATCGGGATCGATGCGTACGCCGACCCGCGCCATGGCGTCGAGCGCCGTCTGGCGCATCACCCGCTTGCGTACCCAGAAATGGCCGCCGGGCAGGTAACGGTGGATGGCGATGTTCTCCGCCACCGTCAGGTTGGGGAACAGCGACAGGTCCTGGTAGATAACCTGTATGCCGTAATAACCGGACAGCTGCGGCGTCAGGGCGTGGAAGAGTTTGCCTTCAAGCGAAATGTTGGCGCCTTTTTCCGGCTGATAGACGCCGGAGATGATTTTAATGATGGTGCTTTTGCCGCAGCCGTTTTGCCCGGCCAGGCAGTGCACTTCGCCAATATTGAGCGTCAGGTTGATCTGGTCTAATGCCAGCACGCCTGGGAATCGCTTGCTGATATTCTCCAGGGTGATAAATGCGGGGGAGGCTGTCATAACGTTAACCTGTGCTTGCGTAGCGGCCGAAGCCCTGGGCGCAGCAAGCTGCGCCCCTACGAGGGTTTAACTACTTTCCCGGTGTGGCGAAATTACGCGAAAAATCAGAATCCAAGCGATTGGGCGTTGTCTTTGGTGACTTCCAAAATCTTATTAAACCGAATCACTTTGTGTTCCATGTCGACGTCGGCCTTGCCGAGGCCCTCGATCGCCAGATCCTTGTTCACTTCCTTGCCCTGCAGCAGCTGGTCGGCCACCGTCACCAGCGCATAGCCGGCGTCTTTCGGATCCCACAGCAGCGCTTTTTTGATGTCGCCGCGCATCAGGTAAGGGGCGGCCTGCGCCGGCATGGCGATGCCCACCACCGCGATTTTGTCCTTGGCGCGTTTCTTGGCCACCGCCTGGCCGGCGCCGATCGGGCCGAGCGAGCCGAAGCCGATGATGCCCTTCATCTGCGGATAGGTTTTCATCAGATCCAGCGTGGTGGCGTAGGATTTGTCGATGCTTTCCGCCACCGGCAAGCGCGAGGTGACTTCAAACATGTCCGGGTATTTTTCTTTCTGGTATTTGATGGCGGAATCGGCCCAGGCGTTGTGCAGCGGCACGGTCAGCGAGCCGACGTAGATCGCATAGCCGCCTTTGCCGCCCATGTCTTTCGCCAGCTCATCGACGTTGGCCTGCGCATATTTCTCGCTGTCGATGGTCTCGATGTCCCACTGGCCGATCTGCTGGTCCGGGGATTCATGGGTCAGCACCACGATGCCTTTGTCGCGCGCTTTTTTCAGCACCGGCTCCAGCACCTTGGCGTCGTTCGGCACCACGATGATGGCGTTGACGTTCTTGGCGATCAGATCCTCAATTACCTTGACCTGCGCGGCCGGATCCGGGGTAGAAGGGCCGGTCTGGTAGGCGTTGACGTCGAGTTTTTTTGCCGCTTCGTTGACGCCCACTTCCATGCGGTTGAACCACGGAATGCCGGTCACTTTGGCGACCACGGCAATCTCATATTTATCAGCGGCGAACACAGGTGTTGTCGATAACATGCACGCAGAAACCACACATGCATTTAATAATGCGAGGTTAAATTTCATTAGCTGTACCTTTTTTTATCTGTAGGGGTGGCGGTTTTTCCACCGCTGCAGATTACAAAGGAATGGAAGAGGGGGCGTAGCTGAAGTTAACGAAATGTGATCTGCGCACAGTTAAGTAAAATAATGGCGTATTTAGTGTTAAATAAATGTTTAATTATTTTGTGGTGGTAAATTTACTACCGATTAAGAAGCGATAAATAACTTATTGTTAACTTTTATTTAACCAATTGGCATCATTTGGATGGTGAGAAAGCATAAAAAAATGCCGGCGCAGAGGCCGGCATTGAAGCATTTAATCGATGTGTGAACAAGATCACCTTTAAGGCGGATTACAGCACGCCCTGCGCCAGCATGGCGTCCGCGACCTTGACGAAACCGGCGATATTTGCGCCGTGCACGTAGTGGGTTTGCTTGCCTTCGCCGCCGTATTCCACGCAGGCGTGGTGAATATCGGCCATGATATGTTGTAAACGTACATCCACTTTCTCTGCCCGCCAGCCGATGCGCGCGGCGTTTTGCGCCATCTCCAGTCCCGAGGTGGCGACGCCGCCGGCGTTGGCCGCCTTGCCCGGCGCGAACAGCACGCCGGCGTCGAGGAAGGCATCGGTGGCCTGGATGGTGGTCGGCATGTTGGCGCCTTCCGCCACCGCCTTCACCCCGTTGCGGATCAGCGTCTGCGCCGCCTCGAGATCCAGTTCGTTCTGGGTGGCGCACGGTAGGGCGATATCCACCGGCACGTTCCACGGCTGCTGGCCCGCCAGATACGTCAGGCCGCGTTCGCGGGCGTAGTCCGCCACCCGGCCGTAGCGCTGGTTTTTGATCTCCGCCAGGTGCGCCAACTTCTCGGTGGTGAAGCCGTCTTCGTCCACCAGGGTGCCGCCGGAATCCGACACGGTGATCACGCGCGCATCCAGCTCCAGCGCTTTCTCGATGGTGTACTGCGCCACATTGCCGGAGCCGGACACCGCCACCCGCATGCCTTCAAAGCCCAGGCCGTGGCGCTGCAGCATGGCGTCGGTGAAGTACACCAGGCCGTAGCCGGTCGCCTCGGGGCGGATCAGGCTGCCGCCGAAGGAGAGACCCTTGCCGGTAAACACGCAGGCGGTGTTGTTGGACAGTTTCTTCATCATGCCGGCCATAAAGCCGACTTCACGGCCGCCGACGCCGATGTCGCCGGCCGGCACGTCGGTGTCCGGCCCCAGGTGGCGATACAGCTCGGTCATCAGCGCCTGGCAGAAGCGCATGATCTCGCCCTGGCTTTTGCCCTTGGGATCGAAATCGGAGCCGCCTTTGCCGCCGCCCATCGGCAGGGTGGTCAACGCGTTCTTGAAGGTCTGCTCAAAACCGAGGAACTTCAGGATCGACAGGTTTACCGACGGATGGAAGCGCATGCCACCTTTGTAGGGGCCGATGGCCGAGTTGAACTGCACGCGGAAGGCGCGGTTGACCTGCACCTGGCCGCGATCGTCCACCCAGCTGACGCGGAACTGAATGACGCGCTCGGGCTCCACCAGGCGCTCCAGCAGGGCCTGTTCGCGATAGCGCGGGTTGCGTTCGATAAACGGCCACAGCGAGGTGAAGACTTCGCGCACCGCCTGCAGATATTCCGGCTGGTGGGGGTTATGGCGCTGTAACGAGGACAGGAAAGACTCTACCGATACGGCATATTCCATGGATAACTCCTTTTAGCATTAAGTTTTCCCCCGCTATTTCTTATAGATATGGGTATAGGCGATGCCCGGGGGAGGATGTTGTGTCTTTAGCGACTATATCATCGGAGGGCGGTTGATTATCAAGCGATTAATCGGCGTGGCGGCATGAAAAACGCCCGCAGGGCGCGGGCGTTGGGCAGTTAAGTTAGCAAGTGCTTACTTTATTCGTCTTCTTCATCGCGCAGCGGCACGATCAGCATATCGATGTGCACGGTATTGATCAGCTGGCGAGCGGAAGACATCAGCTTGCTCCAGAAATCCTGGTGGTGGCCGCACAGTACCAGATCCATGTCATATTTCTTGATGGCATCGACCAATACCTGCGCCAGATCGCCGCTGCCGCTCAGGGTCTCGGTGATCGGGTAGCCAGCGTTTTGCGACAGCTCGGTCAGCGCCTGATGGGTTTCCTCGGAGATGCGTTTTTGCATGTCGCCGAGATTGACGTCGATCAGGCCGGTATAGAGGTCGGAATAGTTGACATCGACGTGGATCAGAGAAACTTTAGCGTTGTACGGCCGCGCCATCGAGACGGCTTTTTCTACCAGGATCTTGCTTTCCGGGGATAGGTCCACCGCGATCAGTATGTGTTTGTAAGCCATAAGAATACTCCTTCCATAAACATGCCGATTAAAAGGGTTAGCAGGCGTTCCGTTTACCCGCCTTGCGCTTTTGGTTCCATAGTATCATTCGGATAACGCAATGATATGTTGGGGCGATCACACTGCGCCGCATCGAAAATCTCTCCGCCCGATACCTTTCGTTGTACACCCGCGCGGCGTAAAAGCCTATTGATTATGCGGATGCTGCCGGTCTGACCGCTTGAATTATAAGCGTTATTAAACAAAGTATAGCGCTAAATGCGCAATCAGCGCTCCAGATGCGGCTGCAGAAGGCTTTCAAACCACTCGTGAAACACCGCCAGGCGGCGTGAGCGCTGGCGACGATGGGGATAGATCAGGGCGATCGGCATGGAGGCGGCGCGGTAAGCGGGCAGGACTTCCACCAGTTCGCCGGCGTCGAGCAGGTGTTGCACGTCGTAGCGCGGGATTTGCATCAGCCCCAGCCCGGCGCGGCAGCAGGCGATATAGCTCTCGGCGTTGTTGACCACCACCCGGCTGGGCAGTTCGAGCCGCTGGGTATGGCCGTCGTCGGTCAGGTATTCCCAGGGGGATTCGCGGCCGGTTTTGGGCGAGGCGTAACCGATGCTCCTGTGCCCCTCGGCAAGATCGGCGGGCTGAAGCGGATGGCCGAATTCGCTCAGGTAGGCGGGGCTGGCGCAGTTGATCAGCGCGATATGGCCGAGTGGGCGCATCACCAGGCTGCTGTCGTGCAGATCGCCGACGCGCACCGCGCAGTCGACCCCTTCCTGCACCAGATCGATGGCGCGATCGGCGGAGCCGAGCACCAGCTGCAGGTGGGGATGGCGCCGCAGCAGGCTGGGCAGCGCCGGCGCGATCAGCCGGCGGGCAATGCGGCTCGGCACGTCGACGCTGAGCCGCCCGGAGGCCTGGCGCTGGCTGGCCTGAAACGACTGATCGATATCCTCCACCTCGGCCAGCAGCGGGCGCAGCCGCTCGAGCAGCTGTTCGCCGTCGGCGGTCAGCCGCACCTGCCGCGTGGTGCGGTGCAGCAGGCGCACGCCCAGCTGCGTTTCCAGCTGTTGCACGGCGGCGGACACCGAGGCGCGCGGCACCTCCAGCACATGGGCTGCGCGGATAAAGCTGCCCATCTCCGCCACTTGCACGAATACGCGGTATTGATTGAATCTGTCCATCGATGCGCCCGTTATTGTCCTTATTATTGCCGCTTAAAGCATTCTGCGGCGTTATCCGGCAAACCCTCCTTGCTCCAGGAAGGCTTGCTCCTGCGTGGTAGTATCGCGCAACAGCAGCTGATTGCGATGTGGGAAACGACCGAAACGGCGGATGATATCGCGGTGTCCCTCGGCGTGCGCGCGTTCAGCCGGCCCCAGTTGAGCGTTTAGCGCCACGGAAAGATCCTGATCGGCGAGATTTTCCGAATGGGCGAACGGCAGGCAAAAAAACAGGCGCAGCGAAGGCTCGACGGCCTGCATGTAGTTCGCCGCAATGGCGATGCGGGCGAAGCGGCGCGCCAGCGGATCGGTGGCGTACATGTGGGCGGTGTTGCGAAAAGCGTTGCGCGGAAATTGGTCGAGCAGGATCATCAGCGCCAGCGCGCTTTCCGGCGTCTTAAGCCAGTCGTCGCGTTCACGCCGGGCCGCCGCCAGATGCAGGCCCAAAAAGCGCGCGCGAAAGCGTTGGTCGAAGCGCGGATCCTGCCGGAACCATTGCTCTGCGCCGGCGTCTCGCCAAAACCGCACCACCTCATCGGCCGTTTGATTATCGGCCGCGAGCGCATCGCTGCGCCGGCGGAAAAGGGTCGGCATGCCCGTCATTCCTTCTTCGCCTTGGTCGGCGCATTGCCCAAAATCATCGATGTACCGGCGTAAATGCCGCCGGACACCTCCATCGCCAACCGTTCGGCATCTTTGCGCCGCAGCTCGGCCATCAGATCCGCCGCGGTTTCCGGATCGGAGCCCAACGCCAACATAGCTTCATGCCCGAAAGACATGGCGGACTCTAAGGTGACGCGAATTTGGTAATCCACATTGGCCTTGATCAGCGCGATGGCATGTTCGCGGTCATGAGCGCGAGCCAGCACGCGGGCCTGCGGGAAGTGGGTTTTGGCGTGTTCGACAATCTGCGTGGCGGCTTGCGGATCGTCAATGCAGACCAAGATGGCGCGGGCGTAGCCGGCGCCCGCCGCATGCAGCACATCCATGCGCGCACCGTCGCCATAGTAAACTTTGAAGCCGAAGTCTTGCGCGTCGCGGGCAACCTGGGGTTCGCGGTCGATAATGGCGATATCGGCGCCCATCGCCAAAACGTGCTGGCTGACGATCTGACCAAAACGGCCGAACCCGACGATCAGCACGCTGTTGGTCAAGCCGGTGGGCTGTTCCGTGCCGTCCAACGAGGCGTCGGACGAGGCGCGCAGGCGTTGGTGGATCAACACCGCCAGCGGTGTCAAAGCCATCGACAGCACCACGACGGCGGTCATGTTGGCGTTGGCTTCCGCAGGCAGCACCTGATTGGCCAGCGCAGCGGCGAACAGCACAAACGCAAATTCTCCCCCTTGCGCCATGAGTACGGCGCGGTCGAGAGCATCACCGTGCGAGCTTTTCGTCAACCGGGCCACGCAGTAAATACACAGGCCTTTGATGAACATCATCGCCAGCACGCCGCTGACGATCAGCGGCCAGTTGCGCGCCACCACGGCCAGATCGAGAGACATGCCGACGCCGAGGAAGAACAGCCCCAAAAGCAGACCGCGAAAGGGCTCGATGTCGGCTTCGAGCTGATGGCGGAACGTCGATTCCGACAGCAGCACGCCGGCCAAAAAGGCGCCCATGGCCATGGAGAGGCCACCCAGCTGCATCAGCAAAGCGGCGCCAAGCACTACCAGCAGCGCGGCTGCGGTCATCACTTCGCGCGCTTTGGCGTGCGCCAGAATGCGAAACAGCGGGTTCAGCAGCCAGATGCCGGCCGCCACCAGCGCGGCCAGCGCACCGGCGGCGATGGCGATGCCGCCCCAGGCGGAACCGGATACCGGCGTCGATGAACCGGCCGGCGCGATGAACGCCACCAGCGCCAGCAGCGGGACAATCATCAGATCTTCAAACAGCAATACGGCGACGATTTTCTGACCGCGCGGGCTGGCGATGTCGCCGCGCTCGCCCAACAGTTGCATGACGATGGCGGTAGACGTCAGCACGAATCCCATGCCGCAGATGAAGGAGATGGCCAATGAAAAGCCGAAGGCCATGCCGATGGCGGTGAGCAGCAGCCCGCAGCTCAATACCTGCAGGCTGCCCAGGCCGAAAATATCGCGCCGCATGTTCCACAGATGAGAAGGCCGCATCTCCAGGCCGATGACGAAGAGAAACATCACCACCCCAAGTTCAGCGATGTGCAGGATGGTCTGCGCATCGTTGAACAAACCAAAGCCGAACGGCCCAATCGCCAAACCGGCGGCCAGATAACCCAGCACCGAGCCCAGCCCCAAGCGCTTGAACAGCGGCACGGCCACCACGGCGGCGCCCAGTAGCGTCACCACGTTGAGCAGGTCGCCGGCACTTTCAGACATGGGCGAGGCGCCAGAATACGAACGCGGCGATGGCGGCGGGGATCGCGAACACCAGCAGCAGGATCGGCAACTCCGCCCGCAGGCTGTAGCCCGCGTGGGCGACGCCCACCCACATATTGACCGCCGCGATCAGCAACCAGGCCGGGACGAAAATTTTTGCCGCCAGCGCCATACCCGCCGCGCTGGCGCCCCAGAGCCAGCCGAACAGCACAAACAATCCCAGGAGAACTACGCCTCCGCCAATGACCATTAGCATGTGCATTGCAATATCCTCTACGCTGCGCCTCCTGGCGGGGGCGGACGCCAGACGCGCGCCCCCCATGCGGCGTTACTTGGTAGTATAGCCGCCGTTGATCAGGATAGTTTGGCCGGTAACCCACCAGCCGTCGCTGACCAGGTGGCGGATAAACGGCACCACGTCTTCGATATCGGTGAGGCCGGTTTTGCTGAACGGCGACAGCGCCGCCGCGCTTTGGTGATACGCCACCGCATCGGCGCCTTCGGCCGGATAGAAGAACGGGGTGTCCATCGGGCCGGGGCCGACCGCCGTCACGGAGATGCCGCGCTCGCCGAACTCCTTGGCGGCGGCGCGGGTGAAGTGCTCCACCGGCGCCTTGGTGCCGGCGTAAGCGGCATAGAACGGCGTGAAGGCGCCGAGCAGCGAGGTGACCAGCGTGCAGATTTTACCGTTGTCGTTGAGGTGTTTGCCCGCCTCTTTCAGGAAGAAGAACGCGGTTTTGGCGTTGACCGCGGTCATCTCGTCGTACTCGGCCTCGCCGATGTCGACCATCGGCTTTTTCAGCACTTTGCCGACGGTATTGATGGCGATATCCGGCTTGCCGACGGCGGCGACCGCATCGGCGAACAGCTTCTCGACCGCGCCCGCGGTGGTCAAATCGGCCTGCAGCGCGACGCCTTGCGCCCCGGCGGCCTGGATGGCGGCGACGGTCTTATCCGCTTCGGCTTTGGAGGCGGCGCTGTTGTAGTGGATCACTACCGCTTTGGCGCCTTGTTCAGCCAAATCGCGCGCGATCAGCCCGCCGAGATTTTTGGCGCCGCCGGCGATCAGGACGGTTTTTCCCTTGATTGAATGGTTTGCCATAACAGTTTCCTTGGATGAGCGTAACGGAAACCTGAGTCTAGCCAGCGTGGGGGGAAAGATCAGCGGCGTGGGGCGGGATAGACTATCCAGGAAAAACGACTAATTGCAGACGAACGGTTATCACTTATAACGCCCCGGCGGGGGCGTTTCGGCGCGTGGCGGTAAATTTTATCCACTGATCAGGCCAGTTTGCGTTTCATTAACCTACAATGATGAATATGGGCCTCACCATTTCCCCTCTGAGTGGAATCACGCCGTGCAAATTTCTCTGTGCGGTGCGGTAACGTCTCCGGAGGCGGTGGGTTATGGGCATGGCCCGTGCAGGCAAAAAAGGGGATGAGAGCGGTAAGCTCCAGCAGAGTATCGGGTAATGAGGTAGGGCGGTTGGACCCGGCGGATGGCCGCGGATAACAACGCCTTGAGGGGGTAATCATGATCAGTACCGTCGCGCTGTTTTGGGCCTTATGTGTGGTGTGTGTGGTAAACATGGTGCGGTATTACTCTTCTCTGCGCGCATTGCTGGTGGTATTGCGCGGCTGCGATCCGCTGCTGTACCAATACGTCGATGGCGGCGGTTTCTTCACCGCCCACGGGCAACCCAGCAAGCAGCTGAGGCTGGTGCGCTATATCTTTGCGCAACGCTATGTCGAGCACCACGATCCGGAGTTTATTCGCCGCTGCGAACGGGTGCGCGGGCAGTTCATGCTGACCTCGGCCCTGTGCGGCCTGGTGGTCATCAGCCTGATAGCGCTGATGATCTGGTATTAATGCCTTCCTGTTTCCCTTGATGCAGGCAAAAAAAAGGCGGCCCTGCGGCCGCCTTCCTCATGATGCTTATCGCTTAGATCAGCTTCAACGCAACCCAATACAGCGCACCGGAAAGCAGAATCGAGATTGGCAGGGTCAGTACCCAGGCCAACAGGATGTTCTTCACGGTTTTGCTCTGCACGCCGCCGCCGTCCACGATCATCGTCCCGGCAACCGCCGAAGAGAGGACGTGGGTGGTGGAGACCGGCATGCCGGTATAACTCGCCACGCCGATAGACAGCGCCGCGGTCATCTGGGCCGATACGCCCTGGGCGTAGGTCATGCCTTTCTTGCCGATCTTCTCGCCGATGGTGGTGGCCACGCGTTTCCAGCCCACCATGGTGCCGAGCGACAGCGCCAGCGCGACGGCGACAATGATCCACATCGGCGCGTACTCGACGGTCTGCAGCAGATCCTGACGCAGGTTCTTCAGGAAGCGCTGGTCGGCGGATGAGGTTTCCGGCAGCTTGGCGACTTTATCCGCCGTGTCGGTCACGCACATCAGCAGGCGGCGCAGGTGGCTGCGCTGCTCAACCGTCAGCTGATCGTAGCTTTGCAGGTTGGTCAGCATGCCCTGAGCCAGCTCGATCGCCGGCATGGCGCGCGAACTGTCGCAGTGGAACTCGGCCGGCTTGTTCGGCGCAGCTTCGTCATCCGGGCTTGGCACCAGCGGCGTCAACGACACCGCATGCGACAGCGCGTCGCCGTGCTGCTGGTAATATTGCTGCAGGTGGGTCACGGCGTCACGCGTACGGGTGATGTCATAACCGGTTGCATTCATATTGACCACGAAGCCGGCCGGCGCAACGCCGATCAGCACCAGCATGATCAGGCCGATGCCTTTCTGGCCGTCGTTGGCGCCGTGCGAGAAGCTGACGCCAATCGCCGACAGGATCAGCGCGATACGGGTCCAGAACGGCGGCTTGCGTTTGCCGTCGACCTTTTCACGTTCCGCAGGGGTCATGTGGATACGCTGGCGTTTCTTGGTGCCACTCCAATAGCGGCGCAAGGCGAACACCATCACTCCCGCCACCATCATGCCGACCAGCGGCGAGAACAGCAGAGAAAGGAAAATACCAATCATTTTCGGGACGTTAAGCGCATCCACCACCGAAGTGTGGGTCATCAGGGCGTTGGTTAAACCGACACCGATGATTGCGCCTATCAGCGTATGGGAACTGGAGGCCGGCAGACCGAAATACCAGGTGCCGAGGTTCCAGATGATTGCCGCCAACAGCATGGAGAAGACCATGGCTAATCCGTGTGCTGAACTGACGTTCAACAACAGATCGGTAGGCAGCAAGTGGACGATGGCGTAAGCAACACTCAAACCGCCGAGCATTACGCCAAGAAAGTTGAACAAACCTGCCATCACGACCGCAAGTTGCGAGCGCATGGCGCGGGTATAAATAACTGTAGCGACCGCATTGGCCGTATCATGAAAACCGTTGATGGCTTCATAAAACAACACGAACAACAATGCGAGAATTAACATCAGGCCGGTATGGAAATCCAGGCCAGCGAACAAATGCAGCATAAGCGTTACGCCAGTTTGTGGACATGAACGCCGCGCATTATCAGTGACAACCGGGGCCGGGGAAAAGGAAAATATGACGTTTTTTTGATTTGGACATGACGAAACGATGACGCGCCTATAACAAAAATATGGAATATCAATGCGTTAATCTCCTCTGACCTCTGTAATATTTTCTTACTATGGCGTTGGCGGCGCCGGGGCTTTACAATCTGCCGCCGTGAATTTGGCGGTGACCGGCGGCGAAACGGCGTAATATGGCGCCCTTTTGTCGCGATTGTGGTTTTGATAAGAGAGGCTCAGGTGGAACAGTTTGATGTCGTAGTGATTGGGGCGGGCGCCGCCGGCATGTTTTGCGCCGCGCAGGCGGGGCAACTCGGTTGCCGCGTGTTGCTGCTCGACAACGGCAAAAAACCGGGCCGCAAGATCCTGATGTCCGGCGGCGGGCGCTGCAACTTTACCAACATGTACGCCGAACCGGCGGCCTACCTGTCGAACAACCCGCACTTTTGCAAGTCGGCGCTGGCGCGCTACACCCAGTGGGACTTCATCGATCTGATCAACCGCTACGGCATCGCCTACCATGAAAAAACGCTGGGGCAGCTGTTCTGCGACGACTCGGCGCAGCAGGTGGTGGATCTGCTGGTCAAAGAGTGCGAGCTGGGCCAGGTGACGATGCGCCTGCGCAGCGAAGTGCTGGGCGTGGAGAAAACCGAACATGGTTACGCGCTGGCGCTGAATGGTGAAAAAGTGAGTGCTCGCTCACTTGTGGTGGCCAGCGGCGGTTTGTCCATGCCGGGGCTGGGCGCTTCGCCGTTCGGTTACAAGCTGGCGGAGCAGTTCGGCCTCAGGGTGCTGCCGACGCGCGCCGGGCTGGTGCCTTTTACCCTGCATAAGCCGCTGCTGGAGCATGTGCAGACGCTGTCCGGCGTCTCGGTGCCGGCGGTGATCACCGCCGAGAACGGCGTCAGCTTCCGTGAAAGCATCCTGTTTACCCATCGCGGTCTGTCCGGCCCGGCGGTGCTGCAGCTGTCCAGCTACTGGCAACCGGGTGAGTATGTGAGCGTTAACTTACTTCCTGAGCTGGATTTGGCGGTCTTCCTGGATGATCAACGCCGCCAGCACCCGAACCAAAGCCTGAAAAACACCCTGGCGCTGCAATTGCCGAAGCGGTTGGTGGAGTGCTTGCAAACCCTGGGACAACTGCCGGAGGCCACGCTGAAGCAGCTGAATGCGCCGCAGCAGGCGGCGCTGGTGGATCTGTTGCAGAACTGGCGCGTGCAGCCGAACGGCACCGAAGGCTACCGCACGGCGGAAGTGACGCTCGGCGGCGTCGACACCAACGAACTTTCCTCCAAGACGATGGAAGCCCACAAGGCGCCGGGGCTCTATTTTATCGGCGAAGTGGTGGACGTGACCGGGTGGTTGGGCGGCTACAACTTCCAGTGGGCGTGGAGCTCGGCCTGGGCCTGCGCCCAGGCGTTGGCGGCGCAGGGGCGTTAACGTTCAGCAGCGTGAAGGGGCTAGGCCGATTTAGAAGGCTATTTTATGATTATCCGACATCCGGAACACACCGTGATTTAATCGGCCGCCGGCCCCTTAAGCTCTATGCGATTGCCGTCCGGATCGCTGAAGTAAACCGATGGCCCGTCGCCTTCCGCGCCGTAGCGCGATTCAGCGGGCTCGACGGCGATCCCCTGCGATCGCAGATAGGCCAGCAGTTCGTCTTCGTTGAAAGGATCGATGCGCAGGCAGAGGTGATCGACATTTTGCCGGTGAGGATCGGGCGCGTCGCCGCCTTTTTTTCCAAGCTGGCCGTTCACGTCGACCAGATCAATCATGGCCGTTCCGGCGCGCAGGTGCACCAGCCCCAAATCGGGCCGCCGTTTGGCGATGTCGCAACCCAGCGTCTGGGTATAGAACCGCAGGCTTTTTTCCGCATCGCGCACGCGCAGAACCACATGATCGATAGTCTTCAGGCTGAAAGGGGGCATGATTTTCTCCCAGAATCGCTGCGTTACTCATCAGCATAATCGGCAACGCCCGATTTATCCTGTTTTCGCCCCCTATTGCTGCCAGAGCCGCCGCTTATCGCAGAGTCGCCACGATCTCTTCCAACGCCGCGCGCTGCGCCTCGCCGAGCGCGCTTTCCGTCGCCGCATTCTCCGCCAGCAGGGTTTGCAGGCCGATCAGCCAGTCATAGATATAAAACGCGGTGTTTTTGGTCGGCGTCGGCGCCAGCCGGGTTAACCGCTGCTGGCTGCTCCAGTCCACCGCCGGCTGCGGCGGCGGGGTAAAGATCGGCTGGCCGGGGTTGACGCGGCTCTCGGGGCGCGTTGCCGCATCGCGCCGCTGGAAGCCGAGCCAGGCGACGAAGTCGCCCAGTATCGCCAGCGCCTGGCTGATTTGCCGATCTTCACTCTGTTCCGGCAGGCCCCCGGCGCACAGCGCGCGTTCCAGCTCATCATCGAGCCGCAGGCGACAGGCGGCGCCGATCAGCGCATCGACCAGCAGTTCCAGATGCGGCTTTTCGACGCCGAGCAGCTCCAGCAACCGGCGGCTGTCCGGCAGGCTGCGCAGATGGTTGATCCAATCCGCGAATACCCGCGCGGCAAAGGGCGACGCGGAGGGCTCGCCGGATGCCGGGGTTTCCGGCGCGCCGAACAGATCGATGTCGAGCCCGAACGGTACAGGCGTCGTCGTCGGGGCCGGCGCGGCGTGCTGCTGTTGCTGATAAAGCTGGCGCAACGTATCGCGCTGCGGCAACAGCCGTTCCAGCAGTTCGCCGTGGCGGCCGGCCTGCGCCTGCAGCGCGCGCAGCAGCTGTTGGCCGCGTTGCTGCGCCGCGTGCGGAGCGGCGGCGGTGAGCCAGTTGCCGAGCAGGCTTTCCGTCAGCTCACGCTGCAACTCTTCGCGCTGTTCGAGCAGGCGCGCTTGCTTCTGGGCCGGGCGCGCCTGGGTGGCCAGGTAACTTACCATGCGGCGGCAATCCTGTTCATCCAGCGCCAGCAGCGTGGCCCAGCTGTCGCCGGGCTCGCCGACCTGGCGCTGTACGGCGTCGTCGGGGCGCGCTTTGCCTTCCCCGCGTTGATCGAACGGCGTGATCGCCCAGATCAGGCCGGGTTTGCGGCGCTGGCGCAGCGCCGGGGTTTCTCCCTGAGTCTGGTTGACCCAGTTGGCGAGCGCCTGGCCGACGCGGGCGGCGTCCTGCGGCGTGGCGGCGGCATCGGCCACCAGCAGCAGGTTGGCGTGCAGGCCGTCTGCGCAGCGGGTCAGCAAATGGGCGCGTTTCGCCTGTTGCAGCCGCTGCGTCGGTTCCGCCTGCGGGCAGGCGCGGCTGCCGGGCAGGTCGACCAGCGCCACGTCGGCGGGCAGGCCCGCCTGCGCCGTCTGCGGCAGAACGGTGGTGACTTCGGCGGTCAGCCAGGTCAGATCGCTCAACGCGATCTTCCGTTCACCGCCGTGTTCGGCCATCACGACGATCGCGGCGTTTTCCGCTGCGGCGCTCGCGGTCAGCAGCGGTAAGGCGCGGTGCGGAGCATGAACCTGTCGGCTGCCACCGAGGGCATGCAGCGTGTGCGCCAGCTGGCGATAATGCGCTGTCAGCGTCGTTTCCTCTCCCCACAGCGGCGCAAACAGGCGCGCGCGATCGTCGATGCTCAGCTGCGGCGCCAGCGCCACGGCCTGCGGCCAGAAATGCCTGTCCAGCGTCTGTTGCCCCTTGTCGCCGTGGCGGCGTTGGCTATCCCACAGCGCCAGCACATCGCTGTCGCTGAGGCCGTCGAGGGCGACGGCTTGGCGGTGACGCGCCAACGCTTGCAGATGGCCGGCGATCGCGCGGGCGTCCCAGTCCAGCCGGAAGCCGCCCATCGCGGCGGCATCGAGCGTGATGGCCAGCCACTGCGCTTCATCGAGCAGCGTGAGGGCGAGAGGATACTCGGTGGACGGCGTCGGCGCGGTGGCGCAGTAACGCACCGCCAGCGCGGCGTCGCCGTGCAGCCTTTCTGCGCCGGGGGCCAGCGCCGCCAGTAGGTGGGCCTTGGCGGCGGCGTTGTGGCCGTACAGGCCGATAGCGACCTGCTCAGGTTGCGCCTTCGCCAATTGCAGTGCGCGGTTATGGCAACGGCGCAGGCGCAGCGTCAGGCGATCGGCTTCCCGTTCCAAACGGGCGGACTGCCGGCGCGCGGCGCTCACCCAGGCGATCGCCTGCAGAATGCCGGCGCTGAGTGCGTGGTTCGGGGCCGATTGGGCGGTAGTGGTAGCTTTCATCGTGGGTAAATGCTCCCGCTGTCTATCCAGTAGTGGGTCGCGCCGGAGGCGCTGGCAGCCAGGGTATTGAGTTTCAGTTGCAGGTGGTGCGCCGGGACGGGGCTGCCGTCGGCCAGCAACGCCTGCGCGATCTTGACGCTTTCTGCGCCCTGTTCGGCGCTGGCGGTAATGGCCAGCCGCAGGGTGATCACCGCATCGCCGGCCAGTTTGCGCGCCAGCTGGGCGTCATTAATGGTCAGCGTATAGAGCGGCGAGGCCGGCCAGCGTTCGTTGTCCAGTTGGCGGAAGCCCAGGCGCAGCGGGCCGCGCAGCTGGAAGCTGCCGGCGGGGTCGAGCACGAAGTCGGCGCGATCCAGATCGATGTCGCGGTAATAGACGTTATCGTCCGCCAGCATGTTGTTGCCGTCCAGCATGCCCAGATGGCGAATGGTGGAGTAGGGCTGGAAATCGCCGACGTTGAAGTAAAAGCTCTCCAGGCGCAGGTCGATCGCCAACAGGCACAGCATGGCACCTACCGCGGCGGTGGATTTCGGGTTGTCGATGCGGCCGCGCTTGTTGAACGGGTACCAGCTGCGGGTGTGGTAGCCCTCGAGCGGCAGAATGCGGCTGGCGGGCAACGGCTGCAGATGGCGCAGCAGCGCCTGCACGCCGGGGAAACGCGCCGGGCGGCCGGTCAACAGCAGCACGTCGCAGGTATACAGCGCCACCACCTCGGCCAACAGGCGCAGGCAGCGGCCGATGCCGATGCGATCGGACAAGAAGGCGGCGTGCAGATCGGCCAGGCGGATCACCAGCGGGGTGTGCAGAATATCGAAGGCGTCGCTGTCGGCTTCGCGCTGCACCTCGCCGTTGATAAACGCCAGCACCTGCGGCGTCGGCGGCTGCGGCAGCAGATCGCCCAGGCTGGCGGCGATTTCCGCCCGGCTGTCCAGCGGATCGTATTCTTCATAGGCGCCGAGCAGCGCGCGTCCGGCGGGCATGAAAATCTGCAGCGCCGCCTGCTGACGCAGGGTAGAAAGCCCGTCCATGCGCCCTTCGTTGCCGAACAGCCTGTCCATCAACGCCGGGGCGGCGCTCACGCCGGCGGCTTCGAACGCCTGCTGCACGGCGGGCAGGATAAACTGCTGGATGGCGTCCAGCAGGATATCGTCGCCGGCGACTTTAAAGCCCTCGCGGAACAGCAGGCGCGGGTTGATTTTGATGTTGTTGCCCACGCCGTCATCGAGCGAATAGTGCGTGATCGCCAGATCCGTGGTGCCGCCGCCGATGTCGATGGAGGCGATGCGCAACGTTTTTCCCGCCTGTTCACCCGGCGCCAGCGGCCGGTCGGGCCGGGCCATGGCGGCGAAAAAGGCGTCGGTGCGGCCGGCGAAGTTCACCTGGGTTTCATTGTACAGATAGACCATCTGGCCGCAGGTGGCCTCGTCCCACTCCATCTGCACCTGAGGCACCGGGAAGCGGACGTGCGCGCCGTCGAACGGCGCATCCTGCGGGTGCCAGCCGAGGGACTTCCACACCAGCCCGATCGCTTCCTGCATGCGGCGGCGGAAGATCTCGCGCTCCGGCTTCGGCATGGCCGAAGGCAGCGTCAGAATGATGGCGCGCAAACGGCGCGGCGCGGCGGCGTTCGGCATGCGGCTGCGCTGGGCGATGCTGTTGATCTGCATCAGCGCCTGCGCCAGCAGCTCGCTCAGCATCAGCGTCATCACCGCGCTGCGGCTGTAATGGGCGGCGAACACTGGCAGCCGTTGCGCCGTCGGCAGGGCGGACAGCGGCACGCCTTCGTCGTTGATGAGGGTGGTCAACGGCGCGGCGGCGGCCATCGGCTCGTGCCGCTCGTTGAAGCGCCAGCCGGGCGCATAGCGCTCCTCGTCCCACAGGTAGCGGCGCGGGCTGGAAATGCCGGTAGTGCCTTCATGGCCCGTTCGCCGCTGCGCCAGCTGCGCGGCTTCGCGGCCGACGCGGGTGATGGAGGGCCACTGGAAGGCGTCGTCGCGCCCGCTCTGGAACGACAGATGCGGCTTGCCGAAGCTGGCCTGAGAAAACTCCACCCGGCTCTCGAACAGTTCGTTGTAGACGCGGTGCGGTTCGGACAGCGAACGCAGCTGCAGCTCGTAGGTTTGCTTCAGGCCGTTGCTCTCTTCCGGGTGGTCTTCGACCAGCACGCCGCAGGTGTGCGAGTTGCCGACGTCCAGCACCAGATCGACGTCGATCGCCGGTTGCTGCAACGTCGCCGCCACCATCTTTATCTGCGGTACCGCCAGCTGATGGCCGAGCATGTGCAGCAGATTGAGGTAGTGCGCCTGATACTCGAAGGTTTTCAGCCCGGCGTTGATCTCCACTTCGGCACGCTGCTCCCGCTCGGCGGCGCGCTGGCTGAACGCTTCGCGCAGCCAGCCGTCTACCCAGGTCAGATCGAGAAACTCGCCCAGTTCGTGGTTGCGGTGCGCCAGCGCGAAGTTGAGCCCGGTGCCGAGATCGCTTTCGCCCGGCGCCAGCGTCTCCTGGCCGGGTGCGGCGGCGCGGGTGTCGAAGGCCAGCACCACGCGCAGCAGGTTGCCGTCCTGATCCGGTTCATCCAGCTGCACCACCTGCAGGCGCGCCCAGTTGTCCGGGCCCGACAAAAACAGGCCTGCCGGGGTGTGGCGCAAGAAGGGCAGCGGCAGCCAGAGCTTATCCAGCAGGCGCAGCGACTGCTGCAGCGGATAGCTGAACTCCGGCCGCACCACTTCGGCGGCCTGGTCGCCCACGGCCGGCAGCTGGTATTTGCCGCTCTCGGCCTCCCATTGCAGGCGCAGCAGCGGGCCGCTGGCGGTCTTGCGCACGAATTTGCCGGGAAACTCGGCGTCCAGCAGCGGCGTCAGGGCAAAGTCCAGAAACTGAATGCCGCTGTCCTGAATCAGCGTAATGCCGTGTTTGTAGTCCGTAAGGGGTGCCAGCATCATTTACTCTCGCGCTTGAACGTCATGGGATAGGTGGTGTCCGCATCGTAGCGGCCGGTGCACTCCGCCGCGCCGGTTTCGCCCTGGCGGCAAACGATCTCCGGGATCTGGTAGCGGCTACCGTCGCTGCAGCGCGCCTTGGTGCGGCTGTTGATCACCAGATTGCCGGACTGCATCAGCCCGGCTTCGACCGCCACCCGGCAGCTGACGCCGTCGCCGTAGGCGATGACGGCGATGCCTTTGCCGCCGTTCAGACGATATTGCAGGCTGGGGCGCTTGCCGGTAATCGGGTCTTTCAGCGCCACCGTGGCGCGCCATTTGCCATTAAGGAAACGGGTGGAGCCGGCCTTCACCGCCTCGGGCGGCAGCACCAGCGCATGTTTGTCCAGCGGCGGCGGGATGACCGGCGCCGGGGGCGGCGGCATCAGCGTCGCGTGCGCCAGCGGTAAGCGCAGCTTGGGCAACGGCGCGGCGGTTTTTTCCGGCGGCGCCGGATGCTGGACCTCCGCCGGCATCGCCGGTTGCGGCGGCGGCGAGCGGTGCAGCCAGGCGGCCAGCGCCGCACTGCCCAGCAACAGTACGGGCAACAGCCAGAGAGCGTAGCGCTGGCGCGGGCGAACGACGGCAGAGGATTCGATAGGCGCTGCCGGGGCGGGCGCCGGTTCAGGCTCGGCGGCCGGGGCCGGTTTTACCGGTTCGACAACGGCCGTCTTGCGCGGTGCGGCGGCGATCGGCGCCGGTTTTTCCACTTCCGATTCGAGCGGGCGCAGGCAGGCCAGCGGATCGTCCGGGCTCTGCGCCTGCGGCTTGATAAAGCCCCAGAAGGTCAGCACCGGCCGATCGTCCACCAGGTAAACGTGGTTGGGGTCGGGCATGTGCATCGCTTTGGCCAGCAGCGCACCGAACAGGCGATGGCTGGGGTGATCGGTCGCCTGGGCCTGTTCCGTCAGGCTGCGGAAGATCGTCAGGCAGTGTTCCAGGTGGCGCACCGCCTGCGCGCGCTGGGCATCGCTCGCCGCCAGCCAGGAGGTGACCTTGCCGGGGAAGGGCGCATACCAGTCGATGCGGGTGCCGCTTTCGTTCGGCTGGGGGATCGCCAGACAGTCGGCGGCCTGCTGCTGCCGGCGAAGACGCAGGGTTTCCCGCAGCTGCTGCGCGCAGGCGTAGATCGGTTGCCCGTTTTCGCCTAAAGCCAGCACATCATCCAAACTGCCACTGCGTAAGAAGGGTTTCACCACGGCACCGCACCTTGTCCTGTTCTGCAAAAACGCATAAAAGTCCATGATACCCCGCAGGCAGAGCCGCCAAACGGCCAAGGACAGCCCGAAAAACGCCCTTCTTTGGCGTTAGCGGAACCGGCACAGTGAAAATCTCGCTATCCGGACCTGTCCGTGAACCGCTTTATCTGAAAAATAGAACCAGGCCCCGGCAAGTGACGCCGGGGAACGATGTTCTCTTTCACTATGACATCGCCTCGCGGGTTGCCGATTTCGGTATGCCTCAGGCGTGCGGAGCGTTCACATGACGGACAGTCAGTCTGAAAAAACTCTCGTTGTTCCCCCTGCGCATCCCGCCGCCGGGCATTCGCCCCAGGGCTGGATGAACGGCTTCCTCGGCATGATTATTTTCAGCGGCTCGCTGCCCGCCACGCGGGTGGCGGTGCTGGAGCTCGATCCGCTGTTTCTGACGGCGGTCAGGGCGGCGATCGCCGCCTTGCTGGCGCTGTGTGCGCTGCTGATCACCCGCCAGGCGCGGCCGACGCGGGCCGATTTGCCGCCGCTGCTGTTTGTGGCGCTCGGCGTGGTCATCGGTTTTCCGCTGCTGACGGCGCTGGCGCTGCAGCACACCACCTCGGCGCATTCGCTGGTGTATATCGGCCTGCTGCCGTTGGCGACCGCCGGTTTTGGCGTTTTGCGCGGCGGAGAGCGGCCCAAGCCCGCTTTTTGGGCTTTTTCAGGCGTCGGCGCCGTGCTGGTGGGCGCTTTCGCGCTAAGCCAGGGGAGCGGCGGAGCCTGGCAGGGGGATGCGCTGATGATCGGTGCGGTGCTGCTGTGCGGCCTGGGTTATGCCGAAGGGGCGGTGCTGTCGCGCCGGATCGGCGGCTGGCAGGTGATCTCCTGGGCGCTGGTGGCGGCGTTGCCGTTGACGCTGGCGGCCACCTGGCTGGCGGCGCCGGCCGGTTGGCCTGCCGTCAGCGGCGCCGCCTGGCTGTCGCTGGTTTACGTCTCGGTGTTCAGCATGTGGATTGGGTTTATTTTCTGGTATCGCGGCCTGGCGCAGGGCGGCATCGCCGCCGTCGGGCAGTTGCAGCTGCTGCAGCCGTTCTTTGGCCTGGCGCTGGCGTGCTGGCTGCTGCAGGAAACCGTCCAGCCGATGATGATCGCCGTGATGGCCGGCGTGGTGGTTTGCGTGTTCGGTGCCAAGCGCTTTTCCCGCTAGGCGCCGCTGCCGGCGCAGGCCAGGATCACCTGTCCGAGCCGTTCCACCGCCTGTTGCACCTGGCGGTCGGCGTAACCGCCCAATCCCAGCACCAGACCCGGCTCACCGTGGCCGGGCGCATACATCGGCGACACCGCCCGCAGCGCCAATCCGGCTTCGTTGGCGCATTGGGCGACCCGCACGTCATCGAGATCTTTCCTCAGCCACAGCACCATGTGCATGCCCTGATCGCAGGGCTGCACTATCGCCAAATCGGCGGGGATGTGCGTGTTGATCGCCTCGATCAGCACCCGGCGTTTCTCGGCGTAGACGCCGCGCATTTTGCGGATATGCCGGTCGAGATACCCTTCGGCGATAAAGGCGGCCAGCACGTGTTGATCCGCGCTGGGCGGATGGCGATCCATCAGGATCCTGGCGCCGCAAAAGGCGTCGACCAGCGGTGGCGGCACGATGGCGTAACCCAGCCGCAGCGAAGGGAACAGCACCTTGCTGAAGGTGCCGAGATAGAGCGTTCGCTCGGGCGCCAGCCCCTGCAGCGAAGGGAACGGGTGGCCGGCGTAGCGCATCTCGCTGTCGTAGTCGTCTTCCACGATCCAGGCCTGCCGCTCTTTGGCCCAGCCCAACAGGGCGCTTCTTTTCGCCATGCTCATCGGCATGCCCAGCGGATATTGATGGGACGGCGTGACAAAGGCGGCGCGGGCGTCGGCGGCCAGGCGGATACCGGCGGCGACGTCGATGCCGTCGGCGGCGACGGGCACCCTAATCATGCGCCGATCGCGAAACAGGCTGTCGAAAATGGCGGTGATGCCGGCGTAGGCGGGGTCTTCCACCCAGGCGCTGTCGCCAGCGTCCAGAAGGATCTGTGCGGCCAAATAGAGCCCTTGTTGCGTGCCGGAGGTGATGAGGATTTGCTGCGGCGTGCAGTTTACCGAGCGGGAACGGCGCACATAGTCGCAGATGGCTTCGCGCAGCGGCAACGCGCCCAGCGGATCGCCGTAGCCTGACGGGGCGCCGGGGCCGCGCGCCCGGATGCGGTTGCCGAGCCGCCGCCAGATATCGTCGGGCGCGGTATCGCCGATCGGCACCGAGACGGTGAACGGCACCGGCGGCAACGCCCGCGCCTGGGCGGCAAAGCGCGCCAGATGCTGCGCCTGTGCGGAAAGCGGCACGGCTGTGGACGGAGCGGCCTGCACCGTGGCGTGCGGCGTGCGGCGCGACGCCTGATAGTGGGCGACCCGGGTGCCGGAGCCGGGCTGCGGCTCGAGAAAACCTTCCGCCGTTAGCTGAGCGAACGCCTCCAATACCGTGCCGCGCGCCAGATTCAGCGCCGCCGACAGCCGGCGCGTCGAGGGCAGCAGGTCGCCCGCTTTCAGATCGCCCCGGTGGATGGCCTGGCGCAGGGCCTGCGCCAGCTGGTGGCTAAGTTGACCCGCCTGACGATCGAGCTCGCCGAGGGCGGGGACGTCAACGGCTTTGGCTGTTCTGGGCATGCATTCCGGCTCGCAATCTATAGGGAAAATTAACGCTCAGAGTAGACCATTTTCGGTGTTAATAGCGGATATCTTTTATCATTTGTTCGCTGTTGTTAAGTTCAGCGTTGGCTACACCTGAATGAGCGTGATGAAACGTTCTAAAATGTTTTAAAACCTGCCGCCAGATTTTGGATATTTATTCGTAATATACGGAGTAAATAACGGGAATCTCCTGCGGGAATAAGTAAGCATTAGCGGCCATAAGGGCATGGCCATCCGTGGGGTGGTTTTGAGCGCAAACGCTGTCACGTCTTGTGAAGTGAGCATTGAAGCAGGATTGATCATGTAGCGACAAGGAAAGGGGTAATACAAAGGGAACGTTGAATTATCACCAGTCAGTAACATGGTTATGCATTAACAGTGAGAATATATGCGACGATTTTATCTCGATACCCAGATATTGATATGTTAATAATTACAAAAATAATTGTTTAGACGATTTGATAAAATGTCGATTGCATCACGGTTTTATATTTATACCCCTATTCTAAAAGTGAGTTTCATACCGCAATTTGTTTAAGTTTGTTTAACTTTATCTTCTGTCAAATGCCAAAAAAATCAAAAGTAAATATCATGTGTAACAAATGCTTTCTGATTAAGTTGTTTTTTTATTTTTTTTAAAATCAACTTATTGCGGTTATATCGGTTAAATTTTAATCAGATAAAGCATGCGAAAATTTTTATATTTTACAAATTGAATCATTTTGGTCTTTGAGTATCATTCTCATGGTATTATTATTCCTAACTAATTACTTGACGTAATCATTCAGTAGGAATTATCCATAATTATAACTATTTAGAGATATTAAATAGGCTAGGTTATTTTAAATTTCAGATGAATCGTGGCAAGACTGCGCGATCATGCTTTCCTCTGCATATGTCAGTTGTCGTAATGACTGTCTTTTGATTGCAAAAAAAACGCCAGCTTTATTAAGAATCTGATGGCCAACCTTCGGGCATTTTTTTGATCAAAAAACATACCGAGGTTTGAACCTGAGTTTCTTTGGATTTTACTGTTGAGTTTAGGCGGAAAATATGGAAGGAGCTGTTATGAATGACAGAAAGCCTATTTTTGAACCCATTTCGACGTGGTCAACCCAACGACCGGCTAAGCGTGCAGTCGTTTTTGGCGAGCAAACGTTGAGTTATGCCCAGCTTGAATACCAGTCCAATCTACTAGCGCGCTATTTATTATCAAAATATCCGATGCATCCACGAGGAAGAATTGCTGTCTATCTGGAGCCAGGTCTAATGATGCCTGTGGTGCTGTTGGCAATTCTCAAAGCGGGCTACACCTATATTCCCTTATCAGATTTTTTGCCTAACGAGAGAGTATTAAAAATTCTCGATGACGCTGCAGCCTTTTTGTTGCTGACCACGGTTTCCATCATGCGTAAAACGGGGATAGGAAAAAATTTCCCTTCTACGCTGGCGTTAGAGGATATCGCCTATGCAGATATGCCGGCTACGATAAGCCTGCCCGTGGTACAGAAAACGGATATCGCTTATGTGCTGTATACCTCAGGCTCTACCGGGTTACCAAAAGGGGTTGTCATTGAGCACGGGAATTTGAGTTATTACCTGGATTGGTTCAACCAAGCACTTTGGCCTGAAACTCAGGCAGTATTACCGCTGACTTCAACCTTGAGTTTTGCTGCTGCGGTTACGCAACTTTATGCCCCTTTGCTGCGTGGCGATACGTTGCATATTTTACCTGCCAATATTTTGCATGAGCCTGAAAAATTGCTGACTTGGTACGAACAACATCCTTCAGGAGCGCTTTATTGTGTGCCGACGGTATGGGATGCGTTGCTGCGCTACGATCGTCAAGCAGGCGGCGCGTCGCGTTTACCAACAACCGTATTTCTTTCCGGTGAGCCGGTTCCCTTTGATCTAAAAGAGCGAACCTTTGCGCAATGTCCAGACGCAACGGTGTATAACCTATACGGCCCTACGGAAACGACGGCAAACGGCTCTTTCGCTCGTTTGGAAAAAGGGAAGGCGGTCACTCTGGGTAAGGCATTGCGAGGCAGTAAAATACTGATTGTTGATGATGACTGTTCACCTGTCAGCGGCGATCGGTGTGGGGAAATCTGTATTGTTGGGGAAGGCGTGGCGCGCGGTTACCTCAATCGCGATACATTAACTCACCAACGTTTCTTTACGCAGGAAATCGATCATGCGTGCTATCGTGGCCATCGAACCGGTGATTTGGGAAAATTCAATTCGCATGGCGAGATTGTCTATCTGGGTCGCATCGACCGCCAGATCAAGATAAATGGAGTGCGAATCGATCCGGAAGAGATTGAAATCGCCTTACGTGAAGATCACAGAATTAGACACGCCTTGGTGCGGAAGACAGAGGAAAGCACGGGGGGCATACGATTGATCGCTTACCTGGTTCCGGAATCTGAGGGGACTATTTCGGCAAACGAAATCAGGAATTTTTTGCGTTTGACGTTACCGGCAGCCATGATTCCTTCGCACTTTATTTTTGTCGAAACCATGCCAAAACTTCCTAACGGAAAACTGGACCTCCAGCGATTGCCCCAACCCGTTCCATCACGCCCTGCGCTGAGTTATGTTTTTCGTCCCGCCGCCAACGAATTGGAACAAGAACTCATTGATATATTCCAGGAGGCATTAGGTTTCTGTGACTTAGGCGCAGATGATAATTTCTTTGATCTGGGTGGCGGTTCGTTGCAGGTGATTCAGATAAGGCAATTAATTAAGCGCCGATTATTTAGCGATATTGATTACACCTTGTTTTTCGATAATGCAACGCCTCATCTGCTATCGTTTATCGTGCCTTACTATGTCAATGATACTGACCCGGTTGTGCTTGAAAATGATTTTAGGCTCCCGTCTATCTCTAGTGAACAGCGCTATTTTTTAACTTTAGATCAAATCAGCCCGGCGCCTGGCGCTTATCAGATTGCGTTTAGGTTGGCCTTCGGTGGGCCGCTGGATATTTCCGCCATGGAGTGGAGTATTCAGCAGATCTTGAAGAATAATCCAGTATTGCGCAGTCGCTTTAATCTAAACAACGTTAGTTGCAGTGAGGGAGACTATCCCGCGTCGGATTTGAAGATCGTGCGCCAGGAGTGCGCGGCGGAGATCTGCACTTTCGATGAGCTGAGCGACGAAGGGCTGTTGGCCGCCGCCGGCGTACCCGAGATGGATCTTGAACTCATGCCGCTCATTCATATCCGGTTCATGTCCCTATCGGCGAGCCGGCACATTCTCTTGCTACAGGTCCACCACACCGTTTTTGACCATGACTCTATCGGTTTATTCTTCAAGCAATTCATTGCTTATTTTCAGGCCTACCGCGCGGGCGATCGTGGCTTTGAGCTAGGCCAAGGCAAGGGGTATCAGCACTATCGTTGCTGGCAACAGCAGTGCATCCAGCCGACGCGCTACCCGCAGGAAAGAGAATTTTGGCTGGAAACTTTTGCTCATTACGTACATACCGGCGCAGATGCTTCCCTGTTCTCCCCCCGAGATACGTTGGAGGGAAAAAATGTGTGGTTTACGATCTCGAAAGCGTTGACGCAATCGCTCATGGCCTTTGCGAGAAGCCACCAAACCACAGTTTTTGTTTGTATGCTGACGGCATTCAATGTGTTGCTAAATACTTTTACGCGTTATCGCCATGTGCCAATTGGCATCCCTGTCTCCAATCGCATGCTTTATGAAGAAACCTCGCTGTTGGGTTGTTTCGTAAATAGAGTGACTTATTACGATAAGTACAGTCCTGAAGATGATATCGGATCGCTTTTAGATCGTTGTCGAAAAAGAGTGTATGGGTTATTGGAAAATCAAACGATACCTTATGATATTTTGAATAGTGACATTCGCGCGCATGGCTGGATGGATCTCTTGTATGCGCCGGTCTGTTTTAACTATTTAAGTGCGATGCCATCACCGGTCAATTGTGGTGGAGTTGATATTGACGTCAAAGCGGTAGAAAGCGACTTCGCAAAAGTCGATATGACATTGTCTATTCATGAAGGAGAATGTCTAAATGTTTGCTTTAACTATCATATGGCAGCGCTAAAAAAAGATGAAGTGATACGGCTGTCAAAAGAATATATCGGGATAATTGAAAGAATGACTCTTTGATGCATCCTGTTTTTAAGAAATCTACTTTCAAACAATACAATATAAATTAGAGGTTCAGATCATGGTATCTGAAGATATTATTCATGCTAGATTTAAATGGCAGAGTAATGCTACGCCGGATTTGGTGGCGTTGCGATGTGATAATAACGCACTGACCTATCAAAAACTGGACCAATATACGGATGCATTGGCGGAGCGATTAATTAGTCATGGGATAAAACCAGGGGATATCGTCGGCGTTTACCTTAATAAGGGAATGGATCTGGTTATCAGTTTATTAGGAATACTCAAGGCAGGCGCCTGCTATTTGCCATTGGACCCATATTATCCTGTTAACCGTCTGGCATACATGATTGACCATGCTGGTACGAGACTGGTCATTACGAGCGGTGTTCTGGATCAGGCGTTGAAAGACGCCTCCCAGCGTTGCGAATGGTTGGACATCACGCGCCTGGACCTCACTTTACCTTTGGCATCGGCTTTGCCGAAAGTCAGTGGGTCCGATCTCTGTTATGTCATGTATACGTCCGGATCAACCGGTAAGCCGAAGGGGGTGATGGTCAGTCATCGCACGGTTGTACAGTATTTGAAATGGATGCAGGCTGCGTTCAATCTGTGCCAGCATGATGTGGTACTGAACCAATCCAGCTTCAGTTTCGATGTTTCTGTCTGGGAAATATTTTGGCCTTTGATGACTGGCGCAAGCTGCGCGCTGATCGATGAGGAAATGAAATATGATCCCCTGCTAATGGCAAATTTCATTCGCCGCCACCGGGTTACCGTTGCCCAATTTGTACCCACTGCGTTACGCATTATCGTTGATGCCGATGTGGTGGGCGATTGTCGAACTTTAACGCATATTTTCGCCGGTGGCGAAGCGCTGCCGCAGAGTTTGGTCGACGATTTGAGCCGTCAGTTCTCCGGGCAGATCCACAATCTGTATGGGCCGACGGAAGCGACTATTTTTGCCTGCCATTGGCCGTGCTTGCCAGAGCAGGGAGAGGGCATGGTTCCCATAGGACGGCCGATTCCCCATGCGCGCGCCTATGTGTTGGACAACGCGCTTAAACCTGTTCAACCCGGAAACTGCGGTGAGCTTTATTTGGGCGGCGACATTCTGGCCAAGGGGTATCTGCATGCTGAAACGTTGACCCTCGAGCGTTTCGTCAAAGATCCTTTTATCCCGGGCGAAAATCATAAAATGTACCGAACCGGCGACTTGGTCAAATGCCTTGATGACAATGTCTTGGAATTTATCGGCAGGGTTGATGATCAGGTAAAAGTTCGTGGGCATCGGATTGAACTGGCTGAAATCGAAATGCATTTGCAGGCTTTGCCCCAGATATCGCATGCTGCCGTTATTGTAGAGTTCAACCAAAATAATAAAATACCAACGCTATCTGCATTTTATGTTTCTCGTCATCAACAGCCTGTTAATGTTCAGGAGGTAAAGAGCGCTTTGGCGAAGTCTCTGCCCTTCTTTATGCTACCTTCCAGATTTATTTCATTGGATAAGATGCCGATTCATCCAAATGGCAAAGTCGATAAATCTAACCTTAGTTCGCATGAAAATAAAGGAGAGAGAGAGATGGTTGATATAAAAAGCAAGATGAGTTCTGATATAGAAGCGCAAATCATTTCTGTATGGAGAACGGTTTTAAAAAACAAGGAGCTGTCAACGAAAGATAATTTCTTTGACGCTGGAGGTAATTCGTTATTGATGTCTAAAGTACACAGGGAAATAAAAGATAAGTTTTCCACGCCCATTACCATTATGGATTTATTCCAATACCCAACCGTACAGATGCTAAGTCAACGCATTGCAGAGAAAAATGCTGAGCTATTAGGAAAAAACAAATAATTTATTAATTTTAATTGTGCTACACATGGTGAGGTAAAGATGAAATATCAAACAACGTGCCGTGATAGGGATATCGCTATCGTGGGAATGTCTGCGCGCTTCCCGGGTGCAGAAGATAAGGCAATGTTCTGGAAAAATCTGCTAGATGGTGTAGAAACGATCAGTACGTTCACTGAAGAGGAGCTTAGAGCCAGCGGCATTGAAGAGGAAATGATCGCCTCGTCAAACTATATTCGTCGCAGAGGCATCTTGGGTAATGCGCAATATTTTGACGCCAATTTCTTCGATATCACACCTCGTGATGCGGAAATTATGGATCCTCAACATCGGGTATTTTTGGAATGCAGCTGGCATGCATTTGAAGATGCGGGTTATGTACCCAGTACCTATCCCGGTAAAGTCGGCGTCTTTGGCGGAACCGGTACTGCGTGGCATTTGAATAAAGTCAATACGCATCCTGATGTGCAAAAGTACGTGAGCGGTGCTTCAGTGGTGACCAATAACGATAAGGATTATGTTACCACCAGGGTGTCGTACAAGCTGAATTTAAAAGGGCCCAGCGTTAATGTGCAAACGGCGTGTTCTACCGCGATGGTCGCCGTGGTGATGGGTATTAATAGTCTGCTGAATGGGGAAAGCGATCTGATAGTCGCCGGTGGCGTTTCCCTCGATACCCCTGAACGCCGTGGCTACCAATACATGCAAGGCGGAATGGAGTCCGCGGATGGGCGTTGTTATGCTTTTGATTCTCGTGCCAATGGCACCGTATTCAGTCGCGGAGCCGGCGTTGTCATATTGAAGCGCTTGAGTGACGCATTGCGTGATGGCGACCATATCTATGCGGTATTGAAAGGCGGGGCGATTAATAATGACGGCAATCTGAAGGCGGGCTATACCGCGCCAAGTATCGAAGGCCAGATTTCGGTGGCGAAACAGGCGTTCGACAACGCGCAGGTTCATCCGGATACCATCAGTTTCGTCGAGGCGCATGGCACCGCGACTGCGTTGGGGGATCCTATCGAGTTCACTTCGCTCAGCCAGACGTTCAGTGAATTTACCGACAGAAAACAATATTGCCGGCTGGGTTCGGTAAAAACGAATATCGGGCATACGGATGCTGCTTCCGGCATGGCGAGCTTAATTAAGGCGTCATTGGCATTGGAGAAAGGGGACCTTCCTGCTTCACTGCATTATATTTCGCCAAATCCCAATATTGCATTTGAAACCAGCCCGTTTGTGATGAATACCGAATTGAGCAAACTGGCGAGTTCTGACGAACCGCATCGTGCATTGGTGAATTCGTTTGGCGTAGGGGGGACGAACGCCTGTGTCATTCTTGAGGCTCCGCCGCGAACGGAGCCAAGCACTCGCCATGATGGCTTGGTTATGTTGCCATTCTCGGCGAAGAGCCGAACTGCGTTGGAAGCGATGAAACAACGTATGCACGATTTCTTGGTTGAAAACAAGGACGTCAATCTTGGCGATGTCGCCTACACGCTACAGGTGGGCCGCCAGCCGTTTGCGCACAGCACGGTCGTCGTAGGGCAGGATCGTGAAACGTTACTGGAGAAATTGAACCAGCCGTCCGCCAATATTTCAACGTTGACGAAAGGCGATAAGGCCGTGGTGTTTATGTTCCCCGGCCAGGGCAACCAATACATCAATATGGCCCGTGAGCTGTACGCCACTTACCCGAAATTCCGCGAAGTGATGGATCGCTGCTGTCGCTATTTGGACCCGATCTTGGGCGTAAATTTATTGTCGATAATTTTCCAAGGCGACGAAGGATTAAGAAAAAACCGTATTAATGAAACCCAGTTTACGCAGCCTGCGCTATTTATTGTCGAATACAGTCTGGCGCAATTATGGATGTCGTGGGGGATCAAACCCGATGCCATGATAGGCCACAGCGTTGGCGAATATGTCGCAGCGTGTATTGCCGGCGTGTTCTCCCTGGAAGATGCGCTGCGCGCGGTGGCGTTACGCGGCAAACTGGTACAAGCGCTGCCGGCTGGCGCAATGCTTGCCGTGCTGATGGATGAAGAGTCGCTGCGTCAGCGGTTACAGGGCGACAAATTGGAGATTGCCGCCGTGAATTACCCGGGGCTCTGCGTGGTCGCCGGCGATTTGGATGAGATTGAGGTATTTCAACGGCAGCTTGAAGACAACAATGTGTTTTGCAAGCATCTGGATACCTCCCATGGCTTCCATTCATACATGATGGAACCGGCATTGCCAGCTTTTAAAGAGGTCATCGACGGCATTGAATTGCACGCCCCAAAAATCCCATTCGTCTCTACGGTGAGTGGCGATTGGATAACCGATGCGCTAGCTACTGACAGCGATTATTGGGTGAGACATGTGCGCAATCCAGTGCTGTTCTCTCACGCATTCAAAACGTTGATGTCTGAAGAACATCAGCATTATATCTTCCTGGAAGTGGGGCCAGGCCGTTCTCTTGAATCGGCCGCGAAGCAGCATTTCAAGGCGGATGAAAGCGCGTTGATTTACTCTTCGCTGCCTACCGCGAAGGATGTGGAATTGACGGGAGAATATTTACTTACCTCGCTGGGATGCCTGTGGGCCAGCGGTGTAACAATCTCCTGGGCTCAATTTTACGGTGATGAACATCGCCGCCGGTTGCCATTGCCGGGCTATCCTTTCGAACGTAAGGAATTCAAGCTGCCGGCGCTGAAGCGAGGAGCCGAAGGAGGACAGAGCGCCAGTTCCGTCAGCGCCCTCAAACGCAAAAAAGCGGATATTGGCGAATGGTTTCACATGCCGGCCTGGAAACGCACCATTCCCGCCAGGTTCATGGCAGGTAGCCGCATCGATCCAGACTCGGAATGTTGGCTGCTGTTCGTGGACGCCATGGTTATCGCCGAACATATTCAAAGGCAGCTGGCGGAAAGCGCACAGCGCGTATTGACCGTCTGGCGCGGCACTCACTATGAGGAGGATGCGGCGAACGGGTGTTACGTTATCGATCCCTCCAAACGCGAAGACTACGTTCGCCTGCTGAAAAGTGTGAAGAACCTGGCGCTGCGTCCCACTCGCATCATTAATATGTGGAACCTTTCTGCCGATAACGGCGCACCGCAGTGCCATGGTGATGGCTATGCGCTGCAGGTCGACGCATTTTACAGCCCTCTTTATTTGCAGCAGGCATTGGTCAGTGAAAACCTGCTGGAAAACCTGCACCTCTTGTTTGTGACCAACAATATTTTCAATGTGACGGAGGAACGGCTGTATTCACCGCAAAAAGCGTTGGTCGTTGGGCCTGCGCGCGTCTTTTATCACGAGTATCCCGAAGTGCGGTGCCACGTTGTGGATGTGGATTTATTCGGCTACACGGCGCCCCATGATTTAGCACAGCAATTGATTGACGAAAGCCATATCGATACGCATGGCAATCTGGTGGCTTATCGCGGGCGCAACCGGTGGGAGGAAGATTATCAGGCCGTTCATCTGAAGCAAGATGATACGGGAATTGCTGCGGAGCTGAAGGATGAGGGTGTCTACCTCATTACCGGTGGTTTGGGCGGACTGGGCATGTTGGTTGCGGGCCATGTGTCAGAGGTCAGCAATGCGACTTTGATCCTGACTTATCGCACTGAGCTGCCGCCGCGCGATCAATGGCAAGCGTGGCTGCAGCAGCATTCGGTGGACGATTCGGTGAGTGAGAAAATCGCGGGGGTTTTACGGCTGGAAGAACGTGGAAACACCGTGCATCTTGCGCAGGTTGATGTCTGCGATTATGCCGGTATGCGCGATGTGCTGGCCGGGTTTACCCGCATAGATGGCGTTTTCCATACCGCGGGGATTGCCGGCGGCGGAATTATTCCGCTGAAAAATGACGCCGATTGCGCTGGCGTGTTGAATCCCAAAGTGAACGGCAGTTTGATTTTGGACGAGCTGCTTAAAGATAAACAGCCTGATTTCTTCATTCTTTTCTCTTCGATCACTTCGATTGTCGGCGATGAGGCGCGCATCGATTATTGCGCGGGCAATGCGTTTATGGACGCTTTCGCCCATTACCGCAACCAGCAACGTTCTGGGCATACGGTTTCTCTCAACTGGGGCAAGTGGGGGGATATCGGTATGGCGGTGCGTTGGAGCAATCATCTGATTGAGCAAAAAAATAGTAAATCCGCACAGTTTGAAGAAGTAGAGGGCGATTTGTTGACGTTGATTGGCCGTGAGGGAATGCAAGAGCGTTATCGGGTCAACCTGGCGGTGCAAAAAGACTGGGTCATTGATGAGCATCGCTTGACGCATCAGCCGTCATTGGTCGGCGCGACGATATTATCGATGCTGTACGAATGGATGAGCCATTTTAAACCTCAAGAGAGATTGCAGGTTAAGAATCTGCTGTTGACGCAACCCGTCATTTATCATCATGCCTGGCCGCGCAACATGCAGTTGCTGGTCACCGCAGAGAGTCATGGTTACAAGTTTAGCCTGCGAAGCAGAGGCCTGTTGGATCTGGCCTGGCAGGAGCATGCGCTGGGTTTAGTCAGCTCAAAAGTGGCTGAGTCAGAGGATGAACCGGCATCGCTTGAGTCTCTTCGCCAGCGCTGTACGAAAGCATTGGCGTACGAGCCGCTGGAGTGCGAGCTGGGCAACGCCAATACTGGCGATGTCTTCCTTTCGCTGAGCCCGCGGTGGGACAACCACCAAGACATTTTGCAAGGGGAAAACGAATGGTTGATGCATAAAGTTATCGGTTCCGATTTCCATGACGATTTTGCGCGCTATCCATTCCACCCGGCGATGATCGACGCCACGGCGATCCGCTGCCTGACTTATATCACTCAGGAAAACTTCCTGCCGATCAGTTACGGCAAAATAACCTACCACGCGCCGCTGGAAACGGATTGCTATGCGCACCTCAAACTGAAGGGGCCGTATCAGCATACGGACAATGCCATTACGATGGATATTGTCTTCCTGTCACATGCCGGCGTGCCGTTATTGACGTTGGAAAATTACACTCTGATTAAAATGACCCAAGTCAATCAGGTGGTGGAGTCGGACGAGAAGGCGGCGCCCGCGGCGGTGAAAGTCAATCTTGCGGACAAGGATATTTTGTTCAATGAAGGGCTCGATGCGCTGAAACGCCAGCTGGCGCATTTGGAATTTGAACAATTGGTTATTGTCACCAGCGACCTTGGGCAACTGATCGATGAGTCTATCCCGGCTCAAAATGAAACCTTATTGGAGAATGAGGAGGAAAAAGCCGCTGATGGCCATGTGCGGCCCGCGTTGTCTGTGGAATATATGGCGCCCGAAAACGACATCGAGAAGGAAATCGTCAAAGTTTGGCAGTCCATCCTCGGTATTTCTGGGATTGGCGTGAACGATAATTTCACTGAACTCGGCGGTAATTCACTGTTGGCGGTTCAGGTTGTGTCGACGGTATCAGGTATTTTTGAAATTGATATTCGCGTCGATCTGTTTTACCAGGAGCAGACCGTTAAAGGATTGTCAAAACTGATCCTTGCTGAGTTGGAAGTATTGCTGCAAGGCGAATAACCCGGCTCCCCCCAGGTGCGAGCCTGGGGGAAACCACGTAGGCAAACATGCCAATCAGGCAAAAGCGGGATTTGATGATGACTAAAATCAGTAGCGCCATGCTCAAATCGTTGAGTTTGGATGAGTTGAAAAAAATTGCCAGGGAGAAGAAAACGCAAGTGGTGTTGGCTTCCGGTAAAATCATCAGAAAACAAGCTGACTCGGCCAGGCGGCACTTCCCTGTGACCGGTTCACAACGCAGTATTTGGGTATTGGATCAGTACCTTGACGACGGTAAGGCGTACAACAATCCTTATGCCGTCACTTGCCGCGTCGAGCATGACATCGACATGGAGGTAGTGAAAAAGGCGCTGACCTTTCTGACGAAAAAGCATGACATTCTTCGCACCACATTCAACGTGGTGGAGGGCGAACTCTGCCAGTGCGTGAGTGATGAAGTCCTGTTCAATTTCCACTATGACGATATTTTGTCTCTTCCTGAGTACGAGCGTGACGAGTGGGTAGAAAACGTTGCGCGTCAGGAAGGACAGCGTTCTTTCGATTTGACTTGTGGGCCACTTTCCTATTGGCGCATGATTAAAACCAATCGACATGAATATGTATTGTTGCTGACGTTTCACCATATTATCTCAGATGGCTGGACGGTCAGCTTGTTCTTTAAAGAGTTCATGGAGATGTATTTCCAAATCCTCCATGGCGAGACACCGCGTACAAACGATTTTCTGCAATTCTCCGACTATGCATTGGCAGAAGAACAGTGGTATGCCACGGCAGAATATCAAAAGGGTTTGGCGTATTGGGCTAAAAAGTTTGATGACGCGCAAGGCCTGCTTGAGATAACGACCGATCGCCCACGGCCAGCTAAAATGAGCACCAAAGGCAGTATGGCAAGCCACACTTTTGATCGGGATTTCACCCAGCGTTTGCAGATGCAGGCTGCACAGCTGGGCGCGACGCCTTTCCACATGATTCTTTCGGCCTATATGCTCTTGTTGCACAAATACAGCAACCAGCAGCAAATCATTATCGGTTGTCCTTTTGCCAATCGTAACCAACCCGAGACTCAGAATATGCTGGGGTTGTTTATGAATACCTTACCCCTGAAACTGGATATCGTTCCAGAGGCGACGTTACGAGAAATTATTGGCGACGTTCGCTCAGAGAGTGAGCAAGCTCAGCTGCACCAGGCTATTCCCCTCAATGATATTCTTGATGAAATTGGCCATATCCGAAATCCGCAGGTTAATCCGCTTTTTCAGGCGGCGCTGACGTATCAGGTATTTCCTCATTTTCATAACAACACGTTGTTTACCTATAAACCGCTTAAAATCGATTATGGCGTATCCAAACTGGATCTAAACCTGTGGGTTGAAGAAAGCCGCGGTAGTTTACTGTTTACCTTAAACTACAATCCCGATTTGTTTAACCGCAGTACGATAACGCGTATGTTGAGCGATCTGCGCACGGTGTTGGAAACGCTTATCGAACGGCCTCAAATAACCGTGCGCGATCTTTCATTGGTGACTCGCGAGGAACATAGCCACTTGCTGAGCGGGTGTAGACGCTTGCTTGACGCCGTTCCCATGGCGGTTCATCGGCAGTTTGAGCGTCAGGCCGATGCTTTGGATGCCGATTCGGTGGCTGTACGTTGCGATGGCCGTCTTTTGAGCTATCGACAACTGAACGAGCAGGCTAACCGTCTCGCGCACTGTTTGCTGGAACATGGCCTGTTGCCGGGGCAGTCAGTGGCGCTGTTTATGGCCAAAAGCGAACGCTGTGTCGTGGCTCTGCTGGCAATATTGAAAGCAGGGGGATGCTATGTGCCTGTCGATATCACTTTGCCGATGGAACAGGTCGACTTTATTCTGCGGGACGCACAGGCGCGCTTCGTTGTGGTGGATGCCGGATCGCCGGCGGTTTCACAGCCGACAATCTCGATTGACCAGTGCCACGGCGCCGCGCTGAGCACGAATCCCCAATTACTGACAATGCCGACAGACGCTCCCGCTTACATCATTTATACCTCAGGCAGCACCGGTAGGCCAAAAGGCGTCAGGGTCAATCATGTTCAGCTAAGCCGATATTGCCAGGTCATCGCCTCTGTCCTGGATCAACCTGCCGGGGCGCGATATGGCATGTTTTCCGCCTTCACTACCGACTTGGCGCATACCATGCTGTTCCCGGCGCTGATCTACCAGGGACAACTGGAGGTGATAAGCACTCAGCAGCTTAATGATCCGCAGGCATTGTTCTCCTATCTGGAGAGGCATCCCTTGGACTGCATGAAGATCACGCCAACGCACCTGACCGCATTGCTCATGTCACCCCATGCGGGTGCGCTATTGCCACGTCGTCTTTTAGTCTTGGGCGGAGAAAGAGTCCCGACGGCGTTAGTCAAACGCATACGTCAACTGCAGGCTGACTGCCGTGTGGTCAATCACTACGGCCCTACGGAGTGTACCGTCGGTGTGGCGACCTATACCTTGCCGGACGGTTTGCCGGATGAGATGGGCGACTATTTACCGGTCGGCAAGCCCTTGGCCGACAGCCACGTGTTGGTATTGGATCCTTATCAACAGTTAGTCTCTATCGGCCTTCCTGGTGAGATTTATCTTGGCGGCGAGCATGTGGCTGCAGGTTATATCGGCTTAGAGGAGCAGAATCGGGCGAATTTCATCCCGCATCCTTATTTGGCGGGTGAACGCCTTTACCGCACTGGCGACAAAGGGCGCTGGCTGCCGGACGGAAACCTCGAGTTTTTAGGGCGTTTGGATCGCCAGGTGAAAGTGCGGGGCTATCGTGTGGAACTGGCGGAAATCGAGCACGTATTGCAGCAGCAACCGGCGATCGCTCAAGCCGCGGTAAAACAGTGGCTGAACGGTGCGGGCGAGAGCTGGCTGGTGGCGTATTGTTGCGGCGAAGGAAAGGCTCGCAGCGCGGAAGTGCGTGCGTTTTTGCAAAGCAAGGTCCCTCATTACATGCAGCCGGATCAGTGGGTTTGGCTGGACAGCTTGCCGTTAACGGCCGGTGGCAAGGTGGACTATGGTGCTTTGCCGCGCATGAACGATGCCATACCTCAATCGGTGCGAGAGCCGGAAGGGGACGTCGAACAACGCTTATATGCCATTTATTGCCGCGTGCTGCAACGCGAGCGATTGGATACGCGGGATGACTTTTTCGCGCTGGGGGGAAATTCGATTACCGCATTGAAGTTGGTGATCGAAATAAATCAGCATTTTGGCACAACCCTGTCTTTAGGGCAGTTGTTTGAGCACGGCAGTGTCGGCGAGTTGGCGGCCTTTCTGACGCAGGCTGAACGGCAAGTATTATCGCCGTTGGTGATGCTGAATACCGGGGTCGAGGAAGATAAACCGACGCTCTTGATGATTCATCCGGCAGGCGGAAACATCTTGTGTTATTACCCATTAGCGCGTGAGTTGGGGGCCGACTATCCGATCTATGGCCTGCAGGTGGCGAACTTCGGTGAAGATCAGGCCTACAACCACGATATAGAGGTGCTGGCCGCATGCTATCTGCAGCAGGCGCAGGATATTGCGCAACGGCGAAATCTGGTGCTGGGCGGATGGTCCCTGGGGGCGACAATCGCGTTCGAAATGGCGCGCCAACTGCAGCATGCCGACGGGCGAACGCCAACGGTGCTGATACTCGATCAACCTGCTCCTCAGATACAGATTGATCGCGCCGCACAGATGAATGAATTTGAACGGCTTGCATATTTCGCCCGCAAGGTGGAGCGTTTTACCGGTGCGTCATTTGCAATCGCCGCACCTGCGCTGGCAGAGATGTCCGAAGCGCAGCGTTCATTGTTGTTCCTGCAGGAATTCAAGCGCGCAAAATTGGTTCCTGACAATATTAGCGCAACGCAGTTCCAGCATTTTCTGACGATTCTACAGGCGCATATCGCTGCGACAGATAGCTATCAGGGCAAAGAATATGACGGCAGGATCGTGGTTGCGGAGGCGGAGGAGATTCTGCCGGACCGCATTGCACAAGAGATACCCGGACTGGGTTGGGCTCGTCTGGCTCGCGGGGGGATGACGATAATAAGCGCGCCTGGCAATCACATCTCGATGATGAATCCGCCTCAGATAAGCCATACGGCCAGCCAGCTGCGGAAGATATTGTCATGAGCGCCGTTTTGACAACGGCCGCGGTGCCAGCCGAGGACACCAGGGTCTCCAGGCGTGAATGGTGCGCTATTCTCGGAGGATTAATCGGCGGTTTTATGGCGATTTTGGATATCCAAATCGCCAATTCATCCATGAAAGTGATTCAAGGCGCGCTTTCTGCGACGCTGAATGACAGTTCCTGGCTGATGACGTCTTATTTTACCGCAGAGATAGTGGCAATTCCGCTTTGTGGTTGGCTTTGTCAGGCTCTGGGGACCGGGCGTTATGCGCTGTGGTGCATTGCCGGCTTTTTGGGGGCATCGCTGCTGTGTTCTGCCGCATGGAATCTGAGTTCCATGATCGTGTTTAGGGCGCTTCAAGGGTTCAGTGGCGGGGCGCTAATTCCCATTTCATTTCGCTTGATTATTGAGATCCTGCCATTAAAAAAACGGCCGTTGGGCATGTCGCTGTTTAGCATTATAGGGACTTTCGCGCCGGCGGTAGGGCCGGCATTGGGAGGCTGGTTGACGGATAATTTCTCTTGGCACGCCATATTTTATATCAACGCGATACCCGCTTTGTTGTCCTGGGGGTTGATTCACTATGCTTTAAAACACCCTGTTATCGACTGGAATATTATTCGTCGCGGGGACTTTGTCGGCATCATTTCGGTCATGCTGTGTTTGGGCGCGCTTGAGGTGATTTTAGAAAAGGGCGGTGAAGAAAACTGGCTAGAATCGAATATGATATGCGTGTTGGCGGTCATTTCCGCTGTTAGTTTCTTAATATTTATGTATGCCCAATTGACGCATGCCCAGCCGCTTATCAATATTCGCTTATTCCGGGACTACAATTTCTCGTGCGCCATCTTGGTTTTTGCCATGTTGGGCGTCGCTATCTACGGTACGTTATTCTTGGTGCCGTATTACCTGACGATGGTACATGACTACAATGCTTCTGATATCGGTACGGTGGTGATCTGGATGGGGTTTCCTCAGTTAATCATCCTGCCTTTTATCCCGTTGCTTATTCAACGATATAACCAGAAGTATCTAATTTGCATAGGGTTTGTTGGTCTGGCCATCAGTGCCTTTATGGACTGTGCGATGGACGGCGACTTTGCCGGCCCACAGATGGCCTGGTCCATGTTGATCCGCGCATTAGGCCAGCCCTTTATCATGGTGCCGCTTTCCTTGCTGGCTACCCGCAATATTCAGCAAAAAGACAGTGCCTCTTCGGCGGTGTTGATCAATATATTCCGCAGTCTGGGAGGCTCCTGCGGCACTGCCATCTTAAGCACCTTTTTCATCACGCGCATTTATACCCATGTCGACGTCGTTAAGACGTCGTTGGTCTCCGGCAGCAATGCCTTTGCCGGGTATCTCAATGACGTTAAAAGTCTGATGATCGCGCGCGGTTTGGCCGTTGACGTCATGAGTATAAAAAGTACGGCTTTCGCGATACTTGGCAAAAGAATCGCCCGTCAGTCGGAAATCATGGCGTTTAACGATCTGTTTCTGATTATGGGCGGAATGATGTTGGCAACCGCGTTGCTTGTGATGTTCTCTTCTCGCGATTTTCGTTTGCATGTCAAAAAAGAGGGTAAGGAATGAGTCAGCGCTCTATGACGATATGGCACTACCTGATGTCGCGCGATGCTTGCATTACTATCATTACCCCGATCGTGCTTTATAACATCGCCTTTTGGTGGGGAGGCGCGGGTTTCGCATTACTGCTGACGGCTATTTATTCAGGCGCAGTGGAAATATTTAACAAGCGTAGCGGTTCATTGTCGGTGATCGCATTAATTCTGGTTTCAGGCGTTAGTCACTATTTGTATTTACGCGGCTATGCTCCGTTCGCAATCAAGAAAGAAAATGTGTTTCTCGCGGTCAGCGGAGCATCTTCAGTGGTGGTGGTATTCGGCTTCTATTCTCTGGTAGGCAAGCCAATGATACGTACGCTGGCAGAACAGGCGATGCCAAGGTTGAAAGATATTCCCGTTTACGGTACCGCTCAATACGCAAAAGTGTGGCACGAAGTATCATTGGCGTGGATCTTGGTTTTCCTTCTGAAAGCCGTCGGTGTATATGGCCTGTCAATGCGCGAGGATCTGCCCGTTGACACGATTATTTTTATCTGTGGTTGGCCACTGACTTTGTTGATGGTGTTGTTCAGTTTTTATTGGCCGAAATATCGTTGGACGTCACATTTGCGTAAAAAAGGCCGTTAAATCCTGGCCCACAGGGCTGGCGGTTGCTGATGCCGTAAACATGTATCTACGTAGTTAAGAGGGGGAAGAACATGAGTCAATTTGAGAATGCATCGATCGTATTGAACAGCCACCCTGATGGCGCCGCTACGCTGGAAAACTTCAGATTGGAGACCAGCTCGTTGAGGCCATTGGATCCAGGAGAGTTTCTGGTTGAGAACAAATGGTTATCGATCGATCTCTATCTCCGGCCACGGCTCAATAAAAGCACCAAATACGTGAGCCCGATAAAGCTGGGGGAAGTGATTCAGGGAGAGGCTATTGGGGAAATCGTGGCTTCGCGTAATCCTTTGTTTAACGTTGGCGATCGCGTATTCACCTTCTCCGGTTGGCAAAAGTATTATATCGGTGATGCTCAAAACTTCACTGTTCATCGTTTGCCGGAGACAACATTACCACCTTCTATTTTTCTCGGTGCGGTCGGGACGCCGGGCCGATCGGCCTATTTCGGTTTAAACAAAATCGCGAAGCCAAAACCGGGTGAAACATTGGTCGTTTCTGCCGCCTCGGGCTCGGTTGGCTCCGTCGTTGGGCAATTGGGTAAACTGGCGGGATGCCGCGTTGTGGGATTGGCCGGCAGCGAGGATAAATGCCGGTATGTCGTGGAGGAGCTGGGTTTTGACAGTTGCCTTAACTACAAGACTGCCGACCTTAACCGGGATTTGCGCGCCGCGTGCCCCCAGGGTATCGATATCTATTTTGAGAACGTGGGCGGCCGCGTATCACTGTTTGTCGCCAAGTTGCTGAATGAGGGGGCAAGGGTGCCTATCTGCGGTAATGCGGCCAATTACAATAAAGGCACTGATGTTGATGCATCCGGCCCGGCAGACTTTTTCTCTGCCCTGCCGGATGCGCCTTTAAATCGTTTCTTTTTGGTAACCGAATGGTTCAAAGACTACGCCGAATCAGATGCATTCTTGTTAAATGCGGCAGAGAACGGTGTGTTGAAATACCGAGAAACAATAGTCGATGGGCTGGAAAATGCGCCTCAGGCTTTTATTGATTCACTTAATGGAAAACATTTCGGCAAACAATTGATACGGATGTGCTAACGATAGGCTCTACTGTTGCGCATAATATGAAAATATTTTCAACCTGGATGGTGGGTATTAAGCGTACATCATTCAGGTTGTTGGAATTCATCATGAAACATTCTAAAAAAATAGGTTTCCTTCTGCTCGTGTTACTGGTTTTGTCAGGGTTTCTTTATTGGTTGCTTTATTGGCGCTACTTTCAAACCACCGACAATGCTTACGTGCAAGCAGACATTACAAACGTCAGCGCCCGCATCAGCGCGGTGGTGGTTAACTCTATGATTCGGGACAATCATCGGGTGAATAAGGGCGACTTGTTGGCTCAGTTGGACGACAGGGAGTTTGTTGTCGCGTTGCAGAAAGCAGAGGCGACTCTGGCGCAAAGTCGGGCGGCGTTAACGAATGCCCAGGCAAGTTATCAAATGCAAAAAAGTGCTATTGACGAGTTTCGCAGCGATGTGAATTCTGCTGCAGCCACTCTGCAGTATGCGCATCAGCAGTATCTCCGTTTTCAAATTTTGCAGAAAAAGAATTATGTTTCCAAGGGAGACATGGATAACGCCACATCCAGTTATCGCGTCGCAGAGGCAAAATACCACCAAACGCAAGCGAGCTTGAAAACGCAAAGCGATAAACTCCAGGTCTTGCAAAGCGAAATTGAGCAAAGCCAGGCTAATGTTGAACAGGCTCAGGCAAACCTGGAACAGGCGAAATTGACATTGAGTTACACGCGGATTATTGCGCCTATTGATGGGGTAATCAGCAACCGTAGTTTGCAAGTGGGTATGATGGTTCAGGCGGGGCAGTCCATTGCCAGTATCGTCTCCGGAGCGGCCCCATGGATAAGCGCCAATTTTAAGGAAACGCAGAAAGCACGTATGCGTAAAGGATTGCCTGTGGAGGTGAAAGTTGATGCGTATCCAGGGAAAATATTTCATGCCAGGGTGGATAGTATCTCACCGGCTACAGGAGCAACTTTTGCTTTATTACCACCAGACAATGCGACAGGGAACTTCACCAAAATTGTCCAGCGCGTCCCAGTAAAAATTGTTTTTGACTCTCCGCAACAAATAGACAGCGGCCTTTCGGCCTCTGTTACGGTAGATACGCGGGGATAGCGCCGGGAAATATGGAAATCCGCCTCGACAAGGGATGTCGCAACGCGGTCTGTGCCGGAATGACGGCAAAGTTATAATAGTCATCACCATAGCCTGTTCATTCATTGGCTGGTAGTTCTTATATCGGTAAAAAGGCGCCGCGTGTTTATCGCCGCTGGACGAGCGTGATTATCAATGCATTTACCTGGGGCGTTGTTCGATAGAACGGCGTCGTTCATTGTTGAAGTTTTGATAGAGAGGTAAGGAGGCGTATTAAACAAAATGGGTTGAGGATAGAAAGACGTAAGCAGATTTATTCTGCGATATGTACAACGATGAAACTTAAATATGAACGAATAAGGATATATGTTATGAAAAGTCTATCGATTGTTATTACTCTCGCTTCATGCTTACTGCTACCTCTGACTGCGTCTGCGGCCGCAGGCACATGTTATAGCGCAAAGAACTGTTCCGGGAAGGTGCTTAGCCACCGGGATGCCCATAACTGCAAGGTTAAGGACAAAGGTAAATCCTGGCGCAGTGATATTACAGGCCAATGCACGAATCTTTGATTTATGGCTGACGTTTAGGCTCTTTCATTGAAAAGAGAATGGCAGGTTAATCTGTTATGGGCTGCGTTTAGGCGCAGCCCGATGATTCTCATTCGCTTATCGCGCATACCGCTTAATTCAGCTCCCGCTGATTCAGCAGCACCCGATTCAACTCGCTGTTTTTGCGCACGTTCAGCTTGCGCATCGCCGAACGTTTGTGGGCGCTGATGGTTTTCTGGCTGCGCTGCAGCAGGCCGGCGATGCTACAGGCGGACATGCCGCTGCTCATCAGGCCCAGCACCTTTTTCTCACAGTGGCTCAGCGCGGCGAGGCGGCAGGCCTGGCATTTCCATATGTCGGCGGCGTGCAGCGCCATCCACGGCTGCTGAATGAATTTTTCCAGTGCCATCTGCAGCTTGAGGCGAATGGCGTAAACCGAGTCGCGCCGGTGGATGCTGAACAGCGGAGACAGGTTTTTCACCTGTTGCTGGGCCGTGTCGTCGAGGATCAGCAAGGTCAGCTGCCGCTGGCGCGGGATACCGTAGGGGCTCCGGTAGCAGCAGGCGCAGCCCCAGCGCTCTTCCGGCGTGCGGAACACGATTTCGATGTTATCCAACGCCTGCAGCGCCAGCGGCGAGAACTGCGGGTACAGGCGTTGGCATTCGTTCAGGGAGTGCAGATAGTCCTGCAGCAGCAGACGCAGCCCCTGCAGGTAGAAGTTATCGCTGTCGAACAGCGTGAAGCGAATATCTGGCATGGGTGGCTCCTTAAAAGGCCGCGGCGCCGCGCCGGAGCGAACGGTGACGGCCAATCGCCGGCGTTCGCGCGCCGGTCGTTTTCCTGATTTCCCTGGGGCGGTGCGGGGCTTATTGGTACGCCAGCACAAAATTGGCGACGGAACTGAATTCGCCTTCGGTAAGGCTTTTATCTTTCATAGCGCTCGGCCGGGCCTGGACATAGGCGCTGAACCTCAGGGCGTTGGGGCCGTCTTGCAATGTCACCGCATCGGTCGGCGTGCCCAGATCAATCGCTTTGCCAGCACCGTCAAACAGCGCGATAGCGGCGCCGTTGGCGCCATTGTTGATCGCCAGCTTGCCCGGCAGTTCGGCATCTTCGGTGCCGGTAAAGGTGGCGGTGACCGATTTGAAAACGGCGGTTTTACAGTCGGTTAAGCGAATGGAAAATGACACGGGGTTGGTGTGGCCGTAGCGGTACAAAGTTTTGATCAACACCGTATCCATCTCGACGGTCTGGTGAAGAGACTGCGGGTCGATATTGCAGGGTCTGCTTACCACGGAGCCGAAAAAGTCTATTTCCTTATTTTCCGCCGCGACTGCGGAGGAAAATAGAAAACCGATGCCGCACAGAGCGGTGATTGTCCGATAGTTCTTCATCATCACCACCATTAAATATAATTAATCAGCAAGATTACGGTCTTGCGGAAATTGCCTTCCTGTCCTTCCCCGCTGGCCTGCAATGAGGCGCTGTAGGATTTTTGCACCTGATCGCGGCCACTCATGTCGGCAAAGCTGTCGAACTGATTGTATTTAATCCATTTGGGGTTGGAATTATCGTGGATGCGCAAGGTTGAACCATTGTCCATATTCAAGCCGGTAGCGTCGGTCAGCGTGCCATTTTTCACCATGAAATTGGCCTCCAGCGCGAAGCTGTCGCTGCAGCCGTTTTTGCGGATCAAGATGCTGAAATCCTTGCTCGCTACGGTGCCCGCATTGGGTTTCCAGGTCGGGATCTCACCGAAATCAACGCCTTCCGGGGTTGAAAGCTCCACCGAAGCGGCGCACTGGATCACCTTGATTTTATCCAGCCCGGTTAGGGTGAAACGGTAATTTTTTCCCGGGTGGACGTTGATGCCGCCTACGCCATCGAGCTGAAAAACGGCGATCTGACTGGCGCCCCCTTCGGTGATTTCTCCGGTTTTTTGCAAATAAACCTGATAGTTGACGTGACCGAGCTCCCGTTGCTTGGGGGTACGAAACATATCGGTTTGTACTCGGGAGTTGATCAAGCCGAGATCCCGGCCGTTATAAATCACCCCCATGGCGATGCCGGCGGCGAACTGCCGGTTGTCCGGATTGGGATAGAAATAAACCCATTCCCCCTTGGGTTTGCTGGCGTGCGCCCAGCACATAACGTCGCGGCTCATCGGTTTAGAGGTCCAAAGCCGGCTGCCGACCGGTAAGGTGGCCGGTATGGTCAACCGGCCGATATCCTCGCTCTCTTCGGTAATGCCGTTCTCGGTATTCAGGTGGCATTCCAGCGCCTGAGCGCCGAACGGCGTCGCCAGGCAACCCAGCAACGTCAGGCGTTTATAAATAGACCAGCTGGACATGCACCACTCCTTTGAATTGGTTTGCTTCGATGAACGGACGGGTTGATTCCAATTGAGCGCTGAACCACAACGTATTGCCGCCCGGCTGCAAGACATAGGGGGCGCCGGGTTGGTTGAGGGACAATGCGCGGCCCCGTTGATCTTTCAGCCGCAGGCCAACGCCTTGTACGCCGCCGTGCAGCCTCAGCAGCTGCGGATTGTCGGGGTCGCTTTCACCGAGGAATACCAGCGTGGCGGCCTGCTCCCCCCGCAGGTAAAGCCTGCCGGCGTCGCCGTTGCGCATGCCGGCCGGATTGTCTGCCAGCGCCTTGGCGCCCAGCAGGCAATGGGTAAAGACGAGGCGAAAACGTACCGGTGCGCTTTGATCGCCGACACGCCGGAAGGCGAGCGTGCCGATCTCACCGAGATCGACCGACTGCTCGCGGCTGTCCGGCGCCAGGCTGCAGGGAGAGCTCAGCAGAGCGCCCTGAAAACCGACGGTGCCGCTGGTGCCCTGAACCTCTCCCGGCGGAGAGGCCATCGCGGCGCCGTTGCCGAGCAGCAAGGCGCCGATCAGCAGAGGCCGCAGGCGGCCGGTGAAGTCAGCCATGCCGTATCTCCTTATTTTTTTCCGGGTGCGGCGGTGCAGAGGCTAGCGCTGCAGGTGAAGCGCAGCTCGGGGTGGCCGCCGAAATCATTGATATAGGTGACGACGAAGGTGTCGAACCCATGGTCGCGCAAACGCACTTTTTCGCTGGATTTGGGGGACAGCATCACCGGCTGAAAATCGCCGATCGCGCCACCGCCTTGTTTCTGCGTCTGACGGGCGATGCCGGTCAGCGTGATGTGGAACGGCGTCGGATTTTCGATGGTGAAACCGTCGGCGGTTTTGTGGAACACCAGCTGTTCTTGCCATATCTCACCCTGCGGCGCGACGATGGCCTTCGGGCGGAAGAACAGTTTGATCTGCGTTTGCAGCGCCAGCTGCATCACGTTGGCTTTACTGCTTTTGGGCGGAATTTCGCGCAAATTGAAATAAAACACCGATTCGCGATCTTGCGGCAATAGCTCGGCTTCCGGCGTTTTGGTAATGCGCACGACGCTGCGTTCTCCGGCTTCCACCCGTTGCAACGGCGGCAATACCACCAGCGGCGAAACGATCTTTTGATGTTGCGCATTCTCGATCCAGGCCTGAGCAAGGAAAGGCAACTCTTTGTTCTCATTGGTTATGTTAAGGCTGATCGATTTGGCGTCGCTCACATAGATGGCGCGCGTGCGATCCAACGCGATCGCCGCGTCGGCCGTCGAAGCCAGCGTTATCAACGCCAGGCTGCCCGCGGTTACTGCTATCGAATGTTTGTTCATGTTATGCGTCTACTCTCAATGTGTTGCGGATTACGGTTTGGCGCACGGCAACAGCAGCCGGTCCAGCGGTTTGGCGGCGCCTGGGATGGCGATGCGGCACTGACGGCGGCCTTCCCAGGCGACGTCCAACCGCTCTTCCGGTTGGACGCCGGTCAGATACACCGAGCCGCCGTCGTTCACCACCGCGATCTCCCGTCCGGTTGCACTCAGCACCGTGGCGCCGAACGGCGGTTCGCTGCCGTCCGCCAGTTTGATGGTGGCTAACAGCTTGCTGCCTTTCACCACCTCGAAGTGGCGATAACCGATGGCGCCTTCCGTCAGCGTGCCTTGCACCACCGCGCGCGTGGCTTCAACGTCGTCCGCCAGCTTGTTGACGTCGATGCGCGTATCGGTGTTGTAGTAGCTGGTGATGTCCGAGATCACCGCCAATCCGAAGCGGTTGCTGTAAGCGCGGCCGTTGTTGATCGGCACGCCGGCGACGCCGTTGGTATCCAGCATCATGCGGCTGCCGCCGTTGCCGGCGTTCTGGTGCGCGGCGACGCCGTGCCGGGTAGCGGTCAGGCCGCCGCGGAAAGTTCCGCCAATCGAGGAGTAACTGCCCTGCTGATAAGACGCGTTGGCGTTGAGCGTGCCGAACGACGCGTTATGGGTGTAGTAACCGCTCGCCGTCGGTTTGCCGGACTGGGTGACGCCGCTGCCGACCTGCCAGGTATTGTTGATGTCGCTGTTGTCGGTGTAGGTCGCCGTTTGGGTCACGTCGCGGTTATTGACTTGCAGCGCGTAGCCCAGACGGTTGTGCTCGCCGATAGGCACGGTGAAATTGAGCATCGCGCTATCGTCGGTGCGGCCCCGATAGTGAGTGCGATAGGCCGCCAACGAGGCGGTGATGTTGCTGATCCCGCCGAAGTCGAACAGCTTGCTGGTCGACATGCCGTAGCGGTTTTGCGCGCCTGCGTCCCAGTAAGTCTGGTGTGAGTAGGTCAGATAAGCGGTGATCGCCTGAGCGCTGTCCTCCGCCATAAAGGTTTTGCTGGCGGTGACGGTATACAACTCTTTTTGTCGGCCGCTGTAGCGATCGTCAATGTCGCCGTAGCGCGCCTGCAGGTACTGCGACATGGTCATAAATTTGCGCTGCGAAAAGCGGTAGCCGGCAAAGGTGATTTGGCCGTTGAGCTCGTCGAAACGCTTGGCGTAGTTGACCTTGAATGACATGCCTTTGGCGCTGGGTTCATCGGGCAGGCGCGCGATCGACTGCGTGGCGTCCACCGACAGGGCGCCGAACAGGTTCAGGTCGCGCCCCAGGCCGAGAGCCCAGGCGTTGTAATCGCCGCCGAGCAGCGCGCCGCCGTACAGCGACCAGGCGTTGCTCAAGCCCCAGGAGAAATCGCCGGCGGAGAACACCGGCCCTTGCGTGCGGTGATCGTAGGCAGACGGCTTGCCCAGCGCCACGTTATAGCGCACGTAGCCGGGACGGGTCAGATAAGGAATGCTGGCGGTATCTACCTGAAAAGTGGAAACGCTGCCGTCTTGTTCTTCCACTTTCACATCCAGTTTGCCGCGTACCGAGCTGCTGAGATCCTGAATGGCGAACGGCCCGGCGGGCACCGTGGTTTGATACAGCGTGCGGCCTTCCTGAGAGACGGTGATCCGCGCGTTGCTTTTGGCGATGCCGCGTACTTCTGGCGCGTAACCCTGCAGGTTGGGCGGCAGCATGCGCTCGTCGCTGGCGAGGTTGAGGCCGGTAAAACGGTAGGCGTCGAACACCGGCGAATTCAGGTAGGTTTCGCCCAGCGTCAGCCTGGCGGCCTGCATCGGCAGCGCGCGGTATGCGTAGATCTGATTCCAGTCGAAATTGCTGTCGCGCCGGCCGTATTGTTGGTTGAAATCGGTCTGATAATCGGCGCGCAGGCGCCAGGCGCCCAGGTTGGCGCCCAACGTACCGTAGCTGCTGAGGCTTTCGGCGGTGCCGTTGTCGTGGTGCTGTTTACCGATTTGGCCGCTGAGATTGTAATCCAGCAGCACGCCGGGGATGCCATCGTCCCACTGCTCGGGCGGCGTCCAGTCGGGATCGGAGTATTTCATCCAGGCCTGCGGAATGGTGATCGCCAGCACGCCGCCGCTGATGCGATCGGAAACCGTTGCGCCTTTGATGCCGCGAATGTCGGCACACTGGTTGTCGCGCCACAGGGTGACTTTTTTGGCCGCTTCTTCTTTCAGCGCCATTTTTTCCACCAGGTCAGGCGGCAGGCACACCTGGCTGCCGCTCTTGTTATCCGGCGACGGGAAATACTGAATGCTGCGCTGGGGCAGCGTTTTCTGGTTGATTTTGATATCCAGCAGATAGGTGCCCGGCATGACGTAATCGGCGTCGGAAAAGCGGGATAAGTCCACTTTGCTGCGTTCGCCGATATCCAACACGTCGGTATTGAATTCCGTGGCGGAAAAGACCGGTTTTGCCCAGAGAACAGAGAGAATGACGATGATGGGCGTTTTTTTTATTGTCAGTAAAGACGTCATAGAATGATCACTCATGGCAAATCCGCGCCTAATAGCAGGTCATCCCGTAAGACCTGAATACGTAATGCTGTACAGCGTTCCTAACGAAAACCGGCTACAGATAAGACAGGGTGAATTTGGCCAATGAGCTGAAACCGCCCGCCCGTGCCCTGTCGGGGTGAATGCGCAGCTGGGCGCCAAAGCGCAGCGTGTTATCGCCGGCAACGATCAGATAATCCGCCGTCGTGCTGCCGAGCGGGATCGGGGTGCCGGCGTCGGTCAGCAACTCGATAGCCATGCCGCGCGCCTCGCCATGGACGGCGAGCCATTGCGGCTCTTGGCTATCCGCGATGCCGCTGAAGGTGAGGTTGGCCGCGCGATAAATAAAATCGGGCTTTATCTGGCTGGCCAGTTCGCAGTTCACCAACCTGATGGCGAAGTGGCGGCGGCTGCCGATGAGGCTCGGCTGGGCATCTCGCCCGGCGTCGCTCATTGAAACCAGCCCGAAATCAACGGTTTGATCCAAACTGTCGCCGGCGATGTTGCACGGCGTTTCAACGATTTCGCCGCCCAGGCTGACTTTGCCGTGGCCCTGAGTTTTCGCCGTGGCGCTAGCGCTGCCGATGCTGAGCGCGATCAGCAATGCGCCTCGCCAATGGATGGTCATGCTGGCTTCTCCCTGTCGAGATCGGTTCCTTTGCCGGAGCCGGCGTCGTTAAGCATGGGGATGCCCGCGCCGGCATCCCCAACGAGGCTTACTGATAAGCCAGGGTAAAGTTCGCCACGCTGGTGAACTGGCCCGGCACGACGGCGCCGGAAGCGCTGTTACCTTGCAGGTATGCGGCGAATTTCAGGGCGTTGTTGCCTTCGTTCAGGCCCTGGCCGTCCGTTGCGGTGCCCAGCTCAACTTCCTTGGCGTGCAGCTGGTCGTAAATCACGATGCCCGCGCCGCTGGCTGAACCGCTCAGCGCCAGCAATTTGCTGTTGACGGCATCCGGCGTGCCGGTGAAGGTCACCTTGACGTTTTTCATGGTGTTGAGCGCGCAGTCTTTCAGCTCAATGCTGAAGGGTTCGGCGCTGGATTTGCCTTCTTTGGCCAGGATGCGGCTGCTGATCTGGCCCATCGGGACGGTTTGATCGACGGAGTCCGGCGTGATGCTGCAAGGCGCATCGATAATTTCACCGCTAAAGGTCACGGTGCCGCTGCCCTGGTTCGGGGTCGGCGCCGCATGTGCAACGGAGGCGGTAGAAAAAGCAATGGCGGTCGCCAGCATTAATTTATTCAGTTTCATTTCTCAGGTTCCTGTAGAGAGTATTTAAATAAAAAGAAAAGCACACCTAAATCCCCGCAGAGCAGCAACGCCCTGTTAGCCGCACTGCGATGGGAGCCAGATCCTTTTGCTTTGGGCAATACGCACACTTTTCGTTATTTGCTTTTAATAACGAAATGGTTATGTGATGTTTGGTCGGTTTTATTTGATTTTAAAACCCGAATATCGGTATGGCGTTTTGCTGGGAATATTCTTGCAAACAATAGCATTGCTTGGAAATAGATTTTGTTGAAATAACTCAAATTCAGAATATAAAACCAAAAGGAAAAAGTTAAATATAAGATCAAAAACCAATAGATCGTATGTAAATATTATCCAGAATAAATGACTGCATAAATAAGGTTATGCGAGATATTAGATCGACTGTAATAGCGGTTGCCCTACAATGCGCAATATCGCTTTGCTAATATTACGCTTTGACGAACATTGAAGAATTTTCTTTATGAAACAAAATGAAAAACATAAGCATTTGTTTTGTATGATTTTGTGTGGTTAGTTGTCCCTATGGTGTTCCACCGCCTATTCCTGGGTTGTCGATGGTTTGTCGAAGAGTCGTTAACAAAAAAATAACAACAAGGCATAGGGAAGATTATTCTTATCAGATGCTATTTTTTGGACGCGCTTATGTTATTTAACCCATTGTGATTAACCAGAAAAGGGCAGGTGATGCCGTAGGCATTACATAATAATGACCTAAGTGATAATCAAAGGATGAACGATGGAATGATTACTGCGATTAATGCATTTAACAGATGTAAGGCGCATGCGGTGACAATGTTGGTAATTATGTATTCGCGGTTCGTTATGGGATTGTTTAAACATCTTCATATCATGATAACCATGAAAAAAATTGCACAGAAAAATCCTAGTGAAAAATCCGAGGAACAATGCATGACATTTTATCGGCAAAGGTTGGATTTATTAATAAATATTCATTCGCGCGGTGATAGGCAGCGCCAGGTCTATTTTATCGGAACAACGTCGTTTGCGCGGACGCCGCCGTGATTTATGCCCCTGCGCATCACTGACGTGCAGTCATGAACGGGGGCTCAGCAGTAACCACTCAGGAGGAATGCTATGGCCAAGGTGCCGAAAACGTTTGAAAGTAGAAAATCGCTGATGCTGGATGTGTTGCGGGGATTGTGCCGGGATCTTGTGGAAGGGGCCGGGGGCCTGCATCCCCCGCCGGAGCAGTGGCCGAAGACGCGCGAGCTGGCGGATAAATGCGGCGAAAACATTTATACCACCCGCACCCTGCTGCTGGCGCTGGAAAAGGAGGGCAAGGTCCGCTGCACCCACCGCAGCATCAACAATTCTCTACGCTGGTACAGCTGCGACGAACAGGCAGCGATAAAAAAAGAGTGATTCGACCCTGGCGGTCGCTTTTGACTATTCCTACAGCTAATCATTAGTAAAATTTATTATTTGACGGGGCGTTTTGCTCCGTCAATCCTCCTCTCCGCTCGCTGCCATCCGTACAGGCATTGCTAATATGTTTTTTGCAGCCATATACTTATCGCTCAGACGGGAACAGGTGTAGGGAGCCGGCATCGTAATGAAGGAAAAGAAAGACATACTGAGATTGGATGATATTCATTATCAAATAGACAACCAGGTGATCCTGGACTCCGTCTCTTTCACGCTGGGTGAAGGCGAGTTCAAACTGATCACCGGGCCTTCCGGCTGCGGGAAAAGCACCCTGCTGAAAATCATCTCTTCCTTAATGGATCCGACCAGCGGAAACCTCTATTTCGACGGACGAGCGATCGCCGAGATGTCGCCGGAGGCGTATCGCAAACAGGTTTCTTACTGCTTCCAGACGCCGGCGCTGTTCGGCAATACGGTTTACGACAATCTGGCGCTGCCCTACCAGATCCGTCAACAGTCGCCGGATGAACGAAAAATGCAGGCCGATCTGGCGCGTTTCGGGCTGCCGGAGGCGATGCTGACCAAAAGCATCAATGAGCTGTCCGGCGGGGAGAAGCAGCGCGTGTCCCTGATCCGCAACCTGCAGTTTATGCCCCGGGTGCTGTTGCTCGATGAGATCACCAGTGCGCTGGACGAGGAAAATAAGCGCAACGTCAATGAGATAGTGCATCAGCTGGTGGCGGAGCACCGGCTGGCGGTGCTGTGGGTGACGCACGATACCGAAGAGATAGCGCATGCGGACGAGGTGATCACCCTGCGCGCGCACGGCGCCGAGCAACAGGAGCAACAGCATGAATCAGCATAACATCACCAACGAATCCTTAGGCTTGTCGATGATCCTGGTGGTGGTCGCCATTCTGATCAGCCACCGGGAAAAGCTGGCGCTGGAAAAGGACATTATCTGGAGCATCTGCCGCGCGGTGGTGCAGCTGATCATCGTCGGCTACGTGCTGAAGTACATTTTCGATCTGGATAACGCGGTGCTCACCGTGTTGATGGTGCTGTTCATCTGCTTTAACGCGGCCTACAACGCCAAGAAACGCAGCAAGTACGTCGAACACGCGTTCGTGACGTCGTTTATCGCCATCACCACCGGCGCGGTGCTGACGCTGGCGGTGCTGGTCTTGACTGGCTCCATCGAATTTACGCCGATGCAGGTAATCCCCATCTCCGGGATGATCGCCGGTAACGCCATGGTGGCGGTGGGATTGTGCTACACCAACCTCGGCCAACGTTTCAAAAGCGAACAGCAGAAGATTCAGGAGATGCTCAGCCTGGGGGCGACGCCCAAGTTCGCTTCGGCGGCGCTGATCCGCGACAGCATCCGCGCTTCGCTGATCCCGACCGTGGATTCGGCGAAAACCGTTGGGCTGGTCAGCCTGCCGGGCATGATGTCCGGGCTGATCTTCGCCGGCATCGATCCGGTGAAAGCGATCAAATACCAGATTATGGTGACCTTCATGCTGCTTTCCACCGCCAGCTTGTCGACCATCATCGCCTGCTATCTGGCCTACCGTAAGTTTTACAACGCGCGCCACCAGCTGGTGGTCGGCAACCTGAAGTAACGCCATGAAAAACGGCCTCCGCGGAGGCCGTTTTTTTTACCCTTGCAGCAGGGCGATGCTCTGGCGGATTTCCCGTTCGATATCCGCCTCGCTCCAGCCGTCCAGCTGCGAAGAGAAGGGCTCGAAGGCATAGACGCCGGTGTAGCCCAGGCGTTCCAGGTTTTGCACCTGGCGGCGGCTCTCCAGCCGATCGCCCTCGCTCAACATGATGCGCTCTTCGTCGCTCAGCGCGCCTTTATCCCGCCCATCCTCCACGCCGGACAGATGCACCAGGCCGATCTGCGCCACCTGGATCTGCGCGTCGAAGTCGGCCTGCGCCACACCGCTTAAATAGTGGTGGAAAGTATCGAGCACGATGCGGTACGGCGCGCCCGAATCGCGGATGAGCGCCTGGGTCAGCAGCGACGATCGCAGCGAGCTGATGCCGAAGCCCAGCGGCTCGACGTACCCCTGCACGCCATAGCGGGCAAACAGCGGCGCCAGCAGCCGCAGCGCGGCGAGGGTGTCGTCGCGTTTTTGCTGCTCGCTGCGCGTGTCATCGGCGCTGCAGTGTGGGCACAGCACCAGCGCCCGGCTGTGGATGGCCTGCGCCTGCGCCAGCAACGCTTCGGCGCGCTGCTGCAGCGCCGCCGGGTTGTCCATCAGATTGAACATGCCGATGGCGTTGATCGTGACGATCTCGATGCCGTATTGCGCAGCGAGCGCATTGAGCTGCGCGTCGCTCAGATCGTCGGTCACCTTGCCGCTGGGCATATCGTTGCGCAGCTCAACCTTACTGAGCCCGCAGCGTTTCACCAGGCGGAAAAAACTGTCCAGATCGAGATTCGGCGCGATCTTGCGGTTAATGCAGAAGCGGTCCAGTGCAATGGTCATGAGGCATTACTCCAGCGGTCAGGGTTGAGAGATCAGGATTTGCCGTTTTCCAGCGGCAGCGGCTTGCCGTCGGGCAGGGGGTGGCGGTGGCGTTTGGCCAGCACCACCTGCTCCATTTTTTCCAGCGAGACGCCTTTGGTTTCCGGAATATAGCGGCCGATGAACCAGTAGCTGAACAGGCAGCAGGCGGCGAAGATCCACATCGGGAAGGCGCCGTGGAAATGCGAGAACAGGTAAGGGTGGTCGTTGATCATCGGGAACGACTGCGACACCGCGAAGTTAGCGACCCACATGCAGCCGACGGCGATGCTCATCCCCTGCGCGCGCATGCGGTTCGGGAAGATTTCCGACACCAGCACCCAGGCGCCGACGCCCCAGGACAGCGCATAAAACACCATGAAGAACAGCATGCCGAACAGCGCGAAATAGCCGGTGGCCTGAGTGTAGAGCGCGTACGAGGTGAGCAGCAGGCCGGCGATGGCGCCCAGCGTGCCGTAACGCATCAGCGGAATGCGGCCCATGCGATCCATCAGCATGGCGCCGATGACCGAACCGACCAGCTGCAGCACGCCGATCCAGATGGTCTGAAACAGCGCTTCCTGCGCGTTTTCGGTGACGGTTTTCAGCACCACCGGCGCGTAATACATCATTACGTTGACGCCGGTCACCTGCTGCAGCATGGCGATCATGCAGCCGACGAACAGGATGAAACGCACCCGCACATCGCCGTAGTTCAGCTTCCGATGCCGCTGTTGTTGATCCTGCTGCAGCGAGTCTTTGATTTCTTTCAGCAGATTCTGCGCATGGGCGGCGTTGGAAACCTTGGTCAACATCGCCAGCGCCTGATCGTCGCGGCCCATCATCACGTTCCAGCGCGGCGACTCAGGAATGACGAACACCAGGATGCAGAACAGAATGCAGGGGATGACGCCCGAGGCGAACATCCAGCGCCAGCCCATTTCCACCAGCCAGGCTTCGCTGGCGAGGCTGGCGATTTTGAAGTTGACGTAGAAAATCACGATCTGGCCGAACACGATGGCGAACTGCTGCATACTGAGCGCGCGCCCGCGCATGTCCTTTGGCGACACTTCCGACATGTACATCGGCGACACGGTGGCGGCAATGCCGACCGCCAGCCCGCCGATGATGCGGTAGATGACGAACCAGGTGAAGGTCGGGGCCAAGGCTGCGCCGACGGCGGAAACGGTGAACAGCAGCGCCGCCAGCATCAGCGCCTTTTTACGGCCCCAGCGCGCCGCCAGCGGCCCGGCGGCGAAGGCGCCGACCACGCAGCCGATCACCACGTTGGAGACTGCCCAACCGGTTTCGGCCGGGCTGAGATTGAAATAGGTTTTCAGCGCTTCGATCGCGCCGGAGATCACGGCGGTATCGTAGCCGAACAGAATGCCGCCCAGGGCGGCGATGCCGCAAATTCGCAATATGTAGCCGGTATTGTGCTTACGCTGATATGACATGTGTTGCTCCGATTTTTATCCTGGCTTCCGTCCGCACGGTTGGGGTGTCGGGAAGAGGGCGAGCGGAAGGGTGTGAACCGTGCCTGTCATCAAGGCGATGTCGTCGATAAATGCTGGAACAAACAAGAACATTTATTTCATAATTAGTGAATAATGGAATATTGATTTTTAGATCCAGTTCAAAAAAAACCGTCACGCGCGATCCGGGCGCCTTGGGCGTTCTGGGGCGGGCGGTAACGGCGACAGGGCAGGCGCGGTGCGGGTTTTCTGTAGCAAAGTCAGTGTGTATTGCCCCTGGTTTCTCCTGCGCCGTTGCGCTTTCCCTGGCGCGGTAATGAAAGTGCCAACCCGATCGACACCGCAAAATTGCGACCTCACGCACTAAAAACAAATTTTTCAAAACAATTTATTTGAAACTTTTTTTTCAATGAAATAAAGTTTGCTGCATCCGGTCAGGATGTAGCCGGCTTGCCGACGGGGTTTGGCGAGCGGGACGATTAACGCCGCGCCGCCGGCGAGTGGCCAGGCGACAGCGGACTTGAAAAGAGGGCGTGACATGAAAACCGTGGGTAACTTTATTGACGGGCAGGTGTGCCTGAGCAGCAGCAATCAAACCGTCGACGTGCACAACCCGGCCAGCGGGCAGGTTGAGCGGCGCGTCACGCAGAGCACCGCCGCCGAAGTCAAGCAGGCCATCGACGTGGCCCATCGGGCGTTTGCCGATTGGTCGCGCACCACGCCGCTGCGCCGCGCGCGCATCATGTTCAATTTCAAGGCGCTGCTGGAACAGCACCGCGACGAGCTGGCCGAGCTTATCGTCAGCGAGCACGGCAAGGTGTACTCGGATGCGCTGGGCGAACTGACGCGCGGCATGGAAGTGGTCGAATTCGCCTGCGGCATCCCGCATCTGATCAAGGGCGAGTATTCGCCGGACGTCGGCAGCGGCGTCGACAGCTTCTCGCTGATGCAGCCGCTGGGCGTGGTGGCGGGCATTACCCCGTTCAACTTCCCGGCGATGGTGCCGATGTGGATGTTCCCTATCGCGCTGGCCTGCGGCAACACCTTCATCCTCAAGCCGCCGGCGCTGGTGCCTTCCGCCTCGGTGCGCCTGGCGGAACTGCTGAAAGAAGCCGGCCTGCCGGACGGCGTGTTCAACGTGGTGCACTGCGCCAATGAAGACGCGGCGCAGCTGTGCACCGATCCGCGCATTCAGGCGGTGAGCTTCGTCGGCTCCTCCACCGTGGCGGAACATATCTACACCACCGCCAGCGCGCACGGCAAGCGGGTGCAGGCCTTCGGCGCGGCGAAGAACCAGGCGATCGTCATGCCGGACGCCGATCTGGACGCCACGGTCAACGCGCTGATGGGCGGAGCGTTCGGCTCCGCCGGCGAGCGCTGCATGGCGCTGCCGATCGCCGTGGTAGTCGGTGACGACACCGCCGATAAACTGATCGCCAAACTGAAGCCGCTGATCGCGCAGCTGCGCGTCGGGCCGGGCTTGCAGCAGGGCGGTGAAGAGAATGAAATGGGGCCGCTGGTGTCGTCCGCCCACCAGAAAAAGGTGCTGGGCTACATCGATCTGGGCGTGGAAGAAGGCGCCACCCTGGTGGCCGACGGCCGCAATTATCAGGTGCCGGGCTATCCTGAAGGCTACTACGTCGGCGGCACGCTGTTCGACCATGTGAAGCCGAACATGCGCATCTACCGTGAAGAGATCTTCGGGCCGGTGCTGGGCATCGTGCGGGTGCCGGATTACCGCACCGCCATCGACACGGTGAACGGCCACGAGTTTGGCAACGGCAGCGCCATCTTTACCGGCAGCGGCCACTACGCGCGCCAGTTCGTGCAAGAAGTGCAGGCCGGGATGGTCGGCGTCAACGTGCCGGTGCCGGTGCCGATGGCGTTCCACAGCTTCGGCGGCTGGAAGCGCTCGGTGTTCGGCGCGCTTAACGTGCACGGCACCGACGGCGTGCGCTTCTACACGCGCATGAAGACCGCCACCGCGCGCTGGCCGGCCGGGCAGCAGACGGTGTCCGAATTCAGCATGCCGACGCTGGGTTAAGCCATCGCAAAGTATGAGCGGGCCGTTGCTCCTTCGGGGCAACGGCCTTTGCACGGGGAGTTAACAGGAGAATCGAGATGTCTTCACTGCTTGCCAAATGTCAGACGCCGAACGCCGAGGGGCGTATTCAGCACGTGACGCCGGAAAATGCCGGGTGGCGCTATGTCGGTTTCGACGTTTATCGCCTGGCCGCCGGGCAGTCGCTGCAGCTGGAGTGCGGTGACAAGGAGCTGTGCCTGGTGCTGGTGGCCGGTATCGCCTCCGTCGCCACGCTGCGCGCCGAATACCCGCATATCGGCAAACGCATGAGCCCGTTCGAGCGCACGCCGCCTTACGCGGTGTATGTGCCGCACCACGATCGCATCGACGTGCGGGCAGAAACCGATCTGGAGCTGGCGGTGTGCAGCGCGCCCGGCAGCGGCCACCTGCCTTCACGGCTGATTACGCCGGCGGATATCGGCGTGGAGCGGCGCGGCAAGGGGCGCAACCAGCGGTTGGTGCACAACATTCTGCCGGACAGCGAGCCGGCCGACAGCCTGCTGGTGGTGGAGGTTTACACCGACGAGGGCAACACCAGTTCCTACCCGAGCCACAAGCACGATCGGGAAGACTCGCCGGACGAAACCTATCTGGAAGAGACGTATTATCACCGCATTCAGCCGGAGCAGGGATTCTGCATGCAGCGCGTCTATACCGACGATCGCACGCTCGACGAATGCATGCCGGTCTACAATCGGGACGTGGTGAAAGTGCCACGCGGTTATCACCCGGTGGCGACCCTGGCGGGCTACGACAACTATTATCTCAACGTGATGGCCGGGCCGGTGCGGCAGTGGAAGTTTACTTGGGAAAAAGACCACGCCTGGATTAACGGCGACGGCTATCCCGCCGCGCAATAAGCGCCTGAGGCCCGGCTTGCCGGGCTTTTTTGTCAGCCTTACTCGTCCCGGGCGTTATTCAGCGCCAGCGAAACCGCCAGCGTCTGCGCCAGGCACATCGAGGCCACCTGCGAACGGAACCCGTCCACCTGCGCTTCGCGCACCACGAAACAGACGTCGCTGAAGGCGGCCAGCGGGCTGACCTGGCTGTCGGTGATGGCGATCTGCTGCGCGCCGCGCTTGGCGCCCAATTCCACCAGTTCCACCGCCTCGCGGGCGTACGGCGAATAGCTGATGGCGATCACCACGTCCTTCGGTTTCACCATGCTCAGCTGTTCGGTGAACATGCCGCCCAGGCCGTCGATAAGAAACGCGCGGCGCTCCAGATGGCGCAGCGCATAGGTGAGATAGGAGGCGACGCTGAACGAACGGCGCAGGCCGATCACGTAGATGTTTTCGGCGTTGTTGAGCAACTCGACGGCGCGATCCAGCTGCTCGGGGGCGATCTGCATCGCCAGCTGCTGCAGCGCCTGCGCGTTGACCATGGTGAATACGTTGAGAATTTCCGCCGGTTTCTCCGGCGCGACGTTGTCGTCGGTGGAGGTTTGGCGGAACAGGCGCGCGCGCTCGGTATAGTTCACCGTCTCTTCCATCAGATGCTGACGGAACACCTGCTTCATTTCGTTGAAGCCGCTGAAGCCGAAGGCGTTGGCGAAACGGATCAGGGTGGAAGGCGGCACGCTGGCCTGTGCGGCGATGGAGGCAACGGTATCGAAAGCGATGCTGTTACTGTTATCCAAAATATAGCGCGCCACCTGCTTCAAACGCTTGCTCAGCGTTTCATAACGGTGGCGGATCTCGTCCTGTAACAGCGAAAGTTGAGTTGGGTTGTTCATCCATTCGGCTCGCAGTGGGGTGAAGGCGCATTGGCCTGACGCCTGAAATATTGACAGGGTATTTTAACAGACGGAGCGGAAATTTCATTTCCTCAAAAAGCGATTTATTCGATCGCACATTGCGCGACTTCACAGAAAATAGGCAAAAAAATCCCCTTAAAGCGGCGAAATGGCCTTAAGGGGACGTGAACCTGCTCTCGCTGTCAGTGCGCGCCGCCCGCCTGCGGGCGGTACTGGCGCCAGAAACCGATCAGCGTCAGGTATTTTTGTTTCACCTGCTCGATCAGGGCGGCGTCGTCGATTTCCCCCTGCAGCCAGCGGCGCGAAGGTTGGCCGAAGATAGTGCGGCCGACGGCGAAACCCTTCACCCAGCGCGCATCCGCGGCGGCGGCAAAGCCCGCCTTCAGCACCGCTTCCGGGGAGTCGAGCCCCAGGATCAGCACGCCGCGGCAGTAGGGATCGTAGGTATCGATCAGCGCACCGACCCGCCGCCAGTTTTCCGCGCTCAGCGGCGGCAGTTTCCACCAGTCCGGCTGAATGCCCAACCGGTAGAAGTGTTCAATCATCTCCAGGTAATGGCGTTCGTCCTTGTCGGGGTTGTTGTCCGGCAGGATCACTTCCAGCAGCAACTCGTGGCCGGATTTGCAGCAGCCGCGGTAGACGTCGGCGATCAGTTCATCCTGCTCGCGACGCAGTTCCGCCGCGTCGTGCGGGTGATAAAACACCAGGCACTTCACCACGTGCTCCTGCGGCCAGTCGATCAATTGCGAGCCGATATTGCCGTGCTCCAGGCGCAGCGGGCGCGAACTGGGCAGCTCTACCGGCCGGCCGATCCACCATCCCTGGCCGGTGATCTCGTTCAGCGCCGCCTGCCCGTAGGTGGTGTCGGCCAGAATGCCGCTGTTGCCGTTCAGGCCGGCCTGCGCGGCGGCCTGTTGCGCCGCGGTCAGCAGCAGGGTTTTCAGGCGCGGAATGCGCTCCTCGCCGACGCCGGCTTCGCGTGCCATGTCCGCCAGCTGCTTGCGGTGATCGAAGGCGAAGACGCACAGTTCCGGCCACTGTTGCTTGCGGGTGGTGACCCGGTGCAGGTGGTTCAGGCGCGCATCGCGGTCCGGGCGCGTGACCTGCCGTTCACGCAGCAGGTAGTCGTCCAGCTCCCGTTTGGTCGGCATCGCCGGCGCGCAGCCGTGGCGCGAGACCACCAACGCGCCGCAGGCGTTGGCGTAGCGGCAGGCCTGATCCCAGCCCTCATCGTTCAGGTAGCCACGCAGCAGGCCGGACATAAAGGCGTCGCCGGCCCCCAGCACGTTCAGCACCTCAACCCGCACGCCGGCGTGCAGTTTCACCTGTTCCCAGCCATCGGCGATTTCGCCCTCGAACACCGAGCAACCCTGCGCGCCGCGCTTGCACACCAGCGTGGCCGCCGTGGCCCGGCGCACGTTTTTCAGCGCCGTCAGCGTGTCGGTGCTGCCGCCGGCGATATGAAACTCTTCTTCGGTGCCGACGATCAGATCGAAATGGTGCAGCACCTCCTGCAGCTCGCGCGTGACCTGGTCCGATTCCACAAAGCGGGTTTCTCCGTCGCCCAGCGACGTCAGCCCCCACAGCACCGGGCGGTAATCGATGTCCAGCGCGGTGCGCAGGCCGTGGCGGCGCGCGTATTCCAGCGCCTTCAGCACCGCGGCGCGGGTGTTCGGGTGCGACAGGTGCGTGCCGGTGATGGCCAGCGCGCGCGAGGAAGCGATGTAGGCCTCATCGATGTCGTCCGGCGTCAGCGCCATGTCCGCGCAGTTTTCGCGGTAGAAGATCAGCGGGAAGGTTTCCTGATCCTTGATGCCGAGGATCACCAGGCCGGTTAATCGCTGTTTGTCGGTGATCAGGCAGCGGGTATCGGCCCCGACGCGCTGCAGTTCTTCGCGCAGAAAGCGGCCCATGTGCTCGTCGCCGACGCGCGCCAGCATGCCGGATTTTAACCCCTGAATGGCGGTGCCGTAGGCCACGTTGCCGGAAGAACCGCCGAGGTACTTGGCGAATGTGCCGGCGTCTTCCAGCCGCGCGCCGATCTGCTGAGCATAGAAATCGACGGCGATGCGCCCGAGACAAATGACATCAAGCTGTTTTTCTTGTGTAGCCATACCCGTTTCCTTCTGTTTAAGCAAAACTCCGGCGGCGGCCCGAGCGTGGCGCCCTGCAGGAAGCATGTGGACAGTATGGGGAATGAAAATTTCAATTTCAATATAGAATGAAATTTACACCCCAAAAATGTGATGCATTTAAAACATCGACAGAGGCGTGGGAAAAGGCGGTGAAACGGCTACGGGAGGGGGGCCGGGGCACGCATAAAAGAGGGGAAATGACAGGGTAAAAGGCGGTCAACCCATGAGCCAACGGCTTTTATTGGCCGGTGCGTGGCGCGAAGCCAGTGAAGGCTGAATCACGAGATGAAACGGGCTTTTCATGCATTATGCGATCTTTATCGCAAAATGAAATGTTTCTTCTGTAATGTGATTTTATGAAAAATATATTTGTTTATAATCGCTTCACGTTTCAGGTTGTCGACTTCGTGAGCAGCGGGCATCGCCTGCTCAAGATAATAGCTGCCGCCGCGTAACACAAACACGGAATTGTCGGCTCGGCGCGAGCCCTTTCCGGGGCGGCCCTCAATCTAAAGGGTGAGTAAATGGGCAAGATCAGGCTAACCATGGCGCAGGCGCTCGTCAGATTCCTCGATAACCAGTATCTGCTGGCCGACGGTGTGGAAACCAAATTCGTCGCGGGCATTTTTGCGATTTTCGGCCACGGCAACGTGCTGGGGCTGGGGCAAGCGCTGGAGCAGGATAGCGGCGATCTGCGGGTGCATCAGGGCCGCAACGAGCAGGGGATGGCCCATGCGGCGATCGGCTTCGCCAAACAGAAGCTGCGCCGGCAGATCTACGCCTGCACCTCATCGGTCGGCCCCGGCGCCGCCAATATGATCACCGCCGCGGCCACCGCCACCGCCAACCGCATTCCTTTATTACTGCTGCCGGGCGACGTTTACGCATCCCGCCAGCCGGATCCGGTGCTGCAGCAAATCGAGCAGTCTTACGATCTCAGCATCAGCACCAACGACGCGTTCCGCGCGGTGAGCAAATACTGGGACCGCATCGTGCGGCCGGAACAGCTGATGAGCGCCTGCATCAACGCGATGCGCGTGCTGACCGATCCGGCGGAAACCGGCGCGGTGACGCTGTGTCTGCCGCAGGACGTGCAGGGTGAAGCCTACGACTATCCCGACTATTTCTTCCAAAAACGCGTGCATCGGCTCGATCGCCGCCCGGCGACCGATGGCATGTTGGCGGACGCGTTGGCGCTGCTGGCGGCCAAACGCAAACCGCTGCTGGTGTGCGGCGGCGGCGTGAAATACTCGCAGGCCGGGCGGGCGCTGCGCGAATTCGCCGAGCGCTTCGGCATTCCGTTCGCCGAAACCCAGGCCGGCAAAGGCACGGTGCCGAGCGACCATGAATTCAACCTTGGCGGCATTGGCGAAACCGGCTGCCTGGCGGCCAATACGCTGGCTCGTCAGGCCGATCTGGTGATCGGCGTCGGCACCCGTTACACCGATTTCACCACCTCGTCCAAATGGCTGTTCCAAAATCCGGACGTCAGCTTCCTCAATATCAACGTCAGCGCCTTTGACGCCGGCAAGCTCGACGGCGTGCAGGTGCTGGCGGACGCCCGCGAGGCCCTGAGCGAACTGGGCGCGCTGCTGGCGCAGGCCGAGTACCGCGCCGGCTGGGGCGACGCCATCGCCGCGGCGCGCAGCGCCCAGCGTGAAGAGACCGAGCGCGTTTACGCGGTGGAATACGGCGGCGCAGGCTTTGTGCCGGAGATAGACGATCACCTCGATCGCGAGCGGGTGTTCGCCGAATTTATCGCCCAGACCGATTCCGCGCTGACCCAGAGCCGGGTGCTGGGGGTGCTGAACCGCGAGCTGCCGGCGGACAGCGTGATCGTCGCCGCCGCCGGCAGCCTGCCGGGCGATTTGCAGCGGGTGTGGCACAACCGCGGCGAGCACGGTTATCACGTGGAGTACGGTTACTCCTGCATGGGGTATGAGGTGAACGCCGCATTGGGGGTCAAGCTGGCCGAGCCGCAGCGCGAGGTGTACGCGATGGTGGGCGACGGCGCCTTCATGATGCTGCATTCCGAACTGGTCACTTCGATTCAGGAAGGCTGCAAGATCAACGTGATGCTGTTCGACAACATGACCAACGGCTGCATCAACAACCTGCAGATGGAACACGGCATGGACAGCTACACCACCGAATTCCGCTTCCGTAATCCACAGGGCGGCAAGCTCGACGGCAAACTGGTGCCGGTCGATTTCGCCATGCTGGCGGCGGCTTACGGTTGCAAAACCTATCGCGTCACCACCGAGCAGCAGCTGCTCGATGCGCTGGCCGACGCCCGCAGGCAGACCGTGTCCACGCTGCTGGACATCAAGGTGCTGCCGAAGACCATGGTGCACAAGTATCTCAGCTGGTGGCGCGTGGGCGGCGCTCAGGTGGCCGACAGCGAGAAAATCGTCGCAGTGGCGCGCAAGCTGCAGGAAAACATCGATAAGGCGCGCGATTACTGATTCGTTTTCATATATAAATCTCGAGGGTAGCGAAAATGACATTGAACATTGGGGTTATCGGCACCGGCGCCATCGGCCGCGATCATATCCGTCGCTGCAGCAAAGTGTTGCAGGGCGCACGGGTGGTGGCGGTGAATGACATCAACCGCGACAACGCCGCCAAGGTGGTGAGCGATCTGCAGCTGGATGCGCGGGTGTATGACAACGGCCACGATCTGATTAAGGCCGCCGACGTGCAGGCGGTGCTGGTGACTTCCTGGGGGCCGAGCCACGAAGAGTTCGTGCTGGCGGCCATCGCCGCCGGCAAACCGGTGTTCTGCGAGAAGCCGCTGGCGGTGACCGCGCAGGGCTGCAAAAACATCGTCGATGCCGAAGCGAAGCACGGCAAACGGCTGGTGCAGGTCGGCTTTATGCGCCCCTATGACCAGGGCTATCGCGCGCTGAAACAGGTGCTGACCAGCGGCCAGATCGGCGAGCCGCTGATGCTGCACTGCGCGCACCGCAACCCGACGGTCGGCGAGGCCTACACCACCGATATGGCGATCACTGACACCCTGATCCACGAAATCGACGTGCTGCGCTGGCTGCTCGACGACGACTATGTGTCGGTGCAGGTGGTGTTCCCGCGCAAGAGCCCGAAGGCGTTCCCACACCTGAAAGATCCGCAGATTGTGCTGTTCGAAACCGCTAAAGGCACGCGCATTGACGTCGAAATCTTCGTCAACTGCCAGTACGGCTACGACATTCAGTGTGAAGTGGTAGGGGAAACCGGCATCGCCAAACTGCCGGAGCCGTCTTCGGTGCAGATGCGCAGCGGCGCCCGCCTGTCGACCGAAATTCTGACCGACTGGAAGGATCGTTTTATCGACGCTTATGACGTTGAGCTACAGGGCTTCATCAACGACGTGGCCGCGGGCAAGTTGACCGGGCCTTCCGCCTGGGACGGCTACGCCGCCGCGGTGACCGCCGACGCCTGCGTGGCGGCCCAGCTCAGCGGCGAAATCGTGCCGGTGACCCTGCCGGCGCGCCCGGCGTTTTACAACAAATAACCGGCTTGCACCACCTACCCACGATTGCAGAGGAGTGGCCATGAAGATCGCTTTTGATGTCGACGTTATACGGGATTTGGGCGTCACCAAAATGGTTCAACAGGTGGCGGACTGGGGCTACAAATATATCGAGCAGTCGCCGCACCCGCAGATCAACCCGTTTTACAAGCATCCGAAGGCCAGCCGCGAAATCATGGCGGAGTATAAAAACGCCCTGAAAGCGACCGGCGTGGAGATCTCCTCATTTATCGTGGTGTATCGCTGGTCCGGGCCGGGGGAGGATCGCCGCCAGGCAGCGGTCAAAAACTGGCGGCGGATGATCGAAATCGCGGTGGAAATGGGCGTGCAGGTGATCAACACCGAATTGGCGGGCAACCCCAACGAACCGGAGATCTGCGAGGAGCTGTGGTATCGCTCGATGGAGGAGTTGCTGCCGATCGTCGAGCGCGAGGGCATCCGTATGGAGATCCAGTCGCACCCGTGGGACTTCTGCGAGCTGAGCAACGAAACCGCCGATCTGGTGAAATCGCTGCGCAGCGACCACGTCAAATACCTCTACAGCGTGCCGCACACCTTCTACTACGACAAGGGGCAGGGTGACGTGGCCGGCATGCTGCAGTACGCCGGGGACGATCTTTCCCACGTGCTGATCGCCGACACAATGAATCACACCAAACATTGCCGCTATATCGTCAACCCGCCGGGCGTTGACGCTGCGGTGCACCAGCACGTCGGCATCGGCGAAGGCGAGGTGAATTTCGACGCCCTATTCCAGACGCTGCGCGACATGGAATTTGCCAACCGCAGCTTCAAGGTCGGCGGCGAATCGATCATCTGCACCTCGCTGTTCGGCTACCCGGAAAAGATGCCAAGCCAGGCGGTGGCGACCAGAGAGCGCATCGAAAGAGAGCTGTTGGGCAAATAATCTTATTCGGCTCGCCGGCGGCGTTTGCACCGGCGGCCCTCCAAGCACCGAGGCAGACCATGAATAAAGACAACGTGAAATTGGCCATCGCGCCAATCGGCTGGACCAACGACGACATGCCCGATCTGGGCAAGGAAAATACCTTCCAGCAGTGCGTCAGCGAAATGGCGCTGGCCGGCTTCACCGGCAGCGAAGTGGGCAGCAAATACCCGCGCGATCCGGCGGTGCTGAAACCGATGCTGGACATTCGCGGTATCCAGATCTGCAACGCCTGGTTCAGCACTTTTTTCGCCGACGGCCAGAAAGACAAAACCATCGATGAATTTATCAACCACATGAATTTCCTGCATGCCATGGGCGCCAGGGTGATCGGCTGCTCCGAGCAGAGCAAGAGCATTCAGGGCACCACCAAAGGCGTGTTCGAAGAGAAGCCGTACTTCAGCGATGAAGAGTGGCAGCGGGTGGCCGACGGTTACAACGAGCTGGCGAAGATCGCCGCCGGTAAAGGCATGCAGGTGTGTCTGCACCACCACATGGGCACCGGCATTCAAACCGCGGCCGAAATCGATCGCTACATGAGCATGGTCAACGACGACGTCTACCTGCTGTTCGATACCGGCCACGCCTACTATTCGGAAGGCAGCCAGCAGGCGATGATGGCGATCCTGGAGAAGTATCTGCCGCGCATCAACCACGTCCATCTGAAGGACGTGCGCGATGAGGTGGTGGCGGAAGTGAAGGCCAACAAGCTGAGCTTCCTCGATGGCGTGAAGAAGGGCACTTTCACCGTGCCGGGTGATGGCGTGATCGACTTCAGGCCGGTGTTCAAGCTGCTGGACGAGCGCGGTTACAAAGGGTGGATGGTGGTGGAGGCCGAGCAGGATCCGGCGCTGGCCAACCCGTTCGAGTATGCGGTAAAAGCGCGCCGTTATATTCGGGAAACCGCCGGCATTTAAGCGGCGAGGGTCAATAAAGCTCGAGGGGAGCCGCCGGCGCCCCTTTTTTGGTGGCGGCGTGTTAGCCGCCGAGCGTTTGCCAGGTTGCGACCTGGCTGCCTGGCCAGGGCGTGGCGGCATGCACGCCACGGGCGATCGCCCGGGCCAGGGTGTCCGCCGCCAGCGCGCCGATTTGCAGCACCGCCAGTTCGCGGCTGCCCTGAACCTCGCGCTGCCCGGTGGACAGGGCGAACACCACGTCGCCGTCAAACGGGCTGTGCAGCGGGCGAATAGCGCGCGCCATGCCGTCTTGCGCCATGATGGCCACCCGTTTCAACTCCACTCGCGTCAGCGCCAGATCGGTGGCGATACAGGCCAGGGTGGTATTCTTTCTGCCGCCCTGCGGCTCTTGTTCCATCCAATCTTCGCCCTGGGCGCGCAGTTGCGCCAGCGCCGCCGCGCCGCCGTTGCCGAATTCACCGTCAATTTCATAGGGCGTCGCCCAGAAGGCGCGGGTGCCGGGCGCTACCACTGCACCCAAACTGTTGACCGCCACCAGCGCGCCGACGGTAGCGCCATTGGCGGCAATGATAGATGCCGAGCCGAGGCCGCCTTTCAGCTTGCCCATGCCGGTCATGGCGCCATAGCCGGCGCCGACGGTGCCGAGCGGAAAATCCAGCCCGGCCTTGCCGACCGCATCGATGCCCAACTGGCGATACGGCGGCGTGAGCTGCCAGTTTTTGTCGCCGCCGTTGGCCAGATCGTACAGGCAGGCGGTGGGAACGATCGGGGAGACCGGCACGCCGGGCGCCGGGCGCAGCGCGTAGCCTTTACCCTGTTGCCCCAGCCAGGCAGCGACGCCGTCCGCTGCCGCCAGACCGTAAACCGAGCCGCCGCTGAACGTCAGCGCATCGACGGTCTGCACCAAATTGTCTTCGCCCAGCGCGTCGGTTTCCCGGGTGGCGGGGCCGCCGCCGCGCACGTCCACGGCGGCGATCGCCGGGCTGTCCAGCAGGATAACCGTCGCGCCGGTGCGCACCCGGCTGTCCTGCGCCACGCCGACCTTCAGGCCCGGCACATCGGTAATCAGGTTGCGGGCGCCTGGGCGCCCGGCGGCGGAAGTTGGCATAGCGGCACCTAATGGGGTGAGAGGAGAGAATATGCCGACGGCGGCGGTCAGGCCGGCCAGCGCTTGTAAAAAGGTTCGGCGGTTGATGTTCAGGGGCCGGCGCAGCGGCCCCTGCGGGTGGGGACGATTACGCATCGCCGCGCGGCTGCCCGGAACGCAAACGCGCCATATGGTAGGCATCGACCAGTACGCCGTCGCGCATGGCATAGGCGCGGCTGGTGCCCTCTATCTCGAAACCGAATTTGCGGTACAGCGCGATGGCCGCCGGGTTGTCGGTGAACACCGTCAGCTCGATGCGTTCGATGGCCGCCCAGTTGTCGCACAGGTCGATCATCGCCTGCATCAGGCGGCTGCCGACGCCTTTACCGTGGTAGTGCGGATCGACGCCGATGCCGAAGGTGGCCACGTGGCGGCGGCGCACGCGCTGATTCAGCATCACAACCAACTGGCCGGCAAGCTGCCCGTCGATAACGGCCGCCAGGTTATACGTGCCCGGTTCGGGATTGGCGAGGCGCTTCTGCCAGGACTCGACGGACGGTAGCGGTAGCTGCAGCGTATCGCGGTAGACGGGCGCCAGCGAATAAAGATGATGCAGGGCCTGCGCATCCGTTGTTTCCACGTGGCGTATCACGATCTCGCTCATCTCGCTGCTCCTGTTGCTTACCGGTTGAATAACCTCTGAATTTATCCGTTTACTGCCTTGAGTCAATATTATTTCAACGGGTCAAAAAAAACGCTTTACAGGTGCGAATGATAATGATTATTATTGCGATGCGTTCCGGGGAGGGCATCAACCCTTGATACTCTCGCTGCGAAGGCACGACATTGCTCACATTGCTTCCAGTGTTTACTTAGCCAGCTCGGGTGCTGGCTTTTTTTTTGCCCTTTTTCAACCGCTTCCGCCTTCAACAAATCCGTTGCCCATCCGCCGTTTCATTCCATCGAAATTTTTGAACAGAGGCATGAGTTTTTTACGCTTTCTTATTCTGCCCGCAGGACTAGACTGTAAAAAAACATTGAGGAGAGTTGAATATGATTTATGTACGTAAAGCGGAAGACCGCGGCCACGCCAATCATGGCTGGCTGGATAGCTGGCACACCTTCTCATTTGCCGACTACTACGATCCGAACTTTATGGGGTTCTCGGCGCTGCGTGTGATCAACGAAGATGTGATCGACGCCGGGCAGGGTTTCGGCACCCACCCGCATAAGGACATGGAAATCCTGACCTATGTGCTGAGCGGCACGGTGGAGCATCAGGACAGCATGGGCAACAAGGAGCAGATCCAGGCCGGCGAATTCCAGATCATGAGCGCGGGCACCGGGGTACGTCACTCCGAGTACAACGCCAATCAGGATCGTCCGCTGCACCTGTACCAGATTTGGATCATTCCGGATCAGGTCGGGCTGGAGCCGCGCTACGAGCAGCGCATGTTCGACGCGCCGCAGGGCCGTCAGCTGGTGCTGTCGCCGGATGCGCGCGACGGTTCGCTGAAGGTGTTCCAGGATATGACGTTGTCGCGTTGGGCGCTGAATAAAGGCGAGCAGGGTGAGTATCCGATCGCCGCCGGCCGTCGCATTTGGATCCAGGTGGTGCGCGGCAAGGTCTCGGTCAACGGCCAGGCCGCCGGCATCAGCGACGCGTTTGCGGTGTGGGATGAATCGGGTCTGACGATTCAGGCCGACGAAGAGAGCGAAATCCTGCTGTTCGATCTGCCGCCGGTGTGATTAGGCGGTAAATATCAAGTTGTTGCCTTCCGCTGATGCGGCTGGCGGCGCAATATGACCAACCTGGTGCTTCAGGCTTAGCCTGGAGTGCGGGTTGGTTTTCTTGTTATGGCCCGGTTATTTCCTCGGTTTTCTGGCGTTTCCTTCGCGCCAGGCTGCAAAAAGTGTTTGCCTTCTTTTGAGCAAGAAAGTTAATTCTGGAGTCGCTGTGTGATTTTTATACGCCTGACATAAGAGCGGCAACGATTAAATTAAACTGGCTTTACATTATTGATAATAATATTTACAGCCTGTCTGTTTATCGAGCGATTTAATAAAGGATTTAGAATTATTATATAAATAAATTATTTCCTGATAACGTATTAATTGCAAAGGCAATGCCATTGTTTGTGTTTGCATGATGTTAATTTCAGGTAGGGCGTCTGTGAACTGATGGTCAAATAATATTGACGGGCTGAAATACGTAAATAAAACGGTCCGGAAATGAGTGCCAGAACGGTGGCTGATTTTTGACTTGGACGATAGCCGCTCAGTGGGTTGCGTGCTAAATATATTTTTAATTTATTTCGTCAGTTTATTTTTTGGTTTTCCAATCGCGCCACAGAGGGGCGTCCGAGCTCACGCGTACGGGCTTTCGACACGCTGAATGCCATTGCAGAAAACAATCTCATACCTGGAGATAGAGGAAAAATGATGAAAATTAAAAATGAACGTAACGGCACTTATGATGATTTCTTAAATGCGATACTCACTTTCGAAAGCACGATCGATCCGCAAAAAGCGCAATATTATGCGGAAAATTATGATAATCCAACCGCGACATCTTATCAGGATGTGGAGTATCCCGGCCGGGTTATTCGGGCCCAGGATGGCACGACAACCAAAAGCAATGTCTCGATAAGAGAATATTTCGAGCGTTTGGGTATCGGCAAATACTATACTCAAGGTTCAACGGATCCTCAGATGTTCAAGCAAATGCAGTATGCGACGATGAACTATCTCGGTTTTATCGGTTACCAGCTCAGCGAACAAGACTTCTGGGATCTGGGATATTACACGCATTATGATGAAAACCATCTCCCTAAATATTATTCCGACGTGCCGGTGTCAAATTGGGCCAACGGCGTGCGGGATAAGGTCATGAATCTGCCTGGCAAAGGCGAAGTGCATGTCACGGATGTGAATACCTGGCAAGGGACCTTTACCGGCAAACACGGGATTAATAGTTTTGACGATGTTCTCGATCCGGATAAACAGGACTATGTCGCCAAAGATCATTTTGTCGATAAGTACGAGGGCATGGTGCGTTTGCTGGCGGAGAGAGGCAAAACCCTGAATGATTATTTGGGCACCACTATTCGTTGGTCTGAATGCCATCCCGTGTTGACGCCGCCGCCGGGCGTGCCGGATGCGGTGGAAATCACGCTGTCGGGTTTACTCGGCGGCGCCCATCTGCGCGGTGCGGAGGGCATTACCGCCCTGCTGGTCGATCGTGAAAATCGGGCGGATGAAAACGGCACGGCGATTTTGCAGTATGTCTATCAGTTCGCAGGCTATGACACACCGTTTAACCCCTAATGCTCTTCCATAGTCGCCGCGGAATGGCATGATTCCCCCGCGCGCAAGCGCGGGGGAATCGACGCGGGCTAAGGGTCAGCGTTCTTCCGTTTGCTGCTGCAACAGCCAATCTATCTCTCGTTTTGCTTCCCGAAATTGCTGCTGATATTCCGCGCTGGCTTGCAATCGAGCAAAGGCACCGGCCGCCAACACGCGGCCGGCTTCGACATCGCTGGCCCAGTGTACGCCGCAAATCAGCCGGCTGCGGCCAAACTCATAACCCTTGCGCATGAGCTCCGTCGCACGTTGCGGCACCATGGCCGTCAGCGTCATCGCCCATACGAAACCGGTTACGGCATGCCCGGAGGGATAGGAACCGCCATCGTTGCTGAGCGCACTGTGCTCTTGCGGGGTACAGCTCTCCACCCGCAGCGCGGAGTAGGGGCGAATGCGGGCGTGGGCCTTTTTCGCGCCGTTGGAAGCATAGCCTGCGTCCGTGAGCAGGCGGCTCAGCAAAAGGTGGGTATGCGGCGTGCGCTGGCGCGATATCTCCGTACCCAACGCTGCGGAGAAAGCCCGACCGATGGCATTGAAGGACAGATTGGCATCCTCCACCGCCAACCTGCCCCGGGGCGTATCGCGCAGTTTGCGAAGCTGGTAAAAGGTTTCCACGTCGGCTTTCCAGGCCGCGCTGCCTTCAATCGGCGGGGCCGGCAGGATTGCCGCGCCGTCCGGATAGTCTGCAGGCGTAAGATAACCGTTGATCCAGCCTTCTATGTAGGGAGAAAAGCCTACATTCGGATAGCCGATATCCGAATAGTCTACCCGCCACCGCTCGCGGGTATCGCTGTTGGGCGCGATGGACTCGGCATGCGCCGGCACGTTTTGCAGACAAATCAGGGCGAGCCCTGTAACGGCGCTTCGTTTTATGTTCAGAGTGAATATAGCCATCGTTATATATTCCCTTCCTGGCATGACGCTGTTTCAGTAATGACGACGGTTTGATCACTGCGGCACAAACAGGCCGATCCAGCCGAAAATATTGAGCAGAATGCCGGTGATAATGACCGCCACCACCGGCGCGGCGATTTTCAGCACCGGGCGGCCGAGCGCTTCGTTAAGGAAATAGAGCGCCGCCGCCATGCTGAAGCCCGTGTACCCGGCCATTTTGATGGCCGCGAAAGTGGAGCCGATCAACAAGGCGAATTCCATCAGCATATTCATCGCGTTGCGGATATTGTCGGATGCATTGCGCACCGAAGGATATCGGCCCAGCCATTTGCCGATATAGCGCAGCAGCAGGATTTCCAGCGTGATGACGATGGCGCCCGCCGGTGCGGCAAGCCAGGGCGAGGGGGAAAGGTAGCCGACGACAAAGACGAACGTGAAGCCCGCCACCGCATATACCCCGGTCGCCAGCGCGGTAGTGGCGATCAGCGGAATGAATCCAAGCCCGCGCATGAATTCGGCCAGCGCCGCCTGGTGCAGAAGGGCGTCTGATTCTTCGGGCGAGATGCCGGGCGCGTAGGCTTTCGCCAGCGTATAAATCGAGACTTCGGAGCCTCCGAAGATCTTCATGCTGGCGACGGCAGAAATCAGCGCGCCGGTTACGGCAATAAGCGGCAGGTTGTTGATAATGCGCTGTGTGCGCTCCTCAAACATCGACGGGGCCGAAGCCTCTTCACCCGTTGGGGAAGTCCGCCGATCTCTCAGATCGCGGAAAATCGCGATGCCCAACAGCAAAACCATACCGACGAAGATTTCGATCGACTCCGGGAACAGATGCGGGAAATAACGCACGACGATCAGGCGCGACAGCAACACCAGCAGGGCCGCGACCACGCTCTGTTTCCAGCCGAACTGGTAGAAAATGGCGACCAGGGGAAAGAGCGCGAAGGCCGACACGACCGGGTTACTCAGTTCCCCCAGCGCGCCAATGATGTCTACCGGCAGCGAGGTCAGGAGTTGGTTGATGGGCTGCAGGCTGGTGAAGACCAGAATGCCCCAGATGGCGCCGAGAATGAATGCCAGCCACACGTTGACGGCCAACACGCCGATGATGTCGGTAGGCAGAAACAGCAGCCAGCTGTTCAGCAAGCCGGTGGACAAGGTAAATGAAATGCCGACGGAGGCCACGAACCCTATGCTGAGGCCAAAAGCGATGCTGCCCGCTTCCCGACGGTTCATATGGCCTTCCACCAGTTGCGGAAGGATAGGGCGAATGCCGTCATGAAAGACTGCCGCCGAACGGTGAGATAACAGCGCCGTCATGCCCGTCAACAGGGACACCAGAATGACGGAAAGGATAGGGTCCATTTTCGCCTCCTTATGACAGTTGCCGAATCAACAGCGGGATCGCATGTTCGACGTGCTCGACCGAAAGGCCAAACGCGACTTTTCCTTCCGCCACCCACTTCGTTATTTGCTCTTCTTTCGCACGAATGCCCGGCTTGGCGATCGTGCAGCATTTGTTGAAGCCGATGATGGCTATCGCGATGGACAGCGCAGCGCCGGCGCCGGTATTGCAGGCGCCGATGAAATAGTCCAGTTCGCCGTTTTTGACTCGGGCGGCGGCGTCCATGTCGCTTAAGATGCTGACGTCAAAAATGCCTGGGGCGGCGCTCTCGATGGCCAGTTTGATCTGTTCCCGCTGTAAACCTGCAATTCCGATTTTTTTCATGGCTATCACCTTATTATTTGAAGAACCGATTTGGGTTGTGTTGCAGCATTGCGGTCACGGCTTGCTGACCGATCCCCGCCTCCAGCAACAGCGGAACGAAACTGTCCATGAGGTAGCTGAAGCCGGGGCCGCCGTTGCCGCGCAGATGCGAACGGCGCGTGATGTCCATCGACAGCATCACCCGCTCGAGCAGGCCGCGTTGCGACAGCGCGCTCAGCATCGCCACGCGTTTTTCATCCGGGTAGTAGCTGTTTTTGCCAATGGTGTCGAACTGCACCCACGCGCCCCGATCGATCAGGTGCAAGACAGTTTCCAGATTGTCTTTCAGATCGCAGTGGCCAATTACGATGCGGTCGGCCGGCACGCCGTAAGATTGCAGCAGGGCGAGCTGCTCCGGCCCCATGGTGCTGAAGCTGGTATGCGTGGAGATTGGCCGCCCCGTGGCGTGGTGAGCGAGGGCGGCGGCGTGGAACATTTTTGATTCGTCGGGCGTGATGTGGCCCTCGCTGCTGCCGATTTCGGCAATCACGCCAGCGCACAGGCCGCTGCCGTCGATGCCGCATTCAATTTCGGCAATCATTTCGGCGGCCAGCGTTTGCGCGTCTCGGGTGGCGACGTGTTCGGGATAGAAATCCTGTTGGTAGTAGCCGGTGGAGAGCAGCACGTTGATACCGGTATCGCGCATCAGGCGCGCGATGAAGTGGACATCCCGCCCCATATAGCGGTTCGTTACCTCGACGATGTTGCGGACTCCCCGCGCCATCAACGCCTCCATTTCATCGCGCAGCAGAGCATAGCTGTCGAGGCGACAGTCATCGTTATGCTTAAACGGTGAAAGATCGATGTGCAGATGTTCATGCGCATAGGTGTAGCCGTCGGCGTTGAGCCATTCAATCTGATCAGCCATGAGAATTCCCCTGCAATAATGAGAAAAAAGAGGTGCCGTTCTGCGGTACGGGAGCGCCGAAGGCGTCGCAAACGGAGGCGCCCACGTCGGACAGCGTGGCCCGATCTCCCAGCCGGACGCCAGTAACGCCCGGGCGCCAGACCAGCAGGGGCACGCACTCGCGCGTGTGCTGTGAATGCCCGATCGTCGGGTCGTTGCCATGATCGGCCATGACCACTAACGCGTCGTCCTTATCCAGCAGCGACATGAGATGCGCCAGATATCCGTCCACCAGTTGCAGGCGCTCCGCATAACGCGCCACATCCTGCGCATGCCCGGCCAGATCGGTTTCCTGAATGTTGGTGCAGATAAACCGCCGGCCCGGTCGTTGCGCTTCGCTCAGGGTCAGCGCCATGATTTGCGCGGAATCGACAATCCCGCCGAAGTTATCGCCGTCGGGATTGGCGACGATATCCGCCACTTTCCCTATCAGGGATGTCGGGATGCCTTGACGTTGCAGACAGGCGGGAACCTGTACGGCCTCATCGACGCCGTAACCCAAATGAACGACCCGGAAGCCTTGCCGGTAGACGCCCGAACGCGGGGCATCGATGCCGGCGTACATGTCTTGCCGGCTTTGCGCCGCTGCGGCGATGGCTTCGTTGCTGGTGCTTTCTCCGCCGAAGACAATGACGCGGCTCACGGGCGCGCATCGCCTAACGATGGCGCCGATTTTTCTGACCGTGTCGTAATCGATCAGGTTCAGATTGGCGGTCACGTTGTAGACCAGGCCGGGGTCGGTTTCAAGGTTATCGCCGACGGCCACGGCGTCGTTGACCCAAAGGTATGCCGTATTCGCCGTCACCGGGAGCCGCTGCACCCGGTAGCCCGCTTTCCGCAGGGCGCCAGCCGTTTTATCCATGATTTCGCCGAACGGCATTCTGAAGGGCTGTTTGGGCTGAGTTCCCATAATTTCCTGATGCCCCATGAACGAGTCGGCGCCTTCATGTTGCAGAGCCGCTTTGCCGACGTTTGCCTGCGGATTGGGCTCCATCACGTTGGCCCGGTATCCCAGCGCGTTGATCAGGCCCAATCTTTCCATTGCGGGCAGGCGCAGGTCGGGACATTGCTGCAAGATATGGCCGCAGGTATTGGCGCCTGCGTCGTTCGGCCTGACTTGCGGCACATCCTCCATGGCGCCGACGCCAAAGCTGTCGATCACCAGGACTACAAATTTGTTCATGCTGTGTTCCCCCCTGATATTGGCGGCTAAGACGCCGACGGCGTTTGGCTATTGCCGCGAGACGATGGGATTGCCCAGGCTGTCGTAGAGCCCGGCCAGCGTTGGCCGGCCTGCGCTGATGCCCTGGATAAGCGCTACGTCGCTGCGGGTGACGAAGATCTGCGTGCGGAAACACATGATTACCGGGCTGCCAACCGCGAAATTGCCCTCCAGCCCCAGGTAGTAATCGATATTGTCCGATTTGAACGGCAGTGTCCGCGTCTCGCTGGGGGTATCCCCGGTGAAAACCAGCGCGTTCCGTAGGCGGCCGCGGCGGTAATAGCCGCCGCCGAAGCACAGGCTGTTCGATCCTGCGTTATGAGACACTTCCGACAGATACAGCATGGCGATGCGTTCCGGTTGATCGCCGTATTCATTGGCCGGAATGGTGCCGGTAAACGCGTGGCCAGGTTCAATATGCGTCGCGCCGCCGCGGGCAAGCGCAGGGATGGTGTTGCAGCTATTGGCCGACGGGGCGTTAACCTGCTCGATAGGAAAGCCCGCCGCGCGCAGCGTTTTCGCCGCGTTGACCAGCGTGGTAAAGTTCGGCGTGGTGAGGCTTTCGCCCGCCGTTGCCGACGCCAGGGCGCAAGGAAAATTCGTGACGCCGACGATCTCCACGCCGCCAAGCGCGGCGATGCGCGCCGCGACATCGACCAGCTCGTCAGGCTGGAAGCCGCCTTCCTGACCGGGGTAGACGATATCGCCGGTCTGGCATACTTTCAGCAGCAGGCGTTGCCGCATGCCGAGACGCCGGGCGCATTCGGCGATCCTGCGCGCTTTCTCAAATGAGAAAACCGTGATGACTTCCGGCCGGCATCGCAGCGCGCTCTCGATTTCCCCGTCCGGAATTTGCACTAAATGCCCCAGATGGCGAAGCGGCACGCCGTTATTGGCCAGGCATCGCGCCTCGCGGAAATCCACCGCCACCGCTCCGCTGAACCCCTGGTCGATAATTTGTTGGGTCAGCCAGGGATTGCGGCCGAACTGCTTGCTCATCACATACGGCGTCACACGATATTCTTCCGCCGTTTGCAGAATGCGGCGCGCATTCTGTTTCACCATATCCACATCGATCACCCAGGTGTCCGGCGTGAGTTTGTGCTGGCGCAGCAGCCCGATCGACGCGTCAATCAGCGGTTGATTTTGTTTGCGTAGCGCATCTAAAAACATAGGGTTGGCGACTCCTTAAGACAGCGGTTTCCGGAACATCAGATTGGCCGTCGTTTAAATATTCATTTTTTTGAACATTTGTTGCGAAAAAATCAATGCCGCTGTTGGGGAGACAAGCCGAACAGGTTGGCCAAGAGATAACCTTCCTCGTTGGGATGCAGCCGTACGCTGAACTTTGCCAGCAGCCCATCATTCAGCCGCCGCAGGCGGGGCAGTTCACCCGATGCGGCGATCTCCTGCAGAAAATCCTCGCCCAGCGGTGCGATGATTTCGCCGCGCCGTGAACGCATCAGCGCGTTCGCCATATGCGCGATGGCCATCCATCCCTGTTCCTCGGGCAGCGGGCGCCCCCAGCACGTTTCCAGATCGTCAATGACTTGCAACATGCCGCGGAAGATATCTTCATCTATCACTCCGGCCTGGCAAAGCAGCTTCATCTTCTCTTCCACAATCTCTCCTTCAATAGCTGGGCTCAATCTCTTCTGACACCACGGCGCGCTGATGCTGGCGAACCCGATGCGTATCGACAAAAGTATCCAGCAGTTTCCCGGTGCTTCGGTCATCGCTGCGGATTAAAATGGTAGCTTCCGTCGCCAGCACGACGCGTTGATCCCCTTCCAGGGGCACGGCCTCCAGCCCGTAGCGAGCCAACACCTGGCGGTTCTCGACGTTCCAGACGACGGCATCGATGGTGCCGTTTTCGAGCCGGCTCAGGCAGTCGTGGTAAGGAATTTCCACCCGTGCGACCGCCGCCGGGTCATAAATCATATCCGTCAGCAGCTTTTGGTCCATCGAACGGCAGTCCACGCCGACTCTGCGCACCGCGCCGTGATCCCCGCGGCGGCGAATGATTTGATGCGATACCCAAGAATGCTCTCCAAGCGTCGCCGCGATCTTCACTCCGTTTTCCGGCCGGCTTACATACTCTTCGGCGGCCAGACGCGAGACGACCGCCAGGTCATAAATGCCATTGCGCAAACATTCCACGCGAATATCCGCTCCCCGCATATGTGCGAAGTAGAACGGTACGTCGGAAAACTCGCGCTTCAATCCGCTGGCGAGTCCCTCGTACTCGCGGGTATAGGGTAACGGCATGGCGCAAACAACGCGGGAAATGTTGGCGTAATCCAGCAGCGACCTATAGTCCACATGGGTTAAGAAGCTGCCGTTGCGCCCGCTGCGTTGTACGGTTATGCAGCCTGCGTTTTCCAGTGTCTTGAGCGCCGCCTGCATCAAACCGATGGACAGGGCGTTGTCGCGGGCCAGTTCGCCAATCGTTTTTAATCGCTCCCCCGATTGGCATCCCAGCAAGTACATCGCCAGACAGCTCAGCGATAACCCTTCTTTTTTTATAAATTGACTGCGGCTCATTTAAATATTCATTTAAGTGAAGATTTATGTCAGGGATACACCAAAAGCGTGGAGAGATCCAAAAATTACGGCGAATGTGTGATGAAGTGCACGTAGCGGTTATCGGTTTCCGCTTGGCGCGGAGAATCTGTGAGTTCTGTTGGCCGTCGCATAACCGACAATATCGGCCCGCCGTTTTTTTTGCTAAAATGACTGCCCATTCACGGTTAGTCAGTTCATTGATAATGAAGAAAAAACGGCCGGTACTCCAGGATGTGGCGGACAAGGTGGGCGTGACCAAGATGACGGTGAGCCGTTATCTGCGCAATCCCGACCAGGTTTCTGCCGCCCTGCAGCAAAAAATCGCCGTCGCGCTGGATGAGCTGGGTTACATCCCCAACCGCGCGCCGGACATCCTCTCCAACGCCACCAGCCGGGCGATTGGCGTGCTGTTGCCGTCGCTGACCAACCAGGTGTTCGCCGAAGTGCTGCGCGGCATCGAAAGCGTCACCGACGCGCACAACTACCAGACCATGCTGGCGCACTATGGCTACCTGCCGGAGCGTGAAGAAGAGCGTCTGACCTCGCTGCTTTCTTACAATATCGACGGCCTGATCCTGTCTGAACGCCATCACACGCCACGCACCCTGAAAATGATCGAGGTGGCGGGCATTCCGGTGGTGGAGCTGATGGACTGCGTCTCGCCGTGCATCGATCTGGCGGTGGGCTTCAACAACTTCGAGGCGGCGCGCCAGATGACCCAGCAGATCATCGCGCACGGCCACCGTCACGTGGTCTATTTCGGCGCCCGACAGGATGAACGTACCATCATCAAACAGCAGGGGTATGAGCAGGCGATGCGCGAATCCGGCCTGGAGCCGTACAGCATCATGACCGCACGCTCTTCCTCCTATTCCGCCGGCGGCGAGCTGCTGCGCCAGGCGCAGCGCGACTACCCGCAGATCGACAGTATCTTCTGCACCAACGATGACCTGGCGATCGGCGCGGCCTTCGAGTGCCAGCGGCAGGGGCTGTCGATCCCGCAGGACATGGCGATCGCCGGTTTCCACGGCCATGATATCGGCCAGGTGATGGTGCCGAAGTTGGCCAGCGTGCTGACGCCGCGCGAACGCATGGGGCAGATCGGCGCCGAGCGCTTGCTGGCTCGGCTGCGCGGCGAAACGGTGTGCCCGCGCATGGTGGACGTCGGTTTCACCGTGATCCCCGGCGGCAGTATCTGAGCCATTTTAACGTTCTGTTTTAACACCCTTTCTTTTTGCAGCGCGCCCTGAGGCGCGCGGGTTATCCCGCCTGTAAGCCCGCCGCTCGTTGCCGGCATAAGTTTGATCTCTGTCCCAGAACGCGAATTTTAGCCGCTTACCCGGTTCCGGCGCTCATGTTGTTACCGGTATCATGATACCGGTAACAACGAGTGTGCGGTCATCTTGCTGCAAGACTGAACCTCTGACTCAACAACACCTACAGCTCTTCTTAAACACCGGGAAAGAGCCTAAAAATAAAACAACCGCACGCTTTACGCCTATCGTAAAGAGAGTCGCGATAAAAGGTTGGAGAAAAATTATGCCATTAGTGATTGTTGCAGGCGGCGTAGCGCTGCTGCTGCTGCTGATGATCCGCTTCAAGCTGAACGGCTTTATCTCTCTGGTGCTGGTTGCCCTGGCGGTCGGGATCGCACAGGGCATGCCGGTCGATAAAGTCATCGGCTCCATCAAGGCCGGCGTGGGCGGCACGTTGGGCAGCCTGGCGCTGATCATGGGCTTCGGCGCCATGCTCGGCAAACTGCTGGCGGACTGCGGCGGCGCGCAGCGCATCGCCACCACGCTGATCGACAAGTTCGGCAGAAAACACATTCAATGGGCGGTGGTGCTGACCGGCTTCACCGTCGGCTTCGCGCTGTTCTACGAAGTGGGCTTCGTGCTGCTGCTGCCGCTGGTGTTCACCATCGCCGCCTCCGCGCGCATCCCGCTGCTGTACGTCGGCGTGCCGATGGCCGCCGCGCTGTCGGTGACCCACGGCTTCCTGCCGCCGCACCCGGGCCCGACCGCCATCGCCACCATCTTCCATGCCGATATGGGTAAAACCCTGCTGTACGGCACGCTGCTGGCGATCCCGACGGTGATCCTGGCCGGCCCGGTTTATGCCCGCTTCCTGAAAGGCATCGACAAGCCGGTGCCGGAAGGCCTGTACAACCCGAAAACCTTTACCGAAGCGGAGATGCCGAGCTTTGGCGTCAGCGTCGCCACGTCGCTGGTGCCGGTGATCCTGATGGCGCTGCGCGCGGTCGCTGAAATGGTGTTGCCGAAGGGCCACAGCCTGCTGCGTTTCGCCGAGTTCTTCGGCGACCCGGTGATGGCGACCCTGATCGCCGTGCTGATCGCTATCTTCACCTTCGGCCTGAACCGCGGCCGCACCATGGATGAAGTGATGGGCACCATCACCGATTCGATTAAAATCATCGCCATGATGCTGTTGATCATCGGCGGCGGCGGCGCCTTCAAGCAGGTGCTGGTGGACAGCGGCGTCGAGCAGTACATCGCCGGCCTGATGGAAGGCAGCAACGTTTCGCCGATTCTGATGGCCTGGTCGATCGCCGCCGCGCTGCGTCTGGCGCTGGGTTCCGCCACCGTGGCGGCGATCACCGCCGGCGGCATCGTCGCCCCGCTGATCGCCACCACCGGCGTCAGCCCTGAGCTGATGGTGATTGCGGTCGGTTCCGGCAGCGTTATCTTCTCGCACGTTAACGATCCGGGCTTCTGGCTGTTCAAGGAGTACTTCAACCTGAGCATCATGGAAACCATCAAATCCTGGTCGGTGCTGGAAACCATCATCTCGGTGTGCGGCCTGGTGGGCTGCCTGCTGCTGGCGACGGTCGTATAATCTTTATCCGACGCCCTGCGGGGCGTCGGCGTTCCAGAGTATCTTTATCAGTCGGGACGCATTTGGCGCGCTCGCGCCAGTTCCCATAAGGGCATGACACAATGAGTAATCCGCAGAATCACGTATTTATCCTGATGGGCGTATCCGGCAGCGGCAAATCCGCCGTAGCCAGCGCCGTCGCCCACGAGGCCGATGCCGCCATGCTGGACGGCGATTACCTGCACCCGCGCGCCAACATCAACAAAATGGCCGCCGGGCACGCGCTGGACGACAACGATCGCGCCCCGTGGCTGGCGGCCTTGAACGACGCCATCTTCGCCATGCAACGCACCAATCCGGTGTCGCTGCTGGTGTGTTCGGCGCTGAAAAAAAGCTATCGCGACCGCCTGCGCGAAGGCAATCGCAACCTGCATTTCCTCTACCTGAAAGGGGACAAGACGGTGATTGAGGAGCGCCTGAAACAGCGCAAGGGCCACTTCTTCAAACCGCAGATGCTGGTTTCGCAGTTCGCCACGCTGGAAGAGCCGGGCGAGCAGGAGCCGGATGTGCAGGCGATCGACATCAACCAGCCGCTGGACGGCGTGGTCGCTGACACGCTCGCCTGCATCAACCGCATCACCGCCCGCTGAGCGCGGGCCGTCGTCGGCGCCGCCAGGCGCCTACAGCTTCATGTAAGCCCGTATGCCGTCCAGGAACATCTGGGTCGACAGCATCACCAGAATCAGCCCCATCAACCGTTCCAGCGCGCTGACGCCTTTGCTGCCCAGCAGGCGCAGGAACAGGTTCGACATCAGCAAAATGGCCGCAGAGAGGCCCCAGGCGATCAACAGCGCCGCCACCAGATGGGGCAGCTGATGCGGATACTGGTGCGACAGCAGCATCAGCGCCGCCAGAATCGACGGCCCGGCCACCAGCGGGATCGCCAGCGGCACCAGGAACGGCTCTTCGCCGGCGGACAGCCCCGAGCTGTTGCCTTCCTGAGACGGGAAAATCATCTTGATGGCGATCAGAAACAGAATGATGCCGCCGGAAATGGAGACGGTTTCGGTGCGCAGGTTGAGGAACGCCAGAATTTTCTCGCCGGCGAACAGGAAGATCAGCATCAGCAGCAGGGCGATCAGCAGCTCGCGGATCAGCACTACCCGGCGGCGGCGCGGTTCCAGATGCTTGAGCACCGACATGAAAATCGGCAGGTTGCCCAGCGGATCCATAATTAAAAACAGCAATACCGTAGCGGAAATCATCTCTGTCATGGTGACCTCGTGATCGGGAAAACGCCTCGGCCTTTCCGGCCGCGTCCTTGCCTATAAGAAGGATTGCTGAGAAATCCCCAGCCATCGAATAAATTCACTTTGCGCCCGCGCCGACATTTTGTAAGGTGAGGAGATATTGCACACAACTCGTTATCACCTACATAAGCCCTTATCCGGGCGGGACACAGATATTATGAAAAACGTTGGTTTCATCGGTTGGCGCGGAATGGTCGGCTCGGTTCTCATGCAACGCATGACGGAAGAGCGCGATTTCGACGCCATTCGCCCGGTCTTCTTCTCCACCTCGCAGCACGGTTCCGCCGCGCCGGCCTTCGGCGGCCAGCAGGGCACGCTGCAGGATGCGTATGATATCGACGCGCTGAGCGCGCTCGATATCATTATTACCTGTCAGGGCGGCGATTATACCAACGAAGTTTATCCTAAGCTGCGCGCCAGCGGTTGGCAGGGGTACTGGATCGACGCGGCCTCTTCGCTGCGCATGCAGGACGACGCCATCATCATCCTGGATCCGGTCAACCACGCGGTGATTCAGCAGGGCCTGGACAACGGCATCAAAACCTTCGTCGGCGGCAACTGCACCGTCAGCCTGATGCTGATGTCGCTCGGCGGCCTGTTCGCCAACGATCTGGTGGAGTGGGCGTCGGTCGCCACTTATCAGGCGGCCTCCGGCGGCGGCGCGCGCCACATGCGCGAACTGCTGACCCAGATGGGCATGCTGCATGCCGACGTGGCGAAAGAGCTGCAGGATCCGGCTTCCGCCATTCTGGATATCGAGCGCAAGGTGACCGAGGCCACCCGCAGCGGCAAACTGCCGACCGATAACTTCGGCGTGCCGCTGGCCGGCAGCCTGATCCCGTGGATCGACAAGCAGCTCGACAACGGCCAGAGCCGCGAAGAGTGGAAAGGCCAGGCGGAAACCAACAAGATTCTGAACACCGGCAGCGTGATCCCGGTCGATGGTCTGTGCGTGCGCGTCGGCGCGCTGCGCTGCCACAGCCAGGCGTTCACCCTGAAGCTGAAAAAAGACGTGTCGCTGCCGGAAATCGAGCAGATGCTGGCGACGCACAACGACTGGGTGCGCGTGATCCCGAACGACCGTGAGCTGACCATGCGCGAACTGACGCCGGCGGCGGTGACCGGCACGCTGAATACGCCGGTCGGCCGTCTGCGCAAGCTGAATATGGGGCCGGAGTACCTGTCGGCGTTCACCGTGGGCGACCAGCTGCTGTGGGGCGCGGCCGAGCCGCTGCGCCGCATGCTGCGTATTCTGCTGTAAACCCGCACTTCCTGGGGGCTGGCTACTTTCAGCCCCCTAAAGCCTTATTTTCCGCTTTTTTGTTTGCCGCGTCCGCGTCGGGCAACGTCATCGCAAGCCCTGCTTCAATGAGCTGTACCCCGCATATCTCCTCGTCGGCCGCCGCATGCCGGCGCCGCCAGGCTGGCAGTTTTCTTAATGAAGAATTTTCCTGAGCAATGCTGAGCAGTTTTTAACAGACATTGGCTATGCTTAACGCATGGGCGAACAATTTTTCACCATGACTGAAATATTTCTAAAAATAAGCATAAAGAGCGAAATTCAGGTCGGCAGAGTAAAGATTGGTCAATAACCGACCGCAATCACGCTTTGGATACCGAATGCATTGCATGATGACCAAAACGGCCAAGGAATAACCAACAAGCCGTGCTTAGATCATGCTGTTAATCTAAGGAAGAAGACTATGCCTGTACTTCCCGATCGTGACGTGATTGATCAGATCATCTCCGGCCATTACGCCGACCCCTTTGCTCTGCTTGGCATGCATGCGACCGATAACGGTCTGCAGGTGCGCGCGCTGCTGCCGGACGCTGGCGCAGTCTGGCTGGTGGAACAGCAAACCGGCCGGCGGCTGGTGCAGTTGAACTGCGACGATCCGCGCGGCTTCTTCAGCGCCGTGGTGCCGCGGCGCAAAAATCCTTTCCGCTATCAGCTGCAGGTCAGCTGGCGCGATCATCAACAGACCATCGACGATCCCTATCGGTTCGGCCCGCTGCTGCAGGACATCGACAGCTGGCTATTGGCCGAGGGCACGCACCTGCGCCCCTATGAACGCCTGGGGGCTCACCTCGCCACGTTGGATGACGTCGACGGCGTCAGCTTTGCCGTTTGGGCGCCCAACGCCCAGCGCGTCTCGGTGGTGGGGGAGTTCAACTTCTGGGACGGCCGCCGCCATCCGATGCGTCTGCGGCGTGAAAACGGCATCTGGGAGCTGTTCCTGCCCGGCGTGCGGGCCGGCCAGCTGTACAAATATGAAATCGTCGATTGCTACGGCAATACCCAGTTGAAAGCCGATCCTTACGCCTTCGAGGCGCAGATGCGCCCGGACACCGCCTCGCTGGTGGCGCCGCTGCCGGAGGTGGTGCCGTCGACGCAGGCGCGCCGCCGCGCCAACGATTTTGACCAGCCGATCGCCATCTACGAGGTGCATCTCGGCTCATGGCGCCGCCACACCGACAACCATTTCTGGCTCAGCTACGGCGAGCTGGCGGTGCAGCTTATCGACTATGTGAAGGACATGGGATTTACCCATATCGAGCTGCTGCCGATCAACGAGCACCCGTTCGACGGCAGCTGGGGCTACCAGCCGCTGGGGCTGTATGCACCGACCCGGCGCTTCGGCACGCCGGCCGATTTCCGGGCGTTCGTGGCGGCGGCGCATGAGGCGGGCATCAACGTGATCCTCGATTGGGTGCCGGGGCATTTCCCGAGCGACGCCTACGGCCTGGCGAATTTTGACGGCACCGCGCTGTATGAATACGCCGATCCGCGCGAAGGCTACCACCAGGACTGGAATACGCTGATCTACAACTACGGCCGCCACGAGGTGCGCAACTACCTGGCGGGCAACGCGCTGTATTGGCTGGAGCGCTTCGGTATCGACGCGCTGCGGGTCGATGCGGTGGCGTCGATGATCTATCGCGACTACAGCCGCGCCGACGGCGAGTGGGTGCCGAATTACTACGGCGGCAACGAGAACCTGGAGGCGATCGCCTTCCTGCGTTATACCAACCAGACTATCGGCCAGGCGCAGCCGGGCGCGGTGACATTGGCGGAGGAGTCCACCGACTATCCCGGCGTCACCCTGCCGCCGGACGCCAACGGCCTGGGGTTCCACTACAAGTGGAACCTCGGCTGGATGCACGACACGCTCAATTACATGAAGTGCGATCCGGTGCACCGCAAGTATCACCACAACCAGATGACCTTCGGCATGCTGTACGCATACACCGAGAACTTCGTGTTGCCTATCTCGCACGATGAAGTGGTGCACGGCAAAAAATCGATCCTCGACCGCATGCCGGGCGACGCCTGGCAAAAGTTCGCCAACCTGCGCGCCTACTACGGGTTTATGTGGGCGCATCCGGGCAAAAAGCTGCTGTTTATGGGCTGCGAGTTCGCGCAGGGGCGCGAGTGGAATTTCGATACCAGCCTCGACTGGCATTTGCTGGAAGGGCTGGATAACTGGCACAACGGCGTGCAGCGGCTGGTGCGCGATCTGAACCACTGCTACCGGCAGCAGGCGCCGCTGTACGAGCGCGACTACCGCCCGGACGGCTTCGAGTGGCTGGTGGTCGACGATCACGACAACTCGGTGTTCGCGTTCGCGCGCTACGATTCGCAGGGCAATGAGCTGATCGCCATCAGCAACTTTACCCCGGTGCCGCGCTACCGCTACCGCATCGGCCTCTCACGCGCCGGCGACTATCGCGAGATCCTCAATACCGATTCGCACCACTATCACGGCAGCAACGCCGGCAATCAGGGGCGGGTCTCTTCCGAAGCGGTCGGTAGCCATGGCCGCGACTTTTCCATCTGCGTGACGCTGCCGCCGCTGGCGACCATTTATCTGCTGCGGGAGGCGCCATGACGGAGCTGACGGCCGGCCTCGCCGCGCCGCTGGGCGCCCATTACGACGGCGAAGGCATCAACTTTACCCTGTACTCGGCGCACGCCGAGCGGGTGGAGCTGTGCCTGTTCGACGGCCAGCAGCGCGAAGTGCGCCTGCCGCTGCCGGCGCGCAGCGGCGATATCTGGCATGGCTACTTGCCGGGCGGCAGACCGGGGCAACGTTACGGTTACCGGGTCTACGGCCCGTTCGACCCGGCGAACGGGCAGCGTTTCAACCCCAACAAGCTGGCGCTCGATCCGGCCGCGCGCGCGGTGGAGGGGCCGGTGGCGGATCACCCGCACCTGCACGGCGGTTACGAACAGCCTGATCCGCACGACAGCGCCGAGCTGATGCCGAAATGCGTGGTGGTGGACGAACAGTACGACTGGCAGGACGATCGCCCGCCCGCCACGCCCTGGGGGCAGACGGTGATTTACGAAGCGCACGTGCGCGGCCTGACGCTGCTGCACCCGAAGATCCCGCCGGCGCTGCGCGGCAGTTTCGCCGCGCTGGGGCACCCGGTGATGATCGCCCACTTCAAACGCCTCGGCATCACCGCGCTGGAACTGCTGCCGGTGCAGCAACATACCTCCGAACCGCGGCTGCAGCGGCTGGGGCTGATCAACTACTGGGGCTATAACGTGCTGGCGCCCTATGCGCCGGACAACCGCTACGCCAGCCTGAGCACCGACGGCACGCCGCTGAACGAATTTCGCGATGCGGTCAAGGCGCTGCACCAAGCCGGCATTGAGGTGATCCTCGACGTGGTGTTCAACCACAGCGCCGAGCTGGACAGGGACGGGCCGATGCTGTCGCTGAGCGGCATCGATAACCAGAGCTACTACTGGCTGACGCCGGAAGGGGACTACGTCAACGACACCGGCTGCGGCAACACCCTGCGATTGGATCAGCCGCAGGGCGTGGCTTGGGTGATGGATTGCCTGCGTTTTTGGGTACGGGAGTGCCACGTCGACGGTTTCCGCTTCGATCTGGGCAGCGTGCTCGGCCGCACGCCGGGGTTCGATCGCGATGCGCCGCTGTTCCAGGCGATGCTGGCGGACGATGTGCTGTCGCGCTGCAAGCTGATCGCCGAACCCTGGGACGTTGGCCCCGGCGGCTATCAGGTGGGGGCGTTCCCCGGCCGCTTCGCCGAATGGAACGACCATTATCGCGACGACATGCGCCGTTTCTGGCTGCAGAGCGGCGTGTCGCTCGGCCAGTTCGCCCGGCGTTTCGCCGCCTCCAGCGATCTGTACAACCAGCGCGGGCGGGCGCCTTACGCCACCGTCAACATGCTGACCGCCCATGACGGTTTTACCCTGCAGGACGTGGTCAGCTTCAACGAGAAACACAACCAGCCGAACGGCGAAGGCAACCGTGACGGCAGCGATCGCAATTTCAGCAACAACCACGGCGTGGAAGGCCTGGTCGCCGACAACGCCATTGTGCAACGCCGTAGGGCCAGCCAGCGGGCGATGCTCGCCACGCTGTTGCTGTCCCAGGGAACGCCGATGCTGCTGGCCGGCGATGAACAGGGACATAGCCAGCAGGGGAACAACAACGCCTATTGTCAGGACAACGCCATCACCTGGCTCGATTGGGCCACGGCGGATGACGCGTTGACCGATTACGTCGCGGCGCTGATCGCGCTGCGCCGCCAGATCCCCGCGTTGCAACAGGACCGCTGGTGGCAGCAGGACGACGGCAGCGTGCAGTGGCTGAACGCGCAAGGGCAGCCGCTCGACGCGCAGCAGTGGGAGCAAGGCGATCTGCTCATGCAGATCCTGCTGTCGCAGCGCTGGCTGCTGCTGGTCAACGCCACGCCGCAAACGGTGGAGATGAGGTTGCCGGAAGGCGATTGGCAGGTTGTCGCCCCGTTCACTCAGGAAGACTCACGGGCGGTGTTACCCGCCTGGCACCAGGCCGCGCGCTCGCTTTGCGTTCTGGTACGGAAATAATAAAAGGAGTCCGCTATGGTTAGGTTTGAAAATAAAGACCCCCTGATGTTGGCGCGCCAGCTGCCGATTAAATCCGTAGCGCTGATCCTGGCCGGCGGCCGCGGCTCGCGCCTGAAAGATTTGACCTCCACCCGCGCCAAGCCCGCCGTCCACTTTGGCGGCAAGTTCCGCATCATCGATTTCGCCCTGTCGAACTGCCTGAACTCCGGCATTCGCCGCATCGGCGTGATCACCCAATACCAGTCGCACACGCTGGTGCAGCACATTCAGCGCGGCTGGTCGTTTCTCAACGAGGAAATGAACGAGTTCGTCGATCTGCTGCCGGCCCAGCAGCGCCTCAGCACCGAGCATTGGTACAAAGGCACCGCCGACGCGGTGTATCAGAACCTGGACATCATCCGCCGCTATGAGGCCGAATACGTGGTGATCCTGGCGGGCGACCATATCTACAAGATGGATTACTCGCGCATGCTGATAGACCACGTCGAGAAGGGCGCCCAGTGCACCGTGGCCTGCCTGCCGGTGCCGCGCAGCGAAGCCAGCGAATTCGGCGTAATGAAGGTGGATGAAAGCGACCGCATCATCGAGTTTCTGGAAAAGCCCGCCGATCCGCCGGCGATGCCGGGCAACCCGGATATGTCGCTGGCCAGCATGGGCATCTATATTTTTAATGCCGCCTACCTGTTCCAGCTGCTGGAAGAGGATATGTCGACCCCCGGCTCCAGCCACGATTTCGGCAAGGATCTGATCCCGAAAATCACCGCGCAGCAGGCGGCGTGGGCGCATCCGTTTACCTTGTCCTGCGTGACCTCCAACCCCGATCTGCCGCCGTACTGGCGCGATGTGGGCACGCTGGACGCCTACTGGCGCGCCAACCTCGATCTGGCGTCGGTGACGCCGGAGCTGGACATGTACGACCGCGCCTGGCCGATCCGCACCCACATGGAGCCGCTGCCGCCGGCCAAGTTCGTGCAGGATCGCTCCGGCAGCCACGGCATGACCATGAACTCGCTGGTGTCCGGCGGCTGTATCGTCTCGGGCTCGGTGGTGGTGCATTCGGTGCTGTTCCCGCGCGTGCGAGTGAACTCGTTCTGCACCATCGACTCTACCGTATTGTTGCCGGACGTGAACGTCGGCCGTTCCTGCCGCCTGCGGCGCTGCATCATCGACCGCGCCTGCCACATTCCGGAAGGCATGGTGATCGGGGAAAACGCCGATGAGGACAGCAAGCGCTTTTATCGCTCGGAAGGCGGCATCGTGCTGGTGACGCGCGAAATGTTGTCAAAATTGTGAGTTAACGTGGGCGGCAGAACGATAGCCTGCCGCCTGATGAACGGTTCGATGGCTTGCGCAACGCGGCACGCATAACAGCGGCAAGCCTGCTTTATTTCTTATCCAGAGGCCTTCGGCCGACTTTCAGGAGTGATAATGCAGGTCTTACACGTATGTTCTGAAATGTTCCCCCTGCTGAAAACGGGCGGACTCGCAGACGTGGTTGGCGCGCTGCCGGCGGCGCAAATCGCCGAAGGCGCCGATGTTCGGGTGCTATTGCCCGCTTTCCCTGACGTACGCAACGGCATCCCCGACACCTCGCTGGTGGCGGAAATCGACTCGTTCGCCGGCCGGGTCGGCCTGCGTTACGGCACCTACCATGGCGTGGGCATCTATCTCATCGATGCGCCCTGGCTGTATGACCGGCCGGGCAGCCCGTACCACGATCAGTCCATGTACGCCTATCCCGACAACCACCGCCGCTTTGCGCTGCTGGGCTGGATGGCCTGCGAGCTGGCCAAGGGGCTGGATCGCTACTGGCGGCCGCAGCTGGTGCATGCCCACGACTGGCACGCCGGCCTGAGCTGCGCCTATCTGGCCGCCAACGGCCACCCGGCGCGCTCGGTGTTTACGGTGCACAACCTGGCCTATCAAGGGCTGTTCTCTGCCCATCACGTGACCGAGCTGTGGCTGCCAGCGTCGTTTTACGATGTTTATGGCCTGGAGTTCTACGGCCAGATGTCGTTCCTCAAGGCCGGGCTGTTTTATGCCGACCACGTGACCGCCGTCAGCCCGACCTATGCGCGCGAGATCACCCGGCCGGAGTTCGGCTACGGCATGGAGGGGCTGCTGCAGGAGCGGCAGCGGCAGGGCAGGCTGAGCGGCATCCTCAACGGGGTGGACGACAACATTTGGGATCCGGCCCGCGACCCGCGGCTGAGCGCCCGCTACGACGCCGACGATCTGAAAAGCAAGGTCAAAAACAAGCTGCATCTGCAAAAGGCCATGGGGCTGAAGGTGGATGAATCGCTGCCGGTGTTCGCGGTGGTGAGCCGATTGACCAGCCAAAAAGGCCTGGATCTGGTGCTGCAGGCACTGCCTGAACTGCTGGCGCAGGGCGGGCAGCTGGCGCTGCTGGGTGCCGGCGATGCGGTGCTGCAACAGGCGTTTCTGGCCGCCGCCGCCGATTATCCCGAGCAGGTTGGGGTGCAGATCGGCTATCACGAATCCTTCTCCCACCGCATCATCGGCGGCGCCGACGTGATTCTGGTGCCGAGCCGCTTCGAGCCCTGCGGCCTGACGCAGCTCTACGGCCTGAAATACGGCACGCTGCCGCTGGTGCGCCGCACCGGCGGGCTGGCGGACACGGTGGTGGACTGCGCGCTGGAGAACCTAGCCGACGGCACCGCCAGCGGCTTCGTGTTCGACGATTGCGACGCCGTCGCGCTGGGCAACGCCATCCGCCGCGCCATGGTGCTGTGGAGCCGGCCGAAACACTGGCGCCACGTTCAGCGCCACGCCATGAGCGTGGACTTCGGCTGGCCGGTGGCGGCGAAAGAGTATTTATCGCTTTATCAACGTTTGTAGCCCGCGTTTCGCGTCTCGGGTTGACGCGCGGCGGGCAGCCGTTTGGGTTGATTGTCGGGGCGCGGCGTGCCGCGTCCATGTTCAGCGGAGCCCGCTATTCCGCGGCGAATGGCTGGGCTCCCTACAAGGGATTAAAAAGCCATGACTTCACCGTTTAGTTACACCTCACCTACGGTCAGTGTGGAAGCGCTGAAACACTCCATCGCCTATAAGCTGATGTTTATCGTCGGCAAGGATCCGGCCATCGCCAACCGGCACGACTGGCTGAACGCCGTGCTGTTCGCGGTGCGCGATCGCATGGTTGAACGCTGGCTGCGTTCCAACCGCGCCCAGCTGTCGCAGGACGTGCGGCAGGTGTATTACCTGTCGATGGAGTTTCTGATCGGCCGCACCCTGTCGAACGCGCTGCTGTCGATGGGCATCTATCAGGATATCGACAACGCGCTGAACGAAATGGGGTTGAGCCTGGGTGAACTGCTGGAAGAAGAGAACGACCCTGGCCTCGGCAACGGCGGTCTGGGCCGCCTGGCGGCCTGCTTCCTCGATTCGCTGGCGACGCTGGCGCTGCCGGGGCGCGGCTACGGCATTCGCTACGAGTACGGCATGTTCAAGCAGAATATCGTCAACGGCCAACAGATGGAGTCGCCGGACTACTGGCTGGAGTACGGCAATCCGTGGGAGTTTCCGCGCCACAACACCCGCTACAAGGTGCGCTTCGGCGGCCGCGTGCAGCAGGAGGGCGCCAAGGCGCGCTGGCTGGAGACCGAAGAGGTCGTGGCCATCGCCTACGATCAGGTGATCCCCGGTTTCGACACCGACGCCACCAACACCCTGCGGCTGTGGGGCGCGCAGGCCAGTAACGAGATCAACCTCGGCAAGTTCAACCAGGGCGATTATTTCGCCGCGGTGGAGGATAAAAACCACTCGGAGAACGTGTCGCGCGTGCTGTATCCGGACGACTCGACCTCCTCCGGGCGTGAGCTGCGGCTGCGGCAGGAGTATTTCCTGGTGTCGGCGACGGTGCAGGACATCCTCAACCGCCATTGGCTGATGCACAAAACCTTCGACAACCTGGCGGACAAGATCGCCATTCACCTCAACGACACTCACCCGGTCTTGTCGATTCCCGAGCTGATGCACCGGCTGATCGACGAGCACAAATTCAAGTGGCTCGACGCCTGGGAAGTGGTGGAGCAGGTGTTTTCTTACACCAACCACACGCTGATGAGCGAAGCGCTGGAGACCTGGCCGCTGGACATGATTGGCCGCATCTTGCCGCGCCACCTGCAGCTGATTTTCGAAATCAACGATCACTTCCTCAAGATGGTGCAGGAAGTGGCGCCGGGCGACAACGACCTGCTGGCGCGGGTCTCGATCATCGACGAAACCAACGGCCGCCGGGTGCGCATGGCGTGGCTGGCGGTGGTGGCCAGCCACAAGGTCAACGGCGTTTCCGCCCTGCATTCCGAGCTGATGGTGCAGTCGCTGTTCGCCGACTTCGCCCGGCTGTTCCCCAATCGTTTCTGCAACAAAACCAACGGGGTGACGCCGCGCCGTTGGCTGGCGCTGGCCAACCCGCCGCTGGCGGCGGTGCTGGACGACTGCATCGGCCAAACCTGGCGCACCGATCTCAGCCAACTGAGCGAGATCAAAGCCAACGTCGATTACCCGAGTTTCCTGCAGGCGGTGCAGCGCGCCAAGCGGCAGAACAAGGAGCGGCTGGCGCTGTACATCGCCAAAACGCTCAACGTGGTGGTCAACCCGGATGCGCTGTTCGACGTGCAGATCAAGCGCATCCACGAGTACAAACGGCAGCTGCTCAACGTGCTGCACGTCATCACGCTGTATAACCGTCTGCTGGACGATCCGGAGATCGAGCGCGTGCCGCGGGTGGTGATCTTCGCCGGCAAGGCGGCCTCGGCCTACTATGCCGCCAAACAGATCATCCGCTTGATCAACGACGTGGCCAAAGTGATCAACAACGATCCGCGCGTGCATACCCAGCTGAAGGTGGTGTTCATTCCGAACTACGGCGTCAGCCTGGCGCAGATCATTATCCCGGCGGCGGATCTGTCGGAACAGATCTCGCTGGCGGGCACCGAGGCCTCGGGCACCAGCAACATGAAGTTCGCGCTGAACGGCGCGCTGACCATCGGTACGCTGGACGGCGCCAACGTCGAGATGCGCGAGCACGTAGGGGAGGAGAATATCTTTATCTTCGGCAATACCGCCGAGCAGGTGGAGGAACTGCGCCGCAACGGTTACAACCCGCGCCAGTACTATGAGCAAGACCCGGAGCTGCATCAGGCGCTGACGCAGATCGCCACCGGCGTGTTCAGCCCGGAAGAGCCGAAACGCTATGGCAATTTGTTCGACTCGCTGGTCAACCTGGGCGATCACTACCAGCTGCTGGCGGATTACCGCAGCTACGTGGACACGCAGGACAAGGTGGACGAGGTGTATCTCAATCAGGACGAGTGGACGCGGCGCGCGGTGCTGAATATCGCCAACATGGGCTACTTCTCCTCCGATCGCACCATTCAGGAATATGCGGATGAAATCTGGCACATTCAGCCGGTGAAGCTGTAAAGCGTGCGAGGAAGAGCAAAGAAAAGGGCCGGATAACCGGCCCTTTCTTCGTTACGCTGCGGCTCAGGAAGCCAGAGACAGCGTTTTCGTTTTCGCGTGTTCCGCCAGCCAGGCTTTCACTCGCGCCTGCTGCGCTTCGTCCAGCCACATGCCCAGCTTGGTGCGGCGCCAGATGGCGTCGTCCAGCTCTACGACCCACTCTTTCTCGGTCAGGTAGCGCAGTTCGGCTTCATACAGACCGTGGCCGAAATCTTCGCCCAGATCGGCGAGGCCGTTGGCGCCGGCCAGGATCAGCTCGCTCTGGCTGCCGTAGGTGCGGGCATAGCGGCGCGCCAGCGCTTCCGGCAACCAGCCGTGGGCGCGGCGCAGTTTGGCCGCGTAGCCGTCGCGATCGCCGCCGATGTCACCGCCCGGCAGCGTGGCGTTTTTGGTCCACGCCGGGCCGCAGCCTGGGTAGTAGTGGGCCAGTTTTTCCATCGCGTGCTCGGCCAGCTTGCGGTAGGTGGTCAGCTTGCCGCCGAAGACCGACAGCAGCGGCGCCTTGCCTTGTTCGTCGTGCACGTCCAGCGTGTAATCGCGGGTGATCGCCTGCGGCGAATCGGATTCGTCGTCGCACAGCGGACGCACGCCGGAGTAAGTCCAGACGATGTCGTCGCGGCCCAGCTGCTTCTTGAAGTGATCGTTGTACACTTTCAGCAGATAAGCGATTTCGTTCTCGTCGATCTTCACGTCCTTCGGATCGCCTTTGTACTCCACGTCGGTGGTGCCGATGATGGAGAACTCGTCATTCCACGGGATCACGAACACGATGCGGTGGTCTTCGTTCTGCAGAATGTAAGACTGCGGCTGATCGTGTACGCGCGGCACCACGATGTGGCTGCCTTTGATCAGGCGGATGCCGTAAGGCGATTTCAGCTTCAGGCCGTCGTCGAAGAAGTTTTTCACCCACGGGCCGGTGGCGTTCACCAGGCCTTTGGCGCGCCAGGTGAAGGTTTTGCCGCTGTCGATATCGACCGCTTCCACCATCCACATGCCGTTTTCACGCCATGCGCGGGTCACTTTGGTGCGGGTGCGCACTTCGCCGCCGCGTTTTTCCACTTCCTGCGCGTTCAGCACCACCAGGCGAGCATCGTCGACCCAGCAGTCGGAATATTCGAAACCGCGCTTCAATTCAGGCTTCAGCACCGACTCTGGTCCAAAGCGCAAGCCCTTGCTGCCCGGCAGGCTGGTGCGTTTGCCCAGGTGATCGTACAGGAACAGGCCGATACGGATCATCCAGGCCGGGCGCAGGTGCGGCTGGTGCGGCAGGCGGAAACGCATTGGGAACGCGATGTGCGGCGCCAGCTTCAGCAGCACTTCACGTTCGGCCAGCGCTTCGCTCACCAAACGGAATTCGTAGTGTTCCAGGTAGCGCAGGCCACCGTGGATCAGTTTGGAACTGGCGGAAGACGTAGCACAGGCCAAGTCTTGCGCTTCCAGTAGCAGTACCGACAGCCCGCGCCCGGCAGCATCCGCCGCGATGCCGGCACCGTTGATGCCGCCACCGATAACGATCAAGTCTTTGGTTTCCACGTCATCTTCCTCCAGATGTTCGAAATAGCTCTTTCATGTTCGTTTTCGCTCATGATTGTAATCAAAAACCAACAAGCAAGCCAAGACTTAACCAAACAAAAACATTTAGGCGTGATAAAGGTAACAGTTTGGTGATGATAGGCACATAAATTATAAGGATATGGCGCGGGCGGGCAAACGGCTGTCGAAAAGGGGGCGTCGGGGGTGGGAAACGGGGCGGCGGCGCGCCCCGCGGATTAACGGCGGATCAGCACAGCTCCAGCTGCACGTCGTACTGCTCGATGATTTTCATCACGCTCGGCGGCGGCAGCTGGTCGGTAAACAGGTAGTCGATCAGGTTCATGTTGCCCAGGTTGACCATGGCGTTGCGGCCGAATTTGGAGTGGTCGGTGACCAGCATTACGCAGCGGGAATTTTCGATAATCGCGCGTTTGGTGCGCACTTCGTGATAGTCGAATTCGAGCAGCGAGCCGTCCATATCGATGCCGCTGATGCCGAGAATGCCGTAATCGAGGCGGAATTGAGAGATGAAGTCCAGGGTGGCTTCGCCCATGATGCCGCCGTCGCGGGTGCGCACTTCGCCGCCGGCCAGGATCAGACGGAAGTCTTCCTTGGCGGTCAGCAGGGTGGCGACGTTGAGGTTGTTGGTGACCACGCGCAGGTTCTTGTGGTTCATCAGCGCATGGGCCACCGCTTCCGGCGTGGTGCCGATATCGATGAACAGCGTGGCGCCGTCCGGGATCTGGCTGGCGACGCGCTGCGCGATGCGGGCCTTCTCTTCCGACCACATCACCTTGCGATCGTTATAGGCAGCGTTGACCGAGCTGGAAGGCAGCGCCGCGCCGCCGTGGTGACGCTGGATCTTGTTCTGGTCGGCCAGGTCATTCAAATCGCGGCGAATCGTTTGCGGGCTGACGTCAAAATGTTCGACCAGCTCTTCCGTGCTGACGTAACCCTGCAGGCGCACCAGCTCGATAATTGCGTCATGACGCTGTGTTTGCTTCACGATAATCCCCTAAAACGCCCGCTATGCCCGCTGGGCACAGCTCCCGGCTGTTATTGTTCGTTGTGTGCGCGATGGCGCGTATCCCAAAATGCCATCAATAACCCTAACACTAAACCGGCTACGTGTGCCGCGTTGGCGATCGACATTCCTAAAATATCGAAATATCCGGCCACCAGCCACAGCACCGAGAACGCCATCAGGCCGCGCGGCAGCATCAGGCCGCGCTCCGGCGCCCGTTCGCCCGTTAGCCACACATAGCCCATCAGCGCATAAACCACGCCCGACAGCCCGCCGAACAGCGCGCCGCTGAACAGCGATTGCGCCCAGCCGCTGAAGAAAGCCGACACCACCGCCAGCACGAACAGCTTGCCGGCGCCGAGGCGTTTTTCCATCTGGCCGCCGAGATACCACCACCACATCAGGTTAAACAGAATATGCAGCAGGGAGAAGTGCAGGAACGCATGGCTGACCCAGCGCCACAGCTGTGTGTATTGGCTGCTGTTTTGCGGCCAGGAGAGCCAGTACATCACGGTGTCGTCGCCCAGCGCCTGCATCAGAATATAGACCGCAATGCACAGCACCATCACGCCGAGCGTCAGCGGCCCGGCCTTGCTGCGCAGGGTGTGCAGATAGGATTCGCTCTGATAGTGCAGGCCGGCGTCGGTATGGCCGGTCTGCCAACTGGCGGCCTGATAACGGCGGTTGAGCGGATCGGTCAGAAACTGCTGCAGCTCGTGTTGCACCTGCTCGAGGTGAACGTCGTCGGCCAGCCAGATTTCCGCCGCCTCGCCGCTGTTGCGCAGCTCAAGCCGGATGCCCTGGGTCGCCATATAGTCGACAAAGGCCAGCGCCAGGCGCGGGTTGGATACGGCGATTACTCTAACCATTGCTCTTCCGTCGTAAGTGAATGATTTTGGCCGCGGCTTGCCCGCCGGCGACCCTGACGGCCGATTATAACGTCGAAATCCTGAGCGCTGGCAAACGGATCTGCGAAAAACCCGCGAAAACGCGCACAAAATCGAAGGGGAAGCCCGCCGACGCACGGCGGGCGGCGGGGATCAGGCAGAGGTTTCCACGTCTTGCGGATACTGGCGGGCCCAGGCCTCGAAGCCGCCGTCGATACTGTAGACCGCGTCGAACCCCTGGTGCAGCAGGTACTGCGCCGCGCTGCGGCTGCTGTTGCCGTGGTAGCACATCACCATTACCGGCCGCTCGAAGTCGTTTTGCTGCATAAAGGCCGACAGGGTGGCGTTGGTGAGGTGAAAGGCGCCCGGCGTATGCCCGGCTTCAAAACTTTGCGGATCGCGGATGTCGACCAGGGCGGCGCTGCCCTCTTTCCAGCGGGCGTACGCTTGCTCAACGTTGATCGCTTCGAACTGTTCCATACTGCTGACTGCCTCGTAATTGGGGGACGCCGCTATTGTAACCAACTCTGCGGCGTTTAAGACCAGAGCAAGGGTGTGGTTTTGTCACACCAGCAGCACTTCAACGCCCTGTTGACGCAGTTGCTCAACGATCGCCGGATTGGCAGCGCGGCCGGTGATCACCATGGCGATTTGCTCGGTGCGGCTGAACAGCATGCCGGCGCGTTGGCCGACTTTGCTGCTGTCGACCAGCACCACCAGTTTACCGACGTAGTTGAGCATCTTTTGCTCCGCCATGGCGGTCAGCATATCCGTTTTATACAAACCCTCGGCGGTAAGGCCGATACCGCTGGTGAACATCCAGTGCCCGGCGTACAGCGTCGCGTCGCCGTCCTGAGGCGCCAGGGTAATCGACTGAGTCTTGTTGTACTGGCCACCCATGATCACCACGCTGTCATGGTCCTGTTCGATCAGGTAGTTGGCCAGCGGCAGGTAGTTGGTGATCACCTGAACCGGCTTGCCGCAAATTTCACGCCCCAGCAGAAATGCGGTGGAACCGCAGTTGATCACCACGCTCTCGCCCGGCTGACAGAGTTGCGCCGCCGCTGCCGCGATGCGCATTTTTTCATCGAGATGCTGGGTTTGATGGATGTTGAGCGGCGTCCAGGCCGGGCGCGGGGTTTGCGTGGCTTCGGCGCCGTTGCGCACTTTGCGCAATTTGCCAATTTCATTCAGTTTGTTGATGTCCCGGCGTGCGGTGGCCGGAGAGATGTCAAACGCCGCGATCACGTCCGCCACGGAGATTTGCCCCTTGCGATGCAAGAGATCGAGAATGGCATTGTGGCGTTGGGACTCTGTCATGCGGGCTCCATCAGGGTGAGAAGAACGTCGTTGCCTTCGATTATATGCGCGCCGTTTGACGATTTGAATCATTGCCGTTCAAAAGCGCGCATCAGTATGCAACACCGGTTGATTACAAGAAAGACTTGAAGGGCAGGTCGGGTTCCTGGGTGAAACAATCATCGAACCCGCGCGGATAGTGATATTCCAGATTGTCTTTGTCCTGCGGCCAGATGAACTTGCCGCCAACCTGCCAGATAAAGGGTTTGAAACCGTACTTGAGCCGATCCTTTTTCATGTCCCACAACACGCGGATCTCCTGCGGGTCTGCCTGGAAATTCGACCAAATATCGTGGTGGAAGGGGATCACGACCTTGGCGTTCAACGATTCCGCCATGCGCAAGATGTCGGCGCTGGTCATCTTGTCGGTAATGCCGCGTGGGTTCTCGCCGTAGGAGCCGAGGGCGACATCAATGTGGTGATCGTTGCCGTGCTTGGCGTAATAGTTGGAGTAGTGAGAATCGCCGCTGTGATAAAGGTTGCCGCCCGGCGTTTTGAACAGGTAGTTGACCGCACGCAGATCCATGCCGTCCGGCAGTACGCCCGCGGCCTTTTGTTCCACCGGTAATGTGATCAGCGCCGTGCGATCGAAAGCATCCAGCGCATGAATTTCGACGTCTTTGATTTTTATCACGTCGCCAGGTTTGACGGTGATGCAGCGCGCCGGCGGCACGCCCCAGCCGATCCAGATATCCACGCAGCTTTTCGGCCCGATAAACGGGACGGATTCGGGACAGTTCTGCAACACGGCCGCCGCGACGTTCACATCGATATGGTCGTTGTGATCGTGCGTGGCCAGCACGGCGTCGAGCTGGGTGATGGCGAACGGGTCGAGTACGAATGGGGTAGTGCGCAGGTTCGGCTGCAGCTTCCGCACCCCGGCCATGCGCTGCATTTGATGGCCGGTTTTCATCAGCGGGTTGCCGTGGCTCTGCTTGCCGGTGCCGCACCAAAAATCGACGCACAGATTGGCGCCTTCTTCAGACTTGAGCCAGATGCCGGTGCAGCCCAGCCACCACATGGCGAAGGTGCCGGGCGCGACTTTCTCCTGCTCTATCTCTTCGTTCAGCCAAGTGCCCCATTCGGGAAAGGTGTTCAATATCCAGGACTCGCGGGTGATGTCGTTGACTTTACTCATGGGTTTTTCCTCATTGTCGGTGATGATAAAATCATAAGTAATCACATTTAGATTTTATGTGACTTGTTTTGATTGAATCTAGCATCGTTTTTTTCAGCTGACAACGATCTTAACTCCCGTTAACGCCGCCTTATTCGCGTGCGACACTGCCCATGGCGCTTATGTTTCTCCTGGTTACTGCTATTAAATTCAATGGGTAATAAAATGAGTGTTGCCTAATTCATTGAATGTTAGTGGAATTGATTTTTATCTTGCGAGGTTGTTCACAAATAATCATTTATGATCTTTTTGTGATTGTTGGTGATTGATATGGTGAAAGCGTTACCTGCACGCCAACCTTTCCGGGAGAGCCGTATGGAAACCCTTTACACCATCTTCACCGTCTTTTTTAACCAGGTGATGACCAATGCGCCGCTGCTGCTGGGGCTGGTTACACTGCTGGGTTACACGTTGCTGCGCAAAAGCGCGGCGGTCATCATCAAAGGCACCATCAAGACCATTATCGGTTTCATGTTATTGCAGGCCGGTTCCGGCATTCTGACCGGCACGTTCAAACCGGTCGTGGCGAAGTTGTCCGAGGTATACGGCATCAACGGGGCGATTTCGGACACCTATGCTTCGATGATGGCCACCATCGAACGTATGGGGGACGCCTACAGCTGGGTCGGCTACGCGGTATTGCTGGCATTGGCGCTGAACATTCTCTACGTACTGCTGCGGCGTATTACCGGGATTCGTACCATCATGCTCACCGGCCACATCATGTTTCAGCAGGTCGGGCTGATCGCGGTATTTTTCTACATTCTGGGTTACGGCATGTGGACGACGGTATTGTGCAGCGCGCTATTGGCTTCACTGTACTGGGGCATCACCTCCAACATGATGTTCAAGCCGACGCAGGCGGTAACGGAAAACAGCGGTTTCTCGATCGGGCATCAACAGCAGTTCGCGTCGTGGCTGGCATACAAGGCCGCACCGTATCTCGGTAAAAAAGAGGACAGCGTGGAAGATCTGAAGCTGCCCGGGTGGCTGAACATTTTCCATGACAACATCGTGTCCACCGCCATCGTGATGACGCTGTTTTTCGGCATCATTCTGTGCTCGTTCGGCTTGGACACTCTGCAGGCGATGGCCGGTAAAACCCACTGGAGCATCTATATCCTGCAAACCGGGCTGATGTTCGCGGTGGCGATTTTCATCATCGTGCAGGGCGTGCGCATGTTCGTCGCCGAATTGACCGAGGCCTTTAACGGCATATCCCAACGTCTGATCCCCGGCGCGGTACTGGCCATCGACTGCGCCGCCATTTATAGCTTCGCGCCCAACGCCGTGGTGTGGGGTTTTATGTGGGGCACCATCGGCCAACTGATCGCCGTCGGCATACTGTTGGCGCTCGGCTCTTCCATCATGATCATTCCCGGTTTCATTCCCATGTTCTTTTCTAACGCCACCATCGGCGTATTCGCTAACCACTTCGGCGGCTGGCGCGCGGCGATGAAGATCTGTCTGGTGATGGGAATGATAGAGATCTTCGGCTGCGTGTGGGCCATCAAACTGACCGGGCTAAGCGCCTGGATGGGCATGGCGGACTGGTCGATTCTGGCGCCGCCGCTGATGCAGGGGCTGAGTCTGGGCCTGTGGTTTATGGGTGTGGTGATCGTTATCGCCCTGCTGTACATGTTCTTCGCCGGACGCACCCTGCGTGCGGAAGAAGATGCTGAAAAACAATCGGTTGAACCAGCGTCACGTTAATAGGAGTGCAGATTATGACGGTACGAATCCTGGCGGTATGCGGTTGCGGGCAAGGCAGTTCCATGATCATGAAAATGAAAGTCGACCAATTTTTAACGCAGCAAGGTGTGAATCATTCGGTCAACAGCTGTGCGGTGGGGGAATACAAATCCGAGTTGAACGGGGCCGACATCATCATTGCTTCCACCCATGTCGCCGACGAAATCGTCGTGAGCGGCAACAAATATGTGGTTGGGGTGCGCAATATGCTCTCGGCGGCGGACTTCGGCCCGAAGCTGATGGAAGTTATCGGCACGCATTTTCCGCAAGATTTGAAGCAGTAAGGAGCGAGTGATGAAGCTGAGCGATTCGTTGGCGCAAAACAACACCATCCAACTGCAGGCGGAGGCTGCTGACTGGCGGCAGGCGGTGCGGTTGGGCGTCGATTTGCTGGTGGCTGCCGGGGTGGTGGAACCGCGCTATTTCGACGCCATTTTGGCCGGCGTCGAACGGCACGGCCCTTACTTCGTGCTGGCGCCGGGCCTGGCGATGCCGCACGGCCGGCCGGAGGAAGGGGTGCTGAAAACCGGCTTCGCCTTGGTCACCTTGAAAACGCCGGTGTGTTTCGGCGATGAGGACAACGATCCGATAGACATCTTGATCACCCTGGCGGCGGTGGACGCCAAAACGCATCAGGAGGTGGGGATCATGCAAGTGGTGAATCTGTTTGAAGATGAGGCGAACTTCGATCGCTTGCGGGCCTGTCGCCACGCGAGCGAGGTATTGGCGTTGATCGACAAAACGTCTACGGCGGCGAATTGATTGAAGGAGACAAACAATGAACACGCATTTACCGATGTTGCAGGTGGCGCTGGATAACCTGTCCATGGCCGCGGCTTACGATACGACTCGCCTGATCGCGGCCGAAGTCGACATCATCGAAGTCGGCACTATTTTGTGCGTGGCGGAAGGCGTGCGCGCCGTACGCGATCTGAAAGCGCTGTATCCGGATCGCATCGTGTTGGCGGACGCAAAAATCGCCGATGCGGGTCAGATTTTGGCGCGAATGTGCTTCGAGGCGCATGCCGATTGGATCACGGTGATCTGCTGTGCCGACATCAATACGGTCAAGGGCGCCCTGCAGGTGGCGCATGAGTTCGGTGGCGACGTACAGATCGAACTGACGGGGTTCTGGACCTGGGAACAGGCGCAGGCGTGGCGTGAAGCGGGAATGGGTCAGGTGGTGTACCACCGCAGCCGCGATGCGCAGGCCGCAGGGGTCGCATGGAGCGAAGACGATATCCGCGCGGTGCGTCGCCTGAGCGAGATGGGTTTTAAGGTGACGGTCACCGGCGGACTGGCGCTGGAGGATTTGCCTCTGTTCCAGGGCATTCCCATCCACGTCTTTATCGCCGGACGCAGCATTCGCGATGCCGCCGATCCGGTCGCGGCGGCGCGGGAATTTAAATCCGTCATTGCCCAGCTGTGGGGCTGAGGAGCGGTTATGTTGCACAAATCCGTGCCGTTGGGCATCTATGAGAAAGCGTTGCCGCCGGGCGAGGACTGGCTGACGCGCCTGCAACTGGCGGGTGAGTTGGGATTCGATTTCGTTGAAATGTCGATCGATGAAAGCGACGGCCGCCTGGCGCGGCTGGACTGGAGCGCTGAACAGCGGCTCGCCTTGGTTAGCGCCGTTGCGGCGAGCGGTGTGCGCGTCCCTTCTTTATGCCTCAGCGCCCACCGGCGTTTTCCGTTGGGCAGTGCAGACGACACCACGCGCGACCGGGGACTGGAGATCGTGCGAAAAGCTATTCGGCTGGCGCAGGATACCGGCATCCGGGTGATCCAACTGGCCGGGTATGACGTTTATTACCAGCAGTCAACTGCACAGACCCGCGCCCGGTTCCGTGCCGGATTGGCGCAGGCGGTGGAGATGGCCAGCCGTGCGCAGGTCATGCTGGCGATGGAAATCATGGACTATCCGCTGATGAACTCGATCAGCAAGGCGCTGGGCTATGCCCACTACCTGAATAACCCGTGGTTTCAGCTGTACCCGGACATCGGCAACTTGTCTGCCTGGGACAACGATGTGCCGATGGAGCTCATGGTCGGGCGCGGACATATCGTGGCGGTACACGTTAAGGATACGCGGCCGGGGGAGTTTAAGAATGTGCCGTTCGGCGAGGGCGTGGTCGATTTCGTGCGCTGTTTCGAAACGCTGTTGCAGAGCGGCTATCGCGGCCCCTATCTGCTCGAGATGTGGAGCGAGAAAGCGGACGATCCGCTGCGGGCGGTGCGGGAGGCGCGAGCCTGGGTGGTTGAACGCATGGTCGAGGCCGGGTTGGAAATAAGGGGGGAGCATGCTGGAGCAACTGAAAAGTCAGGTGTACCGAGCCAATATGGCGTTGCCTGAGCACGGGCTGGTGACCTATACCTGGGGCAATGTCAGCGGCATCGATCGGGCCAGTGGGCTGGTGGTGATCAAACCCAGCGGCGTACCTTATGAAACGATGCGGGCTGAGGATATGGTGGTGGTGAATGCGCGAGGTGAGGTTGTCGAGGGGCAACTGCGGCCTTCGTCCGATACGCCGACGCATTTGGCGCTGTATCGGGCGTTCCCCCAACTCGGCGGTGTGGTGCATACGCACTCTACCCATGCCACCGCCTGGGCGCAGGCGGGTGAAGCGATACCGGCGCTCGGCACCACCCACGCCGACTATTTTTCCGGCGACATTCCTTGTACACGCGGGCTGACTGCGGAAGAGGTGGCGCGGGAATATGAGCTGAACACCGGTCGGGTGATTATCGAAACCCTGAAAGGGCGTGAACCGCTGCACATTCCCGGCATCCTGGCGTATCAGCATGGCCCGTTCAGTTGGGGAAGGACGCCGGATGAGGCGGTGCATAACGCCGTGGTGTTGGAGGAGGTGGCGAAAATGGCGTGGATCAGCCGGGATATTAACCCCGGCCTGAAACGGATCGATGACTATCTGCTGGAAAAGCATTTCAGCCGCAAACATGGCGCCGGCGCCTATTACGGCCAGCGCTGACTCTCAGGCGCCATACCCCATCATCTTCAACAGCTGCTGCGCTTGCTGCACCGCTTCCTGGCGATGGGCCACGCCCAGTTTCTGATACAGGTTGCGGATGTGCGTCTTGATGGTGGTGGCCGCCACGTCCAACTCGCCGGCGATCTGGTCGTTGCTGTAGCCGGAATAGATCAGCCCCAGCACCTGCCATTCGCGCTGGGTGAGCGGACTGGTGCGGATCAGCTCCGGCACCTGCGGGTGGGTCAGCAGCTTATCGACGAAATTCTCGTCAAAATGCGCGAACTTGTGCCGATGATGCTGGTTGATGTCGCGCAGGATGCGCTGGGCGCGATGCTGTTCCAGCTCCGGCAGCGTGTTGAGTTGGATCAGCTGTCGCAGCTGCTGCGCCATCGCTTCGCCCTCGATGACGAAGTGGCTGATAAAGCCGGTGCGGTTGGCCAGCGACAGCGCTTCGATCAGCGCCTGCTGCGCTTCGCCCTTGCGCTCTTGCAGCCAGTAGAGCTGGTTGCTGAGCAGCAGGTTGCGGTTGAGATCGCTCACCAGCCGCAGGCGGCGGGCGTTTTCGTTCAGCTCATCCAACACCACGCCGGCCTCTTCATACTGGCCGAGCAGGATCTGCACCCGCGCGATGTTGCGCCACTGGCCCTGCGTGAAGTGGTTGTCCGCCATGCCGGGCTTTTCGGTGTGGCGCAGCCACTGGGCGGCGGCGGCGGTGTCGCCGGTCATCTGCCAGTGGATCACCCGCGACTTGTCGGTGTTGGTCAGCCAGTCGCGATGGTAGTGGGCGCCGTGCAGCAGGGTTTCGCAGCGCTGCAGATGGGTATTGGCGTTGTCCAGATCGCCGCGCGCCAGCGAGCATTTGGCCAGCATGGCGATGCACTGCAGCTGCTGTTGCGGCTGGTAGTTCGCCAGGATTTTCAGCCCGGTGCGCGCCGCGTCTTCCGCCTCGTCCAGCCGCGACCACGACCACAGGATCTGCGCGCGAATGCGCAGCAGGAACTCGTGCATCGGTAGCTGTTCCAGGTGTTGCTCGCGGATCAGTTCGAACGCCTTGTCCTGGGTTTCGTAAGCGGCCTGCAGGAAGCCCTGGGCGATGAGGATTTCGCTCTGCTGCAGCAGCGCCCAGAGCGCGTAATGGTTGGCCTGATGACGACGCGCCATCTGCTCGGTTTGCTGCATCATCGGCAGCGCGCGCGCCAGTTCGCCCTTGCAGTGGTGCACTTCGCCGGTCACCGAGGTGGCAACGATGCGGCTGTAATAGCTGGACAGCGGCAGGAATTTCAACGCTTCGGTCGCCAGCCGCTCGGCCTCTTCCGGTTTACCGGCGTTGATCGCCACCTGGGCGCGCAAGGCGTCGAACTCGGCGTGCAGCGTTTGGTCTATCTCGATTTTCTGCTCGCGCATGGTGCGCTCGGCGCGCTCCAGCAGGGTGTTGACCTCGCCGTAGCGGTGCTGGCTCTGCGCCAGCCAGGCCTGCAGCAGCGCCAGCTTGGGATTTTGGATCAGGCGCTCATAAGGCAGCGCGTTGAGGCACTCCTCCAGCAAGGCCAGTTCGCTGTGGTGGAACAGCGACCAGGCGTGTTGCAGCAGGATATCGCGCAGCATGCTGACGTCGCTGGCCGCCAGCGCATGGTGAATGGCCTCCGCCGGATACCCCAGCGCCAGCCAGCCCTCGGCGGCGGCGCGGTGCAACCCCGGCAGCTCCAGCGCCAGCTCCCACTGGCAACGCTGGCGCAGGAAAGAAGCGAACAGCGGATGGAAGTTGAACCATTCGCCGGTGTCGTCCATGCGGTGGATAAACAGCCCCTGGCGCTCCAGCTCCTCCAGCCGCTGCTGGCCGTTGTCTTCGCCGGTCAGCCGCACGATCAGCGCGTCGTTCATCGAGCGCAGCACCGAACAGCGCAGCAGGAAGGCGCGCGCCTCGGCATCGACGTGATCCAGCACTTCGTCCACCAGATAGTCGGACAGGTGGCTGGCGTTCAGCCCCGCCAGCCGCTTGGCCGACAGCTGAGCCGACGAGGCAGACTGGCGGGCCGACAGCGCGATCAGCTGCAGCGCGGTGGCCCAGCCTTCGACTTCGTCGCACAGGCGGCTGCTGTCCTGCTGTTCCATCGGCGCCGCCAGGCGGCAGTCGAAGAATTGTTTGGCTTCCTGATGGGTAAACGCCAGCTGCTGCGTGCCCATTTCCAGCAGCTGATCGCGCACCCGCAGATTGGCGATGCCGAGCGGCGGCAGGGTGCGCGAGAGCAGGATCAGCGTCAGGTTTTCCGGCTGATGGCGCAGGAAGAAGCGCATGGCTTCGTGAATGGCGTCGTTGGTGATCAGGTGGTAGTCGTCGATCACCAGGTACAGCGGCTGGTGCCAGTCGGCCAGCTCGATAAACAGCTGGGCGAACAGCGCCGACAGGCTGGCGTACTGGTGTTTCTGGCTCAGCGCCTCGCTCTTGACGCAGCGGCCGCCGCTGGCCTGCTGCAGCGCGGCGATCAGGTAGCTGGCGAAGCGCTCCGGTTGGTTGTCGCTCTCGTCCAGCGAATACCAGCCCAGATCGGCCTTGCCGGCCGCCCATTGGGCGATCAGCGTGGTTTTTCCGTATCCCGCCGGGCAATTGACCAGTGTCAGGCGATAGTTGCCCGCGCTGGCCAGTTTGGCCAGCAGGCGATCGCGGATCACGGTATTTTGCAGCCGTACCGGGCGGCTCAGTTTTGATGGGATCAGCATAGTATTCCAGGGTATAAATCGCGGTTCCCGCCGGGATTGGAGTGGCGCTAATTATTTTATGGTTCGTAATTAATAGCTCCCCCTAACTTCTGCCAACCCTAAACGTATTGCAACAAGCTTCCGCATCGGCTTGGAGTTAAGTTGCTATCGATCACACTTTTTTACGTTTGGCGTCGGCGCGCGGCGATGCGGTTGCAGATCGCATTTCCGGCCATGCACAAAACTTCAGCAGTGCGAATACTTGTGCTAACGTCATGGCTAACGTTCTCAGTGCTCGCCGCACGCGTTGGCGGGCTTTTTTGCATCGTCGCAAGGGAGTCAAACAGTGCCTGAGATCACAATTCCAGCTACGCCCCAATCCTCCTCCCCAGCTAATCCCCAGGCGGGATGATGCCGTCAGGCTTTCTCACCGGCACGATAGCGGCAATTTGACCCACTTACTGGATAGAGAGTTTTCCTTATGTCACAGCCTACGCTCAAGAAGGATGCTTTTCTGGCGGCGCTTGCCCGTCAGTGGCAACGGTTCGGCCTCAGTTCCGCACAGCAGATGACGCAACATCAATGGTGGGAAGCCGTCAGTGCGGCGCTGGCCGAGCAGTTGGCCGCACAGCCGGCGCCGCGCAAAAGCGCCAAACCGCTGCGCCACGTGAACTACATCTCGATGGAGTTTCTGATCGGCCGGCTGACGGCGAACAACCTGATCAACCTGGGCTGGTACGACACCGTCGAGCAGGCGCTGGCGGAGCAGAACGTCAAGCTGGCGGATCTGCTGGAGCAGGAAACCGATCCGGCGCTGGGCAACGGCGGGCTGGGGCGGCTGGCGGCCTGTTTCCTTGACTCGATGGCGACGGTGGAGCAACCGGCCACCGGGTATGGGCTGAACTACCAGTACGGGCTGTTCCGCCAGTCGTTCCAGGGTGGGCAGCAGCAAGAGGCGCCGGATAACTGGCAGCGCGAGAGCTACCCGTGGTTCCGCCACAACGCCGCGCTGGCGGTGGACGTAGGCATCGGCGGCAAGCTGGAAAAGCAGGCCGACGGCCGCGAACTGTGGCGCCCGGCCTTCACCCTGCGCGGCGAAGCCTGGGATCTGCCGGTGCTGGGGTATCGCAACGGCGTGGCGCAGCCGCTGCGCCTGTGGCAGGCGACCCATCAGCATCCGTTCAACCTGAGCGATTTCAACGACGGCAAATTCCTGCAGGCGGAGAAGCAGGGCGTAGAAGCCGACAAGCTGACCAAGGTGCTCTACCCGAACGACAACCATCAGGCCGGCAAGCGCCTGCGCCTGATGCAGCAGTATTTCCAGTGCGCCTGCTCGGTGGCGGACATTTTGCGCAAGCACCATCAGGCCGGCCGCAAGATTGAAGAGCTGCCGAAGTACGAAGTGATCCAGCTGAACGACACCCACCCGACCATCGCCATTCCGGAAATGCTGCGCATTCTGCTGGACGAGCACCAGCTGGAGTGGGAGGCGGCCTGGGCGATCACCAGCAACACTTTCGCCTATACCAACCACACCCTGATGCCGGAAGCGCTGGAGTGCTGGGATGAAAAACTGGTGCGCAGCCTGCTGCCGCGCCATTTCTCCATCATCAAACAGATCAACGCCAGGTTCAAAAAGCGGGTGGATAAGCACTGGCCGGGCGACGAGGCGGTGTGGGCCAAACTGGCGGTTCACCACAACAAGCAGGTGCGCATGGCCAACCTGTGCGTGGTCAGCGGCTTTGCGGTCAACGGCGTGGCGCAGCTGCACTCGGATTTGGTGGTGAAGGATCTGTTCCCGGAATATCACCAGCTGTGGCCGAACAAATTCCATAACGTCACCAACGGCATCACGCCGCGCCGCTGGCTGAAACAGTGCAACCCGGCGCTGTCGGGCCTGATCGACGAGACGCTGAAGGTGGAATGGGCGAACGATCTCGACGCGTTGCGCGGGCTGGAAAAATTCGCCGACGACGCGGCGTTCCGCCAGCGTTATCAGCAGATCAAACGCGACAACAAGGTGGCGCTGGCCCATTACGTGCACGGCGTGATGGGGTTGACGCTCGACCCGGACGCGATTTTCGACGTGCAGATCAAGCGTCTGCACGAGTACAAACGCCAGCACCTGAATCTGCTGCACATCCTGTCGCTGTATCGCCAGCTGCGCGACAACCCGAATCTGGACATCGTGCCGCGCGTCTTCCTGTTCGGCGCCAAGGCGGCGCCGGGCTACTACCTGGCGAAGAACATCATTTACGCGATCAACCAGGCGGCCGAGAAGATCAATAACGATCCGCTGGTGAAAGACCGCCTGAAAGTGGCGTTCATTCCCGACTACCGCGTGTCGGTGGCCGAACTGATGATCCCGGCGGCGGATATCTCTGAGCAGATCTCCACGGCCGGCAAAGAGGCCTCTGGCACCGGCAATATGAAGCTGGCGCTGAACGGCGCGCTGACGGTCGGCACGCTGGACGGCGCCAACGTCGAAATCGCCGAGCAGGTGGGCGAAGACAATATCTTTATCTTCGGCAATACCGTGGAGCAGGTGAAGGCGATACTGGCGAAGGGCTACGATCCGCTCAGCTACCGCAAGAAAGACAAGCACCTGAAGGCGATTTTGGATGAGCTGGCGAGCGGCGCGTTCAGCCACGGCGACAAGCACGCGTTCGACATGATGCTGCACAGCCTGCTGGAGGGCGGCGATCCCTATCTGGTGTTGGCGGACTTCGCCTCGTATTGCCAGGCGCAAAGCCGGGTCGATGAACTGTACCGCGATCGGGACGAATGGACGCGGCGGACTATCCTTAACACCGCGCGCGTCGGCATGTTCAGCTCGGATCGTTCGATCCGCGATTACCAGCAGCGCATCTGGCAAGCCAAACGTTAAGGAGAACGAATGGATCGCAAGCGTATCGATCAGGCGGCGGCACAGGCGGGGATCGCCGCCGATTTCATCAATGCCCACGGCAAGCGGCAGGCGATTGAACCGGAGACCAAGCGCAAGCTGCTGGCGGCCATGAATCGGGCCGAAGCCGCGCAGGAAGGGGCGGTGTCGCCGTTACCGGCGGTCAAGGTGTTCTATCAGGGCGCGCCGTTGGCGTTGACCCCGGCGGGCGAAGGCGAGTACCTGTGGGCGCTGCAGCGTGAAGACGGCGAATGCCTGCAGGGGCGCGTCGGCGCGCGCAAGACCCTGACGCTGCCGGGCGATTTGCCGGCGGGCTACCACCAATTGACGCTGAGCCAGGGCGCGCGGCAGTGGTCATGCCGAGTGATCGTCGCGCCGAGGCGCTGCTTCGAGCCGAACGCCTTGCTGACCGGCAAGAAGCTGTGGGGCGCCTGCGTTCAGCTGTATACGCTGCGTTCCGATCGCAACTGGGGCATCGGCGATTTCGGCGATCTGCGCCTGATGGTGGAGCAGGTGGGGGAACGCGGCGGCGCTTTCGTCGGCCTCAATCCGATCCATGCGCTGTATCCGGCCAACCCGGAGAGCGCCAGCCCCTACAGCCCCTCGTCGCGCCGCTGGCTGAATCTGGCGTATATCGACGTCAACGCGGTGGAGGATTTCCAACGCAGCGACGCGGCTCAGCGCTGGTGGCAGAAGCCGGCGACGCAGAAGCAGCTGGCCAAGGCGCGCGCCGCGGAATGGGTGGATTACACCGCCGTGATGCAGCTGAAGCTGGCGGGGCTGAAGCTGGCGTTCCCGCTGTTTCAGGCGCGCAAGCCGAACGACGCGCAGCGTCAGGCGTTCGAACGGTTCGTGACTGAGGGCGGCGACAGCCTGTATCAGCAGGCGGCGTTCGACGCGCTGCACGCCCATCTGGCGGTCACGGATGCCAGCCAGTGGGGGTGGCCGGCCTGGCCCGAGCGCTATCGGCGTGGGCAGAGCGAAGCGGTGCGGCAGTTCTGCGATGAGCATCAGGACGCGGTCCGCTTTTACCTGTGGCTGCAATGGCTGGCGGCCACGCAGTTCGCGCAGTGTTTCGAACAGAGCCGGCAGCAGCAGATGCCGATTGGCCTGTATCGCGATCTGGCGGTCGGGGTGGCGGAAGGCGGGGCGGAAACCTGGTGTGACCGCGAACTGTACTGCCTGAAAGCGTCGGTCGGCGCGCCGCCGGACATCCTGGGGCCGCTGGGGCAAAACTGGGGGTTGCCGCCGATGGATCCGCACGTGATGGCGGCGCGCGGTTATCAGCCGTTCATCGATCTTTTGCGCGCCAACATGACCAGCTGCGGCGCGCTGCGCATCGATCACGTCATGGCGCTGCTGCGGCTGTGGTGGATCCCGTATGGCGAAACCGCCGATCGCGGCGCCTACGTCAAATACCCGGTGGACGATCTGCTGGCGGTGCTGGCGCTGGAAAGCCAGCGCCACCGCTGCATGGTGATCGGCGAGGATCTCGGTACCGTGCCGGTGGAGATCGTCGGCAAGCTGCGCGACAGCGGCGTCTATTCCTACAAAGTGCTGTATTTCGAAAGCGACGGCGAACACCATTTCCGCGCGCCGCAGGCCTATCCGGTGCAGGCGATGGCGACCATCACCACCCACGATCTGCCGACGCTGCGCGGCTACTGGCAAAGCGACGATCTCACGCTCGGCAACCGGCTGGGCCTTTACCCGGATGCGGAGATCCTGCGGGCGCTGTTCGCCGATCGGGAACGCGCCAAGCAGGGGCTGCTGGACGGGTTGCATCGCTATGGCTGCGTGCCGCAGAAGGTGGGCAAGAAGGCGGCGCTGCTCGGCATGAGCCCGCTGCTTAACCGCGGCCTGCAGCGCTATGTCGCCGACAGCGCCAGCGCCCTGCTCGGCCTGCAGCCGGAAGACTGGCTGGACATGGCCGATCCGGTCAATATTCCCGGCACCAGCGATCAATACCCTAACTGGCGGCGCAAGCTGACCGAAACGCTGGAGGAGATGTTCGCCGATCCGCGGATAAATCGGTTGCTGAAGGATTTGGACAAACGGCGGCGCAAGGTGTCGGTGGGCTGAAAACAACAATGCCGGAACGGTTTCCCCCCTTCCGGCATTGTGTTATCCACCGCGGCGCGAGCGCCGGGGATCAGTAATAGGAGTGCTCGCCGCGCTGGTGCTCGGTCAAATCGCGCACGCCTTTCAGCTCCGGGAATTTCTGCAGCAGCTCTTTCTCGATGCCTTCTTTCAGCGTGACGTCGACCATCGAACAGCCGTTACAGCCGCCGCCGAACTGCAGGATCGCCATGTTGTCGTCGGTGATCTCCATCAGCGTCACGCGGCCGCCGTGGCCCGCCAGCTGTGGGTTGATCTGCGACTGCAGCACGTATTCCACGCGCTCCATCAGCGGCGCGTCGTCATCGACCTTGCGCATCTTGGCGTTTGGCGCTTTCAGCGTCAGTTGAGAACCCAGCTGGTCGGTCACGAAGTCGATTTCGGCGTCTTCCAGATACGGCGCGCTCAGCTCATCGACATAGGCGGACAGTTTGTCGAACTTCAGTTCGGTATCCGTCGCTTCTACCGCGTCCGGCGGGCAATAAGAGACACCGCATTCGGCCGTCGGCGTGCCCGGGTTGATCACGAATACGCGGATTTGGGTGCCTTCTTCTTGATTTGCCAGCAGTTTGGCAAAGTGTTCCTGTGCAGCATCTGTTATACGGATCATAGCATTAGCTCAATAGTTGACTTCTATAGTCGGTTATAATACGCCCATTGCCGTGGCACTACAACGTGCGGCAAACGCACCATATCTGCACCGAGGCGGCGCCTTGCCGCCGCAACAGCGCCGCGATCTCCGCGACGGTGCTGCCGGTGGTCACCACGTCATCCACCAGGGCGATATGCCGGCCGGCGACCGGCACCGTGCAGGTGAAAGCGCGCTGCAAATTGCGCCTGCGCGCTCCGGCGCTCAGCCGCTGTTGCAGGGCTGTCTTGCGCACCCGGCGCAAAGCGGCGGGCCGATAGGCACAGCCCAGCCAGCGCGCCAGCGGCCGGGCCAGCAGATCGCTCTGGTTATAACCACGGTGCCAACAGCGCGTTGCATGCAAGGGTACCGCTAAAATCAGGTCGGGTCTGTTCAGATTCTGCTCTCTGCGCGCCTGCTGCCACCGCAACAGCATCAGGCGTGCCAGCGTCGGTGCCAGCTCGGGCGCGCGGTGAAACTTGAACCTCTTTACCAGTTGGCTGAGGGGCGCAACGTAGTCGCCGACGAACACCAGCCGCTGCCAGGGCGGCGGCCGTTGCAGGCAGCGGCCGCAGGGCATTTGCGTTTCCCCGGCGGGCAATCCGCAGCACGGGCAACACGGTGGGTGGGCCGGCAGATGGCGCAGGCAGCAGCTGCAGATGCCATGACGCATCAGGCTCAACGGCTGTCGGCATAGCCAACAGCGGCTGCGGATTGATAGCATAGAGCCTCCGAGACGGATAAGCATGAAAGGACAATAACCAATGACAGCGCTGTACTGGCAAACAATAGGTGAGGGCGAACGCGATCTTGTGCTGCTGCACGGCTGGGGCTTGAACGCCGAAGTGTGGAGTTGCATTCAGGCGCGACTGGTGCCGCATTTTCGCCTGCACCTGGTCGATCTGCCGGGTTATGGCCGCAGCCAGGGGTTCGGCGCGTTGTCGCTGGCGCAGATGACGGAAATCGTGCTGGCGGCCGCCCCGCCGCAGGCCTGGTGGCTAGGCTGGTCGCTCGGCGGACTGGTGGCCAGCCAGGCGGCGCTGATGCAGCCCGAGCGGGTCAAGGGGCTGATCACCGTAGCCTCCTCGCCGTGCTTTGCCGCCCGCGATGAGTGGCCGGGGATCCGCCCGGACGTGCTGAGCGGTTTCCAGCATCAGCTGAGTCTGGATTTCCAGCGCACCGTCGAGCGTTTTCTGGCGTTGCAGACGCTGGGCACCGAGAGCGCGCGTCAGGATGCGCGCCAGCTGAAAGCGGTGGTGCTCAGCCAACCGACCCCGAGCGTCGAGGTGTTGAACGGCGGGCTGGAGATCCTGCGTACCGCCGATCTGCGCGTGCCGCTGGCGGAGTTGAATCTGCCGCTGCTGCGGATCTACGGCTATCTGGACGGGCTGGTGCCGCGCAAGGTCGCCGAGCTGCTCGATGCCGCCTGGCCGCATTCTGCGTCGCAGATCGTGGCCAAAGCCGCCCATGCGCCGTTTATCTCTCATCCCGATGAATTTGTGACGATGATCGAAGCGTTTATTGCAGCACATTGAATCCGGTGGGAAATCGCACGATAGGGCGCTAAAAAAAACGCCGCCGGGTGGATAAAAGACAAAGCTGTTCGATACTTAGTGAGTCAATGCGTTGGCTGCAAAATGAAAAGACCGCGTGCGGCGCTTTTCATTTTGGCGTTTCGTCTCTGGGAAACAGGCCCCGTCAGGGAAAGCAACGAGGCCTGAGGATGTCGCGGCAGCCTGCGGTACTACGCATGGATTCTTGACGGCTTTCATAACAGATAAATTATCCATTGAGAGGTTAGTGTCATGAAATCATTGAAGATGATTATTGCAGCGGCAGTGCTGGGTTCGGTGTCTTTCGGCTCCATGGCGGCAACCCTGCTGACCAAGGAAGATCTGGATAAGAACCCGGGTAAATACGAGAAGATCGGCACCGTCACCACGACGGCGGAAACCACGTCACCGATGGATGCCAAGGAAGAGCTGTCCAAACTGGCGGACGAAAAGGGCGGTCAATACTACGTGATCCTGGCAGGCCGCGAACACGGTAAATTCAGCGCCATCGCCGAAGTTTACAAAGACAAGCAATAAGCCTTGAACGGCAAAGGGGCGCCCGTCATGGCGCCCCTGATCGTCAGGCCTTCAGCCGGTAGAACACCGTGCTGCACCCCTGCCTCTGCGGGCAGCTTTTGCAACTGCCGCTCAGACAGGCGCCGTCATCCTGTTCGATGCGTTCCACTTTTCCCATCGCCGTCAATCGATCCAGCATCGCCTGCACCAGCGGCAGTGGCGTCGCCAGCGAGTGGCTAAGCTGCTGCGCCTGGGCGCTGCCGCGCAGCGCCAGCGCATCGCGCACCTGCAGCAGCCCGGCCATCAGTGACAGCTCCCTTTGGCGCTCTGGCAACAGGCCGCCGGCGTGGCGTTGCCCAGGCGCACCGTGACGCGGCTGCGCGCCCGGCGCAGGCCGAACAGCACCAGCAGATTCACCAGCACCACCGCCAGGATCGCCGTCAGGCTGTACTGCGGGTGTTGGTTGAAGGTGGCCGCCTGATAGAACAGCGTCGCCAGCGAGTAGGCCACGTTCAGCCCCCACAGAATAGAGAAGGTCATCCAGCCGCGGCTCGATTCACGGGCGATGGCGCCCATCACCGAGACGCAAGGCACATACAGCAGCACGAAGATCAGATAGCTGTAGGCGGAGATGCCGGAGCCGAATTTGCTGCTCATCACGCCCATTGAGCCGACGCCCATCTCGCCGTCGCCCTTGCTGGCTTCGATCGGGTTGGAGAGCACGCTCAGGCTGAAGGTATTTTTCAGGCCGTCCCAGGTTTCGTGCAGCGCGCCGCCCAGTTCATCGAGCAGGTTGAAGTTGGCGGCGTCGAACGCCTCTTTGTTGATGCGCTCGGCGGTGTACAGCGTATTCAGCGTGCCGACCACCACTTCTTTCGCCATCGCGCCGGTCACCAGCCCGACGGTGGCCTGCCAGTTATCGCTGTGGACGCCCATCGGCTGCAGCAGCGGCGTCAGCACCTTGGAGACCGAGGCCAGCGCGGAGTCGTTGATGTTGTCGACCGTCTTGCCGCTGAACGAGAAGCTGTTCAGGCCGCCGATGAATATGCTGGCCACCACGATCACCTTACCGGCGCGCAGCACGAAGCCTTTCAGCCGCTGCCAGGTTTGCAGCAGCAGGCTTTTCAGGTGCGGCACGTGGTAGACCGGCAGCTCCATCACGAACGGCGAGGCTTCGCCGCGCATGAGGGTGTATTTGAGCACCAGGCCGGTAAGGATCGCCACCGCAATGCCGAGCATGTACAGCGAGAACACCACCCCGGCGCCGTCCTGGCCGAAGAAGGCGGCGGCGAACACCGCGAAGATCGCCAGACGGGCGCCGCAGGACATGAACGGCGCCATCATGATGGTGATCAGGCGCTCGCGCTGGGCATCCAGCGTCCGGGCGCCCATGATGGACGGCACATTGCAGCCGAAGCCGACGATCAGCGGCACGAAGGATTTGCCCGGCAGCCCGAGCGCCTGCATCAGGCGATCCATCACGAACGCCGCGCGCGCCATGTAGCCGGAATCCTCCAGGAACGACAGAAACAGGTACATCATGCCGATCTGCGGCACCAGCGGCAGCACGGTATTGATGCCGCCGCCGACGCCCTGCGCCAGGAAAACGGTCAGCCAGTCGGGGAAGTGCAGGGTGTAGCCGAGCCACTGAATGCCCTGAATGAAGATCGCCGCCGAGCCGATATCGAAGATCGGCTGCAGCGCGCCGCCGATGTTGATCGCCAGCAGGAACATCAGGTACATCACCAGCAGGAAGATCGGCACGCCCAGCCAGCGGTTGAGGATCACTTTATCCAGCAGCTCGGTCAGGCGGTTGGGCATCGCCTGCTGCGAGTTGCTGACCTCATCGCACAGGGCGGCGATGGACTGGTAGCGCGCGTCGGCGATCACCAGCGCCGGGTCTTCCTGCTGCTGCTGTTGCAACGCCTGGGCAGCCGCAGGCAACAGCGCGACGGCGGGGCCGGCCAGCCGGTGACTGTAGATGTCGCCTTCCAGCATTTGCAATGCCAGCCAGCGGCGCTGCACCGCCGGCAGCGTTTGCGGCATGGCGTCGCTCAGCGTGGCGACCGCTTTCAGCAACAGCGATGGGTAGTTCACCAGCGCCTGCTGTTCGTTGATGTGATGATTGTCGATCATCTGTTTCAGCACGCCGATGCCGTCGGCGCGGGTGGAAATCATCGGCACTACCGGGCAGCCGAGGCGCGCCGACAGCGCGGCGACGTCGATATCGATATGCTGACTTTTGGCGATGTCGAGCATGTTCAGCGCCACGATGCAGGGAATGCCCAGCTCCAGCAGCTGCAGCGTCAGGTAGAGGTTGCGCTCCAGGTTGGAGGCGTCGACCACGTTGATCAGCAGATCGGCGTCGCCGCTCAAAATGTAGTGGCAGGCGATCTGCTCGTCGAGCGAGGTTTGCTCTGAAATGGTGGTCAGGGAGTAGGTGCCGGGCAAATCGACCAGCCGTACGTCGGACTGCGGGGTGGTGAAATGGCCTTCTTTGCGTTCGACCGTCACGCCCGCCCAGTTGCCGACCCGTTGGCGTGCGCCGGTCAGCTGGTTGAACAGCGTGGTTTTGCCGGAGTTCGGGTTACCGATTAAGCCGATGGTGAGTTTTTTCATAGTTCAGCGTGTCGTCTTCAAGGAGAACAGCGCCGGCGCAAAGGCGCGTCGGCAAACGGAGAGCGCGTCGGCTCAGGGCTGGCCGTCGAGCTGCAGCAGCGCCAGATCCTTCCTGCGCAGCACCAGGCTGACGCGGCGAGTTTTAATTTCTATCGGATCGCCCAGCGGTGCGACGCGCACTACGTCGAACGAAGAGCCGGGCAGCATGCCGAGCGATAACAGTTTCTGGCGGTAGGCCGGCGCAATTTCACCGGAAAAGCCGACAATCTTATACGTGCGTTTAGGTTGGAGCTGCATGTGATTAACCTTCCGGGTGCCGATGAGCATCGGGCTGATGATAATTGGACGTTGCCGGCGAAAATGCCACGCCGTCGGCGGTATTCATCCATAAGGTCATGCAATAAAGTGAGCGCAAATAATAGTAATTATCATTATCGCGTTCAATACAAAAAGTAAGGGTATTGTAACCAATTATTATGGCGTCGACAGTTTTTGATGGCGTTGTCTTGATTAACGACGTTTTACCACCGGTTGCGCTGGGGAACAAATGAGAATGGCGAGTTAAATCAGTTACGTATTTGTAGCCGAGTTTTCTTGTTTGCAAATATAGATGGTTTTTTCCCTTTATTTATTTCCACCGAAAGGCAATTCGATAACATTATTCCGCCATAATGCGAGCGGTAACCATTTGTGTTTCTCTCACAATTCGCGAGATGAAAAATGCGTGTTAACGAAGTTGTTAATAAATGGCTGCAGAAGGGATTGTTGTTGCCTGAATAATGGGAGGGTGGTCACGCAGGCGTGGGAAATAAAAAGATGACGGTTTATTGAGGCGGGTCAAGAAATGCCGCAAGTTTTATTCATCAGAAGGGGGCGGAGCAGGCTCCGCCCCCTGTTGGATCTGACTTAGCGTTTCTTGCCGAATGCCGCCGCCAGCGCGTCGCCCATGGCGCTGTTGCCGGCCGGCGCCGCGTTGCGCGGTTTGGCCTTGTTGCCGCCCGCCGAACGGTTGGCGTGGTCGCGCGTCTGTGCAGGCGCGTTGCCGCCGCGGCGCGGTGAACCTTCGCCCGGCTGCTCATCCAGGCGCATGCTCAGCGCGATGCGTTTACGCTGCAGATCGACTTCCATCACCTTCACTTTGACGATGTCGCCGGCCTTCACCACGGTGTGCGGATCTTCAACGAACTTGTCCGCCAGCGAGGAGATGTGCACCAGGCCATCCTGATGCACGCCGATATCCACGAAGGCGCCGAAGTTGGTGACGTTGGTCACCGAGCCTTCCAGGATCATGCCCACCTGCAGATCGTTGAGGGTTTCCACGCCTTCGGCGAAGGTGGCGGTTTTGAACTCCGGACGTGGATCGCGGCCCGGCTTCTCCAGCTCTTTCAGGATGTCGGTGACCGTCGGCACGCCGAACTTGTCGTCGGTGAAGTCGACCGCTTTCAGGCTGCGCACCGCCGAGGCGTTGCCCATCAGGTCCTGCAGCGCCTGCTCGGTGGCGGCCAGAATGCGCTGCACCACCGGGTAGGCTTCCGGGTGAACGGTGGAAGCATCCAGCGGGTTGTCGCCGTGGTTGATGCGCAGGAAGCCGGCGCACTGTTCGAAGGCCTTCGGCCCCAGGCGGCTGACTTTCAGCAGCTGTTCACGGTTGCTGAAGCGGCCGTTCTCGTCGCGCCAGTTGACGATGTTCTGCGCCATCATGCGCGTCAGGCCGGCCACGCGGGTCAGCAACGGCACCGACGCGGTGTTCAGATCGACGCCGACGGCGTTCACGCAGTCTTCCACCACCGAGTCCAGCTTCTTCGCCAGCTGGCTCTGGCTGACGTCGTGCTGATACTGGCCGACGCCGATGGATTTCGGGTCGATTTTCACCAGCTCCGCCAGCGGATCCTGCAGACGACGGGCGATGGACACCGCGCCGCGCAGCGACACGTCGAGATCCGGGAACTCCTGCGCCGCCAGTTCGGACGCGGAATACACCGACGCGCCCGCTTCGCTGACGATCACTTTCTGCGCCCGGACCTCGCCGAATTGCTTTTGCAGGTCGAGATAGAAACGCTCGGTTTCACGCGAAGCGGTGCCGTTGCCGATGGCCACCAGCTCCACGTTATGTTTGATGCACAGCGCCGCGACGATGGCGGCGGCTTTGGCCGCTTGCCCGGTGTGCGGGTAGACGGTGTCGGTGGCGACCAGCTTGCCAGTCGCGTCGACCACGGCGACTTTCACCCCGGTGCGCAGGCCCGGATCGAGGCCCATGGTGGCGCGCATGCCGGCCGGCGCGGCCATCAGCAGATCGTGCATGTTGCGGGCGAAAACGTTGATCGCTTCATCTTCCGCGCGCTCGCGCACCGTGCCCATCAGCTCGGTTTCCAGGTGCAGCAACACCTTGATGCGCCAGGTCCAGTTGACCACCGCCTTGCGCCAGGCGTCGGCCGGGGCGTTGTTCAGGCGCAGGTTGAGGTGATTGATGATGATCAGCTCCGCCTGGCTTTCGCGCGGCGCTTCCTCAAACTGCGGATCGGCGTTCAGCGCCAGCTGCAGCACACCTTCGTTGCGGCCGCGGAACATCGCCAGCGCGCGGTGCGAAGGCACCTGGGAAATCGGTTCGTGGTGATCGAAATAGTCGCGGAACTTGGCGCCTTCTTCTTCCTTGCCCTCGACCACTTTGGACACCAGATGGGCGTTTTTCCACAGGTAGTCGCGCACCTTGGCCAGCAGCGAGGCATCTTCGGCGAAGCGCTCCATCAGGATATAGCGCGCGCCGTCGAGGGCGGCTTTGACGTCCGCCACGCCCTTGTCGGCGTCGACGTAGCGTTCAGCCAGCTGTTCCGGCTGCTGTTGCGGATCCTGCCACAGTGCGTCCGCCAGCGGTTCCAGACCGGCCTCGATGGCGATCTGGCCGCGGGTGCGGCGCTTCGGTTTGTACGGCAGATAGAGGTCTTCGAGTTCGGTCTTGCTCAGCGTGGCGTTGATCGCCCCCGCCAGTTGTTCGGTCAGTTTGCCCTGTTCATCGATCGACTTCAGGATGGTCTGACGACGATCTTCCAGTTCACGCAGATAACCCAGGCGGGTTTCCAGCTGGCGCAGTTGGGTGTCGTCCAGGCCCCCGGTGACTTCCTTACGATAGCGTGCAATAAAGGGCACGGTATTACCTTCATCCAGCAGACGGATGGCGGAGTCGACTTGCTCCGGCCGGGCCTGCAGTTCTGTTGCAATAATGCGGCTCAGTGGGTCATTCATAGGTCTGGTATCTGTATTGAGAACGGTGAATAAACAGGGGACAGTTATACGGATTGATCGGGGAAAATGCCAGTGGAGCGGGCCGCCGCCGCGCGGCCGCCACGTGGAGAACTGCGCAGGCGGCGGCGTTGGCGGCGGTTCGGAAAAAGCTGAAAGCTTACTTCGGGTAGTCTATCTCGTTAACGTACCACTGCGCCTCGCCCAGCGGCGTATTGACGGTGGCGACGTCGCCGACCTCTTTTTTCAGCAGGGCGCGCGCCATCGGCGCGTCGATGGAGATGTAATCCTTGCGGCCGAAGATCTCGTCGTAACCGACGATGCGAAAGCGTTTGGTCTCGCCGTCGTCGTTCTCCACCTCCACCCAGGCGCCGAAGAACACCTTGCCTTCCTGCTGCGGGGAGTAATCGACGATCTTCAATTGCTCCAGGCATTTGGTCAGATAGCGGACGCGGCGGTCGATCTCGCGCAGCCGCTTCTTGTTGTACTGGTAGTCGGCGTTTTCGCTTCTGTCGCCCAGGCTGGCGGCCCAGGTCACTTTCTTGGTCACCTCGGGGCGTTCTTCGCGCCAGAGGTAATCCAGCTCTTGTTTGAGCTTGTCATACCCTTCACGGGTTATCAGTTGAGTTCTCATGGTGATTTATCTTTATGGGGCCACCGCCACAGTGTACGTGAATGCGGGGGGCTTTAGAAATGGCGCGCGGGCCTGCGCGTTGCCGCACGGTTGTTATTCAGTTTGCGCAGCTTTTAACAATCGGGAGTATGCTTAGCGATAGCGGAAAAGGAATGTGACGAAAGGAGGATATCTGGCGAGAGAGACAAGGAATTTTGGCGCACAACCCAACACATTGAAGGTATTACCGCATGGAATTTAAAGATTACTACGCAACGATGGGCGTTGAGCCCAACGCCGATCTGAAAACCATCAAAACGGCCTACCGCCGGCTGGCGCGTAAATATCACCCTGACGTGAGCACCGAAGAAGACGCCGAGAGCAAATTCAAGGAGCTGGCCGAAGCCTATGAGGTGCTGAAGGACGAAGAGCGCCGCGCCGAGTACGATCAGATCCGGCTGCACCGCAACGATCCGAACTTTGGCCGCCAGGCGCGCGGCGATCGCGGCGGCTATCAGCAGAGCGCTTCATGGCACGGCGGCGGTGCCGACGCGCAAGACTTCTCCGATTTCTTCGAAAGCATGTTCGGCGGGCGTGCGGCGGGCGGGCATCGCTCCGCTTCGCACTCGCACGGCGGGCATGGCTTCCGCGGCCAGGATCTGGAGATGGAGGTGCCGCTGTTCCTCGAGGAAACGCTGCATGGCCAAAGCCGCGAGATCTCCTACAAGCTGCCGGTGTACGACGAGCTGGGGCGGCAGGTGAGCGAAGCCAGCAAAACGCTGAACGTGAAAATCCCGGCCGGGGTGGGCGACGGCGAGCGCATTCGCCTCAAGGGGCAGGGCGTGGCCGGCGTGGGCGGCGGCCAGAACGGCGATCTGTATCTGGTCATCCGCCTCGCGCCGCACCCGCTGTTTGAGATCGACGGCCACAACCTGAGCATCGTGGCACCTCTCGCCCCTTGGGAGGCGGCGCTCGGCGCCAGCATTGAGGTGCCGACGCTGACCGGAAAAATCGCGTTGACCGTGCCGGCCGGTAGCCAGAGCGGCAAACGGCTGCGGGTCAAGGGCAAGGGGCTGGCGGGCAAGAAAGAGCCCGGTGACCTGTATGTCATTCTCAAGGTGGTGATGCCGCCGAAGCCGAACGAGAAGGCCAGCGCCCTGTGGCGAGAACTGGCTGAACAGGCGGCGTTCAACCCGCGCGCGGAATGGGAGTAAAGCACATGATGAAGAAAGAGATCACTTTCACCGTGGTGGAACTGTGCCAACGGGTGGAGATTTCAGAGGATGAGCTGGTCGAGATCGTTGGCCTGGGCGTGATCGTGCCGCTGGAGCCGGCGCAGCCGAGCTGGGAGTTCGACTACCCGGCGCTGAGCCATCTGCAGCGTGCGCGCAGGCTGCGGGCCGAGCTGGATCTGGATTGGCCGGGGATCGCCATGGCGCTGACGTTGCTCGATCGGGTTGAGGCGCTGCAGCAAGAGAACCGGCAGCTGCGCCGGCAGTTGGCGCGTTTCCTGCAGACTTCCTGACTCGCCGTCAAAACGCCACCGTGCGGTTTGCCGGTGGCGAAATTGCGTAAAATTGGGCCGCGGCCCCACATTGCGCTGATAAAGGGCGATATTTTGACGAACCCCCGTCGACATTCACTGAAAATTGTTGATAAATGGGGAAAAGAATAAGCTTTGTAACAATTTCGTCTAGAATACATACCATTAAACGCTGTCTCAAATGGCAAGGTTTTCTAACAATATTCGAGTCAGGCAATAAAGCCTTTGGGAGTAATACCATGCAAGAGAATCATAAGATCCTGGTTGTCGATGATGACATGCGCCTGCGCGCACTTTTGGAACGTTATTTAACCGAGCAGGGCTTCCAGGTTCGCAGCGTTGCCAACGCTGAGCAAATGGATCGCTTGCTGACCCGTGAATCCTTCCATTTGATGGTGCTCGATCTGATGTTGCCGGGCGAAGACGGCCTGTCCATCTGCCGCCGCCTGCGCAGCCAGAGCAACCCGATGCCGATCATTATGGTCACCGCCAAAGGTGAAGAGGTCGATCGCATCGTCGGGCTGGAAATCGGCGCCGACGACTACATTCCTAAACCGTTTAACCCGCGTGAGCTGTTGGCTCGCATTCGTGCAGTGCTGCGCCGCCAGGCTAACGAGCTGCCGGGCGCGCCTTCGCAGGAAGAAGCGGTGATCGCGTTCGGCAAATTCAAACTGAACCTCGGCACCCGCGAGATGTTCCGCGAAGACGAACCGATGCCGTTGACCAGCGGCGAGTTCGCGGTACTGAAGGCGCTGGTCAGCCACCCGCGTGAACCGCTGTCGCGCGATAAGCTGATGAACCTGGCGCGTGGCCGCGAATACAGCGCCATGGAGCGCTCCATCGACGTGCAGATCTCTCGCCTGCGCCGCATGGTGGAAGAAGATCCGGCGCATCCGCGTTATATCCAGACCGTTTGGGGTCTCGGCTACGTGTTCGTCCCGGACGGCAGCAAGGCATGAGGCGATTGCGCTTTTCACCGCGTAGCTCGTTTGCCCGAACCCTGTTGTTGATCGTCACCCTGCTGTTCGTCAGCCTGGTGACGACCTATCTGGTGGTGCTGAACTTCGCCATCCTGCCCAGCCTGCAGCAGTTCAACAAGGTATTGGCCTACGAAGTGCGTATGCTGATGACCGATCGGCTGCAGCTGGAGGACGGCACGCTGCTGGAAGTGCCGCCGGCGTTCCGCCGCGAGATCTACCGCGAACTGGGCATCTCTCTCTACACCAACTCGGCGGCGGAGGAGAGCGGCCTGCGCTGGGCGCAGCACTACCAGTTCCTCAGCCAGCAGATGGCGCAGCAGCTCGGCGGGCCGACCGATGTGCGGGTGGAGGTGAACAAGAACTCCCCGGTGGTGTGGCTGAAAACCTGGCTGCAGCCCGATATCTGGGTGCGCGTGCCGCTGACGGAAATCCACCAGGGCGACTTCTCTCCGCTGTTCCGCTATACGCTGGCGATCATGTTGCTGGCGATCGGCGGCGCCTGGCTGTTTATCCGCATTCAAAACCGCCCGCTGGTGGAGCTGGAACATGCGGCGCTGCAGGTGGGCAAGGGGATTATTCCGCCGCCGCTGCGCGAGTATGGCGCTTCCGAAGTGCGGTCGGTGACTCGCGCATTCAATCAGATGGCGTCGGGCGTCAAGCAGCTGGCGGATGACCGCACCTTGCTGATGGCCGGGGTCAGCCACGATCTGCGCACGCCGTTGACGCGTATCCGGCTGGCGACGGAGATGATGAGCGCCGAAGACGGCTATCTGGCCGAGTCGATCAATAAAGACATCGAAGAGTGCAACGCCATCATCGAGCAGTTCATCGATTATCTGCGCACCGGGCAGGAGATGCCGACCGAAAGCAGCGATCTGAACGCCATTTTGGGCGAGGTGGTCGCGGCGGAAAGCGGCTATGAGCGGGTGATTGAAACCGCGCTGTCGCCGGGTGAGCTGATGATGAACGTGCACCCGCTGTCGATTAAGAGGGCGGCGGTGAACATGGTGGTGAACGCGGCGCGTTACGGCAACGGCTGGATCAAGGTGAGCAGCGGCCGCGAGCTGCAGCGCGGCTGGTTCCAGGTGGAAGACGACGGCCCGGGCATCAAGCCGGAAGAGTTGAAGCACCTGCTGCAGCCGTTCGTCCGCGGTGACAGCGCGCGCAGCACCAGCGGCACCGGTCTGGGGCTGGCGATCGTGCAGCGTATTATCGATGCGCACGACGGTGAGTTGGAAATCGGCACCAGCGAACGCGGCGGGCTCTTGATCCGCGCGTATATTCCGTTGCCGATGGAGAAAAAAGAGTCGGCCAACGGCCATCAAACCGCCAGGGAAAACGCCTGACGCGCTTGGCGCGGGCCGCGTCGTTGCGGCCCCGTCAGGACTTCCTGCTCATCACGTAGTATTCCGCCGCATCCTCATGCAACCGACGGCCGGTCGGCGCCTGCCACGGATCGATTAACTCGATGCCGCAGTGGAGGAAGTCTTTGGTATTGCGGGTAGCCAGGGCGGCGCCGTAATGCAGGCAGGTGGCGGCGATTTGGGCATCCGGCACGCTCATCGCTTTACCCAGCAGCCGATTCCTTGCCGTCAATTCCGCGTATTGCATCGCGCACAGCCCATCAAACGGCAATATCTGCCCCTCGAACTTCAATTCAAGAGCGTCCGCCAATTTGAGCTTGAGATCCCGCTGGCGCTTGCCGTCAGGCATGCAGGCGACGCCGCTGAACAGTTCGGCCAGGACAATGGCGCTCAGATAGAGATCGTCATTGTCCTTTTCATTTAGCCAGTTAATGACGTTGTAGTACGGGCTGGGGCGCAGCGTTTCTGAAATGACGTTGGTGTCGAGAATGATCATGCGTTGTCATCTTCATCATCAAAGGTGACGATGCGTGGTGGCACGGCGTCACGCGGTGGGATCTCCAGCTCAACGCCGCCAAATTCGGCGAAGTGCTGATGCATCCAGGTACCCAATCCATAGCGCGGCGGCTTTTTCACCAGCGCCTGTTTCAGGATCATGCGCGCTTCCTCTTCCATGGAATGGCCGTTTTTCGCCGCTGAAATACGCAGCAGCTCTTTGATTTCGTCGTCCAGATTTCTGACGGTGATAGTAGCCATTGAAACCTCCTTTGCTATCAATGATTGCATTGACTTATTTTCTCGCCTTGCTGGTTAAAAAGCAATCGCTGAAAATAAAAAAAGGCGCGGGATCCGCGCCTTAGCTGAAGAGGTAACGCTACCGAATTACAGCTTAGGGCCGGCGCTGACCAGCGCGGCACCCGCAGGTGTGTCGGTGTATTTGTCGAAGTTGGTGATGAAGCGCTCGGCCAGATCCTGCGCTTTTTCCTGCCACTGCTCGAGGCTGGCGTAGGTATTGCGCGGATCGAGGATCTCCGGGTTCACGCCCGGCAGCGCGGTCGGCATCGCCAGATCGAAGATCGGCAGGGTGACGGTTTCCGCCTTGTCGATTTCACCGCTCAGGATGGCGTCGATGATGCCGCGCGTATCTTTGATCGAGATGCGCTTGCCGGTACCGTTCCAGCCGGTGTTGACCAGATAAGCCTGGGCGCCGGCGGCCTGCATGCGTTTCACCAGCACTTCGGCGTACTGCGTCGGGTGCAGCGACAGGAACGCGGCGCCGAAGCAGGCGGAGAAGGTTGGCGTCGGTTCGGTGACGCCGCGCTCGGTGCCGGCCAGTTTGGCGGTGAAGCCGGACAGGAAGTGGTACTGAGTCTGGTTGGCGGTCAGGCGCGATACTGGCGGCAGCACGCCGAAAGCGTCGGCGGTCAGGAAGATCACCTTGGTGGCGTGACCCGCCTTGGACACCGGCTTGACGATGTTCTGGATATGGTAGATCGGGTAAGAAACGCGGGTGTTCTCGGTTTTCGAACCGTCGTTGAAGTCGATGCTGCCGTCGGCCAGCACGGTGACGTTTTCCAGCAGCGCGTCGCGTTTGATGGCGTGGTAGATGTCCGGCTCGGCTTCTTCAGACAGCTTGATGGTCTTGGCGTAGCAGCCGCCTTCGAAGTTGAACACGCCGTCGTCGTCCCAGCCGTGCTCGTCATCGCCGATCAGCTGACGCTTAGGGTCGGTGGAGAGGGTGGTTTTGCCGGTGCCGGACAGGCCGAAGAACACAGCCACGTCGCCTTTCTCGCCCACGTTGGCCGAGCAGTGCATCGAGGCGATGCCTTTCAGCGGCAGCAGGTAGTTCATCATCGAGAACATGCCTTTCTTCATTTCGCCGCCGTACCAGGTGCCGCCGATCAGCTGCATGCGCTCGGTCAGGTTGAAGGCGACGAAGTTCTCCGAGTTCAAGCCTTGCTGCTGCCAGTTCGGATTGGTGCATTTGGCGCCGTTCATCACCACGAAGTCCGGCTCGAAGTCAGCTAGCTCTTCGTCGCTCGGGCGGATGAACATGTTTTTCACGAAGTGCGCCTGCCAGGCCACCTCGGTGATGAAGCGCACTTTCAGGCGCGAGTCGGCGTTGGCGCCGCAGAAGGTATCCACCACGAACAGGCGCTTGCCGGAAAGCTGTTCGGTGACCAGGTGTTTCAGATCGGCCCACACTTCCGGGCTGAGGGGTTTGTTGTCGTTTTTGCCTTTGCCCTGATCGGCCCACCACACGGTATCGCGGGTGATGTCGTCGCGGACGATGTATTTGTCTTTCGGCGAGCGGCCGGTGAAGATGCCGGTATCGACGGAGACGGCACCCAGCTTGGTGACTACCCCACGCTCAAAACCTTCCAGAGATGGGTCTGTTTCTTCCTTAAACAGCAGTTCATAGCTCGGGTTGTGAACGATTTCGCTAACGTCGTGAATGCCGTAAGCGGCCAGATCCTGAGGGGTTATACCTTTAACGCGCATGTTACTACTCCTTGGTCACAGAATTTCTGGCGGCAATTGTAGGGATCTAACGGTGCGTAACAGCGATGGGTATCAAATATTTAACGTTTTAGGCGGTATTTCGTTACGATCTGAGAGATAGCACACGGAAAAAAGCAAACGTGCAAACGGCGGGCGTTGGCGGGCGCCGGGCGCGCCCGCCGAAGGGGGTATAACTTAGTGCAACCTGTCGCTTTCGCCGGTATTACCCGCATACAAGGCGGCAACATCAACCGGGTCAAAGACATAGTGGCTGCCACAGTAGTCGCAGTGCATGTCGATATTGCCGTCCTGCTCCAGCATGTCCGCCACTTCGTCGGTCGGCAGGGTCAGCAGTGCGTCGGCGCAACGCTGGCGTGAACAGGTGCAACGGAACTGCACGTCCTGCGGCTCGTACAGGGTGACTTCTTCCTGGTGATACAGGCGGTACAGCACTTCGTTGGCCGGCAGGCCGAACAGCTCTTCGCTTTTTACCGTGTTGGTCAGTTGCACCAGATGATCGAAATCATCGAGGTTGCCGTCCTGCGCCGGCAGCACCTGCAGCAGCATACCGGCCGCTGCGGCGTGGCCTTCCGCTTCGCCGGTGCGGATGAACAGGCGGGTTGGCAGCTGTTCGGACTGGCGGAAGTAGGCTTCCAGGCACTCGGCCAGGGTTTCACCTTCCAGGCCGACCACGCCCTGATAGCGCTCGCCTTCCGTCGGGGAAATGGTGATGACCATGACGCCGTTGCCGATCATCTGATGCAGGGTGCTGTCGTCGGCGATAGGCGCCTGGGTGCGCGCAACGCCGCGCATCTCCTGGCGGTTGTTGCCGTTGATCACCGCCAGCTTCAGCGGGCCGTCGCCCTGCAGCTGCACGGTGATGTCGCCGTCGAACTTCAGGGTCGCGGTCAGCAGACTGGTGGCGACCAGCAGCTCGCCCAGCAGCTTTTGCACCGGCGCCGGGTAGTCGTGGTTATTCAGGATCTGCTGATAGGTTTCGCTGACGGTAACCAGCTCGCCGCGCACCGCGTAGTTTTCAAACAGGTAACGGTGCAATTGGTCATGGTTGGACATAATCTTCTCTCATTGCGGTGAGGGGTTATTCCGGCTCACCAAATTTAAATTTCATCAGGTCGCGCCGCTCCTTTTTGTCCGGACGGCGGTCCGGATGCGGCATGGTCAACGCGTTCATCTTGCGCGCCAGCGCCATTTTTTCGCGGTTGGCGATGCTGGCTTCGGTTTCCTGATACATTTGCTGCGCCTCGCCGGCGCCGCGGCGTTGGCTGCTCAGCGCCAGCACGATCACGGTTCGTTCTTCGTTGCCCTGCCGCAGCTTGAGCTCGGCGTTGAGTTCGACAATCTTGCTCGGCTTGCCGCGCTGGCCGTTGTAATGCACCTTGCCGCCGTCGATCATTTCGCGCGCCAGCGCGCGGGTCTTGTAGAAGCGTGCGGCCCACAGCCACTTGTCCAGCCGGACCGCGTCGTCGCGCGTCGCTTTTTCCTTCATGCTTCCCCCTTGGCCAGCGCCGGTATCAGCAGGCGATAGTCGCGCATCGACGGATGGCGCTGGAAGCTTTTTTCCGCCGTGCTGGAGTCCGGGTTTTGCACGCCCAGGCAGTAACGAATGCCGAAAGCACGCGCCGCGTCGAGGATCGGCTCGCCATCGTCGACGAACAGCGTGCGCTGCGGATTGAATCCGGTGTGCTGCTGCACCGCCTGCCACAGACGCTGATCTTCTTTCGGATAACCAAATGTGTGGGTGGAAAACAATAAATCAAGGTGTCGATCGAGGCCGGTATGCTCGATTTTCACCGCCAGGCTGTGCGGATGCGCATTGGTCAGCAAAATGGTTTGCAGGCCGGCGTCGCGCAGCGCCTGTAAAAACGGCTCGGTGTCTTCGCGCAGCCGGGCGCGGCTGCCCACTTCGCTGGTCATGCGGTAGATATCCAGATCCAACCGCTCGCTCCAGTAATCGAAGCAATACCAGTTCATGGTGTGCTGCACCGCCTGATATTCCCGCTCAATGATATTGCGGGCTTCGTCGAACGGAATGGCGCGCCTTTCGCTCAGCGCCTGCGGCACCAGGCTGAGCCAAAAGTGGCTGTCGAACTCCAGATCCAGCAAGGTGCCGTCCATATCCAGCAGCACGGTATCGATCTGCGGCCAATCAAACTCGGGAACCATAAAAACTCCACGGGCGGACCGACGGGCGGTCCGCAGATGAGAATAATAGCGTTAGCGTAGCATAAGCAGATGACAGGGCGGAGGCCCCGACGCCAGGTTCAGGCCATCGGCCGCATCGACATCGGATTGAGCTGCGGATTGAAGCAGCTGTCGTAGTAACGCTGGATATCGGCGACGCGGTGCTGATTGATGCGCCGACGCTGCACCAGCCGCCAGGCGTTATAGCCCAGGCTGATGACCACCGCCAGCAACAGCAGGCTGGTACCGAGGTAGCGCCACAGGGTGATCATGTCCGGTTCGCTGTGCAGCGCCACGTGGCGGGTGCCGTTGGCGTCGACGCTGAGGCTGGTGATCACCCCCTGCGCCTGGAACGGGGTATGCAGCAGCAGAGTGGAAAGGCGCTGCAGCTCATTCCACTGGTCGAGGGCGTTGTATTCGCTCTGCGGCGCCGAGGATTGCGGGTGGCTGACCAGTTGGCGGCCTTCGTCGCTGCGGATCAGGAAACCGCCCGGCGGCGGGCTGTTGAGCGCCGCGGCGGCCAGACGCGTTTCATTGAAGATGAACGACGACGTGGCCACTTTGGTCAGGCTGTCCAGCGATTCGGCACTCACCGGGCGCAGCAGCACGTTGACGCCTTGCAGCGCGCCGGATCTGGCGCGTTTCACCAAACCGCTCCAGTTTTTGGCGTTACCCAGGTTGACCAGGGCGTTTTTCAACCGCACGCAGTCGTTTTCTGCCTGACACAAATCCTGTGTTTTCAGAACGATATCAGAGAAGTCATCCAACAGGATCATGCCGGATTTCTCAATGGCGCTGGCCAACTGCGGGTTGACCTTCTGATCGGCGCCGCTCGGATGCAGCTGGCTGTTGACCGTAGCCAGCAGGGCCGTCGCTTTGTCTATGACTTCCGATTCCGGCTGCGGCAGCGGGGCGGCGTTGTTCCAATAAATGCCGGAGCAGTCGAACGGCGCGAAATTGGCGGCGCCGCCACCGTTGGCCGGCGGCGGCACATAGCACATGCCGCTGCCGCGCACTTTCAGCGTGTCGCCGATGCGCAGCGGCGTGGCCTCCAGCGCCTGTACGCTGGTCACTTCCACTTTTTGCGCGCCCTGCAGCCAGGCCATGCTGAGGGTCAGCGGCAGGTTGAGCGGGATATAGATCAGCAGCAACAGCAGCACCAGCGCCGAGCTGGCGACCAGCACCGCGTTGCGGCCCCACTGCTGCAGCGGGAAGTTCTTCACTTCGTCATGCAGCGAGAGGAAGCGCCCTTGGCGCACCACCTGCCGATTGAGGTAGACGTCCACGTCGGTGGTCTTGCCCAGGTCCTGCGTCAGGTAAGGTTGCCAATGCGGCGGGTAGATAAGATCGATGATGCCGAGCGAAATGTTGCTGATCTGCCCCTGGCCGGATTCGCCGAACAGGCCCCAGCGCTTCGGCGTACCGCGCAGACAGTGGATCTCCTTCAGCTCGCGTGAGGCCGGGCGACGGAACAGATTCCAGCATCCCCAGGCGATCATCAGCACCGCCACGAAAATCATCCAGGGGATCACCAGTACCGGGCTTATCAGGCTGAAGAACAGCAGCAGCAGCGCAACGGAGATGATGACGGCTTCACGGATGCCGTTCGGCCGGTTCAGCGCATGCTCTTCCGGCGTTTCCTTGCGAATATTGACCAGCTCGACATGCTCGCTCTCCTCCTTGCGGATGGACGCGTTTTTGGTCGGCGCGGCGGTCACCACCGGCGGCTGCGGCCGGTCGTGAATATGATCTTTCAGCGAATGCCCGTTGAGCGAAATCACCAGCGGCAGCGTCTGGGTTCTGATCACTTCCACATGGTTGTCGGCGGTGATATAGGGCTCCCAGAACGGCGGCAGATGCACCTCTTCAGCGTCGAGGTAATAGCGCCATTTATTGGGATCGTCGCTGGCCAGCCCGTAGCGGGTGATGGCGTGCGTGACGGGATAAACGTTATCGCTTTGCGGGGTGAGCGCCAGCTTGGCCGCGGGCAGCGTAGCACCGCCGCCGGGCAACAGTTTGTTGCTCAGCTTGTTTTGCTGATTGAGGTAGAATTCGACCGCGGCGCGCTCTTCGTCGGTCAGCTTGCGGTGGGCTGGTTTGATAAACGGCAGCGCGTGCGCCAGCGCCGACGGGTTGCGGGCCTTGAACCACAGGTACAGACCGGCGGCAATCAGACAGACAAGCACTAAGGCCAATATCAACACTATTGTGCTCATGCAATCCCCATCTCACACCGTGAATTTCGCCAACCTGATGAAAAGCTGAATATTATACGGAGTAAACCGCCAGGAGGCACCCAGAACTAATGAGGGAACAAACAGATTCTCGCTCTGGATCTCATTCCTTCATGACGCAAGGCCATTTTATCACTGATTCTTGCCTGCGTGATACTAGCAACCGGCCTCTGCCGTCGATATCGGCATTATCCTATTTTCTTGCACGCTGTTTGCTGAATCAGTACGGAAAATCGCCGGCCGCTGGCTACGCTTGTTAAAAGAAAGTAAATTACTGCTCATGCGCGTTGCGGCGGAGCTTGCCCTTAACGCACAATGTGATCAGGATCGAATTTGGTCAGCGTTTGAGCGCCTACGAGCCGTGCGTTACGCCAATCATTATTTCGGTTGCCCCGTCCACGTCTGGGTAACCTTTTTGAGGCAATCATGGATAAACACCTGCAAAAACCTAAAATTCTGAAAGTGGAAACGGTCGCACGTTCGCGTTTGTTCAACGTCGAGTCGGTCGATTTGGAATTCAGCAACGGGGTTCGGCGGGTGTATGAGCGCATGCGGCCTTCGGATCGCGAAGCGGTGATGATCGTGCCGGTGATTGGCGATGATCTGCTGCTGATCCGCGAATATGCGGTGGGCACCGAATCCTATGAGCTGGGGTTCCCGAAAGGGCTGATCGATCCCGGTGAGGGCGTGCTGGAGGCGGCCAATCGCGAGCTGATGGAAGAGGTGGGATTCGGCGCGAAGCGCTTTGATTTTCTCAGCAAGCTGACGATGGCGCCATCCTACTTTTCCAGCAAAATGAATATCGTGCTGGCGCACGATCTCTATCCGCAGAGCCTGGAAGGGGATGAACCAGAGCCCCTGCCGCAGGTGCGCTGGCCGATCGCCAACATGATGGCGCTGCTGGCGGAACCGGATTTCCGTGAGGCGCGCAACGTCAGCGCGCTGTTCCTCTCCGAGGCGTTTTTGCGCGCATCGCGCTGATACGCTTCGCACCGAACAAAAAAAGGGCCAGATTTCTCTGGCCCTTTTCGATCAGAACAGCTCGTGGCTTTCACCGCCCGGATCGGTCAACGTGGTGCCGGTATCGCGCGATGGGTAGTCCGTCGGCTGAGTTCCTTCGATGAAGTACTCGGAACGGCTGCCGCCGCCACCGCCAGAGAGCTTGCCGCTGCTCTTGTCGATGGTGACGCTGATGATGCCCGGCGGCGGCGTGACTTTCTGCTCCGGGATGCCTTCCAGCGCGGTCTTCATGAAGTCGTCCCACGCCGGCTGGGCGCTCTTGGCACCGCCTTCACCGCCGGAAATTTGATCCGGGATGGCGCCGGATACCGTCGACCGGCCCAGATCGCGGCGGTGATCGTCGAAACCGATCCACACCGAGGTCACGGTATCCGGGCCATAGCCGGAGAACCAGGCGTCCTTGGAACTGTTGGTGGTACCGGTTTTGCCGCCGATATCATGACGCTTCAGATCGCGCCCGGCGCGCCAGGCGGTACCCATCCAACCCGGTTCGCCGAAGATATTGCTGTTCAGCGCATCGTGGATCAAGAAGGCCAGCTGTGTGCTGATGACGTGCGGCGCATACTGTTGATCGCCGTCCTGCTGTACCTGAGCCGGGGTGACCTGCTCCAGCTGCGGCATCGGCACCGTGCTGTTGTTGCCTTCCTGCGAGGTGGCGACGTTTTCGATGTTGTCGTCGGACAGCACCGCCGAGCGGTGGGTGTCGCCGTAGATCACCGGCAGGTTGCAGCTGCTGCACACCACTTTCGGTTTGGCTTCGAACACCGTATTGCCGTTGTCGTCTTCAATTTTGGTGATGAAGTACGGATCGACCAGGTAACCGCCGTTCGCCAGCACCGCGTAGCCGCGCACCAGCTGCATCGGGGTGAAGGAGGCGGAACCCAGCGCCAGCGATTCGGTATGCACGATATTCTGCGCCGGGAAGCCGAAGCGCTGCAGATATTCCGCCGCGTAGTCGACGCCCATCGCGCGCATCGCGCGCACCATCACTACGTTCTTCGATTGCCCCAGCCCCTGCCGCAGACGAATCGGGCCGTCGTAGGTCGGCGGCGAGTTCTTCGGCCGCCAGTCGGTGCCGGCGCCGGCATCCCAACGGGTGATCGGCAAGTCGTTCAGGATGGTGGCCAGCGTCAGGCCTTTATCCATCGCGGCGGTGTACAGGAACGGTTTGATGTTCGAACCTACCTGGCGCAGTGCCTGCGTGACGCGGTTGAATTTGCTCTGGTTGAAATCGAAACCGCCGACCAGCGCTTTCACCGCGCCGTCGTTCGGGTTGATCGAGACCAGCGCCGAGTTGACATCCGGCACCTGCGACAGCCACCAGGCGTCGTTCACTTTGCGCACCCACACCTGCTGGCCGGCCTGCACCACGTCGGTGACGCGTTTCGGCGTTGGGCCTTGCTGAGTGTCTGAGCGATATGGCCGCGCCCAGCGCATGGTCGCCATCGGCAGGGCAATGCTGCTGCCGTCGGCCAGCATCGCCGTCGCTTCCTGCGGGTTGGCGGCGGTGATCACCGCCGGCGCCAGCGGGCCGTAGTTCGGCAGGTTTTTCAGCGAATCGACAATCTGTTTGCGATCCCAGGCCGCTTCGCCGACTTTCCACAACACGTTGGACGGGCCGCGATAGCCGTGGCGCATGTCATAGGCCAGCACGTTGTTGCGCACCGATTCCTGCGCCGCCAGCTGCAGCCGTTTGGTGACGGTGGTGTAAACCTTGTAACCGTCGGTATAGGCGTTTTCACCGTAGCGCTTGATCATCTCCTGACGCACCATCTCGGAGAGATACGGCGCGGAGAAGCTGATTTCCGGCGCATGGTAATTGGCGACCAAATCTTCGGAACGCGCCTGATCGTACTGCGCCTGCGTGATGTAGTGTTCGTCCAGCATGCGCGACAGCACCACGTTGCGACGGGCAACGGCGCGATCGTGCGAATAGAGCGGGTTGAAGGTGGACGGCGCTTTCGGCAGGCCGGCGATGGTCGCCATTTCGCTCAGGGTCAGCTGGCTGACGTCTTTGCCGAAATAGACCTGCGCGGCGGCGCCCACGCCGTAGGCGCGGTAACCCAGATAGATCTTGTTCAGATACAGCTCAAGGATTTCATCCTTGGTGAGCATCTGCTCGATGCGCACCGCCAGGAAAGCTTCCTTGATTTTACGCATCAGGGTGCGTTCCGGGCTTAAGAAGAAGTTACGCGCCAGCTGTTGGGTAATGGTACTGGCCCCCTGTGAAGCGTGGCCGGAGACCAGCGCGATGGAGGCGGCGCGGAAGATGCCGACCGGATCGACGCCGTGGTGATCATAGAAGCGGCTGTCTTCGGTGGCGATGAATGCGTGCACCATCACCGGCGGAATTTGATCCAGTTTCAGCGGAATGCGGCGCTTCTCGCCGTATTGGGCGATCAGTTCGCCATCGGCGCTGTAGACCTGCATCGGTATCTGCAGCCGCACATCTTTCAGCGTTGCGACGTCGGGCAGCTGTGGCTCGACATATTTGTACAAGCCAAAAATCGAGGCTGCTCCCAGCACGATGCAACATACTGCAAGGATTAGAAAATACTTTACGAACTTCACCTGAGATTTCCCATTTCTAAGTCATTTGGGCAGTTTATAAACAACCGCGCGGTAGTATAAAGGCAAGCCTGCGACATGGATATGTTCTTTTATCATCTGATGTTATGGAGGCTTGCGAAACATGTTCCCTCAAGCATGGCAGGTAGGGCTGGATATACAAATCGACTGCGTGCGGGCGGTGGCGGCCCAACGCCGCCGCAACGGCTGGCAGTTGCGCCACTGGTGGCAGCAGGCGCTGCCGCAGGCGGTTTTGCGCGATGGCTGCCTGCAACCTTCCGAATTCCTGATCCGGGCGCTGCGGCAATGGCGCGTCCAGCTGCCGCGACATATTTCCTTACGCATTGCTCTACCGGCGCAACGCGTGTTACAGCAGCGCATGACGCAGCCGGACGCGCGGCTGCGCGAGCCGGAACGCAGCGACTATATCGGTGGCCACGGTTTGAAGCAGTTCCCGCTCGACGGCCAGACGTTGGTGCTCGACTATCGCGCCGCGCCGGCGGATGAGGCGGCGCTGCTGTTGACCGCTGCGCGGCGGCAGGAGCTGCAGCAGTGGCTGCATTGTCTGCGTCAGGCTGGCCTGCATCCGCAAGCGGTCGATATCACCCCCTGTGCGCTGCGGATGATGGCGACGGCGGCAGGCGTACCGCCCGCTGCGGGGCTGATGCACCGTCTCGAACGAGAATGGCTGTGGGTGGCGCCGGCCGACGGCGCGTTCGCTTTTGGTCTGGCGCCGGGCGACGATGACGCGCAGGCGCTGCGGGCGCTGCAAGCCCAGATGCCGGTGGGCGACGATCGGCCGGTCTATGCCGGCGGCGTGCTGGCGGGAGCCTTGCCCGCCGGTTGCCTTGGTTGGTCGCCGCTCAGCGCCTTCACGCAGCTGCGTCCGCCGTTGCCTGCGCATCCTTCGGCGTTCGCGTTGGCCGGTGGTCTGGCGCTGCGCGAGGAGGATCGCTGATGTATCAGGTCAACTTTCTGCCCTGGCGCCAGCGCCGCGAGCGGCGGCGCGGCTATTTCTGGCTGGGCGTGCTGCTGTTGCAGGTAGCGGCGCTGCTGCTGGCACTGTTCCTGATCGCCGGCCAGCTGCGGCATCAACAGGCGCAGCGGCAGGCGCGGCTGGCGATGCTGGGTGAAGATTTGGCGGCATTGACGTTGCTCGTCCGCCAGCAGCAGCAAGAGCGGGCGCAGCGAGCGCTGCACAGCGTCCGCGCCGAACGGCAGGCGAGCAACGCCCAACATAACCGGCGTTATTTGCAGCTGCTGCAGCAATTGTCCTCTAGCGTTCCTCCCCCGCTGTGGCTCACGGCGCTGGACAGCGATGCGGCGAACGGCCTGCGGCTGCGTGGATTGAGCCGCTCTCCTGCGGCCATCACGCAGTTCGAACGACGGCTGGCGGGGATGCCTGCGTTGCCACGGCTGCGTTTGGCTGAGGTGGCGCAACGCGAAGACGGCCTGTACTCCTTTCACCTGGCGGCGCGCTGGGGGCGTGATGGATAGCCGTTTGTCATCCGGGCTGCGCTTCTGGCTGAGCTTGCCGGGTTGGCTATTGCTGGTGGCGCAAGGGCTGGGCATTGGCGCGTTGGCGCTGTTGGGCGGCGGCTGGATGCTGCAAGACGAATGGCGTCAGCGGGAAAGCGCGGCGGAGCGGCAACAGCGCCTGTTGCAACAGATCGCTATGGTGCAACGCCAACTGGACGAGGTGCCGCAAACCGCTATCCCTGCGGCGGCGCTTGCGCCGATCACCACCGGCGATCTGGCGAGCGTGCTGCAACGAGCGGGGGGCGCCTTGTTGCGCTGGCAGCGGCAGGAAAAACCGCCGCGGCAAACGCTGAGCTTGCGCATTGACTACGCCGGTTTGCTGGTGCTGCTGGAGGCGCTGCCCGCCGATTTGCGCCTCCAGCAGCTGAGCGTGGAGACACCGCCGCAGGGCATGACGGCGCGGTTGGTTTTACAGGATGCCGCCGAGGAGCAGGCCGATGAGTAAAAGACCTGGCCGTTGGTGGTGGCTGCTATGGCCGTGGGCCTTATGCGCTGAGCCGCGCGATCCGTTTGCGCCGCCTCCGCTGCCTGCTTGTGCCCAAACGGAGGCATCGCCGGCGGGCTGGCGACTGAAAGGCGTCATCGGGCACCCGGCGCTGCGCTATGGCTGGGTGGTGACGCCGGCGGGGCAATGGCTACGCCTGCGGCCGCAGCAGCGGGTACTGGCCGAGCGCTGGCAGGTGACGCAGGTGCAGGCGCGCAGCCTGACGTTAACGGCGCTGGCGGCCGAACCGGATTGCCCGGCGAGCCAGGGCGACATCTCGCTCATGATGGACAACAACAAGGATGGCAAACCATGAAAGGACGCGCTGGATTGGGCGTGGCGCTGTGGTGCCTGGCGCTCGGCGCCGCGCAGGCGCAGGATAAGCAGCGGGTTTCCCTGGAGTTTCAGGATGCGCCGGTGACGGTCATCCTGCAGGCGCTGGCGGATTATCGGCAGATGAACCTGATCGCCGCGCCCGGCGTGAGCGGCAACCTGACGCTGCGGCTGGAGAATGTGCCCTGGCCTCAGGCGCTGGCGCTGACTCTGCGTATGGGCAAGCTGACGATGACGCGGGAGGGGAGCGTGATGCTGATCGCCCCGGAGCCGGACGCGCAGGAAAAAAAACAGCAGCGAGAAGCGCTGGCGCAGCGGCAACCGCTGCACAGCCTGAGCCTGACGTTACAAAACGGCGATGCGGCGGAGATTGCCGAAAGCCTCAATGCCCAACGCGGCGCCTTGCTCAGCGAGCGAGGCAGCGTGCTGGCGGATAAGCGCACCAATACGCTGCTGCTGCGCGACACCGCGCCAATCCTGGCGCAGTTGAAAAAACGGGTGACGGAAATGGACGCGCCGCTGGCACAGGTGCAGCTGGCGGCGCATATCGTGACCATCAACAGCGAAAGCCTGCGTGAACTTGGCGTGCGTTGGGGATTGGCGCCCGACGACAGGCCGACGCGGCCGCTGCGGCCGGGCAATCTCGGCGTCAATCTGCCGCTGGAGCGCAGCGCGGTGAACGCCGGTTTCCACCTGGCGCGCATCAGCGGGCGTTTGCTGAGCCTCGAGCTGACGGCGCTGGAGCAGGAAAATCAGGTGGAGATCATCGCCAGCCCGCGCCTGCTGACGGCGCATCTGCAAACCGCCAGTATCAAACAGGGAACCGAGATCCCTTACGAAGTGTCGAGCGGCGCCAGCGGTGCGACCGCGATCGAGTTCAAAGAGGCGGTGCTGGGCATGGAGGTGACGCCCAAGGTGTTGCCGGACGGACGCATCACGCTGACGCTGCACATCAGCCAAAATATGCCGGGTCGCGCCATCAGCCGGGGCGCGGGGGAAGCGCTGACCATCGATAAACAGGAGATTAAGACGCAGATCACGGTGAAAAACGGCGAAACCCTGGTGCTCGGCGGTATTTTTCAACGGCATAGCGGCAAGACGGCGGACAAGGTGCCGGGATTGGGCGATGCACCACTGCTGGGGGGCTTGTTCCGGCAAAGCGGCGCGCAACAGAAAAAACGCGAGCTGGTGATCTTCATTACGCCGACCCTGATTAAGGGATAAGCGGCTGCCTGTCGGCCGGGCGGCAAATCTCCTAAAGTTGATGAGCAGATACACTTTTTTATCCCCTTGGGGGGATCTGCGTTTGACGCTGCGGCCGATTTAGCTTACAAGGGTTACCGAATTGAGCACCGAGGTTTTTTGTTAGCGTCAAGACGCCGTTAAAAACATATGGTTTCCCTCCCGCGGCGTGGATTGCGATTTATTCGGTTGCCAAACTACCAAGAGTGTTGAGATAATTTTTCGTCTGATCTCGCACTATCGCTCATGAGGTTTCAGTTTAGGTCCCGCCGCTGATTTGATTGGCGGGGCGGGTTAACATTAACGAATTGTCTTAGTAATACCGAAAAACATGGCAGAGAAACGCAATATCTTTCTGGTTGGGCCTATGGGTGCCGGCAAAAGCACTATTGGCCGTCAGTTAGCTCAGCAACTCAATATGGAGTTCTTCGACTCCGATCAAGAAATTGAGCGACGTACCGGAGCTGACGTGGGCTGGGTATTCGACGTGGAAGGGGAAGAAGGTTTCCGCGATCGTGAAGAAAAAGTCATTAATGAACTGACGGAAAAACAAGGGATTGTGTTGGCGACCGGCGGCGGTTCGGTGAAGTCGCGCGAAACGCGCAACCGTCTGTCCGCGCGCGGCGTGGTGGTCTATCTGGAAACCACGATCGAGAAGCAGCTGGCTCGTACCCAGCGTGATAAAAAACGCCCGCTGCTGCAGGTTGATTCTCCGCCGCGTGAAGTGCTGGAAGCCTTGGCGAAAGAGCGCAATCCGTTGTATGAAGAGATTGCCGATGTCACCATCCGCACCGACGATCAGAGCGCTAAAGTGGTTGCCAACCAGATCATCAACATGCTGGAAAGCAACTGATTGCCGATTTTCGCGTTCGCCGTCGGCCAATGCGGAAAACTGATTTGTGTTCCCCGCTGTTGCGGGGATCAACCACCGCCGCACCATACAGAGAACTGAGCGCGACATGGAGAGAATTACTGTAACGCTTGGGGAGCGCAGCTACCCGATTACCATCGCCGCCGGATTGTTTAACGATCCGGCTTCTTTTATGCCGTTGAAGGCGGGTGAGCAAGCGATGTTGGTCACCAACCAGACCCTGGCGCCGCTTTATCTGGAGCGTGTCCGGCAGGTGCTGGAGCAGGGGGGCGTCGTGGTGGATCAGGTGATCCTTCCCGATGGTGAGCAGTACAAATCTCTGGCGGTGTTGGAGCAGGTGTTTTCGGCGCTGCTTGAAAAACCGCACGGGCGCGATACCACGCTGATCGCCCTCGGCGGGGGCGTGGTCGGCGATCTGACCGGCTTCGCCGCCGCGTGCTACCAACGCGGCGTGCGCTTTATTCAGGTTCCCACCACGCTGTTGTCGCAGGTGGACTCCTCCGTAGGCGGCAAAACCGCCGTCAACCACCCGCTCGGCAAAAATATGATCGGCGCTTTCTATCAACCCGCTTCGGTGGTGGTTGATCTGGATTGCCTGAAAACGTTGCCGACGCGTGAACTCTCTTCCGGCCTGGCTGAAGTCATCAAATACGGGATCATCCTAGATCGCGAGTTCTTCGTCTGGTTGGAAAACAACATCGATGCGCTGATGGCGCTGGATATGCAGGCGTTGGCGTACTGTATCCGCCGCTGCTGCGAGCTGAAGGCCGAGGTCGTGGCCGCCGACGAACGCGAAAGCGGCCTGCGCGCCTTGCTGAATCTGGGCCATACTTACGGCCACGCCATCGAAGCCGAAATGGGCTACGGCGTATGGCTGCACGGCGAAGCGGTGGCTGCGGGCATGGTGATGGCGGCGGAAACCGCGCACCGTCTCGGCCAGTTCTCGGTTGAAGATATCGAACGCATCAAAGCGCTGCTGCTGCGGGCCGGCTTGCCGGTCTGCGGGCCGCAGGAAATGACGCCGGAATCCTATCTGCCGCACATGCTGCGCGACAAGAAAGTGTTGGCGGGTGAATTGCGTCTGGTGCTGCCGACCGCGATAGGTGCGGCGGAAGTGCGCGGCGGCGTAGGGCATGAGCTGGTGTTGGCGTCGATCGCCGCCTGCCTGCCTGAGCAGCAGCGTAATTAAATCGGACTAAGTAACAGTGGCTTAGCCGCCATTTGCATCTATATTAATACAGTGAGCAGAGCACGACGGGTGTCGCTTTGCCATCATCGGGTTAATCTGCCCGTGCCACGGTAGGTCTACGGTGGTGGGCTTTTGCCTCTAGTTGGAGGGTTTCAGATGGACGAGTTTAAACCGGAAGACGATCTCAGACCTGATAGCAGCGATCGTCGTCCTACGCGTTCGCGCAAGCCGGCCGCCGCGCCGCGCTTCGCCGTTTCGCGCCAGCATTTGATGATCGGCATCGGCATTTTGGTGCTGTTGCTGCTGATTATCGGCATCGGTTCCGCCTTGAAGGCGCCGACCAAGCATGAAGCGGCTCAGGATAGCGGCGCGCAAAACGGCGCGGCCCGCGATATCAACCTGTCCGGTTCTTCGTCGCTGACCACCGCCAATAACGGCGTGCCGGGCGGCACCACGGATACCCATGACAACAACGGCGTGAGCGCGACTCAGCCGCAGCAACCGCAGAACGTCAGCGTGCCGCCGATCTCCGGCACGCCGACCGAAGCGCAAACTCAGCCTCAGCAGGGCGGTGCGCAGCAGCGCGTCGATCTGCCTGGCAACATGGCGGATGCGCTGTCGCAGCAGCAAGGGCAGGTGGATGCCGCGACCCAGGGCATGACCGGCGCAGCCTCGACGCTGCCGACCGCACCGGCGACGGTGATGAGTGGCGCCGCGGCGCGCGAAACGACTCGCCCTGTGCAGGGCACCGCGCAGCAACAGCATAAAACGCCGGCGAAAACCGCCGCCAAGCCGAGCGCGACGCAGCATAAATCACCGACCACGGTGTATACGCCGCCTGCCAAGCCGTCTTCCACCGCGAAAGCGGGAGCGGTCGCCAGCAGCGGCAGTTCGCTGCAGTCTGCGCCAGGCAGCCACTATACCTTGCAGCTGAGCAGCGCTTCGCGTTCCGATACGCTGAACGCCTACGCCAAACAGCAGAAGCTGCAGAACTACCTGGTGTACGCCACCAAGCGTGACGGCAAACCGTGGTACGTGCTGGTAAGCGGCAACTATGCGTCTTCCGCAGAAGCGAAGCGCGCCATTGCTTCGTTGCCGGCGGATGTGCAGGCGAAAAAACCGTGGGTCCGACCTGTACACCAAGTGCAGCAAGATCTTAAAAAATAAATCATTTAAATTTGTGCGCTGATGTGCTGTCTGAAACAGAGTACAATCCGCCGCTCTGAATTGTATAAGTAGCTAATTGACGGCATGAAGAAAAACCGCGCTTTTTTAAAATGGGCTGGTGGAAAATACCCGCTGGTAGATGAGATTCGTCGCCATCTGCCGGCGGGAGACTGCTTAATCGAGCCCTTCGTGGGTGCGGGATCCGTCTTTCTGAATACGGATTACGACGCCTACATTCTCGCCGACATCAATAGCGATCTTATCAACCTGTATAACATCGTTAAGCTGCGCACGGATGACTTCGTGCGCGATGCCCGCACGCTTTTCGCCGATGAATTCAATAACTCGGATCAGTTTTACCTGCTGCGAGAAGAGTTCAATACTAGCACCGAGCCTTACCGCCGGGCGCTGCTGTTCCTGTACCTGAACCGCCACTGCTATAACGGCCTGTGCCGCTATAACCTGCGCGGCGAGTTCAACGTGCCGTTTGGCCGGTACAAGAAACCGTACTTCCCGGAAGAAGAGCTCTACTGGTTTGCCGAAAAATCGCGCAATGCCACTTTTGTCTGCGAGCATTACCGCGATACCATGGCGAAGGCCGTGGCCGGCGCCGTGGTGTATTGCGATCCGCCTTATGCGCCGCTGTCGGCGACGGCGAATTTCACCGCCTACCACACCAACAGCTTCAGCATCGCCGATCAGCAGAGCCTGGCGCATCTGGCGCACCAGCTCTCGGTAGAGAGCCAGGTACCGGTATTGATCTCCAATCACGATACCGAGCTGACGCGCGACTGGTACCAGCATGCCGCGCTGTATGTGGTGAAAGCGCGCCGCACGATCAGCCGCAACATTCTCGGCCGCAGCAAAGTGAACGAGCTTTTGGCGCTGTATCGCTAAGCCGGGGGCATCCCGGCGCATAACAACTCGACCCTACGTTTGGAGAAGCGGATGAAAAAGTTTTTGATTGCCCCGTCCATTCTGTCGGCAGATTTTGCCCGGTTAGGTGAAGATACCGCCAACGTGCTGGCCGCAGGCGGCGACGTGGTGCACTTCGACGTGATGGACAACCACTACGTGCCCAATCTGACCATCGGCCCGATGGTGTGCGAAGCGCTGCGCAACTACGGCATTACCGCACCGATTGACGTGCACCTGATGGTCAAGCCGGTGGATCGCATCGTGCCTGATTTCGCCAAGGCCGGCGCGTCTTATATCTCTTTCCACCCCGAAGCTTCCGAGCATGTCGATCGCACCATTCAGCTGATCAAAGAGCACGGCTGTAAAGCCGGCCTGGTGTTCAACCCGGCCACGCCGCTGAGCTACCTCGATTACGTGATGGATAAAATCGACGTGATTCTGCTGATGTCGGTTAACCCGGGCTTCGGCGGCCAGTCGTTCATTCACGGCACTCTGGACAAGCTGCGCCAGGTGCGCAAGCTGATTGACGACAGCGGCCGCGATATCCGCCTGGAAGTCGACGGCGGGGTGAAGGTGGACAACATCGCCGAAATCGCCGCCGCGGGCGCCGATATGTTCGTCGCCGGTTCCGCCATCTTTGGCCAGCCGGACTACCGCAAGGTGATCGACGAGATGCGCAGCGAGCTGGCGAAGGTTACCCATGGCTGATTTCGGCGCGATCCGCGCATTGGCCTTCGATCTGGACGGCACGCTGGTCGACAGCGCGCCGGGTCTGGCGGCCGCCATCGATATGGCGCTGGAAGAGACGGGCCTGCCGCAAGCGGGTGAAGAACGGGTCGGCACCTGGATCGGCAACGGCGCCGACGTGCTGGTGCAGCGTGCGCTGCGCTGGGCGGAAGCGGAAGGCACGCCGGAGCAGTGCAGCCGGCTGCGAGAACGCTTCGACCATTTCTACGCGCAGACCGTCGACAGCGGCAGCCGCCTGTTCCCGCAGGTGCAAGAGACGCTGGCCCGGCTGGCCGCGCACGGTTACCCGATGGCATTGGTGACCAACAAGCCGACGCCGTTCGTGGCACCGCTGCTGGCGGCGCTGGGCATTGGCGACTATTTCTCGCTGGTGATCGGCGGCGACGACGTGACGGAAAAGAAACCGCATCCGGCGCCGCTGTACCTGGTGCTCGGCAAGCTTGGGCTGCGGGCGCATGAACTGCTGTTCGTCGGCGACTCCCGCAACGATATTCAAGCCGCGCAGGGCGCCGGTTGCCCGAGCGTCGGCTTTACCTACGGTTATAACTACGGCGAATCGATCGCCCTGAGCCACCCCGATCGGGTGTTGGAGCGCTTCGCCGATTTGTTGCCCGCTCTTGGGCTGTCATCTTTAGAGAATCAGGAAATTTAAACATGAGTAAGCCCATCGTATTTAGCGGCGCGCAGCCGTCCGGCGAACTGACCATCGGCAACTACATGGGTGCGCTGCGTCAGTGGGTGCAGATGCAGGACGACTACGACTGCATCTACTGCATCGTCGATCTGCATGCCATCACCGTGCGCCAGGACGCCGAGAAGCTGCGCAAGGCCACGCTGGATACGCTGGCGCTGTACCTGGCCTGCGGCATCGATCCGGAAAAAAGCACCATCTTCGTGCAGTCGCACGTGCCTGAGCACACGCAGCTGAGCTGGGTGCTGAACTGTTACACCTATTTCGGCGAACTGAGCCGCATGACTCAGTTCAAGGACAAATCCGCGCGCTACGCGGAGAACATCAACGCCGGGCTGTTCAGCTATCCGGTGCTGATGGCGGCCGATATCCTGCTGTATCAAACCAATCAGGTGCCGGTGGGCGAAGACCAGAAACAGCACCTGGAACTGAGCCGCGACGTAGGCCAGCGTTTTAACGCGCTGTACGGCGACGTGTTCAAAGTGCCGGAGCCGTTCATTCCTAAATCCGGCGCGCGCGTCATGTCGCTGCAGGAGCCGACCAAGAAGATGTCCAAGTCGGACGACAACCGCAACAACGTGATCGGCCTGCTGGAAGATCCGAAAGCGGTGACCAAGAAGATCAAACGCGCAATGACCGACTCGGAAGAGCCGCCTGTCGTGCGTTACGACGTGGTCAACAAGGCGGGCGTCTCCAACCTGCTGGATATCCTCGCCGGCGTGACCGGCAAGAGCATCGCGCAGCTGGAAGCCGAGTTCGAAGGCCAGATGTACGGCCACCTGAAAGGCGCGGTGGCGGAAGCCGTCTCCGGCATGCTGGGTGAGCTGCAGGAGCGCTACCACCGCTTCCGCAACGACGAAGCCTATCTGCAGCAGGTGATGCGCGACGGCGCCGCCAAGGCCCGCGCGCGCGCGCAGGAAACCCTGGCGAAGGTCTATCAGGCCGTCGGTTTCGTACCGCCGCAGGCGTAACGCCGGCGCGAATAGAAAAAGCGGCCAAAGGCCGCTTTTTTTACGTCGGTATCACGCCATTTGCGCCAGGCCGGCGGGCGGTTCCTCGCTGGCGAACCAATTGAGCTTGCTGCGCAGGCTGACCACGCTGCCGACGATGATCAGACTGGGGCTGGCGGCCTGCAGGGACAAGGCGCCCAGTTGGCCGAGCTCGCCTTCGATCACCCGCTGGCGGCAGGACGTGCCGTTTTCCACCAGCGCTACCGGTGTGGCGGCCGGCAAGCCGTGTGCGATCAGCTGGCGCTGGATCTCCGCTGCCTGCGTTAGCCCCATATAGAACACCAGCGTCTGCTGCCCGGCGGCCAGCGTCGCCCAGTCCAATCCGCCGTCGGCCTTGGCGTGGCCGGTCACCAGGCGCACGCTCTGCGCATGGTCGCGGTGGGTGAGCGGGATGCCGCTGTAGGCGGAACAGCCGGAGGCGGCGGTAATGCCCGGCACCACCGAGAACGGCACGTTGGCGTCCGCCAGCGTCTCCAGCTCTTCGCCGCCGCGGCCGAAGATAAAGGGATCGCCGCCCTTCAGGCGCACCACGCGTTTGCCTTGCAGCGCCTGCTGCAGCAGGATTTGGTTGATTTGCTCTTGCGGCACGCAGTGGTGGCCGGCGCTTTTGCCGACGAAGATGCGTTCGGCGTCGCGGCGCACCAGCGTCATGATCTCTTCGGAGACCAGCCGGTCATAAACCACCACGTCGGCCTGCTGGATCTGCTGCAGCCCTTTCAGCGTCAGCAAGCCGGCATCGCCCGGCCCGGCGCCCACCAGCACCACTTCACCGCGATCTTCCGGCCGTTCGCTGAACAGCTGCTCGAGCTGGCGTTCGGCCAGCGCGGCGTCGTCGTTGGCCAGCGACTGCGCCAGCCGATCGTGGGCGAATAACCGTTCCCAGAAGCGACGGCGAGCGCCGAGGCTGCTGAAGCGTTGTTTTACCCGCTGCCGCAGCGAGCCGCCCAGCTGGGCCAGCTTGCCGAGGTGCTGCGGCAGCATCGCTTCCAGCTTCTCGCGCAGCAGCCGCGCCAGCAGCGGCGCTTTGCCGCCGGAGGACACCGCCACCATGATCGGCGAACGATCGATGATTGACGGCATAATAAAGCTGGCGCGTTTCGGATCGTCCACCACGTTGCAGAACACCCGCTGCTGGTTGGCGCACTGATACACCAGTGCGTTGACCTCCAGCCGGTCGGTGGCGGCGATCACCAGCCATTTTTCCGCCAGCAGGGCCGGGCTGAATTCGCCCTCGGCCAGCGTCAGCAAGCCTTCTCCAGCCCAGTGGTGGAACTGTGGGCTGAATGCCAGGGCGTTGACGGTCAGCGCCGCGCCGGCGTCCAGCAGCAGGCGCGCCTTGCGTTCGGCGATCTCGCCGCCGCCCACCAGCAGGCAGGCTTTGTGTTGCAGTTGGCAGAAAATCGGCAGGTAGTCCATCGGCACTCCTCGGGAGAATCAGTATGGGGGCAAAATGCGCCCCCGAAAACTCAGGCGGTCTGACGTGCGGCGGCTTTCGCCGCCTGCGGGCGTTCGGTGCGCGGCGTAGCGTACCAATACCCCAGGCCCATCAGCACCGAGCCGGACAGGATGTTGCCCAGCGTCACCCACAGCAGGTTGTGGCCAATGCCGGCGAGGGTGTAGGCCTCGCTGTGGTTGCCGAACCAGGAGAGGGCGAACAGCGTCATGTTGGCGACGGAGTGTTCGTAACCCGAGGCGATAAAGGCCAGCAGACACCACCAGATGGCGATGAATTTGGCGGCGCCTTCGACGCGGATCGCCATCCAAATCGCCAGGCAGACCAGCCAGTTGCACAATACGCCCTTGAAGAACAGCACTTCGGCCGGCGCGGTGGTTTTCGCCAGCGCGGCGCTGTGCACCAGGCTGGTATCCACCGGCAGCAGGCTGCCGCCGCCGTAGTAATACATCAGCGCCACCAGCACCGAGCCGAGCAGGTTGCCGAGCCAGGTTTGCGGCAGCACCGCCCACATTTGGCTTTGGCGGATGGTGCCGGCCTTGACGCCGAGCGTCAGGAACATCGTATGGCCGGTGAACAGCTCGGAACCGGCGATGATCACCAGCGTCAGCGCGATGCCGAAGGTGGCGCCCATCACCAGCGGCCGCACGCTTGGGTCGACCAGGTTGCCGAGGGTGAAGATCAGGATGATGCCGAGGCCGACGTAGGCGCCCGCCATCGCCGAACTGATCCAAAAGCCGAGCGGGCTCTCCTTCGCCAGGCGGACGATGCGCGCCGCGTTGGCGGCGCATTTGTTGATCGTGTCGGTAAACATGTTGCCTCCCGAAAGGTTATGCCGCGACTTGCACGATGCCGTCGACCACCCGGCTGGCGAAGCTGGCGACGGAACGGCTGTCGTCTTCCAGACAGTGGCCGTCGTACAGGCGGAAATGCTGTTTCTTCAGCGGGCTGGCGACCCACAGCTCGCCCTGATGCTCGGCGATCAGGCCGCGCGACAGCACGCTGGCCTGGGCGAAAGGGTCGATATTGCTGATGGCGAACACCTGCTCGTCGGCATAGGGGCGGAACACCGCCACCTGCCGATCGCCGATCAGGGCGCACACGCCGGTGCCGGGCAGAATGTCGGCGACGGGACAAACGGTAATCCACTGGCTCATGCGTGGCTCTCCTCGGTATCGATCAGGGTGACGGGAATGCGCTCGTCAGGGCGCGCCGGGCGGTGCTGGTCGCGTTCGGCCACCACCTGCACGTTCGGATCGCGCAGCGGGCTGTTGACGAAGTGGGCGAAGCGCAGCTGCGTTTCCGGGTGCTCGACGGTCTCTTTCCACTCGCAGATCACCGCATCGCGCAGGCGGGCGATCTCCGCTTCCAGCTGGTCGTTGATGCCGAGCTTGTCGTCGATGATCACCTTGCGCAGGTAATCGATGCCGCCTTCCAGGCTCTCCAGCCACACCGAGGTGCGCTGCAGCTTATCGGCGGTGCGGATATAGAACATCATGAAGCGGTCGAGGTAGCGCACCAGGGTCTCGCGATCGAGGTCGGCGGCCAGCAGATCGGCGTGGCGCGGTTTCATGCCGCCGTTGCCGCAGACGTACAGGTTCCAGCCGTTCTCGGTGGCGATGATGCCGACGTCCTTGCCCTGCGCTTCGGCGCATTCACGGGTGCAGCCCGAGACGCCGAACTTCATTTTGTGCGGGGTGCGGATGCCTTTGTAGCGATGCTCCAGCGTGACGCCGAAGCCGACGCTGTCGCCGACGCCGTAGCGGCACCAGGTGCTGCCGACGCAGGTTTTCGCCATGCGCAGCGCCTTGGCGTAAGCGTGGCCGGTTTCAAAGCCGGCGGCGAGCAGCTTGCGCCAGATGGCCGGCAGGTCGTCTTTCTGCGCGCCGAACATGCCGATGCGCTGCGAGCCGGTCATTTTGGTGTAGAGGTTGTACTCCTTGGCGATCTGGCCGATGGCCAGCAGGCCGTCCGGGGTGATTTCGCCGCCGGCGGAGCGCGGGATCACCGAGTAGGTGCCGTCTTTCTGGATATTGCCGAGGAAGTTGTCGTTGGTATCCTGCAGCGGCGTATGCTGCGGCTTGAGGATGTATTCGTTCCAGCAAGAAGCCAGCAGCGAGCCGACGGTCGGCTTACACACTTCGCAGCCGTAGCCTTTGCCGTATTTGGCCAGCAGCGCCTCGAACGACTTGATTCCTTCGACGCGGATCAGGTGGAACAGCTCCTGGCGCGAGTAGGCGAAGTGTTCGCACAGGTGATGGTTGACCTCGATGCCTTGCTTGCTCAGCTCGGCGTTCAACACCTGGGTGAGCAGCGGGATGCAGCCGCCGCAGCCGGTGCCGGCCTTGGTTTCGGCCTTCAGCGCCGCCACGGTGTGGCAGCCTTTGTTGACCGCCTGGATGATGTCGCCTTTGCTGACGTCGAAGCAGGAGCAGATCTGCGCGCTTTCCGGCAGCGAATCCACGCCGATGGCCGGTTTGCTGCCCGCATGAGCCGGCAGGATCAGGCCGTCCGGGTTTTCCGGCAGCTCGATGCCGTTCAACGCCAGCTGCAGCAGATTGCCGTAATCGCTGGTGTCGCCCACCAGCACCGCGCCGAGCAGGGTTTTGTTGTCGGCGCTGACCACGATGCGTTTGTAGACTTCTTTGCTTTCATCCAGATAAACGTAGCTGCGGGCGCCCTCGGTGCGGCCGTGAGCATCGCCGATGCCGCCGACGTCCACGCCCAGCAGCTTCAGCTTGGCGCTCATGTCGGCGCCCTGGAAGCCGTTTTCGCGGCCCAGCAGGTGATCGACGGCCACCTGCGCCATTTTGTAACCCGGCGCCACCAGGCCGAAGGTGCGATCGCGCCAGGCGGCGCACTCACCGATGGCGTAGACGTCCGGATCCGACGTCTGGCAGCTGTCGTTGATGGCGATGCCGCCGCGGCGGCCAATCTCCAGCCCGCACTGGCGCGCCAGCTTGTCCTGGGCGCGGATGCCGGTGGAGAACACGATGAAATCCACTTCCAGCAGGCTGCCGTCGGCGAAATGCATGGTTTTGCGCGCGGTGCCGCCGCCGTTGACGATCTCCTGGGTATTTTTGCCGGTGTGTACTTTGACGCCCATGCGCTCGATCTTGCGGCGCAGCTGGTCACCGCCCATCGGGTCGAGCTGTTCGGCCATCAGCATCGGGGCGAACTCGATCACGTGCGTTTCCACCCCCAGGCTTTTCAGCGCGCCTGCGGCTTCCAGCCCCAACAGCCCGCCGCCGACCACCGCACCGCGTTTGCTGCGGCGCGCGCAGGCTTCGATGGCGTTCAGGTCTTCGATGGTGCGGTAAACGAAGCAGTCCTGGCTATCCGAACCTTTAATCGGCGGGATCCACGGATAGGAACCGGTGGCCATGATCAGCTTGTCGTAATAGACGGTGCGGCCGGTGTTGGAGTGGATCACCTTCTCGTCGCGATTGATGGTGATGGCGCGCTCGCCGACCAGCACCTTCACGCCGTGTTTTTCGTAAAAGCCTTCGCGCACCAGCGACAGCTCTTCGGCGGTGTGGTGCGAGAAGTAGGAAGAGAGGTGCACGCGATCGTAAGCGATGCGCGGCTCTTCGCAAAATACGGTGATTTCGAACTGGTCTTTGTCTGCTTTATCCAACAGATCTTCGATGAACCGGTGGCCGACCATGCCATTGCCGACGACGGCAAGTTTGACTCTGCTCATTATTGCCTCAAAATTCTGGTTTCCTAGGCTTACCTTATCTCTCCCAATGGGCAATTTATTGATGCAAATCAATCACACCCTTATATACCTCTAACGTGGTATATGGATGATTTTTCACGTTTTTTGATAAGTTGCGGATTTTATTCACCTTTAGCTGAAGCGAGTCAGTTTGCATGCAAACTACCCCGCAGGGAGTAAACACAGGGGGTAGGCAGGCAACGGTGACTTTGTCAGCGCGATCCGCTGCCGGTATGATGAAGAAAACCAGCGCAACGGCAGAGGTGAAGGGTGGCGAAACGTCCATTGAAGTTTATCGATAACCTGCGTTTGAGCGGGCATGAAGGATTGTGGCAACTGGCGATTGAGCAGGGGCGCATCGCGCATCTGGTGCCGCAGCCGGAAGGGCAGGAGTGGCGCAGCGACGTGTTGGATGCGCAGGGCGGGCTGGCGCTGCCGGCGTTCGTCGAACCGCATATTCACCTGGATACCACGCAAACCGCCGGTCAGCCGGCCTGGAACCAGTCCGGCACGCTGTTCGAGGGCATTGAGCGCTGGGCCGAACGCAAAGCGTTGCTGACCCATGAAGACGTCAAACAGCGCGCCTGGCAAACGCTCAAGTGGCAGATCGCCAACGGCGTGCAGTATGTGCGCACCCACGTCGACGTTTCCGATCCCACGCTGACCGCGCTGCGCGCCATGCTGGAGGTGAAACAGGAGGTGGCGCCCTGGGTGACGCTGCAGATTGTCGCCTTCCCGCAGGAGGGGATCCTTTCCTACCCCAACGGCGAAGCGCTGCTTGAAGAGGCGCTGCGGCTGGGGGCCGACGTGGTGGGCGCCATTCCGCATTTCGAATTCACCCGCGAGTACGGCGTGGAATCGCTGCATAAGGCGTTTGCGCTGGCGCAAAAATACGATCGGCTGGTGGATGTGCACTGCGATGAGATCGACGACGAACAATCGCGCTTCGTCGAGACCGTGGCGGCGCTGGCGCTGAAGCTGGAGATGGGGGCGAAAGTCACCGCCAGCCACACCACGGCGATGCACTCTTACAACGGCGCTTACGCCTCGCGGCTGTTCCGCCTGCTGAAAATGTCCGGCATCAACTTCGTCGCCAATCCGCTGGTGAACATTCACCTGCAGGGCCGTTTCGACAGCTATCCGAAACGGCGCGGCGTAACGCGGGTGAAGGAGATGCTGGAGGCGCAGATCAACGTCTGCTTCGGCCACGACGACGTGTTCGATCCCTGGTATCCGCTCGGCACCGCCAACATGCTGCAGGTGCTGCATATGGGGCTGCACGTGTGCCAGCTGATGGGCTATGGCCAGATCGACGACGGGCTAAAGCTGATCACCAGCCACAGCGCGCGCACCCTTAACCTGAGCGACTACGGCCTGGCGGCCGGCAACAGCGCCAACCTGGTGATCCTGCCGGCGGAAAGCGGCTTCGACGCGGTGCGCCGCCAGACGCCGGTGCGCTACTCGATTCGCCAGGGGGCGGTGATCGCCGAAACGCGGCCGGCGGAAACCACGCTGCATCTGCAGCAGGATGAAACGGTGGATTTTCGGCGTTAGCCAGTTCTTTTGCCCGCGACAATAATGGTAAACATTGTATGTTGTGGGCCGTTCTCTCACGATAATTCCGGCAACGCGATGTACATTATTGATCGGTCGATTAAGAACTCTCTTTATAATTTGAATATCTAACAATCATTCATTGAAATAATTCTATACGCATTGTTCTTTATCACGAAATGCCACGCTTCGGCTATTTATAGTCTATATCCCTAACCTTGTTAGATAATAGATTGTTGATATTGATCTTAATCAATGACTTTTATTGTTTTACTTTGATTTGTGGATATTTATAAGGTTTTGATCTAGTTGTTTGTGATTGATTATTAACTTTATTGGTGTCTGATATGCAAGGTTTAATGATATCTTTCCGTCGAATAGCATTGTTTGGTTTTCTGGCTTATGGCGGGGCATGCTATGCGGCGTTGGCCGGTGAAGGTAGCGTTACGGATCCGACCAATGAATTTGATGATATAAATATTCAGGATCCCAATTGCGATGAACGTGCCACGGAGAAGTATTCGGCTAACAGAGATAGGTATGCCATGTTCACGATGTGCGAAAAGTATGTCGATGGGAAGATGGTTTTAATTCTATGGGTGAACAAGTATCAGGATTATAGTTCGGGCTTTTGGTATGACTGGGAAGAGCCTTATAAACTGAGCATGCTGGTCGGGATAAAACATGATGAAACAGGGAGAGAAAGTCAGCAGCTCTTTCAGTTATACGGATTTGGCAGAGATAAGCGCTTCGTCAAGGTGATACCAACACCAAGGTCTGGGAGATATGCGTTTACGCTCAACGCGACCGTACATGCTGATAAAATAGGCAGCGCTAATGATATCTATGTTCGTTTAAGTAAGGAAGTAAACATCGACCCTGATGGTGCTGAAACCTTAATGAAGCTAAATGATGAAATAGAGAAGCATAAAGATGAACCGTTTGCTTATATTTTTGATAAAGACCATCAAATTCCCATGCGCTCAAACGTTGATAGATATTATGCCAATAATCAAAATGGTGTGTTGTTGGTGATTCCTGATGTGAGAAAACGAGTGCCGTCATTGCTTCTGGATATGAAAAAAAGGACGTCGTTGCGTTGTGAGATGAATAACAATGCGGTAACGGATGACGGGAGGCGGCAATCATCTGAAATTTATTATCCGGTTGGCGCATGGGGGCGGTTAGCTTTCCCTGACATTGTGCTAAACGTTAATTATTTTGATATCAGGGCGCAAAGAAACGGTACTACCTGGCTGAGTAATGCCTGTGCAACGCCGCTTGGTATGTATTATGACAATATTAGCGGTGGTTCAACACAGCCTGAGCAAGAAACCAGTGATTATTTCCCTGGGCTGCGCCATTTTGTTGATGAGCATAATAAAGCCGCGCCGGTTGACACATTTTTTTGGGAAATGAATCAACCTGGAGTTCCGTTGCATATTGTAATAAATACCGATCGTTTCAGCACAGAGGCTACGAATTACGCTAATAAGCTAACGAATATGAGAGGCCAATTTGTGGCCTTTTCCGGTACCTCGTTGATTCCACGGCGTGATGATGGTCCGGAAGGGCAGCCGGATAATGGGCCAGCCCAAACGACCCGGATTGCCCTGGGTTACCATAACCAGCAGGATCGTCTTTATATTTTTCACGGCGGTGCTTACCGTGACGGCATTGACCGTGGGGATCTGACCGCGTTGTTCCGGGCATTGGAGGCCAAGGTAGCGATAGAACTGGACGGCGGCGGCTCCGCCGCCTTAGTGATTAAGGACGGCGCGGCGAAATGGGGGGGCGGCGAGTTACCCAAGAGCAGTTGTTCTAACTCTGGCGCCTGGTGTTCGCCGATAAAACAACCTGACGGCAATGCCCGCCCTGTACCTTCCTGGTTGGGAATTGAGCTGAGCCAGCCCTGAGCAGTGAATCGAATCCCGGATGGCGCCGCCCATCCGGGAGCACGCTATCAGTTTAGCGAGAATTCAGGTGCGGCAGAAATCATATACAATCCATAGGCGCGCAGCGCATCACGATAGATACCCAGTTTGCGTTTCCCTTCGAATTTCATTTCTTCTTCGGAGGCGTCAGGGGCTGCGACGGTAGTGATATCATAATGCTCCCCTTTGGCCAGAGCGAGGGATTGTAAAATGACATGGCATCTGCGCACATGGGTTGCGGAACTGACGATGACAACGTTATTTCGTTTTTCTTGTTTGATGATGTAACGCGAATAAATAAAATTTTCTACGGTATCTGTCGCGTAGTTTTCGGCAATTATCCGGTTTTCATCTATGCCTTGGTGAATCAGCCATTGCTTCATTTCGATGCCTTCGCTTTTATCATGTTTCGGCACGCCGCCTGTTACGACAATTTTAGCCTCAGGCAGCATTTTAGCCATGGCTAAGGTTTTTTCCAGCCGGTCGATCAAGATGCTATCCATGGTACCATCTTCTTTTAATGCATAACCCAAGGTGATAATTAGTGCTGGGTTGTTTTTGTTATAGCCGGCGGGAAGTTTTTCCGCTATTGGCATGGCTAATTGCTCGTTGATATTACCGATTATTGTCGCCACATCTTTTGCTCGTTGCTCACTGATTTTCTTTAGGGCTGACATTTCATTGGTAAATGGTTGCCCCAGATAGTGTTTGTACATCACCAGATAGGTCAGCGCATCAATATCACCACCGGTTTGGATATTTATTCTGGCATAGACGTCTAGTGCCTTATGAATATCTCCTTGCAGTATGTAGGTATTTCCCAGGCTAAATAGGACATCCAAGCGTTGTGGCGCACTCTGGTGAGCCGAGGATAATGCATTTTCCAGTTTTTCCAGGTTATAAATCTCATAGGCGTTTTTCGCACTTAAGAGGAATTGATGTGTTGTGTTACGCGCATTAATGGCCGACGCTGTTGTGAATGACGTATTTTTACCATAGACGGGGGCGTTGCTTATCAACATTAAGAATAAGGCATAAACTATCTTTTTCATTTATGATATTCCTTTATATATATTTGATGGTGATGCTTGAGCGCTGAGTGAGTGAAAATGATAAGTGAACAGCCGCCGGTAGGGCTGCGCTGTTTCTCATTAATCGGAGTTTTCAAATATAAGGAGTGTTGGCATTTTATACAATGCCCATTTAATTATGTTCCGTCACAGCGCGGATTGGAAATGAAACTCGGTTATGCCACCGGCCCAGGGCGCGTTGGCCCAGCTTATGGAAAAGAGGAGAGAATAAAAAATGCCGGCCAGGTAGAAGCGGCCGGCATTTATCTAAGGAGAGGGGCATTATCAGTCAACGACGATGAATTCAGCCCTGTGTGCGGATTAGTGCGTCACGTGGCCGTGGCTGCGGTGCTTGGTCACGAAGCCCAGCAGCAGGCACATCACGAACACCGCCAAATACAGGCCGTTGGCGGTGGTCAGCGCCGCGTGTGCGCCGCCTTTCGCCACGATCGGGCCGGTAACCACGAAGGTCAACATGGTGCCGATGGTGCCGCAGGTCAGGATAAAGTTGACCAGCTTCGGCGAGGAGACCTTGGTCTGCAGCGAGCCGAGGGTGATCAGCGTGGTGTAGATGGCGCTGGAAACGAAGCCCAGAGCCATGATGTAGTAGCCCAGGTGCTCCGGGTTGTCGGTGCTGACGAACAGGTACATCGCGCCGGTAGCCAGTGCGGCCAGCACGGTCACGATGCGCTGCAGATCGAAGAAGCGCAGGATGAAGCTGAACACCCACATGCCGACCATGTAAGAGGTCCAGAAGTCGCTCACCAGCTTACCGGCCTGGCCGATGTCCATGTTGAACGACTTGGTGGCGTACTCAGGCACCCACTGAATGAAGCCCAGCTGGCCGAGGATGTAGCACAGCGCGGCGATCGACAGGAACAGCACGCCGATGCCCCATTTTTCTTTCTCGACCGGCTGGCCGGCGTCGGCGCCTTTCTTGCCCAGCACCGGGAATTCGGAGCACAGGGTCAGCACGAAGATCCCCACGTACAGCAGGCCGATGCAGGCATAAACCCAGTACCAGCCGATATGGCGGGCCAGCAGCATCGCCGCGACGATCGGGAAGATCATCCCGGCCATGCTGAAGAAGGAGTCGGTGAACAACAGGCGCGAACCGCGCTGGCGGCCGGCATACATGTGGGTGATCAGGAAGGTGCCGATCGACATGGTGATACCGCTAACCACGCCGAGGATAAACATGCACAGCGAGAACATGGTCAGGCTCTTGCCGAGCATCAGCCCGGCGACCGCCAGCACCATCAGGACAAAGCCGAAGATCAGCTGACGCTTCAGCGGGATGATTTCCATCAGCCAGGCATTGAGGAAGATCGAAATCAAAATGCCGGCGTTGAGGAAAGTAAAGGTGTTGCTCATGCTGGAAACCGGCAGGTTAAAGTACTCTGCAATGTTTCCCATCACCATCCCTGTGACGATCACTAAAGCACCGGTCAGCGCGTACGAAAAGAAGCTGATCCAGGTAAGCCGTATGCGGTTACTGTCATTCATTGTATAGGCCTGAATATGTCTGTTAGAGGTTTTAACGCTGGCATAAGGCCGCTGGCTTTTCCCGGCAAACGCAGAAAAAGTCCCGATCAGGCCACCAGGGGGCGGATCCTAGCACAGACAACGGGATTTTTTGTGATGGCTGTCGATTTTTTGATGTAACCCATGAAGGGCCGGTGTGCATTATTGTGATCTATTTGCGTACCGTCACAACGGAATCACGGTTGACGATCGTCGGCTCAAACCGGTGCGCCGGGGTGGCGGGGTCGATCAACCTGCGCGCCGCGTATTGGGCCATCTCGCTGATGGGAAAATGTACGCTGCTCAACGCCGGGCGCACGAAAGGCGCGCGTTCGCCGCTGTCGTAGCAGATCAAGGAGATATCCTGCGGCACCCGCAGGCGGTGTTCGTTGATCGCCAGCAGCGCGCCGATCGCCATCTCTTCGTTGCAGCAGTAGATGGCGCTGGGCCGCGCGGCTTGCCGCAGCAGCCGATCGGCGCAGCGGTAACCGCTTTCCAGATCGTAGACGCCCTCCAGGCAGGCCACCGGATCGATATTCGCCGCCTGCATCGCCTCTTCAAATCCCTGCAGCCGCAGGCGGCTCGACGGGCGTTCACGCGGGCCGCTGATACAGGCGATGCGCCGGTGCCCGGCATCGAGCAGCTGCTGCGTCGCCATGCGGCTGGCGAGCGGGTGATCGAAGGTGACGCAGCGGTCTTCCAGCCCCGGCACCAGACGATCGAGCAACACGAAATCACGTTGCTCCGCCGCCAATTGGCGCAGCCGATCGTCGCTGAGAAAACGCACGTGCAGGATCACGCCGTCGCAGCGCAGGCTAAATAGCCGCTGCACCGCCTGCCATTCGTTTTCGGCGCTGTTGCGGCCCTGGGTCACCAGCAGCTGTTTGCCGTGGGATTCGGCCTCGGTCTGCACGAAGTCCATCAGCGCGCCGAAAAAGCCGCCGCGGTACGAGGTGGTGACCAGCCCAAGGGTATTGCTGTGGCTGGAGGCGAGCGCGCGGGCCGCCGGGTTGGGGGTGTAACCGAGCTGGGCAACGGCGCGTTCAACCTTCTCGCGGGTCGGCGCCTTGACGTTGCTGTCGCCATTCACCACGCGCGATACGGTGGCGCGCGAAACGCCCGCCAGCGCTGCGACATCTTCCAGTGTCACCATCGTCCCACTCCTGAATTACGGCTAAAAAAATGGGTTCGGCGCGCCGAACCCCTGTCTGGCTGCGTATAGCCGCTTACCTGAACTGCGGCAAATACGGCGCGTTTATCGTCAACACCTCTTCCAGCAGCGGCTGCGCCAGGTTGGCGTTGCCCACCAACGGGTTGGCGATCAACGCCAGCAACCCGCTGCGGCGATCGCCGTGCACCGCCGCCTCGATGGTCAGGCGTTCGTAGGCTTTCACCTGCTGCGTCAGGGCCTGCATCGGCTCCGGCAGCGGGCCGAAGGTCAGCGGGTGCGCGCCCTGAGCATCAACGATACAGTTGATTTCTATCACAGCATCGTCCGGCAGGCCATGGATAGCGCCGCGGTTTGCGGTGTTGACCACTAATTGCGTGCCGAGATTATTATGGATAGCACGAATCAGCTCCAGCGCAACTTCGGAATAGAAAGAACCGCCGCGGAAGCTGAGCTGCTCCGGTTTCGTGTTCAGCTGCGGATCGGCATACAGCTCGAACAGCTCTTTCTCCACCTGCATCACCTGCTCGGCGCGGGTGCCGCGCTCGCCGGCGGCGGCCATCTCTTCCGCCAGCATCTCGCGGGTCTGGTAAAAATAGCGGTGGTAGGGGCAGGGGATGGCGCCGAGCGCGCGCAGGAAGTCCGGCTGCCAGGGCTCTTCCTTGATGTTGTTCATGGTCAGCGCCGCGCCGTCGCACAGCATGTCGATCACCTTGGCGGTGACGTCGCGCCCCTGCTGCGTGGCCTGATGCACCCAGACCATGTGGTTCAGGCCGGCGAAGCGCAGCTGCACGTCGGCGTAAGGCGCCTGCAGCATGTTGGCGATCATGTGATGCATGCTGATCGGCACGTTGCACAGGCCGATGATCTTCGCTTTGGTAAAGCGGGACACCGCCTCGGTGACGATACCGGCCGGGTTGGTGAAATTGATGATCCAGGCGTCCGGCGCCAGCGTTTCCACCCGGCGAGCGATGTCCAGCATCACCGGGATGGTGCGCAGCGCCTTGGCGAAGCCGCCGACGCCGGTGGTCTCCTGGCCGAGCAGCTGGTATTTCAGGCCCAGCCGTTCGTCGGCGGCGCGCGCCGGCAGTTGCCCGACGCGGAACTGGGTCAGCACGAAGGCGGCGCCGCGAATGGCGTCGTCCAGCGCAAAGTGCACGCTGACCTTCACCTGCTCCAGCCCGTGGCGCGCCAGCATGCGGCGGGTCAGGGCGGCGATGGTTTCCACTTTTTGCCGGCCCGGTTCGACGTCCACCAGCGCCAGCTCGGTGACCGGCAGCTCCTCGATGCGCTGGATCAGCCCATCGACCAGCTCGGGAGTGTAGCTGCTGCCGCCGCCGATCACGGCGATTTTGAGTGCGCTCATGGGCGGCCCTCCGTCTGCGACTGACGGCGATAGAGCTCGATCATGTCGTCGGCCAGATCCTGGATCACCATGGCGTTCATCAGATGATCCTGCGCATGCACGGTGATCAGGTTGATCGCCAGTTTGCCGCAGCCTTCGTCCAGGCCGATCAGCTCGGTCTGGATCAGGTGTGCTTTCTTCACCCACTCTTTGGACTCGGCCATGTGCCTGGCCGCGGCGGCGAAGTCGCCGGCGCGCGCTTGCCGCAGCGCCGTCAACGCATTGCTGCGCGCGCTGCCGGAGAACACCAGCAGTTCCATGATGGTGCTTTCAAACTCGGGGCTGACTTCAGTCATCAGTTCACTCACGTCATTTCTCCAGGGGTTGCGCGGCGACGCCGCCGTGGGATGCTTCAGTATCCGCTCTTTTTATAATGAGAGCGCTCTCATTTATATAGAGTAACGGCAATGCGTGTGCAAACTGGGAGGCAGATCGCAAAAATCAACCCAGGGTGGCGCGGGGCAAAAAATGCGTGATGCGGTTGGCAAAAAAGCCTTCTGCGCCCATACTTTCCGCAGCAAAATTCAGGGCCGCCTAGGATATGTCCCGTAATTGGGTAAATATAGGTAAATGGCTGGTACTTGCCGATACAGCTCTTTAGAATCAAAGCGCTTTTCCGTTGTTTGTCTCTCAGAGAAAGGACCCGTTAATGTTCAAACGTACTTTAGTGACCTTCGTCGCGCTGTGTTCCCTGACCGCAGTGGCGCCAGCCGCACTCGCCGCCGGTGAGACCCACGTCATGCTGACGACCTCGGCGGGGAATATCGAGTTGGCGCTCGACAGCCAGAAGGCACCGGTTTCCACCCAGAACTTCGTCGATTACGTGAACAGCGGGTACTACAACAACACCATTTTCCATCGCGTGATCCCGGGCTTTATGATCCAGGGCGGCGGTTTCACCGCTGACATGCAGCAAAAATCCACCAAGGCGCCGATCAAGAACGAAGCCGACAACGGCTTGCGCAACCTGCGCGGCACCATCTCGATGGCGCGCACCGCCGACAAGGACAGCGCCACCAGCCAGTTCTTCCTGAACGTGGCGGATAACGCCTTCCTGGATCACGGCCAGCGTGACTTCGGCTACGCGGTGTTCGGCAAAGTGGTGAAAGGCATGGACGTGGTGGACAAAATTGCCCAGGTGCCAACCGGCAACGTCGGCCCTTACCAGAATGTGCCGACCAAACCGGTGGTGATTCTGTCGGCCAAGGTGCTGCCGTAAGTTTTTTGGCCGATCCCGTTGGGGTCGGCCGCTCCTTCCTCTCGAAGCCTTGCCTTCATCACTGTTTTCTCCCGCGCCTCATGCTCTAATCGGCAGACAATAATCAGACCGGAAATCCGGCGTTCGCCCTTTGTTGTCTCTGGATGAGTTGCTGCCATGTATGAATTTAACCAGGTGCTGTTGCTGTTGCAGCAGATGTGCGTCTATCTCGTTATCGCCTATCTGCTGAGCAAAACCCCGCTGTTCATCCCGCTGATGCAGGTGACCATCCGCCTGCCGCACAAGCTGCTGTGCTACGTGATCTTCTCGGTGTTCTGCATCATGGGCACCTATTTCGGGCTGCACATTCAGGATTCGATCGCCAACACCCGCGCGATAGGCGCGGTCCTGGGCGGGTTGCTGGGCGGGCCGTCGGTGGGCTTTCTGGTCGGGCTGACCGGCGGCCTGCACCGGTATACGCTCGGCGGCATGACCGACGTGGCCTGCGCGATTTCCACGGTGTCGGAAGGCCTGGTCGGCGGCATCGTACACAGCATCGCCATGCGCCGCGGGCGCATCGAGCTGCTGTTCAATCCGCTGTTCGTCGGTGGCGTGGCGCTGGTGGCGGAAGTGCTGCAGATGGCGATCATCCTGGCGGTGGCGCGCCCCTACGACGAAGCGTTGCAGCTGGTGGAGCACATCGCGCTGCCGATGATGATCGCCAATACCGTCGGTGCGGCGATGTTCATGCAAATCCTGCTGGATAGGCGCGCGATGTTCGAAAAATACACCAGCGCCTTCTCTTCCAAGGCGCTGAAGATCGCCGAGCGCACCGAGGGCATCCTGCGGCAGGGCTTCGATCAGGAGAACAGCATGAAGGTCGCCCGGGTGATCTATCAGGAGCTGGGCATCGGCGCGGTGGCGATCACCGATCGCGACAAGCTGCTGGCGTTTATCGGCATCGGCGACGACCACCACCTGCCGGGCACGCCGATCGCCTCGGTGCATTCGCATCGCGCCATCGACAACAACGAGGTGGTGTACGCCGACGGCAATCAGCTCTCTTACTGCTGCTCGATCAATCCGGCCTGCAAGCTGGGATCGACGCTGGTGATCCCGCTGCGCGGCGAAAATCAGCGGGTGATCGGCACCATCAAGCTGTATGAGCCGAAAAGCCAGCTGTTCAACACCATCAACCGTACGCTGGGCGAAGGCATCGCCAGCCTGCTGTCGGCGCAGATCATGGCCGGACAGTACGAGCGCCACAAGCAGCTGCTGGCGCAGTCGGAGATCAAGCTGCTGCATGCGCAGGTCAATCCGCATTTCCTGTTCAATGCCTTGAATACTCTGGTGGCGGTGATCCGCCGCGATGGCGAGCGCGCCTGCGATCTGGTGCAGTCTCTCTCGACCTTCTTTCGTAAAAACCTCAAACGTTCCGATGACGAAGTCAGCCTGGCGGACGAGATTGAACACGTGAACGCCTACCTGCAGATCGAGAAAGCGCGCTTCGCCGATCGGCTGGAGATCGCGGTATCGCTGCCGGAGGCGCTGTTGGCGGTGCGGCTGCCGGCGTTCTCGCTGCAGCCGATCGTCGAGAACGCCATCAAGCATGGCACCTCGCATCTGCTGGGCGTGGGCCGCATCGAAATCGGCGCCTGCTGCGAAGGGGAGCATCTGCTGCTGCAGGTGACGGACAACGCCGGGCTGTTCCAGCCGAAGCCGAACTGCAGCGGGCTGGGGATGAACCTGGTGGATAAACGCATTCGCGTGCGCTACGGCGAAGGCTATGGCGTGCAGGTGGATTGCCGACCGGACGCCTACACCCGCATTACGCTCAATGTCCCCATGGAGAGGGCCGCCTGATGTTAAACGCACTGATTGTTGACGATGAACCTTCCGCGCGCGACAACCTGCGCCACCTGCTGGAAGCTGAAGCGGGGATCGCGATTATCGGCGAGTGCGCCAACGCCATTGAAGCCATCAGCCAGATCCACCGGCTGCAGCCGGACGTGGTGTTTCTCGATATCCAGATGCCGCGCATCAGCGGGCTGGAAATGGTCGGCATGCTGGATCCCAACCGCATGCCGCACATCGTGTTTCTGACCGCCTACGACGAATACGCGGTGCAGGCATTCGAGGAGCACGCCTTCGACTACCTGCTGAAGCCGGCGGAGCCGAAGCGGCTGAGCAAGACGCTGCAACGTCTGCGGCAGCGCAGTGCGCCGCAGGACGTGACGGCGCTGGAAGAGAGCGCCGGTTACCTGAAATACATTCCCTGCACCGGCCACAGCCGCATCTATCTGCTGCGCTTCGACGAAGTGCTGGCGATCCGCTCCAAACTGAGCGGGGTCTTCGTGGTGCGCAGCGACGGCATGGAGTGTTTCACCGAGCTGACGCTGCGCACGCTGGAAAGCCGCACGCCGCTGGTGCGCTGCCATCGGCAGTATCTGGTCAATCTGGAGCAGGTGCGCGAGATCCGCTTCGAAGAGGGCGGCGCGGCGGAGATGATCATGTCGGCCGGCGATCCGGTGCCGGTCAGCCGGCGCTATTTGAAGACGCTGAAGGAGCAGTTGGGGCTGCGGGGGTGACTATGCCGGCGGCCACCGACGGCGAGTATGCACGATGGCCAATACGATGACGCGTTGAGCCGCCCATTCATAGACCAGCAAATAGGACGGGGAGATGACCAGCTCGCGCGTACCGGCTATCCGCCCCGTTTTCCCGCTGGCGGATGATGCACGAGGCGTGCCGCCGCGTCAGCGATTTTTGCATCATTTTCTGCGGCGGCGGCCGGATTTTTAAGTTCCAACCATTCATAAATCGCCAGACGATCGGCGATGGCGGGTTCCGTCCATGTCAGTTTCACAAAAGTCCTTTTGTGTTTTATTGCGTTGATTTGGCTCTGCGTTCGGCGAAATAAGCGGCCACCTCTTCATCGTCGGCGAATTTGCCTTCACGCAACGCCTTGCGGCTTACCTCGACCTTTTCCTTTAACCACTGGTTGTACTCTTCCTGTTGCGCCTGGCGGCTGACAAACTCGCGCATGAAATCACGCAGCAGTTGCGAAGCCGTGCGATCGGCGGCCTTTGCCGCGCTGGCGAAAGCGGTTTTTAACTCTTCATCCACGCGGATTACCACGGTAGATTCAGACATGGTATTTACCTCGTATATACAGCGTAATGCTCACTATAGCACTGGTGCTTTATTGTTCAAGCAAAGGCGCTTTGACGCTAAGCGCAATCTGAATTCATCAGGCCCCGACGGCACCCATTTTGTTTGTCCTTGACGGGGTTACGCGGCGCTTATAGCTTTATTGCATCCACAGGCGCGTTTCGCGCCGCGTCAGCGTCAAAGGAACAGAAAATGAGTGAACCACGGATTATCGCCAAAGCGATGAAAGACGGAAAACCGGAGCAGGATCTGGTGATTTTGCCGGCGTTGGCCAACCGCCACGGGCTGATCACCGGGGCAACCGGCACCGGCAAGACGGTGACGCTGCAGAAAATGGCCGAACAGTTCTCGCGCATCGGCGTGCCGGTGTTCCTGGCGGACGTGAAGGGCGATCTGTCCGGCATCGGCGCCGAGGGCGTGCCTTCCGAGAAACTGCAGGCGCGCCTGGCGGCGATCGGCGTCAGCGACTGGCAGCCGCAGGCCTGCACCATTATCCCGTGGGATATTTACGGTGAAAAGGGGCACCCGATCCGCGCCACGATTTCCGATCTCGGGCCGCTGCTGCTGGGGCGCCTGTTGGATCTGAACGAGGTGCAAAGCGGCGTGCTGCAGCTGGTGTTCAAGATCGCCGATGACAACGCGCTGCTGTTGCTGGACATGAAGGATCTGCGCACCATGCTGCAGTTCGTCGGCGACAACGCCAAACAATTCCAGACCCAGTACGGCAATATCTCTGCCGCGTCGATCGGCGCCATTCAGCGCGGGTTGCTGACGCTGGAAGAGCAGGGCGCTGACCAGTTCTTCGGCGAGCCGATGCTTGACATCAACGATCTGATGAAAACCGACGCCAACGGCCACGGCGTGATCAACCTGCTGGCGGCGGATAAGCTTATCAATCAGCCGAAGCTGTATTCGGTGTTCCTGCTGTGGCTGCTGGCCGAGCTGTTCGAGCACCTGCCGGAAGTGGGCGACCCTGAACAGCCGAAGCTGGTGTTCTTCTTCGATGAGTCGCACCTGCTGTTCAACGACGCGCCGGCGGCGCTGCTGACCAAGATCGAACAGGTGGTGCGCCTGATCCGCTCCAAAGGCGTCGGCATTTACTTTGTCACCCAGAATCCGCTGGACATCCCGGACAGCGTGCTGGGCCAGCTGGGTAACCGCGTGCAGCATGCGCTGCGCGCCTTCACGCCGCGCGATCAGAAGGCGGTGAAGACGGCGGCGCAAACCCTGCGCGCCAATCCGGCCTTCGATGCCGAAACGGCGATCACCGAGCTGGGCGTGGGTGAAGCGCTGGTGTCATTCCTCGACGAGAAGGGCCGGCCGAACGTGGTGGAGCGGGCGATGGTGATCGCGCCGGAATCCAAAATGGGCATGCTCGGCGCGGAAGGGCTGAACAGTGCGATCAACAAGTCGCCGCTGTATGGCCGCTATGAGGATATGATTGACCGCGAGTCCGCCTACGAGAAGCTGTCGTCGGGCGGTTTTGCCACCGTCGGCACCCCGCAGCAGGGGCAGCAACCGCAGGCGCAACAGCAACAACAGCAGGCGGGCGGCGGCCTGATGGACGGCCTGAACGAGCTGCTGTTCGGTTCCACCGGCCCGCGCGGCGGCAAGCGCGACGGCATCGTCCAGACCGCTGCCAAGAGCATGGCGCGCGATCTCGGCCGCCAGATCCTGCGCGGCGTGCTGGGCTCGATCACCGGCGGCCGTAAAAAGTAGGCGGAAATTATCGTCGGCAGCGGCGGGTTAAATCAGTACACTGTGGCGGCATTTTTCTCTGCTGGACCTAACATGCTGCTGCTGATCGATAACTACGACTCCTTTACCTATAACCTTTACCAGTACTTCTGCGAATTGGGCGCCGAGGTGCTGGTGAAGCGCAACGATGAGCTGCAGCTGGCCGATATCGAGCGGCTGGCGCCGCAGCATCTGGTAATTTCCCCTGGCCCCTGTACCCCGAACGAAGCGGGTATCTCGCTGGCCGCCATTCGTCATTTCGCCGGCAAGCTGCCGATCCTCGGCGTGTGCCTGGGGCACCAGGCGCTGGGGCAGGCGTTCGGCGCCGAGGTGGTGCGCGCCCGCGCGGTGATGCACGGCAAAACCTCGGCGATTCGTCATCTAGGCGTCGGCGTGTTTCGCGGCCTGAGCGATCCGCTGACCGTGACCCGCTACCACTCGCTGGTGCTGAAGGCCGATACGCTGCCGGACTGTTTTGAAGTGACCGCCTGGAGCGAACGCGACGGCGTGCGCGACGAGATCATGGGCATCCGCCACCGCACTTTGGCGCTGGAAGGCGTGCAGTTCCATCCGGAAAGCGTGCTCAGCGAGCAGGGCCATCAGCTGCTGGATAATTTCCTTCAGCGTTAATCCCGATGCGTTTTTTTTGCCCGCCAGGCGTTTTGCGTTTGCGCTTGATTGGTTTTTTATGCATATTTCGTGATTATGTTTTCAATCTGACATTACGATAGCGCTGAAAAACCTTCAGGGTGGAGCCGAAAATGACTGAAAAATCCGCAGTGAGCCGCAGCACCTTTGACCAAGTGATCCTGCCTGTTTATGCACCTGCCCAGTTTGTGCCGGTGCGCGGCCAAGGCAGCCGGGTCTGGGATCAACAGGGAAAAGAGTACATCGATTTTTCCGGCGGCATCGCGGTGACGGCGCTGGGGCATTGCCATCCGGCGCTGGTCGAGGCGCTCAAACGCCAGGGCGAAACCCTGTGGCATACCAGCAACGTCTTCACCAATGAACCGGCGCTGCGCCTGGCGAGCAAGCTGATCGACGCCACCTTCGCCGATCGGGTGTTCTTCGCCAACTCCGGCGCAGAGGCCAACGAGGCGGCGTTCAAACTGGCGCGTCATTACGCCATCACCCGCCACAACCCTTACAAAACCAAAATCATCGCCTTCTATAACGCGTTCCACGGCCGCACGCTGTTCACCGTGTCGGTGGGCGGGCAGGCCAAATATTCCGACGGGTTCGGGCCGAAGCCGGCCGACATCGTGCACGTGCCGTTCAACGATTTGGCGGCGGTGAAGGCGGTGATGGACGACCACACCTGCGCGGTGGTGATGGAGCCGATTCAGGGCGAGGGCGGCATTACGCCGGTCGACGCCGGCTTCCTCAAAGGCGTGCGCGAGCTGTGCGACCAACATCAGGCGCTGCTGGTGTTCGACGAAGTGCAAAGCGGCATGGGGCGCAGCGGCAAACTGTTCGCCTATATGCATTATGGCGTGACGCCGGACATTCTCACCACCGCCAAGGCGCTGGGCGGCGGTTTCCCGGTCAGCGCCATGCTGACTACCGAAGACATTGCGTCGGTGATGCAGGTGGGCACCCACGGCACCACCTACGGCGGCAACCCGCTGGCCTGCGCGGTGGCGGAGGCGGCGCTGGACGTGATCAATACGCCGGAGGTGCTGAGCGGCATCGAGCAGCGTCATGCGCTGTATGTGCAGGCTTTGCAGCATATCGGCGATAAATACGGTATTTTCACCGCGATTCGCGGCATGGGGTTGCTGATTGGCGCCGAGTTGACGCCGCATTATCACGGCAGAGCGCGCGACTTCCTCACCGCCGCCGCCGCGCGCGGGTTGATGATCATCAACGCCGGGCCGAACGTGATCCGCTTCGCGCCGTCGCTGGTGGTGGAGCTGCAGGATATCGAGGCCGGCATGGCGCTGTTCGAGCTGGCGGTGCAGGATGTGATCAACGCCTGACGCCCGCGCGGCATATAACGGGGCGCGGCATGCCGCGCCCTTATTGATCGCGCAGTTTGCGCTTGAGCCAAATGCCGTGGTGCGGGCGCTGGCGCCAGGCCAGCGAAGAAATGGTGTGCATCACGCTCAGGTGCGACAGAATGCGCCGCAGATGGCGCTCCATCTCGGTAACGGGCATCTCCGGATGCAGATCCGGCGGCTGCATGATGCCGCTGTTGCCGCTGCTCGGGCCGTCGTATTCCAACCGCTGTTGGCAGCTTTGCAGCGCGATTTCACAGGCCTGCAGATACGCTTCCGCCAGTTTTGGCGTCAGCATGTAGTGTTCGCGCGCCAGAATGGTCATGGCGTTCAGGTGCTCGACGATGAACTGGCTATGCGTGACCCACAGCCGCATGTCTGCCAGATAGTCCGACGCGAACCCCGGCTCCTGCATCGCCTGATTGAGCGAGGTGAATAGCGCATTGTGCGCCTGGTTGACCTGCATGCGGGTATAGGCCAACGCGGTGGCGTCCGGTTCCGGCTGTTCCAGCATCAACCGCAGCGCGGTTTGATCGTGCTCCAGCGCCTGATGGGCATTCTTGCGCAGCAGCCCGCTTTGCCACTGCGGCCACAGCCAAATGGTGCCGCCGAACGCCAACACGCAGCCGATCAGCGTATCGATCAGGCGCGGCACCAGAAAATGCGAGCCGTTCAGCGCCAGCAGCTGCAGGGTGTAAACCGCCGTGACCGTAAAGCCAATCACCGACAGCCCGTAGTTCTTGCGCGAAACCAGGTAGGCCAGCAGCGTGATCACCAACATGATGCTCAGCGTTTCGCCTTCCGGCAGCTGCAGCTGCAGCAGCCCGGCCGCCAGCAAAAGCCCGGCAATCGTGCCCAGCGCACGGTGCTGAATACGCACCCGGGTGGCGTTATACCCGTTTTGGCTCACCAGCATGATGGTGAGCAGGATCCAGTAAGGCTTCGGCAGATTGAACACCGCACCCAGGCTGCTGCCGACTGCCAGCGTCACGCCCAGCCGCGCGGCGTTGCGCAGGGCGGTGGACTTGAACGACTGATAGCTGGCCAGCGCCGGCCAAAACGGCAGGCGGTGCTGGCCGGGCATCAGGTCGCGGCGGTATAGCGGATGCTGGGTGCGCAGCAGGCGGGCGATGCGGCTGAAGTGGTAATAACAAAACTGGCCGACCGGGTTATCGGGATGCTGCGCCGCCATTTTTTCCAGCGCCGCCAGCTCGTGGGCCATGGAGAAGCGCTTCGAATGTTGATGATAGAGAATATCGTGCGCCACTACGCGCAGCCGGCCGGCGATCACCTGAGCGTTGCGGCGAATGATCGCTTCGGCCTGGCTCTGCTCCACCAGTTTTTGCACCTCCTCCGGCAGATGCAGGCTGACGGTGATGTGCTCCTGCAGGTCCATCGCCACCTGAAAGGCGCGCTGCAGGCGCTTTTGCTCGAGGTTGTTGGCGTGCGGCAGGAAATTAAGCTGTTGGTACAACAGGCTGATCAGATCCATCACCTTTTGCTGGCGCACCAGCAGCGGCGGCAGCGCAGTTTGCGGATCGGTGTGCTGGGTCAGCAGCGAGTATTTGGCTTCGAAATAGTCCGCCAGTTCCAGATAGAGCTGGCTCAGCGTCTCGCGCATCGGCTGCTCTTTCCACAGCTTGAACCACAACCAGGTGAATAAGCCGTACCAGACGGTGCCGATGGCGTACAGCAGCGGCGCCTGCCAGAGAGGCACCGTGCCGGCCGTGCTGAGGGCGAAGATGGCGGCCACCAGCGCCGCCGGCAACAGCCGGGCGTGCAGCGGGCTGATTTCACCGGTGACGCCGAGCAGCAGCGCCAGGCCCAGCATCAGCGCCGGCAGCGGCACGTGCCACAGCAGTGCCTGTTGCAGCAGCACGCTGCTGAAGGCGAACAGCGAGCCGCCAACCACCAGCCGTTTAAAGAAGCGCTTATGCGGCGTGTCCAGACCGGCGATATTGCAGCAGGCGGGCACCAGAGAGAACATCAGGCCGAGCTGCAGCTGGCCTATCAGCAGGCCGAACAGCACCGGCAGGCACAACACCAGCGTTTGTCGCAGTGCGTAGTTGATTTCCGGGTGGTAGATCAGGCGGCGCCACATGGCAGAGAGCAGATAAAAAAAACGGCGCAGATTGCGCCGTTTCTTCAGGGATTAACGGGTGCCGTAGACGACAATGGTTTTGCCGTGGGCGGAAATCAGGTTTTGATCTTCCAGCATTTTCAGAATACGGCCAACGGTTTCGCGCGAGCAGCCGACGATCTGGCCGATCTCCTGGCGGGTGATCTTGATCTGCATGCCGTCCGGGTGAGTCATGGCGTCGGGTTGCTTCGCCAGATTCAGCAGGGTTTGCGCGATGCGGCCGGTCACGTCCAGGAAGGCGAGGTTGCCCACTTTTTCGGAGGTGACCTGCAGGCGGCTCGCCATTTGGGCGGACAGACGCATCAGGATGTCCGGGTTCACCTGGATCAGCTGGCGGAATTTCTTGTAGGAAATTTCGGCCACTTCACAGGCGGTTTTCGCGCGAACCCAGGCGCTGCGCTCCTGGCCTTCTTCGAACAATCCGAGCTCGCCGATGAAATCCCCCTGGTTGAGGTAGGACAGGATCATCTCTTTACCTTCTTCATCCTTGATCAGTACCGCGACGGAGCCTTTCACGATGTAGTAAAGCGTTTCGGCCTTTTCACCTTGGTGAATCAGCGTACTCTTCGATGGATATTTGTGGATATGGCAATGAGACAGGAACCATTCGAGAGTAGGGTCTGTTTGCGGTTTGCCGAGAACCATTCGCTGTTATCCTCTGTTGTTATCGCTGCCTTGTGTCACAGGGGTCAGAGTTCCCTGTAAAACCCGCCTGTAGCCGCAGTCATGAGCGAGGGCTACCGGCAAGTTTTGAGGCGTGTCATAAAAATACGCTGTCGCTCTAGCATATTAACTTGCCGTAAGCGCTGCAAGCTACATTCTGTTAACATACCGGTAAAGGAGCCTTTCTCTGGGCGTTTCCCTGAAATTCAGTGTCCCGGAAAGATTTATTGCGGCTCTGTTTGTAGCACAGAGTAAGGCGGGTGTCTCGTGTTGTCTCGCTTCAGCATGATTAGCATCAGGTTACGTTGCCTGTTTCTATGCGAAAGCGTACTCTGATTTTAAGAAATCAACCGGAGTGACCAGAATGCAGGCAAGAGTTAAATGGGTGGAAGGGTTAACGTTTTTGGGTGAATCGGCCTCCGGCCACCAGGTGCTGATGGACGGCAACGCCGGCGATAAAGCACCCAGCCCGATGGAGATGGTGCTGATGTCGGTGGGCGGCTGCAGCGCGATCGACGTGGTGTCCATCCTGCAAAAAGGGCGCAACGACGTGCGCGACTGCGAGGTGAAGCTGACCTCCGAGCGCCGCGAAGAAGCTCCGCGGTTGTTCACCCATATCAACCTGCATTTCATCGTTACCGGCCAGGACCTGACCGACAAGATCGTCGAGCGTGCGGTGAACCTGTCGGCGGAGAAATATTGCTCGGTGGCGCTGATGCTCAACAAGGCCGCCACGGTGACCCACAGCTTCGAGATCCGCCAACCGGCGTAATCGAGGCGGAGCGCGGCCCGGCGCCGCGCTCAACGCGTTTATTCGATCTTCTTGCCTTCCAGCAACCGCTGCACCAGCGGCGCCATGATCAGTTCCATCGCCAGCCCCATCTTGCCGCCCGGCACCACTAACGTATTGATGTGCGAGATAAACGAGCCCTGCAGCATCGCCAGCAAATAGGGGAAGTCAATTTGATCCAGCCCGCGGAAGTGGATCACCACGAAGCTTTCGTCCAGTGAGGGAATCGCCTTGGCGGCGAACGGGTTGGAGGTGTCCACCGTCGGCACGCGCTGGAAGTTGATGTGGGTGCGCGAGAACTGCGGCGTGATGTAGTTGATGTAGTCTTCCATCGAACGCACCACCGAATCCATTACCGCTTCGCGGGAGTGGCCGCGCTCGCCGGTATCGCGGATCAGTTTCTGGATCCACTCCAGGTTGACGATCGGCACCACGCCGACCAGCAGGTCGACGTGCTTGGCCACGTCATGGTGCTCGGTGACCACGCCGCCGTGCAGCCCCTCATAAAACAGCACGTCGGTCGGCGCCGGCAGCGGTTCCCACGGGGTGAAGGTGCCCGGCACCTGATTGTAGGGCACCGCTTCGTCGTAGGTGTGCAGATACTTGCGCGAGCGGCCGGTGCCGTTCTTGCCGTAGTCGATGAAGCTCTGCTGCAGCAGGCCGAAGTCGTTGGCCTCGGGGCCGAAATAGCTGATGTGTCTGCCCAGATCGCGCGCCTTGCGGATCGCCGCGTCCATTTCCGGCCGGGTGTAGCGGTGGAAGCTGTCGCCCTCCAGCTCGGCGGCGCGGATGTTGAGCTGTTGGAATATTTTGCGGAACGCCACGCTGGTGGTGGTGGTGCCGGCGCCGCTGGAACCGGTCACCGCGATAACGGGATGTTTGGCAGACATGGTGGTTGTCACTCCGTGTTGAATGCGCCGGCGTCAGGGGATTATTGTGGCTCTTGTTGACGCTCTCTATCTCGGGAAAAAATGGCGCGCGCTGGTTTGCAATGCCCCATTGTTACCTGATTTTTTCCGTCAGTCATAGAACCGATCGCCACTAAATTTCTTCCTGCCCGGCGCGGAACTGGCCGTGCGGCATGATGTTGACGCTCTCGTGCAGTTCCGACCACACCAGCACCACTTCGCCGTTTTTTAGCTGGCGGCGCACGTCCTCCACCTTCTGTTCCAGCGAGCGTTCGTGCTCGCCGTAATCGGTGCCTTCGCGCAGTACAAAAGATTCGATCAGGCTGTTGAGGGTGTCGGTTGCCAGTTCTTGCCAGGGAATGATCACGTCGGGATGTCCAGATAAGGGGAAAGCCAGGCCGGAATGCGATGCTCCAGCCACATGTATGGTTTTTTCAGCGTGCCGCCGACGAAGCCGACGTGGCCGCCGAACTCGGTCAGCTGATATTCGATATTGCGCGGCAGGCCGGCGACGTCGGGGATCACCTCAGGGGTCATGAAGGGATCGTCCTTCGCATGGATGATCAGCAGCGGCGTTTGGACAGCCGGCAACAGCGGCAGGGCGCTGCAGCGGCGATAATAGTCGGTGGCGTCACTGAAGCCGTGAATGCGCGAGGTGATGGCGTCGTCGAATTCGCGGATGCGCCGCAGACCGTTCAGTTGGGACAGCTTGAGCGGCAGGGTGTCCGGGTAGTGCAACAGCTTGCGGGTGGCGTTTTGTTTCAGCTGCCCCAGCAGGTAGCGCTGATAAACGCGGGAAAAGCCTTGCTCCATGCGGTAGGCGCAGGGCTCCAGCATCAGCGGCGCCGAGACCACCACGGCCGCCTGCAGCAGGCTGTCGGCGCCTTGCTGCGCCAGGTAGCAGGCCAGCATGTTGCCGCCGAGCGAAACGCCGACCGCCGCGGTCGGCACCTCGCCGTAGCGGTCGCGCAGCCAGCGCAGGAAGAAGCGCGCGTCTTCGGTTTCACCGGAGTGGTAGATGCGCTGCTTGCGATTGGGCACGCCGCTGCAGCCGCGAAAGTGCATCACCACGCCGAGCCAGCCGCGCTCGCGCCAGGCGTTGAGCAGGCCATGCGCGTAGGGGCTGTAGAAGCTGCCCTCCAGGCCGTGGAACAGCACCGCGCGCGGTTTGTCGCGCGCCTGCGCCGGATCCTCGCTCCAGGCGAGATCGACGAAATCGCCGTCGGGCAATTCCAGCCGCTGCCAATGCGGTTTCAATAATACGCGGCGGCGCACCAGCCGCGGCAACAGCGTTTGCAGGTGCGGGTTACTGGCCCCGGTCAGAGGGCGAAAGGTGTTAGGCATAGGCTGAGTAAAATGTTGTGGGCGGCTATTGTGAGATCCCTAGCGCACTGTTAGCTTCAATACCAAGAATTAACAATGATACTGCAAAAAAGCGCCTTGGGTGAGGAGCACCCGTGCCATGGAACCGAGTTTATTCCTTTCGATGCTGGGCTTCCTGTGGGTCGCCGCCATCACGCCCGGCCCCAATAACCTGCTGCTGACCACTTCCGGCGCCAACTTCGGCTTTATGCGTTCGCTGTGGCTGATGATCGGCATCATGCTCGGCATGCAAAGCATTTTGCTGCTGGTGGCCTTCGGCGTCGGCAGCCTGATCCTGGTTTATCCGTCGCTGCACCTGATCCTGAAAATCCTCGGCAGCCTGTACCTGCTGTGGCTGGCGTGGAAAGTCGCCACCGCCGCCTATGAAAAACTGGAAACCGACGTGGCGCCGCCGCAGCCGGTGCGGCTGTATCAGGGCTGGCTGCTGCAGTTCCTCAACCCGAAAGCCTGGCTGATGGCGCTGGGGGCGGTGGCCAGCTTCAGCCTGGCGGGCGATAAGTACAACGGGTCCATTGCGGCGATCGCGTTGGGCATTTTGGTGGTCAACATCGTCGCCGGCATTATCTGGCTGGCGTTCGGCACCCTGATCGGCCGCCTGCTGCGCAGCAAAAAGGCCTGGGTTATCTTCAACGTTTCCATGGGGTTGTTGACCGCAGCCTGTGTGTTACTGATCTGGCATTAAGGAGCGAACGATGGCGGAAAATTATTATCACGTGGTTGCCTTTACCGGCGAAGGGCTGCGCGGCAACCCGGCCGGGGTTTGCCTGCTGACACAGCCGCTGCCGGCGGCGCGGCTGCAGGCGATCGCCAACGAGATCGGCCTGCCGGAAACCAGCTTTGTCTGGGATGACGGCGACATGACCGCCATCCGCTGGTTTACCCCGCAGCGCGAGGTCGATCTCTGCGGCCACGGCACCCTGGCGGCGGCGCATGTGATGTTCAGCGTGGTTAACCCGGCGCTGCAGGATATTCGCTTCCGCTCGGCCGGCGGCGAACTGTTCGTCAAGCGCGATGCGCAGGACGGGGAACGGCTGGTGCTCGACTTCCCCGCTCGGCCGCCGCAGAAGGTGGCTGAACCGGCGGGCCTCGCGGCGCTGCTGGGCGTGCAGCCGCAGGAGGTGTGGCAGGCGAAAGCGCTGATGGTGGTGCTGGAAAACGAGGCGCAGGTGCGTGCGCTGCGGCCGGACATCCCGGCGCTGATCGCGCTGGCCGGGTGTGCGGTGATCGTCACTGCGCCGGGTGACACCGTGGACTTCGTGTCGCGCTATTTCACGCTCGACGGCGGTGAAGATCCGGTTACCGGCTCCGCGCACTGCACGCTGATGCCTTACTGGACGGCGCGTCTCGGCCGCCATCGGCTGCAGGCACAGCAGGTCTCGGCGCGCGGCGGCGAACTGTTCTGCGAACTGCAAGGGGATCGCACGCTGCTCGGCGGCTATGCTCACGTGTTCCTGCACGGGACGATCGCGCTGTAATCCGCGTTTATATTACACAGGGTAATAAAGAAGACTTTTTTATTCTTTTATCGCCCGTCACCGCTCAGATAAAACTGTCAGCAACTGAACAGATTTTTATCAACGGAGCGGAACATGGCGGGCAAACTCTTTTCCTTACGCAACGCGGCGCTGTTGGCGCTGGCGCTCAGCGCAGCCAGCGCCTACGCGGTGGACGTGACCGTGGCGTACCAGACGTCGGCGGAGCCGGCCAAGGTGGCGCAGGCGGAAAACAGCTTCGCCAAACGGTCCGGCGCGACCGTCGACTGGCGTAAGTTCGACAGCGGCTCCAGCGTGCTGCGTGCGCTGGCCTCCGGCGACGTGCAGATCGGCAATATCGGCTCCAGCCCGCTGGCGGTGGCCGCCAGCCAGAAACTCCCCATCGAAGTGTTCCTCATCGCCTCGCAGCTCGGCAGCTCCGAAGCGCTGGTGGTGAAAAATGACATCAAAAGCCCGCAGGATCTGATCGGCAAGCGCATTGCGGTGCCGTTTATCTCCACCACCCATTACAGCCTGCTGGCCTCGCTCAAGCATTGGGGCATCAAGCCTGAGCAGGTGAAGATCCTCAATCTGCAGCCGCCGGCCATCGCCGCCGCCTGGCAGCGCGGCGACATCGACGGCGCTTACGTCTGGGCGCCGGTGGTCAACGAACTGGCCAAACAGGGCAAGGTGTTGACCGACTCCGCGCAGGTGGGCGAATGGGGCTCGCCGACGCTGGACGTGTGGGTGGTGCGCAAAGACTTTGCCGAGAAACATCCCGACGTGGTGACCGCCTTTGCCGCCAGCGCCCTACAGGCGCAAAAGGCCTACCTGGCGGCGCCGGAGCAGTGGCTGAAAGATCCGAGCCATCTCAGCACGCTGGCGCGCCTGAGCGGGGTGCCGGAAGCGCAGGTGCCGGAGCTGGTGAAGGGAAACCGTTATCTGCCGGTGGCGGATCAGGTTGCCCAGCTCGGCCAGCCGGTGGACAAGGCGATCCGCGATACCGCCGAATTCCTCAAGCAGCAGGGCAAGATCCCGCAGGTCGACAGCGACTACAGCGCTTACGTGACCGACCGTTTTGTGAAACAGGTGCAGGCTGCGCCGCAGTCGTAAGGAAGCAGGATGCTAAACGTCAATCATCTTTCAGCAGAGTATCAGGGGCGGCCCGCACTGCGTGACGTGTCGTTCCAGATTGCCGCCGGGCAACTGGTGGTGGTGCTCGGCCCGTCGGGCTGCGGCAAGACCACGCTGCTGAATTTGATCGCCGGGTTTATCGAGCCTTCAGCTGGCAGCATCACGCTGGATGGAACGCCCGTTCACGGCCCGAGCGCCGAACGGGGCGTGGTGTTCCAGCATGAGGGCTTACTGCCGTGGCGCAACGTGGTGGACAACGTCGAGTTCGGCCTGCAGCTGGCCGGCGTCGGCAAGGCGCAGCGCCGCCAGGTGGCGGAGCAGATGCTGCAGCGCGTGGGGCTGGCGGGCTATGAACAGCACTTTATCTGGCAGCTTTCCGGCGGCATGCGCCAACGCGTCGGCATCGCCCGCGCTCTGGCCGCCGATCCGCGGCTGTTGTTGCTGGACGAACCGTTCGGCGCCCTGGATGCGTTCACCCGCGAGCAGATGCAGGAGCTGTTGCTGACCATTTGGCGCGATACCGGCAAACAGGTGCTGCTGATCACCCACGATATCGAAGAGGCGGTGTTCCTCGCCAGCGAGCTGTTGCTGCTGTCGCCGGGGCCGGGGCAGGTGGTGGAGCGGCTGTCGCTGAACTTCGGCCAACGCTATGCCGACGGCGAAGCCTGCCGCGCCATCAAGTCCGATCCTGAATTTATCGCGCAGCGCGAATACGTGCTGGGCAAAGTTTTCCAACAGCGCGAGGCCTTGCTATGAGCCTGCATTCCACTCTGAAGGCCGCGGCGCAGCCGCAGGGCAAAGCGGCGCGCCGTTTCAGCGTGCCGCGCAACGTTTGGCTGAGCGGCGCCACGCTGTTGACGGTGTTGATCGTCTGGTGGGGCGTGACGGCGCTGCAGCTGATCAGCCCGCTGTTTTTGCCGGCGCCGCAGCAGGTGCTGCACCAGCTGATCACCATCGCCAGCCCGCAAGGCTTTATGGACGCCACGCTGTGGCAACACCTGGCGGCCAGCCTGGGGCGCATTCTGGTAGCGCTGTTGGCGGCGGTGATCGTCGGCATCCCGGTGGGCATCGCCATGGGGCTGAACGACACGGTGCGCGGCATTCTCGATCCGCTGATTGAAATCTATCGCCCGGTGCCGCCGCTGGCCTATCTGCCGCTGATGGTGATTTGGTTCGGCATCGGCGAAACCTCAAAGATCTTACTGATTTATCTGGCGATCTTCGCGCCGGTGACGCTGTCTGCCGTGGCCGGCGTGCGCAGCGTGGCGCAGGTGAGGGTGCGTGCCGCCCGGGCGTTGGGCGCCACGCGTTGGCAGGTGCTGCGTTTCGTGGTGCTGCCGAGCGCGCTGCCGGAGATCCTGACCGGCATCCGCATCGGGCTGGGCGTCGGCTGGTCGACGCTGGTGGCCGCCGAACTGATCGCCGCCACGCGCGGCCTGGGATTTATGGTGCAATCCGCCGGTGAGTTTCTGGCGACCGACGTGGTGTTGGCCGGCATCGGCGTGATTGCGGTGATTGCATTTGGGCTGGAGCTGGGGCTGCGTGCCCTGCAGCGCCGATTGACCCCGTGGCATGGAGTACAGCAATGAACGAACGTCTGAATATCACCCCGCTGGGGCCTTACATCGGGGCGCTGGTGGAAAACGTCGAGTTGGCCCGGCCGCTGGGCGACGGCCAGTTTGAGCAGCTTTATCACGCCTTGCTGAAGCATCAGGTGCTGTTCTTCCGCAATCAGCCGATCACCCCGCTGCAGCAGCGCGATCTGGCCGGCCGCTTCGGCGATCTGCATATCCATCCGGTCTATCCGCACGCCACCGACGTGGAAGAGATCATCGTGCTCGATACCCACGACGACAACCCGCCGGACAACGATAACTGGCACACCGACGTGACCTTTATCGAGAACCCGCCGCTGGGGGCGATCCTGGCGGCCAAGACCTTGCCTTCCACCGGCGGCGATACGCTGTGGGCCAGCGGCATCGCGGCCTACGAGGCGCTGTCGGCGCCGTTCAGAACGCTGTTGGCGGGGCTGCGTGCGGAGCATGACTTCACCAAGTCGTTCCCGGAACACAAACATCGCGGCAGTGTAGAGGAGCATCAGCGCTGGCAACAGGCGGTGCAGAAAAACCCGCCGCTGCTGCATCCGGTGGTACGCACCCACCCGGTCAGCGGCCGGCAGGCGCTGTTCGTCAATGAAGGGTTTACCACGCGGATCGTCGATCTGGCGCCGAAAGAGAGCGACGCTTTGCTGAACTTCCTGTTTGCTCACATCACCAAACCGGAATTTCAGGTGCGCTGGCGTTGGCAGGAAAATGACGTGGCGATCTGGGATAACCGCGTGACGCAGCACTACGCCAACGCGGATTATCTGCCGCAGCGGCGCATCATGCACCGCGCGACCATTCTGGGGGATAGGCCTTTTTACAAGGCCTGAGGCTTAGGCTTCGAACGCCTGCGTTAACTGTTCCAGCTGTTCCTGCGCATCCAGCCAGGTCATTTCCGTCTCTTCCAGCGCGGATTTGGCCTGGCTTTGCTTTTGCAGGCAGTCGGTCAACTCGGCCTTGCGGCTGATGTCGTACAGCGCGGGATCCGCCAGCTGTTCCTCCACCGCCGCCAGTTCGGCGCCCAGTTTTTCCATCTGCTGTTCCAGCTTGGCGATCTGCTTGCGCAGCGGTTGGGTCTGCGTACGGAACTCCGCCTCGCGGCGTTTTTGATCCTTGCGCGCCTGCGCGCTGTTGCCGCCGCTCTCTTTTTCCGGCGCGTCCTGCTGGCTTTCCTGGCGCTGCAGGTCGACAAGCCACTGCTGGTAGTCGTCGAGATCGCCCTCGAAAGGCTCGACCTGGCCGTCGTGCACCAGGTACAGATCGTCGGTGGTGGAGCGCAGCAGGTGACGGTCGTGCGAGACCACCACCAACGCGCCTTCGAAATCGATCAGCGCCTCGGTCAGCGCCTGACGCATGTCGAGATCCAGGTGGTTGGTCGGTTCATCGAGCAGCAGCAGGTTAGGGCGCTGCCAGACGATCAGCGCCAGCACCAGCCGCGCCTTCTCGCCGCCGGAGAAGCGTTCGGTCACTTCGCTGACCTTGTCGCCCTGGAAACCGAAGCCGCCCAGATAGTCGCGCAGTTGCTGCTCCAGCACCCGTGGTGCGATGCGGCTCAGGTGCTGCAGCGGCGATTCGTCGGCGCGCAGGAATTCCAGCTGGTGCTGGGCGAAGTAACCCAGCTTGATGCCTTTCGCCAGGCCAATCTCGCCGCTCAGCGGCTCCAGGGTGCCGGCCAGCAGTTTGATCAGCGTGGATTTACCGGCGCCGTTGCGGCCGAGCAGGCCAATGCGCGAGCCGGGCACCAGGTTCAGCTTGATTGACTTCAGGATCACTTTATCGCCATACCCGGCGCTGACTTTGTCCATGCGCAGCAGCGGGTTCGGCAGGCTTTCCGGCGGACGGAAGCTGAAGGTGAACGGGTTGTCGACGTGCGCCGGGGCGATCAGCTCCATGCGCTCCAGCATCTTGATGCGGCTCTGCGCCTGCTTGGCCTTGGTGGCCTGCGCGCGGAAACGGTCGATATAGCTTTGCAGGTGCGCCACTTTCTCTTGCTGATGCTGATACAGCGACTGTTGCTGCGCCAGCTTGGTGGCGCGCTGGCGTTCGAACGACGAATAGTTGCCGGTGTACTCATTGATCGTCTGCTGTTCGATATGCAGGATCTTGTCGACGATCGGATCGAGGAAGTCGCGGTCGTGCGAGATCAGTACCAGCGTGCCGGGATAGCTTTTCAGCCAGCGCTCCAGCCAGATCACCGCATCGAGATCCAGGTGGTTGGTCGGTTCGTCGAGCAGCAGCAGATCGGAACGGCACACCAGCGCCTGCGCCAGGTTGAGGCGCATGCGCCAGCCGCCGGAGAAGTCGCGCACCGGGCTTTGCAGCTGTTCGTTGGAGAAGCCGAGGCCGTGCAGCAGGCTGGCGGCGCGGGAACGGATGGTCCAGGCGTCGATGGCGTCCAGCTTGCCGTGCAGGGTAGCGATGGCGTGGCCGTCGTTGCGGTCGTTGGCCGCCTGCAATTCGGCTTCGAGCTGGCGAAACTCGCGGTCGCCGTCGATAACATACTCAATGGCCGGCACGTCCAGCGCCGGCGTCTCCTGGTTGACCCAGGCCAGCGCCCAGTTGCCGGGGAAGGTAAAGCTGCCGCCATCCGCCGCGATCTCGCCCTTCAGCAGCGACAGCAGCGTGGATTTGCCGCAGCCGTTTTTGCCCACCAGGCCGACCTTCTGCCCTGGATTAACCGTCGCCGTGGCGTTGTCCAGCAGGACGCGGATGCCGCGTCGGATTTGTAGCGAGGAGAATACAATCATAAAGCGCCGTATGTTCAGAGTATGTTAAATTATCATTAAGGTAACAGAACGCGCACCGCGCGCTGTTTTTGTCTTTGCGATGCATGGTAACGGAAAACCGCTACCCTGACGACGCTTTGGAGGGGAATGATGTCGCAGCCGCCCAAGGTCTTGCTGCTGTATGCCCATCCGGAATCTCATGACTCGGTGGCGAACCGGGTTTTGCTTCGACCGGCGCAGCAGTTGGAACATGTCACCGTGCACGATCTCTACGCGCACTACCCTGATTTTTTTATCGATATCCATCACGAACAACAGCTGCTGCGTGAGCATCAGGTCATCGTGTTTCAGCACCCGCTGTATACCTACAGCTGCCCGGCGCTGCTGAAGGAGTGGCTGGATCGCGTGCTGTCGCGCGGCTTCGCCAGCGGGGTGGGCGGCAATGCGCTGGCGGGTAAATACTGGCGATCGGTGATCACCACCGGTGAGCCGGAAGGTGCCTACCGCACCGGCGGTTATAACCACTATCCGATGGAAGATATCCTGCGGCCGTTCGAGTTGACCGCCGGGATGTGCCATATGCATTGGCTGACGCCGTTCGTGGTCTATTGGGCGCGGCGGCAGAAGCCGGAGGTGCTGCGCAGCCATGCGGACGCCTACGGCGAGTGGCTGAGCCACCCGCTGCCGCACGGAGGGCGGTGACGATGGAAGGATCGACCTTACTGACCGCCATTTTGCTGTTCCTGTTCGCCGCGGTGGTGACGGTGCCGATCGCCCGTCGCCTGGGGATCGGCGCGGTGCTGGGCTATCTGATCGCCGGCATCGCCATCGGCCCCTGGGGATTGGGCTTCATTCGCGACGTCGACGAGATCCTGCATTTCTCCGAGCTGGGCGTGGTGTTCCTGATGTTCATCATCGGCCTGGAGCTGAACCCCAGCAAGCTGTGGGAGCTGCGGCGCTCGATCTTCGGCGCCGGCGCCGGCCAGGTGTTGATCACCGCTGCGGTGCTGGGCGCGTTGCTGTATCTGACGCACTTCGCCTGGCAGGCGGCGGTGATCGGCGGTATCGGCCTGGCGATGTCTTCCACCGCCATGGCGCTGCAGCTGATGCGCGAGAAGGGCATGAACCGCAACGAAGGGGGGCAGCTCGGCTTCTCGGTGCTGCTGTTCCAGGATATGGCGGTGATCCCGGCGTTGGCGTTGATCCCCATTCTGGCCGGCGCCGGCGGAACCAGCGACGACTGGGCGAAGATCGCGCTCAAGGTGGCGGCGTTCGGCGGCATGCTGATCGGCGGCCGCTTCCTGCTGCGGCCGCTGTTCCGCTATATCGCCGCTTCCGGCGTGCGCGAGATCTTCACCGCCGCGGCGCTGTTGCTGGTGCTCGGCTCGGCGCTGTTTATGGAGACGCTTGGCCTGTCGATGGCGCTCGGCACCTTCATCGCCGGGGTGCTGCTGGCGGAGAGCGAATACCGCCACGAACTGGAGATTTCCATCGAGCCGTTTAAAGGGCTGCTGCTGGGGCTGTTCTTTATCTCGGTGGGCATGGTGTTGAATATCGGCGTGCTCTACACCCATCTGGCCGAGGTGTTGATCGGCGTGCTGGCGCTGGTGGCGATCAAATCCGGCGTGCTCTACGGGGTGTCGCGTCTGTTCGGCCTGCGCAGTTCGGTGCGCCTGCAGTTCGCCGGGGTGCTCAGCCAGGGCGGCGAGTTCGCCTTCGTGCTGTTTTCTGCGGCGGGCGCGCAAAAGGTGCTGCAGCCGGATCAACTCTCCTTGCTGCTGGTGGTGGTGACGCTGTCGATGATGACCACGCCGCTGCTGATGCAGGCCATCGACCGCATTTTGGCGCGTCGCTATAACGCCAAGGGCGAAGAAGAGGAAACGCCGTACGTAGAGGACGACGATCCGCAGGTGATCATCGTCGGCTTCGGGCGTTTCGGCCAGGTGATCGGCCGCCTGTTGATGGCCAACAAAATGCGCATTACCGTACTGGAGCGCGACGTCAGCGCCGTCGGCGTGCTGCGGCGTTACGGTTACCAGGTTTATTACGGTGACGCCACCGAGCTGGAGCTGCTGCGCGCGGCGGGCGCCGAGAAGGCCAAGTCGATCGTGATCACCTGCAATGAGCCGGAAGACACCATGGAGATCGTGCGGCTGTGCCAGCAGCACTTCCCGAATCTGAGCATTCTGGCGCGGGCGCGCGGCCGCGTGGAGGCGCATGAGTTGCTGCAGGCGGGCGTGAAGCAGTTCAGCCGCGAGACCTTCTCCAGCGCGCTGGAACTGGGGCGCAAAGCGCTGATGGAGTTGGGCATGCACCCGCATCAGGCCTTCCGCGCCCAGCAGCATTTCCGCCGCCTGGATATGCGCATGCTGCGTGAACTGATGCCGCCGCATCAGGGCGACGTGGCGCAAATTTCCCGCGTGAAAGAGGCGCGGCGCGAGCTGGAAGAGCTGTTCCATCGCGAAATGCAAAAAGAAAGTCGCCAGTTCGACGGCTGGGACGAATACGAATAAGCGGGAGCATAACGATGTCTGCAACACGTAAGAGATTTATCGCCGGGGCGGTGTGCCCGAGCTGCAGCGCCATGGATACGCTGGCGGTATGGCGGGAGGATCAGGTGGAGGTGGTGGAGTGCGTCAAGTGCGGCCACCATCAGCGCCAGACCGAACAACAGGTGGAAAAACACGTTCGCCCGCAAGAGCAGGTGATCGGCATTTTCCAGCCGAAGTAGCGTTTTTTTATCCCGGAGGGTACAGCGAGGCAGATTTCCGTTACAATCTGTCCGGAAAAGGCGCGCATCCCGATAACGGTGCGCGTCCTAGTAGCCAACGGTAGGAGATATCATGAAAGTAGCAAAAGACTTGGTGGTCAGCCTGGCTTACCAAGTACGTACAGAAGACGGTGTTTTGGTTGATGAGTCTCCGGTGAGCGCACCGCTGGACTATCTGCACGGGCATGGTTCTCTGATCGCAGGTCTGGAAAAAGCACTCGAAGGCCACGACGTTGGCGATCGTTTTGACGTTCACGTCGGCGCGAACGACGCGTACGGCAACTACGACGAAAACCTGGTGCAGCGCGTACCGAAAGACGTCTTCATGGGCGTTGACGAACTGCAGGTCGGCATGCGTTTCCTGGCTGACACCGATCAGGGCCCGGTACCGGTTGAAATCACCGAAGTTGACGGCGACCACGTGGTGGTTGACGGCAACCACATGCTGGCCGGCCAAAACCTGAACTTCAACGTGGAAGTTGTCGCGATCCGCGAAGCGACCGCAGAAGAACTGGCGCACGGTCACGTACACGGCGAGCACGACCATCACCACGAACACGGTGACGGCTGCTGCGGCGGTCACGGCCACAGCCACGATCACGACCATGGTCACGACCACGGTAAAGGCGGTTGCGGTAACGGCGGCTGCGGCTGCCACTAAGCAGATCGCAGTGACGAGACAAGAGGGCGGCCATCGGCTGCCCTTTTTTATGCGCGGCGCACCGGGCGCCGAACGGCACAACAGGACATGCCATGGCCACCATGAAAGACGTGGCGCGGCGCGCCGGCGTTTCCACGGCCACCGTCAGCCGGGTGATCAATAATACCGCCTACGTTGAACCGGTGACCCGCGAACGCGTCGAGAAAGCGATGCGCGAGTTTAACTACCACCGCAACGCCGCCGCGCTGGCGCTGGCGAAAAGAAGCGGCAATATGCTGGGGTTGCTGACCGGCAATCTTGACGATCCGTTTTTCTCGCGTCTGGCGCGGGGCGTGGAAGACATCACGCGGCAGGCCGGCGTGCGTTTGATGTTGTGCAGCGGTGGGCATCAGGCCGAGCTGGAAAAAAGCGGCCTCGATTTTCTCATCAATCAGGGATGTGAAGCCATCGTGGCGCACGTCACGCGCATGGGGGAGGAGGCGCTGCTGCGCTACGCCGCCCATACGCCCGCGCTGGTGCTGATCAATCGTTACCTGCCCGCCATCGCCAACCGTTGCATCTGGCTCGACAACGCCAATGCGGCGCAGACGGCGACCGAGCTGCTCATACGCCAGGGGCATCGAAGAATTGCCTGCGTGACGGCGGATCTGCCGATCGACGATCGCGCGCAGCGGCTAGCGGGTTACCGCCAGGCCATGGCCGCCGCCGGCATTGAGGTGCCCGGCAGCTGGATCATCAGCGTGCCCTTCAACGAGCGAGGGGGCGAACTGGCGGCCGAGCGCGTTCTGGCCAGCGACCAACGCTTCACCGCCGCAGTGACGTTCAACGACGTGATGGCCGCCGGCATGATGCGCACCTGCCATCAACGGCAAGTTCAGCTGCCCGAGGCGCTGTCGATCGTCGGCTTTGACGACATTGCCCTGGCGAAATATCTCCATCCTTCGTTGACCACTGTGCATTACCCGATCGAGAAAATGGCCCGACGCGCCGCGCGCCTGGCGCTGCAGATCCACAGCGGCAGCGACGTTGCGCCGCAGAACAACCGCTTTTCGGCCGAACTTATCCTGCGAGACTCCGTAACCGACGGTGAGGCGCATGCGCAAAGCAAGCGCGGCGAATGAGAGACGGCTCACACAACGCTACCTCATGAAACCGATTACATGGCCGATTGCCTGCGCTCACATCCTCCGATTATCGAAGCCATTACGCTGTTGCAGTACCCCATCTTCAACAGGAGCCGTATATGGATAATAAGAAAACGCTCAACCTTGGGTTGGCGACGCTGCCGATTGTGGCCATGCTGTTGCTGCTCATCATCGGCTATGGTCAGTTTGGCCTGCGCATTGAACCGCTGCTGCTGGTTTCCGCCGCCATCGCCGCCGCGTTGGCCTGGTGGCAAGGCTACCGCTGGGACGACATCATCGAGGCCATCGTGGCCAAGCTGGCGAAGGCGATGCCGGTTATCCTGATCCTGATCTGCGTGGGTGGCCTGATCGGCACCTGGATGATCAGCGGCACAATCCCTTACATGGTGTACTGGGGGCTGAAGCTGATCAGCCCGCAATACATTCTGATCGCCGCATTCTTCATCACCAGCGTGATCTCGGTGTGCACCGGCACTTCTTGGGGAGCGGCCGGCACCGTGGGCGTGGCGCTGATGGGCGTGGCCGCCGGTCTGGACGTGCCGCTGGCCGCCGCGGCCGGGGCGGTGGTGTCCGGCGCTTACTTCGGCGACAAAATTTCGCCGTTGTCCGATTCGACCAACTTCGCGGCCATCGTCGCGGATACCGATCTCTACAGCCATATCCAGCATCTGATGTACACGACGTTGCCGAGCTTCATCCTGGCCGCCGTGGTGTACCTGATCGCCGGCCACACCGGTGCGGTGGGCAGCGTGGCAACGCCGGAAAAAGTGACCGAAATCGTCGGCGCGCTCGAGGGGCTGTACCACTTCAATCTGCTGCTGATCCTGCCGCCGGTGCTGGTGCTGTGGGGCGCGGTGACCAAACGGCCGGTGATCCCCGTCATGCTGGCCGCCTGCGCGCTGGCGATCGCCATCGGCGTCGCGCTGCAGGGTTTTAGCCTGCAGCAGGGGCTGAATGCGTTGATGGACGGTTTCAATCTGTCGATGTTTGCCGCTCAGGGCCACAACGTCGAGGGTATCGTCGCCGATGTGCCGCGCCTGCTGAACCGCGGTGGCATGTTCTCGATGATGAGTACGATCCTGCTGGTGTTCTGCGCCTTTTCCTTCGCCGGCGCTCTGACGCTGACCGGCGCGCTGACGGTGATCATCAGCCGGCTGCTGAAAGTGGTGCACACCACCGGCCAGCTGATCGCCGCCACCGTTGCCACCACTATCCTGGTGACCGGCGCGACCAGCGACGGCAAGCTGGCGCTGCTGATTCCGGCGGAGCTGTTCAAAGGGGCCTATCGACGCATGGGGCTGGACAACAAAAATCTGTCGCGCACCGTCGAAGATGCGGGCACCGTCATCGAACCGCTGATCCCGTGGACGGCCGCCGGCATTTACATGGCCACCACGCTGGGGGTCAGCACCCTCGATCTGCTGCCGTGGGCGATCCAATGTTATGCCGCGGTGGTGTTCGCCCTGATTTATGGGTTCACCGGCTTCGGTATCGCCAAACTCCAACCTCAGAACGACTTGCAGAGTAAGGAAGCCTGACATGACGAGTCATTTCAACGCCATCATCGATCGCCACAACACCGGCTCCGTGAAGTGGGACTTCATCGACCGCTATCTGCAACTGGACGGCAGCGAACTGTTGCCGATGTGGGTGTCCGATTTCGACTTTCCGTGCCCGCCAGAGGTGCAGCAGGCGCTGCATCAGCGGGTGGACCACGGCGTCTTTGGCTACAGCGAACGCGACGACGCTTACTATGAGGCAGCGATCGACTGGTTTGCCAAGCGGCACGGCTTGCCGCTGCGGCGCGAGTGGTTCACGTCGATTGAAGGGGTGGTGCCGGGGCTGGCGATGCTGATCCAACTGCTCAGCAAGCCGGGGGACGGGGTGGTGGTGCAGGGGCCGTATTATGGCTCGTTCGCCAAGATAGTCACCATGAACGGCAGAGAGGTGATTGAAAACCCGCTGCGGGAAACCCCGCAGGGATACCGGATCGATTTCGACCAGCTGGCCGCCTGTCTGGCGCTGCGTAAACCGCCGCTGTTGTTGCTGTGCAATCCGCACAACCCGACCGGCCGTTGCTGGCGCCGTGATGAACTGGAGCGGCTCATGGCGCTCTGCCACGCCCACGACGTCACGGTGATCTCCGATGAAATTTGGGCCGACCTGCTGCTGCCCGGCGAGACGTTTACGTCGGTGTTGCATCTGGGCGAGGAATATCGCGATCGGGTGATTGCGGCGACGTCCGCCAGCAAAACGTTCGGCCTCTCCTCGCTGCGCATTTCGAATTTCCTGATCCCCAACGCCCGGCTTCGGCAGGCGTTTGTCGATCGACTGAACGCCCACGGGCTGGATGTGTTCAACGCGCTGTCGATGACGGCGGCGACCGCGGCCTATCAACGGGGCGCTGCCTGGCTTGATGAGCTGCTCGACTACCTGGCGGAGAATCGGCGTTGGTTTGAGCAGGCGCTGGCGGCCGCCGCGCCCTGGTGCGCGATGACCCAGGCTGAAGGGACCTATCTCGCCTGGCTGGATTGCCGCTCGCTGGGTTTGAGCGATACAGACTTGCAGCAGGCGCTGGTGGCGGTGGCGAAGCTGGCGCCGTCGATGGGCAGCGGTTTCGGCCCGCAGGGGCGCGGTTTTATCCGCATCAACCTGGGGTGCCCGCGCCGGTATCTCGAGCGTGCCGTCGAAGGGTTGGCACGCCTGAAATAACCGCGTGGCGAGCCCTCAATAGTGCGGCGGAGGGGTTTCTTCCGACTGCGAGGCGATCATTGAGGTTTGGGTCGAGCGCAGCTTGTCGGTCAACATGCGCAGGTGTTCGCGCATCTTCAGCATTTCCATTTGATGCTGGATGACGGTCTGGTTGAGCTCTTCGATGGTGAGCTCTTGGAAGGCCTGACGGCTTTCCAGTTCTTCAAGCCGCTGTAGCAGGCGTTGAATGTCGGCGTTGTGCATGAGGCTACCTCTGACGCGATAAAATCCTGATTCGGCGCTATGGTAACAGCTGGCGCCGGGTTTGCTCGCGCTATTTCTCCAGACGGCGCGCAACGTTGCGATCGACAGTGTAAAGTGCTGAAAAGTTGCACGCTCGATCTGCCGTTTTTTGCGAGCCTGGCCGAATATTCCGCAAGAAAAATCTGATTTATCATGGGAGTAGCACGCAGGGGGAAACTTCTTGGCAAAGCGGGAGTCACACTTTGACTCGATTGGTTACCTGTGCGACTGTTTTGTTTTGTTTCAGGCAGCTATAGTAGCCCGGTTATCTTACCTAATGATTGTTTGGGGCATCGCTTCAGACACTGGAGAAATGGATGAAATCTTTGTTTAAAGTCACGCTTCTGGCAACCACCATGGCTTTTGCTCTGAATGCGACCCAGGTCATGGCAGCCGATGCCGCTAAACCAGCGGACGCGGCAGCAGCACCGAGCACCGGCAAGTTCAAAAACGACGACGAGCAAGCGGCTTACGCACTGGGCGCCTCTCTCGGCCGTTACATGGACAACTCTCTGAAAGAGCAAGAGAAGCTGGGCATCAAGCTGGACAAAGATCAGCTGATTGCCGGCGTTCAGGACGCGTTCGCCAACAAGAGCAAACTGAACGACGCCGACATCGAGAAGACCCTGCAGGGCTTCGAAGCGCGCGTGAAGGCTTCCGCTCAGGCGAAGATGGAGCAGGACGCCAAGGATAACGAAACCAAAGGCACCAAGTACCGCGATAGCTTCGCTAAAGAAAAAGGCGTGAAGAAAACCGAATCCGGCCTGCTGTACCAGGTAGAGAAGCCGGGCGCGGGTGAAGCGCCGAAAGACAGCGACACCGTGGTGGTGAACTACAAAGGCACCCTGACCGACGGTACCGAGTTCGATAACTCCTACACCCGCGGCGAGCCGCTGTCGTTCCGTCTGGACGGCGTGATCCCAGGCTGGACCGAAGGCCTGAAGCACATCAAGAAAGGCGGCAAAATCAAGCTGGTGATCCCACCGGCGCTGGCCTACGGCAAAACCGGCGTTCCGGGCATCCCGGCTAACTCCACGCTGGTCTTCGACGTTGAGCTGCTGGACGTGAAAGCGGCGCCGAAAGCCGACGCTAAAGCCGAAAAACCGGCGGACGCGAAAGCAGACGCCAAAGCGAAATAACATCGCCGCTTTGTTTGCCACCGCCGCGGATGCCCTCCGCGGCGGTTTTCATTTCGGCAGCCGCCGCCTCTCTCTCCATTGAACGCTTGACGCCTGCCGGGCATCGGGCTTAACGTCAATACCACGCGCAAACGCAAGGACTTTGCTCCGGCCGCTTTGCTAGACTAATAATTCTGACTTATCAGTCATGCGTCTGCCCCTTAGGGCGTGTACCTAAAATTGTTCCCGGCCGCCTCGCCCGCGGATGTCATCGTGCCGTTTGATGGCGCTCTCAGCCGGCCGCGCTGCGGCGTGCCGACGACGGCAGCGATCCGGTTCGAGCGGTTTTAGCTGCGCCCCCTGGCACAGGCGATCTATGAGGGTGGTATCTTCGATGTCGAATTCGCTTTTATCCAGCGAAGCCAGCGAACTTGATTTGCTGAATGAACGTCCGTTTACTCAAACGGATCATGAAATCCTGAAATCCTATGAAGCGGTGGTCGACGGGCTGGCGATGTTGATCGGCGGCCACTGCGAGATCGTACTGCACGCGCTGGAAGACCTGAACAGCTCAGCGGTACGCATCGCCAACGGTGAACATACCGGGCGTAAAATCGGCTCGCCGATCACCGATCTGGCGCTGCGCATGCTGCACGACATGGCCGGCGACGACAGCAGCGTGTCGAAAGCCTACTTTACCCGCGCCAAGAGCGGCGTGTTGATGAAGTCGGTGACTATCGCCATTCGCAATCGCGAGCAGCGGGTGATCGGCTTGCTGTGCATCAACATGAACCTCGACGTACCGTTTTCGCAGATCATGCAGACCTTTATGCCGCCGGCCACGCAGGACGTGCCGTCGTCGGTGAATTTTGCGTCTTCCGTCGACGATCTGGTGGCGCAGACGCTGGAGTTCACCATCGAAGAGGTGAACGCCGACCGCTCGGTGTCCAATAACGCCAAGAACCGCCAGGTGGTGCTCAACCTCTATGAGAAAGGCATCTTCGACATCAAGGATGCGATCAACCAGGTGGCGGATCGCCTGAACATCTCCAAACACACCGTGTATCTGTACATCCGCCAGTTCAAGAGCGGCGATCTGTTGGGAAGCGACCGTTGATGCTCGATTATTGCCTATTGGTCACCGGCCCGGCTTACGGCACGCAGCAGGCCAGCAGCGCCTATCAGTTCGCTCAGGCTTTGTTGGCGAAAGGGCACCGGCTTTCCAGCGTCTTTTTCTACCGTGAGGGCGTGCTGAACGCCAACCAGCTGACCGCGCCCGCCAGCGACGAGTTCGACCTGGTGCGCGGTTGGACGCAACTGGCGCAGCAACACGGCGTAGCGCTCAACGTCTGCGTAGCCGCTGCGCTGCGCCGTGGCGTCACCGACGAGCAGGAGGCGGCGCAACAGGGGCTGGCAAGCGCCAACCTGCAGCCCGGCTTTACCCTGAGCGGGCTGGGTTCCCTGGCCGAAGCGTCGCTGAGTTGCGACCGTCTGGTGCAGTTCTGAGGATATGATGAAACGAGTCGCTTTTGTTTTCACCCACGGGCCGCACGGCGGCGCCGGCGGCAGGGAAGGGCTGGATGCGCTGCTCGCCACGTCGGCGCTCAGTGAAGATTTGGGGGTGTTTTTTGTCGGCGACGGCGTATTGCAGCTGTTGCCGGGCCAGCAACCGGAAAAGATTTTGGCGCGCAATTACATCGCCACCTTCGGCGTGCTGCCGCTGTATGACGTGGAGCGGTGCTATCTGTGCCAGGCTTCGCTGCAGGAGCGTGGGCTGAGCCAGGTGACCGATTGGGTGCTGGATGCCGAGGTGCTGGCACCGGACGAACTGCGCCGCGAACTGGCCGGCTACGACGCCGTGATGACGTTTTAGGATCCTCTGATGCTGTATACCCTGAGCCACTCGCCAAACCAATGTGACTTGCCTGCGCTGCTGCGCCTGACGGCGGAGGGTGACGCGCTGCTGCTGCTGCAGGACGGCGTGCTTGCAGGCCTTGCCGGCAGCGCCCATCTTGAATCGCTGCTCGCCGCCCCCATATCCCTTTATGCGCTGCAGGACGACCTGGAAGCCCGGGGATTGGTTGGTCATTTTTCGCACAAAATCACTGTCGTCGGCTATAATCACTTCGTTGAATTAACCGAACAACACCGCAGCCAAATGGCCTGGTAATGAGAGTGATGTTGTATATTTCTTGACACCCATACTGGTCAGCCCTAAAATTCTGCGTCCTCGTACTTTGCCAATAGTGCATACGAGGGGATTTATCACATGTTTACGAAGCTAGTACGAAGCAAAAACCAGGAGCTTTTTTAATGGCAACAATTAACCAGCTGGTTCGCAAACCACGCTCTGTGAAGGCTGCTAAAAGCAACGTTCCAGCGCTGGAAGCCTGCCCGCAGAAACGTGGCGTATGCACCCGCGTATACACCACTACCCCGAAAAAACCAAACTCCGCACTGCGTAAAGTTTGCCGTGTGCGTTTGACCAACGGTTTCGAAGTGACTTCCTACATCGGTGGCGAAGGCCACAACCTGCAGGAACACTCCGTAATCCTGATCCGTGGCGGTCGTGTAAAAGACCTGCCAGGTGTGCGTTACCACACCGTCCGTGGTGCACTTGACTGCTCCGGTGTTAAAGACCGTAAGCAAGCTCGTTCCAAGTACGGCGTGAAGAAGCCAAAGGCTTAATGGTTCTCCGTTAAGTAAGGCCAAACGTTTTAACTTTAATGTCAAAATAAACTCGTAGAGTTTTGGACAATCCTGAATTAACAACGGAGTATTTCCATGCCACGTCGTCGCGTAATCGGCCAACGTAAAATCCTGCCAGATCCTAAGTTCGGATCTGAGCTGCTGGCCAAATTTGTAAATATCCTGATGGTAGACGGTAAAAAATCTACTGCAGAAGCAATCGTCTATACCGCGCTGGAGACCCTGGCTCAGCGTTCTGGTAAAGATCACCTGGAAGCTTTCGAAGTCGCTCTCGACAACGTTCGCCCGACTGTAGAAGTTAAGTCGCGTCGCGTTGGCGGTTCTACTTATCAGGTACCAGTTGAAGTCCGCCCGGTTCGTCGTAATGCTCTGGCAATGCGTTGGATCGTTGATGCTGCACGTAAACGCGGTGATAAATCCATGGCTCTGCGCCTGGCGAACGAGCTGTCTGACGCAGCAGAGAACAAAGGTTCTGCTGTTAAGAAGCGTGAAGACGTTCACCGTATGGCCGAAGCCAACAAGGCGTTCGCCCACTACCGCTGGTAATCACCCGGCTGTAGTCATGCTAACCAAGCGGGCGCGTCAAATCGGCCCGCTTGGGTTAACTGAACTTGAACGCCCTAGGAATAGAGGAATCAAATGGCTCGTACAACACCCATTGCACGCTACCGCAACATCGGTATCAGTGCTCACATCGACGCCGGTAAAACCACCACTACCGAACGTATTCTGTTCTACACCGGTGTAAACCACAAAATCGGTGAAGTTCATGACGGCGCTGCCACCATGGACTGGATGGAACAGGAGCAGGAGCGTGGTATTACCATCACTTCTGCAGCGACTACTGCTTTCTGGTCTGGTATGGCTAAGCAGTTCGAACCGCATCGCGTAAACATCATCGACACCCCAGGGCACGTTGACTTCACCATCGAAGTAGAACGTTCCATGCGTGTGCTGGATGGCGCGGTAATGGTTTACTGTGCTGTTGGTGGTGTTCAGCCACAGTCTGAAACCGTATGGCGTCAGGCTAACAAATACAAAGTGCCACGTATCGCGTTCGTTAACAAAATGGACCGTATGGGCGCTAACTTCCTGAAAGTTGTAGGCCAGATCAAATCTCGTCTGGGCGCCAACCCTGTTCCTCTGCAGCTGGCTATCGGCGCAGAAGATAAATTCACCGGCGTTATCGACCTGGTGAAAATGAAGGCGATCAACTGGAACGAAGAAGACGCAGGCGTAACCTTCGAATACGAAGACGTCCCGGCTGACATGATGGATCTGGCTGAAGAATGGCGCCAGAACCTGATCGAGTCCGCTGCGGAAGCTTCCGAAGAGCTGATGGAAAAATACTTGGGCGGCGAAGAGCTGACCGAGGAAGAAATCAAAACTGCTCTGCGTCAGCGCGTACTGAACAACGAAATCATCCTGGTTACCTGCGGTTCTGCGTTCAAGAACAAGGGCGTGCAGGCGATGCTGGATGCGGTAATCGAATACCTGCCGGCACCAACTGACGTTCCTGCGATCAACGGTATCCTGGACGACGGTAAAGACACTCCGGCTGAGCGTCACGCAAGTGATGACGAGCCGTTCTCTGCTCTGGCGTTCAAAATCGCTACCGACCCGTTCGTAGGTAACTTGACCTTCTTCCGCGTGTACTCCGGCGTTGTTAACTCCGGCGACACCGTGCTGAACTCCGTTAAGTCTGCGCGCGAGCGTTTCGGCCGTATCGTTCAGATGCACGCCAACAAGCGTGAAGAGATCAAAGAAGTTCGCGCAGGCGACATCGCCGCTGCGATCGGTCTGAAAGACGTGACCACCGGGGACACCCTGTGTGATCCAGACTCTCCAATCATCCTGGAGCGTATGGAATTCCCTGAGCCGGTAATCTCTATCGCCGTTGAACCGAAAACCAAAGCTGACCAGGAAAAAATGGGTCTGGCTCTGGGCCGTCTGGCTAAAGAAGACCCGTCATTCCGCGTATGGACTGACGAAGAGTCTAACCAGACCATCATCGCCGGTATGGGTGAACTGCACCTCGACATCATCGTTGACCGCATGAAGCGTGAATTCAACGTTGAAGCTAACGTGGGCAAACCTCAGGTAGCTTACCGCGAAGCGATTCGCGCGAAGATTACCGATGTTGAAGGTAAGCACGCCAAGCAGTCTGGTGGTCGCGGTCAGTACGGTCACGTTGTGATCGACATGTACCCACTGGAGCCGGGCTCTAACCCGAAAGGTTACGAGTTCATCAACGACATCAAAGGCGGCGTAATTCCTGGCGAATACATCCCTGCCGTTGATAAAGGCATCCAGGAGCAGCTGAAGTCTGGTCCGTTGGCTGGTTACCCGGTAGTAGACATGGGTATTCGTCTGCACTTCGGTTCTTACCACGACGTTGACTCCTCTGAACTGGCGTTTAAACTGGCCGCGTCTATCGCCTTTAAAGAAGGCTTTAAGAAAGCGAAACCAGTTCTGCTTGAGCCTATCATGAAGGTTGAAGTTGAGACTCCAGAAGAGAACACCGGTGACGTTATCGGTGACTTGAGCCGTCGTCGCGGCATGCTGCGCGGTCAGGAATCTGAAGTGACTGGCGTTAAGATCCACGCTGAAGTACCGTTGTCCGAAATGTTCGGCTACGCAACTCAGCTGCGTTCTCTGACTAAAGGTCGCGCATCATACACCATGGAATTCCTGAAGTATGATGATGCACCGAACAACGTCGCTCAGGCCGTAATCGAAGCCCGTGGCAAATAAGCCGCAGGGTTAAAACCAAAGTCCCGTGCTCTCTCCAGAAGGGGAGAGCGCTATAGTAAGGAATATAGCCGTGTCTAAAGAAAAATTTGAACGTACAAAACCGCACGTTAACGTTGGTACTATCGGCCACGTTGACCACGGTAAAACTACCCTGACTGCAGCGATCACCACCGTTCTGGCTAAAACCTACGGCGGTTCTGCACGTGCTTTCGACCAGATCGATAACGCGCCAGAAGAAAAAGCTCGTGGTATCACCATCAACACCTCTCACGTTGAGTATGACACCCCGACTCGTCACTACGCGCACGTTGACTGCCCAGGGCACGCCGACTACGTGAAAAACATGATCACCGGTGCTGCTCAGATGGACGGCGCGATCCTGGTAGTTGCTGCGACTGACGGCCCAATGCCTCAGACCCGTGAGCACATCCTGCTGGGTCGTCAGGTTGGCGTTCCTTTCATCATCGTATTCATGAACAAATGCGACATGGTTGATGATGAAGAGCTGCTGGAACTGGTAGAAATGGAAGTTCGCGAACTGCTGTCCGCTTACGACTTCCCAGGCGACGACCTGCCAGTAATCCGCGGTTCCGCGCTGAAAGCGCTGGAAGGCGAAGCTGAGTGGGAAGCGAAAATCATCGAACTGGCCGAAGCGCTGGACAGCTACATCCCAGAGCCAGAGCGTGCTATCGACAAGCCGTTCCTGCTGCCAATCGAAGACGTATTCTCCATCTCCGGTCGTGGTACCGTTGTTACCGGTCGTGTTGAGCGCGGTATCATCAAAGTTGGCGAAGAAGTTGAAATCGTTGGTATCAAAGACACCGTTAAGTCTACCTGTACTGGCGTTGAAATGTTCCGCAAACTGCTGGACGAGGGCCGTGCTGGTGAGAACGTAGGTGTTCTGCTGCGTGGTATCAAACGTGAAGAAATCGAACGTGGTCAGGTACTGGCGAAGCCAGGCTCTATCAAGCCACACACCCAGTTCGAATCTGAAGTGTACATCCTGAGCAAAGATGAAGGTGGTCGTCACACGCCATTCTTCAAAGGCTACCGTCCACAGTTCTACTTCCGTACAACTGACGTGACCGGTACCATCGAACTGCCAGAAGGCGTAGAGATGGTAATGCCAGGCGACAACGTGAACATGGTTGTAACCCTGATTCACCCAATCGCGATGGACGACGGTCTGCGTTTCGCAATCCGTGAAGGCGGCCGTACCGTTGGCGCAGGTGTTGTTGCTAAAGTTATCGCTTAATCGCGAATAATTTTTTCGACACAAAAAAGGGCACTTCGGTGCCCTTTTTTTATGCAATTTGTTTAAATCTTAATTGAAATAAAAACCATTCCCATTTAGACTCAGTGCATTGGTTAAGAAGTGAGTCTCTCTATGTATGTATGTCTGTGTAATGCGGTGACTGACAAAGCGATCCGTAATGCGGTGCGTCAGCACAATCCCCATACCATGAAGCAGCTGCGTGAACTTGTGCCGATTGGTACCGATTGTGGAAAGTGCATTCGTCAGGCAAGACAGATTATGGTGGAGGAACGCGGAACTATCATCCCAATGCATGAAGTTGCCTAACAAAGGGTAAGGTTATTTTTGACTCTTGGCTTACAGGTTCTACACTTTTAGAACTGGCCAGGAGGAATTACCTATGAAAGGCGATAAAAAGATCATTGCTCACCTCAACAAGCTGCTCGGTAACGAGCTGGTTGCCATCAATCAATATTTCCTGCACGCCCGCATGTTCAAGAATTGGGGGTTAATGCGCCTCAACGACAAGGAGTACCACGAGTCGATCGACGAAATGAAACATGCCGATCGCTACATCGAGCGTATCCTGTTCCTGGAAGGGATCCCGAACCTGCAAGATCTCGGCAAGCTGAACATCGGCGAAGACATTGAAGAGATGCTGCGTTCCGATTTGGCGCTGGAGCTGGCGGGTGCCAAAAACCTGCGCGAAGGTATCGCCTATGCCGACTCGATCCACGATTACGTCAGCCGCGATTTAATGATCGACATCCTGGCCGATGAAGAAGAGCATATCGACTGGCTGGAAACCGAGCTGGATCTGATCGCTCGCCTCGGTATTCAAAACTATGCCCAGGCCCAGGTTCTAGAGCGCAAAGAGTAAACCTGCCTTCTGTTCGTCATCGTTTCTCCTGCCGGCAACCGTTTTTACGGTGGGGCAGGGGAGCGTCCCTACCAAGCATAATTCATACCCTGTTTGCCGCCTTCATCTCGCGACTGCATCTGAACGCGCAAAAATGACGATTTCCTGAGCATATTTCCAACTGCGGCTTGCTTCCTCGGCCATTTTGCGTATAATGCGCGGGCTTACCTAATCTTGGTAAGCCTGATTTTAGCGAATCAGTCGATTGGCAGGCCTTTTTTGCCTCTCGAACAATACTCCCGATATGGGGGTTATATGTTGACGATTACACTCCCCCATCAATCGAAATGGGTGTGAGGAGTAATTATTTACGTTTATAAATAATTGGAGCTCTGGTCTCATGCAGAACCAAAGAATCCGTATCCGCCTGAAAGCGTTTGATCATCGTCTGATCGATCAATCAACCGCGGAAATCGTCGAGACTGCAAAGCGCACTGGTGCGCAAGTCCGTGGTCCGATCCCGCTGCCAACTCGCAAAGAGCGCTTTACCGTTCTGATTTCTCCGCACGTCAACAAAGACGCGCGCGATCAGTACGAGATTCGCACTCACAAGCGTCTGGTTGACATCGTTGAGCCAACCGAGAAAACCGTTGATGCTCTGATGCGTCTGGATCTGGCTGCCGGTGTAGACGTGCAGATCAGCCTGGGTTAATCAGGTCATTGAGCGATTGAGAGGTTGAAACAATGATTGGTTTAGTCGGTAAAAAAGTGGGTATGACCCGTATCTTCACTGAAGATGGCGTTTCTATCCCAGTAACCGTAATTGAAATTGAAGCGAACCGCGTGACTCAGGTTAAAAGCCTGGACACCGACGGTTACCGTGCCGTTCAGGTTACCACCGGTAGCAAAAAAGCTAACCGTGTAACCAAGCCGGAAGCGGGCCATTTCGCTAAAGCTGGCGTTGAAGCTGGCCGTGGTCTGTGGGAATTCCGCCTGGAAGAAGGTCAAGAATTCGCTGCAGGTCAGGAAATTAGCGTAGAAATCTTCGCTGACGTTAAAAAAGTCGATGTTACCGGTACTTCTAAAGGTAAAGGTTTTGCTGGCACTGTTAAGCGCTGGAACTTCCGTACCCAAGACGCTACCCACGGTAACTCCTTGTCTCACCGCGTTCCGGGTTCTATCGGTCAGAACCAGACTCCGGGCAAAGTGTTCAAAGGCAAGAAAATGGCTGGCCACCTGGGTGATGAGCGCGTAACCGTTCAGAGCCTGGACGTAGTACGTGTTGACGCTGAGCGCAACCTGCTGCTGGTTAAGGGTGCTGTACCGGGCGCAACCGGTGGCAACCTGATCGTTAAACCAGCTGTGAAGGCGTAAGGGGATAGCAATGGAATTAGTATTGAAAGACGCGCAAAGCGCGCTGACTGTTTCCGAAACTACCTTCGGTCGTGATTTCAACGAAGCGCTGGTACACCAGGTTGTTGTTGCTTATGCAGCAGGTGCCCGTCAAGGTACCCGTGCTCAGAAGACCCGTGCTGAAGTAACTGGTTCCGGCAAAAAGCCATGGCGTCAGAAAGGCACCGGCCGTGCGCGTTCAGGTTCTGTAAAGAGCCCGATCTGGCGTTCAGGCGGCGTGACCTTTGCTGCTAAGCCACAGGACCACAGTCAGAAAGTAAACAAAAAGATGTACCGCGGCGCGCTGAAAAGCATCCTGTCCGAACTGGTACGTCAAGATCGTCTGATCGTTGTCGAGAAGTTCTCTGTAGAAGCGCCTAAAACTAAGCTGCTGGCACAGAAACTGAAAGATATGGCTCTGGAAGACGTGCTGATCGTGACCGGTGAACTGGATGAGAATCTGTTCCTGGCAGCTCGTAACCTGTACAAGGTTGACGTGCGCGATGTAGCAGGTATCGATCCGGTTAGCCTGATCGCCTTCGACAAAGTGGTTATGACTGCTGATGCTGTGAAGCAAGTTGAGGAGATGCTGGCATGATCCGTGAAGAACGTTTGCTGAAAGTGCTGCGTGCACCGCACGTATCTGAAAAAGCATCCGCTGCGATGGAAAAAAGCAACACCATCGTTCTCAAAGTTGCCAAAGACGCGACCAAAGCAGAAATCAAAGCTGCAGTGCAGAAACTGTTTGAAGTCGAAGTCGAAGACGTGAACACCCTGGTAGTTAAAGGGAAAGTGAAGCGTCACGGTCAGCGTGTTGGTCGTCGTAGCGACTGGAAAAAAGCTTACGTCACCCTGAAAGAAGGCCAGAATCTGGACTTCATCGGCGGCGCAGAGTAAGTCGGAGGAGTAAGAACAATGGCAATTGTTAAATGTAAACCTACATCTCCGGGTCGTCGCCACGTTGTTAAAGTGGTTAACCCTGAGCTGCACAAGGGTAAACCTTATGCCCCGCTGCTGGAAAAACTGAGCAAAAGCGGTGGTCGTAACAACAATGGCCGTATCACCACCCGTCATATCGGTGGTGGCCACAAGCAACATTATCGTCTGGTTGACTTCAAGCGCAACAAAGACGGTATCCCTGCTGTGGTTGAGCGTCTGGAGTACGATCCGAACCGTTCCGCGAACATCGCGCTGGTTCTGTACAAAGACGGCGAACGCCGTTACATCCTGGCGCCGAAAGGCCTGAAAGCTGGTGACCAGATTCAATCTGGCGTTGATGCTGCAATCAAAGCGGGTAACACCCTGCCGATGCGCAACATTCCAGTTGGTTCAACGGTTCACAACGTAGAAATGAAACCAGGTAAAGGCGGCCAGATGGCTCGCTCCGCTGGTGCCTACGTTCAGATCGTTGCTCGTGATGGTTCCTACGTAACTCTGCGTCTGCGCTCCGGCGAAATGCGTAAAGTTCCAGCTGATTGCCGCGCCACCCTGGGTGAAGTCGGTAACGCTGAACACATGCTTCGCGTTCTGGGTAAAGCAGGTGCTGCACGTTGGCGTGGTGTTCGTCCTACCGTTCGCGGTACGGCGATGAACCCGGTAGATCACCCGCACGGTGGTGGTGAAGGTCGTAACTTTGGTAAGCACCCGGTAACTCCGTGGGGCGTTCAGACCAAAGGTAAGAAGACCCGTAGCAACAAGCGTACTGATAAGTTCATCGTACGTCGCCGTAGCAAAAAATAATTAGAGGATAAGCCATGCCACGTTCTCTCAAGAAAGGTCCTTTTATTGACCTGCACTTGCTGAAGAAGGTAGAGAAAGCGGTGGAAAGCGGTGACAAGAAGCCTTTGCGCACTTGGTCCCGTCGTTCAACGATCTTTCCTAACATGATCGGTTTGACCATCGCTGTCCATAATGGTCGTCAGCACGTACCAGTGTTCGTTTCCGATGAAATGGTCGGTCACAAACTGGGTGAATTCGCGCCGACTCGTACTTATCGCGGCCATGCGGCTGATAAAAAAGCTAAAAAGCGCTAAGGTAGGAGGAAGAGATGGAAACTATCGCTAAACATCGCCACGCTCGTTCTTCTGCTCAGAAGGTTCGCCTTGTTGCTGACCTGATTCGCGGTAAGAAAGTGTCGCAAGCTCTGGAAACTCTGACCTACACCAACAAGAAAGCTGCTGGTCTGGTTAAGAAAGTGCTGGAGTCTGCCATTGCTAACGCAGAACACAACGATGGCGCTGACATCGATGATCTGAAAGTTACGAAAATCTTCGTAGACGAAGGCCCAAGCATGAAGCGCATTATGCCGCGTGCAAAAGGTCGTGCAGATCGCATCCTGAAGCGCACCAGCCACATTACTGTGGTTGTGTCCGATCGCTGAGACTCTGGAGACTAGCAATGGGTCAGAAAGTACATCCTAATGGTATTCGCCTGGGTATTGTCAAACCTTGGAACTCTACTTGGTATGCGAATACCAAAGAATTCGCTGACAACCTGGACAGCGACTTTAAAGTTCGTCAATTCCTGACTAAGGAACTGTCGAAAGCTTCCGTTTCTCGCATCGTTATCGAGCGTCCTGCGAAGAGCATCCGTGTGACCATTCACACTGCTCGCCCAGGCATCGTTATCGGCAAGAAAGGTGAAGACGTCGAAAAACTGCGCAAGGTCGTAGCGGACATCGCTGGCGTTCCTGCACAGATCAACATCGCCGAAGTCCGTAAACCGGAACTCGACGCTAAATTGGTTGCTGACAGCATCACTTCTCAGCTGGAACGTCGCGTGATGTTCCGTCGTGCTATGAAGCGTGCAGTACAGAACGCAATGCGTCTTGGCGCTAAAGGTATCAAAGTTGAAGTAAGCGGCCGTCTTGGCGGCGCTGAAATCGCACGTACCGAATGGTACCGCGAAGGTCGTGTTCCATTGCACACTCTGCGTGCGGACATCGACTACAACACATCTGAAGCGCACACCACTTATGGTGTAATCGGCGTTAAGGTATGGATCTTCAAAGGTGAGATCCTGGGTGGTATGGCTGCAGTTGAACAACCGGAACCGGCTGCTCAACCTAAAAAGCAGCAGCGTAAAGGCCGCAAGTAAGGAGAGTCGCTGATGTTACAACCAAAGCGTACAAAATTCCGTAAGGTGCACAAGGGCCGCAACCGTGGTCTGGCGCAAGGTACGGATGTTAGCTTCGGCACTTTCGGTCTGAAAGCTGTTGGCCGTGGCCGTCTGACTGCTCGTCAAATCGAAGCAGCTCGTCGTGCAATGACTCGTGCAGTTAAGCGTCAAGGCAAGATCTGGATCCGTGTATTCCCGGACAAACCGATCACCGAGAAGCCGCTGGAAGTGCGTATGGGTAAAGGTAAGGGTAACGTGGAGTATTGGGTTGCCCTGATCCAGCCTGGTAAGGTCCTGTACGAAATGGACGGCGTGCCAGAAGAGGTTGCCCGCGAGGCATTCAAACTGGCAGCAGCGAAACTGCCGATCAAAACCACCTTTGTAACTAAGACGGTGATGTAATGAAAGCACAAGAGCTGCGTGAAAAAAGCGTTGAAGAGCTGAATGCCGAGCTGCTCAACCTGCTGCGTGAGCAATTCAACTTGCGCATGCAGGCGGCCAGTGGCCAGCTGCAACAAACTCACCTGTTGAAACAAGTGCGTCGTGACGTCGCACGCGTTAAGACTTTACTGACTCAAAAGGCGGGTGTGTAAATGACTGAAGTTATCCGTACCCTGCAGGGTCGTGTTGTTAGCGATAAAATGGAGAAATCCATCGTTGTTGCTATCGAACGTACTGTGAAGCACCCGATCTACGGGAAATTCATCAAACGTACGACCAAGCTGCACGTACATGACGAGAACAACGAATGTGGTACCGGCGACGTGGTGGAAATCCGCGAATGCCGCCCACTGTCCAAGACCAAGTCCTGGACGCTGGTTCGCGTTGTAGAGAAAGCGATTCTGTAATAGAGTAGCTGGCTCTCACTTAATAAACGGCTCAGAAAATGAGCCGTTTATTTTTTCTACCCATACCAAGTAAGCGGTGTTATAATGCTGCGCCCTCGGTTATGGGGCTTTTCAACGGCCTAATTTTTACTTGGGTCTTTAAAGTAGTAGTTGACATTAGCGGAGCACTAAAATGATCCAAGAACAGACTATGCTGAACGTCGCCGACAACTCCGGTGCACGTCGCGTAATGTGTATCAAGGTTCTAGGTGGCTCGCACCGTCGCTACGCAGGCGTCGGCGACATCATCAAAATTACCATCAAGGAAGCAATTCCTCGCGGTAAGGTGAAGAAAGGCGATGTTCTGAAGGCGGTAGTGGTGCGCACCAAGAAGGGTGTACGTCGCCCGGACGGTTCTGTCATTCGCTTCGATGGCAATGCATGCGTTATTTTGAACAATAACAGCGAGCAGCCAATCGGTACGCGTATTTTTGGGCCGGTAACTCGTGAACTGCGTAATGAGAAGTTCATGAAAATTATCTCTCTGGCACCAGAAGTACTCTAAGGAGCGAACATGGCAGCGAAGATCCGTCGTGATGACGAAGTTATCGTGATTACCGGGAAAGACAAAGGTAAGCGCGGTAAAGTAAAAAATGTCCTGTCTGCTGGCAAGGTCATTGTTGAAGGCATCAACCTGGTTAAGAAACACCAGAAGCCGGTTCCGGCTCTGAACCAACCAGGCGGCATTGTTGAAAAAGAAGCTGCAATTCAGGTTTCTAACATTGCTATCTTCAACGCGGCTACCGGCAAGGCTGACCGTGTAGGCTTTAGATTCGAAGACGGCAAAAAAGTCCGTTTCTTCAAATCTAACAGCGAAACTATCAAGTAATTTGGAGTAATACGATGGCGAAACTGCATGATTACTACAAAGACGAGGTAGTCAAACAACTGATGTCTCAGTTTGATTACAACTCTGTCATGCAAGTCCCTCGGGTCGAGAAGATCACCCTGAACATGGGTGTTGGTGAAGCGATTGCTGACAAGAAACTGCTGGATAACGCCGCAGCGGACCTGACAGCTATCTCCGGTCAAAAACCGTTGATCACCAAAGCCCGCAAATCTGTTGCAGGCTTCAAAATCCGTCAGGGCTATCCGATCGGCTGTAAAGTAACTCTGCGTGGCGAACGCATGTGGGAGTTCCTTGAGCGCCTGATCTCCATTGCTGTTCCACGTATCCGTGACTTCCGTGGCCTGTCCGCCAAGTCATTCGATGGCCGTGGCAACTACAGCATGGGCGTGCGTGAGCAAATCATCTTCCCAGAAATCGACTACGACAAAGTCGATCGCGTTCGTGGTTTGGATATTACCATTACCACTACTGCGAAATCTGATGATGAAGGCCGCGCGCTGCTGGCTGCTTTTAACTTCCCGTTCCGCAAGTAAGGCAGGGTTACTGATGGCTAAGCAATCAATGAAAGCACGCGAAGTCAAGCGCGTGAAATTAGCTGACAAGTTCTTTGCAAAACGCGCTGAACTGAAAGCTATTATCTCTGATGTGAACGCATCCGATGAAGATCGTTGGAATGCCGTTCTCAAGCTGCAAACTCTGCCGCGTGATTCCAGCCCGTCTCGTCAGCGTAAACGCTGCCGCCAAACTGGCCGTCCACATGGTTATGTGGGCAAATTCGGGTTGAGCCGTATTAAGCTTCGTGAAGCCGCTATGCGCGGTGAAGTACCAGGCTTGAAAAAGGCTAGCTGGTAATTACCAATTGAATCACGGGAGTAAAGACAGATGAGCATGCAAGATCCGATCGCGGATATGCTGACCCGTATCCGTAACGGTCAAGCCGCGAACAAAGTTGCGGTCACCATGCCTTCCTCCAAGCTGAAAGTGGCAATTGCCAACGTGCTGAAGGAAGAAGGTTTTATTGAAGATTTCAAAATCGAAGGCGACGCCAAGCCTGTTCTGGAACTGGTACTGAAGTACTTCCAGGGCAAAGCTGTGGTAGAAAGCATTCAACGTATCAGCCGTCCAGGTCTGCGCATCTACAAGAAAAAAGATGAGCTGCCAAAAGTTATGGCCGGTTTGGGTATCGCTGTTGTTTCTACCTCTAAAGGTGTTATGACCGATCGTGCAGCTCGCCAGGCTGGTCTTGGTGGCGAGATTATCTGCTACGTAGCTTAATTCGGGAGGAAAGAATGTCTCGTGTTGCAAAAGCACCCGTCGTCATTCCTGCCGGCGTAGAGGTAAAACTCAACGGTCAGGTTATTTCGATTAAGGGTAAAAACGGCGAGTTGACTCGTACTATCCACGACGCCGTTGAAGTGAAGCAAGAAGCTAACGCACTGACTTTCGCTCCGCGCGAAGGTTTTGCTAACGCATGGGCTCAAGCGGGTACCACGCGCGCTCTGCTGAACGCAATGGTTGTTGGTGTTACCGAAGGCTTCACCAAAAAGCTTCAACTGGTAGGTGTTGGTTATCGTGCTGCCGTTAAAGGCAACGTGGTGAATTTGGCCCTGGGCTTCTCTCACCCTATCGATCACCAGCTGCCGGCAGGTATCACTGCTGAATGCCCAAGCCAAACTGAAATCGTGCTGAAAGGCGCTGATAAGCAGGTAATTGGCCAGGTAGCAGCAGATCTGCGTGCTTACCGTCGTCCTGAGCCTTACAAAGGCAAAGGTGTTCGTTACGCCGACGAAGTCGTGCGTACCAAAGAGGCTAAGAAGAAGTAAGGTAACACTATGGATAAGAAATCTGCTCGTATCCGTCGTGCGACCCGCGCACGCCGCAAGCTCCAAGAGCTGGGTGCAACCCGCCTGGTGGTACATCGTACCCCGCGTCACATTTACGCACAGGTGATTGCTCCAAACGGTTCTGAAGTACTGGTAGCCGCTTCTACTTTAGAAAAAGCTATCGCGGAGCAACTGAAGTATTCCGGTAACAAAGACGCAGCAGCAGCCGTAGGTAAAGCTCTGGCTGAGCGCGCGTTGGAAAAAGGGATTGCGAAAGTATCCTTTGACCGTTCCGGTTTCCAATATCATGGTCGAGTCCAGGCACTGGCAGATGCTGCCCGTGAAGCTGGCCTTCAGTTCTAAGGAAGAGGTTTAAGATGGCTCACATCGAAAAACAAGCTGGCGAACTGCAGGAAAAGCTGATCGCGGTAAACCGCGTATCTAAAACCGTAAAAGGTGGCCGTATTTTCAGCTTTACCGCACTGACTGTAGTTGGTGATGGTAACGGTCGCGTTGGTTTTGGCTACGGCAAAGCACGCGAAGTTCCAGCAGCGATCCAGAAAGCGATGGAAAAAGCCCGTCGCAACATGATGAACGTCGCGCTGAACAGCGGCACCCTGCAGCACCCTGTTAAGGGCGCTCACACGGGTTCTCGCGTGTTCATGCAGCCTGCTCATGAAGGTACCGGTATCATCGCGGGCGGTGCAATGCGCGCCGTTCTCGAAGTTGCTGGGGTGCACAACGTATTGGCTAAAGCTTATGGTTCCACCAACCCGATCAACGTGGTTCGTGCAACTATCGACGCTCTGGCGAATATGAAGTCTCCTGAAATGGTCGCTGCTAAGCGTGGTAAATCCGTTGCCGACATTCTGGGGTAATTGACCATGGCTAAGACTATTAAAGTTACACAAACTCGCAGCTCAATTGGCCGTCTGCCGAAGCATAAAGCTACTCTGCTCGGTCTGGGTCTGCGTCGTATTGGTCACACCGTAGAGCGCGAGGATACTCCTGCTGTTCGCGGTATGGTCAACCTGGTTTCCTACATGGTTAAAGTTGAGGAGTAACAGATGCGTTTAAATACTCTGTCTCCGGCTGAAGGTGCCAAGCATGCGCCTAAGCGTGTAGGTCGTGGTATTGGTTCTGGCCTGGGTAAAACCGGCGGCCGTGGTCACAAAGGTCAGAAGTCTCGTTCTGGCGGTGGCGTACGTCGTGGTTTCGAAGGTGGTCAGATGCCTCTGTACCGTCGTCTGCCGAAATTCGGCTTCACTTCACGCAAAGCGATGATCACGGCAGAAGTTCGTCTGTCTGAACTGGCTCTGGTTGAAGGCGATGTTATCGACCTGAACGCGCTGAAAGCCGCTAACGTAGTTGGTGTCCAGATCGAATTCGCGAAAGTTGTACTTTCTGGCGAAGTCGCTCGTCCGGTAACCCTGCGTGGTCTGCGTGTCACCAAAGGCGCTCGTGCTGCTATCGAGGCTGCTGGCGGTAAAATTGAGGAATAAGTAGCAGATGGCTAAGCAACCAGGATTAGATTTTCAAAGTGCTAAAGGCGGGCTCGGCGAGCTGAAGCGCAGACTTTTGTTTGTCATCGGCGCGCTGATTGTCTTCCGCATCGGCTCTTTCATTCCGATTCCTGGTATCGATGCCACTGTGCTTGCCAAATTGCTTGAGCAGCAGAGAGGCACTATCATTGAAATGTTTAACATGTTCTCTGGTGGTGCCCTCAGCCGTGCTTCTATCTTTGCTCTGGGGATCATGCCGTATATCTCGGCGTCGATCATTATCCAGCTGCTGACGGTGGTTCATCCAGCGTTGGCGGAAATCAAGAAAGAAGGGGAGGCTGGCCGTCGCAAGATTAGCCAGTACACCCGTTACGGTACGCTGGTATTGGCCATATTCCAGTCGATCGGTATTGCTACCGGTCTGCCGAATATGCCTGGTATGCAGGGCCTGGTGTTAAATCCAGGCTTTGCATTCTACTTTACTGCGGTTGTGAGCCTGGTAACCGGGACAATGTTCCTGATGTGGCTGGGTGAGCAGATTACTGAACGCGGTATCGGCAACGGTATCTCGATCATTATCTTCGCGGGTATTGTAGCGGGGCTCCCGCCGGCAGTGGCCCATACTATCGAGCAAGCGCGGCAAGGCGACCTGCACTTCCTCCTGCTGCTGTTGGTTGCAGTATTGGTGTTTGCAGTAACCTTCTTCGTTGTTTTCATCGAGCGTGGTCAACGTCGTATCGTCGTTAACTATGCGAAGCGTCAACAAGGTCGTCGTGTTTATGCAGCACAGAGCACACATTTACCGTTGAAAGTGAACATGGCGGGTGTTATCCCGGCGATTTTCGCTTCCAGCATTATTCTGTTCCCGGCCACGATTGCATCATGGTTTGGGGGCGGTACCGGTTGGAACTGGCTGACTACGATTTCGCTGTATTTGCAGCCAGGGCAACCGCTTTATGTGTTACTCTATGCGTCTGCAATCATCTTCTTCTGTTTCTTCTACACGGCGTTGGTCTTCAACCCGCGTGAGACAGCAGATAACCTGAAGAAGTCCGGTGCCTTCGTACCAGGAATTCGTCCGGGAGAGCAAACGGCGAAGTATATCGATAAAGTAATGACGCGTTTAACCCTGGTGGGCGCGATGTACATTACTTTCATCTGCCTGATCCCGGAGTTCATGCGTGATGCAATGAAAGTACCATTCTACTTTGGTGGTACCTCGCTACTGATCGTGGTTGTCGTCATCATGGACTTTATGGCTCAAGTGCAAACTCTGATGATGTCAAGTCAGTACGAGTCTGCATTGAAGAAAGCAAATCTGAAAGGCTATAACCGCTAGTCAGATTCGTTTGAGAAGTTACGGAGAGTAAAAATGAAAGTTCGTGCTTCCGTCAAGAAATTATGTCGTAACTGCAAAATCGTTAAGCGTAACGGTGTCGTTCGTGTGATTTGCAGCGCCGAGCCGAAGCATAAACAGCGTCAAGGCTGATTATCTCGCATATTTTTCTTGCAAAGTTGGGTTGAGCTGGCTAGATTAGCCAGCCAATCTTTTGTATGTCGCACTGCAACACTATTTGAGTATCCTGAAAACGGGCTTTTCAGAATGGTGTTGCTGTATAAAATAGTAGGAGTGCATAGTGGCCCGTATAGCAGGCATTAACATTCCTGATCATAAACATACCGTTATCGCCTTAACGTCGATCTTCGGTATCGGTAAAACCCGTTCACAGGCTATCTGTGCATCCACGGGTATTGCTGAAAATGTTAAGATCAGTGAGCTGTCTGAAGAGCAAATCGAAAAGCTTCGTGATGCAGTTGCCAAATACACCGTTGAGGGTGATTTGCGTCGTGAAATTACCCTGAGCATCAAGCGTCTTATGGACCTTGGTTGCTATCGTGGTTTGCGTCATCGTCGTGGTCTGCCGGTACGCGGTCAGCGCACCAAGACCAACGCTCGTACCCGTAAGGGTCCGCGCAAGCCGATCAAGAAATAATCGGGGTTATTGAATAATGGCAAAGGCACCTGTTCGTACACGTAAGCGTGTAAGAAAGCAAGTCTCTGACGGCGTGGCTCATATCCATGCTTCTTTCAACAACACCATCGTTACCATCACTGATCGTCAGGGTAATGCTTTGGGTTGGGCAACAGCCGGTGGTTCCGGTTTCCGTGGTTCTCGTAAGTCCACTCCGTTCGCAGCACAGGTTGCAGCAGAACGTTGTGCTGACGCAGTAAAAGAATACGGTATCAAGAACCTGGAAGTTATGGTTAAAGGACCTGGTCCTGGTCGTGAGTCTACTATCCGCGCTCTGAACGCGGCTGGTTTCCGCATCACTAACATTACTGATGTGACTCCGATCCCTCATAACGGTTGTCGTCCGCCGAAAAAGCGCCGCGTGTAACGCAGCTTTTAGGATTGTTGGAGAAAGAAAATGGCAAGATATTTGGGTCCTAAGCTCAAGCTGAGCCGTCGTGAGGGCACAGACCTGTTCCTTAAGTCTGGCGTTCGCGCGATCGATTCCAAGTGTAAAATTGAACAAGCACCTGGTCAGCACGGTGCGCGTAAACCGCGTCTGTCTGATTACGGTGTTCAGTTGCGTGAGAAGCAGAAAGTTCGCCGTATGTACGGCATTCTGGAGCGTCAATTCCGTAACTATTACAAAGAAGCAACCCGCCTGAAGGGCAACACCGGTGAAAACCTGTTGCAGCTGCTGGAAGGTCGTCTGGACAACGTTGTTTACCGTATGGGCTTCGGCGCTACTCGTGCAGAGTCACGTCAGCTGGTTAGCCACAAAGCAGTTATGGTAAACGGTCGCGTTGTTAACATCGCTTCTTATCAGGTATCTCCGAATGACGTAGTCAGCATCCGCGAGAAAGCTAAAAAGCAGTCTCGTGTTAAAGCTTCTCTGGAGCTGGCTGAGCAGCGTGAAAAGCCGACTTGGCTGGAAGTTGATGCTGCTAAGATGGAAGGCGTGTTCAAGCGTATGCCTGAACGTACCGATCTGTCTGCGGACATTAACGAACACCTGATCGTCGAGCTTTACTCCAAGTAAAGCTTAGTACCAAAGAGAGGACACAATGCAGGGTTCTGTGACAGAGTTTCTAAAACCGCGCCTGGTAGATATCGAGCAAGTCAGTTCGACGCACGCCAAGGTGACCCTTGAGCCTTTAGAGCGTGGCTTTGGCCATACTCTTGGCAACGCACTGCGCCGTATTCTGCTTTCATCTATGCCGGGTTGCGCGGTGACCGAGGTTGAGATTGATGGTGTACTGCATGAGTACAGCACCAAAGAAGGCGTACAGGAAGATATCCTGGAGATCCTGCTCAACCTGAAAGGGCTGGCGGTGAGAGTTCAAGGCAAAGACGAAGTTATTCTTACCCTGAATAAATCTGGCATTGGCCCTGTGACCGCTGCCGACATCACCCATGATGGTGATGTCGAAATCGTCAAGCCTCAGCACGTGATCTGCCACCTGACTGATGAGAACGCGGCTATCAGCATGCGTATCAAAGTTCAGCGCGGTCGCGGTTATGTGCCGGCTTCTGCCCGAATTCATTCGGAAGAAGATGAGCGCCCAATCGGTCGTCTGTTGGTTGACGCCTGCTACAGCCCTGTAGAGCGTATCGCCTACAATGTTGAAGCTGCGCGTGTAGAACAGCGTACTGACTTGGATAAGCTGGTCATCGAGATGGAGACCAATGGCACGATCGATCCTGAAGAGGCGATCCGCCGTGCGGCCACCATTCTGGCTGAACAACTTGAAGCTTTCGTTGACCTGCGTGATGTACGTCAGCCGGAAGTTAAAGAAGAGAAACCGGAATTCGATCCGATCTTGCTGCGCCCTGTTGACGATCTGGAATTGACTGTCCGCTCTGCTAACTGCCTCAAGGCAGAAGCTATCCACTACATCGGTGATCTGGTACAGCGTACCGAGGTTGAGTTGCTGAAAACGCCAAACCTGGGTAAAAAATCTCTTACCGAGATTAAAGACGTGCTGGCCTCACGTGGTCTGTCTCTGGGCATGCGCCTGGAAAACTGGCCGCCGGCAAGCATTGCTGACGAGTAACCGGATCACAGGTTAAGGTTTTACTGAGAAGGATAAGGTCATGCGCCATCGTAAGAGTGGTCGTCAACTGAACCGTAACAGCAGCCATCGCCAGGCTATGTTCCGTAACATGGCCGGCTCTTTGGTTCGTCATGAGATCATCAAGACGACCCTGCCAAAAGCAAAAGAGCTGCGTCGCGTTGTTGAGCCGCTGATTACTCTTGCCAAGACCGACAGCGTAGCTAATCGTCGTCTGGCATTCGCCCGTACTCGTGATAACGAGATCGTGGCAAAACTGTTTAACGAGCTAGGCCCGCGTTTCGCGAGCCGTGCCGGTGGTTACACTCGCATTCTGAAGTGTGGCTTCCGCGCAGGCGACAACGCGCCGATGGCATACATCGAGCTGGTTGATCGTGCTGAGTCTCAAGCAGAAGTAGCAACTGCAGAGTAATCTGTAGACGCGTAAAAAAACCGGGCTTGCCCGGTTTTTTTACGTCCAAACCCAGCCGAATGTGCGTAATTCCCCCGCTGCGCTTAAGATCCCCGCCCCTATCCGCTATGCTAAGGCTTAATCATTAGGCTAACCGAGGCTGTCTTTCATGGGGCTGCTCGATCAATGGGCGGAACGCCATATCCTTGATGCCCAGGATAAAGGCGAGTTCGACAATCTGCCCGGCCAGGGTCAACCGTTGGCGCTGGAAGATGACAGCGCGGTGCCGGCTGAACTGCGCGCCGGTTACCGTTTGCTGAAAAATGCCGGTTACCTGCCGCCGGAGCTGGAAGATCGCAAAGAGGCGTTGACCGTTGCTCGTTTGCTGCAAGGGATTAACAGTGAGCATCAGGACTATGTCGAACTCAGCAAACGCATGGCGCTGCTGGAGCATCGGTTGCGTCAGGCTGGGATGAGTACGGATTTCTTGCATGGTGAATATCAGCGTGCATTGGACGGCAAATTCACCCGGGAGGAGAAGTAATGTTCAAGATAGGTCAGTTGGCCAAGCTTGCCGAAGTGACGCCGGATACCGTGCGTTACTATGAAAAGCAGGGCATGATGGATCACAATGTCCGCACCGAAGGTGGTTATCGGCTCTACACCGAGCAGGATCTGCAGCGGCTGCGCTTCATTCGCTATGCCAAGCAGCTGGGATTTACTCTGGAAACGATCGCTGAGCTGCTGTCGATCCGCGTCGATCCTGAACATCATACCTGCCAGGAGTCGAAGTCGATCGTCGATGCGCGCCTGAGCGAAGTGGAAAGTAAGTTGGCGGAGCTGACTCGCATGCGCGAATCGCTGAAGCGGCTGAGTGATGCCTGCTGCGGCACTGCCCATACCAGCAATTATTGTTCTATTCTGGAAGCCTTGGAACAGGGCGCCAGCGATGAAAAAGGCAAAAAAGGTTGCTGACGGCACTTTAATTTTTATACCGCCGGCAGTATTATCGCCCCGTTTTATCACCACACCTTTTACAGGAGCATTATCATGACGAAATATCGTCACACTAAAGGTCAGATTCAAGATAACGCCATTGAGGCGCTGCTGCATGATCCGCTATTCCGTCAACGAGTAGAAAAGAATGTGAAAGGCAAAGGCAGCTATCGGCGTAAAGAAAAACACAACAAAGGCGGTAACTGGGAGGCCAGTGGTAAACTATCAAGCGATAATTTACCACTGGCCTTCTGGTTTTAAGGCATTAAAAAAGCCACCTTCGTCAGGTGGCTTTTTATTGGCATAACCAAACGCTGTTTTACAGTTTTGGCTGCTGTTGCTGGCTCAGCAGGTCACGGATTTCCGTCAGCAGTTTCTCCTCTGCGGTAGGTGCTGGCGGCGCTGCCGGCGCTTCTTCCTGCTTGCGGCGCATTTTGTTCATCAATTTAATTGCCAGGAAGATGGCGAAGGCGACAATCACGAAGTCGAATACGGTTTGAATGAATGAACCGTAGTTCATTACCACCGCCGGTACGGCGCCCTGAGCTTCACGTAATACCAGATGGAATTGTTTAAAGTCGACGCCGCCGATCAGTAACCCCAGTGGTGGCATGATGATATCGGCCACGAAGGACGAAACAATCTTGCCGAATGCGGCACCGATAATCACACCGACGGCCAGATCGACCACGTTGCCACGCATGGCAAATTCGCGAAACTCTTTCAACATACTCATAGAACGCACCCCTTGCAGAATTAATAACTCAAGTTTAACAAAGCAATTTCCCTTTGCCACAAAAGGAGAGAAGTTTTATCTCCTCCCAAGGCAGAGAACAACTACGCGATTATAGACCATCGCCTAATAAATTTGTTCTACAAGAAGAACGGGCTCGGTTGGAACAGGCGTTCAACGTCCGGCACGAATTTCTTGTCGGTAATAAACATGATGACGTGATCGCCCTGTTCGATTTTGCTGTTGCCGTTGGCGATGATCACGTCGTCACCACGTACGATCGCGCCGATGGTGGTGCCCGGTGGCAGCTTGATGTCTTCGACGATGCGGCCGACCACTTTGGACGTGCTTTCATCGCCGTGGGCAATCGCTTCGATCGCTTCCGCCACGCCGCGACGCAGCGACGAGACGCTGACGATATCCGCTTTGCGCACGTGCCCCAACAGGGCGGAGATGGTCGCCTGCTGCGGCGAAATGGCGATATCGATCACGCTGCCCTGCACCAGGTCGACATAGGCGCGGCGCTGGATCAAGACCATCACCTTCTTGGCGCCCATGCGCTTGGCCAGCATGGCGGACATGATGTTGGCCTCATCGTCGTTGGTGATGGCGATGAAGACATCCACCTGTTCGACGTGCTCTTCGGCCAGCAGCTCCTGGTCGGAGGCATCGCCGTAGAACACGATGGTATCGTGCAACTGCTCGGCCAGTTCGGCGGCGCGTTGCTGGTTCCGCTCGATCAGTTTGACGTTGTAGTCTTTTTCCAGCTTGGCGGCCAGGCCGGCGCCGACGTTGCCGCCGCCGACGATCATGATGCGCTTATAGGGTTTTTCCAGCCGCTGCAGTTCGCTCATCACCGCGCGGATGTGCTGTGATGCGGCGACGAAGAAGACTTCATCACCGGCTTCGATAATGGTCGAGCCTTGCGGACGTATTGGTCTGTCCTGGCGGAAAATAGCGGCGACGCGGGTGTCGATATGCGGCATGTGTTCGCGCATCGAAGAGAGCGCATTGCCGACCAGCGGGCCGCCGTAATAGGCTTTAACCGCAGCGATGCTGACCTTGCCTTCGGCGAAGTTGACCACCTGCAGCGCGCCGGGGTATTCAATCAGCTTGTAGATATAGTCGATGACCAGCTGCTCCGGTGAAATCAGATGGTCGATCGGCACCGCTTCCGGCAGGAACAGTTTCTCCGACTCGCGGATATATTCCGGCGCGCGGATACGGGCGATGCGGTTGGGGGTATTGAACAGAGAATAGGCGATCTGGCAGGCAACCATGTTGGTTTCGTCGGAGTTGGTGACGGCGACCAGCATGTCAGCGTCTTCCGCGCCGGCTTCGCGCAGCACCCGAGGGTGAGAGCCGTGCCCCTGAACCACCCGCAGATCGAATTTATCCTGCAGCTGACGCAGCCGGCCGGAATCGGTATCGACGACGGTGATATCGTTGTTTTCACCCACCAGGTTTTCTGCCAGCGTCCCGCCAACCTGACCGGCACCAAGAATAATTATTTTCATCGTGTTCTCTGCTTCACACTGAAAGACTTAGGGCGCGCACGCACGCCCCGAAGCATTACATTTTAATCAGCTTAGCGTAAAAGAAGCCATCGCCGTCCTCGGCATGCGGGATATTCTGCCGCCCCGGTCGCTGCGCATCGCCGGTTTCAACCAGCTTGGCATCGGCGTGGCGCTGCAAGAACGCGGCGATCTGGCTGCTGTTTTCATCCGGCAGGATAGAGCAGGTGGCGTAAACCATCACGCCGCCCGATTTCAGATGGGGCCAGACGGCTTCCAGGATGTCGGCCTGCAGCGCGGCGAGTTCGGCGATGTCGCGATCGCGACGCAGCCATTTGATGTCGGGGTGACGGCGGATCACGCCGGTGGCGGAACAAGGCGCGTCCAGCAGGATCCGGTCGAACTGCTTGTCACCGCACCATTGCTGCGGGGTGCGGCCATCGCCCAGCTTAACCTCTGCGTGCAAACGCAGGCGCTGCAGGTTTTCCTTCACCCGCGCCAGGCGCTGTTCGTCGATATCGACCGCCATGACGTGCGCTTTCGGCGCCGCTTCCAGAATATGCGTGGTTTTGCCGCCAGGCGCGGCGCACAAATCGAGGATCTGTTCACCGTCTTGCGGATCCAATAGATCGACGCAGCCCTGGGCTGAGGCATCTTGCACGGTGACCCAGCCGTCGGCGAACCCAGGCAGATCGGTCACGGCGCAAGGCGCCAGCAAACGCACCGCGTCGGCATAGTCTGAATGAGGCTCCGCGGCGATGCCTGCGTCGGTCAACAACTGCAGATAAGCTTCGCGGGTGTGATGCAGGCGGTTGACGCGCAGCCACATTGGTGGCTTCTGGTTATTGGCGTCGACGATCTGTTCCCAGTTGGCGGGATAGGCTTGTTGAATGCGTTTCAGCAACCAGCTCGGGTGCAGATAGCGGCTGTCATTGTTGGCGGCGCGCTGCAGCAGCTCTTCCTGCTGGCGCTGGAATTGCCGCAAGACGCCGTTAATCAGGCCTTTCAACTGTGGGCGTTTCAGCGCCACCGCGCCTTCCACGGTTTCGGCCAATACGGCGTGCGGCGGGATACGGGTATACAGCAGCTGATACAGGCCGACCATCAGCAGATAGTGCAGCGTACGCTGTTTGCCGGTCAGCGGCTTGGCCATCAATTGTTGAATGCACCATTCGAGCTGCGGCAGCACGCGCAACGTGCCGAAGCACAGTTCCTGCAGCAACCCGCGGTCCTTATCGCTGATGGTGGTTTGCAGCGCCGGCAGGACAGTGCTGAGCGACTGCCCTTGATCCAGCACCTGGCCGATGGCTTTGGCAGCGATGCTGCGGAGATTGTAATTATTTTTCATAGGCTGAAGCTGATAACGATCGGCATTAAGAAAATAACGGCCCGGCGATGAACGGCCGGGCAGTGGGGTGACTTACAGCCGGTTACCCGGGGTAAACCATTCACGGCGTGAATTTAACAGGTCCTGCGCCGACATCGGTTTCTTGCCGGCGGGCTGCAGTTGGATCAGATTGAGGATGCCGTCGGCGGTCGCCACCTGAATGCCGTGCTTGTCGGTATGGACAACGGTGCCCGGCTCCGCATTGGCGCTTTGCGCCAGTACGCTGGCTTGCCAGACTTTCACCGGTTGATCGTCGATGGTGAAGTAGCTGATCGGCCAAGGGTTGAAGGCGCGGATGCAGCGCTCCAGTTGTTCGGCGGACAGCGTCCAGTCCAGGCGAGCTTCTTCTTTGCTCAGCTTCTCGGCGTAGGTCACCAGCGCTTCGTCCTGCACTTCGCGGGTGGCGCTGCCGTCGGCCATTTGGCGCAGCGTCGTCAGCATGCCCTGCGGGCCGAGCTGCGCCAGCTTGTCGTAGAGACTGGCGCTGGTATCGCTGCTCTCAATCGGGCAGGCGATCTTGTGCATCATGTCGCCGGTATCGAGACCGACGTCCATCTGCATGATGGTCACGCCGGTTTCGCTGTCGCCGGCCCAGAGCGAGCGCTGGATCGGCGCCGCACCGCGCCAGCGAGGCAGCAGCGAGCCATGTACGTTGATGCAACCGAGACGCGGCATATCCAGCACCGCCTGCGGCAGGATCAGCCCGTAGGCAACCACCACCATCACGTCGGCGTTAAGATCGGCCACCAGGCGCTGGTTCTCTTCGGGGCGCAGCGATTTGGGCTGAAATACCGGCAGTTGGTGTTGCTCAGCCAGCACTTTTACCGGGCTAGGCGTCAGCTTGTTGCCGCGGCCTGCCGGGCGGTCGGGCTGGGTAAAAACGCCGACAATCTGGTGCTCAGATGACAACAGCGCGTCAAGATGACGCGCTGCGAAGTCTGGTGTTCCGGCGAAAATAATCCGTAAAGAGTCAGACACGTTGATTTCCTGATCGGTTAGGCGCGGGCTTGAAGCTTGGCCATTTTTTCCAGTTTCTGACGAATGCGCTGACGCTTGAGCGGCGACAGGTAATCGACGAACAGTTTACCCATCAGGTGATCCATCTCGTGCTGGATGCAGATCGCCAGCAGATCGTCCGCTTCCAGTTCGAAAGGTTTGCCTTCGCGATCCAGCGCGCGGATCTTCACCTGCGCGGCACGTGGTACCAACGCACGCTGCTCGGGAATGGAAAGACAGCCTTCCTCGATGCCGGTTTCGCCGCTCTTTTCCAGCAGCTCGGGGTTGATCAGCACCAGGCGCTGATCGCGATTCTCGGAGACGTCGATCACGATAATGCGCTGATGGATATCTACCTGAGTCGCAGCCAGGCCAATGCCTTCCTCTGCGTACATGGTTTCAAACATATCATCCACGATGCGCTGGATATCTGCATTGACTTCTTTTACCGGCGCTGCGACTTTGCGCAGACGCTCGTCTGGGAAATGTAATACCTGCAAGACTGACATATATCTTTAGATCTGTATCCGAGTAATGAACGAGGTTTAACCTCTATTCTAGACATTTCCCGGCCTGATTGACAGCATTGCGCACCAATTGCTCAGATTGGTAATACCACCGTTTTTGCTGAGGGAACAGACGATGCGGCCGGAAGAGATCGCTTTACGGATGCGAGGGGTAACGGGGCTGCAGACCGTCGTGGCCAGCCGGATTGTGCGGCAGCTATCGCAAATGGGGCGCGAGCCTCGCAGCGCGTTGCGTGAACTGGGATTGAACGAGCGGCAGCGGGCGCAGTTCAACCAAGCGGATCCCGCTTATCTGTCGGCCAGCCTGCGTTGGCTGGAACTGCCGGCGCACCGTATGCTGAACTATGGGGCGGCCGGCTATCCGGAACGCCTGGCCCAGATCGACGATGCGCCGCTGTTTTTGCTGATCGAGGGCGATCCTCAAGCGTTGCTGCGCCCGCAGCTCGCCATGGTTGGCAGCCGGCAGTTCAGCCACTACGGCGAGCGTTGGGCCAATCATTTCGCCGCGGAATTGGCGCGTTGCGGTTTCACCATCACCAGCGGTTTGGCGATCGGCATCGACGGCATTTGCCATCGCGCAGCGCTGGCGGCCGGCGGTTGCACGGTAGCGGTATTGGGCAGCGGGTTGGCCAATGTTTATCCACGCCGGCACCGCAGGCTCGCGGAGCAGATTGTCGAGCAGGGCGGCGCGGTGATTTCGGATCATTTGGTCACCGATTTGCCTCTGGCCGACCATTTTCCGCGCCGCAACCGTATTATCAGCGGGCTGAGCCAGGGCGTTCTGGTCATAGAAGCCTCGTTGCGCAGCGGTACCCTGGTGACGGCCCGCTATGCGCTGGAGCAGGGGCGTGAGGTATTCGCCTTGCCGGGGCCGTTAGGGAACCCGATGAGCGAAGGCACGCACTGGCTAATTCAGCAGGGCGCGCATCTGGTTACCGGGCCGAAAGATATCGCAGAATTGCTGGGAAGCGGCCTTCAATGGCTGCCACTGAATGAAAATACAACTATTTGTGCGTCGCAGGCTGAAGTTGAATTGCCATTTGCCGATGTGTTGGCTAACGTAGGAGATGAGGTGACACCTGTTGACGTCGTCGCTGAACGTGCCGGCCAACCTGTGCCAGTGGTGGTAATCAAGTTACTCGAACTGGAGTTAGCAGGGTGGATCGCAGCTGTACCCGGCGGCTATGTCCGAATAAGGAGGGCAAGCCATGTTCGACGTACTCATGTACTTGTTTGAAACTTATATCCACAATGAACCAGAGATGCGCGTCGATCAGGATCAACTGACCGATGATCTCGCCCAGGCGGGGTTTCATCGGGATGATATCTACAACGCGTTGAATTGGCTTGAGAAGCTGGCTGACCTGCAAGAAGGTCAAAATGCGCCTTACTTTATGGATGCCGATCCGCTGGCAATGCGGATCTACACCGAAGAGGAAAGCGCGCGTTTGGACGCCGGCTGCCGTGGTTTTCTCCTGTTCCTGGAACAGATTCAGGTATTGAACCTCGAAACCCGTGAAATGGTTATCGACCGCGTTATGGCTTTGGATAATGCGGAATTCGATCTCGAAGATCTGAAATGGGTCGTGTTGATGGTGCTGTTTAATATTCCCGGATATGAAAGCGCCTATCAGCAAATGGAAGAACTGTTGTTTGAAGTGAACGAAGGTTATCTGCATTGAGCCGATAACGCGCATAGAAGACGTTATGACAAAAAACGCGATTTTTGCCGCCAGGCAAAATGAACCCTGTCCGGAATGCGGGGCCGAGCTGGTGATCCGTAGCGGTCGCCACGGCCCCTTCCTCGGCTGTTCCCAGTACCCTGAATGCCAATATATTCGGCCGCTGAAAGCGCAGGCCGATGGGCATATCGTCAAAGTGCTGGATGGGCAGCAGTGCCCGAAGTGCCAGGCGACGTTGGTGCTGCGCCAGGGGCGCTATGGCATGTTTATCGGTTGCAGCGATTATCCGCAGTGCGATCACACTGAAGTGATCGATAAGCCTGATGAAACCGCCATTACCTGTCCGCAGTGCGGTCAGGGCAAGTTGTTGCAGCGTAAATCGCGCTACGGCAAGGTTTTTCATTCCTGCGATCGTTATCCGGAATGCCAATTTGCCCTCAATGTTAAACCCGTCGCCGGTGAATGCGCCTATTGCCATTACCCGCTGCTGATGGAAAAACGTACGGCAAAAGGCCCCGTCCTGTGCTGCGCCAGCAAGCTGTGCGGAAAACCCGTGGCGACTACAGAATAATCACATCATGAACTCAGAATTAAGCCCGAACCTTTTATCTATCATCGATGCTTTGCATCAACAGCAGGTGATTGCCTATCCCACCGAAGCGGTATTCGGACTGGGGTGCGATCCCGACAGCGAACAGGCGGTCAATGCTTTGCTGGCATTGAAACAGCGGCCGTGGGAAAAGGGGCTGATTCTGATCGCCGCCGACTATGCGCAGCTTAAGCCCTATATCGACGACAGCGCGCTCAGCGAACAGCAGCGCGTGACGATGTTCGCCAGCTGGCCTGGGCCGGTAACCTGGGTGTTGCCTGCCCGGCCGGAGACGCCGCGTTTGCTGACCGGGCGTTTCAGCTCGCTGGCGGTGCGCGTCAGCGATCACCCGTTGGTGCAGCAACTGTGCCGGCAGTACGGCAAGCCACTGGTATCGACCAGTGCCAATCTTAGTGGGCAGGAGCCGTGCCGCAGTGCGGATGAAGTCGCGCGGCAATTCGGCGAGGCTTTCCCGGTATTGGCCGGCGAGGTGGGTGGCCGTCTTAATCCTTCCGAAATCAGAGATGCTCTGACCGGCGAACAGATCCGTCAGGGCTAGAGGTAATGGGCATGGAGAAGTTTGCGGTATTTGGCAACCCTATTGGTCACAGCAAGTCGCCGCGAATTCATGCGCTGTTCGCTGCCCAGACTGGCATTGAGCATCCTTATGGAGCGGTGTTGGCGCCGTTGGACGGTTTTGAAACCAGCCTGCAGGCGTTTATCCACGCCGGAGGGCTGGGGGCGAACGTCACGGTGCCTTTCAAAGAGCGCGCTTATGAGGCCGCTTCCGAGCTGAGCGAGCGCGCAGCGATGGCCGGCGCGGTCAATACCCTGAAGGTATTGCCGAATGGCGGTCTGCTGGGGGACAACACCGACGGCATCGGTTTGCTGACCGATCTGCAGCGTCAGCAATTGATCCGACCGCAGGATCGCATCTTGCTGGTGGGGGCCGGCGGCGCGGCGCGCGGCGTGATCCTGCCGCTGCTGTCTTTCGGCTGCCGGCTCACGATCACCAACCGCACCTTCAGCCGCGCCGAGGAGTTGGCCGACGCTTTCCGGCATCTGGGAGAGATCTCGGCGGCGCCGATGGATCAACTGAATCAGCAAGCGTTCGATCTGGTGATCAATGCGACGGCGTCCGGCATCAGCGGGGAGATCCCGGCCTTGCCCGCGGGCGTAGTCAACGCGCAAACCCGTTGCTATGACATGTTCTATCAGCAGGGCGTCACGCCGTTCCTGGCCTGGGCGCAGCAGCAAGGGGCAACGGAATATGCCGATGGGCTGGGTATGCTGGTGGGGCAGGCGGCGCATGCTTTCCTGCTTTGGCACGGAGTGATGCCAGAGATCGAGCCGGTATTGCGCCAGCTGCGCAGCGAACTGGCGGCATAATTCCCACCCCGTTCTCTATATAGGGAACGGGGTGGCCGTCAGATGTCTTCCGACAGATATTCATCTTTCCAACGCACATAGTTGTTAGAAGAATAAAGCAATCCTTCCAACTCGGCGGCGGTCAACGGCCGAACCTGGCGTGCCGGGCTCCCCATATAAAGATAGCCGCTGGCCAGCCGTTTGCCCGGCGCCACCAAACTGCCGGCGCCAATCATCACGTCGTCTTCTATTACTGCACCGTCCAACAGGATCGATCCCATACCGACCAGCACCCGGTTGCCGATGGCACAGCCGTGCAGCATGGCTTTATGACCCACGGTCACGTCTTCTCCAATCAGCAAGGGATAACCGTCGGGGTTATGTTCGGAGCGGTGAGTCACGTGCAGTACGCTGCCGTCCTGAATATTGCTGCGTGCGCCGATCTTTACCGCATTGACGTCGCCGCGGATGGCTACCAGCGGCCAGATGCTGACGTCATCCGCCAGATCGACGTCGCCGATGACGACGCTGGAAGGATCGATCAGGACGCGCTGACCGAGTTTAGGGGTGTATTGAAGATAAGAACGTACTGCATCGGACATAGTGCTGCCTCACGTCGGGATCATATTTACCGGCAATACTAGACCCTGGCGATGGAATTACAACCAACGGCAGCGCCGGATCCTGCTGAAAATGGCCCTGATCGCACAAGATCCACACGGAAGGGCTGAAAAGTGTGCAAACAGAAAGAAAAGATCAAAAAAGGGGTTGTGCAAAAAACTCGGATCCCTATAATGCGCCTCCATCGACACGGCGCAAGTGATTCACTTCACACAGCGGCCGGGAAGAAAGAGAAAAAATCCTGAAAATTAGGGTTGACTCTGAAAGAGGAAAGCGTAATATACGCCACCTCGAGTTAGCAAGCGAAAGCGCCTAACTCACTGCTCTTTAACAATTTATCAGACAATCTGTGTGGGCACTCCACAAGACGATATCCAGCATCTTCGGATGCAAAAAAATATCAAGTCTTGAAGAGTGACTAACTGAAGTAAAATTCATGCAGTAAATCTTTGAGCATCGCTTCTCGAGTGGAAGCACATCAAGCTTTTAATTGAAGAGTTTGATCATGGCTCAGATTGAACGCTGGCGGCAGGCTTAACACATGCAAGTCGAGCGGTAGCACAGGGGAGCTTGCTCCCCGGGTGACGAGCGGCGGACGGGTGAGTAATGTCTGGGAAACTGCCTGATGGAGGGGGATAACTACTGGAAACGGTAGCTAATACCGCATAACGTCGCAAGACCAAAGAGGGGGACCTTCGGGCCTCTTGCCATCAGATGTGCCCAGATGGGATTAGCTAGTAGGTGGGGTAATGGCTCACCTAGGCGACGATCCCTAGCTGGTCTGAGAGGATGACCAGCCACACTGGAACTGAGACACGGTCCAGACTCCTACGGGAGGCAGCAGTGGGGAATATTGCACAATGGGCGCAAGCCTGATGCAGCCATGCCGCGTGTGTGAAGAAGGCCTTCGGGTTGTAAAGCACTTTCAGCGAGGAGGAAGGTGGTGAACTTAATACGTTCATCAATTGACGTTACTCGCAGAAGAAGCACCGGCTAACTCCGTGCCAGCAGCCGCGGTAATACGGAGGGTGCAAGCGTTAATCGGAATTACTGGGCGTAAAGCGCACGCAGGCGGTTTGTTAAGTCAGATGTGAAATCCCCGGGCTCAACCTGGGAACTGCATTTGAAACTGGCAAGCTAGAGTCTCGTAGAGGGGGGTAGAATTCCAGGTGTAGCGGTGAAATGCGTAGAGATCTGGAGGAATACCGGTGGCGAAGGCGGCCCCCTGGACGAAGACTGACGCTCAGGTGCGAAAGCGTGGGGAGCAAACAGGATTAGATACCCTGGTAGTCCACGCTGTAAACGATGTCGATTTGGAGGTTGTGCCCTTGAGGCGTGGCTTCCGGAGCTAACGCGTTAAATCGACCGCCTGGGGAGTACGGCCGCAAGGTTAAAACTCAAATGAATTGACGGGGGCCCGCACAAGCGGTGGAGCATGTGGTTTAATTCGATGCAACGCGAAGAACCTTACCTACTCTTGACATCCAGAGAACTTTCCAGAGATGGATTGGTGCCTTCGGGAACTCTGAGACAGGTGCTGCATGGCTGTCGTCAGCTCGTGTTGTGAAATGTTGGGTTAAGTCCCGCAACGAGCGCAACCCTTATCCTTTGTTGCCAGCGGTTCGGCCGGGAACTCAAAGGAGACTGCCAGTGATAAACTGGAGGAAGGTGGGGATGACGTCAAGTCATCATGGCCCTTACGAGTAGGGCTACACACGTGCTACAATGGCGTATACAAAGAGAAGCGACCTCGCGAGAGCAAGCGGACCTCATAAAGTACGTCGTAGTCCGGATTGGAGTCTGCAACTCGACTCCATGAAGTCGGAATCGCTAGTAATCGTAGATCAGAATGCTACGGTGAATACGTTCCCGGGCCTTGTACACACCGCCCGTCACACCATGGGAGTGGGTTGCAAAAGAAGTAGGTAGCTTAACCTTCGGGAGGGCGCTTACCACTTTGTGATTCATGACTGGGGTGAAGTCGTAACAAGGTAACCGTAGGGGAACCTGCGGTTGGATCACCTCCTTACCTAAAGATATTGCTTCGAGTGGCGTGCTCACACAGATTGTCTGATGAAAAAGTAACGAGCAAAAGCGTCATAAAAGTACGGTGTCGTGTCCCCTTCGTCTAGAGGCCTAGGACACCGCCCTTTCACGGCGGTAACAGGGGTTCGAATCCCCTAGGGGACGCCAAGCTTCCGACCCACCCGGTGAAAGCGGCGGTCTTCAGTATCTGACGATACACCATATCTTAAAGATGACTTTCGAGTCATGTTTAAGATATTGCTCTTTAACAATCTGGAACAAGCTGAAAATTGAAACATGACGGCTGAAATTCATTCCTCCGTAGATGTACTGGAATGAAGAGTAACCTGTCATAGAGTCTCTCAAATGTTTGCAACTTGAACGATGGAAACATCTTCGGGTTGTGAGGTTAAGTGACTAAGCGTACACGGTGGATGCCTAGGCAGTCAGAGGCGATGAAGGGCGTGCTAATCTGCGAAAAGCGTCGGTAAGGTGATATGAACCGTTACAACCGGCGATACCCGAATGGGGAAACCCAGTGTGTTTCGACACACTATCATGTCATGAATACATAGTGGCATGAGGCGAACCGGGGGAACTGAAACATCTAAGTACCCCGAGGAAAAGAAATCAACCGAGATTCCCCCAGTAGCGGCGAGCGAACGGGGAGGAGCCCAGAACCTGAATCGGCTTGTGTGTTAGTGGAAGCGTCTGGAAAGTCGCGCAGCAAAGGGTGATAGCCCCGTACACTAAAATGCACAGGTCGTGAGTTCGATGAGTAGGGCGGGACACGTGACATCCTGTCTGAATATGGGGGGACCATCCTCCAAGGCTAAATACTCCTGACTGACCGATAGTGAACCAGTACCGTGAGGGAAAGGCGAAAAGAACCCCGGCGAGGGGAGTGAAATAGAACCTGAAACCGTGTACGTACAAGCAGTGGGAGCACCTTCGTGGTGTGACTGCGTACCTTTTGTATAATGGGTCAGCGACTTATATTTTGTAGCAAGGTTAACCGTATAGGGGAGCCGTAGGGAAACCGAGTCTTAACTGGGCGATTAGTTGCAAGGTATAGACCCGAAACCCGGTGATCTAGCCATGGGCAGGTTGAAGGTTGGGTAACACTAACTGGAGGACCGAACCGACTAATGTTGAAAAATTAGCGGATGACTTGTGGCTGGGGGTGAAAGGCCAATCAAACCGGGAGATAGCTGGTTCTCCCCGAAAGCTATTTAGGTAGCGCCTCGTGAACTCATCTTCGGGGGTAGAGCACTGTTTCGGCTAGGGGGCCATCCCGGCTTACCAAACCGATGCAAACTCCGAATACCGAAGAATGTTATCACGGGAGACACACGGCGGGTGCTAACGTCCGTCGTGAAGAGGGAAACAACCCAGACCGCCAGCTAAGGTCCCAAAGTCATGGTTAAGTGGGAAACGATGTGGGAAGGCATAGACAGCCAGGATGTTGGCTTAGAAGCAGCCATCATTTAAAGAAAGCGTAATAGCTCACTGGTCGAGTCGGCCTGCGCGGAAGATGTAACGGGGCTAAACCATGCACCGAAGCTGCGGCAGCGACGCTTAGGCGTTGTTGGGTAGGGGAGCGTTCTGTAAGCCGTTGAAGGTGGCCTGTGAGGGTTGCTGGAGGTATCAGAAGTGCGAATGCTGACATAAGTAACGATAAAGCGGGTGAAAAGCCCGCTCGCCGGAAGACCAAGGGTTCCTGTCCAACGTTAATCGGGGCAGGGTGAGTCGACCCCTAAGGCGAGGCTGAAAAGCGTAGTCGATGGGAAACAGGTTAATATTCCTGTACTTGGTGTTACTGCGAAGGGGGGACGGAGAAGGCTAGGCTGGCCGGGCGACGGTTGTCCCGGTTTAAGCGTGTAGGGGGTGTGACCTGGTAAATCCGGTTGCATATCAACCCTGAGGCGTGATGACGATGCACTACGGTGCAGAAGTAGTTGATGCCCTGCTTCCAGGAAAATCCTCTAAGCTCCAGGTAACATTAAATCGTACCCCAAACCGACACAGGTGGTCAGGTAGAGAATACCAAGGCGCTTGAGAGAACTCGGGTGAAGGAACTAGGCAAAATGGTGCCGTAACTTCGGGAGAAGGCACGCTGGCATGTAGGTGAAGTCCCTCGCGGATGGAGCTGAAGCCAGTCGAAGATACCAGCTGGCTGCAACTGTTTAATAAAAACACAGCACTGTGCAAACACGAAAGTGGACGTATACGGTGTGACGCCTGCCCGGTGCTGGAAGGTTAATTGATGGGGTCAGCCGCAAGGCGAAGCTCTTGATCGAAGCCCCAGTAAACGGCGGCCGTAACTATAACGGTCCTAAGGTAGCGAAATTCCTTGTCGGGTAAGTTCCGACCTGCACGAATGGCGTAATGATGGCCAGGCTGTCTCCACCCGAGACTCAGTGAAATTGAACTCGCTGTGAAGATGCAGTGTACCCGCGGCAAGACGGAAAGACCCCGTGAACCTTTACTATAGCTTGACACTGAACATTGAGCCTTGATGTGTAGGATAGGTGGGAGGCTTTGAAGCGTGGACGCCAGTCTGCGTGGAGCCATCCTTGAAATACCACCCTTTAATGTTTGATGTTCTAACTCGGCCCCGTGATCCGGGGTGAGGACAGTGTCTGGTGGGTAGTTTGACTGGGGCGGTCTCCTCCCAAAGAGTAACGGAGGAGCACGAAGGTTAGCTAATCACGGTCGGACATCGTGAGGTTAGTGCAAAGGCATAAGCTAGCTTGACTGCGAGAGTGACGGCTCGAGCAGGTACGAAAGTAGGTCTTAGTGATCCGGTGGTTCTGAATGGAAGGGCCATCGCTCAACGGATAAAAGGTACTCCGGGGATAACAGGCTGATACCGCCCAAGAGTTCATATCGACGGCGGTGTTTGGCACCTCGATGTCGGCTCATCACATCCTGGGGCTGAAGTAGGTCCCAAGGGTATGGCTGTTCGCCATTTAAAGTGGTACGCGAGCTGGGTTTAGAACGTCGTGAGACAGTTCGGTCCCTATCTGCCGTGGGCGTTGGAAGATTGAGAGGGGTTGCTCCTAGTACGAGAGGACCGGAGTGAACGCACCACTGGTGTTCGGGTTGTCATGCCAATGGCATTGCCCGGTAGCTAAGTGCGGAAAAGATAAGCGCTGAAAGCATCTAAGCGCGAAACTTGCCTCAAGATGAGTCTTCCCTTGGACTTTGAGTCCACTGAAGGAACGTTTAAGACTAAGACGTTGATAGGCTGGGTGTGTAAGTGCAGCGATGCATTGAGCTAACCAGTACTAATGATCCGTGAGGCTTAACCTTACAACACCGAAGGTGTTTTAGAGACGAAGAGATTTTCAGCGAAGTTCCGAGATTGGTTCTGATGGCGACACGAAAGTGAAGCGGTTGGAATGAAACAGAATTTGCCTGGCGGCAATAGCGCGGTGGTCCCACCTGACCCCATGCCGAACTCAGAAGTGAAACGCCGTAGCGCCGATGGTAGTGTGGGGTCTCCCCATGCGAGAGTAGGACACTGCCAGGCATCAAATTAAGCGTGCTGATATGGCTCAGTTGGTAGAGCGCACCCTTGGTAAGGGTGAGGTCCCCAGTTCGACTCTGGGTATCAGCACCACTTTATTTAAAGTGGGTTTAGAAGTTCGGCAGAAAAAAGAATTTGCTTGGCGGCAATAGCGCGGTGGTCCCACCTGACCCCATGCCGAACTCAGAAGTGAAACGCCGTAGCGCCGATGGTAGTGTGGGGTCTCCCCATGCGAGAGTAGGACACTGCCAAGCATCAAATAAGCCAATAGGCCATCCGAAAGGATGGCCTTTTTGCTTTTCAGCCCCTTTACTCCCTCTACTCATATCTTGGCGCAGATCGCGCAATGAAACATTTTCACCTTTCCGCTGAATGCTCGACAGCGAAGGAAAAAAACGCTATCTTCGGGCATCTAGAAGTCTAAACGTATAAATGGATGTGTGAGGGTTAAGCAATGCCGATTCGTGTTCCTGATGAGTTACCTGCGGTCAATTTCTTGCGCGGTGAGAATGTCTTCGTGATGACATCCTCGCGGGCAAAAACACAGGAAATCAGGCCACTGAAAGTGCTGATCCTCAACCTGATGCCAAAGAAGATCGAAACGGAAAACCAGTTTCTGCGCCTGTTGTCCAACTCGCCGCTGCAGATTGATATCCAGCTGCTGCGTATCGACAGCCGCGAATCGAAGAACACGCCGGCCGAGCATCTGAATAACTTCTATTGCGACTTCGAGGATATCCAGAACGAGAACTTCGATGGTCTGATCGTCACCGGCGCGCCGCTGGGGCTGGTCGATTTCTGCGATGTTGCCTATTGGCCACAGATCGAGCGCGTGATCGACTGGGCCAAGCACCACGTTACCTCCACGCTGTTCGTGTGCTGGGCGGTACAGGCGGCGTTGAATATTCTGTATGGCATTCCCAAGATGACGCGCGAAGTGAAGCTCTCCGGCGTTTACCCGCACCAAACGCTACAGCAGCATGCGTTGCTGACGCGCGGCTTCGACGAAAGTTTCCTGGCGCCGCATTCACGCTATGCCGATTTCCCGACCGAGGTGATTCGCCAATATACCGACCTGGATATTCTGGCCGAATCCGAACAGGCGGGCGCCTACCTGTTCGCCAGCAGGGATAAGCGCCTGGCGTTCGTCACCGGCCATCCGGAATACGATACGCTGACCCTGGCGGGGGAGTATTGTCGCGACTACGAAGCTGGCCTCGATCCCGCCGTTCCGCTCAACTACTTCCCGGATGACAACCCCGCACTGACACCGAAAGCCACCTGGCGCAGCCATGGCCATCTGCTGTTTTCCAACTGGCTCAACTATTACGTCTACCAGATCACGCCGTACGATCTGCGTCATATGAATCCGACGCTCGACTGATCTTTTCTGCCTGCCGGCGGCTGAATCGAGGCCGCCGCTCCGTTGATCCTCTGCACGCCCTTCTTTTTATCCGTCACTTCTCCAAAAAATCTATTGTCCAACAAGGCGTTAGTGCGTCTTTATCAATTTACTGGAAGCGATTTCCTTACCTGTCATTATTGTTATCTTATCTAACTAGTTGATAATAAAGTGTTAATAAAATATTTAATAATAAAATGGAAATGGTTTTTGATTTTTATTTTTTGTTGAGTATTCTTAGAGCTATCGGGATGAGATCTGACCAGTTGAGGATCGTTTCATCCGCCCTGATCCACAGTGATTTCTGATGAAAATGCGCCGGTCGCTCGGGCGCAACGATGGGAAGGAGCAAGGTCATGACGCAACAGATAGCAGGCACGGAGTTAAGGTTTACGCAGGGTTTCGCCGCAGCGGAGCGCCAGGTGTTGACCGATAAAGCGGTTGAATTCCTGGCGGAACTGGTGGGGAAATTCACGCCGCGGCGCAACGAGCTGCTGGCGGCGCGTGTCCGCTGGCAGCAAAATATCGATCGCGGCGAACTGCCGGGGTTTATTTCGGAAACCACTTCCATTCGTGAAGGTGACTGGCAGATCCGCGGCATTCCGCAAGATCTGCGTGACCGCCGGGTCGAGATCACCGGTCCGGTCGAGCGCAAGATGGTGATCAATGCGCTTAACGCCAACGTAAAAGTGTTTATGGCGGACTTCGAAGACTCGCTGGCGCCAAGCTGGGACAAAGTCATCGACGGCCAAATCAACCTGCACGATGCGGTTAACGGCACCATTTCCTACACCAATGAAGCCGGCAAAATCTACCAGCTGAAACCGAACCCGGCGGTATTGATCGCTCGCGTGCGCGGCCTGCATCTGCCGGAGAAGCACGTACTGTGGCGTGATGAAGCCATTCCCGGCGGCCTGTTCGATTTCGCGCTGTACTTCTACCACAACTATCGCCAACTGTTGGCCAAGGGCAGCGGCCCGTATTTCTACCTGCCGAAAACCCAGTCTTGGGAAGAAGCGGCCTGGTGGAGCGATGTCTTCAGCTTTACCGAGGATCGTTTCGATCTGCCGCGCGGCACCATCAAAGCGACCGTGCTGATCGAAACCCTGCCGGCGGTGTTCCAGATGGACGAAATCCTCTACCACCTGCGCGATCACATCGTGGGTCTGAACTGCGGCCGCTGGGATTACATCTTCAGCTACATCAAAACGCTGAAGAATCACGGCGATCGCGTGCTGCCGGATCGTCAGTCGGTGACCATGGAGAAACCTTTCCTCAGCGCCTATTCGCGCCTGCTGATCAAAACCTGTCATAAGCGCGGCGCGTTCGCCATGGGCGGCATGGCGGCGTTTATCCCGAGCAAAGACGCCGAGAAAAACGCCTGGGTGCTGAACAAGGTGCGGGCGGACAAAGAGCTGGAGGCCAGCAACGGCCACGACGGCACCTGGGTGGCGCACCCGGGGCTGGCGGACACGGTGATGGAAGTGTTCGGCAAAGCGCTGGGCGATCGCCAAAACCAGCTGGAGGTGCTGCGTGAGCAAGACGCGCCGATCAGCGCCGCACAGCTGCTGGAACCGTGCGACGGCGAGCGTACCGAAGCGGGGATGCGCGCCAATATCCGCGTGGCGGTGCAGTACATCGAAGCCTGGATCTCCGGCAACGGCTGCGTGCCGATTTACGGTTTGATGGAAGATGCGGCCACGGCGGAAATCTCCCGTACGTCTATCTGGCAGTGGATCCACCACGAGAAGAGCCTGAGTGACGGGCGCCCGGTCACCAAGGCGCTGTTCCGCCAGATGCTGCAAGAAGAGATGTTGGTGGTGCGTGAAGAAGTGGGGGAAGCGCGCTTTAACGCCGGCCGGTACGAAGAGGCGGCGCGCCTGATGGAGCGCATCACCACGCAAGATGAGTTAATCGATTTCCTGACGCTGCCCGGCTATGAGCTGCTGGCCTGAATTTTCCCAATCAACCCTACACGACTGAAAGGATAAAAATTATGTCTACCTCTCGCTCTCAACAGATTCAGCAGCTGGAACAGGAATGGAAATCGGCCCGTTGGGAAGGCATCACCCGCCCTTACAGCGCCGAAGACGTGATCAACCTGCGCGGTTCGGTCAACCCGGAATGCACTCTGGCGCAAAACGGTGCCGCCAAACTGTGGGCGTTGCTGAACGGCAAGGCGCGCAAAGGCTACGTGAACTGCCTGGGCGCGCTGACCGGCGGCCAGGCGCTGCAGCAGGCCAAAGCCGGCGTCGAGGCTATCTACCTGTCCGGTTGGCAGGTGGCGGCGGACGCCAACAGCGCGGCGGCCATGTACCCTGACCAGTCGCTGTATCCGGTGGACTCGGTGCCGAAGGTGGTCGAGCGCATCAACAATACCTTCCGCCGCGCCGATCAGATCCAATGGGCGAACCAGATTGAGCCGGGCAGCAAAGGCTACACCGATTATTTCCTGCCGATCGTCGCCGATGCGGAAGCCGGCTTCGGCGGCGTGCTGAACGCCTTCGAGCTGATGAAAGCGATGATCACCGCCGGCGCCGCCGGGGTGCACTTTGAAGACCAGCTGGCGGCGGTGAAGAAATGCGGCCATATGGGCGGCAAAGTGTTGGTGCCGACGCAAGAAGCGATCCAGAAACTGGTCGCCGCGCGCCTGGCGGCCGACGTGCTCGGCGTGCCGACGCTGGTGATCGCCCGCACCGACGCCGATGCGGCCGACCTGCTGACCTCCGATTGCGATCCGTATGACAGCGCCTTCGTCACCGGCGAGCGCACGGCGGAAGGCTTCTTCCGCACCCATGCGGGCGTCGAGCAGGCGATCAGCCGCGGCCTGGCTTACGCCCCCTACGCAGATATGGTGTGGTGCGAAACCTCAACGCCGGATCTGGATGCCGCTCAGCGCTTCGCCGACGCCATCCACGCCAAATACCCGGGCAAGCTGCTGGCCTACAACTGCTCGCCGTCGTTCAACTGGAAAAAGAACCTCGACGACCAGACCATCGCCCGCTTCCAGCAGGCGCTGTCGGACATGGGCTACAAGTATCAGTTCATTACGCTGGCGGGCATCCACAGCATGTGGTTCAACATGTTCGATCTGGCGCACGCCTATGCGCAGGGCGAGGGCATGAAACACTACGTCGAGAAGGTGCAGCAGGCGGAGTTCGCCGCGGTGGATCGCGGTTACACCTTCGCGTCGCACCAGCAAGAGGTGGGCACCGGCTACTTCGACAAGGTCACCACCATCATTCAGGGCGGCGCTTCTTCGGTCACTGCGCTGACCGGTTCGACGGAAGAACAGCAGTTCTGATGCGGCAAGCTTGAAGACGTTTCATCCGGAGCCTGCATGCGCAGGCTTCTTTTTCTGGCGGGGGTAAGGATGGCGGCAAAACTGGAGTTATTGATCGCACAGACGATCCTGCAAGGCTTCGATGCGCAGTACGGCCGCTTTCTGGAAGTGACCGCCGGCGCGCAGCAGCGCTTCGAGCAGGCGGACTGGCCGGCGGTGCAGCGGGCGATGAAAAAACGCATCCATCTGTATGACCATCACGTCGGCCTGGTGGTGGAGCAGCTCAAATGCATCACCGGGCAGAAATACTTCGACGCTGACTTCCCCAGCCGGGTCAAAGCGGTCTATATCGACCTGCTGCCGGACTACCCGCGCTTCGAGATCGCCGAAAGCTTCTTTAACTCGGTCTACTGTCGGCTGTTCAAGCATCGCGATCTGACGCCGGACAAGCTGTTCGTCTTCAGTTCGCAGCCGGAGCGGCGCTTTCGCGACATTCCGCGTCCGCTGGCGCGCGATTTCACCCCCAATGGCGATCTGCCGGCGATGCTGCGCAGCGTGCTGAGCGATCTGCCGCTGCGGCTGCCGTGGGAGGATTTGACGCGCGATATTCACTACATCACTCAGGCGCTGCAACGCGCCTTCAGCGCACAGCAGTTGGCGGGGGCAACTTTCCAGATCGCCAACGAACTGTTCTATCGCAACAAGGCCGCCTGGCTGGTCGGCAAGCTGCGTCTGGCCGACGGCGTTTATCCGTTCTTGCTGCCTATCCACCACAGCGAGTCGGGCGCGCTGTTTATCGACGCCTGCCTGACCGGTAAGGCCGAGGCCAGCATCGTCTTCGGCTTCGCCCGATCTTATTTCATGGTCTATGCGCCGCTGCCGGCGGCGATGGTGGAGTGGCTGCGCGAGATCCTGCCGGGCAAAACCACCGCCGAGCTGTACATGGCGATCGGCTGCCAGAAGCACGGCAAAACCGAATGCTATCGCGAATACCTGACCTTTATGGCGCAGTCGCAGGAGCAGTTCATTATCGCGCCGGGGGTGAAGGGCATGGTGATGCTGGTGTTCACCCTGCCATCCTTCGATCGGGTGTTTAAAGTGATTAAAGACGAATTCGCCCCGCAAAAAGAGGTGACGCAGGCGCAGGTGATGGCCTGCTATCAGCTGGTGAAAGAGCATGACCGCGTCGGGCGTATGGCGGATACCCAGGAGTACGAGAATTTCGTCGTCGACAAGGCGCGCCTCAGCCCGGCGCTGTTGGCGGAGCTGCAGCGTGAAGTGCCGGGCAAGCTGGAAGATCTCGGCGATCGCATCGTGATCAAACATCTGTATATGGAACGGCGCATGACGCCGCTGAACCTGTATCTGGAGCAGGCCAACGACCAGCAGATGCGCGATGCGATCGAAGAGTACGGCAATGCCATCAAGCAGCTGGCCGCCGCCAATATCTTCCCCGGCGACATGCTGTTCAAGAACTTTGGCGTGACGCGCCACGGGCGGGTGGTGTTCTACGACTACGACGAAATTTGCTACATGACCGAGGTCAACTTCCGCGACATTCCGCCGCCGCGCTATCCGGAGGACGAGCTGGCCAGCGAGCCGTGGTACAGCATCGCGCCCAACGACGTGTTCCCGGAGGAGTTCCGCCACTTCCTGTGCGGCGATCGGCGCATTCGGCAGGTGTTTGAAGAATTGCACAGCGATCTGTTTACCGCGGAGTATTGGCGCGGGTTACAGCAGCGCATCCGCGAGGGGCACGTGGAAGACGTGTTCGCTTACCGCAAGAAGCAGCGGTTCAGCCAGCGCAGCGGGGCGGCGCTGCCGGCCGCCACCGCTGCGATGTAAATCAGGCCTGGGCGCCCGCGACGGCGGCGCGCGCCAGTTCGGTGATGCGCGCGTAGTCGCTGCTTTCCAGCGCGTCCGCCGGCACCAGCCAGGAGCCGCCGATGCACAGCACGCTTTTCAGCGCCAGATAGCTGCGGTAGTTGTCCGGCGAGATGCCGCCGGTCGGGCAGAAGCGCACCTGCGGGAACGGGCCGCCGATCGCCTGCAGCGCTTTTACGCCGCCGTTGGCTTCCGCCGGGAAGAATTTAAACTCGCGCAGGCCGTAATCCATGCCCAGCATCAGTTCGGAAACGGTGCTGATGCCCGGAATAAGCGGAATGGACCCGGCGGTGGCTGCCTTGAGCAGCTCGTCGGTCAGCCCCGGGCTGATGGCGAACTGCGCGCCGGCCTCGGTCACTTCACGCAGCTGCTGCGGATTGATCACGGTACCGGCGCCGATGATCGCTTCCGGCACTTCTTGGGCGATGGCGCGAATGGCGTCCATGGCGCAGGCGGTGCGCAGCGTCACTTCCAGCACCCGCACGCCGCCGGCGACCAGCGCTTTCGCCAACGGCACCGCATGTTCCAGCTTGTTGATCACGATCACCGGCACCACCGGCCCCGCCGTCAGGATCTGCTCGGCGCTTGTTTTCCACTTGTTCATGATGACGTTCTCCTTTGTGGCCGCCGCCAGGCGGCGATGCGGCCAGGCTATCGATTAAAATGTGATGCAGCAGGCGCCCTGCTCGGCGCCGGACAGCTGGCTGCGCAGCGCGCCGAACAGCTCGCGGCCGCAGCCGATGTGTTCTGCGCTCAGATCGGGTTGGCACGGCGTGCGTTGGGCCAGTTCGTCGGCGTCGACCAGTACCTGCAGCTCGCCGCTGCGGCCGTTGACGCGGATCGGATCGCCGTCGCGCACTTTCGCCAGCAGGCCGCCGGTATAGGCTTCCGGGGTGACGTGGATGGCGGAAGGCACCTTGCCGGAGGCGCCTGACAGGCGGCCGTCGGTCACCAGCGCCACTTTGAAGCCGCGATCCATCAGCACGCCTAGCGGCGGCATCAGCTTGTGCAACTCCGGCATGCCGTTGGCCTGCGGCCCCTGGAAACGCACCACCACCACGCAATCGCGATCCAGCTTGCCGGCTTCAAACGCCGGCACGATGTCGTGCTGGCTGTCGAACACCACCGCCGGCGCTTCGATGATCTGGTTGTCGGCGGGCACCGCCGAGGTTTTCATCACCGCACGGCCCAGATTGCCGGCCATCACTTTGGTGCCGCCGTGATGTTCAAACGGCTGAGCGACGCTGGCGATCACGCTGGCGTCGAGCGAACCGGTTACGCCTTCACGCCACACCAGCTGGCCATTATCCAGCCAGGGTTCCTGGGTGTAGCGGTGCAGGCCGAAACCGGCCACGGTGTGCACGTCTTCGTGCAGCAGCCCGTGTTGCAACAGCTCACGCACCACCAGCGGCACGCCGCCGGCGGCCTGGAACTGGTTGATGTCGGCCGGGCCGTTCGGGTAGATGCGACACAGCAGCGGCACCGCCTCCGACAGCTCCGAGAAATCGTCCCAGGTGATGATGATGCCCGCTGCGCGCGCCATCGCCACCAGATGCATGGTCAGGTTGGTGGAGCCGCCGGTGGCCAGCAGCGAGACGATGCCGTTCACCACCACTTTCTCGTCCACCAGGCGGCCGATCGGCAGGTAGTTGCCGGCGGTGTCGGTCAGTCGCGTCACCTGGCGCGCAGCGGCGTCGTTCAGCGCGTCGCGCAGCGGCGTATCCGGATGCACGAAAGAGGCGCCCGGCAGGTGCAGGCCCATCACTTCCATCACCATCTGGTTGGTGTTGGCGGTGCCGTAGAAGGTGCAGGTGCCGATGCCGTGATAGGAGGCGGCCTCGGCTTCCAGCAGCGCCAGACGATCGGCCTTGCCCTCGGCGTACAGCTGGCGCACGCGCACCTTTTCCTTGTTCGGCAGGCCGCTGCTCATCGGGCCGGCCGGCACGAACAGCGCGGGCAGGTGGCCGAAGGACAGGGCGGCCATCACCAGCCCCGGCACGATCTTGTCGCAGATGCCGAGGAACAGCGCGCCGTCGAACATATTGTGCGACAGGCCGACGGCGGCTGACATGGCGATCACGTCACGGCTCATCAGCGACAGCTCCATGCCGTCCTGCCCCTGTGTCACGCCGTCGCACATCGCCGGCACGCCGCCGGCCACCTGGCCCACGGCGCCCACCGCCTTCAGCGCCTGCTTCAGCCGCTGCGGGTAGTGTTCGTACGGCTGGTGGGCCGACAGCATGTCGTTGTAGGCGGTGATGATGGCGATATCGCTGCGCACCATGTTTTTCAGCGCCGTCTTGTCATCGGGCTGACAGGCGGCGAAGCCGTGGGCCAGGTTGCCGCAGGCCAGCTGCGCGCGGTGGACGGTTTGGGAACGGGCCGCCTCGATGCGCGCCAGATAGGCGGCGCGGCTGGCCTGGGAACGGTGGATGATGCGCTGCGTGACACGGGACAAGGTTGGGTTAATCATGCCTTCCTCACATTGCTGTTGTTATAGTCGCCGCCTGTGGCGGTGCCCCCGGGGATGATTTGCAGCCCTGGTGTGCAAGGCCGGGGGCGATTTAGGATTTAAAACATCGTGAATGCAATCATGCCGATAGCGCCGCCGACGCTGCCCAGAATCGTTTCCATCACCGTCCAGGTTTTCAGCGTTTGCAGTTCGTTGGCGCCGGTGAATTTGCCGAACAGCCAAAAACCGGCGTCGTTGACGTGGCTCAGCACGATGGAGCCGCCGGCGATGCAGATAGCCAGCGCGGCCAACTGCCCGCCGTTCAGCCCGAGCTGGCTGGTGACCGGCAGCACCAGGCCGACGGTGGTCAGACAGGCGACGGTGGCCGAGCCCTGAATCACCCGCACCATGGCGGAGAGCGCAAAGGCGGCCACGGCGATCGGCAGGCCGGCGCCGATCATCGCGTCACCCAGCGCCGGCCCTACGCCGGAATCCACCAGGATCTGTTTGAACACCCCGCCGGCGCCGGTCATCAGCAGGATGATCCCGGCCGGTTGCACCGCGGCGGAGCAGATGGCCAGCGTCTGTTCGTTGCTCATGCCGCGCGGCTTCGCCAGGCCGTAAATCACGATCAGGCAGGCCAGCAGAATGGCGGTGAACGGGTGGCCGATAAACTCCAGCCACTGCTGCAGCTGCGAGCCGGGGGTGACCAGCCGCGCGCCGATGGTCTTCATGCCGACCAGCACCAGCGGGCACAGCACCAGCGCCAGGCTGAAGCCGAACGACGGCAAATTGCCCTTGGTCAACGTCGGCTCGTTCTCTTCCGGTGGCATCGGCCAGTTGACGAAGCGGCTGATAAAGCTGCCGTACAGCGGGCCGGCGATCAGCATGCCGATCACCGCCGCCACCAGGCCGATGGCGATCATCCAGCCGAAGTCGGCCTTCATCTGCGAAGCCAGCAGCATCGGCACCGGCCCCGGCAGCAGGAAGGACGCCGCGGCGGCCACACCGGCGAACAGCGGAATGGCCAGCTTGACGATATTGCCGTCGGTGCGGCGCGCCACGGCGAACACGATGCCGATCAGCAGCACCACCGCCACGTCGAAGAACAGCGGCAGCGCGCAGATCAGGCCGGCGATGCCGAGCGCGTAGTGCGCCTTGCTTTGTCCGAATCGTTTCAGCAATTGCGCCGCAATTTGATCGAGCGCGCCGACCTCATGCAGGATCTTGCCGAACATCGCCCCGAGCGCCACCACGATCGCCAGGAAGCCCAGCGTGTCGCCCATGCCTTTTTGCATGGTGTCGGCAATATGGTCCAGCGGCATGCCGGAGAAGATGCCGGCGGCGATGGACACCAGCATCAGCGCGACGAAGGCGTGCATGCGCGCCTTCATCACCAGGAATAACAGCAGTAAAACCGAGCCGACTGCGGTACCGACCAGCGTTACGGTACTCACGCGCACACGTCCTGCGGCCGGAAGCTCTGGATATGGCGCACGGTATCGGCGATCACCGCGTCCAGCGGCTGGTTGATGTCGATCGCCATCACGTCGTTCTCGTCGGCGCCGGGCTGCTCCAGCGCGGCGAACTGGGTGACCAGCATCTGCGGTTTGAAGAAGTGACCGTTACGCGCCGCCAGGCGGGATTCGATCACCGGGAACTCGCCGTGCAGATAGATGAACGACAGGTTGCCGTTGCCGGCGCGCAGGCGGTCGCGATACTGCTTTTTCAGCGCCGAGCAGACGATGATCGACACGTTGTTGGTGCGCTGCATGGCGAAGGCGGCGTCGTTGAGCGCGGCCAGCCACGGGGCGCGATCGTCGTCGTTCAACGCTTCGCCGGCGGCCATCTTCAGGATGTTGCTGCGCGGATGCAGGAAGTCGCCGTCGAGGAAGCCGGCGGAGAGTTGGCGGGCCGCGGCGGCGGCGACGGCGGACTTGCCGCTGCCGGAAACGCCCATAACGACGTAAATGCGATTTTGATTGTTGGTCATGGCTTGGCTCCAAAACACCGGGTGACGTTACCTTCGTTCAGCTTGTTTGTTACCGGTAACATGTTATCGGTAACATTGTCGAAGGAAGTTTGAGCGGTTGCAATGGGCTTTCGCCGTGAGGATCGCTAACTGTGATCGGCTTCAAGCTTTTTTCCCGTGCGCTACACAGGATGCCGATAGCCTGTTACATGCTGACAACAGAGCAAGGAATCAGGAGAGAGGGCGCGCAGGGGCGCCCCTCGGAGGGGTGGGATCAGCGCACGCCGCCGTAGGCCAGGCTGATCTCTTTCGCCGCGTGGATCACCAGCGCCCCCAGCTCGATCACGCGATCGTCGGTGATGCGCGACACCGGGCCGGAGATGGAGATGGCGGCGAAGGCTTCGCGGTGCTCGTCGAAGATGCAGGCCGCCACGCAGCGCAGGCCGAGCGCGTGCTCTTCGTCGTCAAAGGAGAAGCCCTGTTTGCGGATCTGCGCCAGCCCCTCTTTCAGGTTGTGCGGCGTCAGGGTGTGCGGTGTGTAGGTGTGCATGCCTTTCTTGTGCAGCAGTTTGGTCACCTGATCGTCCGGCAGGGTGGCGAGGAACGCCTTGCCGGCGCCGGAGGCGTGCATCGGCAGTTTGCCGCCGATCGGCGCCGACATGCGCATCAGCGCCGTACACTGCACCTGATCGATGATGATCGCCTGGTACTCGCTGGTATCCAGCACCGCCAGGTTGACGGTTTCGCCGGACTCTTCCATCAGGCGGCGCAGCGTCGGGTGCACCATCGCCAGCAGGTTGCGGCTTTGCAGGAAGCTGCTGCCGACCACAAAGGCGTGCGAGCCGATGGTCCACAGGCCGAGATCGCCGACCTGGCGCACGAATCCCTGCTGCTGCATGGTGGTGAGCAGGCGGTGAGTGGTGGAGTTCGGCAGGCCGGCCTGCTGGGCCAGATCGGTCAGCGCCACGTTGCCCTGGGCTTCCGAAATGTACTCCAACAGCTTCAGGCCACGGGTCAATGATTGTACCTGGCCGGTCGCCGCACTGGCGGCCGGAGCTGCTGCGCGGGGCTTCTTGCCGCGTTTGGCGGGAGCAGGGGGGGCCATGGGTAAGATTCCTTTTTCCGTATTATGGAATTCATTTTCGTTTTTTGTCGATGAATTGCAAGTCGCCGTCAGCTCATCGGAGGTGTTGGCGCACAACCTGAAAAACTCTCAATTGTCGCCTGGCCCTTTGTCCCTACAAGCTGTGCTAGGATGACTCGTTGGTTTTTGCGGCAGTTGAGCAATGGGCTGGATGGCAATGGAAGGGGTTACAGTGACGAATCGAGTAGAACAACTGCGCCGCCAGTTAGCGCAGCGCATTTTGGTGTTGGACGGCGGCATGGGCACCATGATCCAGAGCTATCGTCTGGATGAGCGCGATTTCCGCGGTGAGCGTTTTGCCGACTGGCGCAGCGATCTGAAAGGCAATAACGATCTGCTGGTGCTGACCAAGCCGGAAGTGATCGCCGCCATTCATTACGCCTATCTCGAGGCGGGCGCCGATATCCTTGAAACCAATACCTTCAACGCCACCTCCATCGCCATGGCCGACTACCACATGGAGTCGCTGTCCGCCGAGATTAACTATCAGGCCGCCTGCCTGGCGCGCACCTGCGCCGACGAATGGACGGCGCGCACGCCGGAAAAACCGCGCTACGTCGCCGGGGTGTTGGGGCCGACCAACCGCACCGCGTCCATCTCGCCGAACGTCAACGATCCGGCGTTCCGCAACATCTCGTTCGATGAGCTGGTGGCGGCTTACCGCGAATCGACCCGTGCGCTGGTGGAGGGCGGCGTCGATCTGATCATGATCGAAACCATCTTCGACACCCTGAATGCCAAGGCCGCCGCCTTTGCGGTGGAAACCGAATTCGAAGCGCTGGGGGTGGAACTGCCGATCATGATTTCCGGCACCATCACCGACGCCTCCGGCCGCACTTTGTCCGGCCAGACCACCGAAGCGTTTTACAATTCGCTGCGCCACGTCAAGCCGCTGACCTTCGGCCTGAACTGCGCCCTGGGCCCGGATGAACTGCGTCAGTACGTCGCCGAGCTGGCGCGCATCTCGGAGACCTACGTCACCGCGCACCCGAATGCCGGTTTGCCGAACGCCTTCGGCGAGTACGATCTGGATGCGGCCGAGATGGCGCGCCAGGTCGGGGAATGGGCGCAGGCCGGCTTCCTCAATATCATCGGCGGCTGCTGCGGCACCACGCCGGAACATATCGCCGCGATGGCCAACGCGGTCGAGGGCGTGCCGCCGCGCCGGCTGCCGGAGATCCCGGTCGCCTGCCGCCTGGCGGGCCTGGAGCCGCTGACCATCGATGCCAACACCCTGTTCGTCAACGTCGGCGAGCGCACCAACGTCACCGGTTCGGCGCGATTCAAACGGCTGATCAAAGAAGAGAAATACAATGAGGCGCTCGACGTGGCGCGCCAGCAGGTCGAGAGCGGCGCGCAGATCATCGACATCAACATGGACGAGGGGATGCTCGACGCCGAAGCGGCGATGGTGCGCTTCCTCAACCTGATCGCCGGTGAGCCGGATATCGCCCGGGTGCCGATCATGATCGACTCCTCCAAGTGGTCCGTTATCGAGAAAGGCCTGAAATGCATCCAGGGCAAGGGCATCGTCAACTCGATCTCGATGAAGGAGGGCGAAGAGGCCTTTATCCATCACGCCAAACTGGTGCGCCGTTATGGCGCCGCGGTGGTGGTGATGGCGTTCGACGAAGTGGGGCAGGCGGACACCCGCGAGCGCAAGTTCGAGATCTGCCGCCGCGCCTATAACATTCTGACCGAGCGCGTTGGCTTCCCGCCGGAAGACATCATTTTCGACCCGAACATTTTCGCCGTCGCTACCGGTATCGAAGAGCACAACAACTACGCCGTCGACTTTATCGAAGCCTGTGCCGACATCAAAACCCACCTGCCGCACGCGATGATCTCCGGCGGCGTGTCCAACGTGTCGTTCTCGTTCCGCGGCAACGATCCGGTGCGTGAAGCGATCCACGCGGTGTTCCTGTATCACGCCATTCGCAACGGCATGGACATGGGCATCGTCAACGCCGGGCAACTGGCGATTTATGACGATTTAAGCGCCGAGCTGCGCGACGCGGTGGAGGACGTGATCCTCAACCGTCGCGAGGACGGCACCGAACGCCTGCTGGAGCTGGCGGAAAAGTACCGTGGCAGCAAAGATAATGACGTGGCGGTGCAGCAGGCGGAGTGGCGCGGCTGGCCGGTGGAGAAACGGCTGGAGTATTCGCTGGTGAAGGGCATCACCGAGTTTATCGAGCTGGACACCGAAGAAGCGCGGCAGCAGGCCGAACGCCCGATCGAAGTGATCGAAGGGCCGCTGATGGCGGGGATGAACGTGGTCGGCGATCTGTTCGGCGAGGGCAAGATGTTCCTGCCGCAGGTGGTGAAATCCGCCCGCGTGATGAAGCAGGCGGTGGCCTACCTGGAACCCTACATCGAGGCCAGCAAGCAGCAGGGCACCTCCGCGGGCAAAATCCTGTTGGCGACGGTGAAGGGCGACGTGCACGACATCGGCAAGAACATCGTCGGCGTGGTACTGCAGTGCAACAACTATGAAATCGTCGATCTGGGCGTGATGGTGCCGACGGAGAAAATCCTGCGCACCGCGCGCGAGGAGAACGTGGATATCATCGGCCTGTCGGGCCTGATCACGCCATCGCTGGACGAGATGGTCAACGTGGCCAAAGAGATGGAGCGCCAGGGCTTTACGCTGCCGCTGCTGATCGGCGGCGCCACCACCTCCAAGGCGCACACCGCGGTGAAAATCGAGCAGAACTACAGCGGCCCGACCACCTACGTGCAAAACGCCTCGCGCACCGTGGGCGTGGTGTCGGCGCTGCTGTCCGCCACCCAGCGCGACGAGTTTGTGGCGCGCACCCGCAAAGAGTATGAAACGGTGCGCATTCAGCATGCGCGCAAAAAGCCGCGCACGCCGCCGGTCGATTTGCAGAAGGCGCGCGCCAACGCCATGGCGCTGGACTGGGCCGATTATCAGCCGCCTGTGCCGCGGCAGCTCGGCGTGTTCCCGGTGGCGGCCGGCATCGAGACGCTGCGCCACTACATCGACTGGACGCCATTCTTCATGACCTGGTCGCTGGCGGGCAAATACCCGCGCATCCTGGAAGACGAGGTGGTGGGGGAAGAGGCCAAACGCCTGTTCCACGACGCCAATCAGATGCTGGATCGGCTGGCCGCCGAGCGCAGCCTCAACCCGCGCGGCGTTTACGGTCTGTTCCCGGCCAACCGCGTCGGCGATGACGTGGAGGTGTACCGCGACGAACGGCGTGACGAGGTGCTGGCGGTGAGCCGCCATCTGCGCCAGCAGACGGAAAAAACCGATTTCCCGAACTACTGCCTGGCGGACTTTGTGGCGCCGAAAAGCAGCGGCAAGGCCGACTACTTCGGCGCCTTCGCGGTGACCGGCGGGCTGGAGGAGGACGCGCTGGCGGCGGCGTACGACGCGCAGCACGACGATTACAACAAAATCATGGTCAAGGCGCTGGCGGATCGCCTGGCGGAGGCCTTCGCCGAATACCTGCATGAGCAGGTGCGCAAGCTGCACTGGGGCTATGCCGCCGACGAGAGCCTGAGCAACGAAGAGCTGATCCGCGAAAACTATCAGGGCATCCGGCCGGCGCCGGGCTACCCGGCCTGCCCGGAACACACCGAAAAAGCGACCATCTGGCAGCTGCTGGACGTCAACCGCCACACCGGCATGGAGCTGACGGAGTCCTTCGCCATGTGGCCTGGGGCGGCGGTGTCCGGCTGGTACTTCAGCCATCCTGAAAGCAAGTACTTCGCGGTGGCGCAGATCCAGCGCGATCAGGTGGAAGACTACGCGGCGCGAAAAGGGATGAGCGTGAGCGAGGTCGAACGCTGGCTGGCGCCTAACCTCGGCTACGACGCCGACTGATTTCCTCTTTAAGGGCGCAGCGATGCGCCCTTGTCATTTACTGCGCTTCCACGTCGATGTGCAGCGCATCGTAACGCCAATACTCCAGGTCGCAATCGATCACCCGGTCGTGCTGATCGCGGTTCACCCGCGTAATGAACAGCGCCGGGCTGCCGTAGGTCACCTTCAGCATGGCGGCGGCCTGCTGCGGCAGCAGGGTGGGCAGCATGTCGAAACGCACCCGGCCGTAGTGAATGCCGTAGCGCGCGGCGTACAGCGCGGTCAGCGACTGGGTCAGATCTTCGTCCAGTATGCCGGGGAAGTAGGCCGGGTTGAGGTAGTGCTCGCAGTACAGCACCGCGCGCCCGTCGATGTAGCGCAGCCGGCGAATGCGATAGGCCTCGGCGCCGGGGGACAGCGCCATCCGGCCGGCCAGCGGCGCGTCGAGCGTGACTACCGCGCTGTCGATCGCCTCGGTATGGGCGGCGCGCCCCTGTTGCTGCGCCATGGCGTGAAAATGGCTGCGCTGCAGCGGGTTGTAGATCAGACGCGGGGGCGAAATGAACCAGCCGCGCCGCACCTGGCGATAGATGACCCCCTGCGCCTCCAGTTGGCCGAGCGCCTCCTGCAAGGTAATGCGGGTGGTGGCGAACTGTTCGCTCAGGGCGCGTTCGGAGGGCAGCTTGCCGCCCACGGCGAACTCGCCTGCGGCGATGCGCGCGTTCAGCGTTTGGCAGATGGTGGCTACGGTCGTCGGTGCTTCACTCATACAGCGGGTGTCCCGTTTCAGTGCGTTTGGCCTCCCTTAAGGTAGACCAGCGTCGCGTTTTCGCCGTTGCAATGGGTGATAAAACCGTCGCTTTTTTAAGCTGACATATAATTATCACATTCGTCCGTTAGATTGGTTTGGTCCTTGCTGGACTAGTCCAGCCCTCCCCACACTACCACCTGGAGCATCAGTTATGAAACGTTTGTGCGCTTCTGTGTTAACCAGTGCCATCGTGTTATCCAGCCAGATGAGCTGGGCCGCGGATACCGATCTGGCGGCGCTGGAGCAGGCCGCGAAGAAAGAAGGCGAAGTCAACAGCGTCGGCATGCCGGACAGCTGGGCCAACTGGAAAGGCACCTGGCAAGATCTGTTGAGCAAATATGGCCTGAAGCATGTCGATACCGACATGAGCTCCGCGCAGGAGATCGCCAAATTCGATGCGGAAAAGAACAACGCCACGGCGGACATTGGTGACGTCGGCGCGGCCTTCGGCCCGGTGGCGGTGCAGAAGGGCGTGACGCAGCCGTACAAACCCTCTACCTGGGATCAGGTGCCGGAGTGGGCGAAAGACCAAGACGGCCACTGGGCGCTGGCTTACACCGGCACCATCGCCTTCATCATCAACAAACAGCAGGTGAAAGACATTCCGCACAGCTGGGCCGATCTGCTGAAGGGCAGCTATCAGGTCACCATCGGCGACGTCGGCACCGCGTCGCAGGCGGCCAGCGGCGTGCTGGCGGCCACCTACGCCATGGGCGGCAACGAGAAAAACCTCAAGCCGGGCCTGGAATTCTTCGGCAAGCTGGCCAAGGCCGGCCGTCTGAGCCTGAGTAACCCGGTGATCGCATCGCTGGAAAAAGGGGAAGTGCAGGTTGGCGTGGTGTGGGACTTCAACGGCCTGAACTACCGCGATCAGATCGACAAAACCCGTTTTGAAGTGCTGATCCCGTCGGACGGCTCGATCACCTCCGGCTACACCACCATCATCAACAAATACGCCAAGCACCCGAACGCCGCCAAGCTGGCGCGCGAATACATCTTCTCCGACGCCGGCCAGATCAACCTGGCGCGCGGCTATGCGCGCCCGATCCGCGCCGAGCATCTGACGCTGCCGGACGACGTCAAGGCCAAGCTGCTGCCGGCCGAGCAGTACAAGAACGCGCACCCGATCGCCGATCCGGCGGCCTGGGAACAGAGCGCCAAAGCGCTGCCGCGTCTGTGGCAGGAAAACGTCATTATGTTTATGCAGCAGTGAGTTAACGCACCATGAAAACGATCCTCGTGCTGCTGGACGGCCTCAACTACCGGGTGGCGCACGACGCCATGGGCTATCTGCAGGCCGAATGCGCGGCGGGACGCGGACGGTTGTACCTGTTGGAGAGCGAGCTGCCCTCGCTCTCCCGGCCGCTGTATGAATGCATCCTCACCGGCGTCACGCCGGTGGAGAGCGGCGTGGTGCACAACCACGTCTCGCGCCTTTCTCATCAACAAAGCGTGTTTCATTACGCGCGCGCCGCCGGGTTGACCACCGCCGCCGCCGCGTATCATTGGTTCAGCGAATTGTATAACCGCACGCCGTTCGACGCCGCGCGCGACCGCCATACCGACGCCCCCGAGCTGCCGATCCAGCACGGGCATTTCTATTACGACGACGGCTACCCCGACAGCCATCTGTTCGACGACGCCGAAAGCCTGCGCCTGCGGCATCAGCCGGATTTCCTGCTGATCCACCCGATGAACATCGACGACGCCGGGCACCGCTTCGGCCTCTCTTCGCCGCAGTACCGCAACGCGGCGCGGCGCGCCGACGGCTCGCTGTCGCGCTATCTGCCCGAGTGGCTGGCGGCCGGTTATCAGGTGCTGGTCACCGCCGATCACGGCATGAACGACGATCGCAGCCACGGCGGCGTGTTGCCGGAAGAGCGCCAGGTGCCGCTGTTCGTGTTCGGCTCGGGCTTCAGCCAGGACGATGCCGATCCGCAGCAAACCGAGCTGTGCGGTACGATCTGCGATCTGCTGCAGGTGCCGCACGACAAGCCGCGCTGCCGGGCGCTGCTGGCGCAGGATGCGCGATGAACGGCAAAACCAAATGGATCGCCGCGCTGTGCCTGCTGCCGTTTATCGTGCTGTTCGGCGCGTTTCAGATCGCCCCGCTGGTGTGGATCGCCGTTCACAGCTTTTTCAGCGAGAGTAGCGGCTGGGGATGGGGCAACTATGTCGATATCCTCACCTCGCCGTTCTACCTGCAGGCCTTTCAGTTCTCGCTGGAGATCTCGCTGTGGTCGAGCGTCTACGGCTTGCTGATTGCGTTAGTGGGCAGTTACTCGCTGCGCCAGCTCGGCCAGACCCGATTTCATGACTTCGTGATGTCGTTCACCAACATGACCAGCAACTTCGCCGGGGTGCCGCTGGCGTTCGCCTTCGTCATTCTGCTGGGGCTGAACGGTTGCCTGACGCTGTTGCTGCGCAAATACGGTTTGATGGAGAGTTTCAATCTCTATTCGAAGAGCGGCCTGATCGTGCTGTATACCTATTTCCAGATCCCGCTGGGGGTGCTGTTGCTGTATCCGGCGTTCGACGCGCTGCGCGCCGACTGGCGCGAGTCGGCGGCGCTGCTCGGCGCCGGCCCCTGGCGCTACTGGCGGCATATCGGCCTGCCGGTGCTGGCGCCGGCGCTGATGGGCACCTTCGTCATCCTGCTGGCCAACGCGCTGGGCGCCTACGCTACGGTGTACGCGCTGACCACCGGCAACTTCAACGTGATCCCGATCCGCATCTCGGCATTGGTGGCGGGGGATATCTCCCTCGATCCGAACCTGGCCAGCGCGCTGGCGATGCTGCTGGTGGTGATGATGGCGTTTATCACGGTGATCCACCAATGGATGCTGCGCAGGAGCTACCTCAATGCGCGCTCATAATCGGATGGAGAATGCTCATGTCGCGTGCTGAACGCCTGTACCATCGCACGGTGACCGGCCTGCTGCTGCTGATCCTGCTGCTGCCGCTGGCGGCGACGCTGATTTACGCGCTGGCCACCCAGTGGGGCGCCACCATTTTGCCGGACGGTTTTACCCTGAAGTGGCTGACGGCGCTGTGGAGCGACCCGCGCTTTTTGCAGGCGCTGTGGCACTCGCTGCTGATCTGCTTCGGCACGCTGCTGCTGTCGGTAGTGGTGATCCTGCCGGCGATGTTTGTGATCGCTTACTACTTCCCCAGGCTGGACGCGGTGATGAACGTGCTGATTCTGCTGCCGTTCGCCGTGCCGCCGGTGGTGTCGGCGGTGGGGCTGATGCAGCTGTTCGCCGCCGATCCGCTGCCGCTGCTCGGCACTCCCTGGATTTTGGTGGGCTGCTATTTCACCATCGCGCTGCCGTTTATCTACCGCGCCATCAGCAACAACATGCAGGCGATCAACCTGCGCGATCTGATGGACGCCGCGCACCTGCTCGGCGCCAGCACCTGGCAGGCGGCGCTGTGGGTGGTGCTGCCGAACCTGCGTAAGGGCGGAACGATCGCCGTGCTGCTGTCGTTCTCGTTCCTGATCGGCGAGTTCGTGTTCGCCAACCTGCTGGTGGGCAGCCAGTATGAAACGCTGCAGGTCTACCTGTACAACATGCGCAACGGCAGCGGGCACTTTACCAGCGCGCTGGTCATCTCCTATTTCGCCGTGGTGCTGCTCGTCACCTGGCTGGCGAACCTGCTGAATAAAAACAAGGGTTAACCTGATGGCTTATCTCAACGTCACCCGCCTGAACAAACACTATGGCCAGACCCAGGTGTTTCAGGATATCGATTTCACCGCCGAAGAGGGGGAGTTCGTCACCCTGCTGGGGCCGAGCGGCTGCGGCAAATCGACGCTGCTGCGCTGTCTGGCCGGCCTGACCCCGGTCGACAGCGGGCAAATCTTGTTGCAGGGTCAGGATCTGGTGCCGCTGGCGCCGCAAAAGCGCGGCATCGGCATGGTGTTCCAAAGCTATGCGCTGTTTCCCAATATGACGGTGGAAGGCAACGTGGCCTTCGGGCTGAAAATGCAGAAGCTGGCGGCCGGGCAGATCGGCCAGCGGGTGCAGGAGGTGCTGGCGCTGGTGGAGCTGAGCGATCTGGCGAAGCGCTATCCGCATCAGCTGTCGGGCGGCCAGTGTCAGCGCGTGGCGCTGGCGCGATCGCTGGTCACTCGCCCGCGGCTGCTGCTGCTCGATGAACCGCTGTCGGCGCTGGACGCGCGCATCCGCAAACACCTGCGCGAGCAGATCCGGCGCATTCAACGCGAGCTGAACCTGACGGCGATCTTCGTCACCCACGATCAGGAAGAGGCGCTGACCTTGTCGGATCGCATCGTGCTGATGAACAAGGGGCAGATCGTGCAGAGCGGCGATGCGGAAACCCTGTATACCCAGCCGGCGGATGCCTTCGCCGCCGGGTTTATCGGCAACTATAACCTGCTGACCGCCGAACAGGCCGCCCAACTGACCGGGCGCAGCTATGTCGGCAAGGTGGCGATCCGGCCCGAATCGATCGGCCTGTTGCCGGCCGGGCAGGGGATCGGCGGGGTGATCCTGGGCCACAGTTTGCTCGGGAATGTGGTACGCTATCGGATTCAGGTTCGCGGTGTAGAATTGCTGGTTGACGTGCTCAACCGGTCGGTGACCGACCTGCGGCCCGACGGCGAGCAAATTGGGCTACACTTGGAACCTGTTGTATTGCGGGAAGTTGCATGACTTCGCAGCGCGGCGCCGGGGCCTTTCCGCCGCCGCATTAACCCTTCTCTTCTGCGGTCTGCCGCCCGCCCGCTGTCCTGCCAGACCTACGCCCGGCAGGCGGGACCGCGCGCTGTACCCGTCATCTTTTGGCCTACCGGCTGCGGCTAAGGCGAACAGAACCGTTCCGTCTTTCCGCACCGCCTGACAGGCATCGGGTACCAGCCTCCTTTGGCCGGGCGTTAATGGAGCGTATCTTCCGTGCTGACCCTTCTTCACCTGCTTTCCTCCGTGGCGCTGTTGGTGTGGGGCACCCACATCGTGCGCACCGGGATCATGCGGGTTTACGGCGCCAATCTGCGGCGCGTGTTGAGCGACAGCGTTGAGAAAAAGCCGCTGGCGTTCGTTTCCGGCATCGGCGTGACCGCGCTAGTACAGAGCAGCAACGCCACGGCGCTGCTGGTGACCTCTTTCGTTGCGCAGGGGCTGGTGGGGCTGGCGCCTGCGCTGGTGATCATGCTCGGCGCTGACGTCGGCACCGCGCTGATGGCGCGCGTGCTGACCTTCGATCTTTCCTGGCTGTCGCCGCTGCTGATCCTGATCGGCGTCTTCCTGTTCCTCAGCCGCAAGCAGATGCGGATCGGCCAGATCGGGCGCGTCCTGATCGGCCTTGGGCTGATCGTGCTGGCGCTGGAGCTGATCGTGGCCGCCGCCACGCCGATCACCCAGGCGGCCGGGGTGAAAGTGCTGTTCTCGTCGCTGACCGGCGACGTGATGCTGGACGCCCTGACCGGCGCGCTGTTCGCCATCGTCAGCTATTCCAGCCTGGCGGCGGTGCTGCTGACCGCCACCCTGACCGCGTCCGGCGTGATTTCGCTGAAGGTGGCGCTCTGCCTGGTGATCGGCGCCAACCTCGGCAGCGGCCTGTTGGCGATGATCAACGCCAGCGGCCAGAACGCCGCCGGGCGGCGCGTGGCGCTCGGCAGCCTGCTGTTCAAGCTGGTGGGCTGTGTGCTGGTGCTGCCGTTCGTTTCCTATCTGGCGGATGTGATGGCTCAGCTGCCGGGCGGCAGCGAAGAGCTGGTGATCTACTTCCACGTGTTCTACAACCTGATCCGCTGCCTGGTGATGATCCCGCTGGCCGGGCCGATGGCGACGCTGTGCGAGCGGCTGATCGTCGACGTGGCGGCCGACGATCCGCGCATGCGGCCGCGTCATCTGGACGCCAGCGCGCTGGACACGCCGACGCTGGCGTTGGCCAATGCGGCGCGCGAAACGTTGCGCATGGGCGACGTGGTGGAACACATGATGATCCTGCAGCGCGAAGTGCTGCACGGCAAGCAAGGGGTGGATAAAGAAGTGCGGCGCCTCGACGATGACGTCGACGTGCTGTACACCGCCATCAAGCTGTATCTGGCGCAGATCCAGAAGGAAGATCTGGGCGAGGAAGACTCGCGCCGCTGGGCGGAAATCATCGAAATGGCGCTTAACCTGGAACAGGCGGGCGACATCATCGAGCGCATGGCCGGCGACGTGGGCGCCAAGTCGCACGCCGCGCGCCGCGCCTTCTCGGCGGAAGGATTGGCGGAACTGGATGGGCTGCACGAGCGGCTGATCGGCAACCTGCGCCTGGGGCTGTCGGTGTTCCTGTCCGGCGACGTCACCAGTGCCAAGCGCCTGCGCCGTTCCAAGCATCGCTTCCGCATTCTGGATCGCCGCTACGCGCACGCGCACGTCGATCGCTTGCATCAGCAAAACGTGCAGAGCATCGAGACCAGTTCGTTGCATTTGGGATTGTTGGGGGACATGAAGCGCCTGAACTCGCTGTTCTGCGCCGTGGCTTACAACGTGTTGGACCAGGATGCCAAGGACGACGATCGCGACTGGGAAGACACCCCGAGCACGCTGTAAAAAAAACGCCCCCGGTTTTCATCGGGGGCGTTGTGCAGGAGAGGTGCGTTATTTGCCGCTGAACACGCCGGCTTTGGCGTCCGCCTGCTGAGTCGAAGCATGGCCGCTGACGAACGGCACGTTGCCGTCGACGCTTTGCTTCGCCGCGCCGCCTAACAGCCCGCCTACCGTGGCCGCCGCATCGACGCGGCCGCCGCCCTGATAGCGTTGGCCGCTGACGTCCTGCTGGCTGACCTTGCTGCCGCCCAGTTCCACCTTGCCCTGCCGGCTGCGGATCTCGCCGCCGGTCAGTTGGGTTTGGCCGCCGACCTGCAGCGCCACGCCGTGCTTACCGGTAATCGCCGACTGCTCGCCGACCGCGTTGTTGTTCACCACGTCGGCATTGACCTTGAGCTGCCCCTGGCGACCGGCCGGCCCGGTGATGCTGTCTTTCACCGCGCCGCCGACGGTGCGTGCACCGCGATCCCACAGCGGGCCCTGCGGCTTCTCGCCGGCCGGCGTTGCCGGTAGCGTCACTTTACCGTCGGCCTTGCTGAAGCTGACCGCGCCGGTGGTGTCCTGCTGCGGATCGAGACGACGCGCCACGCTGTTGTACTTGTCGGTGGTGGCGTCGGCCACTTTATTCACCCCGGCGTCCAGTTTCTCTTTCACTTTCCCGGCGTAGCGCGGCGTGCCCACCTTCGACAGCTTGGAGGTGATGCTGCTGCCCGGATCGTTGCTGTGGCTCAGGCCGGCATCCACCTCCACCTTCACGCCTTTCTCGACGTCCTTGCGGCTTTCAACGCGCAGATCGCCGCCCACCTTGCCCTGTACGCTGTCGGCATCGACGCGCGCCCCGGCGAGGCGGGTGTCCTTGCCGCTGTTGAGCGCCACGTCGCCCGCGGTGATGCCGGTGTTGGCGTGGGTGGTTTTATCCTGCTGTTCCACGCCGACCTTCAGACCGGCGCCCAGCGTATGGGTGTCTTTGCCGGTGTTCGGATCGACCTTGCCGTTGGCGTCCTTGTTGAACGTTTGGCCGCCTTTGGCGTTGGCTTTGATGCCCAGGCTCCAGTTGTCCTTGTGCTGCTCGTTCTTGGCGGACTCCAGCAGGATGCCGCCGTTTTTCGCCTCGAGCGCGGCGCTGCCGCCGCTGACCTTGGCGCCCTGCAGATGCAGCGCGTCATCGCCTTTGCCGTTGGCGGACAGGGTGACCTTGCCGTCTGAGTCGATAGTGGCGCCCTGGCGTTCGGTCGCGGACTCATTCACCTTGGCGATGTCGAAGGCGCCGCCGGCGGAGAGGCTGCCGCCGGTTTTTTCCTTGCTGTCGCTGCTGCCGGCGCCCAGATCGATATTGCCGGACAGCTGGTTCTCCTTACGCGTTTGGGTCGATTCCGCCGCCTGCAGCGCAACCTTGTTGCCCGCGCTCAGGGTGACGTCGCCCTGGCTCTTGACGTTGGTGCCCTGCAGCGTCAGATCGCGGCCCGCCTTCAGCTCCACGCCCTGTTGGCCGCTGACGTTGCCGACCTGCGCGGTGCTGCTGTTGCTTTCGCCGTTGTTGGTGCCGCCGCCGAAGCCGGCGCCGAAGTTTTTGCTGTCGGCGGTGAAACCGCCCTTGGCGGAGGCTTTGACGTTGAAACCGCTGTGGTTTTCGCTCTGCTTATCGCTGGCCTGATCGAAGCGGATATCGCCGCCGGCGTTGACGGTGGTTTTACCGCTGCCGCCGTTCAGCGCGGTGCCCTGATAGACCGCGTCTTGTTTCACGTTGACGTTGATGCCGTTGGCGGCGTCGATCGTGCCGGTCACCGCCTGGCTGGCGTTGCTGTTGCTGCGCTGGGTGCCGCCTTCGCCCTTGGCGTCTACGGTCAGATCGCTGCCGGTGGAGGTGTAGACGCGTACGCCGGCGCTGCCGCGGGTATCGCGGTTCTGCTCTTCCTGGCGGTTCGTCGCGGCTTCGCTGCGGTGGCTGTCCGCCGTCAGCGTGACCGCGCCTTTGCTCGCCTGATACTGCGTGCCCTGATCGCGCACTTCGCCTTTGGCGTTGATGTCGATGCTGCCGGCTTTCACCGAGCTGACCACCGCCTGCGAGCTGCTGCTGCGTTTTTCGCTGCTGCCGCCCTGCGCGCCGATATCCAGGCCGACGTTAGGCGCGCCGATGCCGCCGATGTCGTTGATGACGCCGGTGGCGTCCAGCTTGGCCGCCTTGCCGACCGCGCGCTCGACCGGGCGGGTCACGGCGCTGTAATCGACGTTGGCGCCGATGTTCACGCCGACGTCGGTTTTGGTGGTGGTGCTGCTGGCGGTGTCGGCGGCGGCCAAATGATCGACGCCCGCGGCGTTTTCTTGATAGGCACCGCCGACGCTGTGCTGCGCGCCTTGCTGGGTCAGCTTGTCACGGGCGTTGACAGTCAGGTTGCCTTTGACGTCGCTGCCGGAGGTGACCGCCTTGCTGCTCTGCGCCTGCGTTTTGCTGTTCTCGTAGCCGGCTTCCACGCCGCTGCCGAGCTTGTCGATGCCGCCGGTGTAATAGAAACCGCCGCCGATCTTGGTCTGCTCGGTGTTCGAGGTGGTTTTATCGTCGGCCGCCAGGAACGAAACCTTGTTGCCGCTGACGCTGGCGTCGCCTTTGTCGGCGACCAGTTTGGAGCCGCTGAAGGTCACGTCCTTCTCCGCCTCGAGCTTCACGCTGCCGCCGCTGAGGGTGGCGCCGTGGTTCTCGGTGCGGGTGGTTTTCTCGCTGTCGCGGGTGTGTTCGATGCGCAAACCGGCGCGGTATTGCTTGTCGCCGGCTTCTTTGGCGTAGCCGTTGACGGTAAGCGCGGTCTTCTGCTCATCGATTTTTTGCTGCTGTTCGGCGGCCTTGACGTTGATGTTGCCGGTCTGCGACGTCACGCTCAGCTCGCCGCCGCTGGTGACCTGACTGCCGATCACGTCGGTATCCTTACGGCTGACCAGCTTCAGGTTGGTGTCAGACTTCAACTCGCTGGCGGTGCTGCTCTGGTAGCGGTTGTCGGCCTTGTGCGAACTGCTGGTGATGTTGAAGGCGGTGCCGGTGCGCGCATCGATTTTGTCTACGGTGGTGCTCAGCGCGTTGTCGATGCGCAGGCCGCCCTGGGTGGCGGTGACCAGGCCGCCTTCCTTGCCGCGCGCCTTGCTGCCGGTGATGGTGACGCCCTGCTGGCCGTTCAGGCGCAGGGTGCCGTCGCTGGTCAGCTCGGAGGCGTGGCTGATCTCGCGGCGGTTGCTGTTGTTTTTGTTGTCGCCGCCGCCGATGCCGCCCCAGGAGGTTTTGTCATCGCGTACCGCTTTGGCGTTGGCGGTTTTCTGCACCCCGACCTGGATCTGGCTGTCTGCGTCGATCGTCAGATCTCGCTGGGCGTGGACCTTGGCGCCCTGGGTAGTGACATTGCGGCCGGCTTTCAAGGTCAGTTCGCCCTGGCTACGCAGTTCGCTGGCCTTCAGGCTCTCGCTTTCGTCGCTGCTGCTCCAACTGCCGGTGCGCAGGCTGGAGGTGTGATTGCGCTGGTAGCCGCGTTCGGTGGACTTATCCTTCTCCACCAGCCCGGCGAGGTGCACGTCGCGCGCCGCTTTGACGCTCAGCGCCCGATCGGCGCTGACGTTGGCGCCCAACAGGTTCACGTCTTCCCGGGTACTGACGAGTGTGGCGTTGCCGCCGGCGGCGACGGTGCTGCCCGCCTGCTGCTGCTGCTCGCGCTCACGGGTGACGTCGTATTGCCAGGAGTAGAACCAGCGGTCGTCGGTGTGGCCCTGGGTCTGTTTCAACTGCTGGCCGTCGAGCGTCAGCTTGCCGCCCTGCAGCGTGATGTCTTCGCCGCGAATATCGGTGGCGGTGAGGTGCGCGTGGTTATCCGCCACCAGGCTGATGTTCTTGCCTTTCAGCTCGGTGCGGGTCAGCTTCTGACTGCTGCTGCGATCGTTGACGTAGATGCCGCCGCGGTAGTTCTGGTAGTTGTCGCCGCTGTTGCGGTTGCTGCTGGCATCCTCAACGCGGCTTTCGCTGCGAATATCGTAGGCTTTTACCTTGAGCTCGTCGCCGGCGGCCAGCGTGCCGGCCAGCTTCACGCCGCTGCCCTGCGCGGTGTTGATGATGTTGATGCGCCCGGCCTGCATACTGCCGAGGTAGTAGCTGTCCAGCGCCGTGGTCGGCTGTACGCTGGCCAGCACCTTGCCGTCGCGCGCCACCCGGTTATGGCCGCTGATGGCGTTGATCGCCGCCGGCGTCACGCTGCCGTTGCGATGGGTGAAGTCTTGCACGATCACGTCGCCGCGGCTGTCTATCTTCGGTGCGATCAGATCCAGCACGCCGCCGGCGTTCAGGACGCCGTTGAGGCTCAGGGTATTGCGGTTGTCCAGGGTGCTGTAGCCCTGTAGCAGGCCGTTCTCCACCAGCGGGTTGCCGACCACCAGCGAGGAGCGGCTGGTGTTGATGAACCCGCAGCCCTGGCAGCTGATGCCGTTCGGGTTGGCCAGCACGTAGTCGGCCGCCATGCCGAAGATCTCTTGCTGGCCATGCAGCAGCGACGGGTTGCGGCCGATCACTTCATTGAGGATCACGCTGGCTTCGCGCCCGCCCAGATTGGGGTTGGCGCCCAGTTGGCCGGCCAGCTGCGACAGTCCCGCTTCGCGGGAGTTGTTCAGCACGGCGCCGGGCTGGTTGACGTTAAAGTCCTGGTATTGGTTGTGCGACAGCCCGTTGCCGTTCGGCGCGACGATGTCGACCACCTGCGCGCCGGTCGCGGCGGTGGAAACGCCGGGGCCGTTGGCGCCGTTGGCCGCCACGATCTCCGCGGCGTAGGCGCCGGCGGAAGCGGCGAGAATAATCGCCAGCGCGGCGGCCAGTTTGCCCGCTGCTGAAAGCCTGAAGTTATTATTTTTCATCCATGTTTCTCCGTATATTGCCGTGGGGTCCTGCAAAACTGCTGATTAAAAGGTGTAAGAAAAGCGCGCCAGTACCTGAACGGGATCTTCCGGCGTGGCGTGATTCGACAAGATCCAGCCGCGGCTGACCTCGAGATCGACCAGCGCCTGCCGATAGCGCAACGTGGCGCCGCTGCTCAGGCCGGCGCTGCTGCGCCACCCCGAGCTGTCCTGGCGCGGCAAAATGCGGCCGACGTCGGCGCCGAGGCGCGGCGTCAGCGTGGTGGCACCCAGATTGAAGCTGCGCGACAGCGTGTTCTGCAGATACCAGCCGTTGTCGCCTGACTGGGTGCTGCGGCTGAAGCCGCGCACGGCGCTGCGATCGGTAAGGCTCAGCCACTCCACGCCGGGCAGCGGGTCGCGGCTGTACTGGCCGTAGAACAGGTTGTTGAGCTGATAGGTGGCGTTACCCAGGTGAAGGCGCTGGCTGAGGTTGGCGAACAGCTTGCCTTTGGTGAACTGGCTGTCGAGGTGCACCGAGCTTGGGTGGCGACCGGCCCCCAGCCACGGCAGGCCCTGTTCGACGCTGAGGTTGGCGCTGAACACCCCGTTGGGCAGAATTTGCAGGTGGCTGGCGCTCAGTTCGGCCAGGGTCAGGGTGGGGCTGCTGACCTCGAGGCGCACGCTTTCGAAGTAGTTGTCGATGCGCTTGTAGGTCAACTGACCGCTCAGGCTGTCTATCTGATCGCGATCGCGGTAAAACACGTAGTCGCTGCGCAGCCCGTACTGCTGGGTCTGGCCGTGCAGTTTGACCAGGTTGTGCGGCAGCTGCTGGTGGTTCTCGTAGGACGAGAAGCTGGCGAACCCGCTGAAGGTGAACGCGCCGTACGGCAACGAATAGAGCAGGGTATAGGCGCGGTTATAGCGGTGAGCCGGGTTTTCCAGCGTGCTGTTGGCGTTCAGGCTGACGAAGTCCGACAGGCCGAACGGGCTGTCCAGCGTGGCGGTGGCGCGAGCCAGCCACTGGCCGGTGCTTTTTAGGCCGTAATTATCCGTGCCGACGGTAATCAGCCAGGGCTTGGCATGCTGATTGCGCAAACGAATGACCGAACCGCCAACCTGGCGGCCGGGCAATATATCCAGCTTGGTGGTATTCGATTGCAAACGGTTGGCCTGATCCAATCCCTGGTCGAGCTCGGTTAATTTCAACGGCTTGCCTTCCAGCCCTGGAAATAATAAACGGCTGTTGACCCAGCGATCGCCGCCTTCTATTTTCTCGATAAATCCTTCGGTGACGCTTAATCCCAATTCTCCCTGTGAATTAGGGCGAACAATTTGCACGCGCGCGGTGATATAGCCTTTTTGCACATAAAGGCGCGTTAATTCACGGGTCAGGCGATTGATATCGTTGCTGCTGATGCAGTTTTCCGGCAGCGCGCTCAGGGCGGATAAATCGGCCGGCGAAAGCAGGGTGACGCCCTGCAGATAAACGCCGGCGATCGGCAGGCACTGCGCGGACTGCGGCAGGGCGGGCGCGGCCGGTTCCGGCTCCGCCAGCAAGCGTTGCTGCTTCAGCTGCTGGTAGCGGCGTTGCTCAATCAACTGGTTGACTTCACGCGTGCTGTCTTGCAGCGCGCGGCGCGACTCCCCCATCGACATATCCCGCATCATGTGGGCGTCCGGCAGGGTTTCGGCGGAAAGGGCCGTGCTGACCAACAGCGTCAAAGCGGTGATTTTTTTTATCATTGTAATCCATTATGAGAGGCCGCCGGGGCAGCCAGCCCAATCCATGAGGTTAACCACGGGCGGCCGACGGCCGGCCCGAAATAATGAGCGACATGCACATTGCGAGGTATCTTGATTTGCCGCGGCAAATAAGACGGTGGGTATATATCTAAATAATAATTAGGCTGCTTCTTTTATGGCGGGCAACCCTGGCGACTTAATTAATTAAAAAAAGTAGAACGTCTCTTCCTCTTGCCAACATTATCGGCATGGCTAGGAAGAATCTGAATTTTTATTTTTCACGGATGATAGGGTATGAGGGGAATTATGACAATCCGACCAGTGGGAAATACGAAATTTCGCAGGAAAGAAAAGGGACGCAATTGTTTGCGTCCCTACAGGTGGTTTATTTTTTCTTGATGGGGCGGCCGGACCAATAACCCGCCAGCAGCGAACCGGAAAGGTTGTGCCAGACCGAGAACAGCGCGCCCGGCAGCGCGGCCAGCGGTGAGAAGTAGATTTTGCCCAGCGTGGCCGCCAGCCCGGAGTTCTGCATGCCGACTTCGATCGCCAGCGTGCGGCAGGTGGATTCGTCGAAGCCGAACAGCTTGCCGCCCCAATAGCCGCTCAGCAGACCGATACCGTTGTGCAGGATCACCGCGACGATCACCACCAGACCGACCGAGGCGATATGGCTTTGGCTGCCCGCCACCACCGCGCTGATGATCGCCAGGATGCACACCATCGACAGCGCCGGCAGCAGCGGCTCGATGCGTTTCACCGTTTTGGTCAGGGTATGGTGGACGATCAGGCCCAGGCCGATCGGGATCACCACGATCTGCAGAATGCTCAGCAGCATGCCCATGATATCGACGCTGATTTCGGCGTCGACGTACAAACGGGTCAGCAGCGGCGTGGCGAACACGCCCACCAGCGTCGAGACCGCCGAGATGGTCACCGACAGCGCCACGTCGCCCTTGGCCAGATAGATCATCACGTTGGAGGCGGTGCCGCTGGCCACGCTGCCCACCAGCACCATGCCGGCGGACAGATCCGGCGGCATGCGAAACAGCATCGCCAGGATCCAGGCCGCCAGCGGCATGATCAGATAGTGCAGGAAGATGCCGGCCGCCACCGGGCCGGGGCGCGCCAGCACGCGTTTGAAGTCGTCCAGCCGCAGCGTGACGCCCATGGCGAACATGATCAGCATCAGCAGCGGGCTGACGTAGGGGCCGATGCCGGTAAAGGTGGTCGGCGTGTAATAGGCGGCGACGGACAGCAGTATCGCCCACAGGGGGAATAAACGCGTGAGTAATGCCAACATGCAGGTTTTCCTTAGCCAGATTGAGAACGGTGGGTGTGGTTGTGTTTTTTGCGGGTTCAACATGCTGAACCCCTGCCGGTTTTGAACGGATTTTTTAGACGCAGGGGCGCAGCGTGCTGCGCCCGCAATCGGGGATAATGACTTATTCGAACAGGTTGTGATGCAGGGTACGAACCACCTGTTCGGCTTCTTCGCCCGGCACCAGGAAGCACAGGTTATAGCTGCTGGCGCCGTAGCAGATCAGGCGGATATTGAACGGATCGAGCACGCCGAACACCTCTTTGCCTACGCCGCAGGCGCGCGACAGCTGGTTGCCGATGATCGCCACCAGCGCCAGGTTTTCTTCCACTTCCACCCGGCACAGCGACGACAGCTCGGTCAGCAGCGAGGTGGTCAGCAGGCTGCCGCCAACGGAGGTGGCGCCAGTGGTGTCCATGGTCAGCGCAATGCTGACTTCCGAGGTGGTGATCAGATCGACGGAGACGTTGTGGCGCGCCAGAATGTTGAACACCTCCGCCAGGAAGCCGCGCGCGTGCAGCATGTTCAGGCTGTGCAGCGTCAGCAGCGTTTGCTTGCGACGCAGCGCCAGCGCGCGGAACAGCGGCGGATTCTCGGTGGTGTTGCACACCAGCGTGCCGCCGGCCGCCGGATCCTTGCTGGAGCCGACGAACACCGGAATGTCGCTGCGCACCGCCGGCAACAGGGTGGCCGGATGCAGCACCTTGGCGCCGAAGGTGGCCATTTCCGCCGCCTCTTCGAAACCGATTTTGTCGATGCGCTTGGCCGCCGGCACCACGCGTGGATCGGTGGTGTAGATGCCCGGCACGTCGGTCCAGATATCCACCCGGCCAACGCCGAGCGCCTCGCCGAGCAGCGCGGCGGTATAGTCGCTGCCGCCGCGGCCGAGCGTGGTGGTGCGGCCTTTCGGCTCGCTGCCGATAAAGCCCTGGGTGACCACCAGCGCTTCCTGCAGGCGCGGCTGCAACTGCGCCCGGGCCAGTTCGCTGAGCGCGGCGCTGTCCGGCACGGCGCGGCCGAAGTGATCGTCGGTGCGCATCACTTTGCGCACGTCGAACCATTCGGCCTGCACGTTGCGGGCGCGCAGGATTTCAACGAACAGCAGGGTGGACATCAGCTCCCCATGGCTGACCAGTTCGTCGGTCAACGCCGTCGAGGTGGCCAGCGACGCGGCTTCCGACAGCATGGCGATGTTTTCCAGCAGGCGGTCGATCTCTTCGCGGATCACCGCCGGCGCCGTGAGGCGATCGAGGATGGCGTACTGGATGCGGCGGATCTCATCAAGCCGGTAGTTGCGCTTGTCGGCCTCGCAACCCTCGGCCAGGGCGACCAACAGGTTGGTGACGCCCGCCGAGGCGGACAACACCACCAGGCGGACCTGCGGGTTGGCCAGCACGACGTCGGCGCTGCGGTTCATGGCTTCAAAGTCGGCGACGCTGGTGCCGCCGAATTTGGCTACCACGGTGGAATTCTGGGGTGCTGCTTGGTTCATCTAGAAACCTCGTGTCAGGGATGCCCGTTTGGGGGCACTGTAATTCCATAGCCTTGGCACAAGGGGAGAGCGGTAAACAGGGGGCAGGCGTAGAGGTCAGGCTACGATACACCCAGAAGCGCCCCACCTTGTCGATCGCCCTGCGGGCGATCCCCTGGTGACAACCCAGGGGATTCAGCCCCTGTAGTCGATAGGATAATGGCCGGCCATTACCCTACCTCGGCGTCGCTCCCCCTCGGGTGCCGTCAACGGAGAAACGGCTCCTCTGACACTCTACCTGGGCGACGCGCCTCTTCTGGCTTGCGCACCGGGTGCGCAAGTAGGCTGTTAGGAATAGCCGGTTATCGCCATTCTGTCAACGTACAGACGGTGAGGGATTTTCATCTTGCACCAGCGCGATAAGCGTACAGGGCATCGCGGGCGTGGAACCGGCGCCAATCGGTTGCAGAGAACCGTCTTCCTTTTGGCTGAATAACGGAATAACGCCCTGATGTTTCTCCAAATACTCCAGCCAACCGAAATTTTCGTTCAATTTGGTCGCTTTGATGGTGGCTCCCCTGGCGAGCAGGCTGCTCAGGCGGCCGTAGGTGGCTTCCTGATTAAATAAAATTTCATGCCGGCGGAAACGCGAGCTTTCCGCGCTGGCGCCGCGCCCTTTCAGCGGCGCACCCGAACGGATGGCAAACACGTGATCCTCGCCGAAGAGATGGCCGAAGTGGTAGACCGCCAGCGCGTTCTGGTGGCGGTTGGGCGACAGCGCCAGCACCTGGGCGATATTGCTCAGATCGAGATAGTTCTCGGCGTGTTCGGAGTAGGCGTGGCCATAGTAGGCCGGGATGCCTTCCATGCGCGCCTGGCGGTAGTATTCCCAGCTGCTGTCGGTGACGATTACCGGCACGTTCAGCTTGATCAGCGCCTGCGCCAGCATGCGCGCCACGCTGTTGGCGCCGACGATCAGCACGCCGCGCGGCTTTTGCTGCTGCACCCGCAGCCAGCGCGCCATCATCCCGCTGGTCAGGCTTTGCAGCACCACGGTGCCGATGATGATGGCGAACACCACGGTCACCAGCCGGTCGGCGCCCTGGTAGCCGCTGCGCTGCAGCGTCAGCGCGAACAGCGAGCTGACCGCCGCGGCGACGATGCCGCGCGGGGCGATCCAGCACAGCAACAGCCGATCGCGCCAGTGCAGGGAAGAGCGCCAGGTCGACACCGCGATGCACAGCGGCCGGGCGATGAACTGCACCACCAGCAGCAGCAGGAGCAGCGGCCAGCCCATGTTCCACAGCGCCTGGATATCGAGCCGCGCCGCCAGAATGATGAACAGCGCCGAGATCAGGATCGCCGACAGCTCCTCTTTGAACGCCAGAATATCGCTGGTGTCCACGTCGCGCATGTTGGCCAGCCAGATGCCCATCACCGTGACGGTCAGCAGGCCGGATTCGTCGGCGATGGCGTTGGAAACGCCGAAGGCGGTCAGCATGATCGCCAGCACCGCCAGGTTCTGCAGGTAGCGCGGCAGCCAGACGCGGCGCAGCGCCAGGCCGAGCAGGTAGCCGAACAGCGCGCCGGCGATCAGGCCGACGGCGGCGGTCATGCCCAGCGTCCAAAACAGATGGGTATAGGACTCCGCATTCTGTTTCAGCACGATGAATTCGAACACCAGCAGGGTGAAGATGGCGCCGACCGGATCGATGACGATCCCTTCCCAGCGCAGCACCTGGTTAATGTTGGCGTTCGGCCGCACCACGCGCATCAGCGGGGCGATCACCGTCGGCCCGGTCACCACCGTCACCGCGCCGATCAGCGCCGCCAGCTCCGGCGGGAAATCCAGCAGCCACCAGCTGGCGAGGCTGATGACCAGAAAGGTGACCAGCATGCCGACGGTGACCAGATTGCGCACCACGCCGCCGAGGCCGCGTATCTCCTCGAAACGCAGCGTCAGCGCCCCTTCGAACAGGATGATCGCCACTGACAGCGACACCAGCGGAAACAGCAGATCGCCGAACAGCAGATCCGGCTGCACCAGATGCACCGTCGGGCCGAGCACGATGCCGAACAGCAACAGCGGCAAAATGGCCGGCAGGCGCAGCAGCCAGGCTAGCCACTGCGCCAGCAGCGACGCCAGGCCGATAAGCACCAACATGAGCGGGGCAGATAATTCCATAAGCGAGATCCCTTTCAAATGACGAAATAAGCAACGATGACACAGCCTGATGACAATTCGGCAACCCCGATAACAGGCCGTTAGCCAAAAGTATAGAGTGAAAGCTGAAACGAGGCGGCACTGCGTTGACAGTTAGCGCCTATCGCAAGAAAAGAGATCATAATCACAGTCGAACAGGCTACAATCGGACAACGCGTCATTTTTATTCTCAAGCCTAAGAGTGTTGCTATGAAAAATATCAATCCTAGTCAAACCGCTGCTTGGCAAGCCCTGCAGCAACATTATGCACAGATGAAAGACGTACGGATCGCCGACCTGTTCGCCCAGGACAGCGATCGTTTCTCCAGGTTCTCCGCGACCTTCAACGACCAAATGTTGGTGGACTATTCCAAGAACCGTATCACGCAGGAAACCCTGGAGAAGCTGCAGGCGCTGGCGAAAGAAACCGATCTGCAAGGCGCCATCAAATCGATGTTCGCCGGTGAGAAAATCAACCGCACCGAAGATCGCGCGGTGCTGCACATTGCCCTGCGCAACCGCAGCAACAGCCCGATCCTGGTCGACGGCAAAGACGTGATGCCGGAAGTGAACGCGGTGCTGGCCAAGATCAAACAGTTCTGCGCGCGCGTCATCGGCGGCGAGTGGAAAGGCTACACCGGCAAGCCGATCACCGACGTGGTGAACATCGGCATCGGCGGTTCGGATCTCGGCCCTTACATGGTGACCGAAGCGCTGCGCCCGTATAAAAACCACCTGAACATGCACTTCGTCTCCAACGTCGACGGCACCCATATCGCCGAAACGCTGCAGCCGCTGAACCCGGAAACCACGCTGTTCCTGGTGGCCTCCAAAACCTTCACCACTCAGGAAACCATGACCAACGCCCACAGCGCGCGCGACTGGTTCCTGAGCAGCGCCGTCGATCAACAACACGTGGCCAAGCACTTCGCCGCGCTGTCCACCAACGGCAAAGCGGTGGCTGAGTTCGGCATCGATACCGACAACATGTTCGAGTTCTGGGACTGGGTAGGGGGCCGTTACTCCCTGTGGTCGGCGATCGGCCTGTCGATCGCGCTGTCCATCGGTTATGACAACTTCGAGCAGCTGCTGAGCGGCGCGCACGCCATGGACAAGCACTTCGCCGAAACGCCGGCGGAGAAAAACCTGCCGGTGCTGCTGGCGTTGATCGGTATCTGGTACAACAACTTCTTCGGCGCCGAAACCGAAGCCATTCTGCCGTACGATCAGTACATGCACCGTTTTGCCGCTTACTTCCAGCAGGGCAACATGGAATCCAACGGCAAGTACGTCGATCGCAACGGTAATCCGGTGGATTATCAGACCGGCCCTATCATCTGGGGCGAGCCGGGCACCAACGGTCAGCATGCGTTCTACCAGCTGATCCACCAGGGCACCAAGCTGGTGCCTTGCGACTTCATCGCGCCGGCCATCAGCCATAATCCGCTGGGCGATCATCACGCCAAACTGCTGTCCAATTTCTTCGCTCAGACCGAAGCGCTGGCGTTCGGCAAGTCTCTGGACGTGGTGGAGGCCGAGTTCGCGGCGCAGGGTAAAACCCCTGAGCAGGTCAAGCACGTGGCGCCGTTCAAAGTGTTTGAAGGCAACCGCCCGACCAACTCGATCCTGCTGCGCGAAATCACCCCGTTCAGCCTGGGCAGCCTGATCGCGCTGTACGAACACAAGATCTTCACCCAGGGCGCGATCCTGAACATCTTCACCTTCGATCAGTGGGGCGTGGAGCTGGGCAAACAGCTGGCTAACCGCATCCTGCCGGAGCTGGCGGGCAGCGAAAAAATCAGCAGCCACGACAGCTCGACCAATGCGCTGATCAACCGCTTCAAGGAATGGCGCTAAGCGCCTGAGCTGAAGCCAATAAAAAACCCGCCGCGGCGGGTTTTTTTACGTCTGCAAAAAATTACAGGTTGATCGGCACTTCGAAGCTGACGCCGGCACCCACGTCGTCGGCGGTGCTGTGATCGCTGTTGGTGTACCACAGGCTGGTATCGAATTTAACCTGAGAATCGAAGCTGTAACCCCAGCCGAGCTGAATGCCTTTCAGCGTATCGGAACGCGGGAACGCCTGGTTGATGGTTTGGTTGTTCGGATTCACCTTGGCGTACACCAGGCGGGTGCTCCAACGCTGGCCGTCGTCCAGCACCATTTCCACGCGGCCGGACAGCATCTGACCGTCGCCGCCCATCGCATGGCCCAGCGGATAACCTTGCTGGTAGTAACCGCCCCGATAGATGTAGTGGTTGTACATCACGTTGTTGGCGTTGCCGTTAGAGCGCGTATCAGTACCTTCGATATGCCAGTTGATCGTGGTCGGGCCCCATTCCGGATGGCCTTCAAGCCCCAGCATGTAGGCGTTATGCGAAGGCAACATGCCTGCTTCATCTTCACCGGTGATCTGGCCATACAGGCTGACCGGCATGCCGATGAGCGGCTGCAGCTTGAGTTTGAAGTCAAAACCGCCCAACTGGTTGCCCGGATCGTTTTTCGGATCGCCGGTATTGTCGTTGCCGGTTACGCCATCCCAGAAGGAACTCCAGGAGTGCGGACGGCCATCACCACCCCACATCATGACGCGTGAAGCGCCCAACTCCAGGAAGTCGGTCGGCATCATGGTCAGGCGGCCACCGATCAGCTTGGTGTCCGGCACGGCAGCGTACTGCGACAGCTGGCCGGCGGACAACTGGTATTGCCAGCGGCCGATCCACGACAGCCACGGGGTTTCAAACGGCGATTGGTCGGCGCGCTGCAGCATAAAGCCGGCCACCGGGCGCGCGGCGTCGGAGCGGATCAGGCTGCCGTCGTAGCCAGGGCCCCACCACTGGGAAACCTCGCCGAAGGAGAGCCATTGGTTCCAGATTTTCACCGCGCCGTAGGAGCCGTTCATGTTGAATTTGGAGCCGTCGCTGACGCGCTGATCGCCTTCCACCGAGCCCTGCAGACGCACGTCCCAGAACTCGCCGTTGGCGCCGGCGCCGATGGTCAGGCGATCGTCGGCGTATTCGTTTTGGCCGAAGCCCTGCGGGGTGCCGGGTTTATCGGTCGAGGCGTAACCGCTGACGCGAATGTTGGCTTTCAGGGCATCGACGCGGCGTTGTACGCGGTCGATAACGTTTTTCTCGGTGTTGGTCACCGGCTTGGCCTGCGCGATAACGGAGCTGATCTCTTCCTGGCTCAGCGGCCAGGTGGACAGGCTGACGTTGATGACGCCGCGGTCAGACAGCCAGGCGAGATCGTTACGCAGATCGTTGTCAGGGGCTACCAGGCCGGCGGCGTGGCCGGACAATGCACAGGTAAACAGGCCCGCAGCGACCAGTCCGTTAAGTTTAGCGCGCATAAAGAATTCCCTTGTTAATTCGAGGTTATTGGTTTTATGTAAAGATCTCTGTGTCCCATGATAGTTGACATTTCGATTTGCTACAAATCTATAGGTCAGAAACATCTTATTATAACGTGATGAATTAAATGGGGTTTAAAGTGCTTTCGCGAGGGGCGGAATTTTTAGGACAATGCCTATATTGGCACGGTTGAATCATATACGCGGTATTCAGAGAGAGGTTTTATGGCAAAAACGTCGCGTTCGATAATGATAGCGAAGGGGCTGCAGCGGGTGCTGAACGTGGGCTTGCTGCTGCTGGCGGCCATTCTGGTGGTGTTTCTGGTCAAGGAAACCCTCCATCTGGCGAAGGTGTTATTTATCAACAGCGAAGAGTCGTCCTCTTACCTGTTGATTGAAGGCATTGTGATTTATTTCCTGTACTTTGAATTTATCGCCTTGATCGTCAAGTATTTTGAGTCGGGTTATCATTTCCCGCTGCGCTATTTTATTTACATTGGCATTACCGCGATTATTCGTTTGATTATCGTGGATCACAAAAACCCTATCGATACCCTGATCTACGCCGCGGCGATATTGGTGCTGGTGGTGACGCTTTATCTGGCTAATACCGACCGGTTGAAACGAGAGTAGCGATAAAAATGGCGGCCCAAGGCCGCCGAAGACACAGGATATCATTACCCGTCGTCTTTCAAGCTACAGCGTTGTTGACTGCACTCGCTGTAACTTGAAATCCATAGGGTAAAAGATAAGAAAAGACATCAAACGCACTGCAGTGGCACAAATTACCCCTTCACGCCGCCGGCCGTCAGGCCGCCAACCAGCCAGCGCTGCGCCAGCAGGAACACGGCGGTGATCGGTATCGCCGACAGCACCGCGGCGGCGGCGAAGTCGCCCCACAGGTAGTTCTGCGGGTTGAGATATTGCTGCATCCCCACCGCCAACGTGTAGCTGTTCACATCGCGCAGCAGCAGCGACGCCACCGGCACTTCGGTGATGGCGGCGATAAACGACAGAATGAACACCACCGCCAGAATCGGCACCGACAGCGGCAGCAACACCAGACGGAATGCCTGCCACGGCGTGGCGCCGTCCAGCGCCGCCGCCTCTTCCAGCGAGTTGTCGATGGTTTCGAAATAGCCCTTGATGGTCCAGACGTGCAGCGCGATGCCGCCCATGTAGGCGAAGATCACGCCGCCGTGGGTATTCAGGCCGATAAACGGAATGTACTGGCCCAGGCGATCGAACAGGGCGTACAGCGCCACCAGCGACAGCACCGCCGGGAACATCTGGAAGATCAGCATGCTTTTCAGCAACGTGCTCTTGCCGCGAAAGCGCATGCGGGCAAAGGCGTAGGCGCAGGTGGTAGACAGCGTCACGATGCCGATGGCGGTGATCGCCGCGATCTTGACTGAGTTCCACAGCCACAGCAGCACCGGGAAAGGCGGCGGCGTCACGCTGCCGTCGGCGTGGGTGACGCTAAAGCCGAGCGCCAGCCGCCAGTGATCCCAGGAGAGGGTTTCCGGTATCAGGCTGCCGGTGGCGAAGTTGCCGGAGCGCAGCGAGATGGCGACCACCATCAGCAGCGGGAACATGATCAGGGCGATAAAGCACAGCATCAAAATATGGGTGATCCACAGGCGCAGGCGCTGGGATTTGGGTTGAACCATGGCCATCGTCATTCTCCCTAATCGAAGTTCATCTTGCTGGCTTTCAAATTCAGGATCGCCAGCGCGCCCACCAACAGGAAGATCAGCGTGGCGATGGCGGCCGCCAGCCCGAAGTCTTGCCCGCCGCCGCCTTCGAAGGCGATGCGGTAGGTGTAGCTGACCAACAGATCGGTATAGCCGGCCGGCGTCGTGGTGCCGATCATGTCCGGGCCGCCGTTGGTCAGCAGCTGGATCAGCACGAAGTTGTTAAAGTTGAAGGCGAAGCTGGCGATCATCAGCGGCGTCAGCGGCTTGATCAGCAGCGGTAAGGTGATGCGGAAGAAGTTTTGCCACGGGTTGGCGCCGTCCATCGCCGAGGCCTCGTACAGATCGTCCGGGATCGCCTTCAGCAGCCCCATGCACAGGATCATCATGTACGGGTAGCCGAGCCAGGTGTTGACGATCAGGATCATGCTCTTGGCGGTGAGCGGATCGCTGAACCAGGCCGGTTTGATGCCGAACAGATGGCTGAGCATCATGTTGATCTCGCCGAAGCTCTGGTTGAACAAACCTTTGAAGATCAGGATCGAGATGAATGACGGCACCGCATAGGGCAGGATCAGCAGCACACGGTAGATCGCCTTGCCTTTCAGCGCCTCCCACTGCACCACGCAGGCCAACACCATGCCGACCGCCACGGTGAGGATCACCGTCATCACCGAGAACACGATGGTCCAGATGAAGATCGACACGAACGGCTTTTTGATGCCCTCGTCTTGTAGCACCCGCAGGAAGTTTTTCCAGCCGGTGGTGACGGTATAGCCCGGGCTCAGGGTTTCCTGCGCCCAGCCGCCGTCGGCGTTGATCGCCTGATAGAAGCCGGTGTCGCCGTTCGGCCGGTAGCGCACCTGGGTCTGGTTATTGGTCAGCGTGCTGCCGTCTTGGTCCAGCGCATACAGCGGGCGGGTGCCGGAGAACTGGCGCAGGGAGCTCATGCGCAATTCACCGCCGTCGGGCAGTTGCGCCACCAGCTGGCTCAGCGCCTGCCGGTTCTGGGTGATCACCCGCAGCGTGGCGCGCTCGCCCTGCGGCGCGGCGCTCTGCGCCGTCAGTTTCAGGGTTTGCGGCGCGGCGGCGTCGAGGCGGAAAGGATCGGAGATCAGCGGTGCTTCGCCGTCCGGCGGCGTCAGCTGCAGGCGCCACTGCTGGTTTTCCGCCGGGTAGAGGCCGAAGGTAAAGGTTTTGCCGCTCTGGAACTGGCGCTGCATCAGCACCGATTGCGCGCGCTCGAAGGTCAGCTGGTTGGTGCTGCTGTAGTTGGTGAAGGCGATGGCGATGGTGCAAATCAGCGGGAACAGGACGAACAGCCCCATGCCGGCGACGCCGGGATACACATAGCGCCAGGCGTAGGCGCGGCGGTTGGCGAAGACGTAAAGCCCGGCGCTGACCAGGATCAGCGTCAGGATAGCGAACAGGTATTCACCCTGTGCATACATCAACACAATCAGGTAGCAGGTCACCAGGCTGAACAGGCTGACTACCAGCCATTTCAGCGCGTCGCTTTGCCACCACTTCGATTTTTTACGCGCAGGCGTCCCGGCGTGAGCGAATTGCATAGGGCGTTCCTTTCTGTGAAGCAACGGCGGGGCACCGTGGCACCCCGCACGACGTCGTTACTTGGTGATGCGGGTCTGCACGTCGTCCAGCGCGGCTTTCACCGTCTGACGGCCGCTGACGGCGTTGATCACCGCACTGCGTTCGGCGTACCAGAAGGCGCTCATCTGCGGGATGTTCGGCATGATCTCCCCGTTTTGCGAGTTCTGCATGGTGGCGGCGATCTTCGGATCTTTGGCCAGCGTTTCCTGGTAGGACTTCAGCGCCACCGCGCCCAGCGGCTTGTCTTTGTTGACGTCCGCCAGCCCTTCGTTGGTCAGCAGGTAGTTCTCGAGGAACTCGGTCGCCAGCTCTTTATTCGGGCTGGCGGCGTTGATGCCGGCGGTCAGCACGCCGACGAACGGCTTGGACGGTTTGCCTTTGAAGGTCGGCAGCAGCGTCACGCCGTAGTTGATTTTGCTCTGCTCAATGTTGTTCCAGGCCCACGGCCCGTTGATGGTCATCGCGGTCTGGCCTTTGTTGAACGCGGCTTCGGCGATCGAGTAATCGGTATCGGCGTTGATGTGCTTGTTTTTCACCAGATCGACGATGAACTGCAGGCCGGCCTGCGAACCGGCGTTGGCGACGCCGACATCCTTGATGTTGTATTTGCCGTTTTCATACTTGAAGGCATAACCGCCGTCGGCGGCGATGATAGGCCAGGTGAAGTAGGGTTCCTGCAGGTTCCACATGATGGCGCTCTTGCCGTTGGCGCGCAGCTGCTTGTCCAGCGCCGGGATCTCTTCCCAGGTCTTCGGCGGCTGTTTGACCAGGTCTTTGTTGTAAATCAGCGACAGCGCCTCGACGGCGATCGGGTAGCCAATCAGCTTGCCGTCATAACGCACGGCGTCCCAGGTGAACGGAAACAGCTTGTCCTGGAAGGCTTTGGACGGGTGGATTTCGGCCAGCAGGCCGGACTGCGCATAGCCGCCGAAGCGGTCGTGGGCCCAGAAAATGATGTCAGGGCCGTCGCCGGTGGCGGCCACCTGCGGGTATTTTTCTTCCAGCTTGTCCGGGTGCTCGACGGTGACCTTGATGCCGGTGTCTTTTTCGAATTTCTTGCCGACTTCGGCCAGGCCGTTATAGCCCTTGTCGCCGTTGATCCAGATAACCAGTTTGCCTTCCTCGATCTTGGCGAAGGCGGAAGAAGAGAGCACCAGGGTGGCCAGTGCCGAGAGCGCCAGCGTGCGGGCGAGGGTAATGCTGCGAGTCATAATCCAGTCCTTCTTTTTGTGGGCACATAAATCAAGGAGTGACGTTTCGCGGTAATAGTGGGTCACAACGCGACATATTCTCATCCTCCCCCCCTCTACGCCCCTGAGATGAGGAGTGTGATCCAGTTAACGTTGCGCTCTATTCTGTGGCGTCAGGCACAAAATAGGGGGGCGATTTTTGCCAGACGGATCACAGATTTGCCTTAAGCGCGGAACTTCTCATCGCCGCGGTCGTTCTCTCATCCTCCCGCCTCCTCCCCCATGAAAAATCCTGTTACGGATGATTACCCTTTCCGGCGACTCCCGCACTATCGGCCCATTGATTTTTAACGCCACGCGCAGCAGGGATACCGGATTTATGTCGTCAATGCCTATCGCCACTCAGCCCACCCTGTACCGGATCCATCCGGCCAGTTTCCGTGACGGAAACGGGGACGGCGTGGGCGACGCGCACGGCATGCTGGCGGCGCTGCCGTACCTGAAAGCGCTGTCGATCGACGGCCTGTTGCTGCCGCAGACGCTGGCGCCGGAGGCCGAGGCGACGGTGACGGCCGAAGGGCTGACGCTGTGGTATGGCGATGAAGCCAACCGCGTTCGCAATGCCGTTGCGCCACAGCGGTTCGTCCACGGCGCGCTGGCGCTGGACGTGATGCCGTTCAGCGCGGAGAAGCTGGTGGCGGTGCTGCACGCCCGCCGCGCCACGTTGGCGGACAGCCTGTGGAGCACCGGCGACGCCGATCAGCCAAGAGTGGTCAGCCGCTGGGGGCAGGGCGACCTGCGTTCCGCTGCCGCCTTTTTGACGCTGTTGGCGATGTTGCCGGCGCCGATCTGCCTGTACCAGGGCGAGGAGCTGGGGCTGCCGCATGCCGCCGGGCTGCAGGATCCGCGCGGCGCGCAAACGCCGATGCCGTGGCATGAAGCCCCCGAACAGGTCACCGCCGGCGAAATCAGCTGGTATCAACAGGTGGCGATCGAACACCGCGCATTGGCCATCAGCCGCCAACAGCACGACAGCCACTCCACCTTAAGTTACTGCCAGGCGCTGTTGGCCCTGCGCCATTCGCCGCTCATCCAGCGCGGCGAATTGAACGCGATCAGCCAGCGGGACGGCATGGTGCGCTTACTTATTACCCATCAGGATCAATGCCTTGAAGCGCTGATAAACCTGCAGCCTTATACTCAGGCGGCCGCGCCGTCTGAGGCGACCTTGCCGTTGGCATGGCAGCACGGCGCGCAGCAAGAGGGTCATCAATGGGTTTTGGCGGGCTTTGCCTCCGCCATTTTCACACGACATGTTAACTGCGAAAGCAGGGGAGTAACGCATGGCTAGCGTGACACTGCGCAGCGTTTATAAGGCCTTCGGTGAGGCCGTGATTTCCAAAGACGTCAATCTGACCATCGAAGACGGCGAGTTTGTGGTGTTTGTCGGGCCGTCGGGCTGCGGTAAATCGACGCTGCTGCGCATGATCGCCGGGCTGGAGGACATCACCTCCGGCGACCTGCTGATCGGCGAGAAACGCATGAATGAGGTGCCGCCTTCCGAGCGCGGCATCGGCATGGTGTTCCAGTCCTACGCGCTGTATCCGCACCTGTCGGTGGCGGACAACATGTCGTTCGGCCTGAAGCTGGCCGGCGCCAGGAAAGCGGAAATCAATCAACGGGTGAATCAGGTTTCCGAGGTGCTGCAGCTGGCGCACCTGCTCGATCGGCGGCCGAAGGCGCTGTCCGGCGGGCAGCGTCAGCGCGTGGCGATCGGCCGCACGCTGGTGGCCGAGCCGGACGTGTTCCTGCTCGACGAACCGCTGTCCAACCTCGACGCCGCGCTGCGGGTGCAGATGCGCATCGAGATCTCCCGTCTGCACAAGCGCCTGCAGCGCACCATGATTTACGTCACCCACGATCAGGTCGAAGCGATGACGCTGGCCGACAAGATCGTGGTGCTCGACGCCGGTCGCGTGGCGCAGGTCGGCAAGCCGCTGGAATTGTACCACTACCCGGCCAACCGCTTCGTCGCCGGGTTTATCGGCTCGCCGAAGATGAACTTCCTGCCGGTCAAGGTGACCGCGGCGCAGCCGCAACAGGTGCAGGTCGAACTGCCCAACCGCCACCTGGTCTGGCTGCCGGTGGAAGGCGAGGGCGTTCAGCCCGGCGCCAACCTGTCACTGGGCATTCGCCCTGAACATCTGCTGCCCGGCGAAGCCTCAGAAGTGCGGCTTACCGGCGACGTACAGGTGGTGGAGCAGCTCGGCAACGAGACGCAAATCCACATCCAAATCCCGGCCATCCGTCAAAACCTGGTGTACCGCCAGAATGACGTGGTGCTGGTAGAAGAAGGTGCCACATTCGCCATCGGCCTGCCGCCTCATCGTTGCCACCTGTTCCGTGAAGACGGTACGGCATGTAAACGGCTGCACCAGGAGCCGGGCGTTTAAAGCATCAAAGTCGGTATAACAGGAGAATAATGATGACTACTCTGCGCAAACTTCCTCTGGCACTGGCTGTCGCCGCCGGTGTTCTCTCTACCCAGGCGCTGGCCGTGGATTTTCACGGTTACGCCCGTTCCGGCATCGGCTGGACCGGCAGCGGCGGTGAGCAACAGTGCTTCAAGGCCACCGGTGCCGCGAGCAAATACCGTCTCGGCAACGAATGCGAAACCTACGCCGAACTGAAACTGGGGCAGGAAGTGTGGAAAGAAGGCGACAAGAGCTTCTATTTCGACACCAACCTGGCCTATTCGGTCTCGCAACGTTCCGACTGGGAAGACGTGACCCCGGGCTTCCGCGAAGTCAACGTGCAGGGTAAAAACCTGATCGACTGGCTGCCGGGCTCCACGCTGTGGGCCGGTAAGCGCTTCTATCAGCGTCATGACGTTCACATGATCGACTTCTACTACTGGGATATCTCCGGCCCGGGCGCCGGTCTGGAAAACATCGATCTGGGCTTCGGCAAGCTGTCCGCCGCCGTGACCCGCAACTCCGAATCCGGCGGCTCTTACGGCTACCTGGATAACGAATGGAAACAGCGCCCAACCGTCAACGACACCTTCGACCTGCGTCTGGCCGGCCTGGAGCTGAACCCGGGCGGCACCCTGGAGCTGGGCGTGGACTACGGCCGCGCCAATGCGCAGGATAACTATCGCCTGGCCGACGGCGCCAGCAAAGACGGCTGGATGTTCACTGCGGAACACACGCAGAGCATCCTGAACGGCTACAACAAATTCGTGCTGCAGTACGCCACCGACTCGATGACCTCGCAGAACAACGGCCGCAACGAAGGCGCCACCATCGATAACAACGGCAAGATGATCCGCGTGCTGGATCACGGCGCCATCGACTTCAACGATCAATGGGCGCTGATGTACGTCGCCATGTTCCAGGACATCGACCGCGATAACAACAACGGCACCACCTGGTACACCGTGGGCGTGCGCCCGATGTACAAATGGACGCCGATCATGAGCACCCTGCTGGAAGCCGGCTATGACAACGTCAAATCCCAGCGCACCGGCGATCGCAACGGCCAGTATAAAGTGACCCTGGCGCAGCAGTGGCAGGCGGGCAACAGCATCTGGTCGCGTCCGGCCATCCGTCTGTTCGCCACCTACGCCAAGTGGGATGAGAAGTGGGGCTACGCCACCGGTGACGACACCGGGTATAACGCCGGCACCGCTTACAACGACACCAGCATGCATACCTTCAGCCGCGGCAAGGATGACGAAGTCACCTTCGGCGCCCAGATGGAAATTTGGTGGTAACGACGACAGGGCGGGGAGGGCCATCGGCTCTCCCCCAACCACATTCGCCGCGGCCGGATCTCTTGCCTGATCCGCCGCGGCGCTGAAAGAGGATATAACGATGAAAAAGAATCTGCTGTCACTCTGCCTGTCGCTGGCGCTGACCGTCGGCGCGCCTTTGGCGGCCAACGCTGACACGCCGGCCAACGTTTCCGTCGCGCCGGCCATCAGCGCTGCCACGCTGCAAAGCCTGCCGTGGCAGCCGCTGCAGCCGCCGGTGTCGCAAGAGGTGAAGCTCGACGCCGTCAGCCCGCAGCTCAATCAGGGCGAGATTCAGGGAGCGATCGCCGCCTATACGCTGCCGGCCGATCGCGGTTCGCTGGAAGTGACGCTGAGCAGCCTCGCCAAAAACAATTCGCTGTACGCGCCGAGCGTGCTGGTGCTGGATGAGCATCTGCGCCCGGCGGCGTATTACCCGAGCAGCTATTTCCCGTATCAGCCGCCGGGGGCGATGTCCTCCGATCGCCTCGAAGGCACGCTGAAACTGACGCCGGCGCTCGGTCAAAAACAGATTTACCTGTTGGTGTACACCACCCGCCAGGACTTGGCGAAAACCACGCAGCTGACCAACCCGGCCAAGGCCTATGCGCAGGGCGTGGGCAACGCGGTGCCGGATATCCCGGATCCGATCGCCGGCCACGCGACGACCGGCACGCTGAAGCTTAAGGTGACCGCGGAACAGGGCACCGGCAACGTGATGATCGGCATGCTGCAGCCTGCGCCGACCGTGGCGCCGGTGGTGGTGGGCTCGACCGCCCCTGCCGCCGTGGCGGCGCCTGCGCCAGCGCCGGAGAAACCGGCGGAGCCGATGCTCAACGATACCGAAAGCTACTTCAATAACGGCATCAAGCAGGCGGTGAAGGCGGGCGATATCGACAAGGCGCTGAAGCTGATGAATGAGGCCGAGAAACTGGGCTCGGCCACCGCGCGTAAAACGTTTATCAGCAGCGTTAAAGGCAAGGGGTAACACCCGGCGCTGCCGATGCTGGCTCGATGATTGGTGCGCTTTGGCGCACCTTTTTTCATCCGCGGGCCAGCGTTGCGCCGATCAACGCCAGCAGACGGGCGTTGTCCACCTGCTGCATGACGCGCACCGGCTTGCCCTGCGGCGCCGGCATGCCGACCGTCAGGCGCAGGCTGTCCGGCCGCCAGCGGCGTGAGCTGCCGCGCGTCAACGCCCCTTCCAGCGCCACATCCACATGAAACATCTCGGTGGTGACCAGCTGCGGCGCCAGCAGCCAGGCGATCACCAGCGCATCATGGATCCAGCAGCCCGGCAGGCGCCGCGTATGGCGCGAATAGTCGATCCACGGCTGCGTCGTGGCGCGCAAATAGCGGCACAGCGGGGTATCCGGCTGGGTCAACGCGGCCAGATCCGCCTGGGTCAGCATGGTCTGGGTGGTGACGTCCAGCGGCGCCAGCGTGATAGCGGCGCCGCTGTTCAACACCAGCCGCGCCGCTTCCGGATCCAGGCCGAAATTGGTGTCCTTGATATATCCCTCAACGTTGAACACGCCGCCCATAATCACGATCTCTTTCACCGCCTGCGCCATCTGCGGGTAAAGCTGCATGGCGTGCGCAACGTTGGTCAACGGGCCGATCGCCGCCAGCGTGATCTCGCCGGGATGCCGGCAGATCAGTTCGCCGATGGCGATGGCGGCGTCCGGCGCGGGCGCGTTGGCCAGCGGGGGCGCGGGCAGGTCACGCCACAGCGCCGCCAGCTTAGGATCGGCGATCGGGCGGTCCAGGTGTGCGCGCCACGGCTCCGGCGGTTCGCTCAGGGCGCGCGCCGCGCCGAGGGCGACCGGCACCTGATAGCCGCTCTGCGCCAGCAGATCGGTGGCGACGGCGAAGCCCACTTCACGCGGGGTGTTGCCGGCCACGATGCTGATCAACTCCAGCTGCAGCTGCGGTTTGGCCGCCAGCGCCAGGGCCAGCGCCAGGCCGTCGTCGACGTTGGCGCCGGGAACGCCGTTGCCGGGATCGCAATCAATGATTAAACGCATATAAGGTGTCCTGAAAAACCGCTAACAGCCGCACGAACGGCGGATGCGCAGTTGAAAAGCGAATTCATGCAGCTCGGCGGGCGCGGCGCCGGCGGCCAGCATGGCGATGGCCCGCTTGGCCATGGCGTCGATCGGCTGCTCGACCGCGCTGAGCGGCGGCACGCTGAATTCGGATTGTTGCGTGCCGTTAAAACAGATCAGCGCCAGATCGTCCGGCGCGCGCAGCCCATGCTCCGCCAGCGCCGACAGGCAGCCGAGCGCCTGCTGCTCGTTGGAGGTGAAAACGGCGCGCGGGCGCGGGCCTTGCACCAGGCGCTGGGTGGCCTGGTAACCGCCCTGGCGGGTGTAGGGCGCTTCGAAAATCCACGCGTCGCGTGGCGCGATGCCCGCCTCCAGCAGCGCATCGCGCCAGCCGTTCAGGCGATCCTGCGCGTTGAGCATGGTCAGCGGACCGATAAAAATGCCGATGTCGCGATAGCCGTGCTGCAGCAGATGGCGGGTCGCCTGGCAGGCGGCGTCGCGTTCGTCGACGCGGATGGCGCAGACGCCGGCTTGGCTGTCGATGGTGTCTATCATCACGCAGGGGGTGCCGGAAGCGCGGATCAGATCGAACCACGGGTGGCGATCGATGCTGGTGTACAGCAGGCCGTCGACCTGGCGGCGCAGCAGGTTGTTGATAAGCTCATACTCGCGCTGACGATCGTCGCCGGCATCGCCCAGCAGCAGCACGCGGCCGCGGCTGAAGGCTTCCTGCTGCAGCGCCCGCGCCAGAGTGGCGAAGAACGGGTTGGAAATATCCGGCACCACCAGCCCGTAGGTTTGCGTGCTGCCGGAGGCCAGCGCCCGCGCGATGTCGTTCGGCCGGTAGCCGGTCTGCTCGATCGCCGCCAGCACGCGCAGCCGGGTGGCTTCCGCCACCGGGCGCGGGCCGTTGTTGATCACGTAGCTGACCACGGCGACGGAGGTGCCCGCTACGCGGGCCACGTCGGCGCGGGTAACGCGTCGCGCGGAGTGATTATCCAAATTAAGATCCTGTTCGCCTTCTCGCTACGCGGCATCCTGCGGCAGGTTGAGATCGCGGCCGCGGGTTTCGGGAGCAAAGAAGGTGGTGATTAAGCCGATGCCCGCCATTACAACAAAATAGGCGGCGACAGGCCACCAGTGACCGAAGCCGGAGAGCAGCGCGGTGGCGATCAGCGGCGCGGTGCCGCCGGAGAGGATCGAGCCGAGCTCCTTGGCGAACGCCATCTTGGAGTAGCGGTTCTTCACGCCGAACAGTTCGACACCGTAGGCCGCCTGCACGCCGAAGATCCCCAGCGATGCGATGCACATGCCGACCACGATCACCGAGATGACGATCGCCGGTTCACGGCTGTCGAGCAGCCAGAACGCCGGGAAGGCGTACAGCACCAGCAGCAGGCAGAACCAGCGGTAGGTGACGCGGCGGCCGAAGCGATCGGACAGCCAGCCGGCCAGCGGGATCACCAGAAAACCGCACAGCGAGGCGATCAGCACCGCCAGCGCCGGCACCGATTTATCGACCATCAGCACCTTGGCGACGTAGCCGACGATAAAGCCCTGGCACAGATAGGAGGGGCCGTTTTCGCCGATGCGCAGGCCGAGCATCACCCAGAACGCTTTGGTGCGCTGCAGGTAGCTGCGTGAGTCCGGCGCGGCCTGAGCGGCGTCCAGCATGCGCTGGTGGTTTTGTTGCAGCTCGCGCTCGAACACCGGCGTTTCGCGCACGTGACGGCGCAGGTACAGCGCCACCCCGGCGATCAGAATGCTGGCGAGGAACGGAATGCGCCAGCCCCAGCTCATCAGATCTTCCTTGTCGAGCTGCAGCACCAGCAGCCATACCAGCGACGCCAGCAGGGTGCCGCTGTTGGAGCCGATGGCGATGATCGAGGCCACCAGCCCGCGCCGCTTGGCCGGCGCGTATTCCGCCAGCATCACCGCGCCGCCGGACAGCTCCGCGCCGGCGCCGAACCCCTGCGCGAAGCGCAGGATCACCAGGCAGGTGGGCGCCCAGACGCCGATTTGCGCATAGGACGGGATCAGGCCGATCAGCGTGGTGGAAATGCCCATCAGCGCCACGGTGGTGATCAGCACTACGCGGCGGCCTTTGCGATCGCCAATCCAGCCGAACACCAGCGCGCCGATCGGCCGCGCGACGAAACCGACTGAGTAGGTGGCGAAGCTGGCCAGCAGAGCGACCAGCGGCGTGGCCTCGGGGAAAAACACATCGCCGAACACCATGCCGGCCGCCAGGCCGTACAGCGCGAAGTCGACGTATTCCATGGCGGTGCCGAGCCAGCAGGAGAAGGTGGCGCGCCAAAATTGGCTGCGCCCCTCTTTGGTTGCCAGGCGTTCATCGGCCGCCAGCGCGGCGTCGGCGGTCTGTGGAGTGGCAAGCGTTGTTTCGCTCATGACGGTGCTATCCTCTTTTGTTCTGCGCCTGGAGGGGCGCGGTTAAAGATGGTTTCCCTGGTGCCGGCAACAAAGGTGTGCCGACAAATGATGTCGGACGCATGGCGATTCAACGCTGCGGTGTCAGAGTATCTACGCGCGTAGATAAAACAACGCGACAAAGATGAAACTTTGCAGGCGATCACAGAATCGTCATCGTGCCGGGGAACGAAGATAGAGAATACGGATGGCAAAAAGATGACAGAACCCCGGTTTTTCCGGCCGATAGGCCTGCCGTTTTCGCCACGAATCAGCCTGCCGCTTTCGCATTTCTGCGCTACAATGGGGGCCTGTTAACAGTTTGTATCGTCTGGCGCGCCGTACCGGCTGCGGTTCAGGCGAGGAGTAAAGCAATGTCTGGCATCAGGGATTCCATCCTGCCGCCGCTGGAGTGGTTGTCCGAACAGGATCCTCCGGCGCCCGCCGCCGTCAGCGACTGGCTGATGGAGTTAGGCTCCATGACCCGCCGATTTGAACGCCATTGCGCCCAGGTGCGCGTCGAACCGCAGCGCGAATGCTTCGTCACGCGCGAGGCGCTGGGCGACGAGGCGAAGCACCTGCCCGACAGCCCGCGCTACTGGCTGCGCGAAGTGGTGCTGCTGGGCGACGACCAGCCCTGGCTGCTGGGGCGCACGGTGATCCCGGAAAATACGCTGACCGGCCCCGACCAGGCGCTGGTGGATCTGGGCACGCTGCCGCTGGGGCGCTACCTGTTCAGCAGCGGCGAGCTGACCCGCGACTATATTCATATCGGCCGGCAGGACGCGCTGTGGGCGCGCCGTTCACGGCTGCGGCTGGCGGGCAAACCGCTGTTGCTGACCGAACTGTTTTTACCGGCTTCGCCGCTGTATTCAGCGGTTCCTGCATAAGAGAGGAGAGCAAGACCTTGGAGGGAAGCGTGACTCAAAGTAAATGGCGGGCTTACAGCCATTTGATGCGCATTGATAAACCGATCGGCACGCTGTTGCTGCTGTGGCCGACGCTGTGGGCGCTGTGGCTGGCCGGGAAAGGCGTGCCGCCGCTGTCGATTTTGCTGGTGTTCGTGCTCGGCGTGTTCCTGATGCGCGCCGCCGGCTGCGTGGTGAATGATTACGCCGATCGCGCGGTGGACGGCTACGTGAAACGCACCGCCGGGCGGCCGATGCCGAGCGGCCGGGTGAGCGCGAAAGAGGCCAAGGTGCTGTTCGTGGTGCTGGTGCTGGTCTCATTCTGCCTGGTGTTGACGCTCAATGCGATGACCATTTGGCTGTCGCTGGCGGCGCTGGCGCTGGCCTGGGCGTACCCGTTCATGAAGCGGGTGACCAACCTGCCGCAGTTCGTGCTGGGCGCCGCGTTCGGCTGGGGCATTCCGATGGGCTATGCGGCGGTCAGCGAATCGCTGCCGCTCAGCTGCTGGCTGCTGCTGCTGGCCAACATCTGCTGGACGGTGGCCTACGACACGCTGTATGCGATGGTCGACCGCGACGATGACCTGAAGATCGGCATCAAATCCACCGCTATCCTGTTCGGCCGTTATGACAAGCTGATCGTCGGGCTGCTGCAGTTCGCGACGCTGCTGCTGCTGGTGTGGGTCGGTTATCTGGCGCAGCTCGGCGGGGCGTTTTACTGGTCACTGCTGCTGGCGGGCGCGCTGTTCATTCACCAGCAGAAACAGATCGCCGGCCGCGAGCGCGAGGCCTGCTTCAAGGCCTTCCTGCAGAACAACTATGTGGGGCTGGTGGTGTTCATCGGCATCGCGCTGAGCTATCTGCCGACGTAACGCTTCCCTTCCGCAAGAAAAAAGGCACCCCGAGGGTGCCTTTTGTGTTTCAGCGCCGGGCGAAATCACTCGTCTTTCTCTTCTTCCGCATCGGATTGCGGCAGGGCGTTGGTTTCTTCCGGCATGTTGACGCTTTCGATGGTCAGCTTGATCTCCGGCGTGATCAGATCGCTCAGCATGTTGTACACCTCGAGGGTGTGCTCGCGGATCGCATCGCCGCTGTCGTTGATATAGCCTTCTTCGCGCAGCGTTGCCACCAGGGTGGAGAACACCGCCTTGTCGAAGAATTCCGGCGCGTTGATGCCGTGCAGCACCGACAGACGCTGCGCCATGATGCGGCTCTCTTTTTCCAGCGCGCCGCGGTTGATGCTCGGGTTGGCGCTGAGGATCGACATGGTGATGGCGTAGCGTTGCAGGGTTTCGCGCACCCCGGCGGCCAGCAGCTGCAGCGGGCGAATGCGCGCCGGGTTCAGCACCAGCTCGTCGCCTTTGTCGCAGATCAGCTGTTGACGGATCAGCTCGTCGATCACCGGCCGCAGCACCTCCGGCAGCTGTTCCTTGTCGTTATGCAGGAACAGCTCGGCTTTCAGCATCGGATAGATCATGCCGATTTGGCGCAGCAGCTCGGCGCGCGATACCCGGCGGTGATGCATCACGATGCTGGCGATCAGCGACGGCAGCACCAGCAGGTGGTGGATGTTGTTGCGGTAATAGGTCATCAGCACCGCCTGCTCGCGCGGCAGGATGATGATGTCGCCGATGCTGTCCTTCTCCACCTCGAACTTGTTCATGTTCAGCGCGTGATCCAGCAGCTCGTTCGGCGTTTGCGTCGGCACGGTGACGTCACGCGCGTAAGGCGCGTTGCGCATCAGCTGCAGGTAGCACTCGAGCTGTTCGATCAGCTGTTCGCGGGTCAGCGAACGCTGACGCGAGGCCAGCAGCGCGGTGGAACACAGGTTCATGGCGTTGGCCGCGGCGGCGTTGTTGATGCGCACCATGATCTGGCCGGCCAGATCGTTGACCGTCGGCGTCAGCCAGCTTGGGCGCTGGGCTTCGATCGGATCGATCGACTCGCGCCACTGCGGCACGTTCTGGTTGAGGTAAGCCGTCAACGGCAGCGGTTCGCCGAAGTTGACGTAACCCTGGCCCAGGTTGCGCAGCTTGCGCAGGCCGCGCAGCATCTGCGGCAGGCTCTCTTTTTCCTTGGTGGCGCCGCGCAGCTCTTTGGCATAGGTACCCACTTCCATCACGTGCTCGTAACCGATGTAAATCGGCACCAGCGTGATCGGACGGGTGCCGCCGCGCAGCATCGCCTGGATGGTCATCGACAGGGTGCCGGTCTTCGGCTCCAGCAGGCGCCCGGTGCGGGAACGGCCGCCTTCCACGAAGTATTCCACCGAGTAACCGCGGGTGAACAGCTCGCCGAGGTATTCGCGGAACACCGTCGAGTACAGCTTGTTGCCCTTGAAGGTGCGGCGGATGAAGAACGCGCCCAGGCGACGGAAGATCGGGCCGGCCGGCCAGAAGTTGAGGTTGATGCCGGCGGCGATGTGTGGCGGCACCAGGCCCTGGTGATACAGCACGTAGGACAGCAGCAGATAGTCCATGTGGCTGCGGTGGCAGGGCACGTAGACGATCTCGTGGCCGTCCTGCGCCAGCTGGCGCACGCGCTCGGCGTTGGTGACGTTGATGCCCTGATACAGCCGGTTCCAGGTCCAGCTCAGCACGCGGTCGGACAGGCGCACGGTTTCGTAGGAGAAATCGGCGGCGATCTCTTCCATCAGCGCGATGGCGTTCTGCTGGGCTTTCTCGTGCGAGATCTTCTTGCTGCGGGCCTCGTCCTCGACCGCTTTTTCGATCGCTTTGGACGCCAACAGCTTGTTGAACAGATCCTGACGGGCCGGCAGGCTCGGGCCCACGGCGGCCAGGCGCTGACGCGAGAAGTGCATGCGCGCCACGCGCGCCAGTTTCTGCGCGATGGTTTTATCCGTTCCGTGTTCGGTGGCCATGCGGCGCAGCGAAACGGTGTTGGAGAAACGCACGAAGCTGTCGCGGCCGAGCCACAGCACGGCGAAGAATTTCTGCACGCCGTTCAACAGACGCAGGTGCGGCGTACCGTGGCCTTCGCGGCCCGGCGAGCGGCCGAACATCACCGAAACCGGCAGCATCTGAATGTCGAGATCCGGATTGCTGCGATGCAGATCCAGATAGTCGTGGAACAGCTTTACCGACTCTTCTTTCGGGGTGTAATAGCGGAACACGCGCGGGCCGTCGTGAATGAACACGTAGCTCGGCAGCACGGTGCCGTCGATCTCCAGCGAGTTGAGCGGATCGGGCAGATCCTGCGCTAGGCACTGGGTGCGCAGCGTCAGCAAATCCGCCTTGGAATTGTAAGGTAAAACATACAAAATCGGCCGTGAGGGATCCAACCCTAGCTCGGTAACCGGATCTGAAGGGATGACCTTACTTCTTACCAACAATTTAAGTGGTAAATTCAATATTTTATAATAAATTTTACGCCAACCTGACATAACAACGTGAAGCCTCTTGTTAGCAATGCGCCGCAAGCATACCAGAAACCGGGTAGCAGATCTGTGGTGTTCGAAATCCGAGAGCCGTCAGCGCGGACTGTTCTAGACTCTTTTTATTATGACCGACCTCTGAGAAAGGCACGAAAACATGGCAAACCAAGCAACCGGACTGACCCGCATCATCAAGGCCGCCGGCTATTCCTATAAAGGGCTTTCCGCCGCCTGGCAACACGAAGCGGCGTTCCGCCAGGAACTGGTGGTCACCCTCCTGGCTATCATACTGGCTGTCTGGCTGGATGTGGGTGCGATAGCGCGCATTTTATTGATCGGATCGGTAGCGCTGGTGATGATCGTCGAGATCCTGAACAGCGCGATCGAGGCGGTGGTGGATCGCATCGGCAGCGAACATCACGAGCTGTCCGGCCGGGCCAAGGACATGGGATCGGCGGCGGTGTCGCTGGCGATCGTGCTCGCGCTGTTCGTTTGGGGCACGGTCTTATGGCAGCACTTCGGCTGACGAAAAGCGCCTACTGACTGATTTTTATTTAATCTTCGGTTCCCAATCCGCGCTTACCTGTATATACTCACAGCAAGACTGTATAAACAAACAGGGGGCGGAATGAAAGCACTAACTACCAGACAGCAAGAGGTCTACGACCTGATTCGCGAGCACATTTCGCAAACGGGCATGCCGCCAACGCGTGCCGAGATCGCGATGCGTCTGGGGTTCCGTTCGCCTAACGCCGCCGAAGAACACCTGAAGGCGCTGGCACGCAAAGGCGTGATCGAAATCGTCTCCGGTGCTTCGCGCGGTATCCGCCTGCTGATGGAAGAAGAAGAAGGGCTGCCGCTGATCGGCCGCGTCGCCGCCGGCGAGCCGCTGCTGGCGCAGCAGCACATCGAAGGGCACTACCAGGTGGATCCTTCCCTGTTTAAACCGAGCGCCGATTTCCTGCTGCGGGTGAACGGCATGTCGATGCGCGACATCGGCATTCTGGATGGCGATCTGCTGGCGGTGCACAAAACGCAAGACGTGCGCAATGGCCAGGTCGTGGTGGCGCGCATCGAAGACGAAGTGACGGTCAAGCGCCTGAAAAAGCACGGCAACGTGGTTGAACTGCTGCCGGAGAACAACGAATTCCAACCGATCGTGGTCGATCTGCGTCAGCAGAATTTCACTATCGAAGGGCTGGCGGTCGGCGTGATCCGCAACGGCGACTGGATTTAATCGTCGCACCCTCAGTGCCGCCTCCTGTATCAATCGCCCCTGTTCTGGGGCGTTTTTGTTTCTGACCTTGCCATTCGCCACCGCTACGGGAACGTCTCATCATGCGCTTGATTTCCGCCTTTACCAGCGACACCGATAAAGCTCTGTGGCGCCTGGCCCTGCCGATGATTTTCTCCAATATTACCGTGCCGCTGCTCGGGCTGGTGGACACCGCGGTGATCGGCCACCTCGACAGCCCGATCTATCTGGGGGGCGTCGCGATCGGCGCGGTGGCGACCAGCTTCCTGTTCATGCTGCTGTTGTTCCTGCGCATGAGCACCACCGGCCTGGCGGCGCAGGCGCTGGGGGCACAGAACCCGCAGGCGCTGGCGCGCGCCTTTATGCAACCGCTGCTGTTGGCGCTGCTGGCCGGAGCGGCGATCGTCCTGCTGCGTTATCCGCTGATCGAACTGGCGCTGCGGATCGTCGGTGGCGATGGCGAAGTGCTGGAACAGGCGCGGCGTTTTCTTGAGATCCGCTGGCTCAGCGCCCCGGCGGCGCTGGCCAATCTGGTGCTGCTGGGCTGGCTGCTCGGCGTGCAGTACGTGCGGGCGCCGGTGATCCTGCTGATCGTCGGCAACCTGCTGAATATCGTACTGGATATCTGGCTGGTGATGGGCCTGGGCTGGAACGTGCGAGGGGCGGCGGCGGCCACCGCCATCGCCGAATACGCCACGCTGTTGCTCGGCCTGTGGCTGGCGTGGCGGGTGATGCGCCTGCGCGGTATTACCCTGCCGATGCTGCGCCAGGCCTGGCGCGGCGATCTGCGTCGCCTGCTGGCGCTCAACCGCGACATCATGCTGCGTTCACTGTTGCTGCAACTGTGCTTTGCGTCGCTGACCATTTTCGGCGCTCGTCTGGGGAGCGAGGTGGTGGCGGTCAATGCGGTATTGATGAATCTGCTGACGTTCACCGCCTATGCGCTCGACGGCTTCGCTTATGCGGTGGAGGCCCATTCAGGCCACGCCTACGGCGCCCGGGACGATAGCCAACTGCGTAAGGTGTGGCACGCGGCCTGCAGGCAGGCGGGGCTGGTCGCGTTGGCCTTCGGCCTGGCGTATGCCGTTACCGGCCAGCAGATCGTGGCGGCGTTGACCTCCTTGCCGGAGCTGCGTGCGTTGGCCGCCCATTATTTACCGTGGCAGGTCATTCTGCCGCTGGTCGGGGTGTGGTGCTATTTGCTGGACGGCATGTTTATCGGCGCCACGCGCGGCGCCGAGATGCGTAACAGCATGGCGGTGGCTGCGGCAGGGTATGGTCTGACGCTGTTCAGCGTGCCGCTGCTTGGCAACCACGGGCTTTGGCTGGCGCTGGCGGTGTTTCTGACGTTGCGCGGCGTGGCATTGGGCTGGATTTGGCACCGCCACCAGGTGCGCGGCAGCTGGTTTACCGCACATTAACCCGGGCGTTCTGTTGGGGTAATAATTAGTTTTTCTTATGTTTTCCGTCATGTTTGCTTACATGTTTTCAGCCTGGTCTCGTTCGCGTTAGTTCGTTGTTTGCTGGCGTTTTTTGTTTTTATTTTGTCAGTTAATGGTTTTTTGTTCTGTGTTTTGGCTTTTTTATTTCCACGTTTAACTAGAATGAATCATGTGGCTGGTAAATGAAGGGGAACGGTGCTCCTTAAGGTGAAGGGAGCATCAGCCAGAAAAATTTCTGGTTAACCCCGGCCGGCGACAGGGATCACTGATTCACCACAGGTTAACGGAGAGACTATGAATAAAGATCAAGCCGACGGTAACTGGAAGCAGCTGAAAGGCAAAGTGAAGGAAAAATGGGGCAAGCTGACCGATGACGATCTGACGGTCATCGAAGGGAAACGCGAACAGCTGGTCGGCAAAATCCAGGAGCGCTACGGTTACCAGAAAGAGGCGGCCGAGAAAGAGGTGAAGGCCTGGGAAGAACACACCAAACACCGCTGGTAATTTGCAGGGCCGCCATTGAAGGCGGCTTGCCCAGCGCAGGCCGGCGTCGCTCTCATCCTCTGGCGCCCCGGCCGCAGGTACAGGGAGGTACCTGACTTCGTCTTACTTCTTCTTGATGGCGATGCTGTGATCGTGTTCGGCGCAGTCATGCTTGCTGTCGCAAGCCTCAACCTCCACGCAGCCGGCGCACAGACCGTGCGCTTCCACCACGCTGTGCCGCAGCGCAAATCCGGCTTCCTGCGCCAGTTTCTGCAGCGTTTCCTCTACGCCTTCGGTGGTGCGTTCGGTCACCTGGCCGCAGCGGTCGCAGATAAACAGTGCGGACGTGTGCATCGGCTGTTCGAAATGGTGGCACAGCACGTAGCTGTTGGCGGATTCCACTCTATGGATAAACCCTTGCTCCAGCAGAAAATCCAGCGCGCGGTATACCGTCGGCGGCTTGGCCTGCGGTTCGGCGACGCGCAGCAGATCGAGCAGGTCATAAGCGCTGATTGCACCGGGTTGCTGAGTCATCAGACGCAGCACTTCCAGCCGTTGCGGCGTCAATCGCACATTGCGTTGCTGGCAGAGGCGTTCCGCCTGCGCCAGCAGCTTTTCCTGGGTGGTTGAGTTCATCGCAAATATCCCGGTACGTAAAAAAGCCGATTTTACCATGATTACGGCGAATCGCCGAGAGTTGCCCCCTTTTCCCCTGAGGATTGCGCAGGGAAAGGCGCGCAGAGTGCGCTAAAAGAGAGATGCATCACAACTTTTCCCCGCCGCAGGGCGACAAATCAACATTGCCGGTTTTAGCGCTGGAGAGCGGCGGGCGAGAGCGGTATAACGCGCTTCACCCGCGTGATGAGCAGGAGCCATTGTACGATGACGGAAAGAGAGAAGCTGTTAAGCGGCCAGGTGTACAACAGCCGCGATGAAGAATTGATTGCTATGTACCATCGGGCCAGGGCGTTGACCAAAAGCCTGGGCGAGCTGGATTCGCATCAGGCGGACGAGAAAAACCGTCTGCTCGGCGAACTGTTCGGCGCCTGGGGCGAGGCGAGCTGGATCGAAACGCCGTTCTGGTGCGACTACGGGCAACATGTCCGCATCGGCAAGAACTGTTTTATCAACGTCAATGCGGTGTTCCTCGACTGCAATACCATCACCATCGGCGACAACACGCTGATCGGCCCCAACGTGCAAATCTACACGCCGAGTCATCCGCTGAAGGCCGGTGAACGCTTTACCGGTGACCCGGCTTTCCCTTTCCGCACCTCGGCGCAGCCGGTGTCCATCGGCAGCAATGTGTGGATCGGCGGTAACGTGGTGATCTTGCCGGGCGTGACCATCGGCGACGGCACCACTATCGGCGCGGGCAGCATCGTGACCGGCGACATCCCGGCCAACGTGCTGGCGCTGGGGCAGCCGTGCCGGGTTATCCGCGCGTTGGAATAGGGCGCAGATAAGGCGGTTTTCCCAACGGCGCCGATTGTCGTTATAATAGCCGTTTGCGGCCGCGCGCCGTTCGTTGAACCCAGACAGACTCAGGTAGCCAGTAACTCAGCATGACGAAAGACAACCACGCCCCAACCTACGCCGCCAATCGTTTCTCCATCGCGCCGATGCTCGACTGGACCGATCGTCATTGCCGTTACTTCCACCGCCTGCTGACCAAGGAAACGCTGCTGTACACCGAAATGGTGACCACCGGCGCGATCATCCACGGTAAAGGCGACTACCTGGCCTACAGCGAAGAAGAGCATCCGGTGGCGCTGCAGCTGGGCGGCAGCGATCCGGCCGCGCTGGCGCACTGCGCCAAACTGGCGGAGCAGCGCGGTTACGACGAGATTAACCTCAACGTCGGCTGCCCGTCCGATCGCGTGCAAAACGGCATGTTCGGCGCCTGTTTGATGGGGCAGGCGACGCTGGTCGCCGACTGCATCAAGGCGATGCGCGACGCGGTGTCGATCCCGGTGACGGTGAAGACCCGCATCGGCATCGACGATCAGGACAGCTACGCCTTCCTGTGCGACTTTATCGAGACCGTCGCCGGGCGCGGTGAGTGCGACATGTTCACCATTCACGCGCGCAAGGCCTGGCTCTCCGGCCTCAGCCCGAAAGAGAACCGCGAAGTGCCGCCGCTGGACTACCCGCGCGTTTATCAGCTGAAGCGGGATTTCCCGGTGTTGACCATCGCCATCAACGGCGGGGTGAAAACGCTGGAGGAGGCGCGGCAGCACCTGCAGCATCTGGACGGCGTGATGATGGGGCGCGAGGCGTACCAGAATCCGGGCATCCTGGCGCGGGTCGACAGCGAACTGTTCGGCGCGCAGACCGCAGTGCCGGACAGCGTGGCGATCGTCGAAGCGCTGTATCCGTATATCGAGCGCGAGCTGTCCAACGGCACCTATCTCGGCCACATCACCCGCCACATCCTCGGTTTGTTCCAGGGCGTGCCGGGCGCGCGCCAGTGGCGTCGCCACCTGAGCGAGAACGCCCACAAGCCGGGCGCCGATGCGCGGGTGGTGGAGCAGGCGCTGGCGCTGGTGCGTCAGCCGCGTGTGGAAATGGCGTAACCCACAAAAATTTTGACCAACAGTTAGTCTTTTTCGCCAGGCATTCGGCGCGTTGCTGGATGCCTGCCCCGTTTTTTCAATAGGTTAGCACTTTCGCCGTTCTGGCACGCTTCTTGTAATTCACTCTGCAGATACGTTGAGTTGCAAAGGAGCAATCATGTTGGAAATCTTCTTTCTCATTGGCTTTGTGGTGATGCTGATGGTGACCGGCATCTCGCTGCTGGGGATCTTCGCTGCGCTGTTGGCGGCGGCGGCGTTCATGCTGGTGGGCGGGTTGTTCGCGGTGGTCATCAAGCTGCTGCCGTGGCTGATTTTGGCGGTGGTCGGGGTATGGATTTACCGCGCGATGCAGAAACCGCAGGCCAGGCGTTACTGATTTTTTGCTGAATAATCAGACAGTCACACTGAAACTTGCACAATTTTTCGCACCGCGAATGCGGCAACGATCACAGCTTGGCAGTTTTCCCCGGCGATGTGGCACATAAAGCGTGTTTTTTGCCGAACGGGGCTGTTAGGATGTGGGGCGATGCAGTGATGCGACCGATTTCATCACCGTGAGAGACAACCAAAATTCGTGTTGCTAAAGCAACCCCCTGTCTCTGGCGGACTCTGCTCTACCCCTACAAAACGCAGTAACAGAAAGGGCTCCGCAAGGAGCCCTTTTCTTTTGCCGCTATCAGGGGATCAGCAGGCTGGAGCCGCTGGTGCTGCGGCTTTCCAGCACCTGGTGCGCCCGCTGGGCGTCGGCCAGCGCAAATTTCTGCTCGTCTCTCACCTCCACCCGAATGGCGCCGCTGCCGATCAGCGAGAACAGCTCGTTGCTGGCGTACTGCAGTTCGGCGCGGTTGGTGACGTAGCCGTTGAGGGAAGGGCGGGTGACGTACAGCGATCCTTTCTGGTTGAGCAGCGCCAGATCGACGCCGGTCACCGGGCCGGAGGCATTGCCGAAACTGACCATCAGGCCGCGGCGTTTCAGGCTGTTGAGCGAGGCCTGCCAGGTGCTTTGCCCCACAGAATCGTACACTACGCCAACCTTCTCGCCGTGCGTCAGCTCGGCCACCCGCTGGGCGATATCCTCTTTGTGGTAGTTGATGGTGGCCCAGGCGCCGGCCTGTTTCGCCAGGGCGGCCTTCTCGTCGGAGCCGACGCTGCCGATCAGGCGCGCACCCAGCGCTTTGGCCCATTGGCAGGCGATAAGGCCAACCCCGCCGGCGGCGGCATGGAACAGGAACACTTCACCCGGCTGCACTTCGTGAGTCTGGCGCAGCAGGTAGTGCACCGTCAGCCCTTTGAGGAAAGAGGCGGCGCCCTGCTCAAAGCTGAGGTTGTGCGGCAGCAGCGCCACTTTTTCTTCCGGCACGTTGTGGATCTCGCTGTAGGCGCCGAGCGACGACTGCGCATACACCACCCGGTCGCCCGGTTTGATCGCGCTGACCCCGGCGCCGACCTTGACCACCACGCCGGCCGCCTCGGTGCCGAGGCCGCTCGGCAGGCTGGCCGGCGCGTACAGCCCGCTGCGCACATAGGTGTCGATGTAGTTGATGCCGATCGCCTTGTTCTCGATCTGCACTTCCCCGGCAGCCGGATCGAGTGGTGTAAAATCAACGTATTGCAAGACTTCCGGCCCGCCGGTGGCGGAGAATTGAATGCGCTTGGCCATATCGTTACCTCGTTGGAGTGTCTGATTTCACCCTATTCTTTTTAGTCTCGGAGATCCAGTTTGCCCGTGCGGGGTTCAATACCTTTTTTGCATCGGTTATGGCGCAAAAATCACGTATACTCTCGCGTCAGGATCCTTCATTCGCAACCGGATAAAGACTACGTTTCATGGCAGGAAAAAAACCAACCAACAAAACAAACGCGGACGAAACCAGAGAGCGTTCCAGAGATCGTCAGATGGAAGGGCTGAAGATGCCGCCGCACTCGCTGGAGGCCGAGCAGTCGGTGTTGGGCGGTTTGATGCTGGATAACGAGCGCTGGGACAACGTGGCGGAGCGCGTGGTCGCCAACGATTTCTTCAGCCGCCCGCACCGCCTGATCTTTACCGAGATGCAGCGTCTGCTGGAGATGAGCAAGCCTATCGACCTCATCACCCTGTCCGAATCGCTCGAACAAAAGGGCGAACTGGACTCGGTCGGCGGCTTCGCCTACCTGGCCGAGCTGTCGAAAAACACCCCGAGCGCCGCCAACATCGGCGCCTACGCCGACATCGTGCGCGAGCGCGCGGTGGTGCGCGAGATGATCTCGGTGGCTAACGAGATCGCCGACGCCGGCTACGATCCGCAGGGGCGCAGCAGCGAAGACCTGCTCGATCTGGCGGAATCCCGCGTCTTCCAAATCGCCGAGAACCGTGCCAGCAAAGACGAGGGCCCGAAGGGCATCGAGCGTATTCTGGAAGACACCGTGTCGCGCATTGAGCAGCTGTATCAGCAGCCGCACGATGGCGTGACCGGGGTCGATACCGGCTATCAGGATCTCAACAAGAAAACCGCGGGCATGCAAAAGTCCGATCTGATCATCGTCGCCGCCCGTCCTTCGATGGGGAAAACCACCTTCGCCATGAACCTGTGCGAAAACGCCGCGATGACCCAGGAAAAACCGGTGCTGATCTTCAGCCTGGAGATGCCCGGCGAGCAGATCATGATGCGTATGCTGGCGTCGCTGTCGCGCGTGGATCAGACGCGCATCCGTACCGGCCAGCTTGACGACGAGGACTGGGCGCGCATTTCCAGCACCATGGGTATCCTGCTGGAAAAGCGCAACATGTACATCGACGACTCCTCCGGCCTGACGCCGACCGAAGTGCGCTCGCGCGCGCGGCGCATTTTCCGCGAGCACGACGGGCTAAGCCTCATCATGATCGACTACCTGCAGCTGATGCGCGTGCCGGCCCTGTCCGACAACCGTACGCTGGAGATCGCCGAGATTTCGCGCTCGCTGAAGGCGCTGGCGAAAGAGCTGCAGGTGCCGGTGGTGGCGCTGTCGCAGCTGAACCGAAGCCTGGAGCAGCGCGCCGATAAGCGCCCGGTCAACTCCGACCTGCGTGAGTCCGGCTCTATCGAGCAGGATGCCGACCTGATTATGTTCATCTATCGTGATGAGGTGTATCACGAGAACAGCGATCTGAAAGGGATCGCGGAAATTATTATCGGTAAGCAGCGTAACGGCCCGATCGGCACCGTGCGCCTTACCTTTAACGGCCAGTGGTCGCGTTTCGATAACTACGCGGGGCCACAATACGATGACGAATAATCAGCTAAGGAACTGAAATGAAAGCGGCAACCGCTGTAATCGACCGCCGCGCTCTGCGACATAATCTGCAACAGGTGCGCCGCCAGGCGCCGCAAAGCCGCCTGATTGCCGTTGTGAAAGCAAACGCTTATGGACATGGCCTGCTGGAAACAGCCCACACCCTGCAAGACGCCGACTGCTACGGCGTGGCGCGCATCGGCGAGGCGCTGATGCTGCGCTCCGGCGGCATCGTCAAACCGATCCTGCTGCTGGAAGGCTTCTTCTGTGCCGAAGATCTGCCGGTGCTGGTGGCGAACAACATCGAAACCGCGGTACACAGCATCGAACAGCTCGAAGCGCTGGAGCAGGCCGAGCTGGCGCGCCCGGTGCCGGTGTGGATGAAGCTCGATACCGGCATGCATCGGCTGGGGGTGCGCCCCGAACAGGCGGAAGCGTTTTATCAGCGCCTGTGCGCCTGCCGCAACGTGGCGCAGCCGGTCAATATCATGAGCCACTTCAGCCGCGCCGATGAGCCGGAGTCCGACGCCACCCTGAAACAGATCGCCTGCTTCGAGCAGTTCGCGCGCGGCAAACCGGGCCAGCGCTCGGTCGCCGCGTCCGGCGGCACGCTGCTGTGGCCGGATGCCCACAATGAGTGGGTGCGTCCCGGCATCATTTTGTACGGCGTGTCGCCGCTGGATAACGGCAGCGGCGCCGAGCATGGGCTGCAGCCGGCGATGGCGCTGAAGTCCAGCCTGATCGCGGTACGCGAGCACAAGGCCGGCGAAGCGGTTGGCTACGGCGGCACCTGGGTAAGCCCGCGCGATACCCGGCTGGGCGTGGTGGCGATGGGATACGGCGACGGCTACCCGCGCAGCGCGCCGACCGGTACGCCGATCCTGATTAACGGCCGCGAAGTGCCGATCGTCGGCCGGGTGTCGATGGACATGATTTCGGTCGATCTCGGGCCGGACGCCGCCGATAAGGTGGGGGATGAAGCGGTGCTGTGGGGCCAGGCGCTGCCGGTCGAGCGCATCGCCGCCTGCACCGGCATCAGCGCTTACGAACTTATCACCAAGCTCACGCAGCGCGTGGCGATGGAATACATCGGCGACTGATGCGCAGCAGGGGCCGACGCGCGTCGGCCCCGTTTCTCAGCGGGTTACTTCTTTACCGCCAACCACTTATCGATAATCTTCTGATACTCGCCGGTCGCCTTGGCCAGGTGCAGCCACTGATCCACATACAGTTTCCAGCTCAAATCGTCGCGCGGCAGCATGTAAGCCTTCTCGCCGTACTGCATCGGTTTGCTCGGATTCACCGCGCACAGCTTCGGATAGCGCTTCTGCTGGTACAGCGCCTCGGAGGCGTCGGTGATCATCACGTCCGCCTTGCGGTCTACCAACTGCTGGAAAATGCTCATGTTGTCGTGCGTCAGCGTCAGCTTGGCCTTCGGCAGATAGGCGTGCACGAAGGCTTCGTTGGTGCCGCCCGCCGGCTCCAGCAGGCGCACCGACGGTTTGTTGATCTGCTCGAGAGTGCGGTATTTCTTCACGTCGGTGCAGCGCACCAGCGGGATTTTGCCGTCGGTATCCAGCTTGTCGGCGAAGAACACCTGTTTTTGTCGCTCCAGCGTGACGGAGATGCCGCCCATCGCGATATCGCACTTGCCGGAGGTGAAGTCCGGCGTCAGGGTTTTCCAGCTGGTTTTCACCCACTTCACTTTGGCGCCCAGGCTCTTGGCCAGCGACTCCGCCATATCGATATCGATGCCTTCATAGCCGCCGTCTTCCTTGAGGAAGGTATAGGGCTTGTAGTCGCCGGTGGTGCAGACCTCCAGGGTCTTTTGCTGCAGCACCTTGTCCAGGTGGGATTGCGCGCCGGCGCCGCCGGCGGCGAGCAGCAGCGCGAGAGGGAGTAGCTTTTTCATCTGGCGTCCTTTTTATACATTCGTGGTTTTATGCGTTACTTCGCCGTTAATTGTCGTTTACCTGCATGAGTTAGCCGTTTTTTATGCCGCTTACCGGCGAAAACGCCGGGCGTTGCTGCTGTACGCGATTTAAGCGCTAGGGTGTGACGTCGGCAACGGTAAAAAAACTGGTAGGCTGTAACGTCAACATTTATTAACACAGTTTACAGGTGGCTATGTACAACATTGACGATTTTGATATGAAAATCCTGACGCTGTTACAGGCCAACGGCCGTCTGACCAATCAGGAACTGAGCGAGCTGGTCGGGCTCTCCGCCTCCCAGTGTTCGCGGCGGCGCATCAGCCTGGAGCAGGCGCAGCTGATCCGCGGCTACCACGCGCGGCTGGCGCCGGAGGCGGTCGGCCTGGGGCTGGTAGGGCTGATCGAAGTCAGCCTGATCACGCACGCGCAGGAGCAGATCGACAGCTTTCATCAGATGCTGGAGGAGGTGGACGCGATCCTTGACGCTTACAAGACCACCGGCGACGCCGATTACCTGCTGAAAGTGGCGGTGGCGGACCTGCCGGCGCTGAGCGAGTTCATCAGCCAGACGCTGTCGCCGCACAAAAGCGTGGCGCATATCAAAACGGCGGTGGTGCTCAATCGCATCAAGGAAAACGGTTTGTTGCCGGTGGCGAGATAAAGCTAAAACCGAATGCGGTTTTCCGTCTATATTAGGAACGTAACGCTGTGCCCAAACCACAATAAATAAACCAGGAGAAAACCCCCGTGTTCCAGAACGTTGACGCCTATGCCGGCGATCCCATTCTGTCGCTGATGGAAAAATTCAAACAAGACCCGCGCGCGCACAAGGTGAACCTGAGTATCGGCCTGTACTACGATGCGCAGGGCATCATCCCGCAGATGCGGGCGGTCGCCGCGGCGCAAGCGCAGTTGAACAGCGTCGAGCACGGCGCCTCGGTATACCTGCCGATGGAAGGGCTGCAACCCTACCGTTCCGCCATCCAGCAGCTGCTGTTCGGCGCGCAGCACCCGATGCTGCAGCAGGGGCGCATCGCCACCATTCAGACCGTCGGCGGCTCCGGCGCGCTGAAAGTGGGCGCCGACTTCCTGAAAAGCTACTTCCCGGATTCGCAGGTGTGGGTCAGCGATCCCACCTGGGAAAACCACGTCGCCATCTTCAGCGGCGCCGGTTTCAAGGTGAATACCTACCCGTATTTCGACAGCGAAAGCCTAGGCGTGAAGTTCGACGCCATGCTCGCTGCGCTGAAACAGCTGCCGAAGCACAGCATCGCGCTGCTGCACCCGTGCTGCCACAACCCGACCGGTTCCGACCTGACCCCTGCCCAGTGGGATGAGGTGGTCAAGGTGATCGCCGAGCGTGAAATCATTCCGTTCCTCGACATTGCCTATCAGGGCTTCGGCGGCGGCATGGAGCAGGATGCCTACGCCATTCGCGCCATCGCGGCGGCCGGCCTGCCGTGCCTGGTGAGCAACTCGTTCTCGAAGATCTTCTCGCTGTACGGCGAGCGCGTCGGCGGCCTGTCGGTGGTGTGCGAAAGCGAAGAGGCGGCCGGGCGCGTGCTGGGCCAGCTGAAGGCCACCGTGCGCCGCAACTACTCGAGCCCGCCGAACTTCGGCGCGCAGCTGGTGGCCAAGGTGCTGAACGACGCCCAGCTGAAAACCCAGTGGCTGGACGAAGTGGAGGGCATGCGCACCCGCATTCTCGAGATGCGCCACGCGCTGGTGGACACCCTGAAGAGCGCGCTGCCGCAGCGCAACTTTGATTACCTGCTGGCGCAGCGCGGCATGTTCAGCTACACCGGCTTCAGCGCGGCGCAGGTCGATCGCCTGCGTGAAGAGTTCGGCGTCTACCTGATCCACAGCGGCCGCATGTGCGTGGCCGGCCTGAACCACAACAACGTGCGTCAGGTGGCCGAGGCGTTTGCCGCGGTGCAGTAACGCCTGTTAGTCTGAAGGGACGTTCATCGGGGAGCGATAGCGATATCGCTCCTTTTTTATTGCCGGCGCGCCGCCGAAGTTGCCGCAAACCGGAGAGAGAATATACTGATTGAGGGGCGCTCACTCATGTGGCATCAGCAAACGCTAATCCTCAGCGCAAAAGCGCGTGGCTTTCATCTGGTTACCGACGAGATCACCAACCAGTTAACCCACTTACACCGCCTGCAAACCGGCCTGTTGCATCTGTTGCTGCAGCATACCTCGGCCTCGCTGACGCTCAACGAGAACTGCGATCCCACGGTGCGAGCCGATATGGAGCAGCATTTCCTGCGTCAGGTGCCGGAAAACGCACCCTATCAGCATGACTACGAAGGGCCGGACGACATGCCGGCGCACATCAAATCCTCGCTGCTGGGCGCTTCCCTGACGCTGCCCGTCAGGCACGGGCGGCTGATGTTGGGCACATGGCAGGGCATCTGGCTGGGGGAGCACCGCATCCACGACGGAGCACGCCGTATTGTGGCCACGTTACAGGGGGAATAACCCAATGAATAACAGTGCATTGCTGGAGTACTGCATGGCGAAGCCGGGCGCGGAACAAAGCGACCAGAACCAGTGGCAGGCCAGCCAGATCAAGGTGGGCGACGTGATGTTCGCCATGGTGTGCGAGGTCGAAGGGCGGCCGGCGCTGGCGGTCAAGTCCAGCCCGGAGCTGGCGGAAAGCCTGCGTGAACACCATCCGGAGATCGTCGCCTGCGACGGCCTGAACAAGGCGCACTGGAACACGGTGTTTCTTGACGGCAACCTGCCGAACTCGCAGTTTTACACGCTGATCGACAGCTCCTATCAGCTGGTGGTGGAAGGCCTGCCCGAACACGTGCGCCAGGAACTGCGCGCCTGATTGTCGGGCGGCGGCGGCGCCCGTTTTCTCCTGCTTTTTCATGTTAAAGCGTGATCGCGGTTTTAAGTTGGGAACGTTCCCTTTCTGTTGCCGAGCTAAAGCGGCTACGCTTGGGCATTCAAGAAACGCGGATAACATAAGGAGGCCGACATGGCCATCAGCGAAGAAAAGCGCAAGATGATCGCCGGGGAACTGTACGACGCCGGCGATGACCTGCTGCGCAGCGAGCGTCGGCGCGCGCGTCAGCTGACGCATCGCTATAACCACTCCTCGCCGGAAGAGGGCGAGCTGCGCAAACAGTGGCTGGGTGAGCTGCTGGGCGGCTATCAGGGCGGCACCATCGAGCCGACCTTCCGCTGCGACTACGGCTATAACATCTATCTCGGCAAGAACTTCTACGCCAATTTCGACTGCGTGATCCTCGACGTGTGCGAGGTGCATATCGGCGACAACTGCCTGCTGGCGCCGGGCGTGCATATTTACACCGCGACCCATCCGCTGGACGCTGAGACCCGCGTCGGCGGCGCGGAGTTCGGTAAGCCGGTCAAGATTGGCGACAACGTATGGATCGGCGGACGCGCGGTGATCAATCCGGGCGTGACCATCGGCGACAATGCGGTCGTTGCCTCCGGCGCGGTGGTAACCAAAGACGTGCCGGCCAATTGCGTGGTGGGCGGCAACCCGGCCAGGATCATCAAGCAGCTATAAGAAACGGGCGCCGTTGGGCGCCCGCCGTCATCAGACCCGCAGCGAGTCGATATCCACCACGAAGCGGTACTTCACGTCGCTTTTCAGCATGCGCTCATAGGCTTCATTAATCTGCTGCATCGGGATCAGCTCGATATCCGACGTGATGCCGTGTTGGCCGCAGAAGTCCAGCATCTCTTGCGTTTCCGCGATGCCGCCGATCAGCGAACCGGCGATGCGGCGGCGCTTCATGATCAGATTGAACACCTGCGGCGACGGATGATCGTGCTCCGGCGCGCCGACCAGCGTCAGGGTGCCGTCGCGGCGCAGCAGGTTGAGGAACGGATTCAGATCGTGCTGGGCCGCTACCGTGTTGAGGATGAAGTCGAAGCTGTTGACGTGCTGCGCCATCTCCTCCGGGTTGCGCGAAATCACCACTTCATGCGCGCCAAGACGCTTGGCGTCTTCGATTTTCGACGGCGAGGTGGTGAACAGCACCACGTGCGCGCCCATCGCTCGCGCCAGTTTGACGCCCATGTGCCCCAGCCCGCCGAGCCCGACGATGCCGACCTTTTTGCCTGGCCCCGCGCCCCACTGGCGCAGCGGCGAATAGGTGGTGATGCCGGCGCACAGCAGCGGCGCGACCCCGGCCGGATCGAGATTCTCCGGCACGCGCAGCACGAAGTCCTGATCCACCACCAGATCGGTGGAGTAGCCGCCGTAGGTCACGGCGCCGGTCTGGCGATCCTGACCGTTATAGGTGCCGGTGAAGCCGTTCTCGCAATACTGCTCCAGCCCCTCATCGCAGCTCGGGCAGCTGCGGCAGGAATCCACCATGCACCCGACGCCGACCAGATCGCCGACCCGGTAACGCGAGACGTGGTCGCCGACGGCGCTAACGCGGCCGACGATTTCGTGGCCCGGCACCACCGGGTAAATGGTATTGCTCCATTCATTGCGCGCCTGGTGCAGATCCGAGTGGCAGACGCCGCAGAACAACACCTGAATTTGCACATCGTGGTCGCGCAGGGCGCGCGGCTGGTAATCGAAAGGCACCAGCGCAGACTTCGCGTCATGCGCGGCATAGGCATGGGTAATGTTCATGGTCGCTCCAGTTATCAATGTATGGGGGACAACGCTTGGCCGGCAGCGGAGTGCCGGTGAGACGCGGCCTGAGTCAGACAGGGCGGCCGCCGAGGGAACATTGATGATAAAAGCGGTGAGCGCGGAGGGAAATGCCTGAAAATGTCGAAATCTTGCCTGTTTCTGTTTGATTGCAGCGAAACGGGTCGGCGTGCGGGCTGCCTGAGCGACGGCCCGCACGCCGGCGGCACTACGGCTTCAACAGCGGTTTCAGGAAGCGTGCGGTGTGCGATTTTTCACACTCGGCCACGGTTTCCGGCGTGCCGGCGACCAGGATCTCGCCGCCGCCGCTGCCGCCTTCCGGCCCCAGATCGACGATCCAGTCGGCGGTCTTGATCACGTCCAGGTTATGCTCGATGACCACGATGGTGTTGCCCTGATCGCGCAGCTGATGCAGCACCGCCAACAGCTGTTGGATATCGGCGAAGTGCAGGCCGGTGGTCGGTTCGTCGAGGATATACAGCGTCTGGCCGGTGCCGCGCTTCGACAGCTCGCGCGCCAGCTTGACGCGCTGCGCCTCACCGCCGGAGAGCGTGGTGGCCGACTGGCCGAGACGGATGTACGACAGGCCGACATCCATCAGGGTCTGCAGCTTGCGCGCCAGCGCCGGCACCGCGTCGAAGAACTCGCGCGCTTCTTCGATGGTCATCTCCAGCACTTCGTGGATGCTCTTGCCCTTGTACTTCACTTCCAGCGTTTCGCGGTTATAGCGCTTGCCCTTGCACTGATCGCACGGCACGTAGATGTCCGGCAGGAAGTGCATCTCAACCTTGATCACCCCGTCGCCCTGGCAGGCTTCACAGCGCCCGCCCTTGACGTTGAAGCTGAAACGGCCCGGCGTATAACCGCGGCTGCGCGATTCCGGCACGCCGGCGAACAGCTCGCGCACCGGGGTGAAAATGCCGGTGTAGGTGGCCGGGTTGGAGCGCGGCGTGCGGCCGATCGGGCTCTGATCGATGTCGATCACCTTGTCGAAATGCTCCAGGCCGGTCACTTCGCGGAACGGCGCCGGTTCGGCGATGGTGGCGCCGTTGAGCTGGCGCTGGGCGATCGGGAACAGCGTATCGTTGATCAGCGTCGATTTGCCGGAGCCGGAAACGCCGGTGATGCAGGTAAACAGACCGACCGGCAGCGTCAGCGTCACGTCCTTCAGGTTGTTGCCGCGCGCGCCGCTCAGCTTCAGCACCTTGGTCGGATCGGCCTGCACGCGCTGCGCCGGAATGGCGATCTCGCGCTTGCCGCTGAGGAACTGGCCGGTCAGCGAGTCCGGCTGCGCCATGATGTCGTCGACGGTGCCTTCCGCCACCACCTGGCCGCCGTGTACGCCGGCGCCGGGGCCGATGTCGATCACGTGGTCGGCGGCGCGGATGGCGTCTTCGTCATGCTCCACCACGATCACCGTGTTGCCGAGGTTGCGCAGGTGGATCAGCGTTTCCAGCAGGCGCTCGTTGTCGCGCTGGTGCAGGCCGATCGACGGCTCATCCAGCACGTACATCACGCCCACCAGGCCAGCGCCGATCTGGCTGGCCAGACGGATGCGCTGCGCTTCGCCGCCGGAGAGCGTCTCCGCCGAGCGGGACAGCGACAGGTAGTTCAGGCCGACGTTCACCAGGAATTTCAGGCGATCGCCGATCTCTTTCAGCACTTTTTCGGCGATCTTGGCGCGTTGGCCGCTGAGCTTCATGTTCTGGAAGAAGGTCATCGCATGGCCGATGCTCAGATCGGAGATCTCCGGCAGCGTGGTGTCTTCGACGAACACGTTACGCGCTTCTTCGCGCAGGCGGGTGCCGTGGCACGAGGCGCAAGGGCGGTTGCTGATGAACTTCGCCAATTCTTCGCGCACCGCGCTGGATTCGGTCTCTTTATAGCGGCGCTCCATGTTGTGCAGCACACCTTCGAACGGATGACGGCGCACGGTGGTATCACCGCGATCGTTGATGTATTTGAATTCGATCGACTCTTTGCCGGAGCCGCTCAGCACCGCCTTCTGCACGTCGGCGCTCAGGGTGTTGAACGGCGCTTCGACATCGAACTCATAGTGCTCCGCCAGCGAGCGCAGCATCTGGAAGTAATAGAAGTTGCGGCGATCCCAGCCGCGGATCGCGCCGCCGGCCAGCGACAGCTCGGGGTTTTGCACCACGCGATCCGGATCGAAGAACTGCTGCACGCCCAGGCCGTCGCAGGTCGGGCAGGCGCCAGCCGGGTTGTTGAAGGAAAACAGGCGCGGTTCCAGCTCGCGCATGCTGTAGCCGCAGATCGGGCAGGCGAAGTTGGCGGAGAACAGCAGCTCGTCCGCTTTCTCGTCGTCCATATCCGCCACCACCGCGGTGCCGCCGGACAGCTCCAGCGCGGTTTCGAACGATTCGGCCAGGCGCTGCGCCATGTCCTCGCGCACCTTGAACCGGTCGACCACCACTTCGATGGTGTGTTTCTTCTGCAGCTCCAGCTTCGGCGGATCGGACAGATCGCACACTTCACCGTCGATGCGCGCGCGGATATAGCCCTGGGCGGCCAGGTTTTCCAGCGTTTTGGTGTGTTCGCCCTTGCGGTCTTTCACCACCGGCGCCAGCAGCATCAGGCGCTTGCCTTCCGGCTGGCTCAGCACGTTATCGACCATCTGGCTGACGGTTTGCGCCGCCAGCGGCACATGGTGATCCGGGCAGCGCGGCTCGCCGACGCGGGCGAACAGCAGGCGCAGGTAGTCGTGGATTTCGGTGATGGTGCCGACCGTGGATCGCGGGTTGTGCGAGGTGGATTTCTGCTCGATGGAGATCGCCGGCGACAGGCCCTCGATATGATCGACGTCCGGTTTTTCCATCAGCGACAGGAACTGGCGCGCATAGGCGGAGAGCGATTCGACGTAGCGGCGTTGCCCTTCGGCATACAGCGTATCGAAAGCCAGCGATGACTTGCCGGAACCGGACAGGCCGGTGACGACGATCAGTTTGTCACGCGGGATAATCAGGTTGATGTTTTTCAGATTATGGGTTCGAGCACCACGAACTTCGATATTGTCCATTTACACTTCCCGTCTTGATGATACACCGCGCCTGTCGCGATTTTTGCGGGGGATTTTGTGATGGATCTCGCAAAAAACCGGCACAGCCAGGTCGAAACGCATAATTATGACACAAAAAAACCTGAATGAATATCCAGTATGCGAATGCAACAAGGTCGATCGAAAAGACAATTCTGGAATGCAATTCGCACTTATCAACACGGGTGTGGTTTCGCACTCAGCGTGGTAAACTGACGCGTTTATACTGTGTAGAAATCAATCATCGGGAGAAGTGCTCATGGCCAGCAGAGGCGTAAACAAAGTAATTCTGGTCGGGAATCTGGGTCAGGATCCAGAAGTCCGTTACATGCCGAACGGCGGCGCAGTGGCCAACATTACCCTGGCGACCTCCGAAAGCTGGCGTGACAAGGCGACCGGCGAACAGAAAGAGAAGACCGAGTGGCACCGCGTCGTGCTGTTCGGCAAACTGGCCGAAGTGGCGGGCGAATACCTGCGTAAAGGCTCTCAGGTCTACATCGAAGGCTCCCTGCAGACCCGTAAATGGCAGGATCAGAGCGGCCAGGATCGCTACACCACCGAGATCGTGGTTAACGTCGGCGGCACCATGCAGATGCTGGGCGGCCGTCAGGGCGGCGGCGCACCGGCCGGTCAATCTGCCGGCGGCCAGGGCGGTTGGGGCCAGCCTCAGCAGCCACAGGGCGGCAACCAGTTCAGCGGCGGCCAGCAGCAGTCGCGCCCGGCGCAGAACAGCGCTCCGGCGGCCAGCAGCAACGAACCGCCAATGGATTTCGACGACGATATCCCGTTCTGATATCCGACCGTTTGCAGCCAAAAAAAGCCCCTTCACGGGGCTTTTTGCATTTCAGGGATGGTTACGCCGAGAAGCCGCCGTCGATGCTCAGGCTGGCGCCGGTGATATAACCCGCCTGCGGGCCGGCGAGGTAGGCGACGAAGCCGGCGATCTCTTCATCTTTGCCGTAGCGGCCGATCGCCATCAGCTGCTTGAGCTGCTCGGCGAACTCACCGGCGTCCGGGTTCATCTCGGTGTCTACCGGGCCGGGCTGCACGTTATTGACGGTGATGCCGCGCGGGCCGAGATCGCGCGCCATGCCTTTGGTCAGGCCGACCAGCGCCGATTTGCTCATCGCATACACCGCCGCGCCGCCGAACGGCACGCGCTCGGCGTTGGTGCTGCCGATGTGAATGATGCGGCCGCCGTCGTTCATGTGGCGCGCCGCTTCCTGGCTGGCGACGAACACGCTGCGCACGTTGACCGCCAGCATGCGATCCAAATCGTCCAGCGCCAGCTCCTCGGTGCTGCCCAGCGTAAACACCCCGGCATTGTTCACCAGAATATCCAGATTGCCGAACTGGCTGACCGCCTGGCGCACCGCCTGCTGCAGCGCCGCCGCATCGGCGCTGTCAGCCTTGATGGCGAGGGCTTTGCCGCCGGCGGCGGTAACGGCGCTTGCCACCGCTTCGGCGCGATCGGCCGAGGCGGCGTAGGTAAAGGCGACCGCGGCCCCTTCGCTCGCCAACCGTTTCACGATGGCGGCGCCGATGCCGCGTGAGCCGCCCTGGACGAACGCGACTTTGCCATGCAGAGGTTGTGCTGTGGTCATGTTATTTCTCCAAAGTGGGTGAGGGTAAGGCGTTATTCCCAGTATCGGTGAAATGTCTGGCGGCCACTGTTCACAAAGAGCTTTGCCTGCCCACAACGAGAAAAGCCCCTTGCGGGGCTTCTTTCTTCCGTCGGTTGGCTGTTCGACGATCAGTTGAAGATTTCTGCGGTGCCGTACAGTTTGTTCTGGCCGCCGGCGGCGACGATGCGGTATGAGCTGGCGCCTGACGCAGCGGCTTTGCTGGCCAGTTCGCTTTCCAGCGCGCTCAGGTTGCTGGCGCCGCTAACGGAGACTACGCCGATTTTCTGGGCGTCTGCAGCGGGTTGGCTGGACGGCAGGTCAGCGGCGAAGGTAGCGAAAGAAGCGGTAGCCAGCAGCGCAGCGGTAGCAAAAATTTTGACGTTTTTCATGATGTATTCCTCAGCGTATTGATTGGATGAGAGCCCGTTGTCTCTCGATGTATTAAATAGTAGTGCGACAGGCTGGAATAAAAAATCGGAGAGTTTTGAGTATCTCTGTCAAATAAACTGATTGTTTTTTCATCCGCTGGCGCGCGGTAAAAATCGCCACTACCCTTTACAGACGATCCTTAACCGGAGAAGCGTAATGACGGTAAACGCATTTATCGGCAGCTGGGCGCTGGTGTCCTCGGCATTTGAGAACCAGGACGGCGAGCTGAATTACCCGCTGGGCGAGCAGGTGCTGGGGCGCATCCATTATGAGGCCAACGGCACGATGGCGGCGCAGCTTTACAGCGCCGTGCGGCCGCGTTTCGCCGCCGACGATTTGGCGCAGGGGTCAGAGCGGGAGATCCGCGCCGCCTTCATCAATATGATTTGCTACTTCGGCCGCTATCAGGTGGAGGAAAGCGAGCAGCGGGTGGTGCATCAGGTCGAAGGCTGCTCGTTCCCCAACTGGGTAGGCAGCCGTCAGGTGCGTTTTTACGCTTTCAGCGGCGATCGGCTGACGTTGCGCACGGTGCCCTTGCAGCTCGGCAACGGCGTGCAGGTGGGCGAACTGGTGTGGCAGCGGACAGGAGCTTCTTTATGATCATTGTTCATCATCTCAATCATTCGCGCTCGCAGCGCATTCTGTGGTTTCTGGAAGAGCTGGGCGTGCCCTATCAGGTGCAACGCTACGAACGCGATCCGCAGACCATGCTGGCGCCGGCGGCGCTGAAAAAGATCCACCCGCTGGGCAAATCACCGGTGATCGTCGACGGCGATCTGACGCTGGCGGAATCCGGCGCCATCATCGAATACCTGCAGGAAGCCTATGACGCGCAAGGGATGTTCATGCCGACCGACTTCCACGCGCGCCAGCAATACCGCTACTGGCTGCACTACGCCGAAGGATCGCTGATGCCGCTGTTGGTGATGAAACTGGTGTTCAGCCGCCTCGGCCAGCCGCCGATCCCCTGGCTGCTGCGGCCGGTGGCCGGCGCGATCGGCAAGGGCGTGCAGCGCGAATATCTCGACAAGCAGATCGCGCCGCACTGCGAGTATCTCGAGCAGCACCTGAACAAGGGCAGCTGGTTCGTCGGCAACGACTTCAGCGCGGCGGACATTCAGATGAGCTTCCCGCTGGAGGCGATGGCGGCGCGCGGCGCGTTGGATGATTGCCCGAAACTGCGCGGCTTTCTGCAGCGCATTCACGCCCGGCCCGCCTACCAGCGGGCGTTGGAGCAGGGCGGCCCTTACGACCTGCTGAGTTAACCGGATGGGCTATACTCGATGGGGTCATTCTTCATCGGAGGTAGCCCATGGCTACGCAAATCTTCGTTAATCTGCCTGTCCGCGATCTGCCCGCCTCGATGGCTTTTTTCACCCGCCTGGGTTTCACTTTCAACCCGCAATTTACCGATGACACCGCCGCGTGCATGGTGGTCAGCGACACGATTTACGTGATGCTGCTGACCCATGACAAATTCAGGGTGTTTACCCCGAACCCGATCGGCGACGCCAAACAGGCCACCGAAGTGCTGGTTTGCCTGTCGCAGCCCAGCCGGGCGGCGGTGGACGAACTGGTGCGCAAGGCGGTCGCCGGCGGCGGCAACACCTACCACCCGCCGCGGGACTACGGCGTGATGTACGGCCACGGTTTTCAGGATCTGGACGGCCATATCTGGGAATTGATGTATATGGATCCCGCGGCGGCGCAGGCGCAATAACCCCGCCGTGACGGCGTTCGCCGGGGCGCTCGTCGCCCCGGTTTTATCGTGCAGGCGCCATTTCCGCCGCTTTCTGCATAAATTGCCGCGATCTTTAGTTGATTAGACGCTAGGGAAGGCAGGATAATCGTTTGCCTTGAATAAACCACCATAAATCACCCGTACCGCGCGCTGCGAGTTAAACGTTTGCCTTGGTGCGCATCGCCGTTGGCGCTGCGAAGGAAGGGCACGGATGCGGAACGTGACGTAAACGATTACGTGACGATCGGGCGCGGGCGAGATTACAGGCCTGCTGCGACGGGCCGATTCATGAAACACAGGGGAAGTAACCTATGTCGAACTCTCAAGCGAACCACGCCGCAAAACCAACCGGCGGGCTTGATGGCTATTTTAAAATTTCCGCGCGCGGCAGCAGCGTGCGCCAGGAGGTGGTGGCGGGGCTGACCACCTTCCTGGCGATGGTGTACTCGGTGATCGTGGTGCCGAGCATGCTGGGCAAAGCGGGCTTCCCACCGGCGGCGGTGTTTGTCTCCACTTGCCTGGTGGCCGGTCTGGGCTCGCTGCTGATGGGGCTGTGGGCTAACCTGCCGATGGCGATCGGCTGTGCGATCTCGTTGACCGCCTTCACCGCCTTCAGCCTGGTGCTGGGCCAGCACATCAGCATTCCGGTGGCGCTGGGCGCGGTGTTCCTGATGGGCGTACTGTTTACCGTCATCTCGGTCACCGGTATCCGCGCCTGGATCCTGCGCAACCTGCCGATGGGCGTGGCGCACGGCACCGGCATCGGTATCGGTCTGTTCCTGCTGCTGATCGCCGCCAACGGCGTCGGCCTGGTGGTGAAGAATCCGCTGGATGGCCTGCCGGTGGCGCTCGGCGCGTTCACCTCCTTCCCGGTGGTAATGACGCTGGTCGGCCTGGCGGTGATCTTCGGCCTGGAAAAACTGCGCGTGCCCGGCGGCATTTTGCTGGTGATCATCGCCATTTCCATCATCGGCCTGATCTTCGACCCGGCGGTGAAATACCAGGGGCTGTTCGCCATGCCGAGCCTGGCGGACGCGGACGGCAAATCGTTGATCTTCAGCCTGGATATCATGGGCGCGTTGCAGCCGGTGGTGTTGCCGAGCGTGCTGGCGCTGGTGATGACCGCAGTGTTCGACGCCACCGGCACCATCCGCGCGGTGGCCGGGCAGGCCAACCTGCTGGATAAAGACGGCCAGATCATCAACGGCGGCAAGGCGCTGACCTCGGATTCCCTGAGCAGCATCTTCTCCGGCCTGGTGGGCGCCGCGCCCGCCGCGGTCTACATCGAATCCGCCGCCGGCACCGCCGCGGGCGGCAAGACCGGCCTGACCGCCACCGTGGTCGGCATTCTGTTCCTGCTGATCCTGTTCCTGTCGCCGCTGGCCTATCTGGTGCCGGTCTATGCCACTGCACCGGCGCTGATGTACGTCGGCCTGCTGATGCTGAGCAACGTCACCAAGCTGGACTTCAACGACTTCGTCGACGCGATGGCCGGCTTGCTGTGCGCGGTGTTCATCGTGCTGACCTGCAACATCGTTACCGGCATCATGCTGGGCTTCAGCTCGCTGGTCATCGGCCGCATCTTCTCCGGCGAATGGCGCAAGCTGAACATCGGCACCGTGCTGATCGCCGTGGCGCTGGTGGCGTTCTACGCCGGCGGCTGGGCGATCTAAGCCCTCGGGTTTCCCTCGCCCGGCGGGCGAGGGAAGCTGTCACGGCAATTCCCTTCTTAAGATAAGTCTTCTTCTGCTCTGCACCGCGTTTTGAAAGGCACAACAAGCTTTAACGGCTGTAAAAAAAGTGATCTACTATCGGGACCAACGCAGGCCCTGAGCCGATGTCGTCTGAATCGTAGAGTCTAAGGAAAGCATGGAAATCTTTTTTACAATCCTCATTTTGATCCTGGTGGTCTCCCTGTCCGGGGTGGTGACGCGCATGTTGCCGTTCCAGGTGCCGCTGCCGCTGATGCAAATCGCCATCGGGGCCCTGTTGGCCTGGCCGCATTTCGGGCTGCACGTCGACTTTGATCCCGAACTGTTCCTAGTGCTGTTCATTCCGCCGCTGCTGTTCGCCGACGGCTGGAAAACGCCAACGCGCGAATTCCTGCACCACGGGCGTGAAATTCTCGGCCTGGCGCTGGTGCTGGTGCTGATCACCGTGGTCGGCGTCGGCTATCTGATCTACGCCATGGTGCCGGGCATTCCGCTGGTGGCGGCCTTCGCGCTGGCGGCGGTGCTGTCGCCGACCGATGCCGTGGCATTGTCCGGCATCGTCGGCAAAGGGCGCATTCCCAAGCCGATCATGGGCGTGCTCGAAGGCGAGGCGCTGATGAACGACGCATCCGGCCTGGTGTCGCTCAAGTTCGCCATCGCGGTGGCGATGGGCACCATGGTGTTCACCGTGGGCGGTGCAACCCTCGAGTTTCTCAAAGTGGCGATCGGCGGCCTGCTGGCCGGCGTGGCGGTCACCTGGACCTACAGTAAATCGCTGCGGGTGATGAGCCGCTGGAGCGGCGACGATCCGGCGACCCAGATCGTGTTCCTGCTGCTGCTGCCGTTCGCTTCTTATCTGATCGCCGAACATATCGGCGTTTCCGGCATCCTGGCGGCGGTAGCGGCGGGGATGACCATCAGCCAGTCCGGCGTGATCCGCAACGCGCCGCTGGCGATGCGCCTGCGCGCCAACAGCGTATGGGCGATGCTGGAATTCGTATTCAACGGCATGGTGTTCATCATGTTGGGCCTGCAGCTGCCGGGCATTCTTGAGACCTCCATCCTGCAGGCGGAGCTGGATCCGACCATCCAGACCTGGTACCTGTTCGCCGACGTGGCCACCATCTACGCCGCGCTGCTGGTGCTGCGTTTCACCTGGCTGTGGGTAATGAAGAAGGCCAGCAACCGCTTTATGAAAAAGCGCCCGCTGCAGTTCGGCGATTACAGCACGCGTGAGCTGTGGGTGGCGTCGTTCGCCGGGGTGCGCGGGGCGATTACCCTGGCCGGTGTGCTGTCGATACCGCTGTTGCTGAGCGACGGCACCGCCTTCCCGGCGCGCTATCAGCTGGTGTTTATCGCCGCCGGGGTGATCCTGCTGTCGTTGATCGTCGGCGTGCTGGCGTTGCCGCTGCTGCTGCGCGGCGTGCAGGTGGCCGACAAGAGCGCCAGCAAGCAGGAAGAACGCATGGCGATCGCCATGGCGGCCGAAGTGGCGATCGAGAGCGTGAATAAAATGGAAGAGCGCCTGGTTGCCGATACCGAAGAGAACCTCGATCCGCAGGTGTTGAAAGAGGTCAGCTCGCGGGTGACGGGCATGCTGCGGCGGCGTATCGCCTCGAAAGACGACATCGAGAATGCGCTGGCGATGGAAAACCTCGAGCGGCGTTTCCGCCTGACGGCGCTGCGCGCCGAGCGCGGCGAGCTGTACCACCTGCGCGCCACGCAGAAAATCAGCAACGAGACGCTGCAAAAACTGCTGCACGATCTCGACTTGCTCGAAGCGCTGCTGATCGAGCGCGAAGGCTAAACCTCAGACGAGGAATTAACGTTTTTCCTCTCTATTTCTGTCCCGAAGGGCCGCCTGTGCGGCCCTTGTTTTTTGGCTACTTGAGCGGCGGCCAGTAGTCGCGGCAGCAGGCGATCCAAGCCTGTGCGCTGTGCGACAGGTAGCTGCCCTGGCGCCAGATCAGCCCGATTTTCCACTCCATGCGTGGCTCCAGCGGCAGCCAGACCAGGTTTTCCTTGTCCAGCCAGCGGCAGACCGGCTCCGGCAGCATGGCGATGCCCACGCCGGCCTGCACCATCGAGGCGAGAAAGTCCCATTGGCCGCTGCGCACCGCGATTTGCGGTTCAAAACCGGCCTGGCGAAACGCCTTCATCAGCATCTTGTACAGCGCAAAGTCTTCGTTATAAATCAGGATCGGGCTGTCGGCCAATTCGGCGATATTGATGCGGGTGCGGTTGAGCCACTGCGGCGTGCGCGGCGCCACCACGCACATCGGGTGGCCCAGCAGCGGCAGAAAGGTCAGCGGCTGTTCCGAATCGAAGGGCAGCACCGTCATCGCCAGATCCAGTTCGCCGGACATCACCGCCTGTTCGACCGACAGACCGCCCAGTTCGGAAATTTTCAATTCGATGCCGGGATAGGTCTGGCGAAAGCGGCGGATCAGATCGGCGATCTGCCTGCCCACCATCGGCGGAATGCCCAGCCGCAGCACGCCTTTTTTCACCGAGCTGATGTCTTCCAGCTCCGCCTCCAGCTGGCGGAATTCGTCGAGGATCGTCAGGCCGCGCTGATACACCGCCTGGCCGCTGTCGGTCAGGCGCAGCTTGCGGCCTTCGCGGATCAGCAGTGTGCATTCCAGCTCCTCTTCCAGATGCCGCAGCATCTTGCTGATGGTGGGCTGGGTGACGAACAGTTTTTCCGCGGCGCGGGTGAAGCTTTGCTGGCGCACCACTTCAACGAAGTAGCGCAGGGTGCGGACATCCACGTTAGGGGCCTCCTTGAGGGCGCTACCGGCGGGAAACTATTCCCGGCCGGCATGATGTCGATAATTTTAATTCATTTCAGGCGTGGTTTCCCGGCTGCGTATACTGTAGGCCGTCAATTTATTGTTTGAGGTCATCTTTCATGTCTCTGGCGTTACGCCGCGTTGCCCCCTCCCTGCTGACCCGTTTGCAGGTGCCGATTCAGGTGGCGTTGTATGCGGCGCTGTTCCTGATCGCCGATCGCCTGGTGCAACAATTCCACCTGCCGCTCCCCGCCAATATCGTCGGCATGCTGATGCTGCTGGCGCTGATCCTGCTGCGCATTCTGCCGCTGAGCTGGGTCAAGGCCGGCTCCCGCTGGCTGCTGGCGGAAATGCTGCTGTTCTTCGTGCCGGCGGTGGTGGCGGTGGTCAACTATGCCCAGCTGCTGATGGTCGAGGGCTGGAAGATCTTTCTGGTGATCGCGGTCAGCACCATGCTGACGCTGGGCGCCACCGGGCTGGTGGTGGACAGGGTGTATCGGCTGGAGATTTGGCTGCAGCGACGGAAGCAGCGCCATGAATGATTTTATCCTCAGCCTGGCCTGCTTTCTGGCGACGCTGGCGCTCTACTTCGCCAACAAGAAGCTGTACCGCCGCCGCCGCACGTTACTGCTGATGCCGCTGGTACTGACGCCGATGATCCTGGTGCTGCTGCTGGTGGTCACCCACATCTCCTATCAGGACTATATCGGTGAAACCCACTGGCTGCTGTGGCTGCTGGGGCCGGCGACCATCGCCTTTGCGGTGCCGGTGTACGAGAATTTGCACATCATCCGCCGCCACTGGCTGTCGCTGACCGCCGGGGTAACGACGGCGGTACTGGTGGCGGTGTACAGCTCGGTGTGGCTGGCGCGCCTGCTGACGCTGCCGGAAGAGGTGCAGCGCAGCCTGGCGGTGCGTTCGATTACCACGCCGTTCGCGCTGGAGGCCGCCAAACAGATGGGCGGGCAGCCGGATCTGGTGGCGCTGTTCGTGGTGATCACCGGGGTGTTCGGCATGGCGGTGGGCGACATTCTGTTTCTGCGGCTGGCGGTGCGCAGCCGCCTGGCCAAGGGAGCCGGGTTTGGCGCCTCGTCGCACGGCGCCGGCACCGCCCGCGCTTATGAACTGGGGCCGCAGGAGGGCGTGGTGTCGAGCCTGGTGATGATGCTGGCCGGCATTATCACGGTAGTGGCCGCGCCGCTGATCGGCCGGCTGATGTGGTAAGACCTCTCGGGGCGGGCTCTGCCGCCCCGTTTTACGTTGTCTGGCATTGGGAACGATGCCGTTGATTGACGCCCGAAAAAACGAAGAAATTTTTCAGCATAATTTTTCCCATCGTTATAACAAAAAACGATAGATGCGCCGCGAGCAAAATTGCCGTTCATTTTAAATGCCAATGAATTAATTAAATAATAAATTATTATCATAAAAACAATAAAGTATAACTTATTGATATGGAGAGGCTCTTATCGTAAGCATTGCTGCACATTAACTGCGGTGAATAATACAAAAGAATATGAGTTCCTCTCTAATTATCTCAGATTAATACAAGCGGAATACGCTCGTCATCCCTGAGTAATATCGGGGAAATAAAATGGTCATTTATTCCCTTTCGCACATTTCGCCAAAAAAAATATCCTCTCCTATACTTCACAGCTCAACAAATTGAGGCTCAGGGGGAACCTCTGGATTAACCATTTCATCCTTTCTTAGTTGGGGGGAGACCCAACTTTTCTACGGTTTTTTTATTCTGACCTGAACTGTCGGACGGCCAGGCTTTGCCTAAATCCGGACGGTCCCTTTCATTAACGTAATGAAAACGTGCTAGAGAATATTATGAACAAACAAACTGATGTGAAGAGTGGGGAACTCCGTACGGGTGCTCAGGCCGCGGCGGAGAAAGTCGAACTGCATGAAATGACTATCGCCCAGCGTGAACTCTGGCTGGGGGAAAATATTTCCAAAGAGTTGTCGTTCAATATCTGGGGCTATGGGCAGGTTGACGGGCCTCTCGACGTTAAGCTGCTGCGGCAAGCCATCGATGCTATCGTCGAAGAAACGCCGGCTCTGCAAGCGCATTTTGTGGAAAAAGACGGTGAGCTTTATCAATACCGCGCGCCACGCACACATGAGCCGCTGTTCACACTCGATCTCAGTAAGGAACCCGATCCCCTGCAGGCGGCCAGACGCTGGATGGTGGCGGATGCGGCGCTGCCGCGCCGCGCCACGGGAGAGGAACCTTTTAGTTTTTATGTGATTACGCTCGCTCCGCAGCGCTATGTCCTCTATCGGCGTTTCCACCATATGATCACCGACGGCCGCAGTGCCGAGGAAGTGATGCGGCGCATCGCGGCTTACTATAACGCGCTGGCGTCCGGCGGCGTCATCCCTGAATTCGCCAACTGCAATTTCTCTCTGCTTTATGAAAACGACATCAAATACCGCGACTCCTCACGCTTTTCTTCCGATCAGGCTTTTTGGCGGGAATATACTGCCGCTGCGCCGCAGAGTTTGTCGCGTAGAGCCATATTGACCCCGGACGCCGCGATGAACCGCAACACGCAGCTGCTGGAAAAAGAGGCGTTGGATCAGCTGCAGCAACAAGCTGACAATATCGGCGTACACCGCGCACATATATTGGCCGCCGCCGTAGCATTATGTTTCTACAGCCTGACCGGCAGTGAATATCTTAATTTCAGCATGCCGGTGACCGGAACGAGAGAACGAAACAGTATTGGTATGACCTCTAACGTTGTCCCTTTGATTATCAAGGTTGAACCCCAGCTGAGTCTGGCCGAATTTATCCAAAAGGTCGCGGCCGAAATAGCAAAAGTGGTTCGTCATCAATTATATCGTGGGGAGGACATTCGGCGTGACAATGGCGCGACGGATTCCGCCTGGTTTGGCCCTTCAATTAACATTGTTTCTTTCGACCACGGCGATCCTTTCTGGGGATGCCGCACCCGTTGGTATTATGGCGGGAATATTCCGTCCGGCGATCTACAGATTATGCTGTATGAAGACCAGCAGGCGAATGAGCTGGACGTCACTTTTTCTGACGCCGATTATGCAAATTCATTAGGCGATCTGGATGTTTTGCAGCGCCGTTTCCAGTTTATTTTACGGGCGCTGAACGCATCAACGGCGGGGACGATCGAGGCGTTGGATCGGCAAGTGGCGGCGCTGGCGGATGCCGAGGCCGGCGGCAGCTTTTACACTAACCGTCGGCAACCGCCTGCCGGCGGCATCATTCGTTGGGATCGCCCGGCTGAGGCGCTGCAGCGCCTGGTGAGTTCGCTGAGCCATGGCGCGGGATGCGCGGCGAAGATGCTGCTGGCGGAGCGCGTGTTGGGCGTGACGGCGCTGCAGGCGGTGAGCGATGAGCGGCAGGCCGAACCCGGTACCCTGCTGCACGTCGAGGCCGACGGCTGGGTAATTGCCGCGAACCCCGGCGTGGTGCGCGTCGGGCCGTTCTTGCGCGCCGACGGCTCGGCTCAGCCAGGCGATGCGCTGGCGCAGGCCTGCGGCCTGTCTGTCGGCTCGGTCTTGCCGACGATTAACGCTGCCGAAGCCTCGCTGTTAGGCGCGGCGTATGGCGCCAGCGCCGATAGCGCCGCTTTTTGGCAACCGCGCCTGACGCGTTATTATCCGGCGCCGTTCCCGCCGGGGCCTGGCCGCCAGGCGGATCTTCCCGCACGCTGGCAGGCGACGGCCTGGCAGCGCATGGAAAAAATTGCCGGCGAGCAGGTGCTGGCGGCAGCAACCCTTTATCTGGCGCGCATGTGCAATGAAACCGATTTTCAGCTGGGGTGGATCACCCCGGACGATCGGAATTGGGGGCGTTGGGCTCACCTGAGCGCGCGCGTGCTGCCGCTGCAGGTCTCTGTTGATCACACCGGCAATTTCCAGCAGGCGTTGGCCGCGCTGGAACAGGAATATAGCCAGCTGCGCACTCATGCCGATTATCATCCCGCGTTGCTGACGCGCGATGCGGACCTGCGAGCGTCTCAGACTTGGCCGACGGCGGTATCGATCGTCAGCCGGCGCTCGGCGCAGGGGTTGCAGCCTGAAGACGAGGGGGTTGCCGCCATCATGGCTTCCGGCTCGCGCGCGGTATTGCAAATCTGCAAGGCTGACGGCGCGTTCCGTTGGGTCTACGACGCCGCCTCCGTGGCTGACGAGCAGATGTTGCGGGCGACGCAACATCTGCTGATGCTGCTCAACGACGCGGTGAGGGCGGGTTCTCATCGTCGCACCGTCGGCGAACTCAGTCTGGTTTCCGAGGAAGAACGCGCGCAGTTGCTGCAGGGCCTCAACCACACCGTCGCTTCACATTCGCCGAGGGCCTGTCTGCACCGGTTGTTCGAAGCGCAGGTCAAACGGACGCCGGAGGCGATCGCGGTGACGTATGGCGATGACAGCCTGACCTACGCGGAATTGAATACCCAGGCGAACCGCTGGGCCCATCGGCTGGTACAGCTTGGCGTGCAGCCGGACAGCTTGGTGGCGCTGTGTGCCGGGCGCGGGCTGCCGATGCTGGTCGGGCTGCTGGGGATCCTCAAAGCCGGCGGCGCCTATGTGCCGCTGGATCCCGCCTATAGCGGCGAGCGGCTACAGTACATCCTGGCGGACTCAGCGCCGGTGCTGCTGTTGGCGGATGAGCTCGGCCGACAAGCGCTGGGTGACTGCGAGGTGCCGGTGCTGGCGCTGGAACAGCCACTGACGGGAGAAAGCGACGATCTGCAGGACGTCGGGGTGCGCCCGGCGCACCTGGCATATGTGATTTATACCTCCGGCTCGACCGGCAAACCCAAAGGGGTGATGGTGGAGCACCGGCAGGTCGCGCGGTTGTTCAGCGCGACGAACGCCTGGTTCAACTTCAGCGCCGCCGACAGGTGGTGCCTGTTCCACTCATTCGCCTTCGACTTCTCGGTCTGGGAGATCTGGGGCGCCTGGCTGTATGGCGGCCAGCTGTTCATCGTACCGCAGGCGATCGCCCGCTCGGCGCCGGATTTTTATCATTTCGTCTGCCGCAGCGGCATCACGGTATTGAACCAGACGCCGAGCGCCTTCAAAGCCTTTATCCAGGCTCAGGCGCACAGCGAAGCGCGCCAGCAGCTACGCGAGATCGTGTTCGGTGGCGAAATGCTGAAGCCTTGCGATCTTGCGCCGTGGTTTGCTCGTCCAGAGAACCGGCAGACACGGTTGATCAACATGTACGGTATCACCGAGACCACGGTGCATGTGACTTATCGGCCGCTGTCGGCGCAGGATACGGCGATCACCACCAGTCCGATCGGCAGCCGCATCCCGGATTTGCGCTTGTATCTGCTGGGCGCCGACGGCGAACCGGTGCCGATGGGGGCGATCGGCGAACTGTACGTCGGCGGCGAAGGAGTGGCGCGGGGTTACCTGAACCGGCCCGAATTGACGGCGGAACGTTTTCTCGATGATCCTTTCAACCGGGCGCCGGGTGCGCGCATGTATCGTACCGGCGATCTGGCGCGCTATCTGCCGGGTGGCGATATCGAATACCTGGGGCGCAATGACCAGCAGGTAAAAATCCGCGGTTTCCGCATCGAATGCGGCGAGGTGGAGGCTCAGCTGAGTACCGATCCGCGCGTGCGCAGCGTAGCCGTGGACGCGATTGACGATGGCGACGGGGGCAAGCGACTGGTGGCGTGGGTGGTTCCGGCACCGGAAGCCGAACGCGCTACGCTGGCGACCGGGCTGCGTCAGCATCTGCAGGCGCGGCTGCCGGATTATATGGTGCCGGTGGCTTACGTTTGGCTGGAGGCGTTGCGGCTGACCGGCAACGGCAAATTGGACAAGCGGGCTCTGCCGGTGCCGCAGGTCGACGCCTATGTGCGTGAAGCCTATGCGCCGCCGCAGGGCGAGGCAGAAAACCTGCTGGCGGCTATCTGGCGCGAGCTGCTGGGCGTAGAGCGCGTCGGTCGCTATGACCACTTCTTCGAACTGGGCGGGCATTCGCTGATGGCGGTGCGCCTGGCTAACCGCGTGCAACAGGCCGGATGGCAGTTACCGTTGCAGGCGCTGTTCGCCAGCCCGGTACTGCACGTGCTGGCGCAGGCGCTGGAAGTTGCGCCGGCTCAGGAACCGCAGCCGATACTGCCGGTGGCGCGCGACGGCGAATTGCCCCTGTCGTTCGCCCAGCAACGCCTGTGGTTCCTGACCCAGTTGGAAGGGATGAGCGAAACCTACCATATCCCTCTGGCGCTGCGGCTGCACGGCCGGTTGGACCGGCAGGCGCTGCAACATAGTCTGGATGCGCTCTATGCGCGTCACGAATCGCTGCGTAGCCGGTTCATCACCCGGGAAGATCGGCCACAGGTGCAGATTTTGCCGGCAAACGGGCTGCCGCTTGCGTTCCACGATCTGCGACGTCACCCCGCGCAAGCCGACACGCTGTGCCGTCAGGCGGCCACTCAACCGTTTGATTTGACGCAGGGGCCGCTGGTGCGCGCCGCGCTGATCCGCCTGGCGGATGAGGAGCACCTGTTCCTGCTCACCTGTCATCACATCGTCTCTGACGGTTGGTCGACCGGCATTCTGCTGCGTGAACTGGGGGCGTTGTACGGTGCTTTGCGTCGCGGCGATGCCGATCCGCTGCCGCCGCTGACGCTGCAATACCCGGATTATGCCGCCTGGCAGCGTCGCTATCTGACGCCGGAGCGCTTGGCGGCGCAGGCGCAATACTGGCGCGAAACGCTGATCGGTGCGCCGGCGCTGCTGACGCTGCCGACTGACCGGCCGCGTCCGACGGTGCAGTCTTTCAGCGGCGGGGAGGTGCCGATCGCGATAGACGCCGAGCTGACGCAGGCGCTGCGGCAATTCAGCCGGCAGCATGGCGGCACGCTGTTCATGACGGTGCTGGCGGCCTGGAGCCTGGTGCTGGCGCGCATGGCCGGGCAGCAGGAGCTGGTGATCGGCACGCCGGAGGCCAACCGTGGCCGGCTGGAAACCGAATCGCTGGTCGGCTTCTTCGTCAGCACGCTGGCGCTGCGCATCGATCTTCGCGACGATCCGGATCTGCCGACGCTGATCGCGCGGATCCGCCACACGGTGCTGACGGCGCAGGAAAATCGCGATCTGCCGTTCGAGCAGGTGGTGGAACTGGTCAATCCGCCGCGTCATCTGGGCTATACCCCGCTGTTCCAGGTGATGCTGGCCTGGCAGGACGGCTCGGTGCGCGATATTCCGCTGCCTGGGCTGCAGGCCGAGCTGGCCGGGCTGGAATACAGCGCGGCGAAGTTTGATCTGACGCTCGATCTGGCCGATACCGGCGAAGGCATCAGCGGTACGCTGAACTTCGCCACGGCATTGTTCGATCGCGCCACCGCCGAACGCTACGGCGTTTACCTGGTACAGGCGCTGCGGGCGATGACGCTGAATAGCCCACGGTCAGTATCCCATATCGATTTGTTGCCGCTTGCCGAACGGGAGCATCTGCTGCATGGCTGGAACCGCACCGAGCGTGACTACCCGCTGGATCAGACGCTGGCGGCGCTGTTCGAGCAGCAGGTGCGCCGCACGCCGCACGCCACCGCGCTGGTGAGCGGCGCGGAAAGCCTGAGCTACGCCCAACTGAACGCCCGCGCCAACCGGCTGGCGCACGCGCTGATAGCGCGCGGCGTCGGCCCAGACAGCCGGGTGGCGGTGTGCGCCGAACGCGGCCTGAACATGGTGACGGCGCTGTTCGGTATCCTCAAGGCCGGCGGCGCCTATGTGCCGCTCGATCCGGCCTATCCGGGCGAACGCCTGCAGTACATCCTGCAGGATGCCGACCCGGTGCTGCTGCTGGCGGACGCCGCCGGCCGGGCGGCGCTGGGCGAACCCGTGACGCCACAGCTGGCGCTGGAGGCGGCGTTGCCGGAGACGCTGAGTGCCGAGAACCCGGAACGGCGCGCGCAGGCGTCGCACCTGGCGTACGTGATTTACACCTCGGGCTCGACCGGTAAACCGAAGGGCGCGATGAACGAACATCGCGGGGTGGTCAACCGGCTGGTGTGGATGCAGGAGGCCTACGGCCTGACGGCGGCGGACACGGTGCTGCAAAAAACGCCGTTCGGCTTCGACGTCTCGGTGTGGGAGTTCTTCTGGCCGCTGATGGTCGGCGCGCGTCTGGTAATGGCGAAGCCGGAAGGGCACAAGGATCCGGATTACCTGAGCCGCGCGATCGAACAGTACGGCGTCACCACGCTGCACTTCGTGCCGTCGATGCTGCAAAGCTTCCTGGCGGACGGGCAGGCGGCGACGCGCTGCGGGCAGGTGGTGCGGGTGATGTGCAGCGGGGAAGCGCTGCCGGCGGCGCTGGTGGCGGAGTTTTACCGCCGGCTGCCGCAGGCGGAGTTGCATAACCTGTATGGGCCGACGGAGGCGGCGGTGGACGTGACCGCCTGGCACTGTTCGCGGGAGGCGGAGCGGGTGTCGGTGCCGATCGGGCGGCCGATCGCCAACACGCGCATCTACCTGCTGGACGAGCGCGGGCAGCCGGTGCCGCTGGGGGCGGTGGGCGAGCTGTATATCGGCGGGGTGCAGGTGGCGCGGGGCTACCTGAACCGGCCTGAACTGACGTCGGAGCGCTTCTTGAGCGATCCGTTTGCGCCGGGCGGGCGGATGTACCGCACCGGCGACGTGGCGCGTTATCTGGCGAACGGCGACATCGAGTACCTGGGGCGCAACGATCAGCAGGTAAAAATCCGCGGCTTCCGCATCGAATGCGGGGAGATAGAGGCGGCGCTGGCGACGCACCCGGCGGTGCGCGAAGCGGTGGTGGATGCACGGGCGGTGGGCGACGACAAACGGCTGGTGGCGTGGGTGGTGCCGGCCGCGGACGTGGCGGAAGAAACGCTGGCGGGCGCGCTGCGGCAGCATGTGAGCGCGGCGCTGCCGGACTATATGGTGCCGTCGGCCTGGGTGGTGGTGGCGGCGTTGCCGCTGTCGCCGAACGGCAAACTGGATCGGCGGGCGTTGCCGGAGCCGCAGGGGGCGCAGAGCCAGGCGGCGTACGAAGCGCCGCAGGGTGAACACGAAACGCTGCTGGCGGCGATCTGGCGCGAGCTGCTGAACGTGGAGCGGGTCGGGCGCCACGATAACTTCTTCGAGCTGGGGGGCCACTCGCTGCTGGCGGTGAAGTTGATGGCTCAGCTGCGGCGCGCCGGTTGGGGAGCGAACGTGCAGACGCTGTTCTCAACGCCGACGCTGTCGGCGCTGGCGCAGGCGATGAGCGCGCAAGGTGAGGTCGACATACCGGAAAACCGGATTTTACCGGGCGGGGCCTCCATTACGCCGGAGATGTTGCCGCTGGCGACGCTGAGCCAGCCGGAAATCGACGCGGTGGTGGCGCAGGTGCCGGGCGGCGTGGCCAACGTACAGGACATCTACGCCTTGTCGCCGCTGCAGGAGGGGATTTTGTTCCACCATCTGCTGGCGGAACGGGGCGACCCGTACCAGCTGTCCGCGGTGCTGCGTTTCGACAGCCGTGCGCGCCTGGACGCCTGGCTGGCGGCGGTGCAGCAGGTGATCGATCGCCATGACATTCTGCGCACCGCGTTCATCACGCAGGGCATGTCCTCGCCGGTGCAGGTGGTGTGGCGCAAGGCTGAGCTGGCGCTGAGCGAGCGGCGTTTCGATCCGGCTGACGGCCCGATTTGGCGACAGCTGGCGGCCAGCTTTGATCCGTTGCAGCAGCGGCAGGATCTGACCCGCGCGCCGCTGCTCAACTTTACCGTCACGCCGGAGGAGGACGGCAGCTGGTGCGCCTTGCAGCAGTGGCATCATCTGATTGGCGATCACTCCACGCTGGCCTTCATGGAGCAAGAGATCGGCGAGATCCTCGCCGGCCGTGGGGCACAGCTGGGCGTTGCCCAGCCGTTCCGCAATGCGGTGGCGCAGGCGCGCCTGGCTCTCAGCGAGGCGGAGCACGAAAGCTTCTTCCGCGACATGCTGGCGGATATCCGCGAGCCGGTGCTGCCGTTCGGCCTGAGCGACGTGCACGGCGAAGGGCGGCAAATCGCCTGCCGCTACCAGGCACTCTCTTCGGCGCTGAACCTGCGGTTGCGGCGACAGGCGCGGCGGCTGGGCGTCAGCCTGGCCAGCCTGTGCCACCTGGCCTGGGCGCAGGTGCTGGCGAGCGTCAGCGGGCGAGACGCGGTCGTGTTCGGCACCGTATTGCTGGGGCGTCTGCAGGGCGGCGAAGGCGCGGAACGGGCATTGGGATTGTTTATCAACACGTTGCCGCTGCGTCTGGACATCGATCGGCGAGGCGTGGAGACGGCGGCAAGAGAGGCGCACGTGCGGCTGAGCGGGCTGCTGGCGCATGAACATGCGCCGCTGGCATTGGCGCAGCGCTGCAGCGGCGTCAGCCCTGGGGCGCCGCTGTTCAGCGCCTTGCTCAACTATCGCCACAACAACGGCGAAGCCGTGGCGTTGCCGGAAGGTGTCAGCTTGCTGAGCGCCGAAGAGCGCACCAACTATCCGTTCGTGTTATCGGTGGAGGACGGCGGCGATTCGCTGGGCCTGACGGCGCAGGTGACCGAGACGGTCGATGCCCAGCGGGTGTGTGACTATATGGTGCAGGCGCTGAGCTCACTGGCGCAAGCGCTGGAGCAGGCGCCGGAGACGCCGGTGTGTTCACTGGCGGTGGTGCCGGAGGCGGAACGCGAACTGCTGCTGCATGGCTGGAACCGCACCGAGCGTGACTACCCGCTGGATCAGACGCTGGCGGCGCTGTTCGAGCAGCAGGTGCGCCGCACGCCGCACGCCACCGCGCTGGTGAGCGGCACGGAAAGCCTGAGCTACGCCCAGCTGAACGCCCGCGCCAACCGGCTGGCGCACGCGCTGATAGCGCGCGGCGTCGGCCCGGACAGCCGGGTGGCGGTGTGCGCCGAACGCGGCCTGAACATGGTGACGGCGCTGTTCGGTATCCTCAAGGCCGGCGGCGCCTATGTGCCGCTCGATCCGGCCTATCCGGGCGAACGCCTGCAGTACATCCTGCAGGATGCCGACCCGGTGCTGCTGCTGGCGGACGCCGCCGGCCGGGCGGCGCTGGGCGAACCCGTGACGCCACAGCTGGCGCTGGAGGCGGCGTTGCCGGAGACGCTGAGTGCCGAGAACCCGGAACGGCGCGCGCAGGCGTCGCACCTGGCGTACGTGATTTACACCTCGGGCTCGACCGGTAAACCGAAGGGCGCGATGAACGAACATCGCGGGGTGGTCAACCGGCTGGTGTGGATGCAGGAGGCCTACGGCCTGACGGCGGCGGACACGGTGCTGCAAAAAACGCCGTTCGGCTTCGACGTCTCGGTGTGGGAGTTCTTCTGGCCGCTGATGGTCGGCGCGCGTCTGGTGATGGCGAAGCCGGAAGGGCACAAGGATCCGGACTACCTGAGCCGCGCCATCGAACAGTATGGCGTCACCACGCTGCACTTCGTGCCGTCGATGCTGCAAAGCTTCCTGGCGGACGGGCAGGCGGCGACGCGCTGCGGGCAGGTGGTGCGGGTAATGTGCAGCGGGGAAGCGCTGCCGGCGACGCTGGTGGCGGAGTTTTACCGCCGGCTGCCGCAGGCGGAGTTGCATAACCTGTATGGGCCGACGGAGGCGGCGGTGGACGTGACCGCCTGGCACTGTTCGCGGGAGGCGGAGCGGGTGTCGGTGCCGATCGGGCGGCCGATCGCCAACACGCGCATCTACCTGCTGGACGAGCGCGGGCAGCCGGTGCCGCTGGGGGCGGTGGGCGAGCTGTATATCGGCGGGGTGCAGGTGGCGCGGGGCTACCTGAACCGGCCTGAACTGACGGCAGAACGTTTCCTTGCCGATCCGTTCGCGCCGGGCGGGCGGATGTACCGCACCGGCGACGTGGCGCGTTATCTGGCGAACGGCGACATCGAGTACCTGGGGCGCAACGATCAGCAGGTAAAAATCCGCGGCTTCCGCATCGAATGCGGGGAGATAGAGGCGGCGCTGGCGACGCACCCGGCGGTGCGCGAAGCGGTGGTGGATGCACGGGCGGTGGGCGACGACAAACGGCTGGTGGCGTGGGTGGTGCCGGCCGCGGACGTGGCGGAAGAAACGCTGGCGGGCGCGCTGCGGCAGCATGTGAGCGCGGCGCTGCCGGACTATATGGTGCCGTCGGCCTGGGTGGTGGTGGCGGCGTTGCCGCTGTCGCCGAACGGCAAACTGGATCGGCGGGCGTTGCCGGAGCCGCAGGGGGCGCAGAGCCAGGCGGCGTACGAAGCGCCGCAGGGTGAACACGAAACGCTGCTGGCGGCGATCTGGCGCGAGCTGCTGAACGTGGAGCGGGTCGGGCGCCACGATAACTTCTTCGAGCTGGGGGGCCACTCGCTGCTGGCGGTGCGTCTGACCAACCGTCTGCAGCAGATGGAATGGCAGCTGCCGTTGCAGGTCCTGTTCGCCAACCCGACGCTGCTGGCATTGGCGCAGCAACTGCGGAGAACCGATGAGGCGCTGCCGCCGATCGAGGCTATGCCACGCGGCGCCGCGTTGCCGCTGTCGTTTGCCCAGCAGCGTTTGTGGTTCCTGACGCAGTTGGAAGGCCTGAGTGAAACTTACCATATTCCCCTGGCGCTGAGCCTGCGCGGCGAGCTGGATCTGCCCGCCTGGCGGCAGAGCCTGGATGCGCTCTATGCCCGCCACGAAGCGTTGCGCAGCCGGTTTGTCACCGTCGAGGGGCAGCCGCAGGCGCACATTCTGCCGGCAGACGCGCTGCCGTTGACGGTTCACGATCTGCGTGGGCGGCAGGATGCTCAGAGCCAGGCGCGGCAACTGGCGCAGCGCCTGACGGAGGCGCCTTTTGATTTGACGCAGGGGCCGCTGGTGCGCGCCGCGCTGATCCGCCTGGCGGATGAGGAGCACCTGTTCCTGCTCACCTGTCATCACATCGTCTCCGACGGTTGGTCGACCGGCATTCTGCTGCGTGATTTGGGGGCGTTGTACGGCGCTTTGCGTCGCGGCGATGCCGATCCGCTGCCGCCGCTGCCGCTGCAATACGCAGATTACGCCGCCTGGCAGCGTCGCTATCTGACGCCGGAGCGGCTGGCGGCGCAGGCGCAATACTGGCGCGAAACGCTGAGCGGTGCGCCGGCGCTGCTGACGCTGCCGACCGACCGGCCGCGTCCGACGGTGCAGTCTTTCAGCGGCGGGGAGGTGCCGATCGCGATCGACGCCGAGCTGACGCAGGCGCTGCGGCAGTTCAGCCGGCAGCATGGCGGCACGCTGTTCATGACGGTGCTGGCGGCCTGGAGCCTGGTGCTGGCGCGCATGGCCGGGCAGCAGGAGCTGGTGATCGGCACGCCGGAGGCCAACCGTGGCCGGCTGGAAACCGAATCGCTGGTCGGCTTCTTCGTCAGCACGCTGGCCCTGCGCATCGATCTTAGCGACGATCCGGATCTGCCGACGCTGATCGCGCGGATCCGCCACGCGGTGCTGGCGGCACGGGAAAATCGCGATCTGCCGTTTGAGCAGGTGGTGGAGCTGGTCAATCCGCCGCGCCACCTGGGCTATACCCCGCTGTTCCAGGTGATGCTGGCCTGGCAGGACGGCTCGGTGCGCGATATCTCGCTGCCTGGGCTGCAGGCCGAGAGTGCCGAGTTGGGCTATCAGATCGCCAAGTATGATTTGACGCTCGATCTGGCGGAGCGCGACGAGCAAATCAGCGGGACGCTGAACTTCGCCACGGCGCTGTTCGACCGCACTACCGCCGAGCGTTACGGCGTTTACCTGGTGCAGGTGCTGCGGGCGATGGCGACAAATGCTACGCAGCCTGCGTCGCATCTCGATCTGCTGCCGGCTGCCGAGCGCGAACTGTTGTTGTACGGCTGGAACCGAACCGCGGAAGTTTATCCGGCGCAGAGCAGTGCCCACGTCCTGTTTGAACAGTGGGCGCAGCGCACGCCGGACGCCGTTGCGGTGGTGAACGATCGGGACAGCCTGAGCTACGCCCAATTGAACGCCCACGCCAACCAACTGGCGCACCAACTCATCGCACAGGGCGTGCGCCCGGGCGATCGCGTGGCCACGTCGCTTGAACGCAGCGTTTCTCTGGTCATCGCCCAGCTGGCGATCCTCAAGGCGGGGGCCGCTTATGTGCCGCTCGATCCGCACCTGCCCGTTGCGCGGCAGGCGTGGATCATCGGCGACAGCGGGGCGTCGTTGATCCTGTGCGATCGCGATATCGACCGCGAGATAGCCGGCGAGATCGCCTGCCTGCGTGTCGATCGGCTGCGGCAGAATCCGACCCACGATCCGGCGGTGCCTCGCGCCGGCGGCGCGCCGGCCTACATCATGTATACCTCGGGCTCGACCGGTACGCCTAAAGGCGTCATGGTGACGCACCAAGGCATCCTCCGGCTGGCGATCAACAATCGTTTTGCGTCGTTTGAACGCGGCGATCGCTTCGCTTTCGCCGCCAATCCGGCGTTTGACGCCAGCACGCTGGAAATGTGGGGAGCCCTGTTGAATGGCGCCAGTCTGGCGATCATTGCGCCGGAAGTGTTGACGGAAGCCGAGGCGTTGGCGGCGGCGCTGGTGCGGCAAGGGATTAACGTCTTGTTCCTGACCACCTCGTTGTTTAACCAATATGCCCATAGCATCGCCGCGACGCTGGCGCAGTTGAAATATCTGCTGAGCGGCGGTGAAGCGGCGGATCCGCACGCCTTTGCCCGCATGCTGAAAGAGGCTGGGCCGGTACGGCTGATCAACGCTTATGGGCCGACCGAGTGTACGGTGTTCGCCACGACGGCCACGATCGAGCGAGTGGATCCATGGCAGCGTTTGCCTATCGGGCGGCCGATCGGCAATACCCGGATTTATCTGCTGGATGAGCACGGGCAACCGGTGCCGCTCGGCGCGACCGGCGAGATCTACATCGCCGGCCCCGGGGTGGCGCTGGGTTATCTCAACCGAGCAGAGTTAACGGCAGAGCGATTCCTGGCGGATCCGTTTAACCCAGGCGAGCGGATGTATCGCACCGGCGATCTGGCGCGCTATCTGGCGGACGGCAATATCGACTACCTGGGACGCAACGATCGGCAGGTGAAAATTCGCGGCTTCCGCATCGAATGCGGTGAGATCGAGGCGCGAGTGGCCGGTCATCCGGCGGTGCGCGAAGCGGTGGTGGATGTCCTCGGCGAAGCGGACAATAAGCGACTGGTAGCTTGGGTGGTGCCGGAGGCTGACGCGGATCGCCAGACGTTGGCGGTGACGCTGCGACAGTATCTGGCGGGGATGTTGCCGGAGTTTATGCTGCCGGCGGCCTGGGTGGCGCTGGATACGCTACCGCTGACGCCGAACGGCAAACTGGATCGGCGCGCGCTGCCTGAGCCGCAGGAGGACGCCTACGTGCGTGAGGTTTACGCCGAACCTGAAGGCGAACTGGAAACGCTGCTGGCGGGGATCTGGCGCGAGCTGCTGGGCATTGAGCGGGTCGGGCGCCACGATAACTTCTTCGAATTGGGCGGCCACTCGCTGCTGGCGGTGAAGTTGATGGCGCAGCTGCGCCGTGTCGGGCTGAGCGCCGGGGTGCAAACGCTGTTCACCGCGCCGACGCTGTCAACGCTGGCGCAGACGTTGGTCACGCAGCAGGAAGTGAGCGTGCCGGCCAACGGTATCCTGCCGGGCTGCGTAGCCATTACGCCGGAGATGTTGCCGCTGGCGACGCTGAGCCAGCCGGAGATCGACGCGGTGGTGGCGCAGGTGCCGGGCGGTGTGGCCAACGTACAGGATATCTACGCCTTGTCGCCGCTGCAGGAGGGGATTTTGTTCCACCATCTGCTGGCGGAACGGGGCGACCCGTACCAGCTGTCCGCGGTGCTGCGTTTCGACAGCCGTGCGCGTCTGGACGCCTGGCTGGCGGCGATGCAGCAGGTGATCGATCGCCATGACATTCTGCGTACCGCGTTCATCACGCAGGGCGTGTCATCACCGGTGCAGGTGGTGTGGCGCAAGGCCCAGTTGTCGCTGCGAGAACTGCGGCTCAATCCGGAGGAGGGCGAGATCGGTTCGCGGCTGACGGCGTTGTTTGATCCGCGCCGCGTGCGGCCTGATCTGACGCGCGCACCGTTGCTGAGCTTTGTCGCCGCACAGGGGGAAGAAGGCAGTTGGTGCGTGCTCCAGCAATGGCATCACCTGATCGGCGACCACTCGACCCTGGCGGTGATGCAGGAGGAGATCAACCTGATCCTGGCCGGGCGCGGGGACGAACTGGCCAAGGCACCGCCGTTCCGCAACGCGGTGGCGCAGGCAAGGCTCGGCGTCAGCAAGGCCGAACACGAACGGTTCTTCCGCACTATGCTGGCGGATATCGATGAACCGTCGCTGCCGTTCGGCCTGAGCGACGTGCATGGCGAAGGGCGGGATATCTCGACGGCGCACCTGGCCTTACCGCCTGCGCTCAACCAACAGCTGCGGCGGCAGGCGCGGCGGCTGGGCGTCAGCCTGGCCAGCCTGTGCCACCTGGCCTGGGCGCAGGTGTTGGCGCGCGCTACCGGCCGCGATGAGGTGGTATTCGGCACCGTATTGTTGGGCCGCATGCAGGCCGGAGACGGGGCGGAACGGGCGCTCGGATTGTTTATCAATACGTTGCCGCTGCGGCTGGATGTCAACGAGGTCGGCGCGGAATCGGCGGTGTTGCAGGCACACATCCGGCTGAGCGGGCTGCTGGCCCATGAGCATGCGCCGCTGGCGTTGGCGCAGCGCTGCAGCGGCGTCGCCGCGGGCACGCCGCTGTTCAGTGCCCTGCTGAACTACCGGCATAACAGCGGCGAGGATACCGCATTGCCGACCGGCGTGACGCTGCTCGATAGCCAGGAACGCACCAACTATCCGTTCGTGCTGTCGGTCGAGGACGGCGGTGATTCGCTGGGCCTGACGGCGCAGGTCAGGCAGCCGATTGAAGCGCAGCGCGTGTGCGGCTATATGGCGCAGGCGTTGAGCGCATTGGCGCAGGCATTGGAGCAGGCGCCTCAGACACCGGTCTGTGAACTGGAGGTGATGCCGGATGAAGAGTATGCGCTGCAGCTGTGCCGCTGGAATCATACGGCGGAAGCTTACCCGGCGGATACCTGCGTGCACGAACTGTTTGAACAGCAGGCGCGGCTGACGCCGCAGGCCATCGCTTTGATCCAGGATGCGCAACGGCTCAGCTACGCACAGTTGAATGCGCGCGCCAACCGGTTGGCGCATCGGCTGATTGAGCGCGGCGTACAACCGGGCGACCGGGTCGCGGTGCGGCTGGCGCGCAGCATCGAACTGGTCTGCGCCCAATTGGCGGTAATCAAGGCCGGGGCGGCGTATGTGCCCATCGATCCGCAACTGCCGGCCGCGCGTCAGGCGTGGATCGCCGATGACAGCGGCGCCTGCCTGATGCTGACGGACGCCATCGGCGACGAGGAGATCCCGCAGCTGACGGTCGAGGATCGCGAAGCTGAAGATCATAACGGTAACCCGGCGTTGCGCGTGTCGAGCGGCGCGACGGCTTACATCATGTATACCTCCGGCTCGACCGGTACGCCGAAAGGCGTCATGACGCCGCACCAGGGTATCACGCGTCTGGTGCGCAACAACCGCTACGCCGCCTTTGACGCCGACGACCGCATCGCCTTTGCCGCCAACCCGGCATTTGATGCCAGCACGATGGAGGTTTGGGCCGCCCTGTTGAATGGCGGTGCGCTGGTGGTGATCGCGCCGGAGGTGATGATGGAGGCCGAGCGTCTGGCGGCCGAACTGCAACGCCATCGCATCACCACGCTGTTCTTGACCACTGCGCTGTTCAATCAGTATGTGCACAGCATCAGCGGCGCACTGGCGCAGTTGAAATATCTGATTAGCGGAGGGGAGAAAGAGGATCCGGGCGCTTATGCGCGGTTGTTGCAAGAGCGGGGGCCGGTGCACCTGATCCATGCCTATGGGCCGACGGAGACCACCACCTTTGCGACAACGGCACGTATCGAGCGGGCTGAAGGGGAGGCGCGCTTGCCGATTGGGAAACCGATCGGCAATACCCGCGCTTACTTGCTGGACGCCCGCGGGCGCCCGGTGCCGATGGGAGCGGTGGGGGAATTGCATATCGGCGGCGTGGGGGTGGCGTTGGGCTACCTGAACCGACCGGAACTGACGGCACAGCGCTTCCTGAGCGATCCGTTCAATCCGGTCGGCGGCGGCCGCATGTATCGCACCGGCGATCTGGCGCGTTATTTACCGGACGGCAGTCTTGAATACCAGGGGCGATGCGATCAGCAGATCAAGCTGCGCGGGTTCCGCATCGAACCGGGCGAGATTGAGGTGCAGCTGGCGGCGAGCCCGTGGGTGCGGGAAGCGGTGGTGCAGGTTTGTTCGACGGAACATCATCCGCGCCTGGTCGCCTGGATCGTACCGACGGCCGACGTTGACCGCAGCGCGTTGCAGGGACAGCTACGGGCCTATCTGAGCGAACGTTTGCCGGAGTACATGGTGCCGTCGGCTTATGTTTGGCTGGATGCGCTGCCGTTGACCGCCAACGGCAAGCTGGATCGGCGCGCCTTGCCGGAGCCGGAGCGCGCGGCAGTCGGCACTCGGGAGTATGCGGCGCCTCAGGGGAAGACCGAAACGACGCTGGCGCGGGTATGGTGTGAGCTGCTCGAGATTGGCCAGATAGGGCGCCACGACAATTTCTTCGAGCTCGGTGGCCATTCGCTGCTGGCGGTACGTCTTTCCAGCCAGCTGCGTCAGCAAGGCATCACCTTGCCGGTACAGGCGATCTTCAACCATCCGATATTGGCCGAGCTGGCCGAGCGGATAGATCGTCGCACCGCAGAGGCTCCGCTGCGCAAAGCGGTGCCGGCTCGCAGCAGCGGCAGCCGGCCGCCGCTATTCTTCGTTCCGACCGGCTTTGGCGACCACTCCTACGTGTTTGAATTGGCCAAGGAGATCGACGAGACCTTCCCGGTCTACGCTGTGCCGTGGCCGGCGGTGGAGGAGAAGCCGGCCACCATGTCCGATATGGCCGCCAGCGCCGTGGCGTTGATTCGCGAAGTGCAGCCGCAGGGGCCATACCATCTGGCGGGGTACTCTTCCGGCGGGGTGTTGGCCTATGCGATCGCCGAGCAGCTGCAATCGGCCGGGGAAGCGGTCGCCTTCCTGGGGTTGATCGACACGTTGCGGCCGGTGGAGGCGATGCACAGCCCGGTCCAGCTGTTGCTGAACTGGGTGGAGTCAACGCAGGAAAGGCCGGATCCGCAGTTCTGTCAGCAGTTGGCCGAGCTGCCGTTGCCGGAGGCGATTGCAGCCGTGCAACGCGCCGGGATCAAGACTCAGCGTGAGGAAGTGGCCGACGAGGCGGCGCTCTGGCAGCAGCGGCACCACTACGCCAAACTGGTGGAAGCGACCCTGGTGCAGCCCGCATCGCTGAAAATCCATCTGTTCAAGGCGAAGCAGGAGCAGGTTTCCGTCAATTCGCAGAACGCACAGTTCCAGGCGTATTGGCAGAGGATCAAGCAGGCGGGATATTGCCGCGAAGACGCTTCCGCGTTGGGATGGGATAAGCTGCTGCCGCCGGCGACCGTCCGCGTCAGCCAGGTCAACGGCGACCATGTGTCGATGATGGAGCATCCGGTTCATCGGCGTGAGCTGGGGCAACACTTCAATCTGGCGTTGCGCGAGCTCGGACAGGCGTAAGCCGGCGGGATGTATCCGATGAGAAAGCCCTCGCAAGAGGGCTTTTTTTTTACCCGTTGGCGGCGGTTTTGACGAGTTCCACCACCAGCGGTGAAAGCTCGCCGCGCAGCGCGGCGCGTTCCGACTGGAACAGCGTGGCGACGTAAAAACGCCGGCCCGGCAGTTCGATGGCGCGCACGTCGCCTTCGGTGTCGTGGCCGCTGACGATCAGCGGGAAGCGCTCAAGATCGGCGACGAACTCCGGATTCACGCCGAAGTTGCAGTGGTAGCCTTCATGGGTGTTCAGGCTGCCGTAGGCCTGCGCGACGCGGGTGTCAGGCTGAAAAACGATGTCGCCGGTTTTTTCCACCAGCGAGCAGCTCAGCGGGGCGATCACCAATCGGCCGCCGCTGTCGGTTTCCGCATGGCCGGCGTCGTGCCAGCCCATCACGTTGCGGGCGTACTCGACGATGGCGTATTGAAAACCGCCGCAGGAGCCGAGGAACGGCACGTCGTTTTCCCGCGCATGGCGGATCGCCATAAAGGCGCCGTCGTCGTAACGATACGGGCTGCCCGGCACCACCCAGATGGCGTCGAAATTTTGCAGGACGTCGGGGGAGGTCAGGGTTTCTGTCGGTAGCCATTGGGGCTGCACGTCGATGTCGAGATGGGCAGCGGTGAGCTGGAGCGCCACGGGGATGGCCTGATGGGCCACGGCTTGCGGGTTGTAATCACCGACCAGAGCAATGCGAACTTGAGCTTTCATCATTTCCTTTCCTGTGCGGGTAAAAAAGGAGATTACAGGAAAGTAGAGTGTCGAGCCGCCGCTTTTTAAACGTGGCGCACAAAAAAGCCCGGCGTTGGCCGGGCTGGAAAGAAAAAAGAGGCTCAGTACAGCGAGGGCGCGCCGGCCGGTCGGGTTTTGAAGCGGCGGTGCAGCCACATGTATTGCTCCGGCGCCCGCATGATCTCTTTCTCGATCACTTTGTTCATGTAAACCGCCGCCGCCTGTTCGTCGCTGAGCGGGTAGTCTTCCAGGGCCGGTTGAATCAGCAGGTCGTAGCCGCGGCCGCCTTCGCGGCGGATCAGCACCACCGGCACCAATGCCGGGTTGGCCATGCGTGCCAGCATGAAGGTGCCGCTGGTGGTGGCGGCCTGATCGACGGCGAACAGCGGCGCGAATACGCTGCCGCGCGGGCCGTAGTCCTGATCCGGCGCGAACCATACCGCCTCGCCGCGCTTGAGCGCGTGCACCATGCCGCGCAGATCCTTGCGATCGATCATCGCTTTGTTGGAGCGCATGCGGCCCTTGGTCTGCGCCCACTCCATCGCCTTGTTGTTGTGCGGGCGGTACATCGCCATCATCGGTTGGCACAGGCCCATCGCCCGGCCGCCCAGCTCCAGCGACATAAAGTGCACGCCGATCACCAGCACGCCGCGATCGTCGCGCTGCGCCATTTTGAGGTGGTTGATGCCGGAGACGTTGAACCAGCGCTTGACGCGTTTATCCGACCAGAACCAGGCCATGCCGGTTTCCAGCAGGCCCATGCCGAGCGATTCGAAGTTGCCCACCACTTTACGTTCGCGCTGCGCTTCGTCCATCTCGGGGAAGCACAGTTCGAGGTTGCGGCGGGTAATGGTGACGCGACGCTTAAGAAAACGCATCGAAGTGCGCCCCATCCACACCCCCAGCCGATTGAGCAACGGGTAAGGGAGCTGTACCAGCAGGAACAGCAGGGCCAGGCCGAACCAGGTCAGCCAGTAGCGCGGGTGCAGCAAGGAAAGTTGAAATCTCTTTTGGCGTTTCATAGCAGCTCGTTTATGCGTTAGGGGGTAGCAACCTGTAACGCATAAAGGATCCACTCGATAGCGATACGACTACTCAGACACCCAAGTACGGCCAGGGTTTAGTCGGAATTCCATAATTGACTAAACATTTACATTCGAAGGGCGGTTTGCGCTGCTATCAGGCTTCGGAGGGATAGCTGTTGGCCAGCGGAGGCGGCTCTAGGAACGTGTATGTTAACACAGGGTACGGGGTACAGAGGAAGAGGGGCATGCGAATATTCTCATTCGCGTTGCCCCTGAGTTGAAGATAGGCGCGTTTTATAGGCTGGGAATGATAATCGCGGCGAAAATCGCAGCGATCACCAGCCATTTCAGCAGGTAGTAACCGCGGCGGTTGCGCGCCTTCAGGCGCTGGCCGGCATCGCGCACCGCGTTGACGTATTTGAAGATGCGGTTGATGCCGCCGGTGCGGTCCTGATCGTCGTTTGGCGAGCTGGCCGCCGACATCAGCGTGGCGCCGACCCAGTGGTTGACCGCCTGCGCCCAGCGCCATTTCATCGGCCGCTCGACGTCGCAAAACAGAATGATGCGCGTTTGATCGGTGGCGTTCTGCGCCCAGTGCACGTAGGTTTCGTCGAAGATCACCGCCTCGCCGTCGCGCCAACTGTGCTGCTCGCCATCCACCTCGATGAAGCAGCGATCGTCGTTGGGCGTCATCAACCCCAGGTGATAGCGCACCGAGCCGGCGTAAGGATCGCGGTGTTTACCCAAATGGCTGCCGGGCGGCAGCTCGGCGAACATCGCGGCCTTGACCGACGGGATGCGGTTGAGCAGCTCGACGGTTTTTGGGCACAGCGTCTGCGCCGAAGGGTGGCTGTCGCTGTACCACTTCAGATAGAAACGTTTCCAGCCGCGTTTGAAGAAGGTGTTGAACCCCGCATCGTTGTGCGACTGCGCTTTTTTGATGTGATGCTGCAAGCGCACCGCTTCCTCGCGGATCACCTGCCAGTTGTCGGTCAGCGTCTGCAGCTCCGGGAAACCTTTTTCGTCGAAATAGGGCTGCCTGGCGGGCAAACGGGAAAAACCGGTCATAAACATATTGATCGGCCCCATAAAGGTGGAGTGATCGAACAGTTGGCGGGTAAGCTTTTGTTTCTCCTTGCCGCGGGAGTGTGCGTAAAGGAAGCTGACGATAAAAACGCCTATGATGATGACGGCAACCATAGAATCCATCCCTGTCATTACTGATTATTACGAGGTAAAAACGTAAAAATTATAGTTTTGTGACAGATAAAATTTAACTTTTTCGTGCCATTTCGCCATTGTTGAACGTAGATAGCATGAAAAGTTAATAAAGATGTGAGTGTTGATATTTTATGTTGGTATTTTTGATTTTCGTACTATTCTTAGGTTTCTTTAACGTGATTGTGTGCCATCTTATTTCATGACGAATGGCACGTATCTGAGAAAAGAGGGACTTATGAAGAAATCAATCATTGCCTTGTCTGCACTGCTGCTCGCTTCCCCGGTGTTCGCCGCTGAGACCGCGACCGACACCGCCGCTCACGCCAGCAACGAGGTCGTTGCCGAAGCGCACAAAGGAGCGGATACCGCCAAAGAAAAGCTGCACCAGTCTCAGGACAAGGGTGAAGAGCTGAAGCTGAAAGCCAAGCACGCCGCCGAAGGCAAGAGCGACAGCGTCGGCAGCAAAGTGAGCGAAGGCTCGCAAAAGGCCTGGCACTCCACCAAGCAAGGTTCAGAGAAGGCTTGGGATAAGACCAAGCAAGGGGCGGAAAGCCTCAAGAACAAAGTGACCGAATAAGGTCGCCGCTTTGCCACAAGGGCCGCGCTGCGGCCTTTTTTATTGCCCGCAAACCGGGGGCGCCCCAAAAGAAAAAGGCGCTTATCAAATGAGATAAAGCGCCTTTTCAACACGTTAACTGACTAGTATCAGTTCATGCCGTATTTTTTCAGCTTCTTGCGCAGCGTGCCGCGGTTGATGCCCATCATCAGGGCTGCGCGGGTCTGGTTGCCACGGGTGTATTGCATCACCATGTCCAACAGTGGCTGTTCAACTTCAGCCAGTACCAGCTCATACAGGTCATTTACGTCTTGACCGTTCAGTTGAGCAAAATAGTTCTTCAGTGCTTGTTTAACCGAGTCACGCAGAGGCTTTTGAGTCACCTGATCTTGTGAGTTAACGGTAGAAACGGTCAGTACGTCAGAATTTACGCGTTGTTCGAACATAGTTCTGTCAGCTCTTTTTTTACGCTAAGATTTTCGAAATATGCCTCCAACGCCTCCAGCTGTTCGCTGGCATCCTCTATGGCGTTGAATGTGCGCCGAAACTGGTCATTCGGAGCGTGTTCCTGGAGATACCAGGACACGTGCTTACGAGCAATCCGGAATCCCTTGCCTTGGCCATAGAAGCCGTGCAATTCCCGAATGTGCCCAATCAACAAGCGCTTCACCTCGCCAAGCGGCAGCGGCGGCAGCAACTCCCCAGTGTCCAGATAATGCTGGATTTCCCGGAAGATCCAGGGTCTCCCCTGAGCAGCGCGGCCTATCATCAGGGCATCGGCCCCGGTGTAGTCGAGCACTGCTCTGGCTTTATGCGGGTCAGTAATATCCCCATTCGCGATAATCGGAATGGAAACACTCTGCTTAACTGCCCGAATGCTGTCGTATTCCGCGTCGCCGTTAAACAGACAGGCGCGGGTTCGGCCGTGAATCGTCAGGGCCTGAATACCACAGTCTTCGGCCAGTTGGGCAATCTCTACACAGTTACGATGCTCTGGCGCCCAGCCGGTGCGAATCTTCAGCGTTACCGGCACATCCACCGCGTCAACCACCGCGTGGAGGATCCGTTTAACCAGATCCGGGTACTGCAACAAAGCGGACCCGGCAAGCTTCCGGTTCACTTTTTTGGCAGGGCATCCCATATTGATGTCGATGATCTGCGCGCCGCTGGCCACGTTGATACGCGCGGCGGCGGCCATATCATCAGGATCGCATCCGGCAATCTGCACGGAGCGGATCCCTGGTTCATCGCTATGCACCATACGCAGACGCGACTTATCCGTCCGCCACACCTCCGGGTTGGAGGAGAGCATCTCGGATACAGCCATCCCAGCACCCATTGCATGACAGAGGGTTCTGAACGGGCGATCTGTAATACCGGCCATCGGGGCCGCAATCAGGCAATTAGTAAGCTGGTGGTGTCCAATGCGCATAGACAAAGAGTGACCATACTGTGTCCGCAAGGGCGCGTATATTACGCATTTTTGCGCCGAGATGAAAGGCCAAACTTTAACCAATTGGCGCGATATTAGGGCAAAAAATGCGCTGCGCAGTGATTCATAAAAATATTGTATATATTTTACAACGAGTTGACGAAAAGTGCTTATTTTGTGTGCGGTAAAATATTCGCCTTTGCGCAGAATATTATCTGCATTCACCCGCGTTTTTTGCCGGGATAGCCTGCCTGGAAGGCGCATTGTCAGGGCGATCCGTCGTTGAACGGCGAAAAATTGCATAAAATTTTGTCTCGCCCGCGGGCCGATCGCCAGGCAAAAAAAATCCACCGGCGCAGGGCCGGTGGATGAGGGAGCAATAGACCGTGACGCTTACTTGCGGCGGCCGGTGATGCGGCACCACTCTTCACGCTCGGCGACCGGGTCGAGCGTGAACTTCTCTTCGTAGGCTTGCGCAACGCTGCTGGCCTGGCTGGCCAGCACGCCGGACAGCCCCAGATGGCCGCCGGCCTTCGGCAGGCAACCGATCAGCGGCGCCAGCTCGCGCAGCGGGCCGGCGAGGATGTTGGCGACCACCACGTCCGCCAGCAGGTCCGCCGGCTGGTCTTTCGGCAGATACAGCTCCAGACGCTCTGAAACGCCGTTACGCTGCGCGTTGTCGCGGCTGGCCTGAATGGCCTGGGGATCGATGTCGATGCCGATAGCGCGCGCTGCACCCAGCTTCAGCGCGGCGATTGCCAGGATGCCGGAACCGCAACCGAAGTCGATGACGGTTTTGCCGGCCAGATCGAGGCCGTCCAGCCACTGCAGGCACAGCGCCGTGGTCGGGTGGGTGCCGGTGCCGAACGCCAGGCCCGGATCGAGCATCACGTTGACCGCGTCGGGATCCGGCACGTCGCGCCAGCTCGGGCAGATCCACAAACGCTCGCCGAAGCGCATCGGGTGGAAGTTGTCCATCCATTCGCGCTCCCAGTCCTTATCTTCCAGCTGCTCTATCTTGTGGCGGAAACCGGCGCCCAGCAGCGGGTGCTGTTCCAGCATCGCCACCACCTCGGCCATATCGGTTTCCGCGTCGTACAGGCCGATCACGTCGGTATCGCCCCACAGCAGGGTTTCACCCGGCAAGGGTTCGAACACCGGGTTGTCGTGGGTGTCCTGGAAGGTCACCGACACGGCGCCGCTTTCCACCAGCGCGTCGCTCAGGTCTTCCGCCTGGCTGCCGGTGGTGTTCAGTTTGAGTTGGATCCAAGGCATAGCAATTCTCTTCAAGAGGGTAATGATGACGCCGTCCGGCGCTTTTCGCCGACGACGTTACCGAGATAAAACGCCAACAGGCTGAGCAACAGCGAAGGCACGATAGGGTGCAGCCCCGCCGGCTGCAGGTTGAAGCTGGCCAATAGCGTATAGCATACCGCACCCGACACCATTGAGCTAAGCGCTCCCTGAGCATTGGCGCGTTCCCAGTACAGGCCCAGCACCAGCGGCCACAGGAACACCGCCTCCAACCCGCCGAAAGCCAGCAGGTTGAGCCAGATGATCATCTCCGGCGGCCGCCAGGCCGCCAGCAGCACCAACAGACCGAGGATCAGCGTGGTCAGGCTGGAGAAGCGCTTGATCAGCCGCTCGTTATGGATCTGCTGCGGCCGTACGCCAAGGTAGAGATCCTTGATGATGGTGGCGGAGGATTGCAGCAACTGGGCGTTGATGGTCGACATGATCGCCGCCATCGGCGCCGCCAAGAAAATCCCGGCGGCGTACGGCGGCAGCACGGTGATCATCAGCGTCGGGATCACCTGATCGGGGATCTTGAGATCCGGCAACACCGCGCGGCCGAGCGCGCCGGCCAGGTGCATGCCGAACATCAGCACCGCCACCACCACGGTGCCGAGCAGAATGCCGCGGTGCACCGCCTTGCTGTCCTTGTAGGAGATACAGCGCACGGCGGTGTGCGGCAGGCCGATCACCCCGAAGCACACCAGGATCCAGAACGAGGCCATAAACGGCAGGCTGAGGATCTGATCGCCGCCCTGCGGCGACACCAGCGCCGGATCGATCTGCTGCAGTTTGCTGACTGCGCTGTCCAGTCCGCCGGCGGCATGGATCACCGCCACCAGCAGCAGCACGGTGCCGAGCAGCATCACCAGCCCCTGCATGGCGTCGTTCAGCACGCTGGCGCGGAAGCCGCCGAAGGCGGTGTACAGCGCGATGCTGATGCCGAAGATCAGCAGGCCGGTGTCGTAAGGAATGCCGGCGGCGGTTTCCAGCAGGCGTGCGCCGCCGATAAACTGCACCGTCATGGCACCGAGGAACGCCACCAGCAGGCTGAGGCTGGCCAGCCACACCAGCAGGCGGCTTTGGTAGCGGCCATACAGCATGTCATTGAGGGTGATAGCGTTGTAGCGGCGCGCCAGGATGGCGAATTTCTTGCCCAGCACGCCGAGCGACAGCCACACCGCCGGCAGCTGGATCATCGCCAGCAGCACCCAGCCCAGGCCGTATTTGTAGGCGGCGCCGGGGCCGCCGATAAACGAACTGGCGCTGATGTAGGTGGCGGTCAGGGTCATCGCCAGCACAAAGCCGCCCATCGAGCGGTTGCCGAGGAAATATTCGCTGAGGAAATTTCCATTCTGACGGCGGCGATAGGCGTATACCGACAGGCCGAATACCAGCAGCAGGTAGGCGACCAGCGGCAGGATCACTTCAGTTTGCATCGCTGTCCTCCAGCGAAATGTCGCGGAACACCGTGCGCACCATCAGCCAGCACAGGCCGATGAACAGCAGCGGCACCAGCAGGCAGGCCATTTCGAACCAGTGCGGCAGGCCGGTGACGCCGATAGCGCTGTCCGGCAGATAGGCCGCCAGCCCCCAGGCCAGCAGGTAGAGCAGCGTCAGCCCCAGCGCCCAGCGCGCTTCGCGGTGCGCCTGAATAAAGCGTTTGTCCATCCGTGTCTCCCATAGGTTTACGGTGATGGATTCATCAAAGGTAGGGAATTTTACGGCATGACGGCGTTTTGCCAAGCCGTTACTGGCGGCAACGCCAAAGAAAAAGGCCGGTGATTAACCGGCCTTTCGTCAGACGATGCTGCGTGCTGCCTTAGGTTTCCTGCAGACCCAGCTTCTTCTCCAGATAGTGGATGTTGGTGCCACCGTGCTGGAAGTTTTCGTCGTTCATGATCTTCTGCTGCAGCTCAACGTTGGTTTTGATGCCGTCGATGATCAGTTCAGCCAGGGCGTTTTTCATGCGGGCAATCGCCACGTCACGGTTTTCGCCGAAGGTGATCAGTTTGCCGATCATGGAGTCATAGTACGGCGGTACGGTATAACCGGCGTAGATATGAGATTCCCAACGCACGCCGAAACCGCCTGGCGCGTGGAAGCGGGTGATCTTGCCCGGGCTCGGCAGGAAGGTGTTCGGATCTTCGGCGTTGATGCGGCATTCTACCGCGTGGCCGTGGATCTTCACTTCTTCCTGTTTGATCGACAGCGGCTGACCGGCAGCGATGCGCAGCTGCTCTTTGATCAGATCCACGCCGGTGATCATTTCGGTAACCGGGTGCTCTACCTGAATACGGGTGTTCATTTCGATGAAATAGAACTCGCCGTTTTCATACAGGAACTCGAAGGTACCCGCGCCGCGGTAGCCGATTTCCACGCAGGCTTTCGAGCAGCGCTCGCCGATGTAACGGCGCATTTCGCTGGTGATGCCCGGCGCCGGCGCTTCTTCGACCACTTTCTGGTGGCGGCGCTGCATGGAGCAGTCGCGCTCGGCCAGATAGATGGCGTTGCCCTGGCCGTCGGCCAATACCTGAATCTCGATGTGGCGCGGATTCTCCAGGTATTTTTCCATGTACACCATGTCGTTGTTGAAAGCCGCTTTGGCTTCCGCTTTCGTCATGTTGATGGACTGCTCAAGGTCTTTGTCGCTGCGCACCACGCGCATGCCGCGACCGCCGCCGCCGCCGGAGGCCTTGATGATCACCGGATAACCGATGCGCTTGGCGAAGGCACGGTTTTTATCCATGTCGTCGGTCAGCGGGCCGTCGGAGCCAGGTACGCACGGCACGCCGGCTTTCTTCATGGCGTTGATCGCGGAAACCTTGTCGCCCATCAGGCGGATGGTCTCGGCTTTCGGGCCGATGAAGATGAAGCCGGAGCGTTCAACCTGCTCGGCGAAGTCGGCGTTCTCGGACAGGAAGCCGTAGCCCGGGTGGATCGCCACCGCGCCGGTGATTTCCGCCGCCGAGATGATGGCCGGGATGTTCAGGTAGCTTTTTACCGATGGCGCAGGACCGATGCAGACGGTCTCGTCGGCCAGCAGCACGTGTTTCAGATCGCGGTCGGCCGCGGAGTGAACCGCAACGGTCTTGATGCCCAGTTCTTTACAGGCACGCAGGATGCGAAGCGCGATCTCGCCGCGGTTGGCGATAACAATTTTATCAAGCATGGGGGCGCCTCGTTATTCGATGACGACCAGCGGCTCGTCATATTCGACCGGCTGGCCGTTTTCCACCAGGATGGCTTTCACGACGCCGGACTTGTCCGCTTCGATCTGGTTCATCATTTTCATGGCTTCAACGATGCACAGGGTATCGCCGGCGTTCACTTTCTGGCCCACTTCAACGAAGGCTTTCGCGTCCGGGCTTGGGGTGCGGTAGAAGGTGCCTACCATTGGGGAACGAACGACGTGGCCACTCACGGCCGCCGGTGCTGCAGGGGTTTCTGCCGCAGGCGCGGTGGCAACGGCGTTAGCCAGGGCTGGCTGCTGCTGTGCCGGCATCGCGTAGGCCTGCTGCATGACGGGATAAGCCTGCGCCGGTGCGGCACGGCTGATGCGAACCGATTCTTCGCCTTCAGAGATTTCCAGTTCAGAAATGCCTGATTCTTCAACCAGTTCGATCAGTTTCTTGATTTTACGAATATCCATGAGTGTGATTCCGTACTCTTTTTGTGGAGCAATTAGTGGGTTTTCGACAGACGGTTAACCGCTGCCTGTAAAGCGAAAGCGTAGCCATCCGCGCCGAGGCCGCAAATCACCCCTACCGCTACGTCCGAGAGATAAGAGTGATGGCGGAAAGGTTCGCGGGCGTGCACGTTGGACAGGTGGATCTCGATGAACGGGATCTGCACCGCCAGCAACGCATCGCGCAGCGCCACGCTGGTGTGCGTGAACGCCGCCGGATTTATCAGAATGAAATCGGTGTTGCCGCGCGCCTGATGGATGCGATCGATCAGCTGATGCTCGGCGTTGGACTGCAGATGGCTCAGGGTAATATCCAATGCGGATGCCTGGTTTTCCAATCCGTTAACAATCTCTGTCAGCGTCGTGCTGCCGTACTTCTCCGGCTCACGCGTCCCCAGCAGATTGAGATTGGGGCCGTTCAGAAGCAAAATGTGAAACTTATCCGCCATTGTGCTGGTATCTCCGGCAATAAAACCATCATCGTAGAAAATAACCCGATGTTATCGATTTGTCACCTGTTAAGGGGCAAATTCACCCTGAGAACAGAAACAAGGTCGGGCATTATAACGATATCGTAGCAATTCGCAGCTAAATACTGGTCTTATCAGCGAAGATATTCAACCCCAAATCGACGAACTCGGGGATCCGTGACAGGAATATGAGCGCTGGAACACAGAAAAAGTTCCCGCCGGCGGCGCGCGTTTTTCCGTACCAATAACGCGCGCCGCCGCGTAGTTCAGCGCCACCAGGCGCGGAATTTCTTGTAACGCAGGCCCAACAGCGCCACCGCCAGCAGCGCGTAGATGAACGGCTGGGGGGAAAACGTTTTGACCGACCACAGGTAGTGGATGGGGGCGAGGATCGCCGCCAGATAGACGAAGTTGTGCAACAGTTGCCATTTGGCGCCCAGTTTGCGCATCGCCCACAGCGTCGAGGTGGCCGCCAGCGCCAGCAGGATCAGCCAGGTGAGGATGCCGAGCGTCAGATAAGGGCGGTTCACCAGCTCGCTGCCCAGCAGGCCGAGGTTGCTTAGCCCCAGTTCCAGCGTGGAGTAGCTTATCAGGTGCAGCGTGCCCCAGGCAAAGCACCACAGCCCCACCAGGCGGCGGCAGCGGATCAGCAGCGGCTGGCGGGCGTAGCGCGCCAGCGGGGCGATAGCCAGCGTGGCCAGCAGCAGTTTCAGCGTCATCCTGCCGGTAAAATGCTGGATGTCCTTGGACGGATCGGCGCTGAACCAGCCTTGATCCACCGCCAGCACCAGCCAGAGAAAGGGCAGAAACGCCGCCAGATGCAGGGCGGCTTTCAGCCATTTGATATGAACAGGCGTCAGGCGCACTTAGAAATTCTCCCGCAGATCCATGCCGCGATACAGCGACGCCACCTGGTCGGCATAGCCGTTGAACAGCAGCGTCGGCTGGCGTTTGACGTCGAGAATGCCGCCGGAGCCGATGAAACGCTCGGTGGCCTGCGACCAGCGCGGATGATCGACGTGCGGATTCACGTTGGCGTAAAAACCGTACTCGTTCGGTGCGGATTGGTTCCAGGTGGTTGGCGGCCGATCGCGCACCAAACGGATATGCACGATCGATTTGATGCCTTTGAAGCCGTATTTCCACGGCGTGATCAGCCGCAGCGGCGCGCCGTTTTGCGGCGGCAGGGTTTTGCCGTACACGCCGACGGTCAGCAGCGCCAGCGGATGCATCGCCTCGTCCAGCCGCAGCCCTTCGACGTAGGGGTATTTCAGGCCGCCGCCGATAAAGCGATCTTTCTGGCCGGGCATCTGCTCCGGATCGTACAGCGTCTGGAAGGCCACGTAGCGCGCGTTGCCGTTCGGTTCGGCCAGCTTGATCAGCTTGCCCAGTTCGAAACCGATCCACGGCACCACCATCGACCAGGCCTCGACGCAGCGCATGCGGTAAATGCGCTGTTCCAGCGGGAAACGCTTCATCAGATCGTCGATATCCAGCGTTATCGGCTTCGCCACTTCGCCGTCGATGCGCACTTTCCAGCCTTCGGTTTTCAGCCCGCCGGCGTTGGCGGCCGGATCGGCCTTGTCGAGGCCGAACTCATAGAAGTTGTTGTAGCCGGTGACCTTGTCTTCCGGCGTCATCGCCAGCTGCGCCTGCCAGGCGGCCGGTTTGCTGAATTCCAGCGCTTTGCCCGGCGGTGCCTTGGGGCGATCGTTGCCCTTGAACCACGACAGCAGGTCCGCCTGTGCGCCGGTGGGCAGCGCCAGCGAAGCGGCGGTGATACCGAGCGCCTGCAGCACCTTGCGCCGCTGGTGGAATACGCTCTCCGGCGTGACGTCGGCCTCGGTCAATTTGGGGTGTTTGTTCATGCTTATGTTCTCCGCGACTATTCCCGCCGCTTGCGAGCGGCTGACGGGTCTTCATGAAATAAGCATGGCGCTAAAGGCGGCCGGAAGCGAGGGGACGCGGGAAAATATGAAATTTCGCAGAAGCGGGCGATCCCCCCGTCGCCGGGGGGAGAAGGTCAGCGGATTTTCACCAGGGTGCGGCCGGTGATTTGGTTGTTCAACAGCGCGGCGGCGGTGGCCGGCGCCTGCTCGAGGGAGATTTCGTGCGTGGCCTGCTGATAGAAGCTGTCCGGCAGAATGCCGGCCAGCCGTTCCCAGGCGGTTTGGCGGCGATGCAGCGGCGTATGCACCGAATCCACGCCCTGCAGGCGCACGTTGCGCAGAATGAACGGCATCACGGTGGTCGGCAGCTGATAACCGCCCGCCAGGCCGCAGGCGGCGACGGTGCCGTTATAGTTCATCTGCGCCAGCACCCGCGCTAGCAGTTTGTCGCCGACGGTGTCCACCGCGCCGGCCCACAGCTGTTTCTCCAGCGGACGCGGCATGTCGATATAGCCATCGCGCGGCATCACCTCTTTGGCGCCGAGCGCTTTCAGGTAGTCGGTATTGCTGTCGCGGCCGCTGATGGCGGTCACCCGGTAACCCAGCGCCGCCAGCAGGGCGATGGCGGTGCTGCCCACGCCACCGCTGGCGCCGGTGACCAGGATATCGCCGTCGTCAGGGTGCACGCCGCCTTCCTCCAGCGCCATCACGCACAGCATGGCGGTAAAGCCGGCGGTGCCGATGATCATCGCCTTGCGCTCATCCAGGCCGTTCGGCAGCGGCACCAGCCACTCACCGGAGACGCGCGCCTGCTCGGCCAACCCGCCCCAGTGGTGTTCGCCCACGCCCCAGCCGGTGAGCACCACGCTTTGCCCCTCTTTAAAGCGATCGTCGCGGCTGTGGCGCACGATGCCGGCGAAGTCGATGCCCGGCACCATCGGGAAGTTGCGCACGATCTTGCCTTTGCCGGTGATCGCCAGCGCGTCCTTGTAGTTCAGGCTGGACCAGTTGATGTCGACGGTGACATCGCCTTCCGGCAACCGATCGCTGTCGATATCTTTGATATGAGCCAGAGTTTGGTCGTCTTGTTGTTCCAATAACAGTGCACGCATGTCACTCTTCCTCTCGTTTACACTTTTCTATTCAATGGCTGAATCACAGTTATTTGACTATATGCATAATAAGCGGCCCAAGTCCTGATAAAGGACAAAAATGGCGCTTGCAGGTTTTATTCCTCGGCAAGGCTTGTTAGGGTTGGACGGCCCCTTTTAGCTAAAGGGTGAACACTCACTTAACCATAGCGGACAAGGCACAGGGATGCGATTTACCACCAAACTCTCTGCATTGATCACTCTGTTGGTCGCGCTGGCGATGTTTTTGATGCTGATGGGATGCTCATACAGCTTCTTTTACGTTACCCAGGATCGCCAGGAGCGCCGCTTGGATTCGCTGGTCACCACTCTCGATCAAGCCATGCTGAGCGAGCCGCCGCAGGAGCAGGAAAAATGGTTGCCGATCGTCATGCGCACGCTCGGCATCGTGTCGATCCGCATAGAGGCCGGTAGCAGCCAACTGCTCGACTATCAATTGCCGACGCAGGAAAAAGAGCACTGGGATGCGTTGAACGGCTATCGTCAGGTCTCGCGCCCCCTGTTGCAACACCCGGGCAGCACGCTGCACATCACCTACCGCGATCCCTTCGCCAGCGACGTGCGCACGCTGCAATCCACCGCCGCCGTCACGCTGTCGATCGTCGTGATGGTGGTGGTTTTGCTGTTCAGCCTGCGCTGGCTGCGTGAGCAGGCCGACGGCGAAGATCGTCTGGAACGCCGCGCGCGGCGCATTCTGAACGGCGAACGCGAAAACGTCATGCAGGGCGACGTGCGTGAGTGGCCGGCCAACGTCAGCGGCGCGCTCGACCGCCTGCTGGCCGATCTGGCGGAAGCGCGGGAAGAGCGCAGCCGGGTCGATACGCTGATCCGCGCCTTTGCCGCGCAGGACGCCAAAACCGGGCTCAATAATCGCCTGTTCTTCGATAACCAGTTGACCACTCAGCTGGAAGACGAAGGTTCGCACGGCATCGTGATGATGGTGCGGCTGCCCGATTTCGAGACCCTGCGCGAGACGCACGGCAGCGTGGCGGTGCAGGAGCTGATGTATTCGCTGGTCAATCTGCTGTCTACCTTCGTGATGCGCTATCCGTCGGCGCTGCTGGCGCGCTACTTCCACAGCGATTTTACCGTGTTGTTGCCGCATCGAACCCTGAAGGAGGCCGACGGCATCGCCTCACAGCTGGTCAACGCCATCGATGCCTTGCCTTCCACGGCGCTGATCGACCGCGAGGCCTTCCTGCACATCGGCATCGTGGCGTACCGCAGCGGTCAAACCACCGAGCAGGTGATCGATTATGCGGAGCAGGCGACGCGCCACGCTACGCTGCAGGGCGAAAACGGGTGGTATGTGTACGACAGTCAGGTGCCGGAAAAGGGGCGCGGCAGCGTCAAATGGCGCACGCTGCTGGAACAGGTGCTGGCGCGCGGCGGCCCGCGGCTGTATCAGAAACCGGCGGTGACCGTGGGGGGCGAGGTGCACCATCGCGAGATCATGAGCCGGATCTATGACGGCACCCAGGAATTGCTGCCGGCGGAATATATGCCGCTGGTGCAGCAGCTCGGGCTGGCGGAAAGTTACGATCGCCAACAGGTGAGCCGCATCATTCCCTTGTTGACGCAGTGGCCCGAGGAAACGCTGGCGTTTCCGCTGTGCGTGGACTCGATTTTGCAGCGCTCTTTCCAGCGCTGGCTGCGCGATACATTGCTGCAGTGCGAAAAAAGTCAACGTCGGCGAATTCTGATTGAACTTGCGGAGGCAGATGTGTGTCAACATATCGACCGTTTGCGTCCGGTGCTGAGGCTGTTGTCAGGGCTGGGCTGCCGCCTCGCGGTGTCCAAAGCGGGTTTAACCGTGGTCAGTACGTCCTATATCAAGTCGCTGCAGGTGGAGATCGTCAAGCTCCACCCGGGGTTGGTGCGGAGCATCGATAAACGGGACGAAAACCAGCTGTTCGTGCAGAGCCTGACCGGCGCCTGCGCGGGCACGCGCGCGCAGGTGTTCGCCGCCGGCGTACGCACGCGCAACGAGTGGCAGACGCTGAAAGAGCGCGGGATCCACGGCGGGCAGGGCGACTTTTTCGCGCCGCCGGAACCGATCGACGCGGGGCGTAAAAAATATTCACGTCGTTATCGCGTTTAAGCTGATTGCCGGACAAAAATTGACGTAGAATGAGCGCCGGATCCATCTGGGCCATGTCACCCGTCATTTTGGAGTTTTCTCCAATCTGCCTGCGACAACGACGCCTATTTGAGATAGGCTCTTGTCAGCTTTTATCTGGTTGGCGTTGGTAGGTGCTTACCATCGGCGGCAATCAGGGAATATGTTAGATTTTATGAGCTGTGTTACGCCGTTTCGTGCGTTGACAGGGTGGTAAACTGAGCCTTTGTTCAGGGAATTCAGGCCTCATCCAATTTCCGTGCATTCGAGCAGAAACAATACAGACTATTTTTCACCGAAGTAGAACGTTTTTGCGCCTTGTCGCTGCTTCGTGTGGTTGGTAAAGTAGGCGGATTTTATTTTCCGCCCCCAGCTTGCAGGATTATCCTTTCGTTATGTTTAAGAAATTTCGTGGCATGTTTTCCAACGACTTGTCCATCGACTTGGGTACCGCCAATACCCTGATTTATGTTAAAGGGCAAGGCATCGTACTGAATGAACCTTCGGTGGTTGCCATTCGTCAGGATCGTGCCGGCTCCCCAAAGAGCGTCGCGGCCGTCGGTCATGACGCCAAACAGATGCTGGGCCGCACCCCCGGCAACATCGCGGCTATTCGCCCGATGAAAGACGGCGTGATCGCCGATTTCTTCGTGACCGAAAAAATGCTGCAGCACTTTATCAAACAGGTTCACAGCAACAGTTTCATGCGCCCAAGCCCGCGCGTGCTGGTCTGTGTGCCGGTCGGCGCGACCCAGGTTGAACGCCGCGCTATCCGCGAGTCCGCCCAAGGGGCCGGCGCGCGTGAAGTGTTCCTGATTGAAGAGCCGATGGCGGCGGCGATCGGCGCTGGTCTGCCGGTCTCCGAAGCGACCGGTTCCATGGTGGTGGATATCGGTGGTGGTACCACTGAAGTGGCGGTGATCTCGCTGAACGGCGTGGTGTACTCCTCTTCCGTGCGCATCGGCGGCGACCGCTTCGATGAAGCCATCATCAATTATGTGCGCCGCAACTACGGCTCGCTGATCGGCGAAGCGACCGCCGAGCGCATCAAGCACGAAATCGGTTCTGCCTATCCGGGCGATGAAGTGCGCGAAATCGAAGTCCGCGGCCGTAACCTGGCCGAAGGCGTACCGCGCGGCTTTACCCTGAACTCCAATGAAATCCTCGAAGCCCTGCAAGAGCCGCTGACCGGCATCGTCAGCGCGGTGATGGTTGCGCTGGAGCAGTGCCCGCCAGAATTGGCCTCCGACATTTCCGAACGCGGCATGGTATTGACCGGCGGCGGCGCGCTGCTGCGCAACCTCGATCGCCTGCTGATGGAAGAAACCGGCATCCCGGTCGTGGTGGCGGAAGATCCGCTGACCTGCGTGGCGCGCGGCGGCGGCAAGGCGTTGGAAATGATCGACATGCACGGCGGCGATTTGTTCAGCGAAGAATAGTCAGCCCCTGGAAGGAGGAATCGTATCGGATGAATGCGCACAGCGAGAATCGGGTACGGTTCCTCTTTCTGTTGTCGAGGAACTCGCATAATTTATGAAGCCGATTTTTAGCAGGGGGCCTTCCCTGCAACTGCGACTTTTTTTGGCGGTGATTGCGGCCATTGGCCTGATCGTTGCCGACAGCCGGCTCGGCACGTTCGTGAAGATACGCAACTACATGGACACCGCAGTCAGCCCTTTCTATTTTCTGGCCAACGGGCCGCGTAAAGTTTTGGACAGCGTGTCAGAAACGCTGGCCACCCGCCAACAGCTGGAGCTGGAAAACCGCGCTCTGCGGCAGGAACTGCTGCTGAAAAACAGCGATATTCTTCTTCTTGGCCAATTTAAGCAGGAAAATGCCCGCTTGCGCGAGCTGCTGGGTTCTCCGCTGCGCCAGGACGAACACAAGATGGTCACCCAAGTGATCTCCACCGGCTCCGATCCTTACAGCGATCAGGTGGTGATCGACAAAGGGTCGGACAACGGCGTCTATGAAGGCCAGCCGGTGATCAGCGACAAGGGCGTGGTCGGCCAGGTGGTGGCGGTGGCGAAAGTCACCAGCCGCGTGCTGCTGATCTGCGACGCCTCGCACGCGCTGCCGATCCAGGTGCTGCGCAACGATATTCGGGTGATCGCCGCGGGCAGCGGCTGCGCCGACGATCTGCAGCTGGAGCACCTGCCGAACAACACCGATATCCGCGTTGGCGACGTGCTGGTCACCTCCGGCCTCGGCGGCCGCTTCCCGGAAGGCTATCCGGTGGCGGTGGTTTCCTCGGTCAAGGTCGATAACCAGCGCGCTTACACCGTGATTCAGGCGCGGCCGACCGCCGGTCTGCAGCGCTTGCGCTACCTGCTGCTGCTGTGGGGCGCCGATCGCAACGGCGACATGCCGCTGCCGCCGGACGAAGTGCACCGCGTGGCCAATGAACGCCTGATGCAGATGATGCCGCAGGTGCTGCCGCCTGCCGGCTCCGTCGGGCCGCAGCTGCCGGCTCCGGCCACCGGGGTGGCGCCGCAAACCGCGGCTCCGGCCTCTGTCCAGCCCCAAGCTCAGCCTGCCGCGGCGGGAGTGGTGCCATGAACAGCTACCGCAGCCACGGGCGCTGGATAATCTGGCTGTCGTTCCTGGTGGCGTTGGTGCTGCAAATCATGCCGTGGCCGGAGCAGATCTACATGTTCCGGCCTTCCTGGCTGGTGTTGATCCTGATCTACTGGGTGATGGCCTTGCCGCACCGGGTCAACGTCGGCACCGGCTTCGTGCTGGGGCTGATCATGGATCTGATCCTCGGCTCCACGCTGGGCGTGCGCGCGCTGGCGCTGGGCATCATCGCCTATCTGGTGGCGTTCAAATTCCAACTGTTCCGCAATATGGCGCTGTGGCAACAGGCGCTGATCGTCGTGCTGCTGTCGCTGTCGATGGACGTGGTGGTGTTCTGGGCTGAGTTTTTAGTGATCAACGTCTCTTTCCGCCCAGAGGTGTTCTGGAGTAGTGTGGTAAACGGCATTTTGTGGCCGTGGTTATTCCTGTTGATGCGCAAAATCCGCCGTCAGTTCGCCGTACAGTAAGGGTATCTCAATGACTTCGCTTTATCTGGCCTCCGGCTCCCCACGTCGACGTGAACTGCTGACCCTGCTCGGCGTGTCGTTCGACATTTTGCTGACGCATACCGAAGAGCAGCGCCGGGAAGGCGAAGCCGCCGAAGCCTATGTGCGCCGCCTGGCGCAGGACAAGGCCAAAGCCGGCGTAGCGCTGGCGCAGGAAGATCGGCCGGTGCTGGGCGCCGACACCATCGTGGTGCTCAACGGCCGGGTGCTGGAGAAGCCGCGCGACGAAGCCCATGCGGCGGACATGCTGGCGGCGCTGTCCGGCAAGCAGCATCAGGTGATGACGGCGGTGGCGATCGCCGATCGCGACGACGTGCGCTGCCAGCTGGTGGTGACCGACGTGACGTTCCGCAGCCTGTCACAACAGGATATCCGCGACTATATTGCTACGGGCGAACCGATGGATAAGGCGGGCGCCTATGGAATTCAAGGAAAGGGTGGTTGTTTCGTCAGAACGATAACCGGGAGTTATCACGCGGTGGTTGGTCTGCCGCTGGTCGAAACACATGAGCTGCTCAGTAATTTTGTCGCATTACGTGATGTAAGAACCGGTTGATGGGCGCTGCCATTATCGACCGGCTCTGAGGAGAAGGCATGACAGCTGAGCTACTGGTTAATATCACACCGTCTGAAACGCGGGTCGCCTATATCGATGGCGGCATTCTGCAAGAGATCCATATCGAACGCGAATCCAAACGCGGCATCGTCGGCAATATCTATAAAGGGCGTGTCAGCCGCGTCCTGCCGGGGATGCAGGCGGCGTTCGTCGACATCGGCCTGGACAAGGCCGCCTTCCTGCACGCCTCCGACATCATGCCGCATACCGAATGCGTCGCCGGCGACGAGCGGAAAAACTTCCACGTGCGCGACATCGCCGAGCTGGTGCGCCAGGGGCAAGACCTGATGGTGCAGGTGGTGAAAGATCCGCTCGGCACCAAGGGCGCGCGCCTGACCACCGACATCACGCTGCCTTCGCGCTATCTGGTCTTCATGCCGGGCGCGGCGCACGTCGGCGTTTCGCAGCGCATTGAAAGCGAAGCCGAGCGCGAGCGCCTGAAAGCCATCGTTGCGCCGCACTGCGATGAGCTGGGCGGTTTTATCATCCGCACCGCGGCGGAAGGCATCGGCGAGGAAGAGCTGGCGCAGGACGCCGCGTTCCTCAAACGGCTGTGGACCAAGGTGATGGAGCGCAAGAAGCGCAACCAGACCAAATACAAGCTGTACGGCGAGCTGGCGCTGGCGCAGCGCATCCTGCGCGATTTTGCCGGCGCGGCGTTGGATCGCATCCGCGTCGATTCGCGGCTGACGCACGATCTGCTGGTGGAGTTTACCGGCGAGTACATTCCGGACATCACCAACAAGCTCGAGCTCTATACCGGCAGCCAGCCGATTTTCGATCTGTACGATGTGGAAAATGAGATCCAGCGCGCGCTGGAGCGCAAGGTGGAGCTGAAGTCCGGCGGCTATCTGATCATCGATCAGACCGAGGCGATGACCACCGTTGACATCAACACCGGCGCCTTCGTCGGCCACCGCAACCTCGACGAAACCATCTTCAATACCAACATCGAGGCGACGCAGGCCATCGCGCGCCAGCTGCGGCTGCGTAACCTGGGCGGCATCATCATCATCGACTTTATCGATATGAACAACGAAGAGCATCGCCGCCGGGTGCTGCACTCGCTGGAGCAGGCGTTGAGTAAAGATCGGGTAAAAACCACGATCAACGGCTTCTCTCAGCTAGGCTTAGTTGAAATGACGCGTAAACGCACGCGTGAAAGCATTGAACATGTGCTCTGTCACGATTGTCCTACTTGCAATGGGCGCGGCACCGTGAAAACGGTGGAAACCGTGTGCTACGAGATCTTGCGCGAGATTGTGCGCGTGCACCATGCTTACGATTCCGATCGCTTCCTGGTGTACGCCTCCGCGGCGGTCGGCGAAGCGTTGAAGAGCGAAGAGTCGCATGCGCTGGCCGAAGTGGAGATCTTCGTCGGCAAACAGGTGAAGGTGCAGATCGAACCGTTGTACAGCCAGGAGCAGTTCGACGTCGTCATGATGTAGCCCGTCCGACATCGTAAGGGCCCGGCATGCCGGGCCCGTCAGTGCATAGATATTCCCGTTGCCAGGCAGCGGAGCAAGGAGAACTGCGTGAGGCGACTGCCTGGGATTCTGTTAGCAACAGGCGCCACCCTAATCGTGATTGTGGCGCTGCTGATCAGCGGGCTGCGCCTGATGCTGCCGAAGCTGAACGACTACCGTCCCCAACTGCTGGCGCAGGTGGAGAAGCTGTCCGGCGTGCCCGTGCAGATGGATTTCCTGCAGGGCAGCTGGGAAACGTTCGGCCCACAGCTTGAAATGCGCAACCTGAGCGCCACGCTGCCCAAAAGCGATGTGCATATCGAACGCGTGACGCTGGCGCTGGACGTGTGGCAATCGCTGCTGCACTGGCGCTGGCAGTTCCGCGATCTGACCTTCTATCAATTCCGCCTCGATCTGAACGCCACGCTGGGCGGCGACCGGCAGGGCGAAGGCCTTGAGCCGGGCAAAATCGGCGATCTGATGCTGCGTCAGCTCGACCATTTCGATCTGCGCGACAGCCGTATCTCGTTCCTGACGCCCGCCGGCGCGCGCGCCGAATTCGACATTCCCCAACTGACCTGGCTCAACGGCCGCGAGCGCCACCGCGCCGAGGGGCAGATCAGCCTGTCGACGCTGAACGGCCAGCACGGCGTGGTGCAGCTGCGCATGGACCTGCGCGATAATCAGGGCCTGCTGGACACCGGCACGGTCTACCTGCAGGCCGATAACATCGACATGAAGCCCTGGTTTACCCGCTGGCTGCGCGCCAACACCGGGCTGGAAAGCGCCGACTTCAGCCTGGCGGCCTGGCTGCAGGTGCAGAACGGCGAGATTGCCGGCGGCCATGCGTTGCTCAAGCAGGGGGCGGCCAACTGGGATACCGGCGCCGCGCAGCACCGGCTGGACGTGGACAATCTGGCGTTGTCGCTGCGCCGCCAGGGCACCGGTTGGCAGCTCGACGTGCCGCAGCTGCGGTTGAGCACCGACGGCCAGGCCTGGCCGCAGGGCGCGCTATCCGCGCTGTGGCTGCCGGAAAACACCGAATTCATGGGGCCGGCGCAGAATGAAGAGCTGCGGGTACGCGCGACTAACCTTCAGCTGGAGCGCCTGTCGGCGCTGCTGCCGACCTTCTCGTTCCTCAGCCCGGACGTGCTCGATCGCTGGAACGATCTGCAGCCGCAGGGGAAGATGGAGGCCTTGGCACTGGACATCCCGCTGAAGCAGCCGGAAAAGAGCCGTTTCCAGGCGCTGTGGCGCGATGTTAGCTGGCAGCGTTGGGAGCTGCTGCCCGGCGTCAACCACTTCTCCGGCGCGTTGAGCGGCGGGGTGGAGAACGGCCGCCTGACGCTGGGGCTGGCAGGCAGCACCTTGCCTTACGGCGATATGTTCCGTGCGCCGCTTGAAATCAGCAGCGCGCGCGGCGCGCTGACCTGGCGTTACAACGATCAAGGCTGGGAGCTGGCGAGTCAGGGGCTGGACGTCAAGGCGAAGTCGCTGTGGGTCAACGGCGATTTCCGTTATCAGCAGCCGGCCAAGGGCGATCCGTGGCTGAACATCCTGGCGGGCATCCGCCTGTATGACGGCGCCGAGGCCTGGCGCTATTTCCCGGAACCGCTGATGGGCAAGCATCTGGTGGACTACCTGAGCGGCGCCATTCAGGGCGGCCGGGTGGATAACGCCACGCTGATTTATTCCGGCGATCCGCAGCACTTCCCGTACCGTAAGAACGAAGGGCAGTTCGAAGTCTTCGTGCCGCTGCGCCACGCCACCTTCCAGTTCCAACCGGGCTGGCCGGCGCTGACCGATTTGGCGATCGACCTCGACTTCGCCAACGAGGGATTGTGGATGCATGCGCCGCAAACCCGGCTGGGCAAGGTGGCGGGCAAAAATATCAGCGCGGTGATCCCGGATTACCTGAAAGAGCGGCTGCTGATCGACGCCGAAGTCGCGGGTGCGGGCAGCGATGTGCACGACTACTTCATGCAGACGCCGCTGCACGATTCGCTGGGGGCGGCGCTGGATCAGCTGCAGATTGGCGGTGATGTCAGTGGGCGCTTACATCTCGATATTCCCTTGGACGGCGAGCAGGTCAGAGCCACCGGTGAAGTGGCGCTGAACAACAATTCGTTGCTGATCAAGCCGCTGGACAGCGAACTGCAAAAGCTCAGCGGCAAGTTCCGCTTCGACAACGGCAACCTGCAGAGCGACCCCCTGTCGGCCAACTGGTTCGGGCAGCCGGTGGCGGTCAACTTCACCACCCAGGAAGGCGAGCGTGACTACAAGGTCAACGTCGGCCTGAAGGGCGACTGGCAGCCGGGCAAGTTCCCCGGCCTGCCGAAAGAGGCCGCCGATGCGCTCAGCGGCAGCGCGCCCTGGCAGAGTCAGGTGGCCATCACGCTGCCGCATCAGGGCTCGGCCAGCTACGATATCGGCCTTGACGCAGACCTAAGGAAAGTGAGCAGTCACTTACCTTCGCCGCTGGACAAGGCGCCGGGCGAAGCCTTGCCGGTGAGCGTCAAGGTCAAAGGCGGTCTTAACGGCTTCATGTTGACCGGCAGTGCGGGCAAGCAGAACCGCTTCAACAGCGAATGGAACTTCGACAAAAAACAGGTGAATCTGGCGCGCGCCGCCTGGCAAACCAACGGTGGCGGCACGCCGCCGCTGCCGGCCGGCAAGTCGATGACGCTGAACCTGCCGGCGCTGGACGGCGAGCAATGGCTGGCGCTGCTGGCGCCGGCGCTGAAACAGGGCGGCGGCAGCGGTCAGGTGGGCGGTTTCAGCTTCCCCACCACCGTGGCGCTGACCACGCCGCAGCTGCTGTTGGGCGGCCAGGCCTGGCATAAGCTGACGCTGTCGGCCGAAAAACAGCTGGGCGCCACCGTGGTGAGCGCCAAGAGCGATGAAGTGGACGGCAGCCTGCGGGTGGCCGATCGCGGGCCGTGGCGCGCCGATATCAACTACCTGTACTACAACCCGCAGTTCGCCGAGACGAAAAGCGCGGCGGGTTCGCCGCCACCGCCGCCGGAGAAAGTCAGCTTCCGCGACTGGCCTTCGCTGATGTTGCGCTGCAAGTCGTGCTGGGTGCTGGGGCAGAACCTCGGCAAGGTCGAGGCGGATCTGAGTAATCGGGGCGATACCCTGACGCTGGATCACGGCCTGGTCGATACCGGCAAAGGGCGCATGAGCGCCACCGGCCTGTGGAAGCAGAACGCGCAGGAAGAGCGCAGCTCGCTGAAAGGCAAGCTGCTCGGCGGCAAGATCGATGAAACCGCCGCCTTCTTCGGCATCACCATCCCGCTGAAAGGCGCGCCTTACGACGTGGACTTCGATTTGTACTGGCGCGGCGCGCCGTGGCAGCCGCAGGTCAATACGCTGAGCGGCGCGCTGCAGGTCAAAATGGGCAAGGGCGAGATCGACAGCATGGGCGGCGGCCGCGCCGGCCAGCTGCTGCGACTGGTCAGCTTCGACGCCTTGCTGCGCAAGCTGCAGTTCGATTTCAGCGATACCTTCGGCAAAGGCTTCTACTTTGATTCCATCCGCAGCACCGCCTGGCTGAAAGATGGCATAATGCATACTGATAATCTATTGATCGACGGCCTGGCGGCGGATATCGCCATGAGTGGCCAGATCGATCTGGCGCGCCGCCGCATCGATATGGAAGCGGTGGTGGCGCCGGCGATTTCGGCGACGGTCGGCGTGGCCACTGCGTTTGTCGTTAACCCGATCGTCGGCGCGGCGGTGTTCGCCGCCTCGCAGGTGCTGGGGCCGCTGTGGAGCAAGATTTCGCTGATTCGTTACCATATCAGCGGCGATCTCGATCAGCCGAAGATCAATGAGGTACTTCGTAAGGCAAAGGAGGATAAGGCGTCATGAGGAATGCTAACGTTGCGTTGTTGCAGTTGTGCAGTGGCGATCAGGTGCGCGATAACCTGGCCCAGATTGAACAGCAGATCAAGCAGCTCAATGCCGGGGTAAAACTGGTCATGACGCCGGAGAACGCGCTGCTGTTCGCCAACTCCGCAGCCTATCGCCAACAGGCGGAAAAACAGGGCGATGGCCCGCTGCAGAACGCGGTGCGCGAACTGGCGCGCCGCTATGGCGTGTGGTTGTTGGTGGGCTCGATGCCCTTGATCAGCCGCGAAAACCCGGAGCTTATCACCACCAGCAGCCTGTTGTTCGACGATCAGGGCGAGATCCGCGCCCGCTACGACAAGCTGCACATGTTCGATGTGGATATCAACGACGCGCACGCCCACTACCGCGAGTCGGATACCTACCAGCACGGGCAGCATTTGACGGTGGTGGATACGCCGGTCGGGCGTTTGGGCATGACCATATGCTACGATCTGCGCTTCCCCGCGCTGTTCCAGGCGCTGCGGGCGCAGGGCGCTGAACTGATTTCGGTGCCGGCGGCCTTTACCCGGGTCACCGGCGAGGCGCATTGGGAAATCCTGCTGCGCGCCCGGGCGATCGAAAACCAGTGCATGATCCTGGCGCCGGCGCAGGTGGGGCGCCACGGGCCGACCCGCCGCACTTGGGGCCACACGCTGGCTGTCGACGGCTGGGGCAAGGTGCTGGCCGAGAACCCGGACGCCGTGGCGGCGCTGAAGGTGCGCGTGGACACCACAAGCCTGCAGCCCCTGCGGCAACAGATGCCGGTGCTGCAGCACAACCGATTCCAGACGTCGCTGACGGCGCCGTCTGACACGTTATCCTCCAATCAAGAGTGAAACCATTATGAGCCTGACGTTTGTCAGTGAGCAGTTACTCGCTACCAACAAGCTGAGTCATCAAGACCTGTACTCGGTACTGGGTCAACTGGCAGAACGCCGTATCGACTACGCCGATCTCTATTTCCAGTCCAGCTATCACGAAGCCTGGGTGATCGAGGACGGCATCATCAAGGATGGCTCTTACAATATCGACCAGGGCGTCGGCGTGCGCGCCGTCAGCGGCGAGAAAACCGGTTTCGCCTATGCCGATCAGATCACCCTGAATGCGCTGCAGCAGAGCGCCCAGGCGGCGCGCAGCATCGTGCGCGAGCAGGGCGACGGGCGGGCGCACACTCTGGGCGAAATCGGTTACCGGGCGCTGTACCCGCTGCTCGATCCGCTGCAAAGCCTGCCGCGCGAAGAGAAAATCGCCCTGTTGCACCGCGTCGATAAAGTGGCGCGTGCCGCCGATGCGCGGGTGCAGGAAGTGAACGCCAGCATCACCGGCGTTTATGAGCAGGTGTTGGTGGCCGCCACCGACGGCACGCTGGCGGCGGACGTTCGCCCGCTGGTGCGGCTCTCCGTCAGCGTGCTGGTGGAGCAGGACGGCAAGCGTGAGCGCGGCTCCAGCGGCGGCGGCGGCCGTTTCGGTTACGACTATTTCCTGGAAATAGTCGACGGCGACGTGCGCGCCGATGCCTATGCCAAAGAAGCGGTGCGCATGGCGCTGGTCAATCTCGGCGCGGTGGCGGCGCCGGCCGGCAATATGCCGGTAGTGTTGGGAGCCGGCTGGCCTGGGGTGCTGCTGCACGAGGCGGTGGGGCACGGCCTGGAAGGCGATTTCAACCGGCGCGGCACCTCGGTGTTCAGCGGCCATATGGGCGAGCTGGTGGCTTCCGAGCTGTGCACCGTGGTGGATGACGGCACCCTGCAAGGGCGCCGCGGCTCGCTGGCGATCGATGACGAAGGCGTGCCGGGCCAGTACAACGTGCTGATCGAAAACGGCGTGCTGAAAGGCTACATGCAGGACAAACTCAACGCGCGGTTGATGGGCGTCGCGCCGACCGGCAACGGCCGCCGCGAGTCCTACGCGCATCTGCCGATGCCGCGCATGACCAATACCTACATGCTGGCGGGCCAATCGACGCCGGAAGAGATCATCGCCAGCGTCGAGTATGGCCTGTACGCGCCGAACTTTGGCGGCGGCCAGGTGGACATCACCTCCGGCAAGTTCGTGTTCTCCACCACCGAAGCCTACCTGATCGAGAAGGGCCGCATCACCAAACCGGTGAAAGGGGCGACGCTGATCGGCTCCGGCATCGAGGCGATGCAGCAGATCTCGATGGTCGGCAACGATCTGGCGCTCGATAAAGGCGTGGGCGTGTGCGGCAAGGAAGGCCAGAGCGTGCCGGTGGGCGTCGGCCAACCGACGCTGAAACTGGATACGCTGACCGTCGGCGGCACGGCGTAATCTTTCCTCAAGGGGCCACGCGCTGGCTCCTTTATCCATTCCCCATGTTGCGGCCCTTGCAGGCGCGCCTGCGCCCAGTGATGGAATGAAATTGACGTGGCGAAAAAACGGAACAATACGAGGATGGCGCGTTGGGCTTTCTCCGCCCGGCGTTGGCTGCTGTTGCTGGGCGTTCTGTCCCTGACGGGCTGCGCCCGTTCCGATGCGCTGTGGGGCGTGGTCGATAAGCTCTGCATGGCCAACTATCAGCAAAAGCGCGATCCGGCCCCGTGTGAGCAGATTTATATGCCGCAGGGGAAAGCGCAGGGTTTCAGCGTGCTGCAAAACCCGCGTTATCCCTATCATTTCATTCTGGTGCCGACGGCGCCGCTTTCCGGCATTGAAAGCCCGCTGCTGCTGGCCGGAGAACGAACGGACTATTTTGGCTATGCATGGCTGATGCGTTACCGGCTGGCCGCCGAGTATGGCGGGCCGGTGCCGGACGACAGGCTGGGCATGGCGATCAACTCCGCTTACGGCCGCAGCCAGAACCAATTGCACATTCACCTGACCTGTCTGCGCGAGGATGTGCGGCGCCAGCTGCAGGCGGAACGCCCCTACATACAGGAACAATGGCGCCCCTTGCCGGATAAGCTGCTGCGCCACACCTACTATGCCCGCCGCGTGATGCAGCCGACCGCGATGGGCATCTACCCGATTAGGGATCTTGCGGATTATTTTCATCTGTCGCCGCCGCAGCTGGCGGAGTATGGCGTGGCCGTCGTCCCGACCACGTTTGCCGGCCAACGGGGTTTTATCTTGCTGGCCTCGAAGCGCGGCTGGGACGTCGGCAACCGCGCCTCGGTAGAATCGCTGCTGGATAAAACGTGCGCGATTTTGCCGCGTTAATCTTAAGACGGCAGGTGAGAGCGACGCGCTCTCACCTTATTCTTCCTACCTAAACCGCGCATCCCGCGCAAACAGGAAAGCGGCTTCCCGCTGGCGGGCGTCTGCTTCCGCCTGAGCGCCCTGATAACGCAAAATCATGATCAGCGTGGCATAGACGTTGGCGTCGATGCGGCGCTGCAGATAGGCATTGGCCCACTGCCGATAGCCGGTCAGCAGGGCATCATCGCTCGTTTGGTTATAGACCAGCAGCGCGTGAGATTGCTCGTCGAAGGTTTTGCGCTCCCGGTAGATCCAGGCGGCCGGCGGCGGCATCTGCTCGATGCTGTCGATGGAGGCCAGCATGGTGCGTTCCGATTGGGTGAGCGCCATGCGCCCTTGCCAGGCGAAGATCGCCATCACCAACACGCCGATGGCCGCCATCGCCACCGGCAGGCTCAGGGCTTTGGCGAACGGCAGTGGGCGGGGCTCGCCGGTTTGGCCGTCCAGCAGCGCCAGCAGCAGCAGAAACGCCAGCCAATGCGGCGCAGACAGATAGAAAGGGTATTCCAGCTGGGTGTGCACCAGCATTGGCAGCAGCACCAGAAACAGCCCGACGCGCGCACCGCCCGGCTGTGCGCGATCCCGTTGCCAGGCGCGTTTCAGCAGCAGCGCGCCGGCGACGAGGACGATAACGATCCCCGCCAGCGCCGGCAGGCCGCCCTCAACCCACCACAGCAGGATTTCATTGTGCGGATGCCCGGCGACTTCCAGCACTTCTCGCCAGGGCATTTCCTGCAGACGGAAGTGCGCGAAGCTGTATTCAAAGCCGCCGTAGCCCCAGCCCAGCAGCGGTTTGGCCAGGATCATGGCGCCGACGTCATGCAGCATGGTTAGGCGCGCGCTGTTGGAAAGCTCCCGCCCGATCAGACCGGCGCGGCTATCTAGGCCAAGACCGGTGAACAGCACCGTGAGACCGGCCGCCACGCCCAACAGCAGCGCGCCGCCGGCCCAGCGGCTTGCGCCTGGGCGCTGACGGGCAAAACGCCACAGCAGCAGCGCCGCCGCCAGGGCGCCGCCCAGCCAGGCGGCGCGCGACTGGATCAGCACCAGCAGGGCGGAGAAAGCGGCCAGCAGGGCGAGCAGCGGGAGCTGCCGCCGCCGCGTCGGCGTGGAGAGGGGGGCAAGCAGTAGCCAGAGCGCCAAAGCCAGCCCGGTGGCGATAAAGCTGCCCAGCACGTTCGGTTGCTGAAAGACGCCGTAGACCCGGCGGCCATTGGGGGCCACCCAGGCCAGCGCGGGGGCGAACAGCTGCAGCGCCGCCAGCAATGCCTGAACGCTTACGGCGAACAGCAGGCCGTACAGCAACAGATCGCGTTGCCGGGTGGTGAGGCGCAGCTGCAGGCAGGCGACATAGAACAGCCAGCCACCGAGCAAACCGGCGCAGCGCCACAGGGCGTCTTCGCGCCACTCGGCGCGGGTATACAGCAGCGGCAGCGCCAATACGGCGATGCCGAGCAGCAACAGGCGTGCTGTGGGGGTCAGCGAAAGACGGGTACGGCCAAGGCAAACGGTGAAGGTCACGATCAGCGTGGTCAGCGCCATGGCGCTCCAGGCCAGAATGTTTTGCGGCAGCGCCAGGCCGCCGCCGCCCATGTTGGGGTGATAGAACGGCAGGATCGCCGCCATCCAGATCAGCAGCAGGGGCAGCACGGCGATAGCCGGTGCGTTAATGGCGGTTTTATCGGTCATGGTGAACCTGCCATGTTTCGATATCGATCATTGAATGCATATTATTAGGATTCCCTATCCTTATCCTGGTGTTTAAATTCGCTGAAGCTTCAATACCTAAAATTTTTTATGGAAATTGAAAAGACTTCCTGTTGAAGCGATAAATAAGTTTTTCCCCTGTGAGCGCGGGGACGGTTTATATAAAAAGGGGTAAGCCGTATTTCAGTTGCCTGCAAAGGGTGTTTTATTTGTTTGAAAAAACAGGGTTGTCATTTTCTCAAATTCACCTTGCTCCAGTCAATTTTTAATCTTTTATTTTATTTTTGTATTTAAATCAAAATATTGAGATTTTTTTGTACGTAGTAAAACGCCGTGTGTGCGACAACGAACGCTTGGGCCGACAGGCGATGTAGCCAATGAGATAAGCATTTTCTTGTTAAATCGTTGTTGCCAATGACGGCACGGCGATCGTGGTTTTATTTATCGCTGTTTTTTATTTTTATTTTATATTTTCTTTATTTAACCTGTATTTACTTTCATTAAGATTCTTCTTGTTTTTTATAGGTTGTTTTTAAATTTTATTTAACTCCATTTTATTAAGATTGTTCTGTTACTGTGGAAATAAAGGGGTGATGATCCCCCTATCCCTGTTGCCGTGCCGCAAGACGGATTAACGCGCCTGTAAAAGCGCGTTAATCCACGCTTCACAGACCTCACTCCACTTCGCCAATCCGTTCCAGCGCATCCACCACCAGATCCCAGAATTTATCCTGATCCAGTTTGACCGCCACCTGAGTGTGGCAGTCCGGCGGCGGCGGCGCGCGGAAATCCGCGACCGTCATGCCCAACGTTAGGGTGCCGGTGAGTTCGATATCCACCGGCGCTTTGCGCACCGTCATCACGCTCGGATCGATCACGTAGGCGACGGCGCAAGGATCGTGTACCGGCGGGGCGCTGAAGCCCTGCGCCTGTTGGTACATACGGCCAAAGAATGCCAGCAGTTCGCCGACGAAGGCGGCCGGCCGGGTGCCGAGGGCGGCGATACGCGCGCAGACTGCCGGCGTGGCCAAAGCCTGGTGGGTAAGATCCAGCCCGACCATGGTCAGCGGCCATTTTTCGTTAAACACGATGTGCGCCGCCTCGGGATCGATTTTGATATTGAACTCCGCCACCGCGCTCCAGTTGCCCACATGGTAGCCGCCGCCCATCAGCACCACTTCCTTGACCCGCTCGGCAATGCGCGGCTCTTTGCGCACCGCCATGGCGATATTGGTCAGGCCGCCGGTCGGCACCAGCGTTACGCTGCCGGGCGGGTGGGCCATCACCGTATCGATGATCAGATCCACCGCGTGGCGCGAGTCCAACTGCAGGTGAGGTTCCGGCAGCACCGGGCCATCGAGGCCGGAATCGCCGTGGATATCGGGCGCCACTTCGATATTGCGCACCAGCGGGCGCGGGCAGCCGGCGGCGAAGGGCACGCCGGTGATATTGGCGATGCGCGCCACCGCCAGCGCGTTGCGCGTCACTTTGTCCAGCGTCTGATTACCCACCACGGTGGTGACCGCCAGCAGGTCGATCTGCGGATTGCCCCAGGCCAGCAGCAGGGCGATGGCGTCGTCATGCCCCGGGTCACAGTCCAGTATGATTTTTTTCATGGTTATTCCTGATGCAGGGAGAGGTTCCCGCAGCATAACGCAGCGTGGCGGCGTGGGATAATGCCGATGGTGCTTTTGTTAGCGGCATCAAAGCCTTGCCACTTTTACGATGTAATGAAACGTAAAGCCTGCTCGCCGGGCTTTACCCTAGAGGTTACTCCAGGGTTTACAGTGAGGGTCAGCGTCAATGCACAGAGGAGAGGCGGGATGAGCTTACTGAAAAGGTTGTTGGGGCAAGGCGGTATTAACCGCGGTCATCAGCGCGCGGGCCACGGCGGCGGGCATCATGGCAACCGCTATAACCAGCATGGCGAGCCGGGGCCGCAGTGTCCGGAATGCCAGGCGGTGAATAAATCGGGCGCGCGTTATTGCCACCGCTGCGGTCAGCCGTTTGCCGCGCTGAGCGCCACCTGCGGCCAGTGCGCCGCGCCGCTGCCGTCGGGCAGCCGCTTTTGCCCGCAGTGCGGCGGCGGTGTGCCGTGAACCGGGGCGGTTGGACGCTAGCGCTGCTGCTGGGCGCCATGGCGCTATGGACGCTGCTGGCCTGGGGCGTAGCCGGCGTGCTGGCCTGGCTCCCGGCGTTGGCGGAAGCGGCCGGCGGCGCATCGCTGCCGGTGAACGGCGCGCTGAGCCTGGTGCCGCAGGCGGTGCTGGACGCCTGGCTGCCGTGGCTGAAACAGCTGGGTAGCGGGCTGGCGAGCTATTTTCCTCTGCTGCTGAACTGGGCCGGCTACGCCGTCTGGCTGCTGTGGGGCCTCGGCATGCTGGCGTTGATGCTGCTGGGCGCGCTGGCGCACCGCTATTTGAGCGCCGCTCAACGATAGCCCTGATAGACCGCCGCCACGCGTTCGAAATAGTCGGTTAGGTAGTTGATGCACACCTGTACCTTCAGCGGCAGTTTGTCCTTCTCGGTATAGAGCGCGTAGATCGGCCGCGGATCCGAATGGTAGCTTTTGAACAGGATCTCGATCTCGCCGCGCTTGATCTCTTCGATCACCCACATCAGCGGGGCGTAGGCGATGCCGGCGCCGTTTTTCAGCCAACGGATCATGGTGGAGGAGTCGTTGGTGACGAAGCGCCCCTGCGGAGAAATGCGCGTGGTGATGCCCTCCGGCGACATCAGTTCAAATTCGCTGTCGGGCCGCACGCTGTACTCGAGCCAGGAAAAGTTGACCATGTCGCTCGGCTTCTGCGGCGTGCCGTGCTGGCTGAGGTAGCTTTTGGCGGCGCACACCACCATCGGCATCTGCCCCAGGCGGCGGGAGAACAGGCTGGAGTCCTGCAGCTCACCGGTGCGGATCACCAGATCCAGCCCGTCGGTGATCAGATCCGGCGCCGGAATGCCGGTCACCAGGTTGACCGTCAGGCCAGGGTACTCTTTCATCATCTCGGCGGTCATGTTCGCCAGCACGTTTTGCGCCATGGTGGATGAGCTGCCGATGCGCAGCGTGCCGGCGGGGGTATTGTTAAACGCATACAGCTGCTCATGCACTTCGCTGACTTCCTGCAGCATGCGTCGGCAGCCCTGATAGTAGATTTTGCCGGCCTCGGTCAGGCCGATGCTGCGCGTGCTGCGGTTCAACAGCTTGACCTGCAGCTCATTTTCCAGTTTCGAGACGGTTTGGCTGATCGATGAAACGCTCATGCCGAGTTGGCGCGCGGCCGCGGTAAACGACCCGAACTCAACCACTTTGGCGAATACCGACATCCGTTTTAATCTTTCCATTATTCACTCTGGCTTAAAAGTGATTTAGATCACAGATTGTTGATGCCTTGATAGTAAGCAGGCTAATATAACGTGGTCGGGTGAATAGACCTTACCAACGTGCGAGAGCGATCGGCAACGCAATCCTGCCGCTCCTCCGGCACCCTCGCAATCCCTGTCGTGGATGTCTGCCCCAAAGTTTAACCTTTTTTCGGGTTCGTGACCTGGACAAGCTGCCTGGTCAAGATTTGTGGCGCGCGCACGCTAAAATGTAAAGAGAATGTGAATGGCGAGACCTGTCTTTCCCCGGCGCAGTGAACAATAAGGAAAAAGTGATGAGTTTGCTTCCGGTTATGGTCATCTTCGGACTGTCGTTTCCGCCGGTGTTTTTCGAGCTGCTGGTGTCGCTGGCGCTGTTTTTCCTCTTGCGCCGCCTGCTGCAGCCGACGGGGATTTACGATTTTGTCTGGCATCCGGCGCTTTTTAACACCGCGCTGTATTGCTGCTTGTTTTATCTGATTTCATGTCTTTTTGTTTGAGGTCGCTGTGAAAAATTTTTCGATAAAAATAACCCGAATCGCGATCACTTTGATTCTTGTGCTGCTGGGCATCGTCGCGGTATTCAAGGCCTGGGTGTTTTACACCGAGTCGCCGTGGACGCGTGACGCTAAGTTCACCGCCGACGTGGTGGCGATCGCGCCGGACGTCAGCGGTCTGCTGACCGATGTGCCGGTGGTGGATAACCAATTGGTGAAGAAAGGGCAGGTGCTGTTCGTGGTCGATCGGCCGCGCTATGAGCAGGCGCTGGCGCAAGCCAGTGCCGACGTCGCCTACTATCAGACGCTGGCGGCGGAAAAGCGGCGCGAGGCCGGCCGCCGCGTGAAGCTGGGCGTGCAGGCGATGTCGCAGGAAGAAATCGACCAGTCGAACAACTCGCTGCAGACCGTGCAACACCAGCTGGCGAAGGCCGTGGCGACGCGTGAGCTGGCGCAGCTGGATCTGGAACGCACCACGGTGCGCGCTCCGGCCGATGGCTGGATCACCAACCTCAACGTACACGCCGGCGAATACATCACCCGCGGTTCGGTGGCGGTGGCGCTGGTGAAGAAAGACTCCTTCTACATCCTGGCCTATCTGGAAGAAACCAAGCTGAACGGCCTGAATAAGGGCGATCGCGCGGAGATCACCCCGCTCGGCAGCAACCGCATCATGCATGGCACCGTCGACAGCGTGGCGGCGGCGGTGAACAACAGCAGCAGCACGGTGAACAACAAAGGATTGGCCTCGATCGACAGCAACCTGGAGTGGGTGCGCCTGGCGCAGCGCGTGCCGGTGAAGATCCTGCTGGACGCCAAGGACCAACAGCATCCGTACCCGGCCGGCACCACCGCCACCGTGGTGATCGTCGGCAAGAACGATCGCAATGCCGACAGCGGCTCGCCTTTTGTGCGCCTGATGCACCGGCTGCGTGAGTTCGGCTAATGAATAGCCCAACCTTTATCCGGCTGAGATTCGCCTTCAAGCTCAGCTTCGCGATTGTGTTTGCGCTGTTCGTCGGCTTCCATCTCAATCTGGAAACCCCGCGCTGGTCGGCGATGACCGCCGCCATCGTCGCCGCCGGCCCGGCCTTTGCCGCCGGCGGTGAACCCTTCTCCGGCGCCATCCGCCACCGCGGCTGGCTGCGTATTATCGGCACCTTTATCGGCTGCTTCGTCGGCCTGCTCATTATCATCACCACCGCCCGCGCGCCGGTGGTGATGCTGCTGTTGTGCTGCATCTGGGCCGGTTTCTGCACCTGGCTCTCTTCACTGATCAAGGTCGAGAACTCCTACGCCTGGGGCCTGGCCGGCTATACCGCGCTGATCATCATCGTGACGGTCGCCACCAGCGAGGCCCATCTGCTGGAAGCGCCGCAGTTCGCCATCGAGCGTTGCAGCGAGATCGTGCTGGGCATCGTCAGCGCCGTATTGGCGGATCTGCTGTTCTCGCCGCGTTCGATCAAGCAGGATATCGATCGGGCGGTGGATCAGCTGCTGGTGGATCACTATCGCCTGATGCAGATGTGCATCAGCAACGCCGACAAAGAAGACATCGACCGCGCCTGGAGCAATCTGGTGAAGAGCACCACGACGCTGGACGGCATGCGCAACAACCTGATGATGGAGTCTTCGCGCTGGCAGAAGGTCAATCGCCGGGTGAAGGCGCTGCATACCCTGTCGCTGACGCTGATTACCCAGGCTTGCGAAACCTACCTGATCCTGTTGAATCACCCGGACGCGCTGCAAGCGAGCCTGCGGGAACAGCTGATGGTGCCGGCGGAAACCCCGCAGGAGATCCACAGGCGCATGAAGCTGTTGCGCCAGGTGCTGACCACGCATCGCTCCGAAGAAACGCTGCCGACCCTCACTGGCTGGGTCGGCGCGGCAACGCGCTACCTGCTGCTGTCGAAGGGCGTACACACCAACGGCAGCATCAGCGCGGTGGAAGAGGACGTGTTGAGCAATGAAACGGTGGTCAAGCCGACCTCGGCGGAAGGGCATCATGCGATGATCAACGGCCTGCGCACCTTTGTGGCCACGGCGTTCGGCTGCCTGCTGTGGCTGTGGACCGGCTGGACGTCCGGCAGCGGCTTTATGGTGATCATTGCGGTAATCACCTCGCTGGCGATGCGCACCCCGGCGCCGCGCATGGTGGCGATGGATTTCGTGCTGGGCATGCTGGCGGCGATCCCGGTCGGCTCCCTGTTCTTCATGGTGATCCTGCCGGCGACACAGCAGAGCATTTTGCTGCTGTGCCTCAGCCTCGGCCTGCTGGCGTTTTTCATCGGCATCGAGGTGCAGAAGCGGCGGCTCGGTTCGCTGGGGCTGCTGGCAGGGACCATCAACATTCTGGTGCTGAGCAACCCGATGGAGTTCAACGTCACCCAGTTTCTCGACGGAGCGCTCGGCCAGTTCCTCGGCAGCTGCGTCGGGCTGATGGTGCTGCTGTTGATCCGCGACAATTCGCGCGAACGCACCGGCCGCACGTTGCTCAACCAGTTCGTCAGCAGCGCGGTGTCGGCGCTGACCACCAAGGCGGCGCGCCGTCGGCAGAACCACCTGCCTGCGCTGTATCAGCAGCTTAATCAACTGCTGATGATGTTCCCGAACGACATCGCCAAGTATCGTCTGGCGCTGAACCTGATCATCGCCCACCAGCGCATGCAGCGGGCGGAGATTCCGGTCAGCGAAGAGCTGTCGGCCTTCCACCGCCAGATCCGCAGCACCGCCGATCGGGTGGTCTCGGCCAAAAACGACGTCAAGCGCGCCTATTACTACGATCGCTTGCTGGGTGAAATGAACGAGTACCAGCAAAAATTGGTAGACAATCAGGCGCCGCTCAGCGTCACCGGGCCGGTGAAGCGCCTGGCCGACATGCTGCATCGCTATCGCCACGCCTTGATCGATTGATGCGTTCCCGCCTGTTGCGCCGCGTTGTGCGGCGCCTTCCCCGACTATACTGAAAGCAGCGCCTGGCACGGCGGGCCGTCTCATGTGGGGCGACCCGTTTTCAGAGCGACTCCGAGTGCCAGAACGGCTGGAAAGTGGCATCATTGTCATGAATGGATGAAACTCTTACCGCCGCGAAAATGTGACGTGCCGGTCATCTTAGTTTCATCCAGGTCGACTATATAGCTAACTAGCCTGGGGGCGCTGCGGTGCCTTCGGCGGCATAATTTCAGGGAATGTCATGAACAAGCGGATTCTGTTGGCGATTGTCATCGCCGTGGTCATCGCCGTCTTCAGCGCGCTGCGCGGCAACGAGCACCGTGCGATCGACGGCAACCCGGCGGTGGCCCAAGCGCCGGCGGGACAGCAGCAGAGCATCGATCGGCTCACGCAGCAGCAAACGGTGGTGAGTTACCTGCAGCAGCATCAGCGGCTGCCGGGCTATTACGTCACCAAGAAGCAGGCGCGCGAGCAGGGCTGGGATCCGCGTTCAGGCAACCTCTGTGCGGTATTGCCGGGCAAGGCGATCGGCGGCGATCGGTTCTCTAACCGTGAAGGGCAACTGCCGAGCGCCGGCGGCCGGGTCTGGCGCGAAGCGGACATCAATTATCAGTGTGGCCGGCGCGGCGCCGATCGCCTGCTGTATTCGAGCGACGGTCTGATCTTCGTCACGCGCGACCATTACAAAAACTTCATTCGTGTGGAGTGAGTTTGATGGCAAAAGTAGAGTTTGATTTCGAACAGATCCAGGATGTGCCGACCTTCTACCGCGATTTCGCGCACAAGTTTGCGCTGGACGAGGGGTTCGGCGCCAACCTCGACGCGCTGTGGGACGTGGTGACCGGCGATATCGGCCTGCCGGTGGAAATCGAGTTCACTCACCTGAATGCCCGCAGCAAGCGTCGTTTCGGCGCGATCATTCTGCTGTTTGAAGAGGCGGAAGAAGAGCTGGAAGGCAGCCTGCGTTTCAATATCCGCGAAAGTAGCGGCGAACCGGCCCATCACCGGGGATGAAACGGGTTCATCCCGGGATGGCGGCGGCGCTTAGTCGGCCGCTTCGGCCAGCTCGCGCAGGTATTGGAAGATCTGGCGGTAAGCCTTAGGCGGCTTGTTGGCGGCCTTCTCTTTCTGCGCGTTGCGCACCAGTGAACGCAGCTGTTGGCGATCGGCGGCCGGATACAGATCCAGGATCGACGGAATCACGTCATCGCCTTCTTCCACCAGACGGTCGCGCAGCGCTTCCAGCTTGTGGAACAGCGAAACCTGCTGGTTGTGGCGGTTTTTCAGCTTGTCGAGCGCGGTCTGGATCGGCTCGATATCGCGGGCGCGCAGCATCTTGCCGATCAACTGCAGCTGACGGCGACGACCCTCTTTCTTGATCTTCTGCGCCAGCTCGATGGCGGCGCGCAAATCTTCGTCCAACGGGATGCGATCCAGCGCGTTTTTGCCCAGATCGACCATTTCGGCCCCCAGGTCTTTCAGCGCTTCGGCATCACGTTTAATCTCACTTTTACTGACCCAGATAATCTCGTCATCGTCCTCGTTTTCATTCTCCGGGACATCGTCGAGCCAGTCTTCAGGCTGTTTGTTCATGGTAGGCTCCGTTAAAAAGAGGCTAATCCTAACAGGTTGCCGGCTTTATGCGAAATTCAACGCGGTTCCTGTTAGACTCAACGGCAGAGATCTCAGGATTTTTGCGCGCCGCTCCGCGTGCACAACTACGCCGCTCCGGCACTTTTCTCAACGATTTTCTGATTAATTATGGCAGATTGATGAAAGTAGTCACTCAAGTTGCAGAACAGCGCAAGGCGCTGGAACAGGCCGTCTCTCAGGCGCTGGAGCTGGCCCGCGCCGGTTCCGATGCGGCGGAAGTCGCGGTCACCAAATCGACCGGCATCAGCGTCAGCACCCGCTTCGGCGAGGTGGAAAACGTCGAGTTCAACAGCGATGGCGCGCTGGGCATCACCGTGTATCACCGCCAGCGCAAAGGCAGCGCCTCTTCCACCGATCTCAGCCCGGACGCCATCGCCCGCACCGTACAGGCGGCGCTGGATATCGCGCGCTACACCTCTGAGGATCCTTGCGCCGGCCCGGCGGAGAAAGATCTGCTGGCGTTCGAGGCGCCGGATCTCGATCTGTTCCACCCGATCGAGCTGGACGCCGAGCGCGGCATCGAGCTGGCGGCGCGCGCCGAGCAGGCTTCGCTGGCGGCGGATAAGCGCATCACCAACACCGAAGGCGGCAGCTTCAACAGCCACTACGGCATCAAGGTGTTCGGCAACAGCCACGGCATGCTGCAAAGCTACTGTTCCAGCCGCCACTCGCTGTCCAGCTGCGTCATTGCTGAGCAGGACGGCGATATGGAGCGGGATTACGCTTACACCATCGGCCGTGCGATGGGCGATCTGCAAAGCCCCGAGTGGGTGGGGCAGGAGTGCGCCCGCCGCACGCTGGCGCGTCTCGCGCCGCGCAAACTGTCGACCATGAAGGCGCCGGTGCTGTTCGCCTCCGAGGTGGCCACCGGGCTGTTCGGCCATCTGGTGGGCGCCATCAGCGGCAGCAGCGTTTACCGCAAATCGACCTTCCTGCTGGACTCGCTCGGCAAGCAGATCCTGCCGGCGTGGCTGACCGTCGAAGAGCATCCGCACCTGCTGAAAGGGCTGGCGTCGACGCCGTTCGACAGCGAGGGCGTGCGCACCCAGCGGCGCGATATCGTCAAGGACGGCGTGCTGCAAACCTGGCTGATGACCAGCTACTCGGCGCGCAAGCTGGGCCTGCACAGCACCGGCCATGCCGGCGGCATCCATAACTGGCGCATTGCCGGGCAGGGCGCTGACTTCGCCGGCATGCTGAAACAGCTTGGCACCGGCCTGGTGGTCACCGAGCTGATGGGCCAGGGCGTCAGCGGCGTCACCGGCGATTACTCGCGCGGCGCCGCCGGTTTCTGGGTGGAAAACGGCGAGATCCAATATCCGGTCAGCGAGATCACCATCGCCGGCAACCTGAAAGACATGCTGCGCAACATCGTCAGCGTCGGCAGCGATATCGAAACCCGCAGCAATATCCAGTGCGGTTCGGTGCTGCTGCCGGAAATGAAGATCGCCGGTCAGTGATTCGCGGCGCGGCCGGCGTCCGCCGGTCGCGCGTTATCCCGTCTCAACCTTGCTTACAAATCTCCGGTTTCGGTTTTGCCCGGCCTTGCCTATGGTAACGGTGGGTTAATTAAAACAATAACTGGAAGGTGAGCAAACATGCAGAATACCCTGAAAGCGCTGGCGGCGTTGACGCTGCTGGCGGCCAGCTCGCTGGCGGTCGCCGCCGATCTGGGCGACGATATGGACACCCTGGCGGAAAACTACAAAACGGTGCTGAATACCGATTCCGCCGCCACCCTCAAACAGAGCCTGCAAAACATGCGCGCCGCCGCGCAGGACGCCAAACAGGGCACCCCGCCGAAGCTGGAAGACAAAGCCGCCGACAGCCCGGAGATGAAAGATTTTCGCAGCGGGTTGGATACCCTGATCGGCCAGATCGATCAGGCGCTGGCGCTGGCCAATCAGGGCAAAGTCGCCGAAGCGAAGCAGCTGGCGCAGGGGTTCAAACAGACCCGCGACGCCAACCACAAGAAATTCCGCTAAACCGTCAACCGTCGCGCCCGTCTTCCGTCAGATAGGAGGAGGGCGCCTGCCCCAGCACGCGGCGAAACATGGTTGAAAACGCCGCGCTGCTGTCATATCCCATCTCCATCGCCACCTGCGTTACGCTGCGCCCTTCGGCCAGCAGCGCCAACGCCAGCACCACGCAGGCGCGCTGGCGCCATTGCGAAAACGGCAGGCCGGTCTGCGCGCGAAAGAAGCGGCTGAAGGTGCGAATGCTCATGTACAGACGAGGGGCCCACCGCTGCGCGGAGTCGTGAGCGTCGGGGTGCTGCAAAAAGGCGCGGCACAGCTCGCCCAGCCGGGGATCGGCGGGCAGCGGGATGTGCAGGGGCAAGGGCTGCAGCCGAGCCAGCTCATGCAGCAACAGCGTCGCCAGCGCTCCGTCGCGCCCCTCTTGTGCATACTCCAGCGGCATATCCACCGCGGCCATCAACAGCTGGCGCATCAGCGGGGTGACGCTGACCACCTGACAGACCTGCGGCCGTTCGGCGGGCAACGCGCCGGGTTCGAGATACAGGCTGCGGGTGGTGACGCCGACCATCCTCACCGCGTGCGGCATCTGCGGCGGCAGCCACACTGCGTGCTGCGGCGGGACGACCCAATTGCCTTGCTGCGTGAAAACGTGCATGACGCCGGTGGCGCCGTACAACAACTGCGCGCGCCGGTGGCTGTGCATCGGCAGCAGGTGCCCCGGCGGATAATCGGTGCCGATGGCGATCACCGCGCGCGTTACGTGGTCGATGTCATCAATGCGGACGTTGCGCATGTGTTCCCTTTGGCGGGCAGATTGGCCGAAACGCAATGATAGTTGGCCCTTCATATAAAGCAAGCCAACGGCCGTCGCCCTACTATCGGAGCAGAAAAATAACGCTTGTTCGGGGCGCCGCTATTTTATCGGCCATATAGCCCGTGCAAGTTTTCACACCGGGGTGGGACGAAGATTTTCGTTCTCGCAATACAAGAAGTTAATAAGGAATAAAGCGTCTTTTTATTCCAACACCTGAAGCAATAGTTCTTAGCGCAGTTCAATGACTATAAGGTGATATTTCATGTATAAGTTCGGTGTGGTTGGCGGCGGAGCCGCCGGGATCGCTTTTGCGTATAACTTTATAAAAAATAAGTCGGTTAATCATTGCAAAAGGCCGCTTTCCCTGACGGTGTTCGACAAGCAGGGCTTCAAGGGCGGTATGGCATACAGCAGCGATTTTGACAGCCATATATTAAATATGACGCCGGAAAATATGTCGGCGGATATTTTCGACGATGTGCACTTCGTCGATTGGATCGCCATGCATTTCCCACAGTTTTGCCAGGATCGTTATCCGCCGCGCTGGCTGTATCGGGAATATCTCGATTTTATTCGCGACATGACGATTTATATGGCGGCGGATAGCAACGTAGCGCTGAATTTCGTGACCGCCGAAGTGAATGCCATCGCGCCGCTGGAAGCCGGCTACCGGCTGACCACCACCTGTGGCGGCGCCGAACAGATGAACGCGCTGGTGCTGTGTTCGGGGCACAACCCGCCGGAATGTCTCTATCCGGTGGATGGGGTGATCGCTTATCAGGCCCACCAGGATCTGCCGCCGATCAACCCTTATTCGAGCATCGGCGTGATCGGCTGTAGCCTGACGGCGATTGACGCCATCGTTGAGCTGATGGAGCGCCTGGGGGCGACCGACATCTGCGCCCTGTCGCGCTCGGGCCTGTTCCCCAGCGTGCAGCCGGCGCTGATGCGTCCGCCGCCGGAGGCGTTTGTGGAGGGGGTTCGGCGCTTTGTCGCCGGCCGCGATTTCATTGACGCGCATCAGCTGGTGCATGCGATCAACGCCGCGCTGGCGCGCCACTATCCGGGGCCGGAGCGGTTGACGGTGCTCTCGGCGCTGGGGGAAAGGCGCGATTGTTACCGCGATCTGGCGGAAAGCCTCGATCGCGCGCGTTTTGCCCGGGAGCATATCTGCAGCTATCTGGCGGCGATCCACCCGGCGGTGTGCGCTGCCTGGGTCAAGATGGATGCCAACAACCGGCAGGTCTTCATGCGCTTTTACAACTCCTCCTGGATGCGCAATCGGCACGCCATGCCGATCAAGAACGCCAACAAGATCGTAGCGGCGCTGGAGAGCCAACGCCTGCGCGCCTGTGGCGGCCTGGCGGATATCAGCAAGGGAACGGACGGGTTTATCCTTCGTTGCCATGAGGCGCGGGTGCATGCGCAGTATCTGTTCAACTGCACCACGCCGTCCTATCAACTGCCGCCCAACCGGCTGAGCCAGCAACTGCTGCAAGACGGGCTGGTGCAAGAGAACCTGTTCGGCGGCGTGAAGTGCAACCCGCACACGCTGAAAATCGCCGACCGACGCGGCCGCGAGCAGCATCTCTACTCGCTCGGCGCGCCTGCCAAGGGCGATCTTTTTTACACCTCGGCGATGGAGTCCATCACGCGGGATATCAGCAAGATCGTGTTCAACAACCCTATTTTCAACGCAAAGAAGGCTGAAGCATGAAAAACGTAGCGCTCTTTGTCGGCAACGACATTTTCTCCTGGCTGGTGTGTCAGGATCTGATCGCCACCCTGAAGGGCCAGTGTGCCTTTACGGTGTATTTCCCCCTGGCGAAAAGCGCTGGGTGCACGCAGGAGCCGGCGGTTCGCCGCCTGGGGCTGTATGAGCGCGAAGTGCTGAACGATTTCGTGTTCCCGTTCGTTGGCCGCAACGCCGCCGCCTGCGAGGGGGCCTATCAGCCGCCGGCCCTGTTCCTGGCCGCCGCCGGGGTCAAAGCGCATCGCGTTCTCGACATCAATGACGCCGCGTTTATCAGCAGCCTGGGGCATATGGATGGGGTGATCTCCCTGCGCTGTTATCAGAAATTCTCCGCCGACTATGTGCGCGCCTTCAGCCGACGCGGCAAGCTGCTGTGGAACCTGCATCCGGGGGACTTGCCGCGTTATCGCGGGGTGATGACGCTGTTCCGCGCGTTGATGAACGGTGACAGGGACTGTGCGGTAACGCTGCATGAAATGGATGAGCACTGGGACGCCGGCCCGGTTATCGCCCGCCTGCCCGCCGAGCTGCGTCACGATCTGTCGTTCCTGGAAAACATGATGCTGTTGGGCGTGCAGAGTGGCTCTTTCCTGGCGCGCCGGCTGATGTTGGCGGAGCACAGCGAAGCGATCGCGGCGGAAAAGCAGGGCGATTCGCGCTATTGGGGCTTCCCGGACGCGCAGACGCTGGCGCAGGCGGAACAGGCGGGCATTGAGCTGGTGGACCATGACGCCGTGCGCGAGCAGTATCTGGGGCTGTTCGTCGGCGATCGTTTTCACCCGCTGGCGGGGCAGTTCTGCGCCGGGTTCGACGACTTCGTGCGGGCGCACGGCCATGATTGAAACCTTGATTGTACTGGGTGCCGGTTTTCTGACCGGCATCACCACCATTCTGTTCGGCTTCGGCGGCGGCTTTGTGGTGGTGCCTTTCGTCTATCACCTGATCTCCGCGTCGGGCGAGCAGCCCGGCCAGGCGATGCATATCGCGGTGGCGACCTCGACGGCGGTGATGATCCTCAACGCGAGTTACGCCACGCTGACCAACTGGCGCAGCGGCAACCTGCTGCGTGAAACCATCGTGCCGCTGATCTTTTTCATCGGCATCGGCGCGGCGCTGGGCGCGTTCGCCTCCTCGCTGCTGGCGGACGGCGTGATCCGCGGGCTGTTCGTGGCCTATATGGCGGTGACCATCGCCGACTGTCTGTTCCGCCGGGGCTTCCTGATCAAACCGGCGCGCGCCGAACTTTCCCCCGCCACGCTGTGGGGCGGCGGGCCGCTGATCGGCGGCATCGCCACCCTGCTGGGGGTGGGCGGCAGCGTGATGACGGTGCCGCTGCTGCGCCGCCATGGTTACGACATGAAGTATTGCGTCAGCGCCGCCAACCCGCTGTCGATCCCGGTGGCGGTGATCGGCGCGCTGATGTATATCGTGTTGGGGTGGCGCGAGATGAGCGGGCCGCAGTATCTGGGCTACGTCAATCTGAACATTCTGGGGTTGCTGGTGGCCGCGGGAATTGCGGGGATCGTGTTTGCCAGGCGCTGTTTGCCTAAGGTGAGCGATGCGCTGCATGCCAAAATCTACGTGCTGCTGCTGATCGCCGTGCTGATCGCTATCTGCGTCTGAAACAGAAAGGGCGGCCGGATGCCGCCCTGAGAACCGCTTAACGGTGGTATTCGCCCGCCGCTTCCGGCTGGTACAGTAACTCCAGCACTTCAATCCGCGCTTCTTCACCGTTCGGCAATTGCCAGGAAATCTGCTTGCCGACGTGCATGCCGAGCAGCGCTGCGCCCAGCGGCGCCATCACCGACAGCTGATCGTGGCTGTCTTTCAGCGATGCCGGGTAAACCAGCGTGCGCACGTGCTCTTCATCGGTGTGCAGATCGCGAAAACGCACGCGGCTGTTCATGGTCACCACGTTGGCCGGCATTTTCTCCGGCGGCAGGATTTCCGCGCGATCCAACTCGTCGTTCAGCGCGGCGGCGACGTCGGTGTTGGCAAAGGCCGGTTGTTCCAATAGCGCATCCAGGCGTTCCGCATCCAGCTCATTAATAGTAATGATGGGTTTGGTCATTCCACTCTCCAGTCAAATCAAAGGGTGCCAGTCTGTGCACCCATAAATTCGGAAAAACAACACAAAGCAACACCCCCGCGCCAGAGGAGCGGGGGTGTGGGTAATGTCGATTTGTCCCATTGATAGTAGGCGGTTGGGACGAGAAAAGAAAGAGATCCCGATCACGAAGGCTTTCATCGTCAATTGTGGCGAAAGAAACGGTTAGCCCGGTTATCTATATGTTATCTCATTAACTTTTTCACCGCAGCGCCGTTTTGCGAAATGGATCCCCGCGCGTCATGCGATTTCCACTTCGAACTGGAAAAAACCGGTCTACACAGAAAATCCTACCGGGGGTAGGGTAAAGACATCACAGAAAGCGGGTTATTCAGGTGATGCGCTTTACGGCTTACTGATTAATGTGGGATCTAGGGGTACTGAAAAGTGAATGATGGATCTGCTTCGATAAAAGAAATTGAACAATCCGATGTCAGCGCAGCCGGTGAGATCACCGCTCGGGTGTTGGCGGATATTGCCGCGATGCTGAATGCTGAAAATATTTATACCAATGCGGTGCAGCAACAGATGCTGGAATCGCATATTCGCGCCATGGTGCTGCGTTCAATAACCGGCGAGCCGTTGCCGGAGGTGGATAAATCGTTGTTCGACGAAATCTCCGCCGAATCCATGCAAATGGCGGAGCGCGTGGTGAATCAGTTTGGCACATTGCCTATCGAAGAAGCCTATTTATTGTCAGTGCACTTCGAAGTGGCGAAAGATAATAACGCATAGCGGTTAACGCATCGATTTCAATCAGGAGAATATACCATGGGTCAAATTACCGTAGTGATCGGCGATCGTTTGGGTAAAGGGCAAAAAGTCGGCCAGGGCGTTGAAAACGCAGGCGGAAAAGCGGTGGTTATCCCCGGCGTGGCGGCGGATATGAAGCTGGGTGACGTCATGAAAGCGGAAAACGCGCAGCTGGGCATCTCTTTTTGCGGCAGCGGCGGCGCCGGCGCGATTACCGCGCAAACCAAACACGGCTACAAAGCCAAATACGGCATGCGTTCGGTGGAAGAGGGCGTGACGGCAATTAACGAAGGCTGCAACGTGCTGGGCTTCGGCTTTATGGATAAAGAAGAGTTGGGCCAGAAATTGGTGGAAGCCTACATCAAAAAACATGGCAATCCATAATGAAAGAGCAATATACCACATCGGTAAAGGTGGAGGGTAAAGGCGACAGCAAAGCGAAAGCTTTTGCTTCCGCCTTGGCTAATGTGCAGGGTGCGGTATTAAAGTCCACCAACAATATTCTGCTGCGTATCGAGCCGCAGGACGTCAGCGTCGTGAGAGCGGAAGAGAAAATAACTAAAGAGAAATTTCTTTTCTTCTTTTTGCCGCGTGAAAGAAAGAGCTATGCCGTTTCTTTGGAAATAACCGTGAACGTAACCATTATCAATACCGAGAAGGTTGTCTTCGTCACGAAATAAAAACGTTAGCATAAATGAAAGGGTATACTGATGTTTTTAATCATCTTATTTAAATCGATTATTATCGGTGGGCTGGTGGGGGTCGGCGTAGGGGCCGGCGCCGCACGCATGTTCCACGCGCCGACAACACAGGGCATGGGGGCGTTTCGCACCCTGGGCGAGCTGAATTCCTGCGAGGGCGATCCGGCTTCCCACTTCTCATTCGGTCTGGGCTTCTTCTTCAACGCCTGGGCGTCTTCCGTGGCGGCGGGTTCCTTCACGCAGGACGTCGACCACCGCATCATCCCGCACTGGGGCGCGGCGGCCCTGATGGTCAAGAACCGCAATCTGGCGCAAACGCTGCACGATCCGAAAAAAATGGCCATCGCCTGCGGCATCATCGGCATGCTGGTGGTGGCGTTCCTCAATACCACCGCTTCCGCCGTGCCGGCCGCGCTGCAGGTCACCGCGATCAAGGTGCTGGTGCCGGCGGCCAACCTGCTGGTGAACACCGTGATGCCAGTGATCTTCTGGCTGGCGGCGATCGACGCCGGGCGCCGTTCCGGCTTCTGGGGCACCATCTTCGGCGGCCTGGCGCAGCTGATCATGGGCAACGCCGTGCCGGGCCTGGTGCTGGGTATTCTGATCGGCAAAGGCGTGGAAGAGAGCGGCTGGAACAAGATCACCAAGATCATGATGGCGGTGATCGTGCTGCTGTTCGTGCTGAGCGGCTTCTTCCGCGGCTTCGACATGAAAGTTCTCGAGTCCTTCAGCCTCGGCGTGCCGGGCTGGCTGGACGCCATTCACAACACCCTGAGCGGTAAATAAGGAGCGGGATGATGGAAGAGCAAACCCAAAAAGGCTTCTGGTACGCCGACTGGTCATTCCCGATTTTTGTTGGCCTGCTGTCCTCCGGCGTGTTCGCCGGGACGCACATGTATTACTTGTACGGCATCGGCGCCTTTAACGAAGTGGCGTTCGTCTCCATGCTGCGGGCGGGGATGGATACCGGCGTATACGGCGCGGTGGCGGCGTTCGGCGCCAGCTTCCTGTTCGCGCGCATCATCGAAGGCTCGCTGGTGGGGATCCTGGACATCGGTGGCGCGATCCAGACCGGCGTTGGGCTGGGCGTGCCGGCGCTGCTGCTGGGGGCCGGCATCGTGTTCCCGGTCGCCAACTTCGCCGCTTCGCTGGTGACCGGCCTGGTCATCGGCCTGGCGATCGGTTACGTGATCATTCTGGCGCGCAAATTCACCATCAATCAGAGCAACTCCACCTACGGGGCGGACGTGATGATGGGCGCGGGCAACTCGTCGGGCCGTTTCCTCGGGCCGTTGATCATCCTGTCGGCGATGACCGCCTCGATCCCGATCGGCATCGGTTCGCTGCTCGGCGCGCTGCTGTTCTATATCTGGGGTAAACCGATCACCGGCGGAGCGATCCTCGGCGCGATGATCCTGGGGGCGATCTTCCCGGTAGCCATTTCTTGAGAGGCCTGCGCCAGGCGCCGCCCGATGCGGCGGCGCCCGGGCTAACAGGAGCAATGCGGTATGTATGACTTAGTAATCAGAGGCGCCAGACTGGCGGACGACACGCTGATCGATCTGGCGGTGAAAGACGGCAAAATCGCCTCGGTCGGGCGGCTGGCGGCGGACGTCAGCGCCGTTCGCCAACTGGATCTGGCGGGCAACTGCCGCCTGAGCGCCGGTTGGATCGATGCGCACGTGCACTGCTATCCCGACTCGCCGATTTACCATGACGAGCCGGATCGGGTCGGCGTCGCCAGCGGCGTCACCAGCGTAGTCGATGCCGGCAGCACCGGCGCCGACGATATCGACGCCTTTTATCAGCTGACGCGCAGCGCAAAAACCAACGTGTTCGCCTTCCTCAACATCTCGCGCATCGGCCTGCTGCGGCAGAACGAGCTGGCGGAGTTGACGGACATCGACAAGCGCGAGGCCGGCCAGGCCATCGCCAACCATCCCGGTTTCATTATCGGCATCAAGGCGCGCATGAGCAGCAGCGTGGTGGGCAAGAACGGCACCCGGCCGCTGGTGTTGGCCAAAGAGATCCAGCGGGAAAACCGCCAACTGCCGCTGATGGTGCATATCGGCAACAACCCGCCGAATCTGGACGAGATCGCCGATCTGCTGACCCGTGGCGACATCATCACCCACTGCTACAACGGCAAACCGAACCGCATTCTGACGCCGGCGGGCACGCTGCGCGAGTCGATCCAGCGCGCGCTGCGGCGCGGCGTGTTGCTCGACGTGGGGCACGGCACCGCCAGCTTCAGCTTCGAGGTGGCGCGCCAGGCGATCAAGCTGGGCATTTTGCCGCACACCATCAGCTCCGATATTTACTGCCGCAACCGCATAAACGGGCCGGTGCACAGCCTGGCGACGGTGATGTCCAAATTTTTCAGCGTCGGCCTGACGCTGCCGCAGGTGATCGCCTGCGTGACGGAGAACGCCGCGTCGGCGCTGCAGCTCAGCGGCAAAGGGCGGCTGGAGCCGGGCTATGACGCCGATTTCACGCTGTTTGAACTGCGCCGCGAACCGCAGGTGTTCGCCGACGCCGAAGGGCAAACCGCCGAGGGCGAACAGCTGTTGGTGCCGCTGGCCGCGGTGGTGGCCGGGGAAATCCTATTAACCGAACAAGGGGAGGCAAGCGATGTCTTCGATTTATGAAAAATACGGTTTGAAGCAGGTGATCAACACCTCCGGCCGCATGACCATTCTCGGCGTTTCCACGCCGCGCCAGGATGTGATCGACGCCGTTGACTACGGCCTGAATCACTATTTCGAAATCAAGGATCTGGTCAACAAGACCGGCGCCTACATCGCCGATCTGCTCAACGTGGAGGACGCGGTGATCGTTTCCTGCGCCTCGGCGGGCATCGCCCAGTCGGTGGCGGCGGTGATCGTCAAAGATAACGCCAATCTGCTGGTGAACCTGCACTCGGCGCCGATCGCCGTGCCGCGCGAGATCGTGCTGCCGCGCGGCCACAACGTCAACTTCGGCGCGCCGGTGGACACCATGGTGGCGCTGGGCGGCGGCAAGGTGGTGGAAGCGGGCTACGCCAATGAATGTTCGCCGGAGCAGATTGAAGCCTGCATCACGCCGCAGACGGCGGCGATCCTGTACGTCAAATCGCACCACTGCGTGCAGAAAAGCATTCTGTCCGTCGAACAGGCGGCGGTGGTGGCGCGCAAGCATAACCTGCCGCTGATTGTCGACGCCGCGGCGGAAGAAGATCTGATGTGTTACTACCAGATGGGAGCCGAACTGGTGATCTACAGCGGCGCCAAAGCCATCGAGGGGCCGACCAGCGGCCTGGTTATCGGCAAGAAACAGTACGTCGAGTGGGTGAAGCTGCAGTCCGGTGGCATCGGTCGGGCGATGAAGGTCGGCAAAGAGGGCATCCTCGGCCTGACGCAGGCGATCGAAAGCTATCTGACGCTTGAGAAAACCACCGGGCAACAGATGGTGGCGCGGATGACGCCGTTCCTCGACAGCCTCAACACCCTGACCGGCGTCAGCGCCAGAACCGTCTGGGACAGCGCCGGCCGCGATATCGCCCGCGCCGAGATCGCCTTCGACGAAGCGGTGCTGGGGCGGTCGACCTATGACATCGTCCAGGCGCTGAAAACCGGTGACATCGCCATCTACTTCCGCGGCTACAAGGCCAACGAGGGCAAGATTGAGGTCGACGTGCGCAGCGTCGATGAGCAACAGCTGATGACCGTCTTTACCTGTATCAAAAACCTGTTTACGGAGAAACAAGCATGAAGCTGCAGCCTAACTACTATCGCGACCGCGTCTGCCTGAACGTGCTGGCCGGCTCCAAAGCCAACGCGCAGGACATCTACGCCGCGGCGGAAGGCCATGTGCTGGTGGGCGTGCTCTCCAAGAACTACCCGGACGTCGACAGCGCGGTGACCGACATGCTGCGCTATGCGCGCCTGATCGACAACGCGCTCTCGGTCGGCCTGGGCGCCGGCGATCCGAAGCAGTCGGCGATGGTCAGCCTGATCGCTCAGCAGGTGCAGCCGCAGCACGTCAACCAGGTGTTTACCGGCGTTGGCGCCAGCCGCGCGCTGCTGGGCCAGAACGACAGCGTGGTCAACGGCCTGGTATCGCCGACCGGCCGCGTTGGCTGGGTGAAGATCTCTACCGGCCCATTGAGCGCCGCGGCGCCGGACGGCATCGTGCCGGTGGAAACCGCCATCGCCCTGCTGAAAGACATGGGCGGCAGCTCCATCAAGTATTTCCCGATGGGCGGCCTGAAGTGCAAGGACGAATATCAGTACGTCGCCAAGGCCTGCGCCGAGCATGACTTTATGCTGGAGCCGACCGGCGGCATCGATCTGGAGAACTACGAGCCGATCGTCGAGATCGCGCTGGCGGCCGGCGTGAAACGCGTGATCCCGCATATCTACAGTTCGATCATCGACGCCGCCAGCGGCGACACGCGCCCGCAGGACGTGAAAACCCTGCTGGCGATGACCAAAAAGCTGGTGGGCTGAACGCGCAATGGGATGAGGTAAAGGCTGGGAGGCGAAGGCTTTCCCCTGGCGCGGCATGCCGCGCCGTTACCTATACTCAGGTCTGAGGATAACTATGCGAAACTGGCAGGCTCCAACCCGACGCACCGCGTTGTTCCTGGCGCTGCTGGCCGTGACCGGCCCGGCGCTGCATGCTGAGGATGCAATGAATTCCACGTCATCTCATTTCGCCTATATCGGCACCTACAATCCCAACGGCGAAGGCGTTTACCGGGTGCAGGTCGATCCGGCCAGCGGCGCGCTGAGCCACACTACGCTGGTCAGCAAAGTGCCGAATCCGGCGCAGCTGGCGCTGGGCGCCGATGGCAAGACGCTGTATGTCGCCAGCGAAGTGGCCGATTTCAACGGCGGCAAGCACGGCGGCATCACCGCTTACCGGGTCAATCCGGCCGACGGCGGCCTGACGCAGCTCAACCAGGTGGATTCGCAGGGAGCGGGGCCGGTGTATCTCTCATCGACACCGGACGGGCGCCATCTGCTGGTGGCCAACTACGTCAGCGGCAGCGTGGCGGCTTTCCCGATCGAAGCGGACGGCAGCCTGGGCGCCGCCAGCTCGGTGCAGCAACAGCAGGGCCCGGCGGGCGCGGCCAAACCGGCGGCGGCGGTGAACGGCAGCTTCGCCATCAGCGATCACAATGGCCCACATGCCCATATGATCGCCAGCGATCCGAGCGGCAAGTTCGTGTTCTCCACCGATCTGGGGTTGGATCGCATCTACCAATGGCGCTTTGACGCCGTGAGCGGCCGGCTGACGCCGAACGATCCGCCGTGGATCGCCGCCTCTTCCGCCGGCGCGGGTCCGCGTCACTTTGTGTTCCATCCGGACGGCGAAACCGTGCTGCTGGTGAACGAAGAGGCCTCGACGTTGACCAGCTACCGTTTTGATCGCCAAAAAGGTACTCTGAAACAACTGCATGCGGTTTCCGCGCTGCCCGCCGACTATCAGGGCACCAGCTTCGCTTCGGGGCTGGCGCTCAGCAAGAACGGCGACACGCTGTACGTCGCCAACCGGCTGCATAACAGCATTGCCCAGTTCAGCGTGGGCGCCGGCGGTGAGTTGAAACCGGTGGCGGAAACCTGGACGCGCGGCGATTATCCGCGTTCGCTGGCGCTGAGCCCGGATGGCCGCTATCTGTATGCGCTGAACCAGCGCAGCGATAACGTTACCCGCTTCAGCGTAAACCCGACGGACGGCAAACTCAGCTTTGTGGGCGGTTATCTACCGATCGGCAGCCCCTCGCAAATGGTGTTCCTGCCGCCGCCGAAGTAACCCGTGGCCCGCCCGGTTCGCCGGGCGGGTCGCCTGATTGACGGACACAGAATGGTGCGATTTCCTTACCCGCGTTTGGCTTACTTGTTCGATGCTTTGCAAACCGAGACTTTGCCGCAGGATGAGCTGGCGAAGCGTTTCGCCGTGTCCACCCGCACGGTGCGGGCGGACATCACCGCGCTGAACGAGATTCTGGACAAATACGGCGCGCGTTTCGTGCATAACCGCGGTGCCGGCTATCGTCTGCAGGTCGATAACGCCGCGCTGTTCAGCGCCCTGCAGCATCAGGAGCGCCGCAAGCATGCCACCCCGCGCAGCGCGCAGGAGCGTGTGCATTATCTGCTGGTGCGTTTTTTGACCTCAGCCTTCTCCCTTAAACTGGAAGATCTGGCCGACGAGTGGTTCGTCAGCCGCGGTACGTTGCAAAACGACATGGCTGAGGTGAGAGAGCGTCTGGCGCACTATCAATTGACGATTGAAACCAAGCCGCGTTACGGCATGAAGCTGTTCGGCACGGAGATGGCGATCCGCGCCTGCCTGACCGATCTGCTGTTCCAACTGCAGCTGGCCGACGCCGAGAACCCGCTGCTCAACAACGAGATCCTGCTGCAGCCGCAGGTAGCGGCGTTTGCCGGATTGCTGCACCCGCTGTTGTCGCAATACGCCATTCGCCTGACCGACGAGGGTGAGCAGTACCTGATCTTCTACTGCGCGGTGGCGCTGCGGCGCATCAACGACGGCTATCCGCTGCCGGACTTCGAGGTGGAAGACGGCGACGATGCGGTGCGCCAGGTATCGACCCGCCTGGCGGCGGAACTGCGTTCGGCCTCCGGCAAAGAGATCTCGATGGCCGAAGAGGCCTATCTGCGGGTCAATATCGCCGCGCGGCGCGTGCAGGACGTGCAGCCGACCGAGATCAACGCCGACGATGAAGAAGCGCTGGTGGACTACATTCTGTCCTACATCAACGCACACTATAACTACAACCTGCAGGGCGACGAGCAGCTGCGGGCCGATCTGCTCACCCATATCAAAACCATGATTACGCGGGTGAAATACCAGATCAATATCCCCAATCCGCTGTTGGCCAACATCAAACAGCACTATCCGATGGCTTACGACGTGACGCTGGCGGCGGTCTCCAGCTGGGGCAAATACACCCCCTATACCCTGAGCGAGAATGAGATAGGCTATCTGGTGCTGCACATCGGCGTGGGGCTGGAGCGGCATTACAACATCGGTTATGAACGCCACCCGCAGGTGATGCTGGTATGCGATACCGGCAACTCGACGGTGCGCATGATCCAGGCGCAGATTGCGCGTAAGTATCCGCAGCTGGTGATGACGCGCATCGTCTCGCTGCGCGATTACGAGATGCTTGCGCATATCGACGAAGACTTCGTGATTTCCAACGCCCGCATCGGCGAAAAGAACAAGCCGGTGGTGGTGATGTCGCCGTTCCCAACCGATTACCAGCTGGAGCAGCTGGGCAAGCTGGTGCTGGTGGATCGCACCCGACCGTACATGCTGGAGAAGTTTTTCGACGCCGAGCATTTCATGGTGCTCAACGAGCCGCTGACGCAGGCGGAACTGTTCAGCCGGGTGTGCGGCCAGCTGGAGCGGGAAGGGTACGTCGGCGCGGACTTTTATCCGTCGGTGGTCGAACGCGAGGCGATCGTCTCCACCTTGCTGGGCGAGGGCATCGCGCTGCCGCACTCGCTGGGGCTGCTGGCCAAAAAAACCGTGGTGGTGACGCTGCTGGCGCCGCAGGGCGTCGCCTGGGGAGAAGGTGAGGTCGCGCACGTGATTTTCCTGCTGGCGATCAGCAAGAGCGACTATGAAGAGGCGATGGCGATCTACGAGCTGTTTGTCACCTTCGTGCGTGAACGCTCAATGAGCCGCCTGCTGAGCAGCGACAGCTTCGACAGCTTTAAAGCGGTGGCGCTGGACTGCCTGAGCCGGAGCTGAGTGGCTAATCCGCTTCCGGCAGGAAGAGGGCCGGGGGCAGATTGAAGCGTTTGGCCAGCGCCATAATGTGCGGAATGGTCAGCGATCTTTTGCCACTCAGGATTTGGCTGACCAACGACTTTTTACCGATCTCATGTTCAAAATCACTTTGGCTAAGTTGGTGTTGTTCCATCAATACGCGAAGCGCGGCCACTCCTTGCGGGAGTTGGGCGATACGCTGGTTGAATGCGGTAAATTCGGCGCTGTTATCTTCATATTCGGCGATTTTTTTTGCCAGCATGTCAATCAGCGGATGGTGTTCATCGTTTTCCAGCAGATATTCCACCAATTCGAGCGCTTCCCGGTAGTCTTGCTGAGAGCTGCTGCCCTGCAATAAGGGCACGGCGCGCAGCAGCGCATCGGCGGCCTTAATGGCATCTGTAATCATGATGAACTCCTTCGATAGTGCTGCATCAGCTTGTCGTACTCGGCGTGGCTAACGATATGCTTTATGAAGACTTTCTGTGTCTCGAAGCTGGCGAAGAACAAAATCCGCAGGTGGTTGCCGCCGACGTCAATGACCCACCATTTCTCTTTGTATTTCATACGATCGAGCGAAGGAAAAAGCGCTTTTAACTCGTCCGGCGTGCGGAACTCGCCGCGTCGCAACGCTTTATAAATGGCCTCGAGAGCAGCGGCTTCATTAGGGTATTGCTTGGTTGCGTTATTGAACGGCTCCCTGGAAATGATATGCATCGTTCCCTCGATTCCTGCCTGGTGAACATTATAGCGACTGTCTTAGGTGTTCACAAATTGTAAACTTATCATCTCCACTCTTAGAGAGGGAATAATACCCGGCCGCAGCCCGTTGTTGTCGTTGCATACTATTGCGGTTAGCGCCGTGTGGGTAAATCAATACTTCGCATTTACAGTCAGTTACGGCTGACTTTGGAAGCGGATACGCAAAGTGAAAAGCGGGAGATCGTGTCAGGGAGAGAAGGCAAAGAGAACGAACGCGTCGGTGCGACGCATTCGCGGGAGGGCTTCAGCGGCTAATCTTCATCAAACCCGGAGTTGAACAGCTCGACGACCGCCTCCAGTGCGTTGACTTCGTCGGGGCCGGTCGCTTCGACTTCGATATGCCGGCCCTGGGCGGAGTCCAGCATCAGCAGCGCGATGACGCTGCTGGCCTCGGCTTCGGTGCCGCTTTCGTTGCGCAGCATCACTTCGGCGTCGAAGCTTTGCACCAGCTCGAACAGTTTCATCGCCGGGCGCGCGTGCATGCCCAGCTTGTTTTTGATTTCAACCGTCTGTTTGACCGTCATTGTTTGCGCTTTTCCAGCGTGCGGTGGCGCGACTGCACGTTCTTGCCGCGCGAGCGGAAGTAATCGGCCAGCTGTTCTGCCACGTACACCGAGCGGTGCTTGCCGCCGGTACAGCCGATGGCGACCGTCAGGTAGCTGCGGTTGTTGGTTTCCAGCATCGGCAGCCATTGCTCCAGGTAGCTGCGGGTCTGGTAGATGAAGTTGTGCACTTCGGTATGGCGATCGAGGAACGACGCGACCGGCTTATCCAGACCGGTCATCGGCCGCAGCTTCGGATCCCAGTGCGGGTTCGGCAGGAAGCGCACGTCGAACACGTAGTCGGCGTCGATCGGGATGCCGTGCTTGAAGCCGAAGGATTCGAACACCATGGTCAGCTCGCGCTCACGCTTGCCCAGCAAGCGGGTGCGCAGCATTTCGGCCAGCTCGTGCACCGACATTTCCGAGGTGTCGATAATCAGGTCAGCCCGCGAGCGCAGCGGTTCGAGCAGATCGCTCTCTTCGTCGATGGCGCTTTCCAGCGACAGGTTTTTGCTGGAGAGCGGGTGCAGGCGGCGGGTGTCGCTGTAACGGCGGATCAGCGTGTTGCGATCGGCGTCGAGGAACAGCAGCTGCGGCGAGAAGCTGTCCGGCAGCTGAGTCATCGCGTATTCGAACACTTCCGGCGATTCCGGCATGTTGCGCACGTCGATGCTGACCGCCGCGGAGATATTGCGTTCCGCCAGCGTATTGGCGAGCTGCGGCAGCAGCACCACCGGCAGGTTGTCAACGCAGTAAAAACCCATGTCTTCCAGCGCCCGCAAGGCGACGGATTTTCCTGAACCGGAACGGCCGCTGACAATCATCAGCACCATGTGGCAACTCCCCTGGCATCGCGGCGGCGTTCATCGCCACCGGTGGAAACTTTGTTATTCCGGCCGAGGCCGGATCCATCATCGTGAAACAGTAACGTTATCCGGGCTGGAAGTCACGCCGGCCGGGCATCACTCGGTGATGATTTGGTAAAGTTCTTCGTCGCTTTGCGCGGCGCGCAGGCGGCGGCATACGGTTTTGTCGGCCAGGCGTTTGGCGACCAGCGACAGGGTATGCAAATGGGTTTTGCACTGATCGGCAGGCACCAGCAGCGCGAACAGCAGGTCGACCGGCTGGTTGTCGATAGCGTCGAAAGCGATGGGTTGGTCGAGACGGATAAACACGCCAACGGCCCGCAGTGTGTCCTCTTCCAGTTTGCCGTGGGGAATGGCGATACCGTTGCCGATACCGGTGCTGCCCATGCGCTCCCGGGTGAGAACCGCGTCAAACACCACCTGCGAAGGCAGATTGAGCTGTTTGGCGGCCAGTTCGCTGATAATTTCCAAAGCCCGCTTCTTGCTGGTGCAGTGTACCGAGCTTTTGGTGCACTCGATGTTTAACACCGAGCTTAATTGCATATATTCGTTGTTCATCTCATCTTCACTTAAAACCGCGCCGCCGGGCGCACCCGGCAAGGCGGTTTTTCGTCGGTTTTAACCCTGATTACCGTTCGGCGCGTCACCCATGCGGGTCACGCGCCGAAGGGCGAGGCGGCGACGGATGCCGCCTCATGGAGTGGGTTAGGGTGTCAGTGTTGCTTCAATTTGTCTTTATGTTTGTTCAATTGACGTGCCAATTTGTCGATCAGCGTATCAATTGCGGCATACATATTCTCGTCTTCCGAGGTGGCGTGCAACTCGCCTCCATTCACGTGCACCGTTGCTTCCGCAATTTGCTGCACTTTTTCCACACTTAATACAACATACACCTGATTGATGCGATCAAAATACTGTTCGAGTTTGGCGAACTTGTTGTTCACGAACTCGCGCAACGGATCGGTGATTTCGATGTGGTGTCCGGTAATGTTGAGCTGCATAGTGTCTTCCTTCTCAATAGAGGTCAAACCAACTGTTTACGCTGGTTCGACGGCGGGATGGACAAAGACTCTCGGTACTTGGCGACGGTGCGCCGCGCCACGATGATCCCCTGATCGGCGAGCAGGGTGGCCAGCTTGCTGTCGCTGAGTGGCTTGGCGGGGTTTTCCGCCGCAATCAATTTCTTCACCAACGCGCGGATCGCCGTCGAGGAGGCTTCGCCGCCGCTGTCGGTATTCACGTGGCTGGAGAAGAAATACTTCAATTCAAAAATGCCGCGCGGGCTGTGCAGAAACTTCTGCGTGGTGACGCGCGAGATCGTCGATTCATGCATCTCCACGGCCTGGGCGATATCCGCCAGCACCATGGGTTTCATAAACTCTTCGCCTTGCTCGAAGAACGCCTGCTGTTGGCTGACGATGCAGCGGGTGACCTTCAGCAGCGTCTCGTTGCGGCTCTCCAGGCTTTTAATCAGCCACTTGGCTTCCTGCAGGTTGCTGCGGATAAACTGGCCGTCGGCTTCGCTGCGGGCGCTGTTGCCCAGCGCGGCGTACTGCTGATTGATCTTCAAACGCGGCACGCTGTCGCCGTTGAGCTCGACCGTCCATTTGTTCTGCGTCTTGCGCACCAGCACGTCCGGGATCACGTATTCCGACTCGCCGGTATTGATCGACTGCCCCGGGCGCGGATCGAGCGACTGAATCAGCAGCATCGCTTCTTTCAGTGTATCTTCTTTTAGCCGGGTTGATCGCATCAGGCTGCGAAAGTCGTGGTTGGCCAACAGATCCAGATGCTCGCTGATGATCAGCCGCGCTTCGGCCAGGTAAGGGGTGTCTTTGGCGTATTGGGAGAGCTGCACCAGCAGGCAATCGCGCAGATCGCGCGCGGCGACGCCGATCGGATCGAAACGCTGCACGCGCTTCAATACCGCCTCGACTTCCTCGAGGGTCACGTTCTCGTCGCCCAGGCTTTCCAGAATGTCTTCCAGCGGCACGGTGAGATAGCCGGTGTCGTCCACCGCGTCGACGATGGAGGTGGCGATGGCGGCGTCGGTATCGGAGAACGGCGTCAGATCCACCTGCCACATCAGGTAATCCTGCAGCGTTTGGGTGGTCTCGCCCTGATAGACCGGCAGTTCGTCGTCGCTGTAGTCGGTGCCGGTGCCGGACGGCGTGCCGGCGGTGTAGATCTCATCCCAGGTGGCGTCCAGCGGCAGCTCTTCCGGCATGTCTTTCTGTTCCAGCGCCTCGCGGGTATCGAGCCCCTCGGTCTCCTGGGTTTCTTTGGCGTCGATTTCGTCGTGCAGATCGGTCTGTTCAAGCAGCGGATTGCTCTCCAGCGCCAGCTGGATTTCTTGCTGAAGCTCAAGCGTGGACAACTGCAGCAGGCGGATCGCCTGCTGGAGCTGAGGAGTCATGGCCAGCTGTTGGCTGAGCCTGAGTTGCAAACCTTGCTTCATAGTTTTCTGTCTACTTCCGTTAACGGTGTCGCCCCGCAGGGCGCGCCGGCGCTTAGAGGCGGAACTCTTCGCCCAGATAAACGCGTTTAACCTGCTCGTCGGCCAGAATAGCATCCGGCGTGCCGTGGGCAATCAGTTTGCCCTGGCTGACGATGTAGGCGCGTTCACACACGTCCAGCGTCTCGCGCACGTTGTGGTCGGTGATCAGCACGCCCAGGCCGCTGTCACGCAGGTGCTCGATGATTTTCTTGATATCGATAACGGAAATCGGATCCACCCCGGCGAAGGGTTCGTCCAGCAGTATGAATTTCGGGTTGGCCGCCAGCGCGCGGGCGATTTCGACGCGGCGACGCTCACCGCCGGACAGCGCCTGGCCGAGGCTGTCGCGCAGATGGGAGATATGGAACTCTTCCATCAGCTCCTTGGCGCGGTCTTCACGCTGTTCGCTGGTGAGGTCGGGGCGAATCTCCAGCACCGCCATCAGGTTGTCGTACACGCTCAGGCGGCGGAAGATCGACGCTTCCTGCGGCAGGTAACCGATGCCGCGGCGCGCGCGGGCGTGCAGCGGCAGCAGGCTGATGTCTTCTTCGTCGATCACGATGCGCCCGGCGTCGCGCGGCACGATGCCGACCACCATGTAGAAGGTGGTGGTTTTACCGGCGCCGTTCGGCCCGAGCAGGCCGACGATCTCGCCGGATTTCACTTTCAGGCTGACGTCTTCGACAACTTTACGGCCCTTGTAGGCTTTCGCCAGGTTTTCTGCGATGAGTGTTGCCATAAGTGATTAGTTACTCTTTTTCTGCTCGTTTTTGTCTTGCAACTGCGACGGTACCAGAACCGTTGTCACGCGTTTGCCTTTGTCGCTAAACGCCTGCATTTGCTGCTGTTGCACCAGATAGGTGATGCGATCGCCTTTCACGTTGCTGTCGAGCTGCTCCAGATAGGCGTTGCCCGTCAGGGTCACCAGCTGGGTCGCCACGTCGTAACGCACTTTCTGCGCGTGGCCTTTGACCGGCTTGCCGCTGTCCTGCATCTGGTAGAAGGTTACCGGGTTGCCGAACGCTTCAATATAGGTCTTATTCTGATCTCCGCCCGGGCGGGTGACCACCACCTTGTCGGCGCGAATATCGATGGTGCCTTGCTTGATCACCACGTTGTCGGTGAAGGTGCTGACGTTGCTCTGCATGTCCAACGACTGCTTGAGCGAGTCGATGCTGACCGGCTGGCTGGAGTCGGATTTCAGCGCCAGAGCGGGGGCGCTGGCGGCCAAAACTAAGCTGCCGAGCAACAGGTTACGGAGTTGGTTTTTGGTTCTGAATTTCATAGTTGGTCTTAACCTTATCAATCAGCTCAGCGGTTTTGGTCCGCAGGTTCCCACGCATTTTCATGCCGTTAGAGGTAAAATTGGTCCCGTAAATCGTGACTTCGTCATCGGAGGTGACGTCCTGGGTGACCAGGTTTACCTGAGCGTTGTCCGTCTTAATTTTTTCCAGCTGCGAGGTGGTGGTCAGGCTGTTTACCTCGACGTGACCATACAGATACAGCATCCGGTCTTTAGTCAGTTTGGCGCGATCGGCGCGAACTGACCAGGTGGCCACCGCATTCTCATCGAACAGCGTCATCACCGGCTGGGTGAACCAGCTCAGCTCGCCGGCGGTGTAATACTTCGCGTCTTCCGCCACCAGTTTGTAATTCAGCTTGCCGGCCGGGTTGTACACCACGGTGACCGTGTGCTGGCTCTGGTAGGTCGGATCCTGATCGTTGACCGGGCCAGGGGCCGTGTCGTCGCTAAAATCCGTCATGTTCCAGCCGATCAGCGCCAGAACGATCACCGTCAACAGGATGGTGATCCACAGTTTGGTTTTACTCATATCGACAGCCCTTTGGCGTCCTCCAGCTTATTTTGAGCCAAAAGAATGATGTCGCACAGTTCGCGCACCGCGCCGCGGCCGCCGGCAATGCGGGTGACGTAGTGGGCGCGCGGCGTCAGCAGCGGGTGGGCGTCCGCCACCGCGACCGCCAGGCCGACCTGCGCCATCACCGGCCAGTCGATCAGGTCATCGCCGATATAGGCGACCTGATCCGCCGTTAACGACAGTTTATCCAACAGTTCGCGGAAGGCCAAAAGCTTATCGGATTGCCCCTGATACAGATGGGTGATACCGAGCGTCTGCGCGCGGTCTTCCAGCAGCTTGGCGGAGCGACCGGTGATGATCGCCACCTCGATGTCCGAGGTTTTCAAGCAGCGGATGCCGTAGCCGTCGCGCACGTTGAACGCTTTCAATTCTTCACCGTTGTTGCCCATGAAGATCAGGCCGTCCGACAGCACGCCGTCAACGTCGCAAATCAACAGGCGGATGTTCCCGGCACGCGCCATAACCTCTTGTTCTACCGGCCCGTAGCAGGTTTCTACCATACCCATTCCGTTCTATTCCTTAATTAAACGACGCCGGCGCGCAGCATGTCATGCATATGTACCACACCCAGCAACTGGTCGCCATCGGCAACCAGCAGCGCGGTGATGTGGCGTTGTTGCATCAGGTTCAATGCATCGACCGCCAGGATGTTGGGGCGCACCCGTACGCCGCCCGGCGTCATGACATCGGCGATCTTCGCCTCGTGCAGGTTGATGCCCATGTCGAACACCCGGCGCAGGTCGCCGTCGGTGAAGATGCCGGCGATTTTCATCAAATCGTCGCAGACAACCGTCAGGCCCAGATTTTTGCGGGTAATTTCCAGCAGCGCGTCGCGCAGTGAGGCGTCGGCGCTGACGTGGGGCATTTCGTCGCCGCTGTGCATGATATCGCTAACCCGCAGCAGCAGTTTGCGGCCGAGTGCGCCGCCCGGATGCGACAGCGCGAAATCTTCCTGCGTGAAACCGCGCGCCTTCAGCAGCGCGACGGCCAGCGCATCGCCCATCACCAGCGTGGCGGTGGTGCTGGTGGTCGGCGCCAGCCCCAGCGGGCAGGCTTCCTGCGGCACCTTGATGCACAGGTGGATATCCGCCGCCTTGCCCATCGAGCTTTCCGGATTGTTGGTCATACAGATGAGGGTGATCTGCTGGCGTTTCAATACCGGGATCAGCGCCAGGATCTCGCTGGACTCGCCGGAGTTGGAGATGGCGAGCACGATGTCCTGTGGGGTGACCATGCCCAAATCGCCATGGCTGGCCTCCGCCGGGTGAACGAAGAATGAGGGGGTGCCGGTGCTGGCGAAGGTCGCGGCGATCTTGCAGCCGATATGGCCGGATTTGCCCATGCCCATCACCACCACTTTGCCGCCGCAGGCGGCGATCGTTTCGCAGGCGCGGGTGAAGTCTGCGTTGATGTAGCTGTCGAGCTGAGCCAGCCCTTCACGCTCTATCTGAAGCACTTCTTTGCCGGCCTGCTGAAAATCGAAGCCCGGTTGCAACTCAATGTTCGACATACTCATTCCCGTCGGTTTAGCCGAAAGTACTGAAAGGGTTAAAGAACAGCACCGCAAGATACGCAATAAAGCCACATAATAACAGAGCGCCCGCCAGGTGACCGATGCGATGCTTGCGGCCGATGCACAGTACGCTCAGCAGCACGCTGGCCGCCAGCATCACCCAGTAATCGCGCTGGAAGGCGGCGGCGTCTACGCTGCCCGGCGACAGCAGGGCGGGGACGCCCAGCACGATCACCGTGTTGAAAATATTGGAGCCGATGATATTTCCAATCGCCATATCATCCTCGCCCTTCAGCGCCCCGGCGATGGAGGTAGCCAATTCGGGCAGGCTGGTGCCGATGGCAATAATGGTCAAGCCGACCACCAGTTCGCTCAGGCCGAAATAGTGCGCAATCACCGTCGCGTTATCGACCACCATTCTGGAAGAGAGCGGCAGAATGATAAACGCCAGCACCAGCCACAGCACCGCCACGGTGTTGCTGCTGTCCTGCGGCAGCTCGGCGATCTGCTCCATGGTCAGGCTGTCGCTGCCCTCGCGCTGCGCCAGCCGGGCGATTTTCAGCATCAGCAGGATGAAGCCGGCGGCGGCGGCCAGCAGCAGCACGCCGTCCAGCCTGCTCAGGGTGCCGTCCATCAACACGAAACCGCACAATACTGTGACCGCTAACATCAACGGCAGTTCGCGCCGCAGTATCTCGGAACGCGCGGCCAGCGGGTGAATCAGCGCCGCCACACCCAGGATCAATAAGATGTTGGTGATGTTGGAACCTAATACGTTGCCAACGGCCATATCTATCTGCCCGTTCAGCGCGGCGGTGGTGGACACGATCAGCTCCGGCAGCGAAGTGCCGATGCCGACGATGGTCATGCCGATGATCAACGGCGGGACGCCGAGCGAGCGGGAAATCACGGCAGCACCATAAACTAAGCGGTCTGCACCATACACCAGTAGAAATAAACCAACGATTAATAATGCTATCGCGAGAAACATGCAGGGTCCTTTGTCGGGTATTATCCCGGTTCGTTGGTTAAAGCCGTCAATGCGGCGGTATTGCTTGCCCTCCGTTGCGCGCGCATGAGCCGCAGCAACGGTTTTTCCCGGCTAATAGTTGAACAGTTTCGTTTTTTTTCGTTATGGCGCCAATTTTGACCGGGTGGCGCGGAAAAGTAAAACCAATGGCACCATTGGTTGCGAAATGGCAGTAAGTTTTTGTAAAGATGAGACGGATTGCGCCCATTGCTTTAACATCACGGGTAGATTCAGCAAAAGATGAGTCGTAAAGGGTCCATTAACATGCTCCAAAAGGCAGATAATTTGGTCGAAGTGCGCGACATGAGCTTCTCGCGCGGCGACCGACGGATATTTGAAGACATCAACCTGACGGTGCCTCGCGGTAAGGTCACGGCGATCATGGGGCCATCGGGCATCGGCAAAACCACGCTGCTGCGCCTGATAGGCGGCCAGCTGGCGCCGGACAGCGGGGAGATTTGGTTCGACGGCGACAACATTCCCGCGTTGTCCCGCCGTCAGTTATACGACGCGCGCAAAAAGATGAGCATGCTGTTCCAGTCGGGCGCGCTGTTCACCGATTTGACCGTGTTCGAAAACGTGGCCTACCCGCTGCGCGAGCACAGCAACCTGCCTGAACCCCTGCTGCGCAGCACGGTGCTGATGAAGCTGGAAGCGGTGGGGCTGCGCGGCGCGGCCCAGCTGATGCCCAATGAGCTTTCCGGCGGCATGGCGCGCCGGGCGGCGTTGGCGCGCGCGATCGCGCTGGACCCTGAGATGATCATGTTCGACGAACCTTTCGTCGGCCAGGATCCGATCACCATGGGGGTGCTGGTCAAGCTGATCGACGAGCTGAACCATGCGCTGGGCATTACCTGCATCGTGGTGTCGCACGACGTGCCGGAGGTGCTCAGCATCGCCGACTACGCCTACATCGTGGCCGATCACCGGGTGATCGCCGAAGGCACCACGCAGCAATTGCAGAACAATCCTGATGCGCGCGTGCGCCAGTTTCTGGATGGTATAGCGGATGGGCCGGTGCCGTTCCGCTATCCGGCCGGGGATTATCAGACCGAACTGCTAGGCTTAGGGAGTAAATAAGCTCATGTTATTAAGAGCGTTAGCGTCGTTGGGGCGCAGTGGCATCAACACCAGCGCCAGCTTCGGCCGCGCCGGGTTGATGCTGTTCAACGCGTTGATTGGCCGGCCGGAACCCGGCAAGCAGTGGCCGCTGTTGTTGAAACAGCTCTACAGCGTCGGCGTGCAGTCGCTGCTGATCATCATGGTCTCCGGGCTGTTCATCGGCATGGTGCTGGGCCTGCAGGGCTATATCGTGCTCACCACCTACAGCGCCGAGGCCAGCCTCGGCATGATGGTGGCGCTGTCGCTGCTGCGCGAGCTGGGGCCGGTGGTGACGGCGCTGCTGTTCGCCGGCCGCGCCGGTTCCGCGCTGACGGCGGAAATCGGCCTGATGAAGGCGACGGAGCAGATCTCCAGCCTGGAGATGATGGCGGTCGATCCGCTGCGGCGCATCGTGGCGCCGCGTTTCTGGGCGGGGCTGATCAGCATGCCGCTGTTGACCATCATTTTCGTGGCGATCGGCATCTGGGGCGGCTCGGTGGTCGGCGTGGACTGGAAGGGCATCGACAGCGGCTTCTTCTGGTCGGCGATGCAGGGCGCCGTAGAGTGGAAAAAAGATCTGCTCAACTGCCTGATCAAAAGCGTGGTATTCGCCATTACCGTAACCTGGATTGCCATTTTCAACGGGTACGACGCCGTGCCTACCTCTGAAGGGATTAGCCGGGCGACGACGCGTACCGTGGTGCATTCGTCACTGGCGGTGTTGGGATTGGATTTCGTGCTGACAGCACTGATGTTTGGGAATTGATTCGATGCAAACGAAGAAGAGTGAAATCTGGGTTGGGGCATTTATGCTGATCGCGCTGTGCGCCATCGTGTTTATCTGCCTGCAGGTGGCGAACCTTAAATCGATCGGCAGCGAGCCGACCTACCGCATTTACGCGACGTTCGACAACATCGGCGGCCTGAAACCGCGTTCGCCGGTGAAGATTGGCGGCGTGGTGATCGGCCGCGTGGCGGACATCGAACTCGATTCGAAAACCTACACGCCGCGCGTGGCGCTGGATATCCAGAAAAAGTACGACCAAATCCCGGATACCAGCTCGCTGGCGATCCGCACCTCCGGCCTGCTGGGCGAGCAATATCTGGCGCTTAACGTGGGCTTCGAAGATCCTGATATGGGCACCGCCATCCTGAAAGACGGTGGCACCATTCAGGACACCAAATCAGCCATGGTTCTGGAAGACCTGATCGGCCAGTTCCTGTATAAAAGCGGCGGTCAGGACAGCGCCAAACCGGGAGACGCGGCCGCTGAGCCGGCTGCCGGTGCCGCACCGCAACCCGCTGTTCCAAATCATTAAGAGGGGATACCTGCATGTTTAAACGTTTACTGATGGTGGCTCTGCTGGTGGTTGCACCGCTGGCGAGCGCAGCCGACCAAACCAATCCTTACAGCATGATGCAAGAAGCGGCGCAGAAGACCTTCAGCCGTTTGAAGAATGAACAGCCGAAGATCAAGCAGGACCCGAACTACCTGCGCTCCATCGTGCATCAGGAACTGATGCCGTTCGTGCAGGTGAAATACGCCGGCGCGCTGGTGCTGGGCCGTTACTATAAAGAGGCGACGCCTGCACAGCGCGAAGCTTACTTCACCGCCTTCCAGGCTTACCTGGAGCAGGCTTACGGCCAGGCGCTGGCGATGTACCACGGCCAGACTTATCAGATCGCGCCTGAACAGCCGCTGGGCAATGCCGACATCGTGGCCATTCGCGTCACCATCATCGACAACGGCGGCCGCCCGCCGGTGCGTCTGGATTTCCAATGGCGCAAGAACAGCAAAACCGGCTATTGGCAGGCCTATGACATGATCGCCGAAGGCGTCAGCATGATCACCACCAAGCAGAACGAGTGGGCGTCCACGCTGCGTACTCAGGGCATCGACGGCCTGACCAAACAGCTGCAGGCCGCCGCCGCGCAGCCTATCACGCTGGACAAGAAAAACTGATGTCGGCAGCGCTCAGCTTCGAATCAGAGCAGCAGACGCTGATCCTGCGCGGTGAACTGGACCGGGAAACGCTGCAGCCGCTGTGGCGGCAGCGCGACGCGCTGATGGCGGATAAAACCGCGATCGACGTGGCGCAACTGCAGCGCGTAGACTCCGCCGGGCTGGCGCTGTTGCTGCATCTGCAGGAAGAGCAGCGCGAGCGCGGCGTCGCGCTGAAAATTTTCGGGGCCACCGAGCGCCTGAAAACGCTGATTGCGCTCTACAACCTGCAGGCGATAATGCCTGTCGATACCGCCGGTTAGCGGCGTTTTACGCCGCCCTTACGTGGTAAAACGATACAAAGCCCCTGTTATGCAGGGGCTTTTTCTTTAGTTTAAGAAAACATCGTATTCCACTAAGATACTAGGCTGTTTATGATCCTTTAGCGGCAGAACTGGATACTATGGAAACCAACGAGATTAAAGACGTGCTGATGCAGGCATTGGCACTGGATGAAGTACATGTGACGGGCGACGGCAGCCATTTTCAGGCGATCGTGGTCGGCGAATTGTTCGCCGGCATGAGCCGCGTCAAAAAACAGCAGACGGTTTACGCACCGCTGATGGAATACATTGCGGACAACCGCATTCATGCCTTGTCTATCAAGGCGTACACCCCTGAAGAGTGGCAGCGAGACCGCAAACTCAACGGATTTTAAGGCTGTTTGCCCTGCCGGGCGGGCAGCTTCAGATTAGATAACAGAGAGTAGTCAGATGGATAAATTTCGTGTGCAGGGTCGGACTCGCCTGAGCGGTGAAGTGTCTATTTCCGGGGCCAAAAACGCCGCCCTGCCGATCCTGTTCGCCGCCCTGTTGGCGGAAGAGCCGGTCGAGCTGCAGAATGTCCCCAAACTGAAGGACATCGACACCACCATTAAACTACTCAACCAGTTGGGTACCAAGATTGAGCGCAACGGTTCGGTCTTCGTGGACGCCAGCGGCGTGAACGAGTTCTGCGCTCCTTACGATCTGGTGAAAACCATGCGCGCTTCCATCTGGGCGCTGGGGCCGCTGGTGGCGCGTTTCGGCCGCGGTCAGGTTTCCCTGCCGGGCGGCTGTGCGATCGGCGCGCGTCCGGTCGATCTGCACATCACCGGCCTCGAGCAGCTGGGTGCCGAGATCAAGCTGGAAGAAGGCTACGTCAAGGCGTCCGTCGAGGGCCGCCTGAAGGGCGCACACATCGTCATGGACAAGGTGAGCGTGGGCGCGACCGTGACCATCATGAGCGCCGCGACCCTGGCGACCGGCACCACCGTTATCGAGAACGCCGCGCGTGAGCCAGAAATTGTCGATACCGCCAACTTCCTCAATACGCTGGGCGCGAAGATCAGCGGCGCCGGCAGCGACAAGATCACCATCGAGGGCGTCGAGCGCCTGGGCGGCGGCGTGTACCGCGTGCTGCCTGACCGCATCGAAACCGGCACCTTCCTGATCGCCGCCGCGGTTTCCGGCGGCAAAGTGATGTGCCGCAACACTCGTCCGGACACGCTGGATGCGGTGCTGGCCAAGCTGCGCGAAGCCGGTGCCGATATCGAAGTGGGCGAGGACTGGATCAGCCTGGACATGCACGGCAAACGCCCGAAAGCGGTCACCGTGCGCACCGCGCCGCACCCGGGCTTCCCGACCGACATGCAGGCCCAGTTCAGCCTGCTGAACCTGGTGGCGGAAGGCACCGGCGTCATCACCGAGACCATCTTCGAAAACCGCTTCATGCACGTGCCGGAACTGATCCGCATGGGCGCGCACGCGGAAATCGAGAGCAACACCGTGATCTGCCACGGCGTTGAGCAACTGTCCGGCGCTCAGGTGATGGCGACCGATCTGCGCGCTTCCGCCAGCCTGGTGATCGCCGGCTGCATCGCCGACGGCGTGACCGTCGTCGATCGCATCTACCACATCGATCGCGGCTATGAGCGTATTGAAGACAAGCTGCGCGCGCTGGGTGCTAACATCGAGCGCGTGAAAGGCGAGTAAGTCATTAGCGCCGGCGCGGCTGCGTCGGCAGGATGAAAATCAAAGGGCCGGCTATCAATGCCGGCCCTTTTTTAATTGTTGTCTTCCGGGAATTCGCCCACCGTCATTTTCAACGTAATGCGTTTGCCGTCGCGCAGCACGATAACCGGTATCTCGGTGCCCGGCCTGATCTCCGCCACCTGATCCATGGTCTCCAGCACGGACACCGCCGGTTTGTTATCCACGTTGATGATGATGTCGTTGATCTGGAAACCGGCGCTGCTCGCCGGGCCGTTCGGCGTGATTTCGGTCACGATGATGCCCTGCAGGCGATCGATGCCGGAATTGGAGGAACGCAGCGGAATGATCTCCTTACCCTGAATGCCGAAATAGCCGCGGATAACGCGGCCGTCGCGGATCAGCTTGTCCATGATTTTGGTAGCCAGTTCGATCGGAATGGCGAAGCCGAGGCCTTCCGGCGTTTCGCCGTCGGTGATTTTGTCATAGGTCAGGGTATTGATGCCGATCAGCTCGCCCAGCGAGTTGACCAGCGCGCCGCCGGAGTTGCCGCGGTTGATTGAGGCATCGGTCTGCAGGAATGTCTGCCGGCCGGTGGTGCTCATACTGATGCGCCCGGTGGCGCTGAGGATGCCCTGAGTCACGGTCTGCCCCAGGTTGTACGGGTTGCCGATTGCCAGCACCACGTCGCCGACGTGGGCAACGCGATTTTTATTGGTCGGGATCACCGGCAGGTTGCCGGGATCGATCTTCAGCACCGCCAAATCGGTCAGGCCGTCGGAGCCGACCAGCAGCGCTTCGTAGCGGCGGCCATCCTGCAACACCACGGTGATCTGCTGAGCGTCTTTGATCACGTGGCGGTTGGTGATGATATAGCCGCGTTCGTTCATGATCACGCCGGAACCGAGCGACAGCACGTTGGCGGCGCCGTTCAGGTTGCGGTTGTAGATGTTCACCACGGCGGGCGCGGCGCGGCGCACCGCTTTGTTGTAGCTCACCGGCGTTTCGTCGCTGGTATTCTCGGTTTTCTCTGCAAACAGGCCGTTGGAAGAGCGCAGCACGGGCAGAGCGGCCAACAGCAGGCCGGCAACGATGAGACCGATAACGACAGAACGCAAGAGCTTAGCAAACATGGAGTTTTCGTGGTGTGGTGAACGATGTTCGGAGGATAGCATGAGTTAACCGGGCGCAGTATGTCACCGAGCCCGGTTTTTGCACAAATTAACGCAGCAGCAGATAAATGGTTTCGTTACCGCGCACGATATTGAGCGCCATCACCGGTGGTTTGGCTTCCAGCACCTTGCGCAGCGCGGTGATGCTGTCCACGCGCTGGCGGTTGACGCCGATGATCACGTCGCCTTTTTGCAGGCCGATTTGCGCCGCCGTCGAGCCTTTATCCACGTTCTCCACCTTCACGCCCTTGTCGCCGCTCGGTAGCGCGCCGTTGCTGAGGGAAACCCCCTGCAGCGCCGGCGACAGCGTTTCGGCATTGGTCGAGGCGCTCTCGCTGTTGTCCAGCGTGACCGAGACTTCCTGCGGTTTGCCGTCGCGCAGCAGGCCCACCTTGAGGGTTTTGCCCGGCGCGGTGGTGCCGACCTTGGCGCGCAGTTCGGCGAAGCTGTTCACCGGCTTGCCGTCGACGGAAACCAGAATATCCCCGGCTTTGATGCCGGCCTTGGCGGCGGCGGATTTCGGCAGCACTTCGCTGACGAAGGCGCCGCGCTGCGCGTCGGTGTTGAAGGCTTTGGCCATGTCCGGGGTCATTTCACTGCCCTTGATGCCGAGCAGGCCGCGTTTCACTTCGCCGAATTCGATCAGCTGCTGGCTCAGGTTCTGCGCCATATTGCTCGGAATGGCGAAGCCGATGCCGACGTTGCCGCCGCTCGGCGCCAGAATGGCGGTATTGATGCCGATCAGCTCGCCGTTCAGGTTAACCAACGCGCCGCCGGAGTTGCCGCGGTTGATCGAGGCGTCGGTCTGAATGAAGTTTTCCAGCCCTTCCAGATTCAGGCCGGTGCGGCCCAATGCCGAGATGATGCCGGAGGTGGCGGTTTGGCCCAGGCCAAACGGGTTGCCGACCGCCACGGCGAAGTCGCCGACGCGCAGCTGATCGGAATCGGCCATCTTGATGGCGGTCAGGTTTTTGGTGTCGCTGAGCTGCAGCAGGGCGATGTCGGATTGCTCATCGCGGCCGACCAGTTTGGCGTCCAGTTCGCGGCCGTCGTTCAACTGCACGCGGATTTTATCGGCGTTGTTGATGACGTGGTTGTTGGTCAGCACGTAGCCTTTGGCAGCGTCGATGATGACGCCGGAGCCCAGCCCTTCAAACGGGCGAGAGCTCTGCTGCTGACCGGGGAAATTGGGGCCGAAGAAGCGTCTGAACTCTTCCGGCAGCTGTTGACGCTGCACCTGGGTGCCGGCGACATGCACGCTCACGACGGCGGGCAAGACTTTTTCCAGCATCGGCGCCAGGCTCGGCAGCGGCTGCCCCTGAACGGCGACGGGCAGGGCCGCGTTGGCCACCGGTGCGGCGCTGAGCGCCAGGCCGAGGCTCATTGCCAATGCACTAAGAATTAACGACTTTTTCTTCATTGATGATAACTCTCTCAATACCTGCCGATGAAAATTTGATGATAAGGCAATCACCTTGTCATAGTGAAGGGTAAGACCGTGAATTTGCGTGCAAAGTTCAGTAAAGGTAATGCGAAGGAAGGTCAATAAGGCACAAACGGGGTTAAACCCGCGGGTGGCCCCGCGGGTGAAGAAGGGATATCAGTCGCGGCGCGCGCTTTGGCCGCGCAGCAGGCCGGAGGCCCCTTCAGAATAGTCGCGCGGCATTTCCACCGGCGCCTGATCGTTGTCCGCTTCCGCTTCGGTCAGGCGATAGCGGAACGGGTTCTCCTGCATCGGCAGATCCGGCAGCAGGTTGTTGGAGCTTTTCGCCATATGCTGATACAGCTGACGATAATCGCGCGCCATGTTGTCCAGCAGCTCGGCGCTGCGGGCAAAGTGACCGACCAGCTCCTGACGGTACTCTTCCAGCTCGGTTTTGCTCTTGTCCAGCTCGTTCTGCAGGACTTGTTGTTGACGTAATTTACGGTTGCCAAAACGCATCGCCACCGCACCAATCACGATACCGACGACCAAACCAATCAGCGCATACTCCCAGGTCATGATGACTCCTATTTTGACTTCGTTGTTCCGCAGGGATTTTTCACTTAATAATATCCACTATAACCGTTAACCTTGTCAGAGTGGAATCCTGATGCGCTTCCACCCAGTGTTTACAGGGTTTTCAGCGGCGCCCGCAGCGGGCATTTGTGGCGATAACGGTGCGAATCGGCATCAACTTGCCGCCAACGTTGGCTAAATAATTTCTAAGCGTTCTTAGGGAACATCGAACAGATGCAGGCACTATCACCGTTATCTCGCTACCAGCAGGCGCTGGAGGCGGGGGAATATCAGGCCGATGAGGTTCAACGCCGGGCCGTCACTCAACTGGATCGCATTTATCAGGCCTTGCTGCAAAAACCGGCGGCGAGCGCGCCGGCCGGCGGGCTGCGCGGCAAGCTCAGCCGTTTGCTGGGCAAAGGCGGCGAAACGGCGCCGCAGCGCCCGGTGCAGGGGCTGTATATGTGGGGCGGCGTCGGGCGCGGCAAAACCTGGTTGATGGACATGTTCTTCCACAGCCTGCCGGGCGATCGCAAAATGCGTCTGCACTTCCACCGCTTCATGCTGCGGGTGCATGAAGAGCTGACCGAGCTGCAAGGGCGGGAAAACCCACTGGACATTGTCGCCGACGGCTTCAAGGCCGAAACCGACGTATTGTGCTTCGACGAATTCTTCGTGTCCGACATCACCGACGCCATGCTGCTGGCCACGCTGCTGCAGGCGCTGTTCGCCCGCGGCATCACGCTGGTGGCTACGTCAAACATCCCGCCGGACGATCTGTATCGCAACGGCCTGCAGCGGGCGCGTTTCCTGCCGGCTATCGATCTGATCAACGAGTTCTGCGACGTGATGAACGTCGACGCCGGCATCGACTATCGTCTGCGCACCCTGACCCAGGCTCACCTCTATCTGACGCCGCTGAACGACCAGACGCGCGCGACCCTGGATCGGATGTTCGTCAAACTGGCGGGCAAGGCGGGGGAGGAGGCGCCGGTGCTGCAGATCAACCATCGGCCGCTGCAGGCCATTCGTTCGGTGGACGGCGTGCTGGCGGTGGATTTCCACACGCTGTGCGAAGAGGCGCGCAGCCAGCTGGATTACATTGCGCTGTCGCGGCTGTATCACAGCGTGATCCTGTATAATGTGCAGGTGATGGGGCCGCTGAAAGAGAATACCGCGCGCCGTTTCCTGGCGCTGGTGGACGAATTCTACGAGCGGCACGTCAAGCTGGTGATCGGCGCCGAGGCGTCGATGTTCGAGATCTACCAGGGGGAACGGCTTAAGTTCGAGTACCAGCGCTGCCTGTCGCGCCTGCAGGAAATGCAGAGCGAAGAGTACCTCAAGCTGCCGCATCTGCCCTGAGTCCGCCGGGCCTATCGCCGGTTGCCTGCCGCCGGCGATAAATTTATTTTCCATTCAAAAACCGTTCGATCTTTGTGAGCGACTTCTCTATAATCTTGCGACCCCACGTTACAACAAAGTTTTTTTTCCCAAAAACTTTATAGTGCCGGCAATGGCTATTCGAAGGGGTAGGTTTGCTGGACTTGTATGGTCGTGTGAGCCTCAACTGTTTTCGAGCGTTTGGGTGTTCACCAACGTGTAACTAATTATTGGGTAAGCTTTCTAATGAAAACTTTTACAGCTAAACCAGAAACCGTAAAACGCGACTGGTACGTTGTTGATGCAGATGGTAAAACTTTAGGCCGTCTCGCTACTGAACTGGCTCGTCGCCTGCGCGGCAAGCATAAAGCGGAATACACCCCGCACGTGGATACCGGTGATTACATCATCGTTCTGAACGCTGACAAAGTTGCTGTAACCGGCAACAAGCGTACAGACAAAGTGTACTACCACCACACCGGCCACATCGGTGGTATCAAGCAAGCGACCTTTGAAGAGATGATTGCCCGCCGTCCTGAGCGCGTGATTGAAATCGCGGTTAAAGGCATGCTGCCAAAGGGCCCGCTGGGTCGTGCTATGTTCCGTAAACTGAAAGTTTACGCGGGCACCGAGCACAATCACGCGGCACAGCAACCGCAAGTTCTGGACATTTAATCGGGATTAATGGCAATGGCTGAAAATCAATACTACGGCACTGGTCGCCGCAAAAGCTCCGCCGCTCGCGTCTTCATCAAGCCGGGCAACGGTAACATCGTTATCAACCAGCGCAGCCTGGAACAGTACTTCGGTCGCGAAACTGCCCGCATGGTAGTTCGTCAGCCGCTGGAACTGGTCGACATGGTTGGCAAACTGGATCTGTACATCACCGTTAAAGGTGGTGGTATCTCCGGTCAAGCTGGCGCTATCCGTCACGGTATCACCCGTGCACTGATGGAATACGATGAGACTCTGCGTTCTGAACTGCGTAAAGCTGGCTTCGTCACCCGTGACGCTCGTCAGGTTGAACGTAAGAAAGTCGGTCTGCGTAAAGCACGTCGTCGTCCGCAGTTCTCCAAGCGTTAATTTTCGCTGCTTCGGCAGTGCGATTTACGCAAAAAACCCGGTGCTTCACCGGGTTTTTTTATGCCTGAAATCCGCCATCCCCGACTAAAATCTGTGGCATATCAGACAATTCAACATGAATTCGCCGCACCGCCCCCACAAAACAAGCAAAATCTGGTAAACTATCACCCACTTTTGCGCCTGTTCGCCGTGCAGTTGATCCCCTGGGCCGGTTTTTCATGGGCTCGGGTCGCGCTGCGTGCTGCCGGCCTGCGGCAAGATTATTCAGGATAGCAGCCTGTCAGTTGGCTATTCGCAGTATTTTCTAGATAACTTGGAGGTTTTCATGGCTGTCGCTGCCAACAAACGTTCGGTAATGACGCTGTTCTCTGGCCCGACCGACATTTTTAGCCATCAAGTACGCATCGTACTGGCGGAGAAAGGTGTCAGCGTCGAGATCGAGCAGGTCGAAATGGATAACCTGCCGCAAGATCTGATTGACCTCAACCCTTACCAGACGGTGCCTACGCTGGTCGATCGCGAACTGACCCTGTATGAATCCCGCATCATCATGGAATACCTGGATGAGCGTTTCCCGCACCCGCCGCTGATGCCGGTTTACCCGGTTGCCCGTGGCGAGAGCCGTCTGATGATGCTGCGCATCGAGAAGAACTGGTACTCGCTGATGGACAAGATCGAGAAGAGCAGCGGCCAGGAAGCGGAATCCGCCCGTCGCCAACTGCGTGAAGAGCTGCTGGCGATCGCGCCGATCTTTGGTCAGACGCCGTATTTCATGAGCGAAGAGTTCAGCCTGGTGGATTGCTACCTGGCGCCGCTGTTGTGGCGTCTGCCGCAGCTGGGCATCGAATTGAGCGGTGCCGGCTCCAAAGAGCTGAAAGGCTACATGACCCGCGTCTTCGAACGCGACGCCTTCCTGGCTTCCCTGACCGAAGCCGAGCGTGAAATGCGCCTGCAGACCCGGGGCTAAGCGCGATGGACATGTCTCAGATGACGCCGCGTCGCCCGTATCTGCTGCGGGCGTTCTACGACTGGCTGCTGGATAACCAGCTGACGCCGCACCTGGTGGTCGACGTGACTCGCCCGGACGTGCAGGTGCCGATGGAGTTCGCGCGTGACGGCCAGATAGTGCTGAATATCGCGCCGCGGGCGGTAGGCAACCTGGCGTTGGGTAACGAAGACGTGCAGTTCAACGCGCGCTTCGGCGGCGTGCCGCGTCAGGTTTCGGTGCCGATGGCCGCCGTGTTGGCGATCTATGCGCGTGAAAACGGTGCCGGCACGATGTTCGAACCGGAAGCCGCCTACGACGAGAGCGAAGGCGTGTTCGAAGGCCTGGACAATGAGACGATCCCTTCGGAAACGCTGATGTCGGTGATCGACGGCGATCGCCCGGACACCGCGGAAGACAACGGCCCGGACGACGAACCGCCGCAGCCGCCGCGCGGTGGCCGCCCGGCGCTGCGCGTGGTGAAATAAGCCCGCGCGAACAAACGAAAAAGCACCTCATGGGGTGCTTTTTTTTTGCCCGGCAGAAATGAATCAGCCTTTCAAGGCGGCAATGCAGGCATCGCGTGGCGCGCTGAGATCGCCTACGCGCACGGTGGACAAGGCGCGGGTTGCGCGCTGGCGGAAACTGGTGACGGCGGTGTCGCCTTGCACTTCCGGCGGCGCGGTGCAAATGTCATTGAGCGGCAGATCGTTGCCTTTGTTGAGCGCCTGCAACACCGCCGCCGGATTGTAGATCAGGGCGGCAGAAAGGGCCGATTTGATGCCGGCGGTAAAGCCGGCATTGCCGCCGCCGGCCAGCTTGGGCGCTAGGGCAATCCAATTGTCGTCCCCCAGCCGGATGCTGTTTTCCACGGCGTTGAACTGCCCGGCCTTGCCTAACTGAGCCACGACCGGCCGCGCGCCGCGCGCTTCGATATTGTAACCAACCTCCTGCGAATCCAGCGCCATGGCTGAAGCGCTGAAACTGACGGCCAGCAGCGCGCCGGCCAACAGGGAAATGGAGCATTTCATGTTCGCTATCCTTATCTCGGTGTCAGGCGCAGCCGCGCCCCGCAATGGTGCCAACTCAATACTATAGCGCGTTGAGACGGTGAGGAGAGGGGGAGGAGTGACAAAGCGTGGCAGGCTAAAAACGGAGGCCCGGCAATATGCCGGGCCTCCGATGGTACGGAAGGTTTACACTTCCAGGTAGTTCATGATGCCATCTGCCGCTTTGCGGCCTTCGGCAATCGCTGTCACCACCAGGTCGGAGCCGCGCACCGCGTCGCCGCCGGCGAAAATTTTCGGGTTGCTGGTCTGGAACGCGTTGTCGCTGCCCTCCGGCGCCAGGATGCGGCCCTGTTTATCGAGCTGCACGTCGTGCGCCGCCAGCCAGTCCATGCGGTGCGGGCGGAAGCCGAACGCCATCACCACCGCGTCCGCGTCGATCACGTGTTCGGAACCCGGTACCTGCTCCGCCGCCTGACGGCCGTTGGCATCCGGCGCGCCCAGCTGGGTGCGCACCATTTTCACCCCGGCCACGCGGCCGGCGCTGTTCAGTTCGATGCTCAGCGGCTGCAGGTTGAACTGGAAGTCCACCCCTTCTTCCCGGGCGTTCTTCACTTCGCGCTTGGAGCCCGGCATGTTGGCTTCGTCGCGGCGGTAGGCGCAGATGACCTGCGTCGCGCCCTGGCGCACCGAGGTACGCACGCAGTCCATGGCGGTATCGCCGCCGCCCAGCACCACCACCCGCTTGCCCTCCATGCTGACGTAAGGCTCGTGCTGATCGGCTTCATACCCCATCAGCTGCTTGGTGTTGGCGATCAGGAACGGCAGCGCGTCGTACACGCCCTGCGCTTCCTCGTTCTCCAGGCCGCCGCGCATCGACTGATAGGTGCCGACGCCGAGGAATACCGCATCGTACTCGCTCAGCAAGGTCTCCATGCTGACGTCTTTGCCCACTTCGGTGTTCAGCTGGAACTCGATGCCCATCTCGCTGAAAATGCCGCGGCGTTTGACCATCACTTCCTTTTCCAGCTTGAAGGCCGGGATGCCGAAGGTCAGCAGGCCGCCGATCTCAGGATGACGGTCATACACCACCGCTTTGACGCCGTTGCGGGTCAGCACGTCGGCGCAGGCCAGCCCGGCGGGGCCGGCGCCGACGATCGCCACGCGCTTGCCGGTCGGCTGCACGTGTGACATGTCCGGCTTCCAGCCCATTTCGATGGCCTTATCGCTGATGTAGCGCTCGATATTGCCGATGGTGACCGCGCCGAACTCGTCGTTCAGGGTGCAGGAGCCTTCGCACAGGCGATCCTGTGGGCACACGCGGCCGCACACTTCCGGCAGGCTGTTGGTCTGATGCGCCAGGTCCGCCGCTTCCATGATGCGGCCTTCGTTGGCCAGCTTCAGCCAGTTCGGGATGTAGTTGTGCACCGGGCACTTCCACTCGCAATACGGGTTGCCGCAGGACAGACAGCGGTCCGCCTGGGCCTTGGCCTGGGTTTCCGAAAACGGTTCGTAGATCTCGACGAACTCGATTTTGCGGATCTTCAGCGGTTTCTTTGGCGGATCAACACGCTGCAGGTCGATAAATTGATAAACGTTCTGGCTCATTAATGACCTACCTCTTACTGCGCCTGCACCCGCAGCTCGGCTGCGGAACGGCTACGGTGACCCAACAGCGCTTTGACATCGCTGGACTTCGGTTTGACCAGGGCGAACTTCGGCGCCCATTCCGGCCAGTTGGCCAGGATCTCTTCCGCGCGGGAAGAGCCGGTCGCCTGCACGTGTTCGGTGATCAGGCCGCGCAGGTGCTCCTCATGGATCGCCAGCTGATCGACATCCAGCACTTCCACCAGCTCCGGGTTCACGCGCTTGCGGAACTCGCCGTCTTCGTCCAGCACGTAGGCGAAGCCGCCGGTCATGCCCGCACCGAAGTTGATGCCGGTTTTACCCAGCACGCAGACGATGCCGCCGGTCATGTATTCGCAGCCGTTGTCGCCGATGCCTTCCACCACGGTGATGGCGCCGGAGTTGCGCACCGCGAAGCGTTCGCCCGCGCGGCCGGCGGCGAACAGCTTGCCGCCGGTGGCGCCGTACAGGCAGGTGTTGCCGACGATGCTGGCTTCATGGCTGCGGAAGGCGGAGCCGATCGGCGGACGCACCGCGATGCTGCCGCCGGCCATGCCTTTGCCGACATAGTCGTTGGCGTCGCCGGTCAGGGTCAGCTCGACGCCGCCGGCGTTCCAGACGCCGAAGCTCTGCCCGGCGGTGCCGGAGAAGTGCGCCTTGATCGGATCGGCCGCCATGCCCTGATCGCCGTGCACGTCGGCGATTGCGCCGGACAGCATGGCGCCCACGGAGCGGTCGGTGTTGCGAATGTCGAAGTAGAAGGTTTTACCCTGCTTCGCTTCGATATGCGGCTGCGCCTGCGCCAGCAGCTCTTTGTTCAGCAAGCCCTTGTCGAACGCCGGGTTGCTGCTTTCGGTGCAGTACACCGCTTTGCCCGGATGCGGCGTGGCGGTTTTCAGCAGCGGCGCCAGATCCAGCTTGTTCTGCTTGGCGGAGATGCCGTCCAGCTCGGTCAGGAACTCGGTGCGGCCGATCAGATCCACCAGCTGGCTCACGCCCAGCTGCGCCATGATCTCGCGGGTTTCACGCGCGATAAACTGGAAGTAATTCGTCACGCGTTCCGGCAGGCCGTGGTAGTGATCGCGGCGCAGTTTGTCGTCCTGAGTCGCAACGCCGGTCGCGCAGTTGTTGAGGTGGCAGATGCGCAGGTATTTACAGCCCAGCGCCACCATCGGCCCGGTGCCGAAGCCGAAGCTTTCCGCGCCCAGGATCGCCGCCTTGACGATGTCGACGCCGGTTTTCAGGCCGCCGTCCACCTGCAGGCGGATCTTGTGGCGCAGGCCGTTGGCCACCAGCGCCTGCTGGGTTTCCACCAGGCCCAGCTCCCACGGACAGCCGGCGTATTTCACCGAGGACAGCGGGCTGGCGCCGGTGCCGCCGTCGTAACCGGCGATGGTGATGAGATCGGCATAGGCTTTTGCCACGCCGGTGGCGATGGTGCCGACGCCCGGCTCGGAAACCAGTTTCACCGAGATCACCGCTTTCGGGTTGACCTGCTTCAGGTCGAAGATCAGCTGCGCCAGATCTTCGATCGAGTAGATGTCGTGGTGCGGCGGCGGGGAGATCAGCGTTACGCCCGGCACCGAGTAACGCAGTCTGGCGATGTACGGAGTGACCTTGTCGCCCGGCAGCTGGCCGCCTTCGCCCGGTTTGGCGCCCTGCGCCACCTTAATCTGGATCACGTCGGCGTTCACCAGGTAGGCCGGCGTCACGCCGAAGCGGCCGGAGGCCACCTGTTTGATGCGCGACACCTTGTTGGTGCGGTAGCGCGCCGGATCTTCGCCGCCTTCGCCGGAGTTGGAGAAGCCGCCGAGGCCGTTCATGGCGATCGCCAGCGACTCGTGCGCTTCCGGGCTCAGTGCGCCGATCGACATCGCCGCGGTGTCGAAGCGTTTGAACAGCGACTCCGCCGGTTCAACCTGATCGACCGGGATCGGTTCGCCTTTCGGCGTGATGGCCAGCAGATCGCGCAGCATGGCGACCGGCCGCTCGTTTACCAGCTTGGCGTAGGCCTGATAGTCGCTGTATTCCCCGCTGTGCACCGCTTTTTGCAGCGAGTTCACCACGTCCGGGTTGTAGGCGTGGTATTCGCCGCCGTGCACGAATTTCAGCAGGCCGCCTTGCTCCAGCGGCTTGCGTTTCAGCCAGGCGCGCTTGGAAAGGTTCTGCAGATCCTGCTGGAAGTCGCTGAAGCTGGCGCCGCCGATGCGGCTGACCACGCCCTGGAAGCACAGATCCGCCAGATCGCGATGCAGGCCGACCGCTTCGAACAGCTTGGAGCAGCGGTAAGAGGCGATGGTCGAGATGCCCATTTTGGACATGATCTTGTACAGGCCTTTATTGATGCCGTTGCGGTAGTTCAGCATCACGTCGCGGTATTTCTTGTCGATCGCCTGGCTGTCCACCAGCTTGGCCAGGGTTTCATAGGCCAGGTACGGGTAGATGGCGGTCGCGCCGAAGCCGAGCAGCACGGCGAAGTGGTGCGGATCGCGGGCGCTGGCGGTTTCAACAATCAGGTTGGCGTCGCAGCGCAGGCTTTTCTCTACCAGGCGGGTTTGCACGGCGCCAACGGCCATCGGGGCCGGGACCGGCAGGCGGCCGGGCGCGATGGCGCGGTCGGACAGCACCAACAGCACCGCGCCTTCGCGCACCTTGCGTTCCGCTTCGTCGCACAGGGCGCGAATGGTCTGCTCCAGATCCTGCTGCTGCGGATCGAAGGTCAGATCGAGCGTCTCGGCGCGATAGTATTCGCCTTCCAGCGTGGTGAGCTGTTTGAAATCGGAGTACAGCAGGATCGGCGATTTGAAGCTCAGGCGGTGCGCCTGGCCTTCGGCTTCGCAGAACACGTTCATTTCACGGCCGATGCTGGTGGCCAGCGACATGACGTGCGCTTCGCGCAGCGGATCGATCGGCGGGTTGGTGACCTGCGCGAACTGCTGGCGGAAATAGTCGTAAACGATGCGCGGCCGGCTGGAGAGCACGGCGAACGGGGTATCGTCGCCCATCGAACCGGTGGCTTCCTGGCCGATCTCGCCCAGCACGCGGATCACCTGATCCAGCTCTTCGCTGCTGTAGCCGAACTGTTTCTGGTAGGTTTCGAGCTGTGCGTCGTCGAGTTCGCGGCTGCCGACCTGATCGTCCGGCAGATCTTCGAACGGCACCAGACGTTTGACGTTTTTCTCCATCCACTCTTTATACGGGTGGCGGCTTTTCAGATCGTTGTCGGTTTCCGCCGAGTGCAGGATGCGGCCGCTGCGGGTGTCGATCACCATCAGCTCGCCGGGGCCGACGCGGCCTTTTTCCACCACTTCATCCGGCTGGTAATCCCAGATGCCGACTTCGGAGGCGCAGGTGATCAGCTTGTCTTTGGTGATCACATAGCGCGCTGGGCGCAGGCCGTTGCGATCGAGGTTACAGGCGGCGTAGCGGCCGTCGGACATCACGATGCCGGCCGGGCCGTCCCACGGCTCCATGTGCATCGAGTTGAAGTCGAAGAAGGCGCGCAGATCGCCGTCCATGTCCGGGTTGTTCTGCCAGGCCGGCGGCACCAGCAGGCGCATGGCGCGGATGAGATCCATCCCGCCCGCCAGCAGCAGCTCCAGCATGTTGTCCAGCGAGCTGGAGTCGGAGCCGGTTTCGTTGACGAACGGCGCGGCGGCCTGCAGATCCGGGATCAGCGGCGTTTGGAATTTGTAGGTACGGGCACGCGCCCATTGGCGGTTGCCGGTGATGGTGTTGATTTCGCCGTTGTGCGCCAGGTAGCGGAACGGCTGCGCCAGCGGCCAGCGCGGCACAGTGTTGGTGGAGAAGCGCTGGTGGAACAGGCAAATGGCCGATTCCAGGCGCAGGTCCGCCAGATCGAGATAGAAGCGCGGTAGATCCGCAGGCATGCACAGGCCTTTATAGATCGTCACCAGATTGGAGAAGCTGCAGACGTAGAAGCTGTTGTCCTGCACGCGTTTCTCGATGCGGCGGCGCGCCACGAACAGGCGGCGCTCCATATCGCGCGGGCGCCAGCCGGCGGGGGCGTTAACGAAGATTTGCTCGATGCGCGGCAGGGAGGAGAGGGCGATTTCACCCAGCACGTCCGGGTTGGTCGGCACTTCGCGCCAGCCGACGATCGACAGCGTTTCGTTTTGCAGCTCTTCTTCCACGATGCGGCGGCTGAGGCGCGCTTCCTCTTCATTCTGGCTGAGGAACATCATGCCGACGGCGTAGTTCTTGGCCAAACGCCAGCCGCGCTCTTCCGCCACCATGCGGAAGAAGCGATCGGGTTTTTGCAGCAACAGGCCGCAGCCGTCGCCGGTCTTGCCGTCGGCCAGGATCGCGCCGCGGTGCTGCATGCGGGCCAGCGCGTGAATGGCGGTGCGCACCACCTTGTGGCTAGGTTCGCCTTCTATGTGGGCGATCAGGCCGAAACCACAGTTGTCCCTCTCTTGGGATTTATCGTACAACATATCGTGAACCTCCCCAGGCTCTGCGTGACTCTCACAACCTACTGCGAGGGGGCTTCCCAATTTCAGGCAGAAGTCCAATCAGCAAGTTAACCCCGCCAATCTGCTTTTCCGCCCTCCATCAATGGCCTCTCGTGACGGTCTCACAAGTGGTATAGGACTTGTTTTAAGAGGGAGTCTTCAATTACTGCATAAATATGACGAGACGTTTGCCCGTCCAGAAAGCTTCCAGCGGACTTCCAACTTAGCGAGAAAGAATTCGCAGGTCAAATGTGGGCTTAAGATAGATTCTTATCGAATTTATGGTATTTATTTATTTGAAAAATAAGGTGTTTAATGCATTTTTGCACTATCGTGGGGCAACGCCGATCCCCGCAGAAGTGTGAGCTGTCTCACTATAGTGCAACCCCTTAATCTCTGCACCATGCTAGTGCGGGGGTTAATGGCAGAGTTTTATTCTATAAGATATTGCTTGGTTGATGTTTATGACTATTTTTCACCGTGTTGTCATATTGCCGTTAACGGTTGCGTGACGATTAGAATAATTCATCAGAATTATAGTGAATTGATTTGCGTTTATGATGAATAGTTATGCCTGGTGGCACCTTGCGGGGAAAGCGTTGATCTCTGTCATCGCGGGAAAAGCCGTTTCTTATTAGCATCGCGGCTTTGAACACAGAGAATCACCAAGATTATGCAGTTGCCGCAATTAGTCAATATGTTTGGCGCAGATCTCCAGCGCCGCTATGGCGAAAAGATCCATAAACTCACGCTGCACGGCGGATTCAGCTGCCCTAACCGCGACGGCACGTTGGGGCGCGGCGGCTGTACGTTTTGCAACGTCGCTTCATTCGCCGATGAGGCGATGCAGCGGCAAAGTATCGCCGAACAGCTGGCGCAGCAGGCCGCGCGGGTCGACCGGGCGCGGCGCTATCTGGCCTATTTTCAGGCCTATACCAGCACCTATGCGGAGGTCGAACTGCTGGCGTCGATGTATCGGCAGGCGTTGGCGCAGAGCGACATGGTCGGCCTGTGCGTCGGCACTCGCCCGGACTGCGTGCCGTCCGCCGCATTGGATCTGCTGACGGGGTATCGCGAAGAGGGTTATGAAGTGTGGCTGGAACTGGGGCTGCAGACGGCGCACGATAAAACGCTCAAACGCATCAACCGCGGCCATGATTTCCGCTGCTATCAGCAGACCGCGCAACGGGCTCGGCAGCGCGGGCTGAAGGTGTGCTGCCATCTGATCGTCGGGCTGCCGGGAGAAACCCAGCGCGATCATCTGCTCACGCTGCAGCGGGTGGTGGAGAGCGGCGTGGATGGCATCAAGCTGCATCCGCTGCACGTCGTTACCGGCAGCACCCTGGCCCGCGCGTGGCGCGCCGGGCGCTTGTCCGAACTGGCGCTGGAAGATTACGCCGTCAGCGCCGGGGAGATGATCCGCCACACGCCGGGCGAGGTGGTGTATCACCGCCTGTCCGCCAGCGCCCGTCGGCCTACGCTGCTGGCGCCGCTGTGGTGCGAAAACCGCTGGCGCGGCATGCAGGCGGTGGGCGCTTATCTGCAGCAATACGGCGGGCAGGGCAGCGCGCTGGATGCCGCCCTGCATTATTCACCGACGTTATAACTGCAGGTTGGCGCGCACCTCCACGCGGGCGCGCTGCAGATCGGCCTGCAGCTGCGGATTCGCCAGCAGTCGTGCGGCGAGCGCCGTCGCCGCCAACTTGCCGCCTTCAAGATCGCTCGGGTAGTGAACGCCGGCAATCACCCGGCTTTGCGCATTGCTTGCCGCCCGCTCAAACAGCGCGCTGCGTTTTTCCGGCACCATCTGCGCCAACAGGAGCGCCGTCAGGTAGCTGTCCATCGCGTGTCCGCTAGGGTAGGAATCGCCTTCCGGCGGCGGCAGCAGCGGTTTCACGCGGCTGTCGGCCTCATAGGGGCGCGGGCGGCCATAGAAGGCCTTGGCGGGCATCAGGCTTTGTTCAAAGTCCTGATAGACCCGGCGGAACAGGGCGGCGGTGAGCGGATGGCGATCGACGGTAAAGGTCGGGCCGAAGATCTCGCGGGCGAAGGGGAAGGCGGCGTCTTCCAGGTGGTCATCCCGCTTGGCTTTGGCGATTTGTTCCGCCGTGCGGTTAGCCTGAATGGCCAGCACCGCCTGCAGATCCGCCCGATTCTGCGGCGTATCCGTTGAAGGTGGCGGCGGCAACAGCGTGGCGATTTGCCGTTGCTCTGCACTCAGATAGCCGGTCACGGCAGTGGCGGCCTTCAGGGGCAAAATAACGGTCAAAGACAGGACGAACAGGGTAGTGCGATAGATGGTTAACATGGTCAATCCTCACGTCAGGGAAATGAGGAAGCCTGCCGGGCTGGCCACAACGCTGCTGCCGGTGAAAGTAAACCGCGGGATAACATCCTTTCCCTTACTTCAAGCCTCAGGGCTTCGCTATCCGTGTCTGCTAAAGCATGCGTCATGCACGGTGCATCATTAATATATTAACGGAAAGGCCTTCTCAAGCGGCTGAGGTGTGGGGTGCGTCACATAAAAAGTCTTTTAGTTACAAGTGATTAATCCCTAAGTATGAGCGGATTGATCAACGTGCTTTTCCACGGTGTCGACGGCAATGAACCGCCCGATGCACGCCAGACGCCGCTATTTTCCGTTAGCAGGACTTGACTCTCAGACACGGCGGAAAAATTTACGGTATGATTCAAAAGATTGTGTCTGATGGGAGCCGCTATGAAGCAAATCCGGGTGTTGGCCCAGTACTACGTTGATTTAATGGTGAAACTGGGGTTGGTGCGCTTCTCGCTGCTGCTGGCCTCGGCGCTGGTGGTGCTGGCGATGGTGGTGCAGATGGCGGTGACCATGCTGCTGCGCGGCGAAGTGGAAAGCATCGACGTGGTGCGTTCAATCTTCTTCGGCCTGTTGATCACCCCGTGGGCGGTCTACTTCCTCTCGGTGGTGGTGGAGCAGCTGGAGGAGTCGCGCCAACGGCTGGCGCGGCTGGTGGACAAGCTGGAAGAGATGCGCCACCGCGATCTGGAGCTCAATCAGCAGCTCAAAGACAATATCAGCCAGCTGAATCAGGAGATCGCCGATCGCATCAAGGCGGAAGAAGAGCGCCTGCAGGTGATGGAGAAGCTGACGGAAGAGATGGAACAGCGCGAGCTGGCGCAGATTGAGCTGGGCCAGCAGTCGGCGCTGCTGCGTTCCTTCCTCGACGCCTCGCCGGACCTGGTCTACTACCGCAACGAAGACAAAGAGTTCTCCGGCTGCAACCGCGCGATGGAGCTGCTGACCGGCAAGAGCGAGAAGCAGCTGATCGGCCTGACGCCGTTCGACGTCTACGGCCAGGAGATCGCCGAAAAGGTCATTGAGACCGACGAGAAGGTGTTCCGCCACAACGTCTCGCTGACCTACGAACAATGGCTGGTGTATCCCGACGGCCGCAAGGCCTGTTTCGAACTGCGCAAGGTGCCGTTTTACGACCGGGTGGGCAAACGCCACGGGCTGATGGGCTTCGGCCGCGATATTACCGAGCGTAAGCGCTACCAGGACGCGCTGGAGAACGCCAGCCGGGAGAAGACCACCTTTATCTCCACCATCAGCCACGAGCTGCGTACGCCGCTTAACGGCATCGTCGGCCTGAGCCGCATCCTGCTCGATACCGAGCTGAACGACGAGCAGCTGAAATACCTGAAGACCATTCACGTCAGCGCCATCACCCTCGGCAATATCTTCAACGACATTATCGAAATGGACAAGCTCGAGCGGCGCAAGGTGCAGCTCGACAACCAGCCGGTGGACTTCACCGGTTTCCTGGCGGATCTGGAAAATCTCTCCGGCCTGCTGGCGCAGCCGAAAGGGCTGCAGTTCATCATGGAGCCGCAAACGCCGCTGCCGCAGCAGATCGTGACCGACGGCACGCGCCTGCGGCAGATTTTGTGGAACCTGATCGGCAACGCGGTGAAATTCACCCAGCAGGGGCAAATCGTGGTGCGCGTGCGGCGCGAGGCGCAGGAGAAGCTGGTGTTCGAGGTGGAAGACTCGGGCATGGGCATCCCGCAGGACGAGCAGGACAAGATCTTCGCCATGTATTACCAGGTGAAAGATCAGCGCGGCGGCCGCCCGGCCACCGGCACCGGCATCGGGCTGGCGGTCTCCAAGCGGCTGGCGCAGAGCATGGGCGGTGACATCACCGTGCGCAGCGAACAGGGGCACGGTTCTTGCTTCACTCTGACCATCCAGGCGCCGGCGGTGCAGGAAGCCGTCAGCGCGGCGCCGGAGGAAGAGGAGCTGCCGTTGCCGGCGCTGCACATCCTGCTGGTGGAGGATATCGAACTGAACGTGATCGTGGCGCGCTCGGTGCTGGAGAAGCTGGGCAACAGCGTCGAGGTGGCGATGAACGGCCACGATGCGCTGGCGATGTTCGATCCGGACGAGTTCGATCTGGTGCTGCTGGACATTCAACTGCCGGACATGACCGGGCTGGACATCGCCCGGGCGCTGCGTGAGCGCTATGCCGGTCAGGCGCTGCCGCCGCTGGTTGCGCTGACCGCCAACGTGCTGAAAGACAAAAAAGAGTACCTCGAGGCGGGCATGGACGATGTGCTGAGCAAGCCGCTGTCGGTGCCGGCGCTGACCCAGGTCATCAAACACTATTGGGATCATCAACCTTCTCACACTTCAAAGAAAACGGAGCACAAGGCGATGCAGATTAATGAGTCGTTACTCGATACCGCGATGCTGGAACAGTATATGGATCTGGTTGGCCCGCAGCTGATCCACCAAAGCCTGGAGATGTTCGAACAGATGATGCCGGGCTATCTGGCGGTGCTGGACTCCAACATGACGGCGCGCGATCAGAAAGGCATCACCGAGGAAGGGCACAAGATCAAGGGCGCCGCCGGTTCGGTCGGTCTGCGCCATCTGCAGCAGCTGGCCCAGCAGATTCAAACGCCGACGCTGCCGGCCTGGTGGGATAACGTGCAGGACTGGGTGGATGAGTTGAAGCAAGAGTGGCGCAACGACGTGCAGGTACTGCGGGCTTGGGTAGAGAACGCTGAAAAAAAATGACCCCGACCTAAGCCGGGGTGCGCGAATATTGCGCCAACACCAGGGAAATTGTGAACCTGCGTATTGGTTTCAGTGTTCTGGTCGAGCAGGTTGTAGCGAATTCCTAAACATCATACAGCCAACAACATAGCAAATGTAAGCGCTCTTGTTAGAAGATTCATTAAAATGTGTGATGTAGATTAGTGTTTGTCAACTCCGAGCACGAACCAGTTGACAGCAGCGACAGGAGTAAGAGTGATGAAAAAGGTGGGTGTAGTCCTCAGCGGCAGCGGCGTTTATGACGGTACGGAGATTCATGAAGCGGTGCTGACGCTGCTGGCGTTGGATCGTGCCGGCGCGCAGGCGGTGTGCTTTGCGCCTGATAAACCACAACGCCATGTTATTAATCACTTATCGGGTGATGAGATGGCGGAGACGCGCAATGTCCTGATTGAGTCGGCGCGCATTGCCCGCGGCGCGGTGCAGCCGCTGGCGCTGGCGGAGGCCGCGCAGCTGGATGCCCTGATCGTGCCCGGCGGCTTTGGCGCCGCCAAGAACCTCAGCAATTTTGCCGAAGCCGGCGCGGAATGTTGGGTCGATGAAGATTTGGCGCGCCTGACGCGCGAGATGCATAAGGCCAACAAACCAATTGGCCTGATGTGCATCGCGCCGGCGCTGTTGCCGAAACTGCTGGATCAACAAGCGCGGCTGACCATTGGCAACGATCCGGACCTGGGAGAAGTGATTGACGCCATGGGCGGCGAACCGGTGATTTGCCCGGTGGACGACATCGTGGTGGACAGCGATCACAAGATCGTGACCACGCCGGCCTATATGCTGGCGCCGTCGATCGCGCAGGCGGCCCTCGGCATCGATAAGCTGGTGGCGCGGGTGCTGGAACTGGCCGAATGAGAAAATCGCTCGGCGGATGGCGGCGGCTGCGCCCGTGGTATTGGCTGAAGCGCGGCGTCATCGCGATCCTCGGCCTGTGGGCGTTGGGCATTGTGCTCTTCGCCTTCCTGCCGGTGCCGTTTTCCGCCGTGATGGTGGAGAGGCAAATCAGCGCCTGGCTGAGCGGCGACTTCGGCTACGTCGCCCATTCGGACTGGGTGTCGATGGACGACATCTCGCCGCAAATGGCGCTGGCGGTGATGGCGGCGGAGGATCAGAAGTTTCCAGACCATTGGGGCTTCGACGTGGCGGCCATTGAAAAGGCGCTCAGCCACAACGAGAAGCGCCCGACGCGCATCCGCGGCGCCTCCACGCTGTCGCAGCAAACCGCCAAGAACCTGTTTCTGTGGGATGGCCGCAGCTGGCTGCGCAAAGGGCTGGAGGCCGGATTGACGTCGGGCATCGAGCTGGTGTGGACCAAACGGCGCATTCTGACGGTGTATCTGAACATCGTCGAGTTCGGCGACGGGGTATTCGGCGTGGAGGAGGCTTCACAGCGCTTTTTCCATAAGCCGGCTAAACGGCTGAGCGCGGCCGAGGCGGCGCTGCTGGCGGCGGTATTGCCGAATCCGCATCGTTTCAGGGCCGATGCGCCGTCCGGCTATGTGGTGCAGCGTCAACAGTGGATCATGCGCCAGATGCGGCAGCTGGGCGGGGAAGCGTTTTTACGCGAGAACTCGCTGGATTAAACGGGCGGGAACGGCAGGGCGCCGTTCCCGCCAAGCGGATTATTTCACATAGGTAAAGGCGGTGGTGACGTGCTTCACGCCGCTGACCTGGCTGGCGATCTGCGCCGCAGACTGCCCTTCCTGCTGCGTGACCAGGCCCAGCAAGAACACTTCGCCGTTTTCGGTAGTGACCTTCACGTTGGACGATTTCACCGTATCGCTGGTCAACAGCTGCGAACGCACCTTGGTGGTGATCCAGGTGTCGGAGGACGCGGTGCTGAGGCTGACCGGCGTGCCCTGACGGATTTCGTTATACACTTCGCTCGTGCCTTCCACGCCCATGGCGATCTGCTTGGCGCGCGCGGTGAGATCGGCGTTAGGCGACTGGCCGGTCAACAGCACCTTGCCCTGATAGGCGGTGGCGACCACCCGGGCATCTTTCTTCAACTGCTGGTCTTTGCTCAGGGCATTTTCGACCCTGGCTTCCAGCGTGCCGTCATCCACCTGGGTCCCTACGCTGCGCGGGTCGGTGGCGGTTTTGGTGGCGACGGCCGCACTGCCGACGACGACGCCGGCGATACAGCCTTGCAACAGCAGGGCGCTGGACAGCACTGCAAATGTGGCTTTTAGCTTCATCTCAGTTCCTTAATCGTCCTGGTGGGGGAATAACGTGTTGTCTATCAGGTCGCACAGGCAGTTTACGGTCAGCATATGCATTTCCTGAATGCGTGAGCTGCGGTGCGACGGGATGCGGATCTCGACGTCCTGCTGGCCGAGCAGCCCGGCCAGCTCGCCGCCGTCGTAGCCGGTGAGCGCGACGATGGTCATATCGCGCGTAACGGCCGCCTCGACCGCTTTCACAATATCACGGCTGTTGCCGCGGGTGGAAATCGCCAGCAGCACGTCGCCGGTGTGCCCGAGCGCGCGCACCTGCTTGGCGTACACTTCGTCGTGCAGCCGATCGTTGCTGATCGCCGTCAGCACCACGTTGTCGGCGTTGAGGGCGATGGCCGGCAGGCTGGGGCGCTCGGTTTCAAAACGGTTGATCATGCTGGCGGCGAAGTGCTGCGCGTTGGCCGCCGAGGTGCCGTTGCCGCAGCACAGGATTTTGTTGCCGTTGAGTAAGGATTGAACCAGCGTCATTGCAGCGCGGGAAATGGCGTCCGGCAATGCTTCCGCCGCCGCGATCTGGGTTTGGATGCTTTCGGTAAAACAGACTTTAATTCTATCCAGCACGTTGTATTAATCCACTAAGTCAAAGGGCCGGTCTGCGCCGCAAAACCCCGATTAATCCGCATTGAAGGCGTTGGGTATCCATTCTAACTGGCTACCGGTAATGGCCAAAACATCAAAACGGCAAGATGATGTGTCAAAACTGGCTCCGCGCCCCGCCAGCCAGACGGCGGCGGCGTGCAGCAACCGCCGTTGTTTGCGAAAGGTGACGCTGGCGGCCGCGCCGCCGAAGGCGTCGTTGCGGCGGTAGCGCACTTCGACGAATACCCAGGTAGCGCCGTCGCGCATGATGAGGTCGAGCTCACCGCCGCGCACCGCGACGTTGGCGGCGCAGAAGGTGAGCCCGGCGTGTTCCAGGTGACGGCGGGCCAGTAACTCATAGCCCGCCCCTGAGGCGCGTGGGTTCAAGAGACCGGAACGACCGTGCCCTGACGGTATTGCAGCCAAGGCAGCTTACGGTTGATCACGCAGTTCGGCGACGCGCTCAGCATACCGGTGGTGCCGGAAACCTGGAAGCCCGGCAGCTGGCGCATTTCAGCAAAGTGGTTGGCCAATGTCCAGGCATCCATCCCCATCGCATACAGGCGCACCAACGAATAGTCGTTGCGGAAGCGCGCGCTGGCCTGCTGCAACAGCTGAGGGTTTGAACCGGCCAGCAGCGGGATATCGCTAAACTGCAGGCCTTCCATTTCCAGACGGAAGTCCGGGCCGGCGCCGGCCTGGTAGCTGCGCGAGCTGGCGTACATCGCCGGCTTGCCGCGCGAGCTGGTGGCCATGTCGATCATCGGTTTGATCAGCGTCAGTTGAGACTGCGTGGCGACGATATACACCGCGTCGACGCCGCCGGTTGCGGCGGGCACGTCGCTCGGCGGCGCCGGAATGGTCAGCCCGGCGATGGTCACGCTCTGCGGCGCCGGGGCGCTCGACATCGGCGTGCCGGTCATGCGGATGCCGCCGCTGTTCACCATCTGGCGCAGCTCGCCGGCGGAGCCGATGTCCTGACGCAGCACGGTTTGCCCGCCTTGCTTCTGCCATTCCTGGTTAAAGGCCTTGGCGACGCGATCGCCGAAGGCGCCGCGCGGCACCAGCAGCAGCGGTTGACGCTTCTGCTGTTCCCAGATGTGGCGAGCGGCGTCGCGCGCTTCATCTTCCGGCGACAGGGCGAAGTAACAGATGTTCAGGTTGTCCTTCGGCGTTTCCGGCTGGTTGAGCGCCAGCACGTTCAGCGTGGTGGTGCTGGCGGACAGCTGATCGACGTTCTCTTTCAGCAGCGGCCCGACCACCAGGGTGGCGCCATCCTGCTGCGCTTGGCTCAGCAAGGCGGCCAGCGGCTGGCTGGTAGTATCGTACACTTTGACCTGCGCGTTGGCGGCCTGCGGCGGCGTTATCGGCGCGCTGGACGGCGCAGCGGGTTGCGCGGCGGTCACGGCAGGCTGGCTCTCTTGCGCCGAAGGGCTGACCGCGCCGTTGGCGTTGATGTCACCCGTGGCGGCCTGATCGGCCGGCGCCGTTTGGGCCGGCGCGCTGGCCGGTGGCGCGGCTTGAGGCTGCGGCGCCGGCATGGAACCGCCGTTTTTCGCCGCTTCGAAGCCTTGCTGGATGGCGTCGGCGAACACTTTCGCCTGGCCGTTCAACGGCAGCAGCAGGGCGATTTTCGAGGTGGATGCCTGGGTGAAGTTCAGCACCTGGTTCAGGCGAGCCGGCAGCGTTTTGGCCGCCGGGTTCTTCGGATAACGGTTTTGCCAGTCTTTGATGCCGGCCTTCAGCAGATCGGGATCCTGCTTGTTGTCCTGATAGACGCGCAGCAGATCCAGCCAGCCTTGCAGCACGTTCTCGTCGGCGTTGATCACCAGGCTGTTCATCTCCTGCGGCGTCAGCTGCAGCAGCGCCTGCCAGGTCTGATCCAGGTTGTCCTGATGCGGTTTGCCGGTCAGCAACGGCTCCTGAGCGATATAGGCGCGGATCAACGGCAGCGACGCTTTGCCCTGATTGGCGGCGATCTGCGCCTGGTAGTAGCGCACCTTCTGATTCGGCGACAGCGAACCGCTGTCCAGGTGGCCCAGCGTGCTGCGGGCGCTGACGTAGCTCTTGTTGGCGATCTGCAGTTCGGCGGTCAGCAACTGGCGTTCAGTCTGCTGCGCGCCGCTGAGGTTTTTCGGCAGCTGATTCAACTGGTCGCCGGCCTGCGGCAGTTTTCCTTCACGCAGCAAGGCGCGAATAGCAAGTAATTGCCAGTCAGCCTTGTTATCATCGCTGCTTTGCTGCAACTGCTGCAGGTAGTAATCGGAGCTGGCGCTCGCTTCGTCCTGTATATTGGCGGGCGGCGTTTGCGGGGCCCGACTTGGACAGCCTGCCAGGAAAAGGGCGGCCGCGATGACTGCGGTAAGTCGGACAGGCTTGGAACGCCCTGCTTTGGTACGAACGAATGTTGAGGAAAGCATACTGTATCCAGTGATGTTTTTTTCAAGATGCTCAATATTAAATCGGCAACCCGGATGAAACAATGAATCAACACCAACAATCAGTCATTTCTGTATCAACGCTGTATGTGGTGCCCACCCCAATCGGCAATCTGGGCGATATCACCCACCGCGCGTTAGAGGTACTGAAAAGCGTTGATCTGATCGCGGCGGAAGACACGCGCCATACCGGATTGCTGCTGCAACACTTCGCGATCAACGCGCGTCTGTTCGCGCTGCATGATCACAACGAACAGCAAAAGGCCGATCAATTGCTGGCGAAACTGCAGGAAGGCCAGAGCATCGCGCTGGTGTCCGACGCCGGCACGCCGCTGATCAACGATCCCGGTTATCACCTGGTGCGCCGCTGCCGCGAGGCCGGCATTCGCGTGGTGCCGCTGCCGGGCGCCTGCGCCGCCACCACCGCGCTGTGCGCCGCGGGCGTCGCTTCCGACCGTTTCTGCTACGAGGGCTTCCTGCCGGCGAAAACCAAGGGGCGCAAGGATACGCTGATGGCGCTGGCGGAGGAACCGCGCACGCTGATTTTCTACGAGTCCACTCACCGCCTGCTGGAAAGCCTGCAGGACATGGTCACCGTCTGGGGGCCGCAGCGCTATGTGGTGCTGGCGCGCGAGCTGACCAAAACCTGGGAATCCATCCACGGCGCGCCGGTGGGCGAGCTGCTGGCGTGGGTGCAGGAAGATGAAGTGCGCCGCCGCGGCGAGATGGTGCTGATCGTCGAAGGCCACAAGGCGCAGGAGGATGCGCTGCCGCTTGAGGCGCTGCGCACGCTGGCGCTGCTGCAAAAAGAGCTGCCGCTGAAAAAGGCGGCGGCGCTGGCGGCGGAAATCCACGGCGTGAAGAAAAATGCGCTGTATAAGCACGCGCTGGAGCAACAACAGCCGTAAAGCGGTTGACCTGCCGCCGCCGCGACGCTACTATCCGCGCCGGAGTTGACCAGACAGTCGCCGCTTCATTGCCGTCCTCTTCGGGGAGACAGATGGAGGGGAGGAAAGTCCGGGCTCCATAGGGCAGGGTGCCAGGTAACGCCTGGGAGGCGCAAGCCTACGACTAGTGCAACAGAGAGCAAACCGCCGATGGCCCGCGCAAGCGGGATCAGGTAAGGGTGAAAGGGTGCGGTAAGAGCGCACCGCGCGGCTGGCAACAGTTCGTGGCACGGTAAACTCCACCCGGAGCAAGGCCAAATAGGGGTTCACATGGTACGGCCCGTACTGAACCCGGGTAGGCTGCTTGAGCCAGTGAGCGATTGCTGGCCTAGAGGAATGACTGTCCACGACAGAACCCGGCTTACCGGTCAACTCCCTCGACAAAAGAAAACCCCGCGCAACGCCAGTTGCGCGGGGTTTTTCGTTTTCCGGCCGGCTTACACTGGCAGGTCAATCAGCAGTGCGCGCAGCGGCGTCTCGGCGCGGATCGTCAGGCGATTCTCCTCGCGCACGAAGGCGCCGTCGCCGCAGGTCAGGCGTTGTTCTTCGTGGCGCTCGCCGGTGGCGGCGATGGTGCCGTGAATCGACTGCAAATAGGCGCGCGGCCCGTTAATCGTCAGCGTTTGTTCTTCGCCCGGCTGCAGATCGAGATGGTGGATCCAAACCTGCTGGCGTAGCTGCAGGCTACCCTGCGCGCCGTCCGGCGAGGCCAGCAGCAGGTTGCCCGCCGCCGGCAGCGTCAGGCGCTGCACCCGCTCGTTGTTGCGTTCCGGGCAGGCGTCCAGCCACAGCTGCAGGCGAGTCAGCGGCGTATCGCTGCTGACGTTCTGTTCGCTGTAGCTCAGGCTCGGCTGGGTGGCCAGCAGCAGCGCTTCACCGGCTTTGGCGCGCGCGGTGTTGCCGTCGCTGTCGCGGTATTCCGCCTCGCCCTGCAGGATCAGGTTCAGGATATCCACGCTGGGATAGGTGCGCGGCTGGAACGACGCGCCCGGCGCCAGCACCTCCTGATTCAGCACCCGCAGCGACGCGTAGCCCATCAGTTTGGGATCGAAGTAGTGACCAAAGGAAAAGGTGTAGCGAGCCTGCAGCCAACCAAAGTCAGCTTGCCCGCATTGTTGTGCTGTTCTGCATGTGATCATGGCAATCGGCTCTCTAAATTCATTATCCAAATGGTAAGCATCTGGACGTCGGATTGTTAGCCAGTTAATCTGGTCGGCATATTCAAATTTCCTGACAGAGGGATGTGATGGCCAGAGATCGGGCGCTCACGCTTGAGGCGCTGAGAGTGATGGACGCGATCGACCGGCGCGGCAGCTTCGCCGCGGCCGCCGACGAATTGGGCCGGGTGCCGTCGGCGCTCAGCTACACCATGCAAAAATTGGAAGAAGAATTGGACGTGGTGCTGTTCGACCGTTCGGGCCACCGCACCAAGTTCACCAACGTGGGGCGCATGTTGCTGGAGCGCGGGCGGGTGCTGCTGGAAGCGGCCGACAAGCTGACCACCGACGCCGAAGCGCTGGCGCGCGGTTGGGAAACCCACCTGACCATCGTCAGCGAAGCGCTGTCGCCGCCGAGCCTGCTGTTTCCGCTGGTGGACAAGCTGGCGCTGAAGGCCAACACCCAGGTGTCGATTTTCACCGAGGTGCTGGCGGGCGCCTGGGAACGGCTGGAGCAGGGGCGCGCCGACATCGTGATCGCGCCGGACATGCACTTCCGCGCGTCGTCGGAGATCAACACCCGCAAACTGTACAAGGTGATGAGCGTTTATGTCGCCGCGCCGGATCACCCGATCCACCTGGAGCCGGAGCCGTTGTCCGAGGTGACCCGCGTGAAGTACCGCGGCATCGCGGTGGCGGATACCGCCCGCGAGCGCCCGGTGTTGACCGTACAGCTGCTGGATAAACAACAGCGCCTGACGGTGAGCACCATCGAAGACAAGCGCCTGGCGCTGCTGGCCGGGCTGGGGGTGGCGACCATGCCGTACCCGATGGTGGAGAAAGATATCGAGGCCGGGCGGCTGCGCGTGGTGGGGCCGGAATACAGCCGCGAAGCCGATATCATCATGGCCTGGCGGCGCGACAGCATGGGGGAGGCGAAAGCCTGGTTCCTGCGCGAAATTCCGCGCCTGTTCGCACAGCGCTAACGCCGGTTGGATGACATCCCCTTGCCGGGCGGCAAGGGGATTTTTTTGCCTTAGCCGAAGCGCTGGTCGCGGCCGTGCGGCTCGTCCAGATCCTGCGCCGGCCCGATGGAAATGATGCCGTGCGGGTTGATGGTGGCGTGGCTGCGGTAGTAGTGGTTGCGAATGTGCGGCAGGCTGACCGTCTCGGCGATGCCCGGCATCTGGTAGATGTCGCGCAGGAAACCGTACAGGTTCAGGTAGTCGCTGATGCGGTGTTTGTCGCACTTGAAGTGGGTGACGTACACCGGATCGAAGCGAACCAGCGTGGTCCACAGACGCAGATCGGCTTCGGTCAGCCGATCGCCGGTCAGGTAGCGGTGCTGCCCCAGGATCTGCTCCAGGCGCTCCAGCGCGCTGAAGACCCCGCTGACCGCGTCGTCATACGCTTCCTGGCTGGTGGCGAAACCGGCCTTGTACACGCCGTTGTTCACTTGATCGTAAATCCAACCGTTCAGCTCATCGATTTTGCCGCGCAGATCGGCCGGGTAGTAATCGCCCGCGCGGGCGCCCACGCCGTCAAACGCGCTGTTGAACATGCGGATGATATCGGCGGATTCGTTACTGACGATGGTTTGCTGCTGTTTATCCCACAGCACCGGCACGGTCACGCGCCCGCTGTAGTGCGGATCGGCCCGCAGGTAGATTTGGTACAGGAAATCGGCGTGATACAGCGGATCGCCGGTGGTTTCAGGAAAATCCTGGCCGAAGGTCCAGCCGTTTTCCAGCATCAGCGGGTGCACCACCGAGACCGGAATGATCTGCTCCAGCCCTTTCAGTTTGCGCATCAGCAGCGTGCGGTGCGCCCAGGGGCAGGCGAGAGAAACGTACAGGTGATAACGGCCTGCTTCGGCCTGGAAGCCGCCCGCACCGTGTTCGCCCGGCTGACCGTCGGCGGTCACCCAATTGCGAAACTGAGCGGTTGAACGTTTGAAACGGCCGCCGGTAGATTTGGTGTCATACCAGATGTCTTGCCAAACGCCATCGACGAGTTGTCCCATGGGAGTCTCCTTGGTGTCCGAGTGAAAAGCGACAGGGCCCGGCATGCCGGGCCCTGAATGACAGTTTAGATTACCATTTCTTGTTCAGAAGACGGTCGATGCTAAAGCCGCCAGGGCCTGCGACCGCCAACACGATGAAGCCGCCGGCGATGGTCAGGTTTTTCATGAACATCAGCTGGTTTACGCCTTCCGCAAAGTCAGTGTGGAACAGCAGCGCGGTCAGAATGGTGAAACCGGCAGTGAACAGCGCCACGGTGCGGGTCAGGAAGCCGAACAGGATCGCCAGACCGCCGCCAAATTCCAGCAGGATGGTCAGTGGCAGCAAGAAGCCAGGCACGCCCATCGATTGCATGTACTGTTGGGTACCGGCATAAGCGTCACCCATTTTGCCGTAGCCTGCCACGATAAACAGGATTGGCATCAGAATACGAGCAACCAACAAACCTGTATCTTCTAATTTTTTCATCATCTACTCCAACGTGTTTTTGTGTGCCTGTTCGGCGGTAGTCATATCAACGGGCGGCGTAGCGGGTCTCTTACCCTGTCCGCTCCATCTCGAATTGATGGAGTGAATGTTAAGCGGGAAGTGCTCAGGTTGTTAGCAAGTAAAACTGTCGTAATTTTTCAAAAAATCTGAATCTTTAGCGTGCTAATAAACTGACGCTTGTCAGCAGGTTGCCCGGCCCTCGGGATAAGCAGCGCTGTTTTAGGGGGGAAACGAGGGCGGAGCAACAGGATGTTTGAAGGAAAAGCGCGGGGCTTACTTGGCGGAGAAGGTCTTTTTAAACAGGCGGATAGCGCTCCAGGCGCCGAAAGCGCGGCGCGACCAGCGGATCATCTTGCTGGGGTGGCGGATGCCGTACAGCGCCATGACGCTTGAACCGAGCACCAGATAGCGGCGCAGGCCAAACACCGTCTGCCAGCCGCGGTCGATGCGTTCGGTCTTTTCCAGCCATAAAGACTTGTGTTCGGCCAGATCCAGACGCTGTTGCTGGATCTGGCGAATCAGCCTCTCTTTTTTCCATTCCAGATAGCGGCGGCGGCTCATGGCTCGCGCTCCAGTTCGGCACGATCGAGTTCCAGCTGCTTGCGCGTGGCGCCGAGCAGCGTGGTGCGACGGGCCTTGACCAGCGTCCAAATGGTGCCGACCACGGCCAGGAACAGCAGCACGCCGGTCGTGGCACCCAGCGCCATCAGCCGATAGACCGGATCGATGGCCCAGAAGATCAGGATCAGCAGGCTCATCAAACCGAAGGCGGTAAACAGCAGCGTCATACCGGCCATGATCAGCAGCTGAATGAGGTTGGCTTTCTCCTCTTCCAGCTCGACCACCGCCAGCCGGACACGGGTTTCCACCATGCCGACCAGGATCGTGATGATGCGCTGACCGATATCCAGGACCCCTTTAGCGGGGCCCTGCGCGCGCACTTGCGGTTGTTCAGCCATGATTAACGACGCGCGAGCAGCACGCCCAACACCACGCCGACCGCTGCGCCGATGCCGATGCCGGTCCACGGGTTGTCGCGCACATAGTCGTCGGCCTGGCCGGCGATCTGCTTGGTTTGCGAAGCCAGCTTGTCACCGGCGTCGCTCAGGCGAGCACGGGTCTCTTTCAGCGCGCCTTCCGCCTTCGAGCGCAGCTTCTCCAGCTCGGCTTTCGGCTTGTCGGTAGAGGAGTTCAGCACTTCCTCCAGCGTATCGGCTAAGGACTTCAGTTCAGCGCGTAAGTTTTCTGCATTTGAATCATGTGCCATGTGATTATTCCTTAACGTTTATTTCGACAGACTTTTAACATAGCGGATTTTTTCGCCGGAGCAAAGGGGTGATGGCCAGCAGATAACACCAGGCATCAATCCCATATGCTTAATAAATCCCGTGTGATGGGGCTCTCATCGATAAATCCGCTGGTACAAAAAAATTATTCCGCCTGAGCGCGTTTCAGCTCAGCCTGCGCTTCCGCCAGCTTCTGCTGCTTCTTGGCGACCTTGTCCAGCTTGCCGGTTTGCTGCGCTTCTTTCAGCTCCTGCCGGCGTTCGTCGACCTTGCGCTGTTTCTCTGCGATATTTTCCTGGCGTTCGGCCTGCAGGCCGGCTTCGGTACAGTGAGTCTGCACTTCGCTCAGTGCTTTTTTCAGCCCGTCCACGCGGTGGGTGTTGCCGTGCTGGGTGGCATAGTCGATTTGCTGCTGGATGTCTTGCGCTTTGGCGGCGCAGCCGCCCTCAGCGGCCGAAGCGAGGGCCGGCAGCGTGCAGAGTGGCAACAGCAGTAACAGTGAATGGCGTAATTTCATCTTTCAGTTCCTTTTCATGGGATGCCTGAACAGGCACCCGCTTTCCTGACTGCCGAAGGCGGCAGCGCGAGAGGAGGGCGTTCATCGCCGGCTGAAGTTACCCTTCAGCATAGTCATGAAACCGGCGCGCCCCCAAAGAATCAGCCGTGACTCGGTGCTGACTGATTAATTCTTGAGCTAATCGGTGCGAATGAAAATGAAAATAATGCAATGAAAGGAAACCCCTTCACATGAAGGGGGATTATCCCAGATTGAGTGGGGAACGCGCAAATTCGCGTACCCAATGCGATGGCACGGGGGATTCGCTCAACGCGATGTGGTAACCGGGCGGCAGGATGGTTTGCAGCGCTTCGCGCGCCAGCAACTGCTGCTCCGGCGAATCCAGACGGATGACCAGGCCATCGCCTTCCGGCGTGATGCTTTTGATGCGGATGCCGCGCTCATCCAGGCGCTGGTAGACGTAAAAACCGTCGGGCAGCGACAGCCCTTGCTGGCTGGCGCGAATGCGCAGCTCGCTCTCGGTGCGCACCATGCAGGGCACCAACAGCGTCGCCAACGCCAGCAGGGCGAGCGCGATCATCAGGACGTATTGCCAGCGCGGGCGCTTTGCTGTCACGCCCCTTTCCCCGGGTTCTGGCCGCTGGCGCGTTTCTTGCGCCACAGCACGATCAACGAGCCGATCAACCCGACCACCAGCAATACCAGCGGCAACATCATCAGGCAGAACATCAGCTGATCTTCATACTTGCGGAACACCGGGGTTTTGCCCAGCGCGAAGCCCAGCGTCGTCAGGATCAAGACCCACAGCAGGCCGCTCATCCAGTTGAAGAACTGGAAGCGCGCGTTGCTCAGGCCGGACAGGCCGGCGATGGTCGGCAGCAGGGTGCGTACGAAGGCCAGGAAGCGGCCGACCAGCAGGGCGGAAAGCCCGTGGCGGTGGAACAGGTTGTGAGCGCGTTGATGGTAGTGGGCCGGCAAGTGCGAAAGCCAGCCTTGCACCGTTCGCGTATTGCCGAGCCACCGGCCCTGTATGTAGCTGACCCAGCATCCCAGGCTGGCGGCGACGGTCAGGATGACGATGGTCAGCGGGAAGCCCATGGTGCCTTTGGCGATCAGCACGCCGACCAGGATCAGCAGGCTGTCACCCGGCAGGAAAGCGGCCGGCAGCAGGCCGTTTTCCAAAAACAGAATCATGAACAGCAGGATGTAGAGGGTCCACACCAACGAAGGGTTCGCCAGCGTCTCAAAATCCTGCTGCCACAGGGCATGTATCAGTTCTTTAATGATGTCCATCCGGTGTTCCTAAAACGTCATTGTTTATTTTTATCTCAGCGGCGGAACGGGCGTGGGCTGAAAGCGCGCGGCGATCCTGAATGCTGATAACGATGAAACGGCGTTGCTTTAAGGTTTTTAGCGGTGCGACACCGGTCATAGGTGATAAGTCAGCGTGCCACGGTACTGCATGTTACTTTCTTTCCAGCCGGCCTGCCGACTCTGTTGCCTGGAGGCGTCCAGCATCCAGTCGACCTGGGCAAGCCGGTTGGGAGCCGGAGTGTCCTGGCGGGGGAAGCGAATTCGGTAGCCCGGCTCTGCGGCCAAGGTATAGACCGGCGCCGGCAGGGAGGATGCGAGCAGCGAACCGGGGAAAGAGTGCGCTCTGGGCAGCAGCAGCGGCAACTTGCCGGGGGCTTTGCGGCGCGCTTCGGCCGGTGCCCGATACACATGATCATAGGGGGAAAGCGCCGGCTCCGCCAGCAGCGGCAGGCTGCTCAGCGCGCTGGGGGTTGGCTTGGGTGACGCCACGCATAGCTGTTGGCCGGAGACCGAACCGGTCCAGCAAAAAACAGCAATCAGCATGGCAAACAACCAGCGCATTTATTCGCGTCCCGCCCCCGCAGCAATGGGTAAAAAAGTGGGCTAACTCTACCAAAATAGCACGATTGGCAACAGGGAAATCTACGTTGCCGACGGTGAAATAGTACACGGCAAACGGCGGTTCCGGCATCGATTCAGCGGATTTTACATTACCTGACATAAGCCGACGGTTTTTGACCGCCGTGGCTATTTCGGTTCGTGGCTCACGCCATCCAGATGCACCACCGGATTCTCGGCGAACAGATAGCGGTCGGCATTGTATTCGAAATCGTCGCTGGTGGCGTTGAACAGCATCTGCTTGGTGTTTTCCAGGTGTTGCCACATCGCCAGTTTGGCGGCGTAAGGATCTTTGCGCATCAGCGCCTTGAGGATCTGATCGTGATCGTCGCACCAGCTGGCGATCGAACGTTCGTCGATATGTTCGTGCAGTTTCTTCCAGTAAGGGTTGTTGACCCGCTGCACCCACATTTTTTCCACGATGGTGGCCATGGCGGTGTTCTGGGTGGCCAGCGCCACCTGCACGTGGAACTTCAGATCCCACTGCGAGTCGCGAAAGCGATCCTCTTTGCGGGCGTGCTCCTGGATCTCCATCAGCTGCACGATATCTTGCTTGGTCACCTGGGTGGCGGCGAATTCGGCGATGTTGCTTTCGATCAGCTGGCGCGCCTGCAGCAGCTCAAACGGGCCGGCGGTGGCGAACTCGATGCTATCGCCCGGCACCACCAGGTGTTTTTGCTGGTTGGACACCACGTGGATCCCGGATCCCTTGCGCACGTCCACATAGCCTTCCACTTCCAGCATGATGATCGCTTCGCGCACCACGGTGCGGCTGACATTCATCTCTTCGGCGATGTATCGCTCGGCCGGCAGCTTGTCGCCCACCGGGTAGCGGCCGCTTTCGATGCGTTGTTTAAGCTCGGCGGCCAGTTGCTGATACAGGCGTCTGGTTTCAGTGAATTCCATAGTGAATGCTCTATACGGTGCGGTGGGAAGGGGCGCGTGGCCATCGGATTTGTTATACCACTTATTCGGCACCGCTGCCAGAGGAGCAGAAGGCCCGGCGCGGGGGCCGGGCGACGGGATCAGCTGCGCGCCGGAGACGGCTGCAGCGCGGCCGGTTGCGCTTCGGCGGCCGGGCGGTTTTGCAGCACCGTCCAGATGACGATGGCGCCGAGAATATCGAAGACCGACAGCGCGGCGAACAGCGGGCTGAAGCCGAGAGTGTCCGCCAGGGCGCCGACCACCAGCGCGAACAGCGTGCTGGCGGTCCAGGCCGCCATGCCGGTCAGGCCGTTGGCGGTCGCCACCTCATTGCGGCCGAACACGTCGGAAGAGAGGGTGATCAGCGCGCCGGACAGCGCCTGATGGGCGAAGCCGCCGACGCACAACAGCGCAATAGCCGCGTAAGGGCTGGTGAACAGGCCAATCATGCCGGGGCCGATCATCAACACCGCCCCCATCGTCACCACCAGCTTGCGCGAGACGATCAGATTGACCTTGAAATACTTCTGGAACAGCGGCGGCAGGTAGCCGCCGACGATGCAGCCGAGATCGGCGAACAGCATCGGCATCCAGGCGAACATGGCGATCTCTTTCAGGTTAAAACCGTAGGCCTTGAACATGAACAGCGGGATCCAGGCGTTGAAGGTGCCCCAGGCCGGCTCCGCCAGAAAGCGCGGCAGCGCGATGCCCCAGAACTGGCGGTTGCGCACGATCTGCCAGGCGGACATTTTTTTGGCGTTAGAGGTCTGGTGCTGCGCCTCCTGGCCTTCGAGGATGTAACGGCGTTCTTCCTGGCTCAGTTTCTTCTGATCTTTTGGGTGTTTGTAGAACAGCAGCCAGCAGATGGCCCAGATCAGGCTCAGCACGCCGGTGATGATGAACGCCATCTCCCAGCTGTGCGCCACGATGGCCCACACCACCAGCGGCGGGGCGATCATGCCGCCGATCGACGAACCGACGTTGAAATAGCCGACGGCGATCGAACGCTCTTTGGCCGGAAACCACTCGCTGCTGGCCTTCAGCCCGGCGGGGATCATCGCCGCCTCGGCCATGCCGACCGCGCCGCGCGCCAGCGCCAGGCCGCCCCAGCTGTTGGCCAGCGCGGTGCCCATGCAGAACAGCGCCCACAGAATGGCGAACATGGCGTAGCCGACCTTGGTGCCCAGCACGTCCAGCACATAGCCCGCCACCGGCTGCATCACGGTGTAGCAGGCGGAGTAGGCGGCGACGATGTAGGAATACTGTTGGGTGGTGATGTGCAGCGTATCTTCCAGCGTCGGCGCCGCCACGGCGATGGCGTTGCGGGTCAGGTAGCCCAGCACGGTGCCGACGGTCACCAGCCCGATCATGTACCAGCGTAACCCTTTAATTTTACGCATCCGAAATGTCTCCCCGTTTGAAGGTATGGCCGGCGATGCGGCTGGCGAGACAATAACCTGTCATACAGGTTTAAAAGTTGAGTGATATCACAAAAGGAATTATTCGCCTGAGCGATACTGTCGCCGATGAAATAGCGCATTTATGGCGCAAGTTTGCCGTAAAAACGAGCAGAAAAGGGATTAAGGGACAGCAAAACGGCAGGCGTCGAGAAAAATTTGCTGGACGCTCATTGAAATTGGTGTGATAACTTTTGTGATTCGATCCCCATGCCGCACGGCAAGTAAGGTAAGGAGCCCGAGATGGCGACGTTTTTGAGCGAAGATTTCCTGCTGGACAGCGAATTTGCCCGGCGTTTGTATCATGACTACGCGGCGGACCAGCCGATTTTCGATTATCACTGCCATTTGCCGCCGCAGCAGATCGCGGAGAATACCCGCTTCAGCAACCTTTACGATATTTGGCTGCGGGGCGATCACTATAAATGGCGGGCGATGCGCACCAACGGCGTGGCGGAGCGGCTGTGCACCGGCGATGCGGGCGATCGCGAGAAATTCGACGCCTGGGCCGCCACGGTGCCGCACACCATCGGCAATCCGCTCTATCACTGGACGCATCTGGAGCTGCGTCGGCCGTTCGGCATCACCGGAACGCTACTGTCGCCGGCCACGGCGGATGAGATCTGGCAGCGCGGCAATGCGCTGCTGGCGCAGGATGAGTTTCGCGCGCGCGGCATCATGCGGCAGATGAACGTGAAAATGGTCGGCACCACCGACGATCCGATCGACGATCTGCTCCATCATCGGGCGATCGCCGACGATCACAGCTTCGATATCAAGGTGTTGCCGAGTTGGCGGCCGGACAAGGCCTTCGCCATCGATGCGCCTGGCTTCAACGACTATCTGCGGCAGCTGGAGGCAGCGGCGGACACCGCCATCGGCCGCTTCAGCGCGCTGTGCGACGCGCTGTACAAGCGCATGGATCACTTCGCCGCCCACGGTTGCAAGGTGGCCGATCATGCGCTGGACGTGGTGGTGTTCGGCGAGGCCGACGAAGCGGCGCTGGATGCGATCCTGCTGCGCCGCCTGAACGGCGAGCTGCCGACCCCGGAACAGAGCGCCCAGTTCAAAAGCACAGTGCTGCTGTTCCTGGCCGGCGAATACCGGCGCCGCGGCTGGGTGCAGCAGTACCATATCGGCGCGCTGCGCAATAACAACAGCCGCATGCTGGCCGCCGTCGGGCCGGATATCGGCTTCGACTCGATCAACGATCGGCCGCTGGCGGAGCCGCTGTCGCGGCTGCTGGATGCCCAGGCGCGGCAGGGCGGCCTGCCGAAAACCATTCTCTATTGCCTCAACCCGCGCGATAACGAAGTGATCGGCACCATGATCGGCAATTTCCAGGGGGAAGGCACGCCGGGCAAGATGCAGTTCGGCTCTGGCTGGTGGTTCAACGATCAGAAGGACGGCATGCAGCGCCAAATGACGCAGCTGGCGCAGCTCGGGTTGCTGAGCCGCTTCGTCGGCATGCTGACCGACAGTCGCAGCTTCCTGTCGTATACGCGGCATGAATACTTCCGCCGCATTCTTTGCCAGCTGATCGGCCGCTGGGTGACGGACGGCGAAGCGCCGGCGGATCTCTCGCTGCTGGGCGAGATGGTGAAAAACATCTGTTTCGACAACGCCAAAAACTATTTCGCCATTGAACTGGCGTAGCCGTTATCTGGGACCGGTTTATGCAAAGTACGATAAAGATTCACGAGCAGGATAACGTGGCGGTGGCGCTGCGCGATCTGGCCGCCGGAGAAACGGTTGAGCTGGACGGGGAGCGCGTTCAACTGGCGCAGCCGGTGGCGCGCGGGCACAAGTTTGCGCTCGGCCCGATCGCAAAGGGCGAGGACATCATCAAATATGGCCAGCCGATCGGCCACGCGCTCGCGGCCATCGGGCCCGGGGAACATATTCATTCGCAAAACGCCAAAACCAACCTGAGCGATCTGGACAGCTACCGTTACCAGCCGCAGTTTCCGGCGTTGCCGCCGCAGGCGGCGGATCGCGAGGTGCAGCTGTACCGCCGGGCCGGCGGCGACGTGGGGATCCGCAACGAACTGTGGATCGTGCCGACCGTCGGCTGCGTCAACGGCATCGCCCGCCAGATCCAGCAGCGCTTTTTGCAGCAAACGCAGGCGGAGGGGATCGACGGCGTGCATCTGTTCAGCCATCCGTTCGGTTGCTCGCAGCTGGGACAGGATCATGCCAACACCCGTATCATGCTGCAAAACATGGCGCGCCATCCCAACGCCGGCGCGGTGCTGGTGATCGGGCTGGGGTGCGAGAACAATCAAGTGGAGGCCTTTCGCGCCACGCTGGGGATGGCGGACGAGCGGCGGCTGCGCTTTATGGTGTGCCAACAGCAGGACGACGAGGTGGAGGCCGGGCTGGGGCTGCTGCACGAGCTGTACCGTGAGATGCGCCACGATCGCCGCGAGCCGGGCCGCCTGAGCGAGCTGAAGTTCGGCCTTGAGTGCGGCGGTTCGGACGGATTGTCGGGCATTACCGCCAACCCGCTGCTGGGACGGTTTTCCGATTATGTGATCGCCAATGGCGGCACCACGGTGCTGACCGAAGTGCCGGAGATGTTCGGCGCCGAGCGCATCCTGATGAGCCGCTGCCGCGATGGGGAGACTTTCGACAAAACCGTCGACATGATCAACGATTTCAAACGCTATTTCATCGCCCATCAACAGCCGATTTATGAGAACCCGTCGCCGGGCAACAAGGCCGGCGGCATTACCACGCTGGAAGAGAAATCGCTCGGCTGCACCCAAAAAGCGGGCCTGAGCCAGGTGGTGGACGTGCTGAAATACGGCGAGCGGCTGCGCGTGCCGGGGTTGAATCTGCTCAGCGCGCCGGGCAACGACGCGGTGGCGACCAGCGCGCTGGCCGGCGCCGGCTGCCATATGGTGCTGTTCAGCACCGGGCGCGGCACGCCGTACGGCGGCTTTGTGCCGACGGTGAAGCTGGCCACCAACAGCGAACTGGCGGCGAAGAAACCGCACTGGATCGATTTCGACGCCGGCGGTCTGGTTCACGGCGTGGCGATGGAGACCTTGCTCAGCCGCTTCGTCGATCTGATCGTCGAGATCGCCAACGGCCGTCCGGCGCGCAATGAAGCCAACGATTTCCGCGAGCTGGCGATCTTTAAAAGCGGAGTGACGCTGTAAGGCTGACAAAAAAGGCGCTCGAAAGAGCGCCTTTGCAATGCAGCCAGGTGGGATTAACGCACCTTCAGCGGGTCTTCGTTCGCCAGCCGCTGGTCTTCCGCCTGGCAGGCCGCGGCGGTGAACAGCACGTCGGTGGAGGAGTTGAGGGCGGTTTCCGCCGAATCCTGCAGCACGCCGATGATAAAGCCGACCGCAACCACCTGCATCGCCACGTCGTTCGGAATGCCGAACATGTTGCACGCCAGCGGGATCAGCAGCAGCGAGCCGCCGGCCACGCCGGACGCGCCGCAGGCGCAGAGGGCGGCCACCACGCTCAGCAGCAGGGCGGTCGGAACGTCCACCGCGATGCCCAGCGTGTTTACCGCCGCCAGCGTCAGTACGGTGATGGTGATCGCCGCGCCGGCCATATTGATGGTTGCGCCCAACGGGATGGAAACCGAGTAGGTGTCCTCATTCAGGTTCAGCTTCTTGCACAGCTCCATGTTCACCGGGATGTTGGCGGCCGAGCTGCGGGTGAAGAAGGCGGTTACGCCGCTCTCGCGCAGGCAGGCGAACACCAGCGGATACGGATTGCGGCGGATTTTCCAGTAAACGATCAGCGGGTTGAGCACCAGCGCCACCAGCAGCATGCAGCCGATTAACACCATCAGCAATTGGGCGTAGCCCCACAGCGCGCCGAAACCGGTTTCCGCCAGCGTGGAAGCCACCAGGCCGAAGATGCCGAGCGGCGCACAGCGGATCACCGCGCGCACCACCAGCGTGACCGCATGGGACATGTCGTTGATCAGCCCCTTGGTGGTTTCGGAAGCGTGGCGCAGCGCCAGCCCCAGCCCGACGGCCCACGCCAGAATACCGATGTAGTTGGCGTTAATCAGCGCATGGAACGGGTTGGCCACCACGCTCATCAGCAGGCCCTTCATCACCTCCACAATGCCGCCCGGCGGGGTAATGTCCGTCGCGCCGGTGCTCAGCGCCAGCGTGGAAGGGAAGATAAAGCTGACGACGACCGCCACCAGCGCCGCGGCGAAGGTGCCCAACAGGTAGAGGAACAGGATCGGGCGAATGTTGGTCTTCTGCCCCTGTTTATGGTTGGCGATCGAGGCCATCACCAGCACCAGCACCAGCACCGGCGCCACCGCCTTCAGCGCGCCGACGAACAGGGAACCGAGCAGGCCAACGGCGGAGGCCGCCGCCGGCGAAACCAGCGCCAACAGAATGCCGGCCACCAGGCCGACCATGATTTGTTTGACCAGGCTACCCTGCGTGATCTTTTGTAGTAGTTTTTGCATAGTGCTTTCTTCCTGATGTTATCTGGCCGCCGCGGCGGGAACGACGCCGGGTGGCTTTATATGATTCTGTAACTAAGTGTGTTTGCCGAATCAGTATTCAGCAATCGAATGATGTTGGAAAGAGGCGAAGGTGAAATTCTAAGCGCGGATCAACACTTGGTAACATACTGGTTACATTTGTGTGATCGCAATAACGTTTGGCGTTTTGGGGGAATTGCCAAACAATCACGGGGCGACTAGCGCCCCGGATAACAGATTATGGTTGTTTATTCGCCAGGCGATCGTTGCGACGGTTGACCCAGGCGTTAATCAGCAAGGTGAGCGTCAGGATGCCCGCTACCACGCCCAGCGATAGGCCGATCGGGATGTGGAAGAAGTCGATAATCAGCATCTTGATGCCGATAAACACCAGGATCACCGAGAGGCCGTATTTCAGCATCGAGAAACGCTCCGCCACGTTGGCCAGCAGGAAGTACATGGCGCGCAGGCCCATGATGGCGAACAGGTTGGAGGTCAGGACGATGAACGGGTCAGTGGTCACGGCGAAGATCGCCGGAATGCTGTCCACCGCGAAGATCACGTCGCTCAGCTCTACCAGGATCAGCACCAGCACCAGCGGGGTGGCGAACAGGATGCCGTTGCGGCGCACGAAGAAGCGCTCGCCTTCCAGGTTGTCGGTCATGCGCAGGTGGCTGCGCAGCCATTTCACCAGCGGCTTGTCGCCGATCGCCGAGTCATCTTCCTTCGCCAGCGCCATTTTGATACCGGTGAACAGCAGGAAGGCGCCGAACAGATACAGCAGCCACTGGAATTGGCTGACCAGCCAGCTGCCGGCGAAGATCATGATGGTACGCAGCACGATCGCCCCCAGCACGCCGTAGATCAGCACCCGCCGCTGCAGGTTGGCCGGCACGGCGAAGTAGCTGAACAGCATCAGCCAGACGAACACGTTATCCACCGCCAGCGCTTTTTCGATCAGGTAGCCGGTGAGGAAGGCCAGCGCCTGGGTATCGGCGACGGCGCGCCCGGCGGTTTCATTCAGGTAGTACCAGAAACCGAAATTGAACAGCAGGGAGAGGCTGACCCACACCAGCGACCAGCTGGCGGCCTGCTTCATAGACATGGTGTGCGCGCCTTTACGGCCCTGCAACAGGAGATCGATTGCGAGCATCACGACTATGACGGCGGCGAAGCTGCCCCATAACCACGGTGTGCCAACGGAATTCATCATCAGAGGTATCCTTCAAAAACAAAAACGGCCAACGTCGGAAGACGCCAGCCGCTCTGTGAACGCTGCAAGCAAACCTCGCCTTCCGGCAAGGTCTCACTTACAACGTTGATGAAGGTGGTTACACCTTTGACATCAGGTTGCCCGGTAACCGGATGCTTGCGCATCGTAATGACGATTGACCGGCAATGAAGTTACTCCCCTTTGCAGAGCAGAAAGTAATGCAAAATGTGTCGGCGGTCAACGTGAATCGCGTTAGCCGGCCATCGCTTTTTGCGCGCCGAGGCTGACGACGAATCCCTGCAGCAGCAGGCGGCTGAACGGCGTGTCGCTAACCTGTTGTTGTTGCTGTTGATAGCGGGCTTGCTGCTCAGGATGCAGTTCGCCGAGCCACTGCAGATACTGGCTCATCACCGCGCCGTTGAATTCCGGGTGGAACTGGGTGGTCAGAGCGTGATCGCCATAGCGCAGGATCTGGTGCGCGTCCTGCTGCGAACGCGCCAGCGTCTGCGCGCCGGCGGGCGGCGTCAGCACGCTCTGCGAGTGGATAAGATTGGCCTTGAATCGCGGTGGCAGCAGGGTGAGCCGCCGATCGTCGGCCGCGGCGGGCAGCAGTTCGATCTCCAGCGTGCCGACCTCCATGCCCTGCGGGTGATAGCCCACTTCGCCGCCGAGCGCGTAGGCCAACAGCTGGTGGCCGTAGCAGACGCCGAACAGCGGCAGTTTGATCGCCATCGCCTGACGCAGCCATTCGGCGGCCTCCTCGCTCCACGGCAGCCGTTCGGTCACCATCGCCGGCGAGCCGGTGATGACCACGCCGCAATAGGCGGCCGGCGGCAACGGCCTTTCGCCGGCGGGCAGATGCACGATGTGCGCGCGTTCGGCGTCGATATTCCCCTGTTGCAGGAACATGCCATCAAAGTTGGCCAATTCCTGACGAATGGCCTGCGGCGCGTCGCCGGTTTGCATCACGAGCAGCGGTTTCATCTCATTCTCCGTCGGCGGGGAAGACGACGCCGGTCTGGCGGCGGATGTCGGTCAGCAGGCGGGCGACGATCAGCGAATTCTCCAGCCCCGGATGTTCCACCTGACGCTGCTCAACCAGCTCGGCGAAGGCCAGCGCTTCATACAGCATGGTGTTGATGTGCTGAGTCTGGCTCAGGTCCTGCCGGTTGCCGCCGCGCGGCGTCAGCGCCACGCCCTGGCACTCGGAAATCTTGTCGATAATCAGCGTGCCTTCTTCCCCCTGGATCTCGCTGGGGAGCGCCGAGTCGCTGACCTTGGAATGGGAAAGCGTGACGTCGAAATCGCCGTAGTTTAGGCAGACGGTGCCGTGGGCGTCCACGCCAGTATCCAGCAGCGTGGCGCTGGCCAGCACCGACTGCGGCGCGCCGAACAGCGCCACCGCGCTGGCCAGGCAGTAGTAGCCGATGTCCATGATCGAGCCGTTGGAAAACTGCGGGTTAAAGGTGTTGGGATTCTCGCCGGCGAGATAGCGCGGATAGCGCGAAGAGTATTGGCAATAGTTGATAAAGGCTTTGCGCAGCCGGCCGACTTTAGGCAATGCCTGCTGCAGCGCCAGGAAATTCGGCAGATAGGCGCTTTTGAACGCCTCGAACAGCACCACCTGGTTTTCCCGCGCGCAGGCGACCAGCTGTTCCGCTTCGCGCTGGTTGGAGGCCAGCGGTTTTTCGCAGATCACGTGCTTTTTATGGCGCAGGAACAGCAGCGATTGCGGGCAGTGCAGGGAGTTGGGGCTGGCGATATACACCGCGTCTATGGCGTCAGACTGCGCCATCGCCTCGAGCGAGTCGAAAAACTGCGTGACCTGGTAGTTGGCGCCAAACGCCTGCGCCTGTTCCAGCGAGCGTGAATACACGGCGCTCAGCTTGAGTTTGCCGCTTTCATGGGCGGCATCGATAAAACGTTCCGTAATCCAGTTGGTGCCGACGACGGCAAAGCGAATCATGGCGAGCTCCGGTCCAGGCCTAAAACCGCAGATTATCACGCCCTCACTCGCTATGCATACAGCTCGCCGAACAGCGAAAGGTGCGTCAGATACAGCCGGGTATCGAACTCCAGCTGGTGGTAATCCGGCTCCATATGGCAGCACAGGCTGTAGAACGCCTTGTTGTGATCTTTCTCTTTCAGGTGCGCCAGCTCATGCACCACGATCATGCGCAAAAAGGGTTCGGGCGCGACCTTGAACACCGTCGCCACGCGGATTTCCGCCTTGGCCTTCAGCTTGCCGCCCTGCACGCGCGAGATGGCGGTGTGCAGGCCAAGCGCGTGCTTCATGACGTGGATCTTGCTGTCGTAGGCCACCTTGCTCAGCGGCTGGGCGTTGCGCAGATACTGATTTTTCAGATCGACGGTAAACTGATACAGCGACTTGTCGGTGGTGCAGTCGTGCACCTGCGGGTAGCGCTGCAGCAGCACGTCTCCCAGCCGATTCTGATGGATCAGTTGCTGCACCTGGCTTTGCAGATGCGTTGGGTAGCCTTGCAGGTAGGCGAGTTCGGTGTCATGCATGAGTGATATTGCGCCCCAGTATTTCTTTGATTGGCCGCAGCCGCACACGCTGCGCATCGGACTGTCTGGCTTCCCAGCGATCGTGTGCCGCCTGCAGGTTTAGCCAAAAGTCAGCGGTCGTTTCGAACAGATCGGCAAACAGATTGGCCTCGGCAACGCTCATGCGTCGATGCCCGTTGCACAGGCGATTGACGGTGGCGCGGGTGACGCCCAAGACCTTTGCCAGTTCCTCCTGGCCGATGCCTAGCGGCGTTAAATATTCTTCCTGCAGCACTTCTCCCACCGTGGTGGGTTCGCGAGTCGTGGTTTCCAACATTGGTTCCCCCTCGTTCAGGTATCTTGGTGAGGATCGAGGTAAATTTTTTCAGCGGCATCATGCCGCCACTGGAACATCAGCCGCCAGTGCATATTGACGCGCAGGCTTGACCATCCCTGAAATGGCCCGGATAGCCGTTTGTAATAGTTACCCGTGGGGTGATGCAAATCACGCTCTTGCTGCGCGGCGGCCAACATATCGAGTTTTCTGGCCAACTGCCGCTCGAGCGCACCGGGGATCAGACGGCTGCGTCTGCCTCCCAGATAGAACTGCTCCAGGTAGCGATCGCGGAAAGATTTAATCATGCTTTCCCCCTTCCATAGGGACTGGCAGTGTAACATTTAAAGTTACACCCCGTCAGGTTAAAAAAACGTCGACATGGGTGCTCGGGAGGGAAAGGTTAATGTTGTTAAAGGAGAAAAGGAGCGCGGGTTTTCAGATACGCGGCGCAATACGCAATTTATCCGAAAAAACATTTTACTGACGGGCGTTTTTAGGGGATAAACAGCCCAAATTTTATCAGTCAGGAGGGGCAATGAGCCAACTCGATCTGGGAACACAGCAACTTGAGCTGGAGCGTTATCCCCAACAAGAAGAATCCACCCAACTGCAGGCGTGGGAAGCGGCGGACGAATATCTGCTGCAACAGCTTGAAAACGTAGATATCGGCGGCCGTCCGGTGCTGATTTTCAACGATAACTTCGGCACCCTGGCCTGTGCGTTGCACGCGCATCGCCCTTACAGCGTCAGCGACTCCTACATGAGCCAGCTGGCGACGCGCCACAACCTCAAGCTCAACGGGCTGGATCCCGAGCAGGTTACGCTGCTGGACAGTCTGGCCGAGCTGCCGGCGGCGCCGGCGGTGGTGTTGATTCGCGTGCCAAAGGCGCTGGCGCTGCTGGAGCAGCAGCTGCGCGCGCTGCGCCACGTCGTGACCGAAGACACGCTGATCGTCGCCGGCGCCAAGGCGCGCGACGTGCACACCTCGACGATGCAGCTGTTTGAAAAGGTGCTGGGCCCGACGCGCACCAGCCTGGCGTGGAAGAAAGCGCGCCTGATCTTCTGCCAGGCGTCGGACATCGTCCCGCCGGCGGCGGCGGAAACCACCGACTGGCCGCTGGACGGCACCGATTGGCTTATCCATAACCACGCCAACGTCTTCTCGCGCGGCAGCCTGGATATCGGCGCGCGCCTGTTTATGGAGCATCTGCCGCGCGGCCTGAACGGCCATATCGTCGATCTGGGCTGCGGCAACGGCGTGATTGGCCTGACGGCGCTGGCGCAAAACCCGGAAGCGCAGGTGACCTTCGTCGATGAATCTTACATGGCGGTGGCCTCCAGCGAACTGAACGTGGAGCACAACCTGCCGCAAGAGCTGGATCGTTGCCAATTTGAGGTGAACAACGCGCTGGCGGGCATCGAGCGCGAAAGCGTGCAGGCGGTGCTGTGCAACCCGCCGTTCCACCAGCAGCACGCCATTACCGATCACACCGCCTGGCAGATGTTCTGCGACGCCAAGCGCTGCCTGCAGGTGGGCGGCGAATTGCGCATCGTCGGCAACCGCCACCTCGACTATCACCAGAAGCTCAAGCGTCTGTTCGGCAACTGCACGCTGGTGGCCTCGAACAAGAAGTTCGTGATCTTGAGAGCGGTGAAATCCGGCGCGCGTCGCTGAGCGTGATGACCAAGGGCGCTGTGCGCCCCTCATGCTGTTGACAAAGGGGGGAAAAAGCGTGGTTTTTCCCCCTTTGTGGTTATCAGCCGAAAATCAATAAATTGATTTTCCTTGTTTTCTATTCGCTGCTCTCTGCCACCCGGCATGGGGATGAGGTTTGTCATCAATGTCAGGGGCGCTGTGCGCCCCTTTTTTACAGCGCCATCGCCAGCCGCGTCCCCTGATCGATCGCGCGGCGGGCATCCAGCTCGGCGGCCACGTCGGCGCCGCCGATCAGATGCACGGTTTTCCCCATCGCCAGCAGCGGCTGCTGCAGCTCGCGGCGCGGTTCCTGCCCGGCGCAGATGACCACCGTGTCCACCGGCAGGCAGCTGTCCTGCTCGGCGCGGGTGATGTGCAGCCCTTCGTCGTCGATCAGCCGATAGCTGACGCTGTTGAGCATCTTCACGCCGCGCATCGCTAGGCTGGCGCGATGGATCCAACCGGTGGTTTTCCCCAGGCCTTCACCCACTTTGCTAGTTTTGCGCTGCAACAGGTAGATTTGCCGCGCGGCGCGCGGTGCCTGTGGCCCTTGCGCCGCCAGCCCGCCGCGCTGCTCAAGGCGGCCGTCGATGCCCCATTCGCGGTTGAATTCCGCCTGATCCAGGCTGCTGGACACGCCGTGTTGGCTGAGGTACTCGGCGGTGTCGAAGCCGATGCCGCCGGCGCCGACGATCGCCACCCGCTGGCCGACCGGTTTTTTATCGCGCAGCACGTCCAGATAGCTCAGCACCTTGGCGTGGCCGATGCCGGGGATGTCCGGGGTGCGCGGCACGATGCCGCAGGCGAGGATCACTTCGTCGAATTCGCTTAAATCCGCCGCCTCGACCTTGACGCCCAGCCTGACCGTCACTTCGCGCAGCGCCAGCTGGCGACGGAAGTAACGCAGGGTTTCATGGAATTCTTCCTTGCCGGGGATCTGCTTGGCGATGTTGAACTGGCCGCCGATCTGCTCGGCGGCGTCGAACAGCGTCACCTGATGGCCTCGGCTGGCGGCGGTGGTGGCGAAGGCCAGCCCGGCGGGGCCGGCGCCGATCACCGCCAGTTTTTTCGGTTTCTCCGCCATTGTCAGCGGCATTTCGGTTTCGCGGCAGGCGCGCGGGTTGACCAGGCAGGAAGTCAGCTTGCCTTCAAAAATCTGGTCGAGACAGGCCTGGTTGCAGCCGATGCAGGTATTGATCTCGTCGGCGCGCCCCTCGGCGGCTTTCTGCACAAAGGCGGCGTCGGCGAGGAACGGACGCGCCATCGACACCATGTCGGCGCAGCCGTCCGCCAGCACCTGCTCGGCCACCGCCGGATCGTTGATGCGGTTGGTGGTGATCAGCGGGATGCCGACCTTGCCCATCAGCTTGCGGGTCACCCAGCTGAATCCGGCGCGCGGCACCATGGTGGCGATAGTCGGAATACGCGCTTCGTGCCAGCCGATGCCGGTATTGATGATCGTGGCGCCCGCCTGTTCAACCGCCAGCGCCAGCTGCTCGATCTCCTGCCAGCTGGAGCCGTCTTCCACCAGATCGAGCATCGACAGCCGGTAGATCAGAATGAACTCCGCGCCCACCGCCTGGCGCACCGCCCTGATGGTCTCGACGGCGAAGCGCATGCGGTTGGTGAAGCTGCCGCCCCATTGGTCGTCGCGCTGATTGGTGCGCGTCGTCAAGAATTGGTTGATCAGATAGCCTTCGGATCCCATCACTTCCACGCCGTCGTAGCCGGCCTGCTGCGCCAGCGCCGCGCAGCGGGCGAAGTCGGCGATGGTCTGCTCGATCTCCGCTTCGCTGAGCGCGCTCGGCGTAAACGGGTTGATCGGCGCCTGCAGGGCAGAAGGGGCGACCAGCTTGGGTTGATAGCTGTAGCGGCCGGTGTGCAGGATCTGCAGCGCAATTTTGCCGCCCGCCCGGTGGACGGCTTCGGTCACCGGGCGGTGGTGAGGCAATTGCTCCTCGCTGTTGAGGATCGAACCGCCGCGAAAAACCACGCCCTGTTCGTTCGGGGCAATGCCGCCGGTGACGATCAGCGCCACGCCGGCGGCGGCGCGCTCGGCATAGAACGCGGCCAGGCGCTGCGGGCCGTCGGGCAGCTCTTCCAGGCCGGTATGCATCGATCCCATCAGCACCCGGTTTTTCAGGGTGGTGAAGCCGAGATCCAGCGGCGCCAGCAGGTGAGGGTAATTGCTCATTGCACTCTCCATCGGGTGAAATCGGGGCCCGTTGTTATAATTATGTGAACAAAAGTGGTCGGATGAGATAAATCTAGCCGTTGTCGCGCCGCTTGGGAATCTGCGTTGCGCCGAATGTGATAGACGTCATGAATCTCAGACACTGTTTGCATAACGAACAAAAGATCGGTTAACCTTTGCGCGTTGCAAATACCTTCTCTCTGCGGAGCCATAACCGAAAATGAACAACCACACCTGTTGATATCTGGTCCCACGCCGTGCGCTCTCGCGCCCTGTGGGGATGTTTTGATCTCATTCAGGAGTGCTTATGGCTCATTTTGCGCAGTCCCCTTATTTCGTTTTACATCAACTGACCTGCCAATTTGCTGACGGCGAAACGCTGTTCGGCCCGCTGGATCTCGCTTTCGATCGGCAGCGCTGCGGCCTGGTGGGGCGCAACGGCGTCGGCAAAACCCAGCTGCTGCGCCTGATCGCCGGGCGGGATCGGCCGGGCAACGGGCACGTCGAATCCCATGCCGCATTGGCTTACGTTGCGCAGCAGCCGGAGATCGCGGCCGACACCACGCTGGCGCAGCTGCTGGGCTACGGCGAGGTGTTCGCCGCGCTGGCGCGCATCGAGCAGGGGCGGCCGTTGGCGGACGACATCGATCGTCTGGAAGGGCGCTGGGATCTCAACGATCGCCTGCAAAGCGCCTTCGCCGCCGCCGGGCTGCCGGCCTTCGATCCGTTGCGATCCGCATGCGATTTGAGCGGCGGCGAACGGATGCGCGCGGCGCTATGCGGCGCTTTTCTGGGGGAGGCGGATTATCTGCTGCTGGACGAACCGACCAACCACCTCGACAGCGCCGGGCGCGCCTGGCTGTATCAGCAGCTGGAGCGGTGGCAGGGCGGGCTGCTGATCGCCAGCCATGACCGGCAACTACTGGGGCGTATGGAGCGCATCGTCGAACTGACGCCCGGCGCGCTGCGCAGCTACGGCGGCAACTACGACGACTACCGCCGCCAGCGCGACACGGAGCAGCAGGCGGCGCGCGCCGATCTGGAGCATGCGCGCGAGGAACGCCGCCGTACCCGCGCGCGTCAGCAGAAAGAGCACGACATGAGCCAGCGGCGCTCGGCGCAAACGCTGCGCGTCGTCGATACGCTGAATATCGCCTCTTTCGAGCGGGTGGCCTACAAATCGGCGGCGAAGGAGAGCCTCGGCACGCTACGCAAACAGCATCAGGACCAGCGCGACAGCCTCGATGCGGCGGTGCGCGAGGCCTATCAGCGGGTGGAAGAGGAACAGCCGGTGTTGCTGGCGCTGCCGGGCAGTGATGTGAGCGCGAACAAGCAGGTGCTGGTGCTCGAACAGCTGCAGCTGCCGTTCGTCAGCGCGCCGCCGCTGGATCTGCGGATCGACGGTCCGATGCGCGTGGCGTTGACCGGCCCTAACGGCTGCGGCAAGTCCACCTTGCTGAAGACCGTTCTCGGCCAGCTGGCGCCGCTTGCCGGCCATTGTCATTGCCCGCTGTCGACGGCCTATCTCGATCAAACTCTGTCGCAGCTCGACCCGAGCCTGTCGGTGATGGAGCATCTCGGGCTGCAGGATTCGCCGCTGGTGGAAGGCGCGTTGCGCACCCGGCTGGCGCAGTTGCAGCTTGGCGCCGATCGCATCGCGCTGCCGCTGGATTCGCTGAGCGGTGGCGAACGGCTGAAGGCGGCGCTGGCCTGCGCGCTGTGGCGGCGGCAACCGGCGCAGCTGCTGTTGCTGGACGAACCGACCAACCACCTGGATTTGGCGTCGTCGCTGGCGATCGAAACCGCCCTGGCGGATTTCCCCGGCGCGATGCTGGTGGTGTCGCACGACGAAGACTTCCTGCAGGCGCTGCGGCCGACGCACCGTCTGCACCGGCAGGCGGACGGTTGGCGGCTTCAGGCCTGGTAACGCGCGAAGGCGGCCCTAAGGAGCCGCCTTTTTCATTTCGGGCGCGTTGATGCACGCCAGCAGCTGGGTGAAGGCGGCGGCCATCTGCTCTTCCGGTACGCAGGCAAACCCCATCAGCAGGCCGCGCCGGCGGTTGGGCTGCATGTAGTAGCGCGACAGCGGCCGCACCAGCACCCCGCGCGCGCCGGCGGCGGCGGCGATCGCCACGTCGTCGGCCTCGTCCGGCAGGTTGAGGATCAGATGCAGCCCGGCGTTGCTGTTGAACTCGCTGAGCGCCTGTTTGCCGAGGTGCTGTTCGATCAAGCCGGTCAGGAAAGCGCGCCGCCGGGCATACAGTAGCCGCATGCGGCGGATATGCGCGGTGTAATGCCCCGCCTGAATAAACTCCGCCAGCGCGCTCTGGATCAGCAGGTGCCCGCCGCGGTACAGCTCGGCGTGGGCGGTTTTCAGCGCCTGCACCAGCGGCGGCGGCAACACCACATAGCCGAGGCGCAGCGCCGGATAGAGCGTTTTGCTGAAGGTGCCGATGTAAATCACCGGCGCGTCGGCCTCCAGCCCTTGCAGCGCCGGGATCGGTTGGCCGGAAAAGCGGAATTCACTGTCGTAATCGTCCTCGACGATCCAACCGCCGGCGTTGCGCGCCAGCGCCAGCAGCCGTTGGCGGCGCGCCAGGCTCATCACCGAGCCGAGCGGATACTGGTGCGACGGAGTGACGAAAATCAGGCGGGGCGGGGTGGTCGGCTGCTCCGGCGGCACCAGCCCGGCTTCGTCCACCGCCAGCGGGCAGATGTTCAGCGCATTGATGCGCAGGATATTGCGGATCCCCCAATAGCCCGGCTCTTCGATCCAGGCGTCATCCCCCGGATTACACAACATGCGCGTCACCAGATCGATCGCCTGATGAATGCCCTCGGTGATCAGGATTTGTTCCGGCGAACAACGCACCGAGCGCGCCACCCGTAAATACTCCACCAACGCATGCTGCAGCTCCGGGCTGCCGCCCTGATTGCTGTAGGTCAGCCGCTGCGGCGCCGGGCGGCGGCTGAGGCGCGCCTGGATCTTGCTGAACAGCTGATGGGGAAAGGCGTTGACGTCGGGCACACCGGGAATGAATGCCCCCCACTGTTTGGGGCTGGCGCTGGCGTGGTGCAGCAGCGTGGCGCCGCGCTCGGACAGTTCGACGCGCCGCGGTTGCCCGCTGCCGTCGGCCGGCGCGCCGCCGGTGGAGAGGCAGCTGTCCGGTACCGTGTCGGCGACGAAGGTGCCGCTGCCGGCGCGCGCCGATACGTAGCCTTCCGCCAACAGTTGTTCATAAACGGTTAATACGGTGTTGCGGGACAGGCTGAGCTCCTGCGCCAGATCGCGCGAGGCGGGCAAGCGGCTGGAGGGCGGCAGGCTGCCGTCGAGAATGCTGGTGCGGATCGCGTTGTAAAGCCGCTTGTGCAGCTTGTCATCGGGCTGCTCGCCGAGGCGCTGCAGCAACAGATCACCACTCAATGAGCGCAATTGGATCCCTCAATTATTCGTAACTGGCACTCGATTATAGGGCCACATCCTGTGTAAATAAACGGCATTGTTTCACGAATGTGAACGAAACGTGTAACTGGCACCGACCGGAGAGAACAGCATGAAAAACGCAGAATTGAACCAACGCCGTCAGGACGCCACCCCGCGCGGAGTGGGCGTGATGTGTGGTTTTTACGCCGAGCGCGCAGAGAACGCCACGCTGTGGGATGTGGAAGGCAAAGAAGTGATCGATTTCGCCTCGGGGATCGCCGTGCTGAACACCGGCCACCGCCACCCGAAGGTGATCGCCGCGATTGAAAAGCAGCTGCAGGCCTTCACCCACACCGCCTATCAGATCGTTCCTTACGAAAGCTATGTCTCGCTGGCGGAGCGCATCAACCAGCGCGCGCCGATCGCCGGCCCGTGTAAAACCGCCTTCTTCACCACCGGCGCGGAGGCGGTGGAAAACGCGGTGAAGATCGCCCGCGCTTACACCGGCCGCCCGGGCTTGATCACCTTCGGCGGCGGCTTCCACGGCCGTACCTACATGACCATGGCGCTGACCGGCAAAGTGGCGCCTTACAAACTGGGCTTCGGGCCGTTCCCCGGCTCGGTGTTCCACGGCCAGTACCCGAATGCGCTGTACGGCGTGACTACCGAAGACGCGATGAACAGCCTGGATCGCTTGTTTAAAGCGGATATCGATCCCAAGCAGGTGGCGGCGATCGTGCTGGAGCCGGTGCAGGGCGAAGGCGGTTTCAACGTGGCGCCGGCCGACTTTATGCAGGCGCTGCGCGCGCTGTGCGACCAGCACGGCATTCTTCTCATTGCCGACGAAGTACAGACCGGCTTCGCCCGTACCGGCAAGCTGTTCGCCATGGAGCACTACAGCGTTAAACCGGATCTGATCACCATGGCGAAAAGCCTGGCGGGTGGCATGCCACTGTCGGCGGTGGCGGGCCGCGCCGAGGTGATGGACGCGCCGGCGCCGGGCGGGCTGGGCGGCACCTACGCCGGTAACCCGCTGGCGGTGGCCGCGGCGCACGCGGTGCTGGATGTGATCGAAGAAGAGCAGCTGTGCCAGCGCGCCCAGCGCTTGGGGCAGCACCTGGTGGAAGTGCTGCAGCAGGCGCGCAAAACCAGCCCGGCAATTGCGGATGTGCGCGCGCAAGGTTCGATGGTGGCGGTGGAGTTCAACGATCCGGCTACCGGCAAGCCTTCGGCGGAGATCACCCGTCAGGTTCAGCAGAAGGCGATGGAAGAAGGGCTGCTGCTGTTGAGCTGCGGCGTGAACGGCAACGTGATCCGCTTCCTGTATCCGCTGACCATCCCGGACGATCAGTTCACCAAGGCGATGGGCATCCTGTCCCGCGCGCTGGCTCACTAAGGAGCGAACGGCATGAAATTGAACAATCCCGAGCTGCTGCGCAGCCAGTGTCTGATCAACGGTGAATGGTGCGATGCCCTGAGTGGCAAGCGCGAAGCGGTGATCAACCCGGCCACCGGCGCCGAACTGGCCAGCATTCCGCTGGTCAGCGAAGAGGAAACCCAGCAGGCGATCGCGGCGGCGCAGCGGGCGCAAAACGACTGGAAACAGCTGACCGCCAAGCAGCGTTCTGCGCTGCTGTTGGCCTGGGCCGACAAGGTGCTGGCCGCACAGGAAGATCTGGCGCAGCTGATGACCGCCGAGCAGGGCAAATCGCTGGCGGAAGCGCGCGGCGAAGTGGCCTACGCCGCGTCGTTCATCACCTGGTTCGCCGAAGAGGCCAAGCGGGTGGACGGTGCGGTATTGCAGGCGCCGCAGGCTTCGCAGCGCCTGGTGGTGGTGAAGCAGCCGATCGGCGTGTGCGCGGCCATCACCCCGTGGAATTTCCCGGCGGCGATGATTACCCGTAAGGTGGCGCCGGCGCTGGCGGCCGGTTGCGCCATCATCGTCAAACCGGCCGAGCAAACGCCGTTGACCGCGTTGGCGCTGGCCAAGCTGGCGCAGGACGCCGGCATTCCCGCCGGCGTGTTGCAGGTGGTGACTGGGGAAGCGGCGCAGGTGGGCAAAGTGCTGTGCGACAGCCCGGTGGTGCGCAAGCTGAGCTTTACCGGTTCGACCGAGGTCGGCCGCATCCTGATGGCGCAGTGCGCGCCGAGCATCAAGAAGCTGTCGCTGGAGCTGGGCGGCAACGCGCCGGTCATCGTGTTCGACGACGCCAATCTGGACGCGGCGGTGGCGGGCATCATGGCCTCCAAGTTCCGCAACAGCGGCCAGACCTGCGTCTGTGCCAACCGCATCTACGTGCAGGACGGCATCTACGAGCGGCTGGCGGAGAAACTGGTGGCGGCGGTCGAGCAGTTGAAAGTCGGCGACGGCAGCCAGGAAGGCACCACCCAGGGGCCGCTGATCGACAGCGATGCGGTAGCGAAGGTGCAGAGCCATATCGACGACGCGCTGATCAAAGGGGCGCAGATCGCCACCGGTGGCCAGCCGCACGCGCTGGGCGGTACCTTCTTCCAGCCGACGGTGGTGACCGGCGTGACGCAGAAAATGCGCTTCGCCAAAGAAGAGACCTTCGGGCCGGTGGCGCCGCTGTTCCGCTTCCATGACGAGGCGGAAGCCATCGCCATGGCCAACGACACCGAATTCGGCCTGGCCGCCTACCTGTTCACGCAGAACGCCGCGCGCCAGTGGCGCGTGCCGGAAGCGCTGGAGTACGGCATGGTCGGCATCAACACCGGGCTGATTTCCAACGAAGTGGCGCCGTTCGGCGGCGTGAAACAGTCAGGGCTCGGGCGTGAAGGATCGCGCTACGGGATAGAAGAATATCTGGAGCTGAAATACCTGTGTATCGATGTGAGCCGTTGAGCGTCAGGACGTTAACCCATCCCGGCGGCCAGCGTCGCCGGGCGATAAAGGATGATGCATGTCTGATAATACCTCTGTTTCTCCGGCGCTTGCCGCCGGGGTGCGAGCACCTGCACCCGCCAAATCGTTAAGTTTCCTTGAAGGGGTGGCGATGATCGTCGGCACCAATATCGGCGCCGGGGTGCTCTCCATCGCCTACGCCTCCAGCAAGGCCGGTTTCCTGCCGCTGCTGTTCTGGCTGGTGCTGGTGGGGAGCCTGACCACCATCACCATGCTGTACGTCGCCGAATCCACGCTGCGCACCCGCGCGCATCTGCAGCTGAGCGGGCTGGCGAAGCGCTACGTCGGCGGCCTGGGCGCCTGGCTGATGTTCGCTTCGGTGTGCGTCAACAGCGTCGGGGCGCTTACCGCCTACATGACCGGCAGCGGCAAGCTGCTGCAATCGCTGTTCGGCATCTCGCCGGCGCTGGGCAGCCTGCTGTTCTTCGTGCCTGCCGCCGGCGTGCTGTATCTCGGTTTGAAAGCGATCGGCCGCGGCGAGAAGTTCATCAGCATCGGCATGGTGGTGATGCTGACCGCGCTGGTGGCGGCGACGCTGCTGAAAGACACCACCCAGATGCGCAACCTGCTGGACGGCGACTGGCGCTTTATGGTGCCGGTGTTCAACGTGGTGGTGTTCTGCTTCTCGGCGCAGTACATCGTGCCGGAAATGGCGCGCGGCTTTGCCGACAAGCCGGAGCAGTTGCCGAAGGCGATCATCGTCGGCATGGCGGTGACCTTCATTTTGCTGGCGGCGGTGCCGATGTCGGTGATCGCGCTCAGCGGGCTGGATGGCATCTCCGACGTGGCCACCATCTCCTGGGGCCAGGCGCTGGGGCAGTGGGCGTTCTTCTCCGCCAACATCTTCGCGCTGTGCGCGATGCTGACTTCCTACTGGGGATTGGGCGGCAGCTTTCTGACCAATATTTTCGACAAGTTCCGGCTGGGCAACGACGAGCTGCCGCTGCGCCGCTTCGGCGTGCTGCTGCTGGTGGTGGTGCCGCCGTTCGCGCTGGCCTACAGCGGGCTGGTGTCGTTCGTCAACGCGCTCTACTTCGCCGGGGTGTTCAGCGGGGTGATCCTGTCGATCATGCCGATGCTGATCCTGCGCGGCGCACGCAAACATGGCGACCAGACGCCGCGCTGGCAGTGCAACTGGATCACGCACCCGCTGCTGCAGATCAGCATTGTGCTGCTGTACCTGGCCAGCGCGGTGTACGCCATCGCTTCATTGTTAGGCTATCTGCCCTCTGGATGGTGATTTGCCTTCCCTCAAGCAGTGATGTTGTTTCTCGGCATTGAGAACGGCGGCGTCGTGGCCGCCGATTTTTTTCTCAGGCGCGCCGCTTTGCCGACAGCGCTAGCCAGGCCTGCACCGACGGGCGCTGCCACTGCTTGTGCGCATAGTGGCGCAGGCGCTCCGGCACCGGATCGCCGTGCATCACCAGCCGGTTGAGCATCAGCGCCAGATCGGTGTCGGCGATGCACCACTCCCTGAACAGATTATCCTGCCCATGGCTCAACAGCTTTTCGACGGCGTCGATCAGCTTGCGTGCGGCCCCCTGTGCGGCTTCGGACAGCGGCGGGAACTTGCCGTTGTTGAACACCACCTCGGTCGAGCGCTCGGCGCGGATCGGCTGCAGATCGCTGCGCAGCCAGGCCTGGATCTCGCGCGCCTTGGCGCGCAGCTTCACGTCGCGCGGGTACACGGCGTGGGCCGGATGGATGTCCTCCAGGTATTCGGCGATCGCCGAAGACTCCGAGAGCTGAAACTCGCCGATGGCCAGCGTCGGCACCCGGCGGGTGAGCGACAGCGCCGCGTAGGCCGCCTCTTTATTCTCTTCCTTCGCCAGATCCACCGTCTTCACGGTGAACGGAATGCCTTTTTCCGTCAGCACGACAAAGGCGGACATGGCGTACGGGCTGAAAAATTCACTGTCGGTGTAAAGCTCGGTGATCGGTTGAGACATCGGCGGTTCCTCGGGGTTAAGGGGAGAACATTCATCATTGTCGAGGGATGGCTAAAAATCAATCTGTTAGGCCAAAAGTTGTTTGATGCCGCGGCGCTGCAGCGCCGTGAGTTCCTTCCGGATGATGTGATATATTTGTTGCCAACACGTGAATTGAGCCGTATTGGGTAACATGAAGACGCAGTGGATAGAACGAGTAAAAGTGGGATGCGCGCGCCTGTGGCCGCACCCGCTGGCGGTGGGCAAGCGAGAGATGCTGATTTCCAGCGTCGGCGCCGGTTTGGGGCTGATGCTCGCCGGCTGGATCAGCCACTTTATTTTGGGCGAGGTGAACCTGTGGTTTATCGCGCCGATGGGCGCCTCGGCGGTGTTGCTGTTCGGCGTGCCCAACAGCCCGCTGGCGCAGCCCTGGTCGATCGTCGGCGGCAATGCGCTGGCGGCGACGGTGGGCGTCAGCGCCGGCCTGCTGATCCCCGATCCGGGGCTGGCCTGCGGCATAGCGGCGGCGGTGGCCATCGGCCTGATGTTCAAGCTGCGCTGCCTGCATCCGCCGGGTGGCGCGGTGGCGCTCACCGCTATCCTCGGCGGCCCCGGCATTCATCAGATGGGCTACCACTTCGTGCTGTACCCGGTGCTGCTGAACTCGGTGCTGCTGGCGGCGCTGGCCATTCTGTTCAATAACCTGGCCGGGCGACGCTACCCGCACGCGCTGGCGCCGGCGGAGGCCAAGCCGGCCAATCTGCCGATCGATGCCGTGTCCATCACCCGCGGCGATCTGCACGAGGCGCTGATGGAGGGGGATCTGTTCGATATCGACGAGGACGATCTGCAGGAGCTTCTGCTGCGCGCCGAGCAGCTGGCGCATCAGCGGCAAAGCAAAACTGCCTGATCAGCCCAGCGTTTTGCGGTAAAACACTACCCGCTCCGTTTCGGCAAAGCCCAGCGCCGCATGCAGGCGCTGGGAGTCCAGATTGGCGATATCGGTATCCGACGCCAGCTCGCTGCACCCCTGTTGCTTCGCCCACTCCTGCACCTGCGCGATCAGGCGCGCGGCCCAGCCCTGGCGGCGGGCGCGTTCGGCGGTATAAATCCCTTCCAAAAACGCCACCGGCGACGATTCGCAGCCGTTGACGTAATCGTAGCGCAGCGCGACCTCGGCAAAGCCAACGAAAGCGCCGTCCAGCCCCCGCGCCATAAACGCGGTGTGGTGCGGTGAAGCCAGTATCTCGCGCATTTCCGCGCGGTGATCTTCAGGCGAGCCGGACGGCCACAGCGCGGTGCGCAGCGCCAGCCAGGCGTCGAGGTTGTCGTGGTCGCAGATGACGATCATGCGGGATCCTTATGGGTCGGAATAAACAAGAATGCCGAGAGAGAAGTGTGGCACGCAGGCGGGAAACAAAAAAGCCACCCCGGACAGGATGGCTTGTAAGGCTGTGAAAACAGCAAAAATTTGGTGGCCCCTGTTGGGTTTGAACCAACGACCAAGCGATTATGAGTCGCCTGCTCTAACCACTGAGCTAAGGGGCCAAGCCGCGAGATTATAGGGAATCCTTAAGCGGCGGTCTACTGTTACTCGCCCGTATGTTGTTTTTCTGCACAGTTCTAGCCTGTTGTAATTGCTGGCGGATTTTGCGATAACCGCAGTAAATCCCTGCAATGGACTCACGACACTCATGGAACTTCTGGCGCCCAATCTGCGGGTGGTGTTTTGCGGCATCAACCCCGGTCTTTCTTCCGCCCATCAGGGCTACCCTTTCGCCAACGGCAGCAATCGCTTCTGGAAGGTGATCCATCAGGCCGGCTTTACCGAGAGCCAGCTGGCGCCGGAGCAGTGGCAGCAGCTGAAGGACAACGGCTGCGGCATTACCGCGCTGGTGGCGCGCCCGACGGTGGCGGCCAGCGAGCTGTCGCGCGACGAGCTGCGCAGCGGCGGCGAGGCGCTGCAAGAGAAGATCCTGCGCTATCAGCCGCACGCGCTGGCGATTTTGGGCAAGCAGGCGTTCACCACCGCCTTCGGGGTGAAAAATGCGCCCTGGGGCAAGCAGACGCTGATGTTGGGGGAAACCGAGGTGTGGGTATTGCCCAACCCCAGCGGATTGAACCGCGCCACCCTGGAGCAGCTCACCGCCAGCTATCGCGAGCTGTTCCTGGCGCTGCAATGATGCGGCGAGGCGTATTCAGGGCATAAAAAAACCCCGGCAGGCCGGGGTTTTTGTTTTTGCTGCGGCAGCCGGACTTAGTCGTCCAGGAAGCTGCGCAGCACTTCGGAGCGGCTTGGGTGACGCAGCTTGCGCAGCGCCTTGGCTTCGATCTGACGGATACGCTCACGGGTAACGTCAAACTGCTTGCCTACCTCTTCCAGCGTGTGGTCGGTGTTCATGTCGATACCGAAACGCATGCGCAGCACTTTCGCTTCGCGCGCGGTCAGGCCGGCCAGCACGTCGTGGGTGGCGGAACGCAGACTTTCCGAGGTCGCGGAATCCAGCGGCAGCTCGAGGGTGGTATCCTCGATGAAGTCGCCCAGATGCGAATCTTCGTCGTCGCCGATCGGCGTCTCCATCGAGATTGGCTCTTTGGCGATCTTCAGCACCTTGCGGATCTTGTCTTCCGGCATCAGCATGCGCTCGGCCAGCTCTTCCGGCGTCGGCTCGCGGCCCATCTCTTGCAGCATCTGGCGCGAAATACGGTTGAGCTTGTTGATGGTCTCAATCATATGCACCGGAATACGGATGGTGCGCGCCTGGTCGGCGATGGAGCGGGTGATAGCCTGACGGATCCACCAGGTGGCGTACGTCGAGAACTTGTAGCCGCGGCGGTATTCGAACTTGTCTACCGCTTTCATCAGGCCAATGTTGCCTTCCTGAATCAGATCCAGGAACTGCAGGCCGCGGTTGGTGTATTTCTTGGCGATAGAAATAACCAGACGCAGGTTGGCCTCAACCATCTCTTTCTTCGCGCGGCGCGCTTTCGCTTCACCGATCGACATGCGACGGTTGATGTCTTTGACCTGCTCAATGGTCAGGCCGGTTTCTTCTTCGATCTGACGCAGTTTCTGCAGGCTGCGCTGCACGTCTTCGGCCACGTCTTTCAGCTTTTCCGACCATGGCTTGGCCATCGCCAGCGCGGCTTCGAACCAGGAATCGCTGGTTTCGTTGCCGGCGAACAGGGTGACGAAGTTTTTCTTCGGCATTTTGCACTGTTCAACGCACAGCTTCATGATGATGCGTTCCTGGGTGCGAACACGATCCATCATGGTGCGCATGCTGTTGACCAGGAAGTCGAACTGTTTCGGCACCAGGCGGAACTGCTTGAACACTTCGGACAGCTTCAGGATCTCGTCCGCGGCGCTGGCGTGGCTGCGGCCGTTCTTTTTGATCACCAAGCGCGTCGCTTCATACTGATCGCGCAGCTCGGCGAACTTCTGACGCGCCAGCTCAGGATCGATGCTGTTGTCGTCTTCGGTGTCGTCCTCTTCGGCATCCTCATCTTCTTCGTCGTCGTCTTGCTCTTCGCTCGACAGTTCGGAACCGATGTGGGTGGCGGTTGGGGCGATGTCCTCTTCCGCGTTAGGATCGACGAAGCCGGTGATCAGGTCGGACAGGCGCGCTTCGCCCGCTTCGACGCGATCGTACTGTTCAAGCAGGTAGGTAATGGCTTCCGGGTATTCGGCAACCGAGCACTGCACCTGGTTGATGCCGTCTTCGATGCGCTTGGCGATGTCGATTTCGCCTTCGCGCGTCAGCAGTTCGACGGTACCCATTTCGCGCATGTACATGCGCACCGGGTCGGTGGTGCGGCCGATTTCGGATTCCACGCTGGACAGAACCTGTGCGGCGGCTTCTTCCGCATCTTCGTCCGTGCTGTTCGAGTTTTCGGCGAGCAGCAGGTCATCGGCGTCCGGTGCTTCTTCCATCACCTGGATGCCCATGTCGTTAATCATCTGGATGATGTCTTCGATCTGATCGGAGTCGACGATATCTTCCGGCAGATGGTCATTGACCTCAGCATAGGTCAGATAGCCTTGCTCCTTACCACGGGTGACAAGTAGCTTCAGCTGTGACTGCGGGTTTTGCTCCATAAGACGGTATCCACACTTCAGAGTATTTAGGTTGGTGTCGGTCGGCGAAACCGCCAACAATAGCATTTGGGGCGTTTTCGTTATCGCCGCGGCCCACTATGGCGGCACTGTGCAGGGCTCTGCCCTCGCAATTATCGGCACTTAAGCCGTTTGGTATTCAGTTTTTCTTCGCTAAAACCTGGTTGAGGGAACGGACTTCTTCACGTTCCTCCGGGCTCAGGCCGCGCGTTCTGGCCTGGGCGATCAGCGTTTCCAGCCGTTGCTCGAGCACCGAGTCGTACAGGCTGGCCAACGTATCCAAAAAGGTCTGCTCGACCATATCCTCAACGATCATATGGTTCCAGGTCGCCAAGGTTTCAAGCTGCTGGCTGAATTTGTTGTCGCGATACAGCTCCAGCAATTGCCCGGTCGTCAGGCCCGGCTGAGCCAAACAGGTCTGCACCAGTTCGACGAACAGCGGCAATCCCGCCTGTTTGGTCTGCTCCAGCCCTTCAAGCGAAGGGATAAGTGTAGCCAACTGCGGATTTTGCACCAGTAGCCCTATCAGTATACGCATGGTTGTGCGTTTTAGCTGGGGCGCCTGATAAGGATTCGCATTTTCCGCCTGCTTGGGCATCAGCTTGTCGAGCTGGCTGTCGTCCAGCAGCCCCAGCTTGTTGCCGAGCTCCTGGCGCAGGTACAAGCGCAACGTTTCGCCCGGCACCTGAGTAATCAGCGGCAGCGCCAGCGTGCTCAGCTTGGCGCGCCCGTCCGGGCTGCTCAGATCCACCTGCGGCAGCAGGCTTTCGAACAGGAAAGTGGACAGCGGCTGCGCCTGCTCCATTCGCTGTTCGAAGGCTTCTTTGCCTTCCTTGCGCACCAGGGTGTCCGGGTCTTCGCCGTCAGGCAAAAACATGAACCGCAGCTGGCGCCCGTCGTTCAGGTACGGCAACGCGGTTTCCAACGCCCGCCATGCCGCTTCGCGGCCGGCGCGGTCGCCGTCGTAACAGCAGACGACGTTGTCGGTGGCGCGGAACAGCAGCTGAATGTGTTCAGCCGTCGTCGAGGTTCCGAGCGAGGCGACGGCATAATCGATGCCGAATTGCGCCAACGCCACCACGTCCATATACCCTTCCACCACCAGCAGCCGCTGCAGGGTAGGGTGGTTCTGCTGTGCTTCATACAGGCCGTAAAGCTGGCGGCCCTTATGGAAAACTTCGGTTTCCGGCGAGTTCAGGTACTTCGGCATGCCATCGCCCAATACGCGGCCGCCGAAGGCGATCACGCGCCCGCGTTTGTCGCGGATGGGGAACATCACCCGTTCGCGGAAACGGTCGTACGAACGCCCCTGATCGTTAGTCACCAGCATGCCGGCATCGTTCAATGCGCGGCGCGAGTCGGCGTCGCGGCCGAAACGCTTCAGGGCGTTGTCCCATCCCGCCGGCGCGAAGCCGATGGCGAAATGGCGAATAACGTCGTCACTTAATCCGCGCTGCTGCAAATAGCTGCGCGCCGGTGCCCCGGAGGACTGCTGCAGTGACTGTTGATAGAACGCGCTGAGCTGCTCCATCAGTTGGTACAGGCTCTGGCGCTGATGGCGTTCGATCTGGGTTGGCCCGGTGCCCGCTTCGTAAGGCACTTCCAGCCCGTGCATGGTCGCCAGCTCTTCGATGGTTTCGACAAACTCAAGCCGGTCGTAATTCATCAAAAAGTCGACGGCGTTGCCGTGCGCACCACACCCAAAACAGTGATAAAACTGCTTTTCGCCATTAACGGTAAATGAAGGCGTCTTTTCGTGGTGGAACGGACAGCACGCGTGGTAGTTCTTGCCTTGCTTCTTGAGCTTCACGCGGGCGTCGATCAGATCGACGATGTCGGTGCGAGCCAGCAAGTCATTGATAAATACGCGCGGAATTCGTCCAGCCATAAGCCCTTACTTCATTAGCCTATAAACGAGAACAAGCCGCGCATTCCTTTCGGAAAGCACGGCCTTCGTATGCAACTACTCGGTCTGCGCGATTTTGAAAATCAGAAATTCACGCGGTGGGGTTGCCCCCGAAGAATTAATACAGACGAGTGCGGCGTGCGTTTTCGCGAGCCAGTTTCTTCGCGTGACGTTTCACAGCAGAAGCTTTAGCGCGTTTACGTTCGGTAGTTGGTTTTTCATAAAACTCACGACGACGAACTTCAGCTAAAACACCCGCTTTTTCGCAAGAGCGTTTGAAACGACGCAGAGCAACGTCAAATGGCTCGTTTTCACGTACTTTAATTACCGGCATGTGCCTCTCACCTCAATAAAATTCGGTTTGCTGCTGGCCAAGCGCCAGCCTTTTCAAAATGGTGCGGAATTTTACTCCAATGGATGCTGCTTTGTAAAGCACCACAGCAAATTGAAACCCGCGTCGCTCTGCCGCAACGTGCGCAATTTTGCACCGGGCGCTGATTATAGACTAATCAGAAAAAAATGCTCGTGTTTAATCGCCTGGGCATTTTCTGGATGAATCATCGACATAGGTGCGAGCCGGTGACAAGATGCGCCGCGCTGGCGGTAAATGCGGCGGAATGTGGTAGACTGGCGGCCGCACGTGAATGATGGGAAATGTAATGCGAGTACTGGGTATAGAAACGTCCTGCGATGAAACCGGAATTGCAGTGTATGACGATCAAACCGGTTTGTTGGCCAACCAATTATACAGCCAGGTGAAGCTGCACGCCGACTACGGCGGTGTGGTGCCGGAACTGGCCTCCCGCGATCACGTGCGCAAAACCGTGCCGCTGATTCAGGCGGCGCTGAAAGAGGCCAACCTGACCCCGGCCGACATCGACGGCGTGGCCTACACCGCCGGGCCGGGCCTGGTGGGGGCGCTGCTGGTCGGCGCGACCGTCGGGCGCGCGCTGGCGTTCGCCTGGAACGTGCCGGCGGTGCCGGTGCACCATATGGAAGGCCACCTGCTGGCACCGATGCTGGAAGACAATCCGCCGGCATTCCCGTTCGTCGCGCTGCTGGTCTCCGGCGGCCACACCCAGCTGATCAGCGTCACCGGCATCGGTGAGTATGAGCTGCTGGGCGAGTCGATCGACGACGCGGCCGGCGAAGCGTTCGACAAGACCGCCAAGCTGCTCGGCCTGGATTATCCCGGTGGGCCGATGCTGTCGAAGATGGCGCAGCAGGGCACGGCGGGGCGCTTCACCTTCCCGCGGCCGATGACCGATCGTCCGGGGCTGGACTTCAGTTTCTCCGGGCTGAAAACCTTCGCCGCCAACACCATCCGCTCCAACGGCAACGACGATCAGACGCGTGCCGACATCGCCCGCGCCTTCGAGGATGCGGTGGTGGATACGCTGGCGATCAAATGCAAACGCGCGCTGGAGCAGACCGGCTTCAAGCGCCTGGTGATGGCCGGCGGCGTAAGCGCCAACCGCACGCTGCGCGCCAAACTGGCGGAGATGATGCACAAGCGCGGTGGGGAGGTATTCTATGCCCGCCCGGAATTTTGCACCGACAACGGCGCGATGATCGCCTATGCCGGCATGGTGCGCCTGAAGAGCGGCGCCAACCCGGAGCTGAGCGTTTCGGTGCGGCCGCGCTGGCCGCTGGCGGAATTGCCTGCGGTATAAAACAAAGGGCCGGATTATCCGGCCCTTCTGCTATTCGTCTTTCGGCTGGTCGCCGTTATCCGCGTCGTTTTTCTTCTTGCGCAGCTTGCCCCAGATCTTGCCTTCCTGGCCGCGCCACAGGCGCTGAATATTGTCGTGATGCCGCATCAGGATCAGGCAGGAGAGCATCGCTACCGGGAAGGTGAACTGCGGTTTGAACCACCAGACGTAGAACGGGGCGATCAGCGCGCTGACGATGGCGCCGAGCGAAGAGTAACCGCTGAGCAGCACCGTCAATAGCCAGGTACCGGTCATCAGGCCGGTCAGATCCCAGCCGATAGGCGCGATGGCGCCAAATGCCGTCGCCACGCCTTTACCGCCACGGAAGTGGAAGAACACCGGATAGATGTGCCCCAGACAGGCGGCGATCGCCGTCAGGCCGAGGTACAGCGGCGGCACATCGAGTTTGTAGGCCAGCCAGACCGGCAGCATCCCTTTCAGAATATCGAACACCAGCACCGCCGCTGCCGCCAGCCGGCCGCCGATGCGCAGGACGTTGGTCGCCCCGGGGTTTCCTGAGCCATGTTCACGCGGATCCGGCAGCCTGGCGATCCGGCAAACCAGGATCGCACTGGAAATCGAGCCGCACAGATACGCGAAGATAATCATGCCAAGCGCGGTAGCACTCATAACGCGGTTCCGTTTAATAATGGTCGTTTTACTCGCAACATCCATGGATAATACGCACATTCCGCTGGAAGTGGTATCCGGCAAGGCCAAAAACAGAGAATGACGTGATGGATATCGTATTTATTGAAGAGCTTACCGTAATTACCACCATTGGCGTTTATGAGTGGGAACAGGGCATTCGTCAGAAGCTGGTGTTCGATATCGAAATGGGCTGGGATAACCGGCCGGCCGCCGCCAGCGACGACGTAACTGACTGTCTGAGCTATGCCGACGTCAGCGACGCCGTGATCCGGCACGTTGAATCGAACCGGTTCGCGCTGGTGGAACGCGTGGCGGAGGAAATATCCGAAATTTTGCTTCAGCGCTTCAATTCCCCGTGGGTCCGTATTAAGGTCAGCAAACCGGGCGCTGTAGCACATGCCAATCGGGTCGGCGTGATCATTGAGCGCGGCACTCGTCCCGCATGATTTTATGTCATCTGCTTGCAACGAAAGACCGTTAAGCTGGTCTTAATCCTGAGAATTGTTTTAGCGGCATTGTCTTTAAGCACTGCCGCTTTTTTATGTTTATGTTAGTCGCAAATTTATGGGGTGAGCGAAGCACATGACGGACATGCATTCACTGTTTATTGCGTTTGTTCTTGGGGTTGTTGAGGGATTAACCGAATTTCTGCCGGTGTCTTCCACCGGGCATATGATCATCGTTGGCGAGTGGCTGGGCTTTACCGGCGACAAAGCCAAGACCTTTGAAGTCATCATCCAACTAGGATCGATCCTGGCGGTGGTAGTGATGTTCTGGCGCCGGTTGTTCGGCCTGATCGGCATCCATTTCGGCGGCAAGCCGGTGGAGCACGAGGGCAAAACACACGGCCGGCTGAAGCTGGGGCACATCCTGTTGGCGATGATCCCGGCGGTGGTGCTGGGGTTGATATTCCACGATGTCATTAAATCGCTGTTCGCGCCGAAAAACGTGATGTACGCGTTGGTGGTCGGCGGCCTGCTGTTGTTGACGGCGGAATGGCTGAAGCCGAAGAAACCGCGTGCGGAAGGGCTGGATGACATCACCTACCGGCAGGCGTTTTTGATCGGTTGCTTCCAGTGCCTGGCGCTGTGGCCGGGCTTCTCCCGTTCGGGTTCCACTATCGCCGGCGGTATGCTGGTGGGCGTGAACCGCTATGCGGCGTCCGAGTTCTCCTTCATTTTGGCGGTGCCAATGATGATTGGTGCCAGCGGTCTGGATCTGTATAAGAGCCTGCACTTCCTGACCTGGGGCGACCTGCCGATGTTCGCCGTCGGTTTCGTTACTGCCTTCGTGGTGGCGCTGATTGCGATCAAAACCTTCCTGTCGCTGATCAAACGTATCTCGTTCGTGCCGTTCGCCATCTACCGCTTTATCGTGGCGGCCGTGGTTTACATGGTATTCCTGTAAGCCCGATGCCAGGAAGAAACCCCGCTCTGCGGGGTTTTTTTATGCCTGATCGTTGAGGATGGTTTGATTGAGCTTCCAGTCGGCCAGCGCCTGCTGGCGACGGCGTTTGAGCTCGTCGCGGATCGCGGTGCCCTGCAGCCCGCTGGCTACCACTTCTTTAATAGATACCGCGTTCGCCACCTGATACGCCTGGCGCAGATAGTCGCCCTGCGGATAAGGATTCTCCTCAAAGCCGGTACGGCCGCGTGCATCCGCTTCGCTGGTCAGGATCATCTGCTCCAGCCGTTGCGGTTTGCGCCAGACGTCGATGGCGTCGAACAGCTTCAACAGGGTCTCCGGACGCAGCTTGTTCACGGTGTGGATCAAATCATGGTACTCGGCCACCAGCTTGCTCAAATCCCGTACCGGGTTGGGCACCCGCAGCCGCTGGCACAGCGCTTCGACCAGCCGCACGCCCGCCGGGCCGTGGCCGTGGTGATGCGGCCAGAACTCTTTCGGCGTCAACCCTTTGCCGAGATCGTGGCACAGAGTGGCGAAGCGCACGTCCACCTCCGGCGTGAGGCGGGCGGCAATCGCCAACGCCATCAGCGTGTGTACGCCGGTGTCGATCTCCGGGTGCCACTTGGCGGGAGCCGGCACGCCGAACAGCGCGTCGATTTCCGGGAACAGCACCGCCAGCGCACCGCAATCGCGCAGCACCTGAAAATAGACCTGCGGGCTCTGGCTTTGCAGCGCCTTTTCGGTTTCCTTCCAGACGCGTTCGGCGGTCAGCGCGGCCAGTTCACCGCTGTGCGCCATCTGGCGCATCAGGGCGAGCGTTTCGTCGGCGATGCGAAAACCCAGATGGGCGAAGCGGGCATTGAATCGCGCCACGCGCAATACGCGCAGCGGATCTTCGCCGAACGCGTCGGAAACGTGGCGCAGCACGCGCGCCTGCAGATCGGCCACGCCGCCGTAAGGATCAATCAGCTCTCCTTCGGCGGAGCGGGCGATGGCGTTGATGGTCAGATCGCGCCGCAGCAGATCTTCTTCCAGCGTCACGTCCGGCGCGGCATAGCAGGTAAAACCGGTGTACCCCTGGCCGGATTTGCGCTCGGTGCGCGCCAGCGCGTACTCCTCGTGGGAGTCGGGGTTGAGGAACACCGGAAAATCTTTACCGACCTGCTGGTAGCCCAACGCCAGCAGCTCTGCCGGCGTGGCGCCCACCACCACCCAATCATGATCGACCACCGGAATATTGAGCAGGCTGTCGCGAACGGCGCCGCCGACCAGATAAATCTGCACTGTTGACTCCTGAATATCGTGTAAGGCTCTGTCTATCAGATTACATGAATTGGCCGCGGGATGTCGGCGCCAATGAAAAGGGCGCCCGCAGGCGCCCATACTCAAACTGAACGATACTGAGATCAGTTCATCCAGCGGTTGTTGTTCTTGCGGCGCGGGATCAGGTGCGGCAACAGCAGGCCCAGCAGCAAACCGACGCCGGCGACGCCGCCGCCGTACATGAACCACTGCAGGATAATGGTGCGCTGCTTGTCGTCGAGCTGCAGGTTAACGGCGTTGACCTTCTTCTGCGCGACCACCAGCTGGTTTTTCAGATCCTGGTTTTCCTTCTGCAGGCTGCTGATGGTGCTGTCGCTGCCCGCGACTTTTTCCTGCATTTCCGAGGTACGCTGGTTCCAGGTGTTGTCGATGTTGGCCAGCTTGTCGGTCAGGGTTTTCACCTGCTGTTCCAGCTCGGGCACGCGGGTGCGCAGGCTTGGCGTCTGGCTGAGTTGGTCGAGCGGGATCCAGGTGGTGCGGCCTTTCGGATCGCGGATCTGGCCGTAGTTGGTGCTGTCGTTGACGCTCAGCAGGGTCACTTCTTCACCGGCGTTGAGAGTGCCGACAATACGGTACTGATTACCTGGGCCGCTATGGACGTAAGTGCTTAACTCATCGGAGATATAGCGTTTATCTTCGGCATGTGCGGCCCAAGTGATGCTGAAGCTCAGCGCGGCAAGGCAAATCAGGCGTAATTTCTGCATTAGTTCATCGTTTCTGGGTGAATTTATGGAACGATAGTAGAGGGTTCAGTCTGACGACGCAACGCCAAAACCGGAATGAGAACTATCTTACTGTGGCTGATTCTGTGAGTTGCGCAGTGTTTTATAACGTAACAGGTTTTTTCTACAGTTAGCAGGGTTAAGGCGCCGGGAATCGCGGTAAGATAACGGCAACTGTGCGTCAGTGGGCAGCATCCGGCGGGCCGAACGCGCCGCGCTGAAACTGACGTGAATGCATAACTTATTGGTGTTAAAGAATTATGACCGTTGAAATTGAACTGAAATTCATCGCCGCGCCGCAAGCGGTGGCCGCTCTGCCACACTGGCTCGCCGCCTGGCCGCATCAGCATTCCGCGCCGCAAAAACTGACCAACATTTACTTCGAAACGGCCGACAACTTCCTGCGCCGTCACGACATGGGGCTGCGCATTCGCGGTTTCGACGATCGCTATGAGATGACCATCAAAACCGCCGGTAAAGTGGTGGGCGGCCTGCACCAACGCCCGGAATACAATGTCGCTATCGCCGAGCCGCAGCTGGCGCTGGCGCAGTTTCCTGCCGACATTTGGCCGCAGGATTGCGATATCGCAGCGTTGCAGCAGGCGTTGCAACCGCTGTTCCGTACCGATTTCGTGCGTGAGAAGTGGGTGGTTACTTACGGCCAAAGCGAGATAGAGATTGGCCTGGACCAGGGCGAGGTGCGCGCCGGTGACCAGAGCGAAGCCCTGAGCGAGATCGAGCTGGAGCTGCTGAAAGGCAATACCGCCGATCTGCTGGCGTTGGCCGGTGAGCTGGCGGCGCACGACGGGCTGCGCCAGGGCAGTCTGAGCAAGGCGGCGCGCGGTTACCACCTGGCGCAGGGCAATCCGCCGCGTGAGGTGCGCCCGCTGCGGGTGCTGAAGCCGGCGGCGAAGGCGACCGTCGAACAGGGGATGATCGCCGCCTTCGAACTGGCGCTCAGCCACTGGCAGTACCATGAAGAGCTGTGGCTGCGCGGCGACGCGCAGGCGCGCGCCTCGGTGGTTGAGGCGGTCGGCACGATCCGCCAGGCGCTGGTGATCTTCGGCGGCCTGGTGCCGCGCAAGGCCAGCGCCGATCTGCGCGCCCGCCTGACCGAGCTCGAGCCGCTGTTGGCGGACAAAGCCGCGCAACCAGAGAGCCTGTGCTACAGCGCGGCCTACCTGCAATGTAAGTTGGCGCTCACATCATGGCTGGTGAGCGGCGCCTGGCGGCCGTTTATTGACGCCAAAGGGCAGGCCAAGCTGGACGGTTCTTTCAAACGCTTCAGCGACATCATGCTGGGGCGCAGCGGCGCGGAGCTGAAAGAGGCCTTCAGCCGTACGCTGAACGAAGATGAATATCAGGAACAATTGCCGCGCCTGACGCGTCAGATTTCGGCGCTGGTCCTGCTGTCGGGCGCCTACCCCGACGAGCAGACCGGCCCTTATATCGAGGCCTGGCGCGAACTGCAGGCGGCGCTGAGCGAGCGCCGTCAGGGCTGGTATGAAGCCAGCCGCAAACAGGCCTTATCGCATGCGCCATTCTGGTTAAACGGCGCGCTTCGTTAATCAAGCCGGCCCGCCAGCCGTGGGCCGCAGAACGGGTCATACACTATGTCGCCACTTTCAGCCGCGTTACAGGCTCAGGCACAGCAGGTTGTGCAGCGTTTTCAGGAAGTTCACGGCGCGGACAGCGCCTTTAGCGAGCAGGAGCAGTGGGTGCTGGCGTCGAGCGACTTCGTCAGCGACGCACTGCTCGCCCAGCCGGCCTGGCTGGCGACGCTGCGCGAACAGCCGCCGGCGCCCGGTGAGTGGCAACACTATGCCGCCTGGCTGCAGGACGAGCTGGAAGAGGTGCGCGATGAGGCGCAACTGATGCGCACGCTGCGTCTGTTTCGCCGTGAAACGCTGGTGCGCATTGCCTGGGCGCAGGCGCAGGGGCTGTGTTCGACCGAAGAAACGCTGCTGCAGCTGAGCGGGCTGGCAGAGACGCTGATCGTCAGCGCGCGCGACTGGCTGTACCAAACCTGTTGCCGCGAGTGGGGCACGCCGTGCAACGCCGCCGGTGAACCGCAGCCGCTGCTGATCCTCGGCATGGGCAAGCTGGGCGGCGGCGAGCTGAATTTCTCGTCGGATATCGATCTGATCTTCGCCTACCCGGAAAACGGCCAGACCCAGGGCGGGCGGCGCGAGCTGGACAATGCCCAGTTCTTCACCCGCCTGGGCCAGCGGCTGATCAAGGCGCTGGATCAGCAGACCATCGACGGCTTCGTCTATCGCGTCGACATGCGGCTGCGGCCGTTCGGCGACAGCGGCCCATTGGTGATGAGCTTCGTGGCGCTGGAAGACTACTATCAGGAGCAGGGGCGCGACTGGGAGCGCTATGCGATGGTGAAGGCGCGTCTGATGGGCGGTATGGAAGACGCCTACAGCCAGGAGCTGCGCAAAACGCTGCGGCCGTTCGTGTTCCGCCGCTATATCGATTTCAGCGTCATCCAGTCTTTGCGCAACATGAAGGGCATGATCGCCCGTGAAGTGCGGCGGCGCGGCCTGAAGGACAACATCAAGCTGGGCGCCGGCGGCATTCGCGAAATCGAATTCATCACCCAGGTATTTCAGCTGATCCGCGGCGGCCGTGAGCCGGCGCTGCAGGGGCGTTCGCTGCTGCCGACGCTGCAGGCGGTGGGTGAGCTGGGGCTGCTGGAGGCCGAGCAGGTGCGGGCGCTGAGCGCCGCCTACCTGTTCCTGCGGCGGCTGGAGAATCTGCTGCAGGCGATCGGCGATCAGCAAACCCAGACGCTGCCGCAGGATGCGCTCGACCAGGCGCGGCTGGCCTACGGCATGGGGCTGGCGGATTGGCCGGCGCTGATGGCGACGCTGGAGGTGCACATGCAGGCGGTGCGGGCGGTGTTCGACGATCTGATCGGCGACGATAGCCCGGATATCGGCGAAGATCCCGACTACCAGCACTATCACAGCCTGTGGCAGGACGCGCTGGAGGAAAACGAGCTGGCGCCGCTGACGCCGCACCTGGACGAAGAGGGGCGCCGACAGATGCTGCGCACCATCGCCGATTTCCGCCATGACGTCGACAAGCGCACCATAGGCCCGCGCGGCCGCGACGTGCTCGATCAACTGATGCCGCGCCTGCTGGCGGAAGTGTGCCCGCGCCAGGACGCGCCCACCGCGCTGGTGCGGCTGGCGCAGTTGCTGCTCAGCATCGTCACCCGCACCACTTACCTCGAACTGCTGGTTGAGTATCACGCGGCGCTCAGCCATCTGATCCGTCTGTGCGCCGCTTCGCCGATGGTTGCCAACCAGCTGTCGCGCTACCCGCTGTTGCTGGACGAACTGCTGGATCCAGCCACGCTGTATCAGCCGGTGGCGCTGGACGCCTACCGCAGCGAGCTGCGCCAGTACCTGCTGCGGGTGCCGGAAGACGACGAAGAGCAAAAGCTGGAGGCGCTGCGCCAGTTCAAACAGGCGCAGCAGCTGCGCATCGCCGCAGCGGATATCGCCGGTGCGCTGCCGGTGATGAAAGTGAGCGACCACCTGACTTATCTGGCGGAGGCGATCATCGACGCGGTGGTGCAACAGGCCTGGAGCGACATGGTGGCGCGCTACGGCCAGCCGACCCATCTGCAGGAGCGCGAAGGGCGCGGCTTTGCGGTGATCGGCTACGGCAAGCTGGGCGGCTGGGAGCTGGGTTACAGTTCCGATCTCGATCTGGTGTTCCTGCTGGATTGCCCGCCGGAGGTGATGACCGACGGCGATCGCTGCATCGACGGCCGCCAGTTCTACCTGCGGCTGGCGCAGCGGGTGATGCATCTGTTCAGCACCCGCACTTCCTCCGGCATTCTGTATGAGGTGGACGCGCGTCTGCGGCCTTCCGGCGCCGCGGGGATGCTGGTCAGCACCGTCGAGGCGTTCGCCGATTACCAGCAAAACGAAGCCTGGACCTGGGAACATCAGGCTCTGGTGCGCGCGCGCATCGTGCATGGCGACCCGGCGCTGCACCAGCAGTTCGACGCGATTCGGCGCGAAATCCTGTGCAAAACGCGTGATGCGGAGACCCTGAAGCGCGAAGTGCGCGAGATGCGCGAAAAGATGCGCAACCATCTCGGCAACAAGCAGCGCGATCTGTTTGATATCAAAACCGATGAGGGCGGCATTACCGACATCGAATTTATCGCCCAATATCTGGTCTTACGCTATGCGCCGGATGAACCGCGGCTGACGCGTTGGTCAGACAACGTGCGCATCTTCGAGCTGATGGCCAATTACGACATCATGCCGGAAGAGGAGGCGCGCGCGCTGACCCAGGCCTATGTCACCATGCGCGACGAGATCCACCATCTGGCGCTGCAGGAGCATTCCGGCAAGGTCGGCAGCGAGCTGTTCACCGCCGAGCGCGAGCAGGTGCGCGCCAGCTGGGCCAAATGGCTGGATTAATACCTTTTTGCGGGTATTCCGGCGGTCTGTGGTAATATCTGCGCCACTAAAATTTTGTTCTTTTTTGGAGTTATCGGATGAAAGTTACGCTGCCTGATTTTCGCCGCGCCGGTGTGCTGGTGGTCGGTGACGTCATGTTGGATCGCTATTGGTATGGGCCGACCAGCCGCATTTCACCGGAAGCCCCGGTGCCGGTGGTCAAGGTCGACACCATCGAAGAGCGTCCCGGCGGCGCGGCTAACGTGGCGATGAACATCGCTTCGCTGGGCGCCAATTCCCGCCTGGTGGGCCTGACCGGCATCGACGATGCGGCGCGGGCGCTGAGCGCCAAGCTGAATGAAGTCAACGTGCGCTGCGACTTCGTCTCGGTGCCGACCCATCCGACCATCACCAAGCTGCGCGTGCTGTCGCGCAACCAGCAGCTGATCCGCCTCGACTTCGAAGAAGGTTTCTCCAACGTCGATCCGCAGCCGATGCTGGAGCGCATTCAGCAGGCGCTGCCGCAGATCGGCGCGCTGGTGCTGTCCGATTACGCCAAGGGCGCGCTCAGCCAGGTGCAGGGCATGATCCAACTGGCGCGCGCCGCCAAGGTGCCGGTGCTGATCGATCCGAAAGGCTCTGACTTCGAACGCTATCGCGGCGCGACGCTGCTGACGCCGAATCTGTCCGAGTTCGAAGCGGTGGTGGGCCACTGCAAGGATGAGGCGGAACTGGTGGAACGCGGTATGAAGCTGGTGGCGGATTTCGAGCTGTCGGCGCTGTTGGTCACCCGTTCCGAACACGGCATGACGCTGCTGCAGCCTGGCGTTGAGCCGCTGCACCTGCCGACCCAGGCGCAGGAAGTGTTCGATGTGACCGGCGCCGGCGACACCGTGATCGGCGTCTTGGCCGCTTCGCTGGCCGCCGGCAATTCGCTGGAAGAGTCCTGCTTCCTGGCCAACGCCGCCGCCGGCGTGGTGGTGGGCAAGCTCGGTACCTCTACCGTGTCGCCAATCGAGCTGGAAAACGCGGTGCGCGGCCGGGCCGAAACCGGCTTTGGCGTGATGACCGAAGCGCAGTTGAAAACCGCTGTTGCTCAGGCGCGTCAGCGCGGCGAGAAAGTGGTGATGACCAACGGCATTTTCGACATTCTGCACGCCGGCCACGTCTCCTATCTGGCCAACGCCCGCAAACTGGGCGACCGCCTGATCGTGGCGGTGAACAGCGACGCCTCGACCAAACGCCTGAAAGGGGAAAAACGCCCGGTCAACGCGCTGGAGAATCGCATGATCGTGCTGGGCGCGCTGGAAGCGGTGGATTGGGTGGTGCCGTTCGAAGAGGACACGCCGCAGCGCTTGATCGCCGACATTCTGCCGGATCTGCTGGTGAAAGGCGGCGATTACAAACCGGAAGAGATTGCCGGCAGTGCGGAAGTGTGGGCCAACGGCGGCGATGTCAAAGTGTTGAACTTTGAAGACGGGCTGTCGACCACCAACATCATCAAAGCGATCAAAGACGGGCGCGGCTAACGCCGGGCGACCGAAAGAACAGGGGCGCGCGGTTCAGGTGCGCGCCCTTGGCGGGAATTTATTCGTCTTCCTGCTTGGCGGCCGGCGCCGCGCTCAGCTTGCTTTCCAGCTCGGCCAGGCGCTGTTCCAACAGCGCCAGCTTCTCGCGGGTGCGCAACAGCACCTGAGTCTGCACGTCGAACTCTTCGCGGTTAACCAAATCCAGGCGGGTCAGCTGCGACTGCAGCACCTGACGGATTTTTTTCTCAACGTCTTCCCCGAATTCACGAACGCCTTTAGGCATGGACTCATGAACCTGGCGTGCGATTTGTTCGATTTTTTTCGGGTCAATCATGGCGTATCCCTTTCAGAGTTTAATTGCTGCCGCTTAGTGTAATGCGAGTTGCCCGCCGGATAAACACCATTAAGCGCATTCGCCGCGCGTGGCCGAATTGTGCTTTTGCCAATTGCCCTGCCTACCCATTAGCGTTATAGTCATCCTGCTTATTCTCAGGGCGGGGTGAAAGTCCCCACCGGCGGTAAATCACCTTCTACGGTGAAAGCCCGCGAGCGCTCAGCCAGCCTGTAAAGGCCGGTTAGAGGTCAGCAGATCCGGTGCAATTCCGGGGCCGACGGTTATAGTCCGGATGGGAGAGAGTAACGGTATCTGCCGGGCTTGCGCCCGCTTGCGTTATTTTTTTAGCTATTGCTAGCTACTCCTCAAGATCGCCCTGGTTCTGGTAATCCATAATTTTTAATGAGGTTTTTTACCATGAATCAGACGCTACTTTCAGACTTCGGCACGCCGACAGAACGCGTTGAACGCGCGATCGACGCACTGCGCAACGGGCGCGGCGTAATGGTGCTCGATGATGAAAACCGTGAAAACGAAGGTGACATGATCTTCGCCGCGGAAACCATGACCGTTGAGCAGATGGCGCTGACCATTCGCCACGGCAGCGGTATCGTGTGCCTGTGCATCACCGAAGAACGCCGTCAGCAGCTTGAGCTGCCGATGATGGTGACCAACAACTCCAGCCAGTTCCAGACCGCCTTCACCGTGACCATCGAAGCGGCGCAGGGCGTGACCACCGGGGTTTCCGCTTCCGATCGCCTGACCACCATCCGTGCGGCGGTGGCAGACAGCGCCAAGCCGAGCGACCTGAACCGTCCGGGCCACGTGTTCCCGCTGCGCGCGCAGCCGGGCGGCGTGCTGAGCCGTCGTGGCCACACCGAAGCGACCATCGATCTGGTTTCCATGGCCGGTTTCAAACCTGCCGGCGTGCTGTGTGAACTGACCAACGACGATGGCAGCATGGCGCACGCGCCGGAAGTGATCGCCTTCGCCAAACAGCACGACATGGTGGTGCTGACCATCGAAGATCTGGTGGCCTACCGCCAGGCGCACGAGAAAAAGGCCAGCTGATAGCCAGTCGCTTTCAACGATAAAAAAAGCCGCGTAACGCGGCTTTTTTGTGGCTATCGTTCTGACAGGCGTTCGCCGATGCGGCTGGCGTAATTCATCACGTGGAAGGTGTAGTTCTCTTCCACCGTACCCTGGAACAGATGGGCCCAGGGGCCGATGGCGTAGATGCCGAGATCTTCCCCGCCGTGGGTCTCGCTTTTCAGCGGCACCAGCGCCGGCTGAATAAAGTCGGGCGCGGTGGCCTGTTCCATGGTCAATGTCGGGCGTTCGGTCAGCGGGATCGTGCCGCCGGGGCCATTGGCGAAGCCGACGGTGGTATAAGGTTTGCCGTCGCTGCCCAGCCGCGGTTTGCCGTCGACGCCGACGGAAATGCCGAGGATAGGATTACCCCGCTTGGCATAGCCGGCGATGGTCAACGTGTGGCTGTGATCGCCGGTCACGATCACCAGGGTTTCGTCCAGGTTGACCTTGTCGACGATGGTTTTCACCGCCTCGTTCAGGGCGACCGCGTCGCTCAGCGTACGGTAGGCGTTACCGTTGTGGCTACCGTGATCGATGCGTCCGCCCTCCACCAACAGCAGGTAGCCTTCGGGATTCCTGGCCAGAATATCGATGGCCTTACCGGTCATTTCCGCCAGCGAGGGTTCTCCCGCTGCGTCTTGCCGCCGATCGTGCTCGAAGTTCATGTGCGACGGCTCGAACAGGGCCAGCAGATGATCGACCTTACCCGGTTCGATTTTGTCGAACTGCGCCTGATTCCAGACGTATTGCCCGCGCTCGCCATAGCGTTGCAGCCAGGCCTGCGTCAGATCGCGGCCATCCTTTCTGGCGCCTTTCTTGCCGGGGTATTCCGGATCGCTCACGCTATCGGGCAGGAAGTTGGTGCGCCCGCCGCCCATCGCCACGTTAAGGCCGTTGCCGTACTTCATTTCCACCAGCTGGCGCGCGATATCGCGGCAGCCTGCGGCCAGAGCCGCTGCCGGCATTTTGGCGTCGGATTCCCAATCGCGGTTGGCGATATGGGCATAGGTCGCGCCCGGCGTGGCGTGGGTGATGGTCGCGGTTGTCACGGCGCCGGTGGCCATGCCGAGCGTTGCGGCCATCTCCCACAGCGTGGTGACGGTCTTGGTTTGCTGATCCTCGCAATTGTTGAGGGTGGCCGTATGGTTGAGGCCCATCAGATCGTTGATGGTTTTGACGCCGGTGGTCATCGCCACCGCGCTGGGCGCGGAGTCGGTGATTTGGGCGTCGGCGGAGTAGGTTTTGGCCGCCGCCAGATAGGGGAAGGCCTCCCAGGCCAGCACGTTGGATTCGCCGTCCACGCCGCGCTGCTGCCCTTCAAAAATGCGGGCGGCGGTCACGGTGGAAAACCCCATGCCGTCGCCGACCACCAGAATGACGTTTTTGGCGCGGTTGGTGTTTGGCGTCTGTTTCAACCGCTGTTGCAGCTGAGCTTGCGCCTGAAGGAAGTAAGGATCTTCGCGCTGCGTCAGCTGCGCGTTGTCCGTCGCGCCGGCGGGGGACGTCCAGCCGGTGAGCAAGGATATGGAAAGCGCCAGGCGGGTTGCCAGTGTGAGTCTGAACATGAATTCCTCCTTGGTGAGACGTAATTCCCATCGCGCGGCGGGGTTGCCTGCTCCCGTCGGCAGAGGAGGAGTGTATAGATCGCGTTAACAAAAAATACATAAATTATTCACAAATTAGATCTGTGTGGCAGTAATGTCATGGCATTCACTGATCTTATTAATCTATTGAAATATATTAAATTTTTATCTTTCTGTCTGCCGGCGCATTCCTCCGCTTTTAATTCAAATTTATTGAAGATCTTCATCACAGTTATCCGGCTGTGTTGGCGCGGCAAAGCGCGTAATGTAGCGGCATAGCACAATTTGAACTAAGGATCTCCCTATGAACACCTCTCGTATGCCGGCACTGTTTCTTGGCCACGGTAGCCCGATGAACGTGCTGGAAGACAACCGCTACACCCGGGCATGGCGTGCGTTGGGTGAGTCATTGCCGCGCCCGAAGGCGATCGTGGCGGTTTCCGCGCATTGGTATACCCGCGGCACCGCGGTCACCGCGATGGAAAAACCCAAAACCATTCACGACTTCGGCGGGTTCCCGCAGGCGCTGTTTGATACCCGTTATCCGGCGCCGGGCTCTCCCGCGCTGGCTGCGCAGCTGCAGCAAATGCTGGCGCCGGTGCCGGTGACGGCCGATCTCGGCGAGTGGGGGTTGGATCACGGAACCTGGGGCGTGTTGATCAAGATGTACCCCAATGCTGACATCCCGGTGGTGCAGCTCAGCGTCGACGGCACGCAGCCGGCGGCCTATCACTATGAGCTGGGGCGCAAACTGGCGGCGCTGCGCGATGAGGGGGGGATGATTGTCGCCAGCGGCAACGTGGTGCACAACCTGCGCATGGTGAAATGGCAGGGCGATACCAGCGCCTACCCGTGGGCGGAATCGTTCAATAACTTTGTCCGGGATAACCTGCGTTATCGGGGCGATAACCATCCGCTGGTGGATTTCATGCGCCATGAGGGGGCAGCGCTGTCGAATCCGACGCCGGAACACTATCTGCCGTTGCTGTACGTGCTTGGCGGCTGGGATGGCAAAGAGGCCATCAGCGTGCCGATCGACGGTATCGAAATGGGAGCGCTGAGCATGCTGTCGGTGCAGGTGGGCTAAAGAAAAAACGCCAGTCAGAGACTGGCGTTTTGGTCTCGGCGGGGCTAATCAGCCGAGGATGGTGTGCGGATAGAAGCGCGACAGATCCTGCGTGATCAGTTCGCGATCTTCGCGCAGGCCAATGCCGCAAGGTTGATCGTTCACCAGCCAACTGCCGATCAGCGTGTAGCTGTCTTCGAACTTCGGCAACGGATGGAACTGCTGCACGATCATGCCTTCTTCACCGTACGGCCCATCGACGCGCGCCACTTCCTGACCGTTTTCGACGATCTGAATGTTCGCGCCTTCGCGTGAGAACAGCGGCTTGGTGACGTAATGATCCATCGGCGGATGATCGTCTTGCGCGAAATAAGCCGGCAATAGATTCGGGTGGTTCGGGAACATTTCCCACAGCAGCGGCAGCAGCGCTTTGTTGGAGATGATGCTCTTCCAGGCCGGCTCCAGCCAGCGCACGCCGGCGTCTTCCAGCTTGGTGGAGAACATCTCGCGCAGCATGAATTCCCACGGGTAGAGCTTGAACAGGTTGCCGATCACCTGATCCTGCAGATCGGTAAACTGGCCTTTCTCGCCGAGGCCAATCTCTTCCATGAACAGGAACTCGGTCGGCAGACCGGCTTCCTGCGCGCAGTCCTGCAGATATTGCACCGTGCCGCGATCTTCTTCGCTGTCCTGGCAGCACGCCAGGTGCAACAGGCCGAAGCCGTGATGCGCTTTCAGCTCGGCGAAACGCTCGATCAGCTTCTCCTGCAGGCTGTTGTACTGATCCGATTCCGGATCCAGCTTGCCGGCGTTGATCTGGTCTTCCAGCCACAGCCACTGGAAAAAGGCCGCCTCATACAGCGAGGTTGGCGTATCGGCGTTGTTCTCCAGCAGCTTCGGCGGGTTAACGCCGTCGTAGGCCAGATCGAGACGCGAATACAGCGACGGCTGATTGGTGCGCCACGAACTGCGCACGAACTCCCAAGTGTGTTTCGGGATGCAGAACTTGGCCATCAGCTCGTCGCTGCCGACCACTTTTTCCACCACCTGCAGACACATCTGGTGCAGCTCGGCGGTGGCACTTTCGATCTCTTCAATCTGCGCCAGCGTGAACTGGTAATAGGCGTCTTCACACCAGTACGGCTCGCCGTACATGGTGTGGAAACGGAAACCGAACTCGGTCGCTTTTTCACGCCAGTCCGGGCGCTCGGTAATAGCAATACGTTTCATGCATCAACCGCCCATGCTGCGGGAGCCGGAGTTGGAGGTGGCGCTGCTGCGCTGCATGCTGGTCTGCTTGGCTACGGTCTCGCCGAAACCGCCGCGGGTCACGGTGTTGGTGACCGCAGGCTTCGGCGCCATGGCGGTTTTCGGCACCGTCATGGTGCGGCCGCCGGCGGTGGCCGGGCCGTAGCTCTTGCCGCTGGCGTCGACAAACTTGCCGTTCGCCGGGCTGGCGGCGTTCTTGGAGGTGAACAGCGGCTGCTGCGCGAAGCCGGAGCCGCCCATCAGGCGGCCCATCATGTAACCCGCCATCAGCGGCATCCAGAAGCTGCCGCTGCTTTGCGATTCCGCCGCCATGCCGGCCTGTGCCGGTGCCTGGGTGCACTGCGCTTCGCCGAACTCGGCGACGCAGTCTTCGCGGGTGGCGTATTTCGGCGCGGTTTTCGCCGCTTCCTTCAGGGCGTTGTTGTAGGAGGTGGTGCACTGCTCGCTCATCGAAGGATTGGCGCGCGAACAGTCATCGGCATTCTGATACAGGGAGACCGTTTCATCGCTCTTCTCGCAGCCGGCCAGCATAAAGACGGCGCTGATCGCCAAGGCCACGGGCGCGACACGGTAGCTGCGCCAGGATTTGCGGAACGTCTCTTGGTTGATGTTTTTTGTCCGTTTCATCGTTATCAATCCCATCATGCGGGCTGTTTTCGCCCTTTCCCAGTAGTGGCGCTAAGGATAGGGGAAACATGGTCAAAATTAAAGCTGAAACGCCCGCAGAATCGACTCTTTACGCAGTTATACGTTGGGGTGTGCGCCAGTTCGCTTTCGCGGCGAAAAAACGCGCGTTGGCGTTTCATCATGAAACGTTGTCGCTATGATGATGTTCCATAATGGAACAAAAATCGCGAGGCTCGCCAGGCGGGCGGCGGGCGCTCATAGTCGAAGCACAACAACAAGCCGGCGGCGAAGTCGGCGCGTCATCACCTGATATCTGAACGTTACCATCGCCAACTCCCTACAAGGATCCGGTTATGTTGAGAATCATCCAGTCACCAGGCAAATATATTCAGGGCGCCAATGCGGTGGCCGCCGTCGGCGAATACGCCAAATCCCTCGCCGATCACTATCTGGTGATCGCCGACGACTTCGTGATGCAGCTGGCGGGCGACACCCTAATGGGCAGCCTGCAGCAGCACGGTGTGAAACATCATGCGGCCCGCTTCAACGGCGAATGCTGCCGCAAGGAGATAGACCGGCTCGGCCATGAGCTGCAGGCTCACGGCTGCCGCGGCGTGATCGGCGTCGGCGGCGGCAAGACGCTCGACACCGCCAAGGCCGTGGCGCACTACCAACAGCTGCCGGTGGTGCTCATTCCCACCATCGCCTCCACCGATGCGCCGACCAGCGCGCTGTCGGTTCTCTACACCGAACAGGGCGAATTCGCCGAGTACCTGATTTACCCGCGCAACCCGGACATGGTGGTGATGGACAGCGCCATCATCGCCAAAGCGCCGGTGCGTCTGCTGGTGGCCGGCATGGGCGACGCACTTTCCACCTATTTCGAGGCGCAGGCCTGCTTCGACGCCCAGGCCACCAGCATGGCCGGCGGCAAATCGACGCTGGCGGCGCTCAGCCTGGCGCGGCTGTGTTATGACACGCTGCTGGCGGAAGGGGTGAAAGCCAAACTGGCGGTCGAGGCCGGCGTGGTGACGGAAGCGGTGGAACGCATCATTGAGGCCAATACCTATCTGAGCGGCATCGGCTTCGAGAGCAGCGGGCTGGCGGCGGCGCACGCCATTCACAACGGTTTTACCGTGCTCGAAGAGTGCCACCACCTGTATCACGGTGAGAAAGTGGCGTTCGGCACCCTGGCGCAGCTGGTGCTGCAGAACAGCCCGATGGCGCAGATTGAAACCGTGCTGGCGTTTTGTCATGGCATCGGCCTGCCGATCTCGCTGGCGCAGATGGGCGTCACCGGCGATGCGGCGGCGAAGATCATGGCGGTGGCCGAAGCCAGCTGCGCCGCCGGCGAAACCATTCACAACATGCCGTTCAAGGTTACTCCCGCGGGCGTGCAGGCGGCGATCCTGACGGCGGATCGGCTGGGCGCCGCCTGGCTGCAGCATCATTGATATCGTTGGGGCGCGGTGCGCCGCGCCCCTGTTCTTACAGAGGAAACCATCGTGAAAAAACTGATTAATCAGGTCGAGTCGGTGTTGGAAGAGCAGTTGCAGGGGCTGGCGGAGGCTCATCCCGAGTTGCTGGTGCACGCGGATCCGCTGTTCGTGACCCGCGCCGATGCGCCGGTGGCGGGCAAGGTGGCGATCCTGTCCGGCGGCGGCAGCGGCCATGAGCCGATGCACTGCGGTTTCGTCGGCGAAGGGATGCTCGATGGCGCCTGTCCGGGCGAGATTTTCACCTCGCCGACGCCGGATAAAATGTACGAGTGCGGCCAGGCGATCGACGGCGGCGCCGGGGTGCTGATGCTGATCAAGAACTACACCGGCGACGTGCTCAACTTCGAAACCGCCACCGAGCTGCTGCACGACAGCGGCGTCGCGGTGGCGACGGTGCTGGTGGATGACGACGTGGCGGTCAAAGACAGCCTGTTTACCGCCGGGCGGCGCGGGGTGGCGAACACCGTGCTGATGGAGAAACTGCTGGGCGCCGCCGCGGCGCGCGGCGACGATCTGGACAGCGTGGTGACGTTAGGGCATCGCATCAACAACCACGGGCACTCGATCGGCATCGCGCTGGGGGCTTGCACCGTGCCGGCCGCCGGCAAGCCGTCGTTCACCCTGGCGGAAAACGAAATGGAGTTCGGAGTTGGCATTCACGGCGAGCCGGGCATTGCGCGCCGCCCGTTCACCACGCTCAACGCGGCGGTGGACGACATGTTCCATACGCTGATCGACCACGGCCACTATCAGCGCACGATCCGCGTCTGGGATCGTCAGCAGGGCGAGTGGCGCGACGAGATGCAGACCAAGCAGCCGCTGACGCGCGGCGATCGGGCCATCGCGCTGGTCAACAACCTGGGCGCCACGCCGCTGTCTGAGCTGTACGGCGTATACCATCGGCTGGCGGAGCGCTGCGCCGAGGCGGGCATCATCATTGAGCGAAATCTGGTGGGCTCTTACTGCACTTCGCTCGATATGCAGGGCGTGTCCATCACGCTGTTGAACGTGGACGACGAGCTGTTGTCCTTGTGGGATGCGCCGGTGAAAACGCCTGCGCTGCGTTGGGGTTGCTGAGGAGGAATCATGGCGTTGACCAAACAACAGGTTGTCGATTGGCTGATGCGTTGCGGCGAGGTGTTCAGCCGGGAGCGCGATTTTCTGACCCGGCTGGACACCGAGATAGGCGATGCCGACCACGGTTTGAACATGAATCGCGGTTTCAACAAGGTGGTGGAAAAGCTGCCGTCGGTGGCGGACAAGGACATCGGCTTCATCCTGAAAAACACCGGCATGACGCTGCTGTCGAGCGTGGGCGGCGCCAGCGGCCCGCTGTTCGGCACCTTCTTCATCCGCGCGGCGCAGGCGGCGAACGCCAAGCAAAGCCTGGATCTGGCGGAGCTGCATCAAATGATGCAAGAGGGGGTTGAAGGCGTGGTGATGCGCGGTAAGGCGGAGCCGGGCGACAAGACCATGTGCGACGTCTGGTGGCCGGTGGTGGAAAGCCTCGGGCAGTCCGCGCAGCAGAACCTGAGCGTGGCGGAGGCGCTGCAGCGCGCCGCCGACAGCGCCGAGCGGGCGGTGGAGAGCACCATTACCATGCAGGCGCGCAAGGGGCGGGCCAGTTACCTGGGCGAGCGCAGCATCGGCCACCAGGATCCCGGCGCCACTTCGGTGATGTTGATGATGAAAACGCTGGCCGAGGTCGCCGGCAGCTAGCAGGAGGCGAGATGATTAATATCGTGGTGGTTTCGCACAGCGCGTTGCTGGCGCGCGGCGTTGAGCAACTGGCGCGGCAGATGATGCGCGGCGACGGCTGCAAACTGGTGCTGGCGGCGGGCGTGGATGACGAGCAGCACCCGATCGGCACGGACGCCGTCAAAGTGATGGAGGCGATCGAAGCGGTCGCCGACGGCGACGGCGTTCTGGTGCTGATGGATCTGGGCAGCGCGCTGCTCAGCGCCGAAACCGCGCTCGATCTGCTGGATCCGGACGTGGCTGTCAAAGTGCGGCTGTGTGCGGCGCCGCTGGTCGAAGGTACGCTGGCGGCGGTGGTGGCCGCCAACTCTGGTGCCGCGCTGGAGCAGGTGGTGGCGGAGGCGCAGGGCGCGCTGCAGGCCAAACAGGCGCAGCTGGGCGAAGGCTCGCCGGCCGCAAAAAGCGCGGCCTTGCCGCTGGCGCAGGGCAAAAGCGCAACCTGGACGGTGCAGAACCCGCATGGGCTGCATGCGCGCCCGGCGGCGCGGTTGGTCGAGGCGCTGGCGCCGTTCAAGGCTGAGCTGGTGCTGGAAAAGCAGGGGCAGTGCATCGATCCGCGCAGCCTCAATCAGCTGGCGCTGCTGCAGGTGCGCCACGGCGACACCATTCGCCTGATCGCCGACGGCGCGCAGGCGGACGAAGCGCTGGCGGCGTTCAAAGCGCTGGCGGAACAACATTTCGGCGAGACGGTTTCCGAGCGGCAGCAGCCTTCGCTGCATGGCATTCCGGTGGCGGAAAGCGTCACCAGCGGGCCGGTGTTCCAGGCCCATAGCTTCTGGCCGCCAGCCGCCGATCGACGAATCGGCGCAGACGAGGTGTTGGGCGAACAGCAACGCCTGCGTGAGGCGCTGCAGCGCACGCTGAGCGATCTGAACCGGCTGGCAGAGCGCACCGGCACGCTGATCGGCAAGCCGCAGGCGGCGATCTTCGGCGCCCACAGCATGCTGCTGGACGATCCGGATCTGCAGCAGGCGGCGTACACCCGCATCGCGCAGCAGTTGTGCAACGCCGAGCAGGCCTGGCGACAGGTGCTGGAGGCGATCGCCGAAGAGTACCGCGAGCTGGATGACGACTACATGCGGGCGCGCGAACTGGACGTGCGCGACATGCTGCGCCGCACGCTGTGCCATCTGCAGGGGCTGCCGTTACCGACGATTGCGCTGGCAGAGCCGTCGATACTGGTGATGGACGAACTGATGCCTTCGGAGGTGGTGATGCTCGACAGGCGGCTGGTGCTCGGCATCTGCCTGAGCGGCGGCAATGCCCTGTCGCACAGCGCCATTCTGGCGAAGGCGATGGGCATGCCGATGGTGGTCGGCATGCAGGATTGCCTGAGCAAAACCCGCAGCGGGCAGAAGGCGATGCTGGACGCCGCGCGCGGGGTACTGCAGCTCAGCCACTAGGCGTTCAGGCGCGCAGCTTGAACTGGCGGATGTCGATCCCGTGCTGTTTGATCTTCCGCCACAGGGTGGTGCGGCCGATGCCCAACAGCTGCGCCATTTCCGTCAGCTGGCCGCGGCTGACGGTCGCCGCGCGCAGGATCGCCTGGCGCTCCATGTCCGTCAGCGTCAGCAGCGGCGCGCCGGGCTGCGGATCGCTTTCCAGCAGCGACGGCTGGCCGAGCAGGTGCGCCGGCAGATCCGCCAATTGGATGTGGTGGCCGTGGCAGATCATTGCCGCGCGCTCCACCACCCCTTTCAGTTCCAAATCGTTGCCCGGCCACAGGTAGAGCGCCAGCTGGGCCATCACTTCGTCATCCACCCGAAAGCGACACTGAAAATGCTGCTCCAGCGTGCGCAGATGGTGTTTGACCAGCAGCGGAATATCGCTCAGCCGCTGGCGCAGCGGCGGGATCTGAATCTCGAACGCCTGCAGGCTGTAAAACAGCTGGCGGCGGAAGCGGTTTTGCTGCACCAGCAGCGGCAGATCGGCGGCGCTGCCGGCGATGACTCGGACATCGACCGGGATCACCCGGCTGGAATTGAGGCGGATCACCACGCCGGTTTTCAGCACCTGCAGCAATGCCGATTGCATCTCCGCCGGCAGGTATTCGATCTGTTCGAGGTACAGCGTGCCGCCGTTGGCCAATTCGAATTTACTCAGCTGGCCCGCCTCTTCTTCGTTGGCGTCGCTGCCCAGCAGTTCACGCAGCCCCTGCGCCTGCGGCAGCAGCTGGCAGTTGAGGGCGATATACGGCCCGGCGGCGCGTTCGCCGGCGTTGTGGATAGCCTGGCTGAGCCGCTCTTTACCAACCCCTTCCTCCCCGCGCAGCAGGATTGGATGCTGGCCCTTGGCCGCCTGCTGCCCGTAACGGATCAGCCGCCGCATCTCCAGCGAGGCGGAGGGCATTTGCTCGAAGCTGTGGCTGACGCGCCCCAACTGGCTGCTGACATACTGGCGTAGCCGCTCGAGCGGGTGCAGCAGGGCGATGAAACTGCAGCGATCGCCGTCGAAAATCGGCTTTAGCGTCAGCAGGGCGGCGATAAACTGCCGCTGGCTTTCGAAGGTGACTTCGACGTGTTGCAGCGGCTGCCGGTCGGCGATAGCGCGCTTGAGCAGGGCGGGCAGCGTCAGCAGCTGCGCCAGCGGTTTGCCCTGGCTCTGCTGCTCGTCCAGCTTCAGCAGGGCGGCGGCGCGCTGGTTGATGTATTGCAGATAGCCGCGGTGATCCCAGGCCATCACGCCGTCGTCCACGCCGTCCAGCAGGCCGTAAAGCTGATTCAGATGGCGGTTGGATTCCGCCAGCAGGCCGTCGGCGTTCAGCGAGTTGCCGATTTCGCGGGCGATGGCCAGCGTCAGCGACAGATCGCCGGCGGCGCAGTCGGCCAACAGACAGCCCAGCGCGATCGAACCGCGCTGGCGGCCGCTGTTGTCGTAGACCGGCGTAGCGCAGAACGACCAGCCGTGCAGCGCCCGGCGCACGTGCTCCCCGCCGCTCACCCGCACCGGGTGGCCTTCCGTTGCTGCCAGCGTCGGGGCGTTGGTGCCGATCTGCCCTTCGGCCCAGTAAGCGCCGGGGGCGAACCCCAGTTGCTGTAAATGTTCCCAGGTTTGGGCGTCGCCGCAGCGCCACAGCATGCAGCCGCTCTCGTCGAGGATCATCAACAGACAACGACGTGGCTCCATGTACTCGCAGGCGTCTTCCAGCGCCGCCTGGCCGAGCGTCAGCAGATCGTTCTTGCGGCGGCAAATCGATTCGAAGGTGGCGCCCTGAGCGCGGTGCGGTGCTTGCCAGACGTCGGGCTGCATCAGGCTGCGGCAGCGCAGCCAGGAGGCGTAAACCGCCTGTGCCGGGCGCAGCGGCGGCGGCAGTTCGCCGTCGTTAATCAGCCGTTGCCAGCGTGAATCGTTGTCCATCGAACCTCATCCAGACTGCGAAAACGAGAGTGACGATGATACCACCTGACGTGGCGGCGGCTGTGAGACGGCGGGCAGAAGTGGTGAAATCGAGGCAAAAAAAACGGGGCGCGGCGCAGGCCGAACCCCGTGTTTATCAATGTGCGCGCATCAGTTGCGGAATGGGTTGCCGCTGTTGCGAGCCGGTTGGCTGGTGGCCACGGCCGGCGCGGATGCGCGAGTGGCCGCCGGTACCGGCGCCGCGGTTTGCTGCATCGGCGCATTGTCCTGATAGCCGTCTGCATAGGCGTCCTGCGCGCGATTCTGCGGCGCCACGGCGTCAGGTGCGGTCGACACCGGTTTGCCCAACGCGCCGTTCAGCAGCAGCAAATCGTTCTGGTTCAGCGTGCCGAGCGCCGACTTGATGTTCAACTGGTTGATCAGATAGGTATAACGCGCGTCGGACAGCTGACGTTTGGCGTTATACAGCGTGGTGGTGGCGTCCAGCACGTCGACGATGGTGCGGGTACCGACCTGATAACCGGCTTCCATCGCGTCCAGGGAGCTTTGCGCGGAGATCACCGCCTGTTTGTAGGCGTTGATGCTGCTGATCGAGGCGTTAACGTTGTTGAACGACGAACGCACGGTCTGCACCACGCTGCGGTGTGAGCTTTCCAACTGCTCGCTGGCGCCGACGAAGCCGTACTGCGCTTGTTTGACCTGCGAGTTGGTCGCGCCGCCGCTGTACAGCGGCAGGTTGAAGCTGATGCCGACCTTATTTTGGCCCGCATCGGAGTCGCTGTAGCGTGCGGCATTTGCGCCGCCGGTGTTGGAGCCGTTGTATTTGGTATTGCTGATGCCGGTTGATGCGCTGACGTCAATCGTCGGCATATAGCCGGTTTGGGCTGCGCGGATTTGCTCGCGCGCCAGGTCCTGGCTCAGACGGGCGGACAGCAGGCTCAGGTTGCGCGCTTCCGCTTCTTTCAGCAGGTTGTTCACCGCTTCCGGGCGCTGGGTACTGAAGCGATCGGTATTCAACGAGGCCAGCTCCGGGTAGAAGGCCCCGGTCACCTGGCGCAGCGTTTCCAGCGCGTTATCCAGATCGTTGCGGGCGGAGACTTCCGCCGCCAGCACGGTGTCATAGTTCGAGCGGGCGTTCTGCACGTCGGTGATCGCCACCAGGCCCACGTTGAAGCGCTGGGTGGTTTGATCCAGCGTGCGGTATACCGCATCTTTCTGCGCCTGAGTATAGGACAGCGTGTCGATCGCCTTCAGCACGTTGAAGTAGGCGGTGGCGGTGTTGAGAATCAGCTGCTGCTCAGCGGTCTGGAAGGTGACGTCGGAGATGCCGGCGGTCTTTTCCTGCAGCGTCAGCTGGCGCCATTTCGACATGTCGAAAATAGTTTGCGTCAGCGCCAACGAACCGCTGGTCACGTTGCTGTTAACGCCATTGCTGTCACGATAACCGTTGGTGTAATCGTAACCTGCGGTTAAACCGAGCTGCGGCAGCAACGGGCTGCGCGCTTCATTGATCTTTTCGAATGCGGCGTCGCGGTCAGCAGCACTTTTGCGCAGATCCGGGTTACTTTCCCTGGCCTGTTTGTAGACCTGCAGCAGGTTCTCTGCCTGGCTCATTGCACTGAAGCCGCCCAGGCTCAGTCCGATAAGAAGGGGGAGCAGTTTCTTCATTTGCATTCCTTGTTGTGCAGCAATATTGCTATGTTAGCGCTGACGATAGACGAAATAGTTGCCGATTCTAGCAGAGTCTGGGGTACGCATCAGGTGGCTGAATGTGCCATCTCACGTAACTTTTACCTTTCAGACCGCCCATTTACCTTGGCGTACTGCCCGGGTCGACTGCAGCTGATATTATGGCTGACAATCCGGATTGTTTCCCGCTATTACCTGCGAGCGCACAAACGTGCCGCATCCGGCGGCGGAAAACAGCCTAACATAAAGCCGCGGCGGAGAGTCCCGCTGTTTCTGTCATCAAAACCGATTATTTTATCGGCATACTCAAGCAGGAGAATTCGCGCATGAACCGTTCGCAGCCGTCGCCCGTTACTTTCGAGAAAAAAGATGTAGAAATTATTGCACGCGAGACGCTGTACCGTGGTTTTTTTTCACTCAATTTATACCGGTTTCGCCATCGGTTGTTCAATGGCGAAATGAGCCCTGAAATCACGCGTGAAATTTTTGAACGCGGCCATGCGGCGGTGCTGCTGCCCTACGATCCGGTGCGCGACGAGGTTGTGCTGATTGAACAACTGCGCATCGCCGCGGTTGATACCAGCCATTCGCCCTGGCTGCTGGAAATGGTGGCGGGTATGATCGAGACCGGCGAAAGCGTCGAGGACGTGTGCCGCCGCGAAGCGCAGGAGGAGGCCGGCGTGGTGGTCGGGCGCTGCAAGCCGGTGCTGAGCTACCTGGCCAGCCCAGGCGGCACCAGCGAACGTCTGTCGATCATGGTCGGCGAGGTGGACGCCGGTACCGCTGAGGGCATCCACGGCCTGGCGGAAGAACATGAAGATATCCGCGTCCACGTGGTCAGCCGCGAGCAGGCTTACCGCTGGGTTGAGGAGGGCGCGATCGATAACGCCGCATCAGTGATTGCATTGCAATGGCTGGCGTTGCACCATGAATCGTTGAGAAAAGAGTGGGCCAACTAATGAAACAGCGCTATACCCCTGATTTCCCCGAAATGATGAGATTGTGCGAAACCAACTTCGCGCAATTGCGCCGCTTGCTGCCGCGCAACGACGAAGCGGGCGAAACGGTGACTTATCAGGTGAACGGCGCCGGCTATCGTTTGACCATCGTTGAGTCCACGCGTTACACGTCGCTGGTGGAGATCGAGCAGATCTTTCCGGCGGTCAGCTACTGGAGCCTGCCCGCGATGACGGTGCGGCTATACCATGACGCCATGGTTGCGGAAGTGTGTTCCAGTCAGCAGATCTATCGCTTTAAAGCGCGTTATGATTATCCTAATAAAAAGTTGCATCAACGCGACGAAAAGCATCAAATTAACCAGTTTCTTGCTGATTGGCTGCGCTACTGTTTGGCGCATGGAGCGATGGCGGTTCCGGTTTGTTAGACAGACTGAAATAACAAAGGACACCATTTGGAAAGCCTGTTTAAACTGCCCGTGGCGAGTGGGGCCGCGGTCAGGATTCTACAAATAACAGATACCCACCTTTTTGCCGGCGAACACGAAACGTTGCTCGGCATCAATACCTATCGCAGCTATCACGCGGTGCTGGACGCCATCCAGGCGCAGCGCCGCGACGTCGATTTGATCGTCGCCACGGGAGATTTGGCGCAGGATCATTCGCAAGAGGCCTACCGCCACTTCGCCGCCGGCATCGCGCAATTGCCGGCTCCCTGCGTGTGGCTGCCGGGCAACCATGATTTTCAACCGGCGATGGTCGATGCATTGGCCGCCGCCGGCATCGCGCCTTCCAAACAGGTGCTGCTGGGCGACAGCTGGCAGGTGCTGATGCTGGACAGCCAGGTGTTCGGCGTGCCGCACGGCGAATTGAGCGAATACCAGCTCGAGTGGATGGAGCGCTGCCTGCAGGCTCACCCCGAGCGCTATACGCTGTTGCTGCTGCACCATCATCCGCTGCCTTCCGGCTGCACCTGGCTCGATCAGCACAGCCTGCGCAACCCGCATATGCTGGGCGCGATCCTGCTGCGTTATCCGAAAGTGAATACCGTGGTGTGCGGGCACATTCACCAGGATCTGGATCTGGAATGGCAGGGCCGACGCCTGTTGGCGACGCCGTCCACCTGTGTGCAATTCAAGCCGCACTGCACGAACTTCACCATTGACGACGTCTCCCCCGGCTGGCGCTACCTCGATCTGCTGCCGGACGGCCGCGTCGAGACGCAGGTGTTCCGCCTGGAAAACGACGATTTCCGCCCCGATATGGACTCGGATGGATACTGATGCCTTCGACACTGCTCTACCTGCACGGTTTCAACAGTTCGCCGCAGTCGGCAAAGGCGGTGGCCTTCAAGGCCTGGCTGGCCGAGCACCATCCCGATATCGAAATGCTGGTGCCGCAGCTGCCGGCCTTTCCGGCGGAGGCCGCCGAGATGCTGGAGAATATGGTGCTGGAGCGCGCCGGCCAAACGCTCGGGCTGGTCGGTTCATCGCTGGGCGGCTATTACGCCACCTGGCTGTCGCAGTGTTTTTCGCTGCCGGCGGTGGTGGTCAACCCGGCGGTCAAGCCGTTTGAGCTGCTGGTCGACTATCTCGGCGCCAACGAGAACCCCTACACCGGCCAGCAATATGTGTTAGAGTCTCGGCACGTTTACGATCTGAAAGTGATGCAGATCGATCCCTTGGAGTCGCCGGATTTAATCTGGCTGCTGCAGCAAACGGGCGATGAAATTCTCGATTACGGCCAGGCAGTGGCGTATTACACTGCGTGTCGGCAAACGGTGGAGTCGGGTGGAAACCACGCCTTCGTCGGTTTCGAGCACTACTTCCCCCAGATTGTGGATTTTTTAGGGCTAAACGCGGTCTGACGGACCGTTCCGGCACCTCCCTTTAACCACGAAAAAATAATCAACGATGACTCAATCCAGCTATAACGCTGATGCCATTGAAGTACTCAGCGGTCTAGAACCAGTGCGCCGTCGTCCCGGCATGTATACCGACACGACGCGCCCAAACCACCTCGGCCAAGAGGTGATCGATAACAGCGTCGACGAAGCGTTGGCCGGTCACGCCAAGCGCATCGACGTGATTTTGCACGCCGATCAGTCGCTGGAAGTGATCGACGACGGCCGCGGCATGCCGGTGGACATCCACCCGGAAGAGGGCGTGCCGGCGGTTGAGTTGATCCTGTGCCGGCTGCACGCCGGCGGTAAATTCTCGAATAAAAACTACCAGTTCTCCGGCGGCCTGCACGGCGTGGGGATCTCGGTGGTCAACGCCCTGTCGAAGCGGGTGGAAGTCAACGTGCGCCGCGACGGCAACGTCTACGGCATCGCCTTCGAAAACGGCGACAAGGTGCAAGATCTGACGGTGACCGGCACCTGCGGCAAACGCAACACCGGCACCAGCGTGCACTTCTGGCCGGATGAGCAGTTCTTCGATAGCCCGCGCTTCTCGGTATCGCGCCTGACTCACCTGCTGAAAGCCAAAGCGGTGCTGTGCCCCGGCGTCGAGATCTATTTTATCGACAAGGTGAACAACACCGAACAGCGCTGGTGCTATCAGGACGGCCTGACCGACTACCTGATGGAAGCGGTCAACGGCCTGATTACCCTGCCGGAAGCGCCGTTCGTCGGCAATTTCACCGGGGACACCGAAGCGGTGGACTGGGCGCTGCTGTGGCTACCGGAAGGCGGTGAGCTGCTGACCGAAAGCTACGTCAACCTGATCCCGACCATGCAGGGCGGCACCCACGTCAACGGCCTGCGTCAGGGGCTGCTGGACGCGATGCGCGAGTTCTGCGAATTCCGCAACATTCTGCCGCGCGGCGTGAAGCTGTCGGCGGAGGATATCTGGGATCGCTGTGCCTACGTGCTGTCGGTGAAGATGCAGGATCCGCAGTTCGCCGGGCAGACCAAAGAGCGTCTCTCCTCGCGCCAGTGCGCGGCCTTCGTTTCCGGCGTGGTGAAAGACGCCTTCAGCCTGTGGCTGAACCAGAACGTTCAGGCGGCGGAACAGCTGGCCGAGCTGGCGATCTCCAGCGCCCAGCGCCGCCTGCGCGCCGCCAAGAAAGTGGTGCGCAAAAAGCTGACCAGCGGGCCGGCGCTGCCGGGCAAGCTGGCGGACTGCACCTCGCAGGATCTGGCCATGACCGAACTGTTCCTGGTGGAAGGGGACTCGGCGGGCGGATCGGCCAAGCAGGCGCGCGATCGCGAATATCAGGCGATCATGCCGCTCAAGGGCAAGATCCTGAACACCTGGGAAGTGTCTTCGGACGAAGTGCTGGCCTCGCAGGAAGTGCACGACATTTCCGTGGCGATCGGCATCGATCCGGACAGCGAAGATCTCAGCCAGCTGCGCTACGGCAAAATCTGCATCCTGGCGGATGCGGACTCCGACGGCCTGCACATCGCCACGCTGCTGTGCGCGCTGTTCGTGCGCCACTTCCGCTCGCTGGTGAAAGGCGGCCACGTCTATGTCGCCATGCCGCCGCTGTACCGTATCGATCTCGGTAAAGAGGTGTTCTACGCGCTGGATGAAGAAGAGAAAGCCGGCGTGCTGGAACAGCTGAAGCGCAAGAAGGGCAAGCCGAACGTACAGCGCTTTAAAGGGCTGGGCGAGATGAACCCGCTGCAGCTGCGCGAAACCACCCTCGATCCGAACACCCGCCGTCTGGTGCAACTGACGGTGGCAGAGGATGACGTCGATCAGACGCTGGCGGTGATGGACATGCTGTTGGCCAAGAAGCGTTCGGAAGATCGCCGCAACTGGCTGCAAGACAAGGGCGACATGGCCGAATTGGCGGTCTGAGCCTGACCCTGGCCCGGTGAAATGCCGGGCCTGCTTTCCCGCAGGGCGTTGCATGCGGCGCCCGTCAACCTGGGGCGAACCGCGTGAAGATCACCCTCGAAGAGCTGCTGGCGTTCACTGCGGTGGTCGACAGCGGTTCGGTCACCGCCGCCGCCGATCGGCTCGGCCAAACCACCTCCGGCGTCAGCCGCGCACTCAGCCGCCTGGAAACGAAACTCGACGCTACGCTCTTGCGCCGCACCACGCGTCGCCTGAGCCTGACCGAAGAAGGGCAGAGCTTCCTGGCGCCTGCGCGCGAAATACTGCGTTCGGTGGATCAGGCCGAAGAACTGATGGCGCTGCGGCGCCAGCTGCCCGCCGGTCGGCTGCGGGTCAACGCCGCCGCCCCTTTCATGGCGCACGTGCTGGTGCCGATGGTGGCGGAGTTCCGCCGCCGTTATCCGCAGATTGAGCTGGAGCTGGACACCGACGATCGCAATATCGACCTGTTGGAGAAACGCGCCGATATCGCGATCCGCATCGGCGCGCTGCGTGACTCCACGCTCCATGCGCGCCTGCTGGGGCACAGCCGGTTGCGCATCCTCGCCAGCCCGGATTACCTGCAACGGCATGGCGAACCGCGCGGCGTGGAAGATCTGCACCGCCATTGCCTGTTGGGATTCACCTACCCAGAATCGCTGAACCAGTGGCCGCTGCGTTACCGGCAGGCGCGGCATTTCGCCATCGAACCGACGATCTCGGCCTCCAGCGGGGAGACGCTGCGTGAGTTGGCGCTGCGCGGAGCGGGCATTGTACAGCTGGCGGACTTCATGACCCGCCGCGATCGGGAAGCGGGCAGGCTGGTGCCGCTGTTGGTGCGGGAGACGCTGGACGTGCGCCAGCCGATCAACGCGGTGTATTACCACGACGCCCAGCTGGCGGCGCGCCTCACCTGTTTTCTCGACTACGTCAGCGCCCGCCTTGAGGGAGAGCCGCCAGAGGCCGCAGAGGGCCTCTGAAGGGATTACAGCGCGTTTTCCAGCACGTAGATCTCGGTGCCCAGCACGTAGTCCTTGATGGTTTCGCGGTGCTTGAGCATATGGTCGATCTGCAGGTGTTTTTCCAGTTGCGCCTGGCTTTGCCATTTTTCCAGCATAAACACCGAATCCGGCGACAGTTTCTGCCAGGGAGCCTGCGTGTGGCTGTCTACCATCGGCGTGTATTCGCCGCAGCCTTCTTCCGCCAGCACCAGCGGCACCAGTTTTTCAATGGCTTGTAACACGGTGGCGCGGTGGCCGGGTTTGACTTTGATTTCTGCGATTACGGTGATCATCATTACCTCGTTGGTTAAGCCCTTCGCTGCCAGTTAAGCAAAAATTCCCGCCAGATGCTCGCGATAACGTGCGATGTCCGTTTCGATATCCGGTTGTTTTATCACGTCATTGCAGATAAAGGTCGGCAAGGCTTCCATCCCCAGGAACTGGTTGGCCTTGTGGAAGTGCAGGTAAACGCCGTCGACGCCGACGCCGTGGAAGAACTGGTTCGGATCGGTGAAGGCTTCGAGCGGGGCGTTCCAGGTCAGGCTCAGCAGGTATTTTTTGCCCTGAATCAGGCCGCCGGAGCCGTACTTCTTGCCGGCGTCGGAGCGGGTGCGGCCATCGCTGGCGTACAGGCTGCCGTGGCCGGCGGTGAACACTTCGTCGATGTATTTTTTCAGGATCCACGGCTCGCCCATCCACCAACCCGGCATCTGATAGATGACCGCGTCGGCCCACAGGTATTTCTGCACTTCGGCCTCAATGTCATAGCCGTCGTCGACCACCGTGACCTGCACCTCGTGCTGCAGATCGCGCAGGAAGCTTTCCGCCACGTCGCTCAGGGTTTGGTTGAGTTCGCCGTTGGAATGGCCGAATTGCTTTTTAGCGTTGATAATCAGGATATTGCTCATCTTTTGCGTCTCCCGTCAGAGTTAAGATAGATGCCGTTTTCCGCTGCGGTGCGCAAAAACAGCTTGCTGAACGAGAGTGTAATCGCTGGCCAGGCAAGGAAAAACGTGACGACAGGCACAACAGTGTTGATTCTTAATCAACAATCGCGATGGAATTTTGCCTAAACGTCCCGGCGGCAGCGCCTTCGGCCGACGATCCTTGCGCCAACTGTGACAGCCACCCCGCAGATGGGTTACTATCGCGGGCAGAATCGACAAGCGATGCCTTATTGTCGTCCAGGGATTGCCAAGCCACGGTCTGAGGATAATTGAGTAATGAGTGATCTGACTCATGATGGTGTAGAGCGTTTACCGCTGCACACATTCACTGAAAACGCCTATCTGAACTATTCCATGTACGTCATCATGGATCGGGCGTTGCCGTACATTGGCGACGGTTTGAAGCCGGTACAACGCCGCATCATCTACGCCATGTCTGAGCTGGGGCTGAACAACAGCGCCAAATTCAAGAAATCCGCCCGCACCGTGGGCGACGTGCTGGGTAAATACCACCCGCATGGCGACAGCGCGTGTTATGAAGCCATGGTGCTGATGGCGCAGCCGTTCTCGTACCGCTATCCGCTGGTGGACGGCCAGGGGAACTGGGGGGCGCCGGACGATCCCAAGTCGTTTGCGGCGATGCGTTATACCGAATCGCGCCTGTCCAAATATGCCGAAGTCTTGCTGGCCGAACTGGGGCAGGGCACCGTCGACTGGATCCCGAACTTTGACGGCACGCTGCAAGAGCCGAAGATGTTGCCGGCGCGCCTGCCGAACATCCTGCTGAACGGCACCACCGGCATCGCCGTCGGCATGGCGACCGACATTCCGCCGCACAACGTGCGCGAAGTCGCCGCCGCTGCGGTGGCGCTGCTCGACAAGCCGGGCGCCTCACTCGACGATCTGCTCGAATTCGTGCAGGGGCCGGACTTCCCGACCGAAGCCGAGATCATCACCCCGCGCGATGAAATCCGCAAAATTTACCAGAGCGGGCGCGGCTCGGTGCGCATGCGCGCCGTGTGGAAGAAAGAAGACGGCAGCGCGGTGATCACCGCCTTGCCGCACCAGGTGTCCGGCGCCAAGGTGCTGGAGCAGATCGCCAGCCAGATGCGCGCCAAGAAGCTGCCGATGGTCGAAGATCTGCGCGATGAGTCCGACCACGAAAACCCGACGCGTCTGGTGATCGTGCCGCGCTCCAACCGTATCGATCTGGAACAGGTGATGAACCACCTGTTCGCCACCACCGATCTGGAACGCAGCTACCGCATCAACATGAACATGATCGGTCTGGATAACCGCCCGCAGGTCAAAGGGCTGGTGGAGATCCTCACCGAATGGCTGGCCTACCGTCGCGACACGGTGCGCCGCCGCCTGAACTACCGCCTCGAGAAAGTGCTGAAACGCCTGCATATCCTCGAAGGTTTGCTGGTGGCGTTCCTCAATATCGACGAGGTGATCCACATCATCCGCAGCGAGGATGAGCCGAAGCCGGTGCTGATGCAGCGTTTCGGCATCTCCGACACCCAGGCGGAAGCGATCCTCGAGCTGAAACTGCGTCACCTGGCCAAGCTGGAAGAGGTCAAGATCCGCGGTGAGCAGGATGAGTTGGCGAAAGAGCGCGATCAGCTGCAGGCGCTGCTGGCGTCCGAACGCAAGCTGAACACGCTGATCAAGAAAGAGATCCAGGCCGATGCGCAGACCTACGGCGACGATCGCCGTTCGCCGCTGACCGAGCGTGCGGAAGCCAAGGCGATGAGCGAGCACGACTTCGTGCCGTCCGAGCCGGTGACCATCGTGCTGTCTGAAATGGGCTGGGTGCGCAGCGCCAAGGGCCACGACATCGATCCGGCCGGCCTGAGCTACAAGGCCGGCGACAGCTTCCGCGGCGCGGCGCGCGGCAAGAGCAACCAGCCGGTGGTATTCATCGACTCCACCGGGCGCAGCTATGCGCTCGATCCGATGACGCTGCCTTCGGCGCGCGGGCAGGGCGAGCCGCTGACCGGCAAGCTGACGCCGCCGCCGGGCGCCACCATTGAGCAGGTGCTGATGGCGGCCGACGATCAGAAGCTGCTGATGGCGTCGGATGCCGGTTACGGCTTCGTTTGCACCTTCAACGATTTGGTGGCGCGCAACCGCGCCGGCAAGGTGATGATCACGCTGCCGGACAACGCCAGGGCGCTGCCGCCGATGGAAATCCACGGCGCAGACGACATGCTGCTGTCGATCACCGCCGCCGGGCGCATGCTGATGTTCCCGGTCGCCGATCTGCCGCAGCTGTCGAAGGGCAAAGGCAACAAGATCGTCTCCATTCCGGCAGCCCAGGCGGCGGCCGGTGACGACAAGCTGGCCTGGCTGTTCGTGCTGCCGCCGCAGGCGTCCGTCACGCTGCACGTCGGCAAACGCAAGCTGACGCTGCGGCCGGAGGATTTGCAGAAATTCCGCGCCGAGCGCGGGCGCAAGGGCACTCAGCTGCCGCGCGGCCTGCAGCGCATCGATCGCGTCGAAGTGGATGCGCCGGTGCGGGCGTCGGGCGGCGACAGCGAAGAGTAAGCGTTAGCGCCAGCGTTAACGGGCGGTCGCAGCATGCTGTGGCCGCCTTATTTATTTTTACTGGCGTTTATTTTCCAAATAGTTAACATTTCTGCGCATAAAATTATTGTGCGTATTGCCGGCTGGCGGGAAAATAGCGAGAAAGGCAGGCGACATCGGCGTGCTTATCGCCTGGCCGGCAAATAATGAGTAAAGGAATCTGCGCAGCGAAGTAAACTGCGTTGGCAGTGTGCTAATGAGGTTGTTATGTTATTGATTTTGCGTGCCGTTCTCGCCACTCTTTTCTGTATTCTGGTGTGTATTTTCGGTTCTGTTTATTGCTTGTTCAGCCCGCGCAATCCCCGCCATGTGGCGACCTTCGGCCACCTTTTCGGCCGCCTGTCGACGCTGTTCGGCATCAAGGTTGAAACCCGCGTGCCGGCCGATGCGGCCAACAACGGCAACTGCATCTATATCGCCAACCACCAAAATAACTACGACATGGTGACGGCCGCCAATATCGTGCAGCCGCGCACCGTGACCGTCGGTAAAAAAAGTCTGGTGTGGATCCCGTTTTTCGGCCCGCTGTATTGGCTGACCGGTAATCTGCTGATAGATCGTGATAATCGCGCCAAGGCGCACGGCACCATCGCCCAGGTGGCGGAGCAGTTCAAAAAGAAAGACATTTCGATCTGGATGTTCCCGGAAGGGACCCGCAGCCGCGGTCGCGGGCTGATGCCGTTTAAAACCGGCGCGTTCCACGCGGCCATCGCCGCCGGCGTGCCGATTGTGCCGATCTGCGTATCGACCACCAGCGGTAATATAAATCTTAATCGCTGGAATAACGGCCACGTGATCGTCGAGATGTTGGCGCCGGTGGATACCAGCAAATACGGCAAAGAAAACGTGCGCGAGCTGGCGGCGCATTGCCGCGAGCTGATGGAGGCGAAAATCGCCCAATTGGACGCCGAAGTCGCCCAGCGCAACGCCGCCAAAAAATAAGAGTCTACCGGCTTCAAAGAATACGTTTTTAATTGGCGTTCAGCGCCGTTAACGCCTGAGCGCCTGCTAATCTTGATTGGCGGGCGTTTGGGTTTTGCACACGGTTTAGTTATTGCTTTTCATGGAGAAAATATGTCACTCAGTCGACGTCAGTTTATACAGGCATCGGGCCTGGCGCTGTGCGCGAGCGCCGTGCCGCTGAGGGCAGAGGCGAGCGGAACGCAGACCCCATTACCCATCCCCCCGCTGCTGGAGTCTCGCCGCGGTCAGCCGCTGTTCCTGACCCTGCAGCGCGCCCACTGGGCGTTTATGGATAACCGCAAGGCGGCGGTGTGGGGCATCAACGGCATGTATTTGGGGCCGACGGTGCGGGTTTACAGCGGTGACGACGTCAAACTGATCTACAGCAACCGCCTGCAGGAGCCGGTGGCGATGACCGTCAGCGGTCTGCAGGTGCCGGGCACGCTGATGGGCGGCGCGCCGCGCATGATGTCGCCCAACGTCGACTGGTCGCCGGTGCTGCCCATCCGTCAGGCGGCGGCCACCTGCTGGTACCACGCCAATACGCCGAACCGCATGGCGCCGCACGTTTACAACGGGCTGGCCGGGCTGTGGCTGGTGGAGGATGCCGTCAGCAAAGCGCTGCCGCTGCCCAACCACTACGGCGTCGACGATTTCCCACTGATCATTCAGGACAAGCGCTTCGATAACTTCGGCACGCCGCAATACGATGCGCCGTCGCAGGGCGGTTTCGTCGGCGATACGCTGTTGGTCAACGGCGTGCAAAATCCGTATGTCGAGGTGTCGCGCGGCTGGGTGCGTTTGCGCCTGCTCAACGCCTCCAACGCGCGCCGCTATACCCTGCAGCTCAGCGACGGGCGCCCATTCAACGTGATCGCCAGCGATCAGGGCTTCCTGCCCGCGCCGGTCGCGGTGCAGCAGCTGTCGCTGGCGCCGGGCGAACGCCGGGAAGTGCTAATCGACATGTCGAAGGGCGAGGAGGTGACCATCACCGCCGGTGAAGCGGCGGGCATCATGGATCGCCTGCGCGGCCTGTTCGAGCCGTCGAGCATTCTGGTGTCCACCCAGGTGCTGACGCTGCGCCCGACCGGCCTGCTGCCGCTGGTGACCGACAACCTGCCGATGCGCCTGCTGGCGGATCAGCTGTTGGACGGCAGCGCCAGCCGCACCCGCGATTTCCGCCTGGGCGACGGCGGCGTCGGCATCAACGGCGCGATTTGGGACATGAACCGCATCGACGTGCAGGCGCAGCAAGGCACCTGGGAACGCTGGAACATTCATGCGGATACGCCGCAGTCGTTCCATATTCAGGGCGTGCAGTTCCTGATCAAACGCGTCAACGGCGCGCAGCCGATGGCGGAAGATCGCGGCTGGAAGGACACCGTCTGGGTCGATGGCGACGTCGAGCTGCTGGTGTATTTCAATCAACCTACCTCCGAACACTTCCCGTTCCTGTATTACAGCCAGACGCTGGAGATGGCCGATCGCGGCACCGCCGGCCAGCTGATGGTGCAGCCGACGATGTAATCTGCGCTGCGGGCCGCTTACGGCGCCCGCAGCATCTCCAGAAAGGCCTCTACGACCGGCGTGACGCTGTCGGCGCGGTAAACCGCGTACAGATCCGCCGGCGGCGCCTGCTGCAGCGAGCAAAAGCGGACGCCGGGCCACGGGATGCGGCCGTAGCTGTCCGGCAGCAGCGTAATGCCGCAGCCCTCCGCCACCAGCGCCAGCAGGGTTTGCGGTTCGTTGACCTGATAAGCGACGTCCGGCAAAAATCCCTGCTGCAGGCACAGATTGTGCAGATACAGCCCCAGGCTGGCCTCGTGCGGCGGCAGCACGATGAAACTGTCGTTCTGCAGCGCCGCCAACGGGATGCTTTCCTGCTGCGCCAGCGGATGATCGAGCGGCAGCACCACGGCGATGCTCTCGCTCGCCAAGCGTTGGCAGGTCAACCCCGGCAGCGTCTGCTGCTGCGCCTCTCGCCAGACCCCGATATCGATATGCCGCTTTTGCAGCGCGGCGATTTGCTGGCTGGGCGTCAGCTCGTTCAACGACCAGGTGACGCCGGCGTTTTGCTCGCTGAACCGCCGCAGCGCCGCGATCAGGCCGCCCCAGGCCGAGGTGCCGACCATGCCGACCACCATGTGGCCGCCTTCGCCGCGCCCCATCTGTTGCACCTGATGCAGCGCGCTGTCGGCCTGATCCAGCAGCCGCTCGACGTTGCGCAGCAGCGTGCGGCCGGCCGGTGTCAGCGTCATGGAGCGGGTGGTGCGTTTGAACAGCACCACGCCGAGCTGGCTTTCCAGCTCCTTGATGTGCTTGCTGAGCGGCGGCTGTGACATATTCAGCCGCCGCGCCGCCTGGGTGAAGTTCATCTCTTCCGCCACTACGCGGAAATAGTGCAGCAGGCGGAAGTTAATCCGGCCGGGATCGGGCAGGGTATGGGGCTGATTCATCCGGGGTATCGCCTCCTTGTGACGCAGCTCAACTTATAGGTAAATGGAATAAATCGGCCGCTAAGAATGTATTGGTCTCGGCCGCGCCTCGCTCTCTACTATGGGGATTATTATCCCCCGCTGAAAGAGAGAATACGATGTTTAATCAAGAAGATGCTTTTACCTGCGCCGATGTCGTCCGCGCACGCCTGCCGGGTTTCCAGCCGAAAGCGGCCTTGATTCTCGGCTCTGGACTCGGCGCCCTGGCGGAGGTGATGACCGAAACCGTCACCATCGACTACGCGGAGCTGCCGGGCTTCCCGGTGAGCGGCGTCGCCGGCCATGCCGGGCAGCTGGTCGCCGGCAAGCTGGAAGGCGTGCCGGTATTGTGCATGAAAGGGCGCGGTCATTTCTATGAAGGGCGCGGCATGCAGGTGATGACCACCGCAGTGCGCACCTTCAAACTGCTGGGCTGTGAATTCCTGCTGGCGACCAACGCCGCCGGTTCGCTGCGCCGCTCGGTGGCGCCGGGCAGCCTGGTGGCCATCACCGATCACATCAATTTCATGCCGGAATCGCCGCTGGTCGGCGCCAACGACGAGCGCTTCGGGCCGCGCTTCTTCAGCCTGGCGAACGCCTACGATCGCGATCTGCGCGCCCGGCTGGCGGCGGTGGCCGAAAGCGCGGGCATTCCGCTGGCGGAAGGGGTGTTCGCCGCCTACACCGGGCCGAATTTCGAAACGCCAGCGGAGATCCGCATGATGCAGACCCTGGGCTGCGACGTGGTGGGCATGTCGATCGTGCCGGAAGTCCTGACGGCGCGCCACTGCGGCCTCAAGGTGCTGGTGGTGTCCGCGATGACCAACTACGCCGAAGGGCTGTCGGATACGCCGCTCTCCCATGAACAAACGCTCAGCTGCGCGGCGCTGGCGGCGGACGATTTCATGCGCCTGATCCGCGAGCTGTTCAAAACGCTGTAACACCGCAGGCAAACCGGCGGTGGGCTGCAGGGGCCCGCCGCACCAATCATCGTTGAAAGCATAATAACAAGGTGATGGCGATGGCGATAAAAGCACGATTGAAGGTCATGATTTTCCTGCAGTTCTTTATCTGGGGTGCCTGGTTGGTGACGCTGGGCTCCTACATGATCAACACGCTGCATTTCAGCGGCATGCAGGTGGGGATGGTTTACAGCGCCAAAGGCATCGCCGCGCTGATCATGCCGGGGCTGGCGGGCATCATCGCCGATCGGTGGATGAAGGCCAACTACCTGTATGCGCTTTGTCACCTGTTCGGGGCGCTGGCGCTATACTGCGCGGCGCAGGTCGAGCAACCGATGCTGATGTTCTGGGTGATGCTGTTCAACGCCATGGTCTATATGCCGACCATCGCGCTCTCCAACGCCATTTCCTATTTTTGTCTCGAAAAGCACGGCTTTGACACGGTGAAGGACTTTCCGCCGGTGCGGGTGTACGGCACGGTGGGGTTCATTCTGGCGATGTGGCTGGTCGGCTTCAGCCGAATCGAGCTCAGCAATCTGCAGCTGTATCTGGCTTCTGCGGCGTCGCTGCTGCTGTCCGCTTATTCACTGACGCTGCCGCGCTGCCCGACCAACCGCGCGGCCGAGTCGAAGAGCTGGGTGAGCGTGCTGGGGCTGGATGCGCTGGTGCTGTTCCGCCAGCGGCGCATGGCGCTGTTTTTCCTGTTCGCCATGTTGCTTGGCGCGGCGCTGCAGATAACCAATACCTTCGGCAACCCGTTCCTGCACGATCTGTCGCTCAACCCGCTGTATCAGGACAGCCTCAGCGTCCGGTATCCGGCGGTGCTGCTGTCGCTGTCGCAGATCTCCGAAGTATTCTTTATCCTCACCATTCCCTTCTTCCTGCGCCGTTACGGCATCAAGCAGGTGATGCTGATCAGCATGGCGGCCTGGACGCTGCGCTTCCTGTTCCTGGCCTATGGCACGCCGGTCGGCTTTGGTTTCGTTCTGCTGCTGCTGTCGATGATCGTCTACGGCTGTGCGTTCGACTTCTTCAATATCTCCGGCGCCATCTTCGTCGAGAAAGAGGCCGATCGCCGCATCCGCGCCAGCGCGCAGGGGCTGTTCATGACCATGGTGAACGGTTTGGGCGCCTATCTGGGTGCGCTTGCCAGCGGCGAGGTGGTGGACTTCTTCAGCCATGACGGCGTGAAAGACTGGCAGAGCATCTGGCTGGTGTTTGCGCTGTATACGCTGGTGCTGGGGATCGTGTTCGCGTTGAGCTTCAACTATCGCCACCCGCCGCAGGAGAGCGCGGCGGCGGCGCAGTAAGGCAGAAGGCGCCGCGTGACGGCGCCTTGAAACGTCAGGCCTGCGGGAAGCGCTGTTGCAACTGCTGCCGGTCCGGCGGATTGGCGGCGCCGAGGCTGGCCACCACGCAAGCGGCGACCCGGTTGGCCAGATCGACCGCCTGCGGCAGAGGCCAGCCGGCGGACAGGCCCGCCAGCAAACCGGCGCAGTGGGCATCGCCCGCGCCGATGGTGTCGACGACGTCTACCGGATAGGCGGGCACGTGCAGCGGCGGCGTGCGGCCGTCGCAGATCCACGCGCCGTCGCGATCCAGGCGGCAGACCAGCGTCAGGTTACGAGCGGCGGCATAGCGCTGCGCGGCCTCCACGGCGTCGCCTGCGCCGCACAGCGCGGTCACTTCGTCGCGGTTGAGTGTCAATAGGGTGTGGCTGTCGCTGAGCATGGCGAAGAAATCTTCGCTGAGCTGAGCGATGCGCGGGCCGGGATCGATCAGGCGCGGTTGGTCGAACGGCATACGCGTCAGCCACTCGCGCAGCGCCTCGCCGCTTTCGCCCGCCAGCTCGTAGCCGCTGGCGTAGATCAGGGTGTGCTCCGTCAGCGGCAGCGTCGCCAGCTGCGCTTTATTCCATTGGCTTTCGCAGCCAGAAACCGTGATGAAGGTGCGTTCGCCGTTCGGCTCCACCAGCGCCAGGCACCAGCCGTTGTCCATCTGGCCGTGGCGTAACAGCACCTCCAGCCCCAGCTCGCCCATGGCGGCTTCGACCGCCGCGCCCCATTCACCGTTGCCAACCGGCATGCCGTTAATCACCGGCGTTTCCAGGCGCACCAGCGCACGCGCCACGTTGAACGCGCAGCCGCCGATTTGCCGCGCCTGCGGCTGGGCTTCGATATCTTCGCCGCTGGTCGGCAGGCGCGGCAGCGTCATCACCAGATCGCCGACCGCGCCCCCAATCACCAGGACAGGTGTTACAGCTTCCCACTCACTCATTGATGTTCTCTGCGTTGGGTCAGGTACAGACCGTAAGCGATCAGACTCACCGCGAACGACACAAACAGCCCCAGGCTGGAATCGGCGAACAGGCCTTTGGCCAGCGGGCCGTCGATAAAACCGGTTTTGGTGACCAGCAGGCCGCACAGGGCGCCGAGGAACCAGCAGAACAGCGGGGCTTTGCGCACGCCGCGGTTCTGGCCATGCAGGCCGTACAAAGCGTTGCCATCATACCCGTGGCGGCGGCGCAGGCACAGGTAATCGAGCAGGAAAATCGCCTCCCAGGCCGCCAGGAAGACGCCGCAGAACACCAGGAAGGAGATGAACGGCCCCATGAAATCGCCGGAGATGAACAGCACATACAGGGCGATGCCCAACACCACCACCGCGTCGATCGACACCGCCAGCCACTGCTTGACCTGCACGCCGATGGTCAGCAGGTTAAGGCTGGCGGAATACAGGCTGAGCACCGCGATGGTGACGATGCCGGCGGTGGCGGCCAGCAGATAAGGAATGGCCATCCAGGCGGGCAGCACCGAGCCTATCAGTGCGATGGGGTTGGCGGCGCTGGCCAGATCGGGCAGCTGCACGGAAAGCAGGATGCCGGCCAGCATCAGCAGCATCAGCGGCAAACAGGCGCCGCCCATTACCGCGGCGAAAATGCTTTTGCTCGACGAGCTCGGGCTTTGATAGCGGCTGTAATCGGCGCCGGCGATCGCCCAACTGATGCCGGTACCGGCGGCAATCACCGATACCGCCGGCAGGAAGCCGGTCAACCAGCTGCCGGAAGGCAGCGCCAGCACCTGGCTCCACTCGGTGTTGAACAGGATATAGAGCACCACGATCAGCGTCATGGTGCCGAAGATGCGGCTGAACCAGCTTTGCATCCAGACCACGGTATTTTGCCCCAGCAGGCTGACGACGACAGTGAGCCCGCCGAACAGCAGCAGGCTGAGCGCGGTCAGCAGGTGGCTGCTACCCAACCCGAAGGCCTCGAACAGCGCCGCCAGCGTCAGGGTGCCGGTGATCACATTGACCGCTTCCCAGCCCATCAGGTTGATCCAACTGAACAGGGTGGGCGCCACGTTGCCCTTCAGGCCGAAAATCACCCGCGAGAGCGTCAGCGTAGAGGTGCGCCCGCGCTTGCCGGCGAAGCTGGTGAGGCCGACCAGCACGAAGCTGGCGACGCCGACCAGCGCGGCGAGTACCGATTGCAGGAAGGATAAGCCGAAGCCGACGATAATGGCGCCGTACACCACGCCGAGAATGCCGATATTGGCCGCCGACCAGATCCAAAACAGCTCGATGGGCTTGCCGGTCTGTTCCGCGTCCGGCACCCGATCGATACCGGTGCTTTCTACCTTCCATGCTTCATTGCGATTGATATCGGTCATAGCAAATGATCCCTGTAGCGCAGGGCCGCGAGGGCCGCCGCAGTTGACTGAAAATCGATTCCGTTGGCGCGGTTGACGCCGGCTATTCCGTTGTCGGTGAAGACGCCGATTCCGCGCAGTGTGTAGCGGCTGAGACCGCCAGGTCTATCAAAGTGAGGGCGGTATCCGCCTTATCGGGTGAGGCACGTCGGCCGCACGGCGCCAATGAGTGTAGTCAAAGAGTGGGTCTGCAGCGGGGTTTGGCGAAGCGGGAACGTTTCTATTTGCCGACATCGATCCGTTGCGCCCACCGCGAGGGGATCCTGTGATGTGGCTATGAGCAGTGAGCAAGCTATCCATTAGCTACGTTGCTTATTCTCGGCCGTTTGTGCTGACAGTATATCCCCGCTACCGGCCATCAAGGGTATCCTTTAGGGCTGGCAGCGGGTTTTTTATTGTTTTTAAAGTGGGTCCCTGGTGTTGGTGCGATTGATGTATCAACATCAATAAGCACAGATTACGCGCGATCTAGATCCAATGAAAGTCCATTAGGCAAAAATTGTGATGCCACTCTGAAAACATTAGCGATATTTTAGTTAAGGTGAGGGGCTTATCGCCGGATCGGCGATAGGATAAAAAACGAAATCCAGACAAATGGCATAGGTAAGAGGGCGGGCGAATGACGGATTTTATGGCCTGGCTGCGTGGCCATCTGGCGCAGGGGGCGGTAGCGCCGCGTTATATTCAGTTGGCATCGGCGATAGAAAACGCGATCAGGCAGCAGGTGCTGGCGGCAGAGGCGTTTTTGCCGCCCGAACGGCAGATGGCGGAAGGCCTGGCGCTGTCGCGCGTCACCGTCAGCAAGGCGATGAAACTGCTGGAGGAGAAGGGGCTGATTTTGCGACAGCAGGGCGTTGGCACCCGCGTGGCGATGCACATTGGCTATTCCCTCGATAAGGACAGCGGTTTCACCGCTCAGGCGCTGCGTCACGGCAGCAGCGTCAGCAATCGATGGCTGCTGCGCACCCGGGTCGGCGCGCCGGCCAAGGCCGCGGCGGCGCTGGGGCTGACGGAAGGGGATGAGGTGGTCAAACTGCGGCGTTTGCGCTTGCTGAACGGCAGCCCGGTCTCGCTGGAAACCACCTATATTCCGCCGCGCTTCCTGCCCGAACCGGGGCAGCTGGAACATTCGCTGTATGCGTTATGGCAATCGCGCGGCATCGTGCCCGAAGATAAGCACTTTCTGCTGAAGGCGGTATCCTGCAGCGACGAGGTCGCCGAGCTGCTCAACGTGCCGTGCGGCGCGCCGTTGTTGCACATCACCCAGACCAGCCGCAATGCCCAGGGTGAGGCGCTGGAGTTCAGCGATATCTTGTGCCGCAGCGACGTTTATGAATTCGAAGTGAACGGTTAGCGAAATAACCATGCTCTTTTTGCAGCTAGTGCGTATAATCGCCGCCCGGCGATTAATTAACCTGTAAAAAGAGCAGCAGAATGAGCACCACCAGCCTGATCCAACCCGATCGTGAACTGTTTTCCTATAAGCCTTACTGGGCGGAATGTTTTGGCACCGCGCCGTTTTTACCGATGTCGCGAGCAGAGATGGATCAACTGGGCTGGGACAGCTGCGATGTGATCATCATCAGCGGCGACGCCTATGTCGATCACCCGAGCTTCGGCATGGCGATCATCGGCCGCATGCTGGAAGCGCAGGGCTTCCGCGTCGGCATCATCGCGCAGCCGGACTGGAGCAACAAAGAAGACTTCATGCGGTTGGGGAAACCGAACCTGTTCTTCGGCATCACCGCCGGCAACATGGACTCGATGATCAACCGCTATACCGCCGATCGCAAACTGCGCCACGACGATGCCTACACCGCCGGCAACGTCGGCGGCAAGCGCCCGGATCGCGCCACCCTGGTCTACAGCCAGCGCTGTAAAGAAGCCTACAAAGACGTGCCGATCGTGCTGGGCGGCATCGAAGCCAGCCTGCGCCGCATCGCCCACTACGATTACTGGTCGGATACCGTGCGCCGCTCGGTGCTGGTGGATTCCAAGGCCGACATGCTGATCTACGGCAACGGTGAACGCCCGCTGGTGGAAGTGGCGCATCGCCTGGCCGCCGGTGAGAAGATTGGCGACATCCACGATATTCGCAATACCGCCGTAATGCGCAAAGAAGCGCTGCCGGGCTGGAGCGGCGTGGATTCCACCCGCCTCGACAAGCCGGGCCGCATCGAACCTATCCCGAACCCGTACGGCGACGATCTGCCGTGCGCCGACGGCGCCAAGCCGAAAGAGCCGGAAGCCAAGCCTGTCACCGTGCGCGCCGCCAAGCCGAAGCCGTGGGAGAAGACCTATGTGCTGCTGCCGTCCTTCGAGAAAGTGAAGGGCGACAAGGTGCTGTATGCGCACACCTCGCGCATTCTGCACCATGAAACCAACCCGGGCTGCGCCCGTGCGCTGATGCAGAAACACGGCGACCGCTACGTGTGGATCAACCCGCCGGCGATCCCGCTGACCACGCCGGAGATGGACAGCGTCTTCGCGCTGCCTTATCAGCGCGTGCCGCACCCGTCCTACGGACAGGATCGCATTCCGGCCTATGACATGATCCGTTTCTCGGTGAATATCATGCGCGGCTGCTACGGCGGCTGCTCGTTCTGTTCGATCACCGAGCATGAAGGGCGCATCATCCAGAGCCGTTCGGAAGATTCGATCGTTCGCGAAATCGAAGAGATCCGCGACAAGGTGCCGGGCTTCACCGGCGTGATCTCCGATCTCGGCGGCCCGACCGCCAACATGTATATGCTGCGCTGCACCAACCCGCGCGCCGAGCAGACCTGCCGCCGCGCCTCGTGCGTGTATCCGGAGATCTGCACCTATATGGACACCAACCACGAGCCGACCATCAAGCTGTATCGCCGCGCGCGTTCGCTGGAGGGCATCAAGAAGATCCTGATCGCCTCCGGGGTACGTTACGATCTGGCGGTGGAAGATCCGCGTTATATCAAGGAGCTGGCGACCCACCACGTCGGCGGCTACCTGAAGATCGCGCCGGAGCACACCGAAGAAGGGCCGCTGTCGAAGATGATGAAGCCGGGCATGGGCAGCTACGATCGCTTCAAGCAGCTGTTTGATCACTATTCGAAGCAGGCGGGCAAAGAGCAGTACCTGATCCCGTACTTCATCTCGTCGCACCCGGGCACCCGCGATGAAGACATGGTGAACCTGGCGCTGTGGCTGAAGAAGAACCGTTTCCGCCTCGATCAGGTGCAGAACTTCTATCCTTCGCCGATGGCCAACTCCACCACCATGTATTACAGCGGCAAAAACCCGCTGAGCAAGGTGAGGTACAAGAGCGAAGACGTGGTGGTGCCGCGCGGCGATCGCCAGCGCCGCCTGCACAAGGCGCTGCTGCGTTACCACGATCCGGCCAACTGGGCGCTGATCCGCGCCGCGCTGGAAGAGATGGGGCTGAAGCACCTGATCGGCAGCCGCCGCGAGTGTCTGGTGCCGGCGCCGAGCATCGACGAGCAGCGCGAAGCGAAACGCCTGCAGCGCCATACCCGGCCGGCGCTGACCAAACATACCGATATCAATCGGCAGCGCACGCCGTCCAACCGGCCGCCGCGCAAACCGATTCGCAAAGCCAAGCCGTAACGGCCACGCCGCGGGCGCAAACAAAAAGGAGAACCCTCGGGTTCTCCTTTTTACTTTTACTCATCACAGCCGATCGTAGGCGGCTTCCACTTTCATCAAATGGCGCGGCGCCTGCGGAGCGGGATGGTATTTGCGCACGTGCCAGTTAAAGGCTTCCGGCGACAGGTTGTTGATCATCGCGATGGCCTGCTGGCGGTTGCTGGAGAAGGTGCGCAGCAGCGCGCCGGTGCCGTTGACGTAGGCGATGATGGTGGCGTAGCGCAGCGTAACTGGATTGGCGATCCCTTTAAGCTGTTGTTTTTGCAAGGTGGCCAGATAGGCGGCGCCGAGATCGATATTGGTGTCGGGATCCAGCAGATCGTCATCGTCCGGGCAACCGCGTTTGCCTTTGTAACGATAGGCGTCGCAGCCGGCGGTATCGGCTTTCAACTGCATCAGGCCGATCGCATTGGATCTGCTCACTGCGGCGGGGTTGAAACCGGACTCCACCTGGATCATGGCGGTGATCAGCTTGGCGTCCACGCCGTATTCGCTGGCGGCGTCTTTAATGGCGCTGTCGAAGGCGTGGCGATCGTAGCTGACGCGCTGTTTCTTGCCGGCGCAACCCGCCAGCACCAGCATGATGCAAAGCATGCCCAGCCGTGACCCGTGTGAGAAAGAGAATTTCATGGTGCTCCGTGCTTGTCTGTTTTTTAACGGTATTAACCGGCGGGCGGAGCCTCCGGCTCGTCATCATAACGTCAGGCGGCGTAAGGGGGCAATGCGCGGGAAGGAAAAGCCCCCTCCGACGGGAGAGGGCTTGGGGAGGGGTTACAGGGTATCCGGATCCGGCCCGAGGCGGTTGCCGACGTCCAGCTTGGCGATCTCGCCCAGTTCGTCCTTATCGAGTTTGAAATCAAACACCTCGAAGTTTTCGCGGATGCGCGACGGCGTGACCGATTTCGGGATCACGATCAGGCCGCTGTCCAGGTGCCAGCGCACCACGATCTGCGCCGGGGTTTTCTCGTATTTTTCGGCCAGCGCCTTGATCAGCGGCTGGTCGAACACCCCTTCACCGCCCTGCGCCAGCGGGCTCCAGGATTCGGTGGCGATGTGGTGCGTGGCGTTCCAGGCGCGCAGCTGGCGCTGTTGCAGCAGCGGGTGCAGCTCTATCTGGTTGACGACCGGCGCCACGTTGGTTTCATCCAGCAGGCGCTGCAGGTGCGGCGTATGGAAGTTGCATACGCCGATGCTTTTCACCAGGCCTTGATCGCGCAGGTTGATCAGTTCGCGCCAGGCGGAGACGTATTGATCCTGCTGCGGGCGCGGCCAGTGGATCAGGTACAGATCCACATAGTCCAGCTTGAGTTTTTCCAAACTGGTTTCCAGCGCCGCCAGCGGATCGCCCTGATCGTCGTTCCACAGCTTGGTGGTGATGAACAGGTCGCTGCGCGGCAGCGCGCTGGACTGCAGCGCGGCGCCGACGCCTTCCTCGTTCTTGTAGATCGCGGCGGTGTCGATGGAGCGGTAGCCGATCTCCAGCGCTTTGCTCACCGCGCGGGTGGTCTCTTCAATACTCGCCTGCCAAACGCCGAGACCCAACTGCGGCATCAGATTACCATCGTGGAGTTTGATGATGGGTTGTTGCGTTGTCATGCGCATCTCCTTGTGTACGGATTGCGGCGCCTGCGGCACCGAAACGGCTATAGATAAATTCTAGTTGGCAAAGTGGGCGGTTGCCGGGTTTGCCAGCCTAATTTCAGCGGTGGCGGGAGGGCGATTTTCTCGCCGCTCTCCCTGCGAATGAGCGGTAAGACGGGTGGTGCGAAACGATCGGCGGCGCGCTGAGGCGCCTGACGGCGCCCGGTGATCGGCCGGGCGCCGGATGCGGCGAAAAATGGCTGACGGAGACTAAAGCCTAGCAAAAAATCGCCGTTTTGCGATTAACGCGCCGCTTCATAAATGCGGCGGCTGACGTCCAGGGTGATGTCCTGATGCTCGCCCAGGGCGGTCATGCCGTGCTGATGCAGCTTGTCGAGCAGCGCCGGAATGCTGCTGCCGTCGAGCTGATAATCCGCCATGCGGGTCGGTACGCCCATCTGCTCGAAGAAGGCGCGAGTGGCGGCGATGGCGCCGTCGATGCGGCTGTCTTCGCTGCCTTCGCGCAGGCCCCAAACGCGGTCAGCGTACTGCAGCAGTTTTGCGCGCTTCTGCGCTTTCTTCTCGTGCAGCAGCGCCGGCAGCACGATGGCCAGCGTTTGCGCGTGGTCGAGATCGTGCATGGCGGTCAGCTCGTGGCCCAGCATGTGGGTTGCCCAGTCCTGCGGCACCCCGGCGCCGATCAGGCCGTTCAGCGCCATGGTGGCGCTCCACATCACGTTGGCGCGCACCGCATAGTTTTCCGGTTCGGCTAGCGCGCGCGGGCCGTCCTCCAGCAGGGTCAGCAGCAGGCCTTCGGCGAAGCGCTCCTGCACCTTGGCGTCGACCGGGTAGGTCAGATACTGCTCCAGGGTGTGCACGAAGGCGTCGACCACGCCATTGGCGATCTGGCGCGGCGGCAGCGAATAGGTCACCACCGGATCCAGCACGGCGAAGCGCGGCTGCACCAGCGGCGAGAAGAAGTGCTGCTTGTCGCCGCTGCTTTTACGGGTGATCACCGCGCCGCTGTTGGATTCGGAACCGGTGGCCGGCAGCGTCAGCACGCAGCCCATCGGCACCGCGTCGGCGATGTGGCTGCCGACGGTCTGCAGGATATGCCAGGCGTCGCCGTTGGCGGTATAACGGGCGGCGGCGGCGATGAACTTGGTGCCGTCAACCACCGACCCGCCGCCGACCGCCAGCAGGAAATCGATGTTTTCCGCCTTCACCACCTCGACCGCTTTCATCAGCGTTTCGTAGGTCGGGTTCGGCTCAATGCCGGAGAACTCCCGCACGTCGCGGCCGGCCAGCGCGCTATACACCTGATCCAGCACGCCGTTTTTCTTCACGCTGCCGCCACCGTAGGTGATCAGGATGCGTGCGTCCGCCGGGATCTGGCCGGCCACTTCGGCAATTTGGTCCTTGCCGAACAGGATTTTGGTTGGGGTATGCAGAATGAAGTTTTGCATGGTTGATTTCTCTCTTTCTGTCAGGCGGGCGCCAACGCGGCGCAAAGGTTTCTGGCCCGTATTGTCAGCAACCTGCCGGCAGCGCACAATGCACATTCCTGTTTGGTTCTTGCCTATTTCTACAATCCTCTGTAGGAATGGCGAATTATAAATTATGATTTATGCCGAATCGTTCTGACTGTAAGAGGGTGTTTCCGTGATTGAAATCGATGCGCAGCGCAGCCGCATGGCGCGCCAGGCGATGGCTATCGCCACCGGCAACGGCTACACGCCGTCGCCGGTGCCGCGGGTGAAGATCCTGTATGTCGATCGCCACTGCCCGCGCCAACCGGTGATGTACGAACCGGGGATCGTCATCATCTTTCAGGGGCACAAGGTCGGCTATTGCGGCAGTAAGGTGTTCCAGTACGATCCGCGCAACTACCTGCTGATGACGGTGCCGCTGCCGTTCGAATGCGAAACCTTCGCCAGCCCGGAACTGCCGCTGGTTGGATTGGCGGTCAATATCGATACCCAAATGCTGCAGGATTTGCTGATCGACATCGGCGACGACGACTACCTGATGCAACCGCGGGCGGAGAGCAACGGGGTGAACCTGGCCGAGCTGACGGAAGCGCTGCTGTGCGCCACCGAACGCCTGCTGGACGTGATGGCCAAGCCGCTCGATGCCCGGGTGCTGGGGCCGCAGATCGTGCGCGAGATCCTTTACTACGTGCTGCGCGGCACCTGCGGCGCGTCGCTGCAGGAGTTGGTCAATCGCCATACCCACTTCAGCCAGATCGCCAAGGCGCTGCGGCGCATCGAACATCAGTATGCCGACAACCTCAACGTCGAGCAGTTGGCCGGCGAGGTCAACATGAGCGTCTCGGCGTTCCACCACAATTTCAAGGCGGTGACCAACACCTCGCCGCTGCAATACGTGAAGTCGTACCGGCTGCATAAGGCGCGCCTGCTGATGGTGCATGACGGCCTGAAGGCCAGCACCGCGGCGATCCGCGTCGGCTACGAGAGCGCGTCGCAGTTCAGCCGTGAATTCAAGCGGCTGTTCGGCATGACGCCGAGCGATGAAGTCGCCCGGCTGCGCGAGGCCAACCCGCTGCTGCTGGAGGGCTGAGCCGCGTTTACGGGGGCAGGACGATCTTGCCGGGCGCTGGTCGAGAAGGCGCTGTAGCGCGCCGGATTTAGGAAGAGGAAGCGCGCTTTTTGCGCCAGATCACCAGCATGGCGCCCAGCAGGCCGACGAACAGCAGCAGCAGCGGCAGCAGCATCAGGCCGGTCATCACCTGGCTTTCGTAGCGTTTTACCAGAGGGATTTGACTGAAAGCGTAGCCGAGGCCCACCAGCGCACAGACCCAGATCGCCGCGCTCAGCCAGTTGAACACCTGGAAGCGCGAGCTGTTGAGCCCGGAAATGCCGGCCATGGTCGGCAGCAGCGTGCGCACGAAGCCGAGGAAGCGGCCGATCAGCAGCGCCGTCAGCCCGTGGCGATTGAACAGGTTGTGCGCGCGCTGGTGGTACTGCGCCGGCAGCTGCAGCAGCCAGCTCTTCACCAGGCCGGTGTGGCCCAGCCAGCGGCCCTGGATATAGCTCAGCCAGCAGCCGAGGCCGGCGGCGGCGGTCAGAATCAGCAGGGTGGGGGCAAAGCCCATCACGCCTTTGGCGATCAGCGCGCCCGACAGCAGCAGCAGGCTGTCGCCGGGGAGGAAGGAGGCGGGCAGCAGTCCGTTTTCCAAAAACAGGGTGGTGAAAAGTACGGCGTAAACCACCCAAATTACGCTTGGATCGGCGAGGGCGATAAAGTCCTGCTGCCAAAGCGCATGAATAATCTCTCGTAATACATCCATTTTATGTCCTGTTGCATGCCGGTTGCGCCCGGGGTCACGTTCTCCAGGATGCGGCGGTTACCGTATCTGACAGTTACCCGATTAGTGTACCGCTAATAGCTTAAGCCGACATTAAACAAGGCGAAGAAAATTACCGGAATCCGTCTTGGCGCACGCCGTTGAGGCGATCGAAGCCGGCCGCCAGATCGGCGATCAGGTCTTCGACGTTCTCCAGGCCGATGTGCAGGCGCACCAGCGTGCCGGAGAAATCGACGCCGCCCGCCGGACGGATCGCTTCCAGCTCTTCCGGCTGATTGGTCAGGATCAGTGACTCGAAGCCGCCCCAGGAGTAGGCCATGCTGAAATGGCTGAAGTTGTCCAGGTAGGCGGCCAGCTGCGCATCATCCAGCCGCTCTTTCAGCACGAAGGAGAACAGCCCGTTGCAGCCGCTGAAGTCGCGGCGGTAGAACTCGTGGCCCTTGCAGCTGGGCAGGGCCGGGTGATTGACCGTCGCCACCTCCGGCCGTGCCGCCAGCCAGTGGGCGACTTCGATGCTGCTGCGCTCGTGCTGCTTCAGGCGCACGCTCAGGGTGCGCAGGCCGCGGCTCGCCATGTAGGCGGTGTCGGCATCCACCATCTGCCCCATCAGGTAGGAGTACTCGCGCAGCCGATCCCAACAGCGCGCGTTGGCGACGGCGGTGCCGAGCATGTAATCGGAATGGCCGATCAGGTATTTGGTGCCGGCCTGAATCGAAATGTCGATATCGAAATCCAGCGCCTTGAACAGCACGCCCGCCGCCCAGGTGTTGTCGATCATGATCACCACCTCCGGCGCCACGGCGCGGATGGCCTGCACCATCGCCGGAATATCCTGCACTTCCAGGGTGATGGAGCCGGGGGATTCCAGGAACACCACGCGGGTATTGGGCTGGATCAGCGTGGCGATATCGGCGCCAATTAATGGATCGAAATAGGTGGTGCTGACGTTCATGCGGCCGAGGATATGGGTGCAGAAATCCTGGGTCGGTTCGTACGCCGAGCCGGTGACCAGCAGGTGATCGCCGGCGCCGACGAACGACAGGATCGCATTGGCTACCGCCGCCGCGCCGCAGGGGTACAGCACGCAGCCGGCGCCGCCCTCCAGCTCCACCATCGCATCCTGCAGCGCGAAGTGGGTCAGGGTGCCGCGTCGGCCGTAAAACAGCTCGCCGTGGGCGCGCTGCGCGGTGGCGTGTTTTTTGGCGGCGACGGAGTCGAAGACCAAAGAAGAGGCGCGTTGCGTGACGGGATTGACGGAGCCCTGGGTGTAGCGCTTGCCGCGGCCGGCGCCGATCAGCGTGGTTTCGATATGTTTTGACGTCATGGTACCTGGCTCACCTCTGGTTGCTCTGCACGTGCCCGTTGCGATAGCCCTTACGTTAACATGAGTTAATATAGCCATCCAGACGTTTTAACTTCCAGATACAGAAACGGCTATAATTGGCTGCCGACTGCGCATTTCTCGCCTCATCCTCCTGCCGAGCGGCGAGAGAGAAGCCCATTCATCGGTCGAGATGCCGTTCGGCAGCGTGGCCTTGTTGCGCCGTTGTGGGGGAAAAGTAACGAAATAACCCCATAAAAGGGGCGTTTGGCGGTGAACGGACGCGGATTGGCGCTTTGCCGCGGGGTTGGCTAAAATTTTCTCGTTTATTTGGTAAATAATAATGAGAACTACTATCAATCCCCGGTTGGTTTGATATGATCGCACGCTGAATTATTCCTTAATTTTGATCGGTAATGGGTGGAGGCACAGCGTGAAAACGGCTGGCAAGAATTTAAATCAAGGATCGTTCGGCCAGGGCCGGGCGCAGTGGGGCAAGGCCTTTGGCCGCAGCCTGATGGCTTCAATGGTGCTGGTCGTGGGGCTGGCCGGCAGCGCGCAGGCGGCGCCGGCGGCCAATCCGGCCGTTACCGAAAGCGTTGCGCCGACCACCGCGCCTGCACCTGCAGCCGCCGCGCCGGAGAGCATCACGCCGGTGAACCCGGCGCCAACGATCCAGCCACCGGAAACCCGCGGCATGGATCTGTCCGTTTGGGGCATGTATCAGCACGCCGACGCGGTGGTGAAAGCGGTAATGATCGGCCTGGTGCTGGCCTCGATCGTGACCTGGACCATTCTGTTCTCCAAAGGCAGTGAATTGCTGCGCGCCAAACGCCGCCTGCGACGCGAACAGCTGGCGCTGGCCGACGCGCGCTCGCTGGATGAAGCTTCCGAGCTGGCGCAAAACTTCGGCTCGCAGAGCGTCAGCGCTGTCTTGCTGAACGACGCGCAAAATGAGCTGGAGCTGTCCGCAGAGTCCAGCGACAACAACGGCATCAAAGAGCGTACCGGCTTCCGCCTCGAGCGCCGCGTGGCGGCCTACAGCCGCAACATGGGCCGCGGCAACGGTTTCCTGGCCACCATCGGCGCCATCTCGCCGTTCGTCGGCCTGTTCGGCACCGTGTGGGGCATCATGAACAGCTTCATCGGCATCGCCCATTCGCAGACCACCAACCTGGCGGTCGTGGCGCCGGGCATCGCGGAAGCGCTGCTGGCGACCGCGCTGGGCCTGGTCGCGGCGATCCCTGCCGTCGTTATCTACAACATCTTTGCCCGCGTCATCAGCGGCCATCGCGCCCAGGTAGGCGACGTGGCGGCGCAGGTCTTGCTGCTGCAGGGCCGCGATCTGGATCTGGCCGCGACGGCGGAAGCCAAGCGCTCACAGCACGCACACCAACTGCGGGCGGGGTGAGTCATGGCGATGCGCTTAAATGAAGATCTGGACGACAGCGGCGAACTGCATGAAATCAACGTGACGCCGTTTATCGACGTCATGTTGGTGCTGTTGATCATCTTTATGGTGGCCGCGCCGCTGGCAACGGTAGATATCCGCGTCGATCTGCCGGCTTCTTCCGCCAAACCGCAGCCGCGGCCGGAAAAACCGGTGTTCCTGTCGGTGAAGGCCGACAAGCAGCTCTACGTTGGCGATCAGCCGGTGAATGCCGATCAGCTGACTTCGGTGCTGGATCAACGCACTCAGGCCAACAAAGAAACCACCATCTTCTTCCAGGCGGACAAGAGCGTGGACTATGAAACGCTGATGAGCGTGATGGACACCCTGCGTAAAGCCGGCTACCTGAAAGTGGGGCTGGTGGGCATGGAAGGCGCCGCCAAGTAGCGGCAGCAAAACGATAAAGGGCGCTCAGGCGCCCTTTTTTATAGATTCAGAAATATCACTCCCCGGCCAACAACGCCCGCGAACCGGCATGGCGCCAGTGGATACGGCCCGGCAGATAAAGCGCGTTCTGTTCCAGCGGCCGCTCGTCGATGAGCGCGGTGACCTGGCTGAAGCTATGTTGCGCCAGCGCCCGGCAGTCCTGCGCCACCGTGTCTATCTTCAACGTCATGCAGTCGAACAGGTAGTGATCGTCGAAGCTGCACAGGTGGATGTCGCTTTCCATCAGCTGATGCTGAGTCAGATAACGCAATACCCCTTCCAACAGGCCGCAGGCGGCGGTGAACAGCGCTTTAGGCGGACGCCCCAGTTGGGCGCACAGCTGAGCGAACATCTCGTAACCCGAGCTGGGGTGATAGCTGCCGTTGATGATCCATTCCGGTTTGCACGATACGCCGGCGCGCTCCAGGCCAAGCTGGAAGCCGGCCAGCCGATCGCGAGTCGGTGAAATGCGCGGCTGCCCGCCGAGAAAATAGATCTCATCCGGATGCTGGCGCGCGACCTTCTCCACCAGGTCGGCGGTCGAATTGACCGAGTCGGTGATCACCAGCGGCAGTTCGGAACCGGCGATCAGGCGATCCATCTGCACCACCGGCAGCCCGGCGTTGATCTTCTGGTATTCCGCGTCGTTCAACTGGCTGGAAGCGACGATCAGGCCGTCGACCTGCCGCTGCACCAGACTGTTCACCGCCATCATCTCCTGCGCCGGGTTTTCATCGGTACAGGCGATCAACAGCTGCAGACCGGCCTCGCGGCACAGCGTTTCCAGCTCGCGCGAGATCACCGCAAAGCCGTAGTTGGTCATCTCCGGCACCACCAGCCCCAGCGTGTGGCTGCGGTTGGAGCGCAAAGAGCGGGCGTGGATGCTGGGCTGATAATGGTGTTCGTGCGCCAGCGCCAGAATGCGATCGCGGGTGTCGTCGGACACCCGGTATTCCTTGCTGCGGCCGTTCAGCACCAGGCTGGCGGTCGATTTCGACACCCCGGCCAGCGTGGCGATGTCACTGATGGTAATGCGTTTATTTTTTTTCACTGACGCCGTCTGAAGTCATCGGAGGATGCGTCATTCTAGCATGCATGGCGTCAGCGGCCAGTATTCCAACGCCAGCGGCGCGCTCCCGTTCAGCCGCAATTGCGGTTCAGCTGCCGGGAAGTAGCGCGCGCTCATCACCGCCTCGCCGTGGTTGATGAAAATCTCCACGCTGGAACGATCGAACAGCAGCTGCAGATGCGTGACCGGGCCGTGCCAGTAACGGTGCTCCGGCCTACCGTCGGCCAGGGAAGCACGCGTCAGCTGCAGCCGTTCGCCGTCCCAGCTCAGCGTCATGGCGTCGCCAAAGGCGGCGCTGAACGCGCCCTGCGGCGTCAGCTGCAGCTCCGCGGCGCCCAGCGCATAGGCGGGGGCGTCATCGGCGTGGCCTTGCCAGCCAGCCCGCTCGCCGCGCAGCTGTTGCAGCTCGCGCGCCGGGCGCTGGTAGAGGCGGCCATGCCGCAGCGACAGCTCGCGCGGGCAGGTCATGGTGTGGATCCAGCCGTAACGGCGCGTCGGGTGGGCTTCTTCATCTTGCTCGGGCACGCCCATCCAGCCGAACAGCAGGCGGCGGCCATCTTCCGCCTGCGTCGTCTGGGGCGCGTAGAACTCGAAGCCGGCGTCCAGCTCGCGAAATTCGCCGTGGCTGAAGGCCGCCTGCCGGTAATCCAGCTTGCCGAGCAGATAGCCGGCCTGATAACGGTTGAGATAGCGTTCCGGCTGCGGCGCCAGCCCCTGCGGGCAGCAGATCAACACGTCGTCGCCGTCCAGCGAGAACAGATCCGGGCACTCCCACATGTAACCGAATTCACCCAGGTCGTTCAGGCCGGAACCGGCGATCTCCCCCAGCGCTTGCCAGTCGCGCAGATCGCAGGAACGCAGCAGCAGCACCTTGCCGCGATCCTGCAAGTCACGCGCGCCGAGCACCATGTACCAGGCATCCTGATGACGCCACACTTTCGGATCGCGTACGTGGCCGCTGTAGCCCTCCGGCAGCGGCAGCACCGGCCCGAGTTTGCGGTATTCGCTCCGATCGCTTTCCTGAGCCAGGCATTGGTAAGCGGTGCGCGAGCCGTCGGGGAATTTCACGTTGCCGGTGTAGATCAGCGTGATTTTGTCTTCCGCCACCACCGCCGAGCCGGAGTAACAGCCGTGGCTGTCGTAACAGGCGCCCGGCGCCAGGGCGATCGGCTGATGTTCCCAACGCAATAAATCGGTCGATTGCCAGTGTCCCCAGCACTTGTTGCGATGATCGCAGCCCAGCGGGTTCCACTGATAGAACAGGTGATAAACGCCGTTGTGCTGGATAAAGCCGTTGGGATCGTTCAGCAAGCCAACGCTGGGCGCCAGATGCCAGGCCGGGCGGTGCGGATCGCGCAGTGCGCGTGGCTGGCCGTTCATTACCGCCCGCAGCGCCTGTTTGATTAAGCTGAGTTCTTCCATCATTGCGCGTCCGTTTTATATTTCAGCAGCAGGGAGAGCACGAAGGCGCTGCCAAAAGCGATCGCCAGGCCGAGGATATAGCTGACCAGCGAACTGGCCTGCACGATCGCCATGCCGGGGATCGCCGTCAACCCGACCGCGTTCATGCCGACGTGGTTGGCCACCACCCAGGCGCCGCCGAGCGCGCCGCCCGCCAGCGCCGCCATGAAAGGCTTCACGAAGCGCAGGTTGATGCCGAACAGCGCCGCCTCGGTGATGCCGAGCATGGCGGAAAAGGCCGACGGCACCGCGATGGCTTTGATTTTGGCGTCGCGGGTTTTGAAATACACCGCCAGGCAGGCGCCGCCCTGCGCGATGTTGGCCATCGACCAGATCGGCAGCAGGAAGTTGACGCCGATATTGGGGTTGCCGAGCAGCCCGGCCTCTACCGCATGGAAACTGTGGTGAATGCCGGTAATGACGATAGCGGAATAGAGGCCGCCGAACAGCAGCCCGGCGAACCAGCCCGCATGGGCAATCAGCGTGCTGAGCACGAAGGAGATGCCGTCGCCCAGCGCGCGGCCGGCGGGGCCGATAAACAGCAGGGCGACAAAGCCTGAGATGACCACCGTCAGGAACGGCGTCAGGATCAGATCGAGCGCGTTGGGGATCACCTTGCGCAGCCGCTTTTCCAGCAGGCTCATGAACCACACCGTCAGCAGCACCGGGAACACGGTGCCCTGATAGCCAATCATGGCGATCTCCAGACCGAAGAAGTTCATGGTATGGAAACCCTCGGCGACGCCCCAGGCGTTGGTCAGCGCCGGATGCGTCAAAATGCCGCCGAGCGTGGCACCCAGATAGGGGTTGCCGCCGAATTCGCGTGCGGCGGTGAAGCCGATCAGAATCGGCAGGATAATGAACGCCGCCGAGCTGAACATATCCAGCATGATGAACAGCGCGCTGTTGGCATCGGCCCAGCCGTAGGTTTTCACCATGCCGAGCAGCCCCATCAGCAGGCCGGAAGCGACGATCGCCGGAATGATCGGCACGAAGATGTTCGACAGCAGGCGGGCGATGCGCTGCAGCGGGTTGAGCTTTTTCGCCGCGATATCGGCGGCTTCGGCCTTGCTGGATTCGCTGACGCCCGCCGCCTTGATGAATTCCGCATGCACCTTGTTCACCAGCCCGGTGCCGAAGATCACCTGGATTTGACCGGCGTTGCTGAAGCAGCCTTTGACGCCGTCCAGTTTGCCGATGGCCTCTTTGTCCACTTTGCTGTCGTCCACCAGCACCAGGCGCAGGCGCGTGGCGCAGTGGGCGGCGCTGGCGATATTCTCTTTACCGCCAAGCAGCGGCAACAGCGCGTTGGCGGTTGCGGTAATGTCCATGTTGTCCCCTTGCTAAATAAAAATGCCGCCGCGCCGTTTGCGGCGCAGCGCCGTGAATCGATGTCAGAAGAAATACTTGAATCTGGCGCGCATGCCGTAACGTTGATCGTTGTCGCCGTTGGCGATCTTGTTGTCGGCGTTGGCCTCCAGCAGCGACACATAGGCGCCTAAATACAGATTGAAATTCTTCATATTCATAATGTCAGGTATCTGATACGACGCGTGAACGGTGTGGATGTCGTAGTTGCCCGGTTCGCTGAGCGGGTTGTGGATATCGGCGGCGATCCCGGCGGTATTGAACTCTTTGATATTGTTATGGGCATAGATATAACCCAGTTCGAAGCGCCGCCACAGCACGTTGACGCCGGCGGTGAAGTCTTGCTCGCCTGAGGCATCCAGATAGGCGGTGCTCAGGTTGGCCACCACGCCGTTGTCCGGATCGGTGGCGCTGTTGTTCCAGCTCATCGTCATGCCGTAGCCGTTGCGCTTGGACTGATCGACGAAACGGCCCTGGCTGTCCCGATAGCCGTAGGCGTTATTCACCACGTTGCTTTCCATCGCCGCCGCGATGCTGAAGGCGTCTTTTTTCCAGGCGATCACCGGCCGTAAATAGGCGACGTTTTTCTTATTGTCCAGGGCGTTGCCGTGGTAGCTGTTGTCCTGGAACAGCGAAGTGCCGTCCTCCACCAGCGTGTTCAGCTCGAAATAGACATCACCGGCGTATTTGCTCAGCATCAGGTTGCCGCCGCTGCTGCTGCGGCCGCGGCCCTCTTTCATCATGTAGATATAGCCGAAGCCGTCGGCGTACAGATCGTTGGCGGTATTGCCGGAGTATTGAATGAAGGTGTCCTGATTCAGCGGGAACATGTCGTAGGCTTCAAAGCGGCCGATTTTGGTTTGCCAGTTCTTTTCATTGCCGAAGAAGAAGGCGGCGTCGTCCAGGTTCATTTTGCCGGTCATGTCCGCCAGCGGCTGCACGCTGAAGCCGGAGAAGTTGCCGTCCGGATTGCGGCGGTAGTCGTCCAGCCCGACCAGAATGCGGCCGTTGATATCCCAACGTTCTTTGTTGCCGGGCTTCCAGTCCTTGTGGTCGCTGCCTTTCAGCGACGTCAGCTGGCCGCTGCGGCTGGCGCCGTCCAGATTGAACTCCACATCCCCGTACAGCTTCAGGTCATTGAATCCGCTCAGCTGCAGCGCGCTGGCCGGGGCAACCGGCGTTTCCGGCGTGGCGGCCTGCTGCGCAATCTGTGCGGTTTGCCGTTCGGTGTTGGCGGTGCGTTGTTCCAGCTGTTGCGCCCGACGTTCCGCCGCCGTCGCGCGGGTTTCAGCCTGTGCGGCGCGCCGTTCCGCCTGCGCCAGACGTTGTTCCAGCGCGTTGAGACGCGCCTCGATGCTGCCGCTGCCCGAGGCCGCTGCGCTGGAAGCGGAGAGGAAAAGCCCTGTTGTTATCGCCAAATAGCTGAGTTTTTTTATCATCGTCTATCATCCGGGTAAGGGTTGTTATTATTGTTTGCTAAATTGCTAAACCGGTTTTTCATGGCGAAAGATAACGAGAGCGAAGCGAGCTGGCAACTCAGTTAGCTAACCCGATTCAGCTATTGTGATCGAGCGCGCAAATCGTGGGTAAAAGAGCACGGCGAACCTGCGGATCGCCGTGAATGCAGTGGATCAACGCAGGAAAGCGGCCAGCTCGTCGGCGCGGGGCAGGGCGGTCATGGCGCCTTTGGCGGTGGTGGCCAGCGCGCCGCAGGCCTGGGCCTGGGCGATAACCGCCGGCCATTGCGCTTCCTGCGGCAATTCGTGAAGGCGCGCCAGCGCCGCTAACAGCCCGGCGACGAAGGCGTCGCCGGCGCCGGTGGTATCGACCGGCACGATCGATGGCGCGTGGAAATGGCGCAGACGCTGCCCATCGTGTACGCAGACGCCGTCGCCGCCCAGCGTCACCAGCAGCAGGCGCAGCGGATAGGTTTGCATCATCCAGCGAATGGCGTTCTCCAGATCGTCAAGATGGCTGATGAAAGCCAGCTCTTCGCGCGACAGTTTCACCACGTCCGCCAGCAGCAGCGCCTTTTGCAGGCAGGGGCGCAGCGCTTCCGGCTGGCGCCAGACCTCTTCGCGGATGTTGGGATCGAAACTGACCCGGCCGCCGGCCGCCCGAATGCGTTCCATCGCGGTAAAGGCCGCGCTGCGGCTGGGCTCCTGCGAGAGCGCGATGGAGCAGAGGTGCAGCCATTCGCCCTGTTGGAAAACCGGCAGATCGTCGGGCTGCAAAAACAGATCGGCGCTGGGCTGCACCATAAACGTGAATGAGCGCTCACCCTGCAGATCGAGATCCACCACGACCGTGGAGGTGTGGTGTTCGGGATCCGGCCGCATATGGCCGATATCCACCCCTTCATCGCTCAGCACCCGCTGCAAAAAGGCGCCGAAGCTGTCTTGCCCCACTCGCCCGATAAAAGCGCTGTCGCCACCGAGCCGGGCGATACCCACCGCCACGTTAGCCGGCGCGCCGCCGGGGCATTTGAGATAACCGTTGGCATTTTCCGGCACCAGGTCGATCACGGCGTCGCCCAGTACCCATACGCGATTCATCATGCTTAATCCCTGTTTTTGTCCTTGTCAGATGGGGTGCTAAAATAGAAGAACCGGTTTAGCAAGGCAATGAAATAATGCGCTGGGGCGTTGGGAGGGTGAGGAAGATCAATTTTTTTTCGGGGATCGGGGGGAAGAGAACCCGCCCCGCGAGCCGGCTCGGGGGCGAGGTAGCGGGGCGGTTTAGCCCAGTTTCGGATACACGCCCGGGCCGATTGGCAACCCAAGCGCATACCAGACCAGCAGCAGCAAAATCCACACGCTGAAGAACACCACAGGATAGGGCAGGATCAGCACGTAATAAGTGCCGAGTTGAGCGTCTTTGCGGTAGCGCTGCAGGAAGCCGAGGAACAGCGGCAGGAACGGCGACATCGGCGCCAGCGGCAGCACCGCAGAGTCGGCGATGCGAAAGATCATCTGGGCGAACGCCGGGTGAAAACCGAGCAGCATAAACATCGGCACGAAGATCGGCGCCAAAATTGACCAGATCGCCGAGCCGCTGGCGATGAACATGCACAGGAAGGCGGAGAGGAACATCAGGCCGAGAAATGCCGGCGCGCCACTCATGCCGGCGGCTTCCAGCATATCGGTCAGGCCGACGGCCATAAACTTGCCCATGTTGCTCCAGTTAAAGAACGCCACGAACTGCGACAGCGGAAACACCATCACGATAAAACCCGCCATGCTTTTCATCGGATCGAGCAAGTGGTGGGGAATGTCATCCGGCCGCCGGATCTGTTTGGTGACTACGCCATAGGTAATGGCGACGGTGAAGAAGAACAGGATGATGATCGGCACAATGCCCTTGATGAACGGAGAAGGGATCACCGAACCGGTGTTCGGGTCACGCAGCGGCGCGGCCTCCGGCACCACCAGAGCGGCGATGATGGCGATAAACACCAGCGCGGCGATGCCGCTCATCATCAGCCCCCGGTTTTGCAACGGGGTCAGCGCTGCGATTTTGTCTTCGGCGCCGCCTTGCCACTTCGGCAGCCGGGGCTCGATAAACTTGTCGGTGAGCAGCGCGCCGGCGATGGTCAGCACGATCACGGAGGTGGCCATAAAGTACCAGTTGTCGATTACGCTAACGTGAACCGCGCCATCCACCGCTTTGGTGGCTTCGGTGCTGATGCCGGAAAGCAATACGTCGGTGGTGACGATCAATAGGTTGGCGGTAAAGCCGGAGGCGACGCCGGCGATCGCCGCCAGCAGTCCGGCTATCGGGTGGCGGCCCACCGCCACAAACATCAGCGCGCCAAGGGGCGGCATCACCACCAGCGCGGCGTCCGACGAGATATGGCTGAAGAAGGCGATAAACAGCACCATATAACTGGCGTAGCGGGCGCTGACGCGCGAGGCCATTTTATACATCAGCGCCTGCAGCAGGCCGACCTTTTCCGCCAGGCCGGCGCCTATCACCAGCGCCAAAATAGCCCCCAGCGGCGCAAAGCTGCTGAAGTTATGGATGATGTTGGGAAATATCCACTGCATGCCCGCCACGCTCATCAGGTTATTGACCTTGATGAGCTCGCCGGTGGCCGGATTTTTCACCGCCACGTCGAGCCAGGAAAACAGCGCGGTGGCCAGCATAAGCACCAGGATCAAATAGACGAACAGTAAAAACGGATTGGGGATCTTATTGCCGATGCGTTCCACCCAGTAAAAAACGCGTCCGGGGCTTTTATTGATTGGCGTTGTGGCCTCACTCATGATTTTACCCTCTGTGTTTGCTCTGTTGTGTGATTGTTATTATTTGATTTATTTATAATTATGCTTAGTGGCCCGGTTCTCCGGGCCCTGTCTGTTCATGCTATTTCAATGGGGAGGGTTTCACCCCCTGCGGGATTGGGCAGCGGTACGGCTGTTCGGCGCGCCGGCGTTCAAACTCGCTGCGGCAGCGCGCCAGCAGAGCGCTGTCGCTCAGCAGATCGATGGCGGTCGCCGCCATCACCTTGCCGGCCAGGCACATGCCCTTATGGGCGATAGCGGTGCGGCCCTGCGCCACCAGTTGCCAGGTGTGCAGAGGGGTGCCGAGTGCGAAACAGGGGCTAAAGCATTGGGCGGTCGGCGCCACCCAGCTTACGTCGCCAACGTCGGTAGAACCGTACAGCAGGTCGTCGGATTCCACATAAGGAGCGACCTCGTCCATCAGCACCTTTTCTCCCAGCAACTGCACCCACTCGCGCCCGGCTGCGCCGCCGGTGCGGGCAATGTTGAGTTTGGCGTTGCGCAGATCGTCGCGGCTCAGCGTCTGGCGGATTTCCTCGGCGAAGCGGCGTTCGGCGTCGCTGTACTCGGGCAGACCGAAATCACACAGGTTTTGATACATCGCGCGTTCCAGGCTGCGGTTTGGCTCATAGTTGGAGCAGGCCTTGTCGAAGCGCACTTCCATCTGGGTGTCAGTCATCAGTGCTGCGCCCTTGGCGATGTTAATCACCCGTTGGTAAATGTCCTGCGCCTGGTCGAGCTGCGGAGCGCGGATCAGGTACAACACCTCGGCGTCGGCCTGCACCACGTTGGGGGAGTTGCCGCCGGTGTTGGTGACCGCGTAGTGCAGCCGCGCTTCTTGCACGATATGTTCGCGCAGGAAGTTGGCGCCGGTATTCATCAGCGTCACCGCGTCCAGCGCGCTGCGCCCCAGGTGCGGCGAGTTGGCGGCATGGGCGGCGACGCCCTTGAAGTGAAACGCCGCCTGAATGTTGGCCAGCGTACTGGTATTGAACATGCCGCTGAAGCCTTCCGGGTGCCAGGTGAGGGCGGCGTCGACGTCGTCGAACAGGCCTTCGCGCACCATAAAGGTTTTGCCGGAGCCGCCTTCTTCGCCCGGGCAACCGTAGAAGCGCAGGGTGCCGGTCAGCCGGTTTTGCTGCATCCACGCCTTGGCGGCGAAGGCGCCCGCCAGCGCCGCGGTGCCCAGCAGGTTGTGGCCACAGCCATGGCCGTTGCCGTTTTCCACCAGTGGCTGCGGCGTGGCGCGGCCCGCCTGCTGGCTCAGCCCGGCCAGCGCGTCGTACTCGCCCAGCAGCGCGATGACCGGGTGGCCGCTGCCGTAGCTGGCGATAAACGCCGTCTCGATGTCGCCCACGCCGCGTTCGACCGAGAAACCTTCCTGCTCCAGCGCATCGGCCAGCAACGTGGCGGAATAGGTCTCGTTGAAGCGCGTTTCCGGGTGGTCCCAAATCGCGTCGCTCAGCGCGCTGAGGCGGGGTCGGCGTTGGTCAATGTAGTCGTCGATAAATGCCTGCAGTGCTGAGTTGCTCATGCTTCGCTCCCGAATGTCGGCAGGTTCAGCGCCAGCGATGCCAGCGTTTTCACCGCCACCGCCATCACCTGCTCGTTGAAGTCGAATTTTTCGTTATGGTGCCCGGCGCTCAGCTCGGTGCCGAAAATGACGTATGAGGCCTGGCCGCCGCGGGATTTCACCCGCTCCATCATGTAGGTGGCGTCTTCTGAACCCGCAGCCTGTTCGCGGCGATCGACCACCGAGGTCAGTTCGGTTACCTGCTGTGCCTGGCGGCGGATGTAATCCACCCACGGTTGGGTCGGTTTGCTGCTCTGCGCAGCGCCCATCAGCGCGATGTCGCAGGCGACGCCGTGTATCTTGGCTGCGCCTTCGATGGCGTTCAGCGCCTGCTGATAGACGAACGCGTTGATCTCATTGGTGGCGCCGCGCGTTTCCACCTTCATAAACGCCCGATCGGCGATCACGTTGCGGCCGGTGCCGGCCTGCAGCACGCCGACATTGATGCGCGAGCTGCCTTCGCTGTGGCGCGGGATGGCGTAAAGCCCCAGCGCAGCCTGGGCCGCTGCCAGCAGAGCGTTGCGACCGTCTTCCGGCCTGGCGCCGGCGTGGGAGGCGACGCCGCGGAAGGTGACGTCCAGCTTGCTGGTGGCCATAAAGCTGTCGCTGCCGCACACCAGCTCACCGGCCGGCACGCCGGTGCCGATATGCACCGCGGTGAAGAAATCGACGTCGTCCACCACGCCGGCCTCCACCATCGATTTTGCGCCGCGGGTGCCTTCTTCCGCCGGCTGGAAGATCAGTTTGACGGTGCCGCTAAGCTGGGGCTCCAGGCTTTTGAAGACGTGCGCCAGCCCCAGGCCGATGGTGGTATGGCCGTCATGACCGCATGCATGCATCATGCCGCTGTTGCAAGAGGCGAAGCCTTCACGGAACGGCAGGTGTTCGGGTTCCAGCAACTCGTTGAGATCGAGGGCGTCCATATCCACGCGGTAGGCGATGGTTGGGCCGGGGCGGCCGGTATCGAGCGTTGCGACGATGCCGGCGAAGCCGCCGGAAAAGTGCGGCAACCATTTTTCCAACGCCCCCTGATTGCGGGCGCGCTGTTCCTGCGCTTCCAGCTCATCGGACGAAGGCAGCCCCATGCGAGACTCTGCCTTGATGACCTCGCGGCCCAGCTGCAGGCGATAACCCAGCCGATCGAGTTCTTCCGCCACCAGGGTAGCGGTGCGGAACTCAAACCAGCCGGACTCGGCATAGCGATGGAAGTCGCGGCGCCAGGCCTGTAATTGCGGGTACAAATCGGCCACCAACATCGAAAGCGAATTAGTCATAGTGATATCTCATAAGTTATCGCGCGCTGGATCGCTCCAGGCAGCAGTTATGCTCTGAACTGAAATCAGACGGTGAAGCTATTGCAAAGAAAAAGGTGTATTTGGTTACTAACTGCCGTGAATGGTGCTTATTGGCGCAGAAAATGCGCTTAATTAAGCGAAATAAGAATTTGGTTATTTATTATGTTTTTTCCGAATGTACACAATGGAATCTGGCTAAATAAGATGCCAATATCTTGCTATTGATAAATAACGGTTATCGCCTTTCGCCTATGCCAGCCTCGATAAAATTGCACCAATTACGTGCATTTGTGGACGTTAGCCGCCAGGGCAGCATCCGCGCCGCCAGCCGCACCTCACGCCTTTCCCAGCCTGCACTGACCAAGGCCATTCAGGAGCTGGAGGAGGTGCTGGGCGCCAAGCTGTTTATTCGCCGTAGCCAGGGTGTGGTCTTGACCGACTGCGGCGATAACTTTTTCCAGCATGCCAGCCTGATCCTTGAAGAGCTGCGGGTGGCGCAGGAAGATATCCAGCAGCGGCTGGGGTTGGCGGGCGGCACGGTGAATATCGGCGTCGGTGGCAGCATTGCGCGCACCGTGATGCCGCAGGTGGTCACGCAGTTTCATCGTGAGTATCCCAACGTGAAGGTGCGCATCGTCGAGGGGCAGCTGGTGTCGATGATCCCTGAACTGCGCCAGGGCGAGCTGGATTTTACCGTCAATACCTACTATCCCAGCAGCCTCGACAACGAGTTGCAGTACGAACGGCTGATGGAAAAAGAGTATCGGGTGGTGGTGCGCAAAGGGCATCCGATGGAGGGGGCGACCTCGCTGAAACAGCTGCAGCACTGCGACTGGACCATGCCGACACCGAAAGGCAGTTATTACCGGTTATTGCACGATCTGTTCGGGGACTTGGGCATGGCGCCGTCGATCAGCGTGACCTGCGAGACCTTTATGGCTTGTACCAGCCTGGTGGCGCAGAGCGATTTTGTTAGCATTCTGTCGGTGGACGTGATTTCGGATCCGATTCTGGGCAAGCATTTGGTGCCGCTCGAGCTGGAAGAGAGTCTGCCGAAAGCGACGTTTTATCTTATCCAACGCAAGGACACCACTTTGACGCCGATGGGCGCGCACCTGGCGCGCCTGTTTCGCCTTTACTGTCGGTGATACCGAGGCCCCGGCGGGGCCTCGGTATCAGAAGGCGATCGACCCCTGCACGAAGAAGGTGCGCGGTTCGCCGACGTACTTGCCGAAGTTATTGTCGTTGGAGCGGGTGAAGTAACGCTGATCGAACAGGTTTTTCACCCCGGCGCCCAGCGTCAGGTTCGACAGCTGCGGCCCGAAGTTATATTCCCCGCGCACATTCCACACCATGTAGCCGGCGATATCGCCGAACTGACCATCGGCGCTTTCCTGCGTGACGTACTCCGGCCCGGTGCCCGGCGAATGCTGTTTGGACTGCGCGTAGCCGTCCAGATTCCATACCCAGCTGCCGGTGGCGTAGCGCGTGCCGACGGTATACACCTGGCGCGAGTAGAACGGCAGGTCTTTACCGGCGAAGTCGCCCTTATCGGTGCTGGCCTTGGTGTAGGTATAGCTGGTATAGACGCTGGCGCCGTCGAGCGTCCGGTTCAGCTCGCTGAGATCGTAGCTGAGCGCCAGCTCGATACCTTTGTGCTTGGTGGCGCCCATATTGGTCCAGCCTACGTCGTTGCTGATGTATTGCAGCTGGTTATCGAAGTCGATGTAGAACAGCGTGGCTTCGGCTTTGACCACGGTGTCGTCGTAGCGGGTGCCGAATTCATAGGTATGTGCTTTCTCCGCCGTCAGCCCCGGCGCAGGTTGGTTGCCGTTGCCGCCTTTGGTCAGCTGGAAATACTGCATGCTGCCGAACGAGGTGTTGGCGTTGGCGAACAGCTTCCAGGCGTCGGACAGGTGGTACATCACGTTCAAGGACGGCAGCGGTTCGCTGTAGCTTTTCTCGCGGCTGATGTTGTTGAAGGCATCGTCCACGTGGGTGCGGATGCTTTCATAACGCAGGCCCGGCGTGACCGTCCAGTTGCCGACGTTGATGGTGTCGTCGATATAGAACGCGTTGGCCGCGGTGCCGCCGGAGGTGTGCTGGTAATAGTCCGGGGTCTCCGGCGTCGAGCCGATATCCGACGGATTATACCAGGCCGAACGCGACGCCTTTTCGTCCATGGTTTCATTCAGGTAACGGTAACCGAGGGTGATCTCGTGCGCCATATCCCAGAAGCGGAAGACCTGCGAATAGCTTGGTTCGATAGCCCAGGTTGAATAGTGACGCGGATAGGAGACCATGCGCCGCTGGCCCGCGTTTTTGCCGGTGCCTTCCGATTCGATGTTGCTGCCGCGATAACTGTCGGTGAAGTAGGTCAACACTTCGAACTGTTTGTCGTCTTCCTGATGTTTGTACTTGAACGACATATCCTTGCGGCGGCCTTCGAACTGGTCCCACGGCCGCGTGGATTGGAACGGGTTTTGCGCGTATTGCGCGGCACTCAGCCCGCCCGGCATGCCGGCTTTGGCGTCGTAGTAGTGGAAATTGGCCAGCAGCTCGTCGCGATCGCTGAACGCATAACGCGTTTTCAGCATGAAATCGTCGATGTCGGTGTTGTCGTTGTTGTCGCGGTAGCCCTGGCCGTGCAGGCCGGAGTAGAGCAGCTCGGCGCCGAGGCCGTTGTCTGCGGTGCCGCCCACGGAGGCGCTGGTCAGGGTCTTCAGGCCGCCGTGGCTGGCACCCTGGGTTTGTACGCTGGCGGTGCCGCCAAACGTTTTGGGAATGTCTCGGGTAACGAAGTTGATCACGCCGCCGACGTTCTGCGGCCCGTAGCGCACCGCGCCGCCGCCGCGCACCACGTCCACCGATTGCAGATTACCGATAGACAGCGGGGCCATCGACAGCTGCGGCTGGCCGTAAGGCGCGACCGCCAGCGGGACGCCGTCCATCAAAATGGTGGAGCGCGGAGAAAGACGCGAAGTCAGGCCGCGCACGCCGACGTTGAGCGAGATGTCGCTGCCGCCGGTGCCGTTGCTGTCGCGCACCTGCACGCCGGGTACGCCGCGCAGGCTGTCGGCGATGGTTTGGTCGCCCTGTTCGTGCATCTGCTGCTGGGTGACGATGGAACGCGCGCCCGGATGGTTGAGCAGCACCGAACTGGTATCAGGGTTGTCCAGCCAGTTGCCGACGACGGTCACGGTATCGGTATCGTTCTGAGATGAATTATCAGTAGCAAGGACAGGGAACGCGACGGCGATGGCAGCCGTCAGCAGGGAAAGCCGAAAAAGAGGTGACATAATAATGCCTTAAGAGTTTCAGACCCGGATGTGTTTTTTTAGAAAAGACAATCTTAATGATAATTATTGGCAAGTAAATAGAATTGTTACGGGATAGTTAAGTGGGTAACTAAATAATGAATGCGGGAAACAGGGCCCGGCTGGCGGGCCCTGGCGGGGGTTATTGCGGCGTAAGCCAGAAGACGCCGCTGTAATCCAGCGCGGTGAATTTCTGATGCACCATTTCGATATCCGCTTGCGGATCAATATCTTTAAACAGCGCCGGGTGCAGGAATTTGGCGATCGCCTCAACGGCGATAAAGTTGAGCGGCGTGTCGTAAAATTGATGGTAAATCGCCATCACGCGTTTTTCTTTCACCGCTTTCAGCACGTTAATGCCGGTGCGATCCAGCAGATGCGCCAGTTTCTTTTGGCTGGTGGCCATATCGGTAGCGTAACCCAGCGGCACCGCCAGCGTGCCGCGATGCCCGCGGCTCCAGTCGGCGCCGGTCAGCAGATAGAAATCCGGGTTGCTGCTGATCACCTGCTCGACGTTCACTTCACCGCCCATGTCTGAAAACAGCTTGCTGCCGATATTGTTGCCGCCGGCGGTATCGATGAACTGCCCGAAGCTGCCTTTGCCGAAGGTGTTGCAGCACTGATCGCCTTTGATGCCGGCGCTGCGCTCGATGAAGACGCTGGGGCGCTGCTCCGGTTTCAGCGTGGCGACGCGCTGGCGCACCAGCTCGAGGCGCTGCTGATAGAGGCGAATAAAGGCGTCGGCGTTGGGCTGCTCGTCAAACACTTTACCCAACAGCGCCATGCTGGCGACGGTGTTGGTCAGCGGCTGCTGGCGAAAATCGATGATCAGCACCGGGATGCCGACTTTTTCCAGCTGGGTCAGTACGCCGCTGTCTTTCAATTTGCTCAGCAGACCGATGTCGAAAATGATCAGGTCCGGTTGGCGCACCACCGCGCTTTCCACGCTGAAATCACTGGTGTAAGGGTTGTCGAAGGTAGGGATTTGCATGACCTGCGGAAATTTTTTCGCATAGGCCTCAACCAGATCCGGTGCTTTGACCTTCAGCGAGTTGTCCCAGGCGATGATGTTTTTCAGCGGCTGCTGCGGGTGCAGAATATTCAGCGCTAGTAGCGCGCGGGCATCGGCCAGAATAACGCGTTTGGCCGGTTGCGGCAGGGTGACCTGACGGCCGGCGACATCGGTGACGACGATAGGCGCGGCTTGAGCGGCGCCGGCCAACAGCAAAACGCAGGCGGCCAACCAGCGGCCGGCTTTGGCGATAAGAACAGCGGGCATGAAGATCCTTGGGTAATCGGCTGGGAACGAGAACGCAATGATAAGCGATATCCTTTCGCTTTTTGAACTCCCTTGATGCCGATCGATTACCCCTGGCCCATCAGCGGGTCGCTGACGCTGTGTTCGCCATCCTCCAGCCGCCCCGCCAGGCGGCGCAGCCAGCCGTCGGCGCCTTGCAGCGTAAGGTCATACCAACCGCCGCTGGCACGGGTGTCAAACGCTTGCTGGTGGCTGCCGCCCGCCGGCAGCGTGATAGGCCACGGCCCTTGCTGCGTGTAGGGGCAGCGTTCGAGGGTAACCGCTATCGCTTCGGTGCCCGGATTGTTCAGCTGCAGCAGCAGGCTGCGGCCCGTCGGGCGCAAACGCACCTCCGGCTGCGGCCGGCTCAGGGCGCCGCGCAGCTCGCGATGAAAGCCGTTGGGGCCGAGCAACCACAGATGGTACTCACTCTCCGCCAGCCAGTCGTCGCTGACCGCCTTACCCGCCTCGACGGTAAAACGGCGCGGGATCTGCGTCAGATCCCGCCGATCGTAGACGTGAAACACCGCTCCCTGCTCGCCGGTATTGAACAGGTTCAGCGTCACGCGGCGCTGCTCGGCCGCGACGGTGGCTTCGACGTGCAGCTGGTACGGCAACGCGCGGGAAGGGCGTGCCAGGCGGCGTTGATGGGGCAAACGCTGGTGGGCGGGGGATGGCAGCGGCACCTGCGGCAGCTGTTCTTGGCGCAGGCGCAGGCCGTCGGCGGCGTGGCGGCTGGTGGCGGGCAGGCTCGGCAGCGCTTCGCCGTTAGGATCGACAAAGTTGAACGCCGAGGTGAGATCGCCGCACACCGCGCGGCGCCAGGCGCTGATGTTGGGTTCATGCACCTGAAAGCGCTTTTCCAAAAATTGCAGCACCGAGGTGTGATCGAAGACCTGCGAATTGACCCAGCCGCCGCGGCTCCAGGGCGACAGCACCAGCATCGGCACCCGTGGGCCGGGGCCGTAGATGCGGCCGTCCGGCGGCGGTTGATCCTGCGAACCGGGCGGCGCCACGTGCTGGAAGATCTCGGTGTCGAACGGCACGGTCGATTTACCGGCGAAGCTGCCGTCTTCGCGCAGCGAGGGTGCGGAAGGTGAAGGCATATGGTCAAAAAAGCCGTCGTTTTCGTCGTAGTTGACCAGCAGGACGGTTTTACTCCACACCTCCGGGTTGTCGGTCAGCGCGTTGAGGATCTCTTGGGTGAACCAGCCGCCCTGCACCGGGCTGGAGGGATCGGGGTGTTCCGAATAGGCCGCCGGCGCGATGATCCAGCTGACCTGCGGCAGTTTTCCCTGCTGCACGTCGGCGCGAAATCCGGCCAGCATGGCGTCCAGATCGTTGCCGTCGGCGGCCGGCAGGGTGTTGCCGTTGCCCTTGTACAGCGGCGCGGCCTCGTTGAGCGCATCGCTGTAGGGCACGAAGGCGTTGAAGTCTTTCGGCGGCCGCGCCGGATTGCCCACCTGAATGCTGGCGGCGCGGTATTGGCGAAAACCCGCCAGCGGGTTGTCGGTAAAGTTGTCCGGCAGGAATTGATACACCTTCCAACTGACGCCGCTTGCCTCCAGCCGTTCCGGATAGGTTGTCCACTGGTAGCCGATCTCCGCCGGGCCGGGGCTGTCCCACTCGTTGACCACCACCGCCACGTCGGCGGCGGACGGGCCGTTGGTGCCGGTCCAGTGGAACAGCCGGTTGGTGTTGGTACCGGCGTGAATGGAGCAGTGATAGGCGTCGCACAGGGTAAAGGCGTTGGCCAGCGCGAACTGGAACGGCAGCTCCTGCTGGCGGTAGTAGCCCATCGAGGCCGGCGTTTTGTAGGTGGGCCAGGCGCTCATGCGGCCGTGATCCCAGGCGGCTTGCTCATCCACCCACGAATGCGGCGTGCCGGTGACGCGCTGGGCGTTGCCGCGTTTGCTGTCCAGGTGGTAGGGCAGCACCAGCCGCTCGGCGCCCTGCTGCTGCCAGACATGGCGATCGCCGGGCAGTGGAATGGTGAAGCGATCGCTGAAGCCGCGCACGCCAGGCAAGGTGCCGAAGTAGTGGTCGAAAGAGCGATTCTCCTGCATCAGGATCACCACGTGTTCGACGTCGCGCAGGGTGCCGGTGCGGTTATTGGCGGGAATGGCCAGCGCTTTGCGAATCGAGGCGGGCAACAGTGAGAAAGCCGATCCGATGGCGGCAGCCCGCAGGATGTCTCTGCGTGAAAGGTCAGGCATGCGTCGTTAATCTCCGTCAGTGTGCTTTGAAGATAGCCGCTGACGACGATAATGGCGAAAAATAACAGGGAGATGAATGCGAGGGAAACAATGCTCCCCGGCGGGAGCATTGGGGGATAACGCTTACTGTCTGATCAGGCGGCCGAGCGCCGGCGCCGTTTCGAAATCGCTGCGGAAGGGGTTGATGTCCAGGCCGCCGCGGCGGGTGTAGCGCGCGAACACGCTGAGTTTTTCCGGGCGGCAGCTCTGCTTGATGTCGTTGAAAATGCGCTCGACGCACTGCTCGTGGAATTCATTGTGCTGGCGGAAGGAGATCAGATAGCGCAGCAGGCTTTCGCGATCGATTTTGCGGCCTTCATAGCGGATCACCACGCTGCCCCAGTCCGGCTGGTTGGTGACCAGGCAGTTGGATTTCAGCAGATTGGAAGACAGCGTCTCCGACACCGGTTCCCCTCTCTCGGCTGCGCCGCTCAGGTATTCCGGTTTGAAGGCGAAGTCGTCGACCGCGATATCCAGATCGTCGATGTTGATGCCCGGCAGGCGCTCGATCTGCGCCGGGTAACCTTCCAGCCCCGGATAGAGCTTGACGGTGACCTGGCCGTTGGCCGCCTGCGACAGATCTTGCTGCATGGCGGCGCTCACCTGTTCTACGCTGTCGAAGCGCGTTTGGTTAAAGCTGTTGAGATACAGCTTGAACGACTTGGATTCGATCAGGTTCGACGAGGAGTGCGGGAAGGTAAATTCGCCGATGCCTACCACCGGCTTACCCTTGGCGTTGAGCCAGGACAGCTCGAAGGCGGTCCACAGATCAAAGCCGCTGAACGGCAGCTGCCGCTCGTCCACGCCGATCAGATCGCGGCCGCGCGCGCGCGGCAAGGCTTCGAGCAATGCGGGAGCATATTGATCCGGATAATCGGAGTTGGCGCCAAGATGGGTGATCTTATCTTGCTTTTGGATATGCATATTCATTGCCCTTTGCTTGTTCGGTATTGATGTAGCGGTTAAACAGACTGCGGGTGGCGTAGATCGGCCCGACGCCCAGAAGGGCGTAAACCACCTTGATCAGGAACTGCGACAGGATCATGGTTTTGATGATGTCCCAGCTCAGCACGTTGTAGAACGCCAGCGTACAGAACACCACGCTGTCGATGGCCGAAGCCACTACGGTACTGGTGATCACGCGCACAAACAGGTAGCGGGAGTTGGTCAACTCTTTGATTTTGCAGAGCAGGTAGGAGTTGACGTTCTCGGAGATCAGATAGGCCGCTGACGAGGCCACCAGCACCGCCATGATGCTGTGTACGATGCCGTTGTAGGTCTCGCTGTACTCCCACTGCGGAATGCTCGGCACCAGCGTCGTCACCCAGACCCCCAGGACAAAGGTCAGGTTGGCGATAAACGAGATGATGATGGTGCGCCTGGCCAGCCGCAACCCGTAGAATTCGTTGAGAATGTCCACCAGAATGAACGTGAGCGGGTAGATGAAGATCGCCGGCGGCGTGATGAGATTCAGCACCGGGATTTGGATCGGCTTGACGCCGCACAGCGTTGAGAAAATATAAATCACGCTGAGCGCCACGGTAATAATCAGGTAGGCGTACCAGGATCGTTCATGGCGATCGCTGAGCTCGTAGGCGGTTTTTTGTTGGTTGTCGCCATAGAGTTTGCGGTACAGCGCCTGCAGCTCGTGCCGGCTCAGATCTTCCGATATTTCGCTGTCGGCCAGCTCATTCAGCCCCATGGTAATGGTTTTGCCGGTGGCCAATACCATGACATTGGCCGCGATGGTGCCATGCCGGGTGAAGCCCAACAGCTTGAACTTCTGATTCGGTTCCATTTATAACCTTTCTCCAACGATGTAACCCAGGAATTGCACGGTGTCCTGAGGGCGTTTGTCCATGCTTTCGCTGTCTTTGTCGTCAACCACAAAGAAGCCGCTTTTTCCCGAGTGATACAGCAAAGGCGAATCGCAAATCAGTACCGGCGGACGTTTTATGATGATGATCTCGCCGGGAATAAATGACCCTTTAATTTCGGTCTCTATTTTCATTGCCAACATGTTCGACTCATCGCCGAAGAAATAAGTCAGAGGAAACTCGGTGACCAGTTGCCCGATCTTGCGCTGCGAGACGGCCAGATAGCGCGACTGCGGGATCACCGGAATGGCGGAAGGGTTCTTGTTGCCCTCGGTGGACAGCGTCTCGTTGAGCAGCTCCAGCTTTTCCAGATCGTAGTCTTCGATCTCTTCACAGGAGACACCGAAGAAATCGGAGATCCGATTCACGGTGGATTGCTGAACGTTGTTCACTCTTCCGTCAAGAATTTTGTAGAGAGTCGTGCGCGTCAGGCCGCTGCGATTGGAAAAGGAAGCCTTGGTTTCACCGCGGGTACGCATCAGATATTCAATATTTTTAATGATGTTGATTTTGCGCTGTGCGTTGGTGGTTTTCATTGGCTGTCCTTACAAACATTACGCAGGCTTCACTATATCCTACGCACTGGCGTTGTCCAGATAAAAAGGCGCGGACGCGCGGGTAACAGGCTGATTATTGGCGGTAATTATTGTTTCTCGTCAGCCGTTTAGCGCAGTGATGTCAGCGGGGGTGGCCTGCTTTCTCTGTGCGAAAGATAAAGCCGTGTAAATCAATTGATTAGGTTTTGCTTATGGAAAAGTGAACACAAAAGCCGGTTTTATGTTTACTTTTATGTTGACCAAAACCGATTTCATGGGCTACTGTTCATGCAAGCTGAAGTTTTTCTTTATGATCAAACACGGAAGCCAACAATTTTTATAATAAAAAGCCCAGAGGGGGCGTTGCCACACTCTGAGCATAATGGATAGCTTGCTACCGACACCAGGGACCCTAACTACCACGGCCGTTTGTCTGCGCGATCGGCCTATTCTTTTGCACTGAATCTCCCTTTTCGAGCATCAAACACTCCCCCGTTACCGGAGGAGTGCATTAACGCGTGCGCGAAAATCAGAGCGATTTCTGTGAGGCCAGCGGTTTTTGCGCCCGGCTGAAGGCCAGTTTGAGCACCCAATACAGCAGGCTGGCGGCCACCAGAGAGTTGATGGTCGGCACGCCCCATTCGGTCGCAAGGCCAACGGCGCCGCCGACGATGCTGGCGACGATCGCCGCCCAGCCGATGGTCGGCGTTTCGCTCGGTAGCTGGCCGGTACGGCGGCTCTCGTCCAGGATCTTGCGGTGGCTGCGCAGCAGGTAATAGTCCACCAGCATGATGCCGATAATCGGCGGGAAGACCACGCCAAGCACCGTCAGGAAGTCGACAAAGCGGTCAAGAATGCCCAGCACCGACAGCGTGGTGCCAAGAATGCCGATCACCAACGTGGTGTAGGTGTACTTCAGCTTTTTGCCGGTGATGCCTTCCACCGCGTTGACGATGCCCAGCGAAGAAGAGTACAGGTTGAGATCGTTGACGCGCAGGGTGGAGAACACAACCACCAGCAAACCGGCGCCGCCGGCCGCTTGTGACATGATGGTGACCACATCGGCGGTGCCCAGGGTTTTGGCGATCAGGATCGCCAGGCCGTTCACCACGAACTCGCCGGCGATGATGGTGAAGAGCGTGACGCCGAGCACGTGCTTGCCGTTTTTGGAGTAACGAGTCAGATCGGGGGTCATCAGGCTGGCCACGATGGCGCCGCCGACGACGATGGTGATGCCGGCGCTGATGGTCAGCGGTTCACCCGGCGGCGCCAGCTGGATGATCTCCTGCAGGTTATGGCCGGAAAGCGCGGTCACCGAAATATAGGCCACCAGCATGATGAACATCGGCACCGCGATACGGGCGGCGATGCGCAGCGCCTTGAAGCCGAATGCCACCAGGATGGTCAGCAGCGTGCCCGAGAGCCCGGCGGCCAGGCCGAAGCCCAGCTTATTGCCGAGCGCGAAGTCGAGCGACTTGGCGAAAATGGCGTTCTGAATGCCGAACCAACCCAGCAGGCTGACGGCCACCACCACGCCGATCAGCACCGAGCCCAGACGGCCGAAGCCGCACCAGCGCGCCAGCAGGCTGCCGGAAATGCCTTCGCGCATGCCCGCCAGCCCCAGGCCGTAGGTCACCACGCCGAAGATCAGGCTGCCGACGAAAATGGCGGTGAAGGCGTCAATCAGCGTCATGGAGTTGCCGAGCACGGCGCCGAGCATGAACTGGTCCAGCGCGGTCAACATGCCCATATGCACGATGGCCACGCTTAAAAACGAAACTCGTTTATCCTGCGGCACCCGGGTGAGCGGATAATCTTCGATCTTTATCACGGTGAGATCTTCCTTGCGGTTCAAATAAACTGAATGCCTTTGGTTATCAGGCGATCGGGAATGTAGTTATCCAGATTGGCGTATTTGCAGTATTCCTCAAATTGCTGCTGAGTATGCACGTTGGCCTTCTGGTAAATGTTATAAATACGGTTTTCGATGGTCTTATTGCTGACGTTATAGATTTTGGCGATCTCTTTCACCGTAAATCGTTGCAGCATAAGGAAAATGACATCGAGTTCGGCACGGGTGAACAGCTCGTTATTGACTTCGGTGGTCAACACGCTGGGTTTTTGCTGATTGATGTATTTCAGCGGCGACAGGCTGTTCATCGGCTTGGCGTTCCAGATCACGCCAATCACCTGTTTGTCATCGTTGTACACCGGCAGCTTTTCGCTGATAAACGGCGTCAGGCTGTCTTTGCCGTACCAGTAGTGCGTTTCTATGACCGTGACCCGATCGCGCGCCGCTTCGGTCATCTTGTCATGCTCGATAAAGTCGGCGGCGGAGTCGGCCCAGTCGGCGGGGAATTCGTGGTCATATTTACCGGCGACGTCGAAATTCAGCGGCGTATTGGTATAGAGATAAGCGGCGCGGTTCATATAGAGGTGGCGGGACAGCTGATCTTTGATGCCCCAGGGTTCGCTCAGGTGCTCCATCATGGTGATGAGGCCCTTAAAATAAGATTCATTATTTTTATGCGATGAACCCATACCCACCTCTGTGCCGCTCAGGCTGCGTTACAGGCTTTTAGCCAGGTAATGGCGGGTGTGGCGATGCGCATAGTCGCCCAGCTCGCCGTAGACCCGGTAGCCCAGTTTTTCGTAGAAGCCTCTGGCCTGGAAATCGAAGGTATCGACATAGGCCATATGGCAACCGCGCTTGCGGGCTTCTTCTTCGGCCAGCTCCATCAATTGGCGGCCGTATCCGCTTTTGCGGCATTGATCGCCGACCCACAGATACTGCACTTCCAGGCCGCCCCACCAGGTGCGCGCGACCAGGCCGCCGACGATCTGCTGGTTGTCGTCGGTGACGGTCAGGAACAGCGGGTGAATGTCTACGGGCTGGGTTTTGTGATTGTGCGCCCAAAGGCTGTCGATAACGAACTCTTCATCCTGCGGGTTGGGTTTGTCGGTGATATTAATATTCATTTTTAATATAATTCCCTGATTTAATTATTCAAAACCGAACTAGGCGCTTTCGCTCCAACCGCTTCTAATATCACTTTAATTAATGTATTTCAAGGGTGGTTTTCACCCTTTTCCACCCGGTGAGCAGGCGCTTATAGTAGGCGTCACAGGGAGAAGAAAATAGTGAAACAGGCGGTATTAAAACGCTGAAATGCCCTGCCAACACCATCTATTCCTACTTGCGCCTCACCAGGGCCCCACCGGGAAAACTGCAGTACTGTATGGCTCCACCGGATAGAGCAAGCTCACTTGCCGACGGGGGAGCCACTTTGTTTTTTGACGCCCCCATCCGCGATCACCCTTCACCGTCTCAGATAGTAAACACTCTTCTCATCAGAAGATATGCGCCGCAGATGAAAATGTGGCCGATACCTTCTGAGACGCGGATTCAGTCCTCTGCGATGACGCTGCTCAGCGCCGGCTCGATGGCCGCGCCCAGCATGGCGCCGTGCCCTAAGGCGGGCCACTCCCGATAGCCGACGGTGAGACCGCCGAGCTGCGCCAGCTGTTCGGCCAGCAAATGCGTTGCATCCGCCGGCAGAGTGGGGCTCTTCACGCCGGGCGGAGCCGCGCGATCGCGTTCCGCCAGGCCAACCCACAGTTGCAGCCTTGTCGCCGGCACCGCACGTCGTTCCGTCATCTGCTGCGCTTCTTGCAGGATCATGCCGTTGCCCCACCACAGTGAGGGTTCCACGGCGATGTAGCGCTGGAAGGCGGCGGGATGGGTGAACAGCGTGTGCAGAACGAAAAGCCCGCCGTAGGAGTGGCCCCACAGCGTTTGGCGCTGCGGATCGACCGCCAGTTTGGCGGCGATCGCCGGTTTGATCCGAGTTTCAATCAATTGCAGGAACGCATCCGCGCCCCCGCCGGCACGCGGCGCTTTCTTCATGCCTGCCGGCAGAGGGAGCGTATAGTCGTAGGCGCGGCCGGCGGCATCGATGCGCAGATCGTTGTCATAACCGATCATCACCAGCACCGGCGGCCGCTTCGCCGCTGCCAATTTGGCCAGTAAGGCGGCGTTCAACTCCATCAGCACCGCATTGCCGTCGAGGAAATAAACCGTTGGATAGCCGTCAGGCGCAGGCGCCCGACGCGGCTGGGCGATGCGCACACGGTAATGCCGTTGGCCATCGGCGGAGGTGAAGCGTAGATCGCTGAAACGATAATCCGCAGAATCGCTATCGGCTACGGTAGTGCCGATCTTGCGTTCCAAATCGGGCCTGGCCAGCACGGAGCCCGGCAGCCAAAGGCCGATGGCGAGCGCCAGAAGCGCGGAGATAAAATGCCGGTTGGACAAGAACATGCGGATCAACATCCTCGAAAAAGGCCGATAGTAGCATCCGTTCGCGTCAGGCAAAAACCTACCTTTAGGGTGGACATTCCGGCCGCGAAACCCGGAAGCGCGCCGCCAGTTGCTTTGCCGGGTTAATAGCAACTCATTGTTATTATTGGTAAGTCAGGAATAAGAAGGATTAGTATTAATTAGAAATGGTTATGATTCTTATGAGGGAAGAAACGGCGAGGGCGGATGAAAACACACGGTTATCAACGATTTTGAGCAAAAAAAGCCCTATAAAATAGGGCAAAGACACACAACAACACCAGGGAAACTTTCCGGTATCTTATATTATAGCTTCCTATACATATAGAACATTTTATTATAAATATGTAAGTGATTCTTATTAATCGTTTAATGCCATTATTTTTCAAATGGTTATGTGGTCTGGCTGAGGTATTGTTCTTGGGTCGGGCGTGGGCTGCCAGGGATTGCCGGCAGGGGTTTTGCTGTAACGGCGGCATGAACCGGCGAGATCGGCGGCCCGATAACCCTCAGGGCAATACCGGCCGGCAGGCTGCGAACATGCCGGCAGGTATTGCCGATCTTCACCGTGGGGCCAGGTGAAAATCAGTGCTGTTGCAGCGTCAGCATCTCGCCAAGCAAAACATCGGTCGGCGGCAGAATATCCGTATCCAGCCCGGCGGAAGGGGTAAAGGTCAGCTCGCCAAAAATGATTCGGCCTTGCGAGATGTAGAAATCAACGCGAACAAACTCGAAGGGCGCCGACAAGCGCGAGGCGTACTCAAACAGCTCATCGTAGCCCTCTGGCTTCACGAAGGCGTCTATTTCTTCCTGGCTCAATGCCAGGCAGTCCTCGCTGTAGCAGAGAAACTTGAAATCTTTATCAAAGAAGTAATACTTCGGCGACCCGGTATCCCTGCCGACACACAGTAAGGTGCAGTAAGGCACGCCGCGGAAGCAATAGATCTTATAGTCTTCAGGCCCGTGACCATTGGCCGATTCGATATACTTCTCGCCAATGATCTTTTTTTGTATCCCTTTGTAGTTGAGTTCTACATAGGTTTTCCAATAATCGTCTTTCATCCAGCCGTCGATCAATTTTTTGGCGCTCGTGATATTCAGCAATTTTTTATTCTGGCAAATCAGGTTATACCCGGAACCGTGATTCCCTTTGATCACAAATTTGTCCGGCAACGCGTCCCACGGAATATCGTTTACTGAATCGCAGGCAAAGTACAATTCATTCAGGATCTCTTCGCACCCCTTTTCTTTGATGTACTCTCTCACCGCATATTTATCTGCGCATTGCTTCACCAACGCATTGTGACTATAGCCATTCAACTTCAGGTGATTGATCTTTTCATTCCAGGTGGACGGCGCCTGCAAGTTTAACGGTTTGCCAAACGCTTTTTTGTAGAGCAATCTGGCCTTGAATTCGGGGGCCAATACGGCCAGCTGCTTTATAATAAATTTAATAATTTGTCTTTTCATATACGTCATTCCATCATAGCGCTGTGATAATGATTAAGGCGTGCTCGCGGTTAAAACGTGGGAGAGACACCTTCACTTCGCCATTGAATTGCACTCGGCGTTGTACTCAGATCAAACGGCTGTTGTTCTAAAGCGCGATTAAGAATACGGGCCGATCGCCACGCCATCAGGCTCAACTGCGGATCGGCAATGCCGTGATTATGCATACTGGCGTTCATGGCGAATAAGCAGTTCTCCGCAGGGCCTTCCCACTCAAAGGTAAAGTCGGGGGAGATGCGGTATTCGCCATCCGCAGTGGTCAGCAAACGGTGGGCCAAAGGCTCAAGGAACTCTGGCGTTGCCGATTGGTAACCGGTGGCAAAGATCACCACGTCCGCCTTGAAGGCTTCTTCGCCGTGATCGAGATGATGGCGCGTTTCGAGTTGGTAGGCGTTATCCAGCGTGTGTTTCACGGCCGTCAGCGAACGGCTGGGCAGCAGGCGCACCCATAATTTCTCGCGCAGGACGTCGAAGCGGTGGTACATGGCGCGATAAATCGCCAGCAGCGACTCACTGGTGATGCCGTCTGAGGTCATCTTCTGTTCGGCCAGCATATGCCGCTTGGCCGCGCTATCCAGTGAGTAAAAGCTCTCGACGTAATCGGGCGTGAAATATTCGTTGGCAAAGGCCGCTTCATCGAGCGCGTTGTAATTGTTGCGGCGCGATATCCAGTCGAGCTGTTCCGGTTGCCCCCATTCCCCTTTAAAAATATTCAGGAACAGGTCGGCGCCGCTCTGGCCGCCGCCGACGATCGCCACGCGTTTGCCTGTCAGATCGGGGTTGCGCAGCATCATTTCGCTGGCATGGAAACAGCGATCGCTTTGCGCTGTCACGCAATCAGGCAACTTTATTTTCTTGCCAATCCCAATGCTGACGTGCCTGGCGTGGAAGACCTTATTCGAGGTGGTCACCACGAACTGACGCTGCCGATCGTCAAACTCGACCCGTTGAACGTCTTGATTAAATGCTAATGAGCGCATGCCGCCGGCGGCCCAGGAGAGGTAATCGGCAAACTCTTCACGCGATGCGGTGCGCTGTTCCGTGGTCAGGAAACGGTAGAACTTCCTGTTTTTTACCAGATAGTTGAGAAAGCTGTACCGGTTGGTTGGGGCAACCGCGCTCACCAGGTCTTTTAAAAAGTTGGTCTGCATGCTGCAATCCGCCAGGATCATCCCTGGGTGCCAGGAGAAATGGGGTTTGCGTTCCAGGAATTGCCCCGTAAATCCCTCTATTTCACTCCCTAAGGCCGCCAGGCTAAGATTCGACGGGCCAAGACCAATACCGATGATATCCAAACGCTGATTCATTAATAAGCTCCAGTATAATGAGAATAATACCCAGAAATACGGCTGCAGAAGGGCGGCTTATAGCAACCAGGCTGCCTTTTTCTTATAAGTAAGCTTCACGAATTAAATGTAATTAAAAGGTGTGCGGGCCAAAAATACCGCATTATTTAAATGCCCGTTTAGAATTCGGTAGCACATCAGGTAAAGGCTACGGGCGTATTTCTTTCCATGAAAGTCCCAATGAAAGCTTGCGTGTGTTTATAATTAACTCGTTTAGGTATAAATCCGATAAAGTCTTATTTATCATTCCATAAAAACGCCAACCCAGGGAAAAGAAAAGCCGTTGGGTTTTCATCAGTTGTTCTCGTGTCGACGCTGGTCTGCGCTCGTCTTATGTCTCTGGGATCAAGTATTCGTTGCCTAGAATAGCCCTAAAATGCGTCCTGGGAAGGTGAAATAACATGATATTAGAAGCAGAGGGCGTTTTGAAAATATGAAATTAAAAGTGAAATTATGAAATCAGCCTGTTGTGATTTGTTTTTTGTTATATAATTCAACGTGTTGAAGTGTTACTTATAATGGCGTAGCGAGCCAGTGAGCTAGGGTTTTTCCTGCTGCAGTGAGCCTCTTCCTTCGCTGTATCCCTCCTGAATCCTAAGCATTCCCTCCCTGCGGGCACTCATCGGCTGAGCAAAGATTGCTCATGCTGCATGCAAAATGCGCTGTTTGTTTAGTGGACACCGGCTCAATGCCGGCGGAAGGACAGAGAGGCTGGCCGTCACGCTCGACGTGGTTACGTTGTGAGAAAGACTTATCTAACCGCGCGGCGGTTAATTGTTCGTGTGATAGGAAGATTCTTATGTTTCAGCTATAATCCGCGCCAGGAGTAGGTCTAAGAGAGCGATTATGAGGTTCTTAATCAATAACCGAATTATCTTCGATGAGGATAACTCGACGCTGGCGTTGGCGGAGGAGAACCTCGAACCGGTGACGCTCACCACGATAGCCAATCGTCTGCTCGCGCTGTTGGTAAAAAATAACGGCATCTTGATTAGCCGGGACTTTATTTTTTCCACCGTCTGGGACGATCATGGCAAAACGGCCTCGAACAGTAACCTGAACAACTATATCGCCAGCCTGCGCCGTACATTTGCCGGTTTGGGAGAGAGCGAAATTCTGGTTACCGTGCCGAGGCAGGGATTTATGTTTACCGCCGCCAGCATTCATTCCGTGGCGGACAATATGACGCAGGACGAAACTGTTCCTGCCGCGCCTTTACCCGTCCGGCGCCGTTGCGATGCCATTTTACCTAAGGTAACGCTGCTGTTTATCGGGATTGCGTTGGTATTGGCGGGCGTTTACTTTTTTACCGAACGTTACGACACCGCTTATCAGACCCAGATCGCCAGCTACAAATCTTGCCGCGTGGAGACGCTGAACGCCAGCGAGCGGATCGACGAGCGGTATATTGCCGACGCCCTGGAAAGGCTCAAAAGCCGTGGTTTTGATTGTGAAGTACCGGCAACGGTTTATTACTCTCGATTGACATACCATTATACGAACTACAAAAAGCTGATTGATTTCATCTCGTATTGCCCGAAACACCGCGTTAAGAATATGGATGCGCACTGTGAAGATGAGTTTGAGGTGATCAATGAAGGTTAGCTCGCGCCGTGCTTTCTACCTGGCATTATCTGCTGCTATTGCCCTTGTTATTGTTATATTGATTTATTTATTGACCGCCTCGCGAGATTTCCCTGAGTGCAATGCGTCTTTATCGACGACGCGCATGACGCCGAATGGGACGGTAACCAGCGGTTTGTACGTGAACATCGTGCGTTCAGGATGGCGCCGCGCGACCATTACGCTTAACGGTTTAGCCTATCGGGATGGAAAGAAGCAGGTGATAGCCCGCGTGCTCGAAACGAAGTATCACTATCATCGTGGGTACTACTATGTCGCCATTGAAAAGAAAATCCTTCAATCCATGGATAACTTCACCTACTCCGATGCGCAGACGTTTCTGTTGGGTGAGGAAAAACATTACTATGTTTTAAAAATTGCCAAATTGAATGATGACAATTTTATTATGTACTACGGCAGGCAGCCTGAGCTGCTGTGTTCCGTAACCAGAAAATGATGGGAACATCCCATAATGAGACGATTATGGGATGTGGTTGGTGATGGCGTGTATAGCAAATAACGGCAGGTTGAACGTGTCCGTGAACGGACATCTTGCTGTTTTTGTATCACTGGTAGTGAAAAACGTTACTCATTTATGGAATATAAACCACTTCGCAAGGTTGGCGGCCTGCGTTTTCTCGGCAGGATACGAGCATTTTCTCTTCAAACTGCCTGTTGTCCTGCGTGATTTTGTTATAGTAATAAACTTTAGTCTTTTTCTGGCAATTGACATAGGCCTTTACCATGTCGGTTACCGTTTCCTTCTCTGGGTAATCCCACCCCATGTTGTATATTTGGCAACCCGCGAACTGAGTGCCGCTGAATAGGTTGTTACGCACGGAGTACTGATGGCTGGCCATGATCAATGCAGCGATGCTGATGAATAGGATGAGATTAACCCATTTATTCCAACTCTGAAACTGCCGCCAGGCCGATAATAATTTTCCGCTACCACGCCCTCTGGGGGCGGCTTGCCCCGGCGGTTGCGTGGGAACAGCGGTTTCCTCCATTATGTTTTGTTCTTTTTCCGGTTCGGCAGTGGCGTGTCGGCTAATTTTTTTTGCAACGAACTTAAAGCCTTGCCGGGGGTAAGTGATTATCAACTCCGTCTCGCCAAGTTGCGCCAGATGGCGACGCAACAGTGAGATATAGTTATTCAAGTTGCTGTTTGTTCCTTTTAGTCCTCGTTCTTCCCAGACCTCTTCAAGTAATTGTTGACGCTTAATCAACATTTCATTGTTCCTGACGAAAATAGAAAGCAAACGGCAAGCCGCGGCCGCTAGCGGCTGCATATTGTGCGGGGCATTGACGCTCTCCAGGGTTCCTTCGTATTCATTGAACTTAACCCTTCCGTTTATAATGAAAATCATAGGAATCCTCTCATTTTTTGTTTCGGGAAGGGATTTTGCGCTGAGAGGTTATATTTTTCAATAACCCTGATTCTCTGTGTTTTCCAATAATATTGATATCTGTCACTAAGTGATAATTTATCCATAATGAATTTTTTATGGAGATCTAATTATTGAACTAAAAGATGTCATTTTTAGATTCTATGTGTAATTTAATGGTGTTTATTAGGTTTTAATCTCGTATTTATCGTGTTTGATGAAATAATATTTCAAGATTGCGGCAGGGGCGCTAAAGTGGCTTCACCCCGGCGATGGAGGATTTCATCGGTTGGGAAATCAGGATGAGTAATTGGTTTATTCCTTGAATAGTATGTGGCTGACCTATTAACCATGGTTATCCACTACATCAGTAATAGCCGCGTGAAAAGGCGGCTTGGTTTTTTAAAGCATCAGGCCAGGCCGTTGATACACATTACTCATTGTTAAGAAAATACCTTATGTATTAATACGATTAAGGATAATTGGTTATATGAAACTGAATAAAATCATGCTGGCTGCCGTTATGGCGTTTGGTGTTTCTTCTCTGGCTCATGCTGCTAATCAGGGCAGTGGCACTGTGACCTTCAGCGGTTCCATTATCGATGCGCCATGTTCCATCGCGCCTGAGTCAATCGATCAGACCGTTGAGCTGGGCGCCATCTCCAACGTGGCGCTGAAAAACGGTAGCAAGGCATCGACCCCGCGCGATTTTCATATTCAGCTGGAAGGCTGCGATCTGAAAACGGAAGCGCCAGGGAAAAATAACACCGTTACGCTGACGTTCAACGGTACCGCTTCGGAAACCGACAAAAAACTGCTGGCTATTACCGGTGAGGCGAAAGGCGCAGGTATTGCTATTACCGATGCTAACAAGAACCTGATCGAACTGGGCAAAGCTTCCAATGCGATTGAACTGCAAAATGGCCGTAACAAACTGAGCTTTGCTGCTTATCTGCAGGGCAGCTCGGCTTCTGATTCGGTCATCGTTCCTGGGGAATTCCAAGCCGTAGCCGATTTCACTCTGGCATATCAGTAATCTATTACCCGGTGAAATACGCGTGATTATCGGCATGCGGGGGAACTCGCATGCCATTTATAAATAAACGTTATTTCAAAAGGGAATGGTAATGAAACTTGGTTTAAAAGGTGTGAAAAGACTTCTCCTGTTTTTGGGAGTGCTAAGCGTTGAGGGAACAGCTATATCTTCCCCTCTTTTTCAGGGGCGGATAAACATGCAGGGCGCTATTAATGATGCTGCTTGCGCCATTGCTACAGAGAGCCGTGAACAAGTTTTTGATCTGGATGTTACGTCATTTTCGGATATTTATCCGGGTGGCCAAGGAAAAGAAATCCCCTTCAGTATCCATCTGGTGAATTGTATTTCAGCACTGGGGAGTAACTCAATATCTGAATGGAGACAGTTTCAGATAACTTTTGACGGCAATGTTGACGGGCAGATGTTTGGCGTGGGAGGGAAAGCGTCGGGTGTGGCACTGGCTATCAGCGATGCGGATGGCAATATCGTCAGGCCGGGAATACCTCTGCCGCTAAGTAATAATTCATTTAAAAATGGTCGATTGGATTATGTCATGAAGTTAATGACTAACAGGCAGCCATTTAGATCGGGTGAGTATTTTACTTCGGTGAGATTCAAAATGGATTATTACTGAGTCGGCCGGCTATTTCAGGGACGTTTATAGTAAAGGGTTTGAATATGATGTTTTTGTCTGCAGGAAAGCCGTTTCGTTTACCCATTCTGAGCGTCTGGATAGCGCTGGCATTGGGCAGCCTGGTGACCAATGCTGGAGCCGTGGAGGAAATCCAATTCAATACCGACGTATTGGATATAAACGATCGCAAAAACATCGATCTGAGCCAGTTTACGCGCGGCGGTTACATTATGCCGGGGACTTACGGCATGACGGTGCATGTGAATAAAAGCGATCTTCCTGAGCAACAGGTGCCTTTTTATGTCCCTGAGGACGATCCCAACGGTAGCCGCGCCTGTGTAAACCGGGCGCTGGTGGCACAGCTGGGGCTGAAAGAGGCGATGCAGAAGGAACTGACCTGGTGGCACCAGGGAGAGTGTCTGAATGAAACCAGCCTGAAGGGCATGGAGGTGCGAGGCGATCTGGCGTCGTCGTCGCTGTATCTCAGCATCCCACAGGCTTATCTGGACTATATCTCGGAGGATTGGGAGCCGCCATCTCGCTGGGACGAAGGCATACCGGGAGTGCTGCTCGATTACAACCTTAATGCGCAGGCGCAACGTCAGTTAAAGGGCGGTACGCGGTCATACAATGCCAGCGGCAACGGCACGGCGGGCGCCAACATGGGGGCCTGGCGGCTACGGGCCGACTGGCAAGCGAGTATCAGCCAGCAAAGCGGGGCCGGGCAGGGCGCGGAAAAACGGTTGGAATGGAGCCGTTACTACGCTTATCGGGCTTTGTCAGCGCTGCGTTCGAAATTGACCGCCGGTGAAGATTATCTCGATTCCGGGCTGTTCGACAGTTTCCGCTTCGGCGGCGTGAGCCTGCGTTCCGACGACAGTATGTTGCCGCCCAACCTGCGCGGCTATGCGCCGGAGGTGGTGGGCGTGGCGAAAAGCAACGCCAAGGTAATCATCAGTCAGCAAGGACGGGTACTGTACGAAACCACGGTCGCGGCGGGGCCGTTCCGCATTCAGGATATTGATGATGCGGTGTCTGGTGAATTGAATGTGCGGGTGGAAGAACAGGATGGCAGCGTACAAGAGTTCACGATGAACACCGCCAGCATCCCGTATCTGACTCGTCCCGGGTCAGTGCGCTATAAGCTGGCTTTGGGCAAACCCTCCGATATGAATCACCGTTATCGAGGGCCGCTGTTCGGCACCGGCGAGTTTTCCTGGGGGGTGAGCAACGGTTGGTCGCTGTACGGCGGTGCACTGCTGGGCGGGGATTACAATGCTGCGGCGCTGGGCATCGGCCGCGATCTGATGCTATTGGGCGCGATGTCATTCGATATCACCCAGTCGCGCGCCAAACTGCCCTACGACCGCGAGACGCTGAGCGGCGGATCATACCGGCTCAGTTACTCGAAGAGTTTCGACGAGCTGGACAGCCAGGTCACTTTCGCCGGCTACCGTTTCTCGGAGCAGAGCTTTATGAGCATGAGTGAGTTTCTGGACGCTCGTCAGTTCGGGCGACGGTTCGGCAACAGCAAGGAGATGTACACCATCAGCTATAGCCAGCAACTGCGCGAGCTGGGGCTGAGCGCGTACTTAAACTATAACCACCAGACCTATTGGGATCGGCCGGCTAACGATCGTTACAACCTGACGATGTCGCGTTATTTCGATATTGGCCGGTTCAGAAGCCTGAGTCTGTCGCTAACGGCTTACCGCAACCGCTACAACGAGCGTAACGACGACGGCGCCTATTTGTCGCTGTCGGTGCCGTGGGGCAATGGCGCCAGCGTCAGCTATAACGCCACGCTTAACCGCGGCGACAACACCCATCGGGTGAGCTATTACGATCGCCTCGACGAGCGCAGCAACTACCAGCTCAGCGCCGGCGGCTCGCGCAGCGGCGCGAATTTGAGCGGCTATTACACCCGCGATAGCGATATGGCGCGCGTTAGCGCCAACGCCAGCTATCAGCAGGACAGGTACAGCGCGATCGGCCTGTCGGCACAGGGGGGCATGACGCTGACCGCCGAAGGCGGTGCGTTGCACCGTAGCAACATACCGGGCAGCACCCGGCTGCTGTTGGATACCGAAGGCGTGAGCGGGGTGCCGGTGCGCGGCTATGGCAGCGCCGCGGCGACCAATCGCTGGGGCAAGGCGGTAGTGACGGACGTCAACAGTTACTACCGCAACAAGGCCAGCATCGATCTCGACAAGCTGGGGGATAACGCCGAGGCCACCAAATCGGTGGTGCAGGCGACGCTGACGGAAGGGGCTATCGGCTACCGCAAGTTTGCGGTGATCGCCGGGGAGAAGGCGATGGCGGTGATCAGGCTGGCGGACGGCAGCGAGCCGCCGTTCGGCGCCACGGTGCTGAACGCCCGCAAGCAGGAGACCGGTATCGTCAACGACGGCGGCAGCGTTTACCTGAGCGGCATCAACGCCGGCGAGCGCATGACGGTGCGCTGGGGCGGGGCGGGGCAGTGCGAGGTGCAGATGCCGACGCCGCTGCCGGCGGAGATGTTGACCACCAATTTACTGCTGCCGTGTCGGGCGCTGAGCGCGGGCGACGGCGGCAACGAACACTGAATTTAGGAGTTTTTATGATGAGCAAACGTCACGTTATCGGCCTGCTGGCTACCACTTCGCTGCTGGCGGGGGCTTTGACCCCTGCGGCGAATGCCGCCATCGCGCTGGATCGCACCCGGGTGGTGTTTGATGGCAGCGTGCAGTCGGTGAGCCTGAGCGTCAGCAACCAGAACAAGCAGCTGCCGTACCTGGCGCAGGGCTGGCTGGAAGACGCGCAGGGCAACAAGATCCAGAGCCCACTGACGGTGCTGCCGCCGGTGCAGCGCATCGAGCCGGGCAAGCCGAGCCAGGTGAAGATCCAGGCGTTGCCGGCGGCGAAGATGCTGCCGCAGGACAGGGAGACGCTGTACTACTTCAACCTGCGCGAGATCCCGCCGAAGAGCAACAAGCCGAACTCGCTGCAGATTGCGCTGCAGACGCGCATCAAGCTGTTCTACCGCCCGGCGGCGATCGCGCCGGAACGCAATGCCGCGCCGTGGCAGGAGCAGCTGACGCTGACCAAACAGGGCGACAAGTACATCGTCAATAACCCGACGCCGTATTACGTCACTATCGTCGATGCGGCCAGGGGCAAAGGTGCGGCCAGCCCGCATAATTTTGAACCGTTTATGGTGCCGCCGAAGGGGCAGATACCGTTGACGGTGAGCGCCTCCAGCGTAGGCGGTAGCCCGGTGCTGACCTACATCAACGACTACGGCGGCCGTCCGCAATTGGCGTTTAACTGTCGCGGCGGGACTTGTACGGTGGCGCCGGAGAAAAAATCGTCTTAATGACGAGATGGCGATTGGTTGACGTCAGTACCAGTGTTCAAAGCCTAGGGGGTCAGATGAAAAGCCTGTTATTGCGCCTGACGCTCGCCCTGAGCGCGAGCATGAGTTCGTATTGTTCAGTCGCTACGACGGACAACATGTTATTGCACGGAGCGTTGGTTACGGAGCCATGTACGTTGCGAATGGGCGATGAAGATATTCAATTGGAGTTGGATCCGGTTATTGACAAATACCTCTACATGCACAGTCGCACGCCGGCAAAGCCGTTTAGCCTGACCTTACAGGATTGCGACGTCAGCGTGGGAAAAACGGTAAAGCTCACGTTTAGCGGTACTGAAAGCGCCGCCTTGCCTGGCCTGCTGGCTTTGGATGGCGGCAGCCAGGCCAGCGGCATCGCCTTAGGGATAGCGACGGCGGAGGGGAAACCCGTCGTATTGAACAAGCCAGGTCAAGGCTATGCGCTGGTTAACGGCACCAACAGTTTGCAACTGCAGGTTTACATCCAGGCGGAGGGGGAGGCGATAGCGCAAAAGAAAATCAGTCTTGGCGCATTCTCAGCCGTCACCACTTTCGGTCTGGAATATGAGTGAAGGCGGGCTGCGACAGTTACTCAGGAGGGGATGATATGACAAGGGAAAAAGCGAGAGTGCATCGCTCATATTCATATGTTGCTTACGAACTCTGCTATTACGCCGTATTGGGCGGGCTGGCGCTGATGGTGCCACTCATTATTATGACAACGCTGTGGCTCATGCCTGCAGCGCAAGCGGCAAACGATCTCGATACCTACGGCGCCGACGGCGTGCTGCATGTGAGAGGGGCTTTGACGGAAAGCGCCTGTCGGCTGGAGATGGACAGTGCCAGGCAAGACATACGTTTGGGCGATATCGGCACCGCGCAGCTGCGGCGGGCCGGTGATCGTGGTGAACCGGTGGCATTTTCCTTGAGGTTACGCGATTGCCTACGCAGCGTAGGCGCCGGCACCAGAGATGAACGCACCGGCTCTTTGAGCTGGTCGCCTTATCAACCGGCGGTCACTATCGGTTTCAGTGCTCCTGCGGATGCGGATAATCCGCAGTTGGTCAAATTGGTGGGCGTTTCAGGCATCGGGCTGCGGGTAACGGATGCCGCGGGGCGTGATGCCCGATTGGGTGAACGCGGCGCCCCGCTATTGCTTGAGCAGGGGAACAATGTACTTACGTATAAGGTGGCGCCGGAACGAACCCCGGCGCCATTAAGGGCCGGTGCTTATGCCGCAACGATAGATTTCAGGCTGAATTATGACTGACGGAGCGAAATAAATGGCAAGTGTGAGAGGAAAACTCCGGGTGGCGGCATGGCTGTTTTTGGCATTGTCGGTTATACCCGCCGGCGCCTCTTGGGCGGATACCGCTATCTCTTTCAGCGGCACCGTGACTGCGCCGATGCCTTGCTCAATTAACGGTAAACGGGCAATAGTCACTCATTTTGGCAACGATCTTGTCACTACTCGTATCGATGGCAGTAATTACCTGAAATCGTTGGATTATACGCTGGAGTGTCATAGTAACAGCCCGAATGCGCTTCGCATGCAGCTGCAGGGCGATGTCTCTGATTTCAACCAGCATGCGTTGCGAACGACCACGATGCCTGACTTGGCTGTCGAGCTACGCGTCAACGGCAAACCTGTGGCACCTAATAGCTGGTTTAAGTTTATTTATCCCGAGACGCCGTTGCTGCAGGCTGTGCCGGTTAAACGTCACGATGCGAAGCTGTCCGGCGGCTCGTTTTACGCTACGGCGACCATGCTGGTGGATTATCAGTAGCGACCGGATTGAGGCGCAAAACATATTTTCTTCAAGGAGCCCAGCGATGTGTCCGTATTGGAAAGCGATAAGAGTGAAACGCCTGAGCGCGTTGGCTCTCTTGGCATTGATGCAAACCGGCGCGGCTCAGGCTGCAGCCACCGCGGATATGGTCTTTTACGGCACGCTGAATGCCCCACCGCCTTGCACGATCAACAATGGGCAAACCGTTGAAGTTGATTTTGGCGATCGGGTAGGGGTGAGTAAAGTGGATGGTAAAAATTACCTGCAATTGATCAACTACCGCATTACCTGTGAGCAGGGCGGTGGCGGGATGGCGTTGGGATTGACGCTTTTCGGGCCAGTCAGCGGCTTTGATACGGCGGCTCTGCAAACCAACATTCCGGATTTGGCGCTCCGTATATTGCAGAATGGTCAACCGCTTGAATTAAATAAGCGTATCGATATTGCAATTGACAGCCCGCCCATGTTGCAGGCGGTGCCGGTTAAAAGAGCAGGGGCAGAATTGCCATCGGGCGAATTCAGCGTTACGGCGACGTTGTTGGCGGATTATCTTTAGAGACCGTAAAAGGCAGTCGGTTTTATTTTACTTATTGTGAATAATTACTGAGAAATGACTTCATGTGTAAAACTTATTCCCCTTATGTGTTATTGAGCGCACTGCTCTTTTTATTGGTAAGTGAGGCGCAAGCCTTCACCTGTAAAAGCAGTGATGGTGGAGTGATTCCGGAGGGTGGTTCCAATACGCCAGTTCCGCTCAGAGTTAAAATTGGTCCTAACTTGGTTAATGGGAAAAATGAGCTATCCAGTCTCAGTCAAATTTCCTGTAAAAATGAGAGCTGGAGTACGGGTTGGTGGGATGAAATGAGGCTGAAAACAGTGCTTGTTGTAAAGCCTGAGTTATACCCTTTTACTGTTGGTGTGAAATTAGAGTTTAGTTCTTATGATATACCAGGAAATCGGCTTGATTTAGATAAACTGGTGCTTGCTATGGGGGGCGGACACGGAGGGTCTCCGTTTTACCGGGTTCCTATTAGCTTATATATTAAGGTGGGTAAGAACCCTTCGCAGGATGTTTTTATACAGAAAGGTGATGTATTAGTGCGGTTTTATATGGAACAAAGTAACAATCAGCCGGGCTGCCCCCTGTGTGGCCCCTATATATGGGATGTGGTTGCTGATAATGACGCCTACTTTGCTACGACTAGCTGCACCATCAATAAAGCCAAACAGATGAATGTCGATTTTGGGCCGATTAGTCAAGACAACTTCACCACTAGCGTGGACAGTGCAGTGGTTAAGCAGAACCAGAATCTCGATTATTATTGCGAAGGCTCTAATGCCAGTCAGGATATCGCGGTTCGTTTAGTCGGCAATACAAGTGGATTTTCCTCTGAGGCAATTCAAACTTCAAATGCGAACATTGGCATTGCCATGCTGTATAAAGGTAAGGTCATAAAGCCCAATGAAATTTTTAATTCAAAAATTGTGAACGGTATGGGAAGTGACACGTTGACCTTCGTACCGATAAAAAAGAACGTTCCTTTTAATGAGATAAATACGGGGCCATTTTCCGGTTCTGCAACGTTAGTGTTCAGCGTACCTTGACTTCCCTCTTAGGGAAGGGAACGCTTTTATATTAATAGAGATTTCGGATACTCATCTTTTATATAAAAGCGTATGAGATTTAAAAGGGGAGAGAATGAGCTCAATAAAAGTTCTTATTGATGATGAGAACGGCTATTTTGCCGTTGGCCTGCGGCTAATTATTGAGGAATATGCGCAGGAGTACGCGAAACGCGTGCGCTTTCTAACCTCAGATGATGAAGAACATCCCGATATCGTTTTTGTCTCATCGGCGCTGCGTATCCAGTATTGGCGGGTATTATGGCGTTATGGCGCCGCGTCGCATATTGTGGCGATCAAGGAGCGAAAGTCCGGCATCCATGAAGACCGATCGCTTGTGCTGTTGCGCACATGGGGAAGAGAGGCGCTCAGCGCGTTGCTGACGAATCTTTTTGCTAATTGTCATGGGGTGATACGTCCATTGGTGTCCCATCCGTTTACGTATCGCGAATGTCAGGTGATCAGCCACCTTCGAAGAGGGATGGATCAATCGCAGACGGCCAGGGAGATCGGCGTCAGTGTAAAAACGGTACATAGCCATAAACGCTCGGTGATGAAAAAACTGATGCTGAATCGCCATCGAGAATTTATGTATTGGTTAATATCGCAAGATGACTAATCTTTTTTTGAAAATGATGGCTTACTATTTTATCAGTTTTAGAGCTTTCTTTTTCTAACAAAAGGAACTTAAGTGTTTTTTTTGCTTTCTGCAGCAATACTATTTTTATTTAGCCTGTTGTCTTTTTATAAGCATCTTAAATTAGTCAGGAAAAAACGGCTGATTATTAGCCGTCATAAAGTTTTATGGTAGGAGACAACTCGTTAAATTTTAATAAACGGCGAAGCCGGCTTATTCATCTTGGGTATTGGTAAGAAGCGCCGGGGTATTGCTCATTCACACCTGGAAAGGCATTTCCTCGCCGGCGGCCACTTGCTGATTAACCAACAGAATAGGCTAACCAGAGTGTTTTCCGCCTCACAACAACCTTTCTGCCATTGATGATTGCCTGGCTGTAACCGACCCTGATCACTATCGCTTAACGCATGGCGTACCTGACAAATAATCGAACGCAGTTCGATGGAGAGTCCGTACCCCAGAAAGCGAAAAACCCGCCATAGGCGGGTTCTCTAAATATGGTGCCCGGACTCGGACAACCGGCGCTGGCGCCGCGTTGAACAGCGCTTTAGCGCTGGCCCGCAGGGTGAGGCCTTCAGGCCGAATAATCGAACGCAGTTCGATGGAGAGTCCGTACCCCAGAAAGCGAAAAACCCGCCATAGGCGGGTTCTTCTGAATAGGGCGACCGGACTCGGACAACCGGCGCTGGCGCCGCGTTGAACAGCGCTTTAGCGCTGGCCCGCAGGGTGAGGCCTTTGGCCGAATAATCGAACGCAGTTCGATGGAGAGTCCGCCCCCCAGAAAGCGAAAAACCCGCCATAGGCGGGTTCTTCTGAATAGGGCGACCGGACTCGGACAACCGGCGCTGGCGCCGCGTTGAACAGCGCTTTAGCGCTGGCCCGCAGGGTGAGGCCTTCAGGCCGAATAATCGAACGCAGTTCGATGGAGAGTCCGTACCCCAGAAAGCGAAAAACCCGCCATAGGCGGGTTCTTCTGAATATGGTGCCCGGACTCGGAATCGAACCAAGGACACGGGGATTTTCAATCCCCTGCTCTACCGACTGAGCTATCCGGGCAACGGGGCGCATTAAACCGTATTGGCCGGATGGCGTCAATCGCTTTCTGTCACAAAGCCGATCGGTTGCTCTATTTTCAGGCAGCGAACCCGGCGGGATGGGGGGCGGGGGGATATCGCCTTTCAATAAATATGCATATAAAACGTGTATTTATACCGATGACACGAGCGTGGGTTATTATTTTTTAATTAAATAACAATGCATTATGATTTAATCAACGAGCGTTCAATCAAGGCGATTCTTGCTTGAACCCCGCAACGAATCATGCAATCATTGCGCAAATTTTAGCACTCTCCGTTCCCTGACGGTGTTCACGCTTCTTATAAGCCAGAGGGTTATTGGCATGACTGGTTTTGTTGCTCAAGCGCTGCTGCGCACCAGACATCTGACGCCGCCACCGTTCCGCCGTTGTTTCCTCCGTACGCCATCCGCCCGAATACGCCTGCCGGCCATGCGGTAAGGCCGCCTGATGCCCGCTGTTAGGCATGCGTAAAGCCAGCGCTGCGGCCCTGATTTTACTGATGCCTGTCGGACGCTGCCAAGACCAGTTTTCCCGATAGCCGCCTGATGATCGCCGATCATGAGCCGGTCACGCACGCCGCTTATGCTGCCGTGCCCGGGTATCGCTTTTACCGGGATAACCGCGTTATCTCATTACCGTGCCGGTGGCACACCCTCATCCTTCACCGTTTGAGAGTCAGCATGATGAAAGAATTGAAAATCGCGACCAGCGCCAGCCTGGTCGCCACCATTGAGACGCTGCGTCAGATCGTGCGCGTAGAGCAGACGGACTACACCGACGTGGCGGCGGTGGTGGTGTCGGTCGCCGACGTGAACGCCGGCATTCTGGCGCGCTTGCAGGCGACGGGGTTCGACATCCCGACCTTTGTGGCGGTGGAAGGGGATGAGCATCTCTCGCCGGACTATCTGCCGTTCGTCAGTGGGGTCTTCGCGCTGCTGGCCGGCGCCAGCAAGCCGTTCTACATGGCGCAGCTGGAGGCCGCCGCCGACGCCTACGAGCAGGCGCTGCTGCCGCCGTTCTTCAAAACGCTGAAGACCTACGTCGAGATGGAAAATTCGACCTTCGCCTGCCCGGGGCACCAGGGCGGCGAGTTCTTCCGCAAGCACCCGGCCGGCCGGCAGTTCTTCGATTTCTACGGTGAAACCCTGTTCCGTTCCGACATGTGCAACGCCGACGTCAAGCTGGGCGATCTGCTGATCCACGAAGGATCGGCCAAGGATGCGCAAAAGCACGCGGCGCGGGTGTTCAACGCCGATAAAACCTATTTCGTGCTCAACGGCACCTCGGCGGCCAACAAGGTGGTGACCAACGCGCTGCTGACCCGTGGCGATCTGGTGCTGTTCGATCGCAACAACCACAAATCCAACCACCACGGCGCGCTGATCCAGGCCGGCGCCACGCCGGTCTATCTGGAAACCGCCCGCAACCCGTTCGGCTTTATCGGCGGCATCGACGCGCGCTGCTTCGACGAGCGCTACCTGCGCGAGCAGATCCGCGAAGTGGCGCCGGAGAAGGCGGCGGCGGCGCGGCCGTTCCGGCTGGCGATCATTCAGCTCGGCACCTACGACGGCACGATTTACAACGCTCGCCAGGTGATCGACACCATCGGCCATCTGTGCGACTACATCCTGTTCGACTCCGCCTGGGTGGGTTACGAAGGCTTTATTCCGATGCTGAAAGAGTGCTCGCCGCTGCTGCTGGAGCTGGACGAGCACGATCCGGGCATTTTCGTCACCCAGTCGGTGCATAAACAGCAGGCGGGGTTCTCGCAGACCTCGCAGATCCACAAGAAAGACGATCATATCAAAGGGCAAAAGCGCCACTGCAACCACAAGCACCTGAACAACGCGTTCATGCTGCATGCCTCGACCAGCCCGTTCTATCCGCTGTTCGCCGCGCTGGACGTCAACGCCAAGATGCATGCCGGCCCCGCCGGGCGCCGCATGTGGATGGACTGCGTCAAGCTGGGCATCGAGACCCGCAAACAGCTGCTCAAGCGCTGCTCGCAGCTGAAGCCGTTTATTCCGCAGCAGGTGGCGGGCAAAGACTGGCAGGATCACGATACTGACCTTATCGCCAACGACGCGCGCTTCTTCACCTTCGTGCCGGGGGAGACGTGGCACGGCTTCGAAGGCTATGCCCAGGATCAGTATTTGGTCGATCCGTGCAAGCTGCTGCTGACCACGCCGGGCATCGACGCCGCGACCGGCCAATACACCGAGTTCGGCGTGCCGGCCACCATTCTGGCCAACTTCCTGCGCGAGAACGGCATCGTGCCGGAGAAGTGCGATCTCAACTCGATCCTGTTCCTGCTGACCCCGGCGGAGAACCCGGCCAAGATGGAACAGCTGGTGGAGATGCTGGCGCAGTTCGAGCGCTATGTTGCAGAGGACGCGCCGCTGAGCGTGGTGCTGCCGACGGTGTACCGCAAGAACGAGCAGCGCTACCGCGGTTACAGCATTCGCCGGCTGTGTCAGGAGATGCACGATCTGTACGTCAGCTTCGACGTCAAACAGCTGCAAAAGGAGATGTTCCGCCAGGATCATTTCCCGCCGGTGGTGATGAACCCGCAGGACGCCAACGTGGAGTTTATCCGCGATAACGTCGAGCTGGTGCCGATCGGCCAGGCGGAAGGGCGCATCGCGGCGGAAGGCGCCTTGCCGTACCCGCCGGGCGTGCTGTGCGTGGTGCCGGGCGAAGTGTGGGGCGGCGCGGTGCAGCGCTATTTCCTGGCGCTGGAAGAGGGCATCAACCGCCTGCCGGGCTTCTCGCCGGAGCTGCAGGGGGTCTACATCGAGAAAAAAGATCACGGCTGGAAGCGCATTTTCGGCTATATGATCAAGTCATAGAAAAAGGGCCGGTTCGCACCGGCCCTTCTCATTTATCCACGCGGAACGCGTTACTTCCTGCGGTAGCTCTTCTGCGCGGTATTCACTTTCACCAGATAGCGGCGCGACTCGGCGGCCGGGTGCTTGGTGGTCAGCGTCTGATACACGTCGCCCGGCTGCATGGCGTTGATGATGCCCACCGCGCGCGTTCTGTCGCTGGAGAACACCCGCAGCACGCTGCCGGCGCCGCCGTTGTAGGCGGTGATCACCGCATAGCGGCGCGAGGTCGGGTTCTGAATGCCGCCCAGGTAGTTGTTCTGCAGGATCGCCAGGTAGGCGGTGCCGGTGTCGATGTTGTTCTCCGGATCGAACAGGTAGCTGCGGCTCGGGGTGCCCCACTTGCCGCGCATCTGGAACACATCCTTGCCGGCGGTGTGCTGCATCACCTGCATCAGGCCCAGCGCGTCCGAACCGCTCACCGCATACGGGTTGAAGCTCGATTCGGTCTGCATGATAGCCAGGATCAGCGACTCGTCCACGCCGTATTTTTCCGACGCCTTGCGCACCATCGGCAGGTATTTGTGCGCACGTTTGTCCAGGTGGTTCGGCACCAGTTGGATGGTGACCGAGTAGATCACGTGCAGGCCGGAGGTGCGTTTTTGCAGCTTGGTCTGCAGCAGGTAATCGGCGAAGTGCGCCGCGCGCCATTCCCAGCGGATCGGCGCGCCCTTGTTATCCAGCACCTGGCCGTACAGGAACGGCTCTTTGCTGATCTGGATATCGTTGGCGTCGGAATAGAGATCGATGGAGCCCGGATCGTCACCCATCAGCAGCGTGCTGATGATCGCCTGGCGCAGGTGCGCGGCCGGATCGGTGGTGGCGATGGTCTCGATGGTAATGGCGCCGGTGTCGAAGTTGATGTGGCTGCGGGTTTGGTATTGGTCGGTATATTTGACGTAGTCTTTCGGCCCGGCGATCAGAACTTCGTTCAGACCCCAGATGTTCTCGATGTTGTGGGCGAATTGGCCCATCAGAATGTCGAAGCCGTTGGTATCTTTGATCCAGGCTTCGTTGATATCTTCACTTTTTTTGCCGGAACAGGAGATCAGCAAAGGCGCTATTACGAGCAAAGCTAAAATTTTCTTCATCTTAAAGCCGTTTGGAAGAAGTATAAGAGGATTGAAGCGGGCCAGCGCCTGGCCCCAACAGCGTTATTCGCTCGGCGGCGTATAGCCTTCGATGTGCACGTCGTGCCCTTCGAACAGGAACTTGATCATTTCCTCTTCCAGCAGCTTGCGGTCGTCCACGTTCATCATGTTCAGCTTCTTCTCGTTGATCAGCATGGTCTGCTTCTTCATCCACTCGCCCCAGGCTTCCTTGGAGATCTCGTTGTAGATGCGCTTGCCGACGTCGCCGGGATAAAGCTGGAAGTCCTGGCCTTCGGCGTCGCGCTGCAGGAAAGTACAAAAAATGGTGCGGCTCATGCTAATTCCTCATCGATGGCGCTATCGCCATATAAGTTTTGTTGGATCGGGGGCTGCTTCGCCAACTGTTGCAACAGACGGTCTACCGGCGCCGCCAGCCCGACCGACGGCGGCTGCGCTAAGTTATACCAGAGACCCGCGCCCTCATCCATGCCGCTGCCCGCCGCGTCGAGCGACAGCCACATCGGCACGATATCGAGGTGGAAATGGCTGAACGTGTGGCGAAACGCGGTCAGCTGTTCCAGGCGCTTGCCTTTCAGACCGCGCTGCTGCAGCCAGAGTTCCAAATCGACGCGCGCGCTGAACTGCGGGAAGCAGAACAGACCGCCCCACAGCCCCACCGCCGGGCGCTGTTCCAGCCACACGCGCTCGCCGTGCTGCAGCAATAAGAAGTAGGCGGTTTTTTCCGGCAGGGTCTGTTTGGGTTTTTTGCCGGGGTAGTTGGCCCAGCTGTGATTGGCGTAAGACAGGCAGCCGACGTTGAGCGGGCAGAGTTCACACTTGGGCTTGGAGCGGGTGCAGACCATGGCGCCCAGATCCATCATCGCCTGGTTGAACTGGCCGACGCCCTGCGCCGGGGTGACCTCTTCGCTGATTTTCCACAGCCGGTTTTCGACCTCTTTCTTGCCCGGCCAGCCCTCCACCGCGTAGCAGCGGGCCAGCACGCGCTTCACGTTGCCGTCGAGGATCGGATAGTGTTGGCCCAGCGCCAACGACAGCACCGCGCCGGCGGTAGAGCGGCCGACGCCCGGTAAATCGGCGATTTCTGCGAAGGTTGTCGGGAACTCGCCGCCGTGCTGTGCGACAATGGTTTGTGCCGCCTTGTGCAGGTTGCGGGCGCGGGCGTAATAGCCGAGGCCGGTCCACAGATGCAGCACTTCGTCCAGCGGGGCCTCCGCCAGCGCGCGCACGTTGGGAAAACGGGCCATAAAGCGCTGAAAATAAGGAATGACGGTGGCAACCTGGGTCTGTTGCAACATCACCTCGGAGAGCCATACTTGATAGGCGGTTTTCTCCAGCTGCCACGGCAGGGTCTTGCGGCCGTAGCGCTGATACCAGTCAAGCACCACCTGTGCGAATTGTTGTGCTTGCATCATGAGCAGCGTCGTTATCCGGCAGAAAATGAAGCGAGATTGCAGCATAGAGTCATGGTGCTGTAAACCGGAACTTTCCGACGCCGCACGGCGGGTACAGAAGATGAACACTTGCTAAACCAATGTATCTTTGCATAATGCGCGTTTCCCTAATTGGCAGCCAAACAGACAGAAAGCACTATGATTAATGACGTCATCTCCCCGGAATTTGATGAGAACGGCCGCGCGATGCGCCGTATCCGCAGTTTTGTCCGCCGCCAGGGGCGGCTGACCAAAGGCCAGCAGCACGCGCTGGAGAACTATTGGCCGGTGATGGGCGTGGAGTATCAGGCTGACGCTGTCGATCTCGCCGCGCTGTTCGGCCGCGACGCGCCGACGGTGCTGGAGATCGGTTTTGGCATGGGCGCCTCGCTGGTGACCATGGCGGGCAACAACCCGCAGCAGAACTTTTTAGGGATTGAGGTGCACTCGCCGGGCGTGGGCGCCTGCCTGGCCGACGCCCACGAGGCGAAGCTGAGCAACCTGCGCGTGATGTGCCACGACGCGGTTGAGGTGCTGGAAAACATGATCCCGGACGGCTCGCTGGACATGGTGCAGCTGTTCTTCCCCGATCCGTGGCACAAGGCGCGTCACAACAAGCGCCGCATCGTGCAAACGCCGTTTGTCGAATTGGTGCTGCGCAAGCTGAAGACCGGCGGCGTCTTCCACATGGCCACCGATTGGCAACCTTATGCGGAACATATGTTAGAGGTTATGAACGGGGTCGCAGGCTACCGTAATCTTTCCAGCGATAATGATTACGTGCCGCGTCCGGATTCGCGCCCACTGACGAAATTTGAATTACGCGGCCAGCGCCTGGGACATGGCGTTTGGGACTTGATGTTTGAGAGGAAAGAATAATGGCTAAGAACCGCAGTCGTCGTTTACGTAAAAAGTTGCACATTGAAGAATTTCAGGAGCTGGGGTTCTCCGTAGCCTGGCGCTTCGCCGAAGGCACGTCGGTGGAAGACATCGACAGCACGCTGGATACCTTCATCGATGAAGTGATCGAGCCGAACGGCCTGGCGTTTGACGGCAGCGGCTACCTGCAGTGGGAAGGTCTGATCTGCCTGCAGAAGATCGGTCACTGCACCGACGAGCATCGCGAGCTGGTGAAAAACTGGCTGGAAGCGCGCAAACTGAGCGACGTTAAGGTCAGCGATCTGTTCGATATCTGGTGGGATTGATCGCGCTTGCCCGATGAGCGCGGCTTCGCGCCGCGCCGTTTTATTGATCTAAGGTGCCTTAACGGCGCCTTTGTTTTGCCCGGAGTGTGACCGAGGTGGTAACAACATTGGATAACGCGTTGCTGGAGGAGATCCTGCAACAGGTGCGCCCGCTGATTGGCCAGGGGAAAGTGGCCGACTACATCCCTGCGTTGGCGGAAGTGCCCGCCGATCGGCTGGCGATCGCCGTCTGCACGGTGGACGGCGAACTGTTCCAGGCCGGCGACGCCGCGGAGCGCTTCTCCATTCAGTCGATCTCCAAGGTGCTGAGCCTGACGCTGGCGCTGACGCGCTATCAGGAGCCTGAGATCTGGCGGCGCGTCGGCAAAGAGCCTTCCGGCCTGCCGTTCAACTCGCTGCTGCAGCTGGAGATGGAACAGGGCAAACCGCGCAATCCGTTTATCAACCCCGGCGCGCTGGTGGTGTGCGACATGCTGCAAACCCGGCTCAGCGCCCCCAAACAGCGGATGCTGGAGGTGGTGCGCCAGCTGGCCGGCGAAGACGACCTGGCCTATGACCTGCGGGTGGCGCGCTCCGAGTTCGAACACTCCGATCGCAATGCGGCCATCGCCTATCTGATGAAGTCGTTCGGCAACTTCGAGAACGACGTGATCACCGTCCTGCAAACCTATTTCCACTACTGCGCGTTGCGCATGAGCTGCGTGGAGCTGGCGCGCAGCTTCGTCTATCTGGCCAATCGCGGCCGCGATCTCAGCGGCGAGGCGGTGATCAGCCCGCTGCAGGCCCGGCAGATCAATGCTCTGATGATGACCAGCGGCATGTACGACGGCGCCGGCGAATTCGCCTATCGGGTGGGGATGCCGGGCAAGTCCGGCGTGGGCGGCGGCATCGTGGCCATCGTACCGGATGAGTTGTCGATCGTCGTCTGGTCGCCGGAGCTGGATGCTTCCGGCAACTCGCTGGCGGGAACTGCGGCGCTGGAACTGTTGTCTCAACGTATCGGTCGTTCGATTTTTTAATCCCAATCTGGATGGGAGTCAGGAGAAGCTATGTTGAAGAAAACCGGGTTAGCCTTACTGCTGCTGGCGGCGACTGCCGCGCAGGCCCACGCCGAGTACCAATGCAGCGTTAAACCCCAGGATGATGTGATCATCAGCCCGCAGAGCGTGCAGGTGAAAGGCGCCAGCGGCGACCTGCAAATTTCGCCGGATGGCGACGTGATCCGCAACGGCCAGGCGCTGAGCCTGAACGACAGCCAGCGGCAGAAAGCCTTCAGTTACCAGAGCGCGCTGCGCAAGCAGTTGCCGTGGATCGACGACGGCGCGCAGCAGCACCTGGAGAAAGCCCGCTCGTCTCTGGATAAGGTGATCGTCAAAGAGCTGGGCAGCAACAGCAACGTGCGCAACCGGCTGACCACCCTGAACGGCCAGCTGAAACAGCAGATGAACCGCATCATCGAACACCGCAGCGACGGCCTGACCTTCCACCACAAGGCGATTGACCAGGTGGAACAGGACGGCCGCAACATCGTGCAGCAGAGCATGGGCGGCGTGCTGCAGGACAGCCTGAACGAGATGGGCGTCAAACAGGCCGCCAACAGCGGCGGCAACCCGCTACAGGCGATCATGGGCAACCTGGGCGGCTTGCAGAAGGCGATCCAGAACGAATGGAACAACCAGGAGCAGGACTTCCAGAACTTCGGCCGCGACGTTTGCAACCGCGTCACCGCACTGGAAACCCAGCGCATGGATCTGCTGAAGGCGTTGAAGTAACGGATAGATATCGCATATCCATATCAGAGACGCTGAGGCTGAAGCGAAATCCTGGTTGATACCTATCAGGCATTGTTTTGGAGGCTTGGCATGAGTACGGCTAAACGCGTCAGCTTTGGGACGCGTTGGACGAGGATGTTTCCGTTGAGGGATTGCTGAAGGGGCGTGGCGACGTGACGCATCGCCCTCATAATGCCGCCTGAACATGAAAAAAAGCGCTGATTATTCAGCGCTTTTTTTTACTCGTCGTCCGCGAGGAACAGTTCCAGCAGCGAGTTGAGGAACAGTTTGCCCTTCTCGGTGATCTGCCAGTGCTCCGCGGTTTCTTCCAGATAGCCTTTGGCCAGCGCTTCGTCCAGCTGCGGGCGAATGACGCTTTCCGCCAGCCCGGTGTAGTTGACGAAGTCGGCGCGCGGCGCGGCTTCCAGCAGGCGGAAGCGGTTCATGAAGAATTCGAACGGCCGATCCGCCGCCGCCACCTCATGCTGCTTGTCCATGTAGTCGCCGCGCATAAAGCCGCGCGGGTGCTTGGTCTTGGCGGTGCGCAGAATGCGCCCGTCGCTGAAGGTCACCTTGCCGTGCGCGCCGCAGCCGATCCCCAGATAGTCGCCGAAGCGCCAGTAGTTGAGGTTGTGCTGGCATTGGTAGCCCGGTTTGGCGTAGGCCGAGGTTTCATACTGCTGATAGCCGGCGGCGCTCAGCAGCTGGTGGCCGCGTTCGAAGATGTCCCACAGCGCGTCGTCGTCCGGCAAGACCGGCGGGCGCGAGCTGAACAGGGTGTTCGGTTCGATGGTCAGCTGATACCACGACAGGTGCGGCGGATTGAGGGCGATAGCCTGGCGCAGATCGTCCAGCGCCTCTTCCAGCGACTGATCCGGCAGGCCGTGCATCAGATCGAGGTTGAAGCTGCGTAGGCCGAGGCCGGTCGCCAGCGTCGCCGCGCGCTTGGCCTCTTCCGGGCCGTGGATGCGCCCTAAGCGGGTCAGCTTCTCGGCGCTGAAGCTTTGCACCCCAATGGAGATGCGGTTGACGCCGGCGCACTGGTAGCCGCTGAAGCGATCGGCCTCCACGGTGCCGGGGTTGGCCTCCATGGTGATTTCGGCGTCGTCGGCGACGCGAATGCGCGCCCGCACGCCGTCCAGCAAGGCTTGCATCGCCTCGGCGCTCAGCAGGCTGGGGGTGCCGCCGCCGATGAAGATGGTGCTTATCTCCCGGCCGCCGGCCAGCGGCAGGTCGGCATCCAGATCCGCCAACAGATGATCGACATACTCCTGATGCGGCACGTCACCCTTCAGCGCATGGGAGTTGAAGTCGCAGTACGGGCATTTCTGCACGCACCACGGGATGTGGATGTAGAGACTCAGCGGGGGCAGCTTAAGCATTGCGCATGGCTTCCAACATCAGCTTCAACGCCTTGCCGCGGTGCGAAATCGCCCGCTTCTCGTCGCGGCTCAGCTCGGCGGCGGTGCGGCCCAGCTCCGGCACGTAGAAGACAGGATCGTAACCGAAACCGCCTTCGCCGGCGGCCTGCTCGGTGATTTCGCCGGCCCAGCTGCCGTGGAACACCAGCGGCGTCGGATCCTGCGCATGGCGCAGATAGACCAGCACGCAGTGGAATTGCGCGCCGCGCCGGCCCGGCGCCACATCTTTCAGCGCCGCCAGCAGCTTGTCGAGGTTCTGCCGATCGTCGGCGTCTTCACCGGCGTAGCGCGCGGAGTAGATGCCCGGCGCGCCTCCCAGCGCGTCTACCGCCAGGCCGGAGTCGTCGGCGATCGCCGGCAGGCCGGTAACCTGTGCCGCATGGCGCGCTTTCAGGATGGCGTTTTCGATAAACGTCAGGCCGGTCTCTTCGGCGGATTCCACGCCCAGATCGGTTTGCGCGACCACGTCCAGGCCGAAATCGGCCAACAGGTCGGCGAGTTCGCGCACTTTGCCCGGGTTACCGGTGGCAAGAACGACTTTTTGCATAATGACTACCTTGAAAATTATTCGATGAGCGCCGCGACCACGGCGGGGATCTGTTGCGGATTCACGATGCGTAACTGTTTATGCCGCCCCAGTTCGCCTTTCTCGATGGTGACGCTGCTTTTCGCCACTTTGAACTGCTTGGCGATAAACTTGATCAGATGGGCGTTGGCTTGGCCGTCGACCGGCGGGGCGGTGATGGCGACTTTCAGTTCGTCGCCATACAAGCCGATAATTTGGTCGCGGCTGGCTTTCGGCTGAATATATAGCCTGATCGCCAGCCCGTCCAGCACCGGAGTGACTGCACTCACAGCAGGAACCAGATCTCGCCGAACAGATCCATGCCCAGGTAATTGATCAGATAGAGGATCAGGATCACCACCATGGCGGAAAAGTCGATGCCGCCCATCGCCGGGATGATGCGACGGATCGGCGCCATCAAGGGTTCGGTGAGCTGGTACATTACATAGTCGATCGGGCTGCGGCCCTGGCTTATCCAACTCATCAGCGCACGAATGATCATCACCCAGAAGATCAGGTAGCCGGCAGACTTCACCAGCGAGATCAGGCCGAACAGCAGGTTATAGGGGCTGAGCGACATCGCGCCGCCCTGGATCAGCAGCAGCAGTGGGTACTTGATGGTCATCAGCAGGAACGCCAGCAGCAGTGAAGCGCTGTCGATGGGCCCCAGCGACGGGATGATGCGGCGCAGCGGGCCGACCACCGGCTGGGTGATCTTCACCACAAACTGCGAGAACGGGTTGTAAAAATCGGTGCGTGTCCACTGCATCCAAATGCGCAGCAACAGCACCATCACGTACAGATCAATAACGGTCTTGACCAGGAAAGTCAGCGTTAGCATGAAGTGGTCCTTCTCCTTAACTCATGGTTATTTAAAATAATTTTTCCATCTCTTGCGCGCGGGAAACGGCGGCCTGCATCGCTTGCGCCACGGTTTCCGGCAGCTGGCGTTCATTGAACACCCGCAGCGCTTCGGCGGTGGTGCCACCTTTGGAGGTCACCTGCTCGCGCAGCGTGCCCAGCGGCGTATCCGGGTTGGCTTCCACCAGCGCGGCGGCGCCGGAAGCGGCCTGCTGCACCAGATCGCGCGCGGTCTGGCTGTCGAAGCCCATACGTTCGGCCTCTTTTTGCATCGCCTCCATAAACAGGAAGAAATAGGCCGGGGCGCTGCCCGCGGCGGCGATCACGCCGTTGATGCCATTTTCGTCATCGACCCAGCAAACTTTACCGACCGACGCCATTAAATCGCCGGTGTAGTCGCGATCCTGCTGGCTGACCTGCGCCGGCGCGTACAACCCGCTCATGCCCTTGCCGACCAACGACGGGGTGTTGGGCATGATGCGCACGATGTCCAGCTTGTCGCCGAGCAGCTGATAGAAACGGCTGACCTGAATACCGGCGGCGATCGACAGCACCAGTTTGCCGCTGAAATCGACCTGCTCGCGCAGCGGTTGGCAAACGTCGGCCATCATCTGCGGTTTGACCGCCAGCACCACTACTTCGGCCGCGCGCGCGCAGGCGACGTTGTCGCCGCTGCTGACGATGCCATAGTCCGCCGCCAGCGCATCGCGGTTTTTCGCCGAAGGGGCGCAGACGCTGATGGATTTGGCCGGATAGCCGCCCGCCACCAGGCCGGCGATGATTGCACGCGCCATGTTGCCGGCGCCGATAAAGGTAATCTTGCGATGTTGCATCAAATCCCTCGTCTGTTTGTCAGGCCTGCGAGTAGTCGCGGGCGCCAAAAATTGCGGTGCCGATGCGCACCAGGGTGCTGCCAGCGGCGATCGCTGCCGCCATATCGTCCGTCATGCCCATCGACAGCGTATCGGCCTGCGGATAACGCTGACGCAGGGCGAGAAAGGCGTCGTTCATCTGGTTGAATACCGCCAGCTGCCGCTGATAATCCGCTTCCGGCGCCGGGATGGCCATCAGGCCGCGCAGCGTCAGGTTCGGCAGCGCAGCGATCGCTTCGGCCAGCGCTGGCAGTTCGCTTAACGCGATGCCGGATTTGCTTTGCTCGTCGCTGATGTTGATTTGAATCAGCACGTTGAGCGGCGGCATGCCGGCCGGGCGCTGATCGCTCAGGCGCTGGGCGATGCGCAGCCGATCTACGGTGTGGCACCAGGCGAAGTGTTCCGCCACCAGCCGACTCTTATTGGATTGCAGCGGGCCGATAAAGTGCCACACCAGCTCGCCGCCCTGCGGCGACTCGGCGAAATGCCGGATCTTGTCTACCCCTTCCTGCACGTAGTTCTCGCCGAAGGCGCGCTGGCCGGCGGCAATGGCTTCTTCGATCGCCGCCACAGGTTTGGTTTTGCTGACTGCAAGCAGGGCAACTTCTTCTGGCGCCCGCGCGCAGTTTTGCGCGGCGGCCGCGATGCGGTTTCTGACATCCTGCAGGTTCTGTTGGATAGTGCTCATTATTGACCCGGGAGAGTGATATGGATATCGATGAATTCGTGGCCCTTAGTGTAAAGCATAATGCTTCCGATCTGCACCTTTGTGCCGGCCATCCGCCGATGTTGCGCATCGACGGTGAACTGCAGCCGCTGGCGGCGGCGCCAACGCTGACGGCGCAAGGCGTGCAGGCCCTCTGCGACGGATTGCTGAATGCGCAGCAGCGCGAGAGCCTGCGGCGGCTGGGGCAGGTCGATCTGGCGCTGCACCGGCCGGGCGGGGAGCGGCTGCGGGCCAACGTTTTTCAGCAAAGCGCGGGGATGTCTCTCGCATTGCGGCGCATCGCCGGGCAGGCGCCCTCGCTTGCCGAGCTGGCGGCGCCGGCCATCGTCCCGGCGCTGCTGCGGCGCGACGACGGGCTTCTCCTGGTCACCGGCGCCACCGGCAGCGGCAAGTCCACCACGCTGGCGGCGATGATCGACGAGATCAACCGGCACCAGCCGCGGCACATTTTGACGCTGGAGGATCCGATCGAATTCCTGCACCGCAGCCGGCGTTCGCTGATCCAGCAGCGGGAGATCGGCCGCGACAGCCACAGCTTCGATGCGGCGTTGCGCGCCGCGCTGCGCGAAGATCCGGATGTGATCCTGCTGGGTGAGCTGCGCGATATCGCCACCATCCGGCTGGCGCTCACCGCGGCGGAGACCGGCCATCTGGTGCTGGCGACGTTGCACACCCGCAGCGCGCCGCAGGCGGTGGAACGGCTGGTGGACGTGTTTCCGACGGAAGAGAAACCCTATGTGCGCGCCCAGCTGGCCGGCAGCCTGCAGGCGGTGATCGCGCAAAAGCTGATGAGGCGGCCCGGCGGTGGGCGAGTGGCGATCTTTGAGGTGCTGACGGCGACGGCGGCGGTCAGCAACCTGATCCGCGAAGGGAAAACCCACCAGTTGGCGAGCGTGTTGCAAACCGGCGCGCAGTCCGGCATGCAAACCTTTGAGCAAGGTTTGCAGCAGCGGATCGACGCCGGCGTGTTGGGGGAGTGTGCGGGGGAGGGAACGGAGGGTTAACCCAGCTGCCGTTCGAACCAGCTTTCGAGGATCACCACCGCAGAGGCGGAATCCACGCTGCCTTTGTCGAGCGCGCGGAAGCCGCCGCGATCGAACAGGTTGGCGCGCGCTTCCACGGTGCTCAGGCGCTCGTCATGCAGATCGATTTGGATGCCGAAGCGGCCGTGCAGGCGGTTGGCGAACTTGCGCGCCTGGGCGGTCACGGGTTGTTCGGTGCCGTCCATGTTCAGCGGCAGGCCGACCACCACCAGATCCGGCTGCCACTCCTTCAGCAGCTTTTCGATTTTCAGCCAGTCCGGCGAGCCGTCCTGCGCTTTGAAGGCCGGTAGGGCGCGGGCGCTGCCGGTCAACTCCTGGCCGACGGCCGCGCCGATGCTTTTGGTGCCGAAGTCGAAGGCGATAATGGTGCGGTTGCTCATCAGGCGTGTCCTGCGTGGTTGGCGATGCTGCGAATGTCGATACCCAGAAGGTTCCCCGCCTCGCGCCAACGGCTGGCGATCGGCGTGCGGAACAGAATGTCGGTGTTGGCCTCGATGGTCAGCCAGGCGTTCTCCAACACCTCCTGCTCCAGCTGGCCCTTTTCCCAACCTGCATAACCCAGCGCCACCAGCACGTCGTCCGGTTGTTCCGGGGTGCCGAGCGTTTCCAGCACGTCTTTCGAGGTGGTGATCATGGTGTTGGGGGAAATTTGAATGCTGGCACCGAAGCCGTGGCGCGGCGTATGCAGGATAAACCCTCGATCGTCCGCCAGCGGGCCGCCGGCGAACACCGGCTTGTCCAGGCTGATGGCCGGATCGCGCGCAGGCGGCATGATCTTCAGCTTGCTCAGTACCGTGGCTACCGTGAACTGCTCCACCGGTTTATTGATCACCAAACCCATGGCGCCTTCTTCGTTGTGCTCGCAGACGTAAATCACCGAGCGCTTGAAGCGAGGATCCTGCAGGGTGGGCATGGCGATCAGAAAATGGTGCTGTAAATTCATGGCGTTAGTATAAGGTAATCAATGGGTGAGAAAATAAACAGCCGCCAGTATGCGGCTATACCCGCCGCCTTTCAAGCCGCGTGCAAAGGCGTGCTTTGGCGGGCGCGATGCAGGATAGCGGGCGGCAGGCCGCCCGCATGGCGCATTACTTCGCCGCCAGGCGCTTTTCAATCGCGTCCATCAGCATGCCGGTAATCGAGATCGGGAATGCCGCCTCAATTTCGCGCGCGCAGGTTGGGCTGGTCACGTTGATTTCGGTCAGGCGATCGCCGATCACGTCCAGGCCGACGAAGATCAGCCCTTTCTCTTTCAGCGTCGGGGCGACGGTGCGGGCGATTTTCCAGTCGCTCTCGCTCAGCGGGCGCGCTTCGCCACGGCCGCCGGCCGCCAGGTTGCCGCGGGTCTCACCCTGCGCCGGAATGCGCGCCAGGCAGTAAGGCACCGGCTCGCCGTCGACGACCAGGATGCGTTTGTCGCCGTCCTTGATCGCCGGCAGGAAGTTCTGCGCCATGCAGAAACGGCTGCCGTGTTCGGTCAGGGTTTCGATGATCACCGACAGGTTGGGATCGTCCTGCTTCACGCGGAAGATAGACGCGCCGCCCATGCCGTCCAGCGGCTTCAGGATGATGTCGCCGTGCTGCTGGTGGAATTTGCGGATGTGCGCGGCGCTGCGGCTGACCAGCGTGTCCGGCGTCAGCTCAGGGAACCAGGCGGTGAACAGCTTCTCGTTGCAGTCGCGCAGGCTCTGCGGCTTGTTGACCACCAGCGTGCCTTTGACCTCGGCGCGCTCCAGAATGTAGGTCGCGTAGATGTATTCGGTATCGAACGGCGGATCCTTGCGCATCAGGATCACGTCCAGATCGTGCAGCGCCAGATCCTGCTCGCTGCCGAAGCTGAACCAGTTCTCCTTGTCTTCCTTCACGCTCAGCAGGCGGGTGCGGGCGCGCCCGTCACCGGCGTGCAGATAGAGATCGTTCATCTCCATGTAGTGCAATTCGTAACCGCGGCGCTGCGCTTCGAGCAGCATGGCGAAGCTGGTGTCTTTCTTGATGTTGATGGAATCGATAGGATCCATCACGATGCCGAGCTTAATCATCTTTTCTCCTTTAACCCAGGTCGCCGAAGCGGACCTGCAGAGCGGTAATGGCGGTGAGCGCTGTGGTTTCGGTACGCAGCACGCGTGGCCCCAACAGAATATCAGTAAATCCGTGGCCGGTGGTCATGGCGATTTCGTCGGCGGACAAACCGCCTTCCGGGCCGATCAGCAGGCGGACGCGGTCTACCGGCTGCGGCAGGGTGTTGATGCTGTGGCTGGCGCGCGGATGCAGGTTGAGCTTCAGGCTGCCGTCTTGTTCGGCGCACCAGGCTTCCAGCGACATCGCCTCGCGGATTTCGGGAATGCGGTTGCGGCCGCACTGTTCGCAGGCGGCGATGGCGATCTTTTGCCATTGCTGGATTTTCTTCGCCAGACGCTCGCCGTCCAGTTTGACGCCGCAGCGCTCGGAAAACAGTGGGGTAATGACGTTGACGCCCAGCTCGATGGATTTCTGGATGGTGAACTCCATCTTCTCGCCGCGCGAGATCACCTGGCCCAGATGCAGGTTGAGCGGCGATTCGATGTCGTCCACGCGGCCGTCGCTGAGGCGCACCAGCACGCTCTTTTTGTCCACCCGGACTATCTCGGCGTCGAACACCTGGTTGCTGCCGTCGAACAGCTGCAGCGCCTGGCCGGCGCTCATGCGCAGCACGCGGCCGACGTGGTTGGCGGCGTCCTCGCTGAGGGCGATCTCCGCCCGATCGGTCAACGGCTGCGGATGGTAAATGCGGGGTATGCGCATGGGTAGTCTGATCCTGACGAAACGGCGCCGTGGGTTGGCGGCGCCATGAAAGATAAAGGCTATAGTAGGTTAGCTTTTCCGCTGCTGACAAGCCTGTTGAATATAGGGGTTGTGGTTGCCCTGCACCTTGGCGATACGTGCTTCACGCTGACATTCCCATTGGCTCACCGGATATTGCCGGTTCCACACCTCGAACAGCTGGGTTTGCTGGCGTGACAGCCGCAGCTGGTAGCGATCGCGCATGTAGAAGTAGGTGCGGGCGATGGCGCCGCGGGCGCGGGCGGGCGGCTCCGCCTGTTTATTCTTGAAGTCCACCTTCATCGGGCATTGCCCGTACTGGCCGGCGCCGCCGTTCCATTGGCTGTACATGAAATTATTGCGGTCGCCGTTCACTTCGCCGATCGCCGGCTGCAGGTTGTGCAGATCGGTTTCTATCTGGCGATAGGTGGCGTCCTTGTTGCAGTTTTTGCGCCCGCCGTCCTGCCAGCACTGCAGCTGGTGGCCGAACTGCCAGGCCGGCACCACGTGTTCCCACTCGATGCGCTGCGCGCGCTGGGCGTTTTTACGCACCTGATAGCCGCAGCCGGCGAGATCCGGGATGCCCTTCTTGCCTTGCCAATCAATGCGGCAGCCGCAGTAAAAGCTGCCCGGCGCATCCTGGTTAATCTTGGCCGCCGCCGCCTTGGCCTGAGAAAAATTATTGATGCCGTGCGCCTGTACGGCGCCTGCGGCGAAAACCGCGATAAACAAAATTCTGCGAAGCATATTCCAAAACAGCTCAAAATTGGAAAAGCAGGCAGGGTAACGGAACTTGCCGGCAGTGGCAAATGGCGATATTTGCTTGTTTTAACGTATAAATCGTTTAACTAAAGGTTCTCGCTAGCGAGAAATTTCAGTTTTTCGCCGCACCGGCGGCAGCGGTATTCGCTTTCGCCGCGCAGCACGCGATTATGGCGGCGGATGGTGAGCTGGTGCTGCCCGCAGCCGCAGCGATAGGGGAAGGTTTTGCTTTGCACCGAGGCGGTTTCGAAGCGGTGGGTGCGGCTGGCGGGGGTCAGCAGCACGCTTTCCATCATCCAGCGCCATTCGCGGCCGTGCGGCGCCACCCGGCCGAATTGGCGAAACACCAGCAGGTGCGCCAACTCGTGCGGCACCACTTCATCGATAAACGGCTGTTGGTTTTCCAGCAGCAGCACCGGATTCAGGCGGATTTCCCAGCTTTGCAGCCAGGCGGTGCCCGCGCTGGTGCCGCGTTGCTGATAGGCGATACTGGGTTCGGGGAACTCGACGGCAAAATGCCGGCGGGCCAGCTGCAGCTTTTCTCGCAGGCAGCGCATTACCGCTTGTTGCAGCGCGATGGGGATTCTCGGTTTGTTCATTGCGGCCTAGCTTAAGCAATGGCGCGGCGGCTGACAATACGCCCCGCGTAAATCGCATCCGGCGCTTTTTCGCCACATTGATAAGACGATCGCCGCCGATGGATTGTAATCAATGTGTTAACTGCGGGATAATAAAGCGTGCATGATGAGCCTGTACCCGCAGTTCTCACCGAGCAAGGTTGAAACGCCGCCTGTGGTAATCCCTTACGCAAAGAGCGGTTATTTTGCGATTTGGCGCAATAACTGACTGATTAAAAATACGTAAGGTGGAGGCAGTTTTTTGACAAGGCGCCGAGCCGTGCGCCGCAAGTGTGAATTTAACGCAGCTGATGTTGCAAGTGAGAGATCAATGTCGAATAAACCGTTCCACTATCAAGATCCGTTCCCGCTGAAGAAAGACGATACCGAATACTACCTGCTGAGCCGCGACCACGTTTCCGTGAGCGAATTTGAAGGCCAGGAAATTCTGAAAGTTGCCCCTGAAGCGTTAACCCTGCTTGCCCAGCATGCGTTCCACGACGCCTCGTTCATGCTGCGCCCGGCGCACCAGCAGCAGGTGGCCGATATCCTCAAAGATCCGGACGCCAGCGAAAACGACAAGTACGTTGCGCTGCAATTTCTGCGTAACTCAGAAATCGCCGCCAAGGGTATTTTACCGACCTGCCAGGACACCGGCACGGCGATCATCGTCGGCAAAAAGGGCCAGCGCGTCTGGACCGGCGGCGGCGATGAAGCCGCGCTGTCGCGCGGGGTGTACAACACCTACATCCAAGAGAATTTGCGCTATTCGCAGAACGCCGCGCTGGATATGTACAAAGAGGTCAACACCGGCAGCAACCTGCCGGCGCAGATCGATCTCTACAGCGTGGACGGTGAAGAGTATAAGTTCCTGTGCATCGCCAAGGGAGGCGGTTCCGCCAACAAAACCTATCTGTATCAGGAAACCAAGGCGCTGCTGTCGCCGGGCAAACTGAAAAATTACCTGGTCGACAAGATGCGCACGCTGGGCACCGCGGCTTGCCCGCCGTACCACGTGGCGTTCGTCATCGGCGGCACCTCGGCGGAAGCGACGCTGAAAACCGTCAAGCTGGCTTCGACCAAGTATTACGATGGTCTGCCGACCGAAGGCAACGAGCATGGCCAGGCGTTCCGCGATCTGGAACTTGAAGCGGAATTGCTGCAAGAAGCGCAGAACCTGGGTCTGGGCGCGCAGTTCGGCGGCAAATACTTCGCGCACGATATCCGAGTGGTGCGCCTGCCGCGCCACGGCGCGTCGTGCCCGGTCGGCATGGGCGTCTCCTGCTCCGCGGATCGCAACATCAAAGGCAAAATCAACCGCGACGGTATCTGGCTGGAAAAACTGGAGCACAATCCGGGGAAATTCATTCCTCAGGAGCTGCGCCAGGCCGGGGAGGGCGAGGCGATCAAGGTCGATCTCAACCGTCCGATGGCCGAGATCCTCAAACAGCTGTCGCAGTACCCGGTTTCCACCCGGCTGTCGCTGAGCGGCACCATCATCGTCGGCCGCGATATCGCGCACGCCAAGCTGAAAGAACGCCTGGATCGCGGTGAAGGCCTGCCGCAGTACGTCAAGGATCACCCGATCTACTACGCCGGCCCGGCCAAAACGCCGGAAGGCTACGCGTCCGGTTCGTTGGGGCCAACCACCGCCGGGCGTATGGACTCCTACGTCGATCTGCTGCAATCCCACGGCGGCAGCATGATCATGCTGGCGAAAGGCAACCGCAGCCAGCAGGTAACGGATGCCTGCCACAAGCACGGCGGTTTCTATCTCGGCAGCATCGGCGGCCCGGCGGCGGTGCTGGCGCAGCAGAGCATCAAGAGCCTGGAGTGCGTGGAGTACCCTGAGCTGGGCATGGAAGCGATCTGGAAAATCGAGGTGGAAGATTTCCCGGCGTTTATCCTGGTGGATGACAAAGGCAATGACTTCTTCCAGAAGATCCAGGCCGGTCAGTGCTCCAGCTGCCTGAAATAAGCGCGGCCCCCTTCGCCGCCTGCGGGCGGTGAAGGGGATTGTGTAAAGTCCTGTAGCCTGCTGGACGGCGAGTTTTAACCTGTATACCCTACGCGGACAGCACTAAAATTCGACTGATGGAATATCGGCAACAGAAGGCTCGGCAAGCACATGAGTACGCAGGAAAGTCATATCAAGGAATTGCTGGTCTGGATTGAGGATAATCTGACCAATCCGCTGTCGTTGGATATCGTTTCCGCCAAGTCAGGCTATACGAAATGGTATCTGCAGCGCATGTTCAAGAAGCAGACCGGATTATCGTTAGCTTCGTATATCCGCGCTCGCCGCCTCTATCTTGCCGCCTTCGCCTTGCGTTTCACGCAGAAGAGCATCCTCGATATCTCGGTCGAATACCAATTCGATAACCAGCAGACGTTCTCGCGCTGTTTCAAGAAACACTTCGCCGAATCGCCCAGCGTCTATCGCCATGCCCGCAAGCAGGACTTCAGCAATCTGGTGCGTTCGCTGGCGGCCAGCCAGCCGGGCGATATTCAGGTCGAACGCGTCAGCATCGCCAGCGGGCAATACGCCTTTCACGGCAAGCAGTACGCTTATCACCTGGATATCGAGAAGCTGGACAAGTCGCACCTGCCGCAGCGCAGCGCGCTGCGGGCGCAGTTCTATACCTTATTGGGCGAGCGCCCGATGCAAACCTATTCGTTTACCCAACTGGTGCCGGACGGCGAGCGGGTCAGGGTCGACTATACCCTGGGCGTGACGACGGAATACCCGCTGCGCGAAGGCGTGGTGCTGGAGCCGTTGCCGGAGATCCACGGCGAGTTTTGCCGTTTTCGCTATTCCGGCAAGCCGGTGGCGCTCAATGACCACATCATTCAAATCTACACGCAGGTGCTGCCCGAAATGGGGCTGGCCCGCGGTGACGGGCCGGACATTACGGTGTTCAGCTATTCGCTGAGCGGGAAAGAGGAGCTGCATCTGGAGTTGCAGCATCTGGTGCCGGTGGTGCCGCTGCATTGAGCCCGTCGGCGGCCGGCAGCCGGTTTTTTTGCTGCACGATCGCCGCCATCACCGCCAGGGCGATCTCCGCCGGGGTTTTGCTGCCCAGCGGCAGGCCGATCGGCGCATGGATGCGTTCCAGCTCCTGCGGGGTGAATTCGGCAATCTGCTGCAAACGCTGGCGCCGCCGCGCGCTGTTTCTGAGCGAGCCCATGGCGCCGATGTAAAACGCCGGGGTGTGGATCGCTTCCATCAGCGTCAGGTCGTCCATGCGCGGATCGTGGGTCAGCGCCACGACGGCGGTATTGGCGTGGCAACCCCCTTCCTCAATGAATTTGGCCGGAAACTGACGCAGCAACGTCACGCCCGGTTTCAGCTCGGCGGCAAAGTTATCCAGCGCCTCCGGGCGGTTCTCGCACACCAGCACCTCAAACCCCAACGCCACGGCGAAATCGGCGCAGTACAGCGCCACGCTGGACAGCCCGGCGATCAGCAGGCGCGGCGCGGCCGCGATGTGCAGGGTGATCTGCTCGAGCCGGCGTTCGACCTGGGTGGCGCTGGTGAAGTGGCTCTGCTCGAGGCTGTGGCAGGCGTTGGGCAGCGTCAGGCGTTTGATCAACGCGTGATGCCCTTCCAGCGCGCCGGCGATGCGCCGCAGGTAAGCGATGCTGGCTTCACTCGCCGGCAGGTATTCGATCAGCACGTCCAGCACGCCGCCGCAGGGCAGCGCCACGTTGGGCGTCATGCCGCCTTCGCCGTAGCGGATCACCTGGCTGGCCGCCTGATACTCCCCGGCGGCCACGCGGCGCAAAAAATCCTCCTCCACGCAGCCGCCCGACAGCGAGCCGCTGTAGCGGCCGTCGCGGGTCGCCGCCATCAGCGCGCCCGGCGAGCGCGGCGAAGAGCCGTAGGTGCTGAGCACGGTACATAACCAGACCGGCTGTTGCTGCAGCCAGCTTATCGCCTGGCTGACCACGGTGACGTCAAGATGTTGCATAGGTGAATTTACTCGCTGGCCGGGAGTTGCGATGGAAGATCAATATCCTGCACGACGCCGGGGTGCTCAAGCGGCAGCAGGTGCACTGCCGCGCCTTGCAGCAGTTCACGCGCGCCATTATCGCCGCGCAGTTGGCAAAGGGGTTTGCGCAATAGAGCGGAAAAGCCGACCGGATGACCGGGCTGTTGCGCATAGCAGGGGCGCACGATCGCGTGCTGCCGTAAGGCATCCGCCACCTGCCGGAAAACATCGGCGCCGACGAACGGCATATCGGCCAGGTGAATCAGCCAGCCCTGCCAGTGCGGCGTGGCCGCAACGCCCGCGGCGATCGAGTCGCCGAGGCCCGCGCTGGCGAGCAGGGTGACCGGCACCTGGTTGGCGGCGCAGGCGGCCAGCACCGGCAGATTATCCGGCCGGGTCACCACCTGTACCGGCAGGCCGGAGGCCAGCGCCTGGCGCAGGGTGTGTTCGAACAGCGATCGCCGCTCGCCCGCCGCATCGGCAAATCCGGCGTTCAGTTTGTTGCCCCGGCCGCCGGCCTGAATAAAGCGCTCCCCGCGTCCGGCGGCGGTAATGACAATGCCCGTGGTCATGGTTGAAGTCCGCGTTTGCGCAAATTATTTATTAGCCTACAAACTACCTGTGTTTTGTAAATGTTTTTTTGTTGAAAACAGTCTGTTAATCATCACATAATTTTAGTTATAAGCATATGCTTATGACGTCTACGGCAAGGTCGTCAGCGTTTGCGCAACAACACCGCGAACAAAAACCAATTACAAGAAAGACGTGAAGGACTTATTTATGAGCAATTTCAACCCGTCGCGGCGCCGCTTTATCAAAGGCGCCGTGATTGCGGGGGTGTCCGTGTACCTCGCGCCCCTGTACAGCCGCGCCTACGCCGCGCTGTTCGAGCAAAAAATCCTCCAGTCACCCAACTGGGATCCGCAGACCAAACGCGTCCGTTTCCGTATCGATGGCCGCGCCAAGGTCATGGGGCAGAAAGTGTTCGCGCGCGATATCCGCGCGGTGGACATGCCGCACTGGCCGCAGAAACAGGCGCACGCCTTCATTCTTCGCGTCACTAAAGCCGACCGGCTGTTCGAGGGCGTCGATCTGTCGCTGCTGGGGGACGACCTGCAGCCGGATCGCCTGGTGACGGCGGAAGATCTGGCGCGCGACGGCCTGGCCTTCCCGGCGTTCTACGGCGACGACATGCTGCTGCCGAGCGGCAAAACCCCGGCCTATCTCGGCCAGGCGGTGGCGATACTGATCTATCACGACTTCGCCCGTTTCCGCTTCGCCAAGGACAAGCTGAAATTCCGTGAGGAAACCATCAAATACGGCGCGGTCACCGGCCCGCTGGAGCGCGATCCCTGGGGCAGCTTCCGCTATGTGCGGGTGGGGGGCGATCAACCGTTCGACGACGATCGCTTCTCCAGCCTGAAGGACACGCCGATCTTCCCGGTGTCGATGAAAAAACACCTGCCGGTGTGGCCGGAAGGGCGCGAGGGCGGCAAGCTGGATCAGGAAGGCATGCGCTATGCGGGCCTGATCGCCGACGAGATGGCCAATCCGCCGGCCGATTGGCTGGTGATGTCGCGCCGCTACACCACGCAGTCGATCGACACCTCGGCGCTGGAGCCGGACAACGCCAACGGCTGGTTCGACGCCGAGACGCAAACGCTGCATCTGGTGGTGCCGACCCAGTCGCCGCAGGAAGTGGCCGACGAGATGCCGCGCATGCTGGCCAAGCGCAACCCGCCGGTGAAACAGCTGATCCTGCACCCGTGCTACACCGTGGGCTACGGCTCGAAAGATCACTACAACTTCCCGTATTACGGCGCGGTGGCGGCGATGTACGGCGACGGCCACCCGGTGCGCCTGGCCAACGATCGCTTCGAGCAGTTCCAGACGGCGCTGAAGCGCCACGCGTTCGACATGAATTACCGCATCGCGGTGAATAAGCAGACCGGCGTCATGCAGTCGTTCCTCGGCGACATGACCGCGGACGGCGGCGGCCGCAGCAACTTTACCCCTTCGGTGGTGATGGTCGGCGCGACCGCCGCGCAGTCGATTTACTACTTCCCGAAAAGCGATCTGTCGTCCGTCGGGCTGGCCTCACGCGCCATCGACGCCGGCTCGGCGCGCGGTTATGGCACGCTGCAGAGCATGGCCGCCACCGAGATGATGGTGGATGAGCTGGCCGCCGAGCTGAAGATCGACCCGATCGAGTTCCGCCTGCGCAACGTGCTGAAATCCGGCATGAAAAACACCCAGGGGGCGATCCCGGCCGGTGCGATCCGCGCCGATGAAGTGCTGGAGAAGGCGGCGAAGCATGAGATGTGGCTCAAGCGCGCCGAACGCAAGGCCGAGTTTGAGAGCCGCCATCCCGGCAAGCGCTATGGCGTTGGCTTCGGCTGCGTGCAGAAAGACTTCGGCACCGGGGCGGAAACCTCGTTCGCCCGGGTGGAGCTGAGCGAAGACGGCCGCATCACGCTGCATCACAGCGGCGCGGAGATGGGTACCGGCATGTCGACCTCGCAGTCGGTGCTGTGCGCACAGTGGCTGGGCAAACCGGCCGACGAAGCGCATTTCTCGGTCACCGACTGGTCGGTGCTGCCGATGGTCACCAGCGGCGATCCCTACCTGATGTCGCAGGAGGAGCAGGACAAGCTGCAAACCAACCCTAACTGGACGCCGAGCTACTGTTCGCCGTCCAGCGCCAGCAACTCGGCCTATTACTTCTCGCACAGCACCCGCGAAGCGGCGCGCCTGATCTTCGATCACGGCATCTGGCCGGCGGCGATGGCGCTGTGGCAGGCCGGCATCGGCGGCGGCCAGGCGGCGCCGCTGGTGGTGCGGCGTGAAGATGCGCGTTGGGTCGAAGGCGGCCTGACGGCGGCGGGCATGTCGGTGCTGAGCCTCGAGCTGCTGGCCAAGACGGCTTATCAGATGGGCGGCGTCACCGGCGCGGCGGTGCACGTTTTCAACCGCTGGCAGTGGGCGGAGGCCGATTTCACGCTGAGCGGCAAAAGCGAACGCCTGCCGATCGACGGCATGGCGCTGCGCAACGCCGGCGGCGAATTCAAACCGCTGGCGCGTGAGCAGGTCTACTACCCGCCAACCCAGCGCAACAATGCGGCGGTGACCTACTACAGCGCCGTTGGCACGCTGGCGGAAGTGGCGGTGGATATCGCCACCGGCCAGGTGGAATTGCTGAATCACCATTCGATCATGGAGTGCGGCAACCTGATCGTGCCGGAACTGGTTTCCGGCCAGCTGCAGGGCGGGCTGGCGATGGGGATCGGCCATGCGCTGCACGAATATTTACCGCTGTACGAAGACGGGCCGGGCAACGGCACCTGGAACTTCAACCGTTACCACCTGCCCCGCGCCAGCGATGTGGCGGTGTGGAAGCAGAGCGGCGACATCCTGCCGGCGCTGTCGGAAACCGATCCGCCGAAAGGCATGGCGGAGGTGGTGATGATCCCGATTGTGGCCGCGCTGGTCAACGCCATCGCCGACGCCACCGGCCACCGTTTCCGTGATTTGCCCGTTCGTGCAGAAAATATTCGTGAGGTATTACAATGAGCATTAAAACCCAGCCGATCTCCCTGACCATCAACCAGAAGCAATACGGCCCAATCGAGGTGCCGGAAGGCCTGATGATGATCGATTTCCTGCACGAATACCTTGACCTGACCGGCTCGCGCCTCGGCTGCGGGCAGGGCATTTGCCACGCCTGCGTGGCGATCGTCGATCACCCGAGCGGCACCAGTGAAGAGGTGCGCACCTGCATCACCGGCGCGCATTTCTTCAACGGCAAGAAAGTGCGTACCGTCGAAGGCCACGCCAAGGTGGACGAGCAGGGCGAGGTGGTTGAACTGTCGCCGATCCAGCAGGCGTTTCTGGAGCACTACAGCTTCCAGTGCGGCTATTGCACGCCGGGCTTCGTCAACGCCGCCACCATTTTCGTGGAAAAGCTCAAGCGTGAGCCTATCGTTCGTGAGCAGTTGGAAAGCGCCATCGAGCAGGCGCTGGACAGCCACATCTGCCGCTGCACCGGCTATGTGCGTTACTACGAAGCGGTGCGCGACGTGGTGCTGAAAACGCCGGGCCTGCTGAAGGAGACGGCGCAATGAAAAAACGTCTCGCAGTATTGATTGTGCTGGTGGCGATCGTGGTGATTGCGCTGCTGTGGTGGCGGGAAAACCGCCGTTACGACGGCCCGGTGCAGCAGGTGACCGCCGGCGCCGAACAGATCGCCCGCGGCCGCTATCTGGCGCAGGCCGCCGACTGCGCCGCCTGTCATACCGCCAGCGGCGGGGCGCCGCTGGCCGGCGGCTATCCGCTGGAAACGCCGTTCGGCACGATTTACGGCAGCAATCTGACGCCGTCGGCCGACCACGGCATCGGGCGCTGGACCAGGGACGACTTCTTCCTGGCGCTGACGCAGGGCGTGGCGCCGGGCGGGCGACACCTGTACCCGGCGATGCCTTACACCTCGTACAAGGGCATGTCACGTCAGGACGCCGACGACATCTACGCTTACCTGATGACGCGCCCGGCGGTGGACGTGGCCATTCCGGCCAACGAGATGCCGTTCCCGTTCAACCAGCGCATGGCGCTGATCGGCTGGAACCTGCTGTTCCGCAGCCTGGATCCGCTGCCGGCCAGTTCGCAGGGCAGCTCGCCGCAATGGCAGCGCGGCCGCTATCTGGCCGACGTGCTGGGCCACTGTGGCGAATGCCACACGCCGCGCGGCGCGCTGGGGCAGATGGATCTCGCCAAGCCGATGCAGGGCGGCGATCTCGGCCGCTTCATGGCGCCGGACATTACGCCGCACGGCCTGGCGCAGCGCGGCTGGACGCCGCAGGACGTCAGCCGCTTCCTCAGCACCGGCCTCGCGCCGCAGGGGGCCGCCTTCAGCGAGATGCACATGGTGGTGGATCTCAGCACCCGGCATTTAACGCCGGAAGACCATCAGGCGCTGGCGCTGTATCTGATGGGCGAGCAGCCGCCGGCGGCTGTGCCGGTGAAAATGGGCCAGGGCAGTGATGCCGGGCGCATGGCCTATCTGGATCAGTGCGCCGGCTGCCACGCGCGCGAAGGCGAGGGCAAACCGCACGTCGCACCGGCGATGCGCGATAACGCCACGCTGCGCCAGGTGGACGGCAAGAACCTGATCGTGTCGGTGCTGGACGGCCTGCCGGCTCAGCAGTTCCCGAACGGCGAAAGCATGCAGAGCATGCCGGGCTTCGGCGAACGGCTGAGCGATGCCGACGTGGCGGAGCTGGTGAATTATCTGCGCGTGACCTGGGGCGGCTTGCCGGCGGACATCACCGCCGAACAGGTGAAAGCGCTGCGCAAGTAAGCGGCGTTCAGGCGAAAAAAATGGCCCGCATCTGCGGGCCATTTTATTGCGCGGTCACGGGGTTCAACGGCTGGTGACGCCGTCGACGCGTTGGCTGCGCTGTTTGATGGCGTAACCGACGGCCAGGATCGCCACCCACACCGGGATCAGCAGCACCGAGATTTGAATGCCCGGCGTCAGATACATGATCACCAGGATGCCGGCCATGAACAGCAGGCACAGGTAGTTGCTGAACGGGTACCAGAAGGCTTTGAACTTCGGCACCACACCTTCGCGATTTTTAGCGGCGCGGAACTTCAGGTGCGCCAGGCTGATCATCGCCCAGTTGATCACCAGCGCCGATACCACCAACGCCATCAACAGTTCGAAGGCGCGGCCCGGGATCAGGTAGTTAATCAGCACGCACAGCGCGGTGGCGAGGGCGGAAATGCCGATGGCCACCACCGGCACGCCGCGGCCGTCGACCTTCAGCAGGCTTTTCGGGCCGTTGCCCTGCTGCGCCAGGCCGTACAGCATGCGGCTGTTGCAGTAGACGCAGCTGTTGTACACCGACAGCGCGGCGGTGAGCACCACGATGTTCAGCACGGTCGCCACCAGGTTGCTGTTCAGCGCGTGGAAGATCAGCACGAACGGGCTGCCGCCTTCGACCACTTTGCCCCAAGGGTACAGCGACAGCAGAATGGCCAGCGAACCGATATAGAAGATCAGGATGCGGTAGATCACCTGATTGGTGGCTTTCGGAATGCTCTTTTGCGGGTCGTCGGCTTCGGCGGCGGTGATGCCGACCAGCTCGAGGCCGCCGAAGGAGAACATGATCACCGCCATTGCCATCACCAGGCCCATGACGCCGTTGGGGAAGAACCCGCCCTGCGCCCACAGGTTGGTGACGGTGGCTTCCGGGCCGCCCATGCCGCTGAACAGCAGGTAGGCGCCGAACACGATCATGCCGATAATCGCCACCACCTTGATGATGGCGAACCAGAACTCCATCTCGCCGTAAACTTTGACGTTGGCCAGGTTGATGGCGTTGATCGCCAGGAAGAATACCGCGGCAGAAACCCAGGTGGGGATCTCCGGCCACCAGTACTGCACGTAGATGCCGACCGCGGTCAGTTCCGCCATCGCCACCAGGACATACAGCACCCAGTAGTTCCAGCCGGAGGCGAAGCCGGCGAAGTTGCCCCAGTATTTGTAGGCGAAGTGGCTGAAGGAACCGGCAACCGGCTCTTCCACCACCATCTCCCCCAGCTGGCGCATGATCAGAAACGCGATGAAGCCGCCGATGGCGTAGCCGAGAAGCACTGACGGGCCGGCCATTTTTATTGTTTGAGCGATACCGAGAAATAACCCGGTGCCGATTGCGCCACCTAAGGCGATGAGCTGAATATGGCGGTTTTTCAGGCCGCGTTTCAGCTGGTCACCATGCTGTTGACCATCCATCAATCAAACCCTCTGTCGTTGTGAATGCCCACATACCTGTAAAGCAGTGGTTACGATGTGTGTTTTGTTTTATTTACGGCGTTATAGCTATTAATTCCACGGCGCCGCTACCGTTTGGCAGAGAATAATGTTATGCGCGTCGGTTTGCACCTGCTTTGTCGTGTGAGTGATTAAGATTGCAGCAGTTTAGGAAACAAAATGCGGGTTGTGTGACGGCGGGAGGGATTCAGTGCATGAAATAAGCAACAAATCACATAATGCGCAAAAATAACGTAGATCCGAACGGCAGCGCGCGTTCAAATAATGAACGAATCGCCGTTGCGCTGCTCGCCAAATAGCCATTCATTAAAGCGTCATAACCATGCAATAAAACTTGGGCAAAAAGTTTGCACTCTTCCTTGCGTAAGGTTTGGTAAAAGTTAAATCCCCAACCCGGCGCGTAAATGGTAATACCATCACGGCGTTACCGGTTTGCAGCGGGGTTTTCAGCGGGGTGTTAAAATGTGCGGGTAACCTGATTTCGATCAAGGCCCGTATGGACAGGAGGTGAATACTTTGTTACTTTACCGTCACGTTTTTGAAATTGGTATTACCAATTGACTCCGCGCCATTCGCAGAGAAGAATTCACTCATGGCCTACAGCAAAATCCGCCAACCCAAGTTGTCAGATGTTATCGAGCAACAGCTCGAATACCTGATCCTCGAGGGGACACTGCGCCCAGGCGAAAAACTGCCTCCGGAGCGCGAGCTGGCGAAACAATTTGATGTCTCCCGTCCTTCTCTGAGAGAGGCCATTCAGCGCCTGGAAGCGAAAGGGCTGCTCCTGCGTCGTCAGGGCGGCGGCACCTTCGTGCAAACTAATCTGTGGCAGAGCTTCAGCGATCCGCTGGCCGAGCTGCTGGCCGACCATCCCGAATCACAGTTCGATCTGCTGGAAACCCGTCACGCGCTGGAAGGCATTGCCGCCTATTACGCGGCGCTGCGCGGCACCGATGAAGATCTGGCGCGCATCCGCGACTGCCACATCGTGATTCAACAGGCTCAAGACAGCGGCGATCTCGACGCCGAAGCCGATGCGGTCATGCAGTATCAAATCGCCGTGACCGAAGCTGCCCACAACGTTGTGTTACTTCACCTGCTACGCTGCATGGGGCCGATGCTGGAACAGAACGTGCGTCAGAACTTTGAATTGCTCTACTCGCGCCGTGAGATGTTGGCAAAAGTGAGCAGCCACCGCGCCGGAATTTTTGAGGCGATTGTGGCACGCGAGCCGGAAAAGGCCCGTGAAGCCTCGCATCGCCACTTGGCGTTTATCGAGGAAATCTTGCTGGATCTCAGCCGGGAGCATACTCGGCGCGAGAGATCGCTACGGCGTCTCCAGCAACGCAAGGATTAAGAGCTGTCCTCTTCAGGGTACACCAGCCTGCGGGGGTTAAGTTCGAGGTACTTAGTTAAGTACTTAAGCGGCAACTAAACTGATGGGCCTGTCTTCGTGTGTTTTTGCACAGAGCACAGGAAGACAGGCTCCAAACAAACCATTAGACAGATAAGGAATACCACCATGTCAGAACGTTTAAACAATGACGTGGATCCGATCGAAACCCGCGACTGGCTGCAGGCGATCGAATCGGTCATCCGTGAAGAGGGTGTTGAGCGAGCTCAGTTTCTGATTGATCAGGTATTGGGAGAAGCCCGCAAAGGCGGCGTTAACGTTGCGGCCGGTGCTGCAGCGCACAACTACGTCAACACCATCGCGGTAGAAGACGAACCGGCCTACCCAGGCAACCTGGATCTGGAACGCCGCATTCGCTCTGCGATCCGTTGGAACGCGATCATGACCGTTCTTCGCGCATCCAAAAAAGACCTGGAGCTGGGCGGCCACATGGCTTCCTTCCAGTCTTCCGCGACCTTCTATGAAGTCTGCTTTAACCACTTCTTCCGCGCACGCAACGAGAAAGACGGCGGCGACCTGGTGTACTTCCAGGGCCACATCTCTCCGGGCGTTTACGCGCGTGCCTTCCTTGAAGGCCGCCTGACCGAAGAACAAATGAACAACTTCCGTCAGGAAGTGCACGGCAAAGGCCTGTCCTCTTACCCGCATCCTAAGCTGATGCCGGAATTCTGGCAGTTCCCGACCGTATCCATGGGCCTGGGCCCAATCAGCGCCATCTATCAGGCGAAGTTCCTGAAATACCTGGAACACCGCGGCCTGAAAGACACCTCTGAGCAGACCGTTTATGCCTTCCTGGGCGACGGCGAGATGGATGAGCCGGAATCCAAAGGCGCCATCACCATCGCGACCCGCGAGAAACTGGACAACCTGGTGTTCGTCATCAACTGCAACCTGCAGCGCCTGGACGGCCCGGTCACCGGCAACGGCAAGATCATCAACGAACTGGAAGGCATCTTCTCCGGCGCAGGCTGGCAGGTGCTGAAAGTGATCTGGGGCGGCCGTTGGGACGAACTGCTGCGTAAAGACACCAGCGGTAAACTGGTTCAGCTGATGAACGAGACCCTGGACGGCGACTACCAGACCTTCAAATCCAAAGACGGCGCTTACGTGCGCGAGCACTTCTTCGGCCGTTACCCGGAAACCGCGGCGCTGGTCAAAGACATGACCGACGACGAAATCTGGGCGCTGAACCGTGGTGGTCACGATCCGAAGAAAATCTTCGCTGCACTGAAAAAAGCGCAGGACACCAAAGGCAAACCGACCGTTATCCTGGCCCACACCATCAAAGGTTACGGCATGGGTGAAACCGCGGAAGGTAAAAACATCGCTCACCAGGTGAAGAAAATGAACATGGAAGGGGTTCACCACTTCCGCGATCGTTTCAACGTGCCGGTTGCCGATGCTGACATCGAAAAACTGCCGTACATCACCTTCGAGAAAGATTCCGAAGAGTACAAATACCTGCACGAACGTCGCCAGGCGCTGAAAGGCTACGTGCCGACGCGTCTGCCGGAGTTCACCCAGAAGCTGGAAATGCCGGCGCTGGAAGATTTCAGCTCGCTGCTGGAAGAGCAGAACAAAGAGATCTCCACCACTATCGCCTTCGTGCGTGCCCTGAACGTGATGCTGAAGAACAAGTCGATCAAAGATCGCCTGGTGCCAATCATCGCCGACGAAGCGCGTACCTTCGGTATGGAAGGTCTGTTCCGTCAGATCGGTATCTACAGCCCGAACGGCCAGCAGTACACCCCGCAGGACCGTGAGCAGGTGGCTTACTACAAAGAAGACGAGAAAGGCCAAATCCTGCAGGAAGGCATCAACGAACTGGGCGCAGCTTCTTCCTGGCTGGCCGCAGCGACTTCCTACAGCACCAACGATCTGCCGATGATTCCGTTCTACATCTACTACTCGATGTTCGGTTTCCAACGTATCGGCGACCTGTGCTGGGCAGCGGGCGACCAACAGGCGCGCGGCTTCCTGATCGGCGGGACCTCGGGCCGTACTACCCTGAACGGCGAAGGTCTGCAGCACGAAGATGGCCACAGCCACATTCAGTCTCTGACCATCCCTAACTGCATCTCTTACGATCCGGCTTACGCGTACGAAGTGGCGGTGATCATGCACGACGGTCTGGTGCGCATGTATGGTGACAACCCGGAAAACGTGTACTACTACCTGACCACGCTGAACGAAAACTACCACATGCCTGCGATGCCGCAGGGTGCGGAAGAAGGTATCCGCAAGGGTATCTACAAGCTGGAAACGCTGGAAGGCAGCAAAGGCAAGGTACAGCTGCTGGGCTCCGGCGCCATCCTGCGCCACGTGCGCGAAGCTGCGCAGATCCTGGCGAAGGACTACGGCGTGGGTTCCGACACCTACAGCGTGACCTCGTTCACCGAACTGGCGCGCGACGGCCAGGACTGCGAGCGCTGGAACATGCTGCACCCAACCGAAACGCCACGCGTGCCTTACATCGCTCAGGTGATGAGCGACGCGCCGGCGGTAGCTTCTACCGACTACATGAAACTGTTCGCCGAACAGGTTCGTACTTATGTGCCGGCCAGCGACTATCGCGTACTGGGCACCGACGGCTTCGGTCGTTCGGACAGCCGCGAAAACCTGCGTCACCACTTCGAAGTCGATGCATCCTACGTGGTGGTTGCTGCTCTGGGTGAACTGGCTAAACGCGGTGAGATCGAAGCTTCTGTGGTTGCCGATGCAATCAAGAAATTCGACATCAACCCGGAAAAAGTTAACCCGCGTCTGGCCTAAGAGGTACTGAATAATGTCTATCGAAATCAACGTACCGGATATCGGTGCAGATGAAGTCGAAATCACCGAGATTCTGGTGAAGGTCGGCGATAAAGTTGAAGCGGAACAATCGCTGATCACCGTGGAAGGCGACAAGGCTTCCATGGAAGTGCCATCCCCGCAGGCGGGCGTGGTGAAAGAGATCAAAGTGGCGGTCGGCGATAAAACCGAAACCGGCAAACTGATCATGATCTTCGAAGCGGCAGGCGCAGCGGAAGCTGCACCGGCGGCGAAAGCGGAAGAAAAACCGGCGGCAGCAGCAGCTGCCCCGGCTGCCGCTGCGGCCAAAGACGTTGCCGTGCCGGACATCGGCGCCGACGAAGTCGAAGTGACCGAGATCCTGGTGAAAGTGGGCGACAAGGTGGAAGCCGAGCAGTCCCTGATCACCGTGGAAGGCGACAAGGCTTCCATGGAAGTCCCTGCGCCGTTCGCGGGCACCGTGAAAGAGATCAAGATCGCGACCGGCGACAAAGTGAAAACCGGTTCCCTGATCATGGTGTTCGAAGTGGCCGGCGACGCTTCCGCTGCGGCCCCGGCTGCGGTTGAAGCTCCTGCCGCCGCTGCAGCGCCTGCGGCCTCTGCGGCCAAAGACGTCGCCGTGCCGGATATCGGCGGCGACGAAGTCGAAGTGACCGAAGTGATGGTTAAGGTGGGCGACAAGGTTGCCGCCGAGCAGTCTCTGATCACCGTGGAAGGCGACAAGGCCTCCATGGAAGTGCCTGCACCGTTCGCGGGTACCGTGAAAGAGATCAAGATCGCGACCGGCGACAAAGTGAAAACCGGCTCCCTGATCATGGTGTTCGAAGTGGAAGGCGCTGCGCCTGCCGCTGCCGCCGCTCCAGCCGCTAAAGCGGAAGCTGCGCCGGCTCCGGCCGCTGCTAAAGCCGCCGCTCCGGCTGCGAAAGCTGACGACAAAGGCGAGTTCGCCGAGAACGCGGCATACGTGCACGCGACCCCGGTCATTCGTCGTCTGGCGCGTGAATTCGGCGTTAACCTGGCGAAAGTGAAAGGCACCGGTCGTAAAGGCCGCATCCTGCGCGAAGACGTTCAGGCTTACGTGAAAGACGCGGTGAAACGCGCTGAAGCGGCCCCGGCCGCTGCCGGCGGCGGTCTGCCAGGCATGCTGCCATGGCCGAAAGTGGACTTCAGCAAGTTCGGCGAGATCGAAGAAGTCGAAATGGGTCGCATCCAGAAGATCTCTGGCGCGAACCTGAGCCGCAACTGGGTGATGATCCCGCACGTGACTCACTTCGACAAAACCGACATCACCGATCTGGAAGCGTTCCGCAAACAGCAGAACGAAGAAGCGGCCAAGCGCAAGCTGGACGTGAAGTTCACGCCTGTCGTGTTCATCATGAAAGCCGTTGCTGCCGCTCTGGAGCAGATGCCGCGCTTCAACAGCTCGCTGTCCGAAGACGGTCAGAAGCTGACGCTGAAGAAATACATCAACATCGGCGTGGCGGTAGATACCCCGAACGGCCTGGTGGTTCCGGTGTTCAAGGACGTGAACAAGAAGAGCATCACCGAGCTGTCCCGCGAATTGATGGCCATCTCCAAGAAAGCGCGCGACGGCAAGCTGACCGCGGGCGAGATGCAGGGCGGCTGCTTCACCATCTCCAGCCTGGGTGGCATCGGGACGACTCACTTCGCGCCGATCGTCAACGCGCCGGAAGTGGCTATCCTGGGCGTCTCCAAGTCTGCGATGGAGCCGGTCTGGAACGGTAAAGAGTTCATACCGCGCCTGATGATGCCGATGTCGCTGTCCTTCGACCACCGCGTTATCGACGGTGCCGATGGTGCGCGCTTCATCACCATCATCAACAACATGTTGTCCGACATTCGCCGTCTGGTGATGTAATGCAAAAGGGGCGCAGCATGCTGCGCCCCTGACGATTCTGTAGCAGTTTTGTCGGATTTTGCATAACTCGACAAAATTGTTGAGACACGGGTCACTCGAACACGCTTTGCAGATTATTAACAATTCTGTAAACTGCTCGCGGTGTAAGCGTCCCGGTGGATGAAGGGCGTTATGAGATCGATTAGCAATAAAAATGACGTCTGACCCGCCGGACAATCAATTAAGAGGTCATGATGAGTACTGAAATTAAAACTCAGGTCGTGGTACTTGGGGCGGGCCCGGCAGGTTACTCTGCAGCCTTTCGTTGCGCTGACTTAGGTCTTGAAACCGTTCTGGTTGAACGTTATTCCACTCTGGGCGGGGTTTGCCTGAACGTGGGATGTATCCCTTCCAAAGCACTGCTGCACGTTGCCAAAGTGATCGAAGAAGCCAAAGCGCTGGCCGAACACGGCATCGTTTTCGGCGAGCCGAAAACCGACATCGACAAAGTGCGCGTCTGGAAAGAAAAAGTCATCACTCAGCTGACCGGCGGTCTGGCTGGCATGGCGAAAGGCCGTAAAGTGAAAGTGGTCAACGGCCTGGGCAAGTTCACCGGCGCTAACACCCTGGTTGTTGAAGGCGAAAACGGCCCAACCACCATCAACTTCGACAACGCCATCATCGCTGCAGGTTCTCGTCCGATCCAACTGCCATTCATTCCTCATGAAGATCCACGCGTGTGGGATTCCACCGATGCGCTGGAACTGAAAACCGTCCCAGAGCGTCTGCTGGTTATGGGCGGCGGCATCATCGGCCTGGAAATGGGCACCGTATACCATGCGCTGGGTTCACAGATCGACGTCGTTGAGATGTTCGATCAGGTTATCCCGGCGGCAGATAAAGACGTGGTGAAAGTCTTCACCAAACGTATCAGCAAGCAGTTCAACCTGATGCTGGAAACCAAAGTGACCGCGGTAGAAGCCAAAGAAGACGGCATCTACGTCACGATGGAAGGTAAAAAAGCGCCGGCAGAACCACAGCGTTACGACGCGGTGCTGGTGGCGATCGGCCGCGTGCCGAACGGCAAACTGCTGGATGCCGGCAAAGCCGGTGTTGAAGTTGACGAGCGTGGCTTCATCAACGTCGACAAACAGCTGCGCACCAACGTGCCGCACATCTTCGCTATCGGCGACATCGTCGGTCAGCCGATGCTGGCGCACAAAGGCGTGCACGAAGGCCACGTTGCCGCAGAAGTTATCGCCGGCATGAAGCACTACTTCGATCCGAAAGTAATCCCATCCATCGCTTACACCGAGCCGGAAGTGGCATGGGTGGGTCTGACCGAGAAAGAAGCGAAAGAGAAAGGCATCAGCTACGAAACCTCCACCTTCCCGTGGGCGGCTTCCGGCCGTGCGATCGCTTCCGACTGTGCAGACGGCATGACCAAACTGATCTTCGACAAAGAAACTCACCGCATCATCGGTGGCGCGATTGTCGGCACCAACGGCGGCGAACTGCTGGGTGAAATCGGTCTGGCTATCGAGATGGGCTGCGACGCGGAAGACATCGCGCTGACCATCCACGCTCACCCGACCCTGCACGAATCCGTGGGCCTGGCGGCGGAGATCTACGAAGGCAGCATCACCGACCTGCCTAACCCGAAAGCCAAGAAGAAGTAATTCTGCTGGTTTGACCGGTTAACAAGCGGCTCCTGACAAGGAGCCGTTTTTTTTGCTCAAACTCAGAAAGCGGTTTTTTTGTGGCCGCTGCGCCAAATTCCGATCCCTCTGCTTATATCCATTCTAATTATATGGATATAATGCCCTGCTAGTCCGGCAGCCGATTACGCTGCGCTCAACGATTCAGCAAAGATTTAATGTTGCTTTTATGTGAACGAATTAACAACCGTTTCAAATCCTGATATGCTGGCTGAGCGGAACCGGGCACTGTACCTTACAGTCCAGGACATCGACAGCAGTGCCCCGTCAGGATAGATGGCATCAATATCGCCGTGCGCTCTACCCATCAGTCTTTCATGCTGTAACGCTGTTTGACCGTGTCTGTTTGCCCCAATCACCGTTTCGGGGCCTTTACGGGCCGATCGCCTAGCCACAGAGTGAAACCCCAAGGGTATAAACCCGGTTTGCATATACGCCAGGCACAATAAATGACAATGAGAGCGAGGAGAACGTCGTGCTAGAAGAATACCGTAAGCACGTAGCCGAGCGTGCTGCTGAGGGCATCGCCCCTAAGCCGCTAGACGCCACCCAAATGGCCGCGCTGGTCGAACTACTGAAGAATCCGCCAAAAGGCGAAGAAGAATTCCTGTTAGACCTGCTGATTAACCGTGTTCCACCGGGCGTCGACGAAGCCGCCTACGTCAAAGCAGGTTTCCTGGCGGCCATCGCCAAAGGTGAAGCGACATCCCCCCTGGTTACCCCCGAGAAAGCCATTGAACTGTTAGGCACCATGCAGGGCGGCTATAACATTCACCCGCTGATCGAAGCGCTGGATAACGAAACGCTGGCGCCTATCGCCGCGAAAGCGCTGTCCCACACGCTGCTGATGTTCGACAACTTCTACGACGTGGAAGAGAAGGCCAAGGCCGGTAACCCGCACGCCAAGCAGATCATGCAGTCCTGGGCCGACGCCGAATGGTACCTGTCGCGCCCTGAGCTGGCGGAAAAAATCACCGTCACCGTGTTCAAAGTCACCGGCGAAACCAACACCGATGACCTTTCTCCGGCGCCGGACGCCTGGTCGCGCCCGGATATCCCGCTGCACGCGCTGGCGATGCTGAAAAACGAACGTGAAGGCATCGTGCCGGATCAGCCGGGCAGCGTCGGCCCGATCAAACAGATCGAGCTGCTGAACAAAAAAGGCTTCCCGCTGGCCTACGTCGGCGACGTGGTCGGCACCGGTTCTTCCCGTAAATCCGCCACCAACTCCGTGCTGTGGTTTATGGGCGACGACATCCCGCACGTGCCGAACAAGCGCGGCGGCGGCGTGGTGCTGGGCGGCAAGATCGCGCCTATCTTCTTCAACACCATGGAAGATGCCGGCGCCTTGCCGATCGAAGTGGACGTGTCCGAGCTGAACATGGGCGACGTGATCGACGTTTACCCATACAAAGGTGAAGTGCGCAACCACGAAACCGGCGCGCTGATCGCCAACTTCGAGCTGAAAACCGACGTGCTGCTGGATGAAGTGCGCGCCGGCGGCCGTATCCCGCTGATCATCGGCCGCGGCCTGACCACCAAGGCGCGCGAAGCGCTGGGTCTGCCGCACAGCGATGTGTTCCGTATCGCCAAGCCGGTCGCCGCCAGCAGCAAAGGCTTCTCGCTGGCGCAGAAAATGGTCGGCCGCGCCTGCGGCGTCGCCGGCATTCGCCCTGGCGAATACTGCGAACCGAAGATGACCTCCGTCGGTTCTCAGGACACCACCGGCCCGATGACCCGCGATGAGCTGAAAGACCTGGCCTGCCTCGGCTTCTCCGCCGATCTGGTCATGCAGTCATTCTGCCACACCGCCGCGTACCCGAAACCGGTCGACGTGACCACGCACCACACGCTGCCTGACTTCATCATGAACCGCGGCGGCGTCTCGCTGCGTCCGGGCGACGGCGTGATCCACTCCTGGCTGAACCGCATGCTGCTGCCTGACACCGTCGGCACCGGCGGCGATTCCCACACCCGCTTCCCGATCGGCATCTCCTTCCCGGCCGGTTCCGGCCTGGTGGCGTTTGCCGCCGCGACCGGCGTAATGCCGCTGGATATGCCTGAGTCGGTGCTGGTGCGCTTCAAAGGCAAAATGCAGCCGGGCATCACCCTGCGCGATCTGGTGCACGCCATCCCTTACTACGCGATCCAGCAAGGCTTGCTGACCGTCGAGAAGAAGGGCAAGAAAAACATCTTCTCCGGCCGCATCCTGGAGATCGAAGGCCTGCCGGATCTGAAGGTCGAGCAGGCGTTTGAGCTGACCGATGCGTCCGCCGAACGTTCCGCCGCCGGTTGTACCATCAAGCTGGACAAGGCGCCGATCGAAGAGTACCTGAACTCCAACATCGTGCTGCTGAAGTGGATGATCTCCGAAGGCTACGGCGACCGCCGTACGCTGGAGCGCCGTATTCAGGGCATGGAAAAATGGCTGGCGGATCCGCAACTGCTGGAAGGCGATGCGGATGCGGAATACGCGGCGGTGATCGACATCGATCTGAACGAGATCAAGGAGCCGATCCTGTGCGCGCCGAACGATCCTGACGATGCGCGCCTGTTGTCCGACGTGGCCAACAGCAAAATCGATGAAGTGTTCATCGGTTCTTGCATGACCAACATCGGCCACTTCCGCGCGGCCGGCAAGCTGCTGGATCAGCACAAGGGCCAGCTGCCAACCCGTCTGTGGGTGGCGCCGCCAACCAAGATGGACGCGGCTCAGCTGACCGAAGAAGGCTACTACAGCGTCTTCGGCAAAAGCGGCGCGCGTATCGAGATTCCGGGCTGCTCGCTGTGCATGGGCAACCAGGCGCGCGTGGCGGACGGTGCGACGGTGGTCTCCACCTCGACCCGTAACTTCCCGAACCGTCTGGGTACCGGTGCCAACGTCTATCTGGCGTCAGCCGAACTGGCTGCGGTTGCGTCCCTGCTGGGCCGCCTGCCGACGCCGGACGAGTACCAGACCTATATGGCGCAGGTCGACAAGACGGCGGCGGATACCTACCGCTACCTGAACTTTGACCAGCTGGGGCAGTACACCGAAAAAGCCGACGGCGTGATCTTCCAAACCGCCGTGTAAGCCGCTATATTGCGCAACTGTTTAAAGGGAGGCCTTGGCCTCCCGTTTTATTTTGCTCAGTTGCCAACTTTGCGAGCGCTCACTGAGTTAGTCCGCCATTTATGTTTACACTAAGAAAAAGGGCTCAGGAGGGCATGCTATGGATTACGAATTTCTGCGTGACGTCACCGGTCAGGTGATCGTCAGATTTTCGATGGGGCATGAAGCGATTGGCCACTGGATCAACGAAGAAGTCAAAGGCGATTTCAACCTGCTGGACCGGATTGAAGCCGGTGCGGCCGAGGTCAAAGGCAGTGAACGTCAATGGCAGCTGGAAGGCCATGAATATACGCTGCTGATGGATGGTGAAGAAGTGATGATCCGCGCCAATCAGCTGGAGTTCGAGGGCGATGAAATGGAAGAGGGGATGAATTACTACGACGAAGAAAGCCTCTCATTCTGCGGCGTTGAGGACTTCCTGCTGGTGTTGAAGGCCTATCGTTCTTTCATGCTGAAATACTAAGCATCAGGGCGCGGCGTGCCGCGCCCTTTCCATCACAGATGCGGAATATTGCGGCCGTAATAGATTTCCTGCATCTCTTTCCATAACAGATCGGTGATCTGCTTGCGTTCGGCGGCGCTCAGCGCCTCCGGTTCCGCGTTGAACAGGTAGTGCTTCAGATCGAAATCTTTCAGCAACATCTTGGTATGGAAGATATTTTCCTGGTAAACGTTCACGTCCATCATGTGATACAGCGCCTTGATGTCTTCCGACATAAAGTTCTGGATCGAATTGATCTCATGATCGATGTAATGTTTCACGCCGTTCACGTCGCGGGTAAAACCGCGCACGCGATAGTCCATGGTGACGATGTCGGATTCCAGCTGGTGAATTAAGTAGTTCAGCGCCTTGAGGGGCGAAATGACGCCGCAGGTCGAAACCTCGATATCGGCGCGGAAGGTGCATAGCCCGCCTTCCGGATGGCTTTCCGGGTAGGTGTGTACGCAGATATGGCTCTTGTCCAGGTGCGCAACGACCGTGTTCGGCAGCGGGCCGGGATGCTCCGACGTATCGACGTCTTTCGGATCGATCGGCTCTTCGCTGACCAGGATGGTGACGCTGGCGCCCTGCGGCTCGTAGTCCTGACGCGCGATGTTCAGAATATTGGCGCCGATGATCGAGCAGGTTTCGCTCAGGATCTCGGTCAGCCGGTTGGCGTTATATTGTTCGTCAATGTAGGCGATATAGCCGTCGCGGTCGTCCGCGGTCTTGGCGTAACAAATATCGTAAATACAAAAACTCAGGCTCTTGGTCAGGTTGTTGAAGCCGTGCAGTTTTAGCTTATGCAATTTGGGCCACCTCCTTTATCTTCTCGCTTAACGTGTTACGTTCAGGGCATTGAGCAAATATTGCGGCAGGGCAAAACTGCCGACGTGAATTGCCGGGTTGTAATAACGACAGTGTAGGCCGCTTTGGTTAAAGCGCTGTTGCAGAGTAGGCAGATCGCGCTGGCGCAGCGCCGGGTTCTGGCTCGCCCAGGCAAAGGTCATGATGCCGCCGTAATAGGTCGGGATCGCCGCCTGATAGAAGCTGACGTCGGTAAAGTAGCGGCTCAGTTTGGCGTGGCTGTTGACCGCCTCGTCCTGTTGCAGGAAGCAGACGCCGTTCTGCGCGACGAAAATGCCGCCCTCATTCAGGCAGCGGGCGCAGCCTTCATAAAACGCCGAAGTGAACAGGCTTTCGCCGGGGCCGATCGGATCGGTGCAGTCGGAGATGATCACATCGAAGGTTTCGTCGGTTTGGTTCACGAAGTTGACGCCGTCGTCGATCACCAGCTTGAAGCGCGGATCGTCATAGGCGCCGGCGCTGTGGTTGGGCAGGTACTGGCGGCAGAACTCGACGACACCGGCGTCGATCTCGACCATGGTGATCTGCTCCACGCCAGGGTGCCGGCTGACTTCGCGCAGCATGCCGCCGTCGCCGCCGCCGATGATCAGCACTTTCTTCGCCGCGCCGTGCGCCAGCAGCGGCACGTGGGTCAGCATTTCGTGATAGATGAACTCGTCACGCTCGGTGGTTTGCACCACGCCGTCGAGCGCCATCACGCGCCCCAGCACCGGGTTCTCGAAGATCACCAGATCCTGGTGATCGGTCTTCTCGCGGTACAGCACCTTCTCTACCGAGAAATACTGGCCGAAGCCCGTATGCAGCGTTTCGTACCAAATTTCTTTCTGGGTCATGTGCGGGAAACTCCGTAATAACAGCCATGAAAAATCGGCGCAACATCATAGCTAACTCTGCCTGGCGATGCACGGTTGAATTTCAGACAGAGAGAGCGTTAGGCGGGCGGGAAAGGGGAAGGAATTAGTTGGCGTAGGCCAGCAGGCTCAAAGAATCGCGCGCCAGCGATTTGCACTTTTTGGGCGTTGGAATGGCGATGCCGCTGAGATCGCGATAGCTGTCTTCGCCCAGCGCCTTCATATTGAAACTGTTGTAGTTGCTCAAATCCCAGCGGTTTTGTTGCGCGAAATAGACGATGGCGCGTTTGATTTGCGCGTTTGGCAAATCGTTGTAGCCGCAATCATTTTTCAAATAAATAAATACCGCCGTCAGATCGGCCAGATCTTCCGCCTCGGATTCATTCAGCGCCAGACTGGCGTTGGAGAAGCCCAGCATCGCCAGCAACAGCATCGATAACGTTGTTTTTTTCATCATGAAATAGGCCTGTTTGTCGTTTGCTGACGTTACCACACTTGCCTGTAAAGGCACCAAATTTTATTGCTGCCGGGCCGGCGTTGCGTTTGCCAGCCATATTCTCTTGATTGTGAGGCATAGCTTAAAATACCGCCAGGAAAGGCTTGACCTTCCGCCAGGGGGAAGGTTTAGGCTGGCGGCATTGAGTTATGTCACTGAGAAAAGGGAGTCAGCGATGTTACGCCGTGATTTTATTAAATTAACCGCCGCACTGGGCGCTGCGAGCGCATTGCCGTTATGGAGCCGGGCCGCCTGGGCGGCCGATCGGCCGGCCCTGCCGGTGCCGCCGTTGTTGACGCCGGACACGCAGGGAAAAATTGCGCTGGCGCTGCAGGCGGGGGAAACCCGCTGGTTGCCCGGCGCCGCCACCAAAACCTGGGGATTCAACGGCGCGCTGCTCGGGCCGGCGGTGCAGCTGCAGCGTGGCCAGCCGGTGACGGTCGACATCAAAAACGGCCTGGCGGAGGCCAGCACCGTCCACTGGCACGGCCTGGAAATTCCCGGCGACGTCGATGGCGGCCCGCAGGCATTGATCCATCCCGGCGCGACGCGCACGGTGAATTTCACTGTCGATCAACCGGCGGCCACCTGCTGGTTCCACCCGCATACCCACGGTAAAACCGGCAGCCAGGTGATGATGGGGCTGGCGGGGCTGGTGCTGCTGGAAGATGAGGAGAGCGCCAAACTGCCGCTGCCGAAAACCTGGGGGCAGGATGATATTCCGGTGATCCTGCAAGATAAGCGGTTGGGCAAAGACGCACAAATCGAATACCGCCTGGATGTGATGAGCGCGGCGGTGGGCTGGTTTGGCGATCGCATGTTCACCAACGGCGCGCAGTATCCGCAACATTTGGCGCCGCGCGGCTGGCTGCGTCTGCGCTTCCTCAACGGCTGCAACGCCCGCTCGCTGAATCTGGCGGCCAGTGACAACCGTCCGCTGTATGTCATCGCCAGCGACGGCGGTTTCCTGGCGGAGCCGGTGAAACTGACCGAGCTGCCGATGCTGATGGGCGAACGTTTTGAAGTGCTGGTGGATGCCTCCGACGGGAAAGCGTTCGACATCGTGACGCTGCCGGTGAAGCAGATGGGTATGACGCTGGCGCCGTTCGATCAACCGCTGCCGGTGTTGCGCATTCAGCCGTCGCTGGCGCAGGGCATCAAAACCATGCCGGACAGCCTGGTGAAGCTGCCGACATTGCCCGCAGCCACTGGTATCCAGGAGCGTTGGCTGCAGCTGATGATGGATCCGCAGCTGGATATGCTCGGCATGCAGGCGCTGATGGATCGTTATGGTCACCAGGCGATGGCCGGCATGAGCATGAATCATGGCGCGATGGGCGGTGGAGACATGAAAGGCATGGATCACGGCAACATGAAAGGCATGGAAAAGGGCGGCATGCAGGGCATGGACCATGGCAACATGGGCAACATGAAGGGCATGGATCATGGCAAGATGGCCGGGATGGATCACGGCGGCGCGCAGGGTAAAGCCAAACCGTTCGACTTCAGCCACGGCAACATGATCAACGGCAAGGCCTTCGACATGACCAAGCCGATGTTCGCCGCCAAACGGGGCCAGTATGAGAAGTGGACCATTTCCGGCGAGGGCGACATGATGTTGCACCCGTTCCATATTCACGGCACCCAGTTCCGTATCCTGTCGGAAAATGGCAAACCGCCGGCGGCGCATCGCAGCGGCTGGAAGGACACGGTGCGCGTCGAAGGGTGGCGCAGCGAAGTGCTGGTGCGCTTCGACCATCCGGCCAGCAGCGAACATGCGTACATGGCCCACTGCCACCTGCTGGAGCACGAAGATACCGGCATGATGATGGGCTTCACCGTCGGCGAATGATCGCGGCCCGTCGCTCAGGTGGCGGTGCGCTCGCGTCGCCACCGGCGAAAGGCTATGCTAAACTCTGCGCCTTTCTTCCGGCAACTGACCTGAATACTATGAAACACACTGTAGACGTAATGATTTCCGAGCAGGAAGTTAAGACCCGTATCGCCGAACTTGGCCGCCAGATCACCGAACATTACCGCGACAGCGGCAGCGACATGGTGCTGGTCGGGCTGCTGCGCGGCTCCTTCATGTTCATGGCCGATCTCTGCCGCGCCATCGACGTGCCGCACGAAGTCGACTTTATGACCGCCTCCAGCTACGGCAGCGGCATGTCCACTACTCGCGACGTGAAGATCCTCAAGGATCTGGACGAAGACATTCGCGGCAAAGACGTGCTGATCGTGGAAGACATCATCGATTCCGGCAACACGCTGAACAAAGTGCGCGAGATTTTGGCGCTGCGCGGGCCGAAATCGCTGGCGATTTGCACCTTGCTGGACAAGCCTGAGCGCCGTGAAGTGCAGGTGCCGGTCGAATATGTCGGCTTCTCGATCCCGGATGAGTTCGTGGTGGGGTATGGCATCGACTACGCTCAGCGCTACCGTCACCTGCCGTACGTCGGCAAAGTGGTGCTGCTGGACGAGTAATTAATGTGGGGCGCGGCCAGCCGCGCCCGCGGCGGGGTTATATGCCTTTATCCTGCTTCAGTTTGGCTATCGCTTTGCGGTAGCCCATCTCCAGGCTCTCGCGGCTGGTCGCCAGCACTTCCATATCGCGCAGGCGGCCGTCCTGAATGCCGTACACCCAACCGTGGATCATCACCTTCTGGCCGCGCTTCCACGCGGACTGCATGATGGTGGAGTGGCCCAGGTTGTATACCTGCTCAATGACGTTGATCTCGCACAGCATGTCGAAACGCTGCTCCGGCGGCAGCTCGCCCAGCAGCGAGCTGTGCTTGTACCACAGATCGCGAATGTGCAGCAGCCAGTTGTCGATCAACCCCAGCTCCGGGTTTTCCACCGCCGCCTGCACGCCGCCGCAGCCCAGGTGGCCGCAAATGATGATGTGTTCGACTTCCAGCACATCTACCGCATACTGCACCACCGACAGGCAGTTAAGATCGGTGTGGATAACGAGGTTCGCCACGTTGCGATGGACGAACAGTTCACCCGGCTCGAGGCCGGTCAGGCGTTCTGCGGGAACGCGGCTGTCAGAGCAACCAATCCATAAGAAGCGGGGCTTTTGCGCCTGGGCTAAACGTTCAAAAAATTCCGGGTCTTCCTGGCTGATGTTGGCCGACCAGGCCTGGTTGTTGGCGATAAGCTCTTCGATTTCTTTCATGGAGGTGATTGACCCGTAACGGACAGATTGCGTTGGGGTAATATAGGGTAAGCGTCACACTTTGGAAATCGGAACAGTGGTGCAGCCTCATTTTCCGCACGGATTCGACTCAGTGAAAACGTCGCCGATGCTAGGATTATCGTTAGTGTTTCAAGCCTCGCAAACAGGGGCGCGGCGGCATACTCATCGTCATAAGGTACTATTTTACATATGAATTATGCACTGGAATTAGCGCAGCTGACCAAGACTTACGCCGGTGGCGTCAAGGCGCTGCGCGGAATCGACCTGAGCGTCGAAGCGGGGGATTTTTATGCCCTGCTGGGGCCAAACGGCGCCGGAAAATCCACCACCATCGGCATCATCAGCTCGCTGGTGAACAAAACGGCCGGCAGCGTGCGGGTGTTCGGTTACGACATCGATAAAGACATCGTCAACGCCAAGCGCCAGCTCGGCCTGGTGCCGCAGGAGTTCAACTTCAACCCGTTCGAGACCGTGTTGCAGATCGTGGTGAACCAGGCGGGTTACTACGGCGTCACGCGGCGTGAAGCGATGGCGCGCGCCGAAAAATACCTCAATCAGCTGGATCTGTGGGGCAAGCGCAACGAGCGCGCCCGCATGCTGTCCGGCGGCATGAAGCGCCGCCTGATGATCGCCCGCGCGTTGATGCATCAGCCGAAGCTGCTGATCCTCGATGAGCCGACCGCCGGGGTGGATATCGAGCTGCGTCGCTCGATGTGGGGCTTCCTGAAAGAGCTGAACGCCCAGGGCACTACCATTATCCTCACCACCCACTATCTGGAAGAGGCGGAGATGCTGTGCCGCAATATCGGCATCATCCAGAACGGGGAGCTGGTGGAAAACACCTCGATGAAGGGGCTACTGGCCAAGCTGAAGTCGGAAACCTTCATCCTCGATTTGGCGGCGAAGAGCCCGTTGCCGAAGCTGGACGGTTACCACAGCCGCCTGACGGATACCTCGACGCTGGAAGTGGAAGTGATGCGCGAGCAGGGGCTGAACGGCCTGTTCACCCAACTGAGCGCGCAGGGCGTGCAGGTGCTGAGCATGCGCAACAAGGCGAACCGCCTGGAAGAGCTGTTTGTCACCCTGGTTAACGGCAATGGAGAAAAAGCATGACGCGTTTGTATTGGGTGGCCTTGCAGAGCATCTGGGCCAAAGAGGTGAACCGGTTCGCGCGCATCTGGATCCAGACCCTGGTGCCGCCGGTGATCACCATGACGCTGTACTTCATCATCTTCGGCAATCTGATCGGCTCGCGCATCGGCGATATGCACGGCTTCAGCTACATGCAGTTCATCGTGCCCGGCCTTATCATGATGGCGGTGATCACCAACTCCTATGCCAACGTCGCCTCGTCGTTCTTCAGCGCCAAATTCCAGCGCAACATTGAGGAGCTGCTGGTGGCGCCGGTGCCGACCCACGTGGTGATCGCCGGCTATGTCGGCGGCGGCGTGGCGCGCGGCATCTGCGTCGGCGTGCTGGTGACCATCATCTCTCTGTTCTTTGTGCCGCTGCAGGTGCACGCCTGGTGGGTGATTGCGCTGACGCTGCTGCTGACGGCGATCCTGTTCTCGCTGGCGGGGCTGATCAATGCGGTGTTCGCCACCACCTTCGACGATATCAGCCTGATCCCGACCTTCGTGCTGACGCCGCTGACCTACCTGGGCGGGGTGTTCTACTCGCTGTCGCTGCTGCCGCCATTCTGGCAGGCGGTGTCCAAGCTGAACCCCATCGTCTATATGATCAGCGGTTTCCGCTACGGTTTCCTCGGCATCAACGACGTGCCGCTGGCGTTCACCATGGCGGTGCTGCTGGCGTTTATCGCGGTGTTTTACCTGCTTTCCTGGTACCTGATCGAGCGCGGCCGCGGCCTGCGCAGCTGATGGTATCGCGCCCCCGCTTTTCCGGCGGGGGCGCTTTTCTTGATTTGGCACAGGCGGCGTGTAAATCAATAGAATTGCTCAAATAACCGCTAGTTCCCCGTTGTTCAAATCGTGCTATGCTGGCGCTCCACATTTCCTTCACTTTAGTCATTACGCACTCGTAAGTAGAACATCATCATGCGGCCTCAATACACGTTAGCGGCTGGTTTCCTCGGCATTCTGATGTCGTTGGTTTCCCCTGTGAGCCTGGCGAATCTGCTGTCGGAAGACGGCGCGGTTAAATCTGAATACATGGAAGCGCAGCGCGATAGCGAAGTCTATGCGTTGGTGGGCGAGCATGTGATCCCGGTAGGAGAAGTGAAGCGCGGGCAGCTGATCCAGGTGTTCCCGGCGGATGCGGAATACTACGAATTCAAATTCGGGCACGGCACCGGCTTTATCGATAAAGATGACGTGCGCGAACTGAAGAAGTCGCGCAAGGTACAAGACGATCTGGGCGAGCTGAATAAACCGCTGACCAACCAGAATCTGATCACCCAAAAAACGATCGACGTTTATACCGCGGCGGACAAGGACAGCGAGGTCTTGGGCACGCTGGAAGGCAACCTGCGCTATCCGATCATCGGCAAGCTGAAGGATCGCCTGAACAACACCTGGTACGAGGTCAACATCGGCGAGCGGCTGGGGTTTGTCAATGAGCTGGACTGCGAGATCGATAGCGGCATACCGGTGCTGACCTATCATCACCTGCTGAAAAACGAAGAGAACAAGCGCTTCCGCCACACCTCGACCACCACCTCAGACGTGGCGTTCAGCAACCAGATGACCTACCTGAAGCAGGCGGGCTACGACACCATTTCGCTGTATCAGCTGGAAGCCTACCTGAAGAACCAGATCAACCTGCCGGGCAAGGCGATCGTGCTGACCTTCGACGACGGGCTGAAATCGGTTTATCGCTACGCTTACCCGGTGCTGAAGGATTACGGTTTCCGCGCCACGGCGTTCATCATCTCTTCGCGCATCAAACGCCACCCGCAGAAATGGAACCCGGACTCGCTGCAGTTTATGAGCGTCTCGGAGCTGAAGCAGATTCAGGACGTGTTCGACGTGCAGTCGCACACTCACTTCCTGCACCGCACCGACGGCAATCGCCAGCCGATTTTGCTGAGCCGTTCGCTGCACAATATCGAGTTCGATTTTGAGCGCTCGCGCCGCGCGCTGTCGCAGTTCAATCCGCACGTGCTGTATCTGTCCTACCCGTTCGGCGGCTATAACCAGCGGGCGATCCAGGCGGCGCAGGACGCCGGTTTCCATCTGGCGGTGACCACGGTGCAGGGCAAGGTGAAGCCGGGGGATAACCCCTATACGCTGAAGCGGCTGTATATTCTGCGCACCGACTCGATCCAGACCATGGCGGATCGGATAGCCAACAAGCCGGGCACGGTGGTGGTGCAGTAAGGAAGAACGGGCGCGCAAGGCGCCCGTTTTAGTGTCAGGCGACCTGAACCGGCACGGCTTTCGCCTTGCGCTGCAGGTTGTTGTCACCTTCGAAATAGGCGACTTTCGGGTGGTGTTGGCGGGCGTCGGCGTCGGTCATTTGCACATAGGAGCAGATGATCAGTTTGTCGCCCACGCAGGCGCAGCGCGCGGCGGCACCGTTAACCGAAATGATGCGCGAACCGCGCTCGGCGGCGATGGCGTAGGTGGAGAAGCGCTGGCCGTTATCCACGTTGTAAATATCGATCGCTTCATATTCCAGAATGCCGGCGGCCTCCAGGAAATCCTGGTCGATGGCGCAGGACCCTTCATAGTGCAAGTCAGCCTGAGTGACTTTGACGCGATGCAGCTTGCCTTGCAGCATAGTACGTATCATAGCTTTACCTAACTGAATATCGGCCTTCACAGGCGCTGGGGTTGAACATCTCTCCTGCATCCCTGCAATCTCTATCGTCACCGATTGCTCCGCCATTGTCTACCAATGGTCGGTGGCCAAGGGTGACGACAGTATAAAAAACGGCTTACAGCGTCAGGTCGACCTGCTGGTTGTCGATAAGACGCGCCTTGCCCAGCCAGGCGGCCATCAGCACCACCGCCCGTTGGCTGTCCACCGTCAGCGGCTGCAGGCTGTCGGCGTCGCGAATAAACAGTTCATCCGGCGTAAAGCCGGCGGCGCGCAGCTGCTCGGCGGTCTGCTCCAGCAGCGTTTCGATATGACGCTCGCCATTGGCCAACTGCTGCGCCAGCGCGTTCATGATCTTGCTCAGCTGCGGCGCGACCTTGCGCTCTTCGGCGGTCAGGTAGCCGTTGCGCGAGCTGAGGGCCAGGCCGTCTTTGGCGCGCACGGTCGGCACGCCGACGATGTCGATGTCGTAACCCATGTCCGCCACCATTTTGCGGATCAGCGCCAGCTGTTGGTAATCTTTCTCGCCGAAGCAGGCCAAGTCAGGTTGCACCAGGTTAAACAGCTTGCTGACGATGGTGGAAACGCCGCGGAAGTGGCCCGGCCGGCTTGCGCCTTCCAGGATGCTGGAGATGCCCGGCACGTCGACGTAAGTCTGCTGCTCCAGCCCCTGCGGATAGACTGCAGCCGGGGCTGGCGCGAACACCAGATCGACGCCGCGGCGGGTCAGCTTCTCGCTGTCTTCCTGCAGCGTGCGCGGGTAGCGCGCCAGATCGTCCGGCCGATCGAACTGCATCGGGTTGACGAAGATGCTCACCACCACCACGTCGGCGCGGGCGCGCGCTTCATCGACCAGCGTCATATGGCCGTCGTGCAGGTTGCCCATGGTCGGCACCAGCGCGATGCGTTTGCCTTCCTGGCGCCAGCGGCGGATCTGCTGACGCAGCATCGGCAGGGTTTCGATAATAATCATTGGGTGACTCCTGGAACCATCGCTTAGTTAAAAGAGTGTTCAGCCGCCGGGTAGAGGCCTTGCTCCACTTCCTGAATGTAGTGCTGCACCGCTGTGCGGATATCGCCGCTCTGCGCCAGGAAGTTCTTGGCGAACTTCGGCGTATGGCCGCCGGTGATGCCGAAGGCGTCGTGCATCACCAGGATCTGGCCGTCGGTGCCGTTGCCGGCGCCGATGCCGATGACCGGAATGGACAGCGCTTCGGTGATCTGGCGCGCCAGCTCGGTCGGCACACATTCCAGCACCAGCAGCTGAATGCCGGCCAGCTCCAGATTCTGCGCGTCCTGCAGCAGCTGTTTGGCGGCCAGTTCGTCGCGCCCTTGCACCTTATAGCCGCCGAACACGTTGACCGACTGCGGCGTCAGGCCCAGGTGGCCGCACACCGGCACCGCGCGCTCGGCAAGCATTTTCACCGTGTCGCACAGCCAGCTGCCGCCTTCCAGTTTCACCATGTTGGCGCCGGCGCGCATCAGCTCGGCGGCGTTGGCGAAGGTCTGTTCCGGGGTGGCGTAACTCATGAACGGCAGATCGGCCAGCAGCAGGCAGGCCGGCGCGCCGCGGCGCACGGCGCGCGTGTGATAGGCTACGTCGGCGACGGTGACCGGCAGCGTGGAGTCGTGGCCCTGCAGCGTCATGCCCAGCGAATCGCCCACCAACAGGACTTTGATGCCTTGCTCTTCAAACAGTTTGGCAAAGCTGGCATCGTAGGCGGTAAGGGTAGCAAACTTGCGTTGCTCCTGTTTCCACTGGCGCAAGTGGGTCACGGTGGTGGGTTTCATCACAACGTCTCCTGAAACGGGCCGTGCGGCTTGCGCAGGCCCAGGCTGCAAAAAAGTGCAGCCATTCTACTGTAACCCGATCGGGGTGGGTAGCGCGGATCGCCATGCTTAAGCGGTTCTTAAGAACCTTGTGGTGCAATGGCGCAATGACTGAAAAGGGATACTCATGCGAATTCTGCTGATCGAAGATGACAAACTGATCGGGGACGGCATCAAGGCCGGGCTGACCAAACTCGGCTTCAATCTGGACTGGTTCACCGACGGCGCCGTCGGCAAAAATGCGCTGGACAGCGCGCCGTACGACGCGGTGATCCTCGACCTCAGCCTGCCGGGCCTCGATGGCCTGGATCTGCTGCGCCAGTGGCGCCAGGCCGGGCAGGACGTGCCGGTGCTGATCCTCACCGCCCGCGATGCGTTGGAGCAGCGGGTCAGCGGGCTGCAAAGCGGCGCCGACGATTATCTGTGCAAGCCGTTCGCGCTGGCCGAAGTGGCGGCGCGTCTGCAGGCGCTGATCCGCCGTCGCCACGGCCAACTGATGCCGCAGCTGACGCACGGCAATGTGGTGTTTGACAGTGCCACCCGCAGCGTGAGCTGCAACGGCGAGCCGGTGACGCTGACGCCGCGCGAGTTGGCGGTGCTGGAGCTGTTTCTGCACAACAAGGGGCGGGTGCTGGCGCGGCCGTTGATTCAGGAGAAGCTGTACAACTGGGACGACGAGGTGAGCAGCAACGCGGTGGAGGTGCATATTCACCACCTGCGGCGCAAGCTGGGCAACGGCTTCATCCGCACCATTCACGGCGTGGGTTACACGCTGGGGGATGCGCCGTGAAGCGTCTCAGCCTGCGGCTGCGTCTGATCCTGATCTTCAGTCTATTGGCGCTGATGACCTGGTGCACCGCCAGCGTGGTGGCCTGGGTGATGTCGCGCAACACCATCAATGAAGTGTTCGACACCCAGCAGATGCTGTTCGCCAAGCGGCTGGCGACCGCCAGCCTCGGCGATCTGCTGGCCGATGAAAGCGCGCGCAGCCTGCCGAAAACCAAGAAGCTGGTGCATCACGGCAAGCGTGGCGATCAGGACGACGACGCGCTGGCGTTCGCCATCTTCGATCGCCAAGGCAAGATGCTGCTCAACGACGGCGAGAACGGCGCCGATTTCCTGTTTGACGGGGAGCGTGAAGGTTTTACCGACGGCGAGCGCAAAGGCGATGACGACAGCTGGCGCCTGCTGTGGCTGACCAGCCCGGATGGGCGCTATCGCATCGTGGTCGGCCAGGAGTGGGATTACCGGCGCGATATGGCGCTGGGCATGGTGACCGGCCAGCTGGTGCCCTGGCTGGCGACGCTGCCGGTGCTGATGCTGCTGATCGCGCTGATGGTCGGGCGCGAGCTGCGGCCGCTGCGCGCGGTGGCGGCCGGTTTGCGCCGGCGCGCGCCCGATGACGCGACGCCGTTGGACGCGCGCCAGGTGCCGACCGAGGTGCGTCCGCTGGTGGATGCTCTCAATGCGCTGTTCGCTCGCATCAACGCGTTGCTGGTGCGGGAGCGGCGTTTCACCTCCGATGCCGCGCACGAGTTACGCAGCCCGCTGGCGGCGCTGCGGGTGCAGACCGAAGTGGTTCAACTGGCGGGGGACGATGCGCCGATGCGCGAGCACGCGCTGGACAATCTTACGGTCGGCATCGATCGCGCCACCCGGCTGGTGGATCAGCTGCTGACGCTGTCGCGGCTGGATTCGCTGTCGGATCTGGCCGAACTGGCGCCGATCGACTGGAACGAACTGGTGACGATGACCCTGGCGGAGCAGGATCGGCAGGCCCATGCGGCGGGCGTGACGCTGCGCTATGAACATCAGGGAACGCCGCCGCCGCGTCAGGGGGAAACCTTGCTGCTGTCGCTGCTATTGCGCAACTTGCTGGACAACGCGGTGCGCTATACCCCGCAGGGCGGCGTCGTCACCGTGACGCTGAGCGAACGCTCGCTGACGGTGGAGGACGACGGTCCGGGGATCACCACGGAACATCTGGCGCGGCTCGGAGAACGTTTCTATCGCCCGCCGGGGCAGGAGCAAACCGGCAGCGGGCTGGGCCTCTCGATCGTGCAGCGTATCGCCGGATTGCATGGTTTACAGATCGGCTTTGCCAATCGCCCGCCGGGCGGGTTCGTTGCGCGGCTGACGTTGTAGGCGGGTCAGGACTTGAGTTTTGGCTGATGCCACAGCGCCATGCCGTTTTCCGGCACGCGCTTGAGGCAGCTGGCGAGCGGCTCGCCATCGGGGAAAATCAGATCGGGAGCGATTTCCGCCAGCGGGTAGAGCATGAATTCGCGCTCTTTCAGACCGTAATGCGGCACCGTCAGGCGCTCGGTATGGATCACCTTGTCGCCGTACAGCATGATGTCCAGATCGAGCGTGCGCGGCCCCCAGCGTTCATCCTTGCGCACGCGCCCCTGATTGCGTTCTATCGCTTGGGTATGGTCGAGCAGCTGTTCGGGCGGCAACAGGGTATCCAGCGCCACCACCGCGTTGAGAAAGTCCGGCTGGTTTTGCGGCCCCAGCGGCTTGGTGCGGTAAAACGAAGAACAGGTGACCAGCCGGGTGCGCGGGAGATGCTCCAGCGCCTCCAGTGCGGCTTTAACCTGTTGCAGCGGCTGCGCCAGGTTGCTGCCCAGCGCGATATAAACGCGGATCATTATGCCCCTTCTTTACGCGGTGTCCGGCGGCGAGGGCGGCGTTGACGCGCGCGGCGCGGCGCCGGATCGTCCCCCAGGGTGCTCAGCATGGCTTTCTGCCGCGCCGGCGTGGCGTCCTGGAACTCGCCCCACCACTCGGCCAGACGCAGCATTTCCTGATTGTCTTCCACTTCCGCACGCAGCGCCAGCAGATCATAGGCGGCGCGGAATTTCGGGTGTTCCATCAGCTTGTGCGCGCGTTTGCCCTGGCGGCGGGACAGGCGCAGCTGCAGCTGCCAGATATCGCGTACCAGCGTGGTAATGCGTTTCGGGATGGCCAGCGAGCGGCACTGCTCGTCGAGTACGTCGTTCATCGCCAGCGCGAAGGCGTCGTAGTAGGCCAGGCCGCTTTCCTGCGCCAGCTTCTGCGCGTGCTCCAGCAGCGGGTACCACAGCATGGCGGCAAACAGGAACGCCGGGTTGACGCGCATGTCGTTCTGCAGGCGGTGATCGGTGTTCTTCAACACCTGCACCAGAATGCGCTCCATCGGCGTATCGTGGTTTGGCGTGAAGTTGCGGGCGATCAGCGGGAACAGCGGTTGGAACAGCTGGTATTCGCACAGCTTCAGGTAGGTCTGGAAACCGTAACCGGCCTGCAGCAGCTTGAGGGATTCTTCGAACAGGCGCGCCGGCGGGATCTCATGCAGCAGCGAGGCCAGGCGCGGGATCGGCTCGGCGGTCTCTTCGCTGATGCGCATATCCAGTTTGGCGGCGAAGCGCACCGCGCGCAGCATGCGCACCGGATCTTCGCGGTAGCGGGTTTCCGGATCGCCGATCAGGCGAATCACGCCCTGTTTCAGATCGTTCAGGCCGCCGACGTAATCGCGCAGGGTGAAATCCGCCACGCCGTAGTACAGGCTGTTGATGGTGAAGTCACGGCGCTGGGCGTCTTCCTCGATCGAACCGAAGATGTTGTCGCGCAGCAGCATGCCGTTTTGCGCCTGCTGAGACGAGTTCTTGTCGGATTCCGGGTTCTGTTCGTGGTGGCCGCGGAAGGTGGCCACTTCGATGATTTCCGGCCCGAACATCACGTGCGCCAAGCGGAAGCGCCGGCCGACCAGGCGGCAGTTGCGGAACAGCTTGCGCACTTGCTCCGGCGTGGCGTTGGTGGTGATGTCGAAGTCTTTCGGCTTTTTGCCGAGCAACAGATCGCGCACGCCGCCGCCGACCAGATAGGCTTCGTAGCCGGACTTGTTCAGGCGGTAAAGCACTTTCAGCGCATTTTCGCTGATGTCTTTGCGGGAAATCGAGTGCTGTTCGCGCGGGATCACGGTCATCGAGTCGTTGCTCTCGGCGATAGGAAAAGGCGGACGCTTGCGCGGCGTTGAGCGGCGGGCAGGGGCGTTGCTGCCGTTATCGGCGGCGCGCGGCTGCGGCGCAGGGCGGCTTGGCGCCGCGGCACGCTCTTCGCGGACTACGTTTTTATCGCCGGCCGCCGCGTCGTCGCGGGGCAGCTTGTCATCGCGGGTCAGTACCTTACGACAGAAGTTGGCTACTCGGGTAAAAATGGTACACCTCGATAGTGACTGATAAAAATGGAGCTAACAAAAAATAGCGGCTAATCATAGCTCACCATGGCTCCTTTGAGAATGCCGGCGTGTTTTCATCCAGAGGGATAGCCTCCTGACGCGGCACGTTTTCCAACCGCCAATGTGCGACCGCCCAGCTCAATAATAATGGCAGGTCAAGATCTTGCCAGCTTTCCGGCAGCGGTTGGCGCAGAAATTTCAGCGCGGCGATCAGCACCGGGCGCGGATCGCCGGCGGGCAACGCCGGCGCATGGTTTTGCTTCGACAGCTTGATGCCGTTGGCGCCCAGCGCCAGCGGCAGATGCACATAGGCGGGCACCGGCGCCTGCAGCTGGCGGTAGAGGGCAATTTGACGCACCGTCGGTTCGATCAGGTCGGCGCCGCGCACAATCTCGGTCACGCCCTGAAAATGGTCGTCGATCACCACCGCCAGGTTGTAGGCGAACAGCCCGTCGCGGCGGCGAATGATAAAGTCTTCCCTCGCCAGCGCCGGATCGGCGTGCAACTCTCCCTGCAGGCGATCGTGGAACCCGTAAACGGGCGCGGTCTGGCGCAAGCGGATGGCGGCGCCCTGCGGGCCGAGCTGCAAATCGCGGCAGTGGCCGTCGTACAATCCGCCGATGTGTTGGATGCGGCTGCGGGTGCAGGTGCAGTAATAGCTGAGCCCCTGACGCTGCAACAGATCCAGCGCGGCGCGATAGGCGTCGTGACGTTGGGATTGATAGATGACCTGGCCGTCCCAGTGGAGACCATAATGTTCCAGCGCGGACAGGATGCGAGCGGCGGCGCCGGGGACTTCGCGCGGCGGGTCGATATCTTCGATGCGAACCAGCCACTGCCCGCGTTGGGCGCGAGCCTGAAGGTAGCTTCCCAGAGCGGCAATCAGCGAACCGAAATGCAGATCCCCGGAAGGCGATGGGGCAAAGCGCCCCACATAATGACTTTCTTGCATATCAGAGGGGAGTGGTTCCCTTTTCTCTGTGCGGCGCACGCGGGTGCGCACGCCGCAGCGGTAACAACGGTATTAGCCGGCCATCTGCTTTTCGCGGATCTCAGCCAGCGTCTTGCAGTCGATGCACAGATCGGCGGTCGGACGCGCTTCGAGGCGACGAATGCCGATCTCCACGCCGCAAGATTCGCAGTAGCCGAAATCATCGTCTTCCACTTTCTTCAGCGTTTTCTCGATCTTTTTGATCAGTTTGCGTTCACGGTCACGGTTACGCAGTTCAAGGCTGAACTCTTCTTCCTGAGTAGCACGGTCGGCCGGATCAGGGAAGTTGGCTGCCTCTTCTTGCATATGCGATACAGTACGGTCCACTTCGTCCCTGAGCTGGTTGCGCCACGCTTCAAGAATGCGCTTGAAATGCGACAACTGGGCGTCGTTCATGTACTCTTCGCCCGGCTTCTCTTGGTACGGCTCCACCCCAGCGATGGCGAGAATGCTCAAGGACGAGGTTTTACGGTTTTGCCCTTCTTGCATGTTGCTTCTCCTACATACACACGCACTATCGAATCCCCAATGCGGGGGAAAAACAGGCCGCTATAAATAACAGAAGGAAGGTAGGTTGGCAATTATTCCTGTCGCCCGCTTGACAATCGTGTGAAGGAGGGCGTATTTGGCGATCGTGCTGGCCGGTTGTCTATTTATAGGGACCCGACCGCGCTAATCGATAAAAAACGGCAGCTTATCGCAGAGATAAATACCGTCAGGTGATAACTTTGCCCCGTAGCAAACCACTTCCACTCCCAACTGCCGGACCTGTGCCAACAGCGCCGCATAGCGCTCATCTATATGATGTGCCGGTGCGACCTGCTCAATACCGCTGTGTAACACGGCAAAGAACAACACCGCCCGTTGCCCGCTTTCAACCACGCTGAGCAACTCACGCAGGTGCTTTTGCCCTCTGAGCGTTACCGCATCAGGAAAGTAACCACGTTGTTGTTGCAGTAATGTGACTGACTTAACTTCAATATAGCAGTTAACCCGATTTTCTGCCTGTAATAACAAATCGATACGGCTGTTTTCACCGCCGTATTTCACTTCGCCGCTGATTTTACTGTAACCGGATAATTCATTGATTAAATTGTGTTCGATCGCCTCGCGCACCAGCGCGTTGGCACGCAGGGTGTTGACGCAGATCCAGTGCCCCTGTTGGGTATGGGTCAGTTCCCAGCTGTGGGCGTATTTGCGCTTGGGGTTATCCGAGGTGGAGTACCAAACGGTGTCGCCGGGCGTGGCGCAGCCGGTCATGGCGCCGGTATTGGCGCAGTGCAGCGTAAAGGTTTCCCCTTCCGGGGTGATCACGTCCGCCAGAAAGCGTTTGTAACGTTTTATCAGCGTGGCGGAACGCAGCGGTGGAGAGAAAATCATGCGGATGCCTGCGTGGCCAGCGGCCACTGTTCGAGGTGTTGGTAACGGGTGCGCCCGTTTTCGAACACCGACTCATACAAGGAAAAGGCGTCGGCGCTGAACGCCCAGCCCGGCGTCGCCGGCGGGATCGCCACCGGCTGGGTGGCGGCGCGCAGCAGCGTGATGTGCGGATGGAACGGCAACGCGCTTTGATGGCAGCCGCTGCGGGCGGCCTGCGAACGCAGCAGTTCGGCCAGCTGCAATAGCCCGCGCGGCGCGCGGCGGGTGCCGAGCCAGACCACGCCGGGGCGCGGCCAATGGCCGAGATCGTCGAGCCGCATGCTGAAGCCGGGTTGCACGATGCGGCCGGCCAGTTTGCGCAGCGCCAGCTCTTTCTGCGCGGTGACTTCGCCGAGAAACGCCAGCGTCAGGTGCAAATTAGCCGCCGCCACCGGCCGGCCGGCCTCCGGCGCAAACGCCTCGGCGCGCCAGCGGATCACCTGCTGTTGCAGGGCATCAGGCAAGGACAGGGCGAAAAACAGGCGGCGCGAATTGGACATGGGGGCTCGGTAAATAATGACAAATCCGTCAGGAACAGATTTGAATGCGGCTTGCAGCGGCCTCGCGCGAAGCGGGACGCCTGGACGAGCTCCGTACTATAGCTAACGATGCCGCAGTTTGAAAGGCTACGGGGGCAAAGCTAATGCTACACTGTACGCCGTTTAACGTTAACCACCACGGAGAGTTCAGTGTCTTCATTGCCCGTCAGCGCGGTGCTTGATGAGTTGCTGGCTGCGTTGCAGTCCGCTCCTCAGGTACTGTTGCACGCCCCGACCGGCGCCGGTAAATCCACCTGGTTGCCGCTGCAGATCCTGGCTAAGGCCGGGTTGCCGGGGCGCATTATCATGCTGGAGCCGCGGCGGCTGGCGGCGAAAAACGTCGCTTATCGCCTGGCGCAGCAACTGGGGGAGGAGCCCGGCCAGACCGTGGGCTACCGCATGCGCGCCGAAAGTAAAAGCGGGCCGCAAACCCGGCTGGAAGTGGTGACGGAAGGCATTCTCACCCGCATGCTGCAGCAGGACGCCGAGCTGCAGGGCGTGTCGCTGGTGATCCTCGATGAGTTCCACGAACGCAGCCTGCAGGCCGATCTGGCGCTGGCGCTGCTGCTCGACGTGCAGCAAGGGCTGCGCGACGATCTGAAACTGCTGATCATGTCGGCCACCCTGGACAACGCGCGCCTGTCGCAGCTGCTGCCGGCAGCGCCGGTGGTGGTGTCCGAGGGGCGCAGCTTCCCGGTTGAACGTTTATATCAGCCGTTGGCCAGCCATCAGCGGCTGGAGGATGGTGTAGCGGCGGCGGTGAAGCGCCTGCTGGCCGAACAGCTGGGGTCTTTGCTGCTGTTCCTGCCGGGCGTGGCGGAGATCAATCGGGTGCTGGAGCGATTGACCGGCGAGGTGGCGAGCGATACCGATCTTTGCCCGCTGTATGGCGCGCTGCCTCTGGCGCAGCAGCAAAAAGCGATTCAGCCGGCGGCGGTTGGCCGCCGCAAGGTGGTGCTGGCAACCAACATCGCTGAAACCAGCCTGACGATCGAGGGCATTCGGCTGGTGGTGGACATCGGCCTGGAACGCGTGGCGCGTTACGACGTGCGCAACGGTTTGACGCGGCTGGCGACGCAGCGCATCAGTCAGGCCTCGATGGTGCAGCGCGCCGGGCGCGCCGGGCGTCTGGAGCCGGGCATTTGCTGGCATCTGTTCGCCAAAGAACAGGCGGAGCGCGCGGCGGAACACGCCGAACCGGACATTTTACAGAGCGATCTCACCGGCTTTTGGCTCGAGTTGCTGCAGTGGGGTTGCCACGACCCGGCGCAGCTGACCTGGCTGGATGCGCCTCCTGCCGCCGCATTGGCAGCGGCCAGGGCGCTGTTGCACCGGCTGGGGGCCACGGATGACGGTGGCAAACTTACCGCACCGGGGCGCCAGATGGCCGCGCTGGGATGCGAGCCGCGGCTGGCGGCGATGCTGACCGCCGGCGCGGCGCTGAGTGCCGACGGCCTGGCGACGGCGGCGTTGCTGGCGGCATTGCTGGAAGAACCGCCGCGCGGCGGGCAGATGGATATCGGCTACTGGCTGAGCCGCCCGCAACCGAACTGGCGGCAGCGTGCCGCGCAGTTGGCCAAACGCCTGCCGCAACGTGCGGGGCAAGTCGACGTCGATCTGGCGCCGCGCCTGTTGGCGCCGGCGTTTACCGATCGCATCGCCCAGCGGCGAGGCCAGGACGGCCGCTACCTGCTGGCCAACGGCATGGGGGCGGCGATGAATCAGGATGAGGCGCTGTCGCGCGCGCCCTGGCTCATCGTCCCCAGCCTGTTGCAGGGCCACAACAGCCCCGATGCGCGCATCCTGTTGGCGCTGCCGGTGGACATCGACGCGCTGGCGGCGCAGCTGCCGGCGATCGTCACGCAGCGCACGGCGGTGGAGTGGGATGACGAGAAGGGCACGCTGCGCGCCTGGAAGCGCCAGCAGATCGGCCGTCTGACGCTGCGCGCCCAGCCGCTGGCCAAACCGGCGGACGAAGAGCTGCAGCAGGCGCTGCTCGATTGGGTGCGCGCACAGGGGCTGGCGGTGCTCAACTGGGAGGGCGCCGCCGAACAATTGCGGGTGCGCCTGCAGTGCGCGCAAGCCTGGTTGCCGGAGGCGGAATGGCCGGCGATGGATGAAGAGCCGCTGCTGGCGGCGCTGGAGCAGTGGCTGTTGCCGTCGCTGAACGGCGTGCGCGATCTGCGCGGCTTGAAGCAGGTCAACATCGCCGAGGCGCTGTCCCGCCTGCTGGACTGGCAGCAAAAGCAGCGGCTGGATAATGCGCTACCCACTCATTACACTGTGCCGACCGGCAGCCGCCTGCCGATCCGTTATGAGGCCGGCAAACCGCCGGCGTTGGCGGTGCGTTTGCAGGAGGTGTTCGGCGAGCAGCGCAGCCCGATGTTGGCGGAGGGTCGCATCCCGGTGGTGCTTGAGTTACTCTCACCGGCGCACCGGCCGTTGCAAATCACCGGCGATCTGGCGGCCTTCTGGCAAGGCGCCTACCGCGAGGTGCAAAAAGAGATGAAGGGCCGCTACCCGAAACACGTTTGGCCGGACGATCCGGCCACGGCGGTACCGACGCGCCGAACGAAGAAATATCAGTAGGCCGCGATCATTCAAGGTTTGGAATTCAGATGTTTCTTCTGGTCAGCGCTGCGGCGTAGGCACAGATTAAGCGACTAATCATGGCCGGCAGTGTCGGCAAGCTCGGAGAACAACAGCCATGGCTGGGGATGACCGCGAGCCCATCGGGCGCAAAGGAAAACAACCAAAAAACACCGCGTCGCGCAAGCCGCCGCGCCGTCGCCGAGACGACGATTATGACGATTACGAAGAAGACGAGTATGACGATGATGAGTATGAAGAGGAGGAGGAACGCATGCCGCGTAAGGTAAAAGCGACTCCGCCGCGTAAAAAACGCCGCTGGCTCGGCCTGATTATCAAACTGATCCTGGTGATCGCCGTCCTGTTGGCGATCTACGGCGTCTATCTGGATTCCCAGATCCGCAGCCGCATCGACGGCAAAGTCTGGCAGCTGCCGGCGGCAGTGTACGGCCGCATGGTCAACCTGGAACCGGGCATGCCGTACAGCAAGAAGGAAATGGTCAACCTGCTGGAAGGCATGCAGTATCGCCAGGTCAGCCGCATGACGCGTCCGGGCGAGTTTACCGTGCAGGCTAACAGCATCGAGATGCTGCGCCGCCCGTTCGATTTCCCGGATGGTAAAGAAGGGCAGATCCGCGCCCGTCTCGATTTCCAGAACAACCGTCTGGCTAAGATCGAAAACCTGGACAGCGGCCGCAGCTTCGGTTTCTTCCGCCTCGATCCGCGCCTGATCACCATGCTGCAGTCGCCAAACGGTGAACAGCGTCTGTTCGTGCCGCGCGCCGGTTTCCCGGATCTGTTGGTGGATACGCTGATCGCCACGGAAGACCGCCACTTCTATGAGCATGACGGCATCAGCCCGTACTCCATCGGCCGTGCGGTGCTGGCCAACCTGACCGCCGGCCGTGCGGTGCAGGGCGGCAGTACCCTGACGCAGCAGCTGGTGAAGAACCTGTTCCTGACCAACGAACGCTCGCTGTGGCGTAAGGCCAACGAAGCCTATATGGCGCTGCTGGTCGATTACCGTTACAGCAAGGACCGCATTTTGGAGCTGTATCTGAACGAGGTGTACCTCGGCCAGAGCGGCAGCGACCAGATCCGCGGTTTCCCGTTGGCCAGCCTGTACTACTTCGGCCGGCCGGTGGACGAGCTGAGCCTCGATCAGCAGGCGCTGCTGGTCGGCATGGTCAAGGGCGCGTCGCTGTATAACCCGTGGCGTAACCCGAAACTGGCGCTGGAACGCCGCAATCTGGTGCTCAAGCTGCTGCAGAACCAGGGCGTGATCGACGGCGAGCTGTATGACATGCTGAGCGCGCGTCCGCTGGGCGTGCAGCCGAAAGGCGGCGTCATTACGCCACAGCCGGCCTTTATGCAGATGGTGCGTCAGGAGCTGCAGACCAGGCTGGGCGATAAGGTGAATGATCTGTCCGGCGTGAAGATTTTCACCACGCTGGATCCGGTGTCGCAAGACGCGGCGGAAAAAGCGGTCGAAGACGGCATCCCGGCGCTGCGCGCTGCGCGTCACGTGCAGGATCTGGAAGCGGCGATGGTGATCGTCGATCGCTTCAGCGGTGAAGTGCGCGCCATGGTCGGCGGCGCCAATCCGCAGTTCGCCGGTTTCAACCGCGCCATGCAGGCGCGCCGCCTGGTCGGCTCGCTGGCCAAGCCGCCGACGTACCTGACCGCGCTGTCCGAACCGGATAAATACCGCCTCAACACCTGGCTGGCGGATGCGCCGCTGTCGCTGAAACAGCCGAACGGCGCCGTCTGGCAGCCGAACAACTATGATCGCAAATTCCGCGGTCAGGTGATGCTGGTGGATGCGTTGGCCAACTCGCTGAACGTGCCGACGGTGAACCTTGGCCTGTCGGTGGGGCTGGATCAGATCAGCGCCACGCTGCAACGTCTGGGCATCCCGAAAGCGGAGATCAACCCGGTGCCTTCGATGCTGCTGGGGGCGATCGGCCTGACGCCGATGGAAGTCGCGCAGGAGTACCAGACCATCGCCAGCGGCGGTAACCGTGCGCCGCTGTCGGCGGTGCGTTCGGTGATCGCCGAAGACGGCACGGTGCTGTACCAGAGCTTCCCACAGGCCGAACGCATGGTGCCGGCGCAGGCCGCTTACCTGACGCTGTACGCGATGCAGCAAGGCGTGGCGCGCGGGACGTCCCGCTCGCTGTCGGTGAAGTTCCCGAACTACAACCTGGCGGCGAAAACCGGTACCACCAACGATCTGCGCGACAGCTGGTTCGCCGGCATCGACGGCAAGGAAGTGGCGATCGCCTGGGTGGGGCGCGACAACAACGGCCCGGCCAAGCTGACCGGCGCCAACGGCGCGTTGACCCTGTATCGTCGTTATCTGGAAAACCAGACGCCGCTGCCGCTGATGCTGCAGCCGCCGGAAGGCATTAACCAGATGAGCATCGACTCTGCCGGCAACTTTATCTGCGGCGGCGGCAGCTGGCGCACCATCCCGGTCTGGACTGACAATCCGCAGGGATTGTGCCAGGCCAGCCAGGCGGCGGTGCAGCAACAGCAGCAACCGGCGGCGGGTGAGCAAAAAGATGGCGATGGCGTCGCCGGCTGGATTAAGGATATGTTCGGCCAGTAATCGCTACCGGGGCGTCGGCCCCGGTGAAAATTTTTTCTTTGTTATTAAGCCCGTAACCTTGGTTGCGGGCTTTTTTATTTTTTCGCTCGTTTTATTTCCCTGCTAACCGCATGGCTAAGCGCCTAATCCTTAACCTATTTGCCCCATGAATTCGGCTTGCAGTTTAATTTGGCTTCTGCATAAAATGCGACGCTTATAATAATTATTATCGTTTACATTCTTCATTTAATAATTCATCAGAGAAATCAACTATGCCGACCAAGCGTCTTTCGTCATCCGCGGCCAAGCAGGGCCGTACCCCCGTCAGCGCGTTAGCGATCACCGTCGCTGCGGCGTTGGGCACGCTGGCGATGCCAGCTTTTTCCGCCGACGCCAAGCCGGCCGCCAAGGAAGACACGATTACCGTTGTGGGCGGCAGCAATACCGCCCAGCAGGAAAGCGCCTGGGGGCCGGTCGGCACCTATGTCGCCAAACGCAGCGCCACCGGCACCAAAACCGATACGCCAATCGAGAAGAACCCGCAGTCCGTTTCCGTAGTGACGCGTGAAGAGATGGACATGCGCCAGCCGGATACGGTGAAGGGCGCACTGGCCTATACGCCGGGTGTGATGATTGGAAATCGCGGTGCCTCCACCGCCTATGATGCAGTGAACATCCGTGGTTTCAGCTCGGTAGGTACCAATATGTATCTGGATGGCCTGAAACTGCAGGACGATAACTATTCGATTTATCAGATAGACCCTTACTTCCTTGAGCGAGCGGAAGTACTGCGCGGACCGTCTTCGGTATTGTACGGCAAAAGCAACCCTGGTGGGGTGGTCGCGCTGGTCAGTAAGCGGCCGACAACAGAGACGCTGCGCGAAGTTCAATTCAAAATGGGGACAGATAATCTGTTCCAGACCGGTTTTGACTTCAGTGACGCTTTGGATGATGCGGGGGTTTACTCATATCGTCTGACGGGGGTGGCGCGCGATGAAGATCAGCAGCAGGTTGGCGAGAAAAGTAAACGTTATGCTATTGCTCCTTCCTTCAGTTGGCGACCTGATGATCGCACTTCTTTGACTTTCCTCAGCAGCTTCCAGGATGATCCTAGCGTTGGCTTCTATGGCTGGTTGCCGAAAGAAGGTACGGTGCAAAATGGTATCAACGGTAAGTTACCGACCAGTTTCAACGATGGTGAGCCTGGCTATAACAACATTTCCCGCAAGCAGCAAATGGTCGGATATGCCTTTGAGCATAGTTTTGATGATGTTTGGACCGTGCGCCAAAACCTGCGTTATTCGAAAATGGATGTGGACTACCGTTCTATTTACGGCCTAGGCATTGATCCAGATAATTCAGCTGAGCTGAAGCGTGGCGTGATGAATTCCAAAGAGCATATGTCCAGCTTTGCGGTCGACACACAGGCACAGGCTAAATTTGCGACCGGGCAAGTTGACCATATCTTGTTGATGGGTGTGGATTATATGCGTATGCGCAATGATGTTGTTTATCAATATGGCAGTGCATCCAATCTGAATGTCATCGCTCCACAGTACGGCAATCGGAGCTATACCATTACCGGTGGTGCCAGTCAGGTTAACCGTCAGGAGCAGACCGGCCTGTATGTGCAAGATCAGGCTGAATGGAACAACTGGGTTCTGACGATGGGGGGGCGCTATGATTGGAGCGATACCAACAGCACCAATCGCCTGAACCAGAATTCCGTCTCTAAGCAGCAGGATAACCAGTTTACCGGCCGTGCTGGCTTGAACTATGTTTTCGAAAACGGCATCGCGCCTTATGTCAGCTACAGCGAATCGTTTGAGCCAACCTCAGGCACTGATTTCTCAGGCAATACATTTGCTGCCTCTAAAGGCAAGCAGTATGAGGCTGGGGTTAAATACGCACCTAAGGATCGTCCGATCACCGCCAGTGTGGCGTTTTACCAGTTGACTAAAACCAACAATAAAGTGGCTGACTTAGAACATCCGTTCTTTAGCGTCCAGGGTGGGGAGGTCCGTTCTCGTGGGATTGAGTTGGAGGCGAAAGCGGCCTTGTCGGCTAACCTCAATCTGTTGGGCTCTTACACCTACACGGATGCTGAATATACTAAAGATACTTCGCTACAGGGGAATACACCTTCCGCTATCCCTAAACACATGGCTTCTCTGTGGGCGGATTACACCTTCCATGAAACTGCGATTAGCGGTTTGACCTTGGGTTCAGGCGTTCGCTATGTTGGCTCCAGCTATGGTGACGAGGCCAATACGTTTAAAGTGAAGGATTACACGGTGTTTGATGCCGCGATAAAATATGATCTGGCGCGTTTCAATTTGCCGGGCTCTTCGATTGGCATCAATGTGAACAACCTGTTTGATAAGGAATATGTCTCCAGCTGCTTTGCTACCTATGGCTGCTACTGGGGCGCAGAACGCCAGGTGGTCGCCACCGCAACCTTCCGTTTCTAACCGGATAGCCGGGGCGGCACTGCGTCGCCCCGGACAAAGCAGGATCTATGCAGGACAAACTTCTTAATCCCGGCGCGACCTTCGCGCTGGATAACGCCAGCTTCGCCGTCCCCGGCCGGGTGCTGTTGCAACCGCTGTCGCTCAGTTTTCCCCAGGGCAAAGTCTGCGGCCTGATCGGGCATAACGGTTCCGGTAAATCCACCCTGTTGAAACTGCTCGGGCGGCATCATGCGCCCAGCGGCGGCCAGGTTTTGCTCAATCGGCAGCCGTTGGCGCAGTGGGACAGCAAATCCTTCGCCCGCCAGGTGGCCTACCTGCCGCAGCAGTTGCCGGCGGCGGAAGGCATGACGGTGCGCGAGCTGGTGGCCGTCGGCCGCTATCCGTGGCACGGCGCGCTGGGGCGTTTTGGCGCCAACGATCGCCAATTGGTGGAGGAGGCCATCGCGCTGGTGGGGCTGAAGCCGTTCGCCAGCCGCTTGGTGGACAGCCTCTCCGGCGGCGAGCGCCAACGCGCCTGGCTGGCGATGATGGTGGCGCAGGACAGCCGCTGCCTGCTGCTTGACGAACCGACCTCGGCGCTGGACATCGCACACCAGGTCGAGGTGCTGGCGCTGATCCAGCGCCTGAGCCGCGAACGCGATCTCACGGTGATCGCCGTGCTGCACGACATCAACATGGCGGCACGCTACTGCGACCATCTGGTGGCGCTGCGCGGCGGTGAAATGATCGCCCAGGGCGGCCCGCTGGAACTGATGCAGGGGCCGGTGCTGGAACAAATTTACGGTATTCCTATGGGCACGTTGCCGCACCCGAGCGGCGGCGCGCCGGTGAGTTTTGTCTACTGATGTCCTCTGCATTCACTTCTTCTCACGATCCGCTGCGCCGCCGTTTGTTGATGGCGCTGGCGCTGTCGCCGCTGTTGGGGTCGTTGCCCGGCCGAGCGGCGGATGCGCCGCCGGATATCGCCCGCGTTGCGGCGCTGGAATGGCTGCCGATCGAACTGCTGTTGGCATTGGGCGTGACGCCGCTGGCGGTGGCCGATGTGCATAACTACAACCTGTGGGTGGCGGAGCCGAAGCTGCCGGCGACGGTGGTCGACGTCGGCCAGCGCACCGAACCTAACCTCGAACTGCTGCAGCAGCTCCAGCCTTCGCTGGTGTTGCTGTCGCATGGCTATGGCCCGACGCCGAGAAAAATCCAACCCATCGCGCCAACCATGAGCTTTGGCTTCAACGACGGCAGCGGCAAACCGCTGACCGTCGCCCGCCAGTCGCTGCTGGCGCTGGGGCAACGATTGGGCATAGAAAGCCGCGCGGTACAGCACCTGGCGCAGTTTGACCGCTTTATGCAGGACGCGCGTCAGCGCCTGCAAAGCTACACCCGGCAACCGCTGCTGCTGTTTTCACTGATCGACACGCGCCATGCGTTGATCATCGGCCAGAAAAGCCTGTTCCAGGAAGCGATGGATCAACTGGGCATCCGCAATGCCTGGCAGGAAGAAACCAATTTCTGGGGCACGGCGGTGGTGGGCATTGAACGGTTGGCCACGGTGCGTAATGCCCGGGTCATCTATCTCGATCACGGTAATCAGGCGATGATGGACAAGGTCAGCGCGACGCCGCTGTGGCAGTCGTTGCCCTTCGTGAGGCAAAACCAGCTGCGGCAGGTGCCGGCGGTGTGGTTATACGGTGCCACGCTGTCGACGATGCGGTTTTGCCGCCTGCTGGCGCAGGCTCAGGAGAGTGCGTCATGAGTTCGGGCATCCGGAAATTGCCGCTGACGCTGATCCTACTGTTGCTGGCGGCGGCAGGTGGCCTGACGATATACAATCTGGCGCAGCAGCTGCCGCCGGCGCAATGGGCGCGGGCGCTCAGCGCGCCGGACATCGACGACGTGCGGCAAATGCTGTTCCATTACAGCCTGTTGCCGCGGTTGACGGTGTCGCTGTTGGCCGGCGCCGGTCTGGGGTTGGTCGGCGTGCTGTTCCAGCAGGTGTTGCGCAATCCGTTGGCGGAGCCGTCGACGCTCGGCGTCGCCGCCGGCGCGCAGCTTGGCCTGACCATCGCCACGCTGTGGGTGCTGCCGGGAGGTGAGTTTACCCGCCAGCTGGCCGCTATGGTGGGCGCGATTGTGGTGGGCGGGCTGGTGTTCGGCGTCGCCTGGGGCAAGCGGATGTCGCCGGTCACGCTGATTCTGGCCGGGCTGGTGCTGGGGCTGTACTGCGGCGCGGTCAACAGCCTGTTGGCGCTGTTTAATTACGATCAGCTGCAGGGCATGTTCCTGTGGGGCACCGGCGCGTTGAACCAACAGGACTGGAGCGCCGTGCAGTTCCTCCTGCCGCGTTTGCTGGTGGCTGGCCTGTTAGCGGCGCTGTTGCTGCGCCCGCTGACGCTGCTGGGGCTGGACGACGGTGTGGCGCGCAACCTGGGGTTAGGGCTGTCGATGGCGCGCTTCTGTGCTTTGGGGGTGGCCATCATCTTCAGCGCCATGTTGGTGAGCGCGGTGGGCGTTATCGGCTTTATCGGCCTGTTTGCACCGCTGATGGCGAAGATGTTGGGGGCTCGCCGCCTGGCGCACCGCATGATGCTGGCGCCGCTGCTGGGGGCGCTGTTGCTGTGGCTGACCGATCAGGTGATGCTCGGGGTAACGCAGGTGTGGCACGAGATCCCGACCGGCGCGGCCACCGCGCTGTTCGGCGCGCCGCTGCTGCTGTGGCTGCTGCCGCGTTTGCGCAGCGCCGCCACGCCGCCGCCGATGAACCTCGGCGACAAGGTGCCTGCCGAACGCGGGAATCTGCCCGGCTGGATCCTGGTGGGCGGCCTCGTGTTGCTGATCGGCCTGGCGCTGGCGCTGATGCTGGGCAAAAATGCCGGCGGCTGGCACTGGAGCCTGGGCGTGGAACTGGACGCTCTGCTGCCGTGGCGCTGGCCGCGGGTGTTGTCGGCGCTGGCGGCGGGCATGATGCTGGCGGTCGCCGGCACGCTGATCCAGAAGTTGACCGGCAATCCGATGGCCAGCCCGGAAGTGTTGGGCATCAGCTCCGGCGCCGCTTTTGGCGTCGTGATGATGCTGTTTATGGTGCCGGGCGACGCCTTCGTGTGGCTGCTGCCCGCCGGCAGTCTGGGAGCGGCCGCCACGTTGCTGATCATCATGATCGCCGCAGGCCGCGGCGGTTTCTCGACCGAACGCATGCTGCTGGCCGGTATCGCGCTCAGCACCGCCTTTACCACCGTCATCTTCCTGCTGTTGGCCAGCGGCGATCCGCGTATGGGGGGCTTGCTGACCTGGCTCTCCGGTTCGACCTATTCGGTGGAGCCGGCGCAGGCGCTGCGCACCGCGCTGATCGCCGCCGGATTGCTGGTATTGGCACCGCTGTGCCGCCGCTGGCTGACCATCCTGCCGCTCGGCGGCGCCACCGCCCGTTCGGTGGGCATTGCGCTGACGCCGGCGCGGTTGAGCATTCTGTTGCTGGCTGCCACCCTGACCGCGATGGCGACCCTGACCGTAGGGCCGCTGAGCTTTGTCGGGCTGATGGCGCCGCATATGGCGCGCATGCTGGGCTTCCGCCGCGCGCTGCCGCAAATGGTGATCGCCGCGCTGCTGGGCGGCTTGCTGATGGTGTTTGCCGACTGGTGCGGACGGATGCTGCTGTTCCCGTATCAGATCCCCGCCGGGTTATTGGCGACCTTTATCGGTGCACCGTACTTCGTGTATCTGTTGCGTAAGCAGACCTCGTAAGCGGCGTCTCGGCTGCGTTCTCTCTGTCATCAAAGGCTCCGCGTTGCTGGGCCTTTTTTTATTTTTCATGATGTTGCAAGGTGCTGCGAACGGATGCGCAAAAACGATATTGCGTGCGAAAAGGAACGCGAGGCGTGGCGGTGAGATGAATATACTGCGGGCGGGTGCTCTGGATCTTTGTCTCTGGAGCTTCTGCGAAAGGTACAAAGAGAAAAGCCCCGAGTCGATATCCATCAACCCGAGGCCTACTCTAACGCGTCACAACGTTAAGTTAGCCTCTTACCCGCCGCGAGGCAAGGAGAAGAAGGCATGATGCCGAACAAACGCAGCCCGTTAAAACTGGTGGTTATTTGTGCCACGGTAATATCACTGGCATGGATAACCCGCAGCACGCTGTGTGAGCTGCGGATCCGAGCGGGCACTACGGAGGTTGCGGCCATTTTGGCTTACGAATCCGAACGGTAAGGCAACCCGGCGGCGGGGGCGGTGCCTCCGCCGGCCGGCAGTCGATGCGTTGATCCAGGAGCACCCATCCGCTCAAAAAAAACGGCGAGCCAGGGCTCGCCGTTTTCATGTTGATGTCGGGGCTTATTTCAGGCCGGCGGCATCGCGCAGCAGCGCGGCTTTGTCGGTCGCTTCCCACGGGAAGTGCTCGCGGCCGAAGTGGCCGTAGGCAGCGGTTTCGCGGTAGATCGGCTGCAGCAGATCCATCATCTGGATCAGGCCATATGGGCGCAGATCGAAGAATTCGCGCACCAGCAGCGTCAGCTGTTCGGTTGGCACTTTCTCGGTACCGAAGGTTTCCACCATGATGGAGGTCGGTTCCGCTACGCCGATAGCGTAAGACACCTGGATTTCGCAACGATCGGCCAGGCCGGCGGCAACGATGTTTTTCGCCACGTAGCGTGCCGCGTAGGCCGCGGAACGGTCAACCTTGGACGGATCCTTACCGGAGAAGGCGCCGCCGCCGTGGCGCGCCATGCCGCCGTAGGTGTCGACGATGATCTTACGGCCGGTCAGGCCGCAGTCGCCCATCGGGCCGCCGATAACGAAACGGCCGGTCGGGTTGATGTGGTATTTGGTGCTCGCCGTCAGCCATTCCGCCGGCAGGACCGGTTTGATGATCTCTTCCATCACCGCTTCTTGCAGATCTTTCAGCGCGATGTCTTCGGAATGCTGGGTGGACAGCACCACGGCGTCGATGCCGACGATTTTGCCGTCGTCGTACTGGAAGGTCACCTGGCTCTTCGCGTCCGGACGCAGCCACGGCAGGGTGCCGTTTTTACGCACTTCGGACTGGCGCTGCACCAGACGGTGCGCGTAGGTCACCGGGGCCGGCATCAGCACGTCGGTTTCGTTGGTGGCGTAGCCAAACATCAAGCCCTGATCGCCGGCGCCCTGCTCGAGAGGATCGGTACGGTCAACGCCCTGATTGATATCCGGGGATTGTTTGCCGATGGCGCTCAATACTGCGCAGGAGTTGGCGTCAAAGCCCATGTCCGAATGAACGTAGCCGATCTCGCGCACGGTCTTGCGGGTGATCTCTTCGATATCGACCCAGGCGCTGGTGGTGATTTCACCGCCGACCAGCACCATGCCGGTTTTCACGTAGGTTTCGCAGGCGACGCGCGCCTTCGGATCTTGTTCCAGGATGGCGTCGAGGACGGCATCGGAGATCTGGTCGGCGATTTTATCTGGATGTCCTTCGGAGACGGATTCGGACGTGAAGAGGTGTTTAGCCATTGTGTTCTTTACCTTGCATAAGACGGGTTAGAAATTACTGCACAGCGCTGGAGATCCGGCATCAAAGCGAAGGGTCTTCCGCTGATGGCGCGAGATGCATCCTGCAACGCCCCTCAGGCAAAGCCGTTAAGCAGTTTATCAGTTAACCAGTATAGATGGATTAACATCTGGACGTCTATTTTAGGTCAGGGTTTAGCCAGATTGCCAGTAATTTTTTGCGCTTTCGCTCTTTTGCGCAAACGGGTTGGCGCCATTTTCATCGCTTGAAACAGTTTTCGGCGAATTTTCATTTTGCTTTTTCACCTGCTTACCGGTATAAACTGCGCGCGCGGTTCATTTGCTGCACAGTACGGCGGTCTGGCGTGGGGGAAGGTACGATAAACTTCCGCTTTGCATTCGTCGGCATTGCGCTATTATCCGTCGCGGGCGTTCGCCGTGGCGCCGCCGCTTCATCGAACGGTCACGTTCTTACACTATTTTAGAGGCTGGGTCGTTCACTCCGAACGGCGCGCGTGGAGGTGGTTGGATTAATGATCCGTTGTCTACCGGTTGTTGGTTCCCAACAGCAGTGCCGTTCTGGCGCACATTCTTCTGCTATTTCCCGTCTTGTCTCTTTGTCACTTACCAGGTGCGATAAACACTTGGCCGCTACTCAGGATTCTCGGGCCGGCTAACGGTCGTCTGAAGAACTGAACAAGGGTAGCCTGCAGCCTTCCTGTGGGATGTTTCTTGGCCCGATTCACGAGGTTTGAACAGGGTGTCTTACAATTATATGAGTGATAAACCGATCGCTGACCGCGAACGGCGGTTCTCTTCGCTGCCGCCAGCGCGGCTTGTTGGGTTGTTCTCGCGGGTGGTAGCTGCGATAGTGGCTGACGGTTTCGTCAGTGCGGAATGTGAGGCGAACCATGTCTGATGATCTGTTGATTCACCGCCCGCCGGTTGCGGGCGAGTCTTTATCTTTGCGCTCCATGCAGGAGGTTGCCATGAATGATCGTAATGCCAGCAAGATGCTGCGTACTTATAACGTCGCCTACTGGGGCAACAATTACTATGACGTCAACGAGCTGGGCCATATCAGCGTGTGCCCGGACCCGGATGTCCCGCAGGCGCGCGTCGATCTGGCAGAACTGGTGAAAACGCGCCAGCAAGACGGCCAACGTTTGCCTGCGCTGTTCTGCTTCCCGCAGATCCTTCAGCATCGCTTGCGTTCGATCAACGCCGCGTTCAAACGCGCGCGTGAGTCTTTCGGTTACCAGGGCGGCTATTTCCTGGTGTATCCGATCAAGGTGAACCAACATCGCCGCGTGATTGAGTCGCTGGTGAACTCCGGCGAACCGCTGGGGCTGGAAGCCGGCTCCAAGGCCGAGCTGATGGCGGTGCTGGCGCATGCCGGCATGACCCGCTCGGTGATCGTCTGTAACGGCTATAAAGATCGTGAATATATTCGCCTGGCGCTGATCGGAGAAAAACTGGGGCACAAGGTGTACCTGGTGATCGAGAAGATGTCCGAGATCAACCTGGTGCTGGAAGAGGCTGAGCGGCTGAACGTGGTGCCGCGCCTGGGCGTGCGTGCGCGCCTGGCGTCGCAGGGCTCCGGCAAATGGCAGTCGAGCGGCGGCGAAAAATCCAAGTTCGGTCTGGCGGCGGTGCAGGTGCTGAAGCTGGTGGAGACCCTGCGCGAAGCGGGCCGTCTCGACAGCCTGCAACTGCTGCATTTCCACTTGGGCTCGCAGCTGGCCAACATTCGCGATATCGCCACCGGCGTGCGCGAATCGGCGCGCTTTTACGTTGAACTGCACAAGCTGGGCGTCAACATTCAGTGCTTCGACGTGGGCGGCGGCTTGGGCGTCGACTACGAAGGCACCCGCTCGCAGTCCGACTGCTCGGTGAACTACGGCCTGAACGAATACGCCAACAACGTGATTTGGGGTATCGGCGATGCCTGTAACGAACACGGCCTGCCGCACCCGACGGTGATCACCGAGTCCGGCCGCGCCGTGACCGCGCACCATACGGTGCTGGTTTCCAACGTGATCGGCGTCGAGCGCAACGAATTCAGCGAACCGTTGCCGCCGGAAGCCGACGCGCCGCGCGCGCTGGAAAGCATGTGGGAAACCTGGCTGGAAATGAACGAGCCGGAGAACCGCCGCTCGCTGCGCGAATGGCTGCACGACAGCCAGATGGATCTGCACGATGTGCATACCCAATACGCGCACGGCATGCTGGATCTGACCAAGCGCGCCTGGGCCGAGCAGCTGTATCTGAACATCTGCAACAAGATCCAGCAGCAGCTCGATCCGAGCAATCGCGCGCACCGTCCAATCATCGACGAGCTGCAAGAGCGCATGGCGGACAAGTTCTACGTCAATTTCTCGCTGTTCCAGTCGATGCCGGATGCCTGGGGTATCGATCAGCTGTTTCCGGTGCTGCCGCTGGAAGGGCTGGATAAGCCGCCGGAAGGCCGTGCGGTGCTGCTCGACATCACCTGCGATTCCGACGGCACTATCGACCATTACGTCGATGGCGACGGCGTGGCGACCACCATGCCGATGCCGCCGTACGATCCGGAGAACCCGCCGGCGCTGGGCTTCTTCATGGTCGGCGCGTACCAGGAGATCCTCGGCAACATGCACAACCTGTTCGGCGACACCGCCTCGGTTGACGTGTACGTGTTCCCGGACGGCAGCGTCGAGACCGAGTTGTCCGACGAGGGCGACACCGTGGCGGACATGCTGGAGTACGTGCAGCTCGATCCGGGTGCGCTGCTGGCCAAGTTCCGCGATCAGGTCAAAGAAACCGATCTGGACAGCGAGCTGCAGGCGCAATTCCTGGAAGAGTTTGAAGCCGGCCTGTACGGCTACACGTATCTGGAAGACGAGTAACTGCCCTCTTCAGGGGGGCGATATCGGCCCCCTTGAAGCATGGATAAAATGCGGCCATAATCAGCCGTATCGGTAGCACCGAAACAAACATCGAACAAATCCCTTTCTCGTCGGGCTAACGACGCGGGAGGGATTTTTTTTTGTAACGGCCCGGCCTCTGCGCCCGGCAACTTGTTGAACTACGAGGGTTTACTATGAGCACCTTAGGCCATCAGTCCGATAATTCATTAGTGTCCAACGCCTTTGGTTTCCTGCGCTTTCCGCTGAACTTCATGCCTTACGACAGCGATGCAGAGTGGGTCATCACCGGCATTCCGTTTGACATGGCGACCTCCGGTCGCGCCGGCGGCCGTCACGGCCCGGCGGCCATCCGTCAGGTGTCCACCAACCTGGCCTGGGAAGGCAACCGCTGGCCGTGGAGCTTCGATCTGCGCGATCGTCTGAACGTGGTTGACTGCGGCGACATCGTGTTCAACTTCGGCGACGCGCAGGACATGAGCGACAAGCTGCAGGCGCACGCGGAGAAACTGCTGAAGGCCGGTAAGCGCATGCTCTCGTTCGGCGGCGACCACTTCGTGACCCTGCCGCTGCTGCGCGCGCACGCCAAGCATTTCGGCAAGCTGGCGCTGGTGCACTTCGACGCCCACACCGATACCTACGCCAACGGCAGCAAGTTCGACCACGGCACCATGTTCTACCATGCCCCGAACGAAGGCTTGATCGATCCGCACCACTCGGTGCAGATCGGCATTCGTACCGAGTTCGATCATGACAACGGTTTTACCGTGCTGGACGCCGCGCAGGTGAACGATCGCAGCGTGGACGACCTGCTGACCCAGATCAAGGGCATCGTCGGCGATATGCCGGTGTATCTGACCTTCGACATCGACTGCCTGGATCCGGCGTTCGCACCGGGCACCGGCACGCCGGTGATCGGCGGCCTGACCTCCGATCGCGCGCTGAAGCTGGTGCGCGGCATGCAGTCGCTGAACATCGTCGGCATGGACGTGGTGGAAGTGGCGCCGGCTTATGACCAGTCCGAGATCACCGCGCTGGCCGCGGCGACCCTGGGCCTGGAGATGCTGTACCTGCAGGCGGCCAAGAAACACGCCTGACGCCAGGCTACTCCTCGCTGAAAAAGCGGCTTCCATCGTATGGGGGCCGCTTTTTTTATTGCATTTGCCGCCATCCGCGCTGCCTTCTCAGTCCGTTGCAACGCTTTTGCACAACACCGCGCAGAAATGAAACTGAGTCAGTAAAAAGGAATCTGGAGAGTGGGGAGGATGAATATACTGCGCGCGGGTGCTCTGGATCTTTGTATCTGGAGCCTGCGTGAAAGGTACAAAGAGAAAAGCCCCGAGTCGATATCCATCAACCCGAGGCCAACTCTAACGCCAGACAACGTTAAGTTAGCCTCTTACCCGCCGCGAGGCAAGGAGAAGAAGGCATGATGCCGAACAAACGGAGCCTGTTAAAATTGGTGGTTATTTGTGCCACGGTAATATCACTGGCATGGATAACTCGCAGCACGCTGTGTGAGCTGCGGATCCGATCGGGCAATACGGAGGTTGCGGCCATTTTGGCTTACGAATCCGAACGGTAAGGCAACCCGGCGACGGGGATGTTCCCCGTCTGCTGGCTGTTGGCGTCCAGATCCACGAGCACCCTCTCAACGCTTTCGGTTTTCCGCCGCACAGGGCAGAGAAACGGGTTTATGCCCGCTTCATCTGCTGTGCCAGCAACATGCGGCCAAACAGCGCGCCGCCCGCCAGCAGCGTCAGCAACTGCGAGGCGATCAGCACCGCAAAGCCTGAAGACACCTTGCCCTGGCTGGCCATCACCATGCCCATCGCCATCGGCACAAACGCCGAGAACAGATTGCCGATGCCGTTGATCAGCCCATAGGCGCTGCCGACCGCCTCCGGACGCGCATAATGTTGCAGCAGCGTGGGTATCGCCGCGCCCTGCGCCCCCCAACAGGCGTTGGCCGCCAGCAGGAAGAAGGCGATCCAGCCAAGCTGATGGCTGTGCATCACGCCATAAATGCACAGCGCGGTCGCTGCGCCGCCGCAGACGAAGATCAGCGGCGCCTGATAAGGGCGGATACGATCGAGCAACACGCCACCGAGGTATTTGGAGGCGATGCTGACGATGAAAGGCAGCGCGGCCATCCAGCCCATCTGTTTGATGGAAAAACCCTTTTCATCGGTCAGATACGCAGGCAGCCAGGCGCTGGAGCCCCACAGGTAGCTGAGCGTGGCGATCTCGATCAGCAGGATCCAGCCGAGCATCGGCGTGCGCCAGGCCAGTGCAAAGGTGCGCCAGACGCGGTTCAGCACCGGTTGCGGATCGGCAGGGCGTGAAGATGAGGATAAGGGGAGCGGGTGAACGAACAGCCGCACCAGCGCCAGCCCCAGCAGCAGGTTGAGCAGCGCCAGCAGGTGAAACGACATCGCCCAGCCGAAGTGCGCCATCAGAAAACTCACCAGCGGAAAGCCGAGCACCAGCCCCAATGAAACGCCCAATGCGCTGACCGCGTTGGGCTTGCCGCGCTCGTCGGCGGCGAAATGCTCACCGATGTACATGGTCTTCAGCGAGAACAGCGGCCCTTCGCTGACGCCAAGCAGCGCGCGCACCACGCACAGCAGCATCAGCGATCCCGCCAGCGGCGAGGCGGCGGTGAGCAGCGCCCACAGCACCACGCTCAGCGTCAGCGCGCGGCGGTAGCCCATCAGCGTTTCCAGAAACGGCGTCAGCAACATGGCGGACAGCCCGTAGCCGAGCAAAAACACCGTCATCAGCGTGCCCTGGTGAGCGCGGTCGCCGCCGAGTTGGAAGTGTTGCAGGAAGTCGGGATTGACCAACATCACGGCGATATTGACCCGATCCGCATAGGCGATAACGATCAGAAACAGCAGGGCGATCACTCCAAACCAGCGTTGACGTTGTTGCACGGCGCGTTCCTCAGTGCGAGCGGTTGACGAATTCAGGCAGCAGCAAACTCACCCGAGGATGCCAGTTAGCGCAAACGCGGGAGGATGAGGCTGATTGATGTAAAATTATTGTTATCAAATAGGGTGTGAAAGACAGAGAGAAAACACTTTTACGCGCAATGCGTCGCCGGAATCAACGCGTTTTTTGCCATAAATTAGCAAGGGAGCGCACAACTGACATAGGTTTTTCATATCGGTGCATTATTTCGTGATCCTTCCCGCATTTGTCATTTTTAAACAACCTTTCATTAACATTTGCCGTTCCGCTCGCTTGACGAAAGTTTCGCCACACTTATAGTGACTGTATTAAATAAGAAACTGAGTTTCATATATGAAACAATCAGATAGAGGATAAAAGCAATGAGCTGGAAGAATGTGTGCGAAGTGTCTCAGGTGAAAGAAGATTTTCCTTTTTCCGGCAACGTGGAAGGAAAAGAGATCGGGGTATACCTGCTCGACGGTAACTACTACGCGCTGGAAGACGTCTGCCCGCATGCCTATGCCTTGCTCAGCCAGGGGTTTGTAGACGACGGCAAGGTTGAGTGCCCGCTGCACGAAGCGCTGTTTGACGTGCGCACCGGCCAGTGCCTGCGCGAGCCGGGCGGCCGCGATCTGCAAACCTATCCCACCCGGGTGGTCGACAACCAAATCCAGATCACCTTTATCGCGGAGGAGTAATCATGCAGCACATCACCGATTTCAATCCCTGGCTGCCGGACACCCAACAGGTGACGCCGGCCCGCGAAGGCGGCAACGGTCAAATCCATCAGCCGGGCCAATTTCGCAACGTGATCTGGCAAAACCGTGCTCGTGTGCCGGACGGTTTCGAAACCGCCCTGGTGGCGGCGCTGGAAACGATCTTCGATCAGGGCGCGGAAGAGCTGGAGCAGATCGTCAGCGCGTTGAATCAGCGCCGCCTGTTCGATCGCAGCGGCCAACCGTGGAATGAGGCGACGTTCCGCGAATTCCTTCACGTTAACGGTTTCTGAGCCACATCCGGGAGAAGACAATGACAGCAAATACAACATCCTCCGAACAGAGCTTGCAGGACTATCTTGACCAGGGGCTGCGCGGCATGTGGTATCCGGTGCTGGCCAGCTGGGAAGTGGGCAACAATCCGGTCGGCATCACCCGTCTGGAGCAGCAAATCGTGGTATGGCGCGACGGTGAAGGCCAGATCCACGCGCTGGAAGACCGCTGCCCGCACCGCGGCGCGCGGCTTTCCATGGGGTGGAACCTCGGCGATCGCATCGCCTGCTGGTATCACGGGGTGGAGGTCGGCGGCGACGGCACGGTGAAAGACGTGCCGGCGGTGGATCGTTGCCCACTAGTGGGGCAAAAATGCCTGCGGTCTTACCCGGCCAAAGAAGCCTACGGCGCGGTGTTCCTTTATTTCGGCGTGATGGCGGATGAAGCGCCGGCGGAGCTGACTTTCCCGCAAGAGCTGGCGGACGAAGCGTCGTACAGCAATTTCCTGTGCACCGCCAGCTGGAACTGCAACTACCAATACGCCCTGGAAAACGTGATGGATCCGATGCACGGCACCTACCTGCACTCCTCCTCGCACTCGATGGCGGAAGGGGACCGCAAGGCGGATATGGGGCTGGAGCCGACCGACAGCGGGTTTATCTTCAAGAAGAACGGCCAGATTGGCGTCAACTTCGACTGGGTGGAGTTCGGCAACAGCGGCGCGTATTGGATGCGCCTGTCGATCCCGTACAAAAAGCGCTTCGGGCCGGGCGGTCACTTCTGGATCATCGGCATGGTGGTGCCGGAAGACAAGGATCACTGCCGGGTGTTCTTCTGGCGCATCCGCAAGGTCAAAGACTGGCAGCGCGACATGTGGCGCTTCATGTACCGCAACCGCCTGGAATCGTTGCATTGGGACGTGCTCGAGCAGGATCGCATCGTGCTTGAAAATATGGCGCCTAACGCTCGCGGTCGCGAATACCTGTACCAGCACGACGTCGGCCTTTCGCGCCTGCGCCGCCTGATGCAAAAAGAGGCGCAGAAACAGCTGGCGACGCTGCGCGAGCGGGAGGCGGCGCAGTGAACGGCCTGCTGAACGGCAAACGCATCGTGGTCACCGGGGCAGCGCGCGGCCTGGGTTACAGCTTCGCCGCCGCCATCGCCGCCGCCGGCGCGCAGGTGGTGATGTGCGACATTCTGGCGGATGAGCTGGCGGCGAGCGGCGCCGCGCTGCGTGAGCAGGGCGCTCAGGTGGAAACGCAGACCATCGATCTGGCGTCACCGGATTCGATCCGTTCGGCGTTCGAGAAGATCGCCGCAGGCGGCGGGATCGACGGTCTGGTGAACAACGCGGCGCTGGCGACCGGCGTCGGCGGCAAAACCATGATGGAATACGATATCGATCTGTGGGATCGGGTGATGCAGGTCAACGTGCGCGGCACCTGGCTGGTGAGCCAGGCGGCGGTGCCGCTGCTGGCGCGCAGCCCGCACGCCAAGATCGTCAACGTGGCGTCGGACACTGCGCTGTGGGGCGCGCCGCGCCTGATGGCCTATGTCGCCAGCAAAGGCGCGCTGATCGCGATGACTCGCTCGATGGCGCGCGAGCTGGGCCCGCAGGGGATCTGCGTCAACGCCATCGCACCGGGCCTGACGCGGGTGGAAGCCACCGAGTATGTGCCCGCCGAGCGTCATCAGCTGTACGAGCAGGGGCGCGCGCTGGCTGGGGCGCAGCACCCGGACGATGTGAACGGTACGGTGCTTTATCTGCTGTCGCCGCTGGCGGATTTCGTCACCGGCCAACTGCTGCCGGTCAACGGCGGCTTTGTATTCAACTGAGGCCCGCAGGGCCGGCGCACAGCGCAGGAGCGAGAGATGGCGGACGAGCAAGCATGTAAGTATCTGATCCCGGGGCTGGATCGCGGGTTGCAGCTGCTGCTGGCGTTTGGCGAGCAGCATAAGGAAATGACCTTCGCCGAGTTGCATCGCCTGGTCGATATGCCGAAGGCCACCGCCTACCGTGTGGTGCAGACGCTTGAGCACTTGGGCTTTCTGGAACGCAATCCGCGCACCAACACCTTTGCGCTCGGCATCAAGGTGCTGCGCCTCGGCTTTGAATACATCGCGTCGCTGGACGTGGCGCAGGCCGGCCAGCCGGTGATTGAGCAGCTGCGCGATCGCAGCCAGTGCAGCAGTCATCTGGCGATCCGCGACGGGCGCGACGTGATCTACATCGCCCGCGTCAGCGCCGCCGGTTCGCAGATCAATCAGGTCAGCGTCGGCACTCGCTTGCCGGTGCATCAAACCTCGCTCGGCCGCATGCTGTTGACCAGCGCCACCCGCAGCGAGTTCGAACAACTTTATCCGGACGCGCAGCTGCCGGGCAATGCGCCGGGCACCCCGGCGGATCGCGAAACGCTGTGGCAGATGGTGCAGCAAGACAAAGCGCGCGGCTATGTGATCGGCGAATCGTTCTTCCGCCACGGCATCTCCTCGATCGTCTACCCGATCTTCAACCGCGAGCAGCGGGTCGAGGCGGTGGTCAGCATCATGGTGCCGTCCGATGAGATCCCGAAAGCGGATCGCGAGCGGCTGCGCATGGAAGTACGCGACGCGGCGGAGAAAATTTCCGGCTTCCTCGGCGCGCCGCCGCAGGCCAACGTCGGCTAACCGACAGGACCGACTCTTTTACTCAGGCAGGGATAAGGCCCGTAGCAAACAGGGGCCGGGGTTCACTCATGCCTGAAAACCGTATGCAGCGAGAACGTGAGGCTGAACAATGAGCGTAATCGGAATCGAAAAACTGGAATTTGGCGTCGAAGATCTGCCAACCTGCGAAAAATTCATGCAAGACTTCGGCCTGCAGCCCGCCACGCAACATTGGGGCGAACCGCAGCGCGAATTCACCACCTTGAGCGGGGCGCGGATCGTCCTGCACCCGTTGCAAAGCGCGGCGCTGCCTGCGGCGTTTGAGGGCGGTTCAACCCTGCGCCGCATGACCTGGGGCGTGGCCTCGCCCGCCGAGCTGGCGCGCCTGCAGCCGCGTTTGGCGTTGATGCCCGGCTTCCGGCAGGTGGGAGAAGAGCTGGAATGCCTCGATCCCAACGGCATGACGCTGCGCTTCGTCGTCAGCCGCCAGCAGGCGGTCGAGGTGCCGGTCACGCCGATCAACCAATGGGGTGACGTGCGCCGCATCGATCAGCCCAGCCCGGTCTATGCGCAGGCGCAGCCGATCAACATCGGCCACGTGGTGTTCTTCGTTGAGGATCTGGCGGCGACCGAGCGCTTCTACCGCGAGCTGTTGGATTTCCAGGTTTCCGATCGCTATATCGATCGCGCCGTCTTCCTGCGTACCCAGGCGCGCGGCGGCCACCATAACCTGTTCCTGCTGAAGCTGCCGAACCGCCCACGGGGCCTGAACCACGTGGCGTTCACCGTGCGCGATATCCACGAAGTGATCGGCGGCGGCATCGCCATGAACAAGGAGAAGTGGAGCACCTTTATCGGCCCCGGCCGCCACCCGATCTCCTCGGCTTATTTCTGGTACGTCAACAGCCCGACCGGCGGGGCGTTCGAGTACTACACCAACGACGATTATCTGACGGAAAACTGGCAGCCTCGCGAGCTGGAGCATTCGTTGGTCTCCTTCACCGAATGGGCGGTAGAGGGCGGCATCGATCACGACACGCGCCGCCAGCATAAAAAGGCGGCGGCGTTATGAACCGGCCGGAACACGCGGGCATCGTCATCGTCGGCGGCGGCCAGGCCGGCGGCTGGGCGGCCAAGACGCTGCGCGATCGCGGTTACAGCGGCCGGCTGACGGTTGTCAGCGACGAACCCTACGATTTTTACGAGCGGCCGCCGCTGTCGAAAGCGGCGCTGCTGGATGCCGCGGCTCCCCTCAGCCGGCTGTTCAGCGAACAGACGGTGGCGGAGCTGAATATCGACTGGCGCCGCCCGCTGCGCGCCGAGTCCATCGATGCAGAACAGCAAATCGTCACGCTCAGCGACGGGCAACGGCTGCAGTTCGAGCAGTTGCTGATCGCCACCGGCGGTCGGCCGCGTTTGCCGGGCGCCGCCTGGGCGCAGCACCCGCGCGTGATGACGCTGCGTTCCTGGGACGATGCGGCTCGGTTGCGGCAGGGCCTGCAGGGTTGCGGGCGCCTGGCGATCGTCGGCGGCGGTTGGATCGGGCTGGAGATCGCCGCTTCCGCGCGCCGTCTCGGCGCCGAGGTGACGGTGTTTGAACGCCAGCCCGCGCTGTGCATGCGCAGCGTCGGCGCCGACGTTTCACAGGCGTTGCTCGAACTGCATCGTCAGCAGGGCGTCACGGTGCTGTGCGGCTGCGGCGAGATCTCGTTGGAAGATCGCGATGGCGCCGCCTGGATCGGCAGCGAAGTCAGCGATCCGCAGGCCTTCGATCTGGTGGTGGTGGGGATCGGCGTCGAGCTGAATCTTGAACTGGCGCGCAGCGCCGGGCTGGCGATCGAGTCCGGCATCGTGGTCGACGGCCAGGGGCGCACCAGCCATCCGGCGATCTTCGCCGCCGGCGACGTGGCGCGCCACCCGACGCTCGGCCTGTGCCTGCAGTCCTGGGCCTACGCGCAAAATCAGGCCATCAGCACCGCCTGCGCGATGCTCGACGCCTTCGCCGCACCGTATGACGACGTGGCCTGGCTTTGGTCGGATCAATACGACGCCAATATCCAGATCCTCGGCGTGCCGAGCGGCGGCGTGCACCATGTGGTGCGCCGCACGCCGCAGTCGCAGGTGTTCTTCACGCTGAACGCCGATCGGCAGCTGGTGCAGATGGTGGCGTTCAACGATGCGCGCACCATCAAGCTCGGCAAGCGTTGGCTGGCGAGCGGCCGGGTGCTGGATCCGCAGCAGCTGGCGGATGCGGAGTTTTCTTTGATGGCGTTGAAATAACGCCCGAACCTCGGGAGCGTTTTATGACTACGCAAGACATTGACGCCCGCGCTGGACGGGCGGGGGAAGCCGTTGCCGAAAATCCGCAGCAGCGGGTGCGCTGGTCGGTGCCGATCGCGCTGTTTGCCTGCGTGCTGCTGGCGTTTTTCGACAAGATCAGCATCGCGGCGCTGTTTTCCGATAGTGAGTTTCAGCAGGCGTTGGGCATCGGTTTTGACCCGGCGCGGCTGGGCTTGCTGATGAGCGCGTTTCTGTTCTCCTACGGCATTTCCTCGATGCTGCTCAGCGGCATCGGCGATCGGCTTAATCCGGTCAAGGTATTGATTGGCATGATGGTGGTGTGGGGCGTGCTGATGGTGTTGATGGGGATGACGCGTTCCTATCACGCCATGATGACGCTGCGCATTCTGCTCGGTATCGCCGAAGGGCCGCTGCTGCCGATGGCCTACGCCATTATTCGTCAGGCTTTCCCGCCGCAGCTGCAGGCGCGCGCCACCATGCTGTGGCTGCTCGGCACGCCGCTGGGCGCCGCGCTTGGCTTCCCGGTCACCCTGTACATCCTCAATACCTTCGACTGGCAGGCCACCTTCTTCTTTATGGCGTTTCTGACGCTGCCGGTGATGTTGCTGGTGCTGTTCGGCATGCGCCACCTGAACGTCGCGCGCCCGGCGGCGGCGACCAAGCCGGCGGTGTCCGAACGCCAACAGCATCGCCGCGAGCTGCTGCGCAGCCCGCACTTTTGGATGATCTGCCTGTTCAACATCGCCTTCCTGACCTACCTGTGGGGCATGAACGGCTGGTTGCCGAGCTACCTGATCAAGGGGAAAGGCATTCATCTGGAGCATGCCGGTTACCTCTCTTCGCTGCCGTTCATCGCCATGCTGCTTGGCGAAGTGCTGGGCGCCTGGCTGTCGGACAAGCTGGATCGGCGCGCGCTGGCCTGTTTCCTGTCGCTGTGCGGCGCCGGCCTCGGTCTGGCGGTGGTGCTGCACCTGCAGGGCACCTACAGCGTAATCGCCGCCATGGCCTTCAGCACCTTTATGTGGGGCGCCGGCGCGCCAAATATTTTCGCGCTGTTGGCGAAGGCGACCAGCAGCAAGGTCAGCGCCACCGCCGGCGGCATCTTCAACGGGTTGGGCAATTTTGCCGGCGCGCTGGCGCCGGTGCTGATGGGGGCGTTGATCGCCGCCACCGGCAATATGGATAACGGCCTGCTGTTCCTGGTGGTGATGGCTTTCGTCGGCTGCCTCATTCTGCTGCCGTTACTGAGAAAGTACTGATTAATCAATCGATTCAACAGAGGAGTGACAACATGTCTCAGGTTGAGAACAAAGCCGGCGTTAAGCCGCAGGATCTGTCGATGGAAAACTGGGTAGAGTCGCGCATCGCCCGCTTCGAAGGCCGTAAATACGACTGGAACGCGCTGAAATTCCAGGCCGACTTTGATCCGAAATACCGCCGTGCGCAGATGCGCTACATCGGCACCGGCGCCACCGGCGTGGCCAGCGACGCCAACACCATTCCGGCGGGCAATTTCACCTTCTCCACCATGGTGCTGCCGTCGAAGTGCGAGGGGCCGCTGCACCTGCACGACGACGTGGAGGAAGTGTTCTTCATGCTGAAAGGCAGCATCACGCTGATGATTCAGGATGGGGAAGAGTATTACGAGACCAGGCTGAAAGAGCGCGATCTGATCTCGGTGCCGGCGGGGGTATATCGCGGCCTGTTCAACCACGGTGAGGAAGAGGCGCTGATGTGCGTGATGCTCGGCACCGCCAAGCCGGAGATCCCAACCTATCCGGCGGATCATCCGCTATCCAAAGTGAAGCGCAACTGATGAACGGCCTGGCGCAACGCCAACGGGCGCGCTGCGGGGCGTATACCCTGAGCTGGCGCGAGGCCGGGCAGGGGCGGCCGGTGGTGTTGCTGCACGGCATCAGCTCCGGATCGGCCTCGTGGATCAAGCAGCTCAACGATAGCGGCCTGACGGATGGCCACCGTCTGTTGGCGTGGGACGCGCCGGGTTACGGCGGCAGCCTGCCGTTGGCGCATCCGCAGGCCGATGCCGCCGGTTATGCGGCGGCGTTGGCGGCGCTGATTGATGAGCTGCAGCTGGCGCAGCCGCTGATCGTCGGCCATTCGCTGGGGGCGCTGATCGGCAGCGCCTATGCCGCCGGCTATCCGGACGGGTTATGTGGATTGGTGTTGGCGGATCCGGCGCAGGGCTATGCCACGGCGCCGGAGGAAAAACGCCGGCAGGTCTATGGCCAGCGCCAACAGATGATAGAGACGCTGGGGCCGGTGGGCTACGGCGAGCAGCGGGCGGCGGCCTTGCTGCGTGAAGGGGCGGATCCGCAGGACATCGCCTGGGTGCGCAACGGCATGCAACAGCTCGATCCCGACGGCTTTCTGAGAGCCGCCTGGATGCTGGCCAACGACGATATCGGCCGCTATCTGGCGCGCTATCGCGGCCCGCTGGAGGTGTGGTGTGGTGAACAGGATCGCATTACACCGCCGGAGAAGGCGGCCGAGCTGGCGCGTGAGCAGGACGCGACGCTGCGTTTGATCGCCGCCGCCGGTCATGCCAGCTACCTCGACGCGCCGGCGTGTTTCAACCGCTATCTGCGGGACTTTACGGGAGCAATCCAACGATGAATTTTCAGCTTGAAAACCGGGTGGCGGTGGTGACCGGCGGCTCGTCGGGCATCGGTTTCGAAACCCTGAAGCTGCTGCTGGCCGAAGGGGCGAAGGTGGCGTTCTGCGGCCGCGATCCGGACAAACTGGCCGGCGCGGAGGCCAGCCTGCGTGCGGACTTCCCGCAGGCGGAGATTCTGGCGCTGCGCTGCGACGTGCTGGACGCGCAGCAGGTGGCGCAGTTCGCCGCTCAGGTGACGGCGCATTTCGGCGGCGTGGATCTGCTGATCAACAACGCCGGTCAGGGCTTCGTCGCCCATTTTGACCAGACGCCGCGCGAAGCCTGGCTGCATGAGGCCGAGCTGAAGCTGTTCGGCGTGATCAACCCGGTGCAGGCGTTCTTACCGGCGTTGGAACGGTCGGCGATCGCGTCTATCACCTGCGTGAACTCGCTGCTGGCGCTACAGCCGGAAGAACACATGATCGCCACCTCGGCGGCGCGCGCCGCGCTGCTCAACATGACGCTGACGCTGTCGAAAGAGCTGGTGGGCAAAGGCATTCGCGTTAACTCGATCTTGCTGGGGATGGTGGAGTCAGGCCAGTGGCGCCGCCGTTTCGACGAGCGCAGCGATAAAGATCAAAGCTGGGAACAGTGGACGGCGGCGATCGCCGAACGGCGCGGCATCCCGATGAAGCGCCTGGGCAAGCCGCAGGAGCCGGCGCAGGCGCTGCTGTTCCTCGCTTCGCCGCTGGCTTCCTTTACCACCGGCGCGGCGCTGGACGTATCCGGCGGCTTTAACCGCCATGTGTAGCAGGGGCCGATAAAGATGAAGAAGATCATGATGATTGGCTACGGCGCGATGGCGAAGGAAGTGATCGCCCGTTTGCCGGAAGGCGTGGAGGTCGGTTGGATCCTGGCGCGCGCGGCTCATCATGCGGCGATCGCCGCGGCCTTTGGCGGGCGGGTGCAGGCGCTGACCCATCCCGAGCAGTGTTTGCAGCGGCCGGATCTGGTGCTGGAGTGCGCCAGCCAGCAGGCGGTGGCGGAGTTCGGCGAAGCGGTGCTGCAGCGCGGTTGGCCGCTGGCGCTGATCTCGACCGGCGCGCTGGCGGACGCCGCATTGCAACAGCGGCTGCAGCAGGTTTGCCGCCGCCATCACGGGCAGCTGATCGTGCTGTCCGGTGCGGTGGCGGGGATGGATGGGCTGGCGTCGGCGCGCGAAGGCGGGCTGGAGAGCGTGACCTATCAGGCCAGCAAAAGTCCGGCCAGCTGGCGCGGCAGCCCGGCGGAGCAGCTGATCGACCTCGATGCGGTGAGCGAAGCGCAGATATTTTTTGAAGGGTCGGCGCGCGAAGCGGCGCGTTTGTTCCCGGCCAATGCCAACGTGGCGGCCACCATTGCGCTCAACGGCCTGGGGATGGACGCCACCCGGGTGCGCCTGCAGGTCGATCCCGCTACCCGGCGCAATACCCATCGTCTGCAGGTATGCGGCGACTTTGGCGAATTTCACATCGAGCTGAGCGGTACCCCGCTGGCGAGCAATCCCAAAACATCAACCCTGGCGGCGCTGAGCGCGGTACAAGCCTGCCGCCGTCTGGTGGACGGCGGTTTTATTGCCTGAACGGCAGGAGCGGAGCATGGAACGATTGAATATTTTTGTCGCCGGGCGCTGGCGTGAAGGGCGTGGCGAAGAGATGGCTTCGGTATTCCCGGCCGACGGCAGCGTCAACGCGCGGCTGCGCGCCGCCAACGTCGAGGACGTGAACGAGGCGGTGGAAGCGGCAGAGCGCGCCTGGCGCGCGCCGGAATGGCGCGGGCTGGTGCCGCATCAACGCGCCTCGATCCTCTACCGCGTCAGCAACCTGATCCTGGCGCAGCAGGAGCAGTTGGCCGAGCTGCAAACCCGCGATAACGGCAAGCCGCTGGCCGAGACCCGTGGGCTGGTGGCCAGCGCGGCGGCGACCGCGCGCTACTTTGCCGCCGCCTGCGAGGTGTTGGAAGGCGAGCTGCCGACCCCGCGCAGCGCTGAGGTGATGACGCTCAGCCAGTACCAACCGATGGGGGTGATCGCCGCCATTACGCCGTGGAACTCGCCGATCGCCAGCGAAATGCAGAAGGTGGCGCCGGCGCTGGCGGCGGGCAACGCGGTGGTGCTCAAACCGGCCGAAGCCACGCCGCTGATGGCGCTGAAGCTGGCCGAGCTGTTCGAACAGGCGGGCCTGCCGGCCGGGCTGCTCAGCGTATTGCCGGGCAAAGGTTCGGTGATCGGCGAGGCGTTGGCGCGCCATCCGCTGGTGAAAAAGATCGCCTTTACCGGCGGGACCAGTACCGGGCGCCATTTGGCGCACATCGCCGCCGACAAGCTGATCCCCACTTCGCTGGAATTGGGCGGTAAGTCGCCGACCATCGTGCTGGAGGACGCCGATCTGGAACAGGCGGCGCGCGGCATCTGCTATGGCATTTTCAGCTCCGCCGGCCAGGCATGCATCGCCGGTTCGCGGCTGTTCGTGCATCGTTCGCTGTATCAGCCGCTGCTGGCGCGCTTGACCGAACTGACGGCGGGGCTGCGCATCGGCAACCCGCTGGTGCCGGGCGTGCATCTCGGCCCGCTGATCAGCGCCAAACATCGGCAAAGCGTAGCGGACTACGTGGCGCTGGCGCGGCAGGAGGGCGGCCGGGTGATCATCGGCGGCGAAGTGCCGGCCGATCCGCTACTGGCGAGCGGCAGCTATTACCTGCCGACCATTATCGAAGGCTTGAACAACGACGCCCGCGTTTGCCAGGAAGAGATCTTCGGCCCGGTGCTGGTGGCGCTGCCGTTCGACGACGAGCAACAGCTGACTGAACAGGCTAACGACTCGGTGTACGGCCTGGCGGCTGGCATCTGGAGCCGCGACTTCCCTCGTGCGATGGCGCTGGCGGAGCGGCTGGAAACCGGCACCGTCTGGGTCAACACCTACAAAACGTTCTCGATTTCCACGCCGTTCGGCGGCTTCAAGGAGAGCGGGCTGGGCCGCGAAAAAGGCCTGAACGGCATCAAGGCCTACATGCAGCAGAAAAGCGTGTATCTGGCGCTGAGCCATCAGGTGAATCGCTGGAGCGACTAGGCCGACACCTCTACGCATAACCCTAATAACGAATACCCTAAGAAGGCAGATGATGAGCGATAAAATCACGGTTGGCGAGGCGATAGCCCGGACTCTGGAACAGTACGCGGTGTCGGCGATGTACGGCATCATTTCGATTCATAATCTGCCGATCGCCGATGCGGTGGGGCAGCGCGATAAAATTCGCTTCGTGCCGGCGCGCGGCGAAGCGGGGGCGGTCACCATGGCCGACGCGCACGGGCGCTTCTCCGGCCTGGGCGTGGCGTTGACCAGCACCGGCGCCGGCGCCGGCAACGCGGTGGGGGCGATGATTGAGGCGCTCAACGCCAACACGCCGCTGCTGCATATCACCGGCCAGGTGGAAAAAGCCTATCTGGACGCCGACGCCGGTTTTATTCATGAAACCCGCGATCAGCTCGGCTTCCTGCGCGCCTGCTCCAAACGCGCTTACCGGGTCAATTCGCCGGAGCAGGCGGTGGCGGTGATCCAGCGGGCGATCCTGGATGCGCAAACCGTGCCCTGCGGCCCGGTGGCGGTCGAGATCCCGATCGATATTCAAAGCAGCCTGGTTTCCCGTTCGGTGCTGACCGAGCCGTTGGCGCCGGCGCCGCTGCCGAAGGCGGACGATGCGGCGGTGGAACGGCTGCATCAGCGGCTGAAACAGGCCAAGCGTCCGCTGCTGTGGTTGGGGGGCGGCGCCTTGGCCTGCGGCGACGCGGTGCGCAAGCTGGCGGACGCCGGCGTAGCGGTGATCTCCAGCACCCACGGGCGCGGCATTCTGCCGGACAGCCATCCGCGCAGCCTGCGGGCGTTCCATAACTCACCGAGCATCGAAGCGATCCTGACGCAGTGCGATCTGACGCTGGTGGCCGGTTCGCGCCTGCGCAGTAATGAAACCCGTACCTGGACGCTGCCGCTGCCGCGCCCGCTGGTGCAGATTGACATCGATCCGGCGGCGGCCAACCGCAACTATCTGGCCGATGAACAGATCAACGGCGACTGTGCGGCGCTGCTGGCGGCGCTGGCGGCGCGGCTGAGCCCCGGCGAAAAGGTCAACGCCGAGTGGGATGCCGAGATCGCGGGGGCGGTGCAGCAGGCGGAGCGCGCGCTGCGCCAGCAGTCCGGCGAATACGCCAAACTCAACGACGCCATCGACGCCGCGCTGCCGCAGGACGGGTTGCTGGTACGCGATATCACCGTTTCCGGCAGCGTCTGGGGCAGCCGGCTGTTCCGGGCGATCTCGCCGCTGTGCAACATTCACTCGCTGGCGGGCGCCATCGGTATGGGGCTGCCGATGGCTATCGGCACCGCGATCGCCAACCCGCAGCGCAAGGTGGTGGGGCTGGTGGGCGACGGTGGTTTGGCACTGGGCCTGGGCGAGCTGGCGACCATGGCGCAGGAACAGGTGAACATCACCCTGATTATCATGAACGACGGCGGTTATGGCGTGATGCGCGGCATTCAGGACAAGTACTTCGCCGGGCGTCAGTATTACAACGAGCTGCATACGCCGGCCTTTACCCAGGTCGCCGAAGCGATGGGGTTGAAGGCCTGGAAGGTGGACGCGGCATCGCAGTTCAACGGCGTGCTGGCCGAGGCGATCAACTACCCGGGGCCGTCGGTGGTCGAGGTGGATATGAAGCAGGTCGGGCCGCTGACCTTCGCCGGGCCGCCGCAGAAGACGCTGTATTGAGACGATAAAAAACGCCCGGCGATTGCCGGGCGTTCTCGTGGTTATTTCTCTGCCGCGATGCGATCGCGAATGTGCTGAGCGCGCGCTTGGGAAGACGGGTGATCGTCGAACATGCTGCTCTGACGGCCGGCTTCCATCTGGGCCAGTTTTTCGAAGCTGGTGGCCAGGCCATTCGGATCGATGCCGCGCTTTTTCAGCAGATCGAACGAGTAATCATCCGCTTCGCTTTCCTGCTTCTGCGAGAACTGGGCGCTGACCAGCTTCTCGCCGATGTCCGCCAGCTGCGACTGCGACAGCGAGCCGATGACGCCGCCAGCGGAGGACGCCGCGGTGCGCAGCGCCACGGTGCCGTAAGCCACCTGCATCGCCTTGCGGGTGTGGCCCAGCGCCACGTGGCCCATTTCATGGCCCAGCACGCCTTCGACTTCGTTGTCGTTCATCATGTCCATCAGGCCGCTGTAGACGCGGATGCAGCCGTTGGCCATCGCCCAGGCGTTGACGTCTTTGGTCACGTAGACCTTGTAGTTGGCCGGGGTGCCGTTGATGTTGTCGCCCAGCGCCGCGGCGATTTTGTTGAGACGCTTGGCGTAGGTGCTGTCGGCCGGCGCGATTTGTGCCTTGCTGTCCATCTCGGCGCAGGATTTATCACTCAGGGCCTTAACGTCGTTGTTGCTCAGGGTCGCCGCCTGGAACGCCTGCGCGCCGGACTGCATCAAGGTTTCGGTATTCAGGTTTTGACAGCCGGTTGCCAAGGTGGCAATGCCCAACGCAATCAAAGAGGTACGGATCTTCATAACGCCATCTTCCTGTGAAGGTAACAAGGTAAAAGAGTCATTTTGCTTGGAGGAAATCTTGTTGCAAGAGCCTAGTGTACGCCAGCCGGGGCGAGAATAGTGTTATTCCGAAAAAGCGTCCAATCGTGCTAATAAGTGGTGAACTCGCTCTCATTTGGCATTAGGGATTGCCGTTGTGATGTGGAGTCTGAGAAAATAGGGAACTTGACTGCTTTTTTTATCCGACCTGGAGTAAAACATGTCCTCTCGTAAAGAGCTTGCCAACGCCATCCGCGCACTCAGCATGGACGCCGTACAAAAAGCCAATTCCGGCCACCCCGGTGCCCCTATGGGCATGGCGGACATCGCCGAAGTCCTGTGGCGTGACTACCTCAACCACAACCCGACTAACCCGCACTGGGCTGACCGCGACCGTTTCGTGCTCTCCAACGGCCACGGCTCCATGTTGATTTACAGCCTCCTGCACCTCACCGGCTATGACCTGCCGATGCGCGAGCTGGAAAACTTCCGTCAGCTGCATTCCAAAACCCCGGGCCACCCGGAGTACGGCTACACCCCGGGCGTTGAGACCACCACCGGCCCGCTGGGCCAGGGCATTGCCAACGCCGTCGGCTTCGCCATCGCCGAACGCACCCTGGCGGCGCAGTTCAACCGCCCGGGCCACGACATCGTTGACCACCACACCTACGCCTTCATGGGCGATGGCTGCATGATGGAAGGCATCTCGCACGAAGTCTGCTCTCTGGCCGGTACCCTCAAGCTCGGCAAGCTGACCGCTTTCTACGATGACAACGGCATCTCCATCGACGGCCACGTCGACGGCTGGTTCACCGACGACACCGCCCTGCGCTTCGAAGCCTACGGCTGGCACGTGGTGCGCAACGTTGACGGCCACAACCCGGACGCCATCAAGGCCGCGATTGAAGAAGCCCGCAAGGTGACCGACAAGCCGTCGCTGCTGATGTGCAAGACCGTTATCGGCTTCGGTTCGCCGAACAAGGCCGGCACCCATGACGTGCACGGCGCCGCGCTGGGCGCCGCCGAAGTGGCCGCCACCCGCGAAGCGCTGGGCTGGAAATACGCCGCCTTTGAAATCCCGCAGGACATCTACGCCCAGTGGGACGCCAAGGAAGCCGGTCAGGCCAAAGAAGCGGCCTGGAACGACAAATTCGCCGCCTACGCGAGGGCCTTCCCGGAGCTGGCCGCCGAGTTCAAGCGCCGCATAAACGGCGAGCTGCCGGCCGACTGGAAAGCCGACGCCAAGGCGTTCGTTGAAAAACTGCAGGCCAACCCGGCCAACATCGCCAGCCGCAAGGCGTCGCAGAACGCGCTGGAAGCGTTCGGCAAGGTGCTGCCGGAGTTCCTGGGCGGCTCTGCCGACCTGGCGCCGAGCAACCTGACCATGTGGTCCGGCTCGAAAGCGCTGAACGTTGACCCGGCGGGCAACTACATTCATTACGGCGTGCGCGAGTTCGGCATGACCGCCATCACCAACGGCATCGCGCTGCACGGCGGCTTCCTGCCGTACTCGGCGACCTTCCTGATGTTCGTGGAATACGCCCGCAACGCGGTGCGCATGGCGGCGCTGATGAAGCTGCGCAACGTGTTCGTCTACACCCACGACTCCATCGGTCTGGGCGAAGACGGCCCGACCCACCAGCCGGTGGAGCAGCTGGCGAGCCTGCGCGTGACCCCGAACATGAGCACCTGGCGCCCGTGTGACCAGGTGGAATCGGCGGTGGCGTGGCAGTACGGCATCGAGCGCAACGACGGCCCGACCACGCTGGTGTTCTCGCGTCAGAACCTGACCCAGCAGCCACGCAGCGCAGAGCAGCTGGCGAACGTGTACCGCGGCGGCTACGTGCTGAAAGACTGCGCGGGCACGCCGGACGTCATCCTGATTGCCACCGGCTCCGAAGTGGGCATCACGGTGGAAGCGGCGGACCAGCTGACCGCGGCGGGCCGCAAGGTGCGCGTGGTGTCGATGCCGTCGACGGACGCGTTCGACAAGCAGGATGCGGCGTACCGCGAGTCGGTGCTGCCGGCGGCGGTAACGGCGCGCGTGGCGGTGGAAGCGGGTATCGCGGACTACTGGTACAAGTACGTGGGGCTGAACGGCGCTATCGTGGGCATGACCACCTTCGGTGAGTCGGCACCGGCGGAGCAGCTGTTCGCCGAGTTCGGCTTCACCGTGGACAACGTGGTGGCCAAGGCGCAGGCGCTGCTGAAGTAAGCGGCCTGGCGCCAGCCAATAAGAAAGCCGGTCATCGTGACCGGCTTTTTTATGGGCGGAACCCGCGGTTACGACGCGGCGTTGGCGCTTTCGACGCTGCGCAACCGGTCGTAAGCCGCCGCCAGCAACAGCACCAGCAGCGTAGGCTGCAGCCAGACCAGACCCTGTTCGGCCAGCGGCAGCTTATCGAACCAGGCGGGCAGCAGGCCGCTGAAGCTGGAGGCCTTCAGGCCGTCGGCGAGGCCAAACACCAGGCTGGTGGCGATCACCGGCGCGAAGACGCGCTTGGCGCTGCGCCAGTGGTTCTGACTGAAGCTGAGCAACACCAGCGCGATGCAGGGCGGATAGATCGCCGTCAGCACCGGCAGCGAGACGCGGATCAGATTGGCCAGCCCCATGTTGGAGACCAGCATGGCGAAGAGGGCGAGGATGACCACCAGCGCGCGGTAAGAGAGCGGCAGGTAGCGGGAGAAGAAGTCCGCGCAGGCGCAGGTCATGCCGACCGCCGTCACCAGGCAGGCGATGAACATCAGCACCGCCATAAAGATGCTGCCCAGATCGCCGAAGGTGTGCTGCACATAGGCGTGCAGGATCGCCGCGCCATCCTGAGCGCCACTCTCGACCAGGCCGCCGCTGCCGGCGCCGAGCTTGAACATGCAGATATAGACCAGCGTCAGGCCGACGCCGGCGATCAGGCTGGCCCACAGGGTGTAGCGCAGCAGCAGGCCGCTGTCGCTGACGCCGCGCGAGCGGGCGGCGGTGACGATAATCGAGCCGAACATCAGCGCCGACAGCGTGTCCATGGTTTGATACCCCTGCACGAAGCCGGTGGAAAACGCCGCTGCCTGATAGCTGCCGACGGCGGAGACCGGTTCACCGGCGGGCCAAACCAGGGCGGCGATGCCGAGCGCGGCCAGCGCCAGAATTTTTAGCGGCGCCAGAATATGGCCGACGTTATCGAGCAAGCGGCCGGGATACAGCGAGACGATCATCGCCAGGGTAAAGAACAGCAGGCTGTAGATGAACTGCGGCAGGGCGCCGTCGCCGGTGAAGGGCGCGATGCCGAGGGCGAAAGAGACATTGGCGGTTCGCGGCGTGGCGAACAGCGGGCCGAGCGCCAGATAGCAGACGGTCGCCAACAGCAGGCCGGCGGTGCGGCCGATGGGGCCGGTCAGCAGGCTGATGCTGCCGCCGACGCGCGCCAGCGCGATCACGGCGATCACCGGCAGGGCGACGGCGGTCACCATAAACCCGAGGGCGGCCGGCCACAGATGTTCGCCGGACTGCAGCCCCACCAGCGGCGGGAAAATGATGTTGCCGGCGCCGACAAACAGGGCGAAGGTCATAAAGCCCAGGGCGATAATGTCTTTCGGGGATAAATTCTTGGTCATAACGGTATGGCACTGCCTGTATTCATGAAATAAACGGCCTGGCTGCGGATGGAGAACCGCAGAAGGGCAGGCGCAGGGGGCCGCGAGCGCCCGCAAAATTTTCGTCCGGCAGGATATAATAATTCGGCGACAAAAACCTGATTAATCCAGCGCTGTTTATCCTGGCGTGAACCGGCCGCACAGAGGGATCATGGCGGCCGGCCCGGCAGGGCTTTAGCTCGCGCGCGCCACCCTGTCTATCGACAGCGGGATTTCGATATGCGGTTTGAAAGAGTCATAGGCGAAAGAGACATGGCCGTCTTCGACCGGTTTGCGGGTGAAAAAGATCAGCATATCGCGGGTCGAATGCCGGCGTTTGTCCTGAAGTTTCCAAGATCGCCATCGTACAGCGAATTCGCCTGCTGCGGCGCTCTCGCCTGGCCGAATAGTCTGCAACAGAAAGTGCCGTAAAGCCCGCGCTGCCGGGCTTTTTTGTTGGCTAAAAAACGCCCAGCCTCACAAAACCGAAAGATAACAAAGCAACGCCGTTGCCTCGTTGCAGTTATTAACTATATGTTAATTTTTAGTTTATTAAATGTGATCAGGGGATGGATGATGATGAAAAAAATCAGCGCGACCGTAGCTGCAATCACCTTACTGGGCTCCGTTTCCGCCTATGCGGCCTTCCCGGCGGGCTACCCCGCCGACTATCAGAAATGGGTCGACGGCGCGAAGAAAGAAGGCAAAGTGGTGATTTACTCGACCACCGACACCAAGGCGGCGGCGCCGCTGATTCAGGGGTTCGAGGCGTTGTATCCGGGCATCAAGGTGGAATACAACGACATGAACAGCACCGAACTCTATAACCGCTTCATCAGCGAGCAGGCGGCCGGCGGCACCAGCGGCGACGTGGTGTGGAGCTCGTCGATGGACACCATTTTGAAACTGGCGGGCGATTACGCGCAGGAGTATGCCTCCCCTGAGCAGGCCCAGCTGCCGAAATGGGCGGTATGGCAAGATAAAGTGTATGGCACCACCTATGAGCCGGTGGTGTTTATCTATAACAAACGCCTGATCCCGCAAGGCGATGTGCCGGATTCGCACGCGGCGCTGGCCAAGCTGATCGCCGGCCAGACGGACAAATTCAAGAAGAAAGTCACCACGTACGACATCGAAAAATCCGGCGTCGGCTTCATGCTGTCGGTGCAGGACTTCAAGGCCGATCCCAACTACTTCAAAACGCTGGCCGACGTGGCCAAGGGCGGGCTGGCGGTGCAATCCTCCACCGGCACCATGATGGAACGCGTCTCCTCCGGTGAAAACCTGATCGGCTTCAATATCCTCGGTTCGTACGCCGAGGCCCGCGCCAAAAGCGACCCGTCGCTCGGCATCGTCTATCCGAAAGACTATACCCTGGTGCTGTCGCGCGTGAGCTTCATCAGCAAAGAGGCCGGCAACCCTAACGCCGCCAAGCTGTGGTTCGACTACGTGCTGTCGGAGGAAGGGCAAAGTATTCTCGCCAATCAGGCGGATATCCCCTCGATCCGCAACGACATCGAAGGCAAGAACGACATCGACGGCATGACCAAGCTGTTGGGTAACGCGCTCAAGCCGATCCCGGTCGACGACAGCCTGCTGGAATATCTGCAGCCGGCCAAACGCCTCGACTACATCAAACAGTGGCGCGCCGCCGCGGCGAAATAACAGGGACTGCATTCGGACGTGCGCCTGCCTTAGAGGCGCGCGCCCTTTGGTCGTCGTTTACAACCATAGGGAGCATTTATGCAAGCATGGCGCAGAAAGTGGCAGAGCCTGCCGCGCGGCCTGGTGGTGTTGATAACCGCGCTGGTTATCTATGTCCCCCTGTCGTTTATCATCATTCAAAGCTTCCTCTCGGCACCGTTTTTCTCTCCCTCCAAGGTCTTCAGCCTGGAGGCCTTCGAGTTCATCTTTACCGATCCTGATTTCTACAAGGCGCTGAAGAGCGGCTTTATTCTGGCATTCGGCCTGGTGATCATCGCCATCCCCCTCGGCGGCATTTTGGCTTTCCTGATGGTGCGCACCGATCTGCCGGGGCGGCGGATCATCGAGCCGCTGATTCTGGTGCCGATCTTCGTGTCGCCGATGGTGCTGGGCTTCGGCTACGTGGTGGCGGCGGGGCCGGTGGGCTTCTTCTCGCTGTGGGCGCAGGCGCTGCTGGGCTTCGTGCCGTGGAATATCTATTCGATGGCCAGCATCGTGGTGATAGCCGGATTGACGCACGTGCCCCACGCGTATCTGTACATCTCCTCGGCGCTGCGCAGCGTGGGCTCCGACGTTGAAGAAGCGGCGCGCACCGCCGGCGCCACGCCGCTGCAGGTGATGACCGCCGTCAGCCTGCCGATGGTGCGGCCGTCTATCCTGTACGCCGGGGTGCTGCTGTTCTTCCTCGGGCTGGAAGTGTTCGGCCTGATGCTGGTGCTGGGGGATCCGGAGGGCAACCTGGTGCTGGCGACCTACCTGTACCAGTTGACCAACAAGCTGGGCACGCCGTCTTACCACCTGATGGCGGCGGTGGCGGTGGTGCTGATCTGCATCACCATTCCGCTGGTGATGCTGCAGCGCCGGCTGATGCGCACCGCCAACCGCTTCGTTACCGTCAAGGGCAAAGCCTCGCAGGCCCGCGCGCTGCCGCTGGGCAAATGGCGCTGGGTGGCCGGCGCGGTGGTGGTGTTCTGGCTGACCGTGACCATCGGCGTGCCGCTGATAGGCGTGGTGCTGCGCGCCTTTATCTCCAACTGGGGCGTGGGCGTGTCTGTTTGGGACGAGCTGTCGATCAACACCTTCCGCACCATCTGGGCGCAGCCCAACCTGCTGCGGGCCATCGTCAACTCAATGGCGATTGGGGTGATTGGCGGGGCGCTGGCGGTGGCGTGCTACCTGTTCATCGGCATTGCCATGCACCGCAAGCCGGATGGCGCCACGCGCTTCCTCGATTACAGCGTGCTGGTGCCGCGCGCTGTGCCGGGGCTGCTGGCCGGTCTGGCATTCCTGTGGGTGTTTCTGTTCCTGCCGATGTGGCTGGACAAATCGCTCAAGGAGGGCTGGCTGTCGGCGCTGCCGATGGCCGAGTGGCTGCGTGCTAACTGGATCGTCTGGCTGCGTTCGCTGCGGAGCACCATCTTCAGCGTCTGGCTGGCGTACACCGTGGTGTGGATGGCTTACGGCCTGCGGCTGATCTCTTCCACGCTGCTGCAGGTGGGGCCGGAGTTGGAGGAGGCGGCGCGCAGCGCCGGCGCCAGCCGCGGTCAGATCACCCGCCACGTCACCATTCCGCTGTCGCGCTACGGCCTGATCGGCTCCTGGCTGCTGATGTTCCTGATTTTTGAGCGCGAATACTCCACCGGGGTGTATCTGCTGTCTCCTGGCACGGAAACCATCGGCTCGATGCTGGTTTCCCTGTGGGCCGCGGGCGCTATCGATATCGTCGCCGCGCTGTCGTTCATCAATATCCTGCTGGTGGTGCTGGGGTTAGGGATCGCCTTGCGCTTTGGAGTGAAATTACATGATTGAACTTTCGGTAGAGAATCTGCATTTGACCTATGGCGACAACCCGGTGCTGAAAGGGGTGTCGATGGACCTGAAACGGGGCGAAGTGGTCTCGCTGCTGGGCCCGTCGGGCAGCGGCAAAACCACGCTGCTGCGGGCGGTGGCCGGGCTGGAGAAACCGAGCCAGGGGCGGATCGTCATCGGCAATAACGCGGTGTACAACGGCAGCGCACGCAGCGAAATTCCCGCCGAAGAGCGCAATCTGGGGCTGGTGTTTCAGTCCTACGCGCTGTGGCCGCATAAAACGGTGTTTGAGAACGTCGCTTACCCGCTGAAGCTGCGTAAGATCGCCTCGGCGGAAATCACCCAGCGGGTGCAGGCGGTGCTGGAACAGCTCGGGTTGGGGCATCTGGCCAAGCGCCATCCGCACCAGCTTTCCGGCGGCCAGCAGCAGCGCGTGGCGATCGGACGGGCGCTGGTCTACAACCCGCCAGTGATCCTGCTGGACGAGCCGCTGTCCAACCTTGACGCCAAGCTGCGCGAAGAGGCGCGGGTATTCCTGCGCGAATTGATCATCAAGCTTGGCCTGTCGGCGCTGATGGTGACTCACGATCAGAACGAGGCGATGGCCATTTCCGATCGCATCCTGCTGCTCAATAACGGCAAAATCGAGCAGCAGGGCACGCCACAGGAGATGTACGGTTCGCCCACCACGCTGTTCACCGCCGAGTTCATGGGCAGCAATAACCGCTTGCCGGGCAAGATCGTCGCGCTGGAAGGCGACCGGGCGCGCATCGAAGGCAAGGATTGGGCGCTGTGGGGCAAAGCGGGCGCAGGCGTGCAGGTCGGCCAGGAGGGCTCGGCGGTGATCCGCGTGGAGCGCGTGCGGTTGGGCGAAGATCCGCAGGGCAACCAGCTTGAGCTGCCGCTGCTGACCAGCATGTATCTCGGCGATCGCTGGGAATACCTGTTCCGCACCGTGGCCGAGGATTTCGTGGTGCGCGCCTATGGCCACGAGGCGCGCGATCGGGCGCTGTGCCGGCTCTCCCTGCCGGCCGAGCATCTGTGGATATTCCCGAAAGCCTAATCAGGACGCCCGCAGGCGCGGGCGTTCCGTTTACAGAGTTAAACCGCTAGCGGCGATCTTTTCCGGGCGGTGTACGTTTCCCGACTGGCAACGTCGGCGAAAGTGCGGGTGACGGTCGAATTTTTGCGCGACTATTTCCGCGAGCACTACGGCGAAACGGGGCCAGCGAGTGAAAATCCGCCGCGGCCTTGAGGCCAAAAATGTGCGCCAGATCATCTTATGCTCGTAAAACTCCCCTCCGTTACTTGTGGAACTGTTGCACCTGTTCCTTTTGCCAAAACTTTGGTTTATGCTCAGCTGAAGCGTTTCAGTTGAAGCACTCTTCGACAGAAATGCCGATGTGACGGCGGCGAAAAGCCGCTGAAGCGCGGGAATAATGCAAACGCGGCGATTCACAGCGGGCGGTGCGATCCACTACTCTATGCGGGTTAGTGAGACAACCAGTCAGCGCCGGCCCGGCGCCGGTGAGTCAGCCCGGCGGGACGGCCCTTTTTCAGGAGCAGCATGACCATCCGCATAGCGATAAACGGCTTTGGCCGCATCGGCCGCAGCGTATTGCGCGCACTGTACGAATCGGGACGACGGGCGGAAATTTCCGTGGTGGCGATCAACGAGCTGGCGAATGCCGAGGGCATGGCCCATCTGCTGAAGTACGATTCCAGCCACGGCCGCTTCGCCTGGGATGTGCGGCAAGAGTGCGACACGCTGAGCGTCGGGGACGACGCGATTCGCCTGTTGCATCAGCCGGCGGTGGAGCAGTTGCCCTGGGGCGAGCTGGGCGTCGACGTGGTGCTGGACTGCAGCGGCGTGTACGGCAGCCGGGCGGATGGCGAAGCCCATCTGGCGGCGGGGGCGAAGAAAGTGCTGTTCGCCCATCCGGGCGGCAACGATCTGGACGCCACCATCGTATTCGGCGTCAACCATCAGACGCTGCTGGCGGAACATCGCATCGTGTCCAACGCCTCGTGCACCACCAACTGCATTATTCCGGTGATCAAGCTGCTGGACGACGCCTACAGCATCGAATCCGGCACCGTGACCACCATTCACTCGGCGATGAACGATCAGCCGGTGATCGACGCGTATCACGCGGATTTGCGGCGCACCCGCGCGGCGAGCCAGTCGATCATTCCGGTCGACACCAAGCTGGCCGCGGGCATCACCCGTATCTTCCCGCAGTTTTGCGATCGCTTCGAGGCGATCTCGGTGCGCGTGCCGACCATCAACGTGACGGCTATCGATCTCAGCGTCAGCGTGAGCGCCGCGGTGAAGGTGGCGGAGGTCAACCAGCTGTTGCAAAAGGCCGCACGGGAATCATTTCGTGGTATAGTTGACTACACGGAATTACCATTGGTCTCGATCGATTTTAACCATGACCCGCACAGCGCTATCGTCGACGGTACGCAGACCCGGGTCAGCGGGCAGCACCTGATAAAGACCTTGGTCTGGTGCGACAATGAATGGGGCTTTGCCAATCGGATGTTGGATACAACACGGGCAATGGCCGCCAGCGGTTTCTAGTACGGCGGCGCCGGCGTGATTGGCGCGCTGCTCAGGCAATTTTATAGAGATTCAATAAAGAGGGTTCACCATGTCTGTAATTAAGATGACCGATCTGGATCTGGCGGGTAAACGCGTACTGATCCGCTCCGATCTGAACGTGCCGGTAAAAGACGGTAAAGTGACTTCCGACGCGCGTATCCGCGCTTCCCTGCCGACTATCGAAGCTGCGCTGAAGCAAGGCGCCCGCGTGATGGTAACCTCCCACCTGGGTCGTCCTACCGAAGGCGAGTACAACGAAGAATTCTCCCTGCTGCCTGTTGTTAACTACCTGAAAGATCACCTGAAATCCCCAGTGCGTCTGGCGAAGGATTATCTGGATGGCGTCGACGTCGCCGAAGGCGAACTGGTGGTGCTGGAAAACGTCCGTTTCAACAAGGGCGAGAAGAAAGATGACGAAACCCTGTCCAAGAAATACGCGGCGCTGTGCGACGTGTACGTGATGGACGCGTTCGGTACCGCGCACCGCGCGCAGGCTTCCACCCACGGCGTGGGCAAGTTCGCGCCTGTCGCCTGTGCCGGCCCGCTGCTGTCCGCCGAGCTGGAAGCGCTGGGCAAGGCCCTGGGCAACCCGGCCCGTCCGATGGTCGCCATCGTGGGCGGTTCTAAAGTCTCCACCAAACTGACCGTGCTGGATTCCCTGTCCAAAATCGCCGATCAGCTGATCGTCGGCGGCGGCATCGCCAACACCTTCGTGGCGGCGCAGGGCAACAACGTGGGCCAGTCCCTGTACGAACCTGACCTGATCCCGAACGCGCAGAAACTGCTGGAAACCTGCGACATCCCGGTTCCGACCGACGTGCGCGTCGCGACAGAGTTCTCCGAAACCGCGACCGCGACCGTGAAGCAGGCCAACGAAATCCAGGACAACGAGCAAATTCTGGATATGGGCGACGTCTCTGCCGAGCGTTTGGCCGTTATCCTGAAGAACGCCAAGACCATTCTGTGGAATGGCCCGGTTGGCGTATTCGAGTTCCCTAACTTCCGTAAGGGCACCGAAATTGTCGCCCGCGCGATCGCCGATAGCGACGCTTTCTCTATCGCTGGCGGCGGCGACACTCTGGCAGCCATCGATCTGTTCGGTATCGCTGACAAAATTTCCTACATCTCCACCGGCGGTGGCGCATTCCTGGAATTCGTTGAAGGGAAACCGCTGCCTGCAGTCGTGATGCTGGAAGAGCGCGCTAAGCAGTAATTCAGACAACGGGAGGCGAAAGCCGCCCGTTTGTTTTATACCGCGCGGCTCACGCTGCGCGGCGTGAAAACATCGATTTACATCCATCTACGGCCGACGAAACAGGACAAAGTAACATGTCTAAAATTTTTGATTTCGTAAAACCGGGTGTCATCACGGGTGATGACGTTCAGAAAGTCTTCGCAGTTGCTAAAGAGAACAACTTTGCGCTGCCAGCGGTAAACTGCGTGGGTACCGACTCCATTAACGCAGTGCTGGAAGCCGCGGCTAAAGTGCGCGCGCCGGTCATCGTTCAGTTCTCCAACGGCGGCGCCGCGTTCATCGCCGGCAAAGGCGTGAAGACCGATGTGCCTCAGGGCGCAGCGATTCTGGGCGCCATCTCCGGCGCACACCACGTTCACCAGATGGCTGAACACTACGGCGTGCCGGTGATCCTGCACACCGACCACTGCGCGAAGAAACTGCTGCCATGGCTGGACGGCCTGCTGGACGCCGGCGAGAAGCACTTCGCCGCTACCGGCAAACCGCTGTTCTCTTCTCACATGATCGATCTGTCTGAAGAGTCTCTGGAAGAAAACATCGAGATCTGCAGCGCCTACCTGAAGCGCATGGCCAAAATCGGCATGACGCTGGAAATCGAACTGGGCTGCACCGGCGGTGAAGAAGATGGCGTGGACAACAGCCATATGGACGCTTCCGCACTGTACACCCAGCCGGAAGACGTGGCTTACGCGTACGAAAAACTGAACGCCATCAGCCCGCGCTTCACCATCGCTGCCTCCTTCGGTAACGTGCACGGCGTGTACAAGCCAGGCAACGTCAAGCTGACCCCGACCATCCTGCGTGATTCTCAGGACTACGTGTCCAAGAAATTCAACCTGCCGCACAACAGCCTGAACTTCGTGTTCCACGGCGGTTCCGGTTCTACCGACGCAGAGATCAAAGAGTCTGTGGGTTACGGCGTGATCAAGATGAACATCGACACCGACACCCAATGGGCGACCTGGGACGGCATCCTGCAGTACTACAAAGCGAACGAAGCTTACCTGCAGGGCCAGCTGGGCAACCCGAAAGGCGCCGATCAGCCGAACAAGAAATACTACGATCCACGCGTATGGCTGCGCGCAGCGCAGACCAGCATGGTGACGCGTCTGGAGCAGGCCTTCAAAGATCTGAACGCGGTAGACGTTCTGTAATCTTCGGCACCTGTTGCACGATGCAAAAGGCTCCCTGCGGGGAGCCTTTTTCGTTTTCAGCCCAGCAGGCCGGCGCCGACGTTGATAGACAGGCCCAGGATCAGCATGTTGAACACGAACGAAATAACCGACTGTACGAGCGCGATTTTACGCACCTCCGCGGCGCCGACCGCCACGTCGGCGGTTTGCGACGCGACCGCGATGGTGAAAGAGAAGTAGGCGAAGTCCAGATAGGTCGGCTCGGTGAGATTGCCGGGGAACAGCAGCGGCAAAGGCTCCTGCTGCGCACCCTGGCGATAAAATTGATGGGCGTAGTGCATGGTGAAGGCGGTCGGCAGCAGCAGCCAGGAGACCGCCAGCGTTCCGCCGGTTAACGCCAGATGCAGGGTTTTCAGCGAGTCGCTGGCCTGTTTGGCGCTGCTCAATTCGAACAGGATCGCCAGAATGCTCACCAGACAACCGAAACTGACCAGCGCCAACACCGTGCTGGCGCTTTCATCCTGTCGCCGGGCGATCTGGCGAATGTGCTGCGGCGTGCTGACCAGCATCAGCCGCCAGAGAAACAGCAGGTAGAGCCAGGCCAGCGTATTCCAGCCGATCATCAAGCGCTGCAGCAACGAGAGCTGGGCGGGCAGCAGCAGAAAGCACAACAGCCCGGCGCCGACAGAAAACAGCAGCCTGGGCCGCACTTGCCAATAATGTTTGAGCGAAGAGCGAATGTGCATGAAGAACGGATCCCTTGTCGTGAAATGGCCAACGCGCTGTTTTCAGCATAGAAGAAGCGGCGAGCGGTTTCGGCTATTTTTAACGCTGACGGTTGGCATGAGCCTTTAATGTTGGTTACCCTTAGGCGGTGGTTTCCGACTGGCTGCCGAGGCCAGTGTATTTTTGCGAGTTTCTCCCGTTAGGGACTGAGTTAGGACGACACGAATGAAAGATTTGAATGTAGTAGACGGCATCAACGGTGCCGGCAACTGGTTGGTGAAGAACCAGGATCTGTTGATCCAGTACGCGGTGAATATCGTCGCCGCCATCGTTATCCTGATCATCGGTTCGATCGTGGCTCGCGTGGTCGGCAATGCGCTGAACCGCGTGATGAAGCTGCGCGGCATCGACGCCACGGTGGCAGACTTCCTGGCGGCGATCGTGCGCTACGGCGTGCTGGCGTTCACCTTCATCGCCGTGCTGGGGCGTGTCGGCGTGCAGACCACCTCGGTGATCGCCGTGCTGGGCGCCGCCGGTTTGGCCGTCGGCCTGGCGCTGCAAGGCTCGCTGTCCAACTTCGCCGCCGGCGTGCTGCTGGTGATCTTCCGTCCGCTGCGCGTGGGGGAATATGTCGATCTGGGCGGCGTGGCCGGTACCGTCGATCAGGTGCAGATTTTTTCCACCACCCTGCGTACCGCAGACAACAAAACCATCGTGGTGCCGAACGGTAAAATCATCGCCGGCAACATCATCAACTACTCCCGCGAGCCGAACCGCCGCGTGGATATCGTGGTAGGCGTGGCCTACAACGCCGATATCGACGTGGTGAAGAAGGTGCTGGGCGATGTGATCGCCGCCGACAAGCGCATCATGCACGCCAAAGGCGTGACCGTGCGTCTGAACGAGATGGCGCCGTCTTCCCTGAACTTTGTCACCCGTTCCTGGACCACCAACGCGGAATACTGGAACGTGTACTTCGATCTGATGGAAAACTTCAAGCGCGCGCTGGATGCCCACAACATCGGCATTCCGTTCCCGCAGATGGACGTGCACCTGTATCGCACCGAAGACGCTTCCGCCAAGGCGGAATAACAGAGAAGGGGGCCTTGGCCCCCTTTTTGATTACAGGCCGAGACGTCTCCAAGGGCGTCTCGGCCTTTTCTTTTCCGCGAGTTCAGGCGCCGGCGACCGGCTTGGCGAGCGGCGCGCGGCGGCGCAGGCTGAGGCGATAGAGCAGGAAGATGGCGCCCGCGCCCAGCAGCGCCGGCAGCGCCAGCCAGAGGAAGAACACTTCCGCCGAGCCGGCGGCGGTCATCATCCAGGCGCCGAGCATCGAGCCGACGATCGAGCCGAAGCGGCCATTGGCCATGGCCCAGCTGACGCCGGTAACGCGGGCCGCGGTCGGATAAAGGGTGGCGGAAACCAGATTCAGGCCGTTCTGCGCGCCGGCCACGCCGAAGCCTATCAGGAACACGACGGCGGCCAGCGTGTAGACGTCGCCCATCAGATACCCGGTCGCGCCGATCACCAGCGCGGCGCCCAGGTAGGAGACGGCCAGCACGCGGTAGGGCCCGATCCGGTCCATCAGCAGCGCCATCAGGATGGCGCCCAGGGTGCCGCCGAGCGGCACCATCGCTCCGATGCGCGAGGCGTGGACGATATCGTAACCGGCGTCTTTAAGTATCGTCGGCAGCCAACTGGTGAGCAGGTAGAACACGAACAGCGAGCAGAAGAACGCCGCCCACAGCAGCAGGGTGCGCACGGCGCGTCCTTCGATAAACAGGTGCGAGATTGGCGACTTGGCCTGCGCCGGGCGCTCGTCATCGACAATGGTTATCCCCGTCCAACGTTGGCCGGTGATACGCTCGACCACCCGGCGCAGCCGATCGGCATGCCTGGCGCTGGCGGCCATAAAGCGCACCGATTCGGGCATCTGCCAGGCCAGCAGCGGCAGCAGCGCCAATGGCGCGATGCCGCCGACCAGCAGCACGCCGCGCCAGCCGAACGCCGGGATGATCTGCCCGGCCAGCAGGCCGCCCAGGGCCAGCCCGGCGGTAAAGCCGCTCCAGCTCAGGGTGACCATCAGCATGCGGCGGCGCGCCGGTGAGTACTCCGAGCTGAGGGTGATGCAGGTCGGTATCGCACCCCCGAGGCCAATGCCGGTGATGAAGCGCAACAGGGTCAGGGATTCGATCGAATGCGTATAGGCCGAAGCCAGGGTGCAGCCGCCAAACACCAGCACCGCGACGAGCAGCACGCGTTTGCGGCCGATGGCGTCGGCGATCGGCCCGAACAGCAGGCTGCCGATCAGCAGGCCGAACAACCCCGCGCCGAAGGCGGGGGAGAGCTGCGAGGGCTGCAGGCCCCACTCTTCGCGCAGTGCCGGGGCGATATAGCCGATGATGGCGGTATCGAACCCGTCCAGCAGGGCGATCAGGAAACACAGGGTGAGGATGAGGATTTGATAAGGCGAGATCCTGGCGCGATCGATAATTTCGCTGATGCGAGCGGTATCTGGGCTCATGAGGGTTCCACTGTTATTAAGCTGGTGTGGGCTGGCTGAGGGGCCGTTCAGGCCGCTGTGGCTGGCATCGCGTAGAAATCCGAGTATACACCAGAGCGGGGGCGTTGCGGGGAGGGGGAGTCGATGATCATCGCCCGCCGCAGGAGGGTACTGCGGCGGGCGATGGCGCGATTATTTGGCCAGCAGTTCTCGGCGCACGATCTCGGCGCCGGCACTCAAGGCATTCAGCTTGCCGCTGGCGACCTGACGAGGCAGGGGAGCCATGCCGCAGTTGGTCGACGGATAGAGCTTGTCGGCATCGACAAACTGCAGCGCTTTGCGCAGCGTAGCGGCCACTTCTTCCGGCGTCTCAACGGTATGATTCGCTACATCAATGGCACCGACCATCACTTTCTTACCGCGAATCAGTTCCAGCAGATCCATCGGGACGTGCGAGTTATGGCACTCCAGCGAGATAATATCGATGGTAGACGTTTGCAGCTTGGGGAACGCCTCTTCATATTGCCGCCACTCTGAGCCCAGCGTCTTTTTCCAGTCGGTATTGGCCTTAATGCCGTATCCATAGCAGATATGCACCGCCGTTTCACACTTAAGCCCTTCAACGGCCCTTTCCAGGGCGGCGATGCCCCAGTCATTCACCTCGTCAAAGAACACGTTAAATGCGGGCTCATCAAACTGAATAATGTCGACGCCGGCGGCCTCGAGCTCTTTGGCTTCCTGATTGAGGATCTTGGCGAACTCCCAGGCCAATTTCTCGCGGCTTTTATAGTGGTTGTCATAAAGCGTGTCGATCATGGTCATCGGCCCCGGCAGGGCCCATTTAATCGGCTGCTTGGTCAGCTGGCGTAAAAATTTGGCGTCTTCAACGAAAACGGGCTTTTGGCGCGCCACCGCACCCACGACGCTCGGCACGCTCGCCTCATAGCGATTGCGGATTTTAACCACTTCGCGTTTCTCGAAATCGACGCCGCTGAGGTGCTCGATAAACGTCGTGACGAAGTGTTGGCGCGTTTGCTCGCCATCGCTGACGATATCGATGCCGGCCTGTTGTTGTTCAGCCAGCGACAAACGCAGGGCATCCTGTTTCCCTTCGATTAATTCTTCATTTTGCAATTTCCAGGGCGACCACAGGGTTTCCGGTTGGGCCAGCCAGGAAGGTTTGGGCAAGCTGCCGGCGGTCGAGGTAGGGAGCAATATTTTCATAATAGATGACCTGTATTTAAGTGAATCAAAGCGCGTAGTGAGCAGACCATTGCTCAAGAATGGGCTTGTAGGGTTTGATAAATTGCTCTTCCGTAAATTTCCCCTGCTCAATCGCTAACTGGCTACGCTCTTCGCGATCGTAAACAATCTTGGTTAATGAATAGTCCTGGTTATTCAGGCTTGGCTGATAGCATTGCCCCGCCGCCGAGTTGGCATTGTAAATTTCAGGCCGATAGATTTTTTGGAAGGTCTCCATCGTGCTGATGGTGCCGATCAGCTCCAGATCGGTGTAATCGCTCAGCAAATCCCCGGGGAAATAAAACGCCAGGGGCGCGACGCTATTTTTCGGCATGAAATAGCGCACCTGCAGGCCCATTTTTTTAAAATACCGGTCGGTCAGCGAAGCGCCGTCTTGCCGATACTCGTCGCCCAACACCGGATGTTGATTGCCCGTCCGATGATAGGTGTCTTTGCTGGACACGCTGAGGCAGATCACCGGCGGTTTGCTGAAATTCTCATGGTATTCGTTTGAATTGACGAAGTGCTTAAAGATATTGCCGTGCAAATCGCCGAAATCATTCGGGATAGTGAATTCCGCCGTGTTTTTATTGTGCGCCGGCAGCAAGACGCTAAAGTCATAATCGCGCACGTAAGACGAGAAATTGTTCCCGACGATGCCATCAATTCGCTTTTGCGTTTTTTTATCGATGATGTTGGTTTTCAGGATTTCGATCACCGGGAAGCTGGCGCCCTGATCTTCAACGCGCATCTCCACCGAAATGATGTCAAGCTCAACCGAATAGCGGTCGGCCTTGGGGTTATCCCAATGCGCCAACGAATTGAAGCGATTGTTAATCATCACCAGCGTGTTGCGCAGGTTCTCCCGGCGGTTTTCCCCTCTGGCCAAATTGGCGAAGTTGGTGGTGATACGCGTACTTTCAGAAGGGTTATAATCTTCATCGAAAGAACTGCTCTTAATCGTAAAGGCAAAGTCTCTATTCATCGTCTTATAGCATCCTGTTATATGATATGAAGGCTGGATTTATCCATTTCTTTCAATGGGTTGTTTTTCTCTTTTTTTATTCAGCCGATTTCATATTGTCTGTCGTTAATGAGGTCTATTTTTGCCAGAGTCCCGGTGGGAGTGAAAGAGACTTAATTTCATTACCACATGAGCGCTATTCATGATCTGGCGTTCGGGCCGGTTGGCCGCCGTCGCCCTGCGGCGCAAACCGCCAACGTACCGGGCCGGCAACCTGGTGCAGCCTGAAAAATTACGGGTATAATCCCCCCATCATCCCACGGCTTCAGACACGAACATGACAAAACTCACCTTACAAGAGCAGATGCTCAAAGCGGGCTTGGTAACCAGCAAGAAAATGGCCAAAGTCCAAAGAACGGCTAAAAAATCACGCGTTCAGGCCCGCGAGGCCAGAGAGGCGGTGGAAGAGAATAAAAAGGCGCAGCTTGAGCGCGATAAGCAGCTGAACGAGCAGCAAAAGCAGGCCGCGCTGTCCAAAGAGTACAAGGCGCAGGTGAAACAGCTGATCGAAATGAACCGCATCGTTCTGGCGAAAGGCGATATCGGTTTCAACTTCACCGACGGTAACCTGATCAAGAAAATCCTGGTGGATAAGGCGACGCAAACCCAGCTGATCAATGGCCGCCTCGCCATTGCACGCCTGGTGGTCGAGAACCGGGAAGAGTGTGAATACGCGATTATCCCCGCGAGCGTCGCCGATAAAATCGCGCAGCGCGATGCGGCCAGCATTGTGCTGCACAGCGCGCTGAGTCAGGAAGAACAGGATGAAGACGATCCGTACGCCGACTTTAAAGTGCCCGACGATTTGATGTGGTAAGCCGCGTTCAGAACGGCGCGGCGTGACGAGCGGCGATCCGCTCCCCGCTAATGGGGTGCACAAAGTCCAGCTCGCTGGCGTGCAGCATCAGCCGCGGCGTCTGTTCGGTACCCGGCAGCAGTCGCCCGCCATACAGATCGCAGCCTAAAATAGGGTGGCCCAACTGCCGGCTGTGAATACGCAGCTGGTGGGTGCGCCCGGTCTCCGGGATGAGCTGCACCCGCGTCAGCGGCAGCGAGATCCCGTCTTCCGCTTCACGATAAAAACGCTCGACGACCCGATAGCGGGAGCGGGCGGGCTTGCCGTGGAGGGCGCAAATCGACATCAGCGGGAACAGCGCCGGATCTTTGGCGATCGCCGCGTCTATTACCCCTTCGTTATCCGCCAGATGGCCGCACAGCAGCGCGCAGTACACTTTGCCGACGGTGCGCTCGCTGAACTGCCGGCAGAGTGCGGCGTTGGCGGCCTTGTTGCGGGCCACCACCATCAAGCCGGACGTGCCGAAATCCAGGCGGTGCACCAGGGTGCAGCCGGGGAAGATCTGTACCAGCCGATGGTGTACCGAATCGAGATTCTGCGGATTCTTGCCCGACAGGCTGAGCAGCCCGGCCGGCTTATTGATCAGCGCCAGATGATCGTCCTGATAGAGGATCTCTATTTGGTCATGGCATGGCGGGGCGATAAAGGTATCGGTGATCGTAGACATCGGGCGGCCGGCTGGAGGGTGGGTGCGGATGATAGCGAATTTTTCGCCGATGGGCGAATGCGGTTATCGTTATCACTGCGCCTCATGCCCGCTAGCACCCGATGCGGCAAAGCATCGGGCGCAACGATTATGGCCCTGGCGCGCTACTGCCCGTAGTAGGCGTTTTGGCCGTGTTTGCGCAGGTAGTGTTTGTCCAACAGTTCGCGCTGCATGCTGTGGATGCCCGGCGTCAGCTGGCGTGAGAAAATGCCCATGTAGGCAATTTCTTCCAGCACCACCGCATTATGCACCGCATTGTGGGCGTCTTTGCCCCAGGCGAAGGGGCCGTGGGCGTTGACCAGTACCGCTGGGATAGCGTTGGGATTGATATCGCGCCGGCGGAAGGTTTCGATAATCACCTTGCCGGTTTCCAGTTCGTAATCGTGCTCAATTTCATCCTGGGTCATCAGGCGCGTGCAGGGGATAGCGCCATAAAAATAGTCGGCGTGGGTGGTTCCCCAGGCGGGGATGTCCAGCCCGGCCTGCGCCCAGATGGTGGCGTGGCGGGAATGGGTGTGGACGATGCCGCCGATATCGGCAAATTCGCGGTACAGCGCCAGATGGGTGGCGGTGTCCGACGACGGTTTCTTTGCCCCTTCGACGGTGCGGCCGCTGGCCAGATCGACCACCACCATATCCTCCGCCGTCATATGCTCGTATTCAACGCCGGAAGGCTTGATCACCACCAGGCCGCGTTCGCGATCCACCGCGCTGACGTTGCCCCAGGTAAAGGTCACCAGCTTATGGCGCGGCAGATCGAGATTGGCCTCCAGCACCTGTTGTTTTAACTGAGTCAGCATGTCATGCCCCCTTGTTGCATTTTCTGTTCGATCCAGCGGCGGGCCTGAACGATCTCGGCCACCGGCTCCTCGGCTTTTTCTGTCCACATCTCAATCAGGAATGCGCCGCGGTAATTGAGGCGCTGCAACGTGCGAAACACCTCGACGAAGTCGACGCAGCCTTCGCCAAACGGCACGTCACGGAAGTGCCCCGGCGAAGCGGCGGTGACCGGGTAGGTGTCTTTCAGGTGAATGGCGGCGATGCGATCGATGCCCAGCTCCAGCTCGCGCGGCACGTCGTTGCCCCAGGCGCTGAGGTTGCCAACGTCTGGATACACCGTGAACCACGGCGAGGCCAGCAGGGCGTCCCAGGCTTTCCATTTACCGATCGAGTTCATAAAGGCGGTATCCATAATTTCCACCGCCAGCATCACCTGGGCGGCGGCGGCACGTTCTACCGCCCACTGCATGCCTTCGCTAAAGCGCGCCAGCGTCCCCTCGTCCTGCTCTTCGTAATACACGTCGTAGCCGGCCAGCTGGATGGTGCGGATACCGACGTCTTGGGCCAACTGAATGGCCTGTTCCATCACGTCGAAGGCGCGCTGGCGCAGCGCCGGATCGTGGCTGCCAAACGGAAAGCGCCGGTGGCCGGAGAGGCACATCGACGGGATGCGGATGCCGGTTTCCAGCATGGCGTCCACCAGCGCCAGGCGCTGCGCCTTGCTCCAGCTCAGACGCGCCAGGCGTTCATCGCTTTCGTCCACCGACATTTCGACGAAGTCGAAGCCGCAGGCCTTGGCCAGCGCCAGGCGTTCGGGCCAGCTCAGGTGTTTCGGCAGCGCTTTCTCGTAAATTCCCAACGGGTGCTGACGCATATCATGATCTCCAGATGTCATCGATGGCGGTGCGGAACTGCCTGGCGGCCGCCGGCGGATCCCCGGCTTCGGCCAGCGCGCGGCCAGCGATAAAGGCGATGACGGCGATCTCTTTAAACAGCGACAGGTCGGCGGGCGTAATGCCGCCGGTCACCGACAGTTCGATGCCCAGATCGGACAGCGCCTTCATCCGATCCAGATCCTGCCGGCTCCAGGTTTGCCCGCTGGCCTGCGCGTCGCGGCCGCGGTGATAGATCGCCTGGCGAATGCCGAGGCCGCGCCATTGCCGTGCATCCTCCAATGTCCAGCGGCCGAACAGTTCGATCTGGATTTCACCGCCGTGACGCTCGGCGACCTCCCGCGCGCTGGCCATGGTGGCCAACGGCGCGGCGCAGATCACCGTCATCCAGTCCGCGCCCTGGCCGAAAGCCTGCTCGGCCAGCGTCGCGCCGGCGTCGGCCACCTTGAGATCGGCCACCAGCGTGTGCTGCGGGCAGCGTTCGCGCAGCGCGCTAACCGCCTGAATGCCGGCGCTGATGCACAAAATGGTACCGGCCTCGATGATGTCCACATGGGGGCTGAGGGTCTCGGCGGTGCGCAGCGCCGTATCCAAACGGGTTTGATCGAGCGCCAACTGCAGGCGCGGTTTCGTGCTCATGGAGCCTCCTTGTTGGCGGGCTGCAGATTTTGCAATGCAGCAATCAGTGCCTGATAACGTTGGTGTTTGTTGTCGTAAGCTTCAGCGGCGGCCGCATCTGGCAGCAGCCGCTCGATACGCGGCGCCAGCCGGTGCTGGGCGGCGGTGAAATCGTTGAAGGCGCCGCTGCCGACCATGGCCGCCATCGCCGCGCCCAGACAGCCGGTTTCTTCCACCTGCGGCAGCTCCACCGGCAGGCCGCTGACGTCGGCGAACATTTGCATCCAGGGGAGGGATTTGGCAGGGCCGCCGGTCACGCGCAGCGCCTGCGCCTCAGGGAAACGCCGGCGCATGCGGTTAAGGTGCGTCATGTGGCAGAACACCACGCCCTCGTAGATCGCCTGCACCAGGTGCTCGCGCTGGTGGAAGGCCTGCAGGCCGTAGAAGCTGGCGCTCAGCCCCAGGCCGGCGTTGGATCCGTACAGGAAAGGGGCGAACAGCAGATCGCCGGCGGCTTTCGGCAGGGCGGCGACCCAGCGGTTAAGCTGGCCGTAGTCCTGCAGCCCCCATTGGCGACAGAACCATTCCAGGTTGGCGGCGGACGTGGGGCTGGCTTCATGCACGATGTATTGGCCGCTTTCGGCGTGGCGGCCATAGACAAAGGGATGATCGAAACCCTCGACGATGGCGTCGGTGATGCCGCTGGTGACTGACCAGGTCCCCATCACCGCATTGAGCCGGGTTTCGTCCTGCAGGCCGGCGCACAGCGCGGTGGATACCACGTCGAACAGCCCGCCGACCACCGGGGTGCCGGTTTGCAGGCCGGTGATGGCCGCGGCGTTTGCCGCGACGCGCCCGGCGATATCGGCCGAACCGACAATCGTCGGCAGGGCGGGCATGATGTCGCCGATACCCAGCAGCTGCGCCAGCGCCGGGTCATAGCGTCCGCTGCGCATCAGATACAGGTTGGATTCGGAGATATTGGTTTCTTCGCAGGCCAGCTCGCCGGTCAGGCAATAGCGCAGGTAGTCGTGCGCCATCAGCACGCTGCCGATGCGGGCGTAACGTTCCGGCTGATGCCGCTTCAGCCAACGCAGCAGCGAGACCGGGTGCCCGGTCCACAGCGTTTGGCGCGTTTGCGGATACAGCGCCTGCGGCACGCCCTGTCGCTGCCATTCCTGCACCAGCGCCAGCGCGCGCTGATCGGAAGAGAGCATGGCGTTGCCCAGCGGCTGCCCCTGCTTATCCAACAGAAATGCGCCCTTGCCCTGCGCCGAGATGCCGATGGCCTGGATGGCGCCGGCGGCGACGCCGCTGGCGGACAGCACTTCACGGATCACGTCGGCGGCGGTGCGCCACAGCGATGCCATATCGCGCTCGGCCCAGCCGGGCTGCGGCGCGACGATCGCCAGATTGCGCCGCGCAACGCCGTGTTCATGGCCCCGGCGGTCGTATAATCCCGCCTTGATGAAGGTGCCGCCGCAGTCGAGCCCCAGCCAATATTCCATCATTCGTTCCTCGCGCCGTGGTCGCATTTATTGGGCAGCATCAACGCCAGCACGGAGGCGATCGCCAGCGAAGCCGCCAGGCTGTAGACGCCGACGTCCTTGCTGAACAGGCTGATCAGGACGCCGACCATATACGGGCCGCAAAAGCCGCCGAGGTTGCCCAGCGCATTGATCACGCCGCGCGCGCCGCCGGCCACTTCGGCGTTGAACAATTTGGGCGGGATGGTCCAGAACACCCCGGCTGCCGCCTGAATAAACACGCCGCAGCCGACCAGCGCAGCGTAAGACCACCAGACGTGATCCTTCAGCAGCACCGACAGCGCCATGCAGGCGGCAAAGCAGGCCAGCGGCAGGGCGACGAAGACTTTGCGCTTGCCGGTGCGATCGGAGAGGGTGGAGATGATCAGCATGCCGAAGATGGCGCCGATATAGGGCAGGATAGCGAGCAGGCCCACTTGCTCCATATCGCCGTGGGTCAGCCCTTTCAAAATGGTCGGCAGCCACAGGGTGTAGCCGTAGATACCGGTCTGGTAGAAGAAATTTACCAGGATCAACTGCCACATGATCCGGTCGCCCAGCACCCGGCGCAGCGAGGCGTTGCGCACCGTTTTTCCTTTAATCAGCAGCTGTTCGTCGTGCAGGGTCTTCACCAGATACTCTTTTTCCGCCTGCGAGATCCATTTGGCTTCCTGCGGCCGGTTGCTGATGGTGAAGTACCACAGTGCCATCACCACCAGCGACAGAGCCCCCTCCACCAGGAACAGCATGCGCCAGTCCCAGGCGGTGATGATCCAACCCGACAGCGGGGCGGTGAGGATGCCGGCGATCGGTACGAACATGATGACGATGGCGTTGGCGCGGCCGCGCTCCTTATCCGGGAACCAGTTGCTGATCATGGTCAGCACCACCGGCAGCATGCCGCCTTCGGAAACGCCGAGGGCGAAGCGCAGGAACAGCAGCTGGTATTGGTTGGTGACCAGACCGGTCAGCACCGAGATCACCGCCCAGGCCAACAGTGACCAGCCGATGAATTTCTTGCCGTTGCCGTATACCGCCAGCTTGCCGCCGGGCACCTGCAGAAACAGGTAACCGATGAAGAAAATGCCGCCGGCCAGCCCGGCCATCGAGGCGGTGATGCCGAGTTCGTCATCCATGCCGCCGGGCATGGCGAAGGCGATATTGACCCGGTCCATGTAAGAAATGATGCAGGTGATGAGGATCGGCGGCACGATCCTCAGCCAGCGGAGCTTGGGTATCGCCTGGCTTTGGCTGACGGAAACGGAGGCTGTATTCATAAGGACCTCTTTCGATGTTCGCTTTTTTGTAGGGTCGGGCGTTATTGTTTTGCTTGGTTTGGGCGCAAGGGCGCCCGCACAGGCCCCATGGACCGGTGTTGTTATCGTTACGGGTGTTGCGGCCGATCAGGCGCTAAACGACGCCAGCGGTATCTTCACCACCACCTTGCGTATCGCGCTGGGGCGCTGGTTAATGCAGGCCGGGCGATGCACGTCCTGCGGAAAAAATACCGCGAAGTTGCCGGGTTGCATCGTGAGCCAGGATTCGTCGGCCACGTCCTGATAAAACAGAATGTCGCGCTGCGCCAGCAGCTCCTGATGAACGACGTTGTCGCCGCTGTCCGCCGCTACGCCGATAAGCTCGGTGCCGCTGACCAGAAACTGCACGTCGACGTTTTGCCTATGCACTTCCGGGCGCAGCGCATCCGGTGGTTGGGTATGCAGATCCAGCACTTGCACCACGTAGCCGGTGGCGGGATCTTCATAACGCCCTGCGGGCAAGACGCTGAAATCGGTGCGTTGCAGATAGGCGACGGCGTTGGCGACCGGCGTCGGATACTGCTCGGGCGCGGTGTTGGCGATGTGGCCGAATATCATGATGATCCTCCCGTTATAGCGCCTGAATGCGCGCCCAGACTCGTTCGTCAATCGGAATGCCGTCGCGCAGGTTTTCTTCCAGAATGCGCGGGAACTTGTGGCCCGGCAGGCGAATGGCGACGTCGGGATTGTCCCGTTCGGCGCTGGTGACGTAGTCCATGATGCGCTGCAGTTTTTGATCGCGGCTGTCGCCGTCGATCAACCGGTCTATCTCAATCGCGATGAACACCTGCGAGACGCCGTATTCGTCGCGGTGATCTTCCGTCACTTCCGCCACCGAGGCGCCGCCGGACAGCAGGGTAGCGATCATGTCCAGCACGATCGACAGCGCCGATCCTTTCCAATACCCCATCGGCAAAATGCGCCGGTTCTCTTCGATGGTGGCCGGATCGCGGGTCAGGTGGCCGTCGTTGTCGAAGCCGCCGTCCACCGGCAGGGTTTTACCCGCCAGCCGGTTCAGCTCCAGCGCGCCGTAGGAAAACATCGACATCGACATATCCACCATGGTGATCGGGTTGCCGGGCACGGCGACGATCAGCGGGTTGGTGCCGATACGGCACGTTTTGGCGCCCCACGGCGGCATCACGGCGATCGAGTTGGTCCAGCAAATGCCGATATAGCCTTTCTCCGCCGCCTGCCAGCCGTAACCGCCGCCGCGCATCCAGTGGTTGGCGTTGCGCAGCGCCACCAGGCCGATGCCATGATCGTCGGCTAATTGCATGGCGCGATCCATCATGCGGCGGGCGGTAAGGTTGCCGATGCCCTGGTGCGCATCCCATTGCTCGATCGCCCCCAGAGACAACAGTTTGCTGGGTTCGGCGTCCGGCACGATATCGCCGGCGTCCAACTGCTGAATAAAGCGCGGAAAGCGGTTAACGCCGTGGGAGTAAACGCCGCTGGCGGTGGTGTCGGCGAACATGCCGGCGCAGTCGTCGGCGGTGTGTTCCGCCACGCCGCGCGCCAGCAGCACGCGTTTGAATTGCTGTTTTAACTCGCTGTAACCCACTCTCATGCCGGTTCTCCGCCTGTGCGAATCGTCTGTTTTTGGTTCGCTAAATTTCAATATACGAAATTGTATTTCAAATAAATGCTATCCCGGCGGTTCAGGGAAGTCAAAGCAAGAGGGAGTAAAATTATTCATGAAAAACATGACGTTAAAATTGAGTGGTGGTTTTGTGATCGCCGCCACGTTTTGGTGGGAATGACGTGCTTCAGACGCGACAAAGCAGGGCGGATCGAAACCCACCCTGCGTCTTGCGAGGCCCCGGCTAACCGCGGGTGTTCAGCACCATGCGGTAGAGCGAGGTGGTGGCGGTGATATAGAGCTCATCGCCGTTCGGGCCGCCGAAGGTACAATTGGAGACGCGTTCCGGCACGCTGATTTTGTCGATCTGTCGCCCCTGTGGATCAAAGACCAGCACGCCGTCGGCGCAGCTGCAAAACAGATTGCCGGCCCGATCGACGCAGAAGCCGTCCGGGAAACCGGGCTCCACCGTCGCGAAACGGCGGCCGGCTTCCAGCTCGCGGCCGTTGACCGCATAGACGCGCAGCTCGCGGCGGCCCTGCGTCGGAAAATCCACGATCGACATGTCCGCAACGTACAGCCATTTTTCATCCGGTGAAAACGCCAGGCCGTTCGGGCGCTGCAGGTCGCAGGCGGCGATGGTCAGCGAACCGTCGCGCGGATCGAAGCTGTAGAGATAACAGCCGACCACCTGGCTTTCCGATTTGTAACCCTCTTCGTCGCCGATGATGCCGTAGGGCGGATCGGTGAACCATAGGGTGCCGTCGGAGCGCACCGCCACGTCGTTCGGCGAATTAAAGCGCTTGCCGTCGACGCGGTCGATCAACAGGCGTACCTCGCCATCGCTTTCGGTGCGGCTAATGCCGCGCCGCCCGTGTTCGCAGCTGACCACGCGCCCCTCGCCGTCGCGCGCATTGCCGTTGGCGTAGTGAGACGGCGAGCGGTATAGGCTTAGCTCACCCCGGCGCGACCAGCGGAACATGCGATTGCCTTTCACGTCGCTGAACACCACCGCATCCTCCTGCGGCAGCCACACCGGCCCCTCGGCCCAGATCGCCGGCGAACACAGGCGCTCGAGCCGGGCGTGCGTGCGCAATGAATCGCCGTTCACTTCACGCCCCAGATTGCTTTGTAATGGCCCTGATAATCGTTTTGCGGGTCATACAGGTTATTGGCGCCGCCGTCGGCGGTGATATTGTCGCGGGTGACCAGATGCGCCGGGGTGACGTAGCCGGAAGGCGGCTGCTTGGCGAAGGCGCGGTTGAATTCGTCCAGCAGTTGCCAACCGTGCAGCTTCAAGGGTTCCGGCACCGTCGCCGACTGGCTGTCGCCTGAGCGGATACGCTGATAAGCGGAGATTGAACCGTCGCCGGCCGATACGTTGTAAGGTGCGTTCTTGCCGCCTTTGCCGGCGGTCTTCAGCGCCGGCGCCATAAAGTCGAAGTACAGATCGTTGATCGCCAGCGCATATTGGAATTTGTCGCCGTACTTCTGCAGCAGGCTGAAGGTCATCGCCGGCATGCGGTTGGCGGTATCGGCCAGCGGCGTGTCGATGAATTCCAGCAGCGTACAGCCGCTGCATTTGGCGATCTCTTCTTTCATGACGTTGGCCTTGTCCAGCGCGATTTGGTACAGCGAGTCGGTGAAGATCAGCACGCTCGCCTTGCCGCCGGACTGCACCACCGCGTATTGCGCGGCGATGCGCGCCACTTCGTTGGAGTCCGACGTGACGTTATAGAACACGTTATATTTGGCGATGGGGCCCGGTTCCGGCACCGCATGCCAGGCGGTCAGCACGATACCCTGCTGCACGGCCTTTTTCAGCGGGATCTTGGCGACGTTAGGGTTCCAGCCGCCGATCACGATGCCGTCCGGTTTCTGGGCGATGGCCTGATTGAGCGATGCCAGCTGATCTTTCACCGAGCCGCCGCCGTCGAGCGTTTCCAGCTTCCAGCCGGCGGCTTTCGCCGCTTCGCTCAACCCCTGTTGCACCCCTTGCACGCCGCCGTTCTTCATGTCGGAGGCGATAAAAATGATCTTCTTGTTGGCCTGCAGCTGCGGGCCGCTGGTGGGGCCGTCCCACTGGGTGGCGCTGGCGGTGGCCTTCGCGACGGCGGCGGTGGCCTGATCGAGATAGGCGTCGGCCCAGGCCGGCGATGCGGCGAGCAATAATGTGGTGAACCCCGGTAACAGCCAAATGCGTTTCATGGTGTGCTCCTGGTTTAAGGGTGGGTCGCTGTCTGATTGTTGTTGTCAGCCGGCGTCGCCTGGCTGCGTTGTACCGCTTTCTGATTGAGCAGCCGGCGGCGTTGGGCATAGCCGGCCAGGGTGATCGACAGCAACAGCGTCGCACCGTTGAACAGCGGCTCGACCCAGAATTCACCGCCGAACTGCTGAATGCCGGCGATGCCGATAGCCAGAATGGCGATGCCGACCACGGTGCCCCAGACATTGACGCGCCCAGGGCGAATGGTGGTGCTGCCGAGGAAGGCGCCGACCAGCGCCGGCAGCAGATAGTCCATGCCGACGCTGGCCTGGCCGACGCCCTGTTCGGCGGCGATCAACACGCCGCTGAAACCGGTGAGCACGCTGGAGGCGATGAAAGCGCCGATCGTGAAGCGGTTGACCGAGATGCCGTTCAGGCGCGCCGCCGCCGGGTTGCCGCCCACCGCATACATGCAGCGGCCGAGCGGGGTATGTTCGGTGATGAGCCACAGCACCACCGCGACGATCAGCACGTAAAACGCCACGATCGGAATGCCGGCGATCTCGGTGTGGTGCAGCGCGATAAAGGCATCCGGCAAGTCGCCGACGATCTGCCGCCCGCCGGAGTGCCACAGGGCAATGGCGTACAGCACGGTGCCGGAGCCAAGGGTGGCGACGAAGCTGTCGATATCGGCCAGCGCCACCAGAATGCCGTTCAGCAACCCATACAGCGCCGAGATCGCCAGCACCGTCAGCACCGCCATCTGCCAGGAGAAGCCGTATTCCACCTGCAGCGTGATCGCCAGAATGTGCCACAGCACAATGCCGAAACCGACGTTAAGATCGATCTTGCCCACGATCATCGGGATGGTCGCCGCCAGCGCCAACAGGGCGATTTTGGCCTTGCTCGACAGGATCGCCTGCAGCGTCAACATCGATGCGAAGGAGGGGGTGAGCAGTGAGAACAGCACGACCAGCGCGATGCACAGCAGCAGCAGGCCATAGCGGGTAAGAACCTGCATCAGCCACGGGCCGGCGCCGTCCTGCGCCAGACTGACGCGCTGCTCCAGCGCGGTTGATTTAACGGATGTTTTAGACATGGCCTACCTCGGATTCTGACGTGATTGCGACGCTTTCCCCGGTGCTGGCAGAGGCCAGCTCCAATAAATTGGCGAATGACACCTGCTGATTTTTCAGCTCGCCGACCACTTTCCCGCGGTTGAACACCAGCGCGCGGTTGCAAATATGGGCGATCTCCTCGAAATCGTTGGAGATCACCAGCACCGCCACGCCTTCCGCCAGGGATTTATTCAGCAGGTGGTAGATTTCCGCTCGCGCGCCGACGTCCACGCCGGCGGTGGGATCTTCCAGGATCAGCAGCGGCGCCCCCAGGTGCATCCAACGCGCCATCACCACCTTTTGCTGGTTGCCGCCGGACAGTGCGCTGATATCGATATTGACGTCCTTGGGGCGCACGTCGAACAGCTGCACTTTCCACCAACTGGCGCCGATCTCCGCTCGCCGCCCGTAGCGGGAGAGCAGCCGGTGGCCGCTGGCGCAGGGGTTGATAAACAGGTTTTCACGCACACTCATCGACATCACCAGGCTTTCGCCGGTGCGATCGCCCGCCACCAGCGAAACGCCGCACGCCATCGCCTGCTGCGGGGAGCTCGCCTGATAGGGCCGATCGCGAAACCGAATCGCGCCGCCGTCGGCCTGACGCAACCCGAACAGCAGCCGGCCAATCTCTTCTTGCCCGGCCCCGCGCAGGCCGGCCAGCGCCAGCATCTCGCCCGGCTGCAAATCGAAGCTCACCGGGCCGATGTCGCCTACCGTGACGCTATCGAGCTGCAGCACCGGCGGACGATGTACCGGCAGCGGTTCGCGCTGATCGTCCGCCATCGCTTCGCCGACGATGGTTTGCACTAGATCGCGCAGCGAGTAGTCGGCGGTGCGGCCGCCGGCGACATAGCGCCCGTCGCGCATTACGCAGACCCGATCGGCGATTTCGATCACTTCGTCCAGGCGGTGGGTGACGTAAATCATGCCGACCTTTTTGGCGCGCAGCCGGTTGATCACGGCGAACAGATGGCGCACGTCGTTGGCGGGCAGGGAGGCGGTCGGTGCATCCAGCACCAGCAGCTCGGCGTTGACCGCCACCGCGCGGGCGATCGCCAGCAGCGATTTTTCGGTGCGCGACAGTTCGAAGACGCGCGCATCGGGATCGAGCGCGATACCGACGTCGTGCAGCGCCTGCGCCGCCCGGCGGCGAATGGCGCGCCAGTCGATCAACCCAAAGCGGCGGGGAAACCCCATCACCAGCGCCATGTTCTCCGCCACCGTCATCCATTCAATCAGGCCGAGATCCTGATGAATAAAGGCGATCGGCTGGCGGCTGGCGCTTTTTATCGCGGCGGCGGAGGTGATGCTTGCGCCCTGAAAACGAATATCGCCGCCGTCGCGCGGGTAGACGCCCGCCAGCACTTTGATCAGCGTCGATTTGCCGGCGCCGTTTTCGCCCAGCAGCGCCAGAACCTCGCCCGGCATCACCTGCAGGCTGACGTCGTTGACCGCCACGTTGCCGCCAAATCGCTTGACGATGTGGCTGAGGGTAAGGATGGGTTGTACCGCATTATCGATAGTCATGTGATGCGCCCCTGGTGTTGCGCCCGAGCGAAGATGCCGGGCAAATCAGCTAAACCGCTGGTGAGTATCTGGCCTTTAAATTTCAATATACGAAATTCAATTTCAAAAATAATATGACGTTCGTTGCGCTAAATCAAAGGCGATAAGGTTTTAATTGTTTTTATTAAACAATGAGTTATTTTTTACTTTGCGGAAGTGTGACCGATGGCTCACTTCAATGCGGGGGAAATATTGCGGATTTTTGGCCTGCTGCGGACAATGAAACGGCGTTCCGTCTTCACCTGATGCAGGCCTTGGGGTAACATGCCCGGCAAAGAGCCTGCTGACTTCGCCGCAGCGCCGGTTGGCGGTTCGACACTGGAGAGATTTTCGCTATGAGCCTGAAAGCCGTCGACGAGAAAGATGACAAGAAAGACAAACCGCTGGGCAGCCAAAGCCTGTTCCGCGGTTTGCAGTTGATTGAGATCCTGAGCAATTTCCCCAATGGATGCCCACTGGCGCATCTGTCCGAACTGGCCGGCATGAACAAGAGCACGGTGCACCGCTTGCTGCAGGGGTTACACACCAGCGGCTATGTGACCCAGGCGCCGTCGCCGGGCAGCTACCGCCTGACCACCAAGTTCATTTCCATCGGCCAGAAGGCGCTGTCGTCACTCAATATCATTCACGTGGCCGCGCCGCATTTGGAACAGCTGAACCTGGAAGTGGGTGAGACGGTCAACTTCTCCAGCCGCGAAGACGACCACGTCATTCTGATCTACAAGCTGGAGCCGACCACCGGCATGATGCGCACCCGCGCCTATATCGGCCAGCATATGCCGCTGTACTGTTCGGCGATGGGTAAAATCTTCATGGCCTACGGCAACGACGATTACCCGGCCCACTACTGGCAGAGCCATCAGCAGGAGATTCAGACGCTGACGCGCAATACCATCACCGAGCTGCCGAAAATGTATGAGGAACTGGCCGATATTCGCCAGCGCGGTATGGCGATGGATCGCGAAGAAAACGAGCTGGGGGTCTCCTGCGTGGCGGCGCCGGTATTCGATATTCAACAGCGCGTGCCCTATGCGGTGTCTGTTTCTCTGCCGACCGCCAAGCTGCAGCAAATCGGCGTCAAAAGCCTGATTAAACCGGTGCTGGCCACTGCGCAACGCATCTCGCAGGAGCTGGGGTTCGTCACACCGATTTAAGTATTAGCATCTCTGATACTGGATTAGAAACATCAATTTCACCTAATGATCGCTTCCTCGTATGATGCGCGTGTTGACCGATACGCGCCCTCGTCCGGCGCCTTTTATCATTCGAGGAATCTCCCATGTTAGCCGTCTTCCTGCAGGGTTTTGCCCTGAGCGCCGCCATGATCCTGCCGCTGGGCCCGCAGAACGTATTCGTGATGAATCAGGGCATTCGCCGCCAGTATCATTTGATGATCGCCTCGCTGTGCGCGTTGAGCGATATCGTGCTGATCTGCGCCGGTATTTTCGGCGGCAGCGCGTTGCTGACCCGCTCGCCGCTGCTGCTGGCGCTGGTCACCTGGGGCGGGGTGGCGTTTCTGCTGTGGTACGGCTGGGGCGCGTTCCGTTCCGCCTTCAGCCCGCAACCGGCGCAGGCCGCGGCGCAGGAGCTGGCGCAGAGCCGCTGGCGCCTCGTGGTCACCATGCTGGCGGTTACCTGGCTGAACCCGCACGTTTATCTGGATACCTTTGTGGTGCTCGGCAGCCTGGGCGGGCAGCTGACGGCGGACGTACGCTCCTGGTTCGCGCTCGGCGCGGTCAGCGCGTCGGCGGTGTGGTTCTTCGGGCTGGCGCTGCTGGCCTCCTGGCTGGCGCCGTGGCTGAACACCCAGCGGGCGCAGCGCATCATCAACGCGCTGGTCGGGCTGGTGATGTGGGGCATCGCGCTGCAGCTGGCCTGGCAGGGGGCAAATTTATAAGAATTTGCCACTAATCCGAATTCAAAACGCCGCGCGATATGCTACGTTTGATGCCAGGAATCCGGCGGTTCTCACAGGGAAAAGCCGGCGATCAGAGACAGCCTGTCATTAAGGAGACACTGTGAAGCTAAAAGCATTGGCTATGGCCGCAATGGTCGGATTAGGGACGTTACCGATGGCGCTGCAGGCGGCTGAAGTGCCTGAAGGGCCGCACGTCGTCACCTCCGGCACCGCCAGCGTGGACGCCACGCCGGATATCGCCACCCTGGCGATCGAAGTGAGCGTTTCCTCCAAAGACGCCGCCCAGGCGAAGAAGCAGGTGGACGAGCGCGTAGCACAGTACTTTGATTTCCTGCAGAAAAATAACATCGAGAAGAAAGACATCAGCGCCGCCAACCTGCGCACCCAGCCGGAGTACGACTACCTGAAAACCGGCGAGTCGGTGCTGAAGGGCTACCGGGCGGTGCGTCAGGTGCAGGTAACCCTGCGTCAGTTGGACAAGCTGAACGAGCTGCTGGACGGCGCGCTGAAATCCGGCCTGAACGAGATCCGCGCGGTGGAGCTGGGCGTCGCCAAGCCGGACGTGTATCGCGAGCAGGCGCGGCAAAAAGCGATCGAGAACGCGACTCAGCAGGCCGAATCCCTGGCCAAAGGTTTCCACGCCAAGCTGGGGCCGGTGTACAGCATTCGCTACCGGGTCGCCAACTACCAACCGATGCCGGTGGCGCGGATGTATAAGGCGGCGGGTGCGGCGGCGGAAAGCGACGCGGCGCAAACCTATGAGCAGCAAAGCATTCACTTCGACGATCAGGTGGATGTGGTGTTCGAGCTGCAGCGCAACGCCGCGCAGTAAGGTGTTCGTGTTGAAGAAAAGGTTCGCTGCGGCGAACCTTTTTTCGTTTTAATCCTGGCGCAGCACCTGGTGGCCGTGTTCCAGCAGCGCGTCGGTCACTTTGCGCATCATGCGGCTTTCCGGCGCGAAGCGGTGCCAGTACAGCATGCGGCGCTGATACAGCCCCGGCGTCAGATCGATCAGCTCACCGGAAGCCAGCTCCTTTTCGATCTGCAGATGCGGGATCATACAGCAGGTGGTGCCCTGACGCGCCAGCTGCACGAAGGCTTCCGACGAGTTCACGATATGGCAGGGCACGCTGCCCGGCGACAGATCGAAGTTCTGCTGCAGGAATGCCTGATGCATGTCGTCGAGATGGTCGAAGGCCACCGCCGGCGCTTTCAGCAGCGCGGAGCGGGTGACGCCGCTCGGGAAATAGCGCTCGGCGAAGGTGCTGGAGGCCACGAACAGGTAATCCAGCGCCCCCAGCCGATCCACCAGGCAGCTCGGCAGCGGCTGCGGCTGAATACTTACCGCGCCCACCACCTCACCGCGGCGCAGCCGCTCCTGGGTGCGGGTTTCATCTTCCACCTGCAGATTCAGGCGAATGGGGGAATCCGCCAGCACCGGCTTCAGCGCCGGCAGCAGCCAGGTTGCCAGACTGTCGGCGTTGACCGCCAGCGACAGCAGCAGCGGCGTATCGACGCCGGTGTCGTTGCCCAGCCACTCTTCTTCCAGCAATTCCACCTGATGCAGCAACGCCAGCAGCTTTTGCCCTTGTTCGGTCGGGCGCGGCGGCACGGTACGGACCAGCAGCGGTTGGCCGAACAGGTTTTCCAGCTGTTTGATGCGTTGGGATACCGCCGATTGCGTGATGCAGAGTTTTTGAGCGGCGCGCTCGAAGCCGCGCTCACGGATCACCGCGTCCAGCGCTTGCAGCGTACGATAGTCTGGGCGTTTCATCGGAAAGATATCCCTTAAATTAGAATGATACCGGCACTATGCCACATTTTGCGCGCGGCGCAGGTGGAAAAATCACGCCCCCGTCTCGCCGCTAAGCGGCTAAAAATGCGGGCTGCGGCAAATAAGTGTGATCCTGCCGGCGTGAAAAACAGCGTTTTACCCTATAATACGCACACGTTTTCGTACAGAGGCAAGGGACATATTATGACGCAGGATGAACTGAAAAAAGCGGTGGGCTGGGCAGCGCTGGAATACGTGACGCCGGGCACCATCGTCGGGGTCGGCACCGGTTCTACCGCCGCCCACTTTATTGACGCGCTGGGCTCCATCAAGCACCAGATCGAAGGCGCGGTATCGAGCTCCGACGCCTCCACCGCCAAGCTGAAAAGCCTCGGCATTCACGTGTTCGACAGCAATGAAGTGGACTCGCTCGATATCTACGTGGACGGCGCGGACGAAATCAACGGCCATATGCAGATGATCAAGGGCGGCGGCGCGGCGTTGACGCGCGAGAAGGTCATCGCCGCCATCGCCAAGAAATTCATCTGCATCGTCGACGCCAGCAAGCAAGTGGACGTGCTGGGCAAGTTCCCGCTGCCGGTGGAAGTGATCCCGATGGCTCGCTCTTACGTGGCGCGTGAGCTGGTGAAACTCGGCGGCCTGCCGGAGTATCGCCAAAACGTGGTGACCGACAACGGCAACGTGATCCTCGATGTGCATAACCTGAGCATCACCGACGCCATCGCGCTGGAGAACAAGATCAACGGCATCGCCGGTGTGGTGACCGTGGGGCTGTTCGCCAACCGCGGCGCGGACGTGGCGCTGGTCGGCACCCCGGAAGGCGTGAAAGTGGTCAAATAAACCTCCGCCGTTTGTGGCCCGGTAGTGCCGGGCCGCATAATTCTTCGGTTAAAATATCTTTTCTGAAAAACGGCAAATTTGGTGACTTATGTCACATTGTGAAAACTGACTCCCCAAAGCTTCTGCCGAAAACTTTCCCTATGGCATTTTCTGCCGTAAACCGCCATCAACGCTGCGCCTTGTCCTGCCGGGCAGGCAATCGTTTGTATTGCCGCCCGCGTTATTTTTGTTATGTTGGATGGGAGCTGTGTCGTCACAGCCGCTTCTGAAGTCTGAACATAGGGTCGGGTAAATGGCAAAAGTATCATTGGAGAAAGACAGGATTAAATTCCTGTTGGTGGAAGGGGTTCATCAGAGCACGGTCGATAATTTACGTGCCGCCGGTTATACCAACATCGAATACCATAAGGGTGCGTTAGACACCGAATCGCTGAAGGCATCCATCCGCGATGCGCACTTCGTCGGCATCCGATCGCGTACGCATCTGACCGAAGAGGTGTTCGCCGCCGCAGAAAAACTGGTGGCGGTGGGCTGCTTCTGCATCGGCACCAACCAGGTTGATCTGAAAGCGGCGACCAAGCGCGGTATTCCGGTCTTCAACGCCCCGTTCTCCAATACCCGATCCGTGGCCGAAATGGTGCTGGGCGAGCTGCTGTTGATGCTGCGCGGCATTCCGGCCGCCAACGCCAAGGCGCACCGCGGCGTGTGGCACAAACTGGCCGTGGGCTCCTACGAGGCGCGCGGCAAAAAGCTGGGCATCATCGGCTACGGCCACATCGGCACCCAGCTGGGCATTCTGGCCGAAGGGCTGGGCATGAAGGTGTTCTTCTACGACATCGAGAACAAGCTGCCGTTAGGTAACGCGCAGCAGGTGCGCCATCTGTCCGATCTGCTCAATATGAGCGACGTGGTGACGCTGCACGTGCCGGAAACGCTGGCCACCAAGAACATGATGGGGGCGGAAGAGCTGGCGCTGATGAAACCGGGCGCCATTCTGATCAACGCCTCGCGCGGCACCGTGGTGGATATTCCCGCGCTGTGCGACGCGCTGGCCAGCAATCACCTGGCGGGCGCGGCGATCGACGTCTTCCCGGAAGAGCCGGCGACCAACAGCGATCCGTTCAACTCGCCGCTGTGTGAGTTCGACAACGTGCTGCTGACGCCGCACATCGGCGGTTCCACGCAGGAAGCGCAGGAGAATATCGGCGACGAAGTGGCCGGCAAGCTGGCGAAATACTCCGACAACGGATCGACTCTGTCTGCCGTCAACTTCCCGGAAGTGTCGCTGCCGGCGCATGGCCCGAACGCCAGCCGCCTGCTGCACATCCACGAAAACCGCCCGGGCGTGCTGACGCAGATTAACCAGATCTTCGCCGAAGAGGGGGTTAACATCGCCGCACAGTATCTGCAAACCGGGCCGGAAATCGGCTACGTGGTGATCGACATCGAAGCGGAAACCGCACGCGCCGACGCCGCGCTGCAGCGCATGAAGGCCATCGACGGCACCATTCGCGCCCGTCTGCTGTTCTGATTCGGCGGCTCGCCGCAACGAAAAAGGCCGGAGCGATCCGGCCTTTTGCTATTTGGGCTCGTGCCACGCCCAGCTGCAGAGCGGGGTGAGGATTTCCGGCAGCGGGATATCCCAGTGCTCGGTCGGCAGGTGCTCCACCTGCTGGCAATCATGGGCCAGGCCGATAGGATAGGGGCCGCCGCTGCGCCAGTTTTGCAGGGTGCGATCGTAAAAGCCGCCGCCCATGCCCAGACGCTGCCCGGTATGATCGAACGCCACCAGCGGCGTCAGCACGACGTCCAGCTCGCCCAGCGGCAGCACCTGGCGCACATCGAGGCGCGGTTCGAGAATATTGAAGCGATTGCGCACCAGCGGCGTTTCCGGCGCATAGCGCAGGAACAGCAGGTGGCCAGGGCTGAACGGGTGCAGCACCGGCAGGTAAACCCGTTTGCCGAGCGTCCACAGTTGCTCGATCAGCGGCCCGGTGTCGAGTTCACCGTCAAACGACAGGAATACCGCGATGCTGTGCGCCGCCTTAATGTGCGTATGCGCGACGAGGCGCTCGGCTATCTTGTCTGCGGCAAAGCGTTGCTGGCCCGGCGTAAGCTCGCGCCGACGTTGGCGTATGAGTTGACGAATGGCTTGGCGCTGCTGCGTGAATTGGGGTTGAAAAGGCATCGTATCAGGCTTGCTCAGTGTGGCGTTCAGCACACATAAACCGCTGAGAAGGGGAATCTCCGAGATGCCGTCGCAGGCTGTAACCCTTGAACCCATGGTTCAAGGTGAACGTGCCGTCGCAATCTTAAGGCTTCTCGGCGCACCGAGCGTGCTCACCGATCGCGGAGCAACACATTCTGTTTGTACTAAATATCGGCTCAGGGGACTGGCCCGCTGGCGAACATCTCAGAGAAATTTTGTACTCGTTGCCGAAACTGTGATTTCAACAACTTAAGTTATTCGAATTGTGCATCCTGACGTTCAGAGATGCGACCTTGTTCAAGCAACGCTTGTTCAATGGTCTGCTGCAGCATCCTTATGCGTTGTTCCATATTGGACGCATAGTCACGGGTTTTCAACCGTTCTTGAGCAAGTTCGTGACAGACGTTCAATGCCGCGATGAAAACCAGTTGCTCAGTATTGGAGACTCTAGTGCGAACTTTAAGATCTTGCAACCGTTGGTTAAGATCGTCCGCCGCCATATTCAACGCATCTTGTTGTTCTGGCGGGCAATTGACTCTTAACGAGCGGCCAAAAATTTGAATATCTACCGGTTGTGCAGACATGCCACCTTCCTGCCTAAATTTCGCGCCAGCCTTGTCCGCCCTGGCCGGGCCGTCAAAGCGGGCGCCACTATATATACCTCGGTACCAAGATACAACCCCTTTTTCAGTACCTGGTTGTAATCTACTGTGGCGCACATTGCCAGTCAAAAAAGGGTTTCAAAATGCGTATTTACCGCACTTTCGCCACCCGACGGCGCAGTGTGAAACCTGCCACATCGCGATTATAACTAGCCACTGAGGTGTCGCGCTTATCTGGTATAGCGACGGACCTTGGTGGTAGCATAACACGAACTTATCCTGCCAACGATGACGAATGCGCATGTCTATACAGAATACATTTCCAAGTTACCAATCTTTGACCGTGGCCCTCAACCAGCAGTCGGTGGCGCTGACCGCGGCAGAAATGCACGGCCTGATCAGCGGCCTGCTGTGCGGCGGCAGCCGTGATGCCGGCTGGCAGGCGCTGGTGCACGATCTGACCAACGAAGGCGTCGCCTTCCCGCAGGCGCTCAGCCAACCGCTGCAACAGCTGTATGAAGTGACGCGCGAAACGCTGGAAGACGACGAATTCCTGTTCCAACTGATGTTGCCGGAAGGGGAAGCCGTCAGCGTGTTCGATCGCGCCGACGCGTTGGCCGGTTGGGTCAACCACTTCCTGCTCGGGCTGGGCATGATGCAGCCCAAACTGGCCCAGGTGAAAGACGAAGTCGGTGAAGCGATCGACGATCTGCGCAACATCGCGCAGCTGGGCTACGACGAAGACGAAGATCAGGAAGAATTGGAGCAGTCGCTGGAAGAAGTGGCGGAGTATGTGCGGGTTGCCGCCATCATGTGCTACGGCGAATTCACCCGTCACAAGCCAACGGCGCCGGAAAACATCAAACCGACGTTGCACTAAACGTCCTATCGGCCCTCCGCCGGCGATGCGGATGGCATGATTTCAGGAGAAGGTAATGACTCAGCAGGAATTCAACAACCGCCGTCAGGCGCTGTTGGCGAAAATGGCGCCGGCCAGCGCGGCGGTTATTTTCTCTGCGCCGGAAACGACGCGCAGTGCAGATTCAGACTATCCCTATCGGCAGAACAGCGACTTTTGGTACCTGACCGGCTTCAATGAGCCGGAAGCGGTGCTGGTGCTGATCAAAAGCGACGAAACGCACAACCACAGCGTGCTGTTCAACCGGGTGCGCGATCTGACGGCGGAAATCTGGTTTGGCCGCCGCCTGGGGCAAGACGCCGCGCCGGCGAAGCTGGGCGTGGATCGCGCGCTGCCGTTCGATGAAATCAATGACCAGCTGCACCTGCTGCTCAACGGCCTGGACGTGGTCTACCACGCGCAGGGCGAATACGCCTATGCCGATCAGATCCTGTTCGGCGCGTTGGACAAGCTGCGCAAGGGGTTCCGCCAGAATCTGCAGGCGCCGGCCACCGTGACCGACTGGCGGCCGTGGCTGCATGACATGCGCCTGTTCAAATCGCCGGAAGAGCTGGCGGTGATGCGTCGCGCCGGTGAGATCAGCGCGCTGGCGCACACCCGCGCGATGGAAAAATGCCGCCCGGGCATGTTCGAATACCAGCTGGAAGCGGAAATTCACCATGAATTCACCCGCCTCGGCGCCCGCTACCCGTCTTACAACACCATCGTCGGCAGCGGCGAAAACGGCTGTATCCTGCACTACACCGAGAACGAGAGCCAGATGCGCGACGGCGATCTGGTGCTGATCGACGCCGGTTGTGAGTACCAGGGGTATGCCGGCGACATCACCCGCACCTTCCCGGTCAACGGCAAGTTCAGCAAGCCGCAGCGCGCGGTGTACGACATCGTGCTGGCGTCGCTGCAGCGCGCTTTGGAACTGTTTAAACCCGGCACCAGCATCCGCGAAGTCAACGACGAAGTGGTGCGCATCATGGTGGTCGGGCTGGTGGAGCTGGGCGTATTGAAAGGTGAAGTCGATCAGCTTATCGCCGAGCAGGCGCACCGGCAGTTCTTCATGCACGGGCTGAGCCACTGGCTGGGCCTCGACGTGCACGACGTCGGCCACTACGGCACGCCGAGCCGCGATCGGCTGCTGGAGCCGGGCATGGTGCTGACCGTGGAACCGGGGCTGTACATTGCGCCGGATGCGGACGTGCCGGCGGAATACCGCGGCATCGGCATCCGCATCGAGGACGACATCGTGATCACCGCCGACGGCAATGAAAACCTGACCGCCACCGTGGTGAAAGACGCCGATGCCATCGAAGCATTGATGGCGGCGGCAAGGTCATAAAATGAGCGTAATTATCGTTGGTGGCGGTATGGCGGGTGCGACGCTGGCGCTGGCTATCTCGTCGCTTACTCAGGGAAGAATGGCGGTGGATCTGGTCGAGGCGACTCGGCCGGACGGCCGCAGCCATCCGGGCTTTGACGCCCGCGCCATCGCACTGGCGCAGGGCACTTGCCAACAGCTGGCGCGCATCGGCGTTTGGCCGGCGCTGCGCGACTGCGCTACGCCGATCGCTCAGGTGCACGTCAGCGATCGCGGCCACGCCGGTTTCGTGAATCTGCAGGCGCAGGATTATCAGGTCGATGCGCTCGGTCAGGTGATCGAACTGCATGACGCCGGGCAGCGGCTGTTCGCGCTGCTGGCGAAGGCGCCAGGTGTTACGCTGCACTGCCCCGCGCGGGTGGTGGACGTGATTCGCACCGCAGAGCGGGCGGAAGTACAACTGGATACCGGTCTGCGCCTGTGCGGGCAACTGCTGGTGGCGGCCGACGGTTCGCGTTCGGCGCTGGCGCAGGCCTGCAACGTGCAGTGGCGGCAGGAGGACTATCCGCAGTTCGCCACCATCGCCAACGTCACCACGGCGGAGGATCCGCAGGGGCGCGCCTTCGAGCGTTTTACCCGCTACGGGCCGCTGGCGCTGCTGCCGATGTCGCAGGGGCGCAGTTCTTTGGTGTGGTGCCATGCGCGCGAAGATCGCGCCCGGGTGGATGCTTGGGACGACGAGCGATTTATCGCCGAGCTGCAACAGGCCTTCGGCTGGCGGCTGGGGCGCATCCTCAAGGCCGGTAAACGGCACAGCTATCCGCTCAGCCTGCTGACCGCCGATCGGCATGTCAGCCATCGTCTGGCGCTGGTGGGCAACGCGGCGCAGACGCTGCATCCGATCGCCGGGCAGGGGTTCAACCTCGGTCTGCGCGACGTGATGTCGCTGGCGGAAACGCTGGCAGAAGCGATGGACAGCGGCGAAGACGCCGGTGGTTATGCGCTGCTGAGCCGCTATCAGCAGCGGCGGCAAAACGATCAGCAGGCGACGATCGGCGTGACCGACGGATTGATCCGCCTGTTCGCCAACCGGTATGCCCCGCTGGTGGTCGGCCGCAACCTGGGGCTGATGGCGATGGAGCGTTTGCCGGCGGTGCGCGACGCCTTCGCCAAGCGCACGCTCGGCTGGGTGGAACGTTAGACACAGAATCGGGCGCCCTGTGGCGCGCCCAAAACGCGGCGCGGCAAGGCGTCGCGCGTTATTTAAGGAAATCGAGCAGCATGCAATCATTTGACGTGATTATCGCCGGTGGCGGTATGGTGGGGCTGGCGTTGGCCTGCGGCCTGCAGGGCAGCGGGCTGCGCGTGGCGGTGCTGGAGCAGCGCCAGCCGGACATGGCGCCGCCGTCGGAGCAGCCTGCGCTGCGGGTCTCCGCCATCAATGCCGCCAGCGAGCGTTTGCTGCAGCATATCGGCGTGTGGGATGACATTCTCCAGCTGCGCGCCAGCGCTTATAACGCGATGGAAGTGTGGGATCGCGACAGCTTTGGCAAAATCGCCTTCCGCGGCGACGAGTGCGGCTTCAGCCATCTTGGCCACATCATCGAAAACTCGGTGATCCAGCAGGCGCTGTGGAAACGCGCCGAAAGCCTGTCGGACATCACGCTGATTACCCCGGCCGCGCTCAAGCAGGTGGCGTGGGGCGAGAACGACGCTTTCGTCACGCTGGAGGATGGCCGCATGCTGACCGCCCGCCTAATGATCGGCGCCGACGGCGCCCAGTCGTGGCTGCGCCAGCACGCCGACATTCCGCTTACCTTCTGGGATTACCGCCACCATGCGCTGGTCGCCACCATTCGCACCGAAGAGCCGCATCAGGCGACGGCGCGGCAAATTTTCCACGGCGACGGCATTCTGGCGTTCCTGCCGTTCAGCGATCCGCATTTGAGCTCCATCGTCTGGTCGGTGACGCCGGAAGAGGCCGAGCGGCTCAAGCAGCTGGAACCGGCGCAGTTCAACCGCGAACTGGCGATGGCCTTCGACATGCGCCTGGGGGCTTGCAGCCTGGAAAGCGAACGGCTGGCGTTCCCGCTGACCGGCCGCTATGCGCGCAGTTTCGCCGCGCACCGCCTGGCGCTGGTGGGCGATGCGGCGCATACCGTGCATCCGTTGGCCGGGCAGGGCGTGAATCTGGGCTTTATGGACGCCGCCGAGCTGATTTCCGAACTGCGCCGCCTGCAGCGGCAGGGCAAGGATATCGGCCAGCACCTCTATCTGCGCCGCTATGAGCGCCGCCGCAAACATGGCGCGGCGGTAATGCTGGCCAGCATGCAGGGGTTCCGCGAACTGTTCGACGGTAATCACCCGGCCAAAAAGCTGCTGCGCGACGTGGGCCTGCGGCTGGCGGACAGCCTGCCGGGCGTCAAGCCGAAGCTGGTGCGTCAGGCGATGGGCCTGAACGATCTGCCCGAGTGGCTTGCCTGACATCCTGCCTTCTGCGAGCCCTCCGCGGGCTCGCGCTTCTTGCCTTATGCCATCGTCTTTCCTTATATAACCCTTCATTTGAAATAATCTAATTTCAGCCGCTTTTTATCATTACTTTTTCTAATTCCATGTTCGGTTATCAAAAGTCGGAATCTCATGTGCGGCCGTCGGTTTGTTATATAACTTCGGAGTTTTGCCGCTTTAATTGTTAATTTTGTGCCTTAAAGCGCATTTTTCCAGTGAAAAACTCTGCACACTAGCCCGGCATTTTACCGCCCCGGAACGGCGATGAGCCTATTTTAACTTATGGTTAATGTGGTCGTTCGGTGATAAGTTCGAGGGAAAGGTATCGTTTGCGTCACGGCGGTTGCACGCAGTTTTCGCCCGTCCCGGCGCAGCATTTGTGTTGAGCAGTCAGTGCGCCATGGCGATCGGGCCGCGAGCCAGGCTCCGCCGCATTGCGTGGCAGCACCCTAACTTCTAGCGACGAGTGGAAAGAGGGAAAAGATGGCAAAGCAAACCCCACTGTACGACCAGCACGTGGCGTGCGGTGCGCGCATGGTAGACTTTCACGGCTGGATGATGCCGCTGCACTACGGCTCGCAGCTTGATGAGCACCACGCGGTGCGTCAGGATGCCGGCATGTTCGACGTGTCCCACATGACCATTGTGGATCTGCACGGCGCCCGCACCCGCGAGTTCCTGCGCTACCTGCTGGCGAACGACGTCGCCAAACTGACCCAACCCGGCAAAGCGCTGTACACCGGCATGCTGAATGCCTCCGGCGGTGTGATTGACGACCTGATCGTTTATTTCCTCACTGAAGACTATTTCCGCCTGGTGGTGAACTCCGCCACCCGCGACAAAGACCTGGCCTGGATTGAAGAGCACGCTGCGCCGTATGGCGTTGCGCTGACGGTACGCGACGATCTGGCGTTGATCGCGGTGCAGGGCCCGCAGGCCAAAGAGCGAGCCGGCACGCTGTTCACCCCGGAACAAAAAAGTGCGGTCGAAGGCATGAAGCCGTTCTTCGGCGTGCAGGCCGGCGAGCTGTTCATCGCCACCACCGGTTACACCGGCGAGGCCGGCTATGAGATCGCGCTGCCGAAAGAGCAGGCGGCGGATTTCTGGCAAAAATTGCTGGCCGCGGGCGTCAAGCCGGCCGGTCTGGGCGCGCGCGACACGCTGCGTCTGGAAGCGGGCATGAACCTCTACGGGCAAGAGATGGACGAAGGCGTTTCGCCGCTGGCCGCCAACATGGGCTGGACCATCGCTTGGCAGCCGGAAGATCGCCGTTTCATCGGCCGTGAAGCGCTGGAACAACAGCGCGATCAGGGCACCGAGCAACTGGTCGGCTTGATCATGACGGAAAAAGGCGTATTACGTAATGAGCTGCCGGTGCGTTTCACCGACGCGGCGGGGCAAACCCACGAAGGCGTGATCACCAGCGGTTCGTTCTCTCCGACGCTGGGCTTCAGCATCGCGCTGGCGCGCGTGCCGGCGGGCATCGGCGAGCAGGCCATCGTGCAGATCCGCAACCGTGAAATGCCGGTCAAAGTGACCAAGCCCGGTTTCGTTCGCGCCGGCAAGCCGCTGACAAATTGATTTTTTATTGATTGATTCTTTTATTTCTTCGAAGGAGTAACCGGCGATGAGCAATGTGCCAACAGAATTGAAATACGCATCCTCCCACGAGTGGGTTCGTTCAGAAGGTAACGGCGTTTACACCGTAGGCATCACCGAACACGCGCAGGAACTGCTGGGCGATATGGTGTTTGTCGATCTGCCGGAAGTGGGCCGCCGCGTCGCCGCCGGTGAAGATTGCGCCGTGGCGGAGTCCGTCAAGGCGGCGTCGGACATTTACGCGCCGATCAGCGGCGAAATCGTGGCGGTGAACGGCGAGCTGGAAAGCTCCCCGGAGCTGGTGAACAGCGAGCCTTACGGTGACGGCTTCCTGTTCCAGATTAAAGCCGCCGACGAAGGCGAGCTGGCGAACCTGCTGGACGCCGCGGCTTATCAGGCCTCGATCGACGAGTAATCGTGACCACGCCCCAGGCCTTTCGGCCGGGGCGTTTTAGTTACCGCTCAAGCTATATCCCGTATCACGCAAGCATTCAGGAATTTGTAGCAATGACCCAGACACTCAGCCAACTCGAACACAGCGAAGCGTTCATTGAACGCCACATCGGCTCTTCTGCGGAACAACGCCAGGAGTTGCTGGCAGCGGTGGGCGCTCGCTCGCTCAGCGCGCTGATCCAACAGATCGTGCCGGCGGACATTCAGCTGCCGGGGCCGCCGCCGGTCGGCGACGCGGCGACCGAACACCAGGCGCTGGCTGAGCTGAAGGCGATCGCCTCGCAAAATCAGCGCTACAAATCCTATATCGGCATGGGCTACAGCGCCGTGCTGACGCCGCCGGTGATCCTGCGCAACATGCTGGAAAATCCGGGTTGGTACACCGCTTACACCCCTTATCAGCCGGAAGTGTCGCAGGGCCGCCTGGAAGCGCTGCTGAACTTCCAGACCGTGACCCTCGATCTGACCGGCCTGGATCTGGCTTCCGCTTCGCTGCTGGATGAAGCCACCGCCGCCGCCGAAGCGATGGCCTTGGCCAAACGCGCCAGCAAGCTGAAAGACGCCAACCGCTTCTTCGTAGCTGACGACGTGCATCCGCAGACGCTGGACGTGGTGCGCACCCGCGCCGAAACCTTCGGCTTCGACGTCATCGTCGATAAAGCGGAAAAAGTGCTGGAGCTGGACGGCGTGTTCGGCGTTCTGCTGCAACAGGTGGGCACCACCGGCGAGCTGCACGACTACAGCGCGCTGCTGGCCGAACTGAAATCGCGCAAAATCATCACCAGCGTGGCCGCCGACATCATGGCTCTGGTGCTGCTGACCGCGCCGGGCAAGCAGGGCGCCGACGTGGTGTTCGGCTCCGCGCAGCGCTTCGGCGTGCCGATGGGCTACGGCGGCCCGCACGCCGCCTTCTTCGCCTGCCGCGACGAGTTCAAGCGCTCGATGCCGGGCCGCATCATCGGCGTTTCCCGCGATGCCGCCGGCAACACCGCGCTGCGCATGGCGATGCAGACCCGCGAGCAGCATATCCGCCGCGAAAAGGCCAACTCGAATATCTGTACCTCGCAGGTGCTGTTGGCCAACATCGCCAGCCTGTATGCGGTATATCACGGCCCGCAAGGGCTGCAGCGCATCGCCGGGCGTATCCATCGCCTGACCGACATTCTGGCTGCCGGGCTGCAGAAGGCCGGCCTGACGCTGCGCCACAACACCTGGTTCGACACCCTGACCGTTGAGGTGAAAGACAAAGCGGCGGTGCTGGAACGCGCGCTGAGCTTCGGCATCAACCTGCGTACCGATATCCACGGCGCCGTAGGCATCACGCTGGACGAAGCCACCTCGCGCGAAGACGTGCAGACGCTGTTCGCACTGCTGGCCGGCGACAACCACGGCCTGGACATCGACGCGCTGGACGCGGCGGTGAGCAAGAGCAGTCAATCGATCCCGGCCGCCATGCTGCGTCAGGATCCGATCCTGACCCACCCGGTATTCAACCGCTATCACAGCGAAACCGAGATGATGCGCTATATGCATCGCCTGGAGCGCAAAGATCTGGCGCTGAACCAGGCGATGATCCCGCTGGGCTCTTGCACCATGAAATTGAACGCCGCGGCGGAAATGATCCCGATCACCTGGCCTGAATTCTCCGAGCTGCACCCGTTCTGCCCGCCGGAGCAGGCTGCCGGCTACCAGCAGATGATCGGCCAACTGTCTCAGTGGCTGGTGCAGCTGACCGGCTATGACGCGGTGTGCATGCAGCCGAACTCCGGCGCGCAGGGCGAATACGCCGGCCTGCTGGCGATCCGCCGCTACCACGAAAGCCGCAACGAAGCGGGCCGCCACGTCTGCCTGATCCCGAGCTCCGCGCACGGCACCAACCCGGCCTCCGCCCAAATGGCGGGCATGAGCGTGGTGGTGGTCGCCTGCGACAAGAACGGCAACATCGATCTGCACGATCTGCGCGTTAAGGCGGAGCAGGCGGGCGAAGAACTCTCTTGCATCATGGTGACCTACCCGTCGACCCACGGCGTGTATGAAGAAACCATCCGCGAAGTGTGCCAGATCGTGCATCAGTTCGGCGGCCAGGTGTATCTGGACGGCGCCAATATGAACGCCCAGGTGGGCATCACCACGCCAGGCTACATCGGCGCGGACGTTTCGCACCTCAACCTGCATAAAACCTTCTGCATCCCGCACGGCGGCGGCGGCCCGGGCATGGGCCCGATCGGCGTGAAAGCGCACCTGGCGCCGTTCGTGCCTGGCCACAGCGTCGTGCAGATCGACGGCGTAACCACCCAGCAGGGCGCGGTTTCCGCAGCGCCGTTCGGCAGCGCCTCCATCCTGCCTATCAGCTGGATGTACATCCGCATGATGGGCGCGGAAGGCCTGAAGCAGGCCAGCCAGATGGCGATCCTGAATGCCAACTACATCGCTACCCGCCTGAAAGACGCCTATCCGATTCTGTATACCGGCCGCGATCACCGCGTGGCGCACGAATGTATCCTCGATATTCGTCCGCTGAAGGAAGAGACCGGTATCAGCGAAATGGACATCGCCAAGCGCCTGATCGACTTCGGCTTCCACGCGCCGACCATGTCGTTCCCGGTGGCGGGCACGCTGATGGTCGAGCCGACCGAGTCGGAAAGCAAGGTGGAGTTGGATCGCTTTATCGATGCGATGCTGGCGATCCGCAGCGAGATCGATCGCGTCGCCAAAGGTGAATGGCCGCTGGAAGATAACCCGCTGGTGAATGCGCCGCACGTGCAGGCTGAGCTGGTTAACGACTGGCAGCACCCGTACAGCCGCGAGCTGGCGGTGTTCCCGGTGGCCGGCGTGCGCGAGAACAAGTACTGGCCGAGCGTTAAGCGTCTGGATGACGTGTACGGCGACCGTAACCTGTTCTGCTCTTGCGTGCCGATGAGCGACTACGAATAACACGTTCGGCAAAGTTTGTGTTCGGGGGACACCGCATCATGCGGTGTCCCTTTTTATTTTATTGCGGCCTATTCTTTCCCGTACGTTCCCACGATTTGAGGAGTCACCATGCAAGCGGCAATCGTAACAGCGTTGGGGCAAGCCCCGGTTTTCGGCACCTTTGAGGAGCCTCAGGCGCAGGCGAATGAAGTGCCGATCGACGTTCTGGCGGCCGGTATCAAACAGCTGGATCGCGCCACCGTCGCCGGCACCCATTACTCCAGCCCCAAGCAGTTGCCGATCGTACCCGGCACCGACGGCGTGGGCCGGACGGCCGACGGGCTACGGGTGTATTTCGCCTCCTTCCGCCGCCCTTACGGCGCGATGGCTGAGCGCAGCGTCGCGTCATGGACGGTGTCGGTGCCGGAGGCGGTGGACGACGCCACGGCGGCGGCGCTGATCAATCCGGCCTTCGCCGCCTGGCTGCCGCTGCGCTGGCGGGCGGATCTGCAGCCCGGTGAAACGGTGCTGATCATCGGCGCTACCGGCACCTCGGGCAAACTGGCGGTCGCCGCGGCGCGTCAGGCGGGAGCCGGGCGCATCGTTGCCGCCGGCCGTCGGCTGAGCGTGCTGGAAGCGTTGGGCGTGGATGCCACGGTGGATCTGAGCCTGCAGGGCGAGGCGCTGACGCAGGCCTTCGCGGCGGCGGCGGGGTCGGGCGGTTATCAGGTGATCGTCGATTATATCTGGGGTCCGGCGACCGAAGCGCTGCTCGCGACGCTCAATAATCACGATCTCTCGTCTTACGCCGGCGGGCGCGGCATTCGCCTGGTCAACGTCGGCTCGATGGCCGCGCCGGACATCCGGCTGCCGGCGGCGGTGCTGCGCAGCAATCAGCTGCAGATCCTCGGCAGCGGCACCGGCAACTTCCCGCCGATCCCGGAGATGCAGCGCTACGCGACCGAAATTCTGGCGCTGGCGGCGACGGGCGCGCTCACTATCGAGACGCAGGAGCACGCGCTGGCGGAGATCGCCGAGGTATGGGATCTGAACAAGAAAAGCGACGTGCGTTCGGTGATACGCATCGCCCGCTAAGTTCCTGCCGCTAGCGGCAAGGGCAGACCAGGTGAATATCCTCCGGCTCGCGGGCGAACAGCTCGGCATCCGGGCGCTCGATGAGCCGGCACCCTTGCGCCAGATAGAAGTCTACGGTGCTTTTGTTGGGGATGGAGGAGACGTACAGCCCGGCGGCGCCTTCTTGCGCCGCCTGACGCAGGCAGAGCTGGAACAGCTGCTTGCCTAACCCCTGGCCGCGTTGGTGCGCGCTGACGTAAAAGAACAGCAGCTGGCGCAGATCCCGCTGTGGGCCGCGCGGCTCGGTATCCAGCGCCGCCGCCGCCACGATCTCTTCGCCTTCGAACCGCGCGAAGAACGCGCCGCCGCGATCGAAGCAAGCTTCGTGGATCGGCGTATAGGTTTCCCGGTCGTGCGGATCCCAACCGCGCACGTCGTAGTAGTCCGGGTAGGCTTGCAGTTTACCGTCCTGCAGGCGATACAGGGTGTCGATAATTTCGCTGCGGTCAATATCCCATAGTCGGTCGAGTTGCTGCCGTTGCAGCAGGACAGGGGCGCTCATGATCGTTGTTCACTCTCAGTCTGTGGCCGGTAACTTTCCGGCAAATCGATAATAAAACCGATGCCGCGATCGTCGAGGCCTTCGGTGACGCGCAGCTGCGCGCCGATTTTGTCGGCCAGCGGCTCCCAGTCTGCTGTCGGTTTGCCGCATCGCACGGTTCAACTCTGGAGGCAGGCCGTTGTTTCGGCGTTCGCTTTTCAGGGCACCGCCGACATCTATACTCTGAGGGGCAATAAGATTACCTGTACACAGGACGTTATTTTGACATTGTCGATCAGGAAAAAAAACAGTATGGCGAAAGTGGCATTGGTGACCGGCGCGAGCCGGGGAATTGGCCGTGCGGCCGCGTTGTTGCTGGCCCGGCAGGGTTATGCAGTGGGCGTGAATTACCTGCGCGACGAAAGCGCGGCGCGGCAGGTGGTGGCAGAGATTGAGGCGCAGGGCGGCAAGGCGCTGGCGCTGCAGGCCGATGTGGTCGACGAAGCGCAGGTGATGGCGATGTTCGCCGCGCTGGACGCGGGGCTGGGCACGCTCAGTGCGTTGGTCAACAATGCCGGCATTCTGTTCCGGCAGGCGAACATTGAGCAGTTGACCGCCGAGCGCATCAATCAGGTGCTGAGCACTAACGTTACCGATTACTTCCTGTGTTGCCGCGAGGCGGTGAAGCGCATGGCGCTGCGCCATGGCGGGCAGGGCGGCGCGATCGTCAACGTTTCCTCCGCGGCGTCCCGGTTGGGGGCTGCCGGGGAATACGTCGATTACGCCGCCTCGAAAGGCGCCGTCGATACCCTGACCATCGGGTTATCGCGCGAGGTGGCGGCGCAGGGCATCCGCGTCAACGGCGTGCGGCCCGGATTCATCTATACCGAGATGCACGCCAGCGGCGGCGAGCCCGGCCGGGTGGATCGCGTGAAGGACAGTTTGCCGATGCAACGCGGCGGCCAACCGCAGGAAGTGGCGGAGGCGATCGCCTGGCTGCTGTCTGACGCCGCGTCTTACGTGACCGGCACTTTTATCGAGGCCGCAGGCGGGCGTTGAATGCATGAGGGGTTTTGACATCCCGCCGTGCGGAGTGTATTTTGATTAAATAATAATCAAAATGTAGTTACAAAAATGTATGTTTATTTTGAATGGAATCAGGATAAAAATCACAGTAACCAGCGTAAACACCGCGTCAGTTTTGAGATTGCGCAACGGGTTTTTCTGGATCCCAACCATTTGGCCGTGCTGGAAAGGATTGAGGATGGAGAAGAACGCTGGCAAACGATCGGTATGGTCGGCTCCTGTTTGCTGTTGCTGGTGGCACATACGACGACCGAAAAGGATGTCGAAGGCGATACAGTAGAGATCGTGCGCATCATTTCAGCACGCAAGGCCGATGCCAAAGAGAGGGGAAGATATGAAGCGCAAAAATTCCGCCAAAAATCTGGCGCATAGCGTACTCCCTCCGTTGACGGAGGAGCAGAAAGCGCAAATTGCTTCACTGAGCGCGCTGCCGGATGAGGATATCGATTATACCGATGCCCCGGCCCTGGGTGAGGAGAAGTGGCAGGCTGCGGTTCAGGGGCGTTTTTATAAACCGATGAAAGTATCGAAAACCATCCGAATCGATGCGGATGTGTTGGCCTGGCTTCAGCGGCCAGGCAAGGGCTATCAGAAACGCCTGAACGCTGTGCTGCGTGAGGCGATGTTGAAAGAGCATGAGCACGAGGAATAATTTGTGTCAGGTGGCTAACGGTCCGGTGAGATTCTCACCGGATTTTTTTTGCTGTTTTTTAAGGCAACGCCTACCAACGTCGGCTACCTCTCGACGGAGCTCGGTCAAAACTATAAAAACGGTCATTCTGCGGAGCGTGAAATGTGACCGTTTACCGTTTATCTCCTGCTCATCGGCAGAACAGGGTCATCATAACTATTCCCGGTAATATCCTGCGCCGCGGGGTTACCCGTCGTGCAGCAGCGCGCTGCGGAATGACAAGATATGCGCCTGCGCGGCCTCGGCGGCGGCGGCGCTGTCTTGTGCGGCCAGCGCGGCGATAATTGCCCGGTGTTCGTCGATCACTTCGCGCATATGCCCTTCCCGCGACAGGGTGCTGGCCCAAAAACGCTGCGCCCTGGCGTGCAGCACACTCAGGATATCCGCCAGCATGTTATTGCCGGCGATCTGCGCCAGCTCTTGGTGAAACGCATGATCGAGTGTCATCATTCGCACTCTATCTCGCTCCTGGCTCGCGGCTTCGATTTGCCGGTTGAGTTCGGTCAGCGTCGCGATTTGCCTCTCGGTAATCCTCTGGCTCGCCAGCTGCATGCACAGCATCTCGTTAGCCAGCCTTACTTCGATCAATTCCAACGCATCGTCCATCGACAACGGTGAAACCATCACGCCTTTGCGCGGGATGACCTGCAGTAACCCCTCGTTGGCCAAGCGGTGGATTGCCTGATTGATCGGCGTTCTGCCCATATCCAGATCGTTCATCACCTGCGCAGTATTGAGATATTCGCCCGGCTTGTAGCTGAGTGTGACCAGCGCCTGTTTGAAGCGCCGGTAGGCCAGCTCGTTCAGTGAGACGCCGGCTTCTTCCGTCATCGGGCGCTGCGGGCTTTCTGCGTCAACAGTCTTCACGTTTTGCTCCTGCAAGAAGAAAGTTTTTAGACATAGTACACAAAAACATGGCATGAAAATCGCTTATTTGGTAACTAAAGATATAGTGAAATTTCACAGTGTTTTAACAAGAGGGGCGAAACTGCCATGAGACTGACCTTCACTTTACCTGAATCCCGCGGCGCAGCGACGTTGAATGTTGAGATTGATCATCTGGTGATCGCCGGTTGGACCGGGCGCGATCGCGAAGCGATCTTGCACCATATTCGTGAATTGGCCGAGCTGGGCGTGCCCCAGCCCAGTGCAATCCCCCTGTTTTACCGCGTTGCCGCCAATCAGTTGAGCCAGCAAGAGACCATTGAAGTCATTGGCAACGCGACGTCCGGCGAAGCGGAACCGCTGATTTTTGCCCATCGCGGCGAACTGTTCGTGTCATTGGCGTCCGATCACACCGATCGTCAACTCGAAGCGCACAGCGTGGCGCTGTCGAAACAGATTTGCGTTAAACCGGTGGCGCGAGCCGCCTGGCCGCTGCAGGAGGTGCTGGAACATTGGGACAGTTTGATCTTGCGTTCGTGGATCAAGGAAGAGGGCGAATGGCGATTGTATCAACAGGGCAGCCTTGCCGCGCTGCGTACGCCCGGTGATTTGCTGGAGCGTTACTTCACCGGTATGCAGCCGCCGGAGTGCGGGCTGGCGCAACCGCAAACGCCCGACGGGTTGGCGATGACTTGCGGCACGGTAGCGGCGATCGGCGGCATTCGACCGGCCGGCGAGTTTCGCATGGAATTGGTGGACGATGTGCTTGGGCGCACCATCAGTCACGGTTATCGCAGCATTGAACTGCCGGTGGTGGCGTGATGAAAAAGCTGACGTTGATGCAGGCCAGCGCCGGCCTGGCTAGCGGGGAGTTCACCGCAGCGCAGCTGACCGCCGCCGCTTTGGCGCAGATCGCCGATGAGCGGGGGGAGGGCGCGCGCGCGTTTACGCGAACCTACGCCGAGTGGGCACAACGGCAAGCGCAGGCCTCCGATCGGCGGCGCGCCGCCGGCTCGCCGCTGTCGGCGCTGGATGGCGTGCCTGTCTCAATCAAGGATCTGTTTGACGTGGCCGGTGAGGTGACCACGGCGGGCTCGCGCGTGTTAGCCGACGCGCCGCCCGCGGAAAAGCACGCTGCGGTAGTAGAACGGCTGTTGCAAGCCGGCGCGGTGGTGGTGGGCAAAACGACGATGACGGAATTCGCCTATTCCGGGCTGGGCATCAACCCGCATTACGGGACGCCGGCCAACCCCTGGGAGCGCCAGGCGGCACGCATTCCCGGCGGCTCCTCTTCCGGTGCGGCGGTGGCGGTGGCCGACGGCATGTGCCTGGGCGCGATTGGCAGCGATACCGGCGGGTCGGTACGCATTCCCGCCGCGCTGTGCGGGTTGACCGGGTATAAACCCACTGCACGGCGCATCAATGACGCTGGCTTATTGCCGCTGTCGCCTTCGCTGGATTCGATCGGCGTGATTGCTCATGACGTCGCCAGCTGTATTGCGCTGGACGCACTGATTGCCGACAGCCCGCTGCGGGTGCCGCAAAAAAGCTTGGCGCAGGCGCATTTTGCCGTGCCGCAAACGGTGGTGCTGGATGAACTGCAGCCGGCGGTTGCCGAGGCATTCCAGCGCAGCCTGCAATGCCTGTCTCAGGCGGGGGCGCAGATTGAATTCATTCCCGCTACGGCGTTCGCCGAACTGGCCGCGTTCAATGCCAACGGTGGTTTCACCGCGTTGGAGTCCTGGTGCTGGCATCAAGCGTTGATCGCTGAACGGGCCGAGGGCTATGACCCGCGGGTGCTGTCGCGCATTCGCCGCGGTGCATCCCTGGGTGACGCCGATCTGCAGCTGTTGCAGCGGCAACGCGCCGACTGGCAGCGGCGGATTACGGCGGAGCTGCAGAGGTTTGACGCTCTGCTGATGCCGACCGTGCCGATGATTGCGCCAACTATCGGCGAGCTGGCGGCGGATGATGCCTACTTCCGTTGCAACGGACTGATGCTGCGCAATCCCGCGATCGTCAATTTCCTCGACGGCTGTGCGCTGTCCTTGCCCTGCCAGCGGCCGGGCGCCGCGCCGATCGGCCTGATGCTGGCGGGCTTGCCGATGTGTGATGAGGCGCTGCTGGGATGGGCGCTGGCGATCGAACGCCGTCTTGCCGAGGCGTGATTTTCCGGTGGGCGCAGGCCTGCCTTTTGAGATGACCAGGAGAATATCCATGAACGATTCCCCGAACGGAATGCTGTTTGTCGCGACGGATGTCGCCACGCAGGATGCTGCGGATTTCAATCGCTGGTATGACCGCGAACACGTGGAGGAGCGGGTGCGGGTGCCCGGCTTTTTATCCGGCACACGCTATCGGGCATTGCAGGGCGGGCGTCAATATTTGGGGCTGTATAAAACCGAATCGTTGGCCAGCTTTACCTCCGAAGCCTATCGCGCCGCGTTTCAACACCAAACGCCTTGGTCGGTGGCCAGCCTGGAGAAAATGCGCGATCCAATGCGCCGGGTGTGTGCGGTGGAGGCGGTCACCGGCCAAGGGTGCGGCAGTCATCTCTGTATCTTCGTGCTGCCGTCGGCGGCATCGGAAGCGCTGCATGCCCGCATCTTGCAACTGGGCGCACGGCTGGCTGAACAGCCTGGCTTTGTGCGCAGCAGCCTGTTGACGCCGGATGCCGAACTCAGTTCCCCGCTGCCGAAAGAATCGCGAGAAAACCGCCGAATGCTGCCGATGCTATTGATCGAAAGCAGCGACGCCGAAGCCGGCCTGCGTTTAAGCGAGCAGGCCGCTGAAGCGCTGAACATGCCCGCCGCCGATGCCTGGCACTATGCCCTTGGCTGGCAACTGACCGCACAGGAGCTGACATCATGAACGCATACACCACTGAAACGGCACAGGCTGCCGCGCCGGCCGCAGAAAGTGCCGCTGCACCGCCCAATACCGGCAAGTTGGCGGCGGCCAGCTCGATTGGCACGGCGTTGGAATGGTACGATTTCACCGTCTACAACATCATGGCCGCGTTGATTTTCAACCATGTATTCTTCCCATCGTTCGATCCGCTGGTGGGCACGATTCTGGCGTTCTCCACTTACGCGGTGGGTTATGTTTCCCGGCCGATCGGTGGCATCGTGTTCGGTCACCTTGGCGATGTGTTGGGGCGGCGTTTTGTGCTGGTCACCACGCTGGTGATCATGGGCGTGACCACGGCGCTGATGGGATTGTTGCCCGGCTATGCCAGCTGGGGGATTTGGAGCCCGTTGCTGCTGGTGACGCTGCGCTTTATTCAGGGCATTGCGCTGGGCGGAGAATGGGCGGGGGCGGTGCTGTTGTCGATGGAACACGGTAAGCCGCATCAGCGCGGGCGCAACGCGTCCTTTGCTCAGGTAGGGCCGTCCTGCGGTTCGCTGATCGGCACCGGCCTGATTACGCTGGTGACGTTGGCGATGTCGGCGGACGATTTCCAGCAATGGGGCTGGCGGATCCCGTTCCTGCTGAGCCTGGTGCTGGTCATCTTCGGTTTGTGGCTGCGTCGGGGAGTGGGTGAGACGCCGGCATTTTTGCAACTGGAGGCGTCGAAAGATGTTACGCAGTCGCCGATCCGCGAAGTCTTCACGCAGCACATGCGCCCACTGCTGATCGCCGGCGGATCGCGTATCGGCTCTGACGTGCTCTATGCGTTGGTGGTCGTGTTCACATTGACCTACGTCACCACCGTGCTGAATCTGCCGCGCCCGCTGGCGCTGGGTGCCACCATGCTGGGGGCGATAGGCAACGCCGTCGCGGTACCGCTGTTTGGCGCCTTGTCGGATCGCTTCGGCCGTCGTCCGGTGTATATCGGCGGTGCATTGGCGGCGATCGCGTGGGCGTTTGCATTCTTCGTCCTGCTCGACAGCAGTCAACCGGTGTTGATCTGCACGGCAGTAGTGATCGGGCTGTTGATCCATGCGGCGATGTATGGGCCACAGGCGGCCTTCATCACGGAACAGTTCCCGACACGGGTGCGTTATGCCGGATCGTCGTTAGCCTATACCTTGGCGGGGATTATCGGTGGCGGCTTTGCCCCGCTGATCATCACTTCGTTGTTTAAATCTTACGACAGCACGCTGGCGATTTCCGCCTATGTCGCGTTGGCTCTGCTTATCACGCTTTGGGCGGTATGGGCGGCGCGGGAAACGGCGCATAAGCCGCTGTAAATAGAATGCCGGGCTACTTTAGGCCCGGCGTTCGGTCAAAACCACAAAAACGGTCATTAACGGTCATGTTGCGGAACGTGGAATTGTGACCGTTTACCGTTTATCTCCTGTCTGCCTAAGACGCACGCGCATCATAACTGCCTGTTACTCCACACTTTCATAATTATTCATTTCATTTTCCTCCCGATTTTTTTGACAACTATCACACCGCCATCGTTGACCGATCGCGGGGCGATGCGCTTTGCGTCTGCGCGCAAAACGCGGCGCGGCAAATCGATATCGTAATCAACGTCGTGGAGGAGAAAAGAAACATGCTGCCTGTAGAACGTCATCGTTTTATCACCGAAGTCTTGAGCCAGCGCGGCCGCGTGATGGTGCAGGAGGTGGCGCAGCTGTGCCACATCTCTATCGAGACGGCGCGGCGTGATCTGGCCTTGCTGGAACGGCGCGGCCTGCTGCTGCGCAGCCACGGCGGCGCGGTGTTCGTCGAGCCGCCGGCGGTGGAGAAAACCTATGTGCCCGCCGAGATAGACCAAGGGGAATCTTTCCGCCAGCGCAGCAACGAGGCGCCGGAGCAGAAAACGCGCATCGCCAAACGCGCGCTGGAGTTTATCGCGCCGGGGGATTGCCTGCTGCTGGACAGCAGCTCCACCAGCTGGTTTTTGGCGCGCCAACTGCCGGATATCTCGCTGGTGGTATTGACCAACTCGCTGCACATCATCCAGACGCTGGCCTGCAAGGCCAATGTGCGCACCATCGGACTGGGGGGCGAGTATTCCGCCAAGTATGAGGATTTTATCGGCGTGCTGGCGGAGCAGATGCTGAAAGAGTTCGTGATCAACAAGCTGTTTTTCTCCTGTCACGGCATCTGCCAGGACGGCGGCATCCGCGAAAGCAACGAGCACCATGCGCGGCTGAAGCAGCAGATGCTGCTGGCGTCGGAACGCAAGTTCCTGCTGGTGGACAGCAACAAGTTCGGCCGCCGCTCGTTCGCGCGCATCTGCCACTACCGGGAGATAGATACCTTAATCACCGATCGGCTCAGCGACGACGAATTTCGTCAGGAACTGGCCTGGAACAACGTCGACGTGATTGAAGTTTCACCCGCCGCGAAAAGGGCGGCGCGATAACAACAACGAAACCCCCTTATTTACAGCCAACACTTGTGGAGAGAGAACAATGAAAAAATCCGTACTGGTCGGTCTGTTTGCCTCGCTGCTGCTGTCGCTATCCGCGCAGGCGGCGGACAAGCTGAAAATGGGCGTGGTGGTGAAGATCGGCGGCATTCCGTGGTTCAACGCCATGGAGGCCGGCATCAAAAGCGAAGGCGCCAAACGCGGCATCGACGCCTGGATGGTCGGGCCGACGGCGGCGGATCCGGCGCTGCAGGTGCGCGCCATCGAAGATCTGATCGCGCAGAAGGTGGACATCATCGGCGTGGTGCCGAACGACGCCCGGGTGCTGGAGCCGGTGCTCAAGCGCGCGCAGGAGGCGGGCATCAAGGTGATCGTGCACGAATCCCCCGGCCAGAAGTACGCCGACTGGGACTTTGAGCTGGTGGACGCCTCGCAGCACGGGGTCAACCACATGAAAGCGCTGGCCGCCTGCATGAAAGAGCAGGGCAAGTACGCGGTGTACGTCGGCAGCCTGACGGTGCCGCTGCATATCACCTGGTCGGACTCGGCCATCAACTACCAGAAGCAGCACTACCCGAACATGCAGCTGGTGGGCGACAAGTTCGGCGTAGGGGAATCGCTGGATGACAGCGTGCGCACCACCAACGATCTGATGGCCAAATATCCCGATCTGAAAGGCGTACTGGCGTTCGGATCGCAGGGGCCGATCGGCGCCGGGCGCGCGGTGCTCAACCGCGGCAAAAGCAACGATATCTGCGTCATCGGGCCGTTCAGCCCGGGCCAGGGCGCTTCGCTGGTCAATCGCGGCGCCATCAAGGGCGGTTACATCTGGAACCCGATGGTGGCGGGCGAAGTGTTCGTGCGCATCGCCGACATGATGCACAAGGGAGAAAAAATCACCGACGGCATGACCATCGAAGGCATGGGCAAGGTGCAGGTGGATGCGCAGCAGCACACCATTCTCGGCAACGCCACCGAAAGCCTGGATAAGCAAAACCTGCCGAAGCTGGTGAAGATGGGGCTGTAATCATGGCGATTTCCGGCAATACGGCAACCCAGGGCGCGCCGCTGATCGTGCTGCAACAGCTGTCGATGACCTTTGGCGGGCAGCGTGCGCTGAACGCTATCTCGCTGGCGCTGATGCCGGGGGAAGTGCACTGCCTGGCCGGCACCAACGGCTGCGGCAAGAGTACGTTGATCAAGGCGATCGCCGGCGTGTATCAACCGGACGACGGCAGCCGCATCACCATCGACGGGCACACCTTCGGCCGGCTGTCGCCGGATCAGGCGCGCGCCTTCGGCATTCAGGTGATCTACCAGGATCTGTCGCTGTTTCCCAACCTGACGGTGGCGGAAAACATCGCCTTCGAGCACAACCTGCATGGGTTGCTGGGATGGTACCGCCCGGCGCGGCTGCGGCGCACCGCCGAGCGGCTGCTGCAGGAGCTGAGTTTCCATCTGGATCTCGATAAACGGGTGGCGGAGCTGCCGATCGCCCAGCGGCAGCAGGTGGCGATCTGCCGCGCGCTGGTGGCGGAGGCGCGGCTGGTGATCATGGATGAACCGACCGCCTCGCTGACCCGCACCGAGGTCAATCAGCTGCTGCGCACGGTGGATTACCTGAAAGCGAAAGGCATCTGCGTGGTGTTCGTCAGCCATCGGCTGGACGAGGTGCTGGAGATCTCGGATCGCGTCACGGTGATCCGCGACGGCAACAAGATCGGCACCTGGCCGGCGGCGGAGATCACCGGCGATCGTCTGACCGAGCTGATGACCGGTCTGAAGCTGGACTATCGCCTGAAGTCACCGAGCATGAATAAGGATCGGGTGCTGCTGGAGGTGGATCGCCTCAGCCGCGCCGGGCAGTATCAGGACGTGAGCTTCCGGCTGCATCAGGGCGAGGTGCTCGGTCTATGCGGGCTGCTCGGCTCCGGGCGCACCGAGCTGGCGCTGAGCCTGTTCGGCATGACCCGGCCGGACAGCGGCAAGCTCTACCTCGACAGCAAACCGGTGCGCTTTCGCGGCCATGAGGACGCGATCAAGGCCGGCATCGGCTACGTCTCGGAGGATCGCCTGACGCTCGGCCTGGTGCAGCAACAGTCGGTGGCGGACAACGCGGTGCTGACCATTCTCGATAAGCTGCGCGGGCGTTTTCGCCTGATTGACGACTACCGCAAGAATCGCATCGTCGCGGAGTGGATCGCCAAACTCGGCGTGCGGGTGGCGGATCCGGAGCAGGCGGTTTCGACGCTGTCCGGCGGCAATCAGCAAAAGATCGTGTTGGCCAAGTGGGTACTGACCCAGCCGCGGATCCTGATCCTCGACTCGCCGACCGTCGGCGTCGACGTCGGCGCCAAGGCCAGCATCTACCAACTGATCCATCTGCTGGCGCAGGAGGGGATCGCCATTTTACTGATCTCCGACGAAGTGCCGGAGGTGTATTACAACTGCGATCGGGTGCTGCACTTCAGCGGCGGCAGCGTGATCGGCGAGTACCTGCCGGGGCAGGTGAGCCAGCAACAGCTGGCGGAGGCGGTCAATGCGTAGATTCAGCCTGAAACCGCGCGGTAACGAAGGCTACCTGGCCTGGGTGCTGTTGCTGACGGTCATCGTCTTTTCGCTGCTCAGCGAGCAGTTTTTAACGGTGCAAAACCTGCTCGATCTCTGCGAAAGCTATGCGGTGAGCGGCATCTTTGCCCTCGGCCTGTTCGTGGTGCTGGTGACCGGCGGCATCGATATCTCCTTCGCTGCGGTGGCCTCGGTGGTGCAGTATCTGATCGCCACGCTGGCGACCCATTACGGCCTGGCCAGCCCGGCGGGCAGCATTCTGCTGGCGTTGGCGATCGGCGCTGCGCTGGGCATGGTCAACGCGCTGCTGATCTACTGCCTGCGCATCGTCTCGATCATCGTCACCATCAGCATGCAGGCGTTGTTGTTCGGCATGCTGATGTGGCTGACCAACGGCCGCAGTCTGTACGCGCTGCCGGACTGGTGGACGCTGCCGCGCAGCGTGCTGCCGTTCCAGTTGGGTGAACAGAGCTATCAGCTCGGTTTGCCGACGCTGGTGATGCTGGCAGTGGCGCTGCTGACCTGGCTGCTGCTGAACAAGACGCACCTCGGGCGCCAGCTGTTTGCCGTCGGCGGCGATGCGGAATCGGCGCGGCGCATCGGCATTCGCGTCGGCCTGCTGCACCTGTTCGCCTACGGCTATCTGGGCGTGATGGCGGCGATCGGCGGCCTGGTGCAGGTGTACCGCATGGGCGAAGTGGTGCCCAACGCGCTGGTGGGCGGTGAGCTCGACGTACTGGCGGCGGCGGTGCTGGGCGGCGCCAGCCTGAACGGCGGTAAGGGCAGCGTGATCGGCACGTTGATGGGCGTATTCCTGATCGGCGTGCTGAAAAACGGCCTCAACCTGATCGGCGTGTCCAGCTACTTCATGAACGTGGTGATCGGCCTGGTGATCGTCGCGGCGATCACCGTCACTCACTACAAGAAACGCAAAGAAACCGACGTCGGTTTCGCCTGAGGAGCGCCTGATGGGCAACTACCTGAAATTTCGTCCGGACGGCACCGCCGTCGGCCTGTTGGCGCTGCTGGTGGCGGTGGTGCTGGCCTTCAGCCTGCTGATGCCGGGGCGCTTCTTCAGCGGCGCCACCTTCACCAGCGTGGCGTTCCAGCTGCCGGAGCTGGGCCTGCTGACCCTGGCGATGTTCATCCCGATCCTCAGCGGCGGCCTGAACCTGTGCATTATCGCCAGCGCCAACCTGACCAGCCTGCTGATGGCCTGGCTGTTCATCAGCTATCTGCCGCCGGACGCCGGGCTGGGGCTGCAGGCGCTGTGGCTGGTGTTGGCGCTGGCGGCGGCGATGCTGCTGGCCGTGACGATCGGCGCGGCGACCGGCGCGCTGGTAGCCTACGTCGGCGCCCATCCGATTCTGGTGACGCTGGCAACCATGACTACGGTCAACGGCATCGGCATCTACCTGACGCGCGGCGCGGCCCTGAGCGGCATGCCGGAGATCGTGCGGTTTATCGGCGCCGAGCGCGTGCTGGGCGTGCCGGTACCGCTGTGGATCTTTCTGGCGGTCGCCGTGCTGCTGGCGCTGTTCTTGCAGAAAACCCGGCTCGGCAAATGCATCTACATGAGCGGCAGCAACATCAACGCCACCCACTTCAGCGGCGTGAATACCCATCGGGTGCTGATCGCCATTTACACCCTCTCCAGCCTGCTGTGCGTGATCGCCGGGCTGGTGATGATGGCGCGCTTCAACTCGGCGCGTATGGGCTACGGCGACTCTTACCTGCTGCTGACGGTGCTGGCGATCATTCTGGGCGGCACCGATCCGTTCGGCGGTTTTGGCCGGGTCAGCGGCGTGGTGCTGGCGCTGATCGTGCTGCAGGTGATCGCCACCGGTTTGAACCTGATGAACGTCAGCCCGCACTTCAGTCTGGCGATGTGGGGCGCGGTGCTGATTGCGGTGCTGGCGCTGAAATTTTTCCGCCATCGCTATCGGCAGCGGCGGGCGATGCGCCGCAGCGCGGCCCAGGCCAGAGCCGCGGCGGGCCACTGATCCTTTTTCCCTTTTGCGCAGGATAACGCTAATGAAATACCAGATTTCACCTTCACTGATGTGCATGAACCTGATGGATATCCGGCAGCAATTGGCGGTGCTGAACCGCCGCGCCGATATGCTGCATATCGACATCATGGACGGGCACTACGTTAAAAACATCACGCTGTCGCCGTTCTTTATCGAACAGATCCGCCCACACACCTCGTTGCTGCTGGACGTGCATCTGATGGTGGAGAACCCGACTGATTTTATCGACCCGATCGCCCGCGCCGGCGCGGACTTTATCTGCCCGCACGCCGAAACCATCAACCGCGACGCGTTCCGGGTGATCAACCAGATCCGCGCGCTGGGCAAAAAAGTGGGGGTGGTGCTGAACCCGGCTACGCCGGTGGAGTTTATCCGCCACTACCTTCATCTGCTGGACAAGGTTACGGTGATGACCGTCGATCCGGGCTATGCCGGGCAGCCGTTCATTCCCGAAATGCTGGAAAAGATCCGCCAGTTGCGCGATCTGAAACGCCAGCAAAACCTGAGCTATCTGATCGAGATTGACGGATCCTGTAACCAGCGCACCTACCGCGATCTGATGGGCGCCGGCGCGGAAGTGTTGATCGTCGGCAGCTCCGGGCTGTTCAACCTCGATCCGGATCTGGAGACGGCATGGGAAAAAATGCTGGATCAGATGCGGCAGGCGGCCTGAGGCGGGGGACATGATGCGGCATTTTCTTGGCGTAGACGTCGGCGGTACCAACACCCGCCTGCTTTTGATGGATGATGACGGCGAGTTCAGCGGTTACCGCAAGATGGCGACCGCCGATTGGGCACGGCAGGCCGATCCGCTGGCGGCGTTGGGCCGCCTGATCGCCGGGCATTGCCAGGATCGTCAGGTGGCGCAGGTGATGCTGGGGCTGCCGGGTATCCTCAGCCGCGATCGCTCGCGGGTGCTGTCGCTGCCGTTCATTCCGGCATTGGATGCTCAGCCGGTGGCGGCGCTGTTGGCCGATTTGCTGGCGCTGCCGGTGCGGATGGATAAAGACGTCAATCACCTGCTGTGGTGGGACTTGCAGCAGCTGCCGGCGCTGCCGCAGGTGGCGGTGGGGCTGTATTTGGGCACCGGCATGGGCAATAGCCTGTGGCTGAACGGCGATTTTTACCACGGGGCGCACGGCGCCGCCGGCGAGCTGGGGCACATTCCCTGGCCGGGCCATCAGGGCGAGTGCCCGTGCGGTAAACGTGGCTGCGTCGAGAGCCTGACCTCCGGTCACTGGCTGACCGGCTGGGCGCATGCCAACGCGGCGCAAACGCCGTTCGAACGGCTGTTCGAACGCCACGGCGAACATCCGGATCTGCGGCGCTTCGTCGAACGATTGGCGCAGACCATCGCCATCGAAATGAACGTGCTCGATCCAGAGCGGCTGATCCTGGGGGGCGGCGTGATCGCCATGAATGGTTTCCCGTTGGCGCGCCTTGAGCAGGATATCCGCCGCCATCTGCGCGGGCCGCAGCCGGCGCAGGGGCTGGCGATCTCCATCAGCCGCCTGACCGATGAAACCGGCAGCAAAGGCGCCTGCCTGGCCGCCCGGCGCCATTTCCAATTGAGCAGGGAGTACCCGCAATGAAAGGCAAAGTCTGCGTGTTCGGTTCGTTCAACCTGGATATCGTCGCCGGCATGGCGCGCTTTCCGCAGCCCGGCGAATCGCTGATCGCCCGCAACAGCATGATGGGCGCGGGCGGCAAGGGCGCCAATCAGGCCACCGCCGCGCTGCGCGCCGGGGCGCGGGTGCATTATATCGGCAAGGTGGGGCGCGACGACTTCGGCACCTTTGCCCGGCGCCATCTCGCCGCCGCCGGTTTCGATGCTGTGACGCTGTTCTCGACCGGCGATTGCCCGACCGGCAATGCGCTTATCTACGTTGCCGGTGAGGAGGCGGAGAACATGATCGCCGTCGATCCCGGCGCCAACCTGACGGTCAGCGAAGACGAGGTGCGCCAGTGTCGGCCGGCGATCGCCGCGGCGGACATTCTGTTGACCCAGCTGGAGAACAATCTGCCGGCGATTGAGCAGGTGATCGCCATCGCCCGCGAGGCGCAGACGTTCATCATTCTCAACCCGGCGCCGTTTCAGCCGGTGCCGGACAGCCTGTTGGCGCAGGTTGATATGCTGACGCCCAACGCCACCGAGTGTACGTTACTGACCGGCGTGCCGGTGCGAGATGCGGCTTCGGCGCGCCAGGCGGCGCAGGTGCTGCACGCCAAGGGCATTCGCTTGCTGATCGTGACCCTGGGCACGCAGGGAGCGTTGTTCTCGGACGGGGAAAACAGCGAGCTGATCCCGGCGTTTCCGGCGCAGCCGAAAGACACCACCGGCGCGGGCGATGCGTTTAACGGCGCCCTGGCGGCGCAGCTGGCGAATCAGGTGCCGTTAGCCGATGCGGTGCGCTTCGCCGCCGCCTACGCGGCGGTCTGCGTGGAGCGCGCCGGGGCGGCGGGATCGATGCCGAGCTATGAGGAGGCGTTGGAACGCCAACGGGCGTTCGCTTGACGTTGAAGGGCTGCCGCGGCAGCCCGGTTCACTTACTTCAACCAGCCTTTGCGCTGCGCATCCCGCAGGTGTTGCTCCATGTGGTGCCACAGCTCGGGGTGCACGTCGGCGATCGATGCATTGCGCGCCAGCACCTGCTCCAGGCTGATGCCGTTTTCCACCCAGCTCTGGCCTTCATTGTGCAGGTTCATCAGCATCGGCATGGTGCGATCCAGCAGCAAGGCGAAGCGTGCATCGGCGCTTTCGCCATCTTCATATTCCTGCCATAAAGCGGTGAAATACTCGCGCTGAGCCTCCGGCAACATGCCGAACAGGCGGCGCGCCGCTGCCACTTCCTGATCGTGGATCGCCGCGCGGGCCGCCAGATCGTAGACCAGCACGTCGCCGGCGTCGATTTCCACAATGTCATGCAGCAGCGCCATCTGGATCACGCGCTGAATGTCTACGTCATCACCGGCGTAGGGCGCCAGGCTCATGGCGGCGATGGCGAAGTGCCAACTGTGTTCGGCGGAGTTTTCCTGGCGCTGGGTGCCCAGCACTTTGGTGCGGCGTTGCACGCCTTTCAACTTATCGATTTCCATCAGGAACTGGATGACCTGGGTCATTGAGCCGAAATCTAACGCGGGTACAGCGGATGACATGGTGTAAACCTCAAGGTGGGTGGGTTGAAGCCTGACGATTGTAGACCACCAGACGGGCGATTTCGATGGTTACACGCGTTCACATTTTTATTTTAGCGTACACGTGTACACTGGAATTATTCTCAGTTAAGCTGCTTTGCGTTAATTTCGCACAAAGCAGGGCATTTTGAGGGGTTGCGCGTTATGGGGAAAACGGACGTAGTGAAAGCCGGGAACAATAAGATTGTCGCCGCGGCTTATCCGTGGGCGGAAGAGATCGCCAACAGCATCAGCCACGGCATCGGGCTGGTGTTCGGTATCGTCGGCCTGGTGTTGCTACTGGTGCAGGCGGTGAATACCGGCGCGGATGCGACGGCCATCACTAGTTACAGCCTGTACGGCGGCAGCATGATCCTGCTGTTTCTCGCTTCCACGCTGTACCATGCGATCCCGCATCAGAAGGCCAAGCATTGGCTGAAAAAATTTGACCACTGTGCCATTTATCTCCTGATTGCCGGGACTTACACCCCGTTTCTGCTGGTAGGGCTGGATTCGCCGTTGGCGAAGGGCCTGATGGCGGTAATCTGGGGATTGGCGCTGCTCGGCGTGCTGTTCAAGCTGGCCTTCGCCCACCGTTTTGAAGCCCTGTCGCTGGTAACCTACCTGACGATGGGCTGGCTGTCGCTGATCGTGATTTATCAGCTGGTTACGCGGCTGGAGGCCGGCGGCGTCACGCTGCTGGCGATAGGCGGGGTGGTCTATACCCTCGGCGTGATTTTCTACGCCTCCAAGCGCATTCGCTTTGGCCACGCCATCTGGCATGCCTTCGTGCTCGGCGGCAGCGCCTGCCATTTCATGGCGATCTACCTCTACGTCTAAACGTTATCGCTACGTCTGAATGCGTATTGAACGGGCGCCTCTTTTGTTTTAAAAAAGAGGCGCTTGCTTCTTTCGGGTATCCAGCAAGCCCGTTCTTTCATTTCTGAGCCCGCATACTCTTTCTCTAAACTTTGTTCAGGACTCATCACGATGATCGTTCGCTTATCCAAAGCGCTGCTGGTCTGCGCTATCGCTTTGTTCGCTTCGCTGGTGGCCTTCGGCAATATCACCGATTACGGCTCCAACTTCGCCTTCGTGCGCCACGTCTTTATGATGGACACCATTTTCCCCGACGCCACCATCGGCTACCGTTCGATACAAACGCCGTGGCTGCATCACGCCGGCTATATCTTCATCATTGCGCTGGAGAGCCTGACCGCGCTGCTGTGCTGGATCGGCGGCCTGCGCTTGCTGTGCGGCCTGAAACTGCCCGCTAAAGCTTTCAACGGCCGGAAAAAGCTGGCGGTAGTGGGGCTGACGCTGGGCTTCCTCACCTGGCAGGTCGGCTTTATGTCGATTGGGGGCGAGTGGTTTGGCATGTGGATGTCGAAACAGTGGAACGGCGTGCCCGATGCGTTTCGCTTCTTCGTCACCATCATTCTGGTGCTGATTTATCTGGTGCAGCGCGACGGGGAGTTGGACGAGTAACGAAGACGGCCGCAGGCAGGGCGCCTGCGGCCGACGGATTATTTCTCTTCGGCCAGCGAATACGGCAGCGGTTTGATCGCCAGCTGGCTGGCGGCATCCTCGCGCACCCGCAGCTTGCTGTCGGCGTCCAAATCGTTGTTCATCACCACCTGCACCCACAGCCTGCCGTCGGCCAGTTGGCTCGATGCCAATACGGTGCCGGTGCGGCGCCAGTTTTCACCCAGCTGCAGCTCCAAATCTTCCGCCGCCTGCGGGGCGCGGGCCGCCTTACCTTCCAGCCAGTAGAGCGCACGCTTGTTGGCGCCGCGGAATTTGGCGCGCGCCACCATCTCCTGACCGGTATAGCAGCCTTTGCTGAAGCTGATGCCTTCCAGCGCCTGCAGGTTGGTGGCCTGCGGGATCAGCTGCGCGCTGTTGGCGGCGTCTATAACCGGATAACCGGCCTCGATCTCCAGCGCCAGCCACTGGCCGCTGTCATTCAGCTCCGCCTGGTCATGCAGTTTGCCGATCAGCTGTTCGGCCACGGTGGGGCGGGTCACCAGCAGAAAACGTTCCGCCGGCGCGTTGAAGTGCAGGATCGTGGTCTCGCCGTCCTGCACCACCGGGTGCTCGGCGCTCGGCAGCGTGGCGAACAGATCCGCCAGCGCGGCGCGCGCCTGGAAACCGGCGACGCCCAGCAACACCGCGTCGTTATCGGCGGCGATGGTGACTTTGGAGAACACCGCGTATTTTTTGATTTCCGCCAGCTGGCTGTCCAGCACGCTGCGGCGTTCCAGATAGGCGAAGCCTTCGCCACGGTGGAACAGACGCAGGTTGCTCCACATTTTGCCCTTGGCGTCGCAGTGGGCGCACAGCACGTGTTGATCGGCCGCCAGCGCGTCGATGTCCGCCGTCACCTGGCCCTGGAGATATTTCACCGTGTCCGGCCCGTTCAACGTCACCAGCGCCCAATCTTCCAGCGAGATCAGCGTCAGGGGCAGATGGGTGGAAGCGGAGGGCTGACGGGGTGGGAATGGAATGTTATGCGCCATAGTAAGTTCCTGCTCAACGTTTAGCTTACCTGAAGGGTATTGAACCCATGGTAAAAGAGGCGGCGGGCTTTGCAAACTGTTATTCGCGCCGCGGCGCCGGGGTGCGCTTTTTTTGGCATTTTGCGCTTTATTACGCTTTCCGCAGCAAAGCGCCTTCCCGGCGTGTATGTCAAATTGTTACTCTATAGGCTTGCGGCCAGGGCACCCTTGCAGACAGATCCCCGGCTGATGGAATTATATTGCGACGGCGTTGCCATACAGTGTGTCATTTGAACCCTGCGCTGGCGCTGCCGCGCTGAAAAGAGGTGAGTCATAACAACATGGATATTAACAACAAAGCACGTATTCACTGGGCTTGCCGCCGTGGCATGCGCGAGCTGGACATCTCCATCATGCCGTTCTTCGAGTACGAATACGACAGCCTGAATGACGCGGACAAGGCGCTGTTTATCCGCCTGCTGGAGTGCGACGATCCCGATTTGTTCAACTGGCTGATGAATCATGGCGCGCCGCAGGACGGCGAGCTGCAGAGAATGGTGACCCTGATCCAAACGCGAAATAAAGACCGTGGCCCAGTGGCGATGTGATATCCGCATTTCCTGGCGCACCCAGCTGTTTTCACTGTTGACCCACGGCGTGTTGATCCTGCTGATCCTGATTTCGCCCTGGCCGGAAGGTTTTGGCCCGCTCTGGCTGGTGCTGCTGACGCTGGTGGTGTTTCAGTGCATTCGCAGCCAGAAGCGCATCGCCGCGGCGCAGGGCGAGCTGCGGCTGCTGGCGGACCGGCGCTTCAGCTGGCACGGCCGCGAGTGGCGGCTGGCGAAAAAACCGTGGATGCCGGGTTACGGCATGCTGCTGACGCTGCTGCCGATGGAGGGCAAAAAGCGCCGCCGGCTGTGGCTGGCTTCCGACTGCATGAGCAAAGAGGAGTGGCGCCACCTGCGGCAGCTGTTGCTGTATCCGCCGGCGGGTGACGGCGAGGATCCCTGATGAAACCCGTACTCTGGTTGGTGGAGGATGAACCCAGCATTGCCGATACGCTGGTTTACACGCTGGAGAGCGAAGGCTTCGAGGTGCGCTGGTTCGAACGCGCGGAACCGGCGTTGCAGGCGCTGGCGCAAGGCGCGCCCGCGCTCGCTATCCTCGATGTCGGTTTGCCGGATATCAACGGCTTTGAATTGTGTCGCCGCCTGCTGGCTCAGGCGGCCGACCTGCCGATTCTGTTTCTCACCGCCCGCAGTGATGAAGTGGATCGCCTGATCGGGCTGGAGATCGGCGCTGACGACTATGTCGCCAAGCCGTTCTCTCCTCGCGAGGTCAGCGCGCGGGTGCGCACCATTTTGCGTCGCCTGCACAAGCAGCAGCGCCTGCAGCAGAGCGCGCCCTACCATTTCGGCGCTTTCGCGCTCGACGAAGACGCGGCCACCATCTCCTACCATCAGCGGCCGCTGCCGCTGACCCGTTACGAATACCTGCTGCTGAAGACGCTGCTGTTGGCGCCCGGACGGGTGTTCTCGCGGCAGCAACTGATGGAAAGCGTTTGGGCGCAGGCGGAAGAAAGCCTGGATCGCACCGTCGATACCCACATCAAAACACTGCGCGCCAAGCTGCGTGCGGTTGAACCCGGTGAACCGCCGATCCACACCCACCGCGGATTGGGCTACAGCGTGAGCCGCCAGCCATGAAAATTGGCCTGCGCCTGCTGCTGGGGTACTTTCTGATCGTAGCGGTGGCCGGGTACTTCGTGCTGAGCATTTTCGTCCAGGAAGTGAAGCCCGGCGTGCGGCGCGCTACCGAAGGCACGCTGGTGGACACTGCCAACCTGCTGGCGCAGATCGCCCGTCAGGACATGCAGCGCGGCGATGCGGCGCATGGCCAACTGGCGCAGGCGTTTACGCAGCTGAATCAGCGGCCGATCGGCGCCAACATTTCCGGCATCCGCAAGGACCGCAGTGAATACCACGTCTATCTTACCGATGCCCAGGGCCGGGTCATCTTCGATTCCGCCGGCCGCGCGCAGGGGCAGGATTATTCGCGCTGGAATGACGTTTATCGAACGCTGCGCGGCCAGTACGGCGCCCGCAGCACCCGCAGCGACCCGCAGGATGAAAACAGTTCGGTGATGTATGTGGCCGCGCCGGTGATAGAACAAGGGCGCATTATCGGCGTGCTCACCGTGGGTAAACCCAACAGCACCATGGCGCCGGTGATCAAGCGCAGCGAACGGCGCATTCTGTGGGCCGGCGCGTTGCTGCTGGGGATCGCTCTGCTGATCGGGGCGGTGTTCGTCTGGTGGATCAACCGGTCGATAGGCCGGCTGGTGCGTTATGCCGATGGGGTGGCGCAGGGCGAAAATGCGCCATTGCCCAAAGTGGGCGGCCGGGAACTGACCCAGCTGGCGCAGGCGCTGGAGAGCATGCGCCTGAAGCTGGAAGGCAAAGCCTATATCGAACAATATGCGCATGCCCTGACGCATGAGCTGAAAAGCCCGCTGGCGGCGATCAGGGGCGCGGCGGAGCTGTTGCAGGAGCTGCCGCCGCCGGAAACCGCTCGGCGTTTTCTCACCAACATTGAGCAGCAAAGCGCGCGCATCCAACAACTGGTGGATAAACTGCTGGTGCAGGCGCGGCTGGAGAGCCGGCCAGAAATGGAGACGGCGCCCATCGCGATCGCGGCGTTGATCGACCAGACGGTGGCGGGCAAAGAGGCGCAGGCGACGCAGCGCGGCGTCAGGTTGCGGCTGGAGGCGCTGGCGGAGGTGACGCTGAACGGCGATGCGTTGCTGATCAGCCAGGCGCTGACCAACCTGCTGGACAACGCGATCGACTTTACCCCGCCGGGCGGTTGCGTCAGCGTGCGAGGCGAACGGCGGGAACAGCATTACTGCATCAGCGTTTGCGACGACGGCAGCGGCATTCCTGACTATGCGTTCGATAAGGTGTTCGAGCGCTTTTATTCGTTGCCGCGCGCCGAACGGCCAAAAAGCAGCGGGCTGGGGCTGAACTTCGTGCAGGAGGTCGCCCGTCTGCATCATGGCGGCATTCACCTGCGCAATCGCCGGCCGCACGGGGTGGAAGCGACGTTCATGTTATCGCTGTGACTTCACCTTCCCTTCACATAACCACATTCTGATTTCACCTGCGGGTTTTATCGTGGCCTCATTACCTACGAGGAGCGAGCATGATGAAATCGGTACTTTTCTGGAAAATAACCACGCTGCTGGGATTGATGGTGGTGATGTTGATCCCCATCGCCCAACTGATGAGCGTGATCGACGAACGCAGCGGCTATCGGCAAAGCGTGGTCGGGCAGGTGAGCGAAAGCACCAGCGGGGCGCAGCGCGTGCTCGGCCCGTTGATTGTCATTCCTTATGTCGAACGAGAAGAGAAAAAAGACGAGAAAGGGCAAACGGTGGTGCAGCGGGTGCAGCATCACCGCTATTTGCTGCCGGAGTCGCTTCAGGTGCAGGGGGCGCCGAATGTGGAAGTGCGCAAGTTGGGCATTTATCAGACGCAGGTTTACCAGGGGCCGCTGAACTTCAAGGTGCGTTTCGGCCAGCCGGAGCTGGCGGATTTGCAACGCGCCAACGTGACCGTCGGCCAGCCGTTCCTGCTGGTGGCGCTGAGCGACTCTCGCGGCATCAAGAGCATTTCCCCGCTGGCAACGCCGCAGCCGGTGGCGTTTGAGCCGGGCACCGGCGTGGGATCGTTGCGCCAGGGGATCCACGCACCGCTGACGCTGGCGGCGCTGCAACAAAAAGCGGGGCTGAGCGCCGACTTCACCCTGACGCTGGCGGGCACCAGCAGCCTGTCGCTGGTGCCGCTGGGGCGCAGCAGCGAGCTGCAGCTGCAAAGCAACTGGCCGCACCCGAATTTCCTCGGCAACTTCCTGCCGGACGAACGCAAGGTGACGGAGCAAGGGTTTAGCGCTCGCTGGCGCAGCACCTGGTTCGCCAACAACATCAACAGTGCGTTCCATTACGACGATGGCATTATCGACGAGGACAAGCTGCCGGCCTTCAGCGCCAGCCTGGTCGAACCGGTCGATCACTATCAGTTGACCGAGCGCGCGGTCAAATACGCGCTGCTGTTTATCGGGCTGACGTTTATGGCGTTTTTCCTGTTCGAAACCCTGACCGGGCTGCGGGTTCACCCGATTCAGTACCTGTTGGTCGGCGCGGCGCTGGTGTTGTTCTACCTGATTCTGCTGGCCTTCTCCGAACACCTGGGATTCGCTCTCGCTTACCTAGCAGCCAGTATCGCCTGCAGCGGTCTGATCGGCTTCTATTTGAGCGCCGTGCTGCGCGGCAAGCTGCGCGGTGCGCTGTTCGCCGCGAGCCTATTGCTGTTGTACGGCGTGCTCTATTTGCTGCTGCAGTCGGAGGACAATGCGTTGGTGCTGGGGGCGGGGCTGCTGTTCGCCATTCTGGCGGGCATTATGCTGTTGACGCGCAAGTTGGACTGGTATCAGGTGGCCGATCCGGCGCGTCTGGCAAAGGAGACGCCGGCCGGCGAAGACGAGCCACGCTTCCGTCTGTGGAAATAAGCGGGGGAAATCGGGCGCGTTGAGCGCCCGATAGCGGCTACAGCAGCGGCTCCATTTCCAGCAGGATCTGTTCGCACCATTGCTGCAGGCGCTCTTCGCTCAGATCGTATTGATTGACCTCATCGAGCGCCAGGCCGACGAAGTGTTTGCCGTCGGCGCTCAGCGGTTTGGGGCTGGTGAACTCGAAGCCCTCGGTTGGCCAGAAGCCGATGAACTGCACGCCCAGCGGCGCGATGTGATCGTGCAGCATGCCCAGCGCGTCGAGGAACCACTCACCGTACCCGAGCTGATCGCCCATGCCGTACATGGCGACGATTTTGCCTTTCAGATCCAGCGCCGGCAGCTGCGGCCAGATCGCTTCCCAGTCTTCCTGCAGTTCGCCGAAATCCCAGGTCGGGATGCCGAGGATCAGTATGGAATAGTCCTCCATCAGCTTGGGAGAGACGTCTTTCAGGTTGTGCAGGTCGACCAGGTCTTCACCCAGAATCTCACGGATTTTTTCTGCCGCCATCTCGGTGTAGCAGGTGCTGGAGCCGTAAAACAGACCAATCTTCATGTGTAAACCGTTACGTTGCCGTTTAGAGAATTGCAGCGAGTATACCTGATTTGCGTCGGCTTAAGGCATAATGGCTCGGGTGGAAATGCAACAAAGAGAGGACCGCGTGCAACAGCAAGACCATGCGCTGATTGAACAATTCCTGGATGCGCTGTGGCTTGAGCGCAATCTGGCGGAAAATACGCTGGCCTCCTACCGGCTGGATTTGCAGGCGCTGGGCACCTGGCTTGGCCAGCAAAACACCGCCTTGCTGCAGGCGCAGGCGTTGGATCTGCAGGCGTTTCTCGCCGAGCGGGTGGACGGCGGCTACAAGGCCACCAGCTCCGCGCGTTTGCTGAGCGCCATGCGCCGCCTGTTTCAGTACCTGTACCGCGAAAAGCTGCGCGCCGACGATCCCACCGCGCAGCTGGCGTCTCCCAAGCTGCCGCAGCGTTTGCCGAAGGATCTGAGCGAGGCGCAGGTCGATGCGCTGCTGCAGGCGCCCTGCGTCGATCAGCCGCTGGAACTGCGCGACAAGGCGATGCTCGAAGTGTTGTACGCCACCGGGCTGCGAGTTTCCGAACTGGTGGGGCTGAGCATCAGCGACGTCAGCCTGCGCCAGGGCGTGGTGCGGGTGATCGGCAAGGGCAACAAGGAGCGGCTGGTGCCGCTGGGCGAAGAGGCGGTCTACTGGATCGAAAATTATCTGGAGCACGGCCGCCCGTGGCTGGTCAACGGCCAGACGCTGGATGTGCTGTTCCCTAGCACCCGCTGCCAGCAAATGACCCGACAGACGTTCTGGCATCGCATCAAACACTATGCCATCCTTGCGGGCATCGACAGCGAGCGTCTGTCGCCGCACGTGTTGCGGCACGCGTTCGCCACCCATTTGCTGAACCATGGGGCCGATCTCCGTGTCGTACAGATGTTGTTAGGGCACAGCGATCTCTCGACCACGCAAATTTATACTCATGTAGCGACCGAACGACTGAAACAGCTACATCAACAGCATCACCCGCGCGCCTGAGCGGCGGGTTCGAAAGGATTGGAACAATGAAAAAAGGTTTAATGCTGCTCTCACTGCTGGTGGCTTCGGTGACCAGCGCCGCCCATGCCGATGACGCGGCGATCAAAAAAGCGCTCGCCAGCCTGGGCATCCAGCAGGCGGACGTGCAGCCTTCACCGGTCAATGGACTGAAAACCGTGCTGACCGACAGCGGCGTGCTGTACGCCTCCGAAGACGGCAAGCATATCCTGCAGGGCCCGCTGTTCGACGTCAGCGGCAAAGAGCCGGTCAACGTGACCAACCAACTGCTGGGTAGCAAGATGGACGCGCTGAAAGATCAGATGATCGTCTACAAGGCGCCGAAAGAGAAACACGTGATCACCGTGTTCACCGACATCACCTGCGGTTACTGCCACAAGCTGCACCAGCAGATGAAAGAGTACAACGATCTGGGCATCACCGTGCGCTACCTGGCGTTCCCGCGCCAGGGGCTGGCCTCCCAGGCTGAGAAAGACATGCAGTCGATCTGGTGTACCGCAGACAAGGCCAAGGCGTTCGACGCCGCCATGAAGGGCGACGCCATCTCCCCGGCGACCTGCAAAACCGACATCAGCAAGCATTACGAACTGGGTGTGCAGTTCGGCATTCAGGGCACGCCGGCGATCATCCTGGAAAACGGCATGATGATCCCGGGCTATCAGGGGCCGAAAGAGATGGCCGCTATGCTGGATGCGCACCAGGCCGCCACCAAAGCCGGTGGTTAATCGCCGGTGAGTATTAAAACGCAACTACGCCGCCGCCCGGCGGCGGACGACACGCATTTGCCCGCCAGTTTGCCGCCGCTGCTGCGCCGGCTTTACGCCCTGCGCGGCGTGCAGGCTGAGCAAGAGCTGGAACGCGGCGTCAAGGGCATGCTGCCCTGGCAACAGCTGGACGGCATCGACGACGCCGTCAGCCTGCTGCAACAGGCGCTGGCCGACGGCCGCCGCATCATGGTGGTGGGCGATTTCGACGCCGACGGCGCCACCAGCACCGCACTGACGGTGCTGGCGCTGCGCAGCATGGGCGGCGCAGCCGTCGACTACCTGGTGCCGAACCGCTTTGAAGACGGCTACGGCCTGAGCCCCGAAGTGGTGGAGCAGGCGGCGGCGCGCGGCGCGGAGCTGATCGTCACCGTCGATAACGGCATCTCCTCCCACGCCGGCGTCGACGTGGCGCACGCCAAAGGCATGCAGGTGTTGGTGACCGATCACCACCTGCCGGGCGAGACCCTGCCAGCGGCCGAAGCGATCGTCAATCCCAACCTGCGCGGCTGCGCCTTCCCGTCCAAATCGCTGGCCGGGGTGGGCGTCGCGTTCTACCTGATGCTGGCGCTGCGCGCCCGGCTGCGGGACAGCGGCTGGTTCGAGCAGCGCGCGCTGGCGATGCCCAATCTGGCGGAACTGCTGGATCTGGTGGCGCTCGGCACCGTGGCCGACGTGGTGCCGCTGGACGCCAACAACCGCATTCTGGTGTATCAGGGGTTAAACCGCATCCGTGCCGGCAAATGCCGTCCGGGCATCCGCGCGCTGCTTGAGGTGGCCAACCGCGATGCCCGCCAGCTGGCGGCCAACGATCTCGGTTTCGCTCTCGGCCCGCGTCTTAACGCCGCCGGCAGGCTGGACGACATGTCGATCGGCGTGGCGCTGCTGCTGAGCGATGACATCGCGCAGGCGCGTATGCTGGCCAACGATCTCGACGCGCTGAACCAGACGCGACGCGAGATAGAGCAGGGCATGCAGGTGGAAGCCCTGCAGCTGTGCGACCAGTTGGAGCGCACCAGTACCGAGCTGCCTTACGGGCTGGCGATGTATCACCCGGAATGGCACCAGGGCGTGGTGGGTATCCTCGCCTCACGTATCAAAGAGCGTTTCCACCGCCCGGTGATCGCGTTCGCGCCGGCGGGCGACGGCATCCTGAAAGGTTCCGGCCGTTCGGTGCCTGGCCTGCACATGCGCGACGCGCTGGAGCGGCTGGATATGCTGAACCCCGGGCTCATGATGAAGTTCGGCGGCCACGCGATGGCGGCCGGGCTGTCGCTGGAAGAGGCCAGGTTCGACGAGTTCCGCCAGCGCTTCGGCGAGCTGGTGGGGGAATGGCTCGATCCGGCGATGCTGGAAGGGGTGATCTGGTCTGACGGCGAGCTGGCGATGCAGGAGCTGTCGCTGACGACGGCGGAGCTGCTGCGCGAGGGCGGCCCGTGGGGGCAGGCGTTTCCGGAACCGACCTTCGACGGCAAGTTCCGCATCCTGCAGCAGCGGCTGGTGGGCGAGAAACACCTGAAGCTGATGGTGGAGCCGCTCGGCGGCGGCCCGCTGCTCGACGGCATCGCATTCAACGTGGACACCACGCTGTGGCCGGACAGCAGCGTGCGCGAGGTCGAACTGGCCTACAAGCTCGACGTCAACGAGTTTCGCGGCAACCGCAACGTGCAGCTGCTGATCCAGCATCTTTGGCCGCGCTGAGGCGAAATTGAACACAATTCGGGGATTGGGCTCTCCAATCCCCCGCATCCTTCCCGATCGCCACAAAAACTGACCAACTCGCTATAAACTGCCGCCCGGATCCGTTAGAATTAGCGGTTCCAATGGCATTCCGCCATCGACGACATCAACGTAAAAGAACGAAACCATGTTTGAAATTAACCCGGTAAAAAACCGAATTCAGGACCTGTCCGAGCGGACTGCGGTTCTTAGGGGGTATCTTTGACTATGATGCCAAGAAGGAACGCCTAGAAGAAGTCAACGCCGAGCTGGAGCAGCCGGACGTTTGGAACGAGCCGGAGCGCGCGCAGGCGCTCGGCAAAGAGCGCGCCGCGCTGGAAGCCATCGTTGAAACCATCGATCAGCTGGAGCAGGGCGGCGAAGACGTCGGCGGGCTGCTGGAACTGGCGGTGGAAGCCGACGATGAAGAGACCTTCAACGAAGCGGTCGCCGAGCTGGATCAGCTGATGAGCAAGCTGGATCAGTTGGAATTCCGCCGCATGTTCTCCGGCGAATACGACAGCGCCGACTGCTATCTGGATATCCAGGCCGGCTCCGGCGGCACCGAAGCGCAGGACTGGGCCAGCATGCTGCTGCGCATGTACCTGCGCTGGGCCGAAGCCAAAGGCTTCAAGACCGAAGTGATCGAAGAGTCTGACGGCGACGTCGCGGGCCTGAAATCCGCCACCATCAAGATCATCGGCGACTACGCGTTCGGCTGGTTGCGCACTGAAACCGGCGTTCACCGCCTGGTGCGCAAGAGCCCGTTCGACTCCGGCGGCCGTCGCCACACCTCGTTCAGCTCGGTGTTCATCTACCCGGAAGTCGACGACGATATCGATATCGAAATCAACCCGGCGGATCTGCGTATCGACGTGTACCGCGCCTCCGGTGCGGGCGGTCAGCACGTTAACAAAACCGAATCCGCCGTACGTATTACTCACCTGCCAACCAACATCGTGGTGCAGTGCCAGAACGATCGTTCTCAGCATAAGAACAAGGATCAAGCGTTTAAACAGCTGCGAGCCAAGCTGTACGAGTTTGAGATGCAAAAGAAAAATGCTGATAAGCAGACGATGGAAGACAACAAGTCCGACATCGGCTGGGGCAGCCAAATCCGTTCTTACGTGCTGGATGACTCCCGCATCAAGGATTTGCGCACCAACGTCGAAACGCGTAACACGCAGGCCGTACTGGATGGCGACCTGGATAAATTCATTGAGGCAAGTTTGAAAGCCGGGTTATGAGGAATAGAAATGTCTGAACAACAAGTACAGGGCGCCGATCAGGCGCTGGATCTCAATAACGAACTGCAGTCCCGCCGCGAGAAACTGGCCGGCCTGCGCGAGAACGGCATTGCGTTCCCGAACGACTTCCGTCGTGACTCCACCTCCGACAAACTGCATGCCGCGTACGGCGATAAAGACAACGAAGAGCTGGAAGCGCTGGGCGTAGAAGTGACCGTCGCCGGCCGTATGATGACCCGCCGTATTATGGGCAAGGCATCCTTCGTCACGCTGCAGGACGTGGGCGGCCGCATTCAGCTGTACGTCGCGCGCGACGATCTGGCTGAAGGCGTGTACAACGACCAGTTCAAGAAGTGGGACCTGGGCGATATTCTCGGCGCACGCGGCAAGCTGTTCAAAACCAAGACCGGCGAACTGTCGATCCACTGCACCGAGCTGCGTCTGCTGACCAAAGCGCTGCGCCCGCTGCCGGACAAATTCCACGGCCTGGCGGATCAGGAAACCCGTTACCGCCAGCGTTACCTGGACCTGATCGCCAACGAAGAATCGCGCAACACCTTCAAGGTGCGTTCGCAGGTGATGTCGGCTATCCGCAACTTCATGGTGGAACGCGGCTTCATGGAAGTCGAAACCCCGATGATGCAGGTGATCCCGGGCGGTGCGTCCGCGCGTCCGTTCATCACCCACCACAATGCGCTGGATATCGACATGTACCTGCGCATCGCGCCGGAACTGTATCTGAAGCGTCTGGTGGTTGGTGGCTTTGAGCGCGTGTTCGAAATCAACCGTAACTTCCGTAACGAAGGCGTTTCTCCGCGTCACAACCCAGAGTTCACCATGATGGAACTCTACATGGCTTACGCGGATTACAAAGACCTGATCGAGCTGACCGAGACGCTGTTCCGCACCCTGACCGAGAAAGTGCTGGGCACCTCTCAGGTGCAGTACGGCGACGAAGTGTTCGACTTCGGCAAGCCGTTCGAGAAGCTGACCATGACCGAGGCGATCAAGAAATACCGTCCGGAAACCGATCTGGCTGACCTGGCCGACATGGGCAAAGCGGTAGCCATCGCCGAATCCATCGGCATCAAGGTTGAGAAGAGCTGGGGTCTGGGCCGCGTCGTGACCGAGATCTTCGAAGAAGTGGCAGAAAGCCATCTGATTCAGCCGACCTTCATCACCGAGTACCCGGCTGAAGTGTCGCCGCTGGCGCGCCGCAACGACGTTAACCCGGAAATCACCGACCGCTTCGAGTTCTTCATCGGCGGCCGTGAAATCGGCAACGGCTTCTCCGAGCTGAACGACGCCGAAGACCAGGCGCAGCGCTTTGCCGATCAGGTGAACGCCAAAGACGCCGGCGACGACGAAGCGATGTTCTACGACGAAGACTACGTCACCGCGCTGGAGCACGGCCTGCCGCCGACCGCCGGTCTGGGCATCGGTATCGACCGTATGGTGATGCTGTTCACCAACAGCCACACCATCCGCGACGTAATTCTGTTCCCGGCGATGCGCCCACAGAAATAATTCCGTTTAGCGTGCAACCACCGGTGCAGGCAACTGCGCCGGTTTTTTTTCGCCCACCGGACTTAACCGCTTAAAACATCGGCAGTTACGCGCCATCTCCGCTTGCCCGCCGCCGATAACCGGTTATAATGCCTGTCGCACACCGATGCGGGTGTAGTTCAATGGTAGAACGGCAGCTTCCCAAGCTGCATACGAGGGTTCGATTCCCTTCACCCGCTCCAGCACTCCCTCTTGAAAACATCCTGATTCTTCGAAACGTTATCCCGAACCAATCCTTTGCTCATAAAGCGCTGTTTCTGTTTGTCCGCCATTCCAACCGCATCATCAGCACTGTGGTGAAGAAAGCGGGGCAAAAAAATGCCGCCCCTGGGGACGGCATGTCGGCATTCAGCGAACCAGATGCAAGAAATGCAGGTGTTTCTCGTACTGGTCAAGAATATCGTTGATCAACTGCTCCTGATTCCAGCCCATGACATCGTAGTTCTGGCCGCCTTCTTTCAGGTAGATCTCCGCGCGATAATACTTGTGCTGCTCGGCTTGCTGTTCATCGTTATCCAGCCCGGCCAGAGCGAACGTCGGCGAACTGTAGCCGCGCAGTCTGACTTCATAGATAAAGTTAAGCTCATCGCCCAAATCGACCTCGAAACGAATGCGGTCTTCCGCAGTGGCGTTGATGCTGCTGAGCGTGTTTTGTTTACTCAGCTCTTCCTGCACCAGCGTCATGGCAGGCTGGATGACCTCATCCATAAAGCGCTTAACCAGCGAGCGTTTTGGCAGATAGGCGATATTGCGCAGCCTGCGCTGCCAGGGAATGGGGTTGCGGGCGGCGGTGGGGGCGATGGTGGCCATATTTTGGCTGTCGCGCTTGGTCAGATCGCGACGCAGCGCCTTAAGCAAGCCGTAGATGGAGACCAGCAAGATGGCCGAGAACGGCAATGCGCTGGCGATGGTGACGGTTTGCAGCGCGCTGAGCCCCCCGGCGATCAGCAAGGCGATGGCGACGATGCCCATCAGCGACGCCCAGAAAATGCGTTGCCAAACCGGCGTGTTGCTGGAGCCGCCCGAAGCCAGCGTATCCACGACCATGGCGCCGGAATCGGCGGAGGTGACGAAAAAGACGATAACCATCGCCATGGCGATAAACGAAAGCACGCTGGAGAACGGGAAATGCTCCAGGAAGTTAAACAACGCCAGCGCCACGTCTTGCTGTACCGTAGCGGCGAGGTCTGTCGCGCCCTTTTCCATGATGAGGTAAATGGCGCTGTTGCCGAACACCGTCATCCACATGAGGGTGAAGCCGGCCGGGACGAACAGCACGCCCGTGACAAATTCGCGGATGGTTCGGCCGCGGGAAACTCGTGCGATGAACATACCGACGAAAGGCGACCAGGAGAGCCACCACCCCCAATAGAGCAGCGTCCATCCGCCTAACCAGTTACTGGATTTCGGCTCATAGGCATACAGGTTGAACGTCTTGCTGACCAACTCGGACAGATAGCCGCCGGTATTTTCCACAAAGGATTTCAACAGCAGAACGGTTGGCCCCAACAGCAAGACCAAGGCCAGGAGCAACAGCGCCAGGCCAAGGTTCAGCTCCGACAGAAAGCGTATGCCTTTCTCCAGCCCTGAAACCACGGAAATGGTGGCCAGCCCGGTAATCACCACGATCAATATCACCTGAACGGTTTCGTTGATCGGCACGCCAAACAGGTGGTTAAGCCCGGCATTGACCTGCAACACGCCATAACCCAGCGAGGTCGCGACCCCGAATACGGTGCCGATGACCGCGAAGATATCGACGGCGTGGCCGATAGGGCCATAAATGCGGTCGCCGATGATCGGATAAAGCGCAGAGCGCAGGGTCAACGGCAGGCCATGCCGATAGCTGAAGAAGGCCAGAATCAACGCCACGATGGCGTAGATCGCCCAGGCGTGCAGCCCCCAGTGGAAAAAGGTCAGGCGCATGGCCTGTTTGGCCGCCTCGACGCTCTCGGGCGTGCCGACCGGCGGCGAAAGATAGTGCATAACCGGTTCTGCCACGCCGAAGAACATCAGGCCGATGCCCATCCCCGCTGAAAACAGCATGGCAAACCATGAGTGGTAGCGAAAATCGGGTTGCGCATGATCGGGGCCGAGTTTGATGTCGCCGTAGCGGGAAAGCCCCAGAAACGTCACGCTGAGCAAAATCAGCGCCACGGCCAAAATATAAAACCAGCTGGCGTTGGTGAAGATTTGTTGCTGCAGAAGTTTGAAGTTCTTGTCAGCGACGTCGGGGAAAAAGGCGGCGAACGCGACCAGAAGAAAAATGAGGACTGCAGAGGTGAAGAATACCGCTTTGTTGATATGGCTTTGCGGATTTTTTAGGGGGTGTCTTTCTCACTCATAAATTAATTTATTCCATTTGTTTGATTATCGCCCTGAATGGAGGAGAGGTGTAACCTGTTATATCGTAGCAAAATAGTCAGGCTGTCGGTGTCGGTCAATAGGGCGGAATTACCGCTGCCTGAGTGCGGTAATTCCGAGTTATTCCGTGTTGCCGTTAGTTAAATAAAAATGCCAATAACCCCGTCACCTTATTTTTATTTTCCCATCCTTCCAATTTCATGCAGGCATTAACGTGTTCTGTTCTGCGCATTGCATTGCTGTCCGAGGGAAAGGCGCCGCCACCGGCGTTGGGGATCTCCGTGCCGTTGATAGTCATGGAGGAGAAGGCCGGTGAGCTGGCGTGCAAAGACAGGCTGACGGGATAGCGCTGTTCAGCTGCTTGCCGGCAGCTGGCTCTGGCTGCTTCCAGGGGCGTCGGGGTTGCCGTTTGCGCTTCCCATTTCTCCGGCGTGGCGCAGGAAGACATCATCAACGCGGCGGCGATAACTGCATATTTTCGCAAAGTAAAAATCCATTTCTAAAATAAAATCCTCTGTATTCTACCCCCGGCGTTGCGCGATGGCCCGCTCAATAAGGTGAGCGGGCCGATGTGGCGAGTTAACTGAGGATATCTTCGGCGATCACTTTAAACAGCGTGTCTATTTCACTCTGGGTGTTGTAGTGCATCATGCCGATGCGCAGCACGCCGCCGTCCTGTAACCCCAACTGCTGGATCAGGCCCAGCGCATAGAAATGCCCGCTGCCGGCGCAGATGTTGTGCTGCCCGAGATGACGGACGATTGCGTCAGGCGTCTGGCCGCTGAAGGTCAGGGCGAAGGTTGGCGTGCGGCGCGCGCTGTCCGCCTGTGAATGGCCGTAGAGCCGCACGCCGTCGAGTTGCTGCAGCCGTTGCAAAAAGTGGCGGCACAGCGCCTCTTCATGCTGGTGGTAGGCGGCGAAACTCTCCTGCAAGCGCTGCCTTAACGGCGCGCCGGGCGTGCCCCACTGCGCCAGATAGTCGATCGCCGCCGCGACGCCGGCCAGCGCCTCGAAGCTTTGCGTGCCGGTCTCGAAACGGCCGGGGCCGACGTCGGTGGCCGGCTCGACTTTATATGGCCGCAAGCGTTGCAACCACTGCGGCGCGATATAGGCCATGCCGACGTGCGGGCCAAAGAACTTGTAGGCGGAGCACACCAGGAAATCACAGCTCAGCGCCTGCACGTCGATCAGGTTGTGCGGCGCATAGTGCACGGCGTCGATATACACCTGCGCGCCGACCCGATGCGCGGCTTCGACGATGGTTTTGATATCGACGATGCTGCCGGTGACGTTGGAGGCATAGCTGACCGCCACCAGGCGAGTGTTGGCGTTGATGCGTTCACACACCTTTGCGGCGTCGAGAGAACAGTCTGCGCTCTCCAGCGGTATCTGATGCACCACGGCTCCTTTGTCGGCGGCGGCCTGCTGCCAGCTGGAGACGTTGGCGTAGTGATCGAGCGCGGTGACGATGACCTCATCGCCGGCCTGCCAGTCGCGGCTGATGATGCGGCTGAGATGGAAAGTCAGCGTGGTCATGTTCATGCCGAAGACAATGTTGTCGGGCGACGGCGCATTTAACAAGGCGCGCACCGATTCTCGCGCCTGGCCCATCACCTCGCCGGTGACCCGGCTGGAGAAGTAGTGGCCGCCCAGGTTGGCGTTGTATTTCCCCAGGTAGTCCGTCATTTTTTCCAGCACGCCCCGTGAAACCTGCGCTCCACCGGGGCCGTCGAAAAAGATCGCCGGTTTGCCGTCGATTTGCTGAGACAGGGCGCTGAACTGGCGTCGGGCGAGCTCGGGCGTAAAGGTCATGCTTTCTCTCCCCGCGCGGTGAGGACGAAGAGATCCAAATGGCCTTCCTCAGTTGGGTTCACGGCGTTGATCGGCGTGGCGTTGTGCCACAGTTTGCTGTCCGCCAGCAGCACGGCCTCACCGTCCGCCAGCGCTTTTTTAAAGAAGGGATCGTGGTGGCTGTCGTCGTACAGCATAATTTCACCGCCGACGATGTTGTGCCGGTGAATGGCGATCATCGCGATATGGTCGAAACCGTCCTGGTGAATGCCTTCCGGCGCCACCTGGGTGTCTTTCTCGATGGCGACCACGCGCATCTGATGGATCTCAATCTCGGCGCCTTCCGGCAGCTCGTTGCTTTCTGCAAACAGGTTGCACATCTCCGCCATGCCGGCGCTCTGCAGTACGGCGCTGTCGATAGGCTCGAAGCGGCGCACCACGTTGCCCTGGAAATGGTTGATCTGATCGGACTGCATGAAGGTGCGTGGCCCCACTTCGGCGACGTTGGGGTTGAGGTATTTAACGACCGAATAACGGCGCAGGCGATATTTGCCGTCGGCGTGTTGCGTGTGGGGCAAGGAGGAAAACGAAGGCATCAGTTGTTGGGTGGCTTGCGGGCTTAGTACAGTCATACTTATTACATTTTCGTGTTTCTGTAACATAATCACCTCTAATAATAATAATTTCTGATGTTGTAGGGGGTAATTCGATTGAATTGTAGACGACTCTATAACCAACGCAATTTGGCGGTGGCGAGGTGTGACGGCGGTCGTAAAGTGGGGTGAACGCGGAGAGATAAAGTAGCGAAAAGTCGGCGGGCTCTACGATGAAACGGCGCGGCAGCTTGCCCGCACCGACAGGTATGAAGCGATGAGCGCGCGGCCCTTATGTTTAGAACGTCTCGAAATACAGCTCGCGCAGCAGCCAGGATATTTCGTTATTGGTGCGGTTCAGGACGTCTATTCTGTGAACCCCTATCGCTTCTGCGCGCAGGTCGAGCAGCAAGTTGCGAATCTGCCGGAATAACGGGGTTTGCGGGTTGGCTCTGGCCAACTGTTGACCACACAGTTTGATACCGGCGTCGCAGCCGGTGGCGATGTCCGTCAGGCAGCATGGACAGGTGGTTTTTTGGCGCGCCATATTGCGGCATTGTTGCCCGATTACCTGATTGAAGTGGCGTAATTGCAGGCAGACTTCCCGCGAGTTCAACGGGTTGGAATGGGTTGTCATCGGTTTCAGCTCCCTTGTCTGCGCCTATATTGGCACTTACCGATGAAGATAACCACGGACAAGCAGAGGGGGTATCGCCTTGTTTTATCTGCAAACAACCAAAGCGATGAGGCCCGCGGCGGCGGGCCGGTAACGTCAGGCGCGTTTAAACAGATTCGCCGCCTGGAACAGCGCAAAGGAGCTGACCAGCATCTCGATGCCGACGATCGCCGTCACCAGCGTGACCGACGCCGCCGGGCCTGAGCCGACCAGCATCCAGGCGATGATCAAATCGAGCACGCCGATAACGAACTGCAGCCAGTTGCCCGGCAGCCCGCGGCGCATGTAGCCCGCCGCCAGGCGCGCGATACCGCCGAGCGCGAACAGCACGGCGAGGTACACCGCCAGCGCCAGAATGCCCGCCAGCGGGCTGGCGATGAACACATAGCCGATAATCAGGTAGGCCACGCCCAGCAGAATGCCGCCGATCATCGGCCAGGTATTCTGCGCCCGGTTGGCGATCATGGCGATAATCAGCCCGGCGCCGCTCAACAGCAGCAGGAAGGCGATGATCAGCAGGGTGGTACGTTGCTTTTTGAGCAATTCTTCGCTCAGGAGGGGCAGATTATTGCGGTCGAGGTTCAACATGATAGTTCTCCATTTTGCGTATTACGATCCTGAAATCTACGACTGTCGATTACTAGCATAGTCGCCATTGGGGATATAAGAGAAAATGCCGCGGCAGTAATGGGTTGAAAAATCGCCTGCTATCCATTGAATTCATCAACAATGAAATCAATTAATACTCTGACAGCGGGAGGCAGGCCTTGTCGGGTGGGGTAAATGGCGACAATTTTATGCGCCTCCACAGACCAATCGTCGAAAACGGTTTTCAGGCTTCCTGCCATCAACTCTTGCTCCGCCAGCGCCAGCGGCAAAAAACCAACGCCGACGCCGCCCACCAAGGCATCTTTTATCAGGCGAATATCGTCGCACACCAGGCATGGATCGCTGTTGATTTTGATCTCGCGCTTGGCTTGACGAAATGTCCAGGTAGCCTGGACGTGTGAAGACAGCCAGCCAAGCGTGGGCACTTTCGATAAATCCGCAGGTTTGCTTAAAGCATATTTGTCGAATGCTGATGCGCTCACCATAAATGCAGAAGGTATGGTGCAAATGGTCCGCATAACCAGATTGCTGTTTTTGGGCACGTCGGTGACAATTTTTAATGAGATATCAAACCCTTCGGCAATGATATCAACATCTCTGTTGAATATCTTTACATGCAGACTGACCTCGGGGTACTGCAACATGAACTTGGTTAAAATAGCTGGCAAGCCAAGATCAATAAGCATGTTTGAACATGTCATCCTTATTTTTCTCGTGGGTTTTTCGATTTTATTAATAATGAAATTATCCGCCTCTTCAGCGGCGGTGAGCATTTTTATACAGTAGCGATAATATTCCTTTCCGATATCGGTAATCATTATTTTTCGGGTTGAACGTTGAATTAACCTGACGTTAAGCCTCTTTTCAAGATTGGATATCTTTCTGGATAGCATGGATTTTGATATGCCGAATTTCTTGCTGGCGGCAAGAAAACCACCACATTCAACCACTTTGGCAAACATAAACATTTCATTGAAATCTATCATACAAATCTGACCTTCCCATTGGTGAAATACTCATTCCCAATTTTCTTACTGTTTATCCTGTCTATTCATTGCTAGTTTGAAAAGTGAAGATTTCATTGCATGGTAAATATTTGAAATGCTTCAAACCATCAGAATTTGATGATATGGCGCCGGGCGCGTTGAAATATCTCTGGTCGTTACGACGAGTTAGCCGCCGACCGGCGCTTAAATAATCGCCACAAGGTTTCAGGATGAATAAGTGAGGATATATGAGCTCTCCAGCCAACTTTAATAATCAACGCCCGGTGATTAACCCTGCCGATGCGGCAATGCTGCTTATCGACCATCAAAGCGGTTTGTTTCAAACGATCGGTGATATGCCGATGCCCGATCTGCGCCGTTATGCGACAGCGCTCGCCAAAATCGCCACTCTGGCGAAAATGCCTGTCATTACTACCGCTTCCGTGCCGCAGGGGCCAAATGGGCCATTGATTCCGGAAATCCACGAAAGTGCGCCCCATGCGCAGTATGTCGCTCGCACCGGACAGATAAACGCCTGGGATAACCCGGATTTCGTTGCGGCGGTGAAAGCCACGGGCAAAAAACAGTTGATCATCGCAGGTACGATCACCAGCGTTTGTATGGCTTTCCCGGCGATCAGCGCAATTGACGCCGGTTATCAGGTGTTTGCCGTGGTTGATGCCTCCGGCACCTATTCCAAGATGGCTCAGGAAATCACCTTGGCTCGCGTGGTGCAAGCCGGGGCGGTGCCGATGGATACCGCCGCCGTCGCGTCGGAAATTCAGCAAACCTGGAATCGCGCGGATGCGGCTGAATGGGCAGACGTTTACACCTTAATCTTCCCGAACTATCGCTTGCTGATTGAAAGCTACAACAAAGCGCAGGATGTGATTAAGAAAAACGAGATCCTGGACTCGCAGCGTTGAAACGTCCTTTGCCTGCTCGTTTTTCGCTTGGCGCCTGAGGGCGCCATTTTCGTGTTGTTTATCGCCCCCCTTTATCCCCCTTTTTTGACTGACCCGGCGCAAATGTTACACTGTGCGGCTGACGCGTATCAGAACCGAAACGACGACTGGGGACAGGATTTGAGCACAGGAAGCAAACTGGCAGGGTGGCGCCGCGTGGCGGTGTGTTTGGCATTGGGGCTGCTGTTGGCCGGGTGTTCGGGCAAAAACACCTATAACCGCGACTATGACAAACTGCCGAAGGGCAGTTATTCCGGCAAAACCTATACCGTCAAACGGGGCGATACGCTGTATTACATCGCCTGGATCACCGACAGTGAAGTCAGCGAGCTGGCCAGAATCAACAAAATTCGTCCGCCTTATAGCCTCGAGGTGGGGCAGAAACTGCGGCTGAGCGGCAGCGCGCCGGCCAAAACCGCCGCTACGCGCCGTAAAAAGTCGTCTTCCGCCGCAATCGTCAAACAAACGCCGCCGCCGGGCGCTTCCCGCTGCTGGCGCTGGCCGACCAGCGGTCGGATCGTGCAGGCGTACTCCAATTCCGACGGCGGCAACAAGGGCATCGATATCGCCGGCAAGCGCGGCCAGCCGATCTACGCTTCCGCCAAGGGCAAAGTGGTGTACGTCGGCAATCAGCTGCGCGGCTACGGCAATCTGATCATGATTAAGCACGGTGAGGACTTCATTACCGCCTATGCGCACAACGACACCACGCTGGTGCGCAACGGCCAGGATGTGAAGGCGGGGCAGAAGATCGGCACCATGGGCAGCACCGGCACCGATTCGGTATTCCTGCACTTCCAGATCCGCTACCGCGCGACCGCGCTCGATCCGCAGCGTTATCTGCCGCCGCAGGGATCGTCGCCGTCCTGTTGACGTCAGTCAGGCTCCGTGAGGAGCCTGACTTTTGTTACTTCAGCGGCAGGTAAAGATCGGTCACCAGTTCATATTCCGCCACCTCGTGCACAAAGTTGTGGTAGTGGAAATAGAGCGGAAAATCGCGCGGTTCCTCGCCGCTGTTCGGCAACCACTCGCTGTAGAGATAACGAGCGCTTTCAGACAGCCCATCCAGCGAGCCGTGATGGCGCAGCACCGCGCAGCGTCCGGCCGGCAGCGTGCTGTTCACCACGCCGAAGGCGTTGTCTTCGGGGATCGGCGCAGTGACCTCGCCGCAAATGAAGAAGCGGAAGTCCTGCGCTTCGGTGGTGGCCGGATCGTGCGGTGCGATGCCGTAAGTGCGGCTGCTTCTGACCGGCGACAGGCCGCTGGTTTTGCGCCACTCGATAAAGCGTGCGGCGGTTTCGTTGACCAGCGCGGACGGGCCGCGATGTTCGATCATCGCCACCGGCGTGGCCGGGAAGTCGACAATGTCTACCTTCATGGGTTGTTTCCTTGTGTGTTTCGGCTCGGGAAAGCGCTGCTGCCAATCGATCCAGGCCGGCCGTTTGCGAAACTGGCTTGGCGTTTGGCTGAACGCCTGTTTGAAGGCGCGGCTGAAGGACTCCGGGTTTTGAAAACCGGCGTCCAGCGCGATGTCAATCACCGGCTCCAGCGGGTTATACGCCAGGCGGTACGAGGCGCGTTTGAGCCTCATCCACTGGATATAACGCCACACCGAGATGCCGCAATACGCGCTAAACTGGCGTTGAAAGTGAAAGCGCGAAAAGTGGGCCACTTCGCTCAGTTTTTCGACGGTGAGCGCCTCGTCCAGGTGGCGGTCGATATAGTCAAAGACCTGCGCAAAGCGCTTTGCATACGTCTGGGTCATGTGATTGTCTCCTCCATGCCTGAACTTTGCCCGAGCCGCCGCCGCTTCTCCTGACGGATGATGCTGAGTTGCCGCCGCAGGAAAACGGGATGGCTGCGGCGTTCGCCGCCGGCCAGGCCAAACTCATAACCCCCGCGCGGCCGTGCGCCGCGATCCCGACCGAGAAGATGAATATTACATGATGGATCGTTCCCGTTTGCTGAAATTCCTGCTGCCCTACCTGTGGCCGAAAGACAACCCGCGGCTGCGCGCGTATCTGGTGGTGGCCTTCGTGTTCATGGTGGCGGCCAAGGTCAGCACCACGCTGGTGCCGCTGGCCTACAAAGCGATGGTCGATGCGCTGAGCGGTGAGACGGCGAAAATGCTGGCGGTGCCGCTGGGGCTGATCGTCGCCTACGGCGTGGCGCGGGTGGGCGGCGCGCTGTTTGAGGAACTGCGCAACGTGATGTTCATTCACGTCAGCCAGAACGCCACGCGCCTGCTGGGCGTGCGGGTGTTTCGCCAGCTGCATGCGCTGAGCCTGCGCTTCCATCTGGAGCGCCAGACCGGCGGGCTGTCGTTGTCCATCGAGCGCGGCACCCAGGCGGTGTCCACGGTGCTGTCGCGGCTGCTGTTCTCCATCGTGCCGATCCTGTTCGAGCTCTCGCTGGTCACGGCGATCATGTGGCACATGCTGAACGGCTGGTTCGCGCTGGCGATCCTGACGACGGTCGGCTGCTACATCCTGTTTACCGTGCTGGCGGTCAGCTGGCGCACCCGCTTTCGCCGCGAGCTCAACAAGGCCAACGCCGACGCCAACAGCAAATCCATCGACAGCCTGCTGAACTATGAGACCGTGAAGTACTTCGGCAATGAAGAGTTCGAGGCCGAGCGTTTCGACCTGTCGCGCCGGCTGTACGAATACGCCGCCATCAAGAACCAATTCAGTTTTACGGCGATCAACCTGGGGCAAACCGCCATTATTTCGATCGGGCTGATCGTGATGATGGCCATGGCGGCGCAGGGCATTACGCAGGGAACGATGACGGTCGGCGACTTCGTGCTGGTCAACGCCTATCTGCTGCAGCTGTATCAGCCGCTGAACTTCTTCGGCTTTATTTATTCCGAGGTGCGCCAGGCGCTGATCGACATGGAAAACATGTTCGATCTGCTGCAGGAAAAGCGTGAGATCGTCGATAGCCCGGATGCGCAGCCGCTGCGTCTCGATCGCGGCGAAGTGCGGTTCGACGCGGTCAGCTTCGGTTACGACACGCGGCGGCCGATCCTCAAGCAGGTGAGTTTTACCATTCCGGCGGGCCACACGGTGGCGGTGGTCGGCGCCTCCGGCGCGGGCAAGTCCACGCTGTCGCGCCTGCTGTTCCGTTTCTACGACGTGCAGGGCGGCGCTATTACCCTCGACGGCCAGGACATTCGCCAACTGACCCAGGCCAGCCTGCGGCAGGCGATCGGCATCGTGCCGCAGGATACGGTGCTGTTCAACGATACGCTGCGCTACAACATCGGCTACGGCAAAACCGGCTCCAGCGATGAAGAAATCGAGCGGGCGGCGCGGCTGGCGCATATCCATGATTTTATCGTCGGTTTGCCCGACGGTTACGACACCCGGGTGGGCGAGCGCGGGCTGAAGCTGTCGGGCGGTGAAAAGCAGCGGGTGGCGATCGCGCGCACCATTCTGAAAAATCCGGCCATCCTGGTGTTCGACGAGGCGACCAGCGCGCTGGATACCCAGACCGAGCGCGAAATCCAGGGGCACCTGCGCGAGGTAAGCCGCAACCACACCACGCTGGTGATCGCCCACCGGCTCTCCACCGTGGTGGACGCCGATGAAATCATCGTGCTGGAGGCGGGGGAGATCGTCGAGCGCGGGGGGCACGAGGCGCTGCTGGCGGCTAACGGCCGCTACGCCGCGATGTGGCAAACCCAGTACAGCGAAGAGCTGGAGCCACACTGACGGAGGCGATCACGCCGCCGATGGCGCGGCCTTGAGCCGTTGTATCACGTAGTCGCAGGCGATGCGGCAGTCCTGCTTCAGGTCAGTCTCGTCGCCGGCCAGGCTGCCGCGCAGCCAGAGCCCATCGATCATCGCCGCCAGCCCGCGCGCCGCGTCGCGCGCCTGCGGCAGCGGCAGCTCGCGGCGGAACTGGCTGCAAATATTGGAATAGAGCCGCCGATCGTTGGCGCGCTGCAGGCGGCGCAGCACCGGCTGATGCATGCTGGCGGCCCAGAAGTCGAGCCAGGCGCGCATGGACACGGCATTGGTTTGGCTGGGGTGGAAGTTGCCCTGGATAATGGCGAACAGCTGTGACTGGCTGTCGCTTGCCGCCTGCGCGCGGCACTCGGCCACCGCATCGCGCAGGTCGCGCAGGATTTTGCGCATGGTGGCGCTCAGCAGCCCCTCTTTATCGCCAAAATAGTGGCTGACGATGCCGGTCGACAGCCCGGCTTCTTTCGCCACCTGAGACAGGGTGACGCCGGCCAGCCCGACGACATTAATGGTCTCGAAGGCGGCGTTAATCAACTGTTCCTTACGCTGTTCCGGAATGTCTCTTCGGTACATATTTTCCTCAACTGATAGGCCAATCACACTTTGGATTTGATTGATTGAACGGTCAATCAATACTCTATATGCTGCGAAAATGTCAAATAAATGGCGATAATATGTTAACTAAAAGTTGCATTGAAATCGTCTGTCTTTCGCATCATGGAAGCCTGCCAATGACAACAGAAACTCCCCCATCGCTTGACGAAGAACCTGTCAGATTGAATGTTCCGGTATTTTTCGGCTCGGCGGCGGTGATCCTGCTGCTGGGAACGCTGGTCGTTCTGTTCCCCTCCGCCAGCAAACTGTGGCTGAACGCCGCGCAAAGCTGGGTCGCCGACGTATTCGGCTGGTACTACATGTTATTGATGGTTGCCTGCATGGCATTCGTGTTCTGGCTGGCGCTGTCGCGCTTCGGCCATATTCGCCTCAGCCAGGATGACGAGCCGCCGCAGTTCAGCTATCCCTCGTGGGTGGCGATGCTGTTCTCGTCGGGCATCGGCATTGCGCTGGTGTACTACGGCGCCTATGAGCCGCTGGATCACTTCCTGTCGCCACCGGAAGGCAGCGGCGGCACCGTGCAGGCGGCGCGACAGGCGATGGCGCTGACCTTTTTGCACTGGGGGCTGCACGGCTGGGCGCTGTATGCGCTGATCGCCACCGCGCTGGCCTATTTCGCCTATTGCCGCGGCCTGCCGCTGGCGCTACGTTCTGCGCTATACCCGATCTTCGGCGAGCGCACCCACGGTTGTGTCGGTCATCTGGTGGACAGCTTCGGCATTCTGGTGACGGTGATTTCGATGGTGACCAACCTGGGGATCGGCGCGCTGCTGGTGAACTCCGGGCTGTTTTATCTGTTCGACATCCCGCAAAGCACCGGCGTGCTGCTGGCGCTGATCGTGGTGATGATGGTGGTGGCCACGCTGGCGGCGGTCACCGGCGTCGAGAAGGGCATCGCCATGCTGTCGAACATCAACGTCGGCTTCCTGTGCCTGCTGCTGCTGTTCGTGTTTTTGGCCGGGCCGACGCTGAACCTGCTGAACGGCATGTTGCAGAACCTCGGCGATTATCTCACCTCGCTGGTCAGCCGCAGCTTCGATATGTATCTGTACGGCAAGGCTCGCCAATGGCAGGGTGCCTGGACGCTGTTCTACTGGGCCTGGTGGGTGGCGTGGGCGCCGTTCGTCGGGCTGTTCATCGCGCGCATCTCCAAAGGGCGCACCATTCGCGAACTGATTTTCGGCGTGCTGCTGATCCCGCTGGGCTTCACGCTGGCGTGGCTGTCGATCTTCGGCAATACCGCCATCAGTCTGGTGCTGGAAGGCGGGCAGGCGATCCTGGGGCAGGTGGCGCAAAGCGATCCGCCGATGGCGGTGTTCAAGCTGTTCGAATACTTGCCCTATACCCAACTGACCGCCGGCTTTGTGGTGGTGATCAGCTTCGTGCTGTTCCTGACGCCGGTCGATTCCGGCACGCTGATGATAGCCAACCTCTCCTGCCAGGGCGGCTCCGCCCATGATGACGCGCCGGCCTGGCTGCGCGTGTTCTGGGCAGCGGTCACCACGTTGGTATGCGCCGGCTTGCTGTACGCCGGCAGTTTCAGCGCGATGCAGACCGCGGTGGTGCTGTGCGGCCTGCCGTTCTCGGCGGTGATCGTGCTGTACATGATCAGCCTGCGCAAGGATCTGCGCCGTTACGCCATGAAGCCGGCGCTGCCCTGAGGCGGTTTATTCGCCCGCGCGCGGCCGGTGATGCACGTACTCGACAATCGTGCCGTCCGGCAGGCGCGCATTGAAACAGGCGCCGGTGGGTACCTCCACCGGGCCGAAGAAAATCTCGGCGCCGGCGGCCAGCAGCCGCTGGTGGTAGGGATAAATGTCATCGACCAGCAGCGTGCCGACGGTGCTGCGGAAAGGACTCAACTGCTCTTCCGCCCCTTCCAGGATCAGAAACGGCCCCACCGCCGCCAATACCAGCCGATGCTCGGGAAAATCGAAGCGCATGTCCGCCGTTACGCCGTGCAGCTGCTCGTAAAAGGCGATGGCGCGGTCGATTTCGCCTTCGCCAACGTAGACCCGAATCAGCACGCGCGGCTCACGCAGCGATGAAGAGTCGGCGGTTTTGCGCCAGAAACCGGCTTTTGTCAATGCTGTCGTCATGTTCATCTCCTTGCTGGTTGCCTGCCGCTTATCATGCCGTTGTTTTCCCATCCGGGGTTGGATCGAGTTGGCATAAGCTAGCCGCGCCGGTAATAACCCGCTACCAGGGCGTTAAGGGGCGGTCTGTTTGTGATTCCCGTCACGGCCTGCGCTTTTATTATCATTCAGCATTGATAATGTCATTGCGTGATTATTGATTAACACAATGGAGTTAATAGTTCTCGTTATAGCCGCTATAAAGCAAACGGATTCAAATAATAAAGAGGGCGGGGTAATGCGGCTGATGAAAAGGGAAATACCGTCCATTTATAAGCAGGAGTTAAGTTTTATTTATTAACCTGTTTATAAATCAGCGCATTTTGGCTTTTTCGATAAAAGTAAAAAGTGCCGCTTAATTTTATTTAAATCAGTAAAAACATGATGTTGATTTATTTTCATGTCATTCGCGTTCTGTGATAAATACCTGAATTGCCTCTCCGTCGCCGTTTTCAACGGCTGTTTGACATGCCCGTAGCTTGAGATAAGTTTATATCATTAACATGTTAATGAGTTGTTATCGTGACCGATGGCCAATATCTCTCTTGGCCGAGCGCTTAACCGACTTATGCCATGGCCGCTCGCCATTTATAAGTTAACTTATGGACCAATGACGCTATGAATAATTCGCCAGGACAGCGCTCGCGATTGAGCGAAGAGAACCGATTGCTGATCATTTTGTTTTTCGTTTTCGGCTGCGTGTTCGTCGATCGTCTGACCATCTCTTTTCTGTTTCCGATGATCGCCGCCGATTTGAAGCTGAGCAACGTGCATCTTGGCACGCTGTCGGCGGTGCTGGCATTGACCTGGGCACTGTCCGGGGCAGGGCTGGGGGCGATTGCCGATCGCTTTAATATCCGTAAACCGATGCTGATCCTGTCGATCCTGGTGTTTTCGCTGTTCTCCGCGCTGTCGGGGCTGGTCAGCGGCTTTGCCATGTTATTGATCTTCCGCGCGCTGATGGGGATCGCCGAAGGGCCGGTGCTGCCGATCGCGCAATCGCTGATGGTGGAAAAATCGCAGCCGCAGCGCCGTGGCTTCAACATGGGGCTGATCCAGGGGGCGGCGCCGGGGCTGCTGGGCGGCATTATCGCGCCGCCGCTGATCATCTATCTGGCACAGAAATGGGGCTGGAGCATGGCGTTTCATCTGACCGCCGTACCGGGCATCATTCTGGCGTGGCTGATCTATCGCTATGTGAATGGCAAGAAGGATCCCGCTTTCAGCGCCGCGCCGGCGGCCGGCAAGGCGGCGAACAAGGCCGCTTACGGCGAGCTGTTTAAAATCAAGAACGTGGCGCTGTGCATTCTGATCTCCTGCGTGTTCGTCACCTGGTTCATGATCATCATTACCTTCACCCCCAACTTTTTAGTGACCGACCGCGGCTTCAGCGAAGGCAAGATGGGCGGCATCATGAGCGCCATCGGCGCCGCCTGGGTGTTCTGGGGCGTGGCGGTGCCGGCGATTTCCGATCGCCTTGGCCGCAAGCCGACGTTGATCTTCTTTTCGCTGCTGGCGGTGTGCTGCCCGCTGTTCCTCAGCTACGTCGATAACCCGTGGCTGCTGGGCGTGCTGGTGTTCCTGTCTTATACCGGCCTTGGCTGCTTCACGCTGTTTATGGCCACCATCCCGTCTGAAACGGTGTCGCCGGCCCGCATCGCCACCGCGTTGGGGCTGGTGATGGGGATTGGCGAGGTGATTGGCGGCTGTCTGGCGCCGTTTATCGCCGGGCTGATCGCCGATCGCTATGGGCTGGTCAGCGTGATGTGGCTGGCGGCTACCGGCGCCGTGTGCGCCGGCGTACTGAGTTGTTTTCTCGATGAAACTGCACCTGCGGTGGTGAGCCGCAGAGCGGTGAAACCGGCGGGCGTCGCCGACGTTTGAGGCGGTTTTCATCCCATTCAATCAAGGAGAGCGAAGATGTCAGCAGAACAATCCGTACTGAATCAGAATGCCGAACCGGACTGGAAGAATTACGACGATTTTGCGCGCGGTATCGACACTAACCGGCTGCCGGGCACTCAGGATTGGCGCGGCAAAACGCTGCAGATCGCTTTTGAAAGCAGCGGGGAAATCACGTTGCGCTTCAGCGCCGATCGGCAGCGGGTGCTGTGGGCCTGGGGCGGGGAGAGCGGCGAGGACGCTTACGAAGAGGTGCAAACCTCCGCCGCGCGCTATTTCTTCAATATTCCGCTGCAGTCGCCGGGCAACGAGTGCCTGACGCTGGTACTCAATCGTGACAGCGGCCGGGCGCTGCTGGTGCGCAGCACGCTGTTGCCGGAACAGACGGTGGAAAAGGGGTCCCGCCTCAAGCAAAGCTTCCACGTCGGCCGGATTGTCGGCGCCACGCCGGGTGGCGTCGCGCCGCATCTGACCCGCGAGCTTATCGGCTATCGCACGCTGAACGTCTACAGCCCCAACCACTATTACGAACATTTCTATGTCAACACTGAGCGCTACGCCTGGCAAAACCTGCGCGGCGAACAATTCGGCCACGGCGACATGGACTACGCCACCTACTACAAGTTTGAGGACGAGATGTTCCTGTTCACCTTCCGGGAAAAGATCATCCCGGTGTGCTCGGTGTTCTTCTTCGACTTTATTTCCGGGCGTTGCACCGGCACCTTCCTCGGGCTGGACGCCGCCGGCCGGGTGTTGGTGTCACCGGCCGGGGCCTTCATCAGCAAGATGAGCTATAACGCCTACCCGGAAGGCGTGCAGCCGCTTTGATTCAGGCGTTTCTGACCAGCGATCCGGCGTTGATTTCCGCAATGGTTTTCGCGCCGGTGAGCGTCATGGCGACGCGCATTTCCTTGTCGATCAGATCCAGCAAGTTAGCCACCCCGGCTTCACCGGCCGCCGCCAGCGCATAGACGAAGGCGCGCCCCAGCAGCACGCTGTCGGCGCCCAGCGCGATCATGCGCACCACGTCCAGGCCGCTGCGGATGCCGGAGTCGGCCAGCAGGGTAATGTCGCCTTTCACCGCGTCGGCGATCGCCGGCATGGCGCGCGCGGTCGACAGCACACCGTCCAGCTGGCGGCCGCCGTGGTTGGAGACGATGATGCCGTCGGCGCCGAAGCGCACCGCGTCTTTGGCGTCTTCCGGATCGAGAATGCCTTTGATGATCATCGGGCCGTCCCAGAATTCACGGATCCACTCCAGATCTTTCCAGGAAATCGACGGATCGAAGTTGGCGCCCAGCCAGCCGATGTAGTCTTCCAGGCTGGTCGGTTTGCCGCGGTAGGCCGAGACGTTGCCCAGATCGTGCGGCTTGCCGAGCAGGCCGACATCCCAGGCCCACTGCGGATGCGCAAACGCCTGCAGCACGCGGCGCAGGGCGGCATTAGGGCCGCTCATCCCCGAGTGGGCATCGCGATAACGGGCGCCGGGTACCGGCATGTCGACGGTGAACACCAGCGTTTTCACGCCGGCGGCCTTGGCGCGCTCCAGCGCATTGCGCATAAAGCCGCGATCTTTCAGCACGTAGAGCTGGAACCACATCGGCCGATCGATCGCCGGCGCCACCTCTTCGATCGGGCAGACCGACACGGTGGACAGCGTGAACGGAATGCCTTTTTTAGCCGCGGCGCGCGCGGCCTGTACTTCGCCGCGGCGGGCGTACATGCCGGTCAGCCCCACCGGCCCCAGCGCCACCGGCATCGCCAGCTGCTCGCCGAACAGCGTGGTATGCAGGCTGAGTTCGGACATATTGCGCAGCACGCGCTGGCGCAGGGCAATATCGGCCAGATCCGCGGTATTGCGCTTCAGCGTATGCTCCGCGTAGGCCCCGCCGTCGATGTAGTGAAACAGAAACGGCGGCAGTTTGGCCTGGGCGGCGGCCCGGTAGTCGGTTGACGCGGAGATGATCATAGTGTTTACCTTCTTGTCTTGCTTGCGATAACGAGTGGTCAGTCAGAGCGTGAGGATCGCCGCCATACCGGCCGCAATCCCGCCGTACGCCAGCATCGGCAGTACGGTCTTTCTGATGATTTTGCCTTCGGCGTTACCGATCCCGAGGATCGAACAGACCGCGATAATGTTGTTCAGGCACACCATATTGCCCATGGCGCCGCCGACGGACTGCAAGGCCAGCGTCAGGTTGACGTCAAGGCCGCTGCTCTGGGCGATCGATTGCTGAATGCCGCCGAAGGTCAGGTTCGAAACGGTATTGGAACCGGAGAAGAACGATCCCAGCGCGCCGAGGAACGAAGAGAACAGCAGCCAGCTCTCGCCGGTCAGCGCCGCCAGCGCTTTACCGATCAGGATCACCGGCGCGTTGTCGCCGCCCTGCATCATCAGGTTGACCATCACCAGCGCGCCGAACAGGGCGATAAAGGGCCGCGCGATGCGCCCGCCGGTTTCGCTGAACATTTGCCGTACCTGGCCGCCATTCAGACGGAACAGCGGAATGCACAGCAGCACCACCAGCAGGAACGGGATCAGCGCCGGGACATACAGCGTTTTGTAGCCGGCGGCGGCTGAGGTGCCCAGCACCTGCTGCAGTTCGACGATCAGCGCCCGGCTGATGCGCAGCTCCCCGAGCCAGCCGAGGTTTTCCTGCCACAGCAGCGCGGTGTTGTTGAGCAAGGCTTTAAGGCCCAGCTGGTGGACGCGCGTCACTATCAGGATAGCAATCAGCAGCAGGGTTGGGGTCATGGCCTTGACCACCTGCATGAACGGCACCGCCTGCCCGGCGCTCTGCGGTTTGTCGCTGCGGGCGAGGCCGATGCCGCCGCGCGCCAGCAGCACCGACAGCGCCAGGCCGATGGCGCCGCCGACCAGCGCCGGGAATTCATAGTTCACCTGGGCCAGCAGCAGATAGGGCAGGGTGCAGCTCAGCACGCTGAGCAGGATAAACGGCAGGTTGCGGCGGATATCCTGCCAGGAAACGATAAAGCGCAGCGCCAGCAGAGGAATGACGAAGCCGGCGACAAAATGGATCAGCGCGGTCTGCCGGCCGATCTCCAGCAGGCTGGCGTCCGACAGGCCGAGGTTGGCAAAGCCGAACCAGGTGGGGGTGCCCACGGCGCCGAAGGAGACCGGCACCGAGTTCATCACCAGTGTCAGCAGGGCGACGCGCAGCGGGTTGAAGCCCAGCCCGACCAGAATCGGCGCGGCGATGGCGGCCGGGGTGCCGAAGCCGCTGGCGCCCTCAATCATAAAGGCGAACGCCCAGCCGATAATCATCAACTGGGCCACGGGATTGGGGCTGATGGTTTCCAGCCAGCGGCGCACTACGTTCTCCGCGCCGCTTACCTGCATCAGTTTGTTGAGCAGGATGGCGCCGGCGATGATGGTGATCGGCGTCAGCGTCGATACCAGCGCGGTGATGATATTGGCATGCAGCAGCCGCAGCGAGGCATCGAACCACAGGAGCTGTACGGCGTAGACCACGGCGGCCGTCAGCGGCAGGGCGAGATAAGAGGGCACGCCATTCCTTTTGGTCATCATCCAAATCAGCAGGACGATGGGCGCAATACTGAAAAACAGGGGCATAAGATCCTCAGGGTTATTATTTTTATGGGCAGAGATATGTAGCTGAAAGGTTAATTAGCGCAACATTTTCATTCTAATCACAACGTCGACGACGATGCCATGCGGTATTTTTTTAACATCGGCGAACGGCGCCGGTGGTGGGAAATTGGCCGGTAGAAGGGGATGGGTTAACTGCTTAAAAATCAGATTGATAGAAAGTGTTATTGTGTGATGAATGCGCAGGCTCACATTAATTAAGCGGTAATGTTCAATAGATTATGTCCAAAAATGCCGTAATCTCCGCGGCCTTTTGCGGCCGCGGGGAAATAATCAGCGAGGAAAATTCAAAAATAGTGGCTGATATTTTGGTAGGAACCGATGATATGCTCGATCAGCAGACGGGTTTTTAACGGCAGATTGCGGGTGTAAGGATAGACGGCGTAAATGCCCAATACCTTGCCGCAGTGGCCGGCCAGGATCTCCGTCAGTTTGCCGTCCTGCAAATCTTCATACACCATGCAGCGTGGCACCATGGCGATGCCGTGGCCGCCGATCACCGCTTTGCGGATCGCCCGCGCATTGTTGGCCGACAGGTTGCCGTTAACCTGCAGCTCGTAGATGTCGTTGCGCCCCGGCCGTTTCATCAGCCAGTTGGCGGTGCCGCTCTCCTGATAGGTGTAGGTCAGACAGTTGTGGCCGAGCAGGTCTTCGGCGCAACGCGGTTCCGGGTGGCTTTCCAAATACCCCGGCGAGCAGACGATCACCCAGCGGGAATCGAAGATCGGCCGGGCAATCAGGCTTGAATCCGGCATGGTGCCGGTGCGGATCGCCAGATCGATGCCTTCTTCCACCAGATCGGCAAAGCGGTTTTCCAGCCGCATCTCGACTTTCAGGCTGGGATGCAGAGCGCAAAATTCCGCCACGCTCTCGCTCAGCAGCAGCTCGCCCGAAATGGTCGGCACCGACATGCGAATGGTGCCGGTCAACTCTTCGCTCTTTTCGCTGACGGCGTACAGTGCTTCCTGCACTTTGGCGCCAATCTCTTTGGCCTGCTGGTAGAGCGCCTGGCCGCTTTCGGTCAGCGTCAGGCTGCGCGTGGTGCGGTACAGCAGACGGGCGCCCAGCGATTTTTCCAGCCGCCCGATGCGTTTACTGACCACCGAGCTGGTGATGCCGGCGCTCTCCGCGGCCTTGCTGAACGAGCCGCAGTCGACGATCAGGGCGAACAGAATCAGGTCGTTGGCGTATTCGTGGGTGGCGAGCATGGGCATCCTGTAGAGTGAGAGTCCTTTTGTCCCAGTGTAAATCCGGCGCGGCAGGAAGCAATCTTTTCAGCGTGTCGCACGTCGTCACCAACTGGTCGGATCTGAATTTTTCTTATTTGTTTTTTCATTTTACTGAGAATTATCCTTTTTTATTTTTCTTGGTGTAACCGGTTTTAGTCTACTTTTCTTGTTTTTAGTCTTATTTAAATTGGAATAGTCCTGTAATCGAGCGTTACTTATTCGATTAACTTTAACTTGCAGTGTAAATAATTGTATTGATCTGCTCGTTTGGGATGGCTATGCTTTTTCCCGAAGCGCTCTCATTGTTATTGGTTAAATAGTTTTGAAATGTATTGAAGGATTGCTCTGTCTGCCGACAGGGTAATGGGTAGTGTGTTTATGTTTTAATATAAATAAGGATATTGTAATGAAAAAAATCAATCTGTCAGAAGCGGAAAACATCGTCGGCGGTACTTTTGTTTGTACCAAGGAATTTGCCTGGGTGGGCAGCGGCAACAACCGCACCTGCCAGCTGGTGAAAACCTGTGCGAACAAATTCGGTGGCGTACAGAAGTCTTATTACCCGGCGCCGGTAGCAAGCTGCCCGTCTAACCCAACCACGCCAAGCTGATGCGGGTTGACCCCCTGCATTTAGATTAGCGGTGGGCAGGCGGGCAGCGTTCGCGCTGTGCCGCCTGATACCGGCGAAAAAGTCGTCTTACGTTCTCATTATTTACGGTATTAACTCTTTTTCATGTATTCACTCTGCCGGGTGAATATTAATATATGCGCAGGATGCGTCCGTTATGTATAAACGTCCCTTGCTTTTTATCGGCTACACGCTCGTTATTATTTTTGCCTCTTCTTTTTTGACCGCATTTTATTTTCAACATTACGTCATGCAACCGGCGGAGGCGGAAAGCCTGAGTTTTATCTCCCCGGAAAAAATCGAACAAAGCCCGTTGCAAGACGATAATACCATTGTCGAAGTCTTCTCTTACGCCTGCCACTATTGTGAAGTCAACGAAAGCGGCGTGGCAGAGCTGGAAAAACGTTTGCCGGCGGGCGCCAAATTGGTGCGCTTGCACCTCAGCGACGACAGTCAAGCCGGCATGGCGGCCTTTGCGCCCCTGTTCGCCACGCTGACGATCATGGGGATCGAAGCACAGCATCGCCCCGCCGCTTATCGCGCCATTATCAAAGAAAACCTCAACCTGACGGACGACAAGCAGCTTAGCGCCTGGCTGACGGCCAACGGTATCGATGAGGCTGCCTATCGGCAGGCCAGAGAGTCAGAGCGGGTCAAGGCGTTGTTGGCGCATATGACGGCGGTGAGCCGCTATTACCAGATCAACGCGACCCCCAGTTTTATCGTCAATCGCAAATGGCTGGCGCTGCAAGATCGCGAGTTTTCCGCTTTCAGCCAGCAGTTGCTGTCGCTGTTGCAGCACGATAAACCGCTGGCCCCCTGATGCGCCTGCTCGCGGTTCGGGGGTATTTGGCCTGGCGCAACGGCCTGGACGCGATGGCCCGCTTATCGGCTGCCGGTGCCGGGATGGGCAACCGCCTGACGTGTGCCCTGCTGCGGCGCGTGGACTATCGCCTGTGGCTGGCGGTGCGCCGGCGGTTGAGGGGAAGCAGGCCGCAGCGCCGCTTTCGCCACCGGCATGCGGTAGCGCTGGCGAACCGCCAAAGCCTGTTGGGTGAAGGCAAGCTGGACTTCGCCTGGCTGATGCAGCGGCGGCAGTGGCTGGACATGGCGGCGGTCTCTGCCCGCAATGCGGCGTTGATGAGCCATTTGGCGCACTGTTCCGCGCAGCTTGATCAGGTCGTGGAACCGCTGCATCGCGCGGGCGTGCCGGTGCTGCTGGCGCCGATGCATACGGTCTCCGACGTGTTGGCGACGCTGGTCGGCGCGGGCGTTTATCCCGGGCGGGCCACGGTGATCGTTTCCGGCGATGTGCAGGCGTTTGCGCGGCGATCGCCGGAAGACGAATGGCGGCAGCGGCTCGACTATTGCTCGATTCACGACGATCCGCGGCACATCGCCGGCACCTTGTCGCAGGCGATGCTGGAAGCGGCGGAACATCGGCGCAACATCATCCTCTTCCCCGACATCACGCCGGATTACACCCTGCACAGCAATCAGGATGTGGCGGCTAAATTGGCCTGCCATCTGTTCGGCCGGCCGGCGCATTTGCACAGCGGCATCGTTCGGCTGTCCCGGGCGTTGCGGGCTCAGGTGGTGTTCTATTCGCTTTATTTCGATCGCGGCATCCGCATTCACATTGAAGAACCTGTCGCCGCAGATCGGGTCGGCCGCGCCATGCCGGCGATCGTCGAGCGAACCCTCCGGCGGCATGCGGATGATTGGTTGCTATGGCATTCGCACTCTTTATTTTTTATTAACGAATAAGTCAGGGATATCACAACGTATGGAAAACACCCTTCCTACGCCGGTCTTGCAGAGCGAAATCAATGAGTGCGGGCTGGCCTGCATCGCCATGCTGGCGGAAACTCAGGGCATTCGCGCACCGTTGACGGAGCTGCGGGAGCGTTATCCCGCTTCGCAGCACGGCACTTCGCTGGCGACGCTGTGCGCCATTTTGGGAGAGCTGGCGCTACCGGCTTATCCGGTGGCGTTCGAGCACCGGGATCTGGCGGCGCTGCCGTTACCGGCCATTTTGCATTACGGCGCGGGCCACTATGTGTTATTGGCGTATCGCCAGGGGGGGTACGTGTGCGTAATGAACCCGGCGTTGGGGCAGCAGCTGCTGCCGTATGCCGCCCTGAAAGCGGAAATCAGCGGTTATGCGTTGGTGCTGGATCGCGATGATTTGCTGGCCACCGTCCCGGCCCGGCGCAGCCACCGCCGCAGCGCTTTCGCCAGCTTAAGCCTGAAGGATACCGCCGGCATCGCCGGCATCTATCGCCTGGCGGCGATGACGTTTTTTATCTCACTGACGCTGTTCATCATGCCGATGATGGTCGCCAGCGCGATCAATCAGGTGTTCGCCATGGCCGGCGAGGTCGCGTTCCCCTACGCCTATTATCTGCTGGCGTTTGTGGCGTCCACGGCGTTGGCGCTGATTGCGCGCACCCTCACCGAACGCTTCATCAAAAATTTCGTGTTGTTGCACGGCGCCGCCGGTTTTTCTCGCCTGCTGGAAAACTCACTCAATTTCTTCAGCAAGCGCGCCCCCGGCGAGATCTTCAGCCGTTTCACCAGCTGGCAGATGGCCGCCGGCCAGAAAATCGAACTGGACAACGGCCTGCGCACCGACTGGATCATCGGCGCCATCGCGCTGGCGGTGATGTGCTACCTGAGCCCGATGCTGGCGCTGGTGCCGGTTGTCGGCGTGCTGCTGATGGGGGCGGTCAGCGTATGGGCCATCTACCGCGATCGGCATTACACCCAGCAGCTGCAGGTGCGAGGCGCGGTGCAAAATGACTTCATCCTGGAAACCATCCAGGGGTTTTCGACCATCAAATCAGCCGGCCTGGCCGGCCAGCGGCAGGAAGGGTTCGCCGAACATGCCCGCTCGCTGTTCAATTGCCTGCAGCAGCAAAAGATCTATGAACAGATAAAAGGCAGCATTTACCAGCTGATCGGCAGTCTGGAGATGGTGTTGTTCATGCTGCTGGCGTTGCCGCTGCTCAAGGAGGGCGAACTCAGTCTGGGGGCATTCTTCGCCTACAGCTTTTTGCGCGAAATCTTTACTTCGTACAGCAGCAAGATCTTTTTTGCCGTTTTGCAGAAAAACCAGCTGCACGTCATCGATGAACGCGCGCGGGATCTGTTTCCTGCGGTATCCGCTCGGGCCAAGTCTGCGGACGAAAGCGTGAGCCATTTTGCCGCGCGGTTGGCGTATCGGGGGGTGGCCTTCGCTTACGACGCCGGTCAACCGGTGTTGCGCGATTTGTCGCTGACGCTGGAGCGTGGCGAGTGCATCGCCATTTGCGGCGGTTCCGGCGCGGGCAAGAGCACGTTGCTGAAGGTGCTCGCCTGCCTGCTGACGCCGCAGCAGGGGGAGCTGACGCTGGATGGGCGCGTACTGGCAAGTGCCGCCGCGCAGCGGCTGTTCTTCCTGCAAAGCCAGGAGGACATTCTGTTCAACGCCTCGGTGTTGCAGAACATCACGCTGTTCGCGCCGTCGGCGCCGGGCCAGCAACGGCAGGTGGAACAGGCGTTGCGCAGTTTGGGGCTGGCGGACGCGGTGGCGCAGCTGCCGGGGGGCGTGAACGCCCTGGTGCGGGAGAGCCATGCCGGGCTGTCGCTGGGGCAGCGGCAGCGTCTGTTGCTGGCGCGCGCCATGTACAGCCGTTGCCCGGTGTTGGTGCTGGACGAACCGACGGCGAATCTGGATGAAAAGACCGCGGCGGCGGTGATGTCGGCTCTGGTGGCGCATTGCCGTGAAAACCGTAAAACCCTGGTGACGGTCACCCATAATCCGCGGCTGTTGCCGTTATTCGATCGGGTCTTGCGCATGTCGCAGGGGCGGCTGGTGGCTGAGCCCACCGACGACGCCAGGATGAATGATTGTGCAGAGGTGGAGTGAGGTGCCCGGAAAGAGACGCTGGCGGCGAGTGGTGTTGGCGATGGTCGTTTTGGCGGCGTTGCTTGGCGGGCTGTCGTTGCTGAATCGGCCCCCTGACACGCAACCACCGCAAACGGCGCGCGTTGAGCGCGGTGACATCGAAAAAAGCGTGTTGGCGACCGGGATTCTGAAACCGCTTCGGCAGGTGAACGTGGGCGCGCAGGTCAACGGGCAGTTGAAAAAACTGTATGTCAAACAGGGTGACAGGGTGATCCAGGGGCAGCTGTTGGCCGAGATCGATCCGACGCTGCAGCTTAACGAACTGCGCAAGTCACAGGCTGAATTACGCAGCGCACAGGCGCAGAAACTGGCGAGCCAGGCACAGCTGAAGCAGTACCAGCTGGAGCTGAAGCGGCAAAGAGCGCTGGCGCGAGACCGCGCCGGCGTGGCCAGCGATTTGGAAAAAGCGCAGGCGCAGCACGACGCGCAACTGGCGCAGTTGAAAGTGAACGAGTCGCAGATCGTCCAGGCCGAAGTGGCGCAGGAAACCGCCAGGGCCAATCTGGCTTTTACCCGTATTACCGCCCCTATCGACGGCGAGGTGCTGGGCATCGTCACCCAGGAAGGGCAAACCATCGTCTCGTCGCAAAGCGCGCCGACCATTTTGGTGATGGCAGACGTGGATACGATGATGGTGCATACCCGCATATCGGAAAATGACATCTTGCAGGTGAAGACGGGGCAGCCGCTGTGGTTTTACGTCGCCGCCGATCCCCGCCGCCGCTATGAGGGAGCGATGGGCGCGATACAGCAGGCGCCGGCGGAGGCGCTGGAAACCGACCCGCTGGGCAGGAATTCAAGCCAGCAAACGGCGGCGGTGTATTACAACGGCGTGTTTGCCGTCGCCAACGGCGAGCGTCGATTGCGCACCTCGATGACGGCGCAGGTATTCATCATGACCGAACGCGCACAGGGGGTGGTGCGGGTACCGATGGCTGCGCTGGGCGCGGCATTGGATGAAGGAAGCTATCAGGTCAAGGTGCTGGAAGGCGGGCAAACGGTGGTGCGCCGCGTGCGTATCGGTACCCGCGATCGCCGCTATGCCGAAGTGTTGGAAGGGCTGAACGCAGGAGAGCAGGTGCTGCTGGAGCAACAGCCTGATGTGGAGGAGGGCGCTGATGTCAGTTAACACCGCTCCCATCATTGCGTTGGATAACGTCTCGCGCGAGTTTCAGGCGGGGGAGCAGAAAATTGCGGTCCTCAAGCGCGTTTCCCTGAGCATTCAACGGGGGGAAATGGTTGCTATCGTCGGCGCCTCCGGTTCCGGAAAATCGACGTTGATGAACATCATCGGCTGTCTGGACAAACCTTCTCAGGGCGACGTGCACATCAACGGGGTGGCTATTGGGCAAGCCGACGCCGATCGCCTGGCGCAGCTTCGCAGCCGGCATATCGGCTTTATCTTCCAGCGCTATCACCTGATGCCCTATCTGACCGCCGGTGAGAATGTGGCGATCCCGGCGTTGTATACCGCCATGCCGGCCGCCGAACGCCGCCTGCGGGCAGCGCATTTGCTGGCCCGGCTCGGGTTGGCGCAGCGCGGCGGTCATCGTCCGGCGCAGCTCTCCGGTGGGCAACAGCAGCGGGTCAGTATTGCTCGCGCCCTGATGAACGGCGCGGAAATTATTTTGGCCGACGAACCGACAGGTGCGCTGGATAGCGCCAGCGGTCAGGCGTTAATGACCATTTTGCACGAGCTGAACGCTATCGGGCATACCGTCGTCATCGTGACACACGATCGGCGGATCGCCGAACAGGCGCGGCGGATCATTGAGATCGGCGACGGCGAGATCGTGGCGGATCGTCGCCATGAAGCCTCCCGACATCTTTCTACGTTCGAACGACCGCTGGCGGCGCCGCTGAAACGCATGGCGCCGGGCGCGGCGTTGAAAGAGGCCGTCGGCATGGCCTGGCGGGCATTGCTGGGGCACCGGGTCCGGGCATTGCTATCGATGCTCGGCATCATTATCGGCATTGCGGCGGTGGTCTCCGCCATCGCCATCGGAGAAGGCACGCGGCGTAATATTCTCAAGGAAATCAGCCAGCTTGGCACCAGCACGCTGGAGATTCGCCCAGGCCTCGGGTGGGAGAAACCGCGGCCCGACCTTGCGCGCTCGCTGAGCGAGCGGGATGCCGCATTATTGGCTGCGCTGCCTTACGTCGACAGCGTTTCGCCGGTGATCGGCACCCAACTGCTGGCCGTTCGCGAAGGCAAACAGGTGCCGCTTGCCGTGATGGGCGTCGGCGAAGGGTATTTCCGCACGCAGGGCATTCGCCTGCTTTCCGGCGGCTTGTTTACCGCGCAGGATCTGAGTGAGCGCGCACCGGTAGCGGTGATTGATCCCTTGCTGAAACAGGCGCTGTTTGCTTCCCGGCAAGACCCTATAGGCGCGGTAGTGCTGATCGCGGGCGTGCCTTATCGGGTGATCGGCGTCGCGCAGCGCCGCGGCGCTCAATACGCCGGCTCTCAACCGCTTGCCTGGCTGCCCTATACCTCCCTGACCGGCCGCATCGCCGGCGATATGCCGCTGGAATCCATTGTGATGCGAGTGAATGAAAAACTGACGCTGGAAGAGGCAGGACGGGATGCGACCCGGCGTTTGATCGTAGAACACGGGCGGCGTGATTTCTTCACGTTGACCGACGATCAGCTGACGCAATCCATTCAGCGCGCCTCAGGCTCCATGCAACTGTTGATTACCGCGATTGCCGCCATCTCGCTGCTGGTGGGCGGTGTGGGGGTGATGAACATCATGCTGGTCTCGGTGACGGAACGGACCCATGAGATCGGTATTCGAATGGCGGTGGGCGCCGCCGAGAAGGACATTATGCGGCAGTTTTTGATTGAGGCGGTGGTGATCTGCAGCTTGGGAGGCGTGTTGGGGATCGCCTGCGCCGCGCTGGTCAAAGGGGTTCTGAGCGGATTGGCGCCGCAGGTGACGATGATCTTTACCTGGCCGCCGTTGCTCCTGGCCTGCGGATTTTCGGCGTTGATCGGTGTCGGGTTCGGGTTCTTTCCGGCTCGCACCGCCGCGCGCCTGCAGCCGGTGGAGGCGCTGGCGCGAGAATGAGCCGACTTTGGGTTTACGGGCTGGTGATGCTGTCGCTGAGCGCCTGCGGAGGGCGGCCGATCGACGCCACGGCGCCACCGTCGTTGCCGCCGCAGTGGCGCGTGGTCGATGAGCGTTCCGGTTCGCTGCGGGCGGGCGTCGACTGGTGGGAAAACTTCAATGATCCGCAACTCTCCTCGCTGATCGATGGCGTGCTGATCGCGAATCAGGATTTGGCGCTGGCCGGATTGCAGTGGCGCGAGGCCATGTTGGAGGCCGGATTAACGGAGGGCAACTTGACGCCGGATTTCACCGCCAGCCTGAGCGGCCGCAATACCCGAGCGTTGCGGGGCGCGTCTACGCCGCAGGAAAGCTACCGTGCAGGGCTTTCTCTGAGCTATGAACTGGATTTATGGGGCAAGCTGGCGCGCATTCGCGAACAGGCCGAATGGCTGGCCGTCGCCTCGGAGTTGGACCGGCGCAATACCGCGTTGACCTTGATCGGTGCTACCGCGCGCGGGTACTGGCAGATTGCCGACTTGAATCAGCAAGTCCTCCATCAGCAACAGGCGCTGGCGATCGCGCGTGAAACTTTGCGGCTGGTGGCGGCACGTCACACCGCCGGCGACGTTGGCCGATTCGAGCTGTTGCAGGCGGAGCAAAGCTTGTTGGCGCGAGAGAATCAGCTGCATGAGCTGGAGCGGCAGCGGGAAGATGCGCGTAACTCGTTGGCACTGTTGTTCGGGCGATCGCCGCTGCTGCGCTATAGCGAACGGCGTTCGTTGCCGCTTGACGAGGTGGCTGTCGCGCAGCGTCAGCCGGCGTGGGTGATTGCGCGCCGGCCGGATGTTCAGGCAGCAGAACGCCGTCTGAGAGCGGCGCTGGCCGGTGCCGAGGCGGCAAGATTGAGTTTTTATCCGGCGCTGAGCCTGGAGGCCGGGTTGGATGCCGGCAACGGACTTTTCCGCCAGTGGTTCAGTGAACCTTCGCGCTCGCTGGGCGCCACGTTGACGCTGCCGTTTATCGAATGGCGCAAGATGCGCTTGTCCAGCGACAAAGCGGCGTTGCAGGCGCAGCGGGCGGAGATTCAATTTCGCGATGCGGTCTACCGTGCGCTGGCCGATGTGGACAACGCCATGCGACAACGCCTGGAAGCACAGCGGCAAATCGGCAATCAGCGGTGGCATCTGGCGATGAGCCGACAAGCCGTGGCGTTGGCGCGACATCAATATCAGGCTGGTTCCGTTGCGCTGCAAACGCTGCTGGATGCGCAAGAGGCGGTGTTGGCCAGCGAGAATTCGCTGTCGGCACTGCAATTCCGCTATCTGAACGCCACGATGCAACTCTGGCTGGCGTTGGGCGGCAACGAGGCTTTCGCATCCGGGCAAGGAGAATAAGCATGGAGAAAACAAGACGCGTAGTGGTTACCGGTTACGGTGCCGTCACTGCGCTGGGGGGCAATGCGCAGCAAAGCTGGCAGGCTATCATGGCCAGCCGTCTGGCCTATCGTTATCACGATAAATCGGCGGCGGGGATCCACGCGCGCTTTTTTGCTTTGCTGGAGGCCGAACCGCCGCTGGAGGGCGTTGCCGCGCGGGTAAGCCGCCGCTTGCCCAGATTCGCCAGACTGGCGCTTGCCGCCGCCGCGGAGGCGATCGAAATGGCGTTTTCATCCAGTTTTGTTGGGCCCGCGCACTTTTATTCGTCGTTGGAGTGCGGAGCGATTATCGGCAGCGGCTGGGGCGGCCAGGATGAGATCATGCAAAACAATGCGGACTATCTGCAATCCGGGCTGGGGCAGCTGTTTGGCTGTTTTCACGCGATGCCCAATATCGCGACCGCCATATGCGGCCAGCATTGGTTGCTACGGGGCTATCAAGGCTCGCCGGCGGCGGCCTGCGCGACCGGCGGCATCGCGATTGGCGATGCGTTTGAGGTGATACGCTGCGGCCGCGCTTCAATGATGCTGGCCGGCGCCTCGGAGTCGCTGCGCGGCAACGGCGCGATCTGGAATATGGATGCGTTGCGTTTGTTGAGCCGGGAGCAAAAGGATATCACCAAAGCCAGTTGCCCGTTTAGCCGGGAACGCAACGGTTTCGTCCTGGCGGAAGGGGCCGCCGTATTATGCCTTGAGGAACGGGAAGCGGCTTTAGCGCGCGGTGCGACGATTTTGGGCGAAATCAAAGGATACGGCAACTTTTCAGACGCTTTTGATCTTACCGCGCCGTCGAAGGATCCTCAGGCCAAGGTGAAAACCCTACGACGGGCCTTGGAGCAGGCGGGGCTCGGCAGCCATGAAATCGACTATATCAATGCGCATGGCACGTCTACGTTGCAAAACGACGTGAACGAAACCGAGGCGATCAAGGCGGCGCTGGGGCGCGATGCCTATCGCACACCGATTTCCAGCACGAAATCTTATACCGGGCACCTGCTTGGCGCATCCGGCAGCTTTGAGGCGATCGTCTGCCTGCAAGCGTTACAGCAGCAAATGATGCCGGCGACCTGCCATTTGCACGAAGCCGATCCCGCATGCGATCTCGATTATATTCGCGAAGGACATCGGCATGGTCGTCTGCGTAATGTCATGAGCCTCAGTTTCGGTTTCGGCGGCGCCAATGCGGCGCTGGTATTTGGCAATCACTATGAATAACGGTAGAACGCATGGAAAAATATCATCGGTTATATGAGACGATTTGCGGCATGTTGCATGAAGCCCGAGGGCTGGAGAGAACGCTGCTGTCGGCGGATATGCCGCTACAGCAGCTTGGGCTGGACAGCCTGGATTATATGGAGCTGATGTTGTTGGTTCGGCGAGAATTCGGCATTACGCTCACTGCGGAAATGCTTATCGAGCATCCTGAATTGACCCTCGGCGAATTGTGCCACCTGATAACCCGTCAATAATTTCATCCCCCCAGGCGATCGCTCGCTAGGGTCTGGCCTGGGTTTTTCGTCTGTTGTAACGTCCATTTCATTCTTTTCGCATCCTGCTTCACTCAGTTATCGATATCCATAAATATTAATGCTTATCTGTCAGGTTAATATGAGCCAGTGATGGCGTTTTTTTATTCAACCCTTGGTGGCGTTATGAATGATGAGTGTTAATTATGTGGCGATATTTTTTAGGAATATTCTTTGTTTTGCCGGTTAATTTATCAATCTCACTCTACATCGCGCTTGTAAGTGATAATGCAAGCTAAAGAAAATAGGGGCAGTGCGGCCTCATTATTTATGATACGGCCGGAAAGCTGCGCAGATTATTCACGATAGCGATTCTCAGGGGCGATTGATGGCCGCGAGAATAACGGTTGTCGCGCTGTTCGCATTCGGCAAATCCGCTATACTCCGCGCTGGATGCAGGAACCTATCCATATGTCAGGGGCTGCCCTGAGTGTCCATTGTGGTGATGTAAAAGGAAAATGACAGCCACATTTTTCCTATCAAAGTAATGAGGTTGTATGTCTAATCGTAAACATCTGACGCCTTCTGAAGTGGAGAGACTGCTTGAGGTCACGCTGCATGGAAAGAATCCAGAACGCGATTATTGTTTGATTTATATGTGTTTTATTCATGGGTGCCGCGCCAGTGAAATAGGGGGATGGCGTTTGTCGGATATCGATCTGGAAGGCGGTAATATCTATGTGCATCGGTTGAAAAATGGTTTTTCCACCGTGCATCCGCTTTATCTGCGCGAAAGACAATGTTTGCGGCGCTGGTTGGATAAACGTCAGCGGCACCGCTGGGCCGATCAGGAGTGGCTGTTTCTTTCCAATCGCGGCGGCCGCCTGTCGCGTCAACGTATTTACGGGTTGATTCGGCATTACAGCAAGGTGGCTAAGTTGGAGGTCAATGCGCACCCGCACATGCTGCGGCATGGCTGCGGATTTGCATTGGCGGATCGCGGTGTCGACACCCGTTTAATTCAGGATTACCTCGGGCACCGAAATATCCAGAATACGGTGATTTATACCGCCAGCAATGCGCAGCGCTTCAAGGAAATTTGGTAAGTGTGATTTAAGTTAATAACGTTAAGGAGTCACTTTGAACTAAACTGAAACATACTGTAAGGACGCGTAAAAACAATGTCAATATTCCCATGCCTTCTTTCCAGGATAAAGATAAATATCATTTAAAAACAATGCGTTGTGTTTTTTTGTGCATGCCGTGTCATCCCTGGCAATCTAAGTAAAATCCTACTCAAAACCCCACGAGTTTAAATCACTGCGTTATCACCTCGGTTTTTTAGTCTGATTTATCAGTTATTCATCAATTGGTTGGTTTTAAATTCCGACAAATGTCCGTTTATTGGTTTAAAAGTCCAAAGGAGTCACTTTAGTTCAAAATGAATCGTTTGGGTGAATAAGCCAGAATCCATCAATCAACTTGGCTTAAGACGTTTCCCATTCATGGAACTAAATAAAAGGAATGACATTAAGGATATGTCGGAAATAAACCCATGCACATTTTGCATAATTTTAAGGAAAGTAGAATGAAAAAGAATCTGTTGGCTGTAGCTATATTGACCGCGTCCGCATTTACCACTTCTGCATTTGCCGCCGACGGCGCGCTGAATATTACTGGCACCATCACCGATCAGTCTTGCACCGTCGATGCGGATTCCAAAAACAAGCAGGTCGCTCTGGGCAAGATCGCCAAAGATGCGTTCACCCTGTCTAAAACCGCCGGCGCCAAGGCGTTCAATCTGGTGCTGAAAAATTGCCCGGCCACCGTCACCGGCGCCACCGTGCGTTTTGACGGCACTCAGGTGCAGGGGCAGTCCGGGCTGCTGCAACTGACCGGCGCTGGCACCGCCGGGGTCGCGGGCGGCATTGGCGTGCAACTGCTGGACGACGGCAGCAACGTGTTAAATATCGGCAACGATTCCCGCGTCTATACCCTGGCCGAGAACAAAGACAACGTTCTGGGCTTTGTTGCGCGCTATTTCGCTTATGACAACGTTTCCGTCGGTAGCGCCAACGCTACGGCCAACTTCACCATCGTTTATCAGTAAGGCCATGCCGTTACGGCGGCGGAACAGTTAGAAAAATGAGCCAGAGAGCGTGTTCTCTGGCTCTTATTCATCGGTGATGGAAACGGGAAGAAAGAGAATGAAAGCGGGATACTTTGTGCTGACGGCGGCGTTGCTGATGACGCTTTGGACTCCGGTACGGGCCGGTGTAGTAGTGGGGGGAACGCGCCTGATCTACGACGGCGGCAAAAAAGAGTCTGCTCTGAATATCAGTAATCCGGATGCGATGCCTTATCTGATCCAATCCTGGGTTGATGCGCAAGAAGGCGATAGCGCGAAAGCGCCTTTTATCATTACACCGCCGCTATTTCGCTTGGATGGCGGCCAAAATAACCTGCTGCGCGTGGTACGTGCGGGCGGCAATTTACCGACGGACAGAGAGTCGCTGTATTGGCTGAATGTGAAGGCGATCCCCTCGGTGGAAAAGAAAGAAAATACCCTGCAAATCGCCATCAAGACCCGTATCAAGTTGATTTACCGCCCGCAGGGGCTCACCGGCAATCTGGAGGAGGCGGCCGGTAAAGTGACGTGGCGGCGCAGTGGCGATCGTCTGCAGGTGACCAACCCTTCACCCTACTACCTCACCTTTTTCAATTTGAAGCTGAATGGCCGCGCCATTACCGGCAACACCATGGTAGCACCGCAGGCAAGCGCCAGTTTCCCGTTGCCGACGGCGAATGGCGCAGGAGGCGGTCTGAGCTGGCAAATCATCAATGACTATGGCGGCACCGGCCAGACCTTCACCAGCACATTATAACCGGGCTGCGGTACGTGTTTTTTGCTCCGGAATAACGCTGGAGCAGGTGTTCGGCTTACCTGGCTTTTCGTCGGGCCGAGCCAATCGGGACAGGGAGTTAAAAGGATGAATAACCCGAATTGCATTGGTTTACCAGGGGCGCGATCGGTTCTTGCCGGCCTGATATCTTGCCAGGTGGCGCTGCTGAGCCCGATCGGCACGGCTTATGCGCGCGATTATTTCAACCCGGCGTTGCTGGAAATCGATAATCCGGCGCTGCGCGGCGCCGATCTCTCCGTATTTGAGGAGAACAGTAGCCAGGCGCCCGGGAACTATCGGGTCGATCTTTACCTGAACGGCGAACAGATAGACAGCCTCGACGTCGAGTTCCGGCTTATGCCAGGGGCCGGCGGTAAACAAACGCTGCAACCTTGTTTCAGCACTGAAAAATTAGCTGAATTGGGCGTGAGGGTTGCCATGTTTCCGGCGATGGTGCCTGGGGAGAGTTGCGTCAATTTGGCGCAGGCCATTCCACAAGCCTCTTCGACATTCCTGTTCAATCAGTTGAGGCTGAATTTGAGCATCCCGCAGGCGGCACTGCGCTTGAATGCGCGCGACTACGTTTCCCCGGATAAATGGGATTCCGGCATACCGGCGCTGTTGGTCAATTACAATTTCAGCGGCGCCAATAGCCAGATGCGCGCCAGCGAACGGCAAAACAACAATAACTATTACCTCAATCTGCGCTCGGGCATCAACTGGGGCGCCTGGCGCCTGCGTAACTATTCGATCTGGAATCATTACTCCGGTGGCTCTTCTTCCTGGCGCTCAATCAATACCTACCTGCAGCGCGATATCGTTGCGTTGCAAAGCCGCCTGACCCTGGGTGACAGCACAACATCCAGCGATGTGTTCGATAGCGTGCAGTTCCGCGGCGGGCAGTTGGCCTCTGAGGACGATATCCTGCCGGACAGCATGAAAGGGTACTCGCCGGTAGTGCGCGGGATCGCACGCACGAATGCGCAAATCATAATCCGGCAAAACGGCTACGTGATTTATCAAAGCTATGTGCCGCCGGGGGCGTTTGAAATTTCCGATCTGTATCCCACGGGTGGCAGCGGCGACCTGAATGTAAACGTGCGTGAGGCAGACGGCCAGGAGCAGCATTTTGTTGTGCCGTACGCCGTGGTGCCGGTATTGCAGCGCGAAGGGCGGTTTAAATACAGCCTGACCAGCGGGAAATACCGGTCATACAGCGGCGGCGTTGATGAACGCCCGTTCAGCCAGGCAACCGGGATCTACGGTTTGCCTTGGGGGGCCACGTTGTATGGCGGCGTGCAGGCGGCCAGTAAATATCAGTCTTTGGCGCTGGGATGGGGGCAGAACATGGGGGCGGTAGGCGCGCTGTCTGCCGATGTCACCCAAGCCTGGACCAAGCAGGAAACCCGGCCGAAGGAACAGGGGCAATCATGGCGTCTGCGTTACGGTAAAAACTTCATTGAAACCGGCACCAACTTTAGTTTGGCCAGTTACCGCTACTCCACGCGCGGCTTTTATAGCCTGCAGGAGGCGCTGGAGAGCTATGGCGGCAACAGCGCCGTCTATAGCGATCACAAGAAGAGCCGCGCCGAGCTGACGATGAGCCAAAGCCTGTGGGAGCGGGGAGGAACGCTGTCGCTCAGCCTGTTTAACGAAGACTACTGGGATAACAATCGCCGTTCGCAGTCTGTCAGCCTCAGCTACAACAACAGCTGGGAAGCGGTCAGTTACGGGCTGAATTACACGTTCAACCAGAACGGTTACGACAGTAACGGCAATCGCAGCAGTATTCGTGACCATATCGTGGCTTTCAACGTCAGCGTACCGCTCAGCAAATGGCTGCCGGGCAGCTATGCCACCTACAGTATGAACGCCAGTCGCAATGGTGCCACCAGCAACAACCTTGGGTTGAGCGGTACGGCGTTGCCGGGAAACAACCTGAACTACAGCATCAGCCAGGGCTATACCGGCAGGGATGTGGGGGCGAACGGCAATATTCAGGCGGATTATAAAGGCTCTCTCGCCGAGTTGAACCTGGGGTACGGCTACGATCGCCATCGCCGGCAGGTGAACTACGGCGTGCAGGGCGGCGTTCTGGTGCACCAAAACGGCATCACGCTTTCCCAACCGCTGGGCGATACGGTGGCGTTGGTGCAAGCGCCTGGTGCTTCAGGGGTGAATGTACTGAACCAGACCGGAGTCAGCACCGACTGGCGCGGCTATGCGGTTGTGCCTTACCTGACGCCTTACCGGCGCAACATCGTCGGATTGGACGGTGAATCTTTCGCAGAGGACGTCGACATGACGCTGAGTAGCCAAACGGTGATCCCAACTCGCGGCGCCGTGGTGCGCGCCCGCTTTAATCCGGACGTCGGTGCCCGCGTGTTGCTGACCTTGCTGACGCGCAGCGGCGCTCCGGTGCCGTTCGGCGCCACCGTCAGCACTCTCAACAGCCCCTCTGACAATGCAGCCATCGTCGGTGATGGCGGCCAGGTTTATCTGGCTGGCCTGGCGGATAGCGGGCGGTTGCGGGTTAAGTGGGGCAATGACGCGGCTCAGCAATGTCAGGCCAACTATCAATTGGCTAATCAGCCCGAGAGCGGTGGGATTCGCCTCGTTAACGGGCAGTGTTTATAAGGTGCATATGATGGCGACAGGAATATCGATTCAACGAGGGATCATCGTCGGTGGGCTATTGGCGTGCGCAACGTTGGGCGCACCACAGGTGCAGGCGGCTTTCGGGCAGTGTGTTCCTATTTCGGGGACCCATGGGTTTTCATTCCTTTTTTCCCCGGTTTTAACCGACCCGTCGCAAAACGTGGTGGGGCGGATTATTAAGAATGCTGACGGCGGCAACTGGAATTTGCCCGGTTCTTATCGGGTGAAGTGCGAATGTCAGACGCGTACGGCGTCTTATGTCACCGCCAAAATGCTGCTGAGCGAGCCGGTATTCAGCAGCGGGGGATTAACGTATTACGCGTTGAATGAATACCTGGGCGTGGCCAGCGAAGTTTTCGTTGCGGGGTATCGCAACGCGTTTATTGCCGCACCGTTCACCAATGAGTCTAACTTTAAGACCGATATGGATGGTGATGACGAATCCTGTGCCAGCACGCCCTACAACAGCGGTGCTCGCGGGCGAATTCACCTGTATTTCCGCCGCCCTTTCGTTGGCGTGACCACAATCCCCAGCACCCGCCTGGTAGACACCTACGTCTCCGTGGTGAGCGGGGTGAAAAGCGATGTGCCGGTCTCCACTATCTCCATGAGCGGCACCGTCACCGTGCCGCAGAGCTGTGAAATCAGTCCGCAAACGGTCACGATCGATTTTGGCGATATCTTGACGTCGAATATTCAAACCAAGGGGGCAATGGCGTCCGGCGTCACGCCAGAAGAGAGAACGCTGACGCTGGCTTGCCGCAATATTTCCGCCGGCGTCAAGGTCAGCCTGTCATTTCGCGGTGAGGCGGACGGCAGCATGCCCGAGGCTCTGAAGACCAGCAATCGCGACATTGGCGTGATGATTAAGGATATGCAGGGCAATGTTATTCGGCCTCAGAGCGGGCGCTTGCCGATCGATAACTTCCAATATCCCAACCAGAGTGGCAGCTCACGGATCAGCGTATATCCGATCAACACCACCGGCCAACCTCCTGCCGTGGGGCAATTCAATGCAACGGCGACCATTCAGGCAGAAATTCAATAACGGATATTTCAACGGTAGCACGCCGGGGGCCCGGCGTTTAACGAGAAGGAGCAGATTATGGGGAAGGTTTTTAGCGGTATTGGCTGCAAATTGGCGCTGGCGGGCCTGTTTCTCCTGGCGATGCCGTCGGCGCATGCCGTATCAAAAATAGTGATTACCGGCAACATCAAAGCGGCACCCTGTGAAATCGACGGCGCGAACGGCACGGTTTCGGTCAATCTGGGGGACGATATTTCTGCCGCCGTACTGGCGACCTCCGGTGCCTTTAGCCCGTGGGTGGAGTTTCCTTTGACGCTAAAAAACTGCCCAAGCACCACCACGTCGGTCGTCGCGACCTTCAGCGGAACGGCTGCGGATGAAGGTGCCAGCTTGTACAAAAGCACCGGCAGTTCTCGCCGAGTGCAAATTGAATTGCAAAATAGCCAGGGGGCAAACCTGGGCAATGGCAAGAGTATGGCCCAGTTAGTTAATCGGGCGACGAATGAAGCCAAATTCAATTTGCGGGCGCGGGCATTCAGCGTCAATGGCGGTTCAACGCCCGGTTCGATAGAAGGGGCTCTGCAGGTCACTTTCGTCTATCAGTAGACAAAGGGCTGCCCTAGATGGAAGGTTAACGACAGATTTAAGGTGATGATATGAATATTAATTATCCCTATGGAACAACCTTGGCGGCCGGCAATGCGGCGACGGGGGCCGTGGCTATCATGGAACCTTGCCCCCTCACGGCGTTGGGGATGAGAAACCGATTGATTGAGTCCTGCGGTCTACAGCCCGACAACGTTCGACAGGTGACGAACCTGGTGGCGCTGAGAGCCTTATTCACTCAGCACACGCATCGTTTACTGGTGATGGATTTGTGCGGCAAATCAGAATTGGTATTGGACGGCTTCAGGCTGATTGCCGATGTGCGTGAAAGCTCGCCGGACACCGCGATAATTATTTGTACGGCATTGGATGAACCCAGGCTGCTGCGGCAACTGATCGCATCCGGCATCCGCGGCCTGATGTTGAAGCAAGAGCCGGCCATTGCGTTGACTCATTGCGTCCAACAGGTCTTGGCGGGCTGCAGCAGTTTCAGCCATCGGGTGCGTCAGCGTCAATTGCATGAGGCGACAGCCGACAAGCCTTTGACGGCGAAGGAACTGGATGTGCTGACCCAGTTGTTTTCCGGTAAAAGCGTGACCAGCGTGGCGTTAACGATGTGCCGTGATATTCGCACCGTCAGCACGCATAAACGCAATGCGATGTTGAAGTTGGGATTTCACAGCGATGGGGAATTGTATCTTCAGGGGAAATGGATGGCTGCGCAAGGTTCGTCTTTTGTTCGCTAGGCAAGCGTGCGATGCCTCTGGGGTAAGCAAGCATAGGAGCAGATTATGCATTCATGGCGTCAGCAGCCGCTGAACATAGCATTAATGGACAGATGCCCATTAACGCTGGAGGGGTTGGCGAGTTTTTTAAAAACGCTGCCAACCCAGGCAAAAGTCGTCGTAAAGGAAACCAGCGTCCGCGCGGTGGCGGATAGCGTGGTCTATCAGCAGGCTGACGTGCTGATTAGCGAGATGGATGGTGAAGATGAAACGGTCGCTCAGGGCAGGGAAACGTTGCTTGCCTTGTGCACGCAGTTGCCCGAATTGCGGGTGATCGTCTATACCCGCTGCCAGAATGCAGAAGAGGTGGGGCGTCTGTTGAACCAGCCCAATATTAGCATCGTAGCCAGAGATGACGCTTTGCCGCTGGTGGCGGAGTTTTTTAATCGCGTGCTGCTTGGGGAACGCGTGTTGAGCCCGCAGATAGGCGCTTTTCTGGCGCCTTCCGTTAGCGGAGAGGAGGCGGCAACGCGAAAGTTGACCCGCTGTGAGAGCGACGTCTTGGCCTTTTTGTTCAACGGAATGAGCCTGCGGCAAATCGCCGAGTTGCAACGGCGCAGCATCAAGACGATCAGCGCGCATAAATGCAGCGCCATGCGTAAGCTGCAGGTGAAGAATGACAGCGAACTGTTTTCTCTGCACGGCAATATTACGCGGCAATTGGGGGGGAAATGGTCAAAGGGCACCTAACCTTTAATGAAACGGTATGGGCTATGATTTATCGGCAGGCTTGCCGTTAAAAGCTTACCCAGTGTGGCCTATCCCTGGCGCCGATGCATGAAAAGCAGCTCGGCGTTAAAATATTGCTGAGTAGGCCGTTGATGACGTGCCGGGCTGCCTCTCCCATCTGAATATTGCATAGCACTCGATGTGTTGTTTAACGGAGGACGGGGCTGCGTAATTATTCTCGTCGTGAGGTTAAATGTTGATCGTGCGGAATCGCTCTACGTTGGTCGCGGTGTAAATCACCGTATTCTGGATGTTTTTGTGCCCTAAATAATCCTGAATCAAACGCGTATCGATCCCTTTATCCGCAAGGGCGTAACCGCAGGAATGTCGCAACATGTGAGGATGGACCTGAACGCTAATGCCGGCCATCTCGCCATACATTCTCATCAACCGATAGAGCTGCTGACGTGATATCTGCCCGCCGTGGCGCGACAGGAATAGCCATGGCGCTTCAGCGTCAGGATAGTTCGCCCGTTGGGCCAGCCAGTTTAACAGCGCCTGCCGTTCTCGCGGTTGAATGGGGTGCTGAACGGAAAACCCGTTTTTTAACCGGGATATATGGATCCTATTGGAGGTAAGGTCAATATCCTGAAGGCGCAATGCACGCAGTTCGCTAACCCGCAAGCCGTGAATAAAGCACATTAATAGTAAACAACGATCTCGAATGCTATTTTTTCCTTCATTCACAGCGGCAATCAATTGCTCAATTTCAACCTGACTAAGAAATTTCCTTTTTTTCATTTTCCCTTCCTGCGTCTTAGATGTTGGCGATTTCTATTATGATGTTTTATTAAAGCATTGGAACATAATAGGCGGCAAAGAAAATAAATAATTTCATTTGTGAATGCATGGGTTTTTATTGTTTTATTTTTCAAGTGAATGGCTTTTTGATTCATATATGTTTATTTAATTTATTTCGGGAAGCTATTTAATCAGCGAATATTGAGCGTCCTGTAAGAGCCGTATGGGAATTTTGCCCCCGTCAGATGACCACGGGGATACCGCCTCTCTCAGAACGGTGCTTGATAAACTGTGTTGAGAATTCGTCTTGATCTCATTCTCACGCCGCTTACAATGCCTGCCAGATCGCGACTTCAGAGGTTTTTTCATGGAACTGCTACGGGTGGTTTATCACCAGTATCGTTGGCCATTTCTGGCTGTCATGGCGTTGACCATGGCCAGCGCCGGCTTAGGTATCGGTATCATTGCTTTTATCAATCAATACCTGATGGACGCCGGCGGCGATGCCTTGGCCGTGCTGCCGGTGTTTCTCGCCCTGTTGGCATTGTTGATAGCGGTCACCTTGGGTTCGCAATTGGCGCTGACGACATTGGGCCATTACTTCGTCTATCGCCTGCGTGGGCAGTTAGTGAAGCGCATTTTGGATACCGATATTGAACGCCTCGAACAATTGGGCAGCGCCTCATTGTTGGCCAGCCTGTCCAGCGATATCCGCAATATCACCGTTGCCTTCGTGCGCCTGCCTGAACTGGTACAAGGGGTGATTTTAACCCTGGGGGCAGCGGCCTATCTGGGGTGGCTATCGCCGAAAATGCTGGCGGTCACGGCAGTCTGGGTGGCGGTGACCGTCGTGGGCAGCGGCTGCCTGGTATCACGGGTTTATCGTCATATGGCCAGTTTGCGTGAGTCGGAAGAACGTCTCTATCATCGTTATGAGTCGGTGATTGACGGCCGCAAGGAACTGACGTTGAACCGCAAGCGGGCGCAGGCGCTGTACGAACAGGCCTATCAGCCCGATGCGCAAGCTTATCGCCACCACATCATTCGCGCCGATACCTTCCATTTGAGCGCGCTCAACTGGTCAAACATCATGATGTTGGGCGCGATTGGGCTGGTGTTCTTTATGGCCAACAGTCTGGGATGGGCGGACTCGGCGGTGGCCGCCACCTATTCACTGACGCTGCTGTTTTTGCGCACGCCATTACTGCAAGCGGTCGGAGCGTTTCCGACGCTGGTCAGCGCCGAAGTGGCCTTTAACAAGCTGAAGACGCTGCGCCTGGCCGAGTATCAACCGGCGTTTCCTGCCGCCGTTGGTCGCTCCTGGCAGACGCTGGAGCTGCGCGACGTGGTTTTTCACTATGCAGATACGGAACAGCAGCCCGGTTTTGCCGTCGGGCCGCTCAATCTGACGCTGCGGCGTGGTGAGCTGGTCTTTCTGATCGGCGGCAACGGCAGCGGCAAGTCAACGCTGGCGATGTTGTTGACCGGGTTGTACCGGCCGGTGAGCGGCCATATCGTTCTGGATGGCGTCGCACAGAGCGCAGCGGATATGCCGGACTACCGGCGGCTGTTTTCGGCGATTTTCACCGATTTTCATCAGTTCGATCGCTTGCAAGGGCCGGAAGGCGGCGAACCCGATGCGGATCTGGTCGCCATCTGGCTCGAGCGGTTGAATATGAAAAGCAAACTGCAGTTTGACGGCACCAGGGTGACCAATCCGCAACTGTCGCAGGGGCAACGCAAACGTCTGGCTTTGCTGCTGGCGGTGGCGGAACAGCGCGATATCTTGCTGTTGGATGAATGGGCCGCGGATCAGGATCCGCAATTTCGGCGCACTTTCTATCGTGAACTATTGCCGGAGCTGCGCGCGATGGGCAAAACGGTGTTTGCCATCAGCCATGACGATCACTATTTCGAACACGCCGATCGGTTGCTTGAGATGCGCTCAGGCCATTTACGTGAGCTGACCGGCAGCGAGCGTGAACACGCCAGCCGGGATTCCGTCAGCAGAATCGGTTAACTCACGCCGGCCCGAGCGAGACCAAAACGGGCCGGTGTTCTCTCCGCATGATCCCAGTACATCGCTTCATTTTCTCCCCCGTCTCCAGCGCTGCCTGTTGCCGATTTGGCTTACGGGCAGTCAAATAATTGATAGTTGAATTATTTACCAGTGGTTTAATTTCGACCTTCCAAGGTATGGCACACTGCACCTTCGTTCGCCTATCAATACAAGTTATCGCCTGCCGATAACAGTGATATCCACGGTGTCGTTCTTACTGAGGCGGTGATGCAGGCCTATGGTTGGCAGCTGTTTTTTAAATTTCCATAGGAAAAAGCCACTTTATTGATCGTTAAAATAGATCAATAATCACGGTTTGAATGGTTTAATCTATTGGTTGAGGGCGCTGTGGTGAGCAAGGATGGATCAGATATCAAACGTAGAGCATGGCTGTGTGTATTTATCGGTAGCGGGCTGTTCTGGCTGTTAACCGCCGCCGTGATTTACTGGTTACTGAGTTAGCAGGTTAAGCAGGAAGGCGATTCGTGAACAAGAAGCAGGCTAAAAACCGTGAGGGCGCTGAGCGTCGCGCACAGTCCAAAATTCCGCCGTCATGGGTGCTGAGCGATGAGCAGCGCGCCTTTATTGAAGACTTATGGCAGGATACCGACTCTGAGCCGCCGCGGCCCCCATCGCGCAGCCGCGTTAGCTGATCACGCGGCGGCGGCCGGCCAGCGCGCCGAACAGCATTTGCAAGACGGTCAGGCACAGCAGGGCGATCAACGGCAAACGCCAACCTGCCGTCAGATCGTGCAGCAGGCCGAATAGGGTGGGCCCCAGCGCCGCCAACAGATAACCGACGGATTGCGCCATACCCGACAGCAGCGTCGCCTGATGATGATGCTGGCTGCGCAATCCAAAGAACGACAGCGCCAGCACCAGCGAACTCCCCGCCCCCAATCCGGCAAACGTCAGCCACACCAGTGAACTGGCGGGTTGCACCAACAATCCCCCGACGCCGATAAAGATCAGCAGTGAGCTGCCCAACGCTATCGCCCGTTGATCGTGTGCGCGCGGCAAAATCACCACCATGACAAAGTTGGCGACGATGGCCACCACCTGGTAAACGAACAGCTCGAAACCTGCCTGCTGAGCTGAGGTGCCGTAGCTGGCGGCAAAGGCGCTGAACCAGCCGATGATGGTGTAGAAGGCGATCGATTGCAGCCCCATGAACATCGCCACTTGCCAACCCAGCGCGCTGCCCCAGGGAGAGCGATAGCGCTGTGGCTCCGTCGGCTGCGGCGCTTTGGCGGCGGGAGTGGCTGAGCGTCGCAGCTGCGGCAGCCACACCAGCAGCGCCAGCAACGCGGGCAACCCCCAGCACAGTAAGGAGAAGCGCCAGCCGAGGTCGGCCAGGGCAGCCAGCGGCACCGCCAGGCCGGAGGCGATGGCGGCAACCAGCGACATCACCGCCGCATAGGCGGCGATCATCGCGGCGGCGCGATGCGGGAAATCTCTTTTCACCAGCGTCGGCAGCACTACGTTGGCGAAGGCGATGGCGGCGCCGATCAGGATGCTGCCCGGCCATAGCATGGCGTCTTGCGGCAGGGAACGCAGCGCGATGCCGCAGACCAGCAGCGCGAGGGCGAGACCCAGGGTGCGCTCGATGCCGATGCGTTTCGCCAGCGCCGGAGTCAATGGCGAGAGGATGGCGAACAGGATCAGCGGCAGCGAGTTGATCAGGCCGGCGGCGGTGGCGGACAACGCCAGCTGCTGCTGGATCTGTTCCAGCAGCGGGCCGACGCTGGTCAGGGCGGCGCGCAGGTTGGCCGCGATCAGCATAATGCCGACGATCAGCAGAACGGGGCGGTGTAATCGGCGACGCGGGGTCGCGGTGGACGCTGGGGGTGAAGCGGGTTGCGGCATGGGTTCCTCGCACCAGGGCATGCAGTCAATCAGTGCTGCATGGCATGATGCGTTGATTGACGTTAACGCTTACGTACCGACAAATCGACGGTATCCGATCGCAAGTGTAGGGAAGATGGCGCGCGCTGACAAGGGGATGGCCCGGCGGGATGGCGGCGGTTAACCCCCACCGGCCGCAGGATAATTGCCATTATGTGATCCTGGTCACTGAGTGAACTAAAAGTCAGGGCGCGGGGCGCGCCAGGCGCCGCTTTCGCTTTCCTCGCAGCCCGCACCTCGGCGCTCCGGGCTTCTCGCCCATCCTGGCATTTCACTTTTTCTCCCTTCCGCTTTTTGGCTTTTCGATCCGTTTCGATTCGAAAGGTTTTTTGACGGTTTTTTTGCTAAAACCGGGCTGTAAGCCCGATCACAATTTCATTGCTTTCGCTTTGCTGTAATGCCTGCGCAGTAGAGCGAAAGCCATCTTCTCCCCGGCGATGCCGGAAACCTGAGGACCGCAGCTCATGCCAGTGAATACCGCAAAGCGACGTGAACACATTATCGATCTGTTATGCGAGCACGGCAGCGTGCGCGTGGAGCAGCTCAGCAAACAGTTTGCGGTATCCACGGTGACGATCCGCAACGATCTGCGCTTTCTGGAACGAAAAGGGTGTGCGCTGCGCGCTTACGGCGGCGCGATGCTCAATCAGCAATTCGCTTTCGATCGGCCGCTGCGGGACAAGGGGCGGTTGAATCGCGACGTCAAAACGCTGATCGCCAACGCGGCGGCCGGCTATGTGCGCGACGGCGATGCGCTGATCCTCGATTCCGGCTCCACCACCACGCAGATCGTGCCGTTCCTGAAGGGGCGGCGCGATCTGGTGGTGATGACCAATGCGCTGAACATTGCCTACGAGCTTTCGGGAAACGACGGGGTGGAGGTCATGGTGCTGGGGGGCAGCGTGCGCCGCAACTCTTACTCGCTCTACGGTCCGGCCGCCGAGCAGCAATTGCGTCAGTACCGCTTCGACAAGCTGTTTTTGGGCGTCGACGGGTTCGATCTGAGCGCCGGCATTACCACGCCTCACCCCGGTGAGGCGCACCTCAATCGCGTGATGTGCGAGGTGGCGCGCGAGATTATCGCGGTGGCGGATGCCAGCAAATTCGGTCGCAAGAGCTTTTGCATGATTCGCGAAGCCGGACAAATCCATCGGCTGATCACCGACAGCCGTCTTCCGGACGATTACGAGCGGGCGTTAACCGAGCTGGGCGTGGAGGTCATCATCGCCGATCGGTAGCAGGGCGCCTGCATGGGGGCTTCATGCAGCAGTTGTTACAGCTTGTCGAGCAGCACAAGGCCGGTATGCCGGTCGGGATCTTTTCCGTCTGTTCCGCCCATCCCTGGGTTCTGAAGGCCGCGCTGCGGCAGGCCAAAGCGCGCGGCACGCCGGTATTGGTGGAGGCGACGTCCAACCAGGTCAATCAGTTCGGCGGCTATACTGGCCAAACGGCGGCCCAGTTCCGCGATGCGCTGTGGCATCTGGCGGATGAGGTTGGCCTGGCGCGCGATCGCGTGTGGCTGGGCGGCGATCACCTGGGGCCCAACGCCTGGCAAGATCGCCCGGCTCAGGAGGCGATGGCGCTGGCGGAAACCTTGATCGACGATTACGTTCGCGCCGGATTTCGCAAGATTCACCTCGATTGTTCCATGTCGTGCGCCGGCGATCCCTCGCCCCTGGGGGATGCCATGGTCGCCGAGCGTGCGGCGCGCTTGTGCGCGGTGGCGGAGCGGGCCTGGATGCAGAGCGGCGGCGAAGCGCCGGTCTATGTGATTGGCACCGAAGTGCCGGTGCCGGGCGGCGCGCAGGAGGCGCTGGCGAGCCTGCAGGTCACCACGCCGCAGGCGGTGGCGCAAACGCTGGAAACGCACCGTATCGCCTGGCAACAGGCCGAGCTGAACGATGCCTGGCAGAGAGCCATCGCGCTGGTGGTGCAGCCGGGCGTCGAGTTCGATCACCACCGCGTCGAACGCTATCAGCCGCAGCGCGCCGACGCCTTGAGCCATTTCATCGAACGCCAGCCGGGCATGATCTATGAAGCGCACTCCACGGACTATCAGCCGCCGCAGGCCTACCGCCAACTGGTGCGCGATCACTTCGCCATCCTGAAGGTGGGGCCGGCGCTGACCTTCGCGCTGCGCGAAGCGCTGTTCGCCCTCGATCGCATCGAGCGTGAATGGCTGGGGGAGCGCCAGTCGGCGCAGCTGTGCGCCACGCTGGAGCAGGTGATGCGCGAGCAGCCGCAGCAGTGGAGCCGCTATTACCACGGCACGCCGCACCAACAGTACCTCGATCGCCACTACAGCCTGAGCGATCGGGTGCGTTACTACTGGCCGCAGCCGCAGGTGCAGCAGGCGGTCGACGGGCTGCTGGACAACCTGCGCCGCAGCCCGGCGCCGCTGGCGCTGCTCAGCCAGTACCTGCCGGATCAGGCGCGGGCGCTGAACGCCGGCGAATTGAGCGCCGATCCGCAAGAGTGGGTGCTGCATAAAGTGACGCAGGTGCTCGACGATTACCACGCCGCCTGCTACCCGGAGGGCCGCTGACATGCCGAACATTTTAATGACCCGCATCGACAATCGCCTGGTGCACGGCCAGGTGGGCGTGACCTGGACCAACACCCTCGGCGCCAACCTGGTGGTGGTGGCCAACGACGAGGCCGCCGCCGATCCGGTGCAGCAGAACCTGATGGACATGGTGGTGGCGGAAGGGGTGCAGACCCGCTACTTCACGCTGCAGAAAACCATCGACGTGATCCACAAGGCGGCGGATCGGCAGAAGATTTTTCTGGTGTGCAAAACGCCGCAGGATGTGTTGACGCTGGTGCGCGGTGGGGTGCCGATCCGTTTCGTCAACGTCGGCAACATGCACTTCGCCGAGGGGAAGCGGCAGGTGCACAAAACGGTGTCGCTGGACGACGGCGACGTGGCCGCGTTTCGCGCGTTAGCGGCGCTGGGCGTGGAGTGCGAAGTGCGCCGGGTGCCGGATGAGGCGGGCGAGGCGATCGGCAAATTGCTCTTTTGAGCCAGGGGGAAAGCATGTTGACGGATGCGTTATTGATTGCGTTGTTGGCCGGGCTGGCGGGGGTGGACCTGTTCGACGGCCTGACCCACTTCCATCGGCCGGTGGTGATGGGGCCGCTGGTGGGGCTGATTTTGGGCGATGTCTACACCGGCTTGCTGGTGGGCGGCACGCTGGAGCTGGTGTGGATGGGGATGGTGCCGCTGGCGGGCGCCCAACCGCCGAACGTGGTGATCGGCGGGGTGATCGGCACCGCGTTCGCCATTCTGACCAAGGCCGACCCTAAAGTGGCGATCGGCGTGGCGGTGCCATTCTCGATTGCGGTGCAGGGCTGCATCACGCTGCTGTTTACGCTGTTCTCGCCGATGATGCACCGCTGCGATCGCATGGTGAAAGAGCTGAACTGGCGCGGCGTCGAACGGGTGAACTATCTCGGCATCGGCATCCTGTTCATCTTCTATTTCGTGGTGGCGTTCCTGCCGATTTACTTCGGCGCCGATGCGGCCAGCGCCATGGTGCAGAAGGCGCCGGGTTGGCTGCTGGACGGGCTGGCGGTGGCGGGCGGCATGATGCCGGCGATCGGCTTCTCGCTGCTGATGAAGGTGATGATGAAAAAAACCTACGTGGCCTATTTTATCCTCGGCTTTATCTCGGTCACGTTCCTCAAGCTGCCGATCCTGGCGGTGGCGCTGGGCGCCCTGGCGATCGCCCTGATCGATTTCTTCAACACGCAACGCGGCGCGGCAGAGGCGACGGCCCGGCCCGCTCCGCAGGAGGACGCCGAAGATGGCATTTAACGATTCCGACGATCTGCTGGCGCAAAAGGCCGAGCAACGCATGGCGCAGGCGCTGGCCACCAGCCAGGTGGAGCAGGACGACTATCTGGACAGCCAGCCCGCCGACGCGCTGACGCGCGGCGACATCAACCGTATGGCCTGGCGTTCGCTGCTGCTGCAGGCGTCGTTCAACTATGAACGTATGCAGGCCGGCGGCTGGCTGTACCAGCTGATCCCCGGACTGCGCAAGATCCACCGCAACCCGCAGGATCTGGCCAACTCGATGAAGATGCACATGGAATTTATCAACGTGCACCCGTTCGACGTCACCTTCCTGTCCGGCCTGGTGCTGGCGATGGAGCAGAACAAGGAGAAGATCTCCACCATTCGCGCGGTGAAAGTGGCGCTGATGGGGCCGCTCGGCGGCATCGGCGACGCGCTGTTTTGGCTGACGCTGCTGCCGATCTGCGCCGGGATAGGCGCTTCGCTGGCATTGGAGGGCAGCCTGTTCGGGCCGATCGTCTTCCTGCTGCTGTTCAACCTGTTCCACTTCGGCCTGCGCTTCGGGCTGGCGCACTACGGCTATCAGGCCGGCACCAGCGCGCTGGCGCTGTTGAAGACCCACACCCGGCGCATTTCTCACGCCGCGTCGATCGTCGGCATGACGGTGATCGGCGCACTGGTGGCCTCGTATGTGCATCTGTCCACGCCGTTGGTGATGCATGCCGGCAAAGCCAGGGTGGCGCTGCAGACAGACGTGCTGGACAAGTTGATGCCCAACTTGTTGCCGCTGTGCTTCACGCTGCTCATTTTCTTCCTGATGAAGCGCGGTTTCTCGCCGGTGAAGCTGATTGGCGTCACCGTAGCGATCGGCGTGGCGGGCAAATTTATCGGCATTTTGTGAGGAGTGGGCTATGCCAGGCATTGTGATTACCGGCCACGGCGGCTTCGCCACCGGGCTGTTGCAGGCGGTGGAGCAGGTGGTGGGGCCGCAGCCGCACTGCGCGGCGGTCGATTTCCCTGAACAGATGAGCACCGCGCAGCTCAACGACGCCTTGCGCTCGGCGCTGGCGGCGGTGGCGCAGCCGGACGGCGTGGTGTTTCTCACCGACATGCTCGGCGGCTCGCCGTTTCGCAGCGCCTGCGAACTGGCGGATGCGCAGGGCGATTGCGAAGTGCTGACCGGCGTCAACATGCAGCTGGCGGCGGAAATGATGCTGGAGCGCGACGGGTTGAGCCTGGATGAGTTTCGCGAGGTGGCGCTGGCGTGCGGCAAACGCGGCCTGACCAGCCTGTGGCATGAGCGCCGCCGGGTGAAATGTGAAGACGTGCCGGCCGACGGCATCTGAACGAACGCCGGGCGCCGCCGCGCCCGGCTCTGCGGGTTATGCCGGCAGCGGGCTCAGCGCCAGGCGCGCCGCTTGATCTTCGCTGCGGCTGAAGCGCCAGCAGGTCTGGTGGTACTTCGCCACGCTGTTGCGGTGCGCCACGCTGATCAGCGTCACGTCCGGCAGTTCATCCACCAGCAGGCAGTACATCAACTGTTCGGTTTCGTCGTCCAGCGCGCTGGTGGCTTCGTCGAGGAACAGGATGTTCGGGCGAATCAACAGGGCGCGGGCGAACGCCAGCCGCTGTTGCTCGCCCGGCGACAGGCGGTGGCTCCAGTTGGCGGAGGTATTCAGCCAGCGCTGCAGGTGTTTCAGGCGGCAGTTTTCCAGCACCCGCATCAGCTGCGGATCGCTGTATTCCGACGCCAGGCTCGGGTAGCTCAACGCTTCGCGCAGCGTGCCGATCGGAATGTAGCTGCGCTGCGGCAGGAACAACGTGTTGGCATTGGCCGCTACCCCGATGGCGCCCGCGCCGTAAGGCCAGATACCGGCGATGGCCCGCAGCAGCGTCGACTTGCCGCAGCCGGAAGGGCCGACGATCAGCAGGCGATCGCCGCGTTGCAGCGTCATCTCGGCGCCGGCCAGCAGCGGCTGGCCGTCGGGCAAGTTCAGGCTGAGGTTATCCAGCGTCAACGGATGGGCGGTCTCTTCCCGCAGCTGAATGCCGCGCGGCTGATGATGAACCTGATCGACGGCGGCGTTGAAGCCGGCCAAACGGTTGACGCAGGCTTTCCAGGTCGCCAAATCGTTAAATGCGTCGATAAACCATGACAGCGCACCCTGTACCTGGCCGAAGGCCGAGGCGATCTGCATCAGGCCGCCCATCTGAATGGCGCCGGAGAAGTAGCGCGGCGCCGCCACCAGCAGGGGAAATACGATGGCGAACTGGCCGTAGAAGTTGGTGGCGATGTTCAGCCGCCGGGTGATGCGCATAATAGCCCACCAGTTGCTGCGAATGGTGTCAAAACGGTCGCCCAGCTGCTGCGCCTCGCGCGGTTCGCCGTGGTACAGCGCGATGGCGTCGTTGTTTTCGCGGATGCGGATCAGGCCGAAACGGAAGTTTGCCTCATACCGTTCCTGGTTGAAGCCCAGTATGACCAGCGGTTTGCCGACCCACCAGATCAGCAGCGATCCCAGCACCGCATACAGCAGCGCGAACCACACCATATAACCGGGCAGCGTGATGGCGTGCTGGCCGAGCGCGAAGGTCATCGGCCCGCTGACGTGCCATAGGATGTCGATAAAGGAAAACAGCGTCACCAGGCTGGAGAGCAGCCCGAGCGACAGCGACAGGGTATATTGGGTCAATACGTTGAGATCTTCGGCAATACGCTGATCGGGGTTATCGACGATCTGCTGCTGCTCGGCGTGGTAATACGCCTGGTGCGCCAGCCATTTTTCCATGAACTTTTCCGTCATCCAGCGCCGCCAGCGCATCTGCAGCCCCTGAGTCAGGTAGATCTTGTAGACCGCCAGCACGATGAAGATCAGCGCCAGATAGGTAAAGCGCCACAGCTGCGCCTTGAATACCGGGTAGTTCTTGTTCTGCAGCGCATCGTAGAACACCTGATTCCACTGGTTGATCTGCACGCTGATATAGACCAGACCGAGCGACAGGACGACGATGGCGATCAGCATCATCCAGGCGCGCCATCGCTCCTCCGACACCCAAAAGGGTTTGATCAGCTGCCACACGGCGTGTTTCTGCAAGGGGGTTGCGTTCATAACGGCTCGATAATTGCGGTATTTCGTTCAGCATGGGCTGCGGGGCGGTAACAAACAAACCGCGACTGTAAGCAGTTTTAACTCCGCTAACCGTTTGAAATAAGGCGGCTGAATCGACAGCGGCACGCCGACGGGCGCAATTGCGGCATACACTCCACCGCCGGGCGGTTATACTGGCGCCGAATTTTTGCAGAAAGGATAAACGATGAAGGCTTGGTTTCCCCTGTTGCTGACCTGCGGCGTCTTCGCCGGCGCCCGGGCCTGGGCGCACATTGACGAGCCGGACATCGCCGCCGACTGCCAAAAGGTGGCGAGCTACGCCGAACTGGGAAAAAAGGCCTATCAGCGGCAGGATTACGCCAAAGCTGCCGACATCTTTCGCGATCAGGCGGCCTGGAGCGAGTTTTGCGGCCTGAGCGAGCAGGCCATCGCCACGGCCTACAACAACGTGGCGCTGTCGCTGATGCGCGCCGGGGAATTGCTCAAGGCACAGGCCTACCTGGCGCTGGCGCCGCACGATGACAAATCGCAGCACAACATGAGCCTGTTGCGCCAACGCCTGGCGCAGCGGCCGCAGCCGCAGGGGCCGGGCGGCGTGTATTGGCAATACGCCGGGCGCGGCGTGTGGAGCGAAGTGGCGGTGAAGCCGCAGGGCGAGCGCTGGCTGATCGATTTTTCCGGCTACGCCATGCCGCAGATGGGGGTGTATTACGGGCCGAACATGGGTGACTTCACCGCCGAGCTGCCAATTGAGCACGGCAAAGCGGTCTACCATCAGCATGACTCGGAAAGCGCGCAGGTCTGCGACGTCACGCTGGAATTTGGCGAGCAAGCGCTGGAGATGCACACGCGGGGGGATTGCGGGTTCGGTCACAACGTGCGCGCGGAAGGGCGGTTCGTGCGGGTCGAATGACCCGCCCCGGCAGCCGGGGCGGGAAAGGTAGGTTACGCCAGCGCGGCGGCGCCCAGCAGGTTTTTCCAGGCTTCCACGTTACCCAGATAGTTGCCGGCCGGCAGCAGATGCAGACGGCCTTCGCTGTCCTGCAGCGCAAAGGTCGGGAAGCCCTGGCCTTGCACTTTGGCCAGTAGCGCCCGGCTTTCCGCGATGTGCTGCGCGGTTGGCGCGCCGGTGTTGAAACGCATTTCGGCGATAAACGCCGCCGAAGGCAACCCCAATTCTTTCGCCAACGCTTCCAGCACCGGCGTATCGGCGATGCGCCGGCCTTCTTGATAGTGCGCCTGCTGAATGCGGTGCAGCATGTCCAGCCCGCGCCCCGCCAGCTTTTCCGCCGCCAGGATAGCGGTGATCGGCGGCTCGGAATCCATCACTGCCGTGGTGTCGCGCAGCAGGCCGTTGAAATAGGCTTCGCCAAAAGGCTGGCCCGTCATCTCGGCGATGCGTTTGTCGTGCGGAATGACGTAGTTGCGCCATTCGTCGGTAATCTGACGGCGGTTGTTGCCGGTCATCATGCCGCCGGCATGCGGCACGATCTTCAGCCCAGGGAGGCTCTGAGCCGCTTTCACCAGCGGTGCGGCGCCGTAGCACCAGCCGCACAGCGGATCGAAAATGTAATGCAGAGTGGTTTCGGTCATCTTTACTCCTCGCCTGGCGCGCGGCAGCTCACCGCGGCGCCAGGGCTGGTTCAATCACGCACGGGCGCTTATTGCGGCCACTTCATCTCGCCTTTCAGCACTTTCGCGCTCAGTTCCAGGCTCGACTCGTCTTTCAGCGTCGGGTAGTGCTTTTTCATCGCCTCAATCAGCGCGGCGGAATCCTTGGCCTTCGGCAGCTCGGCTTCCAGCGTGGTCAGGTATTTCTGGGTAAAGTGCACCGATGCCAGCGTTTGCGCTGCGCCCGGCAGGAAGTGGCCCGGCACGACGACCTGCGGCTTCAGCGCTTCGATGTTTTTCAGCGTCTGCTGCCAGTGCTGGCGCGATTCCACGCTCTGGTTGTCGGCGATCCACGGGTGGATATTGTCACCGGCGACCGCGACACCGCCTACTACCGCCTTCAGCGCCGGGATCCACACGAAGGTGCGATCGGGGGTCGGGCCGTTCAGGCCTTTCACTTCCACTTTCTGGCCGTCGATGGTGAAGCTGTCGCCCTGCAGCGGCTGCGGCACGATCACGGTTTTCGGCGCGTTGTCTTTCAGGATCGGGCCCCAATAGGCGACTTTACCGTCTTTGGTAGCGTTGATGTCCTTGATAGTGCCTGGCGAAGCGATGATTTTCGCCTCCGGGAAGGCCGCTTTAATCACGTCCAGACCGAAATAGAAATCCGGGTCTGAGTGGCTGATATAAACGGTGGTCAGTTTCTTGCCGGTCGCCTTGATCTTTTTCACCAGCGCTTCGGCGTCGTTACGCTGGAACTGAGCGTCGATCAGCGCCACTTCGTGTTTGCCGCTGATGATTTCGGAAGACACCGGGAACACGCTTTTCTCGCCCGGGTTATACACTTCCATGGTCAGGGTATCGGCCGCGGTGGCGTAGGCGCTGAGGGTGGCGACGCCGGTGAAGGCCAGAGTTAACAGTGATTTCTTAAACATGGGCAGAGGTCCTTAGGTATCGGTTAATGTTGTAATGATGTTAGGTTGCATAAAGCGATAGAAAAACCGGATAATAAGCAATTATTCGTTGCATAAATCGGACTAATCATGGATCGCATTACCGCCGCAGAGGTTTTTGTCACCATCGTCGATCGCGGCAGCATGATCGCCGCTGCGGAAACGCTGGAGATGTCGCGCGCGATGGTGACGCGCTACCTGGCGCAGATGGAGCAATGGGCCGGGGCGCGTTTACTGCACCGCACTACCCGTAAGCTTAGTCTGACCGACGCCGGTGAGCGTACTCTGGAGCGCTGCCGGCAAATGCTGGCGCTGGCGGGGGAGATCGACCTGGTGGAGGAAGGGCAGAGCGACGAGTTGCGCGGCCTGCTGCGCATCACCTGTTCGCAGTCGCTCGGGCAAACGGCGCTGGTGGGGGCCGTCGCTCAGTATCTGAAGCGTCACCCGCAGGTGGCGGTCGATCTGCAGATGAACAACCGGGCGGTGAACCTGGTGGAAGAGCGCATCGATCTGGCGCTGCGCATCACCAACGAGCTGGATCCCAACCTGATCGCCCGCCCGCTGTCCACCTGCGCATCGGTGGTGTGCGCCGCGCCGGCGTATCTGGCGGCGCACGGCACCCCGCGTCAACCGCAGGATCTGGCGTTGCACAACTGCCTGACCTACTCCTATTTCGGCAAAAGCCTGTGGCACTTTGATGCTCAGGGCGTGAAATCGGCGGTAGCGGTCAGCGGCAACCTGAGCGCCAACGAGTCGGTGGTGCTGATGGCCGGCACGGTGCAGGGCGCGGGCATTTCCATGCAGCCCTATTATTCGGCGGCGCCGCTGCTGGCCAGCGGCGAACTGGTCGAACTGTTGCCGGATTACCGGCCGCAGTCGATGGGCATCTACGGCATCTATACCTCACGCCGCCAGATGCCCGCCACCTTGCGCACCATGCTGGACTTTCTGGTGGAGTGGTTCGCCACCGATCCGCAGTGGCAGGCGACGCTGCGCTGATGCTGCGGCAATATTCCCACGCCGCTTTCAGCGCCTGACGGCGGCGGCCAGCCGGGCGACAAAGGTGGCGGCCTGCTGATGAAGGTGGTCGATAAAGGCCGTCACCAGCGCCGACGAGGGGCGGTGCAGCGGCCGAATCAGGCTGACGGTGAACGGCACGTCGATGCTGAACGGCCGCACGTGCACGCCGTTGCCGGCATAGTCGAGCGCCGTCAGCGGGTTGACGATCGACACTCCCACGCCGGCCCTCACCATGGCGCATACCGATGCCGCGCTGTGTGTTTCCATCACCATGCGGCGCTCGACGCCCTGCTCGCCGAACAGCGCATCCAACAGGTGGCGATAGCTGTCGGTGCTCGACAGGCTGATAAAGTTCTGCCCGGCGAAGTCCTGCGGCGTCAGCCGATCTTTCAGCAGCAGCGGGTGGCCCGTCGGCAGCACGCACACTTCGTTCAACGTCATCAGCGTCACCCGCTCGGTGCCCGCCGGCGTCAGGGTGGTTTCCGTCAGCCCGAGATCGTGGCGCTGGGCCGACAGCCACTCTTCCAGCAGCGGCGACTCTTGCGGGATAACGCTGAAGCTGACTTCCGGGTAACGTTCGATAAAGGGCCGGCATACCGCCGGCAGCAGCGATTGGGAAAAAACCGGCAGGCACACGATCGACAGCTGCGCCTGCTGAAACTGGCGGATGCCGGCGGCGGCGTTGACGATGCGATCGAGGCCGTAATAGGAGCGCTGCACCTCTTCGAACAGCCGCAATCCCTGCACGGTAGGGGACAAGCGACCGCGCACCCGGTCGAACAGCTGCAGCCGGATCAGCTTCTCAAAGCGCGCCAGCTCGCGGCTGACGGTCGGTTGCGAGGTCTGCAGCAGGGCCGCCGCCTCGGTCAGGTTGCCGGTGGTCATCACCGCCCGAAAGATTTCGATCTGCCGCAAAGAGATGCTGTGCATGGCGAGGCCGCTCGGTTAAGGGGAAAGCCATATCATAAATGAATAGATTGCGGCTAAATAGATATTTTCCACCCGATTCAGCGTGCGGCACTATGGCTTTATCTGCCGTCATTTTCGAATTGGGAATATCGCCATGCCACGCCCGTTGCACGACACCTCCATCGCGTTGAACGCCACCAACCTGCTGGCCTTGCCGCAGCGCTTCGGCTGCCCGGTTTGGGCCTATGATGCGGACATCATCAGCCAGCGCATCGCTCAGCTGCGCCATTTCGACACTATCCGTTTCGCACAGAAGGCCTGTTCGAACATTCATATTTTGCGCTTGATGCGCGAGCAGGGCGTGAAGGTGGATTCGGTGTCGCTGGGCGAGATCGAGCGGGCGCTGCAGGCCGGTTTTCAGCCGGGCGGCGAACCGAGCGAAATCGTGTTTACCGCGGACGTGTTGGATCATGCGACGCTGGCGCGCGTCAGCGAATTGAAGATCCCGGTCAACGCCGGTTCCATCGACATGCTGGAGCAGCTCGGCCAGGTTTCCGCAGGGCACCCGGTGTGGCTGCGCATTAACCCGGGTTTTGGCCACGGCCACAGCCAGAAAACCAACACCGGCGGCGAGAACAGCAAGCACGGTATCTGGTATGCCGACCTGCCGCAGGCGGTGGAGAAAATTCGCCGCTACGGCCTGAAGCTTGTCGGCGTGCACATGCACATCGGTTCCGGCGTCGATTACCAGCATCTGGAGCGCGTCTGCGATGCGATGGTGCAGCAGGTGATCGATCTCGGTCATGATATCAGCGCCATTTCCGCCGGCGGTGGCCTGTCTATCCCGTACCAGTACGGCGAAGAGGCGATCGATACCGAACACTATTTCGGGTTGTGGAACCGGGCGCGTGAACGCATCGCCGCGCATCTGGGGCATCCGGTGCAGCTGGAGATCGAACCGGGGCGTTTCCTGATGGCGGAAGCGGGCGTCTTGGTGGCCGAGGTGCGGGCGGTAAAAGACATGGGCAGCCGCCACTTCGTGCTGGTGGACGCCGGTTTTAACGATCTGATGCGCCCGGCAATGTACGGCAGCTATCACCATATTTCGCTGTTGCCGGCCGATGGGCGCGATACCTCGCGGCAAGCGCTGCGCGAAACGGTAATTGCCGGGCCGCTGTGTGAATCCGGCGACGTGTTCACCCAGCAGGCGGGCGGCGGCGTGGAAACCCGCGAACTGCCGCCGGTGCAGATCGGCGATTATCTGGTGTTCCACGACACCGGCGCCTACGGCGCATCGATGTCCTCCAACTACAACAGCCGCCCGCTGTTGCCCGAAGTGCTGTTCGAAAACGGCGAACCGCGGCTGATCCGCCGCCGCCAGACCATCGAAGAGCTGATCGCGCTGGAGCTTATCTGATAAGCGGGCGGGCGCCTTGCGCTCGCTTCACAACGTCATGCGGCGGTGTTGGCCATTGGGCAATTGCACATCCAGCGACAGCGTGCCGCCCATGGCCTCGATATAGCGTTTGAGCGACGACAGCTTTATTTCGCTGCCGCGCTTTTCCAAATTGGCGACGGAGGGTTGGCTGATGCCGAGCCGCTTCGCCAATTCAACCTGAGAGACCGCCAGCTCTTCCCTCAGCATCGCCAGCCGCAGCTCGAAAATTTCCTGGTCCGCTTTTTGCCTGGCGGCGGCAACGACGGCGGGATCGAGTTTATCGATCAGTTGGGATAAAGGTTTGGCCATCTGCACTACCTCCGGGTTGCCAGATAATGTGAAAACTCCATGGCGGCGATGGGCAACATGCGCTGGTAAAAGCGTTTGTCGCCGGTTTTATCGCCACCGCACAGCAATACCGCTTGCCGCTGTGGGTCAAAGGCGAAAAACACCCTGAAAGGGCGCCCGCGGTGTTGAACGCGCAGCTCCTTCAACTGCCGGACCGCGTCGGAAAAATACAGCGTATCGGCATGCGGCCGCGTCAACTGCGGGCCGAACGTCTGCAATTTGTAGATCGCCGCCAGGATGCTTGTTTGCTGGGCGTTGTTCAGCGCTAAAAACCAGTCGTCGAACCGTTCGACGGTCACCACTTGCCACATGATGCGCTCCGAATATAGCGTTTATACTATATAGTGTAAAGATTATTGTGCCAACAATATGCACGAATGCTGGGAGCGGAAAAAATCCAAAAGCGGGAAATGCGGCGGGCTGCGCAATCTGAGCGCATGGGTGATGGCTCACCCATGCGGCGGCGCGAATTACGGCTGTTCGTGCGCGTTGTTGAGGGTGGCGACCGAGTGGCGGCGCACCAGCGTCGGGCTGAACATGTTGGTGATTTCCGGCAGCGGTTGACGATTGGCCAAGGCTAGGGCCAGTTCCGCCGCCTGGGTCGCCATCGCCACGATCGGGTAGCGAACGGTGGTCAGGCGCGGCCGCAGGTAGCGCGAAATCAGTACGTCGTCGAAACCGATCAGCGAAATTTGCCCCGGTACGTCGACGCTGTTGTCGCTCAGCACCGAAAGCGCGCCGGCGGCCATCGGATCGTTGTAGCAGGTGACGGCGGAGAAAGAGCGGCCGCGGCCGAGCAATTCGGTCATCGCCTGTTCGCCGCCGATCTCGTCCGGTTCGCCGTAGGCGATCAGCTTTTCATCCACCGCAATGCCGTGCTCCTGCAGCGCGTCGAGATAGCCTTGCAGGCGATCGGTGGCGTCGGAAATCTGGTGGGTGGAGCAGATGATGGCGATGCGCTGATGCCCTTGCTGGATCAGATGACGGGTCGCCAGCCAGGCGCCGTAGCGATCGTCGAGCGCCACGCAGCGCGTTTCAAAACCCGGCAGCGTGCGGTTGATCAGCACCATGCCCGGGATCTGCTGCATCCAGCCGCCAAGTTCCCGATCGCTCAGACTTTTGGCGTGCACCACCAGCGCCTCGCAGCGATGTCGCACCAGCTGTTCAATCGCCTGACGCTCTTTTTCGGCGTCGTGGTAACCGTTGCCAATCAGCAGAAAATTGTGGGTGGCGTAGGCCACCTGCTCGACCGCTTTGACCATCGCCCCGAAGAAGGGGTCGGAAACGTCGGAGACGATCAGGCCCAGCGTTTCGGTGGACTGCTGCGCCAGCGCCCGTGCGTTGGCATTGGGGTGATACTGCAGCTGTTCCATGGCGGCCAGCACCGCGGTGCGCGACCCTTCGCTGGCCTTGGGGGAATTGTTTATCACGCGGGATACCGTGGCCACGGAAACACCCGCCAGCCTGGCAACATCCTTTATCGTAGCCATATCAGTCAACACATCCTGGGTAATCGCTTACATCCCCCAGTTTTGCGGAAAAAAACCGGGGCTGCAAGCGGTGTTGTGCGCAACTTGTGGCGGCCGTTGCAGAATCTTTTCGCGGCTGCGCGCATAACCGTCGGCCGCCGAACGATAGCGCAATTTGTACGTTGGCACTGGCGACGGGCTGAGGTAACGTCTGTGCATTCCGATTTGCGCCGAGAACGCCATGTCCATTAAACGCTATCCGCAGCTCGCCCATTGGGGCGCCTATACCGCCGTGGTTGAAGACGGCCGGCTTATCCGCTGTGAACCCTTCGCCGACGATCCCGACCCTTCGCCGTTGCTCGATTCCATCGTACCGATGGTTTACTCCGACAAACGTATCCGCAAGCCGGCGGTGCGCCGCTCGTGGCTGCAAAAGCGCGAGGGCAGCGACCGCACGCTGCGCGGCAGGGAAGATTTCGTCGAAGTGGACTGGGAACTGGCGCTCGATTTGGTGGCGCAGGAGAATCGCCGGGTGCGCGATCGCTACGGCGCCTCCGGGCTGTTTACCGGCTCTTATGGCTGGTCGTCGGCCGGGCGCTTGCATCATGCGCGCTCGCTGGTGCGACGGTTCTATTTCAGCGGCGGCGGCGGGGTCGATCAGCAGGGCAACTACAGCTGGGGCGCGGCGCAGTTTTTCCTGCCGTATGTGATCGGCACTTTCTCGCCGTTGACCGGGCGCGTCACCAGTTGGCCAAGCGTGGTGGAGCATTGCGAGCTGTTTGTGGCGTTTGGCGGGCTGGCGCTGAAAAATGCCCAGGTCTCTTCCGGCGGCGCGGCGGAGCATGCGCTCAAACCCTGGCTGCAAAAGCTGGCGCACAAGGGCACGCCGGTTGTCAACATCAGCCCGATGCGCGATGATTGCCCCGGGTTCGTCAACGCGGAGTGGATCCCGATCCGGCCGAATACCGACGTGGCGCTGATGCTGGCGCTGGCTTACGAAATTCAGCGGCTGGGCGCGCAGGACGAAGCCTTCCTGCACAGCCACTGCGTGGGCTATCAACAGTTGGCGGATTACCTGAACGGCGTGAGCGACGGCGTGGCGAAAACGCCTACCTGGGCCAGCGCCATTACCGGCATTCCGGCGGCGCGCATCGCCCTGCTGGCGCGGCAGCTGATCGGCGTGCGCAGTTTTATCACCTGTTCCTACTCCGTACAGCGCGCGCACCGCGGCGAGCAACCCTATTGGATGATGATCGCGCTGTCGTCGATGTTGGGCCAGGTGGGCCTGCCGGGCGGCGGCTTCTCGTTCGGCCACGGCTCGATGAACGGTGTCGGCAACCCGCGCGTGGACACCCCCGCGCCGACCATGCCGGTAGGGGAAAACCCGGCCGGGCTGGCGATCCCGGTGGCGCGCATCTGCGACATGCTGCTGCACCCCGGCGAAACCTATCAATTTTGCGGCGAGACGCGGCAGTACCCGGATATCCACCTGGTGCACTGGGCCGGCGGCAACCCGTTCCATCACCATCAGCAGCTGAACCGGCTGGTGGAAGGCTGGCAGAAGCCGGATACGGTGATCGTACAAGATATCTGGTGGACGGCGGCGGCCAAAATGGCGGATATCGTGTTGCCGGTCACCAGTTCGCTGGAGCGCAACGACATCGGCGGCTCCTCGCGCGATCGCTACGTGCTGGCGATGCATCAGGCGATTGCGCCGCAGCATCAGGCGCGCAACGATTTCGATATCTTCGCCGATCTGGCGGAGCGCCTGGGCTATCGCGAGCGCTTTACCGAAAACCGCGGCGAGCGGGCCTGGATCGAAGATATCTATCGGCAATGCGGCGCAGCGCAGCGGCGCGCCGGCGTCGCCTGGCCCGAGTTTGAGGATTTTTGGCGCCGGGGCTATGTCGAACTGCCCGCGCCGGCCAAGGAGTTCGTGTTTTTTGACGCGTTCCGCGCCGATCCGCAGGCTAACCCGCTGCAGACGCCCAGCGGCAAGATCGAACTGTTCAGCGAGCGGATCGCCGGTTATCGCTACGAGGATTTCGCTCCGCATCCGCAGTGGCGTCCGCCGGTCGAGTGGCTGGGGGCGCCGCAGGCCAAAACCTGGCCGCTGCATCTGATCTCCATTCAACCGAGCGATCGTCTGCACAGCCAGATGGATCCGGCGCCGCTGGCGCAGGGCAATAAGACCGCCGGGCGCGAAACCCTGTATATGCATCCGGAGGACGCGGCGCAGCGCGGCGTGGCGGACGGCGCCGAAGTGCTGGTCAGCAATGCGCGCGGCAGCTGTCTGGCGGGGGCCTCCCTCACCGACGGCGTGACGCGCGGCGTGGTGCTGATGGCGACCGGCGCCTGGTTCGAGCCGGGTTACGACGCGCAGCGCCGGCCGGTCGAGCAGGCGGGCAACCCGAACGTGCTGACGCTGGATATCGGCACCTCGCCGCTGACGCAGGGGCCGAACGCCATGAGTTGCCTGGTGGAAGTCAGCGCGCGATGAGTGAAGGTTTCACGTCGGGATAACCGGCTCGCCGTCGCGGCTGTATTTATTTTTTCGCCGCTGCGGGAAGGTTTAAGTTTCATTGAGTTATTACAGCAGATCGCGGGAAATTTACAGCTGGTTGCATTTGGAGCAGAACTCTTGCGATTCGCCGGTAGTTTCCTGCACGCCATCTCTCTAGAGTAGGTGATCCCAGAGGTATTGATTGGTGAGAAATCAGCATACTCTGTATGTTGAAGCCATTTTCAATTGCACCAACCTACGCGGATGCGTAGGTTTTTTTTTGCCTGCCATATAGTATTCTTTTCCCTACAACGATTTACGCCTCCATGGCCAAGGGAGAAGGGCATGATCTTTTCACTGCTGCGCGCGCTGTTTCGCCTGCTGTTTCGGGTACGGGTCGAAGGGGACGTTCAGCACTTCGAGCGGCAAAAACTGCTGATTACGCCGAACCACGTCTCTTTCCTCGACGGCGTGCTGCTGGCGCTGTTCCTGCCGATTAAACCGGTGTTTGCGGTTTACGCCAGCATCGGCGAGAGCTGGTTTATGCGCTGGCTGCGGCCCTACATTGATTTCGTCTCGCTCGATCCCACCAAGCCGATGGCCATCAAGCAACTGGTGCGCATGGTCGAGCAGGGGCGGCCGATCGTGGTGTTCCCTGAAGGGCGCATCACCGTGACCGGCGCGCTGATGAAAATCTACGACGGCGCGGCGTTTATCGCTGCTAAATCAGGCGCCACCGTGGTGCCGGTGCGGATCGACGGCCCCGAGTTCAGCCCGTTCGGCCGAATGGCCGGGGTGTTCAAGATCCGCTGGTTCCCGCAAATCAGCATCCGCATCTTGCCACCGACCACGCTGCCGATGCCGGAAGCGCCGCGCGCGCGTGAACGCCGGGCGCTGGCGGGCGATCGGCTGATGCAGATCATGATGCGGGCGCGAATGGATACGCGCGAACCGCAGACGCTGTTCCATGCCTTGCTGGCGGCGCAGCACCGCTACGGGCGCCGCAAGCCCTGTATCGAAGACATCGCTTTCAAAGAAGACAGTTACCAGACGCTGATCAAGAAATCGCTGGGCGTCAGCCGCATTCTGCAGCGCTTTACCGCCGAAGGGGAACACGTCGGGCTGCTGTTGCCGAACGCCACCATCACCGCGGCGGCGATCTTCGGCGCTTCGCTGCGTAACCGCATTCCGGCGATGCTCAACTACACCGCCGGCGCCAACGGCCTGAACAGCGCGATGCTCGCCGCCGGCATCAAGACCATCGTCACCTCGCGCCAGTTTCTGGAGAAGGGCAAGCTGACCCACCTGCCGGAGCAGGTGACGCAGGCCAACTGGGTGTATCTGGAAGATCTGAAAGACACCGTTACGCTGGCGGACAAGCTGTGGATTTTGCGGCACTTGCTGCAGCCGCAGCGCGCGGCGTTGCCGCAACGCCCGGAGGACGCGGCGCTGATCCTGTTCACTTCCGGTTCCGAAGGCCACCCCAAGGGCGTGGTGCATTCGCATGCCAGCCTGCTGGCTAACGTAGAACAAATTCGCACCATCGCCGACTTCACCCCGCGCGACCGTTTCATGTCGTCGCTGCCGCTGTTCCACTCGTTCGGCCTGACGGTGGGGCTGCTTACGCCGCTGATCACCGGCAGCCGCATTTTCCTCTACCCCAGCCCGCTGCACTATCGCGTGGTGCCGGAGCTGGTGTATGACCGCAACTGCACGGTGTTGTTCGGCACGGCGACCTTCCTCAACAACTATGCGCGCTTCGCGCATCCGTATGATTTCGCCCGCCTGCGCTACGTGGTGGCCGGCGCGGAGAAACTGGCGGACAGCACCAAACAAATCTACCAGGACAAATACGGCATCCGCATTCTGGAAGGCTATGGCGTGACCGAATGTGCGCCGGTGGTGTCCATTAACGTGCCGTTGGCGACCAAGGTGGGCACCGTCGGCCGCATCATGCCGCAGATGGAGGCGCGCCTGATTGCGGTGCCGGGCATCGATAACGGCGGGCGCCTGCAGCTGAAGGGGCCGAACATCATGAAAGGCTATCTGCGGGTTGAGCGCCCCGGCGAGCTGGAACCGCCGGCGGCGGAAGATGCGAACGGCGTGCTGCAGCCGGGCTGGTACGACACCGGCGATATCGTCAGCCTGGATGAGCAGGGCTATTGCACCATTCGCGGCCGCGTGAAACGCTTCGCCAAGCTGGCGGGCGAGATGGTGTCGCTGGAGAGCGTCGAATTGCTGGCGCAACGGCTGTCGCCGGAAAAAATGCATGCCGCCACGGCCAAAGGCGACAGTAGCAAAGGCGAGGCGCTGGTGCTGTTCACCACCGATCCCGCCATCACTCGTGAAGCATTGCTGCGGGTGGCGCGTGAGCTGGGCAGCCCGGAGCTGGCGGTGCCGCGCGATATTCGCCTGTTGAAAACGCTGCCGGTGCTCGGCAGCGGCAAACCTGATTTCGTCACCCTGCGTCATATGGCCGAACAGCCGGAGAGTGCCCGATGAATCCTTCGACCGAGTCCCCTTTGCTGTCACGCGGCATGATCGCCGTCATCAGCGCGCAGTTCCTCTCGGCGTTCGGCGACAATGCGTTGCTGTTCGCCACGCTGGCGTTGATCAAGCAGCAGCTGTATCCGGACTGGAGCCAGCCAATCCTGCAGATGGCCTTCGTCGCCACCTACATCATCCTGGCGCCGTTCGTCGGCCAGGTGGCCGACAGCTTTGCCAAAGGGCGGGTGATGATGTTCGCCAACGCCTTAAAATTGGCGGGGGCGTTGGTGATCTGTTTTGGGGGAAACCCGTTCCTCGGCTACAGCCTGGTCGGGGTGGGAGCCGCCGCGTATTCGCCGGCCAAATACGGCATTCTGGGCGAGATCACCAGCGGCGAGAAGCTGGTCAAGGCTAACGGCCTGATGGAGGCCTCGACTATCGCCGCCATTCTGACCGGTTCGGTGGCCGGTGGCATTCTGGCGGACTGGCATGTGGTGGCGGCGCTGGCGGTCTGCGCCTTGGTTTACGCGGGGGCGGTGGTCGCCAACCTGTATATTCCGCGCCTCGCGGCGGCACGCCCGGGGGCTTCCTGGCGCCCGCGGGCCATGACGAACAGCTTCTTTACCGCCTGCGTCACGTTATGGCGCGATGGGCAGACGCGTTTTTCCTTGATCGGCACCAGCCTGTTCTGGGGGGCCGGCGTGACGCTGCGTTTTCTGCTGGTGCTGTGGGTGCCGGTAGCGCTCGGCATCGCCGATAACGCCACGCCGACGCTGCTGAACGCCATGGTAGCCGTCGGTATCGTGGTGGGGGCCGGCGCCGCCGCACGCTTTGTCACGCTGAAGACGGTGAAGCGCTGCATGCCGGCCGGGATCCTGATCGGCGTTGCGGTCGCGGTATTCGCGCTGCAAACCACCATGCTCAATGCCTATGTCTTGTTGGCGATCATCGGCATGCTGGGGGGCTTTTTCGTGGTGCCGCTCAATGCGTTGCTGCAGGAGCGGGGCAAGCATTCGGTCGGCGCCGGCAATGCTATCGCGGTGCAAAACCTGGGTGAAAACGCCGCCATGTTGCTGATGCTGGCGCTGTATTCGCTGGTGGTGAAGCTGGGCGTGCCGGTGGTGGGCGTCGGCGTAGGGTTTGGCGTGGTGTTTGCGCTGGCGATTAGCGCGCTGTGGTGGTCGCAGCGGCGGTGAAACGGGGCGCAGCCAGGCTGCGCCCTTGCTGTATTAAGGCGCCGGAATGGTAAACCGGATATGGATTTCTTCGAGCGCCTGCAGCACGTCTTCATCCAATACCACATCGAGGCTGTCGATGTTGATTTTCAACTGATCCACCGTGGTGGCGCCCAGCAGGGTGCTGGCGACAAACGGCTGTTGACGCACGAAGGCCAACGCCATCTGCGAAGGATCCAGCCCGTGTTTTTTGGCCAGCGCCACGTACTCGGCGATCGCCAGCTGGGTTTGCTGCCCTGAATAACGGTTGAAGCGGGTGAACAGCGTATTGCGCGCACCGGCCGGTTTTGCGCCATTGAGGTATTTACCGCTCAGGGTACCGAACGCCAGGCTGGAATAGGCCAGCAGTTCCACCCCTTCGTGCTGGCTGATCTCGGCCAGGCCAATCTCAAAGCTGCGGTTCAGCAGGCTGTACGGGTTTTGAATCGACACGATGCGCGGCAGCTCGTGTTTCTCCGCCAGCTGCAGGTAGCGCATCACGCCCCAGGGCGTTTCATTGGAAACCCCGATATAGCGGATCTTGCCGGCGCGCACCTGCTCGGTCAGCGCCTCCAGCGTTTCCAGCAGCGTGACCGTGGCTTTGTCGTCGGTGTATTGATAGTTGAGTTTGCCAAAACAGTTGGTGGCGCGCTGCGGCCAGTGCAATTGGTAGAGATCGAGATAATCGGTATTCAGCCGCTTGAGGCTGGCGTCCAGCGCGGCGCGGATGTTTTTGCGATCGAGCGCCTGCTGCGGGCGAATGCTGCTGTCGGTGCCGCGCACCGGGCCCGAGACTTTGCTGGCCAGGACGATTTTTTCGCGATTGCCGCGCGCCTTGAGCCAGCTGCCGATATAGCTTTCGGTCAGGCCCTGGGTTTCCGGACGGGGCGGTACCGGGTACAGTTCGGCGGTGTCTATCAGGTTGACGCCTGCGGCCAATGCATAGTCCAGTTGCGCATGGGCGTCGGCTTCGCTGTTCTGTTCGCCAAAGGTCATGGTGCCCAGTCCCAGCACGCTCACTTCTAAAGAACTGTGGGGAATACGGTGGTATTGCATTAACGGCCTTCCTTTCTTGTTAGCGCTTACGGGCCGCGCGGCCCGGTGAAACAGGAGCCCAATGTCAGAAGACGGCGCAGAGTCCGTCGGGCGGCGATGTCGCCTTTCCTGACTATAACCAAGCGGTGAAGATGGGGGAAGCGGATTCCGTGCGGACGCGAATGGGGGCTACCGCGCTTGAACGGGCGATAGCCGGCGGGCGGTGATTAGCGTTCGATAACCTGAGAAACTTGATCGCCGTTGATCTGGCGCTGGTTGCCTTTCTCGTCTTTATAGCTGATGAGGCCGGTATCTTCATCGATCTCCGGTTTGCCTTGCGTCAGGATCATGTTGCCGTCTTTGGTCGCCATCACGTAGTCGCTGGAACACCCCGCCAGGCCAGCCACCATCACCAGCGCAGACACTGCCATTACCCACTTTTTCATCCTGCGGATCCTCGATTATGCAGAAAATAATGTTCTTTCAAGATTAGCAAACTCTCGGCGAAGCGCGTCTCAGATAAGTCTTTATCTGATAAGAAAAAGTGAAATGAGAGGTCAACGAAGTGATGAAAGCCGCCAATGGCGGCTTTCATATAGATAGCGTTATTCCGGCGCGCGATTTTTTTTGCTGCGCATCAGATTGAGCGCTTCTACCGACATCGAGAAGAACATGGCGAAGTAGATGTAGCCTTTTGGCACGTGCACCTGGAAGCTTTCCAGCATCAGCGTGAAGCCCACCAGGATCAGGAACGCCAGCGCCAGCATTTTCACCGACGGATGGCGGTTGACGAATTCGCCGATCGGTCGGGCAGCGAACATCATCACGCCGACGGCGATCACCACTGCCGCCATCATGATGAACAGATGGTCGGAAAGGCCCACGGCGGTAATCACCGAATCCAGGCTGAAGATAATATCCAACAGCATGATCTGCACGATCGCGCCGAAGAAGCTGTGCACCTTGGTGTGGTGCTCTTCTTCCGACCCTTCGATGGTTTCGTGGATCTCTTTACTGGCTTTCCAGATCAGGAACAGCCCGCCCAGCAGCAGGATCAGATCGCGAGCGGATACGCTGTGCTCCATCACGGTAAACAGCGGATGGGTCAGGCGGATCACCCAGGCGATGGAAGCCAGCAGCGCCAGGCGCATAAGCATGGCGGCGGCCAGCCCGATCCGGCGAGCTTTGTTCTGTTGCGCTTTGGGCAGCTTGGCCACCACCAGCGACAGAAAAATGATGTTATCAATACCCAGTACGATCTCAAGAATGGTTAGCGTGCCTAACGCTAACCAGGCATTGGGATCCATAATCCATTCGAACATTGCTCGACACACCTTATTAATACTTAATAAATGCAAAGCGTGAATTATACGCGTTTATCATGGCGCTGATAGGGGCAGCTAAACCAGAGTTAAACGAAATCGCTTAGATTGAGAAATGTCTTGCCAGCAGCGCGCCGGTAAAACTCTTTTTCAGATAGAAGCCGCGCGGCAGCGTCATGATCGGTTGCCCTTGTTCGCCGATGGCTTCGGTGAGCGCCTTGCTGTTAGCCGCTTTGGGGCGCAGCTGCAGCACTTCGCCGTGGCGTGCGGTGATGCGCTCTACGTGGCCGAGCACGATCAGATCCATCAATTCTTCCCAGTCGCGGCGCAGCATTTCGTCTTCTGCCGCGCTTGGGCTCCACAGCAGCGGCGAACCGACGCGGCGTTCGGCCAGCGGGATCTGGCGTTCGCCTTCTACCGGTATCCACAACACGCGCGCCAGCTTGTAGCGAACGTGGCTGTTGGCCCAGGTGACGCCGCTGTTGCCGGTGAGCGGAGCGACGCAGACAAAAGTGGTTTCCAGCGGTTTGCCGGCGGCATCGACAGGAATGGTTTTCAGCTCGATGCCCAGCTCGGGAAAGTCCTGCTCCGGTTTGCTGCCGGCCATGGCGCCGAGATACAGCTCCAGCAGCATGCCTACCCAACCTTTATCGCGTTTCAGATCCTTGGGGATCGGCAGCTGCGCGCGAGCGGCCAGTTCGCCAAAGCTGGCGCCGGCCAGCGCCTGAGCGCGCTCGAACAGCTGCCGTTCATTTTCCGGCGGGGGCGGCAAAGGGGATAAAAACGCCATAAATCAAGCCTGTCTAATTTGGTTGAAAAACGTACTGCAATTATGCACGGTGAGCGATAACCGCCATCGCTTGGGGAAAAGAATAATAGTAGCATGATTTTACATGACTTTTTTCCTTTCTTGGCGTGGTGGACAATGCACTGGCGGGGCTTGTTCACCTGAAGCCACCGACAATAAACAGGATCTTACACCTATTTATCCACAGATTTTTGGGATAACCCAAATTTTTGCCGATCACTGGTTCAATTTACAGCCTTGACTCGGGCGGTTTTTTACGAATTTGTCCGTTTTGTGCGTAACTTGCCCGGATAATCTGTGGATAAAAACGACGTTGGTGGATCTTTCGCCAGGGTAAGATCCTTACCGTGCACAGATCACATTTTTGCCCTGTATATAACGATGCGTTAATGTGTAATTATATGTTTTTAAAATAAATATTTATTTTTAGTGTTGAGGGGGGATTTTGGGGGGGGAGAGTTTTACCGGCTTATTCCTCGAGTTCTGCACACACCTATCCACAGAAAAAGTGAATAAAACCGGTCTGAAAGGCTAGGGTATGTTTATAACTTTGCCTATATCTGTGAGTTATCCCAATGTTATTCGGCCCGCAGCGCCGTAAAGCAGTGGTTTACCGCCTGTAGCTTGTGTGAAACAATCAGGACATCTATGCGAATTTAAGCTTATCGAGGTAGTCCGGTGATCGATGATGATGGCTACCGCCCGAATGTTGGTATCGTAATCTGTAATCGTCAGGGGCAGGTCTTATGGGCCCGCCGTTACGGTCAGCACTCCTGGCAGTTTCCCCAAGGTGGGATTAACCCTGGCGAAACTGCGGAGCAGGCGATGTACCGTGAGCTGTTCGAAGAAGTGGGGCTGAGTAAAAAGGATGTGCGCATCCTGGCTTCGACCCGCAACTGGTTGCGCTATAAATTGCCGAAACGTTTGGTGCGTTGGGACACAAAGCCGGTTTGTATCGGCCAAAAGCAAAAATGGTTTTTGTTGCAGCTACTGTGCAATGACGCTGATATCAATATGCAGCGCAGCAGCACGCCGGAGTTCGACGGTTGGCGCTGGGTGAGCTTCTGGTATCCGGTACGCCAGGTGGTGTCGTTCAAACGCGACGTCTACCGCCGGGTGATGAAAGAATTCGCCGTGACCGTGATGCCGATGCAAGAGCAGGCGGCGCCGCGGCAGGCTCCTGCTTATCGCCGAAAGAGAGGTTAAGTTAAGCCGACTATGCTCACGCGCTTGCGAGAAATTGTAGAGAAGGTGGCTGCGGCGGCCAGTCTGACGGATGCGCTGGATCTGCTGGTCAATGAAACCTGTCTGGCGATGGACACCGAAGTGTGTTCCATCTATCTGGCGGACAACGATCGCCGCTGCTACTACCTGATGGCCACGCGCGGGCTGAAAAAGCCGCGCGGGCGCACTATCGCATTGGCGTTTGACGAGGGCGTCGTCGGGTTGGTCGGCCGCAGAGCCGAGCCTATCAACCTGGCCGATGCCCAAAGCCACCCCAGTTTCAAATACGTCCCGCAGGTGAAAGAGGATCGTTTCCGATCCTTCCTCGGGGTGCCGATCATTCATCGGCGCCAGCTGCTGGGTGTGCTGGTGGTGCAGCAGCGCGAGCTGCGCCAGTTCGACGAAAGCGAAGAGTCTTTCATGGTCACCCTGGCCACGCAGATGGCCGGGATCCTGTCACAGTCGCAGCTCAACGCCATTTTCGGCCAGTATCGCCAAACGCGCGTGCGCGCGCTGGCGGCCTCGCCCGGCGTGGCGGTGGCGGAAGGGTGGCAGGACAGCAGCCAGCCTTCGCTCGATCAGGTTTACCGCGCTTCGACGCTGGACACCGCCAGCGAGCGCGAGCGCCTGACGCTGGCGCTGGAAGAGGCCGGCGCGGAGTTTCGCCGCTTCAGCAAGCGTTTTGCCGCCAGTTCGCAAAAGGAGAGCGCGGCGATCTTCGATCTTTACTCTCACCTGCTAAACGACGCCCGCCTCAAGCGCGAACTGTTCGCCGAAATCGACAACGGTTCGGTGGCGGAGTGGGCGGTGAAACAGGTGATAGAGGCCTTTGCCGAGCAGTTCGCCAAACTGCAGGACACCTACATGCGCGAGCGCGGCAGCGATCTGCGCGCGCTGGGCCAGCGTCTGCTGTTCCACCTCGACGACACCACTCAGGGCGCTACCCAGTGGCCGGCGCGTTTTGTGCTGGTGGCGGATGAGCTGACCGCGACATTGCTGGCCGAAGTGCCGCAGGATCGCCTGGTCGGCGTGGTGGTGCGCGACGGTGCCGCCAACTCGCATGCGGCGATTCTGGTGCGGGCGATGGGGGTGCCGACGGTGATGGGCGCCGACATCCAGCCTTCTCTGCTCAGCCAACGGCTGCTGATCGTCGACGGTTATCGCGGTGAACTGCTGGTCGATCCTGAACCGGTGCTGGTGCAGGAATATCAACGGCTGATCAGCGAAGAGCTGGAACTGAGCAAGCTGGCGGAAGACGACGTCGAGCAGCCGGCGCAGTTGAAAAGCGGCGAGCGCATTCAGGTGATGCTGAATGCCGGCCTCAGCCCGGAACATGAACAGCTGTTGGGCGGCCGGGTAGATGGCGTGGGGTTATACCGCACCGAAATCCCGTTCATGTTGCAAAGCGGCTTCCCCTCCGAAGAGGAACAGGTCGCGCAGTACCAGGGCATGCTGCAGCTTTACCCGAGCAAGCCGGTTACGCTGCGCACCCTGGACATCGGCGCCGATAAGCAGCTGCCCTATATGCCGATCAGCGAAGAGAACCCCTGCCTGGGCTGGCGCGGCATCCGTATCACCCTGGATCAGCCGGAGATCTTTTTGATTCAGGTGCGCGCGATGCTGCGCGCCAACGCCGGCACCGGCAATCTGGGCATTTTGTTGCCGATGATCACCAGCCTGGAAGAGGTCGATGAGGCCAAACGCCTGATTGACCGCGCCGGGCGCGAGGTGGAAGAGGTGCTTGGCTATGCGATCCCGAAACCGAAAATCGGCGTGATGCTGGAAGTGCCGTCGATGATTTTCCTGATCCCGCATCTGGCCGGGCGCGTTGATTTCATCTCGGTCGGCACCAACGATTTGACCCAGTACCTGTTGGCGGTGGATCGCAACAATACCCGAGTCGCCTCGCTGTATGACAGTTTGCACCCCGCGATGCTGCAGGTGCTGAAACTGATCGCCGAGCAGGGGAAAGCGGCCGGGCTGCAGCTTAGCCTGTGCGGTGAACTGGCCGGCGATCCCATGGGCGCGCTGTTGCTGGTGGGCATGGGCTATCGCAACCTGAGCATGAACGGCCGCAGCGTGGCGCGCATCAAATACCTGCTGCGACATATCGACCTTGCCGACGCCGAAATGTTGGCGCAGCGGGTGTTGAACACCCAGATGACCACCGAAGTGCGCCATTTGGTGGCGGCGTTTATGGAGCGGCGCGGCATGGGCGGGTTGATCCGCGGGGGCCGGTAGCCGCCGCGCGTTGTGATTTTTTTACAGAACTTTTCTCGGCCTGCCGGACCGGACCGCGCTAAGCCTATGTTATGATGCGCAACCTCAGTGCGGCGCAGGCTCGTCGCCTTGCACACCGCAGCGGCCAATGCTGCTGCTTGCAAGACGCGGGACAATCTCCGCCGCCGCTTGGCACCTGCCGCCCCCGCATGGGGAAAAATAACAGACATGTTGTGGTGATAGATGAGCAATAGCTATCTGGCGTTTCCTAAATTTGATCCGGTCATTTTCTCCATTGGCCCGGTTTCTCTGCATTGGTATGGCCTGATGTACCTGGTCGGCTTCGTTTTTGCCATGTGGCTGGCGGTGCGCCGCGCCAACAAGCCGGGCAGCGGCTGGACCAAAGACGAAGTTGAAAACCTGCTCTACGCCGGTTTCCTGGGCGTATTCGTCGGCGGCCGCGTAGGCTATGTGCTGTTCTATAACCTGCCGCTGTTCCTGGATAACCCGCTCTATCTGTTCAAGGTCTGGGATGGCGGCATGTCGTTCCACGGCGGCTTGATGGGGGTGATTCTGGTGATGTTCTGGTTCGCTCGCCGCACCAAACGCACCTTCTTCCAGGTTTCCGATTTTATCGCGCCATTGATCCCATTCGGCCTGGGCGCCGGCCGCCTCGGCAACTTCATCAACGGTGAACTGTGGGGCCGCGTGACCACCGATACCCCTTGGGCGATGCTGTTCCCAAGTTCGCGCAGCGAAGACGTGGCCCTCGCCGCTGCCGATCCTTCCTTGCTGCCGTTATTGAATCAGTACGGCGTACTGCCGCGCCACCCGTCGCAGCTGTATGAACTGCTGCTGGAAGGCGTGGTGCTGTTTATCATTCTGAACCTGTTTATTCGCAAGCCGCGGCCGATGGGCGCCGTCTCGGGCCTGTTCCTGATCGGTTATGGCGCATTCCGCATCATCGTTGAAGCATTCCGCCAGCCGGATGCCCAGCTCGGCCTGTTCGACGGCGTGATCAGCATGGGGCAGATCCTGTCCATCCCGATGGTGGTGGCCGGTATTATTATGATGATTTGGGCGTACCGTCGTCGCCCGCAGCAACAAATGTCGTGAGGGACAAATGAAACAGTATCTGGATTTGATGAACAAGGTGCTCGCCGAGGGCACCCCTAAAGCCGACCGTACCGGCACTGGCACGCTGTCGATTTTCGGCCATCAGATGCGTTTCAACTTGCAGGAAGGTTTCCCGTTGGTGACCACCAAGAAATGTCATCTTCGTTCGATCATTCATGAGCTGTTGTGGTTCCTGAACGGCGATACCAACATCGCCTACCTGCGTGACAACAAGGTCACCATTTGGGACGAGTGGGCCGATGAAAACGGCGATCTCGGCCCGGTGTACGGCAAACAGTGGCGCGCCTGGGGCGCGGCGGACGGCCGTCAGATCGATCAGCTGAGCAACGTGCTCCAACAGCTGAAGCAGGATCCGGATTCGCGCCGCATCATCGTTTCCGCCTGGAACGTCGGCGAGCTGGATCAGATGGCGTTGGCGCCGTGCCACGCGTTCTTCCAGTTCTACGTCGCGGACGGCAAGCTCTCTTGCCAGCTGTACCAGCGTTCCTGCGACGTGTTCCTCGGCCTGCCGTTCAACATCGCCAGCTACGCGCTGCTGGTGCATATGATGGCGCAGCAGTGCGATCTGGAAGTGGGCGATTTCGTCTGGACCGGCGGCGATACCCACCTGTACAGCAACCACATGGAACAGACTCGGCTGCAGCTAACGCGTGAACCGCGTCCGTTGCCGAAACTGGTGATCAAACGCAAGCCGGCTTCGCTGTTCGATTACCGTTTCGAAGACTTCGAGATCGAAGGTTACGATCCGCACCCGGCCATCAAGGCGCCGGTCGCGATCTAACCTTAACCGCATCACACCAGGGGGGCAGAGATTGCCCCCCTTTTTTTATCCGCATTGCGCACCGCGCCGCATTTTTTTGTCGTCCTCTGCCGTCGTAAATAAAACATTGCGCAGCTTGCCGCAGCGATTACGCATGCGGCTTTACCGCATTGTGGCGATCCTTACACTGGCGGCATGAAAGACAATACTCTCTCGAACATCGATGATCGCCAGCGTGGCATGACGCTGATTGAGCTGTTGGCGGCGATATTGATCGCCGGCATGCTCACCGGCTGGGGCGTCGGGCAATGGCGTTATCATCAGCAAGCGCTGCGGCTGGAACACACGGCTCAGCAGCTGCTGGCGTTTTTGCTGCGATTGCAGGCGGACGCCAACTGGCGTAACCGCGCGACGCTGCTGTGGTTCAAGAACGGCACGCCCTGGTGTCTGGGCGGTGGCGTGCCGCCGACGGATTGCGCTTCCGCCGAAGGCGCCGTTTTCTCGCCGTTTTATCGTGACGTCGCTTTGAGCGGCTACACCGGCAAAGAGATTGGGTTTTACGGTTTGCGCAATACTGCGCAGGCGGGGCACATCCTTCTCAGCAACGACGCAGGCAGCCTGCGGCTGGTGCTGTCCGCCCGTGGGCGGCTGCGTTTGTGCAGCGAAGGGCAGCGGGTCAGAGGCATTGCGCTATGTTGACTTTAGAACGCGGTTTTACCTTGCCGGAGGTGATGTTGGCGTTGGTCTTCGGCAGCGTGATCGCGCTCGGCGCGGCGAAAACCTATCCGTTGTTGCGCCAGCAAAGCGTGGTCGTCAGCCAGCACTTTCGGCTGGAGTCAACGCTGCGGCAACTGGCGTTCGGCATTGAGAAAGATCTGCGCCGCGCCGGTTTTTGCGCCGGGCAGTGCGCCGGCCGTCCGTTGCTGATCGGTCAGGCATCGGGAGAAGCGGCGGGCAGTTGCGTTATCGTTGCCTACGACATCGCTCGCAGCGGGCAATGGCTCGCTTCGGGCGAGGATGCGGGCTATTTCGGTTACCGGCTGCGCAATGGCGGCTTGGAAGGGCAGCGCGGCGTGAGCCAATGCGATGGCGGTGGCTGGGAGCGTTTGCTCGATTATGACGAAGTGCGCATTGAGCGGTTTCATGTGGCGATCGAGCGGGGCGATCATGGCGCGACCTTGGCTCGCCTGACGCTGGCGGGGCGCTCCGCCAGCGATACGCGTATCCGGCGCAGCCTGAGTGCGAGCGTCGAAATGGCGGCGCTGCCATGAATTGGCGAACCCAGCGGGGCGGTAGCACTCTGGCGGCGGTGATGTTGCTGTTGGCGCTGGGGCTGATGTTGCTTAACGCTCAGCATCGGCAGTTGGATAACGCGCTGTTACTGGCCGCCGATCAGCAGCGTTACCTTCAGGCTTATAATCAGGCCGCTTCGGCGCTGAGTTGGGGCATGGGCCAGCGCTGGCCACGCGCCGAGCTGAGTGCGGCGGCCTGGTTATGCAGGCAGCGCGCGGAACTGACGGCCTGCGCCCGGCTGTCTGCCAGAGCGGGCGTTGTGACGATACGCGGCCTTGGTGAGATGCGCGGCGGTGAACCGCTTTGGCTGTATCAGTGGGGCACCTTTAACGGCGCAGAGACCGCTGGCAAGGTGCAAGCTCAGCCGGGCGGTCGGCTGGATTTTTGCCCAGAGAAAAGGCTGACCGACTGTGACGGCTAACGCTCGGGCAGGGCGGCTATCCCGCAACGGCTTCAGCCTGCCGGAAGTGTTGGTGGCGGCCTTGCTGTTCTCGGTGTCGCTGCTTGGCTTGTTACAGTATCATCAGGTGCTGTTGCAGTCGTTTCAGCGCCAGTGGCACTACCGGCAAGCCTGGGCGCTGGCGCATCAGCAGTTAGAAGCGTTCGCCGTCACCGGGCGGCTCGAGGCCGAATCGCCGCCGGAAGGTTGGCGACGCGAGACGGCGCTTGACGATGCGGAGAGTGATTGCCGCCGATTGACGATTAGAGTCCAAACGCCGCAGCGGCAGTGGGCGACGCTGAGTCGCTGGTATTGCACCCGCTTTTAAGCCGGTATGTCTTTTGTTTTAAAGGAGCCTTGATGTTCACGGTTTATCATTCCAATCAGCTGGATTTGTTGAAAACGCTGACCAGCGCGCTGATAGCCAGAGATCCGTTGGCCGATCCTTTTCAACCGGAAGTGGTGCTGGTGCAGAGCCCCGGTATGGCGCAATGGCTGCAGATGCAGTTGGCGGAACAGTTCGGCATCGCCGCCAATATTGCGTTTCCGCTGCCGGCGACCTTTATTTGGGACATGTTCACCCGGGTGTTGCCGGATATCCCGAAAGAGAGCGCCTTCAGCAAGGACGCCATGACCTGGAAGCTGATGTGGTTGCTGCCGGAGATGCTGACTCAGCCGGCGTTTGCGCCACTGCAGCACTATCTGACCGATGACGGTGACAAGCGCAAGATTCACCAGTTGGCCGGCCGGGTCGCCGACCTGTTCGACCAATATTTGGTTTATCGCCCGCAGTGGCTGGAGAGCTGGCAGCGCGGTGAGCGCATCGACGGCCTGGCGGAGGCTCAGCAATGGCAGGCACCACTCTGGGCACGATTGGTGGAGTACACGCGCGAGCTGGGGCAGCCGGAATGGCACCGCGCCAATCTGTACAGCCGCTTTATCCACGCGCTGGAGCAGGCAAAAACCTGTCCGCCCGGTTTGCCGCCGCGGGTGTTTATCTGCGGCATCTCGGCGTTGCCGCCGGTCTATTTGGAGGCGCTGCAGGCGCTGGGGCGGCATATCGATATCCACCTGATGTTCACCAACCCCTGTCGCTATTACTGGGGCGACATTCAGGATTACGCTTTCCTGGCTCGCTTGCAGAGCCGCAAGCGCCGTCACTACCACCAGGCTCGTGAGCACGGGCTGTTCCGCCAGCCGGATGACGCGGCGCGCCTGTTTGACGCCGAAGGCCAGCAGCAGCTCAGCAACCCGCTGCTGGCCTCTTGGGGCAAGCTGGGGCGCGATCACCTCTATCTGCTGTCGCAGATGGAAGGGGCGCAAGAGGTTGACGCCTTTGTCGATATCCCGGCCGATACCATGCTGCACGCCGTTCAGCGCGACATGCTGGAGCTGGAAGACCATGCGGTGATCGGTATTACCGCGGAAACGCTGGAAAGCAGCTTCAGCAAACGTCCGCTGGATGAGAACGACCGCTCCCTCAGCCTGCATGCCTGCCACAGCCCGCAGCGGGAAGTGGAGGTGCTGCACGATCAACTGCTGACCATGCTGGCGCAGGATCCGTCGTTGACGCCGCGCGACATCATCGTGATGGTCGCGGATATCGACAGCTACACGCCTTATATTCAGGCAGTGTTCGGCAATGTCCCTGCCGAGCGCTACCTGCCGTTCGCCATTTCCGACCGTAAAGCGCGCCAGGCGCATCCTGCGCTGCAGGCGTTCATTTCACTGCTCGATCTGCCGCAAAGCCGTTTTACCTCGGAACAGGTGCTGGCGCTGCTTGAGGTGCCGGCCCTGGCCGCCCGTTTCGCCATTGGCGAAGAGGGGCTGCGCCTGCTGCGCCATTGGGTCGGTGAATCCGGCGTGCGCTGGGGCCTGGACGACGATAACGTGCGCGAACTGGATCTGCCCGCCACCGGCCAACATACCTGGCGCTTTGGCATCACGCGCATGTTGCTTGGCTACGCGATGGACAGCAATGCCGGCGATTGGCAGGGCATTTTGCCTTACGACGAATCGAGCGGATTGGTCGCCGAACTGGCGGGGCAGCTGGCAGACCTGCTGGCGCAGCTCAGCCACTGGCGGCAAATCTTGAGCGAAGCGCGCCCGCTCGAGGCGTGGCTGCCGCTCTGCCGGCAACTGCTGGATGCTTTCTTCGCTGCGGACAGCGACACCGAGGTGGTGCTGGCGCTGATCGAACAGCAGTGGCAGCAGGCCATTAATTTTGGCCTGGCGGCGCGCTATCCCGATGAGGTGCCGTTGACCATTCTGCGGGACGATCTGGCGGCGCGTCTCGATCAGGAGCGCATCAGCCAGCGCTTCCTCGCCGGGCAAATCAACTTCTGTACGCTGATGCCGATGCGTTCCATTCCGTTCAAGGTGGTGTGCCTGCTGGGCATGAACGACGGCGTGTATCCGCGCACGCTGCCGCCGCTGGGTTTCGATCTGATGGCGCAGCAGGTCAAACGCGGCGACCGCAGCCGACGCGATGACGACCGTTATCTGTTCCTGGAAGCGATTTTGTCCGCTCAGCAGCGGCTGTATATCAGTTTCATCGGCCGTTCCATTCAGGACAACAGCCCGCGCTACCCTTCGGTACTGGTCACCGAGCTGCTGGAGTACCTGGAACAAAGCTATTGCCTGCCGGGAGATGAAGAGCTTAGCGCAGACGACAGCGCCCGGCGGGTTGGTGAGCACTTGCTGAAGTGGCACGCGCGCATGCCGTTCGCCGCCGAGAACTTCTTGCCGGGCTCGGAGGAGCAAAGCTATGCCGCCGAGTGGCTGCCCGCCGCCGATGGGCGCGGTGCGGCGCATCCGGCGTTCAACCAGCCGCTGCCCGCCGAAGCGCTGCAGCAAATATCGCTGGATGAACTGCTGCGGTTTTACCGCCATCCGATTCGCGCGTTTTTCCAACTGCGGTTGGGCGTCAGTTTTATCCTGGAAGAGACCGAGTTGCCGGACGAAGAGCCCTTCACGCTGGATAACCTCAGCCGCTACCAGTTCAACAGCCAACTGCTGAATACGCTGATCGACGGCGACGATCCCGAACGGCTGTTCCAACGGGTGCGCGCCGGCGGCGGCTTGCCCTATGGCGCCTTCGGCGAAATTTATTGGCAAAAGCAGCAGGAAGAGATGAGCGAACTGGCCGAGCAGGTGCGTGCGGAACGCGCAGAGAGCCATAGCCTGGAGCTGGATATCGATATCGCCGGCGTGCGCCTCAGCGGCTGGCTGCATCAGGTGCAGGGTGACGGCCTGTTGCGCTGGCGGCCCGCGACGCTGTCGGCGGTGGATGGCATATTGCTGTGGCTGGAGCACCTGGTGTACTGCTGCGCCGGCGGCACCGGCGAGAGCCGCATGTATGGCCGCAAGAACTCCGCCTGGCGCTTTGCCGCGCTGGCGCCTGAAGAGGCACAGGCGCAGCTGGCGGAACTGCTGACGGGCTATCAGCGCGGTCTGAGTCAGCCGCTGCTGTTGCTGAACAAGAGCGGCTGGGCGTGGCTGAGTCAGTGCTATCTGCCGGAAACGCAGCAAATCGACTGGGAGGAAGACGCGCAAATCAAGGCGCGCGCCAAATTGCTGCAGGCCTGGCAGGGCGATCAGCGCATTCCCGGAGAAGGGGAAGATCCCTACGTGCAGCGAGTGTTTCGCCAATTGGATAATGAATACTTAGCGCAAATACTGGCCGAAACAGAGCGTTATCTGCTGCCGGTGGCGCGGCATAACCTGGGGTAACAATCCCCCGGTGGTGCTGTGCGGCGGTAGGTGGTAAAAATAACGAAGGTTATATTCAACCATTGGGGTCATTCCCGGTCTTACATAACGTACAGGCATATACCCGCCGAGTTCGGGTCGCCATATTGGCGAAGAACCCGGTGAGTACAGATTTGGTTATGTGGTTTTGATGAACGTCGCCACCGTCAGGGAGTGGGCGCAGCGACGTCAGAATAGGGGTTTATTTTGGATATGCGCAGACAGTTGGCCCGTATCACCGGGCTGGTATTATTGGCTATGTGTTGGGCGCCGTTGAGTTGGGCCGCGCAAGGATGGCAACCGCTGGCGGAGAAGATCAACAAAAGCGAACACGATCCGCGTCAGTATGAGGCGATCAAATTGACTAACGGCATGACGGTGTTGCTGGTGTCCGATGCCCAGGCGCCGAAATCGCTGGCGGCGCTGGCATTGCCGGTCGGCTCGCTTGAAGATCCGAACAGCCAACTGGGTTTGGCGCACTATCTGGAACATATGGTGCTGATGGGCTCCAAGCGCTATCCAGAGCCGGAAAACCTGTCCGAGTTCCTGAAAAAGCATGGCGGCAGCCACAACGCCAGCACGGCTTCTTATCGCACCGCCTTCTATCTGGAAGTGGAAAATGACGCGCTGGAGCCGGCGGTCGATCGCATGGCCGACGCCATTGCCGAGCCGCTGCTGGATCCGGGCAATGCCGACCGTGAGCGCAACGCGGTTAACGCCGAGTTGACGATGGCGCGTTCGCGCGACGGTATGCGTATGGCGCAGGTGGGCGCGGAAACCCTTAACCCGGCGCACCCGAGCGCGCGCTTCTCCGGCGGCAATCTCGATACGCTGAAAGACAAGCCGGACAGCAAGCTGCACGATGAGCTGACCGGCTTCTATAAACGCTACTATTCCGCCAATTTGATGATGGGCGTTTTGTACGGCAATCAGCCGCTGCCGCAGCTGGCTGATATTGCGGCGAAAACCTTTGGCCGCGTGCCGAATCACGACGCCACCGTGCCGCCGATCACCGTGCCGGCCGTGACGCCGGAACAGCAGGGCATCATCATTCACTATGTGCCGGCACAGCCGCGCAAACAGTTGAAGGTCGAGTTTCGCATCGATAACAACAGCGCCGCGTTTCGCAGCAAAACCGATACCTACATCAGCTACCTGATCGGCAACCGCAGTAAAAACACCCTGTCTGACTGGCTGCAGAAGCAGGGGCTGGCGGACGCCATCAATGCCGGCGCCGATCCGATGGTGGATCGCAACGGCGGCGTCTTCGCCATCAGCGTTTCACTGACCGACAAAGGCCTGGCCAAGCGCGACGAGGTCGTCGCCGCCATTTTCAACTACCTGAAAATGCTGCGCAGCGAAGGCATCAAGCAAAGTTACTTCGACGAAATCTCGCATGTTCTCAACCTGGATTTCCGTTATCCGTCGATCACGCGCGACATGGACTATATCGAATGGCTGGTGGACACCATGCTGCGCGTGCCGGTTGAACATGCGCTGGACGCGCCTTACCTAGCCGATCGCTATGATCCTAAGGCGATCGCCGAACGCCTGGACGGCATGACGCCGCAAAACGCCCGCATCTGGTTCGTCAGTCCGGATGAGCCGCACAACAAGACGGCCTATTTCGTCAATGCGCCTTACCAGGTCGACAAAATCACGCCGCAGCGCTTTACGCAGTGGCAGCAGTTAGGGAGTGGGATTTCCCTGTCGTTACCGACGCTCAATCCGTACATCCCGGATGACTTTACCCTGACCAAGCCGTCGCACGAGTTCAAAAAGCCGGAAATGGTGGTGGATAACCCCGGTTTGCGCGTGCTGTACATGCCGAGCCGTTACTTCGCCGATGAGCCGAAGGCCGACGTCACCGTCGCTTTCCGCAACGCCAAGACTATGGATTCCGCGCGCAACCAGGTGCTGTTCTCGCTGACGGATTATCTGGCCGGCCTCGCGCTGGATCAGCTGAGCTATCAGGCATCGGTTGGCGGGCTGAGCTTCTCGACCTCGCCGAACAACGGCCTGATGTTTAATGCCAACGGCTTTACCCAGCGCCTGCCGCAGTTGCTGACGGCGCTGATCGAAGGCTATTCCAGCTTCACGCCGACGGAAGATCAGCTGGCGCAGGCCAAGTCCTGGTATCTGGAGCAGTTGGACGCCGCCGAGAAGGGCAAGGCGTTTGAATTGGCCATTCAGCCGGTGCAGATGGTTTCCCGCGTGCCGTATTCCGAACGCAGCGAACGCCGCGAAGTGCTGAAGACGCTGACGCTGAAAGACGTGCTGGCCTATCGCGACAGCCTGCTGGCCGAGGCTACGCCGGAGCTGCTGGTGGTGGGCAACATGAGCAAGCAGCAGGTCGACACGCTGGCGTCGACGCTGAAACATCGCCTGGGCTGTACCGGCATCGAATGGTGGCACGGCGAAGACGTGGTGGTGGACAAGAATCAGCTTGCCAACCTGCAACAGGTGGGCAGCAGCACCGATTCGGCGCTGGCGGCGGTCTATGTGCCGACCGGCTACGACGAAGTGGCCGGCATGGCCTACAGCTCCATGCTGGGGCAGATTATTCAGCCGTGGTTCTATAGCCAGCTGCGCACTCAGGAGCAATTGGGGTATGCGGTCTTCGCCTTCCCAATGTCGGTGGGGCGCCAATGGGGCGTGGGCTTCCTGTTGCAGAGCAACAGCAAACAGCCGGCCTACCTGTACCAGCGCTATCAGGATTTCTATCCGAAAACCGAGAAACGCTTGCGCGACATGAGCGAAGCGGACTTTGAGCAGTACAAACAGGCGCTGATCAATGAGCTGAAGCAGCGGCCGCAAACCCTGAGCGAAGAGGCCAGCCGGTTCGCCAACGATTTCGATCGCGGCAATTTCGCCTTCGATACCCGTCAGAAGCTGATCGCGCAGGTGCAACAGCTGACGCCGGCCAAACTGGCGGATTATTTCCACCAGGCGGTGATCCAGCCACAGGGGCTGGCGGTGCTGTCGCAGGTGAGCGGCAGCGGGCAAGACAAGGCGGATTACGCGGCGCCTAAGGGCTGGGTCACCTATCCGAACGCGTCTGCATTGCAGCAGATCTTGCCGCGCAAAGTGGCGACGCCATGACGGAAACTGCCCCGCAGAGGCTGGAGCCGCTGACGCTGCCGCTGTTCGGCGAACGCCTGATCGAGGCGTCGGCGGGCACCGGCAAAACCTTTACCATCGGCGCGCTGTATCTGCGTTTGCTGCTGGGGTTGGGCGGTGAAGCGGCGTTTCCTCGCCCGCTGACGGTCGAAGAAATTCTGGTGGTGACCTTTACCGAGGCCGCCACCGAGGAGCTGCGCGGGCGTATCCGCGACAATATCCACGGGCTGCGCATCGCTTGCGTGCGGGGCGTCAGCGCCAACCCGCTGTTTTCGGCGCTGATGGCTGAAATTGACGATTTGACCGACGCCGCCTCGCAGCTGCTGGCGGCGGAGCGGCAGATGGACGAAGCGGCGATCTACACCATTCACGGCTTTTGCCAACGAATGCTGACGCACAACGCCTTCGAATCCGGCATGCTGTTTGAACAAACGCTGGTGCAGGACGAGTTGCCGCTGCGGCGGCAGGCCTGTGCCGATTTCTGGCGTCGCCACTGCTATCCGTTGCCGCTGGGCGTGGCGCGTGCGGTCAGCCAGGAGTGGAGTGGCCCGGAAGCGTTGCTGGCCGATCTCTCCGGCTATCTGCACGGTGAGGCGCCGGCGCTGCGCCGACCGCCGAAGGACGAAGAAACCGTCCTGATGCGCCACGAGCAGATCGTCGCGCGCATCGATGCCATCAAAGCGCAATGGCGTGCGGTGGCGGGCGATCTGGAGGCGTTGATCGCCCAGTCCGGCGTCGATAAACGCAGTTACAGCAGTAAACACCTGCCGAACTGGCTGAACAAGGTCGGCGAATGGAGCGGGCAGGAGACTCAGGACTACCAGTTGCCGAAGGAACTGGATAAATTTCGCCAGTCGGTGCTGCTGGAGAAGACCAAGAAAGGCGAGCCGCCGCGGCATGCGCTGTTCACGGCGATCGACGAGCTGTTCGATGAACCCTTGACGCTGCGCGACCTGATCATGGCGCGCGCGCTCAGCGAGATCCGCACTTCCATTCAACAAGAAAAGCGCCAGCGCGCCGAGCTGGGGTTTGACGACCTGCTTAGCCGTTTGGACGGCGCCCTGCAAAGCGGCGGCGGCGAACAGCTGGCGCAGGCGATCCGTCAGCGCTATCCGGTGGCGATGATCGATGAATTCCAGGACACCGATCCGCAGCAATATCGCATTTTCCAAAAGCTTTACGTCGGCCGGCCCGATTGCGGCCTGCTGTTGATCGGCGATCCCAAGCAGGCGATTTACGCCTTCCGCGGTGCCGATATCTTTACCTACATGCGGGCGCGCTCAGAGGTGAGCGCCCACTATACGCTGGAGACCAACTGGCGCTCGTCGCCGTCGATGGTCGCCAGCGTTAATCACCTGTTTTCTCAGGTAGAAAAACCTTTCCTGTTCGGCCAAATCCCCTTTATCGAGGTCAGCGCGACGGAAAAGAACCAAGGGCTGGCGTTTGACCTGCACGGCAAGCCGCAACCGGCGATGCAGTTCTGGCTGCAGCAGGGGGAAGGCGCCGGTGTAAGTGATTACCAACAGCTGATGGCGCGCCTGTGCGCCACGCAAATTCGCGACTGGCTCAGCGCCGGGCAGCAGGGCCAGGCGTGGCTGCAGGGCGGCAAGGAGCCAAGGCCGGTACAAGCTTCCGATATCACGGTGCTGGTGCGCAGCCGCAATGAGGCGGCGTTGGTGCGCGATGCGCTGAGCGCGCTGTCCATTCCGTCGGTCTACCTGTCCAACCGCGACAGCGTGTTCGACACCCCGGAGGCCAAAGACCTGCTGTGGTTGCTGCAGGCGGTGTTGGCGCCGGAGCAGGAGCGCACGCTGCGCAGCGCCATGGCCACCGGGCTGATGGGGCTGGACGCGCCGACGCTGGACGGCCTGAGCCGCGATGAGCGTGCCTGGGACGAGCTGGTTAACGAATTCGATGATTACCGCACGCTCTGGCTGCGCCGCGGCGTGTTGCCGATGCTGAGCGAGGTGATGAAAGCGCGCCAGCTGGCGGAGAACCTGCTGGCCAGCGCCGGTGGCGAGCGTCGTTTGACCGACGTGCTGCATCTGGGGGAGTTGTTGCAAGAGGCGGCGGCGCAACTCGACAGCGAACATGCGCTGGTGCGCTGGCTGGCACAGCAGATCGCCCAGCCTAATCGCCAGTCCGATAATCAGCAACTGCGGCTGGAGAGCGACCGGCATCTGGTGCAGGTGATCACGATTCATAAATCCAAGGGGCTGGAGTTCGATCTGGTGTGGCTGCCGTTCGTCGGCAATTTTCGCCAGCAGCAGCAGGCGCTGTATCACGATCGCCATAGCTTCCAGGCGTTGCTGGATCTCGACGCCAATGAAGAGAGCCAGGCCTGGGCGGAGGAAGAGCGGTTGGCAGAAGACCTGCGCCTGTTGTACGTGGCGCTGACCCGCTCGGTGTACCACTGCAGCATCGGCATCGCGCCGCTGTTCCAGGGCACGCGCAAGAAACAGGGCGATACCGATCTGCACCGCAGCGCATTGGGTTATCTGGTGCAGGGCGGGCAGGCCGGCGACGCCGCGTATCTGCAGGAGCGCCTGCAGCAATTGGCGGGCGGCGGCATCGCGCTGTCGCTGGTGGAACCGCCGGACGAGGCGCCCTGGCAGCCCCAGGCATCGCTGGCCGCTACGCTGGCGGCGAAAAACTTTACCCGACGGATCCAGGATTTTTGGCGGGTGACCAGCTATACCGGTTTGCAACAGCACGGTTCGAGCCTGATGCAGGATCTGCTGCCGCGTCTGGATGTCGACGCCGCGGGCGAGCGGGGTGAGGAGAGTGAGCCAGCGCTCACACCGCATACCTTCCCGCGCGGCGCAACGCCCGGCACCTTCCTGCACAGCCTGTTTGAAACGCTGGACTTCACCCAGCCGCTGGACGAACAGTGGCTGCAGGAACAGCTGCAACAGCAAGGATTTGCCGAGCACTGGCAGCCGATTCTGCTGGCGTGGATGCAGGTGTTGCTCAATACGCCGCTCGACGACAGCGGCGTGACGTTGTCGGCGCTGACGCCGCAGCACAAGCAGGCCGAGCTGCAGTTCTATTTGCCGATTAACCGGTTGTTGCAGGCGAAGGCGCTCGATGCCCTGGTGAAGCGTTACGATCCGCTTTCCGCCCGCTGCCCGGCGCTAGATTTTCATCAGGTGCAGGGCATGCTGAAAGGCTTTATCGACCTGGTGTTCTGCTGGCAGGGCAAATACTACCTGCTGGACTACAAGTCCAACTGGCTGGGGGAAGACAGTAGCGCCTATACCCGGCCGGCCATGGAGCAGGCGATGGCGGAGCATCGTTACGATCTGCAATACCAGCTGTATACGCTGGCGCTGCATCGTTATCTGCGTCATCGGTTGCCGGATTACGATTATCGGCGCCATTTTGGCGGGGTGATTTATCTGTTCCTGCGCGGCGTGGATGCGGCGCACCCGGGCAACGGCATTTTCACCTGTCTCCCCGAGCTTGAGCTGGTGGAGGGGATGGATCGCTTGTTCAGCGGCGAAGCTGCGGCGACGGAGGAAGGATCATGATCGCACTGCTGGAGCAGGCGGTGGCGCTTGGCGTGCTGCGCCCGCTGGACGTGCAGTTCGCCCGCGTGGTGGCGAGCGAAGACGAGCCCGATATTTTGCTGGCCGCCGCCTGCCTGAGCGCAGAGGCGGGGGCCGGTCACGTCTGCCTGATGCTGGAGCAGCTGCAGGCGGACACGCTGTTTGAAGGGCGCCAGCCGGCGTTGGCGCTGGCGGTGTGGGAGGCGGCCGGGCGGCCGGATAGCGCGCGTTGGCAGCAGCGTTTGGCGGCCAGCGCGGCGGTCGGGGACGGCAGCGGCGCTACGCCGCTGGTGCTGCGCGGGCCGCGCCTGTATCTGCAGCGCATGTGGCAAAACGAAGGCGAAGTGGCGGCGTTTATCGGCGGCGAAGGCGAGTCGCTGGCGGTGCCGGAGGCTGAGCTGCGCACCATTCTCGACAGCTTGTTCGGCGCCGCGAGCGACGAGCCCGACTGGCAGAAAATCGCCGCCGCGGTGGCCGCCACGCGGCGCATTGCGGTCATTTCCGGCGGGCCGGGCACCGGTAAAACCACCACCGTCGCCAAACTGTTGGCGGCGCTGGTGCAGCTGGATGAAAGCGCGCGCTTGCGCATTCAGCTGGCGGCGCCGACCGGTAAGGCGGCGGCGCGCCTGACGGAGTCGCTTGGCAGCGCCAGCCGCCAGCTGGCGTTGACCCCGGCGCAGCAGGCGCTGTTCCCGACGGAGGCGGCGACGTTGCACCGTCTGTTGGGGGCGCAACCGAACAGTCAGCGCATGCGTTATCACCGTGGCAACCGGCTGCATTTGGATGTGCTGGTGGTGGATGAGGCCTCGATGGTCGATCTGCCGATGATGGCGCGCCTGATTGCCGCGCTGCCCGATCGGGCGCGGGTGATTTTCCTCGGCGACCGCGATCAGCTGGCTTCGGTGGAGGCCGGCGCGGTGCTGGGCGATATTTGCCGTTTTGCCGAGCAGGGATACAGCGATGCGCGCGCCGCTGAGCTGAGCCGCCTGACCGGTTGTTCGCTCACGGGGCAGCAGGCCGACGCGGAAGCGGCGGTGCGCGACAGCCTGTGCCTGCTGCGCAAGAGCTATCGCTTCGACGCCCGTTCCGGCATCGGTCAGCTGGCGTTGGCGGTCAACGCCGGAGCGGGGGATCGCGCGCTGGCGGCATTAAACGGCAGTTTCGGTGATGTTGCGGGCTATGCGCTGGCGACGAGCGAAGAGTATCAGGCGCTGTTGGATGCCTGCGTGGCGGGCTACCGCGACTATTTGCGGCTGACCGCAGAAGGGGCGGACGCGGCGACGGTGCTGGCGGCCTTTGGCCGTTTCCAGGTTCTATGCGCGCTGCGTGAAGGGCCGTTCGGCGTCGCCGGCCTGAACGAGCGCATTGAGCTCGGGCTGCAGCGTGCCGGTTTAATTGACCGCAAGCCGGGCGTGCTCGGCCGCTGGTACCAGGGGCGGCCGGTGATGATCGGCCGCAATGACAGCTCGCTGGGGCTGTTCAATGGGGATATCGGCATTACGTTGCCGGATGAGCACGGCGATCTGCGCGTGCATTTCCAACTGCCCGACGGCAGCATCAAGTCGGTACAGCCAAGCCGTTTGCCGGCGCATGAAACCGCTTATGCGATGACGGTGCACAAATCTCAGGGATCGGAGTTTGACCATACGGTGCTGGTGTTGCCGAATCACTTCCTGCCGGTGTTGACGCGTGAGCTGGTCTATACCGCGATCACTCGCGCGCGTAAGCTGCTTTCGCTGTACGCTACGGAGGCGGTGCTGCTGCGGGCCATTCGCACGCCGACCCAGCGCCGCAGCGGATTGGCTGAACGGCTGCAGGCGACGGAATAAGCGCTGAGGGGCGCGGCAACGGCCGCGCCCGCAGGGATTACAGATCCGCCAGCAGAATTTTGGAGCGGCGCTGGTAGTTGTACAACGCCTGTTTCTGCATCGGCAGCACGTCGACCTCCGCCGGGGTAAAGCCACGCTCCTGGAACCAGTGGATGCTGCGGGTGGTCAGCACGAACAGCTTCTTCAGCCCCATCTGCCGCGCCTGATTTTCTACCCGCTGCAGCAGCATCTCGCCGCGCGATGAGCTGCGGTAATCGGGGTGTACCGCCACACAGGCCATCTCACCGATTTTTTCCTCCAAGAACGGGTACAGCGCCGCGCAGGCGATGGTCAGGTTGTCGCGTTCGATAATGGTGAACTTGTCGATTTCCATCTCCAGCTGTTCACGCGAACGGCGCACCAGAATACCCTGCTGCTCGAGTGGCCGAATCAGCTCCAGGATGCCGCCGATGTCGTTGATCGTCGCCCGACGCACCTGTTCGGCGCTCTCCATCACGATTTGGGTGCCGATGCCGTCGCGCGAGAACAGCTCCTGCACCAGCGCGCCGTCCTCTTGATAGCTGATCAGGTGGCTGCGGCGCACGCCGCTGCGGCAGCCTTTCACCGCGCCGCGCAGGAAGCGCACGGTGCCGGAATGGTAATCGCCGCCTTCTTCCAGCTCTTCAAGACGCTTTTGCGCGTCGTTGGGGAACAGCTCGGAAAGGATGTTACCCTCCGCGTCGGTCACGCCCTGCGAGGAGCAGAAGCCGATCATTTTTTCCGCTTTCAGCTTGATTGCCAGCTGGGTGGCCACTTCTTCCGAGGTCAGGTTGAAGCTCTCGCCGGTAACGGAAACCGCGACCGGGCCGATCAGCACGATGGCGTTGCTGTCGAGCTGGCGGTGGATCGCGTCTTCATCGATGCGGCGAATGCGGCCGCTGTGACAGTAGTCGATACCGTCATCGATGCCCAGCGGTTGCGCGATGATGAAGTTGCCGCTGACCACGTTGATATGCGCGCCCTGCAGCGGCGTATTGTTGAGGCTCATCGACAGCCGGGCGGTGATGTCGAGCTGCAACAAACCGGCAGCTTGCTTGACCAGTTCGAGCGTATGGGCGTCGGTCACGCGGGTGTGCTTGTGGTAGATCGGCTCAAAGTTATGCTGCGCCAGGTTAGCGTCGATCTGCGGCCGCGCGCCGTAAACCACCACCAGGCGAATGCCCAGACTATGCAGCAGCCCGATATCATTGACGATGTTGGAGAAATTCTCGTGTTCGATGGCTTCCCCGCCGAGCATGATGACAAACGTTTTGCCGCGGTGGGCGTTGATATAGGGGACTGAGTGACGGAATCCTTGCACCAGCTCTGTACTACGTTCCTTCACGACAAACCTCTTTTGCATATTTATACGGTATTTTTGTATTTTTATTCTTTTATGGCGCCGATGGCAAGCGAGAAATCATCATGAAGAGTGCGCTAAGGGCGCTAAATCGTTAATAAATTGAAAAACCATAAAAAGATTTTCTGATGACAGGGCTGGAATGATTGGTTAAAGTTTTCGGCATCCCCATTTTATTGATGTTTTTTTCATCTGTTGTAAACAGCTATTACTGCCGGAGCCGCATGCCAAACTCTAATCACAATCTGGGCCGCCGTCGTTTATTACAGGGCGTTGCCGCCAGCTGGTTGCTGAGTGTGAGTCGCACGGGCTTCGCCGCGTCATCGCACGTGATCGCCGTGCGCGTCTGGCCATCCTCCACCTATACCCGCGTCACGCTGGAATCCAACGTCGAGCTGAAATACAAGCAGTTTGCCCTGACCAATCCCGATCGCGTGGTGGTGGATATCGAAGGCGTCCACCTCAACAGCGTGCTGAAAGGCATCGCCGGGCAGGTGCGCGCCGACGATCCGTATCTCAAGCAGGCGCGCGTCGGCCAGTTCGATCAGAATACCGTGCGGCTGGTGCTGGAGCTCAAGCAGAGCGTCAGCCCGCATATTTTTACGCTGGCGCCGGTGCCGGAGTATCGCAATCGCCTGGTGATGGATCTCTATCCGACCAAGGGCAGCAGCGGCGGCGAGGAGTATGATCCGCTGCTGGCGTTACTGGAAGATTACAACAAGGGCGATCTGGAGCGCACGCTGCCGCCGGAAGCGCCGCAGGCCGGCAAGGCGGGGCGCGATCGGCCGATCGTCATCATGCTGGATCCCGGCCACGGCGGCGAAGATCCCGGCGCTATCGGCAAGTACAAGACGCGCGAGAAAGACATTGTGTTGCAGATTGCCCGCAAGCTGAGCGCCATGATCAAGCGCGAGCCGAACATGAAAGTGTTCATGACGCGCAACGAAGACGTGTTTATCCCGCTCAAGGTGCGCGTCGCCAAGGCGCGCAAGCAGCGCGCGGATCTGTTCGTTTCGATTCACGCCGACGCCTTCACCAGCCGCGCCGCGCGCGGTTCGTCGGTGTTCGCGCTGTCCACCAAGGGCGCCACCAGCTCGGCGGCCAAGTTCCTGGCGCAGACGCAGAACGCCTCGGACCAAATCGGCGGCGTCAGCAAGAGCGGCGACCGTTATCTCGACCACACCATGTTCGATCTGATCCAGACCGCGACCATCAACGACAGCCTGAAGTTCGGCAAGGAAGTGTTGAATCGGATGGGGAAAATCAACCGGCTGCACAAGAATCGCGTCGATCAGGCCGGTTTTGCGGTGTTAAAGGCGCCGGATATCCCGTCGATCCTGGTGGAGACGGCGTTTATCAGCAATATCGAAGAGGAGCGCAAGCTGCGCACCAGCCATTTCCAGCAGCAGGTGGCGGAGTCGATTCTGGCGGGCATCAAGGCTTATTTCGCCAACGGCGGCGCGCTGGCGAGCCGATAGAAGCAGGGCCGGGCGCGAGTCCGGCTAGTTTCGCGGATTGCAGATACAAAAAAACACCCGTCAGGGTGCTTGTCTGTTGTCATCAAGAGTTGGTTGCGGGGGCCGGATTTGAACCGACGACCTTCGGGTTATGAGCCCGACGAGCTACCAGGCTGCTCCACCCCGCGTCCGTCTTGGTGCTGTATTACTACGAACCACCGTGCATGTTATGCCGCTGGTACGACATTCGGTTGGTTGCGGGGGCCGGATTTGAACCGACGACCTTCGGGTTATGAGCCCGACGAGCTACCAGGCTGCTCCACCCCGCGTCCGTGTAATACTTTGTTATCGAAGCCAAACGCAAAATACCGCCGCTGCGGCATCGGTTGGTTGCGGGGGCCGGATTTGAACCGACGACCTTCGGGTTATGAGCCCGACGAGCTACCAGGCTGCTCCACCCCGCGTCCGATGGATGCGCACTATACTCTCCATGCGTTTTGTTGCAAACCCTTTTTGCATTTTATTGGCCTAAACCCGTTTTTCTGCTGAATTTGCCCGCAATTTGCCTTCTTTTTCATCACTATCCTCCGTGCGGCTTTTTTTATTTGCAGCGATTCCTTTATCAATGAGCGTTTGTTATCGTTCAGCCGGTAGATCATATCAGTTTGAGAGTGTGCGCGATGAAAGGACGTTGGGGCAAATACCTGCTGGGCGGGTTGATGGTGGCGGTGTTGGCGGGCTGTTCGTCCAAGCCGACCGATCGGGGTCAGCAATATAAAGACGGCCGTCTGGATCAGTCGCTGGAGCTGGTCAATCAGCCCAACGCCAAAGGTTCGCCGGTCAACGCCAAGGATTATTCGGATCAGCTGATGGAGATCAAGTACGCGTCGCCTTCGCTGTTCAACCGCAACAACGGCACCTATCAGGCGGTACAAAATTGGATGGCGTCCGGCGCCGACACGCGCATGCTGAGCCAGTATGGCCTCAGCGCTTACCAGATGGAAGGCGTCGACAATTACGGCAACGTGCAGTTTACCGGCTACTACACGCCGGTGGTACAGGCGCGCTATACCCAACAGGGCGAGTTCCGCTATCCGCTGTACCGCATGCCGCCGAAGGGCAGGGGCCGCTTGCCGGATCGCGCGGGCATCTATTCCGGCGCGCTCGACGATCGCTATATCATCGCTTACACCAACTCGCTGATGGACAACTTCATGATGGAAGTCCAGGGCAGCGGCTATGTCGACTACGGCAACGGCCAGCCGCTGGTGTTCTTCGGCTACGGCGGCAAGAACGGCCACGCCTATCGCAGCATCGGCAAGGTGCTGATCGATCGCGGCGAAGTGGCCAAGGCGGACATGTCGATGCAGGCGATCCGTCAGTGGGCGGATACCCACAGCGCCGCAGAGGTGCGTGAGCTGCTGGAGCAAAACCCATCGTTCGTGTTTTTCCGCCCGGAAGCTTTTGCGCCGGTGAGAGGTGCCAGCGCGGTGCCGCTGATCGCCAAAGCCTCGGTGGCCTCCGATCGTTCGCTGATCCCGGCGGGCACCACGCTGCTGGCCGAAGTGCCGCTGCTGGACAACAAGGGTAAATTCACGGGAAAATACGAGATGCGTCTGATGGTCGCGCTCGACGTGGGCGGCGCCATCAAGGGCCAGCATTTTGACATGTATCAGGGCATCGGGCCGGATGCCGGCCACTCGGCGGGGTACTACAACCACTACGGCCGCGTCTGGGTGCTGAAGAACAACGGCGGCGGTCAGCTGTTCAGCGCCAATCAGTCAAACGGCGGCGGTTCGTTGCTGGCCACCCGGTAAACGCATACGGCGTGAAAAGAGTGACCCGCAAGGGCCGGATTTTCCGGCCCTTATCATTTGCATTACGAAGGTAATTAAAGCGTTATGAGCACAGCTTATTCGGAAGCCTATCTGCAGCGTTTCGGCGGCACGGCGCGGTTGTACGGCCAGCAGGCGCTGGCGGTGTTCGCGCAGGCGCACGTCTGCGTGATCGGCATCGGCGGCGTGGGTTCCTGGGCGGCTGAGGCGCTGGCGCGCACCGGCATCGGCGCCATCACCCTGATCGACATGGATGATGTTTGCGTCACCAATACCAACCGCCAGATCCACGCGTTGCGCCAACACGTCGGGCAATCGAAAACCGAGGTGATGGCGGAGCGTATCCTGGCGATTAACCCGGAATGCCGGGTGACCTGCATCGACGATTTCATCACCCCGGACAACGTCGCCGAGCTGCTGAACCATAACTTCAGCTACGTCATCGACGCGATCGACAGCGTGCGGCCGAAGGCGGCGTTGCTGTCATACTGCCGCCGCTTCAAGATCCCGGTGGTGACCACCGGCGGCGCCGGCGGGCAGATTGACCCGACCAAGATCGAAGTGGCCGATCTGGCGAAAACCATCCAGGATCCGCTGGCCGCCAAGCTGCGCGAGCGGCTGAAGCACGATTTCAACGTGGTGAAAAACGGCAAGGGTAAGCTGGGCATCGACTGCGTCTTCTCCAGCGAGCCGCTGGTTTATCCGCAGCCGGACGGTTCGGTGTGCGCTTCACGTAGCACGGCGGAAGGGCCGAAAAGAATGGATTGCAGCGCGGGGTTCGGCGCGGCGACCATGGTCACCGCTACTTTCGGCTTCGTCGCCGTGTCGCACGCGCTGAAAAAGATGGTGGCGAAGGCGGCGCGTCAGGCGTAACGGGCGGCGATCGCCTTGACGGCGGCGGCCAATGCCGCCAGGCCGCCGGCGCGGGTGGCGCTCAGCTGGGCGCGCAGCGCTAACCGGTCGAACAGCGCCAGCGGATCCAATGCGGCGATCTGCTGCGGCGTTTTCCCTTCCACTTCGGTCAGCAGCACCGCCAGCAGGCCGCGCACGATGCGGCCTTCGCTGTCGCCATAGAAGTGCAGCGTGCCGTCTTCCAGCAACTGGTGCCCCAACCAGACGCGGTTTTCACAGCCGCTCAACGCCATTTCTTCACTGCGCAAGGCCTCCGGCAGCGGCGGCAGCCGTTTCGCGAGCATAATCAGCTGGCGGTAGCGATCTTCCCACTGTTTCAGCGCGCTGAAGGTGGCGATCAACGCCTCGGCGGTGACCTCTCGGCCAAAAGGATGGGGGGCGAGCATAGCGTCTCCGGGAATCAAGTCAGTCGGCCAGCAGATCGAGGGCGTGAGTCAACGCGCTGACCAGCGTATCGACGTCCTGTTGCGTATTGTAGGGGGCGAACGACGCGCGCAGTGTGCCGCTGACGCCCAACGCCGCCATCAGCGGCTGCGCGCAGTGTTGGCCGGCGCGCAGCGCAATGCCTTGCTCCGCCAGCAGGGTGACGATGTCGCTGTGGTGTACGCCGGCGATGTCGAACGCCAGCAGGCTGGAGCCGGAGCTGCGGAAGCTGCGAAAGCCCGGCAACTGCGCCAACCGCTGTTCCGCCTGGTCCGCCAGCTCGCGGCTGTAGCGCTCCGCCGCCGCCATGTCCTGTTCGCTGAGCCAAGTGAGCGCCGCGGCCAACCCCAGCACGCCGGCGATGTTTGGCGTGCCGGCTTCGAAGCGGTGCGGCGGCTTTTGCGGGGCAAAGCCGTCGAACGATGCCTGGGTCAGCATCTTGCCGCCGCCTTGCCAGGGTGCCATCTGCGCCAGCAGCTCGGCTTTGCCGTACAGCGCGCCGATGCCAGTCGGGCCATACAGCTTGTGGCCGGAGAAGGCGTAGAAATCGATGTCGAGCAGCCGTACGTCGGCCGGGCCGTGAACCACGCCCTGTGCGCCGTCGATCATCACGCGTGCGCCGGCGGCATGCGCCATCGCGATCGCCGGCGCCAGATCCGGGCAGCCGCCGGTGACGTTGGACATTTGCCCCAGCGCCAACAGGCGGGTTTTGTCGTTGAGCAGGGTGGGCAGCTGCGTCAAATCCGGCAACCGATCGGCGCCGATCGGCAGTTTCACCACCCGCGCGCCGGTTTGTTCCGCCACCATCAGCCAGGGGATCAGGTTGGCGTGGTGTTCCGCTTCGCTCACCAGGATTTCATCGCCCGGCTGCAGACGCGGACGCAGGTAGCTCTGCGCCACCAGGTTGATCGCTTCGGTGGTGCCGCGCGTCCAGACGATGTCGTCGGCCGACGGCGCATTGATCAGCTGCGCCACCTGGCCGCGCGCCTGCTCGAAGCGGGCGGTCAGATCCTGCGCCGCCCGATGCTGGCTGCGGTGCACGGTGGCGGCGTCATCGCGATAAAATTGCTGCGTGGCGTCGATCACCGCCTGCGGTTTTAACGCGGTGGCGGCGCTGTCCAGATAGATGCCGTCCTGCGCGAGCGCGGGAAACTGTTGGCGAAAAAGGCTGGGGTTAAAAGGCGTCATACCCTGATTGTCACTGGCTTGAGTCGATGGGGGATCCTGTCCTATTTTGCCGCCGGAGACAAGCGATCCTGCCTATTAGGACTTATCGCCTGGCAAAATTGGGAAAGTTTGTTATGCTATTAAATGTGCGCTTATTAATCGCATCTATACACATAAAAGGTATTTATCAGCATTTAAAACTAAAAAGGAGTCCTCAATGAAGAAAACAGCCGCAGTTCTCTCTGCCCTGATGCTTACGTTCACCCTGGCCGCCTGTTCCAGCAACTACGTGATGCATACCAATGACGGACGCACCATTGTCGCTGACGGCAAGCCTAAAGTGGACAACGATACCGGCATGATCAGCTATAAAGACGCCAATGGCGTCGAGCAGCAGATCAACCGCGCCGATGTGAAAGAGATGGTTGAAAGCAACCAGTAACCGTCAGGCAAAAAAAAAGCACCGCAAGTTTTGCGGTGCTGCATAAAATCACTATGGACAGACAGGGTAAATGTACAGGAAGTGAAAAAACAGTAGCCTAGCTACCATGTCCGGAATCGCCGGACAATTTGCAAACACAACATCACAACCACAAGCCAAAAGTTCATCGGCGTCCTCGACACCCACTCCCTTTTCGTTCCGGCCCGGGAAGTGCCGCCACTATAGGTATTTGCTGGCGCATCCTCAACGGACAAATTATAATGGCTCGGATTAAAAAAACTAATGGCAATACGCCGTTAGCGTTTACCGATGGCTTGCCACACAAAGCTGCCCGATTTTCGGCGCCGAATCATTCGGATTAATGTTACACAAAAGTAGCTAATTTAATGTCTAAACGCTTACCTCCCCTCAATGCGCTGCGCGTGTTCGATGCGGCCGCTCGCCACCTGAGTTTCACCAAGGCGGCGGAAGAGTTGTTCGTGACCCAGGCCGCGGTGAGCCACCAGATCAAGTCGCTGGAGGACTTCCTCGGGCTGAAGCTGTTTCGCCGGCGTAACCGCTCGCTGCTGCTGACCGAAGAGGGGCAAAGTTACTACCTCGATATCAAGGAGATCTTCTCTTCGATCAACGAGGCGACGCGCAAGCTGCAGGCGCGCAGCGCCAAGGGGGCATTGACCGTCAGTTTGCCGCCGAGCTTCGCCATTCAGTGGCTGGTGCCGCGCCTGTCCGGCTTTAACTCAGCTTATCCGGGGATCGACGTGCGCATCCAGGCGGTGGATCGCGAAGAAGACAAGCTGGCGGACGACGTCGACGTGGCGATTTTCTACGGCCGCGGCAACTGGCCGGGGCTGCGCGCCGAGCGCCTGTATGCGGAATATCTGCTGCCGGTGTGTTCGCCGAGCCTGCTGACCGGCGATCATCCGCTGAAAACCGCAGAGGATCTGGCTTATCATACGCTGCTGCATGACGTTTCACGCCGCGACTGGCTGGCCTATACGCGCCAGCTGGGGTTGCAGCACATTAATGTGCAGCAGGGGCCGATCTTCAGCCATAGCGCGATGGTGGTGCAGGCGGCGGTGCACGGCCAGGGCGTGGCGCTGGTGAACAATGTGATGGCGCAAACCGAGATCGAAGCCGGTCGCCTGGTGTGCCCGTTCAACGATGTGCTGGTCAGTAAAAACGCTTTTTATCTGGTATGTCATGACAGCCAGGCAGAACTGGGTAAAATAGCCGCCTTCCGGCAGTGGATCCTGGCGCGCGCCGCCAGCGAACAAGAGAAGTTCCGCTTCCGCTACGAACAATAAGACCGGCCGCCGCCTTGCCGCGGCCGGTGATTTTAAATGGGATAAATCACGATGAGCAGCCGTTCCATGCTGGTTTTCGCCGCTATCAGCGGCTTTGTGTTTGTCGCGTTGGGCGCATTCGGCGCGCATGTATTAAGCGGCACGCTCGGCGCCAACGAAATGGCCTGGATCCGCACCGGGCTGGAGTATCAGGGGTTCCACACCCTGGCCATCCTGGCGCTGGCGGTCGCGATGCAGCGCCGCGTGAGCCTGTGGTTTTACTGGAGCGGAGCGCTGTTGGCGTTCGGCACCGTGTTGTTCAGCGGCAGCCTCTATTGCCTGGCGCTGTCGCACCTGAAGGTCTGGGTATACATCACGCCGGTTGGCGGCGTGTGCTTCCTGATCGGCTGGATATTGATGTTGATTGGCGCTTTGCGTCTGAGGAAAAAGGCCGAGCGCCATGAATAAGATTGCGTTGTACTGCCGCCCTGGCTTTGAAAAAGAGTGTGCGGCGGAGATCACCGACAAAGCCGCCCAGCGGGAAATTTTCGGCTTTGCGCGGGTAAAAGAGCACAGCGGTTACGTGTTGTTCGAATGCTATCAGCCGGACGATGCCGATCGCCTGGCGCGGGAAATTCCGTTCCGCGAACTGATTTTCGCCCGCCAGATGATCGTGGTGGGTGAGTTGCTGCGCGATCTGCCGCCGGAAGATCGGGTATCGCCGATCGTCGGCATGCTGATCGGCGTGGTTGATCGCGGCGGCGAGCTGCGGGTGGAAGTGCCGGACACCAACGAAAGCAAAGAGCTGATGAAGTTCTGCCGCAAGCTGACGGTGCCGCTGCGCGCCGCGATGCGCGAGCAGAAGGTGCTGATGGCGCGCGAGAACCCCACTCGCCCGGTGGTGCACGTGTTCTTCATCGCGCCGGGCTGCTGCTACGTCGGTTACTCCTACAGCAACAACAACTCGCCGTTCTACATGGGCATTCCGCGTCTGCGCTTCCCGGCCGATGCGCCGAGCCGTTCGACGCTGAAGCTGGAAGAAGCGTTCCACGTGTTCATCCCCGCCGACGAGTGGGACGAACGTCTGGCCAGCGGCATGCACGCGGTCGATCTGGGGGCCTGCCCGGGCGGCTGGACCTATCAGCTGGTGAAACGCAGCATGATGGTGCATTCGGTGGATAACGGCCCGATGGCGCCGAGCCTGATGGAAACCGGCCAGGTGACGCACCACCGCGCCGACGGCTTCAAGTTCGAGCCGAACAGCAGCAAGATCTACTGGCTGGTGTGCGACATGGTGGAGAAGCCGGCGAAGGTAACCAGCCTGATGATCCAGTGGTTGGTGAAAGGCTGGTGCCGCGAAGCGATTTTTAACCTCAAGCTGCCGATGAAAAAGCGCTACGAGGAAGTGTCGCAGAACCTGATGAGCATCCGCGAAGCGCTGGGCGCTGCCGGCGTCAGCGTCGAAGTGCATGCCAAGCAGCTGTATCACGACCGCGAAGAGATCACCGTACACGTGCGCCGCATGTGGTCGGCGGTGCCGGGTCGGCGCGACGAGCGCGATTAATCGCGTTAAGCCTGATGAAGGGCGCTGCTTGCAGCGCCCTTATGGTATCGGCAGGCGCAGCTGCTGCAGGTTGCCGTCCAGCGACAGATCGGTGCGCAGCGTGGCGACTTGTTTGCTGACGTAGGCCAGCTCGCGGTGCCGCTCCAGCTTGCCGCGCCATTTCTCCGGCACCTGTTCCAGCTGCTGATAGAGCCCATCCAGGCTGCCCGACTGCTGCAACAGCAGCACGGCGGTTTTCGGCCCGATACCGGCCACGCCGGGGATCTTGCTGCTGCCGATCCCCGCCAGCCCCCAATAGTCCGGCAGCTGCTGCGGCTGCACGCCGAATTCCTGTTGCACGAAAGGCATATCCAGCCAGCGTTTCTGGAAGTAATCGCGGATCTGCACGTTCGGTGCCAGCAGCTGGCAGTAGCCTTTGTCGGTGGAGACGATGGTCACCTGGTGGCCGCCGCCGGCGACCTTCGCCGCCAGCGTGGCCGCCAGATCGTCCGCCTCGTTGCCGGGAGAATGCCAGCTGGCGACGCCCAGTTCGGCGAAGGCCTCGCGCAGCTGCGGCATCTCCTGCTGCAGGTTTTCCGGCATCGGCGAACGCCCGGCCTTGTAGTCCGGCAGAATTTGGTGACGCCAGCTGTCGCGGCGATCGTCCTCGTCGAAGACCGCCACCGCGTGGGTCGGGCGGCTGTGCTGGATCAACTGCTGCAGCGCGTGGCGGCAGGCGTTGACACAAGGGGAACCCTGCACGGCGTGAATGCGGCGGATGAGGTTCAGGGCGTCGACAATCAGTAGGTGTATCATCATGGGCGGCAAGGTCAAAAAACGGGGCGGCCGTTACGCCGCCCGGGATTGAGGGTCAGGCGACGATTTCGTAGCAGGGCACATAGGCGCTGCCCGGCAGCTTCATGCGGTGCTGGGCGACAAAGCCCTGCAGCAGGCTGTCCATCTGCTTCATCATCTGCGGCTCGCCGTGCAGCTTGTACGGGCCGAACTGCTCGATGGCGTGGATGCCGTTTTCCTTCACGTTGCCGGCCACGATGCCGGAGAACGCGCGGCGTAGCGCGGCGGCCAATTGCTCCGGCGGCTGGTTCGGATACAGGTTGAGGTTCGCCATGTTCTCGTGGGTCGGCTCGAACGGCAGCTGCAGATCCGGTGCGATGCGGATCGACCAGTTGAAGCTGTAGGCGTCGCCGGTGTTGCGGCGGTTTTCCTTCACCAGCGGCATGGCTTTCTTCATCTGCCGCGCCACTTCCGCCGGATCGTCGATGATGATGGTGTAGTGACGGCGCGCGGCATCGCCCAGCGTGTTCATGATGAACTCGTCCAGCACGCGGAAGTAATCGGCGCTCTCTTTCGGCCCGGTCAGGATCAGCGGCAGCACCTGTTCGCTGTTCTCCGGGTTCATCAGGATACCCAGCAGGTACAGCAGCTCTTCGGCGGTGCCGACGCCGCCCGGGAAGATGATGATGCCGTGCGCGATGCGCACGAAGGCTTCCAGGCGCTTTTCGATGTCCGGCATGATCACCAGCTCGTTCACCAGCGGGTTTGGCGGCTCGGCGGCGATGATCGACGGCTCGGTCATGCCGATGAAACGGCTGTTGCGGTAACGCTGCTGCGCGTGACCGACCGCCGCGCCTTTCATCGGCGCTTCCATCGCGCCCGGCCCGCAGCCGGTGCAGATGTTCAGCTCGCGCAGGCCCAGTTGGCTGCCAACCTTGCGCGCGTACAGGTATTCGTTCTCGTTGATCGAGTGGCCGCCCCAGCACACCACCATATTGGGATCTTCATCCAGATGCAGCGTGCGTGCATTGCGCAGGATCGAGAATACCAGGTTGGTGATATGGGCCGAGTTTTCCAGGTTCAGGTGCTGGAAACGGCCGGCGCTGGCGATTTGGCCGTGCACGAACAGGATGTCGCGCAGTACGGCGAACAGGTTGGCCTGCAGCGAGCGGATGATGCGGCCGTCGACGAACGCCTCTTCCGGCGGGTTGACCAGCTCCAGCTTCACCCCGCGTTCGCGGCGCAGCACGTTGATGTCGAAGGTTTCATAGCGCGACAGCAGCTGCTTGCTGTTGTCGGTTTGGCTGCCGGAGTTCAACACGGCCAGCGAACAGTTGCGGAACAGGCGGTACAGGTCGCTGCTGGCGGTGCGCTTCAGCATGTCTACTTCCAACTGCGACAATAAATCCATAGAGCCAAGCGGGCTGATGTGTGTAATCAAGGTAACTCCTTTGCACCCGGTGCGGGGCGGTAGTAATCCATACGCAGCAAAACAGCATCTCGTTATGGTTGGCGTGCTGCGGCGCAGCGGGCGCTCCGCCCGGCCGCAGCCTCGTTTTAACCTTACCGCCGTCCCTGCGCTTTTACCAACATAAACCGCTCGTTAGCTCAGTTGTTGAGCAATGTTTCGCACTTATTGGCGCGCCAGGCGGCCGCGCTCGGGGGCGAATTCGACGTTGCTGCGCCACGGGTTGATATCCAGCCCGCCGCGGCGGGTGTAGCGGGCGTAAACCGTCAGGCTTTGCGGCCGGCAGTAGCGCATCAAATCGTTAAAGATGCGCTCGACGCACTGCTCGTGGAATTCGTTGTGGTGGCGGAAGGAGACCAGGTAGCGCAGCAGCGCTTCGCGATCGATCTTGCCGCCGCGGTAGCTTATCTGCACCGAGCCCCAGTCCGGTTGATGGGTGATCAGGCAGTTGGACTTCAGCAGGTGGCTGACCAATTGCTCTTCCACCACCTCTTCACCGGCGGCGTTCAGCAGGTAGTCGGCGTTGAACTCATAATTGTCGATGCGGATATCCTGCTGATCGATGCAGTCGCCGGCCAGGCGGGCGATCGGCGTGCCTTCCAACTGCTCGACGCTGAACAGGGTGACGCTCACCTCGCCCTGGGCGCAGGCGGACAGATCGCGCTGCAGCGTGCTGCGCACCGTTTCCCAATCGGCGAACGGGGTTTGGTTGAAGCTGTTGAGATACAGCTTGAAGCTTTTCGATTCGATCAGGTTCAGGCTGTCGGCGTTGAGGCTGATTTCACCGACCGCCACCTGCGGCAGCCCGTTGGCGTTCAGCCAGGAGAGCTCGTACAGCGTCCAGATGTCCGCGCCGTGGAAGGGGAGGTTATCGGGGTACAGCCCCAGCGGCTCGCGGTTCATGCTGCGCGGCACCGCCTGCAACAGCGAGGCGTCGTAGCGATCGCGGTAGGCGGTGGGTTTGCCCAGCGTCAGCCCCGACAGGGCCTGGTGGTCTTGATATGAGGACATCTGCTGTCACCTTGGTCAGAGATAGGTACAATGGCCGTCAGTTTAACGTATGCGGGAAAGAATATGGACCATGATGTATCGCACGCTCTGCGTGAATTCACTCAACGCTATGTCGAGTTGTGGCAGCAAGAGCGCGGTCACGCGCCGGCCAGCCAGGCGCTGTACGGCGTGCCGTCGCCCTGCATCGTGGAGAACCGCGAGGACGAAGTGCTGTGGTTGCCACAGCCTTTCGAACCGGCGGCGACGCTGGAAAAGGTAGAAGCCGCGCTGGAGCTGCGTTTGCAGCCGGACGCGCACCGTTTCTACACGCAGCAATACGCCGGCGACATGAGCGCGCAGTTCGGCGAGCATCGTCTGAGCCTGCTGCAGGTCTGGAGCGAAGAGGATTTTATCCGCCTGCAGGAGAACCTGATCGGCCATCTGGTGACGCAAAAGCGCCTCAAGCTGCCGCCAACGCTGTTCCTTGCGACCACCGAATCCGAGATGACGATGGTGTCGTTGTGCAACGTCAGTGGCAACGTGGTGCTGGAACAGTTCGGCAGCGATAAGCGTACCCTGCTGGCGGCGACGCTGGGGAATTTCCTCGATGCGCTGCGCCCGGTGCTGGACTGAATGGCGACGGATTCGCCGTCGCCCGTGTGCGAGATCTCTCACACGGGCTGTGAGAGATCGCTCTTAATTTTTCCCGCCTTTCTCCAGGCGATGAGATTATTGTTATCCAGATCAATTGGTTAGAATTTCTTTAGGATAACTCTTAGGCTTAATTTAGTGTGAGACACCTCCCAAACCCTTGTGATTCCGGGGAATTTAAGCGATCTTATCGTTACCGGAACGGAACCGGCGGAGCAGGAAAGCATCAGGATGATGCAGCTTCAGGAAGAAGAAAGGGATGCGCTCAGGCAAGAGCGAAGGATGGCGTCAGGAGATGCCCAGGATGTTTCAGGATAGAAACCAGGGACACCTCCAGGACGGAGATTGAGAGCCGGCACAGGACTGTCGGCGGGTCAGGAAGGCTGAGGAACCGCGTCAGGACGATGCTGCAGGATGATGCAAGGATCGCTTGGTCAGGATGGCCGCAGGAAAAGTTTTCAAGGATTGAGCAGGGAGCACGCTGTGTAGCGGGATAGCTATAAAACGAACCGGGGGCACTGTTAACGCAGTGCCCCCAACTTTTTGTTCCATTCCGCCGCGCGTGCGGCCCTGCCTTAATCCCTCTTCAGCGTTAACCAATCGCGCCCAGCGTATCGCCTGCGCCCTGTTTTTTCGGCAGCAGGAACAGCGTGGCGTAGATATCCAGCAGATAAATCGCCGCCAGCAGGCTGATGGCCGCGGTAAACGACACTTGCGTCACCAGCGCACCGATTACCAATGGCCCCAGGCCGCCGACGCCGCGCCCCAGATTGAACAGGATGTTCTGCGCGGTGGCGCGCGCCTGCACCGGATAGGTATCGGAAATCAACGCGCCGTAGCCGCCTATCATGCCGTTGACGAACATGCCCATCACGGCGCCGGCGAACAGCATCAGCGTCGGGTCGCTCAACTGGGCATAGCCGATCACCATCACCACGGCACCGATCTGATAAAACACGAAGATCTTCCAGCGGGCGAAGCGATCGGCCAGCACGCCAAACAGCCAGATGCCGAACGTCATGCCGACCACCGTCACCGCCGTCCACAGGCCGGACTTGGTGAGCGAGAAGCCAAAGTTTTTCGCCAGGTAAGTCGGCATCCAGATCATCAGGCCGTAGTAACCGAAGTTCTGCACCGAACAGAGAATGAAGATGCCGATGCTGGCCCTGCTGGTGGCGCGATCCTTGAACAGCAGGCGCAAACGCTGCAGGAAGGAGAGCGATTGCCCAGCGTCTTTCTGCCGTACGAATTCCTCCGGTTCGCCCAGAGTGCGGCGGATCAGGAATGACGCCAGCGCCGGCAGCAGGCCGACCAAAAACATGCCGCGCCAGCCGATGTGTTCCAGCAGCAGCGGCGTCAGGAAGGCGGCCGCCAGCACGCCCAACTGCCAGCCCATGCCGACGTAAGCCGAAGCGCGGTTGCGCTTCTCCGCCGGCCAGGCTTCGGCGATCAGCGCCATGCCGATGCCGAATTCGCCGCCCAGCCCGATGCCCGCCAGGGTGCGATAGGCCAGCAGATCCCAATATCCTTGCGCCACGGCGCACAGGCCGGTGAACAGGGAAAACATCAGGATGGTGATCGTGAGCACCCGGATTCGGCCGAAGCGATCGCTGAGGTGACCGAAGATCACGCCGCCCAGCACCGCGCCGATCAGCGTCCAGGTGACCAGCGAACCGGCGGCCGATGAGGTTAATCCCAATTCGCTGCTGATGGCCGGCAGCATAAAGCCGAGGATCAGCAGGTCAAACCCGTCCATGGCGTAACCGGTGACCGAAGCCAGCATGGCCTTACCGGGCGTCGCGTGGTTTTTTTTCTCTGTTATTACGGACATGAATCTTTATCTGTGTGGTGAACTCGGTGGGCCTATTGTGCCGCGCGGCGGCGGACGCCACCAGATAAAAACGGCGGGCTGTCTCAGACGCGCCGAATTTGGGCTATAAAAATGCTATGCTTTGCCGCCTTTCAGCCAGCGCGCTGAATACCATGATGAAAAGAGATCGGGAATGCAGATGAGTATACATAACCAGGTGCGCCGCAGTTTGCAGGCGATTGAACAATCCATGCGCGATCTGGCGCTGTGGCAGGCCGCGCCGCCTGATCATGAGGCCTTCTCCAGCACCGAGCCGTTCTGCATCGACAGCATGTCGGCCGAAGCCTGGCTGCAGTGGGTGTTCTTGCCGCGCATGTATGCGTTGCTGGACGCCGAAGCGCCGCTGCCGACGCGCTTCGCCATTACGCCTTATTTCGAAGAGGCGTTGAAAGATCGTGAACCGAGCAGCCTGCCGCTGCTGGTGCTGCTGCAACAGCTGGATTTGATGTTGAATAAAGAGCCGTAATTCGCCGGCGGCGCGCAGATTTTTGCCGCCCGGCAGTGTAGAGTACTCGCGCGGATGCCGGGCAGGAGAGCCGAAGGCGTCTTTCGGCTCGGTTGAACCGCGGCGGTTGACCGGGGGCTGCATTAGGATGATGAGGTGCTGCAATAATGGATTTATTAAGGTTTATCCTGCGTTTGCCTTTTACCCTGGTTAAGGGCGTTTGCCGCCTGCTGGGTGGGGCGTTGTCGCTGTTGGGGCGGTTGCTGAGACCGCTGGTCGGCAACCTCAGCTGGCGTGCGCCGGCCTGGTGGGCTGCGCTGCCGCGCGGTTTTTTGCGGCTCGAAAGCGGCGTGGATAAACACCCGAAAGCGATTGGTCTAGGCCTGCTGCTGTTGGCTGGCGCCGCAGGCGGCGCGTTTTACGGCTGGCACTGGTGGCAAAACCGGCCTCAGCCCATCGAACCGGCGCCGATGGCGGTTCAGGAGATCAGCGCCGAGTTGGCCAACCCCGAGCCGATAGACTACGCCGCCGCCCGGCAGGCGCCGCAAACGGTGAGCCTGACCTTCAGCGGCTCGGCCGCGGCAATAAGCGCGGTGGGCAAAACCGTGAGCGCCGGCATCATCCTCAAACCGGCTGCAGAAGGGCAGTGGGCGTGGCGCAATGAGTCGACGCTGGTGTTCACGCCGAAAAAACCGCTGCCGATGGGCGCGAAATATGACGTAACCCTCGAGCCCGCCACCTTGCTGGCGCCGCAGGTCAAGCTCGCCAAAACCCGCTATGCCTTCACCGTGCCCGCGTTCGATTACCGCCTGGGGCAGGCCGAGTATTACCGCGATCCGCAAGATGCGCAGAAACGCAGCGCGATTTTCAATTTGCAGTTCAATGCGCCGGTCGACGTCGCCAGCTTTGAAAAACAGATTTCGCTGGGATTGAAGGAGGGCAGCGCTTCCTCCGAGAAAAAGCTGAACTTCTCCCTGGTCTATGACGAGAAAAAACTGAACGCCTGGGTGCATTCCGAGCCGCTGCAGGCGCTGGATCAGGGCGGTGCTGTGCATCTGACCGTCGGCAAAGGCGTTAAATCGACGGCGGCCGGCAATGCGGTCGCTGAGGCGAAAAGCAACTGGGTCAAAGTACCGACGCTGTACAGCCTGGCGCTGAGCGACGCCAGCGCCCAGGTGGTGGATACCGACGGCGGCCAAGGGCAGCGTGCGCTGGTGGTCGGCTTCAGCGATGCGGTGAAGGATAAAGAGCTGGCGCGGGCCACCAAAGCCTGGCTGCTGCCGCAGCACGATCCGAGCGATGCCGAGACCGCCAACGATGCTGAAGATTTCTATCAATGGACGGTCGACAGCGTCGGCAAAAACGTGCTGGCGCAGGCGACGGCATTGCCATTGACGCTTAACGAGGCGGAAGAGGCCTACCAGCCGCAGTTCAGCTTCCGCTTTGAAGCTCCGGCGCACCGCTTCGTGCTGATCGAGATAGACAACCAGCTGGTCTCCGTCGGCGGTTACAAAATGCCGAAGAAGGTTTATCGAGTGGTCGAAGTGCCGGAGTTCCCGAAATCGCTGCAGTTCATGTCCGCAGGCTCGCTGCTGTCGGTCAACGGCGACAAACAGATCAGCGTGGCGGCGCGCAACGTGGCGGGCCTGCGGCTGGACATCAAGCGGGTGATCCCGAGCCAGTTGCAGCACATCGTCTCCTTCAAAAGCCGGGAATACTCGTCCACGGAATTCAACCGGCTCAACGACGAATATTTCACCGAGCATTTCAAATACCAGACGGCGCTCAACAACGAGCGGCCGGGGGAAGTGAACTATCAGGGCATCGATCTCTCCCGTTATCTCTCCACCAACGCCAGTTCCCATCGCGGAGTATTCCTGCTGACGCTGTCCGAATGGCAGCCGAACCGGAAACCGGCGGCGGAAGAGGCGGGCGCCGAGCCAGAACAGGAACCGGACGAGAATACCGGGGAAGATCAGCCCGACGTCGGCGATTCGCGCTTTGTGGTGGTGACCGATCTGGGCATCGTCGCCAAGAGCTCGCAGGATAAGACGCGCGACGTCTTTGTGCAGTCGATTCAAAGCGGCGCGCCGGTCAGCGGCGCCAACGTGTCGGTGGTGGCCAAAAATGGCGTGACGCTGCTCAGCCAAATCACCGGGGCCGACGGCCACGTGCGTTTCCCGGCGCTCGACGTGTACACCAACGAGCGCCAGCCGGTGATGTTCCTGGTGGAAAAGGAGGGGGATGTCTCCTTCCTGCCGACCGGCAGCTATAACGATCGCGGGCTGGACTTCTCGCGCTTCGACGTCGCCGGTGAACAAACGCCGACCGATCCGCGCACGCTCAGCAGTTACCTGTTCTCCGATCGCGGCGTTTATCGGCCGGGGGATACCTTTAACATCGGCCTGATCACCCGCGCCGCCGACTGGGGCGTTGGCCTGGCCGGCGTGCCGGTGCGCGCCGAAATCCGCGATCCGCGCGACAAGCTGATGACCACCGTGCCGCTGACGCTGGGCGCCAGCGGTTTCAATGAGCTGAGCTATACCACCGATGAAAACTCGCCTACCGGCGAGTGGAACGTCTATCTGTATCTGATCGGCAAAAACAACGATACCTCCACGCTGCTCGGCCATACCGCGGTCAATGTGAAGGAGTTTGAACCGGATCAGCTGAAAGTGAAGCTGGCGCTGACGCCGAACCGCCAGCAAGGCTGGGTCAAACCGTCCGAGCTGAAGGCCAGCATCGATGTGCAGAACCTGTTCGGCACCCCGGCGCAGGATCGCCGCGTGAGCACCAGGCTGACGCTGCGGCCGATGTATCCGAGCTTCGATCGCTTCCCGGATTATGCGTTCTATGAAAATCGGCAAAACAGCGACGGGTTCGAAACCGAGCTGGAAGATCGCACCACCGATGAGCACGGCGCGGCCGATATCCCGCTCGATCTGAAATCCTACGCCGACGCCACTTATCAGCTGCAGCTGCTGTCGGAGGCGTTCGTCGCCGGCGGCGGGCGCTCGGTGGCGGCGACCGCCCGCACGCTGGTTTCGCCTTACGATTACCTGATCGGGGTGAAGGCGGACGGCGATCTGGGCTACATCAACCGCGACGCGGAACGGCATCTGAACGTGATCGCCATCGATCCGAATCTGCAACAGATCGCCCTGCCGAATCTGAAGCAGGTATTGATCGAGCAGAAATACATTTCGGTACTGACCAAACAGGATTCGGGCGTTTACAAATACCAGTCGAAGATGAAGGAAGTGCAGCTGTCGGAACAGCCGCTGGCGCTGAGCGGGCAGGGCGCGGATCTGCGGCTGGCGACCGATAAGCCGGGCGACTTCGTGCTGGTGATTGAAGATGCGCAGGGCAAAACGCTCAACCGCGTCGCCTACAGCGTGGCCGGCAACGCCAACCTGAGCCGTTCGCTGGATCGCAACGCCGAACTGAAGCTGAAACTGAACCAGGCGGAATACCAGCCGGGCGAAGAGATCGAGGTGGCGATCAACGCGCCTTATACCGGCAGCGGCTTGATCACCATCGAGAAGGACAGGGTTTACGCCTGGCAGTGGTTCCACACCGACACCACCAGCTCGGTGCAGAAGATCCGCGTGCCGGCCGGCATGGAGGGCAACGGCTACATCAACGTGCAGTTCGTGCGCGATATCAACTCCAGCGAGATCTTCATGAGCCCGCTGAGCTATGGCGTGATGCCGTTCAAGATCAGCACCAAGGCGCGGCAAAACAGCCTCGAGGTGACGGCGCAGGAGGTCATCAAGCCGGGTGAAAACCTGACGATGACGGTCAAGACTGACGCGCTGCAGCAGGTGGCGCTGTTCGCCGTCGATGAGGGCATTCTGCAGGTGGCGCGCTACCGCCTGAAGGATCCGCTGGAGTTCTTCTTCAGCAAGCGCGAACTGAACGTGAGCAGCTCGCAGATCCTCGATCTGATCCTGCCGGAGTTCAGCAAGCTGATGGCGCTGACCGCGGCGCCGGGCGGCGATGCGGGTGAGGGGCTGGATCTCAACCTCAACCCGTTCAAGCGCAAGCGCGACAAGCCGGTGGCCTATTGGTCCGGCATTACCGAGGTCAGCGGCGAGAAGCAGTTCGTTTACCCGGTGCCGGACTACTTCAACGGCAAGATCCGCGTGATGGCGATTTCGGTGACCCCGGAGAAAATCGGCAAGGCGCAAACCGCCGCCACGGTGCGCGACAATTTCATCATGACGCCGAACGTGCCGGCGATGGTGGCGCCGGGTGACGAGTTCGACGTCAGCGTGGGCGTCAGCAACAACCTCGACGGGCTGAACGGTCAGTCGGTGGCTATCAATGTCCTGCTGACGCCGCCGCAGCAGTTGGAGGTGGTGGGCAACGCGACGCAAAGCCTGACGCTGGCGGAAAAACGCGAAGGCGTGATCGCTTTCCGCCTGCGCGCCAAAGCCGTGCTGGGCGATGCGCCGCTGGTGTTCGACGCCCGTTACGGCGACCAGGCCAGCCGCCGCACTGTCAGCACCTCGGTGCGGCCGGCGGCGCCGTACCGTACCCAGTCGGTGATGGGGCGCATGAGCGGCGGCAGTCAGAACGTCGATGGCCTGCGCCAGATGTTTGACGCTTTCGCGCAGCGCCGGGCGGCGGTGTCGAATTCGCCGCTGGTGCTGACCAGCGGGCTGGCGCAATACCTGGCGGATTACCCGTATTACTGTTCCGAGCAGATCGTCAGCCGCTCCATTCCGCTGATGCTGCAGAGCCGCCACCCCGAGATGAAAAGCAGCCTGAGCCAGGCGGAAGTCAGCAAGCAACTGCGCAACCTGCTTGGCGTGCTGCGCGCGCGCCAGAACGACAGCGGAGCGATCGGCGCCTGGCGTTCGTCGCCGGATGCCGATCCTTTCGTCACGCCTTATGTGGTGCAGTATCTGCTCGAAGCCAAAGCGGCGGGCTACGCCCTGCCGGAAGGCATGCTGGACGAGGCCAACGGCGCATTGCGCGAGCTGGCGGCCAGCGGATTCGACGATTTGTATCTGCTGCGCCTGCGCAGCTGGGCGGTTTACCTGCTGACGCTGCAAGGCGAAGTGACCACCAACTCGCTGGCGGCGGTGCAGGATACGCTGCAAAAACGCTATGGCGAAGGGTGGAAAACCGATCTGAGCGCGCTGTATCTGGCTTCTTCTTATCGGTTGTTGAAGATGGACGACGAAGCCGCCGCGCTGTTGCAACCGAGCTGGCAGCAGCTGAGCAAGGCGTATGACAGCGCCTGGTGGACGCAGAATTATTTCGATCCGCTGGTGCAGGATGCGACGCGGCTGTATCTGATTACCCGTCACTTCCCGGAGAAGGTGGCGTCGATCCCGCCGCAGGTGCTGGAGAATATGGTCAAGGCGCTGAAAGAAGAGCGTTACACCACCTACTCCTCCGCGATGAGCATTCTGGCGCTGGAAAGCTATTCGGCCCAGGTGGCGGCGCAATCCGCCAATGCGGATGCATTGGGCATCGTGCAGGTAGGCAAAAGCGGCGGTGAGCCGCAGCGCATCAGTGAGCTGCAGGGGTTGTTTGTTCAGGGGCAGTTCAACGCCGATGCCACCGCGGTGCGCTTCACCAACGGCGGCAGCGCGCCGGCCTGGTATGTGGTGACGCAGGCCGGTTACGACCTGAATGCGCCGCAAAAAGCGCTGTCGCGCGGCATTGAGATCGTCCGCGATTACACCGACGAACAGGGCAAGCCGGTGACGCAGGTGACGCTGGGGCAGAAGATCAACGTCCATCTGAAGGTGCGCGCCAACTCGAAAGAGGGGCAGAGCAACCTGGCGATCGTCGATCTGCTGCCGGGCGGGTTCGAAGTGGTGCAGCAAACGCCGCCGGAACCGGCCGATGCCGGCGAGGAGAGCGAAGACCGCGGCGGTTGGCAGTCGCCGCTGGCCGCTACCGGCTCCACCTGGGCGCCGGATTACAGCGATATCCGTGAAGATCGGGTGATTATCTATGGCAGCGCCGGCACCGAGGTGCAGGAGTTCGTCTATCAGATCAAGGCCACCAATACCGGCAGCTTTATTGTTCCACCGGCCTACGGCGAAGCCATGTACGATCGTGAAGTACAGGCGATGTCGGCCGGCGGCGGCAAGCTGGTGGTGGTGCCGGCGGGCAACGACTAGGCCGGCTCCGGCGCCAGGCCAGCGTCTGGCACCGGGGTGGTGAGAACGTATGAAGATCCTGACCGGGCGCGTGCTGCAAAACGGCTTGATGGCGGTGTTTTTACTGGCGCTGCTGCTGGCTGCGATTCGGCTGTGGCCGCATCCGCCCCTGTGGCAGGGGCTGCCGCAGTCTTCCGTCTATTACGACAGGCACGGCGCGCTGCTGCGCATCACCCTGGCCAACGACGACCGCTACCGGCTGTGGACGCCGCTGGAGCAGGTGTCGCCGTTGGCGGTGCGCGGGCTGCTGCTGCACGAAGACCGCTGGTTCTACTACAACCCCGGTTTTAACCCCGTCAGCCTGATGCGCGGCTTCTGGCGCAGCTATGTCGCCGGCGGCAAAATGCAGGGCGGATCGACCATCAGCATGCAGCTGGCGCGCATGCGCTGGCATCTCAACACCCGCACGCCGGGCGGCAAGCTGCTACAGGTGCTGCGTGCGGTGCAGCTGGAACTGAGCTACTCCAAGCGCGATATCCTGGAAGCCTACCTGAATTACGCCCCTTACGGCCGCAACATCGAAAGCATCGGCGCCGCCAGCCTGATCTATTTCGCCAAGTCGCCGAAGGATTTGACCCTGCCGGAGGCGCTGACGCTGGCGGTGCTGCCGCAGTCGCCCAGCTACCGTCTGGAGCCGAAAACCGGCGTGCTCGGCGCCGCGTTGACCCAGGCGCGCAACCGTCTGTTCCAGCGCTGGCAGCGGGTTTACCCCACCGACGCCAGCCAGCAAACGCTGTTCCGCCTGCCGCTGGCGCTGCGCCAGCCCGAACAAGTGCCCTATATCGCGCCGCACTTTATCGAACAGCTGCGCCAGCAGACGCAGCAACTGGTGCAGCGCGATACCCGCGTCGACACCACGCTGGACGCCGGGTTGCAGCGGCTGGTTGAGCGGCAGGTCAATGCCTTTATCGCCCGCAACCGCAGCCGCGGCATCCAAAACGCCGCGGTGCTGCTGGTGGACAGCCGCGATATGGGGGTGCGCGCGCTGGTGGGATCGGCGGACTATTACAATCGGCCGATCCAGGGGCAGGTGAACGGCACCAACGCCAAACGCTCGCCGGGTTCGACGCTCAAACCGTTCATCTACGCGCTGGGCATGGAGCAGGGCGTGCTGCATCCGATGACCATCCTGAAGGACGTGCCTTCGTCGTTCGGCGCCTATGCGCCGGAAAATTTCGACCGGCGCTTTCTCGGCCCGGTGACCGCCACCGACGCGCTGAATTTCAGCCGCAACATCCCGGCGGTGTATGTTGCCTCGCAGCTGCGCCAGCCGACCTTTTATCAGTTTTTGCGCCTGACCGGCGTCGCCAATATGGCCAACGAAAGCCACTACGGGCTGTCGCTGGTACTGGGCGGCGGCGAGGTGACGGCGCAGGAATTGGCGAAGCTGTATGCGTTGCTGGCGAACCGCGGCGAGCTGCGGCCGCTTCGTATGCAACTGAACGAGGCCGAATCGACGCCGGTGCGGCTGCTGAGCGAGGAGGCCAGTTTCATCACGCTGGATATGCTGCGCCAGCACCGGCGGCCGGGCGATACGCTGGCGCAGCGTTCTTCTTCGCTGCCGGTGTACTGGAAGACCGGCACTTCCTGGGGCTTTCGCGACGCCTGGAGCGTCGGGATTTTCGGCCCTTACGTGCTGGTGGTGTGGGAAGGCAACTTCGACGGGCGCGGCAACAATGCGTTGGTCGGCGCCGAGGCGGCCGCGCCGCTGTTCTTCAACATCATCGACAGCGTCAATGCCAGCTACCCCGGCCTGCGGGAACCGAAGCACCCGTTCCCCCAACGGCTGCGGCGGGTGGATATTTGCCTCGCCAGCGGCGATCTGCCGACGCCGTGGTGCCAGCAGAAGGGCAAGACCTGGTTCATTCCCGGCAAGTCGCCGATCAAGGTCGACAGCGTCTATCGGCCGGTGGTGCTGGATATTCACAGCGGCGAGGTCGTTTGCCCGCCGTATGACGCGGCGCAGACCCGCACCGAAATCTTTGAGTTCTGGCCTTCCGATCTGGCCAACGTGTTCGCCCAGGCCGGGCTGCCGAAGCGGGCGCCGCCGGTCAACCGCTGCAAGGACAACGGCATCGCCGTCGGCGGCAACGCGCCGCGCATCACTTCGCCGCTGAAAAACACCACCTATACCCTGCGCCAATCGCAGCAGGGGCGAGATAAAATCGCCTTCAACGCGGTGACGGACGCCGACAGCAAGACGGTGTACTGGTTCGTCGACGATATCTATCTCGGCAGCAGCGCCAGCAAAAAGCCGATCGATTGGCGGCCGATCGACAACGGGCGCTACCGCATTCGGGCGGTGGACGATCGCGGCCGCGCCGATACGCGGCTGGTGACCATCGAATGGGTGAACTAGCGCTGAGCCGCACGCCTGTTATACTCGCGCCCGAAACGGCTATTTACCTGGGAAAGCGATGTGATTGAGATTTTGTATCAGGATGAACACCTGGTGGCGGTGAACAAGCCGTCGGGTTGGTTGGTGCACCGCAGTTGGCTGGATCGTCATGAGACCCGCTTTATGATGCAGACGGTGCGCGATCAGCTCGGGCAGCACGTCTTTACCGTGCACCGTCTCGATCGCCCGACGTCCGGCGTGCTGCTGATGGCGCTCTCCAGCGAGGTGGCGCGCCTGCTGTCGCAGCAGTTCGAGCAGCATCAGGTGCAGAAAACCTACCATGCGGTGGTGCGCGGTTACGTGCAGGAGGGGGCGACCCTCGATTACCCGCTGACGGCGGAGCTGGACAAAATCGCCGATAAACATGCCGATGCCGATAAAGGGCCGCAGCCGGCGGTGACGCACTACCGGCCGCTGGCGCAGGTAGAGATGCCGGTGGCCGTCGGCCGCTACGACAGCGCGCGCTACAGCCTGGTGGAGCTGCAGCCGGAAACCGGCCGCAAGCACCAGCTGCGGCGCCACATGGCGCATCTTCGCCATCCGATCATCGGCGACAGCAAGCACGGCGATCTGCGGCAGAACCGTGGCATGGCGCAGCATTTCGGCTGCTCGCGCCTGATGTTGCACGCCAGCCATCTGCAGCTGACGCACCCGGTGACCGGCGAGCCGCTGCGGGTGACGGCGCGCTGGGACGAAGACTGGCAAGGGGTGATGACGCAGTTCGGATGGGCGGGAGTATTCCCTGAACTTGCCGGGGTTGAGTTTAGCGCGGCTAACGGTCAGGATAGCTGACAATTTTTAAAGGTAATGAAGGGAGTAGGAGCCATGGCTCAGGTTGGTATCTTCGTGGGAACGGTCTACGGCAATTCGCTGCTGGTGGCGGAAGAGGCGCAAAACATCCTCAGCGAACAGGGCCATGAGGTCAAACTGTTCGAAGAGGGCACGCTGGAGGCCTGGCAGTATTATCGTCAGCACTACGCGCTGGTGATTACCTCCACCACCGGGCAGGGCGATCTGCCGGACAGCATCGCGCCGCTGTTCCACGCCATTCGCGATCAGGTCGGCTACCAGCCGGAGCTGCGCTATGGGCTGATCGCCCTCGGCGACAGCAGCTATGACAACTTCTGCGGCGCCGGGCGCGCGTTCGACGCGCTGCTGCAGGAGCAGGGCGCCACCCGCGTTGGCGAAGTGCTGGAGATCGATGCGATGGAACAGCCGGAGCCGGAAGTGGCCGCTTGCCCGTGGGTCGAGCAGTGGGGCACGCTGCTGCAATCGTAAAGTAAAAAGGCGCCGCGAAAGGGCGCCTTGGCGATGATGCGGATCAACCGATCCGCATTACTTGCCGCGGGTGAGTTTTTCCAGATCGGCTTCGATCTCGGCAATCTTGTGCGACACCACGCCTTCGAGATGGCGCAGGTCGTCGAGGATTTTACGCTTCAGATCCACTTCCACCTGATCGCGTTGGCACAGCTGATCCAGTTCGTCGATCACGTAACGCAGGTTCGGGTTGATCTCGTGAATTTCCTTGTAGCCCTGGCCGGCGTTGTCCGCCACCACGGTTTTACGCTGGCGCGGGTACTTGAACTTCACGCTTTTAGCGAAGAACTCGCCCTTGTCCTTGCGGAAATAGATCTTGAGGATGTCGTTGTTGGCCTCTTGACGCAGGCTATAGCGATCGACGTCTTCCGGTTGATTGATGCCCAAACTCTTCAAGTTATCGTACATACTGCGCCCTCTTTAGATGTGATCGTTATATTCCACGACTGCGATTATGGCGGAAAGCGAGGTCTGCGACTGTGACTGCCAGCGAAACGCAGACAAAAAAATAGCGGGTGAATCACCCGCTATTTCAATTTAGTCGATAGTGCGCAATAACTCATTAATGCCGACTTTACCGCGCGTTTTGGCGTCGACCTTCTTGACGATCACCGCGCAGTACAGGCTGTAGGAACCGTCTTTCGACGGCAGGTTGCCGGAAACCACCACCGAACCCGCCGGCACGCGGCCGTAATGGATTTCGCCGGTCTCGCGGTCATAAATGCGGGTGCTCTGGCCGAGGTATACGCCCATCGAAATCACCGAGCCTTCTTCCACGATCACGCCTTCCACCACTTCGGAGCGCGCGCCGATGAAGCAGTTGTCTTCGATGATGGTCGGGTTGGCCTGCAGCGGCTCCAGCACGCCGCCGATGCCGACGCCGCCGGACAGGTGAACGTTTTTGCCGATCTGAGCGCAAGAACCGACGGTGGCCCAGGTGTCGACCATGGTGCCTTCGTCGACGTAGGCGCCGATGTTAACGTAAGACGGCATCAGCACGGTGTTGCGCGCGATGAACGCGCCCTGGCGCACGGTGGCCGGCGGCACGACGCGGAAACCTTCCTTCTGGAAGCGCGCTTCGTCGTAGTCGGCGAATTTCATCGGCACCTTGTCGTAGTAGCGGGTTTCCGCGCCGTCCATCACCTTGTTGTCGTTGATGCGGAAAGAGAGCAGCACGGCTTTCTTCAGCCACTGATGGGTGACCCATTGACCGTCGATCTTCTCGGCGACGCGCAGGGCGCCGCTGTCCAGCAGGCCGATCACCTGGTTTACCGCTTCGCGCGTTACGGTGTCTACGTTCGCCGGGGTGATGTCCGCACGGCGCTCGAAGGCGCTTTCAATAACGTTCTGTAATTGCTGCATGCTGTTCTCTTTCCTGATGTTGTCGGTAAAAAGTTACTTGTATCACATTTTATCGTTTGGGGTGAGGGCCTCTGTCAACCGTTGCTCCAACTTTCTGCGCGTTTCCTGGTCGAGCGCGCGCCGCTCGCCGTCGGCCAGGATAAACAAGTCCTCGACCCGCTCGCCGATGGTGGAAATGCGCGCGCCGTGCAGCGACAGCCCAAGGTCGGCGAACACTTCGCCCACCCGCGCCAGCAGGCCGGGCTGGTCGAGTGCGGTCAGCTCCAGGTAGCTGCGGCGATCGGTATGGGTCGGCAGGAAAGTGACCTCGGTCGGCACGCTGAAGTGGCGCAGCTTGGAAGAGGGCCGGCGCACGCGCGGCGGCTGATACTCCCGCTGGGTGATGGCCTGCAGCAGCGCCTGGCGGATCGCCGCGTGGCGATCCTGCGCCAGCGGGCTGCCGTCCGGCTCCAGCACGATAAAGGTGTCCATTGCCATGCCGTCGCGGTTGGTGAAGATCTGCGCGTCGTGCACGCTCAGATTGCGGCGATCCATCTCGCCTGCGACGGCGGCGAACAGGTAGGGGCGGTCCGGGCTCCAGATGAAGATCTCGGTGCCGCCGCGCGTCGCCTGGCGGCTGACCAGCACCAGCGGCTGGGTGGAATCGTGGGCCAGCAGGTGGCGGGCGTGCCAGGCCAGCTGATTCGGCGAGTGGCGCAGGAAATAGTCGGCTCGGCAGCGGCTCCAGATGCGGTGCAGCGCCTCTTCGTCGATGTTGTCCATGCGTAGCAGCGCCAGCGCCTGCAGGCGGTGATGGCGCACGCGTTCGCGCAGATCCGGGCTGTTTTGCATGCCGCGGCGCAGCTGCTTCTCGGTGGCGAAATACAGCTCGCGCAGCAGGCTCTGCTTCCAGCTGTTCCACAGGGTTTCGTTGGTGGCGCAGATGTCGGCCACCGTCAGGCATACCAGATAGCGCAGGCGGGTTTCGCTCTGCACTTCGCTGCTGAACTGCTGGATCACCGTCGGATCCTGGATATCGCGGCGCTGCGCGGTGACCGACATCAGCAGGTGGCAGCGCACCAGCCAGGCCACCAGCTGGGTTTCACGCGAGTTGAGGCCGTGAAGTTCGGCGAACTCCACCACGTCTTCCGCGCCGAGGATCGAGTGGTCGCCGCCGCGCCCTTTGGCGATATCGTGGAACAACGCCGCCAGCAGCAGCAGTTCCGGGTGCGGCAGGCGCGGATACAGCTCCACGCACAGCGGATGGCGCGGCCGAGTCTGGTCGTCGGCGAAACTCTCCAGCTTCTGCAGCACGCGGATGGTGTGTTCATCGACGGTATAGGCGTGGAACAGGTCGAACTGCATCTGCCCGACGATCTTGCCCCACTGCGGCATATAGGCCCACAGCACGCTGTGACGGTGCATCGGCACCAGTGCGCGCGATACCGCGCCGGGATGGCGCAGGATGGCCATAAACAGATCGCGCGCTTCCGGAATGGTGCACAGCGGCTGCTTCAGGTGGCGGCGCGCGTGACGCAGCTGGCGCACGGTGGTGGAATAAATGCCCTTGATCTCGCGGTTGCGCACCATCAGGTAGAACATGCGCATGATGGCCTGCGGCTCGCGGATAAACAGCGTTTCGTCGCGCAGGTCGATCAGATCGCCGCGCAGCTGGAAATCGTCGTTCAGCGGGCGCGGCTTCTCGGTGGCGTCCAGCGCCAGAATGGCCTCGTCGAACAGCTGCAGCAGCATGTGGTTCAGTTCGCTGACGCGCCGCGTCATGCGGTAGAAGTCTTTCATCATGCGCTCGACCGGCTCGTTGCCTTCGCCTTCATAGCGCAGCAGCTGCGCCACGCTGAGCTGGCGATCGAACAGCAGGCGGTTGTCGTAACGCGGCAGCACCAGGTGCAGTGCAAAGCGGATGCGCCACAGGAAGCTCTGGCACTCGTTCAGCTCGTTGCGCTCGGCCTGGGTGAGGAAACCGAAGCCGACCATTTCGTCCAGCGAGGTGGCGCCGAAGTGGCGGCGCGCCACCCACAGCAGCGTGTGAATATCGCGCAGGCCGCCGGGGCTGCTTTTGATATCCGGCTCCAGGTTATAGCTGGTGCCGTGGTAGCGCTGATGGCGCTCCTGCTGCTCGTTGATCTTGGCGTGGAAAAACTGCGGCGAAGGCCAGAAGCCGTCGCTGAAGATATGTTTTTGCATCTGCAGGAACAGCGCGACGTCGCCGCAGATCATACGCGATTCGATCAGGTTGGTGGCCACGGTCAGATCCGCCAACCCTTCCAGCAGGCACTCTTCCAGAGTGCGCACGCTGTGGCCCACTTCCAGCTTGAGATCCCACAGCAGGGTGATGAATTCGCCGACCCGCTGCGACTGCTGTTCCGTCAGCCGGCGCTGGCTGAGCACCAGCACGTCGATGTCCGACAGCGGGTGCAGTTCGCCGCGGCCGTAGCCGCCGACCGCCACCAGCGCGGTTTCCGGGATATCTTCGAAGCCGTAGAACGTCCACAGCCGGCGCAGCAGGCGATCGATAAAGTCGCTGCGCGCCGCCACCAGGCTTTCGGCGCTGGAGCCGGCGTCGAAAGCCGCCGCCAGCCACAGCTGGAACTGCTCCAGCCGCTGTTTCAGCATCGGGCAGGTGAGCTCTTCGTCGCCGTAGGTGCTGGGGGAGGCGGGCGGCATCGGCACGGCCGGGGCCGCCTGTTGAAGGAGATTGTCAGACATAGTGCGCAGCCCATAAAAAAGGCCGGCAAAAGCCGGCCTGGTGATATTCTGCACGCGGCGTGCGCCGCGGTGCTTACATCTCGTGCGTAATGATGTTGGGGATGGTGTCATCCTTGCGCAACGTCATTATCTCGCAGCCGTTATCAGTGACCACAATAGTATGCTCATACTGCGCCGACAAGCTGCGATCTTTGGTTTTTACCGTCCAGCCGTCTTTCATGGTGCGGATGCGGTAGTCGCCGGCGTTGACCATCGGTTCGATGGTGAAGGCCATGCCCGCCTGCAGCACCACGCCGCCGTCGTCGGCATCATAGTGCAGCACCTGCGGCTCTTCGTGGAACACTTCGCCGATGCCGTGGCCGCAGTACTCGCGCACCACGGAGAATTTCTCGGCCTCGACGAATTGCTGGATAGCCTTGCCCAGGGTGCGCAGGCGGATGCCCGGCTTGACCATCTTCAGCGCCAGATACAGGCTTTCCTGAGTGACGCGGCACAGGCGCTCGCCCAGAATGGTCGGTTTGCCGACGATGAACATCTTTGAGGTGTCGCCGTGGAAGCCGTCTTTAATCACGGTCACGTCGATATTGACGATGTCGCCGTCTTTCAGCGTTTTGTCGTCGCTCGGGATGCCGTGGCACACCACTTCGTTCACCGAGATGCACACGGATTTCGGGAAGCCGTGATAGCCGAGGCAGGCGGAAATAGCCTGCTGCTCGTTGGTGATGTACTCGTGACAGATACGGTCCAGCTCGCCGGTGGTCACGCCAGGTTTGACGTGCGGCTCGATGATTTCCAGCACTTCGGCGGCCAGGCGGCCGGCCACGCGCATTTTTTGGATGTCATCAGGTGTTTTAATTGAGATTGCCATGAAATTCGTCCGCAGGTGTCGTTATCGTCGACAATAAGAAGCAGTGACTTATGGTATCAGCCCGGCCGGGGGCTGCCAAATTTCATTTCCCGATGCCCGGCGCAAAGCAACAAAAGTTGGTGTCGGCGGCGGGTTTATGGTATAAAGCGCGCCGGCGATCCGCGACTTGGTTCTTGTGACCTGGCAGGAATTGGCCGAAAATACTTTAACTGCACTCATTTTGTGTAAATAACACACACGTATCGGCACATCCGCCGGGGTGCCCTGAGGTGACTTGTCGCCGCCAGGGTCGGCGTTATGGGATACGTGGAGGCATAACCCCAATTAATCTATAGAGGTTTAATCATGGCAACTGTTTCCATGCGCGACATGCTCAAGGCTGGTGTTCACTTCGGTCACCAGACCCGTTACTGGAACCCGAAAATGAAGCCTTTCATCTTCGGCGCTCGTAACAAGGTTCACATCATCAACCTGGAGCAGACCGTACCAATGTTCAACGCCGCTCTGGCTGAACTGAGCAAGATCTCTTCCCGTAAAGGCAAGATCCTGTTCGTAGGTACCAAGCGCGCAGCAAGCGAAGCGGTAAAAGACGCTGCTAACAGCTGTGACCAGTTCTTCGTGAACCACCGCTGGTTGGGCGGCATGCTGACTAACTGGAAAACCGTTCGTCAGTCCATCAAGCGTTTGAAAGATCTGGAAATCCAGTCTCAAGACGGCACCCTGGACAAGCTGACCAAGAAAGAAGCGCTGATGCGCACTCGTGAACTGGCCAAGCTGGAAAACTCCCTGGGCGGTATCAAAGATATGGGCGGTCTGCCAGACGCACTGTTCGTTATCGATGCCGATCACGAGCACATCGCGATCAAAGAAGCCAACAACCTGGGTATCCCGGTATTCTCTATCGTTGATACCAACTCCAACCCAGACGGCGTTGACTTCATCATCCCTGGTAACGACGACGCAATCCGTGCAGTAAACCTGTACCTGACTGCCGTTGCTGCCGCTGTGCGTGAAGGTCGTTCTCAAGATCTGGCCGTTCAGGCGGAAGAAGGCTTCGTAGAAGCTGAATAATAAGGCAAGCTCGTCACTGAGCCCTTATTAACCAGGTATTGACATATGTTGGTTAGGGGGGCCTGTTAAGGCCCCCTTTGCTTATCTGAATGAGAACTGTCTCCACGCGAGATAACCGAGGAAAAATAAATGGCTGATATTACCGCTGCCCTGGTAAAAGAACTGCGCGAGCGTACCGGCGCTGGCATGATGGATTGCAAGAAGGCGCTGGTTGAATCCAACGGCGACATCGAACTGGCAATCGAAAACATGCGTAAGTCCGGTGCGATCAAAGCCGCTAAAAAAGCAGGCAACGTAGCTGCTGACGGCGTGATCAAAACCAAGATCGAAGGCAACTACGGCATCATTCTGGAAGTTAACTGCCAGACTGACTTCGTAGCGAAAGACGCCGGTTTCCAGGCGTTCGCCGACAAAGTGCTGGATGCGGCCATGGCCGGCAAAATCACTGACGTTGACGTGCTGAAAGCACAGTTCGAAGAAGAGCGCGTAGCGCTGGTGGCAAAAATCGGCGAAAACATCAACATTCGTCGCGTTGCTTCCCTGGAAGGCGAAGTGCTGGGCAGCTACCTGCATGGCGCGCGTATCGGCGTTCTGGTTGCGGCTAAAGGCGCTGACGAAGAGCTGGTTAAGCAAATCGCAATGCACATTGCGGCAAGCAAGCCAGAGTTCGTTAAGCCGGAAGACGTGTCTGCTGAAGTGGTAGAAAAAGAGTACCAGGTTCAGCTGGACATCGCCATGCAGTCCGGCAAGCCGAAAGAAATCGCAGAGAAAATGGTTGAAGGCCGCATGAAGAAATTCACCGGCGAAGTTTCTCTGACCGGTCAGCCTTTCGTTATTGATCCGAGCAAATCCGTTGCTCAGGTGCTGAAAGAGCACAACGCTGACGTGACCAACTTCATTCGCTTCGAAGTGGGCGAAGGCATCGAGAAAGTCGAAACCGACTTCGCTGCTGAAGTTGCCGCGATGAGCAAACAGTCTTAATGACTGTCGATGGAACCGCCGTCTGGCGGTTCCATACTATCCAGCCAGAATTACACCGGTGGCAGGCCCTGCAGCGTGATGCTCACCTCAGGCGCGTTTCATCGGCTGAAATCCCCAATACTAATACTGCTTCTTAGGACAGAACACCATGGCAACCAATGCAAAACCCGTATATCAGCGTATTCTGCTTAAACTGAGTGGCGAAGCCCTGCAAGGTGCAGAAGGTTTTGGTATCGACGCCAGCGTTTTGGATCGCATGGCTCAGGAAGTGAAAGAGCTGGTCGAACTGGGAATTCAGGTCGGTGTAGTTATTGGCGGCGGGAACCTGTTCCGCGGCGCGGGCCTGGCGCAAGCCGGCATGAACCGCGTAGTGGGCGACCACATGGGAATGCTGGCTACCGTGATGAACGGCCTGGCTATGCGTGATGCACTGCACCGTGCCTATGTGAACGCCCGCCTGATGTCGGCGATCCCGCTGAACGGCGTGTGTGACAATTACAGCTGGGCAGAGGCGATCAGCCTGCTGCGCAACAACCGCGTGGTGATCTTCTCCGCCGGTACCGGTAACCCGTTCTTCACCACCGATTCCGCCGCTTGCCTGCGCGGCATCGAGATCGAAGCGGACGTGGTGCTGAAAGCCACCAAAGTGGATGGCGTATACTCCGCCGATCCGGTGAAAAACCCGGATGCGACGCTGTATGAACAATTAACCTATCAGGACGTGCTGGAGCGCGAGCTGAAAGTGATGGATCTGGCGGCGTTTACGCTGGCCCGCGATCACGGTCTGCCGATCCGCGTGTTCAACATGAACAAGCCTGGCGCGCTGCGCCGCGTGGTGATGGGTGAGAACGAAGGTACGCTGATCAGCAAATAAGGCTGTTCACACCCCTTTTTTGGTGCGCGTGACGCCAGGCGCCGCGCGCTCTCCGAGTACGATTACGGGCTATACTTGAGTATCGCCTGCCAAGTAACCAGCTTCCAAGGGTTTGCAACGTGACTAATGAAATCAGAAAAGATGCTGATTCACGCATGGAAAAAAGCGTAGAAGCATTCAAAAACCAAATCAGCAAGATCCGCACCGGCCGCGCTTCTCCAAGCATTCTGGACGGCATCATGGTGGAATACTACGGCGCCGCTACGCCGCTGCGCCAGCTGGCCAACGTGACCGTGGAAGACTCCCGCACGCTGAAAATCAACGTGTTCGACCGCAGCCTGAGCCAGGCCGTTGAGAAAGCGATCATGAGCTCCGATCTGGGCCTCAACCCGTCTTCCGCCGGCTCTGACATTCGCGTTCCGCTGCCTCCGCTGACCGAAGAACGTCGTAAGGATCTGATCAAGATCGTGCGCGGCGAAGCCGAGCAGGGCCGCGTAGCGGTGCGTAACGTGCGTCGCGACGCTAACGACAAGGTCAAGGCGCTGCTGAAAGACAAAGAGATCAGCGAAGACGAAGAACGTCGTTCACAAGACGAGATTCAGAAAATGACCGACGCTTACATCAAGCTGGTCGACGCCGCGCTGGCGGAGAAAGAAAAAGAGCTGATGGATTTCTAATCAGCATCGCGCAGAAAAAAAGCGTCGCCTGGGCGGCGCTTTGTTTTTTGTGGCGCAGATCCCGTTTCATCGTACTGAAAGATCATGGACAAGCGGTGTCCAAGGTTCCACACTGGAACACCTCCGATCTCATCAGACAGTTATTCAGAGTGAACTCATGAAGCAACTGACCATTCTTGGCTCGACCGGCTCGGTAGGGACCAGCACCCTGGCCGTGGTCAGGGCGAATCCCGACCGTTTTGCGATCAAAGCGCTGGTGGCCGGCCGCAACGTCGCGGTCATGGCGCAGCAATGCATGGAATTTCGGCCCGCCTTCGCCGCGATGGCGGATGAAAGCGCCGCGCGCGAGCTGCGCGCCATTCTGGCGGAAAACGGCGTCGCTACCGAGGTATTGGCCGGGGAGCAAGCGGCCTGCGAACTGGCGGCGTTGGACGACGTCGATCAAGTGACGGCGGCCATCGTCGGCGCCGCGGGGCTGTTGCCGACGCTGGCGGCGATCCGCGCAGGCAAGCAGGTGCTGCTGGCCAACAAAGAGTCGCTGGTCACCTGCGGCCGTCTGTTTATGGATGCGGTGCGGCAAAGCCAGGCGCAGTTGCTGCCGCTCGACAGCGAGCACAACGCGATTTTTCAGAGTTTGCCTGAGAGCATTCAGCGTCAGTTGGGATACTCTTCCCTGGACAGTCATGGTGTTTCGCGCATCGTGCTTACCGGCTCCGGCGGCCCGTTCCGCACCACGCCGCTGGAGCAGTTCGCCGCGATGACCCCGGATCAAGCCTGCGCCCACCCGAACTGGTCGATGGGGCGCAAGATCTCGGTGGATTCCGCCACCATGATGAACAAAGGTCTGGAATACATTGAGGCCCGCTGGCTGTTTAACGCCTCGGCCGAGCAAATGGAAGTGATCCTGCATCCGCAGTCGGTGATTCACTCGATGGTGCGCTATGCCGACGGCAGCGTGCTGGCGCAGCTGGGTACGCCGGATATGCGCACGCCGATCGCCCACGCGATGGCGTATCCGCAGCGCGTGAACTCCGGCGTGGAGGCGCTGGACTTCTGTCGCATCGGTTCGTTGACCTTCGCCGAACCGGAGCGCGAGCGTTATCCTTGCCTGTATTTGGCGATTGAAGCGTTCGATGCCGGCCAGGCGGCGACCACTGCGCTGAACGCGGCCAACGAAATCGCCGTGGCGGCATTTTTGCAGCAGCAGATTCGCTTCACCGACATTGCGGCGGTCAACCGCCAGGTGGTGGAGCGCCTCGCGCTGCAGGAACCGACCAGCATCGAAGCGGTCTTAGACATTGACCGCCAGGCGCGCGCCGCCGCCGAGGAGCGCGTTCGCGCGTTGCGCGGTTGAGGACGGCGATTATCCGATTTTGCTCGTAATTCACGCGTGCCGCAGCGGGGCCGTTTGTTCATGCCCCGCTGAGGTGGTATAGTCTGCGCCACCTGTCAGCGGTTATACCGTTGAATTATGGCCTGATTGGCGCCTTGTGCGCCAATGGCGGCCCGGCTGCGCCGGGCATCGCGAGGGCTGGCTGAAAGCCGTGTCGGGCACACGGCTTTTTTTGCGCGTAAGGGCCTGATGTTCCGGAAAGGCAGTTATATTTCTATTGAGGAAATAAGTACGAGTTATGTCGTCCGCAAACCAACAAGAGGCTAATCCATCTTCCCCGGGGCCGCGCCATGTCGCCATTATCATGGACGGTAACGGACGCTGGGCCAAACGTCAGGGCAAGTTACGTGTCTTCGGTCATAAAGCAGGGGTGAAATCGGTTCGCCGCGCGGTCAGTTTTGCCGCCAGCCACCATTTAGATGCGCTCACGCTTTATGCCTTCAGCAGCGAAAACTGGAACCGTCCGGTGCAGGAAGTCTCCGCCCTGATGGAGCTTTTTGTCCGTGCTCTGGATAGTGAAGTAAAAAGCCTGCATAAACATAACGTCAGGCTGCGGGTGATCGGCGATATCAGCCGCTTCAGCTCGCGTTTGCAGGAGCGGATCCGCCGCTCTGAAGCACTGACGGAAAATAACGATGGCCTGACGCTCAATATCGCTGCCAACTACGGTGGCCGTTGGGATATCATTCAGGGAGTAAGGGAACTGGCCGAACGGGTACGGGTGGGGGAGTTGCACCCGGATCAGATCAGCGAGGAATTATTGAACGAGCGGGTTTGCATGAGCGACCTGGCGCCGGTGGATCTGGTTATCCGCACCGGTGGCGAGCATCGCATCAGTAACTTCCTGCTGTGGCAAATCGCCTATGCTGAACTTTACTTTACTGATGTGCTCTGGCCTGATTTCGATGAACTTGTCTTTGAAGGTGCGCTGAATGCATTTGCACAACGTGAGCGCCGCTTCGGGGGAACAACACCTATCGGCGCCGATGCGTCCTAGGGAGAACTTTTGCTGAAGTATCGCCTCATAACTGCTCTGATTTTAATCCCGATCGTTATCGCGGCGCTGTTCCTGTTGCCGCCGCTGGCCTTTGCTCTGGTAACGCTCGTCGTGTGCATGTTAGCAGCCTGGGAGTGGGGCCAACTGGCCGGTTTTACCTCCCGTTCGCAGCGCATCTGGCTGGCGATACTGTGCGGTTTTCTGCTGGCGCTGATGATGCTCAGCGTTCCCGCTTACCATCAATCCGTGCCGCAGATAAGCGGCTCGCTGTGGCTGTCGCTGGCCTGGTGGCTGGCGGCGCTGCTGCTGGTGCTGTTCTACCCCGGCTCGGCCGCCATCTGGCGCAATTCGCGCCCGCTGCGCCTGCTGTTCGGCCTGCTGACCATCGTGCCGTTCTTCTGGGGCATGCTGGCGCTGCGCCAGTTCGGCTACGAGCAAAACCCGTTTACCGGCGCCTGGTGGCTGCTGTACGTGATGCTGCTGGTGTGGGGCGCGGATTCCGGCGCCTATATGTTCGGCAAGCTGTTCGGCAAGCATAAGCTGGCGCCGAAGGTCTCTCCGGGTAAAACCTGGGAAGGGCTGATTGGCGGGCTGCTGACGTCGGCGGTCATTTCCTGGCTGTTCGGCCGTTACGCGCCGCTGAACGTGGTGCCGACCACGCTGTTGGCCTGTTCGGTGATCGCCGCGCTGGCTTCGGTGCTGGGCGATTTGACCGAAAGCATGTTCAAACGCGAAGCGGGCATCAAGGACAGCGGTCACTTGATCCCCGGTCACGGTGGCATACTGGATCGTATCGACAGCCTGACCGCGGCGGTGCCGGTGTTTGCCTGCCTGATGCTGTTGGTGTTTTAATCCGTCGATGACGGAAAGTGAGGGATGATGGTCAGCGTGCTTTGGAACCTGGTGGCGTTTCTGATTGCGCTCGGTATTTTGATCACCGTGCACGAGTTCGGACACTTTTGGGTTGCCCGCCGTTGCGGCGTGCGCGTTGAACGCTTCTCCATCGGCTTCGGCCGGGCGCTGTGGCGCCGCACCGATCGCCAGGGCACCGAGTACGTCATCGCCTTGATTCCGCTCGGCGGCTACGTGAAGATGCTGGACGAGCGCGTGGAGTCGGTGGCGCCGGAAATGCGCCATCAGGCCTTCAACAACAAAACCGTCTGGCAGCGCGCGGCCATCATCAGCGCCGGCCCCATCGCCAACTTCCTGTTTGCTATCCTTGCCTATTGGCTGGTGTTCATCATCGGCGTGCCGAGTTTCCGTCCGGTGATCGGCGAAATCGCGCCGCAATCCATCGCCGCCAAGGCCGAAATTTCGTCTGGCATGGAACTAAAGTCGGTTGACGGCATCGAAACGCCTGATTGGGAATCAGTTCGTCTGGCGCTGGTGGCGAAGATTGGCGATGCGCAAACCGAAGTCGGCGTCGCGCCGTTCGGCTCTTCGCAGGTGGTGACCAAAACCCTGGATTTGCGCCAGTGGAACTTTGAACCGGACAAGCAGGATCCCGTTGTCGCGCTGGGCATTATGCCGCGCGGCCCGCAGATAGAATCCGTGTTGGCGGAAGTGCAGCCTAACTCGGCGGCGCAAAAGGCGGGTTTACAAGCGGGGGACAGGATCGTTAAAGTCGATGGTCAGCCGTTGGGTCGTTGGCAGACGCTGGTGAAGCGTATCCACGATGGCCCGGGGCAACCGCTGGCTTTGGAGATTGAAAGAAACGGCGCCCCCTTGTCTTTGACGCTGATACCGGATACAAAGCCGGTGGGAAAAGACAAATCGGTGGGGTTTGCAGGCATCATTCCAAAGGTGCTGCCGCTGCCGGACGAGTATAAAACGATTCGCCAGTATGGACCGTTCCCGGCGCTGTATCAGGCCGGCGACAAGACCTGGCAGCTGATGCGGCTGACGGTCAACATGCTGGGCAAATTAATAACCGGTGATGTAAAGCTGAACAACCTGAGTGGCCCGATCTCGATTGCACAGGGTGCAGGGGCGTCAGCCGGAGTCGGGTTCGTGTATTATCTGATGTTCCTGGCGTTGATTAGCGTCAACCTGGGTATCATCAACCTGTTCCCATTACCGGTGTTAGATGGTGGGCATCTCCTCTTCCTGGCGATAGAAAAGCTGAAGGGTGGGCCGGTTTCCGAGCGAGTACAGGACTACAGCTACCGCATAGGTTCGATCGTGCTGGTGTTGTTGATGGGTCTTGCACTTTTCAATGATTTTTCCCGCCTCTAGGGGCGGGGATAGGTTAGGAAGAACGCATAACAACGATGGCGATGAAAAAGTTGCTCATAGCGTCGCTGCTGTTTGGCAGCGCCACCGTATACGGTGCAGACGGGTTCGTAGTGAAAGATATTCATTTCGAAGGCCTGCAGCGAGTCGCCGTCGGTGCGGCGTTACTCAACATGCCGGTTCGCGTCGGCGATACCGTCACTGACGATGACATCAGTAATACCATCCGTGCCTTGTTTGCCACCGGCAACTTCGAGGACGTGCGCGTACTGCGCGATGGTAATACCTTGATCGTGCAGGTGAAGGAACGTCCTACCATCGCCAGCATCACTTTCTCCGGCAACAAGTCGGTGAAGGATGACATGCTCAAGCAGAACCTGGAAGCCTCCGGCGTCCGGGTGGGCGAGGCGCTCGACCGCACCACGATCTCCAGCATTGAAAAAGGGCTGGAAGACTTCTACTACAGCGTCGGTAAATACAGCGCCTCGGTGAAAGCCGTAGTCACGCCGCTGCCGCGCAACCGTGTTGACCTGAAGCTGGTGTTCACGGAAGGGGTCTCCGCCAAGATTCAACAAATCAACATCGTCGGCAACCATGCCTTCACCAACGACGAACTGATCTCGCGCTTCCAGCTGCGTGACGAAGTGCCGTGGTGGAACCTGGTCGGCGATCGCAAATACCAGAAACAGAAACTGGCGGGCGATCTCGAAACCCTGCGCAGCTTCTATCTGGATCGCGGCTATGCCCGCTTCAACATCGATTCTACCCAGGTGAGCCTGACGCCGGATAAAAAAGGCATCTACATCACCATCAACATCACCGAAGGCGATCAGTACAAGCTTTCCGATGTTGTCGTGAACGGCAACCTGGCCGGCCACTCGGCGGAAGTCGCTCAGATCACCAAAATCGAGCCAGGCGAGCTGTACAACGGCAGCAAGGTGACCAAAATGGAAGACAACATCAAAACGATGTTGGGCCGTTATGGTTACGCCTACCCGCGCGTCGGCACTCAGCCTGAGATCAACGACGCGGATAAAACCGTCAAACTGCACGTCAACGTCGACGCGGGCAACCGCTTCTACGTGCGTCGCATCAAGTTCGAAGGCAACGACACCAGCAAGGATTCCGTACTGCGTCGCGAAATGCGCCAGATGGAAGGCGCCTGGCTCGGCAACGAGCAGGTCGAGCAGGGTAAGGAGCGTCTGAACCGTCTGGGCTACTTCGAAACGGTTGACGTGGAAACCCAGCGCGTGCCGGGCACCGCCGATCAGGTCGACGTCACCTACAAGGTGAAAGAGCGCAACACCGGTACCTTCAACTTCGGCGTCGGTTACGGCACCGAGAGCGGCGTCAGCTTCCAGGCGGGCGTGCAGCAGGATAACTGGTTGGGTACCGGCTACTCGGTGGGCATCAGCGGCACCAAGAACGACTACCAGACCTATACGGAACTGTCGGTCACCAACCCGTACTTCACCGTTGACGGTGTGAGCCTGGGCGGCCGCATCTTCTACAACGACTTTAAGGCGGATGACGCGGATCTGTCGGACTATACCAACAAGAGTTACGGTATCGACGGCACGCTGGGCTTCCCGATCAACGAAAACAACTCGTTGCGTACCGGCCTGGGCTACGTCCACAACGGCCTGTCGAACATGCAGCCGCAGATCGCCATGTGGCGTTACCTCGACTCGATGGGCGTGGATGCGAACAAGACCGACCGCGCCAGCTACTCGACGGACGACTTTACGTTGAACCTGGGTTGGACCTACAACAACCTAGACCGCGGCTACTTCCCGACGTCGGGTAACCGCACCACGTTGAACGGCAAGGTCACCATTCCGGGCTCGGACAACGAATACTACAAGGTGACGCTGGACAGCGTACAGTACGTGCCGATCAACGACGATCGCACCTGGGTGCTGTTGGGCCGTGGCCGTCTGGGTTACGCGGATGGCTTGGGCGGCAAGGAAATGCCGTTCTACGAGAACTTCTACGCCGGTGGTTCTAGCACCGTGCGTGGCTTCCAGTCCAACACCATTGGTCCGAAGGCGGTGTACTACAATTCCAACTCGTACCAGTGTCAGTTCAACGCCGGCAGCACGACCACGCGTCAGAACATCTGTAGCTCGGATGACGCGGTGGGCGGTAACGCCATGGCGGTCGCCAGCCTGGAGCTGATCACCCCGACGCCGTTCATCAGCGAGAAATACGCCAACTCAGTGCGGACGTCGCTGTTCATCGATGCCGGTACCGTGTGGGATACCAAGTGGAAGAATACCAACGAAACGCTGATGTACGGCGTGCCGGACTACAGCAAGGCCAGCAATATTCGTTCTTCCGCCGGTATCGCGCTGCAGTGGATGTCGCCGCTGGGGCCATTGGTGTTCTCTTACGCCAACCCGATCAAGAAATACGAAGGCGACAAGTCCGAACAGTTCCAGTTTAACATCGGTAAGACCTGGTAACGGGTCTCGCCTCTGGGCATAAAAGTTATTAAGAATCGCAATGGCCAGGCGCCCGCCGGCAGAGGGAGATGATTCTCATTGTTTGGTGGGATAAGTCTGGCAAATTGTGTACTTCAGTGTCATATGACACAAATGGGTGATGGTAAGGAGTTTATAGTGAAAAAGTGGTTGTGTGCCGCAGGCCTCGGTTTAGCAATGGCTGCTTCAGCTGGCGTTCAGGCAGCAGATAAGATCGCTGTCGTTAACGTCTCCAGCATTTTCCAACAGCTGCCGGCCCGCGAAGCGGTCGCTAAACAGCTGGAAAACGAGTTTAAAGGCCGTGCAAGCGAACTCCAGAACATGGAACGTAGCCTGCAGACCAAAATGCAACGTCTGCAGCGTGACGGCGCTACCATGAAAGCCAGCGATCGCAGCAAGTTGGAAAAAGACGTGATGGCGCAGCGCGAGCAGTTCTCTCAGAAAGCCCAGGCTTTCGAGCAGGACAACCGTCGTCGCCAGATGGAAGAGCGTAACAAGATCCTGAGCCGCATTCAGGACGCTGTGAAATCTGTCGCCAGCAAAGGCGGTTATGACGTGGTGATCGACGCCAACGCCGTTGCCTATGCAGACTCTTCCAAAGATATCACTGCTGACGTGCTGAAACAGGTTAAATAACACATGCTTTCAATTCGACTGGCTGATTTAGCGCAGCAGTTGGATGCACAATTGCACGGTGATGGCGATCTCGTCATCACCGGCATTGCTTCTATGCATTCGGCACAGCCTGGCCAAATCACGTTTTTGTCAAACAGCCGCTATCAAGAGCAGCTGTCTTCCTGCCAGGCAAGCGCCGTGGTGCTTACCGAAGCGGATTTACCACACTGCCGTACTGCGGCGCTGGTGGTTAAAAACCCTTACCTGACCTACGCGCGCATGGCGCAGCTGATGGACACCACGCCGGCGCCGGCGCAGGATATTGCGCCAAGCGCGGTTGTCTCGCCTGAAGCGCAACTGGGGCAGAACGTCGCCATTGGGGCGAACGCGGTGATTGAGTCGGGTGCGGTGCTTGGCGATAACGTGGTTATCGGCCCGGGCTGCTTCATCGGCAAACACGCGCGCATCGGCGCGGGAACGCGTCTGTGGGCGAACGTTACGATTTATCATGCGGTTGAAATCGGCCAGCGCTGCCTGATCCAGTCCGGCACCGTGATCGGCGCGGACGGTTTCGGCTATGCGAACGAGCGCGGCGAGTGGATCAAAATCCCTCAGTTGGGCACGGTGATTATCGGCGATCGCGTCGAAATCGGCGCCTGCACCACCATCGACCGCGGCGCTTTGGATAACACCCAAATCGGGAATGGTGTTATCATCGACAACCAATGCCAGATTGCACATAACGTCGTGATTGGCGACAATACCGCCGTCGCCGGCGGTGTGATCATGGCCGGCAGCCTGAAAATCGGCCGCTACTGCCAGATCGGCGGTGCCAGCGTGATCAACGGTCACATGGAAATTGCCGACAAGGTTGTTGTTACCGGAATGGGAATGGTTATGCGACCAATCACCGAACCTGGGGTATACTCTTCGGGCATTCCGTTGCAGCCTAACAAGGTTTGGCGTAAAACCGCTGCGTTGGTGATGAATATCGATGAGATCAGCAAACGCTTGAAAGCTGTCGAACGTAAAGTCGGAAAAGACTAATCATTGCCGCCCGCCTTCGCGGGTACAAAACGAAACGCGTTGGTCGTGAGACCAAAAGCGCAAAGAGATGTTAATTTGCGGCCTGCATGATGATCTCCTTTTGGGGTCAGCGCAGGCCGTGTTGTTGATGCCATCAGTTTTTAGAGACAGGAAGAGTATTTTGACTACTGACACTCATACTCTGGATATTGCAGAAATTTTGGATCTGCTTCCTCACCGTTACCCGTTCTTGCTGGTCGACCGCGTCCTCGAGTTTGAAGAGCACAAATATCTGCGTGCGGTGAAGAACGTATCGGTGAACGAACCGTTTTTCCAGGGCCACTTCCCTGGCAAACCGATTTTCCCAGGCGTATTGATTCTGGAAGCCATGGCGCAGGCCACCGGTATCCTGGCGTTTAAAAGCGTCGGCAAACTGGAGCCGGGCGAGCTGTATTACTTCGCCGGTATCGACGAAGCACGCTTCAAACGCCCTGTGGTGCCAGGCGATCAGATGGTCATGGAAGTCACCTTCGAGAAAACTCGCCGCGGCCTGACTCGCTTCAAAGGCGTGGCGACCGTTGACGGTAAAATTGTCTGCGAAGCAACCATGATGTGTGCCCGCAGCCGGGAGGCTTAATCCGTGATTGACCAAACCGCCTTTATCCATCCTAGCGCGATAGTCGAAGAAGGCGCCGTGATCGGCGCCAACGTGCATATCGGCCCTTTCTGCTACGTCGGCTCCCAGGTGGAAATCGGCGCCGGCACGGTGCTGAAATCCCACGTGGTGGTGAACGGCATTACCAAGATTGGCTGCGATAACCAGATTTATCAGTTCGCTTCCATCGGTGAAGTGAACCAGGATCTGAAATACGCGGGCGAACCGACGCGCGTTGAAGTGGGCGATCGCAACCGCATCCGCGAAAGCGTGACCATTCACCGCGGCACCGCGCAGGGCACCGGCCTGACCAAAGTGGGCAATGACAACCTGCTGATGGTCAACGTGCACGTCGCCCACGACTGCGTGGTCGGCAACGCTTGCGTGCTGGCCAACAACGCCACGCTGGCGGGGCATGTGGAAATCGACGATCACGCCATCATCGGCGGCATGACGGCGATCCACCAGTTCTGCATTATCGGCGCGCATGTGATGGTAGGCGGTTGTTCCGGCGTCGCTCAGGACGTGCCTCCATTCGTCATCGCTCAGGGTAACCACGCGACGCCGTTCGGCGTCAACGCGGTCGGCCTGAAGCGTCGCGGTTTTGACAAGGATGAAATGCAGGCGATCCGCAACGCCTACAAGATCCTGTATCGCAGCGAGAAAACGCTGGATGAAGCGAAAGCGGAAATCGAAGCCCTGGCCAAAGAACAGCCGGTGGTGCAGCAATACCTCGATTTCTTTACCCGTTCCACCCGCGGTATCATTCGCTGAGTTATGTCGAATCGTCCATTGACTATCGGATTGGTCGCCGGAGAAACCTCCGGTGACATTCTCGGCGCCGGTTTGATCCGCGCGCTCAAGGCGCAGATACCCGACGCGCGTTTTGTTGGCGTCGCCGGCCCGCTGATGCAGGCCGAAGGCTGTGAAGCCTGGTACGAAATGGAAGAGCTGGCGGTCATGGGCGTGGTGGAAGTGCTCGAGCGTTTGCCACGCCTGTTGAAGATCCGCAAGGATCTTACCCGCCGCTTCGGCGAGCTGCGGCCGGACGTGTTTGTCGGCATCGACGCGCCGGACTTCAACATCACGCTGGAAGGCCGCCTCAAGCAGCGCGGTATCCGTACCATTCACTACGTCAGCCCTTCCGTGTGGGCCTGGCGGCAAAAGCGCGTTTTCAAAATTGGCAAAGCCACCGATCTGGTGCTGGCCTTTCTCCCTTTCGAAAAAGCGTTTTACGATCGTTTCAACGTGCCCTGCCGGTTTATCGGCCACACCATGGCGGACGCCATGCCGTTGCAGCCCGATCGGCTGGCGGCGCGCGCTCAGCTTGGCATCGATCCGCAGGCGCGCTGTCTGGCGTTGCTGCCGGGCAGCCGCGGCGCCGAAGTCGAGATGCTGAGCGCCGACTTCCTCAAGACCGCGCAGCTGCTGCGCACCCGTTATCCCGAGCTGGAAGTGGTGGTGCCGCTGGTCAACGCCAAACGGCGCGAGCAGTTTGAGCGCATCAAGGCGGAAGTGGCGCCGGATCTGACCGTACACCTGCTGAACGGCCAGGGGCGCGAGGCGATGATCGCCAGCGACGCGGCGCTGCTGGCATCCGGCACGGCGGCGCTGGAGTGCATGCTGGCCAAGTGCCCGATGGTGGTGGGCTATCGCATGAAGCCGTTCACTTTCTGGCTGGCGCAGAAGCTGGTGAAAACGCCTTACGTTTCGCTGCCGAATCTGCTGGCGGGGCGCGAGATCGTTACCGAGCTGCTGCAGCATGACTGCGTGCCGGACAAACTGGCCGCCGCCGTGATGCCGCTGCTGGAAGAGAGCCCGCAAACCGAAGCGCTGAAACAGACTTTCCTTACCTTGCACCAAAGCATCCGTTGCGGTGCGGACGAACAGGCCGCTCAGGCTGTGTTGGAGCTGGCGAAAGCATGATTGAACCCTTTATCTATCCCGCTGCCACGCTGATTGCCGGCATGGACGAAGTGGGCCGCGGGCCGTTGGTCGGCGCGGTGGTCACCGCCGCCGTGATCCTCGATCCGGCGCAGCCGATCGTCGGGCTGGCGGATTCCAAGAAACTCAGTGAAAAACGCCGCCTGGCGCTGTATGACGAAATCGTCGCCAAGGCGCTCTCCTGGAGCCTGGGGCGCGCCGAGCCGGCGGAAATCGACCAACTGAACATATTGCACGCCACCATGCTGGCGATGCAGCGGGCGGTGGCCGGGTTGCATATCGCGCCGGACATGGTTTTAATCGACGGTAACCGTTGCCCGAACCTGCCGATGCGTTCGCAGGCGGTGGTGAAGGGCGACAGCCGCGTGGCGGAGATCAGCGCGGCGTCCATTCTGGCGAAGGTCACGCGCGATCGTGAAATGGCCGCGCTGGACAGCGAGTTCCCGGACTACGGTTTCGCGCAGCATAAGGGTTACCCGACCGCCTTCCACCTGGAGCGGCTGGCCGCGCTGGGCGCCACCGAGCATCACCGCCGCAGCTTCGCGCCGGTGAAAAGGGCGCTGGCGCTGTAGCCTGCGGGCCTGGTTGACCAGGCCCGACGATAGCATTAACCCGGGTTCAGCCTGCTGAGCCCCTTCAATCAGGTATCTGGAGATGGCCGAACCTCGTTTTATTCACCTGCGCGTCCACAGTGACTACTCCATGATTGATGGATTGGCCAAGACGGCACCGCTGGTGAAAAGAGCCGCCGCGTTAGCCATGCCTGCTCTGGCAATCACCGATTTCACCAACCTGTGTGGATTGGTGAAGTTCTACGGCAGCGCGCACGGCGCCGGGATCAAACCGATCATCGGCGCGGATTTCCATGTGCAAAGCGAAGAGCTGGGCGACGAGCTGGCTCAGCTGACGGTGCTGGCCAGCAACAACGAAGGCTACCAGAACCTGACGCTGCTGATTTCCCGCGCCTATCAGCGCGGCTACGGCGCCGCCGGCCCGCTCATCGATCGCGACTGGCTGATTGAACATCGCGAAGGGCTGATTCTGCTCTCCGGCGCGCGTCAGGGCGACGTCGGCAAGTTTCTGCTGCGCGGCAACCAGGCGCAGGTGGATCAGTGTCTGGACTTCTACCAGCAGCACTTCCCGGACTGTTACTACCTGGAACTGATTCGCACCGGCCGCCCGGACGAAGAGAACTACCTGCATGCGGCGGTGGCGCTGGCCACCGAGCGCGGTTTGCCGGTGGTGGCCACCAACGACGTGCGCTTCCTGGTGGAAGATGACTTCGACGCCCATGAAATTCGCGTCGCCATCCACGACGGCTTTACGCTGGACGATCCCAAGCGGCCGCGCAACTACAGCCCGCAGCAATACATGCGCAGCGAAGACGAGATGTGCGAGCTGTTCGCCGACATCCCCGAAGCGCTGCTGAACAGCGTCGAGATCGCCAAGCGCTGCAACGTCACCATTCGCCTCGGCGAATACTTCCTGCCGCAGTTCCCGACCGGCGACATGAGCACCGAGGACTTCCTGGTACTCAAATCGAAAGAGGGGCTGGAAGAGCGTCTCGAGTTCCTGTTCCCCGATCCTGAAGTGCGCGCGCAGCGCCGCCCGGAATACGACGAGCGTCTGGACGTCGAGCTGAAGGTGATCAACCAGATGGGGTTCCCCGGCTACTTCCTGATCGTGATGGAGTTTATCCAGTGGTCGAAGGACAACAACGTGCCGGTGGGCCCGGGGCGCGGTTCCGGCGCCGGTTCGCTGGTGGCCTATGCGTTGAAAATCACCGACCTCGATCCGCTGGAGTTCGACCTGCTGTTCGAACGTTTCCTGAACCCGGAACGTGTCTCGATGCCCGACTTCGACGTCGACTTCTGCATGGAGAAGCGCGATCAGGTAATTGAGCACGTGGCGGAGATGTACGGCCGCGAAGCGGTATCGCAGATCATCACCTTCGGCACCATGGCGGCGAAAGCGGTTATCCGCGACGTGGGCCGCGTGCTGGGGCACCCGTACGGCTTCGTCGATCGCATCTCCAAGCTGGTGCCGCCGGATCCGGGCATGACGCTGGAAAAAGCCTTCGCCGCCGAACCGCAGCTGCCGGAAATTTACGAGGCAGACGAAGAGGTCAAGGCGCTGATCGACATGGCGCGCAAGCTGGAAGGGGTGACGCGTAACGCCGGTAAACACGCCGGGGGCGTGGTGATAGCGCCGACCAAAATCACCGACTTCGCGCCGCTGTACTGCGACGCCGAAGGGCAGCACCCGGTGACCCAGTTCGATAAGAACGACGTGGAATACGCCGGGCTGGTGAAGTTCGACTTCCTCGGTCTGCGCACCCTGACCATCATCGACTGGGCGCTGGAGATGATCAACGCCCGGCGCGCCAAGACCGGGCTGGAGCCGATCGACATCGCCGCCATTCCGCTCGACGACAAGAAAAGCTTCGACATGCTGCAGCGCTCGGAAACCACGGCGGTGTTCCAGCTTGAATCGCGCGGCATGAAAGACCTGATCAAACGTCTGAAGCCCGACTGCTTCGAAGACATGATCGCACTGGTGGCGCTGTTCCGTCCGGGGCCGCTGCAGTCGGGGATGGTGGATAACTTCATCGACCGCAAGCACGGCCGCGAAGAGATCTCCTACCCGGACATCCAGTGGCAGCACGAGTCGCTCAAGCCGGTGCTGGAACCCACCTATGGCATCATCCTGTATCAGGAACAGGTGATGCAGATTGCCCAGGTGCTGGCGGGCTATACGCTGGGCGGCGCGGACATGCTGCGCCGTGCGATGGGTAAAAAGAACCCGGTCGAGATGGCCAAGCAGCGCGGCGGCTTTGAAGATGGCGCCAAAGCGCGCGGCATCGACGGCGAACTGTCGGTGAAAATCTTCGACCTGGTGGAGAAATTCGCCGGATACGGCTTCAACAAATCGCACTCCGCCGCCTATGCGCTGGTGTCGTATCAGACGCTGTGGCTGAAAGCGCACTACCCGGCCGAGTTTATGGCGGCGGTGATGACCGCCGATATGGACAACACCGATAAGGTGGTGGGGCTGGTGGACGAATGCTGGCGCATGGGGCTGAAGATCCTGCCGCCGGACATCAACAGCGGCCTGTATCACTTCCACGTCAACGACGACGGCGAGATCGTTTACGGCATAGGCGCCATCAAGGGCGTGGGGGAAGGGCCGATCGAAGCCATCATCGAGGCGCGCAACAGCGGCGAGCAGGGTTACTTCAAAGACCTGTTCGATCTCTGCGCGCGCTCAGACATCAAGAAACTGAACCGCCGCATTCTGGAAAAACTGATCATGTCCGGCGCGTTCGATCGCCTCGGGCCGCACCGCGCCGCGCTGATGAATTCGCTCGGCGACGCGTTGAAAGCGGCGGATCAGCATGCGAAAGCCGAAGCGATCGGCCAGGTGGATATGTTTGGCGTGCTGGCGGAAGCGCCGGAGCAGGTGGAGCAATCCTACGCCAATATCGCGCCCTGGCCGGAGCAGGTGGTGCTGGACGGTGAACGGGAGACGCTGGGGCTGTACCTGACCGGCCACCCGATCACCCAGTACCTGAAGGAGATCGAACGTTACGCCGGTGGCCAGCGTTTGAAAGACATGCACCCGACGGATCGGGGCAAAATGACCACCGCCGTCGGGCTGGTGGTCGCCGCGCGGGTGATGGTGACCAAGCGCGGCAACCGCATCGGCATCTGTACATTGGATGACCGTTCGGGCCGCCTGGAAGTGATGTTATTCACCGAAGCGTTAGAAAAATACCAGCATTTGTTGGAAAAAGACCGTATCCTTATCGCCAGTGGACAGGTCAGCTTTGATGACTTTAGCGGCGGGCTTAAAATGATGGCCCGCGAGGTAATGGACATCAGTGAAGCCCGGGAAAAATACGCTCGCGGGCTTGCTATCTCGCTGACTGACAGGCAAATTGATGACCAGCTTTTGAACCGTCTCCGTCAGTCGTTGGAACCCCATCGCTCGGGGACGATTCCAGTGCATCTCTACTATCAACGGGAAGATGCGCGAGCCAAGCTGCGTTTTGGCGCAACCTGGCGCGTGACGCCCACCGACCGCTTGTTGATCGACTTGCGGACGTTGGTAGGCAATGAGCAGGTGGACTTGGAATTTGACTAAAATAGGAATGCTATGAGTCTGAATTTTCTTGATTTTGAACAGCCGATTGCAGAGCTGGAAGCGAAAATTGACTCGCTGACTGCAGTCAGCCGTCAAGACGAAAAATTAGATATTAATCTGGACGAAGAGGTTCAGCGCCTGCGTGAAAAGAGCGTTGAGCTGACGCGCAAGATTTTTGCCGATCTTGGGGCCTGGCAGATTGCCCAATTGGCACGCCACCCGCGCCGTCCTTATACCCTGGATTATATCAAACACATCTTTACCGACTTCGAAGAGTTGGCGGGCGATCGCGCTTACGCCGACGACAAAGCGATCGTCGGCGGTATTGCGCGCCTGGATGGCCGCCCGGTGATGATCATCGGGCACCAGAAAGGCCGTGAAACCAAAGAGAAGATCCGCCGCAACTTCGGCATGCCGGCGCCGGAAGGCTACCGCAAGGCGCTGCGCCTGATGGAAATGGCCGCGCGCTTCAAGATGCCGATCATCACCTTTATCGATACCCCGGGCGCTTATCCGGGCGTGGGCGCGGAAGAGCGCGGCCAGTCCGAAGCCATCGCGCGCAACCTGCGTGAGATGTCGCGCCTGAACGTGCCGGTCATCTGCACCGTCATCGGCGAAGGCGGCTCCGGCGGCGCGCTGGCGATCGGCGTGGGCGATAAGGTGAACATGCTGCAGTACAGCACCTACTCGGTGATTTCGCCGGAAGGCTGCGCCTCCATCCTGTGGAAGAGCGCCGATAAGGCGCCGCTGGCCGCAGAAGCGATGGGCATCACCGCGCCGCGTCTGAAAGAGCTGAAGCTGATCGACTCGGTGATCCCGGAGCCGCTGGGTTCCGCGCACCGCGACGTGCCGGCAATGGCCGCCGCGCTGAAAGCGCAGCTGCTGGCCGATCTGAAAGATCTGGACGGCCTGAACGACGAAGAGTTGCTCAACCGCCGCTACCAGCGTCTGATGAACTACGGCTACTGCTGAGTTCTGTGCTTCGCTGCAAGAAACCGCCTCCGGGCGGTTTTTTTTTGGCTACACACCACCGGATTTTCGTGGTGTTATAGAGACTTGGCCGTTAACTGACAGGAGCTGCCGATGAATATCATCGCCATCATGGGCCCGACGGGCGTCTACTACAAAGATGAGCCGATCCGCGAGCTCCACGCGGCGCTGGCCGCCATGGGATTCCAGCTGGTGTACCCCAAAAACAGCGGTGATCTGCTGAAGCTGATCGAAGCCAACGCCCGCATCTGCGGGGTGATCTTCGACTGGGACGACTACAGCCTGGAGCTGTGCAGCGAAATCAACGAGCTGAATGAATACCTGCCGCTGTACGCCTTTATCAATACCCATTCCACCTTCGACGTCAGCCTGCATGAAATGCGCATGGTGCTCTATTTCTTCGAGTATGGCCTGAATGCGGCGGACGATATCGCGCAGCGCATCCAGCAGTACACCGCGGAATACATCGATACCATTACGCCGCCGCTGACCAAGGCGCTGTTCAACTATGTGCGCGAAGGGAAGTACACCTTCTGCACGCCGGGCCACATGGCCGGCACCGCGTTTCAAAAAAGCCCGGTGGGCTGCCTGTTCTATGACTTTTTCGGCGCCAATACCCTGAAGGCCGACATCTCGATTTCGGTTACCGAGCTCGGTTCGCTGCTGGATCACACCGGGCCGCACCTGGAGGCCGAAGAGTATATCGCGCGCACCTTCAACGCCGAGCAGAGCTATCTGGTCACCAACGGCACCTCCACCGCCAACAAGATCGTCGGCATGTATTCGGCACCGGCCGGCAGCACCGTGCTGATTGACCGCAACTGCCACAAATCGCTGTGCCACCTGCTGATGATGAGCGATATCGTGCCGATCTATCTGCGCCCGCTGCGCAACGCCTACGGCATCCTCGGCGGCGTTCCGCAGCGCGAGTTCACCCGCGAAAGCATCGCCGCCCGGGTGCAGGAGACCGAGAACGCCACCTGGCCGGTGCATGCGGTGATCACCAATTCCACCTATGACGGCCTGCTGTACAACACCGACTACATCAAGCAGACGCTGGAGGTGCCATCGATCCACTTTGACTCCGCCTGGGTGCCTTACACCAACTTCCATCCGATTTACGACGGCAAGAGCGGCATGAGCGGCGAGCGGGTGCCCGGTAAGGTTTTCTACGAGACCCAGTCGACGCACAAGCTGCTGGCGGCCTTCTCGCAGGCCTCGATGATTCATATCAAAGGCGACTACGACGAGAGCACCTTCAACGAAGCCTACATGATGCACACCACCACCTCGCCGCACTACGGCATCGTGGCGTCGATGGAGACCGCGGCCGCCATGCTGCGCGGCAACCCGGGGCGCCGCTTGATCAACCGCTCGGTGGAGCGCGCACTGCATTTTCGCCGTGAAGTGCAGCGGCTGCGCGAGGAGAGCGACAGTTGGTTCTTCGACATTTGGCAACCGGAAGAGATCGATGAGGCGCAATGCTGGCCATTGGATCCGGACGACAACTGGCACGGCTTCGGCCAGACCGATCGCGATCACATGTACCTCGATCCGATCAAGGTGACGATCCTGACGCCGGGCATGAACGAGCTGGGCGCGCTGGAGGAGGAAGGGATCCCGGCGGCGCTGGTGGCGAAGTACCTCGACGAGCGCGGCATCGTGGTGGAGAAGACCGGGCCGTACAACCTGCTGTTCCTGTTCAGCATCGGCATCGACAAAACCAAGGCGATGAGCCTGCTGCGCGGCCTGACCGACTTCAAGCGCGCCTACGATCTCAATCTGCGGGTGAAGAACATGCTGCCGGATCTGTACGCCGAGGATCCGGATTTCTATCGCAACATGCGCATTCAGGATCTGGCCGCCGGCATTCATCGCCTGATCTGCCAGCACGATCTGCCGCGCCTGATGCAGCGGGCGTTCGACGTGCTGCCGGAAATGAAGCTGACGCCGCACCAGATGTTCCAGGAGCAGGTGCGCGGCAACGTGGAAACCTGCGAGCTGGATCAGCTGGTGGGCAAGGTGGCGGCCAATATGATCCTGCCGTATCCGCCGGGCGTGCCGCTGGTGATGCCGGGGGAAATGATCACCGAAGAGAGCCGGGCGGTACTCGATTTTCTGCTGATGCTGTGCTCGATCGGCGAACGTTACCCCGGTTTTGAAACCGACATCCACGGCGCCAGACTGACGGAGGACGGGCGCTATCTGGTGAAGGTGTTGAAGCCTTCCTGATATCGGGCGTAGCGCGGTTTCCGGCGGTCAGCTTTCCGGCATGACGGAGGAGTGATGAGTGGAGATTTTCCACTCGTCACCGTCCCAGGCATAGGTAAAGGTATAACGCGCCGATACCGTCGATTTGTCTGCGAACGTAAAGGCATAGATGCCGGTATCTATCGCGGTGTTGCAGCCAAGGCGTATGGTGCGGCTTTTAATGTTGCCCACCGGTCTTTTCGCCAGAAAATGTCTGAAGTAATCCACCCGTTCGGCATTCGTCAGCCGCATCTTGTTGGAAAGCGTGGGGAGCAACACCGCATCGTCCAGATAAGTATTTGCGACTTTTTGCGCTTCTCCACTCTGTAAAGCGGTATTCCACCGCTCGAACAACCCCTCGATTTGGAGCCGGTCTGTTTTTACGCAAACGGGCGCCGTCGTTGCCCAAACCGAAGTGGAAATACACATTAACGAACCGATGACGCCGGGGCGCATTTTCATACCTGTTCCTTTATTCAGGTGAGTTTTGTTGCCGTCATTGCGTGAATAGGCGGCAAATAAATTCAATACTAATATAATTTCGTATTGTAATTATCAAAAATAATTTGAATGTTACGGCGGGATTGTATGAGAGCGCAAATGGGGGAGAACAGCAGATAAGATTGACCGTTGACGGCATCACCGCCGCCGGATACCTTGCCTCATCAGACCGAACAGGAGAGGCTGCCATGCTGGCGTTACGTCAGGTACACCATATCGCGATCATTGGCGCGGACTACGCCGCCAGTAAGCATTTTTACTGCGACATTCTCGGATTTACCCTGCTGAGCGAAGTCTACCGCGAGGAGCGCGGCTCCTGGAAAGCCGATCTGGCGCTCAACGGGCAATACACTATCGAGCTGTTTTCTTTCCCTTCGCCGCCGGCCCGCGTCAGCCGCCCGGAGGCCTGCGGCCTGCGCCATCTGGCGTTCAGCGTTGACGACATTGGCCAGGCCATCGCCCATCTGCAGGCGGCCGGCGTCGCCTGCGAACCGGTACGCGTCGATCCTTATACCCAATCCCGTTTTACCTTTTTCAGCGATCCCGATGGTTTACCGTTAGAATTATACGAGAGTTAACGGCTTAATCGCCTCCCGGCGGCCACAGCCGGGGGCGGTTATGCTATGATCGCGCCCTTGCCCTACATGCCTACAGAGTTATTTCCGCCATGCAAGAGCCTGCTTTTCGCGTCGGGGAGTGGCTGGTTACCCCTGCCGACAACACCATCAGCCGCGACGGACGCCAAAAAACGCTGGAACCGCGCCTGATCGACATGCTGTGCTATTTCGCCCGGCATCCCGACGTGGTGCTGAGCCGCGACGAGCTGATCGACAACGTCTGGAAGCGCAATATCGTCACCAACCATGTGGTGACCCAATGTATTTCAGAGCTGCGCAAATACCTGAAAGACGGTGACAGCGACAGCCCGGAATACATTATCACCGTGCCCAAGCGCGGGTATAAGCTGGCGACGTCGGTGATCTGGTGTGAAGAAGGGGAGACGCAACCCGCTCCCGCACAGGCGCCGCAGATCGCGGTGATCATGCATGAGCCGGAAGACGGCAGCGAGGAAGACGAGACGCCGTATGTGCCGCCGCGCCGGACAAGCGCACCGCCTGCCGCGCCCGGCGAAAAGAAGCCGCGTTTTTATCGTCGCTCGACCTTCTGGGTGTGGCTGGCGTTTCTGGCGGCGCTCAGCGTCTGCGTGGCGTTTGTCGGCATCGCCACGCTGTCGCAGCGCGTGCCGGTATCCACCATGCCGGTGCTGCTCAACCCGCGCGATATCGATATTCGCATCCAGGGCGGCGAGAGCTGCAGTAACTGGATGCCGCAGCTCTCTTATGTGGTGGGCGTCAGCGAGCTGATCACCGATTCGCTGAACACCTACTCGACCTTCCTGGTACACGACCAGACCAACTACAACTATTCCGGCCCCAGCAACTCGGGCAAGTCGCTGTATATCGAGTTCGTCAATCAGCGCCACTACCGCGCCCAGCAGTGTTTCCTGTCCGTGCGGCTGGTGGATAACGCCGACAGCTCAGTCATGCTGGACAAGCGTTACTTTATTACCGCCGATAACCAGCTGAAGATCCAGACCGACTTCCTCTCCAGCCTGTCCGCTGCGCTGAAGCAGCCCTGGCCGCCACAGCTGGAGCAGCGCCTGGCGCAGCTGCTGCCCGACAACGGGCCGTTGCTGCAGCGTTTCTACCAGGCGCACCAGTTGCTGATCCACGGCGACGCCGATTCGTTGACCCGCGCCAGCGCCCAGCTGAGCGAGCTGATTAAAAGCGCGCCGAACTTCCATTACCTGCTGGCCGAAAAGGCGCTGGTGGATCTGCTGCGTAATTCTTATCAACCGTTCGACAGCCAGGCCCTGGCGCAATTGCGCGCCGATATCAGCCATCTGGCGACGATCCCCGAATTGAAAAACACGCCAATCATGCAGCAAGTTCTGGCGGTAGATGCATTGACGCAGGGGCGCATTGACGAGGCGCACCGGGCGATCGATCTGGGGATTGAATTGCAAATGTCGTGGCTGAATTATGTGCTGCTGGGCAAGGTGTATGAAATGCAGGGGCAGAACCATTTGGCGGCGGATTCTTATATTACCGCATTCAATCTTCGCCCCGGCGAAGACACATTGCATTGGATCACCAACGGCGTATTCCAGACGTCATTGACCAACGTGGTGCCTTATTTAAATAACTATCAGCGCCAATAATTAACCGATATCACGCCGCCATTATTCTCCGGGAATCATGGCGGCGTTATTTATTGGTGAAGGCATGTTGCGTGAATGTATTATTTTGCTGCGCGATATTATTTCTTTTTTGCCGTTTGTTATGCGTCATTAACCTTGTCATATTGTTGTTTTTAAATGATGTTTATCTTTTCTTTAGCTTATCTTTTTATCTTGATGTGTTAATGAAAAACCTCAGGTTATCATTTGTATGATCATGAGCGTAATCTCACTTTATCTTTAGGACTTTATTCCCCCCGATGGTTAGCATCCTGACTATCAAGCCGGCTCATTAAAATCTTTTATTTATGGGTGTGGCTTATAAGAAACGTAAATCAGGAGAAACTGACCATGGCTTCACCCAAGAAAATAGGGCTTATTGCCTGCACCGGCGTCGTCGCCGGTAATATGATGGGGAGCGGGATTGCCTTATTGCCCGCCAACCTGGCGAGTCTCGGATCTATCGCCATCTGGGGATGGGTGATCTCGATTATCGGGGCGATGTCGCTGGCCTATGTGTATGCCCGCCTCGCCACCAAAAACCCGCAGCAGGGCGGCCCTATCGCCTACGCGGGTGAAATTTCCCCGGCCTTCGGTTTCCAGACCGGCGTGCTTTATTACCATGCCAACTGGATCGGTAACCTGGCCATCGGCATTACCGCCGTTTCTTATCTCTCCACCTTCTTCCCGGCGCTGAACAACCCGGTACCTGCCGGCATCGCCTGTATCGCTATCGTGTGGATCTTCACCTTCGTCAACATGCTGGGCGGAACCTGGGTCAGTCGTTTGACCACCCTGGGCCTGGTGCTGGTGCTGATCCCGGTGATCGTGACTGCCACCGTCGGCTGGCACTGGTTTGACGCCGCCACCTATCAGGCTAACTGGAATACCTCCGGCACCACCGACAGCCATGCGGTCATCAAAAGTATCCTGCTGTGCCTGTGGGCGTTTATCGGCGTGGAATCCGCAGCGGTCAGCACCGGCATGGTGAAAAACCCGAAACGCACCGTGCCGCTGGCAACCATGCTCGGCACCGGCCTGGCGGGCATTATCTACATCGCCGCCACTCAGGTGATCAGCGGTATGTTCCCGGCGTCTGAAATGGCCGCCAGCGGCGCGCCGTTCGCCATCAGCGCCTCGGCGATTATGGGTAACTGGGCCGCACCGATGGTTTCCGCCTTCACTGCCTTCGCCTGCCTGACGTCGCTCGGTTCGTGGATGATGCTGGTCGGCCAGGCCGGGGTACGCGCCGCCAACGACGGCAACTTCCCGAAAGTGTACGGCGAGCTGGATAAAAATGGCATTCCGAAGAAAGGCCTGCTGCTGGCCGGCTGCAAAATGACCGCGCTGATGGTGCTGATCACCCTGATGAGCTCCGCCGGCGGCAAAGCGTCCGACCTGTTCGGCGAGCTGACCGGCATCGCGGTGCTGCTGACCATGCTGCCTTACTTCTACTCCTGCGTAGACCTGATCCGCTTCGAAGGGGTCAACGTGCGCAACCTGCTGAGCCTGATCGCTTCGGTGTGCGGCTGCGGCTTCTGCTTCATCGCGCTGATGGGCGCCAACTCATTCGAACTGTCCGGCACCTTTATCATCAGCCTGATTATCCTGATGTTCTACGCCCGGAAAATGAATACCCGCCAGGCTGCCAACGCCGCGGCGGTCGATGAAAACACCACGGCCAAAGCGCACTGATTCGCGTCCGCTGACCGACTGAATTTACCCAGCCCCTTTCTTTCCGACCTGTCAGCCGCGACGGGAAGGGGCTTGCTTTGCCAGGAGAAATGCATATGAACGTTATCGCCATCATGAATCACATGGGTGTCTACTTCAAAGAAGAGCCTATCCGTGAACTGCATCAGGCGCTGGAAAGTCTGGATTTCCGCATCGTTTACCCTAACGATCGCGAAGACCTGCTGAAACTGATCGAGAACAACGCCCGCTTGTGCGGGGTGATCTTCGACTGGGACAAATACAACCTGGAGCTGTGCGAAGAGATCAGCCAGCTGAACGAGTACATGCCGCTGTACGCGTTCGCCAACACCTATTCGACGCTGGACGTCAGCCTGAACGATCTGCGCATGCAGGTGCGCTTCTTCGAATATGCGCTCGGCGCGGCAACCGACATCGCCGCCAAGATCAAACAGAATACCGACGAGTATATCGACACCATCCTGCCGCCGTTGACCAAGGCGCTGTTCAAATACGTGCGCGAAGGCAAATACACCTTCTGTACGCCGGGCCACATGGGCGGCACCGCATTCCAGAAAAGCCCGGTGGGCAGCCTGTTCTACGATTTCTTCGGCCCGAACACCATGAAGTCGGATATCTCGATTTCGGTGTCCGAACTGGGATCGCTGCTGGATCACTCCGGCCCGCACAAAGAGGCGGAAGAGTACATTTCCCGCGTGTTCAACGCCGAACGCAGCTACATGGTCACCAACGGCACCTCCACCGCCAACAAGATCGTCGGCATGTATTCGGCGCCGGCGGGCAGCACGGTGCTGATTGACCGTAACTGCCACAAGTCACTGACTCACCTGATGATGATGAGCGACATCACGCCGATCTACTTCCGCCCGACCCGCAACGCCTACGGCATCCTCGGCGGCATTCCGCAGAGCGAGTTCCAGCGCGCCACCATCGCCAAACGCGTGAAGGAGACCCCGAACGCCACCTGGCCGGTGCATGCGGTGATCACCAACTCCACCTATGACGGCCTGCTGTACAACACCGACTTTATCAAGAACACCCTGGACGTAAAGTCTATCCACTTCGATTCCGCCTGGGTGCCTTACACCAACTTCCACCCGATCTATAAAGGCAAGTGCGGCATGAGCGGCGGCCGCGTGGAGGGCAAGGTGATCTATGAAACCCAGTCCACCCACAAGCTGCTGGCGGCCTTCTCGCAGGCTTCGATGATTCACGTGAAGGGCGACATCAACGAAGAAACCTTCAACGAAGCCTACATGATGCACACCACCACCTCGCCGCACTACGGCATCGTGGCGTCGACCGAAACCGCCGCGGCGATGATGAAAGGCAACGCCGGCAAGCGCCTGATCAACGGCTCCATCGAACGCGCGATCAAGTTCCGCAAAGAGATCAAACGCCTGAAAGTCGAGTCCGACGGCTGGTTCTTCGACGTCTGGCAGCCGGAGCATATCGATGAGCCGGAATGCTGGCCGCTGCGCTCCGACAGCGCCTGGCACGGTTTCAAGAACATCGACAATGAACACATGTACCTCGATCCGATCAAGGTCACCATTCTGACGCCGGGGATGAGCAAGGAAGGCGAGATGCAGCCGTTCGGCATCCCGGCCAGCATCGTGGCGAAATACCTCGACGAACGCGGCATCATCGTCGAGAAAACCGGGCCGTACAACCTGCTGTTCCTGTTCAGCATCGGCATCGACAAAACCAAGGCGCTCAGCCTGCTGCGCGCGATGACCGACTTCAAACGCTCGTTCGATCTGAACCTGCGGGTGAAAAACATGCTGCCTTCGCTGTATCACGAAGCGCCTGATTTCTATGAAAACATGCGCATTCAGGATCTGGCGCAGAACATTCACCGCCTGGTGGAGCAGCACAACCTGCCGGACCTGATGTACCGCGCGTTCGAAGTGCTGCCAACCATGGTGATGAACCCATACCAGGCGTTCCAGAAAGAGCTGCACGGCGAAGTGGAAGAGGTTTATCTGGAAGAGATGGTCGGCAAGGTCAACGCCAATATGATCCTCCCATACCCACCGGGCGTGCCGCTGGTGATGCCGGGCGAAATGCTGACCGAGGAGAGCCGGCCGGTGCTGGAGTTCCTGCAGATGCTGTGCGAAATCGGCGCGCATTATCCGGGCTTTGAAACCGATATTCACGGCGCCTATCGTCAGGCGGACGGACGTTATCGGGTGAAAGTGCTGAAGGCGAAATAACCGCAGCCAATAACAGGGGAGGCGCTCGCGCTTCCCCTTTGCCGTTCACCGACTGATGGGAGACCTCCATGAAAACACCCTCACAGCCGCGCGCAATCTACTATGTCGTAGCCATACAAATTTGGGAATATTTCAGCTTTTACGGCATGCGTGCGTTACTGATTCTCTATCTGACCCACCAACTCGGCTATACCGACAGCCACGCCATCGATCTCTACAGCGCTTACGCTTCGTTAGTTTACGTCACTCCTATTTTGGGCGGCTGGCTCGCCGACCGCCTGCTGGGCAATCGCGTCGCGGTGATCGCCGGCGCGGCGCTGATGACGCTGGGGCATATCGTACTCGGCCTGAGCGCGGTCTCCGCCCAGTCGCTCTATCTGGCGCTGGCCATCATCATCTGCGGCTACGGCCTGTTCAAATCCAATATCAGCTGCCTGCTGGGCGAACTGTATCCGGCGCACGACTCGCGCCGCGAAGGGGGCTTCTCGCTGCTGTACGCCGCCGGCAACGTCGGTTCCATTTTGGCGCCGATCGCCTGTGGGTTGGCGGCCGAGCGCTATGGCTGGCACGTCGGCTTTGCGTTGGCCGGGATCGGCATGTTCGCCGGCCTGGCGATCTTCCTGCTCGGCGGGCGCCACTTCCGCCATACCCGCGGCGTGAATGCACCGCTGATGCGCGCCAAAAGCCTGGGTTTGCCGCACTGGGGGTGGCTGCTGGCGGCGCTGCTGGCATCGCCGCTGTTCTTCACGCTGCTGTTTGTGCACGACTGGGCCGGCTATTTGCTCGGGCTGGTGTGCGTGGCGGCGGTGGCGCTGGTGGCACGCATTATGCTGCGTGCGGACGCCGGCCAGCGCCGGGGGCTATGGCAGATTGTTGTGCTGATGCTGCTGGGCACGCTGTTCTGGGCTTTCGCCCAGCAGGGCGGCAGCTCCATCAGCCTGTTTATCGATCACTTCGTCGATCGGCGCTGGTTCGGCTGGACGGTGCCGACCGCGCTGTTCCAGTCGGTTAACGCCTGCGCGGTGATGCTGGGCGGCGTGGCGCTGGCATGGCTGGCGAACGGCGACGGTACGGGCGATCGCACGCTGCGCATCTGGTGCAAGTTCGCCTTCGGTCTGCTGTTGATCGGCGTCGGCTTTACGCTGATGGCACTCAATACGCGGCTGCACGGGCCGGGATCGATGGGGCTGATGATCGCCGGCCTGGCGGTGATGGGCTTCGCCGAACTGTTTATCGATCCGGTGGCGATGGCGCAGATCACCCGGCTGAATATCCCCGGCGCCACCGGCGTGCTGACCGGCATCTATATGCTGGCGACCGGCTCGATCGCCAACTATCTGGCGGGCATCATCGCCAACCAGACCGCCGAGGATCACGTCGAGGGGGCGGCGATGCAGGCGTATGGCCGCATTTTCGCCCAGATTGGCTGGGGAGCGGCCGGATGCGCGCTGGCGGTGATCGCGGTGCTGGGCGGTTGGTGGCTGCTGACGCGGCGCCAGGCACGGACGGTTAATGCTTGATTGATGACGGTAGGCGGGGTTAACGTGCAGCTATGTAGAAGTGACAAAGCCGACCGATGAATACTGATCAATTAACGACGCGGGTGGCAGACCAGTTGGGCGCGCAGCAGCGGCTGCTGGTGGCGTTCAGCGGCGGCCTGGATTCCAGCGTACTGCTGCATGTGCTGGCGGCGTTGCGCCGCCGGCGTCCGGGAATGCAACTGCGCGCGCTGCATGTGCATCACGGCCTGAGCGCCTTCGCCGACCGCTGGGTTGAGCATTGCCGCAGCCGCTGCGCCGACTGGCAGATCCCGCTGACGGTGACGCACGTGCAGGTGGACGCCCGCCAGGGCGGCATCGAAGCGGCGGCGCGCGCGGCGCGCTATGCCGCCTTCAGCGCCGCGCTAACGGAGGGCGAAGCGCTACTCACCGCCCAACACCTCGACGATCAAAGCGAAACCTTCCTGCTGGCGCTCAAGCGCGGCAGCGGGCCGGCGGGGCTGTCGGCGATGGCGGCGCGCACCGCGTTGGGCGAGCACCTGCTGTTGCGGCCACTGTTGGGTTGCTCACGCCAGACGTTGGAAAACTACGCGCAACGCCACGCCTTAACCTGGATAGATGACGACAGCAATCAGGACACGCGCTTCGATCGCAATTTCCTGCGGTTGCAGGTGTTGCCGCAGCTCAACCAGCGCTGGCCGCACTTCGCCTCGGCGGTGGCGCGCAGCGCCGGCCTGTGCGCCGAGCAGGAGCAGCTGCTGGACGAACTGCTGGCAGAACCGCTGCAAAGCCTGTTGGCGGCGGATCGCTCATTGGCGATCGACGGCCTGACGGACTGTTCGCCGGTGCGGCGCTTCGCCTTGCTGCGGCGCTGGATCGCGTTGTTTAACGTCACCATGCCGGCGCGTGAGCAGCTTCAGCGCCTGTGGGAGGAGGTGGCGCTCAGCCGGGAGGATGCCGAACCGCAGCTGCAGCTCGGCGCCTATCAGATTCGCCGTTTCCGCGGCCGGTTGCACCTGTTGCCGCCGCTGGCGGCGCTGCGCGATGTGCATCTGCCCTGGCAGCCTGATCAGCCGCTGGCGCTACCGGACGGGCTGGGGCGGCTTGTCGCGGGTGAGGGCGAGCTGGCGCTGCGCGCGCCGCAGCCGTCGCAGCGGATCAGCATTCGTTTCGGCGGCGTGCAGGGCGCGGTGCGCATCGTGGGGCGCGCCCATTCGCGGCCGATAAAAAAATTGTGGCAGGAGCTGGGGATCCCGCCCTGGCAGCGTGAACGCATCCCGTTGATTTATTATGATGAGCAGCTGATCGCCGCGCTGGGCGTATTCGTCTGTGAGGCGGGGCAGGTGCCGGAAGGTGAACGTCCGTGGCGGCTGCGCTGGGAAAAAAATCATAATCACGAGGAGCAATAATGAAGTTTGTGGGGATCACGCTGTTGGCCGCCGGCCTGTTCAGCCTGCCGGCGTTGGCGGCGGGGGATGCGGCGGCCGGCCAGGCGAAAGCCGCCGCCTGTGCTGCGTGTCACGGTGCGCAGGGCAAGGTGACGGTGCCGATGTACCCGAATCTGGCCGGGCAAAATGCCATGTACCTGCAGCACGCGCTGCAGGCGTACAAGAAAGGGGAGCGCAACGGCGGCCAGGCCGAGGTGATGAAGGCCTACGTGTCGGGGCTGTCGGATGACGATATCGCCGATCTGGCGGCCTTTTACGCCAGCCTGAAGCCGTAAATGACGAGGGCAGCCGTTGGGCTGCCCTGTTGGGATGGGGTTACCGCTGCTCAGTCCGACAGACTGACGACCACGGTACCGATTTCCGGATGACTGAAACTGCTGATATGGTCCAGACGCAGGTCGCGCTGTTGGCCATTCTGTTCGATGGTCAGATACTCAACGCGTTTCTTTTGCAGCAGGTCGATCGCCTTGGCCTCGATCACTTCTCCGTCGCGTAACTCCAGCTTCAGAATAAGTTTATGCTGACAGGCGAGTTCCAGGTTGTCGTAGTCATCGCAATTGATGGGTTGGTACTCATCATTCATCAACATAGTCGCTCACCAATAAGTTAGCGGCGGCAAAGGCCGCCTGTTCCCTAACGGAGGACGGTAGCGCATCGTTCGCTGCGACATCGTCCAATGCCTTTAACGCACAAGCCAGCGCATCGGGCACGTAGCCAAGATCTCCACTGCCAATCTCGGCGTAAGTACGGCGTACTAACTCACAGTATTGTTGCACAGTTTCCTCCCTTAAGAACCTCTGCATCATCAAGACTACTATCGCGATGAGGCGCAGGCTCTTGGAGTTTTATCCTATCCCAGACGACTATAGCACAGCTGTTATGGAGTTATCAGCACCCCGGCACGCCTTTCGCACTGCCGCGGCCGGGCCGCGCTGGCGGCGTTCGGCCCTGATCAAGTACACTGTCGCCGGATAATAACGAGGTCACCCATGGCGCTGAAAGCAACCATTTATAAAGCCGCGGTCAATATCGCTGATATGGATCGTCACTTCTACCACGACGCCACGCTGACGCTGGCGCAACACCCGTCCGAAAACGAGCAGCGCATGATGCTGCGCCTGTTGGCCTGGATCTGCCATGCCGACGAGCGGCTGGTGTTCACCAAAGGACTGAGCGCCGACGACGAGCCGGAGATCTGGCAGCGCAACGACCACAATGGGCTGGAAATGTGGATCGAGATGGGGTTGCCCGACGAAAAACGCATCCGCAAGGCTTGCAACCAGTCGCCGCGCGTGGTGCTGTACGCCTACGGCGAGCGCGCCGCGCACGTGTGGTGGCAGGGAATGCAGGGCAAGGTGGCCGGCTACAAGAACCTGAGCGTGCGTTTCCTCGACGACGAACAGCTGGCGCGCCTGACTGCGCTGGCCAGCCGCACCATGACGCTGCAGGCGACGTTGCAGGAGGGAACTATTTGGCTGTCCGATGCTCAGAATAGTCTGGAAATCCAGTTTGCCGAGTGGCAGCAGGCACAGGTGTAACCGGTGCTGGAACTGTCAAGAAACATCGCCATACCGGATAATGAGCTGGAATTGACGGCGATCCGCGCGCAGGGCGCGGGCGGCCAGCACGTGAACAAAACCTCAACGGCGATCCATTTGCGCTTTGACATCCGGGCATCCAGCCTGCCAGAGTATTATAAGGAAAGGCTGCTGGCGCTGAATCATCATCTCATTACCGCCGATGGCGTGGTGATTATCAAGGCGCAAGAGTATCGCAGTCAGGAATTGAATCGCGAAGCGGCGTTGGCCAGGCTGGCCGCGCTGATTCGGCAGGCGATGGTGGTGGAAAAAACGCGCAAGGCGACCAAGCCCACAAAAGGGGCCAAACTGCGTCGCCTGGAAGGCAAGGCGCGTAAAGGCGCCACCAAGGCGCTGCGTGGCAAGGTTCGCACTTAGGAATACATGAACACAGTAGGAGAATAACTGTGAAAAAAATTACGGTAGCCCTGTTCCTCGCGGCAGGCGCACTCTCGTTGTTGGGATGCAACAATCATTATCAACCGAAGGAACAACCGCTGCAGCCAATGCCGCAGAGCTATCAAGGGGTGTTGCCTTGCGCCGATTGCGGCGGTCTGGAGACGGCGCTGTTCCTGGATGAGGACGGCACCTTCGTGCTGCAGGAAACCTATCGCGGCACCAAAGACGGCGATCAGACCTTTGCCGACTACGGCAAATGGGCGCGCACCGCGGATAAGCTGGTGCTGACCGACAGCAACGGCGAAAAACGCTATTTCCGCCCGGTGGGCAAGAGCCTGGAAATGCTGGATCGCAGCGGCGTGCCGATCGAGTCCAAGCTGAATTACCGTCTGGATCCGGTTGAGAAGCCGTTGCCTAAAACGCCGATGACGCTGAAAGGCAGCTACACCTATATGGCGGACGCGGCGGTCTTCAAGGACTGCGCTACCGGCAAAACCTTCCCGGTGGACAACAACATCGCGCTGGAGCAAGGTTACGCCAAAGCATACAAGACCGCCGGCGAGCCGGTATTCCTGACGTTCAGCGCGCACTTCAGCGTGCAGCCGTCGATGGAGGAAGGTCTGACCGAGAAGGCGCTGGTGCCGGACGGCAAAATCGTGTTTGACCGCAGCAAGAACTGCAGCAGCAAATAAGCGATTTCGGATATAAAAAAACCCGCCTAGGCGGGTTTTTTACTTTCTGGCATTCGTCGCTTAGCGTTTGATCTGGCCCAGCAGGAAATCAACGATTTCGCCGGTTTTGATCATTTGCTTCTCGCCGACGCGGCGGTTCTTGTACTCGATCTCTTCGTTGTCGAGATTGCGGTCGCCGATAACGATAGAGTGCGGCACGCCGATCAGCTCCATATCCGCGAACATCACGCCCGGGCGCTCTTTGCGGTCATCGAGGATCACGTCGATGCCGTGGGAGCGCAGGGTGTTGTACAGCTCTTCGGCCAGCGCCTGCACGCGGAACGACTTGTGCATGTTCATCGGCAGGATAGCGACCTGGAACGGCGCGATGGCGTCCGGCCAGATGATGCCGCGTTCGTCGTGATTCTGCTCGATGGCGGCGGCCACGACGCGCGTGACCCCGATGCCGTAGCAACCCATGGTCAGCACCTGGTTGCGGCCGTCTTCGCCCTGCACGGTCGCTTTCATCGCTTCCGAGTACTTGGTGCCGAGCTGGAAGATATGGCCCACTTCGATGCCGCGTTTGATCAGCAGCGTGCCCTGACCGTCCGGGCTGGCGTCGCCGTCCACCACGTTACGGATATCGGCCACCTGTGGCAGCGGCAGATCGCGCTCCCAGTTGATGCCGAAGTAGTGTTTGCCGTCGACGTTGGCGCCGGCGCCAAAGTCGCTCATCGCCGCCACGCTGCGGTCGGCTACCACCGGCATCGGCAGGTTGACCGGGCCGAGTGAACCCGGGCCGGCGCCGACGATGGCGCGAATTTCTTCTTCAGTGGCGAAGGTCAGCGGCGTGGCAACCTGCGCCAGCTTCTCGGCCTTGACTTCGTTCAGCTCGTGATCGCCGCGCACCAGCAGGGCAACCAGCTTGTGGCCGCTCTCTTCGGTGGCGCGCACCATCAGCGTCTTCACGGTTTTTTCCACCGGCAGCTGGAACTGATCGACCAGCTCAACGATGGTTTTGGCGTTCGGCGTATCCACCAGACGCAATTCTTCGCCGGCCGCCGCGCGAGGCGCCGCCGGCGCGACCGCTTCCGCCAGCTCGATGTTGGCGGCGAAGTCGGAACCGGTGGAGAACACGATATCGTCTTCACCGCTGTCTGCCAGCACCTGGAATTCGTGCGAGGCGCTGCCGCCGATCGAGCCGGTATCGGCCTGCACCGGGCGGAAATCCAGACCCATGCGGCTGAAGATTTTGCTGTACGCTTCGTACATCGCGTCGTAAGTCTCTTGCAGAGACTCCTGCGAGGTATGGAAGGAGTAGGCATCCTTCATCAGGAACTCACGGGAACGCATTACGCCGAAACGCGGGCGCACTTCATCACGGAACTTGGTCTGGATCTGGAAGAAGTTCAGCGGCAGCTGTTTGTACGAGCTGATCTCGTTGCGGATCAGATCGGTGATCACTTCTTCATGCGTCGGGCCCAGCACGAACGGACGATCGCCGCGGTCGACGAAGCGCAGCAGCTCGGGGCCGTATTGCTCCCAACGGCCGCTTTCCTGCCACAGATCGGCAGGCTGAACCACCGGCATGGACACTTCGATCGCGTTAGCATTGTTCATTTCTTCGCGAACGATGTTTTCAACCTTTTTCAGAACGCGCAGGCCGGTCGGCAGCCAGGTGTAAAGACCGGAGGCCAGCTTGCGGATCATCCCGGCGCGCAGCATCAGCTGGTGGCTGATCACTTCGGCGTCGGCAGGTGTCTCCTTCAATGTGGAGAGCAGATATTGGCTAGTACGCATGGTGTTTTGGTTCCGTTAGAACTGCAAATTGCATCGGGCTGCCAGAGTGGCGGCCAAAAGTGACAAAAGTGGTTTAGTTTACCAGCGCGAGCGGGTCGCCAAAAGAGAGGCGGCGGAATTTTAACGCGGGTCGAGCGCCAACACTTCGGTATGACCGTCCACGACGCGCCAGCGCACGTTGAAATCCAGCAGCCAGACGGCGTAATCCCGTTCGACGTCCTCTCCTTTACGATAGGCGGGACGGGGATCTTGCGCCAGCACCTGGCTGATAAAACGCCTTAATTGCGGATAACGCACCTTATGTTGCTGCAGCTGCTGCTCGGCCTGAGGCGCGAAATGCACCGGCATATCGCCGGCGGGCGCGGCCTGGGCAAAACCGGCGCGGGCCTGCGGTTGGCTCTCGGCGAACGGCAGATAAGGCTTGATGTCCACCACCGGGGTGCCGTCGACCAGATCGAGGCTGCCCAGCTCCAGCGCCACTTCGCCGTTTTTCATCCGCACGCCTTTCAGTTCGATCAGGGACATGCCGAGCGGGTTGGGGCGGAAAGTGGAGCGGGTGGCGAATACGCCCATGCGGGCATTGCCGCCTAAACGCGGCGGGCGCACCGTCGGCCGCCAGCCGCCTTCCAGGGTTTGATGGAAAATGAACATCACCCACAGATGGCTGAAATCGCTGAGGCCGCGTACCGCCTCCGCCTGGTTGTAAGGTGGCAGCAGCAGCAGTTCGCCGCCACCGTCTTCGACCAGCCCCGGCTGGCGGGGAACGGCGAATTTTTCTTTATATGGCGAGCGGATCACGCCGATCTGCTCGAAAACGAATTCGGTCATTTGGACGAGACGTTAAGCGCCGAGCCCTGGCAGACGGCCTGCTGGTAACAACCGGCGACGCCGCTGACAATCTGGCAGTCGTGCAGCAGCACGGCGTTGGCCTTCATGTAAGACGCGCGGATCTGCATGCGTTTACGGGCGGTAGCCAGATTCGGTGGGGAGTCTTGTACGGTGGTTTGGCACGATTCGCCGGACACTTCACCCAGATCGCGGAATGGCTTGCCCACGAGCTCTTCTGCACTTTTGTACAGTTTTACCGGAGCGGGGCGGGCGGCCGGCGTGGTCTTGGCCGGGGCGGTGGTGGTCGGCTTGCTGGTGCTGTTTGTTGAGGACGGCGCGATACGTTGCGATGAACATCCGGCCAGCGCGAGCGCTAACAAACAGAGAGGTAAAACACGCATTGAGATTCCTCTGCCTTAATGAAAGTGGCGCTATTGAAGCAATCTATGGCGGAAATAACAAGACGGGCCTTGGCCCGTCTTGCAATTATAGGAATAAAATTGGCGAATAAGCGCTTACCAGCCTTTCACCGCACCGCCGTTGAAGATTTTGTTGGCGGCGGCGTCCACTTCGTCAGACTGATAGGCCTGCACGAATTTTTTCACGTTTTCCGCATCTTTGTTATCTTCGCGCGCAACCAGCAGGTTGACGTAAGGCGAGTCTTTATCTTCCACGAACAGGCCGTCTTTCGCCGGCGTCAGACCGATCTGGCTGGCGTAGGTGGTGTTGATCACCGCCAGCGCGATCTGCTGATCGTCCAGAGAACGCGGCAGCTGAGGCGCTTCCAGCTCAACCAGCTTCAGGTTTTTCGGGTTCTCGGTCACGTCCAACACGGTCGGCAGCAGGCCAACGCCGTCTTTCAGTTTGATCAGGCCGACTTTCTGCAGCAGCAGCAGCGAACGGCCCAGGTTGGTCGGATCGTTAGGCAGTGCGATCTGAGAACCCTCTTTCAGCTCGTCCAGCGATTTGATTTTCTTGGAGTAACCGGCGATCGGGTAAACAAAGGTGTTGCCGACCGGCACCAGCTTGTAGCCGCGATCTTTGATCTGCTGATCCAGATATGGCTTGTGCTGGAAGGCGTTCAGATCGATATCGCCTTTGCTCAACGCTTCGTTAGGCAGCACGTAGTCGTTGAAAGTGACCAGCTCAACGTCCAGACCGTATTTCTCTTTCGCCACTTTCTGAGCCACTTCGGCCACTTGCTGCTCAGCGCCGACGATCACGCCGACCTTGATGTGGTTCGGATTCTTTTCATCCTGGCCGCAGCCCGCCAGAGCCAGAGAGCCGATCAGTGCGCCAATTGCCGCGATGGATTTAAATTTTAACGACATATCCCTTCCTCATTAGACTCGCATTAACATGCTGTGAAACTATTTATGGGTAACGGCTTTGACGATGCGATCGCCGCAGAATTGGATCAGATAAACCAAAACTACCAGTAATACTAATACGGTATTCATCACTGTGGCGTTATAACCGATATAACCGTATTGGTAACCGATTTGGCCCAGACCGCCGGCGCCGACTGCGCCGCCCATGGCGGAGTAGCCCACCAGGGTGATCAGCGTGATGGTCGCGGCGTTGACCAGGCCCGGCAGGGCTTCCGGCAGCAACACTTTCTTGATGATCTGCATCGGCGTGGCGCCCATGGCGCGCGCCGCTTCCACCAGACCGGACGGGATCTCCAGCAGGGCGTTTTCCACCATGCGCGCGATGAACGGCGCGGCGCCCACGGTCAACGGCACGATGGCCGCCTGCAGACCGATAGAGGTGCCGACGATCATGCGGGTAAACGGAATCATCCAAACCAGCAGGATAATGAACGGGATAGAACGGAAGATGTTCACCAGCCCGGACAGGATTTTATACAGCGAGTTGTTGGCGATGATCTGCCCCGGGCGGGTGACATACAACAGCACACCTACCGGCAGGCCGAGCACGAAACCGAAGAAGCCGGAGACAAAGGTCATCATGACGGTTTCCCACACGCCACGCGCCATCAACCACATCATTGCCTCAGACATAACCCAGAACCTCTACTTTTACCTGATTTTCCTGCAGGAACTTAATAGTCGCCAGCGCGTCTTCGTCGCTGCCGTGCAGCTCCGCCAGCATCACGCCGAATTTCACGCCGCCGGCATAATCCATCTGGGCGCTGATAATGTTGTTGTTCACGTTGAAGCGGCGAGCGGCTTCAGACAGCAGCGGCGCATCGACCGACTGGCCGGTGAACTCCAGGCGCAGCAGCGGTTGGCGGTCGCCCTGACGCTCCGGCGACAGGCGCGCGGCGTAGTCGTCCGGGATATCCAGATGTAATGTGGACTGAATGAACTGCTGGGCCAGCGGGGTTTTCGGGTGCGAGAACACTTCGCTGACGCTGTCTTTTTCGATCAGTTGCCCCTGGCTGATGACCGCGACCTGGTCGCAGATGCGTTTCACCACGTCCATTTCATGGGTGATCAGCAGAATGGTCAGGCCCAGCCGGCGGTTGATGTCTTTCAGCAGTTCCAGGATGGAACGGGTGGTGGCCGGATCCAACGCGCTGGTGGCTTCATCGCACAGCAGCACTTTAGGATTGCTGGCCAGCGCGCGGGCGATCGCCACGCGCTGTTTCTGGCCGCCGGACAGATTGGCCGGGTAGGCGTCGTGCTTGTCCGCCAGGCCGACCAGCTCCAGCAGTTCGGTCACGCGCTTTTTGATCTCGGCGCGCGGCGTATTGTCCAGCTCCAGCGGCAGCGCCACGTTGCCGAACACCGTGCGGGAAGAGAGCAGGTTGAAGTGCTGGAAGATCATGCCGATTTGGCGACGGGCGCGCGTCAGTTCGCTTTCCGACAGCGAGGTCAGATCCTGACCATCGACCAGCACCTGGCCGGACGTTGGGCGCTCCAGCATGTTGGCGCAGCGAATCAGCGTGCTTTTACCGGCGCCGGAGGAACCGATGACGCCATAGATTTGCCCGGCAGGGACGTGAAGGGTCACGTCAGAGAGCGCGGTAATGGTGCGCGAACCCTGCTGGAACACTTTAGTGATGTTAGAAAGTTTAATCATATTCTTCTTATTTTAGCGTGGTTGCCCGTGGCTAGATAAAAGTAAACCTCGGCGTGGAACCAAGGTATGGATCAGATGTTAAGGCGTCTAGACGTCCAAGTCAACGACCTGCGACGTTCTCCGGCGTTCTCAGCGTGGGGTAAAACATGCGATACTGTCAGCGTATACAGGCCCTCAGGAGCAAAGCGGTGACACAAAGCGTTCCAGCAATTTTTCTCGATCGTGACGGTACGATTAACTTTGACCATGGCTATGTCCATGAAATCGACAACTTCCACTTTATTGACGGCGTGATTGACGCCTGTCGCGAACTCAAAAAGATGGGCTTCGCGCTGGTAATGGTGACCAACCAGTCCGGCATTGCGCGCGGCAAATTCAGCGAAGACCAATTCATGTACCTGACCGAGTGGATGGACTGGTCGCTGGCCGATCGCGACGTTGACTTCGACGGCATCTATTTCTGCCCGCACCATCCGGAGGCGGTAGTAGAAGAGTATCGTCAGGTGTGTGACTGCCGTAAACCGCAGCCGGGCATGCTGCTGCAAGCACAGCAGGAATTGAACATCGATATGGCCGCTTCTTATATGGTGGGCGATAAACCGGAAGATATGCAGGCGGCGATCGCGGCCGGCGTCGGCACCAAGGTGCTGGTGCGTACCGGCAAGCCGGTGACGGAGCAGGGCGAAAAGCTGGCCGATTGGGTGCTAAATAGCCTGGCGGACCTGCCTGAAGCCATCAAAAAGCGGGTTTAATAGGCGTTACGAATGAATAGTGAGCGGTCAGATAAAAAATGCATATTATCGCTTGTCATTCTGAACCGGCTCCCTATAATGCGCCTCCATCGACACGGAACATGTGAACAACTTCACAGAGTATCCGGGGGTCGCAAAGAAAAAATCCTGAAAATTAGGGTTGACTCTGAAAGAGGAAAGCGTAATATACGCCACCTCGAGTTAGCAAGCGAAAGCGCCTAACTCACTGCTCTTTAACAATTTATCAGACAATCTGTGTGGGCACTCCACAAGACGATATCCAGCATCTTCGGATGCAAAAAATATCAAGTCTTGAAGAGTGACTAACTGAAGTAAAATTCATGCAGTAAATCTTTGAGCATCGCTTCTCGAGTGGAAGCAAATCAAGCTTTTAATTGAAGAGTTTGATCATGGCTCAGATTGAACGCTGGCGGCAGGCTTAACACATGCAAGTCGAGCGGTAGCACAAGGGAGCTTGCTCCCTGGGTGACGAGCGGCGGACGGGTGAGTAATGTCTGGGAAACTGCCTGATGGAGGGGGATAACTACTGGAAACGGTAGCTAATACCGCATAACGTCGCAAGACCAAAGAGGGGGACCTTTGGGCCTCTTGCCATCAGATGTGCCCAGATGGGATTAGCTAGTAGGTGGGGTAATGGCTCACCTAGGCGACGATCCCTAGCTGGTCTGAGAGGATGACCAGCCACACTGGAACTGAGACACGGTCCAGACTCCTACGGGAGGCAGCAGTGGGGAATATTGCACAATGGGCGCAAGCCTGATGCAGCCATGCCGCGTGTGTGAAGAAGGCCTTCGGGTTGTAAAGCACTTTCAGCGAGGAGGAAGGTGGTGAACTTAATACGTTCATCAATTGACGTTACTCGCAGAAGAAGCACCGGCTAACTCCGTGCCAGCAGCCGCGGTAATACGGAGGGTGCAAGCGTTAATCGGAATTACTGGGCGTAAAGCGCACGCAGGCGGTTTGTTAAGTCAGATGTGAAATCCCCGGGCTCAACCTGGGAACTGCATTTGAAACTGGCAAGCTAGAGTCTCGTAGAGGGGGGTAGAATTCCAGGTGTAGCGGTGAAATGCGTAGAGATCTGGAGGAATACCGGTGGCGAAGGCGGCCCCCTGGACGAAGACTGACGCTCAGGTGCGAAAGCGTGGGGAGCAAACAGGATTAGATACCCTGGTAGTCCACGCTGTAAACGATGTCGATTTGGAGGTTGTGCCCTTGAGGCGTGGCTTCCGGAGCTAACGCGTTAAATCGACCGCCTGGGGAGTACGGCCGCAAGGTTAAAACTCAAATGAATTGACGGGGGCCCGCACAAGCGGTGGAGCATGTGGTTTAATTCGATGCAACGCGAAGAACCTTACCTACTCTTGACATCCAGAGAACTTTCCAGAGATGGATTGGTGCCTTCGGGAACTCTGAGACAGGTGCTGCATGGCTGTCGTCAGCTCGTGTTGTGAAATGTTGGGTTAAGTCCCGCAACGAGCGCAACCCTTATCCTTTGTTGCCAGCGGTTCGGCCGGGAACTCAAAGGAGACTGCCAGTGATAAACTGGAGGAAGGTGGGGATGACGTCAAGTCATCATGGCCCTTACGAGTAGGGCTACACACGTGCTACAATGGCGTATACAAAGAGAAGCGACCTCGCGAGAGCAAGCGGACCTCATAAAGTACGTCGTAGTCCGGATTGGAGTCTGCAACTCGACTCCATGAAGTCGGAATCGCTAGTAATCGTAGATCAGAATGCTACGGTGAATACGTTCCCGGGCCTTGTACACACCGCCCGTCACACCATGGGAGTGGGTTGCAAAAGAAGTAGGTAGCTTAACCTTCGGGAGGGCGCTTACCACTTTGTGATTCATGACTGGGGTGAAGTCGTAACAAGGTAACCGTAGGGGAACCTGCGGTTGGATCACCTCCTTACCTAAAGATATTGCTTCGAGTGGCGTGCTCACACAGATTGTCTGATGAAAAAGTAACGAGCAAAAGCGTCATAAAAGTACGGTGTCGTGTCCCCTTCGTCTAGAGGCCTAGGACACCGCCCTTTCACGGCGGTAACAGGGGTTCGAATCCCCTAGGGGACGCCAAGCTTCCGACCCACCCGGTGAAAGCGGCGGTCTTCAGTATCTGACGATACACCATATCTTAAAGATGACTTTCGAGTCATGTTTAAGATATTGCTCTTTAACAATCTGGAACAAGCTGAAAATTGAAACATGACGGCTGAAATTCATTCCTCCGTAGAAGTACCGGAATGAAGAGTAACCTGTCATAGAGTCTCTCAAATGTTTGCAACTTGAACGGTGGAAACATCTTCGGGTTGTGAGGTTAAGTGACTAAGCGTACACGGTGGATGCCTAGGCAGTCAGAGGCGATGAAGGGCGTGCTAATCTGCGAAAAGCGTCGGTAAGGTGATATGAACCGTTATAACCGGCGATACCCGAATGGGGAAACCCAGTGTGTTTCGACACACTATCATGTCATGAATACATAGTGGCATGAGGCGAACCGGGGGAACTGAAACATCTAAGTACCCCGAGGAAAAGAAATCAACCGAGATTCCCCCAGTAGCGGCGAGCGAACGGGGAGGAGCCCAGAACCTGAATCGGCTTGTGTGTTAGTGGAAGCGTCTGGAAAGTCGCGCAGCAAAGGGTGATAGCCCCGTACACTAAAATGCACAGGTCGTGAGTTCGATGAGTAGGGCGGGACACGTGACATCCTGTCTGAATATGGGGGGACCATCCTCCAAGGCTAAATACTCCTGACTGACCGATAGTGAACCAGTACCGTGAGGGAAAGGCGAAAAGAACCCCGGCGAGGGGAGTGAAATAGAACCTGAAACCGTGTACGTACAAGCAGTGGGAGCACCTTCGTGGTGTGACTGCGTACCTTTTGTATAATGGGTCAGCGACTTATATTTTGTAGCAAGGTTAACCGTATAGGGGAGCCGTAGGGAAACCGAGTCTTAACTGGGCGATTAGTTGCAAGGTATAGACCCGAAACCCGGTGATCTAGCCATGGGCAGGTTGAAGGTTGGGTAACACTAACTGGAGGACCGAACCGACTAATGTTGAAAAATTAGCGGATGACTTGTGGCTGGGGGTGAAAGGCCAATCAAACCGGGAGATAGCTGGTTCTCCCCGAAAGCTATTTAGGTAGCGCCTCGTGAACTCATCTTCGGGGGTAGAGCACTGTTTCGGCTAGGGGGCCATCCCGGCTTACCAAACCGATGCAAACTCCGAATACCGAAGAATGTTATCACGGGAGACACACGGCGGGTGCTAACGTCCGTCGTGAAGAGGGAAACAACCCAGACCGCCAGCTAAGGTCCCAAAGTCATGGTTAAGTGGGAAACGATGTGGGAAGGCATAGACAGCCAGGATGTTGGCTTAGAAGCAGCCATCATTTAAAGAAAGCGTAATAGCTCACTGGTCGAGTCGGCCTGCGCGGAAGATGTAACGGGGCTAAACCATGCACCGAAGCTGCGGCAGCGACGCTTAGGCGTTGTTGGGTAGGGGAGCGTTCTGTAAGCCGTTGAAGGTGGCCTGTGAGGGTTGCTGGAGGTATCAGAAGTGCGAATGCTGACATAAGTAACGATAAAGCGGGTGAAAAGCCCGCTCGCCGGAAGACCAAGGGTTCCTGTCCAACGTTAATCGGGGCAGGGTGAGTCGACCCCTAAGGCGAGGCTGAAAAGCGTAGTCGATGGGAAACAGGTTAATATTCCTGTACTTGGTGTTACTGCGAAGGGGGGACGGAGAAGGCTAGGCTGGCCGGGCGACGGTTGTCCCGGTTTAAGCGTGTAGGGGGTGTGACCTGGTAAATCCGGTTGCATACTAACCCTGAGGCGTGATGACGATGCACTACGGTGCAGAAGTAGTTGATGCCCTGCTTCCAGGAAAATCCTCTAAGCTCCAGGTAACATTAAATCGTACCCCAAACCGACACAGGTGGTCAGGTAGAGAATACCAAGGCGCTTGAGAGAACTCGGGTGAAGGAACTAGGCAAAATGGTGCCGTAACTTCGGGAGAAGGCACGCTGGCATGTAGGTGAAGTCCCTTGCGGATGGAGCTGAAGCCAGTCGAAGATACCAGCTGGCTGCAACTGTTTAATAAAAACACAGCACTGTGCAAACACGAAAGTGGACGTATACGGTGTGACGCCTGCCCGGTGCTGGAAGGTTAATTGATGGGGTCAGCCGCAAGGCGAAGCTCTTGATCGAAGCCCCAGTAAACGGCGGCCGTAACTATAACGGTCCTAAGGTAGCGAAATTCCTTGTCGGGTAAGTTCCGACCTGCACGAATGGCGTAATGATGGCCAGGCTGTCTCCACCCGAGACTCAGTGAAATTGAACTCGCTGTGAAGATGCAGTGTACCCGCGGCAAGACGGAAAGACCCCGTGAACCTTTACTATAGCTTGACACTGAACATTGAGCCTTGATGTGTAGGATAGGTGGGAGGCTTTGAAGCGTGGACGCCAGTCTGCGTGGAGCCATCCTTGAAATACCACCCTTTAATGTTTGATGTTCTAACTCGGCCCCGTGATCCGGGGTGAGGACAGTGTCTGGTGGGTAGTTTGACTGGGGCGGTCTCCTCCCAAAGAGTAACGGAGGAGCACGAAGGTTAGCTAATCACGGTCGGACATCGTGAGGTTAGTGCAAAGGCATAAGCTAGCTTGACTGCGAGAGTGACGGCTCGAGCAGGTACGAAAGTAGGTCTTAGTGATCCGGTGGTTCTGAATGGAAGGGCCATCGCTCAACGGATAAAAGGTACTCCGGGGATAACAGGCTGATACCGCCCAAGAGTTCATATCGACGGCGGTGTTTGGCACCTCGATGTCGGCTCATCACATCCTGGGGCTGAAGTAGGTCCCAAGGGTATGGCTGTTCGCCATTTAAAGTGGTACGCGAGCTGGGTTTAGAACGTCGTGAGACAGTTCGGTCCCTATCTGCCGTGGGCGTTGGAAGATTGAGAGGGGTTGCTCCTAGTACGAGAGGACCGGAGTGAACGCACCACTGGTGTTCGGGTTGTCATGCCAATGGCATTGCCCGGTAGCTAAGTGCGGAAAAGATAAGCGCTGAAAGCATCTAAGCGCGAAACTTGCCTCAAGATGAGTCTTCCCTGGGCCTTTAAGGCCCCTGAAGGAACGTTTAAGACTAAGACGTTGATAGGCTGGGTGTGTAAGTGCAGCGATGCATTGAGCTAACCAGTACTAATGATCCGTGAGGCTTAACCTTACAACACCGAAGGTGTTTTAGAGACGAAGATATTTTCAGCGAAGTTCCGAGATTGGTTCTGATGGCGACACGAAAGTGAAGCGGTTGGAATGAAACAGAATTTGCCTGGCGGCAATAGCGCGGTGGTCCCACCTGACCCCATGCCGAACTCAGAAGTGAAACGCCGTAGCGCCGATGGTAGTGTGGGGTCTCCCCATGCGAGAGTAGGACACTGCCAGGCATCAAATAAAACAACAAGCCTCATGCGAAAGCATGGGGCTTTTTGTTTTGTCTGTTATCTGGCGTTCTGCACGAGCATGGGCATGCGAAAGGCCCGTCGGGAACGGGCCTTAACGCCGCTCGCGGCGGCCCCGGAGGGGAGAGTCTCAGGATGAGAGGAATTGTGTAGGACAAATCCGCCGGGAGCGGATTTGAACGTTGCGAAGCAACGGCCCGAAGGGGGGGCGGGCAGGACGCCCGCCATAAACTGCCAGGCATCAAATAAAGCCGAAAGCCCTGAACTGACGTTCAGGGCTTTTTGCTATGCGTAAAACGGAAAATCCCCGTTGCAATCCGCTTCAGCTTTCAGCGTGCGGTTTAATATTCATCACAAATTCCGCGCATTGTCCCTCCAAACGCCAGATATTCTTCGTCCGCTATTAAGTTTGGCTGTTAACTTATAAATAACAATAAAGTAACAACCAGAGCGGCAGGACGCCGAATTTCATCATTGCTATGGCTCGGAGAAAATACCATGACAGAAACAACCTCGGTTCTTGAGGATGAACGCGGCGTCGAACAGGGGGCGCTGGATAACAAAAAACGCATTTTTGCCATCGTCGGGGCTTCATCAGGCAATCTGGTGGAGTGGTTTGATTTTTACGTTTACTCCTTCTGCTCAATCTACTTTGCCGCCTCATTTTTTCCGGCGGGCAACAGCACGACACAACTGCTGCAAACTGCCGGTGTGTTCGCCGCCGGCTTCTTTATGCGGCCGATCGGCGGCTGGCTGTTCGGCTACATTGCCGATAAACACGGCCGAAAAAACTCAATGCTGCTTTCGGTCTGCATGATGTGCGCCGGATCGCTGGTGATCGCCTGTCTGCCGACGTATGAGTCGATCGGCAGCTGGGCGCCGGCGCTGCTGCTGATCGCGCGATTGTTCCAGGGGCTGTCTGTGGGCGGCGAGTACGGCACCAGCGCCACCTACATGAGCGAGGTGGCAATCAAGGGGCGGCGCGGCTTCTACGCATCGTTCCAGTATGTCACGCTGATCGGCGGGCAACTGCTGGCGCTGCTGGTATTGGTGATCCTGCAGCAGATATTGTCCGGCGAAGAGCTGAAGGCCTGGGGATGGCGCATCCCGTTTGCCTTGGGGGCCGTGTTGGCGGTGGTGGCGTTGTACCTGCGCCGTTCGCTGAATGAAACCTCCGATGCGAAAACACGTAACCACCAAGATGCCGGTTCGCTGACGGGGCTATGGAAAAACCGCAAGGCGTTTGTGATGGTGTTGGGCTTTACCGCCGCCGGTTCACTGACCTTTTACACTTTTACCACCTATATGCAGAAATATCTGGTGAACACCGCCGGTATGGACGCCAAGCTGGCCAGCGCCATCATGACCGCCGCGCTGTTCGTCTTCATGTTGCTGCAGCCGGCGGCAGGCGCGTTCTCGGACAAAATCGGCCGTCGCAGCTCGATGCTGATCTTCTCGGCATTGGCCACCCTGTTGACGGTGCCGATCCTGTTCGCCCTGAAAGGGGTGAGCAACCCCTTTATGGCGTTCGGCCTGATCGTACTGGCGTTGTTCGTTGTCAGCTTTTACACCTCGATCAGCGGGCTGCTTAAAGCCGAGATGTTCCCGCCGGAGGTGCGTGCGTTAGGGGTAGGCTTGTCTTATGCGGTAGCGAATGCCCTGTTCGGCGGTTCGGCGGAATATGTCGCGCTGTCGCTTAAATCGTTCGGCGTGGAAAATGCCTTCTTCTGGTATGTTTCCGGCATGTGCCTGCTGGCGTTGCTGGTCTCGCTCCGGCTGCATCGCAAAGGCAAGGAAATACAGCTGTAATAAAAACCCCGGCCTTGGCCGGGGTCAGAGTAGATCTTACAGGATACGGCTAATCAACCGATCGATGCGGATACGCCGCAGACGGCGAATCAGCTTGCGCACCTTGATTGGGTACTGCTGAATGCTTTGCAGCTCCTGATAATGGCCGACCACGGTGGTGTGAGTGCGGATGCACTCCAGTTCTGTTTGCCGCTGCTCGCGCATTTCCTGCTTGGGATCGTGGATCAGAATGGCGTTTTCCAGATCCAACCGCCAGGCGCGCGGGTTGAGATTATTGCCGGTAATCAGCTGCCACTCTTCGTCAACCCACATGCCTTTCAGATGATAGCTGTTATCGCCATCCTTCCACAGACGCACGATCAGCTGCCCGGTGTCGATATAGCGCTGCAAGCGGCTCAGAAAACGGCGCAGGTTGATCTCGTACAGGTAGGGCAGCGCGCCGATGATTTTGAACGGCTGGTCTTCCGGAATATAGAAGTCGTTGGCGGTCTTGTCGCCGACGATGATCTCCACCTGTTTGCCCTGGCGCAGCAGATAAATGATATTGCGCACCAGCAGCGCCGGCAGGTTGAAATAAGGGGTGCACAGCGTCAGTTTCTGGTCGGCGCACGACATCAGGTGATGAATGGTTTTATTCAGCACGCTTTGCTTGCCAAGCCCAACCAGCGGCGTCACCGCCAACTCATCGTTGCCGGCCTTGCCGCGGAAGTGATAGCCGGCGCGGCGCAGGGCGAAACGGAACAGGCGGGTCTCGTTTTTTATCTCCGGGCTTTTCGGCCGATCGCTGCGATCGAGGCGCTGTACGGCGCCGGCGGTGAGCAGATGCTGCTTGATGTAATCGATCAGGGTATCGGCCAACACCTCGTTGGTGATCAGCTGGTAGCGATCGTAACGGTATTTCTCATGCTGATGCAGATAAACGTCGTTGATGCTGGCGCCGCTGTAGATCACGGTATCGTCGACCACAAAGCCCTTCAGGTGCAGTACGCCCAACGCTTCGCGGGTATTGACCGGCACGCCGTAGATAGGCACCGACTGCTCGGGATGTTGGCCGACCATGGCGCAGTACCAGTCGGCGTTGGTATTGGCGGCGGCGGCGCCGATGCGGCCGCGCTGTGCGCGGTGCCAGTCGACCAGCACGCAGATTTCCAGCTCGGGCCGCCGCTGCTTGGCTTGATACAGCGCGTTGAGGATCTCGCGCCCGGCGTCGTCATGCTCCAGATACAGAGCCACCAGATAGATGCGTTGGGTAGCGTTGGCGATGGCGTCCAGCAGCGTGGTGCGAAAATCGGACGGCGCGTACAACGTACGAACATCAGCAACCGTCTGGGGGAGTTTGGGCAGTTGTGCAAGGTGTTGTTGATGTTTGCTACGTTTAAATTTTGACAACATCACAGTGCGTTTCTTCTCTCATGATTGATGGCCGGAACGCCACAGGCATAAAAACATTAAACCGAATAATCGGGCGATAATACCATTAGTTGCCTCGATTGTGCGTATGTTTTGGCGTTAAGTGGTGGATTCGTAGCGCATTGCGACGCAGGTCACTGCGCGTCGGCGGCCTGCAGCGGCAGCGTCAGATTGACGATGCCGTCCTCAAGCTGCACCTCGATGCCAAAGCCCAGCCGCTGCGCCAACGCGATCATGCCGCGGTTATTCGGCATGGTGATGCCGCTCAGACGGGTCAGGCCATGGGCGCGCGCATAGGCGATCATTTTCTCCAGCAGCTGGCGGCCCAGGCCCAGGCCTTTCAGGTCGGAACGCACCAGCACGGCGAATTCGGCGTCGGTGTTGTCCGGATCGGACAGCGCGCGGGTCACGCCGATGATCTCGTCTGCGCGCACCGCCACAAAGGCCATTTCTCGATCGTAGTCGATCTGCGTCATGTTGGCCAAATCGTCATGGGTAAACTCGTTGATCTCGCTGAAGTAGCGATAATAGAGGTCTTCCTTGGTCACCCGGTCAATGAAATGCTTCAGCGCCGGCTCGTCTTCCGGCAGGATCGGGCGGAACAGGCATTGGCTGCCGTCTTTCAACGCGATGGTTTCTTCCAGCTCATGCGGATAAGGGCGAATCGCCAGCCGCGCCTGCGGATCGCCGCTGAACGGCGCGAGCTGCATCGAAACGTCCAGCAGGGTGAATTCGCTGCCGGAGGCCAGCACCGGGTGAATATCCAGCCGGGCGATCTCCGGGCAGTCGAGGATCAGGTTGGAGACCTGCACCAGCAGGCGGCTCAGCCCGGGGATATCCAAAGGCCGCAGCGCGCTGCGGCCGCGGATCTTGCCGCCTTTCACCGCCTGCAGCACCAGATAACGCGCCAGCGCCATGTTCAGCGGCGGCAGCGCGACCGCCACCTGATTTTCCTGGCGCCATTCCACGCCGCCTTCGCCCAGCATGATCAGCGGGCCGAAAATCGCATCCTGCTCCACCGCGATGCGCAGCTCCTGGGCACCGGCGCGGTTGGCCATGCTCTGCACCAGCAGGCCGTGAATGCGCGCCTGAGGGTAGGTGCGCTTCACGCGGTCGAGGATCGCCTCCGCCGCGCGCTGCACTTCGGTCGCGGTGCGCAGGTAGAGCATGACGCCCTGAACTTCCGATTTATGCGGGATATCCGGCGAACGCAGCTTCAGCGCCACCGGGTAGCCGATCTGTTCGGCAATGTGTACCGCTTCGGCGCTGTCCTCGGCGATCCAGGTCGGCAGGGTGCTCAGGTCATAGGCCTGCAGGATGGATTGCACCTCGTGGGTATCCAACTGGGTGGCGCCTTCGGCCAGCGCCTGATGGATCAACCGGTGGGCGTCGGCGGTGTTGGCGGTCAGGCCGATCGGCAGCGCCGGCGTCTCTTTCAGCTGCTTCTGATTGCGGCGATATTCCACCATATGCATAAAGGCGGTCACCGCGCCTTCCGGGGTGCGGTAGGTGGGAATGGCGGCCTCGGTAAACAGCCGGCGCGCCTCTTGCGAAGAGTATTCGCCGCACCAGTTGGTCAGCAACGTGATGCGCTTGCCGCGCGCATGGCGATGTAGCGCATCGATCAGCCGTTCCGCCGTGGCGGTGCCCGGCGCCGCCGCGCTCGGCGCGTGGATCAACAGCAGCGCGTCATAGTCGTGGCTGTCGAGCAGCGCTTCGATTGCCGCCAGGAAGCGCTGCGGCGTGGCGTCATCGCGCAGGTCGAGCGGATTGCCGGCTCGGATGAAATCCGGCAGCGCGTCGCTCAATTTTGCCAGGCTCTCATCGCTCAGCGTGGCCAGCTTGCCGTTGCGTCCGAGCAGTTCGTCCAGCGCCATCGCCGCCGGCGCTGCCCCGTTGCTGACGATCATCAGCCGCTCGCCGCGCAGCGGATGCATATGGCTGAGGGTTTCCACCGCCGAGAACAGCTCGTGGGTATCCTGCACGCGCAGCAGGCCGGCGCGCTGGATGGCGGCGTCATAGGCGGCGTCCAGCCCCAGCTGGCTGTTGAGCAGCAGCTGCGCCTGTTGGCTGCGGCCGCTTTTGATCACCAGAATGGGCTTGTTGCGTGAGGCGCTGCGCGAGGCGGAGAGAAAGCGCCGTGCGTCGCTGATGTTTTCCAGATACAGCAGGATGGCGCTGGTCTTGCTGTCGCGCGCCAAAAAGTCGAGCAGGTCGTCGACGTCGATATCCAGGCTGTCGCCCAGCGCGATGAAGTAGGAGAAACCGACTTCGCGCTGCTGCGCCCAGTCGAGAATGGTGTTGGCCACGGCGGCGGACTGCGAGATAAACGCCAGCTTGCCCTTTTGGATCGGCACCGGCGAGAAGCTGGCGTTGATGCCCTGCCACGGCGCCAGCAGCCCCAGGCTGTTGGGCCCTAACAGCCGCATGGCGTAGCGCTGTGCGCAGGCCTTCAGCTCGGCGAACTGTTCCGGCGGCGAAGAGAGCACGATGGCGGTTTTGCAGCCGCGTTGGCCCAGCGCTTCAATCAGCGCCAGATTGCGTTTGGCGTGGGTGCAGATGATCGCCAGATCCGGCGTCAGCGGCAGGCTGGCGACGTCGGGGTAGGCCATCACGCCGCATACCGCCTTGTAGCGCGGCGTGACCGGCAAGATGGGCCCGCCGAAACCGCCGGCCAGCAGGTTGCTCATCATCAGGTTGCCGGCGCGGCCGGGCTGCTGCGACGCGCCCAGCACGGCGATCGATTTGGGACGTAGTAGCGCTTCTAACCCTCGCTGGCTCATGCACGGCTCCTTTTGGCAACGTTACGCCTGATTTTAGGCGCTTTCTGGCTACATTGCTGTGACCGGTGCCTCCGGCCGGGTCGGTTTTCCCGCCAGATACTGTTGACGGAAATAGCGGAAATGCTGATTCAATCCGTCGGCGGCCGGCAGATCGCCCGCCTGTTGCAGCAGGGCGGCGGCCACTTCCGCCGTGCAGTGTTGCTCGGCGCGGCTGGCTTCGCGCAGCTGGTAGTCCGATGCCGCGTCGACGTTGAGGGAAAACACCGGGAATTGATTGAGGTACGGGCTTTTACGGAACATTTTGCGCGCTTCCGCCCAGGTGCCGTCCAGCATGATGAACAGCGGCGGTTTGCCGCCGGCGGGCAGCTCGCTGAACACCGGCCGTTCGGCGTCGGCGTAGGAAGCGGGGAACACCACATAAGGCTGCCGCGCCGGATCGTTGATGGCCGCCAGCAGGGCCGGATCGATCTCGGTGCGTGACCAGAGAAACGCCTGGGTGTCCGGCAGGATATCGGCGATCAGGCGGCCGGTGTTGCTGGGCTTGAGCGGCTCGGCGCCGAACATGATCAGGCAGAAACGGCTGCCGGCCTGCTGCGGGCGAATGGTGTCGCACAGGCAGTTTTTATGCGGTAGCAGGCAACCCTGACAACGCGCCACCCGGCAACCGCGCGCCAGAAAAGGGCGGGTGGCGCGGTCTAAACGGAATTGGCGCAGGCGAAGTACGGCGTTGTCGGTCATAACGATCCTGGGGAAAAACCGCCATTGTAACGCAGAAAAAAGCCCGCCGGGAGGGGCGGGCTCGATCGGGGCGCGTTCGCGCGCGATGGCGGGATACGGCCTATACTTGCCGAATCACACTAACTCGTTGAGCCAGTTGTCAAACGGCGCTTTCGGCATCGCGCCGTTGAGCATATCGACCATTTTGCCCTGACGGAACACCATGATGGTCGGGATGCTGCGGATGCGGAAACGGGCGCTCAGCTCCGGCTCGGCTTCGGTGTTCACTTTCACGAAGCGCACTTTGCCGGCGCGCTCTTCGGCCACGTCTTCAAAGATCGGCGCAAAGCTGCGGCACGGGCCGCACCACGGCGCCCAGAAATCGACCACGACCGGCAGATCGTCCTGCAGCAACTGGTCCAGCGTGGCGGCGGTGGCGTTGATCACTTCACCGTCGAAGAGCTCATGGCCGCAGCGGCCGCATTTCGCGTTGTCCGCCAGACGTTCTTCCGGCACGCGGTTGGTGGCATTGCAAGCTGCACAAACTGTATTCATGTTGACCTCGGGTACAGAGAAAGCATGGTCCCCGCAACGCGGTTGCGGAGATGTTTCTTTAATGCTGACAATTATCGGCAAAACCCGGCGCATGAACAATGAGGTTTGTTCAATGGATGTGATAGTTGGGAGCTTTTAGCGCAAGTTGGTGGCTTCGTGCACCAACATCAGGTAATCTTCGCGCCCTGCGCGTTGGTGGAGAAGACAATGAACGATTCATTTAGTGGCAAGAACGGTAAAGTCAAAGTGATGTACGTCCGCAGTGACGACGACAACGGCGACGACCGCAACAAGAATAAACGTCCGGCCGGCAAAGGCCGTCCGGCTGACGGTGCGCGCTCGGGCCGTACCGGTCAAGACAAGGCGCGCGGCGGCAACGATCGCCGCGGCGCCGACTCCCGCCGCAGTGAAAGCGATCGTCCTCGCCGTCCGGCGCGCTCTGAAGATCGCGGCGGCAACGAGTCGCCGTGGAGAACCGTCTCGCGTGCGCCGAATGAAGAGCCGGCGTTCGATCACGGCGGCATCAGCGGCAAAAGCTTTATCGATCCTGAGCAGCTGCGCCGCCAGCGCGCGGAAGAAACCCGCGTTTACGGTGAAAACGCCTGTCAGGCGCTGTTCGCCAGCCGCCCGGAAGCGATCGTGCGCGCCTGGTTCGTGCAGTCGGTCACCCCGCGCTTCCGCGAAGCGCTGCGCTGGATGGCGGCCAACCGCAAGGCTTACCACGTAGTGGATGAGGAAGAGCTGGCCAAGGCTTCCGGCACCGAGCACCACGGCGGCGTGTGCTTCCTGATCAAAAAACGTCAGGGGCTGGACGCGCAGACCTACCTGAAAACCGCCCCGGCGACCGACTGCGTGCTGGCGCTGGAAGAAGTAGGCAACCCGCATAACCTGGGCGCCATCGTTCGTTCGTGCGCCCACTTCGGCGTCAACGGCGTGCTGCTGCAGGATCCGGCGCTGCTGGAGTCCGGCGCGGCGGTGCGTACCGCAGAAGGCGGCGCTGAGCATATCAAGGCGATCAACGCCGACGATTTCCTGTCGGTGCTGGATACCTTCCGCAAGGCGGGTTACACCATCGTTACCACCTCCAGCCATAAAGGCACCGCGCTGGCGCAGGCCAAGCTGCCGGCCAAGATGGTGCTGGTGCTGGGCCAGGAACGTGACGGCCTGAGCGACAGCGCCTGGCAGCAGGGCGACATGAACGTCTCGATCGGCGGCACCGGCAAGGTGGAAAGCCTGAACGTTTCCGTGGCGACCGGCATTCTGCTGGCGGACTGGTGGCGTCAGAATCAGGCGTAATCTTTTCTACGTCGGATAAAAAACGGGCGCCTCAGGGCGCCCGTTTCGTTATTGAAGCTTAGTGGGCGCCGCCGCCCCCACCGCCGCCGGAGCTGAACGGCGGTTTCGCCACCCACACCAGCGCCAGCAGCACCAGGAATACCCCGGCCGACAGCCAGAAGATCTCGTTGGCGGAGATGATCAGGCCTTGCGCGGTGATCTCGTTGGCGATGTAGGCCGACGCCTGTTGTTTGCTCATGCCGAGCTGCTCCAGCTGCCGGTACATCTCCTGCGACTGCGGGTTGTACGGATTGACGAACTCCGTCAGCTGCGAATGGTGCTGTGATTCGCGCTGCGTCCACAGGGTGGTGGTGATCGAGGTACCGATCGAACCCGCCAGCGTTCGCGTAAAGTTCGACAGGCTCGACGCCGCCGCCATGCGTTCCGGCGGCAGGCCGGACAGCGTGATGGTGGTCAACGGCATGAAGAAGCAGGCGATGGCGAAACCCTGGACGAACTGCGGCCAGGCCGAAGCGCCGAAGTCCATGCCTGGCTCAAACGTATAGGCGCGCCAGTAGAAGCACACGGCATACATGATGAAGCTGAAGGTCACCAGCTTGCGCATGTCGAGCCGGTTGCCGAACTTACCGATGATCGGCGACAGCAGCACCGGGATCAGCCCGACCGGCGCCGACGCCAGCCCCGCCCAGGTGGCGGTATAGCCGTATACCTCTTGCAGCAGCTGCGGCAACAGCACGATGGCGCCAAAGTACAGCATGTAGGCCAGGCTGATGCACAGGCAGCCGATGGTGAAGTTGCGTGACTTGAACAGTGACAGATCCACCACCGGGTGGTCGTCCGTCAGCTCCCAGACCACCAGGAACAGCAACGCCACCACCGCCACGACGGTCAGGGTGATGATCTCGGTCGAGTTGAACCAGTCCAGCTCCTTGCCCTGATCGAGCATCACCTGCAGCGAACCGATGCCGACGATCAGCAGCACCAGGCCGACGGTGTCGATCGGTTTGATCTCGGTTTTGGTTTCTCGCCCCTTCAGCGTCGCGATCGCCGCCACGATCACGAAGGCGCCGATCGGGATGTTGATGAAGAAGATCCAGCCCCAATGGTAGTTGTCGCTGATGTAACCGCCGAGGATCGGCCCGAAGATCGGCGCGACGATAACGGTCATCGACCAAAGCGCCAGGGCCATCGCCCGCTTGGCGGGCGGGTAGTTGTTCAGCAACAGGCTCTGCGACAGCGGGATCAGCGGCCCGGCCACCACGCCCTGGATCACGCGGAAGAAGATCAGCATGCCGAGGCTGTTGGAGATGCCGCACAGCCAGGAGGCGAGGACGAACAGCGCGGTGGACCAGAGGAACAGCCGCACTTCGCCGATGCGCTTCGCCAGCCAGCCGGTGATCGGGATCGAGATGGCGTTCGCCACGCCGAACGAGGTGATCACCCAGGTGCCCTGCGAGTTGGAAGACCCGAGGTTACCGGCAATGGTGGGGATCGCCACGTTGGCGATGGTGGAGTCCAGCACCTGCATGAAGGTCGCCATGGCGAGCGCGACCGTCATCCAGGCGAGCTGGGCGCCTTCAAGCGGTTTCTGTGGCAAGATGGCCTCCCGCGCGCTTAGCCGGCGTTCGCATGGATCACGTCGGCGATCAGCTGATTAACCGGCGCCAGGTTCAAGGCCAGCGCGTCGCTCTGGTACAGCGGTTTGTCGCGCACCACGTCGGCCAGCACGCGGCCGTCCAGGTTGGCGGTGTCGACGGTCACCAGCGTCGAAAGCCCGATGCGCAGCGGATGATCGGCCACCTGCTTGGCGTCGAGCTCAATACGCACCGGCAGACGTTGCACCACTTTGATCCAGTTGCCGGTCGCGTTCTGGGCCGGCAGCAGCGAGAAGGCGCTGCCGGTGCCCATGTCGATACCGGCCACTTTGCCCTGATACACCACGTCATCGCCGTAGACGTCGCTGACCACCGTCGCCGGCTGGCCGATGCGCATGTTGGCGATCTGGGTTTCCTTGAAGTTGGCGTCAACCCAAATGTGATCGGCCGGCACCACCGCCATCAGCGGCGAACCGGCGGCGATCTGCGCGCCGACCTGCACGCTGCGGCGCGAGACATAGCCGGTAATGGGGCTGATCACTTTGGTACGCTGCAGCGCCAGCCAGGCGTCGCGCATTTGCGCGGCGGCCTGTTGGATCGCCGGCTGCTGTTCCAGCGGGGTATTCAGCACCATCGCCTGGTTGGCGTTGTATTGCTGCACCGCCACTTCCAGCGCGGCCTTGGCGCTGTCGACCGCATCGCGCGCGTGTTGCAGCTCTTCGCGGCCGATGGCGTCAACGCTGCCCAGCACCACGCGGCGCTTCAGATCGTTCTCGGCCTTGCTCAGATCGGTCTTGCGCAGGGCGATGTTGGCCTGATATTGCTTGCTGTTGATGATCAACTGGTGGGTCTGACGCACGCTGTTGGCCAGGCCGGTCTTGGCGCGTTCAAACGCCTGCTCGGCATCGGTCGGATCGAGCGTCAGCAGCACGTCGCCCTGCTTGACGTAGTCGGTGTTGTCGAAATTGACGCTGTTCACGCTGCCGGACACCTGGGCCATGATCTGCACCTGGTTGCCGGAGACGTAGGCGTCGTCGGTTTCCTGGTGATGACGCAGCACCAGGAACCAATACACTAAGTAAGCCACCCCTATAACAATGAAAATAACCGTCAGCAACAGCAGCCAAAATTTACGCTGCTTCTTTTTGCCGCTCGGCTGCTGCGGGTTTTGGATTTCCGCGCTTGCGCTCATGGTGTTCTCCAAGCCTTATATTATTATGCTTTCGAATCCGCTGCGGCCGGGGCCTGATAGCCACCGCCCAGCGCACGGATCAGTCCTATCTTCGCCTGCAGTAAGTTGCTGCTGGCATTCAACTCCGCCTGTTGCTGCTGCAATAGCTGCGTCTGGCTGGTCAACAGATCGTCGCGCCCGATAATCCCTGCCTGGTAACGGGCGTTGGCGACCTGATACACCTGTTGCATCGACTGGGCCGCGGACGCCGCCTGCAGCTGCTGTTGCGCAGAACTCTGCTGGATGGTGATGGCGTCGGCGGTTTCCTGTACCGCATTCAGGATGGTTTGGTTGTAGGATTCCACCGCTTCGTCATACAGCGCGGATTCCTCGCCCAGCTTGCTGCGCAGCGCCCCGGCGTGGAAGATCGGCAGCGAAATCGCCGGCATCACGTTCCAGGCCTGGCTGGCCGCTTCAAACAGATTCGGGCTGGTGCCACTGGTATTGGTGGTCATCAGGCCGGCGAAGGCTGAAATGGTCAGGCTGGGGTAAAACTCTTTACGTGCGGCGCTGACGCGCTGGCTGTAAGACTCCACCAGCTGGCGTTGCGCGGCGATGTCCGGGCGTTTGCCCAGCAGATCCGCCGTCAGCTCGCCCTGCGGCGCCATCAGGTTGTCTGCGGGCAAAGGCACCTGACGCAGGTGCTGCATGGCGTTCGGCCCCTGGCCCGCCAGCGCGGCGAGCTGGTGCCGGAGCTGCTCGATCTGCGACTGCAGCTGCAGGATCTGCTGCTTGGCGACGTCGGACTGCGCCTGGGTTTGTTGCGGCACGTCGACGCCGGTCAGACCGGCCTGATAGCGCTGTTGGCGCAGCGCGGTCAGGCGCTCATTGTTGTTCACTTCCTGCTGCAGCAGCTTCTCGAGCGCCAGATTGCTCTGCAGCTGATAATAGGCGGACGCCACCGAGCTGGTCAGCGTCAGCGCCGCCTGTTCCTGCTCGGCGCGCGCGGCGTTGACCTGCGCTTTGGCGGCGTTCACCTGGTTGCGGTATTTGCCCCACCAGTCGAACTCGTACGCCAGGTTCAACCCCAGCGAGTTGGAGCTTGAATAGATCGGCTTATGCGGATACCCCAACCCCATATTGACGTTTTGCGGCACGCGCTGGCGCTGGGTGCTGGCGTTCAGATCCAGGTTCGGCCCGTTGGCGGCGCTGGCTTCACCCACCACGCTTTGCGCTTCGCGCACGCGGGCGGCGGCCTGCCGCAGGGTCGGCGAGCTTTGCAGCGTTTGCGTCATCAGGGTATCCAATTGCGGATCCTTGAGGGCGCGCCACCACTGCGGGCTGACGGCCAGCGAACTGACTTTCGGCTGAGCCAACTGCAGGCTCTGCGGATCCATCAGCGTGGATTGCGGGGCAATATTATCGGTCGAAGCACACCCGGCCAGCAGCAACACGGCGAACAGCGGGGTGAATCTCCAGTTAAATGGGGATCGCATAATAGGTACCTGAACAGAAATTGTGAATTAGGGTAACTGTTCTGTGATTTCCATTTGATCCAGACGTGCCAGCAATTTGCGCGTCAGCTGTTCCAGCTGTTTTTGCTCATCGTCGGTCAGCGTGGACCACAGGAAATGCAGACATTGGTGCTGCGGTGGCAGCAGTTGACTGAGAAACTCTTCCCCCTGCGGTGTCAGATGCAGATGCAGGCAGCGGCGATCGTTGTCGCTTTCCCGGCGCTCGATCCAGCCGCGTTTCTCCAGCTCATCGGCGATGCGGGTCGCATTGGTGCGCGAGGAGCCCAAGGCAGAGCTTAGCTCAGAAGGTTGGATGCTGTGGCTCTCCTGCGCATCCAGGGTAATCAGCGCCATAAACAGTGTTTCGTTAATCCCCTGCGCCTTGAGCATCTTATTGCGGTTTTCCAGCAGCTTGCCTTGCATGTGCATGCACAGGCGGGTCAGCAGGATTTCCTGATAAGGGAAATCTTTCTGCCGCGTGGCGCGGAAATTCAGCATTTGTTCTATGGGGGCAAACGAGCTTTCCATAATTTAGGGCCTCATTAATTTCGTTCGAGATAGTAACGACGGTGACTAATAATGTAAATGTTCAGCCGTGCGGATAATTTAGCAATTCGTGTCATTTGTCAGTGTTTGTAAAGATGTGGCGCCTGAAAACGCCAAAGTGAAGCCAAACGATCGGAGCGGCGTCAGCCCGGACCGAAAAGCATTAACAGCTTTAATGTGACGCCAAAGGCCGTCGCGCCGAGCAGCGTCGACAGAATGATGCTTTTGCTGCGGTAGAAGCACAGCGCCAGCGCGGCGAACCCCACCAACGTCGGCAGCAGCTTGTCCGGTTCGCGCATCACCACCGGCGTGCTGGAGACCACCAGCAGGGCGCAGATCGAGGCGATGCCGATGCTGTCGAGCAGCAGGGCGGCTTTACCGCGTTTGAGGCCGGGCTGGGCGCGCGCCGGCGCCAGCCGCAGCGGCAGATAACGGAACAGGTAATTGGCGCAGCCCACCACCAGACCGATCGCCAGCACATCAGTGTTCATGGGGGGCCTCCGCAGGGGCTGGCTGGAACAGGGCGGCGATGCAGCCGGCGCCGATGCCGGCCAAAATGGCGACCGGAATGGAGAACATCACTACGCCGAGCAGCGCGCCGGCCAGCGCGGCGGCGATAGTCAGGCTCTGCGGGCGGCGGAAGGCGGCCAGCAGGAAGCTGAGAAACAGCGCCGGCAGCATGAAGGCCAGCGAGGCTTCGATCACAGGGAACTGCTCCAGCGGGCCGTTGCCGAACAGCGCGCCGAGCGCGGTGCCGGCGACCCAGGAGAGCCAGGAACAGAGCGCGATGCCCAGCATCCAGTTTTCGCTCCAGCTGCGGTTATTGCGCATCAGCCTGGCGGTCGCGGCGGCGAAAACTTCATCGGTCAGGCCAAAGGCCCACATCGCCGTTTTGCCGGGTGACATGCGCGAGACGATGCGGTGACGCAGCGCCGGGCCGTACAGCAGGTGGCGCACGTCCATCGCCATCACCGTCAACGCGGAGACCCACAGCGACATTCCGGCGCTCAGCAGGGCGGTGATCACGAACTGGCTGGCGCCGGCGTAGATGATGCAGGAGAAGAAAATGCTTTCCAGCGGGGAAAAGCCCAGTTTGACGGCGCTGAGGCCGAAGGCGAACGCCACCGGGACATACCCGATGACGATCGGCAAACTGTCGACGACGCCGTTGGCGAAGGTGGCGCTGACGGCGGGCGGATTGAGGCTGTCTGCAGCTTGGCTTTGCATGGTTGTGGGTCGCAGGGTAGATAGGACTTCAATAGTTTATGGCCAGAACATTACCAGAGAGTAAGTAATGTTTATACCCTGCACCGCTAATAAATTTCTTAAGTTACTATTTGCACGATAATCAGATTGTCGCCGGCCCCTGCGGATCGTGGTGCTTGCCGAGCCACCAGGTCAGCAGGTTGAGCAGGCATAACACCCCGCCGGCGGCGGCCACGCCGTACCAGCCGGCATGCTGATAGGCCGAGGCGGAGAGCAGTGAACCGAGGGCGCCGCCGATAAAGTAGCTGGTCATGTAGCCGGCGGTCAGGCGGTTGCGCGCGTCCGGCATGATGCGGTACATCACGCTCTGGTTGGTGACGTGTACTGCCTGCACCGCCAGATCGAGGATCAGGATGCCGGCGATCAGCGCCCACAGCGATTGTTTAGCCAACGCGATGGGTATCCAGGACAGCAGCAGCAGCAGCAGGCCGACGGTGGTGGTCAGCCCGGCCTTGCCCTTATCCGCCAGATGCCCGGCGCGTGAAGCGGCCAGCGCCCCGGCGGCGCCCACCAGGCCGAACAGCCCGATCACCCCCTCGGAGTAGTTGAACGGCGGCGCGGCGAGCAGAAAGGCCATGGAGGTCCAGAGCACGCTGAAGTTGGCGAACGACAGGGCGCCGAGGATGGCGCGGGTGCGCAGCAGCGGCGTGCGGCAGAGCAGGCTGAAGATCGAGGCCAGCAGCTGCGGGTAGTTCAGCCCGGAGTGCTGCTTATAGCGCGGCAGCGCGCGCCACAGGATCAGCGCCATCAGGATCATCAGCACGCTGGCGACCCAGTAGATGGTGCGCCAGCCGCCGAACGACGCCAGTGCGCCCGCGACGGTGCGCGCCAGCAGGATGCCGAGCAGCAGGCCGCTCATGATGATGCCGACGGTCTTGCCGCGCTTTTCCGGGTGAGCCAGCGTGGCGGCCAGCGGCACCAGGATCTGCGCCACCACAGAGAACAGCCCGGTGAGCGCGGTGCCGAGGATCATCATCGGCAGCGTGGCGGAGGTGGCGGTGATCAGCATACCCCCGGCGGCCAGCAGCGTCATGAAAACGATCAGCCCGCGGCGCTCGAACATATCGCCGAGCGGCACCAGCAGCAGCAGGCCGGTGGCGTAACCGAGCTGCGCGGCTGTGACGATAAAGCCGGCCTGGTTGACCGACAGATTGAAGCCGGTGGCGATGGTTTCCAGCAGCGGCTGCGCGTAATAGTTGCTGGCGACCGCCAGGCCGGTAGCGATGGCGATCAGCACGGTCAGCGCCGGGCTGAGGCCCGGGTGGACGTTTTGTTGGTTCATGATTTTTTCATCACGGGAAGAAGATAGCGCGCAGTATCCGGCAACGCGTCTGCGGAAACCAATGTATAATTTTCATTTGATTTATCTCATTTCAAGATAGATGCCATGAACCTGAAACAGATCCGCTATGCGCTGGCGGTGGCGGAGGAACAGAGCTTCACCCGGGCGGCGCAGCGCTGCCATACGGTGCAGTCGGCGCTCAGCCACCAGATCGCCAAACTGGAAGAAGAGCTGGGCTGTACGCTGTTTGAGCGCACCTCGCGTCGGGTGCGATTGACCCCCGCCGGCCAGGCTTTCATTCCCTCGGCGCAGCGGCTGCTGGCGGCGCAGCAGGCGCTGGTGGAAGAGGTGACCGCCGCCGGGGATGCGGTGTCCGGCACCTTGACCATCGGCACCATTTCAACCATAAACGCGATTGATCTGACCGAAAAGCTCGACAAGTTTCATCGCCACTATCCGGCGGTGAACATCCGCCTGTACGTCGGCATGAGCGAAGCCCTGCTGGAGGACGTGCGTCAGCAGAAGTGCGATATGGCGTTCGTCGGCATCTGGCCCGGCGATGTCGATTTGCTGCCGATGTCGCACCGGCAGTTGACCGATGAGCCGCTGGTGGCGTTGGTGGCGCCGCAGCATCCGCTGGCCAACCGCGAGCGGGTGAACCTGCAGGCGCTGGCGGAAGTGCCGCTGGTGGATTTCTACAGCGGCACCGGTGCGCGGCGCCAAACCGATCGCGCCTTCCAGGCGGCGGGCATCCGCCGGCACGTCAGTTTTGAAATCGATCATATCGAATGGTTGGAGAATCTGGTGCGGCGCGGATTGGCGGCGGGCATCGTACCGATCTCGACCGCGCAACGCCTAAGCACGCTGGTGTCGATTCCGATTGAAGACGGGCCGCGACGCCAGGTGTATTGCATCTGGCCGCAGCCCTTGTCAAACGCCGCCGCACGTTTTTTACAGTTCAGCGGCATTGATATGGCGGGGTAGGGGGCGGCGGATGCGGCGCCCCCGATCGGTTACGGCTTCGCCGCCTCGGCGGCGGTTTTCACCCAGCCGTCGAAGGTCGCCTGGTGCGCCTTGATCCAGCCGTTGACGTGGTTCTGGATGTCGGCTTCCGAAGCCTGGCCTTCATGCATACGCAGGTTTTGCGCGTTGATGTCGGCGATCGGCAGCTTCATGATGGCGAACAGCTTGGCGGCCGCCGGATTGGCTTCGGCCCACTGCTTGTTGGCGGCGATGCGCATGGTGTTGACCGGGAAGCCGTAGTTGGCGCCGTTAGGCAGCTTGGTGTCGACGTTCTTCTGCTCGCCCGGCAGAGAGGAGAACGGCACCTGCAGCCAGACCACGTCGCGGCCCGGCACCATCACATCGCTGACCCAGTACGGCGTCCAGGTGTAATACAGCACCGGTTTGCCCTCTTTGTAGCGGGTGATGGTGTCGGCGATCATCGCCGCGTAGTTGCCCTGGTTGTGCTCGACGGTGTTGCTCAGGCCGTAGGCCTTGATGTGGTGGTTGATCACCGCTTCGCAGCCCCAGCCCGGGGTGCAGCCGGTCAGATCGGCCTTGCCGTCGCCGTTGGTGTCGAACAGCTTGGCGATCTTGGGATCCTTGAGCTGTTCGACGTTGGTGATGTGGTATTGCTCGGCGGTCTTCTTGTCGATCAGGTAGCCCTGCGCGGCGCCGTTGACGTAGACGCCTTCGCGGTAGAACTTGGCGTCGCCGCCGGCGGCCTTGTACTGATCGGCGTGCAGCGGATCCCAGTTGACCGCGATAAAGGTCGCGTCGCCGGAGGCGATCGAGGTGTAGGCGACGTTGTAATCCACTTCACGCGGTTCTTTCACGTCGTAACCCAGTTTTTCCAGCGCCTTGCTGACCAGCAGCGTCTGGAAGGTCTCTTCGGAAATGGTGCTTTGCACCGGCTGTACCGCGATCCCCTTGCCGGGTAAATCTGCCGCGCTCACGCTCTGTGAGCCAATCAGCGTCGTCAGGGCGAGAGCCCAGATGCCCGTAGTGCGCATAGTGTTTCCCCTTTTTTCGATGTGGTGGTGTCATAGCCCGCCGGGGCCGCAGCCGCCGGCGGGAAAAGCGTCAGGCTTGCTTGATGAACGGGCGAGTCAGCAGCCCGATGGGGCCGCGGCGGTACCAGCGGCCGATGCCTTTGCTGCGGCGATCGCGCCCCAGCGATTGGGTGAGGCGATCGAGAATGATCGCCAGGATCACGATGCCGACCCCGCCGACGGCGGCCAGGCCCATGTCCAGCCGGCCGATGCCGCGCAGCACCATCTGGCCCAGCCCGCCGACGGCGATCATCGAGGCGATGACCACCATCGACAGCGCCAACATCAGCGTCTGGTTCACGCCGGCCATGATGGTCGGCATTGCCAGCGGCAGCTGCACCTTGAACAGCAGCTGGCGCGGGCTGGCGCCGAAGGACTCGGCGGCCTCGATCAGATCTTCCGGCACCTGCTTGATGCCGAGAATGGTCAGGCGCACGATCGGCGGCAGCGCGAAGATAATGGTCACTACCACACCCGGCACGTTGCCGATGCCGAACAGCATGACGATCGGCACCAGATAGACGAAGGCCGGGGTGGTCTGCATCGCGTCGAGCAGTGGCCTGATGACTTTGGCGGCGTGCTTGCTGCGCGCCAGCCAGATGCCGAGCGGCAGGCCGATAAGGATGCAGAAGAACAGTGCGGTCAGCACCAGCGCCAGCGTGACCATCGCCTGCGACCAGGCGCCGATGGCGCCGATGGCGACCAGGGAGAGCAGCGTCGCGGCGCCCATGCCGATGCCCGAGACCTGCCAGGCGAGCAGCGAGAACACCAGAATGGCGATCGGCGCCGGCATGCCCAGCAGCAGTTGCTGGAAGCCGCTCAGGATCATGTCGACCGGCACGCGGATGCCCTGGAACAGCGGGCGGAAGTGCAGCACCAGCCAGTCGATGCCCTGCGTGACCCAGGTATCGAACGGCACCCAGGCCTTGTGGAACGGATCGAGCAGGCTGAAGTGTTCCGGCTGCGCCGGGGCGCTGCTGAGCCAATCGGCGCCTTGTCCGGCGGCGTCATGGGTGGCCGGCGGCGGCGCGCTGGACCAGGCGTCGCCGGCGTTGGCGGCGGCATCGTTTGCGGGTGCGGCGCCGGTATCGGCCGGTGCGGTAGCCCAGGGATCTTGGGTTTGCGTAGTATCACTCATTGGCGGAGCCCTCCTTGTCCAACGCCTGCAACAGCATGGCCTTGGAGATGATGCCGAGATAGTTATGTTCTTCGCACACTACCGGCACCGCGCACGGCGCCTGGGCGACCAGGGAAATCAGATCGCTGAGCGGCGTGTCGGCCGGCACGGCGGCAGGGGCCTCGAGCAGGGCATCGTCCAGCGTTTGATTGGCGGACAGCGCCTTTTTCAGCGACTCTATCGACACTACGCCGATAAATTTCTTTCCGCGTTCAACAACATAACCATAATCACGGTCCTCATCGCGCAGCAGCTGCAGCGCCGATCGGGGGCCAAAGCCGGGGGTTTTGCGGATCAGCGTCACCGGGCGCCGTTGGGCGATATCCTTGGCGCTGAATACATGACTGATGTCCACGCCGCGGAAGAAGGTGCGCACATAGTCGTTGGCCGGGTTGTTCAGGATCTCGTCCGGCGTGCCGACCTGGATCACCTCACCGCCCTGCATGATGGCGATGCGATCGCCGATGCGCATCGCTTCATCCAGATCGTGGGAAATAAACACGATGGTGCGCTGATGTTGGGCCTGTAATTTCACCAGCTCATCCTGCATTTCGGTACGAATTAACGGATCGAGCGCCGAGAAGGCTTCGTCCATCAATAATATATCCGGGTTATTGGCCAGGGCGCGGGCTAATCCCACGCGCTGGCGCATGCCGCCGGATAATTCATCGGGATAAGACAGCGCATAATTCTCCAGCCCGACCTGGCGCAGGGCATCCAGCGCTTTTTCCTGGCGTTCCTGCAGCGGTATGCCGGCTAATTCCATACCGAATGCGGTATTATTCAGGACGTTCATGTGCGGCATCAGCGCGAATGACTGAAATACCATGCTGATCTTATTTCGCCGCACGGTGCGCAGCGCGGCGTCGGATATTTTGGCGATGTCCTCACCGTCGATCAGCACCTGGCCGCGGGTGGGTTCTATCAGACGATTGAGAAGGCGTACCAGGGTGGACTTGCCGGAACCGGAGAGCCCCATGATGACAAATATCTCGCCTTCTTCAATGGCCAGAGTGGCGTCTTTTACGCCGAGCGATAAGCCGGTTTTTTCAAATAGCCGATCTTTTGTCAGACCTTTATCCAGCAGTTTGAATGCACGTTCCGGGTGTTCGCCAAATATCTTATACAGGTTCTTTACTTCGAGTTTAATTGCCATGCAATTTGCTGTTTCCTCTGGTTTAATTAACGCGTTATGGGCTGTCCTTAGCAAAATAAAAGAGCTTTTTACCCTAACACAGTGAATATCTGAGACAACCCTCAATGTCATTTAAATGGGATATTAGTGGTTTACATCAAGGTTTTAATTAGTTATGGTAATTTTGCCCATGACTCGAAATTGACGGCCGCTATTCGCCATAATGGTTTGGTTTTTAGGGAAATAACGCGGCGTGAAGCAATGGGATATTTCGCTTTTGCGCCTGCCGTTTCGGATAATAAAAAACCCGACCAGAGGCCGGGTAAAAGTCATCAGTATTTCATCAGTTTTAACGACAGGTGCCGATATCGAGGGGGATATCGTCGGGCGCTATGTTATCGCCGTAATATGACAGCCAGATGGCAGCCTCAGGCCTTGCGATACAGCCGCCGCGGGTGGCCGATATTGCCGTACAGCATCTCCACCCGCACGAACTGGGTGGCGACGCAATATTCCAGATAACGGCGGGCGGTAGTCTTGCTGATGCCGACCTGCTCCACCACGTCTTCCACCGCATGCGCCACCGCCGGCTGGGCGATAAACAGCGCCTGCACCAGCTCGAGGGTATTGGTTTCGATGCCTTTGGCGCTTGGCTCGCTGGAGAACTGCTTCGACTGCAGGTTGTACAGCGCATCGACGTTGTCCTGATCGATGATCTTGAAGGTGCGCTGGGTTTGCACGAACTGCATGAAGCGTTCGAGCGAATTGCGCAGCCGCTTGTAGGATACCGGCTTGATGATGTAGTCGAAGGCGCCGTTGCGGATCGCCTGGCTGCAGGTGTGCATGTCGCTGGCGGCGGTGATGAAGATCACCGAACAGGCGGGGTTCTTCACCGCCGGCTCTTCCATCAGCTCGATGCCCTGGCCGTCCGGCAGAAAGTTATCCAGCAGGATCAGCCGCGGCTGATGCGCATTGGCTTTGGCCCGCGCTTCGGCCAGCGTGGCGGCGTAAGCCACCACCCGCAGGTTGAAATTTTTCTCGATGAACTCCGCGTGCAGCGTCGCCAGTTGCGGCTCGTCTTCCACGATCAGAACGTCCAGTGCTTGGTGTGACATAATCGGGTGCTCAAAAAATCGGGTTATGGGTTTTATTTAGGGATAAATATAGAGAATATCGCGCCGTGCGGCTCGTTGTCCGACACTTCTATGCTGCCGTGCGCCTGCGCCACGTGGCTGGCGACCAGATGCAGGCCGATGCCGTGGTCGCTTTTATCCGCTTTGGTGGTGACGCCCTGTTCAAACAGCGTATCACGAATCTCCTCGGCGATGCCGGTGCCGCGATCCGCCACCTCGATCACCAGCTCGTCGCTGCCGTCGCTGATATAAAGCTCGATCGCGTCGTGCGGGGCCGGGCAGTGCAGCGTCGCCTCCACCGCATTATCCAGCAGGTTGCCGACGATCGACATCAGTTCGGTCTCATTCAGCGCCGCCGGGATCTGCCGCAGCTGGCAGGCCGGATCGAAGCGCAGCTCGATGCCTTTTTCTCTGGCGCTGGAATATTTGCCCAGCAGCAGGCCGCACAGCGCCGCCGAACTGAAGCGCTGCGAGATGAAATCGAGGATCTCCTGCGCGCCCTCCGACTGGGCCTCCACGTAGCGGATGGCCTCGTCGTAGCGCTGCATATGCAGCAGCCCGGCCAGCGTGGCGGTCCAGTTCAGCTGTTCGTGGCGCATGATGCGCAGGTTGTCGGCATAGCGTTTCACCTGGCTGAGCTGGCTGCTCAGGGTATTGATGTCGTTCTTGTCGCGGAAGCTGATAACCCAGCCTTGCAGCTCCTGCTCCTGCATGATGCGCACTCGGCTGGCGATCACCCGCACGTGATTGAAGCGGCACACCTCATCGTGCGTATCCTGGCCCAGCTGCGCGGCGGCGAAGAAGTTCGGCTGCGCCTGAATGACGTCGCCGATCGGCCGGCCCAGCAAGCCGGCGGCGGGCTGGTGCAGATCCAATAGCTCGCGCGCCGCATGGTTGATGGTGATGATCCGCATCTGCGGATCGATGGCGATCACCCCTTCATAGATGGCTTCCAGCAGCGCTTTTTGCTGGCGCACCAGCAGCGCGATCTCTTTCGGCTCCAGCCAGAACATCTGGCGCTTGAGGTTTTTCGACAGCAGCCAGGAAAAGACGAACAGGGCGATCAGCAGCAGGACGATGGAGCCGATAATTTGCGTCAGCGTCCTGGCATTTAAATTATCGATGTGCGATTTCAAATAGCCGACGGAAACGATGCCGATCACGCGATTATTTTCATCCAGGATCGGCGCCTTGCTGCGCAATGAAACGCCGATGCCGCCCTTGCGAATGGAAATAATGCTTTTCCCTTCCAGCACCTCTTTATTATCGCCGCCGATCATCGGCGTGCCCAGACGGCCTTCATATTCGGAATGATAAAGATGGCGGGCGTGATTATCGCCGATGACGATATAACTGGCGTCGCTGCTGGCGCGGATTTTTTTCATCAGCGCAGTGATTCGGGCGGCGTCGTTGTTTTCCACCGCATCGACCAGCGAAGGAATGAGGGCGATTTCCCGCGCCTGCACCTGCGCGCGGGCGCCGAGATCGCGGTGCAGCTGCGCATCCAGCTGGTAATAGGTGTAGGCGCCGATGCAGGTCAGCAGCAGGCAGGAGAAGGCCACCAGGCACAGAAACAGCTTGATTTGAAATGAGAGTTTGAGCCGCATGGCGGAGCTTCACCGTAAAGAGATCCTGAAGCCTTACCCTATCACGAGAAGCGGGGTCTGTAATATTGCGCCCGATCAACTTGTGATCGCTCACACGGGATTAAAGTGAACCGGACGAGAATTGTTCGTCTGCGATAAAGTTGATAAGCTTTAAAATAAAAACGGCATTAACACCATTAAAACCACGCCGGTTTTTACATAATCTTAATTAACCCCATAGAAACCATAACCACCATTAAAAACCCTTTTTAACTTTGAACATAATCACAGCAGATAATCCGTGCGCTTCTCTATGATGGCTGAACAAACTAATAAGAGGCCAGATTATGAGCACAACAGATGATTCTTACCTCGTAGCCAAAGACAAGGCCGCCGATATTCCTCTGCGTGAGAAATGGTGGCGGATACTGGACAATTATAAAGTAGGGATTATTCCGTTACCGTTCTTTATTCTGGCCGGCGTATTGATTCTGCTCGACTGCCTGGAAGGCAAATTGCCGAGCGATATCGTGGTGATGGTGGCTACCCTGGCGTTCTTCGGTTTCGCCTGCGGCGAATTCGGCAAGCGCCTGCCGCTGATCGGCAAAATGGGCGCGGCGGCGATCTGCGCCACCTTCATTCCTTCCGCACTGGTGCACTACGGCCTGCTGCCGGACGTGGTGGTGGAGTCGACCACCAAGTTCTACAAATCGACCAACATTCTTTATCTCTACATCTGCTGCATCATCGTCGGCAGCATCATGAGCATGAACCGCCAGGTGCTGATCCAGGGCTTTCTGCGCATCTTCATTCCGATGCTGTGCGGCGAGATCGTCGGCATGCTGGTGGGGATGGGCGTCGGCATGGCGCTGGGCCTGGAGCCGTTCCAGATCTTCTTCTTCCTGATCCTGCCGATCATGGCCGGCGGCGTGGGTGAAGGGGCGATCCCGCTGTCGATGGGCTACGCGGCGATCCTGCACATGGAGCAGGGCGTGGCGTTGGGGCGCATTCTGCCGATCGTGATGCTCGGCAGCCTGACCGCCATCGTCATCGCCGGCCTGCTCAACCAGTTGGGCAAGCGTTATCCGCATCTGACCGGCGAAGGCAGCCTGATGCCGAGCAAGCAGGGCGACAGCGACATGAACGCGGTGGAAAAAATCAGCGGCAAGGTGGATGTCAGCACCATCGCCTGCGGCGCGCTGCTGGCCATCCTGCTGTATATGGTGGGCATGTTGCTGCACCGTCTGATCGGCCTGCCGGCGCCGGTGGGCATGCTGTTCGCCGCCGTGGCGGTGAAGCTGGCGCACGGGGTGTCGCCGCGCATTCAGGAAGGCTCGCAGGTGGTGTACAAATTCTTCCGCACCGCCGTGACCTATCCGATCCTGTTCGCGGTCGGGGTGGCCATCACGCCGTGGCAGGAGCTGGTGGACGCGTTCACCGTACAGAATCTGATCGTGATCGTCACGACCGTCAGCGCGCTGGTGGCGACCGGTTTCTTCGTCGGCAAGAAAATCGGCATGCATCCTATCGATGTGGCGATTGTCTCCTGCTGCCAGAGCGGGCAGGGCGGCACCGGCGACGTCGCGATCCTCACCGCCGGCAACCGCATGTCGCTGATGCCGTTCGCGCAGATCGCCACCCGAATCGGGGGCGCTATCAACGTCTCGCTGTCGCTGCTGGTGTTGGCCAAGTTCTTCGTATAACTCCTATAAATCCTTAGCGTTACTTTGCCTTTCCCCGCCCCCGCGGGGATTTTTTTTGCCCGCGCGCCGGCCGTACGCGCGGGCGGGGTGGATGGGGGTTATGCCGCCTGTTTCATGGCGGCGTCGTACCAGGCGAAGTAGCGCTCTACGCCGCGGCGGCCGGATTCGATCAGCGCGCGTTTCTTCTCCTCGCTGATGCCGAACTCCAGCGTGCCGACGTCAAGCGTGTCGACATACACGGTGCGTTTCCAGTCGTCGCTGTCCAGGTGCACCTTGGTTTGGATGTCCAGCATCACGTTGGCCACCGCCAGGGTGAAATCAAACAGGTTGTTGACCTGCGTGCGCGGACCTGCCTGCCCGGCTGCCTGGGCGATTTCGCCGGCGGAGTCCAGGCGAAGGCCCAGCGTGCGGGTGTTGATGCGCTGGCTTGAAGCGTCGATGTAAGGCGGCGTGGCGGAGAAGTCATAGTCGAACAGCCGCACCGGGTAGTTGTCGATCATGCCGCCGTCGATGCACAGGTCGCCCAGGGTGTTGTTCTTCGCCACGAAGGCGAATGGGAATGACATCGAAATGCGCAGGCCGTCCGCCACTTTCATGCGCGGCGTAGTGCGATGCGAATAGACCTCGCGCTGGCCGCTGTTGAGGTTGGCACCGATAAAGTAAATCGATTTGAACCCTTTCGCCGCTTTCATCGCTTCGAACTGCTCGAAGGTAATATCCGGCTTGCCGGTGTATTGCTTGATTATATCGCGCGACCATTGATAGAAATAATCGCCGGGCGCGATGCCGTATTGATTGAACAGGCGATAGGCATCGTGGAGCGTACCGAAAAAGCCGCCGTTATAATCGAGGAATTTTTTAAAATCCATCGCCGACAGAATTTTGGTTACGTCCGCCGAGCTGCAGCCCAGGCCGACCAGCAGCGCGGCGATAGCGCCCGCCGAGGCGCCGGAGGTTTGCTTGATCTGTGGCATGATGCCTTTGGCTTCCAGCAATTCCAGCGCGCCGCCATAGGCGATGCCTTTTACGCCGCCGCCTTCAAAGACCAGATTTTCGAATTGATAGTTCATGATATTTCCTCACTCTTGGTTTAGGGAGTAAGAAAAATAACCAAGTGGCGAGCGAGAAAATATTGATTGGGGTTGTGTGAGTCGGCAAACAAAACTATTCATAATAAATATATTATTTATATATTTATTAAAGGCATTTATTAAACAGGCGCATCGGGATTTTTGCGTCAATACTTAGCGCTGTTCAATTCTCGCAAGGAGTCATCATGTTCTGGAAACGTTGTCTGCTGGGCGCGGCGCTGGCCGTTATGTCATTACAGGCCGGCGCCGCCGCGCCGCAGGCCAAAACCCCGACGCCGGGAGTTTACCGCATCATGCTGGGCAGTTTTGAAGTGACCGCGTTGTCCGACGGCGTTATTCGCCTGCCGGCGGACAAACTGCTGCTGAACACCACGCCGCAGCAGATCGCCGCCGGGTTGGCCGAGCGGCATCAAAGCCTGCCGGTGGTCACCTCGGTCAATGCCTATCTGATCAATACCGGCGACAAGCTGGTGATGATCGACAGCGGCGCCGGCCAGCTGCTGGGCGACGGCCTGGGCAAGCTGGTGGATAATCTGCGCGCGGCGGGCTATCAGCCTGAGCAGGTGGATGAGATCTACCTGACTCATATGCACCCGGATCACCTCGGCGGCCTGACGCACGACGGCAAGGCGGTATTCCCCAATGCGGTGGTGCGCGCCGCCAGCCAGGATGCGGACTTCTGGCTGAGCGCCGACCGGTTGAAACAGGCCAAGGCGCAGAACAAAGGCAATTTCGAAAAGGCCATGGCGGCGATCAAGCCTTACCAGGCGGCGGGGCACTTTAAGCCGTTCAACGGCGACGGTGAGCTGTCGCCGGGCATCGCCGCCTTTGCCGCTCACGGCCATACGCCAGGCCACAATGTCTATCAGGTGACCAGCCAGGGCAAAAAGCTGCTGTTGCTGGGGGATCTGATCCACGTGGCGGCGGTGCAGATGCCGCATCCGAAGGTGGCTATCAGCTTTGACAGCGACGCCAAGGCGGCGGTCGCTCAACGGCTGCGGGTGTTCAGCGACAGCGCGCGGCAGAACGAGCTGGTGGGCGGCGCACACCTGTCGTTCCCGGGATTGGGCTACCTGAACCGCCAGGGAGAAGGGTACAGCTGGGTGCCGCTGAATTACGGCGCGTTGTAACGGGGATGGCCGTCCGTTGGGCGGCCATCGAACGAGTCCAGACGCATTGTTCGATAATTTGGGATGATGATGCCAGACAATCGGGGCTTATTCGCCGCGATAAAGAGTGCATGATTAACGTTACCCTCGTCGTTTTCTTTAAGGATCTCCGATGAACCAGAAAACTCCCCCCGTCGCTATCGTCACCGGCGCATCGCGCGGCATCGGCGCCGCCATCGCCGAGCGTCTGGCCGCCGACGGCTTTACCGTCATCATTAACTATTCAGGCAACCCGGCGCCGGCCGATGAGCTGGTGCGCAAGATAGAACAGCGCGGCGGCCGCGCCTTGAGCGTCAAAGCCGACGTCAGCGATGCATCTGCGGTCGCCCGGCTGTTCGACAGCGCCGAACAGGCGTTTGGCGGCATCGACGTGCTGGTCAATAACGCGGGGGTAATTGCGTTGGCGCCGGTGGCGGACATGCGCGATGAAGACGCGGATCGCCTGATCGACATCAACCTGAAAGGCAGCTTCAACACGATGCGTGAAGCGGCGAAGCGCCTGCGTGACAACGGCCGTATCATCAACTTCTCCTCCAGCGTGGTGGGGCTGCTGCAGCCGGGTTACGGCATGTATGCCGCCAGCAAGGCGGCGATCGAGGCGTTGACCAGCGTGCTGGCGAAAGAGCTGCGCGGCCGCAATATCACGGTAAACGCCGTCGCGCCGGGGCCGACCGCCACCGGTTTGTTCCTCGATGGCAAAACGCCGGAGCTTATCGATCGGCTGGCGAAGATGGCGCCGCTGGAGCGGCTGGGAACGCCGGACGATATCGCCGCGGCGGTGGCCTTCCTGGCCGGCACCGACGGCGGCTGGATCAACGGCCAAACCCTGCGCGCCAACGGCGGCATCATCTGATTGACGACGCGCCGCCGCCGGATCGGGTATCCTGTGGCGGCACACATCACATCAAGGGCGGTTTATGGCGGGCGACAATCAGCAATCCCAGCACGGCGTAAGATCGCCCTGCGTCAGCCTGTGCCGCATCGACGACGAAACCCAGCAGTGCCGGGGATGCCGGCGCACGCGGGCGGAGATCGCCGCCTGGCCGACCGCCGGCGACGCGGAGAAACGCGCCATCTGGCGGCGGCTTGAGCTGCGTGCGGCCTTCAAGCAAAACACATAGTCGCGGGAGCACGACACGTCGCACTCCCGCGAAAGCCTTTTCCTGATACGGCCAGCCAGTCCTCAGAAATCCCAGTCCTCATCTTCGGTGTTGACCGCCTTGCCGATGACGTAAGACGAACCGGAGCCGGAGAAGAAGTCGTGGTTTTCATCGGCGTTTGGCGACAATGCCGACAGGATAGCCGGGTTGACCTCCGCCATCGCCGGCGGGAACAGCGCCTCATACCCGAGGTTCATCAGCGCCTTGTTGGCGTTGTAGTGCAGGAAGGTTTTCACGTCTTCCGTCCAGCCGACGCCGTCGTACAGCTCCTCGGTGTAGCGCACCTCGTTGTCGTACAGATCCTGCAGTAGATCGAAGGCGAAGTTTTTCACCTGCCGGCGCCGTGCGGCGTCCACTTTCTCCAGCCCTTTCTGGAATTTATAGCCGATATAGTAGCCATGCACCGCCTCGTCGCGGATGATCAGGCGGATCAGATCGGCGGTGTTGGTCAGCTTGGCGCGGCTTGACCAGTACATCGGCAGGTAAAAGCCCGAATAGAACAGAAACGACTCGAGGAACACGCTGGCAACCTTCTTCAGCAGCGGATCGTCGCTGCGATAGTGCGCCAGAATGATGCCGGCCTTCTTCTGCAGCGCGCGGTTTTCCTCGCTCCAGCGGTAGGCGTCGTCCACGTCCGGCGTTTGGCACAGGGTGGAGAAGATTGAGCTGTACGAGCGGGCGTGCACCGCCTCCATAAAGCTGATGTTGGAGTACACCGCCTCTTCGTGCGGCGTCAGCGCATCGGCGATCAGGGCCGGCGCGCCGACGGTGTTCTGGATGGTGTCCAGCAGCGTCAGCCCGGTGAACACCCGAATGGTCAGCTGCTGCTCCTTCGGCGTCAGCGTGGCCCAGGAGGGGATATCGTTGGACAGCGGCACCTTCTCCGGCAGCCAGAAGTTGGAGGTCAGGCGGTTCCACACCTCCAGATCCTTGTCGTCTTCGATGATGTTCCAGTTGATGGCGCGCACCAGCGGCGCCGATGTTACGGTCGTCATAAGTTGCCTCACAGCGCGCAGGACACGCAGCCCTGCACCTCGGTGCCTTCCAGCGCCATTTGGCGCAGGCGGATGTAGTAAATGGTCTTGATGCCTTTGCGCCAGGCGTAGATCTGCGCGCGGTTGATATCGCGGGTGGTGGCGGTATCGCGGAAGAACAGCGTCAGCGACAGCCCCTGATCGACGTGTTGCGTGGCGGCGGCGTAGGTATCGATGATCTTTTCCGGGCCAATCTCATAGGCATCCTGGTAATACGCCAGGTTGTCGTTGGTCATGTAGGGCGCCGGGTAGTAAACGCGGCCGATCTTGCCTTCCTTGCGGATCTCGATGCGCGAAACGATCGGGTGGATGCTGGAGGTGGCGTTATTGATGTACGAGATGGAACCGGTCGGCGGCACCGCCTGCAGGTTCTGGTTGTACAGCCCGTGCAGCATCACCGACTGGCGCAGCGCGCGCCAGTCGTCGCGGTTCGGAATGGCGATGCCGGCGGCGGCGAACAGCTCGCGCGCCCGCTCGGTCTGCGGCAGCCAGTCGCGCTCGGTATACTTATCGAAGTACTCGCCGCTGGCATAGCGGGAATGCTCAAAGCCGTCGAAGGCGCCGCCGCGCTCGATCGCCAGCCGGTTAGAGGCGCGGATGGCGTGATAGGCCACGGTATAGAAATAGAGGTTGGTGAAGTCGATGCCTTCTTCCGAGCCGTAGAAGATGCGCTCGCGCGCCAGGTAGCCGTGCAGATTCATCTGGCCCAGGCCGATGGCGCGGGCGCTGCGGTTGCCCTCGGCGATCGACGGCACCGAGCGGATGTCGCTCATGTCGGCCACCGCGGTCAGCGCGCGGATCGCGGTCTCGATCGCCTTGCCGAAGTCCGGCGCGTCCATGGTTTTGGCGATGTTCAGCGAGCCGAGGTTGCAGGAGATGTCCTTGCCGATGCGATCGTAGCTCAGATCCTCGTGATACGTGCTGGCGCGGTTGACCTGCAGGATCTCCGAACACAGGTTGCTCATGTTGATCCGCCCGGCGATCGGGTTCTCCCGGTTAACCGTGTCCTCGAACATCACATAGGGGTAGCCGGATTCGAACTGGATCTCCGCCAGCACCTGGAAGAACTCGCGCGCGTTGATGCGCGACTTGCGGATGCGCTTGTCGTCCACCATCTCGCGGTACTTCTCGCTGACGGCAATCTCCGAAAACGGCACGCCATACACCCGTTCGACGTCGTAGGGCGAAAACAGGTACATCTCTTCGTTGTTCTTCGCCAGCTCGAAGGTGATATCCGGGATCACCACCCCCAGCGACAGCGTTTTGATGCGGATCTTCTCGTCGGCGTTTTCGCGCTTGGTGTCGAGAAAACGCAGAATGTCCGGGTGGTGGGCGTTGAGGTAAACCGCGCCGGCTCCTTGGCGCGCGCCGAGCTGGTTAGCGTAGGAGAAGGCGTCTTCGAGCATTTTCATGATCGGAATGACGCCGGAGGACTGGTTCTCGATGCGCTTGATCGGCGCGCCCACCTCGCGAATATTGCTCAGCAGGAAGGCCACGCCGCCGCCGCGTTTCGACAGCTGCAGCGCGGAGTTCACCGCCCGCCCGATCGATTCCATATTGTCTTCGATGCGCAGCAGGAAGCAGGAGACCAGCTCGCCGCGCTGGCGTTTGCCGCAGTTGAGGAAGGTCGGGGTGGCCGGCTGGAAGCGGCCGGAAATCATCTCCTCCACCAAATCCTGCGCCAGTCCGGTGTCGCCCGCCGCCAGCGTCAACGCCACCATGCACACCCGATCTTCGTAGCGCTCCAGATAGCGTTTGCCGTCGAAGGTTTTCAGCGTATAGCTGGTGTAGTACTTGAAGGCGCCGAGGAAGGTCTCGAAGCGGAATTTTTTGGCGTAGGCCTGCTGAAACAGCTGCTTGATAAACGGGAATTCGTACTGCGCCAGCACCTGCGGCTCGTAGTAGCCTTCCTCCACCAGATAGCGCAGCTTTTCCTCCAGGTTGTGGAAAAACACGGTGTTTTGGTTGACGTGCTGCAGGAAGTAGTGCCGCGCCGCCAGCCGATCTTTATCGAACTGGATCCGGCCTTCCGCATCGTAAAGATTGAGCATCGCGTTGAGCGAATGGTAATCCAGCGCGCCCGTCTCGGGCCTGGTCAGTTCTGTCGTTGCCAAAATGCGGTTACTCCCTGTCTAACGTTTTCAACGTCTTGCGTAGTGCCGAGCAGCTCAAAGCGGTATAAAAAAGGCACCTGGCATTTTTTGGCGATGATGTCGCCGGCGATGCCGTACGCCGCGCCGAAGTTGGTGTTCCCGGCGGCGATGACGCCGCGCAGGTATGAACGGTTTTGCGGAACGTTGAGAAAGCGGATCACCTGGATCGGCACCGCGCCGACGGCGCTACCGCCGCCATAGCTGGGTACGATCAAGATAAAGGGGTGTTCCATCAGCAATTTGCTGTGGGCACCGGCGATCGGAATGCGGATCGCCGGCAGGCCCAGTTTCTCAACGAACCGATGGGTGTTCTCCGAGCTGCTGGAGAAATAAACCAGCGGATTCATCGGCGGGCCTCAGCAGGTGAGCGCCAGCGCGCCGATCTTGTCCGGCCGGAAACCGGACCAGTGATCGTCTCCGGCGATAATTACCGGAACTTGCTGATAACCTAAGGATTTAACGTGGTTCAGCGCCTGCTGATCCTGGGTGAGATCGACCACCTGATAATCAATCCCCTGTTTATCAAATGCGCGATAGGTGGCGTTGCACTGGACACAGTCCGGCTTACTGTAAATAATAATGCTCATGATTCGCATTTACCTTTAGACTGAAGGAAAGGCGGACAAGTCAGATAACGGAGCATTGTTCCTGGCGTTTCTGACGGCGTTATCAACCGAACGACATTCCCTGCGGCTGACCTATAAAATACTATATGTTGATATTTATTTTATCAACCACGCCATATATGGTGTTTTGTAAGGATGAAGGCGCAGACCGCGCCGGGGCTGGAAAAGGCGAGGGAAAAAATTTTTGCGGGTGAGAAATTCCCCCTCTCAGTGCGGAGGGGGGAAGAGAACGCATTACTGGCGCATGCTGACCGCCAGCCGGTTGAAGGCGTTCATGATGCTGATGGCGAAGGTCAGATCGGCGATCTCGGCATCGCTGAAGTGCGCCTTCAGCGCCTCGAAAGCGCTGTCCGGCGCGCCGGTGGCGGCGATCAGCGTCACCGACTCGGCCCATTCCAGCGCGGCGCGCTCGCGCTCGTTGAACTCATGGCTGACGCGCCAGCCCGCCAGCGTATCCAGCTTGGCATGGCTGAAGCCGCTTTCGCGCAGCGCTTTGCCGTGCATATCCAGGCAGTAGGCGCAGCCGTTGATCTGCGAAACGCGCATAAACATCAACTCGATGGTCGCCTTGTCCAGGGCGCCTTTCTCCAGCGCCATCAGCGCGCTCACCATATTTTTGTACGGGGCGGGCGCCAATTCGGCATAGTTCAAACGTTGCTTAATCATGGTCAACCTCAATCGGTAGTAACGAAATCATGGCGCTACTTTAGCGGCCTTATGGTCTATGCTATAGGGCCATAAAATGATTATTTAACCGGGCCATAATGCCATCTTTCCTGACTTCGCTGCGGCTGGACAGTCGGCTCGCCGAACCGCTGTACCGGCAGATTTACCTGCGGATTAAAGACGCCATCGCCCAGGGCAGCCTGGCGGCGGGCAGCCGGTTGCCCTCGGTGCGCGGGTTGGCGAGCGATCTGGGCGTGGCGCGCGCCACGGTGGAAAGCGCCTACGCGCAACTTATTGCCGAAGGTTTCTTGCAGAGCCGCGGGCAAGCGGGCACCTATGTTTCACCGCAGCTGCCGCACGTGCCGCCGGGCGCGGTATCCGCCGCGCCGCCGCTGGCGGCGATAGCGCCGGATCCACTGCAGCCGCAGGGCATGCTGCAGCCTTTCCAGCTGGGCGTGCCGGCGCTGGATGCGTTTCCGCGGGCGCTGTGGCAGCGCATTGTCGCCCGCCGGCTGCGCGCTTCCACGGTGGCTTCCCTGGCGCTGCCGCCGGCCGGCGGCCTGCCTGAGCTGCGTGAGGCGATCGCCCATTATCTGCATTTGTCGCGCGGCATCAGCTGTCGGCCGGAGCAAATTTTCCTCTGCGCCGGTTATCCGGCGCTGTTGGACTGGGTGGTGGAGACGCTGTTGCACGCCGGCGACGCGGTATGGATAGAAGATCCCGGCTATCCGGTTACGCGCCCGCTGCTGCGGGCCGCCGGCGTCAGGCCGCTCGCCGTGTCGGTGGATGAACAAGGCATGGACGTGGCCGCCGGTATGCTGACGGCGCCTGAGGCGCGGCTGGCGGTGGTGACGCCGACCCATCAAAGCCCGCTCGGCGTCTCGCTCAGCCTGGCGCGGCGCATGGCGCTGCTCGACTGGGCGCAGCAGCGCGGGGCCTGGATCCTGGAAGATGACTACGACAGCGAGTTTCGCTATCACGGGCGGCCACTGCCGCCGCTGAAGAGCCTCGATGTTCAGGGGCGGGTGCTGTACGCCGGCACCTTCAGCAAAACGCTGTTCCCGGCGCTGCGCATGGCTTATCTGGTGGTGCCCGTCGGTCTGACGGAGACATTCGCGCGCAGCAGTCGGCTGCGTGGCTGCGGTTGCCCGCCGCTGCTGCAGGCCGGCGTGGCGGATTTTATCCGGCAAGGGCATTTCTACCGCCACCTGAAACGCATGCGGCCGCTGTACCGCCAGCGGCGCGAGTGGCTGACGCAGGCGTTGGAGCGGCAGCTGGGGGCGTGGCTGAGGGTGGTGCCGCAGCAGGGCGGCATTCAGCTATTGGCCCGGCTACGTGACGGGGTGGCGGATACGCCGTTGGCGGCGCAAGCCTGGCAACTGGGGTTGGCGGCGCAGGCGTTGTCGGACTGGCGAATCGATCATCCGGCAGGGCAGGGGTTACTGCTGGGGTTTGCCAATTTCACTCGGCAAGAGGAGACGGAGCGGGCGGTGCAGGGGCTGGCGCAGCTGTTCAAACGCCTAAATTAAACGGCCCGCGATTTCCGCGGGCCAGACGCACATCTGTTTTATCTTTATGACTGCAGGGGTGTTAACGCCGGGCCAGCAGCACGCCGAGCACGATGCCGACGGCGGCACCGATCCCTACGCCCTGCCAAGGTTTGTCACGCACATAGCTATCGGCTTGATCAACCGCATCGCGCGCATGCTGTGTCAGACTGGTGGAGCCATTGAACCGCGCTCGCGCGTCGCGCAGCACGCCTTTCGCCTTGCTGTGCAGCTCTTTCAGTTCCTCTTTGGTCTTGTCACCGGACTCGCGCAACACTTCATCCAGCGTATCGGCCAACAGAGTGACGTCCTGATCGATATCGCGTTCTGTTCTTTCCGCTTTCTTAAACATTCAGCTCTCCATTTCGACACATGTCTCTTAAGTGTAGACCATGGCGCGATTTGCGTGGCCGATCACGGAAAAAAAACCGCCGTCACGCAGGTGTTTGCCGGCGCCTGGGCTTTGTACATTTGGTTACTCGGCGAAACCAATCACTCACGGAAGCGGCAGTTTGATTCCACTAGTATCTGTTTCAACGGCTCCACCGGAGCTTACCGAAACAACACTCTGAGGATGTAAAGATGAAAAAAGTATTAGCGCTGATCGTTGCTGCCACTATGGGTCTGTCTTCTGTTGCTTTCGCTGCTGATACTGCAGCTACTGCTCCGGCTACCACCACCGCGCCAGCTGCGACCACCACTACCGCTGCGCCAGCGGCTGCTGCTGAAAAAGCGCCGGCTAAAGCAACGCACCACAAGAAAGCCAAGCATCACAAAAAAGCGCCAGCCCAGAAAGCGCAGGCCGCTAAAAAGCACCACAAAAAAGCGCCGGCTCAGAAAGCCCAGGCAGCTAAAAAACACCACAAAAAAGCGCCAGTGCAGAAAGCTCAGGCCGCTAAAAAACACCACAAAAAAGCCGGTAAAAAAGCTTAATTAAGTGATGTTTGCGGAACCGAAAGGTTCCGCACTCTCCAGCCCGTACTCCAGACACCCGGTTATCCCGGGTGTCTTCTTTTGAGGCGACGAACGATGATCAATCGCTATCTGTTTGAAGTCATTTTCAGCGCGGTAACCCTGTGCGGAGCGATCGTCGGTTGGGAACTGTTTTTGGCCGGCAGCTTTCTGTAATTATTGCGCCGCGGCGGTTTCGTGCAAATGCCGCCAGCCGAGCGCGTTGGGCTGACGTTCAAAGACCACCGTGGAATAGCGCAGCGTGGCGCTTTGCCCCGGCAGGCTCTGTTTTTCCCGGTAGCTGACTACCGCGCCCGTCGGCCATTCGGCCACCAGCTTCATCTCTTCTATCTCGATTTCCAATCCCGGTTTGGCGGCGCGATGCGCGCGGAAAAAGGCGCACAGCGCGGCAAAATCCAGCGGAGCGCCGCTCAGCGCGATCATGCTGAAATCCGGCGTAAAGCGCGCCAGCAGCGCCTGCTCTTCTCCAGCCCCTTTGCCCAGCCAGCGTTCAATGGCGATGTGGGCGTCGATCACTTCGGTAAAATACGGGTTCATAAAGCATCCTGTTGAGCGTTGAGTTGGCGCACGATGGCGCGGTTGGCGAGGCGCAGGCACAGCAGCAGCGGGATAAATACGCTGGCGCCCGCCAGAATGAAGCAGGTTCGGTAGGCCGCCGCGGGCGGCAGCCCGGTCAGCAGCAGATTCAGCAGCAGGCTGAGCAGCGCCACGCCGAGGCAAAAACTGAGCTGGCGGTTGATGTTCCACAGCGCGCTGGCGTCCGCCAGCTGAGCGTCGGGGATCTGCAGGAACGCGCTGCTCTGCGCGGTGCTGCTGCACAGGCTGCCGCCAAACCCCATCAGGGCGAAGGCGGCGATCTGCAACGCGTGTTGCCCGGCCTGGTCGATCTGCGCCAGCGTCAGCATGCCGGCGCCTTGCAACAGGCAGCCGGCGATCAGCAGCGGCCGCGGGCCGAGGCGGTTAAAGGTTTTGCCGGTCAGCGTGATGGCCAGGAACGACGCCAGCGCCCAGGGCAGCATCAGGCCGCCGACCTGTGCGGCGGGCATCCCCAGCTGGTTTTGCAGATACAGCATCGCCACCAGGCTGACGCCGATGAACAGGCCGGGAATGCACAAATAAACCGCCATGGCGTTGCGCAGCAGCGGATCGCCGACCAACCGCAGGTTCAGCAACGGTTGCGGGGTGCGCAGGCTATGGCGCAGATAGTACGCCAGCACCAGCAGGCCAGCGGCCAACAGCGCCGCACCGGAAACCTGATGGCCGGCCTCGCTCAGCCGGGTCAGGCCGAGCAGCAGCAGCGTCAGCGCCGCGCAGGCGCTCAGCAGTCCTTTGCCGTCGAGCGGTTTGCGCGCCGTCGCCGACGTTTCCGCGTGCAGCCATCGCGCCGCCAGCGCCAGGGCCAGGGCCGCCAGCGGCAGGTTGGCGAAAAACACCCAGCGCCAGTCCAGCCGATCGACGAGCCAGCCGCCCAGCGCCGGTGACAGCGCCGGCGCCAGCAGCCCCACCAACATAATGGCCGCCGACAGCGCGGCGCGTTCATGGCTGCGGTACAGCTGATAGGTCAGCGTTTGGCCGATGGGGATCAGCAAGCCGCCGCCCATGCCCTGCAGGGTGCGCCAGCCGATCAGCGCGCCGATGCTGTCGGCGTTGCCGGCGCCGAAGGTGGCCAGCATGAACAGCGCCAGCGACAGCAGGAACACCCGCCGCCCACCGATGCGCTGCGCCAGCCAGGCGCTGAGCGGGATCACCAGCGTCAGGCCGAGAATATAGCCGTTGCTGACCCACGCCAGTTGGCTGACCGACGCCCGCATCGCCTGGCCGATGGCGGGGTAGGCGACGTTGGCGATAAACATATTGATCAGATCGACGAAAAAGCCGAGCAGATAGACGATTGCCACTTTGCTGCGATAAGACATGGTGCCTCCGGTTGAAGGCGAGCAGTGTATCGGGGGGAAAAGTGCGGATAAATCGGCGGCGGGCGATTACACTGTCATAATGATTTTGACAATAAGGGCGGCGAAATGCTGAATTTGCAGCGCCTGGCGATCTTTGCGGCGGTAGTGGAAGCGGGCAGCTTTACCGCGGCGGCGGCGGCGCTGGGGCAAACCAAGGCGGTGGTGAGCTTTAACATCAAGCAGCTGGAGAATGAGCTGGGGGTGTCACTGCTGGCGCGCAGCACCCGGCGGCTGTCGCTGACCGACGCCGGCGAACGCTTTTACCAGCGCAGCCTGCAGCTGCTGCAGGAGGCGGAAAACGTGCTGGACGACGTGCGCCGCGATCATCACGGGCTGAGCGGCGTGCTGCGCATCACCAGCACGCCGGAGTACGGCGCGCAGGTGGTGGTGCCGGCGCTGGCGGCGTTTTCGCGGCAGCACCCGCGGCTGCGCATCCAGCATGTGTCTTCTTCTTATCATGCCGATCTGATCTCGGAGCGTTTTGACGTGGCGATCCGCCTGGGCCAGCTGGCGGATTCCAGCCACCGCGCGGCGCTGATCGACAGTTTCGCCATTTTTCCGGTGGCGTCGCCGGGTTATCTGGCCGAGCGACCGATTCATTCGCTGACCGAGCTGGCGCAGGCGCAGTGGATCGCCCACAGCCGGCTCAGTTCGCCGCTCAGCTGGCAGGTGGCCACGCCGCAGCGCGAAGCGGTGCTGTTCAAGGTGGCGGACGCCGCGACGCTCACCGGCGACAGCGCCGCGGCATTGCTGGCATTCGCCCTGCATGGCGCCGGGGTGGCGCTGCTGCCGGCGTGGCTGGCGCAGCCCGAAATCGACGCCGGCCGGCTGCAGCGGTTGCTGCCGGATCACCGTTTTCCCGAGCAGAGCATCTACGCGCTCTACCCGAATACCCGCCACGTGCCGGAAAAGGTGCGAGCGTTTATCGATTTTCTGCGCGCGCGGGTGGCGGCCAACCGTTAGCGAAATAATAATTCGTTATAACTCTCTCATTTATCATCAGATCCCATCGGGGTATGCTGGCAATCTCTGTCTACCCCGTCCGATGCGAGCCACCTTCGATGACCGCAGAAAATAACCTCCAGCTGAACCGACGCATTCTGTCCGTGGTGATGTTCACCTTCGTCTGCTACCTGACCATCGGCCTGCCGCTGGCGGTGCTGCCGGGATTTGTGCATGACCACCTGGGTTACAATTCGGTGCTGGCGGGCCTCATCATCAGCGCGCAGTACTTCGCCACGCTGTTCAGCCGCCCGCACGCCGGGCGCTATGCCGATCAGCTGGGGCCGAAAAAGGTGGTGCTGTTCGGCCTGGCGTGCTGCGGCGCCAGCGGCCTGTTTTATGCGCTGGCGTTCGGCGTTGACGGTTACCCGTGGCTCAGCCTGCTGTTGCTGTGCGTGGGGCGGGTGTTTCTCGGCGTCGGCGAAAGCTTCGCCAGCACCGGTTCCACGCTGTGGGGTATCGGCCGGGTCGGAGCGATGCACACCGCGCGGGTGATTTCCTGGAACGGCGTCGCCACCTACGGGGCGATGGCGGCCGGGGCGCCGCTCGGCGTGTACCTGAATCAGCAGTGGGGATTGGCCGGGGTGGCGGCGCTGATCGTGCTGGCGGTCGCGGTGGCGCTGCTGTTGGCGAGCGGCAAGCCGGACGTTTCGATCGCCGCCGGGCAGCGCATCGCTTTCCGCGCGGTGTTCGGCTGCATCTGGGCCTATGGCCTCGGGCTGGCGATGGGCACCGTCGGCTTTGGCGTGATCGCCACGTTCATCACCCTTTACTACGCCGACAAAGGTTGGAGCGGCGCGGCGTTTTCGCTGACGCTGTTCAGCTGCGCCTTCGTCGGCATCCGCCTGATCTTCAGCAACGTCATCAACCGCCACGGCGGTCTGAAGGTGACGCTGGCGTCGTTTCTGGTCGAGATCGTCGGGTTGCTGTTGATCTGGCAGGCTGGCGAACCCTGGATGGTGCAAACCGGCGCGTTGCTGGCCGGCGCCGGTTTCTCGCTGGTGTTCCCGGCGCTGGGCGTCGAGGCGGTGAAACAGGTGCCGCCGCAGAACCAGGGCACGGCGCTCGGCACCTATTCGGCATTCCTCGATCTGGCGCTGGGCATCACCGGGCCGCTGGCCGGGCTGCTGATTGGGCAAGCGGGCGTGCCGTCGATCTATCTGGCGGCGGCGCTGCTGGTGGCGCTCGGGGTGCTGCTCACCCTGCGTCTGCTGCAGCGCAGCCGAGCCATTCAGGAATAGTCTGAAACCCGGATTCCTCCCCAGAAAATCATTGTTTCGGTGAATGATTACGGTAAGGTCGCTCAGCGGTCCAGAATGAGAGGAGGAATCGATGTATTTACGGCCGGATGAAGTGGCTAAAGTGTTGGAGAATACCGGCTTTGAGCGTGATTATGTCACCGACCAGGCCTATGGCTACCGCAAGGGTACACACTACGTGTATGTGAATCGCGAAGCGCGGATGGGCAGAACCGCATTGGTGATCCACCCGGCGCTGAAAGAGAGAAGCGTGCATTTCGCCACGCCGACCTCTCCGGTGCGCACCAGCGAGCAGTATCTGGAGTTTCCCCTGGATTTAAGCAGCGACGCCCCGAACCAGCGTTACGGCATCGCACACGGCTTCAGCTCGCGCGAAGCGCTGTCGCGCTACCTCTACAGCATGTTCCTGTAATCGGTCCCCCGCCCGGGGGACGCGATCAGCCGTGGGCCAACGCTTCGCGGTTGAAACGCTCATTGTAGGCGCGGCGGAACTGCGCCAGTTCAAACGCATCGATATCCAGCTCGGCGAAGTAAAACAGCGCCGCTTCGGTGTGCTCGGCGTGCAGCTCCGGCGACAGCCCGGCGCGCAGCAGCACGTCGCGCCACAGGGCAATCTGCTCGTCGTCCGCCTGTTTGATGAACGTCAGGTAGATGAACAGCAGATAAGCCGCCTGGTGCATCTCTTCGGTGTAGCCGTTGTTCAGCATGCGGATAAAGGTCTGGCTTTGGCGGCCGCCCATCTCCTGGATCATCGATTCAATCAGCATCGGCTTGACCCTCAGCAGATGGGCCAGCGAATCGATGGCTTTGCGGGTGTCGGACGTCAGGATGCGGTAACCGATGATAAATACGACGATCAGGGCGGCGAGGATGATCCAGGTCATTTAGGCTTTATTACACTCTCAATACGCCAGAAGAGGGGCGGGAGGCGCTGTGCGACAGCGCCCGCTATCAATGCTGTTCGCCGCTGAAATTACCGACCGCGCCCTGTTGGCGCAGGTGGTGATTGAAGGTGGCCGCGTCTTTGGCCAGCGCATCCAGATGGGCGCCGAGCATTTTGATCTGCTTCACCAGCGCATGCTGCTCCGGTACCGAACTGGCGGTGCTCAGTTTGCGCGCCAGTTGTTCATTCTGCGCCCGCAGCGCGGCTTCGCGCTGTTTGGCTTCTTCCAGCAGTTGCTGCAGCGCCTGGTAGCTCTGCTGCCATTCGCGGTGTTGCCGTTCGAAGCTGCTCTGCAACTCATTCATCGCATTTTGAAACTGGATTTCCAGCTCGCGCATTGTCATGGGCTCGATCCTTTGCGGCACTCAATGATGGCTTAGCAGTATAGCGAAAACTGTTCGCAAGCTCACCCGTTGACGACAAATGAGACAAATGCCGCTGACAATTCCCGGCTTGCAACCGTGGCAAGGCGTCTTACAATCGACCCCATTCCCGGCCGTAAAGGCTGCCGTTCAAGAGAGGTGGAAGATGAGCGAGCAGGAAAAAGACTTTTTTGAACAGGCGATGGCGGACGTGGTGCCGCTGGCGAGCGGGCGGCAGACGCTGTACCTCAAGCCGCAGGAGACGCTGGACAAAAGCGCGCGGCGCGAAGCGCAGCGGCTGCGGCAGGAAAACTTCCTCAGCACCGATTTCCTCGAGGTGATCCCCTGTGAACAGCCGCTGGAGTTCAAAGGGGAAGGCATTCAGCAGGGCGTGCTGGACAAGCTGCGCAACGGGCGTTACCCGCCGCAGGCGTCGCTGAACCTGTTGCGTCAGTCGGTCGAAGCCAGCCGGCAGGCGCTGTTTCGCTTCATCTTGCAGGCGGAGGCGCAAAACCTGCGTTCGCTGCTGATCGTGCACGGCCGCGGGCGGCAGAACGAAAGCCATCCGAATATCGTGCGCAGTTACGTCGCCAAATGGCTGGCGCAGTTTGAACAGGTGCAGGCGTTTTGCCGCGCCTTACCGCGCGACGGCGGCGAGGGCGCCTGCTACGTCACGCTGCGAAAATCGGCGCAGGCCAGGGCGGAAAACTTTGAGCGCCACGCCAAGCGCAGCCGTTGAAAGGATAGCGGAAATAAAATGGCCGGCGAGAGTCGCCGGCCATCGATGAATTATTTATTAAATATTTTATAGTCCAGCGAATAACGGCCGGCGCCGGTCACCGCCAGCAACAGCAAGCCGCCAATGATGCTGATGTTTTTAAAGAAGTTGATTTCGTTGCCCATCATTTCCATGCCGGTCATTTTCCAGAACGGATGGCCGATAAACGCGGTGCCCAAAACATACAGGGCGAAAATGACCGCGATAGGGCGAGTAAACAGACCGAGAATAAGCGCGATGCCGAAAATAAACTCCACCAGCACGGCAACGATCGCCGCCAAATAAGGCATCGGTGTGCCATAGCCTTCCATCGCCGTGACGGTCGCACCGAAGTTGACCAATTTCATCCAGCCGAAAATGATAAACAGAATCATCAGTAATATGCGGGACAGCAGAATGACGCCGTCTTTTGAGCTATCACCCATTTCGAACTCCTTAGCCACTGTCGGAATTATGTTGTCTTACTGAATAAAGATTAGAACAATTTACGTTTTTTTCTAGCGGCGACGGGCGGTTGCGCCACTTTTTTCGGTGTGCGAGACGCGTGGTGAAGCCGGCGGCATTGCCTATACTTGAACCCGGAGCAAAAACAATAAAACAGGCAATGTGAGGCCAAGATGGACGAGAAATTGACCGCCGCCGGTTACCGCCGTTATTCCGGTGATAAGATTGACGTTTATTTTAACCGTGCAGTTTGCCGCCATTCTGCCAACTGCGTGCGTGGCAATGCGGCTATTTTTACCTTGAATCGCCGCCCGTGGATTATGCCGGACAATGCCGAGCCGGCCGAAGTGAAACGCGTCATCGACACCTGCCCCAGCGGCGCACTGAAATATAGGGAGAAATAATATGGCTCATAAAATACTGGCAGACGAGAAGCGTTTTTATATCAATGATGAACAAGGCAAGCTGATCGCCGAGATCTCTTTCGTGCCGAGCGGCGACAAGCTGACCATTATCGATCACACCTGGGTGGATGAGTCATTGAAGGGGCAGGGCGTCGGTAAAAAGCTGGTGGCGCTGGTGGTGGAGAAAATGCGCGCGGAGCAGCGTAAAATCATTCCGCTGTGCCCGTTCGCCAAACACGAGTTCGATACCACGCCGGCCTATCAGGACATTCGCGCCTGACGCGATAACGGGGCGCGGCGCGCCCCGAGCGTTCAGCAGACGCCGAAATCGCCGTCTTCGTGGTACAGCGCCACGTCGCTGGCCTGCACCTCCGTGCGCTGCTCTTTGCCCAGTTCATTCCAGCTGCAAACCAGGGTTTCGCCGTCGATCGCCACCACGGTCATCTTTGGGCCGCCGGTGGTGCGTTGAACAAAATCACCGATATTGAATGCCATGCGTTCCTCCACAACAGATTAAACCTCACCTATTGATAACACAGAATGGCGCCGCCGTTGGCAGATGTTTCGCTATGTATTATTTTATATAGCGATTATCACCAAGGAGAGCAGACTAACATGCCGGGATTATTGATGTTTTATGTGGGCGGTACGGCGCCGGGCGCCAATATTGAGCTGCACGACGTGCAGTTCGCGGCGGCGGATCGGCCGGAAGAGGCGTATCCGCTGCTGCGTGAAAAGTGGTTCGGCGATAAGCGCAAGGTGCATGTCGACGGCTATGCGCGCATCGACTGGGCGGACGGTTACGACGTGAGCCTGGAGCCTGCGCCGTTCGCTGGTGAAGAGAAGCTGTTTTTCGTCAACGTGGGCGGCTACCGCAGCGATGAGCTGGCGGAATTGCACCAGTTCGGCCTGTTTGTGGCGCGCTCTGCCGACGAGGCGAAGGACAAAGCCAAACGGGTGCTGCTGACGGACAGCGCGCAGCAGCACAAGGATGACCTGGCTGAGGTGGACGACTGCCTGCTGCTGCAGGCGCTGCAGGGCTACCACGTGCATCTGCGGGCCAGCCCGCACGGCAAACCGGCCCGGCCGCTGTGGCAGGGATATCTGCCGATCGGCGAACCCGCGTTATAGCGCCGACAGCGCCTGCAGCTGTTGCCGCAACCAGCGGCAGGCCTCCGGCCGGCCGTTTTTGCGGTGCAGGTAGATTTTGATCTGATACGGCGGCACCGGAAACGGCAGGGGATGGATAGCCAGCGCCGCCGCCTGCCGCAATTTTTGCGCGGCGTAGCGCGGCATGCTCATCACCAGTTCGCTGTCGGCGACGATGAACGGCGCTCCCAGCAGCGAAGGCGTACGGATGGCGATATCGCGCTGTAGCCCCAGTTTATCGAGCTGGTAGTCAATGACGCCGCGCTGTTCGTTCCACGGCGTCACCACCAGATGGCGCGCCCGCAGGTAGTTTTCCAGCGTCAGCTCGCCGTATTTTACGCTGAAGGCGGGTGAACAAATCGCCACATACTCATCCTCCAGCCAGCTCACTTCGTCGATCTCCGGGTAGCTTTCGCCGTCGGTTTCGGTAAAGCCCAGCGCGAAGTCGATGCGCCCCGCCAGCAGATCGTTCAATGCCACCTTGCGCTCGGAATAGCGCAGCTGGAACGACAGCCCCGGCGCCAGGTGCTGCATCTGCGCCATCAGCGCGGGAAATACCGCGAAGGCGGTGTAATCGGTAATGGCGAAGGTGAAGCTCTCCCGGCTTTCGGCGGGAACGAAGCGCGGGCGCGGATGCAGCCCTTTGGCCAGCAGCGCCAGACTTTCGCTGACGGTTGGGGCCAGGCTGTCGGCATACACCGTCGGGTGCATGTCGTTGCCGACCCGGTAAAACAGCTCGTCCGCCAGCGCCTTGCGCAGCCGGATCAGCGCGTGGCTCAGCGCCGACGCGCTGAGAGCCAGCTCCGCCGCGGCGCGCGTTACAGACCGCAGCCGATACACCGCTTCGAACACCAGCAGCAGATTGAGATCGAGGCGTTTCAAATCCAGATGCATGATATTCATTACCTGTTGATGAAAATGCAGTTCATACAGTATTTGAGGCGCGATATGCTGGCAAGCACAGCCATCAACACACTCAGGATTTGCCATGACCATTGAGATTTACCCGGCGCAAAAAAGCGACGCCAAACTGATTCTGGATATGATTATCGAGCTGGCGGTGTACGAAAAGGCGCGCGAGCAGGTGCTGGCCAGCGTGGAAGATATCGAACGCAGCCTGTTTGGGCCGGGCGCCTGTTCCGAAGCGCTGATTTGTACGGTAAACGGCGAGCCGGCGGGTTATGCGGTGTTCTTTATGAGTTACTCCACCTGGCTGGGTAAAAACGGCATCTATCTGGAAGACCTGTACGTGGCGCCGAAGCATCGCGGCGCGGGCGCCGGTAAAAAGCTGCTGCGGCACATCGCCCAGCTGGCGTGCGAACGGCAGTGCGGCCGCCTGGAGTGGAGCGTGCTGGACTGGAACCAACCGGCCATCGATTTCTACCTCAGCATCGGCGCGCAGCCGCAGGGCGAGTGGGTGCGCTATCGTATGGAAGGCGAGGCGCTGACGCACTTCGCGGCGCACGGGGCGGCGCTGCCGGCATGATAGCCGTTGGGGGGAGGCGGCCTCCCCAACTGTGGTGATGTGAACGGTTTACTGCGGATCAATCAGGCGGGTTTGCGGGCGGCGAGAATGAAGATCATCGGGCGCTCCTGCTCTTCGTCCAGCGCCGGATTAGCGGCAATTTGCTGCGCGCTGGGGCCCCATTCGTTCAAATGCTGGATGATAAAGCCTTGCTGCGCCAGCGGGTTGATATAGCCGCCGAGCGTGCGGTGCTGCTTGATGACACCTTCCGCCAGCCAGTTGGAAACGCGCCGGCCTTCCCGCTGGTAGCCGTTCACCGGCCAGGATTTTTGTCCGTTGCCGTCGGTCAGCCAGCCCTGCTGCGCCGGGGCGGTGTAGATCGGGTGCTCGGCGGTGAAGATGAACTGCCCGCCGGGTTTCAGCGCGGCGTAAACCGTGGCGAACAGCGCGGCCAGATCCTCGAGGTAGTGCAGCGTCAGCGAGCTGTAGACCAGATCGTAACTTTCCGGCGGCAGCTGAAGCTGCGCCAAATCCTGCCGACGATACGCGATGCCCGCGTCGGCGGTCATCTCCCGCGCTTTGGCCAGCATTTTTTCCGAGACGTCCAGCCCCAGCACGCTGGCTGCGCCCTGTTCGCGCGCGCTGCGGCAGAACCAGCCGTAGCCGCAGCCGAGATCGACCACGCTTTTGCCCTGCAAATCCGGCAGGATGCGGCGGATGGCGGGCCATTCCGGCGCGCCGTCCAGGCCGTGCTGCGAGCGGCTGAGCTGCGCATAGCCGTCGAAAAAGGCCTGATTGTCATAGATGTTTTGCGTCATGATGACTCCTTAGTGAATGACGGCGGCGGAATGCCGCTGCCATACCGTGCATATTGCTGCATAATTCTACGTTGACAACATGGATAACGGGAATGACGATGGACATGATTTCGGTGCGGCAAGCGCCCGAGCTGGCGCCGCGCGCCATTGCGTATTTTCAGCGGCACTGGGCCACGGCAGAGACGCTGATGATGTATGAAGACGCCATCAACCGCAGCCTCGGCGCCGCCAACCCGCTGCCGCAGTGGTACCTGCTGATGGAAAATGACCGGATCCTCGGCTGCGCGGGGCTCATCACCAACGACTTTATCAGCCGCGGGGAACTGTATCCCTGGCTGTGTGCGCTCTATGTAGAGGAAGCGCAGCGCGGCCGGGGCCACGGCGCCAAACTGATTGAGCATGTGGCGGCGGAAACCCGCCGGCTGGGCTTCCCGCAGCTGCACCTGTGCACCGATCTGGAAGGCTACTACGAGCGCAGCGGCTTCGTTTATAACGGGCTCGGGTATCACCCCTGGGGCGAAGCCTCGCGGGTCTATTCGCGGGTGCTGTGATCGCCGCCGCCAGGTGTGCGTAAGACCAACCTGACTTTTCTTTTCGTTCACCTCATCGCGCATCGCGGGTTACACTGGCCGCTTGTTCGCCACCGACCGGGTTAATTCGCCGCCGCGATGAGAGTGCCACGTCAGCTACAGCAACGCTTTACCGCCTGCATCGCCATTATGGCGGTGCTGTTGCTGTTTGTGGCGCCGGTGGTGTCGAAATCGCTGATGCACCATCCGATGATGGGCGGCATGGCGCAGACGGACGCCGCTATGCCGCACGACATGCACGCGATGACGATGCCCGCCGCCGAGCATGTCGGCCACCACGGCATGGATCCTGGGGAGATGATTTTCTGCGGCTATTGCGAGCTGCTGATCCACGTGCCGCTGCTGCTGTGGACATTCGTCCCGCTGCTGTGGCTGATGGCGCGCATCGCGCGCCTGCCTAGCGCCCCGCGCATCGTTTCTCCACCCATTCGGCGCCTTGTTCTGCGGCCGAGCCCGCGCGGGCCGCCCGGCCAACCGTTTTTCCCTATTGCTTGATCATGGGTAACGCCGTCCGTATCGCTGCGGACGGTTTGCCTGCGCGCACAGTTTGAAAAACGAGAAAGGCCATGTCTTCAATAACCAAAACTCCACCTGCCGCATCGCCGCGTGGCGCGATGCTGAACCTGATCAGACGGCTGCATTTTTATATCGGCCTGCTGGTCGCTCCTTTTATTCTGGTCGCTGCATTGACCGGCACGCTGTATGTGTTGACGCCGCAGCTTGAAGAGGCGCTGTATCGCGATGCGCTTTTCACCGAACCGCACGGGCAGGCGAGATCGTTGGCCGACCAGATCGCCGCCGCCCGCCGCGCGATGGGTGACGAGGTGCGCATTTACGCCGTGCGCCCGGCACCCGGCGCAATGGACACCACGCGCGTACAGTTCGCGAGTGCCGATCTGGGCGCTTCCGAGTCGCGCGCGCTGTTTGTCGACCCTTACACTCTGGCGATCAAGGGTGATATGACGGTGTACGGCACCTCCGGCGTGCTGCCGCTGCGCACCTGGCTGGATAAGTTGCACAGCAGCCTGCTGCTCGGCGATCTGGGGCGCAACTACAGCGAGCTGGCGGCCTCCTGGCTGTGGGTGGCCGCGCTGGGCGGCGTGGCGCTGTGGCTGGCGACGCGGCCGAAGCGCAAGCTGAAAAGGGCGAAAGGGGGCTTCGCCGCCAGCCGCCATTGGCATATCACGCTGGGCGTAGCGCTGCTGGCCGGGCTGCTGTTCTTCTCGGCTACCGGGCTGACCTGGTCGCAGTGGGCCGGCGGCAACATCGACGCGCTGCGGGCCAACCTGGGCTGGCTGACGCCGCAGGTCAACACCAGCCTGCAGGCCGATGCGCCGCAGACGCCGGCCGATCCGCACGCCGAGCACCGCGGGATGATGCCGGGCATGAAGATGGGCCCTGCCGCGCAGAGCAATGCGCTGAACGGCGACTGGGATCGGGCGCTGCACGCTGCGCGCGCCGCTGGAATAGACGCCGCCAAGGTCGAGCTGCGCCAGCCGAAAGGCGAGGGCAAAGCCTGGACGGTGACCGAAGTGGATCGCAGCTGGCCGACGCAGGTGGACGCGGTTGCCATCGCGCCGCAAAGCTTCGCCGTCGTCGACCAGGTGCGGTTCGACACTTTCCCGCTGATCGCCAAGCTGACCCGCTGGGGCATCGACGCCCACATGGGCATTCTGTTCGGTGTGCCGAATCAGCTGCTGCTGGCGGCGTTCGGCCTTGGGCTGTGCCTGATGGTCGCGCTGGGTTACCGCATGTGGTGGATCCGCCGCCCGGCGGCGGGGGCGCAGCATCCGGTGCATACGCTGGTTGCCGCCTGGCTGGCGCTTTCCCTGCCGGCGCGCACCGGCACGCTGCTGGTGGCAGCCGTACTGGGTTATTGCCTGCCGGTGATGGGCGTGAGCCTCGCGGCGTTGCTGCTGGTGGACGTGTGGCGCTGGCGCGGCCTACGGCAAGGCCACCGGGACGAAATGCCGGAAGCGGCCGCCCGCCGCGCCGAGGTGCGTAAGTTCCGCACTGCGGTGGCGACGGTGGCGGTGGCGGTCGGCTGCGTGATGGGCCGAGCGATCCTCGGCGGCACCGTCGAGCAATTCCAGCTGCCGATCGGCGCCTGGAGCGCCCAGATGGTGATCATGCAGAGCCTGATGGTGCTGCTGTATACGCTGGTGTTCACCCTGCTGCTTTCCATTCCGCTGTGGTATTTCTTCCTGGGGGAGAAAGAGGGGCGTTGAGGCATTTTTCGCCGACGCAAAGCATTCAACCCCGCTGCGGCGGGGTTTTTCTTGTTACATCAGGCGGTGCGCGTGCAGCTTAACGCTCTCCATGATGCTGTCCATCGTCACCTGCACGCGGTGCGGCAACACGCCGCGCCGGCGGTAGATCAGGTAGGCCTGCATATCGATGCCGCGCTCGCGCGCCAGGCAGGGCAGCAGTGTGCCGGCATCCAGCTCGGCGGCGACGGAATAGTACGGGGCGTAGACGATGCCCAGGCCCTGTTTGGCCAGCTCGATCGCCGGCAGAATGTTATCGCAAACGCTGGCGCCGTTGATCTCGACCTGCACCAACTCCCCCTGCGCACTGTAGCCGCTCCAGGTATTGCGAATGCCGCCCAGCATGCGCAAGGTAATGCAGCGATGCTGCGGCAGTTCATCCAGCGCTGTCAGCGGCGAGCGGGCGATGTAATCCGGTGCGGCGAACAGCCCGACGCGAAAACGGGTGAAGGGCCTGGCGATCAGGCTTTCGTTTTGCGGCTGGAAAAAGCTGATCAGCAAATCGCAGTCGCTGTCGAACACTGCGCCGTACTTTTTCTCGCGTTCGTCGGGGTTGCGGGTCACCAGATCGACAGCCAGCGCCGGTGCAGCGTGCAGCAGCGGCGGCAGTAAATAACGGGCCAGGAAAGCGTGGATGCCTATCGGCGCGCCGAGCGTGACCATGCCGTTCAGGCTGCGTTTATAGGTGCCGGACATATCGAGCAGATCGCTGTGTTCGTCCAGCAACTGTGAGGCGCGCCGCAAGAATTGCTCGCCGAATTCAGTCAGCGCCAGGGTACGCGGGCCGCGCAGGAACAGTTCCAACCCGAGCCGCCGTTCCAGCGCGGTGAGGGCGCGCGACACGTTAGACTGCGGCATGTCCAACAGCTGCGCCGCTTTGCTGACGCTCGCCGTTTCGGCAATGACGCGGACAATCCTGAGTTCTTCAATGCGGAAGTCTTTCTCTTTCACTGGCCGGCTCTTGTGAGTTTGTATATCAAAAATGATATACACCTTTGGCGGCATTGTCATATGACTTATCGCGGACGGGTGGGTATCATTCGATTTGATTATTTGCTATCCACCAAAATAAAGAGAAATCCGTCAATGAAAGTGACAAGAGCGGTTATTTTGCCTGCGCTGTTATTACTGGCCGCGTGCTCTTCCGCCGTGACCGAAAAAGAAAAATACTCGACCTTTCTGGCCAATTATAACGATATCAATAAAGGTCAATCCGCGTCCGGCAAAGACGCTTTATATTGGAAAGATAAGAACGTCGATTTTTCGCGTTATCAATATTTGGTTTATCAACCGATGATCTATTTCCCGCGGCCGAAACCGAGCGAGATGGTGAGCCAGCGCGCACTCGACAATATTCTGAACTATACCAACCAGCAGTTTAAGCAGGCGATGGGCACCCACTTTACGCTGGTGGACATGCCGCGCGAGCATACCCTGATTTTCCGCGGCGCCATCACGGCGATAGACACGCAGAAGAAGGGGCTGCAGATCTATGAAGTCTTGCCGATCACCCTGCTGATTGCCGCGACGCAAAGCGTGACCGGGCACCGCACCATGGAGAGCGCGGTCTATATGGAAGGCGAGTTTATCGATGCGGCGACTAATCAGCCGGTCATTAAAGTGGTGCGCAAGGCTTCGGGGGAAAATCTCAATAACGAGAAAGCGCAGCTTAAAGTCACCGACGTGAAGAATGCCATCGATACCATCGCCAACGATATCAGACAATATAACACGCTATAAACCTCGTTTATTTCCGTTATTCTCAGCCAGGAATTTACATGTTTCTTAACTATTTCGCTTTAGGCGTACTGATTGCGGTATTCCTGATTTTATTCTACGGCGTCATTATTATTCATGACATTCCCTATTTGCTGGCCAAAAAACGCCGGCACCCCCATCAAGATGCGATTCACGTTGCCGGTTGGGTCAGCCTGTTTACGCTGCACGCCATTTGGCCGCTGCTGTGGATCTGGGCAACGCTCTATCGGCCGGAACGCGGCTGGGGCATGAGTGAGAAGGCAGAACCTTCAACGGATCTGCAGGCGCGCATCGCGCTGCTCGAAGCCGAATTGCAACGCCTGCAGGAAAAGCCGACGGCGGTTCCCGGCCCCACGGCAAGTTGAGCGTAGCCTATGGATTTGCTCATTATTCTCAGCTACGTGGCGCTGAGCTACGGCGTATTTAAACTGTTTCGCATTCCGGTCAACAAATGGACCGTGCCGACCGCCGTGCTTGGCGGGATCGTTATCGTCGGCGCGTTGATTCTGACGATGAACTACAACCATCCGTACAGCGATCGGGCGCAGAAGATCGCCGTGTCGGTGCCGATGGTGCCGCAGGTCTCGGGCATGATCGTTGAGGTGACGGAGAAAACCAACGTGCTGCTGCGCAAAGGCGAGGTGCTGTTCCGTCTTGACGACAGCCGCTACCGTGCGCGGCTCACCAGGCTGGAGGCAGATCTGGCCGGGGCCGAGGCGGAGATCAGAACGCGCCGGGCGGCGCTCAGCGAGTCCGCCGCCAACGTGCAGCGGGCGAACGCGGAGTACGAGCGTGCCCGTAAGGACTACCAGCGCTATGCGAAAGGGGCGGCGATGCCGGTCAACCCGTTCTCGGAGCAGGACGTCAGCCATGCGCAGCAGCAGTACCAGGCGCAATCCGCGGCGCTGCAGGCGGCGAAAGCTCAGTTCCAACAGGAACAGGCGCGGTTGTCCGGGCGCTATGACGGCGAAGACGCCACGATAGCCAGCCTGAAATCGCAAATTGCCGAGGCGCGTTACAACCTGGAACAAACGGTGGTGCGTGCGCCGAGCGACGGGTATGTCACGCAGGTGCTGGCGCGGCCGGGCACGGCGGCGGTTCGCCTGCCGTTCAAACCGGTGATGATCTTTATCCCGCAGCAAAAGCGCCAGGTGGTGGCGGTGTTCCGCCAGAACGCCATCCTGCGCTTGGCGCAGGGGGACCAGGCCGAGGTGGTGTTCAACGGCTTGCCGGGACAGGTTTACGGCGGCACCGTAAGCCGGGTGTTGCCGGCGATACCGGACGGCAGCTACCAGGCCAGCGGCGCACTGCAGGGCCTGAGCGCCACGCCGGGCCGGGAAGGGGTGTACGTGATGATTGACCTGGCGGCCAACCCGGATCTGGCTCACTTGCCCGACGGCGTGAGCGCTCAGGCGGCGGTCTATGCCGGGCACTTCGAGCACGTCTCCGTGATGCGCAAAGTGCTGCTGCGCATGACCAGCTGGCTGCATTATCTTTATCTGGATCACTAGCCTGCATTGGCCCGGAACAGCCCGGGCCGTGGGGCGAGCCTTCGGAATACGCCAAACACAAAAAAGCCCGCAACCGAAGTTGTGGGCTTTTTCGCTATTATCGCCGGGTCTATCTGGTTCACTGGCGACGTATTTGGTGGAGCTGGCGGGAGTTGAACCCGCGTCCGAAATTACTACACCGTCGGCACTACATGCTTAGTCCAATCTTTACATTCGCCGGCCAGCTGCGGATGGACACGCTACTGACAGACTAGCCTGATTGAGTTTAACGCTTCAGCCCCAGGCAGGACATCCACGCGATCTCTTTTGGGTTTGACCTCTCTTGATCCCCGTCCTAAGAGCGGAGGCTAGGGAGAGAGGGCTCTAAGCAGGGTATTAAGCTGCTAAAGCGTAGTTTTCGTCGTTTGCGACTATTTTGTTGCGGCTTTTTACGAGGCCAACCGCCCCTCGGCATGCTCCTAGGGCTTCGCAAATCCCGTCGAATCCAGAATCAGCCCCAAGTAACTTTGTGCAGTATACCAGAAGTTTACTTCGATAAGCCAGCGGCTTAACGATTGGCGTGCTTCATGATACGGGCTTTCGCCGTCTGCCATTCGCGATCTTTGATGTCATCGCGTTTGTCGTGCTCTTTCTTGCCTTTGGCTACGCCGATCTTGATCTTGCTCCAGGCATTTTTCCAATACAGGGACAAGGCCACCACCGTGTAACCGTCGCGGTTGACGCGGCCGAGCAGGGTATCCAGCTCGCGTCGTTTCAGCAGCAGTTTACGGGTACGCGTCGGATCGCACACCACATGCGACGAAGCCACGTTGAGCGGAGTGATGGTGGCGCCAAACAGATAGGCTTCACCGTCACGGAACGTCACGTAGCTGTCGCTGAGGTTGGCTTTGCCTGCACGCAGCGATTTAACTTCCCACCCTTGCAGCGACAGGCCCGCCTCGAACTCTTCTTCAATGAAGTATTCGAAACGCGCGCGCTTGTTTTGAGCAATGGTGGCGGAACCGGGTTTGTGTGCTTTTTTCTTTGTCATAGTGCGTTCATTATACTGGATGCTTCAGCGAAAGAAATCCTTTCCCGTTCAGCACCTGCGCAATTTTTCGCATTTTTGGCGCCCTCATCCCTTAGCAGATTTTTTGTTTGCCGCCAGATAAATGGTATTATCTGTACGTTTTATGTCTCACAGGAAATGATATGCCCCAGATCAGTCGGTCTGCATTAGTGCCGTTCAGCGCCGAGCAGATGTATCAGTTGGTTAACGATGTTCATTCTTATCCCGATTTTCTGCCAGGTTGCACCGGCAGCCGGGTGCTTAACGCTACCTCCAACGAAATGACCGCCGCGGTGGACGTCGCCAAGGCCGGTATCAGCAAGACCTTCACCACGCGCAATACGCTGCTGGATAACCAGAGCATCAATATGCAACTGGTCGATGGCCCGTTCCGCAAGCTGATGGGCGGTTGGCAGTTCACGCCGCTGAGCGAAGAGGCCTGCAAGGTGGAGCTGCACCTGGACTTCGAGTTCACCAACAAACTGATTGAGCTGGCGTTCGGCAAAGTGTTCAAGGAGCTGGCGGGCAACATGGTGCAGGCATTCACCCAGCGGGCGAAAGAGGTCTACAGTGTCTGACATCCAGGTCGAGGTGGTGTACGCCTTGCCGGAGCGCCAGTACCTGCGCAAGGTGAAGCTGGCCGAGGGCAGCAGCGTCGAGCAAGCGATCCAGGCTTCGGGCCTGCTGGAGCTGCGCCAGGATATCGATCTCAAGAGCAACAAAATCGGCATCTACAGCCGCCCGGCCAAGCTGGGCGATACGCTGAACGACGGCGACCGGGTGGAGATCTACCGGCCGCTGATAGCCGATCCGAAAGAGCTGCGCCGGCAACGGGCAGAAAAGGCAAAAAAATAAGGCGCTTATAGCGCCTTATTTTTTTATCTGAAACTGATTTTCTCTTCCGCGTTGCAGCCTGCGACTGTCATGAGGAACACCATGCCCCCTCATGGGCCGGAAGAGCGGGCGGCGCCGATTACTTGGTCAGCGCCGGTTTGTTCTGGATATCGGTCAACACGCCTGCGCTGTCGAAGGTCAGCGTCAGCGTCTGCTGGGTGATGTCTTCATGGCCAGGCTGCTGGCGGAACACATAGAACCACGTCTGAGTCCCGAACGGGTCTTGCAGCATTGGGGTGCCCAATGTGTAAGCGACCTGTTGCTGGGTCATCCCTTTCTGAATTTTCGCCACGTCGGTCGACGTCAGGTAGTTCCCCTGGTTGATGTCAGGACGATAAACCACCTTTTCAAAAGTAGAACAGCCTGCAGTCAGCATCACAAGAACTACAGCGGCGGCAGTCAGCGTTTTACAGCGCATAGTAATCACATTCCTTTAGGGCATAGGATGCCGATGATAATAGACCTTGCGGCAGTTGGAAACCTTTATACCCTTCATCTTTCAAGTTGCGACGCGTTGGCTTTCTTTCAGCACCTCAAGCGCTTGGCCTGTTTCAGGCCGTTGAGGAGGCTTAGGATCGCCGCCGCGCCGCACTTTAGATATCTTTCGGGTCAACAGCGTCACTGTCAGACCGCAGGAAAGTGAAAAAGTTGAGCTTTTTTATGCCGCCAGCAGTTCTTTGGCGTTCGCCAACGTATTGCGGGTGACTTCACTGCCGCCGAGCAGGCGCGCCAGCTCCTGCAGCCGGGCGCGTTTATCCAGCGGCGCCATTTGGGTTTCGGTGACCGTGCCGTCGGTCTGCTTGCTGACGAACAGGTGTTGATGCCCGCATCCGGCCACCTGCGGCAGGTGGGTCACGCACATCACCTGGGTGGATTCGCCGAGCTGGCGCAGCAGGCGGCCGACGATGGCGGCGGTCGGGCCGCTGATACCCACGTCCACCTCATCGAAGATCAGCGCCGGGGTTTCCATCTTGCGGGCGGTGATCACCTGAATGGCCAGCGCGATGCGTGACAGCTCACCGCCGGAGGCGACCTTCGCCAGCGGCTGCAGCGGCTGCCCCGGGTTGGTGGAGACGCAGAACTCGGTGCGGCTGGCCCCTTCGGCGCTCAGATGCTGCGGCTCGAAACGCACGTCGATGTTGAACTTGCCGTGCGGCATGGAGAGCGCCTGCATGCTGTCGGTGATGAGCGTGGTCAGCTCGGCGGCGTAATGCAGACGTTTCTGATGCAACTGTTCCGCCAGCGCCAGCGCCTGCTGGTGATGCAGGGTGACCGCCTCGTTCAGGTGCTCATGGTCGCTTTCCTGCTGCGACAGCAGCTGCTGTTCATCCAGCAACTGCTGATGCAGCTGCGGCAGCTCTTCCGGCGCAACCTGGTGTTTGCGCGCCAGGCTGATTTGGCGCGACAGGCGCTGTTCCAGCTCGTGCAGGCGGTTGGGATCGAGATCCATGCGATCGGCGTAGTGGCGCAGCTCGTCGCTGGCTTCGCTGATCTGGATAGAGGCCTCTTCCAGCATGTCCAGCAGGCCGCTGAGTTTGTCGTCCAGCCCGGCCAGCTCGAGCAGCAGGTGCTTGGCGCTGTAGAGCTGGCTGAGCATGTTGTTCTCGTCGCTGTCGGCCAGCAGCTGCAGCGTCTGCTGGCTGAGGGTCAGCAGCTGGCCGCTGTTGGCCAGGCGCTTGTACTCGGCGTCGGTCTGTTCGAACTCGCCGGCCTGCGGCGCGAATTCGTTCAGCTCTTTCAATTGGTATTGCAGCAGCTGCTTGCGCGCTTCGCGCTCGATGGACTGCTGCTGATGATGCGCCAGCTCGCGACAGCTCTGGTGCCAGCGTTGGTAGGCCTGGCTCATCGCCGCCAGCAGGGCGGGTTCGTCGGCGTAGGCGTCGAGCAGCGCTTTTTGGTGCTCCGGTTTTAGCAGCAGCTGATGGGCGTGTTGGCCGTGGATTTGGATCAGGCGTTGCCCCAGCTCGCGCAGCTGCGACAGCGGCACGGCGGTGCCGTTGATAAAGCCGCGCGAACGGCCGTCGGCGTTGATCACCCGGCGCAGCAGGCATTCGTTGCTGTCGTCCAGCTGGTTCTGTTCCAGCCACTCGCGCGCGGACGGGGTGTCCGCCAGCGAGAAACGGGCGCAGATGTCGGCGCGGGCGGCTCCCAGGCGCACCACGTTGCCGTCGGCGCGGTTGCCGAGGCACAGCCCCAGCGCATCGATGGCGATGGATTTGCCGGCGCCGGTTTCACCGGTGATCGCCGTCATACCCGGTTGAAAATCGATTTCCAACTCACGAACGATAGCAAAGTTGCTGATGGTTAATTGCGCCAGCATGGGAACCTTCCTGTGTATAAACACATAACTGTAGTTTCATACAGTATAAACTGGTTTTATATACAGTAAAGTGGCCGGCGCAGATTTTAGAACAATTTTTTCGACCAGCCCAGTTTGGTGCTTAACGTGTTGAAATAGCTGTAGTCCTTCGGGTGAATCAGGTTCAGGTGGAAATCGCTGCGGCGGATCAGCACTTCTTCGCCTTCCTGGATCGGCAGCGCGATCTGGCTGTCGCAGCTGATCTCCAGATCGCTGCCGATCTGCGAAAACTTCAGGCGGATGGTGCTGTCGCCGTTGATCACCAGCGGCCGGGCGGAGAGGGTATGCGGGAACATCGGCACCAGCGCGATCGCCTCCAGCGACGGGGTGAGGATCGGTCCGCCGGCGGAGAGCGAGTAGGCGGTGGAGCCGGTCGGCGTGGCGATGATCAGGCCGTCGGAACGCTGCGAGAAGGCGAAACGATCGTCGATGTACACCTCGAATTCGATCATGTGCGCCACTTTGCCGGGATGTAGCACCACTTCGTTGATGGCGGTGCTGATGCGGCACTGCTGGTGCTCTTTATGCACGATGGTTTCCAGCAGGAAACGCTGTTCGTCGATGTACTCGCCTTCCAGCACGTCCGCCAGCTGCTGCAGGGCGTTGTCGGGATCGAGATCGGTGAGGAAGCCGAGGTTGCCGCGGTTGACCCCGATCACCTTGATGTCGTAGCGCGCCAGCACGCGCGCGGCGCCGAGCATGTTGCCGTCGCCGCCGACCACCACCGCCAGGTCGGCGCGCTGGCCGATATCCGCCAGGCTGCCGGTCACGGCGTCTTTCAGCCCTAAATCATGGGCGATCTGGCGTTCGACCATCACCGAATAGCCGCGGGCGACCAGCCAGTGGAACAGCATCTCGTGGGTTGCCAGCGCTGAAGGGTGACGCGGGTGGCCAACAATGCCAATACAGGCGAATTTTTTATTCATTTGTTGTGATTTTCCTCACCGGGAGCCGTTTATGCCCCACATTGTGACCGGTTGACTTGAAACCCCGGTTTTGATCCCCATAATAAGCCAAGTTGCGAGATTAATGCTAAAACGCGGAGATATTCATGAGTAGTAAAGAACAGAAGACGCCAAACGAGCAAGTCTCGGAAGAAATGGAACAACACGCTCATCACGAGGATACGCTGCCGGAAGCGGCGGAAGGCGTCGATCTGCGCGATGCGCGTATCGCCGAACTGGAAGCCCAACTGGCGGAAGCTCAGCAGCACGAGCGCGACAGCCTGCTGCGCGCCAAAGCCGAAGCGGAGAACATCCGCCGCCGTGCCGAACTGGACGTCGAGAAAGCGCACAAGTTCGCCCTGGAGAAATTCTCCGGCGATCTGCTGCCGGTGATCGACAACCTGGAGCGCGCGCTGGATCTGGCGGATAAAAACAATCCGGAACTGGCTGCGATGATCGAAGGCATCGAGCTGACGCTGAAATCGCTGCTGGACGTGGTGCGTAAGTACGGCATCGAGATCGTCGGCGACGTCAACGTGCCGTTCAACCCGGAAGTGCATCAGGCGATGAGCATGATGGAATCCGCCGATCATCAGCCGAACCACGTGATGATGGTGATGCAGAAAGGCTATACGCTGAACGGCCGCCTGCTGCGCCCTGCGATGGTTGCGGTCTCCAAAGCCAAGGCGTAATCGCCCCGGCAACGGCATAAAGAAAGGCACCCGAGGGTGCCTTTTTTGTCTCTGGACTACGCCTGCGGCAGGCGCGGCATCCAGTCGATCGGCGTGAGCCCTTGTTGCTCCAGCAGCTGATTGGCCTGCGAGAAGTGGCGGCAGCCGAGGAAGCCGCGGTGGGCGGAGAGCGGCGACGGGTGCGGTGCCTTCAGCACATGGTGGCGGTTGCGGTCGATAAAGTTGCCTTTCTTCTGCGCGTGCGAGCCCCACAGCAGGAACACCACGCCTTCGCGGTTCTCGTTCAGGGCGGCGATCACTTTATCGGTAAAGGTTTCCCAGCCCAGGTTGGCGTGCGAGTGCGCGCGGCCGCCTTCCACCGTCAGCACGGTGTTGAGCAGCAGCACCCCCTGTTCGGCCCAGCTTTGCAGATAGCCGTGATCCGGGCGTTCGAAACCGGGAATATCAGTCGCCAGCTCTTTATACATGTTCACCAGCGACGGCGGCGCCGGCACGCCGGGGCGCACCGAGAAAGAGAGGCCGTGCGCCTGATTGGGGCCGTGGTAGGGATCCTGGCCGAGGATGACGACTTTGACGTCCGCCAGCTCGGTATAGCGGAAAGCGTTGAACACGTCCTTCTGCGGTGGATAAATGGTCTTACCGGCCTGGCGTTCAGCGGCAACAAAGGCGAGCGTTTCAACAAAATAGGGCTGCTCTTTCTCTTTGCCGATCACGTCATGCCAGGTGAGGGAGGTGGCCATAAACGCTCTCCTTTGTTTTCTTTAGCAATTCATGGGCTATAGCTTACCGTTTCGGCACGCGCAGTGAAACCCGCTTTTCATTTCTCGCCGCCGTGTCGTGTGCAATTATTTTTGAAAATTTACAAAAATAATTGGTTTTTGCCGCAGCGGGAAAATTGATATAAAACATAAATTTGCCCCTTCACGCCCTGTGCCTACCCGGTAAAAATTGACTTTAATCAAGGAACTGGCCCGGTCAGGCTGGTATACAGAACAACAAGACAACAATGGTTTTACCAAATGGCCGAAACCAGAATTGGGTTTTCTCACGACGTGAATTTTTACGCCCTTGTACGGAGGCAACATAATGATTACCGGTATTCAAATTACCAAAGCGAACGACCAGGCGCTGGTGAATTCTTTCTGGCTGCTGGATGATGAAAAAGCGGAAGCTCGCTGCGTGTGCGCCAAGGCCAACTACGCGGAAGATCAGGTTGTCGCGGTGAGCGACCTGGGCCAGATCGAATACCGTGAAGTGCCGCTGGAAATGCAGCCGACCGTGCGCGTAGAAGGCGGTCAGCACCTGAACGTCAACGTGCTGCGTCGCGAAACCCTGGAAGACGCGGTCAAGCACCCGGAAAAATACCCGCAGCTGACCATCCGCGTGTCCGGTTATGCAGTGCGCTTCAACTCTCTGACACCGGAACAGCAGCGCGACGTTATCGCCCGCACCTTTACCGAAAGCCTGTAATTTGCGGCGCAGTCAATCAGGGAGCTTCGGCTCCCTTTTCTGCGTTTGGCGGCCGAAAACCGAACGCGGATCACATTCTGTACAAAGATAAGCATTTCTAATACAGAACTCATCCGACCTGCCGATAGCTAAATCAGCACCTATTCAGGTGCTCAATAAAAAGTCTATCGACAAGGAGTCGGCATGAGTATGCCTTTAAGTTTTACCTCTGCAGTATCTCCGGTGGCCGCGATCCCTACACCTCGCGCCATCGCTGAGACGGCACCGGCGGCGCAGCCTGCGGCAGCGCCGGCAAGTCCGGCGCCGGTGGCCACCCCTTCTCAGAACACGCTCAATGCGCAGAATCTGTTGAATACGTTGGTCGGCGATCTCTCCGCAGCGGCGCCGATGGCGGCGGCAGTGCCGGGCGTGACCCGGGGGCAACAATCGCAGGAAGGTGATTATGCGTTGGCGCTGTTGGCCAAGGACGTTTACTCGCTGAACGGCCAGGGCGCCGCCGGGTTCAACCGCCTGAGCGACAGCGCGCTGCTCGGTTTCGGCATCGATCCCGCCAGCCTGCACGACGCGGGCAGCGGTTTCCAGGCCGGGGTTTACAGCAACGACAAGCAGTATGTGTTGGCGTTCGCCGGCACCAACGACTGGCGCGACTGGCTGAGCAACGTGCGGCAGGCGACGGGCTATGACGATGTGCAGTACAATCAGGCGGTTGCCGCTGCCAAAAGCGCCAAGGCGGCCTTTGGCGATGCGCTGGTGATCGCCGGTCATTCGCTCGGCGGCGGCCTTGCGGCCACGGCGGCGCTGGCGACCGGTACCGTCGCGGTCACCTTCAACGCGGCTGGGGTCTCGGATTACACCCTGAATCGCCTGGGTATCGATCCGGCGGCGGCGAAGAAAGATGCCGAAGCCGGCGGCATTCGCCGCTACAGCGAACAATATGACATGCTGACCAGCACCCAGGAATCGACCTCGCTGATCCCGGACGCCATCGGCCACAACATCACCCTGGCCAACAACGATACCCTGACCGGCATCGATGACTGGCGGCCGAGCAAGCATCTGGATCGCAGCCTGACGGCGCACGGCATCGACAAGGTGATAAGCTCGATGGCGGAACAAAAGCCGTGGGAGGCGAAGGCTAATGCCTGAAGGTCGTCGCTTGCGGCGTGCGCTGGCGATAGCCTTACTGGCGCTGGTCGCGGTGACCGGTTTACTGATGATGGCTAAGGAGCAACAGATGGGGCAGGAGATTTCGCCGTTTGACGGTCGCAGCAATCTGGCGCTGGCTCAGGCGGTGGCGCGTGGCGATACGCAGGGTATCCGTGCACAGGCCACGCAGGATCGCTTGCGCGAACGGGGCGATCGGCAGGTCACGCTGTTGCAGTGGGCGGTGCTTTCGCAGCAGCCGGGTAGCGTGCAGGCGTTGCTGGCACTCGGGGCAGACCCGGTGGCAGCGGGGCTGGACGGCAACAGCGCGCTGCACACCGCGGCGATGCTGCAAGACGCGCAGTACCTGCGGTTGTTGCTGGCCAAAGGGGCACAGGTGAACGTGCGTAATGCCGTTACCGGCGCCACGCCGCTTGCGGCGGCGGTGCTGGCCGGGCGCGAAGAGCAACTGCGGATGTTGCTGGCGGCCGGGGCGGACACCACCTTGAGCGACCGGCTGGGGGATACCCCGCTGCATCTGGCGGCGAAGATTAACGCGCCGCACCTGGCGCTGCTGCTGTTGCAGGCCGGGGCCGATGCCCGGGCACGCAACCAGCAGGGCGTCGTGTTCCAGTTTTATTTCTCGCAAACGCCGGCGCATTTGCAGAATGACGAGCTGAAGGTGCAGTTCCGCGAGCTGGACAAATGGCTGCAGGGGCATCGCCTGGCCACGCACTACGCGCAGCAGTAAACGCCCATAAAAAAACCGCCTGTGAAGGCGGTTTTTCTTAGGCAGCGGTGGTTATTCCGCGTCGCCGGCCGGTTTGGCCTTCGCCTGACGGCGTTTGCCGACGTTTTTGGCGTCGCGATGGCGCACTTTCACCTTGGCCTTTTCTTTGTTCTTCGCTTTATCTTCCGCGCGTTTGGCCAGCACTTTCTTCGAGGGCTTGCCGTTGCTCTTCTCGTTCGGCACCTTGGTTTTCGGCCGCAGCTCGTCGATCACGCGCGCTTTCAGCGGCTCGTTCAGGTAACGGCCCACTTTGCCCAGCAGCAGATGGTCGTGCGCTTCCACCAGCGAAATGGCGGTGCCTTTGCGCCCGGCGCGGCCGGTACGGCCGATGCGGTGCAGGTAGGTGTCCGCCGTGCGCGGCATGTCGAAGTTGAACACGTGGGTGATATCGAGGATATCCAGGCCGCGTGCGGCAACGTCGGTGGCCACCAGCACGTTAACCCGGCCATCCATCATGCGTTTAACCGCTTCGTTGCGTTTGGCCTGCACCATTTCACCTTCGAGATAGCAGGTGTTAATGCCCGCTTCGCGCAGCCAGGTGGCCAGCTCGTGCACGCGCTCGCGTTTGCGCACGAAGATCACCGATTTCTGCACGTCCGGCTGCTGCAGCAGGTGGATCAGCAGCGCGGTTTTGTGCTGCACGTCATCGGCGCGGTAGTACCACTGCAGGATCTTTTTGCGTTCGCGGCGCGACGGATCGGCCTCCACTTCCACCGGCTCTTTCAGGATGCGCTCGGCGAATTCGCGGATCGCTTCGCCTTCCAGCGTGGCGGAGAACAGCAGCGTCTGGTTGCGCCAGCGGGTTTCGGCGGAGATGGTTTCGATGTCCTGCGCGAAGCCCATGTCGAGCATGCGGTCGGCTTCGTCGAGGATCAGGGTTTCCACCGCGCGGCAGTCGAAGTTCTCTTCTTTAATGTATTGCAGCAAACGGCCGGTGGTGGCGACCACCACGTCCTGGTTTTCACTGAACACTTCCGCGTGGTTCATGTAAGCGACGCCGCCGGTGATGGTGGCGATATCCAGCGAGGTATGAGCAGCCAATTCACGCGCCTGATCGGCGACCTGCATCGCCAGTTCACGCGTTGGCGTCAGGATCAGTACGCGCGGCGGGCCGGATTTTTTGCGTGGAAAGTCCAGCAGGTGCTGCAGCACGGGCAGCAGGAAGGCGGCGGTTTTGCCGGTGCCGGTCGGAGCCGAACCTAAGACGTCGCGTCCGTCCATCGCCGGCGGGATCGCAGCGGCCTGAATGGCGGTGGGGCGATCGTAGCCTTTGTCGCGCAGCGCGTCGATCAGGCGATCATCGAGTTCGAGTTCGGAAAAAGTGGTTGCTGTCATGGTCTACCTCTACTTGGGGCGCCGATTATAGACGGGTTGGCCGCGATCTTCACCTATTTAAGCGGAAAGCCGCTCTTTTCCCGCCGATCAGATTGCCTTATGCTACGCCAGTTTTATAGCCAGGTGGTGAGTGTGAGCAAGCGATCGAAAGCCGATTTTACCCCGCGCCGCGGGGGTTTTACCTTTAAACAATTCTTTGTCGCCCACGATCGTTGCGCCATGAAAGTGGGCACCGACGGGGTGCTGCTCGGCGCCTGGGCGCCGCTGGGGCAGGCGCGCCGGGCGCTGGATATCGGCAGCGGCAGCGGGCTGATCGCGCTGATGCTGGCGCAGCGCAGCGGCGACGAAGTGACCATTGACGCGGTGGAGCTGGATGAAGCCGCCGCCGGCCAGGCGCGCGAAAACGCGGCGGAGTCACCGTGGCCGCAGCGCATCCGCGTGCATGCGCAGGATATTCACCATTATGCGCAGCAGCATGCCGCTGAGTATGATCTGATCGTCAGTAATCCGCCTTATTTCGAGCCAGCGGTGGCCTGCCGCGACCAGGCGCGCCACAACGCGCGCTACACCGAAACCCTGACGCACGATGCACTGTTGGCCTGTGCGGCACAGCTGTTGGCGGAACAGGGAACGTTCTGCGTGGTGCTGCCGCACGACATCGGCGCCGAATTCGAACGTCTGGCGCAGCAAAGCGGCTGGCAGACGGCGGCGAAAGTGAACGTCAGCGATCGGGCCGATACGCCGCTGCACCGGGTGCTGCTGGCGCTGACGCGGCGGGAAACGCCGCTGCGGGAGCAGGCGCTGGCGATCAAGCAGGCCGATGGCAGCTATACCGACGATTTCCGCCGGTTGATCGCTGACTTCTACCTGTTCTACTGAAAAGAAAAGGGCGCCGATTAGGCGCCCTATCGCAGAGTTTAAGGCTGCAAAATGGTCGGCAGCGCTTCCGGCAGCAGATCCGGATAGTCCAGCGTGTAGTGCAGGCCGCGGCTCTCTTTGCGCGCCATGGCGCTGCGCACGATAAGCTCGGCCACCTGCACCAGATTGCGCAGCTCCAGCAGGTTGTTGGAGATGCGGAAGTGAGCGTAGTACTCGTCGATTTCCGCCTGCAGCGTGTTGATGCGGCGCAGGGCGCGTTCCAACCGCTTGGTGGTGCGCACGATGCCGACGTAATCCCACATGAACAGCCGCAGCTCGTGCCAGTTGTGCTGAATCACCACCCGTTCGTCCGCATCGTCCACCCGGCTTTCATCCCAGTGCGGCACCTGCTTGGCCTGCTGAATGAACGGCAGGCGCTGCAGGATGTCTTCCGCCGCCGACCAACCGTACACCAGGCACTCCAGCAGCGAATTCGACGCCATGCGGTTGGCGCCGTGCAGGCCGGTATAGCTGACCTCGCCGATGGCGTACAGCCCGTCGAGATCGGTGCGGCCGTGCTGATCGACCATCACGCCGCCGCAGGTGTAGTGCGCCGCCGGGACGATCGGGATCGGCTGCCGGGTCAGATCGAAGCCCAGCGTCAGCAGCTTCTCGTGGATCATTGGGAAGTGCTGGGTGATGAACTCCGCCGGCTTGTGGCTGATGTCCAGGTACATGCAGTCGGCGCCCAGGCGCTTCATTTCATGGTCGATGGCACGGGCGACGATATCGCGCGGAGCCAGTTCGCCGCGCGGGTCGAAATCCGGCATAAAGCGGCTGCCGTCCGGGCGCTTCAGGTAAGCCCCTTCGCCGCGCAGCGCTTCGGTTAGCAGGAAGTTGCGCGCCTGCGGATGGAACAGGCAGGTCGGGTGGAACTGGTTGAACTCCAGGTTGGCGACCCGGCAGCCGGCGCGCCAGGCCATGGCGATGCCGTCGCCGGAGGAGATGTCCGGGTTGGTGGTGTATTGGTATACCTTGGCCGCGCCGCCGGTCGCCAGCACCACCGTTTTGGCGCGGTAGGTTTCCACCCGCTCCAGTTCGCGGTTCCAGACGTACGCGCCCACCACTCGGCGGGTGCCCGGCAGGCCGATTTTGTTCGAGGTGATGAGGTCAACCGCGTTGCGGCGCTCCATCACGCAAATATTGGGGTGAGCGCTTGCTTTCCCCACCAGCGTGGTCTCTACTTCCTTACCGGTAGCGTCCGCGGCGTGCAGGATGCGGCGATGGCTGTGGCCGCCTTCGCGCGTGAGGTGATAATGCTCTTCGCCCTGCGCGTTGACCTCGGTGTCGAACAGCACGCCCTGATCGATCAGCCACTGCACGCAGTGGCGCGCGTTGCCGGCGATGAATTCGACGGCCTCTTTGTCGCACAGGCCGGCGCCGGCAATCAAAGTGTCATCAACGTGTGAGGCAATGCTGTCCGTCTCATCGAACACCGCGGCGATCCCGCCCTGGGCGTAAAAGGTGGCTCCCTCGCTGAGCGGCCCCTTGCTGAGAACGGTAACCTTGCAATGCTGCGCCAGGCGCAGCGCCAGTGACAGGCCCGCAGCGCCGCTGCCGACGATCAGTACATCGCTTACATGTTCAGATGATGGTTGCATAACGTATGATGTGTGCAGAAGAAGAGTGAATTTCATGTTAGCCTAACTGTCCGGGCAAAAGCCACGGATAGGGTGACATCAACAGAAAAAACAATGGCGATATGGAACTTCGTGTTCTATATGAACTCCAAGCGAGTGCTTGCTCAGGAAAATAATGTATGGCTGGCAGTACAATTTTACGCGTGGAGACGGATTTGGGGAGAGTTTACCTCGGATGAGCGAGCAGTTAACGGATCAAGTTCTGGTCGAGCGGGTCCAAAAGGGCGATCAGAAATCGTTTAACCTACTGGTAGTGCGCTATCAGCATAAGGTGGCGAGTCTCGTTTCCCGCTATGTGCCGCAGGGCGATGTGCCCGATGTGGTGCAGGAGTCGTTTATCAAGGCCTATCGCGCACTGGAATCGTTCCGTGGCGACAGCGCTTTTTATACCTGGTTGTATCGAATCGCCGTGAACACGGCAAAGAATTATCTGGTTGCTCAGGGGCGCCGTCCGCCATCCAGTGATGTGGACGCCAACGATGCGGAAAATTACGAAAGTGCGGGCGCACTGAAAGAAATTTCGAACCCTGAGAACTTAATGTTGTCAGAAGAGCTGAGACAGATAGTTTTCCGTACCATTGAGTCGCTCCCCGAGGATCTTCGCATGGCGATTACCCTGCGGGAGTTGGATGGTCTAAGCTACGAAGAGATAGCCGCCATCATGGATTGCCCGGTCGGAACCGTACGTTCGCGTATTTTCCGCGCCCGGGAAGCTATCGATAATAAAGTTCAACCGCTGATCCAGCGTTAGCAATGGCGGGCACAGGAAGGGTACTTAGGCATGCAGAAAGAAAAGCTTTCCGCTCTGATGGATGGTGAATCGTTCGACAGCGAGCTGTTGAGTTCTCTGTCGCAAGATCGAACGCTTCAACAAAGCTGGCAGAGCTATCACCTGATACGTGACACACTGCGAGGTGATGTCGGGCAAGTGATGCATCTCGACATCGCCGATCGCGTAGCCGCTGCACTTGAGAAAGAACCCGCTCGGCTGGTGCCTTCCGCCGTTCAGGAATCTCAGCCGCAGCCTCACACCTGGCAGAAAATGCCGTTCTGGGACAAAGTGCGTCCCTGGGCGAGCCAGATTACGCAAATCGGTATGGCGGCCTGCGTGTCGCTGGCGGTGATCGTCGGCGTGCAGCAGTACAACCAGCCTTCTGCGCCATCGAACGCGTCCGAATCGCCGGCCTTCACCACGCTGCCGATCATGGGCCAGGCCTCGCCGGTCAGCCTGGGCGTCCCGGCCGACAGTTTCTCCACCGGCAGCGGCCAACAGCAGCAGGTGCAGGAACAGCGCAAACGTATCAACGCCATGCTGCAGGACTATGAATTGCAACGTCGCCTGCATTCGGATCAGCTGCAGCTTGAGCAAGGCAACCCGCAACAGGCCGCCATTCAGGTTCCCGGAACTCAGTCTTTAGGAATGCAACAGCAGTAATGAAGCAAATCTGGTTCTCCGTTTGTTTATTGACGGGCAGCCTGCTCTATTCCAGCATCGCCCCGGCGCAGCCAACTGCGTCCGGGGCGTTATTGCAACAGATGAGCAGCGCCAGCCGTTCTCTCAATTACGAGCTCGCCTACATCAGCATCAGCAAGCAGGGAATCGAGTCGTTGCGCTATCGCCATGCGGTGATCGGCAATGTGCCGCTCGGCCAGCTGCTGCATATGGACGGCCCGCGCCGCGAAGTGTTGCAGCGCGGCGGCGGGATCAGCTACTTCGAACCCGGCCTGGAGCCGTTCACGCTCACTGGCGATCACATCGTCGATGCGCTGCCGGCGATCGTCTATGCCGATTTCACCCGCCTGGCCAAGTACTACGACTTTATCTCCGTGGGCAGCACCCGCATCGCCGATCGGCCGTGTGAAGTGCTGCGCGTGGTGGCGCGCGACGGTTCCCGCTACAGCTATATCGTCTGGATGGACGAGGACACCAAGCTGCCGCTGCGGGTGGATCTGCTCGATCGCGACGGCGAAACGCTGGAGCAATATCGGGTGATCTCCTTCGCGGTCGGCGCCGACGTGCAGGGCGCGATGCAGGGGCTGCTCAAAGCCAACCTGCCGCCGCTGCTGTCGCTGCCGGCGGTGGAAAACGTCAAGCTCAGCTGGAGCACCGGCTGGCTGCCGGCCGGGGTGGACGAGGTGGCGCGCAATCGCCGCAAATTGCCGAACGTCGCCGTGCCGGTTGAATCCCGGCTCTACAGCGACGGCCTGTTCAGCTTCTCGGTCAACGTCAGCCCGGCGGGCAGCGGAGCCGGGCAGCAATACTACCGTCAGGGGCGCCGCACCATTCAGACCGAAGTGCGCGCGGGCAACGAAATCACTATCGTGGGCGAATTGCCGCCGGCTACGGCCAAGCGCATCGCCGACAGCATTTCTTTCAAGGTATCGCCGCAATGATGAAAGAGTGGGCCACGGTGGTTTCGTGGCAACAGGGCGTAGCGCTGCTGCGCTGTGAACCCAAGGCCGGCTGCGGCAGCTGCACCGCGCGTTCCGGCTGCGGCGCGCGCGCGCTGAACGAGCTGGTGCCGGAAACCGAGCATCAGCTGCAGGTGCATATCGATCAGCCGCTCGAACCTGGGCAGCGCGTCGAGGTCGGCATTGCGGAAGGCAGCCTGCTGCGCTCCGCCATGCTGGTTTACCTGACGCCGCTGCTGGGCATGATGCTGGGCGGCACGTTGCTGCAATATTGTTTCGGCAGCGACGCCTCGGCGGCCGTCGGCGCCGTACTGGGCGGCGCGGCGGCCTTTATGCTGGCGCGTCGGTTGGCCCGGCGTCTGGGCGAGCAGGCCGATTATCAGCCGGTGGTGCTGCAGATTGGGTTGCCGCCTACCGCGATGCGCATGCAGGCGGAAAATTCCCCGCTGATTTAAACCGACGGCCGCGTCATCGCCGGGTTGTGATAGGCGGGGATGCGGTTGTGGATCATATGCTCCAGCAGCGCGATGAACAGATCGGCGCTGAGCAGCGAATCGTAGTTAATCGCGAACAGCACATTTCCCTGGCCGTCGAGCAAACGGATGCCGCGCTGTGGATGGTTTTCCACCGCGCGGATCTGCTCGAGCGGCACGTTGCCCCGCTCCGTGGTCAGCAAGGTGGCGCTCAGCCGCAGCGTTTCGGTCGGCGTGCCTTGCCGCTTGCCGAGCAGCAGTTGCCACAGCCAGCGCGCGTCGCCCTCAACGGTGTGAAACGACACCGTCTCCCCTTGATAGAGCGCATTCAGCGCCAGCGGCCCGCGCTGCTGCAGCTGTTGGTCGACGATCACGTCCGCCAGCCGCCACGAATGGGCGACATTGCTGAAAACCGTACACCAGGGCTGATCCGCGCCGGCGCGGAACGCCGTGACGTCAAACAGCCCGCCAAAAGCCTGGCCGCCGCGAAAGCGATAGATATCGCCGATCTTCTCAAACGGGATGAAGCGCTCTTTGTGATGGTGGCCGTCAAAGACCCGCACGCCGTGCTCGTACAGGCGATAGGTCAGCGTCGGGCGCAGATAGTGCCGCAGCGCCAGCAGCGTACAACCGAGTAAAATCGTGCCCGCGCCGGCCTGCAATAGCGTGATGACCTCGCTCTCATCAATGCTGCTCAGCAGCGGCAGCACCAACAGCGCCGCCCCCGCGCTAAACAGCAGCGCCGCCGCCGCCAGAATGCCCCAGTTGACCTTTGAAAAATCGTGCCGGCTCAGCATTTGCCCTTTATCGATCATAATGCACCTTCCAATCAACGTACGCAGATATGCTGGTGAACCCCGGTGGGCTGCCGATGTAGTGCCCTGAATAATGTTTTGTCGCGGAGTTCATGCCCTTTCTATCCGAGGGGCGGTGGTGGCGTATATGGGGTTTTTCCTAAAGGAAGATGGGTGAGATGGAAATCTAAGAGGTTGATCCAAATATTCTTTTTTTATAATTTCGGAGAGGGTTTATTGCGCTGCGGCCGGTTATGTATTAGCGCCGGAGTTTGGCGGCCACGAATCACCGGCAAGCCTTGGGTTCAGGCCGTATCGTCCGCGTTAACATCTGTTTTCACCCGCCGGGGCGCCCTGTAACATTTAGCGGCGCATAATAGAATGCCTTCACTGCACCGATCGCTAGGTTTTCAGTGGTGTGGCATGTAGAATGCAGCGATTCAGGTGCAAGACGGCCTAACCCATTCACTGTCGCTTTAGGTCCATGCGGGTTTCTATAGGCGAGTAATTCAGAAATACCAAGGCAGAAAAACTTTTATAATGAAGCATATACGAAATTTCTCCATTATTGCCCATATTGACCACGGTAAGTCGACGCTGTCTGACCGCATTATCCAAATCTGCGGCGGCTTGTCTGACCGTGAAATGGCCGCGCAGGTGCTCGATTCCATGGATCTGGAGCGCGAGCGCGGCATCACCATCAAAGCGCAGAGCGTGACGCTGGATTATAAGGCGCTGGATGGGCAGACCTATCAGCTCAACTTTATCGACACCCCCGGCCACGTTGACTTCTCCTATGAAGTTTCCCGCTCGCTGGCGGCCTGCGAAGGCGCGCTGCTGGTGGTGGACGCCGGTCAGGGCGTCGAAGCCCAGACGCTGGCCAACTGCTACACCGCGATCGAAATGGATCTGGAAGTGGTGCCGGTGCTGAACAAAATCGACCTGCCCGCCGCCGATCCGGATCGCGCCGCACAGGAAATTGAAGACATCGTCGGCATCGACGCCACCGATGCGGTGCGCTGCTCGGCCAAAACCGGCGTCGGCGTGCCCGACGTGCTGGAGCGTCTGGTGCGCGACATCCCGCCACCGCAGGGCGATCCGGATGCGCCGCTGCAGGCGCTGATCATCGACTCCTGGTTCGATAACTACCTGGGCGTCGTGTCTCTGGTGCGCGTCAAGAACGGCACGCTGCGCAAGGGCGACAAGATCAAGGTCATGAGCACCGGCCAGGTGTACAACGCCGACCGCCTGGGCATCTTCACGCCGAAGCAGGTCGATCGCGACGTGCTGAACTGCGGCGAAGTGGGCTGGCTGGTCTGTGCGATCAAAGACATCCTCGGCGCGCCGGTGGGCGATACCCTGACGCAGGCGCGTCAGCCGGCGGATAAAGCGCTGCCGGGCTTCAAGAAAGTGAAGCCGCAGGTGTACGCCGGTCTGTTCCCGATCAGCTCCGACGATTATGAGTCCTTCCGCGATGCGCTGGGCAAGCTGAGCCTCAACGACGCCTCCCTGTTCTACGAACCGGAAAGTTCCACCGCGCTGGGCTTCGGCTTCCGCTGCGGCTTCCTCGGCCTGCTGCACATGGAGATCATTCAGGAGCGTCTGGAGCGTGAATACGATCTGGATCTGATCACCACCGCGCCGACGGTCGTCTACGAAGTGGAAACCACCGGCAAAGAAGTGATCTACGTCGACAGCCCGTCCAAGCTGCCGCCGTTGAACAACATCCAGGAACTGCGCGAGCCGATCGCCGAATGTCACATGCTGATGCCGCAGGAATACTTGGGTAACGTCATCACCCTGTGCGTCGAGAAGCGCGGTGTGCAGACCAACATGGTCTACCACGGCAACCAGGTGGCGTTGACCTATGAAATCCCGATGGCGGAAGTGGTGCTCGACTTCTTCGACCGCCTGAAGTCCACGTCGCGCGGCTATGCGTCGCTGGATTACAACTTCAAGCGCTTCCAGGCCTCCGACATGGTGCGCGTGGACGTGCTGATCAACAACGAGCGCGTGGATGCGCTGGCGCTGATCACTCACCGCGACAACTCGCAGTATCGCGGCCGTGAGTTGGTGGAGAAGATGAAAGATCTGATCCCGCGTCAGCAGTTCGACATCGCGATTCAGGCGGCGATCGGCACGCACATCATCGCGCGTTCCACCGTGAAGCAGCTGCGTAAAAACGTGCTGGCGAAATGCTACGGCGGTGACGTCAGCCGTAAGAAAAAGCTGCTGCAGAAACAGAAAGACGGTAAGAAACGCATGAAGCAGGTCGGCAACGTCGAGCTGCCGCAGGAAGCGTTCCTGGCCATTCTGCACGTCGGTAAAGACGGCAAGTAACCGCGACGAGTTCGCGAAACGAGGGAGTTTGCATGGCGAATATGTTTGCCCTGATCCTGGCGTTGGCCACCCTGGTCACCGGGATCATCTGGTGCTTCGAGCGCTTCAAATGGGCGCCGGCCCGCCGCGCGAAGATCGCGGCGGTCAACGCACAGACCGCGGGCGCCGTAGACGATAAAACGCTGGCGAAAGTGGCGAAGCAGCCAGGCTGGGTGGAGACCGGCGCATCGGTGTTCCCGGTGCTGCTGTTGGTCTTTGTGGTGCGTTCGTTTATTTACGAACCGTTCCAGATCCCGTCCGGCTCAATGATGCCGACGCTGTTGATTGGCGATTTCATTCTGGTGGAGAAATATGCCTACGGCATTAAAGATCCGATTACCCAGACCACGCTCATTGAAACCGGCCATCCGAAGCGCGGCGATATTGCGGTATTTAAATATCCGCTGGATCCGAAACTGGATTATATCAAGCGCGTGATCGGCCTGCCGGGCGACCGTATTACTTACGATCCGGTGAATAAGCGCGTTACGGTGCAGCCGTCCTGCAACAGTGGGCAGTCCTGCGATACCGCGCTGGCGGTGACCTACGCCGACGCGCAGCCGAGCGACTTCGTGCAGTTGTTCAGCCGCAGCGGCATGGGCGAGGCCAGCAACGGCTTCTACCAGATCCCGCTGAGCGATAACGTGCCGCCGGGCGGCATTCGCATGCGCGAGCGCCAGGAAAGCCTCGGCAACGTCACGCATCGTATCCTGACCGTGCCGGACGCGCAGGATCGGGTGGGCGCTTACTACCAACAGCCGGGCAAACCGCTGGCGGAGTGGGTGGTGCCGGCCGGGCATTACTTCATGATGGGCGACAACCGCGACAACAGCGCGGACAGCCGTTACTGGGGCTTTGTGCCGGAGAAGAATCTGGTGGGTAAAGCCACGGCCATCTGGATGAGCTTTGAAAAGCAGGAAGGTGAGTGGCCTACCGGCGTGCGTTTCAGCCGGATCGGCGGCATTCATTAATCGCTGACTGATTCCCTGTTATTTTCACGCCGCAGCCTACTGCGGCGTGAAAGATTAAGGGGATATAAAACACAGCATTATGTTTCCACTCGTTGTAGAATACTTTCTCGAGCGATAAAAAGTTGGCCCCTGCTGGGAGCCACTGCAAACGAAACAGCTTTGGATCGGCTTTCGGCGAAGCAGGCCTGTTCCGTATGCTGCAAGTTTTTGACGCATTCTTGATCTATTGGTAACTCATGAACCCCATCGTAATAAACAGGCTGCAGCGGAAGCTGGGCTACACTTTTCAACAGCAGGAGCTTTTACTGCAGGCTTTGACTCACCGCAGCGCCAGCAGTAAACACAATGAACGTCTTGAGTTTCTGGGTGACTCGATTCTGAGCTTTGTCATCGCCAATGCGCTCTATCACCGCTTTCCTCGCGTCGACGAGGGCGATATGAGCCGCATGCGCGCCACGCTGGTGCGCGGCAACACGCTGGCGGAGATGGCGCGCGAGTTTGACCTGGGCGAATGTCTGCGGCTTGGGCCGGGCGAATTGAAAAGTGGTGGGTTCCGCCGCGAGTCAATCCTGGCGGATACGGTGGAGGCATTGATCGGCGGCGTGTTCCTGGACAGCGATATCCAGACCGTAGAGCGTCTGATTTTGGACTGGTATCGCAGCCGGTTGGACGAAATCAGCCCCGGTGATAAGCAGAAAGACCCGAAAACCCGTCTGCAGGAGTTTTTGCAGGGGCGTCATCTGCCGTTGCCTTCTTATTTGGTAGTGCAGGTTCGCGGTGAAGCGCACGACCAAGAGTTTACCATCCACTGCCAGGTGAGTGGTTTGAGCGAGCCCGTGGTGGGCACCGGCTCGAGCCGCCGTAAAGCCGAGCAGGCGGCAGCGGAACAAGCGCTGAAAAAGCTGGAGCTTGAATGAGCGAAGTAAAACAACACTGCGGGTTTATCGCCATCGTCGGCCGCCCGAACGTGGGCAAATCGACGTTGCTGAACCAACTGCTGGGGCAGAAGGTTTCCATTACGTCGCGTAAGCCGCAGACGACCCGTCACCGCATTATGGGCATCGACACCGATGGCGCCTATCAGGCGATCTACGTCGACACCCCAGGGCTGCACATCGAAGAAAAACGCGCCATCAACCGCTTGATGAACCGCGCGGCCAGCAGCTCGATCGGCGACGTTGAACTGGTGATCTTCGTGGTTGAAGGCACCAACTGGACCGCCGACGACGAAATGGTGGTCAACAAGCTGCGCAGCCTGCGCTGCCCGGTATTGCTGGCGATCAACAAGGTCGATAACGTCACCGACAAATCCAAGCTGTTGCCGCACATCGCGTTCCTCAGCCAGCAGATGAACTTCCTCGACGTGGTGCCTATCTCCGCCGAAAAAGGCATGAACGTCGACACCATCGCCGGCATCGTGCGTAAGCTGCTGCCGGAAGCGGAACACCACTTCCCTGAAGACTACATCACCGATCGCTCACAGCGCTTTATGGCCTCCGAGATCATCCGCGAGAAGCTGATGCGTTTCCTGGGCGAAGAGCTGCCGTACTCGGTGACGGTAGAAATCGAACAGTTCGTGGCCAACGATCGCGGCGGCTACGATGTGCACGGCCTGATCCTGGTCGAGCGCGAAGGCCAGAAGAAAATGGTCATCGGCAACAAGGGCGCCAAGATCAAAACCATCGGCATCGAAGCGCGCCAGGACATGGAACAGATGTTCGACGCCAAAGTGCATCTCGAGCTGTGGGTGAAAGTGAAATCCGGTTGGGCGGACGACGAACGTGCGCTGCGCAGCCTGGGCTATGTTGACGATCTGAAGTAACGATCCGTGGACGGCTGGGAGCGCGCTTTCGTCCTGCATGGGCGGCCGTACAGTGAAACCAGTCTGATGCTGGATCTGTTTACCGAAGGTCATGGGCGGGTGCGCTTGCTGGCGAAAGGCGCGCGCAGCCGCCGCTCTAATCTGAAGGGCTGTCTGCAGCCCTTTACCCCCCTGTTAGTGCGCTGGGGCGGCCGCGGCGAAGTGAAAACGCTGCGCAACGCCGAAGCGGTCTCCCTCGGTTTACCCCTCAGCGGCATGATGCTGTACAGCGGCCTGTACGTGAACGAACTGCTGGCGCGCGTGCTCGAGCAGGAAACCAACTATTCGGTGCTGTTCTTCGACTATCTGCAATGCCTGCAGGCGCTGGCGGCGGAAGACAGCTCGCCGGAGCAGGCGCTGCGCCAGTTCGAGCTGGCCTTGCTGCACCACCTGGGTTACGGCCTCGATTTCCTGCACTGCGCCGGCAGCGGCCTGCCGGTGGATGACGCCATGACCTACCGCTACCGCGAAGAGAAAGGCTTTATCGCCAGCCTGGTGGTGGATCACTACAGCTTCACCGGGCGCGAACTGCGCGCGCTGGCGGAGCGGCAGTTTCCCGATGCCGAGACGCTGCGCGCCGCCAAGCGTTTCACCCGTATGGCGCTGAAACCCTATCTAGGCGGCAAGCCGTTGAAGAGCCGCGAACTGTTCCGCCAGTTCGTGCGCAAACAGCCGAATACGCCGGTCGACGACGCCTGACCTTTTCCCCTTTTGCCGCCTTGCGCCCGCGTGTAAACTGCTGGCACTGAAAATCGTATTTAGAGGTTGTCATGGCTGATTTGCTGCTGGGCGTCAATATCGATCACATCGCCACGTTACGTAACGCGCGCGGAACCCAATACCCGGATCCGGTTCAGGCGGCATTCATTGCCGAACAGGCGGGAGCCGACGGCATTACCGTGCATCTGCGCGAAGACCGCCGCCACATCACCGACCGCGACGTGCGCCTGCTGCGCCAGACCATCCAGACGCGCATGAATCTGGAGATGGCGGTGACCGACGAGATGCTGGACATCGCCATTGAGCTGAAGCCGCATTTCTGCTGCCTGGTGCCGGAGAAGCGCGAAGAAGTGACCACCGAAGGCGGCCTGGACGTCGCCGGCCAGCTGGACAAAATGAGCGTGGCGGTCGAGCGCCTGGCGCAGGCGGGCATTCTGGTCTCGCTGTTCATCGATCCCGATCATCGCCAGATCGACGCGGCGGTGGCGGTGGGCGCACCCTATATCGAAATCCACACCGGCGCCTACGCCGAAGCGCAGGGCGAGCTGGCGGTACAGGCCGAGCTGCGCCGCATCGCGGTAGCCGCCGCCTACGCGGCCGAGAAAGGGCTGAAGGTCAACGCCGGCCACGGCCTGACCTACCACAACGTGCAGCCGATCGCCGCGCTGCCGGAGATGCACGAGCTGAACATCGGCCATGCGATTATCGGCCAGGCGGTGATGAGCGGGCTGCCGGCCGCGGTTGCCGACATGAAAGTGCTGATGCGGGAAGCGCGCCGGTAATGGCGGTGCTCGGGCTGGGAACCGACATCGTTGAGATGGCGCGTATCGAAGCGGTGGTGGAGCGCAGCGGCGATCGCCTGGCGCGCCGCGTGCTGAGTGACGCCGAGTGGGCGCTGTATCAGCAGCACCAGCAGCCGATTCGCTTTCTGGCCAAACGTTTCGCGGTGAAAGAGGCCGCCGCCAAGGCGTTCGGCACCGGCATTCGCAACGGCCTGGCGTTCAATCAGTTCGAAGTGTTCAACGATGCGCTGGGCAAGCCGAATATTCGTTTGCACGGCCGCGCCGCCGAGCTGGCCGGGGAGATGGGGGTCACCGCGATCCACGTTTCGCTGGCCGACGAACGGCGCTACGCCTGCGCGACGGTGATCGTCGAAAGCTGAAAATAGCAAGGGCGCCTGTGGCGCCCTTGTCAGTCCTGCGGCGGATTAAATGCGATCGGCGTGGTGCAGCACCACGAACTTGTCCCACAGCTGTTCGTTGGTCTCGCGATGCTGCGGATCGGTGATGATGGTGTTGTCGATCGGGCAAACCTGCTGGCAGGTCGGCGTATCATAATGGCCGATGCACTCGGTGCAGCGATCGGTATCGATCTGATAAATCTCATCGCCCATCGAAATCGCCTGGTTCGGGCATTCCGGCTCGCACATGTCGCAGTTGATGCATTTGCGTGTGATTAGCAGGGCCATGATGTATCTCTCATTATTAACAGGGGTATTTTCGCAGCGGCATTATACCGGTTAAACCAGCTTTTTCATTAACTGTTCGCTGTGTTTGATGCGATCGCGGGCATGATCGAGATCGTGCTGGATCAGCGCCATAAACAGCAGGTCGGTGAGGGCGTACTGGGCCGTGCTGGAAGAGATGGCCGCGCTGCGGGTGTGGGGCTCTTCGGCGATGGTATAGAGGCAGTGGTCCGCGCGCTGCTGCAGGCCGTTGGGAGAGAAGCTGGTCAGCGCCAGCACTCTGGCGCCGGCCTGGCGCGCCTCTTCCGCCGCCAGATTGATTTCACGCCGTTCGCCGCTGAAAGAGATAGCCAGCAGCAGATCGCGTTTGTCCAGCGCCTGAACCGCCGCCAGCTGGACGTGCATGTCCGGTTCGGCCACTGCCATCACGCCGATTTTCAGCAGTTTGAAGGAGAAATCCTTGGCCACCAGCCCGGAGGCGCCGATGCCGATCAGCATCACCCGGCGCGCTTGGCGCAGCATGTCCAGCGCCTGATGCAGCCGCTCTTCGCTGTTGATGTCCAGCGTCGCGCGCAGCGCCGCCTGCTTTTCCGCCAGCAGTTTTTCACCGACGATTTTCAGCGTGTCGCTGCTGAGGATGTGGTTGTGAACGGTCACCACCGGCTCGGCCTGCGGCTGGGCCAGCGTTTCGCTCAGCGCCAGCTTCAGCGCCGGAAAGCCCTTATAGCCCAGCTTTTGGGCGAACTTCACCACGCTCGACTGGCTGATGCCGGCCAGCTCGGCCAGCTTTTGCGAGCTGAGATGGCGCGCCTGCTCGGCGTTGTTCAGCAAAAAGTCCGCCAGCTTGCGGTCGTTTTGCGCCAGTGTCGGATACATCTGGCGTATGCGCAGAAGGGTACTCATTGATCTTTCCCTGGAAACCAGCGGCCATTTTGCCACGCAGGCGGCGAAAACGCGCGGTGAAAATTTTTGTGAGCTCGTCGTTAAAATAGCAAATAGCGCTCGCTTTGTTGAATAAAATATTCAAATATTGATTTAAATTTGTGAATTAAAAATTCAAAGGTGAACAGATGAACTTAGGCGCACTGGTATCGGAAACCCGCAACCCGGCCACCATGGGGCTGGATGAGATGTCGACGCTGGAGATGGTCCGCTGCTTTAACCAGGAAGACCGCAAGGTGCCGGAGGCGATCGAAAAGGTGCTGCCGGCGATCGCGCAGGCGGTCGATTTGGCCGCGGCGGCGTTGAAGGCCGGCGGCCGGCTGATTTATTTGGGCGCCGGCACCAGCGGCCGATTGGGGGTGTTGGATGCCTCCGAGTGCCCGCCGACCTTCGGCGTGCCGCACGGCGTGGTGGTGGGCTTGATCGCCGGCGGGCCGGGCGCACTGCTCAAGGCGGTGGAGGGGGCGGAAGACGACGAAGCTTTGGGCGAAGCCGATCTCCGGGCGCTGAACCTCACCGCCGTCGATATGGTGGTGGGGTTGGCGGCCTCAGGGCGCACGCCTTATGTGATTGGCGCACTGCGCTATGCGCGCGGGCTGGGCTGCCCGACGGCGGCCATCTCCTGTAACCCGGATTCGCCGATCGCGCATGAAGCGCAGGTGGCGATTTCACCGGTGGTGGGGCCGGAGGCGCTGACCGGTTCGACGCGCCTGAAATCCGGCACCGCGCAGAAGCTGGTGCTCAACATGCTGTCGACCGGCGCGATGGTCAAGCTGGGCAAGGTCTATCAGAACCTGATGGTGGACGTGAAGGCCACCAACGTCAAACTGGTGGATCGCGCCTGCCGCATCGTGGTGGAGGCCACCGGCGCCGAACGCGCTCAGGCGGAGGCGGCGCTGGCGCAGACCGGCTTCGAGGTCAAGCCGGCGATCCTGATGATTCTGGCCGACGTCAGCGCCGAAGAGGCGCAGCAGCGGCTGCAGCGGCACGACGGCTACCTGCGCGCGGCGCTGGCGCGTTAACTCACGGTGGGGGCGGCGATGGACAAGACAACGGCATTGGCGACACAGATCCTGGCGGGCGTGGGGGGCGAGGGCAATATCCTCAAACTGGAGAACTGCATGACGCGGGTGCGCGTCGAGGTCAGCGACGAACAGCGTCTGGATCTGGCCGCTCTCAAGCAGCTGTCCGGCGTGAAGGGCTATATCAAACAGGGTGAGCAGCATCAGTTTATCGTTGGCCCGGGCGCCGCCGCCAAGGTGGTGGACGCCATGCGCGCATTGCTGAGCGGTAGCGCGCAGCCTGCCGTCGCCGTCGGTGACGCGGCCCGCACCAAGGCGCAGGCCAAGCAAAAATACGCTGCGCCGATGAGCGGTGCGCTGAAAAAGCTGGCCGATGTCTTTATTCCGCTGATCCCGGCGTTTATCGCCTCGGGCCTGATCACCGGCATCATCAACCTGCTGAAACGGCCCGACATCGCCGGCCAACTGGCGGTGGACTACCCGAACGTGCTGGGGTTGCTGGCGATCTTCGGCAGCGCGGTGTTCGCCATCATGAACATTTTGGTCGGGGTCAACGCCGCGCGGGTGTTCGGCGGCTCCCAGGCGATGGGCGGCGTGATGGCGGGCATTCTCGCCAGCCCGGCGCTGGCGCAGATTACCTTGTTCGGCGAGGCGCTGCAGCCGGGGCGCGGCGGGGTGATCGCCGTGCTGCTGGTGGTGGCGTTGATGTGCTGGGTGGAGAAACGCCTGCGCACGCTGCTGCCGGAATCGGTCGAGCTGATCCTTAACCCATTGCTGACCACGCTGGTCACCGCCTCGCTGGCGATCCTGATTCTGCAGCCGATCGGCGGCATTATCTCCGACGCCATCGCCCACGGCGCCAATCTGGCGATCGACAAGGGCGGGCTGCTGGTGGGGGCGCTGCTCTCGGGGCTGTTCCTGCCGCTGGTGCTCTCCGGCCTGCATCAGGGGCTGGTGCCGATCCACGTCGAGCTGGTGCAGGCGCACGGTTCCAACCCGCTGCTGCCGATCCTGGCGATGGCCGGCGTCGGGCAGGTGGGGGCGGCGCTGGCGGTGCTGTTGAAGACCCGCAACGCGCGGCTGAAGAAGGTGATCAAAGGGGCGTTGCCTGTCGGCATTCTCGGCATCGGCGAGCCGCTGATCTTCGGGGTGACGTTGCCGCTGGGGCGGCCGTTTATCGGCGCTTGCCTCGGCGGTGCGGTCGGCGGCGCGCTGATCAGCTACTGGAAGGTGGCGACGGTAATCACCTTCGGCATTTCGGGGTTGCCTTTGGCGTTGACCATCGTCTCAGGTAAGGTGATGTTGTATCTGGCGGGGATGCTGATTACGATTATCGCCGGTTTTCTCTTCACCTGGATGATGGGGTTCAACGATCCCGAGGAGTAGCGTTTGAGCGACAAGCAGCAACAACCGGCCGCAGAGGGGCGCCGCGTGGTCTTTTTCGATCTGGACGGCACCCTGCATCAGGAGGATATGTTCGGCAGTTTCTTGCGCTTTCTGCTGCGCCGTTTGCCGCTGAACCTGCTGCTGGTGATACCGGTGCTGCCGCCGATCGGCCTGGCGCTGCTGCTGCTGGGGCGCGCCGCGCGTTGGCCGATGAGCCTGCTGCTGTGGGCGATTACTTTCGGGCGCTCCGAAGCGAAGCTCAAGGCGCTGGAGCGGCAGTTTATCGAGGCCTTTCGCCAGAAGGTGACCGCGTTTCCGGTGGTGCAAATGCGGCTGCGGCAGTATCTGGACGAGCACGATGCCGAAGTGTGGCTGATCACCGGCTCGCCGGAACGGCTGGTGGAGCAGGTGTATCGCGATTCGGCGTTTCTGCCGCGCGTGCGGTTGATCGGCAGCCGCATCACGCGCCGCTGCGGCGGTTGGGTCTTGACTCTGCGCTGCCTGGGGACGCAAAAAGTGGTGCAGCTGGAGCAGCGGCTCGGTGCGCCGCTGAGACTATACAGCGGTTACAGCGACAGCAAGCAGGATAATCCGCTGCTGTTCTTTTGCGAGCACCGCTGGCGGGTAAGTAAGCAGGGCGAGCTGCAGCAGCTGGAATAAGCCAAGGGCGGAGGATTCCGCCCATCAGTACCGCGATCGGTCGTCGGTCACGTCGTGCGGCTGGCGCCCCAACTGCCAAATTTTCTCCGCATAATGCCCCAGCGCCCACAGGCTCAGGCCGAGCAGCGCGAAAAAAATCGTCTTCGGCATGCTGTCCCAGAAAAACTCGAACAGGCGGGTATACAGGTTAATGCCGAGGAAGGTTAGCCCGAAGCCGCGCAGCATGGCGTCGTCATGCTTCAATCCCAGCCAAATGGCGGCGAGGGCGGCCAGCCCGAACAGCAGGCTCCAGTGGAACAGCTCGATCTGGCGCGCGCGGTACCAGCTGTCGAGGTCGCCGTAGTTGCCGAAGATAGACAGCAGCCACAGGGCGATAAACAGATACAGCAGGCCCATCGCCAGCGACACCCGCTGCAGGCCGCGTTGCGCCAACAGCGGCCGCAGCAGCAGCGCGGCGGCGATCAGCACCGCGCCAAAGGCGATAAAACGAATCGGGTAGCTCATGCCGAGCCAGTAGGCGCCCCAGCCGGACAGGTAGCCGGTCTCGGCGCCGAAGGCGTTGCCGAGCGACAGCAGGGCGAACCACCACACCAGCCCGGAGCGGCTGAACCAGCCGATCGTGCCGTACAGCAGCGCGGCGAACAGCAGCAGCACGGAAACCCGGCCGCTGCCGTTATCCAGCCAGACCCCCAGCTGCCATAAGGCGCAGGCGGTAAGCAACACGGCGACAAACAGCGCCGCCTCATTGCCGTAGCGTTTTTCCGGGTGGCGCCGGCGGCGACGCAGCGCCCAGACGTAGGCCAGCGCCGCCAGTACGCCGGCGATCGCCATGCGTACCGGCGCGTCGAAGCGGAACAGTCCGCTGAGCCATGCAAGCAGTTCGCTGTCGGCGAACAGGCTGGTGACGGCGATCAGCAGCGAGGCCAGCGCGGCAAGAAACGCATAGCGCGCCAGCCGCCGCCAGTCGAAAGGCTGCACGGCCACATGCTGCAGCAGCTGCTGCCGTTGTGCGGGCGTCAAGGCGCCTTCTCCCACCCAGCCGTCCAGCGCCTTGCGCACCACGACGGCGTTCTTTTTACTGAGTTTCATGCTTCTTGTCCCTGAATCACACGCTGATTCGGCCAGTATAGCCATTGGCGGGCGGCTACGACAAAGGAGGGCTAGTGTGTATAATGCCCGCCGCAAAAGCGCACGAGGAATTATGCGATGACTGAATATAACGATGAGTACTGGATGCGTCAGGCATTGCAGCTGGCCCTGCGCGCGCAGGAAGAGGGCGAGGTGCCGGTGGGGGCGCTGCTGGTGCTGGACAATCAGGTCATCGGCGAGGGCTGGAACCGCCCGATCGGCCGACACGATCCTACCGCACACGCCGAGATCATGGCGCTGCGCCAGGGCGGCGCGGTGCTGCAAAACTACCGTCTGCTGAATGCCACGCTGTACGTCACGCTGGAGCCCTGCGTGATGTGCGCCGGTGCGATGGTGCACAGCCGTATCCGCCGGCTGGTGTATGGCGCCGCCGACGAGAAAACCGGCGCGGCCGGTTCACTGGTGGACATTCTGCGCCATCCGGGCATGAACCATCAGGTGGAGATCGTTTCGGGCGTGCTGGCGGAGGAGTGCGCCGCCACCCTAAGCAATTTCTTCCGCCTGCGCCGTGAACAGAAAAAAGCGCTCAGGCTGGCGCAGCGGGCGGCGGATAAGCCGGAATAATCAGTAGTTGAGCGCCAGTTCCGGCATCACCGTCGGGTAGCCTTTCCCCAACGCCTCCTGCTCGGCGGCCGCTTGCGCCGCCTTTCTCTCTTTTTCCTGCAGATAGCCCACCAGGCTGACCTGGTAGCGGCGAATGTTTTCTACATAGTTGTAGGCTTCACGCCCGCGCGCATAGCCGTAGGTCAACTGCGGGTAGTAGCGCTTCTGGCTGAGCATCGGCAGGCGCTGCTTGACGTCGACCCAGCTGTCCGGGTTGCCTTTTTGCGTCTTGGTCAGCTTGCGCGCGTCCAGCATGTGGCCCCAGCCCATGTTGTAGGCCGCCAGCGAGAACCAGATGCGCTCGTCTTCCGGCACGCTGTCCGGCACCTTGGCCATCAGCCGCTGCAGGTAAAGGGCGCCGCCCTGAATGCTCTCTTCCGGATCGAGGCGGTCGTTGACCCCAAGGCCGTCGGCGGTGGCGCGGGTCAGCATCATCAGGCCGCGCACGCCGGTGGGTGAGGTGGCCTGCGGATTCCAGTGCGATTCCTGATAGGCGATGGCCGCCAGCAGCTTCCAGTCGATCTCGTTGGCGTGCTTCTCGAACAGCGGGCGGAAGTTGGGCAGCACCGAGTCGATGGCCGACAGGAAGGTTTTGGTGTCCACATAGTCGAAGCTGCCGACGTGGCCGAGGTATTTCTCTTCGAGCCGCGCCAGGGTGCCGTCGTCCACCATCTGGCTGTAGAAGTCCAGCATCGCCGCGTACAGGCTGTCGTCGCCGTCGCGTTTCAGATACCAGGTAACCGGCTCTTCGTCGGTGACGTCGAACGCCACCGCCAGCTGCGGATGGATGCGCTGCAGCAGCGCGATGGTCACCGAATCGCCGAGGGTGTAGTCCAGCTTGCCGTCGGCCACTCGCTCCAGCAGCTCTTTGGAGGTGAGATCGCTGGAGGACTCCCAGGCGAGATCCGGGTATTTATCCTGTTTGAGCTGCTTGAGGGTGCTGACGTGCGCGGAACCGGAAGCGACCGCCAGCTTGCCTTTAATGTCGGCGAAACTTTTCGGCCGCGGGGTGCCCAGCCGGTACACCAGCTGTTGGGAAACGGAGTAGTAGGCCGGGCCGGTGCGCGCGCGGCTGAGGCGCTCCTGGTTGTAGATCAGACCCGCCGCCAGCAGGTCGGCGTCGTCGTCGTCCAGATCGTCGAACAGGTCATTGATGTTCTGATGGGGGATCACCACCAGCTTCACCCCGAGGTAGTTGGCGAAGCGCTTCGCCAGTTCGTAGTCGAGCCCACCCGGCCCTTGCTTGGTGTTGAAATAGGTCAGCGGGGAGTTCAGCGTGCTGATACGCAACTCGCCGCGGGAAATGATCTCCTGGAGTTGCCCGCCCGGGCCGCTGCGCCAGGTGATATTGGGCCACAGCGCGAGAGCCAGAAGCAGGGTGACAACGCCGATGAGGATGTAGTTTATTTTAAGACGTTTCAAATAGTTATCCAGTGGTGGCACAGGTACGCCGGCGACGATAACCGCGACTTTTCTCATGGTTAAATCACCAGTGCGGGGGCATTTTGCGCAACAAAACGCCAGTGTGCAACTTTATTGACACGTTATGACAATTCGACGGTGCGGCACGCTTTTATCAATTATCCCTACGCAAACGGTTTCGTCGGCGGCGAGGATTCTCTATAATGACGCGCGTTTTCCCCTGTTGCGCCCAATGAAGCGTCTTATCCGTCGCTTCGAAGACGAGAGAACTTTGATTATGGAAATTCTGCGTGGTTCGCCCGCTTTATCGGCTTTTCGCATTACCAAACTGCTGTCCCGCTGCCAGGACGCTCACCTGCCCGTCAGTGATATCTACGCCGAGTACGTCCACTTTGCCGATGTTAGCGCACCGCTCAGTGCCGAAGAACACGCCAAGCTTCAGCGGCTGCTCAAGTACGGTCCTTCTCTCGCCGAACACGCCCCCGAAGGCCGGTTGCTGCTGGTTACGCCGCGTCCGGGCACCATTTCTCCCTGGTCTTCCAAAGCCACCGACATCGCCCACAACTGCGGTCTGCAGCAGGTCGTGCGCCTGGAGCGCGGCCTGGCGTTTTACGTCAAGGCGCCCGAGCTGACGGAAACCCAGTGGCGGCAGCTCGCCGCGCTGCTGCACGATCGCATGATGGAAACCGTCTTCAGCGAACTGCAACAGGCCGAACAGCTGTTCGCGCACCATCAGCCGGCGCCGTATCAGTCGGTCGACGTGCTGGGCGCAGGGCGCGCCGCGCTGGAGCAGGCCAACGTCCGGCTCGGCCTGGCGCTGGCGCAGGACGAGATCGACTACCTGCTGAATGCCTTTACCGGTTTGGGGCGCAACCCGACGGATATCGAACTTTATATGTTCGCGCAGGCCAACTCCGAGCACTGCCGCCACAAGATTTTCAACGCCGACTGGATCATCGACGGCGAACAGCAGCCTAAATCGCTGTTCAAAATGATCAAGAACACCTATGAGCAGACGCCGGACTATGTGCTGTCGGCGTATAAAGACAACGCCGCCGTGATGGAAGGCTCTCAGGTCGGCCGCTTCTTCGCCGCGCCGGAGACCGGCACCTACGATTACCATCAGGAAGACGCGCACATCCTGATGAAGGTGGAAACCCACAACCACCCGACGGCGATCTCGCCGTGGCCGGGCGCCGCGACCGGCTCCGGCGGCGAGATCCGCGACGAGGGGGCTACCGGCCGCGGCGCCAAGCCGAAGGCCGGCCTGGTGGGCTTCTCGGTGTCCAACCTGCGTATTCCCGGCTTTGAACAGCCGTGGGAGCAGGATTTCGGCAAGCCGGAACGCATCGTCACCGCGCTGGATATCATGACCGAAGGCCCGCTGGGCGGCGCGGCGTTCAACAACGAATTCGGTCGTCCGGCGCTGCTGGGCTACTTCCGTACCTATGAAGAGCGCGTCAACAGCCACAACGGCGTTGAGCTGCGCGGCTACCACAAACCGATCATGCTGGCGGGCGGCATCGGCAACATCCGTGCCGATCACGTGCAGAAAGGGGAAATCACCGTCGGCGCCAAGCTGGTGGTGCTGGGCGGCCCGGCGATGAATATCGGCCTGGGCGGCGGCGCGGCCTCGTCGATGGCGTCCGGCCAGTCCGACGCCGATCTGGACTTCGCTTCGGTGCAGCGCGACAACCCGGAAATGGAGCGCCGCTGTCAGGAAGTGATCGACCGCTGCTGGCAGCTGGGCGATCAGAACCCGATCCTGTTTATCCATGACGTCGGCGCCGGCGGCCTGTCCAACGCCATGCCGGAGCTGGTGAGCGACGGCGGCCGCGGCGGCCGCTTCGAGCTGCGCGATATCCTCAACGACGAGCCGGGCATGAGCCCGCTGGAAGTGTGGTGCAACGAATCGCAGGAACGTTACGTGATGGCGATCGCCCCGGCGCAGATGGCGCAGTTCGACGAGATCTGCCGCCGCGAGCGCGCGCCTTATGCGGTGATCGGCGAAGCGACCGAAGAACAGCATCTGACGCTCAACGACCGCCACTTCGACAACCAGCCGATCGACATGCCGCTGGACGTACTGCTCGGCAAGACGCCGAAAATGACCCGCGACGTCACCCGCCTGCAGGCGAGCGGCGAGGCGGTGCAGCGCGAGAACATCACGCTGGCCGACGCGGTGAAACGCGTGCTGCATCTGCCGGCCGTGGCGGAGAAAACCTTCCTGATCACCATCGGCGACCGCACCGTTACCGGCATGGTGGCGCGCGACCAAATGGTCGGCCCGTGGCAGATCCCGGTGGCCGACTGCGCGGTCACCACCGCCAGCCTGGACAGCTATTACGGCGAAGCGATGTCGCTCGGTGAACGCGCGCCGGTGGCGCTGCTGGACTTCGCCGCCTCCGGCCGCCTGGCGGTCGGGGAAGCGCTGACCAACCTGGCCGCCACCGAGATCGGTAGCCTGAAGCGCGTGAAGCTGTCCGCCAACTGGATGGCCGCCGCCGGCCACCCGGGCGAAGACGCCGGCCTGTACGAAGCGGTGAAAGCGGTGGGCGAAGAACTGTGCCCGGCGCTGGGCATCACTATCCCGGTGGGTAAAGACTCCATGTCGATGAAGACCCGCTGGCAGGAAGGCAACGAACAGCGTGAAATGACCTCGCCGCTGTCGCTGGTCATCACCGCCTTCGCCCGCGTGGAGGACGTGCGCCACACCGTGACACCGCAGCTGCGCACCGATAAGGGCGACAGCGCGCTGCTGTTGATCGACTTGGGCAACGGCCATAACGCGCTGGGCGCCACCGCGCTGGCGCAGGTTTACCGCCAACTGGGTGACAAGCCGGCCGACGTGCGCAACGTTGCGCAGCTGGCGGGCTTCTTCAACGCCATGCAGCAGCTGGTGGCCGATCAAGCGCTGTTGGCTTACCACGACCGCGCCGACGGCGGCCTGCTGGTGACGCTGGCGGAGATGGCCTTCGCCGGTCACTGCGGCGTGGACGTCAATCTCGACGGCCTCGGCGACGATGCGCTGGCGGTGCTGTTCAACGAAGAGCTGGGCGCGGTGATCCAGGTGAGCGCCGAACGTCTCGACGACGTGAAGCAGGCGTTCGCTCAGCACGGTCTGACCGACAATGTGCATCACATCGGCAGCGTGCAGGCCGGCGATCGTTTCGTCATCACCCAACACGGCAAGGCGCTGTACAGCGAAAGCCGCAATACGCTGCGCACCTGGTGGGCGGAAACCACCTGGCAGATGCAGCGCCTGCGCGACAACCCGGCGTGCGCCGATCAGGAACATCAGGCCAAGCAGGATGAACAAGATCCCGGCCTGAACGTGAAGCTGACCTTCGCACCGCAGGAAGACATCGCCGCGCCGTATATCGCCAAGGGCGCTCGCCCGAAAGTGGCGGTGCTGCGCGAGCAGGGGGTGAACTCTCACGTTGAAATGGCGGCGGCGTTCCACCGCGCCGGCTTTGACGCGGTGGACGTGCACATGAGCGATCTGCTGGCGGGGCGCCGCGATCTGCAGGACTTCCACACGCTGGTGGCCTGCGGCGGCTTCTCTTACGGCGACGTACTGGGCGCCGGCGAAGGTTGGGCGAAGTCTATCCTGTTCAACGAGCGGGTGCGGGACGAGTTCGAAGCGTTCTTCCACCGTCCGCAGACGCTGGCGCTGGGCGTGTGCAATGGCTGCCAGATGATGTCCAACCTGCGCGAGCTGATCCCGGGCGCAGAGCACTGGCCGCGCTTTGTGCGCAACCTGTCGGATCGCTTCGAGGCGCGTTTCAGCCTGGTGGAAGTGGCGGCCAGCCCGTCGCTGTTCCTGCAGGGCATGACCGGTTCGCGCATGCCGATCGCCGTTTCCCACGGCGAGGGGCATGTCGAAGTGCGCGATGCGGCGCATCTGGCCGCGCTGGAAAGCCACGGCCTGGTGGCGCTGCGTTTCGTCAACAACGCCGGTCAGGTGACGGAAACTTACCCGGCCAACCCGAACGGTTCGCCGAACGGCATTACCGCCGTGACCAGCGCCAACGGGCGCGCCACGGTGATGATGCCGCACCCGGAACGTGTGTTCCGCACCGTCAGCAACTCCTGGCACCCGGAAGAATGGGGCGAGGACAGCCCGTGGATGCGCATGTTCCGCAACGCCCGTAAGCAGCTGGGCTAAAAACGGCCACCGCCGTACAGAGGGTGCAAGCAATTGCGCCCTTTTTTATGGCCGGCGTTCGCCGTCTGGCGGCAGTGTCTGCATTTTGCGACAGGCGCTATTTTTCCTGTCGCTAAATGGAGACATTTAACTATTTGATTTTATTAATGGTAAATGGGTTTGGCTTTAGTTGTCTGCATTTGGCGACAGCGCGGCGTTTTTTTCATCGCTCATCGGGGCGTGATGCACAAAGAAATTTGCTGATATAATCTTATTTTTTAATAAAATCATATTGTTATAATTTTTATTGCAAAGTTGGCACGTAACGTGCATTATTCTCGGCGGCTGCTCATTCACCTTTTTATGACGGCGCCGTAATTAGACGGCAAATCGCCTCATAAGCCTCCGAATGATGCCAAAGAAATGGTGCCTATCGTCCAACCAAACCGATAACAGACCGTGCAAGCGGCTTTATCAAGCATCGGGCGACACGTGGAGTGAGGCACCGCCTGTATCCAACTGTGATGAAGGGTTCATCAATCCTGGATATTTACGGATGCTATTCGTCCTGTTCGATGCCAGCCGCTGCGCTACATCACCCTGGGGACGAGGTTTAAGGGCATCCACACTTTCCTTGCGTTGGGGCAAGTTTCTTGCCCCGATGTCAATTCTCAACGCTGCGCTTATCCCTGTTGCGTTGCCTATGCCCTCGAACGCAGACGCTATCCCCACACTCTCGTTTTCGCACCGGTTGATGTTACCGGGGCCGCATGCCGTCGGCAGGCCAGGCCTATGGGCGCGGTTCACCGATCCCGCAGCTTTTTCCTTGCGCGTTCAGGATTCTCCCTTGCCGGGCTTTTCTCTTTCCGGCGAGTCAGTTAGCATCGTGACAGAGCTGAGAGAATGAGATGATTTCGTTGAAAAGATGGCGTTTATTCCCCCGTTCGCTGCGGCAATTGGTGCTGCTGGCCTTCCTGTTGGTGCTGCTGCCGCTGCTGGTGCTGGCCTATCAGGCCTACCAGAGCCTGGATCACCTCAGCGCGCAGGCGGCGGACATCAACCGCACCACGCTGGTGGACGCGCGGCGCAGCGAGGCGATGACCAGCGTGGCGCTGGAGATGGAGCGCAGCTATCGTCAGTACTGCGTGCTGGTCGATCCCACGCTGCAAAAGCTGTATCAGAACCAGCGCAAGCAGTATTCGCAGATGCTGGACGCCCATGCGCCGATTCTGCCGGACGAGCGCTATTATCAAACGTTGCGCCAGCTGCTGACCCAGCTGGCGGCGATCAAATGCCATAACAGCGGGCCGGATCAAGAGGCTTCCGCCTTGCTCGAGTCGTTCTCGCGCTCCAACGCCGAAATGGTGCAGGCCACGCGCGCGGTGGTGTTCTCGCGCGGCCAGCAGCTGCAGCAGGCCATCGCCGAGCGCGGCCAGTTCTTCGGCTGGCAGGCGCTGCTGCTGTTCCTGGTCAGCGTGCTGCTGGTGGTGCTGTTCACCCGCATGATCATCGGGCCGGTCAAGGCCGTGGAGCGGATGATCAACCGTCTGGGGGAAGGGCGCGCGCTGGGCAGCACCGCGTCGTTCAAAGGGCCGCGCGAGTTGCGTTCCCTGGCGCAGCGCATTATCTGGCTGAGCGAGCGGCTGGCGTGGCTGGAATCGCAGCGCCACGAGTTCTTGCGCCATATTTCGCACGAGCTGAAAACGCCGCTGGCCAGCATGCGCGAAGGCACCGAGCTGCTGGCCGACGAGGTGGCGGGGCCGCTGACTTCCGATCAGAAAGAGGTGGTGACGATCCTCGACAACAGCAGCCGCCATCTGCAGCAGCTGATTGAACAGCTGCTGGATTACAACCGCAAACTGGCCGATGGCCCGGCGGCACATGAGAACGTCGAGCTGCGCGAAATGGTCGATTTGGTGGTCGCCGCGCACAGTTTGCCGGCGCGGGCGAAGATGATTTCCACCGAAATTGCGCTGGAGGCGGAAATCTGCTGGGCAGAGCCTACGCTATTAATGCGCGTGCTGGATAATCTCTATTCCAATGCGGTGCACTACGGCAAGGAATCCGGTAACATTTGGATCCGCAGCCGTCAGGTTGGACAACGGGTGCAAATCGACGTCGCCAATACCGGCACGCCGATCCCCGAGGCTGAAAGAGCCATGATTTTCGAGCCTTTTTTCCAGGGTAGTCACCAGCGAAAAGGGGCGGTAAAAGGAAGCGGACTGGGGTTGAGCATCGCTCAGGACTGTATCCGTCGCATGCGCGGTGAGCTGCAACTGGCGACGGTCGCCGGTGCAGACGTCTGCTTCCGCATTGAATTGCCGTTAACCGCCGAGAATGAATAAATAATGTACACATGGTCTAAGCGACTTCGTCTTTCACAGACCGAAGGTTCACCGCGTGCCACGCACAGGACGCCGCTCGGCAAACGCCCGATCGGCTGGTTGGGCGCCGTCTTCTTTATGCCGCTGTTGCTGGCGGGCTGCGTCGATCGCGCCGTCAGCGGCGGCCTGAACGCTCAGCAGCAAGAGGCGATCCCGGATACCAAGGTGATCGATTACCGCACCGCGGCTTGCGATACCCTGTGGCAGTTGGACGACAAGGACGCGCTGGATAACGCGCTCTACTGGCTGCGCGCGATGGACTGCGCCGATCGCATCGGGTCGACCCAGGCGCGCGCGCTGGCGAAAACGGTGCCTGGCGACAGCTGGTCCGGCGTTTTCAAACAGAGTATCCTGCTGGGCAGCGCGCAGCCGACTTCCGGCGAGCGCCGCCAGATGATCGACAGGATCAACAGCTACCGAATGGAGTTCCCCGGCTCGTTGCGGCCGCTGACGCAGCTGTGGCGCCAGCAGCAGATGCTGCAGATCACGCTGTTCGATGAAAAAGCGCGCTATCAGCATCTGCAGGAGAGCAGCGACAGCCAGATCGATTCGCTGCGCCAGAGCCAGGCGCGCTTGCAATCGCAGCTGCAGGACACCTCGCGCAAGCTGGAAAACCTGACCGACATCGAGCGTCAGCTCTCATCGCGCAAGCAGCTGCAAGGGGAAATACCGGACAACGGCACAGGCTCGCAAAAGGGCGAAGCCGCCGGTAAAAACGGCGCGGCCGCGAAAGGGGCTGAGCCGCAGGACGAACCGGAAAAGGGCACTGCGCTGCCGGTTGAACCGGAAGACACCTATACGCCGCACCCTGCCAATAAGGAGTCCCACGCGCAATGACCGCACGCAAACCGGCCAACCTGTTATTGGTTGACGACGATCCCAGCCTGCTGAAGCTGCTGGGCATGCGCCTGACCAGCGAAGGTTTTCACGTCACCACCGCCGAAAGCGGCCAGGAAGCGCTGCGCCTGCTGGCGCGCGAACAGATCGATCTGGTGATCAGCGATCTGCGCATGGATGAGATGGACGGCATGGCGCTGTTCGCCGAGATCCAAAAACATCAGCCGGGCATGCCGGTGATCATTCTCACCGCGCACGGTTCGATTCCCGATGCGGTGGCCGCCACCCAGCAGGGGGTGTTCAGCTTTCTCACCAAACCGGTGGATCGCGATGCGCTGTACAAGGCCATCGACGAGGCGCTCGCGCTGTCGGCCAGCCCGGCCGGCGACGATGCCTGGCGAGAAGACATCGTCACCCGCAGCCCGTTGATGCTGCGCCTGCTGGAGCAGGTGAAAATGGTGGCGCAATCGGACGTCAGCGTATTGATCAACGGCCAGAGCGGCACCGGTAAAGAGGTGGTGGCGCAGGCGATCCACGCGGCCAGCCCGCGCGCCAGCAAGGCGTTCATCGCCATCAACTGCGGCGCGCTGCCGGAGCAGCTGCTGGAGTCCGAACTGTTCGGCCACGCCAAGGGCGCCTTTACCGGCGCGGTCAGCAGCCGCGAAGGGCTGTTCCAGGCGGCGGCGGGCGGCACGCTGTTCCTCGACGAGATCGGCGATATGCCGCTGTCGCTGCAGGTGAAGCTGCTGCGCGTGCTGCAGGAGCGCAAGGTGCGGCCGCTCGGCAGCAATCGCGATCTGGACATTGACGTACGCATCATCTCCGCTACCCACCGCGATCTGCAAAAGGCGATGGCGAAGAACGAGTTCCGCGAGGATCTCTACTACCGCCTCAACGTGGTGAACCTGAAGATCCCGGCGCTCAACGAACGCGCCGAAGATATCCCGCTGTTGGCCAACCACCTGTTGCGCGAAGCGGCCCAGCGGCACAAGCCGTTCGTGCGCAGCTTCTCGACCGACGCCATGAAGCGGCTGATGACCGCCAGCTGGCCGGGCAACGTGCGTCAGCTGGTCAACGTCATCGAGCAGTGCGTGGCGCTGACCTCGGCGCCGGTGATCGGCGAAGCGCTGGTGGAGCAGGCGCTGGAAGGGGAAAACACCGCGCTGCCGACCTTTGCCGAAGCGCGCAACCAGTTCGAATTGCACTACCTGCGCAAGCTGCTGCAGATCACCAAGGGCAACGTGACCCAGGCCGCGCGCATGGCGGGCCGCAACCGCACCGAGTTTTACAAATTGCTGTCGCGCCACGAGCTGGACGCCAACGATTTTAAAGAATGACAGTTTGCCGCCGGTGCCTGCCACGCAGGTTCTCAACAAATCCGGCGGAATGATTTACACTCCGTTCTCTTTGCCGCGGCGCGCCCGGCGTAGAGCACCATGGAACGTATTAAGCGGGATCGTACACAAATGAGCAGATCACTTTCCATCGCCCTGGCCCAGCTGAACCTGCTGGTCGGCGACATTGAAGGCAACACCGAACGCATGTTGCAAATCGTGCAGGAGCAGCAGAAGGCGGGAGCCGATCTGGTCATGTTCAGCGAACTGGCGCTGTCTGGCTACCCGCCGGAAGATCTGCTGTATCGCAATGATTTCTATCAGCGCTGCGACGCGCAGCTACTGCGCCTGCAGCAGGCCTCCGCCGAGACCGCGATCCTGGTCGGCCACCCGTGGCGCGAAGGCGACAAGCTGTATAACGCGCTGTCGCTGTTTGCCGAAGGCCGCCTGCTGACCCGCTACTTTAAACAGCAGCTGCCGAACTACGGCGTGTTCGATGAGAAGCGCTATTTCCACGCCGGCAACGACACCTGCGTGGTGGAACTGAAAGGCTACCGTCTGGGACTGCTGATTTGCGAAGATCTGTGGTTCCCTGAGCCGATTGACGCCGCCAAGGCGGCCGGCGCGGAAATTATCCTGTCGATCAACGCCTCGCCGTATAACCGCGAAAAGCCGTATATCCGCAAAACCCTGATGGCCGGCCACTGCCAGCGCACCCAGCTGCCGCTGGTGTACCTCAATCAGGTCGGCGGCCAGGATGAGCTGATCTTCGACGGCTGCTCCAAGGTCTTCGACGCCGCCGGCACCATGACCCACCGTCTGGCGGCCTTCGACGAGCAGGTGACCCGCCTGGAATTCAACGAGCTGGCCGTGGTGCCGATGGCCGATCCGGCCGCCGAGCTGCCGCAGCTGGCGCAGGTGTACCAGGCGCTGGTGTTGGCGGTGCGCGACTACGTGACCAAAAACGGCTTTAAAGGCGCGGTGCTGGGGCTGTCCGGCGGCATCGACTCGGCGCTGACGCTGGCGATCGCCGTGGATGCGCTGGGCAAAGACAAGGTGCAGGCGCTGATGATGCCGTTCCGCTATACCGCGGATATCAGCATCGCCGACGCCAAGGAAGAGGCGGAAATCCTCGGCGTGGAGTTCGATATCGTCTCCATCGAACCGATGTTCGACGCCTTTATGGGCCAGCTGTCGCCGATGTTCGCCGGCACCGAGCGCGACACCACCGAAGAAAACCTGCAGGCGCGTTGCCGCGGGGTGGTGCTGATGGCGCTGTCCAACAAACGCCGCAGCATCGTGCTGACCACCGGCAACAAGAGCGAAATGGCGGTCGGTTACGCCACGCTGTACGGCGATATGGCCGGCGGTTTCGACGTGTTGAAAGACGTGCCGAAAACGCTGGTGTTCAAGCTGTCCGAATACCGCAACACCGTCTCCTACGTGATCCCGCAGCGGGTGATCGATCGTCCGCCGTCCGCCGAGCTGGCGCCGGATCAGGTCGATCAGGACAGCCTGCCGCCATACGATATCCTGGACGCGATCCTGGAAGGCTACGTTGAGCGCGACAAATCGGTTGCCGATCTGGTGGCCGAAGGGTTCGACGAAGCGATCGTGCGCAAGGTGATCCGCCTGGTGGACATCAACGAATACAAGCGGCGTCAGGCCGCCGTCGGGCCGCGTATCACCGCCCGTAACTTCGGCAAAGACCGCCGCTACCCCATCACATCCGGTTTTGGCCGCAAAAATTGGTAAAAGGAAAGAAGATGAAAAAGATCGACGCGATTATCAAGCCGTTCAAACTGGATGACGTCCGCGAAGCGCTGGCCGAAGTGGGCATCACCGGCATGACGGTTACCGAAGTGAAAGGCTTCGGCCGCCAGAAGGGCCACACCGAGCTGTACCGCGGCGCCGAGTACATGGTCGACTTTTTGCCTAAGGTGAAGATCGAGATCGTGGTTGCCGACGATATCGTCGACACCTGCGTGGAAACCATCATGCAGACCGCGCAGACCGGCAAGATCGGCGACGGCAAAATCTTCGTCTTCGACGTGGCGCGCGTGGTGCGCATTCGTACCGGCGAGCAGGACGAAGAAGCGATCTGATCCTCCGCAGGATCATCGGCCATCAGGGCGCAGCGTGCTGCGCCCTTGTCATTTTTTTTGTCCCCCGCACATCGCACTTCTTAGCCTCGCCGTTTCCCCCTTTTTGCCCGTTGGCATTCTAAAAAAGCGAACGCTATCGCGTTTTTGATACTTTGCCCGATCGCTTCACGGCCGGCGTCTACACTCAACGCAATGTTTTTGCTTGAGGAATCATCCCCATGATGACGTTACGCCAAATCCGCCACTTTATCGCGGTGGCGGAAACCGGGTCGATCTCCGCCGGCGCCCAGGCGGTGTTTGTCTCCCAGTCTTCGCTGACGCTGGCGATCCAGCAGTTGGAAACCGAGATCGGCGTGCGGCTGTTCGATCGCCACGCCAAGGGCATGACGCTGACCCATCAGGGGCACCAGTTTCTGCGCCAGTCGTATCTGATCCTGGCGACGGTGGACAACGCCAAGCGCAGCCTGCAGATCGGCACCGAAAGCCTGACCGGCAAGCTGACCGTCGGCGTCACCAGCCTGGTGGCCGGCTACTTCCTGGTGGAGCTGCTCACGCGCTTTAAATCGGCCTATCCCAACGTCACCGTGCAGGTGGTTGAAGACGAGCGCCCGTATATCGAGCATCTGTTGGTCAGCGGCGAGATCGACATCGGCGTGCTGATCCTGTCGAACATCGAAGACCGCGACGCGCTGCAGACCGAGGTGCTGATGCACTCGCCGTATCGCCTGTGGTTGCCGCCGCTGCACCCGCTGCTGGAGCACGAGAGTATCAGCCTGGCGGACGTGGCCAAACAGCCGCTGATCCAGCTCAACGCCGATGAAATGGACGTGCACGCGCGGCGCATCTGGGCGCGCGCCGGGCTGAAGCCGGAGATCGCCATGAAGACCGCCTCGACCGAGGCGGTGCGCAGCCTGGTGGCGGCAGGGATGGGGGTCTCCATCCAGCCGGACATGGCGTACCGCGCCTGGTCGCTGGAAGGCAACATGATCGAGGCGCGCAAGCTGGACGATCTGCTGGAGCCGCTGGACATCGGGTTGGCGTGGCGGCGCGGCAGCGCGCGGCCGGAGCTGGTGACGCCGTTCCTTACCATCGCGCGCGAGAACGGCAGCAAACACGCCGCCGGGCTTAAGCATTCGATTTAATCGAACGCGGCGTTCAGTATTTAGAATTTGTTGCCCGCCAGAGGCTCGCTTAGGCTGATTAAAACTAACTTATTCACATTTGATTAACGTTTTTGTCACTTAGGGGCGTCAGGCGATGGCAGATGTGCAGGTTCTCTCAGGTTTGTCCTGTCAGCAGTTCATTAACGGTCAGATGGTCGACGGCGAAGGCCAGCAGGAGTGCATCGTCAATCCGGCCAACGGCGAGACGCTGATCGTCCTGACCGAAGCCTCTTCGGCGCAGGTCGGCAGCGCGGTGAAAGCCGCGCAGCAGGCGTTTGGTCACTGGTCGCGCACCACGCCGGCCCAGCGCGCCGCCCTGTTGCTGCGCATCGCCGACGCCGTTGAGCGGCAGGCGCCGCAGCTGGCGCAGCTGGAAGCCCTCAACTGCGGCAAACCGCTGCATCAGGCGCTCAATGACGATCTGCCGGCGGCGGTCGATGTGTTCCGCTTCTTCGCCGGCGCGGTACGCACGCAGCAAGGGCAGTTGGCCGGCGAGTATGTGCCGGGCCACACCTCGATGATCCGCCGCGATCCGATCGGCGTGGTGGCCTCGATCGCCCCCTGGAACTATCCGCTGATGATGGCGGCGTGGAAGATCGCGCCGGCGCTGGCGGCGGGCAATACCGTGGTGTTCAAACCCTCTGAACATACGCCGCTGACCATTCTGGCGCTGGGGCCGGCGCTGCAGGAGATCCTGCCGCCTGGCGTGCTGAATATCGTCTACGGCGGCGGCGAAGGGGTCGGCAGCCAGCTGGTGGGGCACCCGCAGGTGCGGCTGGTATCGGTCACCGGTGATATCGTCACCGGGCAAAAAATTCTTCAGGCGGCGGCCAAAAGCGTCAAGCGCACCCACCTGGAACTGGGGGGCAAGGCGCCGGTGATCGTCTGCGACGATGCCGATCTCGACGAAGTGGTCAACGGCATTCGCACCTACGGCTATTACAACGCCGGCCAGGACTGCACCGCCGCCTGCCGCATCTACGCGCAGGCGGGCATCTATCCCAAGCTGGTGGACGCGCTGGGCGAGGCGGTCGCCAGCCTGCGCTTCGCCCGCAAGCGCGATCAGGACAATGAGATCGGCCCGTTAATCAGTGCCCGCCAGCGCGATCGCGTCGCCAGCTTCGTCGAGCGGGCGCTCAGCCAACCGCATATCGAATTGATCACCGGCGCCGCGGCCCACTCCGGGCCGGGGTTCTACTACCAGCCGACCCTGCTGGCGGGCTGCCTGCAAAGCGACGAAATCGTGCAGCGCGAGGTGTTTGGCCCGGTGGTCAGCGTCACGCGCTTCGAACACCTGGAGCAGGCGGTGGCGTGGGCCAACGACTCGGAATACGGGCTGGCTTCGTCGGTGTGGACGCAAAATATCGATCGGGCGCTGCACATTGCCGCCCATCTGCAGTACGGCAGCACCTGGATCAACACCCATTTCACCTTGGCGAGCGAGATGCCGCACGGCGGCCTGAAACGCTCCGGCTACGGCAAGGATCTGTCCAGCGATTCGCTGCAGGATTACAGCGTTGTCAGGCACGTAATGGCGAAGTTCAAAGCCGGCTTCTAACGGTTATATCAAGAAAAATCAGGCGGCAGCCGTTCCCTGCCGCATACCGATAAGCAACACAGGGGTAATTACGATGGGAAAAACTACCGCAGTCACCACCACCGTCTCCGCGCTCTGTCTTACCGTGCTGTGCGGCCTGGCCCAGGCGGCCGATCTACCGCAGACGCTGGGCAAAGGCGAAGGCCGGCTGGATATCATCGCCTGGCCCGGCTACATCGAACGCGGCCAGTCCGACAAAAACTACGACTGGGTCACCCAGTTTGAGAAGCAAACCGGCTGTGCGGTGAACGTGAAGACCGCCGCCACCTCTGATGAAATGGTCAGCCTGATGGCCAAGGGCGGCTACGATCTGGTGACCGCCTCCGGCGACGCCTCGCTGCGCCTGATCTTCGGCAAGCGGGTGCAGCCGATCAACACCGCGCTGATCCCGAACTGGAAGAACATCGATCCGCGCCTGCTTAACGGCGCCTGGTACACCGTGGACGGCAAAACCTACGGCACGCCGTACCAGTGGGGGCCGAACCTGCTGATGTACAACACCAAAACCTTCCCGACGCCGCCGGACAGCTGGGCGGTGATCTTCCAGCAGCAGAACCTGCCGGACGGCAAGAGCAACCAGGGCCGGGTGCAGGCTTACGACGGCCCGATCTACATCGCCGACGCGGCGCTGTTCCTGAAGGCCACCCAGCCGCAGCTCGGCATCAGCGATCCATACCAGCTCAACGAAGAGCAGTATCAGGCGGCGCTGAAGCTGCTGCGCAGCCAGCACGCGCTGATCCACCGCTACTGGCACGACACCTCGGTGCAGATGAGCGACTTTAAAAACGAAGGCGTGGTGGCCTCCAGCGCCTGGCCGTATCAGGCCAACGCCCTGAAGGGCGAGGGGCAGCCGATCGCCACCGTGTTCCCGAAAGAGGGCGTGACCGGCTGGGCGGACACCACCATGCTCCATGCCGACGCCAAGCACCCGAGCTGCGCCTACCAGTGGATGAACTGGTCGCTGGAGCCGAAGGTGCAGGGCGACGTGGCGGCCTGGTTCGGGTCGGTGCCGGCTTCGCCGGCGGGCTGCAAGGCCAGCGCGCTGCTGGGTGAGAAGGGCTGCGAAACCAACGGCTTCAACCAGTTCGACAAAATCGCCTTCTGGAAAACGCCGCAGGCGCAGGGCGGCAAGTTCGTGCCGTACAGCCGCTGGACCCAGGATTACATCGCCATCATGGGCGGCCGCTAAGCCGCGGGGCGCAGCCCGCTGCGCCCGAACTACATCAGTATGGAGCACAGAAAATGACCATTGCCGTGCAATTCATCGATGTTTCGCGGACTTTCGGCGATGTTCGCGCCGTGGATCGGGTATCCATCGACATTCAGGACGGGGAATTCTTCTCCATGCTCGGGCCGTCCGGCTCGGGCAAAACCACCTGCCTGCGCCTGATCGCCGGCTTTGAACAGCTCTCTTCCGGCTCGATTCGCATCCACGGCCAGGAAGCCGCCAACCTGCCGCCGTACCAGCGCGACGTGAATACGGTGTTTCAGGATTACGCGCTGTTCCCGCACATGTCGGTGCTGGAAAACGTCGCCTACGGCCTGATGGTGAAGGGCGTCGCCAAACGCGAGCGGCTGGCGCGGGCGCAAGAGGCGCTGGAGAGCGTGGCGCTCGGTTTCGTTGCCGAACGCAAACCGGCGCACCTGTCGGGCGGCCAGCGGCAGCGCGTGGCGTTGGCGCGCGCGCTGGTCAATCGGCCGCGGGTGCTGCTGCTGGACGAACCGCTCGGCGCGCTGGATCTCAAGCTGCGCGAGCAGATGCAGGGCGAGCTGAAGAAGCTGCAGCGCCAGCTGGGCATCACCTTTATCTTCGTCACCCACGATCAAAGCGAAGCGCTGTCGATGTCCGATCGGGTGGCGGTGTTCAATAACGGCCGCATCGAACAGGTGGATACGCCGCGCGAGCTTTACATGCGGCCTAAGACGCCGTTCGTCGCCGAATTCGTCGGCACCTCCAACGTGGTGCGCAGCGAGCTGGCGCAGCGCCTGCTCGGCGAAAGCCGAACCTTCTCGATCCGGCCGGAGCATATCCGCCTGCTGGAGCAGGGCGGCGCGGCGCAGGACGAGATCCAGGTGCAGGGCACGCTGCAGGAAATCCATTACCAGGGCGCGGCCACGCGGTATGAAATCGCGCTGAACGGCGGCGAAAAGCTGCTGGTCAGCCAGGCCAATCCGCAGTGGCTCGCCGAAGGGCAACAGCGGCAGATCGGCCAGCCGATCGTCGCCTGCTGGCCGCGCGCGGCGATGGTGCCGCTGCTGGAGGAGAGGTGAGATGGACATGAGCATCGATTCCCCCTCGGCGCGCGGCGGCACCGTGCGCGCGCTGTCGACCTGGCTCTATCGCCGGCCGACGCTGTATCTGCTTTTGCTGCTGGTGCCGCCGCTGCTGTGGTTCGGCGCGGTGTACCTCGGTTCGCTGCTGACGCTGCTGTGGCAAGGGTTTTACACCTTCGACGATTTCACCATGGCGGTGACGCCGGATCTGACCTTCGCCAACCTGGCGGCGCTGTTCAACCCGGCCAACTACGACATCATCCTGCGCACGCTGACCATGGCGGTGCTGGTGTCGCTGGCCAGCGCGGTGCTGGCGTTCCCGATCGCCTATTACATGGCGCGCTACACCAGCGGCCGCGTCAAGGCGTTCTTTTACATCGCGGTGATGATGCCGATGTGGGCCAGCTATATCGTTAAAGCCTATGCCTGGACCCTGCTGCTGGCGAAAGACGGCGTGGCGCAGTGGTTCCTGCAGCACTTGGGGCTGGAGCCGCTGTTGGCTTCGCTGCTGACGGTGCCCGGCATCGGCGGCAACACGCTGTCGACCTCGGGGCTGGGGCGTTTTCTGGTGTTCGTCTATATCTGGCTGCCGTTCATGATCCTGCCGATCCAGGCGGCGTTGGAGCGCCTGCCGCCTTCGCTGCTGCACGCCTCGGCGGATCTGGGCGCCCGACCGGCGCAGACCTTCCGCCACGTCATTTTGCCGCTGGCGGTGCCGGGCATCGCCGCCGGGTCGATCTTCACCTTCTCGCTGACGCTGGGCGACTTTATCGTGCCGCAGCTGGTGGGGCCGCCGGGCTACTTCATCGGCAGCATGGTGTACGCCCAGCAGGGCGCGATCGGCAATATGCCGATGGCCGCGGCCTTTACGCTGGTGCCGATCGTCCTGATCGCCATCTACCTTTCCATCGTCAAACGTCTGGGGGCTTTCGATGCACTCTGAACGCGCGCCCTTAGGGCTGAAGCTGGCCGCCTGGGGCGGACTTGTCTTCCTGCATTTCCCGTTGGCGATCATCGCCATCTACGCCTTCAACACCGAGGATGCCGCTTTCAGCTTCCCGCCGAAGGGGTTCACGCTGCACTGGTTTAACGTCGCCGCCGGGCGGCAGGACATCCTCGATGCGGTGCTGCTGTCGGCGCAGATCGCCTGCCTGGCGACCGCCATCGCGCTGGTGCTCGGCACCCTGGCGGCGGCGGCGCTGTATCGGCGCGATTTCTTCGGCAAGGACAGCATTTCGCTGCTGTTGCTGCTGCCGATCGCGCTGCCGGGGATCGTCACCGGTCTGGCGCTGCTGGCGGCGTTCAAGGCGCTGAACATCGAGCCGGGCATCCTGACCATCGTCGTCGGCCATGCGACGTTCTGCGTGGTAATCGTGTTCAACAACGTCATCGCCCGGTTCCGCCGCACCTCGTACAGCCTGATCGAAGCGTCGATGGATCTCGGTGCCGACGGCTGGCAAACCTTCCGTTACGTGATCTTGCCGAACCTCGGCTCGGCGCTGCTGGCCGGGGGCATGCTGGCGTTCGCGCTGTCGTTCGATGAAATCATCGTGACCACCTTTACCGCCGGCCATGAGCGCACGCTGCCGCTGTGGCTGCTGAACCAGCTCGGTCGCCCGCGCGATGTGCCGATCACCAACGTGGTGGCGCTGTCGGTAATGCTGTTGACCATGCTGCCGATCCTCGGCGCTTACTACCTGACCAAAGGTGGGGAAAGCGTCGCCGGCAGCGGCAAATAATTTCCTTACCCGACTTCTGATAAAAGGATAACCCTATGCAAAGCCAACTGTTGATTGACGGCCACCTGGTGAACGGCCAGGGCGCGACCCAGCCGGTGTATAACCCGGCGACCGGCGAAGTGATCGCGCAGGTGGCGGAGGCCAGCCCGGAGCAGGTCGATCGCGCGGTGCTGGCGGCGGACGCCGCGTTCGCCGCCTGGGGGCAAACCACGCCGAAAGAGCGCGCCGAGCATCTGCTCAAGCTGGCGGATCTGATCGATGCGCATGCCGAGACCTTCGCCAGGCTGGAGTCGCTCAACTGCGGCAAGCCTTATCACTGCGTGTTGAACGACGAACTGCCGGCGGTGGCCGACGTGTTTCGCTTCTTCGCCGGGGCCAGTCGCTGCCTGACCGGCATGGCGGCCGGCGAGTATCTGGCCGGGCATACCTCGATGATCCGCCGCGATCCGCTCGGCGTGGTGGCTTCGATCGCGCCGTGGAACTACCCGCTGATGATGGCGGCCTGGAAACTGGCGCCGGCGCTGGCGGCGGGCAACTGCGTGGTGATCAAGCCTTCGGAGCAGACGCCGCTGACCACTTTCAAACTGGCCGAACTGGCCGCCGGGCTGTTCCCGCCGGGCGTGCTCAACGTGCTGTTCGGCCGCGGCGCAAGCGTCGGCGATCGGTTGACCGGGCATGACAAGGTGCGCATGGTGTCGCTGACCGGCTCGATCGCCACCGGCGAGCACATCATCGCCCACACCGCCGCCGGCATTAAGCGCACCCATATGGAACTGGGCGGCAAGGCGCCGGTGCTGGTGTTCGACGACGCCGATCTGCAGCAGGTGGTGGACGGCATTCGCGGCTTCGGTTTCTACAATGCCGGGCAGGATTGCACCGCCGCCTGCCGCATCTACGCGCAGAAAAGCATTTATCCCGAGCTGGTGAAGCGGCTGGGCGAGGCGGTGGCCAGCCTGAAGATCGGCGCGCCGGACGACGAGAGCACCGAGCTGGGGCCATTGATTACCGCCCAGCATCTGGAGCGGGTCGCCGGTTTTGTCGAGCGCGCCAAAGCGTTGCCGCACGTGCAGGTGGTGACCGGCGGCGAGAAGGTGAAGGGGCCGGGTTACTACTTCCAGCCGACGCTGCTGGCCGGTGCGCGCCAGGAGGATGAAATCGTGCAGCGCGAGGTGTTCGGCCCGGTAGTGACGGTGACGCCGTTTGACGACGAAGAGCAGGTGCTGGCCTGGGCGAACGAATCCAACTACGGGCTGGCGTCGTCCGTGTGGACTCGCGACGTGGGCCGCGCGCATCGCTTAAGCGCCCGCCTGCAATACGGCTGCACCTGGGTGAACACCCACTTCATGCTGGTTAGCGAAATGCCGCACGGCGGCCAGAAACTGTCCGGCTACGGCAAGGATATGTCGATGTACGGGCTGGAGGATTACACCGCCATTCGCCATGTGATGTTCAAACATTGATTTTACAATAATTATCCGCACAATAGCGCGGCCTTCGGGCCGGCCCCGGCCGGCCGATGATAATAAAAATTGAAAGGAAGCCTATATGGGTATCACCCGACGCGATTTTCTCAACGGGGTGGCGATCACCATCGCCGCCGGGTTGACGCCGCTGCAAATCTTGCGCGCGTCGCCGCAAACCGCCAATCAAACCCTGTACTACCCGCCGGCGCTGACCGGGCTGCGGGGTAACCATCCGGGCTCGTTCGAGCATGCGCACCAGCTGGGGCGCGACGGCAAAACCTTTGATTTCGGCAGCGTGCCCGCCGTTGAAGAGTTCGATCTGGTGGTGGTCGGCGCCGGCATCAGCGGGTTGGCGGCCGCCTGCTTCTGGCAGCAGCTGAAAGGTGAGCAGCAGCGCATTTTGCTGATCGACAACCATGACGACTTCGGCGGCCACGCCAAGCGCAACGAATTCAACACCGACGACGGCATGCTGCTCGGCTACGGCGGCAGTGAATCGCTGCAGTCGCCGCGCTCCAACTTCAGCCCGGTGGCGATGGGGCTGCTGCGCAATCTCGGCGTCGATATCGATCGGCTGGAGCAGGCGTTTGACACCACCTTCTACCCGGATCTGAACCTGAGCCGCGGGGTTTACTTCGATCGCAAGAACTTCGGCGTCGACAAGGTGGTGAGCGGCGATCCGGGCCGCACGGTGGCGGACGACATTCCGCGCGATCGTCTCAACGGCCGCTCTTATGAAGCGTTCATCGGCGATTTCCCGCTGCCGGAAAGCGATCGTCAGGCGTTGATCGCGCTGCATACGGTGAAGAAAGATTATCTGCCGGAGATGACGCTGGAGCAGAAGGTCGAGTGGCTCGATACCCACAGCTACACCCAGTTCCTGCGCGAGAAGGTGGGCCTGAGTGAGCTGGCGATCCGTTATTTCCAGCAGACCACCAACGATTTCCAGGCGGTGGGCATCGACGGCACGTCGTGCAGCGATGCGCGCATCTGCGATCTGCCGGGCCTTGACGGCATGAATCTGCCGCCGCTGGACGAAGAGTCGCAGGCGGATCTCGACGATCCTTACGTGTTCCACTTCCCGGACGGCAACGCCACGCTGGCGCGCCTGATGGTGCGCAAATTGATCCCGGCGGTGGCGCCGGCTGGCAAAGACATGAACGACGTGGTGCTGGCCAAATTCGACTACGGCCAGCTCGATCGGCCGGAGTCGCCGGTGAAGCTGCGTTTGAATAGCACCGGGCTGCATGCGGCCAACGTTGGCGACAAGGTGGAAGTCACCTACATGACCGGCGAGAAGATGACCAAGGTGCGCGCCGGGCAGGTGGTGATGGCCGGCTACAACATGATGATCCCATACCTGGTGCCGGAGATGTCGCACGAGCAGCAGGAGGCGCTGAAGCAGAACGTCAAGTCGCCGCTGGTGTACAGCAAGGTGGTGATCCGCAACTGGCAACCGTTCATCAAGCTGGGCGTGCACGAGATCTATTCGCCGGCCGCGCCGTACAGCCGCGTGAAGCTGGATTACCCGGTGAGCATGGGCGGGTATCAGCACCCGCGCGATCCGGATCGACCGATCGGCCTGCATATGGTCTACGTGCCGACGCTGCCGGGCAGCGGCCTCAGCCCGCGCGAGCAATCGCGCAAAGGGCGCGCGCTGCTGCTGGGCACGCCGTTCGAGGTGCACGAGCAGATGATCCGCGAACAGCTGCAGGGCATGCTGGGCGAGGCCGGTTTCGACCATCAGCGCGATATTCAGGCGATCACCGTCAACCGCTGGTCGCACGGTTACTCCTACTTCCTCAACGGGCTGTTCGACGACGAAGACGAGGCCACGAAAATCATCGAAACGGCGCGGCAGCCGATCGGCAAGATCGTTATCGCCAACTCGGATGCCGACTGGAGCCCGTACGCCAACTCGGCGATCGATCAGGCGTGGCGCGCGGTGAACGAACTGGCCTACGGCAAGGTTGCCGCCAAGGAGGGAGCATGAGTCTGCGTTCGCTGTACCTGTTGAGCCTGCTGGCGGCCGGCGGCTCGGCCCAGGCGATGTCGGCCGGGGAATACGTCGCCAAGGCCGGCGACTGCACCGCCTGCCACACCGCGCCGGGCGGCGCCGAATTGGCGGGTGGCATGAAGTTCCCGACGCCGCTCGGGGCTATCTACGCCACCAACATCACGCCGGACAAGCTGCACGGCATCGGCGCCTATTCGTTCGAAGAGTTCGATCGCGCCATGCGCCAGGGGGTAGCCAAAGACGGCCACCGGCTCTACCCGGCGATGCCGTACACCTCGTACGCCAAAATGAGCGCGGAAGACATGCGCGCGCTGTATGACTATCTGATGAATGAGGTGCCGGCGCAGAACGTGGCCAACCGCGCCAGCGACATCAGCTGGCCGTTGTCGATGCGCTGGCCGCTGGCGGTGTGGAACCAGCTGTTCCACGACGACCAGCCGTATCAGGCGGATCCGCAACAAAGCGCCGAGTGGAACCGCGGCGCCTACCTGGTGCAGGGTGCGGGCCATTGCGGCAGCTGCCACACGCCGCGCGGCTGGGCGATGCAGGAGAAGGGGCTGGACGGCAAGGAGCCGGTGTTCCTGAGCGGCGCCGAGCTGGACGGCTGGTACGCCTCCAATCTGCGCGGCCTGCCGCCGGAAGAGGTGACGGCACTGCTGAAAACCGGCCGCAGCCGCCATGCGGCGGTCGCCGGGCCGATGAGCGAGGTGGTGACCCACAGCACGCAGTACCTCAGCGACGGCGATCTGAACGCCATCGCGGTGTACCTGCGCAGCCTGGCGCCGGACACCGCCGCCAAAGCCGCTGCGCCTGCCGCGCAGGCGGATAACCCGGGCGGCAAGGCGACCTACGCGATGTACTGCTCGACCTGCCACGGCAACAAGGGGGAGGGCACTGACTTCGCCATTCCGGCGCTGGCGGGCAATGCCACGGTAACGGCGGACAATCCGCTGACCGCGCTGCGGGTGGTGCTGGAGGGGGCGCATACGCCGATCACGCAGCAGGCGATGGCGTTCGACATGCCGGCTTACGGCTGGGCGTTGAACGATCGGCAGGCGGCGGATCTGATGAGCTATCTGCGGGGAAGCTGGGGCAACCAGGCGGCGCCGGTGACGGTGCAGCAGGTGCAGGACGCGCGCCAGCTACAGGCGAAATGAAGAGGGAGCGCGGTCTGACGGCCGCGCTCCGCAAGCATTACAGCACCTTATGCGGGCCGAAGCATTCGTAGTGGATGCGTTCGGCCTCTACGCCCATTTCCAGCAGCTGTTTGCCCACGAACTGCATGAAGGCCACCGGGCCGCAGAAGTAATAGTGCATCTGCGGATCGGCCAGGCTGCCTTGCAGGGCGCTCAAATCCATCAATCCGCGGCTGTGGTAGTCGCGGCCTTCCACGTCATCGGCGCCCGGCTCGCGGTACCACACATGGCGGCTCAGATTCGGCATGCGCCCGGCAATATCCGCCACTTCATCGGCAAAGGCGTGCACGCCGCCGTTTTCCGCCGCGTGCAGCCAGTGGACCTGCGCCTGATGCTGGCTGTCGTGCAGGGTGTTGAGCATGCCGAGCATCGGGGTTTGGCCGACGCCGGCGGAGATCAGCGCCACCGGCGTGGTCGGCGCCACGTCGAGGAAGAAGTCGCCGTGCGGTGGGGCGATGTAGATCACGTCGCCTTCCTGCGCCTGCTGGTGCAGGTAGTTGGACACTTTCCCCTGATCTTCGCGCTTCACCGCGATGCGGTAGAACTCGCCGTTCGGCGAGGTGGTCAGCGAGTACTGGCGAATTTCCTGATGTTCCAGGCTGTCGTGCTTGATGTAGACCGCCAGATACTGCCCCGGTTTGAAGTCCGCCACCCGGCCGCCGTCCACCGGCGCCAGCACGAAACTGCAGATCACGTCGCTCTGCTGCTGTTTCTTCAGGATGCGGAACGCGCGCAGATCGCGCCAGCCGCCGTTGTCGGTTTCACTCTGCTGATAAATCTGTTCTTCACGCTGGATAAATACGTTGGCCAGCACGCCGTAGGCCTTGCCCCAGGCGTCCAGGACTTCCTGACCCGGGCTGAACATTTCGTCCAGGGTCGCCAGCAGGTGACCGCCGACGATGTTGTACTGCTCCGGCTGGATATTGAAGCTGGTGTGCTTCTGCGCGATGCGCTCCACCGCCGGCAGCAGCGCCGCCAGGTTCTCGATGTTGGCGGCATAGGCGCAGATGGCGTCGAACAGCGCCTGACGCTGATCGCCGTTGCGCTGGTTGCTCATGTTGAAAATGTCTTTCAATTCAGGGTTGTGCGCGAACATGCGATCGTAAAAGTGGGCGGTCAGCTTCGGCCCGGTCGCAGCCAGCAGGGGAATGGTGGATTTCACGGTGGCGATGGTTTGGCTATCCAGCATGGAAGCGCTCCTTGGGTTGGGATCTTGACGATAATTGTAATGATGTATTTTAAATGCATCTTATTGGGTTCCGCGTCGCTTGTAAATACCCTTGTTTTCGTTGCGGTGTTCTTCGGGCGTCGATCGCGCTCACAGAACATGAAAAAAGCGCATCGTTCGCATGAGGAAATGTCCGTTGATAAACGGCGGCGTTTAGCGGATCAAAGCCTTGCGCCACCTTATGCCAATCGTTTGCGTAAAAACCTCTGTCAAGACCTATCTTCGGTGGGGCGAAACGGTTTACACTGTGGCCCAGAACCCAAACGGGTAGTTATTTGGTGATTTTTTAGTTAGCTGATTTAAGTCAGGAGATGCCGGATGTTAAAGCGTGAAATGAACATTGCCGATTACGATGCGGAACTGTGGCGTGCCATGGAGCAGGAAGTGGTGCGTCAGGAAGAGCACATCGAGCTGATCGCGTCTGAGAACTACACCAGCCCGCGCGTGATGCAGGCTCAGGGTTCCCAGCTGACCAACAAATACGCTGAAGGCTATCCGGGCAAGCGTTACTACGGCGGCTGCGAATACGTGGATATCGTTGAGCAGCTGGCTATCGATCGCGCCAAAGAATTGTTCGGCGCCGATTACGCCAACGTGCAGCCGCACTCTGGCTCCCAGGCTAACTTCGCCGTGTACACCGCGCTGCTGCAGCCGGGCGACACCATTCTGGGCATGAACCTGGCGCACGGCGGCCACCTGACCCACGGTTCCCCGGTCAACCTGTCCGGCAAACTGTATAACGTGGTGCCTTACGGCATCGACGACAAAGGCCAAATCGACTATGACGATCTGGCCAAGCAGGCGCAAACCCACAAGCCGAAAATGATCATCGGCGGCTTCTCCGCTTACTCCGGCGTGGTTGACTGGGCCAAAATGCGCGAAATCGCCGACAGCATCGGCGCTTACCTGTTCGTCGACATGGCGCACGTAGCGGGCCTGATCGCCGCCGGCGTCTACCCGAACCCGGTACCGCACGCGCACATCGTCACCACCACCACCCACAAAACCCTGGCGGGCCCGCGCGGCGGCCTGATCCTGGCGAAGGGCGGCGACGAAGAGCTGTACAAAAAGCTGAACTCCGCCGTGTTCCCTGGCGGCCAGGGCGGCCCGCTGATGCACGTGATCGCCGGCAAGGCGGTGGCGCTGAAAGAAGCGATGGAGCCTGAGTTCAAGGTTTACCAGCAGCAAGTGGCGGTCAACGCCAAGGCGATGGTGGAAGTGTTCCTGCAGCGCGGCTACAAAGTGGTCTCCGGCGGCACCCATAACCACCTGTTCCTGCTGGATCTGGTCGACAAAAACCTGACCGGTAAAGAAGCGGACGCCGCCCTGGGACGCGCCAACATCACCGTCAACAAAAACAGCGTGCCGAACGATCCGAAAAGCCCGTTCGTCACCTCCGGCGTGCGTATCGGCACCCCGGCCGTCACCCGTCGCGGCTTCAAAGAAGCCGACGTGCGCGAACTGGCCGGTTGGATCTGTGATGTGCTGGACAACATCAACGATGAAGCCACCATCGAACGCACCAAGAAGAAAGTGCTGGATATCTGCGCCCGCCTGCCGGTTTACGCGTAATCCCGCTTTCGCCCGACAAAACCCGCTGCGGCGGGTTTTTTTGTGGCCGCTCGCGGCAAACTGTGAGCTGTCTGGCACTCTAACGCATTGAAGTGGAATGAAGATTGCGGGTCGGTGTGAGCTCTGTCAAAGTATTGCCCTCACTCCGGAGGGATCATGGTTCTGCAATCCACGCGTTGGCTCGCGCTCAGTTATTTCACCTACTTCTTTTCCTATGGCATCTTCTTACCGTTCTGGGGCGTGTGGCTGAAAGGCGAGGGCATCGCGCCCGAAACCATCGGCATGCTGCTCGGCGCCGGCTTGGTGGCCCGCTTCCTCGGCAGCTTACTGATTGCGCCCCGCGTTAAAGATCCCTCTCATTTAGTCTCCGCCCTGCGCCTGCTGGCGCTGCTGACCCTGGCCTTTGCGGTCGGTTTCTGTTTCGGCAACGGCTGGGGTTGGCTGATGCTGGTGATAGCGGGTTTCAACCTGTTCTTCTCGCCGCTGGTGCCGCTGACCGACGCGTTGGCCGCCACCTGGCAAAAGCAGATCCGTATGGACTACGGCCGGGTGCGGCTGTGGGGCTCGCTGGCGTTCGTCATCGGCTCGGCGCTGACCGGGCAGCTGGTAGCGGTATGGGGCCATAACGCCATTCTCTACAGCCTGATCTTCAGCGTGCTGGCGATGCTGCTGGGCATGCTGTTGAAGCCGAGCGTCATGCCGCAGGGCGAAGCGCGCACGCACAGCGGAACCGAAAGTTCGCTGTGGGCGCTGCTGAAAGAAGGGCCGGTCTGGCGCTTCCTGCTGTGCGTCACGCTGCTGCAAGGGGCGCACGCCGGCTACTACAGCTTCGGCTCCATTTACTGGCAGGAGGCCGGCTATTCGGCCTCGACCATCGGCTATCTGTGGTCGCTGGGCGTGGTGGCGGAGGTGATTATTTTCGCCAGCAGCAACGTGCTGTTCCGCCGCTGGAATGCGCGCAACCTGCTGTTGCTCTCCGCCTGCTGCGGCGTGTTGCGCTGGAGCCTGATGGCCTACAGCACCGAGCTGGGCTGGCTGCTGCTGATCCAGATCCTGCACTGCGGCACTTTCACCGTCTGCCATTTGGCGGCGATGCGCTTTATCGCCGCGCGTCAGGGGCAAGAGGTGATCCAACTGCAGGCGGTGTATTCGGCGCTGGCGATGGGCGGCGGCATCGCCGTCATGACGGTCATTGCCGGGTTCCTGTTCGAACATTGGCAGGGCGGGGTATTCTGGGTGATGGCGGCGGTCGCGGTGCCGGCCTTGTTCATCCGGCCGCCGGCGGTCAGCGTCAGCCGCTGATTAAGGGGCTTCCAGCAGCGCGCGGATCGCCTGGCGCTGCCGGGTTTCCAGCGGTAGTTCGGTATAGATCAGCGGCGGGTGCGGATCGCTGTGCACCGCCGCATAAGGGGTGATCACCAGCGTGATGCCCTGCGGCGCTCCGCCGCGCAGATAGTCGCTCAGCGGCAGGTACTTGATGTTCAGCGGCAGCAGCGTGAGCTCTCGGATCTGATATTCCACTTCCTCTTCCAGCTGCGGGTTGTCCAGCGTCAGCAGCAGCACCTGCTTTTCCTGCAGCGCGTTGTCCTGCATCAGCCAGGCGCCGAAGCTGATGGCCACCAGACCCGCCTCCTCGTTGGAAAAATGCACGCCGTACTCCTGCTCCAGCGGTTTCAGCGCTTCCTGCGTGGTGCGCATCAGCCGCGGGTATTTGCGCACCACTTCTTCCAGCAGCATATTGTCGATGCCGATGGCGAAACGGCAGCGCTCCAGCGCCGGCGCCAGATGGGCGAACAGCTGGCTGACCAGCTCCGCCTTGCTGCTGAAGGCCATGCCGGAAAGTTGCTGGAAGCGCTCGACCATGCTGTCGATCGCCACCATCAATCTCCGCTCTTGCGCTGAGTCGTTGCTGTGGTAGCTGTGATTTTTCAACATGGTGAAGGTCAGCGCCAAAAAATCGCGCTCGTCTGCCTGCGGCGGCTGGTTAAACAGCCGGTTGCAGGTCTGATGCAGCCAGGCGGCGGCTTGCTGTTCCGGCTTTTTCCGCAGCCAGTCGCGTTGAACCGCGTCGAAACGCGGATGCTGCTGCAGGCGATTTTGCCAGGCGCAGTAGAGCAGGTAATGCTGCAGGAATTGGCGGTCGCGCGCATCGAAGTGGCGGCTGAGCAGCGGCTCGCAGGCGTCGATCGCCTCTGTCAGCGCAGACGCCGGGGTGGCATCGATCGCCAGCGCTTGCCGCAGGCGCGGGGCGAAATCGCCTTCGACAAACCGCGGGCTGCAGCGCAGGGCCCGCCGCAGCCAGTGGATCAGGCACAGGCGTTGGTCGAGCACGCTGCCCCGCAGTTGGTAGCCATGGTCGGGATCGACGGCGATCTCCAGGTGATGGAAACGCTGGATTTCACTGGCCACCTCGGCTATATCTTGCCGGGTTATCGGGGGGGCGACGCCGTTGATTCGGCTTAGGGTCTCCAGCTGTAACTCGGGCTCCGGCGTGTACAGCATCAGCAGCAGATGGCAGCGCCGTTGTTGTCCGGAGAGCTCGGGCACGGGAGAGGTGTCCAGGCTCATTATCACCTTCCGGCATAAAAGGTTGCGATTATGCCTAAGCATAGCAAAAGGCTTTGTGACGGCAGGATTACCGCGCGGCTTTTACTTCGGCTTACAACTTTCGTCACAAATATCGCCGGGAGAGGCGGGCCGTCAGGCATCTATTTGTGTTACGTTATAACAAATGCAGGTAAGACAGGATAATGATGAAGTTACGTCGTCTTTTAGCTGCCTTCGGCGCCGTGTTCAGCGCCGGTGCGATCGCTCATCCGCACAGCTTTATCGACATGAATACCACCTTCGTCGCCAAAGACCAGCGGCTGGTCGGCCTGAAAATGGTGTGGGTGATGGATGAAATCACCTCGGCGGATCTGCTCTACGATGCGAAAAACGCCAAGAGCGATTCGGAAGTGTGGAAAAAGCTGGCGGCGGAAGTGATGGCCAACGTGCTGGGGCAGCACTATTTCACCGATCTTTACCGCGACGGCAAACCGGTGAAATACCTGAACTTGCCCAGCGAATATCACCTGTCGCGCCAGGGCAACCAGGCGGTGCTGGAGTTCGTGCTGCCGTTGGCCGAGCCGCAGCCGCTGGCGGGCAAGCCGTTCGAACTTTCGACTTACGATCCGACTTATTTCGTGGATATGACCTATAAAGACCAAAATGCGCTGCATCTGCCGCCGGAGATGGCGCAGCTGTGTAGCTACAAGCTGATGACGCCGAAGCCGAATGCGTCGCTGCAGGCCTATGCGCTGTCGCTCGACAAGAACGACTCGCCCGGTGAAGACCTGGCGCTGGGGCAGCAGTTCGCCCAGCGGGTGACGCTGCAATGTCGTTAAATCTCTCGCAACCGACGACGAGCCGGCGCCACTGGGCCTTCGGCCTGTGGCCGCTGCTGCCGTTCACGCTGGCGCTGGCGGCCGCCGCGCTGCTGGCGTGGCACTATTGGCCGCAGCTGCTGATGCAGAGCGTGGTGTGGCAAAAAGCGCTGCACCAGCAGATGGCGGGGCTGTTGCAGCAGGTGAAGGCCGCGCCGCAGCAGGCCGGGCTGGCGCTGATGCTGTTCAGCCTCGGCTATGGCGTCTTGCATGCGCTCGGCCCCGGCCACGGCAAAGTGGTGATCGCCACCTACCTGGCTACCCATCCGGCGCGGCTGAAAAGCAGCCTGAAGCTGACCTTCGCCGCCTCGCTGGTGCAGGGTGGGGTAGCGATCGCGCTGGTCACGCTGATGCTGGTGGTATTGCAGCTCTCTTCGCGCCAACTGCACCAAAGCAGTTTCTGGCTGGAGAAGGGCAGCTTTATTCTGGTGATGCTGCTTGGCGTGCTGCTGAGTTGGCGCGCGCTGAAACGCCTGTTTGCGGCGATCAAGGCGATGCGCCCGGCGCCGGCGCTACGCATCAACAGCCTGACGCCGCTGGCGGCGGATCATGTGCACAGCGCCAATTGCGGCTGCGGCCACCGGCATCTGCCGAGCGACAGCGAGCTGCAGGCGGGAAGCGACTGGCGCACTCAGGCCGCCATCGTGCTGGCGATGGGCATGCGCCCCTGTTCGGGGGCGATTTTGGTGCTGCTGTTCTCCAAAGTGATCGGCGTGTTCGGCTGGGGAGTGATCTCCGCGCTGGCGATGGCGTTCGGCACCTCGTTGACCATCTCGATGCTGGCGCTGCTGGTACATTACAGCCGCCGGCTGGCTGTGCGCCTCAGCCGTTCGCGCGCGCCCGCCGCCTGGAGCGCGGTGGCCTGGGGGGCGTTGGCGCTGGCCGGCGGCCTGATCCTGCTGGCCGCCGGGCTGTTGCTGTACGTCAGCGCGCAGCCGGAATTCGGCGGCGGCATCCGTCCCTTCTCCCGCTAACGGGCATAAAAAAAGCGCTGCTGATGCAGCGCTTTTTTCGACTCGCTTCTGGCGATTAACGCTTCAGCGCTTCGCTCAGGTCTTCACGCATGGTGGCCAGCATGGCTTTCACTACGCGCGGGTTGCCTGCCACCACGTTGCCGGAGCTGAAGTGGTTGTGGCCGCCGACGAAGTCGGTCACCAGGCCGCCGGCTTCACGCACCAGCAGTTCGCCCGCGGCGAAGTCCCACGGCTTCAGGCCGATTTCGAAGAAACCGTCTACGCGGCCGGCGGCCACATAGGCCAGATCCAGCGCCGCGGAACCGGTGCGGCGGAAGTCTGCGCACTGGGTGAACAGCTTGCCGACGATGTTGATGTAAGGCGTTGCGTGCTGTTTGACCTTGAACGGGAAGCCGGTCGCCAGGATGGTGCCATCCAGATCTTTGGCGTTGGTGCCGCGCAGGCGGTAGCCGTTGAGCTGTGCGCCCTGGCCGCGAGTGGCGGTGAACAGTTCGTTGCGCATCGGATCGTAAACCACGGCCACTTCAGTACGGCCTTTGATGCGTACGGCGATGGAAACGGAGAAATGAGGGAAACGTTTGATGAAGTTTGCAGTGCCATCCAGTGGATCGATCACCCATTGCACATCGCGATCTTCGCCGATCAGCTCACCGCGTTCTTCGCTCACGATACTGTGTTGCGGATAAGACTTGCGGATGACGTCGATGATCAGATGCTCTGCATCGCGATCGACGTTGGTGACGAAGTCATTGGTCCCTTTCTGGCTCGCTTCTACAGCGTCCGGGGTTTCGTAGTTTTTGGCAATCAGGTTACCGGCCTTGCGCGCAGCGCGCACGGCGATAGTCAGCATCGGATGCATGGGTATCTTCCAACTAGGATGTTAAAGAACAGGAAACGGCGCGAAGTATAGCAGCTGTTCGGCAAATTGCCTATGGCTGTGTTAAGATGCTGCGATTTTCCGCCACGCTCAGAGTTTGTATGCTGCACAATATCCGCATTGTTCTGGTAGAGACTTCACATACCGGCAACATGGGCTCGACCGCCAGAGCCATGAAAACCATGGGTTTAACCAACCTTTATCTGGTTAATCCGCTGATCAAACCCGATTCTCAGGCCATCGCCCTGGCCGCCGGCGCCAGCGACGTGATCGGCAACGCCACTATCGTCGACACCCTCGATGACGCCATCGCCGGCTGTAGCCTGGTGGTGGGCACCAGCGCCCGTTCTCGCACCTTGCCGTGGCCGATGTTGGAGCCGCGTGAATGCGGCGTGCGCGCGGTGCACGAGGGCGAGCACGCGCCGGTGGCGCTGGTGTTCGGCCGCGAACGCGTCGGGCTGACCAACGATGAATTGCAGAAGTGCCACTACCACGTCGCCATTCCGGCCAACCCGGACTACAGCTCGCTGAACCTGGCGATGGCGGTGCAGATCCTGGCGTACGAAGTGCGCGTGGCTTACCTCGATCGCCAACAGGCGGGCGCGCCGCAGCTGGAAGAGACGCCGTATCCGCTGGTGGATGACCTCGAGCGTTTCTATCAGCACCTGGAGCAGACGCTGCAGCGCACCGGCTTTATTCGCCCGTCCCATCCGGGCCAGGTGATGAGCCGCCTGCGTCGGCTGTTCACCCGCGCGCGCCCGGAAGGGCAGGAGCTGAATATCCTGCGCGGCATGCTGACGTCGATCGAGAAACAGGATAAACATCAAGGTAATTAATTGATGTGGCATAGCGGCGGGTGACAATAGTATTAGTTATCCAAAGGTTATAACATGTATTTTATATACCTTTGTTCTTGCTAAGTTCAAAACGTGCTAATACTTGAGTCAATTACTAGGTTAAATAGTTGACTGTTTTACTCAGGAATGTCAGACTTTCGGCCATATTTGACCAACAGGTAACCATTGAGCTATGAGACTGACATCCAAAGGCCGTTATGCCGTAACCGCTATGCTCGACGTAGCGCTGCATTCCCAGGAAGGGCCGGTGCCACTGGCGGACATTTCCGAACGCCAGGGTATTTCGCTCTCTTATCTGGAACAATTATTCTCCCGTCTGCGCAAGAATGGCCTGGTGGCCAGCGTGCGCGGCCCGGGCGGTGGTTATCTGCTGGGTAAAGACGCGGGTGAGATCGCCGTTGGCGCTGTCATCACTGCCGTCGATGAATCGGTAGATGCAACCCGGTGCCAGGGCAAAGAAGGCTGTCAGGGCGGCGATCGCTGCTTGACCCACGCCCTGTGGCGCGATCTGAGCGAGCGCATCAGCGGGTTCCTGAACAACATTACGCTGGCAGAACTGGTCAACAACCAGGAAGTGCTGGTGGTGGCGGATCGTCAAAACAACGATACGCGCCGCACGGCCAACGGTCGTCCGCAAGAAACTATCAACGTTAATCTGCGCGCATAAGCAGCTGGCGAAATTATTTTAGTTTTTGGAAGTGATGTACGGAGCACAAGAGCAATGAAATTACCGATTTATCTGGATTACTCAGCAACGACGCCGGTTGACCCGCGCGTTGCTGAGAAGATGATGCAGTTTTTGACCCTGGACGGCACTTTCGGCAACCCGGCTTCCCGTTCCCACCGTTTCGGTTGGCAGGCGGAAGAGGCGGTAGACATCGCCCGTAACCAAATCGCCGAACTGGTGGGCGCCGATCCGCGCGAAATCGTCTTCACCTCCGGGGCGACCGAATCCGACAACCTGGCGATCAAAGGCGCTGCCAATTTCTACCAGAAAAAAGGCAAGCACATCATCACCAGCAAAACCGAACACAAAGCCGTGCTGGACACCTGCCGTCAGCTGGAGCGCGAAGGGTTCGAAGTGACCTATCTGGCGCCGCAGAGCAACGGCATCATCAGCCTGCAGGATCTCGAAGCGGCGCTGCGCGATGACACCATTCTGGTCTCCATCATGCACGTCAACAACGAAATCGGCGTGGTGCAGGACATCGAAGCGATCGGCGAAATGTGCCGCGCGCGCGGTATCATCTACCACGTTGACGCCACCCAGAGCGTGGGCAAACTGCCTATCGATCTGAGCAAGCTGAAAGTCGATCTGATGTCGTTCTCCGGCCACAAAATCTATGGCCCGAAAGGCATCGGCGCGCTGTACGTGCGCCGCAAGCCGCGCATCCGCATCGAAGCGCAGATACACGGCGGCGGTCACGAGCGCGGCATGCGTTCCGGCACCCTGCCTGTCCACCAGATCGTCGGCATGGGCGAAGCTTACCGCATCGCCAAAGAAGAGATGACCGAAGAGATGGCGCGTCTGCGCACCCTGCGCGATCGTCTGTGGAACGGCGTGAAAGATATGGAAGAAGTGTATCTGAACGGCGATCTGGAGCACGGCGCACCGAACATCCTGAACGTCAGCTTCAACTACGTTGAAGGCGAATCGCTGATCATGGCGCTGAAAGACCTGGCTGTTTCCTCCGGTTCAGCCTGTACCTCCGCCAGCCTCGAGCCGTCCTACGTGCTGCGCGCGCTGGGCATGAGCGATGAATTGGCGCACAGCTCGATCCGTTTCTCCCTGGGGCGTTTCACCACGGAAGAAGAGATCGACTACACCATTCAACTGGTGCGTAAATCCATCGGCCGTCTGCGCGATCTGTCTCCTCTGTGGGAGATGTTCAAGCAGGGCGTGGACATCAACAGCATCGAATGGGCGCATCATTAATTCTCAGGTTTCAGGAGCAAGGTCATGGCTTACAGCGAAAAAGTAATCGATCATTATGAAAACCCGCGCAACGTGGGTTCCTTCGACAACGAAGATCCTACCGTCGGCAGCGGCATGGTAGGGGCGCCGGCTTGCGGCGACGTCATGAAGCTGCAAATCAAGGTTAACGATGAAGGCATCATCGAAGACGCGCGCTTTAAAACTTACGGCTGCGGTTCCGCCATCGCCTCCAGCTCGCTGGTGACCGAATGGATGAAAGGCAAGTCGCTCGATCAGGCTGAAGCGATCAAAAACACCCAGATCGCCGAAGAGCTGGAATTGCCGCCGGTCAAAATTCACTGCTCGATCCTGGCTGAAGACGCCATCAAAGCAGCGATTGCCGACTATAAGAGCAAGCATAGCGCCGAGTAATTTGTCTGAGTCGGCCCGGCCGCGCCGGGCTTTGATTTGAAGTGTGAGGTTGTGATGTCTATTACCATGAGCGACAGCGCTGCGCAGCGTGTTCAGGCGTTTTTGACGAACCGCGGCAAGGGTCTCGGCCTGCGTCTGGGAGTGCGAACTTCCGGCTGCTCCGGAATGGCCTACGTGCTGGAATTTGTTGACGAAGCCAACGATGACGACATCGTGTTTGAAGACAAAGGCATCAAGGTGATCATCGACGGCAAGAGCCTGGTTTACCTTGACGGCACCGAGCTTGATTTCGTTAAGGAAGGCCTGAACGAAGGCTTCAAGTTCAACAACCCGAACGTCTCAAGCGAATGCGGCTGCGGCGAGAGTTTCAACGTCTGACAGTCCATCGTGCTCCCCCGTTTCGGCGGGGGAACTTCATCCGCTAACGCCCAGAGCACGCTATGGATTACTTTACTTTATTCGGGCTGCCAGTTCGCTACACCGTGGACGGCAGCCTGCTTGCGTCCCGCTTCCAGGATCTGCAGCGCCAATTTCACCCCGATCGTTTCGCCAACCAGCCGGAGCGCGAACGCCTGATGGCGTTGCAGCAGGCGGCGACCATCAACGAAGCCTACCAGTCGCTGAAGCACCCGTTAAAACGCGCGGAGTATATGCTATCTTTGCACGGCTTCGATCTGGGTAACGAACAGCATACGATGCGCGACACCGCATTTCTGATGGAACAGCTGGAGCTGCGCGAAGAGCTCGACGCCATTGAGCGCAAGCCGGAGGCGGAAAGCCTGCTGGCCGATTTCGGCGCGCGGCTGGCTGTCTCCATCAAACAGCGCAGCGCGCTGATGCTGCAGCAGCTGGACGGCGAGCTGTGGGCGGACGCCGCCGACACCGTGCGCAAGCTGCGCTTTTTGGACAAACTCCAGCAACAGGTTGAACAACTCGAAGAAAAACTGCTGGGTTTTGAGTAACACCTTCTGATTCTGATTGTGGAAGCTTCAACATGGCCTTATTACAAATTAGTGAGCCTGGCCTCAGCGCCGCGCCGCACCAGCGACGTCTGGCCGCCGGCATCGACTTAGGCACCACCAACTCGCTGGTCGCCACGGTGCGCAGCGGGCAAGCGGAAACGCTGGCCGACGAACAGGGCCGCCATTTGCTGCCTTCGGTGGTGCATTATCAGGCGGATGCGCAGCGCGTCGGCTGGGAGGCGCGCCAACAGGCGGCGCAGGATCCGGCCAATACCGTCAGCTCCATCAAGCGCATGATGGGCCGCTCGTTGGCGGACGTGCAGCAACGTTACCCGAACCTGCCGTATCAATTCCAGGCCAGCGACAACGGCCTGCCGCTGATCGTCACCGCCGGCGGCCCGGTTAACCCGGTCGGCGTCTCCGCCGATATCCTGCGGGCCCTGTCCGCGCGCGCGCAAGCGGCGCTGGAAGGGGAGCTGGATGGCGTGGTGATCACCGTTCCCGCCTACTTCGACGACGCGCAGCGCCAGGGCACCAAAGACGCGGCGCGTCTGGCCGGCCTGCATGTCCTGCGCCTGCTGAACGAACCGACCGCGGCGGCGATCGCCTACGGGCTGGACTCCGGCCAGGAAGGGGTGATCGCGGTTTACGATCTGGGCGGCGGCACCTTTGATATCTCCATTCTGCGCCTCAGCCGCGGCGTGTTCGAAGTGCTGGCCACGGGCGGCGATTCCGCGCTGGGCGGCGACGACTTCGATCACCTGCTGGCCGACTGGCTGCGCGAGCAGGCCGGCGTGGCCGATCGCAGCGACCACGGCGTGCAGCGCCAGCTGCTGGACGCCGCCATCGCCGCTAAAATCGCGTTGAGCGATGCCGACAGCGTGCGCGTCGAGGTGGCCGGCTGGCAGGGCGAGGTGACCCGCGCCCAGTTCGAAGCGCTGATCGCCCCGCTGGTGAAACGCACGCTGATGGCCTGCCGCCGCGCGCTGAAAGACGCCGGCGTCGCCGCCGACGAGGTGCTGGAAGCGGTGATGGTCGGCGGTTCCACCCGCGTGCCGCTGGTGCGTGAGCAGGTGGGCGCCTTCTTCGGCCGCACGCCGCTGACGTCGATCGATCCGGATAAAGTGGTCGCCATCGGCGCCGCGATCCAGGCCGACATTCTGGTGGGCAACAAGCCGGACAGCGATATGCTGCTGCTGGACGTGATCCCGCTGTCGCTGGGCCTCGAAACCATGGGCGGTCTGGTGGAGAAAGTGATCCCGCGCAACACCACCATTCCGGTGGCGCGCGCGCAGGAATTCACCACCTTTAAAGATGGCCAGAGCGCGATGATGATCCACGTGCTGCAGGGCGAGCGCGAGCTGGTGCAGGACTGCCGTTCGCTGGCGCGTTTCACGCTGCGCGGCCTGCCGCCGCTGCCTGCCGGGGGCGCGCACATTCGCGTCACCTTCCAGGTGGATGCCGACGGTCTGCTGAGCGTCACCGCGATGGAGAAATCCACCGGCGTCGAAGCTTCGATCCAGGTGAAGCCGTCGTACGGCCTGTCGGACAGCGAAATCGCCGGCATGATCAAAGATTCGATGGCCAACGCGCAAAGCGACGTGGGCGCGCGCAAGCTGGCGGAGCAACGCGTGGAAGCCGCGCGGGTGCTGGAAAGCCTGCAGGGCGCGCTGGCCAGCGACGCCGCGCTGCTGAGCGAGGCGGAAAGCCAGGCGATCGCCGCCGCGACCCAGGCGTTGCAGCAGGCGGTGCAGGGTGAAGATCCCGCCGCTATCGAAGACGCCATCAAAACATTAGATGCACAAACGCAAGATTTTGCCGCGCGCCGCATGGACGCTTCCATTCGCCGCGCGCTGGCTGGCCATTCTGTGGATGAGGTTTAACCATGCCTAAAATTGTTTTCCTGCCCCATCAAGATCTTTGCCCGGAAGGGGCGGTTCTGGAAGCCGAAAAAGGGGAGTCGATCCTCAACGTTGCGCTGCGCAACGGCATTGAAATCGAGCACGCCTGCGAGAAATCCTGCGCCTGCACCACCTGCCACTGCATCGTGCGTGAAGGCTTCGATTCGCTGGAAGAGAGCAGCGAGCTGGAAGACGACATGCTGGACAAGGCCTGGGGGCTGGAGCCGGAAAGCCGTCTGAGCTGCCAGGCGCTGGTCGCCGACGAAGATCTGGTGGTCGAAATGCCGCGCTACACCGTCAACCACGCGCGTGAGCATTAATTGTTAGCCGCAGCGCCAACCCGGAGATCATAATGGGACTGAAGTGGATCGACAGCCGTGAAATCGGCGAAGCCCTGTACGACCAATACCCGGACACCGATCCGAAAACCGTGCGTTTTACCGACATGCATCAGTGGATCTGCGATCTGGAAGAGTTCGACGACGATCCGCAGGCTTCCAACGAAAAAATACTGGAAGCGATCCTGCTGGTCTGGTTAGATGAAGCGGAGTAAATAGCGTAACGGGCTGCCATGGGCGGCCCGTTTATTTTGTATCCGACATACCCGTCGTCTTTCAAACCGCAGCGTTGTTACCTGCACGTAGTTACGTGGCCCATCCGTGGGCCACGCCCCAAGGGGCCGCTGCGAGCAGCGTTCAAATCTGCTCCCGGCAGATTTGTCTTACCCCAGTCACTTACCTGAGTAAGCTCCTGGGGATGAGATCGCTGGGCGCCTAGCTGCAATTTGAAATCCATAGGGTATGCAATAAAGCCCTAATGAAATAATAAAGGGAACATCCGGAGTAAGAAGGCTATGACAACAGAATTCATGCAGGTCACGCTGTCGCAACAACCTGCCGACGCCCGTTGGGGCGAAAAAGCGCTGCTCAGCACCAACGGCGAAGGGATGACCATCCACCTGACCGGCGCCGACAAGCTGGGCGCGATCCAGCGTGCGGGCCGCAAAATTGACGGTCAGGGCATCAAAAACGTCAAGCTGGCCGGCGACGGTTGGGACTTGGAAAACAGCTGGGCGTTTTGGCAGGGTTACCGCGGGCCGAAAGGGCAGCGCAACGTCGAATGGGCCGAGCTGCCGGAAGCCGCGCGTCAGGAGCTGGATAAGCGCCTGAAGATCGTTGACTGGGTGCGCGACACCATCAACATGCCGGCGGAAGAGCTGGGGCCAGAGCAACTGGCGACCCGCGCCGTCGATCTGATGTGCGACGTCGGCTGCGATGCCGTCAGCTACCGCATCACCAAGGGCGAAGATCTGCGCGAGCAGAACTATGCCGGCATCCACACCGTCGGCCGCGGCTCCGAGCGTCCGCCGGTGCTGCTGGCGCTCGACTTCAACCCGACCGGTAACCCGGATGCGCCGGTGTTCGCCTGCCTGGTCGGCAAGGGCATCACCTTCGATACTGGCGGTTATAGCCTGAAACAGAGCGCCTTTATGGATTCGATGAAGGCTGACATGGGCGGTGCGGCCACCATCACCGGCGCCCTGGCGCTGGCGGCGGCGCGCGGCCTGAAGCAGCGCGTGAAGCTGTACCTGTGCTGCGCCGACAACATGGTCAGCGGCAACGCTTTCAAACTGGGCGACATCATTCGCTACCGCAACGGCAAAACCGTTGAGGTGATGAACACCGATGCGGAAGGGCGCCTGGTGCTGGCCGACGGCCTGATCGACGCTTCTGAGCAGAACCCGCAGCTGATTATCGACTGCGCCACCCTGACCGGCGCCGCGAAAACCGCGGTCGGCAACGACTACCATGCGCTGTTCAGCTTCGACGACGCGCTGGCGCAGGAGCTGCTGAACAGCGCCACCGCCGAGCAAGAGCCGTTCTGGCGTCTGCCGCTGGCCGAGTTCCACCGCAGCCAACTGCCGTCCAACTTCGCCGAGCTGAACAACGTGGCCGGCCCGGCCTACACCGCCGGCGCCAGCACCGCGGCGGCCTTCCTGTCGCATTTCGTCAAGAATTACCAGCAAGGCTGGCTGCACATCGACTGTTCCGCCACCTACCGCAAAGGCGCGGTGGAGCAGTGGTCGGCCGGCGCGACCGGTCTGGGCGTGCGTACCCTGGCCAACCTGCTGCTGAGCAAAGCCAAATAATTGAACGCCCGCCGCGTCGGGCGCTAGAATGCGCATTATCTTCGGGGCCCAGCATGCTGGGCCTCGCTATTTGATCCCTGGAGTTTGCCATGAGTGCCCATCATCACGATGCCGCCCCGAGCGAGAACGAACTTGAACGCCTGCTGAAGCTGGCGGTGACGGAGCCGGCCCACCGCCCGGCGTTCTTCCGTGAACTGCTCGACGCCACGGTGCTGATCCTCGGCGACAGCGAGCAGGTGCAGCAGGACGGCGACATCGCGCTGAACGCGGATACGCCGGTCAATATCCAGCATTGGGAGAAGCAGGACGGCGGCAGCATCATTCCGTTCTTCACCTCGCTGGAAGCGCTGCAGAAGGCCGTTGAGGACGAACAGCCGTTCATCGCCATGCCGGCGCGGGTGCTGTTCGAAATCACCCAGGGTGCGGATCTGTTCCTCAACCCGAAGGCGGAGTACGGCAAGGAGTTCTATCCGGAAGAGGTGGCGATGCTGCTGGCGACCGGCGGCGTCGCCAAACCGGTGGAGCATTACGTCGATAAAGAGACCCAAATCCTGCTGGGGCAGCCCGAAGAGTACCCGTCGGCGATGGTGGATGCGTTGACCACGCTGTTCAGCCAGCGCAAGCCGGTGCGCCGCGCGTTTCTGGCGCTGATGCACGATCAGGCGGCGGACGAGAAGCCGAATCTGCTGATCGGGCTGGAAGTGGACGCCGAGCCGGCGGAGATCGAAGCGTTGATCAACGAGGCCGGCAGCGTCGCCAGCGAAACGGCGCCGAACGACGAACCGGTGGATTTCTGCCTGGTGTCGGAGAACGAGCGCGGCATCAGCCACTATCTGATCTCCCATACGCAGCCGTTTTATCAGCGCCGCTGGGGCAGTTGGCTGCGCAATTTGATCCCGTCTACCGACAAGACCCAGTAGCGCCGCCGCGTGGTCGAAAATGAATCATGAAGATCATATTTTTTTAATGAAATGTTGATTTTCCCGTAGGCAAGCGTTAACGGCGCACATATAATCTGCGCCACTTGAGAAGGCCGGCAACATTGCAGACCGGCCTGTTTTGGAAGTCATACAGAGGCCATCATGACCGTAGAACGTACCTTTTCCATCGTTAAACCAAACGCTGTAGCCAACAACGACATCGGCGCTATCTACGCTCGTTTCGAGCGCGCCGGTTTCAAAATCATCGCCGCTAAAATGCTGCGTCTGACTCGCGAGCAAGCTGAAGGCTTCTACGCTGAGCACAAAGGCCGCCCATTCTTCGACGGTCTGGTTGAGTTCATGACCTCCGGCCCAATCATGGTGCAGGTTCTGGAATCTGAAAACGCCGTGCAGCGCAACCGCGACATCATGGGCGCAACCAACCCGGACAACGCGCTGGCCGGTACCCTGCGTGCCGACTACGCGGACAGCTTCACCGCTAACGCCGTTCACGGTTCCGACTCCGTTGAATCCGCACAGCGCGAAATCGCTTACTTCTTCAACGAAAGCGAAATCTGCGCACGTTAATCGTGCCGTTGCTGATAGCCAGGCATTCACCGGCTGAAACAATAAAAATGCCCTGAATGCCTTTCAGCCGTAGCCACCCGCTACTAAAATTTGTACAATGCCGCGCCCCTGATAAGACGACTTGTCAGGGGCGTGTTTTTAGTGCCGCCACCCGAATCATGCGGGCTGAAATGCACAACTTACTGTCCATTCTTTAGCGCCATAACGTGTAATAACGAGGCCAGAGATCATTATGTTAGAACCCATCACGTCCGAGCACACCGTGTCTGAAAATAATTCGCTGACTACCCCCTCCGTTAACGTGGAGCAACCGGCTGCGGCCAAAATCAACCTGCTGGACCTGAACCGCCAGCAAATGCGCGAGTTCTTCGCCGAAATGGGCGAGAAACCGTTCCGCGCCGATCAGGTGATGAAGTGGATTTACCACTACTGCTGCGACGATTTCGAGCAGATGACCGACATCAACAAAGTCCTGCGCGGCAAGCTGCAACGCGTGGCGGAAATCCGCGCGCCGGAAGTGGCGGAAGAACAGCGTTCGGCCGACGGCACCATCAAGTGGGCGATTAAAGTCGGCGATCAGCAGGTCGAAACCGTGTACATCCCGGAAGCCGACCGCGCGACGCTGTGCGTCTCCTCGCAGGTGGGCTGCGCGCTGGAGTGCAAATTCTGTTCGACGGCGCAGCAGGGCTTCAACCGCAACCTGCGCGTGTCGGAAATCATCGGCCAGGTGTGGCGCGCGGCGAAAATCATCGGCGCGCTGAAGGTGACCGGCCAACGCCCGATCACCAACGTGGTAATGATGGGGATGGGCGAGCCGCTGCTCAACCTGAACAACGTGGTGCCGGCGATGGAAATCATGCTCGACGACTTCGGCTTTGGCCTGTCCAAACGCCGCGTGACCCTGTCTACCTCCGGCGTGGTGCCGGCGCTGGACAAGCTGGGCGACATGATCGACGTGGCGCTGGCGATCTCGCTGCACGCGCCGAACGACACCATCCGCGATGAGATCGTGCCGATCAACCGCAAGTACAACATCGAGACCTTCCTGTCCGCGGTGCGCCGCTATCTGGAGAAATCCAACGCCAACCAGGGCCGCGTGACCGTCGAGTACGTGATGCTGGATCATATCAACGACAGCACCGACGATGCGCATCAGCTGGCGGAAGTGCTGAAAGACACGCCGTGCAAGATCAACCTGATCCCATGGAACCCGTTCCCGGGCGCCCCTTACGGCCGCAGCTCCAACAGCCGGGTGGATCGTTTCTCCAAGGTGTTGATGGAATACGGCTTTACGACTATTGTTCGTAAAACCCGTGGTGACGATATCGACGCCGCCTGCGGGCAACTGGCGGGTGAAGTGATCGACCGTACCAAGCGTACCCTGAAGAAGAAAATGGCCGGGGAACCTATCAACGTACGGGCGGTCTGAATCCTATAGCACCATTTTTTGTTATCTAACAGCCTGTTATGCGAAAGCGTGTCGCTGGCGGGCGTTAGCTGACGGCCGATAAGGAAATGAATGCGGGCATGAAGCTGAAACTGTGGGGTGTGTGGCTGGCGGCCGGGTTGTTGGCCGGGTGTTCCGGTTCAGCGCCGGAAAAGGAAGCGCAAGTCTCTGAGGCGAGCCAAACGCGGTTGCAGCTGGGCTTGGAGTACCTGCAGCAAGGCGATATGGACGCCGCGCGCCAGAACCTGGAAAAGGCGCTGGACGCGGCCCCGCAGGATTACCGCACGCAGTTGGGCATGGCGCTCTATGAACAGCGGATCGGTGAAAATGCCGCGGCCGAACAGCGTTATCGGCAAGCGCTCAAACTTGCGCCGGGCAATGGCACCGTATTGAATAATTACGGTGCGTTTCTTTGCGGTTTAGGGCAGTATGTACCGGCGCAACAGCAGTTTAGCGCTGCGGCGCTGGCGCCCGATTATGGCCAGGTCGCCGACAGCCTGGAAAACGCAGGTTACTGTTTTCTCAAGGCCGGACAAAACGATGAGGCGCGCACGCTGTTGAGCCGCGCGCTGAAAGTCGATCCGGACAAAGGCACTCCGCTGTTGGCGGAGGCCGAAAAGCAATTTGGAGAAGGGAAGCGCGCCCAGTCGCAACTTTTATTGAATGTTTATCAGCATGTTCTGCCGGCCAGCGCCAGCAGCTTATGGTTACAGATTCGTTTCGCCGCGTTAGCCGGCCGTCAGGATAGCGTTCAACGCTATGGCAAGCAGCTAGCGCGAAGTTTTCCACAATCCAAACAGTACCAGCAGTTCTTAGCTAATGAATACTGAAGCCTCCCAAGATAAAACCGTATCCATGACGACGGGCCAGCGCCTGCGTCAGGCCCGTGAGCAACTCGGGCTGAGCCAACAGACCGTTGCAGAACGCCTGTGTCTCAAAATGTCCACCGTGCGCGATATCGAGGAAGACAGCGTGTCCGCTGACCTCGCGTCCACCTTCGTGCGCGGCTACATCCGTTCCTACGCCAAGCTGGTGCATTTGCCGGAAGACGAACTGCTGCCGATGCTGGCCAAGCAGGCGCCGTTGAAGATGGCGAAAGTGGCGCCGATGCAAAGCTTCTCGCTGGGCAAGCGCCGCAAGAAACGCGACGGCTGGCTGATGAGCTTCACCTGGCTTATCGTGTTCGTGGTGATCGGCCTGACCGGCGCCTGGTGGTGGCAAAACCACAAGGCCCAGCAGGAAGAGATCGCCACCATGGCCGATCAGTCCTCCGCGCAGCTTTCGCAGAATAACGAAGGGCAGTCCGTGCCGCTGACCGACGGCAATGCCGATGCCGGCACCAACGTGCCGTTGACCGACAACAGCGCCGCGCCGGCCGATACTGGCGCAGCGGCTCAGGCGCCGGCGGCGACCGCCCAGGCGCCGAGTGCGGCTCAGCAGCAGCCTGCCGTGGTGTCGCCAAGCCAGACCACCCTGCCGGAAACCGCGCCGGCGGCACAAGCGCCGTTGCCGACCGCCGATGCGGGCGTGGCTGCGCCGGCGGCCGATCCGAATGCGCTGGTGATGGATTTCTCTGCCGACTGCTGGCTGCAGGTGACCGACTCGAGCGGTAAGACGCTGTTCAGCGGCACCCAGAAGCAGGGTGGCAAGCTGAACCTGACCGGCACTGCGCCGTATAAACTGACCATCGGCGCGCCGGCGGCAGTTCAGATCCAGTATCAGGGTAAACCGGTTGATTTAAGCCGGTTCGTTAAGTCAAACCGTGTTGCTCGCCTGACCGTCGCCGCGCAGTAATCGCGCGGCACCGGTCGTGATGTCAGAGCAGCAATGGAGAGTAAGTAATGCATAACCAAGCGCCCATCAACCGTCGAAAATCTACACGCATTTACGTCGGCAAGGTGCCTATTGGTGATGGCGCGCCGATTGCCGTGCAGTCGATGACCAACACCCGTACCACCGATGTTGAAGCAACGGTTAATCAGATCAAAGCGCTGGAGCGCGTGGGCGTCGACATCGTCCGCGTTTCGGTTCCTACCATGGACGCCGCCGAGGCGTTCAAGCTGATCAAGCAGCAGGTCAACGTGCCGCTGGTCGCCGATATCCACTTCGATTATCGCATCGCGCTGCAGGTTGCCGAATACGGCGTAGACTGCCTGCGCATCAACCCGGGCAACATCGGCAACGAATCGCGCATTCGCTCGGTGGTGGACTGCGCCCGCGACAAGAACATCCCGATTCGCATCGGCGTCAACGGCGGCTCGCTGGAGAAAGACCTGCAGGAAAAGTACGGAGAACCTACGCCGGAAGCGCTGCTGGAGTCCGCCATGCGCCACGTGGACATCCTCGATCGCCTCAACTTCGACCAGTTCAAGGTCAGCGTCAAGGCGTCGGACGTGTTCCTGGCGGTGCAGTCTTACCGCCTGCTGGCCTCGCGCATCGATCAGCCGCTGCATCTGGGCATCACCGAAGCCGGCGGCGCACGCAGCGGGTCGGTCAAATCGGCCATCGGCCTGGGCATGCTGCTGTCTGAAGGCATCGGCGACACCCTGCGCATCTCGCTGGCGGCGGATCCGGTCGAAGAGGTGAAGGTCGGTTTCGATATCCTGAAGTCGCTGCGCATCCGCGCGCGCGGTATCAACTTTATCGCCTGCCCGACCTGTTCGCGTCAGGAGTTCGACGTGATCGGCACGGTGAACGCGCTGGAGCAGCGCCTGGAAGATATCATCACGCCGATGGACGTTTCGATCATCGGCTGCGTGGTGAACGGCCCGGGCGAAGCGCTGGTGTCCACCATGGGCGTGACCGGCGGCCACAAGAAGAGCGGCTTCTATGAAGACGGCGTGCGCCAGAAAGAGCGTTTCGACAACGAACAGATGATCGACCAGTTGGAAGCGAAAATTCGCGCCAAGGCCGCGATGATGGACGAAAGCAACCGCATCACGGTCAACCTGCTGGAAAAATAAGCGTTATCGCTACACGGCGGGCCTGTTGGCCCGCTTGTTTATGAACCTGAAGGGCAGAAAACCGCATCCGCGTTGAATACCGGGCGGCAAAGTCCCTATAATCAGGTTCATTTTTACAGACAACGGACAGAGAACTCACGTGGCAAAGAACATTCAAGCCATTCGCGGCATGAACGACTACCTGCCGGAAGAAACGGCATTATGGCAGCGTATTGAAGGCACCCTCAAGCAGGTGCTGGGCAGCTACGGTTACAGCGAAATCCGGTTGCCGATTGTAGAGCAGACCCCGTTATTCAAACGCGCGATCGGTGAAGTGACCGACGTCGTGGAAAAAGAGATGTATACCTTCGAAGACCGCAACGGCGAAAGCCTGACGCTGCGTCCAGAAGGGACGGCCGGCTGCGTGCGCGCCGGCATCGAACATGGTCTGCTGTACAATCAGGAACAGCGTCTGTGGTACATCGGCCCGATGTTCCGCTACGAGCGCCCGCAGAAGGGCCGTTACCGTCAGTTCCATCAGCTGGGCGCGGAAGTGTTCGGCCTGCAAGGCCCGGACGTCGACGCCGAGCTGATCCTGCTGACGGCCCGCTGGTGGAAAGCGCTGGGCATCGCCGAGCACGTCAAGCTGGAGCTGAACTCCATCGGTTCGCTGGAGGCGCGCGCCAACTACCGCGACGCGCTGGTGGCGTTCCTGGAGCAGCACGTTGAGGTGCTGGACGAAGACTGCAAACGCCGCATGTACAGCAACCCGCTGCGCGTGCTGGACTCCAAGAATCCTGAGGTGCAGGCGCTGTTGAACGACGCGCCGCGCCTGTCCGAGTACCTGGATGAAGAATCCCGTGCTCACTTCGCCGGTCTGTGTGAACTTTTGGCGCAGGCAGGTATCCCATATACCGTTAACGAGCGCCTGGTGCGCGGTCTGGATTACTACAACCGCACCGTGTTTGAGTGGGTGACCACCAGCCTGGGCGCGCAGGGCACCGTCTGCGCGGGCGGCCGTTACGACGGCCTGGTCGAGCAACTGGGCGGCCGCGCCACCCCGGCGGTCGGTTTCGCCATGGGCCTCGAACGCCTGGTGTTGCTGGTGCAGGCGGTTAACCCGGAATTCAAGGCGCCGTCGGCTATCGACGTGTACGTCATCTCTTCCGGCGCGGGCACCCAGAGCGCGGCGATGCAGCTGGCTGAACAGGTGCGCGACGCGGCGCCGCAGCTGAAGCTGATGACCAATTACGGCGGCGGCAACTTCAAGAAGCAGATCACCCGTGCGGACAAATGGGGCGCGCGCATTGCGCTGATCCTGGGTGAGAGCGAAGTGGCGGCGCAGCAGGTGGTGGTGAAAGACCTGCGCAGTGGTGAACAAGAAACGCTGGCGCAAAGCGAAGTCGCTGCGCGTCTGGCTTTGATGTTAGGTTAAGGAGAAGGACACCGTGGAAGTCTATACCACTGAAAACGAACAAGTCGACGCACTGCGTCGGTTCTTTGCCGAGAACGGCAAAGCGCTGGCGGTGGGCGTGGTGCTCGGAATTGGTGCCCTGGTTGGCTGGCGTTACTGGCAGAGCCATGAAAACTCCAACATGATGGCTGCGTCGCAATCCTATCAGGAAGCCAGCGATCGTCTGGCGGCCGGCAAGCCGGATGACGTGGCTGCCGCGGAGAAATTTGTCCAGGCTAACGGCAACAGCTACGGCGTATTGGCCGCGCTGCAGTTGGCCAAGCACTTTGTCGAACAGAATGATTTCGCCAAGGCGGAACAGCAATTGGCGCTGGCGCAGGGCCAGACCAAAGACGACAACCTGCTGGCGATGATCGACCTGCGTCTGGCGCGCGTCCAGCTGCAGGAGAAAAAGCTGGATGAAGCGCTGAAAACGCTGGATGGCGTGAAAGGCGAAGGCTGGGCGGCGATGATGCAGGATGTGCGCGGCGATGTGCTGCTGGCCAAGGGCGACGCCAAAGGCGCGCGCGAAGCTTACAGCAAAGGCATTGAGTCCAACGCTTCTCAGGCGCTGCAGGTTCTGCTGCGCATGAAATTGAATAACTTGTCCAGCTAAGGGGAATTCCCATGCAATTGCGTAAAACACTCTTGGTCGGACTGGTTTCCGCTGCCTTGCTGAGTGGTTGCTCGCTGTTTAACAGCGAAGAAGACGTGGTTACCATGTCGCCGTTGCCGAAAGTTGAAAATCAGTTTACGCCGAGCAAGGCGTGGAGCACCTCGGTGGGCGACGGCATCGGTGAGTATTACTCCCACCTGCGTCCGGCCTATCAGGACAGCACCATTTACGCCGCCGATCGCTTCGGCATCGTGAAAGCGATGGACGCCGACAGCGGCAACGAGAAGTGGAAGGTCAATCTCTCCGAGAAGACCGGCTTCTTCTCCAGCAACCTGTCTGCGCTGCTGTCCGGCGGCCTGACGGTCGCGGGTGACAAGGTTTACGTCGGCAGCGAAAAAGCGGTGGTTTACGCATTGAACACCGCCGACGGCGCCATCGCCTGGCAGACCAAAGTGGCCGGCGAAGCGATCTCCCGTCCGGTTGTCAGCGACGGCATGGTGTTGGTGCACACCTCCAACGGCATGCTGCAGGCGTTGAACGAAGCCGACGGCGCGGTGAAATGGACGGTTAACCTGGACATGCCTTCGCTGTCGCTGCGCGGTGAATCCGCGCCGGCCGTCGCCTTTGGCGCCGCCATCGTCGGCGGTGACAACGGCCGCGTCAGCGCCGTGCTGATGCAGCAGGGTCAACTGATCTGGCAACAGCGTATTTCTCAGCCGAGCGGCGCGACCGAAATCGATCGCCTGAATGACGTGGACACCACGCCGGTGATCGTTGACGGCGTGGTCTACGCGCTGGGCTACAACGGCAACCTGACGGCGCTGGATCTGCGTTCCGGCCAGATTATCTGGAAACGCGAGCTGGGTTCGGTGAACGATTTCATCGTCGACGCGGGCCGCATCTACCTGATCGACCAGAACGATCGCGTAGTCGCGCTCAGCACCGAAGGCGGCGTGACCGTGTGGACGCAGAGCGATCTGCTGCACCGCAACCTGACGCCGCCGGTGATGTATAATGGTTATCTGGTGACCGGTGACGCCGAAGGCTATCTGCACTGGATCAACACCACCGATGGCCGTTTTGTCGCCCAGCAGGAAGTGGACAGCTCCGGCTTCCTGTCTGCGCCGATGGTGGCCGGCGACAAGCTGGTCATCCAGGCTCGCGGCGGGAAAGTTTACGCTTTCACCCGCTAACGCCGCTCGTCGCAAGGCTTGAAAACGGCTCCTGAGTGTTCAGGGGCCGTTTCGTATTTTTATAAGCTGCACCGCTGGTGTCTATCCACAGTGCAGTAACGCATTGATTATTAAGTAATGAGGCTTCAACAATGATACCTGTCGTCGCGCTGGTCGGGCGCCCGAATGTGGGTAAATCCACCTTGTTCAACCGTTTAACCCATACGCGCGATGCGCTGGTGGCGGATTTCCCGGGGCTGACGCGTGACCGCAAGTATGGTCGTGCTGAAATCGAAGGCAATGAATTTATCATTGTCGATACCGGCGGTATCGACGGCACCGAAGACGGCGTCGAAACGCGCATGGCCGGTCAGTCGCTGCTGGCGATCGAAGAGGCGGACATCGTGCTGTTCATGGTCGACGCCCGCGCCGGCCTGATGCCGGCGGATCAGGGCATCGCCCAGCACCTGCGCAGCCGCCAGAAGGCGACCTTCCTGGTGGCCAACAAGACCGACGGTCTGGATCCTGACACCGCCACCGCCGATTTCTACTCGCTCGGCCTGGGTGAAGTGTTCGCTATCGCCGCTTCCCACGGCCGTGGCGTGACCCAACTGATCGAACACGTGCTGGTGCCGTTCGTGCCGGAAAAACCGGAAGACGTCGAGCTGACCGAGGAAGAGGCCAACGCCGCTTACTGGGCCGAGCAAAACGGCGAAACGCTGGAAGGCGAAGAAGACGAAGAGCCGGAAGAAGCGTTCAACCCGCAGGATCTGCCGATCAAGCTGGCGATCGTCGGCCGTCCGAACGTCGGTAAGTCTACGCTCACTAACCGCATCCTCGGCGAGGAGCGCGTGGTGGTGTATGACATGCCGGGCACTACCCGCGACAGCATCTACATTCCGATGGTGCGTGACGAACGCGAATACGTGCTGATCGACACCGCCGGGGTGCGTAAACGCGGCAAGGTGACTGAAACCGTCGAGAAGTTCTCGGTGATCAAGACCCTGCAGGCGATTGAAGACGCCAACGTGGTGCTGCTGGTGATCGACGCGCGTGAAGGCATCTCCGATCAGGATCTCTCGCTGCTCGGCTTTATCCTCAATAGTGGGCGCTCACTGGTGATTGCGGTCAACAAGTGGGACGGCATGAGCGAAGAAGATCGCGAGCACGTGAAAGAGATGCTCGACCTGCGTCTGGGCTTCGTCGACTTCGCGCGCGTGCACTTCATTTCCGCTCTGCACGGCAGCGGCGTCGGCAACCTGTTCGAATCGGTGCAGGAAGCCTACGAGTGCGCAACCCGCCGCGTAAACACCTCGATGCTGACCAAAATCATGCAGATGGCGGTTGACGATCACCAGCCGCCGTTGGTGCGCGGCCGCCGCGTGAAGCTGAAATACGCCCACGCCGGCGGTTACAACCCGCCGATCGTGGTGATCCACGGCAACCAGGTCAGCGACCTGGCCGATTCGTACAAACGCTACCTGATGAACTACTTCCGCCGCTCGCTGAACGTGATGGGGACGCCGATCCGCATCCAGTTCAAAGAGGGCGACAACCCGTTCGCCGGCAAACGCAACCTGCTGACGCCGACCCAGATGCGTAAGCGCAAGCGCCTGATGAGCCACCTGAAAAAGAGCAAGTAATCGCTCATGAGGGGCGCGGCAGTGATGCCGCGCCCCTTTTTTATTGGCCCGAAATCGTTTTATTATCTGAAGATTACCTCGCCTGCCTGAAGGAACACCATGTCCTGGGAAACCTGGAGTTTTGCGTTCAACGTCACCGTGCCGAATCTGCTGATGATGCTGTTGGGGATCCTGCTGCGCCATTGGCGCCTGATGGATGACCGCTTTGTCGACGGCGCGACCCGCCTGGTGTTCAATCTGGCGCTGCCGTGCCTGCTGTTTTTCAGCATCGCCACCAACCACCCGCAGCTGCTCGGCAACCTGCCGCTGGTGCTGTTCGGAGCGGTCGGCACGCTGGCGACCTTCCTGCTCCTGGAGCTGGCCGCCAAGTGGTTGGTGAAAGAACCGCGTGAGCGCGGGGTGTTCGTGCAGGGCGGTTTCCGCGCCAATACCGCCATCGTCGGCCTGGCCTACGCCATGACCGCCTACGGCAGCGAAGGCATTGCGCTCGCTTCGCTGTACCTGACGGTGACGGTGATCCTGTTCAACGTGCTGTCGGTCATCACCCTCACGCGCAGCCTGCAGGGCGGGCAGGGCAAGAAAATCAGCCACCTGTCTTTGCTGCGCAGCATCGTTACCAACCCGCTGATCATCGGCCTGGTGTGCGGGCTGCTGTACGCGCAAACCGGGCTGGGCATCCCGACCGTGATCCGCCAGACCGGCAGCTATATCTCTGCGCTGTCGCTGCCGCTGGCGCTGCTGTGCACCGGCGCCAGCCTGGATTTTCGCGCCATGTTCCGTTCGTCCAACGTGGCGGCGCTGTCGTCGGCGGCCAAGCTGTTTCTGGTGCCGTGCCTGATGACGCTGGCCGGCTGGCTGTGCGGGTTTCAGGGGGCTGCGCTGGGCATTATCTTCCTGTTTTCCGCCACGCCGACCGCGTCGGGCAGCTATGTGATGACGCGCGCCATGGGCGGCAACGCCACGCTGGCGGCCAACATTATCGCCATCACCACCGTCGGTTCGTTCTTCACCACCGCGTTGGGGATTTATTTCTTGCGCTCATGGGGCGCGATTTAACCTGGAGTCGTTATGGAAGCGCACTGTCCGCAATGCCGTCAGACCATGAAGTGGGTAGCGGGTCACTACCATTGTGCAGCCTGCCAGCGCGATTATCGGCAGCTGGCGAGCTGCCCGGAGTGCGGGCAGCCGCTGCAAGAATTGAAAGCCTGCGGGGCGGTGGATTACCTGTGCCAGAACGGGCACGGGCTGATCTCCAAAAAACGGGTGAATTTCAGCTATCAGCCGCTGTAAGCCCTCACTCATCCACCTGGCCGGTTTTCCACAGATCCACCAGCGCCTGCGGCGCGCTGCTTTCCGGGATTAACAGCACGATCTCAGTGCTCAGGGTGGGGCTGGTGTAGTTGATTTGCACGCGGTAGTAGCGCTGGTCGCCGCAGCCGGGGGAGCTGGGCTGGCCTTCTTCCTGCGCATAGGGCAGCGTCTGGTTCAGCAACTGATTCAGGCGCTGCCGCTGCTCCGGCGTGATATCGGCCAGCGCGATGCGGCGCTGGCCCGCCAGTTTGGGAATGTAGGCGAAGCCTCCCTCGCGCGCCAGCTCAATGACCGTATCCTGATTGAGCGTCGGCAGCGGTTTCATTATTCCACCCCCACCTGATGCCAGGCTTGCTGCACCTTGTCCGCCACGCTCTGATCGAAACGCGCCTGCGCATGTTTCACCGTTGTGCGGGCGAAGGTGGCGAAGTCGGCGTTTTGCGGCAGCGCTTTGTCGCACACCGTGTCATACCAGACGTAACCGGCTTTCTCCCAGGCGAAGCCGCCCAGCGCCGTCGCCGCCAGGTAGAAGGCGCGGTTGGGGATGCCGGAGTTGAGGTGCACGCCGCCGTTGTCTTCCTTGGTCTGGATATAATCCTTCATGCTGGCGGGCTGCGGGTCTTTGCCCAGCAGCGGATCGTCGTAGGCGGTGCCGGGTGCCGACATCGAGCGCAGCCCTTTGCCTTTGATGCCCTCGGCGAGCAGCCCGGCGCCGATCAGCCAGTCGGCTTTATCGGCGGTTTGCTGCAGGTGGAACTGCTTGACCAACGAGCCGAATACGTCGGACAACGACTCGTTGAGCGCCCCGGACTGCTGATAGTAGATCAACCCGGCTTCGCTCTCGGTCACGCCGTGCGCCAGCTCGTGGCCGACCACGTCGATGGCGATGGTGAAACGGTTGAAGATTTCGCCGTCACCGTCGCCGAACACCATCTGCTGGCCGTTCCAGAAGGCGTTCTGGTACTCCTTGCCGTAGTGCACGCTGCCGACCAGCGGCAGCCCCTGGTTATCCAGTGAATTGCGGCGGTAGGCCTGCCAGAAGAAATCGTAGGTGACGCCGAGATAGTCGTAGGCTTCGTCCACCGCCACATCGTGGTTGCTGGGCTGGCCCTCTTTGCGCACCTGTTTGCCGGGCAGCTGGGTGCCGTTCTGGGCGTCGTAGATATCGCGGAGCGCTTCGCCGGCTCGGGCGTTTTTCTCGGTCGGCGAACGCAGCGGCTTGTTGCCGAGCAGGCTTTGTACGTGGTTCAGCGTGTGCAGCGCGCAGTCGCGCTGCGGGGCGTTGCCGTGTTCAATGATGCGGCGCAGCATGTAGGGAGGAATGACGGAACGCATGCGCTGGGCTGGCATAGTGGCTCTCCTTAGGCAAAAATTTTACCTCATCGAATGAATGCACTGTGCCTAAGTGTAGCCTACTCGTCATAAAGCCTGTGGTCATGCGTGCTCACCGCCGGCGCGGTCTTGTGCGGGCTGATGCGTCGCACCGAGGCGCGCACCGCCAGCCGGCCGTGCAGCAGCAGATTGCACGGCGGCGCGTCGGCGCGCAGCATGCGCCGCTGCAGCAGCTGGATCGCCTCGTAACCCAGTTCGTCGCGCGGCACCTGCACCGAGGTCAGCGGCACATCGTGGATTTCCGCCAGATTGAAGCCGTCGGTGCTCATCACCGAGACGTCGCCCGGCACGCTCAGCCCCCGCTTGTTGAGCGCTTTGACCGCCCCGACCGCCATGTAGTCGCCGCCGGCCAGGATCGCCGTCGGCAGCGGGGAGTGGCCGTGGATGCCATCGAGATAGGTGGTCAGCGCCTGCTCGGCCTCTTCGCCACCGAAGCCGGAGGTGGTGATCAGATGGCGGCCGTCGTCGAACGGCAGATGATGCCGGGCGTAGGCCTGGCGGATGCCCGCCAGCCGCAGTTCCATGGTGTGGCGGCGCAGGCATTGCAGATTGAGGATATGGCTGTGCCCCTGCTGGAACAGGTAGCTGGCGGAATAGTCGCCGATCAGCTGATGATCCGGCGAGACGCTGTCCAGCCGCATCTGCCGATCGCTGCAGTTGATCAGCACGCAGGGCTTGTGCAGATCGGCGGCCAGGGTGTGGATATGCTCGTCGTCGATGCCGATGATCAGCGCCGCTTCGGTGTGCGGGTCGCTCATTTTTTCCAGAAACAGCGCGCCGTCGCTGTGTTGCTCTTCCAGCCCGCAGTAGCGGATGCGCACCTCGTGCTCCATCAGCGCGGCGGCGATACCCTGAATGACCTTGTAGTAGAAGATGTCGGTGCGCACGTCGAACGCGCGCTGCGGCGCGAACACCATCACGTTGTTCAGCATCAGTCGGCCGCTGGAAATGCCCTGCAGAATGCCGTTTTGCTGCGCACAGTCCAGCACCTTGCGGCGCGCCTCGGCGCTGGTGTTGGCCTTGCCCGCCAGCACGCGGGAAACGGTGCTGATCGACAGCCCGGTTTGGCGAGCGATCTCCTGAATTTTCAGCTTTCCGTTCATTCTGTGATCTCCTTCAAATTCGTCCGTGAGAATATTTTCATTGCAGATTTTCAGCGTCTTGACCGGATTTCTTGGTCATTATGACTATTTTTTCACCCGCCTGTGAAAATCTTTGCAAAAAACAGCGTTTCGCTGCGCGCTCTCGCTGAGTAGTCTGCATTGGTACACCAATTTTAGCGACCTGTCAGTCCAATTTTAACGGTGTGCGAAAATGAAAACAAAAATAAATCATGGGGTTGTGATTGTCTGTCGGCCAATGATATGGCGCCGACCCGTTTTCACCGCCCCGTGTTTGATAGCACAACGTACCCTACCAAAACGCGCGTCGCCGTAGCCGGCGGCCGCGGGGAGAGAACCGATGAGTGTGGAGATCAATCAGGCGGTCGCGCAGAGCGGCCGGCGCAAGTTCAAATCGCTGCGCTGGTGGATGCTGGCGCTGTTCTTGCTGGGTGTCACGGTCAACTACATCACCCGCAACTCGCTGGGCATTCTGGCGCCGGAGCTGAAAACCAGCCTGAACATGAGCACCGAGCAATATGCCTGGGTGGTGGCGTCGTTCCAACTGGCTTACACGGTGTTTCAGCCGATCTGCGGCTGGCTGATCGACGTTATCGGCCTGAAGATGGGCTTTCTGATCTGCGCCGGTATTTGGGCGGTGGTATGCATGCTGCACGCCGGCGCAGGCAGCTGGCTGCAACTGGCCATTCTGCGTTTCTTCATGGGGGGCGCGGAGGCGGCGGCCACCCCGGCCAACGCCAAGGCGATCTCCGACTGGTTCCCGAAGAAGGAGCGGCCGATCGCCGCCGGCTGGGCCGGCGTCGGTTTCTCCATCGGCGCCATGCTGGCGCCGCCGATCATCGTCATCGCTCACGTCTCTTTCGGCTGGCAGGGCGCCTTCCTGTTCTCCGGCGGGCTGGCGCTGATCTGGGTGGTGCTGTGGTGGCTGTTCTACCACTCGCCGCAGCAGCACCCGAACCTCAGCCAGCAAGAGCTGGATCTGATCCGCGAAGACAACGAACCGGTGCTGCCTAAGCTGCCGTTCCTCACCTCGCTGGCCAGCCTGTGCAAGAACAAGAAGTTTTACGGCATCGCCATCCCGGCCTTTCTCGCCGAGCCGGCCTGGGCGGTATTCAGCTTCTGGGTGCCGCTGTACCTGGCCACCGAACGCGGCATGGATCTGAAACAGATCGCGATGTTCGCCTGGCTGCCGTTTCTGGCGGCGGATATCGGCAGCGTCGCCAGCGGCTATCTCACCACCCTGTACCGCAAATGGTTCGGCTGCAGCCGCGTCAACTCGGTGGTCGCCAGCTCGGTGACCGGCGCTTTCCTGATGGTGTCGCTGGCGTTCGTGGCGATCACCCAAGATCCCTATGTGGCGATCGCGCTGATCTCGATCGGCGGCTTCGGCCACCAGGTGATCTCCTGCATGCTCAGCGCGCTGGTGGTGGAGTCGTTCGATAAAAACCAGATGGCGACGGTCAACGGCATGCGCGGATCCAGCGCCTGGATCGCCAGCTTCCTGTTCACGCTGCTGATCGGCGCGGTATCCGACACCATCGGCTTCAACCCGCTGTTCATCGCCATGGGCTTCTTCGATCTGATCGGTGCCCTGTTCCTGATTGCCCTGATCGCCGAACGCGGCGGTAAGAAAACACCTTCACACAGCTAAGTGGAATGCTTATGAAAACCTTGAAAAACTGGACGCTGGCGGCGCAGCATGCCGACCACGTTGAGCTGCTGGTCGATGAACGCCACCGTTTCTGCCTGTACGTGCTGGAAGACGGTCTGTTCCGCGTGTTGATCAAACGTGAGGGCGAACTGGCGCTGGATCGTACCTGGAGCATCGCGCCGCAGGAAGATGTGCCCTGGGAGGGGCGCGATCGGCTCAGCGTCGCCGGCTTCAGCCTGCCGGGCTACCAGCTGCGCCAGGAGGGCGATCGGCTGGTGGTCAGCACGCCGCTGCTGCGCGTGACGGTGCATCAGCCGCTGTGGCTGGAATGGGAATATTGCAACGCCGCCGGCGAATGGCGGCCGCTGGCGGCGGATCGGCCGACCAGCGCCTACCTGCTCAATGCGCACGGCGACGGCGTGGCGCACTATCAGCGGCGTTTCGCCGATGAGCGTTATTACGGCCTGGGGGAGAAGGCCGGCGATCTGGAGCGCACCGGCCGCCGCTTCGAGATGCGTAACCTGGACGCCATGGGCTACAACGCCGCCAGCACCGATCCGCTGTACAAGCACATTCCGTTCACCATCACCCGCGGGCCGGAGGCGAGCTTCGGCCTGTTTTACGACAACCTGAGCAGCTGCTGGTTGGATCTGGGCAACGAGATCGACAACTACCACGCGGCCTATCGCCGCTATCAGGCCGAAGCGGGCGATCTGGATTACTACCTGTTCCTCGGGCCGAAGGTCTTGGACGTCACTAAGGCCTTCGTGCGCCTGACCGGCCGCACCCACTTCGGGCCGAAGTGGAGCCTGGGCTACAGCGGTTCGACCATGCACTACACCGACGCGCCGGATGCCCAGCAGCAGCTGCAGCAGTTCATCGCGCTGTGCCGTCAACACGCCATTCCCTGCGACTCCTTCCAGCTGTCGTCGGGCTACACCTCGATCAACAACAAGCGCTACGTGTTCAACTGGAACTACGACAAGGTGCCGCAGCCCAAGCAACTGAGCCAGGCGTTTCACGACGCCGGCCTCAGGCTGGCGGCCAACATCAAGCCGTGCCTGCTGCAGGATCACCCGCAGTATCAGGAGGTGGCGGCGCAGGGGCTGTTTATCCGCGATTCGCAAAGCGACGCGCCCGAGCGCTCCAGCTTCTGGGACGACGAAGGATCGCACCTCGACTTCACCAACCCGGCGGCGGTGCGCTGGTGGCAGCAGGGCGTCACGCAGCAGCTGCTGGAGATGGGCATCGACTCGACCTGGAACGACAACAACGAGTACGAAGTGTGGGACGGCGAAACGCGCTGCCACGGCTTCGGGCGGCCGATCGCCATCAAGCACATCCGCCCGGTGATGCCGCTGCTGATGATGCGCGCCTCGATGGAGGCCCAGCAGCGCTTTGCGCCGCAGAAGCGGCCGTACCTGATCTCGCGCTCCGGCTGCGCCGGCATGCAGCGCTATGTGCAGACCTGGAGCGGCGACAACCGCACCAGCTGGCAGACGCTGCGCTACAACATCCGCATGGGGCTGGGCATGAGCCTGTCCGGGCTGTATAACCTCGGCCACGATGTCGGCGGCTTCTCCGGCGACAAACCGGATGCGGAGCTGCTGGTGCGCTGGGTGCAAAACGGCGTGATGCATCCGCGTTTCACCATCCACTCCTGGAACGACGACGCCACGGTCAACGAGCCCTGGATGTACCCGGCCGCCACCCCGGCGGTGCGCGAGGCGATCAACCTGCGTTACCGACTGCTGCCGTATTTCTACACGCTGTTGTGGCAGGCCTGCGCCGACGATGAGCCGATGCTGCGCCCGACCTTCCTCGATCATGAACAGGATGCGCGCACCTTCGGCGAGAACGACGATTTTCTGATCGGCTGCGATCTGCTGGTGGCCAGCGTGGTGGAGCCGGGGCAGCGCCGGCGTTCGGTGTATCTGCCGGACAACGGCGAAGGCTGGTACTGCTTCTACAGCGGCCAATGGTTCGGCGGCGGCCAGACGGTGACGCTGGCGGCGCCGCTGGAGCGTTTGCCGCTGCTGGTGCGCGCCGGGGCGGCGCTGCCGCTGTCGCAGCGGCTGGCGCATGTGGACGTGGCCGCCGACGATCGGCGCGAACTGCGGCTGTTTCCGCTCAAGGGCTGCGGCGCAAGCAGCGGGCTGTTGTTTGAGGACGACGGTGAAAGCGAAGGCTGGCGACAGGGCGATGCGCTATGGCTGCGTTGGGAAATGCGCTGCGACCATCAGCGCATCATGCTGGATATCACGACGGAAGGGCGTTTCCGCCCGGCCTGGCGCACGTTGGCGCTCAGCCTGCCGGAAGGCGAAATGCGCGCGCTGTGGGTGAACGGTGAACCGGGCGAGCGTTTTACGCTGGAGTAGGGGTTACTCGGCCGCGCGTTTCTTGCGCGGCTTCTTGGCGACGGTGATGGTTTTCACCTCGCTTTCCACCCAGCCGTCCTGCAGGCGGGTTTTCAGCAGTTCGCCGACCTGCGCCTGCTTGGTGGTTTTCAGCAGCTCGCCGCGCGGGGTTTGCGTCACGCTGTAGCCGCGCGCCAGCGTCGCCAGCGGGCTGACGGTTTCCAGTTGGCTGCAGGCCACGCCGAAGCGCTGGCGGTAGGCGTTAAGCTGCCGCTCCATCGCCTGCTGCAGGCGGTATTCCTGCTGCTGTACGCGCTGTTGGTAGCGGTGAATGCGGCCCTGCGGCTGCACCTGCGCCAGCCGCTGCTGGGCGCGTTCGCTGCGGCGGGCGGCCAGGCGCAGCTGTTGCTGCATGCCGTCTTCCATCCGGCGCTGCAGCTTGAACAGCAGCGTCTGCTGGCGCGCCAGGCGCAGATGCGGATGCTGCTGCTGTAAACGGTGGTGAATGCGGGTGAACTGCTGCTGGCGCTGCGCCAGATAGTAATCCATCGCCATCTCCAGCCGCTGCTGCTGCGACTGCAGCTGGCGCAATAGCTCAAGCTGATTGCGGCTGACCAGTTCGGCGGCGGCGGAAGGGGTCGGCGCGCGCAGATCGGCGACGAAGTCGGCGATGGTGACGTCGGTTTCATGGCCGACGGCGCTGACGATCGGAATGCGGCTGGCGAAGATCGCCCGCGCCACGCGTTCGTCGTTGAAGCTCCACAAATCCTCCAGTGAACCGCCGCCGCGGCCGACGATCAATACGTCGCATTCGTCGCGGCGGTTGGCGGCCTCGATGGCGCGCACGATCTGCATCGGCGCTTCCGCGCCCTGCACCGAGGTGGGGTAGATGACGATCGGCAACGACGGATCGCGCCGCTGCAATACCTGCAGAATATCGTGCAGCGCCGCGCCGCTGGCGGAGGTGATCACCCCGACGCGTTTGGCCGGAGCGGGCAGCGGCTGCTTGAACTGCTGATCGAACAGCCCTTCGGCGCTCAGGCGCTGTTTCAGCTGCTCGAACTGTTGCTGCAGCAGGCCGTCGCCGGCGGGCTGCATGCTCTCGGCGATCAGCTGGTAGTCGCCGCGCGGTTCATACAGCGTAATGCTGGCGCGCACCAGGACCTGCTGGCCGTTTTGCGGCCGGAAGGTGACGCGGCGGTTGCTGTTGCGGAACATCGCGCAGCGCACCTGGGCGCGATCGTCTTTCAGCGTGAAATACCAGTGGCCGGAGGCGGGCTGGGAGAGGTTGGAGATCTCGGCGGAGAGCCAAATCTGCCCCATTTCCATTTCCAGCAGTTGGCGAACCGTCTGATTGAGGCGGCTTACGGTAAAAATGGAAGGCGAAACAGGTAGCGACATGTGACCCAGATCAAATTTCAAAACAATCACTTAATTGGTCGATACTACATGGCTGAAAAAGGTAATCAAGACTTTTTGTAAGAAAGTGCTGGAGGCAACCGATTCCGCTCTGTATAATGCCGCGGCAATATTTTATCTTTTTCACAGCCCACCCTGGTGAGATATTGCCCATGCTACGTATCGCTAAAGAAGCTCTGACGTTTGACGACGTCCTCCTGGTTCCAGCCCACTCCACGGTTCTGCCTAACACCGCAGAGCTCGGCACCCAACTGACCAAAACCATCCGCCTGAACATCCCTATGCTGTCCGCAGCCATGGATACCGTTACCGAATCCGGCCTGGCCATCGCGCTGGCGCAGGAAGGCGGCCTGGGCTTCATCCACAAAAACATGTCCATCGAGCGCCAGGCTGAAGAAGTCAGCCGTGTGAAGAAGCATGAAAGCGGCGTAGTCACCGACCCGCAGACCGTTACCCCATCCACCACGCTGCAGGAAGTGAAAGAGCTGACCGCGCGCAACGGCTTTGCCGGTTACCCGGTCGTCACCGAAGACAATGAGCTGGTCGGCATCATCACCGGCCGCGACGTGCGCTTCGTGACCGATCTGACCCAGCCGGTCACCGCGGTCATGACGCCGAAAGATCGCCTGGTCACCGTGAAAGAAGGTGAAGCGCGCGACGTGGTGCTGCAGAAGATGCACGAAAAGCGCGTAGAAAAAGCGCTGGTGGTGGACGACAGCTTCCACCTGCTGGGCATGATCACCGTTAAAGACTTCCAGAAAGCGGAACGCAAACCGAACGCCTGTAAAGACGAGCACGGCCGTTTGCGCGTGGGCGCGGCGGTCGGCGCCGGCGCCGGCAACGAAGAGCGCGTTGACGCGCTGGTGGCGGCAGGCGTTGACGTTCTGCTGATCGACTCCTCGCACGGCCACTCCGAAGGCGTGTTGCAGCGCATCCGCGAAACCCGCGCCAAATACCCGGATCTGCAGATCGTCGGCGGCAACGTCGCGACCGCAGCGGGCGCCAAAGCGCTGGCTGAAGCCGGCGTGAGCGCGGTGAAAGTCGGTATCGGCCCTGGCTCCATCTGTACTACCCGCATCGTGACCGGCGTGGGCGTACCGCAGATCACCGCCATCGCCGACGCGGTGGAAGCGCTGGAAGGCACCGGCATCCCGGTTATCGCCGACGGCGGCATTCGCTTCTCCGGCGACATCGCCAAAGCGATCGCCGCGGGCGCATCCTGCGTGATGGTCGGTTCCATGCTGGCGGGCACCGAAGAATCCCCGGGCGAAATCGAGCTGTATCAGGGCCGTTCGTTCAAATCTTACCGCGGCATGGGCTCGCTGGGCGCGATGTCCAAAGGCTCTTCCGACCGTTACTTCCAGACCGATAACGCCGCCGACAAACTGGTGCCGGAAGGTATCGAAGGCCGCGTCGCCTATAAAGGCATGCTGAAAGCCATCGTGCACCAGCAGATGGGCGGCCTGCGCTCCTGCATGGGCCTGACCGGCTGCGCCACCATCGACGATCTGCGCACCAAGGCGGAGTTCGTGCGCATCAGCGGCGCCGGCATTCAGGAAAGCCACGTGCACGACGTGACCATCACCAAAGAGTCGCCGAACTACCGCATGGGCTAATGCCTTAACCTCTCCTGAGTGAGAGGCCGGGGTGGGGCGTTAAGCCCCATCCCGAAACACACATTTTCGCTCTTTTTCTCTTGTTGCTGGAATTCGCCTCACATGACACAAAATATCCATAAGCATCGCATCCTGATACTGGACTTCGGTTCGCAATACACCCAACTGGTCGCCCGCCGCGTGCGCGAAATCGGCGTTTACTGCGAACTGTGGGCCTGGGACGTTAGCGAAGAGCAGATCCGCGAATTCAACCCAAGCGGCATCATCCTCTCCGGTGGCCCGGAAAGCACCACCGAAGCCGGCAGCCCGCGCGCCCCGGACTACGTGTTCAACGCCGGCGTGCCGGTGCTGGGCGTGTGCTACGGCATGCAGACCATGGCGATGCAGCTGGGTGGCCATGTGCAGGGTTCCACCGAACGCGAGTTCGGCTACGCGCAGGTGGAAATCGTCAAAGAGAGCGCGCTGCTGCGCGACATCGAAGACGCCATCAGCCCGGCCGGCAAACCGCTGCTGGACGTGTGGATGAGCCACGGCGACAAAGTGACCGCGATCCCGTCCGACTTCGTGACCATCGCCAGCACCGACACCTGCCCGTTCGCCATTATGGCCAACGAAGAAAAACGCTTCTACGGCGTGCAGTTCCACCCGGAAGTGACCCACACCCGTCAGGGCCAGCGCATGCTGGAGCGCTTCGTACTGGACATCTGCCAGTGTGAAGCCCTGTGGACCCCGGCCACCATCATCGAAGATGCGGTCGAGCGCATCCGCGAGCAGGTGGGTGAAGACCACGTGATCCTCGGCCTGTCCGGCGGCGTAGACTCCTCCGTCACCGCGATGCTGCTGCACCGCGCCATCGGCAAACGCCTGACCTGCGTATTCGTCGATAACGGCCTGCTGCGCCTGAACGAAGCCAAGCAGGTAATGGAAATGTTCGGCGACCACTTCGGCCTGAACATCGTGCACGTCGAAGCGGAAAACCGCTTCCTGACCGCACTGGCGGGCGTGGACGAGCCGGAAGCCAAGCGTAAAATCATCGGCCGCGTGTTCGTTGAAGTGTTCGACGAAGAAGCCTGCAAGCAAGAGCAGGTGAAATGGCTGGCACAGGGCACCATCTACCCGGACGTGATCGAATCCGCCGCTTCCGCCACCGGCAAAGCGCACGTGATCAAGTCGCACCACAACGTGGGCGGCCTGCCGAAAGAGATGAAGCTGGGCCTGGTCGAGCCGCTGAAAGAGCTGTTCAAAGACGAAGTGCGCAAGATCGGCCTGGAGCTGGGCCTGCCGTACGACATGCTGTTCCGTCACCCGTTCCCGGGCCCGGGTCTGGGCGTGCGCGTGCTGGGCGAAGTGAAGAAAGAGTACTGCGATCTGCTGCGCCGCGCGGACGCCATCTTCATCGAAGAGCTGCACAAGGCCGACCTGTACAACAAAGTCAGCCAGGCGTTCACCGTGTTCCTGCCGGTGCGTTCGGTCGGCGTGATGGGCGACGGCCGCAAATACGACTGGGTGGTCTCCCTGCGTGCGGTAGAAACCATCGACTTCATGACCGCGCACTGGGCGCACCTGCCGTATGACTTCCTCGGCCGCGTCTCCAACCGCATCATCAACGAAGTGGACGGCATCTCCCGCGTGGTGTACGACATTAGCGGCAAGCCACCGGCGACGATTGAGTGGGAATGATTTCGCGTCTGGCAATAGCCTGCACGTAAAAGCAGTAAATTACCTCTAAGCCTGCGTAACTGCGGGCTTTTTTTTTGTGTGTCTGGAACTTTCTGGCAGCTGTTAGCAACGGGAGCACGGTTTTTTCAATGGAATTTCTGATGGTATCTCTCTGGTTTCAAATTCAGATTTGAAAAAGCGCCATGTGATAAATGTCGGTTGAGTTATGGTGTTTATTTTTTATAAGTAAATTAAAAACAGATGGTTAAATTGCTTTTCTGAACTTTTTACAACATGGCATTAAGTGATAAAGGAAAACAATAAACCATGTTGACTGGCACCAGGCTGCGTCACCTTAAGCCGAAGGAGAAACTCTATAAAGTTAATGATCGTGATGGTCTGTATGTTGCGGTCACTCCTGACCTGCCCCCAGTATTAGATACAACCGTCAGTTAGTAGTGTCGGTTTGTTTATCTTCACTTTTTCCATTTCGCCACCGTGCTGCAAACTCTGATGGCGTCTGATAATTCAGTGCCGAATGTGGACGACACTCGTTATAATCCTGCCACCAGTCATAAATGATTTTCCTGGCGTGAACGATATCGCTGAACCAGTGCCCATTCAGACATTCATCGCGAAATCGTCCGTTAAAGCTCTCTATAAATCCGTTCTGCGTTGGCTTGCCCGGCTGGATTAAACGCAACTCAACACCATGCTCAAAGGCCCATTGATCCAGTGCGCGGCAAGTGAACTCCGGCCCCTGATCAGTTCTTATCGTCGCCGGATAACCTCTAAACAGTGCAATGCTGTCCAGAATACGCGTGACCTGAACACCTGCAGTCCCGAATGCGGTGGTAATTGTCAGACACTCCTTCGTGAAGTTGTCCACACAGGTCAGGCATTTTATCCTGCGACCGGTGGCCAGCGAGTCCATAACGAAATCCATCGACCATGTCAGGTTGGGCGCTGTCGGGCGGAGCAGCGGCAGACGTTCCGTTGCCAGTCCTTTACGACGTCGTCTGCGTTTTACGCTCAGCCCGTTGAGATGATAAAGGCGGTACACGCGTTTGTGATTAACCTGAAGGCCTTCACGGCGCAGTAACTGCCAGATACGGCGGTAGTCAAAGCGCTTGCGCTCAAGTGCCAGCTCAGTGATGCGCCCTGATAAATGCGCATCAGCCGCCGGACGCTGAGCCTTATAGCGGCAGGTCGACAGGGACAAACCTGTAAGCCTGCAGGCACGACGTTGCGACAGACCGGTCGCATCACACATAAACTCAACGGCTTCCCGCTTCTGGCCTGTCGTCAGTACTTTTGCCCCAGAGCCACCTGAAGTGCCTCCTTATCCAGCATGGCTTCAGCAAGCAGCTTCTTGAGTCTGGCGTTCTCTTCCTCAAGTGACTTCAGACGCTTAACCTCGGGCACCTCCATACCGCCATACTTCTTACGCCAGGTGTAAAAGGTAGCGTCTGAAATGGCATGTTTACGGCAGAGATCCTGGGCAGAAACCCCAGCTTCAGCCTCGCGGAGGATACTGATGATCTGTTCGTCGGAAAAGCGCTTCTTCATGGGGTTGTCCTCATGTGGCTTATGAAGACATTACTAATATCGCGGTGTATTAATCAACGGGGAGCAGATCAGACCATCTTGCGAATCCTTTCCGCAGAGTGAAGTTTTCGTTAGAAACTGGCAGTGTTTCAAAATCTATCCACAAAACGGTGGTTTTCTGAACACGCTAAAAAATGGCATCCGAGACCATCGGAACCCCTATTGGCGAGTTAATATTCTCGTCAAGTTTTCAACGTCCCGGTTGTATCAATGAAACAGCGAATCGGCTACGCATGGGTCTCCACAGAGGGCCAGCATCTGGACTTGCAGCGCGGCGCTTCAGAAGCCCGGGTGCCATCTCATCTATGAAGAAGCCGCGAGCGGAAAGAACGCATTGCGGCTTGAGTTTAATCGATGCCGAAAGGCTCTCCGCGGCGGGGACACTCTATTGCTCGGAGCTGAGGCGTAGAAATAGCTGATGGTTACGAGGCGTCGGCTGTCGACCAGCTTAAGTCGTTCGCCTATCGTGTTTTGAATGGCTGTTCCCCCAAAACCAGCCATTCGCCCTGCGCGAAGCCGTCGGGCAGAAATGCAAAGGGCGGCGCGCCTGGCCTAAGACTCCGCGGAAGCCGCGATCAGCGTCAGAGCCCCGCTGGGGATGCACGGATCAGTGGTTATTCGAAACTCTGCTCGCCTTCCCGATCGCGCTTGCTCTCATGTTCGATCCAGCGTTCGAGTTCGGGCAGCATGTCGGTGACCCATTGCCGAACCTCGCCTCCAACATTGTCACCCAGCGTTGTGATAGCCGCGCGACGTCGAACCAGGATATCGGCGAGCGAGCCACTCCAGCTGCGCGGATGAAGCCGCGACCAGACATCGCCGAGGAACGCCCTCTTGTCTGGCGCGTGGCCCAATATTTCCAGGAAAAGCCTGGAGACAGCATTCTCCTCTTCGCCCTGCTGCCGCTTGAACATGGGGATGCTTTTGCCAAGCAGCGGATAGCGTCGATCCGGATCGATATTCGCCCACTGAACAAGGGTCTCGGCGCCGACATCTTCCACCGGCGTGCCAGACCCGGAGTCCCCCTCAAACAGCCCCCGATTTCTCGGCCTGAGTTCGGGGAGCAGGAATTCGTCGAGTGCGATCAGGGGATGGGTCTCGAAGAGCGCTTTCAGGACATAACCAAGATCGTAGGACGAGAGATAGACGGTCTCCAGTCCGGCCCGGACGCGAGCGCAGATTTCCCGCAATGTCGCCTCTCCATCGGGTCCGGCGCAGCAGACCCGAATAACGGTATGCAGCCCAAAATCGCGCAACGACTGCTTCTTTCTGAAGTCAGTGCGCAGTAGCAGCTCACGGCCAACAGCGATCAAGGATGGCGCACGTTGGCGGCCTTCTTCCCGATCGCGGTAGAAGTGCATGTGCAATATATCAAGTGCGATCTCGACGCCGTCGGCCAAATTGCCGATGTCGGTGAGTAGCAGGCCAAGCGCGTCGGGTGGAGACTCCCCGACACTACCATTGGCGATGCTTTGAAAATTCCACGCCGAAAGGACGCCACGTTCGATCGCACGCCGAAGCCGCGCTATGCCTTGGGTATCGATAGCAACACACGCTTGAAGATACGGCAGACTCGCGGCAAGATCGGGATTCTGGATCACATTCTCTAGCGTAGCGTTGGCAAAGGCCGAGGCCTTGGCGTGCGCGCCATAGATGAACCCGCCCAGCACCGTCGCATTCCGGCTGTCCGCCTCGGCGGCGGAGAAGAGGTCCAGCAGTTCACACCACATCGCATCAAGATCGGCGGCACCATCCGACAGACCAATGCCGCATTCATAGGCGCGCTGCGGATTTTGTTCGACGAGCAGTTCGGCGATGAAGGCAGCGCGCGTCTCCGGGTCGTGCGCGAGTGCGGTGCCGATCTCTTTCGCCTGCTTGGAGGCGCGCTCATAGGGTTTCATGACGTCGCCGTCATCCGCGTCGCCATCAGCCACATCCCAACCGAAACTGTTGCGCCCCAGTACGACCGCACGGGCCTGATGGAGAAGAACGGTGGGTTTTAGGTGTTCGATGAGTGCAACGAGACGGGCGCGCACCTCATCCGGCATCGCGTCGCCCTCGAAGCGCAGCGCTGTGCGGAAGCCGATCCACCCCTCGATCCAAGGTCGCTCGGAAGAAAAATGGGTCGCTGCCCGTTCAAGCGCATCGTGGCAGGCGCCGAAGTGCCACAGCTCTCTTACGCTGTGGGCAAGGTGGTCCCTGGCGTTTTCGATGATTGGCGATAGTTCGACCGCCAGATCGACTGCGCCGTTGTACCAGGCCCAGATGTCACCATAGGTCGGCGGATGCCAACCATAGTCCCGTGACCGGGCGCCGAAGTCGAAGTCGCTGGATGAACTGAAATGGTGCGCCTTTAGCAGCGCATCGAGGGCGACTCCGGCGCAGCGCGCCAAAGCCGGATCACCCGATTGCGCGAACCGGCGCACGAGCGCTCGCCGCTGATCTGGTAAAGCCTTGGTGCCGGACAGGTGCAGGTGAAACAGCTCGGCGAACATGTCCGACGCCGAGTTGTTGTGGTGGTCGGGCGATTCAGCGGAAAGGAACCGCGTAAGCAAGGTTGCCGCGCGGTCGAACAGCGGCGGATCGTAAGCGAGGAGCTTGATCAACCGTATCCATTGCCACCGGTTGTTCGACTGCGGATCGATTATCTCGCCGCCATCTGGGCCGGCAATATCACGCTCAATCCTCGCGAGCACGGTATCGGGTGCAACCGGAGCGATGTTGGCGATGATCTGAAGGCCGTCTTCTCCCAATGCCGCAAGATCGCCGAGTGGCCCGTCGGCACGGAGCCAGCGCTCGACCGCGGCCCGCGCCTCAGCGCTGTCGTGCAGATAGCCGAGGCGGCGCGAAAGGGACTTCTGCATCCGCGTTGTAAGCGACGCGTAGAAGCGATCGAAATCGGTCGGCGGCATGCGTTCAAGGGCGAAACCGGCGAGCGGGTTGGCGATCGCATGCGGCAGGATAGCGCGCCACCGTCCCCGCAGCTGCGCGATCCCCCGCTGTCGAAGCGTATTCAGTGCCGCATATATCGTCACCACGGGAACACCGCGAATAGCGGCGATCCGCGCAAGTTCACCGCTTTCCGAAGTGTCCTCGCCATCGATCGAATAGAGCAGGGCAAGGTCCTCGGCAGCGGAAAGCAGATCCCGGTCAGGCTCGTTGCGCTGATGAAAAATCCGCTCGAAGAGGTCGCGGCTCTTGAGCTTTCCCAGGGTCTCGCCTTTTCCGAGCGTGTCGGCGAGAGCGCGCGCCACGCGGAAGTTGCCGTCGCTGAACTCCGATATGGTTCGCCGGTCGACCTGCGTCACATTGGGGAAGGTCTTTTCCAGCCACAGCTCCACCATTTCGGACGATGCTGATTGCAGGCGAAAGACCTCGGTACGCTCGGGCTCGTCGTCGCGAACATCATATTCGACAGTTAAGAGACTGACTTGGCTACCCGCTTCCGAACAGATGCGGGCTAGTTCGCTGTGCGTCGCCGGGTTGCAGTTGTCGACGATCAGGATCGCACGTTGCCGTGCGATCACCAGCTGGCGTGCCATGTCCCGTGTGGTCGGGTCAGTCTCCGCCGAATAGTCGGTATAGACGGCGAGCCCCGGATCGAGCGGCACCTCGCCCACACCATCCTCGAACAGTGCCTGCACGAGACGAGTCTTTCCGAGACCGGACAAGCCGATCAACCGGATACATTGGCGAGCTTTGGTCAGAGAGACGCGAAGCCGTGCGATACCCTCGCCGATGGTGAGTTGCTCGCGGTCGTTCGTTCGCTCATCGGTTAGGCAGGCCTTATCGTTGAAGAGATAGGGCGTCTCCTCGCTCACGCCGACGCCGCACCAATCGCCGATGCTGCTCCAGCCCGACATACCGATGCCGAGCCGCGTGCGGACCCAGGCGGCAATTCCGGGATGGTGATTGACCCATGTCGCCAGCCGGTCGCGATCGTAGAAGTCGCTATGCAACTGCCCGGCCTCAGGCAGATCGTCGAGCTGCGCCCGGATCGCATCGCGACGATCGCTCAGCGGCTTGTCTGCGACCGACCCTTGCGCGCTGACGATGATGTAGGCGCCCGAGCGAGCGGCGAGTTCGGCGATGACCGGCCGTAGTACGCCGCCAGGACGCATCTCATCGCGGATTGCGCTCGCCGGCATGTCGGGCTTTTTCACCTGAAACCCTGTGTGCTGGCGCGGCACGAAATCCGGCATCAGCAGTGCGGACGGGCACTCGACCCGGACATCAAGCCCGCCATCGGCCGCATCCTGATTGCCGCCAGCCGTTACCGACGAACTGGGGCAACCCTGCGCCCGCAATTCTGCCAAGGCGAGACGTGCGACGAGTGTCCGCAGATCGGCGTCATTGAGGTCGGCGACTTGTGCGCCAGTAATTTCGAACATCGTCCCCCAACCCCCTTTCATCAAAATATTGGATATCATGCGGGAGAACAAAGAGCAGTCAAGCGATAGTTGGTCCGCCACGGACGCGACCGAACTGCCAGTTGATCCGTCGCCACGCATGATGCCGGCGACTGGCTTGCCGAGCTGGCGCTCCAGCGCCGGTCGCCACGGCACGAGCGTGAACTCGCGCGATCCAGCGGAGATGCTGTTGGGCCGCCATCCGCATGATTTCTGCTAGATGCGGAGCACCTGAATCGTCTCGAGATGCTTGAGAGCCGCGCTTTCCAGTCCGTTCGTGAAGAAAAAGCCCGGGCCTTTAGTTCGAAGTATGGTATCAATCATGGCACTTCTGGTTCATACATTTATAATTCATTGATAAATATGGACGTTATATGACTATAAATAATCGAGTGGGAGTGATTTGACACTTCCCGCGGCCTGTTCGTAACTAGCCCGTAGTGAATGAAACCCTCTGTTTTTACAGAGGGTTTTTCTTTATATGGCCATATCTTTTCTGCCTGTTGTCAGCCATTGAGGTAAGTTATGGGTAAAGCAGATTATTGTTTGTGGTCGAAATATGGCCTATGTTCAGACCTTGGTATGATTGATAGCGCCTGGGGATACGATGAAAGTAGAGACCATCAACTACGTTATAGAATCCTATGAGCAGTTGCAGGAGCGAGAGAACGCCATTGCTCTGCTGAAATTGCTGATGCTGTCAGAGAAGGATAAAGCGGAAGGGCGTGTGTCCTCGAAGGAACTGCTGTTGGATGGGCTTTAAACATTACAGTGCTCAACATCAAGGGATTGCAGTGGAACAGCAGGTGGCCTTTGAGTACACGCGTACCGTAAGGCACTGTATTGTGACCCCATTGTCATACCATCAGGACATCCAGCAGCTGCTGTTTAAGCGATTCATCATGGCCTGATAGCTCTATGGCGCCTAACCCTCGTTTTCCTGCAAGTGAAAGACTATGGGGGACCGCATCACCCGCCCTGCTCATCATACTTGCGTTGGCACTCCTGAATCGCCTCAATATTCCCTAACGTCCAATCGAACAGTATCGAGAACGGCCCCTGCAGGGATTTGCCGAGCGGCGTCAGCGAATACTCGACGCCAAGTACCCGCCCATCCAACACTTTGCGATGCACCATGCCGTTGCGTTCCAGCTTGCGCAGGGTCTGGGTCAGCACGCGTTGCGTGACGCCATCCAGACGGCGCTTGATGGCGTTGAAGCGCTGCGGCTCGCGCAGTACTTCCAGCACCATCATGGACCATTTATCGGCAATCTGATCGAGCACGATGCGGCTCGGGCAGTCGGCGCGGTAAACAACATCGGTCTTATCCATCGGTATCCTCCCGCATCCCTGGGATGCTTAAGGTGCGTAATTGACGCCAGGTATGCAAAGTATACCATTCGATAAACGGCGCGAATAACCCGCACTTGTACCCCAGGTGAAAGGACATTGAGATGACAGATACAGATTTCAGCAAACTCAGGCTGTCTCATGCACACGGCGTGATGACGATCGCTATCGATAACCCACCGGTAAACGTTCTTGATGTGGCGCTGATGTCGGAAATCAGCCGTTTATTGCTCGCGGTGCGTGACGATCCGGATACGCGGGTGTTGGTGTTCCAGAGCGCGAACCCAGCGTTCTTTATTGCTCACGTCGACATGACCTTGATCGATGAGCCGCACGCTTTCGACGAACTGGCGAGCAACGCGCCGGAGGGGCTTAATCCGTTCCAGGCGTTTGGCGAACTGCTGCGCAGCCAGCCGCAGGTCACTCTCGTTAAGCTGGCCGGGCTGGCGCGCGGCGGCGGCGCCGAGTTTGTGGCGGCGGCCGATATGGCTTTCGCTGCACGGGAAACGGCGGGACTGGCCCAGTGCGAGGCCTTGATGGGCATTACGCCCGGCGGCGGCGCGACGCAGTATCTGACGAGCCGAATGACGCGCGGCCGCGCTCTGGAAGTGATCCTGGGCGCCGAGCTTTTCGATGCCGCTACCGCAGAGCGTTATGGCTGGATTAACCGTGCCTTGCCAGCCGCCGAGCTTGATGATTTCGTCGATCGGTTAGCGCGCAATATCGCGGCATTGCCAGAGGGCGTGATTGCGGCGGCCAAACAGGCGATGCCTGCGCCGGATCTGCAGGCCGGTTTTTATCGCGAGCACGACGCCTGGGCGGGATTGTTCGCACGCCCGGCAGCGGAGCGGTTGATTCGCGGCGGGCTGAAGGCCGGTGCGCAAACCCCGGAGGGGGAGCGCAACCTTGAAGGCCTGCTGCGGCATCTTGCCCGCTAAGGCACCGCCGCGCGCTAGCCCGCCCCCCACTGCGTCAGCAGCGCATGCAGCCTGGCCGGTTCCAGCGGTTTGCGCAGCACCAGATAGCCTTCCTGCTCGGCCTCTTGCAATATCTGTGAGTTGAACTCGCCGCTGACCATGGCGCCGCTCACGTCCGGCAGGCGTTCGAACAGCGCTTTCAGGATGTCGAAACCGCTCTCGCCGGAACGCAGGCGCTGGTCGCACAGCACGGCGAACGGCGTAAAACCGTCGTCGACAATGGCGAAGGCTTCCTCGGCGGAGGCCGCGCAGCGCACGGTGATGCCCCAGGTGCTCATCAGGCTCTCCCAGGCGGAGGTCACCAAGGGATCGTCGTCCACCACCAGGCAGGCGCCGCGCAGCGGCGCATAGCGGATGGGCGTGGCGGTGTTGTCGTAGGCGGCCGCGGTTTCCGGCGCTTTGTCTTCGCCGATGTATTGCGTGAAGCGCATCCAGAAGCGCGAACCTTTGCCTTCGACGGAGTGCATGCCGTACTTCACCTTCATCAGCTTGGCGCAGCGCGCCACCACCGCCAGCCCCAGCCCGTGGCCGGCGCTGTCGATTTTCCACGCCAGTTCGGGGCGGTAGTAAGGGGAGAAGATTTTGCTTTTCTCTTCGTCGGCGATGCCCACGCCGGTGTCCCACACTTCCACCAGGCACTCGGCGCCGCGCGGGCGGATGGCGATCAGCACGCCGCCCCGTTGCGTGTAGCGCAGGGCGTTTTGGATCAGGTTGATCAACGATTGCCGCACCAGCAGCGGATCGCCCATCACGCTGATGCGCCGTTTAGGCCGCCAGGTGCGCAGCGCCAGGGCGCGGCTGTTGGCCTCTTCGCGGAACAGGGTGATCACCGAGTCGAGCAGGGCGCCGATATCCACATGGGTGGCGGCGGTGCGCACGTTGCCGGATTCGATCTTGCTGAGATCGAGCAGTGAATTGAACATCAAATGCACCGAACGCACGCTCTGCTGCAGATCCAGCAGCTGTGGCGTCAGGCTGTCGTCGCGGTTTTTGTGGATGATGGCTTCGATCAGAAAGCCCATGGCGTGCACCGGCTGGCGCAGATCGTGGCTGGCGGTGGTCAGGAACTGGTTCTTGTCCAGCAGCGCCTGTTCCGCCTCCTCTTTGGCCTGGCGGAACTGCTCCGCCAGGCGCGAGCTTTGTTCCTCGAGCAACGCCTGCTGGATAAAGAACGCATGCGAGGTTAACGCGTGGCGGTAAATGGCAAAGCCGTACAGCAAGTTCAGCATCAGCACGATGAACATCACGTCTTCCAGCCGCCAGATGATGCCGAGGTTCAGCAGCCCCCAGGAGGCGAAGAAAAAGCGGGTAAAGGTGCTGATGACGGGCGTCAGATGCGTTGCGTTGGCGGCGACGATCGCGGCGATGCTGATATTGAGCAGCAGGAAAAAGTCAAAGTTATGGGTCTGCGGGGTAATTAAATAGAGTGATGAGATCCCCAATCCGTGAATAAACGCCACCTTATTAATGCGCGGCAGCCAGCGGCGCAGCACGGCGTCTTCATCATTTTCTTTGGCCTCGCGTTGGTAGCGCCGATGCCATATTCTGATCGCCACGGCGCATAGCAGGTAAACCATGATCCAGGCAATGGTTGGGCCGAGTTCATCCCCCAGCAAATAAATCCAGATGGCGAACGGGATGCCGACGAAAGGCACGGCAGTGAAGCTGAACACCAACCGCATGAAGGTGTTGTCCAGCAGGCGGATCTGCGCGCGTGAGGAGATGCCATCATTTTGTAAATTCTGGAAAAACTTCATTGCGACGGATCCCGTTTGCCGTGCAACAGCGTGATGGCTTCTACCCGGCTGTTGACGCCGATCTTTTTCAAGATATTACTGATATGCTCTTTCACGGTGGGTTCGGAAATAGACAGCTGCGTCGCGATCCTTTTATTCGGCAGGCCGCGCAGCATCATAGTCAATACGTCGATTTGTCTCGGCGTTAAATTGAATTTATTTAAATGTTCATGACTATTTTTAATGGCGGGTTCATTTCCTTCCGGGAACCACTCCTGATTATTATTCAACGCAAAAACCGCTCTGGCGAATAATTCCGGGGGTTCATTTTTTAATACGAACCCATGCCCGCCGGCATTGTGCACTTTCTGCCAGATATCGTTATTTTCGTCGCCGCTGACCACCAAAATACGCACCTGAGAATAACGTTGTTTTACTTCTTTGAGTAATTTCAACGCCGTACCGGAAGAGAGCCAAAAATCGATCACCAGTAAACGCGGTGGGCCATTTTCCCTAATATGACGGTAGCAATTTTCTTCATTGGTCACCACATGTGCCTGTTTGAATCGGCAATGCGTGCTGAGAAAGTTAGCGATACCGCTTGCTACCAATGGATGGTCATCAACGACCAACACATAATCCTGCCCCAAAGGATTCTCCTTTCGCCTTCACAGTTCAGATAGGTCTGATGAATTATTATCAACCCTCCCTACTTTAGGAGGGTTTTTTCGTTTAGGAAAGGGAAATATATTATTCGAGGATTTGGATAAGAGAAAACATAAAGCCAATCGATAATTTTAACTGATTGGTTATAAAGGATAATTTATGAAAAAACCACTTATCGCTTTAACCGTTACGATGATGATAGCCGGTTGTTCCACCCTGAAAACCGATCAGGCCATTCCATTACTGCAGGCGGAAACCGCCAAAATGCTGGGCCTGGGCTCATCGGACGAAATTACCGTGACCAATGTCAATGGCGCACCGCCGGATGCGCTGGGCGGGCAAAAACTTTCTTATCGCGCCACCACGGAAAAAGGCCGCATTTTCGATTGCTCGTCGCTGATGATGCCGGGAATTTTAGGTTCGTCGCCGTCGCTGAGCGCGCCGACCTGTACGCCGGTGGTCACGCATAAATAATTCGCTTTGGGGGCGGTATTGCCGCTTCCTGGTTTTCCATCGTCGGAGCGTCAGCGCCGGGGGGCAATAAGCTTTTGCTTCGACGATCACTAAACCGGCGTGCGCGAAATAACGCCTTACACCTCCTCTAGTGCATTGAGTTTCCCTATAACAATAAATTTCGCGCCATCACGCCAACGAGTACGGAGATAGCCCGTGAATGACAAGACATCGCATCCTTTAGCGGTTAAAACACCGCTTTCCAAACTTTACCTCGCTCTATTTTCTGCGCCGCTGTTGATGCTGGCGCCCGCCGATATCGCTCGCGCAGATGATGCCATTTTTGATGGCGACGCAAAAATTACCGAATCATTGGCCTACACCGGGGACGTTTACGTCGGCCGTAATCAAAGCGGCAACCTGCTGATCGATAATGGCAAGATCAGCGCCTATAACATCAATATCGGCCGGATGTTCAACGGCCAAATTCATGAAAGCCTGGTCACGGTCCGCGGGCCGAACGCCGAGCTGAACGCGGTGAACGATCAGTTCGTGCTGCGCGGCGGCCTGAATCTGGGGCGGGGCACCCTGCGGGTTGAAGACGGCGCGCTGGCCAGCGCGAAAGAGATCGTGGTCGGCACCACGCGTGGCTACGACAGCCATCTGATCGCCACCGGCGCCGGTTCTCGCGTCACCAGCAATTTTCTCAGCGTCGGCACCGATTTAGGGGCACGATCCACGCTGGCGATCGAAGACGGCGCGGTGCTGAACACCGCCTTTGACGCGCGCATCGGCAATGGTAGCGGGCCGGGCGAGACTGATACGCTGAGCCCGAAAGCCACGGTCACCGGGGCCAATTCCCAATGGAACGTCGGCCGCGCGCTCACGCTTTACGGCGATCTGGACGTGCTGAACGGCGGTGCGGTCAGCGTTGGCAGCATCGAAGTGGCGGGCGTCTCCGGCGCGCGTAAAACCGCCGAGTTGACGATCGCCGGCAACGGCTCACGGTTTACCAGCGGCAGCAGCGTCAACGTCGGCGATTACGGCAACGGCGTGTTGGCGGTCATGGACGGCGGGACATTCTCCGCCGGCGGCAACGAAGTGGTGCTGGGCAAGACCGGCTCCGGCTCGAACCGCGGCGCGCTGATTATCGGCAGCCGCGGCAACATGGACACCGGCACCGGGTTGACCGAGCCGACGCTCGGCGCGGCGGGCGCCGCAGGCACCATCGATGCCCAGACGGCGATCGCCCTGCGGGGCGGATTGTTCCGCAGCTATGTGTACTTTAACCATACCGACGGCAATTACGTTTTCAGCAACAAGATGAGCGGCGAAGGCGAGGTGATCAACAGCGCCGGGCACACCACGCTGAACGGCGATCTCTCTGAGCTGCAGGCCAACGTCACCGCGCGCGGCGGCAAGCTCATCATCGCCAGCGACATCAATACCCAGAAAGAAGACGACATCTTCGAGATCCAAACCCTCAGCGCAGAGAACGGCGGCACGCTGATCCTCAACGCGACGGCGGGTTCCGACGTCAATAACGGGCAGGGCTACAGCAGCGCCGCGTCGATCAAGGCCGGCGGCACATTGGGCGGCAACGGCACGCTGGGCCAGACCGAGATCCAGTCCGGCGGCCATATTTCGCCCGGCGACGGCAATATCGGCACGCTGACGCTGAAACGCTACCTGAATTTTATCGGCGAATCCTTCTATGACGTCGATATCGCCGGTGACGGCCGCAGCGACCAGTTGCTGGTGGCGGGCAAAACCACCATTAGCGATCAGGCCAAGGTGCAGGTCACGGCGCTGGATCCGCAAACCAGCTATAAAACCGGCCAAAGCTACCGCATTCTGACCTCGGACGGCGGCATTGACGGCCAATTCGCGGCGGCGGTCTCTAAGTCTGCCTTCCTCGATGTGGCGTTGAACCACAGCCCCAACGCCGTGGATCTGACCATCGCGCAGAAAGACACGGGCGGTGAAAACCCTGGCGGCGAGAATCCGGGTGGGGAAAACCCAGGCGGTGAGAATCCAGGGGGCGAGAATCCGGGCGGTGAAAACCCAGGTGGTGAAAATCCGGGGGGCGAGAATCCGGGCGGGGAAAACCCAGGCGGTGAAAATCCGGGGGGCGAGAATCCAGGCAGCGGCAAGCCGGGCATTTTCCAAACGGTGGCCGAGAGCGGCAACCAGTGGAATACCGCCGGTGCGCTCTCGACGTTGGTGCAGAACGGCCCTTCGCTGGCGCTGTACAACTCGCTGCTGCTGCTGAGCGCGCCGGAAGCGCGCGAGGCGTTCAATCAGCTGTCCGGTGAAGTCTATCCATCGATGCAGTCTAACCTGATCGCCGGCAGCACCCAGCTGTTCAACGTGCTGAACCAGCGCATGCTGCGCCTGTTCGACAACGACAGCCTGCCGATACCGCCGTTGGCGATGTCGCTGGTGCAACCGGCGCAGGCGCAAAACAGCGGCGTCTGGGGGCAGACCTTCAGTTCCTGGGGCAAAAACAGCGGCAACGGCAACGTGGGTAAACTGGATGGCAACACCACCGGCTTCCTGTTGGGGGCGGATCGCAAGCTGGCGGACCATAACGTGCGCATCGGCGGCTACTTCGGTTACAGCCGCGGCGACTACGACGTCGACAGCCGCCGTTCCAAGGCCGATACCGACAACTACCACCTCGGCCTGTATGCGGCGGGGCAGCAGGATGCGTTCTCGCTGCGCGGCGCGCTGGGTTACACCTGGCACAAGATCGAAGGCAAGCGCAACGTCGATTTCAGCGGCTTCTCGGATCGGCTGAAGTCGGACTACGATGCCAACTCATTGCTGGCGTTCACCGAAGCGGGTTACCGTTTCGGCCAGCCGGAGATGAACGTCGAACCGTTCATTAACCTGAGCTATATCCGCCTGCATACCGACAGCTTCCAGGAGACGGGGGGCGCGGCGGCGCTGAGCGTGCGCAATGAAACGATGAACACCTTCTACTCCACGCTCGGGGTGCGCGGCGTGACCGAACTGCCGAAGAACGTCAGCCTTTATGGCTCGCTCGGCTGGCAACACGCCTACGGCGATAAGAACACCTCATCGCGCATGGCGTTTGCCGGCAGCGACGCGTTCGTCACTCAGGGCCAGGCCGTGGATGACAACGTGATGGTGGGCGATATCGGCGTGAGCGTGAAACTGTCGCGCGCCGCGACGCTGGATGTAGGCTATCAGGGGCAGTTCGGCGCCGATACCCGCGTTAATTCGGTCAACGCCAACCTGCGCTGGTCGTTCTGATTCTTCCTCTAGACTTCTCTGGTACTGACTGGCCCGCTTGATGCGGGCCTTTTTTATGGTGAACATTAAGTTTCCCGTGAGCCTGCGTAAGGGGGCGCTAAGACATTTCCCGATATGAGCAGGGCGGGATTGCCTGTATGATTAATGTTCTTCTTAGCATGGGCAAGGGACTGATTTTCCAATGCGTGACTTGACAAGGCCGTTAACGATTTTCACCAGCAAGAAGCCTTTTAACGACCGTTTTGCTGATGATATGCAATATGGCGATATGGATGAACGTACACTTAAGCAACGATATCGTTTGGGGCAAGTATCAACGTTTATCGATTGGAGTACTTATAAATCGCCCTATGACCATCCGGCAACGCGAAATATTCCGGCAGCTGGAAAAGAAAAGGCGGTTGCAATGCTTTTTGATGAGCTGAGAGCTGCATCGAGATACTTTTCTTTTACTGGCGTTTATCAAGGGTTGATAGTTAAACTTTTCAATCATATGCAGTACAATAACGGAACTGACTTTCAAGATGTTCAAATGGACTTGGCCTATAAAAGGCTGATACTGAGCGATAAATCAGAAAATAGTACGCTAATTCGAATTAAAAGTGTTCTCGATACCTTTGATTTTAACTCATATCAGTTGAATAAAGATGCATTTACTCTTCAGTTATCACAAAGCCGTTTGCCAAAGTATGTTCGCTGGGAAGACTGCATAAATGGAATGGGAGTCAGTGTACATGAGGTCAATAGTACAGAGATCAGTATTGATTCTTTGTTTTTTCAAGATAATAAATATACTGCTGTGATTAGCTATAAAGCTCAGGATCATTTTGGGTTAGATAAAGAAGATATTAGTAAATTAAAGTTTAGTTCTATTGGGTTTTTCAGGATTTGGTTTGTACTTCAAAGGTATAAAGAGTTCGCGTTTAGACCCTTTTTCACCAACTTTGGCGCGAAAATAATAGTGACAGGTGAAAACTATGCTTAACAAAAAAAAGGTTGCGTTCTTTTCTTTGGTCGCCGTAGCGGCTCTTTGGTTGGTTTGGGTGCTTGTCAGGCCGGCTAATGTTGTGCGGGTTGATGGTGCTGCTGTTTATGTTCAATACCTTCCGCTGACCACGGAAGGTAAAATATCTTGGTGGAATGATAATAAAGATAAACTTCAGGATAAGTATCATATTATCAAGGACGAGAATCATTTTACCGTTGCCGTAATGAATTTTGACGGCTATGTTGCCGCTCCGACTGGCAGCAATGATGGAAGTATTGATGACTATCATTGTCTTAGCGAGGGTGATACCAAGAATAAATGTATCTATAAGGATATAGCGATGATTATTAATGGTGATGTTAATAAAAGAGTTTTTATCAGTCTGGATGGGAAGACTTTCGCTCAAGAGCCTGACGGTAAGACCACGCTGTTAAAAAAATAGTGACTCTTACCCTCTGAGTTTTTCCTCGCTTTCAATCAGACTCGTCTAAGTGGCGCTCAGGCTTTCGCCCTCGCCAAGCCCACGCAAGTGCGGGCTGAGCGAGGGTAAAAGGGCGTTTAACGCCCTTTTTTCTTGCGCCCTGGCTGGGTAAAGCGCTTGCGGCCGGCCGGCGCAGCGGCTTTGTCGGCGCTTTTGGGGCCGCCGGCACTCGGTTTTTTCGCCGCGGCGGATTTGGCCGGGGCCTTCTTCGCCGGTTTGGCCTCGGATGAAGAGCCTTCAATCAGTTTGAACAGCTCGATCAGCTCGTCATCGCTCAGATCGCGCCATTCGCCCAGCGGCAAGCCTTTGAGGCTGACGTTCATGATGCGCGTGCGTTCCAGCTTGGTGACCTCGTAGCCGAAGTGTTCGCACATGCGGCGGATCTGGCGGTTCAGCCCCTGCACCAGCGTGATGCGGAACACGAACGGCGCCTCTTTCTTTACCTTGCACTTTTTGGTCACCGTGCCCAGCATCGGCACGCCGGCGCCCATGCCGCGAATAAACTCGTCGGTCACCGGCTTGTTGACCGTCACCAGATACTCTTTCTCGTGATTGTTGCCGGCGCGCAGGATCTTGTTGACCAGGTCACCGTGGTTGGTCAGAAAGATCAGCCCCTGCGAATCCTTGTCCAAACGGCCGATCGGGAAAATGCGTTTGCTGTGGTTGACGAAGTCGGCGATGTTGTCGCGCTCGCCGTCTTCGGTGGTGGTGACGATGCCGACCGGCTTGTTCAGCGCGATCAGCACCAGATCTTCTTCATTGCGCGGTTCGATCAACTGACCGTTAACCTTCACCACATCCCCGGCAAATACCTGAGCGCCAACGGTGGCGCGTTTACCGTTGATGAAAACGTTGCCCTGTTCGATGTATCGATCGGCGTCGCGGCGTGAGCAGATACCGCTCTCGCTAATGTATTTGTTCAAACGAATGGATGAGTTAGTCAGCATGGGATCTCCGTAAAACGCGGACTATACATTACCCGGATGACGCTGCGAAGCGAATCGTTATGGCTTCCGATCGTGATTCACATTAGACGTTAAGGTATAGATTCTTTTTTTAAGCGGGTTAGGATAATAAAACAATTCAGACAGTGATGAATGAGCATTAGCCGATAGGGAGCCTCTGCGGTATACAGAGCCGCGTATAAGGAATGGGTAGCATGAAAAAATATGTGGTTCTATTCACGGCCTGCTTCCTGGTCGGCTGTCCGGGGCCTGGCGATAAGCTGACTCCGCGCTTCCCCGCTGCCGTCACTGCCAAAGATAACCATGTCTGCATTCTTTCTTCTATGAAGGCGGGGGATAATATCCGCTTCGTTCAGATTTATAGCGAATCAGGCGATAAGCTCATTAAAGCTATCGATAATGACGTTTTCTTCGTTGAGCCGGGGAGGTGCATGCCGGTATTCGACTATGCTTTTCGGCCAGGGAAGCGTTATTCCGTCGCCTACGATATACAGACACCCGAAGGTTCGCATTTGATTACCGCCGCATTTATGGTTGTCTCCGACGAACGGGGCAACCTGAGGGTTAACCATTAACGCATGTTCTTAGGTTTAGTTTGTTGGACTGCGTTAGGTTGTAGAATGAAAGGCTATGAAAAAACTTGCCCTGTTGCTCGCTAACGTATTGGCTGTTGTTGGGCTGGCTGTGCTGACAATAAAGCTTTTTCCTGTACCCAGGCTAAACCAGAATCAAACCGCTTGGCTGATTGACGCCAGTGGGTTTTTCCATTTTAACGATACGGAATGGTTTGGTGCGCTCGTTTTTGGCGCGGTTTATCTGCTGGCCGGGTGTCTGGAATGGCTCTTTATCCGCCAGGTTTTTCAGCGGGGGAGCTGCGGGCACCGCCACTAACTCTCATCACCGTTCCTCCACCTTCACCACCCGGGTATTCAGCGGGGTGAGCGTCTGCCCGGCGCTGCCGATCGGCGTCAGGCGCGGGACGGGGCGGCCGCTGTCGCTTTCCACCAGCGTTGAGTGCGCTTCTCCCTCGGCAAACAGATGATCTTCCCCCCACTGGCGCAGGCCGACGATCACCGGAAACAGCGCGCGGCCTTTCTCGGTCAGCACATATTCCTGATAGGCGCTGCCGTCTGCGGCGGGCACGATTTCCAGCACGCCGTGCGTCACCAGCGCGCGCAGGCGGGTGGCAAGGATGTTCTTCGCCATCCCCAGCCCTTTTTGAAATTCGCTGAAGCGGGTGACGCCGTCGAAGGCGTCGCGCACGATCAGCAGCGACCACCAGTCGCCAATCACATCCAGCGTGCGCGCCACCGGGCACGGCGCGTCTTCCAGGCTTTTACGTTTCACGACGGTTATCTCCAGCTGCACATTCTGGTTGCATTATAAAACCTCTGCGCCTAAAGTTCATTGGGTTTAATAATGAAACCAGATTGAGGTGTGCGATGAGCGACAAACTGCTGGATCCCCCCTGTGCGGCGCTGGGGCGCCTGCCGGCCCCTCTGGTGCTGCTGTTGGCCGCCGCCAGCACCTTTAGCGTGGCCAACGTTTACTATGCGCAGCCGCTGCTGGACGCTATCGCCCATGATTTTTCCATCAGCCTGGCGGCGGTCGGCATGGTGATCAGCGTGACTCAGTTGGGCTGCGCGCTGGCGCTGCTGTTGGTGGTGCCGCTCGGGGATCGGCTGAACCGGCATTGGTTGCTGGCGGGGCAACAGCTGGGGCTGATCGGCGCGCTGCTATTGGTGGGCTGGGCGCACAGCGCGCCCTGGCTGCTGGTAGGGATGTTGCTGGTAGGCTTATTGGGCACCGCCATGACGCAGGGGCTGATCGCTTTCGCCGCAGCACTGGCGGCGCCGCAGGAGCGCGGGCGGGTGGTTGGTGCGGCGCAGGGCGGAGTGGTGTTGGGGTTGCTGCTGGCGCGCACCCTGTCCGGCGCGCTGGCGGACGTCGGCGGCTGGCGCACGGTGTACTTCTTCTCTGCCGGAGTGACGCTGGTATTGCTGCCGATCCTGTCGCGCCTGCTACCTGCGCCGCGCACCGCTCCCAGTACGCTGAGCTATCCCGCGCTGCTGCGTTCAATGCTGACCCTGCTGCTGCATGACCGCACGCTGCAAATTCGCGGCATGTTGGCGCTGCTGATGTTCGGCGCTTTCAGCCTCTTTTGGAGTTCGCTGGTGTTGCCGCTGAGCCAGGCGCCGTTCAACTTCACCCATGCCGCGGTGGGGGCGTTCGGCCTGGTCGGCGCGGTGGGCGCGCTGGCGGCGGTACGCGCCGGGCGTCTGGCGGATCGCGGGCTGGGGCAGGCGGCCAGCGGCGTGTGTCTGCTGCTGTTGACGCTGGCCTGGCTGCCGCTCGGTTTGCTCGGCAGCGGCCTGGTTTGGCTGGTGGCGGGCATTGTGCTGCTGGATCTGGCGGGCCAGGCGATCCACGTGCTGAACCAGAGCATGATCTTCAGCGCCAACCCGCAGTCGCACAGCCGGCTGGTGGGCTGCTACATGCTGTTTTACGCCGTCGGCAGCGCGCTGGGCGCCTTTGCCGGCACCCATATGTATGCCTGGGCGGGCTGGAGCGGCGTCTGCTGGCTGGGGGCGGGCGTCAGCCTGAGCGCGTTGCTGTTTTGGCGGCTGACGCTGCGCGGCATGCCGCCCTCAGCGGCGGCGGTGGAGCAGTGAAAGCTGGAAGCCCAGCGCACCGCACAACTGCTGAGGCGCGGTGAAGCCGCTTTCCGCCAAGAGGAGACGGCTGCGTGCCGCCGTCATCGGGTGCCAGTTGCGGCGGGTGCGTTCGATCACCTCCTGCGCCTGCGCCGCGGAATGCCCGGCGCTTTGCAGCCAGTGTTGGTAGTGGCTGGCGGGCAGGCCATCCGGTTGATAGTCGAACAGCAGCAGCGGCGCGGCGGGGGAAAGGCGCTGCGCCAACTGCTGCAGGAAATCCAGTTTGGCGCCATCGTCGGCGATAAAGTGCAGCACCAATGAACACACCGCCGCGTCGTGGCGGGTTTGCGGCGCTTGTTGCAGCAAGGTGGGCTGGAAGCTCACCCGCTGTGCATAACCCGCGGCTTCGGCTTTGGCGCGCGCGGCCGCCAGCATGCCGGCGGAGGGTTCCACTGCGCTGAAACGCCAGCTGGCGTTGGCGGCGGCCAGCGCCGACAGTTCGCTGCCGGTGCCGCAGCCGGTCAGCAACAGCATGGCGTCATTCGGCAGCGTCTGCGCGAGCGTCGCCGTCAGCAGCGCCTGAGCAAACTGATAGCCGGGCACCAGGGTCAGAATACGGCGATCGTAGTCCGCCGCCGCGGCATCGGGGAAGCGTGTATCCGTTTGATGTTGCATAACCTTCCTTGCAAAGTTCATTGAGAGAGACAAGGAAGGGTATGCTTAAGTGATAATGAAATCCATTATCATTAATGAGTTCTGTGACGGGAAAGGCGGCGTTAGCGGGCCGGCGAATGCATCAGGTAATAATCTTCTTCGCCGTCGTTGCCGGTAGAGATGATGCGCCAGCCGTGTTTGCGGTAGAACGCCAGTGCCTTTTCATTCTTCACCAGGCATTTCAGCGAGCCGGTGGCGGTGAAGGTAGCTTCCGCCGCCTGCAGCAGCGCACTGCCGACGCCGCGCGGCGCCTGATGGGGATCGACATACAGGTTATGAATGAAGTTGTCTTCGCGGTAGATGGAGACGAATCCCAGCAGCGTGCCGCCGTCTTCCGCCACCCAAATCGCTTCGCCCAGCGTCGCGCCGTCGAAATCTTCCAACTGATAGTTTGAGGTATCGCGCCAGCCGAACGCCGCCTTGCGCGACGCCAAGTACAGCGTGCGCAGGAAGGGGCGATCGGTTTCTTGATAAGGTCTTATCTGCATGGCATCTCCCGGTGGTTTGTGCTCACTATAGCGCATTGCGCCGGGCGTGCACGGCCACAAACGGAAAATGCTAGGCGTCACCCCAGGCGGGCAGGCGATTGAGCCCGTCGCTTAACTCCTGAGCCAGGTGGCGCACGGTGTCGGCATGCAGGGCGGCCAGCGGTGGATGAAAGTCGGGCGCCCGCAGCGCTTGCGGTGCGCTGGCAAGCTGCGCCGCATACTCGGCGAGAACGTGCCCGCCCTGGCGTTGGACCTCTAGCAGCGCCTCGTGTTCCTGCACGGACAGCGCGGCGCCGCTGCCTGCCAGATAGGTGTTGAGCTTTTCGCTGGTCAGCAACAGGCTGCGCGTCTGGTTGAAGATCAGTTGGATATGCCGGGTGAAGCTTTCATGGTTATCATCCGCCAACTGCCAGGTAGGCTCCAGCGTCACCCGGGCCACCACCGCTTCGCAGCCCTCGATCTTTTGCCAGATGCCGATGGCGTTTGTGTTCTCGCCGCCGAGGAAGCGCGACAATTCCCGCAGCAGGTTAGCGACCTGCTGCCGCAGCGACTCCCCTTCGTATTCCGGCCACAGCGTGGCGTGAATGAAGGTGGCGAACCCCACCCCCAGCACGATGCCGATCAGGCGATCGCGGATCTCGGTCAACTCGGTGACCGGGCCGAAGCTTTCCAGCAGTGCCAGGGAAAAGGTGAACAGGATCTGTACCCCGGCATAGCTTATCTTCTCGGAACCGGCGGCGATCCAGGCGGAGAGGGCGATCACCGGCAGCGTCAGCAGCAGCAAGCCGACGAGGCTGTCGAGGTGAGGCATGATCCACACCACCGAGATCAGCGCCAGCAGGCTGCCGATCGCCGCGCCGCCGAGACGCAGCCGCGCCCGCCGCTGCGTGGCACCGAGGCTGGGCTGCGCCACGATCAGGCAGCTCAGCATGATGGTATGAATGCCGGACCAATCGACGGCGGTATAAAACACGTAGGCCACCAGCACGGTCAGCAGCGTTTTCAACGAAAACTGGATGTAAACCGGGTTGGTAAGGGCGTCGGGGGCAAAGAAGGGCACTTTCGGCGGCGGCGCGGCCTGTAGTGCGTCGGCGTAGTCGCTGCGGTTGGCGTAGATTTGCAGGAGGCCGGCCATTTCATTGAGCGGCGCCGGCACCTGCGGATCGTCACTGCCGGCGATCGCGACGGAAAATCGCAGCGCGCTGTCGTGGCTTATCGCGGTTTGCAGTTCTCGGCAGGCGGCATCTATCTCTTGCGCCAATTTACGTGCGGCCGTGCCGAAAGCCGGCGGCAGCTGGTAGGCCAGGATATTGAGCTGCAATACCAGGGTGATCAGCGCCAGATAACCGGGCTCGTTGGCGCGGCAGCGATCGCTGCGCATCACCGAGAAGCGCAGTAGCTTATGCAGCTCGGTGGCATGCTGCGAGATGGCGCTCAGATCGCGCGTCTCGCCGCCGTGGGCCAACATAGCGCGGGTTTCGTCCAACACCGCGATCATCCGGCCCTTTAGCTGCTTCAGCGGTTCGGCCGGCAGCAGTAGGGTATTGACGATCAGGGTGAGCAGAATGGCGTAGTTGATCGCCACCCATACCCACAGCACCAGCCGTATCACCACTTCCGCCTGCGGAGTGAGATCGACAAAGCTTTGCGTGTAGATCACCACCAGCGCCATCAGGAAGAACAGCACTCCGACCTTGGTCACCCGCATCAGGAACACGCTGAGGAAAAACAGCGCGCTGGAGAGCAGAATGCGCAGCATCGGGTAGTCATAGGTGAACTTCAGCACCAGGATAGCGGCGCCGATCGCCAGCGTGGAGCTGACGAAAAACAGGATACCGATCGCGCGGGTGATCACGATATTGGACTGCGTGATAAAGAAGACAGCGATCAGCGATAGCGCCAGCCACGGCACCTGCAGCGTCTGCGAGATCACGATGGCGATCGCGCTGGAGAGCAGGGCGCGGATCACCAGGTTGATGCGGCTGTCCGAAGGGCGCAGCTCGTCGATCAACCGGGACAGCCAGCCGCGAGACATCGTTTTACTCTTCATGGCGCAGGTTCAGCTTCGCCACCGCCGAAGCACCCACGCGGAACAGCGCCGGGTTGGGAGCCTCTACGGCGATCTTGACCGGGAAGCGCTGCGAAACGTGCACCCAGTTGATGTTGCGCGACACGTTGGGCAGCCCGCCCAGCACGGTGCCGCCGTCGTCGGGCTGTACGCCGTAACTGACCGACTCCACCTTGCCGCTGAATGTCTGGCCGGCGTCGCTCATTAAATACAGCGTGGCCGGCACGCCAGGGTGCACGCCTTTCAGGTCGGTTTCGCGGAAGTTGGCGACTACGTACCAGCGGCGGGTGTCAATCAGCGTGAACACCGGTTTGGCACTGGAGGCATATTGGCCGACGGTGGTTTTCAGCGAGGCGATGCGGCCGTCGAATGGCGCTCGCACCTCGGTAAATTCCAGATTCAGCTTGGCGATGGCGATGTCGGCCTGCACTTCGGCGCGCTGCGCGACCAGGGCTTCGACGCCGCTGACGGCGGCTTCCGCCTGTTTCGCCTGCAGCTCCGCCTGCGCCGAGCGCTGGGAGGTGCGGGCGGTTTCCACTTCTTCCGCCGAAACGTAGTTCTTGCCGAGCAGCTTCTGCCGGCGGTTAAGGGTGTCGGTCGCCTGCGCCACCAGCGCCTGCGAGCGTTTGACGATGGCGTTCATCGATTCGGCGTTGTACTGCTGCGCGTTGACCGAACGCTGCGTCAGCTTGATCTGCTCATTCAGAGTGATCAGGCGCGCTTCGCTGGCCGCCAGCGCGTCCTGGTAAGGGCGCGGATCGATGCGGAACAGCAGATCGCCTTGCCGCACTTCCTGGTTGTCGCGGATCGGCATCTCGACGATGCGGCCGTTCACCTCCGGCACTACGTCGATGGTGTCGGCATAGGCGTAGGCATCGTCGGTAGTGGGGGCGTTTTCCACCCGCCAGACGACGACGGCGGCCACGATGAGCGTCAACGCCAGGATGGTAAGCACCAGCAGTCTGCGCTTGTTGGAGATTTGTGGTTGGGTCATGGCGTCAGTCTCAGTGGGGGAAAACCAGTAACCAGATCAGCATGGCGATCAGCGCGGTCAGCGCCGGATACGTCAGCAGCTGCGGCGCCAGCCAGACGCGTTTTTCCGGGGTGCGCAGCAGCAGGTGGATCGCCACCATGCCCGCCACGCCGCCGCACAGGCAAAACAGCCAGTCGGGGAACGAAGCGCCGAACACCACTATCGACGGTGCCGGCGAGCACCCGGTGAGCAACAGCGCGGTCAGGCAGGTGATAAGCAGTTTTTTGTCGGGCATAGGGCATTCTCTGGCGATTGGCTTGGGCGACGGGCCGAATGAAATGACTCTTTTTCAGTGAGTGAGGTCACTGTTTGTCTTCCCCACGCTTGCGTCAGGGTAAACTAGAATAAATACTCTACTCTAAACTAGAGGTATTGATCTAGTTTTTTGTGTCGCCCTGCCTTCGCGGCGGCAAATGGGTATAATGCGTTGATGACAGCGGGCAGAAACGAATATGCAAATCGACGAACACATCACCGGGCGAGAGCCGCAGCAGGAAAGAGGGCGGCAACGCGTACAAACCATTCTGGATTCGGCGGCGGCGATCGTGGCGCAGGACGGGCTGGCGGCGCTCAGCATGCAGCGGCTCGCCAAGCACGCCAAAACCTCCATCGGCTCGATGTATCACTTCTTTCCCGATCGTCACGCAGTGATCAAGGCGCTGGCGGATCGGCATACCGAGTCGGTCGAGGCGCTGATCCGCGACATGGCGTTGGCCAGTGACGACGAGTGGCGGCGCCTCTCCGCTGAAGAGGTAATCCAGCGGCTGTTTTCACCCTATGCGCAGTACCTGCGCGAGCACACCGACTACCTGCCGGTGATGCGGGAAATGAACCTCCCGGACGAAAAGTCCAGCTTCCTGGCGCTGATCGCCAGAGTGCTGCAGCTGCGCCGCCCCGAAACCGCCGAAGCGGAGATCCTGCAGCAAACCCGGCTGTTGCAAAGCCTGGTGGCCGGCACGCTGCACCATATCTTCAAGACAGCGCCGCAGAGCGTGGCGTTCACGCTGGCGGAGCTGCCCGGCGTGCTGAGCCTGTATCTGGCGGGAAAAGAGGGGAACATCGCTTAGGCGCGAGCCAATTTATTCGCTTGTTTGTCCGCGCCGCCGCTGGCATGATCCCCTGCAGGGATTAACGCAACGTTGATCACAACCTATTGATTTTCATGACTCGGGGTGCCCTTCTACGTGAAGGCTGAGAAATACCCGTATTACCTGATCTGGATAATGCCAGCGTAGGGAAGTCACGGCCGCCCAGCCGGCGCCGCCTTCTTGAACGCCGGTTGGGAGGAATATGATCGCTCGACCTGATGCACTACCCGGCGCGCGCGCCGCGGCCTGTCTGACCCAATTCCAACAGCGGCCTCCGCTGATCCACTGCCTGACCAACGAAGTGGTGCAATCGCTGACCGCCAACGTGCTATTGGCGCTCGGCGCCTCCCCGGCGATGGTGGTGGAGCCGCAAGAGGCGGCGCAGTTCAGCGCGCTGGCCGACGGCCTGCTGATCAACGTCGGTACCCTCAATGCGCTGCGCGCCGAATCGATGCGGGCGGCGGTGGCCGCCGCCAATCGGGCCGGCAAGCCCTGGACGCTGGATCCGGTGGCGGTCGGCGCGCTCTCCTACCGCACCGCCTTCGCCAAACAGCTGCTGGACGAGAAACCGGCGGCGATACGCGGCAACGCCTCGGAAATCATGGCGCTCAGCGGGTTGCTGGCCAGCGGCCGCGGCGTGGACAGCGGCGACGATTCGCTGGCGGCCTTGCCCGCCGCGCGTGAGCTGGCGCAGCGCAGCGGCGCGGTGGTAGCGGTCACCGGCGCGGTGGATTACGTCACCGACGGCCAACGCGATTGGGCGATCGAAGGCGGTTCCCCGCTGATGACGCGGGTGGTGGGCACCGGCTGTGCGCTGTCGGCGGTCGTGGCGGCGTTTTGCGCCCTGCCGGGCGATCGCCTGGACAACGTGGCGACCGCCTGCCGGGTGATGTCCCACTGCGGCGGCCTCGCGGCCAGACTGGCCGGCGGGCCGGGCAGCTTTACGCCGGCGTTCCTCGATGCCCTGTATCAGCTGCGCGGGGAGGATCTGTGATGAAACGCATTAACGCCCTGACCATCGCCGGCACCGATCCCAGCGGCGGCGCCGGCATTCAGGCCGATTTGAAGGCTTTCTCGGCGCTTGGCGCCTACGGCACCTCGGTGATCACCGCGCTGGTGGCGCAGAATACCCGCGGCGTGCAGTCGGTGTATTACATCGATCCGGCGTTCGTCGCCGCGCAGCTGGACTCGGTGTTCAGCGACGTGCGCATCGACAGCGTCAAGATCGGCATGCTGGCCAACGCCGACATTGTGCAGGCGGTGGCCGAACGGCTGCGCCATTACCGGCCGGAGTTCGTGGTGCTGGACACCGTGATGCTGGCGAAAAGCGGCGATCCGTTGTTGGCGCCGGAGGCGGTGGCGTCTATTCGGCGCGAGCTGTTGCCGCTGGTGTCGATCATTACGCCGAACCTGCCGGAAGCGGCGGCGCTGCTGGCGTGCGCGCCGGCGGAAGATGAAGCGCAGATGCGCGAGCAGGGGCGGGCGCTGCTGGCGATGGGCTGCCGGGCGGTGCTGATGAAGGGCGGCCACCTGAGCGAAAGCGAGAGCCCGGACTGGCTGTTTACCGCAGAAGGCGAGCAGCGCTTTACCGCGCCGCGCGTCGCCACCCGCCACACCCACGGCACCGGTTGCACGCTCTCGGCCGCGCTGGCGGCGCTGCGCCCGCGCCATGCCGACTGGGCGGCCACGGTGGCCGCCGCCAAGGACTACCTGCAACAAGCGCTGCAACAGGCGGACACGCTGGAAGTGGGGCACGGCATCGGGCCGGTGCATCATTTCCACGCCTGGTGGTGAGTCAACTTTTTGCCGCAACCGTGGTCTGACTAGTTCAGGCCCGGTTTGACGGGCGAAACCTGATTTAACCTAGGGAGAAGGACTATGACGGGACACCAGGCGCTGCGTTGCGCCCTCTTCGGCGCACTGCTCAGCTTCAGCGCGGGCAGCTTTGCTCAGCAGATCGTCACCACGTCGGATTTGATTCAGCAGCCGGGGTATCAGGCCAGCTGGCAAAACATGGTGAAAGGCCAGGCGCGGATGCCGGGCTGGGCGCGCAAGGGCGTCGGCACCTCGACGCCGGCGCAGAACCTGAGCTGGAAGGGCAAAGAGTATCTGGTCGGCAATCTGTGCAAACCGCACGACTGCGGCAACAACTTTTTGATCGTGGCGTTCAGCGCGGACAAATCCCAGGCCTGGGGCGTGCGAGTGGCGGTGGAAGACCGGCCGGAAGCCGTCGACCATCCGAAGAAATACGCCAAGTATCAGTGGCTCGGCAAGCCGGATGACGACATGAAAGCGCTGCTGAAGCAGCAGTTCGAGAACAATCCCGACTGGAAATGATCTGACCGGGGGCGCCGGTGACGGCGCCCCCGGCGTTGATCAGCCGATGCCGGCCTGATGCAGATCGTGCAGGTTGAGCGCCCCCACCAGCACGCCGTCCATATCGACCACCGGGGCCGCGCTGATGTGCTGTTCGTGCAGCGCCTCCAGCGCCTCGCCGGCGCGCCACTGCTCCGGCAGCCGATAGCCCGGGCGGGTGATCGCCGGGCTGAGCGGATCCTGCAGGCTGTTGCCCTTCACCAGCCAGCGGCGCAGGTCGCCGTCGGTAAACACGCCCACCACCCGCTGCTGCGCGTCGCAGACCGCCACTAACCCGAGCCCGGTGCGGCTCAGCTCCAGCATCGCCTCCATCACGTTGGCGCTTTCGCTCACGCGCGGCAGGCGATCGCCGGTGCGCATCAGGTGATGCACGCGGTTCAGCAGGCGCGCCCCCAGGCTGCCGCCCGGGTGCGAGCGGGCGAAATCTTCCGCGTTGAAACCGCGCTGGCGCATTAACGCCATCGCCAGAGCATCGCCCATCATCAGCGTGTTGACCGCGCTGGAGGTCGGTGCCAGCCCCATCGGGCAGGCTTCGCGCTCGACGCCGATATCCAGTACGCAGGCGGCGGCCAGCGCCAGCGGCGACTCTTTGCCGCCGGTGACGGCGATCACCGGAATGCCGTTCTCCGCCAGCAGCGGCAGGATCAGATCCAGCTCTTTGGCGCGGCCGGAGTAGGAGATGAACACCACCACGTCGTCGGCGCCGATCATGCCGAGATCGCCGTGCAGCGCCTCCGCCGGGTGCACGAAGAACGACGGCGTGCCGGTGCTGGCCAGCGACGCGGCGATTTTCTTGCCGATATGGCCGGATTTGCCGATGCCGGAAATCACCGCTTTGCCGCGGCAGTTCAGCAGCAGTTCGCAGGCGCTGACGAAGTTGTCGTCCAGGCGCGCCAGCAGGCGTTGCGCTTCGGTCAGCTCGATCTCCAGCGTTTCGCGGGCGAAGGCGAGCAGGGCGTTGGCGTTACTCATCGGGGTCTCCTACCAGAAGGATATTGATGCCTTTCGCCTGCAGGGCGGCGAGGTAATCGGGGTTGATGTCTCGGTCGGTGATCAGCGTGTCGACGGCGCTGAGTTCGCACACCACGTTCGGGCTCTTGCGGCCGAATTTCGAGGAGTCTACCAACAGAATAATGCGGCCGGCGGCTTCGCACATCGCTTTGCTGACGTTGTGCACTTCGTTGAAGGTGGTGACGCCGGCGTTGAGATCGACGCCGTCCGCGCCGATAAACAGCTTGTCGAAGCTGAACTGCTGAAACGCCGATTCGGCCAGGCTGCCGTGGAACGAGGCCGATTTTTTGCGGTAGGTGCCGCCGGGCATCAGGATGGTCTGATCGTTGTCCAGCTCCACCAGCGCGTTGACGATGGTCAGGCTGTTGGTCATCACCGTGATGTTATTGAACTGCGCCAGGTGCGGCACCATCTGCAGCACCGTGCTGCCGGCGTCGAAGATCAGCGAGTCGCCGTCGGCGATCAGCGCCACGGCGGCGCTGGCGATGTGGCGTTTTTTCTCGGTGTTGATATGGGTTTTGCGGTCGATCGGCTGATCGCCGTCGTCGCGGCTGAGCACCACGCCGCCGTAGGTACGTATCACCTCGCCTTCTTCTTCCAGCAGGGTGAGATCCTTGCGGATGGTGGTGCCGGTGGTGGAGAAATGCTCGGCCAGGGCATCCACTGCCGTTTTGCCGTGCCGCTGCAGATATTCAAGGATAGCGGCCTGCCGCTGCTTTGGTTTCATCGCGATTCCCGTTCACAAGAGTTGGGCATTTCCCCTCGCTGAATAATTCACTATGAAAGGTAATGTCTTTTAATGTGAAAATATCACGATTTGGGTTCAATCGCTAACGTTAGTGCAGACTGGCATGCGCGATCCTCGGGGAAGATCACATCCGGGTGCAAATCCCGCTGATGCAAACCGTGCAATCGAGGCAGCGGGCGGGGCCGGGCGAAAACGGTCAGGCCGCGCAGCAACAGGCTGCCGCACACCCGTCGATCGGCGTCGAAGGCCAGCGCCAGCACCACTCGCGGGCGGAAGCGGCCGCCGGAACGGCCGACGCCAACGGCGCCCAGCCGGCACAGGCCGTCGAAGGCGCGGTTGAAGCGCTGCAGTTGCCACCAGCCAAAGGCGATTTGCAGCAGCCAGGCCAGCAGCGCGAAGGCGATCAGAGCTTGAGTCATGGGGTTCTCCTTAGGCCCCCTTGCGCGGAAGGGGGCGTCGATGGCGTCAGAACATCACCTGGCCGCCGGTGATATTGATCGACTGGCCGGTGCAGTAAGAGGCCTTGTCGCTGGCGTAGAACAGCAGGGTGTTCAGCACGTCCTGGTAGTCGCAGCCGCGCTTCAGCGGCACCTTGTCGATGTAGTACTGCTCCACCTGATCCGGCGCGATGCCCAGTTTTTGCGCGTACTGCGGCAGCAGCGACTGGAACATCGGCGACTTCAGCAGGTTGCCGAGCATCAGCGAATGCACGGTAATGCCGTACTCCGCCAGATCGAGCGCCAGCGACTGCGTCAGCCCCACGCCGCCGAACTTGGCGGCGCTGTAGCCGGAGTTGTGCTTGCTGCCGACCTTGCCGGACTTGGAGTTGATCTGAATGATGCGCCCGGCGATGCCGTCGCGGATCATCAGGCGCGAGAACTCGCGGGCGCAGAGGAAATAGCCCACCAGGTTCACCTGCAGCGAGCGATCGAAGTCGCCCAGCGGAAAATCGGTGATCGGTGCCGCCTTGGCGATGCCGGCGCTGTACACCAGCAGGTTGGCCTGGCCGAATGCCCGGTCAACCGCCGCCGCCAGCGCGATCACGCTCTGCTCGTCGGTGGCGTCGGCCTGAAAACCGCAGGCGCTGCCCGCGCCAAACGCTTCGTTGATCTGCTGTGCCACCTGATTGGCATTATCGGCGTTCAGATCGGCTACCGCCACCCGATAACCGGCCTGCGCCAGCCCGTGGGACAAAAAGGCGCCTAACGTTTGGCCGCCGCCAATCACTACAGCTACTTCAGACATGGTCTACTCCTTATGCGATAAATGACAGCGTGCTGCCCAACGGGATATCGGTCGGCGTCGGGCCGGATACGTGGATCGAGCCGGGGAATTCGGCTTCGGCTTCGCCGTCGAAGCGCACGGTGATGTGGCCCAGCTCGCGCAGATTCTGCGTGGCGACGCTGCCGACGGCGGTGATGGCGTAGCGCCGCTGCGCCAGTTCCATCACGCCGCCGACCTGCAGCTCGCCGGCGGTCGCGCCGTGGCGGTGGATGAAGCAGAACTCTTCGATATCCGCCGGCGCGCCTTCACGGAAGGTGATCAGCATGTTGTCCAGCAACGCGTCGCGGGCGCAGCCGCCGATCTGCGTGATGGTGGTGTGAAAAATGGTGTGCATAAACGTCCCCCAGGAAATCAGCTTATTGATAAATGAAGGCCGAGGCGGCCCAGGCGATCAACACCGTCGGCGCGCCGGTCAGGAAGCGGCCGACCAGCACCGAAGGCACGCCGACCCGCACGGTGTCCTGCTTGGCTTCCGCCAGCGACAGGCCGACCGGAATGAAGTCGCAGGCGGCCTGCGCGTTGATGGCGAACAGCGCGGGCAGCGCCAGCTGCGGCGGAATATGACCGAGGCCGATCTGCACCCCGACCAGCACGCCGATCACCTGGGCGATGACCGCGCCGGGACCGAGGAACGGCGACAGCAGCGGGAATGAGCAGATCAACGCCAGCGTCACCAGGCCGATCGGGCTGTTGGCGAGCGGCGTCAGGCCGTGAGCGATAAAGTCCCCGAGGCCGGAGGCCATGATGATGCCGATCAAGGCCGAGACGAACGCCATAAACGGCAGGATGGTCTTCAGCACGGTGTCGATGGTGTCGCGCCCGGCTTGGAAGAACACCGCCACCACCGATCCCATGCCCATGCCGACCTTCGCCAGCAGCCCGTCGCTTTGCTCGGTGATCTTCTTGCTGGTGTCGTAGTCGCGCGCCTTGGGCGGCGCTGCAACGGTGGCGGCGGGCTGGCTATCTGCCGCTTCGATTCGGCTGATGTTGTGGTCGCGCACGCCGGAGACATAGATGTCTTCGAGGATAAACTGCGCCAGCGGGCCGGACTGGCCGGTGGCGTGGATGTTGACCGTCGGAATGCGGCGTTTCGGATACAGACCGCAGCGCAGGGTGCCGCCGCAGTCGATCACCGCCACCCCGATCTCTTCCGCCGGCGGTTCACCTTCTTTGAAGCCGTCGACGGCCGGCCAGCCGGTCAATTCGCTGAGGCGATCGACGATCGAAGGTCGGGTGCCGGCGGTGATGTACACCACTTTCTTGCCGGGCTCGATCGGCAGCTCCAGGGGGCCGCCCCAGCCGCTGGCGCCTTTTTCAATACGGATATAAGCACTCATGCTGCACTCCACGAATTAAAGTTGCACCTGGCGATCCAGACGGATGCCCATCTTGCGTTCGAACAGGCTGGTGGTGAGATCGGTGACCCAGCCGCGGAAGAAGTTGGTGAACAGCCCCACCAGGAAATAGCTCACCGCCAGCGGGCCGAGCGGCAGGCCGAGGGTGGTCAGGCCGCTGGCGATGCCGAGGTAAACGAACAGTTCGCCCGGATTGATGTGCGGGAACAGGCCGTTCATCGAGTGGCAGCTGTAGGAGGCCGCCGCGTAGTAGCTCGGCTTGTATTTCTCCGGCATGAAGCGCCCCAGGCTGAGGGTCATCGGGTTGCAGAAGACAAAGGTGCCGATCAGCGGCAGCAGCAGATAACGCGACACGGGGTTGCCCGCGCAGCGCTGCGCCAATCGTTCGATACGTTCCTGGCCAACAAATTTGATCAGCGCGTTCATGATAACCAACAGGCTGATCAACAAAGGTAAAATGCCGGTCACCATGCCGACAAACACTTCACCGCCTTTCTGAAACAGGCCGATAAACCACTCGGCGCCGTGGGTGATTAGCTCAATCATTATGTTCTCCTGTAATGGACTGATATGGCCTGGAGCGAACGGCGGCTCTGTCGCCATGGGCCTTATAGTAGTCACTTTGTTGGGCCATTTGTTTTAAATAGATCACAATTTGAAAGATAAACATTTTATTTTGAAAGTTTAAGGTGAAAGAAAGAGAAGGTCTGTGGCATGAGGGGGAGAGCGCGGGCACAAAAAAGCCCGGTGAACCGGGCTTTGGGTAGGGGGTATACGGAAATCGCCGTTGTTAGCGTGTTTCTGTTACTGCTCGAGAATCTTTTGTATTGTCTCTACGGAAGCACCGTTTCTTTCGGCCGTTTGGGCCAGTTCTTGCTTTTGTTTGTCTTTTTCAGCGATTGCCATATCTTTGGCGGCGGCTATCGCGGCCAGGAAAATTTCTTTTTCCGTCGCGGTGAGCGGGCCTTGTAGTCTGGCTTCGCAGACGCGATACAACGTATCGCGGATAAAATTTACCGTGGTGGTACGCCGAGCCAGATCGACTACGGCGGTGCTGAACTCTGCATCGCCACTGACTTTTTGAATTTGTTCCGTGCTCATTTCAGCTTTCAGCGCGGCAATAACGGACTGCGCGACATCAGGCGGTGGAGCCACGCAGTACTTGATATTTGAGTCTGCGGGAATATAAATGGCGCTGCTTCTTGTTGAGTCATAGTCAAACCAATACGTTTCTCCAGGTTTCAACTCATGCCTAGAGGCCGGAGATTTAAATAGCGCGCAAGACGATAGCGAAAGGATGAGCAGGGAGATGATTACAATATTGACTTTCATGATGGCACCACCATAAAAATGTGGGTTAACTAGCGTAAAATTTAGTCAAAAGTCCATAAATAACAATGAACTATAATAATTATTAATGCGCTAAGTTTTTGTGTTTTCGGAAAAGGTGGGGAATTTGAAGTTTGATAAGGTTAACTTTCAATCTTTAATGATTTATGTCGTTCTCTTTCGCATATTTGGAATAAAAAAAGCCCAGGGAGATCAAATAAAAACCAGCTCTTATTTTTGCTCATAAAATACATTCGGTTGCATTATTTCCTTGTCAAGACCTCCCTCGATGCACAAAAAAGCCCGGCGAACCGGGCTTGAGGACAGGCGGTCCGTCACATCAGGCGATGGTGACCTTCTTGTCCAGGTAGGCGTCTTGCACGGCGTTGATCAGCGCCACGCCGTCTTTCATCGATTTCTTGAACGCCTTGCGCCCCAGGATCAGGCCCATGCCGCCGGCGCGTTTGTTGATCACCGCGGTGCGCACCGATTCCTGCAGATCGTTCTCACCGGCGGCGCCGCCGGAGTTGATCAGCCCGGCGCGGCCCATGTAGCAGTTGGCTAACTGGTAGCGCACCAGATCGATCGGGTGATCGGTGGTCAGCTTGGTGTAGACGCGATCGTCGGTATAGCCGAATTTCACCGCGCGGTAGCCGCCGTTGTTTTCCGCCATTTTCTGTTTGACGATGTCGGCGCCGATGGTGGCGGCGATGTGGTTGGCCTGGCCGGTCAGATCGGCGCTGGAGTGGTAGTCCACGCCGTCCTTGTTGAATGCCGGGTTGCGCAGATAGGCCCACAACACGGTGACCATGCCCAGCTCATGCGCGCGCTCGAAGGCGATCGAGATCTCTTCGATCTGGCGGCGCGACTGCTCGGAGCCGAAGTAAATGGTGGCGCCGACCGCCACTGCGCCCATGTTGAACGCCTGCTCGACGCTGGCGTACAGGGTCTGGTCGTACTGGGTCGGGTAGCTCAGCGTTTCGTTGTGGTTGAGTTTGACCAGGAACGGAATTTTATGCGCGTAGCGGCGCGATACCGACGCCAGCACGCCGTAGGTGGAAGCGACGCAGTTACAGCCGGCTTCAATCGCCAGCTCGACGATGTTCTTCGGATCGAAATACAGCGGGTTGGCGGCGAACGAGGCGGCGGCGGAGTGCTCGATGCCCTGATCGACCGGCAGGATCGACAGGTAGCCGGTGCCGGCCAGGCGGCCGTGGTTGAACAGGGTTTGCATCGAACGCAGCACGCTGTTGGGACGGTTGTTATCGATCATTACGCGGTCAACGAAGTCGTCGCCCGGCAGGTAGAGATTCTCGGCGGGGATAGTGGTACAGCGGTGTTGCAGCAGATCTTCCGCTTCCTTTCCTAGCAACTGCACAATATCAGTCATGGTTCACTCCCGATTAAGCTTCTTCATACACCGGCAATGCAAGGGTTTTTGACCACCGGCGCAGTAAAAAAGCGGTGATTGAAGCTGTAAAGCGATACTACCGAACTGGATCCGGCAAGGACAAACAATAGATGCGATTGAGAGGAAATGCCATTTGCGAGGCCAAATACGCGGGGACGATCGCCCCCGGCGCGCTAAGCGATTGATTATTCGATCTCGAACCACTCGGTGTTCTGCTGGGCGATTGGGAACAGCAAGGTGTCGGGCGCAGCGGCTGCGCCCGACAAGGTCAGCCCAGCAGGGCGCAGTTAGGCGGCAGGCGGCATTCGATGGCCTGCGGCAGCACTTCGATGCGGAAATGGCGACCCTTGAGCGGTTCGCCGTCGAGGTTGAAGGTCATCTCATGCGGCGCGTCGATCTCGAGCCACGGCAGCGCCGCGCTGAGGATGCTGTTGCTCTCTTCGTCGTTGAACAGGGCGGCGACCAGCGCCGGCAGCAGCTCATCGGCGATCAGCAGGCGCAGCTGCAGCAGGCCGTCGTTGATCAGCGCGCTGGGGCACAGCTCCTGGCCGCCGCCGGCCTGCTTGCCGTTGCCGATGCCGATCACCAGCGCCTCGCCGGCCCAGCGGAAGTCCGGCCCACGGATTTCACAGCGGTCGGCCTGCAGCGTATCCATGCGCAGCAAGCCGTGCACGAAGTAGGACACGCCGCCGAGAGCCGCCTTCAGCTTCTCCGGCGTTTCGGTGGTGATGCGGGTGCCGAAGCCGCCGGTGGCCATGTTGATGAAGTAGCGCTCGCCGTTGACCTTCGCCAGATCGATCGGCACCGAGCGGCCCTTGATCGCCAGCTGCAGCGCCTGTTCCGGCGAAGGGGGGATGTTGCAGGCCATGGCGAAGTCGTTGGCGGTGCCGAGCGGCAGGATGCCCAGCGCCGGCCGGTTGTGCGCCGGCAGTTGCACCAGCGCGGCGGCCACTTCGTTGATGGTGCCGTCACCGCCGCCGGCGACGACGGTGCCGACGCCGAGCTGCGTGGCTTCTGCGACATAGCGCGCGGCGTCGCCGTGCTCCCAGGTCACGCGCACGTGCAGCGTGATTTGCTCTGCGCGCAGGCGTTTGACCGCCTGACGCAGCTCTTCGTTACCGGCGCCTTTGCCGTTGATGATAAGCAGGGCGGGCGCATGTGAGTGTTGAGGCATTGCCGATATCCTCCGGCGGAAAACCAAGAATGCCTCAAGATAAACCAGCTGCCGCCACCAGGCCATCAGAATATTCAGCTAATTCTGGTTATTTCCCGGCGTTCAGTGAATAAGAAACAAGGCGAATTTATCTGAATTTTACCCGGAAATAAGCCAGGTTTTAAAGACGAGAGGATTAATCGCTGTAGCGTTATTTATATATCGAGGCGACGTGATTATTATTATTAAAACGGATAACGGGAATAAGTTATGGAAATCGGCGCGGCGAAAAAAATAGGCGCACCCATAAAGAAAAAGCCAGCCCAAGGGAGATTGGGCCGGCTAAGGAGGTGGTTCCTAGTATTGCTATGCAAATATTTTCGTTGTTCGTTTTAAGCAGCGTGATAGTAACCAAGCTGCGCGCACATTGATGTGATCCAATTCTAATATTTGCTAAAAATCGCCGCCGAATGACGGCGATTCATTTTTATGCCCCGGCGCTATTTTCTTCCGCCAAATTGCGGATCAGCAACGCATAATTGAGATCGATATCCTGCGGGATCGGCAAATAAACGATATGGCCGTTGCCCGGCGCCACCTCAATCGGCTCGCCTTTCTTATTTTGCATGCTCTCGAGGGTGAACACCACGTTGCCGCCCGGCGTCATCATCTCGACGCTGTCGCCGAGCGCGAACTTATTCTTCACGTCGACTTCCGCCCAGCCATCGCGGCGCACGCCGGTGAATTCGCCGACGAACTGCTGGCGCTCGGAGAGCGAGGAGCCGTAGTCGTAATTCTGCTGCGCTTCGTGCACGTGGCGGCGCAGGAAGCCTTCGGTGTAGCCACGGTGCGCCAGGCCTTCCAGCGTGGTAAGCAGAGTCGGATCGAAGGGTTTGCCGGCGGCCGCGTCGTCGATGGCGCGGCGGTAGACCTGGGCGGTGCGGGCGCAGTAGTAGAAGGATTTGGTGCGGCCTTCGATCTTCAGCGAGTGCACGCCGAGCTGCGTCAGACGCTCCACGTGCTGGATGGCGCGCAGATCCTTGGAGTTCATGATATAGGTGCCGTGTTCGTCTTCGAAGGCGCTCATATATTCGCCTGGCTTTTGCGCTTCAGACAGCATGAACACCTTGTCGGTCGGCGCGCCGATGCCCAGCGTCGGCTCGACGGTTTGCACCGGGATCGGCTCGTGCAGGTGCACGATATTGCCGGTGTCGTCCTCTTTGCCTTCTTCCGCTTTGTACTGCCAGCGGCAGGCGTTGGTGCAGGTGCCCTGGTTGGGATCGCGCTTGTTGATGTAGCCGGACAGCAGGCAGCGGCCGGAGTAGGCCATGCACAGCGCGCCATGCACGAAGATCTCCAGCTCCATGTCCGGCACTTCGGCGCGGATCTCGGCGATCTCTTCCAGCGACAGTTCGCGCGAGAGGATCACGCGGGTCAGGCCCATTTGCTGCCAGAACTTCACCGTCGCCCAGTTAACGGCGTTGGCCTGCACCGACAGGTGGATATCCATCTGCGGGAAGGCTTCGCGCACCATCATGATAAGGCCGGGATCGGACATGATCAGCGCATCCGGGCCCATATCGATAACCGGCTTCAGATCGCGCAGGAAGGTTTTCAGCTTGGCGTTGTGCGGGGCGATGTTTACCACCACGTAGAATTTTTTGCCCAGCGCATGGGCTTCATTGATGCCCTGCGCCAGATTCTCGTGGTTGAACTCGTTGTTGCGCACCCGCAGGCTGTAGCGCGGCTGGCCGGCGTAAACCGCATCGGCGCCGTACGCGAAGGCGTAACGCATGTTTTTCAGCGTTCCGGCCGGGGAGAGAAGTTCCGGTGTAAACATAGTGTGTCTCGGTCTGATTTCAGGTCAGCACCACGCCACCTGATGGCGCAGTAAAAGCGGGGAATTGTAGCCGCAGCGCGGCAAGAAATCAGCAGTTAACCGGATTTATTCAGGGGAGATTGATCTTGGTCAAACGGAAAATGCGCGGCGGCGGGCCACCGCGCGGGAGAAAGGGAAAGATCAGGCGCTCAAATCGCGGATATCGGTGGTCGGGCCGTTTTTCATCACCGACTGGATACCGTTTTTAGCGGCGCTTTCGGAGCTGTACATTTCGCTGACGCCGATCACCTGATGGTTCTTTGCCTTCAGCACAAAATAGGGCTGATTGCTGGTGCTGTGCTTCAGTTCGTACTGCGCTTCGTGCGGTGAATTGGTCTGCACCGAAGCGATGCCGTTCTCCGCCGAGGCTTTGCTGGCGTACATTTCGCTGGCCAGAATGCTCTCGCCGTTACTGGCTTTCAGGTTGAAGTGGTACTGCCCGTTCTTTGCTTTTTTCAGCTCATAATGACCGATTGCCATGGTTCTTCTCCTGTAGGTTCCGATTCGTGATGTAAGTGTAGCCAATCGCTTGAAAATCGGCGGCTAAACCTCACAGCAGCTTAGTCGAAAAAATACGCAGTTTTTTTGCGCCGGCGCGGAGTTTTCATTCGGTGAACCTGGCGCCGCACGGGAAGCTAAGGGAAGGCGCGGTGATTGCGCAGTGCGCCGCATAACAAGGGGAACAGGGTTTCACCCCGTGAGATTGTGCGTTACGGTTTGGCCGTTTCGTCAATATGGATGAAAAATGAGCGATACATCTTGGCATCGACACGCTACAGGCATATGCTTTGGCCTATGCCTGCTGTGGAGGTTGTCGAGATGGAAAGAATCGCAAAGCTGTTTAAAAACGGCAGAAATCAGGCGGTGAGGTTACCGGTGGAATTTGAATTTGATACGGATCGTGTCTATATCCGTCGCGATCGGGAGGGCAACGTGATTTTATCCAAATATCCGGCAAAGCCGGACAGCTGGGCACCGCTGCTGAGCATTATCGCCCAAACGCCGGTGCCGCAAGAGTTTCTTGGCGCGGAAGATCGTCAGCAAGGGGTTGCAGACCGCGATCCATTCTCAGAGGAAGAGTAGGCGATGTACATGTTTGATACCAACACCGTCAGCCACTTGTTTCGGCAGCATCCGCAGGTGCTTAACGTCATGGAAAAGCTCCCGCCTTCTGCCGTATGTATTTCCTGCGTCACGGAGGCGGAACTGCTTTACGGTGTGGCTAAACGGCGGAACAAGGCGTTGCAAAGCGTGGTCGAGGCCTTTCTTGCCGCGGTGACGGTCTATGCATGGGATAGCGAGGCCGCCCGCTGCTACGGTGAAATGCGCGCGAACATGGAGAAAAAAGGCAAAATCATGGGCGCGCTGGATCAACTGATCGCCGCTCACGCGCAGAGCCGTGGCGCGACGTTGGTGACCAACGATCGCGCATTCGCCATGGTGCCCGGGTTGGCGGTTGAAGACTGGACGCGCTGATTTCCCCCTAAACCCCATTCACCAGCCGGCAGGGCTCGGCTTCCCAGCGGTAGCCCACGCCGTATACCGAGCGGATAAAGGATTTTTCCCCGTCGATCAGTTCCAGCTTGCGGCGCAGGTTTTTGATGTGGCTGTCGATGGTGCGGTCGGTGACCACCCGGTAGTCGTCGTACAGGTTGTTCAGCAGCTGCTCGCGAGAAAATACGTTGCCCGGCTGGCTGGCCAGCGTTTTCAGCAGGCGGAATTCCGCCGGCGTCAGATCCAGCAACTGCCCCTGATAGCTGGCCTGGAAGCGCGGTTCATCGATGTGCAGCAGGTCATCTTCCCGCGCGCTCTCCTGCGGCCGATAGCTGCGGCGCAGGATGGTTTTCACCCGCGCCACCACTTCGCGCGGGCTGTAGGGTTTGCAGATGTAATCGTCGGCGCCGATCTCCAGCCCCAGCAGGCGGTCGATCTCTTCGATTTTCGCCGTCACCATCACGATCGGAACGTCGCTGAAGCGGCGCAGCTCGCGGCACACCGTCAGCCCGTCGGCGCCCGGCAGCATCAGGTCGAGCAAGATCAGCGCCGGCGGATGCTGGTGCACGGTCGGCACCACCTCGTTGCCGTTGGTCAGCCAGCGGGTGGCGTAGCCCGCCGCCTGCAGATAATCCACCAGCAGCTGGCCCAGCTTGGGCTCATCTTCAACAATCATGATCTGCACGGGTTGATTCTGAATGTCCATCAGGGCGCCTTATTTTTTATCGGAGTAGCAAATTCTACTGTAATGCGCACGCCGCCTAAAGGCGAATGCTCGGCGCGGATTTTCCCGTCGTGCGCTTCCACGATGTTGTGGCAGATCGCCAGCCCCAGCCCTGAACCGCCGCTGGCGCGGTTGCGTGAACCTTCCGCCCGGTAGAAACGTTCGAAAATGCGCGTCAGCTGCTGATCGCTGATGCCCGGCGCGCTGTCCTGCCAGTAGAGAAGCAGCCGCCCCGGCTGCAGCTCGGCGCCGATCTCCAGCCGGCCGCCGGCGTCGGTGTAACGCAGGCTGTTTTCCAGCAGGTTATTGAACAGCTGGTTCAGGCGATCGGGATCGCCGAACAGCGGCGCCTGGGGCGGCAGATGGGTGACGATCTCCAGCCCTTTGGCGCGGAAGCGTTCGCGAAAGGCGGCGACGGCGATCTGCAGCAGGTGCACGCAGTCCACCGACGATTTGCGATAGGCCAGCGCGCCGAGATCGGAGAGCGACAGCTGGTGCAGATCGTCGACCAGTTTGGTCAAGGTGGATACCTCGGCCTGCAGCGAGCTGAGCGACGCCGGCGTCGGCTGGCGCACGCCGTCCTGCAGCGCTTCCAGTTCGCCGCGCAGCACCGCCAGCGGCGTGCGCAGCTCGTGCGATACGTCGGCCATAAAGGCGCGGCGCATCTGCTCGTTTTTTTCCAACGAGGTGGCCAGCTGGTTGAAGTCGTGCGCCAGCCGGCCCAGTTCATCCTGGCTGCTGACCGCCACGCGGGTGGTGAAATCGCCCGCCGCCAGGCGGTGGGTGCCCGCCACCAGGCGCTTGACCGGGGCCAGCATGCCGCGCGACAGCAGCCAGGTCACCGCCGCCGCCAGCAGCGTGGAGAGCGCGACGATAATCCAACTGGTGCGCCGCTGCTGGCGATCGAAGTTGATGTCGGTATTGCGCGTCAGGCGCTCGACCGGGGTGGTGAGCACCCAGCCGACGATCTGGTTGTTGTAGCGGATCGGGTGGCGTGGCCCCTCTTTCGGCAGGGGGCCAGAATGCCCGACCAAACGATTGAACTGGCTGTCCACCACCCAAAACTGGGTGCGCCAGCCCTTGGGCGGCAGATTGTGGCTGCTGTCGCTGTTCTGCTCGAACGAGCGCATGATTTGGTAGACCACCTGATCGTTGTTGCGCAGGAATATCCAGTTGCCATGGTGGCTGTACTGTTCCTCCAGCGCTTCGCTCAGCATATTGATGCGTTGCTCGTTGCTGCTCTTGATGTAATCGATAAAGCCGCGCTCAAAGCTGACGCGCACCCCCCAATGCATGGTGATCAACACCAGCATGCAGGTAGCGAAAATGGCCAGGAACAGTTTCCCGGTAATGCCTATCCTCATTGCAACCTCGTTGAGCCGGTACCCGGCTCTTTGGTCAGCGTGCGGTTGGGCGCGCTATCGGCCGGCACGCGCGCGAAGGCCAGCGCGGGCAGAGCGATAATCAACGCCATACAGCAGTAGCTGTAAATAAATGCGCTGTGAATGGCTGGGCTATCGGCCACCACCTGATGATGGGCGAAGCTGCCGATCAAGATGCCGGCGACGCTGACGCCAAGGCTCATCGACAGCTGCATGACCATCGATAACAGGCTGTTGCCGCTGCTGGCCAGCCTGTCAGGCAGATCTTTCAGCGTCAGGGTGTTCATCGCCGAGAAGCGCAGCGAGTTGACCATCCCCTGGAAGAACAGCACCACCGGCAGCAGCCACAGCCAGCCGAGCATCGCCGCCAGCAGGAAGCTCAAGCTGACCAGCGCCAGCAGCAGCGTGGCGGCCACCAGCACGTTACGGTAGCCGAAGCGGTTGACCACCTGCACCACGATGCGCTTCATGCCCATGCTGCCGATGATCATCGGGATCATCATCAGCCCGGCGTGGAATGGGCTGAAGCCCATGCCGACCTGCAGAAACAGCGGCGTCATGAACGGCAGCATGCCGCTGCCGATGCGCCCCAGCAGGCTGGCCAGCAGCCCGATCTTGTAAGTCGGGGTGCGCAGCAGCCGCAGCGAGAACAGGGCGCGGCTATTGCCGTAGGCATGCCAAACATACCCCAACAGCGCCGCCACGCCCAGCGCCACCAGGCCGGCGATGGCGTCGCCGGACAGCCCCATGCCCTTGTGGCCGTCGAGCGCCAGCGTCAGCGACGCCATGCCGATCGCCAGCAGGATAAAGCCGCTGAGATCGAAGCGGCGGGTCTGCATTTGGTAGTTGGGCATCAGCAACAGCGTGGCGATGGCGCCCACGATGCCCACCGGAATGTTGATCAGGAAAATCCAATGCCAGCTGGCGTATTGCACCAGGAAGCCACCCAGCGCCGGCCCCATCAGCGGGCCGATTTGCCCCGGCAACGTCACGAAGGTCATCGCCGCCATGTACTGCTCGCGCGGCACGATCTTCATCACCGTCAGGCGCCCGACCGGCACCATCATCGCGCCGCCGATGCCCTGAAGCACGCGCGAGGCGATCAGCTCGTTCAGGGTTTCCGAACGGGCGCAGAGGAGGGAGCCGAGGGTGAACAGCAGGATGGCGCTGAAAAACACCCGCTGTACGCCGACCTTGTCCGCCAGCCAACCGCTGGCCGGCAGCGTCACCGCCACCGTCAGCACATACGAGACGATCACCGACTGCATGCGCAGCGGGTTCTCCCCCAGGCTGGCGGCCATCGAGGGCAGGGCGGTGTTGACGATAGTGGTATCCAGCGTCTGCATAAAGAAGCCGAATGCCACTATCCAGAGTTGCCAGCGTACCGTGGCGGCGTGTTTCATCAGCATCGGTCGGCCATTAATGCGGCAGCGGGGCCAGTTGCTTGTTGCGGCGGAACTTCGCCTGCAGCCGGTCGAAGTAAAGATAGACCACCGGGGTGGTGTACAGCGTCAGCAGCTGGCTCATCACCAGGCCGCCGGCGATGGTGATGCCGAGCGGCTGGCGCAGCTCCGCGCCGTCGCCGCTGGTCAGCACCAGCGGCAGTGCGCCGAACAACGCCGCCAGCGTGGTCATCATGATCGGCCGGAAACGCAGCAGGCTGGCCTGAAAAATCGCCTCGCGGGCGCTGATGCCGCCGTTGCGCTGCGCCTCGAGCGCGAAGTCGACCATCATGATGGCGTTTTTCTTCACGATGCCGATCAACAGCATGATGCCGATCAGCGCGATCAGGCTGAACGGCGCGCCGAACAGCTCGAGCGCCAGCAGCGCGCCCACGCCGGCGGAAGGCAGCGTGGAAAGGATGGTCAGCGGATGGATATAGCTCTCGTACAGTACGCCGAGCACGATATAGACCGTGGCGATAGCCGCCAGGATCAGGATCAGCTGCGACTTCAGGGTGTCCTGGAATACCTGGGCGGTGCCGGCGAACGCGCCGCGTACCGTAGACGGCACGCCGAGCTGAGTCATGGTGCGCTCTACCGCGGCGGTGGCGTCCGACAGGCTGCCGCCGTCCGGCAGGTTAAAGGAGATAGTCGAGGCGGCGGACAGCCCCTGATGGTTGACCGACAGCGGCGCGTTGGCCGGCCGCCAACTGGCGAAGTAGGAGAGCGGAATCGCCTTGCCTTCGCTGTTGATGATGAACATTTTGTCCAGCGAGCTCACGTCCTGGGTGTAGGGCGGCGCCACTTCCATCACGACTTTGTATTGGTTGAGCGGTTGATAGATGGTCGAAATCTGCCGCTGGCCGAAGGCGTTGTTCAACAGGTTGTTGGCGTCGGACACCGAAATGCCGAGGCGCGCCATGGTTTCGCGATCGTAGACCAGATCCATCTCCGAGCCTTTATCCTGCTGATCCGAGTTGACGTCCGCCAGCTCGGGCAATGCGGCCAGCGCGGTACGGATCTTCGGCTCCCATTCGCGCAGCGCGGCGAGATCGTCCGCCAGCAGCGTGTATTGGTAGCTGGCGTTGGCCTGCCGGCCGCCGACGCGGATATCCTGCACCGCCATCAGAAACAGGCTGGCACCCGGTTCTTTGGCCAGGCGAGCACGCAGGCGGGCGATCACTTTCTGCGCATCGTCGCTGCGTACCGACAGGGGTTTCAGTGAGATGAACATCGAACCGCTGTTGGTGCGCGAGCCGCCGGTAAAACCGGTGACGTTTTCCACGTCCGGATCTTCGCGCACGATTTTCATGAAGTCTTCCAGTTTGCCGCGCATCGCCTGGAACGAAATGCTTTGGTCGGCCTGGATAAAGCCCATCAGGCGCCCGGTATCCTGTTCCGGGAAGAAGGTTTTCGGGATGCTGATATACAGCCAGACGTTGAGCGCAAGGGTGGCGAGGAACACCGCCAGCACCCAGCGCGAGTGGCCGAGCACCCAGTTCAGCGAGCGTCCGTAGCCCTGCTGCAGCGCCAGCAGCATTTTGCCGAAGCCGCGCGCCCGCCGCTGCGAACGCGGCGGCTGGTGGCGCAGCAGGTAGGCGCACATCATCGGCGTGAGCGTTAGCGAGACGATGAGCGACAGCCCGATCGATACCGACAGGGTGACGGCGAACTCGCGGAACAGGCGCCCCGGCAGGCCTTCCATCAACAGCAGCGGGATAAACACCGCCACCAGCGAAACGCTCATCGACAGCACGGTGAAGCCGACTTCCCGCGCGCCCAGCAGCGCGGCGTTGATCGGTTTCATGCCGGCCTCGACGTGGCGGGAAATGTTTTCCAGCACCACGATGGCGTCGTCCACCACAAAGCCGGTGGCGATGGTCAGCGCCATCAGCGACAGGTTATTGAGGCTGAACCCGCACAGATACATGGCGGCGAACGAGCCGATCAGCGACACCGGCACGGCGACCGCCGGGATCAGCGTGGCGCGCCCGGAGCGCAGGAAGATGAACACCACCAGGATCACCAACCCGATGGCGATCGCCAGCGACTGTTCCACCTCGGCCAGCGACGCGCGAATGGTCGGCGAACGATCCTGCGCGACGCTGAGTTTAATCGAGGCCGGGATATTCTCCTGCAGGGCGGGCAGCTCGGCGCGAATGCGATCGACGGTTTCGATGATGTTGGCGTCCGGCGCGCGGCTGATGGCCAGAATGATCGCCGGTTTGGCGTCGGTCATCCCGGCGTTGCGCACGTCTTGCACCGAGTCGTTGACCTCGGCCACGTCGGCCAAACGCACCGCCGAGCCGTTGTTGTAATGAACGATCAGCGGACGGTAGGCCTCGGCGGTTTTCAGCGCGTCGTTGGCCTGGATCTGCCAGCGCTGCTGCGGGTTTTCCACGGCGCCCTGCGGGCGGCGCACGTTGGCGTTGGCGATGGCCTGCCGTACGGTGTCCAGCGACACGCCCTGATTGAACAGCGCCGAAGGGTTCAGCTCCACCCGCACCGCCGGCAGTGAGCTGCCGCCCACGGAAACGTCGCCGACGCCCTCGGTCTGGCTGATCTTCTGCGCCAGCTGGGTGGAGGCGAAATCGTAAAGCTGCCCCTGGCTGTAGGTGTCCGAGGTCAGCGTCAGGATCATGATCGGCGCGTCGGAAGGGTTGACCTTGCGGTAGCTGGGGCGGCTCGGCATGCCGGTCGGCAGCAGGCTTTGCGCGGCGTTGATCGCCGCCTGCACATCGCGCGCGGCGCCGTTGATGTCGCGATCGAGATCGAACTGCAAAATGACCCGGGTACTGCCGAGCGAGCTCATCGAGGTCATTTCGTTAACCCCGGCGATGCGGCCCAATGCGCGCTCCAGCGGCGTCGCCACCGAGGACGCCATGGTTTCCGGCGAGGCGCCCGGCAGCGACGCGCTGATCGAAATCACCGGAAAGTCCACCTGCGGCAGCGGCGACACCGGCAGCAGGCGAAAACCGATCGCGCCGCTGATGGCGATGGCCAGCGTCAGCAGGGTGGTGGCCACCGGCCGGTGAATGAACAGGGCGAAGAATTTCACGGCAGCTCCTGCGTATCCGGCTGGCGATGCGTGTTGCGCGCCAGTTTGTCAAACAGCAGGTAGATCACCGGCGTGGTGAACAGCGTCAGGATCTGGCTCATGATCAAACCGCCGACCATACAGACGCCGAGCGGATGCCGCAGCTCCGCGCCGACGCCGGTGCTCAGCATCAGCGGCAGTGCGCCGAGCAAGGCCGCCAGCGTGGTCATCAGGATCGGCCTAAAACGCAGCAGGCAGGCCTGATAGATGGCGTCGCGCGGCGATAAGCCCTGCTCGCGTTCCGCCGCCAGCGCGAAGTCGATCATCATGATGGCGTTCTTCTTCACGATGCCGATCAGCAGGATGATGCCGATGATGGCGATCACGTCCAGCTCGCTGCCGGCCATCATCAGCGCGAGCAGCGCGCCGACCCCGGCGGTCGGCAGGGTGGAGAGGATGGTGACCGGATGAATGAAGCTTTCATACAGCACGCCCAGCACGATGTACATCGCCACCACCGCCGCTAAAATCAGCCACAGCGTGCTGCCGAGCGCCGCCTGGAAGGCCAGGGTCGCCCCCTGGAATTGGGTGGTGATGTCCCTCGGCATGTTGAGATTTTCTTCCGCCTGGGTGACCGCGTCGACCGCCTCGCCGAGCGAGTAGCCGTCGGCGACGTTGAACGAAACGGTGGCCGACGGGAACTGGTCGAGATGGTTGACCGACAGCGGGCCGAAGCGCTCTTCGATTTTGGCGATGGCGCTCAGCGGCACCACGGCGCCGTCGTTGCCGCTCAGACGGATCTCATTGAGCGCCGCCAGCCCCGGCGTCGCGCTGACGTCGTGCTCCAGCACCACGCGGTATTGGTTGGCCTGGGTGTAGATGGTGGAGATCAGGCGCTGGCCGAACGCGTTGTACAGCGCATTGTCCACGTCGCTCATGGTGACGCCGAGGCGGGAGGCCGAATCGCGATCGACGTTGACGTAGGCCACCAGCCCCTGATCCTGCCAGTCGCTGGTGACGTCCGCCAGCTGCGGGGTTTGCTTCAGCTCATCCATCAGCTGCGGCACCCACAGGCTGAGATCGTCCAGCGACATCGCCTGCAGGGTGAACTGGTACTGGGTGCGGCTGACCTGGGTATCGATGGTCAGATCCTGCACCGGCTGCAGATACAGCTTCACGCCGGGGAACTGCGCCGTCTGCTGCTGCAGGCGGCTGATGATCGCCGGAATGCGCTCGCTGCGTTCGCTCAGCGGTTTCAGGTTGATCTGCAGCCGGCCGCTGTTGAGCGTGGCGTTGCTGCCGTCGACGCCGACGAACGAGGTCAGGCTTTCCACCGCCGGATCTTTGAGGATCTGCGCCGCGACCTGCTGCTGGCGCTCGGCCATATTGCTGAACGAGACGCTCTGCGGCGCTTCCAGCGTGCCCTGAATGATGCCGTTGTCCTGCACCGGGAAGAAGCCTTTCGGGATCAGCAGGTACAGCAATACCGTCAGCGCCAGGGTGCCGACGGCCACGCCGAGCGTCAGCCAGGGATGGTTAAGCACCGTTTTCAGCCACTGGCCGTATCGCGCGATCACCCGCTCGAAAAAGCGTTCGGAGGCGGCGGAAAACCGGTTCTGCTTGCGCAGCGATTCGTGGCTGAGCATGCGCGCGCACATCATTGGCGTCAGCGTCAGCGACACCACGGCGGAGATCAAAATCGCCACCGCCAGCGTGACGGCGAACTCGCGGAACAGGCGGCCGACGATGTCGCCCATGAACAGCAGCGGGATCAGCACCGCCACCAGCGAGAAGGTCAGCGAGATGATGGTGAAGCCGATCTCGCCGGCGCCTTTCAGCGCGGCGTCGAGCGGTTTTTCCCCTTTCTCGATGTAGCGCGAGATGTTCTCGATCACCACGATGGCGTCGTCCACCACGAAACCGGTGGCGATGGTCAGCGCCATCAGCGTCAGGTTGTTGATGGAAAAGCCGAGGAAGTACATGGCGGCGAAGGTGCCGACCAGCGACAGCGGCACCGCCACGCTGGGGATAATGGTCGCCGGCACGTTGCGCAGGAACACGTAGATCACCATCACCACCAGCGCGATCGCCAGCAGCAGCTCGAACTGCACGTCGCTGACCGAGGCGCGGATGGTGGTGGTGCGATCGGTCAGCACCTTGACGTCGACCGACTTGGGCAGGCTTTTAATCAGCGTCGGCAGCATTTCGCGGATGCTGTCGGCGGTGGTGATGACGTTGACGCCGGGCTGGCGCTGAATGTTCAGCACGATCGCCTGTTGCTTGTTGGCCCAGGCCGCCAGCCGGGTGTTTTCCGCTCCTTGTTCGATGGTGGCGATATCCTGCAGGCGGATCGCCGCGCCGTTCTGATAGGCGACGATCAGCTGGCGATAGTCGTCGGCGGATTTCATTTGGTCGTTGGCGGACAGGGTGACCGAGCGGGTCGGGCCGTCCAGGCTGCCTTTCGCCGAGTTGACGTTGGCGTTGCTGATGGCGGCGCGGATGGTTTCACTGTTCAGGCCATAGGCGGCGACCGCCGCGGCGTTCAATTTTACGCGCACCGCCGGGCGTTGGCCGCCGGCCAGCGTCACCAGGCCGACGCCGGTCACCTGAGAAATTTTTTGCGCCACGCGGGTTTCCACCATGTCTTCCACCTGCGTCATCGGCATGGCGGTGGAGGTCACGGCCAGCGTCAGGATCGGCGGATCGGCCGGGTTAACCTTGCTGTAGATCGGCGGGTAGGGCAGATCGGTCGGCAGCAGGTTGGTGGCGGAGTTGATCGCCGCCTGCACTTCCTGCTCCGCGACGTCGAGCGGCAGCGCCAGCTGGAACTGCAGCGTGACCACCGAGGCGCCGCCGGAGCTTTGCGACGCCATTTGTTTGAGGCCGGACATCTGGCCGAACTGGCGTTCCAACGGCGCGGTAATGGCGGAGGTCACCACGTCCGGGCTGGCGCCGGGATACAGCGTCACCACCTGGATGGTGGGGTAATCCACCTCCGGCAGGGCGGACACCGGCAGCGCGCGATAGCCGATAATCCCCGCCAGCAATATCGCCACCATCAGCAGCGTGGTGGCGACCGGACGCAGAATAAACAGGCGGGACGGACCGCCGCCGGCGTTGGGAGGCATCACCTGCATCAGGACTTCCTCTGAACGTCAGGTTCGCGCTTGGCGTTGGCCGCCGCCGGCGCTTCGCTCGGCGCGAGCACTTCCACCTGCATGCCTTCGGTCAGGCGATCGATGCCGTCGGTCACCACCCGATCGCCGGCGTTGAGGCCGGCGCTGATCACCACCTGCCGGCTGTCCTGCACGCCGGCGGTGACCCGATGTTTGCTGACCCTGTTGTCTTCGCCGAGCGTCCAGACGAAGTTGCCCTCGTTGCCCATCTGCAGCGCGGCGGTCGGGATCACCACCGCATCGTGCAGGGTATCCACCTGCAGCCGCGCGTTGACGAACTGGTTGGGGAACAGCGCGTCATCTTCGTTGGTGAAGCGCGCTTTCAGCTTGATGGTGCCGGTGGCGGTATCAATTTGGTTGTCCAGGCTCAGCAGCGAACCGGTCGTCAGCTTGTTCTGGTTGGTGCGATCCCAGGCTTCGACGCCCACCGGCCCGGCTTTTTGCGCCTTGAGCAGATCGGCGATGTTGCCTTCGGGCAGCGTGAACACCACGTCGATCGGGTGCGTCTGCGTGATCACCACCAGACCGGTGGTGCTGCCGCTGGTGACATAGTTGCCGACGTCGACCAGTTTCAGGCCGACGCGGCCGTCGATTGGCGCGGTGATGCGGCTGTAGGTGATCTGCAGTTTGGCGCTGTCGACCGCGCCCTGATCGGCCTTGATCGCGCCTTCGGTCTGCTGCACCAGCGAGGCTTGCGTATCCAGTTCCTGGCGGGAAACCAGATTGGTTTTCACCAGCTGCTGATAGCGCGCCAGATCGCGCCGGGCGTTGGCCAGCGTGGCCTGATCTTTTGCTAACTGCCCCTGAGCCTGGGTCAACTGAACCTGGAACGGCCGGGGATCGATCTCCGCCAGCAGATCGCCGGCTTTGACCTGCTGGCCTTCGGTAAAGTGGATCGCCATCAGTTGGCCATCGACCCGGCTGGTGACGGTGACGGTATTGGCGGCGGTGGCGGTGCCCAAGCCGGAAAGATAGCGCGGCACCGTCTGTTGCGTGGCCGTCGCGGCCTGCACCGGCGACATCGGCGCGCCGCGCCGCCCGCCCGCCGCGCGACCGGCCCCCGCTTTGCCGCCGGCCTGCTGCGCGCCCGGGGCCGTGCCGGCCGGCGGTTGAGCGGCGTTAAAATAACGCCAGGCGAAGACGGCGGCGATGACCAGGATGGCCGCAACCAGCAGGCGCGGCATCAGGGAACGGCGTTGGGGTTTTGCATTCATGGCGGCGAAAATTCTCTCCAAAAGGCAGGGGTGCGGGCACTCATTGCCACAAAAATGACACTCCTTACAGGATACTAGTTTAGCCAGCGAAGACGGCATAAAAATGAAGGAAATATGGAGGAACCGTCAGCATTGTCCTAATAAGTGGGTGATTTGAGCGTGCTATGTTTATAAGTGATTTATTCCGGCTTATAGCCAATACGTTTTAACGATTTCCTGTGTTTGGCGCTAATAATTAACAGGCAAATCATTTAACTCATGGAGCCTTTGTGATGAGCAAGAAACAACTGGGCCGTTCGGGCATTCAGGTGCCGGCGTTGACCTTCGGCGGCAACGTGTTCGGCTGGACGGCGGATCAGGCGACCTCTTTCAGCCTGCTGGATGCGCTGGTGGACAATCAGCTCAACTTTATCGATACCGCCGATGTCTATTCCAGCTGGGCGCCGGGCAACCGGGGCGGCGAATCGGAAACCGTCATCGGCGAATGGCTCAAGAAGAGCGGCAAGCGCGACCAGGTGATCATCGCCACCAAGGTGGGCAAACCGATGGGCGAAGGTAAACAGGGGCTGTCGCCGCGCTATATTCAGCAGGCGGTGGAGGACTCGCTGCGCCGTCTGCAAACCGATTATATCGATCTCTACCAGTCGCACGACGATGACCGCGATACGCCGCTGGAAGAGACGCTGGCGGCGTTCGATGCGCTGATCAAGGCCGGCAAGGTGCGGGCGATCGGCGCCTCCAACTATCAGGCGGATCGCCTGGAAGAAGCGCTGCGGGTGAGCGAAAGCAACGGGCTGGCGCGCTACGAAACCCTGCAGCCGGAATATAACCTGTATGCGCGCGAAGGGTATGAGGCCGAGCTGGAAGGCGTGGCGCAGCGCCATGGCCTCGGGGTGATCAACTTCTTCGCGCTGGCCAGCGGCTTCCTGACCGGCAAATACCGCAGCAAAGCGGACGAGGGCAAAAGCCAGCGCGGCGATCGCATCGTCGAACGCTACCTTAACCCGCGCGGTTTCCGCATTCTGGCGGCGCTGGATCAGGTGGCGGGCAAGCACGGCAGCTCCCCGGCGCAGGTCTCGCTGGCCTGGCTGATTGCGCGCCCGAGCATCACCGCGCCGATCGTCAGTGCCACCTCGTTGCCGCAGTTGGATGAGTTGGTCAGCGCCACCCGCCTGACGCTGGATGCGGACGACATTCAGACGCTGAACCACGCCAGCGCTGAGTAAGAGCCGCCGGCGATTTTGCTCTATGCTGAAGGGGTCAATATGACTTATTCAGGAAACTGCAATGTCTGGCGATACCATCAACGACCTCGCGACGCTGGAACAGCTGTACGGCAAACCCGCCGCGCCCTCGGTGTTTAAAGAAGTCAGCTATATCCACCCGGCGTACCGCCCGTTTATCGAGGCGGCGCCGTTTGCCGCCCTCTCGACGGTCGGGCCGGACGGCATGGATGTCTCGCCGCGCGGCGATCCGGCCGGTTTTATCCATATCGAAGACGAGAAAACCCTGCTGCTGCCGGATCGGCGCGGCAATAACCGCATCGACAGCCTGCGCAATATCCTGCACGACAACCGGGTGGCGCTGCTGCTGCTGATCCCCGGCATCGGCGAAACGCTGCGGATTAACGGGCGGGCGGAGATCGTGGTGGCGCCGGCGGTGCTGCAGCGCTTCGCCCACCGCAATCAGCTGCCGCGTTCGGTGCTGCGCATTCGGGTGGAGGCGGTGTTCTTCCAGTGCAGCCGGGCGATCTTGCGTTCGGGACTCTGGGAAGAGGGCAGCCGCCTCGAACGTTCGGCGCTGCCCAGCCCCGGCCATATCTTGGCCACGGTGAGCCAAACGCGCTTCGACGGTGAGGAGTACGACCAGGCGCTGCCGCAGCGGCTGAAGGATACGCTGTATTAATCGCCGCGGCGTTCGCGCCACGTTTGCCGGTTCAGCCGGTACAAGACGTGCTTTTGCAGCGGATGGCCCGCCGGCAGGCGTGGGTGCAGGAAGGTTTCGCCGTCAAATTGCATGCCGATGCGCGTCATCACCCGGCGCGACGGTTGGTTGTTTTCGGCGGTGAAGGACACCACTTCCGGCAAGTGAAGCGTGTCGAAGGCGCACGCCAGCGCCGCGCGTGCCGCTTCAGCGGCGTAGCCGTTGCCCCAGTGGGCCGCCGCCAGCCGCCAGCCAATCTCCACGCAGGGGGAACAGGGCAGATCGTCGCTCGGCCGCGCCAGCCCGACAAACCCGATAAAGGGCGCACCGTCTTTCACTTCCACCGCCCACAGCCCCCAGCCATGTTGTTGCATGAAGGCGCGGATGCGTTCGGCCTGCGCGCGGCTTTCCTCGGCCGTCATCGTCGCGGGGAAATAGCGCATCACCTGCGGATCGGCGTTAAGGGCGGCGAAGGCCGGTAGATCTTCGTCGCGCCAGGGGCGCAGGCGCAGCCTGGCGCTGTCGAGGGTAAGGATGGTTGATATGATGCATAGCCTCCAATGAGCAAGGGCGCGATGAGCCGCGCCCTTGGGCCGTCAACGGAACAGCGTTTGCGCCCAGCGCGCCAGCCCGGCGGTGACCGAGCCGAAGTCGTTGCCGCCGACGATCGGAATGCCAGGCAGCTGCTGTTGCAGCGCGGCGCGCAGCAGGGGGGAGCGTGCGCTGCCGCCGGTCAGGTAGATCACCTGCGGCGCGGTCTGGCTACTGGCCAGCGCGGCGCTGACCTGTTCCTGGATGCGCATCAACGGCTGCGAGATGGCGTCGGCGAGCTGAGCCTGGCTGATGCTCTCCGCCAGATCGGCCTGCACGAAGCCGAGCGGCGCGCTGATGGCGGTTTGGCCGGACAGGGCTATCTTACTCTCTTCGGCCGCGCGCACCAGTCGGTAGCTCAGGCGCTGCTGGTACACTTTCAGCAGGCGTTTGACCTTTTCCGGCTCCGCCGCGTCGAGGATCAGATCGCGCAGCACGCGGCCGTTGGCGGCGCTGTAGAAGTCGTTTTGCGCCGGCACGTCGTTGGTCGCCACCGCGTTCCAGTAAGGCAGCGCCGGCAGGGCGATGCCTTTCGCGGTTTCGCCGCCCAGGCCGAACAGCGGCATCAACTGTTTGAAGGCCAGCATGATGTCCAGATCGTTACCGCCGACCCGGCAGCCGCTGTGGCCCAGCAGGCTTTGCTGGCGATCGGCGCGGTCGCGCCACTGCGGCCCCATCAGCAGCACCGAGCAGTCGGTGGTGCCGCCGCCGATGTCCACCACCAGCACGGTTTGCTCTTCGCTCAGCGTCGCCTCGAAGTCCAGCCCCGCCGCCACCGGCTCGAACTGGAATTCAATGGCTTTGAAACCGGCGCGTTCGGCGGCGCGCTGCAAAATGCCCTGCGCCTGCCGGTTGGCCTCTTCGCCGCCGATGCCCTGGAAGTTGATCGGCCGGCCGATCACCGCCTGCTCGATACCGGTCTGCAGCACGTTTTCCGCCTGGCGTTTGATGTGGAACATCATGGCGCATACCAGGTCTTCGAACAGCGCGATCTGCTGCGGCTTCAGGCCGTTGGCGCCGAGGAAGGATTTCGGCGAGCGCACGAAGTACACCTCTTCCGGATCTTCCATGTAGTGCGCCAGCGCCTGCAGGCCGAACAACACGCTGTCGCCGTTGACCGGAATGTCCTCTTCGCGGTTGTAACTGATGGCGCGGCGCAGCAGCTGCTGGTTTTCTTCGCTGCCGGTCGGCACCTGCCAATGGCGGTGCAGGCATTCGCTCACCGCTTCGCGGGTCGGCGCGCACAGCATCGAAGGCAGATACGGTTCGTTGTTTTCCAGCGTCAGTAGCTCGGGGCCGTGGTCGCGCATCACCGCGACGGAACAGTTGGCTGTCCCGTAGTCGAATCCAATAAACATCTCTTTTTTGTCCCCATGCCAATGAAGGGGGGCGACTTTACCCGAGACGGAGCCGGCGGGCAATGCGCCAATGCGCGAGTGTCGAAAAATTTAGCGGGCGCGGCATCGGCATGCTTAACTTAATGTCCGAATTCCGCACGTCAGCGCGCCAGGCGAGCCCCATAATGCAGAAAAAACCGAACCCGAGCGTTGCCATGAATACTCAACAGCAAGCGTTGTACGACGCGCTGCGCGCGCGTGACCGCAAATTCGACGGCCGCTTTTTCGTCGGCGTCTCTTCCACCGGCATCTATTGCCGCCCGGTGTGCAGCGCCCGCACGCCGAAGCTGGAAAACTGCACCTTCTATCCGAGCGCGGCGGCGGCCGAGCTGGCGGGCTTTCGCCCCTGCCTTAAATGCCGGCCGGAGCTGGCGCCCGGCCTGGCGCTGATCGATCTGGGCAATCGCTATGCGCAGGTGGCGGTGCAGCTCATCGAGCAAGGCTATCTGTCCGAACACAGCTGCGAAGCGCTGGCGGCGCGGCTCGGCATTTCCGATCGCCACCTGCGGCGCATCTTCGCCGAACAGTTTGGCGCTTCGCCGATCGATTACGCGCAGTCGCACCGGTTGCTGCAGGCCAAACGCCTGCTGGCGGACACCGATCTGCCGCTCAGCGAGGTGGCGTTCGCCGCCGGTTTCGGCAGCCTGCGGCGTTTCAACGAGCTGTTCAAGGCGCGCTATCGCCTGATCCCGTCTGCGCTGCGCAGCGGCGGCGCGCGCGGTGAGCGGGCCGCCGCCAGCGGGCTGGTGTTCCATCTGGGCTATCGGCCGCCCTATGACTGGGATCGCATGCTGAATTTCCTGCAGGCGCGCGCCGTGCAGGGCGTGGAGCGAGTCGAGGGACGCCGCTACCTGCGTTCGATCGCCGTCAACCAGGGCGGCACGGAACATCGCGGCTGGGTCAGCGTGCAGCCGGAGGAAGCGCGCAACCGGGTCAGGGTCGAGATCGCGCCGGCGCTCAGTTTGGTGACGACGGAGGTGCTGCGCCGCGTGCGCCTGCTGTTTGATCTGGACGCCGCGCCGGATCGCATCAATGAGGCGCTGGGCTCGCTGGCGGCCGATGCGCCGGGGCTGCGCCTGCCGGGCTGCGTGAACAGCTTCGAGCAGGCGGCGCGGGCGGTGCTGGGGCAGTTGGTCAGCGTGAAAATGGCGGCGACCTTCGCCGGGCGGATGGCCGAACGCTGGGGAGAGCCGCTGGCGGCGCCGCACGAGGGCATTACCCACGTTTTCCCCAGCGCCGAACGGGTGGCGCAGCTGCAGCCCGAAGCACTGCGCCCGCTCGGGGTGCAGCTGAAGCGCGCGGCGGCGCTGATCGAGATCGCCCGCGCGCTGGGCGAAGGGCGGCTGCAGCTCGACAACGTGCTGGATATCGACCAGGGCATCAGGGCGCTGACCGCGCTGCCGGGCATCGGCAGCTGGACCGCCAGCTATATCGCGATGCGCGCCTGGTCTTGGCCGGACGTGTTTCTGGCCGGCGACTACCTGATCAAACAGCGTTTTCCCGGCATGACGCCGCGCCAGATCGAACGCTATGCCGAACGTTGGCGCCCGTGGCGCTCTTACGCCACGCTGCATCTGTGGCACAACGACGGCTGGGCGCCGGAAGGGGAGGATTGAGCATTCGGGCTAGCGGGGGGGCTCGATCAGCTGCAGCAGGCGGCTCATGCCCTCGCGCATCAGGAACGCCAGCAGCTTTTCCCGCTCGGCCGGCGTCAGGTGGTAGTAATACTCGATCCAGACCCGTATCGGATCCTGGCGTTTGACGTCGTAGCCCGGAGGGTCTGTCTCGCGCAAGGCCGACAGGCTGCGCGCGCCGTACGGCAGGCTGTCGATATGGTATTCCAGCGCTTTGCCCTGCACGCCGCTGCGGCGGCGGCTTAGCCAGCCTTCGCGCCGGGCCATCAAATTGACCCCTTGCGGGGTTGAAGGCAACCCCGCCTTGCCCATCAGTTCCCTGGCGGAAAACCATTTCTTTTCCATAGTCCCTTATCCCTGAGCCATCACATGTCGAGCAAAATCAACGGATACGCTGATGTTCGCATGGGAGTTTCATCTTATTTAATCGTTTAAGCTTCAGGTGTTATTTATATCACTAATCTCGCATGGGTTAACACAATGTGAATAACGGGAGTGCGGCGCCGCCCGCGAGACGGCGCCGGTGAGGGGGAGGGGTTAGCGAATGCCGAAGTAGCCGTCGCTGAGCAACACCGCCAGCGGCTGCTCCAGCGCGACCTGATCGCCATCCGCCAGATCGACGCCGATATCGCGCAGCGCCTGCAGCGTCACCGGCTGGTGGGCCGGCCCGGCGAGCGTCTGCGCTTTGATCCGATGCGCCGCGCCGTTGAGCATCGAGACCATCAGTTCATCCATCTGGTTGCAGTGCACGTTGGTGATAAAGCGTTCATCGACGCGAATGATGTCGATTTTCTGATCGCCCAGCTCATCGAAGGCATTGATGTTATGTCCGAAGCCATTGACGATCAGCCGGCAGCCCAGCTGCTGCAGTTCGCGAAGACACGCCCGGCACTGCGCGGCGTGTTCCAGCACCACGGCCTCATCGACGCTGAACAACAGTGCCTGCGGCGGCAGCGAGGAAGCGCGCACCCTTTCCGTCAGCTCGCGCTGGAAGTCGGTGTTCAGCAGGCTGTCGGTGGCCAGCGGCAACGCGAGCGACAGCCCCTTGCGCTTGATGTCGTCGGCGCAGTGCACCAGCAGCTGCGCCACCGTCCAGCGGTCGATGTCCGGCATCAGGCCGTACAGCTGCGCGGCGGCGATGAACGCCTCGTGCGGCAGCGGCCGATCGTCTGGCGCCATCACCTGCAGTTTCACCTGGTGGAAAGCGGCCGACAGCGGCGTCGCCGGCGGCGCGGCCGCGCGGGTCAACAGCCGCAACTGCCCCTCGCTGATGATCGTCTGTACCTCCTGTGGGCTCAGTAATTCATGCTGTCGCTCCAGCAGCTGTTTTTGTCGTGCCTCATACAGATACACCTGGCCGCGCCCGTGGTGCTTGGCGGTGTAGCAGGCGATGTCGGCCTGGGCCAGCAGTTCGCTGCTTTTGGCGTCGCCGCCGATGCGCGTGATGCCGGCGCTGGCGCCGACGCGGTAAATTTTCCCTTCCCAGTAGAACGGGTGTTGGCTGATTTGGTTGACCACCTGTTGCATCAGCGATTTGGCCTGCTCCAGCCGGCAGTCGAACAGGATCAGGCCGAACTCGTCACCACCCAGCCGGGCCAGACAGTCGCTGTTGCGCAGCTGGTGACGCATCAGCTGGGCGATGTCTCGCAGCAAGGCATCGCCCGCCGCGTGGCCGGCGGTGTCGTTCACCGCCTTGAACCGATCCAGATCGAGAAACACCAGCGAATGCGGCGGCGACGGTTCCCCGCCGGCGACGATTGCCGCTTTCAGCTGCTTCTCGAAGCTGGCGCGGTTCGGCAGGCCGGTCAGCGCGTCGTGCGAGGCGCTGTAGCTGAGCTTTTTCATCAGTTCGCGCGAGGCGGTGACATCCTGCAGCACCATCACCGCGCCCATGGTTTCACCGTCGAGGGTTTTCAGCGGTGAGACAGACTGCTGCACGTCGAAATAGCGCCCGTCGCGGCTGTGCAGCACCAATGCGTAATCCGCCGGCCACTGCCGTGGATATTGCGTGAGGTTTTCGATTTCCGGGCCGTCTTTGCCGTTGGTCAGGCGCACCACGCCGGCGACGGGCATACCGATCGCCAGATCGAGCGGCCAGCCGCACATCTGCTCGGCCACCGGATTCATAAAGGTAATGCGCAGGTGGCTGTCGGTGGAGATCACCCCTTCGCCGATGGCGTCGAGGGTGATGTGCAAACGCTCTTTCTCCTCGTGCAGCGCTTCGGCGAGGCTCTTGAGCTCGGTCATGTCGATATTGGTGCCGATCATGCGCAGCGGCCGGCCCTGATCGTCGAGGATCACGTTGCCCTGGCCGCGAATATGGCGCACGCTGCCCTGGCGGGTCACGATGCGGTATTCCATGACGAAAGGCTTGGGGTCGGCCAACAGCGCGGCCAGCTCGCGATCGGTGCGGTCGCGATCTTCCGGCACCAACAGGGTGCGCCACAGCGCCAGCGTCGGCGTTTGGTCGGGATTGAGATCGTAGAGTTCGAACATGCGCTGATCCCAGGTGAAGTTTTCCTGGCTCATCACCCATTCCCAGATGCCGACGCCGCCCACCTGATTGGCCAGCGTAATGCGCTCCACCAGCCGGTTGTTTTCCGCCTGGCTGCGCTTCAAATCGCTGATGTCCTCCACCTGCGAGATGAAGTACAGCGGCAGCCCTTCGGCGTCGCGCACCAGCGAGACCGCCAGCAGCGCCCAGACGGTCTGGCCGTCGCTGCGGATGTAGCGTTTCTCCATGGTGTAGCTGCTGATATGGCCATCGAGCAGGTCGTGCAACTGGCTGAGATCGGCGGTGAGATCGTCGGGATGCGTAATTTCTTGAAAGGTCAGCTTATGCAGCGCCTCAGGCGTATAGCCGAGCAGCGCGCACAGCGCCTGATTGACCTGCAGCCATTTCCCCTGCGGCGACACCAGCGCCATGCCGATGGCGGAATACTCCAGCGCGCTGCGAAAGCGGCTTTCGCTCTCGACGATGTGCTGTTTTTCCACCCGAAAGGCGTGCATCACCACCGCCATCGCGTGCGCCGGGATTAAAATCAGCAGCATCGGCAAGTACAGACCGAGATCGCCAAGGTGCTTGCCGGAAGCCTGGAAATGCAGCAACCCCAGCGAAATCATCACGGTGATCAGCAAGAGGGTGCAGAAGCAAACGGTGAACGCCTCAAAACGCGGCAGTGCGATGGCTGCCCACAGCAGCGGCAAAATCACGAACGTGAACGGAAAAGGCAGGTAGGTCAGCGCCATAAAGCTGAAAGCCAGCGTAACCATCAGCGTCAGCAATAATGGAAACGGGTTCAGCGCCGTCAGGGTGCGACGGTTATAAGAGAGGCCGATCGGCGCCAGCGACAGCACCCCTATCGCTTCGGAAATGAACCAGGTACCGAACGGCTGCCAAAAAGGCTGGCCTGGCGCGGGCACCAGGCTGGCGGCCAGCAGCGCGCTGAACAGCGGGGTAAAAATCACCGCGCACACCACAAAACGCAGCCAACTGGCGAGATCGTTCAACGGATCGTACGGGTGTAGCATGCGGCGCAACAGCAGGGCGCAAACCGCCGCTTCCAGCAGGTTGATGGCGGCCAGCTTGATGGGCGTGGCGCTGACGCCGAACAGCAAGAAGCTGGCGAGCACGATGCCGAGGCCGCTGGCCAACAGCGGCAGGCCCCAGTGGCGCGGGGCGTGGCGGTACAGCACCGCGATCGCGGCGGCGGTCGGAAACCACAGCGGGGTGAAGTGGCTGGCTTCGCTGGACAGCGACAGGCTCAGCAAGGCGAGCAGAAACGTCGCCAGCGCCACTAACAGGGAATGCGTCAGCACGACGCCTTTGTGGGTGCCGAACGTGTTCGGCGCGCTGATCTCCATAGACACCCTTACCGATGGCCTCTGTCAGTGATTTGATTCATGACGTGGATGAATTAAGACGATTTATTGGCAAAGGGTAGTACAGCGCGAGAGGAAAACCTACCGGGATGGCCGACTTTACTGCGTTAACGCAAACCCGGCGACAGAATGGCGAAAAAGCCGGCGCGCGGCCGGCTTTTCGCGTATTACAGCAGGAACAGGGTGGCGAGGCCGAGGAAGATGAAAAAGCCGCCGGTATCGGTCAGCGCGGTGATGAGCACGCTGGAGCCGACCGCCGGATCGCGGCCCACTTTGAGCATGGTCATCGGGATCACTACGCCCATCAGCGCCGCCAGCAGCAGATTGAGCAGCATCGCCAGCGTCATCACGCCGCCCATCGCCGCGTCGCCGTACAGCAGCCAGGTGATGACGCCCATGATGCCGCCCCACACCACGCCGTTGATGATGGCGACGCCCAGCTCTCTGAGCATCAGGCGCGAGATGTTGCCGACTTCGATCTGGTGCAGCGCCAGCGCGCGCACGATCATGGTGATGGTCTGGTTGCCGGTGTTGCCGCCGATGCCGGCGACGATCGGCATCAGCGCCGCCAGCGCCACCAACTGGGAAATGGTGTGTTCGAACAGGCCGATCACCCGCGAGGCGATGAATGCGGTGCAGAGGTTGATCGCCAGCCAGGCCCAGCGGGTCTTGACCGCCTTGCTGACCGGGGCAAACACGTCTTCTTCCGGGCTCAAACCGCCCATGCGGCGCAGGTTGGTGTCGCTCTCTTCGTTGACGGCGTCGACGATCTCTTCGATGGTCAGGCGGCCCATCAGTTTTCCCTTGGCGTCAACCACCGGGGCGCTGATCAGGTCGTAACGTTCGAACGCGCCGGCCGCTTCGTCGGCCTTGTCTTCGGGCTGAAAGGTGGCGGGATCGCTATCCATCACTTCGCGCACCGGGATCTCCGGATCGTTCAGCAGCACTGCGGTCAGCGGCAGCTCGCCCAACAGGGTGTTTTTGCGATCGGTGACGAACAGTTTATCGGTGGCGTCGGGAATGGTTTTGCGCATGCGCAAGAAGCGATGCACCGCGCCGAGCGTGACGTCCGGCCGCACCGTCACCAGTTCGAAATCCATCATCCAGCCGACGCTGTCTTTGGCGTACTGGCTCATCTCGCGCACCTGGGCGCGCTGCTCCGGCTCCAGCGAGGTCAGCAACCGGCCCATCAGGTTACGCGGCAGGTATTGCGCCAGGTAGGCCTGTTCGTCGACGTCCAGCGTTTTGATCGCTTTGAGCAGGTCTTTGTCGCTCATTTCCTCGATCAGGCTGTCCCAGACCGGTTCGGCGACCTCCACCAGCGTCTGGCCGCGCTTGCTGTTGCCCACCAGCCGCCACAGCGCCATACGTTCGTCCTGCGGCAGCGCCTCCAGCAGGTCCGCCAGGTCGGCGGCGTGCATATCGTCCAACAGACCGGTGATTTCCGCCGTCTGGTTCAGCAGTTCGCTTTGGCTGAGGGCGTGTTCATCCCCTGGCCGGCCGAGAATGCCGTCGACCAACTCCTTATTGTTCAACAGCAGAGTGAGAATGCGCTGGCGGTATTCAGCGACTTTTTTGACGTTATGGGTTGCGGCTGACATGGTGTTCCTTTACGGGCGCTCGGCGTTCCTGACGCAGGCTCATTAAAAGATAGAGCATAGCGGGTGCCGGCGTCATTTTTATGAAACGGCCGGGGTGCGGCGGTTATTCAGAGGAGGCGTCCTGTTGCGGCGCGCTGACTTCGGCGGCGTTTTGCGCAGCGGCCTGCTTTTTTTCCTGATGATGAGGCACCGCCACCACGGCGGCGTACAGCAGTCGGCCGACTAAAATGATAAAGCTGATAAACAACACTATCTTCGTCATCTGTCCGGTGGTTTTCTTGCGCATATATCACCCGGTATGCCGGTGTCCTGTGTTATTCGCTCGAGAATTTGTAAGCGGATTTTAGGCGCTGATGACAAAAGTTGTCCATTTTTTTCCGGCGTGCGGGGCGGTGCATTAGGGCTTCGTTTAGGTTGACGGGGCGAGGGCGGAAAGAAAAACCCCCTGTCTGGCAGGGGGTGGGGGATCAGGCGGAGCGCTGTTCGTTTTGCGAGCCTTCTTCTTCGATCAGCAGCTTCCAGCCGACGACGTCGTTCCAGTAGGCCTGTTCGCGCTCGAAATCGAGCTGCACCAGGTTGTTTTGTGCCAGGTAGCCGGCCGGGAAGCGCAGCGTCCAGTGGTTGTCGTCGGTGGTCAGGCGCAGCGTTTCCGGCGTGGTGGTCGACTGACGCTGGTTGTTGAGCAGGGTGCTCAGACGCAGCAGCTGGATCAGCGGCAGGTAGTGCTTCTTCTTGAACAGGTTGAGGCGCGGCAGCTCTTCGAGCTTGATCGCCTTGCGATGGAAACGCACCAGCGCCGCCAGCAGCAGCTGCTGTTCCTGGTTGAAGCCAGGCAGGTTGGAGTTTTGCAGAATGTAGGCCGAATGGCGGTGCATGCCGCTGTGGTTGATGCTCAGCCCCACCTCGTGCAGCATGGCGGCCCATTTCAGCAGCGCTTCCAGCTGCGGATGCGCCAGCTTGGTGTTTTGCGCCATCCACTGCGAGTAGAGCAGCTCGGTGGTTTCCAGCACCCGCTTGGCCTGCTCGCGGTCGATGTTGTAGTGATCGGCCAGGCTCTTGGCGGTGCGGCTGCGGATGTCCTGATGGCGGAAGCGGCCTTCCATTTCATACAGCACGCCTTCGCGCAGCGCGCCGTCGGACAGGCGCAGATCGCGGATCGCCAGCGCGTCGAACACGCCGCACAGGATAGCCAGCCCCGGCACGAACACCGATTGGCGATCCTCTGACAGCCCCGGCAGGCTCAGCGAACTGAAGCTTTTGAACTGCAGCACCTGTTCGGCGAGCATTTCCAGGCGATCCAGGGTGATGAGACCGTCTTTTTCCCCCATCGCCACCAGCACTTCGTGGGCGGCCTTGATGGTGCCCGAGGCGCCCAGCGCGTACTGCCAGCCCTGAATGCGGTACTGCCAGGCCAGCGTTTCCAATTTTTGCGCCGCCGCCAGCCGCGCGCGGCGGAAGTTGTTTTTGCTGATCTCGCCGCCCGGGAAGAACAGCTGGGCGAAGCTGACGCAGCCCATGCGGCGGCTTTCCGCCAGCAGCGGCTCGAAGTCTTCGCCGATCACCAGCTCGGTGGATCCGCCGCCGATGTCGATCACCAGCTTGCGGCCTTTCTCCGGCTGAGTGTGCTCCACGCCCATGAAGATCAGGCGCGCTTCTTCCTGGCCGGCGATGATTTCGATCGGATAGGGGATCACTTTGGCGGCGCGCTTGAGGAACACTTCGGCGTTCACCGCCTGACGCAGGGTGTGCGTCCCGACGATGGTCACGTTATCCGCCGGGAAGCCCTGCAGCCGTTCGGCAAACAGCGCCAGGCAGGCCAGGCCGCGTTCTATCGCCTCTTCACTGAGTACGTTGTTGCTGTCCAATCCGTCGGCGAGATGCACCCGCTGTTTTAAACGGCCCAATACCTGTAAGGCGCCGTTGACGACGCGGGCGATCACCATGTGGAAACTGTTCGACCCGAGGTCGATGGCGGCGATTTCCTGCGGTTTGTTCGTTGCAGTGTTTTTTAGCGGCATAGTTGCTGGCCTACTGTCCTGGTTGTTCCAGAGCTTTTAAATACTCGTAAATAGCCACCTGGGCACGCACTTTGCGGCGGTTGCCGCGCGGCACGTACTGGTTGCTCAGTTCTTTATCCACATAACGGGCCTTGACCGTATCGCTGAACAGGATCTCCAGAATGTCCAGAACGCGCTGTTTCAGCGCCGGATCCAGCAGCGATACCGCCACTTCGATACGGTAATCTATGTTGCGGGTCATCCAGTCGGCGGAGGACAGATACACCCGTTTGTCACCTTTATTGTCGAAAACGTAAACCCGGTCGTGTTCCAAAAAGCGATCGACGATGCTGATCACCTGAATATTGTCGCTGATCCCCGGCAGGTTGGGAATCAGGGAACACATGCCCCGCACCAGCAGGCGGATCTTCACGCCGGCGCCGGACGCGGTATATAACCGATCTACCAGCCCTTTATCCACCAGATTATTAATTTTCAACATAATGCCGGCCTGTTCCCCGGCCTGGGCGTTGGCGATTTCGTTGTCGATCAGCTCATACAGCTTCAGGCGCGAGTTCTGCGGCGACACCATCAGGTTGTCGAAGGTGACCGGCCGGTAGGGGTTCTCGATAAAGTTGAACACCCGACGCACCTCGTTGGTGATGCGTGAGTCGGCGGTCAACAGCGAATAGTCGGTGTAGATGCGCGCGGTTTTTTCGTTAAAGTTGCCGGTGCCGATATGAGCATAGCGCACAATTTCATCGCCTTCACGGCGTGAAATCAGGAACAGTTTGGCGTGGATTTTCAGGCCCGGCGCGGAGAAGATCACGTGTACGCCGGCCTCGGTCAGGCGCTTCGCCCAATGAATGTTGGCTTCTTCGTCGAAGCGCGCCTGCAGCTCGACCACCACCGTGACTTTTTTGCCGTTGTGCGCGGCGTGGATCATCGATTCGATGATGCGTGAATCTTTCGCTACCCGGTAGATGTTGATCTTGATAGCCAACACGCTCGGATCGAACGACGCCTGGCGCAGCAGCTCCAGCACGTGCTCGAAGGTGTGGTACGGATAGTAGAGCAGCACGTCTTTTTCGCGAATGGCGTCGAAGCCGTTGCGGAAACCGTCGAACCAGATGTGGCGCAGGCGCGGCAGCGGCTTGTTGACCAGGTTGGCCTTGCCGACGTTCGGGAAGCTGATGAAATCTTTGAAGTTGTGGTAGCGGCCGCCGGCGATCACCGAATCGTAGTTGGAGATGCCCAGCTTGCCGCGCAGCAGTTCCACCATTTCGTTCGGCATGTCGCGCTGATACACGAAGCGCACCGGCTCGGCGGTCAGGCGCTGTTTCAGGCTGGAGGACATCAGTTCCAGCAGGCTGGATTCCATTTCGGTCACCAGATCGTACTCCGCGTCGCGGGTCATTTTCATCGAGTAGGCGTTGAGCGCGTCGTAGTCGAAGAAGCCCTTGAAGATATCGTCCAGGCAGTAACGCAGAATGTTGTCCAGCAGGATCATCGGCTTGCGGCGGCGCGGCGCTTCCGGCGGCAGATTGACGAAGCGCGGCACCTTGTCGGACGGGATCTCCAGCAGCGCATAGTCGATGCGCGCGCCGCGGATGATCTCAACCGCCAGATAGGTGTAATCGTCTTTCAGGAACTGCACCAGATTGGTGTCGTGATTGATCAGGATCGGCGTGATGTGCTGGCGCAGATGCTGTTTGAAATATTGCCGCAGCCAGATTTGCTGGTTCTCGGACACCTGGCGTTCGTTGATCAGGAAGATCTGGTTACGCGCCATTTCCAGCAGCAGATCGTTGTACAGGCCGTCGAACTCCTGATCGGTTTTCAGCACCTTGGCCTGGATCTTTTTCAGCAGGTGGCGCGAGGCGCCGGCGGAGCCTTGCTCTTCGCTGATCAGGATGCGCCGTTTGAGATCGGCGAAGCGGACTTTATAGAATTCGTCGAGGTTGTTGGAGTAAATGCCCAGAAAACGCATACGTTCAATCAGGGGATTGCTCTTATCTGCGGCTTCCTGCAACACGCGTTCATTAAAGGATAACCAGCTTAGTTCTTTTTCGATGTAGAGCTTTTCCTGACCCATTGCCACTCCAGTTCAAATTTAGAATAGGATCCGGGACGCAGCGCCCGGATGCCGCTCTAGTGTCCTTGATCATTATTGCGAGAGATTGACAGGAAAGTCCAACATATCCATTGCGTTGGCGCGCGGCATTTTTCGGCGGCAATAAATTTTCGCCGAGGCGGGACGCCCGGCAGTGAAGTGAGTAGCATGAAATGACGATTAGCAGGCTCATTTTTGGTGATATTAAGCGTGTTTACGGTCATTTTTCAGCAATATACCGACGCCATATTGTCTGTTTGCAGTGTAAAAAACCTGGGCAAAGCAGGGTAACTTTGTCATGCAAACGTCATAAAACTGACATAAGATGCCCGGTTATCTTACGGCGCAAGCCCGATTACATCAGCGACAGCGAGACACATGACACAGACGACGGCCAATCAACATCCCCGAGATCGCATGCGCGGGCGCATCGACCGCGGCGTGCAGGCGGCAGTGACCGCCAGCGGGCTGATGGTGCTGATGACGTTGATGCTGATCTTCGTTTATCTGCTGTTTGCGGTGCTGCCGCTGTTCAAACCGGCCTCGCTCGGCCAGGCGCAGCCACTGCCGATCGCGGCGTCGGCCCCGGCGCTGGCGCTGGGCATGGATGTGCAGCAGCGCGTCGGTTACCGCATCGACGCGCAGGGCGCGGGGCAGTTTTATCGCCTGACCCCGGCACCGAACGGCCAGCCCCAGGCGCCGCTGGCGCAGCAGACGCTGCTGGCCAAACCGGCGCTGCTTGCCCAGGCCGCCGGAGAGCGCGATCTGTTTGCGCTGGCGCAGGCCGACGGCCGCTTGGTGGTGGCGCGCGCGGATTTCGCGACGGCGGAGACCGGCCGGCCGCAGTGGCTGTTCCCGCTCGGGCAGCAGCCGTTGGCGCTGGATCCACAGCGCAAGCCGCTGAAACTGATGACGCTGGCGGATGCGCATCGCGGGCAGTATCTGCTGGCCGGGGTGACCGACGATCGGCGCCTGGTGTTCGGCCGTTTCAGCCCCGACCGGCCGCCGCAGTTCAGCGAGCGCCCGCTGGAACATGATGCTGAGCAACTGGTGCTGACGCCGGATGGCCGCCAGCTTTACCTGCTGACCGGCAACCGGCTGGCGCGTTATCAGATCGACGGCGCGCAGCTGCAGCTGCGTGAAACGCGTACCCTTGGCGAACATGCCCCGTATCAGATGACGGCGCTGCCCGGCGGCAGCGCGCTGCTGATCAAGGGCGCCGACGGCAATCTGCGCGAGTGGTTCGAAGTAGAAAAAGAGCAGCGCTGGCGCCTGACGCCGGTGCAGCATTTCGACCACGGCGCCGACGGGCGGGAGCTGACGGTGGCCGAGCCTTACCGCCGGGTGTTCGCCACTCTGCGGCCCGACGGCGGTTTTTCGCTGTTCTCCGCCATTCAGCCGCAGCCGCTGCTGAATGCCCGCTTGGGCGCCGAGGTGCGGCAGATGGCGTTCGCGCCGCGCGGCGATGGCCTGCTGCTGGAGAGCGCGCAGGGCTGGCAGCGCTATGCGCTCGACAATCCGTATCCGGACGTCACCTGGCGTTCGCTGTGGGGCAAGGTGTGGTATGAGAACTACCCGCAGCCGGCCTACGTCTGGCAATCCACCTCCGGCGAAGACAGTTATCAACCGAAATTCAGCCTGATGCCGGTGATCTTCGGCACCTTCAAGGCGGCGGCTTACGCGATGCTGTTCGCCATTCCCCTGGCGCTGGCCGGCGCTATCTATACCGCTTATTTTATGACGCCGGGGCTGCGGCGGGTGATCAAACCGGCTATCGAAGTGATGGGCGCGTTGCCGACGGTGGTGATCGGGCTGGTGGCCGGCATTTGGCTGGCGCCGATCATCGAGCAATACCTGTTGGCGGTGCTGGCGTTGCCGCTGCTGCTGGCGGCGGCGGTGCTGCTGTGCGGCGCGTTGACCCATCGCTTTATGCCGCGTTGCCGGCCGGGTGTCGATCTGCTGTTGCTGTTGCCGCTGCTGGCGTTGACGGTGTGGCTGGCGCTCAGCCTGGGGCCGCGGCTGGAGGTCGCGCTGTTCGGTGAGCCGCTGCATTTCTGGCTGGGGGATAATTACGACCAGCGCAATGCGCTGGTGGTGGGCGTGGCGATGGGCTTTGCGCTGGTGCCGATCATCTTCTCGCTGGCGGAGGACGCGCTGTTCAGCGTGCCGGCCACCCTGAGCCAGGGCTCTTTGGCGCTGGGTGCCACCCAATGGCAGACGGTGATCAAGGTGGTGCTGCCTTCCGCCAGCGCCGGGATTTTCTCCGCGCTGATGATCGGCTTTGGCCGCGCGGTGGGGGAAACCATGATCGTGCTGATGGCCACCGGCAATACGCCAATTATCGACGGCAGCCTGTTCCAGGGGCTGCGAGCGCTGGCGGCCAATATCGCCATCGAAATGCCGGAGGCGGTCTCCGGCAGCAGCCATTACCGCGTGCTGTTCCTGACCGCGCTGGTGCTGTTTATCTTCACCTTCGTGTTCAACACGCTGGCGGAGGCGGTGCGCCTGCGGCTGCGCAAGCGTTACACGCCAAATCAGGAGGCGCCATGAAGAACTGGGTGAAGAGCGGGTCGCCGTGGATTTGGCTGACCGCCGGTTCGGTGGCCGTCAGCCTGTTGGCACTGATCGGCATTCTGTTGCTGTTGGCCGGGCAGGGGATGCGCTATTTCTGGCCGAGCCCGGTTTATCAGTTCGAGCTGAATCAGAACGGTGCCGGGCCGGTGACGGTGATCGGCGAGCTGTACCAGCAGCAAAGCATTTCGCGCCGCCAGCTGACGGAGGCGGGCGTGACGCCGCCGGGCGAGGCGCAAAGCGTCGAACGCTATCTGATTAAGGTCGGTAACCGCGAGCGTGAAGGGCAGGATTTCCGCACCTTGCTGGCCAGCGACATCGGCAGCCAAAGCACGCCGCGCAGCCTGCTGGTGCTGGAGCGCGACAGCCACGGCACCGCTTACGGCTATCTGGCGGGGCTGCTGGAGGACGGGCAACCGCTGACCGGCCGCAATCTGGGGCAGGCGTTGCAGCAGCGGCTGCCGCAAATCGCCGCGCTCTCGCGCCAGGCGCACGACATTCAATTTCGCGATATGGCGCGCATCAATCAGCAGTTTGACGCGCTGCGGCTGCGGGAAAAGCGCCTGCAGCGCGACGATAAGCTGGACGCCCGTGCGCAGGACGCCATCAAGGCCGAGCGGCTGGAGCTGCAGCGGCAATACCAGCTGCTGTCCGAACGCCTGGCGGGGCTGAACCGCGATCGCCAGCGCGATGCGCTGCTGCTGCGCGATATGCACGGCCAGACGTTGACCATTCCGCTCAGCCAGGTGCGCGATGCCTGGTACCCGAACGCCATGAACACCAGCGAGAAGCTGGCGCACTGGGGCGAGCAGGTGAAGAAGTTCCTCACCGACAGCCCGCGCGAGGCGAACACCGAAGGCGGGGTGTTCCCGGCCATTTTCGGCACGGTGTTGATGGTGATCCTGATGTCGATCGTGGTGATGCCGTTTGGCGTGATCGCGGCGGTATATCTGCACGAGTATGCCGGCAACAATCTGCTGACGCGGGTGATCCGCATCGCGGTGGTCAACCTGGCCGGCGTGCCCTCGATCGTCTACGGCGTCTTCGGCCTCGGCTTTTTCGTTTATATGATAGGCGGCACGCTCGACCAGCTGTTCTATCCTGAATCCTTGCCCAACCCGACCTTCGGCACGCCCGGCGTGCTGTGGGCGGCGCTGACACTGGCGCTGCTGACGCTGCCGGTGGTGATCGTTGCCACCGAGGAAGGGCTGTCGCGCATTCCCACCTCGCTGCGGCAGGGCTCAATGGCACTGGGCGCCAGCCGGGCCGAGACGCTGTGGCGCATCGTGCTGCCGATGGCGGCGCCGGCGATGATGACCGGCCTGATTCTGGCGGTGGCGCGCGCCGCCGGGGAGACGGCGCCGCTGATGCTGGTGGGGGTAGTGAAATCGGTGCCGGTGCTGCCGGTGGACGAGATTTTCCCGTATCTGCACCTGGAACGGAAGTTTATGCATTTGAGCTTCCAGATCTACGATATGGCATTCCAGAGCCCGAGCGTAGAGGCGGCGCGGCCGCTGGTGTTCGCCACCGCCTTCCTGCTGGTGACGATCGTGGTGAGTTTGAATCTGGCGGCGATGGGTATCCGCCATTCGCTGAGGGAGCGGTACCGAGCATGGTCGCAGTAACAATGACGCTATTTTTGGGGAGTGCGTAATGGGTTTGATGACGCCAGGCAGTTTGCCCCGGCTGGATGTCCAGCATCTCGACGATGAACAGACCGCGCTGGCGGTCAACGGACTGAACCTGTTTTATGGTGACAAACAGGTGCTGCACGACATTTCGCTGCGCATTCCGAAGCACCGGGTGACGGCCCTGATCGGCCCTTCGGGCTGCGGCAAATCGACGCTGCTGCGCTGTTTCAACCGCATGAACGATCTGGTGGACAACTGCCGCATCGAGGGCGATCTGCAGCTGAACGGCGCGGCGATCTCCGGCGCGCAGATCGACGTGGCGGCGCTGCGGCGGCGGGTGGGCATGGTGTTCCAGCGGCCGAACCCGTTCCCGAAATCGATCTATGAAAATGTGGTGTACGGCCTGCGGCTGCAGGGCGTGCGCGACCGGCGCTTGCTGGATGAAGCGGTGGAGCGTTCGCTGCGCGCCGCCGCGCTGTGGCATGAGGTGAAGGATCGGCTGCGTGAAAATGCGTTCCGCTTGTCCAGCGGCCAGCAGCAGCGCCTGGTGATCGCGCGCGCCATCGCCATCGAGCCGGAAGTGTTGCTGCTCGACGAGCCGACCTCGGCGCTGGATCCGATCTCCACGCTGACCATCGAGGAGCTGATTTCCGCGCTGAAACAGCGTTACAGCGTGGTGCTGGTGACGCACAACATGCAGCAGGCGGCGCGCGTCTCCGACTACACCGCCTTTATTCATCAGGGGCGGCTGGTGGAGTACAACGACACCGACGCCATCTTCACCTCGCCGCGCCAGCGCCGCACCGAAGATTATATTACCGGGCGGTATGGGTGAGAGACGTGCCGCACCCCTAGCGAACGAAAGGCTGCGGGATAATGCAGCCTTTCGTCTTTAGGGCGGCCGTCAGTAATTTTCGCGAATGCGGATCGCTTCTTCTACCCACTCCGCCAGATTTTCCTTGATGTGATTATAGACATTGGTGCTGGTCAAATAAGGCGGATCATAGGCTTTGGCGATTCCGGAAAGCTTTCTATCCCCCAGCTTGATATGATCCAACGGGTTGTTGCCTTTTCGGGCTTGTTCGCCGGCGCTGTCTTTCAGGTTATGGATATATACCACCAGCACGCCCATGCCTTTCTTCCAGGCTTCGCAGATTTCGAAGTTGATCCACTTGCGATTGGCGGTATCTTTACCCGCGAGAATCACGGCGCAGCTCCGATTGTCCAACTGGCCTTTGATCCAAGCGGCGATGGCGTCGTCACCGCCTTTTTTCACTTCCTCCCAATCGTTATCCGTGGCCGGCCGGTTACCTTCCAGCGAGCCCATTTCGCGTATCTGAGAAGCGCGCCAGTTGTCCGGCTCATAATGGAAACTGTAAAAACATTTTCTGGTCATCGAGGATTATCCTTAGTAATGATATCGATAAGTGCCAACAGGCATGTTTTCTTCTCCGCCAGGCTGCCCGGCTCGTTAAGTTGATCCAGCAGGTTCATGGCGACGGGATGGCGGTGATAGAGGGTGTCTTTCATCTCCTCCTTGATTTTTCGGTAGATCTCGGCGGATGCGCCGCCGGTACAACCGATAGGAATGCAGACGCAGCCTTGTTCCGCAGCGATGTGGAACTCTTTCAATAAACCGTCGGCCAGCACGCATTCGCCTTCGGCGTTACGCTTGTTGCCGAACAAAAAAACCGCGATGCCGCTGAGCGAAATCATGTTCTGGCGGTATTCGTGCCAAAGTGCCGGCAGCGTAATGCTCCCGCTGGCGAATTGGGGGAAAGGGCGCAATACCAGCTGGCTTTCGCTGATTTTCCCCCCGCTGGCGTAAATGGCTTCCAATGCGCCGTTGATCACCGCCGTGCCCACGCCCCAACCGAAGCCGTTGACGATGCGGTACTGTTTGCGGATAAGCAGGCGCGCCAGGCGGTGTATGAACTGGATGGACTCTTCACGGGCATAGGGGTGGTAGTTGTCGGCGCTGCCGGAGATAAACACCGTGCTTTTCTTGAATTGCGTTTCGATGGCATACAGCAGGTCGGTGATTTGCCGATAGTCCTCCACCAGCAGCGTTTGAATGCCGTAACGGCGCAGATCGTTGATCATCAGGCTTTGTTTTCGGCTGTTGTAATCATAAGACGCCTGATCCTCGCTGCCGCTGTCGCCAGGCTGAACGCGCCGCATGATGCAGTAGTGGTTTCTTTTCCCTTCGCCGTACTGCGCGTAAAGGCGACTCAATACGTATTGCAGGTTGGGGTCTTCAAAGCTGAAACCGATAAACAGGAAGGTTTTGGCGGTCAACTCCGCCATCAGCATGTTGATAAAAGGAAGGTGTGTACGGGAGTAAGTTTCGTATTGTTCGCGGGTGATAATCGCCTGGTTGGGTGTTCTATAATCACCATGCATTTTATATAAGACAACATCGCGCTTGTGAATATTGTTGGTCAGACTTTCCGGCGTGGTTTTAACGTCGCAGACGCGATTATAACGGGCATAGGTTTTTTCAATCAGATCGTCGTAGTTGGTTGTCCAGAGTGACGCTATCGGCAATCTGGCAATGATCCGATGATTTTCAGTTTCTTCCGCTTGCTCAGCGAATTCTGTAATTATTTTTTGATTTATCTTATGCCGGTTGCCTTTTTCATTGAGATGATATTGAGCCAGAGAAATAAGGTCGCTTTCTTTTTCTATATCCAGCCCCAATTCATAAGCGATATCACCGATAAGCTCTTTCCAGCTGACAAAGCCGGCGGGTATGGACAGCCCGGCGCCGGCAAACAGCGCGGCGCTGCCGGCTTTGATATCATTAACGTAATCACGAATAAACAGTTCTATATCACGTTCTGGCATTAGGAAATCCTGATATTGTCCGAGGTTCTTGATTGGTTAGTTGTAAATTATGGCTTTCATGAATAATTGCATTAAACAAAATATCACGGTAAGACGGCGGGTTAATTTTGTAAACTTTATTTTTTATTTTTAGCGATATTGTGCGTATTATTTAACTCTTGAATTTATTATTGGTAATTATTTGGGTTTTTAATTCATGTGTTAATAATATCCGCCATCAGGAAATGTGGCGGCAAGCTCGACAAAATATATTCCTGATGTTTAACCACGTTGTGAACCCGATCAAACAAAAACAATTCTCATTATCATTGATCGTCGGCGTAAAATGTATATACTTCGATAAACTATGTAAACTAACGTAAATGGATGTGTTTAAATGTGTGCATGGAAGCCCGGGATTTGGCCTGCACTCTTGGCGCTCTGCGCTCCGGCGTGGTGTGCGGAAATCACCAGCCCTGCTGACCGCGACAGCATTACCCAGCAGCAGAAAACGTTGCTGGAACAGGCGCAGCAGCAACGCGAGGCGCTGCAAAATAACGTTGAGTTGCCGGCCTTGCCGCTGCCTGTGTCGGCCGCCGCAGGGGCGGTTTGCCAGCCGGTGAGGCAAATCGTTTTTCAGGGCGCCGAACATCTTTCCTGGTCGGTGAAGGAAAGCCTGGCTCGCCCGTATCAAAGGCGCTGCCTGACGCTAGAGCACATCAACCGTCTGGTGCGCGAAACCACCAATGCTTATCTGCAACGCGGCTATGTCACCTCGCAGGCCTGGCTGCAGGAGCAGGATATCTCCCGCGGCGTGTTGACCGTGAGCGCCAGCGAAGGGCGAATCGAGTCCATCACGCAGAACGGCGAGCAGACGCTGGCGCTGAAAATGGCGTTTCCCGGCCTGGTTGGCGACGTATTGAATCTGCGCGATATTGAGCAGGGCATGGAGCAGCTCAACCGCCTGCCATCGCAACAGGTGGCTATCGATATTCAACCCGGCGAACAACCCGGCTTTTCCAACGTGGTTTTGCTGCGTGGCGCCCGGCGCGCGCCGGTCTCTTTCTCTTTCGGCGCCGATAACAGCGGCCAGAGAAGCACCGGCACCGGGCAGATGAACGCCGCCTTCACGCTGGATAACCCACTGCGCCTCGCCGATCAATGGTCGCTTTCCGCAGCGCGCAATAACGATTTCAGCCCGCATCACCGCAGCCGCAGCCTGAACGGCGGTGTCACCTTACCCTACGGCTATTGGCTGTTCAGTTACCAGTACGCCTGGAACGATTTTTTCCAGCGGGTGCCGTTCAACGGCGCGGCTTACCGCTATCAGGGCAACAACCAGACCCAGCGTCTGGGCGCCAACCGCACGTTGCTGCGGGATGGCAAACGCAAGCTGGCCGTCGATATCGGGCTGGCGCGGCGCACCACGGAAAATAAGCTGGCGGGGGAACGGTTGGGCGTCAGCAGCCCGAGGCTCAGCGTCGCCAGCCTGGGCCTCAATTACAGTGCGGCTGCGGGCGGCGGCTATATGACGCTGAACCCGACGGTAAGCCGCGGGCTGCGCATGCTGGGCGCCACCGCCGACGATCCTGAGCGCGACGGGGCGCCGCGCAGCGAGTTCCGCAAGCTTGGCCTCAGCGCCAGCTACTTTTATCCGCTCGCCCCCTCTCTCTACTACCTGACCTCGGCCTATGGGCAAACCAGCGCAGACAACCTGTATGCCGGCGAGCGCATTTCCATTGGCGGGCAATACTCGGTGCGTGGCTTTAAAGAGCAGTACCTGACCGGCAATCGCGGCGCCTACTGGCGCAATGAACTCAACTGGCAATGGCAGACGTTGCCGGGGCTGGGGGAGCTTTCTTTCACCGGCGCGTTAGACGCTGGCTGGTTGCAGGGGCGCGCCGGGCTGATAGACGGCGGCAGCGTCGCCGGCGCGGCTCTGGGGGCCACGCTAAGCGGCCGCTGGTTCAATCAGGCGGTCACCGTCGGTAAACCGCTGACGCACCCAGGCAGCCTGCAACCGGATCGTTGGGTGGCCTACTGGCAAGCCACCGTCACGTTATAACGCCAGCACACAGCAGGAGCGCCTCGGCGTTCAAAACAACATCCTTTCGAAGGAATGAATATGGATAAGTCCACTTCCCCTTTGGCGCGGGGCGCCAGCTATTTGCTGATCTACCTGACGGCTTTCCAGCCGTTGCACCCGGCGTTCGCCGCCGGCATTACCGCCGCTAACGGCAATACGCAGGTGGTTATCAAGCCGGGCGACGTGCCGGTGGTGAATATCGCTACGCCGAACGGGGCGGGGATTTCGCACAATACCTACAAGGATTTTAACGTCGGTGCGCCCGGTGCGGTGCTGAATAATGCCATCCAGGGTGGCAAGACCCAACTGGGCGTGACTATTGAGAATGCAAAGGGCAACCCGAATCTGAAAGGGAAGCCAGCAGAACTTATCATCAACGAAGTCACCGGAGGCAGTCGTTCCGAGCTGCAGGGCAAGCTCGAGGTGTTCGGCAACAAAGCCAACGTGATGATCGCCAACCCAAATGGCATCACCTGCAACGGCTGCGGCTTTATCAACGCGCCAGGCGTGACGTTAACCACCGGCAAACCGCAGTTCGACAAGCAGGGCGCGCTGGAGGCGCTGGAGGTGAAAAAAGGCGGCGTCACCATCGGCGGTAAAGGGCTGGACGGTTATAGCGCCGACTATGTTGACATCATCAGCCGCGCCACCGAAGTGAATGGGCAAATCAACGCCAACAGCCTGTCTTTGACCCAAGGCGCTAACCGCATCAGCTTCAAGGACGGCAGCATCAAACCGATCGCCGGGGAAGGCGCTAAGCCCCAACTGGCGGTGGATACCAAGGCACTGGGCGGCATGTATGCCAACAAAATCCGCCTGGTGGCCAATGAGAATGGGGTAGGGGTTAACCTGAAAGACCTTATCACCAATCAGCGAGATATCACGCTGAACGTGAACGGTAAAATCACTCTTAACGGCACTACGCACAGTAAGACCGACCTTAACGTCAGCGCGAAAGAGCTGCTTGTGGCGCCATGGAGCGTGGTACAGGCGGATCAGGACGCTACGCTGGCTAGCCCAACGCTCACCAACGCCTGGCAAATTACCGCCAGCCGCGATATTCGCGTGTTCAGCGATACGGTGCGTAACATAGGTGCCGATACCAAAATCCATGCCAATCGCAATCTGTGGATCCAGAAGGATGCGCAGGGCAACAAGGCTAGCCTGGTTGAAAACCGCTCCGCGACCATCAAGACTAATAGCGGTGATTTGGTTATACGCACGGAGCAACTGAACAACGTGCGAGATGTCGTGGGTGCTGGGTGGAAAAATATCCCAGGTAACTCCAAAGCGTTTAATAAATCTTCCGTGGGGAGTTATTACGGCACGCGACAGGGGGTGGATGCCGTAGTGATGCTGGAGCCTGAACTAAAGGACTTCGGTATAGGCAGTTGGTTTGGTGAAATCAATTTGTCGAAAAGCGATACGGTCAATGTGGGGCGGGATGAGTATCTGCTCGTTCAATCACGGATTCCTGGCGTGATTAACTCTGGCGGCAATGCTTATATCAACGCCGCTTTTTTATTAAACGATCAGTCGAACATCAAGGCTGAAAAAGACCTGATATTGACGGGGAAAGACTTTACCGTGAAAAGTCTGCAATTTGGTCAAAAAGACCTGTATTGGCGGCTAGGAACGGCAACTTTTGGTGTCGGCGATATAGCGCGTGATGAGGATGCGCCACCGGGAGATTGGGATTTATTGTATGTCACAGAAAAAGCACCTTATACCAAACAGCAAGAGTTGCAGAGTTGGCAAGCGAAAGGGTACCAGCAGTCCTTAATTAACGCAGGAAATAACTTAGTCGTTGACGTTAAAAACACCATTAATATAGATACCCCATTGCCCTACGATCCCTCTAATATAATAGAGGTTGGTAATAGCCCGCGTGTTGATACACTCGGTGCTAATAATATTCTGTTGCATGCAGGAAAAATATTTTTAACCGATAGCGTTGGTGCACGTACCGACTTGACTATCCAGGCGGACGATCAGGTCAGCCTTGGACAGGCCGCATTGTCTGCCGGAAGAGAGCTATCGATAACGGCTATCAACAATATCGACGCTTGGCAAAGCAGGCTTCAGGGTACGCAGGTTAATTTAATCAGCCGCTCAGGGGATATCAAAAGCCATTCAGCAATAACAACCCGCTATTTTCATCCCGATGGCAACGTGGCATTTGCCAACATCACTGCCAATGATCTGACGGTGAATGCAGGAAAAAACATCTTACTGAATGACACCGAACTGCATGTTGGCTGGAACATCACTGGCATGGCAGGAAAAAGTTTCACGATCTTCAATAACGATCGTTTATTGCCCCCGTCGGCTCTACTCACAAGTACGGGACGTGTCTCTGGCCAGCAGCATTTTAATCGGGCGTTTGCCGCACCTGGTAAGGCAGAGGTGAGAGAAAACATCACGATTATCGCCGGTGAAAATATCGATCTGCCGGGAACCTATCTGAAAGCAACATTGGATATGGTGTTGAACGCAGGAAAAAGTGTTCTTCTCGGGCTAAGAACGGTTAATCCAAGCTATAGCCATTATTTTAGTTCATCCCGAACGCCCGAATTGCGTGCAAGTATCAACGGCATGCGCAGTCTGCAGATTTCAGCCGGCATGGATATCGCCGCACCGGGGGCTTATCTTTATTCGGATGGTAATGTTACAGCCTATGCTGGCCGTAATCTCTGGTTGGGTTCGCAGGGCTATTCGTATCTTGATGCTACCAACGACAACAACAGGGACGATCGCCACCTAACCACTTTTGTGCGTGCAGGGAAAAACTTGACGTTGGCGTCGAACGAGGAGCTGTCGGCCAGTGGTTCGGCATTGTTGTCTGGTGGTGATATGACATTGAGCGCTGGCGGCAACATGCGTTTTGACGCGGTGCAAAATTATACCTATCGGGAGGGGGGGAACGAGTATACGGAAAGCCTGGCCCAACAAGGCAGTGAACTCAACGCGGGCGGTCTGATGACCGTTATTTCCAACGGCAGTATCTTGTTCCAGGCCACTAAATTGACGGCTAAAGGGGCGTTGGATGTGGCCGCCAAGGGCGGCTATCTCTACGCCCAGGCGATGGAAGAGTCCAGCCATTACGAGAAAAAGGAAACCAAGCGCAAATGGTGGGGCAAGAAAACCGAGGTTAAGCAGACCCGCCACGACGTGACCAACAAGGTTACCGAGTTTACCGCCGCCGGCAATATCACGCTGATGAGCCGCGACGACAGCACCTATGAAGCCAGCAAAATCGCCGCTGGACAAAACGCACGCCTGACCAGCTCCCGTGGCCAGGTTAACTTCCGCGCGGTGAAAAACACCTCTTTCGAACAGACCGTCAGCAATTCGAAAGGCTTCTTTATCAAGCAGGCCAATAAAGGGTACGAAGACAATAAGTGGGTGCTGCCGAGCATTCATACCGGTGGCGCCTTGACCGTAGAGGCCGCCAAGGGCGTCAGCGCCGATGTGAAGGTGAAAAACGGCCAGGCGCTGCAAAGCGCCATCGACGCCCTGGGCAATACGCCGGGCACCACCTGGGTCAAAGATCTGAACAAGCGCAACGACGTGCAGTGGAGCAAGGTCAAAGACGCTTACGACAGCTGGGATTACAAGAGCCAGCACCTGAACCCGGCGGTGGCGGCGGTGATCGCCATCGCGGCAGCGGCGGTGACCGCAGGCAGTTCACTGGCGGCCTCGGCGGCCTCCAGCGTTTCCGGCGCCGTGGGCGGCGGGGCGGTAACCAGCGGCGCGGTCACCGCCGGGATGTCTTCGCTGGCCTCCCAGGCGGCGGTGGCGCTGGTGGAAAACCAGGGCAACCTGTCAAAAACCCTGCAGGCGCTGGGTAGCAATGAGAACGTCAAGGCGACCGCCACGGCGATGGCGATCGGCGGCGCGCTCAACGGTTTCGACAGCGCGATGGGCTGGAGCAAGGACGCGGCGGGCAAACCGCTTAATCCAAACAACGTCAAACTGCCGCAGCTGAGCAACGGCGACTGGAGCAAGGTGGCGCAGCGGGTGGCCGGGCAATCGGTCATCAGCTCCAGCCTGAATACCGCCATCAACGGCGGCAGCTTCAAGGACAACCTGACCAATGCGCTGCTGGCGAACATCGGCAGCCAGGTTCAGGCCGAGGGCGCCAATCTGATCGGGGATAACGGTCAGGTTCTCAATATACCGGGCCGGGCCGTAAGCCATGCCGTTCTAGCGGGCGTGGCCGCAGAAATCGGCAAGGGCAATGCCAAAGGTGCAGCGGCAGGGGCGCTGGCGGCGGAGCTGGCCGGGGTGATCATCAATGATAATTTGGTCAGAAGTGAAGGCTGGCAAGAGCGTCAGGCTCAAATCAGCCGCGTAGCGGGCGCCTTTGCAGGGGCCATCGTAACCGCCAAAGCAGCAGGTGCCACCAGCGGTGCAAATGCGGGTGAGTTTGTCGAGCGTTTTAATCGACAGTTGCATCAGGAAGAACTCAACGCCATTAAAGCGTTGGCTAAGGGTGACAAGGAAAAAGAAGCGCGTCTGATGGCGGCTTCATGCCGAAAAGTAGCTTGCACCACGCAAGAGGCGTTGAACTCAGACGAACGCAAGCAGTTTGAAGCCCTGATGAATAAGTACCCGTCAACGCGGGATGAAGACGGCCTCATTGCCAATTACTGGGTATAAAAAGAGCGCCAGCGCTTCGGCAACTATCCGGCGTTTGCCGGCTATGACAGCGAAAAGTTATTCACGTATGATTTGGGCGACCAGATAACCGACGGCCAGCTGTTTGCTCGCAACCAGCAGATAGAACAAATCAGCAAGTTGACCGGGTGGTCGCCGGACTGGGTGAATGCCTCGGTGATGGCGGTCTCTATTGCCAGCACGTTTGCCGGTATGGGTAAAGCGAACGTCGGCAACCAGTACCTGTCATCCAAACTGGTAGGGCCAACCAGCGCCTGGAAAGGGTATCTGGTCAATGAGAAGACCGTTCAACAGGCTGCTGCGTTTAGGCAGCAGGTATTGGATGCTAGGGCGCCATTTGCGGAAAAAATCCGAAAAAAAGGAAATGCAGCTGTTGCACAAATCGATGTTCCTGGTATGCCGAAAACACTTGCGGCACACAGCAGGATAGCTAAAGCAGAAAAAAGTTTCATAGGTGATGGAAACCAAAACTTTAAATATGAAACCATTAAAAGTTCTGATGGTATCCTCATATCTAGGAATACAGATTCAGAGTACAAAATTCTGGACAACCTGGCTGATAAGTTAGGTAACAATGTATCAGCTGAGGGGAGAGTCACCATTTTCACTGAACGTGCTGCATGTGAGAGCTGCTTGGGTGTCGTAGAGCAATTTCAGAAAAAATACCCTGGAATAAAAGTAGAGGTTCTCGACAATAACGACGTAATGCTGATCCCTGGGAGATTGAAATGATGGATGAAGAACGCATGACTTATGAAGAATTGCGAGCTGAGTATTTAGATTGCTTTTATAGCTGTTGTAGAAGTCACATTAATGCTTTTAATAAAAATGGTACGACCTGGGAGTACGGTATTGAAGAAATAGGGTATGCATCTTATCAATACGAAAATGCACAGTTATCGCCTGTGGAAATGTTAATGCTGAAAGTGTTTACACTCATCCTTATAGCCGGCAGAGGGCCAAAAGATGTTGAGAATAATTACCGAAACTCAATTTCTTCCATTTTGGAAAAAACAAACCTTGAGTCTCTAATTCAAGGTATTGGCGAAGATGAAAAAAGCGATTTGCTTTATGATATGGAGTTGCTTGGATTGCTTGAGAAGCCTGAGTAACCTCACCGCTCCCAACAGTTTGAGGTTAGGCACGCTTTGCTCATGCAAATGAGCCAAGGTAAAAAGTACCACTATAGGCCACGGTTGACGGAAATCTAACGCCCATGCGAACGGCTCTCCGGAGCCGTTTTCTCTTGATGTTGTATTCCATATAAACGCCGATAGGACGCGGCGGGCAAACCGCTCAATCCAAACAACGTCAAACTGCCGCAGTTGAGCAACGGCGACTGGAGCAAGATTGCTCAGCGTGTAGCGGGGCAATCGGTCATCAGCTCCAGCCTGAATACCGCCATCAATGGCGGCAGCTTCAAGGACAACCTGACCAATGCGCTGCTGGCGAACATCGGCAGCCAGGTTCAGGCCGAGGGCGCCAATCTGATCGGGGATAACGGTCAGGTTCTCAATATACCGGGCCGGGCCGTAAGCCATGCCGTTCTAGCGGGCGTGGCCGCAGAAATCGGCAAGGGCAATGCCAAAGGCGCAGCGGCAGGGGCGCTGGCGGCGGAGCTGGCCGGGGTGATATTGGGCGACAATATCATCAAGCCGGAGGAGTGGCAGAAGAAATCGGAACAGCAGGCGCAGATGGCACGAGTGCTGGGCGCAGCCGCAGGCGCAGTCTTCACCGGCAAGTCTGATGGTGCTTACAGTGGCGCCACCGGTGGTGAGAATGCGTTCCGATACAACTATCTCAGCCACAAACAGCAAGAATTGATGGAGAAAGATTTGGCGGCCGCGAAATCGCCGCTCGATAAAGCGGTTGTGTTGGCGAACTGGGGAATAACGAGCCATACCCAGGATGGCGCCTTTGCGGCAGGTGTAGTCTCGGGCATCCCGGTTGAAATCAGCGATACGGTGGATGGTTTGGTCGCCGTGGCCAGTAATCCACGCGAGGCCGCGGATGCATTAATAGCTCTGATAAAGAACGATGAACGATTCTCGATTATCGGAGAGAGTGTGAAACAGGAATACCTGGGGCGGATCGAGACATTCAAGACGAAGTACGAACATGCCGGCGTGGATGGCGCTTTTGGTGCAGGTCTGGAGTTTGGTAAACTGACGATGGCCGGGCTAGGGCTGTTTGCTGGGGCCGCCGGTGCAGGTAAGCTGGGTGTAAAAATAACTAGTAACACGCTTAAAGCTACTTCCAAAGCTGCCGAGAAAAACACATTAATTGCTCTAGACCGCATGCCCAAAAGTGAGACGAAACTTCCGTGGGACTCTTGGCAAAATTATCCGAAAAAAACAGTTGATGGACGTCAATACGCACGTATAGGTGATCGTCTTTACTCTCAACATGCCGTTGACCGAATGCAACCAACAAGCTTAGGTTCCCCAGCAGGAACCATTGGACCTGGAAAAACCATTTCTCCAAATATAGTTGAACATGTAATTAAAACAGGTGTTACTGAAACAAGCATATCCAATGGTATTCAAAGGACAATTTATCGGGCTGGTGACATTGGTGTGGTTACTGAAAACAATGGTAACATCATAATCACAATCCTTCGTAGGAGTGAAAAATGAGTGAGTGGATTTATCCCGATGTAATTAAAAAACTTAGGTTTTCCTGTGTGGCCTTTTTAGAGGGAAAACTATCTGTGGCTGAAGTTCAATCAGAAATAGATAACGCAGGTAACAGTATTGTAGCGATAGAGGAAAAATGGTTACGACAGTTGCTACTTGATGCGGAAAGCGATATTGAACTTTTGATCTTCACTATTGACAATGAAAAATTGACAGCAGCTGTTACACCTATCGTACAGAATATTATCAAGGAAATAAGTTAGGAAATGGCTTCGCCCCTATTTCAGCAACGTGCTATGCATCATAAATAGGTAAATAATACCGTTTATGGAGGCTGCTGACCCACGTATGGAAACGGCTCTTCGGAGCCGTTTCTGTTTTTTTATCGTCCTCGCCCCGAAAACCGCAATACCAGCCCTATCAACAGCAACGCAGCGCCCGAGGCGTAGAGTGGGAACCAGCGCGTCCACCAGAGCGGGGAAAACAGCGGGGCGCTATTGGGATCTGCGGAGGCGTAGCCGCTATAGGTATTTAGGCCGGCGGTTATGGCGAACATGACCAGACCGATAAAAAGCAGCAGGTTTGAGATGGTCGTCATTATATTTTCCTTTGTAGAGGTAGAGGGTAACTCTTACTATCAATATGAATTATTGTTCGATTAATTATCTCGGGAAATATTATTTATTTCCGCATTCATCAGACTATTTCCTGACGATAAAATAGCATGCCTTAATACTAGCCACTTATTTCCCAATAAAAAACCCGCCTGCGCGGGTTTTCTCTTTTTCTTGCTGACCGTCACTTCACCAGCGGCTTATCATTGGGCGTTTTGAACTTCGCCAGGTATTGCGGCTGGAAGATGCACATGCGCAGCACGGTGCGGTATTCGCCGTTGACGAAGAACTCGTCGATCAGCTCGCCTTCCACGTTGAAGCCCAGCTTGCTGTAGATGTGGATCGCCTTCGGGTTCTCTTTGTCGACGATCAGGTACAGCTTGTACAGGTTCAGCACCGAGAAGCCGTAGTCCATCGCCAAGCGGGCGGCGGTGCTGGCATAGCCTTTGCCCTGGTGGGCGGGATCGATGATGATCTGGAACTCTGCGCGGCGGTGGATGTGATCGATCTCCACCAGCTCCACCAGGCCGACCTTGGCGCCTTCGTGCTCGATGATAAAGCGGCGCTCGCTCTGATCGTGGATGTGTTTGTCGTAGAGATCGGAAAGCTCGACAAAGGCTTCGTAGGGTTCTTCAAACCAATAGCGCATAACGCTGGCGTTGTTGTCCATCTGGTGGACGAACGACAGATCGTCCCGTTCCAATGGGCGTAACCTGACGCTGGCAGTGCTGGACATGTGGGCTCCTCTGTGCCGTGAAATTGTGCAAAGTATAACTTCACAGAATGGATGAAGGCGAAAAAAAAACGGCGCCGCGTGGGCGCCGTTTAGGCAAGGTTCAGGATGCGCGCATCAGTCGGCGGCGTGGCCCTGCTCAGGCAGGCGTTCGCCGTCCAGCCAGGCGGCGCCATCGCGCATCGCCAGGCGGCCGTCGACGAACCAGCTCACCACCAGCGGATAGATCGTGTGTTCCTGGGTTTGCACCCGTTCAACCACGTCATCCTCTTCGTCGTCAGCGAAAATCGGCACCTTGGCCTGCAAAATCACCGGGCCGCCGTCGAGCTGTTCGGTCACGAAGTGCACCGAGGTGCCGTGTTCGCTGTCGCCGTTGTCGATGGCCTGACGGTGAGTATGCAGCCCCGGGTATTTCGGCAGCAGGGAAGGGTGAATGTTCAGCATGCGGCCGGCATAACGCTGCACGAACTGCGGGCTGAGGATGCGCATGTAGCCGGCCAGCACCACCAGATCGGGCTGGTGCTGGTCGATGGCGTCCGCCAACGCGGCGTCGAACGCCGTGCGATCGGCATAGGCCTTGGCATCCAGCGCCTGGGTGGCGATGCCCGCCGCCTCGGCGCGTTGCAGGCCATAAGCCTGCGCCTTGTTGCTGAACACCGCCACGATCTCGGCGGCGATGCGGCCCTGCTGGCAGGCGTCAATCAGCGCCTGGAGATTGCTCCCCTGGCCGGAGACCAACACCACGATCTTTTTCATCAGTTGATGACCACTTGTTGTTCGTCGGAAGAGGCGGTCAGTTTACCGATTTTCCACGCTTTTTCACCTGCCGCGGTCAGCAGCGCGATGGCCGCTTCCACTTCGGCCTCCGGCAGGGCGATGACCATGCCTACGCCGCAGTTGAAGGTGCGGTACATTTCATGGCGGCTGACGTTGCCGGCCTGCTGCAGCCAGGTGAACACCGCCGGCCACTGCCAGCTGGCTTCGTCGATCACCGCCTGCATGCCTTCCGGCAGCACGCGTGGAATGTTTTCCCAGAAGCCGCCGCCGGTGAGGTGAGCGATGGCGTGTACGTCCGCCTTCTCGATCAGCTCCAGCACGGACTTCACGTAAATCTTGGTCGGCGCCAGCAGGTGGTCGGCCAGCGGTTTGCCTTCCAGCTGGGTGGCGGTCGGATCGGTGTTGCTCACTTCCAGGATCTTGCGCACCAGCGAGTAGCCGTTGGAGTGCGGGCCGGAAGCGCCCAGGGCGATCAGCGCGTCGCCGGACTGCACTTTGCTGCCGTCGATGATCTCGGATTTTTCGACTACGCCGACGCAGAAACCGGCCACGTCGTAATCTTCGCCGTGGTACATGCCCGGCATTTCAGCGGTTTCGCCGCCCACCAGCGCACAGCCGGACTGTTTGCAGCCTTCGGCGATGCCGGTGATCACGCTGGCCGCGGTGTCCACATCCAGCTTGCCGGTCGCGTAGTAGTCGAGGAAGAACAGCGGCTCGGCGCCCTGAACCACCAGATCGTTGACGCACATCGCCACCAGATCGATGCCGATGGTGTCGTGGCGTTTCAGATCCATCGCCAGACGCAGCTTGGTGCCCACGCCGTCGGTACCGGAAACCAGCACCGGCTCGCGGTATTTCTGCGGCAACGCACACAGGGCGCCAAACCCGCCCAGACCGCCCATCACTTCCGGGCGACGGGTCTGTTTAACTACACCTTTGATGCGGTCTACCAATGCGTTGCCAGCATCGATATCGACACCTGCGTCTTTATAGCTGAGAGAGGTTTTGTCGGTCACTGCGCGATTCCCCACGACGGTTTGCGGTTTGAAAACTGTGCTTCCGATGTTGATTCCGGAATAAGGCGCGGCAATTCTAACAGCGCAGGCAAACGTTTGCGAGTGGCTTGTGAACCGGCTCCGCTTTTTCGTCATCTATACTGATATTCAAACTTTTGTTGATCCCGATCGGGCTATTGTGGGTGGCGCGGTGAAAAAAAGGAGGTATAATCCCGCGATTTTTTTGGCCGCAACCACCTTAATAGGAGAAAAATGATGAAGATCGTTGAGGTGAAACACCCGCTGGTAAAACACAAGCTTGGCCTGATGCGCGAAAATGACATCAGCACCAAACGCTTCCGTGAGCTGGCCTCAGAAGTGGGTAGTTTACTGACCTATGAAGCGACCGCCGATCTGGAGACGGAAAAAGTCACCATCGAAGGCTGGTGCGGGCCAGTTGAAGTGGATCAGATCAAAGGGAAAAAGATTACCGTAGTGCCGATCCTGCGCGCAGGCCTGGGTATGATGGAAGGGGTGCTGGAGCACGTGCCGAGCGCGCGCATCAGCGTGGTGGGCGTATACCGCGACGAAGAAACCCTGGAGCCGGTGCCGTACTTCCAGAAGCTGGTTTCCAACATCGAAGAGCGCATGGCGCTGGTCGTCGACCCGATGCTGGCCACCGGCGGTTCGATGATCGCCACTATCGATCTGCTGAAGAAAGCCGGCTGCCACAGCATCAAGGTGCTGGTTCTGGTGGCGGCGCCGGAAGGCATCGCCGCGCTGGAGAAAGCGCACCCGGACGTTGAGCTGTACACCGCCTCCATCGATCAGTGCCTGAACGACAAGGGCTACATCGTGCCTGGCCTGGGCGATGCGGGCGACAAGATATTTGGTACCAAGTAAACATTTGAGCCGACTTAACGAGTCGGCTTTTTTTTGACTAAAACCTATAAAACCAATAAACCGAGGAAAAGCACACATGACCCGTCGCGCCATCGGCGTCAGCGAGCGCCCGCCGCTGCTCCAGACCATTCCGCTCAGCTTCCAGCACCTGTTCGCCATGTTCGGCGCCACCGTGCTGGTGCCTATCCTGTTCAAGATCAACCCGGCGACCGTGCTGCTGTTCAACGGCATCGGCACGCTGCTGTATCTGTTCATCTGTAAAGGCAAGATCCCGGCCTACCTCGGTTCCAGCTTCGCGTTTATCTCGCCGGTGCTGCTGCTGTTGCCGCTCGGTTACGAAGTGGCGTTGGGCGGTTTCATCATGTGCGGCGTGCTGTTTTGCCTGGTGGCGCTGATCGTGAAAAAGGCCGGCACCGGCTGGTTGGACGTGATGTTCCCGCCGGCGGCGATGGGGGCGATCGTCGCGGTCATCGGGCTGGAGTTGGCGGGCGTGGCGGCCAACATGGCGGGGCTGCTGCCGGCGGAAGGCACCAGCGCCGATTCGACCACCATCACCATTTCGCTGGTGACGCTGGCGGTCACGGTGCTCGGCTCGGTGCTGTTCCGCGGCTTCCTGGCGATTATCCCGATCCTGATCGGCGTGCTGGTGGGCTATGCGCTGTCGTTCTTCATGGGCGTGGTGGATTTGACTCCGATTCGCGAGGCGCACTGGTTCGCGCTGCCGACCTTCTACACTCCGCGCTTTGAGTGGTTCGCCATCTTCACCATTCTGCCGGCGGCGCTGGTGGTGATCGCCGAGCACGTCGGCCACCTGGTGGTGACCGCCAACATCGTGAAGAAAGATCTGATCCGCGATCCCGGGCTGCATCGCTCGATGTTCGCCAACGGCATTTCGACGGTGTTCTCCGGCTTCTTCGGCTCTACGCCGAACACCACCTACGGTGAGAACATCGGCGTGATGGCCATCACCAAGGTCTACAGCACCTGGGTGATCGGTGGCGCGGCGGTGTTGGCGATCCTGCTGTCCTGCATCGGTAAGCTGGCGGCGGCGATCCAGGCGGTGCCGGTGCCGGTGATGGGCGGCGTTTCCCTGCTGCTGTACGGCGTGATCGGCGCCTCGGGCATTCGCGTGCTGATCGAGTCCAAAGTGGATTACAACAAAGCGCAAAACCTGATTTTGACCTCGGTGATCCTGATCATCGGCGTGAGCGGCGCCAAGGTGCATATCGGCGCGGCGGAGCTGAAAGGCATGGCGCTGGCGACCATCGTGGGTATCGGCCTGAGCCTGCTGTTCAAGGTCATCAGCCTGTTCCGCAAGGAAGAAGAGGTGCTCGACGCGCCGGACGAACCGGCGGAGCAGAAGTAACGAAAAGGGCAGCCCAGGGGCTGCCCTTTTTACTCGTATTTCTGCCTTTACATCCGTTGGGATAAAGTAGCTGATAGCATTAACAACATCGATTAAAAGGAAAAGGATATGGAGTACTACGGATATATTTTGCTCAAATTTGTTATTGGCTTTGTCATTGTTATCACCCACTTGAACTTGTCCGGAAAGACCCAGCTATCGCAAATGACCCCTGTGGATTTTATCGGCAACTTTGTGCTCGGGGGCATTATTGGGGGCGTTATCTATAGCGACAGCATCCCCTTGTACCAGTATGTCGTTGTACTGCTTATCGGGGTAGGGCTAATTTCTCTGTTGAATGCAATCAGTAAACACTGCAACTTCTTTCGTTCGGTCACTATCGGCAACCCGATACCAATTATAAAAAACGGCCGCTTTTTGATGGAAAATATTTTAGCCAAGAAAAATAAAATCGACATCTTGAACGTTTCCTCACAGCTGCATGCGCAGGGGATTCACGCCTTTCAGGAGATTGTCTATGCGCAAATTGAGCCGGGCGGTCAGATCACCGCGGTATGTGAGGGAAATGAGCTGCCTTCGATTATCATTATGAAAAATGGCAGGGCCAGGCCTTATGAGCTGCAGGAGATTAATAAAGATGAGGAGTGGTTGAGCCAAACTATCCGTGAACACGGTATAGAGCCGAAAGATATTTTTATTGCTGAGTTTTGGGACGGTAGAACTGCGTTCATTCTTAATGACGGACGCATGGTCAAATAGTGAAAAAGGGGGAGCCTCAGCCCCCCCAATATCATATTAGCTGCGAATTTTGCGGTACACGAACAGCACCACGATAGCGCCGATGACCGCCACCACGAAGCTGCCGAAGTTGAAGCCGTCAACCTTGCCGTAGCCGAAGAAGGTGCTGATATAGCCGCCGACCACGGCGCCGATGATCCCCAGCACGATGGTCAGGATAAAGCCGCCGCCGTCTTTGCCGGGCATGATCCACTTAGCCAAAATACCGGCGATCAGGCCGAAGATAATCCAGGAAATAATCCCCATTTACTGCTCCTTTCTTTTGTGGCTGAGAATAGCTTACTGCTGGGTGGCCGGCTGCGTATCGCCGTTCACCGCCGCATCGGTCTCTTGTTTCAACTCTTGCGCTTTGTTTTCGGCGCTGCTCTTGATGGCTTCGGTCTTCGCCTTGGCCTGCTCGGTCAGATCGTTAGCGCCGTTGATGGCGTCGTTTTTGATGACCTTGGCCTGATCCACCAGCTGCTGGCTTTGTTTGCCTGCGTCATCCTTGATCGCGGCGGCCTTGGCCTTGGCGTCGTTGGTGATGGCGTCCGCCTGTTTGGCGGCTTCATCTTTAATCGCCGAGGCTTTGTCTTTCAGCTGGTCAGCCTGGGTGGCGGCCTCTTTTTTGATTTCATCCGCCGTTGCTTTCGCCTTGTCCGTCAGATCGTCCGCTTTTTTCTGGGCGGCGTCTTTCATCTGCTCGGCACTGTCTTTGGCTTTATCCAGGTTGGCGTCAACCTTGGATGAGTCATCACAGCCGGCAACCAACAACCCGATAAAGGAGGCCAACAGCACTTTATTCCATACTTTCATCGTCTATATCCTTGCAGAAACCTTGTTGATGGTGATTGCATTTAGCCTACCTATACTAGGTCAGATTTTACTTAAATTACAAATTTAACCTGCGCAGGCATGGAGTTAGGGAATGATATCGGACAATTCTTGCCTTGGCGGACACCGCAGCCGATCAAGCGGCGCTTAGGCATTGCTCACTATTGCGGCATAAGATCCTGCCGGTTCAACAGCGCCCGTTTTCTGTGTTAAACTGCCCACGTTTTTCTGCCAGTTTTGGTTGAGGTGCTTCTCTGAATACGCCGGCACAGCTTTCACTGCCACTTTATCTTCCCGATGATGAAACTTTCGCCAGTTTTTATCCGGGCGAGAACCCATCCCTATTAGCCGCGATCCAATCCGCCGTCCGTCAGGAACATGGCAGCTATATCTATTTTTGGTCGCGTGAAGGCGGCGGGCGCAGCCATCTGCTGCATGCGGCCTGTGCCGAGCTTTCGCAGAAGGGCGAGGCGGTGGGCTATGTGCCGCTCGACAAGCGCGCCTACTTCGTGCCTGAAGTGTTGGACGGCATGGAGCAGCTGGCGCTGGTTTGCATCGACAATATTGAATGCATCGCCGGCGACGAAGAGTGGGAGATGGCGATCTTCAACCTCTACAATCGCATTCTGGAAACCGGCCGCACCCGTTTGTTCATCACCGGAGATCGCCCGCCGCGCCAGCTGAACCTGCGTTTGCCGGATCTGGCTTCGCGCCTGGACTGGGGGCAGATCTACAAGCTGCAGCCGCTGTCGGACGAAGAGAAACTGCTGGCGCTGCAGCTGCGCGGCAAACTGCGCGGCTTCGAGCTGCCGGAAGACGTGGGCCGCTTCCTGTTGAAACGGCTGGATCGCGAGATGCGCACGCTGTTTATGACCCTCGATCAACTCGATCGCGCCTCGATCACCGCCCAGCGCAAGCTGACCATCCCGTTCGTTAAAGAGATCTTGGGGCTGTAGCGAGCCATCAAACCTGTTTTTCTGCATGTTCCAGCAGGGAGCTGTAGTGCTCAACCTGCTGGCGTTGCCGATCGCTTCGCAGTTGCAAAGCGAGATTGATATGTTCCAGACACTGCGCATTGTCTGCAAGCCGTGGGTCGATTTTCCCTTGTTGCGCCAACCAGGCCGCCACGTCAGCCCAGCGCCATAACGGTGAGGTGCCGCCGAGCCGTTGAATGGGGGAAGGGAAGCCGCCGGGGCCGCGAGTCCCGTCTTTTAGCATCGCGATCGCCTGACGCGACAGTTCAGTGAGCTCGGCAATATCGCTTAATCCCACCAGGCTGGAGTCTACCGATATCACCTTGGCGCCAATATTTGCAGACTCAATATCACTGATGGCGCTGCAAATCGCGTGCGCAAAATTATCGCTTTCTCGATCGAACTCCAGGTAGACGGTTTTACCGTAGAAACAGATCAGCGCGTCATCGCATCCCGCTGCATGCAGCGCATCCTCCAACCCGGTGGTATCGGCGGTCACTCCATCTAGCGTCAATGAGAAATGAAAGAGCGTCATGGTGATTCTCCGGTTATTTTTTCTGCGACAGCGCCAGGCAGTGATCGACTTTGCGCCGAATCTGTTTGGCATGTACCTCTGGATTTTTCGGCGTGCTCCAGATGCTCATCATATGTTCTTGATGTCCGGCAAAGGCGCAATGCAGTCGTCCAAATGCGTGCCCTTTGCTGGGGCGAAAATGCCACCCCTGAGAAAGGGCGTAAGCTAATGCCGCCTGGATATGCTTGTCTGGGTGTTTTTTCATCGCTCGTCCAGTGATGCGATTAGGGTAGTGGGGGTGTTGACGGTTGTCAACGCCTGTCTTGCCGTGAGGCTCGGCATTTGTGCAGCATAGCAACAGGAGAAGTTGAGGATGATGAAAAGTATTTATATAACAAACAATTAAAAATAGCCCTGTTCAGGGCTATTGGTATGTTACGGCTCAATAAGAGGCGGGTTGACCGTTTACAAAATCTCCAGCACCTGCTCCGGCGGCCGGCCGATGCGCGCCTTGCTGCCTTTCACCACGATCGGGCGTTCGATCAGTTTCGGGTTCGCCGTCATCGCCGCCAGCAACTGTTCTTCGCTCAGGCTGTCGTCCGCCAGCTTCAATTCCTTGTACAGGTCTTCTTTCTTGCGCATCAGATCGCGCGCCGATGTGAAGCCCAGTTCCTTCAACAGCTTTTTCAGCTCATCGGCCGACGGGGGCGTTTCAAGGTACAGCACCACCTTGGGATCGACGCCGTGCTGTTCCAGCAGCGCCAGGGTTTCACGGCTCTTGGAGCAGCGCGGGTTGTGGTAAATCGTGACGTTTTTCATGGCGTTCATTCCTTGTTGCATCAGCTGCGCTGGTATTGGCGGAAGCGCTGTTGCAGTTGGCGCAGCTGGTCGATGCGCGCATCGTAGCGCGCCTGTTTCAGGCTGCCGAGTTTCTGCAGCGAGCTGGCATTGCTGAGCAGGCCGATGGCCTGATCGAGCCGGCCGGTCAGCGCCAGGCTTTCGGCGCGGGCCGACAGTTCTTCATCGCGCAGCCCTTGGGCGGCGCTGGCCTGCGCCAGCAGATCCCAGCCGTTCGGATCGTCCGGATGGGCAAAGGTGTAGCGGTTCAGGATCTTCGAGGCCTGCGCCGGCTGGTTGCCTTCGACATAGGCGTTGGCCAGGTTGAGCTGCAGCACCGGGTTGTTGCTCTGGGCGGCGTTGGCCGCCTGCAGCCGGGCGATGGCCTGCGGCGCGCGTTTCTGGCCGAGATCGATGTCGGTCATCAGGTCGATCAGCCAGACGTTTTTCGCATCCTGCGCCAGCATCGGCTGAATGATGTTGCGCGCGTCGTCGTATTTTTTCGCTTCATAGAACAGGATGGCGCGGCCGTATTTGGCGGCCGCCTGTTCGCGCACATTGCCCTTGCTGAGCGAGCCGAGCAGCTCTTCGTTCAGGCCATAGCCCTCCGAACTGTACATGCCCAGTGCGCGCACCTTGGCCATCAGGTAATCCTGCGAAGACTGCACGATGTGTTTCGGCATCTGGTTGGCGCGGTTGCGCGCGTCGGAAAGGCGGCTGTCCGGCAGCGGGTGCGTCAGCAGCATTTCCGGCGGTTTGGAGGCGTAGCGCGACTGATCCGAGAGCTTCTGCAGGAAGTCGGGCATCGCTTCCGGATCGAATCCGGCACGCTGCAGCACTTGAATGCCGATGCGGTCGGCTTCCTGTTCGTTCGACTGGGTAAAGCTGATCATGCCCTGCTGGGTGCCGGCCAGGGTGCCGCTCAGCGCCGCCATGCCCATAGTCGGGTTGGCCATCGCCAGCAGGATGGAGCCGAGCGCGCCCACCCAGGTCAGCGGGGCGTTGCGCTGCTGATCTTCCATTGCGCGCGCCAGGTGGCGCTGGGTGACGTGCGAGATTTCGTGTGCCAGCACCGAAGCCAGCTGGCTTTCGTTGTCGCTGACGCGCAGCAGCGCGGAGTGCAGCACCACGTTGCCGCCGAAGAAGGCGAAGGCGTTGATCTCGTCGTTGCGCACCAGATAGAAATGGAACGGCGTGCGCACCGAATAGGCGCTGGCCACCAGCCGGTTGCCCAACTGGTTGATGTACTGGCTCAGCAGCGGATCGTTGATCAGCGGGGCGCTGGCGCGCAGTTGGCGCACGTAGAAATCGCCCATCGCCAGCTCTTGTCCGATGCTCAGGGTGCCGCCGGCGGAGGTGCCCATATCCGGCAACTGATCCTGGCTTTCCGCCTGTGCTGGCGCCAGGGCGGTGGCGTTCAGCGTGCCGAGCAGCAGCACCGCTAACGCGGTTTTGGTCAACCGGTTGGTCATAGTCAGGCGTTTCCCTTAAATAATCATTTCTAAGACGTCAGCAGCAGACAAGAGTTCTTTATTCCCGCGGCGCAATCCGCGCGAAAGTGCGGCGGCTCACAAACCGCGGCGGCGGCACCCATCACATCATAGTCAGCCGCAGGCGACAAGGAAACGTTAGCCGGGCGCGGATCGGGCAAAAAAGTTTTATTTTTCATTTTGAAGGGCGTTTTTTCGTCGCTGGCGGCATGCATTCCGAATAAAACACGGATCAACTTTGTCCGTGTTTTATTGACAAGAGAAACGCAGACTCATATAGTCTGCGTTATTGAAGATTCATTGACGGTCGAAAACGGACACATGGCGTACATCACAACCAGCGTTGAATATGGCATCCACTGCCTGCTGTGGCTGGTCGGCGATAACCAGCGCGCGCTCAGCAGCCGCGAACTCGCCGAGCTGCAAGGCATCTCCCCCAGCTTTCTGGCCAAGATTTTCCCCAAGCTGGAAAAGGCAGGGATCGTCGCCGCCAGTGAAGGGGTGCGCGGCGGTTATCGTCTGGCGCGCCCGGCGGACGAGATCAGCTTCCTGGAGATCATCGACGCCATCGAAGGGCACAAGCCGCTGTTCGATTGCCAGGAGGTGCGCGGGCGCTGTGCGGTGTTCGACGATTCCCCGCCGGATTGGGCGGTTTCCGGCAAATGTGCCATCCACGCGGTGATGCTGCAGGCGGAGAAAGCGATGCGCGACGCGCTGGCGGCGCAGACCCTCGGCGCCGTCGCGGCCCGCTTTGGCCGCAAGGCGCCGCAGGGCTTCTTCGGTGAGGTCAACCTCTGGCTCGACGAGCGCATGACGGAGCGCACCGCGCGCAGCGGCAAAACGGCGCGCGCCAAGACCTAACAACCGCCTTTCCTTAAAGCGAAACACACTTTTCCCGCCTCTTCGGAAGGGGCGGGCGGGCCTTCTGCACCCTGTTACGGGAGCGGAACGGCATCGTTCATCCGAAAACTTGCGGGCAGCCTTATCGCCCGGTTAACCCTGTATGAAGGAGTCATCCCATGACGCAGAAAATAGTGATTGCCGGTTCCGGTTTTGCCGGTTTTTGGGCCGCCGTGTCCGCCATGCGCGCCATTAACATCGCCGGTAAGCATGACGAGATCGAGGTGCTCATGGTTTCGCCGACGCCCACGGTCACCATCCGGCCGCGCCTGTATGAAGCGGTGCTGGAAAACATGAACCCGGACATTTCCGCGCAGCTCGCCGCCGTCGGCGTGCGCCACCTGGCCGGGACGGTAGAACGCATCGACGCCGCCGCCAAAACGCTCACGGTGGCGCTGGCGACGGGGGGATCTCTTGAGCTGGTCTACGACCGCCTGGTGTGGGCCACCGGCAGTCGGCTCTCCGTGCCTGCGGTGCCGGGCTTTGCCGAATACGGTTTCAACGTCGATACGCTGGAAAGCGCGCAGCGTTTGGATGCCCATATCAAAGCGCTGGCGGCCAAACCCTCGACGCCCGCGCGCAACACCGCCGTGGTGGTGGGCGCGGGGCTGACCGGGCTGGAGAGCGCGGCGGAGATGCCGCAGCGGCTGCGGGATGCGCTGGGCAAAGACGAGAACGTGCGCGTGGTGATCGTCGATAGCGCGCCGGAAGTGGGCGCCGGGATGGGGGCGGAGCCGGGGGCAGTGATACGCCAGGCGCTGGCGGAGTGCGGCGTGGAAGCGCGGGCCGGTCTGCGCGTCTCGGCCATCGACGCCGAGGGGGTGATGCTGTCGAACGGTGAGCGCATCGCTGCCAACACGGTGATCCTGGCGGCGGGCGTGCGGGCGCATCCGCTGACCGAGCAGATCCCCGGCGAGCGCGACGGCAGCGGCCGGGTGATCGGCGACGCCTTCCTGCGCGCGCCGGCGGCGGCGGGCATTTTCGTGACCGGGGATACGGTGAAGGCGGCGACCGACGATCTCGGCAACCACAACCTGATGACCTGCCAGCATGCGATGAGCCTTGGCCGCGTGGCCGGCCACAATGCGGCGGCGGAGCTGGCGGGATTGCCGACGCACCCGTACAGCCAGCCGAAGTATGTGACCTGTCTGGATCTGGGGCCCTGGGGCGCGCTGTATACCGAAGGCTGGGATCGCCAGGTGCGTTTTACCCGTCAGGAAGGCAAAAAGATTAAGCAGGAGATCAACACGCAGTGGATTTATCCACCGGCGGCGGATCGCGAGGCGCTGTTCGCCGTAGCCAATCCGGATTTCGTGATTGTGCCTTAAAGAAGTCAAAACGGGAGCGGCAACGCTCCCGTCGTCATTTTCCCAGCGGCAGGAACGAGCGCTCCGGCACCACGGTCTTCATCACCAGCGTGGAGCTCAGGCGCTGCACGCCCGGCAGAGCGGAGAGTTTCTCGTCGTAAAGCTGTTGAAAGGCGGGCAGATCGCGGGCGATCACGTGCAGCAGGTAGTCGGGATCGCCGAACAGCCGCTGCGCCTGCACCACCTGCGGAATGTCCATCATGGCGTTTTCGAAGGTTTCAACGGCGCGGCGATCGCCTTCGCGCATGGTGACGAACACCAGGGCGGAAAAGTTATAGCCCAGGCTGCCGGGATCGAGCTGGGCGCGGTAACCTCTGATCACCCCGGATTCCTCTAACGCCCGCACCCGGCGGTGGCAGGGGGATACGCTCAACCCGATCCGCTCGGCCAGCTCGGTCACCGACAAACGGCCGTCGGCCTGCAGTTCAGCAAGAATCTTGCGATCAATCTTATCCATTTAGAAGAATTTACCCTGTTATGCCGATTTCAGGCAAGTAATTGAAAGCACATTTTAATCCCTTGAGGATATTCTTGCCATCTGTTGAACGGTTTTGACGGCCGCCGCGGCAGGCGGGGCCGTTCTTCTTCCACGAGGAAAGCGCAATGGTTCTCTGTTCAGTGTGGCGCAGCGCGTTTGAGAGGGCGGCGGTATGACGCTCGCTCTGTTCGCCGCTTTTTGGGCGGTATCGATTTTGTTGGTGATCACGCCGGGTATGGATTGGGCCTATGTGATCTCGGCGGGCATTCGCGGCCGGGTGGTGGTGCCCGCCGTCGCCGGCTTGCTGTTTGGCCATTTGTTGATGATTGCGATCGTAGTGGCGGGCGTCGGCGCGCTGCTGGTCGGCAACCCGCTGGCGCTGACGGCGCTTACCTTGCTGGGAGCGGCTTACCTCTTGTGGATCGGTTGCAACATGCTGCTGCACCCGCCGGTGCCCGGCGCCGGTGAAGATCAGCGTTCCGATTCCTGGCTGCGCTGGGCCGGCAAGGGCGTGTGCGTCAGCGGCCTGAACCCCAAGGTGTTTCTGCTGTTTTTGGCGCTGCTGCCGCAGTTTACCGACGCCCGGGCCGAATGGTCGGTGCCGATGCAGATGCTGGCGTTGGGCGTCGTGCATTTGATCAGCTGCGGCCTGGTGTATCTGCTGGTGGGATTCGGATCGCAGTCGGTACTGCGCACGCGCCCACAGGCCGCGAAGGTGGTGGGGCGCATCTCCGGCGCGGCGATGATCGTCATCGCCCTCGGGCTGCTGGCCGAGCAGGCGCTGAAATAGCGCCTGGTCAGCGAAAACACCTATCGTCGGTAGATGTCCGGCCGGGCGATCTGCCAGACAAAGTCGGGGCGGTTGATGGCGCTATAGCCCACTTTTTCATAGAGCCAGGGGGCGGTGCTGGTGACCAGCATGACTCGCCGCAGCGTCGCCATCAGCGGATGGGCCTGGCAGCATTCCGCCAGCCACAGACCCAGCCCGCTTTTTTGGTACGTTTCCAGCACGTACACGTCGCACAGATAGCCGAAAGTGGCGTAATCGGTAACCAGCCGGGCGAAACCGATCTGCCTGGCGCCGTGATACAAACCGAAGCACAGGCTGTGGGCGAGGGACTGGCGGACGGTCTCTTTATCAATGCCTTCCGCCCATGACGAACGGGTCAGAAATGCATGGATGGCATCGAGATCCAGCAGAGCGGGATCGGTGCTGACGAGATAGTCCGCACGCTGCCACTCCCGTGGGGCAGGGGTTGTCATGAGGGGGCTTCTCCTGTTGTCTGCTCGCTCGTTGTTAAGTGCCTGTACGCAGGGTGAGGCCGTTTATCGACGGTGTAAGGCGAGATAACCATGCACGGCACCGGGATCGATAGCTGGCGTATTGGTTTTGATAATACGAGATGTCGCCATGACTTTTAGAGAAGGAAGGAAAATAATTACGCTTGATTGCGTAAATAATAATGAGTATGTTTCTCATTCTCTTTGTTGTTCGCGGGCGCACGAAGGAGTTATTAGCCTGCATTAGCGTGATAGTTGATTCACAGGGAAACACTGAGACGCGCGGTGGCGCTCATTTCTCGTGATGAGAAAGCTCAAAACTAAACTGCAGAGCCCGCCGTAAACACCGTTTTGAATGGTCAAGGATTTCCCCGATGAAAATGAAAACCTCTGTGCTCGCCCTGCTGACGGGGATGGCGCTCAGCGGCTGCACGCCGCACCAAACCTCTTCCTCTTCCCCTGCCGTGCAACCTCTGGCGCAAGCGGCGCAATCCGACAGCATCGTCAAACGCCAACTGGCTTATGGCTTGTATGAAATGGCGCTGACGCCAGGGGGAGATGCGCTGTACGTCGCCAGCGCCGAAAGTTTTAAAGATGTACAGGGTGGCGTGGTCTATAAGCTGGACGCCAAGACCCTGAAAACCCTTGGCACGACGCATACCGATCTGAAAAATTTCGCCATGCAGGCCGCTGCGGATGGGAAAACCCTGTATGTCAGCAATTCGCTGGACGGCGGCATCAGCGCAATCGGCGCCGCCGACGGTAAGGTGAAAGGGCGTTTGCTGTTCAGCGAGCGCAATGAGAAAGGGTTGCCGTATGGTGCGCGCCAAATTCTGGCTCACGACAACACGCTGTATGTGGGGGCGGTGGCCGACCCGGCGCAAATTTGGGTGGTTGACGCTGAATCGCTCAAGCTGAAAACGCGCATTAAAAATACCGGCAAATGGATGACCGGCCTGCATTACTCCGAACAGACCCAACGCGTGTATGCCGCCAATGGCAGCGGCGAGATCCTGGTGATCAACCCGCGTTCCAACCGCATCGAAAAACGCTGGAAACCATTGGGAGACCAACCCGCACTGCTGCTCAATATGGCGGAGGACGAGGCTACCGGTCGTTTGTTCGTCACCGACAACTCCAAGGCGAAGACCACGCTGGTCTTGGATATTCACACCGGGAAGTTATTGAAGCGGCTTGATGTGGGCGACTCTTTGGCTGTCGTTTTCAATCCACGGCGCAACGAAATTTACATCTCGCAGCGTGAATCCGGCAATGTGCTGAGCCTGGATGCGACGACCTATGCGGTGAAACAGCGCTGGCCGCTGCCGCCGAATCCAAACAGCTTGCTGCTGTCGGCAGACGGCCAGACATTGTTCGTTACGGTCAAACAGCCGTTTAACAAAGATCATTCCACTCAGGGGCCGGACAGCGTGGTTCGCATCGCGTTGAATAAATAAGCCCCATCGGCCCGGCGACGGGCCATTTAACTTTTATCCTCATTCATGAGTGAATTATGCACAACACCAGTACAACGAATTTCCCTTTACGTAAAACGCTGCTGGCGCTGACTATTGTCGCGCTGAGCCAGGGGGCGCTGGCCGCAGACGGCGACGCCAAGAAAAACCAGGAGGACACCCTGGTTGTCCGGGCCGAAAAACACGGCGATTTCAACTCCGGCGGCAATGATTTGGTTCCCGCCTATCTGGATGGACAGGTCGCCCACGGCGGCCGCCTGGGAATGTTGGGCGAACAGAAAGCGATGGACGTTCCGTTCAACGTCATAGGTTATACCGCGAAGCTGGTACAGGATCAGCAGGCGAAGACCATCGCCGACGTGGTCAGCAACGACGCGGGTGTACAGGCGGTGCAGGGGTACGGTAACTTCGCCGAAACCTATCGTATCCGCGGTTTCCAACTGGACGGCGACGACATGACGATGGGCGGGCTGCCGGGCGTGGTGCCGCGCCAGGTGATGGATACCCAGATGCTGGAGCGGGTGGAGATCTTCAAAGGGGCGAACGCCCTATTGAACGGCCTGGCTTCCAGCGGCGTTGGCGGCATGATCAATCTTGAACCGAAGCGGGCGGAAGAAACGCCGACCACCCAGATCGGCCTCGACTACACCTCCGATTCTCAGGTGGGCGGCACGCTGGATCTGGGCCGCCGTTTTGGTGACGACAACCAGTTTGGCGCTCGCGTCAACCTGGTGCACCGTGAGGGTGAAACGGCGGTTGAGGATGATAAGCGGCGCACGACGCTGGCATCGGTTGGGCTGGACTATCGCGGCGATCGTTTCCGTTCATCGTTGGACTTCGGTTATCAGAAAAAGACTTTCCATGGGGGAACGATGGGGGTCAACATCAGCGGCATCGATGTGATACCCGCGGTGCCTGACACCCGTAAAAATTACAGTCAGCAGTGGGGCTACAGCGATATCGAGAACGAATTCGGCATGGCGAAAGCGGAATATGATTTAACCCGCGACTGGAAGGCCTATGCCGGCTTGGGCGCGCAGCACGGCCATGAAACCGGTGTTTACAGCGCACCGAAGCTCATCAACGCCAACGGCGACGCCACGGTTGGGCGCCTGGACACCAACCGCATTATTGACGCTTTCAGCGGCATGGCGGGGCTTGAGGGCAAGTTCACGACCTGGGCGGTTTCGCATCGGGTCAACGTCGGCTATTCCGCGCAGATTAAACGCGACAAAACCGCGTGGCGCATGTCCGCCAACAATCCGACGACCAATATCTACGATAACCATGATGTCGCAATACCGGACAACGCCTATTTCGGCGGCAACTACAGCGATCCGCTGACCACGGCGCGTAACCGGACGCAGGGCTGGTTGTTCAGCGATACGTTGGGCTTTTTCGGCGACCGGGTGTTGTTAACGGCGGCGGCGCGCCATCAGAAAGTGGTGGTGCGTAATTACAGCAACGCCACCGGCCTGGAGGATACCGCCTCCCGTTATACGCAAAGCCGCTGGATGCCGACGTTCGGGCTGGTCTACAAGCCGTGGGAAACGGTGTCGCTTTATGCCAACCATACCGAGGCGTTGCAGCCTGGCGGCATTGCGCCGAAAGAGGCGGCTAACTTCGGGCAGAGTACCGGTATCGCCCGTTCCAAGCAAAATGAAGTGGGCGTGAAAGTTGATTTCGAACGCGTGGGCGGCTCGTTGGCGCTGTTTGAAATCAAAAAGCCGGCCACCATGATCGACAGCAACAACTACTACACGTTGAACGGCGAGCAACGTAACCGCGGCGTGGAGTTGAATGTATTTGGCGAACCGGCCTTCGGCCTGCGCCTTAACGGCAGCGCTACCTGGCTTTCGCCCGAGCTGACCAAAACCCAGGGCGGCCGTAACGATGGCAAAGACGCTATCGGCGTAGCGCACTTCTACGCGGTGCTGGGGGCGGAATACGATATCAGGCCGGTCGATGGCCTGACGGCGACGGCGAAAGTGCGGCATACCGGTTCGCAATATGCCGACTCCGCCAATACCAAAAAGCTCGATAGTTTCACGACCCTGGATCTCGGTCTTCGCTATCGCATGCGTTTGAATGAGGATCAAAATACGCTGGTATGGCGTGTGGGGTTGGACAACGTCACGAACGCGAAGTATTGGTCCGGCGTAGAAAGCAATGGCACTTACGTCTTCCAGGGACAGGCGAGAACGCTGAAAGCGTCGGTAACTTACGACTTCTAAGCGATACAGAAACGACGGCGGCCCACATGTGATGGGCCGTCGGTTTCTTCGTCACCGGGGGATCGTTTTTCACTATGACCGATGGGTGAGCACGCTGATCAGATCCAGCGCGTCGTCCGCCGCCGCGATTTCGCTTTCGCTGAGCGCCTGCCGTTCGATGAAGCTCTCGATGGCTTCCAGCAGGGAGAAAACGCTGATTTCATCCCCTATCTTCACGACTTCGCAAACGCCACGCCCGATCGCCAGACAGATGGCTTCATCAAATTCACACGGTTTGCTGTTCATCTTTTTTCCCCTACGGCGTTTGGGATGATATCGGCCATGCTACCGGTTTTTGCCCGGCGGCTGTCTGACGAAAATCTCATTTTTTCGTTGATGCTGGCGGGCCCACGATCGCGTGCAGTGGCGAAATTCTGATTTCCTCACCGTGGCCAAATTTCCCTTGTGACCGCCGTGCCGGCGCGGTATTGTCGCCAAATGACGACAATACCGCCTCATTGTCCGCATAAAAAATTCATGACGTTATCATCCCTTCATCCCGCTGCCGTGCGGGATTTTTTTATGAGGTTTATCTCAAAGTGCGGATAACCTCGACGCGATCGCTTGCCATGCTCTGGGAATAATCCTAGCTTGAAATAGTCATTTAGGGTTAGCAATCCCTCATGACCTCCTTGTAACACTTGATGCACCAGAACGTTTTCTCCCCCGCTGCGGCGGGGGTTTTTAATGACGTGCATCAGAAAAGGCCGCAACGCAAGAACCGACAGAGTTCGTGACGATAATCAGTTTAAGCATCAGGGGATGGGAAAATGAAAAATGATCTGGCGGCGGCGATCGCGATTGGCTGTGTGCTGTTGTTCGCATTGGCGGTCGGTTCGCCCCTTTCTATCGGTACCTCGCTGTAATCTTCCGCGGCCCCGTTCGGGGCCGCTCACCGCGCCTGTCGCCGCGTCTGCGGATTTTTGCGCCGATCGCCTGCCCACGGGATAAAATCAGCCAAATTGCGGTTGATGTATGGCGAACTTTGAGTACTCTGAGTGCTTTGCACACCTCGCGTGCGCCCGTTCTATCTATGCTTTAATCACGCCCATCACAGGAATCGCCATGCCCGCCCGTCAAACCTCGAGGAGCCCGCTCTGATGCTGGAGATGTTATTACAGTGGTACCGCCGCCGCTTCACCGATCCGCAGGCTATCGCGCTGCTGGTGATCCTGGTCGCCGGCTTCCTCATTCTCTATTTTCTGCACGGCATTCTGACCCCGTTGCTGGTCGCCATCGTGCTGGCCTATCTGCTGGAGTGGCCGACCGCGCGCCTGCAGCGCATCGGCTGTTCACGCACCTGGGCGGCGAGCATCATGCTGCTGGTGTTCGCGGGCGTCGCCATGCTGCTGGTGTTCGTCGTCGCGCCAACCGCCTGGCAGCAGGGCATCAATCTGATGAGCGATCTGCCGGGCATGCTCAATCAGTTCTATAACTTTGCCGCGACGCTGCCGAAGCGTTACCCGGCGCTGGTGGATGCCGGCATCATCGACATGATGGCGGAAAACCTGCGCAGCCGGCTGTCCGGCATGGGCGAGTCGGTGGTGAAATTCTCGCTGGCGTCGCTGGTCGGCCTGCTGACGCTGGCTATCTACCTGATCCTGGTGCCGATGATGATGTTCTTCCTGCTGAAAGACAAAGAGCAGCTGCTGAACGCGGTGCGCCGCGTGCTGCCGCGCAATCGCGGCCTGGCGGGGCAGGTCTGGAACGAGATGAATCAGCAGATCACCAACTACATTCGCGGCAAGGTGCTGGAGATGGTGATTGTCGGCGTGGCGACCTACCTGGTGTTCGCCGTGCTGGACATGCGCTACTCGCTGTTGCTGGCGGTGCTGGTGGGCTTCTCGGTGTTGATCCCCTACATCGGCGCGGTGCTGGTCACCATTCCGGTGGTGGTGGTGGCGCTGTTCCAGTGGGGCGTAGGCGCCGATTTTTGGACGCTGATCGTCGCCTATCTGGTGGTGCAGGGGCTGGATGGCAACCTGCTGGTGCCCATTTTGTTCTCCGAAGCGGTCAACCTGCATCCGCTGGTGATTATCCTGTCGGTGATCGTGTTCGGCGGGATGTGGGGCTTTTGGGGGGTATTTTTCGCCATTCCGCTGGCGACGCTGGTGAAGGCGGTGATCCATGCCTGGCCGGATGAACTGCGGGTCGAGGTGGAAGACGAGGCCGGCTGAGAGGGAATAACGAAGCGCAGCAGGCCGCTGCGCTTCGTGAGATTTACTGCTGCAGGTAGTTCAAAACGATGTCGTGGTGATTGGTGGTTTTGAAATCATCAAACACTTTTTCAATCTTGCCTTTGCCATCGATCAGGAAACTGATGCGGTGAATACCGTCGTAGGTCTTGCCCATGAAGGTTTTCTCGCCCCACACGCCAAACTGTTGCGACACCTGATGATCTTCATCAGACAACAGCGTGAAGTTGAGCAGCTCCTTTTCGGCGAAGCGCGACAGTTTTTCCGGTTTGTCGGTGCTGATGCCCAGCACTTCGACGCCGGCCTTTTTCAATTCGTCCATGTTGTCCCGCAGGCCGCAGGCTTGCACGGTGCAGCCCGGCGTCATCGCCTTCGGATAGAAGTAAACCAAAACTCGCTGTCCCTGGAAGTCGGCCAAATTAATTTCCTCACCGTCCTGGTCAGGCAAACTAAATTTCGGCGCTGTGTCACCGGCTTTCAATGGGCTCATCACTACTCTCCATCTTTCTCGTCATGCTGTGGATAGTTCACCACGCTAATACTGCCTTGCGCGTTCAATTCTGTACATAGGCGATGGAAGGCTTGCTCAATATTTGAGGCGTCCCGATCGCCGGAGCTGTGGGCGGTGATTTGGATATACAGCTGCGGCGGCAGGTCGCCGTCCGCCGGCTGCGTGCGCGAGACCAGTTCGGCGATATTCATCTGGCTGGAGTCGAACAGATCGGTAAAGCGTTCGATGATGTGCGGCGAGTCCTTCACTTCCACCTGCACCCACACCGTGGCCGGCATCGGCGGCCTTTCGTGCGAGTTTGTGCGTTTCATCACGATCAGCAGATCCAGCTCCGCGCCTTTTTGCGGCAGGGTGGATTCGATCAGGGTGATGGCGTTCCAGCTGCCGGACAGCAGCATGATGAACGTGAACTCCTCTCCCAGCATGGCCAGACGGCTATCTTCGATATTGCATCCGCAACTGCTGACGTGGCGGGTGATGGTATTGACGATTCCGGGGCGGTCGGCGCCGAGCGCGGTAATCACGAGATAGTGTTCGTCTGACTGAGGCAAAATAGCGCTTCCTGTCGTGCTTAATGGGGTTACCATGGTAAACATAAAAAAAACCGCCTGCCAAGCGCTTACAACGCGGTTGTGCGCTTGCTTTTGGATAGGCAGCAAAAGTACCATGAGTGACTTGTTTGTGGAGGGGACGGCCAATGTTTACGGGAAGTATTGTTGCACTGGTTACGCCGATGGACGACAAAGGTGCTGTCGATCGCGCGAGCCTGAAAAAATTGATCGATTATCATGTAGCCAGTGGCACCGCGGCGATCGTTTCCGTAGGGACCACCGGCGAGTCCGCAACGCTTGCCCATGACGAGCACGTTGACGTGGTGCTGCAGACGCTGGAGCTGGCCGACGGCCGCATTCCGGTGATCGCCGGCACCGGCGCCAACGCCACCGCCGAAGCCATCGCGCTCACCACCCGTTTCGCCAACACCGGCGTGGTGGGCTGCCTGACGGTCACGCCGTACTACAATAAGCCGACGCAAGAAGGGCTGTATCAGCACTTCAAGGCGATCGCCGAGAGCACCGAGCTGCCGCAGATCCTGTATAACGTGCCTTCGCGCACCGGCTGCGACATGCTGCCGCCGACCATCGCTCGGCTGGCGAAAATCAAGAATATTGTTGCTGTAAAAGAAGCGACGGGGAACTTAAGTCGCGTTAGTCAGATCCAAGTGCTGGTTGACGATGAAGATTTCATTTTGCTGAGCGGCGACGACGCCAGCGGGCTGGACTTCATGCAACTGGGCGGCAAAGGGGTGATTTCCGTGACGGCCAACGTGGCCGCGCGCGAGATGGCGGAACTTTGCGCGCTGGCGGCGCAGGGCAAGTTTGCCGACGCGCGCCGCTTAAATCAGCGCTTGATGCCGTTGCATCAGGATCTATTTGTAGAAGCAAACCCAATTCCGGTGAAGTGGGCCTGTAAGGCGTTGGGATTGATGGCAACCGATACGCTGCGTCTGCCGATGACGCCGTTGAGCGAAGCCGCCCGCCCGGTGGTGGAGCGCGCGCTGAAAAGCGTCGGTTTGCTGTAACTCTAAGGGAAATTTGATGGCTTATTCATTGCAAAAGTCGACGGTAGCAAAAGTAGTGGGCATCTCTTTGGTGATGATGCTGGCGGCCTGCAGCAGCGATCAGCGCTACAAGCGCCAGGTCAGCGGCGACGAGGCCTACCTCGACGCGGCTCCGCTCAAGGCGCTGAACGCGCCGTCCGGCATGATCCTGCCGGTGCAGAGCGGCAACTATGACGTTCCCGCCACGACGCTGCAAGGCAACGTCGGCAAGCAGTTGGACATTCGTCCGCCGGTGCAGCCGTTGGCGCTGCTGAGCGGTTCTCGCGCGCAATACGCTGGCGACAGCGGCACGCTGCTGCTGGAAAACAGCCCGCAGAACCAGAACCTGTGGTCGCGCGTGGTCAGCCTGCTGCAGGCGAAGAACATCGCGATCGCTTCGCGCCAGGACGCCGGTCAGACCCTGACCACCGACTGGGTGAAGTGGAACCGTCTGGACGAAGACAACCAGTACGAAGGCCGTTATCAGATCAGCGTGCAGCAACAGGGCTACCAGCAGGCGCTGGTGGTGAAAAGCGTTGGCCTGCAGCAGCAGGGCAAGACCGAACAGGTGACCGATCAGTCTGAGATCCAGCGCTACAACGGCATGATGATCAACACCCTGATCGAAGGCCTGGACAAGCAGGACAACCTGGCGAGCAGCCAGACCGCCAGCCGCTTCGGCGCGCTGGACGTGCAGAGCGGCGCCGATGACACCGGCCTGCCGATGCTGGTGGTGCGCGGCCCGTACACCGTGGTGTGGGATCGCCTGCCGCCGGCGCTCGAAAAACTGGGGATGAAAGTGGGTGACCGCAGCCGTCCGCAGGGCACCGTCGCCGTGACCTACAAGTCCCTGAGCAGCAGCGATTGGGATGCGTTGGGCGTCAAGGATCCTGAACTGGCGGAAGGGGATTACAAGCTGCAGGTCGGCGATCTCAACAACCGCACCAGCCTGCAATTCATCGATCCGAAAGGCAAACCGCTAACCCAGTCGAAAAACGACGCACTGGTGGCGGCATTCCAGTCTGCCTTCAGTAAAACCAGCGTTAACTAATCGAAAAGGGGCTGCGGCCCCTTTTTGTTTTGTCTATACGGTATCGTTTGCGTCGCAGGTTTGGCACAATAGTGCCCGGCACGCCAAAGAATTCATTAGGTCAATTCTATACCCCCTAATTTCGGGCCGCGCTCGGGAGACATCGGGGATACATCACTGGAGTAAGTAAGATGCAAAAGCTAGCTGAGCTGTATCGCGGAAAGGCAAAAACCGTTTACACCACCGAGAATCCCGATCTGTTGGTGTTGGAGTTCCGCAACGATACGTCAGCACTGGATGGTCAGCGCATTGAGCAGTTCGATCGCAAAGGCATGGTGAACAACAAGTTCAACCATTTCATCATGAGCAAACTGGAAGAAGCCGGCATCCCGACCCAGATGGAGCGTCTGCTGTCCGACAACGAAGTGCTGGTGAAAAAGCTGGACATGGTGCCGGTGGAATGCGTGATCCGCAACCGCGCCGCCGGTTCGCTGGTGAAGCGTCTGGGCATCGAAGAAGGCCTGATGCTGAACCCGCCGCTGTTCGATCTGTTCCTGAAAAACGATGCCATGCACGATCCGATGGTCAACGAATCCTACTGCGAAACCTTCGGCTGGGTGAGCAAAGCGCATCTGGCGCGCATGCGCGAGCTGAGCTACCGCGCCAACGACGTGTTGACCCAGCTGTTCGACGACGCCGGCCTGATCCTGGTCGACTTCAAGCTGGAGTTCGGCCTGTTCAACGGCGAAGTGGTGCTGGGCGATGAGTTCTCGCCGGACGGCAGCCGCCTGTGGGACAAAAACACCCTGGACAAGATGGACAAAGACCGTTTCCGTCAAAGCCTGGGCGGCCTGATCGAAGCCTATGAAGAAGTGGCGCGCCGCATCGGCGTGAAGCTCGACTAAGCGTCGGCACCGCCATTCGGGGCGATCCGGCCGGATCGTCCCGCTATTCTGCGTTTTTCCAGAAAATTTCTACATTTCCTCTGCGGCAGACCATTTATAATAATGGATGCGAGATGACTAAAACCTATCCCACTCAGGCTTGAAGCTGCCTTTGCGCTTACCATCGCGGCGCAACTTCAACGAGCAGGGGAAATATCTGGAGTATATTTATGCGTTGGCAAGGGCGTCGGGAAAGTGACAATGTTGAGGATCGTCGCGGGCAATCTTCAGGTTTGGGCGGCGGCGGCTTCCGCGTGCCGGTGCGCGGCAAGGGCGGCATCGTCATTCTGGTGGTGGTGCTGGTGGCCGGCTATTACGGCATCGATCTGTCGCCGCTATTGAACGGCGGTAACGTTGCGCCGCAGGGGCAACAACAGAGCGCCAACATCAGTCCGAAAGATGATGAGCTGGCCAAATTCACCTCGGTGGTGCTGGCCTCGACCGAGGACAACTGGAAAGAGATTTTCCAGCGCATGGGCAAAACCTATCAACCGCCGAAGCTGGTGATGTATCGCGGCGTGACGCGCACCAGCTGCGGCACCGGTCAGGCGGCAATGGGGCCGTTCTACTGCCCGGGTGACAGAACGGTGTATATCGATCTGTCTTTTTATCAGGACATGAAAACCAAGCTGGGCGCCGGCGGTGATTTCGCTCAGGCCTATGTGGTGGCGCACGAAGTCGGCCACCACGTGCAGAACCTGTTGGGCATCGAGCCCAAGGTGCGCCAGATGCAGCAGGGTGCCAGCCAGGCGGAAGTGAACCGTCTGTCGGTGAAAATGGAGCTGCAGGCTGACTGTTTCGCCGGGGTGTGGGGCAAATACGCCGAGAAGCAGCAGATGCTGGAAGAGGGCGATCTGCAGGCGGCGCTGAATGCCGCGCAGGCGATTGGTGACGATCGGTTGCAGCAGCAGAGTCAGGGTCGCGTTGTGCCGGACAGCTTCACTCACGGCACCTCGCAGCAGCGCTACACCTGGTTTAAGCAGGGCTTCGACAGCGGCGATCCCAATACCTGCAACACCTTTGCATCCCGTTAACGCCTCAAGTGCCGGAGCCTGACTCCGGCATTTTTTTCGGATTGAGATACAGCCTTATGTTACAGGCAGTGCAACAACTCATGCGACGGCAGGGCATCCGGCGCCTGCTGGTGCTCAGCGGTGAACCCGGCTGGTGCCGCGAACAGGCACAGCGGCTGGCGGCGACGCTGCCGGGCGACTGGCCGTGGGTGGGGGAAAACCCGCCGCCCGGCCTGACGGCGTTGGCGAGCGGCGCGGTGCGCCAACTGCTGGGGCAGGAGCGGCTGCACGCGGTATTCGACGCCGGCCAATCGCTGGACGTGGAGGCGTTGGCGGCGCTGTGCGGCGCACTGCGCGCCGGCAGCTGGCTGCTGCTGCTGACGCCGCCCTGGCGGCAATGGCCTCAGCTGCCGGACGGCGACAGCCTGCGCTGGAGCGATTGCCCACAGCCGATCACCACCCCGCATTTCATTCACCATCTGCAGCAGCACCTGGCCGAAGACCGAGAAGTGACGATCTGGCGGCAGGATGAGCCTCTGACGCTCGCCGAGCTGCCGGCGCGCGAGGGTTGGCTGCCGCCGGATGGCCGGCCGACCGGGGAGCAACAGGCGATCTTGACGGCGCTGCTGCAGGCCGAATCCGGCGTGTGGGTGCTGACCGCCGCCCGCGGCCGCGGCAAATCGACGCTGGCCGGCATGCTGGTGGCGCAGTCGCCGCTGACCTGTTGGATCACCGGGCCGAGCCGCGCCGCCACGGAGGTGGCCGGGGAATGGGCGCAGGGGCGCGCACAGTTTTGGGCGCCTGATGCCTTGCTGGCGCAGTGTCGGGAGGGGGACGTCGGCGCCGTGGGCTGGCTGCTGGTGGATGAAGCGGCGGCGATCCCCGCGCCGCTGTTGCAGCAGCTGATCGGTTATTTCCCGCGCGTGCTGCTGACCACTACGGTGCAGGGGTATGAGGGCACCGGCCGCGGTTTTCTGCTGAAGTTTTGCGCCGGGCTGCCGTCTTATCAGGCGTTGAGCCTGCAACAGCCGATGCGCTGGGCACAGGGCGATGCGCTGGAACGGGTCACGGACAATGCGCTGTTGTTCAATGAGCTGCCCGCCTGGCCGGCGGATGGCCAGGCGATCGATTACAGCCAAGCAGAGCAGCGTGAGCTGTGCGCCGATCCGCAGCGGCTGGCGCGTTTCTACGCCCTGCTGAGCAGCGCGCATTACCGCACCTCGCCGCTGGACTTGCGCAGGCTGATGGATGCGCCCGGCATGCACTACGGGCTGGCGCAGGCCGGGCCAGAGGTGGTCGGCGCCGTGTGGCTGGTGGACGAAGGCGGCTTGAGCACCGAGTTGGCGCACGATGTGTGGGCCGGCCGCCGTCGGCCGCGCGGCAACCTGGTGGCGCAGTCGCTGGCGGCGCACGGCGGCCAATGGTGGGCGCCGACGCTGCGTTCACGGCGCATTACCCGCATCGCGACGCTGCCGGCGCTGCGGCGGCAGGGTATCGCGCGTCAGCTGATCGAACGGCAACGCCGCCAGGCGCAGGGGCTGGATTTCCTGTCGGTCAGCTTCGGCTATACCGAGCCGCTGTGGCGCTTTTGGCAATCCTGTGGTTTCGAGCTGGTGCGTATCGGCAGCAAACCGGAGGCCAGCAGCGGCTGCTATACCGCGATGGCTATTTTGCCCTTGAGCGAGCAAGGGGAGGCGCTGCGACACGCGGCGCACAAGCATCTGGCGCGCGACTGGCCCTGGCTGCGGCAGCGCATCGAGCTCGCGCTGGCGATCCCGGGCGACGACGGCGATACGTCGCTCGGCGAAGAGGACTGGCGTGAGCTGGCCGGGTTCGCTTTCGCCCACCGGCCGCTGGAGGCCAGCCTGGGGGCATTGCAGCGTTTGCTGTTGGCCAGCAATCTGCCGCTGCCCGCGCTGCGCGGCCATCTGCAGCGGCGGCAATCCCCGGCGGCCTGCGCGGAGCAGGCGGGCGTCAGCGGCCAGAAAGCCTTGCTGCGCCACTGGCGGCATGAAACGGCGCAGGCGCTGGAACAGCTGAATGCGCAGCACTGCCGCTACTGGCGCGACTGGGCGCAGTCGTTGCAATAAATTGAACAACTCGCTCAATAAAACCCGATTTTCCCGCTTTCTCAACGGCGTATAGTCACTGTCAGCGGTGCGGCGGCGACTGTCCTCGCACCAGGTTTGGTTACTATTAAGGAGTCATCGATGAAACATGAGCATTTCGTTGTCCAAAGCCCGGCGACCCCGGCGGCGCAGCTGATCTTGCTGTTTCACGGTGTCGGCGACAACCCGGTGGCGATGGGGGAGATCGGCAGCTACTTCGCCAAAGAGTTTCCTCAGGCGCAGGTGGTGAGCATCGGTGGCCCCGAAGCGTTTGGCAACGGCGCCGGGCGCCAGTGGTTTTCGGTGCAGGACGTGACCGAAGAGAACCGCGCGGCCCGTATTGCAGACGTGATGCCGCAGTTTGTGGCGGTGGTGCGCCATTGGCAGCAGCTGAGCGGCGTGGGCTATGCCGGCACGGCGCTGGTGGGGTTCTCGCAAGGGGCCATTATGGCGCTGGAAGCGTTGAAAGCGGAAACCCGGCTGGCCGGGCGCGTGGTGGCGTTCAGCGGGCGTTTCGCCCAGCTGCCTGAGCAGGCTTTCGGCGACAGCGTGGTGCATTTGATCCACGGTGAAGAGGACGCGGTGATCGCGGTGCAACACGCTCACGCGGCGGCGGAAGCGCTTCGGGCCGGCGGCGCCGATTTCACGCTGGACGTAGAGGAAAACGTCGGGCACGCGATCAACCAGGGCATGATGAACGCCGCGCTGGAAAGGCTGCATTATTATGTGCCGCAGCGCTACTGGGACGAAGCATTGTCCGGCAAGCGCGGCGAGCTGATCGCCTTTCGCTAAAAACTCAGGGCGCCGATAAGCGCCCTGGTGTCATTTCTTTTTCGGCCAGTCGTCTTCGTCATCCCACTGGGCATTATTGTCGCGGTGCGGCGGTATCTCCGGCTTGTTGGCCAGATAGCTTTTCACGTCGACGCGGCGCAGTTCCTTGATGCCGCTGACGACCATTCCCACCAGAACCAGCAGGATAATCCACCAGTAATCAGCTAACCATTGCATAGCTACTCCTTTACTTCACTGCGTATAAAACGCGAAAAAATCGAGGGCAGATGGCGTTCGAGCCATTCGGCACCGGCGACCTCCTTGTCTTGCCAGGCCGCCAGCAACAGCGCCGGGGTCAGCAAATGCTCGGCTTCTTGCGCCAGCGGCCGGTAGCTCAGATGCCACGGCTCTACCGCCACGCCACCGCTGTCTTCGGTAAAGGGGCGGTAGAAACCGAACTCGGCCATATGGGCCGTCAGCCACTGGTTGAGCGGCGCAAAGTAACCGCCTTCTTCATATTCCCACGGCTCCAGCTGCAGCTTTTTCCCTTCCGGCAGCAGCGACGGATCGTACACATCCAGATCGCTGCCCCAGTGATGGCGGCTGGCGCCCGGCAGGGCCGACCAGCGCAGGATCGCCTCACAGCGCTCGGCGGCGGGCAGCGGCGCGACGTCGATCGGGCGGCTGTCCTTATCTAATACTGGCCGCTGGCCGCAGAATTTGCCATTCCAGATCGCTAACTGCCGGTCGAAATCGCGGAAGGTGCTGGCGGGCTGGAGATCGAATCCCGCCTCACGCGCCGCTTGCTGCATCGCCAGGAAGGCGTTGACCGCCTGCGGCTGCAGCCGATGGTTCCCGCTCAGCGGCGCCAGGTGTTCGGTTGAGCGGCCGGTGAGCATCTCTGCGTTGATCATGCGACCAATTGCTCCATGATGCGTTGATACATGCGGCTCAGCAGCTGCAGATCCGCGGCGTTGACGCATTCGTTGACCTTGTGGATGGTGGCGTTGACCGGCCCCAGCTCCACCACCTGCGCGCCCATCTGCGCGATAAAGCGGCCGTCGGAGGTGCCGCCGGTGGTCAGCAACTGCGGCGTCAGTTCAGAATAGTGCTCGACGGCGTTGACCACCGCATCCACCAGCGCGCCGCGCGAGGTGAGGAACGGTTGGCCGGACAGCCGCCACTCGATGCTGTAGTTCAGCTGGTGGCGTTCCAGCAGCTCTTCCACGCGCTGCTTGATCATCGCGTCGGTCAGCTCGGTGCTGAAACGGAAGTTGAACTGCACGTAAAGATCGCCCGGGATCACGTTGTTGCTGCCGGTGCCGGCCTGCACGTTGGCGATCTGCATGCTGGTCGGCGGGAAGAACTCGTTGCCGCGATCCCATTCGATCGCCACCAGTTCATTCAGCGCCGGCATGGCACGGTGCACCGGGTTGTCCGCCAGGTGCGGATAGGCGACGTGCCCCTGTACGCCGTGGATATGCAGGTTGGCGGTGATGGAGCCGCGACGACCGTTTTTCACCACGTCGCCGACGCGCTCGGTGCTGGACGGCTCGCCGACCAGGCAGTAATCCAGCCGTTCGTTGCGCGCCATCAGCGCTTCGACCACCTTAACCGTGCCGTGGGTGGCGCTGGCCTCTTCATCTGAGGTGATCAGGAATGCCAGGCGGCCCCGGTGATCCGGGTTGGCGGCGACAAAGCGTTCCGCGGCCACCACCATTGCGGCCAATGAACCTTTCATGTCCGCCGCGCCGCGGCCATACAGCATGCCGTCGCGGATCGCCGGTTCAAACGGCGGGTTGTCCCAACGCTTTTCATCGCCGGTCGGCACCACGTCGGTATGCCCGGCGAACGCCAGGGTTTGCCCTTCGCCGCGCCAGGCCCAGAAATTCTGGGTGTCTTCGAAGTCCATCGCTTCGACGGTGAAGCCGATCGCCTGCAGACGATCGATCATCAGTTGCTGGCAGCCTTCGTCATTCGGGCTGAGGGAAGGGCGCTTGATCAGCTGCTGGGCCAGTTCGATAACCGGGCAAGTCATACGGCGACCTCGGCGATAAATTGCTGGTAAGTGTCGGCGTTAAAACCGAGCAGGGCGCGGCCGTTGCCGTCGTCCAGCAGCGGGCGTTTAATGATTGCCGGCTGCGCCAGCATCAGCGCGATGGCGGCGTCGGCGTTATCGCAGGCGTTGCGCTGCGCTTCATCCAGCTTGCGCCAGGTGGTGCCGCGGGTATTGAGCAGCGGCTCCCAACCCAGTTGCGCGACGAAACCGCGCAGCTGCTGTTCGGTCAGGCCGTCGGCGCGGTAGTCGTGAAAATGATAGGCCACGCCCTGATCTTCCAGCCAGCGGCGGGCTTTCTTGATGGTGTCGCAGTTTTTGATGCCGTACATCGTCAGCGTTGTCTGTTGCGGTTTGTTTGCCATGGCGTAAAGCTACCTGTCTCGTCGAGTCGATACTGGGCGGCGGGCGCGGTCTTAGGCCTTCTCGCCGCCCGGCGATAGCAGAGATAATGCCAGTAAAGCGGCGGCGAGATCCAGACAACGATGCGCGCGAGATGCGATTGAGCACCAGGGAGAGAAGTTGGCAATGTGGTTGAACGGCAGACTTCGCCGACGGTGCTTGTAAAAGACGTCGGCGAACGCGTTCAGCCGCCAATGCGGATCTGGGCTCAGAGGAACTATTCTTTATTAATTTTTATATTTAATCGATCGGTTAAACACCGTACGCGGGTAATATGCAACAGCGGTTTTATTCTGCTGGCGCCAAGCTTTTTCATGATTCTCGATTTGTAATGATTGGCGGTTTTGTTTCTTATATTCATAGCGTTGCTGATATCGGTCAGCGATTTTCCCGTCGACCACTCCGACAGGAAAAGGGACTCACGCCGGGAGAGCTGCGGCGGCTCGGTATAGTGACTGTAGCGCGTATATAAATCGCCGATCAGGTGGCTGAAACGGCTTAAAGATATAAGGTTTGATAATATAATGGTCTTATTGTCGACAATCACCATCTCATGTGGACAGTCGGTAATAATGACTATTTTGTAGGTTTTGGGGTTGGCATATTCATCGCGGTAACGCGCTTCAAAATTGGCGAGGGTGACATCGATAAAGCAGACCCTTCTGCGGTTAAAGTCGGCTGGCGTGTTTTTTTCTGACCATGTTTGATTTATCAGTTGTCTGATACCGATAATGGTATAGGTACATTCGCTGAAAATATCGATCTTCATATTATTATAATCCTTTATTTTTTATTCCCGGTGGCGACGGTTATCTTAAAGTATAAAAATAGAAATAATCGAAATAATTAAATGTTGAATTATTTCCGATGATGAATCTCAACATTTACCTATACCGCTGGTTTAGTCAGTTTGTTTTTTATTTGATTGATAATCAAGAGATAAATAGGATTAATAAAAAGTGCCGCAAGAGGGGTAGAGGTTTTTAAATAGATGCCAGCTATCAATCAAGGAGAATTAAAAGGAAATATCATAGATTATTCCTATCGTAAATTAATATTCGATCGTTTTTACCGATCTTTTGGTTCGTGATATCTTTGTAAGAGGTCTAATGACTAAGAAATATCTCTGACAGGAAGTTCAAACGTTTTCTCATTCATGGTTACAGAGGTGAATAATAGTGAAAATAAAAAGTTAAAAGAGAGTGTGTGTTTTTTCTGGGGCGTTTTGGCTAAGCGTTTTATCTGTCTCAAGCATATCGTCAGCTGTATTCTTCTGAGAAAAGTATTTTGATCAAGATGATCAGCGGATATAACCGCCGTTTTGCAACCGTTGCAGTGAGGCGCCGTCCGCATACACCATGCCGGTGGTCAAATCATGAAAGCCGTACTTTTTATAGAAGGCCAGTTTTTCCGGCACGGAATAGATGAAAATCTTGCCGAGCGGCGCCAAATCTTGCATCACCCGATCCATCAACCGGCGCCCCAGCCCTTGCCCCTGAAAGCGCGGATCGATCGCCACGTCGGCCAGATAAGCCACCGAGGTCAGGTCGCTGATGGCGTGCGCGGTGGCGATCAGCTCGTCGCCGATAAACCCCCAATAGCAAAACTGGCTGTGTTGGTAAACGCGCCGCAGGGTGTGCGGATCGCGCTTGCCCAGCCCGGCGGCCTCCAGCAATTCACACAGCCGCTGCCAGTCGATGGCGCGGCGGTTCGGGTCGGTGATAATTTCCATCGTTTTCCTCTAACCAATAAGACTGAGGTCGGCGGCATAGTGCCGAATGGCGCGCTGATACCCGCGGATGTCGGCGCTCCATTGTCGTATTTTTATACCTTTTACACGCTACCGCGGAGAAATTGATATCACAAGGGAATAGCAGCACTGAGTATTGATCAGATAAATACGAAAATGTGCGCTAAGCCCGGTTTCCGGGCCCGGCATCGTTCCCGTTTCCCTTCACATGGTCAAAAAACAGGCGTAGAATCCGCTTCGTCAAATAATTGAGGTTGTAAAGTATTATGGTTGATCGTGAATTAGGAAACTGGAAAGACTTCATTGATGAGATGTTGGGCAACTGACACAGCGTTGAAGCAGATGGCAAGGTTGAGTCATTGGAAAGTCACTGAAACACCTTGGGAACGAGATTATCGTTCGAAATAAAGCAGCATCGGTAACCCGACGCTGCTTTTTTTATGCCCAGGCTATCACTCCCCGGCGGCCGTCGTATTGCCTGCCGGATGCGCTTTGCCCGGGAAGCGGCGGCGCACCAGCACGAAGAACAGCGGCACGAAGAAAATCGCCAGCAGGGTGGCGGAGATCATGCCGCCCATCACCCCGGTGCCGACCGCATGCTGGCTGCCGGAACCGGCGCCGCTGCTGGTGGCCATCGGCAGCACGCCGAAGATGAACGCCAGCGAAGTCATCAGGATCGGCCGCAGACGCATGCGTGATGCGTCGAGCGTCGCGGACATCAGATCCTGCCCTTTGTGGTTCAGCTCGTTGGCGAATTCGACGATCAGAATGGCGTTTTTCGCCGACAGCCCAATGATGGTCAACAGGCCGACCTGGAAATAAACGTCGTTCTCCAGGCCGCGCAGCCAGGTGGCGGCGACCGCGCCGATCACCCCCAGCGGCACCACCAGCATCACCGAGAACGGTATCGACCAGCTTTCATACAGCGCCGCCAGGCACAGGAACACTACCAGCAGCGAGATGGCGTACAGCGCCGGCGCCTGCGAGCCGGACAAGCGTTCCTGGTAGGAGAGCGCCGTCCATTCCAGCCCGAAGCCGGTCGGTAACTGGCTGACCAGTTTTTCCATTTCCGCCATGGCGGTGCCGGTGCTGACGCCGTTGGCCGCCTCGCCGACGATTTCCAGCGCCGAGTTGCCGTTATAGCGTTCCAGCCGCGGCGAGCCGTATTCCCAGTGTGAACTGGCGAAGGCCGAGAACGGCACCATGCCGCCCGCGCTGTTGCGCACATACCATTTGTTGATGTCTTCCGGCAGCATGCGGAACGGCGCGGCGGCCTGCACGTAAACTCTCTTCACCCGGCCGCGATCGACGAAGTCGTTGACGTAGGTCGAACCCCAGGCGGTAGAGAGGGTATTGTTGATGTCGTCGATAGATACGCCCAGCGCCTGCGCCTTGCGCTGATCGATATCGATCTGCAGCTGCGGGCTGTCGTCCAGGCCGTTGTGGCGCACGCGCGACAGCAGCGGATTTTGCGCCGCCAGCTGTAACAGTTGGTCGCGAGCCGCCATCAGTTTGGCGTGCCCCAACCCGGCGTGATCTTCCAGTTCCATGTCGAAGCCGGAGGAGTTGCCGAGGCCGGTGATCGCCGGCGGGCTGCTGGCGATCACTCGCGCTTCGTTAATCTTGTTGAATGCCAGCGTGGCGCGATCGATGATGTCGAACGAGCTGTTGGCGCCCGAGGTGCGCAGATCCCAGTCTTTCAGCCGAACGAACAGACGCGCCACGTTTTGGCCGTTGCCCCCCGGCCCGGAGCCGATGATGGCGAACACCGACAACACGTCCTGTTTCTCTTCGGTGAGGAAATACTGCTCAACCTTTTCCACCACTTTAGAGGTTTGCTGCAGGGTCGAGCCCGCCGGCAGCTGTACCTGTACGGTGAAGATGCCGCGGTCTTCCTGCGGCAGGAACGAGGTCGGCAGCTTGATGAACAGCAGCGCCATGCCGCCGAGCAACAGCAGATAAATCACCATGTAGCGGCCGCTGGCGTGCAGAATGCGCCCCACGCCGCGCTCATAGCGTTCGGCGTTGCGGTTGAACATGCGGTTGAACCAGCCGAAGAAGCCGCGCTTGCCGTGATGGTGCCCCTTGGCGATCGGTTTGAGCAGCGTGGCGCACAGGGCCGGGGTCAGGATCATCGCCACCAGCACCGACAACACCATGGCGGAAACGATGGTGATGGAGAACTGGCGATAGATGGCGCCGGTGGTGCCGCCGAAGAACGCCATCGGCACGAACACCGCCGACAGCACCAGGGCGATGCCGACCAGCGCGCTCTGAATTTGCCCCATGGATTTGCGCGTGGCTTCACGCGGCGGCAGGCCTTCTTCGCTCATCACGCGTTCGACGTTTTCCACCACCACGATGGCGTCGTCCACCAGCAGGCCGATCGCCAGCACCATGGCGAACATGGTAAGGGTATTGATGCTGAAGCCGCAGGCGGAAAGGATGGCGAAGGTGCCCAGCAGCACCACCGGCACGGCGATGGTGGGGATCAGCGTGGCGCGGAAGTTCTGCAGGAACAGATACATCACCAGGAACACCAGCAGGATGGCTTCCAGCAGCGTTTTCACCACGTCCTTGATCGAGGCTTTGACGAAGGGGGTGGTTTCATAGGCCACTTTGGCCTCCAGCCCGTGCGGGAAGTATTGCGACAGCTCGGCGATCTTGTCTTTCACCAACTGGTCGGTCTGCAGTTCGTTGGCGCCGGAGGCCAGCTTGATGTTCATGCCCGCGGCCTGCATGCCGTTGTAACGGCTGAGGTAGTTGTAGTTTTCGCCGCCCAGTTCGACGGTGGCAACGTTGCCCAGCGTCACCAGCGAACCGTCCTGATTGACCCGCAGGGTGATTTGGCGGAACTGTTCCGGCGTCTGGAGCTGCGACTGGGCGTTAATGGTGGCGTTCAGCGCCTGCTTATCGACCGATGGCGTGCCGCCCAACTGGCCGACCGCGACCTGGGCGTTCTGCGACTGAATGGCGCTGACCACATCCTGGGTGGTCAACTGGTAGCTGTTGAGCTTGTTGGGATCGAGCCAGATGCGCATGGCGTATTGCGAGCCATACACGTCCATGCTGCCGACCCCGTTGATGCGGCTGAGCGGATCCTGCAGGTTGGAGACGATGTAATCGGCGATGTCCTGCCTGTCCATGCTGCCATCGGTGGAGACGAACGCCACCATCATCAGCGTGGTGTCGCCGGATTTCGAGACCGTCACCCCCTGATTTTGCACCGCCTGCGGCAGGCGTTTGATCGCGGCCTGCAGCTGGTTTTGCACCTGCTGCATCGCCTCGTTGGGATCGGTGCCGGCTTCGAACGTCAGCGTCACGGTCGCCTGGCCGGTATTGGTGCTCTGCGACGACATGTACATCATGTTGTCGAGGCCGGTCATATTCTGTTCAATGATTTGGGTAACGGTGTTTTCCAGCGTTTGCGCCGAAGCACCTGGGTAAGTTGCGCTGATGCGCACGTTCGGCGGCGCCAAATTCGGGTATTGTTCTACCGGTAAAGAAAAAATCGCCAACGCCCCGGTCAGGCAAAGAATAATTGCCAGCACCCAGGCGAAAATCGGGCGATCAATAAAAAAATTGGCCATGCAGCGCGAACCTCGTTATGACTTGTTCTATCTTTAAAACGCATCGGAAATATGCATTTCAGCGGCAGGGAAGGATTCCGGCGCTATTGCACTTTACTCGGGATAGCCGAGGAAAGCGTGGAGAAAAAAAGGAGATAGTGTAAATAACGGTAGCGGAAAACGGCGTGGGCGTATCGGCGTCGGTAATTGTACGCTATTAAGACATTTTTATTACTATCAAAGGCCTTGCGCATTTTTTCGCCGCAGGGAATCGAAAAGTAAAAACTGGCCTCACCTTACAGCAGGAGCTTGGCATGGGAATTAACCCGGTATTTGCCCGTCGGCTTTATTTATGCTGGCTGATCAGCCACAGTGAGCGGCCCAATGTGCCGCGGTTGATGGCGCTGACCGGCTGGCCGCGCCGTACGTTGCAGGATGTGCTGAAGGCGCTGCCCGGCATGGGCGTCGAGCTGCAGTTCGTGCAGCAGGGCGTGCGCAACAACGACGGTTTCTATCAGTTGGAAAGCTGGGGGCCGTTCAACAAGAGCTGGGTACACCAGCATCATCAGGCGCTGCTCAGCGCCATCGAGTAAGCGGCCCCGGCGGATCGGCCGGGGCGGGGCGATCAGTGGCTTTTGTACTCCAGGTACATCACCGTCGCCGCCACGCGAGAACGCACGTCCAGCTTGCGCAGTATGTTACGGATGTGTACCTTCACGGTTTCTTCAGAGATATGCAACTGCGCCGCCACCTGCTTGTTGGACAGGCCGCGCGCCACCTCTTGCAGGACGTCCAGTTCGCGTTCGGTCAAGGCGGCGAAGGGATCGCGCTGCTCGCTGCGCGCCAGCAAATAGTCGGCCATCGCGTCGCTGATCACGTTCTGGCCCTCGGCGGCGGCGCTGATGTGCTCCAGCAGTTGTTCGGGTTCGCTGTCTTTCAGCAGATAGCCGTCGGCGCCGGCGTCGATCAGCGCATACAGATCGCTGCGCGCGTCGGAGACCGTCAGCACGATGATGCGCGCGTCCACGCCTTCGTCGCGCAGGGCCCGCAGCGTATCCAGCCCCGACATGCCCTTCATGTTCAGATCCAACAAGATCACGTCCGGAGCGTGCTGCAGCGCCAGCGCAACCGCCTCGCTGCCGTTGCCGGCCTCTGCCACCACGCCAAATCGCGCATCCAGTCCCAGCAGTTGTTTGATGCCGCGCCGCATCAACGGATGATCGTCAACGATCATGACTCGGTATTGCTTCATCACCATGAAATATGCTCCCTGTAGCAAGTAAAGCCACTCAAACGCGCCCGGAGGCGTGCTTCACAGTGGGACTGTCTCTTCAAAAATAGCGGCATTCTGCACCGCAAACCTCTCCGGGCGGCCTTCAGGCCGGCGGCAACCGTAACGCAGAGTGAACAGCCGTAAGGTCAGGGCGAGAATGTCAGGCAGACCGCCGTGCCGCCGCCGCTTCTGCGCCGGATGCGCAGCGTTCCTCCCAGTCGCGCCGCGCGTTCGCTCATGATGGTCAAGCCGTAATGCCCTTCCGGTTCTTCCAGACTGGCGATGCCGCAACCGTCGTCGGTAATGCTGAATACGTTGTCGCCTGCGGCGTTGACCTCGCAACATACCGCGATCTCGTTCGCTCCGGCGTGCTTGACGGCATTGAGCACCGCCTCGCGCACGATCTGCAGCGCGTGCACCTGCTGCTGGGCGTTGAGCGCCTGCGAGGGCAGCCGACAGTGTAACTGAATCCGCGCGGGGGTTAGCGCCTTTAATGGCTGCAACAGTTGCTCCAGCGCGGCATTCAGGTCCGCCTCCTGAATGTTGAGGCGGAAGGTGGCCAGTAATTCTCTCAGCTGGCGATAGGCATCGGCCAGCGTGCGATCGAAATCGTCGATAATCGCCTGCGCCGCCGGATCGTCGGCGGCGCGCCGGAGCAGCGTCAGCTGGATGCGCAGGAACGACAGCGTCTGCGCCAGCGAATCGTGCAGCTCGCGTGCGATGGTTCCACGCTCTTCCATCAACAGCAGATATTGGTGCTGCTTTTGCGCCCGGTTGAAGTAGACGCCGCGCCCCAGCATGTTGGCCAGGCTCTGCATCAGGTGAGGATGCGGCGGCTGCGCTTCGGGCTGCCATCGCAACTCGCCCAGCAGTTTATCGCCTTGGGTGATCGGCAGCGCGCTCCAGGTTTGCGCCGGCGCCGGCTCTCCTTCGTTCAGTTGCCACTGGCCATGATCGTCCGCCACGTTCAACCGGATGCAGCGCAGTCGTTCACTTTGGCGCACGATGCGCAGCGCATTTTCGAACGCCTGCTGATCGATCTGACGCACGCTCAGCGCCTGCGAGCAGCGATAGAGCACCTCCAGCGTGTCGTTGGCCTGCTGCAGGCGCTGGGTCTTTTCCTGCACTTTCAGCTCCAGCGACTGATAGAGGCGGGCCAGCTCGTCAGACATGGCGCTGAAGGTTTGCGACAGCACGCCGAGCTCGTTCGGCAGCGCCACGTCCAGCTGCGGATGGCGAAAGTCGCGCTGTTGCACGCGCTGGCTGGCGTCGACCAGATGCTGCAGCGGCGTGACCACCTGGCGGCGCATAAAGCGGATGCAGAACAGCACCAGACCGATGATGGCGGCGTAGCCCAGTACGCTGACGGCGGCCACCAGGGTGAGTTTCAACTCGGAATAACGCTGCAGAGCGGAAACGAAATGATCGACGCGGTTGACGTAGCCGGCGACCTCAGCCCGGTAGGCGGCCGCCTGCCCGTCGCGGATCTGCCGCTCCATCGTTTGCCATGTTCGTTGCAGCGCCAGATAGTGGTTGCGCACCTCGGCCGGGACGTAAAAGCGCGCCAGCTTTTGCAACGCGGGCGCCTGCAAAGATTGCCGATACTGCTGCAGGTGCAGCTCCAACTCCGGGCTCTGCCGCTCGAGATCGAAGGCCAAGCGGTAGCTTTGCATGCGCAGCGAACCGGCAATGTTGATCGCCTCGGCATCGCTCTGGCTGCCGGCGACGGTCGTCAACGCCAACCCGGTGGCGAGCACCGACAGTATCACGATGCCGAACAGCGCTCTGGCCAGGCTGCCGGTCACGGAACGTTTAACAAGCAATCACGGAATCCTTTTCTCTCAGGTGAGGCGCTTCGCCAGTTTCATTCGAAAGCAAAACTATAACTTTTGCAACTAAATTGCACCGCGATTTGTATCAAGTTGTCAACAAAACGGGAACAATTGTCGTTGTGTAATCAAATGAATAGCGAAATGCCCGCCGATGTTCAGCGGCGGGCCGGTTTTCTCTGAAGATTTGCCTTTAGCGAGGATGAAATCAGGCAGAAGGCCCCCTGTTTCTGGGGGCGCTTTATTGCCGCGCTTCAGGGTGTCGGCAGATTCATCGCGGCCACCTGCTTCGCTGCGTGGTCGCTGAAGCGCAGCCCCCAGCGGGTGAAGTACTCGCGCAGATCCTGCCCCGCCTCCCGGCTGTAGACGACCACGCTGAAGTCGATGACCTTCTGCGGCGTGCCGAAAACGTATTTATACTTATCCTGCATGGTGTTACCCGGCGCCGCGAAAGTCTGCTTCAGCCGTTCCTGATTAATCCGCGGGAAGAAGGATTCATCATAAGCGTGCAACAGATGGGTAAAAAACCCCAGCGCGACATCATGCTGCTTCTTCGGGAATTCGTCATAGCGCACTTCTGATGCGAGGAACTTACGCACCGCATCCCGATCCCACTCCTTGTCGGCGCCCAGTTTGCAGGTTGGGCCATAGTCGAAATCGTTGCGTTCCGACAACAGGCGGCAAGCCAGTACCGAATAACGGTTGACCTGCACTTCGGGGAATACGTTGTATTCCCACTGCGGTTCGTTCTCATGCCCCAGTTCGTGCCAGAGTCCCCAGTGGGCGGCGTTGGCGCGGGTGGTCTTGTCGGCGAAGAAACCGACGTTGACCGCGCCCTCGCGGTATTCGGCGCTGCAGCATTTGCTGTAGTTGAGGAACAGGGAACCCTGTGATGCCGTGAACATCTCGTGGGTGCCGTCCATGCCGTTCACCGCTTCATACAGCGCGGCGATGCTGAGGCTTTCCCCCAGCGATTTATTGATGATCTCCTGCGTTTTGTCGGTGATTTTCTTCGGTACGAAGTGGTTGGATTTACCGTCATACAACACGGCGCCGCCCAGGATGCCGGCGCCGGCCTTCTGTTGCTCCCAGTCGCCTTGCGTATTCTGACCGAGAATGTGCAGGTTACTGTCGCCACCGCCGCTCACCTCTAACCGGACAAATTCGCCGTTTTGCTGTTTTTGCGGATGGCTGCAGCCTAAGGCCAGGACGCCGGTTTGCGCGAAGGTATAAGTGGTCTCCTTGTTGGCATCAAGCTTTCGTTTGTTCGAGTAGATGTTGTCAACGTTATCGAAACGGGCGCTGGTCGCCGCAAAACATGAGCTGCCTGCCGGAATAGTTCCGGCTTTTATCGTGACGCTGTCGCCCTGATTCCCCAGCGTGCGGGTGTAGAAGAAAATTCCGCGCGCCATGCTGCCATACAAGGAGTTGTACCAACTGGCGGCGTGAACGATCGGCAGCCGGTAGACATTTGGCGTGTCTGACGGGTACATCTGCATGGTGCGTTTGAGCCAATACAGCGGCGTGCGGGCATCTTGCGAGTCCGCCAGCGCCTGTTCGGCGTCCTGATTCAGCGCATCCAGGCTGGTGCCGATGTAACGCAGCGCATCGTTGAATCCCTCCTGCTCGGCATAGGCTTGCCACCAGGGAGTCTCCTGGGCGGCACACTGGCCGAGGTTTTGCCAGGGTTCGCCGACCCAACCGGCTACGCCGGGGATATGGTGTTTTTCTGCCCACCATTTATTGGCGAACAGCGTATTGTCCTTTATGACCTGCGTGCCTTTGATGGCGTAGGTTTTAGCCGCCCATTCCGGCACGTTGGCGCAGTCCGCCGCCTGAGCGCCGGCGCTGGCCATCAATAAAAGGCTTAATGGTAACAAGCAGCGATGAGTCAGTTTCACGTTGGTTTTCCCTAAAGAGGCGTTGAAAAGTAAAATAGGCGCGTGTTATTAGGATGATATTGGCGCTATCCCTTATGGTTTTTTTTCAGGGTTTCCGCTACTTAGATGTGCTTACTTTAAGATGATTTCAGGTCGGGCCGCCGCCGGGGCCGATGATGTTTTGTTGCAAATCGTCTGCCGCGGCGCGGCGTAATCGCGGTATGATCTTCAGGTTGCAACTCAAGGAAAAAGGGTCATGTCGTCGAAAATTGAGAATGTGAAGAAAGAGCTGCTGTCGGACAACTGGTATGTGCTGCATAAGTATACGTTCGATCTGAAACGCAAAAACGGCGGTTCGGTGCAACAGATGCGCGAGGTCTACGATCGCGGCAACGGCGCCACCATTTTGCTGTACAACCGCGCCAAGGGCACGGTGGTGCTGACCAACCAGTTCCGCATGCCGACCTATGTCAACGGCAACGAGAGCGGCATGCTGCTCGAGGCCTGTGCCGGCCTGCTGGACGCCGATTCTCCGGAGCAGTGCGCGCGCCGCGAAGCGGTGGAAGAGACCGGTTTTCAGGTGGGCGAGGTCAAGAAAATCTTCGAAGCCTACATGTCGCCGGGCGGCGTGACCGAGATCGTGCACTTCTTTATCGCCGAATACCATGACGATGAGCGGCGCGCGGCCGGCGGCGGCATTGAAGATGAAGATATTGAAGTGATCGAACTGCCGTTCAGCGAAGCGGTGGCGATGATCGCCGACGGCCGCATTAAAGACGGCAAGACCATCATGCTGCTGCAGTATTTGCAGATCCATCGGGTGATGGCATAAAAAAAGCCGGTCACGATGACCGGCTTTCTTATTGGCTGGTGCCAGGCCGCTTACTTCAGCAGCGCCTGCGCCTTGGCCACCACGTTGTCCACGGTGAAGCCGAACTCGGCGAACAGCTGCTCCGCCGGCGCCGACTCACCGAAGGTGGTCATGCCCACGATGGCGCCGTTCAGCCCCACGTACTTGTACCAGTAGTCCGCGATACCCGCTTCCACCGCCACGCGCGCCGTTACCGCCGCCGGCAGCACCGACTCGCGGTACGCCGCATCCTGCTTGTCGAACGCGTCCGTCGACGGCATCGACACCACGCGCACCTTGCGGCCCGCCGCGGTCAGCTTGTCCGCCGCTTCCACCGTGATGCCCACTTCGGAGCCGGTGGCAATCAGGATGACGTCCGGCGTGCCCGCGCAGTCTTTCAGCACGTAGCCGCCGCGGTACACGTTCGCCAGCTGCTCTGCGCTGCGCGGCTGCTGGGTCAGGTTCTGGCGCGAGAACACCAGGGTGGTCGGGCCGTCGTTGCGCTCGATGCCGTACTGCCACGCCACCGCCGATTCCACCTGGTCGCACGGGCGCCAGGTGCTCATGTTCGGGGTCACGCGCAGGCTTGCCAACTGCTCCACCGGCTGGTGGGTCGGGCCGTCTTCGCCCAGACCGATGGAGTCGTGGGTGTAGACGAACACGTTGCGCAGCTTCATCAGCGCCGCCATGCGCACCGCGTTGCGGGCGTATTCCACGAACATCAGGAAGGTCGCCGAGTACGGCAGGAAGCCGCCGTGCAGCGCGATGCCGTTGGTGATGGCGGTCATGCCGAACTCGCGCACGCCGTAATGAATGTAGTTGCCCGCCGGGTCAACGTTCAGCGCTTTCGAACCGGACCACATGGTCAGGTTGCTCGGCGCCAGGTCGGCAGAGCCGCCCAGGAACTCCGGCAGCACCTTGCCGAACGCTTCCAGCGCGTTCTGCGACGCCTTGCGGCTGGCGATGTTGGCCGGGTTGGCCTGCAGTTTTTCCACGAACGCCTTGGCGTCGGCTTTCCAGTCGGCCGGCAGCTCGCCGTTCATGCGGCGCTTGAACTCGGCGGCCAGCTCCGGGAAGGCCCTCGCGTAGGCGGCGAATTTGTCGTTCCAGGCCGCTTCTTTGGCCTGACCGGCTTCCTTGGCGTCCCACTGGGCGTAGATGTCCTGCGGGATTTCAAAGGCGGCGTATTTCCAGCCCAGCGCTTCGCGGGTGGCGGCCACTTCGGCGGCGCCCAGCGCGGCGCCGTGCACGTCATGGGTGCCGGCCTTGTTCGGCGAACCGAAGCCGATAACGGTCTTGCACATCAGCAGCGACGGCTTGTCGGTCACCTTGCGGGCTTCTTCAATCGCGGCCTTGATGGCGTCCGGGTTGTGGCCGTCGACGTTGCGCACCACGTGCCAGCCGTAGGCTTCGAAGCGCAGGGCGGTGTCGTCGGTGAACCAGCCGTCGACGTGGCCGTCGATGGAGATGCCGTTGTCATCGTAGAAAGCGGTCAGCTTGCCGAGCTTGAGGGTGCCGGCCAGAGAGCAGACTTCGTGCGAGATGCCTTCCATCATGCAGCCATCGCCCATGAAGGCGTAGGTGTGGTGGTCAACGATGTCGTGGCCCGGGCGGTTGAACTGCGCCGCCAGGGTGCGTTCGGCGATGGCGAAGCCGACGGCGTTGGCAATGCCCTGGCCCAGCGGGCCGGTGGTGGTCTCAACGCCCGGGGTGTAGCCGTACTCCGGGTGGCCCGGGGTTTTGGAATGCAGCTGACGGAAGTTTTCCAGCTCGCGCATCGGCAGGTCATAGCCGGTAAGGTGCAGGAGGCTGTAAATCAACATGGAGCCGTGGCCGTTGGAGAGCACGAAACGGTCGCGGTCAGCCCAGTGCGGGTTAGTCGGGTTGTGGTTGAGGTAGTCACGCCACAGGACTTCGGCGATGTCCGCCATGCCCATAGGGGCACCCGGGTGGCCGGAATTGGCTTTTTGTACGGCGTCCATGCTGAGTGCGCGGATGGCGTTGGCAAGCTCTTTACGAGAAGACATAACGAAACTCCAGTGCGGTTACAGTTGAGCGGCCAACATGTCTTCCAGCTTCTGCTGGTCGACGGCGAACAGGCGAATGCCTTCGGCGAGTTTTTCCACCGCCATGGCGTCCTGGTTGTGCAGCCAGCGGAACTCCGCTTCGGCCAACGGGGCCGGTTGGTGGAAGCCCTCGGTGGACGGGGTCAGCTTGCGCTCGACCGGCTGGTCGCTGTTTTTCAGCTGTTCCAAAAGGTTCGGCGCGATGGTCAGGCGATCGCAGCCGGCCAGCGCCAGGATCTGCTCAACCTTGCGGAAGCTGGCGCCCATGATCACCGTCTGGTAACGATGACGCTTGTAGTATTCATAGATGGTGCGCACCGATTTCACGCCCGGATCCTGCTCGGCGTCGTAGTCGGCGGCAGGCTGTTTGGCCTGATACCAGTCATAGATGCGGCCGACGAACGGCGAGATCAGATACACGCCGGCTTCAGCGCAGGCGCGGGCCTGGGCGAAGGAGAACAGCAGCGTCAGGTTGGTGTTGATGCCTTCTTTTTCCAGCTCCTCGGCGGCTTTGATGCCTTCCCAGGTGGAAGCCAGTTTGATCAGGATGCGCGATTTGTCGATGCCCTGTTCTTGATACATGGCGATCAGCTTGCGCGCTTTGGCGACGCACATGCCGCGATCGAACGACAGGCGGGCGTCCACTTCGGTGGAGATGCGGCCCGGCACGCTTTTGAGGATCTCGACGCCGATATTGACCGCCAGCTTATCGCTGGCGTTGATCAGCTGGGTTTCCTTGCTGCCGCCCTGGCGGCGGGCATAGTCCAGCGCTTCGGTGATCAGCGCCTTGTACTGCGGCAGCGCGGCGGCTTTCAGGATCAGCGAAGGGTTGGTGGTAGCGTCCTGGGGTTCGAACTGGCGGATGGATTCGATATCGCCGCTGTCGGCGACCACCGTGGTCAGCTGCTTGAGTGCGTCTAATTGATTCATTGATAAGCTCCTTGACCAAGCTCAACGTAGGGAAATGAGAACCTTTTTCATCATAGGGGGAACACACTGCATCATCGGGTCGGGAATGAAAATGCGCTTTTTCTGATTGTTGCGATGGATAATAACAATGAATGCCGAGTAAACCCAGGCGGGGCGCGGTTTACGGCGGGGGAGGCGAGGGGGGCGGTGGCGCGAGAGCCAAAAAAAGAAGGGTTCAGCGCCAGGCTGAACCCTCAAAGATGGCCTCATTTGGCCGATTATTTGCTCAGGTTGACGTCGATCGCCTGATAGAAGGCGTTGGCGGTGTCGGCTACATCCCACACGGCAAGGATCACGTGCGAACCGCTGCGATCTGCCGGTATATTGCACTGGTGGGTAACCTGTGCGGCAGGGATGGCGCCGCCGTCGTTGAACTGGCAGAACGGCGTCAGGTCAAAGGAGGCGCGGGTCAGCGGCTGCGAAGCGTCCCAGTTCGGCTTGGTGATGAAATAGCGCCAGCTGGTGGTGCTGTGACGCGCGGTCAGCTTCCAGGTAAAGGAGTTCGGGCCGGTTTTCAGGTTGAGCTTGTTCCAGCGCGTCGGCGTTTGCTGATCCAGTTCGAAGAAGGTGGATTTGTCGGCGCTGGCGATGTGGCCGTCAGCCGGGCCGGCCTGCGGGAAACCTTTCAGGCCTTCGACGCTCTGCGGTTCATACTGCACGCTGCCGCACTGGGTGTTGAGCTGCAGTTTGCACTGATAGGCGCGGCTGGCCGGCGATTCGACATAACCGTGAGCATTCGCCTGTTGCGAAACGCCGAACATGGCTGCGCTCAGCAGGCCCAGAGAGAATATGGTACGGGAAGTTTTGTTCATAAGTCACTCCTGACTGAAATTATGTTGTAAGTTGAGCGTATTTCACCGACAAAATGAGAGGCTAATAACGTAATTGGAAATAACCCTTCTTGTCGGCTTGTTTTATTTTTATCATTCTGGTCGTGCGGCAGAGCGGAATGTTTTAACGGCTATTAACGAAAATTATTATGATGACGATCTTTGATCGTTAGGCTGAATTTATTTAACTGTCACAATGCAAAAATAGAGCGCTATGATGAATTTTATATCAGGTCGTGATGAATAGTATTTAAGATAGCGCTCTCATTTATGAAGTATATTGCTTGTTGCCTTGAGTATCCTTGTTCGATTTGATCGATTTTTGTGCGCCACCACCTTGGGAATTTAGTGTCATTTTTCTTGTTTTATTTTAAAGAGGAATTTGTATGACTAGATTATCCCTGGACGCTATTAAAATAATCAGCACCATTAAGAGCACCGGCTCTTTCTCTATGGCGGCGGAGGCGCTGCATAAAACGCCTTCGGCAATCTCTTATCGGGTTTCCAATATTGAAAGCAAACTCTGCGTGAAACTTTTTCATCGCAATGGCCCCATGATTACCCTGACGGATGAAGGGGAATTTCTCCTGCAGGAGGGCAGCTGGATATTAAATGCGGTGCAGGATCTGGAAAGCCGGGTAAGAAACATCCCCAAGCTGGACAATAATATCCGCCTGGCGGTGGATACCTTCTTCCCGTTGGAGACCCTGACGCAGGATATCCGCGACTATATTCAGCATTGCCCGAACGCCAATATCTCGGTGCAGCGGGAAGCGCTGAACGGCACCTGGGATGCGCTGAAGAACAACCGGGCGGATCTGATCATCGCCATCGGCCAAATCCCCGACAGCGTACAGGCCAAAACCCTGATGCTCGGCAAGCTCAACTTTGTGCTGTGCGTGTCGCCCTCGCATCCGTTCGCGGCGCAGAAAAAGCCGGTGTGCAAGAAGCAGCGCTTGAACGACATCGTGGTTGCGATCGCCGACAGCAGCCATGAACTGCCCAAACGCAATCACGGCACGTTGCCTTTGCAGCGCCAACTGGTGGTGTGCGACGTGGAAAGCAACCTGGCGCTGCTCAAACGCGGCATCGGCCACGCTTTTCTGCCGCCGTCGCTGATCGAAAAGGAACTGGCCAGCGGCGAACTGGTGACGGTGCCGGTGGAGATGCAAAAGGGCGACGAAATGATTTGGCTGGCGTGGCATCCGGCCAGCAAGGGCGCCGGGTTTAACTGGTGGCATGAGCGGCTGACGCGCAAAAGCGATGTTTACAGCCTGATGGGCCGCGAAGTGGTGCGGGATGGCGGCTATCCTTGGTGCCACAACTGAAGGAATAGAGACGAAGGGACGCGAAAATCAAACGGTTAACTCAATGAAAACCCCGCAGCGCTCGGCTACGGGGTTTTTTTATGGTTTACGCTACGCGGCCCACCTTCAGCCAGGCGCTGTCGGAGCCGGGCGCCGAGGTGATGTAACCCCATTTGGTCTGCCAGACGTAACCCTGATAGGACACCAGCGCGCCCTGCGCGTAAGTGGTGCCCGGCACGTAGGCCGGCGCGGTCATGATCGGCAGGTTGCCGGGGCCGACGCCGGTGTAACGCAGGCCGGTGCCCATATCCAGCTGGCTGTCGTCGTAGTCCGCGGCGTTGAAATAGCGATCCAGCGCGGCCAGCAGATCGCCGTTGTGGTTGTCTTGCCCCAGATGCCAGAACATCACGCCGCCCAGCTGCTGCTGCTTGATGTACTTCGCTTTGTATTTGAAGCTTTCGGCATCGTCATAGGTGACGAACAGCCCGTTCTGCGCATGATACAGGTAAGGGGTTTTGGTCTTGTCGTTCCACAACCGCTGATAGCCGTAGTTGCCCTGCAGCATCTGCTCCAGCTGGCGATAGGAGGCGATGCGCGGATCCTTGTCGCGCACGCACTCTTCGCAGCCCACCAGCCAGTAATCGGTGCCCGGATACGGATCTTCGCCCGGCGTGCTGTGGCTGCTGTACTGGCCGCCGTTGCTGCCGCTGACGCCCTTGAAGGCGCGGCCGTAGAAGGGGACGCCCATCACGATCTTGGCGCTCGGCACGCCTTCCATCATCAGGTGCTGCTGCACCGCGGCGTCGACCGTCAGGCTGAACGGGCTGGGGAAGGCGCGGGTCAGCTCTTCCCAGCTCCAGCCCAGATTGGCTTCGCGCAGCGCGTTGTAGAAGGTCGGCCCGGCCGCGTCGCCGAACAGCGCCGCCTGGTGGTTGGTGATCTTCTCCCAGGGGCCGGCCAGATCGTAGGTCATCAGGTTGATGTAATCGAGCGGCGCGACGATCTGCGCCAGCTTGCTGTAATAGCGCGACAGGAAGAAGGCGCCGCCGGCGCCGGCGATGGTCAACTGATACGGCAGCGCCTGGCGGCCGTCGGCGACGGTTTGCTGATTCAGCAGGGTGCGGATCTCTTGCAGCGCGGCGATGAAACCGTCCACTTCTGATGCTTGCGGGTACTCCCAGTCGATGTCCACGCCGTCGAAGCCGTAATCCTTCATGATGCGCACGCAGGATTGGGCAAACTTGGTGCGCGAGGCCGGGGTTTTCACCGCGTTGACGTAGTTGGCGTGCGACACGCCCAGATCGTTGGAGTAGTACCAACCGCCGATGGAGAACATGATGCGCAGGCTGGGATTGTGCGCCTTGAGCGCGGTCAGGCGGTTGACCACATCGCGCGCCTTGGCATCGTTGGTGGCCGGATCCCAGGCGCATTCCAGGTTGCTGTTGATATCCAGGAACGAGAAGTTGATGTGCGTCAGCTGTTTGGCTTTGGCCGGCGTGATGTTGGATACCGGGAACGGCACGATGGACGTATCGGACTCGGTGTAATTATTGATTTGGTTGGTCGGAATAAAATAATACCCAATAACGGCTTTGCGTGTGGACATGGTATTTCTCCAGAGTGGATGTTTTTAAGATGGGACATATTTCCCGCAGCCATTAATGTTTATTTTTCGTGAAAACGAAAGTCGAAATAAATCACGATAACAATGAAAATTTATTCATTGCCGTCAACATTGGCGCTTATGCGTTGTGCCAACGCTCAGCATGAATGAATTCGACCATAGGGCCTGTATTTATTCATTTGCTTTGTAATAGCATCCTTAACTAGATTCTGATTATCCGATGTCCCACCGGCCGTGATTGGCATTTAATTAAAAATAAAAAAGGAGATGAGCTATGTCCAGCATAGAGCCTGACGCTGTTGGCTTAATAGTCCAGCGAGTATGTGAATATCTTCAGCCGGTATTAAACGCCATTTTGGCCGGCGTTATGGCGCTATTGCACGGCGCTTACCGCAACGTGGGCATTCGGCGCCGTTTATTGAATGCGGCGATGTGCGCGTTATTGGCCTGGACGGTGCGCGATGCGCTGGCGCTGATGGGCCTGGAATTAAAGTGGGCGAATTTGGCCAGCGTACTGATTGGCTTTATGGGGGCAGATTACATCAACGCCTTAATTAAAAAGTTCATCGGCAAAAAGACGGGGTTTAAAAATGTTAAATGACATCGAAGAGATTCGTTTTACCGCCCGCAGCGAAGAGAACCTGCGCGGCGTGCACCCGGATCTGGTGCGCGTTATTCGTCTGGCGCTGCGTTATTCGCTGGTGCCGTTTTCCGTCAGCGAGGGGCTGCGCAGCATGGCGCGCCAACGGGAAATGGTGCGCGCCGGCAGCAGCCAAACGCTGCGCAGCCGCCATCTGACCGGCCACGCGGTGGACGTGGTGGCGATGCCGGCGGGTGTGGTCTCCTGGGAGTGGGATTACTACGCGCAGATTGCGGTGGCGGTGCGGCGCGCGGCGCGTGAATGCGGCATCAACGTCGAATGGGGCGGCGAGTGGAAAACCCTCAAGGATGGCCCGCACTTCCAGCTGGCGTTCCGGGACTATCCGGCATGAGCGGCTGGCTGCAAAAACTGATGCAGGGCGGGTTGCTGCTGCTGTTGCTGGCGGCCATCTGCCTCGGCGGCTACAGCTCGCTGCTGTCGCACCAGTTGGCGTCCGCGCGCCAACAGGCGGCGGAGCTACAGAAAAGCCTGGCGCAGCAGGCCGGGCTGATCGCCACCCTGCAGACCCAGGATGCGCAAAACCGCGCGCTGATGGCGGCGCAGCAGCGGCAGGAACGGCAGCTGCGCCAACAACACGAGGCTTATCAGAGGAAATACCGTGAAGCGATTAAAAACGATCCCTGCGCCGCTCAGCCTCTGCCTGGCGCTGTGCTTGAGCTCCTGCGCCCGGCCGCCGGCGCCGCAGGCCGTGCCGCTGTTGCCCCCTGAATCGGTGTTCGCGCCCTGTGAGCAACCGCAGCTGCAAGGGGAGACCTGGGGCGATGCGGTAAGCTATACCCTGGCGTTACAAACCTCGTTACACATTTGCGCCGGCCAGGTGGAGACGCTCAACGCTTGGCGCGCCACGCTGCCGCCACGCTGACGGCGGCGCTTCTTCGACTCGTCTCGCGATCCTTTTTTTACTTTTAAAACGGTCTTTCGGCCAAGGTTATGGCGCGCTTCAAAGTTTGTGATGTTTCTCTCACTATACTTCAAGGCTGCGCCCTGTCATTGTACTTGGGCGCCACGGCCCACGGCAGGGCGCAGCCTCAAAGCCTTACCTCAACATAAAAGCAAAAAACAAAGGAATCCATAATGGACGAACAGCTCAAACAGAGTGCCCTTGATTTCCATCAGTTTCCTGTCCCAGGGAAGATCCAGGTTTCCCCCACCAAACCGTTGGCGACCCAACGCGATCTGGCGTTGGCCTATTCGCCGGGCGTCGCCGCGCCTTGCCTCGAGATCGCCGAAGATCCGTTGGCAGCCTACAAATACACCGCGCGCGGCAACCTGGTGGCGGTGATTTCCAACGGCACGGCGGTACTGGGTCTGGGCAATATCGGCGCGTTGGCCGGTAAGCCGGTGATGGAAGGCAAGGGCGTTTTGTTCAAGAAGTTTTCCGGTATCGATGTGTTTGATATCGAAGTGGATGAGCATAACCCTGACAAATTGATCGACATTATCGCCGCGCTGGAACCGACCTTCGGCGGCATCAACCTGGAAGACATCAAGGCGCCGGAGTGTTTCTACATCGAACAGAAACTGCGCGAGCGCATGAAGATCCCGGTGTTCCACGACGACCAGCACGGCACGGCGATCATCACCACTGCGGCGGTGCTCAACGGCCTGCGCGTGGTGAAGAAGAATATCTCCGACGTACGCCTGGTGGTGTCCGGCGCCGGCGCGGCCTCCATCGCCTGCCTGAACCTGCTGGTGGCGCTGGGGCTGCGGCAACAGAACATCACCGTTTGCGACTCCAAGGGCGTCATCTATAAAGGCCGCGACGCCAATATGGAGCAGACCAAAGCCGCCTACGCCATCGAGGATAACGGCCAGCGCACGCTGGGCGACGCCATCCCGAACGCCGACATCTTCCTCGGCTGCTCCGGCCCGGGCGTCTTGACGCAGGATATGGTGAAAACCATGGCGCGCGATCCGCTGATCATGGCGCTGGCCAACCCGGAACCGGAAATTCTGCCGCCGCTGGCCAAAGCGGTGCGCCCGGACGCCATCATCTGTACCGGCCGTTCCGATTACCCGAACCAGGTGAACAACGTCCTGTGCTTCCCGTTCATCTTCCGCGGCGCGCTGGACGTGGGCGCGACCACCATCAACGAAGAGATGAAGCTGGCCTGCGTGCACGCCATCGCCGATCTGGCGCTGGCGGAGCAGAGCGACGTGGTGGCTTCCGCCTATGACGACCAGGATCTCTCCTTCGGGCCGGAATACATCATCCCGAAACCGTTCGATCCGCGCCTGATCGTCAAGATCGCGCCGGCGGTAGCCAAGGCGGCGATGGACTCCGGCGTGGCGACGCGCCCGATCGAAGACTTCGACGCTTACGTCGAGAAGCTGGCGGAGTTCGTCTACAAAACCAACCTGTTCATGAAGCCGATCTTCTCGCAGGCGCGCAAAGAGGTGAAGCGGGTGGTGCTGGCGGAAGGCGAGGAAGAGCGCGTGCTGCACGCCACGCAGGAACTGGTGTCACAGGGGCTGGCCTTCCCGATCCTGGTCGGCCGCCCGAGCGTGATCGAAATGCGCCTGAAAAAGCTGGGTCTGCAGCTGACGCCGGGCAAGGATTTCGAAGTGGTAAACAACGAGTCGGATCCGCGCTTTAACGAATACTGGGGCGAGTACTACCAGATCATGAAACGCCGCGGCGTCTCGCAAGAGCAGGCGCGCCGCGCGGTGATCGGTAACCCGACGCTGATCGCCGCCATCATGCTGCACCGCGGCGAAGCGGACGCGATGATCTGCGGCACCATCGGCAGCTACCACGAGCATTACGATGTGGTGAAGAACGTGTTCGGCTTCCGTGAAGGCGCGCACGTCGCCGGCGCGATGAACGCGCTGCTGCTGCCGAGCGGCAACACCTTTATCGCCGACACCTACGTAAACGACGATCCGACCCCGGAACAGCTGGCGGAGATCACCCTGATGGCGGCGGAAACCGTGCGCCGCTTCGGCATCGAGCCGAAGGTGGCGCTGCTGTCTCACTCCAGCTTCGGCTCTTCCGACTGCCCGGCGGCGCGCAAGATGCGCAAAACGCTGGAGCTGGTGAACGAGCTGGCGCCAGAGCTGGAGATCGACGGCGAAATGCACGGCGACGCCGCGCTGGTGGAAAGCATCCGTCACGATCTGATGCCGGACAGCCCGCTGAAAGGCTCGGCCAACCTGCTGATCATGCCGAACATGGAAGCGGCGCGCATCAGCTACAACCTGCTGCGCGTCTCTTGCTCGGAAGGGGTGACCGTCGGGCCGGTGCTGATGGGGGTCGCCAAGCCGGTACACATCCTGACGCCGATCGCCTCGGTGCGCCGCATCGTCAACATGGTGGCGCTGGCGGTGGTGGAAGCCCAGACCCAGCCGCTGTAAGCCCGGGTTGAGTGACTGGCCCCCTGCGCCGCTGGCGCCGGGGGCTTTTTTTATGCCTTGCAGCGCGCAGCGATGGCGCGGATATCCTGCGGGGTGGTGCGGCAACAGCCGCCGATCAATTGTGCGCCGAGCGCGCGCCACTCCGTCGCCTGATCGGCCAGGCTGCCGTGCTCGCCGCCGCAGGCGTGCCAGGTTTTGCTCACCGCATCGTAGTGCTCGCCGGAGTTCGGGTAAACCAGCAGCGGCTTGTCGGCCAGCGCGTTCAGCTGACGCAGCGCCGGGGCGACCTTGTCCAGCGCGATGCAGTTGATGCCGATGGCCAACACCTGCGGGTTGCCGCGCAGCGCGGACAGGACCTCCGTCAGCGGCGTACCGTCGCTGAGGTGTTGGCTGTCGCGCAGGGTCAAGGCGAACCAGGCGCCGAGCGTCGGGAATTCCTGCAGCAGCGTCAGCAGCGCCTGCAGTTCGGCGAACGACGGCAGCGTTTCGCAGGCCAGCAGATCGACGCCAGCGGCCGCCAGGGCGGCGATGCGCGGGCGGTGGAAGGCCATCATGTCATCCTGCGCCAGCCGGTAATCGCCGCGGTATTCCGAGCCGTCGGCCAGATAGGCGCCGTACGGGCCTACCGAACCGGCGATCAGCAGCGGCGCCGCCTGCGGGTGTTCGGCCAGATAATCGCGGCGCGCCCGCTGCGCCAGCTGCACGCTTTTGGCGATCAACGCCAGCGATTGCTCCTGATCCAGGCCGCGGCGCAAGAAGCCCTGCGGCGTGGCCTGATAGCTGGCGGTGATGGCGCATTGGGCGCCGGCGTTGAAATAATCGAGATGCACCTGATAGATAAGCTCGGGATTTTCAAGCAGCACCTTGGCCGACCACAGCGGATCGGTCAGATCGCAGCCGCGCGCTTCCAGCTCGGTGGCCAGCGCGCCGTCCAGGATCAGCGTGGGATGTTCGGCCAGCAGGCGGGCGACGGGGTTGTTAACCGACATGTTGTTCTCCCAAAGCGGTTTTTTGCCCGGCGCGCCGGGTCAGGAAATAGGTGAGGTAGCACAGGGCGACGAACGGCAGCCCACAGTAGAGCGCAATGCGCTGCTCCGGATCGAACGCCAGCCCGATACAGGCCAGCAGGCACAGCGCAAAGCCGAGGATCGGCGTCAATGGGTAGCCGGGCGCGCGGTATTTCAGGCCGCTTATCGGCTGGCCGCTGCGCAGGTAGGCGCGGCGGAAAGCAAGGTGGGCCGCGCAGATGCTCAGCCACACCGCCACCACCGCAAAACCGGAGATCGCCGACAGGGCGACAAACACCGTGTCCGGCGCGATCACGCTGGTCAGCAGCGCCAGCACGCCGCCGAGCATGCTGAAGGTCAGGGCGTTGATCGGAATGCCGCGCGCATTGACGCGCGCAAAGTAGGCCGGCAGGGTGCGCTGGTGGGCCAGCGACCACAGCATGCGCCCCGAGGCGTACAGGCCGGAGTTGGCCGCCGACAGGATGGCGGTCAGGATCACGAAGTTGAAGATATCGGCGGCGTAAGGCACGCCGATGCGTTCAAACACCAGCACGAACGGGCTTTTGACGATCCCCGCCTGATCCATCGGGATCAACGCCGCCAGCACGAAGACCGTGCCGATAAAGAACAGCATCAGGCGGATCACCGTAGTGCGGATCGCCAGCGGCACGACTTTTTCCGGGTTCTCGGTTTCGCCGGCGGCGATGCCGATCAGTTCCGTGCCGGAGAAGGCGAAGTTCACCGCCACCATGGTCATCAGGATCGGCAGCGTGCCGTGCGGCAGCCAGCCGGAAGCGGTCAGGTTATGCAGGAACGGCGCCGGGGTACCGTCTTTCATCGGCAGCAGGCCGAACATGGCGGCGCCGCCCAGAATGATAAACGCCAGAATGGTCACCACTTTGATCAGCGAAAACCAGAATTCGCTTTCGGCGAAAAAGCGGGTGGTCACCACGTTAAGCAGGAAAATGGCCACGCAGAAGATCAAACACCACAGCCACACCGGCGACTGCGGGAACCAGTACTGCATGCAGAATCCGGCGGCGGTCAGGCTGGAGCCGAGCGCCACCGTCCAGGTGAGCCAATACAGCCAGGCGACGGTATAGCCGGTGGCCGGCCCCAGATAGCGCGAAGCATAGACGTGAAAGGCGCCGGTTTCCGGCATCGCCACCGACAGCTCGCCCAGGCACAGCATCACCAGATACACCACCAGCGCGCCGATCAGGTAGGCCAGCAGCGTGCCGAGCGCCCCGGTGGTGGAGATGATGTAGCCGGTGTTGAAAAACAGCCCGGTGCCGATCACGCCGCCCAGCGACAGCATCACCAGGTGCCGGGCCTTCATGCTGCGTTTGAACTGTCCTGCGGCGGGTGCCGATGGTTGCATAATAATCTATCCGTATAGACGTCTAAATATCTGAATGGCTATTGGTTATACCCGCAATGCTTTTTCAACGCAATGCGCAGCCGGCGTTCGGCGCGTAAAAAAATCGTTAAGCCGGATCTATATGCAAATGATAATTATTATCTATAATGTCGCCATTTTCGATAATGGGGCAACATGATGAGATACCTGATTTTATTGGCGGCGTTGGCGCTCGGCGCCTGCAGCCAGGCGCCGGTGAAGGCGCCGGCCAACGACGTCGCGAGTTTGGGGAGCATCACCGATCTGCACAGCGGCGCGACCCTGACGCCGGAGCAGCTGTTGACGCGACTGGCGCAGCAGCCGCGGGTGATCCTGGGTGAGAAACATGACAATCCTTACCACCATCAGATTGAGCAATGGCTGGTGCAGCAACTGCCGCAGCGGCGGCCGCAGGGCAGCGTGCTGATGGAGATGATCAACCCGAACCAACAGGCGCAGATCGACAAGGTCAAGCAGTGGTTGCAGAGCGATCCGACGGTGCGCGACGGCCGCGTAGCGGAGCTGATCGCCTGGCAGCCGGGCTGGAAGTGGGAGCTGTATGGCGGGGTGACGATGGCGGCGATGCGCGCGCCTTACCCGCTGTGGTCGGCCAACCTGGATCGCAGCGAGATTACTGCGTTCTATCAGCAGCCGCAATTCCCGGCGGGGCAGCTATCGGCGCAGCCGGCGGTGCGCAAGGCGCTGGAAGAGACCATCCGCACTTCGCACGGCGGCAAGATTGAGGCCGACCAGTTGCGTGCGATGCTGGCGATCCAGCAGCAGCGCGACCGGCGCATGGCTGAGCGCCTGCTGGCGGCGCCCACGCCCGCGCTGTTGATCGCCGGTGGCTATCACGCCGCCAAATCGGTGGGGGTGCCGCTGCACGTGCGGGATCTGCAACCGGCGGCGGCGCTGACGGTGCTGATGCTGGCGGAGCCGGGCGTACAGGTCGATGCGAACACCGCAGACTACCTGTGGATCACACCATCAGTGAAATGAATACGTTAAGAGAGTGAAAAGGGGTGTTAATTATAGTTGCAAATGATTATCATTAGTAAATGTGATCTGCAATCATTCGCAATTAAGCAAGCTAATGCCCCTATGTTAAGTCAGTCTTACTCCCTCCCGGCCTTTGAACTGCCGCAGCCGCGCTGGGCGCGCGGCCTGCTGCTCGCTCTGGCGGCGCACGCGGCGTTGGTGCTGCTGTTTTACTGGCCGCAGACGGCGCTGGAGCCGGTGGTGTTGCCACCGCCGGCGGTGATGATGAGCTGGGCGGCGCAGATTGAAGCGCCGGAAAGCAAGCCGCTGCCGCTGGGCGTGCAGCAGGCGGAATCCGCTGCGGCGCAGCCGGCGGAGCAGCAGCAACAGCCGGATCTGCCCAAGCTGGCGCGCGCCGAGAAAGCGAAAATCGTGACGGCGGAGAAGAAGCGCGCCGAACGCCGCCCCCCGCAAAAAACGCAGCCGCAGCCTAAGCCGCAGGAACAGGCCAAAGAGACGCGCAACGCCGCCGCGTCCAGCGCCGCCGCGCCGCAGGCGCAGACGCTCTCTCACCAGACCGCCGCACCGATCAACAGCGACGCCAACAGCAACGCGCAGGCCAAACTGTCGTGGGAGAGCCTGGTGAAAGGCAAACTGAACCGCATCAAGGATTACCCTTTGGATGCCCGCAGCCGCCGGCGCAGCGGCATGCCGCAGGTCAGTTTCAGCGTCGACGCGCAGGGGCGGGTCTCGAACGTTACGCTGCTGGTGCGCTCCGGCACTGCGTCGCTGGATCGGGAAGCGGTAGCGGTGGTGTCGCGCGCTCAGCCGTTGCCGCCGCCGCCGCCGGAGATGCTGCAGCAGGGGGCCGTCAGGGTGACGATGCCGATCGATTTCAATCTGGCGGAGCTGAATGCCCGCCGTTAATGCCCGCAGGCGCCGCATCGCCGTCGTCCGCCTTTTCAAACTTCGTGAGGGATTATGAATCCGCTGTTATCCACCCCGCGCCGTCGCATCGCGGCCGCGCTCTGGCTTTCTTTAGGCGTCGCCGGCGCCGCGCTGGCGCAACCACAGCCGCCGTTGGCGGAACGCGCGCCGAAAGCGCTGACGGCGCACGGCGAGACGCGCACCGACGATTACTACTGGCTGCGCGACGACAGCCGAAAAGAGCCGAAGGTGCTGGATTACCTGAAGGCGGAGAACCGCTACACCGAGCAGATGATGGCGCCGTACCAGAAGCTGCGCGCCACGCTGTATCAGGAGATGCTGGGTCGCATGAACCCTGACGATCGTTCGGTGCCGTATCAGCTCAACGGCTATCGCTATCAGGAAAGCTACGCCGCCGGTAAAGATTTCGCGCGGTATCAGCGCCAGGCGCTCACCGCCGACGCGCCGTGGCAAACCTTGCTGGACGCCAATCAGCGCGCGGCCGGCCACGCCTACTATCGCCTGGGGGCGATGGACGTCAGCCAGGACAACCGCCGGCTGGCGGTGGCCGAAGATCTGCAGGGCCGCCGCCAATACCGCATCTCCCTGCGCGAGATAGGCAGCGAACGCTGGTCGCCGGAAACGCTGGAAAACACCTCCGGCAACATGGTGTGGGCCAACGACAACCAAACCCTGTTCTACGTGCGCAACCACCCGCAAACGCTGTTGCCATACCAGGTTTATCGCCATCAGTACGGTACGCCGACGGCAGAAGATAAGCTGGTGTACCAGGAAAACGATCCGGCGTTCTACCTCAGCCTCGGCCGCTCGTCCTCGCGCGATTACCTGATTCTGACCATCAGCGGCAACACCACCTCCGAAGTGCGCCTGATCGACGCCAATCAGCCGCAGCGCGAGCCGCAGCTGTTCGCCGCCCGGCAGAACGGCCGCGAGTATTACCTCGATCACTACCGCGGCGAGTTCTATCTGCGTTCCAACCATCAGGATCCGAACTTTGGCCTGTACCGCACGGCGGCGGCGGGCAAGCCTTGGCAGACGCTGATCGCGCCGCAGGCGCAGCACGAGGTGGAGAGCTTCAGCCTGTTCCGCGACTGGCTGGTGGTGCAGGAGCGCGCCAACGGGCTGGTGCAGCTGCGGCAAATCAGCTGGGACGGCAAAACCGAGCGCGCCATCCCGTTCGACGACGCCAGCTACATGGCCTGGCTGGGCTATAACCCCGAGCCGGACAGCGATCGGTTGCGCTACGGCTATTCGGCGATGACCACGCCGACCCGCACCTATGAGTGGGATCTGAACAAGGGCGAGCGCACCCTGCTGAAGCAGCAAGAGGTGAAAGGCGTCGATCCGAGCCTGTATCACAGCGAGCGCATCTGGGTAACGGCGCGCGACGGCGTGAAGGTGCCGGTCTCGCTGGTGTACCGCACATCGCTGTTCAAAAACGGGCATAACCCGCTGCTGGTGTACGGCTACGGTGCTTACGGCATGAGCATGGATCCGGCGTTCAGCGCCAACCGCATCAGCCTGCTGGATCGCGGCTTCGTCTATGCGCTGATCCACGTGCGCGGCGGCGGGGAGCTGGGGCAGAGCTGGTACAAGCAGGGCAAGCTGACGCACAAACCGAACAGCTTCAACGATTTCATCGACGCTACCCAGGCGCTGATCAAAGACGGCTACGGCCAGCCGGGGCGCATCTACGCCATGGGCGGCAGCGCCGGCGGCTTGCTGATGGGGGCGGTAATCAATCAGGCGCCGCAGCTGTACAACGCGGTGGTGGCGCAGGTGCCGTTCGTCGACGTGGTGACCACCATGCTGGACGACAGCATTCCGCTCACCACCGGGGAGTACGAGGAGTGGGGCAACCCGCACCAGCCGGCCGCCTATGCGCTGATGAAGTCCTACAGCCCGTACGACAACGTGCGCAAGCAGCGTTACCCGAACCTGCTGGTTACCAGCGGTTTGTACGACTCGCAGGTGCAGTATTGGGAGCCGGCCAAATGGGTCGCGAAGCTGCGGCGCTTCAAGCAGGGCGATTCGCTGCTGCTGCTTTCCACCGACATGACCGCCGGCCACGGCGGCAAATCGGGCCGCCTGGCGCGGCTGGAAAACGGCGCGCTGGAGTACGCCTTTATTCTGGCGGCGGATCGGCAGGCGCAGAAATAACCTTCAGCGCCGCGGCACGCTGCGGCGCAATAAAACAATAACAATCTTTTACCGCGCTTTCGGCGGGCTTTTTGCTGGGCATTGTCGGCCATCAAACCTTATTGGCTATTTCTGGGGATATATGAAAATCAAAATGATAGCGAGCCTGATCGGCGCGGGACTGGCGCTGTACGGGCCGGCTGCGGCCGCACAGGAACAGGCGGAAAATAATAAAGGCAGCGTGGCGTTCAGCCCGCTCAACGTCTCGGCCGCCGACAGCGGCAACAGCAGCGAAAAAGACGCGTTGGCGAGGCCAGGTGCGTTCAGCTCGCGCGACGAAAACAAGAACCTGGAGTCGGTGGACAGCATTCTGCGCAGCATGCCGGGCACCTATACCCAGATCGATCCCGGCCAGGGATCGGTCAGCGTCAATATCCGCGGCCTGAGCGGCTTTGGCCGGGTCAACACCATGGTCGACGGCATCACGCAAAACTACTACGGCAACTCGCCGAGCGACGCAGCGCACGGGGGATTGCCCACCAGCCAGTTCGGGGCGCTGATCGATCCTAACTTTATCGTCGGCGTCGACGTGGCGCGCGGCAATGCCACCGGCTCCGCTGGGGTGAACGCCCTGGCGGGCAGCGCCAACTTCCGCACTATCGGCGTGGACGACGTAGTATTTTCCGATAACCCGTTCGGCGTGCGCACCAAATTCTCGGTGGGCAATAACGGCATCGGCCGCAGCGGCATGATCGCCGTGGGCGCCAAAACCGCCGCCTTTGCCGATGGCGGCAGCCTGGGGGCGATGGCGGCGATCAGCGGCAGCTCCATCACCTCCAACTACAAAAACGGCGCCGGTTTCGACAGCGAGGTGTTCAACGTCGATAAAACCTATCGTCAGAACCCGAAATCCCAGCTGTTCAAGGTGGACATCAAGCCGGATGCCTTCAACAGCATCGAACTGTCGGCGCGCAGCTACCAGAATAAAATCACCCGCCGCCACATCGACAGCGACGATTTCTACCTTAAATACCACTACGCGCCGTTCTCGGAACTGATTGATTTCAACCTGACCGCCAGCACCAGCCGCGGCAAACAGCAATTTATGTCCGACAACATGGCGGGATTCAGCGACAGCACGGCGAAAAACATCTCCGATGCGCTGGATATCAACAACACCAGCCGTTTCAGCCTGCAGGATGTCGATTTCGCCTTCAGCTACGGCGGCAAGCTGGTGCGCAATGAGTATAAGAAAAAGGCCTCCGGTTTGGTGACGGATGACAATCAGGCGGAAAGCATGCCGGTGGGCATTGCCGGCAAACAAGATATCTCCAGCCTGTACAGTGGGTTGCAGGCCAACTACGGCATCTGGCAGGGGAATTTCGATCTGAACTACACCGCCTATCGCCTCTCCGGCTATAAGCCGGCCTGTGACGAACGCGTAGAGTGCTTCCCGCAGGGCGCCAGCAATATCACTCGCAATGAACAGGGTTTCAATCCGTCGGTCATGCTGTCGGCGCAGGTGACGCCGTGGCTGCAGCCGTTCGTCAGCTACAGCAAGTCGATGCGCGGGCCGAATATCCAGGAGGTGTTCTTCGCCAACAGCGGCGGCCAGTCGATGAACCCGTTCCTGAAGGGCGAAAAAGCGGAGACCTGGCAGGGCGGTTTCAACGCCAATGCCCACGATCTGTTGTTCAAGCAGGACAGCTTCCAACTGAAAGCGGTCTATTTCGAAACCAGGATCAAAAACTACATATCCAGCCAAACCTACCTGGTGTGTAAAAACCGCCAGAAATGCAACCGTTCGCAGGCGACGCAGGAAGAGTGGGATAACGCGGACGTCAACGTCAGCATGACCATGTACAGCAACGCCCCAGAACCGGTCAAAATGCGCGGGGTGGAGCTCGAAGCGCTGTACGACGCCGGTTTCGCCTTTACCAAGCTGTCGTTAAGCAAGGAGCATACCTCCCAGCCGACCAACCAGGCCAGCAACGTGTTCGGCGCGGGTGATGTCAGCGAACTGCCGGAGTTTTACTTCACGCTGGACAGCGGGGTGCGCCTGCTGGACGAGACATTGACGCTGGGCGGGGTGGTGAAATACACCGGCAAATCGGTGCGCCTGTCGCCTGATTCCACTCTCGATGAAAACGAACAGTTGATGAAGGAGCCGGCGCCGCATATTCCGACCATTATCGATCTGTACGGCACCTATCAGGTGAATCGCAATCTGCTGCTGAAGCTCAGCGTGCAAAACCTGATGGACAAGGACTACTCGGACGCGCTGAACAAGATGAATTCGCTGCCTTCGCAGTCACAAGATTTCACGCCGACCAACACCGCCCGTGGGCGGACTTATATCTTCGGGGGGGAGTTGCGCTTCTAAACCGCAGCAGAGCAGGGCGCAGTTCATTCATCACTGCGCCCGCTTTGCCTGCAGGAGCCATTTGTCCAGCTCGTTGGCGAACTGCTGGCGGTCGCGCTGGTTCAGGGCGTTCGGGCCGCCGGTCTGGATGCCGCTGGCGCGCAGGGTATCCATAAAATCGCGCATGTTGAGGCGCTCGCGGATGGTGTCCGGCGTGTAGCGTTCGCCGCGCGGGTTCAGCGCCACCGCGCCTTTCTCTATCACCTCCGCCGCCAGCGGAATGTCGGCGGTGATCACCAGATCGCCCGCTTCGCAGCGGCGCACGATCTCGTTGTCGGCCACGTCGAAGCCGGCCGCCACCTGCAGCGAACGGATGTACTTCGACGGAGGCGTGCGCAGCGGCTGGTTCGCCACCAGCGTTACGGTGATGGCGGTACGATCGGCGGCGCGGAACAGCACCTCTTTGATCACGTTCGGACAGGCGTCCGCATCGACCCAAATCTGCATCATTTCGGCTCCTGCAGCCAGTCGCGCACCGGCAGAAAATCGCGCGCTAGCGCCGCTTCCGGGCTATCGGCGTCCGGCTGGTAGTTATATTCCCAACGCACCAACGGCGGCATCGACATCAGAATGGACTCGGTGCGCCCGCCGGTTTGCAGCCCGAACAGCGTGCCGCGATCCCATACCAGGTTGAACTCCACGTAGCGGCCGCGGCGATACAGCTGGAACTGACGCTCGCGCTCGCCCCAGGTCAAGGCCTTACGTTTTTCCACGATCGGCAGATAGGCGTCGAGGAAGCCCTGGCCCACCGCGCGGGTGAAGGCGAAACAGTGGTCGAAGTCCGGGGTGTTCAGATCGTCATAGAACAGGCCGCCGATGCCGCGCGCTTCGTTGCGGTGCTTGATGAAGAAGTAATCGTCGCACCACTGTTTGTATTTGGGGTAGACCTCGTCGCCGAACGGCGCGCACAGCTCGGCCGCGGTGCGGTGCCAATGCACGGCATCCTCTGCGAAACCGTAGAACGGCGTCAGATCAAAGCCGCCGCCGAACCACCACACCGGCGCCTCGCCCGGCTTTTCGGCGATGAAAAAGCGCACGTTGGCGTGGCTGGTGGGCACGTAGGGGCTGAGCGGGTGGATAACCAATGAGACGCCCATCGCCTGGAAGCTGCGCCCGGCCAGTTCCGGACGGTGCGCGGTGGCCGAGGCCGGCAGGGTGGCGCCGGAGACGTGCGAGAAGTTGACCCCCGCCTGTTCGAACACCGCGCCGTTGGTCAGCACGCGGCTGCGGCCACCGCCGCCTTCTTCACGCGTCCATTGGTCTTCGGTGAACGCGGCGCCGCCGTCGGCCTGGGCGAGTTGCGCGCAGATGTGATCCTGCAGCGCCAGCAGGAAGGATTTTACTTCAGCGATGTTAGGTAAACTCATGCGGGGTCTTTATAGCGTCTGGCTGAACAAGGCGCTGAGTATACTCTTATTCGCCGCCCGCGGCATCAGCGGGGTTTGCGTTGGTGGGCGTCGAAGTAGTCGAAGAAGTTAACGATGCCGTCCGCGATGGCGCGGGCAATCTTCTCGCGAAACGCGGTGGTGCCCAGCAGCCGCTCTTCGTTCGGGTTGGTGATGAACGAGGTTTCCACCAGCACCGAGGGAATGGACGGCGATTTCAACACCGCAAACGCCGCCTGTTCGGTGCTGTCGCTGTGCAGGTGGTGTACTGGGCGAATTTGGCCGAGCACGTGGCGGCCGAGCGTCAGGCTGTTGTTGATGGTGTCGGTTTGCACCAGATCGAACAGCACCTGCTGCAGGTAGTTGTCCTGATCCTTGTATTTGCCGCCCGCCACGTCGTCGGCGGCGTTTTCACGGTTGGACAGGTAGCGCGCCATGGCGCTGCTGGCGCCGCGGTTGGACAGGGCGAACACCGAAGCGCCGGAGGCCGACGGGCTGGTAAAGCCGTCGGCGTGAATCGAAATGAACAGGTCGGCCTGGTGCTGGTGGGCGATCTCCACCCGCTGGAACAGCGGAATGAACTCGTCTTCTTCACGCGTCAGGCGCGCCTCGACGTGATCGCGCTCATGCAGAAAACGTCGCACGTGGTTGGCGATTTCCAGCACGATGTGTTTTTCCTGCGAGCCTTCGTGGCCGACCGCGCCGGAGTCGATGCCGCCGTGGCCGGGATCGATCATCACCAGTTTTTTGCCGCCGGCCGGTTTCGCCGCCGGTTTGCTGTGCTGATTGCGCAGCAGGCCTTCCGCCCTGGCGCGTTGGCTTTTCACGCCGAGCAGCGCCACCGCCAGGCCGGAAAGCAAAAGTTGGCGTCGCGTCGGGGAAACGGCAAGCGGTTTAAAATTGAGGAAGGGTTTACCCTGCTTTTTCATTACGCAACGCTCCGTCGACGTTTCTATTTTGCGACGTTATATCGTATTGATAATCATTAATCGACCCGATAACTATTTCCATTTATTACGCCTGTTACCGGCGATTTCTGGGCAAATAGCGCGGTAAATCGCAGTTTGATATTGCGTAAGTGAATAATCACGCGATAATCAGATAAACACCTTAATTAACAGCGGCCAACATCGATGGAAATTCGCGTATTTCGACAAGACGACTTTGAAGAAGTCATTACCCTGTGGGAGCGCTGCGATCTGCTGCGGCCCTGGAACGATCCGGAAATGGACATCGAGCGCAAGCTGAACCACGATCCGGAGCTGTTCCTGGTGGCGGAAGTCGGCGGCGAAGTGGTCGGTTCGGTGATGGGCGGCTATGACGGCCACCGCGGCTCGGCATATTACCTCGGGGTGCATCCCGACTATCGCGGGCGCGGCATCGCCAATGCGTTGATCAACCGTCTGGAGAAGAAGTTGATCGCCCGTGGCTGCCCGAAAATCCAGATTATGGTGCGCGAAGACAACGACACGGTGGTCGAGATGTACGAGAAGCTCGGCTACGAGATCCAGGGCATCACCAGCCTGGGCAAGCGGTTGATCGAAGATCAGGAATATTGAGCGGGCGGCGGGCGGCGGCGTTGCACCGCCCGCCGCAGTGCATTACGGCAGCTTTTTGACGGTTTTCACGTCCACTTCGACGCTGCTCCAGTCTTTATCCACTTTGCCTTCCAACTGCACCTTGTCTTTCGGCGTAACGGTTTGGCCGTTCCAGCGCTTGCGATCGATTTCGATCGTCAGCGTGCCGGTGGCATCGCGGAAGGTATAGGTGTCGTCGCCGATGCGCTGCTCGATATTGCCCTGCAGCATCACCCAGGTGTCATCGCTCAGCGATTTCACCTTGTCCACGGTGGTCAGCGCCGCGCTGGGGCCGGAGAAACCGCCCTGAGGAGCGGGTTGCGTTTGGGCCTGCGGCGCGGCCGGATCGAGGAACCCGCCTTGTTGCGCCAGTACCGGTGCGCTGCACAGCGCGATCAGAGCGGCCAGAGTCAGTTTTTTCATGTTGCGCTTCCTTATCATCGTTATCGAAAATCACATCCCGCTGATATCGGGCTGCTTGTTAAGTGCTAAGGATTAAAACACACCGATCTTAAGAGCTTCTTAAGCCGACGCATTGAAATTCCCGCCGCCGGCGCCCATCTGTAGCCATAGTCTTTATTCTGTTGGCAAGGAACGATCGTTGAAGCCATTCTCACCCCGGTTTTCCCCGGACGATTACGACCAGCACGGCGCGCTGCGGCTGCCGCTGGGATTTTGGGCCGTGTTGATTTTGCAGGCGCGCACCTGGCTGCTGTTCGTGATGGCCGGCGCTTCGCGCGAGCAGGGCGAAAGCTTGCTGGCGCTATTTTATCCGGATACCCAACGTTTTTGGTACGGCATGCTGCTCGGCCTGCCGGCGGCGCTGGCGTTTTTGCTGAGCGGCCGCCGCCACCAATGGCCGCGGCTGTGGCGCGGCTGGCGCTGGGGGCTGGCTGTCTCCCTGCTGGCGTCGCTCGGCGGCTCGCTGTTCAGTCTGTGGCGCCAGGACGGCGATGCGCCGGGGCTGGAGCTGGCGTTGGCGCTGCTCGATGCGCTGGCGCTAAGCTATCTGTTGTTGAATGCGCGCCTGAAAGCCTGCTTTGCGCCGGCGGAGCATGCCGACTAATTGCCGAGAAGTGCGGCACTTTTCGCATTTTCCGCACTCCAAGCTGGCAACCGTTGGCGTAGTGCGGGCCGTTGTGAGAGGCTGGCACGCAGCAAAATGCCGAGTGCGGCGGGGGCGGGTTACCGCCCCGTGCCATTGATGTTTAAGGAGCTAGAGATGAATATTCGCCCCCTGCTGTTAGGGCTTCCGCTGTTACTGACCGGCTGTTCGAGCATGTCCAATTTTTCCTGGTCCAGCCTGTCGCCGTTCAACTGGTTCGGCAGCAGCCTGGAGGTCGGCGCCAAGGGCGTCGGCAAGCTCAACGCCGGCACGCCGATGTCGGAAAGCGCCATCAACGACGGGCTGGACGGCAACTACCGCCTGCGCGGCGGCATGGCGACCAGCAACGGCCAGATCGTTTCTTATTACCAGGCGCTGTCCGGCGACGAGGTGAAGCTGGTGATCACCGGCGAACCGAAAGGGCGCCTGCAGCGGGTAGACGTGCTGGATCCGCAAGTGGCGACGGAGTGGGGCAACAAGCTCGGCACGCCGTTCGGCGACATGTACAGCAAGGCGTTCGGTTCCTGTAAACCGGGCAGCGGCGAAGACGCCGGTAAAGTGGAGTGCGTGGCGGAGCAGAGCAAGTACGTCACCTACATCTTCAGCGGCAAGTGGGCCGGGGCGCAGGATATCATCCCGCCGGACGACACCCTGAAAAGCTGGACGGTCAGCAAAATCATCTGGCACGCCAAGCCGCAGCAGTAACGCGTTCAACGGGCGTCGGTTCGCGGCGCCTGTCTTTTCAAGCCATTACCCCTATTTTCTTTGCGCTGCTGCAAGGCAATCGCCCGTGCTTGCGGTATGATAGCGCGCGTTTGTAACAGGGAACCCGCGCGTCAACCGCCATACCTTACCTGTTGCCGGATTCTGGTATTGAGGATAACAACATGACACAGGTTCAGAGCGGCATTCTGCTGGAGCACTGCCGTTTCGCCATTTTTATGGAAGCCAGCGTACAGGGCGAGTTCGCCGACTTGCGCCAGGGCTGCAAGCAGTTTTGTCAGACGCTGAGCGAGCTGCAGCAGCAGTTCCCCGATGCGCGCCTCGGCGCGGTGATCGCTTTCGGCTACGACGTTTGGCACGATCTCTCCAGCGGCCAGGGCGCGCAAGAGCTGAAGCCGTTCACGCCGCTCGGCAAAGGGCTGGCGCCGGCCACCCAGCGCGACATGCTGATCCACATCCAGTCGCTGCGCCATGACGTCAACTTCACGCTGGCGCAGGCCGCGTTGGCGGCGTTCGGCAACGCCATCAAGATTGAAGAAGAAACTCACGGCTTCCGCTGGGTGGAAGAGCGCGATTTGAGTGGCTTTATCGACGGCACCGAAAACCCGCAGGGCGAGCAGCGCCCGGCAGTGGCGACGATTGCCGAAGGCGAAGAGGACGCAGGTGGCAGCTACGTGCTGGTGCAGCGCTACGAGCACAACCTGCGCCAGTGGCAGCGCTTTACCACCGAACAACAGGAACAGATTATCGGCCGCACCAAGCACGACAGCGAAGAGCTGCCGGCCGACCAGCGTCCGGATACCTCGCACGTCAGCCGCGTCGATCTGAAAGAGGATGGCAAAGGCCTGAAAATTTTGCGCCAGAGCCTGCCTTACGGCACTGCCAGCGGCAAGCACGGCCTGTTCTTCATCGCCTATTGCGCGCGCCTGCACAATATCGAGCAGCAGCTGCTGAGCATGTTCGGCGATCTGGACGGCAAACGCGACGCGATGCTGCGTTTCAGCCGTGCGGTGACCGGCAGCTACTACTTCGCGCCATCGCTGACGCGCCTGCTGTCACTTTGACGCCGTTGCCGAAGCCGGCTCGCCCGGCTTCGGTCCGTTTCCCCGCCCCAAAACGCCTCGCATTCCCTGCCTTATAGCGTTTGATGCTTGTAAATCACTAAACGGTATATAAAAGCGTTACAGCTCCGCACCGAGTTATAAATACACTGGTCGTCAATAAGGCGAAAGCCTGAAGGAATGACTCAGTGATAAGGTGCAGAATGAAACAAAACCGGGTTAAAAATCTCGTGCTGAAAGGTTGGCTGGCGGCTGCGCTGTTGGCGAGCGGCGCCGCGTCGGCGGCGGAATTGCTGAACAGCTCTTATGACGTTTCCCGTGAATTGTTCGTCGCGCTGAATCCCGGCTTTGAACAGCAGTGGAATCAACAGCATCCGAACGATAAGCTGACCATCAAACAATCGCATGCCGGCTCGTCGAAGCAGGCGCTGGCGATCCTGCAGGGTTTGCGCGCCGACGTGGTGACGTATAACCAGGTCACCGACGTGCAAATCCTGCACGATCGCGGGCAGCTGATCCCGGCGGACTGGCAGGCGCGCCTGCCGAACAACAGTTCGCCGTTCTATTCCACCATGGCGTTTCTGGTGCGCAAGGATAACCCGAAGGGCATCCACACCTGGAACGATCTGGTGCGCGACGACGTGAAGCTGGTGTTCCCGAACCCGAAAACCTCCGGCAACGGCCGTTACACCTATCTGGCCGCCTGGGGCGCCGCCAGCCAGGCCGACGGCAACGACGCGGCCAAGACCCGCGCCTTCATGACCCGCTTCCTGAAAAACGTGCTGGTGTTCGATACCGGCGGCCGCGGCGCGACCACCACCTTCGTTGAGCGCGGCTTGGGCGACGTGCTGATCAGCTTCGAGTCCGAAGTGAACAACATCCGCAAGCAATACGGTGAAGACAAGTACGAAGTGATCGTGCCGCCGGTCGATATTCTGGCGGAGTTCCCGGTGGCCTGGATCGACAAAAACGTCGAGCGCAACGGCACCGAACAGGCGGCCAAAGCCTATCTGAACTATCTCTACAGCCCGGCGGCGCAGCAGGTGATCACCAGTTTCTACTATCGCGTGTATGACCAGAAAGCGATGGCGGCGGCGAAGGGGCAATTCCCGGACACCCAACTGTTCCGCGTGGAAGATCAATTCGGCGGCTGGCCGCAGGTGATGAAAGCCCACTTCGCCACCGGCGGCGAGCTGGATCAGCTGTTAGCGGCAGGGCGCAAGTAAATGTTGGCGTTGTCGTCCAGTAAGCGGGTGCTGCCCGGATTTGGCCTCAGCCTCGGCAGCAGCCTGTTTTATACCTGTTTGATCCTGCTGCTGCCGCTCAGCGCGCTGGTGATGCAGCTGGCGCAGATGAGCCTGGCGCAATACTGGGAAGTGATTTCCAACCCGCAGGTGGTGGCGGCGTATAAAGTGACGCTGCTGGCGGCCGGCGTCGCCAGCCTGTTCAACGCGGTGTTCGGCATGCTGATGGCCTGGATCCTGACGCGCTACCGTTTTCCCGGCCGCTCGCTGCTGGATGGCCTGATCGATCTGCCGTTCGCGCTGCCGACCGCGGTGGCCGGCCTGACGCTGGCGGGGCTGTTTTCCACCACCGGCTGGTACGGTCAGTGGCTGGCGCACTTCGACATCAAGGTCACCTTTACCTGGCTTGGGATCGCGGTAGCGATGGCGTTCACCAGCCTGCCGTTTGTGGTGCGCACCGTGCAACCGGTTCTGGAAGAGCTGGGGCCGGAATACGAAGAGGCGGCCGAGACGCTGGGCGCCACGCGCTGGCAGAGCTTCCGCCGTGTGGTATTGCCTGAGGTGGCGCCGGCGCTGCTGGCCGGCACCGCCATCTCCTTTACCCGCAGCCTGGGCGAGTTTGGCGCGGTGATTTTCATCGCCGGCAACATCGCCTGGAAGACGGAAGTGACCTCGCTGATGATTTTTGTGCGTTTGCAGGAGTTCGATTACCCGGCGGCCAGCGCCATCGCCTCGGTGATCCTGGCGGCGTCGCTGCTGCTGCTGTTCAGCATTAACGTCTTGCAAAGCCGCTTCGGCAGACGTTTGGGAGGAGGGCACTGATGGCTGATGTTTCCGCCTTCAACGGCGCCGAGCGCCCGCGCGTCAACTGGGGCAAGTGGACGCTGATCGCCATCGGCGCGCTGTTCTCGGTGCTGCTGCTGGTGGTGCCGATGATATCGATTTTCGCCGAGGCCTTTTCCAAAGGATTCGGCGCGATGTGGAGCAACTTGCTCGATCCGGACATGCTGCACGCCATTTGGCTGACGGTGTTGATCGCGCTGATCACCGTGCCGTTCAACCTGGTGTTCGGCACGTTGCTGGCGTGGCTGGTGACGCGCTTCACTTTCCCCGGCCGCCAGCTGCTGCTGACGCTGATCGATATCCCGTTCGCCGTTTCACCGGTGGTGGCGGGGCTGATTTACCTGCTGTTTTACGGCAGCAACGGCCTGCTGGGCGGCTGGCTGGATGCGCATAACATCCAGATCATGTTCTCCTGGCCGGGCATGGTGTTGGTGACCATTTTCGTCACCTGCCCCTTCGTGGTGCGCGAGCTGGTGCCGATGATGCTCAGCCAGGGCAGCCAGGAAGACGAGGCCGCCATTCTGCTGGGGGCGTCCGGCTGGCAAATGTTCCGCCGCGTGACGCTGCCCAACATTCGCTGGGCGCTGCTGTATGGCGTGGTGCTGACCAACGCGCGCGCCATCGGCGAGTTCGGCGCGGTGTCGGTGGTGTCCGGTTCGATTCGCGGCGAAACCTACAGCCTGCCGCTGCAGGTCGAGCTGTTGCAGCAGGATTACAACACCGTCGGCTCCTTTACCGCCGCCGCGCTGTTGACCCTGATGGCGATCGTTACCCTATTTTTGAAGAGCGCGCTGCAGTGGCGTCTGGAACGTCAAAATGCGCGTCTCGAGCGGGAGGAAAATCATGAGCATTGAGATTAACGGCATCAACAAGTACTTCGGTCGCACCAAGGTATTGAACGATATCTCGCTCGATATTGCTTCCGGCGAGATGGTGGCGCTGCTCGGGCCGTCCGGCTCCGGCAAGACCACGCTGCTGCGCATTATCGCCGGGCTGGAAAGCCAGAGCGGCGGCAAGCTGGGCTTCCACGGCACTGACGTCAGCCACATGCACGCGCGCGACAGGCGCGTGGGCTTCGTGTTTCAGCACTATGCGCTGTTCCGCCATATGACGGTGTTCGACAACATCGCCTTCGGCCTGACCGTGCTGCCGCGTCGCGAGCGCCCGAACGCCGCGGCGATCAAACAGAAAGTCACCCAGCTGCTGGAAATGGTGCAGCTGGCCCACCTGGCCAACCGCTATCCGTCGCAGCTGTCCGGCGGCCAGAAACAGCGCGTGGCGTTGGCGCGCGCCCTGGCGGTGGAACCGCAAATTCTGCTGCTGGACGAACCGTTCGGCGCGTTGGATGCGCAGGTGCGCAAAGAGCTGCGCCGCTGGCTGCGTCAGCTGCACGAAGAGCTGAAGTTCACCAGCGTGTTCGTCACCCACGATCAGGAAGAGGCGATGGAAGTGGCCGACCGCATCGTGGTGATGAGCCAGGGCAATATCGAACAGGTAGGCTCGCCGGAAGAGATCATGCGCGAACCGGCCAGCCGCTTCGTGCTGGAGTTCATGGGGGAAGTGAACCGCCTGAACGGTGAGATCCGCGGCTCCCAGCTGTTCGTCGGCGCGCACCAGTGGCCGCTGTCGTTCCAGCCGATGCACCAGGGCAGCGTCGATCTGTTCCTGCGCCCGTGGGAAATGGAAGTGGCGACCGAAAGCAGCGAGCGCTGCCCGCTGCCGGTGCAGGTGCTGGAAGTCAGCCCGCGTGGCCACTTCTGGCAGTTGACGGTGCAGCCAATCGGCTGGCATCAGGAGCCGATCGGCGTGGTGTTGCCGGAAGGCAACCCAACCCCGGTGCGCGGCGGCCGTTATTACGTCGGCAGCCTCAATGCGCGGCTGTATGCCGGCGATCAACTGCTGCAACCTGTTGCGTTAGCCAAAAGCGCCTGATAGGTTTTAGCTGCCCTTTTATTCAAGGCAACCCCCGGGTTGCCTTTTTACTTTACGCACACCAACACACAGGCAAAGATCGTGACAACGCTCGAACAATGCATCGGGAATACCCCGCTGGTACAACTGCAACGGCTGGCCGCCCAGGCGGGCAGCGAGGTATGGGTCAAACTGGAAGGCAATAACCCGGCGGGCTCGGTGAAGGATCGAGCTGCGTTGGCGATGATCCAGCAGGCGGAGCTGCGCGGCGAGATCAAGCCCGGCGACGTGCTGATCGAGGCCACCAGCGGCAACACCGGCATTGCGCTGGCGATGATCGCCGCGCTCAAAGGCTATACGCTGAAGCTGCTGATGCCGGAGAACATGAGCCTGGAGCGGCAGGCGGCGATGCGCGCCTACGGCGCCGAGCTGATCCTGATCAGCCGTGAGCAGGGAATGGAAGGGGCGCGCGATCTGGCGCTGGAGATGCAGCGTCAGGGGCAGGGCAAGGTGCTGGACCAGTTCAACAACCTCGACAACCCCTACGCCCACTTCACCACCACCGGCCCGGAGATCTGGCGCCAGACCGAAGGGCGCATCACCCACTTTGTTTCCAGCATGGGCACCACCGGCACCATTACCGGCGTAGGCGGTTACCTGAAGAGCCAGAATCCGCAGGTGCAGATCATCGGCCTGCAGCCGGCGGAAGGCAGCAGCATCCCCGGCATTCGCCGTTGGGCGCCCGCTTACCTGCCGGGCATTTTCCGCCCGGAGCTGGTGGATCAGGTGCTGGATATCGAGCAGCGCGATGCCGAGCAGACCATGCGCCAGCTGGCACAGCGTGAAGGCATCTTCTGCGGCGTCAGCTCCGGCGGCGCGGTGGCCGGCGCCCTGCGCGTCGCGGCGGCCCACCCCGGCAGCGTCGTGGTGGCGATCGTCTGCGATCGCGGTGACCGTTACCTCTCCACCGGCGTGTTCGACTGAATGTGCCCTCCCGGCGGCGCGTTCCGCCGGGAAACCCCTTCGCACTTCCCTTTTGACCGACGGCATATCCGCCCCGCCAGCATGGCGGCTGGCGCCTGCCTGCATGCCAATGCCCTGACAGAAGTAGAGAAATCGCGCGACAGCAGCCACACTAACGGTGGCGAGACGCGAACGGCGATGTGTAAGGATTGAGTAAAACCGGCTGCGGGCCGGCGGAATTGGCGGGAAAATAACGAAAATCGGTGAAGGAGCAAGGCATGAAAATTTTACTGGTCGACGATGACCTGGAGCTTGGCACCATGCTGAGCGAATACCTGACGGGCGAAGGCTTCGACGCCACGCTGGTGCTGACCGGCAAGGCGGGAGTAGAGGGCGCGCTGTCGGGCGACTATACCGCGATGATCCTCGATATCATGCTGCCGGACATGAGCGGCATCGACGTGCTGCGCGACGTGCGTAAAAAGAGCCGGCTGCCGATCATCATGCTGACCGCCAAAGGCGACAACATCGATCGGGTGATTGGCCTGGAGATGGGCGCCGACGATTACATGCCCAAGCCGTGCTACCCGCGCGAACTGGTGGCGCGTCTGCGCGCGGTGCTGCGCCGGTTCGAAGAGCGGCCGCAGGAGGCGGACGACGAGGCCGCCATCAGCTTCGGCGAGCTGACGCTGAACCCTTCAACCCGCAGCAGCGAATGGCGCGGCAAGGCGTTTGATCTGACCGCTTCGGAATTCAATCTGCTGGAGCTGTTGCTGCGTGCGCCGGATCGCGTGGTGTCGAAGGACGAACTGTCCGAGAAGGGGCTGGGGCGCCCGCGCGAGGCCTATGACCGCAGCGTGGACGTGCACATCAGCAATATCCGCCAGAAGCTGAGCGCGTTGGCCGGCAGTAAGCTCATTATCGAGACGGTGCGCAGCATCGGCTATCGCATTCGGTAACCTGATATGCGTGGAAGACTGTTCTGGAAAATTTTGCTCGGCTTTTGGCTGACTTTCCTCATCATGACGCAGGCGCTGTGGGTGGCGTTTTCTCTCTATGGCGATCGCTATGTGCCGCCGGAGAACGCCATGGCGCGGCGGGTGATCGGCCTGCAGCTGGCCGCGGCCGCCACCCAGTTGCGCAGCGGTGGCATGCCGGCGCTGGAAGCCCTGATGCGCGACTGGCCCGAGGACGACAGGCGTTTGCTGTCGGTGACGCCGATGACCCAACCGCCGCCGCCCGCGCCGGAAGAACAGGCGTTTGAAGGGCGGCGGATGCCGAAAGAGATCTCTGCCTGGGTGCAGACCGGGGAAGGGCAGGGATACTGGCTGAGTTATAACGTGCGCGCGTTGCGGGAAGAGTATCGGCCGGAGCGGCGTTCCCACTTCTTCAACATTCCTGCGCCGATGCTGTGGGTCGGCGGGCTGGGCGGTTTGCTGTTCAGCGCCGTGCTGGCCTGGAACCTGACCCGGCCGATGCGTCAGCTGCGCGGCGGCCTGGATCGGGTGGCGCAGGGCGATCTCTCGGTGCGGCTGTTTCCGAAAATGCGGCGCCGCCATGACGAGCTGTCCGACGTGGCGCGCGATTTCGACACCATGGCCGAGCGGCTGGAGCTGCTGGTCAGCGCCCGCGAGCAGCTGTTGCACGACGTTTCGCATGAGCTGCGTTCGCCGCTGGCGCGCCTGCAGCTGGCGATCGGTCTGGCGCGGCAGAATGCCGGCAATGTCGAAACCTCGCTCAAGCGCATCGAACACGAGTCGGGGCGGCTGGACAAAATGATCGGCGAGCTGCTGGCGTTGTCGCGTACCGAACACAGCAGCCTGCCGGACGAAGAGTATTTCGATCTCTATGGGTTAGTGGACGCGGTGGTGAGCGATGCGCGCTACGAGGCGCAGGTGCCCGGTGTGGAGATCGTGCTGCAGGCCGAATCGGACGTGGAGTACACCGTCAAGGGCAATGCGGAGCTGATGCGGCGTGCGGTGGACAACATCGTGCGCAATGCGTTGCGCTTTTCCAGCCACGGCCAGCGGGTGACGGTAGCGCTGACGCGCGTCGATAACCAGTTCCAGATCGCCGTCAGCGATCAGGGGCCGGGGGTCGAGGAGGCGAAGCTGTCGAGCATCTTCGATCCGTTCGTGCGCGTGAAGTCGGCGCTGTCGGGCAAGGGCTACGGCCTGGGGCTGGCGATTACCCGCAAGGTGGTGCTGGCGCACGGCGGCCAGGTTGAGGCGCGCAACGGCGATAAAGAAGGCCTGGTCATTACCCTGCGTATCCCGCGCTGGCCGTCATAACGTAGCGAAATTGGGATACGACGAAGGGGATAAAAAAAACGGCGCCGAGGGCGCCGTTTTTCTTGCTCATCCGCGCTTACTTCTTGATGCGGATGATCGGGGTTTCGCCAACGGTCACGCTGCCGGACAGTTTGATCAGCTCTTTGATCTCGTCCATGTTGGAGATAACGACCGGCGTCAGGGTAGACTTGGCTTTCTCTTCCAGCAGTGGCAGGTTGAACTCGATAACCACGTCACCTTTCTTGACGCGCTGGCCTTCTTCGGCGATGCGTTTGAAGCCTTCGCCTTTCAGTTCTACGGTATCGATGCCGAAGTGGACGAACAGCTCAATGCCGCTGTCGGATTCGATAGAGAATGCATGGTTGGTTTCGAAAATCTTGCCGATGGTGCCGTCAACCGGAGCAACCATTTTGTTGCCGGCCGGTTTGATGGCGATACCGTCGCCAACGATTTTTTCAGCGAACACTACGTCCGGCACATCTTCGATATTGACGATTTCGCCAGAAAGGGGAGCGACGATCTCGATAGTGCCCGTGTCTTTCTTGTCATCAGAAACCAGAGATTTCAGTTTATCGAACAAACCCATGATCTTCTCCTAAGCATTAAATTGGGCGGCGTTCCAGTGTCGTGGAAGTTTAGCAGAGCGTTTTTTCTTCGATGAATTTATTGACGCAATTCATCAGGTCTTGTGCCGTTGGCTGTGCCAAGGCCTGCGCTGCCAACGCCTTCACATCTTCGAAATTCGTGTTACGAATAATTTTCTTGATGCGCGGGATTGAAATCGCACTCATGCTGAACTCATCCAGCCCCATGCCCAATAACAACAGTGTAGCACGCTCATCGCCAGCCAGTTCGCCGCACATGCCGGTCCACTTGCCTTCCGCGTGAGATGCATCAATAACCTGTTTGATCAGGCCTAGCACTGATGGGGACATCGGGTTATAGAGATGAGAAATCAGCTCGTTGCCGCGATCTACCGCCAGAGTATACTGGGTTAGATCGTTTGTCCCAATACTAAAGAAGTCGACTTCTTTCGCCAGGTGGTGAGCGATGACCGCCGCAGCCGGTGTTTCCACCATCACGCCCACTTCGATGCTCTCGTCAAACGCCTTGCCTTCTTCGCGCAGCTGCGCCTTCAGCGTCTCGATTTCGCCTTTCAGATCGCGCACTTCCTCCACGGAGATGATCATCGGGAACATGATGCGCAGTTTGCCGAACGCCGAGGCGCGCAGGATGGCGCGCAGCTGGGCGTGCAGGATTTCACGGCGGTCCATCGCGATGCGGATGGCGCGCCAGCCGAGGAACGGGTTCTCTTCCTTCGGCAGATTCATGTACGGCAGGTCTTTGTCGCCGCCGATGTCCATGGTGCGGACGATCACGGCCTGCGAGCCCATGGCTTCCGCCACGGCTTTATAAGCCTGGAACTGCTCGTCTTCGGTCGGCAGCGAGTCGCGGTCCATGAACAGGAATTCGGTACGATACAGGCCGACGCCTTCCGCGCCGTTGCGCTCTGCACCCGCGACGTCGCGCACGGTGCCGATGTTGGCGCAGACTTCAACCTGATGGCCGTCCAGCGTAATCGCCGGCAGGTCCTTCAGCTTGGCCAGATCGTTTTTCTCGGTGATGTATTGGTTCTGGGCGGCTTTCAGCTGATCGATAACGTCAGCAGTCGGGTTAACGTAAATCTGGTTGTTAACCGCATCCAGAATCAGGTAGTCGTCGTTCTTCACCTGCTTGGTCACGTCGCTGGTGCCGACGATCGCCGGCAGCTCCAGGGAGCGCGCCATGATAGAGGTGTGGGAAGTCCGGCCGCCGAGATCGGTAATGAAGCCCAGCACTTTGTCCAGGTTCAGCTGCGCGGTCTCGGACGGGGTCAGATCGGTGGCCACCAGGATCACTTCGTCCTGAATGGAGCCCAGATCGACGATCGGCATGCCCAGAATATTCTGCAGCAGGCGCTTGCCGATGTCGCGCACGTCGGCGGCGCGTTCTTTCAGGTACTCGTCGTCCAGCTCTTCCAGCGCTTTCGCCTGACCTTCGATCACGGTGTAGGCGGCGGCGTCTGCGGAGGCCAGATCGTCTTTGATTAGGGCTATGATTTCCTGCTCAAGCTCTTCGTCTTCCAGCAACATGATGTGGCCTTCGAAGATAGCTTCCTTCTCTTCGCCGAAGGTTTCGCCAGCTTTGGTCTTGATCGCTTCCAGCTGTTCGGACGCTTTCGCGCGGCCGGCCAGAAAACGCGAGACTTCCTGCTCTACTTGATCAGCAGAGATTTTCTTCCGGTTGATGACGATGTCGTCTTCTTTCAGCAAGAGAGCCTTACCAAAAGCGATGCCCGGTGATACTAAAATGCCTGAAATCATAACCCTACCTTACTCTTGACTGGTGTTAACTAAAAAGACGGGCCGATTACTCAAGCTCTGCCATCAGTTTTACCAAGTGCTCAACGGCTTTCTGCTCGTCTTCACCTTCAGCGGAGATTGTCACTACGGTCCCTTGAGTCAGCCCCAGAGTTTGCAGTTTGAACAGGCTTTTAGCGCTGGCGCTTTTGCCGTTGGAGGTCACGGTGATGTCAGACGCGAAGCCTTTGGCTTCTTTAACGAACTGAGCGGCAGGGCGAGTATGCAGACCATTCGGAGCGGTAATAGTAACTTCTTGCTGGAACATTGATGTTTCCCCAACTTATTGGATTAATGTTGTGGAGCTAAAGTTTAGCCCAGGGGCCTGACTTTAGCTTGTCTGGTTATAGCGCCTGACTATGGACAGGGGCGAACGTTGATGCAACAGAAAACGACGCGTTAGGCACTTCAGATCAAAAAACTCGGCTTTAGACGTCGTTCCAATCCGCTCCCCATTATGCCCGATTCGCCGCGTCGGCGACAGATGAGTAAATCGATTCAGCCTTGACCGGGCTCAGGGGGGATTAATTTTGCGCATCGAAATAATGCACCGTTAAATACTAAAGCCGGCGGGCAAAAGCAATCTTGGACTGCTATAAAGTTTGATCCAGTCCACAAAAAAGCACCCCGCAGGGTGCTTTTTTAGCGATTTGTGCAGTGGCGGAATTACTGCTGCAATTCCTGCTCGGTGAACAGATCGGCGAACAGCGCGGTGCTCAGGTAACGTTCGCCGGAAGAGGGCAGGATCACCACGATGGTCTTGTCGGCGAACGCCGGTTCTTCGGCCAGTTTCACCGCCGCCGCGACCGCTGCGCCGGAGGAAATGCCCGCCAGGATGCCTTCTTCGTCCATCAGGCGGCGCGCCATGCTGATGGCCTCGTCGTTGGAGACTTTCTCGACGCGATCCACCAGGTCCAGATCGAGGTTGCCCGGAATGAAGCCGGCGCCGATGCCCTGGATCTTGTGCGGGCCCGGTTTCAGCTCTTCACCGGCCAGCGCCTGGCTGATGACCGGCGAGTCGGTCGGCTCGACCGCCACGGTGGTGATGGCCTTGCCTTTGGTGTTCTTGATGTAGCGGCTGACGCCGGTCAGCGTGCCGCCGGTGCCGACGCCGGAGATGAATACGTCGACGTCGCCGTCGGTGTCTTCCCAGATTTCCGGGCCGGTGGTTTTTTCATGGATCGCCGGGTTGGCCGGGTTGCTGAACTGTTGCAGGATCAGGTAACGATTCGGATCGGTGGCGACGATCTCTTCCGCTTTGGCGATGGCGCCTTTCATGCCTTTCGCCCCTTCGGTCAGCACCAGATTGGCGCCCAGCGCCTTGAGCAGCTTGCGGCGCTCGATGCTCATGGTTTCCGGCATGGTCAGCGTCAGCTTGTAACCGCGTGCGGCGGCAACGAAGGCCAGCGCGATGCCGGTGTTGCCGCTGGTCGGCTCCACCAGCTCTTTGCCGGCGGTCAACACGCCGCGTTGTTCCGCATCCCAAATCATATTGGCACCGATGCGGCATTTGACGCTGAAGCTCGGGTTGCGTGATTCAACCTTGGCCAGAATGCGTCCGTTGCCGATACGGTTCAGACGAACCAGCGGCGTATGGCCGATTGTTAATGAGTTGTCTTCATATATCTTGCTCATAGCCCGTCCTTTAACTCTATGAAAATGTGGGGAACATCGAAAGCATACGCTAACAGTACCGGCAGGGAAGTAAAGAATTGGTATATCTATATGTTATTAGGAAATAAGTTTTAAGCACAATGATAAGGGCGCGAAATGCGCGCCCTGTCGAAAATTCCCGCGCTATCGGCGGTAAAAAGCGGCGGTTATCGGACGAACTGTGAGCGGTAGCGATCGACCCACATGGCGGTGGCGCCGCAGACGGCGACCGGCAGGATCACCAGGTTGAGGATCGGGATCATGGTGAACAGGCTGACCAGCGCGCCGAACTGCAGGTTAGCGGGTTTGTGCTGGCGCAAGGCGCGGCGCATGTCGGCAAAGCTCACCTTGTGGTTGTCGAACGGGTAGTCGCAATACTGGATCGCCAGCATCCAGGCGCTGAACAGGAACCACAGCACCGGCGCCACCGTCTGGCCGATGCCGGGCACGAAGTACAGCGCCAGCAGCAGCAGCGCGCGCGGCAGGTAATACATCAACTTGCGCCATTCGCGCGCCATGATGCGCGGCAAATCTTTGGCGATGCCGAGCAGGCCGGTGTCCGGTAGCGGTTTGCCGGTCAGGCTGCCTTCGAGCTGCTCGGCCAGCAGGCCGCAGAACGGCGCGGCGATCAGGTTGGTGATGGTGCTGAACAGATAGCTGAACACCAACAGCACCGAAATGACCGCCAGCGGCCACAGCAGGTAGCTCAACCATTGCAGCCAGTCGGGAACGTGGCTCATCATCGCCGGGATCCAGTCGCCGAGTTGGCTGAACAGCCACCAGAAAGCGGAACCCATCAGCAGCACGTTGACCAGCAACGGCAGGACCACATAGCGTTTAATCCCCGGGCGCGAAATCAGGCGCCAACCCTCGGCGAAATAGTGAATGCCGCTGGTCGAACGGGAAGGGGGCTGCGTATAGGACATATCTTAAGTTATCTCGTTGTCTGAACAGGCATCATTATCATATAGGGATGATTTTCCACTGGCTAGGGTAGGGTTGGCTGAAAAACCAGCAGAAAAAGGCAGTATAATCATCTTTATTGGCATAAAGTTCAGCACGGACTTGCACTTGTGTGCGCGGGCAAATAGAGTTAAAGAGTGAATGTTTGCCGCGGTGGCAATGTATTGGAACAACAGAGATAGCAATGATGCAGGATTTGCGTCTGATATTAATCGTTGTTGGCGCGATCGCCATAATAGCGCTGTTATTGCACGGTCTGTGGACCAGTCGCAAAGAACGGTCAGCGCTCTTCCGCGATCGCCCAGCCAAACGTTCCCAAAAGGAACGTGAACAAACTCCGATCGACGATCTCGAAGAAGGCGTCGGTGAGGTGCGCGTACGCGCCGCTCACCCGCAAGACGAGCCGTCATTCGGTCATTTCGATGCCGCACGCGAAGAACCCGTGGCCGCGCCGAAGCCCGCTCAGGCGGCTGCGCCAGCGCCCCGCGCCGTTCAGCCGGCTGCCCATCAGACGCCGCCTCCGCTGTCTCAGCGGCCGGAGTATGATGACATCCTGCTGAACAACTACGCGCCGGACGAAGAACCGGCCGAACCGCAGCAACCGCAACCGGCCGCGCGCCGTGAGCCGCGCGTCGACGATCTGCCGCATGAACATGAGGCGCCGCAGGTGGCGGAACCGGCATTCCACGCCGAGCCGGCCCCTGTGCAGCCAGCGCCGGAAGTGAAGCCTGCGCCGGAACCTGCACCGCAGCCGGCGGCTGCGCCAATTCAGGCTAAACTGAAAGAGACCGTGCTGGTGCTGCACGTCGCGGCCCACCAGGGCGGCGTGATCGGCGGCGAAGTGCTGCTGCAGAGCGTGTTGCAGGCCGGCTTCCAGTTTGGCGAAATGGGCATCTTCCACCGCCATATCAGCCCGGCCGGCAGCGGCCCGGTGCTGTTCAGCCTGGCGAACATGGTCAAGCCGGGATCGTTCGATCCTGACATGATGTCCGACTTCTCCACGCCGGGCGTGTCGATGTTCATGATGGTGCCGTCTTACGGCGACGCCAATCAGAACTTCAAGCTGATGCTGCAGTCGGCACAGCGCATCGCCGACGACGTGGGCGGCGTGGTGCTGGACGACGAGCGCCGCATGATGACGCCGCAGAAGCTGGAAACCTACAAAGCGCGCATCCGTGAAGTGTTGGAAAACAACGCCTGACCGGGTTGCCGCGCGCACAGAACATCCGTAACAACAAAGCCCCCGCTAGCCGGGGGTTTTTTATCTTTGATGGTGAGCCATGGAATCGATAATCCAACAAATCAATCAACTACGAGCCACATTGCGCCATCATGAATACCAGTATCATGTGCTGGATGCGCCGGAAGTGCCGGATGCGGAATATGACCGCCTGATGCGCGAACTGCGCGAGCTGGAGAGCGCGCATCCGGCGTTGATCACCGCCGATTCGCCGACCCAGCGCGTGGGCGCCGCACCGCTGGCGGCGTTTGACCAGGTGCGCCACGAAGTGCCGATGCTGTCGCTGGACAACGTGTTCGACGAAGAAAGCTTCCTGGCGTTTTACAAGCGCGTGCAGGACAGGCTCAAAAGCAGCGATCCGCTGACCTTCTGCTGCGAGCTGAAGCTGGACGGCCTGGCGGTCAGCCTGCTGTACGAAGACGGCGAGCTGGTGCGCGCGGCGACGCGCGGCGACGGCACCACCGGCGAAAACATCACCTCCAACGTGCGCACCATTCGCGCCATTCCGCTGCGCCTGACCGGGGACAACATCCCGCGCCGGCTGGAAGTGCGTGGGGAAGTGTTCATGCCGCAGGCCGGTTTTGAACAGATGAACGAAGAAGCCCGGCGCAAAGACGGCAAGGTGTTCGCCAACCCGCGCAACGCCGCCGCCGGCTCGCTGCGCCAGCTCGATCCGCGCATTACCGCCAAACGCCCGCTGACCTTTTTCTGCTACGGCGTCGGCCTGCTGGAAGGCGGCGAACTGCCGCGCAGCCACTTTGAGCGCCTGATGCAGTTCAAGGCCTGGGGCCTGCCGGTCAGCGATCGCGCCCAGCGCCGCACCGGCAGCGAGGAAGTGCTGGCGTTTTATCGCCAGGTCGAGCAGGACCGCGCGCAGCTCGGTTTCGACATTGACGGCGTGGTGATCAAGATTGACGATATCGATCTGCAGGAAACGCTGGGCTTCGTGGCGCGTGCGCCGCGCTGGGCGACGGCGTTCAAATTCCCGGCGCAGGAGCAGATCACCGTAGTGCGCGAAGTGGAGTTTCAGGTTGGCCGCACCGGCGCGATTACGCCGGTGGCGCGTCTTGAGCCGGTGCTGGTGGCCGGGGTGACCGTCAGCAACGCCACCTTGCACAACGCCGATGAAATTGAGCGTCTGGGGCTGCGCATCGGCGATACGGTGATCGTGCGCCGCGCCGGCGACGTGATCCCGCAGGTGGTGGGGGTGTTGGAAGACCGCCGGCCACAGGATGCGCGCGAAGTGGTGTTCCCGCTGCATTGCCCGGTGTGCGGCTCCGACGTTGAGCGCGTGGAAGGCGAGGCGGTAGCGCGCTGCACCGGTGGTCTTATCTGCGGCGCGCAGCGCAAAGAGGCGTTGAAGCACTTCGTTTCCCGCCGCGCGCTGGACGTTGAAGGCATGGGCGACAAGATCATCGAGCAGCTGGTGGACAAAGAGTACGTGAAGAACCCGGCCGATCTGTTCCGCTTGTCCGCCGGCATTCTGACCGGCCTGGATCGCATGGGGCCGAAATCGGCGCAGAATCTGGTCAATGCGCTGGAGAAATCCAAGCAGACCACCTTCGCCCGTTTCCTGTATGCGCTGGGCATTCGCGAGGTTGGCGAGGCGACCGCCGCCAACCTGGCGGCGCATTTCGGATCGCTCGAGAAGCTGTTCGCCGCCGATATCGAGGCGCTGAAAGAGGTGCCGGACGTCGGCGAAGTGGTGGCCAAACACACCCGCAATTTCCTTGATGAAGCGCTCAATCAGCAGGTGATCAACGAGCTGGTGGGCGCCGAGATCGGCATTCACTGGCCGGCGCCGGTGGTGGTGGTCGCCGAAGAGATAGACAGCCCGTTCGCCGGCAAAACCGTGGTGCTGACCGGCTCGCTGAGCCAGCTGTCGCGCGACGAGGCCAAAGATCGCCTGACGGCGCTGGGCGCCAAGGTCAGCGGCAGCGTGTCGAAGAAAACCGATTTGGTGATCGCCGGCGAAGCGGCCGGCTCCAAGCTGGTGAAGGCGCAGGAGCTGGGTATCGCCGTGATCGACGAAGCGGAGATGATCCGCCTGCTGGGTGACTGATGGAAAAGGAAAACCTGCTGGAGATCGCCAATACCGTGATGCCGTTCGGCAAGTACCAGGGACGGGTGCTGATCGATCTGCCCGAAGAGTACCTGCTGTGGTTCGCCCGCAAGGGCGAATTCCCCAAAGGCAAGCTCGGCATGCTGATGGAGATGACGCTGGCGATTAAAATCGAAGGGCTTGACCACCTGGTCAAGCCGCTGAAGAAAAGCTGAACTGACGGGCCTTGGCCCGTCTTTTTTTACCCGCGCGAGGCCTGCGCGTTGGCGTTGGGCACCGCCTGTTGCGCCCGCTGCTTGCGCTGATACCTTTTCGCCAGCACCGCACAGGTCATCAGCTGCACCTGATGGAACACCATCAGCGGCAACACCATGATCCCCACCGTCGCCGCCGGGAACAGGATATTGGCCATCGGAATGCCGTTCGCCAGGCTTTTCTTCGAACCGCAGAACACGATGGTGATCTCGTCCGCCTTGCTGAACCCCAGCCAGCGCGCCATATAGGTGTTCACCACCAGCACGATCGCCAGCAGCACGATGCTGCCGCCGACGATAAACGCCAGCGAACCGAGCCCCACCTGATGCCAGATGCCGTGCGTCACCGCCTCGCTGAAGGCTGCGTACACCACCAGCAGAATCGAGGTCTGGTCGGTTTTACCGATCAGCGGGCGATGGCGCTCGATCCAGCCGCCGATCAGCGGCCGCAGCAGGTGGCCGGCGACGAACGGCACCAGCAGTTGCAGCACGATCGAGCCCACCTGCCGCAGGCTGCCGGTATCGCCGTGCACGTTCATCAGCAGGCCAACCAACAGCGGCGACACGAAGATCCCCAGCAGGCTGGAGGCGGAGGCGCTGCACACCGCCGCCGCCACGTTGCCGCCCGCCAGCGAGGTGAAGGCGATGGCCGATTGCACGGTGGCGGGCAGGATGCACAGGTAGATGAAACCGGCGTACAGCTCGGGGCTGACGTCGATCGGCGCCCACCAGGCGAACAGCATCCCCAGCGCCGGAAAAATGATGAAGGTGCTGAACATCACCCACAGATGCAGCCGCCAGTTATTGCTGCCGGCCAGGATGGCCTCGCGCGACAGCTTGGCGCCGTGCATGAAGAACAGCAGGGCGATGGCGGCGATGGTCAGGACGTTGAGCCAGCCGACGAACTCGCCGCGCGCCGGCAGGAAAGAAGCCAGCAGCACGGTGGCGATCAGCGTCAGGGTAAAACGATCGGGCAGGAATCTCATGGCGATGCGCTCGGGTAGAAAATCGATGGGGCTATTCTCCCGCGTGGGCATATAATAATTAAATTGATTTATTTAATTTATATATGAATAAAACACATGAATTACTCACTCAAACAGCTGCGGGTGTTCGTCGCTGTCGCCCGCCACGGCAGCTTCAGCCGCGCCGGCGAGGCGATCGGCCTGACGCAATCGGCGGTCAGCCACAGCGTGAAAGAGCTGGAGGCGGAGGTCGGCGTGCGCCTGCTGGATCGCACCACGCGTGAAGTGGTGTTGACCGATGCCGGCCTGCGGCTGGCCAACCGGGTCGAACGGCTGCTGGACGAACTGCAGGCCGCGTTGCTGGATGCGCGCAGCTTTGGCGTACAGCGCAGCGGTACGGTGCGGGTGGCGACCAGCCAGACCATTTCCGCCCATCTGATGCCGCAGTGCATCGCCGCCGGCGAACGCGAATACCCGGAGATCCGCATCATGCTGCGCGATCAGGCGCAGCAGCAGGTACTGCACAGCGTGCGCAACGCCGAGGTGGATTTCGGCATCGTGGTCGATCCGGTGCAGGCGGTGGATCTGGAGTGCGAAGCGGTGCTGCATGAACCGTTCCTGCTGCTGTGCCGCGACGACCACCCGTTTGCTGCGCAGCAAGAGGTGCGTTGGTCGGCGTTAAACGGCTGCCGCCTGGTGTTGCAGGATTACGCGTCGGGCAGCCGGCCGTTGATCGACAGCGCGCTGAGGCAGCAGGGCGTCGAGGCGCAGGTGGTGCAGGAAATCGGCCATCCGGCCACGCTGTTCCCGATGGTGGCGGAGGGGATTGGCATCAGCATCTTCCCGGCGTTGGCGCTGCCGCTGCCGGAAGGGGGGCGGCTCCGGGTGCGGCGGCTGGTGCCGGAGATCAATCGCGCGCTGATGCTGGTGCGGCGTAAAAATCGCTCGCTGACGCCGGCGGCGGAGGCCATCTGGCAGGTCGCGCGTCAGCAGGCGGCGCTGCTGCACCAGCGCCGGCAGGAAAACGCGGAATATTGACTCAGATATAGACGTCCACCGCGTTGAGCGGCGTCGGGCGGTTTACGCCGTCGCCGGCTTGCGCCGCGGCTTTTTCCATTTGCTCCTGCTGCTGCTTTTCCATTTCTTCTTTCTGGATGCGCGCGATTTCGGCCTGCAGCATCTTGATCTGCGCTTCGATCAGCTGTTTCTGCTTCTCGATCTCTTTGGGATCGGCGCTGGAGTCCTTCAGCTCCACCAGCTTTTGCTGCAGAGCCTGAATCTGCCGGTTCAGCGCCTTGATGCGTGCCGAGGCGCGGCTTTCGTTGAGATTTGCCGGTTCGTCATTGCCGTTGGCGCCTTCGCTTTTCTTCGCCTTGCCGCCTTCCGGCTGGTTGTTGACCGGTTTGGCCATCAGCAATTCGCCCTGATGGCCCGGCGCGCTGAAGACGTTGCTGACGCCGGGAACGGTATTTTTGATCGGTACGATCATGGTGATGCTGGTCGACATGGATGCTCTCCCTGAGTCGGTATATCGCTGTTCAGGGTATCGGCAGCGGCGGCTAAATCTTTACCTCCCGCAGGTGCGGCCAGCGCTGCAGCCAGCCTTTGTCGAGCACCCGCTGGGCATAGGCAGCGCGATCGCCGTTTTTCACGTTGAAGGTGATGGTGTCGCCGAACAGCGCCGCGAGCCCGAAGGGAGCAACCAGCGTGAGGCTGTCGTCGGCGTTCAGGCGCGCGCCGATCGCCGTTTCCACTTCGGTCCAGAAGCTGATGGCCTCTTCGCTGTTGCGGTAAGGCGCCCGGCCGCCGCGCAGATGCATGCGCGCCTGATTCTTGACCGACCACGGCTGCGGCAGCCATTGCTGCAGCCGCGCCTCCAGCATGCGATCGCGCTCGGCGTCCGCACGCTCTGCATCGAAGTGGATCACGTCGATATCGTTGAGCGGCGTGGGCTCCACATAGCCGTGGCGCCGATCCCACACCAGATTGCGTACGAAGCCGGCGCCGAGGCACCAGTCATTCAGGCCGAGCCGGCGCACGGTGCGCAGGGCGGCCATGCGCGCGTCATCTTGTTGCAGCCAGTCGATAATTTGCCGTTGCGGATCCATCACCCCTCCTGTTTTCGCGGCTACTGTAACCCGAAGCGGCGGCGGGTGAAATGGCGGGAAGCGCGATGACGGCGATCGCAGGCAAATTAATTTTCTTCTCTCACTGACTACACTTGGTGTAGGGCTTTTATCTCGTCACTCGGGGCAAGGGAGGGGGGCTATGTATCAGGCAACGGTGGGCCAACGCGGCTATCGCTTCGGCGATCTGCCTCAGCTGATGGCGAAGGCTTCGCCGGCGCGTTCCGGCGATTATCTGGCGGAGGTGGCGGCGCACAGCGCCGAAGAGCGCATGGCGGCGCGCCTCGCGCTGGCAGACTTGCCGCTCAAGACGTTCCTGCAGCAGGCGCTGGTGCCCTACGAACAGGACGAGGTGACACGCCTGATTATCGACGGCCACGATGCCGCCGCCTTCGAGCCCATCTCGCACCTCACGGTCGGCGATTTTCGCGACTGGCTGTTGAGCGAGCAGGCGGACAGCGCCATGCTGGCGCAGGTGGCGGCCGGCATCACGCCGGAGATGGCGGCGGCGGTGAGCAAGATCATGCGCAATCAGGATCTGATTTTGGTGGCCAAGAAGTGCCGGGTGGTGACGCGCTTTCGCAATACGATTGGCCTGCCGGGCCACCTCAGCGTGCGGCTGCAGCCCAATCACCCGACCGACAGCCTGCAGGGTATCGCCGCCAGCATGCTGGACGGCCTGTTGTACGGCAGCGGCGACGCGGTGGTCGGCATCAATCCGGCCAGCGACAGCCTGCCGCTGCTGGAAAAGCTCAACTACATGCTGGACGACGTGATCCAGCGCTTTGCCATTCCCACCCAATCCTGCGTGCTGACCCACGTGACCAACACGCTGCGGCTGATAGAGCGCGGCGCGCCGGTGGATCTGGTGTTTCAGTCGATCGCCGGTACCGAAGCGGCCAATCGCGGCTTCGGCATTAATCTGGCGCTGCTGGAGGAAGCGCAGCAGGCGGCGCTGAGCCTCAGGCGCGGCACGCTGGGCGACAACGTGATGTATTTCGAAACCGGGCAGGGCAGTTGCCTGTCGGCCAACGCCCATCACGGCGTCGATCAGCAAACCTGCGAGGCGCGCGCCTATGCGGTGGCGCGCCATTTCTCGCCGCTGCTGATCAACACCGTGGTAGGGTTTATCGGCCCCGAATACCTGTATGACGGCAAGCAAATTATCCGCGCCGGGCTGGAGGACCACTTCTGCGGCAAGCTGCTCGGGCTGCCGCTGGGCTGCGACGTCTGCTACACCAACCATGCCGAAGCCGATCAGGACGACATGGACACGCTGCTGACGCTGTTGGCCGCCGCCGGGTTGACGTTCCTGATCGGCGTGCCGGGCGCGGACGACATCATGCTCAACTACCAAAGCACGTCGTTCCATGACGCGCTCTATATCCGCGAGCTGCTGGGGCTGAAGCACGCACCAGAGTTCGCCGCCTGGCTGGCGGCGATGAACATTACCGACGAACGCGGGCGGCTGCGCGATGCCGCCGCCAATCATCCGCTGTTGCTGGCGCTGCAGGGAGAACGCACATGAGCAAACCGGTTCACGTCAACAGCTGGGACGCGCTGCGCGCCTTTACCGATGCGCGCATCGCGCTGGGGCGCACCGGCGCCAGCCTGCCGACCGACGAACTGCTGCGCTTCGGCCTGGCTCATGCCCAGGCGCGCGACGCGGTGCATCAGCCTTTCGACAGCGAGCGGCTGGCGGCGGATCTGCACGATGCCGGTTGGCCCACGCTGGCGGTGCACAGCCAGGCCGCCGACCGCGCCGCCTATCTGCGCCGGCCGGATCTGGGGCGGCGGTTGGCGTCGGATAGCCGCAGCCTGCTGCTCGGTTCGCCATCGCGCCGCGTCGATCTGCTGCTGATAGTGGCGGACGGCCTCTCCTCCAAGGCGGTGCACCGCCAGGCGCTGCCGCTGCTGCAGGCGCTGCGGCCCTATCTCGATACGCTGGGGCTGACCGTTGCGCCGGTGGTGCTGGCGCATCAGGCGCGGGTGGCGCTGGGGGATGAGATCGGCGAATGCCTGCAAGCCCGGGCGGTGGCGGTGCTGATTGGCGAACGGCCGGGGCTGTCGTCGCCGGACAGCCTGGGTGTCTATATGACCTGGGGGCCGAACGCGCGCAGAACGGACGCCGAGCGCAATTGCATCTCCAACGTGCGCCCCGAGGGGCTGGATTACCCGCAGGCGGCGTTCAAATTGGCCTGGCTGCTGGAGCAGGCGTTCCAGCGCCGGCTGACCGGCGTCGAACTGAAAGACGAGAGTGACAACCCGGCGCTGCGCGGCCGGGTAACGCCGCTTTACCCCCAGTTGGGCGGCTGACCGAGGGTTTGCTGCAGCAGGGCGGTGAAGGCCGCCAGCCGGGCGGACACCTTCGCCATTGGGCGCAGCAGATAGATGCCTTGCTGCTCATGGCGCGGATCTTCCAGTATCTGCACCAGTTGCCCGTGCTGCACGTCAGGCCCCACCACCCAGTTGGGTAGAAAGGCGATGCCGAGCCCGAGCAGCGCCGCCTGGCGCTGCGCGGTGAAGTCGTCGCAGCGCAGCGCCATGGTGCAGCGGTTCATCAGCGCCGCGTCGAGGATCTGCGCCCAGCAGGCCGGCTGCTGCTTGTGGTAGCGGGCGATCAGCCGATGCTGCGGCAGCGCTTCCAGATCGGCCGGCAGGCCATAGCGGGCGACGTAGGCGGGGCTGGCGCACATTACCCAGCGTTGGGTGGCGATGCGGCTGGCATACAGCGCGCTGTCCTTCTGTTCGCCGATGCGGAGGGCGGCGTCGAGCCGCTCCTGCGTCGGATCGGTCTGGCGTTCGGTCAGATCGAGGTCGACCGACAGCTGCGGGTAGCGTTCCGCCAGCGTCGGCAGCAGCGGCAGCACATAGGTTTTGCCGAAGGTTGGCAGGCAGCTGATGCGCAGCGTGCCCTGCGGCGTTTCGTTCAGCGCGCTCAGCTCGGCGCGAAGGCCGGTGATGTCCGTCATCAGCGCGGCGGCGCGCGTCAGCAGCAGTTCGCCGGCGTCGGTCAGCAGCAGGCCACGGGTGGAGCGCACGAACAGCGCGGCGCCGAGCGCGCTTTCCAGGGCATCGATGTGGCGCACCAGCGAGGAGGGCACCATGCCCAGCCGGCGCGCAGCTGCGGAAAAGCTGCCCAGGCGGGCGACGTCGAGAAAAATTGGCAGATGTTCTACATAGCGGGCGTCATTCATTTTTGCATTATATGCAAAAGCGTTTCTTATGAATACCCGCTTCTCTGCCGGCGGCGCGGCGGCTACTCTGGCTGCGGGTTGACGACGGGCTTCGGCGCCGTCCCATCCCGGCCGCATAGAGAGAAAACGCATAAACCTCGCGGCGCTTAGCACCAAATAGCAGATGTTTTTCCCAGGCCGCGTGAGCCGCCTGCGGAGTTGATTGCCGCTCCAACACCAGATTAACCGTTCAATTTGATAACCGGTTCAGTCTTAATGATTAGTAAGCCTTTACTTTATCTCATTCTGATCTGATGCCTGGTTATCGGCCGGCCAGCCGTGCCGGTTTTTTTGTCGCCTCAGGCTGAATCGTTCCAACTGATGAACGCGCCTTGGGGGGCATCTTGGCTCACCGTCGGTGGGTCTTTTGAACGCGCGGAACCGCGGTTTCGCGCTGGTGGAGGAGTCAGTCATGAACGAAAAACACGGGTGTGCCTGTGCGCGCCATTTGGCGCAGGGTTTTGCCAGGCAGTCGATCAACGCCGGGGAGGGCGAAATCTATCAAATCTCGCTGATGAGCGCGCTCATCGACGGGGTCTACGAGGGTGAAACAACTATTGCCGAGCTGCTCAAGCACGGCGATTTCGGCCTCGGCACCTTCAATCACCTGGACGGCGAACTGATCGCTTTCGACCAGGAAATACACCAGCTGCGCGCCGACGGCAGCGCCCGGCCGGCCGGCCTGCAACAGCAAACCCCCTTCGCCGTCGTCACCTTTTTCCAGCCCAGCGTCAGCCAGCAGTTCGACCGGCCGATCACCAAGGCGCAGCTGCACCAGTGCATCGACGAGCAGGTCGCTTCGCCGAACCTGTTTTGCGCGGTGCGGGTCGACGGTGAGTTCAGCCACGTGGAAACCCGCACCGTGCCGCGCCAGGAGCGGCCCTACCGCCCGATGCTGGAGGCGATAGAAGAGCAGCCGACCTTCTCGTTCCATCAGCGGCGCGGCACGCTGGTCGGCTTCCGCTCGCCAGATTACATGCAGGGCATCGGCGTGGCCGGCTATCACGAACACTTCGTTACCGACGACCGCAGCGGCGGCGGCCACGTGCTGGACTACCAGCTCGATCATGGCCGTCTGCAGTTCGGCGTCATCACGCGTCTCAATCTTCAGTTGCCGCATGATGCGGATTTCTTGCGCGCCAACCTCTGTCCAGAGGATTTGGATCGCGCGATTCGTTCCGCCGAGGGCTAACCCCGGCGATCGTTTTCTTAGGAGGTGGAACCATGGCACAGGAAAAAACAGGCAATGACTGGCAATGCGGCGCCGATTTGGTGGTGAAAAACCTGGAAGCGCAGGGCGTCAAACACGTTTTCGGCATTCCGGGCGCCAAGATCGATCGGGTGTTCGACTCGCTGGAGGACGCGCCATCGATTGAAACGGTGGTGGTGCGGCATGAGGCCAACGCGGCCTTTATGGCGGCGGCGGTCGGCCGCCTGACCGGCAAAGCCGGGGTGGCGCTGGTTACCTCCGGGCCGGGCAGCTCCAACCTGATAACCGGGCTGGCCACCGCCACTTCGGAAGGGGACGCGGTGGTGGCCTTCGGCGGGGCGGTGAAGCGCGCCGACAGCCTGAAGCAGACGCACCAGAGCATGGATACCGTCAGCATGTTCCGGCCGGTGACCAAGTATTGCGCCGAAGTGCATGCCGGTTCGGCGATTTCCGAAGTGATCGCCAACGCCTTTCGCCGCGCCGAGTTCGGCCGGCCGGGGGCGTCGTTCGTCAGCTTGCCGATGGATATCGTCAATGAACCGGTGAGCGCGCCGGTGCTGGCCGGCTGCCGCTTGCCGCGCATGGGGGCCGCCGCGGCGGACGACATTCAGGCGGCGGTGAAACTGATCCGCCAGGCCAAATGCCCGGTATTGCTGCTCGGCCTGCAGGCCAGCCGGCCGGAGAACAGCGAGGCGGTGCGCCATCTGCTGTACCGCACCCATATGCCGGTGGTCGGCACCTATCAGGCGGCGGGGGTGATCGACGTCAACCACTTCGCCCGTTTCGCCGGCCGCGTCGGCCTGTTCAACAACCAGCCGGCCGATCAGCTGTTGCAGAAGGCCGATCTGGTGGTCAGCGTCGGCTATGATCCGATCGAATACGATCCCTGCATGTGGAACAGCCACGGGCGGCTGAAACTGGTGCACATCGACGTGCTGCCGGCGGATATCGACACCTGCTATCGGCCGGACGTCGAGCTGGTGGGCAACATCAGCGCCACGCTGAACATGATGACCGAAACGTTCACTGAGGCGGTCTGCGTGCCGCCGGAGGTGGAGCTGATCCTCACCGATCTCGGCCGCCAGCGCACGGAACTGGCGGAGCGCGCCGCCCGCCGCGGCGGCATGCCGATCCACCCGCTGCGCATCGTCAAGGAGCTGCAGGACATCGTCAGCGACGACGTAACCCTGTGCGTGGACATGGGCAGCTTCCACATCTGGATCGCCCGCTACCTGTACAGCTTCCGCGCCCGTCAGCTGTTGATCTCCAACGGCCAGCAAACCATGGGGGTGGCGTTGCCGTGGGCCATCGGCGCGGCGCTGGTGCGCCCTGGCGATAAAGTGGTGTCTATCTCCGGCGACGGCGGGTTCATGCAGTCGAGCATGGAGCTGGAGACCGCGGTGCGGCTGAGAAACAACATCGTGCACGTCATCTGGGTCGATAACGCCTACAACATGGTGGAGATGCAGGAAGTGAACAAATACCAACGCAAATCCGGCGTGGAGTTTGGGCCGATCGACTTCAAGGCCTACGCGGAATCCTGCGGCGCGGTCGGTTTCGCCGTGCAGTCGGTGGACGATCTGCGGCCGATGCTGCGCAAGGCGATGGCGATCCAGGGGCCGGTGGTGGTGGCCATTCCGGTCGACTACGCCGACAACTATAAGCTGATGGCGCAGATGAACTTCAGCCAGATGATTTAATTTCATCATCCTCGCGCCGTTTCACCGGGCAGGCCGCATGCGCGCCTGCCCGTTTTTATGCGCGGAATTTGTCCTTTACATCGCTAACCGCATGATTTATTGCTAACCGTTGGGCTGTTTTTTCACCACTGGGGATAGCGCAATGAAAAGAAAAGCAATAACGATCGGGCTGCTGGCGTTGGCGATTGCCGGCGGCGCGCGGGCCAATACGCTGGTCTACTGTTCCGAAGGCTCGCCGGAAGGCTTCAACCCGCAGCTGTTCACCTCCGGCACCACGGTGGACGCCAGTTCGGCGGCGATCTACAACCGGCTGGTGGACTTCAAACCCGGCACCGTCGAGCTGCAACCCAGCCTGGCGGAAAGCTGGGAGGTGAGCGAGGACGGCAAACGCTATACCTTCCACCTGCGCAAGGGCGTGGCATTCCAGAGCAATAAATATTTCACGCCCACCCGCGATTTCAACGCCGATGACGTCATCTTCTCGTTTATGCGGCAAAAGGACGCCAACAACCCGTATCACAAGGTCTCCAACGGTGCCTACACCAACTTCGAGTCGATGGAGTTCGGCACGCTGATCGACCGGATCGTCAAGGTGGACGACAACACCGTGCGCTTTGAGCTCTCCCGCGCCGAGGCGCCGTTCGTCGCCGATCTGGGCATGTACTTCGCCACCATTTTTTCGGCGGAATATGCCGACGCGATGCTGAAGGCCGGTACGCCGCAGCGGGTAGATAACGATCCGATCGGCACCGGGCCGTTCCAGCTGATGCAGTATCAGAAAGACGCGAAAATCCTCTACAAGGCGTTCGATCGTTACTGGGAAGGCAAACCGAAGATCGACCGGCTGGTGTTTTCGATCACGCCGGATGCGACGGTGCGTTATGCCAAGCTGCAAAAGAACGAGTGTCAGGTGATGCCGTTCCCCAATCCGGCGGATCTGGCGCGCATGCGGCAGGACGGCAACCTTCAGGTGATGGAAAAATCCGGCTTGAATATCGGCTTCCTGGCGTTCAACACCCAGAAGAAACCGTTGGATAACGTCAAGGTGCGCCAGGCGTTGGCGCTGGCGGTCAACAAGCCGGCGATCATCGAGGCGGTGTTCCACGGCGCCGGCCAGCCGGCCAAGAATCTGCTGCCGCCGACCCAGTGGGGCAGCAACGCGCAGCTTGAAGATTACCCGTATTCGCCGGAGCGGGCGAAGCAGCTGTTGCAGGAGGCTGGGCTGGGGCAGGGGTTCGACATCGATCTGTGGGCGATGCCGGTGCAGCGGCCCTATAACCCCAACGCCAAGCGCATGGCGGAGATGATCCAGGCCGACTGGGCCAAAATCGGCGTGCGCGCCAAAATCGTCACCTTCGAGTGGGGCGAATATTTGCAGCGGATTAAAAACGGCGAGCATCAGACCGCGCTGATGGGCTGGACCACCGCCAACGGCGATCCGGACAACTTCTTCGGGCCGCTGTTCACCTGCGCTTCGCTCGGTGGTTCGAACTCGGCGAAATGGTGCTATAAACCGTTCGACCAGCTGATCCTGCAGGCGCGCGAGGAGAACGATCGCGCCAAGCGGGTGGCGATGTACCAGCAGGCGCAGGTGATGATGCACGATCAGATGCCGGCGCTGATGATCGCGCACTCGACCATCTTCGAACCGGTGCGCAAGGAAGTGAAAGGCTACGAGATAGACCCGTTCGGCAAACACATCTTCAAGCAGGTATCGCTGGAGAAATAAAGCAGGGCGCCGCGGCAATGCGGCGCCCAAAGGTTTTACCAGCTGTAGCTGACCGTGGCGGTGACGGTGCGGCCGCTGCCGTAGAAACAGGCGTCCACGCCGCCGCAGGACGAAACGTAATGCTTGTCGGTCAGGTTGTTGACGTTAACCTGCAGCGCGGCGCCTGCCAGGCTCGGAGCCACTTCTGCCAATTCGTAGCGCGCCATCCAGTCATACAGCGTAAAGGCCGGCACTTTGTAGGTGTTGGTCGCATCGCCTTGGCTGGCGCCGTTGTAACGTACCCCAGCGCCGGTGGAGAAGCCTTTCAGCGGCCCTTGCAGGAAGCTGTAGGTTCCCCAGGCGGAGGCGGCGTGCGTCGGCACCATCACCAGCGTCTTGCCGCGCTGATCGTCGACATAGGTTTCTTTGGTAACGATGTCGGTATAGGTGTAGGCCGCCATGAGCGCGATGGCCGGGGTGAGCTGTGAATGCACTTCGGCTTCCAGCCCCTTGGAACGCACTTTGCCGATCTGCTCCTTGTATTTGGTTACCGGGTTGGTGGAGCTGACGTTTTTCTGCGTCAGATCGAACAACGCCAGCGTCATCAGCGTGTTGCTGTTCTTCGGCTGGAATTTCACGCCGATTTCGGTTTGTTCACCGGTGGTGGGCTTGAACGGATCGGTGCCCGGCGCGCCGGTATCGAGGTTGGGTTCAAACGATGTGCTGTAGCTGATGTACGGGGCAATGCCGTTGTCAAAGGCGTACAGCAGGCCGCTGCGGCCAGTCAGCTTGGTGTCGTTTTGCTGACTGTCGCTGGATCTCAACATGTCCTGAGTGCGCAGCTCGGTCCAGTCGTTGCGCAGCGACAACAACAAATTCCAACCGCCGTAGCTCATCTGATCCTGCAGATAAACGCCGAGTTGGTCCAGCACCTTGCGGTTATCGGTGACCTTCGGCAATGCGCTTTCGTTGACCGGCATGCCGTAAACCGGCCGAGTCCAGTCGAGGAAATAGCCCGCGCTGTCGCCGCGCCAGTTTTGGGTATTGACCTTGCTCCACTTGTAGTCAAGGCCGGTCAACACGCTGTGCTCGACGTCGCCGGTGCTGAATTGCGCTTTCAGTTGGTTATCCAACCCCAGCTCATGGGATTTGACGATATCTTTTTGCGGACGGCGCTGCAGCAGCGTGCTGTTTTTGGCTTGCGACATGAACACCAGATATTTGTAACGTTCATCCACCGTGGTGTAACGCATGTTCTGCTGGAAAGAGAAAACGTCGTTAATATAGTGCTCGAAGATATAGCCGAACGAGGTTTGTTCGCGGCGAGCCTGGTTGAAACCGGGATCGCTGACGTTGAAATCATACGGCAGATAGCCGGCGCTGCTTTTGATCGCCACGCCGGAGGTCGGCAGGAAGTTGCGGTAGCCGTTCTCCGGTTCCTTTTGATAGCTGGTCAACAGGGTGAACGTCGTGTCTTCATTGGCGATATAGGTCAGCGCCGGTGCGATGGCGAAGCGTTTTTCCTTGTGATCTTTGATGCCGGTCTCTTTGGTGCCGGCGATGCCGTTAAGGCGATACAGCAGTTTGGCATCTTCGTCCAATGCGCCGCCGAAGTCGAAAGCGGCCTCTCCTTGATGCAGGTTGCCCGCGCTCAATTGCAGTTTGCGAATAGCCTGGGCGACGGGCCGCTTGCTGGTCATCGCCACCAGCCCACCCGGGTTGGCCTGGCCGTACAGCACAGAAGCCGGGCCGCGCACCACCTCAACGCGTTCAAGCAGCCAGGGGTCGATCTGGCCGCTTTGATAGCTCAGGCCGTCCAGATATTTTGGGGCGTAACGAAAGCCGCGTACGATCACTTCGTCGCTGCGGTTAGAGGTGCCGCGGTATTCCGCCACGACGCCGCTGGAGTATCGCAGCGCCTGAGCGACGGAAGCCGCATCCTGCTGATCCATTTGATCGCGGGTGACGACGGTGATGGCCTGCGGCGTTTTTACCAACGGCGCGGCGCTTTTGGTTCCCGCCGCGCTTTCTTTGGCGACGATGCCCTGCAGCGGCGCGGTGACGTTTTCCTGTGCGCCGGCGACGACGGTGATATCACGCTCAACGTTGTCGGTTCCGGCCTGTACGCCCGGCGCCAGCAGCATGGCTGAGGTCAGCAAGAGCTTGGCGACTGGGTGACGCAGAGGTTGATTGGCGGTATTTTGGGGGTGTTCTGACATTTTTCATCCCTTAAAAAACAATTTTATATCAAGCTATTGCTGTCTTTTTTCATTTGGCGCCGCCGAGAAGGGCTGCGCAGTTCCTTGCCATAATGAACGGTGGACGAATCGCTTACCGTTTTGCAGAGCCACGCTTCGAAGTGGCCTTGTTGACCTCAGGCGCGTTGATTTATAATTGGTTACATTTTATTGAAAATACAAATGATTCTCAATACCATTTGCATTATTCAAGAAAACAAAAAACGCCGGGTGCGGTGAACAGGGGAAAAAGGAAAAATGCATTCGCTTCATGCCGATGGCCTGGTGCTCAACCTGCTGCAAAGGCCCGATCTCGGCGGAAAAGATTGGTGGCGTCAGGTCGCGGAGTTGGGAACGCCGCTCGTCGAATCGCTGCCCGCAGCGCAGGTGCGCGTTACCTTTTTCTGGCGCGACCCGTGGGGCGATGAACGGCGCTCGCCGATTAAAAAGGTGTATGTCGATATCAACTGCGTGACCGACCATCACAGCCCTTCGCCACAGAGTCTGGAACGCCGGCCGGGTAGCGATATTTGGTGGTGGCAGTTCACTGTTCGCGAAGATTGGCGAGGCAGTTACAGTTTTATACCCATTGAGACGGCGCAACTGCCGCCCGCTTTTACCGGCGATGCGGCTCAGCGTCGGCAGCAGCAGCGTCAGTGGTGGTGTTCGTTGTTTCCGTTGATGCGCCATGATCCGCTCAATCCGGTGGCGCCGCACTGCAGCAGCCGCGGCTTCCCGTTGTCTGCGATACATTTGCCGGCGGCGCCGGATCAATCAGCGTGGCGGGCGTTGGACGCCGGGCAAGCATTGCCCGCCGCGTCTGGGCGTTTGCAGCACTTCTTTTGGCACAGCGAACGATTGGCTAACCGACGCAACATCTGGCTGTACGCCACCGGCGCAGGGGAAGACCGCCCGTTAGTCGTACTGCTGGACGGGCAATTTTGGCTGCATGGCATACCGATTTTTTCCGCACTGGACGCCGAGACGCTTAACGGAAGGCTGCCGTCGGCGCTTTATCTGTTTATCGACGTGATAGACATGGCGCGGCGTGCGGAAGAATTGGCCTGCAATGCGGCTTTCTGGCGGGCGGTGCAAGAGGAGCTGCTGCCGCAGGTGGCGGAGCGTGCGCCTTACAGCGACGATCCGCAGCGCACGGTGGTGGCGGGGCAGAGTTACGGCGGGTTGGCGGCGTTGTATGCCGGGTTGCATTGGCCGCAGCGTTTCGGCTGCGTATTGACCCAGTCGGGTTCTTTCTGGTGGCCGCATATTGAAGCGATGATTAACCCGGCTGAGGAGTATGACGCCGACGTCGGCTGGTTGACTGAACAGGTGCGGCGGGGCTTGTGCGCCGCGACGCCGCTGCGCGTCTTTCAGGAAGCCGGTGAAGGGGAGAGGGATATTCATCAGGTCAATCGCCAAATGCATCGGGCGCTGGTGGAGGCGGGGCATCGGGTCGATTATCGCGTGTTCGCCGGCGGGCATGATGCCGTCTGCTGGCGCGGCGGTTTGCTCGACGGATTGCGGGCGCTGTTGGCTCCCTAGTCATGGATAAACGAAGGCCGGGCTAACCCGGCCTTTTTCATGCCTGCGGCGTGTCGCAGTGGTAGCGGCCGCGCGGGATCACCAGCGGCGTGTGGGACAGCGGATCGTCGATGATCATGCACGGCATGCCGAATACCCGTTCCACCAGCTCGGCGGTGATGATCTCCGCCGGTTTCCCCTCCGCCATGATCTTGCCGTCGCGCATAGCGATGATGTGATCGGCATAGCGGCAGGCGTGGTTGAGATCGTGCAGCACCGCGATGAGGGTTTGGCCGTGCTCGCGGTTGAGCTGGCGGAACAGATCCAGCAGCTCGATCTGATGCGCGATGTCCAGATAGGTGGTCGGTTCATCCAGCAGCAGCAGCGGCGTTTGCTGCGCCAACGCCATCGCCACCCAGACGCGCTGGCGCTGCCCGCCGGACAGCTCGTCGACGCTGCGGTCCGCCAGCTGGCCGACGTTGGTGGCCGCCATGGCGGCTTCCACCGCCTGTTTGTCGGCTTGCGTCCACTGTTTCAGCAGGCTCTGGTGCGGGTAGCGGCCGCGCGACACCAGATCCGCCACGGTAATGCTGTCCGGTGCGATCGAGGTTTGCGGCAGCAGCCCAAGCTCGCGCGCCAGCGCCTTGGTGGCGAAGCTGCTGATGTTCTTGCCGTCCAGCATCACCTCGCCGGCGCTGGGTTTCAGCAGGCGGCACAGGGCGCGCAGCAGCGTCGATTTGCCGCAGGCGTTCGGCCCGACGATCACCGTGAAGGCGCCGTCGGGGATCGCCACGCTCAGATCGTCAGCGATGATTTTATTGTCGTAGCCCAGCTTCAGATGCGAGGCGTGCAGGCGGTGGCTCATGGCATTGTCATTCTTCATTATCTGCGGGCCTCACGGATGAGCAGCCAAATCAGGTACAGGCCGCCGATGCAGACGGTCACGACCCCGACCGGCAGTTGGATCGGTGCGAAAAGATGTTGGGACACTACGTCGGCGCCGAGCAGCAGCGCCGCACCCATCAGCGCCGAGGACGTCAGGGTGACCGAGGATTGGCCGGCCAGGCGGCGGGCGATCTGCGGCGCCGCCAGCGCGATAAAGGAAATCGGCCCGGCGGTGGCGGTGACGGCGGCGGTGAGGGTGACGCCGAACAGCATCAGCCACAGCCGGCTGCCTTCGGCGTTCACGCCCAGCGCGCGCGCCGTATCGTCGCCCATTTCCAGCAGCTTCAGCCGTTTGCTCATCAGCAGCGCGGCCGCGGCCGCCAGCACGATGAACGCCGTGGCGGGTTGGGCTTTCTGCCAGGTCATGCCGTTGAGCGAACCGGCCTGCCACATGGCGGCGTCCATGGCGCGCTCCAGCGAGGCGGTGATGATCAGCCAGGTATTGGTGGAGACCAATACCGCGCTGATGGCGATGCCGACGATGATCAGCCGGAAGCCGGCGATGCCTTGCCGCCAGGCCAGCAGGTAGATGGCCAGCGCGGCGAGAATGCCGCCGGCCAGCGCGCCGCCGGCGATGTAGTAATAGCCGCCGTTGAACAGGGTGATGGCGATCAGCGCGCCGGTGTAAGCCCCCATGTTAAAGCCAATCACGTCCGGGCTGCCGAGCGGGTTGCGGATAATCGACTGGAAAATGGCGCCGCTCATGCCGAGCGCGGCGCCTAACAGCAGCGCCATGGCGATACGCGGCAAGCGCCATTGGGTAACCACGGTGACCAGATTTTTCGGCGCCTCGCCGCTGAGCGCGGCAAAGACCTGCTCCAGCGAGAGCTGCAGCGTGCCGTAGCACAGCGCGGCAACGGCCATCGCCAGGCACAACGCCAGCAGCGAAAGGTTGACCAGCAGCAGGCGCAGCGGCATGCGCCAGTTGATGACGCCGTCCGGGCGGCCGATATGCAACGTGTGGGGCAGACTCATCACAGCCCCCCCAGCGTTTTCTTGCGGCGCACCAGCCAGATCAGCACCGGCGCGCCGATGAAGGCCGCCACGATGGAAACCCGCAGCTCACCGGCCGCCAGCAGACGGCCGACCACGTCGGCGCACAGCAGTAAAATCGGCGCCAGCAGCATGGAGTAGGGCAGGATCCAGCGCTGGTCGGGGCCGACCCACCAGCGGGCGATGTGCGGCACCATCAGGCCGATAAAGCTAATTGGGCCGACGGTGGCGGTTGCCGCGCCGCACAGCAGCGTGATGGCGATCACCGCGATGACCTGAGTCAGCACCACGCGCGCGCCGAGCGCGATAGCCAGATCTTCCCCCATGCCGATGGTATTCAGCGGCCGGGCGATGAGCAGCGTCAGCAGGCAGCCGAGCAAAATGGCGGGGGCGGTGACCGGCAGCGTGGACAGCGTGCGGATATCCAGCGTGCCGGCCTGCCAGAAGCGCAGTTGATCGAAGGTTTGCGGATCGATCAGCGACAGCCCGGTGGTGATGCCGAGCAGCACCGCGCCGATCGCCACGCCGGCCAGGGTCAGCCGCACCGGGTTGATGCGCCCGCCCGCCAGCGTGCCGATCAGGTAGACCAGCAGAGTGGTGAGGGCGGCACCGACAAAGGCGTAGGCCATATAGCTTTCGGTGGTGGCGGCGCCGAAAAACATGATGCCGATGACCACGGCGAAGCTGGCGCCGGCGTTGATGCCGAGCACGCCGGGATCGGCCAACGGATTGCGCGTCAAGGCCTGAATCAGCGCGCCGGCGGCGCCGAGCGCCATGCCGGCCAAGATGCCCGCCAGCGTACGGGGCACCCGGGCGTTGAGAATGATGGTGCTGTCGGAACCGCTCGCGGCGCCCTGCAGGCTGAGCCAGACGGTGTGGAAGGGGATGGCTTTGGAACCCAGCATCAGGCTGGCAATGATACACAGCAGCAACAGCGCCAAGCCGATACCGAACCCGGCGATGCGTTTGAAGCCACTGGCGTAAGCTGCGTGCGGTGCGGACGAAAGCGTCCGCTCAGTCGGAGTGGGTACGTTCACACCGGTAACTCCTGTATGATTTTTATTCTCATTGTTATTTGCGTTCATGCGGGGTGCCAATAGTAGCACGAGTTTACGCCCGCATGCACCCGCCGGTTGGTGGCGCAGGTGCGTTGACGATGTTAATAACTATTGATATTTCAATTGATTGAATGTGAACGGTTGGCCTGTTTATGGCAAACGTCGGCAGGAGGCTGACCCGCCGACGGCGTGGTTCAGGGCTTTTTGAACAGCCGTTCGATTTGGTTCAGCATGTTGGTGGCGCTGTAGTAATCGAGGCGGAAGGTGTCGTTGCCGACGGCATAGACGTGCCGCTGTTCCACCGGCTCCAGATGTTTGAGGAACGGGTTGGTCAGCACCTCTTGCACTTTGCGCTCGTTGGTGGCGAACAGGATCAGCGTTTTGCCGTTCAGGCCCTCGGCCATCTTTTCGCCGGAGATCTGGATGATGTCATGGCGTTTACCCATGCTGGTGTTGCCTTTGGCGCTTTCCGGCGGGGTGGCCAGCTGGAAGCCGAGCTGCGTCAGCAGCTTGCCCTGGGCGGAACCCGGCGTCCACAGCATGGCCTCGCGGCCGTTGTCGGCATACACCAGCGGAGTGGTCGGCTGCGGCGGCAGCGCGATCGCCTGCTTCACTTGCTCCACGCGCTGTTCGAAACGATCCTCCGCCTGTTTGGCGCCGGCTTCATGGCCGGTGATCTCGCCGAGCTCGCTGGCCAGCTGCTGCCAGCTCTTGTCGCCATAGTCGAGCACCAGCGTCGGCGCAATGGCGGACAGCTGGTCATACAGCTTCAACGCCGAATCACCGCCGGTGGCGGCGACGACGATCAAATCCGGTGCGGCGGCGGCGACGGCTTCGGCATTGGGCTCCACCTGGTACAGCCGTTCGACGTGGCGCTGTTTGGCCACTTCGCTCCACTGGGTAAAGAAGCCTTGCTTATCGGCCACCAGGGGATTTGGGCTGGTGGCGGCGCTGGCGACCACCGGGGCGTCGATAGCCAGCAGCGTGCCGGTGATGGTGACGCTGGTGGACACGATGCGCTGCGGCGGTTTTTCCAGCGTGAATTTCCCTTTGACGCTGTCGATGGTGCGCGGCCAACTGCTGTCGGCAGCGGGGGCGGACGGTTTCTGCCCGTCGCTCTGGTCGTCCGGGCCGCAGCCGCTGAGCAGCAGGCTGGAAGTGGCGATAAATGCAATGAACAGCTGGCGTAAGGATAGGGTCATGAGCGGGCTCTTTCTTTCCTTGAACTAAGGCTTATCAATCCGGCGGCGGATTGGCTGCGTGGTGGATGCCCGCTAATTTACCATCCAAGCCGGCAAAATGATAACCATTCGTATCTCAGCGCGTGGTGAATAGTGAGAATAAGGAGAAAGTGGAGGTGAGTGCGGCAGAAACGAAAAAAGCGCCAAAAGGCGCTTTTCTCTGAATTGGTGGGTCGTGCAGGATTGATTCGGCCTTTGGCCTCACCCTGCGGGCAACGCTGCGCGTTGTCGTATCGCTGCGCGATGCTCGAACCTCTACGGCTCTTCATCCTTCACGACTCGGTAAACTATGCCTGCAAGAAGATAAAGTCAGAGTTGGGTGGCGCAGAAACGAAAAAAGCGCCCAAAGGCGCTTTTTTCTGAATTGGTGGGTCGTGCAGGATTCGAACCTGCGACCAATTGATTAAAAGTCAACTGCTCTACCAACTGAGCTAACGACCCGCAGAAGTGGTGGGTGATGACGGGCTCGAACCGCCGACCCCCTCCGTGTAAAGGAGATGCTCTACCAACTGAGCTAATCACCCACTTCAGGACTTCCAGGCACTGCTAAACGAGAGAATGATGGTGGGTGATGACGGGCTCGAACCGCCGACCCCCTCCGTGTAAAGGAGATGCTCTACCAACTGAGCTAATCACCCTCATTCGTTCTCATTTTTCTCAACAAGATGGTGGGCGATGACGGGCTCGAACCGCCGACCCCCTCCGTGTAAAGGAGATGCTCTACCAACTGAGCTAATCGCCCCGTCTTGTTGGAGTCGCATTATAGGGATAGTTCAAAGTGAGTCAACGGTTTTTAAAATGATTTCAATCGTTCGCCGCAAATTTAGGCAGGGCGCGATAATTATCGCCAACGGCGCCGATTCTTTGCGCAACGCTATGCGAAACTCGCCGCAAAACGCGCGAAATCGACCGGTGCAATATCGTGTCGGCGTTGAGGAATTAGCGCGTGGTGATACAATGTCGTCCACTCTTTTTTCAATTCCGAGCAATCGTCGGCAACCGCCGACACGCGTTGCGTAATAAGGCAGTGAACCCAATGAAAATCAAAACCCGTTTTGCACCGAGCCCGACCGGCTATCTTCACGTCGGCGGCGCGCGTACCGCACTTTATTCCTGGTTGTTCAGCCGCCATGCGGGCGGTGAGTTCGTTCTGCGTATCGAAGATACCGATCTGGAACGCTCTACCCAGGACGCGATCGACGCAATTATGGATGGCATGAACTGGTTGAACCTGGATTGGGATGAAGGCCCGTATTTCCAGACCAAGCGTTTCGATCGTTACAACGCGGTCATCGACGAGATGCTGGAGCAGGGCACTGCCTATAAATGTTATTGCTCCAAGGAACGTCTGGAAGCGCTGCGCGAGAAGCAGATGGAAAACGGCGAGAAGCCGCGCTACGACGGCCACTGCCGCGACAGCCAGTGCAGCCACACCGACGACGAGCCACACGTCGTGCGCTTCCGCAACCCGCAGGAAGGCTCGGTGATCTTCGATGATAAAATTCGCGGCCCGATCGAATTCAGCAATCAGGAGCTGGACGATCTGATCATCCGCCGTACCGATGGTTCGCCAACCTATAACTTCTGCGTCGTCGTCGATGACTGGGACATGGAAATCACTCATGTGATCCGCGGCGAAGACCACATCAACAACACCCCGCGCCAGATCAATATTCTCAAAGCGCTGGGCGCGCCGGTGCCGGAATACGCACACGTGTCGATGATCCTCGGCGACGACGGTAAAAAATTGTCCAAGCGTCACGGCGCCGTGGGCGTTATGCAGTACCGCGACGACGGCTATCTGCCGCAGGCGCTGCTGAACTACCTGGTGCGTCTGGGCTGGTCCCACGGCGATCAGGAGATCTTCTCCATCGATGAGATGAAAGAGTTCTTCACGCTGGAAGCGATCAACAAATCCGCCAGCGCGTTCAACACCGAGAAGCTGCAGTGGCTGAACCACCACTACATCAACCATATGCCGGCGGAAGAAGTGGCGGTGCATCTGGCGTGGCACGTTGAGCAACTGGGCCTTGAAACCCGCAACGGCCCGGAACTGAAAGACATCGTCAAGCTGCTGGGCGAGCGTTGCAAAACGCTGAAAGAAATGGCGGAGTCCTGCCGCTACTTCTATGAAGACTTCAGCGAGTTCGATGCAGACGCCGCCAAGAAGCACCTGCGCCCGGTGGCGCGTCAGCCGCTGGAAGCGGTGCGCGCCAAGCTGGCCGCCATCACCGCCTGGACGCCGGAAAACGTGCACGACGCCATTCAGGGCACGGCGGATGAGCTGGGTGTCGGCATGGGCAAAGTCGGCATGCCGCTGCGCGTTGCGGTGACCGGCGCCGGTCAGTCGCCGGGCATGGACGTGACCGTGCATGCGATCGGCCAGAAGCGTTCGCTGCAGCGCATCGACATGGCGCTGGCTTACATCGCCGAGCGCGAAGCGCAAGCCTGATTTGCTGATACGCCTTAAAGAAAAAGCCCCGTGGAGCGATCCCGGGGCTTTTTTCATGGCGGTGTGTCAGGCTTGCTCGCCGGCCGGCAAACCCGGGCGGTAGGCGAGGAAATACATCAGCCCGACAAAACCGGCGCCCCCCAGCGCGTTGCCGAGAAATACCGCGACGAAATTGGGCAGATACTGCTCCCAGCCCATGCCGCCGGCAAAGATGGCCGCCGGGATGATGAACATATTCGCCACCACGTGCTGGAAGCCGATGGCGACAAAAGCCATGACCGGGAACCACATGCCGATCACTTTGCCCGGCACATCCTTGCTGGCGAAGGCTAACCACACCGCCAGGCACACCAGCCAGTTGCAGCCGACGCCGGAAATGAAGGCGTGCAGGAAGTCCGCATCCACTTTGGCCTGCGCGATCGCCAGCGTCTTATGCAAGAATGCGCCTTCGGTCAGGCCCAGCAAATGGCCGAAGAAGTAGGCGACGGCCAGGCTGCCGGCCAGGTTGGCCAGGGTGACCCAAAACCAGTTGCGCAGCACGGCGATGGCGGGGATTTCGCGGGCAAACCAGGCCATCGGCAAGGTCATCATGTTGCCGGTCAGCAGTTCGCCGCCGGCCAGAATAGTCAGGATCAAACCGATAGGAAAGACCGCGGCACCCAACAGGGCACCGAAAGAGCCCCATTCGGCCGGCAGGGTGCCGATGACGTGAATATCCAGCAGAAAGCCGGTGGCAATAAAGGCGCCGGCGAGAAAGCCCAGAATCAGCAGATTAGCGAGCGGGGCGCGGCTTTTGTTTACCCCGGCCTGAACGGCGAGGGCGGCGATTTCTTTTGGTGAATGCAAAGACATGACGGACTCGGTTTATAGTAATGAAGTTTATGGCGCGGGCAGTCTATGCCGCTCGGGAGTCCGACTCAAGCGCATTTCGTTAACATTCCATTAATTAAAAATCAATGTGATATGCAGGGTCTTTTGCCATTTTGAGATGTAGCGCGCAAAATGGATGAACTCTGCGCAAAGTGATGATTTTTTGGCGCCAAAGATGCTGATTTGGCGGCTTTTTCAACGCTTGATTCAGTAATTCAATTTAGCCGTTGACAGCTTTGAGCGGGTTTCATATTATGCGCCCCGTTCACAGCACAAAGTGATTGTGGAACGGGGCTATAGCTCAGCTGGGAGAGCGCTTGCATGGCATGCAAGAGGTCGACGGTTCGATCCCGTCTAGCTCCACCAAACTTCTTCTCAGAGAGGTTGGGGAATACCGTAACGCCGGTCAACGCGTACCACTTTTGTGGGGCTATAGCTCAGCTGGGAGAGCGCTTGCATGGCATGCAAGAGGTCGACGGTTCGATCCCGTCTAGCTCCACCACCATTTAAAAAGCCGACCTTAGGGTCGGCTTTTTGCTTTATGCGTGCGTCTAATGCTTGCCTGACGCTTGGAAAAATGACTCTGGCTTTCCGATAGTTCGGAGTTATGCCGCCAGCTCACCAAAACTAGCGATATGACACGGTGAATTGAGCCACGGCATTGACTTCTCCCGGCGTAACTTTTTCTTCCGTTTGATAATATTGCACGCTGAGCGGGATTTCGTTCATCCCTACCAGCGTCTGGTTTAGCATGCCGGTTTTCGTCCCCAACTCAAAGGGAATGCCGTTACGCAGTATCTGCAGACCAACGCCGGTGGCCGCCTCTTTTGATGGGATAACGGCCAATACCTGACGATTGCCATTAACCATGTCACCGCGTATCTCCAGATCGACTTTAGTGTTGACATTGCACTCCATCGCGATGTTAAAAGGGGTATTTCCCGCCGTGGCCCCTATACCAGAAAGCGTCCGCCGGTTGATTTTTCCCAGGAAAACCTGTTTCGACGGCGTGCTGAGGCGGCAACCTTCCACTGCGATATTGATGGCAGGAAAATAGGTCTCACCCAGCCGTCTGGCGTTGGTTGCTCTCAAGCAGGTATAGTTAAAGGAGAAAGGGGAAAATGCAGACATGGCACCAGATTGTATGTCGCCGGTCTTGACCAGATAATATTTGAAGTTTCCGCCAAGAACATAGTTCACGGGTGTATTACGCGGCGCATAAATATCCCAAAGCCCCGGTTGGTCATTGAGCGACATGGCAATGCCGACCCCCTGCCAACCAGTCTGATAGACGGGAATACCGTGGTATTGTAATGCTGTCGCACTCAAGTGGGTATAGGCTTGCAACACCAGATCGCCGGGTTCGCCAAAGGAGAACTGTATGGCATTAGCCAACAGCCTGACGGAAAAGTAAGATTCCCCACGACCGATAAGATCGCCGACTTTAACGCCTGCCGGGACGGTAATGCCGGATTGCTCGATTTTTAGCGGATGATGCCATATCGCATAGCAATCGCCCTCACTTTGGGCTGAAAAGGAAAATAATAAGACCAGGATGCCAGCGATCCTGGCTATAGCTGTTGTTTTAAATAGCGTTGACATATTCACTTTTCCTATTAGATATTGCTCGAACTGCACATAGTGTTATTTTTATCTATCAATTTTTTATATAAACGATGGGCGCTCATCCTTCGGCCATCATGTAGTTTTCTAGCGTTAGTTGTATGAATATTTTTGATATGACTGATATTGCATACTGAAGCACTGGGTGCACGGAACAGAGGCGTCGTTTATGTGCCAATGTGGCTTGGAGCCCCTCTTATTCCACAAAGGGCTATCGATATGAAACGGTGAATTGGGCGATGGCGCTCACGTCTCCCGGCGTTATGTTCGCCTCCGTTTGGTAAAATCTTGCCAGAAAAGAAAGCGAATTCTGTCCGAGCAGCGTTGTATCTAATACATTAATTTTGTTGCCTAAATCAAATGGAACGCCGTTGCGCAGAATCTGCAATCCGACGCCTTTGGCCGCTTCGTCAGTATGATTAATCGCCAATACCTGGCTGTTGCCACTCACCGTTTGCCCTCTGATTTCCAGGTCTACTTTGGCATCTGAGTTACATTCTAAAGTAATATCGAACGGCGTTTCGCCAGCGGTACTTCCAATACCGGAGAATTCTTTTCTATTCACTTCTCCCAAATGGACGTATTTGATTGGCGTGGTTAATCGGCAACCTTCCACTGAAACGTTGGTAGCGGGAAACTTTGGATGACCGAGTCTAAAGGCCCTACCGGCGATCCGCAAACACGCATAGTTCATCAGGAATGGCTCAAATTGCGGCATCACACCCGGTTTAATATCTCCGGTTTTTACGAGATAGTATTTAAAATTTGCCGAAAGTATATAATAAGGCGGCGTTGGGTTCGGTCCAGAAAACTCTGGAATACCGGCATGGTTATTTAATGACATTGCAATGCCAATGCCTTCCCAGGAGGTTTTATAGACGGGGATGCCATTGTGTTTAAAACCGGTTAAGGTCAGGTAGGTGAACGGTTGTACCACGAAATGTCCGTATCCGAAAATCGCTTCGCCATTTGACAGTACCTTAACGGAAAAATCCAATTCGCCTTGCCCCAGAACTGCCCCGTTTGACGCATCTGCCGGAACAACGATCGGACTCTGGCTAATATATGGCGGTATATGATACATTGCCCGGCAATCTTCATCTCCGGCATAAGTTTTCGCGGAGTATAAAAATACCAGAGCAAGCGAAATAATCCCATGCAATATTATTTTTGCTTTATCTAGTGATTTTCTTCCTATCATTGTCTTTTTCCTTTCAACCGCTAATGAAGTGTTTACCATGCCGTGATGAAGATAACAAAGGTTCGCCTGACATGAAGCTTCGATTGGGTTCTTGTGCATCATTTTTTTTGTCTTCAATGGGATTGCAGGATTCATCGCAAAACCAGTCAGTGTTTATATTTGATAATATTAACAGAGCAGATGCGAACACCAGTATGTAAATAATTACGACTGCTTTTATCATGTCGTTCCTCTACGCTGTGCTGTTTAATTACAAACATGCCTTGGTTGCCTAATGTTTAGCTCATTGCCAGTTGGTCGACATTTAGCAGGAAAGATCCTGCATATTATGCTATGTGCGTTTATCAATAATTCAATGCTATTTACATATCATATTGAGTATTTTTATTTTTGACTCAGACTCTTTAGCTGTAATGGCATAACTGCCTTGGCAGCGTTGCTTCCCCTCCCAATGAACCAACACCGTTCCTGAATTCGGCATACCGCTCATATAAACGCTATTATCATTTCCTACGATCCCTGTCGTTTTGTCTTCACCTTGCAGCGTAGCGACAGCGCCGAAAGGGATTGCGTTGGTATTGTGTTGCAGCTTTAAGATAATTCTATTGCCGATGTTAGATTTAAAGTGAGCGGATACAACAGCGCCTTTTGTCGGGATAACAATCTTGCTGTTCTTTGCTATTTCAACGTCATCGCCAAAGCTTTGCGGGTTTAAGGCAATCCGATTCTTATGATAACTGCTGATGTAAGGTACTACCGCATAGCCTCGAGAGTCAGTTTTGACGCCGACACTGTTAATCACTTCAATATTGTGGGCATTGGGTACCTTAACTAAAGCCACAGTATCCCCCAGCGATTGCGATAATGTAATGCCGTCGCCATGGGCGATGGCGCCGCCGCGTAGGCTGTAATTAACCCGCTGCATATTTTGATCAAAGCTGTATCCGGCCCCGGCCTCGCCATACCCGCCGCGATAATAGGCGGAGCCGTTGCCGGATGGTCCGGATCTGATGCTGCTTTGGGAGGCCGAGACGTTATAACTGAGCTGGTTATTTTCCAGAGCCGTTCCGCTCACACCTAATTGCTGATTGAACTTGCCCTTGCTGTTCTTGCTGGCGGTGTAGTTAGCCCAGCTGTTCGATTGCCATTTGTTCAGCGGGATCTGAACGTTAAGAGTGGCAATCTTGTCGGGTTTATCCGTATAAGGGCCGCTATTGTAACTCAAAGCAAGATTGTAGCTAATACCACGCTGGCTGGTTGAGAACCCAAGCAGAAAATTCTTCTCAACGCTGCTGTTATGCCAGTAGTTCTGTTGATAACCGTTGAGGTAGAAACTACCGAAATCGTGAAGGGGCTGATTAATATTGAGAACCAGCTTGCTTCTTTTTATGTCACGCGCCAGCCACTTTTTCTCAAGATTGGTATTCATGTCACTAAATTCAGAAAAATTTAAATAGCCTGATGTTGAATATCGATAGCCTGCAAGCGTGAAGTTTGTACCCGTAGTTTCAAGGTTTTTTGCATACTGGAGCCGATATTGTTGCCCTGAACGGGAAGTGCCCGTAATGAGCCGGCTTTTGGTATGGGTGACATCGGCTGAAAATGATCCGAACTTTTTCAAGCTGCTGCCGATGCCGGAAGAAATTCCCTGGTGTTTTTCTGAGATGATTACGCCCCCATAGAGCGTTTTATCGTCTCTAAGACCATAAATTAATGACTGTTGAAGAAATTTATATTTAGATTTATCGCGTTGCGCGGCACGGTACTCGCCTAGCGTTAATTCATTTTTTTTCATGCCTTCTCGCAGCATGATGGGCACTGCGGAAAAGGGTTGAAAGAAGCTGCGTTCTGAGCCATCTGCCTCTTTGATGATTACTTGCAGTCCACCGCTGGAGGTGGTGGGGTAAATATCGGTTATTTCAAAACTTCCTGCGGGCACGTGAGTTTGATAAATGATGTAGCCATTTTGCTTCACAATGACTTCGGCATTGCTTTGCGCGACGCCTCGCACCGTGGGGGCGAAGCCCCGCTGGCTGTCAGGGATCATGGAGGGATCGCTCGCGAGTTTCAGGCCGCGAAATTGAAAGCTGTCAAAGACGTCGCCAGAAGTTGAACTGTCACCCACGATCAAGGTGCTTTTACTGTCTCTAAGACCGCGCTCAGCATAGGAATTGATGCTTTTCCATTTGGTGCTGTTTTGGCTTGAGTAGGTGGAGTAGTTTCTCAAACGCCAGGCGCCGAAGTTTGCGCCGCTGCGCAGGTTCAAATATTGATTATCACCCGTTTTTGCATTCCCATTTTGCCATGATTCGGTGCCGCTGAAGCTGTAATCCATCAGGAAGGCGTTTATGCCGTCATCCCAAAGCGTCGGGTTTACCCAGTCCCGCGGCTGGTTTTTAAGATAAGCCTGAGGAATATTTAAATCTAATCTTTGGCGATTGAAGTCAAACTTTGCATAGCTGCCCGGAATAATCTCATTGATGGGATGATCGGTTAGACTGTTTTCGCTCGTCGTTGCCTTTAATGCGTCAAGTTGGATGCCGAAATTTTCAAGATCGTTTCGATGGATGCGAGGTTGCAAAGCACCGGCAACGTGAAAAAACTCCACTTTTTGATTAGCGAAAAAAGCGTTGTTTAGATAGATATCCACCCAATACTCACCAGGCAATTGATCGCTCGGATTGTTGAAATGGGACAAGTCAGCCACGTTTTGATAATTTCTGTTTAATGCAGAAGGCTCAAAGTAGTCCTCTGCCAGTGCAACCGGTGAGGATAAAAAACAGAAAAACAGCACCGACTTTTTGTTGTTGGCGATACTTGGCATAGTCATTTTTGCATCCCTTTACATATTCTTATAACGATGCTTTTATTTCCTCGGTCACGCCTCCATAGTCGTTGATGGCTTGCCATTTTATTACAGTGCTGCGTATTCCGTTTGGCATAGCCCATTGCTTTTTACTTTTTGGTGCGACCATGTCGGCTTCTTTAAGCTCTTTTTCACCTACAGAGAGAGAGTAAAAAGAGACATAAAATGGCGTTGGGTTACTCACAACCAACATGTTTCTTTCTCGAGAGAATTTTATTTTTTTGTATGCGTCACCTGCCTCTTTCTTTGATAAAGAACTGGGGCGATAGATTATTTTTATTCTGTTTTGTACTGTAATAAGGAGTTTGTTTTCCTTGGTTCTTTTGGTTGAAGGTATCGATCTTACGCTAAGCCAATATACTTTTTCTTCATGCTGTGGCAAAACGCCGCCAGAATGGATGATTCTAATAATATTATCCTGCTCTGGCTCCAGCCTGAACAATGGCGGGGTAACAATGAATGGGACTTCACTGCTATCCTCGGCCCGAAAATTTTCTGCCCAGGTTTGGATGAGTACCGGTGAATTGCTGTCTTGATTGCTTACTGAAATATTCGATTCTTTTTTATTTTCCTCATAAATAACTCGCGTTCCTCCCAAGGTTACGCTGGCGACAGTATTAAAAGAAAATAATAGCAGAAAGCAAAGGATTCTTTTTTTAATCATCGTTATTCCCGTAGCGGTTTTAATTATCGGGCCGGCGTTGTTGCCGGCCCGATAAGAGCACCTTATTAATTATATGAGATGCTGAATTGTGTCGTGGCATTTGCCGGGCCGACGGTAACCGTGCCGGATGTAGACATATATTTAGCGACATAAGTAAAGACGTTCCTGATGTCTTTTTGCACGCTTTGCGCATTAGAGAATGACGCAACCGGGATTTGCGTTGTGCCATCGGCCTCATAGAGCGCAACGCCGATGCCTGTAGCGGCGTTAGTCTCTTTATTGAGCGACAACAGAGTTGTGTTGCCATCTGCGTAAATGCCATCGAACTTGATAGACGCTTTTTTGACCGTGTCCGGACAGCTGACTAAGGCGATATTGAATTTTGTCGGTAGCGCTGTATCGCCAACGCTTCTAAACGCTTTGGCACTGACATTGCCCATTGGGATTGTCTGGTTGGCGCTGCCCGCCTCAACCGTGCAGGTTTGGTCGGTCACCGTGCCGGTAAAGTTTATAGTACCGTCTGCAGCGTATGATGCAGACGATATGACTAGATATGCTCCAGCTAACAGCATCGTTCTCTGTGTGCGTAATTTCATATTCTCTATCCTTTTATAACTGTATGTAAATCATAGTTTTTTAAATCAATCCCTATGGTTATTGAATACGCGTTAAAACTCCCTTTTTCAGGTGATTGATGCTTTTGAGTGTGTGTTAGTTTGAATTTGAAAACTGCAATTCTCACTTTTGTTGGTTTTTAATGCTGCCAGGTGGTTTTTCTCCGGCCGCTATTTGTTAACGAAATTTAGTCTATATGAAAAAAAACTATTCAGTGTTAAAGATCATAAAAAGTGCTATTTTTAGAGTTAAATTCTGTGTTTGTGGTTTTTTATGCTATTGGTTTGAGTGTGTATCCTGAATTTAAGCAATCCTAATAGTTTGATCCTCTGATTAATCTTGTGATTGTTAATGTGCTAATTAATGTTGATGATGGGTATGTGTTGACATTGATATTGTTTTCTTGATGAAACTATTGTCATTGTTTCACCATCGTTGGATGAGGTTATCCATGAAAAAAAATAAAAATATCGCAATTGTTGGTGGTGGCGGGGTAACGGCTGTGATGACGGCCTTGGCCTGTGCGAGGAAAGGGATCTCCGTTGATTTTTTTCTCGATGAGATGGATTACGATGAGTTTAAGACCTCTTTGGGTAACCATTGTTTATGGCGAAGCGTTCATGAAGATAATATGCGCCTGAGCCGATTTGCGGCCCAGTCTCAATGGATATGGGAAAAATTTATTTTGGCCTCTAGCGGTGAGTTTGGCCGCAAAGAAAGAATGGTACGCGTGGTTGAACGTGCGGAACTCAACCGGCTGATAAAATTGTATGAGCAGTATAATTTACCCTATGAAGTGAAAAACTGTGGCGATGAAGAGTCAATTGTATTGCCGCCTTTCCTTGATTATAAGAATAAATTTATCTTCGTGAGTTATGACTCTATTTTACTTAACGTGGCTGAAATATTTTCATATTTTAGTGATGAATTGGCGTTTTTCACGAGCGTGAATGTTTTCAGAAATAAAAATATTGGTGGATTAGGTAGTATTGAAGGCGGTGTGATTTTTGTTGACGAAAAGAAACATCTGTATGATATCGTGGTTAAGTTTACAAATGATTTTAAAATCAATGAGATGAGTTCTTTCGAGGCCGTAGATGTCGAGGCTAAAACGATTTTTAAAGACTTTTATCTGTCAGACGCCATCGGCCATTTAACACAGCCCATATGGATTTCTGAAAATGAGTTTAATATATCGCTCGTACCCTCTGTCGATGGACGTGTTATCAGGGTTGGCATGGATGTTCATTTCCCCCAATCGGCAGAGGTATTGGTGCGGAATTTAAACATTGATGCTTATTTATCAAGAAGTAAAATCGACGTAATGTCCAGTTCGATATTTTCAATTAGCTCATGTGGCGTCTCTTCTGAAGATGCCAGGTCAGTGATTCCATGCTGGACAGTGAGTGATGACAATAAAAAGATAGTCGTCGTTGAAAGTGTGGACTCCTACTACAATGCCTCACCTGCTGTTGCGGAGGAGATCACAACGCTGTTAACGCTGATTATTAACTGATTGTTTGTTCCATGGCGCTTGCGCAGTTAAATGCCGCGCCCTATGGCGTGTCAAAGGCGTTCTGTTATACGGACAAAAATCGGCCTGCGTTGACTAAGCAGAGTGTTGTCACAGCCATTCCATTTTATGCAGAAGCATTATTATTGGGGGAAGTTTAACCGAGCGGCGAATGCTTATTTTCTGTCAGCATGCGCCATTGTAGGCGGTCAGGATACCGGCATAAAAAAGGCGCCCGCAGGCGCCTTTGTATGTTTGTGGCGACGCTGAACTTAGCCCAGCACCAGGCCTGCGATCGAAGCGGACAGGATGCTGACCAGCGTAGAGCCGTACACCAGCTTCAGGCCAAAGCGCGACACCACGTTGCCCTGATGTTCGTTCAGGCCCTTGATCGCACCGGCCACGATACCGATGGAAGAGAAGTTGGCGAAGGACACCAGGAACACCGACAGGATCCCCAGGCTGCGTGGCGACAGTTCGGCAGACACTTTCTGCAGCTCCATCATTGCCACGAACTCGTTGGAAACCAGCTTGGTGGCCATGATGCTGCCAACCTGCAGGGCTTCGTGCTTAGGAATGCCCATGATCCAGGCGAACGGATAGAAGAAGTAGCCGAGGATTTCCTGGAAGCTCAGGCCGAAGATGGCGCTGAACACACCGTTGAGCGCGGCGATCAGGGCGATGAAGCCGATCAGCATCGCGGCAACGATAATCGCTACTTTGAAGCCGGCCAGGATATATTCACCCAGCATTTCGAAGAAGCTCTGGCCTTCGTGCAGGTTGCCGAGGTGCAGCTCTTCTTCTTTATTGGTGTCGTACGGGTTGACCAGCGACAGCACGATAAAGGTGCTGAACATGTTCAATACCAGCGCCGCCACCACGAACTTGGCGTCCAGCATGGTCATGTAGGCGCCGACGATGGACATGGACACCGTAGACATCGCGGTCGCCGCCATGGTGTACATGCGCTTTTCCGACATCTTGCCCAGGATATCCTTGTAGGCGATGAAGTTTTCGGATTGGCCGAGGATCAGCGAACTGACGGCGTTGAATGACTCCAGCTTGCCCATGCCGTTCACTTTCGACAGCACGGTACCGATAATGCGGATGATGAACGGCAGCACCTTGATGTACTGCAGAATACCGATCAGCGCCGAAATGAAGACGATCGGGCACAGCACCTTCAGGAAGAAGAATGCCAGGCCTTTGTCGCCCATGCCGCCGAACACGAAATCAGTCCCTTGTCCCGCAAACCCGAGCAGTTTGTCAAACAGCGCGGCGAATCCTTTTACGAAGCCCAAACCCGCTTCCGAATGCAGGAAAAAGTAGGCCAGCAGTACTTCGATAACCAGTAATTGAATAACATAGCGAATGCGGATGCTTTTGCGATCGCGGCACACCAACAGGGCCAGGATCGCCACCACCACTATCGCCAACGCAAAGTGCGCAATATGGGACATGTTTGCTCCAAATTTGAGGCAGGCTGAATTTCGGCTGTCATTTTATGTAACGCTACGTTTAAAAACGAGACTTCTATTGCAAATATGGAAAATCATAGCGGGAGTTCTCCTAAAGTGTTGCGCAAAAGCATAAAAAATCAAGACGTTAAATCGGCAATAGGAAATTCGTATTCTTGTGCTAACCTGTCTTTCAGGGGTATTGCAGCCAAAATCCCATCAGAAAAGCACGGAAATCGGCAAGCTCCGCGCTGAACCCTTCGATAAAACCGTTAATGTTGGCTATTACAGAGATAAGTTTTACCGCTCTAAATGCGCTTGATAATTATTATCATTTATATAGAGTGGAGATAAACGTAATTTCAGTAAGGGTTCAACATATGCTGAACAGTCGCGTGGTTGAAACCACCTCCGGTCGCTCCGCCAGAAAAATCAAACTCTCGCTGATGGGGCCTGCCTTCATCGCCGCTATCGGCTATATCGATCCCGGTAACTTCGCCACCAACATCCAGGCCGGCGCCTCGTTCGGCTACAGCCTGCTGTGGGTGGTGGTTTGGGCCAACGTGATGGCGATGCTGATCCAGCTGTTGTCCGCCAAGCTGGGCATCGCCACCGGGAAAAATCTGGCCGAGCACATTCGCGATCGCTTTCCGCGGCCGGCGGTGTGGGCCTATTGGGTGCAGGCGGAGATCATCGCCATGGCGACCGATCTGGCCGAGTTTATCGGCGCGGCGATCGGCTTCAAGCTGCTGCTCGGCGTTTCCCTGCTGCAGGGCGCCGTGCTGACCGGCATCGCCACCTTTTTAATTCTGATGCTGCAAAAGCGCGGGCAAAAGCCGCTAGAGCTGGTGATTGGTGGCCTGCTGCTGTTCGTCGCCGCCGCTTACATCGTCGAGCTGGCGTTCTCTCAGCCGCAGCTTGCGCCGCTGCTGAAGGGCATGGCGCTGCCCGATCTGCCCAACGGCGATGCGGTATTTCTGGCCGCCGGGGTATTGGGCGCCACCATCATGCCGCACGTGATCTACCTGCATTCCTCGCTCACCCAAATCGGCGGCGAGCACGACAAGGCGGAGCGCTATGCCGCCACCAAAGTCGACGTCGCCGTGGCCATGACCATTGCCGGTTTTGTTAATCTGGCGATGATGGCCACCGCCGCCGCCGCGTTTCATTTCAGCGGCCACAGCGGCATCGCCGATCTCGACGTGGCCTACCTGACGCTGCAACCGCTGCTCGGGCAAGCCGCCGCCACCGTGTTTGGCCTGAGCCTGGTGGCCGCCGGCCTCTCCTCTACCGTGGTGGGCACGCTGGCGGGGCAGGTGGTGATGCAGGGGTTCGTGCATTTCCATATTCCGCTGTGGCTGCGGCGTGCGGTGACCATGCTGCCGTCGTTTATCGTCATCATGCTGGGGATGGACGCCACGCGCATTCTGGTGCTGAGCCAGGTGCTGCTCAGCTTCGGCATTGCGCTGGCGCTGGTGCCGCTGCTGGCTTTCACCGGCAATCGGGCGCTGATGGGGGAGATGGTCAACGGTCCTGTGGTGCAAAACCTGGGCAAGCTGATCGTGCTGGTGGTGCTGGGATTGAACGGCTACCTGCTGATCGGCAGCGTGCTGTAGGCGAAAATAGCGCGGGCCGGCATTGCGCCGGCCCGTCGTCGTTAATCGCGGTCGTCATCGCCGTGGCGGCGCCAGCGATCGCGGTCATGATCGTGGTGGTGCTTTTTCTCTTTCTTCCAGTGGTGCTTATCGTAATGCCTGTCGTATTTACGATAGCGTCCTTCATGATAGTAATAGTGTTTGCGCCAGTAGTCGCGGTCGCGCCAGCGATAGCCGTCCCAGTAGTAACCGCGGCGGCTGCGGTCGCCGAGATAGCGCCCCTGATGGCCTTGCCACCAGTCGCGATCGCGCCAGTCGTAACCGTCCCAGTAACGGCCGCGATTGTCCCGATCGCCGATGCGCAGTGAAACGCCCGGCATCAGATCGATGCTGATCCCTTCGGCGTGCGCCTGCTGTGCGGCGGGCAGTACCGTCGCCGCCAAGATGGCGGCCAAGAGCAGAGGTTTAAACATGACTTCTCCTTTCCGCTTGCGCGGCCTGGCCGTTTGTCACTTTATGAAGCGCGTTCATCAGTTTAAAAAAGCGGCCTTATCGTTATTTTTGCTGCAATATCGGCATCATAGCGCCGGCGCATAGGGTTGAATCTGAGAGCCACTCTGAAAACGGCGACGAAGGCCAAGATTTGAGATTTTTCTGGGGGATCGCCGCTCGATTGAGCGGCGGAATTTGTAAGCGATTACAATAAGATTTTCTCGATCTGCGCGAGTTCTTCGTCACTGAAGTGGCGATTGGCCAGCATGCCCACCGCGTCTTCTATCTGCGCATTCTTGCTGGCGCCGATCAGCACCGAGGTAACGCGATCGCCGCGCAGCACCCAGGCCAGCGCCATTTGCGACAGCTTCTGCCCGCGTTGCCGCGCCAGCGCATCGAGGCGGCGCACCTTGTCCAGCCGCTCGGCGGTCAACTGCTCCGGCTGCAGGAAGCGGCTGCCGCTGGCGGCGCGGGAATCTTGCGGAACGCCGTGCAGGTAGCGGTCGGTCAGCAGGCCGCCCGCCAGCGGCGAGAAGGCGATCGAGCCGACGCCATGCTCCGCCAGCGTATCCAGCAGCGCCGTCTCCGGCCCGCGTTCCAACATCGAATACTTCGGCTGGTGGATCACGCACGGCGTGCCGAGCCGCTGCAGAATGTCGAATGCCTGCCGCGCGCGCTCGGCCGGGTAGTTGGACAGGCCGACATACAGCGCTTTGCCCTGGCGCACCAACAAATCCAGCGCCGCCATGGTTTCTTCCAGCGGCGTCTGTGGATCCGGCCGATGATGATAAAAGATATCCACATACTCCAGCCCCATGCGCCTCAGGCTCTGATCGAGGCTGGCGACCAGGTACTTTTTCGAGCCCCAATCACCGTAGGGGCCGGGCCACATGGTGTAACCGGCTTTGGATGAGACGATCAGCTCATCGCGCCAGGCCCGCAGATCGGCGTTGAGTATGCGGCCAAAGTTCTCCTCGGCGGCGCCGGGCGGCGGGCCGTAGTTATTGGCCAGATCGAAATGAGTAATGCCGCGATCGAAGGCGCAGCGGATCAGGCCGCGGGCGTTGTCGTACAGCGTGGCGTCGCCGAAATTGTGCCACAGTCCGAGCGAGACGGCGGGCAGCTTCAGCCCGCTGCGGCCGCAGCGCCGGTATTCCATGTCTTGATAACGTGAGGGGGAGGCGGGGTAGGACATAGTTATCCTTGTCGGCGAGAGGTGAAGTGCTTTGAGTGTATACGCTTTCACACCGCGCTGTCGGGGGAGCGATCACAGCGTCGGCATGTAACGCCAGGTTGCCGATCGATGCAGGAATCCTTGTTCGAAATTTGAACAGCATCTTCGATACTTAAAGGTAATCGCTCCAGCTGCAGACAGGTGATGATCATGACTCAGACCTATACGGTGGCCGATTATCTGCTCGATCGTCTGGCCCAAATCGGCATCCGTCATTTCTTCGGCGTGCCGGGGGATTACAACCTGCAATTCCTCGATCACGTCCTCGCCCATCCGCAAATCACCTGGGTAGGCTGCGCCAACGAGCTGAACGCCGCCTACGCCGCCGACGGCTATGCGCGCTGCAAACCGGCGGCCGCGCTGCTCACCACCTTTGGCGTCGGCGAGCTGAGCGCGTTGAACGGGGTGGCCGGCAGCTACGCCGAATACCTGCCGGTGATCCACGTGGTCGGCACGCCGGCGCAGCGCGCTCAGCGCGCCGGTGATTTGCTGCACCATTCGCTGGGGGATGGCGACTTCACCCACTTCGCCCGGATAGCCAAAGAGGTGACCGTCGCGCAGGCCGACCTGACCGCCGACAACGCCGCAGAGGAGATCGACCGCCTGATCGGCGTCGCCTTGCTGGAACATCGCCCGGTTTACCTGATGTTGCCCAGCGACGTCGCACAGGCGCCGCTGCCGAGTAAACCGGCGCCGCTGATGCTGCGCCAGGCCAAACTGTCGCGCAGCGCATTGCAGGCGTTTATCGCCGCGGCGCGCGAAAAGCTGCTGTCGGCGCGGCGGGTATCGCTGCTGGCGGACTTCCTGGCCGATCGCTTCGGCGCCGAAGCGGCGCTGGACGAGTGGCTGCAGGAGGTCGACATTCCGCACGCTACGCTGCTGCTCGGCAAAGGCGTGCTGGATGAGAACCGCGCCGGTTTTGTCGGTACCTACTGCGGCGGTGCCAGCGATCCGGCGGTGAAACAGCTTATCGAAAACGCCGATGTGGTGATCAACGTCGGCGTGCGTTTGACCGACACCATTACCGCCGGTTTCACGCATCATCTGCCGGTGGAAAAATGCATCGACATTCAGCCGTTCGAAGCCTGGGTCGGGCGGCAGCGCTTTAGCCGCATTCCGATGCGCGAGGCGGTGCGGGCGCTGCATCGCCTGAGCCTGTCGCTGGCGTCGCGTTGGCCGTTGCCGCCGATCGTCCGCCCGGCGCTGCCGGAAGGCGATGGGGAAGGGCTGGATCAGCACGCCTTCTGGCGGCAGATGCAGGATTTCCTGCGGCCCGGGGATATCGTGCTGGCCGATCAGGGCACCGCCTGTTTTGGTGCGGCGGCGCTGACGTTGCCGCGCGGCTGCCGGTTGATCGTGCAGTCGCTCTGGGGATCGATCGGCTATACCCTGCCGGCGACGTTCGGCGTGCAGACCGCCGAACCGCAGCGCCGGGCAGTGCTGCTGATTGGCGACGGCGCCGCGCAGCTGACCGTGCAGGAGCTGGGTTCGATGCTGCGCGACGGGCTTAAACCGGTGATCTTCGTGCTGAATAATCAGGGATATACCGTCGAGCGCGCCATCCACGGGCCGGAGCAACGTTATAACGACATCGCGCGCTGGAACTGGACGCAGCTGCCGCCTGCGCTGGCCGGCGAGCGGCCGGTGAAGGCGCTGCGGGTCAGCGATTCGGACGGCTTGCGCCAGGCGCTGCGCGAGGTAGCCGACGGCGATCGGCTGGCCTTCATTGAAGTGATGCTGCCGAAGATGGACATTCCCGAGCTGCTCGACACCGTTTCGCGCGCCATCCAGGCGCGCAACGCCGCCGCTTAAGGCAGGGAATCGCCCAGCAGGCGCTTCAGCACCCAGAACCCCGCCGGGCCCGGCGGGGTCAGTTTTGACCATACCGCATCCACCGAGATCATTTTCGGCCAGCCGCGCGGCCGCAGCTCGGTCAGCATATTGTGGCCGTATTGTTGCACCAGCCAGTGCGGCAACACCGCCCAGCCGAACCCCTGTTCCGCCATCTCCAGCAGCAGCAGATAGCTGGGCGCCGACCAAACCAGGCCGCCTTGTCTGGCCGCTTCGGCGCCGGTGTAGGTGTTCAGGATCAGCTGTCGGGTGCTGGACAACTGCTCCGGCGTCGGCGCGGCGGCCTGCGCCAGCGGATGCTGGTGGGCGACGAACAGCCCCATGTCGGTTTGTTCCGGCAAACGAGAGAAGGCGATATCCGGCGGGTAGCTTTTTTGCACTTCCACCATGCCCAAATGCGCGCGGCCGCTTTGCAGCAGATCGATAACGTCGCCATCTTCGGCGATCATCCACTCCAGCTCAATCTCCGGGTAACGCAGTTCGAATTGTTGCATCAATTGATCGTGATGCTTGGGTTGATAGGTATCGGAGAACACCATGCTCAGGCGCGGTTCGACGTCGCCCGCCAGTTGAATGCTCAGCGCGTCGAGCCGCTCGCTGGCGGCGAGGATCGCCTGCACATGCCCCAGCACTTTGCGGCCGGCGGCGGTGAGCACCGGCTGGCGCGCGCTGCGATCGAACAGCGTCAATGCCAGGTCGGCCTCCAGATTGGCGATGGCGGTGCTGATGGTGGATTGGCTTTTGCGCAGCTTGCGCGCGGCGGCGGAAAACGAGCCGAGGGCGGCGGCTTCGACAAACGCGTGCAGCGCTTCCGGGGAATAGTGCATAAACTATCTACTTTATCGATGGTATCTATTTTTAATCTACCCAAAAAAGCGATGATAATCACCTGACTTTCGCAACAACTGTCGGAAAAAAGGTGATGTATGCAACTGCAAAACAAGTCTCTCATTGAACGTATCGTCCACGCCGTCGGTTTCGAGGTGATTGCCGTGATGATCGTTTCTCCGCTGGGGGCATGGCTGCTTAATCGTTCGATGGTGCAAATCGGCGCATTGGCGGTGGCCTTGGCGACCATCGCCATGGTCTGGAATATGGTTTACAACACGGTATTCGACCGTCTGTGGCCGGTCAGCCGGGTCGTCCGCAACCTGAAGGTGCGTGTGCTGCATGCCGTCGGTTTTGAAGCCGGTTTTATCCTGATCGGCGTGCCGATCGCCGCCTGGATGCTGAATATTTCCGTATTGCAGGCCTTTATGTTGGAGATCGGTTTCTTCCTGTTCTTCCTGCCGTACACCATGGCCTATAACTGGCTGTACGACACGCTGCGCCAGCGCTGGTTCGAAGCGCGCCAGCCGATCAATTCCGGCGCTGAATAAGGCGTCGTCAGCCCGGCGATTCTCAGGTAAGGTCAGAGGATTGTCGCAACAGGCTGAGGAAAGAAAAATGAAAGTGTTGGGCTTGCTGGGTGGCATGAGCTGGGAATCCACCATTCCGTATTACCGCACCATCAACGAGCAGGTAAAGGCGCGCCTCGGCGGGCTGCATTCGGCCAAAATCGTGCTCTACAGCGTCGATTTTCAGGAGATCGAGCGATTGCAGCATCAGGGCGATTGGGACGGCGCCGGCCGATTGCTGGCCGCCGCCGCGGTGGCGTTGCGCGCCGCCGGCGCCGAAGCCATCGTGATCTGCACCAACACCATGCACAAGGTGGCGGAGGCGGTCGAGCAGGCCAGCGGCCTGCCGCTGATCCACATCGCCGACGCCACGGCGCTGCAGGTGCGGGAAAAAAACATTCGCCGCGTCGGGCTGCTGGGCACGCGCTTTACCATGGAGCAGACCTTCTACCGTGGCCGCCTGCAGGAATTGCACGGCATTGAGGTGGTGACGCCGGTCAGCGCCGATCGCGACATCGTACACCGCATCATCTATGACGAACTGTGCCTCGGTAAAATTCGCGACGCCTCGCGCGACGAGTATCGCCGGATCATCAGCGATCTGGAGCAGCAGGGCGCGCAGGGGATTATTTTCGGCTGCACCGAGATAGGGTTGTTGGTGAGCGAGCAGGATGCCTCGGTGCCGGTGTTCGACACCACCGCGATCCACGCCCGCGCCGCCGCGGCGTTCGCGCTGGCCTAATCGTCGTGCGGCGGTTGCCGGCGGTTCACCAGCATCAGCGGTTTGCCCGCCAGCGCCAGCCAGGCGGGCAGCATCACGATGCACAAGACCGGCAGCAGGTGCAGATCCGGCACCACAGCCACCGCCATGAACAGGCTGAGCCAGCCGTCGCGCGTCACCACCAGCACCAGCCCCATGATGGCGCAGGAGACGGTGATCGCCGCCGGCACCGCCGGAACGTGCTGGTGCAGCATCAGCCCCAGCGCCACGCCGACGAACACCGCCGGGAAGATGCGCCCGCCGCGAAAGCCGCTGGCGGCGGCGATCACCAGCGCCGCCAGCTTGGTCAGGGTAATGGCCAACAGCGCCGGCACCGAATAGCCGTCGTCTTGCGCGAGGCGCTTCATTTCATCCAGCCCTTTGAACAGGGTAATCTCTCCGCCCACCAGCGCCAGCAGGCCCAGCACAAACCCCCCCAGCCCTAACATCAACACCGGGTTCTTCATCGAATGGAACAGGCGGTGAACGTGCGGGAAGCACCACAGCGCCACCATGCCGAGCGCGATGGCGATCAGCGCCACGATGGCGCCGCTGAAGATGTCCGGCAGCCGCGTCACGTCGTAGGCGTCGAGCTGCAGGGCGAAATTGGGCACGAAGAACATCTGGGTGGTGACCGCGCCGGCGGCGGCGGCCACCAGCGGGGCGAACAGGCGATCCCACAGCGGCGTTTCGTTATTGCCCGCCAGGGTTTGCGAGAAGATCAGCGCGGCGGCGACCGGCGTGCCGAACATCGCGCCGATGGTGCCCGCGGCCGCCAGGATGATCCAGTCCATGCGCGGCACCTTCGGCAGCAGGCGCGCACCGGCGGCCGCTACCAGCGCGATATTGATGGCGGTGATCGGGTTCTCCGGCCCCAGGCTGACGCCGCCGGCCAGGCCGACGATCAGCGCCAACCCCAGCCCCGGCAGGGCGGAGAGCGGCAGCGGCATGCCGATCAGCGATTCCGTCGCCGGATCCGGCCCGGCGTGGCCCGGCATATAGCGCACGATAAGGCCCACCGCCACGCCGGTCAGCGTCAGCATCGCGACCGGCCACCAGGGGGACTGGGCATCCAGGCTCAGCGCATCGGGCAGCGTCACCCACAGTAATTGCTGCAGCGCGGCGGCGACTTTCATCACCAGCAGCAGCACCAGACTGGAAGCGGAACCGATAATCAGCGCAGGCAAAGCAAAGGCCAACATGGCATTGGCGCGCGGATGCAGCATGGGTAATCCCTTGTCGATGCCTCCCTGCAGGGCAGGGAGAGCGGGTGGTTGGGCTGTGGCCACAGCTTGCCAGACTATCGGCGCGCAGGCACGCATTGATATTGCCCGGCGGCGATGACGGTTAACAGTCGCCGGGGGGCGTTTTTTGCCGCAATTTGTTTCAAGGCGCGGCGTCGCGGGCAAGCTGAACCGTTTTTTGTGATCCGGATCGCTATTGGGGTGCAGATCCGGGGCGGGTGATTGTTGTTTTCGCAGCAGGATTTTACAGTGTGGGCAGCTTTTTATTTTTCATTTTGCGGAGACGAAATCAATGACCTATGCCCTCGTGGGTGATGTTGGCGGCACCAATGCCCGCCTGGCGTTGTGCACTGTTGCGACGGGTGAAATTACCCAGGCGAAAACCTATTCCGGCCTGGAGTTCGACAGCCTGGAGGCGGTGATCCGCCAATACCTGAAAGCGTGCGATATCGAGGTGCAGGACGCCTGTATCGCGATCGCCTGCCCGGTGACCGAAGACTGGGTGGCGATGACCAACCACAGCTGGGCGTTCTCGATCAAAGAAATGAAGGCCAGTCTGGGGCTGAGCCACCTGGAAGTGATCAACGATTTCACCGCCGTCTCGATGGCGATCCCGATGCTTTCGCCGGACGATGTGCTGCAGTTTGGCGGCGGCGATGCGCAGCCGGGCAAACCGATCGCGGTGTACGGCGCCGGCACAGGGCTGGGCGTCGCCCACCTGGTGCACGTCGATCGCCGCTGGGTCAGCCTGCCGGGCGAGGGCGGCCATGTCGATTTCGCGCCGAACAGCGAAGAAGAGGACATCATTCTGGAGGTGCTGCGCGGTGAAGTGGGGCACGTTTCCGCCGAGCGCGTGCTATCCGGGCCGGGCCTGGTCAATCTGTATCGCGCCATCGTCAAGGCGGACAACCGCCTGCCGGAAAAATGGGAGCCGAAGGACATCACCGAGCGGGCGCTGGCCGACAGCTGCATCGATTGCCGCCGCGCGCTGTCGCTGTTTTGCGTGATCATGGGGCGCTTCGGCGGCAACCTGGCGCTGAATCTGGGCACCTTTGGCGGCGTGTACATCGCCGGCGGCATCGTGCCGCGCTTTATGGAATTCTTCAAGGCCTCGGGCTTCCGCGCCGCCTTCGAAGACAAGGGGCGCTTCCGCGACTATGTGCGAGACATCCCGGTGTTCATGATAACGCACGGTCAGCCGGGCCTGCTGGGGGCCGGCGCGCATCTGCGCCAGACGCTGGGCATGCAGCTGTAAGCAACGCGGCAGCACGATAAAAAAAGGGGGCGCAACCCGCAGGTTGCGCCCCTTGTCGTTTTCGCGGGGGATCAGGCTTTGGCCAGCTCCGCCGTCTGGGCGGTTTCTGCCGTTTCCGCTTCCACCGCTTTCGGCGCTTTGATGAACAGCGTAATCAGCAGGGAGGCGGCGGACAGGACGCCAATCACCATGAAGGTGGCGTGGAAGCCGCCGAAGTATTTGGCGACGAACGAACCGGCCAGCGCGCCCAGGCCGAAACCCTGGTAGATGATGCCGTAGTTCTTGCTGTGGTTTTTCAGGCCGAAGAAGTCGCCGACAATCGCCGGGAACACGGTGATGTTGCCGCCGAAGCAGAAGGCCACCGCGCCGACGCAGATAAAGAACAGCGTGTGGTTCAGGGTCATGAAGCTCAGGGCGACAATCGCCAGCACGGTAACCAGCATGGTGAAGCTGATGACGCGCATGCGGCCCACTTTATCGGACAGCGTACCCAGGATGATGCGGCCGGCGGTGTTGAAGATGGCGACGGCGGACACGGTGTTGGCGGCGGTGGCCAAATCCATCCCGGCCAGTTGAACGCCCATGTCTTTCACGATGCCAATCAGGTACAGACCGCTCATGCAGGCCGCGAAGAAGATGGTGAACAGCAGGTAGGCTTCTTTGGTGGCCAACATCTGGCGCACGCTGAAGTCGTTGCCCAGACCGTTGGCGCCTTGCTGCGCGGCGTTGGTCGCCAGCACCGGCTCTTTCAGCAACAGGGAGCCGACGACGATCAGACCCATCACGATGGCACCCCAGTAGAAGAAGGCGCCGGAAACGCCGACGTCGGCGATCAGGGCGGCGTTGACGTATTTGAACAGCAGGCTGCCGCTGCCGAAGGCGCCGACGGAGATGCCGGAAATCAGGCCTTTATTGGCCGGGAACCACTTAATCAGGTTGGACAGGGTGGAGATGTAGGCGATACCGACCGCAAAGCCCACCACCACGCCGGCCAGCAGGTAGATCATGTCGAGCGAGCTGACGTGGGCGCTGGCGATCAGGCCCAGGCCGACCAGGATGCCGGAACACAGCGTCAGATTGCGGATGCCGAAGCGTTCTTGCAGCTTGCCGGCGAACAGCGTGGCGAAGGCCAGGAAGAAGCTGGTGATGGAGAAGGTGGTGGCGACGTCCGCCAGCCCCCAGTGGAACTTGTCGACCAGCGGCTGGTTGAACAGGCTCCAGGTGTAGATGGTGCCCAGGCCCATCTGACAGATGATGGTGCCGAGAACGATTAAGCTGCGATTTGCCGGTTTGGTGTTCATGGCCGGTCTCCTTCCTGTGTGTGCGTTGCCGGGCGTGAGCCGCTGGCTGAAATTTGCGGGGTGAAGCTGTGTTCCCGCGGTATGGGCTTATTATATGGCCGGCCCCCCCAGCGGGCGGCGGATCGGGAATGAGTTGCACGGCGGAAGGAATGAAATGCATGTTATGCGGCGTGAGTTGCCGTTTTAGCGCCGAAAAGCGCGTGAAATGCCGTGGGTGACACGTGATCTACATCAAAGATATCAACGATTTATTGTTAACTGCCGGTGAACGATTGTGGTGAAATTGTGAAGGATGCGTCTGAATGGCGTAAATCGGCATTGCGCCTATAGAGCGGCGATGAGCGCGGGACTATGTTATCTGCGATCGGACGAGGTCCGCTCTGCAGGAGTCCATGAAATGAAAAAAACGCTGTTGTTACTGGCCGCGCTGCTGGCGCTGCCGCTGGCGAGCCAGGCCGACGTGTCCATCGGTGTGAACGTGCCGGGCCTGTCGTTGCATATCGGCGATCGCGATAATCGCGGCCACTACTGGGACGGCTATCGCTGGCGCGATCCGCGCTGGTGGGCCGATCACCACCGGTATGAACGCCCGCGCGGGTACTATTATGGCCCGCCGCCACGGGTGATTTACTACGGGCCGCCGCGGCGCGACTGGTGAGATCGGCCGCATTACCGCATGCCGCCACCGCCGCCGCCCGGCTATTACTACCGTCCGGGCCCGCGCTGGTAAGCGCTTACAGGCGCATCAGCTGGCGAAACTCTTTCACCTTGCTGCGGCTGACCGGCACTTCAAACTCAAGATCGCTCAGCCGCAGAATGTAGGTATTGTTGAACCAGGGCACGATCTCGCGGATCTTCGCCAGGTTAACGCAGTAAGAGCGATGGCAGCGGAAGAAATGCGCTTCCGGCAGCCGGCCGTAAAACTCGGTGATGTTCATCGGCATCACGAACTCTTCACGGCGGGTATAGACCCGCGTCACCTTTTCATCGGCGGCGGCGTAGTAGATGTCGTTGATGTCGGTAACGATGATCCGCTCGTCTTTGATCAGGTTGATGCTGTGGCTGCCGCGGCTCGGCGCGTTGGCCGGTTCCGCCGCGCCGGCGGGGCGCTGATGCAGCGCCTCCAGCTTTTGCAGCATGGTGACGATGCGCGTTTCGTGATAGGGCTTGAGGATATAGTCGAACGCCTCGATCTCGAACGCTTCCACCGCGTGCTCTTTATAGGCGGTGATGAACACGATCGACGGGCGATGCGCGAACTTGCTGATGTTTTGCGCCAGCAGCACGCCGTCCAGCGACGGGATATTGATGTCGAGGAAAATGGCGTCGACCTGGTGGGTTTGCAGGTATTTCAGGACGTCGAGGCCGTCCTCGAAGCTGGCGACGATATCGATATTGCTGTGTTTCTTGATCAGGTAGCTGAGTTCTTCCTGCGCGAGGAATTCGTCTTCCACGATGATGGCTTTCATGAGGCCTCCCCGACCGGTGGCGCGCTCGGTTCCTGATGCAGCTTGCCGCCGTTTTTACTGATGTAGAACGCGATTTCGGTGCCCGGCTCCAGGCGGCGGATATGCAGCCCTTCACCATACAGCAGCGACACGCGGTGGTGCACGTTGAGCAGGCCGATATTGTGGCCCGGCATCTCGTTGCGCGCCACCCGGTCGATGGTTTCCTGATTGATGCCGTGGCCGGTATCCTTCACCGAAATCTTCACCCGATCGCCCTGATCTTTCACCGCGATCACCACCACCCCTTTACCCTTGCAGGGCTGGATGCCGTGCACGATGGCGTTTTCCACCAGCGGCTGGATCAGCAGGCTGGGAATGCGCACCGAGACGTCGTCGTCGATGTCGTAAATCACCGTCAGCTTGGCGCCGAAGCGCGCCTGTTCGATGGCGATATAGTCCTGAATCTGATGCAGCTCCTTGCGGATATCGATCAGTTCGTCGTTCAGCTCCAGGTTGTAGCGCAGGTAGCGCGACAGATTGATGATCAGCTGGCGCGCGGTGTCCGGATTCAGGCGAATAGAGGAAGAGATGGCGTTCAGCGCGTTGAACAGGAAGTGCGGGTTGATCTTGCTCTGCAGCGCGCGCATTTCGGCTTTGTCCGCCATCTGGCGCAGATGCTCGATGCGGGAAACCTCGATCTGCGTGGAGATGATCTGCGACAGCCCGACCGCCATTACCTTCAGCGTGTTGGTGATCTGGTGGGCGTGGCAGTAGTAAATTTTCAGCGCGCCGGTCACTTCGCCTTTTTCCCACAGCGGCACCACCAGCTGCGAATGGATCTGCGGCGCGGCCGGGTTTTCCAGGTTGTTCTTGATGATGATTTTGCCGTGACGAATGCTTTCGCGGGTGACGCGGCTCAGCCCTTCGCGGCCGATCGGGTAGGCTTCGCGCCCTACGCCGACGTAGGCCAGCACCTGGTGGGTATCGGTGATCGCCACCGCGTCGGCGCGGATGTCCTGGCGGATGATATCGCAGATGGTGGCCAGCGATTCGCTGTTGATGTTGCGGAAATAGGGCAGCGTCTTGTGGGCGATATCCAGCGCCAGCTTGGCCTGGCGCGCGGCGATCACCTCTTTTTCATCCTCGACGCTCTGCACCAGCAGCACGATCAGGCCGATGCACACCGTGCCGAGGATCATCGGCAGGGCAATCTGCGACACGATGTCCAACCCAAGCTCGGTCGGCTTGGCCCACAGCACGATCAGCAGCATGGTGAGGGATTCGCACAGCATGCCGCCGACGATGCCGGCGCGCCAGCGCTGCTCTTTTTTCACCTTGAGGTTGATGTAGCCGGCGCTGATGCCGGCGATGATGCTGGTGATAAGGCAAGGCACCGAGGTGATGCCGCCGATGTCGATCAGATAGCGGTGCACCCCGGCGACGATGCCGGTGACGATGCCCACCCAGGGGCCGAACAGGATGCCGCCGGCCATGATGGCGATGACGCGCACGTTGACCAGCGACCCTTCGACGTTGATGCCGGAGTAGGTGCTGAACAGCGCGAACAGCGAGAAGATCGCCGTGACGATGCCGAGCTCGAGCGGCGTATGGTCTTCTTTTTGCAGCAGTTGGCGGAACAGCCGGGTGCGGGTCAGGAAAAACAGACAGATCAACATCAGCGCGGCGCGATCAAACACCGCCAACAGCATTTCAAAAAAAGGGTGCACGACGGGTTCTCGCTGCGGCCTACGGATGGCGGCAGTATACCACAGCGAAAGGGGCCCGTGGCGCGCGCCACGGGCGGGGGATCAGCCCATGCCGAGCTGCGCTTTGCCCAGCGGCGTCAGCAGGTCGGCGGTGGCGCGGCCGTCGAAATCCACCTCGAAGTCGTCGGGGGCGAAGTCCGGCGGCGTTCTGCCGTCGATAAAGCTCGGCAGCTGGCGCTGCAGATAGGCGTCGTTTTTCTCGCAGCCCGGCGCGGCGGCGATGTACATCACGTTGCTGTCGAACTCACCGTTATGCTCGTTCTCCACCGCGTGGATCACGTCGCAGTGCCAAAATACCGTGTCGCCCGGCTCCAGATCGGGAATAGGGGAAATCCCACTTAATAAAAGGGGATGCCATTTTTCCGAGATCGACAGCGCGCGGCCCGGCGCCGCATCGCACAGATCGTCGTCGGCGACGTCGTCCTGCAGCGCGCGCAGCAGCACATAGGCCATGGCATTGGCGATCGGCACCAGGTTCAGCGTGCCGGCATTGGTGCGCTGCGGCGTCAGCGCCGTCCAACCCTGGAAGGTGCGGAACATCGAACAGACCGCCGGCGAGGCTATCTCGCGCACCTCGGTGCGGCCGTCGGCGGCGAAGGGATCGTACTGCTGCCAGTCGCCGGAGAAAACGTGGCGATACACATAGCGGAAGTTTTCGTCCAGCCAGCGCTCGATGGTGCCGCTGTCGACGTGCGGCGACAGACCCAGCGACGAGGAGTTCGGCGGGCGGCGGCGGGTACGATCGGCATAGGTGGCGACGCGGGTCGGATCGAAATGCTGTTTGCCGTTGCTCTCGGTGGCCCACAGGCTATTGAGGAACACCTGCACCGCATGCATGCGCGCATCCTGCCGCGCCTCGACCTGCGGTTTCGACCAATAGATGCCGTAGATCTGCGGTTTGCTGGCGGCCAGCTTGCCGAAATAGTTGTCTTCGGCGGCGTTTTTCAACCGCTCGACGAAGTTGTTGCGCTCGAGGTAGTCGCCGATTTCCCGGTTCCAGCCCTCGGCCTTGGCGCGGGGAAACACGCCGCGAATGGCGCAGGCGCCGCGCTGTTTGATCAGCGCTATCTGCTGCTCGCTGACGCGTTGCTGCAGGATATCTTCCGCGTCGATCTGCGGCACCGGATTGTGGCCGGCGGCCAGCTCGCGGCGGATCTGTTCGACCTGGCTGCGGATGTTCTCTTCCAGCGCCAGAAATACGTCGCGGTAGTTCGGCAATGCCTGGCGCAGCTGGCGTTTGACGTTAACGATCGTCTGCGGAATATCGTCGATGACTAAAGAGGCCATGGTGTTCTCCTCGTGCCGCGTGAGTGACTGCGGCGAGCGGTTGTAGGGAATCGGGCAAGACGTTATGGTTTTGTGGTTTTAACGTGAATGATTATCGGCAACCAATCGGGGAAAATAAAGAGATATCTTTCATTCGTAAGTTCCTCTTTTTCGTTTTTCGGAGATTTTATGAAGCTGGTCACTGAACGTCTGAGCTTGCAGTCGATAACCGCCGAGGATTGGCCGCTGTTTTTGCGCCTGTACCAAGATCCCGAGGTGATCCGTTACATCTCGGATCCGCGCAGCGAAGCGGAGATCCGCGCCCGGTTCGAGGAGCGGCTGCCGGCCTGGGACAAACACGGCGAGCAGTGGCTGTGCCTGGTGATGCGTGAGAAGCACAGCGCAGAGGCAGTGGGCATTACCGGTTTTCGCCCGCAGTGGGTGCCGTATCGGCAGGCGGAAGTGGGATACGGGAGTTTGCCTGCCGGGCAGGGCAAGGGCTATGGCAAGGAGTCGCTGCGGGCGGTGCTGGATTTTGCGGTGAACGCCTGCGGCTTTCACAAGCTGACCGCCACCGTGACCGCGGGCAACCTCGCTTCGCGCGGCCTGCTGGAATCGTGCGGCTTTCAGCTGGAAGGCACGCTGCGCGACAACTACCGTCTGGCGGGGCAGTGGTGCGACGACTGGCTGTTCGGGCTGCTGGCGGCGGAGTTTCAGGGCGGCAAATAAAAATATCGCGCCGGGTATCGACAAGCTCGTCGGCGCTGCGCTATGTTCGATATTCGGTCAGTTCGCTGGCCTGCGTCGCTCGGACGGTCCGGGCGCTAACGTCTATCGAGGAATCCCCTATGGCTGATAACAGTCCACAGCGCCGTTTCACGCGCATTGAACGCCTTCCCCCTTACGTATTCAACATCACCGCCGAACTGAAGATGGCCGCACGCCGTCGCGGCGAGGATATTATCGACTTCAGCATGGGTAACCCCGACGGCCCGACGCCGCCGCACATCGTGGAAAAACTGTGCGCCGTCGCCCAGCGCGACGACACCCATGGTTACTCTACCTCGCGCGGCATTCCGCGCCTGCGCCGCGCCATTTCGCGCTGGTATGCCGATCGTTATCAGGTGGATATCGATCCGGAAAGCGAAGCCATCGTCACCATCGGTTCGAAAGAGGGGCTGGCGCATCTGATGCTGGCGACCCTCGATCACGGCGATACCGTGCTGGTGCCGAACCCCAGCTACCCGATCCATATTTACGGCGCGGTGATCGCCGGCGCCCAGGTGCGTTCGGTGCCGCTGGTGGACGGCGTGGATTTCTTCGGTGAGCTGGAGCGCGCCATTCGGGAAACCATCCCGCGCCCGAAAATGATGATCCTCGGCTTCCCGTCCAACCCGACCGCACAGTGCGTGGAGCTGGATTTCTTCGAGCGGGTGGTGGCGCTGGCCAAGCAGTACAACGTGCTGGTGATCCACGATCTGGCCTATGCCGATATCGTCTATGACGGCTGGAAAGCGCCGTCGATCATGCAGGTGCCGGGGGCGAAAGACATTGCGGTGGAGTTCTTCACCCTGTCGAAAAGCTACAACATGGCCGGCTGGCGCATCGGTTTCATGGTCGGTAACCCTGAACTGGTCAGCGCGCTGGCGCGCATCAAGAGTTATCACGATTACGGCACCTTTACGCCGCTGCAGGTGGCGGCCATCGCCGCGCTGGAAGGCGATCAGCAGTGCGTGCGCGATATCGCCGAGCAGTATCGGCAGCGCCGCAACGTGCTGGTGAAGGGGCTGCATGAGGCCGGCTGGATGGTGGAAAATCCGAAGGCGTCGATGTACGTGTGGGCGAAAATTCCCGAGCCTTATGCCCACCTCGGTTCGCTGGAGTTCGCCAAACGCCTGCTGGCGGAAGCCAAGGTCTGCGTCTCGCCGGGCATCGGCTTCGGCGACTACGGCGATACCCACGTGCGCTTCGCGCTGATCGAGAACCAGGACCGTATCCGCCAGGCGGTGCGCGGCATCAAGGCGATGTTCCGCGCGGACGGGCTGTTGAAGCCGGGCAAGGCGGGCAGCGCCAAATAATCCTGTCAGGCCGAGCGTTCGCCCGGCCTTATTTTTTCCGTCCCAAGGTTTTCTTCATCATTTCCCCATTATGCTCGACTACGCTGAGTTTTATTTTTTGGATTGAGTGTATGAGCAACCGCTACGCGCGATCGCAAATCGTTTTACATTGGCTGACGCTGCTGCTGGTGATCCTCACCTATTCGGCGATGTTGCTGAAGGATTCGATGCCGGAGGCGTGGGGGCCGGTGGTCAAAAATCTGCACTTTAATTTCGGGGTATCGGTCTTTGCCCTGATGCTGATTCGGTTGGCGGTGCGCGCTTTCCACGCTGCGCCGCCGATCACGCCCCCGCTGGAGGAATGGCAGGAAGTGGGCGCCAAGATCTTCCATTGGCTGCTGTACGTGGTCTTCCTGATGTTGCCGCTGCTGGGTATGTTAACCCTGGCCTACGGCGGCAAATCGTGGTCTTTGCTGGGCTGGCCGGTGCCGCAGTGGATGACGCCGGATCCGGTGATGCGCCGGCTGGTCAAAACGGTGCATGAGACGCTGGCAAACGTTGGCTACTTTATCATTGGCGCGCATGCGCTGGCGGCGCTGTATCATCACTATCTGCGCAAGGACGACACCCTGCGCCGCATGATGCCGGGCAAATGATCGCTAGCCGAAACGACAAAGGGACGCTTGCGCGTCCCTTTGGCTGTGTTCCCGGTCAGGCTGCTGTCAGGCAACCATCAACATGAAGGTGCCAACCCAGGCAACCAGCATGAATGACACGCCCATCAAAAAATATTTCACTGAACAACTCCTGTCTGGAGTCCTCGCCAGCAATGATCCCGATTGTTGTGCTGAGTATTTTATGGGCAACCTGCTTGTCGGGCGGATTCTTCCAAGCGAAAGAACAACGTCCTCGAGCGCGGGTTGTCCGGTTGTCGCGCCTCATGCTCCGTGAGGTAAAATCCGAACCGCGACAGGATCGGCGCTAATGTACTCTCAATACTGGTCTGATTTCAATACTGTGTTTTTGATCACAATTTTTGGCTGTTTTTTGCACAGCGCGGACTGTTTTATAACGCTTTTTATGGGCAAGCGCCAGGAAGTAGCCCGCCGCAGCGGGCTATAAAATCGAGGTATTGCAATGCGGCGGCAGGCGCTCAGGCGACGGCGTTGATGCCGGTCGCCAAAATGACCCAAAAAACGAGACAAGACAGCAGAATAACGGCCCAAATATGACGGCGACTCCACTCCATTTTTAGCCTTCGTTGTTGCGACAAGTGATTAGGTAGCGATCATATCGGCGCAAAACGGGGAAAATTTAGCCCCGTTGGATAATATTTCGCTTACCTGCCGCTAACCTATTGGCAAACTTCGCTTATTGTCACGCGCACTTCGTAGCCCAGCAGATACAGCGCCTGCTCCAACGCCTCAACCTTCGAGGCGTAGCCGATATCCAGCAACCGCTCCATTTGCCCGCCGTTGAATCCCAGCTTGCGCGCCAGTGCCGCTTTGCCGGTGTTTTTGCGCAGCATGGCGTTGTGCAGCTCGATCTTCAGCGCCACCAGCGTCGGCAGATGTACTCTCAGATCATCGGTTTGCACAGGGGAAGGGGCGGGCAGGGGCAGCCCTTCGTCCATCGCGGCGGCGATGGCGGCCAGCAGGCTTTCCTGCGCTTCCAGCTCGATGTCTTCGCGTTTATAGCAGGCAGATTGCCACTCGGGGAAGTCGTGAAAACCGATCTGCCAGGCATCGCTGTCGCGATCGAAGGTGTAATGGGCGGGGTAGTGGCTGTACATGGCAATCCCTGATTGAGGCCTGAATGAGGCGCTATTGTGACGGCATGCCCGGGAGATAGCCAGCATGAACGCAGCCGTGGGGGAATTTAAATTGAAAATAATAATTATTAGCAGGCAAATTTAATTTCCTTGTGAGCAATATTCTTATTATTTTTTCCGGGAAGAAAGATTATTTAATTAGGTGTTTGGATTAATATCCCTGTTGATGGGTGATAATGAGAATTAAAATCAAATATCACGCCGGTTTTTATACAATTTCACACGGAAGGGTGAAAATAAGAATATTGATCATGATAAAAGTTCATGTGTTTGATTTGTGGTGGTTTAATTTTTATTATTTCACTTATTAACAATTGTGAAATTCCAGTTTCAGGCAGATATCACCTGGCTGCGGTATTCACCGGCAGCTTTATAAAATACTCTTTTTAGGCAAAGGCGCATTCGATTCTCTTTATGTTTGCGCCAGACAGAAATATTCATTACTCCATGCTTATTACCCGACGGCTCTAGCCGACTTTTCGGGTGCCTGCTCGCATTTGCACTCTGCCAGGACAGCAGCTCACGGATTAAAGGAATACCTCGTGCCTAAAGTTAACTCGCGTTCATTACGCTTTACCGAACGCCACGTCACCAAATATGCGGCGTCATTGCTGTTTATCGGTTTATCCCTGCCGGCCGCCGCGCTGGCGGATGAGCGCTATGACGCGCTGATCCGTCAGGCCAGATCGGGCGATACCGCGCCGGTGCTGGCGTATTTATCGCAGCGGCGCGCTCGGGAGGGGTTGAGCCTGCAGCAGCGAGCCGATTATATCCAGGTGGCCGGTTGGGCCGGCCATGACGAAGAGGTGGTCGCACTCTGGCGTGCCGACGGCGCCGCGCTGCAGCGGGATAGCGCCAGCCTGGCGACGGCGGCCCGCGCCTACCGCAATCTTAAGCAGTGGCAACCATCGCTGCGCCTGTGGCGAGCGGCGTTGCAGCTCGCTCCCGCCGACGGCGGCCTGCAGCGTGGCTACGTGATGACGCTGGCGGATGCCGGGCGGGATGCGCAGGCGCAAACGGAAGCGGCCAAAGCGGAGAAGTTACTGGAACCGGCGACGTGGTATCTGACGCGCGCCTATGTGGATCAGGCCGCCGGCCGCAGCTGGGCGGCGTTGGAAAACGTGACCCGCGCCCGTGCGCTGGCGCCGTCCGACGCCGGCATTCAGGCTTATTACGTGACGCTGCTGGCGGCGAACCGGGTCGCGGATCCGGCGCTGCGTGCAAGCCAGGGGCTGGCATTGCCGCCCGCGCAGCAGCGGCGCCTGCAGGCGGATGAAGCCGCCGAACTGGTGCGGCTGTCGTTTATCGATGCTCGTGGCGAACAGGAACGCTTCGTCATCGCCGACCGCGCGCTGGCGCGCTATGACCAACTGCTGACGCAGTGGCGGCCGCTGCCGGAGGCGCAGGACAGCTACCAGCAGGCGCGTATCGATCGCCTGGGCGCGCTGCTGGCGCGTTATCGCATGGCCGATGTGGTGAGCGAGTATCAAACCTTGCAGGCGGAAGGGCGCACGGTGCCGGATTATGCCCAGCGCTGGGCGGCGTCCGCCTACCTCTACCTGCAGCAGCCGGATAAGGCGCAGGCCATTTTCAGCCGCCTGAACGCCGCCGCGCCGCAGGCGGTGACCGCCGAAGACGAAACCGATCTGTTTTACGCGCAGGCGGAGGACGAACGCATCGATCGGGCGGCGTTGCTGGCGCAGCGCGTCAGCCAGCGCTATCCCTACGCGACCCACCTGTACCAGCTGCCGACGCTGGCCTACAACGATGACTGGCTGGTCGGCCAATCGCTGCTGGCGCAGTCACGGGTTTATCAACGCGATCTGGCCGAGGCCGAACGGCAGTTGACCCATCTGGCGCGCACGGCGCCGGGCAATCAGGGGCTGCGCATCTCATTGGCCAGCGTTTATTTGGCGCGCGGCTGGCCGCGCCGCGCCGAGGACGAGTTGAAGCAGGTGGAAGGGCTGGAGCCGCGCAGCCTGCCGTTGGAGATCCAGCAGGGCTATGTCGCGCAGGAATTGCAGGAGTGGCGGCAGCTGGATTTGCTGGCCGACGACGTCATCCAACGCGCGCCGGAAAGCGTCGCCGCTCAGCAGCTCGAGCGTTCGCGCCGCATTCACCACATGTCTGAACTGCGCATCAGCGGCAATCAGGGCATCGATTCCGACGGGCCGGTCAGCGGCAGCCACGATTTCGGCATTCACGCCGCGCTCTATTCACCGCCGATCGACGACAACTGGCGGCTGTTCACCGGCTGGGGATTCAACACCGGCCAGTTCGACGAGGGCAAGGGCATCAACCGCGATCTCAGCGCCGGCGCCGAGTGGCGCTCGCGCGATCTGTGGCTGGAAGCCGAGGTGGCCAACCGCAACTACGGCCACGGCAATGAGCTCGGCCTGCGCCTTTCATCCTGGTATGACCTGAATGATCAATGGCGCCTCGGCGGTTCGGTGGCGCGCCTGTCGGCCGAGACGCCGCTGCGCGCGTTGACCAACGGCATCAGCGCCAACGGCGGCAACCTTTGGCTGCGTTGGCAGCAGAACGAAAGCCGCGAGCTGCGCGCCAGCGTGGCGCCTTCGCACTTCTCGGACGGCAACAACCGGCTGGAATATGGCCTGGAAGGGCGGCAACGGCTGCTCGCCGGCGCCCGTTATCGGCTGGACATGAACCTGACGCTGTCCGGCAGCCGCAACAGCCAGGAGAACGTGCCGTATTACAACCCGAAGCGCGACTTCACGCTGCTGCCGTCGTTAACGCTCGATCACACTCTGTATCGCCATTATCAGACCGAGTGGAGCCAGCAGTTCCAGGCCGGCGCCGGCAGCTATTGGCAGCGGGACTATGCGCGCAAGCCGATCACCCAACTGGGTTACGGCCAGCGCATCAGCTGGAACGGGGTGCTGGACGCCGGCGCGATGCTGCAGTTTGAGAAGCATCCTTACGACGGCAAGCGCGAGCGGAACATCGGCGTGACGTTTGATCTGAATTATCGTTTTTAAAGGAATAATCATGCTTATTCGATCTTCGCTTTTCGTGTTGGCCGCGTTGCTGACCACCGCCTGCAGCCAGGCGGACGTGCCGCGCTTCACGCCGCCGGCGGAGCGGCCCGTGGGGCCGATGGAACGCCCGTGGCCGGCCAACCGTTACGCGGTGCTGGCGTATCACGACGTGGAAGACGGCGCGGCGGACCAGCGCTACATGTCGGTGCGCACCAGCGCGCTCAATGAACAGTTCGCCTGGCTGAAGCAAAACGGCTACCAGCCGGTGTCGGTCGAGCAGATCCTGCAGGCGCAAAACGGCGGCCCGGCGTTGCCGAACAAGGCGGTGCTGCTGACCTTCGACGACGGCTACCGCAGCTTCTACAGCCGGGTCTTCCCGCTGCTGAAGGCCTACAACTGGCCGGCGGTGCTGGCGCCGGTCGGCGTCTGGCTGGATGCGCCGGCCGACAAGCCGGTCGATTTCGGCGGCCTGATGACGCCGCGCGATCGCTTCCTCACCTGGCAGCAGGTGCGGGAAGTGTCGGACTCCGGCTTGGTGGAGATCGGCGCGCACACCTACGCTTCGCATTACGGCGGCATCGCCAACCCGCAGGGCAATACCGAACCGGCGGTTGCCAATCGGTTGTATGACGCCAAACAGGGCCGTTACGAAAGCGAGGCGGAATATCGCCAACGCATCGAGAAGGACGTGGCGTTGATCACCCAGCGCATCACCGCCGCCACCGGCAAGGCGCCGCGCGTCTGGGTCTGGCCGTACGGCGCGGCCGGCGGCGTGGCGCTGGACATCGCGCGCAAGCACGGTTACCGCATGGCGCTGACGCTGGAGAACGGGCTGGCAGACGTCAACGCGCCTGAGAACGTGCCGCGCATGCTGGTGGCCGGCAACCCGTCGCTGACGAGCTTCGCCCAGCAGCTGACGCAGATACAGAACCGGCAGATCATGCGGGTGGCGCACGTCGATCTCGACTACCTTTACGATCCCGATCCGCAGCAGCAGGCCAAAAACCTCGACAAGCTGATCCAGCGCATCTACGACCTGCGCATCAATACCGTTTTCCTGCAGGCGTTCGCCGATCCAAAAGGCGACGGCAACGTGCGCGAGCTCTATTTCCCCAACCGCTGGCTGCCGATGAAGGCCGACCTGTTCAACCGGGTCTCCTGGCAGCTCTCTTCGCGCACCGGCGTGGCCGTGTATGCCTGGATGCCGGTGTTGGCGTTCGAGCTGGGATCTGACGTGCCGCGCGTACAGCGCCTCGATCCGCAAAACGGGCAGTTGTCGGTAGACGACAAGCAGTACCGCCGCCTGTCCCCGTTCAGCCCGGTGGCGCGCCAGCGCATCGGTGAGATCTACGAGGATCTGGCGGCTCACGCCACCTTCAAAGGGATCCTGTTCCACGACGATGCCCTGCTGTCGGACTTCGAAGATGCCGGCCCCGACGCCGCTGCGGCCTACCGCCAGGCCGGCTTCGCCGATTCGGTGGCGGCGATACGCCAGGATCCGCAGGCGATGGCGCGCTGGACGCGCTTCAAGAGCCGGGCGCTGATCGAATTTACCCAGTCGCTGACCGAGCGGGTGCGGGCGATCCGCGGCCCGCAGGTGCAAACCGCGCGCAACATCTATGCGATGCCGGTGCTCGATCCCGCCAGCGAAGCCTGGTTTGGCCAGAATCTGGCGGATTTCCTGCAGGCCTACGACTGGGTGGCGCCGATGGCGATGCCGCTGATGGAAAACGTGCCGCGCGCCGACAGCGGCCGCTGGCTGGATCAACTGGTGGGCAAAGTGGCCGCTTACCCCGGCGCGCTCGATAAAACGGTGTTTGAGTTGCAGGCCGTCGACTGGCGCAAGGAGCGCCGGATCAGCCTGGATGACGGTCAACTGCTGGCCGAATGGATGCGTCGCCTGCAGCGCAATGGCGCTCAGAGCTTTGGTTATTACCCCGACAACTTCCTCGACGATCGGCCTAAGCTGGATGCCGTTCGCCCGGTGTTGTCCTCAGCCTGGTTCCCACTGCCATGACCGATCGTTTAATTGCCTTATTCATCCTGTGTCTGGTGTTGAGCGTGCCTTTCGGCATCGTCCTGCTGTTTACCGGCGAAGTGCTGCTCAACTTCGTGTTTTTCTGGCCGCTGTTCATGTCCGGTATCTGGATCGCCGGTGGCATCTATTTCTGGCTGCACCGCGAGCGCCACTGGCGCTGGAGCCCGGACATGCCCGCGCCGGTGCTGCCGGGCAACCCGTCGATCAGCGTGCTGATCCCCTGTTTCAACGAAGGGTTGAACGCGCGTGAAACCATTTCGGCGGCGATGGCGCAGCGCTATGAAAATATCGAAGTGATCGCCATCAACGACGGCTCCAGCGATGACACCGCCGAGGTGCTGGATCAGTTGACGCTGGAGTTCCCCCGGCTGCGGGTGATCCATCTGGCGCAAAATCAGGGCAAAGCGATCGCGCTGCAGGCGGGCGCGGCGGCGGCGCGCAGCGAGTATCTGGTGTGCATCGACGGCGATGCGCTGCTGGATCGCGATGCGGCGGCCTATTTGGTGGCGCCGCTGTTGGCCAATCCGCACGTCGGCGCGGTGACCGGCAACCCGCGCATCCGCACGCGCTCCACGCTGATCGGCCGCATCCAGGTCGGTGAGTTTTCATCGATCATCGGCCTTATCAAGCGCACGCAGCGCGTTTATGGCCGCCTGTTCACCATCTCCGGCGTGGTGGCCGCGTTTCGTAAGCAAGCGCTTACCGATGTCGGTTACTGGAGCCAGGACATGATCACCGAAGACATCGACATCAGCTGGAAACTGCAGCTCAAGCACTGGGCTATCTTCTTCGAACCGCGGGCGTTGTGCTGGATCCTGATGCCGGAGACCCTGCGCGGGCTGTGGAAGCAGCGCCTGCGCTGGGCGCAGGGCGGCGCCGAGGTGTTTTTAAAGAATCTGCGCAACCTGTGGGCCTGGGAGCACCGGCATATGTGGCTGCTGTTCGCCGAGTATTGCCTCTCCACGTTGTGGGCGTTCACTTACCTGGTCAGCGTGCTGATTTTCCTGGTCGGGCTGGCGGTGCCGCTGCCGGAGGGCATCCGCATTCACTCGTTGCTGACGCCGGCGTTTACCGGCCTGGTGCTGGGCGTGGTGTGCCTGCTGCAGTTCACCGTCAGCCTGCTGCTGGAGAAGCGCTATGAGAAGGGCTTCGGCCGCTCGCTGTTCTGGATCATCTGGTATCCGCTGGTGTATTGGCTGCTCAGCCTGCTGACCACGCTGGTGGCGTTTTCCAAAGTGATGTTGAAAGCTCGGCGCGGGCGTGCGCGCTGGATCAGCCCCGACCGGGGCATTGGGAGGATCAAAGAATGACGGACGTCCTGATTTATTCCGAACGCGGCCTGTTGCCGCGCGTGGTAGACAGCCTGCTGACGCTTTTCGCCTGGTGCGGCTTCCTTTATCTGTTCAGCCGCGGCCTGATGTCGGTGATGGATCAGCACGGGGTGGGGTCGGCCCTGTCGCTGCTGGAGGTGATCTCGCTGTACATCATTGTGGCGTTGTTCAATGCCGTCACGTTGATCGCCTGGGCTAAATACAACCAGTATTTCTCCCGCCGTAGGGCGGCCGGCCGCTGGCGGAAACAGCAACAGAACACCCACATCGGCTATATCACGCCGGAGCTGACCCGGCAGCTGCGGCGTTTGCCGATCGCCGTGGTGTCCCATAACAGCGGCGGCGGCATCAGCCAGGTCAGCGGCAGGCTGACGGCGGCCGAACCGGCGGCGAACAAGGTGGTGCAGCTGCGTTAGTCGTCAGCGTTGCCGTCCGGCCTGCGGCGCAGCCCGCCCGGCGGCAACAGCAGAGCGCAGATCATGACGGCCAGGCTGAAAAGCGGCAGCCAGCGCGCCACCGGGCCGGGGGAGTAGTTGTTGAGCACCGAGCAAACGTAGCATGTTACGGCCAGCGCCCAGCCGGGCAGGCCGATATCGTTGAGCCGGAACGCGGTTTTGGCCATGAACCACGCCACCAGGCCGAAACAGAACAGCGCCCAGACCATAATGCACAGCAGATACAGCAGCACTGAGACGAATTCCTCGGTATCGCCGTGCGCATGGGCGCGAAAATGGTTTTTGTCCAGATAGGTCGACAGAAACGACAGCAGCACGATGCCAACGGCGAAGATCGCCAGCGAGAAAACAAAGGGTTTGCGCGAGATGCGCCCACGGTAAAGATCTTTGGCGAGTTGTCCGAGAGATTCCATTACAGTCCATTGTCGTGATCATTGCGGCGATAGCCGGATGGCAAGCAGCCGGGCATTTTATCGGGGTAAAAGGGGGCGTCAAGGTGATAATTTTTCTCATTTAGTCGCGGTTGAGATTCCGCGCGGCCGCACCGGGCGTCCTTTCACCGTGCAAAACGTCACAATTTGGCACGTTTGGCTACCTGGCGCGGTAATTGGCGGCATAATCCTGTTTGTTCGCGTTGAACAATGCATTAACATAACTCCCACTTATCTCTTGCATGGCTATATGGATATCCGATGCGTCACCTGGTTGCGCTTTTACCGCTGATTACCTTGCTTGCTGCCTGTAGCAGCACGCCGAAACCCAGTACCACCGCTACGCCGCAGGGCACCCCGGTAAAGGGCGGCTTTTTGCTGAGCCCGGCGCACAGCGGCGCGCCGCTGGGTGGAGATTTCGCCAATAACCCGAATACCGCACGCTTTATCGATAAGATGGTGCGGGAACACGGCTTTGATCGACAGCAGCTGCACGACGTGCTGGCGCAGGCTCGGCGCCTGGATTCGGTGCTGCGGCTGATGGACAGGCAGGCGCCGAAACCGTCTACCCAGGGGCCTACCGGCCCGAACGGTTCCTGGCTGCGCTACCGCAACAAGTTCATCACGCCGGATAACGTGCAAAACGGCGTGGTGTTCTGGAATCAATATCAGGATGCGCTGCAGCGGGCCTGGCAGGTGTACGGCGTGCCGCCGGAGATCATCGTGGGGATTATCGGCGTGGAGACCCGCTGGGGCCGCGTAATGGGTAAAACCCGCATTATCGATGCACTGGCGACGCTGGCCTTCAACTACCCGCGCCGCGCCGATTACTTCGCCGGCGAGCTGGAAACCTTCCTGCTGATGTCGCGCACCGAGGGCGACGATCCGCTCGAACTGCGCGGCTCCTTCGCCGGCGCGATGGGCTATGGGCAGTTCATGCCGTCTTCCTTCAAGAGCTATGCGGTCGACTTCAACGGCGATGGTCATATCAACCTGTGGGATCCGGTCGATGCCATCGGTAGCGTGGCCAATTACTTCAAGGCGCACGGTTGGTCCAAAGGCGAGCCGGTCGCGATTCAGGCCAACGGCCAGGCGCCGGGATTGGAAAACGGCTTCAAGACCCGCTACTCGGTCGCTGCGCTGGCGGAAGCCGGCCTAAGCCCGCAGGGTTCGCTCGGCGACAATCAGGAAGCCAGCCTGCTGCGGCTGGACGTCGGCACCGGCTACCAGTATTGGTACGGCCTGCCGAACTTCTACGTCATCACCCGCTATAACCACAGCACCCACTACGCCATGGCGGTATGGCAGCTGGGCGAAGCGGTAGGGCGTTCGGCGCGCGGCGGCTTCTGACGCTGCTTCAATAACGAAAAAGGCCGCTTGCGCGGCCTTTTTTACGTGCGGAACAATCAGAAATCGTAGCGTAGACGCACCACGGTCATATCGCCGAGGTTGTCGGTGCTCGATGTCAGCACGTGCTCTACGTCAACGCGGAAGCCGTAGTCAAACTGCACGGTAACCCCAAGGCCGTTGTCGATGCGCTGGTAGTTGCGGCCGCTGATGTATTCCAGGCGATCGCCCATAAAGTACGGCATTACCGATTTCACCGCGTACTGGCCCACCGGCACGGTATAACCGGCCAGGTATTCGATACCCCAGGCATCGCCGGCGAAGTAATTGTTGATGTCGGTTTTCTTGGTGGTCAGAAAGTCGTGGTAGTAACCGCCGCCGAAAGTCAGCGTCCAGTTGTCCGGTTTCCAGCTGAGGGCGGTGCCGACGATGTGCTGATCGTAGCTCTTGCTGCCGCTGGTGGACGGATTGCGCATTTCGGCGCGGGTGTAGTTCCAGGCGGTGCCCCAGGTCAGATCCTGCGTGATGTGGTAATCCACGCCCAGTGAGCCGCCGCCTTTGCGCTTATAGCGCAGGCCGTTGCCCGGCAGGTAGTCGCTGTCGCTGAACAGGTACGAGGCATAAACGTCCGCATCGCCGAAGCGGTTCTTGTACTTCAGCATTTTGCGTGAACGGTAAGAACCGTCGTAGTCGCCGTTGATGCCGTTGCCCGGCGCCTGGGCCAGCATGTCGTAGTCCCAGATATCGGTCTTGGCGCCCACCACGTCATAGTAAACGCTGTTCTGCTGGCCGAAGGTCATCTGGCCCCAGGTGTTGCTTTTCAGGCCGGTGTACAGCATGCGGCGGCTGGTGTTTCTCGCGCCGTCGGCATAGTGGTGATCCCAGTCGAACAGCGCCGGAATGTTCACGCCCAGCTCGTAGTAGCTGATCCAGCTGATATCGTCGAACAGGTAGTAGTCCGCCGCGAAACGGAAGCGGGTGCCGCCGTCGAAGCCGTTACGCTTGTAGGAGCCCTTGTCGCCGTCGCCCGTCATGTTGTTGAACTGTGGACGGATGCTGCCGCCAACGGTGAAGTTCAGGCGGCTGAGCGGATCGCCGGCCTGCGGATCCTGCTTCAGCAGGGTGATTTCCGCCTGAGCGGCGAACGACGCGCTGCCGATCGCCAGACCCAGCGCCACCGCTTGAGTCAATACGCGCAATTTGATTGCCATGTGTTATCCCTGTTTTATGTATGACCGCCCCATCAGCGCCGCCATGCCGATGTTTTGCGCAGAACGCTGCGTTTTCACGCATTTTGACGGTTTTTTTTGGTGTGTTAGCGGCGGGCGGCATTTGTAACATAAACAGTGACATAAAGAATTACTTTTCTTGCTAATTATCGACCGGTTTTTAACCATTTCGTGCGGTGAAAAGGGCCGTTGCGCATGTCTGGCGATTCGGATGAATTCATCTAACGCCAAGGTTTATATTTTTCATTTGTCAGTCACCGGCGCCAGCCTGTAATTTCAGCCGTGCAAGAGAGAATTAATTCGAGCCTTTCGCCGGCGTATTAACGCCAGCCTTTGTCTGCGTAATCGGCCGGCATGAATAAGCGATTGGGAGGTCGCCATGAGAAACCTGTTAATGTTGTTAGTGGGGCTGTTTTCACTGCCGGCGATGGCGGCGGAGTCGCACGTTTGCCATTCTCAAGCCTATGATTATGCAGAGGTTAGCAAGCTCAGGTTGTCTGACGATACCCTGTTTTCCTGCCGCGGCGTGGGGCGCCTGACGATCCCCGAATTAGCACGCAAAGGATGGAAGGTGATTCATTTGGCGCAGCAAACCGAATATACCGACTCCGTCGACAGCGATGGTGAGGTGATTAAGCTTTATCAGGAAATCGTGGTGTACAAAGAATAACGCGACGGTAGCCTGTTATTATTCTCGCGGCGGCGAGAACCCTATTATGAATGCGAGAATCGGAATCGACGGCAGGGCTGCCGCCGCGGCCAGCGCTTCACCTGGGATCGCGCCACGCTGTGCGCCTGTTTGCTGATCGCGCTGGTGTTAAGCGTGGTGAGTTGTTCTTATCTTATTTATTTTTATCGAAGGGTGGCACCAAAAATATAAATTATGGATGTTGATGTACAGAACTACCAAATAAGCTGCGAAAGCCAATTCATTATTCAGCTGCAAATATCCCGCTATGCCTGGGGCGTGCCGCTGATTACGCTCGGCGATAACGGTGATTTTACCGTGATACGAAGCCGAGGCTGGTCGAGGTTGGCTAATGGGATGCAATTGGAGGTTTATTATTTTGCCAATAACTCCCTGCTGGCCTGGGATAAAAACCGCAAATATATCTCTTATTCAAAGGCCGGCCGGCTCTACGCCTGCGCGCTGAATTTTTCTTATTCCCCTAAAATAATGCGCTAGCCCTCCGGCCATCAGACCAGAGGGGCGATTTTCATGATCCACTGCTTAAACGCGAGGATTTTCGGCCACTGCCGCTCGGAGATGGTCGAGGTAAAATAGCAGTGCTCGCAGGGCACGGTCATGTCGGTGAACGGAATGATCAGCTCGCCGCTTTTGATCCAGTCCTGCACCAGATTGAGCCGCCCCATGGCGACGCCAAGGTGCCGCGTGGCGGCCAGCACCGCGAGATCGGAACGGTCGAACTCCATGCTTTTGCTGTCGGTATCCAGCCCCAGCGCAAAGTGTTGCGACCAGGTTTGCCACTCGTCTTCGCCGGAGTTGTAGCGATCGTGCAGCAGCGTGCAGTGGGCCAAATTTTCCGGCGCATCGTACAGGCTATGTGCGGCGGCGTACTGCGGCGTACAGATCGGCACCATCGATTCCTGCATAAAGGCCTCGTCCAGATGCCGCCCCGAGGGCAGTTTGCCGAAGTACATCGCCAAGTCCACGCCGCGGTTGGCCAGGTTGATGATCTCTTGCCCGGTCAGAATGTTGAGGTGAATGGTGGGGTGCTGGGCGATAAAGTCGCCGATGCGCGGCAGCAACAGGCATTGCACCAGAGACGGATGCGAGTAGAGGGTCAGGGTGCCCGTCAGCTCGCGATTCTTGATGTCCAGAATTTCCTGATTCAGCGTGTTGAAGGAGCTGTCCAGCGCCCATTGCATGCGCTCGCCCTCCGGCGTCAGGGTAATTCTGCGATGAAAGCGCTGGAATAGCAGAAAACCCAACTCCTTTTCGAGCAAATTAATGCGGTGGCTTACGGCGCTGGGGGTGATCGACAATTCTTGCGCCGCCAGCGCAAAAGATAAATGACGGGCGACGCATTCGAAAGTATGCAGCCGGGAAAATTGATAGCTGGTCAGCGGGGTGGCCCGCTGTGAATGTTTTTTAGTGGGGAACATGCTATTTCTCCGTGCGCGCAATACAGCGATCTTAACATTTAATGGAGAGGAGGATAAACCCAGGTTGACGAATGGAGTCGAATTTTAACCTGATGGTTTTAATGATGTTGAGGGTAAGCCGATTTATTGCACCAAGACCGTAAATAACCGCCGAGGGGTTTGGGTTGAGAAGACGATAAAAATCAGGAATACGCGAGGAAAATAAAATGGCTGTCGTTAAGCAGTGAGTAAAGGCGGCGTGCGACGGTATGAAAAAGAATGCCGCCTATTCCATGAGGGATATCGCCGTTTCGCCATAATAATCCGATGCCGCTGAATAGCCGTTAATCATCATTGTCGGCGTAACGGATGAATAAATCGATAAGGCCATATGCCCGCACGGCATTGCCCGTTGGCCGATGGCACCGCGCCCGGTTGCTGTTAACCGGGCGCGGCGCTCAGGGAAAAGCGGTTTGCTCGCCGGCGCGTATCAACGGCGGCGCAGCAGCAGGCCGGTCAACAGGCCAGCGCCGGCAATGAGGGCTAATGCGGCGAGGGGGTTTTTCTTCATCATGCTGCCGGCGCAGCTCAGGGCGTCGCCGTATTTTTCTTGCAGCGCGCCCGCTGCATAGCGCGTGGCGCCTTCGGCCTGCAAACGTGGGTTTCCGGTGACGTCGCCCGCCATTTCCTGCGCCTTGCCCGCCACTTTTTCCATCATGCCATTGGCTTTTTCGCTGTTCATTGTGATGCGCTCCTAAGGTTCGATCCGTTTGGCTTCCGCACAGGGCGAAAGCCTGCATTTGCACCTCCATGTTATGCACTTCACTTTGAGCCTATAAGGGGCGTTTGCATCGGTGCGGATAGTGCATTTGCAGGCTACTTGCCGTTCCTGGCGGCCAGCCCGCCGGTAAACAGCCCGCGTTCTCTGGCCCAGACGATGGCTTCGCTGCGGCTGTGCACGCCAAGCTTGGAATAGACCGTCGCGACATGGTTGCGAATGGTGTTGAGCGCCAGATTGAGACGCGCCGCGATTTTCTTGTCCGGCAGCCCCTCGCAAATCAATTCCAGCACATCGCGCTCGCGCGGCGTGAGATCGCTGGCGGTCAATCCGGCCTGGTCGGGCCGGTTGATGCTTTTCACGTTGGCCAGTTTTTCAATCAGGGTTTGGCTGAACCAGGAGGCGTCCTGCATCACTTCTTCGATGGCGCTGACCAGCTCCAGCTCCGAGCGTTTGCGTTCGGTAATGTCCATGAGCACCAGCAGGTAGCAGGGCGCATTGTGGATGCTGACGGCATCCGCCGAGGCCACGCAGTCGATCGACTCGCTCCCTTTCTTGCGTACCCGGATGTCCAGCCCTTCGACGTTGCCGCTTTTTTCCAGCGCGGCAAACAAACGGCGGTTCGCCTCGGGATCGTCAATAAACGGGATCTCATCGATCGTCTTGCCGATCAAGGCTTCGGCGTCGTACTCGGTGGTGCGGGTAAAGGCTTCGTTGACGTCCAGCACGCGCCGCTCGTGCGCGGTACACAGCAACGTCGGCACCGGGCTCAGGCGAAATGCCTTGGCGAACCGCTCTTCACTTTCCCGCAGCGCCGATTCCGCCTGGCGCCGGGGTTCGAGATCGGTAAAAGTGAACAGCATGCAGTCGTCTTCATTGATGTCCAGCGGTTGGCCGGCAACCACCACCAGCTTGCTTCCGCCACCGGGCAGTTTCAGCTCGGCCTCCATTTGCGGAATGGTGGCGCCTTCCCCCAGGCGCTGTATCGCCAGATCTTTGTGCTCCGCCTGTTCCAACACGTCGAGTTCATAGACCGAACGCCCCATGACCTGTTCACGCTGGTAACCGGTCATATCCAGGAACCCCTGATTGACCTTGACGTAGCGCAGGTCGCTTAGCCGACAAATGACCGCCGGCGCCGGATTGGCGTTGAAGGTTTTTTCAAAGCGCTGTTCGGCGCTGGCCCACTCCGTCGCGTCGCTCAGGATCAGCGCCAGCAGCTCCGGTTGCCCCTGCGCATCGGTGATAATCAGGCTCCGTAGGCGGTGCACCCAGAAGCTGTCCGGATCGTCGGCCTGCCGAACCTCCACCACCACATCGGTGAAGGTCTCGCCATCGGCAACCCGGTTCAGCGGATACTGTTCCAAAGCCAGCGGATGATTGTTGCGATAGCGCAGGGCAAAACGCGCCGCGTACTCGCCGGCATTGGCCCCCAGGGCTTTCTGATGACTCACGCCATGCATGGCCAACGCGGCCTCGTTGGCCCAGAGCAGCGTTCGATCGGTATCCGTCAGGATCACGCCGTCGGACAAGCCGGAGATGATTTGCTGCAGGTGGCCGCGGTGGGTTTCGCTGGCCAGGACGGATTGGCTCATGTGTTCTCCGCTAGACAGAAGGGAGCGGCCTCTGACCGGGGCCGCGGGTTACGCTACTCGCTGAGCAGCTTAGTGCATAACGTGCGTATTCGCAGGGTGTGAATGCACTAGTCATTCTGGCGCAAATGAACCGGGACGGCCGACGACGCCGCGCGGCAGACTGCATCTGTCTGCGCGGTTATCCGCCGTGCGTGCAATCACTTGTCCAGAAAATATAAGGAACAACGATGACCACTGTCTATGAATCAAATCGCTTTGCGTTTCAGGTGTCATGGGGCTCGATATTGGCCGGGAGTGCCGTGGCGCTGGTGACTTATCTGATCTTCAGCGTGCTGGGCACGGCTATCGGCGCCCAGGCCGTGGATATGATGCAAAAGGGTAACCCGCTGAGCGGCTTTGGCACCGGCACCGGGATCTGGCTGCTGGTTTCAACGCTGGCGTCGCTGGCCGCAGGCGCGTTCGTCGCCGGCCGCACCGCACCGAACCGCGGCGGCTTGCATGGCCTGCTGAGCTGGGCGATCACCACCTTGCTGACCACCTGGCTGGTGGTTTCATTGGCGAGTGGCGTGGTGGGGCTGGCGGGCAGCGCGGTGGGCAAAGGGCTTTCGCTGGCGGGCAGCGGCCTGGCGGCGGCGGCGCCAAACGTGGGCGAAGGCCTCAAGCAACAGCTGGATAAAAAGGGCATCAGCCTTGACTGGGGAAGCCTGGAAAACCAGTTGAACGCCACGCTCAAGCAGACCGGCAAGCCGGAACTGGATCCGGCTCGGTTGGAACAGAAGGCCGATAGGGCGACCGCCGACGGCAAGCAATCGGCCATGGACGCGGCTGCCGATCCGGCGCAGGCCGCCTCCGAGCTCAAGCAGTGGTTCGACCGCGTCAAGCAGTCCGGTGAGCCGACGTTGAGCGCCGCCGACAAGGATGCGCTGGTGAATATCGTTGCGGCGCGCACCGGCAAAAGCCGCGATGAAGCGAGCCAAATCGTCGATAACTATGCTCAGGCTTACCAGCAGGCGGTGCAGAAAGTGGAAAAACTCAAGGCCGAGGCCGAGCAGAAAGCGCGTGAAGCGGCCGACGAAGCGGCCAAACAGCTGTCGCGCGCCGCTTGGGGTTCGCTGTTGATGCTGCTGTTGGGCGCTGCGCTGAGCGCCGGCGTGGGGCGGATTGCCGAATCAACCCGCCGCACTGTCGCGGTAAGTTGAGATGAAAAAAAACCTGTCGTGCATCTCGCTGAATTATCGAAAAGTAGCGGGGGCCTCTGCTCCCGTGCTCGTCATCGATTTTTGCAACGAGAATAACGAGCGCTACACCCTGCGCTACAACCTGCCGCCGGATACCCCGGAACGCACCGAGCGGCGGGTATCTTTGCTGCTGTATCTGTTGCGCAAGCACAGATCCGCAGAGATCGACAACCTGGCTGATTAATCAGGCCGTTAATGAAAGGCCCGGCCTTATAGGCTGGGCTTTTTACTGGGCAATCAGGCTATTCTGGCAACAACGCACGGTGCGAGTCGGCATGAGGCTTTTACGTTGGAGGGCCGGCGGTTCACGGTGGGCAAAGTAGCGCCCCAATTGGCGTGGAGGGTAAAATAGGGCATCGAGCAAGATGTGTTAAAACATCGGTTCTTCTCAGCGCAGGAAAAAGATAAAAGAGGCTCCCTATTACGATCTGTGATTTTCTGGCCCGATGTTCAGAAAATGAGCCTGTCCCTATCTTCTTTTCAAACGCTGCTCATGATTTTATTTATTAGTCTCAATAAGTTTTATCAGTCAGCCTGATTATAAAATGCATTTTAATTTGCAATGATGAAATTCCTATTTGGTCATGCAATTGGGATGCAAAAAAACACTTTAAGATAAAACAATTAACATAAAGTGTGATTTTCCACGGCGGGGCAAATGCATCTTTAATGGATGCACTTTGCGTGGCACATTTTTTATTCACGTGTTTTTCGCAAGCGTATTTATATAACATGATCATTTTCAGTTATTTATATGATGACTTTTCCCATGCCGTAAAAATGGCGTTGTCAGGGTGATTTTTTTTAGGATTAATCTTAATGACTTGATTTGGTTGGTTAACGATTTTAATGAAAAGGACACGATTTTTATAAAAGCAAGGAGCGCGCATGGACTATCGAAAAGATATTCTTTTACAGGTGTTAGAGTATATGGAGAAGAATATTATAGAGGGACTTTCCGTTGAGAAAGTGTCTATTATCTCGGGTTACTCTAAATGGCATTTACAGCGGCTGTTTAAACATTATTTTGGCATTACGTTAGGGACTTATATCAGAAACAGAAAGCTGAGCCGATCCGCAATCTTGCTTAAACAACATCAAGGGAACATATTGGATGTCGCCTTGGCATCGGGCTTTGCCTCTCAGCAATGTTACACGCGGGCGTTTAAACGTTTCTTTGGCGAAACGCCCAACAGCTTTAGGAACAGCCGGGGATGGGATTTTTCCACCCAGATCCCACCGTATGGCATTGACAAGAAACCCTATTTTTATCACACGGTCATGCCGGATGATATCGAGCTGTTAAAGCAGTACAAGGCATTGATCTTCCACTCCATAAGGAAATACAGAGATGCCGGTGACATTACGCAGACTAATGAGAAATGGTTAAGCAAGCATGGGAAGGCTTATCGTGCGGAAAACAACAGAGCGGGAAAATGGCATTCAAACGGTAAGGAGCAAGAGGTTTTTCATTCTATCTTCAATTTCTACATACCCAGAGGGAAATATATTGTCATCCCCTTTATGGGTGAGTTGTCTGAGTACATTGATTTTTTTGCAGATATCTATGACGCCTATCTGCCGGCTATCAATGTCAAGGTGAGAGAAAGTTTTTTTATCGAACTATATAGACATGAGCATTTACACAGTCGCGTCGTCAATGTCGATATACTTATTCCTGTGGCGTAGCGTTGAGAAAAGGAAACATCATGAGTATAGAGAAATCCACCGATTCGATGAATAAGCGTCATTATGCGCGCCGTATGCTACCTTTGACATTGTCTGTGTCTGGCGGAGCGAGCGTGGCCGGTTTAGCCAGACAGGCCATTCAATTCGCGTTGGCATTAACTCTTTTCATGTTTTCAGGAAATGCGATGGCAAATAATCGGGAGCATCAGCAAATAGCGTTAGTCGGCACCTGGACCCATATTCCGGATGCGCCTGCGGTGCAGAAACCGGCGCACCCCAGTGAAGGCCTCTATCGTCTGGCGGTTAATGGCGACGGCACATTAACGCTGCTCGACGTGATTAAAATGAAAAGCCCGTCATGGATCGTAAAATCTCGCGATGGCCGTTTCGCCTATGTCACCAATGAGGAGAACGCGGGAACGGTCACTGCCTTGGCGATAGACAAAGACGGCGCCGTGCGGGTGCTGAATACGGTGAGCAGCGCGGGCCGGCAGCCGACGCATGCCACCCTCAGCCCGGATGGCAAGTTTCTGTTTGTCGCCAACTACTCCGTCGCCAAAGGCGGCGCGGGGGTGACGGTATTACCGATTGGCGGCGACGGCAAACTGGGGGAACGGGGGCAGCATTTTCCGTTCACGCCCGGCTCCGGCGTCGTGCAGGGGCGCCAGGAAGGGGGCCATGCGCACTCCACCACCTTCAGCCGCGATGGCCAATATCTGTACGCGGCGGATCTCGGCGGGGACAAGCTGCGCGCCTACCGCTATCGCTCGGGCAACGCGCAGCCTTTGCAAGCGGATGCTTCGCGCGATGTCGCCTTCGCACCCGGCGCCGGCCCACGGCACATGGCGTTCTCGCCAGAAGGGGAATACGCCTACGTCATCACTGAAATGGCGAGTGAAATCGAGGTGTTTGCCGTCAGCGACCATCGATTGACGCGGCAAGGGAAGGTGAAACTGAACGGCGGGCAGGATTCAGCGGAGGCGAAAAGCGGTGGGGCAATAATCCTCAGCCCGAGCGGCAGATATCTTATTGCCACCAATCGCGGTGCCGATAACCACCTGCTGGTATTAAAAATTGGCGAGGATGGGCTGCCAGATGTGCCAACGCGCTATGAAGCCGGCGGTATTGAACCGCGTGCGCTCGCTTTCGATGCCGGCGGTAACCATCTCTATGTGACGAATGTGTTTACCAATACCGTTATGTTGTTCGATTTCGATGATGAAAAGGGCGAGTTGCAGGCCAGAGGGCAGGCGACGACGGTTTCTACTCCGACGGATATTAAGTTTTTTAATTAATGCCAATCATAACGCTCGGGGGAAATCGAATCTGAACGGGGGAAAAGGGCGGATTGCGGGTGCAGATGACGGGGAATGGCTGGATGAGAAAGAATGGCGTCCCCGACTGGAATCGAACCAGTAACTAGCCCTTAGGAGGGGCTTGTTATATCCGTTTAACTACGGGGACGCTGCGGGCCGGCAACCGAAGCTGCCGGGGCATTATACCTTTTTTTACCCGCAGAATAAGCGCTTAGCGGCGCGTTTGCTCAATACCTCGCCAGTTCATGCCGAAATTTCCTCGGCTAACCGACGGCGATCACGGTTTTTCCCCGCCGTGGCGCCGTTTTTCCTCTTGCAGGCGCGCCGCCCGATTTTTGGCGCTCAAATCGTTGCGGATCTGCGCGTGGCTTATCAGCGCAAAGATAAAGGTGCCGCCGATGATGTTGCCCGCCAGCGTCGGCAGGGCGAACGGGTAAATGAATTCTTGCCATTCAATCGCGCCGTTGAACGCCAGATAGAGGATCTCGACCGAACCGACCACGATATGGGTCAGATCGCAAATCGCCACCAGGTAGGTCATCAGCACGATCACCCAGATTTTCGCCGCGCCGGCGGCCGGGAACATCCACACCATGGTGGCGATGATCCAGCCGGCCAGGATGCCGTTGGCGAACATTTCTCCCGGCGTATGGCGCATCACCTCTTCGCCCAGGCTGATGAAGGCGCCGCGCGTCTCGGCGTCGAACAGCGGCATATGGGTAAACGCCAGCGCCGCCAGCCCGGTGCCGATCAGGTTGCCGAGCAGCACCACGCCCCACAGGCGCAGCAGGATCAGCAGGTTGCGCGGCGTGGGTTTATGCATGATTGGCAATACCGCCGTGACGGTATTTTCGGTAAACAGCTGCTGGCGCGCCATGATGACAATGATGAAACCGAAGGTGTAGCCGAGGTTCTCGATGAAAAAGCGGCTGGGATCGTCCGGCAGGCGGGCGTGGAAAATGCCCTTTGCCGCCAGCGAGGCACCCATCGACAGCCCGGCGGCGATCGCCGACCACAGCAATGCCAGCCAGTCGCGCTCCAGCTCTTTTTCGCCTTCCATCCGGATCTGTTCATGCACCGCCGCCGCGCGCGACGGCAGATTTTCTTCCCTGACTTCGATTTCGCGCTTGCCCTGTTCCTGTTCTTTGCTCTCTACCTGCATCGTCTCATCCGGCTCGTGCTCCTGGCGTCGCTGTTCGTTCATGCTGTCGCTCCTGCTTCATAAGGGTGAGTTCACGTCATTAAGCGTAGTTAAATGCGGCGAAATACAGAAAAAGGTAACAAGAGTTAAAATCCGCCGATTTTTTCCACGCATTCTTGATCCTGCTCGCCATATTGGCCCGTCGGCGCGCCCGCCGCGGGCTGCGTGCGGGGAAAGGCTTATGCTATGATTCGCTATCCCAAAGAAAAATATGAGTTCCCCGATGCTGGAAGCCAAAAGTCTGAGTTGCGTGCGCGATGAGCGCATCCTGTTTAGCGAGCTAAGCTTTTCAGTTCAGCCGGGCGATATCATTCAGGTAGAAGGGCCGAACGGCGCGGGCAAGACCAGTTTACTGCGCATTCTCGCCGGCCTGGCGCGGCCGGACGGCGGCGAGGTGTGCTGGCGCGGGCGCAACACGCTGCGCGATCGCGCGAATTACCAGCAAGATTTGCTGTTTATCGGCCATCAGCCCGGCATCAAAGCCGTATTGACGCCCTTCGAAAATCTGCAGTTTTATCAAGCGGTGCGCGGCGCGGCCGAGCATCAGGCCATCTGGCGCGCGCTGGAGCAGGTGGGGCTGGTGGGTTACGAAGATCTGCCGGTGGCGCAGCTTTCCGCCGGGCAGCAGCGGCGCGTGGCGCTGGCGCGGCTGTGGCTCAGCGCGGCGCCGCTGTGGATCCTCGATGAACCGCTGACGGCGATCGACAAACAGGGCGTGGCCGAGTTGATTAGCCTTTTTGAACAACATGCGCAGCGGGGCGGCATGGTATTGTTGACCACCCATCAGGATTTGGCCGGCGTCGGCCAAACGGTGGGCAAAGTTCGTTTGGCGGAACACGACGCGGGGAGTTTGTGATGTTTTTGACCCTGGTGCGCCGCGAACTGAAGATCGCCTGCCGTAAAGGCTCGGAGATCGTCAACCCGCTGTGGTTTTTCCTGATAGTGATCACGCTGTTCCCGTTGGGGATTGGCCCGGAGCCGCAGCTGCTGGCGCGCATTGCGCCGGGCATCGTGTGGGTGGCGGCGCTGCTGGCCTCGCTGCTGTCGCTGGAGCGGCTGTTTCGCGATGATTTCCTCGATGGCTCGCTGGAGCAGCTGTTGCTGCTGCCGACGCCGCTGCCGATGACGGTGCTGGGCAAAGTGTGTGCTCACTGGGTCGTGACGGGTCTGCCGCTGCTGATCCTGTCGCCGCTGGTGGCGCTGCTGCTGTCGCTCGATATGCAGACCTGGCTGGCGGTGGCGGGGACGCTGCTGCTCGGCACGCCGACGCTGAGCCTGATCGGCGCTATCGGCGTGGGGTTGACGGTCGGCCTGCGCAAAGGGGGCGTGCTGCTCAGCCTGCTGGTGCTGCCGCTGTATATTCCGGTGCTGATCTTCGCCACCGGGGCGATCGACGCCGCTTCGATGGGCATGCCGATCGACGGTTACCTGGCGATACTCGGCGCGATGCTGGCGGGCAGCGTGACTTTGGCGCCGTTTGCCACCGCGGCGGCGCTGCGAGTGAGCGTGCACTAGCTAACGTATTGAATGAACAGACGGGCAAGGCCGACAAGAGCGTACCCCGCAGAAGATTTTCGCCGTTTCGAACCCTCGGGGCGGCCGACGCATAAAAATTACCGTGAGCACTGACGACAATGTGGAAATGGTTACATCAACTGGCGCGGCCTGAACGGCTGTATCACGTCTGCGGCCGCTTTATCCCCTGGCTGGGGCTGGCGGCGGCGGCCTGCCTGCTGCTTGGCTGGGCATGGGGCTTTGGTTTCGCGCCGAAGGATTATCAGCAGGGCGACAGCTTCCGCATCATTTATATTCACGTGCCGGCGGCCATGTGGTCGATGGGCATCTACGCCTCGATGGCGGTGGCGGCGTTTATCGGCCTGGTGTGGCAGATGAAAATGTCCGATACCGTGGTGGCGGCGATGGCGCCGATCGGCGCGGTGTTCACCTTTATCGCGCTGGTGACCGGCTCCGCCTGGGGCAAGCCGATGTGGGGCACCTGGTGGGTGTGGGATGCGCGTCTGACCTCCGAGCTGGTGCTGCTGTTCCTCTATATGGGCGTCATCGCGCTGTACAACGCTTTCGAAGACCGCCGCCTGGCGGGCCGCGCCGCCGGGATTCTGGTGCTGGTGGGTGTGGTGAATATCCCGATCATCCATTTCTCGGTCGAATGGTGGAATACGCTGCATCAGGGCTCGACCAACATGCAGCAGTCCATCGCGCCCAGCATGCGCACCCCGCTGCGCTGGGCGATCCTCGGCTACCTGCTGCTGTTCGTCACGCTGACGCTGATGCGCCTGCGCAATCTGATCCTGTTCCAGGAACGCCAGCGCCCGTGGGTCGCCGGGCTGGTGAATAAGGAGCGTCAGTCATGAATGCCGCATTCGATTCCTGGTCGGCGTTTTTCGCCATGGGCGGTTACGCCTTCTATGTCTGGCTGGCGGTCGCCGCCACGCTGATTTCGCTGTTGGGGCTGGTGGCGCACACCGTCTGGCAACGGCGCCAGCTGCTCGCCGAGATCGGCCGCCGTCAGGCGCGCGAGCGGCGCATTCGCCATGCGCAACAATCAAAACAAGAATCCGCCGCACCGCGGGAGAAATCATTGTGAATCCACGTCGTAAAAGCCGCCTTTATCTGGCGATCGTTGTGCTGATCGGCATCGCGCTGACCGCGACCCTGATGCTGTACGCGCTGCGCTCCAATATCGATCTGTTCTATACCCCGGGTGAAATTTTGCAGGGCAAGGGCGAAAATCATGAGAAGCCCGAGGTCGGCCAGCGGCTGCGCATCGGCGGCATGGTGATGCCGGGCTCGGTGAAACGCGATCCCAATACGCTGCAGGTCAGCTTCAAGATTTACGACGCGCGCGGCGCGATCGGCGTGACCTACACCGGCATTCTGCCGGACCTGTTCCGCGAAGGGCAGGGCGTGGTGGCGCAGGGCGTGCTGGGTGAGGGCAACGTGGTCAACGCGCGCGAAGTGCTGGCCAAACACGACGAGAAATACACCCCGCCGGAAGTGGCCGACGCGATGAAAGAGAACCACAAAGGCCCGGCGGAAGCGTATAACGCGCCGCAGGCGGAGGGCGCCAAGTCATGATACCGGAACTGGGCAGTTTTCTGCTGTGCCTGGCGCTGGCGATCGCGCTGCTGCTGAGCATTTACCCGCAGTGGGGCGCGGCGCGGCAGGACAGCCGCATGATGGCGGTGGCCCGGCCGCTGACCTACGGCATGTTCGCCGCGATTGCGCTGGCGTTCCTGTGCCTGGTGCACGCTTTCGTGGTCAACGATTTTACCGTCGCCTACGTGGCCACCAACTCCAATACCCAACTGCCGGTGTATTACCGCATCGCCGCCACCTGGGGGGCGCATGAAGGTTCGCTGCTGCTGTGGGTGCTGCTGCTGAGCTGCTGGTCGCTGGCGGTGGCGTTGTGCAGCCGGGCGATGCCGCAGGATGCGGTGGCGCGGGTGCTGTCGGTGATGGGGATGATCACCGCCGGTTTCCTGCTGTTCATCATCATGACCTCCAATCCGTTCACCCGCACGCTGCCGAACTTCCCGATCGACGGCAGCGATCTCAACCCGCTGCTGCAGGATATCGGCCTGATCTTCCACCCGCCGCTGCTGTATATGGGCTATGTCGGCTTCTCGGTCGCCTTCGCGTTCGCCATCGCCTCGCTGATGGCCGGCCGGCTCGACACCGCCTGGGCGCGCTGGTCGCGCCCGTGGACCACCGCCGCCTGGGTGTTCCTCACGCTGGGCATCGTGCTCGGATCGGCCTGGGCCTACTATGAGCTGGGCTGGGGCGGCTGGTGGTTCTGGGATCCGGTGGAAAACGCCTCCTTTATGCCGTGGTTGGCCGGCACTGCGCTGATGCATTCGCTGGCGGTGACCGAAAAACGCGGCACCTTCAAAGCCTGGACGGTGCTGCTGGCGATCACCGCCTTTTCGCTGTGCCTGCTGGGCACCTTCCTGGTGCGTTCTGGCGTGCTGGTCTCGGTGCACTCCTTCGCCTCCGATCCGGCGCGCGGCATGTTTATCCTCGCCTATCTGGTGATTGTGATCGGCGGTTCGCTGCTGCTGTACGCGGTCAAGGGCGGCCAGGTGCGAAGCCGGGTGCAGCACGAGACCTTCTCGCGCGAGACCTTCCTGCTGGGCAACAACGTGCTGCTGATCGCCGCCATGCTGGTGGTGCTGTTGGGCACGCTGCTGCCGCTGGTGCACAAACAGCTGGGGCTGGGCAGCATTTCGATCGGCGAGCCGTTCTTCAACACCATGTTCACCTGGCTGATGGCGCCGTTGGCGCTGCTGTTGGGCATCGGCCCGCTGGTGCGCTGGCGCCGCGATGAGCCGAGCAAGCTGTGGCGCCGCCTCGGCGTGGCGCTGTTGGCGACGCTGGCGCTGTCGATTCTGCTGCCGTGGCTGCTGCAGGACAGTATCGCCGGCATGACGGTGGTGGGCCTGATCATGGCGCTGTGGGTGATCATTCTGACGCTGATGGAACTGCATGAGCGTGCCACCCACCGTCACGGTTTCTGGCGCGGCCTGCGGCAGCTGTCCCGCAGCCACTGGGGCATGGTGCTCGGCCACCTCGGCGTGGCGGTGACGGTGATCGGCATCGCCTTCAGCCAGAACTACAGCGTGGAGCGCGACGTGCGGATGAAGGCCGGCGACAGCGTGGATATCCACAACTATCACTTCGTGTTCCGCGACGTGCACGACATTCGCGGCCCGAACTACAGCGGCGGCGTCGGCATCATCGACGTCACGCGCAACGGCAAGCCGGAGGCGACGCTGCGCGCGGAGAAACGCTATTACAGCGTGGCGCGCAGCATGATGACCGAGGCGGCGATCGACGGCGGTTTCAGCCGCGATCTGTATGCGGCGCTGGGCGAGGAGCTGGAGGACGGTTCCTGGGCGGTGCGCCTGTATTACAAACCCTTTGTGCGCTGGATTTGGTTCGGCGGCGTCTTTATGGCGATCGGCGGCCTGCTGTGCATCCTCGACCCGCGTTACCGCATGAGCAAAAAACTCAAGCGCGAAGGCAAGCTGGAGACGCAACCATGAAGCGCAAGCTGCTGTTTATCCCGTTGGTACTCTTCCTGCTGCTGGTGGCGGCGCTGATGGTGCAGCTGACGCGCAACGCCGGCGGCGAAGATCCGACCATGCTGGAATCGGCGCTGATCGGCAAACCGGTGCCGACCTTCAGGCTGGAATCGCTGGATCAGCCCGGCAAAACCTACGATCAGGCGGTGCTGCGCGACGGCAAGCCGATATTGCTCAACGTCTGGGCCACCTGGTGCCCGACCTGCCGCGCGGAACACCAGTATCTCAACACGCTGGCGGCGCGCGGCGTGCGGGTGGTTGGCCTGAACTACAAAGACGATCGCGCCAAGGCGGTGACCTGGCTGAATTCCCTCGGCAATCCCTATGCCCTCAGCCTGTACGACGGCGACGGCATGCTGGGGTTGGATCTCGGGGTGTACGGCGCGCCGGAGACCTTTCTCATCGACGGCCAGGGGATTATTCGCTATCGCCACGCCGGCGACATGAACGAGCGCGTCTGGCAGCAGGAAGTGCTGCCGCTGTATAAAAAGTACGGAGGTGAGGCATGAGGCTGATTGTCCTGCTGTGCGCCGCGCTGCTGAGCTGGAGCGCCGCAGCGGCGATCGATACCTATCGCTTCAACTCCGTCGAGCAGGAGCAGCAGTATCGCGAGTTGACCGAACAGCTGCGCTGCCCGAAATGCCAAAACAACAGCATTGCCGATTCCAACGCCATTATCGCCGCCGACATGCGCACCAAGGTGTACGAGCTGATGATGCAGGGGCAAAGCAAGCAGCAGATCATCGATTACATGGTGGCGCGCTACGGCAATTTCGTCACCTACGAGCCGCCGGTAACGCCGGCGACGCTGATCTTGTGGATCGGCCCGCTGCTGTTCGTGCTGATCGGCGGGGCGGTGGTGATCCTGCGCACCCGGCGCCGGCCCGACGCGGCAGTGGACGATGCATTCTCCGAACGGGAACGGCAGCGCCTGGCGGCGCTGTTGCAAGAGACTGACAGGAAGAAACCCTAATGGCTTTTTGGCTGATTATTTGCGTGTTGCTGGCCGGCGCCGCCGCGTTGCTGGTGGTGCCGGCAATGCGCCACGGCAAGCAGAGCGCCGCCACGCGCGATGCGTTGAACAAGGCTTTTTATCAGGATCGTCTTAGCGAGCTGGCGCAGGACGAGCAGCAGGGCGTGGTGGCCGAGCGCCCGGAGCTGGTGAAAGAGCTGCAACAGAACCTGTTGAACGACATCCCGGCCGAGCAAGCGGCGCAGGCGAAACCGATCAATCGTTGGGCGCTGGTGCCGGGCGTGCTGTTATTGCTGGCGGTGACCGTTGGCTTTTATCTGAAAACCGGCGGATTGGCGCAGGTGCTGGACTGGCGTCTGGTGCAGGCGCAAATGCCGGAATTGCGCGAGCGCGTTGCCAATGAGCGCGCCAAACCGCTGAGCATGGAAGAGATCGCCCGCCTCGGGCTGGGGCTGCGCACCGCGCTGCAGCAGGACGATCGCAACATCAACGACTGGATGATGCTGGGGCGCGTCGGCATGGCGTTGAACAACGCCACCACCGCCACGCAGGCGTTTGCCCATGCTTATCAATTGGATCCGAATAGTCTGGAAGTGCGGCTCGGCTATGCCGAGGTCTTGACGCGCTCCAACGATCCGGAGGATAACAAGCAGGCGACGCAGCTGCTGCGGCGCATGATCGCGGAAAACCACGGCGATCCGCGGGTGCTGAGCCTGTTGGCGTTCAATGCCTTCGAACAGGGCGATTTCAAGCAGGCGATCGGTGCCTGGCAGGTGATGCTGCAGCTGCTGCCGGCCAACGATCCGCGCGCGGAAGTGATAAAGCGCAGCATTGCACAAGCAAAAGCCCAGGCAGGCGGAGAAAATGTTAAACTGAATGTGACCGTTTCGCTGTCACCGCAGGCGGCGAAAGCCTTGCCGCCGCAGGGGACGCTGGTCATTTCGGTCACTGACGGCGTTAGCCCGGTGCCGGTGGCGGTAAAACAATTGCCGCTGAGCCGTTTTCCGCTGTCTTTCTCACTGGATGACGGCAACGCCATGATGCCCGAGCGTCTGCTCTCGGCGCAGCATCAGGTGCAGGTGCGTGTGCGCCTCTCACAGGACGGATTGGCCACGCCGCAGCCGGGGGACTGGTTCGGCGAAAGCTCGCTGCAGACATTCAGCGGTAAAGAGCAGGTTAGCGTTCAGATAAACAAGCAGGTCACTGAAAAATAAGACCGAACGTGTTTTTATGGAGAAAAATATGAACTTTCGCCTGACTGGGGTGGCATTCGCAACGGTATTACTGGTGGGCTGTGCCAGCGCGCCAGACAACGATCCGCAAGGGCGTTCCGATCCTCTGGAAGGATTCAACCGGACGATGTTCGACTTCAACTACAACGTCCTGGATCCCTATATCCTGCGTCCGGTCGCGGTGGCCTGGCGTGACTACGTGCCGATGCCGGCGCGTAACGGCATCAGCAACTTCACCTCCAACCTGGAAGAGCCGGCCAGCATGGTCAACGCCTTCCTCAAGGGCGACCCTTACCGCGGGATGATTCACTTCAACCGCTTCTTCCTGAACACCCTGCTCGGGATGGGCGGCCTGATCGATGTGGCCGGCATGGCCAACCCGAAACTGGCGCGCGAAGAGCCGAACCGCTTCGGCAGCACGTTGGGGCATTACGATGTGGGTTATGGCCCGTACGTGATGCTGCCGGGCTACGGCAGCTTCACCCTGCGTGAAGACGGCGGCGACTTTGCGGATACGCTGTATCCGATGCTGAGCTACCTCACCTTCTGGATGTCGGCGGGCAAATGGGTCGTCGAGGGGATCGAAACCCGCGCCCAGCTGCTGGATTCCGACGGCCTGCTGCGCAACTCCTCCGATCCTTACATCATGGTGCGCGAAGCTTACTTCCAGCGCCACGACTTCATCGCCAACGGCGGCTCGCTCAAGCCGGAAGAGAACCCGAACGCCAAGGCGATTCAGGGCGAACTGGACGAGATCGACTCGCAGTAATCACGGGCGTCACGCCAATGAAAACCCGCCGGCAGGCGGGTTTTTTATGCCGGCGGCACGCGGCAGGCAAAGAAAAAGCGCCCCGCGGGGCGCTTTGGCATCCATCTCAGGCGAGATTAGAAGCGGTAGTTGAAGTTGGCGCCGTACAGCCAGGCTTTACCTTCAGAGTTGAAGGTGTAAGGGCCTTCTTTGATGGTGACTTTCTGGCCGTGCATGTAGGAAACGCCGACGTCGACCGACGCGTCTTTGTTGAACGCATAGGTGGTACCGGCACTCAGCCAGAAGCGATCCTGATCCGGAATGGAAATCGAACGGTTCTGTGCTGGCACTGGGCTGTCATCGAAGGCGATACCGGTACGGAAGGTCCAGTTGTCGTCGTAGAAGTAGGTGGTACCCAGCGCGATGCGGTAAGCGTCTTTGAAGCCTTCATGCTTCTCGAACAGCGTTTGGCCGTTGTTGCCGGTGGCTCTCAGCTCCTGGAACTGGCTCCAGCTGGTGTAGGCCAGGCTGTAGTGAATGGCCCACTGCGGCGCCACTTTGTTGTAACCGGACAGCTCCCACATTTCCGGCAGGTGCAGGCTCAGAGAACCCGGAATGGTGTTGCCGTTGGTGCCCCACGGAAGACCTTGAGAGGCCAGCAGCGGGTTGAAGGCTGAAGGCAGGCTGCTCTTGTAGTCACCGTCGAAGTCGATTTTCACTTCAGAGCGGTAGGTGAGGCCGTAACGGTTGTTTTCATCCACTTCGTACAGAATACCGGCGTTCCAACCGAAGCCCCATTCGTCGCCTTTCAGGTGCGAAATCTGGGTATCTGCCGGGATCTGCGAAACAGGGCCGGCTAGCTGCGGCGGTAATTGGCCGGAACCGGCGATGAGCTTCGGCAGTTCACCGGCGTAACGTTCCAGTTTGGCTTTGGCGTACACCGCATCGAAGCCCAGACCGAAGCTGAAGTGTTGATTCAGACGGTATGCGCCGCTGAGGTTCAGGTTGAGGGTGGTCAGATCGGTCTTGCCGCCGTAAGCGCCGGCGGTATAGCCGTCGTTGAATTCTGTCGCCAGACCGTAGTTGCTGGTGACCGAGCCGCCTACGGCGAACTGATCGTTAATCGGGTGAACATAATGCAGGTTCGGCACCCAGGCGGTCGGCGCGATGTTTTTCGAATCCAAACTGGCGCCGGAAGGGGATTGACCGGTAATGTCAACGTCCGGGTCGATGAAGACCGCGCCGAAAGAAAGTTCCGGGCGGGTATACATCATCAGCAACGCCGGGTTGCGGCTTGCCGAGGCCGCCGTATCCGCCATGGCGCCTTCGCCAGAATACGAACGTCCTAAACCAGCTGATGAGAACTCATTCAGCTGGAATCCTGCGGCAGACACGTTTGAAGAGATAATTGCCACTGCAGCTGCGAGAGCTGATTTAGTCAATAGGTTTTTCTGGCTCATGACCAAAACCTCATTATGTGTTTATTATTTAAACTATTGTTACACGAAGTAACAAGGAGCGCGGGATTGTAGGGTCCGTTATCGTTCAGACAAATCAGACCAGTGGCTGAAGTATAGGTCTGACCTGTGAAAATGTTGCAAGTTTGTTTTTGAAATATTTCCAACCTGATATCAAAAAAGAGATCTGCTTAACAAAACGCCAGCGGTAAATAACAAAATTCTTACCATTCCTTAGCAGGCGCTCATTTTTATTTGTGATTTCCATCACTTAAAACACCCATTAAAAGTAAGTGCTAGTGATTGCCGGCGTGGAAGCGTAAAATACCTGCAGAATTTTGTGGCTTTGTGCCGGTGAGTAAAACGGCAATTTGGGCTGATAACCGAGGCCTTTGAGGAGAACCAATCATGTCAGATGCAATTAATAAATGCAGCGCCCAGGAAACCGCCGCGTGTTGCTGTGTGGATGTCGGCACCGTGATGGATAACACCGATTGCACCGCGTCCTACAGCCAGGTGTTCAGCAATCAACAAGATGCGGAGGCGATGCTGGCCGCCCTGAGCGAAAAGGCGCGCGCGGTAGAATCCGACCCTTGTGACATCAGCAGTAGCATTAAACCGGTTGACGGCGGCGTGCAGTTGGCGGCCGATTTTACCTTCGCCTGCCAGGCGGAAACCCTGATCTTCCAGCTCGGCCTGCGTTAATCCCCGTTTTACCCCGGCGCCGCCTGCCGCGTGCCGGGGATTGCCTTTCCCCACACCGCCCCCGATAGAAAGTGCGCCTGCTCGCAGTTTTGATCTCTGCCGGTTTGCCAAATGTAACCGTTTGGTTAACAATGACCTCATCAGGTCAGACCTCTTTCTGCCCATTGCGCTGACGTTATTTTCTTCAGGAGCATTTATGAGTAAGGCACTGCCGTTGGTGACCCGTCATGGTGACCGCATTGCGATTGTGAATGGACTGCGTACCCCCTTTGCCAAACAGGCGACTGCCTATCACGGCATTCCGGCGGTGGATTTAGGGAAAACGGCGGTGAGCGAGCTGTTGGCGCGCAGCGGCATCGATCCGCAGCTTATCGAACAACTGGTGTTCGGCCAGGTGGTGCAAATGCCCGAGGCGCCGAACATCGCGCGTGAAATCGTGCTCGGCACCGGCATGAGCGTCCATACCGACGCCTACAGCGTGTCGCGCGCCTGCGCCACCAGCTTCCAGGCGATCGCCAACGTGGCGGAGAGCATCATGGCCGGCAGCATCAGCGTTGGCATCGCCGGCGGGGCGGATTCTTCTTCCGTCTTGCCGATCGGCGTCAGCAAGGCGCTGGCGCGCACGCTGGTGGACGTCAACAAGGCGCGCACGCTGTCGCAGCGCCTCAAACTGTTCAGCCGGCTGAAATTCCGCGATCTGATGCCGGTGCCGCCGGCGGTGGCGGAGTATTCCACCGGCCTGCGCATGGGCGATACCGCCGAGCAGATGGCGAAGAGCCACGGCATCACCCGCGAGGCGCAGGATGCGCTGGCGCACCGTTCCCACGAGCTGGCGGCCAAGGCCTGGCGGGAAGGGTGGTTGCGCGACGAGGTGATGACCGCCTATGTGCCGCCTTACCGCGCGCAGCTTTCTGAAGACAACAACATCCGTAAAGATTCCAGCCTGGCTTCCTACGCCAAGCTGAAGCCGGCGTTCGATCGCAAGCATGGCAGCGTCACCGCGGCCAACAGCACGCCGCTGACCGACGGCGCGGCGGCGGTGCTGATGATGAGCGAATCGCGCGCCAAAGAGCTGGGGCTGCAGCCGCTGGGCTATTTGCGCAGCTTCGCCTTCGCCGCCATCGACGTGTGGGAAGACATGCTGCTGGGGCCTTCCTACGCTACGCCGCTGGCGCTGGATCGCGCCGGCATCGGTCTGGCCGATCTGACGCTCATCGACATGCATGAAGCCTTCGCTGCGCAAACGCTGGCCAACCTGAAGATGTTCGCCAGCGAAGAGTTCGCCCGCGAGAAGCTTGGCCGCAGCCAGGCGATCGGCGAGGTGGACATGGACAAATTCAACGTCTTGGGCGGTTCCATCGCCTATGGCCACCCGTTCGCCGCCACCGGCGCGCGCATGATCACCCAGACGCTGCATGAGCTGAAACGCCGCGGCGGCGGGCTGGGCCTGACCACCGCCTGCGCCGCCGGCGGGTTAGGGGCCGCGATGATCGTGGAGGTGGAATGATGAGCTTCGAAAACGCATTGCATGAACAGCGCGCCAAACCGTCGGCCTTTCAGCTGACGATTCGCCCCGACAACATCGGCGTGATCACCATCGACGTGCCGGGCGACAAGGTGAACACGCTCAAGGCCGAGTTCGTCGAACAGGTCAACGACGTGCTGATCCGGGCGCAGCAGCATAGCGCGCTGGAAGGGCTGGTGATCGTTTCCGGCAAGCCGGACTCGTTTATCGCCGGCGCCGACATCACTATGATTGCCGCTTGCACCAGCGCCAAAGAGGCGGAAACGCTGGCCAGGAAAGGGCAGAGCACGCTGGCGCAGATCGCCGCGTTCCCGGTGCCGGTAGTGGCGGCCATTCACGGCGCCTGCCTGGGCGGCGGCCTGGAGCTGGCGCTGGCCTGCCATGGCCGCGTCTGTTCGCTGGATGACAAAACCGCGCTCGGGCTGCCGGAAGTGCAGCTGGGCCTGCTGCCGGGCTCCGGCGGCACGCAGCGCCTGCCGCGCCTGGTCGGCGCCGCCAAGGCGCTGGACATGATCCTGACCGGCAAGCACATTCGCGCCCGCCAGGCGCTGCGCATGGGGTTGGTGGACGACGCCGTGCCGCAGTCGATTCTGTTGCAGACCGCCATCGAGCGGGTGAAGCAGGGCTGGAAGCATCAGCGCGAGCTGCCGTGGCAGGATCGCCTGCTCAACGGCCCGCTGGGCAGAAGTCTGCTGTTCAGCATCGTGCGCAAGAAAACGTTGGCGAAAACCCACGGCAACTACCCGGCGGCGGAGCGCATCATTCAGGTGGTGCGCACCGGGCTGGATCACGGCAGCGCCAGCGGCTATGAGGCTGAAGCGCGCGCCTTTGGCGAGCTGGCGATGACGCCGCAGTCGGCGGCGCTGCGCAGCCTGTTCTTCGCTTCCACCGCGCTGAAAAAGGAGCGGGGCGGCAATGCCCAGCCGCACGCCCTGCATCGCGTCGGCATTCTCGGCGGCGGCCTGATGGGCGGCGGCATCGCCTGCGTCACCGCCACCCGCGGCGGATTGCCGGTTCGCATCAAAGACATCAATGAAACCGGTATCAACCATGCGCTGAAATACAGCTGGGACGTGCTCGGCAAGCGGGTGCGCCGCAAGCGCATGCGCCCGGCGGAACGGCAAAAGCAGATGATGCTGATCTCCGGCTCTACCGATTACACCGGCTTTGAACAGGTGGATATCGTGGTCGAGGCGGTGTTCGAAGATCTGGCGCTGAAGCAGCAGATGGTGGCCGAGGTAGAAGCCAACTGCGCGCCGCATACCGTGTTCGCCTCCAATACTTCCTCGCTGCCTATCGGCCGCATCGCCGAAAAGGCCCAGCGGCCGCAGCAGGTGATCGGCCTGCACTACTTCAGCCCGGTGGACAAGATGCCGCTGGTGGAAGTGATCCCGCACGCCGGCACCAGCGAAGAGACCATCGCCACCACCGTGGCGCTGGCGCACAAGCAGGGTAAAACCGCCATCGTGGTGGGCGACAGCGCCGGTTTTTATGTCAACCGCATCCTGGCGCCGTACATCAACGAAGCGGCGCGCTGCCTGCTGGAAGGCGAGCCGATTGAGTCGCTGGACAAGGCGCTGGTGGACTTCGGTTTCCCGGTCGGCCCGATCACCCTGCTGGATGAAGTGGGCATCGACGTCGGCACCAAGATCATTCCCGTGCTGGTCGAGGCGCTGGGGCCGCGCTTCGCCGCGCCTGCCGCGTTCGATGCGGTGCTGAAAGACGGGCGCAAAGGGCGCAAGAACGGCCGCGGCTTCTATCTCTACCCGAGCGAAGGGCAGCAGCGGCAGCGGCGCAAACGTGCGGATACCTCATTGTATACGCTGCTCGGCGTCACGCCGAAGGCGCACATGCTGCCGGCGACCGTCGCTCAACGCTGCGTGATGATGATGCTGAACGAAGCGGCGCGCTGCCTGGACGAAGGCGTGATCCGCAGCGCGCGCGACGGCGACATCGGCGCGGTGTTCGGCATCGGCTTCCCGCCGTTCCTCGGCGGCCCGTTCCGCTATATGGACGAGCTCGGCGCCGAGAAAGTGGTGAAGACGCTGGACTACCTGCGTCAGCAGCACGGCGAGCATTTCGCCCCGTGCGAACGCCTGCAGCGCATGGCGCAGCTGGGCGAGCGCTTTTACCCGCTGGGGAGCTGAACGCAGGGCGGCCCGATTTGCACTATAGTTGCAACAGGGTCGCGTTGTGATCGCCATCACTCCTTGCGACAGCGTCAGCCGGTGAGGCTGTACAGCGAGGCTGCGGCAGCGGTAAGTTAGCTTGACCGCCATCAATAAATTTCATGGCGGAAAGGTTAAAATTTAACCCGTTGAATTGATTGTTCTGTGAGCAATCGAGGTTTGCCCGGGGAGGATTGCTGTAAAAAACAGCGTTTTCTTTAGGCAAACTTTCAGGCAAAATGCCCGGCCGCCATAAAGAGACGGCGCGTTATCGTTTTAAAGCTTTGGCTTTGGGTTGTAAAACTCGGCGGTACAGCACGCACGGCGTTTCTGTATAGCGTTACTTTGTCAACAACAGCGGTGCAATATGCAAGTTTTGATTATGCGTCACGGAGAGGCGGCGCTCGAGGCAGCCAGCGATGCGGTAAGGCCCCTTACCCTGTGCGGCCGCGACGAGTCCCGTCAGATGGCGGCCTGGTTGAACACCAAGTCTGTGGATATTGAACGCGTGCTGGTCAGCCCCTATCTGCGGGCCGAACAGACGCTGGCGACGGTGCGTGAAGCCTTGACGCTGCCGGAGGGCGAAGAAGTGTTGCCCGAGCTGACGCCGGGCGGCAACGCCGAACAGGTCGGCAGCTATCTGCAGGCGCTGGCGATGCAAGGGGTGAGCTCGGTGCTGATCGTGTCGCACCTGCCGCTGGTGGGCTATCTGGTGGCCGAACTGTGCCCGGGCGAGTGCCCGCCGATGTTCGCGACCTCGGCGATTGCCAACGTCGATCTGCCGGCGGACGGCAGCTACGGCAAGTTTGAATGGCAGGTCAGCCCGTCGCAGGTGATGGCCAAAGTGTGAACCGCGGATGCGGTGCGGAATAAACTCAGGGCGATGTCTGACATCGCCCTGAGTCGTTTCTGCGGGTCTACTCGGCCAGCTCCACCAACAGCAGGATGGCGGCGTTGCCGCCCCATTCCTTCGGCGCCTGATGAAACGCCAGCACGTCGGGATGCTGCGCCAGCCACAGCGGCGTTTGCTGTTTGAGAATGTGCTTGCCGTGCCCGTGCATCACGCAGGCGCAGTGCACGTGTTCGCGTTTGCAGGCGGCGATCAGCGCCCCCAGCTCCTGCTTGGCCTGCAGCTGGGTCAGGCCGTGCAAATCGAGAAACAGCTCCGGCGAGTAATCGCCGCGTCGCAGCTTCTTCAGCTCATACGGGCTGCTGCCGGGGCGCACGTAGCGCGTCGGGCCTTCTTCTTCCAGCTGCGGCTGGTATTCATCTGAAAAATAATAACTGGCATCGACCTGCTCCTGCAGCAGCCGCTGCGGGGCAATCTGTTTGACCTTGGGCTTCGGCGGGCGGTGGACGATGGTGTCCTGGCGCAGCTTTTTCGCGCCCGCCACCGACTCTCTGAAGAGCTGTTGTTCGTCTTTGCTCAGAGGGGGCTTGTTCTTCATGCTTCATTCACCGGAAATCGTTTATTTCGCTAGTTTACCTTGTGAACGAGCGCTGTCGACGCAAAACTCGGGCCAGAGTGAAAAGCGCGAGGGGCAAGCGTGATTTGTCGCGGGCTTCATGGCAAACTATGCGGCTAAATCATGAAACACAGCGCCTGCCGGAGGGCAAATTGGACAAAATTTTCGTCGACGAAGCAGTGAACGAACTGCACACCATTCAAGATATGCTGCGCTGGACGGTAAGCCGTTTCAACGCCGCCAATATCTATTATGGTCACGGAACCGATAATCCGTGGGACGAAGCGGTGCAATTGGTGCTGCCAAGCCTGTTCCTGCCGTTGGATATTCCGGAGGACATGCACACCGCCCGTCTGACCTCCAGCGAGCGCCATCGCATCGTTGAGCGTGTGATCCGCCGCGTCAACGAGCGCATCCCGGTCGCCTACCTGACCAACAAGGCCTGGTTCTGCGGCATGGAATTCTACGTCGACGAGCGCGTGCTGGTGCCGCGTTCGCCGATCGGCGAGCTGATCAACGATCGCTTCAGCGCGCTGATCCCACACCCGCCACGCCATATCCTCGACATGTGCACCGGCAGCGGCTGTATCGCCATCGCCTGCGGCTACGCTTTCCCGGAGGCGGAAGTGGACGCGGTGGACATCTCCAGCGAGGTGCTGGCGGTGACCGAGCGCAACATTCAGGCGCACGGCGTCGAACACCAGGTGATCCCGATCCGTTCCGATCTGTTCCGCGACGTTCCCGCGATCCAGTATGATCTGATCGTCACCAACCCGCCGTACGTCGATGCGGAAGACATGTCCGATCTGCCGCAGGAGTTCCGCTTTGAGCCGGAGCTGGGCCTGGCGGCGGGCAGCGACGGCCTGAAGCTGGTGCGCCGCATCCTGGCCTGCGCGCCGGACTACCTGACCGACGACGGCGTGCTGATTTGTGAAGTGGGCAACAGCATGGTACACCTGATGGATCAATATCCGGACATTCCGTTCACCTGGCTGGAGTTCGAAAACGGCGGCGACGGCGTGTTCATGCTGACCAAACAGCAGCTGGTGGATTGCAAGGAACACTTCAGCCTCTACCGCAGCTAAACCGCATTTCCAGGGCCCGCACGGCGGGCCTCATAACGATAAAAGACTAACGGTAAGGAGCCGTGATGGCAGGAAACAGTATTGGGCAGATTTTCCGCGTCACCACCTTCGGTGAATCTCACGGGGTGGCGCTGGGTTGTATCGTCGACGGCGTGCCGCCCGGCATCCCGCTCACCGAAGCCGATTTGCAACACGATCTGGACCGCCGTCGTCCGGGCACCTCGCGTTACACCACCCAGCGTCGCGAACCGGATCAGGTGCGCATTCTCTCCGGCGTATTCGAAGGCGTGACTACCGGCACCAGCATCGGTCTGATCATTGAAAACACCGATCAGCGCTCGCAAGACTACAGCGCCATCAAAGACGTGTTCCGCCCGGGGCATGCCGACTACACCTACGAACAGAAATACGGCCTGCGCGATTACCGCGGCGGCGGCCGTTCTTCGGCGCGTGAAACCGCGATGCGCGTCGCGGCGGGCGCTATCGCCAAGAAATACCTGCAGCAGAAGTTCGGCGTGCAGGTGCGCGGCTATCTGGCGCAGATCGGCGACGTGACCTGCGAGCTGAAAGACTGGGATCAGGTTGAGCAGAATCCGTTCTTCTGCCCGGATCCGGACAAGCTGGAAGCGCTGGACGAACTGATGCGCGCGCTGAAAAAAGAGGGCGACTCCATCGGCGCCAAGGTCAGCGTGATTGCTGAAAATGTGCCGGTTGGCCTGGGCGAGCCGGTGTTTGACCGCCTCGACGCCGATCTGGCGCACGCGCTGATGAGCATCAACGCGGTGAAAGGCGTGGAGATCGGCGACGGGTTTGCCGTGGTGACCAAGCGCGGCAGCGAAAACCGCGATGAAATCACCCCGGAAGGCTTCCAGAGCAACCATGCCGGCGGCATTCTCGGCGGTATCAGCAGCGGCCAACCGGTGGTGGCGCATCTGGCGCTGAAGCCGACCTCCAGCATCATGGTGCCGGGCCGCACCATCAATCGCCAGGGCGAAGCGGTGGAAATGGTCACCCGCGGCCGCCACGATCCGTGCGTGGGTATCCGCGCCGTGCCGATCGCCGAAGCGATGATGGCGATCGTGCTGATGGATCACCTGCTGCGCCAGCGTGCGCAAAACGGTGATGTGGTTTCCGACGTGCCGCGCTGGTAATCGCCATGAGAAACTGGATGTTGGGCCTGGTGGCCCTGACGGCCTCCGCCTCCGCCATGGCGCTGACGCCGTGGCAGAAAATCGATCATCCGGTGGCCGGCGCGCCGCAGGCGGTGGGCGGTTTCGCCAACGGCTGCGTCATCGGCGCCCAGCCGTTGCCGCTGAACTCACCGAACTACCAGGTGATGCGTACCGACCAGCGCCGTTATTTCGGCCACCCGGATCTGTTGGCGTTCATTCAGCGCCTCAGCAGCCAGGCGAATCAGAAAGCGCTGGGCACGGTGCTGATCGGCGATATGGCGATGCCGGCTGGCGGGCGCTTCAGCAGCGGCCACGCCAGCCACCAGTCGGGGCTCGACGTCGACATCTGGCTGCAGCTGCCGCGTCAACGCTGGAGCGCGCAGCAGCTGCTGAAGCCGCAGCCGATCGATCTGGTGTCAGGGGACGGCAAGCAGGTAGTGGCGCGCCAATGGCAGCCGCAGATCGAGTCGCTGATCAAGCTGGCGGCGCAGGATGCGGACGTGACGCGCATCTTCGTCAACCCGGCCATCAAACAGCGCCTGTGCCTGGACGCCGGCGCCGATCGCGCCTGGTTGCACAAGGTGCGGCCGTGGTTCGGCCATCGCGCGCACATGCACGTGCGCCTGCGTTGCCCGGCCGACAGCCTTGAATGTAAAGAGCAGGATACGCCGCCGCCGGGCGACGGCTGCGGCGCCGAACTGGCGAGCTGGTTCGTGCCGCATCAACCGAACGCCAAACCGGGTAAACCGGTGCCGCCGCCGTTACCGCCGACCTGTCAGGCATTGCTGGATAATCACTTCGCAGCGGAATAATACATGGACTGGTTCGTCATCGGCCCCGAGATGCTCGGGGTGTTGTTTGCAGTAGCGCTGCTGGCGGGGTTTATCGACTCCATCGCCGGCGGTGGCGGGTTGCTGACGGTACCGGCCCTGCTGGCGGTGGGGGTTCCCCCGGCGCAGGCGCTGGCGACCAACAAACTGCAGTCGGTCGGCGGTTCCTTCTCCGCCAGCCTGTACTTTATTCGTCGGCGGGCGGTGAACCTCAACGACCAGAAGCTGACGATCTTTCTGACGCTGATCGGTTCGATCGCCGGCGCCATTCTGGTGCAGCATATGCGCGCCGATTTGCTGCGGCAGATGTTGCCGCTGCTGGTGATCGGCATCGGCCTCTACTTCCTGCTGATGCCGCGGCTGGGTGAGGAAGATCGTCAACGCCGTCTCGGCGCCTTGCCGTTCGGGCTGGTGGCCGGCGGCTGCGTCGGGTTTTACGACGGCTTCTTCGGCCCCGGCGCCGGATCGTTTTACGCGCTGGCCTATGTGACGCTGTGCGGTTTCAACCTTGCCAAGTCCACGGCGCACGCCAAGGTGCTTAACTTCACCTCCAACGTCGGCGGGTTGGCGCTGTTCATCATCGGCGGCAAGGTGGTGTGGAGCATCGGTCTGGTGATGCTGGTGGGGCAGGTGCTGGGGGCGCGTTTGGGCGCCCACATGGTGCTGACCCGCGGGCAGAAGCTGATTCGGCCGATGATCGTGATCGTCTCGCTGGTGATGAGCCTCAAGCTGCTGTACGACAATCACGGCGCGGAAATTCAGCAGTGGTTGAGCGCCCTGGTGCACGGTTAAAGATGAAGAGAGGGCGTTGCTTACGCGCCCTGTCTTATCGGGTATAATGGCCTCTTTATTTTTGTGGTTATAGAGTTTTTATGTCAGACACACAGACCCGCCATCACTATGAGCAACTGATCGAGATCTTCAATCAATGCTTCAGCGATGACTACAACACCCGCCTGGTGAAGGGCGACGACGAGCCGATCTACCTGCCGGCCGACGACGAACTGCCGTATCACCGCATCGTATTCGCCCACGGCTTCTACGCCAGCGGCCTGCACGAAATCTCGCACTGGTGCATCGCCGGCGAAGCGCGCCGCCAACGGGTGGACTTCGGTTACTGGTATTGCCCGGACGGGCGCGACGCGCAAACCCAGAGTGAATTCGAAGCGGTAGAGATCAAACCGCAGGCGCTGGAGTGGATGTTCTGCGTGGCGGCCGGTTTCCCGTTTAACGTCAGCTGCGACAACCTGAACGGCGACTGCGAGCCGGATCGCATCGCGTTCCAGCGCAAGGTGCGCGACCGGGTATTGACGCTGCTGGAGCAGGGAATACCCACACGGCCTGCGCGCTTTATTCAGGCGTTGCAATCGTTCTACAATACGCCACCGTTGGCGGCCGAGCATTTTCCGTATCCGGAAGATCTCAACTGACGCCACAGCCCGTTATTTAATGAGGAAATTTGATGATCGCAGAATTCGAAGCGCGCATTTTGGCGCTGATTGATGACATGGTAGAGCACGCTAGCGATGATGAACTGTTTGCCGGTGGCTACCTGCGCGGTCATCTGACGCTGGCGGTGGCCGAAGCGGAAGAGCAGGGCGAGCACACTGCCGAAGCGCTGAAAGCGCGGGTGGAAGAGAGCCTGCACAAAGCGATTGCCGCCGGGGAACTCTCGCCGCCGGATCAGATCCTGGTGCGCGGCATGTGGGAAAACCTTTATCAGGCCGCTACCCCTGCCGTCTGACCGCCATGCCGGGGCGCGCCGCCGCGCCCCTCAAGGTTGATTAAACCGTACGTCCTTTCAGCAGCTTCCTCACCCACATCCGATTTGGATTCAACGCCGCCAGCAGGCGCGCATCGCCCGGCAGCGGTTCGCCGAACAGCTGCGCCGCCAGAATTTCCGCTGCCAGCGGCGCCGAGCACAGCCCGCGCGATCCCAACCCGCCGATAGCGAACAGGCCGGGATAGACCGGCGCATCGGCGACGGTTTCGCCGCGCTGGTTTCGCCGCTGCAAATCCTGATACTGCGTCACCGTGGCCTGATAGTCCGGCAGCGCGCCGACCATCGGCAGATGATCGCGGGTGGCGCTGCGCACGCCGCAACGCGCCTGATGAGCGCTGACGTCCACCTGCTGTGGCCAGGCCTGCTCCGGCAGGCAGCGCAGCAGGCGCTCGCGGTTTTCCTGTTGCTCCTGCTCGCGGTAGTCGGTGGCGGTGTCGCCGCGCTGGTAGCTGGCGCCGATGCAGTGTTGGCCGTTGTTGGCGTTGACCGGCGTCAGGTAGCCGTCGTAGCACAACACCTGTTTCAGTTGACCGAGGGCCGGCGAGGTTGGGATGTGCGACACCTGCCCGCGCACCGCATACAGCGGCAGGGCTTGCGTCGGCGCCAGCTCGGCCAACCGGTGGCCGTTGGCCAGGATCACCGTCGCATGGCGGCGGCTTTCGCCGTGGGCGAAATCGATGCGCCAGCCGTTTTCTTCCTGCGTCAGCCTCTGTGCATCGTGCCGGTATTGGCAGACCAAGCCCTGACGCTGCGCCAGCGCGATAGCGCCGCGCGTCAGCTCGGCCGGGCAGAGCCAGCCGCCTAGCGGGTAGGTGATGCCGCCAAAGCCGGTATCGACGCCGCACAGTTCGCTGAGCGTTTCGCGGTCGGCTGCCGCCGCCAGCGCCGGCGGCCAGTCGGTTTTCAGCATATTGGCGATCTTGGCGCCGCTCTTTTCGTCGTAGGCCAGCTGGCTGACGCCGCACCACTGGTGATCAAAGGCGACGCCTTGTTGCAACAGGGCGTCGTATTGGCGGCGGGCGAAAGGAAACGCGGCGCTGAAGAAACTCTCCAGCGCGTCGCCGCTGCCGTTCAGCAGGGGGTAAATCGCCCCCTGACGGTTGCCGGATGCGCCCGCGGCCGGCTGCTCGTCGGCGCAGTACAGCGTGACGGTGGCGCCGCGCCGCAATAGGGCCAACGCGGTGAGCGCGCTGGCGACGCCACCGCCGATCAGAGCGATGTCGGCGGTGTTGTCCGCCGCCGGACGCCGATACCAGGGCGCCGGGTGGCGCGTGGGCTGCGCATCGGCCGGCAGACAGCCGGCGAGCATCTCACGCTTTTGGCCGAAGCCTTTGCAACGGTTGACCTGAAAACCGGCCTGTTGCAAGCCGCGGCGCACGAAGCCGGCGGCGGTAAAGGTGGCGAAGCTGCCTTCCGGCCGGGCGAAACGCGCCATGGCGGCGAACAGTTGCTCGGTCCACATGTCGGGATTTTTGGCCGGTGCGAAGCCGTCGAGGAACCAGGCGTCGACCTGGTTATTCATGCTGGCGTCGAACTGCGGCAGCAGTTCGTTGACGTCGCCGAACCACAGATCGAGCGTAATGCGGCCTTCGGCCAACAGCAGGCGATGGCAGCCCGGCAGCGGCAGCGGCCATTGGGCGCGCAGCTCATCGGCATAGGGAGCCAGCTCCGGCCAGCGCGCATGCGCCGCCGCCAGATCGGCCTGCTGCAGGGGGAATTTCTCGAAGCTGATAAAGTGCAGGCGTTGCAGCGCGGCGTCCGGCTCGGCCTGGCGGAAGCCCGCGAAGGCCTGCCACAGCGTAAGGAAATTGAGCCCGGTGCCGAAGCCGGTTTCCGCCACCACCAGCAGCGGGCGCGGGTGAGTGGCGAAACGCTGCGGCAGCCGGTTGCCGTGCAGAAAGACATAGCGGGTTTCTTCCAGCCCATCCTGATTGGAAAAATAGACGTCATCAAACTGTTTCGAAACAGGTGTACCCTGTTCGTTCCAGGTTAGCGTTGCGGTTTGGATGGGGGCGTGGTTCACGGTCAATAGCTCGAAATTCAAGGGATGCCGCGAATTCTAACGGCGCTGGCGCCCTGGCGCAAACTGGACAACAATAAAGCTGAAAAACGCTGATCGGACTTGTTCGGCTTACATCTGTACGCTAAAGTGCGATGCAAAATCCCGTAGGTAAATAGTGGAAGAGGTATTGAATGAAACGTGCAGTGATTACTGGCCTGGGAGTTGTCTCCAGCATTGGTAATAACCAGCAGGAGGTCCTGGCGAGCCTGCAGGAAGGACGTTCTGGGATCACTTTCTCCCAGGAGCTGAAAGATTCCGGCATGCGTAGTCACGTATGGGGGCAAGTTAAGCTCGACACGACCGGCCTGATCGACCGCAAGGTGGTGCGTTTCATGAGCGATGCTTCCATCTATGCCTTCCTGGCGATGCAAGAAGCGATCGCTTCTTCCGGCCTGAAGGAAGAAGAGTATCAAAACAACCCGCGCGTGGGCCTGATCGCCGGTTCCGGCGGTGGTTCTCCGCGCTTCCAGGTGTTCGGCGCCGATGCGATGCGCAGCCCGCGCGGCCTGAAAGCGGTTGGCCCATACGTGGTCACCAAAGCTATGGCTTCCGGCGTTTCCGCCTGCCTGGCGACGCCGTTCAAAATCCACGGCGTGAACTACTCCATCAGCTCCGCTTGCGCGACCTCCGCACACTGCATCGGTAACGCGGTTGAGCAAATCCAGCTGGGCAAACAGGACATCGTGTTCGCCGGCGGCGGCGAAGAGCTGTGCTGGGAAATGGCCTGCGAGTTCGACGCGATGGGCGCGCTGTCCACCAAGTACAACGACACGCCGGAAAAAGCCTCCCGTACTTACGACGCCGATCGTGACGGTTTCGTCATCGCCGGCGGTGGCGGTATGGTGGTGGTTGAAGAACTGGAACACGCGCTGGCGCGCGGTGCGCACATCTACGCGGAAATCGTTGGCTACGGCGCAACGTCTGACGGCGCCGACATGGTAGCGCCATCGGGCGAAGGCGCGGTGCGCTGCATGAAGATGGCGATGCAGGATCTGGATGCGCCGATCGACTACATCAACGTGCACGGCACCTCCACGCCAGTAGGCGACGTGAAAGAGCTGGGCGCGATTCGCGAAGTGTTCGGCGACAATACCCCGGCTATCTCCTCCACCAAGGCGATGACCGGTCACTCGCTGGGCGCCGCAGGCGTGCAGGAAGCGATCTACAGCCTGCTGATGCTGGAGCACGGCTTTATCGCGCCGAGCATCAACATCGAAACCCTGGATGAGCAGGCGGCCGGCATGAACATCGTGACTCAGCCGACTCAGCGCGAGCTGACCACCGTGATGTCCAACAGCTTCGGCTTCGGCGGCACCAACGCCACCCTGGTGATGCGCAAACTGGCGAAATAATCCCTCCTGAGTCTCACCTCGCTATCAAGCCCGCGTTTTCGCGGGCTTTTTACTGGCCGAAGCCCGCCGGCCGGGCGTTCGGAGTTTTCCCAAATCACATCCCCTGACACATCATTACCTCGCCATTACACGCGTTGGGCATACAATAGCCGGGTAGCGTGATTATCGCTCGGCGTAGTTTTCCAAAGTGATCGAACATTGAGGCACGAAGTATGAAAAAGTTAATTGCGGTTGGGTTACTGTCGGCCGTGTTGGCCGGATGCGCCACCGATTCTCCCTGCGTGCCGGTCTACGATGACCAGGGGCGCCTGGTGCACACCAACACCTGCATGAAGGGCACCACTCAGGATAACTGGGAAACCGCGGGTGCGATCGCCGGCGGCGCGGCGGCGGTTGCCGGCCTGACTCTCGGCATCATCGCGCTGACCAAGTGATTGGCGCAGCGCCTGCGGGCGCATGCAACCAGCCCGGCCATCGCGCGCCGGGCTTTTTAATTTCACTGCACCAAAAACGCCTTGAACTGCGGCGTCATCACGGCGCTGAAACCGTCGTCGGTTTTGCTGATCAGGTAGACCGCCAGCCCTTTCTCTTCGGCAAGTTTCAACGCTTTCTCCGTGCCCAGAACCATCAGGCCGGTATCCCAGCCGTCGGCCTCGAGCGCGGTGGGGGCGATCACCGTGGCGGAAACCAGGCGGTGGTTGATCGGCCTGCCGGTGGTCGGATCGATGACATGGGAGTAGCGCTGGCCGTTTTGTTCGAAGTAGTTGCGGTAGCTGCCGGCGGTGCTGATGCCGTAACCGTGCAGATCCACCAGCGCCTGCACCGCATTTTCACTGTCGGTCGGCTTTTGGATCGCCACCCGCCAGGGTTTGCCCTGGCCGTTGACGCCGCGTGAAGAGACCGCGCCGCCGACCGACACCAGGTAGTTGGTAATGCCGTTGCGGTTCATCAGGCGCACCAGTTCATCGGCGCCGTAGCCTTCGCCCAGCGTCGAGAGATCGACATACATGTCCGGCAGATCTTTTTGCAGCCACTCCCCGCGATTGTCGCTGATCAGCTTCAGGTGCTGCAGGCCGGTGCGCTGCTTCGCCGCGTCGATCTGCGCCTGTTCCGGCACTTTGACCGGGTGCTTGTCGGGGCCGAACCCCCACAGGTTCACCAGTGGGCCGACGGTGATGTCCATGGCGCCGCCGGTATCGCGGCCGATGCGCTGGGCCATCAGCACGATGTCTGCCATGCCACGCGGGATCGGCTGCGGTTCGAGGCCGGTGCTGCGGTTAAATTGCGACAGCACCGAGTCAGCGCGGTAGGTGGAGATATCGTCGTTGGCCCGTTCGAGCACCGCGTCGATCTGCCGCTGCAGTTCTTGCTTGCCGATCGCGACGTCACCGCTGACTTTAACGCTGTAGAAGGTGCCCATGGTCTTGCCGTCGATATCGATTTGCGGGCGGGAGGCGGCATCGTCGCAGGCGGCGAGCAGGGCGCATAAGGCGCTGAGCAACGCTCCTTTGGCGAACAGGGAAGCCATAACATGTCCTTTGAAAACGAGAAAGCCGCTACAAATAAAGTAAAGCGCGGCAAATGGAAAGCGGATAAAGGTAAAATAGCATTTTGCTGGCGTAGATGCTGCGCCTGAGCTAACGTCTCGCTCATGCTTTTCGCTGAGGTTTCAAGCTGCCACCATGAGTTCAACCGCCATTTCCCGGCTTATCCACCCCTTTGTCAAAGACCGTTTCCTGCACGTGCTGTTGCTGGCCGGCGCAGCGATGTTCGCCTTTGATCCGCAGCCGCTGGCGGCGCTGGGCGGTTTCATCGACGTCCGCACCCTCATTACTCTGCTGGGGCTGATGCTGCTGACCAAAGGCGTCGAGGTCAGCGGCTACTTCGACTTCGTTGGCCGCAAGATTATCAACCGGTTGCACAGCGAACGGCGGCTGGCGCTGTTCCTGGTGTTTTCCGCCGCGCTGCTGTCGTCGTTTCTGACCAACGACGTGGCGCTGTTTATCGTCATTCCGCTCACCATCACGCTGAAAAAGCTGTCGGCGCTGCCGGTTGGCCGTTTGATCATCTTTCAGGCGCTAGCGGTGAACGCCGGTTCGCTGCTGACGCCGATCGGCAACCCGCAAAATATCCTGCTGTGGAGCCGCTCCGGCCTTTCTTTCCTCGGCTTCATCGGCCAGATGGCGCCGTTTGGCGCCGCGATGATGCTGAGCCTGCTGGCGTTGACCTGGTTCAGTTTCCCGGCGCGCGGCATCGTGAAAACGCCGAATACCGAGGGCTACCCCTATCAACGGCCGCTGTTGCTGAGCTGCGTGGGGCTGTATGCGATCTTCCTGCTGTGCCTGGATATCGGCCTGCCGCTGTATGGGTTGCTGGCGGTGTTCGCCGGCTTTTTGTTGCTGGCGCGCCGGGTGCTGTTGCAGATCGACTGGAGCCTGATTTTCGTGTTCGCCGCCATGTTTATCGATGTTGGCCTGTTTACCCGCCTGCCGCCGCTTCAGCCGGCGTTTGCCGCCATCGCCGGGCTGAGCGACGGTGTGGTGTATGCGTTGGGCGTTGGGCTGTCGCAGATCGTCAGCAACGTGCCGGCCACCATTTTGCTGCTTAACTATGCGCCCTCCAGCACGCAACTGGCCTATGCGGTCAATGCCGGCGGCTTCGGGTTGGCGATCGGATCGCTCGCCAACCTGATTGCGCTGCGCATGGCGGGGGAGCGCAAGATCTGGTTGCGCTTCCACTATTACTCGCTGCCGCTGCTGGCGTGGGCCGCGCTGGTCGGCTGGCTATTGAGCTAACTCTGATTACCGCTCTGCCGGGCGGCCAGCAGGCAAATGCTGCGGGTCACCTGGTAGGATTTCACGAAGGCGCTGACGGGTAAAAACTCGAAGCGCGAGTGGAAGTTATGCGCGCCGGTGAAGTAATTGGGCGTCAGGATGCCGCGGCTCGAGAGCGCCGCGCCGTCGGTGCCGCCGCGCATCGGGATCACCTTCGGCGGGATGCCGTGGGCGGCAAGGGCGCCGAAGATCAGATCGATGGCGCGCCGATCTTCGCCGATGGCGTTGCTGATGTTGCTGTAGATGTCGCTGATGCTGCAGCTGACGTTGGCGCGCGGATAGCCGGCCGCCACCTGACGCACCGTCTCCTCAAGGCGGGCTTTGCGCGCCTCGAACGCCGCGCTATCGAAGTCGCGAATCGACACCTTCAGCGTCGCCTGATTGGCATTGGCGGCCAGATCGGTGAACCAGAAATAGCCCTCGCGCCCGTCGGTGTGTTCCGGGGTATCCTGCACGTCGAAGCGGTTGATGATGTCGTTGGCGATGCGTATCGGGTTGATTAACACGTTTTTCGCCGACATCGGGTGCGCGGTCACCCCCTCGATGCGGATTTCCGCCGCCGCCGCGTTGAAATTCTCGTAAACCACTTCACCCAGTTCGCAGCAGTCGATGGTGTAGGCGAAATCGACGGGGAAACGCTGCAGATCCAGCGCCTTGGCGCCGCGCAGGCCGATCTCTTCATCCGGCACGAACGCCACCACGATATCGCCGTGGCGATCGGCGGCGGCCAGGTTGGCCAGCAGCGTCATCACCACGGTGACCGCCGCCTTGTTGTCGGCGCCCAGCACGCTGGTGCCGTCGCTGAACAGGATCTCTTCGTTGCGGTAGGGCAGGATCTCCGGGTGTTCGGCGACCCGCAGCCAGATGTCTTGCTCGGCGTTCAGGCATACATCTTCGCCGGTGAAGCGCAGGCGCTGCGGGCGAATCTCGGGCGACAGGCCGACGTCCACGGTGTCGATATGGGTGATGAAGCCGATGCGCGGCGCGCCGGGCTGGGTGCCGGGCTTGCGGGCGGTGACGGTGGCGTGGTCGTCTATCTGCACGTCGGCCAGGCCGAGCCGGCGCAGCTCTTCCGCCAGCAGCTGCGCCATTTCATGCTGCCCCGGCGTGCTGGGCAGGACGGTTGCGGCGGCGTTGCTCTGGCTGGTGACCGCCAGGTAGCGGAAGAAACGTTCGGTAAGCTGTTCGGCAATCGGGCTGGTCATCGGAACTCCTCGCGGTTGGCAATCTACCGGTTTTAAAACGAAATCAGCCGTTTGTCCAACGGTGCAATGCGTAAACCGCCAGAATGCGAAGCATCGCGCAGAAACGAAAAATAGCGGTGCAACTAGGAAATAGTCGCAGGTTTCTGCGGCAAAATCGGTGTTAGCTGTGGGCCGGGAAGCGCCTACATAACACTTATCTGTCCCTCAAGGAGAATTCATGCACACCGGTCACGCTCTGCTTATCACCTTACTGTCCCTGGGCCTCTCTCACAGCGCCTGGGCCTCTGCCGATGCCGGCCATGCCAACAGCAACGCCAACAGCCGCGAAGTGGCCAGCGCGTTGGGTGGCCTGAAAAATAAAACCTATGAACTAGAACAGGCGCCGAAGATCCGCGTCGCCAGCTTCAATATCGCCGCCGGCAAGGTCAGCGACATGACCGCCATCGCCAAGGCAATTCGCGCGATGAACGTCGACGTGGTGGCGCTGCAAGAGGTGGATAAACTCACCGCCCGCAGCGGCCGGGTCGATCAGGCGGCGGAGCTGGCGAAGCTGACCGGCATGCAGGCGGTGTTTGGCCGGGCGATCGATTACGACGGCGGCGAATATGGCCTGGCGTTTCTCTCGAAGTATCCGCTGCACGATGCCGTGATCTATCCGCTGCCGTCCGGCCAGCGCGAACAGCGCATCGCCTTCAGCGCCAAGGTCGACGTGCCGGAGTTCCCGGCGCCGATCACCCTGTTCAACGCCCACCTCGATACCAAGGAAGATCCGACGATGCGCCTGGATCAGGTGCGGGAGCTGAACGATCGCGCCATCGAAGTGCGCGGCATCAAGCTGCTGTTCGGCGATATGAACGATGTGCCGGGCAGCGTGACCTGGCTGGAGCTGAGCCGCTATTGGAACGACATCATGCCTGACGGCCAGGATGGCCGCAGTTGGCCGGCGGAAAACGCCGAGATCAAGGTGGATTACATCTTCACCGGTAACGCGCAGCGCTGGCATCTGGACAGCCTGACGGTGCCGAACGCCAGCGGCGACTGGAACGGCGTGCATTGGCCGGCGGTGAGCGACCACCTGCCGCTGGTGGCGGAGATGCGCCTGACCGAGCAATAAGCGGATGGGCATCCCATTGAGGCCGCGTTAAGCCACGGCGATCTGCGCCAGCCGCTCGACGGCGCTGCGGATCTCGCCCGGCGTCAGGGCCGAAAAGCCCAGCAGCCAGCCGTCGCGCTGCGCCTGCGCCGTCTGGTATTGCGCCTTCAGCCTGGGCGTGAGGATGCCGAGCCGCCGCGCCTGTCGGCTGAGCGCCGCCTCCTGGCCGGGCGGCAGCCAGACGCTGAGCTGCAGGCCGCCGGTGGCGGGAGCGGGCGTGGCGAAGTGGCCGAGTTTTTCGCGTACTTCCGCCAGCAACACATCGCGCCGGCTGCGGTAGAGCTGGCGCATGTAGCGGATATGCGCGGCGAAGTGCCCCTGGTGGATGAATTCGGCGGTGACCGCCTGCATCAGCTGCGCGCTGTGGCCGTCATACACCGTACGCGCGGTGACGAACGCTTCAACCAGCGCGGGCGGGGCGATCAGATACGCCAACCGCAGTGAAGGGAACAGCGACTTGGAGAAGGTGCCGAGGTACAGCACCCGCCCACGGCGATCCAGGCCCTGCATCGCCGGTATCGGCAGGCCGTCGTAATGAAACTCGCTGTCGTAATCGTCCTCGATGATCCAGGCCTGTTGCCGCTCTGCCAGCGCCAGCAACGCCAATCGGCGCGCCAGGCTGAGCGCGGCGCCGGTCGGGTATTGGTGTGAGGGGGTCAGATAAATCAAACGTGGGTCCGGCAAGGAGGATTCAGCACGCAGGCCGTCGCCGTCCACCGCGACCGGCGTCAGGGCGGCGCCGGCGCTGATAAAGGCGTTTCTTGCCCCGGTGTAACCCGGCTCTTCCATCCAGACGCTGTCGCCGCTGTCCAGCAGCAACGTGGCGATCAGCTGCAGCGCCTGCTGCGAACTGGTCAGCACGATAACCTGACGTGCATCGCAGATCACGCCGCGCGTTTGGTTGACGTGGGCGGCAATCGCCTCACGCAGCGGTAAATAGCCCTGCGGGTCGCCGTAGCGCAGCAGGCTTTCTCCCTGTAGCCGCAGGCGCTGTGCGGTCAGCTGCTTCCACAAGGCCAGCGGAAACGCGCGCAGGTCCGGTGAACCGGCGGCGAACGCCTGTGGCTGCTGCGGATCGCGGCAGCCGCCGGTTTGCACGATCTGTTGGCCGCGCTGCGAAAGGCGCGGCATGCCGGATCCGGCTGCCGGCGGCGGTGATTTGGCGATGGTAATCGCCACAAAGGTGCCCTGGCCGACGCGGCGCTGCAGATATCCCTCCGCCTCCAACTGACCGTAGGCCGCTTCGACGGTCACTCGCGAGAGGCCCAGATCGCTGGCCAGCACCCGGCTGGAAGGCAGGCGTTGCCCAACGTTCAATGCCCCTTGATGGATGGCCTGCCGCAGTGCGCCGCACAGGCGATCGCGCAGCGTGCCGGCGGTGTGGGGCGATTGCTGAAACAGCGTGACCAGCGAGTGCCGCATAATTGGCCTTATGATTTATGGAAAATGGGTATCAATCATAAGACCAAAATGAGGCACTATTGTCATCTGTCTTGATGCACGGGAGTGAGTGGTATGTCGAAAGAATCATTGGTGCTGGCTTTTCCACCGGCGGCGCCGGAAGAGAGCCTGGCTTACCTGGCGGCCAAGCTGAGCCGCTATGCGGATGCCTGGGACGTGGCGGAAGATCTGCGCAACGGCGTGGACGGGATAGTGGTGATCGACACCCGCGCAGAGGCGCTGTACGCCGCCGGGCATATCCCCGGGGCGATCAGCTTGCCGCATCGCCTGATGGATGAAGCCGGCACGGCGCAACTGGATCGCCAAAAGGTGTATGTGACCTACTGCGACGGCATCGGCTGCAACGGTTCCACCAAAGGCGCCTACAAACTGGCGAAGCAGGGATTCAGGGTGAAGGAGCTGATCGGCGGGCTGGATTTCTGGCTGCGCGACGGCCATCCGTTGGCCATCGACGAACAGCCGGGATCGCTGCGCGATCGGGCGGCTGCTGAGGACTGCGGCTGCGCCTGAGGTGTTAAAACACCAGCGCCAGTACGATCGCCAGCGCCACCAGCAGCAGGATCAGCGCCGCGGCAGGCTTGCTGAGCGCTTTTTGCAGCGGCAGCGGCAGGGCGGCGATCAGCGGGTTGAGCAGCGGCTGCGGCTCGACGGGCTGGCTGACGATCGGCTGCGCCTGGCCGGCCTTCTCCAGGCGGCGGGCAAACAGCTGATGAATGGCGTCGCTCATTTGCGGATGCGTCAGAGGCGCATTGGCGCCGCAGTTGAAGCGCGTCTGGCAATAGTCGTTCATCTGCTGCAGCTCTTGCTCGTCCGCCGGCTGCTTGAGTGCCGCCAGCAGATTGTTCAGCGTCGGCGCGCTCTGCGGGCTGAGGGCCACCTTCACCTGCAAGAATTGGTTCAGCAGCTGGAAGTGGCGCGCCGGCAGCGGATCGTTGGTTTTCACGCCCGCCAAATCAAACAGCGTTTGCCAGATTTTAGCCGGCGCTTCACCGGTGGCCGCGCTAAGTTTGGTGACCTGCTGCTGCAGGCTTTGATGCTCTGCGGGCAGCAGCGGGCGATCGCTGGTGGCGGTTTGCTGCGGCTGGGGAATGGCCAGGCCGCCGGTTTGCAACAGATTCAGCACCTGCTGCAGCTGTGGTGGGCTCAGCTGGCTCAGTACCGTGTGGCCGAACTGCTGGCGAATAAAGTCGCTGACCGCCTGGCGATTGTTGCCCTGCGGCAGCAATTCGGCCAGCTGTTGCAACAGCTGGCGCCCGGCATGGTTTTGCTGCGCCTGCGTCAGGCGCGTTTGCAGCAGCTGTTCCGCCGGTTGAAAATGACGCGCCAGCAGTTCACCGCCGTTATCGGCGCCGAGATCGTGACGCAGAGTCGCCCAGATCTCCGCCGGCTTTGCCGGGCTGAGCGTCATGATTTTCACGATCAGCTTTTCCAGCGTCGTGCGCTGCGCCGGAGAGAGGGGTTGATCGTCAGTGGCCGCCGTTTTGCCCGGGGAGGGAGGGCGTTCGCCGGCGATTGGGGTGCCCGGCCCACTCAAAGGTTGCATATCACCAGTCCTTCGCTGTGTATCCCCGCAGAATGCCTGGAGGAGAGAATCATCATCGTACCCGGCGAAAAGCGCAGGCTTACCCACTATGATACCTGTAAATCGCCGCCATCAATACCGCCGCTCAGACATTTCTTTACCGACAAAACGTTGCTAATCGCGCCCGCGCCGCTAAGATAGCCCCAGACCCGAACGTGAGGATGGCATGGTTAAACGGCAGCGGATTGCAAAATGGTTTTTATGCCTGGCTTGCCTGGTGGTGCTGACGTGCATGACCCAGCGCATGGCGGGCCTGCATGCGCTGCAGCAAACGCTGGGGATCCCGGCGGCCACTGCCGTTCAGTCCGGTGATACCGCCGCCGAAGCGCAGCCGACGCCCTGTGAGCTGAGCGCCAAGTCATTGCTGGCCGCGCCGCCGGTGATGTTCGAAACCGTGCTGTTCGGGCTGGGTCTGCTGCTGGCGCTGTTGGCGCCGACCATCGCCGCGCGCCTGCGCATTCCTCCTCTCCGCGCCATTTCACCCCCCACCCTCAGGGTGCACCTTCGATTATGCGTCTTCCGTGAATGAGTTAATCGCCCGTTTTTCGCGGTGATTTAATCATTTATGGAGAATTAACATGTTGAAAATTATCAGGCTGGCCTGCGCTTGCCTGTTTATGCTGTGGCTACCTGCCTTGCAGGCGGCGGACAGCGGCTGGCTGCAAAATCCGGCCAACGATCATGCCAAGGTGCGGCTGCGCGCCGACACGTCACAGCCGGGGGAGACCCGCCTGCTGCTGTCGGTCGAGCTGCAAAAGGGCTGGAAAACCTACTGGCGTTCCCCTGGCGAAGGCGGCATCGCGCCGGCTATCGTCTGGCAGGGCAACCCGCCGCCGGCGACCTGGCACTGGCCGACGCCGCAGCGTTTCGAAGTGGCCGGCATTTCCACCCAGGGCTATCACGATCGGGTCACGCTGCCGATCGTGATGTCAGGCCCGGTATCCGGCCCGCTGGCGGGCACCCTGACGCTGTCCACCTGCAGCAACGTCTGCATTCTGACCGACTACCCGTTCAGTCTGGATCTGACGACGCCGAACGATCCGCAGTTTAACCACGACTTCGCGCAGGCGATGGGGCAGGTGCCGATCGCCGCCGGGGTGCCGGTCAGCGACGGTTGGGGCGATGCGGCGCCGGATCTGCGCGGCAAAACGCTGACGCTGGTGATCGACGACGGCGGCATGGCGCAGCAGATTACGCTGCCGATTGGCGATCCGTTGGCCGCGCCCGTCGGTGCGGCGTTCCCGCTGTGGCAGGCGGTATTGATGGCGCTGGCGGGCGGGTTGATCCTCAACCTGATGCCGTGCGTGCTGCCGGTGCTGGGCATCAAGCTCGGCTCCATCCTGCAGGTGGAGCATCGCGATCGGCGCAGCGTGCGTTTGCAGTTCCTGGCGTCGTCGCTGGGTATCGTCGCCTCGTTTATGGCGCTGGCCCTGTTGATGACGCTGCTGCGGCTCGGCAACCATGCGCTCGGCTGGGGCATTCAGTTCCAGAATCCGTGGTTTATCGGTTTTATGGTGCTGGTGACGCTGCTGTTCAGCGCCAACCTGTTTGGCCTGTTCCACCTGCGCCTCTCGTCCGATCTAAACACGTCGCTGGCCACCCATAACGGGCAGGGGCTGAGCGGCCATTTCTGGCAGGGCGCGTTCGCCACGCTGTTGGCGACGCCGTGCTCGGCGCCGTTTCTCGGCACGGCGGTGGCCTTCGCGCTGGCGGCGTCGCTGCCGGTGCTGTGGGGCATGTTCATCGCGCTCGGCATCGGCATGAGCCTGCCGTGGCTGCTGATCGCCGCCTGGCCGTCGCTGGCGCTGCGCTTGCCGCGCCCCGGCCGCTGGATGAATACCGTCAAGCTGGCGATGGGGCTGCTGATGCTGGCGTCGTCGCTGTGGCTGCTGAGCCTGTTGAGTAACCATATCGGCGTGCAGGCCACGCTGTGGCTGGGGGCGTTGGCGCTGCTGGCGTTGCTGCTGGCGGTGTGGCGTCAACAGGGCGCACGGTTGGCGGCCAAGCTGGCGGCGGGCACGTTGGTGCTGGCGGGCGTGGCCTTGCTGGCCGGATCGCTGACCGCCGGCCTGTGGCGCCAGCCGTTGCAGGATCGGGTGCAGTGGCAACCGCTGAGCGAACAGGCGATTACCGAAGCGCTGGCCCAGCATAAGCGGGTGTTCGTCGACGTGACCGCCGACTGGTGTGTGACCTGTAAAGCCAACAAATTCAATGTGCTGTTGCGCGATGACGTGCAGCGCGCGCTGAGCGCCGACGACGTGGTCGCGCTGCGCGGCGACTGGAGCCGCCCGTCGGCCGACATCAGCGCCTTCCTGCAAAAGCGCGGCAGCGTCGCCGTGCCTTTCAACCAAATCTATGGCCCCGGCAGTCCGGAGGGCGAGGTGTTATCCCCGCTGTTGACCCGTGACGCCGTGCTGCAATCCCTTTCCCATGCCAAAGGAACCGAACAATGAAAAAGCTACTGATTTTACTGATGATCATCGCCGCCCCGGTGTGGGCCGCCGAGCCTTTCACTCCGGCACAAGAGGCGCGTATCAAAGAGATGATCCGCGAAACGTTGGTGTCTAACCCGGACATTCTGGCGCAGGCGGTGGACGCCTGGCAGCAGCAAACCGCCGGCCAGCAGATCAGCCAGGCTATCAAGCAGAACGCCAAAACGCTGTATCAGGATCCGGCCAGCCCGCGCCTGGGCGCCGCCAACCCCAAGCTGACGCTGGTGACCTTTACCGACTATAACTGCCCGTACTGCAAGCGTTTCGATCCGATGCTGGAGAAGATCGTCAAGCAATACCCGGACGTGGCGCTGGTGGTGAAACTGCTGCCGTTCAAGGGCGAAAGCTCGGTCAGTTCGGCGCGCGTGGCGCTCACCACCTGGCAGCAACATCCGGATCAATTCTGGGCCCTGCACCAGCGGCTGATGGCGAAAAAGGGCTTCCACGACAACGCCAGCATCGCCGCCGCGCAAGAGAAAACCGGCGTCAAGGCGGTGGCGCCCAGCGAGCAGAGCATGACCACGCTGCGCACCAACATGGAATTGGCGGAGCAACTGGGCGTGCAGGGGACGCCAGCGACGCTGATCGGCGATCGGATGCTGCCGGGGGCGGTATCCTATGAAGAGCTGGAAGCGATGGTGAAACAGCAGTTGGCGAAGGCCAACAATGGCTAAGCTCAAGCGCTGGGGGCGCGAGTTGCTGCTGCTGGCGCTGATCGCGCTGGCGGTGGTGACGGTGATGGATTGGCTGAACGCGCCGCAGGCGCCGCCGGCCTTCGATGCCCAGACCCTGACCACGCTGGATGGCGAGAGTGTGTCGTTGGCGCAGCTCAGCCATGAGCGGCCGCTGCTGGTTTACTTCTGGGCCAGCTGGTGCGGCGTCTGCCGTTTCACCACGCCGGACGTCGCCCGTTTGCAGGCGGCGGGCGGCAACGTGCTGACCGTCGCGCTGCGCTCGGGCGACGATGCCCAGGTGAAACAATGGCTGGCGCGCAAACGGCTGGCGCTGCCGGTGGTCAACGATCCGGCCGGTACGCTCTCGGCGCAGTGGCAGATTGGCGTGACGCCGACCTTCGTGGTGGTCTCGCAGGGCAAGGTGGTGCAGACCACCACCGGCTGGACCAGCTACTGGGGGATGAAGCTGCGGCTGTGGTGGGCCGCCGTCTAACCGGCGTTTTTCTCCGTTATCACCTCCTCAATCGCCCGGCATAGCCGGGCGATACCTTCTTCAATCTGCGGCGGCGAGTTGGCGGCGAAATTCAGCCGCAGGCCGTGCGCGCCCAAATGTTCCTGCGCATAAAAGCATTCGCCGCGCGCGAAGGTCACGCCGTATCGCCAGGCGACCGGCATCAGCTCGGCGGTGGTCATTGATGCCGGCAGCGTCAGCCAGATAAACAAGCCTCCCTGCGGCGTTTCAAAGCGGCATCCCGACGGCAGCCGCCGTTGCAAGGCGTCAATCATCACCTCCAGATGGCGGCGGTAGACGCGCCCGGCGCGCCGCAGCTGCTTGTCGTAACGGCCGACGGTGACGAAAGCGTCCAGCGCCCGCTGGATCAGGCTGGAACTGGTGAAGCTGTCGACGTGCTTCAGCCTTGCGAAGCGCTGATAGTGTTCGCTGTCCGCCACCAGATAGCCGATGCGCATGCTGGGCAGCAGCATTTTGGAGAAGGTGCTGACGTAGATCACCGCGCCCGGCTGCGCCAGCGCGCGCAGCGACGGCAGCTGTTTGCCCTGATAACGCAGATCGCCGACGAAGTCGTCTTCCAGGATCACCACGCCGGCCTGTTGAGCGATCGCCAGCAGGCGTCGCCGACGCGCCTCGCTCAGGCAGCGGCCGGTCGGGTTGTGGAAATTGGGGATGGTGTAGATCAGTTTGGGACGGTGGCGTTCTAACAATTCCGGCAGCAAATCCACCCGCATGCCGTGTCGGTCGCCCGGTACGGTGACGATATTGACGCGGTGCTGGCGCAGCAGGCCCAGCGCTTCGGCGTAGGTCGGCTCTTCGACGATCGCCGTATCGCCCGGCGCCAGCAGGCTTTGCACCACCAGGCTGATGGCGTGCTGCGAGCCGTTGGTGATCAGCACCTGTTCCGCCTGCGTGGGGATGCCCTGCGCGCTGAGAATGCGGCTCAGCGTATCGCGCAGCGGGTAGTAGCCGCAGTATTCGCCGTAGCTGAAGGCCTCTTCCGCGTGGCGGCTGAGCACCGACAGCAGCACTTTGCGAAACGCCTCCAGCGGAAACACCTTAGGGCTGCCGACGCCGGCGGCGAAGTTGATCAGCCCCTCCGGCAGCGGGGCGTCGGCGTAGCCGTCCAGCCGCGAGGTGAGGGTGGTGAAGCTTTCCAGCGGGAAAGGGGCATCGCTGCTCGGCCGGGCCGGGCGTGCCTGCATCTGCGGATGCGCGACATAGGCGCCGCTGCCGCGCCGCTGATGCAAAAAGCCCTTGGCCGCCAGTTCGGCGTAGGCGTTATCCACCGTTAAACGGCTGACCGCCAGTTCGGCCGCCAGCGTGCGCGTCGAGGGCAGTTTGTCGCCATCGACAAACACGCCGGTGAGGATGGCGCGCCGCAGCGCTTCTTCGATCTGTAAATAGAGCGGAACGTCCTGCTCGCGATCCAACGGGATATGCATGGGAAATTGGCCCGGTTATGGAGAGAGGTTTTTACTATACCCCATGTCAACAGGGCTTCAAGCGCAGAAAAGTGGCCTGCATGACAACGCCGCAAAGTGGCTATAGTGAGAAAAAATGGCCGCGTTACACTGTGCGCCTGAGCATTTATGTCGCCATTTTTCCGAGGATCTCATGTCATTACCGTCAGGCGTTTCCGCCCGGCCGGCGCTGCCCGGCGCGCGTCTTTTTCAGGGCAGCAGCCAGGGTTACGCCATCGCCATTATCAGCGCGATGCTGCTGGCCTTTACCGCCATCATCATCCGCGCGCTGACCGAGTACTATCACCTGCCGACCTTCGTGCTGGCGTTCTGGCGCGCGGCGCTGGTGGCGCTGGTGCTGTTGCCGCTGCTGTTGCTGGTGAAACCGCAGTGGGCGCGCCTGCGCCGTAAACAGGTGGCTTTCTACGCGCTTTACGGGCTGTTGCTGGCGCTGTTCAACAGCCTGTGGACGCTGTCGGTGGCGCTGAACGGCGCATCGGTGGCGACCATTCTGACCTACTGTTCGGTGGGTTTTACCGTGTTCCTCGGCTGGGTGATGTACAGCGAACGCCTGACGCTGCGCCAATTGCTGGTGATCGCCATCAGCCTGGGCGGCTGCTTCCTGGTCAGCAACGGCGACAGTATGGGGAACAGCCACTTCGATCTGCTGGGGCTGCTGGTGGGGATGTTGTCGGGCATCGGCTATACCCTGTATACCCTCGGCGGGCGGGTGGCCAGCGAACGCGGCTATCCGGTGTGGAACACCATCCTGTACGTGTTCGGTTTTTCGGCGCTGTACCAATTGGTGTTCAACGCGGCGCTGACGGCGTTCCCGCTGGCGGCGTTCCACGGCATGGCCGGCTCTCTGTGGTTCCTGTCGCACGGTGCGCAGGGCATTCAATGGAGCGGCTGGCTGTTGCTGCTGGCGTTGGCCGCCGGGCCGACGCTGCTGGGCTTCGGGCTGTACAATATCAGCCTGAAAACGCTGCCGCTGGCGGTGGCCAACCTGATCCTGTCGCTGGAGCTGGTGTTCACCGCGGTGATCGCCTATTTCCTGCTGGGGGAGAGCATGAATCAGCTGCAGCTGCTGGGCAGCGCGCTGGTGATGGGCGGGGTGCTGCTGTTGAAAAGCAAGACCGCCGAGGCGTGATCGGCTACCATTACGCCTCGCAAGAGAGGCCGTAATGATGAATAACCCGAGATTGAAACGAGCGCTTATCGCTTGAATGGCCGTGTTGAGTGAACGACAACACGGCCACAGACATTCCGTTCCGTGGCTTTTATTCCCGTAACCAGAGAATACGCCATGTCCGAAAAACACTGGTCCAACACCGAGCTGCTGCATCAGACGGTGACCAACCCGAACATTATCGTCAAAGGCACCCACAGCTACTACAGCGACTGTTGGGATAACGGCTTCGAACGCTCGGTAGTGCGCTATCTGCACGGCGACGCGGTCAGCCGGCAATGGCAGCCGCTGGGCGACATAGACCGCCTGCTGATCGGCGATTACGTGTGCATCGCGGCCGAAGCGGTGATCCTGATGGGCGGCAACCATACCCATCGCATCGACTGGCTGAGCCTGTATCCGTTTATGGCAACCATCAAGCAGGCGTACCGCCCCAAAGGCGATACCCGGCTGGGCGACGGTTGCTGGATCGGCATGCGGGCGATGCTGATGCCGGGAATCTCGATAGGTGAGGGGGCGATCGTCGCCGCCGGCAGCGTGGTGGCCGGCGATGTTGAGCCTTATGCCATCGTCGGCGGTAATCCGGCGAGGTTTATCCGTTGGCGGTTCGCGCCGGAAGTCATCGCGCGGTTGCTTGCCTTGCGCCTCTATGACTTGTCCGAGGCGGACTTTACGGTGATTCAGCCCCTGCTCGCCGATGGCGATATCGATGCGTTGGAAAGGGGAATTGCGGCCTTGCGCCGTTAAACGCAACGGGCGGGGATTCCCCGCCCGTTTCGCGTTACTCGGCCTTGGCCTCGATCGCCGATTGGCGGCGTTTGCGCATCAGGCGCAGCAGCGGCGGCAGCGCCAGTACCGCGACCGCCAGCACCAGCAGCGTTTGCGCGATGCTGCTGCTCCACAGGATGCCGAACTCGCCGTTGCTGATCGACAGCGCGCGACGCAGATTCTGCTCCAGCATCTCACCCAGCACGAAGCCCAGAATCAGCGGCGACATCGGGAAGTGCATTTTCCGCAGGATGTAGCCGAACACGCCCAACCCGACCATCAGCAGCAGGTCGAAGGTGGTGCTGTGCACCGCATAAACCCCCACCGCCGAAACCGCGGCGATCGCCGGCACCAGGAACCACAGCGGGATGGTCAGCATGCGGGTGAACAGGCCGACCAGCGGCAGGTTCATGATCAGCAGGATGACGTTGGCGATCAGCAGCGCCGCGATCAGCCCCCAGACGATATCCGGCTGTTCGGTGAACATCGCCGGGCCGGGGGTGATGTTGTACAGCGTCAGCGCGCCCATCATCACCGCCGTGGTGCCGGAACCCGGCACCCCCAGCGTCAGCATCGGAATGAACGAACCGCAGGCAGAGGCGTTGTTGGCCGCTTCCGGCGCCGCTACGCCGCGGATGTCGCCCTTGCCGAAGGTGTCGCTGTTGCCGCTGATTTTCTTCTCGGTCATGTAGGTCAGCGCGCTGGCGATAGTGGCGCCGGCGCCCGGCAGAATGCCGACGAAGAAGCCGATCACCGACGAGCGCAGGGTAGGGCCTGCGCACTGCGCCGCCTCTTTGCGGTTGAACAGCAACCGGCCGGTTTTACGCACCAGCTTTTGTCCGGCGCTGGTGCTTTCCAGCATCAGCAGGATTTCGCTGACCGAGAACAGGCCGATCACCACCACGATAAACTGCACGCCGTCGGAGAGGTGCACGCTGTCGAAGGTAAAGCGGTAAACGCCGGTATTGGCGTCGACGCCCACCGTCGCCAGCCCCAGGCCGATCAGCGCCGCCAGCAGCGATTTCAGCGGGTTCTGGCTCATCATGCTGCCGAGGCAGGCGATGGCGAACACCATCAGGGCGAAATACTCCGCCGGGCCGAAGGCCAGCGACCAGCGGGCCAGCAGCGGCGCGAACAGGATGATGCCGCCGATGGCGATCATCGAGCCAACGAACGAGCTGACCGCCGAGATGGACAGCGCCACGCCGGCGCGCCCCTGCTGCGCCATCGGGTAGCCGTCCAGCGCGGTCATGATCGCCGCCGCGTCGCCCGGCACGTTGAGCAGAATCGACGAGATGCGCCCGCCGTATTCGCAGCCGATATACACCGTCGCCAGCAGGATCAGCGCCGATTCGGCCGGCAGCTTGAGGGCAAACGCCAGCGGCAGCAGGATCGCCACGCCGTTGATCGGCCCGAGGCCCGGCAGCAGGCCGACGATGGTGCCGACGAAGCAGCCGATCAGGGCGATAATCAGGTTCTGCGGCACCAGCGCCACTTCGAACCCTTGGGTCAAATACATCCAGGTATCCATCATCGCTCCCGTTAGCTCAGCCAGGCGCCGAGCGGCAGTGTGACATCAAGAAGGCGGTCAAAGGCGTAATACAGCACTGCGCCCATGACGACGCCGGAGATCGCCGCCGCCGGCAGGCTGGCCTGAAACAGCAGGCCGATGCTGAACGTCAGCAGCGCGGTCGCCAGCGGGAAGCCCAGCCATTCAAAGCCCCAGGCATACAGCACCAGGGTGATCACCAGCACCAACAGCCGCTGCAGCACCTTGTTGTGCGGCCACTCCACCGCCTGCGGGCGGCGCAGCAACAGCAGGGCCGAGCACAGCGCCATCAGGCTGAGGATCGCCAGCGGGAACGGGCGCGGCCCCAGCGGTTCATAGCTGTATTCGCTTTGGATGCCCCAGCCGATGAACAGCCCGCCGATACACAGCAGCAGCCAAAAGCCGGCAAAAATACGATCGCTCATGGTTTTCCCCTGCGGTTATTTGGCCAGGCCGAACACTTTCGCCTGCTCACGGTATTGGGCAACCTGATTCTTCACGTAGGCGTCCAGCTCTTTGCCGGTCATGTTGAATTCGAACAGGCCGCGCAGATCGCGCTGCTGCTTGAATTCGTCGGTCGCCATCATTTTCTGGAAGGTGTCGATCCACCACTGATACTCTTCATCGCTGACTTTCGGCCCGACGTAGAAGCCGCGAATAATCGGCCACACCAGGCTGTATCCCTGTTCTTTGGCGGTCGGAATGTCGGCCAGCTGGCCCGGCAAACGTTGCTCGGCATACACCGCCAGGACGCGGATCTTGTCGCCCTGCAGGTAAGGCACCATCTCGCTCAGATCACCGGAGACCGCCTGGATATGGTTGCCGAGCAGCGCGGTGACCGGCTCGCCGCCGCCTTCGAACGCCACGTAGCGCATCTTGCGCGGATCCACGCCGACTTCGCGCGCCAGCAGCGCGGTTTTCATCCAGTCCTGGCTGCCGATGGAGGCGCCGGCGCCGAATACCACGCTGTTGGGATCTTTTTGGAAGGCGTCCATCAGGTCTTTCAGGGTTTTGTAAGGCGAGTCGGCGCGCACCGCGATCATGCCGTAGTCGGTACCGACCGCCGCCAGCCATTTCACGTCGTCCACGTTGTAGCGGCCGAACTTGCCCTGGGCCAGATTGAGCAGCGAACCGCCGGAGAAGGCCACCACGGTGCCGAACTCCGCCGGGCGCTGCGCGACGATGGCGTTGTAGGCCACCGCGCCGACGCCGCCGGGCATATAGGTGACGCGCATCGGTTTATCGATGGCCTTGGTGTCCTGCAGCGACACCTGAATCAGCTTGCAGGTCAGATCGAAGCCGCCGCCGGGCTTGGCCGGCGCGATGCATTCGGTGCGTTTGGGCGCTTCCACGGCAAAGGCCTGATTGGCTGCCAGCAGCAGGGCGGCGGCGGTAAAGGTACGGGTCATTATTTTTTTCATTGTGACTTGCCCTCGGTATTGTTCTGATTGTGAAATCCCGCCGGGTGCGGTTGCAGGATTGTTAAAACAACAACCTTTCATTTACCTTTCAGTGGCCGGAAAAGTTTCCAGTCTGTGATTAGGGTCTCTTGTCGCCGGCGAATAACGGATGCGCTACCATAGAAAAGCAGGCAAGAACAGGGCGCAAAACCGGGCAAAATCCTGCGTAATATCAGGTTTGCCGTTCTGCTTTCGCGATAAAATCACGATCGGTGAAATGAATAGAGACGCAGTGATATGTTTTCGTTAGGGAAATTGTTTGGTGGCAGGGACAGCGCCAAAGTAGGTGCGATTAAACGGTTGCCTGAGGTTTACGCTGAAATGACGGGAAAAGCCGGGCAGTGCCGTTTAAAGCGACTGCGTGCCGACGTTGGCGTTTTTGAGCTGCATTTCGTCAACGCCGACGGTGAAAAATATGCTTGCCAGATGACCGCCTGCGTGACCGGCATCGATCTGGTGTTTGCCGTCAACAACCGCTCCGTGCTGGTATCTTCACCGTTTACAGCCGACAAACTGCGCCCGGTGCTGGACATTGCCGTTGCCGATAGCCCCATTCCGCTGATCTGACACCGCCCTGCGATCGCGCCCCATACGCATAATTGTGTGCCAGCTCCCAAAACTGGCGGCGCGGCGCTCTTTTATCCCCTTATTTTCCATGCCATTCTCTGTTATCGGCCTGTTAACAGGCGCCGTGTCGGCGCCAGGTTGTTCAGGTAAATCAATGGAATGGGAACATGCGACTGTTATTGGTTGAAGATCACCCCGAGCTGTCTCACTGGTTGCAAAAGGCGCTGACCGGCGCCGGCTTTGCCGTTGACGTCGCCCCGGACGGCGTGGCGGCGGATCACCTGCTGCTCAACGAACGCTATGCGCTCGCGGTGCTGGATGTGGCGCTGCCGCGTATGAACGGCCTGGATTTGCTGGCGCGCCTGCGCAAGCGCGGGCAGGATCTGCCGGTGCTGCTGCTGACGGCACGCACCGACGTGGCCGACCGGGTGAAAGGCCTGAATCTGGGGGCGGACGATTACCTCACCAAGCCGTTCGAACTGGACGAGCTGGAAGCGCGCATCCGGGCGCTGCTGCGCCGCAGCGTCGGCGCCCCGCAGCCGGCGTTGCAATACGGCGCGTTGACCTATCACGACGAAGGCTATTTTCTGCTGGAGGGCAAGCCGCTGGCGCTGACGCCGCGCGAACTGGCGGTGCTGACCGCGCTGATGCACCGGCGCGGCCGCCCGGTGGCCAAGCAACAGCTGTTCGAACAGGTGTTCACGCTGTCCGACGAAGCCAACCCGGAGAGCATCGAGCTTTACGTACACCGCCTGCGGAAAAAGCTGCAGGGCAGCGACGTGGCGATCGTCACGCTGCGCGGCCTGGGCTACAGCCTGGAGCTGTGCAATGCGGTGGTTTAACGCGCCGCGTTCGCTGTTCTATCAACTGCTGCTGTTTTTTGGCCTGCCGTTGCTGGCGTTGGGCGGCATCTCTATCTACACCCACTATTTCAGCGCCATGAGCGCCGCCACCCTGGCCTACGATCGCACGCTGCTGGCGTCGGCGCGCACCGTGGCGGAGCGGCTGGTGGTGCGCGAAGGCAAGCTGGCGGTCGATGTGCCCTATGTGGTGCTCGACAGCTTCGAGCGCAACATGAACGATCAGCTGTATTACGAGGTGATTTCGCCGCAGGGGAAAAGCATTTCGGGCTATGACGATTTGCCGCCTTTGCCGCCCCATATCCCGCGTTCCACGCTCTACCCGGCGCTGGTGCATTTTTACGATGCGGAATACCTCGGCCGGCCGATCCGCGTGGCGGCGCTGTTTCAACCGGTCAACGAGTCGGGGGTGAGCGGCATGGCGACCATTTTGGTGGCGGAAACCCTGGAGTCGCGCCGTTACCTGGCGCGGCAGATGATGATCGCGGCGCTGTTGAGCCAGGGCACGGTGGTGGTGTTGACCCTGATCCTGGCGTTCGCGCTGCTCAAGCGGGTGTTGAAACCGATGCGTAAACTCTCCGGCATCATGCTGCGGCGCGATCCGGGCGAGCTGACGCCCTTGCCGCGGGTGTTGCCGTGGTCGGAGATGCAGCCGCTGCTGGTGGCGTTCAATCGTTACATCGAACGGCTGCGGCTGATGGTGGCGCGTCAGGAACGTTTCAGCGCCGACGCCTCCCACCAGCTGCGCACGCCGCTGGCGGTGTTGAAGACTCAGGTCGGGGTGGCGCTGGCCAGCGATCGGCCGCAGCAGTGGCGTGAAAGCCTGCAGGCGATGAGCGCGACGCTGGATAATACCGTGGCGCTGACCGATCGCCTGCTGCACCTCTCACGCCTGAAGGCCAGCGAGCACCAGGCCGAGCGCCAGCTGCAGCCGGTCAATCTGGCGCAGGTGCTGCGCGACGCCTGCTTTTCCCGCTTGCCGCAGGCGCGCAGCAAACAGATCGATCTGGGTTTCGAAGGCGAGGCGGCGTGTCAGGTGGCGGGGGAGCCGCTGCTGTTGGCCGAACTGTGCGCCAATCTGCTGGACAATGCGCTGAAATACACGCCGCGTCAGGGGATAGTGACCGCCCGCCTCACTCAGGATAAGGCGGCGGGGGAAGGCGTGCTGGAGATTGAAGACAGCGGCCCCGGCATCGCCTTGCAGGATAAGGCGCTGGCGCTGCAGCCGTTTCACCGGCTGGACAACGTGGGCGATCAGCCGGGCGCCGGCCTGGGGCTGGCGCTGGTGAAGGACATCACCGCCTATCACGGCACCCGCCCGGAGCTGCTGAGCTCCGCCGCGCTGGGCGGCCTGTTGGTGCGGGTGCGATTTAGGCTGCTGCCTTAAGCCTGTTCTTTGCAGGACTCGACGTTGGCCGCCGGGGCTTTGGCTTTACGCGTCAGCGGCGTGCGCAGCCGCTGCGACAGGATAACGCCCAGCAGGGTGATGCCGCCGCCGATCAGGTGGTAACCGTGCAGCTGCTCATGCAGGAACAGCACGGCGATAGCGGCGGTAAACACCGGCGCCAGGTTCATGAAGATCGAGGCGGTGTTGGCGCCCAGGCGCATCACGCCCTGGATCCACAGGAACGGGGCGATGATCGAAGCCGGAATGCCGGCGAACAGCACCAGCGGCAGGTTATGGCCGTTCAAGCCGACATCCTGCGCCATCAGGAAATTAGGCAGCAGCAGCAGCACGCCGAACAGGATCTGCACGTACAGCGATTGCCAGTTCGGCAGCGCGATGGCCCAGCGTTTGGTCAACACGCCATACAGCGCGTAAGAGGCGGTGGCGAGCAGCATCATCAATTCCCCCTTGCCGATACCGTGCTGCAGCAGCACGCCGGGCTGACCGCCGCTGACCAGCCAGATCAGGCCGCAGAAGGAGAGTATGCTGCCGAGCAGCACGCCGACGGTTGGCGCAATGCGCAGCAGTACGATGCTGATCAGGATGGTCAGCAGCGGGATCAGCGATACGATGATGCCCATAAACAGCGCGCTGACGCTGTGTGCGGCGTAATACGCCAGGCTTTGGTACAGCACCATGCCCAGCAAACCGAGGATCATCAATTTCCACCAGTTGGCGCGCACCTGCGCCCAGTTGCGCAGCACACCCGGCAGCACGAACGGCGTCAGGGCAATCAACGCCAGCAGCCAGCGGTAGAGCGAGATGGCCGCCGGATCGATGGCGGTGGCGGAGAGTTTGCTGACGACGGCGTTAATCGACCAAATCAGCACGGCCAACAGCGGGAAAAGCATATTCATGATAATTATTCTCAATAACGTCCAACATGCTGGCTAGTCTACGCGTGTCCGGTTTATCATATATAGCGATATCCAGACAAAAATTGGCGTAAACAAGACAAATCACGGGACGAAACCATGCCAGAAATCCGCCATTTTCCCGAGTCGCTGATCCCGGCACCCAACCCGGTGCAGTTCCGCTGCGAGGAGTTCAATGCGCGCACCGAATTCCAGCCGCACAGCCACACCTGGGGCCAGTTGATGTGGGTTAAAGCCGGGGTGATGGTGCTGCGCATCGGCGGGCAGCGCTTTCTGGCGCCGCCGGAGTTCGTGCTGTGGGCGCCGGCGGGCATCGAACACTCCTGTTACAACCAACGGCTGGCGCAGTGCCGCATGGTGGACATCACGCCGGCACTGTGCGCCGGCATGCCCGCCGATCCCTGCCTGGTGAGCGTGACGCCAATCTTCCGTGCCATCGCCGAGGATTTCTATGCGCGCAAACAGTACATTCCGCAGGCGGAGGAGGATTTGCGCCTGTGTCAGGTGCTGATCGACCAGCTGCGTCTGTCGCCGCGCCAGCAAACCTATCTGCCGTCGTCGGACGACAAGTTTTTGGCGCCGGTGCTGGAAGCGTTGGAACATTGCCCGGCGGACAACACCTCGCTGGCGGCGTGGGCGGCTCGGGTCTACACCACCGAGCGTACGCTGTCGCGCCGCTGCCAGCAGGATCTGGGCATGTCGTTCAGCGAATGGCGCCAGCGTCTGCGTTTCCTGCACGCCGTGTCGCTGCTCGAGCAGGGCAAGACGGTGCAGGACGTGGCGCTGGACGTCGGCTACAGCTCCGCGTCGGCCTTTATCGTCATGTTCCAGCAGATCGCCGGCACCACCCCTGAGCGCTTTCGCCGTGCATGATTCAGTGGCACACTATTTCGCAGACAAATAGCCGTAAACCGTCGGAGAACGCAGTGAAAATTCTGGTTGATGAAAATATGCCGTACGCGGCCGAGCTGTTCAGCCGCCTGGGCGACGTGCAGGCGGTGCCGGGCCGCCCGATCCCGCGCGAGGCGCTGGCGGATGCCGATGCGCTGATGGTGCGTTCGGTCACCAAGGTCAATGAAGCCTTGCTGGCCGGCAGCCGCATCGGCTTTGTCGGTACCGCCACCGCCGGCACCGATCACGTCGATGACGCCTGGCTGCAACGGCAGGGCATCGGTTTTTCCGCCGCGCCGGGCTGCAACGCCATTGCGGTGGTCGAGTATGTGTTCTCTGCCTTGATGCTGCTGGCCGAACGCGACGGCTTCCACCTGCGGGATAAAACCGTCGGCATCATCGGCGTGGGCAACGTCGGTTCCCGCCTGGACGCGCGCCTCAAGGCGCTGGGCGTGCGCACGCTGCTGTGCGATCCGCCGCGTGCCGATCGCGGCGACGCCGGGGAGTTTTGGCCGCTGGAGAAGCTGGTGGCCGAGGCCGACGTGCTGACCTTCCATACGCCGCTGAATAAATCCGGCCCATACCATTCGCTGCATCTGGCGGACGCCGAGCTGTTGGCGGCGCTGCCTGACAACCGCATTCTGATCAACGCCTGCCGCGGGCCGGTGGTGGACAACGCCGCGCTGCTGCAGGCGCTGGAAAAAGGCAAAAAGCTGAGCACGGTGTTGGACGTGTGGGAACCGGAGCCGGATCTCTCCTTGCCGCTGCTGGCGCGGGTGGATATCGGCACCGCGCACATCGCCGGGTATACGCTGGAAGGCAAGGCGCGCGGCACCACCCAAGTGTTCGAGGCGTTCAGCCGCCATTTGGGGCAGCCGCAGCAGGTGGCGCTGGCCTCGCTGCTGCCGGTGCCGGAGTTCAGCCAGATCCGACTCAACGGGCCGCTGGATGAAGCGCGGTTAAAACGATTGATGCACTTGGTGTATGATGTGCGCCGCGATGATGCGCCGCTGCGCAAAGTCGCCGGGCAACCGGGCGAATTCGATCGCCTGCGCAAGCACTACCAGGAGCGCCGCGAGTGGTCTTCGCTGGCCGTGCAATGCGATGACAGCGCCAGCGCCGAGCTGCTCGGCAAGCTGGGCTTCAGCGTGGCATAGCGCGTAAGGTTGTCTTAAGCCAACGCCGCTACAGTGAGCGGCAAAGATTATCGGGCGGTGGCTGCACTGCCCGTCTGCTTTTATGAATGAAATACTCTGGAGAAAACCCGATGTCTGACGGCTGGAATATCGCGCTGCTCGGCGCCACTGGCGCGGTAGGTGAAGCGTTGCTGGAATTGTTGCAGGATCGCCAGTTCCCGGTGGGTGAGCTCTATCCTCTGGCAAGCGAACGCAGCGCGGGCGCCAATGTGCGCTTCAACGGCAAGTCTCTTTTGGTGCAAAACGCCGAAGAGTTCGACTGGTCGCAGGCGCAGTTGGCCTTCTTCGTCGCCGGCAGCGACGCTTCCGCGCGCTATGCCGAAGAAGCCGGCAACATGGGCTGCCTGGTGATCGACACCAGCGGCCTGTTCGCCATGGAGCCGGATGTGCCGCTGGTGGTGCCGGGCGTCAACCCGCAGGTGCTGGCGGATTACCGCAACCGCAACATTGTGGCGGTGGCCGACAGCATGGTCAGCCAGCTGCTGACGGCGATCAAGCCGCTGACCGAACAGGCGGGGCTGTCGCGTTTGCACGTCACCACGCTGATGTCGGTATCGTCGCGCGGCAAGGCGGCGGTGGACGACTTGGCCGGCCAGAGCGCGCGCCTGCTGAACGGCATCCCGGCGGAGGAAGGCGTTTTCGGCAAGCAGCTGGCGTTCAACCTGTTGCCGCTGATTGCCGACGAGCAGGGCAGCGTGCGCGAAGAACGCCTGATCGTCGATCAGGTGCGCAAGGTGCTGCAGGATGAAGGGCTGCCGATTTCGGTGAGCTGCGTTCAGTCGCCGGTGTTTTACGGCCACGCGCAGGTGGTGCACCTGGAAGCGCTGCGCCCTCTGTCCGCCGAAGAGGCGCGCAGCGAGCTGGAAGAGGTCGAGGACATTCAGCTGAGCGAAGAGGACGATTACCCGACTCAGGTCACCGACGCCTCCGGCAGCGATGCGCTCAGCATCGGTTGTCTGCGTAACGATTACGGCATCCCCGAGCTGCTGCAGTTCTGGACGGTGGCGGACAACGTGCGCTTCGGCGGCGCGTTGATGGCTGTCGAAACCGCCGAGCGTCTGGTGCAGGAGCAGATGTACTGATGTCTGAGGTGGTCTCGCCCGCTCAGCCGACGCTGAAGATCGCGCTGGGCATCGAATATGACGGCAGCCGGTACTACGGCTGGCAGCGGCAGCAAGAAGTGGCCAGCGTGCAGCAACGCCTGGAGCAGGCGTTGAGCAAGGTGGCGGATGCGCCGATTAGCGTGCTGTGCGCCGGGCGCACCGACGCCGGAGTGCACGCCACCGGGCAGGTGGTGCATTTCGAAACCACCGCGCGCCGCAAGGACGCCGCCTGGACGATGGGGGTGAACACCCATCTGCCGCCGGACATCGCGGTGCGCTGGGTGAGCCCCGTCGCCGACGATTTCCATGCGCGCTTCAGCGCCACCGCGCGCCGCTACCGCTATATTATTTTCAACCATCGCTACCGGCCGGCGGTGCTGCAACAGGGGGTGACGCACTTTTATCACCCGCTGGACGCCGATCGCATGCACCGGGCGGCGCAGGCGCTGCTGGGCGAGAACGACTTCACTTCGTTTCGCGCGGTGCAGTGCCAGTCGCGCACCCCGTGGCGCTGCGTAAAACACGTTAAGGTTACGCGCTACGGCGAATATATTGTGGTAGATATCAAGGCGAATGCCTTTGTGCATCACATGGTTCGCAACATCGTCGGCAGCCTGATGGAGATCGGCTGCGGCAATCAGGATGAGAACTGGATGGCCGAATTGTTGGCGTTGAAGGATCGCAATCTGGCGGCGGCGACGGCGCGAGCCGAGGGGCTGTATCTGGTTGCCGTGGATTATCCCGACCACTTTGGTCTACCGCGGCCGCCGATGGGGCCGCTGTTTTTGCCCGACGATTAAACGCCGGCACGCCTGAACGCGTCGCTCCCTTGTGCTTCTGCCGGGTGATTGAAACACCCGGTATCAATGAGAGAATTTATGGACATCATCAAGTTTATTATTGATTTCATTCTGCATATTGATGTGCACCTGGCCGAACTGGTCGCACAATACGGCATGTGGGTCTACGCTATTCTGTTCCTGATCCTGTTTTGCGAAACCGGTCTGGTGGTAACGCCGTTCCTGCCGGGGGATTCTTTGCTGTTTGTCGCCGGCGCGCTGGCGGCGTTGCCGACCAACGATCTGAACGTGCACACCATGGTGGCGTTGATGGTGGTGGCGGCGATCCTCGGCGATGCGGTGAACTACACTATCGGGCGGTTGTTCGGCGAGAAGTTGTTCAGCAACCCGAACTCGAAAATTTTCCGCCGCAGCTACCTGGACAAGACGCACCAGTTCTATGAGAAGCACGGTGGAAAAACGATTATTCTGGCGCGATTTGTGCCGATCGTGCGTACTTTTGCGCCGTTCGTCGCCGGTATGGGGCATATGTCCTATCGCCACTTCGCCGCCTACAACGTGATTGGCGCACTGGTTTGGGTGCTGCTCTTCACTTATGCTGGCTACCTGTTCGGCGATCTGCCGGTGGTGCAGGAGAACCTGAAACTGTTGATCGTCGGGATCATCATTGTTTCGATTCTGCCGGGCGTGATTGAAATTTGGCGCCACAAGCGCGCGGCCGCCCGCCAGCAAAAACAGTAAAAACATCGCTTAACCTGTCGGTTCGACCAGTTTTTTGTCCACAGCGTCGGGCCGATATGGTTTAATGAGCGACATTATGGTCTGTTCCTGCGAACAACCCTGAAGCCGATGCCTCAGTCGCCGCGCTTGCCGCGCCGCGAACGGGCATTTTTTCATTGGGGTGTTTTCAGGGGGATTGTTAAAGCATGAACAGCGGACTGGCGTGTGCCAGGTTCAAACAGAAAGGTCATCGATGAGCTGGATTGAACGAATTCTTAACAAGAGCAATATCACACAAACCCGTAAGGCGAGCATTCCTGAAGGGGTCTGGACCAAATGCGACAGCTGCGGCCAGGTCCTCTACCGCGCCGAGCTGGAGCGTAATCTGGAAGTGTGTCCGAAGTGCGACCACCACATGCGCATGGGCGCGCGCGCGCGTCTGCATACCCTGCTGGACGAAGGCAGCGAAGTGGAGCTGGGCAGCGATCTGGAGCCGAAGGACGTTCTGAAATTCAAGGATTCCAAGCGCTATAAAGATCGTCTGGTCGCCGCACAGAAAGCGACCGGCGAGAAAGACGCGCTGGTGGTGATGAAGGGCACGCTGTACGGCATGCCGATCGTCGCGGCCTCCTTCGAATTCGCCTTCATCGGCGGCTCGATGTCTTCCGTGGTCGGCGCGCGTTTCGTGCGTGCGGTTGAGCAGGCGCTGGAGGACAACTGTCCGCTGGTGTGCTTCTCCGCCAGCGGCGGCGCGCGCATGCAGGAAGCGCTGATGTCGCTGATGCAGATGGCGAAAACCAGCGCGGCGTTGGCCAAGATGCAGGAGCGCGGCTTGCCGTACATCTCCGTGCTGACCGACCCGACCATGGGCGGCGTTTCCGCCAGCCTGGCGATGCTGGGCGACATCAACATCGCCGAGCCGAAAGCGCTGATCGGCTTTGCCGGCCCGCGCGTCATCGAGCAGACCGTGCGCGAGAAACTGCCACCGGGCTTCCAGCGCAGCGAGTTCCTGATCGAAAAAGGCGCGATCGACATGATCGTTCGCCGTCCGGAAATGCGCCAAACGTTGGCGAGCATTCTGTCCAAGCTGACCAACCAGCCGCAGCCGCATTTCGATGAGGCCGCGCCGGTCATTGAGCCGGAGCCGCAGGCCGACGCCTGAGGCAAAGACAGATCCCGCCCGGGTTCAGCCGCCACTTTGTGGCTAAGTGACGGCTGATGCCCGTTCCCTGCCGGCCGTGGCCTATCTCGCTGCGGTTTGCAGGCTGGCGGCAGTCACGAAGCGCATCGCCTTTACCGCGGTGAGGGTGGTGCCCTGATGGATTAATGAACCCAAGTTCAGTGATGGGACTCATGCAAAACCACCAAATTCCCCAAGCCACGTCGCCATTGAGCTCGTGGCTTTATTATCTGGAACGTCTGCACAGCCAGGCGATCGAACTCGGCCTTGAGCGCGTACAGCGCGTCGCGGCGCATCTGGATTTACTGACCCCCGCCCCCACGGTGTTCACCGTTGCCGGCACCAACGGCAAAGGCACCACCTGTCGCACCCTCGAAGCCATTCTGCTGGCCGCTGGCCTGCGCGTCGGCGTCTACAGTTCGCCGCATCTGGTGCGCTATACCGAACGCGTGCGCATTCAGGGGGAAGAGCTGAGCGAAGCGGAGCACAGCCGCTCGTTCGCCGCCATTGAGGCCGGCCGCGGCGAAACGTCGCTGACCTATTTCGAATTCGGCACCCTGTCGGCGCTGCAGCTGTTCAAACAGGCGCGGCTCGACGTGGTGATCCTGGAAGTGGGCCTGGGCGGGCGTCTCGACGCCACCAACATCGTCGATCCGAGCGTGGCGGTGATTACCAGCATCGCGCTCGATCACACCGACTGGCTGGGCAACGATCGCGAAAGCATCGGCCGCGAGAAGGCCGGCATTTTCCGCAGCGGCAAGCCGGCGGTGGTGGGCGAACCCGACATGCCGGAGAGCATTCGTCAGGTCGCCGAAACGCTGGGCGCGCCGCTGTATCGCCGCGGCGAAGCCTGGAGCTTCAGCGAGCAGGGCGATCGCTGGCAGTGGCAGGGCGGCGACACGCTGCTGACCGATCTGCCGACGCCGAATGTGCCGCTGGCCAACGCCGCTACCGCGCTGGCGGCGCTGAACTGCTCCCCGCTGGAAATCGACGAACGCGCGATCTTCACCGGGCTGCAGCAGGCGACGCTGCCGGGGCGTTTCCAGATCGTGCGGCGAGAGCCGACGCTGATCCTCGACGTGGCGCACAACCCGCACGCCGCCGGCTATTTGGCCGGGCGTCTGGCCAAACTGCCGCGCGAAGGCGGCAAGGTGCGCGCGGTGGTGGGCATGCTGTCGGATAAGGATATCGCCGGCACGCTGGCCTGCCTGAGCGAGCAGGTGGATGAATGGTACTGCGCGCCGCTCGACGGGCCGCGCGGCGCCAGCGTCGAACAGCTGGCGCAACATCTGAAGGAACCGCGCCGCTTTAATGATGTCGAAACTGCCTGGCGGCAGGCTATGCAGGATGCTGATAAACAGGATATTGTGATCGTCTGTGGATCGTTCCACACCGTGGCGCAGGTGATGGCGGCGTTAGACGAGATGCGGGGAGTGTGAGTGGCGAGTAAATTTCAGAACCGACTGGTCGGAACCGTGATTCTGGTGGCGCTGGGGGTGATCATCCTGCCAGGGCTGCTGGACGGCAAAAAGAAGCATTACGAGGATGAATTTGCGGCCATTCCGTTGGTGCCGAAACCGGGCGACGTCGAGGAGAACGACGTGCTGCCGCCGGTGACGCAACCGCTGCCGGCGCAGCCGCCGGAAGGGGCGGGCGCGCTGGTCGAGCAGCAGGCGGCCAATGAAGCGGCGGCGCAACAGGCGGTACGGCAGAGCGCTCAGCAGCCGACGCAGGTGGCGCCGCCGCCGGTCGAGACGCGTCCTCAGCCGGTGCCGCAGCCCAAGCCGAAACCGGTGGAAACCAAACCGGTGGAAGTGAAACCGAAACCGGCACCGCAACCGAAGCCGGTGGAAGTGAAGCCGGTGCCGAAGCCGGAGCCGACGCCGAAACCTGAGCCGGCGCCGCAGCCGAAACCGGCGGAAGAAAAAGCGCCGGCAGGGCAAGCCTATGTCGTGCAGCTCGGGGCGCTGAAGAACGCCGCCAAGGCGAACGAGATTGTCGCCTCGCTGCGCCTCTCGGGCTACCGCGCCTTTACCGTGCCGTCAACGCCGGTGCAGGGGCAGATAACCCGTATCTACGTCGGCCCGGACGCCTCCAGGCAGAAGCTGCAGGCGGCGCTGCCGTCGCTGAACTCGATCAGCGGGCTGAGCGGGCAGGTGAAGCCGTACGGCCGTTAAACCCCGCAGGGGCGCAGCACGATGCGCCCCTGAATGAAGGAGTGGTGGAGAGAAAGCGAGAAAAACCGCGCCTTTTACAGGCGAAATCACCTATGTAGGCGCGGCGATTGAGAATTTTTTGATCGCCGCTTTTTATTTGTAACGTGGTAGGAAATCCCCTACGCAAACGTTTTCTTTTTCTGTTAGAATTCGCCGCGAATTGGATGCAGGGGCGATTCATCATTGGAATAGTTCATGGTCTGGATTGATTACGTCATTATAGCGGTAATTGGATTTTCGGCTCTGGTGAGCCTGATCCGAGGGTTTGTTCGCGAAGCATTGTCACTTGTGACATGGGGATGTGCGTTTTTTGTTGCCAGCCATTTCTACTCTTACCTTGCGGTCTATTTCACTCGTTTTGAAGATGAACTGGTGCGAAACGGCATCGCGATCGCGATTTTGTTCATCGCGACCTTGATCGTAGGGGCTATTGTTAACTATGTGATTAGCTCACTGGTAGAGAAAACCGGGTTGTCGGGCACCGATCGGGTGCTGGGCATCTGCTTCGGCGCGCTGCGCGGAGTATTGATCGTCGCGGCGATCCTGTTCTTCCTGGATACCTTTACTGGCTTTTCACAGAGTGCCGACTGGAAACAGTCGCAGCTCATTCCCCAGTTCAGTTACGTCATCAGGTGGTTCTTTGACTACCTGCAGAGCACGTCGAGTTTCTTGCCGACCCAATTGCCGGGGCGGTAGCGCTGATGAGGAAAAGACAACATGTGCGGTATTGTCGGTATCGCCGGTTTCATGCCGGTAAACCAGTCGATTTATGATGCGCTGACGGTGCTTCAGCACCGTGGCCAGGATGCCGCAGGCATCGTCACCATTGACGCCCATAACGGGTTCCGTTTGCGTAAAGCCAACGGCCTGGTGAAGGATGTGTTTGAGGCGCGCCATATGCAACGCTTGCAGGGCAACATGGGCATTGGCCATGTGCGTTACCCGACGGCCGGCAGCTCGAGCGCCTCTGAGGCCCAGCCTTTCTACGTCAACTCGCCGTTCGGCATTACGCTGGCCCACAATGGCAACCTGACCAACGCCCATGAGCTGCGCCAAAAGCTGTTCGAAAGCGGCCGCCGCCATGTCAACACCACCTCCGACTCGGAAATCCTGCTGAACGTGCTGGCCAGCGAGCTGGACCGTTTCCCGCACTACCCGCTGGAGGCCGACAACATCTTTACCGCGGTCGCCGCCATGCATCAGCAACTGCGCGGCGCTTACGCCTGCGTGGCGATGATCATCGGCCACGGTCTGCTGGCGTTCCGCGATCCGAACGGCATTCGCCCGTTGGTGATCGGCAAGCGCACGCTGGAGGATGGCCGCAGCGAGTACATGGTGGCTTCCGAAAGCGTGGCGCTGGATACCCTGGGCTTTGAGTTCCTGCGCGACGTGGCGCCGGGCGAAGCGGTGTATATCACCACCAAGGGCCAGCTGTTCACTCGCCAGTGCGCAGAGAACCCGAAAACTAACCCGTGCCTGTTCGAATACGTTTATTTCGCGCGCCCGGACTCCTTTATGGACAAGATCTCGGTCTACAGCGCCCGCGTGCGCATGGGCCAGAAGCTGGGCGAGAAGATTGCCCGCGAGTGGGAAGATCTGGATATCGACGTGGTGATCCCGATTCCGGAAACCTCCTGCGACATCGCGCTGGAGATCGCGCGCATTCTCGAGAAGCCCTACCGCCAGGGCTTTGTGAAGAACCGCTACGTCGGCCGCACCTTCATCATGCCGGGCCAGCAGGCGCGTCGTCAGTCGGTGCGCCGCAAGCTGAACGCCAATCGCGCCGAGTTCCGCGACAAGAACGTGCTGCTGGTGGATGACTCCATCGTGCGCGGCACGACCTCGGAACAGATCGTCGAGATGGCGCGCGAAGCGGGCGCCAAGCGGGTGTACCTGGCTTCCGCCGCGCCGGAAGTGCGTTTCCCGAACGTTTACGGCATCGACATGCCGAGCGCCAACGAACTGATCGCCCACGGGCGAGAAGTGGATGAAATCCGCCAGATTATCGGCGCCGATGGGCTGATCTTCCAGGATCTGGACGATCTGATCGAAGCGGTGCGCGAAGAGAACCCGGACATCACCCAGTTCGAATGCTCGGTGTTCAACGGTATCTACGTGACCAAAGACGTCGATCAAAGCTATCTGGAATACCTGGAGTCGCTGCGTAGCGACGACGCCAAGGCGCTGCGGGTGCAAACCGAAGCGGAAAATCTGGAACTGCATAACGAAGGCTAACCGCCTGCGTTGATCCATCAGGGTGCATCGCCGCGTCTGCGGCGGTGCGCCTTGCTCCTCTGACTTGCTTATCCCTCGCCATTGCGGCAAAGTCTGCCTGATCTTACTTTTTACGGCAGAGGCCATTTTCCATGAAACGACTCATCATCGGCATTTCCGGCGCCAGCGGCGCCATCTACGGCGTGCGCCTGTTACAGGTTTTGCGCGACGTCGCAGAGGTGGAAACCCATCTGGTGATGAGCAACGCGGCAAGACAAACGCTGGCGCTGGAAACGCCGTACAGCCTGCGTGAAGTGCAGGCGCTGGCCGACGTGGTGCACGATGCGCGCGACATCGCCGCCGGCATCTCCTCCGGCTCCTTCAAAACCCTGGGCATGGCGATTTTACCTTGCTCAGTCAAAACGCTGTCCGGCATCGTCAACAGCTACAGCGACGGGCTGCTGACCCGCGCCGCCGACGTGGTGCTCAAAGAGCGCCGTCGCCTGGTATTGTGCGTGCGTGAAACGCCGCTGCATTTGGGTCACCTGCGGTTGATGACCCAGGCGGCGGAGATGGGGGCGGTGATCATGCCGCCGGTGCCGGCGTTTTATCACCAGCCGAAAAGCGTGGAAGACATCATCGATCAGACCGTCAATCGGGTGATCGATCAGTTTGATATCGAACTGCCTGCCGATCTGTTCACCCGTTGGCAGGGCGTTAGTTAACATTTTCATCCCCAAATTGGCACATTTGTGCAACACCGCACTGAATTAGGGCGGCGCATGCACCATAATGATCCTACTTCATCACGTTCACTGTTTCATGGTGCCGCCTTGTCGCGGCTGCCAGTGGCGCGGCCCCGAGCGGCCGATTTAATTTTGCGGTTATCGTCCCAGGAAACAGTATTGTGAAGGCCGGAGCCGTTCCCTCCGCCCGTAGCACCTAATGTGGCACGATTACTGCAAATTGATTTGGTGGGGAAAAGTAATGCCCGTAGTGGCATCAAAAAAATCAATTTGAGGGTAATTTATGAAAAAGCTGGTTAAGGTTCTTCCTTTAGTCTTGGCTTTGGCGGCCGCAAACAGCGCATTCGCCGCTATCCCATCGACATTGAAGATCGGCACCGATCCGACTTATGCGCCGTTTGAATCCAAAAACGCCAAAGGCGAGCTGGTCGGCTTCGATATCGATTTGGCCAAAGAGCTGTGCAAACGCATAAATACCCAATGCACCTTCGTGGAGAGCGACTTTGACGCGCTGATCCCATCACTCAAGGCGAAGAAAATCGACGCCATCATCTCTTCGCTGTCCATCACTGAAAAACGCCAGCAGGAAATCGCCTTTACCGACAAGCTGTATGCCGCCAACGCGCGTCTGATCGCGCCGAAGGGCTCCAAGCTGTTGCCTACCGTGGACGCCCTGAAAGGCAAGAGCGTGGGCGTGCTGCAGGGCACCACCCAGGAAGCCTACGCCAACGCCATGTGGCAGCCGAAGGGCGTCACGGTGGTGCCTTACCAGAACCAGGATCTGGTCTACGCCGATCTGGCGTCCGGGCGCATCGACGCCGCTTTCCAGGATGAAGTGGCGGGCAGCGACGGCTTCCTGAAACAGCCGCCGGGCAAAGACTACGCGTTCGCCGGCGAATCGGTGAAGGATGACAAATTCTTCGGCGTCGGCACCGGCATGGGGCTGCGCAAAGCCGATACCGAGCTGAAAGCCGCGCTGGATAAAGCCTTCGCCGAAATGCGCAAAGACGGCACCTACGATAAATACGCGAAAAAGTACTTCGACTTTGACGTCTACGGCGGGTAATCCGCTAACCGTTCCATGCTGTGACTGCGGGGCCGGTGCGCCGGCCCCGATGGTTCGGATCCTAGACCACAGGGTGAAGTAGATGCTGCAAGGCTATTCCCAACTGATTTTCGAGGGGGCTCTGGTGACGCTGGAGTTGGCCCTCAGTTCCGTATTGTTGGCGGTGGTGATCGGGTTGATCGGCGCCGGCGGCAAACTCTCCCACAACCCCCTTATTTCCGGCCTGTTCGGCGCTTACACCACGCTGATCCGCGGCGTGCCCGATCTGGTGCTGATGCTGCTGATCTTTTACGGTCTGCAAATCGCGCTGAACAATATCACTACGCTGCTGGGCTTCTCGCAGATCGATATCGATCCGCTCGGCGCCGGCATCATTACCCTCGGCTTTATCTACGGCGCTTATTTTACCGAGACCTTCCGCGGCGCCTATCTGGCGGTGCCGAAAGGGCAGATCGAAGCGGCGACGGCCTACGGCTTCAGCGGCGCGCAGATCTTCCGGCGCATTCTGTTCCCGGCGATGATGCGTTTCGCCTTGCCGGGCATCGGCAACAACTGGCAGGTGATCCTGAAGGCGACGGCGCTGGTGTCGATCCTCGGCCTGAACGACGTGGTGAAAGCCACTCAGCTGGCGGGGAAAGGCACCTATCAGCCGTTCTTCTTCGCCATCGTGGCCGGCGTGGTGTACCTGATCTTCACGACCGTTTCCAACGGCGTGCTGCTGTGGCTTGAACGGCGTTACTCACTGGGCGTCAAGAGGGCCGAGCTATGATCGAGATTTTGCAACAGTATTGGCAGTCGCTGCTGTGGAGCGACGGCTACCGTTTCACCGGCGTGGCGGTAACGCTGTGGCTGCTGATCGCTTCGGTGGTGATGGGCGGGCTGCTGGCGATCCCGATGGCGGTGGCGCGCGTCTCTTCCATCCGCTGGGTGCGTTTCCCGGTGTGGCTCTATACCTACGTGTTTCGCGGCACGCCGCTGTACGTGCAGCTGCTGGTGTTCTACTCCGGCATGTACAGCCTTGAGATCGTGCGCGGTAGCGAGTTTCTCAATGCGTTTTTCCGCAGCGGGCTCAACTGCACCATCCTGGCGCTGACGCTCAACACCTGCGCCTATACCACCGAGATCTTCGCCGGGGCGATCCGCTCGGTGCCGCACGGTGAAATCGAGGCCGCCAACGCCTACGGTTTCTCGCGCTTCAAGATGTATCGCTGCATCATTTTGCCTTCGGCGCTGCGCACCGCGCTGCCGGCCTACAGCAACGAAGTGATCCTGATGCTGCACTCCACCGCGCTGGCGTTTACCGCCACCGTGCCGGATCTGCTGAAGATTGCGCGCGACATCAACGCCGCGACCTATCAGCCGTTTTACGCTTTCGGCATCGCGGCGGTGCTGTACCTGATCATCTCCTACGTGTTAATCAGCCTGTTCCGCAAGGCTGAAAAACGCTGGATGGCACACGTTAGTCACTGATAAATGACGGGAAGAAAAACCATGTCTGAGAATAAATTAGCCGTCACGGAACTGCACAAACGCTATGGCGACCACGAAGTGCTGAAGGGCGTCTCGCTGGCGGCCAACGCCGGGGATGTGATCAGCATCATCGGCTCCTCCGGCTCCGGCAAAAGCACCTTTCTGCGCTGCATCAACTTCCTCGAGAAGCCGAGCGAGGGCTCGATCAGCCTGAACAACGAAGACATCCGCATGGTGCGCGACAAAGACGGCCAGCTGAAGGTGTTCGACAAGAAGCAGCTGCAGCTGCTGCGCACCCGCCTGACCATGGTGTTCCAGCATTTCAACCTGTGGAGCCACATGACGGTGCTGGAGAACGTGATGGAGGCGCCGGTGCAGGTGCTGGGGCTGAGCAAGGCCGACGCGCACGAGCGCGCGGTGCGTTATCTGGATAAGGTGGGCATCGATGAGCGGGCGCGCGGCAAATACCCGGTGCACCTGTCGGGCGGCCAGCAGCAGCGCGTTTCTATCGCCCGCGCGTTGGCGATGGAGCCGGAAGTGCTGCTGTTTGACGAACCGACGTCAGCGTTGGATCCCGAGCTGGTGGGCGAGGTGCTGCGCATCATGCAGAAGCTGGCGGAGGAGGGGAAAACCATGGTGGTGGTGACGCACGAAATGGAGTTTGCGCGCCACGTTTCCAACCACGTGATCTTCCTGCACAAAGGGTTGATTGAAGAACAGGGGCCGCCGGCCGAGCTGTTCGGCAACCCCAAAAGCCCGCGCCTGCAGCAGTTCCTGTCCGGCGCGTTGAAGTAACTTCAGATCAGCGGGCTTCGGCCCGCTGATTAATCACGTCATCCAGCGCCTGCTCCAGCTCCAGATAGCGGAAGTGGAAGCCGGCCTCCTCCAGCCGCTTCGGCACCGCCCGCTGGCCGCCGAGCACCAGCACCGCCGCTTCCCCCATCAACAAACGCATGACGAACGCCGGCACCCGCAGAAACGCCGGGCGATCGAGCACGTTGGCCAATTGGGCGGCGAACTGCTCGTTATGCACCGGGTAGGGGGCGACCATGTTGAACGGGCCGGTGAGCGTGGCGTGATCCAACAGATAAATAATGCCGTTGACCATGTCGTCGAGATGGATCCACGGCAGGTATTGGCGGCCGTCGCCGATCGGGCCGCCCAGCCCGAAGCGGAACGGCGGCAGCATTTTGGCCAGCGCGCCGCCCTGCGGCGCTAGCACCACGCCGGTGCGCAGCAGGCAGACGCGGGTAGCGTCGCTCTGCGCCTGCAGCGCCAGCGCTTCCCAGCGTTGGCACAGCTGGTGGGTGAATTCGTCGTGCGGCGGCTCCTCTTCGGTGACCACCGCCTGCCCCTGATCGCCGTAGTAGCCGACGGCGGAACCGGAAATCAGCACGCCGGGCGGCGTGCTGCCGGCCTTGATCAACTGCGCCAAGCGTTCGGTCAGATCCCAGCGGCTATGACACAGCCGCTGCTTCTGCTGTGCGCTCCAGCGCTTGTCGGCGATAGGTTCGCCCGCCAGATTGATCACCGCATCGAAGTCATCCAGCGACTGCCGGTCGTCCAGCGTGCGCCAATAGCTCGGCTGGTCGCCGAGCCGGGCCCGGGCCCGCCGTTCGTCTCGCGTCAGTACCGTAATATGGTGAGAAAGCGCCAGCAGCCTGGCCGTCAGGCTGCTGCCGATCAATCCCGTTGCGCCGGTGATCAGGATCCGCATGGTCGACCTCCCTGAGTTAGTCCCTGCGATAGCTCATGGTCATGGAGACAGAATCGGCGTAGCGCAGAGCCAGAAGTTTATCTATCTCCACTTCAGCATAGGTCACCCAGGCGTGTTCTTTTACGATATCGAGCACATCCTGCGTTAATTTTTCCAGCAACGCGAAACGGTTATCTTCCACATGGCGGATGATCGCTTTGGTGATGGTGCGGTAGTTGAGCGCATCGGCGATGTCTTCGCTGTTGCGCGCCTTGTCCGCCGGGTAGTGGATCACCACGTTGATCAGGATGTCCTGTCGGTTGTTGATTTCCTCTTCCTTGATACCGATGAACGTGCGCAGCCGCAGATTTTTAATGCGAATAACGGCGTCGGGTTGACTGAAAGACATCAGAGATTCTCCATAGGTCTGATTATTGGCGTTCAGAATACACGGAAAGTAGGGAAATGATAACGCAGGGACGATGTGACTCCCCGGTCGACGGGGAGTCGGGGAGCGGGATTAGCCCTGTTCGGCCAGCTTATAGGCGCGCTCGGTCGCCGGGCGGTTGCTGATGCGTTCGAACCAGTTGCGCACCGCCGGGTAATCCGCCAGATCGATGCGCTGGCGCGGATGCGACACCACCCACGGGTAGGTGGCGATATCGGCGATGCTGTAGTTGTCGCCGCCCAGGTACGGATGTTTTTGCAGTTCGGCTTCCAACACGCCATACAGCCGTTTGGTTTCCAGCTGGTAGCGCTCAATGGCGTAAGGCACCGGCTGCGGCGCGTAGTGGTTGAAGTGATGATTCTGCCCGAGCATCGGCCCGAACCCGGCCACCTGCCAGAACAGCCACTGCAGGGTGGCGGCGCGTTCGCGCAGGCCCTTGCTCAGCAGTTTGCCGGTCTTCTCCGCCAGATACAGCAGGATTTCACCGGACTCGAACAGGCTGATCGGCTCGCCGCCGTCCACCGGTTGCTGATCGACGATCGCCGGGATTTTGTTGTTGGGAGAAATGCTCAGAAAGTCCGGTTTGAACTGCTCGCCGGCGCTGATGTTTACGCGATGGATACGGTAGGGTAAGCCGACCTCTTCCAAAAACAAGGTGATCTTGTGACCATTGGGAGTAGGCGCGTAATACAGGTCAATCATGTTGCCTCCTGCGGTAAGGTGATCTGTAATTCATTACACGTTGCTGCGGTCTTCGCCGCGCACAAAGGTATATCAGAGATCCAACAATAGCAGCTAAGGATAGCAGGCTATGTGGGATTCGTCCGATGCTATCTGCGCGGCTGGATCACAATTCTCCATCGGGGCGGGCGGCGGTTTGCCGCACGGCGCCGGCGCGGTAAAATGGCGCTTATTTCCCTCTATAGGACAAGGTTATGAAGCTGATGTTCGCCTCGGATATCCACGGCTCGCTGCCGGCCACCGAACGCGTGCTGGAATTGTTCGCACAAAACGGCGCCGACTGGCTGATTCTTCTGGGTGATTTGCTGAATCACGGCCCGCGCAACGCGCTGCCCGCCGGCTATCAGCCTGCTCAGGTTGCCGAACGATTGAATCGCTATAGCGACAAGATCATCGCCGTTCGCGGCAATTGCGACAGCGAGGTCGATCAGATGCTGCTGACGTTTCCCATCGAGGCGCCCTGGCAACAGGTTTTACTGCAAAAAAGACGATTGTTTTTGACCCACGGTCACCTTTATCATCCCTCGGCACTGCCGCCGTTATCCCGCGGTGACGTCCTGGCCTACGGCCATACGCATCTGCCGCAGGCGGAGCGGCAGGGTGAGATCTATTGCTTCAATCCGGGCTCGGTCAGCATCCCCAAAGGGGGCTTTCCGGCCAGCTACGGCATGTTGGATCGGGGCACTTTGCGCGTGCTGACGCTCGACGACGGCAAGGTCGTCGCGGAAGTGGCGTTAACACGCTAAACGCACTAATTTATACACACACAATAAAAATCTTTGAAAAGCACTCATTGATTAACCAGCGCGCGGGATGCATCGCGCCAAAATAGAAGGTTTTAGAGGATGGCGGAACAGGGTCAGGCTGCAGATACCGAATGGGTTGATATCGTCGACGAGCAAAACGAGGTGATTGCGCAATCCAGTCGTCAACAGATGCGGGCGGAGCGGCTGCGTCATCGTGCTACCTATATTGTGGTGCATGATGGGATGGGAAAAATTCTGGTGCAGCGTCGCACCGAGATCAAAGACTTCTACCCGGGCTGGCTGGACGCGACGGCGGGCGGCGTGGTGCAAAGCGGTGAAAACGTGCTGGACTCGGCGCGCCGCGAGGCGGAAGAAGAGCTGGGCATCGCCGGCGTGCCTTTCGCCGAACACGGTCTGTTCTACTTCGAAGAAGAGCAGTGCCGGGTGTGGGGCGCGCTGTTCAGCTGCGTATCGCACGGCCCGTTCGCGCTGCAGGAAGAAGAAGTGGCCGAGGTGTGCTGGCTGACGCCGGAAGAGATCACCGCGCGCTGCGACGAGTTTACTCCGGATTCGCTGAAGGCGCTGTCGCTGTGGCTGACGCGCAACAACGAACAGGATTACGGCAAGCCGCTCGACAACCACTGAGACGCCAACGCGTAAGAAAGCCGGTCATCGACCGGCTTTTTTTATGGTGCGGATTCAGCAGCTGTCGCGGCGGCACAGCGTGGCGGGCAGGGAGCCTGCCGGCTGCCAGGGCTGCTCGTTCAGCCGCGCCAGCAGCGCCTGGCCGGCCTGAATGCCGATGTCGCGATGCGGAATGGTCATGGTGGTCAGCGGCGGCTGGCACACCCGGCTGAACTCGCTGTTGCCGAACCCCACCACCGCCAGATTGTCCGGCACCTTGATGCGCCGCCGCTGGCATTCATACAGCGCGCCGCCGGCCAGTTCGTCCGAGGCGCACACCAGCGCGTCCAGCTCCGGCCAGGCCAGCAAGAATTCCGGCAGCTGCTGCGCGCCGGTGCTGAAGCTGGCGGGCTGCGCGGCGTTGATCACCCGATGCGGCGACATATGGTTGCGCAGCAGCGCCTTGTGCCAGCCCTGCAGGTGCTGCTGGAAGATCCACTGTTCCTGGTTGGCGCACAGCAGCCCGATGTTCTGATAGCCGCTGGCGATCACCGTTTGCGTCAGCTGATACATGGCCGCCACGTAGTCGATGCCGATGCTCATGTCGATCGGATCGGCGCGTACGGCGCCGATCTCCACCACCGGAATGTTGGCGGCGATCAGCGCGTTGCGGGCGTTTTGCGAATGCTCGACGCTGAGCAGCACCGCCGCCGCCAGATTGTAAGAGAGCAGGGTCTCCAGCAATTTCTCTTCCCGTTCGAGGTGATGCTGCGATTCCGCCAGCATGATGTGATAACCGGCCGGCTGCAGCACTTTCTGCAGGCCGGCGAACATCTCGGCGCAGCCGGATTCGGACAGGCTGGGCACCACCATGGCGATGGTGTAGGACGAGGCCGACGCCAGCGAGCTGGCGGCCAGGTTGGGCAGATACCCCAGTTCGCTTACCGCGGCTTCAATCTTCTCGCGCAGTTTGTCTGAAACCTGCTCCGGCGTGCGCAGCGCGCGCGACACCGTCATGGTGCCGACGCCCGCCAGCTGCGCTACGTCAGCCAACGTCACCCTGCCCGTGCTGCGTCGTTTTTTACCGATCGACATGCCTAATCCCGACTGAAATGCGCGCGCGGCGCATAAAAATGGTGAGGGCGGGAAGCCGACGGCGCGGCTTCGACGATCCCCGTATGCGGCACATTCTACCCCGTTACCCGAAAGAGCGAGAAAAAATTGTGGTTAACGCCATGCCGCGGCGCGGCGTTTTGATAGCGCTATCACAGATCTGCATGATAGCGCTTTGGTAGCGCTATCTTTGTGATATCCATCACTGTGTGGCCGGGAGGGGTTGATTAAAGTTTTACCGTCGTCGGTGAATTAATCACCGGCCGAAACCATCAACCTTTAGGAGGGTAACGTGCTGAAAGAGTGGCTGACCGCCGATCATATACAGCTGTGCGAACGGGTGGAGGACTGGCGCCAGGCGGTCACGCTGAGCGCGCAGCCGCTGCTGCAAGACGGCGTGATCACGCCGAATTACCTGACGGCGATCTTTGATCAGCAGGAGAAGCTCGGCCCTTACTTCGTCCTGGCACCGGGCATCGCCATGCCGCACGCCCGGCCCGAAGAGGGCGCCAACGCGTTGGGATTATCGCTGTTGAAGATCCATCAGGGGGTGAACTTTCATTCCGCAGATAACGATCCGGTTCAGGTGGTGGTGATGCTTTCGGCGCCCGACGGCGACAGCCACATCGAATTGATTTCGCAACTGGCGGAATTATTCTCAGACAATCAGGCCATGGCGGCGTTATTTCACGCCAAAGATAAACGGCAAATCGAGGATATTATCGCCCGCTATTAACGTTTAATCACCAGGAACACGATTAATGCTAACAACGCCGGGAATATGACCGGCGGCACTACCCTACACGCTAAATTCAACAGGTGGATATTATGAAAATCATGGCGATTTGCGGTTCCGGTCTCGGCAGCAGTTTTATGGTGGAAATGAACATTAAAAAGGTGCTGAAAAAGATGGGCGTGGAGGCCGAGGTCGAACACTCCGATCTGTCGTCCGCCACCCCCGGCGCCGCTGACGTGTTCGTGATGGCGAAAGACATCGCCGACAGCGCCAGCGTACCGGCCGAGCAGCTGGTGGTGATCAGCAACATCATCGACATTAATGAGCTGGAAGCCAAGCTGCGCGCTTACTTCGAAGCCCACTCAATCATCTGAATAAAACGATTGGCGAGGTGGATATGTTTATCCAGGAAACGCTTAAGTTTGTGGTGGATATATTAAAGGTGCCTTCGGTGCTGGTCGGGCTTATTGCGCTGATCGGTTTGCTGGCGCAAAAGAAATCGTTTTCCGACGTGGTGAAAGGCACGGTAAAAACCATTCTCGGCTTTATCGTTTTAGGCGGCGGCGCCACGGTATTGGTCGGGTCGCTCAATCCGCTGGGCGGCATGTTCGAACATGCGTTCAATATTCAGGGCATCATTCCGAATAACGAAGCCATTGTCTCCATCGCGCTGGAGAAATACGGTGCCTCCACCGCGCTGATCATGGCGTTCGGCATGGTGGCGAATATCGTGGTGGCACGCTTCACCCGGCTGAAATACATCTTCCTGACCGGCCACCACACTTTCTACATGGCCTGCATGATCGGCATCATCCTGACGGTGGCGGGCTTCGAGGGCGTGCAGCTGGTGTTTACCGGCGCGCTGACCCTGGGGCTGGTGATGGCGTTCTTCCCGGCGATCGCCCAGCGCTATATGCGCCGCATCACCGGCAATGACGATATCGCCTTCGGCCACTTCGGCACCCTGGGCTACGTGCTGTCCGGCTGGATCGGCTCGAAGGTGGGTAAAAACTCGCGCTCGACCGAAGAGATGAACCTGCCGAAAAACCTCAGCTTCCTGCGCGACAGCTCCATTTCGATCTCGATGACCATGATCGTCATCTACCTGATCCTGGCGATCTGCGCCGGGCGGGCCTATGTGGAAAGCGATCTCAGCGGCGGCCAGAACTACCTGGTGTATTCGATCATTCAGGCCATCACCTTCGCCGCCGGGGTGTTCATCATCCTGCAGGGCGTGCGCCTGATTCTGGCGGAAATCGTGCCGGCGTTCACCGGCTTCTCGGAAAAGCTGGTGCCTAACGCGCGGCCGGCGCTGGATTGCCCGGTGGTCTATCCCTATGCCCCCAACGCGGTGCTGATCGGCTTCCTGTTCAGCTTCCTTGGCGGATTGGCCGGGCTGTTCCTGCTGGGGCAGCTGAAGATGGTGCTGATCCTGCCCGGTGTGGTGCCGCACTTCTTCACCGGCGCTACCGCTGGGGTGTTCGGCAACGCCACCGGCGGGCGGCGCGGCGCGATGCTGGGCGCCTTCGCCAACGGGCTGCTGATCACCTTCCTGCCGGTATTGCTGCTGCCGGTGCTGGGGGCGTTGGGCTTTGCCAACACCACCTTCTCCGACGCCGACTTCGGCGCGATCGGCATCCTGCTGGGCAATATGGCGCGCTTTATGTCGAAAGAGATGATCATGCTGGCGATCGTCGCCGTGTTCGCGCTGCTGGTGGCGCATAACTTCCTGAGAAAACGCAAAGGCGCGCCGGCCGCTGACCGCGTCGAGAAATAACGAGGGCAGACTGATGAACTACACAACGAGCGAAACGGAAATTGAAGAGCTGCATGCCCTGGCGCGCGCGATCCGCCTGGAAACGCTGAAAGCGCTGACCGGGCTGGGCTTCGGCCACTACGGCGGCTGCATGTCGGTGGTGGAGACGCTGGCGGTGCTGTATGGCAGCGTGATGCGCATCGATCCGGCGGATCCGGACTGGCCGGAGCGCGATGACTTTGTGCTGTCGAAAGGACACGCCGGCCCGGCGCTGTACAGCACGCTGGCGATCAAGGGCTACTTCCCGCTGGCGGAGCTGAAGACCCTCAACCAGAACGGCACGCGTCTGCCGAGCCATCCGGACCGGCTGCGCACGCGCGGCGTGGACGCCACCACCGGTTCGCTGGGGCAGGGCGTGTCGATCGCCGCCGGCATGGCGTTGTCCCATCGGCTGGCGGGGCGCCGCAATCGGGTGTTCAGCATCCTCGGCGATGGGGAACTGAACGAAGGGCAGTGCTGGGAGGCGTTCCAGTTTATCGCCCACCACAATCTGAACAACCTGACGCTGTTCATCGATTACAACAAGCAACAGCTGGACGGCGCGCTGGACGAGGTGATCCAACCGTTCGATCTGGCCGCCAAGTTCCGCGCCTTCGGCTTTGAGGTGCAGACCATCAAGGGTGACGACATCGCGGCGCTGCTGGCGGCGGTGGCGCCGGCGCGCGGCGGTGAACAGCGGCCGCTGGCGATCGTGCTCGACAGCATCAAAGGGCAGGGCGTTGCCTATCTGGAAAACCTGTCGAACTCTCACCACCTGCGCCTGACGCCGGACGTGCAGCAGGAAATCGAAAAAGCCATCGCCGAACTGGAGGCCGCCCATGTTTAACGTAGTGACGCAGTTGGAAAACGACGCCGTCGAAATGCGCAAAGTCTACGCCGGCGCGGTGCGTCGGCAGATTGAGGCGGGCGCACCGATCATCGCGCTGGAGGCGGATCTGATGAGCTCGATGGCGATGGACGGCGTACACAAGGATCACCCGCAGCACGTGATCAACTGCGGCATCATGGAGGCCAATGTGATCGGCGTCGCCGCCGGGCTGTCGCTCACCGGCCGGGTGCCGTTCGTGCATACCTTTACCGCCTTCGCCAGCCGCCGCTGTTTCGATCAGCTGTTCATGTCGCTGGATTATCAGCGCAACAACGTCAAGGTGATCGCCTCCGACGCCGGGGTGAGCGCCTGCCACAACGGCGGCACCCACATGTCGTTCGAGGACATGGGCATCGTGCGCGGGCTGGCGCATTCGGTGGTGCTGGAGGTGACCGACGCCACCATGTTCGCCGACATTCTGCGCCAGCTGATGGATCTGCGCGGCTTCTACTGGGTGCGCACCATTCGCAAGCAGGCGACGCGCATCTATCAGGAGGGCTCGCGCTTTACCATCGGCAAGGGCAACCTGCTGCGCGACGGCGACGACATTACGCTGATCGCCAACGGCATCATGGTGGCGGAGGCGCTGAAGGCGGCGCAGAGGCTGGCGCAGCAGGGCGTCAGCGCGGCGGTGATCGATATGTTCACCCTCAAGCCTATCGACCGTGAACTGATCAAAACTTACGCGGCCAAGACCGGGCGCATCGTCACCTGTGAAAACCACAGCATTCATAACGGGCTGGGATCGGCGGTGGCGGAGGTGCTGGCGGAAGAGTGCCCGACGCCGATGCGGCGCGTGGGGGTGAAGGAGCGTTACGGCCAGGTGGGCACCCAAGCGTTCTTGCAACAGGAGTATGGCCTGACCGCCGAGCATATTCTGGAGGCCGCCGGGCAGCTGCTGGCGCGTTAGAGAGGATAAAAAGAAAAACGCCGGTCAATGACCGGCGTTTTTTTTATCACCTACCCCGAAGGGTATCAGGCCTTGGCGGCAGCGTCAGCCTGGGAAGACTGGATCGCCGTCAGCGCGACGGTGTAGACGATATCGTCAACCAGTGCGCCGCGCGACAGGTCGTTCACCGGCTTGCGCATGCCTTGCAGCATCGGCCCGATGGAGACCAGGTCAGCGGAACGCTGTACCGCTTTGTAGGTGGTGTTGCCGGTGTTCAGATCCGGGAAGATGAACACGGTCGCCTGGCCGGCTACCGGTGAGTTCGGCGCCTTGGACTTGGCAACGTCGGCCATGATGGCGGCGTCGTACTGCAGCGGGCCGTCGATGATCAGATCCGGGCGTTTTTCCTGCGCCAGACGGGTCGCTTCTCGCACTTTCTCGACGTCGCTGCCCGCGCCGGAGTTGCCGGTGGAGTAGGAGATCATCGCCACGCGCGGCTCGATGCCGAAGGCCGCGGCGGAATCCGCAGACTGGATGGCGATTTCAGACAGCTGCTCGGCGGTCGGATCCGGGTTGATCGCGCAGTCGCCGTAGACCAGTACCTGGTCAGGCAGCAGCATGAAGAACACGGAGGACACCAGCGAGCTGCCCGGCGCGGTTTTGATCAGCTGCAACGGCGGGCGGATGGTGTTGGCGGTGGTGTGAACCGCGCCGGAGACCAGACCGTCGACTTCGCCTTGTTCCAGCATAAGGGTGCCAAGCACCACGTTGTCTTCCAGCTGCTCGCGCGCGACCACTTCGGTCATGCCCTTGCTCTTACGCAGCTCAACCAGACGCGGCACGTAGTTTTCACGCACGGCGACCGGATCGACGATTTCGATGCCTTTGCCCAGCTCAACGCCTTGCGCTGCCGCGACGCGCTGGATCTCTTCCGGGTTGCCGAGCAGCACGCATTCCGCGATGCCGCGTTCGGCGCAGATGGCCGCCGCTTTCACGGTGCGCGGCTCGTCGCCTTCCGGCAGCACGATGCGCTTGCCGGCTTTACGCGCCAGCTCGGTCAGCTCGTAACGGAACGCCGGTGGAGACAGACGGCGTGAACGCTCGGAGGTGGCGGTCAGCGAGTCGATCCATTCGGTGTTGATGTGGCTGGCCACGTAGTTCTGCACTTTCTCGATGCGCTGGTGGTCGTCCGCCGGCACTTCGAGGTTGAAGCTCTGCAGGCTCAGCGAGGTCTGCCAGGTGTTGGTATCGACCATGAACACCGGCAGGCCGGTCTGGAAGGCGCGTTCGCACAGCTTCTTGATCGGCTCGTCGATGGCGTAGCCGCCGGTCAGCAGGATGGCGCCGATTTCCACGCCGTTCATCGCCGCCAGGCAGGCGGAGACCAGCACGTCAGGACGGTCTGCGGAGGTCACCAGCAGAGAGCCCGGGCGGAAGTGTTCCAGCATGTGCGGGATGCTGCGCGCACAGAAGGTCACGGACTTCACGCGGCGGGTCATGATGTCGCCTTCGTTGACCACGCGGGCCTTCAGGTGGCGAGCCATGTCGATGGCGCGGGTGGCGATCAGATCGAAGCTCCACGGCACGCAGCCCAGAACCGGCAGCGGGCTGTTGGCGAACAGCTGCGCAGGATCGACGTGGGCGATGCTGGCTTTGGTGGAGTCGTCGAAGATTTCGGACAGGTCAGGACGGGTGCGGCCCTGATCGTCGACCGGTGCGTTCAGCTTGTTGATGATCACGCCGGTGATGTTTTTGTTCTTGCTGCCGCCGAAGCTGGTGCGCGCCAGTTCGATGCGCTCTTTCAGCTGCGCCGGGGAGTCGTTGCCCAGCGCCAGCACGAAGACGATCTCGGCGTTCAGGGTTTTGGCGATCTCGTAGTTCAGCGCGTTGGCGAACTGATGCTTGCGGGTCGGCACCAGGCCTTCGATCAGCACCACTTCCGCGTCTTTGGTGTTCTCGTGGTAACGCGCCACGATCTCTTCCATCAGCACGTCTTGCTGGTTGGAGCTCAGCAGGCCCTCAACGTAGTCCATGCGCAGCGGTTCGGCCGCCGGGATGGTGGAGTTGCTGCGGATGATGGTGGTGGTCTGGTCGAGCGCGTTGTCGCCGGTGCGCGGTTGAGCGATAGGCTTGAACACGCTCAGACGAACGCCTTTTTGCTCCATGGAGCGGATGACACCCAGGCTGACGCTGGTCAGGCCGACGCTGGTGCCGGTGGGGATCAACATAATAGTACGTGACACAGAATAGTCCTCTTCACGATTAACATGAGGCTAAAACAACACCGTCAGCCTGGGCTGACGGTGTTTTGAGAGCATTACGCGGTCAGGCGGGATGCGTCCTGCGCGATGACCAACTCTTCGTTGGTCGGGATCACCAGCGCCAGGCGGCTGCCGTCTTTGGTGATGGCGCCGGATTTGCCGAAGCGAGCGGCCATGTTGCGGTCGTGGTCGATTTCGAAGCCCAGCAGGCCCAGTTTGTTCAGGGTCAGCTCACGCACCATGCCGGCGTTCTCGCCGATGCCGCCGGTGAAGATCACCGCGTCCAGACGGCCTTCCATCAGCGCGCTGTATGCGCCGACGTATTTGGCCAGACGGTGGCAGAACACGTCCATGGCGCGTTTGGCGTCGGCTTTGCTGTCGTAGTTGTCTTCAACGTAACGGCAGTCGCTGGTGACTTCGGTCAGGCCCAGCAGGCCGGATTCTTTGGTCAGCATCTTGTTGATCTGGTCAACGCTCATGCCCAGAGAATCGTGCAGGTGGAAGATGATAGCCGGATCGATGTCACCGCTGCGGGTGCCCATCACCAGGCCTTCCAGCGGGGTCAGGCCCATCGAGGTGTCAACGCACTGGCCGTTGCGCACTGCGGTAACGGAACCGCCGTTGCCCAGGTGGCAAGTGATCACGTTCACTTCTTCCACCGGCTTGTTCAGCATCTTCGCGGCTTCCTGAGTCACGTAGAAGTGGCTGGTGCCGTGCGCGCCGTAGCGGCGAACGCCGTGGTCGCGGTACAGGCTGTACGGCAGGGCGTACAGGTAAGATTCTTCCGGCATGGTCTGGTGGAACGCGGTGTCGAACACGGCAACGTTCTTGTCGGCCAGGTTAGGGAAGGATTTCAGCGCTTCCGCGATGCCGATCAGGTGAGCCGGGTTGTGCAGTGGTGCAAACGGCACGGAATCTTTGATACCCTGCAGAACTTCGTCGTTGATCACGGCGGAAGCGGTGAACTTCTCGCCGCCGTGCACGATGCGGTGGCCGATGGCGGTCAGCTGCGCGGAAAGCTCTGGTTTTTGTGCCAGAATAGTATTAACGATGAAGTTCAGCGCTTCGCTGTGTGCAGCGCCGGCCCCCAGGGCAGCTTCGTGTTTGGCGCCGTCCATTTTCCACTTGATGCGAGCTTCAGGCAGGTGGAAACACTCGGCCAAACCGGAGAGGAATTCGTCGCCGTTAACGGCATCGATGATGGCGAATTTCAGAGAAGAACTGCCGCAGTTAAGAACCAGTACTAGCTTACTCGACATGGAAGTACCTACTTAAATAGTCGTGTTGTTAAAAGAAAATCGAAAACACGTGGTGAATTAATCGTCAATCAGACAACAAGCGTAGCGCATAGTGCCGATGACATTTATGATTAACATCATGTGACGTGCACAAATCACAGGATGATGGAAAAACTGATGATTTCTCTGCGGTTTAAATAATCTTGATTTTTATAGGGCTAAAAGTTGACAAAGTTTGCGTCATCTTCTACCGGCCACAAGGCCGGCTTAGGATACCGATAGCCCGGTGTAAACACAAAATAAATTTAAAGCTTCAAATTTTTTAGTATGGTCTCTGGCAGCACGCTTTTAGTTTCTTTACGTGACGTTGAGGTACGCAATGACGAGCAAACCGTCCGGTTCCGTAAGCTGGTTTCAGGTCTTCCAGCGCGGGCAGCATTATATGAAAACCTGGCCGTCGGACAAACGTCTGGCACCGGTCTTTCCGGAGAACCGCGTTGCGCGTGCCACCCGTTTCGCTATCCGTTTCATGCCGCCGTTGGCGATTTTCACGCTGACCTGGCAGATTGCGCTCGGCGGCCAGCTCGGCCCGGCGATCGCCACCGCGCTGTTCGCCTGCAGCCTGCCGATGCAGGGGCTGTGGTGGCTGGGGCGTCGTTCGGTCACGCCGCTGCCGCCGACGCTGCTGCAATGGTTCCATGAGGTGCGCAACAAGCTGACGGAAGCCGGGCAGGCGGTGGCGCCGCTCGAAGGCACGCCGACCTATCAGACGTTGGCCGATCTGCTCAAGCGCGCTTTCAAGCAGCTGGACAAAACTTTCCTCGACGATCTGTAAATGAAAAAGGCCGCGTTGTGCGGCCTTTCTCGTCAAAGCGCCAATAACCCCGGTTTAAATCAAAGAACGGTCGAGTTGTGATTTCCTGCGTTCTTGCGCTGTGCGATGCTCCCGCCATCACACAGAAATGAGGAAATCCTGATGGAAATGACCAACGCCCAGCGGCTGATCCTGTCGAACCAGTACAAGATGATGACCCTGCTCGATCCGGACAACGGCGACCGTTATCGCCGGTTGCAAACCATCGTCGAACGCGGCTTCGGTTTGCAAATGCGCGAACTGGATCGCGACTTCGGCGAACTGAGTGAAGAGGTGTGCCGCACCATCATCAACGTGATGGAGATGCACCATGCGCTGCAGGTTTCCTGGGGCAACCTGAAAGAGAAGCAGGATCTGGACGAGCGCCGCCTGGCGTTTCTCGGCTTCGACGCCGCCACCGAGGCGCGCTACCTGAGCTACGTGCGTTTCCTGGTCAGCACCGAGGGGCGCTATACTCACTTCGATTCCGGCAGCCACGGTTTCAACGCCCAGACCAAAATGTGGGAAAAATACCAGCGCATGCTGGCGATCTGGTTGGCCTGTCCGCGCCAGTATCACTTGAGCGCCGTTGAGATAGCGCAAATCATCAATGCTTGATTAAGAAGAGGTTTTCTGTGGAGTGTAAGGGTTTTCTGTTCGATCTTGATGGCACCCTGGTGGATTCGCTGCCGGCGGTAGAGCGCGCCTGGACGCACTGGGCCGAACGCCGCGGCGTCAACCCGCAAGCGGTGCTGGACTTCATTCACGGTAAACAGGCCATTACTTCTCTGCGCCACTTTATGCCGGGCGAAAGCGAAGCGGAAATTCAGCGCGAGTTCGAGTTGCTAGAGCAGGTGGAAGCGCAGGATACCGACGGCGTTCGCGCGCTGCCGGGCGCGATTGCGCTGCTGGAGCGCCTGAACGCGCTCGGCATCCCTTGGGCGATCGTCACCTCCGGTTCGGTGCCGGTGGCCAGCGCTCGCCGCCAGGCCGGCGGTTTGCCGCAGCCGGAGGTGTTCATCACCGCCGAGCAGGTTAAACACGGTAAGCCACAGCCCGACGCCTATCTGCTGGGCGCCGAGCGCCTGGGGCTGGCGCCGCACGAGTGCGTGGTGGTTGAAGACGCGCCGGCCGGCATTCTCTCCGGCCTGGCCGCGGGCTGCCAGGTGATCGCGGTCAACGCGCCGGCGGATGCGCCGAAGCTGGAGCAGGTCGACCTGCGGCTGGATTCGCTGGCGCAGATCGCCGTCGATAAAACGGCGCAGGGCGCGATCGTTCGCCGGCTGGCCTGAGCGGCATTATCTTTACCCTAATTGATTAGACCCCGCTTCGGCGGGGTTTTTTTATGCTATTTTTTAGGCCCTTGGACATTTGCCGGATGAGGCCGTTTTGAACAGCGAATTACTGTGGGTGCTGAGTTTACTGCTGATTGCCATCGTGCTGTTTACCACCAACAAGCTGCGTATGGACGTGGTGGCGCTGTTGGTGATCATCGCCTTCGTGCTGAGCGGCACGCTCAGCCTGCAGGAGGCGACGGTCGGTTTCAGCGATCCCAACGTGATTTTGATCGCCGCGCTGTTCGTGATCGGCGAAGGGCTGGTGCGCACCGGCGTGGCCTATCAGGTCGGCGACTGGCTGGTGAAAGTGGCCGGCAGCAGCGAAACCAAAATGTTGATGCTGCTGATGGTGACGGTCGCCGGGCTGGGCGCGTTCATGAGCTCGACCGGCGTGGTGGCGATCTTTATCCCGGTGGTGCTCAGCGTGACGGCGAGAATGAAGATTGCGCCGGGGCGGCTGATGATGCCGCTCAGCTTCGCCGGGCTCATCAGCGGCATGATGACGCTGGTGGCCACGCCGCCCAACATGGTGGTCAACAGCGAACTGGTGCGTGAAGGCATCCATGGTTTCGGTTTCTTCAGCGTGACGCCCATCGGTCTGGCGGTGCTGGCGCTGGGCGTCGGTTACATGCTGATCGCTCGGCGTTGGCTGGGTAGCGGTGACACGGGCAAAGCCGGCGATGACTGGCAGCGCCGAACCTTCCGCGATTTGATCCGCGACTACAAGCTGACCGGCCGCGCGCGGCGGCTGGCTGTCCGCAGCGCTTCGCCGCTGATCGGGCGTTCGCTGGATGAGCTGCACCTGCGCGCGCGCTATGGCGCCAACGTGGTGGGCATTGAGCGCTGGAAACGCTTCCGGCGGGTGATGGTCAGCGCTTCCGGCAGCACCGAGCTGCGCGAGGGCGACGTCCTCTTGATCGACATGTCGGACAGCCAGGTCGATCTGCGCGAATTCTGCGGCGAGCAGCGGCTGGAGCCGATGGTGCTGCGCGGTGATTACTTCTCTGAACAGTCGCGCAACGTCGGCATGGCGGAGGTGTCGCTGATCCCGGACTCGGCGCTGCTGGGCAAAAGCCTGCGCGAAGCGGCGTTCCGCAGCCGCTACGATCTCAACGTGGTGGGCATCCGCCGCCACGGCGAGACGCTGGGCGGCAAGCTGGTGGACGAGCCGCTGGAGCTGGGCGACATCTTGCTGGTGATCGGCGACTGGAAGGCGATCCGTCAGCTGCAGGCCAAAACCCACGACTTTATCGTGCTCAATCTACCGGCCGAGGTGGACGAAGTGGCGCCGGCCATCACGCAGGCGCCGCACGCGCTGTTTTGCCTGGCGCTGATGGTGGCGATGATGCTGACCGACGAAATCCCCAACCCGATCGCGGCGCTGATCGCCTGTCTGCTGATGGGCAAGTTCCGCTGTATCGATATGGAGAGCGCCTATAAATCGATCCATTGGCCGAGCATCATTTTGATCGTCGGCATGATGCCGTTCGCGCAGGCGCTGCAAAAGACCGGCGGGGTGGATCTGATCGTCAGCGGGCTGATGGACGTCGCCGGCGGCGCGGGGCCGCGCGTGATGCTGCTGTGCCTGTTCGTCTTGTGCGCCACCATCGGCTTGTTTATTTCCAACACCGCGACGGCGGTGCTGATGGCGCCGATCGCCATCGCCGCCGCGCGCGAAATGGACGTTTCGCCATACCCGTTCGCGATGATTATCGCCATCGCCGCGTCCGCCGCCTTTATGACGCCGGTTTCTTCACCGGTCAATACGCTGGTGCTGGGGCCGGGCAATTACAAGTTCGGCGATTTCGTGCGTCTCGGCGTGCCGTTCACCCTGCTGGTGATGGCGGTCAGCGTGATTGTGGTGCCGTGGCTCTACGGCTTTTAACGGCGCAGCGAGGCTGCGCCGGCGGGGTTACAGCGAGCTGTCGAGGCTGATTTCGTCCAATGACAGGCTGAAGCTGGGGATGAACACGTCCATGAAGTAGTCCATTTCCGGGCTGCGGCGCTGTTCCAGGGTTTTATCCAGCCGCGCCTTGGCCAGGGTGAATTCGTTGTTGCCGGCAGAGAGTTCCTCCAGGCATTTCAGGTAGGCGCACAGCGCGTCCGCCTGCTTCACCACCTGCTTTTCATCTTCGCTGTAGTAGTGCTCATCGAGAATGGTGCGAAAATCGTTGCGCAGCTCCGCCGGGATCATGTCCAGCAGCTTTTGCTGGGCGATTTTTTCGATCTTCTTGTATTCGTGGGCGATCTGCGGATTGTAGTACTTGATCGGCGTTGGCATGTCGCCGGTGATCACTTCGCTGGCGTCGTGGTACATCGCCAGCAGCGCAACGCGGTCGGCGTTGAGGTTGCCGTTGAATTTGCGGTTTTTGATCACCGCCAACGCGTGGGCGACAAAAGCCACCTGCAGACTGTGTTCGGAAACGTTCTCGGTACGCACGTTGCGCATCAGCGGCCAGCGGTTGATCAGTTTCAGGCGGGACAGATGGGCGAAGAAATGGCTCTGGCTCATGGTGCTCTCTTTAACGGCAAGTGAGGGCCCCATTGTGAAGCAGTGACGGCGAATTTTGCAACCGGGCAGTGAGAGAAGGGCGCAACAAGGCGCTGCGCCCCAGGCGATTACTGGTGGTAGCCTTCCAGGAAGCGGCCCAGCTTGCCGACCGCCATTTCCAGTTCGTCTACGCGCGGCAGGGTGACGATGCGCACGTGATCCGGATAAGGCCAGTTGAACGCGGTGCCCTGCACCAGCAGCACTTTTTCCTGCAGCAGCAGATCCAGCACCAGTTTCTGGTCGTCGTGGATGTTGAAGCGCTTGGCGTCGATGCGTGGGAACATGTACAGCGCGCCCTGCGGCTTCACGCAAGAGACGCCCGGGATGTCGTTGAGCAGCTCCCAGGTGCGGTTGCGCTGTTCGTACAGGCGGCCGCCGGGCTGAATGAACTCGCTGATGCTCTGATAACCGCCCAGCGCGGTCTGAATGGCGTGCTGCATCGGCACGTTGGCGCACAGGCGCATCGAAGCCAGCATCTCCAGCCCTTCGATATATCCTTTGGCGTGCTTCTTCGGCCCGTTCAGCACCATCCAGCCCTGGCGGAAGCCCGCCACGCGGTAGGTTTTCGACAGGCCGTTGAAGGTGACGGTCAGCAAATCCGGCGCCAGCGCGGCGATCGAATGGTGCTCGGCTTCGTCATACAGGATCTTGTCGTAGATCTCGTCGGCGAAGATAATCAGGTTGTGTTGACGGGCGATCTCGACGATCTGTTCCAGCAGCGCTTTGCTGTAAACCGCGCCGGTCGGGTTGTTCGGGTTGATGATCACGATGCCGCGGGTGCGCGGGGTGATCTTGCTGATGATGTCGTCCAGATCCGGGAACCAGCCGGCCTGCTCATCGCACAGGTAGTGCACGGCCTTGCCGCCGGACAGCGATACCGCGGCGGTCCACAGCGGGTAGTCCGGCGCCGGCACCAGCATTTCGTCGCCGCTGTTGAGCAGCGCCTGCATGGATTGGACGATCAGTTCCGAGACGCCGTTGCCAATGTAGATATCCTCAACGGTCACGTCACGCATGTTGCGCGCCTGATAGTGCTGCATGATCGCTTTACGCGCCGAGAAGAGGCCCTTGGAGTCGGAATAGCCTTGCGCCGTGGGCAGATTGCGGATCACGTCGACCAGGATTTCGTCAGGGGCGTCGAAACCGAACGGGGCAGGGTTGCCGATGTTCAGTTTCAGGACTTTGTTGCCTTCTTCTTCAAGACGTTTAGCTTCTTTAAGCACCGGGCCGCGAATGTCATAGCAGACGTTGTCCAGTTTGCTGGATTTCTCAATGGGGGACATAAAAAGTTGAGCCTTTTGCTGGGATAGGGGCGCTCCTACCATGGGACGCCGCAACCCGCCCAATGTACTCCTGGCGTAGTTGCTTTTGAAGGGTTTTGCACGCCTTTGGTGCAAATGCATGTCGTAACGGGAGATTTTAGTTATGATAAGCAAAGGTAAAGTTATTTTGTGGTTCATAATTTCATGAACTATAATTTTACTAGGGTTTTGTTCTGTAAAATCCCGCATCGATAAACGCGACGTGCCGGCGATCGCGGCCGGCAGCAGTGAACTGATAAGCCGAAAGTGAGAATGGGCTTCAATAAACTGTAAAGGAACGATAATACCGGAGTTGTCTGATAGCGGGTTGTCGGTTAGCGCACCACACTAAGAAAATGGCATATTTACATTAGCTTTACTTTATATTTTAGCTTAAGCATTGTTTATGTGGTTATAGGATTATTATTTAAAGTAAAAATCTTACTGATTGAATTTATTAAATTCATTGAGTAGTAACACGAAGTCGGTAGCGTTAATTATTTATCTGTTTTGCTCTGTAATGCAGTCTGAACGCCGGTTGATAAGGGTTCTCAGTAGCACGAATGGAGTGGAAATTAGGCAGTATGAATGAGTAAAATCTCAGGTTCGGTGGGGGTTTTCCCTTTCTACCGATATTCAGCCCCCCGCGTTCTATAAGCACCATCGATAGATCGCATTTTAAAAAGCGATAGAGGTAACGAATCATAAGTAATTTTTTTGCCCTCCACTTATGAGTGGGGTACTGTCATAACAGGCTCCGTCCTTTTCAACGGCGTCTGAGAAACACACCAGGGTAGTAGTTCGTAAATTAGAATTTAAAAAAGTGAAGAATACACTATGACAACTGCAAATCGTCCGATACTTAATCTCGACCTCGATCTGCTAAGAACCTTTGTTGCGGTTGCTGATTTGAATACCTTCGCGGCGGCGGCCGTCGCCGTATGCCGTACTCAATCAGCCGTCAGTCAACAAATGCAGCGATTAGAGCAACTGGTCGGCAAAGAACTGTTTGCCCGCCATGGGCGCAACAAACTCCTGACTGAGCATGGTATTCAGCTTCTCGGTTATGCCAGGAAGATCCTGCGCTTTAACGACGAAGCCTGTACCTCGCTGATGTACAACAATATTAAAGGTGTTCTGACCATCGGCGCTTCCGACGACACCGCCGATACCATTCTGCCTTTCCTGCTGAACCGCGTGACCGCCATCTATCCGAAGCTGTCCATTGACGTGCGCGTAAAGCGCAGCACGACGATGGTCGATCTGCTGGAAGAGGGCGAGATCGATCTGGCGGTGACCACGGCCGATCCGGCCGGGCACCCGCACATCGTGCTGCGCACATCGCCGACGCTGTGGTACTGCGCCGCCGATTATCACTATCAGGCCGGCGAACCGATCCCGCTGGTGGTGATGGATGAGCCAAGCCCGTTCCGTGCGCTGGCGATCAAGCAGTTGGACGAAGCCGGTATCCCGTGGCGCATCGCCTACGTTGCCTCCACGCTGTCCGCGGTGCGGGCGGCCTGTAAGGCCGGCCTGGGCGTGACCGCGCGGCCGATCGAGATGATGAGCCCCGACCTGCGGGTGCTGGGGGCGGTGGAAGGTTTGCCGCCGCTGCCGGATACCCAGTATGCGCTGTGCAAAAATGCGCAGTGCAGCAACGAATTGGCGATGGCCATCTTCAGCGCCATGCAGGGCGGCAATGACGGTTATGGCTTCAACGGCGCGGAAGCCGGTCTCCAGGGCGATCAGGATGACGCCAGCCTGGTGGACGAGGAAGAATAACGCCGCGGCGTTAGATCTGATGAAAACCTCTGCTTCGGCGGAGGTTTTTTTTGTCCTTTTTTTGGCGATTTTTACTGTTATAGGGATTTAATGACGATTTTGTTATGAGTTGACTGTTTTATTAACTTTTAAGCGTTACTGAAAAGAGAGTTTGGCCGGGTTTAAGACGCTGAGTTTGTTTTTTGAGCAATAAGATTGAATGGGTTAAAGGCATGGTAATAGCAGGGTTATTTTGTTAGCTTATAGCGGCCGTTTTTGCGGCTTAATTTGAGGAAAATTGTTAAAGGGCCACACTTTTTTTGAGGATTTATGCTGAAAACGTGTCCTGGATCAAAAAAATACCCCTAGGTAGTGAGTGGAAGAACAGGGAATTCCTGAGACAATGGTATAGTAAAACTGAAATGTGCACGTTGGTTTATATCTATCTGTTTCTACACAAAAATTAACTGACACGATTTAGCCAGCCCCTGGCGCATCAAATGTTAATCAAATGATACGTATGTAAACTAGTGTGTAGATACTTTTGTCAAAGTTGACAAAAGGTTATAGAAAGGAGTAAAAAGCCCACAGAAAAACGCTGCCTAACTCGCTGTAAAAGCAGTTTGTTTGTGTGGTTATTTATCCTTCCCTTAAATCGATGTGGCGCACTAACTGCCGGTGACAAGAGCAGCGCGATCGACGCCACTTTTGATGAGTAAGCATAGAGTATGTCAACAACCACTGAAGTTATCGCTCATCACTGGGCGCTCGCCGTATTTCTCGTCGTGGCTATCGGGCTCTGCGGCTTAATGCTGCTGGGTGCGTTCTTCTTGGGCGGGAGAGCCCGGGCGCGCGCCAAACACACCCCGTTTGAATCAGGCATCGACTCGGTCGGTACGGCGCGCATGCGCTTGTCCGCCAAGTTCTACCTGGTGGCCATGTTCTTCGTTATTTTCGACGTTGAAGCCTTATACCTGTACGCCTGGTCGGTCTCGGTTCGCGAGAGCGGCTGGGTAGGCTTTATCGAAGCCGCCATTTTCATTTTGGTGCTATTGGCCGGTCTGGTTTATCTGGTGCGCATCGGCGCGTTGGATTGGACTCCGGCGCGTTCCCAACGCCGCAGCAAACCGAGCACGATCACTAACACCAACAGTCATCCGCAGTAACAGCGAGGCATTAAGATGGACTATACGCTCACCCGCATAGACCCGAACGGTGAGAACGACCGTTATCCCCTGCAAAAACAGGAGATCGTCGCCGATCCCCTGGAACAACAGGTCCACCGCACGGTTTACATGGGTAAACTCGAACATGCGCTGCATGACATGGTGAACTGGGGGCGTAAAAACTCTATTTGGCCGTATAACTTCGGCCTTTCGTGCTGTTACGTGGAGATGGTGACGTCGTTTACCGCCGTTCACGACGTGGCGCGTTTCGGTGCGGAAGTACTGCGCGCCTCCCCGCGTCAGGCTGACCTGATGGTGGTGGCCGGTACCTGCTTCACCAAGATGGCCCCGGTCATCCAGCGCCTGTACGAGCAGATGCTGGAACCTAAGTGGGTGATCTCGATGGGCGCCTGCGCCAACTCCGGCGGCATGTACGACATCTATTCCGTGGTGCAGGGCGTGGACAAGTTCCTGCCGGTCGACGTGTACATTCCCGGCTGCCCGCCGCGTCCGGAAGCCTACATGCAAGCGCTGATGCTGCTGCAGGAATCCATCGGCAAAGAACGTCGCCCGCTGTCGTGGGTTGTCGGCGATCAGGGCGTTTACCGCGCCAATATGCAGTCTGAAAGAGAGCGTAAACACGGCGAGCGCATCGCGGTGACCAACCTCCGGACGCCTGACGAGATTTAAGACGTTCATTTAACGTCCATCTTAGTGCGCTATTGGTTAACACAGCGAAAAGTGAAACTTGCGGCGAATAACCCTTTAGTGTGGTGAAAAAAAATTATGACAGATTTGACGACGCACGACGCCTTGCCTGCCTGGCAGACCCGAGATCACCTTGACGACCCGGTGATCGGCGAACTGCGCAACCGTTTTGGGCCGGAAGCCTTTACTGTTCAGGCCACCCGTACCGGCATGCCCGTGGTATGGGTTAAACCTGACCAGTTGCTGGAAGTAATGACGTTCCTGAGAAAACAGCCGAAGCCGTATGTCATGCTGTTCGATCTGCATGGCGTGGACGAACGTCTTCGCACCCACCGCGATGGCCTGCCCGCTGCGGATTTCTCCGTTTTCTACCATCTGATTTCCATCGAACGCAACCGCGACATCATGCTGAAGGTGGCGCTGTCTGAAAAAGACCTGCACGTGCCGACGGCGACCAAGGTGTTCCCGAACGCCAACTGGTACGAGCGCGAGACCTGGGAAATGTTCGGTATCACCTTCGACGGCCACCCGCACCTGTCGCGCATCATGATGCCGCAGACCTGGGAAGGGCACCCGCTGCGCAAGGACTACCCGGCGCGCGCCACCGAATTCGATCCTTTCGTGCTGACCAAGCAGAAAGAAGATCTGGAGATGGAAGCGCTGACCTTCAAGCCGGAAGACTGGGGCATGAAGCGCGGCACCGAGAACGAAGATTTCATGTTCCTCAACCTCGGCCCGAACCACCCGTCCGCGCACGGTGCGTTCCGCATCATTCTGCAGCTGGACGGCGAAGAGATCGTCGACTGCGTGCCGGATATCGGCTATCACCACCGCGGCGCCGAGAAGATGGGCGAGCGCCAATCCTGGCACAGCTACATTCCGTACACCGACCGTATCGAGTACCTCGGCGGCTGCGTGAACGAAATGCCTTACGTGCTGGCGGTCGAGAAGCTGGCCGGCATCAAGGTGCCGGAGCGCGTCGACACCATCCGCGTGATGCTGTCCGAGCTGTTCCGCATCAACAGCCACCTGCTGTACATCTCCACCTTCATTCAGGACGTCGGCGCGATGACCCCGGTGTTCTTCGCCTTTACCGACCGTCAGAAAATCTACGATCTGGTGGAAGCGATCACCGGTTTCCGTATGCACCCGGCCTGGTTCCGCATCGGCGGCGTCGCGCACGATCTGCCGCGCGGCTGGGATCGCCTGCTGCGTGAATTCCTCGACTGGATGCCGAAGCGTCTGGACTCCTACGTGAAAGCGGCGCTGAAGAACAGCATCCTGAAAGGCCGTTCCATCGGCGTAGCGTCTTACAACGCCAAAGAAGCGCTGGAGTGGGGCGTGACCGGCGCCGGCCTGCGCGCCACTGGCGTCGAGTTCGACGTGCGTAAATGGCGTCCGTACTCCGGCTACGAGAACTTCGACTTCGAAGTGCCGGTCGGCGACGGCACCAGCGACTGCTACACCCGCGTGATGCTGAAGGTGGAAGAGCTGCGCCAGAGCCTGCGCATCCTCGAACAGTGCCTGAACAACATGCCGGAAGGCCCGTTCAAGGCCGATCACCCGCTGACTACGCCGCCGCCGAAAGAGCGCACGCTGCAGCACATTGAAACGCTGATCACCCACTTCCTGCAGGTTTCCTGGGGCCCGGTGATGCCAGCCAACGAATCATTCCAGATGATTGAAGCCACCAAAGGGATCAACAGCTACTACCTGACCAGCGACGGCAGCACCATGAGCTACCGCACCCGGGTACGTACGCCGAGCTTTGCGCACCTGCAGCAGATCCCATCGGTCATCCGTGGCAGCCTGGTTTCCGACCTGATCGTCTATCTGGGTAGTATCGATTTTGTTATGTCAGATGTGGACCGCTAATTATGCACTCTCAAAAAGACAATCACGCAGTCAATGATGCGCTCGAGCCCATCAACGCAGCCGCTCCTCAGAGCGGCGTTGATGCATTTGTACTGAGTGCGGAAGAACGTGATGCGATCGAGCACGAAAAGCATCATTACGAGGATCCGCGCGCCGCTTCCATCGAAGCACTGAAAATTGTGCAGAAGCAGCGCGGCTGGGTTCCGGACGGTGCGATTTACGCCATCGCGGAAGTGCTGGGCATCCCCGCCAGCGACGTAGAAGGCGTGGCCACGTTCTACAGCCAGATTTTCCGTCAGCCGGTAGGACGTCACGTGATCCGTTATTGTGACAGCGTTGTTTGTCACATCACCGGTTACCAGGGCATTCAGGCCGCTATCGAGAAGAAGCTGAACATCAAGCCGGGTCAAACCACTTTTGATGGCCGCTTCACGCTGCTGCCGACCTGCTGTCTGGGCAACTGCGATAAAGGGCCGACCATGATGATTGATGACGACACTCACAGTCAGCTGAAGCCTGAAGATATCGAGACGCTACTGGAGCAGTATCAATGACCAAGCACATTGTACGCACTCCCGAAACGCATCCGCTGACCTGGCGGCTGCGTGATGACAAGCAGCCGCTGTGGCTGGACGAATACCGCAGCAAAAACGGCTATGCCGGCGCGGAAAAGGCCCTCAAAGGCCTGGCACCGGACGAGATCGTCGGCCTGGTGAAAGACTCCGGGCTGAAGGGCCGCGGCGGCGCGGGCTTCTCCACCGGTTTGAAGTGGAGCCTGATGCCGAAGGACGAATCCATGAACATCCGTTACCTGCTGTGTAACGCCGATGAGATGGAGCCGGGCACCTATAAAGACCGCCTGCTGATGGAGCAGCTGCCGCACCTGCTGGTGGAAGGCATGCTGATCTCCGCGTTCGCGCTGAAAGCCTACCGTGGGTACATCTTCCTGCGCGGTGAGTACATCGAAGCGGCGGCGCATCTGCGTCGCGCCATCGCGGAAGCCACCGAAGCCGGCTATCTGGGCAAAAACATTCTCGGCACCGGATTTGATTTCGAGCTGATCGTGCACACCGGCGCCGGCCGTTACATCTGCGGCGAAGAAACCGCGCTGATCAACTCGCTGGAAGGCCGCCGCGCCAACCCGCGCTCCAAGCCGCCATTCCCGGCCAGCGCCGGCGTGTGGGGCAAGCCGACCTGCGTCAACAACGTCGAAACGCTGTGCAACGTGCCGGCCATTTTGGCGAACGGCGTGGAGTGGTACACCGGCATCTCCGGCAGTGAGGACAAAGGCACCAAGCTGATGGGCTTCTCCGGCCGGGTGAAAAATCCGGGCGTTTGGGAGCTGCCGTTCGGCACCACCGCGCGCGAGATCCTGGAAGACTACGCCGGCGGCATGCGCGACGGTCTGCGCTTCAAAGCCTGGCAGCCAGGCGGCGCGGGGACCGACTTCCTGACCGCCGATCACCTCGATCTGCCGATGGAATACGGCGCAATCGGCAAAGCCGGCAGCCGTCTCGGCACCGCGCTGGCGATGGCGGTAGACCACGAGATCGGCATGGTGCCGCTGGTGCGTAACCTGGAAGAGTTCTTCGCCCGCGAGTCCTGCGGCTGGTGTACGCCATGCCGCGACGGCCTGCCGTGGAGCGTGAAGATCCTGCGTGCGTTGGAAAACGGCGAAGGGCAGCCGGGGGATATCGAAACCCTCGAACAGCTGTGCCGTTCCCTCGGCCCGGGCAAAACCTTCTGCGCCCACGCGCCAGGTGCCGTAGAGCCACTGCAAAGCGCGATTAAATATTTCCGTGAAGAGTTCGAGGCGGGCATCGCCGTGCAGCACTTCAGCAACGCCCATGCGATTGGCGGCATTCAGCCGAACAATCTGCTGAAGCAGCGCTGGTAAGCCGACTCGCCCGAACACGGCCAGAATTTTTGATTAACGCCTGCCGCAAGGCAGGCCACTTGGAAGCATGCTGACTATGGCTACGATTCATGTAGACGGCAAAGAGTATGAGGTAGACGGAGCGGACAACCTGCTGCAGGCTTGTCTTTCCCTCGGCCTTGATATTCCTTACTTTTGCTGGCATCCGGCGCTGGGAAGCGTCGGCGCTTGCCGCCAATGTGCGGTAAAGCAATACCAAAACGCGGAAGATACGCGCGGCCGTTTGGTGATGTCCTGTATGACCCCGGCATCCGATGGCACCTTCATCTCCATCGATGACGGCGAAGCGAAGCAGTTCCGTGAAAGCGTGGTCGAGTGGTTGATGACCAACCACCCGCACGATTGCCCGGTCTGTGAGGAAGGCGGTAACTGTCACCTGCAGGATATGACGGTAATGACCGGCCACAGCTTCCGCCGCTACCGCTTCACCAAGCGCACCCACAACAACCAGGAGCTGGGGCCGTTTATCTCGCACGAGATGAACCGCTGCATCGCCTGCTACCGCTGCGTGCGTTACTACAAAGACTATGCGGACGGCACTGACTTCGGCGTGTACGGCGCGCACGACAACGTCTACTTCGGTCGCCCGGAAAGCGGCACGCTGGAAAGCGAGTTCTCCGGCAACCTGGTGGAAGTGTGCCCGACCGGCGTATTCACCGACAAAACGCACTCCGAGCGCTACAACCGTAAATGGGACATGCAGTTCGCGCCGAGCATTTGCCAGCAGTGCAGCATCGGCTGTAACACCAGCCCGGGCGAGCGCTATGGCGAGCTGCGCCGTATCGAAAACCGTTACAACGGCAGCGTGAACCACTACTTCCTGTGCGACCGCGGCCGCTTCGGTTACGGCTACGTCAACCAGAAAGATCGTCCGCGTCAACCGCAGCAGCTGCGCGGCGATGACTGGATCACCCTGAACGCCGAGCAGGCGATGCAGGGCGCGGCGGACATCCTGCGTCAGGCGAAGAAAACCATCGGCATCGGCTCCCCGCGCGCCAGCCTGGAAAGCAACTTCGCACTACGCGAGCTGGTCGGCGCCGAGAACTACTACACCGGTATCGCTCAGGCGGAGCAATCGCGCCTGGCGCTGATGCTGAACGTGCTGAAGAACGGCGGTGTCCATACGCCGGCGCTGCGTGAGATCGAAGATTACGACGCGGTGCTGGTGCTGGGCGAAGACCTGACGCAAACCGGCGCGCGCATCGCGCTGTCCGTGCGCCAGGCCGTCAAGGGCAAAGCCCGCGCGATGGCGGCGGCGCAACGCGTGGCCGACTGGCAGATCGCGGCGGTGCAGAACATCGGCCAGCACGCCAAGTACCCGCTGTTCACTACCAACGTCGACAACACCCGCCTGGACGACATCGCCGCCTGGAACTACCGCGCGCCGGTAGACGAGCAGGCGCGCTTCGGCTTCGCCATCGCTCACGCGCTGGACAGCGCGGCGCCGGCGGTGAACGATCTGGCTGAAGGCCTGAACAAGAAAGTCGATATCATCGTGCAGGCGCTGACCGGCGCACGCAAACCGCTGATTATTACCGGCAGCAACGCCGGCAGCGAAGCCATCATCGAAGCGGCGGCCAACATTGCCAAAGCGTTGAAGGGCCGCGGTTCCGACGTCGGCATCACCTTCGTGGCGGGCGCAGCCAACAGCATGGGCCTGGCGATGATCGGCGGCGGTTCGCTCGATCAGGCGCTGGAACAGCTGGCGAGCGGCGCAGCCGATACCGCCATCGTGATGGAAAACGATCTCTATCGTCATGCGCCGGCGGCGCAGGTGGACGCGGCGCTGGCCAAGGTTAATAACCTGATCGTCGCCGACCACCAGCGCACCGCGATCATGGACAAAGCCAACCTGATCCTCTCCTCGGCCAGCTTCGCCGAGAGTGACGGTACGCTGATCAACCAGGAAGGCCGCGCGCAGCGCTTCTTCCAGGTATACGATCCGGCTTACTACGACGACGCCAAGAAAAATCAGTTCACCGTGATGCTGGAAAGCTGGCGCTGGATGCACTCGCTGCACTCCACCTACACCAGCCGCCACGTGGACTGGACCCAGCTCGATGACGTGATCGCCGCTTGCGTCGCCGCGTTGCCGCAGCTGCAGGGCATCGTCGACGCCGCGCCGGACGCGACTTTCCGCATTCGCGGTCAGAAGCTGGCGCGTTCGCCGCACCGCTCCAGCGGCCGTACCGCCATGCGCGCCAACATCAGCGTGCACGAGCCGCGTCAGCCGCAGGATAAAGACACCATGTTCGCCTTCTCGATGGAAGGGAACAACAGCCCGCTGGCCGATCGTCAGCAGATCCCGTTCGCCTGGGCGCCAGGCTGGAACTCACCGCAGGCATGGAACAAGTTCCAGGCAGAAGTGGGCGGCAAACTGCGCCACGGTGATCCGGGCGTGCGCCTGATCGAAGCGGGGGAGGGCAGCCTCGGTTACTTCGACCGCGTGCCTGCCGCGTTCAATCCGAACGACGGCTGGCGTGTCGCGCCGTACTACCACCTGTTCGGCAGCGACGAAATGTCGCAGCGCTCTCACGTGATCCAGCAGCGCATGCCGGAAGCCTACGTGATGGTCAACCCGGCCGACGCGGCGACGCTTGGCGTCAACGCGGGCAGCCTGGTGGAGTTCAGCTGTGCGGGCCAGACCCTGCGTCTGCCGGTGCGTCTGAGTGAAACCCTGACCCAGGGCCAGGTTGGTTTGCCGCTCGGCTTGCCAGGGATCCCGCCGATCTTGGTGGGTGCTAAGGTAGACAATCTGCGGGAGGCGGCACGATGAGCTGGTTTACCCCTGAGGTGATCGACATTCTGATCGCCATTCTTAAAGCGGTCGTGATCCTGTTGGTGGTCGTGGCGTGCGGGGCATTCATGAGCTTTGGCGAACGCCGCCTGCTCGGCCTGTTCCAGAACCGCTACGGACCGAACCGCGTAGGCTGGGGCGGCTCGCTGCAGCTGGTCGCCGACATGATCAAAATGTTCTTCAAGGAAGACTGGGTGCCGAGATTCTCCGACCGGGTGATCTTCACCCTGGCGCCGATGATCGCCTTTACTTCCCTGTTGCTGGCATTTGCCATCGTGCCGGTCAGCCCGACCTGGGCGGTGTCCGATCTCAACATCGGTATTCTGTTCTTCCTGATGATGGCCGGCCTGGCGGTGTACGCCGTGCTGTTCGCCGGATGGTCGAGCAACAACAAATACTCGCTGTTGGGCGCGATGCGCGCCTCCGCGCAAACCCTGAGCTACGAAGTGTTCATCGGCCTGTCGCTGATGGGCGTGGTGATGCAGGCGGATTCGTTCAACATGCAGGCCATCGTTGAATCCCAGGCGCACGTCTGGAACGTCATTCCGCAGTTCTTCGGCTTCGTGACCTTCGCGATCGCCGGCGTGGCGGTGTGTCACCGTCACCCGTTTGACCAGCCGGAAGCCGAGCAGGAACTGGCCGACGGTTACCACATCGAATATTCCGGCATGAAGTTCGGTCTGTTCTTCGTGGGGGAATACATCGGTATCGTCACCGTGTCCGCCCTGATTGTGACGTTGTTCTTCGGCGGCTGGCAGGGTCCGTTCCTGCCGCCATTCATCTGGTTCGCGTTGAAAACGGCCTTCTTCATGATGATGTTCATCCTGATCCGTGCCGCGCTGCCGCGTCCGCGTTATGACCAGGTGATGTCCTTCGGCTGGAAAGTGTGCCTGCCGCTGACGCTGCTGAACCTGCTGGCAACCGCCGCGGTCATTTTGTACAACGCTCAATAAGGGGTGAATAAACCATGACATTGAAAGAGTTAGTGGTTGGTTTCGGCACCCAGGTGCGCAGCATTTGGATGATTGGCATGCATGCCTTCGCCAAGCGCGAAACCCAGATGTATCCGGAAGAACCGGTTTACCTGCCGCCGCGCTACCGTGGCCGCATCGTGCTGACGCGCGATCCGGACGGCGAAGAGCGCTGCGTCGCCTGTAACCTGTGTGCGGTTGCCTGCCCGGTCGGCTGTATCTCGCTGCAAAAAGCGGAGCAGAAAGACGGCCGTTGGTATCCGGAGTTCTTCCGCATCAACTTCTCGCGCTGCATCTTCTGCGGCCTGTGCGAAGAGGCTTGCCCGACCACCGCTATCCAGCTGACGCCGGATTTCGAACTGGGTGAGTACAAGCGTCAGGATCTGGTGTACGAAAAAGAAGATCTGTTGATCTCGGGGCCGGGTAAATATCCGGAATATAACTTCTACCGGATGGCCGGTATGGCGATTGACGGCAAAGCCAAAGGCGAAGCCGAAAACGAAGCCAAACCGATCGACGTCAAAGGTCTGTTGCCCTAAGGAGCCAGCAAGCATGGAAATTGCATTTTACCTGGCAGGTTTGATTGCGGTGGCCGCGACGATTCGCGTGATCACCCATACCAACCCTGTGCATGCGCTGCTGTATCTGATCGTCTCGTTATTGGCGATCTCGGCAGTCTTCTTCTCGCTCGGCGCCTACTTTGCCGCCGCGTTGGAAATCATCGTCTATGCGGGCGCCATCATGGTGCTGTTCGTGTTCGTGGTGATGATGCTGAACCTCGGCAACGTGCAGCAGCAAGAGCGCGACTGGATGAAGCCGACGGTGTGGATCGGGCCTGGCCTGTTGTCGCTGGCGCTGCTGGTGGTATTGATCGTCGCGATCCGCAGCGTATCCGACCAGGGTATCAGCGGCGAGATGGTCGACGCGAAGGCGGTGGGCATCAGCCTGTTCGGGCCTTACGTATTGGCGGTTGAGCTGGCTTCAATGCTGCTGTTGGCGGGTCTGGTTGTCGCCTTCCATATCGGCCGCGAGCACAAGCCTGGCGAGGTGCTGAGCAACGCGCCGGCGAGTGGCGAAATGGCGAGAAGAAAATCGGAGGAGCAAGCATGATCCCTCTTCAACACGGCCTGATCCTGGCGGCTATCCTGTTTGTGCTCGGGCTGACCGGGCTGCTGGTGCGCCGCAACCTGCTGTTTATGCTGATCAGCCTGGAAGTGATGATCAACGCTGCGGCGTTGGCGTTTATCGTGGCGGGAAGCTACTGGGGCCAGGCGGACGGGCAGGTGATGTACATCCTGGCGATCAGTCTGGCGGCAGCCGAGGCCAGTATCGGCCTGGCGCTGCTGCTGCAGCTCTACCGTCGTCGTCATACCCTGAATATTGATACTGTCAGTGAGATGCGCGGATGAACCTATTATATTTAACAATTCTGCTACCGCTGATCGGGTTCCTGCTGTTGGCATTTTCCCGCGGTCGTTGGTCTGAGAACACGGCGGCTACCGTCGGCGTGGGCTCTATCGGCCTGGCTGCGCTGGTCACGGTGTATGTGGCGATGGATTTCTTCGCCCAGAAAGCCGCCGGCGTGCAGCTGTTTGAGCAAAGCCTCTGGACCTGGATGGCCGTCGGCAACTTCAATATCGGCGTGACCCTGGTGCTGGACGGCCTGTCGCTGACCATGCTGTCGGTGGTCACCGGCGTCGGCTTCTTCATCCACATGTTCGCCTCCTGGTACATGCGCGGTGAAGAGGGCTACTCGCGCTTCTTCGCTTACACCAACCTGTTTATCGCCAGCATGGTGGTCTTGGTGCTGGCGGACAACCTGCTGCTGATGTATCTGGGTTGGGAAGGCGTGGGCCTGTGCAGCTACCTGTTGATCGGCTTCTACTACAAAGATCCGGCCAACGGCGCGGCGGCGATGAAAGCCTTCATCGTGACCCGCGTGGGCGACGTGTTCCTGGCGTTCGCGCTGTTCATTCTCTACAACGAGCTGGGCACGCTGAACATCCGCGAGCTGATGATCCTGGCGCCGCAGAAACTGGCGGTGGGCGATACGGCCATCACCTGGGCAACCCTGATGCTGCTGGGCGGCGCGGTTGGTAAATCGGCGCAGCTGCCGTTGCAAACCTGGTTGGCGGACGCGATGGCGGGCCCAACCCCGGTTTCCGCACTGATCCACGCGGCGACCATGGTGACCGCGGGCGTCTATCTGATCGCCCGTACGCACGGCCTGTTCCTGATGGCGCCGGAAGTGCTGCACCTGGTGGGCATCGTCGGTGCGGTCACCCTGCTGCTGGCCGGCTTCGCCGCGCTGGTGCAGACCGACATCAAGCGCGTGCTCGCTTACTCCACCATGAGCCAGATCGGTTACATGTTTCTGGCGCTGGGCGTGCAGGCATGGGACGCGGCGATCTTCCACCTGATGACCCACGCGTTCTTCAAGGCGCTGCTGTTCCTGTCGTCCGGTTCGGTGATCCTGGCTTGCCGCCACGAGCAAAACATCTTCAAGATGGGCGGCCTGCGCAAGAGCATCCCGCTGGTGTACGTCTGCTTCCTGGTGGGTGGCGCGGCGCTGTCTGCGTTGCCGCTGGTCACGGCCGGCTTCTTCAGTAAGGACGAGATCCTGGCGGGCGCGATGGCCAACGGCCACATCAATCTGATGGTGGCCGGCCTGGTCGGTGCGTTCATGACCTCGCTGTACACCTTCCGTATGATTTTCATCGTGTTCCACGGCGAAGAGAAAATCAAAGCGCATGCCGGTAAAGGCATCACTCACCACCTGCCGCTGCTGGTTCTGCTGGTGCTGTCCACCTTCGTCGGCGCGATGATCGTGCCGCCGTTGCAGGGCGTGCTGCCGGACACGACCGAGCTGGCGCACGGCAGCGTGCTGACGCTGGAAATCACCTCCGGCGTGGTGGCTATCGTCGGCATTCTGCTGGCGGCCGCGCTGTGGCTGGGCAAACGCAGCCTGGTCAACAGCATCGCCAACAGCGCGCCGGGGCGTTTCTTCTCGACCTGGTGGTTCCATGCCTGGGGCTTCGACTGGCTGTATGACAAAGTGTTCGTCAAGCCGTACCTGGGCATTGCGAAGCTGCTGCAGCGCGATCCGCTGAACTCGCTGATGAACCTGCCGGCCGTCTTCTCCCGCTGGGGGAACCGCGGTCTGACGGTGAGCGAGAACGGTCAGGTGCGTTGGTATATAGCGTCTATGGGTGTGGGTGCAGTGGTCGTATTGGCTCTGTTGATTTTGGTTTAATTGAATAATTTAAACAGACGCATTTTTCGGGCGTAGCGCCGGGCAGGCGCTACGTACAAAGTTTGAAATTATTCGTATAAGGGACACAAAACGCCATGCTATTACCTTGGCTAATTCTTATCCCCTTTATCGGCGGTCTGCTGTGCTGGCAGCTTGAGCGCTTCGGTACTAAGGTGCCGCGCTGGATAGCGCTGATCGCAATGGGGCTGACGTTGGCGCTCTCTCTGCAGCTGTGGCTGCAGGGCGGCTATACCTTGACCACGCCGAAAGGCATTCCGCAGTGGCAGAGCGAATTCCTGCTGCCGTGGATCCCGCGCTTCGGTATCTCCATCCACCTGGCGCTGGACGGCCTGTCGCTGCTGATGGTGGTGTTGACCGGTCTGCTGGGCGTGCTGGCGATCCTCTGTTCCTGGCGTGAAATCCAGAAGTATCAGGGCTTCTTCCACCTCAACCTGCTGTGGATCCTGGGCGGCGTTATCGGCGTGTTCCTCGCCATCGACATGTTCCTGTTCTTCTTCTTCTGGGAAATGATGTTGGTGCCGATGTACTTCCTGATCGCGTTGTGGGGCCACAAGGCGTCGGACGGTAAAACCCGCATCACCGCGGCGACCAAGTTCTTCATCTACACCCAGGCCAGCGGTCTGGTGATGCTGATTGCGATCCTGGGCCTGGTGTTCGTGCACTACAACGCCACCGGCGTGTGGACCTTCGATTACGAAGACCTGCTGCAAACGCCGATGTCCCACAACGTGCAATATCTGTTGATGCTGGGCTTCTTCATCGCCTTCGCGGTGAAAATGCCGGTGGTGCCGCTGCACGGCTGGTTGCCGGACGCGCACAGCCAGGCGCCGACCGCAGGTTCCGTCGATCTGGCGGGCATCTTGCTGAAAACCGCGGCCTACGGCCTGCTGCGTTTCAGCCTGCCGCTGTTCCCTGAGGCTTCGCACGAGTTTGCGCCAATCGCCATGTGGCTGGGCGTGATCGGCATCTTCTACGGCGCCTGGATGGCGTTCGCGCAGACCGACATCAAGCGTCTGATCGCCTACACCTCGGTTTCGCACATGGGCTTCGTGCTGATCGCCATCTACACCGGCAGCCAGTTGGCTTATCAGGGCGCGGTGATCCAGATGATCGCGCACGGTCTGTCCGCCGCCGGTATGTTTATCATCTGCGGCCAGCTGTATGAGCGCCTGCATACCCGCGACATGCGTCAGATGGGCGGCCTGTGGGGGCGTATCAAGTTCATCCCTGCGCTGTCGCTGTTCTTCGCCGTGGCTACGCTGGGGATGCCGGGTACCGGTAACTTCGTCGGCGAATTCATGATTCTGTTCGGCAGCTACCAGGTGGTGCCGGTGATCACCGTGATTTCTACCTTCGGTCTGGTGTTCGCTTCGGTTTACTCGCTGATCATGATGCAGCGCGCTTACTACGGTGCGCCTAAATCCGACCAGCCGCTGCAGGGCATGACCGCGCGCGAACTGTTCATCATTCTGCTGCTGGTGGTGTTGCTGGTTCTGCTGGGGGTTTACCCGCAGCCGATTCTGGATACTTCCAACGCGGCGATGAGCAACGTGCAACACTGGTTTGGTTCGTCAGTTTCAGCAATTTCAACAACAAGGCCGTAATTCGCCATGACAATAACTCCTCAACAACTGATCGCACTGCTGCCGCTGTTGATCGTCGGATTGACGGTGGTGGTTGTGATGCTAGGCATTGCGTGGCGACGCGACCACTTTATCAACGCCACCCTGACCGTGATCGGTCTCAACCTGGCGCTGCTTTCGCTGTACTTTGTCGGCCAGGCAGGCCCAATGGACGTCACCCCGCTGCTGCGGGTTGACGGTTACTCGATGTTCTACACCGGGCTGGTGCTGCTGGCGAGTCTGGCGACCTGCACCTTCGCCTATCCGTGGCTGGTCGGCTATCCGGATAACCGCGAAGAGTTCTACCTGCTGGTGCTGATCGCCGCCATGGGCGGCATCCTGCTGGCGAGCGCCAACCATCTGGCTTCGCTGTTCATCGGTATCGAGCTGATCTCGCTGCCGCTGTTCGGCCTGGTGGGCTACGCCTACCGCCAGAAGCGCCCGCTGGAAGCCGCCATCAAGTACATGCTGCTGTCCGCCGCCGCGTCGTCGTTCCTGCTGTTCGGCATGGCGCTGCTGTATGCCGAATCCGGCGATCTGTCGCTGGCCGGCCTCGGCAAGAGCCTGCAGGAAAACATGATGCACCAACCGCTGATCCTGGCCGGTATGGGCATGATGATCGTCGGTCTGGGCTTCAAGCTGTCGCTGGTGCCGTTCCAACTGTGGACGCCGGACGTGTATCAGGGCGCGCCTGCGCCGGTCTCGACCTTCCTGGCGACCGCCAGCAAGATCGCGATCTTCGCGGTCGTGATGCGTCTGTTCCTGTATGCCCCGGCCGCCGACAACGAAGCGCTGCGCATGGTGCTGTCGATCATCGCGTTCTGCTCTATCTTGTTCGGTAACCTGATGGCCATCAGCCAGACCAACATCAAGCGTCTGCTGGGCTACTCGTCGATCGCTCACCTGGGCTACCTGCTGGTGGCGCTGATTGCGGTGCAAACCCATCAGCTGTCGCTGGAAACCGCCGGCGTTTACCTGGCCGGTTACCTGTTCAGCAGCCTGGGCGCCTTCGGCGTGGTCAGCCTGATGTCCAGCCCGTACCGCGGCCCGGATGCGGATTCACTGTTCTCTTATCGCGGTCTGTTCTGGCATAAGCCAATCTTGTCCGCGGTGATGACGGTGATGATGCTGTCGCTGGCCGGTATCCCGATGACGCTGGGCTTTATCGGTAAGTTCTTCGTGATCGCGATGGGCGTCAGCGCACACCTGTGGTGGTTGACCGGCGCGGTTGTGGTAGGCAGCGCCATCGGCCTGTACTACTACCTGCGCGTGACCGTCAGCCTGTTCCTCAGCGCGCCGGAATCGCTGCAGCGCGATACCCCGAACAACTGGGCGTTGACCGCCGGTGGCGTCGTGGTGCTGATCTCCGCCGCGCTGGTGCTGCTGCTGGGCGTCTACCCGCAGCCGCTGATTTCGCTGGTGCAGATGGCGCAGCCGACATTCTGACAACGCTTCAAACGATAAAAAGGTCGCTTCGGCGGCCTTTTTTTATGGGGAAACGGCACTCAGCCGTAATGGGCGCTAAACGAGGTTTCCAGCGCCTGCACTACCGCGCGCACGCGGGCGGCGCGTTGCAAATCGGGATGCAACACCAGCCAGATATCCACCCAGTCTTTGTTCTCCGGCAACAGGCGCACCAGTTCCGGGTCTTTGTCCGCCAAAAACGCGGAGAGCAGGCCGATGCCCAGCCCGCTGCGGGTGGCGGAACGCAGCAGCAGCTGCGAATTGCATTGCAGCACCACGTTGGGCTCGTGCAGGGCCTCGCCGCAGAAATTGTTCCAGTGGCGCGGCACCAGATCGCGCGGGAACATCAGCAGATCGTGGCCGCGCAGCTGCTCGCCCCTGAGCGGCATGCCGCGCCGTGCCAGATAGTGTGGGCTGGCGTACAGACCCATTTCGATGGTGGCTAAGCGTTTGATGATCAGCTCATCGTCATCGGGGCGGGCGCCACGGATCGCCAGATCCGCGCCGTGGTAAGAAATATCGGCGATGTTGACCGCCGTCAACAGCGTGACGGTGATGGCGGGGTAGCGTTCCCGCAGATCTTGCAGCGCCGGCATCACGAAGGCTTCGGCCAGGGTATCGGTGGTGGCGATGCGCACGTTGCCACACAGGCTTTCGTCACCGCTGGCGGCTTTGCGGTTGATCGCCTGCACCGCATTTTCCATCTTCATCACGTCCGCCAGCATTTGCTCCCCCAGCGGGCTGAGGGCGAAGGATTTCGGCGTGCGGATAAACAGCTTGGAGCCGAGCGCATCCTCGAAAGCGGACAGCCGTCGACCGACGGTCGCCTGATCGACATGCAGCTGGCTGGCGGCTTTGCGTAGCGTGCCGCAGCGCGCGACGGCCAAAAAGAAGCGCGCGTCGTCCCAATTTATCATGCCATTTCCTCTCTGCAGATTTGTCGGCGCCGTAGGAAACAGGCCGGGCCGGACGAATGATAACGGGTTATATCATAAAGCGTTGCTCTGCCCTGGGGGAGAGAAAGGCGGCTAGCGGCCTGCACATCGGCGGTTATTTCTCCGGTGATGCAAGAATGCATCAGGGTGATTCATTCTTGACGATACTTCGCCCGCCGCCGTAACGCTATGATAAGCGCCGTTCCCGGCCCGCCGGGTGAGAAAGATGTCGATGGCAGGCCGCCGTCTGCCGACTTTGGGAGTTGAAACATGTCAGAAAATACCGCCAGCCAGATCGCGGCGCCGCAAAATGCTCAGGCGTCGCGCAGGACCATTTTATTGTTCTTGGCGCTGGCTTTGATGTCGGCATTGCTGAACAGCAGTGCGCCGACGCCGCTTTATCCGCTGTATCAGCAGCAGTTTGCGCTGAGTTCCGTCAGCCTGACCGTCGTTTACGGTGCCTACGCCGCCGGCGTACTGATCTCTTTGTTCGGCGTCGGCAATCTGGCCGGCAAAGTAAAGGATTTGCGCAGCGTGATCGTGCCGGCATTGCTGGTGGTGTTGAGCGGTGCGCTGCTGTTTGCGCTGGCGGATACCTTTGTCATGATGCTCATGGCGCGACTGCTGGCCGGGGTGGGCACCGGGGCATTGACCGGGGCGGCAAACATCGCCCTGGTGCGTTTTGGGCCACAAGACGGCGGTAAAAACGCCGCGCTGATCGCCACGTTGTCCTTTACCACAGGGTTGGCGCTGGGCCCGATCTTCAGCGGCATCGCTTTGCAGACCGGTTTTCATCCCACGACGCTGCCGTTCGTTTTCATCATGGTCATTGCCGCTGTGGCGGCGTTGGGCGTGATGTTCTCGTGGCCGCGTGGCGTGGTCGCGGCGCCGACCCGCGCTGCGCCGACGGCGACAGAAAAAAGCACGCTGCTCGATGGCCTGCGTATCACCGGCGGTAAATTCTTTGTCTGTGCCGGGGCGCTGTTTATCTGTTGGGCTCTGGCCGCCAGCATTTTGGCTATTGGCCCCAGCGTGGCGGAAACGCTGTTAGGCATGCACCAGCGGGGCGTCTTTGGCTATGCGATTGCGGTGTATCTGTTGATCGCCGGTATTAGCCAGATCCTGAGCCGCCGCCTTAACGCCCGTCATTCGCTGTTGTTCGGTTGCCTGGCGCAGGTGCTGGCGGCGGTGGTATTCGCTGCGGCGATCCAATGGCATTCACTGTGGCTGGCGGCTGCGGGCCTGGTGGTGGCCGGCTATGCTTACGGCGCCATTTTCGTCGGCAGCGCGACCCTGGTAAACCTGATTTCGCCGCCGGCCAGCCATGCGCGTTTGCTTTCACTGTTTTACGTTATCGCTTATATCGCCAACTGGGTGCCGATCTTGCTGGGGATCGTGGTCGACCGTGTCGATCTGCAGCAGGCAACCCATCTGCTGTTCCTGAGCAGCACCACGGTATGCCTGTTGTTGGCATGGATGACGGTACGTGTAGGGTTCCCACGTTAATAATTTTGTGATTTAAGTCTCTTTTATTTAATTAATTATTCTTTAATTGCATTTATATTGTGATTTTAATCACATGAAATAACCGGCTTTCGGGTAAACTGCGCGCTTTCTTTTTGTCGCGGGTCACTTTATGAACGTTCTTTTCGCCATTGCCGTTACTACCGGGATCCTCTCCGGCGTGTGGGGCTGGGTTGCCGTCAGCCTGGGGCTGATCGGTTGGGCCGGTTTTCTCGGCTGCACGGCGTATTTCGCCTGCCCGCAGGGTGGGTTGAAAGGGCTGGTGATCGGCGCGTTGACCTGTTGCAGCGGCGTCTTCTGGGCAATGGCGATCATCCACGGCAGCGAACTGGCGCCGCAGTGGAATTTGCTGGGGTATCTGCTGACCGGCGTCGTGGCATTCCTGATGTGCATTCAGGCCAAACAGCAGTGGCTGGGGTTTGTGCCCGGCACCTTTATCGGCGCCTGTGCGACCTTCGCCGGCGGCGGAGATTGGCCGCTGGTGACGCTTTCTCTGTTGGTGGGCTTGCTGTTTGGCTATGCGATGAAAAACAGCGGTCTGTGGTGGGCGGCGCGCAGCGAAAAAGCCCGTGCCGCACAGCCGGTCAGCCCGAATGCCGGCTCAAACGGTGCCGCCGAGTGAGAGGCGGTAGTGCAGATCGTGGCGCTCGGCGCAGGGTTCGCCCGCGATCCGCAGCAGCAGCATTTCAGCGGCGGTTTTCCCCATGTCAAAGCGCGGCGTGATCACGCTGGCGATGCCCGGCGTGGTCGCCTGGCCAATATCCAGGCCGTGAAAACCCGATAGCGCAATCTCCTGCGGCACGCGCACGCCGAGACGCAGGCAGGCCTGCAACACGCCCACCGCCAGATCGTCGTTGGTGCACAGGATACCGTCCAACTGCGGGTAGCGTTCGCGCGCCATCGCCAGCATGTCGGCGCCGATCGAAACCGAAGAGACCCGATGCGGCGTGATCTGGCGCGGTGTTTGCCCCTGAGCCGCCATGGCGCGGCAGTACCCCCGATAGCGTTTATTGTCGCGGGCGTCCGACATGGCGCCAAAGTAAACGATATGCCGTTTGCCGCTGGCGAGCAGCGCTTCGGTCATGTCATACCCCGCCTGTTCATTATCAAACCCCACCGCAATCCGCCCCGGCGGCGCGTCGAGATCCATCACCTGCGCGAGGGGGATTTTGGCGGCGCCGAGGTAGGTCTCTGCGCGCAAGGTATGCGCAGAGTCGGTGAGGATCAGCCCGGCGATCGGGTAGCTCAACAGCTGTGCGATCTGCTCTTCTTCCCGCTGCGGGCTGTAATCGTAGTTCACCACCAGCGTTTGGTAACCCCGCGCTTGGGTAACGGATTCGATGCCGGCCAGCAGATCGGCGAAGATCTGGTTGTTGAAGGAGGGGATCAGCACGCCGATGCGCGGTTTTCTGCCGGCCTGTGCGGCATCGGCATCTGTGACGTTCAGCTCCCGCATGACCTGCGCAATGCGTTCGGCGGTGTCGGCCGCCACTTTTTCCGGCGTGCGCAGGAAGCGGCTGACGGTCATTTTGGTCACGCCGGCCAATTGCGCAATGTCCTGTAGCGTAACGCGAGGGTGTTTCATTCGGTGGCCTTCACGGGCGGCGCGGCAAGGGCGGATAGCGGTATGTTAACAAATCGATTTGGCGATAACAATGAATGCGATCCTATTAAAAATAGCTATTTTTCAATTGGATAACTGCTTTTTGCCCGCTTGCTGCCTGCGTGAGATCACGTTAAGGGTAACAGGGTTTCGTAACATGATGTTCAGTGATTTCCATCACGTTTTTACCGGTAACAATCGGCTGAGATAGAGGCCTGTCCGATTGGAGGCCTGATGGCCGGGAATCACCATGAACAACCTGTTTTCACTGGATAACAAAATTGTCTTGATCACCGGCGCCTCGCGCGGCATCGGTTTTCTGCTGGCGCGCGGCCTGGCGCAGCAAGGCGCGCATATTCTGGTCAACGCCACCACCGACGAACATGCCCGACACGCCGCCGATCGCCTGCGCGAAGAGGGCTTGCGCGCCGATGCGGCGGCGTTCGACGTCACCGATTCCCAGGCGGTGCATGCCGCCATCGATCGTATCGAAGCGGATATCGGCGCGATAGACGTCTTGATCAACAACGCCGGCATCCAGCGCCGCCACCCGTTCACCGAGTTTCCGGAGCAAGACTGGGACGACATCATCGCCGTCAACCAGAAGGCGGTTTTCATCGTGTCGCAAACCGTGGCGCGTTATATGGTGCCGCGCCGGCGCGGCAAGATAGTCAACATCGGCTCGATGCAAAGCGAGCTGGGGCGGGACACCATTACCCCTTATGCGGCCTCCAAGGGCGCGGTGAAAATGCTGACGCGCGGCATGTGCGTGGAGCTGGCGCGCTACAACATTCAGGTCAACGGCATCGCCCCCGGCTACTTCAAAACCGAGATGACACAGGCGCTGGCCGACGATCCGGCCTTCACCGCCTGGCTGACCCAACGCACGCCCGCCGCACGCTGGGGCGATCCGCAGGAGTTGATCGGCGCGGCGGTGTTCCTGGCCGCCGACGCCTCCGCCTTCGTCAACGGGCAACTGCTGTTTGTCGATGGCGGCATGTCGGCGGCGGTGTAACCTTTTTTCGTGGAGTGTTGAGATGAAAATTCAAACCCAGTCCTGCGTGGTCAATGGCAAACGCGACGTGGCGGTGATTGCGCAAGAAGTGGATTACCGTGGGCAGGGAACGCTGGTGAAAATCAGCCGCGGCGGCATCTGCGGCTCGGATCTGCATTACTTTCAGGAAGGCAGGGTCGGCAATTTTCAGGTGCGCCAGCCGATGGTGCTGGGCCATGAGGTGATCGGCGAGGTGGTCGCCAGCGATTCGCCGCAGCTGCCGGTCGGGCAGAAGGTGGCGCTCAATCCCAGCAAACCCTGTGGGCAGTGCAAATACTGTCTGGCGCAGCAAAGCAATCAATGCGTCGAGATGCGCTTTTTCGGTAGCGCGATGTATTTTCCGCACGTCGACGGGGCCTTTACCCAATACAAAGTGGTGGATAGCGCGCAGTGCATTCCTTACGGCGCCGATCGCGACGACAGGGTAATGGTGTTCGCTGAACCGCTGGCGGTGGCGATCCACGCGGCGAAGCAGCCCGGCGACGTGACGGGGAAAAAGATCTTCGTGTCCGGCGTCGGCCCGATCGGCTGCCTGCTGGTGGCGGCGCTGAAAGCGCTGGGCGCCGCCGAGATTGTCTGTGCCGATCTCAGCCCGCGCTGCCTGGCGATCGCCAGGCAAATGGGGGCCGATCGGTGCCTGCATGCTGCGGACGACGATGTTAGCGGTTATCAGCAGGACAAAGGGTATTTCGACGTCGCCTTCGAAGTGGCGGGGCATCCGCAGTCGCTGCAGCGCTGCCTGGAGATCACCCGCGCCAAAGGCACCGTGGTGCAGGTGGGGATGGGCGCCAGCTTCCCCGATTTTCCGCTGATGTTGTTGATCGCCAAGGAGTTGAACCTGCTCGGATCCTTCCGCTTCGTGGCGGAGTTTGCGCTGGCGGTGGCGTGGCTGGCCGACGACGTGGTCGATCCGCTGCCGTTGCTGTCGGCGGAGTTCGCCAGCGGGCAACTGGCGCAGGCGCTGGAGTTTGCCGGCGATAAGCGCCAGGCCGCCAAGGTGCAATTGGTGTTTTAGGGTAAAAGTCCGATGGCCGCAGGCGGCGATCCTTGTCTATAGTGTAGGAACGCTTAATTTTTTCAACCACGGAGATCTCACTATGGCAAGACATACGGATGCTGAGCAAACTACGCTGGATGACGATCTGAGAATGCTGACCGAGACGCTGGAAGAAGTGCTGCAATATACCGGCGATCGCGCGGATCAGGCCTACATCGACATCAAGTCGCACGCCGAGCAGGCGCTGAGTGAGGTTAAGGCGCGCTGGGCGAACACCGGCGAATCCTACTATGCGCGCGCCAAAGAAGCGGTACACCGCACCGACGACTACGTGCGGGATAAACCCTGGCACAGCGTAGGCATCGGCGCCACCGTAGGGCTGGTGCTGGGGCTGCTGCTGGCCAGAAAATAACGACGTCGGGCGGCGGCCTGCGCCGCCGCCCGACAGCTACGTATCTTCTTTCCCCAAAATCACTTCCACCTGATGGATCCTGCCGTCGTCCCGCAGCGCGATCGTCGGCTCCGACTGAGGGATGCCGTCAACGATGATCTGCGTTTCGCCTTCTCCCTGGCGCACGACCAGCTGATATTCGCTGGCGCCTTCGCGGTAGTTGATCGTGAATTGCGGCCAGTCGGCCGGCAGACGCGTATCGATCGTCAGCCGATCGCCGCGGCGTTTCAGGCCCAGCAACGACTCGAGAATCAAGCGATACATCCAGCCTGCCGAGCCGGTATACCAACTCCAGCCACCCCGGCCGATATGCGGCTCAACTGCGTAGACATCAGCGGTCGCCACGTAAGGTTCGACTTTGTAACGTTCGGCGGCGGCGCTGTCCAGGCTGTGGTTGATGGGGTTGATCAGCGCCATCAGCTGCCAGGCGCGTTCGATGTCACCCATTTCGGCGAAGGCCATCACCGCCCATACCGCGCCGTGGGTGTATTGGCCGCCGTTTTCCCGCACGCCGGGCAGATAGCCGCGGATATAGCCGGGATCGGGACCGTTGCCGTCGAACGGCGGCGTCAACAGTCTGATCAGCCTGGCCTGCGGGTCGACCAGATGTGTATCCAATGACTGCATCGCCTGCCGACTGCGCTGCGGATCGCCGGCGCCGGACAGCACCGACCAGCTTTGCGCAATGGCGTCGATGCGGCACTCTGCGGCCAGGTGTGAGCCGAGCGGTTCGCCGTTGTCGAAATAGCCGCGGCGGTACCATTCGCCATCCCAGGCATGGTTGTGCAGGTTGTCCTTCAGGGCGGCGGCCTGGCGGCGGCACTGTGCGGCCAGGTCGTCATCGTGGTGGCGTTCCGCCAGATCGCCGTAGCGCTGCAGGATGGAAAACAGGAAGAAGCCGAGCCAGACGCTTTCGCCGCGGCCTTCCAGCCCGACCCTGTTCATGCCGTCGTTCCAGTCGCCGGCCCCCATCAGCGGCAACCCGTGCTCGCCGAAGGTCAGGCCGTGTTTCAGCGCGCGCGCGCCGTGCTGGTACAGGCTTTCCCGCACTGCGCTCTGCGCCGGCTGTTCATAGGCGGACTCTTCGCCGGGCGCCAGCTGGCGCGCCTCCAGATAGCCCACCTGTTCGGTCAAAATGCTCTCGTCGCCGGTGGCGTCCAAATAATGACACATCGCCAGCGGCAGCCACAGATAGTCGTCGGAACAGCGGGTGCGCACGCCGTTGCCCTGCGGCGGATGCCACCAGTGCTGCACATCGCCCTCGATAAACTGGCGTGAGGCGCACAGCAGGATCTGTTCGCGCAGCCGTTGCGGCGCGGCGTGGGTCAGTGCCAGCGTGTCCTGCAGCTGATCGCGGAAGCCAAAGGCGCCGCCGGATTGGTAGTAGCCGCTGCGTGCCTGAATGCGGCAGGAGAGAGTTTGGTACAGCAGCCAGCCGTTAGCCAGCAGATCGACCGCCGGATGCGGCGTGCCGATCTGCACCTTATTCAGGATGCCGTCCCAATAGGCGGCGACCTGTTGCCGTTCGTCTTGCAGGCGATCTTCATCCAGGTAGCGCTGCAGCAGCATGTCGGCCTCGTCGGCGTTTTGTCCCAGTCCCAGGACGAACACCAGGCTGCGCTGATCGCCGTCGATCAGGCTGAGCGCCGACTGTACCGCGCCGCACGGATCCAGCCCGGCGCCGACCCTGCCGGAAAGCCGGCGCAGTTTCAGCACCGCCGGATTGGCCAGCGTGCCGTTGCGGCCGAGGAATTCACGCCGATCGCCGCTGATGGAACAGTGGGCGCCGGTAACGCCGAAAAAGGCGGTGCGCTCGGAACCGTTGCCGCCGTAATGGTTGGTGGCCAGAATGCCGCAGCCGCCCGTCGTCGTCGCGGCCTGTGTCACGACGTGCATGGCGGTTTTACTGCGCAAATCGCCGAGGATGAATTCCATGTAGCCGGTGGCGGAGAGTTTGCGCGTGCGGCCTGAACCGTTGGTCAGCGTCAGCAAAAACAGCTTCACCGGCGCGTCCTGCGCCACCAGCATCGTCAGCTGGCTGTCGATGCCGCCTTCGCGGTGCTCGAACACGCTGTAGCCAAAGCCGTGGCGCGTCAAATAGTGGCCGCGACCGCGGGCCGGCAGCGGCGTGGGGGACCAGACGTGGCCGCTTTCCTCGTCGCGCAGATAAAACGCTTCGCCACCGCGATCGCTGATGGGATCGTTATCCCACGGCGTCAGCCGGTACTCGTGAGCGTTTTCGTACCAGCTATAGGCCTGACCGCTTTCTGAGATAACCGTGCCAAACAGCGGGTTGGCGATAACGTTTGACCAGGGTGCCGGAGTGATCTTGTTCTCGTTCATCGCAATGACATATTCGCGTCCGTCGCTGGAGAATCCGCCCAGCCCGTTAAAGAATTGCAGGTCTTCGATGGCGGGCAACTGCGGCGAATGCAGGTTGCGCGGCAGGTTGTCTACCGTCGCCAGCTTCGACGACGCGGTGACCGGAGACAGCGGCTGTTGCAGGGTTTGCGGCAGCTGCAGGCGTTGGTTGAGCTGCTCCGCCAAACCGCCGCGTCGGTCGTCGAGATAGATGCGCGCCACGCTGAGCAGCAGACGATGGTCTTCCGGCGACATATGTTCGCTGGTCCGCACGAAAATGCCCCCCGGCTTGTCGGTCAGGGTGGATTCCATGCCGGCGGCGATCAAGCCCATGATCTGATTTTGCAGATCCTGGCGGTAGCCGCCGACGTCTTCGTTGAGGATCACCAGATCCACCTGCAGCCCCTTAAGGCGCCAATAGTTGTGTGCCTGGATCAGCTGCTGCACCAACGCGATATTCTCCGCGTCGCTGACCGTCAGCAGCACGATCGGCAGATCGCCTGAGATCGAATGCCCCCATAACCCGGACTGGCCGCGGCGGTTGCTGATGATTTCACCGCCGCCGGCGCGCATTTCCTGCGCCGGGAACACCACGGCGCCGGCCAGACGGTTGAACAGATTGGCGTCTTCCTCATTGGCGTTCAGTTGGCGCAACACCACCTGGCTGTGTGACCAGGCCAGTTCGAAGACGCGATCCGCCAAGTGGCGATCGCGATATTTTTCCAGCATCGCCAGACAGGAGGCGCGATCCTCGCAAACGCCGTAAAACACATCCAGCGTCAGCGGAACGTTGGGTTCCAGCACCACGCGCTGGCGGATGGCGATGATCGGATCGATAACCGGCCCGGCGCTGTTGGTCAGCGGCGCATTGTGGTACAACGCCTGCGGATTGGCCGGCGTGCGGCCGCGGCCGATAAATATGCCGCGATCGGTTTCGAACGAGGTTTGCGCGCTGTTTCCCTGTACCGTCATCATGTGCAGCAGCCACGGGCACGTCTCTTTGGGCTCGCGCGGTCTGCGATGACACAGGATCGCTTCCTGGTCTGGCAGTAGCTCGGTTTGCACGAACAGATTGCTAAAGGCCGGGTGCGCCAGATCGTTCCCGGCCGGTGCCAGCACCACTTCGGCATAGCTGGTGATCTCAAGGATGCGCGGCTGTTTACCGCGGTTGATGAGCGTCAGGCGGCGCAGTTCGATATCATCTTCCGGCGAAACCACCACCTGCGTTTTGACCGAAAGCGTGCCCAGATGGCGCTGGAATTCGGCGCCGGCGTCGTTGAACACCGCGCGATAGTCTTTGGCGCCGCCGCCGCCGATCGGTTGCCAGGTATTGCTCCACACTTCGCCGGTTTGCGGATCGCGCAGGTAGCAGAAAGCGCCCCAGTTATCACGGGTGGCGTCCTCGCGCCAACGGGTCAGCGCCAGGTTTTGCCACCGGCTGTAACTGCCGCCGGCCTGCGACAGCATCAGATGATAGTTGGCGTTGGACAACAGTTGCACTTCGGGTATCGGCGTATCGACGCGGGTGAATTCACGCGCGCTGAAGCTGGCCGGCTGGATGGTGCCTTCGTGGGTTTCGAAATGACGACGCGGGCTATAGAGCTCGACTGCGTCCGGCACGCGTTCCTGCAGCAGCAGGCGCGCTGACTGGAAGGCGGGATAGCGGGCGAAACGCGCCACCATCGGCGCATCCAGCAGCAGGTGCGACAGCGCCAGGAACCCCATGCCCTGGTGGTGTGCCATGTAGGAGCGGACGATCGTGTACAGTTGCCCGCGGCTCAGGCGTGCGGTGGTGTAATCGAGCGCTTCGTAAAAACCGTATCGCCCTTTGGCGCCGTTGTGTTCCAGCGTCAGCAGGTTATTGCAAGCGGCGACGGGCTCAACGATCAGTGCCATCAGCGTCGCGTAAGGGGCGATCACCATATCGTCGGCCAGGCCGCGCCGCAGCCCCAAACCGGGCACCCCAAAGGCGTGATATTGATAATTTTGCTGCGCGTCGAAGCCGAAATAGCCGGATTCGGAAACGCCCCAGGGGACGCCGCGCTCCTTACCCCAGGCGATTTGGCGCGCCACCGCCGCGCGGCACATCTGCACCAGCAGCGAATCGGGATAGGCGGGCATAACCAACTGCGGCATCAGGTATTCGAACATCGACCCGCTCCACGACATCAGCGCAGGCTCCTTGTCGATGACGGTGAACAGCCGGCCAAGGGCGAACCAGCTGCGCTGCGGCACCTGATTGGTCGCGATGGCCACGTAGTTGGTCAGACGGATTTCCGACGCCAGCAGATCGTATTTGCTGCTGTCCATGCGGTTATGGTCGCAGTTGAAGCCGACGCTCAGCAGGTGGGTCGATTCGTCATACAGGAAGTGGAAGTCCATCTGCGCCATTTTTTCCAGCCGCTGCCGCAGGCTGCCGAGTTGCGCCAGGCGCTGTTGCGCCAGCGCGGCGGCGGCATCGAGCCGGCTTTGTTGCTCGGCCGAAAGCCCCAGGTTCGCCGGGGCGTCGGCCAACCAGCGCAGGCTGGGCGGCTGCGCCAGATCCGGCGGCGCATCGCTCAGCCAGCCATACCATTGCGCCCATTCCGCACAGAGTTCATTAAGTTGCTGATGGAGCGCGCCGGCCCAGCGTTTAGTTTCTTCGCCGTGGTTTAACGCCGGCTCCTGCAACCCGTTGCTGTAGTTGCGCATGGCGTCCAATTCAAGCAGCAGCGCGGCGTACGGGCTGTTTTGCGCCTGTTGCCAATGTTGGCGCAGTTTGGCCAGGTTTTTCGGCGCTGCGTTTCCCCACTGCTGTTCCAGCAGTTCCAGGCTGTCTCCCAGACCGGCCACTATCCGCTGCGGATCGATGACCGGCTGTTGGGCCAGCGCCGGCAGCCCGGCGCAGAGCGTCAGCAGATGCCCGGCCAGGTTGCCGCTGTCGACGCTGGAAATATAGCGCGGGTTTAACGGCTCTAAGGTGCGCGTGTCGTACCAGTTGTACAGATGGCCGCGATAGTGCTCCATGCGATCCAGCGTATCGAGCGTCAGTTCAATGCGGCGCAGCGCCTCGCACAGCGTCAGGTAGCCGAAATCGCAGGCGGTGAGGTTGGCCAATAGCGACAAACCGATATTGGTCGGCGAGGTGCGGTGCGCTATCACCGGTTCCGGTATTTCCTGATAGTTGTCCGGCGGCAGCCAGTTCTCCTGAGCATTGACGAAGGTGTTGAAAAAGTCCCAGGTCTGGCGGCTGGTATGGCGCAGGAAACGCCGTTGCTCCTCATCGATCGCCGTTTTGCTGCGCTGCGGCTCGCGGCTCAGGTAGTAGAGCAAGAACGGCGCGAATACCCACAGCGCGGAAAGCGGCAAGGCGACGACGAGCGCCATCGGGTTATGCCACGCGGTGAGCAGCAGCAACCCCGCCCCGGCCAGCGGATTGACCCACATGGCGCGATAGAAATTGGTCGGCGTCACCCGCAGGCGCGTTTTGCTCTGGGCGTAGCTGGTCCACTCTTGCAGATTGCGTTGGCTGAACAGCAGGCGCCATAGGGTAACGGCGATCGCTTTCAGGCTGTACAGCGCTTCGTGCGGGAGTGCCGCGAGGCGCAGGCCGATTTGTGCCAACCGGTGCAGCGTGCCCTTCAGCGCCAGCCGCACATGCTGGAGAAACGGGCGGCGTGGCGGTTTGCGCGCGATGTCCTGCAGCAGCGCCAGCGCGGAAGGCAGCAGCAGAAGGATAAAGACCACCGCCAGCCAGTAACCGGTGTTGGGCAACCCTGTCAGGCAGCAGAATAAAAGCAGCAACAGGCTGGGGGCCACCAGGCTGCGGCGCAGGTTGTCGAACAGCTTCCACTGCGACAGCGCGCTCAGCGGGTTGGCGCAGCGTGAGCCGTCCGCTTTTTTCACCCGCGGCAGCAGCCAGTTAAGCAACTGCCAGTCGCCGCGGATCCAGCGCGAACGGCGCGCCACGTCGACCAGATAGTTGCTGGGATATTGCTCATACAACAGCACATCGCTCAACAGCCCCGAGCGGGCATAGCAACCTTCCAGCAGATCGTGGCTCAGCACTAAATTCTCCGGGCAGGTGCCTTGCAGGCTGCGCGCAAACACGTCCACGTCGTAAATGCCTTTGCCGATGAATGAGCCTTCGCCAAACAGATCCTGATAAATGTCCGACGCCATGCGCGTATAGGGATCGTTGCCCGGCGTGCTGCTGCATAAGGCGGCGTAACGTCCCTGACCAAAACGCGGGATCTCTTCGGCCATGCGCGGCTGCAAAATGGCGTAGCCTTCCACCACGCGCTGTCTGTTTTCGTCATACTGCGGCTGGTTGAGCGGATGCGCCATGGCGGCGATCAGCTGGTGAGCGGTGTCGCGCGGCAATACGGTATCGCTGTCGAGGGTGATGACGTATTTGACGTTTTTCAGAGCCTCAAGGCCGGCGCCAACCAGGCTGGAGAAGGCGTTGTCGCGGTTGCGTAGCCAGTCGTTAAGCGCATTCAGCTTGCCGCGTTTGCGCTCCAGCCCCATCCACACGCCCTGTTTGTCATTCCACTGCCGATCGCGGTGGAACAGGAAAAAGTGGCCCGGCCCTTCACAGGGATAGCGTGCATTCAGCGCGCCGATTTTTTCACTGACGTAAGCCAGCAACGCGGCGTCGTCAGCCTGCCGCTGATGCGGGGCGTCGTTAAAGTCGGTGAGCAGCGCGAAATGCAGGTGCTTCATCGCATTACCCAGATAACAGACCTCCAGCGCGTTGAGCAGCCGGTCGATGCCGGTTTTCTCGTCGAGCAGGGTGGGGATCACCACCAATGTGCGGAACTCGGCCGGAATGCCGCAGGAGAAATCGAGCCTCGGCAAAGGTCGGGGTTCCCGACTGCGGGTCGTAACTTCGCTGAGCAGGTTAAGCACGAATTGGCTGACGACGATCGCCAACGGGAAAAACAGCAGCGCCAATCCCCACCAGCTGATGCCGCTGCCCGCCGCGTGGCGCAACAGTTCCGCACAGCTGGCGGTGGTGAGCAGGCTGAGGCTGCCGAGCCAGGACAGCAGCGGCGCCTGGTTCAGCGCGTGGCGCACCCGGGTAATGCGGCTGAGGCGTACCGCCAACTGCTGTTCCAGCGCCGGTCTGCCGTCGTCGATCAGGTAGTAGCCGATGTGATGGTTGCGCGCATCGCCGACGGGATCTTCCGCCGCCACTCGCGCCATGTTGAGCACGTGTCGCGCAACCTGTACCTCGTCGTGCGGGCTGTGGCGGGCCAGCATTTCGATCACGTGGCGATAGTGATCGCGGGTGTCGAAGTGCATCATCGGATACACCCCAGCCGGATCCTGACGCAGCGTTTGATCTACCAGGCTCATGGTTTCCACAAATTCCGCCCAATCCATTTCGCTCAGCTGGCGCAGGCCGGCGATGCTGTTGCTGACCGACAGTTGGCTGACCGCCAACTGTTGGTTGAAGCGGTGGATCAGTTCATCGGAGGTCATGCTGACCTCCGCCAGACGCTGTTCCACCCAGGTGAGCGGCAGCGCCAGCATGGTGCCGTGGCCCTGCAGACGGCGCACCAGCTCGGCGACGAAGGCGCTGGTGCGCGGCGGATTGGATCGCGCCATGTCGGCGATAACGATGATCAAATTGGCCGGATCGTTTTCCGCCGATTCGAGCATTTTATTGACCCAGTCATCGGCCAGGTTGCGTTCACGCTGAGCCTGCGCTACCTCGACGCTGACGCGGCGCAGGTTGTCTATCAGCGCCAGACGCAGCATGCCCGGCAGCGCCCACAGTTCACCCAGCGTCAGATTGGTTTCCTTTTGATAGGCGGCGATATAGCGCGTCAGGCTCTCTGCGTCCCAGCGCCCGTCGCCGTGGGTGATGGCTTCGGCGGCGATGTCGTAAATGCGCGGGCAGTTGTGCGGTGCAGTCAGCTGCGGCAAGCCGCGGCCAAAGGTCTTAGGCAAGTGATGTCGCACCACGCGGATTTGCTCTTCGATCAAATAGTAATTATCGAGCAACCACTCCCCGGCGGGCGTCATGCTGCTTTTTTTGCCGTTGCTGAGCTGGCGGCAGCTCTCAGCCAGCACCCGTTCGTTGTGATCCAGCCGCTTCAGCAAATAGTAGGGGGTCTTACGCGTCGCCAGTTTGTGAGAGCGTGCCAGACGCTGGCCGTAGCGTTCCATCTGATCGACGGAAAACAGCTCGGCCTTGATGGTGCCGCCGAGCGGTTCCGGTTCGCCTTTAGCGCTTCTGGCGGCGAGCGGCTTTATTTTGCTGTTTTTGCGTTGACTTCTTAACCAATTGATAAGTTTTTCTTTCACACAAAAGCTCCTCACTTCTGACCAAAAGGGCAGCCGGTAAACCCGCTGGGAGTGCGTGAACATCCTGTATCTGGCGCCGGGAACATATGGCGTGGATTTGTTGCAGGAAGGAACAGACCTTTCCAGTATAGCTGTTCAGAATGAGATGTGTCTGTTTTTTAATCGTATTGTTTAATTTTAATAAACATTTGTCGAGGCGGGGCGTTCTGACCTATGCCCGATCAGCAACGGTATGTCATGGAGGTTGACTTGCTGTGGCGGGAAGATCCGTCAGGATAAACTCACTGGGTATTTCCCTGATTTTTGTATGGGCGGATTGAGCTCAGAATGTCGCAGGTGTAAAGTATTTGTGTTTTTATTGTTTGTTTTTTGTTCTAAATCAAATAATTATCTGGTGTAAACGCCCAGGGATATACGGCGTTCTTGCGCTGGCGCAAAAGCCGTGAAAATAACACCTCATATAATACAGAGCGTAACTACAGGCGCGGCGTCCGTCGGCTGCGCCGGAGACGATCTCTGTTAACTGACTTGTGAGCGAACTATGTCGACAAGTGTTTTTAATCGCCGGTGGGCGGCTGTGCTGCTCGAGGCGCTGGCCCGCCATGGGGTGCGGCATGTTTGTATCGCTCCGGGATCGCGCTCCACGCCGCTGACGCTGGCCGCCGCGGCTAACCGATCGTTTATCTGTCATACCCATTTTGACGAGCGCGGGCTCGGCCATCTGGCGCTTGGGCTGGCGAAGGCGGCGCGTGAGCCGGTGGCGGTGATCGTCACGTCCGGCACCGCGGCGGCCAACCTTTATCCCGCGCTGATCGAAGCCGGCCTGACCGGTGAGCGGCTGGTGTTTCTCACCGCCGATCGGCCGCCGGAGTTGATCGACTGCGGTGCCAATCAGGCGATCCGTCAAAACGGCCTCTACAGCAGCCACCCGACGCTGGCGATCGATCTGCCGCGTCCTACGCCGGATATTCCGGCCGCGTGGCTGGCCTCCAGCGTCGACAGCGCGATGGCGCGCCTGCAACACGGCGCTTTGCACATCAACTGCCCGTTCGCCGAGCCGCTGTACGGCGGCGACGAACGTCACTATGCCGATTGGTCCGCCGCGCTGGGCGACTGGTGGCAGAGCGATCGCCCGTGGCTGCAGGAAAGCGAGACGCGTACGGCGCCATTGCCGCAGCCGGACTGGTTCTTCTGGCGGCAAAAGCGCGGCGTGGTGTTGGCCGGGCGCATGAGCGCGCAAGAGGGCGCGCAGGTGGCCGAATGGGCCGCAACGCTGGGCTGGCCGCTGATCGGCGACGTGCTGTCGCAGACCGGGCAACCGCTGCCCTGCGCCGATTTGTGGCTCGCTCACCCGCAGGCGCAGCGCGTACTGCAAGATGCGCAGCTGGTGGTGCAGTTCGGCGGCAGCCTGACCGGCAAACGCCTGCTGCAGTGGCAGGCGCAGTGCCGGCCTGAAGAGTATTGGATCATCGACGAGCTGCCGGGGCGGCTCGATCCGGCCCAGCACCGGGGGCGGCGCCTGCGTGCCGGCGTGGCTCAGTGGTTGGCGCAGCACCCGGCGCAGCCGCGCCAGCCTTGGGCCGCCGGGCTGGCCGTGCTGGCGGATAAAGCGCTGACGGCGGCATCCACGCATCTGCACGATTACTTTGGCGAAGCGCAGCTGGCGCATCGCCTGCCGGAACTGCTGCCGGAGAACGGCCAACTGTTTCTCGGCAACAGCCTGGTAGTGCGGCTCATCGACGCGCTAACGCCATTGCCCGTCGCCTACCCGGTATTCAGCAACCGCGGTGCCAGCGGCATCGACGGCCTGATCTCCACCGCTGCCGGCGTGCAGCGCGCCACCGCCAGACTGACGTTGGCGGTGGTGGGCGATCTTTCCGCTCTGTATGACCTCAATGCGCTGGCGCTGCTGCGCCAGAGCTCGGCGCCGACGGTGCTGATCGTCGTCAACAACAACGGCGGCCAAATTTTCTCGCTGCTGCCGACGCCGGAAGAGGATCGTCAGCGCTTTTACTGCATGCCGCAGAACGTCGAGTTCAGCCACGCGGCGGCGATGTTCCAGCTGGGTTACGCGCGGCCGGAGAACTGGAGCCAGCTGCAACAGGCGGTTGAACAAGGCTGGCGGCGCGGCGGCGCCACGCTTGTCGAACTGCAGGTGCCACCGAGCGCGGGGGCCGAAAGCCTGCAATACCTGGTGCAACAGATGGCGGTGCAATGATGCTGGCGACGCGAATTTTGCAACAGGGCGAGGCGGGCCGCCCGTGGCTGGTGTGGCTGCATGGCCTGCTTGGCAACAACAATGAATGGCGGGTGATCGCCGCGCGTAGCCCGGAATGGCCGTCGCTGGCCATCGATCTGCCCGGCCACGGCGATTCCGTGGCGGTGAGCTGCCACGGCTTCGACGACATCAGCGCGCAGATCGCCGCCGCGCTGCAGCTGCGCAATATCGAACGCTATTGGCTGGTGGGCTACTCGCTCGGCGGGCGCATCGCCATGTATCACGCCTGCCACGGCCACCATGCCGGCCTCCAGGGGGTGATCGTCGAGGGCGGTAATCCGGGGCTGGAGGACGAAGAACAGCGCCGCCGGCGCTGCGAACAGGATGCGCTGTGGGCGGTGCGTTTTCGCAGTGAGCCGATCGCCGAGGTCCTGGCGGACTGGTATCAGCAACCGGTGTTCAAAGAGCTCAGCCACGTGCACCGCCAGGCGCTGATCGCCGCGCGCTCGGTCAACAGCGGCCCGGCGATCGCCGACATGCTCGAAGCCACGTCGCTCGGGCGGCAGCCCTATCTGGCGCCGCAGCTGCGCCAACTGACCGTGCCGCTGCGGGTGCTGTGCGGTGAGAACGACCCCAAATTTCAACGGCTGGCGCGCGACGCCGGGTTGCCGTTGCGCATCGTGCCGCAGGCCGGGCACAACGCGCACCTGGCCAATCCGCAGGATTTCGTCGCCGAGCTGCAGACCTTTCTCGTTAACCCTGGTTAAAGGAACCGAACATGCTTTATCCGAATGAAGAACAGCTGTATGCCGCTATCGCCTGGCAGGATTGCACCGGCGATTTCGAAGACATTCTGTATCACAAGTCCGCCGACGGCATCGCCAAAATCACCATTAACCGGCCGCAGGTGCGCAACGCGTTTCGCCCGCAAACGGTTAAAGAGATGATCGACGCGCTGGCCAACGCCCGTTACGACGACGGCATCGGCGTCATTATTCTGACCGGCGCCGGCGATAAGGCCTTCTGCTCCGGCGGCGATCAGAAAGTGCGCGGCGATTACGGCGGCTATCGCGACGACAGCGGCGTGCATCACCTCAACGTGCTGGACTTCCAGCGCCAGATCCGCACCTGCCCGAAACCGGTGGTGGCGATGGTGGCCGGTTATTCGATCGGCGGCGGTCACGTGCTGCACATGATGTGCGATCTGACCATCGCGGCGGATAACGCCATCTTCGGCCAGACCGGCCCGAAAGTGGGCTCGTTCGACGGCGGCTGGGGCGCGTCTTACATGGCGCGCATCGTCGGCCAGAAGAAGGCGCGCGAAATCTGGTTCCTGTGCCGCCAGTACGATGCCGCCGCCGCGCTGGACATGGGGCTGGTCAATACCGTGGTGCCGCTGGCCGATCTGGAAAAAGAGACGGTGCGCTGGTGCCGCGAAATGCTGCAGAACAGCCCGATGGCGCTGCGCTGCCTGAAGGCGGCGCTGAACGCCGACTGCGACGGCCAGGCCGGTTTGCAGGAGCTGGCGGGCAACGCCACCATGCTGTTCTACATGACCGACGAAGGGCAGGAAGGGCGCAACGCGTTCAACGAGAAGCGTCAGCCGGACTTCAGCAAATTCAAGCGTAACCCGTAATGAACGGGGTAAACCGCAGCGCGGCGCTTTACCGTTACAGCCTGCCGATGGAGGCGGGCGTGGTGCTGCGCAATCAGCGGTTGAAAACGCGTGACGGATGGGTGGTGCAGCTGCGTCAGGGCGAGCGTGAAGGCTGGGGCGAGATCGCGCCGCTGCCGGAATTCAGCCGGGAAACGCTGGCGCAGGCCGAACAGGCCGCGTTGGACTGGCTGCAGGCCTGGTTGGCGGGCAACGAACCGGATGACAGCGCGCTGCCCTCGGTGGCCTTTGGGCTCAGCTGCGCGCAGGCCGAGCTGGAGCAGCGCTTGCCGACGCAGGCGGATTTCCGCAAGGCGCCGCTGTGTACCGGCGATCCGGACGAGCTGTTCGAGACATTGAGCGCCTTGCCGGGCGAGAAAGTCGCTAAGGTGAAGGTGGGGCTGTATGAGGCGGTGCGCGACGGCATGATCGTCAACGTGCTGCTGGAGGCGCTGCCGGATCTGCGGCTGCGGCTGGACGCCAACCGCAGCTGGACCCGCGCCAAAGCCGACGGCTTCGCCAAATATGTCAACCCGGCGTGGCGCGATCGCATTGCCTTTTTGGAAGAGCCCTGCAAGACCCGTGATGAATCGCGCGATTTCGCCCGGGCGACCGGCATCGCCATCGCCTGGGATGAGAGCGTGCGCGAGGCGGACTTTGTAGTCCAGGCCGAGCCGGGCGTGGCAGCCATCGTGATCAAGCCGACGCTGGTCGGCAGCCTGGCGCGCTGCCAGGCGCTGGTGGCGCAGGCGCACGCGGCGGGGCTGACGGCGGTGATCAGCTCCAGCATCGAGTCCAGCCTGGGGTTAACCCAGCTGGCGCGCATCGCCCGCTGGCTGACGCCGGACACCGTGCCGGGGCTGGATACGCTGGGGTTGATGCAGGCGCAGGTGCTGCGGCCTTGGCCGGGCAGCGCATTGCCGCTGCTGGATGCCTCGGCGCTGGAGTGCCTATGGCGCCGTTAAGCGATTGGCCGTGGCGACACTGGGCACGCCTTCAGCCGCAGGCGACGGCGTTGCTGCTCGGCGAACAGCCGCTGAGCTGGCTGGCGTTGCAAGGCCAGGTGGATGAGCTGGCGGCGGATTTTCAGCACCAGGGCGTGGAGCCGGGCTGCGGCGTGGCGCTGTGCGGTAAAAACAGCTACCCGCTGCTGTTGGCCTATCTGGCGCTGCTGCAATGCGGCGCGCGCCTGTTGCCGCTCAATCCTGCCTTGCCGACGCCGCTGCTGGCACAGCTGCTACCCGAATTGGACATCACCTTTGCCTTCGGCCCGGATCCGTTGCCGGCGCTGCCGGAAGAGGTGATTCGATTGACGCCGCCCTCGACCGAGCCGCGCTGGCCGAACTTGCCGATGTGGGATGCGCAACGTCTGGCGACGCTGACGCTGACCTCGGGCTCCAGCGGCCTGCCGAAGGCGGCGGCGCACAGCTACGCCAACCATCTGGCCAGCGCCGCCGGGGTGTTGCGGCTGATGGATTTTCAGCGCGAGGATTGCTGGCTGCTGTCACTGCCGCTGTTTCACGTCTCCGGCCAGGGTATCGTCTGGCGCTGGCTGGCGGCGGGTGCGCGGCTGGCGGTGCGCGAGATGCATCCGCTGGCCGAGGCATTGGCAGGCTGCACGCACGCCTCGCTGGTGCCGACACAGCTCTGGCGGCTGCTGGCGCAACCGCTGACGGGCATGACGCTGAAAGAGGTGCTGCTCGGCGGTGCGATGATCCCCGTGGCGCTGACCGAACGGGCGGAAGCGGCGGGGATCCACTGCTGGTGCGGCTATGGGCTGACCGAACTGGCTTCCACGGTGTGCGCCAAGCGCGCCGATGCGCGGCCGGGCGTCGGCCTGCCGCTCAGCGGCCGCGAGGTAAAACTGGTGGACGAAGAGGTCTGGATCCGCGCCGACAGCCTGGCGCTCGGCTACTGGTGTCATGGCCAGCTGCAGCCGCTGGCGGATGCACAGGGCTGGTTCGCGACCCGCGATCGCGGCGCGATGGCCGAGGGGGAACTGCGCATTTTGGGCCGGCTGGACAACCTGTTTTTCAGCGGCGGCGAAGGGGTGCAGCCGGAGGATATCGAACGCGTGTTGGCGGCGCACCCGCAGATCTCGCAGGCGTTTGTGGTGCCGGCGGCGGACGTCGAGTTCGGCCAGCGGCCGGTGGCGGTAATCGACGGCGATCCGTCGCTGTCGCTGGCGGCGTTGCTCGCCTGGTCGCAGGACAAGCTGGCCAATTTCCAACGCCCGGCGGCGCTGCTCCCGCTGCCTGACGAGCTGAAAAACGGCGGCATCAAGATTTCGCGCCGCCAGTTGCAGCAATGGGTGGCGCAGCGCCTCTCTCAGGCATAAAAAAGCCGCCCGAAAGGGCGGCTGAGTGGATGACGGCAGGGGGTTATTTCAGCCCCAGCGCCTTGGCGACGCCGGCGCCGTAGTCCGGGTGCACCTTGGTGAACAGCTCGACCTGACGGCGCTGGATTTGCTCCGGCACCTGCGACAGTTCGCCGGCGATGCGGGTGAACATGCGTTGGTGCTCTTCGGCGCTCAGCAGGTTGAACAGCGCGCGTGGCTGGCTGTAGTAATCGTCGTCTTCACGATGGTTCCAGTGGTCGGCCGCGCCCTCAATGCTCAGCGGCGGCTCGCTGAAGTCCGGCTGCTCCTGGAACAGGCCGAAGCTGTTTGGTTCGTAGGTGGCGCCGTTGCCGCTGTTGCCGTCCACGCGCATCGCGCCGTCGCGATGGTAGTTGTGGAACGGGCATTTGGCACCGTTCACCGGGATCTGGTGGTGGTTGACGCCCAGGCGATAGCGGTGCGCATCGCCATAGGAGAACAGACGGCCCTGCAGCATTTTATCCGGCGAGAAACTGATGCCCGGCACCACGTTGGCGGGGTTCATCGCCACCTGCTCAACCTCGGAGAAATAGTTGTCGGGGTTGCGGTTCAGCTCGAAATAGCCGACGTCGATCAACGGATAGTCGCCGTGCGGCCACACCTTGGTCAGATCGAACGGGTTGTATGGCGTCTGCGAGGCTTCGTGTTCCGGCATGATCTGAATTTGCAGCTTCCAGCGCGGGAAGTCGCCGCGTTTGATCGCGTCGAACAGATCGCGCTGTGAGCTTTCGCGATCCTTGGCGATGATCGCTTCCGCTTCGTCATCCATCAGGTTTTCAATGCCTTGCTGGCAGCGGAAGTGGAATTTCACCCAGAAACGTTCGTTGGCGGCATTGATAAAACTGAAGGTGTGGCTGCCGAAGCCGTGCATGTGGCGATAGGACTTCGGAATGCCGCGATCGCTGAAGTCGATGGTCAGCTGGTGTAGCGATTCCGGCAGGTGGGAGAAAAAGTCCCATTTGTAGACCGGGTTGCGCAGGTTGGTATGCGGATCGCGTTTCACCACGTGGTTGAGATCGGGGAATTTCAGCGGATCGCGCAGGTAGAACACCGGCGTATCGTTACCCACCAAATCCCAGTTGCCTTCTTCGGTATAGAACTTCATGGCGAAGCCGCGAATGTCGCGTTCGGCGTCGGCGGCGCCGCGTTCACCGGCGACGGTGGAGAAGCGGATGAACATGTCGGTCTGTTTGCCGACCTCGGAGAAGATCTTGGCGCGGGTGTAGCGGGTGATGTCGTGGGTGACGGTAAAGGTACCGTAAGCGCCGGATCCCTTGGCGTGCATGCGGCGCTCGGGGATGACTTCACGGTCGAAGTGGGCCAGTTTTTCCAGGAACCACACGTCCTGCAACAGCATCGGGCCGCGTTTGCCTGCGGTGATTACGTTATTGTTATCGACAACCGGGGCGCCGGCTGCGGTGGTCAGTCCTTTCTTGCTCATCACTTGCTCCTTATCGTAGTGCAGTTAAGTAAAGACTCGGGCGGTTTAAGCGTTCATCAGCATAGTCCTTTGGCGGGGCTTCTTCCCCTGACCTTGGTCAAAGCCACTACTAGTTGTAGCTCTATTGCCGAGCGGCGGCAAATAGGTCTCGGTTATCGTTGGCATTGCCTTGACGAATATAGAATCTTGTTTGCAAATATTTACATTTATTTGATTATTGAAGAATTTTTTCGCTTTTATCCCTTAAATACTCATTGCGCTTTGGTATAGACTCGTGACGTTATTATTATGCGTTGATTCGATCATTCGGTACGGATGACAAACCAGAGGGAAAGATGATGAAAAAGACTTGGGTCGCGTGCGCGGCAGGATTGCTGTTGGTGACCGGCGCGGCGAACGCCATCAGCGTGTCGGGCGAAGCCGGGCAGCACTACACCAACCTGGGCGTTGGCATGAGCACCGGCTCTTCTGGTCTGGGCCTGACCGGCAACTGGGCGCGCAGCGACCACGACGGTAACGTCGGCAGCCTGGGGCTGAACTTCGGCGTGCCGCTGGGGCCGTTGACGGCGACCGTGGGCGCCAAAGCGCTGTACCTCAGCCCGAAAGACGGGAAGAGCGGCGGGGCGGTGGCGCTGGGCGGCGGCCTTGAGTGGGAGATCAACCGTTACTTCAGCCTGCACGGCGAAGGGTACTTTGCCCCTGAATCCTTCACCAGCGGCGTGAAAGCCTATAACGAAGCCAGCGGCGGCCTGCGCTGGAAGTTCCGTCCGCTGAGCGTGGACGTGGGCTACCGTTACATGCAAATGGAAGGCAAAGACGGGCGTCGCGACAACACGCTGGCCGATGGCCCTTACGTCGGCGTGGGTCTGAGCTTCTGACGCTGTGAAAAAGGGGCCTTCAGGCCCCTTTGTTCTTTCTGTTCCGCTTACCCTACCGCCGGCAGCATGCCGCTGGCGATGCCCAGTTGAATGGCGATCACCGTCACCCCGCAGACAAACACCAACGCCAGCGCCGGCGTACCGCCCCAGACGCGATACTGTGCCTGATGTTTTTGGCGCGTTTTCCATACCAGCAGTGAAGGCAACAGCAGGGCCAGCACCGACAGAGCGATGGCGGCGAATCCCAACGCCAGCACGAAGCCGCGAGGATAAAACAGTGCAAAGGCAAGCGGCGGCAGGAAGGTGATGGCACCGGTTTGCAGGCGGCCACGCACGTTGTCTTGCCGCTTGAACAGATCGGCCAGGAAATCGAACAGCCCGAGCGCGACGCCGAGGAACGAGGTCGCCAGCGCCAGATCGGCGAACAGGTGCACCGCCAGTTCAACGTGCGGCGAAGCCACCGCGTCGCGCACCGCCTGCAACAGACCGTTCAGCCCGGCCTGCTGCGCCAGAATGCCGACGAAGGTGTCGGAGCTGATGCTGCCCAGCGTTGCCAGCTGCCAGAAGATGTAGGCCATCAGCGGGATAGCGCTGCCGATGATAAACACCCAGCGCAGTTTGCGAATGTTGCCGCCCATATAGTTGACGATGCTCGGCACGCTGCCGTGGAAGCCGAAAGAGGTGAAGATCACCGGAATAGCCGACAGCGCCAGGCCTTGCTCCAGCGGCAGCGTCATCAGGTTGGTTTGGTGGATATTCGGCAACATCAGGCCTAGCATCACCACCAGAAATACCACTTTGGCGCTGAACAGGATGCGGTTGAACAAATCGACCGAGTGGGTGCCGATGCACACCACGCCGCCGGCCACCAGGGTGAACAGCAGAACGCCGAGCGACACCGGGAAGTCCTGCGACGTCCACTGGCTGATGCTGGTGGCGAGCAGTTCGCCGGCGCCGCTGATGTAGGCGGCGGTGAGGGCGTACATCAGGAACATCATGCTAAAGCTGGTCAGCCACTGGCCGCCGCCGCCGAGATAACGTTTGGCGAGGGTGCCCAGACCGGTATCCGCCTGCTCATGCTGGTAAACCTCTACCAGCAGCAGCGCGGTGTAACACATCAACAGCCACAGCCCGACCAGTAAGGCCAGCGTGACGCCGAAGCCGACGCCGGCCGCCGCCAGCGGCATCGCCAGCATCCCGGCGCCAATGGTGGTGCCCGCCACGATAAAAACACTGCCAAGAGTGCGATTCTTCACGTTTTTTCTCTACCAGCCGAAAGATTTTGAAAATTATAGGTAACGATTTATGAGGATGGCAGGATAGTGGAAGCCCTAATTTGTGTCAAATCGACGTTACGCATGGTGTACAGTAATGTTTACATTGCGGCGAGCTACATGGCACATGAGGAACGGACCCATGGCTGAAATTATCCGCAGGCGGCTAGTGAAAAGTTATTTACGGGCTTCTATAGTGGAATGACCAAAAAATGTGGGAGAGATCAATGTTAAGGGTGGAGATGCTCAGCACCGGCGATGAGGTGCTGCACGGGCAAATTATTGATACCAACGCCGCCTGGCTGGCGGACTACCTGTTCCAGCAGGGAGTGCCGATGAGCGGGCGGGAAACGGTCGGGGACAGCCTCTCTGCGTTGATCGAGATCCTGCAGGAAAGAAGCCATATCGCCGATGTGCTGATCGTCAACGGCGGCCTGGGGCCGACCAGCGACGATCTCAGCGCGCTGGCCGCCGCCAAAGCCTGTGGCGTAGAGCTGGTCGAACGGGCCGACTGGCTGGCGCGCATGGAAGCCTATTTCGCCGAGCGCGGGCGGCCGATGGCCCCTTCCAACCGCAAGCAGGCGCAGATCCCGGCCAACGCGGAAATGCTGGATAACCCGGTGGGCACCGCCTGCGGGTTCGCGCTGCAGCTGAACCGATGTCAGATGTTCTTCACCCCCGGCGTGCCGTCGGAATTCAAAGTGATGGTCGAACAGCAGATCGTGCCGCGTCTACGCCAGCGCTTCACCTTGCCGACGCCGCCACTCTGCCTGCGCCTGACCACCTTCGGCACCTCCGAGAGCGATCTGGCCGCCGAACTGGACGGTATGCCGCTGCCGCCGGATGTGGTGCTGGGTTACCGTTCCTCCAGCCCGATCATCGAGCTGAAGCTGACCGGGCCGGAAAGCCGGCGTGCGGAAATGGAGCTGGCCTGGCGGCGTGTGCGCGAGGTGGCGGGGGACAACTGCATCTTTGAAGGCACTATCGGGTTGCCGTCGACGCTGACGCAGCGCCTGAATCAGCAAGGGCTGAAGCTGGCGTTGAGCGAGCAGTTCAGCGCCGGGTTGATCAATCTGCAGTTGCAGAGCGAAGGAGCGCCGCTGGCGGGGGGAGAACTGCTGCCGGCGCACTGCATCGAAACGCTGGAAACCACGCTGGCGCGCGCCCGCTCTCTGGCGGAATTGACCGGCGCGCCGTTGGCGTTGGCGGTCAGCGCCATGTGCGACGATCAGGTGAGCATTGCGCTGCATACGCCGCGCGGCGGGATTGGCCAGACCGTTCGTTATCGTGCGTCGCGCCACGGCTTGCGGCTGCGTCAGGAGTCGGTGGCGATGCTGGCGCTGGATATGCTGCGCCGCTGGCTGAATGGGGGCCAGGCGTGCGGTAAAAACGCCTGGCTGGAGGTGGTGGAAATTATCGAGTGACGGTCATGGCGCCGAGTTGCCGGCGTCACGGCTTTGCAGCAGCCGTTCGGACGCCAGACGTGAAAGGTGTATCGCCGCCGCGCCCCGCGTTTGCAGATCTTGCACCATAGTCCTTGAGCGCCTGCGCGGCGAAACCGTGCTGCAGATAGCGGAAACGCTGGGATATGCCTCGCCGAGTAATTTTATCGCCATGTTTCGCAAAGCCTTTGGCGATCCCCCGGCGCGTTATTTTTCCGCGTCGGCAGGAAAGGGGCGTTAAGCGAAATACTTTGAGGATAGTTATATATCCCTGATTAATCATAATCTTATAGGGGATATTCGCGGCGAGGGAATGCTGTTACTCTTTTGGCGGGTGCTTGAGACTGTTCGTCTTGGGCATTGTGTGACAAGGCGGATAGATGAAAGCCCCAAACTGACTCTCAATCAGAATGGGGCTGCCCTAACGCCTAGACACCGTTATGGTAGCCCCTTCACAGCAAGGAGGCAAGCATGCGCTTAAGGCATGTGCTTCATTCGCTAACCGTTGTATGTATTACGGTTTTGTTATTTATCTGGATGATAAGAGACTCGTTGTGCGAGCTGAAAATCTACCAGGAAAATATCACTATCCTGATCAGGTTGGCGTGTGAGGTGAAGCGGTAATCATAGGGCGGGGGCAACCCCGCCTTCTGGTCTCCAGGCGCGGTTTCCGGCACCCGACTTTACATTTCCAGCTCGATATCCGTCAGCGGCATGCAGCAGCAGGGCAGGATCTCGCCGGCGTTGATAAACGCCAGCGGCTGTTGGCGGTAGGCCACTTCGCCTTTCACCAGCTTCAGGCGGCAGGCGCCGCAATAGCCGGAGCGGCATTGGTACTCCACCTGCACGTCGTGCAGTTCCAGCACGTCGAGCAGGCAGTTTTCACTGTTGGGGCAGGAGAGCTGCGTGCCGGCGGCGCGCAGCGTTACGATTGGCGTCGCCATCGCTTACAGTTCGAAGTCGCTCAGGTCGTCGGCGTTGATCTCCGAGTCGATCTGGCCAACCAGGTAGGAGCTCACTTCCACTTCCTGCGGCGCCACCTGCACGTTGTCGGACACCAGCCAGGCGTTGATCCACGGGATCGGGTTGGAGCGGGTTTCGAACGGCAGACCGAGGCCGACCGCCTGCATGCGGATATTGGTGATGTACTCCACATACTGGCACAGGATGTCTTTGTTCAGGCCAATCATCGAGCCGTCGCGGAACAGGTATTCCGCCCACTCTTTTTCCTGCTGGGCAGCCAGCACGAACAGATCGTAGCACTGCTGTTGGCATTCCTCGGCGATCTCCGCCATTTCCGGATCGTCGGCGCCGGAACGCATCAGGTTCAGCATGTGCTGGGTGCCGGTCAGGTGCAGCGCTTCGTCGCGGGCGATCAGCTTGATGATTTTGGCGTTGCCTTCCATCAGTTCGCGCTCGGCGAACGCGAAGGAGCAGGCGAAGCTGACGTAGAAGCGGATCGCTTCCAGCGCGTTCACGCTCATCAGGCACAGGTACAGCTGTTTCTTCAGCGCGCGCAGATTGACGGTGACGGTTTTACCGTTCACCTGGTGGGTGCCTTCACCCAGCAGGTGATAGTAGCTGGTCATCTCGATCAGATCGTCGTAGTAGCCGGAGATGTCTTTCGCGCGCTTTTTGATCTCTTCGTTGGTGACGATGTCGTCGAACACCAGCGCCGGATCGTTGACGATATTGCGGATGATGTGGGTGTAAGAACGGGAGTGGATGGTCTCGGAGAATGACCAGGTTTCCACCCAGGTTTCCAGCTCAGGGATCGAGATCAGCGGCAGCAGAGCGACGTTAGGGCTGCGGCCCTGGATGGAATCCAGCAGCGTCTGATACTTCAGGTTGCTGATGAAGATATGCTTCTCGTGCTCCGGCAGCGCCTGGTAATCGATGCGATCGCGGGAGACGTCAACTTCTTCCGGGCGCCAGAAGAAGGAGAGCTGTTTTTCGATCAGCTTTTCGAAGATTTCATGCTTTTGCTGGTCGAAACGCGCAACGTTTACCGACTGGCCGAAGAACATCGGCTCTTGCAGCTGGTCGTTTTTGGTCTGAGAAAAAGTGGTGTAAGCCATAAGCCTGAATCCATCGTAACGTGGCTAAATGAAGGGGCCGGAAAATTCCGGCCCGCTAGGTCAAACTTTAGATCTTGCAGGCGCCGCTTTCGCAGTCGTCATCGCCGGCCTTGGCAGGCTGCAAATCTTCCTGGGCGTCTTCCGCACCGTCGCGGGTGTTTTGGTAGTACAGCGTTTTCACGCCGAACTTGTAGGTGGTGAGCAGGTCTTTCAACAGCTGCTTCATCGGCACCTTGCCGCCCGGGAAGCGGGTCGGATCGTAGTTGGTGTTGGCCGAAATCGACTGGTCGATGAATTTCTGCATCAGCCCCACCAGCTGCAGATAGCCGTCGTTGCTTGGCATTTCCCACAGCAGCTCGTAGTTGTCTTTCAGACGCTCATACTCCGGCACCACCTGGCGCAGGATGCCGTCTTTCGACGCCTTGATGCTGATGTGGCCGCGCGGCGGCTCGATGCCGTTGGTGGCGTTGGAAATCTGCGAAGAGGTTTCCGATGGCATCAGCGCAGACAGGGTCGAGTTGCGCAGGCCGGTTTCCTGGATCTCTTTACGCAGGGTTTCCCAGTCGTAGTGCAGCGGCTCGCTGCAGACCGCATCCAGGTCTTTCTTGTAAGTGTCGATCGGCAGGATACCCTGCGAATAAGTGGTCTCTTTGAACCACGGGCAAGCGCCTTGTTCCTGAGCCAGGCGGTTGGAGGCTTTCAGCAGGTAGTACTGAATGGCTTCGAACGTTTTGTGCGTCAGGTTGTTGGCGCTGCCGTCGGAGTAGCGCACGCCGTTCTTCGCCAGGTAATAGGCGAAGTTGATAACGCCGATGCCCAGGGTGCGGCGGCCCATCGCGCCACGGTGCGCGGCCTTGATCGGATAATCCTGGTAATCCAGCAGGGCGTCGAGCGAGCGCACCGCCAGGGTCGCCAGCTCTTCCAGATCGTCCAGGCTGTCGATCGCGCCCAGGTTGAAGGCCGACAGGGTGCACAGCGCGATCTCGCCGTTTTCGTCGTTGACGTCTTCCAGCGGCTTGGTCGGCAGGGCGATTTCCAGGCACAGGTTGGACTGACGCACCGGCGCGATCTGCGGATCGAACGGGCTGTGGGTGTTGCAGTGGTCGACGTTCTGGATGTAGATGCGGCCGGTAGAGGCGCGCTCTTGCATCATCAGCGAGAACAGCTCAACCGCTTTCACGCGCTTCTGGCGAATGCTGTCGTCTTTCTCGTACTGGGTATACAGGCGTTCGAATTCGTCCTGATCGGCGAAGAACGCGTCATACAGCCCCGGCACGTCGGACGGGCTGAACAGGGTGATGTCTTCGCCCTTGATCAGACGCTGGTACATCAGGCGGTTCAGCTGCACGCCGTAGTCCATGTGACGCACGCGGTTGCCTTCAACGCCACGGTTGTTTTTCAACACCAGCAGGCTTTCCACTTCCAGGTGCCACATCGGGTAGAACAGCGTTGCCGCGCCACCGCGCACGCCGCCCTGCGAGCAGGATTTGACGGCGGTCTGGAAGTGTTTGTAGAACGGAATACAGCCGGTATGGAAGGCTTCACCGCCGCGGATCGGGCTGCCCAGCGCGCGGATGCGGCCGGCGTTGATGCCGATGCCGGCGCGCTGCGAAACGTATTTCACAATGGCGCTGGAGGTGGCGTTGATGGAATCCAGGCTGTCGCCGCACTCGATCAGCACGCAGGAGCTGAACTGGCGGGTTGGGGTGCGCACGCCGGACATGATCGGCGTAGGCAGCGAAATCTTGAAGGTGGAAATCGCGTCGTAGAAACGTTTGACGTAGTCCAGACGGGTTTCACGCGGGTAGTTGGAGAACAGGCAAGCGGACACCAGCATGTACAGGAACTGGGCGCTTTCGTAGATCTCGCCGCTGACGCGGTTCTGCACCAGATACTTGCCTTCCAGCTGCTTGACGGCGGCATAAGAGAAGTTCATGTCGCGCCAGTGATCGATAAAGGAATCCATCTGCTCGAACTCTTCAGCGCTGTAGTCTTCCAGCAGATGCTTATCGTATTTGCCCATCTCGACCATGCGCGTCACGTGAGCGTGCAGCTTCGGCGGCTCGAACTGGCCATAAGCCTTTTTACGCAGGTGGAAGATCGCCAGGCGAGCGGCCAGGTACTGATAGTCCGGCGCATCGCGGGAGATCAGATCGGCTGCGGCTTTGATGATGGTTTCGTGAATGTCGGCGGTTTTGATGCCGTCATAAAACTGAATGTGTGAACGCAACTCTACTTGAGAAACCGAGACGTTGTGTAATCCCTCTGCGGCCCAATCGATGACCCGGTGGATTTTGTCGAGATTGATGCGCTCTTTACGGCCATCGCGTTTAGTTACAAGCAGACTTTGGTTCATGTGGTGTTTTACCTGTCCGTATGGTGCCCCTAAGCAGAAGTGTAGTCGCTCTGCTCAGTATGTAAACACTATATATAGGGGTTGTATGTCGGTGAGGTAACAAGATAGTGAGAAAAAACGGCGTTTGCAAGTGAACAAAACCGGCCTAATTTGTGGATAACTTGGGGGTGAAATGTAACTTGCCGTTCACAGTGCGCGCCGTGACTGGCGCGACAAGCTTGTCAATAAGCGCGATCAGATTTTACTGAAAAACTGAAAAAATCGATCGTTTGGCGCTTTATTAAACGTTAGAAAAAAACGGCATATTGATCTGATTTAATATTCTAAAAAACTGTTTACAACGGGTATTTTGAGCGAAATCGCGGAAATTAGGTATTTTTCCGAATGCGCCAACGGCGCCGCCCCCCGGTAATGCAGGGCCGGCGCGGTTTACAGCGCTTAACCTTCGTGCTGGGTGTGCACCATGTAGTTCACGTCAACGTTGCGCCCAAGCTTGAAATGATCGGTGATCGGGTTGTAATGCAGGCCGATCATGTGCTTTTCGCGCAGCGGCGTGCCGTCGACCCAGCCGATCAGTTCGGAAGGGCGAATGAACTTCTTATGATCGTGGGTGCCCTGCGGCACCATCTTCAGCACGTACTCCGCGCCGATCACCGCCATCAGCCAGGCTTTGGTGTTGCGGTTGATGGTGGAGAAGAACACGTGGCCGCCCGGTTTCACCAGCTGGGCGCAGGCGCGCACCACCGAGGCCGGATCCGGCACGTGCTCCAGCATCTCCATGCAGGTGACCACGTCGTAGCGTTGCGGGTTGGCCTGAGCGTGGCTTTCCACCGTCTCCTGCACATAGGTGACGTCCATGCCGCTTTCCAGCGCGTGCAGCCGCGCGACCTGCAGCGGTTCCGCGCCCATGTCCAGCCCGGTCACCTTGGCGCCTTCGCGCGCCATGCTTTCCGCCAGAATGCCGCCGCCGCAGCCCACGTCGAGCACCTGCTTGTCAAAAATGCCGCCGGCGCGCTGCATGATGTAGTTCAGGCGCAGCGGGTTGATGCGGTGCAGCGGTTTGAACTCGCCTTCCAAATCCCACCAGCGGGAGGCGACGGCCTCGAACTTGGCGATTTCCTGGTGGTCAACGTTTTGCACTCGGCTGGATGATTCTGCGTTCATGGGCTTGTCTGGCTCCTTGTTCTCGTTGCGCGGATTATACATGTTCCGGCGCGGCATCGTCTGCGCCGATGCGTTTTTAGCGCACTTATCTGCACAATTTCCGTGAAACAGCGGCGGTTATTTTCCCGTAAAGCGTGCTTTGTGATATAGTTTTACACCTTTGCCACTATGGCAGCGGGCAGATGAATCATTAGTAGAGGGATAGCAGCTCCATGAGCGACCTTGCCAGAGAAATCACACCGGTAAACATCGAAGACGAGTTGAAAAACTCGTATCTGGACTATGCGATGTCCGTTATTGTCGGACGTGCGCTGCCAGATGTTCGTGATGGACTGAAGCCGGTTCACCGCCGCGTTCTGTACGCGATGAGCGTATTGGGTAACGACTGGAATAAACCATACAAGAAATCGGCCCGTGTCGTCGGGGACGTGATCGGTAAATATCACCCGCACGATGACAGCGCGGTTTACGACACTATCGTGCGTATGGCTCAGCCGTTTTCACTGCGCTACATGCTGGTGGACGGTCAGGGTAACTTCGGCTCCGTCGACGGCGACTCCGCCGCGGCGATGCGTTATACCGAAGTGCGCATGTCCAAGATTGCTCACGAACTGTTGGCGGATCTGGAAAAAGAAACCGTCGACTTCGTGCCTAACTATGATGGCACCGAGCAGATCCCGGCCGTCATGCCGACCAAGATCCCGAACCTGCTGGTCAACGGCTCGTCGGGCATCGCCGTGGGCATGGCCACCAATATCCCGCCGCACAACCTGGCGGAAGTCGTCAACGGCTGCCTGGCCTATATCGACGATGAAAACATCAGCATCGAAGGGCTGATGGAACACATCCCGGGGCCGGACTTCCCGACGGCGGCGATCATCAACGGCCGTCGCGGCATTGAAGAGGCCTACCGCACCGGGCGCGGCAAAGTCTACCTGCGCGCGCGCGCGGAAGTGGAAGCCGACGCCAAGACCGGGCGCGAAACCATCATCGTTCACGAGATCCCGTATCAGGTGAACAAGGCGCGTCTGATCGAGAAGATCGCCGAGCTGGTGAAAGAAAAGCGTGTGGAAGGCATCAGCGCGCTGCGCGACGAGTCCGATAAAGACGGCATGCGCATCGTGATCGAAGTCAAACGCGACGCGGTCGGCGAAGTGGTGCTGAACAACCTGTATGCGCTGACGCAACTGCAGGTCACTTTCGGCATCAACATGGTCGCGCTGCATCAGGGCCAGCCTAAGCTGCTGAACCTGAAAGACATCCTCGAAGCCTTCGTGCGTCACCGCCGCGAAGTGGTTACGCGTCGCACCATCTTCGAACTGCGCAAGGCCCGCGACCGCGCCCATATCCTGGAAGCGCTGGCTATCGCGCTGGCCAACATCGATCCGATCATCGAGCTGATTCGCCGTGCGCCGACCCCGGCCGAAGCGAAAGTCGCGCTGGTGGCGCAGCCGTGGGATCTGGGCAACGTCAGCGCCATGCTGGAGCGCGCCGGTGACGACGCCGCCCGCCCTGAGTGGCTGGAGCCGGAGTTCGGCATCCGCGACGGCAAATACTACCTGACCGAGCAGCAGGCTCAGGCGATTCTGGATCTGCGCCTGCAGAAACTGACCGGCCTGGAGCACGAGAAGCTGCTGGACGAATATAAAGAGCTGCTCAACTTTATCGCCGAGCTGATCTTTATCCTGGAAAGCCCAGAGCGCCTGATGGAAGTGATCCGCGAAGAGCTGGTGGCAGTCAAAGAGCTGTACAACGACGGCCGCCGCACCGAGATCACCGCCAATACTTCCGACATCAACATCGAAGACCTGATCAACCAGGAAGACGTGGTGGTGACCCTGTCTCACCAGGGCTACGTGAAGTATCAGCCGCTGTCCGACTATGAAGCGCAGCGCCGCGGCGGCAAAGGCAAGTCTGCGGCGCGTATCAAAGAAGAAGACTTTATCGATCGTCTGCTGGTGGCCAACACCCACGATACGATCCTGTGTTTCTCCAGCCGTGGCCGCCTGTACTGGATGAAGGTGTACCAACTGCCTGAAGCCAGCCGCGGCGCGCGCGGTCGCCCAATCGTCAACCTGCTGCCGCTGGAAGCCGATGAGCGTATCACCGCCATTCTGCCGGTGCGCGAGTATGAAGAAGGGCGCCACGTGTTCATGGCCACCGCCAGCGGTACCGTGAAGAAAACTGCGCTGACCGAGTTCAGCCGCCCACGCAGCGCCGGCATCATCGCCGTCAACCTCAACGAGGGTGACGAGCTGATCGGTGTCGATCTGACCGACGGCAGCAACGAAGTGATGCTGTTCTCCGCCAACGGTAAAGTGGTGCGCTTCCCGGAAACGCAGGTGCGTTCGATGGGCCGTACCGCGACCGGCGTGCGCGGCATCAACCTCGGCGAAGGCGACAGCGTGATCTCGCTGATTGTGCCGCGAGGCGAAGGCGACATCCTGACCGTCACGCAAAACGGCTTCGGTAAACGTACCGCGGTGACCGAGTACCCGACCAAGTCGCGCGCCACCCAGGGGGTTATCTCCATCAAGGTGAGCGAGCGTAACGGCCAGGTGGTCGGCGCCGTGCAGGTGGAAACCAGCGACCAGATCATGATGATCACCGATGCCGGCACGCTGGTGCGTACCCGCGTTTCGGAAGTCAGCGTGGTGGGCCGTAACACCCAGGGCGTGACGCTGATCCGTACGGCGGAAGACGAAAACGTCGTCGGTCTGCAGCGCGTGGCCGAGCCGGTGGAAGACGAAGAGCTGGACAGCCTGGAGCCGGGCGCGGAAGCGGTGGAAGAAGACACCACGCCGCTGGACGATGGCGACGACGCGGCTGAGCCGATGGATGACGACAACGTTTAAAGCAAAGGGCGTCGGCATGCCGGCACCATGATGCACTGAGACAAAAGGGTCTGGCAGCGATGCTAGGCCCTTTTTCAGTTATATGATTTAATTGGCGCACCGAGCCGCCGGCCGCCGCGCCGGCGACAGCGTGCGCCGCCACTGACTTTCGTATGGTATCCGATTGAAATACTTAGCCTCTTTTCGAACTACGCTGAAGATATCCCGCTATCTGTTCCGGGTACTGGCGATTTTGCTGTGGTCGTTGGGTGCGCTGCTCACCACCTTTTATATTCTGAATATCCTGCATCAGAAAGAATCGGACATCCGGCAGGAGTACAACCTCAACTTCGACCAGGCGCAGGGCTACATCCGTCACTCCGCTGACATCATTCGCGACATCAAGTATATGGCGGAAAATCGCCTCAACGGTTCGGTCAGCGGCCTGGACATGTTCAGCGGCGTGATCCCCGGCAAGGGCAGCCCGCCGCAATTCTTTCCGCTGTACCCGGAGTCCAACTGCGCGCTGAGCACCACCTATCGCAGTTCGCTCGATTCGCTGAGCGGCCTGATCCAGTATTGGAAAGAGAACTTCGTGGCGGCCTACGATCTCAACCGGGTGTTCTTCATCGGCGGCGACAGCCTGTGTATGGCGGAATTCGGCGGCGGCAACGCGAGCGCCAATCGGGAAAACATGCTGAAGTTGCTGCACGAGCGCATTCTGAAATACCGCAACGCCAAGAATCTCGACAAAGACAACAACCTGTATTGGATCAGCCCCAGCGCGCAGCGGCCGGACGTCGGTTATCTGTACGTGCTGACGCCTCTCTATATCGGCAACAAGCTGGAGGCGTTGCTGGGCATCGAGCAAACCGTTCGGCTGGAAGATTTCGTTACCGCCGGCAACCTGCCGATCGGCGTCACGCTGCTGGATGAGAACAACGAGCCGGTGCTGCGCCTGGCGGATGGCGAACGCTATGCCGCTGCGCTCAACAGCTACCCCGAAGAGCATGCCTACTTCGGTTATGTCGACAATTACCGCGACCTGATCCTGAAGAAAGCGCTGCCGCCTTCTTCGCTGAGCATCGTCTATGCGCTGCCGGTGAAAAGCGTGGTGGAACGCTTCAAAATGCTGATCCTCAACGCGCTGTTGCTGAACCTGCTGTCGGCCATCGTGCTGTTCACGCTGGCGTGGCTGTTTGAGCGCAAGATGTTCCTGCCGGCGGAGGACAACGCGTTTCGCCTGGAAGAGCACGAGCAGTTCAACCGCAAGATCGTCGCTTCGGCGCCGGTGGGCATCTGTATCCTGCGCATCAGCGACGGCACCAATATCCTGAGTAACGAACTGGCGCACAACTACATCAACCTGTTGACCCACGAAGATCGCGATCGCATAACGCGCATCATTTGCGAACAGCAGGCGAATTTCGTCGATGTGATGACCAGCAACAACAACAACCTGCAGATCAGCTTTGTCCATTCGCGCTACCGTAACGAAGAGGTGGCGATTTGCGTGTTGGTGGACGTCAGCGCGCGCGTGAAGATGGAAGAGTCGCTGCAGGAGATGGCGGCGGCGGCGGAGCAGGCCAGCCAGTCGAAATCGATGTTCCTGGCCACCGTCAGCCATGAGCTGCGCACGCCGCTGTACGGCATTATCGGCAACCTTGATCTGCTGCAAACCAAGGCGTTGCCGCAAGGGGTCGATCGGCTGGTCAATGCGATGAACAACTCTTCCGGCCTGCTGCTGAAAATCATCAGCGACATTCTCGATTTCTCCAAAATCGAGTCCGAGCAGTTGAAGATTGAACCGCGCGAGTTCTCCTGCCTGGAGGTGATCACCCATATCGCCGGCAACTATTTGCCGCTGGTGGTCAAGAAACGTCTGGGGCTGTACTGCTTTATCGAACAGAACGTGCCGGAGCGCATCTTCGGCGATCCGGTGCGGCTGCAGCAGGTGCTCTCCAACCTGGTGAACAACGCCATCAAGTTCACCGATACCGGCTGTATCGTGCTGCAGGTCTGCACCCGCGGCAGCTACCTGGAGTTCAGCGTGCGCGATACCGGCGTCGGCATCCCGGAGAAGGAGATTTCGCGCCTGTTCGATCCGTTCTTCCAGGTGGGGACCGGCGTGCAGCGTCATTTCCAGGGCACCGGCCTGGGATTGGCGATCTGCGAGAAATTGGTCAACCTGATGGACGGCGACGTCTCCGTCGAGTCCGAGCCGGGCCTGGGCAGCTTGTTCAGCATTCGCATTCCATTGTTTAACGCCCAGTTCCCGATCCCGCAGGCCAGCGATACCTGGCAGGGGCGTCGGCTGTGGCTGGATATCCGCAATCAGCGGCTGGAAAGTTACCTGATGGCGATCCTGGGCGGCTACGGCGCCGATATCCAGCGCTATGACGGGCAGGAGACCGCCGCGGGAGAGGTGCTGCTCAGCGATCATCCGCTGATGCTGGATGCGCCGCTGCTGGCTCAGATCCAATTCTCCACCGAGCATATCGGCCCATCACAGGAAACCCGGCCGGGCTATTGGATGCACAGCACCTCCACGCCGCGTGAAACGCTGACCTTGCTCAACCGGTTGTTCGGCGTCGGCAGCGGCGCGGCAGAAGCGCTGGTGCAGCTGCCGGTGCCCGCCAAGGCCAGCGCGGCGGACAACGGCGATATTCATCTGCTGGTGGTCGACGATCATCCGATCAACCGTCGCCTGTTGTCCGATCAGCTGGGATCGCTGGGATATCAGGTGGTGACCGCCAACGACGGCGTCGACGCGCTCGGCGTGCTGAAACAGCATCGCGTCGATATTGTGCTGACCGACGTCAATATGCCGAATATGGACGGTTATCGTCTGACGCAGGCGCTGCGGCAGATGCAGTTCAGCGCGCCGGTGATCGGCGTGACGGCGAACGCGCTGGCGGAAGAGAAGCAGCGTTGCCTCGAGGCGGGTATGGATAATTGCCTGTCGAAACCGGTCACGCTGGAGACGCTGGAACAGACGTTGGCTTACTACAGCCAGCAGGTGCGCTACAGCCGCAGCGAGGTTTGAAAAGCAAACAGGCACGGCGAATGCCGTGCCTGTTTGGTGTTAACCTGCCGTGAGTCAGGCTTTAGTCTTTGTCCAACGGCGTCATGCTGACGGAGGAGAGGTAGTTGAGCAGGGCGATGTCGTTCTCGACGCCCAGCTTCATCATCGCCGATTTCTTCTGGCTGCTGATGGTTTTGATGCTGCGGTTGAGCTTCTTGGCGATCTCGGTCACCAGGAAACCTTCGGCGAACAGGCGCAGCACTTCGCTCTCTTTCGGCGACAGGCGTTTGTCGCCATAGCCGCTGGCGCTGATCTTCTCCAGCAGTTTAGAGACGCTTTCCGGCGTGAACTTCTTGCCTTTCTGCAGGGCGGCCAGCGCCTTCGGCAGATCGGTCGGCGCGCCTTGTTTCAGCACGATGCCTTCGATATCCAGATCCAATACCGCGCTCAGGATCGCCGGGTTGTTGTTCATGGTCAGCACGATGATCGACAACTGCGGATAGTGACGCTTGATGTACTTAATCAGCGTGATGCCGTCGCCATACTTGTCACCCGGCATCGACAGATCGGTGATCAGCACGTTGGCGTCCAGCTTGGACAGATTGTTGATCAGTGCGGTTGAGTCTTCGAACTCCCCAACGACATTCACCCATTCAATTTGCTCAAGTGACTTCCGGATGCCAAACAGTACGATAGGATGGTCATCAGCAATAATTACGTTCAGGTTATTCATGTTGTTGGCTACCTTGCTTCAGCAGTCTGCTGACGAAAAAATCAATCTGACTGATGTTATTCTCGATCTCGGGCGCATCACCTTCTGCGATGCGCTGTTCTAACGATTCGCACAGCTGCTTGCCGGGAAGCAGATTTAACATGGCAAACACGCCTTTCAGGCGATGTGCGGTTTGTGACAGCGCATTGAAATCACTGCTGCCCGCCTCAGTATACAGTTTTTTGACATCGTCGGGTACTGTATCGACAAACAGCCCATAGTAATCACTTGATTTCAATTGTTTTTCATAGAGTTGGATATCTTCTGAACTCAATGAAAGCGGGCTTTCTTCCTGTTCCAGCGCGGCCATTTGCTGTTCGATCAGTATCAGCACGGCGTCGATTAATGCGCCGTTCAGGTTGTAGTTCACCCGAATGTAGCGTTTATCCAGCGCTTGCCAACCCGGCTCATCGGTCGCCAGCAGCAGGGTGTAATCATCGGCTCGCTGCGGGTTATCGGTCAGCAGCACGTCATAATCGCGATTGACCGCGCGATCGTCGGCGACGAGGCAGTCGGCGCCGTAGGCCTGCAGCAGACGGGTCACGATGCCGCGCACTTCATCCGACGTGACGTCCAGCAGGGCGGTGACGCCGTCGAGCAGTTTTTCCTGCTCCTGCGGCTCTTTTTTCTCCATCTCCATGGCGACGCGAATGGTGTAGCGAGTGCCGATATCCACCTTGCTGCGAATGTCCAACTGGCCGTTAAGCTTCTTGCACAGCTGATTGCACAGGAAGAAGGTGAGGCCGGAACCGTGGTTGAAGCGGTCCACCAGCGTCTGGCTGAGGAACGGATAGTTGAGGTTGCTGATCTCTTCGTTGGAGATGCCGGAGCCGGTGTCGTTGATTTGGAAAATCAGGCGATCCGGGTGCTCGGGCTCATGGTCGACAACCAGGGAAATCTTGCCGCAGGCGGTGGTGATAATGGCGTAATGCACCAGCAGCGAGATCACCTTGCGCAGCGCGTTGGCGTCGCCGATATAGTTCTGCTCGACGTCCAGCTGGAAATGCTTGAACAGCGCCAGCCCCTTCTGATTAAGGGCGGGCAGGGCCTCCAACAGCAACTCGTCGATCATCGCCGTCGGGCTAAACGGCTCGCGCGAGGGTTGCCAGTCCTGGGTTTCCAGCCGGGTCAGCAGGGTGATGTTATCGATCAATTCCAGCACCGAAGCCGACGCCGCCGTCAGCTGGCCCAGCAGCGCCTGCTGCTGTTCCTCATCCGGCCGGCCGTGCAGACGATCGACCAGATCGTGCATCTGGCGTACCGGCTGATTCAGCTCAATGCCCAGGTTGTGCAGCATCAGCTTGCGCGCCTGAACGTTTTTGTCGTATTCGCGCCGTGCCTGCTGCAGCCGCTTGTTCACCATCACCTCTTTATCCTGATCGTGCATCAGGAACAGGTAGGTGTCCGGCGACAGCTGGCTGCGGAAGATGCGGATTTCATACACCTCGTTGTTGACCGTCGCCTGGATCACCCCGTGATGCTGTTCGGCCATATGGGCGATCCTTTGCAGACTGAGGTGCGGCAACAGGTGCTCGGCGATTTTATTGCTGGCGATCACCGCATTGTTGGCGAAGCTGTAGACCAGCAGGCCGGAAGGCAGGCTGGAGACGATTTCCTGATTCAGCGCGCGCTCGGCCTCCAGTTCCACCGCCATGTTTTCGCTCGGGCGAATGTACTGGCGGCGGATAAAGTAGATGCTCAGCATCGACAGCGCCAGCAGCAGCAAGTTGACCGCGATCAGCCAGATGTTGTTGCGCAGCAGGTCGATGGCCAGATTGATGGCCGAAACGCGATACACCACCTTCAGCGGCGCATTGGGCAGGGCGGCGCTGAACTCCACCCAGCCGCCGCTCATCGTCGCATGGGTGCCGAGGACGGTTTCCGCCGGGATGGTGCTGTCGTCGAGATCGACATCGTCCGGCTGCAGCAGGAAATTGGCGCGGGCCAGATTGGCCGGAATGATGTCGTTGATCGGCAAGTCGAAGGCGATCACCGTCGCCAGATGCCCTGGCTGATTGAAAGTGGTGCGAATCGAGAACGAATAGGCGTTCTGGAAGCGCTGCTTGCGCAGATCGGAAAAGCTCTCGCGCTCGTCGAGCATATTGGCCTGCTGCAGCATCTCGGCGCGGCGTTCGTCCGCCGAGGTGGTCAGGTAGCTTTCCCGAAAGCGCGAAGCCAGCTCTTTGAGCGGCTGAGTGGTGATCAGGCTGAGGCTGTTGTCCTGACCATTGAGGTAATACATGGCGTAGTTTTCGGTCTTGGCGCCCCAGCGGGTGTCCAGGTAATCCGAGATGTTGGCGATCATCGCCAGCGTGCTCTCGTCATGGCTGCCGAAGATCACCGCGTCGGTTTTCTTGTGCGGTTTCTCGATATAATAGACGTCGGGCCGCAGGCGGGTTTCCTGCAAACCGGGATCGACATTCTGCGCCGGCGCATTGCCGAATTTGTCATAGACCTGATAGGTCATATAGCGGTAGGTATCGATGCGCTTTTGCAGCGAACCGGCAATGCTGTTCAGCGCGTACTTTTTTTCCGCCAGCCAGGCGTTGGTGTAGTTGTAGCCATACAGGCCGATGCCGATCGTCAGCAGCACGATAAACAGCAGGAAGCAGCGGGTAATGTTGCTGGAGCTGATGGTCAATTGTTTATTTTGCATAGTGGCTGCGCATTCCTGAATCAGCGAGTGACGGCCCTGGCGCTGGCGGTCACCGCCAACAGCAGAGCGGCTACGCAGGCGAAGGCCACCGTCAGGCTGGAAAACTGAGCGATGAAGCCGATCAGCGCCGGGCCGGCCAGAATACCGGCATAGCCCACGGTGGTGACGGAGGCGATCGCCAAATTGGCCGGCATGTCGCGCTGGTTGCCTGCAGCGCTGAACAGGATCGGCACCACGTTCGAGGCGCCCAGGCCGACCAGCATGAAACCGACCAGCGACACGGTGGCGTGATTGAAGGCGATGGCCAGACTCAGGCCGAGAGCGGCGCACAGGCTGCCCAGCAGCAACACCCGGTAGCGGCCCAGTGAGTTCACTACCCGATCGCCATTGAGGCGACCGAGCGTCATGGTGATGGAAAACAGCGCATAGCCCAGACCGGCCTGGCTGTGTTCGACGCCGCGCAATGTGGTGAGGAACAGCGCGCTCCAGTCGAGCATCGATCCTTCCGCCAGGAACATGATGAAGCAAAGAATGCCGATGAACATCACCCAGCCGCGCGGCAAGACGAACATCGGCCCGCCGTCGTCGGCGCCGCTCTCACGCAGCAGATGGCGGCTGGCGAGCGCCAGCAGCACTATCACCGCCAGTACGGTAAGCAGGGTGGATTGCAGCGGCGTCAGCCCCAGCCACAGCAGCGCGCTGACGCCGCCGGCACCGGCAATGCCGCCGATGCTGAAGAAACCGTGAAAGCCGGACATCATCGCCTTGCCGCTGGCGCGTTCGACGATCACCGCCTGAACGTTCATCGCTACGTCGATCATGCCGATCGCCGCACCGAACAGCAGCAGCGCCACGGCCATGCCGCCGAGAGAGTCCATCAGCGCCAGCAGCGGCAGATCGATGCACAATCCCAGCCCCGCCATCAAGATCACCGCGCGGCAGCCCAATTTGCCGGTCAGGAAACCGGTCAGCGGCATCGCCAGCATGGAGCCGGCGCCGATACAGAGCAGCAACAGGCCGAGCGATCCGTCGTCGATGCCAATGCGCGCTTTGGCGAAGGGGACCAGCGGCGCCCAGGCGGCCATGCCGAGACCGGCGACGAAAAAGGCCAGACGGGTGGCGATCTGTTGAGGAACGCCGGGCGTTTGCTGTTCATTGCACAAGGTGGCTGTCATGTAAGCGTCAGGATCTTGGGTCAAAAGAATGGTGAAAGTTACTGACAGTTTTTATCACAATCCGCGATCCGGGTCGAAAATATTCGTGCCTGACACATCCCAGGCGCCGCCTCTGCGCACCAGCCACAGCGCGATAGCCTGGACAATATAGTCCTTTTGCCGCTCGTCCAGTGCGACGCCCTGCGGTATGCCGTGCCACTTTTCCAGGCAGCCGCGGCAGCAGGTGGCGGTGGCGTGCTGGGCGACGAACACCGGGTGGCCACGCATCGGCGTTTGCTTGCCGTCGTTTTTAGGGTGGGCGGCGGCCAGGCGGCGATCGATAAAATCGCGGGCATGGCTGAGGATAAGGGGCAATCCTTTACCCTCGAGATAAGCCTGGTCTTTGGCATTTAAACGGAAGCGAGCGCGGAAGGGGGAACTTTGCAGCCGCCGCCACAGCACGTCGGGTTGAAAGGGCATCATGAATTTTACTCGCTGAAGGTGCGCTTTTTTCAGATTACCAGTACTGAAACTCTGCGGCTAATTGTGCCTGCGGCGGGAAATAATCGGCAAGATAAAGCACGAAATGAAAAACAAGTTCAATTTGTAGGCTAAAATAAGGAAAAAGATTAGCAATTAGTGCGGCGGTAAATTAGTGAAACTATATCATTGGGTTATTTATTTGCTTGCTATTTGTGCGAGTCGAAATTGTGAGGGGAGTATGGAGGGAAATAAAAAACCGGCCAGAAGCCGGTTAAAAGGAATGCAGAAATTATCTTCCGATAATGAAGGTAATAATGAAAATAATGATGATAGCGGCTGCGTGTGGGGCGCGTTTTGGCACAATGTGCTTATTGCCCGTCTCAATTGTATGGTTGGCTTTTTTTTCTTAAAGATATGTATAACTACATGATTTTTTATCAATTAATCTATTCTTTGTCTTTAAGTGCTTTATTTTGTTTGTCTGTAAGGTTTTGTGAAAGTTCGCGCGTATTTACATTTTGAAACCTTTATTAATTACACTGAAACACTATCGGATACTTGGTATCATTTTCTTTCTGGATTAATATAACCCTTGTTACCAGAATGGTAATGCACAGTCGTGCTAATAATGCTCGAAAAGGGCAGTGGCCGTAGCTCGACATAATTAACGAGGATAATAACGATGAAACTTCGAGTACTCTCTCTGATGGTACCCGCACTGCTGGTTGCAGGCACAGCAGGCGCGGCGGAAATCTACAACAAAGACGGTAATAAACTGGATTTGTACGGTAAAGTCGACGGTCTTCACTATTTCTCCAGCAACAACGGCGTGGACGGCGATCAGTCTTATATGCGTTTTGGCCTGCGCGGCGAAACGCAAATCAGCGATCAGCTGACCGGGTACGGCCAGTGGGAATATCAGGCGAACCTGAACCACGCTGAAAACCAGGACAACAAGAACTTCACCCGTTACGGCTTCGCCGGTCTGAAATTCGGCGACTATGGCTCCTTCGACTACGGCCGTAACACCGGCGTGCTGTACGACGTCGCGGCGTATACCGACTTGCAGCCTGAGTTCGACGGTATGACCTACGGCGCCGACCAGTTCATGTTCCAGCGTTCCAGCGGCCTGGCGACTTACCGTAACAACGACTTCTTCGGTCTGGTTGACGGCCTGAACTTCGCCCTGCAGTACCAGGGTAAAAACGGCAACGGCGAAGAGACCAACAACGGTCGTGACGTCCTGGGCCAAAACGGCGAAGGCTACGGTATGTCCATGAGCTATGACATGGGCTACGGCATCAGCGCCGCGGGCGCCTTCTTCAACTCTCGCCGCACCAGCGAGCAGAACGGCGCCGGCGCGTACCGCAATATTATGGGCCGCGGCGACAAGGCAGAAGGTTACTCCGGCGGTCTGAAATATGACGCCAACGACGTCTACCTGGCAGTGATGTTCACCCAGTCCTACAACGCGGCGCGTTTCGGCAGTTCCGACAGCAGCGTTTATGGCTACGCCAACAAGGCGCAGAGCTTCGAAGCCTACGCGCACTACCAGTTCGACTTCGGTCTGCGTCCGTTCGTGGGCTATAACCAGACCAAAGGTAAAGACCTGGGCCGCGCCGGCAACGGCAAGGACTACGGCGATCAAGATCTGGTCAAATTCGTCGACCTGGGTGCGACCTACTTCTTCAACAAAAACATGTCTACCTATGTTGATTACAAAATCAACCTGGTGGACAACAACGATTTCACCGACGCTGCCGGCATCAACACCGACAACGTGGTTGCCGTGGGCCTGGTTTACCAGTTCTAAGCACCAGCGTGTGAATGACACAGCGCGGCCTTCGGGCCGCGTTTTTTTTGCCGGTAAAAAGCACGGATTGATCCGTTGTCGGCATGGGAAGCGCTTCGGATCGCCTCCGCTCGGCCTACGCTGTGAGTACAGCAAACAGAACGGAGGTGATATGGAACTCAAGATCGATAAGGTGATCGAAACGGTGCTGTACGTCAGCGATATTGAACGCGCGGACGCTTTTTACCGGCAGGTGCTGAAGCTGCCGGCAATGGTCGCCAATGAACGGTTTCGCGCCTATAACGTCGGCGATCGGAGCGTACTGTTGCTGTTTATCGAGGGCGATTCGCTGCGCGGGGCGCAGTATCCGACCGGGTTTATTCCCGCGCACGATGGCGTGGGGCCGGCGCATATCGGGCTGGCGGTGGCGAAAGAGCAACTGCCGCACTGGGAACGGCATCTGGTGGCCAACGGCGTGGAGATTGAGGGGCGAATGCGTTGGGAACACGGCGGGGAGAGCATTTATTTTCGCGATCCCGACGCCCACCTGCTGGAACTGGTGACGCCGGGCATCTGGGCCAATTACTGATCGAACCCGCCTTGCGCCAACATGTCCAACGCGGCATTCAGCACCTGCAGCGCGGCCTGTGGTTGCTGCTCTATCTGCACTCTGATGATGGCGCCGTCGATCAGCATCGCCAGCATTGCCGCCCGCTGTTCCTGCTGCGGCCCGGCGGGCAGGTGGCGCGCCAGTTCATCCGCCATCTGCCGCTTATGCCGGCCGGCGATGTGCAGGCTTTCCGGCAGCAGATCGGCTATCTCCACCGCAGTATTGATAAACGCGCAGCCGCGAAAGCGCGGATCGTCGAACCATTCCGCCAGGCAGGGTACCAGCGCCGGCAGCAACCCGCCGGTCTGCGCCACATGGCGGGCCAGTGATATGCTGAACCAGATGAGCCACTGCTGATGGCGATAGGTCAAAAACGCCGTAATCAAATCGTTCTTGCTGGGAAAGTGGCGGTAGAAGGTCACTTTGGTCACGCCCGATTCCTTGATGATGCGATCGATACCGGTGGCGCGGATCCCCTCCTGATAAAACAGATCGTGCGCCGTCAGCAGGATGCGCTGGCGGGCGGGCAAGGCGTTGAGATCGGCGGTCATCATTTTCTCCGGGGCTATTTTCGAGTGATTGTAGACAACTCTGTCTACTTGCGCTAGCGTAAAGGTGTAGACAGAGTTGTCTACATGCCTTCACTCAGGAGATGAACATGAGCATTAAACCCCCATTGCCGCCTTTTACCCGCGAATCCGCCATCGAGAAGGTGCGGCTGGCGGAGGATGCCTGGAACAGTCGCGATCCCGAACGCGTATCGCAGGTGTATTCCCTCGATACCCACTGGCGTAACCGCGCGGAGTTTGTCGACGGGCGCGCGGCGGTGGTCGGCTTTTTGCAACGCAAATGGGCGAAAGAACTGGAGTATCGGCTGATTAAGGAGCTGTGGGCGTTTGACGGCGCGCGCATCGCGGTGCGTTTCGCCTATGAATGGCGCGACGATTCCGGCAACTGGTATCGCAGCTTCGGCAATGAAAACTGGGAGTTCAATCAGGAGGGGCTGATGATCAACCGTCATGCCTGCATCAACGACATGCCGATTCTCGAACAGGATCGGCGTTTTCATTGGCCGCTCGGTCGGCGCCCGGACGATATTCCAGCGCTGAGCGATTTCGGTTTTTGAATCTGCTGGCACGCCGGCGATGGCCTCTTGAGTGCAAAAGCGCACCGATCGACAAAGGGGAATTTGTAGAAAAGCCTTCCCGCTTCTAGACTTAGGGAACAACAAATGCACTCCAAGAGGACAAGCTATGACGAAGAAGTTGGTTTTGGCCGTCGGCACCGCGGCGGTATTTTCCATTCTTGCCGGTTGCACCACCTATGATCGCGCAGCCAGTTATGTCAATGAGCCGGTGGTCAGCGATGTCAAAGTAGGGATGACCAAGCAGCAGGTGCGGGCTATCGCCGGTCCGCCGTCGACGTCCGCCACGCTGATCCATGCGCAGGGCACCTGCGACACCTATGCGGTGGCGCCGCGCGACGGCAAGGTGCAGACGTACTTTGTCAGCTACAACGACACGGGCCATGTCATGAACAAGGGCTATCAAACCTGTTCAGACTACGATTCTCAGCCGAAATAATCGCGTTTCGGCCGACCAAAAAAGCCTCGCTTGCGCGGGGCTTTTCATTTTTTAGGCGTTTAAGGCCTGAAGTTTAGGCAACTGCGCCGCCCATGCCATTTTTTTGCATCAAAACGATAGACATTTCATAACGGTATCGCTAATATCAGCGCCCATTGGAAGGATGGCCGAGTGGTTTAAGGCAACGGTCTTGAAAACCGTCGAGTGTAACAGCTCCCAGAGTTCGAATCTCTGTCCTTCCGCCAAATTCAGCCGGCTTAGCTCAGTAGGTAGAGCAACTGACTTGTAATCAGTAGGTCACCAGTTCGATTCCGGTAGCCGGCACCATGACAGAGGCCCCAGCAGCAATGCTGGGGCTTTTTGTTATGAGCTTTACACTTCCGCAGGAACAAACAGTATAGGTATTAACCTATAGCCGGGGTTTTATCAGCCGCACGGAGCTTGGAACCTAGGGCATTTATCACTGAGGGATTGGGGGGGGATGTGGCTTATTCTGGCAGAAATATAGCCGGTGGACGAGCCGGCTATCAGATAGGGTTCAAATATCCGTGACCAGCCACTGATCCGCTTCTTCGAACATCTCTTCCAACATTCGGTTCAGCTTCTCACGATCGCTTTTGCTGGCGTCGGAGTTCAGGCCGTTGGCCTGCATCGGCTTCACGCGCACGTCAGCTTCCGGGAACAGTGCATGCACGCGTTTTTCCAGCTCGTTGCGAATAATCTCGGCGGCGTTGGGTAACCCAGCGACGTTGCGTTTGTCGTACACCAATTCTACAAACATGACTCACCTGTAAGTACTGATTTAATGTACAGTATTCTGGCCTGAGGAAGACCGGTTGGCAAGAGGGGGCGCGGAATTTTGCATGATGCGTTCATTCTTGCGCGGCGTGCGGTAAATCCTGCAGCTGAATCACCAATTCCGCCAGGCTGGCGGCCTGCATTTTCTCCATCACTTTTGCCCGGTGAACCTCCACGGTGCGCAGGGCGATATTCAACCGCTCAGCCATTTCCCTGTTCATCATGCCCCGCACCACCAGCTGCGCAATGTCGCGTTCTTTCGGCGTGAGCGTGCGGTAGCGGCCGCAAGTTTCATGGCGTTGCCAGGCCTCGGCGGAGACTTGCTGCGCCCGTTCGAGGGCGGCGATCAGCGGTTCAGCGGCGATCGGTTTTTGCAGGAAGTCCACCGCGCCGTACTTCATCTGCTCAACCGCCATCGGCACGTCGCCATGGCCGGACAGGAACACCACCGCCAGCGTGCTGCCGCGGCGGCGCAGCTCCCCGTAAACCTGGTGACCATCGAGCTTCGGCATCCGCATGTCCAGCAAGACGATCCCGGTCTGAAACAGGTCCGCCTGCGCCAGAAAATCGGCGCTGTCATTCCAGCATTGCACGCCGTGGCCGAGGCTGGTCAGCAAAAAATGGCAGGCGTCGGTGACGGCGACGTCATCATCCACCAGATAAATTAGCGACATGGTTTTCCTCGTTATCCAATATGAAATGCAGCGTTACGCACAGCCCGTTGCGGCTGTCGGGAGCCGGGCGGTTAGCCAGGCGGATTTCGCCGCCGCCATAGCGGGCCAGGCGCCGGCAAATGGCTAACCCCAGCCCCATGCCGCCGGCCTTGGTGGTGTTGAAGGGGCGAAAAGCCTGTTCCAGCCCGGCCGTTGTCATGCCGCCCGCGTTGTCCTGCAGATGCAACTCTATCGCCCGTTCGCTCTTGGCGGCGGAAAGCCAGACGGCATTGGCCCCGGCCTGCGCCGCATTCAGCAGCAGGTTCGCCAGCAACTGTTCCAGCAGCGCCGGCGGCAGGGTTAGCGTCAGCGAAGGCGCCACGTTATTGAACAACGTCAGGTCGGGATAGCGCTGCGTCAGGCGCAGCAGCGTCCACACCCGCTCGGCGGTTTTGCTTACCGCGGTGGGGCGCCAGCGCGTTTGGTCTATCGCCTCCGCGGTGGGCTGCACCCACTGGCGCAGGTTATGAATCGTCTCGCCGCCGCGCTGCGCCTGCCGGTCGATATTTTCCAGCGGCCCCAGCAGCGGATGCCCGGCGTCCGTGTTGCGCAGTTGGATCAGGCACCCCTGCGCATAGTGGCGAATGGCCGCCAGCGGCTGGTTGAGCTCGTGCGCGAAGCCGGAGGCCATCTCCCCCAGTACGTTCAGCTGCCTGGCGTTTTCCAGCGCCCGTTCCTGCCGCCGCAGTTGCTCGTCGGCGCGGAGCAGCTGTCGCCCGCGTCGGCGTACCAGCAGCGCGATCCAGATATGGTTGACGATCAGCAGCGCCAGCAGCGCCAGCGACAGGCCGACGGCCGTCTGATGCTGGATCAGCCAGCTCTTGATATCCAGCCACAGCCGCCGCTGTTCCGGGTGCTGATTGACGGCGCGCAGCAGCGCTTCCACCTCGCTGGTCGAGGCCGGTGCGCCCCACAGGAAGGGAGACTGGGGCGGTGCGGTCAGCAAGGCTCTCGCCACCGCATCCACCAGTGAGTTATCCAGGCCGGGCAGGGCGGCGAACGACCAGTTGGGGTAAAGCGGCGTGCTGGTGACGCAGGGAGCCGACGTGGCCTGTTGCAGCAGCGGGCGAAAATCCGCCGGGTTGATCAGGCCTTCCTTGCCCATTTTCTCCAGCAGGCAGACCGGGACGATGGCGGCCTGAATGGCGCGCTCGCGCAACAGATAGAGCAGGGCGTCGGCAGGGAAACCGGTAAAGCGCAGGTGAAAATCGCGCTCGGGCCGTATGCCAGCGTCGCTGAGCGCCTTATAGCCGGTCAGATAGCCGCCGAAGGCCTGCGGATCGATGGCGCCCACCGTTTTGCCCATCAGCGCCTGCGGCGTCGTAATGCCGCTGTCGCGCCGCACCAGAATCACGCTGCCGATGATGTTGCCCGTTGCCCGATCGCCGTTGGCGGCGCGCAACGACGCCAGCCAGCGCAGATGATAGTGGCTGTTCAGCTGCACAAACTGCGCCGGATTAGTGACCACGAACTGCACGCTGCCCCGATTGACCGCTTCGCGCATCTGCGCCAGATCGAGCGGCCGCAGGCGGAAGCGTTCTCCGCCGACGCTGCCGTTGAGCCTGTCGATCAGCGGCTGCCAGTCACGCTCGGTCGCCGCATCGCCGCGCATCGCCAGCACGCCGACCGACCACTCGCCCGCCTGTGCCGCCATCCCCCAGCCGAGACTGAACAGCAGTAATAACACGACCCTCACGGCCCCTCCTGATGGGCAATTTGCCTGCCGCCACTTGTTTTAGATCAACGTTGGGTTCGGTATGTGGTTAACCACAATAGAGCTGAGCCCAATGTCATTTTTACACTGTAAATCATCGACATTGTTTATTCATCTAACGGGCATCAATAGCGTGATCGGGATGATGCCCAGGGCATGGGAGAGGCGCATGGATTTCGGTAAACGGCAGTTTTTGCAGCGGCTGGGCGTGTTGACGGCGGGGGCTTCGCTGATCCCCGTGGCGGAGGCCGGGCTGACGTTAGCGCCGACGCGGCGCGAGGGGGATGCCAGCCGCCGCTACGCGATGCTGATCGATCTGCGGCGCTGCGTCGGGTGCCAGGCCTGTACCGTCAGTTGCGCCATTGAAAACCAGACCCCGCACGGGGAGTTTCGCACTACGGTAAACCAGTACCAGGTCAGTCTCGAAGGCGAAGCGGTGGCGACCAACGTGCTGCTGCCCAGGCTGTGCAACCACTGCGACAACCCGCCCTGCGTACCGGTGTGCCCGGTGCAGGCCACCTTCCAGCGCGAGGACGGGATCGTGGTGGTCGACAACAAACGCTGCGTGGGTTGCGCCTATTGCGTGCAGGCCTGCCCGTACGATGCCCGTTTTATCAATCACGCCACCCAAACGGCGGACAAATGCACCTTCTGCGTACACCGGCTGGAGGCGGGATTGCTGCCGGCATGCGTGGAGTCGTGCGTGGGCGGGGCGCGGATCATCGGCGATATGCGCGATCCGCACAGCACGCTGAGCAAGCTGCTGCGGCGTCACGAGGCCGAGATCAAAGTCCTCAAGCCGGAGAACCAAACCGCGCCCCACGTATTTTATCTGGGGCTGGATGACGCCTTCGTCACGCCGCTGCCGGGGCGGGCGCAGGTCGTCTTATGGGGGGAGGGACGATGAGCCGCCAACTGATGATCGCAGAGGTTTTGAGCCAGCCGCAGGCGGTGAGCTGGCTGCCGTGGGCCGTGCAATATTTCTTCTTTATCGGCATTGCCGCCTGCGCCGCGTTGCTGGCCTGCGTGTGGCGCTGGCGCGGTGGAGACAACGCCGCACATTTGGAGCGCGCGGCGCTGTTTATCGGGCTGACGTGCGCCATCACCGCGCCGCTGGCGTTGACCGCCGATCTGCATCAAACCGCCCGTTTCTGGCATTTTTACGCCTACCCGACGCCCTGGTCGTGGATGCCGTGGGGCGCGCTGTTCTTGCCGCTGTTTACCTTGCTGATCGGCCTGTGGTTTATCGCGATTGAATTTACGCGACTGACGGGCAGACCGGTTGCGCTGCTGCGTGGGATCGCGCCCGCCTGCGCGCTGGTGGCTATCGGCCTGCTGTTGTACACCGGGCGCGAGGTTTCCGTCGTGCGCGCGCGCCCAATCTGGTTCAGCTACGCATTTCCGATCGTGATGTTCCTCAGCGCGCTGCAGGCACTCTTGGCTCTGTTGCTGTTGGCGATGCGCAAACGGCCCGGCCTGCAGGCGCCGCTGGCGCGCGGGATGCTGCTGACGCTGCTGCCGCTCGGCGGGGCGATCCTGCTGTGGGTATGCGGCGATACGCTATCCGGCGCGGCGGTACGCCACTGGCTGCAGACGCAGGCGACGGCGACGGCGCGTCAGTATGCTGCCGGCTGGATCGCGCTGTGGGGGTTGGCGCTGGCGTGCGCCGCCTGGGCGGCCTATCGACGTTTGCCGCGCGGCGGCGCGCCGCTGCTGGTGGCCGGCGCGCTGGGGCTGAGCTGGCTGATGCGCTGGACGCTGTTGATTGAGGTGCAAACCATCCCGAAATACAACGCGTCTTATTCCCCCTATAGTCTGCCGCTTGGTACCGACGGCTTGCTGGCGATCGTCGGCACCTTCGGGCTGTGGCTGGCGTTAATGATCATGGTGCGTGAAGCACAGGCGTTTTTACTGCGGAGAAAACAACATGGCTAAACTCACCCGGCGTCAGTGGTTGAAAGTGGGCCTGGCCTTCGGCGGGCTGTCCGCTTTCGGCCTGAGCTATCGCGAGGTCGCCAAACGGGCGATCGACGGTTTGATTCACGGCACCTCAGGGCGCGTGACTCTGGATCGCATCAACGGCAACTCTCTGCTGCCCGAAGGGCGGGCGGTGCCGGAATGGCAAGGCAATCCGCAGCAGGCCATCTCGATGACCCAGTGCTTCGGTTGCTGGACGCAATGCGGCGTGCGGGTGCGGGTGGACAGGCAGACCGACCGGGTACTGCGTATCGCCGGCAACCCGTATCATCCGCTGTCTCAGGAGCGGCACCTCGATTCTGCGTTGCCGCTGCAGGACGCGTTGGCGCAGCTGGGCGGGGAGAGCGGCCTCGACGCGCGTTCCACCGCCTGCGCGCGGGGCGCTACGCTGCTGGAGGGGCTTTACAGCCCGCTGCGCGTGCTGGAGCCGATGAAGCGCGTCGGCAAGCGCGGCGAGGGAAAGTGGCAGCGCATCAGCTTCGAGCAGTTGATCGCCGAAGTGGTGGAGGGCGGCGATCTGTTCGGCGAGGGGCATGTGGACGGCCTGCGGGCGATCCGCGATCTGGAAACGCCGATCGATGCCCGACAGCCGGGGCTGGGGCCGAAAGCCAACCAGCTGCTGGTGACCAACGCCGGTGATGACGGGCGCGACAGCTTCCTGCGGCGCTTCGCCCAGAACAGCTTCGGCAGCAAAAATTTCGGCGCGCACGGCGCTTACTGCGGGCTGGCCTACCGCGCCGGTTCCGGCGCGTTGATGAACGATCTGGACAAGAATCCGCACGTGAAACCGGACTGGGAACAGGTCGAATTCGCGCTGTTTATGGGCACCTCGCCGGCGCAGTCCGGCAACCCGTTCAAGCGTCAGGCCCGGCAGTTGGCCAGCGCCAGATTGCGCAGCGAATTCCGCTACGCGGTAGTGGCACCGGCGCTGCCGTTGACCACCACGCTGGCGGACGATCATGGCCATTGGATCCCGATACTGCCGGGCACCGACTCGGCGCTGGCGATGGCGATGATCCGTTGGATCCTCGACAATCGGCGTTATCAGGCCGGTTATCTCGCCATCCCGTCGGAGGCGGCCATGCAACGCGTCGGCGAGAAGAGCTGGACCAACGCCACGCATCTGGTGATCGCCGAGAGCGAGCACCCGTTGGCGGGGCAGCATCTGACGCTGGCCCATCTGAACGGCGCGGAGTCGGCGTCGCCGCTGGTGGTCAACGGCGCGGGGGAACTGGTGGCGGCCGAGACGTGCGACAGCGCCGAGCTGTGGGTAACCCGCACGGTGACGCTGCACGACGGCGCGCAGGTGGCGGTGAAGAGCGGCTTTCAGTGTCTGAAAGAGGCGGCCGACAAGCTGTCGCCGGAAGCCTACAGCCGGGAATGCGGCGTACCGGTGGCGCGCATCGCGGCGCTGGCCGAGGCCTTTACCGCCCACGGGCGCAAGGCGGCGGTGATCGCCCATGGCGGGATGATGGCGGCGAACGGGTTTTACAATACCTGGTCGGTGATGATGCTCAACGTGTTGATCGGTAACCTGAGCCTGGCGGGCGGGGTGTTCGTCGGCGGCGGCAAATTCAACGGTTTCGCCGAGGGGCCGCGCTATAACCTGGTCGAGTTTCCCGGCCTGGTAAAACCGAAGGGGTTGAATATCGCGCGCAGCAAGGCCGCCTATGAAGCCTCCGACGAATACCGCGAAAAAGTCGCGGCGGGCGTTTCGCCCTGGCCGGCCAGGGCGCCCTGGTATCCGTTCGTCGCCGGGCAGTTGACCGAGCTGCTGACGTCGGCGCTGGCGGGATATCCGTACGGGCTGAAAGCCTGGATCTCGAACATGACCAACCCCTTGTACGGTATCGCCGGGTTGCGCGGCGTGGCGGAAGAGCGGCTGAAAGATCCGGCGCGTTTGCCGCTGTTTATCGCCATCGATGCGTTTATCAACGAAACGACGGCATTGGCCGACTATATCGTCCCGGACACCCATAACTTTGAGAGCTGGGGATTCAGCGCCCCCTGGGGCGGCGTCGCCAGCAAGGCCACCACTGCGCGCTGGCCGATAGTGACGCCGGCGACCGCGAAAACGGCGCAAGGGCAGCCGATCTCCATGGAGGCGTTTTGCATCGCCGTCGCCAAACGCCTGGCGCTGCCGGGGTTCGGCGATCGCGCTATCGGCGACGGCCGGGGCGGGCTGCTGCCGCTCAACCGCGCCGAGGATTATTATCTGCGCGCCGCCGCCAACGTGGCGTTTGCCGGCAAGGCGCCGGTGCCGGCCGTGAGGGAGGAAGAGCTGGCGCTGAGCGGCGTCGATCGCTTGTTGCCGCAGCTTGCGCAGACGCTGCGCGCCGATGAGATCGGCCGCGTGGCGTTTATCTACAGCCGCGGCGGCCGCTTCGCCGGTCATGACAGCGGACGCCGCGACGGCAGCGTGGGCAACCGCTGGGAGAAGCCGCTGCAGATCTGGAATGCGGAAGTGGCGAAGCACCGGCATGCGATTACCGGCGAGCGTTTCAGCGGCTGCCCAACCTGCTACCCGGCGCGTTTGTCTGACGGCCGCGCGGTGGAAGAACTCTACCCTGAGCGGCAGTGGCCGCTGCGGCTGATGTCCTTCAAATCCAATGTGATGAGCAGCTCCACCGCGGTGATCCGGCGCCTGCACGACGTGAAGCCGGTGAACCTGGTGGCGCTGAACCCGGCGGACGGGGCGCGTTTCGGCATTCAACACGGTGATTGGGTGAGCATCAGCACCCCGGGCGGCAGCCGGGAGGCGCAGATCAGTCTGCTGGCGGGGGTGATGCCCGGCGTGATCGCGGTGGAACACGGCTACGGCCACCGGGAGATGGGCGCCAGCCAGCACTACCTGGACGGCGAGCCGCTGGCGATGGATAAGCGCATTGCCGCCGGCATCAATCTCAACGATCTGGGGTTTGCCGATCCGACGCGTGAAGTGCCGAACACCTGGCTGGACTGGGTGACCGGTGCGGCGGTGCGCCAGGGGATTCCAGCGGCGATCGTCAAACTTTCCGCGTAAACGGCAGACGAAAAAAAACCTGCTGTAACAGCAGGTTTTCTTAAATTTGGTCGGCATGAGAGGATTATGCGCATCTTCGATGCTTGCCCTGCGGGCCGTTGCTAAAGCAACGTGGTCTCACTACGTTCGGCTCAAACCTCCTTCGGAGATTCTCATCCTCTCAGTGTGCAGACGAAAAAAAACCTGCTGTAACAGCAGGTTTTTTTGAATTTGGTCGGCATGAGAGGATTCGAACCTCCGACCCCCGACACCCCATGACGGTGCGCTACCAGGCTGCGCTACATGCCGACGCTATGAAAAATCATACTACCGATTCCCGATGTTAATGCAAGCGCCTCACCACTTGATTGCTTTAGTTTTAAGCAGTTAGTTGGCGATAAAGCGTTTTACATCGGTCAGTACCTGCAACAGCAGAGCAAGCTGCGGTTTCTCGTCTTTTATTTCATCGCCGTTCTGATCGTAGACGCGATAGTTGCCGCTGTTGTCCAGCATCAGCGTCTGCGTCGGCGTGATGATCACCAGCTGATTGCCATCGCCGGTAGCGATCCAGTCGTTGCGGCGCTGGGCGGTGAACAGATCTTCGCCCTGCGAATAGTCTTTCGGCGCGGTCTTCACGTGCAGCAATCGTTGCATCAGGGTGCGCATCACGTCGTTATGGCCGGTCAGTTTGCTGATGGTCTGCGCCGGGGTGCCCGGCCAGTGGATCACCAACGGCACCTGCAGCTGCGCCTGGTTGAAGCCGGTGCCGGCGCCCCATTGGCCTTTGCCGCTGTCGTTGAACTCGACGCCGTGCTCGGCGGTGATCACCACCACGGTTTTATCCAGCAGGCCGCGCTGTTTCAGGGTGTCCAGCACCTGGGCTATCTGGGCGTCCACGTCTTGCGCGCCGGTGCGATAGCGCCGAATAAAGTCTGCCGGCGCCGGGGTTTTGTCGCCTTCGACAGCCTCGGCGCCGCTGAAGCTGATATAGGAGAACCACGGCTCTTTGCTACCCTGATCCGCCAGCCAACGCTGCCATTGCTGCGTGGTTTGCGCGTCGCTTTGCGGCGCCGGCGTCGGCAGCGAGAAGTCGGTCAACAGCGCCTGACGGTACAGGCTGGCGTTGAAGCCATCGGAGGAGAACAGCCCCAGCTGGTAGCCCCGATCGCCGAGCGCAGCGATCAGCGCCGACGGCTTGCGGCCGGCGAGCACGCTGTCCAGATAGGTCGGGGAAATGCCGTAGAACAGGCCGAACAGCCCGGTATCGGCATGGTTGCCCGAACTGTAATGATCGCTGAAACGCACGTTTTCCTGGGCGAAGCGCGTCAGCGCCGGCATGTCCTGCGTCACGTCTTTGGCGCGAATGCCGTCCACCACGATCATCAGCAGGTTATAGCCGCTGCCTTTATCGCCGTAGCTGAGATCGCTGAGCGGATACTCTACCGCCACCGCTTCCGGATTGCCCTGTTGCATCAGGCGGCGCTCATACTCTTGCTGGTCGAGCAGGCCGTGTTTTTCGAGGAACTTGCGCGCGGTCATCGGGTACGAGAGCGGCAGGTTGGCTCGCTGCATGGTGATCGGGCGATAGAAGTTGGCGTCGGCCCAGATGTAAATCAGGTGCGACGCGAAAAAGGCGCTGATAAACAGCGCCGCCAGCGGTTTGCCGAAGCGGCGGCGGTTCAGGCTGCGCAGCTTCTGCCAGCTCCAGGTGGCGAACAGCATCTCCACCAGGAAGATCGCCGGCACGCAGATGAACATCAGTTGCCAGTCGCGCGACAGTTCGCTTTGGTCCGGGTTGACCACCAGATCCCACACCACCGGATTGAGGTGCAGGTGGAAATGGGAGAACACTTCGCTGTCGACCAGCAACAGCGTGAGCCCGATGGTGGCCAGCGCGGCGGAAATAAATCGCAGCAGCCGCTGCGACATCACCACGAAGGTGAGCGGGAAGATCACCAGCAAATAGCCGGCGAACACGATAAAGCTGAAATGCCCCAGCAGGCTGACAAAGGCATAAACCCGGCCCAGCAGGGATGCGGGCCAGTCGGTGACAAACAGGTAACGGCTGCCCAGCCCAAGGGCGAGCAAAATGTTGAATAAGGCGAACCAGTGCCCCCAGCTGATCATCTGGGAGACTTTTTCACGATAACGCTGACGGTTTGTCACCATAAGTCAATATTAATGTGCTTTATCTTCACGGACAGAAGCCTGCAGGGCTTCCGCGAACGATCTCGCCAGGGTTTTCCGCTGCGCGGGGGCAACGCTGGTGTTGATCAAATTAGTGACCATATTGCCCAGCACCATCAGGGAAAGATCGGTGGGGGTATGGTGTTTTTCCAGAACATTGACCAGCTCTGAGAGCAGTTGTTCAACGTGTTCGTCACTGTAACGGGATGATTGTGGCATAAAATTGCGCTTAGTAATCTGCAAAGTGCCCTATCTTACCGTATAGGGCAGTGATTTTCCGCTCTTTTATCACTTCCTGTCATTCGGGAAATTGTTCGCCCGCGCCGGGGCTGCCCCTCGCAGCGCCTTTCCGGTTTGCCGCGGTTTTTAGTATTGCAGGGCGGGGCCTTCAGTGTTTGAATACGCGCCTAAAGAACAGGAGGATTTACCATGAGTCTGGATATCGACCAGATCGCTCTGCACCAGTTGGTGAAACGCGACGAGCAAACGCTGGACGTGGTGCTGCGCGATTCCTTGCTTCCCACCAACGCGGCGGTGGAAGAAATGATGACGGAACTGCATCGCGTCTATAGCGCCAAGAGCAAGGCCTTGGGCCTGTTCAACGAAGGCAGCGAGCTGGCGGAAGCGCTGCGCACCTGCCGCAAGGACGATAAGGACTTTCTGGCCTTCAGCCGCGCGGCGACTGGCCGCCTGCGCGACGAACTGGCGAAGTATCCGTTCGCCGAAGGCGGCGTGGTGCTGTTTGGCCAATACCGTTATCTGGCGGTGGAGTATCTGCTGATCGCGGTGTTGAACAGCCGTAACAGCATGCGCGTCAACGAAGAGCTGGATATCAACACCACGCACTATCTGGACATCAACAACGCCGATATCGTCGCGCGCATTGATCTGACCGAATGGGAAACCAACCCGGAATCGACCCGCTACCTGACCTTCCTGCGCGGGCGCGTGGGCCGCAAGGTCGCCGACTTCTTCATGGATTTCCTGGCGGCGTCCGAAGGGTTGGACACCAAGGCGCAAAACCGTGGGCTGCTGCAGGCGGTGGACGACTACTGCGCCGATGCGCAGCTGGACAAGAACGAGCGCCAGTCAGTGCGCCAGCAGGTGTACAGCTACTGCAACGAACAGCTGCAGGCGGGCGAAGAGATTGAGCTGCAGGCGCTGTCGCAGGAGCTGTCGCCGGTCGGCGAGAAAGACTTCATGCAGTTCTCAAGCGAGCAAGGGTATGAGCTGGAAGAAAGCTTCCCGGCGGATCGCGGCACGCTGCGCCAGCTGACCAAATTCGCCGGCAGCGGCGGCGGTATCAGCCTGAACTTCGACGCCATGCTGCTGGGCGAGCGCATTTTCTGGGATGCGGCCACCGACACGCTGACCATCAGAGGTACGCCGCCGAATCTGCGCGATCAGCTGCAGCGCCGGACCGGCAGCGGCAAGTAAGCGCGCCGAATCGCAGACAATAAAAAACGCCGCAATTGCGGCGTTCTTTATTTCGGCGTCCCGAAAGGTTCGAAAACGTAGCGATTAAACGCGAACGAAGTCGATGTGAGCCAGTTTTGGCTTGAACGGGTGACGCTGTACAGCCTGAACCTTAACTTTGGTTTCTTTACCGTCGATAACCAGAGTTACTGCTTCGCTGTAGAATTCTGGTTTAGCTTCCATGTTCTTGACAGAATCATGGTCCAATTCGATGGAAACTGCAGCTTCTTTGCCACCGTAAACGATAGCTGGGAATTTGTTTGCTGCACGCAGGCGGCGGCTCGCACCTTTACCCTGGTCTTTACGTACTTCTGCATTGATAGTGAACATTGTTTTTTCTCTTAAAAGAAAATTTACCCTGCTACAGGCGACCCAAGTAGCAAGTTCGGAATTCCGCTTTAACGCTGGGCAGGCCCAGGTAAAGCGCGCGGCATTTTAACGGAAAGCCGCCTGCAGGGCAACGAAAACCTGCCCAGATTGAGGGCCGTTCGCTCAGGCCAACTGATTGGCGCGGCGGAAACGGCCTTGATAATCGAACACTTTCTCGCGCACCTGCCAAAACTGCCCGCGCTTGCGCGCCACCACGAAATCCGGATGGCGCAGCGCCTGCTGTTGCGCCAGCACGTCGGCGGCGGTGTGCCAGGCGAACGGCACGCCCGGCGCGCGCTGGTGCGGGCGCAGGAACAGCATTTCGAACGCTTTGCGCTGCGCCGGCGTCTGCAGGCGGAAGCGCTCGCTGGTGCTGGTGCCGTCCTCGTCGTAATAGGTGGCCTTCAGCCATTCGCCCTTGTCGTCGCGGCCGCTCTGCAATTCCATGCCGCCGCAGCGCAGCACCAGCGCGTCTTTCAGCTTCAGCGCCGCCTTCAGCATGTCATCGGGATCGACCAGCACCTCCTGGCACTGATGGCAGCGGCGCGCGGCGATGTCGTTCTCCGCGCCGCAGTGCGGGCAGCTCTTGAACCGGAAGCGGTAATCGCACTGTTCGCGGTGGCCGTCGTCGTCTTCCAGCCAGCCCTGACAGCGGCGGCCGTAGTGCTCGATGATGTCGCCATTCTCGGTGCACTTGCCCCAGAACAGGTTGGCGAAGCCGCAGGCCGGGCAGAACACCTGCACCGGCTGGCTGTCGCCGTGCGGCTTGCTGACGCCGACCTCCGGCGTGAACAGATCGTGCGGGTTGCCGGCGTAGTCGAGGATCAGGCAATCCTCCTTGCCGGGCGCCAGCCGCAGACCGCGGCCGACGATCTGCTGATACAGGCTGACGGACTCGGTCGGGCGCAGAATAGCGATCAGATCGACGTGCGGCGCGTCGAAGCCGGTGGTCAATACCGCTACGTTGACCAGATAGCGCAGCTGCTGCTGTTTGAACGCCTCGATCAGCGCATCGCGCTCGGCGGGCGGCGTTTCGGCGCTGACCAGCGCGGCCTCGCCGTTCGGCAGCAGGCCGTGGATCTCGCGGGCGTGCTCGACGGTGGCGGCGAAGATCATCACCCCTTTACGATCTTGGGCGTACTCTACAATCTGGCTGATGATATGCGGCGTGACGCGGTTTTGCCGCTTCAGCTCACGGTTCAGATCCGCTTCGCTGAACAGGCCGTTGCTTCTGGCCTCCAGCCGGCTGAAATCGTACTGCACGATCGGCATGTCCAGCCGCTCAGGCGGCACCAGGAAGCCGTTCTTAATCATATAGCGCAGCGGCAGCTCGTAGATGCAGTCGCGAAACAGGCTGGCGCCGTCGCCGCGGGTGAAGCCGTGGTAGTGATACTGGTAAATCCAGCCTTTGCCCAGGCGATAGGGCGTGGCGGTCAGCCCCAGCAGCCGCAGCTGCGGGTTGGTTTTCTGCAAATGCTGGATGATTTGCTGGTACTGGCTGTCGTCGTCGTCGCTGATGCGGTGGCATTCATCGACGATCAGCAGCGAGAAGGCACCGTCGAACAGCGGCAGGTTGCGCGCCACCGACTGCACGCTGCCGAACACCACCTTGCCGGCGCTCTCTTTTTGTTGCAGGCCGGCGGCGAAGATGTCCGCTTCCAGGCCGTAGGCGCAGTATTTGGCGTGGTTTTGCGCCACCAGTTCCTTGACGTGCGCCAGCACCAGCACCCGCCCGCGGGCGCGCTTCGCCAGTTCGGCGATCACCAGGCTTTTGCCGGCGCCGGTCGGCAGCACGATCAGCGCCGGTTCGGGGTGCCGCCGGAAATGATTGATGGTGGCTTCGACCGCTTCCAGTTGGTAGGGGCGTAGGGTAAAGGCCATAAATGAACGCCGTAGGTTGGAATGGGCCGCCGGGAAGCGGTTTTGTCACCTCTGTTCCCACAGAAAGCGTGACATTTTACGCCCCGGGCGGCCGAAAAATTTCCATTATTATGCCTTCTGCGCGCGCGCGGTGCGAGAAGCGTGAAAATTACCCCTGTCGGGCAACGCGTTGTGCCGCTATACTCGTGTGACAGCAATCGCTGTTCCCCCACGCGATTTCCCCCCTGAACCTGCCATTTGCACCCGGTGCAACGGCGGGCGTCATATTTTGGCAATACGATCAATGCGATCATAACAACGACAGGCAAAGCAGATCCCATGCGATTGGACAAGTTTTTATCTCAGCAGTTAGGCATCAGCCGTGCGCTGGTCGCGCGCGAACTTCGGGCTAAACGCGTCACCGTTGACGGTGAGGTGGTGAAGAGCGGGGCGATCAAACTGACCCCGGAGCAAGAAGTGGCGTTCGACGGCAATCCGCTGCAGCAGCAGAACGGCCCGCGCTATTTCATGCTCAACAAACCGCAGGGCTACGTCTGCTCCACCGACGATCCCGATCATCCGACGGTGCTGTATTTCCTCGATGAGCCGGTCGCGTACAAGCTGCACGCCGCCGGGCGGTTGGATATCGACACCACCGGGCTGGTGCTGATGACCGACGACGGCCAGTGGTCGCACCGCGTCACGTCGCCGCGCCACCACTGCGAGAAAACCTATTTGGTCACGCTGGAGCACCCGTTGGCGGAAGACACCGCGCAGCGTTTCGCCGAAGGGGTGCAACTGCACAACGAGAAAGATCTGACGCGGCCGGCGACGTTGGAGCAGGTCGACGAGCGCGTGGTGCGCCTGACCATCAGCGAAGGGCGCTACCACCAGGTGAAGCGGATGTTCGCCGCCGTCGGCAACCGGGTGATCGAGTTGCACCGTGAGCGCATCGGCGCCATCGTGCTGGATGACGATCTGGCGCCGGGCGAATACCGCCCACTGACCGAAGAAGAGATCGCCAGCGTGGGCGCGCCGCACCTGCAGGACTGATAACCGATCATTGATTGCGGCCGATTAAGGAGTCGTGGAACGTGCAACAGAACCGAACCTCTCATCTCGGTTTGATTTTCATTCTGGGCCTGTTGTCCATGTTGATGCCGTTGGCGATCGACATGTACCTGCCCAGTATGCCGGTGATCGCCGCCCAGTTTGGCGTCGAGTCCGGCAGCGTGCAGATGACGCTCAGCGCCTATATGCTCGGCTTTGCCTTCGGGCAGCTGTTCTATGGGCCGATGTCGGACAGCATCGGCCGCAAGCCGGTGATCCTGTGGGGAACGCTGATCTTTGCCATCGCCGGCTGCGCCTGCGCCATGGCGCAGTCTATCGATCAGCTGATCGGGCTGCGTTTCCTGCACGGTCTGGCCGCCGCCGCCGCCAGCGTGGTGATTAACGCCCTGATGCGCGACATGTTCACCAAGGATGAGTTCTCGCGCATGATGTCGTTCGTCATTCTGGTGATGACCATCGCGCCGCTGCTGGCGCCGATGATCGGCGGTGCGCTGCTGCTGTGGTTCAGCTGGCACGCCATCTTCTGGACCATGGGCGCCGCGGCGCTGATCGGTTCACTGCTGGTGGCCTTGTTCATCAAGGAGACGCTGCCGAAAGAGCGGCGTCAGCGGTTCCACCTGCGCACCACGCTGGGCAATTTCGGTTCGCTGTTCCGCCACAAGCGGGTGCTGAGCTACATGTTGGCCAGCGCCTTCTCGTTTGCTGGCATGTTCTCGTTCCTCAGCGCCGGGCCGTTCGTCTACATCGAACTGAACCACGTTTCGCCGCAGCACTTCGGCTACTATTTTGCGCTGAACATCGTCTTCCTGTTCCTGACGACGCTGATCAACAGCCGCAACGTGCGGCGGTTCGGCGCGGTCAAGATGTTCAAGCTGGGGCTGCTGGTGCAGCTGGCGATGGGGTTGTGGCTGCTAGCGGTAAGCGCCGTCGGCCTGGGCTTCTGGGCGCTGGTGATCGGCGTAGCGGTCTACCTGGGGTGCATCGCGATGATTTCCTCCAACGCCATGGCGGTGATCCTGGATGATTTTCCGCATATGGCGGGCACCGCGTCTTCCCTGGCCGGCACGTTGCGCTTCAGCATCGGCGCGCTGGTGGGGGCGGTGCTGTCGATGGCGCCGGGCAAAAGCGCCTGGCCAATGGTCACCTCGATGGCGCTGTGCAGCATCGTGGCGGTGCTGTTCTACGTTTACGCCAGTCGGCCGCGCGATCGCGCAGCCTGACGTTCTCCCGACTCGGGGCGTTTCGCCCCGCAGCGTCATGGGGTTGCGCCCTGCCATTTCAGGGTGCAACCGGCAATGAATAATTTGTTGCTAAATATATGCCTGCTAATTAATCGGTAATTTTCCCATCTGTGTGCTTTTTGTTAAAAAACTCCGCCATCGTGCCGCCCGATATTCCCCGGGAGGCGCGGCGTTCTGTCGGCTGCGCCGCGCGAGTGGTTTGTATTAGGATTGATGTAAATCAAGGCATTAGCAGGAGAGGCTGCGCTAACGTGGCGGGTGAAATGTTTCTTCAATGTAAAAATATGGCGACGGAAAAGTAGTCGCATTGCAAGAAAAAAGAGTTGAGATCGCTGCGGGAAAGGGTTACATATAACGCAAAAATGCGAGCTGAGTCGCAAAATGCCGTGAAATAACACCGCACGGTGCGCCAAAAAAATGGCGCGGCATCGGCAAGCACGGGGTCAGGTTAATGGTTTGCGGCAAAATTTACATTTAAATAACATTTGTGCGCGGCAGAGTCGGGAGTCAACGGCTATAACTTAGTAACCCTGTCAGGTAAAAGTGTTTCACCTTTTCAAACTAGGGATTTCATGTGGAGAGTATCCAACTTTCGGTAGTGCATCGCTTGCCGCAAAGTTATCGTTGGCTATCCGGTTTCACCGGCGTGAAGGTCGAACCGATTCCGTTTAACGGAATAGACGAAGATAACAACCTGATTGGGCTGAAGTTGCTCAGCCATGAAGGGGCCGAGGCCTGGCAGGTAATGCAACAGCTCAATCTGTCGCTGCAGGAGATTCAGGTCGACTGCGCGATTGTCGAATGGGAAGGAGAACCTTGCCTGTTCGTGCAGCGCAGCGACGAGAGCGCCACCATGTGCCGCCTGAAAAACGTCGGCGCCGCGATCGCCGAACCGCTCAGCGCGCAGTACCCCTTCTGAATTCGCCGCTAATCCGCCAACTGCAGCAGTTGACGGGTATAGTCGGCGGCGGGCGCCGCGAAAATCGCCCGGCAGTCTCCCTGTTCAACCACTTCTCCCTGTCGCAGCACGATGACCTGGTGGCATAGCGAACGCACCACCTGCAGGTCATGGCTGATGAACAGATAAGCCAGCCGGTGGCGTTGCTGCAGCGATTTCAGCAGCGTCAGGATCTGCGCCTGCACCGATTTATCCAGCGAAGAGGTCGGTTCGTCGAGGATCAGCAGCTGCGGCTGCAGGATCAGCGCGCGCGCGATGGCGATACGCTGGCGCTGCCCGCCGGAAAACTCGGTGGGATAGCGGTGGCGCAGCTGCGGATCCAGGCCGACCTCCTGCAACACCTCGATCACGCGCTGTTCCCGCTGCTCGGCGCTAAGCTGCTGGTGCACTTCCAGCCCCTCGGCGATGATCTGCTGCACGTTCAGGCGCGGGTTCAGGGCGGAATAGGGATCCTGAAAGACGATTTGCATCCGGCTGCGGTAGGGCAGCATCTGCTTCATCGTGAGCGGGTGCAGCGGTTCGCCGTCGAACCAGATGGCGCCCTGCGAGGCCAACAGGCGCAGCAGCGCCAGCCCGGTGGTGCTTTTGCCCGAGCCGGATTCCCCCACCAGCCCCACGCTTTCCCCGGCCCGCAGCTCGAAACTCAATGATTTCAATGCATAGTGATAATCCACCGTGCGGCGCAGCAGGCCGCGGCGAATGGGGAAGCGCACCTGCAGGTTCTCCACCTTGAGCAGCGGCCGTTCGTCGCCGGGGCGCCCGTTGGCCGCGGCAGGCAACGGCAGCGGTTCACCGACGTCTTCGGCGGCCAGCAGCTGCTGCGTGTAAGGATGCTGCGGCCGGCTGAACAGCCGCGCGCGGGCGTTTTGCTCCACGCAGCGCCCCTGGCGCATCACCGCCACGTTGTCCGCCAGGCGGCGCACGATATTCAGGTTATGGGTGATGAACAGCAGCCCCATGTCCATCTCTCGTTTCAATTCTTGCAGCAGCGTCAGGATCTGCGCCTGGATAGTGACGTCGAGCGCGGTGGTGGGTTCGTCGGCGATCAGCAGTTTCGGGCGGGTCAATACCGCCATGGCGATCATCACCCGCTGGCGTTCGCCGCCGGACAGCTGATGCGGATAGTCCTGCAGCCGGCTTTTGGCCTGGCGGATGCCGACGCGCTCCAGGCACTCGACGATCTCCGCGCGCGCGGCATCGCGCCGCAGGCCGCGGTGCAGCATCAGCACTTCCGCCAGCTGTTTCTCGATGGTGTGCAGCGGGTTAAGCGACACCATCGGTTCCTGAAAGATCATCGCGATCTGATTGCCGCGCACCTTGCGCAGCGCCGCTTCCGGCGCATGCAGCAACGAATCGCCGTTGAACAGAATGTCGCCGGCAGGGTAAACCACCGGCGGCGCGGGCAGCAGGCGCAGTATCGACAGGGCGGTGACGCTTTTGCCGGAGCCGGATTCCCCTACCAGCGCCAGCGTTTCCGCCGGCGCGATTTGCAGCGAGAGTTCGTTGACCACCGGCGTGACGGTGTCGCCCTGGCGGAAGGCGATGCTGAGATCCTGAATAGCGAGCAAAGGAGTGGCCATATCAATGCGCCTTGCTGGGGTCAAAGGCGTCGCGCACCGCTTCGCCGATAAAGATTAATAACGAAAGCAGCACCGCCAAGACCAGGAAGGCGGTGATGCCGAGCCACGGCGCCTGCAGATTGTTTTTGCCTTGCAGCAGCAACTCACCGAGCGACGGCGAACCGATCGGCAGACCGAAACCGAGGAAATCGAGCGACGTCAGGGTGGTGATCGAGCCGCAAAGGATAAACGGCAGGAAGGTCAGCGTCGCCACCATGGCGTTGGGCAGCATATGGCGGGACATGATAACGCGATCCGGCACGCCCATGGCGCGCGCGGCGCGGATGTAGTCAAAATTGCGGGTGCGCAGAAATTCGGCGCGCACCACCCCCACCAGGCTCATCCAGCCGAACAGGATGGTGATGCCGAGCAGCCACCAGAAATTGGGCTGGACGATGCTCGACAGCAGAATGATCAGAAACAGCGTCGGCATGCCCGACCACACTTCGATAAAGCGCTGCCCCCACAGATCGAAACGCCCGCCGTAATACCCCTGGGTCGCGCCGACGCACACGCCGATCAGGCTGGAAAACAGCGTCAATGCCAGGCCGAACAGCATCGAGATGCGAAAACCGTACAGCACACGAGCGAGCACGTCGCCGCCGTTGCTGTCGGTGCCGAGCAGGTTGTGGCGCGAAGGCGGCGAGGGGAAGGGCACCTCGGTGGCGAAGTTGATGGTGTCGTAGCTGAAGCGGATCGGCGCCCAAACCGCCCAGCCGTGCCGTTCGATCTGCCGCTGTACGAACGGATCCTGATAGTCGGCTTCGGTGTTCAGCTCGCCGCCGAAGGCGGTTTCGCTGTAGTTAATCATAAACGGCAGGTACAACCGGCCTTCATAACGCACCAACAGCGGTTTGTTATTGGCGATCAGATCGGCGGCCAGGCTCAGGGTGAACAGCACCAAGAAGATCCACAGCGACCAGTAGCCGCGGCGGTTGCGGCGAAAACGCGCCCAGCGCGCCTGGTTGATCGGGCTAAGGCGGCTCATTGGCGGGCCTCGAAGTCAATGCGCGGATCGACCAGGGTGTAGGTGATATCGCTGAGGATATTCAACAGCAGGCCGATCAGGGTGAAGATATACAGCGTGCCGAACATCACCGGGTAGTCGCGCTGCAGCGTGGCGTCGTAGCCCAGCAGCCCCAGGCCGTTGAGCGAGAACATGACTTCTATCAGCAGCGAGCCGGTGAAGAACATGCTGATAAAGGTGGCCGGAAAACCGGCGATCACCAGCAGCATGGCGTTGCGGAACACGTGGCGGTAGAGGATTTTTTTCTCATCCAGCCCCTTGGCGCGGGCGGTGGTGACGTACTGCTTGCGGATCTCGTCGAGGAACGAGTTCTTGGTCAGCATGGTCAGGGTGGCGAAGCCGCCGATCACCGTCGCCAGCACCGGCAGGGTGATGTGCCACAGGTAGTCGGCGATCTTTGCCGGCCACGAGAGGGTGTCGAAGTTGCTGGACACCAGGCCGCGCAGCGGGAACCAGTCCAGGTAGCTGCCGCCGGCGAACAGCACAATCATCAGGATGGCGAACAGGAAAGCCGGAATGGCGTAGCCGATGATGATCAGCGTGCTGCTCCAGGTATCGAACGCGCTGCCGTTGTGGACGGCCTTGCGGATGCCGAGCGGGATCGACACCAGGTAAATGATCAGCGTGCTCCAAAGGCCCAGCGTGATGGAGACCGGCAGGCTCTGGCCGATCAGCTGCATCACCGAAGCGCCGCGAAACAGGCTGTCGCCGAAGTCGAAGCGCATATAGTTCCACAGCATGGTGAAGTAGCGTTCGTGCAGCGGTTTGTCGAAGCCGTAGCGTTTTGTGATCTCGGCGATCACCTCCGGATCCAGGCCGCGTGAACCGCGGTATTGTCCTTCGGTTGCGGCGGGAACGCCGGCTCGAACATGGCCCAGGCCTTCGCCGACACCGCCGCTGCCAAAACCGCTGCCATGCCCCAGCTCAATGGCGGCGATGGCCTGATCGACCGGGCCGCCGGGGGCAACTTGCACGATAAAAAAGTTGATGGTGATGATCGCCCACAGCGTGGGGATCACCAGTAACAGTCTGCGTATCAGATAGGCCGCCATTCCGACTCCTTATTGCCGTTGAGCCGGTAAACGCGCCGCCTTGTTGACGTCGTACCACCAGTTATCGAAGCCGATCGCATAGGCCGGGCGGATCGGCGGCGTGGAGAACTTGTCCCAATAGGCGTAGCGATCGTGGTTGGAGTACCACATCGGCAGCATGTAGTTGTTCCAGGTCAGCACCCGGTCCAGCGCGCGGCCGAGCGGCAGCAGGGCTTTTTCGTCGCCCTGATGGGCGGCGATTTGTCTGACCAGGCTATCGACCGCCGGATCTTTGACGCCAGGGGTGTTGTAGCTGGAGTTGACGTACTCCGAATCCCAAATGATTTGCAAGTTGGCGGTGGGGAACGGCATCGCCTGATAGACCGTCGGCATCAGGTCGAAATCGCGTTCGCGCAGGCGGCGGGTGTACTGTGAGGCGTCAACTTCGCGAATTTGCATCTCGATGCCCAATCGCTGCAGGTTGTGGCGGAATGGCAGCACATATTGGAAGTTGCTGCCGCTCAGCAGCATCAGCTCGAAAGTGAACGGCTGGCCGGTTTTGGCGTTGACCAACTTTTGATTTTTGACCACCCAACCGGCTTCTTTCAGCAGTTGGGTCGCTTTCAGCAGGTTTTGCCGATCGTTGCCGCTGCCGTCGGAGGAGGGCGGCTGGTAGATGCTGGTGAACACCTCCGGCGGCACCTGGCCTTTGAGCGGTGCCAGCAAGGCCAGTTCGGCGGCGTCCGGGTAGCTACGGGCGGCGTAGGCGGTGTTTTGGAAATAGCTGTCGGCGCGCTGATAGGCGTTGTAATACAGCGCCTTGTTCATCCAGTTAAAGTCGAAAGCCAGGCCAATCGCTTCCCGTACCCGACGATCGGCGAACAGCGGTTTTTGGATGTTGAATGCCAGCCAGCGGGTATTCTGTGCCGCCTGGTTGGTCTCGTCCTGCTTGATGATGTAGTTGCGCGCGAAGTTGCCGCCCTGATACTGGGTGGCCCAGCTTTTGGGCGACGGCTCGATGCGGAAATCGTAAGCGCCGGCCTTGAAGGCTTCCTGCGCCACTTTGTCGTCCAGGTAATAATCGTAGCGAATGCTGTCGAAGTTATAGCGGCCGCGGTTCACCGGCAGGTTGGCGGCCCAGTAGTCGCGTACTCGCTGGTAGGTGATGTACTGGCCGAGGCGGTAATCGCCGATTTTATACGGGCCGCTGGCGAGCGGCGGGATGTTGAGCGGCTCATTGAGCTTATACCCTTGCCAAAAAGCAGCCGGGAGGATCGGCAGACTGCCGAATAGCGACAGCATCGCCTCTTTGTTCGGCTGCGGAAACTCTATACGCACCGTCAAACGCGAGATAGCCTTGACCGTGACGCCTTTGTAATAAGAGCGAAACTGCGGCACGCCTTCGGTCATGAATTTATTGAAGGTGAAGGCCACGTCGGCGGCGGTGATCGGGCTGCCGTCCTGAAAGCGGGCGCGCGCGTTGATATCCACTTCGACCCACCGCAGATCGCTGGGATAACGAGCCGATTCGGCAATCAGCGGATAAAAGCTGCCGGGTTCGTCGTCGGACGTCGCGAACAGGGTATCGTACAGTTGTTCGGTACGGGCACCGGGCACGCCGCGGGTGGCGAAGCGGTTGAAGTTGTCGTAGGTACCGATGGCCGCCAGCCGCACGTCGCCGCCCTTGGGCGCCGCCGGGTTGACGTAGTCGAAATGGCTGAAGTCGGTGGCGTATTTCGGTTCACCGAGAAGGGCGAAAGCGTAGCTTTCGTTGAGGGCTTCGGCCTGCAGACCGAAGCTCAGTGCCGAGAGCACCAGAGCAGCGAAAATGCGCACGGACATCGGACGGTAAGCTCCTGCTGTGGAATAAAGTACAACCTGCGCCCAGCATAACATTCTTCGGGTGAGCGCAGGGTAAAGATGCTTAAAGATTAACTATTTTTTTGCCTGATAATCAAAGACCTGATGAGCATTGCAGTAAGCGACGAAATTGTCGATGCTCAGCGGCTTGCTGAAGTAGTAGCCCTGCATGAAGTTAACGCCGTGTTCTTGCAGGAACTGCATCTGCTCGGCGGTTTCCACGCCCTCGGCCACCGTCAGCATTTTCAGCTTTTTCGCCAACGAGATCACCGCATCCAGCACCGGCGCGGTGACCGTGTCCTGGCCGATGGTGTTGACGAAGCCACGATCGATCTTCAGGTAATCCATGGTGAAGCGCTCAAGATAGATCAACGCGCTGTGCCCGGTGCCAAAATCGTCCACCGCGATCTCGATGCCCTGTTTGTGCAGCCAGTCAAACTCCGCCAGCGCACTCTCTTCTTCCACCATGCCACGCTCGGTGATTTCAAACACCAGCGTAAAGTAATCGCCCGGCAGCTGCGTCAACAGTTCATACACGTCCTGGTGGAACGACGGCGCGCTCAGGTGGGCGGGGGAGATGTTGAGCCCGACCTTGCCTCCCCGCGGCAGCGCTTTGGCGAGCTGCGGCGCATCTTCGGCGATCAGCCTGAACAGGTGGCGGGTGAGCGGCACGATCAGCCCGTTGCTTTCGGCGTAGGGGATAAAGACGTCGGGCGGGATGCGGCCTTCGATCGGATGCTGCCAGCGGATCAGCGCTTCCAGCCCGCCGATGCTGTTGCTGTCGGTATGGAACACCGGCTGGTATTCGATAAAGAACTCGTTGCGCTTGATGCCGCGCAGCAGCGCGCGTTCCGGGCTTTGCCGCAGCAGCAGCATGTAATAGCAGAGTACGCCGATCATCAATGACAGCACCAGGCTGCCCAGCAGCGTCAGGCGAATGTCGTTGGGGGTCAGTTTCTCGTTGTAGAACAGGATGGTCAGCGGCAGATTGGGCAGCGTCAGTTTATCCGCCTTGCCCTTCGGCAACTGATCGGCCGGCATCAGGTTCGGGCTGAAGGTGGTCAGCGCGCGGTTGCCCATCACGATGGCGATGCCCGGCGCCTGTTCGTCGTGCGAGGTGAACAGCAGATAGGGCATCAGATCGATGTCCAGCGTAGCGAGGATGCCGGTGGCCTTTTCGTCGGGATGCCGCAGCCAAACTGCAACCGCCGGTTTGTTCGGCACGATCGGCGTGCCCTGCTGCAGCTTGAGATCCAGGGGCAGATTCCAGTCGATATCCTGGTAGAGATTTTTCATCGGCAACATCATGTCGCCGGTGGCGGAAGAGCAATAGGCGTAGCCGTCTTTCACCAACAGGAAGGTGCGCACGCCACTGGTAAAGGCCGCTTGGTAGGTAATGTCCGACTGGCTTGAGAGGCAAGGCTTGGCCAGCAGCGGCATCATTTGCTGCATCACCGTCTTCAGGTGCGAGATATAACCCAGCGTGAACTTTTGCGTGCGCGCTTCGACCTTATGTTGATATTGCGTGCGCTGGTGGTTAATCAAAGAAAGCGTGACCGCGGTGAAGAGCGTAAAAAATACCAGGGCGGCGACGCCGCTTTTAGCCAGGCTGCGCTGTCGGTGAGACACGCTGCGGGCAAAAGCTCTTTTCAAGCCCATAACCGAGTCCTCTGCAACAGGGCGTCAGGGGTGTCGCGCAGCCATTTAATGGATTGTGCCAACGGCTTTTTTTTCATTTTTGCCTTTTTATCCCGTACCAACCGGCGGCGTTGTTTAAATATGCGGCGTCGCCGACAGAAATATAATGCGCCTATTTTAAGCGGAAACGTTTTAAATAACGCCGGGGCGCCGTTGCCGTCATCTGACGATAATAGGCGAGTTTTTCCTCGATGGCGCGATTTCCTGCCAACAGTTTATCAAAATAATGGCGTGCGGCAGCGTTAAGCGGAGAAAGATGGCGATAAGGCAGGGAGCAATCTTGATGATATCTGTTAGACAACCAAAAAAAACGCCGCCCGTAGGCGGCGCTTATCGCTCGTTTGGTATTCAGGATCTTCAAGGCATTGCGCCGTTAACCGTTGGTCAACACCCGGCGCGCTTCTCGATAACGTTTATTCCAATAGTTATCGGTCAGCTTGGAAATCATGACCCCACTGCTGGTGGAGGCGTGAACGAACTGATCGTTGCCTAAATAGATGCCGACATGGCGCCCGGTAGAACCGGCGCGGAACAGCACCAAATCGCCGACGCGCAGCTTGGTGCGCTGGATTTTCTTGCCGAGATCTTCCTGTTCATAGGTAGAACGCGGTAAATCCATGCCGAACTGTTCGCGGAAGGTGCGTTGAACAAACGCCGAGCAATCGATGCCGCGCTTGCTGTCACCGCCTAAACGGTAGCGAACGCCTTTCCAGTCCGCGTACTGATCCATAATCTTTGACTTGACGTCAACGTTGCGGACCATCGCTTCGAATTCATCCTGAGAGGCTTGCAGTAAAAGACCGTCTTTGTCATTAACTGCACGCATCTCAGTTTGTGCGTTATTCAAGTTCGAAGTGTGAGTCGAGCTGCATGCGGAGAGCATAACCGCAGCGGCAATTGCAGGGACTACCCGCAAAAAATATCTCAGAAACGGTTGAGATTTGACCATTGTTGTTGTTTTCCCTTGAAGTCCTTAACGACGAAAGTCGCTACCTGAAAAATGCCAAACGAAACGAGCCTAGTCCGCACCTGTTGCATCGACAACCAGTTACCGTTGAAAACGTGCGAGAACGCACATTTTTATCGGATTCCATACTGATTCGACTTAAACCAGGCACAAACGCATCTGAGATTACCGGAACAAATAGGGGATTGCGAGCCTTTTTCCCGTCTTTTTTATATGAATTTGTGATGTAACATAATGTAAATCTTCATATAAAAAACGCCAATTGTCCGATGTATGAATCTGGCGTGAAATCAGGTTGCAAAAGCGTTAACGGGCGGTGACGATATTTTGCGCTCAGCGAAGGGATTAAGGCCGGTAGGCGAGCGCCTCCCGGCATGAGTCATAGACGCAAGTTATGGTTGGCCGGGGCGATGCTTGCCGGGCAACAGGCGATTCAACCGATCGACGATCCAGTCGCTGCAAGGCGTCATCAGCACCCAGCTGGCGCCAACCAGCACCACGGACAGCGAGCCGACGGCAATATCGGTAAACCAGTGGGCGCCAATCATCACGCGTGGCAATGAGAAGAGCAGCGTAATCAGCAGGGCGACGGCGAAGGCGCGGCGGCCGAAATAGCGCAGCATAAAGCAGGAAAAAATAATCAGCATCATGCCGTGGTCGCCGGGGAAGCTGTCGCTGGAAGCGTCCTTGGTGGGGATGCCGGTCAGCTCGCTGACGCGATAGATATTGTCGAAGGTCAGGGTGGGGCTCGGATGCTTCACCGGCAGCAGGTGGCCAAGCTGGTTCAGCACCACGGCGGTCAGCAGCATCACCACGCCGGTGATCACCAGGCGTCGGCGGCCGGCGGCGTCCTGCTTCAGGTAGAAGTACAAATACAGCAGGCCCATGGCGAGCAGCGAAATCACGTCAAACGCGCGGTTGTTGGTGATGGCGACCAGGTGCAAAAACGCCGGGTCGGTGGCCAGATGGCGGTTAAAGAAGAAAAAGATCGCCGAGTCCAGGGTATACCAGCCGCCGTGATTGGCCGGCAGGAACCAGGACAAAAACAGCGCAACGCCCAGTAAGTTGAAGAGGAGAATGAGGGGTAAATTGCGGCGTGTCATGACATAACCTGTTGGCAAAATGAAAACGAAATAAAACCCGGCCGCCCTGCGGCAACCGGGGGGCAACGGTACGGGGTCTAACTTAAACGAATCTTAAACAAGGCGGATTGCAGGGCGTTCCAATCGGCATTTTCGCTGTGGATAAGCTCAATTCGGCTGTCGAGCGGCGCGACCGGGCGGGTTTCGATGTTGAGATCCTGTCCCTGACGATTGAGCAGCAATGTGCCTTCGGGGATGCGCACCGCGCCTTTGGCGCGTTCTACCGGCGCGAGTCGCACCCATTCCATAAAGCCGACGGTGTCGAATTGGGTGTCGCCGTCAAAAATCCAGCCACAGCTGGTGAAGCCTTGCCCCTCGTTTAACGCTCGCCGCCAGCGGGCGTGCTCCGGCAGCCGCAGCGCCGCCAGCCCCTGCGTTTTCGCCTGACCATGATGATGCTGCGCGTCCGGCAATTCTGTACGATTCGTGCGCGGAAGTGACAACAGCGCGACATCCGCTTCGCCTTGCGCGATGGCATAACAGGGCCGCCGCAGCGGATCTTGCGCCCTCCAGGCTTCCAGCGCCCGCCTGTCTTCCGGCTGATAGGCATCGCTTTTGCTGGCCAAAATAACGTCGGCCGCGGCCAACTGATCGCGGAAGTTTTCGTTGTCGCGGTAGCGGGGCTGGCTGAGCTGGCGGGCATCCAGCAGGCACAGGGTGGCCTGCAGATCGATCCAGCCGGCATAGCTCTCCTGGGTCAGCAGCGACAGAATTTGTTTCGGATGCCCGAGCCCGGTCGGCTCGATCAGCAGCCGATCCGGTTTGGCCTGCTGTAACAGCATATTCAAGCCCACCTGCATCGGCAGGCCGTTGACGCAGCACATGCAGCCACCGGGGATCTCTTTGAGCACCGCGCCGCTGTCTGCCAGCAGCGCGCCGTCGATGCCGATCTCGCCGAATTCATTGACCAATACCGCCCAGCGCTCATGTTCGGGCTTATGAGCCAGCAAATGGCGGATAGTGGTGGTTTTACCGCTGCCGAGGAAACCGGTAATCAAATTGGTTTTGGTCATTAATAATTCCTGGAGCAAAAATTAACCTGCTTAATAAATGAGTTACGCAGCCTTATCGGTGAAACCGCCGCGATTTAATTTGTGCTCTATCTCGCAAATTTTGCACGTCACCATGCGCTTTTCAACCGACAAAATCCACCGTTCATAACAAGAAAATTCTTAGATAAAACCCTGTATTAGATGCGGTTAACTTTTGTTAGTAGCTTGTTTTTACATTGTTAATGACGCGATTAACGATCAAATCTCGTCCCTTTCCTTGCGATTATTCCTAACAAGATCCTCTATGGTTAAATTGGCTTAACTAAAAATGAGGTTGCCATGAATACCTTTCGGTTATTTTTGATCGTAGGAATGTTGTTTTCATGGACGGCAGTGAGTCATGCAGGAGTGGCCGGCGGGGTAATTCGCTTCGTCGGTTCTATCGTTGAAAGTCCTTGCACGGTCAATATTGCAGATTCTAAGGCGAATACGCAATGTTACCGCAACGGCCAGCGTTATCAGGCCCAGCAAGCGTTGTCAGGTTTTGATACTACACGCAAAGAACTTCCGCTAAATCTAGGCACAACCGAAATGAAGTGGGTAGACCAACAGAAGAAACTCGCTGTTATGACGGTCGTTTATCGTTAAGTCGTTCCGCCATGCCGGCGTAACGTTACGCCGGCATGGTTATTCTCGGCCCTGCAGGCTCCTCACCGCAGCACCCACTCCTTCACCGTTTCACGCGCACCGCGATCGCGCAGCGACAAATAGGCTTGCGTCACCGCGTCGGCAAACGCCGCATGCGTTGCCAGCGATTCGCCGAACACCGATTTCAGCGCCAGCAGCGCCGTTACGCGCCGCCGATCGTCCGGCGTAGCGGCAATAGTCTGGTGCAGCGCGTCTGCCAGCGGATCGCGAATGTCGATCGGCTGACCGGCGTCATCGACGCCGCCGACGTAACGCATCCAGCCCGCCACGCCCAGCGCCAGCCCGCTATAGTCGCCGCCGTGCCGCAGATGCCAGCGCACCGCGTCCAGCATGCGCTGCGGCAGCTTCTGCGAACCGTCCATGGCGATCTGCCAGGTGAGGTGTTGCAGCGCCGGGTTGCTGAAGCGCGCGATAAGCTGTGCGGCGTAGTCGGTCAGACTGATGCCGGTAACGCTCAGGGTGGGCGCCTGTTCGTCCAGCATCAACCGCAGGGCGGCGCGACGGTAGTGTTCATCCGCCATGCACTCGTTGATATAGCGGTAGCCACCCAGGTAGCCGAGGTAAGCCAGGAACGAGTGGCTGCCGTTCAGCATGCGCAGTTTCATGTGCTCAAACGGCAGCACATCGCTGACCAGCTGGGCGCCGGCCAGCTCCCACGCCGGGCGTCCGGCGGCGAAGTTGTCTTCCACCACCCATTGAATAAAGGGCTCGCAGGCGATGGCGCATTCGTCGCGCACGCCGCCCAGCGCGGCGGCAATCTCATCCAGCGTGGCCGGCGTGGCGGCCGGCACGATGCGATCCACCATGGTGCAGGGGAAGGTGGCGGCGGTGGCGATCCAATCGGCGAGCGACGGATCCCGCGCCTGCGCCAGATCGAGCACCGCCCGGCGCAGCACGTGGCCGTTCTGCGGAATATTGTCGCAGGAGAGCAGGGAGAAGGCGGGCAGGCCGCGTTCGCGCCGCAGCCGCAGCGCCTCCACCAAAATGCCGGGCACGGTCTGCGGCTGATGCGGCGTCGCCAGATCGGCGACGATCCCCGGATGCTGCCGATCCAATCGCCCGCTGCCGGGCTCGATGCAGTAGCCTTTTTCGGTGATGGTCATCGAGACGATCGCCACCTGCGGCTCGGCCAGTTTCTCCAGCACTGCGGCGATGCCTTCCAGCTTGCGGTGCAGGCTCTCATGTACCGCGCCGATCACGATGGCCTGATGGCCGTCCGCGCCTTTCTCCAGCACGCTGTACAGATGATCCTGTTGCCGCAGCGCCTCAAACAGCGGCACGCCGCCGGACAGGCTGATCTCGCAGATGCCCCAGTCGCCGCCGTGGGCGTTCAGCACCCGATCGGTCAGCAGCGCCTGATGCGCGCGGTGGAACGCGCCGAAGCCAAGGTGCACGATGCGGCTGCGCAGAGCCCGGCGGTCATAGCCCGGCTGCCGCACGGCGCCCGGCAATGGGGTGTTGGCGATCGTTTTCATCTCATCTCCAAAGCATGTAAGACAGCTGGCGGGCCAGTTGCGCCAAGTTAGCAGACCAGTTTTCTGCCACATCGGCAGGGTGGCGCTGGCGATAAAAAACTGCGACCAGTGTAGGGATATCGGCCAGCTAAAGGAATTGGTCAGTCCAAAATAAGCCAGAATCGTGAAGTGGATCAACCAATGAGGGGTTCGGTTTTGACAGCGCAGGGCGAAAGAGTAAGTTAAAGGTAGCTGACATCTAAATTAAACTGGTATAACAGCATCGCGGTGCGAGACAGGCATAAGGACAAAACATGGAACAAACATGGCGTTGGTATGGCCCGAACGATCCGGTCTCTTTGGATGACGTGCGTCAGGCCGGGGCGACCGGGGTGGTGACGGCGCTGCATCATATCGCGAACGGCGACGTCTGGCCGATCGATGAGATCCGCGCGCGACAGGCGCTGTTGGCGGAAAAGGGGCTGTTGTGGTCGGTGGTGGAGAGCGTGCCGGTGCATGAGGAGATCAAAACCCACAGCGGCGACTGGCGGCGGTACATCGCCAATTATCAACAGTCGCTGCGTAACCTGGCGGCCTGCGGCATCGACACCGTCTGCTACAACTTCATGCCGATCCTCGACTGGACGCGCACCGATCTGGCCTATCCGCTGCCGGACGGTTCCAAAGCGCTGCGCTTCGATCAGATCGCCTTCGCCGCGTTCGAGCTGCATATCCTGCAGCGCGCCGGCGCCGAGGCCGATTATACGCCGCAAGAGCGCAGTCAGGCGGCGGCCTATTTCGCCGCCATGAGCGAGGAGGAAAAAAACCGGCTGACCGGCAACATCATCGCCGGGCTGCCGGGGGCGGAAGAGGGCTACACGCTGGAACAGTTCCGCCGCCGGTTGACGGAGTACGACGGCATCGACAAGGCGCGGCTGCGCGAGAACATGGCGGTCTTTCTGCGCGCCATCGTGCCGGTGGCGGAAGAGGTCGGCATCCGGCTGGCGGTGCACCCCGACGATCCGCCGCGGCCGATCCTCGGCCTGCCGCGCATCGTCTCCACGATTGAAGACATGCAATGGCTGAAGCAGACCGTCGACAGCATCTATAACGGCTTCACCCTATGCACCGGTTCCTACGGCGTGCGCGCCGACAACGATCTGGTGCGGATGATTGAAACCTTTGGCGATCGCATTCACTTTACCCACCTGCGCGCCACCTGCCGCGAGGAGAACCCGAAAAGCTTCCACGAAGGGGCGCACCTGCAGGGCGATGTGGACATGGTGGCGGTGATCGAAGCGATCCTGACCGAAGAGCTGCGTCGGCAGCGGGCGGGCGATCGGCGGCCGATCCCGATGCGCCCCGATCATGGGCATCAGATGCTGGACGACTTGAAAAAGAAAACCAATCCGGGCTATTCGGCCATCGGGCGGTTGAAAGGGCTGGCGGAGCTGCGCGGCGTCGAGCTGGCGCTCAAGCGGCGTTTTTTCCCGGAGTTGCCGTAGCGGAAAATGAAACGGGGCCGCGTTCCGGCCCCGCTGGCGTCGACTAGTCGGCGCGGCTCATGTAGCGGCGTTCGGCGATATGAATGCGAATCTTGTCGCCGGCGCTGAGGTATTCCGGCACGTGGATCACCAGGCCGGTCGCCATGGTGGCCGGTTTGTTGCGGGCGCTGGCGGAAGCGCCTTTGATGCCCGGCGCGGTCTCGACGATTTCCATATCCACGGTCTGCGGCAGCTCCAGCGCCAGCACCTGGCCGTCCAGCGTCAGCACCTGCATGCCCGGCAGGCCGCCTTCCGGAATGAACAGCAGCTCGTCTTCGATCTGGTCTTTCTTGAAGATGTACGGGGTGTAGTCTTCGTCATCCATGAACACGTATTCTTCGCCGTCGATATACGAGAAGTTCACCTTGCGGCGCGACAGGGAAATGGTGTCCAGGATATCGTCGCCCTTGAAGCGTTCTTCCACTTTCAGGCCGGTGCGCACGTCGGAGAAGCGCATTTTGTACAGGGTGCTGGCGCCGCGGGCGCTTGGGCTCTGCACGTCGATATCTTTTACCAGCAGCAGCTTGCCGTTGTAGCTGATCGCCATGCCGCGCTTAATTTCGTTAGCTCTTGCCATTTCAATTCATCCGCAATGAAGAGTATTAGAGAAGTTGCGACAAGGTACTCGCGCCGCCGATTTCAGGCAATAGCCCGGCGTAAAAACAGTGCGGGAAAGGGAGGGCGCTCGCCCTCCCCTCGGGGATTAGCGGAAGACCGGCAGCAGGCCGAACAGCGAAAGAATATGCGCAGCGGCGTTGATCAGGCCGAACAGGATAACGAACAGGATCACGCCGTTGCCGCCCGGTGCGCGGTAACCGGCCTGCGGGTGGCGGCGGCGGCTGGCGCGCGCCATCAGCGCCGGCACGATCACCGCCCAGACGGTGGCCGCCAGCCCGGCGAAACCGATGGCGTACAGGAAACCGTTCGGGAACAGCAGCGCGGCCAGGGTCGGCGGCACAAAGGTCACCAGCGCGGTCTTGCTGCGTCCGACGGCGTCGTCCTTGAACTTGCAGAAGTCTGCCAGGTAGTCGAACAGGCCCAGCGACACGCCGAGGAACGAGCTGGCCAGCGCCATATAGGAGAAGGCGTTCAGCAGTTGGCTGACGGTCTGGCTGCTGGAGACGTTGCCCATTTGCTTGAGCAGGCTGCCGATGTTGCCGCCCTCGGCGATCACTTGCTTAAAGGCGTCGCGCGCGATATTGCCCTGGATCACGTACTGCCACAGGATGTAGATAGCCAATGCCAGCAGGGTGCCGTACACCAGGCTGCGCACCACGGAGCCGCTGTCCTTATGGTAATACTTCACCAGCCCGGGAATGTTGCCGTGGTAGCCGAACGAGGTCAGCAAGTAAGGCAACGCCGCCAGGGCGTAAGGCAGATAGCTGGCCTGGTCATCGCCGGTGTTGAACAGCACCGCGGGCTGCACGTGGGTGAACATGTCGCCCACCGACATCACGAAGGTGATCACCATACCGCCGATCAAAATGGTGCTCAGGCGGTCGACCGCGCGGGTGGAGAGCCAGACGATAAACGCCACGACCAGCGCGAACACCAGGCCGGCGGTGGTCTGGCCGACGCCGACGATGCCCTCCAGCGTGTGGGCGATGATCGAGCCGCCGGCGGAGATATAGGCATAGGTCAGGATGTACAGCACGAACGCCACCGACAGGCCGTTCACGGCGTTCCAGCCTTTGCCCAGCAGATCCTTGACCATGGTGTTGAAGCTGGCGCCGCTCGGGTAGGGCAGCGTGGCTTCGAGGATCATCAGGCCGGAAAGTAACATGCAGGCCCAGGTATACACCAGCAGCGCGACGGAGCCGCTGAACCAGACACCGGAAGTGACGATCGGAATGGAAAACATGCCGGCGCCAACGGCGGTTCCGGCAATGATCATCGCGCCGCCGAGGACGGAAGGGCGGGCCAGCTTCTGGATGGTGTCCGTAGACATGCGTGCTCCTGAGGGATGGGTTCTTTTGTACTAGCTTAATGGTACATGGGCGCATGGCGCATGTAAAGCGTGGTAATTGCACGTTTCACGCGTTTTTGTCTTTAAATCAAGGTTTGTTGGGCGTTTTTTCGCCATAGGATGCAGCCGGCCGGCGCAGGGCGATGAGTGTAAAGATCGCCGGGGCGCAGGGATTCTGCTGGCGGCCGCCGCGCGCGGCTGCTATTGTCGCGCTTCTTTTCCCCAGCCCACCAGGAGTAGCGCTGATGGACTGTCGCAGCGACTGCGGCGCCTGCTGTATCGCGCCGTCAATATCCAGCCCGATCCCCGGCATGCCGAACGGCAAGCCCGCCAATACCCGCTGCATTCATCTGGATGAACGGCTGCGCTGTGGCCTGTTTCATTCGCCGCTGCGGCCGAAGGTGTGCGGCAGCCTGCAGCCGAGCCGCGACATGTGCCACGATCACCGCGATCAGGCGCTGATTTATCTCGCCAGGCTGGAAGCGGACACCGCGCCTTAAGCTTCCCTCAACGTCCACAGACACAGCGTCGCGCCTGCCGCCATCGCCAGCGCGGCGTAAAACACCGCATGGTAATTCCAGATTTCCGCCACCGCACCGGCGATGGCACCGGCGATGACCCAGCCTACCCGAATGGTGTTGGTGAACAGCGTGGTAGCCGTGCCGGCCTGACCGGGCATCAAATCCTGAAAGTAGAGCATGCCGATGCCAGCCAGCACGCCGATAAACGCCGCATTCAGCAGCTGCAGGGCAATCAGCGGCCAACTGCCGGTGATAAACAGCAGGCCGCAATAGAACAGCACGCCGGCGACCACCGCCCCGCGCATCAAACAACGCTTGCCGCAGCGTTTCGCCACCATGCCGGCGATCAGCATGATTGGGATCTCCAGCCCGGCGGCGGCACCCATCAATATCCCGGCCAGCCGCTCCGGCAGCCGCAGCTCGTGCACCACATACAGCGGCATGTTGATCAGGTACATGCTGTTGGCGGTCCACATCAGGGTGCAGGCGACGAACAGCAGCAGCGAATCGCGGCGATGCTGCCGCGGTGCGGCCAGGGGCGCGTTCGTCGCCGCGGTTTTAGGCATCGAAGGCAGCCGCTTCCACACCAGCAGGCCGCACAGCACAAAGGCCGCCGCGCCCGCCAGATACATGACCTTAAAGCCGAAGCCCAGCGCCAGCGCGAAGGCGATCGGCGGGCCAATGACCCAGGCAAGGGAAACCTGGGCGCGCATGATGGAGGTGAACATCACCGCCTCGCGTCCGGTGCGATCGGCATGCTCGCGCGCCAGCGCAAACATCTGCGGATTGGCGGTGGAGCCGAAGCTGGTGAGCAGCACGCCGACGAGCAGCAGCAGGTAATAGTTGCGGCTCCAGGCGAACAGCGTGAACCCCAGCGCACCCAGCATGCAGCAGAGGAAGATCAGTGATTTGCGGTCGCCTTGTTTATCCGAACGGCCGGCGAGAAACTGGCTGACCAGAATGCCGATCACCGCGCTGCCGGTAAAGAACAACCCGACCAGCGCCGGCCGTACCTTGACCTCGGTTTCCAGAAACAGGCTCAGCGTCGGGGTTTGCAACGCGCCGGCGATGCCGGTCAGAAACGCCACCGCCAAAAAGGCCAGCGAAGTGAGATCGGGCGCGCGTCGCGTTACTGCGGATGAAGTCGGCATGGCGGTTGATAATTCGTCGAAAAAGGGAGGTCGCGCGCATCATACGCCCGTTGAAATGAAACGCAAACCGCTCCCTTGCGACGAAGGGTAAGCGGATATGTCGCGCGGCGACGAGGAAAAAAGGGGCGCGTTACGCGCCCCAGTTTATCGCGGGTTATCGCGGGATCAGGCGCCTTGCGGCACCGCGTGCGCGGTATTTTTCAATACCGGCCCCCGATACTTCTCGATCTGCAGCTGCGCCATCTGCCCGCAGTTGCCCTGCGCCAGGCTGGAAGAGCCGATGTCGAAGGTCAGGCAGTTGACGTTGCCGTTCTTGCACAGCGAGCCGGGCTGCGCCGGATCGGCCGGATCGAACCAGGCGCCTTCGCTGATGCGCACTACGCCTGGCCGCACGTCTTCGCTGACCACCGCCCCCACCAGGATCTGGCCGCGATCGTTGAACGCCCGCACCAGATCGCCGCCGCTGATGCCGCGCGGCTGCGCGTCCTGCGGGTGGATCAGGATCGCTTCACGATCCGCTACCGCGTATTTCTCGCGCAGCGGCGTGTTGTCGAGCTGAGAGTGCAGCCGGTTGGTCGGGTGCGCGGTATTGAGCGACAGCGGATACTTGGCCGCTTCCGGCCCGCGATACCACTCGTGCGGCGGCATCCAGGTCGGGATGCCGGGGCAATCCTCGTAATGCATTTTGGCGATGGCGTCGGAGTAGATCTCGATCTTGCCCGACGGCGTGCCCAGCGGGTTCAGCAGCGGGTTGTCGCGATAATCGGCAAAGCGCACCCACTGCTTGTTGGCCTCCGGCACCGGGAAGCGCACGTAGTTGTTGGATTGCCAGAACATGTCGAACGGCGGCAGCGCCACCCGGGCGGCGCGCGCCTGGTTTTTCATGTCGTCGTACATGCCTTTCAGCCACTGGGTTTCGTCCTTGCCCTCGGTAAAGGCCTCCTGCACGCCCAGCCTGGCCGCCATCGCCGAGAAGATGTCGAAGTCGCTGCGCGACTCGTGCTGCGGCGGCACGCATTGATGCATTGGGAACACGTAGAGCTGCGAATAGTCGCCGCCCATTTCCAGATCGTTGCGCTCGTAGCTGGTGGTGGCCGGCAGCACGATGTCGGCATGCTTGGCGGTGGCGGTCCAGTAAGGCTCGTTGACCACGATGGTGTCCGGCCGCTGCCAGGCTTTGACCAGGTTATTGGTGTCCTGATGCTGGTGGAAGGTGTTGCCGCCCGCCACATACACCATTTTCACCTCGGGGTAGGTGACCTTGGCGCCGTTGAAGTCGATGGTTTTGCCCGGGTTGCTCAGGCATTCGGCGATGCGCGCCACCGGGATCGGCGCCGGCGAGTTCTTCGGCGCGTTGCCGGCGGAGATGCCGGCGATGATGCCGCCCTTGGCGGTCGGGCTGCCGCCGGAGGAATAGTGGTAGCTGAAGCCGAAGCCGCCGCCCGGCAGGCCGATCTGGCCGAGCATCGCCGCCACCGTCACCAGCAGCCAGTGCTGCTGTTCGCCGTGGTGCTGGCGCTGAATGCCCCAGCCGCCCATGATCATGGTACGGTGTTTCGCCATCTCGCGCGCCAGTTGGCGCAGCGTGTCGGCATCGACGCCGCTGATGTCGGCCGCCCATTCGGCGGTTTTCGCTACGCCGTCGCTCTCGCCCAGCAGGTAGGCCTGGAACTTGTCGAAGCCGACGGTGTAGGTTTTCAGGAAGTCCGGGTTATGCAGCTTCTCGGTCAGCAGCGTGTGGGCGATGCCGATCAGCATGGCGCCGTCGGTATAAGGGCGCGGGGCGATCCACTGCGCATTGACGAACTTGGCGCTGTCGCTGTGCACCGGATCGATGCTGATCACCCGGGTGCCTTTCTTCTTCAGCGCCTCGAAGCCGGTCTGGCCGACGTGATCCGGCACGTTCCAGCTGTTTTTCAGCGTGACCATCGGGTTGCAGCCCCACAGGATCACCAGCTCGCTGTTCTCAATTACGTTCGGCCAGGCGGTCTGCTGTTCGTAGACCTCCATCGAACCGACCACGTGCGACATGATCACCTGCGCCGCGCCGGTGGAGTAGTCGCCGGCGTAGCCGAGGAAACCGCCGGTCAGGTTCATCAAGCGTTGCAGCAGCGTGCGGCTGTTGTGCAGCATGCCGACGCTTTTCCAGCCGTAGGAACCGGCGTAGATCGACTGCGGCCCGTGATCTTTTTGCAGGCGAGTGATTTCATTGCACACCAGCTCGGTCGCTTTGTCCCAGCTGACGCGCACCCACTCGTCGCGGCCGCGCAGCTCGGTGCGGCTGCCGGGGCCGCCCTCCAGCCAGCTTTTACGCACCATCGGGTATTTGATGCGGTTCTCGGCGTGCACCTGATAAGGCGCCATGGCGATCAGCTCATTCGGATAGGGATCGTCCTGCACCGGCTGCACGCCGACCATCTTGCCGTCCTGCACGATGGCCTCGAACGCGCCCCAGTGGGCGCCGGTCAGAATGCCTTTTTGCGCCTGACGCAAGGCGATGAACTGCGGCAGCGCTTCGCTGATGGCCTGCGCCAGCGCCGCTTTGGGCCATAAGCCCGCCAGCAGCGGGGCGGCGGCCAGCGCGGCGGCTCCGGTCAGGAAGCGGCGGCGGCTCATGGTTAACGGTTGTTGGTTGCTCATTGCGCTTCTCCCTTAAAGCTTGGCCGGTGCGGCAGGTGGCATGTCGCTGGCGTGTTTTTGTACGTATTGCGTCAGCACGCGCAGCTGTTCCTGCGTCAGCGAGGTGCGCGGCGCCATGCCTTTGATGACGCCAATCCATTGGTTGGCGTTGAAGCGATCGAGCGCGGTCAGCCCGTGGCAGCCGGTGCAGTTGGCCGACATCATGTCCGCGGCGTAGCGCCAGATTTTTTGCTGATCGTCAATCAACTGTTTACGCGGCAGCCACACCTGCAAAGAGACCTGATGCCAGACCAGGCCGGTTTCCGCATCGGTCTGGGTGGAGGCGGTCTTCAGCTGTTGGCGCGCGTCTTCACCCAGCAGCACGCTGAGGATGCGTTTGCCCTGCGCGGCGTAGAACACTTCGCTGACCCCGTCCTGCTGCCAGCCGCTCACGGTGGCCAGCACCTTGTCGCCATCCTGCTTCACCACCTGCACTTCGGTGGAAGGCATCAGGTTGCCGGCGTTATGGCTGTCATCCGCGCTGAGGAAGAACGGTTCGGTGGCGATGGTGTAGAGGGTGGTGGCGTCCGGTGCGGTCAACGCCGCGGCCTTCGCCAGCTCGGCGGCGCCGGCCTGGGTTTCGCCGCTCATGTCCGGCAGGATGTGGGCCACGCCCTTATGGCAATCGATGCAGGTCTCGCCCTGTTTGATCGCCACCGGGTGCTGCAGGCGCGCCTCAGGGCGCTGGGCGGTGATGTCCATGGCGTCGTAGCTGTGGCAGGAGCGGCAGGTGGCCGAGTCGTTCTCTTTCAGCGTTTTCCAGACCGACTGCGCCATCGCCAGCTTGTGCGCTTCGTATTTTTCCGGCGTATCGATGGTGCCGACCATTTCGCCGTAAATGTCTTTCACCGCGCGGATTTTGGTCCACAGGTAATCGATCGGCTGGTGCGGCACGTGGCAGTCGGCGCACTCGGCGCGGATGCCCTTGGTGTTCTGGAAGTGAACGCTGCCCTGATATTCGGCCAGCGGCTGTTGCATGGTGTGGCAGGAAACGCAGAAGGCGGTATCGCTGGTTTTATGGAATACGGTGGCGGTCCCGGCCAACAGCGCCGCGCCGAGGATAATCCCCAGCAGCAAAAGCCATAGCCATCCCCACCGGCGCTTTTTTTCAAAGCCAGTCAGTTTTTTGCTCATGGTAAACCCGCTTATAATTATGAATTTAAAATAAAATCTTGCCAAAAGGCCGCCGACCGGAGGTCAGAATGCCACGTCGATTGCAGGGGTAATATAGAAGAGGGTTAACCCCATAGGGTTATCCGTAGTCAAAAAAAGGGCATATATCGCAAAAAATAGCGTTATATTCTGGTGTATATAGCGATGAGTTCGAGCGGCAGGGGAAGCGAACGCAGGACGCGTTCGCGATGGCTCAGGCCGTGGGCAAATAGGGCTGGCCGCTCAGCCATAGCCGGATGGCGGTGCGGCTGGCTTCGAAATGCGGTTCCGGCAGGGCGTCGGGCGCGCACCAGCGCCACTCGGCGCACTTTTCGGGTTCTTTCAACTCGGCGCTGCCGCCGGGGTGATCCACCTGCAGGCAGACAGACACCGTGTGTTTGCCTTCGGCGCGCCAGGTTTGCAGATTGTTGCTGACGCCCACGAAGCGCGGCGGATCGATGAGCAGCCCGGTCTCTTCGGCGATTTCGCGCCGGGCGCACTGCTCGAAGGTTTCACCGGCCTCCAGATGCCCGCCGGGGATCGACCAAAAGGGCGCATGGGAACCGCAGCGCTTGCCCAACAAAATCTCGCCCTGCGGGTTGACGATGATCACCCCGACGCCGGTCACTACGTTCATGCTTTTCTCCGTCAGCAAAGTTTCAGCACAGTATGTCATTTTGCCCCGGCGCTGACCAATGCGCCGGCGAAAGTGTGCGTAAGCTCAAAAATCTGCAATGGCAAAAGGGAGAAAGCTTGCTTTCGCCTTGCGCTGCTCACACACTCCTTGAAACGTTTCAGCGTTATCCGGCCGCTTGTGGCGAGCGGGTAACGCTCCTTTTTCTCAATGAAGCTGAAACGATTCAATTCAGCAGGAGAGGAGAATCATGTTCCAGTTGTCACCGCAAGACATTCATCTGGGCGCCGCTGCCGCCGATAAGCAGGAGGCCATCCGCCAGGTGGCCGCCGCCCTGACCGAAGCCGGCTGCGTCAGCGCCGGTTACGTGGACGGCATGCTGCAGCGCGAACTGCAGACGTCCACCTATCTGGGCAACGGCATCGCCATTCCGCACGGCACCACCGATACCCGCGATCTGGTGCTGAAAACCGGCGTGCAGGTGTTCCAGTTCCCGCAGGGCATCGCCTGGGGCGAAGGCCAGACCGCCTATGTGGCGATCGGCATCGCCGCCCGTTCCGACGAGCATTTGGCGCTGCTGCGCCAGCTTACTCACGTGCTGAGCGATGACGGCGTGGCGGAGCGGCTGGCGAAAACCACCTCCGCGGAAGAGCTGCGCGGCCTGCTGATGGGCGAGCAGCAGAGCGCCGAATTCCAGTTCGACGTTTCGCTGATTGCGCTCGACGTCGCGGCCGACAGCCTGATGACGCTGCAGGCGCTGAACGCCGGCCGGCTGCAAAAGGCCTGCGCGGTCAATGCGCAGTTCGTCAGCGATGCCATTACCCGCAAGCCGCTGAACCTGGGGCAGGGCATCTGGCTGAGCGACAGCGTTGAAGGCAACCTGGCCAGCGCGGCCACCGTCAGCCGCCCGGCGCAGGCTTTCGTGGAAGACGGCGAGCCGGTGGCGCTGCTGCTGACGGTGTCAGTCGCCGACGCGCAGCCGCTGGCGGTGCTCAACTACCTCAGCGACCTGCTGCTGGCCAACAAAGCTGAACGCCTGCTGAAGGCGGATGCCGCCGGGGTGCTGGCGCTGCTGACCAGCGAAGTGGCCGAGGAGAGCAGCGTGCTGAGCGCCGAGTTCGTGATCCGCAACGAGCACGGGCTGCACGCGCGGCCGGGTACGGCGCTGGTCAACGTGATCAAAAGTTTCAACAGTGACATCACCGTCACCAACCTGGACGGCAGCGGCAAGCCGGCCAACGGGCGCAGCCTGATGAAGGTGGTGGCGCTGGGCGTGAAAAAAGGGCATCACCTGCGCTTTACCGCCAATGGAGAAGATGCTGAAGCCGCGCTGAAGGCGATCGGCGAAGCGATTAATGAAGGACTGGGCGAGGGCGCAGCATGAGCAGAAGAGTAGCAACGATCACCCTGAACCCGGCGTACGATCTGGTGGGGTTTTGCCCGCAGATCGAACGCGGGGAAGTCAACCGGGTAAAAACCGCCGGCCTGCACGCCGCCGGTAAGGGCATCAACGTCGCCAAGGTGTTGAAGGATTTGGGCATCGACGTCACCGTCGGCGGCTTCCTGGGCAAAGACAATCAGGACGGTTTCCAACTGCTGTTCAGCGATCTGGGGATCGCCAACCGCTTCCAGGTGGTGCCGGGCCGCACCCGCATCAACGTCAAGCTGACGGAAAAAGACGGCGAAGTCACCGATTTCAATTTCTCCGGTTTTGAAGTGACGCCGCAGGACTGGGATCGCTTCGTCAGCGACTCGCTGAGCTGGCTGGGCCAGTTTGACATGGTGGCGGTGAGCGGCAGCCTGCCGGCCGGCGTCGATCCCGATGCCTTTACCGACTGGATGACCCAGCTGCGCGCCAAATGCCCGTGCATCATTTTCGACAGCAGCCGCGAAGCGCTGGTCGCCGGGTTGAAGGCCTCGCCGTGGCTGGTGAAGCCGAACCGCCGCGAGCTGGAGATCTGGGCCGGCCGCCCGCTGCCGGCGCTGGCGGACGTGGTCGAGGCCGCGCATGCGCTGCGCGAGCAGGGCATCGCCCACGTGGTGATCTCCCTCGGCGCTGAAGGCGCGCTGTGGGTTAACGCCTCCGGCGCCTGGATCGCCAAACCGCCGTCCTGTGAGGTGGTCAGCACCGTGGGCGCCGGTGATTCGATGGTCGGCGGCCTGATTTACGGCCTGCTGATGCGCGAATCCAGCGAACACACCTTGCGTCTGGCCACGGCGGTAGCGGCGCTGGCGGTCAGCCAGAGCAACGTCGGCGTGACCGATCGTCCCCAGTTGGCCGCGATGATGGCGCGCGTCGATCTGAAACCTTTCAATCAATAGCAGGAGGCAGAATGAAAACGCTGCTGATGGTAGACAGTTCGCTGGGGCAGGCCCGTGGCCACCTGGCGAAACGCATGCTGGAGGCCGCCGCGGCCAAAACCGGCCTGACGCTGGTCGAGTCGCTGCAGGACGCCGAACTGGTGGCGGTGGCGGGGCAGTCGGCCCCGGCTGACGCCGGGCTGAACGGCAAATTGGTGTATGTGGGCGATGTAGAACAGGCGGTGCGTGAACCGGACGCTTTTCTGGCGCGCGCCAAGGCCGAAGCTGAAACCTATCAGGCGCCGCAGGCTGCGGCGCCGGTGAAAGCCGGTGGGCAAAAACGCATCGTGGCGATCACCGCTTGCCCAACCGGCGTGGCGCATACCTTTATGGCGGCCGAAGCCATTGAAAGCGAAGCGAAGAAACGCGGCTGGTGGGTGAAGGTGGAAACGCGCGGCTCCGTCGGCGCCGGCAACGCCATCACCCCGGAAGAGGTGGCGGCGGCGGATCTGGTGATCGTCGCGGCGGATATCGAGGTGGACCTGGATAAATTCGCCGGTAAGCCGATGTACCGCACCTCCACCGGCCTGGCGCTGAAGAAAACCGCCCAGGAGCTGGACAAGGCGCTGGCCGAGGCCGAGGTGTTCCAGCCGCAGCAGCGCGGTAGCGCGGCGCCGGCGGGTAAAAAGAAAGAGGGCAACGGCCCGTATCGCCACCTGCTGACCGGCGTGTCCTACATGCTGCCGATGGTGGTGGCCGGCGGCCTGTGCATCGCGCTGTCGTTCGTGTTCGGCATCAAGGCGTTTGAAGTCAAAGGCACGTTGGCGGCGGCGCTGATGCAGATCGGCGGCGGCTCCGCCTTTGCGCTGATGGTGCCGGTATTGGCCGGTTTCATCGCCTTCTCCATCGCGGATCGCCCTGGCCTGACGCCGGGCCTGATCGGCGGCATGCTGGCGGTGAGCACCGGCGCCGGGTTCCTCGGCGGCATCATCGCCGGTTTCCTGGCGGGTTACGTCGCCAAGGCGATCAGCAGCAAGCTGCGCCTGCCGCAGAGTATGGAAGCGCTGAAGCCCATCTTGATCATTCCGCTGGTGGCCAGTCTGATCACCGGTCTTATCATGATTTACGTGGTCGGCACGCCGGTGGCGAAAATCATGGAAGGCCTGACTCATTGGCTGCAATCGTTGGGCACCGCCAACGCCGTGCTGCTGGGGGCGATCCTCGGCGGCATGATGTGTACCGACATGGGCGGCCCGGTGAACAAAGCGGCCTACGCCTTCGGCGTGGCGCTGCTCAGCTCCTCGGTGTATGCGCCGATGGCGGCGATCATGGCGGCGGGCATGGTGCCGCCGCTGGCGATGGGGCTGGCGACGCTGCTGGCGCGCCGCAAGTTCCCGAAATCCGAACAGGAAGGCGGCAAGGCAGCGCTGGTGCTGGGGCTGTGCTTCATCACCGAAGGGGCGATTCCGTTCGCCGCCCGCGACCCGATGCGCGTGCTGCCGTGCTGCATTGCCGGCGGGGCGCTGACCGGCGCGCTGTCGATGGCGTTCGGCGCCAAGTTGATGGCACCGCACGGCGGGCTGTTCGTGCTGCTGATCCCGGGCGCAATTTCGCCGGTGTTGCTGTACCTGGTGGCGATCGCCGCCGGTACGCTGCTGGCGGGCGTGGCTTACGCCCTGCTGAAACGTGCTGAAGTGCCGGCGGCCAGCGTGGCGTAACGGCGTCCAGCCATAAAAAAACCGGAGCCCAGGCTCCGGTTTTTTCGTTTTGGCGCCGCGTTACTGCTGCGCTTTCAGCCAGGCGATCTCTTCCGCCCAGATATCCGGGTTTACCGTTTCCAGAATCAGCGGGATATTGTCGAAGCGCGGATCGCGCATGATGTAGCTGAACACCGTTTTGCCGATGTTGCCTTCCCCCAGGCTATGGTGGCGGTCGACGCGGCTGTTGAACTCGCTCTTGGCGTCGTTCAGGTGCATGCCGCGCAGGTAGTTGAAGCCGACGATGTCGCCGAGCTGTTTGAAGGTGTGTTCGCAGTCTTCTTCGGTACGCAGATCGTACCCGGCGGCGAAGGCGTGGCAGGTGTCGATGCAAACGCCGACGCGGCTTTTGTCTTCCACGCCGTCGATGATCGCCGCCAGGTGCTCGAATTTGAAGCCCAGGTTGCTGCCCTGGCCGGCGGTGTTTTCGATCACGGCCGTCACGCCGGCGGTTTTATCCAGCGCGATGTTGATCGATTCGGCGATGCGCGCCAGGCACTTGTCTTCATCGATTTGCAGCAGGTGGCTGCCGGGGTGGAAGTTCAGCAGCGTCAGCCCCAGCTGTTCGCAGCGCTGCAGCTCGTCGATGAACGCCTCGCGCGATTTTTCCAACGCGTCGGCCACCGGGTGGCCCAGGTTGATCAGGTAGCTGTCGTGCGGCAGGATCTGCCCCGGCCCGAAGCCGTACTGGGCGCAGGCGCTCTTGAACTTATCGATCACGTCGGCGGCCAGCGGCGCGGCCTTCCATTGACGCTGATTTTTGGTGAACAGGGCGAACGCGGTCGCCTCCAATTCGTGCGCGCGGATAACCGCCTGATCCACGCCGCCTGACGCGCTGACATGTGCACCGACAAACTTCATCTTCATTCTCCTGTGTTATCGGTGACATTATGGCATTGATGGCGGGCGGAATAAATGCGGCCCGCCGAAGCGAGCCGCAGAAGGGGCAGAAGGGAGTGATTAGAGCCAGTGTTGCACCAGCTGGTTTATCGCGCCGCCGCCGACCAGCAGCCAGACGAACAGCAGCGTGGCCAACAGAATAGGTTTCATCCCGGCCTGGCGCACGGCGCTGATGTGGGTGGTCAATCCCAGCGCCGCCATCGCCATCGCCAGCATCCAGGTGTCGGCGGTGATCAGGTGCTGCACCAGCGTGGCCGGCAGCAGGTTGAAGGAGTTCAGCCCGGCGACGGCGATAAACAGCACGGCAAACCACGGAATGGTAATCGCGGATTTTTCCGCCTTGCCTACGCCGCCGCGGCTGATGTAGCCCGACAGCAGCAGCAGGAACGGCGCCAGCATCATCACGCGGATCATCTTGGCGATCACCGCCGCATTTTCGGCGTCAGGCCCGATGGCGTGCCCGGCGGCGACCACCTGAGCCACTTCGTGGATGGTGGAGCCGGCGTAGATGCCGAAGGTTTCCTGGCTGAACGGCAGCCACTGGAAGTGCTCGTTCAATTGATACAGCCACGGGTAGGCGAAGATCGCCAGGGTGCCGAACACCACCACGGTCGAGACCGCCACCGCCACTTTGCTGGAGTCGGCCTTCAGCACCGGCTCGGTGGCCATCACCGCCGCCGCGCCGCAAATGCTGCTGCCGGCGCCGATCAGCATCGCGGTCTGGCTGTCGATGCCGAACACTTTCTTGCCGAGCCAGCAGGCCAGCAGGAAGGTGGTGGTCAGGGTCAGCGCATCGATGATGATGCCGCTGGCGCCCACGTCGGCGATTTGCTGAAAGGTCAGGCGAAAGCCGTACAGGATAATGCCCAGACGCAGCAGGCGTTGTTTGGCCAGCTGTACGCCGCCGTGACAAACGGTTTGCCAGCGGGGATACAGCGTGTTGCCCACCAGAATGCCGAACAGGATCGCCAGCGTCAGCGCCCCCAGGCCCAGCTCCGCCACCCAGGGAATGTCGCCGGCCCAGACGGCCAGCGCGGTGAGCGCGCCGGTCAGCGCCAGCCCCGGCACCAGCCGCGGCAGGCCGAACAGCGGAAAGCGTCGCTCGGGGTAAGTATGAGTGGTATCAGTCGCCATAAAAGTCAGTCCTTCAGTCTGTTTCTTGCTGCCAAGAGTACGTTTGGGCTGAATAAAAGAGAAATTGATTATATATTTATAACCTATCTGAATAAGTGGTATGGCGTCAGGCATTGGCATACAGCCGCATTGCGGCTAGGGTGAGGAGGAGCGGCGAACCGCCGTCAACTTTCCAACTGAACAGGAGCAGGCGATGGATACCGACGATCAACGCAGAGAGCAGATAGACCGGGAAGTGGGCCGCGCGGTGCGGCGGTTGATTGAAGAAAACAAGGCGATCGACCGCGACCATCTCGTGGCGATGCTGCAATTGATACAGCGGGACGAAGCCGGCACGCCGCGCGAGGCGGCGCTGGCTGCGGCGGCGCAGCTGGTCGCCTTGGGTAAGTAGCGCGCCGAATTGGCCGTAAACGGGGTGGCCTCGCCGGGCTCCCCACAGCATGTTGACATCATTTTGCGGTTCTCTGGCAGAACCCTTTTTCATTACCGGGACGGCTATGCATATCACGTTGCGTCAACTGGAAGTCTTCACCGAAGTGCTGAAAAGCGGTTCGACCACTCAGGCCTCGGTGGTGCTGGCGCTGTCGCAGTCGGCGGTCAGCGCGGCGCTGGCGGATCTGGAGGGGCAGCTGGGCGTGCAGCTGTTCGATCGCGTCGGCAAACGGCTGGTGATCAACGAGCACGGCCGGTTGCTGTATCCCAAGGCGCTGGCGCTGCTGGAGCAGGCGGGGGAGATCGAGCAGCTGTTTCGCCATGACGGCGGGGCGTTGCGCATCGCCGCCAGCAGCACCATCGGCAACTACATGCTGCCGGAGATGATCGCCCGTTACCGCCGGGATTTTCCGGCCACGCCGCTGGAGCTGAACGTCGGCAATAGCCAGGACGTGATCGTGGCGGTGGCGGATTTCCGCGTCGATCTGGGGTTGATCGAAGGGCCTTGCCATATGCCGGAGCTGGTGACGCAGCCGTGGCTGGAGGACGAGCTGGTGGTGTTCGCCGCGCCGGACAACCCGCTGACCCGTCAGCCGCCAACGCTGGAGGCGCTGGCCAATGCCCCTTGGATCCTGCGCGAGCGCGGTTCGGGCACCCGTGAGGTGCTGGATCATCTGCTGTTGGCGCACCTGCCGCATTTCCAGCTGGTGATGGAGCTCGGCAACTCGGAGGCGATCAAGCACGCGGTGCGGCACGGCATCGGCATCAGTTGCCTGTCGCGGCGGGTGGTGGCGGAACAGCTGGCCAGCGGCGCGCTGGTGGAACTGCCGGTGCCGCTGCCGCCGCTGCGGCGCACCCTGTACCTGATCCGCCATCGGCAAAAGCACATTTCCAACGCCTTGCAGCGTTTTCTCAGCTATTGCGCGCTGTAATCGACAGCGCGTCACGCCCTCTGCTGCCGCGCAGGCCGAAGAAAGCATAAAAACCTGCGCGCGCTCACATTAATGAGAGTAAGTAAGGCCATAAGGGCCGCGGCTAATAATTGCCTCTGAATTATGAAGCTATCTTATATCAGTGCAATGTTGCTAGTTCACCGGCGGGTATTTGTTACAATCCGCCCTCATTTTTTCAAAGAGCAGATAGGGTACGAATGGCTCAGCAGGATATAAAAACATCGGGGCAGCAAGCACCCGGATTGCGCCGCGAGCTGAAAGCCCGGCATTTGACCATGATCGCCATCGGCGGCTCCATCGGCACCGGCCTGTTTGTCGCCTCGGGCGCCACGGTTTCTCAGGCAGGCCCCGGCGGGGCGCTGTTGTCTTACGCTCTGATCGGTTTGATGGTGTACTTCCTGATGACCAGCCTGGGCGAACTGGCGGCCTTTATGCCGGTTTCCGGTTCATTCTCCACCTACGGCGCCAAATACGTGGAAGAAGGCTTCGGCTTCGCGCTGGGCTGGAACTACTGGTACAACTGGGCGGTGACCATCGCCGTTGACCTGGTGGCTTCGCAATTGGTGATGAGCTACTGGTTCCCGGACACCCCCGGCTGGATCTGGAGCGCGCTGTTCCTCGGCCTGATGTTCCTGCTGAACTACATTTCGGTGAAAGGGTTCGGCGAGGCGGAATACTGGTTCGCGCTGATCAAGGTCAGCACCGTGATTATCTTCATCGCCGTCGGCGTGCTGATGATCGTCGGCATTCTGAAAGGCGGCGAGCACGCCGGCTGGCAGAACTGGACGATAGGGGACGCGCCGTTCGCCGGCGGCTTCTCGGCGATGATTGGCGTGGCGATGATCGTCGGCTTCTCGTTCCAGGGCACCGAGCTCATCGGCATCGCGGCCGGCGAATCGGAGAACCCGGGTAAAAACATCCCGCGCGCGGTGCGTCAGGTGTTCTGGCGTATTCTGCTGTTCTATATCTTCGCCATTCTGATCATCAGCCTGATCATTCCATACACCGATCCGAGCCTGCTGCGCAATGACGTGAAAGACATCAGCGTCAGCCCGTTCACCCTGGTGTTCCAGCATGCCGGCCTGCTGTCGGCGGCGGCGGTGATGAACGCGGTGATCCTGACGGCGGTGCTGTCCGCCGGTAACTCGGGCATGTACGCCTCTACCCGCATGCTGTACACCCTGGCGTCGGAAGGCAAGGCGCCGCGCATCTTCGCCAAGCTGTCGAAAGGCGGCGTGCCGCGCAACGCGCTGTATGCGACCTGCGTGGTGGCCGGGCTGTGCTTCCTGACCTCGATGTTCGGCAACCAGTCGGTTTACCTGTGGCTGCTGAATACCTCGGGCATGACCGGTTTCATCGCCTGGTTGGGCATCGCCATCAGCCACTACCGTTTCCGTCGCGGTTACATGCTGCAGGGGCGCGATCTGAACGACTTGCCATACCGTTCCGGGTTCTTCCCGCTGGGGCCGATCTTCGCCTTCGTGCTGTGCCTGATCATTACCCTGGGCCAGAACTACCAGGCCTTCCTGCAAGACAAGATTGACTGGTACGGCGTGACCGCCACCTACATCGGCATTCCGCTGTTCCTGCTGATTTGGTTCGGTTACAAGCTGTCGCGCGGCACCCGCGTCGTGAAGTACAGCGAAATGGAATTCCCGAAGATGGACGTGAAGTAATCTTCGGTGAGTGACACGCGGCGGGAGCTCCCGCCGCGTGTGGTTTTACTTTTTCCCGCCTTTGGCTTCCGCCAGTGCCTGCTGCGCCGAACTCATCAAATCTTCCACCGTCGCATAATCCTGCGTCAGTGCCAAAATGCCGGCGTTGAGTTGCATGTTCACCTCGCCGAACGCGCCAAAATCGTAGGGCGCTTCCAGCGGCGGCACAATGCGCGCCAGGAACTCGCTTTCCGCGCCGTAGGGCAGATCGTGCACCAGTATCAAAAACAGGCCGCCGGTGTAGCGGCAGACGTAGTCGCTGGGGCGGATCAGCGTCTTGAGGCGCTCGCCGACGGTGCGCAGCACGTCGTCGCCGATCTGCACGCCGTGGCTTTGGTAAAGCGCCGCCAGCGGGCCGAATTCAAGAATGAACAGGTGAGAGATTGGCTGTGTCGTACCAGGGCGGCAGATGTTGCGCATCACCGCCTCGCCGCCCGCGCGGTTGAGGAAGCCGGTCAGGCGATCGCGGTGGGACGCCTGCTGCTTCTCCCACGCCAGCGTGACGTGCTGTACCCGCTGGCGGTGGTAGCGCGCGATCATGCCATGGGCCAGCACCAGCCACAGCGGCGTGAGATCCGCCAGGACGAACAGGTTTTGCACGCGCGATAGCGGCGCCGCCAGCAGGTAGGGCAGCGTCAGCGCGATCACCTCAAGCAGCGCGAAACGCGGCGCGGCGGCATGGCGCTGCATCAGCCAGCAGGCCAGAGCGGTGATCGTCAGACCGGCGAACAGGATCAGCACAAAGCGGCCCGACAGCATCGCCAGCGCGGCGCTGGCGCCGACCAGCAGCATCCACAGCAACACCGTCACCAGCATGGCGTCCGGCCAGGCGGGTTGGCGCCTCTGTGCCAGCCAGGCGCGCCCGGCGGTCAGCAGCAGTAACAGCAGCAGCAGAACGATACCGACCAGCCGCTGGTTCAGCCAGGCGTACCCCACCAACAGCGCCGCCGGCCCCACGGCATTCAGCCAGGGAGTGAGAGGAGAGGGCGTCAGCGTGAGCCGCAGCTGGCGTTTAAACGGCTCGTCATCGGCGTGCAGCGGGCTGTGCAACAGCCAGTTCAGCAGCGCCGGGCGTTTGGGCGTTACCGCCGGAGATGGACTTCTCATTACAGCCTCGTCAATAAGGCCGCTCTTGCGGCGGCCTGAAGTTTTTTGCACGCTCGGTGCTGTGATTTTGGATTCTATGTGGTTTTTTCGTTATTTGTCAGAGTCTGGTCGGATCAGGAATAACTTTCAGAATAATGAACCTGCTGGCCGCAGCGGGGGTAAAGGCGATGGATTGAAGAATGGCGTGGAAAAACAATTTATTACATTTCGATAACGCCGTTTTCACCTATTGATATGATTGATAAGTATTATCGTTTGCTTTATTGTTGACGGCTGCGCGCAGGCTGTCGCCGCGCGCTTTCCGGTTTACGGCGGACGCTTTCGCGCCGCTGTCATGATGGTTGTAACAGGTATCTTAACGAATGAGCGTATCCACCGATCCCATGACTGACGCCAAGGGGCAACCCAACGCCGGCGTGATGGGGCGTTATCAGCATATTCTTCGCCATCGCCTGTTGATGATGGGCGTATTGGCACTGGCGATCCTGGGCTCGCTGCTGCTGGATTTCACCATGGGGCCGTCCGGGCTGTCGCTGTCGTCCTTATGGCAAACGCTGCTTGACCCCGCGGCGGCCGATGCCGGCACGCGGGTGATCGTCTGGGACATCCGCTTGCCTTACGCGCTGATGGCGGTGGTGGTGGGGTTTGCGCTCGGCCTGGCCGGGGCGGAAATGCAGACCATCCTGAATAACCCGCTGGCCAGCCCCTTTACCCTCGGCGTGTCTTCCGCCGCGGCCTTTGGCGCCGCGCTGGCGATCGTGCTCGGCATCGGCATTCCGGGCATTCCCGATCAGTGGTTCATCTCCGCCAACGCCTTTATCTTCGCGCTGTTCGCCGCGCTGATGCTCGACGGCATCACGCGCTGGACGCGGGTCGCCACCTCCGGCGTGGTGCTGTTCGGCATCGCGCTGGTGTTTACCTTCAACGCGCTGGTGTCGATGATGCAGTTCATCGCCAGCGAGGACACGCTGCAGGGGCTGGTGTTCTGGACCATGGGCAGCCTGGCGCGCGCCTCGTGGGACAAGCTGGGCATTCTGTTCGGCGTATTCGCCGTGCTGCTGCCGCTGTCGATGATGAGCTCGTGGAAACTGACCGCGCTGCGCCTGGGTGAAGACCGGGCGGTGAGCTTCGGCATCGACGTGCGCCGTCTGCGGCTGACCACGCTGCTGCGCATCAGCATCCTTTCGGCGCTGGCGGTGGCGTTCGTCGGGCCGATCGGCTTTATCGGCTTGGTGGCGCCGCACATCGCCCGCATGATCTTCGGCGAAGATCACCGTTTCTATCTGCCGGCCAGCGCGCTGATTGGCGCGCTGGTGCTGTCGATGGCCTCGGTGGCGTCGAAAAATCTGGTGCCTGGCGTGATCATTCCGGTGGGCATCGTCACGTCGCTGGTCGGGGTGCCGTTCTTCCTGAGCATTATTCTGCGCCACCGGGGGAACGTATGAGCCAGGGCCTGCGAATAGAACACTTCTCGGCGGGCTACCCGAAGCGCCAGGTGATCGACGATCTCTCGGTGCCGATGCTGCCGCGCGGGCAAATCACCGTGCTGCTGGGGCCGAACGGCAGCGGCAAATCGACGCTGCTGCGCTCGCTGGCCGGGTTGAACCCGGCGCAGGGCAAACTGTGGCTGGACGACGGCGATCTGATGCAGATGCCGTTCGCCCGTCGGGCGGAGAAAGTGGTGTATTTGCCGCAGTCGCTGCCCGCCGGGGTGCACCTGCACGTGCTGGAGTCGATCATCGTGGCGCAGCGCGCCTCGGGCGGCCGCAGCAACGCCGGCAGCGAAGCGGAAGTGATGGCTTTGCTGGAGCAATTGGGTATCGCCCACCTGGCGCTGAGCTATCTCGATCAGCTGTCCGGCGGCCAGAAACAGTTGGTGGGGTTGGCGCAGTCGCTGATCCGTCAGCCCTCGCTGCTGCTGCTGGATGAACCGCTGAGCGCGCTCGATCTCAACTATCAATTCCACGTGATGGATTTGGTGCGCCGCGAAACCCGCAAGCGCAACATCGTGACGGTGGTGGTGGTGCACGACATCAACATCGCGCTGCGCCACGGCGACCACGTGCTGATGCTGCAGGATGGCGATCTGATCGCCGACGGCGCGCCAGATCAGGTGATTACGCCGCAGAGCCTGGCGCGGGTCTACGGCGTGCGCGGGCGTATCGAGCGCTGTTCGCAGGGCACGCCGCAGGTGCTGATAGACGGTCTGGTGAACCAGCCGACGATTTAATCCAAGAAAAAGCCCGGCATCGCCGGGCTTTCTTTATCGTGCTGCGTGGTTCAGCGCCTCGCTCACGCGTTCGACGACGTGCTGGGCGGTGACGATGCCGCCGGACAGATACACCTCGGCCGCCGGCAGGTAAACCACCTGGCCTTTTTTCACCGCCGTGGTTTTCTTCAGCGCGGTGCCGGTGAGGATCTTCTGCGGCGCCACCGCGTTCGGCCGCCCGGTCGCGGCGTCTCTGTCGATGACGAACAGCCAGTCCGGATTCAGTTTGGCCACCTGCTCAGGCGTCAGCTTGTTGCCGCGCACGTCTTTTTCGTCGGACTGCAGCGCAGACGCGAAGCCGAGGGCGTCATAGACGAAGCTGAAACGGCTCTTGGGGGCGTAGGCGCTGATCTTGCCGCCGGAGAACAGCACCACCAGCCCGCGCCCGGCCTGAGCGGCCTGTGGTTTGACCGCCGCGATCTGCGCATCCAGCTTATCGACCGCCGCCTGCGCCTGCTGCTGCTTATCGAACAGCTCGCCCAGCTGCAGCGTGCGCTGTTTCAGGCTGCCCAGCTGATCCTGCGGATCGACGGACATGTTCAGCGTCGGCGCCAGCGCGTTCAGCTCGTCATAGGCTTTGGACGCCCGGCCGGCGATCAGGATCAGATCCGGCTTGGCGGCGCGCAGCACGGCCATATCCGGCTCGAACAGGGTGCCGGCATTGAGGTATTTGTCGTCCTGATAGCGCTTCAGGCTATCCGGCAAGTTCTTGCGGTTGCCGGGCAGCGCCAGCGGATCGACGCCCAGCAGCTGCAGCGTTTCCAACGAGGCGTAATCCAGCACCACGATGCGCTGCGGGTGCTTTTTCACCTCGGTGCTGCCGTTCAGGTGCTGGACGTTGACGGTGGCCGGGGTTGCGGCTACCGGCGTAGCGGTTTTGCTGTGGCAACCCGCCAGCGCCATCGCTGCCAGCAGGGCGATCATCAGGGGGGAGCGGCGTAATCTCATGGGGCTTCCTCACGGTGATGGAATGAAAAGGGCGCGCAGCGCGCGCCCGGGGGCATCAGAAGTTATAGGTCATGCCGACGGTGTAACGGCGGCCGTCCAGCGTGGTGTTGTAGTGGTCGTAATCCACGGTCTTGTCGAGGATGTTATAGACCCCGCCGGTCAGCTGCAGGTTTTTCGCCGCCTGGTAGCTCAGGCCCGCATCGACGAAGGTGTAGGACGGTGTGCTCTTGGCCATCGAGGTGCGGCTCAGGTAGTCAGAGGTGCGGCTGCGGAAGTTAACGCGCGACCACAGGCTGAGGTCCTGCGTGGCGCGCCAGTCCAGCACGGTGTTCAGCATGTGCTTCGGCATCTGGTTGAGCGCCTTGCCCTGGAACTCGCCGCTCTTCTGTTCGGAAGCGGTGTAGGTGTAGTTGGTGTTCCACTTCCAGTCTTTGTTGATCTGCCAGCCGAAGGTGGCTTCTACGCCGCGCATATTGGCTTTGTCGACGTTGACGCGATCGCTGATAAAGTCGTAGGACGTGCCGCCGATGGTGCAATCCGGCGTGTCTTCGCAGCGGCGCACTTCGGTGATTTTGTCTTTAAAGTCGGTGTTGAAGACCGTCACGCCGGCGTTAATGCCTTTCAGGCTATCCCACATCAGGCCGATTTCTTCGCTCAGGCTCTTCTCTGGCTGCAAATCCGGGTTACCGACGATGATGCCTTTACGCACGCCGCCGCCGGTGACCTGCCCCCAGTTAGGGGAGGATTGGCGCAGATCCGGCGATTTGTAACCGGCGGAGACGCCGCCTTTCAGCGTCCACTGTTCGGTCAGGTGCCAGACGCCGTACATGCGCGGGGTCCAGTGGCTGCCGAAGTTTTCATCCTGATCCATGCGGATGCCGCTGGTCAGGCTGAAGTCGTTGGTCAGCGCCCATTCGTCTTCAGCGAACAATGCCCAGCTCCAGCGCGTCAGCTTGCTGAGACCTTGAGCCGACTCAAGCTGGTTGCCGCCGTCGCCCAGTTTTTCATAGCGGTATTGGCCGCCGAGGTTCAGCATGTGGGAACCCAGCTCGAACTGGTTCTGGGTGTTGAAGATGGTGTTGTAGGCCTTCATGTTACGGCCCGGGTTACCGGTTTCTTCGCGCTGCACGTAGCTGGTGGAGTTGCCGAAGTCATAATAGCCGTTGTGGGTCAGCGAGTAGTTGGTGCGCGTATACAGGCTTTCGCTGCGGGACGTCGGCGAGCATTTGCCTCTGCTGCAGCGCTCCGCCACCACCGATTTGCCCGGCGTGCTGTTGCGATCTTGCAGAGAACGGCCGATTTCGAAGTCGAATTCGTTTTTCTCGTCCGGTGTCAGGGTGAACACCGCGGTGCCGCTGCGCATGCGCTGTTCGTTGTAACCGTTGACGATTTTATCTTCCGCGCGGCGCGACAGCAGGCCGTTGACCCGCAGGCCGAGCAGCCCTTCAACCAGCGGGCCGGAGGCGTAGGCGTTGGTCTGGAACAGATCGCCGGAATCGCGGTTTTCCTGAATGGTGGCGTCGCCGTGCAGCGAGCCTTTCCACTCGGTGCGGGAGGTCTTGCGAGTGATGACGTTGATCACGCCGCCCATGGCGTCGGAGCCGTACAGCGAAGACATCGGCCCGCGCACCACTTCGATGCGCTCGATGGCTTCCATCGGCGGCAGCCAGCCCTGTTCGATGCCGGCGTTGTCGCTGTTCGGACGGGTGCCGCGGGTGTCGACGCGCTTGCCGTCCACCAGGATCAGGGTGTACTTGGAGGACATGCCGCGGATGCTGATGTCACTGCTGCTGGCGCCGCCGGTGATCACCACGCCCGGCACGTCTTTCAGCGCGTCGGTCACGTCGCGATAGGCCTTGTCTTCGATCTGCTGGCGCGGGATCACCGAGATGGAAGCGGCGGAGTCCTGAATTTTTTGCTGGAAGCCGGAGGCGGTGACGACCATGGTGTCCTGGGTGTCGTCCTGCGGCGCGGCCAGCGCGGCGGTGGCGCTGAGTGAGGCGATCACCAGAGCGGCGAGCTTGCTGTAACGTGGCGTTTCCATGAGGTAAACCTTTCCTGGATTGAAGTGAAAGTAATTAACCAATTGAATTTCTAATGAAATTGTTCGTCTTTCGCTGAGAAATGCTTAGCTTCGTCAACGTTGCGTGAGGCTATTGTAAGGATTTTTTTCTGAATGTAAACGCTAATGATAATCCATATCATTTGTATGCTGGTTTTGCTGGCGGGAAAGGTTAACCGGATGAATTAAAGGGAAAAGCGGCGCAGCGGGCGTGCGCCGGGGAGGATCAGCGTTTTTGGATGTAGGTGATGGCCAGCGCCAGCGCCAGCACCAGGCCTTTGATAATGTCCATGGCGTAGTAGGGCACCGACAGCATCACCAGCCCGTTTTGCAGCACGCCGAGGATCACCGCGCCGATCAGAGTGCCGAGCGCATTAGGTTTGCCGGCCCCGGCCAGCGAGAAGCCGATATAGGCCGCCGCCACCGCGTCCATCAGATAGCCGCCGCCGGCGTTGACCTGCGAAGAGCCGATACGTGACGCTAGCAAGATGCCGCCAAGCGCCGCCAGCCAAGAGGAAATGACATAAGCGGCAACCCTGTAACGCACGGTGCGGATGCCCGAAAGGCGCGCCGCCTCGGGGTTGCCGCCGATGGCATACATGCGGCGGCCATGCTTGGTCAACGACAGGAACAGCTGCACCGCCACGGTGACCGCCAGCATGATCAGCACGATCACCGGCACCTGGCCGAGGGCGGAAAACACCTCCGGGATCAGGCCTTCCGCCATGTCGCCATTCGGCAGCACCATGTTTTGGGTGATGGATCCGCCGTAGCTGTAGGTCATCGCCACGCCCTGGATCACGAACAGGCTGGCCAGCGTCGCCAGCATATCGGGAATTCTGAACACCACGATCAGCAGGGCGTTGAACAGGCCGACCAGCGTGCACAGCAGCAGCGTCACCACGATGGCGCCGGTGGTGCCGAACCCGTGCCAGACGAACAGCGAAATCACCAGCGCGTTGGCCAGCGAGGCGGTCGAGCCGACCGACAGATCGAAACCGCCGACCGACAGCGAGATAGAGACGCCGATGGCGATCACCGTCACGATGGCGATCGAACGCAGGATATTGATGATGTTGTTGGCATCGAGGAAGTTGTCCGACGCCAGGCCGAACAGGGCGATCAGCGCCGCCACGGTCAGCAGCATGCCCCATTTGTAGAGGAAATCGAACAGCTGTTGGCGCCAGGGCAGCGCAGGCCGCAGGGCTAATTCTTTACTCACGCAGGGGTTCCTCCGGTGGAATAGAGCAATAAGGTTTCTTCGTCGATGTCGGCGGCGTTCAACTCCGCCACGATGCGGCCGTCCCACAGCACGCAGATGCGATCGCACAGGCCAACCAGTTCGGCGAACTCGCCGGAGGCGTAAATCACGCCCTTGCCGGCGCGCGCCAGGCCGTCGATCAGGCCAAACAGCTCCTGCTTGGCCTTGATGTCCACGCCCTTGGTCGGTTCATCGAAGATCAGCACCTCGGCGTCGCCGCGCAGCCATTTGCCGATCGCCACTTTTTGTTGATTGCCGCCGGACAGGCGCGCCAGCCGCTGTTGCGGGCCGGAGGCGCGAATGTTCAGGCGTTGCATGATCTCGCGCGCCCAGCGCAGCTCTTGTCGCCGGCTGAACAGGCTCCAGCGCGAGAAGCTGTCGTCGGCGCTGACGCTCAGGTTCATCGGGATCGCCTCATCGATGAAAATGCCTTCTTTGCGGCGTTCCTCCGGCACCAGCGCCAATCCTTGTTCGACCGAGAGGTGCGGCGCGCGCGGCGCCCAGGGCTGCCCGCGCAGTTCGCCGCGCTCAAGCTGCACGGCGCTGGCGCCGAACAGCGCTTTGCACAGCTCGGTTTTGCCGGCTCCCGCCAGCCCGGCGATGCCCAGAATTTCGCCTTCATGCAGCCGCAGCGAAACGTCGCGCAGCTTGTGGCGATCGCGCAAGCCTTGCACCTGCAGCAGCGTTCGCTCGGCGTGCGGCGGGCGCGGCGGCGGGAAAATATCGTCCAGCCGATGGCCGAGCATCTTCTCGACGATCTGTTCGCCGCTCAGCCCGCGCATGGCGTCTTCGCTGACGCGACGGCCGTCGCGCAGCACCGTCAGCCGATCGCAAATGTCGCTCAGTTCGTGGATGCGGTGGGAAATAAATACGATGCCGATGCCTTCGGATTGCAGGCGGCGCACCACGTTAAACAGGCGCTCGCTCTCGGCGCGATCGAGCGGGGCGGTCGGTTCGTCGAGCACCAGAAAACGGCAGCGGTGCGACAGCGCGCGCGCCAGCAGCACCTGCTGTTTTTCCGCCAGCGTGCAGTCCGCCAGCCGCCTGCGCGGGTTGAGCGGCAACGCCCATTGCTGCAGCAGCTGCGCGGCGCGGCGGTGCAGTTCCGCCCAGTTCAGCCAATGGCCCGGTTCGTTCAGCCAGTCCAGCATGATGTTTTCCGCCACCGACAGCGTGGGGATCAGCGCGACGTCGACCTCTTGCTGCACCACGTGAATGCCGTGGCGGCGCGCCTGCAGCGGGGAGTGGATCGCCACCGCCTGGCCGTCGATCAGGATCTCGCCGCGATAATGATCGTGGGCGCCGGAGAGGATCGCCATCAGCGTCGACTTGCCCGCGCCGTTGGCGCCGACCAGCGCATGGATTGAACCGCCCTGCAGCGTGAAGTCCACGTCCTGCAGCGCATTGAAGCCGGCGAAGGCGATCGAGATATTGCGCATCTCGAGGCGTGAAGGCGTTGCGGTTGACATAGGGTATTAAGGCCGTTTAGATGTTTAGATGGCTGTTATGCTCTGTTGTAACACAGATTACGCCGTTGGCAACCAACAAAATGGCATAACGGCGGTGGAAAACGCGTTGGCGGGTAGGGGCGCAACCCGCGTCAGGCTGCGCCGGTGCGAGAAGCGCTCAGAAGGTGGTGGGGGTGTGTGCGCTGACGATGCGGCAGATGCGCGCCGAGGTATTGCTGAAGCTGTGCGGAATGCCGGTGTTGATGGCGTAACTCTGGCCGGCGGTCAGGCAGTAGCTCTGGCCGTTGATGGTCAGCACGATCTCGCCCTCCAGCAGGGTGCCGATCTCTTCGCCCTGGTGCTTGATCTTTTCACCGGTGGTGGTGCCGGGCTGGTAGGTTTCCAGCATCATCGCCAGGTTACGCGTCGGGCTGCCGTTGTGCACCAGCTTCATCGACACCCCCTGGCTGCCGATCTCAATTAGATCCTCGGCGTCGATCACCACGCGCGGCTCGTCGACGGCTTCCGGTTCGGCAAAGAATTCAGACAGCGACAGGCCATACACCTTCAGCAGCTTTTGCAGCGTGCTGATGGCCGGGCTGACCTTGTCCTGTTCGATGGTGCTGATCGCACTGTGGGTTAACCCGGACAGTTCGGCGACCCGGCGCTGCGACAAACCCAATTGCTGACGGATCTGCGACAGGCGTTTGCCCGGTGCCAAGCTGGCTTCGCTCATAGCGGTACTTCCTTCTGGTAGGGACGACAGGCAGACATGAATATCGCTATCGGGCGCCTGTCTGGGCGATAACGATGTTGCATGATATCGGTAGTTAGGGCAGGTTTGGAAAATATATTGCCCATGTTCACTCTCGGTGCGTTGGACGAAATAGTTGACGTAAAAATGGCGGCAAGGCCTTTTCGGTCAATATTTTATCAATTTAGCAGCCGGCGGCGAATAATCAAACATGATTGTAACATTTGCAAACCTATTCTGTTAAGACTATGTTTCATGGTGTGGATGTTATTTTGAGCGCCCGGCAGCGGCGCAGCCTGGCGAGAAATCCAATCATGTTTTGAATCGAACGGCGGACGGGCGCCAACGCGCCTTAAGAGCATAATGGCGGGTGACGTATGCAAACCAATAGCGCAGCAGTTGAACATTTTGCACAGCATCATGAAGAGAGGCGAAGTAGCGCGTTCCAAAATGAGGTTGCTCATTATTTGGAACGCCATCCCGCCACGCAGTATGTCGATATCCTTCTCACCGATCTCAATGGTTCCTTCCGCGGCAAACGCATACCCGTCTCAGGGTTGAAAAAACTGGAAAAAGGCAGCTACTTCCCCGCGTCGGTGTTCGCCATGGACATCCTCGGCAACGTGGTGGAGGAGACCGGCCTTGGGCAAGAGCTCGGCGAGCCGGACCGCATTTGCCTGCCGGTACCCGGCTCGCTGACGCCGTCGGCCGCCGATCCGCAGCATATCGGCCAGGTGCTGCTGACCATGCTGGATGAAGATGGCACTCCCTTTGACGTTGAACCCCGCAATGTGTTGAACCGCGTGTGGCAGGCGCTGCGACAGCGCGGCTTGTTCCCGGTGGCAGCGGTAGAGCTGGAGTTTTATCTCATCGATCGGCAGCGCGATGCGGAGGGCGATTTGCAGCCGCCGTGCGCGCCCGGCACCCAGGAGCGCAACACCCAAAGCCAGGTGTACTCCGTCGATAACCTGAACCATTTCGCCGAGGTGCTGAACGACATCGACGCGCTGGCGAAGCTGCAGGGGCTGCCGGCGGACGGCGCGGTGGCGGAGGCGTCGCCGGGGCAGTTCGAGGTCAACCTGCGTCATACCGACGATATCTTGCTGGCCTGCGACCACGCGCTGGCGCTGAAGCGGCTGGTGCGGCTGGTGGCCGAGAACCACGACATGCACGCCACCTTTATGGCCAAGCCCTACGAGGATCATGCCGGTAGCGGCATGCACGTGCATGTCAGCATGCAGGACGGCGCGGGCAACAACCTGTTCGCCGACGACGAAGGTGAGGATTCGCCACTGCTGAAACAGGCGCTGGCCGGGATGATCACCCTGATGCCGGCGTCGATGGCGCTGCTGGCGCCGAACGTCAACGCCTACCGGCGTTTCCAGCCTGGGATGTATGTGCCGATCCAGGCCGCCTGGGGCCACAACAACCGCACCGTGGCGCTGCGCATTCCCTGCGGCGAACCGGAGAACCATCGGGTGGAGTATCGCGTGGCCGGCGCCGACGCCAATCCATATCTGGTGATGGCGGCGATCCTGGCCGGCATGCTGTACGGGCTGGACAACGCGCTGCCGCTGCCTGAGCCGGTGACCGGCAACGGGCTGGAGCAGGAGGGGCTGCCGCTGCCGATCCGCCAGAGCGACGCGCTGTACGAGTTTGAACATCAGCACGCGCTGACCCACTATCTGGGCGAGCGTTTCACCCAGGTTTATCACGCCTGCAAGAACGACGAACTGCTGCAGTTCGAGCGGCGGGTGACGGAAACCGAGATTGACTGGATGTTGAAAAATGCCTGAATGGGCGTATAAAGTAAGAGGTATGTGCGGCCGACCGGCCTGCCGGTAGTGGATTAATTCGCCTGCCGGGCCGGTTTTCCGCTCGATCGACAAAAAGAATTTGTATTTGAGGGCTTCCGGATCTTGTCATCCGGAGGCATTCTGGTGCAAAATATCTCAAATGCAGATAGCCGACGTTTTAACGCGTCGGTTATTTTTTTTGCATTAAGTTTTACCAACGTAGCGTTTCATACACCAAGCGAGGCCGGACACCGATCCGGATAGATAAATAGTTTCGTGCACGATCAAACAAAACTTTATGGTCGTGACTCATGAGGATTAGAAAGATGGGGCAATTTTTCACTTTAGCACCGGTGCCCGCCGGTTTCCGCTGTGGCCGCAGCGACTATGGAGCAGCCGAGGTTACCTCGACCCGTTATCCAGCTTACAATCCCCTTCTTTTAGAATTAAGTCGCTCGTTGCGAAGTTTCCCCGCAACCTTAAGTCTTGGCGTGTCCGCCATCCGCAAGGCTCAAGGTAAGGGGGGGCTGAACAATGTCCGATAACACCCTCAACGCCGCTCCGGCTCAGCGCACTCAGCTGCGTAAAACACTGACTTTGGTTCCGGTAGTGATGATGGGCCTGGCTTATCTGCAGCCAATGACCATCTTCGATACCTTCGGCATCGTATCCGGCCTGACCGATGGTCACGTCGCGACCGCGTACGCCTTCGCTCTGCTGGCGATCCTGTTTACCGCCCTGAGCTACGGCAAGCTGGTGAAGAAGTTCCCTTCCGCCGGTTCCGCCTACACTTACGCCCAGAAAGCCATCAGCCCGCACGTCGGCTTTATGGTGGGCTGGTCATCGCTGCTGGACTACCTGTTCATGCCGATGATCAACATTTTGCTGGCCAAGATTTACCTGGAAGCGATCTTCCCGGGCGTTCCGTCCTGGATTTTCGTGGCGGTGCTGGTCGGCTTGATGACGATTTTCAACCTGCGCGGCATCAAGCTGGTGGCTAACCTGAACTCCATCATCGTGGTGGTGCAGGTGGCGATCATGATCGTGTTCCTCGGCCTGGTGATCAACGGCGTTTACCACGGCGAAGGCGCCGGTACGCTGGTCAGCAGCCGCCCATTCTGGTCCGATAACGCTCACGTGGTGCCGATGATTACCGGCGCGACCATCCTGTGCTTCTCGTTCCTGGGCTTCGACGGCATCAGCTCGCTGTCTGAAGAGACCAAAGACGCGGAAAAAGTGATCCCGAAAGCCATCTTCCTGACGGCGCTGATCGGCGGCATCATCTTTATCGTGGTGTCTTACTTCGTGCAGCTGTACTTCCCGGACATCTCGCGCTTCAAGGATCCTGACGCGTCGCAGCCTGAAATCATGTTGTACGTGGCGGGCAAATTCTTCCAGTCGGTGATCCTGGTGTTCTCCTGCGTGACGGTATTGGCGTCAGGCATGGCGGCGCACGCGGGCGTTTCGCGTCTGATGTACGTGATGGGCCGCGACGGCGTGTTCCCGACTCGTTTCTTCGGCTATGTACATCCGAAGTGGCGTACCCCGGCGCTGAACGTGCTGCTGGTTGGCGCCATCGCGCTGTCCGCCGTGTCGTTTGACCTGGTGACCGCGACCGCGCTGATCAACTTCGGTGCGCTGGTGGCCTTCACCTTCGTCAACCTGTCGGTGATCTCGCAGTTCTATATTCGCGACAAGATGAACCGCACCGTGAAAGACACGTTCAACTACCTGATCCTGCCGGTGCTGGGCGCATTGACCGTCGGCGCGCTGTGGATCAACCTGGAAGCCAGCTCGATGACGCTGGGCTTGGTCTGGGCGGCCATCGGTCTGATCTACCTGGCCTTCGTCACCCGCAGCTTCCGTCTGCCGGTGCCGCAAGCGAGCGAAGACGCCGCCTAAGCGCGAGCCGTCTCCTCAGCCACAAAAAAGGCCGCATTCGCGGCCTTTTCCTTTTCTGCTTGCTGCGGGTTTACCCCACCAACTCTTTGCCGTAATCGAACAGCGCTTTCAGCAGGGCGGTTTTCTCTTTGTCGCCTTCGTGCAGGTTATACAGCGATTCGAGCTGCAGCAGGTAACTCTGCACGCGCTCCGCGCTCAGCGCTTCCTGGCGGTGCTGCAGCCAGCGGCGCTGCTCGGCATCGTCCAGCGTATTCGGGTAGTTGCGCGCGCGAAAGCGGAACAGCAGCTCTTTCATGCGGCCGTCGCTGAAGGCCAGATCCAGCGCCGGCAGGTTCTGCGGCTTGGTCTGCTGGATAATCCTCATCGCCGCCTTGTCGGCGTCGCTGAAGAAGCCGTCATACAGCCGGGCGTCGACGTCGTCGGAGCCTTTGAACGGCTCGGCTTCGGCGAACAGCGCCACCACTTTCTCACGCACTTCCGGGTGCTGTTTCAGCAGCTGCAGGTTTTGCAGGCAGGCCTGGCGATCGATGCCCAGCCGCTCGGCGTTCTCCGGCAGCAGGGTTTTGGCCGGCGCCAGCACCGGGCATTTGTTGATGTGCACCAGCTTGATCGGCACCGGCGCCTGATCCGGCGCCAGGTCGTCGCGGCGGGTGTACAGCCGTTCACGCAGCTGCTCAGCGCTCAGCGTCAGCAGCGGCGTCATATCGCCGGCGAGATCGCACATGATCACCGCGTTTTTGTTGTCCGGGTGCCAGGCCAACGGCGACACCCAGCTGGTGTTGCCGCGCGCCGCGCCGAACATGCCGGAGACGTGCACCAGTGGCGTCATTTCGGCGACGTCGATCAAGGCGTTCAGCTTGTGCTTGTTGCGGTGCTGCAACAGGAAATCGAACAGCCGCGGCTGCGCCTGCTTGACCAGCTTGGCCATGGCGATGGTGGCGTAAACGTCCGACATTGCGTCGTGAGCCTGCGTGTGCTCGACGCCGTTGGCGCGCGTGAGATGCTCCAGGCGGAAGCTGGGGAAGCCGTCTTCGTTTTCCGGCCAGACGATGCCGTCCGGGCGCAGGGCGTAGCAGGCGCGCATCACATCCAGCAGATCCCAGCGCGAGTTGCCGTTTTGCCAGCTGTAGGCATAGGGATCGTAGAAGTTGCGATAGAAGATATTGCGGCTCACTTCGTCATCGAAACGGATGTTGTTGTAACCGAGAATGCAGGTGCCGGCCACGCTGAAGGCCTGGTGGATTTGGCGGGTGAATTCGGCTTCGTTAACGCCTTTGGCGCGCGCCACCTGCGGCGTGATGCCGGTGATCATCACCGCCTCGGGTTCCGGCAGGTAGTCGTCGGCCGGGGCGCAGTAGATGACCAGCGGCTCTTCGATAATGTTGAAATCCATATCGGTGCGCACGCCGGCAAACTGCGCCGGGCGGTCCAGCGACGGGCTTTTGCCGAAGGTTTCGTAATCGTGAATATAAAATGTGGCCGTTGCCTTGCTGCTCAAAATCGCGTCTCTTTAGTGGCGGATACAATATGCTCCTATTGTAACGGCGTAGGGAGCGATGCCAAGCGACGGTTAGCGAAATGCGCGCAATTACGCACGGCGATAGTAATCCAGCCGTTGATGAAAGTAGGGGAGCAGGTGGTCGGGGATCTGTCGTTCCGTTTCCGCCTGGGTCGAGGCGATGCCGTAGCGCTCGTTGTAGATCACGCTGATGGCCAGCAAATCGGTTTCTATTTTTTCGCGTTGTGCCTGCGGTAAGCTATCCAGCTTTCGAGCCATCGTTATCTCCCTGTTAACCTTAGGGCATAATAGGATCGTTAGCGGGTCTTGTCCCTACCCATTCCGGGGGGCGCTTGATGCCTGTGAACTGGGTTGCGTGCAAGGGGGCTGGCTGTGGCGAGCGGCGAGCTCGCTCTCCGGGTGGTGAGCCTGGAAGCGATCCGCCCGGTTATACAGCGAACAGGCGCCGCTTATCACCGCCCCCCAAAACAGGGCGCACAGCAGCAAAACCCCCAACCAGATTTTTTGGTTATAGGTCATAAGTCCTCCACGGACGATAAGAGAAATAACATTGACCGCTAAATTAAATCAGGCGCTACATCAATGGTATTTAAACGGCAGAGATTAATCATAAAATAGATGAGATTCTTTTGTTACTAAATCCACATTGGATGTATCAAAAGATTCCTTAAGATAATATTAAGAGAAGTGATTTCTGGCGCCGTAATTCTATTTAATATTTGTTTAAATACCCGCAGATACAATCTCCCACATTCAATACCAATGTGGATGACAATTATGAAAACGCTACTGTTGACCGGCGCTACCGGCTTTTTGGGTGGTGCGGTTCTCGAGAAATTATTGATTGAAAATCAGCCTGTTAATTATCTTTTGCTGGTGCGCGCCGACGATGCACAACAAGGGCTGGCCCGTATTCGCGCGAATATGGAAAAGTTTAATATCGACGCGAACCTGCTGTCTAAAATTACGATAGAAAATATATTGTTGGGCGACCTTTCCGAGCCGGCCGACTTTTTAACTGACGCACGTATTAACAATGTCACGCACGTTATTAACTGCGCGGCCGTTGCTTCATTTGGTAATAACCCGCTCATTTGGAAGGTAAACGTAGAAGGCACCCTGGCCTTTGCCGAAAGAATGGCGCAGGTGCCGGGATTAAAACGCTTCCTGCACGTCGGTACCGCCATGTCCTGTTCGCCGGAGCCGGGTTCGCTGGTGGCGGAGAGCGGCGAGTTTGAGGAAGACGCCGAGCATCTGGTGGAATACACCCGTTCCAAATCCACCATCGAACAGCTGATGCGCCAGCGCTGCCCGCAACTGCCGCTGACCATCGCTCGTCCGTCGATCGTGGTGGGCCACACCCGCCTGGGCTGCCAGCCTTCCAGCAGCATTTTCTGGGTGTTCGGCATGGCGCTGATGCTGCGCAAATTCATGTGCTCGCTGCAGGACAATATCGACGTGATCCCGGCGGACTACTGCGCGGATGCGCTGGTGATGCTGATGAACAGCGAAACGCTGGAGAACGACGTTTATCACATCTCCGCCGGTGAGGAGAGCAGCGTCAGCTTTGCCGAAATCGACCGCGCCATGGCGGCGGCGCTGGAAAAGGCGCCGGTGGGCGATGAGTATGCGCAGGTGACCTATGACGCGCTGGTGAAAATGCGCCGCCAGCTGAAAGACATTTTCGGCCCGTGCAACGAGCGGCTGATGCTCAAGGCGATGCGCCTGTACGGATCGTTCGCCATGCTCAACGTGCGTTTCAGCAACGAAAAGATCCTCAAGCTGGGCATGCCGAAGCCGCCGCGCTTTACCGACTATATCGCCGGCTGCGTGCAGTCGACCCGCGGGCTGTCTATCCAGCAGCAGATGGTGGTGGACTTCAAATAACCGCCGGGCGCAACGGGCGCCCGAGGTTGCTCCGCTACCAGGACGAAGAGGACCAGAAGACGCGGCCGAGCACCACCAGTTGCTCCTTGCGCTGCTGATAGCTGAGATGCTCGTCCTGGTACTCTTCCCGGTTGAGGGAGCGGATGACGACGCCGCCGTCCGGCTGCTCGATCAGCACCTTCACCCGCAGCAAATTGCCGTGGCGGATGGCGTAGGTCTTGCCTTCGCGGATGCGCGTATCGTCGGTGTTGATGCCGACCACGTCGCCGTCCTGCAGACGGGGCTCCATGCTGGAGCCGGAGATGCGGATAATGCGCGCGGCGTTGACCGCCACCCCCATCTTGTGCAGATAGTAACGGCGGAAGATCAGCGAAAACTCCTCGCGATCGACGATTTCGTAGCAGCCGTCGCCGGCGGAAAAATCGATATCCAGCAGCGGGATCTCCACAAACTCTTCCTTGTCTTGTTCGGTATCTTCCCATACCACCGGTTTCAAACGGGCGGGCTGGAAGTCCGACTCCGCTGCCACGTTGTCAAACGGGCGTACCAGCTGCTTTTCGTGAAACACGTCGAACCAGCCCTTGGGCAAATTCAGCCGGGCCTCGATCCGCCTGGCCAGATTGTCGCCAAGATTGCGGGAGGATTTTTCCCCGATGATTTGGCTCAGCGTCGGCGCGGAAGACTCAACCAGCGTGGCGAATTCATTCTGGTTGACGCCTTGCCGGGCGTAGCGGGCCATCAATTCGCGCAGATTGTTGCGCCTGATTTCTTTAGTTTCCATCGTGCCATGATCGCACTCTTTAGCAAAAAGGTAAATAACGGTTTTGCTAAAAAACGCTTGCGCATAATTTAGCAATTAGCTAAAACAAAAAGGGTGAGCCAAAGGTTCACCTGTGCGGGGCGGCCTGTCATGATGAGGGGCCGCTCAGTGAAATCAAGCGAGAGAGGGACTTTACGATGTACAAGATTGATTACAATAGCTACCGATCGGTCGCCAGCTTCGGCCACCGCGTGCGCTTTCTGGTGCTGCACTACACGGCGCAAAACTTCGCCGACTCGGTGAAGTCGTTGACCGGAAAATCGGTCAGCGCACACTATCTGGTGCCGGATCCGACCGAAGCCACCTATCAGGCCGCCGGCTTCAGCGGCGTGCGCATTTTCAACCTGGTGGACGAGAACGAGCGCGCCTGGCATGCCGGCGCCAGCCAGTGGGGCACCCGCAGCAATATCAACGACACCTCGATCGGCATCGAGATCGTCAACCTGGCGAGCGGCGACGGTGGAAACATCACCTTCCCGCCGTTCAACCCGCAGCAGATCGAGGCGGTCACCCAGCTGGCGCAGAACATCCTGCAGCGTTATCCGGACATCTCGCCGGTGAACGTGGTGGCGCACTCCGACATCGCGCCGGGCCGCAAGAGCGATCCGGGCCCGCAGTTCCCGTGGCAGCAGCTGTATCAGGCCGGCGTCGGCGCCTGGTATGACGAAGCGACCAAGCAGCAGCGCCAGCAGGAATACTGCCGCCAGGGCCTGCCGGCGCAGGCCGAGCTGCTGAAACTGTTCGCCCAATACGGCTACGATACCTCGGCGGCCAATACCGCAGAAGGCTATCGTCAGCTGGTGCGCGCGTTCCAGCTGCACTTCCGCCAGCAGAAGTATGACGGCGTGATGGATGTCGAAACCGCCGCCGCTCTGCGCGCGCTGGTCGACAAGTACGCCGCCTGAGCCTGACCGCGAATGGGGGACGCCTCATTCGCCTTTTCCTTGCCGGGTTTCCTCCGCTAAAATAGCGGCCTGGCTGGTCTTTATCGGAGGCATCGTGCGCCTCGATCGAAAAATCTCTTCCCTTGAATTGCTGACCTATCGGCACTATCGCATCGTTCACGGCGTGCGCATTGGGTTGGCGTTTATCCTGACCTTTCTGCTGATCCGCTTGCTGGCGGTGCCTGAAGGCACCTGGCCGCTGATCACCCTGGTGGTGGTGATGGGGCCGATCTCATTTTGGGGTAACGTGCTGCAGCGGGCGCTGCAACGCATTGCCGGCACGGTGTTCGGCGCCGCTTCCGGCCTGATCGCCCTGTATCTGGAACTCTATTCGCTGCCGCTGATGCTGGCCTGGTGCGGCGTGGTGATGTTCGTTTGCGGTTACCTGACGCTCGGCAAGCGGCCGTATATGGCGCTGCTGGTGGGGATCACGCTGGCGGTGGTGTGCGGCGCGGGCGCCGGCGACATGCACACCGCGCTGTGGCGCAGCGGCGATGTGATCTTCGGCTCGCTGCTGGCGCTGCTGTTCACCAGCATCTACCCACAGCGCGCCTATATTCTGTGGCGCATGCAAATGGCGGACTGCCTGCAAACCGCCGCCCGCCTCTATGGCGCGTATTTTTCGCCGAACGTTATCGAGCGGCCGCGGCTGGAGCCGCAGCTCAAGGATCTGTTGAATCAGGTGGTGAAGCTGCGCAGCCTGATCGTGCCCGCCAGTAAGGAAACCCGCATTCCCAAAGCGGTGTTCGAGGCGGTGCAAACCCTCAGCCGCAATCTGGTGTGCACGCTGGAGCTGATGGCCGACGCCTACTGGGCCTCGCGTGAAACGCACTTCATCATGTTGAACGCCCGCACGCTGCGCAGCACCCAGCTGCTGACGCTGAGCTCGCTGGAATCGCTGGCGGTGCTGATGCGCGAAGGGCCGCAGGAACAGCGGCAGGCGGCGGCGGGGCAGTTGGCGGAGATCGCCGGCGAGCTGAAAACGCTGATGCAGGAGGTCAGCCTCGGCCAGCACGGCGAAGCGCCGATTTACGGCTATGTCTGGCTCAGCATGGAGCTGGCGCAGCAGTTGGAAGAGCTGGGGGATCTGCTCCTGGTCTGCACCGCCGCCGGGCGCGAATAAGGGGTCAGATCATGAAGGCGGCGCTTTGGGTTTTGGCCGCCGGGGCAAAGTGGGTAAGATAAGGCAATCACTGTTGTGCCGGACCGCCACAAACCTGTATCTTGGTGCCATGTGGCCGTAAGCAAATGAATCTGTGTATTACTAAAGCAAGGGTATAAAGATGGATAATGCAAATAAGCCGAGTTTCCAGGACGTGCTGGAGTTTGTGCGTATGTTCCGCCGCAAAAACAAACTGCAACGCGAGATCGTCGACAACGAAAAGAAAATTCGTGATAACCAGAAGCGCGTGCTGTTGCTCGACAACCTGAGTGAGTACATCAAGCCCGGCATGAGCATCGAAGACATTCAGGGCATCATCGCCAACATGCGTAGCGACTACGAAGATCGCGTTGATGACTACATCATCAAAAATGCCGATCTGTCCAAAGAGCGCCGCGAGCTGTCCAAAAAGCTGAAAGCGATGGGCGAAGTGAAGTAACCCGCTTTAGCGGGCCGGGCGTCCTGCCTGGCCCGCATCCTTATCCCGCCTGATTTTCCGTTCTTGCCGACGCTGCCGTTTCCGTTGGGGCGTTCCCCGGCGGCCGAAGGCGCCTCCCCATCCTGCAGGATCTGCAGGTGACCGCCGGGGAACGCTTGTTACTGCTCCGCACCGTACATGTCGAAGTCGAAATACTTGTCGTTGATTTTCTTGTAAGTGCCGTTGGCGCGGATCGCCTGTAGCGCGGTGTTGAAGGCGTTCAGCAGCGCGGTATCCTCTTTGCGCACCCCGATGCCGTCGCCGACGCCGAAGTATTTGCTGTCGCTCAGTTCAGCGCCGATAAAGGCGAAATCTTTGCCGCCGGGCGTTTTGAAGAACTCGCTGGCGCTGACGCTGGCCAGCAGCGACGCATCCAGCCGGCCGTTGGCCAGATCTTCGTTCACCTCCTGCTGGCTTTGGTAGGCGACTACGTTAACGCCGGCCGGGCGCCACAGCGCGTTGGCATAGGCCTCCTGGCTGGAGCCTTGCTGCACGCCGACCGATTTGCCCTTCAGCGAGGCGGCGGTAGGCTGCAGGTTGCTGCCCTTATGCGCCACCAGCCGCGCCGGGGCGTTGGAGACTTTGCTGGAGAAGGCGATCTGCTGCTGGCGCTGCGGTGTGATGGTCATCGACGAGGCGATGGCATCAAATTTCTTCGCCTGCAGGCCGGGGATCATGCCGTCCCAGCTGCTTTCCACCCACACGCATTTGGCCTGCATCTGGTCGCACAGCGCCTGGGCGATATCGACGCCGAAGCCGGTCAGCTTGCCCTGCGGGTTTTTATATTCCAGCGGCGGAAAGGTGGGATCGATGCCCAGCTTGATCACCTTGCCGCTGAATTCGCCGCTCAGCGCGGGAAAGCTCGCGGCCAGCGGCAGCAGCAACAACAGCCCTTTGATGGTTTTCATGTCATTTCCTCAGCGTTGGCGATTAAACAGTGGGGCGAGCCAAAAAGCGCTCGACCAATTTGACCCAGTAGGTGGCGCCTACCGACAGGTTGTCGTCATTGAAGTCATAGCCGGGGTTGTGCAGGGAATTGCCCGGCGTGGCGGGGCCGTTGCCGATCGAGATGTAGCTGCCTGGGCACTTCTCCAGCATAAAGGCGAAATCTTCGCTGGCGGTAAACGGCCGCAGCGTGGGGATAACCTGGCTCTCTCCGGCCCAGTCCAGCGCCACCGCGCGCGCCAGTTCGGTTTCTGCCGGGTGGTTCACCAGCACCGGATAGCCGTGCCGGTAGTCGATCTCCGCGCGGGCGCCGAAGCTGGCGGCCTGCGCCGTGACCAGCTCGGTGATGCGCTGTTCCAGCCGCGCGCGCACCACCGCCGTCAGCGCGCGCACGCTGAGCGTCAGGGTGGCGGTCGCCGGGATTACGTTGGCGGCCTGGCCGGCCTGCATCGCTCCCACGGTGACGATCGCCGTTTCCTGCGGATCGATATTGCGCGCCACGATGGTTTGCAGGCTCATGACGATGGCCGCGCAGGCCACCACCGGATCGACGGTGCTTTGCGGCACCGCGCCGTGGCCGCCGTGGCCGTGCAGGGTGATGTGCACCGTATCGGCCGAGCACATCAAGGGGCCGCTGGCGAAGCCCAGGTGGCCGGTGGGGAAGCCGGGCACGTTGTGCATGGCGAACACCGCGTCGCAGGGGAAGCGCTCAAACAGGCCGTCTTCAATCATCACTCTGGCGCCGCCGCCGCCTTCTTCCGCTGGCTGAAAGATCAGGTGCAGCGTGCCGCTGAAGTTGGGCTGCCGCGCCAGACAGCGCGCCGCCGCCAGCAGCATGGCGGTATGCCCGTCGTGGCCGCAGGCGTGCATCACCCCGGCATGGGTGCTGGCATGCGGCAAGCCGGTGGTTTCGGCGATCGGCAGGGCGTCCATGTCGGCGCGGATGCCGAGTGATTTTCCCGGCCCGCGCTGCAATGTGGCGACAACGCCGGTTTGTCCTACGCCGCGCGTGACGCGGTAACCCCACTCCTCCAGACGCTGCGCCACCAGCTCTGACGTCGCGAACTCCTTAAATCCCAGCTCCGGGTGGGCGTGTATGTGGCGGCGAAGCGCGACCATCTCATCATGAACGGCGGCGATCTCAGGCAGTACGAGTGAAGGGCTCATCACGGTCTCCGGCAAAGGGTCCCGGCCAACGGGCGGGGAATGGGGCAGAGGGGTAGGCATCGAGACTAGCAAACTCCGTTTTTGCCGGGTAGCCGCCGTTCGGTTATGCTGACAACCGATGATTGTCAGGAGGTGAACGTGAAACTACACCAACTGCAGGCGCTGGTGGCCAGCGCCGACAGCGGCAGCATTCGCGCGGCGGCGCGGCATCTGGGGCTGTCGCAGGCGGCGGTGACCCGCGCGCTGCGCGAACTGGAGCAGGAACAGGCGCTGCCGCTGCTGATCCGCACCCCAACCGGGCTGGGCTTTACCCCCTACGGCAAAACCCTGCTGGCGCACGCCCGGCTGGTGCTGAACCAGCTGGAGCAAGCGCAAGGGGAAATGGCGGCGCTGCGCGGGCGAACGGCGGATCTGGTCAAGGCGGCGATCACCCCCTGGCTGATGCTGACGGTGCTGCCGCCGGCGGTGATGGCGTTTCGCAGCAAGGTGCCGGCGGTGCGGCTGGAACTGTCGGAAAGCCTGATGGCCAATGCCCAGTCGCAGCTGCGCGAGGGCACGATGGACTTTGCCATCACGCCGCTGCCGGCGTCGTCGGCGCCGCAGGAGTTCCACTGCGAGCCGCTGCTGGAGTATGAAACGGCGTACATGGTGCGGCGCGGCCACCCGCTGGCGCACAGTACCTCGCTGCATCAGCTGCTGGAGCAGGATTGGGTGATGAGCTATACCTCGGAAAGTTTCGATGCGCTGCTCGACGAGGTGTTTCACCGCCACGGCGCGCGCCTGCCGCGCCAGCGCATTATCCAGGCGCATTCGTTCGGCATGCTGCAGGCTCTGGTGGAGTTCGCCGAAATGTGTACCTGCTGTCCGCAGCCGATTGCCGCGCTGCCGCAGTTCGCCTCTCGCCTGCAACCGCTGGCGCTGCGGGAGAGCTGCCGGCCGGTGCAGCTGAATATCGTCACCCGGCGCAACAGCATTCTGAGCGCCGCCGCCCATGCGTTTATCGACACGCTGGTGCGCACCCTGCGCCAGCAGGCGCGATCGTCGCGGCCGGAAGATCGCCAGATCTACGATCGCGTGCGCCTGCTGATTTAGCGGATCCCCCCGGATCGACGATCCCGTAAATGGGATCGCGATCCGCATTTGTAGCATTTTTAGCCGCAATGTTAACGATATGTGATTTCGCTCAAATAATTATTTTTGCAGCTTTGGTTATATGTCGCTCTATGTTCACGTTGTCATTTTGAGTTTTCCTGGGTATTTGATGATTAATCAATTGAAATTTATCACTTTATAACGTTTTTTGTTTTTTGTTGGACAAAAATGACAACGTCAACATTAATAAAATTCAAGCGTTTAACAAGTGTATTGGAGGAAGAGATGAGCCAGTTGCCGGAAAAAATGCGCGCGGTCGTTTGCCACGGCCCGCAGGACTATCGTTTCGAACAGGTGCCCACGCCGTTGCCGAAGGCGCGCGAGCTGGTGATCAAGGTGGAAGGCTGCGGCATCTGCGCCGGCGACTGCAAGTGCAAGAACGGCGCGCAGATGTTTTGGGGGGAAAACCCGTGGGTCAAACCGCCGGTGGTGCCGGGGCACGAGTTCTACGGCCGCATCGCCGCGCTGGGCGAGGGCGCGGAAGGCAAATACCAGCTCGGCGAGCGGGTGATCGCCGAGCAGATCGTGCCGTGCTGGGAGTGCCGCTACTGCAAATCCGGCAGTTACTGGATGTGTGAGACGCATAACATTTACGGTTTCCAAAAAGACGTGGCGGAGGGCGGCATGGCGGAGTACATGCGCTTTTCCGAAAACGCCATCGTGCACAAGATCCCGGAAAGCCTGAGCCATGAAGATGCGGTATTGATTGAGCCGATGGCCTGCGCCATCCACACCGTGGCGCGCGGCGACATCCAGCTGGACGACGTGGTGGTGCTGGCCGGCGCCGGGCCGCTCGGGCTGTGCATGGTGCAGGTGGCGCGCCTGAAGACGCCGAAGAAACTGATCGTGATCGACGCCATCGACGAGCGGCTGGCGCTGGCGAAGGAGTTCGGCGCCGACGTGGTGATCAACCCGCTGAAGGAAGACGCCGACCAGATCGTCAAATCGCTGACCGGCGGCTACGGCTGCGATGTGTACATCGAGGCCACCGGCGCGCCGATCGGCGTCACCCAGGGGCTGCAGATGATCCGCAAGCTGGGCCGCTTCGTGGAGTTCAGCGTGTTCGGCAAGGAAACCACCGTCGATTGGTCGATCATCGGCGATCGCAAAGAGCTGGACATTCGCGGCGCGCACCTGGCGCCCTACAGCTACGAAATCGCCATCGATCTGTTCGAGCGCGGGCTGGTGACCTCCAATGGCGTGGTTACCCACAGCTATTCATTGAACGACTGGGACGAAGCCTTCGCCCTGGCGGACTCGACCGACTCCATCAAGGTGATCCTGGTTCCCTGACCCTCCCGCTGTACCGTTGTTGCAGTCACGATCGCCGGCCCGCTCGCAATGGGGGGCCGGCCGGTCGGCCAAACGTAAAGACATGCTGTTGCTCTGATAACCACAACAAGAAGCTTCCCTACAGGAGAATTGGCTATGTTTTCATTATTCAAAAAGACCCTGCCTTTTATCGTCGCCGGTGGAATGTTGGCGGCCAGCCATGGGGCGCTGGCCAAGCAAATCACTATCGGTATGTCGTTCCAGGAAATGAACAACGACTACTTCGTCACCATGAAGCAGGCGCTGGATCAGGCGGCGGCGGATATCGGCGCCAAGGTGTACGTGGCCGATGCGCGCCATGACGTCGCCAAACAGATCGGCGACGTGGAAGACATGCTGCAGAAGAAGGTGGATATCCTGCTGATCAACCCGACCGATTCGGTGGGGGTACAGTCGGCGGTGATCTCCGCCCACAAGGCCGGCGCGGTGGTGGTGGCGATCGACGCCCAGGCGGAAGGGCCGCTCGATTCGTTCGTCGGCTCGGAAAACTACGACGCCGGCTTCCAGGCGGGCGAGTACCTGGCGAAAGCGCTGGGCGGCAAAGGCAAGGTGGCGATCCTCGACGGCATCCCGGTGGTGCCGATCCTGGAGCGCGTGCGCGGTTTTGAAGCGGCGATGAAGAAATACCCCGACATCAAGATCGTCACCAAGCAAAACGGCAAGCAGGAACGCGACACTGCGCTGACCGTGACCGAAAACATGCTGCAGTCGGCGCCGGATCTGGCGGGCATCTTCAGCGTCAACGACGTCGGCGCGCTCGGCGCCCTGGCGGCGATTGAAAGCAACGGCGCCAAGGTCAAGCTGGTGAGCGTCGACGGCCAGCCGGAAGCCATCAAAGAGATCCTCAAGCCGAACTCGCCGTTCATCGCCACCTCGGCGCAGTTCCCGCGCGACCAGCTGCGTATCGCGCTCGGCATTGCGCTGGCCCGCTACTGGGGCGCCACGGTGCCGAAAACCGTGCCGGTCAAAGTGAAGCTGATCGACCGCAGCAATGCGGCCGGCTTTAGCTGGTAACAGCGGCCAGGTTCGCCCCGCTGCGGCGGGGCGTTCGGCGTGGAGGGCTATGCGGTGACACCTTTACTGGAACTGAAACGAATAAAAAAGAGCTTTCCCGGCGTGAAGGCGCTGGACGGCATCGATCTGGCCATTCAACGCGGCGAGGTGCATGCCCTGCTGGGCGAAAACGGCGCCGGCAAATCGACGCTGGTGAAAATCATGTGCGGCATCTATCAGCCGGATGAGGGCGATATTTTTATCGACGGCGAGCAGCGCCGCTTTAACAACTATCGCCAGGCGATCGAGGCCGGCGTCGGCATTATTTTTCAGGAATTCTCGTTGATTCCCTACATGAGCGCCATCGACAACATCTTCCTCAACCGGGAGATCAGGAACCGCTGGGGCCTGCTGGATCGGCGGGCGATGCGGCGCAAGGCCGAGGCCATTTTCAAACGGTTGACGGTGGCTATCGATCTCGATTGCCCGGTAGAGCAACTGAGCGTGGCGCAGCAGCAGTTCGTTGAGATCGCCAAGGCGCTGTCGCTGGAGGCGCGGGTGCTGGTGCTGGATGAGCCGACTGCCACGCTGACGCCGGGCGAGGCCGAACACCTGTTCAGCGTGATGAACGATCTGCGGCTGCTGGGCGTCGGCATGGTGTTTATCTCGCACCACCTGGACGAGATCTTCACCATCTGCGATCGCATCACCGTGCTGCGCGACGGCGCCTACATCGAAACGCTGGCTACCGGCGACACCAACGTGGAAGAGCTGGTGCGGCTGATGGTCGGGCGCAAAATCGAGAACGCCTTCCCGGTGAAACAGCACCCGGTCGATACCGCGACGGTGCTGCTGGAGGCGGAGATCCAGCGCGAGAAGCACGGCGCGACCGACCGTTTCCGGCTGCACAAGGGCGAGATCCTCGGCTTCGCCGGGCTGGTGGGCTCCGGGCGCACCGAGACCGTCTCGGCGCTGATCGGCGCCAGCCGCTGCCACCGCAAACGCGTCAGCCTCGGCGGCCAACCGGCGGCGCTGCGCTCCCCGGCGCAGGCGCTGGCGCAGGGCATCGGCCTGCTGCCGGAGAGCCGCAAAACCGAGGGCCTGGTGCTGCCGTTCTCGGTGGCGCAGAACATCACCCTCAACCGGCACCACCGGCGCGGCAAGATCTTCGTCAACGCCCGCCAGGATCGCGACGTGGTGCAGCGGCTGATCCGCGCCGTGGGGGTGAAAACCCCGGACGCCGAGACCGCCGTCAGCACCCTGAGCGGCGGCAACCAGCAGAAGGTGGTGATCGCCCGCTGGCTCAACAACGACTGCAACATCCTGATCTTCGACGAGCCGACTCGCGGCATCGACGTGGGTGCCAAGGCCGAGATCTACCAGCTGATGCAGCAACTGACCCAGCAGGGCATCTCCATCATCATGATTTCCTCCGAACTGCCGGAGATCATCGGCGTGTGTGACCGCGTGCTGGTGTTTCGCGGCGGCCACATCGTCGCCGAGCTGACCGGCGACGACATCGAATCCAACCACATCATGCTTCACGCGACCGGGAGTGCCTTATGATCGGAATTGAACAACCCGCCGTGGCGCGCCGCGCCGCCGGCCCCAGCCTCGGCAAGCGCTGGGAAAAACTGCTGCATCACCCGGCGGTCTTGCCGTTTATCGGCTTCGCTGTCCTGTTCGTATTGATGAGCCTGCTGAACGACAGCTTCCTCAGCGTCAACAACCTGACCAACGTGGCGCGCCAGGTGTCGATCAACGCCATCATCGCGGTGGGCATGACCTGCGCCATCCTGACCGGCGGCATCGATCTCTCGGTGGGGCCGGTGATGGCGCTGGCCGGCTCGGTCGCCGCCGGGCTGATGCTGGCGGCGGTGCCGATCCCGCTGGCGATGGTGGCGGCGCTGGCGGTCGGCGCGCTGTTCGGCCTGGCCAACGGCGCCTGCATCGCCTATCTGCGCATGCCGCCGATCATCGTCACCCTGGCGTCGATGGGCATCGCCCGCGGCCTGGCGCTGCTCTATACCGGCGGCTACCCGATCTCCGGCCTGCCCGACGTCTTCTCCTTCTTCGGCCGCGGCACGGTGCTGGGCATCCAGGTGCCGATCCTGATCATGCTCGGCGTATACGTGCTGGCCTGGCTGATGCTTAACCAGCTGCCGTTCGGCCGCTATGTCTACGCGATGGGCGGCAACGAAGAAGCGGCGCGCCTGAGCGGCATCCGCGTGCCGCGCTACAAGATGCTGGTGTACGTGATCAGCGGCCTGACCGCCGCGCTGGCCGGGCTGGTGCTGACTTCGCGCCTGATGAGCGGGCAGCCCAACGCCGGCGAAGGCTTCGAGCTGGACGCCATCGCCGCGGTGGTGCTGGGCGGGGCGGCGATCTCCGGCGGGCGCGGCGCCATAGTCGGCACGCTGGTGGGGGCGATGATGCTCGGGGTGCTTAACAACGGTCTCAATCTGATGAACGTATCGCCGTATATCCAGAACGTGATGAAGGGCGGCATCATCTTGGCCGCCATCTACCTCAGCTCCGTGCGGCGCAAATAGGAGGCGCGATGGCAGTCTTTCTTGGCATAGACGTCGGCGGCACGGTGATCAAGGCCGGGCTGTACCGGGCAAGCGGCGAAGAGCTGGCGATCGCCGAGCGCGACGGCGCGGCGATTGCCGCCCAGCCGGGCTTCAGCGAACGCAATATGGACGCGCTGTGGGATGACGTTTGCGCAGCGATCCGCCAGACGCTGCACGCGGCGGGGCTGGATGCCGGGCAGGTGCGCGGCGTCAGCTTCTCGGCGCACGGCAAAGGGCTGTACGCCATCGACCGCCACGGCAAGCCGGTCGGCAACGGCATCCTCTCTTCGGACAACCGCGCGGCGGCCACGGCGGCTGAGCTGCGCCGCACCGGCGTGGGCGCGCAGACCTACCCGCGCAGCCTGCAGCCGCTGTGGCCCAGCCACCCGGCGCTGCTGCTGCGCTGGCTGAAGCATGAGCAACCGGCGCAGTACGCCGCCGTCGATCGCATCCTGATGGCGCACGACTACCTGCGCTTTCGCCTCACCGGCGAGGCGGCGGCCGAGGTGACCAACATCTCCGGCAGCAACCTGTTTAACCAGCACAGCGGCGCTTACGATCCGGCGCTGATGGCGGCCTTCGGCATCGAAGAGGCGCAGGAGAAAACCGCGCCGGTGATCGGCTCGGCGCAGCTGGCCGGGCGGGTGACGGCCGCGGCGGCGGCGCAATGCGGCCTGCGCGCGGGCACCGCGGTGTACGGCGGCCTGTTCGACGTGGTGGGCGCGGCGCTCAGCTCCGGCGTGGCCGACGATCGCACGCTCAGCGCGGTGGCGGGCACCTGGTCGATCGCCACCTGCGTGACCGAGCGCATCATTCCCGCCGATTACCCCTACGCCTGGGGGCGCTACTGCATCGACGGCCGCTATTTCGTGCACGAAGGCAGCCCGACCTCGGCCGGCAATTTGGCCTGGTTCCTGCGCCAGTTTTGCGCCGACGACCGGCAGCGCTACGCCCAGTTCAACGCCTGGGTGGCCGAGCGCCGCGAGCAGCCCAGTGGGCTGCTGTTCCTGCCTTATCTGTACGGTTCCAACCTCGGTGGCAACACGCCGGGCGGGCTGATCGGCCTGAGCGCCCACCACGAGATGGCGGACGTAGTGCAGGCGATCTACCAGGGCATCGTGTTCTCGCACCTGATCCATCAGGAGCGCATGGTGCAGCTGAACCCGCGCATCGAGCGGGTACGCATGACCGGCGGGCCGACGCAGTCCGAGGTGTGGATGCAGATGTACGCCGACGCCGGCAACCTGCCGCTCGAGGTGGTGGAAACGCGCCAGAGCGGCTGCCGCGCCGCCGCCCTGTGCGCCGCCGTCGGCGCCGGGGAGTACGCCGGGTTCGCCGAAGCGATCGCCGCCGCGCCGCCCAAGCTGCGCTGTTATTATCCCGCGACCGCCGCCCACCGGCGCCTGCGCGCCCAGCAGGCGCGCTATCTGGCGGTCGCCCAGGCTTTGAGTGAGGTGACTGATGCAAACGACTAACGCCGCCTGTCTGGGGCTGTATGAAAAGGCGCTGCCCGCCGATCTGAGCTGGCCGCAGCGGCTGGCCACCGCCGCCGAGCTGGGCTTTGAATTTGTGGAGATGTCGATCGACGAACAGCCGGCGCGCCAGCAGCGGCTGGATTGGGATCGCCGCCAGCGGCTGGCGTTTATCCAGGCGCGGCTCGACAGCGGGGTGACGGTGCCGAGCCTGTGCCTGTCGGCGCACCGGCGCGATCCGTTCGGCAGCGCCGACGCCGCCACCCGCGAGCGGGCGCGGGTGCTGATGAGCAAGGCGCTGGAACTGGCGACGGATCTCGGCATCCGCAACATCCAGCTGGCGGGCTACGACGTCTATTACGAACCCGCCGATCGCCACAGCCGCGAACGCTTTATCGAGGGCATGCAGTGGGCGGCGGCGCAGGCCGCCAGGGCGCAGGTGATGCTGTCGGTGGAGGTGATGGACACGCCGTTCATCAACAGCATCAGCAAATGGCGCGACATCGCCCGCCACGTTAACAGCCCGTGGTTCACGGTGTATCCCGATCTCGGCAACCTCAGCGCCTGGGGCAACGACGTCGCCGCCGAGCTGGCGCTGGGCATCGGCAGCATCACCGCCGTGCACCTCAAAGACACCGTGGCGGTGGGGCCGGGCAGCGCCGGGCAGTTCCGCGACGTGCCGTTCGGCGAGGGCTGCGTGGATTTCGCCCACGCCTTTGCCGTGCTCAACGCGCTCGGCTATCGCGGCCCCTACCTGCTGGAGATGTGGGCGCGCGAAGACGGGCAGGATAAGCAACGCATCGCCCAGGCCAAGGCCTGGATCGAACAACAAATGAATGAGGGAGGCATCGCATGCTGAACGAACTCAAGCGGCAGGTGCTGGCCGCCAACCTCAGCCTGCCGGCATACGGGCTGGTGACCTTTACCTGGGGCAACGTCTCGGCGATCGACCGCCAGAGCGGGCTGGTGGTGATCAAACCTTCGGGCATCGCCTACGAGGCGATGACGCTGGAGGATCTGGTGGTGGTGGATCTGGAGGGTAAGGTGCGCGAAGGGCACCGCAAACCCTCATCCGACACCGCCACCCACCTGGCGCTGTACCGCGCCTTCTCTGATATCGGCGGCGTGGTGCACACCCACAGCCGCAACGCCACCATCTGGGCGCAGGCCGGGCAGCCGATCCCGGCGCTGGGCACCACCCACGCCGACTACTTTTACGGCGACATTCCCTGTACCCGGCCGATGAGCGAGGCGGAGATCGCCGGGGATTACGAGGGGGAAACCGGCAAGGTGATCATCGAGACCTTCAATCAGGCGGGGCGCGATCCGCAGCAGGTGCCGGGAGTGCTGGTCTATTCCCACGGCCCGTTCGCCTGGGGCAAGAGCGCGGCGGATGCGGTGCACAACGCGGTGGTGCTGGAAGAGGTGGCGATCATGGCGATGGCGACGCGCCAGCTGGCGCCGGCCATCGCCCCGATGCAGCCGGAGCTATTGGACAAACATTTCCTGCGCAAGCACGGCAAACACGCCTACTACGGGCAATAGCGCCCGTCAGCGATTCAACAGCGAGCCGGTGAAGAACTCTCTGCGCACCGGCAGCTCGCCGCGCGGGCTGTGAATGGCGCTGAACAGCAGCTCCGCGGCGATCTCCCCCAGTTTCTGCGTATCGTGATACACCCCCGGAATATGCAGGCCGTAAGCGCCGGCGCGCGGCGGTTCGTCTATCGAGAAGAACTTCACCTGTTCATAAAGCCCTATCTCGTGGCAGATGGCGATGGCGCCCAGCGTGATGATGCCATTCAGGCCGATGATGTAATCCGGGCGGTTCTCCGGCTGCGCCAGATAGGCGCGCACCTCGCTTTCCTGCGAGGTGAAATCGTAGTCGCCGTTGATGATATGAATCTCTCGGCCGCTGCCCTGCAAGGCCGCGACGATGCCGGCGGTGCGCGTTAGCGTAATTTCCGAATCCGCCGGGCCGCCGATAATCAGCAGCTTCTTCTCCGGCTGTTCCGCCAGATAACGCCCGGCCAGCACGCCAATCTCGCGGTTATCGAGGAACACGCCGCTCAGCTGCTGATCGTAGAGATCGCGGTCGATAAGAATCAGCGGCACGCCATACACCTCGGCCAGCTCGAGATAGGCGGGGCGGTAGCGCTTGTCGTCGCGCACCGCCGAGAGCAGGATGCCGCGCGCCTTGTAGCCGAACAGCGCCTGAATGGCGCGCATTTCCGCCTCTTCGCTGCCGTCGGTGTCGAACAGCATGATCTGATAACCCTGCTGACGCGCAATGCGCGACACGGTCTTGATCAGGCCGGAATAGAACGGGTTGTACATGCTGCTGGTGACGATGCCGATAATCTGGCTGCTGCTGCTTTTCAGCCCCTGCGCGAAGGCGTTGGGCACATAGTTCAGCTCTTTGGCGATGGCGTGAATGCGCTCGCGGGTTTCCGGCTTGACCAGCTCGGGCTTATTGAAGGCGCGGGAAACGGTGATATTGGTCACCCTGGCGCGGCGGGCGATATCCACGATAGTGGCATTGGGATTGGCTTTCGACACCGTCTTTCCTTGCGTTATGCCTCAACAGATCCCTTATTGTAGGGAAAGGGCGGGGGCGGTGCTAGGGGGGAGTTGGGGTTGGAGCGGGGGAGAGAAAATAATGGAATGAAAATAGAGGTAATAATGTCGTTGGTTTATTAATTATGAGTTGAATCATTTTATGTGGCTATATTTTTTTGAGGGATAGTTTTGTAAGGTGTGTTCAACGACAGATCCGAGATGTGAAGGACTACTGTATGTCGGAAGCGAATGTTGCGGGCATCGCGCCATGTCTGTTCGTGGAGAGTGGAATTAGGGTAATTAAATCAGGCTGACTTTATGAGATAGTCCCAGTCAATAACATGTTGGATACACTCCATTTCCTGCATGGAAATCAACCCATGATGGAACTAAGTTCATCAGGGATTCATCTTTAGGTAAATGGTTTCGATTATCTGTCATAAGTAGAAAAGTACGCTTTTACATGGCTATCAGCATAGGTATAGGCATAGATTGAGAAGAACCTCGAAATATTCTGGCGGATTTGTGCGAGAAGTATGGTTTCACCTATGGTGAGAATAAGATGTAGGAGTTGGGATCTACAAAAGAGTGTTGGAGTAGGCCGAGGGTTTTAAGAAGCATCTGTATAACTGAGTTATCAATTTGAGGTTTGGTAAGATGTTTTTTGTGTAACGGATGGTTGTTTTTAAAAGTGAAAATTATTTATATTCAATTGGTTGTAAATCATTCGGTAAAGGATAAAGGTCCATGGACATAAAAAAAGTGGGTGGAGCTGGACTTCACGCAAGTGAGCTCAGAGCAATTAGTAAAATGGAGCAGCACTTCCAGAGCAGCTGGCACGGATTTGCGGGGCTGGTTGCTTCGGATGCGCAAGGACCAATGGAGATTGACTGTCTTATTATTACCCATGACCGCCTGCTTTTAGTTGAGCTCAAAGAGTGGAATGGAGTAATTGAATATGACAACGGGATGTGGATCCAAAATGGTCAAAACCGTGGAAAAAGTCCTTTTATCATAAAACGAGAACATGCCCTGCGACTACAAAAATTACTTGACAGAGAGTTGTCACACAACCTTGGTTACTGGCTCACTGTTGAAGCTCATGTAGTTCTCTGTGGAAGCGCTACTCCAGAAAATCTCCCTCAGATAGAAAGGCCTTTTGTACACTCACTTGATGAATTTTTAGCTATTCGAGCTCCAGAAAAGTATGACGATCTTGTCGCAAATAAAAGACTGGCCGGATTCTTTAACTCGACGGGAAAAGCGAGACCAAACTCTGAAAAGTCTCTACAGATTATCTACAGATTTATCGAGGGACCAAAAATTCAGAAAAAAGAGCTCGTTGTTGGCAACTTTCAGGCTCACACAAACAAATCTTGGTTTTCTCACAGAAACTCAATCTACAAAGAATATTTGGCTAAAGATAAGACAATGCCATCAGCGAAAGGATTGATTCGCCGCTGGGATTTTAATCAATTGGGGACCTTGCATGCCTTGCAATCTACTTGGTCCGATATTGCACTACGTGAGAACCGGATAGGGAAATTTGTTCGCGATAACAGCAATATGCGTGATTACCTGCTTAGGTATGTCAAAGATGTTTCTGCAGATGACATCACAGAGGATTTCTGTGAACTGTATGAGTTACCCCGAAATGCTGAGCGTTTAGATGAGGTTATAGCCAGTGGCTCTGCATCATGGTCAAGAGAGCAACGGATTGATAAGATTCGAGCTCTTTTAGCACCTTTTGGTGACTTACATGCATTGAATATTGCTCACCGTGATGTGGACCCGCACAATCTTTGGTATGCCAATAACCACGACAGTATTCTAGCATCAGGTTTTGGAGCTGCGTTTTTCCCGGAAACAGGAACTGTGGCTGAACATCGAAAGTTGCTGCAAAGTTCACCAGTCGCACTGCCTGAAGATGCTATGTGTGAAGGTGAAATCATTGACGCTTTCCGTATAGATGTTTTCCTACTGGCTTCCGTCGCTTATCAGATCTGTTTTAATCAGAAGCTGGAACAAGTGGATGGTGTCCCCGAATGGAGTCCTCCTGTAAACGATCCTTTCGATGGACTCTTGAACGCTTGGTTTGAAAAAGCGCTCTCTTGGGACGCTGCTGAGCGCTTTGAAGGTGCCAACAGCATGCTAGCTGAATTCAACGTCCTTACCGGAACATGCCCTGAAGAAGATAAGGAATCGCAACAGATCTTTGAGCAGTTGCTGCATAGTCCGCACCGACGGCAAGAACTGACACCATACTTAATTCTTCAGACATTTCCGCCATCAGCGGATCAGCTACAACATGCCATCGAAGCTCTAGCCAGTGGAAGCAGTAAGAAGTCTTTCTTTGCTCATAAAGATAATAGAGAAATTCTTGTAAAGTTGTGGGATAACGTTCAGGTATCACAAAATCAGCCGGGCTCCAATCGTCGAGTATTGCAGTTTTTAAAACGATTGGAAAAGTTCCAAGAAACAACCCTGGCTACTCCAAGGGTCATAGATTTTGGCTTAATGAATCCCCATGGATTATTTGTAGTCACCGAATATGTAGTGGGGGAAACTTGGTCAAATTACTTGCATGATTTAACATTGTCTCAAGGAGATAAGAGAGATCTTGCAATTAACCTAATAAGTACTGTAATGGATTTCCACGAAAAACGAGTTGCTCATGGAGATTTACATCCAGATAATATTCTTGTAAAAGACTGCAATGCAGAACAAATCATGCTTTTAGATGTACTTGATTACGGTAGCGAAACTGAGGTGTTTAATACTGATTATGGGCCAGCAAATCCAGCTATCACAGATGCATATGGGAGAGACCGATATGCAGTCTTTAAGATTGTTGAAGAACTTTTCGCGAGAGATTTTCCACCACAGGTTCAAGAAGAACTCATTAGAGCTCGGGACAATCAAACACAAATTCCAGTTGCTCTTGCTCCCCTGCTCAATGCGCTGCATGTCGCCCTAGAGCTAGAACAGCCAAAAAAACCAGAGCAGCTAGAGGTTGAAGAAAAAGAACCGATTTTGTTGATCTGGAGAGGTAATCTCCCGTCTGTTCCCACACTTTTGGAGCCCGTTGACGGTGGCTACTATTTCAACTGCAAATGGATTGATAGCCGAGTTAGTGGTTCCAATAAAGAACTCGCTTGTTTTATTACAGGTAATACTGCCTATCTACAAGTTAACGTGGATGTTGAAGCTCGTATAATTACTAAAGTTCGATATACAGCCTCCATTCCATTAAGTGATGTTGTCAGCGCTCAGCGACGTTCTGTTGGACGATTATCACAACCTATTGCTCTGAAAAATGGCCCTGCGGATGAAAAATGCTCTTTGGTTGATACAATTCTAAGCATGGAAGTTGTTATCGATGCCATTATTGAGCAATTGAATCTTTCCATAGAGGTTTCTGATGAGCCTTTAACGGACGAAGAGCGTCGAGAATTATCTCCAGAAAAATTATGGAATGCTTTGGCTGAGTCTGAAGGGCAGCTTCGTCAAACCTTCCAGATTGAAACTAGTGTCGAGGAAAAATTAAGTGATAGTGGATATCCAATGTACCCCTATTCATGCCTTGATGGACAAGATCTGCAGATCGATGCGGATGAGACCTACTACATCTATCAACCTAAGTCCGATGAAAAGCTTGGTGAGCTTGTTATCCATGAGACTAACAGCAGCTTTGTGGCTATACAGCCTGTTAACCATTGGGCTATTAAACAGTTTACGCCTGGAAAGTCGCTTCAACTTGAATCAATTCGCAGTAAATCGTCAAGGGATCTTAGACTCAAGGCTCTGAATCGAGTGATGGCTAAAAAATCGGTCATCCCCAACTTGGTGGATTACTTTGATATCAGACAAAAACCCGTACTCAGAGAAATGACCGAACGTCCGACAATCCAGAAATTGCGTGAGTTGTACGATATGCCAGGACAGGAAACAAATAATAGACAACTTGAGGCATTCCAAATTTTGGTTGGACAAGGTCCTGTTGGAGTGCTCCAAGGGCCTCCAGGTACCGGAAAAACGACTTTTGTCAGTAAATTCATCCATTATCTATTTGAACATACAGGTGCGAACAACATCCTACTGGTAGGGCAGCAGCATTCTGCGGTAGATAATGTCGCAATAAAAGCTCGTGAACTTTGCGCTGACAAAGGACTAGAACTAGATACTATTCGGATTGGCAGTGAATCACTAATCGATGATCGTATGCTTCCAACACATAGCCGAGCTTTACAACAGAAGATCCGTCACAAATTTCACCGGGAATATGACATACGAGTTAGCGCCCTCTCCACGAGACTACAGCTACCACATGAACTTATCCAGGATGCAACGCGATTGCACCGTAGCTTAGCTCCTTTGTTAGTGCAATTAGGACAGTTCGAGCGTCTGCGTGAAAAGCTTGTACGCACTGGTGGTGATGCAAATGAGAGCCATGCAAATAAGCTAGCGGAATTGATGCATCAGCGAAATCTGACTTTAGAAACAATTGAAACTATCGTCCGACAACAGTTCAACAACTCGTTTGGCGAGTTGCCAACAAATAGTGAGCTTTTATTGGACAAGTTACTTCATGCCTTGGCTCTGACGCATGGAGTGAACAATCCCGTTAAGGTAGACCGTCTGCATCGATTGTTATCCCTAAGCCAAGAATGGCTTGATGTTCTGCGTTCCGGAGAAGCTGGCTATGAACGTTTTATGCTCAAAACAAAACAATTAGCTTGCGGCACTCTAGTAGGAGTTGGGCGTCGCAGTTTAGAACTAGATCAAACTCAATTTGATTGGGTTATTGTGGATGAAGCTGGCCGTGCTCAAGCTAGTGAGCTGATGGTCGCATTGCAAAGTGCGAAACGCGTCTTGTTAGTAGGCGATCATAAGCAGCTACCGCCATTCTACCAGAATGGGCATATAAAGCATGCCAGCAAACTACTTGATATAAGCAAAGAAGCCTTTCAAGAGTCTGATTTTGAGAGAGCTTTTAAGGCATGTGGTGGAGTAACTCTGGATACACAATATCGGATGATTGAACCCATTGGTGATCTGGTTTCAACATGTTTTTATGCCGATGATATAGGCAAGCTGTACACAGGGAGAGGCCCAGCAAAATCTTGGTACGATGAATTGCCTTCTCCATGGAATAAAGGAGTTAGCTGGATCGATACCTCCTCTGAGCAGGGTGAAAAAGAGGCCACACCCGGCTACACCAACCAATATGAAATAGATTTGCTCTTACAATCATTACGCGTTCTCGTTGAAGCTGATGCCATTGAACATCTACAGCGAACTGTAACTAATGAACAGCCTTACCCTATCGGAATTATTACCATGTATAGGGCGCAGAAGAATGAGATTGAGACTCAGCTTAATCAAGCTGAGTGGATGGGGCCGCTGCGTCATTTGCTCCGAATAGATACCGTCGACTCTTATCAAGGTCAGGAAAACAAGATCATCATCCTTAGTTTAGTAAGAGACAATTCCTACGCGTTACAGGGTTTCTTACGGGACACGCCTCGAATCAACGTAGCTATTTCTCGAGCTCAGGATCGCTTAATTATCCTTGGAGCTAGCAACATGTGGCGTAAAGATAAAAATGACTCGGCATTGGGTTCTGTGTATGAATACATCGCCGAGCAAGCAATGAGAGACAATAGCCATTATCAGATGATTACGACTCTGGAATTAAATAAGGAAGCTGCACCAATATGACTCCACTTTCTAACGAAACTAAAGCACGCATAGGGAACCGCATCACCATCCTTATCCCTGCTAAAAAGTACATAATGAACGTAGCTTGGACCGAAGAGAAACCTATGCCTGCTATTGAGTTATTTGCTTGCCGATTACTCATACTCTTTGAGAGAATATTGCCTCTCGAGTTACGTGATTTTTTCGGGCTCTCTGAGCGGGAGGAGGAAGAACTACTCAATTCATTAGAAGACAAACGCCTAGCTGCGTTGGATCACCAAGGTTATTTGGTCCCAAGCCCACTATTAAAGAGCCAAGTTGGTGATGGGGATGGTGTGCCGATGTTGGTTAAATATAATGAGCAGACCGAGCATGTGGTACTTGACGCTTTTGCATTAACTGTTCGTAAAGAACAGAGGTTGGGGCGATTGATGTTCGGCTTGCCAGAAATCCCCATGCCAGAATCCGTAAAAGGATTAAGTATGGATAGAATCATTGAAGAGTTTGGTCGACAATTTCGTAGTTATTTAGAAATTACCCGAAATAATGATCATGAGCGTCAACGTACACAACTTTATAAGGTGATGGGCTGCAGCGCCAATGAAGTGCTTCAGTTAGCAGTTGATATTGAGTTTACCTATCAGCAAGCTAAGGGGGAGCCAAAGCAGTTTATCCGCTCTGTTGAACGGTTAGGACCTAATCAGACTCGTCCTCTTAGTAATAAGTTAGAAGCTCATATCGCAGACTTCCTTGGTTCAAATTACATTGAAGAAATAGGTACTGATGCGGAAACCTACTGTCAGCTAGCTGACGACCATATACTTAAGCCTTTCGCCAACGGCTACCGGGTAGATTATTCACGATGGATGCTTGCTAGAGATGAAAGTAAGACTGGTTATGGTTCGCCAGATACTCGTGGTGTTTTTGGACCTTTGTATTTAATTGAGAATCGAAGTGATATCCTGCAATGGATTCGTAAAATACTACACGAACATGATGACGTTACGGAGCTGAAAGCACTATGGATGCCGAGTAACGTTCCATTTTGGGGAGCCAATTCTGAGGACATAGACCGTTTTGTTCAAGGGCTAAAAAAAATTCTTGAGCAAAAGGACAATGACGCAAAAGTGTCTCTAATCCATCAAGGTACAAAATGGGATGTTAAACAGTATTTGAAAAATATATTTCCATATGGGTTGTCTACTCCCTTAGAACTGGACCGACTTGAGTTGTTTTTAGTTCCTGGTATTTTCGGTGTTATTCAATATCATGGTCAGCCTAATACTGATAGTGGGGTTAGTTTGCCTATTGGCTATATGACCAAAGATCCGAAAAGAATTAAATCTCTGGAATTATTATTCCAATCCAGGATCGGTGATCTCAGTAATTTGAATAGTTCGTGGGGCTATTTCGGAGAATCAAAACCCTCACTAAAAGAACAAAATCTTCTACCACAAAACTGGCTAACTAATCCTGTCATACGATGTGTAACTAGGCCTATTCTCAGTTTGAATCGATGATGGCAAAGTCAGTTACCACTAGTGGTAACTGACTTTTTAATTATGTTATGTATGGACGGATTTTCGGAGTAATAATTTTCTCACCTGCTCACTTTGCTCAAGATACCTCCATATAGTAATATTTTATTGATTTTCACTGTGCCGTTCATAACCCCCCAACCCCCGCCACAACCCCGGCAACAACCCCAACGTCTCATCAATCAGCGCCCGCCGGTCATTACCCGGCTTCCAGATGGTCACCATGGTTTGGCTGATCCCTTGGCTGCCCACTTCGGTGCGCAGCGTGTTGACGTTTTTCCACCGTTCGGCATGCATATGTGTCGGTAGGAATCCCCAGCCGCAGCCCTGTTCGAGCAAGGCGCGCAGCATTTCCAGCTCGTTGGTGAAGATAGTGTGCCCTGAAATTTGCAGGCGGCGCGCCACCGGTTCGTCAGAATCCGGGTGCATGATCACCTGAGGCGTGAGGGAGAGCTCCAGCAGCGAAAGCGGCTGTTCCGCGCCGGGGAAAAGCACTTTAGACGCGTAAAAATCCATCTCTATCGCCCCTAAGGCGCGCCACTCCATGGCGTCGCCCACGCTGCGATGGCGCGCCTGGCAGATGCCCAGATCGGCCTGGCCGCTTGCCAGCAGGCTTTCCGCTTCGTCGCGCGAGGCGTTAATCAGGCTCAGGCGCGTGTTGCGTTGGGCCATGGCGGCAATCAGTGCCTGCAGCAGCGCCCGGGGCGTGAAGGGATCGTAGACCAGCGAGATTTCCTGCGCCGCGCTCTTCGGCACGTCTTTGGCAAACGCCTCAAACGCTTTCACCTGGCGCATCAGCAGGTGCGCCTGGCGTTGCAGCTGTTCGCCCTCCGGCGTCAGGTGCAGGCTGCGCCCCTCGCGCAGGAACAGCGCATAGCCCAAGCCATCCTCGAGAAAATCAATCAAATCGCGCAGCGTCGTGCGGTCTTTGCCCAGCTTGAGCGCGGCTTTCGCCAGGCTGCCGTGCTCGGCCACGGCTGTGAAGGCTTCCAGTTGGGCAAAGGAATAAATCAGGCTCGGCACGCGGTTCTCCCGTCGATTTTTCGGGGGATTTTCCCCCATCAGGCGTTTTTTATTATAGGCCGCGTTTTTTTAAGCTGAACGCCTTCCTGAGCTAAGCGAGAAAAAATATGAAAAGCAAAGTGTTTAACCGCAGCCTGCTGGCGGGCGTTGTCATCAGTCTCTGCAGCGGCCTGTTGGCGCCCGCCGCGCTGGCCGCCTGTGCGGGCACCGAGCTCAGCGCCTGTCCCGCGCCTTTCGATGCGCAATTGCCGGACACGCACAAGATGCTCACCTGGAGCCAGAGCGACCGGGTGATCGGTTTTCGTAACGACTACCGCAACTATGCGGGGGATGTGTTTCATCACGGCAATGCCACGCCGCTGCTGGCTGCCGCTAAACCGCTAACGGACGCCAGTTATCGGGTGAATGGCAAAACCTACAGCCTGCAGGATTACCTGCAGCGCCAGAACGTCAGCGGCATGCTGGTATTGAAAGACGGCAAAATCGCCTGGAAATATCTGGGGGAGGGTAATACCGACGCTACCCTGTGGACGTCGCGCTCCGTGGGCAAATCCGTGGTCGCCACGCTGGTGGGCGTGGCGATTAAACAGGGCAAGATCCGCTCGCTCGACGATCTCATCACGCAATACGAACCCGATCTGAAAGGCACCGCGTGGGACGGCGTGACCCTCAGGCAGCTGATCACTCACACCTCCGGCGTGGCGTGGAATGAGGATTACACCAACCCGAAATCGGACTTCGCGCAGCTGACCGAGTGTGAAGCCAGGCCCGGAACCTACGCCTGCGTGCGCAAGCTGGTGGCCGGTTTGCACCGTGCACATCCGGCCGGGCAGAACTGGTCTTACTCCTCCGGTGGCGCGTGGCTGCTGGGCGACGTGCTGGAGCGCGCCACCGGCATGCCGCTGGCGGCCTATCTGCAGCAAAGCATCTGGCAGCCCTACGGCATGGCGAGCGACGGCGTGTGGCATGCCTACGCCAAAGGCCAGCATGACGTGGGCGCGCACGGCTTCAACGCCACGCTGGAAGACTGGGGGCGCTTCGGCGAATTTATTCTGCATAACGGGACGTTGCCGAACGGCAAACAGATCTTGCCGGAAGATTGGGTAGCCCAGTCCTCCAACTGGACGCGGGCGGCGGGCTCGGTATCGGCGGCGCATCCTGACGGTATTTACGGCTACCAGTGGTGGAACAACGAAGTGCCGGTGAATGCGGCCAACGTTGAGCCTACTCCGCAGGCCTCCCTCAAGCATTCTCTGTGGGCGCTGGGGATCTTCGGCCAGATGATTATGGTCAATCAGGCGGAGAATCTGGTGATCGTCCAGTGGTCTACCTGGCCGCAGGCGGAGCCTTCTTTCAGCGCGCAACCGCTGGAGGCATCGCTGATGTTTAGTGCGATAGCGAAGGAATTGCGTTAACCCTCGGTAGCGAGCAGGGGCGGATGGCGGTTACCATTCTGCCTCTGAGCGGCATATTCCATGTTTTCGACGCTGACCTTAAGGGAGTCTCAATTCTTTATAGGTAGAGGAGGCCAGTCTCCACCGTTTTTAATTAATAACTCTTTTATCTTGTTAATTTTCTCTTTATCCTCGGCATCGCCTACCCCTCTATCTATAAAGCGTTGGAGCTGATTGCCCATAGTCCAACCAAACTTACCCTTGATTTTATTATCTGCACCTCTCTCCAACAGAAGTATAGTATGATCAAACGAACGAGAATCAAGAGAGCTTATTAATATGGTATTCCCCAATGAATCCATTGTATTTATATCCGCGCCATAATTCAGCATCATCTTTAACGTTTCAGGGTTTTTCGCTTCTAAAGCTTCGAATATAATGGGTTGATTGAATACCTTATCTTTTGCATTTGGCGGTAAACCTCCGTCGAGCATGGCCTTGATCCAAATTCCCTTGTCGGCTTTCATGACAAATTCCGCCGGGCTGCTTCCCCCTTCCGGTCTGGGCTGCAACGGGTCTGCGCCAGCTTTAACCAGGTCGGTTATTATTTTCAGCCTTTCCGGCGTATTTTTATCATAGATTGCGTTTAGCACCGACCAAAACAGCAGGGTCATGTCTGCTTTCACCGGTCGATTCAGTTCTTCCTTGCTTATAGAGGGAAGCTTCTCTTTCAGTTTCACTTCATCGCCATCATAAATCAGCTGTGCGATGTCCAGCTGCAGGCCTTCAAAAAAATCCTGTGGCTCATATTCCATGCTTTTGTTGCATCCTTGCACCATGAGGACAGTAAACAGCAGCGCTATTGTCATTATCGATTTGCTCATGTTTTCCCCTGAGAATGGTGACATCCTCGTCTCTTCAATCAGTTTTATTGTGTGGTCTATAGCGCGTTTATCGAAAACCAGATGCAATCTGACAGCCCAGGTATAAAAAATCGGCAGCTGTCAGATCTGCGTTGATGAAATTACTGTGTTTCCTTTGCTCCTTTCAAAAGCATGAGCTCGAGTATTTTCTTACACTGTACATTGTATTCTGAGCCATCTTGGCTGTCTTTTATTTGCCGATTCACTGCTGTTAACAGCGAAAGATTGTTTATATTTACCGGGTTAGGATTCGCACCCCGATTGAGCAGTAAGGTCATATGCTCAAAGGCTGAGCTAAAAAAAGCATCCATTAATAAGGTTTGTTGCAAGGAGTCTCTGATGTTTATATCCGCGCCATAATCCAGCATCACCTTTAATGTTTCAGGGTTTTTGGCTTTGATTGTTTGGAATACAATGGGCTCATTGAATACCTTATCTTTTGCGTTTGGCGGTAAACCGCCGTCGAGCATGGCTTTGACCCAAATCCCCTTGTCGGCTTTCATGACGAATTCCGCCGGGCTGCTTCCTCCCTCTGGTCTGGGCTGCAACGGGTCTGCGCCAGCTTTTACCAGGTCGGTTATTATTTTCAGCCTTTCCGGCGTGTTTTTATCATAGATTGAGTTCAACACCGACCAAAACAGCAGGGTCATGTCTGCTTTCACTGGTCGATTCAGTTCTTCCTTGCTTATTGAAGGAAGCTTCTCATTCAGTTTCACTTCGTCGCCATCATAAATCAGCTGTGCGACTTCCAATTGACGGCCTTCAAAAAAATCCTGTGGTTCATATTCCATGTTTTTTTTGCATCCTTGCATCATGAGAACAGTAAACAGTAACGCCATTGCCATTATCCACTTGCTCATATTCTCCCCCTGATAGTGGCGACATCCTCGTCTTTCTGATCTTCAATCAACTTTATTGTCTGGTCTATACCGTGTTTATCGAGCAGGGTTCCTGTCCCTCCGGCAAGCGTGTGCGGTATGCCAGCGGCATCAGGCACCGCCAGTGATGACCACTCTTTCAAGGTGAAAGGCAATGCTACGCCCCAGGGTTTTTGTAAAGCATCGGGCAGGGCATTTCTTATAAGCTCATAGTCACTTTCGTTATTAACCTCCTGTAACGTGGTTAACAGCTCTCCCTCAACTCGATAGGCCTGTATGTTCTTGGTTGAACCAATCATTTCAGCTCCGTATTTCCCTACAGTTCCATGATGGAGTCCGGCTGCATTAAACGTCCAGGCGGGTTTTCCACTGGTCATTGATGCGGCGGAGGCCATTCCCCCGCCCAATGAATGACCAGAAATATCGACACCGGAGGAGTTCTTTACTTGTAATCCTATTTTAACCGCCTGCTTATAATAATCTGAGTTCGCCCCCATCCCCTGAGCACCATTATTTATCCAGTCATTCACATTTTTAATTCCTGACAAATCGCCCCTAAGGGCCTTTTTGGCGGCGCTGCCGATTCCCTCCGGGAACTCTGGCGCTCTTGATCCTCTGAACACGACCGTTGGGTTCATCTCTTTACCAAAAACACGGCTATCAGGTTGATATACCCTTACCAAAAAATCCGGAGATTCATCTCTGTCGAAGAGCATATTTCTGTTTAGCCCAATTTTACTCAGGGCAGCATTATCGTTACTGATATCTTTCCAACCCTCGGGAACGCCGGGAGTCTCCTTTAGCGGATTCGTAGTCTTGTAGATATTCTCCGCCAGCTTTGCCTTCTCGACGGCGACATTGTTTGCCGCCAGGCGTTCCGAGGCGATTCGGGCGTCTGGGTAGATACTCCGTTGCCCGCGGCCAATGAGGTATTTTCGCTCCTGCCAGCGTTGCGCTTTGGTCAAGGAGCCAGACACGACCGACTGTGAGGCTCTTGCACCTTGCGCCGGGATATCCGGGCCAAGGGCCGGTTTGGCCCGCGTGACTTGTGCGGGGAAGACGGACGGGCGCGCCCGGCGGCCACCGTAAGACTTCACGGCCTCTTCGTACCGCTTCACTATCTTGTCCACCGGGTAGTTGGGCTCTTGTCTCCCCTGCGGTATCAGGTAGCCGTCGATGTCGGCGTAAAATGGCCCCATCGTCGCCAACACGCCGGGCCGGGTTTCGACCGCTACGACAACGCCTCTCATTAGGTCGCTCTGCACTCTTGCGCGCAGGTTAGAGCTTATTCCGTTTTGCGTAACGCCGACTTCACGGCGGATCCGTTCGCCACCGCGAAAACCAGAAAAAAGCGACAGAATGTCATTGTCCGGCATGTATGAAAGGCCGTGACAGGCGCTGGAAGGGCTGACTATACGGGGGAATTCATCAGGTGAAATAATATCATCGGCGATATACAGCAGTTTCAAACGGGAAAACATAGTGTGTCTCTTCCTTTGCTTGCTGCGTCTTGGCCTGTTCAGGCGGGCGCTCGCACTCCTTGCACTCGATGGCCCCCTGAGGGGCATGTTATCGAACGGCAGTCAGCGATAGCTAACGGCGCATAGGACACCAGATAAGGGATGATAACGGCTCAGGCCAATTTGTAAAGCCGGCCAAAGGTTAACCGGAAAGTTCTTGTTTTCCAAAGGCTGCTGCGGGCTTTTAACCCCGCCGATCAAACCGATAAACCAGCACTAACGCCAGCGCCAGGATCAAAAGCGGCGGGGCGAGGGCGGTGAAGGGCGCGTTGAGGGCGAACAGCAACCCCAGATTGAGAACGATCTGATAAGCGATGTAGGTCAGCAGCCCGACGATCACGCCAAGCGCTAACCGGCTGCCCATGCCGGGGGCGCGCGGGGCGGTAAAGGTAAACGGGATGGCCAGCAAAATCATCGCCAGCACCAGCAGGGGCTGGCCGAGTTTTTTCCACAGCGCCAGGCGGTATTCGGTGCTGGGCTGCCCCGAGCCCTGCAGGTAATCGATATAGCGCTCCAGCTGTTGCAGCGAGAAGCTGCCGGCCGGCAGAGTCAGCTCTTTCAGGCTCGGCACGGCGAACAGCGAGCGCCACGGCAGGCTGCTTTGCCGCGCAATCGTCTCTTTTCTGCCTTGCCAGCTTTTCTGCATCACGTTGTGCAGCAGCCAGCTGCCGTCGGCGGCGGTGCTGGCGCTGTCGGCGTAAATGTAAGATTCCAGCGCGCGGTTGGCCTGATAACGGAAGATCTCAATGCCGTGGGGCTGGTCGTTCTCATCGACGGTTTTGACCGTCACAAACTCATTGCCGCGCCGCGCCCACAGCGGGTTCACGGTGACGTCGTTAGCGTTCGACTGCGCCAGGGCGTTGTTCTTCATCTGCAGCGCGCGTTGCTGCAGTGGCGAGGCCGCCCATTCATCGAGGGCGCCGAGCGAGAGGTTCATCAGCAGCCCGGCGGCGAGCATCACCAGCGCGATGCGGAATATCGACATCCCGGCGGAGCGGATCGCGGTCAGTTCCAGGGTTTTAGATAGCTGCCCCAGCCCGACGATGCCGCCGAGCAGCGCGATAAACGGCCCCAGATCGACCAGGCTGCGCGGCAGGGTCAGCACGGTCACCAGCAGCGCCTGCTGCCAGCGGTAGCCGCCCGGGGTCACGTCCTCCAGCTCGTTGATCAGCGTAAAGGTGGTGAACAGCGGAATGAGCAGCGCGGCCGCGGCGGCGAAGCCGATGAACACGTTGCGGATCAGGTAACGGCTAAAAATAGTCATCGGGAGGGTTTCCGCAGCAGGGATAAGTCGCGCGCCAGCAACAGGGCTATGCCGGCAGCCATCGCCAGCGGCACCAGCCAAACGCCGGGGATCGTCGGCACAGAGCCGTTGGCGACCAGCGTGCGGCAAATGTTGCCGCCATAGAAAATCACGGTAAACAGCACCGTCAGGGGCAGCAGCGCGGCGTAGCGCCCCTGCCGCGGCTTGATGCGGCTAAAGGGGATCGCCAGCAGCACCATCAGCACGGTGGTCAGCCCGCGGCTTTCGCGCCATTGCAGTTCGGCGGCGTCGCCCGGATCGGCGGAGCGCGCCAGCTCCGCCGGCGAGGCCGATTTGTGTCGGCTCTCGGCGCTGGGCACGAACGGCTTGAGCGCGATATCAAAGTTGTCGTAGTTCTGCCCGTTGTCGTCGGTGCCCTGGCGATCCAGCACATAGGCGGTGCCGGTTTTCAGCCGCACGGCGGGGCTGGCGGGGGAGGCGTCGAGCACCTCCACCGACTGCGCGCGGTACAGGTTGGTATGATGGCCGCCGCGCACATAAATCAGGGCGTCCGTCAGGTGGTTGGCCGTTTTGTCGACGTGATTGGCGAGGATCATGCGGCCGTTGCCGCTGACGTTGAATTTGTCGGCCTGCAGGTGGCTCACGTCCAGCACCGACTGCGACTCTTGCTGCAGCTGATAAATATTGGCGTACGCCCAGGGCCTGCCATACAGCGACAGCAGCGTGACCGCTATCGCCAGCGGCACGGCCAGTATCAGCACCGCCTTGTACAGCCGCAGCGGGCTGGCGCCGGCGGCCAGCATGGCGGTGATCTCCGCATCGCTGTACAGCTGGCTCAGCGCCACCGCCACCGAGACGTACAGCGCGACGGGCAATATCATCTCCAGCGCGATCAGCGATTTATAGAACACCACGTCGGCCACCACCCGCAGCGCCAGCGTGCCGTTGGCGGCGTCGGTCAGGTAGCGCTGGGCGGAGTAGCTGGCGAACATGAAGATCAAAAACCCGGCGATCATCATCACCAGGCGGCGGATCTCAACCGTGATATAGCGTTCAATCAAAGACATGCGTCATCGGCTCCCGGCGGCGTGCGCTTCATGGCGTCTCCCGCGCGATCAGCGCGCGCAGCAGGGCGATCACCTGGTCAACTTCCTGCGGGGTGAGTGCGCCGTCCTTCGCCCACTGCACGCGCCCGGCCTTGTCCAGCACCACGATGGTGGAGCTCTCCTCCGGCAGCCGCCAGGCCATGCGCCCCAGCCCGTCGCTGTCGACGATGAACTGCGCCCAGGGGTAATTCCGCTTGTTTTTCTCGATCTTGCCGCGCACGAAGAAGCCGGAGCCTGGTATCGCATCGTCGGTGTTGACGATGGTGGTCGGCTGGAAGCGATCGCCCGGCAGGTTCGCGTCCTTGACGGCGTTGATCAGCAGCGAGTTCTTCTTCTTGGCGGAGGTGCGCCCGGCGATGTATTGGATCACCCGCACTTTGCCCACCAGTTTTGCGCTGTTCCACGGCCGGTAGCTGAAATCGCCGTTGCGCAGCAGCAGTTCGCCGCGATCGGCGATGGCGATCGGCGCCACCGGCCGGCCCAGCACGAAGTTATGCGCGGATGCCGCCAGCGGCGACAGCAGCAGCGTGAAGATCAACAAGCGAAGCAACGTCATCATGGCTCCTTGCAACGCGCTTATCTGCCCGCCGCGACGGCCGGCGGGGAAAACGACAGCGGAAAGCGCGCCAGCAGCAGCTCCAGGCGCTGGCGAATGTCGATATCCAGGATCGCCGGCCGATCGTAGATATCGCCGCCGGCCAGTTTGTCCGCCACCATCACGTCGTGCCGGTCGCCCATCAGGCCGTTAATCGCCGCCAGGAAGCGCGAGATCTGCCGGGCTTCGCGATTGTCGGGGTCGATCGATCTCAGCGTGTCGTAAAACGACACCTGGCGGCTGACGATTTTGCGCACGTTGTGGAACTGGTGCCCGGTCAGCGCCGGGCTGGCGATCAGCGTCTGCAGCTGGCGCATTTGCTCCTGGCGGTAGGTGATAAAGCCCTGTGCGCTTTCCAGCCGGGTGTGGCGCAGCGCATAGCGCACATATGACCATACCGGCTTGCTGAGCAGCAGCCGCAGCAGGTTGCCGTACAGCGTCAGGTTCTTCTGGTTGCCGTTGCGAAACGCGTCCTGAAAATGGCCGAGCACCACGGTGGTGGTGTGGAACAGGCGGTTGGCGCGGTGGGGCGCGCCGTACAGCTGCTGGGCGAAGCGCAGGTGCTTGTAGCGGGCGCGGATATATTTGTAGCGCATGCGGGTGGGCGCCGCCAACTGCGGGTCTTGCAGGAAACCGTTCACCAGTTGCAGCAGCTCGCGGCGGGAAAAGCCGTCTTCCCAAAACTGCAGGCACAGCGCGTAGTTGTCCCGGATGCTCTCGGGGGAACACTGCAAATCAATCTGCTGTGGCAGGCTGATATTCGCCTCAACCAGGTCGTCTTCTTCCACCGCGACAAACAGCGCCTGGGTGGTTTCGGCGGAGAACTTCTTCCAATTATCGGTAGCGGTCATTGATTACTCTCTTTGGGCGCATTCAGCCCCAACATAAAGCGATTGCGGTAGGCGCCGATCGTCGGTATCAGGGATAACAGAACGTCTAAACATTGCCCCAGTAAATAAGCGAAGGCGGCGCCCTGCACGCCGAAGGCATACGCCATCGACACCAGCAGCGCAATATAGGCCGCCGAGGCCGTCGCCTGCGCGATCAGGAAGGCGCGCTGCTTGCCTGCCATAAACAGTAAGGATTCCTGCGGGAAGCCCATCATGGAGACGATGATCGCGCCCAGCATGATTTGAATCAGGTCATAGGCTTCCAGGTATTGCTGCCCGAACACCGCGGAAATGAGCGGTTTGCCCACCAGCAGCATCAACACCGCGACGGCCAGGCCGATGCCGCCGGCCAGCAGCGAGGAGCGCAGGCCCAGCAGCCACGGGGTCTTGGTGCGCGGATCCAGGCGCATGATCTCCGGATAGAAGCTTTTCTCCAGCAGCTTGGCCGGGGTGCCCGTCGCATCGAAGAAGGTCATGGCGATCTTGAACAGCCCGGCGGCGGCCGGCCCGAGCACCACGCCCACCAGCACGGTGGTGCAGGAGTTGCGTGCGGCCCAGATGGTGTGGGCGATGTTGGTGGTCCAGACGAAGTTCCAGGCGCCCTCGATGCGGCGCGCGACGTTGAACAGGCGCGGCCTCAGCGCGCCGTGGATATCGCGGCGGCGCAGCTCGCATGCGGTGAACCACCAGAACAGCGTGCCGCCGATCAGGTTAGAGGCGTACCAGGTGACGATAAAGCCGGGGAATCCCAGATCGAAATAATAGGAGATGACGCTGCCCACCGCCTGCAGGAACGGCTTGATCGCCTGCTGAATGGCGATGAGATCGAAGCGGTTGAAGGCGCGCAGCACGCCGGTCGGCGTGGACGAGGTCATCGACGGGATCAGGGTGCAGTACAGCATGGCGAGCCAGAAGCTTTCGCTGTCCAGCCCCAGGGCGTGAGACAAGAAAGGCAGCATGATCATACCGCCCAGCACGGCGATGACGCCGCTGGCGATATCCAGCCCGAAGGAGAAGGCGACGACGTCGCGGAAGCGCCCGGTGTTTTGATGCTCCAGCGCCGGGGTGCCGAATTGCACCACAAACTGCCAGGTCTGGAATTTGATGAAATCGCTGACCGCTTTGGTATAGGCCTGGATCACCACCAGCACGCCGAACATTTCAGGCGACATGCCTTTACCGGCGCAGGAGAGCGCCAGCAGGCCGAGCAGCGCGCTGGCCACGCTGCCGGAGCCTAAGTAGGCGGCATTACGTAAAATGGAGCGAAATGCGCCATCGGAAAACCACCGTTTCATAACCCAAACCAGCCGTTATCGTTGTTTTGCTGCATCTTGTGTTCCGCTGTCATGCGCTTGCCCTGTATGCGTTTAATAAACCTGAGTTTCTTCGCCGGCGTTTTCGCCGGGTTGCCCGATGTCGCTCTGTGGGCGCTTCGCGGGGTTCACCACGGCGGAAATGGCGTTGAGCGCGTTGCTCAGCACCTCGTCGTAAGGGGCTCTGGCGTCCAGCTCGATGATGCGCGCGCCGTTGTACTGCAGGCGCACCATGGCGGAAATCTTGTCCTCCAGCTCTTCATAGCTGTGATCGGGCTTGCGGGAAAACGCCGTATCGACGTCGATATCGAGGCGAATGATCAGCTCTGGCCGATAGACGGCCATGCGTTGATATAAACGGCGTTCGCGCGCCGCCAGGCGGCTCAATAGCCAGCCTTTTGCGCGTTCCACGCCGATGCCGGGCCCGTCGTAGTAAAAACCTGAAATTTCCGCCTGCGGGTAACGGTCACTGATCACCAGCATGCCGCTCTGCGCCAGCCGCCGCACCTTGCGCAGGTTGGAGGCGCGCCACAGCGAAAAGCCGTACATGATCAGCGCCGCCCACAGCGCCGGCGGCCTGTTGCTCATGCGCTGGGTTTTATCGGATTTGGCCGCCAGGCGCCGTTCCAGCCACACGCCGATGAACGGCAATTTCTTGATTTTGTCGCCGTCTTCGCCGGAGATCAGCCCCAAATAGCGCCGCTCCGTGGGGCGATGTTGCTGCAGGTTCTTGACCAGATCGGCGGTCAGCGTGGACTTGCCTGTGCCGTCGCTGCCCACCACGGCAATAAGCCCGGTGATGCAGGTGGAAGAGGTATTCTGTTCGGCGGTGAGTTTATTTTTTTTCATCTGTTTCGGTACGAAAAGGTTATTTGGCGGCTAGGCATTGGCGGCCCTCAGCGATATTTTAACGGCGCGCAGAGACTCGTCGAAAATACGATTGGCCGGCTCGCGGCCGTCTAAATCCAATATGTTAGCGCCGTTAAACGTCAGGTGCGGGATGACGGCGATCTTTTCACGCAACGCCGCCAGCGAGTGATCGGGTTTGCGTGAATAGGCCGTTTGTTCGTCAATATCCAGCCGAATTAATAATAAGGGCTGATAAGACGCCATCCATTGGTAGAGGTTTTGTTCGCGCTTTCTCAGCCAGCGGATCCAGCGATTGCCGCCGGCGGTTTTCGCCAGCTGTGGGCCATCGAAACGAAACCCCGCCACTTCGGCCTGCGGATAACGATCGGTGATCAGCAATGCGCCGCTGCGGCTTTTCTTCAGCATGCGACGGAATTTATAAACGCGCCAATAGGAAAGTAAAAAAATCACCAGCGCCGTGGCATTATCCGGCGGCGTGGAAGGGCGCTCATGCACGCGCTCCGACTTCTTCAATAAATAACGTCCGAAAGGGGCGCCAATAATCGGCAGCGAACTGATCCATTCGCCGATGCGCCCGGAAGACTGGCCGAGATAAAGCAGTTCGGCAGGTTCTTGTGCCGATAAGGCGTTGACCAGGCGGGCGGCTAACGTGGATTTTCCCGAGCCGTCACAGCCGGTTATCGCTATTACGCGCACGGGCGAGCGATCAGATGAAGGTCTTATCTGCTGACTCACAATAATTGATCCAATGCGAAAAAAACTATTGTATTCCAATACGCCTTGGGTTCAAGATATTTATTGTGCTTTGCCGCGATAAAATAATGAGATTGCTATTCCTGTTCGTTATTTGAATTGATATTTATAGCGTTCGTTCTTGTTATTTTGTGCTAATTGTTGGTGCGTGGGCCTGTTTCGCTTTTTATGTTAATTTCCGGCCGGGCTAACGGCGAAAAAAGAGCAGGGCTTTTCAATTTTCGCTTAATGTTTTGTGCTTTTTTGGCGTCGCGTTACGGAAAATTTTTTCCACGCGGCCACCATGGCAATGATAAGCGGTAGTTCGCTTCAAATATGGCACGCCGTTTCTGGTGTATTGAAAGAGAGTCTTATTATGAGTGCAAAATTTCCGCCGCTGATTGCGGTTATCGGCAGCGACGGATCGGGTAAGTCCACCGTTTGTGAACATCTGATCGCGTATATGAAACATTATGGCCCGGCGGTGCAGGTGCATCTGGGCAAACAGGCGGGCAACGTCGGCCGCGCGGCGGCGAAGTTGCCGCTGCTCGGGCGCTCGGTGGGCAAGGCTATCGAGAGCAATACCAAAAAAGTCAAAACGAAAAAATCCCGCATTGGCCTGCTGCCGTCGGCGGTGATCATCGCTTTCGTGGGGCGGCGGCTGCTGCGGTTTCGCCGCATGCTGGCGTATCGGCGGCAAGGGTTCATCGTGTTGACCGACCGTTTTCCGCAGGCGCAGATCCCCGGCGCTTACGACGGCACGGTTTTTCCCGTCGACGTTGAAGGGAGCCGTTTCGTCCATTGGCTGGCGGCGCGCGAGCGGGCGGCGTTCCAATGGATGGCGGGGCAAAAACCGGATCTGGTGCTCAAGCTGAATGTCAGTCTGGCGGTGGCCTGCGCGCGCAAACCCGATCACCGCAAAGCGGCGCTGGAGAAGAAGATCGCCGTCACGCCGTTATTGACGTTCGAAGGCGCCGACATCGTGGATCTCGATGCCGATCGGCCGATCGAGGAGGTGCTTTCGGCGGCGGAAAAAGCCATCGCGGAATTTATGGCGGCGCAGGGTTATCGCTATTCCGCTGATGAAGTATCAACGGCTGCGCACTGAGGCGCGCATCGGTTCGGCAGGGCGGCGATGCCATTTTCGGCACCGCCGCCGCGGCCGAGAGGGAAAGGCCTTATTTTTTCAGCGCCGCAAAGGCGCGCACGATGGTGTCGATCTCTTCATCGCTGTGCGCGGCATTGACGCTGCAGCGCAGCAGGGTGACGCCCGCCGGCGCGGCCGGTGGCAGCACCAGGTTTACATACACGCCGTGGGCGATCAGCTCGCGCCAGAAACGCAGCCCTTCTTCCTTCGAACCGATCATCACCGGCACCACCGGGCTGATGCGCGGCCCCAGGGTATACCCCAGCTCGGCGAGGCCGTGGTACAGGCGGTGCGCGTTGCTCCACAGCTTTTCCCGCAGTTCGGGATGGCGCGCGATTTTTTGCAGCGCCGTGCGCACTGACGCGATGCTCGACGGCGACGGCGACGCGGTAAAGATATACGGCCGGCTGCTGTAGCGCAGCACGTCCATTCCCTTGCCGCCGACGGCGAAACCGCCGATCGAAGCCAGGCTTTTGCTGAAGGTGCCCAGGATGATATCCACGTCTTGCTCGACGCCCAGCGCTTCGGCCAGGCCGCGGCCGTGCTCGCCCATCACGCCGAAGGAGTGCGCTTCGTCGACCAGCAGATACCCGCCGAGCCGCCGCTTGATGTCGACGATTTCCACCAGCGGGGCGACGTCGCCCAGCATGCTGTAGATGCCTTCCACGATAATGATCGCCTCGCGCGCACGCTCGCCCAGGCGCACCATGCGGCGCTCCAGATCGGCGGCGTCATTGTGGCGGAAGCGAATAATCTCCGCGCCGCCGAGGGCGCAGGCGTCGTAAATGCTTGCGTGGCTGTCCGCGTCGATCAACACCACGGCGCCCGGCCCTGCCAGCGTGCTGATGACGCCCAGGTTGGCGGTGTAGCCGGTGGAGAACACGATGGCGCTAGGGCGATCGAAGAATTCCGCCAGCTCGCGTTCCAGCGTCAGGTGCGATCCGTAGCTGCCGTTCGCCATGCGCGAGCCGGTGGTGCCGGTGCCGAGCGCGGCCAAGGCCGCCTGGCCGGCGGCGATCGCCTGCGCATCGAATGTCAGGCCAAGGTAATTATTGGTGCCGGCGAGGACAATCTTTTGATCGCCGATGCGGCCCTGGGTGGCGGAATAGACTTCGTCGATGCAGGTGCCGAACGGATTCAGACCGGACGTTTGAAATTGTTCGCGGTCATTGGCGAGGCGCGCAAACTTATCATACAGTCCCATGGTTTTTCTCCAGATAAGGGCGCAGCGCGTCAAGCAGTTGCTCAGGCGTTCTGACATCAAGCAATATATTGATAGGAATGGAGATATCTAATTCATCTTCCAGCATCATCAGCAGATCCAGGACTCTGATGGATTCCAGGCCAAGATCATTGACGAGATCGCTATCAGGTTTTATTTCCACTCCGCCTTCGACGATACCTTGCAAACACGTCAGGATATAATCCATTACAGCATCGCGATTTAGCATAAGAACGTTGACACACCTCTATTTGGAATAATTAAAACAGCCCTTCGCGCAACGCGCGCTCCAAACTTACCTGTGGAAACCAATTAATCTGTTGCGACAGCGCGTGATTACTGGCGGACCAGTCGTGATGGGTTAATTCGCGTATTTTGCTGCGCGTCAGCATCGGCTCTTGTTTGACCAAGCGGTTCCACACCACGCTGATATCCGCCAGGGCTTTCAGCAGCGGCAGCGGAATGCCCACCAGGCGCACCGGCCCGTGCCGCACGGCGGCGCCGATGTCCCGCAGGCGCAGCCAGTTATAGCCTTCGGCCACGCCGTCGCACAGTTCGTAAATATTCGGCTGCGCGGGTTCGGCCTGCACCCATTGGCTGACAGCCTTGGCCAAATCGCTCACGTGCAGAAAAGAGAGCCTGGCGTCAGGCGCGCCCAGCCGGGGCAGCACGCCGCGCAGCAGGCCGTTGAACAGCGGTTTCAGCTCTTTATCGCCGGGCCCGTAAACCGCCGTCGGGCGGAAAATCCCCAGCGCGATCTCGCCGCTGGCGGCGATGAGTTGCTGCTCGGCGGCCTGTTTTGAATGGGCGTACCAGGACAGCGCCGGATGGCGGGCCGCCAGCGACGACATGAACAGGAAGCGACGGCAGCGGCCGTTCTGTTTGGCCGCCTGCATCAGGTTCAGGCTGCCGGTGACGTTGCAGCGGGTGAACACCGCTTCCGCATGCCCGCGCACCTGGCCCGCACAGTGCACGACGCACTCCGCGCCGCGCACCAGCTCGGTGAGCGAGGGCCGATCCTCCAGCGTGCCGGGGATCCACTGCAGGTTGTCGGCGGCGGCTTTTCCCGCGCGCCGCGTCAGGGCGCGCACGTTAAACCCTTGCGCCAGCAGTTCCTGGACGATGTGCCGGCCGATAAAACCGGTCGCGCCCGTCACTGCCACCGTGCCGCTCATTGCGCGAAACCGGCAAGCTGCGGCATGTGCGGGTAGAGCGAGGCGCTCAGCCAGCGTTTTTTGGCCTCCGCGCGCGCGGGTTTGCCCGACGACGTGCGGGGAATGCTGTGCGGCGGCAGCAGCTCGATGTCCACCGCGATGCCGAACTCGCTTTGAATGCGCGCGCTCAGCGAACGCACGATTTGTTCCCGGCGTTCTTCTGAGCTGACTCGGCACTGGATTTGCAAAATGATCCTGGCCGCTTCGTCGTGCTCTTCGGTTACGAAGGCGATCGCATCGCCGGAACGGATTTCCGGTTCGGATTCCGCGACGTACTCGATATCCTGCGGCCAGATATTGCGGCCGCGAATGATGATCAAATCCTTCTTGCGGCCGGTGACGTACAGATAGCCGTCCAGCAGGTAGCCCAGATCGCCGGTATCCATCCAGCCGGTCACCTGAATTTGCTGCTGGGACTCGTCGTCGCAGAAATAGCCGTTCATCAGGCTGGGGCCGGAGATCGTGATATGGCCGACCTGGCGTTCCGGCAGCGGTTGCCCGGTTTCGCTGCGGATCTCGATGCGGTGGCCGGGCAGCGCTCGGCCGCAGTTGACGAAGGTCGAGATGGCGCGGGTTTTCTCGCCGGGCGCGACCGCTTTACCCTCGTACTCCAAAATATCGCGGTCGACCGCGTTGGTTTGCGGGCCGGAGCAAGGGTCGGAAAAGCTCACCGCCAGGGTGTTCTCGGCCAGGCCGTAGCACGGCATGAAGGCTTTGCTGTCGAAGTTGATGCTGCTGAAGTGTTCGCCGAACTGGCCGAGCAGCTCGGCCGGGATCGGCTCGGCGCCCACGCCCGCGACCCGCCAGCTGGAAAGATCCAGATCGGCCAGCTCTTTGGCGTTGCTGCGGCGCAGGCACAGATCGTAGCCGAACGGCGGGGCGACGGACACCGTGCCGCGATTTTTGGCGATCAGTTTCAGCCATTGCATCGGGCGCATGGCGAAATCTTGCGTGCGCAGGTAATCGACGGACAGCTGGGTCGCCACCGGCGTTAGCAGGAAACCGACCAGGCCCATATCGTGATAGAAGGGCAGCCACGAAACGCAGCGGTCGCCCGCGCGCAGCTTGATCCCGTCGCGACTGATCGCGTTCAGGTTCGCCATCGCCGCCCGCTGGGTAATGATCACGCCGCGCGGAAAGCGGGTGCTGCCCGAGGTGTATTGGAGATAGGCGATGTCGTCGGGCGAAGGTGCGGGCAACGCGATCTCCGGCTCCGGCAAGGCGTTAAAATCCGCATCGCTGAGGATGTGCAGCGCCGAGGTGTTTTCCGTGGCTGAGGCGATCAGCGGCGTCCACTCTTCGCTGCTGACGATCGCCGCGGGGTTGCAGCTGGCGATCAGCCCTTTCAGTTTGGCGGTGTAGGAGTCGCGCTGGCCCACGCCCATCGGGATCGCCAACGGCACCGCCACCAGGCCGGCGTATTGGCAAGCGAAAAAGGCTTCGACGAATCCCGCGCTGGTTTCGGCGATCAGCGCCACGCGATCGCCTTTCTTGAGTTTCAGGGACAATAAACGCCGCGCGCCCGAGATCGCTTTTTGCTGCAGCGTGCGATATTCGAGAACGGTCACGAGTTGATTGCGACGGTCGTAAAAATTCATTCCCGTATTGCCCAGCGCCGCGTAATCCAACGCGTCCACTAAGGTGGGGAAGTCCGCATAGCGCATGGGAAGAGAATGAACGGAACTTGTTTCAGACATAGACAAACTTAGCCATAGATTAAAAATCACCAAAAGAGAGAAATCGCTCTTGGCGAGGTAATTGATGTTTTACTATGAATAGGTTTTGAATAAGTTTGTTATTCAACCATCTTCATTCCGCGAACAGCGTATATTGCCGTGCTTGAGGGCACGCCGGTTATTAACCGGGCAGAGCGTGAGTAGCCCGTGTTATCAGCCTTGAGCGGTACCCTGGCGATATACGTGAGACTATTGTAATATCCGGGCAGCGCCGTTCTTTAGCCTGTCTCTTTCGGGCAGGAAATAACTGTCGGCTCATAGGTTATGACCTCATGCATGGCTATCTTGGAACTTAAACACTTCCTAAACAGTATGCCGCAAGAAATCCAAAAGTGAACGATTCATTTAAGGCTAATCTTAAAAAGAGCATTAAGTGGTAAAGATGGCGGCACACCTCCTGATTAAAGTCGGTACACTAAAAGCGGCGAGTTTCTTTTGCCGTAACAGCACGAAATAATAAAAGAGCACCATTAGCGTAGCCTGGCTGCGCCGCTTTCTGTTTCCTTTTTTATCAATTACGGACATCACAGGGTGAATGTCGGGTGCAATAATGCGCTGATTCACAGGGGGTAATATTCGGTTTTTCTTATCATTGAACCGGAGGCAATACACAATCCAATAAATGAGAACAGCATAAAAAATGCTAAAGGCGTTGTCGCGCGCTTATTTAATTATTTTATTAAAACGTAAGGCTATTTATGATCCGTGTTGAGAAAGTTCTGAGTAAACGCGAACTTAAAGAATTTATTGCTTTCCCCTCGCAACTGTTTCGCGATGATCCGAACTGGATTGAGCCGCTGCATGTAGAGCGCGAAGAGCACCTGTCAAAGAAGAACCCCGGCACCGACCATATTGAATGGCAGGCATGGGTGGCCAAAAAACAGGGCAAAGTCGTTGGGCGCATCACGGCGCAAATCGATGCTCTGCACCGGGAGTTGCATGGCGAGGATACCGGCCATTTCGGCATGATTGACGCCGTTGACGATCCCGCTGTTTTCAGCACCTTATTCACGGTGGCGGAAGAGTGGCTGAGGTCGAAAGGCGCGCGTAAAATCACCGGGCCGTTCAGCCTCAATATCAATCAGGAAAGCGGCCTGTTGGTCGAAGGATTCGATACGCCGCCTTCCGCCCTGATGACGCACGCGAAGCCCTACTATGCGGCGCAAATAGCGCAGCAGGGCTACAGCGAAGGGATTGATTTGCTTGCCTATTGGATGAAAAGAACCGACCTGCATTTTTCGCCGTCGTTAACCCGGATGATGGATCAGGTGCGCAAAAAGGTGACCGTTCGCCGCCTCAACCGCAAGCGCTTTCGCGAGGAGATGCAGGTGCTGCGCGAGGTGTTCAACTCCGGATGGCAGCATAACTGGGGGTTTGTCCCGTTCACCGAGCACGAGTTCGCCACCATGGGGGATCAGCTGAAGTTTCTGGTGCCCGACGATATGATCCATATCGCCGAGGTGGATGGCGCCCCCTGCGCCTTTATCGTCGGTCTGCCGAACATCAACGAAGCGATTGCCGATCTGCAGGGGCGGTTATTGCCGCTTGGTTGGGCGAAGCTCTTGTGGCGGCTGAAAGTCAGCGGCGTGCGCACCGCGCGCGTGCCGTTGATGGGCGTGCGCCAGGAATATCAATTCAGCCGCATCGGGCCGATTATTGCGCTGCTGCTGATTGAGGCGCTGCGCGAGCCTTTCGCCAAGCGCAATATCGACGCGCTGGAAATGTCGTGGATCCTGGAAACCAATACCGGCATGCGGACGATTTTAGAACGCATCGGCGCGGTTCCCTATAAGCGCTACCGCTTATACGAGAAAACGCTTTAACCGGCTGATAACGCATCGCCTTTTCACGTTCTCAGAATAATAACCGCGCCGGGGCATTTTCGGGCGGTGCCGTTTCAGGGGCAGGGTGACGGCGCGTGAGTGCATGCATCGCCTCCGGGAAGAGAACGGTTAAGGCCTTTAATTAATAAACTCGAGATAAATTCACGCCGCGTGATTTATTCGCGAGTGATTGTGGCAGTATTGACGAGAGCTGATTGCATGCCTGTGGAAAAGAAAAAAGGAATAAGCCGATTAACCTACAGCATAAGGAATTCCTGGGCCGGATTTATTGACGCCGTGCTTACCGAAGATGCGTTTCGCCAATTATTGGTTATTAACGCCATTTTACTGGTTGTTACATTTGGTTTAGATATTACAAATATAGAACGGCTGTTATTAATCGCCTGCAGTTTTCTGCTATTGGTGGTTGAGCTGCTTAATACGGCGATTGAAACCGTGGTCGATCGCATTTCGCTGGAATTACATCCGTTATCCAAACGCGCTAAAGATCTGGGCGGCGCTGCGCAGCTGGTGGCGGTGGTGATGACTATCATTATTTGGGGAATGGTGCTGCTGGGGCGATAAGGGCTTGGGTGGCTCAATTGCCAGGCCGGTTGCCGTGGCGCTATAAGCGGTTATCATCGATGTTTTGCGTTCAGCAAGGAGAGTCGGCCGCTATGCCCGTGAATTTTGATCTCAACGATCTTTATGCCTTCCGCGCGCTGGTGGAGTACGGCAATTTTCGGCTGGCAGCAGAATCCATCTGCCTGTCGCAGTCGGCCCTGAGCCGCAGGATTGAGAAGCTGGAAAACGCGCTGGGCAGCAAACTGTTCGATCGCACCACCCGGCGCGTGACGCTGACGCTGTACGGGCAGGCGTTTGCCGAGCGTTCGGATCAGCTGCTGATGAATGTCGAAGCGGTGTTGGCCGATATCGATAAGGTCAGCCAGGAGCGTACCGGGCTGGTCACCGTCGCCACGGTGCCGTCGGCGGCCTACTATTTCATGCCCGACGTGATACGCCGTTTCCGGCTTCGCTATCCGCGCGTGCGCGTCAAGCTGATCGACGGCAGCGCGGGCAATGTGATTGAGGCGGTCACCGGCGGCCAGGCTGACTTCGGCATCTGCTTTGCCGGGCGATTGCAGCCTAACCTTGAATTTGTGCCGTTGGTGGGGGACGTTTACGTGGCCGCCTGCCGGCGCGACCATCCGCTCGCCGCTAAAAAGAGCCTCACCTGGCGGGAATTTTATCAGCAGGATTACGTGTCGCTGGATAAAACCTCCGGCAATCGCAATCTGCTCGATCAGCGCCTGGAACACCTCGTGCCGGAGCGCCCCAGCGTGTGCGAAACTCGCCATGTGACGACCATGCTGGGCATGGTTGAGGCGGGCATCGGCATTGCCGCCGTGCCCACCATGTCGATGCCCGCTTCAGAGCATTCAGTGTTGACGTCGGTGCCGCTGGTCGATCCGGTGGTGAAACGCACCGTGGGCCTGATCCGGCGCGGCGGCCGCATGCAGTCTTTCGTCGCCGCCGAGTTGGAAAAGCTGATTACTGAACAGTATCACTCTGCCTGACCGGCTGCTGCGCCGGCACGCTTCGCATGCCGGTCGCGCGAATGGTCGGCTGTGCCTGAGAGGAGGCGAGGAACTCCAGCAGCGCTTTGCCTTCGCGGCGATGTTCCGCCTTGGCCGTTACCGCGCCGGCGAAGCGGGTGATGTACTGCACGTTTTCCGGCAGTTCGCCGATAAAGGTGACGCCCGCCACGGGCAGCAATTCGCTGACCTGCTGGAAGCCCAACGCGTATTTCCCCTGCGCCACTTCAGAGGCCACCGGAATGCGCTCAACCATGTGCGCTTTTCCTTTCACCTGTTCCTCGATGCCCAGCTTTTTGAACAGTTGGCCGCTGACGTAGCGGCCGCTGGCGCTGTCGGAATAGGCGAAAGAGTCGGCTTGCAGCAAGGCATTACGCAGCTCGGCATCCGTTTTTATCGCCGGCTTGGGCGCGCCCTGTTTCACCACCATGCCGATCGGCGAATCGGCCAGCTCCACGCGCGAACCCGGCTGGATCCAGCCGCCTTTGTCCAGTTGGGTCAGCGCGTCGCCCACCATGATCACCACATCGGCTTGCTCTCCGCGCGCCAGCCGCGCGGGGATCGCCTGCGGCGTTTTCCCCATGGAAGGGCCGGACACCAGAATGATTTTGTCGCCGCTTTGGGCTTCATATTCCGGGGCCAGTTTCTCCAGCGCGGCCTTGAAGCCGCCGGAGATCATCACGGTCATGTCTTTGGCCAGCGCCGCGGTGCTGAAGGAGGCGCACACCAGCGCGGCGAGGATCGAACGAGTGAGTTTTTGCATGGCATGATTCCTTATGGCGATGGCGCGTTAGCGTGCGGTTTGCAGCGGCATGGCGATGCGGCGATACAGATACAGCGTCGCCAGCAAGGCGCACAGCGCGGCGAAGCTCATCCAGTAGCCCGGGGAAGCCTTATCGCCGGTGTATTCGATCAACGCGGTGGAGATCACCGGCGTAAAGCCGCCGAACACCGCCGTTGCCAGGCTGTAGGCCAGCGAGAACCCGGCCACCCGCACTTCCGTTGGCATGATCTCGGTTAAGGCCGGGATCATGGCGCCGTTGTAGAGGCCGTAAATGAAGGACAGCCACAGCAGCACGGCCAGCATCATGCTGAAGCTGGGGGCGGCGGCGAGCAGGCTCAGCGCCGGGTAGGCGGTGGCCAGCGTCAGCAGCGTCATGGCGACCAGCACCGGCTTGCGGCCGAAGCGATCCGACAGCGCACCGCCGATGGGCAGCCAGATGAAGTTGGAAATCGCGACCAGTAAAGTGACCAGCAAGCTGTCGGAGGCGCTGAGCAACAGCACCTTTTTGCCGAAGGTCGGCGCATACACGGTGATCAGGTAAAACGCGGTGGTGGTCATGGCGACCATCAGCATGCCGGCGATTACCACCGGCCAGTTTTTCAGCAGGGTTTTAAACACGTCGCGCATCGCCAGGTGGTGACGGCGGGCGGTAAATTCCTGCGTCTCTTCCAGCTTGCGGCGCAGCAAGAAGATGAAGGGAACGATCAGGCAGCCGAACAGGAAAGGCAGGCGCCAGCCCCATTCGCGAATGGCGCTTTCTTCCAGCGCCGCATTGAGCGCGAAGCCCATCGCTGCCGCCACCATGATCGCCACCTGCTGGCTGCCGGACTGCCAGCTGGTGTAGAAGCCCTTACGGCCCGGCGTGGCGATTTCGGCCAGATAGACGGACACGCCGCCCAGCTCCGCGCCCGCCGAGAAGCCTTGCAACAGGCGCCCGCACAGCACCAGCAGCGGCGCCCAAAGCCCGATGCTCTGGTAAGAGGGGATCAGCACGATCAGGAAGGTGCCCGCGGCCATGATCGACAGGGTGACGATCAGCCCTTTGCGGCGGCCGACTTTATCGATGTAGGCGCCCAGCACGATGGCGCCAATGGGGCGCATCAGAAAACCTGCGCCGAATACCGCGAAGGTCATCATCAGCGAGGCGAACTCGCTGCTGGCCGGGAAAAAGGTGTGTGCGATGTAGGTAGCGTAAAAGCCGAACAGAAAGAAGTCGAACTGTTCCAGAAAGTTGCCGGAGGTGACGCGCAGTATCGCGCCGGTTCTGGCCCGGGTGGTCATGGGTGAGGTAGAGGAATGCATCTTTATCTCCAGTTTGTTATGGGCGCCTGACGCCGCGCCTGTTGCTGAAGACTCGCTCAGGAAAATAAACTAAATAAGCGCAATAAACGCATGGCGCGATGCGTTTGGCGCATCAATCGCCGTTAACAATGTTGCCTAACCTGATGTAACGTGGCGTTAACAAACTTATCGCTCGCCGCCCGCGGCGCAGAGCGCCGAAAACGTTATGCGCATTTTGTGACAGGGTTCATAAAGGGGCGGCGGGGAAACGCCCCGTGCCTCTGACCGATTGTCCGTTACCGCTCGTAAAAAGATGAATGCCTCGCACTGCGTTTGCAAAAACGCCTGAATATGCGTTCAGCATTGCAGTAACCACGAATGCTTTTGCATGCCATTCTGACGCCTCTCCGCTATAGCTTTACATCTATATAGTTGTTGATCTATATTTGCAGGGAGGTCCCGTGTGGGAAATTAAAACAACGGATGCGTTTGATAACTGGTTTAGCTCACTCCACGATGCCGATCGGGCTGGCGTGCTTGCCGCATTGATGATCCTGCGGGAAAAGGGGCCGGGGCTGCCCAGACCCTATGCCGATACGGTTAAAGGTTCGCGTTACAGCAATATGAAAGAGCTGCGCATTCAGAGCCGTGGCGAACCGTTGCGGGCATTCTTCGCCTTCGATCCGTACCGTATCGGCATTGTACTTTGCGCGGGCAATAAAGCCGGTAATGAAAAACGTTTTTACGATCGGATGATTCAGGCTGCCGATCGGGAATTCACGAACTGGCTGAACACATTAAACGAGAAGGAGTGACGCGATGGGCAGAACGCTGGAACAGCTTATTGCGGATGAAAAGCCCGAGGTCGTGGCCAAAGCGCAAGCGCTGGCGGCTGACATCATGCTGAACATCCACCTTGCCGAGCTGCGCGAGAAGGTGCAGAAAACGCAGGTTGAAATGGCGCAGGCGCTGGGTATCCGGCAACCAACCGTTGCCGTGATGGAAAAACCGGGCCGCGATCTGAAACTGTCTTCGCTCAAACGCTATGTTGAGGCGGCCGGCGGCAAGCTGCGCCTGGATGTTGAACTGCCGGACGGCTCTCACTACGAATTTGTGCTGTAAGCGCTAACGGCAAAAATCCCGCTCGGGTTTCCCTGAGCGGGCTGTTCGCAATATGGCGCCTCCGATATCAGGAGGCAGCCGTGAAAGCAAAGAGGCTCAAGGCGAGCTGGCTGTATGGGCGCTGCCGTTTGAGCCAGATAGCGTTAACAAGCCACCCGCCGTACCTTCGCGATAAACCCTCCCCTGCTCAAAGCTGAAACGATACGACTTATGTTGATTAATCGCTCATTTAACGTGCAATAACTCAACGTGTTTCATTAAAATTGCGAACAAATTCGTATTTTTATCGCACTATTTATTCAAATATTCACCCGGTGAAGTTCATCACATTTCTTTAACCTGCTTAACAGTAGATTTCTCTCGTGAGTAAAAAATCGATTCAGCTAAAGGGGTAGGGAAATGAAGAAAACGTGGGTTATGGCGGTGTTTTCGGCCCTGATTTCAGGGCAGGCGGCGGCGCAGAGTTGGGTGCTGACCAGCGCTGAGGATGGCGTGGAGAAAGGAAACTGGAAGATTTCGAGTGAGGCGCTGAAGGTTAAGGATAAAACGTTCAGCATTGAGCAGAAAGTGTTGCACGGCGGCAAGCAGGAAGGCAGCAAAGTCGTGATTATCCGCAGCGAGGATGGCCTGACCATTACGCTGAGTCCCACGCGCGGCATGAACCTCCTGCGGGCGGAAGGATTTGGCGCGAAAATGGGGTGGGATTCTCCGGTCAAAGAGGTGGTCAACCCCGCCTTTATCAACCTGGAAAGCCGCAATGGGCTCGGCTGGCTGGAAGGTTTCAATGAGATGATGGTGCGCTGCGGCTATGAGTGGACCGGTCATCCGGTGACCGAAGGAGGGCAAATTTACACCTTGCACGGCAAAGCGGGCAATACGCCGGCCTCACTGGTTGAGGTTGAGGTAGCGGATACGGCGCCGTATGAAATTCGTATTCGCGGCCTGATCAAAGAGAGCACATTCAAAAAAGCCGATCTGCAAACCCTGACCGAACTGCGCTACGTACCCGGCAGCAACAGTTTCAGCCTGCATGATGTGTTAACCAACCGGGCGGATTATCCCCACGACTACCAGATTATCTACCACAGCAATTTCGGCGCGCCGATTCTGGAAAATGGCGCCCGCTTCCTGGCGCCGATGGCCAGCATCAGCCCGTTTAACGACTATGCCAAAGCCGGGTTGAAGACCTGGGGAACCTATGCCGGCCCCACCAAAGGGTTCGATGAAATGGTCTTTAACATTAAGCCCTTATCGGATCCGAATCATCAGACACTGGCGGCGCTGGTCAATCACGCGGGCGACAAAGGGGTGGCGATTCAGTTCGATACCCGCCAATTGCCCGTCCTGACGCTGTGGAAGAATACCGATACGTTAAAACAGGGATATGTGACGGGGATTGAGCCGGGCACCAGCTATGCCTACCCGGTCACCATCGAGCGCGAACAAAAACGCGTTAAGCAATTGCAGCCTGGCGCCAGTGCGCAGTTTGATCTGACCTATACCTTGCTGCACAGCAAAGCGCAGGTGGCGGATCTGGAGAAGAAGATTGCTGATATTCAGGGTAAGGTAAAAATTGATGAAAATGCCGCGCCGATAGCCAAAGAGTAACGTTGCCTGTCGACGCATTTAGCGTGAAAGCAAAAAGCCCGCTCGGGTTTCCCTGAGCGGGCTTTTCTAAATATGGCTCCTCTGACTGGACTCGAACCAGTGACATACGGATTAACAGTCCGCCGTTCTACCGACTGAACTACAGAGGAATTGTTGGAACGGGGCGAATAATAGCGGGGCGCCTGGGGTTTGTCAAAGCGCTAAACTGCAAAAAAAGCGCGTTTGCTGAGGGAATGAGCACCTTGCGCTGTTTTTCGGCATTTTTCATCGCTATGCGCTGATTTTTGCATCCCAAATCGTTTTGACGTCGTTTGCACAAGCCGTTGCACGGCGATGGTGCAGGGTCACTTTCGCTATCCTGCACCTTCCCTCTTAGCCGTACGGCTTATCCCCCGTTAACCCCGTCAAACGCCGCGCCGCAACTGATATGTAGGATGAATAAGCAAACAATATGTATTCGTCGTCACAATGGCTGGATTTTTGCTTACCCATTTTTGGGGAATGCGACTGCGCTCTCAAGAAAATTATTTTCCCCGTCTACACATAAAGTGAAAGTTCCGCGCCCCCGGGCGTTTCGCTACACCAGTGCTGAGGAAGATAACAATGTCATCGAAATTGATAAAAAGTCCGCTCGCTGCTTTGCTCATCGGTTGTTTAGGTACGGCGTTTTCCGCGCAGGCCGATATCGTCATCGGCGTCGCCGGGCCGTTCTCCGGGCCTAACGCCACCTACGGCGATCAGTATTGGCGCGGCGCTTCTCAGGCGGCGGCGGACATCAACGCCGCCGGCGGCATCAAAGGGGAAAAAATCAAGCTGGTGCAGGGGGATGACGCCTGTGAACCGAAACAGGCGGTCGCGGTCGCCAACCGGCTGGTGGATCAGGAAAAGGTCTCGGCGGTGGTCGGCCACTTCTGCTCTTCTTCTACCATGCCCGCCTCCGAGGTGTATGACGAGGCCGGCATCATCGCCATCACCCCCGGCTCCACCAACCCGCAGATCACCGAGCGCGGCATGAAGACCATGTTCCGCATGTGCGGGCGCGACGATCAGCAGGGCGTGATCGCCACCAACTACATGCTGGACACCCTGAAGGCCAAGCGCATCGCGGTGATCCACGATAAAGACACCTATGGCCAGGGGTTGGCGGACGCGGCGAAGGCGGCGATGAACAAGCGCGGGGTTAAGGAAGTGCTGTATGAGGGGCTGTCGCGCGGCGAGAAAGACTTCAACGCGCTGGTGACCAAGATCGCCTCGGTCAAGCCGGACGTGGTCTACTTCGGCGGCTGCCATCCGGAAGCCGGGCCGCTGGTGCGCCAGATGCGCGAGCAGGGCGTGACCGCCAAGTTCTTCTCCGGCGACTGCGTGGTGACCGAAGAACTGGTGACCGCCGCCGGCGGGCCGCAGTACACCAACGGCGTGCTGATGACCTTCGGCAACGATCCGCGTCAGATCCCGGAAGGCAAGGCGGTGATCGCCAAGTTCCGCGCCAGCGGCTTTGAGCCGGAAGGGTACACCCTCTACTCCTACGCCTCGATCCAGGCGATCGCCGCCGCCTTCAACGCCACCGGCGGCAAAGACAGCGCCAAGGCCGCCGAATGGCTGAAGTCGCACGATGTGGATACCGTGATGGGCAAAAAAGCCTGGGACCAGAAGGGCGACCTGAAGGTCTCGGACTACGTGGTCTACCAATGGGATGACAAGGGCAAATATCACCAGCTGTAAACGGCCGAACCTTGAAGTTGTAACCCTATGACCGACGGGCTCGCCGCTCTGGCGAGCCCGTTCCGCGATGACCTTTGGGCCGCGTCGGACTGCGTTGGCGGCCTTACCAGGCGAGACTGCTCATTATGGATGTATTCTTTCTGCAACAGCTGATCAACGGCCTGACCCTCGGTGCGGTGTATGGCCTGATCGCCATCGGCTACACCATGGTTTACGGCATCATCGGCATGATCAACTTCGCCCACGGCGAGGTGTACATGATCTCCGCCTACCTGTGCGCCATCGGTTTGGCGCTGCTGTCGTTCTTCGGGCTGCACTCGTTCCCGCTGCTGATCCTCGGCACGCTGGTGTTCACCATCGTCATCACCGGGGTGTACGGCTGGGTGATCGAGCGCATCGCCTACAAGCCGCTGCGCAACTCCACCCGCCTGGCGCCGCTGATCTCCGCCATCGGCATGTCGTTAATCCTGCAAAACTACGCGCAGATAAGCCAAGGGCCGCGCCAGCAGGGCATCCCAACGCTGCTGAGCGGCGTGTTCCGCCTGGAGTTCGACAGCGGCGTGGTGCAAATCACCTACACCAAAGTGTTTATTCTGGTGGCGTCGCTGCTCGGCATGGCGATCCTCACCTACATCATTCAGCGCACCCGTCTGGGGCGCATCTGCCGCGCCACCCAGCAGGATCGCAAAATGGCCTCGATTCTCGGCATCAATACCGATCGGGTGATCTCTCTGGTGTTCGTGATCGGCGCCGCCATGGCCGGGCTGGCCGGGGTGCTGATCACCATGAACTACGGCACCTTCGATTTTTACGTCGGCTTTATCATCGGCATCAAGGCTTTCACCGCCGCGGTGCTGGGCGGCATCGGCTCGCTGCCGGGTGCCATGCTGGGCGGATTGCTGCTCGGGGTGGCGGAGGCGCAGTTCGCCGGCATGGTGAACTCGGATTACAAGGACGTGTTCTCCTTCGGGTTGCTGGTGGCGATCCTGATCTTCCGTCCGCAGGGCCTGCTTGGCCGGCCGCTGATCGCCAAGGTTTAAGGAGAACGCCATGTCGCAATCCGTGATCCACGGCGGGCTGGACGTTAAACGCAGCCTGCTGGACGCCGTCTTGGCCGGGCTGATCGCCCTGATCGTGTTCGGGCCGATCGTCGGCATCGTGCTGAACGGCTACAGCTTTAACTTCGAACCGCACCGGCTGGTGTGGATTATCGTCGCGGTGATGGCCGGGCGGCTGCTGCTGAGCCTGTTCCTGCAAACCGCGCCGGGGCGCAGGGTGCTGGCGCGCTTCGACGGTGGCAACGACGGCGTTTACGTGCGGCCGCTGGGCTATAAATCCAACCTGCGCTGGCTCCTGCCGCTGATGGCGGCGATCGCGCTGCTGTTCCCGTTCGTCGCCACCAAATACCTGCTGACGGTGGCGATCCTCGGCCTGATCTACGTGCTGCTCGGCCTGGGGCTGAATATCGTGGTCGGGCTGGCGGGGCTGCTCGATCTGGGGTACGTGGCGTTTTACGCCATCGGCGCCTACGGGCTGGCGCTGGGCTATCAGTACCTCGGGCTGGGGTTTTGGGCGATGCTGCCGCTGGGGGCGCTGATGGCGGCGCTGGCCGGCGCGCTGCTGGGTTTTCCGGTGCTGCGCATGCACGGCGACTACCTGGCGATCGTCACGCTGGGGTTCGGCGAGATCATCCGGCTGGTGCTGAACAACTGGATGTCGCTCACCGGCGGGCCGAACGGCGTCTCGGTGCCGGCGCCGACGGTGTTCGGCCTGGAGTTCGGCCGCCGCGCCAAAGACGGCGGGGTGCCGATCCACGAGTTTCTCGGCATCGATTACAACCCCAACCTCAAGTTCATTTTCATCTACGCGGTGCTGTTTTTGGTGGTGCTGCTGGTGCTGTACATCAAGCACCGGCTGACGCGCATGCCGATCGGCCGCGCCTGGGAGGCGCTGCGCGAGGATGAGATCGCCTGCCGCTCTCTCGGGCTCAATCACGTGCTGGTGAAGCTGTCGGCCTTTATGCTGGGTGCCTCCACCGCCGGGCTGGCGGGGGTGTTTTTCGCCACCTATCAGGGCTTCGTCAACCCGACCTCGTTCACCTTCTTCGAGTCGGCGCTGATCCTGGCGATCGTGGTGCTGGGCGGCATGGGCTCCACCCTCGGCGTGGTGCTGGCGGCCTTCGTGCTGACGGTGGCGCCGGAGCTGCTGCGCAGCTTCGCCGAATACCGGGTGCTGCTGTTCGGCGTGCTGATGGTGGCGATGATGATCTGGCGGCCGCGCGGGCTGGTGCGCATCAGCCGCGCCAGCTTCGCCGAGCGCAAGGGGGTGGCGCCATGAGCGACGCCATTTTGCGGGTGGAGCACCTGATGATGCGCTTTGGCGGCATCAAGGCGCTGAACGACGTCAATCTGGAGGTGGAGCGCGGCTCCATCACCGCCCTGATTGGCCCCAACGGCGCCGGCAAGACCACGGTATTCAACTGCCTGACCGGCTTTTACCGCGCCAGCGGCGGCGCGATCCTGCTCAATACCCACAAGCGGCCGACCGACGTGATCCAGGTGCTGGGGCAGAAGTTCCGCGCCGGCGACTGGATACGCCCGAAGCGGCTTGGCTCGCGTCTCTATTACAAGATGTTCGGCGGCACCCACCTGGTCAACCGCGCCGGGCTGGCGCGCACTTTCCAGAATATCCGCCTGTTCCGCGAAATGTCGGTGGTGGAGAACCTGCTGGTGGCGCAGCACATGCAGAGCAACCGCAACCTGATCGCCGGGGTGCTGAATACGCCGGGCTACCGCCGGGCGGAGAGCGCCGCGCTGGATCACGCCTTCTACTGGCTGGAGGTGGTGGATCTGGTGGACTGCGCCAACCGGCTGGCTGGGGAGATGTCCTACGGCCAGCAGCGGCGGCTGGAGATCGCGCGCGCCATGTGCACTGCGCCGGAGATGATCTGTCTCGACGAACCGGCCGCCGGGCTGAACCCGGTGGAAACGGCCACGCTGAGCCGCATCATCCGTTTCCTGCGCCAGCATCACGGCATCACGGTGCTGCTGATCGAGCATGACATGGGCATGGTGATGGAGATCTCCGATCGGGTGATCGTGCTCGATCACGGCGACGTGATCGCCCGCGGCACGCCGCAGGAGATCCAGCACAACGAGGCGGTGATCGCCGCCTACCTGGGCGCGGACGAAGAGGAGCTGGCGGGATGAGCGAAGCGATGCTGGAATTTCGCGAAGTGGACGTGTTTTACGGGCCGATCCAGGCGCTGCGCAAGGTGTCGCTGCAGGTCAACGCCGGGGAGACGGTGGCGCTGATCGGCGCCAACGGCGCGGGAAAATCCACGCTGTTGATGTCGATCTTCGGCCAGCCGCGCATCGCCGGCGGGCAGATCCTGTTTGGCGGCGAGGACATCAGCCGCCGCTCCACGCACTACGTGGCGGCCGGCGGCATCGCGCAAGCGCCGGAAGGGCGGCGCATCTTTCCGGACATGAGCGTGGAGGAGAACCTGCTGATGGGTACCATCACCGTCGGCAACCGCTATCTGGCGGAGGATCTGCAGCGCATGTTCGAGCTGTTTCCGCGCCTCAAGGAACGGCGCAACCAGCGAGCGATGACCCTGTCCGGCGGCGAGCAGCAGATGCTGGCGATCGCCCGCGCGCTGATGAGCCGGCCGAAGCTGCTGCTGTTGGACGAGCCGAGTCTGGGGCTGGCGCCGATCGTGGTGCGGCAGATCTTCGGCGTGCTGCGCGAGCTGACCCGCAGCGGCATGACGCTGTTTCTGGTGGAGCAGAACGCCAACCACGCGCTGAAGCTGTCCGATCGCGGTTATGTGATGGTCAACGGCCAGATCCGCCTCACCGGCAGCGGCCAGGAGCTGTTGAACGATCCGGAGGTGAGAAAGGCCTATCTGGGCGGCGGCTGAACGCCGCCCCACGGGCAGGGAGGCCCGCTTCAGAACTGTTTCTGCATCCAGCGCACGTTCAGCCGCACCAGGGCGATGATGGCGCTGGAGAGCAGCCGCAGCCCGCCGGGCATGTCGCGGCGGCGGATGTCCAGCAGCAGCACGGTGCGCACCTGCGGGCTGTCGTTCCACACTTCGTGTTCGAAGGTGTCGTCCCACAGCATGAACTCCCCCTCGTGCAGCCGGTATTCGCGGCCGTCCACTTTCAGCACCGCCGCCGGCGCGCCGTCGGCGCGTTTGGGCATGTCCAGCACCAGATAGCCGCGCAGAATGCCGCGAAACGGCCCGCGGTGGGGCGGCACCTGCTTGCCGGGCGCCAGGAAAGAGAGCGAGGCGGACAGCACGTCCGGGGACGAAGCGATTAACGCCGCCAGCGTCGGGCAGCGCGCCAGGTTGCGGGCGATCGGCTGGCCGTAGGCCTTCATGATGAACATGCGCCAGTCGCGCGCGTCGTTGGCGGAGATCGACTCCTGTTGGATCATGATCTCGTGAAAACGGGGAATATTGTGCAGATCGTGGGCGACGGTCAGCGCCTCTTCGCGGATCTGCCGCCATTGGGCGGTGAAACGGTCGGCGTCGGGGAACAGCGCGGCGCTGTCGAGCACCGGCTTGCCCTGAATGCGGCGATCGTAAACATTGCGCAATGCGAGCACGGACCAATCATAAATCGCGGACATAATGACCTCGCCTCAGAAAACGCCAAATGGACACTGCGCGCGGTTCTTCGGCGCGGCGCGTCGTCTGCGGCGGCCGGAGGGGAAGAGCGGCAGGAAAAATTGGTACGCTTCAAGAGATTAGCACAGCATTTGTGCAACCGTGTGTCTGCGAATGTGTCGAAATGCGGCGAAAAAAACCACACAATTAAAGTGTGACGCGTATCGCATTTAGCGGGCCGGTTGGTTAAAATATCGCTACTTGCCCGCACCTGTCCGGATTTTGTTTACCATGGAACATGCTCCCGTTTCGCGCTCAACCGCCTGGTTGCGCGTGGTTATCCTCGCCGTCTCGGCCTTTATCTTCAACACCACCGAATTTATTCCGGTCGGTCTGTTGAGCGACATCGCCGCCAGCTTCTCGATGCAAACCGAACAGGTCGGCCTGATCATCACCATCTACGCCTGGATCGTCGCCGCCGCCTCATTGGCGTGCATGCTGCTGACCAGCAAAATCGAGCGCCGCAAGCTGCTGATCGGCGTGTTCATGCTGTTTATCGCCAGCCACGTGCTGACCGCCGTGGCCTGGAACTTCACCACGCTGGTCATCTCGCGCGCCGGCGTGGCGCTGGCGCACTCGGTGTTCTGGTCGATCACCGCTTCGCTGGCGATCCGCGTGGCGCCGCCGGGCAAGAAAGCCCAGGCGTTGAGCCTGCTGGCGGGCGGCACCGCGCTGGCGATGGTGCTCGGGCTGCCGCTCGGGCGGGTGGTGGGGCAGCTGCTCGGCTGGCGCATGACCTTTATCGGCATCGCGGTGTGCGCCACCCTGGCGCTGGTGCTGCTGTGGCGCCTGCTGCCGGTGCTGAAAAGCGAGCACTCCGGTTCGCTGGCCAGCGTGCCGCTGCTGTTCAAGCGCCCGGCGCTGCTGGCGCTGTACATGCTGACCGTCATCGTGGTGACGGCACACTTCACCGCCTACAGCTACATCGAGCCGTTTATCCAGACCGTGGCCGGGCTGTCGGAGAACTTCACCACGCTGATGCTGCTGCTGTTCGGCGCCGCCGGCATCGTCGGCAGCCTGCTGTTCAGCCGCTACAGCGAGCGTTTTCCTTCCGGCTTCTTTATCGGCGCCATCGCGCTGCTGGCCTTGAGCCTGCTGCTGCTGTTGCCGGCCGCCGGCAGCGAAAGCCACCTGACGGTGCTGTGCATCTTCTGGGGCATGGCGATCATGGCCATCGGCCTGTCGATGCAGGCCAAAGTGCTGAGCCTGGCGCCGGACGCCACCGACGTGGCGATGGCGATCTTCTCCGGCCTGTACAACTTCGGCATCGGCAGCGGGGCGCTGTTGGGCAACCAGGTGAGCCTGCATCTGGGCATGGGCAACATCGGTTTCGTCGCCGCGCCGCTGGCGCTGATCGCCCTCGGCTGGTGCCTGCTGAGCTTCTACCGCAGCGAACGGCTGCAGCAGCACCCCAGCCGTTAAGCCACCGATTCGGGGGGCCGCTGCGGCACCCCGCGCTGTATTTTCCTGCGATAAAACAGGCTGCTGCAGCGTTTTATGCTTAACTTTTTTTCATAGTCTGCTAATTAAAAATTTAACTCCGACGCCGCTTCGCTAGCATAGAAAGCCATCAAAAATGTTAATGCGAGGTTAACGGTGAGTGACTCTGTAGCGGCGTCGCCGATCCATGCGCGGGATTTGGCGGCCAGAATCGACGCCTTGCCCGCGTCGGCCGGCCTGTGGCGCTTTATCATTCTGCTGTCGCTGGGCGGCTTTTTCGAACTCTACGATCTGTTCCAGACCGGTTATATCAGCACCGGCCTTATCGCCGACGGCATTTTCCACACCGGCGCGCAGGGCGTCTTCGGCGTATCGGACCAGGCGGCCTTCGCCTCCGCCACCTTTCTTGGCCTGTTCGTCGGCGCCAGCCTGCTGAGCCCGTACGCCGATCGCTTCGGCCGCCGCGCCACATTTATGTTCGCCCTGATCTGGTATGGCGCCTTCTCGCTGCTGCTGGCGTTTCAACAGCAGGCGGAGTGGGTGATCTTTCTGCGCTTTCTGGTGGGCGTCGGGCTCGGCATCGAGCTGGTGACCATCGACACCTATCTGACGGAGTGGGTGCCCGCGCATCTGCGCACCCGGGCTTTCGCCTTCGCGTTCTTCGTGCAGTTCCTGTCGGTGCCGGCGGTGGCGTTGATGTCCTGGTGGCTGGTGCCGCAGACGATTTGGGGCCTGAGCGGCTGGCGCTACGTGGTGATCGCCGGCGCGCTGGCCTCGCTGGTGATCTGGCTGGTGCGCAAAGGGCTGCCGGAGTCGCCGCGCTGGCTGGTGCAGCAGCGGCGCTATGCGCAGGCCCGGCAGGTGATGCGGGATATGGAACGGCGCTGCGGCGTGACAGCCGTGGACTTTCCGTCGCGCCCGGTGGACGATGCCGAGGGGGCACCGCTGCGCGGCCGCTTTCGCGACATCTGGGCGCCGCAGTATCGCGATCGCACGCTGATGCTGGTGGTGATGAATTTCTTTCAGGCCATCGGCTTCTTCGGCTTCGGCAACTGGCTGCCGGCGCTGCTGTCGGGCAAGGGCGCATCGGTCACCCACAGCCTGCTGTACGCTTTCTTCATTACGCTGGCCTACCCGCTGGGCTCGCTGCTGTGCAGCTTCTACGCCGACAAGATGGAGAATAAGTGGCAGATCGTGTTGTCTTGCCTGGTGACGGTGGTCTTCGGCTCGCTGTTCGCGCTGCAGAACAACCCGCTGTGGCTGATCCTGTGCGGCTTCTTCATCACCTGGTCCAACGCCTGGCTGACCTACAGCTACCACTCCTATCAATCCGAGATCTTCCCGACCCATATCCGCGCCCGCGCCGTCGGTTTCTGCTACTCCTTCAGCCGCCTGTCGACGGTGTTCAGCAGCATTATCATCGGCATTATCCTGCAGTACGGCGGCTCGCTGGGGGTGATCGCGTTTATCGTTGCCAGCATGCTGATCGTGATGCTGGTGATCGGGCTGTTCGGCCCGAAAACGCGCGGTATCGATCTGGAAAACATCTGACGTTTTGCGCCGGCGGTGACGCCGGCCTCTTCAGCAAAAAAACTCGCGATCATGCGAAAATTATTCCGTTATCACTGCCTTTGCGCCTGCCGTACTGTTACCCGGTACAAAATCCAATTCAATACCGAGCGGGGAACACGTCATGAGCATCCTCACCGCGCCCGATGGCGCGCGCATTTTCTATAAGGATTGGGGCCGCGGCCAGCCGATCCTGTTCTCCCACGGTTGGCCGCTGTCCGCCGATGCCTGGGACAACCAACTGCTGTTTTTCGGCCAGAGCGGATTCCGGGTGATCGCCCACGATCGCCGCGGCCACGGCCGTTCCGATCAGACCTGGCACGGCAACGACATCAACCAATACGCCGACGATCTGGCTCTGCTGATCGAAACGCTGGATCTGCGCGATCTGATCCTGGTCGGCCACGCCATCGGCGGCGGCGAAGTGGCGCGCTACATCGGCCGCCACGGCAGCGATCGGGTGGCGAAGGTGGTGCTGGTGGGCGCCGTGCCGCCGCTGATGCTGCAAACGCCGGTCAACCCGGAAGGCACACCGATGGCGGCCTTCGACGGCATTCGCAGCGGCGTGGCGGGCAACCGCTCGCAGTTCTTCAAAGATCTGGCGGTGCCGTTCTACGGTCTCCACTGCGACGAGGTGGAGAGCAATGCGGGGCTGATCGACCACTTCTGGCTGATGGCCATGCAGGGCGGCATGAAAGGGCAGTACGACGGCGTGAGCGCGTTCTCCGAAGTGGACTTCACCGCCGATCTGCTGGCGATCGACAGGCCGACGCTGTTGGTACATGGCGACGCCGATCGGATCGTGCCGATCGGTGCCTCGGCGCTGAAAGCCGCTAAGCTTATGCAACAGGCGGAGCTGAACGTATACGCCGACGGCGCTCACGGCTTGGCGCAGGTCGATCCCGATCGCTTCAACGCCGATCTGCTGGCCTTTATCCAGAATTCGCCGTTTTAAGGGGGCGCGATGAACCTGACTGCTATCGCCGCCCGCTGCGCGCAGCGGCTGCATGCGCCCGCGGTGCGCTGGCTGCTGCTGCTCGCCATTTGCGCCGCCTACATTCAGGGCGGATTGGTCAAGGCGCTGAACGTCGAAGGCGCCATCGCCGAGATGACCCATTTCGGTCTGCAGCCGGCGGCGCTGTTCGCCGTGCTGGTGACGCTGCTGGAACTGGCGGCGTCGGCGCTGATCCTGAGCGGCTTTTATCGCTGGCTCGGCGCGTTGGCGCTGGCCGGTTTTACCCTGATGGCGACGCTGATGGCCAATCCGTTCTGGCAGTTCGACGGGGCGGAACGCGGCCAGATGATGAACGGATTTTTTGAACACCTTGGGCTGGCCGGCGCGCTGTTGCTGGTGGCATTTAACGATTTGAAGGAGCGAACGGATGGCTGAACAGGCGGACAACAAGGCGGCGGCGGGCGGCTTCGCGCCGCTGAAAATCCCCTTATTTGCGGTGCTGTGGGGCGCCACGGTGCTCGGCAACGTCGGCAGCTTTATGCGCGACGTCGCCAGCTCGTGGCTGATCACCGATCTGTCGAGCAACCCTTCGGCGGTGGCGCTGATGCAGACCGCCGCCACGCTGCCGGTGTTCCTGCTGGCGATCCCGGCCGGGGTGCTGTCGGACATCCTCGATCGGCGGCGCTTTCTGATCTTCGTGCAAATTCTGCTGGCCTGCGTCAGCGGCAGCCTGTTGCTGCTGTCGCAGACCGGTGCGTTGACGGTGGAATACCTGCTGGCGCTGACCTTTGTCGGCGGCATCGGCGCGGCGCTGATGGGGCCGACCTGGCAGGCGATCGTGCCGGAGCTGGTGCCGCGCACCGAGCTGAAAAACGCCGTGGCGCTGAATTCGCTGGGCATCAACATCGCCCGCTCCATCGGCCCGGCGGCCGGCGGCCTGCTGCTGGCCAGCTTCGGCGCCGGCGCGGCCTACGGCGCGGACGTGATGAGCTATGTGCTGGTGATCGCGGCGCTGCTGTGGTGGAAGCGGCCGAAGGCCGAGGACAGCGGCCTGTCGGAACACTTCTTCGGCGCCTTCCGCGCCGGGCTGCGCTATGCCCGTTCCAGCCGCGAACTGCACGTGGTACTGCTGCGGGCGGCGGTGTTCTTCGCTTTCTCCAGCTCGGTTTGGGCGCTGCTGCCGCTGGTGGCGCGCCGCATGCTGGGCGGCAGCGCCGGCTTTTACGGCGTTCTGCTGGGGGCGGTAGGCGCCGGGGCGATCCTCGGGGCGATCGCGCTGCCGCGCCTGCGCCAGCGGCTCAACGCCGACGGGCTGGTGCTGCTGGCGGCGGTGCTGACCGCCGTGGTGATGGCGGCCCTGTCGCTGGCGCCGCCGCAGTGGCTGGCGGTGGTGCTGCTGTTGGTGCTGGGCGCAGGCTGGATTATCGCGCTGACCACGCTCAACGGCGCGGCGCAGGGCGTTCTGCCCAACTGGGTGCGCGGCCGCGGCCTGGCCATTTACCTGATGGTGTTCAACGGCGCGATGGCGGCGGGCAGCCTGCTGTGGGGGCTGGTGGCGCAGGAGCTGGGCGTGGCCGCCACGCTGCTGGTCGGCGGCGTCGGCCTGTTGGCGGCGGGGCTGCTGTTCCACCGCCTGCGGCTGCCGACCGGCGAGGCCGATCTGCAGCCGTCGAACCATTGGCCGGAGCCGCTGGTCAACACGCCGGTCGAGAACGATCGCGGCCCGGTGATGATTCAGGTGGAGTACCGCATCCGCGAACAGGATCGGCCGCAGTTCTTGCGCACGCTGCTGATGCTGGAGCGCGCACGCCGCCGCGATGGCGCTTACGCCTGGGGCATCACCGAGCATACCGGCGATCCGGAATGCATCATGGAGTGGTTCCTGGTGGAGTCCTGGGCGGAGCACCTGCGCCAGCACCAGCGGGTGTCGCACGCCGACGCCGATCTGCAGCAGGAGGCGCTGCGCTTCCATATCGGGCCGGAGAAACCGGTGGTGCATCACTTCCTGTCGCTGGACAGACATCAGGTGAAGCATTAACTGCGCGGCCAGGCGGTGAGAAGGTGCTATGCTTTTGGTCGGTTCGGCGGCGCGGCCGCCGTAAGACGAATGTAGTCAGCACAGGGAGACACATTGATGACGGCACCTTCTGCTTTTGCCCGCGAGCTTGGGCTACGCTATCCGATCGTTCAGGGGCCGATGAACGGCGCGTCGCCGCCGGCGTTGGCGGTGGCGGTGAGCAACGCCGGCGCGCTGGGCTCGTGCGCGGCGGCGCTGTTTTCACCGGCGGTGATCCTCGAACGCGTGCAGCAGATCCGCGCGCAGACCGCCGGGCCGTTCAATATCAACCTGTTTCTGCTCGATGAGCAGCACCCGGATCTCGCCGAGCTCAAGCGCGCCCAGCACCTGCTGCGGCCGTTCCGCGAAGCGCTGGGGCTGAGCGAGCCGCCGATCCCCACCCAATTCGCCGAAAACAACCGTGACCAGATCGCGGCCTTGCTGGAGGCCGCGCCGCCGGTGGCCAGCTTCACCTTCGGCGTGCTGCCGCGCGCCACGGTCACGCAGTTCAAGAAGGCCGGCTCGCGGGTGATCGGCACCGCCACCACGGTGGCGGAAGCCCGCGCCTGGGAAGAGGCGGGCGCCGACTTCGTTTGCGTCTCGGGCTCGGAGGCGGGCGGCCACCGCCCGACCTTCCTCGGCGACATCGAGCAATCCTGCGTCGGCCTGATGGCCCTGCTGCCGCAGGTGGTGGCGGCGGTGAAGATCCCGGTGATCGCCGCGGGCGGTATCATGAACGGGCGCGGCATCGCGGCTGCGCAATTGCTGGGCGCGCAGGCGGCGCAGCTGGGCACCGCGTTCCTGTGCAGCCCGGAGTCGGGCATCGCCGAAGCCTGGCGGGCGGCGCTGAGCAACGCCGGCGATGACAGCACGCGCCTGACGCGCGCCTTCAGCGGCCGCCCGGCGCGCGGTATCGTCAATGATTTCATGCGGCAGATGCGCGCGGAAGAGGCGCAGATCCTGCCTTATCCGGTGCAGAACGCGCTCACCGGCGATATCCGCCAGGCGGCGGCCAAGGCCGGGCGCGGAGAGTTTATGTCGCTGTGGGCCGGGCAGGGCGTGGGCCTGGCGCGGCCGATGCCGGCGGCGGAGCTGGTCGCCACCCTGGCGGCGGAGCTGGAAGCGGTGTGAGCTCGTCTGCGCGATTTGGGGGGAGCAACGGAGCCAAAACCGTTGTTTTCTGCCCCAGGGCTGGACTGAAAACCAATCTGGCGTGGAATTAGCCATCAACGAAAACGTCCAACAAACTCTCGTTTGTTGGACGCTGCTTAAAACGCACTTATGGAAGGCACTGGTAATTACTCAATACCGTATTTTTTCTCGGTTACGAATGCGGGTTCTTTCCAGTTTGGACCTCTTTTATAGCCACCTTTTCCATTAGATGATACATCCCCTTTTTCTCGCATGCTTTTCACTAATGAGATCAGTTCAATGTTTGATATACGTTTATTACCATACATAGTGCAATACCCATCTAATTGAGGATGAGATATCCCGTTTTCTTTTCGTCCCGACAAGAATAAAACTATGTCTCGGATTTGTTCATTTTCAAACATAGGTTTAAAATCAATCATATATAACCTCCAGATTTATTCATCACCAGCTTTTAATGCTTCTGGTGTATATAACAGAGAGCGATCGCTACTTAATTTGTAATCTTCCAACGTCGCCGTATGAGTGTTATTCCATGTAGCACCATCGTCATCAGGTGATATTCCATCAGGAACACCAACTGCTCTATAACGCTCCAATTCCCTGATTTCGTGGGTGTAAAAACGCTTGTCGGTATCGGTGGGCTGTACTTCTCCCTTCAGGATATTTTCCAGGCGGTCAATCATCACCTTGTTATCGGGAGATTCGCCAAACCGCCCGGTATGCAGCTTCACTTTGTCCACGCCGGCGCGGTCAATGGTGGCGGTTTTCCAGTCCAGATTCTGAATTGGGCCACCGGCCTTGTCCGTGTTGTAGTCGCGACCACTGTATTGCCCTTTAGCGTTGGTTTCACCATAGATACCACTGAGCATGACATAGACAGGCTCAACACCGGTTCCCGTTGCATCAGGCTGCCAGTAGATAAAATCCTGCAGTGGCATGTCATCTGCAGGGAACGTCGTCGTGACGATACTGTCGGCCTGCTTTATCTCCGTACCGGTATGCACCGGCGTTACCGGCGCTGCAGACGCAGGATTGCCGGTATGCCACGGACCCGACGGGGCGGTGCCCGGGTTTATCAAAATGGTTCGCCCCGGCGCACCGGCAACCGCCGGCAAGGTTATCCGGTCCAGGCCGGTTTTTTCATCGCGAACCGGCCGATACACCGGCACGGTAGCGGAGACGCCGCCCGTTCCTGTTTTGACCAGTATTACCTCTTGCTGACCGCTATTCCCTCTGCGAATAAACCCGCGCACCGGTAAATCGACCGTGGTCATTTCCGGCTGAATCGGTGTTTTCCCTGCGGCAACCAGGCTGGCCGGAACGGTAAACATCTGTGTTAAATCACGACCCAGCAATTTATCAATATCGCTCTGACTTTCACCGGCTTTCCCCGGCCAGAATCCGACAACGAAGGCGCCGACTGCCGGAGCTACCGCAGTGAGCGTGGTAACCCGGGAAACTTCGACGGCGCCGCGCCACACTCCACCGGATACCCAGCCGGCCAGCTCACTGGCGCTGGTCATCACGCTGTTGATCCATGTTGATAATTGTACCATACCGCCCGCGCGGTTGAGCACCATGACCCCGGCCGTGGCCATCGCGGCATTGGCCGCTTTTATCATGCCGGGTGTATAGACCGGGGCGTCCAGTACGCCGGCTTTGGCGAACAGCGCTTTCCGAGCTGCTTCAGCCTTGCGGGCTTCTTCAGCTCGACGGACTTCCTCTGCCTTACGGGCCTCTTCGGCTTTGCGGGCTTCTTCAGCTCGACGGGCTTCCTCTGCCTTGCGAGCTTCCTCAGCTTTGCGGACTTCCTCTTCCTTCTCACGCTGTTCATTTTCTAAATGTTCAATATTTTGTTTGGCTGTGTCAATTTCTGACTGTATTCTCTTCTCTTCTTCCAGTTTTTTACCCATTTCCTTTCTGTTTAATGATTGCTGCTCCCTAACCCAGGAGGTGGGCTTTTCTCTAGAGAAGAACCAGTCTTCATTATTCAGCTTTAAATATTCCTGATGTACTTTTCGTTTATTAGCTTCATTTCGAAGAATGGTAAGGCGTTCTTTACTTACCTTTAACTTGCTAATAATTACTTTTAGGTTTGCTTTCTCGAACTCAGTCAGTTGACTACTTTCAGCTTTCTTGCTTAATGCGTCAATATCCTTTTGAATTTCTTTAATTTGGTTGTCAATTTCATTTGCTTTATTAGCTGCAAACTGAATGGCTGTATCTGAATCCTCACGGTAACTCTCTTTTGCTTCATTACTGAATGGCGTGATATCATCATCTTCAGGAGCAAAAGCACTTATCGGTTTATTAATATCGGAAATTTTTTGATCCCAGATATGGGTAATATTACTCAATTCCTTCTGTCTATCAGGTAAACCCTCGCCAACCCATGCTTCTACAACCATATTGCTATCTGATAAGTCAAACCCTCGTTGCCACCCATGTCCATTCCACTTGTATCCCATTGAAGTCATTACATCGCGTTCATACTGCGTTGTATCTTCATATCGTGTCATAATCCGATCCCTCTTCAAATAGAACGATGTAATCGACGCGCTGCCGAGCTGCGAATAACGCAGACATTATTGAACCGGGAAGCAGCTTCTGCATTTACACCGCCTTGACGCTCCCTTCCTTTACCATCACCGTAATTAAATCCATTCATAATTGAGTTCCTTTCCGTCATCGTGTTGTAAGCGTGGTACTCGCCTGTAAAGGCGCTGAGAGGTATTCAGTGCTAACCCCCCAATATTGTTAATCAGGCGCGCTCAATGCCTTTTTCCAAGGCAACCAGTCGTCTTTCAAAAGCCTCTCGTTCTGCTTCGCGCAGTGAGCATTCTTCCTTAAGCGCTTCAACCAGCAACGCGACTACGCCGTTGATATTGATGCTGCGGGCGTCTTTCAGCACGCTGCCGTCATTGAGTTTCAGCTCGGTCTGGGTCACGGATTGGGGGAGAATTTCTTCCACTTCTTGTGCAATCACGCCGGCTTCCGGCACGCCCTGTTTGAGGTAGGTGTAGCCGCCGATGTTGGCCAGCTTGTCCAGGGCGCCGTCGATTGGGGTTATTTCCGTTTTCATACGGACGTCAGAGCTGATGTTCCACCCGCCGCCGGTGACGGCATAGCCGTCTTCTTTGAAAACGAACCAGCTATTTTTATTGCCGTCACTCACGTTAATGACCAGCTCGTTGTACTTCACATGGTCGTGGTGATAAATTTTTACGTGTTTATTACCTGGATTAGGTAAATAAAGCCCGTTGGTAAGGGATTCCTGCGATTTATCGACATTCTCAGGCGGGCTTGCAGTGAACCAGCCGTGAGCGTTGCGCTTGGTCAGTTGTCCAACAGACAGCTCGGCATTGGGTTTGACCCGGAGTTCATTCCAGTTTCCCTGCCAGTCGCGGTAAGAGAGCAGGCCATAATCCTCTTTGCCGGCGACCACGCGTGACCCCATCAGCATGGTTGTGGTGATATTACCGCTGGTAAATTTGGTATGTATAGTTGCCGCATTATAGACCTGCCCGTTGATAAGCGGAGCCGGGCCGGTGGTCGCAGTGGAGATGTCGGCATTATGCGAAACCATCGCCCCGCCGGAGATATCTACGCCGTTGCGCAGTGCCACCCGACCGGAAGCCAGATTGAACGAAAAGGGGCGCAGCGTGTTCCACTGCCCGTCCTGTGCCTGTCCGGTTGGTGTGGTCAGGGCATAAAAATCCTTGCCGTCGTTACGCAACATTACGCCGGTGTTGGCGTTGGCCAGTCGAAAGCCGTTGGCAGATTTGGAGACGATTTCACCGTCGCTGACGACCCGTTTGCGCAGTGTAGTCAGCGACTTTAGTTCGGTGATGTCGTCGTTGACGCCACTCTGTACCTGGGCATTTTTCTTTTGTTCAGCCATGATAATTCCTCAGTTTATTAATAAGTTCCTGCCATGGAAATGGCACATGGTAACGCTTTACAGACAGTTAACGACGCTGCGCATTTAAGACGAAGATGGTTAAAAATTACGAAAACTGTATGCATGAACAGTAGGTTATGAGCATCAGGAATAGATATCAAATGATAATGACTATCATTTGCTGTGTGATGGATGAGACAAGAAAGAAGAACGGATGATTTCTGGTGATGACGTAATAACTTATTGATTTATAGAATAATAGTCATTTAAATTGACTGCTTAAGTGCGTTTATTGTTCCGTTGCTCCTCACACCCATTTACTGCTTTGGTGATGTGGGAACCGCGCAAAAAACGCCATCGGCAGGCCTGAAAAGAGGTAAACAGTCCGGCGTTCGCGCCGGACTGCGGATTTCTTGGCTAGACGAGAATATCGGCGGAAGCGTCGACCTGCCCAACGATTTTAACCAGGAAATCAGGCTGGTTATGGCCGGAGAGATTGATCGCCAGATCGGTGACATTCTGCTGCGAGTCATAATTCAGCGCCGCTTCATACAGCGAGCCGCTTAAATTATCGACGAAGTGCAACTCGCCCCCCTCGGCCTTAACCGTCTGGTTGAGCCACGACAGATCGATTTTATCCACCGCCGTTTGGAAATCACGGATCCAGTCCGGCGCGGCGGCCTGGCTGTCGTCGGCTGTGCTGAAGACGAAGGTGTCGGCACCTGCATTGCCCCAGAGCTGATCGGCGCCGTCGGCACCGTAAATGATATCGTTGCCTGCGCCGCCTTTGAGCGTATTGTTCAGTGCGTTGCCCACTAAGATATCGGCGCCGCTGCCGCCGATGATATTTTCAATCTGCGCGCCATAGGCGATGGCGATATTCGCCTTCAATCCGCCCACATCTGAGAATGAGCCTTCGTTAATGTTGATGCGCTGATCTTGGCTGTAGCCCGAAAAATCCAGCGTGTCGTTGCCGCCGGCATCCCAGATAGCCGCCACGATTTTGTCCGTGGACGCCTTAACGCTCAAAAAGTCTCGATCCGTATTCGAGTTGAAACCATAAGTGGTATCACCGGTGCGCGTGGTGGTGTTCGCGCCGTACAGCTTCTGAATGGCGGTAATATCATCCAGCTGCGGCCCCGAGGGCCATACGCCTTTATAGTCGGCGCCGGTGTTTTGTTCACTAAAATAGCTCATCAAAGAGTATTGATGGTCGTCCTCATAATATTTCGCCGAGTTGGTGTAGGTGGGGTAGGTCGCGTTGGAGGCATCATAGTTTCCGGGGTGGGAGAGCCCGAGCGCATGCCCTATTTCATGGGTCAGCGTATCCCTGGCATAGTTATTGGTCTGCGGATTCGAAGCGTCGTAGCCTTTGTTGCCGCTGATCCAGATGGTGCTTTTCAGGTTGTTTTGCGTACTTTCATAGGAGGTGTAATTGCCTCCGCTGGCCGCCTTATAAAAACCAAACTTTATATCAGCACTTTTGGCATCGGTGCCTTTGACTTCGGTGAAGGTGATATTGGCCACGTCTGACCAGGACTGCAATGAAAGCTTGGTTTGGGCCTGTTGGGCGGCGGTAAGCTGTGCGGATCCTGGCTTATCGCTGTCGGTATACACGGGGAAAGAGTAGGTTATTGTTGCCGCATGGTCAGTCACGCCTTTGCCATTGGCGGAATAATGGCTCCTCAGCAACAGATCTGAAACGTCTTCCGTGGCGTATGAAGGCTTGCTGCTTCCCTCGCGATCGCCTCTTTCATAATCGGTTAAATAATCTGAGATTTTATCGGTAGCTAATGACATATCAAACTCCTTTGGACGTTGACAATATTGCACCTAACGCTCTATATGCTCGTACACAGGTTTGAAAATAGGGGGGGGTTATTGGGTTATCATTGGCTTGCCTCCTTGTCTGGCTTGAATATCGCACTCAAGCGGAATATGTCCTTATCATTAATCACGGTGAGGAATTAATGGCGCGCAATGGTTGGCTGAAAGCAGTATAGGCATAATTATTTTATTAATGAGTTATTCTTATATGAATCTTTTACATAAGATATGTGTAAAAGGCGCACTTAAATAACCAGGTGGAATTAAATCTTTATTTAATATTACTCTGTAATTGGCTCGTGGAGTTTACCTAACTGATTTATCTTTTTGCTTTTCATTAATTTTCATCTGTGAATAGCGGCGAGTAGCCACCATTGCCGCAATGCATATAGGCGGCTACACGCCGGCGAACGTCATTAATTGAGTAAGGGATTATTAAGGGCGCTCGCGTACACCGATTAACTTGCCTGATAATTAAAAACTGTAGGTGCCCTGCGCCAGGATGAAGTTCATGTTTTTCAGCCCGGCATGCTGCTGCAGGCTGTGGCCGACGTCGAAGTAGACATAGGCCACCTTGAACTGGAGATCGCTGCGCGGCGTCCAGATGGTTTCGACCTGATACTGATTGCCGATAAAGCGCGAGCCCTGCGCGCTGCCCTTTACCGGGCGCATCGGCCCGAGGTAGAAGGCATCCTCGCGGCGTTGCCGCCACAACGCGTCCCAACTGAAGTCGATGGCCAGGGTTTGCCACGGCGTAATCGTGACCGAAGGATGAATGGCGATCAGGTTAGCCGGCGCCACCAGCCCGTTTTCGGTCAGGTAGGGCAGCTTGGGGTACATGGCGTTAAAGGTATTGAGCTGCCCATCGTGACCGTTTTTATCGCCGCTGGCGATGCCAATCTTGCCGCCAAAGCGCGGCTGCCAGCGCCAGTCGCTCATCCTATACCCGGCGTGCGCCGACGCCGACCAGGCGCGGATGTCGCGCTGTTCTGCGCTGCCGAACTGCCAGGCGGCTTCATTATCCCAGTCGAACCCCTGCGCCGCGCCGAAAATGCGCGCGCCGACGGTATAGCGCCGTTCTTGCCCGCTGAGCTGCGCGTAGTGGGCGTCGTTATCCTCAAAGCCAAAGGTGTAGAGATCGAGCGAGGACGCCAGCGCTGCCAGCGGCGTGGTGCCGTACAGCCCCCACACCTTTTGGCTGTTGTCGGTATCGTCGTCGAAACTGCCGGCTTTGAGGGTGACGGGGTGGCCGATAAAGGCGTCGAGGCGGTTCTTATCCTTGGCCCAGCTGGCGCGGATGGCGTCGAAAGAACGACGCACGTTGGGGCCGTCGCGGGTGCCCATCAGGTGCAGCGAACCCAGCGCAATCTCCTGGCGGCCGGCCCGCAGGGTGCCGAGGCCGTAGGCGGTGGGCAGTTTTAAGTCCACATAGCCCTGGCCGAGATAGGCATGATCTTCGTCGGTCGGTTTGCGCCCGCGATCGCGCGGCGTGGCCAGTGACGATCCCAACTGGAGATAGGCGCCAAAGTCGTCGCCATAGTCGAGGCGCGCGCCAAGCAGCAGGCGCTGCATGAAGGTGTCGTCGCGTCCGCCGCTCAGATCGCGTTGATCCGTCCATTCATAGCGCTCGCGCAGTGAACCGTCGAAAGACAGGGTGGCCGCATCGCCCAACGGGATGTTTTTCCAGGGGGAAGCGGCGGGTTCCGCCGCCAGGGCGGGGAGCGTGGAGAACAGCAACAGTGCGGGAAGCGTGCGTTTCATTATGGATATCCGAAGAAAAAAGCGCGCCGCAGCGCGCCTTGGGTTTATTTAGCCGTCTGGTGAATTTCGGCGATGTAGCCGCCGGGGAAACGCACCAGCGCCGAGGCGCGGCGCTCCGCCGCCGTCGAACGCCACAGCACCTGCGCGCCGCTGGCCGTCGCTTTGGCCAGCGTGGCCGGCAGATCGTCGACGCCATAGCCGGTGCGCTCATGGCCGAACGGATAAGGCAGATGCCCGTCGGTGACGAAAATGCGCGTTTTGCCGAAGCGCGAGTCCAGTTCGATCTGGCGGATCTTGCCGTTGTTGCTGCGGCCGATCGCCGTATCGCTGACCTGTTCGTCGCTCACCACCGTGGCGTGCGAGAACGCCTGGTAGCTTTTCAGGAAATCGTCGACGCGGTAGGCGGAGAGATACAGGCGGTTTTCCGGCACGCTCAGCAGCGGCTTGTAGTTGGGCGCCTTGGTGTGCCAATAGAGCTGCATGTTGACGCCGCCGGGCCACTGGATCACCGCGTCGCGGCCAATCGGATCGTCGAAAGGCGCAACCTGCACATCGGCGCCGGCGGCTCTGGCCTGGCGGATGGCGGCGTCCATATCCCTGACCAGAAAACCGTTGCGCTCGGTGCCGAACGGGTGTGGGATCGGCGTTTTGAAATCGAACACCGAGAAGCTGCCGGCCGGCGTCAGTATCAGCTGGGAGTAGGTTTCGCTCGGCGTGGGCGTGACGTTGACCAGCACGCGTTCGGTGCTGGTGCCGCCGAAGGTTTTCAGGATGCTGTCGACAAAGGCATCCATTTTTCCGCGTTCGACGTAGACATGGGTGGTGTCATATTGCGGCCCCACGGCAAGAGACGCCGTATCGGCCGCCCATGATACGGCAGGGAGCAGCAGCGCAAGGGCTGATATCCTCAGCCGACGAGAAGAAATACCGATAATATGTTGCATGATGACCTCCAGGTAGCGGTTATTTTCCTGAGTGAAGCGTGATTTCCTATGAGCTTTCCCGTCGGCTGAAAAATAAAAACTAAAAACGCAATGCGCGTCGTGAAACATTAAATAAGGGCGAAATTCTGGCGCCTAAGCGAATATCGCGCAGGTGCAGAACCTCTCTTTTTATTGGCATAAAAACGGTGGGGTGCCTTTGCCGGCTAAGCCCGCTGTCGCTAAGGAACGGCGAGGGTCATAAGGCCCGCCTCGCCGCGCGCTGAGGCGAATCGAGGATAATCCATAACGGTGTTCTCCTGGATGGGATATATCGCATTAGCCAGCTGAGTTTACGGTCTTCATTGCCGTCTAAATATAAATACAGCATTAAAAGAATTGTCGCCCATCAAATTTTTATATGACTTGTTGAGTAAATACGAATAAGCGGAAAATAAAATATAACGGCGCGTGCTAAGGCCGGCGTTGAGCGGAGGCGGTGTTGATCTCGGGAGGAAAAACGGCCTGCCGAAGCAGGCCGTTGGGGGATATTTACGCCAGATCGAAACGATCGAGGTTCATCACTTTGTTCCAGGCGGCGACGAAGTCGTGGGCGAACTTCTCCTGCGCGTCGGCGCTGCCGTAGACTTCGGCCAGCGCGCGCAGCTGCGCGTGTGAACCGAACACCAGATCGACGCGGGTGCCGGTCCATTTGACCGCGCCGCTGCGGCGATCGCGCCCTTCGAACAGGCCGTCCTCACCCACCGGGTGCCAGGTGGTGCCCATGTCGAGCAGGTTGACGAAGAAGTCGTTGGTCAGCGCCTGCGGCCGCTGGGTGAATACGCCGTGCGGCGTGCCGCCGACGTTGGCACCGAGTACCCGCAGCCCGCCGACCAGCACCGTCATTTCCGGCGCGGTCAGGGTCAGCAGCTGCGCCTTGTCGACCAGCAGCGTCTCGGCCGGCACGCGGTATTTGCCCTTCAGGAAGTTGCGGAAACCGTCGGCGAGCGGCTCCATCGCCTCGAAGGAGTCCACGTCGGTCTGCTCCTGCGAAGCGTCCATGCGGCCCGGCGCGAACGGCACCGTCAGGGCCAAACCGGCGTTCTTCGCCGCCTGTTCCACGCCCGCCGCGCCGGCCAGCACGATCAGATCCGCCAGCGAGACGCGCTTGCCGCCGGCCTGCGCATCATTGAAGGCGCGTTGGATGCTCTCCAGCTTGGCCAGCGTCGCGGCGAGCTGCGCAGGTTGGTTGACCGCCCAGTCTTTTTGCGGCGCCAGGCGAATGCGCGCACCGTTGGCGCCGCCGCGTTTGTCGGAACCGCGGAAGCTCGAAGCGGAAGCCCAGGCGGTGGAGACCAGTGCCGATACCGGCAGACCGGAAGCCAGCACGGCGTTTTTCAGCGCGGCGATGTCCTGCTCGTCGATCAGCGGATGATCGACCGCCGGGATCGGATCCTGCCAAATCAGCTCTTCCTGCGGCACTTCCGGGCCGAGGTAGCGAGGGCGCGGCCCCATATCGCGGTGGGTCAGCTTGAACCAGGCGCGGGCGAAGGCGTCGGCCAACTCTTCCGGATGCTCATAGAAGCGGCGCGAAATCTTCTCGTAGGCCGGATCGAAGCGCAGCGAAAGGTCGGTGGTCAGCATGGTCGGGCGGCGTTTCTTGTTCGGATCGAAGGCGTCGGGAATGGTTTCACCGATGTCTTTCGCCACCCACTGGTGCGCGCCGGCCGGGCTTTGGCTCAGTTCCCATTCGTATTCGAACAGGTGGCGGAAGAAATCGTGGTTCCACTGGGTTGGGGTGGTGGTCCAGGTGACTTCCAGGCCGCTGGTGATGGCGTCTTTGCCGACGCCGGTGCCGAAGGTGCTGTGCCAGCCGAGGCCCTGCGACTCCAGCCCGGCCGCTTCCGGATCGGCGCCGACGTTAGACGCCGGACCGGCGCCGTGGGTCTTGCCGAAGGTGTGGCCGCCGGCGATCAGCGCCACGGTTTCTTCGTCGTTCATCGCCATGCGGGCGAAGGTTTCACGGATGTCGCGCGCGGCGGCCACCGGATCGGGATTGCCGTCCGGGCCTTCCGGGTTGACGTAGATCAGGCCCATCTGCACCGCCGCCAGCGGGTTCTCCAGGTCGCGGTCGCCCGAGTAGCGGCTGTTTGGCCCGCCGCTCAGCTCCAGCCAGATCTTCTCCGAGCCCCAGTAGACGTCGTCCGGCTCCCAGGTGTCGGCACGGCCGCCGGCGTAGCCGAAGGTTTTGAAGCCCATCGATTCCAGCGCCACGTTGCCGGTCAGGATAATCAGGTCGGCCCAGGAGATGTTGCGGCCGTATTTCTGTTTGATCGGCCACAGCAGGCGGCGCGCCTTGTCGAGGCTGACGTTGTCCGGCCAGCTGTTGAGCGGGGCGAATCGCTGCTGGCCTTCGCCCGCGCCGCCGCGGCCGTCGCCGATGCGGTAGGTGCCGGCGCTGTGCCAGGCCATGCGGATGAACAGGCCGCCGTAGTGGCCGAAGTCCGCCGGCCACCATTCCTGCGAGTCGGTCATCAGGGCGTGCAGATCCTGTTTGACCGCCGCCAGATCGAGACTGTTGAAGGCATCGGCGTAGTTGAAGTCTTTATCCATCGGATCGGACAGGGGGGAGTGCTGATGCAGCGGTTTCAGGCTGAGCTGATTGGGCCACCAATCCTGATTGGTGGGGCCGTTCTGCGGTGCGGGCTGCTTGCCGCCCGAAAACGGGCATTTGCTTTCAGTTGTCATAATGCGCTCTCTGCTTCCGTAAGGGTGCTCCAGCCGCCGGGCGTGGAGCGGTTAACAAGGCATGCGGGTAAGGCTTGCGTCGGGTGTTGCGCTAAATAACTGAACTCAATGGAATCACATCGCCCCGGCCGCTAACGGGCAAAGGGTGACTCATGGCTAAGCTTAGTCAGCGGCGGCGGAGAGATAAAATAGGAATGATTGAATACTGTGATAGCTTGCGGCGATTCATGGCTGTGTTATTGATAGTCAGCGCGGCGCTCTATCGGCGCCGCAGCATCACCTTGAGCACCGCGTCTGCCAGCCTGCCGAACGGCGCGCGCAGCAGATCGGTGAAGCGCCAGCGGCTTTGGATAAAGACGCCCTTGGCATGGCTCAGCGCCCGGAATCCTTCGATGCCGTGACAGGCCCCCATGCCGCTGGGGCCGATGCCGCCGAACGGCAGATCGTCCTGGGCAAAGTGCAGCAGGGTGGCGTTGACGCTGACGTTGCCGGAGGTGGTGCGTGCCAGCAGCCTGTCCTGCAGCGTGCCGCCTGGGCCAAAGTAGTACAGCGCCAGCGGGCGCGGCCCGGCGTTGATAACGTCGATCGTTTCATCAAAGGCGGTGTAGGTGCGCACCGGCAGCAGCGGCCCGAAGATCTCCTCTTGCATGATCCGGCTGTCGTCGGGGGCGCCGACGATCAGCGTGGGGGCGAGGGTTTTCGGCCGTTCCACCGCCGAGTCCGGGCGGTGGCCCACCGGAACGATCCGCGCGCCCCGCGCCTGGGCGTCGGTGAGCAGATCCTGCAAACGGTGGTAGTGCCTGTCGTTGATGATGGCGCCGTAGTCATGGCTCGTCGGCCCGTCGGGGTAAAACGCTTTGACCGTCGCGTCGTAGAGCGCAATGAAGTTTTCCACATCGTCCTGATGGATCAGCAGGAAATCGGGCGCGATGCAGGTTTGGCCCGCGTTCGACAGCTTGCCGAACGCCAGGCTGTTAACGGTTCTGGCGTTAACCGCGCCGGGCGCCACCACGGCGGGGCTTTTGCCGCCCAGCTCGAGCGTCAAGGGCACCAGATTTTTACCGGCCGCCTGCATGACCTGACGGCCGATCGCCGTGCTGCCGGTGAACACCAGGTGATCGAACGCCAGTGTGCTGAACCCGGCCCCGACGTCCGGCCCGCCGGTCACCACGGCGACCTCATCGGCGGGAAACAGCGCCGCCAGCATCGTTTCGATAAGCTGGCTGGTGTGCGGCGTGAGCTCCGAAGGTTTCAGCATCACGCGGTTGCCGGCGGCCAGGGCGGTGGCCAGCGGGATGAAGGTCAACGAAAACGGGTAGTTCCACGGCGCCATGATGCCAATTACGCCCTTGGGTTGATACTGCACGTAGGCGCGCCCGGCCTGATACGGCAGGGCGACGTGGCGGCGTTCCGGCTGCATGAAGCGCTTCAGATTGCGCAGCAGGTAATCGATCGCCTGCACGGTGACCAGAATCTCCAGGATGTCGGTTTCGTAAGGCGAACGGTGGCCGAAGTCTGCGCTGACGGCCGCCGTCAGCGCGTCGCGCTGGGCCAAAATGGCGCTCCGCAGGCGGCGCAGGGCGGCCTTGCGCTGAGCGATCGTCGGTGCGCCGTCGCGCAGGAAGGCATGACGTTGGGCGGCAAGCCGTTGCTCCATCGTCATGAGGATGTCATCTCCCTGCACTTGAATTCTCCTGATGCCGAGTGAAAGCGGGAATGCGGTTTGCCGAATCGTGTTTGACCTTAAAGTGAACTTTAAACCTATACTCGTTAAACGATCAACGCAAGATCGTCGGCCAACCGGGATGAGGGAGCCAGAGATCCCGGCGCCGCGCGCAGTATAAACCTTCTTTTTTAACCAAAGTGTAAATGGGAGAAACGACATGGGTTACGTAACGACCAGCGATGGCGTCGAGATTTTCTACAAGGATTGGGGCCCCAAAAACGGCAAGGTTATCTATTTTCACCACGGCTGGCCGCTGTCCAGCGATGACTGGGATGCCCAGATGCTGTTCTTCGTGAAGAAAGGGTTCCGCGTGGTTGCGCACGATCGCCGCGGCCACGGCCGCTCCAGCCAGGTGTGGGAAGGGCACGACATGGACCACTACGCCGATGACGTCGCCGCGGTGGTAAAACACCTGGGCGTGCAGGGCGCGATGCACGTGGGCCACTCGACGGGCGGCGGCGAGGTGGTGCGCTATATCGTGCGCCACGGCGAGGACAAGGTATCCAAAGCGGTGCTGATCAGCGCGGTGCCGCCGCTGATGGTGAAAACCGACGCCAATCCGCAGGGCACCCCCAAAGCGGTGTTCGATGATTTCCAGGCGCAGCTGGCCGCCAACCGGGCGCAGTTCTATTACGACGTGCCCGCCGGCCCGTTCTACGGTTATAACCGCCCGGGCGCCAAACCGTCGGAGGCGATTATCTGGAACTGGTGGCGCCAGGGCATGATGGGCGGCGCCAAGGCGCACTACGACGGCATCGTCGCCTTCTCGCAGACCGATTTCACCGAAGATCTCAAGAAGATCGCCATTCCGGTGCTGGTGATCCACGGCGACGACGATCAGGTGGTGCCTTATCAGGATTCCGGCGTGCTGTCGGCCAAGCTGGTGCAGAACGGCACGCTCAATACCTATAAGGGCGCGCCGCACGGCATCCCGACCACCCATGCCGATCAGGTCAACGCCGATCTGCTGGCGTTCGTGAACAGCTAAAGACTCAACGCGTCGCGAGCCTCGCCCTTCACCGGGCGGGGCTTTTATTGGCTGCGGGAGAGCGGATCACCAATGATAGCTGATGCCCATATCGAGCTTGTCCGACGCATCGACGCCGGGCGTGTGCTGCGAAAGGTTATTGAATTCATAGTTAATAAACACCTGCATATTGCTGTTGAGTAACCAGGTGACCCCCAGCTCCTCATAGTTCAATAAGTCCATGTTCCGGCCTGCCCGGGTCTGTATCAAAAGGGTATAGCCGATGTTGGGTTGGATGTGGTCCGTCAGCCGATATTTGGCGAGCGCTTCATAACTTGACGCCGAACCGCGGTTAGCGGTTTGTTGCGGGCTGATGGCGTTGTCGCTTTGGGTGAACACGGCCGCAAGATAGATTTTTTTCGACGCATAGAGAACCCCTTCGGCCAGCGTATCGATGCGCCGGCGATAGCCGGCGGCGCGTTGTTGCCGCTGCGTGGTTTGAGACGCCGAGGCGGCGGCGATGAGGCTGAGCGTCGGCGTCAGCGCATAACGGAAGGAGAGGCCGAATCCGTTGCCGTTTTGTTTGCCCGGCGTTTGCCGGTCGTCGCCGTCTTTGAACTGATATTGCAACGCGAGTGCGGCGCGCCGCTGAAACAGGCTGAAGGGGCGGCGGTAAGTGAGCAGGTTACGCGCCCGGCCGCGCATAAAATTGTCGATGTAGTTGTAGGCCATCTCTCTAAACAGCGGAGAGCGATCGGTCAGGGCGGTCACATCATAGAGCACGCCCCAATTGCGGCCGATATCGAGGCTGCCGAAGGTTGCGTTTTGCACCCCAATATAGGCGAGTCGGGTGCTGTTGCGAGTCGCGTCGGCGAAGCTGACGGTATATTCCCAGTGGGCGTAGGCCCGCCAGCGCGGCGCGATCTTTTTTTTGCCTATCAGGCCGAAATAGAGGTAGCTGCGGTCGCCGTCGTCGCGCGCGTTTTGGCCGCTGTAGCGTCTGGCGATAATCGTGCCGTAGAAATTCAGGCTGTTTTGCTGCGACCCCGTCAACGACACGGCGAAGGCGCCGCGTGGTAATAGGGCCAGCAGGGGGAAAAGCATGCCCGCCGAAAAATAACGCGGATTGCATTTTATCATGATGACACCGTCCCTGTGCGCGGCAAGCCCGTGAGCTTGCCGCCTCGGCGAAGCTTAAGCGTGCGTTTCGCGTTTAAAGTAGCTGACGATCCCCTGAGCGATCGCCGTGGCAATTTTATTGCGGAATGCGGGGGTGCCGAGCAGCCTTTCTTCCTCAGGGTTGGTGATGAAAGAGGTTTCCACCAACACGGAAGGAATATACGGGGATTTTAAGACCACGAAGGCCGCCTGTTCGGTATTTTTGGCATGCAGGTGATGAATGGGCGCAATATGTTGAATCAGGTGCGAGCCCAGCGTCAGGCTTTCTTTGATCGTTTCCGTCTGCTCCAAATCAAACAGTATCTTCTGCAAATAGCGGTCTTTCTTGATGACGTTAGGGCCGGCGAGATCGTCCGCCGCGTTTTCACTGTTCGATAAGTATTTCGCCATCGCGCTGCTGGCGCCTTTATTGGAAAGCGCAAAGACCGAAGCGCCGCAGGCGCTGGGGCAGGTAAAACCGTCGGCGTGGATGGACATGAAAAGATCCGCACCGTGCCGGTGCGCGATCTCCACCCGATCGTAAAGCGGAATAAAAACGTCGCTGTCGCGCGTCAGGCGGGCATCGATGCCGTGTCGATCGAGCTGTGCACGCACATTTTTGGCGATCGCCAGAACGACATGTTTTTCCAGCGAACCGGTGTGGCCAATGGCACCGGAGTCGATGCCGCCATGACCGGGATCCAACATGACCAGGAATCTTTTTCGCGCCCCCTGAGGTTTGGGGCGCGGCAGGCCGTGGGCGTGAGCCAGCGGGGAAACGGCGCCGTTCAGCGTCAGGGCCGCCAGCCCTGCCAACATCATTCTGCGGCGAGATAACCGGGTGTTCAAAAGGTCCGTCTTAGCCATAAGGTTAACCAGCATAAAAGGAAAGGGTGTTTTTGTTATAACATAACAATTTCACGCGCCAGCGGGGTTGTCTGTTAGCGGCTGTTACTTTTAATGTCATTCCTTAAATTCACTGGTTTTTTATACTGCATTTATTTTGTTTATTGAATATTCGTATTGCTATTAATTTGTTTTGTATTTGTTAATTCTTATTTTGACACACTATTTAATCTAATATTTCAAATGAGATTTATTCTCCTCTTTAATTGATATGTTATAACGTAATTACTAAAACGGATAAAAAACGGGGTCTTTGCCGCCGGCATGAAGTCACTCACGTTTTTGGAGCGTTAACATGACTTTTAAACACCAGGAAAAAGAGACATTAAATATATTCGCCGTTCTCGCCGTCTCGTTAAGCACGGTTATCGCCATGCTCGACAGTACCATCGCCAACGTGGCGCTGCCGGTGATCGCCAAAGATTTCGGCGTTTCCGAATCGGCCTCCATCATGATTATTAATGCCTACCAGTTTGCCGTCGTGGCCTCTTTGATGCCCTTCGCGGCGCTGGGTCGCGCGGTGGGCAATAAAAAAATCTTTATGGCCGGGGTGGTGCTGTTCGCTTTTTCATCCCTGGGCTGCGCGCTGTCCACGACGCTGGAGATGCTGACGGCATTCAGGGTGATACAGGGCTTCGGCGCGGCGGCGGTGCTCAGCGTCAATGCGGCGCTGATCAAGGAGATATACCCGGCAAGGCTGCTTGGGCGCGGCCTGGGCATAAACGTGATGGTGGTGTCGGTTTCCGCCGCCGCCGGGCCATCCATCGCCTCGGCGATACTTTCTCAAACGAGCTGGAACTGGCTGTTTACCATTAATGTTCCCATCGCCTGCCTGTCGCTGCTGCTGAGCGTGATATTCCTGGGTTCCCGCGAGCGGCGCAGCGTTGGGTTCGACAGCGGGGGCGCCCTGTTGGTGTTTGTGCTGTTTATCGCTTTCTCGCTCAGCACCATGAGCATGACCACTCACCATCTGCCGGCGGCGGCGCTGAGCTTTGCGGTATTCGCCGGGCTGGCCGGGTTGCTGTACATCAATCAAAAAAGAAAGGCCGACGCCGCGCTGATCCCGATCGCGATGCTGCATAACCCGACGCTGTCATTGTCTTTGCTGATGTCGATGCTGTCCTACAGCACCCAGCTTTTGGCCTATGTTTCGCTGCCTTTTTATTTTCACAACGTTCTGCAAAGAAACGTGGTGGAAATCGGTCTGTTGCTGACCGCCTGGCCGCTGGCCACCATGGCGTCTTCGCTAATTTCCGGCGATTTGGCCAAGAAGTACGATCCCAATCTTGTTGCCCTCTCGGGCCTTGCCTGTCTGCTGGCAGGCATGCTGCTGATGGCCAATCTGCCGAGCGATCCGTCGAATGGGGCGATCGTATGGCGCGTGGCGCTGTGCGGCATCGGTTTCGGCCTGTTTCAATCACCGAACAACCTGTTGATCATGACGTCGGTCTCCCATGAAAACAGCAGCATCGCCAGCGGCCTGTTGGGCAGTTCCCGGCTGATTGGGCAAATCGTCGGTTCGGCGTTGGTGGCGATTTTCTTCAACATGCGGGGCGCGCAAGCGACGAATATCAGTTTAATGGCGGGGGCGGCATTCTCGTTCCTTTCTCTGGTCGTGAGCTATATGCGCTTCAAGTCCGCCGTTACGTTAAAAACCAGTAAATAGAAGCACGAGGTTTCCCATGCGATTTATCCCATTAGTGCCGTTGGTTATCGGCATGGCGGCGTTTTCCCTTGCCGGCTGCACGACCTACCACGACGTGGCGTTGCAACAAAAAGAGACGGGGCTCAATAGCCAATATTACCTGCTGCAGCCGCCGGTCTATGTCGGCGACCGGTTGAAATATGGTCTGAAGGACGGCAGCGGCGGCGAGTTGACGGTGGCGAAGGTTGAACCGAAAGACCTGGTCGCCGACAGCGGAAAAATCATTCCCCTGTCGCAGCTCTCTTTCCTGCAACGAAAAGACCTTTCCACAGGAAAAACCGCCGCGTTGGTCGGCGGCGGCGCGGTCGCCACCACGGCAATCGTCTTTGTGGCCGGGATAACCATCATGGCCGCCGGCATCGCCGCGTCGGCCTAACGCAGCCCATCGCCGCACGCCACCGAGCGTGCGCACAGGAGGCTCCATGTGCGTCACAGTGAAATTTATCGCCACCGCGCTGCTGGCAATATTCGCCTTGCCGACGGCGCCTTGCGCCAGCGGTAGTCAGCCGGCGGCGGCCGAACGGCCGCAGAGCGCAGCGGTGCAAAAGTTGCCTGGCCACTATCAGCGGATCGTCATCACCGGCAACTGCCCCTTCGGCGTGATCCTGGCGAACGAGGCGGCCTACCGGCACGTCGTCGGCGTGGGGCCCTGGGCGTTCATGCATGCCGATATGCATGTGTTGAAGGACATGAAGCCTGACATCGGCAGGATCACCTCCGCCTTCATCAATAAGGACTACCGGGTCAACATGGAGTCGTTAATGAATCTACGGCCCGACATTATTTATTACTACGGCAAAAGCCAGGACGATCGGCTGGAAAGGGCGGGCGTGATGACCGTCGATCTGGATGCCGGCGGGAAGACAAAGTACCAACCGATGGTCACCCAGATGTATTGGGAAAATACCTTCGCCGACACGCTCGGCCTGCCGCGCACGCACAAATTCAAAGACGCCTGGGAAAAGACCCTGAAGCAGATCCGCCCCTATGCCGCAGCCATCCGCGCGCAGCACGTCAGGGCGTTGTATCTCGAAGAAAGCGACGGCAGGCAGCTGAAGGTGAGCGGCCCGCATACCTACGGCGACACCTACCTGAAAATGGCCGGCATGGACAACGTCGCCGGGGATTTGCCGGTGAAAGGGGATGCCGGCAGGTACATCAACGTTTCGATGGAGCAGATCATGGCCTGGGACCCGGATGTGATTTTCGTGGTTTTCGGCAGCGCTAAAGCGCTGCTGCACGGGGGGATCCCCGGCCAGGCCTGGGAGACGCTCAGGGCGGTAAAAAACGGCAAGGTTTTCTCGACGCCGGTGGGCATTCATAACTGGGGGGGCCTGTCGGCGGAAACGTCACTGCTGCCGCTGTTTATGATCAACCGCTATGCCCCTGAAGACATTAGCGACAAGACGCTGCGGGAGGAGACGCGCCGCTATTATCAGACGATGTTCTCCTATGCGATCCCGGACCGTTTGTTGGATGAGGTGCTGGCACAGCGCTAGCACCACGGTTGAATTGCGTTAGTGGGTTGGAGGAGCTTGGGGATGCCGGGCAGAGGAAAATATATGGCGATCATGGTAGGGCTGTTTTTAGCCTTGTGTGTGGTTGCCGTCGCATCACTGTTTGCCGGCCGTTACGCCTTGTCGGCCCATGACGTGCTGCAGATTTTATGGCAGGGGAACATGCCGGGGGAAAACCAGGCCCACTATTCGGTGATTTTTAACCTGCGTGCGCCGCGGGTGGTGGCGGTGATGCTGGTGGGCGGCGGGTTGGCGGTCGCCGGCGCGACCTTTCAGGCGGTGCTGAAAAACGCGTTAGCCAGCCCGGACGTGCTGGGCACGTCTTCCGCCTCCGCCTTTGGCGCCGCGCTGGGCATTTTATTGAGTTTGCCTTTTGCCCTGAGTTCCCTGCTGTCGTTTCTTTTCGGCGTGGTGAGTTTGTTGCTGGTGCTTGGCATTTGCCGCCTGAAACGCCGGCAGGATGCGCTGACGACGATCCTGTCCGGCATGATTATCGCGTCGGTGTTTATCGCGTTTGTCTCGGCCATCAAATATGTCGCCGATCCGCAGGATACCTTGCCCGCCATCGTCTTCTGGCTGATGGGCAGCTTCGCTTCGGTGGCGAAAGCGCAGGTCTATTGGCTGATCCCGCTGTTTGCGGCGTGTTACCTGACTATCTACCGGCTCAGGTGGAACATGAACATTCTCTCGCTGGGGGACGACGAGGCGCGCATTGCCGGCCTGAATCCGCCCCGGCTGAAGATCCTATTGCTGATCGCCGCCTCTCTGCTGGTTTCCGCTTCCGTGAGCTTGGCCGGCGTGGTGGGGTGGGTTGGCTTGGTGATCCCCCATTTGGTGCGAAGCGTGCTGGGATATAACCACGGCCGTTTGATCCCAGCATCGGCGCTCGGCGGCGCGTTGTTTTTGCTGGTTATCGACAATATTGCGAGAGGCGCCACCTATACGGAAATTCCAATCGGTATCCTGACCGCGCTGATCGGCGCGCCGCTTTTCGCGGTGCTTTTTATTCTGGGGAATCGATATGATCACCGCTAGCCGGCTAGCCTTTGGTTTCAAGGGGCGGGAGCCCATTTTCGACAACGTCAGCTTCGAGCTTAAGCGCGGCGAGATCCTCAGCGTGCTGGGCCCGAACGGCGCCGGCAAAACGACGCTGCTGAGAAATATTGCGGGCCTGTGTCGGCCCAGCGCCGGCAGGTGCGAGATCGGCCGCGTCGATAATCGAGAGGCGCGCCTGGCCTACGTGCCGCAGGCGAAGGCGCCACATTTTTCCTATGGCGTACTCGATTTTGTCACTTTCGGCTGCGCCCGCCATGCGGGATGGTTCGCCGGGCCGCGGCGGCAAGATTTCACCAGGGCGCAGGCGGTGTTGCACGCGTTGGAGATCGCGCCGCTGGCGCAGAAAAATATCAACCAGATCAGCGGCGGTGAACTGCAGATGTGTTATTTCGCCAAGGCGCTGGTGGCAGATCCCGACGTCATGATCCTCGACGAACCGGAATCGAATCTGGATTTTTACAATCAGGCCAAAATGATCGAGATGCTGTGGCGCCTCGCCAAAGAGCGGCAGATGACGATCGTGCTGAATACGCATTTCCTCAATTACGCCGAACGCATCTCCGACAAGTGTTTACTGATGGCAAAACGGCAGTCGTTGTTTGGCGTTAAAAGCGCTGTGCTGCGGGAAGATATCCTGGAGCGCTATTTCCGGGTGCCGGTAAGAAAGTGCCACTATCAACACCAGGGCGCCGGCGAAGAAACCTTTATTATCGCTCTACGCAATCTCGCCTGAGTTTCGGCTGCAAAGATTGCTTGAGGGATATCCCTCATTGCGGCTCCGCCGGCGGTTATTTAAGCTGAAAGGGCAACGTAACGGTGAATATGGAGATAATCATGACTGATTCAGTGTCCAACGATCGTAATCCCACCCCGGATGTGGCGGAAGACAACGCGTTCTTCCCATCGCCTTACTCCCTCAGTCAGTACACCTCGTCCAAAACCGACTTCGCGGGCGCCAGCTACCCGAACGCCTATCGCGGCGGCAAATGGAAGGTGCTGATGATCGCCTCGCAGGAGCGCTACCTGCTGATGCAAAACGGCAAGTTCTTCTCCACCGGCAATCACCCGGTCGAGATGCTGTTGCCGATGCATCACCTGGATCTGGCCGGTTTCGAGATCGACATCGCCACGCCGTCCGGCGATCCGGTGAAGCTGGAGATGTGGGCGTTCCCGCAGGAAGACGACGCGGTCAAGGCCACCTACGAGAAGTACCGCAGCCAGCTCAAGCAGCCGAAAAAGCTGACGGAAGTGGTGAAGGATCTGGATGGCGGCAACTACCTCGGCGTTTTCATCCCCGGCGGCCACGGCGTGCTCAACGGTATCCCGTTCAGCGAAGAGGTGAAAAAGACCCTGCACTGGGCGCACGACAACGATCGCTACGTGATTTCGCTGTGCCACGGGCCGGCCGGTTTGCTGGCGGCGGGCATCGACGAGAGCAAAGAGGATTTCCTCTATCGTGGCTATGAAATGTGCGTGTTCCCGGACTCGCTCGATACCGGCGCCAACATCGACATCGGCTACATCCCCGGCCCGATGCCCTGGCTGGTGGGCGAACGCCTGCGCGAGCTGGGCGTTAAGATCGTTAACGCCGACATCACCGGCAAGGTGCATAAAGATCGGCGCCTGCTGACCGGCGACAGCCCGCTGGCTTCCAACAACCTCGGCAAGCTGGCGGCAGAGACGCTGCTGGCCGACGTCGCCGCGCGATGAGCGACGAGATCGCGCAGCGCGCTTTCCAGACGGCGCTGGCGATGGACCACGAGCGAACCCTGTCCGCCATTCAGGGGCGGGTTCGTGCCTTTGCCGCGCCGTTCGGCTTCGATCGCTTTGTGCTGTTTTCCGCTTCCGCTGCGGCGGAGGCGGGGATCGAGCATATCTATTGGGTCGAGGGCGACTGGTTCGGCGACGGCGAGGCGGTCGATGCGTTGACCTACGTGCGGCACTGCCCGGTGACCCGGCATATGCTGCGGGTCAGCGAGCCGTTCTTCTGGACCAAGACCCGGGCGCAGCAGGGCGAGCGCTACCGGATTGTACGCACGCCGCGTGGCGCCGGCCTGCACGGCGTGCAGATCCCGGTGTTCGGCCCGGCCGGTTTGGAGGGCGCCGTCAGCCTGGGGGGCGATCGCATCGACGCCTCGCCGCCGGTGCGGCTGGCGCTGGTGCTGGTGGGCACGGCGGCCTTTCAGGCGGCGCGGCGGCTGTTCGCACCGGCGGCCGGCGAGGGGGAGAGCAGGCTGTCGGCGCGTGAGCGCGAGGTGCTGAGCTGGACCGCCATCGGCCGGCGGCAGGCGGATATCGCCGCGATGCTCGGCCTGTCTGAGCGCACGGTGGAAAACCACCTGCGGCGCATTCGCCAACGCCTTGGTGCCGCCACCACCGCGCAGGCCATCAGCGTGGCGATCCGCCTGGGGGAAATCGCCCCCGAGCGCCGTTAGCCCACCGCCATTTGCCGCAGCAGCCACTCGCGCAGCGCAATGATATCGGAGCGCTGCGCGGTTTCTTCGGTGGCCACCAGATAATAGTTGGCGCCGGGTAACGACATCTCGAACGGCGCGGCCAGCACGCCGCGCTGCAACAAATCGCGCGCCAGCAGCCGGCTGGCGATCACCACCCCCTGGCCCGCCACCGCCGCCTGCAGCGCATGCGTCTCGTCGCTGAAGGTCAGCCCGGCTTCCACGTTCAACCCTTCCGGCCCGTAGCGCCGCCGCCAGTTTTCCCAGGTCGGCGCGTCGGCAGGCACCTGCCGATGTTCCACGTGAAACAGCGTTACCCGCTGCAAATCCTCGCTGCGCTCCAGCGCCAGCGCCGGGCTGGCCACCACGATAAAGCGATCCTCATGCAGCAGGGTGCAGTGCAGATCGGTTTCCGGCGTTTCACGGTAGCGGATGGCGACGTCCACGGTGCGCTGGTTGAGATCGACGCGCTCGACGCTGGTGTGCAGGCGCAGATCGATGGCGGGAAACTCCGCCTTGAAATCCGCCAGGCGTGGCACCAGCCAGTGGGTGAGAAAATTGGAAGTGGTGGTGACGGTCAGCGCCGGCGGCTGTTGGGCGCGGGTGATTTGGGCGACGGACTGCTCCAGCGCGGCAAAGGCGCGCTGGGTGCCGGCATACAGGATCTCGCCGATCTCGGTCAGGCTGACGCCCTGCGCGCTGCGCTCGCACACCCGGCATGCCAGCACCGACTCCAGCAGCTTAATCTGGTGGCTGACCGCCGTCGCGCTGACGCCCAGCTCCTCGGCGGCCAGTTTGAAGCTGCGGCAGCCGGCCACGGCGTGGAAGGCGCGCAGCGCGCCCAGCGGCGGCAAACGGGGTTTTCTCATGGCTGAGTTATTCTCATCTAAGGCTGAAAACTATGAGTTTGTCTGACCGATTATACAAGAGATAGGCTACTGACATGTGAACAGGGAAATGAATTTATTTCATCATTTCCACCATGTCGGGAGTTAACGATGAGCATATATGTCAACAACGGCGCCCTGGGCGCCATGGAACACACGGGTACGGCGGCGAGCGCCCTGGCGCTCAGCGTGCCGGTCGCGGCGGGCGCCTTGCTGCTGAAGACCGAAAGCCTGCTGGGCATCGGCGCAACGCTGATGCTGCTAACGGCATTGGCGCTGGCGTTTCTCGGCGGCGCCGCGCTGGCCCGCTGGCAGCCGCTGCGGAACCGGCCTGCGCTGGCTATGCTCCGCTACGGTTTTTTGCTGGCGGCGGCGGGGTGGCTATTGACGCTGCTGATGCTGTTCGGCGGCCACGGCGGGATGAGCCTGCTGCCGGGCATCGCCCTCGGCGGCCTGGGGCAGGGCGTGGCCTACCGCACGGCGGTGGGGGAAAAAAGAGCGCTCACCGTGGCGCACCGTTTGACGACGGTGGTGAGCATCGTGGCCGTGTTGGTTGCCGCGTTGCTGATTCAAACCTACGCCGCGCCGGGCGCGAGAGGAGGCTGTTTCGCGCTGGCGTTGCTGGTCGATCTGGCGCTGTTGGGGGCGTTGATGGCGCGGGTTGCGGAGCGGGATGGCGCCTGAGACAGTGCGGAGGGCCAAAGGCCTGCCTGGGGACGGGGCGGGCTTTTTGGTGTTTGCGGAGATTGTTGAGTAGGTGATCCGACGGTTGGTTTTGTGGCATAAACGGACGCTACCTACCTCAAGGTAGCGTTTGCCATACCGAACAAGCCTCAGTGCGACGAAACAAATATCGAGGCAGGCTGCGCGGGCGGAATGGCGAAGTGACGCTGCATGCGTTTTATCTCCTCTGCCGGTGGCAGGCCAAACAGACGTTTGAATTCGCGATTAAATTGCGATGGGCTTTCATAGCCAACGGCGTAACTCGCGGCGGCGGCGGTGATTTGTTGGCGCACCATCAGCATCCGTGCCTGGTGCAGGCGTACCGATTTCACATACTGCATCGGCGGCATCTTCGTTATCGCTTTGAAATGGCTATGAAAGGTCGGCACGCTCATGCCGGCCTTCATCGCCAGCTGCGTCAGCGTTAGCGGCTCCGCGTAAGCGGCATGGATGTGCTGCAGCGCTTTACCGATTTTGCCAAACTGGCCCTGCAAGGCCAGCGCGGCACGCATGGCGTTGCCCTGTGCGCCTGTCAGCACGCGAAAATAAAGCTCACGCAGCCGCGTCGGGCCGAGGATCGCCGCCTCAAGCGGGTCAGCCAGGACTTCAAGTAAGCGAAGTACGGCCATTTTTACCCTGTCGTCCATGGGGCTCGACATCATGCTTTGCGGCGCGACGGGAGGGTGCGGGGCGCCATGCTGTTCAATCTGCAACATCAGTTCAGCGGCAAGCTGAAAATCCAGATGCATATAAATCGCCAGCAGCGGATGTGCTGCCGACGCATCGGTTTCCATCACAAACGGCACCGGCACCGAAACCGCCAGGTAGTGCTGCTCATCATATAAATAGGTCTGCTGGCCGAAATAGCCGCGTTTGCTGCCCTGACAGACAATCACGATCCCCGGATCGTAAAGCACCGGCGTTCTGGCAAGCGGGCGATCGGATCGCAAAATTCGCACATCAGGTAGGGCAGTGAGGTTGTATCCCTCTTGCACCGCAAGTCTATTCATCAGGGCAATCATGTCGGACATCCCACCACCTCATAAAATCAGGCAAGAAAAAGAGAAGATACGGCCTAAAAATGCGGCAGTACAGAGAATACCATGCAACCTTCATGGTTCATGGGAGTTCTTTTTATGGCATCTGCAAAAACGATTTTAATCACCGGCGTCAGCAGTGGCTTTGGCCAGGCGCTGGCGCGGGAAGCCCTCGCCGTAGGGCATCGGGTTGTAGGGACGGTGCGCAACAGCGAAGCACTGCAGGCATTCGGCGCGCTCGATACGCAGCGGGCTTTTGGCTATCTGCTTGATGTCACGGACGTTGAACGTATTGATGAGGTGGTTGGAGAGATAGAGTCCGCCGTCGGTCCGATAGATGTGCTGGTGAACAATGCCGGTTACGGCCATGAAGGCATACTGGAAGAATCCCCGCTTGCAGAGCTGCGCCGCCAGTTTGACGTTAATGTGTTTGGCGCGGTGGCGATGATCAAAGCCGTGCTGCCGGGCATGCGCCAGCGCCGCCGCGGCCACATTATTAATATCACCTCAATGGGCAGCTTCATTACCTTACCTGGTATCAGCTATTACTGCGGCAGCAAATTTGCACTGGAAGGGATATCAGAAACGTTAAGCAAAGAGCTTGTCCCGTTCAACATACACGTGACCGCAGTAGCGCCCGGCTCGTTTCGGACGGACTGGGCCGGGCGTTCAATGGTACGCAGCCCTCGCTGTCTTCCGGACTATGACGCGTTATTTGAACCTGTTCGTCAGGCGCGTCAGGAAAAAAGCGGCAAGCAACTGGGCGATCCGGTTAAGGCGGCTCACGCCATGCTGGCATTGATCGAGAGCCGAACCCCACCCACGCATCTGTTGTTAGGCAGTGACGCATTAAGTTTGGTGCGGCAAAAGCTCGAGGCGTTAGGTAAGGAAATTGAACAATGGGAGCAACTTACCCGTTCAACGGATGGCTGACCGGTTTCGGATAGAGAGTGTGTAGGGGATCATCGATTATGATCCGCCCAACAGCAAAAAGCCCGCTCGGGTTTCCCTGAGCGGGCTTCTCTAAATATGGCTCCTCTGACTGGACTCGAACCAGTGACATACGGATTAACAGTCCGCCGTTCTACCGACTGAACTACAGAGGAATCGTGTGAACGGGGCGAATAATAGCGAGGCGCCGTCGGCATGTCAAAGGCGGATTACACATTCTGTGACTGTTTGCTTACAGAATGCGCAACCCGTTGAGTTTTTTGGCAGATTTAGCCCTCGGGCGCCAGTTGCAGGCGCAACTGATAGCGGTAAACGCCGGCGGTGAGCAGGTAATCCCGGTGTACGCTCGGGCTCCAGGAGTCGTCGCCGCCCACCCCCATATGGAAGCCGTCCAGATGCAGCCAGGTGCCGGCTTCCGGCTGCAGCAGATGCTGGTGGCTGCAGGTCATCAGCTGTTGCAGGCCGTAGCGGCTGAGCGAGAAATGGAAGCGGCCGTCGATGCGCCAGCCGCCGTAGCGCAGGCTGCGGGTGTCGCAGCGCAGGCCGTTCTCGCCGGGGAAAATATACGGCGTGTGCAGATCTGCCAGCGGCAGGCGCCAACGCCCGTGCTGCGCGGCCAGGCGGCGATCCGGGTAATTCTCGTGCGGGCCCAGGCCCAGCCATTCCGCGTGCGGCTGCACCGTCGCCAATTGGCAGTGCAGGCCGATGCGCGCCGGCGGCGGCAGGGCGTCGGCCACCTCGACCTCCACGCTCACGTTCACTGCGCCCAGCGCATCGAACAGCCACTGTTTGCGGCCGATCAGCAAAATCTGCCCGTCCACGCCGAACTGGTGTTCGCTCACCACCTGCACGCCGTTTTGCAGCGCATCGGCCTGCAGCCGCGTGCAGCGTTCCTCCAGCCGGTACAGGCCCGCCAGCTTCCAGCGTTCGATCCAGGCGTTGGGATCGATACGGTCCGCCTCGCTGACGCCGATGTCGTTATCGATCGGCGCGCGCGCAAAGCCGTCGCGCAGAGGCGTCAGCAGCTGCGGCTGCTCATTCTGCCACCACTGCGTCAGATGGCCGCTGCTGCGCTCGAAGCGCCAGCGCTGGTCGCCGTGGGTGAGTGTCAGCCCCTGATCGTCTTCAATCAGCGTTGGCGGCACGCCCTGCGCCGGCGGCGGCGCGGGATGCAGCGCGCGCGGCACCCGCCACTGATCCCAGGCGCAGCGGTGGTGCGCTTCGGACCAGTCGGTGGCCTGCGGCTGCACCACCTCCACGTTCAGCCACAGCTCGCCGGGCTGATGCAGCATCGGCAGGCGGTCGAGCAGGGTGAAGCTATGGCTGCCCTGCGGCGGCAGCGCCAGATCGAAGCTGCCGCTGGCGCGCTCCACGCCGTCCAGCTCCAGCCGCCAGTTGAGCTGCTCGTTGTCGGTCTGGCGGAACAGGTAATCGCTGGTGACGGTCAGCGTCAGCGAGGCGGCGTCGAAGGCGAAGCGGAACAGCTGCTGCGCCCGCTGCGCTTCGAACAGCGCCGGGTGCGGGGTGCGATCCGCGAACACCAGCCCGTTCAGGCAGAACTGGCGATCGTTGGGGGTATCGCCGAAGTCGCCGCCGTAGGCCCAGAACTCTTCGCCCTGTGCGTCGCGCTTGATCAGCGCCTGATCGACCCAGTCCCAGACAAAGCCGCCCTGCAGGCGCGGATGTTCGTGGAACGCGCGCCAGTAGCGCCCAAAGCCGCCGAAGCTGTTGCCCATCGCATGGGCGTATTCGCACAGGATCAGCGGCCGCTGTTCCTCCGGCAGGCCGATCCACTTGCCGATCGCCCATTTGGGCACCGCCGGGAACGGCTGATCCTGATCCACCCGCGCATACATCGGGCAGATGATGTCGGTAGCGGCGGTGTCGGCGCCGCCGCCTTCATATTGCACCGGGCGGGTCGGATCCTGGCTTTTCACCCAGCGGTACAGCGCGTCGTGGTTCACGCCGTGGCCGGACTCGTTGCCCAGCGACCAGATAATGATGCAGGGGTGGTTGCGATCGCGCTGCACCATGCGGGTAACGCGCTCGCTCATCGCCGGCAGCCACAGCGGATCGTCAGCCAGGCGGTTCATCGGCTGCATGCCGTGGGTCTCGATATTGGCTTCGTCCACCACGTACAGCCCATAGCGGTCGCACAGCCGATACCACAGCGGGTGGTTGGGATAGTGCGAGCAGCGCACCGCGTTGAAGTTGTGCTGCTTCATCAGCAGGATGTCGTGGCGCATCGTCGCCTCGTCCATCACCTGGCCGTGGCGCGGATGATGCTCGTGGCGGTTAACGCCGCGGATCAGCAGCGGCTGCCCGTTGAGCTTCAGCAACCCGCCGCTGATGTCCACCTGGCGGAAGCCGACGTCATAGGCCTCCACCTCGATGACCTCCCCCTCGGGCGAGAGCAGGGCGACGGTGGCGCGATACAGCGCGGGCGTTTCGGCGCTCCACAGCGCCGGGCGTTCTACCGGCAGCCGCAGCGTGACGCGATCGTCATAGGCGCCGCGCTCGTCCACGATCTCGCTGCCGAGCGGCTGGGTGCGTTCGGCCACCCGCGCGCCATCGCGCCACAGCTGAATCTGCACCTGCAGCGGGCCGGGCCGGCTGGCGCGCGCCGTCACCACCAGTTCGCCGCGGGTAAAGCTGTCATGCAGCGGCGTGGTGATGCGCACATCGCTCAGGTGCGTGGCGGGTTTGTGCAGCAGGCTGACGTCGCGGAAGATGCCGCTCATGCGCCACATGTCCTGATCTTCCAGATAGCTGCCGTCGCACCAACGCAGCACCATCACCGCCAGCCGGTTTTCTCCCGGCTGCAGCCACGGGCTGAGATCGAACTCCGCCGGCAGGCGGCTGTCCTGCGAATAGCCGACCCAGTGGCCGTTGCACCACAAATAGAACGCCGAGTTGACGCCGTCGAAGATGATGCGCGTCTGGCCGGCGGCCAGCCAGGCCGGATCGACGCTGAAGGTGCGCGAGTAGCAGCCGGTCGGGTTGTCTTCCGGCACGCGCGGCGGATCGACCGGGAACGGGTAGCGCACGTTGGTGTAAATCGGCGCATCGTAGCCGGCGAGCTGCCAGTTGCCCGGTACCGCCAGCGGGGCGGCATCCGGCAGATCCTGCTGCAGCCAGCCTTCCGGCGCCGCCTCTGGGCGCGGGAAATAGCTGAAGCGCCACTCGCCGTTCAGCGAGCGGCGGCTGGCGCTGGGGGCATCGTTGCGCGCGTCTTCCACCTTGCGCCAGCTGGCGAACGGCGGGTGGGCGTCCAGCCGGCGGTAGTGGGTGCAGGCGGGGTTTTGCCAGTCACGGCGGGCGAGGATCTCGGTCAGGGAAGCAAGGGGCGCAGCGGGCATCGGCGATCGTCCAGTCGGCTAGGTGATGCTCACCAAGATGCTGACCGGCGCATAAAAAGTAAAGCGGTTACACGCAACCTTGCAAGGGCGATCAAATAACCGCTAATGCGGTTCGCCGGCGCGGTAGATCCGCTGCGGGCGGCCGACCTTGCCGTAAATGATCTCGGCGCGCAGCTGCTGCGCGGCGGTGCAAAACTCCAGATAACGGCGCGCGGTGGTGCGGCTGAGCCCCATTTTTTGCGCAACGCTTTCAGCGGTGTGGCGCGCGGCGGGTTCGGCAAACAGCGCGCGGACCTTGCCCAGCGTCAGCTCGTCGATGCCGGCGGGCAGCGCCGCCTGCTGTTCGCCGCGGGCGTAGGTGTTGAACATCTCGTCGATGCGGCGCTGGTTGAGGCGCGCTTTGTCTTTCAGCGCTTCGCGGCGCTGGCTGAAGCGCTGCAGGGTCTGGCTCAGCCGGTCATAGGCCAGCGGTTTGATCAGGTAGTCGAATACGCCGTAACGCAACGCCTCGGCCACGGTGGCCATGTCGCTGGCGGCGGTGATGAACACGATGCCGCCGCGATACCCGCTCAGCGTCAGTTCGCGCAGCAGGGTGATGCCCTGGCCGTCGGGCAGAAAGTTGTCCAGCAGGATCAGGTCCGGCTTGAAGCGCTCGGTCATGGCGCGCGCCTGCGACAGCGTGCCGGCCAGCCAAATCTGGCGGCAGCCGCCGTTCTGGCGGATAAACTCCGCGTGCATCTCCGCCAGCGGCGTTTCGTCTTCAACGATCAGGATGTTCAGCCATTCCATAATGAAACCTACTATTGCAATCAAGATGCTAAATGAATGTAAGTAAATTGCGGCGCCAAATAAAGATTATCTCAATAATAAACACCATAAGATTAATTAAGCAAATAAAGAACATTAAATAACTTATTAACCGGAATCGGTTTGTGAAATAGGTCAATAATCGGCGTTTTTTTTCTGTTTACCATTAATTTATCGAACGCAAAGTCGCGTTTATCTGCATGGTTTTTAAGGTTTTAATTACCCTTGCCGATGTTAATTAAAATGCCTTTTTGTATTTAATTTGTTGTTTGCTAGTTAACCCAGAGAGCGTGTTATGTTAGGCGATACCGTATTTAATCGGGTAAAGCGATCGGATCATAAAGCGATTTCGGAAATAAGCGCCTTCTTGCGCAGTAACGATCTGAATATCGACACCACGGTTGAAATATTTATTACCGTTACCCAGCACGACAAATTGGTCGCCTGCGGCGGCATCGCCGACAATATTATCAAATGCGTCGCCATCAGCCCGCTGATGCGCGGCGAAGGGTTGGCGCTGGCGCTGGCGACCGAGCTGGTGAACCTGGCTTACGAGCGCCACCACACCCAGCTGTTTATCTACACCAAGGTGCAGAACGAGCCGCTGTTCCGCCAGTGCGGTTTCTACCCGATCGCCACCGTGCCGGATATCGTGGTGCTGATGGAAAACAGCCCGTGCCGCCTGAAGCGCTACGCCGCCCAGCTGGCGAGCCAGCGCCGGCCGGGCGATACCATCGGCAGCATTGTGATGAACGCCAACCCCTTCACCCGCGGGCATCAGTATCTGGTGCGTCAGGCGGCCAAACGCTGCGACTGGCTGCACCTGTTTCTGGTGAAGGAAAACACCTCGCGCTTCAGCTATGAAGACCGCCGCCGGCTGGTGCTGGCCGGCACCGCCGATATCCCCAACCTCACGGTACACGAAGGCTCGCAGTACGTGATCTCGCGCGCCACCTTCCCCTGTTACTTCATCAAGGATCAGGGCGTGGCCGACGACTGTTACACCGAAATCGATCTGAAGATCTTCCGCCAGTATCTGGCGCCCGCGCTGGGCATTACCCACCGCTTCGTCGGCAACGAGCCGTTCTGCGCGGTGACCGCGAAATACAACCGCGACATGCGTTACTGGCTGGAAACGCCGGCGCTGCCCAGCCCGCCGATCGCGCTGGTGGAAATCGAGCGTTTGCAATATCAGGGCACGGCGATCTCCGCCTCCTGGGTGCGCAAGCTGCTGGCGGCGGGGGACTTCCACGCCGCCGCGCCGCTGGTGCCGCCGGACACCCTGTACTACCTGCAGGATCTGCAAACGCAGCGCCGGGCCAAGGCGGCCCCGCATCCTTTTGAGTCCGCACAATCAGGTGAATGATGAAAATTATCCGAGAAGCAATGGCCGGCACGCTGGAATCCAGCGATGTCATGGTGCGCATCGCGCCCGCCGAGGGGCCGCAGCACGATCTGTTGATCGCCAGCAGCGTGGAAAAACAGTTCGGCGCGGCGATCCGCCACACCCTGCTGGAGGTGCTGCAGCGCTATGAGGTGGAGCCGGTGCAGGTGATCGTCGACGACAAGGGCGCGCTGGACTGTGTGCTGCGCGCCCGGCTGGAAACGGCGCTGATGCGCGCCTGCGAGGGCGGCCAACTGCCGTGGGAGGCGAAAGATGAAAACGCTGAATAAAACCCGGCTGCGCCGCAGCATGTTGTTCGTCCCCGGCGCCAACGCGGCGATGGTCAGCAACGCCTTTATCTACCAGGCCGATGCGCTGATGTTCGATCTGGAAGACTCGGTGATCCTGCGTGAAAAAGACGCGGCGCGCCGGCTGGTGTACCACGCGCTGCAGCACCCGCTGTACCAGGAGGTGGAAACCATCGTGCGCGTCAATGCGCTCGACTCCGCCTACGGCCTGGCGGATCTGCAGGCGGTGGTGCGCGGCGGCGCGGACATCGTGCGCCTGCCGAAGACCGACAGCGCGCAGGACGTTGTCGACATGGAGCGCGAGATTGCCGCCATCGAAGCGGCCTGCGGGCGGCCGGTCGGCAGCACCGGGCTGCTGGCGGCGATCGAATCGGCGCAGGGCATCACCAACGCGGTGGCGATCGCGCACGCTTCGCCGCGGCTTATCGGCATCGCGCTGGGGGCGGAAGACTATGTGCGCAACCTGCGCACCGAGCGCTCGCCGGAGGGCATCGAGCTGCTGTTTGCCCGCTGTTCGCTGCTGCAGGCGGCGCGCGCCGCCTGCATTCAGGCGTTCGACACCGTCTATTCCGACGCCAACAACGAAGCCGGCTTCCTGCAGGAAGCGGCGCTGATCAAACAGCTCGGCTTCGACGGCAAATCGCTGATCAACCCGCGCCAGATTGAGCTGCTGCACAACCTGTACGCGCCGACCGCCAAAGAGGTGGCGCACGCGCAGCGGGTGGTGGACGCCGCCGAAGCGGCGGAGCGGGAAGGGCGCGGCGTGGTGTCGCTCAACGGAAAAATGGTCGACAGCCCGGTGATTGAGCGCGCCCGGCTGGTGCTGGAGCGCGCCGCGCTGTCCGGCTTACGGGAAGAACCGGCGCAGCACGGGGAGGAAGCATGATGAACCGCCAACAACGATTGATGACCTTCGCCAACCCGGCGGATCTGCCGGGCTATCAGGACGTGTCCAAAGCCAATCAGCAGGCGCGCAAACCGCGCGATCTCAAGCTGTGCGACTCTTTGCAGGAAGCGGTGCGCCGCAGCGGGCTGCAGGACGGCATGACCATTTCCTTCCACCATGCGTTTCGCGGCGGTGATTTGACGCTCAATCAGGTGATGGAGACGCTGGCGGCGATGGGGTTCCGCAACCTGACGCTGGCGTCCAGCTCGCTGACCGACTGCCATGCGCCGCTGGTTGAGCATATCCGCCACGGCGTGGTGAGCCGCATTTACACCTCCGGGCTGCGCGGCCCGCTGGCGGACGCGGTTTCGCGCGGCCTGCTGGCGGAGCCGGTGCAAATTCACTCGCACGGCGGCCGGGTCAACCTGATCGAATCCGGCGAGCTGAAGATAGACGTGGCCTTCCTCGGCGTGCCGGCCTGCGATGAGTTCGGCAACGCCAACGGTTACAGCGGTGAAGCCTGCTGCGGCTCGCTCGGCTATGCGCGGGTGGACGCCGAGGCGGCGGGCACCGTGGTGCTGTTGACCGAGCAGCTGGTGCCGTATCCGCATCATCCCGCCAGCCTGGCGCAGGATCGGGTGGATCTGATCGTGCAGCTGGAGCGGGTGGGCGACGCCGACAAGATCGGCGCCGACGCCACGCGCATGACCTCGAACCCGCGCGAGCTGCTGATCGCCCGCCGCGCCGCCGAGATGATCGCCGGTTCCGGCTACTTCACCGAAGGCTTCTCGCTGCAAACCGGCACCGGCGGCGCCTCGCTGGCGGTGACCCGGTTCCTGGAGGACAAGATGCGCGCCCGCGGCATTCGCGCCGCGTTCGCCCTCGGCGGCATCACTTCGACCATGGTGGATCTGCACGAGAAAGGGCTGATCGGCAAGCTGCTGGACGTGCAGAGCTTCGATCGGGCGGCGGCGACTTCGCTGGCGCGCAACCCGCGCCATATCGAAATCAGCGCCAACCAGTACGCCAACTTCAGCTCCAAGGGCGCGTCGGTCGATCGGCTCGACGTGGTGGTGCTGAGCGCGCTGGAAATCGACACCGGCTTCAACGTTAACGTGCTGACCGGCTCCGACGGCGTGCTGCGCGGCGCGTCCGGCGGCCACTGCGACACCGCCGCCGCCGCGCGGCTGGCGATCATCGTTGCGCCGTTGGTGCGCGGGCGCATCCCGACGCTGGTGGAGCAGGTGACTACCTGCGTCACGCCGGGCTCCAGCATCGACATTCTGGTGACCGACCACGGCATCGCCGTCAACCCGGCGCGGCCGGAGCTGGCGCAGCGCCTGCGGGAGGCCGGCCTCGAGGTGGTGAGCATCGACTGGCTGCGCGCCCGCGCGCTGCAGCTGACCGGCGAACCGCAGCCGATCGCCTTTACCGATAAGGTGGTGGCGGTGGTGCGCTACCGCGACGGCTCGGTGATCGATGTGGTGCATCAGGTGGCGGAGTAGCCGATGGCCGCCGTCGATCCCCAACTGGCCGCCGAACGCGCGGTCAGCCTGCCGGAGTTGCTCACCAGCCGCGAATGCCGCCAGGCGCGCCAGCAGGCATGGCTGGCGCAGCACCAGTGCACGCTGCTGGTGCTGACGCTGGTGGTGCCCGGCCCGGTGAAGGACAGCGCGCTGACGCGCGGCATATTCAACCTCGGGTGGGCGGCGCTGCTGCGGCTGTGCGCCGAACAGGGCTGGCCCAGCCCGCAGGCCGAGGCGCTGGCGCTCTCCACCGGCTGCGAAGGGTTTGTCGCGCTGCGCGCCGATGCCCAGCGGGTGAAGGACTGCGCCATGCAGCTGGAGGTGAGCCGCCCGATCGGCCGGCTGTGGGATATCGACGTGCTGGATACGCAGGGGCGCATTTTGTCGCGCCGCGACATCGGCCTGCCGGAACGGCGCTGCCTGCTGTGCGGCCAACCGGCCAAGATCTGCGCCCGCCAGCGGCGGCATAGCAGCGAGCAGCTGCTGCATGAAATGGAAAGGATGTTCAACGATGCGATCTCTGCCGATTAACCTGCCCGCCCACCGTGCCGAACCGGCCTGCGACTTCGCCCGCGCTGCTTTCCGCGCGCTGCTGGTGGAGGTCAACCTTACGCCCAAGCCGGGGCTGGTGGATCGCCATAACACCGGCGCCCACCGCGATATGGATCTCGGGCACTTCTATCGCAGCGCCCGCGCCATCGGCGTGTGGCTGCCGCGCTTTATCCAACGCGGGCGCGAAGACGCCACTTTGCCGGCAGAGCAGCAACTGGCGCGGCTGCGGCCGCTCGGCCTGGCCTGCGAAAACCAGATGTTCCGCGCCACCGGCGGCATTAACACCCACAAGGGCAGCGTGTTCTCGCTCGGGTTGCTGTGCACCGCCTTCGGCCGCCTGCAGCAGCAGGGCCGCGCCATCGGCGCAGAGGAGCTGTGCGCCGAGGTGGCGGCGATGTGCCGGGGGCTGGTGGATCGCGAGCTGCGGCGCAACAACGCCGGGCAGACCGCCGGCCAGCGGCTGTTCGCCGCGCACGGGCTGAGCGGCGCGCGCGGCGAGGCGGAGGCCGGTTTCCAGCTGGTGCTTGACGGCGCGCTGCCGCTGTATCGGCAACGGCTGGCCGCCGGCGGCGACGAACAGCGGGCGCTGCTGGACAGCCTGCTGTGGCTGATGGCTCACAACGACGACACCAACGTCGCCTCGCGCGGCGGCCTGCACGGGCTGCGCTGGCTGCGGCGCCGGGCGGCATTGCTGCTGGCGCAGGGCGGCTCGGCGGGGGAAGCGGGCCTGGCGCGCCTGCGGCGCTTCGATGCCGACTGTATCGCCCGCAACCTCAGCCCCGGCGGCAGCGCCGACCTGTTGATAGTGACCTGGCTGCTGGCGCAGCTGGGTGCCCAAGAATAATAACCAAGCCTTCAGGAGAGTCCCTATGTCCCAAACCCAGGAAAAGATCTGGAAAGCGATAGCGCCGCTGGCGGTGCTCGCGATCCTGTTATTGATACCGGTGCCCGACGGCATGCCGCCACAGGCGTGGCACTACTTCGCCATCTTTGTGGCGATGATCGTCGGCATGATTCTGGAGCCGATCCCGGCCACCGCCATCAGCTTTATCGCGGTGACCGCCAGCGTGCTCAGCGCCAACTGGGTGCTTTTCGGCGAGCAGGAACTGGCGGAGCCGGGCTTCAAGGCCGGTAAAGAGGCGCTGAAATGGGGGCTGGCGGGCTTCTCCAGCACCACCGTCTGGCTGGTGTTCGGCGCCTTTATCTTCGCGCTGGGCTACGAGGCCACCGGGTTGGGGCGGCGCATCGCACTGTTCCTGGTGAAGTTCATGGGCAAGCGCACGCTGACGCTGGGCTATGCGGTGGTGATCATCGATATCCTGCTGGCGCCGTTCACGCCGTCCAACACCGCGCGCACCGGCGGCACGGTGTTCCCGGTGGTGAAAAACCTGCCGCCGCTGTTCGATTCTTTCCCCAACGATCCCTCTTCACGCCGCATCGGCGGTTACCTGATGTGGATGATGGTGGTCGGCACCAGCATCAGCTCCTCGATGTTCGTCACCGGCGCCGCGCCGAACGTACTGGGCATCGAGTTCGTCGGCAAGATCGCCGGGGTGCACATCAGCTGGATGCAGTGGTTCCTGGCGTTCCTGCCGGTCGGCCTGCTGCTGTTGATCGTTGCGCCGCTGATCTCCTACTACCTGTACAAACCGGGCGTGACCCACAGCAGCGAAGTGGCCGCCTGGGCGGATACCGCGCTGGGGGAAATGGGCAAGCTGACGCGCAAAGAATACACCCTGATCGGCCTGGTGCTGCTCAGCCTGTGCCTGTGGGTGTTCGGCGGCAAAGTGCTGGACGCCACCGCGGTGTGCCTGCTGGCGGTGTCGCTGATGCTGGCGCTGCACGTGGTGTCGTGGAAAGAGATCACCAAATACTCCAGCGCCTGGAACACGCTGGTTAACCTGGCGACGCTGGTGGTGATGGCCAACGGCCTGACGCGCTCCGGCTTTATCGACTGGTTCGCCCAGACCATGAGCACCCACCTGGACGGCTTCTCGCCGAACATGACGGTGGTGGCGCTGGTGCTGGTGTTCTACTTCGCCCATTACCTGTTCGCCAGCCTGTCGGCGCACACCGCCACCATGTTGCCGGTGATCCTGGCGGTCGGCAAAGGGCTGCCGGGCGTGCCGATGGAGCAGCTGTCGATGCTGCTGGTGCTGTCGATCGGCATCATGGGCGTGCTGACGCCGTACGCCACCGGGCCGGGGGTGATCATCTACGGCTGCGGCTACGTGAAGTCGAAAGACTACTGGCGCCTGGGTGGCATTCTCGGCGTAGTGTACATTGCCGCGCTGCTGCTGATCGGCTGGCCGATCATGAGCCTGTGGTACTGAGTTGAAGCCACGCGGCCACCGCCCGGTGGCCGCGGTTACGATCCTTTCCCGTGAACCCTGTCACACACTTGTCACACTAACCCCGCCATCATACTCGGGCAAACGCTAACACCTTAAAAATAATCATTTTCCGGGAGCCTCTGCGGATGAGAAAAAAAACGCTATTGCTGTGCCTGCCTTTGTTATTCACCGGGAACGCGCTGGCGGAAGCCGGCGGTTATCAGTTGGAACAGGTGCTGGTGATGAGCCGCCATAACCTGCGCGCGCCGCTGGCCAACAACGGCAGCGTGCTGGCGCAGTCCACGCCGAAGGCCTGGCCGGCCTGGGAAACGCCGGGCGGCCAGCTGACCACCAAGGGCGGGGTGCTGGAAGTGTATATGGGGCACTACTTCAACGCCTGGCTGAAGCAGACCGGCCTGTTGCCGCAAGAGGGCTGCCCGACCGCCGGCAGCGTGTACGTCTACGCCAACAGCCTGCAGCGCACGGTCGCCACCGCGCAGTTCTTCAGCAACGGCGCGTTCCCCGGCTGCGACGTCGGCGTGCATCATCAGGACAAGATGGGCGAGATGGATCCGACCTTCAACCCGATCATCACCGACACCAGCGAAGCCTTCAACCAGCAGGCGCTGGCGGCGATGAACGCCGCGCTGGGATCGCTGAAGCTGGACGCCTCTTACCAACAGCTGGCGAAGATCATCGACTACAAGGATTCTGCCGCCTGCAAGACCGACAAACACTGCGACCTGAGCAAAGAAGCCAGCGTGATGAGCGCGGTGCCGGGCAAAGAGCCGGGCGTCTCCGGCCCGCTGCGGGTGGGCAACTCGCTGGTGGACGCCTTTATGCTGCAGTATTACGAAGGTTTCCCGATGAAAGAGGTGGCCTGGGGCAAAATCGCCACCCCGCACCAGTGGCAGCAGCTGGCGCAGCTGAAAGACGGCTATCAGGACTCGCTGTTCACCTCGCCGGTGGTGGCGCAGAACGTCGCCAAGCCGCTGCTGACCTACATCAACAATGCGCTGCTCGGCGAGCGCAAACCGGACGCGCCGAAGCTGACGGTGCTGGTCGGCCACGATTCCAATATTGCCTCGCTGCTGTCGGCCATGCAGTTCCAGCCGTATCAGCTGCCGCAGCAATACGAGAAAACGCCGATCGGCGGCAAACTGGTGTTCCAGCGCTGGCGCGACGCGCAGAACGACCGTGAATTGCTGAAGATCGAGTACGTCTATCAGTCCACTGAGCAACTGCGCAAGGCGACGCCGCTGACGCTGCAAACCCCGCCGCAGCGCGTGACGCTGGCGCTGAAAGGCTGCCCGATCGACAAGGACGGTTTCTGCGCCTGGAGCGATTTCGAAAAGACCATGAAAGGCATCTTGTAATGCCCAGCCTCTCTCCCGAGCGCGGGGGAGAGGCCTCTCCCCACCCCGGCTAATGCGCCGCCGTGCAGGCGTTAACGCCATTTATTTTGCCCAGGGTCATTGTTGCAGGCCGTTTCGGGGGCTAACATCATCAGCCTGCCTGCTTATCATGGATACCGCCGTTGCCCACTTTTATCCGCAATATCGAATTTTTCACGCCGGACGGCTATCCGGGCCAGGTGGCGCGCTGCCATTTTGCGCTGGCGGAGTATCGCGACGACAGTTTTCCCGAGGCGGGTTTTGCACTGCCGGATCATCTGGCGCGCGCGGTGCCGAAGCGCCGCGCGGAGTATCTGGCCGGGCGTGTTCTGGCGCGGCAACTGTTGGCGCCGCTCGGTTTTGCCGACTTCACCCTGGCGCGCGGCGAAGATCGCGCGCCGCAGTGGCCGTCGGGCATCGCCGGGGCGCTGAGCCATAATTCGGATACCGCGCTGTGCGCCGTGCACCGCGAGCGCGGGCTGGGCGGCGTTGGGTTGGATGTGGAGACGCTGCTTTCCGACGTGCGGGCGGAGGAGCTGTGGGGGGCGATCGTTTCCCCGGCGGAGCGCGAGGCGTTGCTGCGCGAGGCGCTGCCGTTCAATGAACTGCTGACGCTGACGTTTTCCGCCAAAGAGAGCCTGTTCAAGGCGCTGTATCCGCAGGTGCGCTGTTACTTCGATTTTCTCGATGCGCGCATGGTCGCCGTGGATGCGCAGCGGCAGACGTTTGTATTAACGTTGCTTAAGACGCTGACGCCAAATTGCCCCGCCGGTCGCCGGTTTAGCGGGCGTTTTTGGCGTAAAGGTGACGATGTCACGACTTTTATCTTTTGCTAAAATCCAATAATAACAGTGTGTTATTTCTTTATTTGCCGTAACGCAGGTTTGCCGCGGCGGGCGGAAAGATTCATTCATCGGAGATTGACCCACGCTGGGGATCCGGTGTAATTTATCCTCCTTTTACAGCTAATGATAATTATTCGCATAAACATTATCATTGGTAAGGCGCAACAAAGGAGTGGTCTTGTGGCGACACTGACGACAGAAAACCAAACCTTCCCCGGGTTTGTGTACGCCGAACAATCGACCTTTTTGTACCGGTCCGAATTCCGTTCCCTCTCCGCCGATGGCGTGTTCGAGCGTATCGAGACGCCGGCGTTCGGCGGCGAGCAGGAAGGCAGCGCGCTGGCGCAGCATATCCGCCAGGCGCTGGCGCGCGCCAAAGCCGCCGGCCAGGAGACGCCGGTGGTGGTGGGCGCCATTCCGTTCGATACGCGCCGGCCTTCCAGCCTGTACGTGCCTGAAAACTGCCAGTTTGTCGCCAACGACAGCTTTACCCGCGCCGCGCGCCCGATGCTGCAACAGCCGCATCGCCTGGCCGCCTGCACCAGCATTCCGGACGAGCCGCGCTTCAAGCACGCGGTGGCGGAAGCGGTCAGCCGCTTTAAACAAGGCAAGCTGGACAAGGCGGTGCTGTCGCGCATCCTCGACATCGAGCTGGAGCAGCCGGTGGCGGGCCACCAGATCCTCAATAACCTGATGGTGCAGAACCCGACCGGTTACCACTTTTCCCTGCCGCTGGCCGATGGCGGCGTGCTGATCGGCGCCAGCCCGGAGCTGCTGATCCGCAAGCAGGGCGGCGAGATCCACACCAATCCGCTGGCGGGCTCGGCGCGCCGTCAGGACGATCCGCAGCAGGATCGCCTCGGCAGCGAGCGCCTGATGCGCTCGACCAAAGACAAATACGAACACAAGCTGGTGATCGACGACATTCGCCGTCACCTGGCGCCGCTGTGCGCCAGCCTGAGCGTGCCCAGCGGCCCGTCGCTGCTCAGCACCGGCACCATGTGGCACCTGTCCACCCGCATTCGCGGCGAGCTGCTGAACCCGAATCTCAACGTGATGCAGCTGGCCTGCCTGCTGCATCCGACGCCGGCGCTGTGCGGCTTCCCGACCGAGAGCGCCCGCCAACTGATCGCCGATCTGGAACCGCACGATCGCGGCCTGTTCAGCGGCATTGTCGGCTGGTGCGACGCCAACGGCGACGGCGAGTGGGCGATCGTCATCCGCAGCGGCCTGCTGCGCGGCAACCGGGTGCGGCTGTTCGCCGGCGCGGGCATCGTCGCCGCCTCGACGCCGCAGGCCGAGTGGATGGAAACCGCCGCCAAACTGGGCACCATGCTCAACGCTTTCGGCCTGAACAGCGGCGCGCTGTAGGCCTCTTTGCGGCGCAGTGCGCGCCGCGTCATACGCTTTCGCAGGAGACAACGATGAACAACAACATGACCCGGCTGTGCGCCCGGATGGCGGTGCGCGCATGAGCATTCAGATGGATTTCACCGGCAAACGCGTGTGGGTGACCGGCGCGGCGCGCGGCATCGGCGAGCAGATCGCCCGGCATTTTTTGACGCAGGGCGCCGAGGTGGTGGGATTTGACCGCGAGTTCGCCAACCCGGATCTGCCTTACCCTTGCGTGACGCTGGACATCAGCCGGCCGGAGCAGGTGGAGGCGGTGTGCCGCCAACAGCTGGCGGAGAACCCAAAACTGGACGTGTTGGTCAACGCCGCCGGCATTCTGCGCATGGGCAATACCGAAGATTTGAGCGTGGATGACTGGCATCAGTGCATCAACGTCAACGCCTCGGGGGCGTTTTACCTGTTCCGCGCCGTGCTGCCGCACTTCAAGGCGCAGCGCAGCGGGGCGATCGTCAGCATCGGCTCCAACGCCGCGCACGTGCCGCGCACGCAGATGGCGGCCTACTGCGCCTCCAAGGCGGCGCTGACCAGCCTGAACCACTGCGTGGGGCTGGAGATGGCGCCGTTCGGCGTGCGCTGCAATCTGGTGTCGCCGGGCTCGACCGACACGCCGATGCAGCGCGGCATGTGGCAGACCGACGATGCGCAGCAACGCACCATTGCCGGTTTCCCCGAGATGTTCAAGCTGGGGATCCCGCTCGGCAAAATCGCCCGCCCGGACGAAATCGCCAATGCGGTGTTGTTCCTGGCCTCCGATTTGGCCAGCCACATCACTATGCAGGATATCGTGATCGACGGCGGCGCCACGCTGGCCGCCTGAGTCAGACCCGCTGGCGGCGCAGCAGGTGCTGCGCACCTTCCGCCGCCAGCAGCAGCACCGCCAGCCAGATCGCCAGATAGGTTGGCCATTCGCTTTGGCCGATGCTCTCGCCGAGCAGCAGCGCGACGATCACCAGCAGCACCGGTTCCACATAGCTCAGCAGGCCGAACAGGCTGAACGGCAGCAGGCGGCTGGCGAGGATGTAACACACCAGCGCCACGGCGCTGATGACGCCGAGCAGCGGAATGCGCCAATACAGCTCGGTATTGATCGGCAACGCCGCTGCGCCGCCGTCGCCGAAGGCGAACCAGGCCGCCGCCGGCAGCATCAGCGCCAGCTCGCACCACAGCCCGCCGAGATTGTCGGTGCCGAAACGCCGCCGCAAAATAAAGTAGAGCGGATAGCCCAGCGCCACCACCAGCGTCGGCCACGAGACGCCGCCCGCCTGATACAGCTCATTGCCCACCCCCACCATGGCGCACGCCACCGCCAGCTTTTGCAGCAGCGACAGCCGATCGCGGTAGATCAAACGGCCCGCCAGCACCATGGTCAGCGGCAGCAGAAAATAGCCGAGCGACACGTCGAGCGCCTTGCCGTGCAGCGGCGCCCACAGGAATAACCACAGCTGCACCCCCAGCAGCGCCGAGGTGAGCAGCAGGCCCAGCAGACGCTGCGGCCGTTGGCCGATCCAGCCCAGCGTGTCGCCCACTTTGCGCCAATCGCCGGACAGCGCCATGAACAGCGTCAGGAACGGCAGCGTCAGCAGCGTGCGCCAGCCGTAGACCTGCTCGCCGTTCAGCGGGGTGAGGGTAGAGGTGAAGTAATACATCGCGCCGAACAAGATGGAGGCGACGACCGAGAGAGTGATGCCCTTAATCACACGCATTCCTGGTGAGTGATTGATTTTATGGCGGCTACTGTAGAGAAATTTGCCGCCAACGACAATGGCGTTGCCGGGCGCTGGACAATCGGCGGCGGCGGGTTACAATGAATACTGTGTATTCATACAGGCTTTAGCGATGACAATCGATCTTTTTGAAGACGCGCTGCCGCCGCCGTGGCGCGAAGAAATCGCCCCCGGCGCGGTGGTGATGCACGGCTTCGTGCGCGATCACGGGCCGGAACTGCTGGCGGCGGTGCAGGGCGTCGTCGCCCAGGTGCCGTGGCGGCATTTGACCACGCCCGGCGGGCACGTGATGTCGGTGGCGATGAGCTGGTGCGGCAACGGCTGGACCAGCGACAGCCGCGGTTACCGCTATTCGGAACGCGACGCGCGCAGCGGCAAACGCTGGCCGGCCATTCCGCCGATCCTGATGGCGCTGGCGGACGAAGCCGCGCAGCAGGCGGGATTCGGCCGCTTCGTGCCGGATTCCTGCCTGATGAACCGCTACGATCCGGGCAGCAAGCTGTCGCTGCATCAGGATAAAGACGAGCACGACTTCGGCGCACCCATCGTTTCGGTGTCGCTCGGGCTGCCGGCGGTATTTCAGTTCGGCGGCCTGCAACGCAGCGACCGGGCGCGGCGCATCCCGCTGGCGCACGGCGACGTGGTGGTGTGGGGCGGCCCATCGCGGCTCTGTTTTCACGGCATCCTGCCGGTCAAGGAAGGCTATCACTCGTTGGTGGGGCCGCACCGCATCAACATCACGCTACGCAAGGCGCTTTAGCTGCGGCTCCTGCGCCAGGCAGGCGACGAGATAGTCGATAAACACCCGCAGTTTGGGCGGCAGATACTGGTTGGGCGCGTAAAGCAACCACAGGCCGCCGTGATAGCTGCTGAGGAAATCCCACGCCGGCAATATCTGCACGATCTCGCCGTCATCGAGCGCCTGGCGGGCGGTAAAATACGGCAGGCTGCCGATGCCGATATGCTGTTTCACCGCGTCCAGCCGCACGCCGGTATGGTTGGCGGCGTAGCGACCGCGCACGTTGACCGCCACCGTTTTGCCGCTGCGGCGGAACTTCCATTGCGCGTCGCTCGGCGTTTCACCCAGATAGATGCAGCTGTGCGCCGCCAGATCGTGCGGGTGCTGCGGGGTGCCGCGCTGCGCCAGGTAGTGCGGCGTGGCGCACAGCAGATGGTCTATTCTCATCAACTGGCGGCCGATCAACCCGGGCGATGGGCGATCGGTAATGCGCAGCGCCAGATCGACCCGATCGTCGATCAGATCCATGTAGCGATCTTCCAGCCGCAGCCGCACGTCCACCTTCGGGTAGCGGCGCAGGAACTCCGGCATGTGCGGATGCAGCACGAAGCGGCCTACCGCCTTGGGCACGCTGACGCTGACCAATCCTTCGGGCTCCGCGGCGCCGCGCCCGCCGATCGCCATAACCGCGTCGGCCGCCGCCAGCAGGGTGCGGCAGTGCGCATACGCCTCTTCGCCGCTTTCGCTCAGCCGAAGTTTGCGGGTGGTGCGGTGCAACAGCTGCAGCGCCAGCGCCTGTTCGAGCCTTGCCACGCTGCGGCTGACGGCGGAAGGCGAAGTATCCAGCTTGCGGGCGGCGGCGGAAAAGCTGCCGCTCTCTACCACCTGAACGAAAACGGCCATTTCGGGCAACAGCGCGTAAGAAAAATTTGTGCTCATGACGCAAAGGTCCATTGTGATGACGGCGGATTATCCATCGATTATGACATGAATATAATGGCTCTTCGAACCGAGGAGAAAAATGATGACCGAACGACGTTATTACTACAGCGACGATGTACAGGGCCAGGCGCAGGTGTTGAGCTGTACGCCGGCCGAGGCGGGCGCCTACGCCGTAGAGCTGGACGCCACGCTGTTCCACCCACAGGGCGGCGGCCAGCCGTCCGACGTGGGGACGTTAGGCGGCGTCGCCGTGCTGCGGGTGCAGCAGCAGGGGGATACCGTGCTGCACTTTACCGCCGCGCCGCTGCCGCTCGGGCCGGTCACGCTGCAAGTCGATGAGGCGCAGCGCCGCCTGCACGCCCGCTGGCACTCCGGCGGGCATCTGATCGGCTGGCTGGGCGAAAGCCGGGGGTGGCGGCCGGTCAAGGCGCATCATTGGCCGGGAGAGGGGCGCATCACGTTCGCGCCAGGGCCGGATGCGCAGACGATAGAAGCGGACTTTTTGCAGGCGGAGCTGGCGCGCTTGATCGCCGCCGATCTGCCGCGCCGCCAACAGGCGGTGGACGGGATGCGCCAGGTCGGTTTCGGCGAACTGCCCGCCTACGGCTGCGGCGGCACCCATGTCGCCGCGCTGGGCGAGGTGGGCGCGATTGCTATCACCGGCGTAAAGATGAAGAAGGGGCAGCTGATCGTGCAGTATGCGCTGAGTTGAATTGAATAAGGGGGGCGGCTCAGCGCCCGGCCTGCCGCAGCTGGGTGCAGAACGCGCATTGGCATCCCGCCACCGGCACAGCCGCGCAGCTGCCGATGTTCACCGGCTGGGCGTCCATGGCGTGAAAGCCGTAAAACAGATTTTCGATGTTTTGTTCCGCCGCGCGCGCCTGTTCCGGGCGCGGTTCGGGCACTTTCGACTGAAACGCCGCGGCCTTGCCGGCCAGCAGGCAGAGAAACAGCAGCGACAGCTGGATTTTCATCGTCGTCTTCCTTTGGCTGAAGTTGTGATACGTTATAACAAAACCCCATCAATGCCAAGCGGCGGCGCTGCCGCCATTCACGGTATTTTTACGCACGGCAACAGTTCCTCATTCAAATAACACTTCGACACATTTCTTGCCGATACGCTGACTAATAATTCAAATTACAAAAATTGCCTCACTAAACGAATATTTAGATACTCGCTGTGCGGCCTGGCCAGTGCTGACACGTTTTTAAATTCTGAGCATACAGAAAGATGCCTCTGTAGGTATCGTCACGCACTCTGGACAGGACATCGCCACCATGGGCTCTTTTTTTAAGCAGATCTACCGCTATTCCCACGCGCGCCCTTATCGGCATAACGAAAACCTCTGGCCCTACGTGAAGATTGCGCGCGGCGAGGGCGGTGAAATCGCCGCCTTATGGTACAAGCACCGGCCGGTGCCGATCGTCCCGCTGAGCGAACTGCGCAACAGTTGCCGGGGGCCGGCGTTGTTGACGGCTACCGGCCCGTCGGTGAAGGCGCTGCGCTTCGAAAATATTCCCGCCATGCCCGCGATCGGGGTCAACGGCGCCTATTGCCTGCATCGGCAGGTGGATTTTCACTTCTACGTCATCGTGGACATGGGGTTTATCGATAACCGCCCGGAGATCGTGCGCGATGTCATTCAACGGCCGGCGCTGACGCTGTTCACCACCGTGCACGGCGTGGCGCGCATTCTCGATCGTTTTGGACAGGCGGCGATCGGCTGCCGATTGGCGATTGTCGAAGACGCGGCCTGCAAGATTTACCGTCCCCGGATCGACAGCGGCGCGCTGTGGGATCACTACTGCCGGGAAAACGGGGTGGAGTTTTGCATCGCGAACCGCACGCTCGGCTTCAGCCAGGATATCCGCTGTGGCATTTTCGATGCCGGCACCGTGGCCTATTGGGCGCTGCAAATCATCGCCTATCTCGGCTTCAGGCAGCTGTTTATCGCCGGGTTGGACATGAACAACTTCCACCAGCCGCGCTTTTACGAAACGGAGCTGGATCGGTTACCGACGTTCCTGTCGGACAAAGTGGAGTCGCTGGTGATCCCCGCTTTTCGGCATGCCGGCGCGGTCATGCAAAAACAGCAGATCGCGATAAAAAACCTTTCCCCGCACAGCGCTATCGGCAGCGATATCTTCGAGAAGGTGGACGGCAATGTTTACTTTCAGCAAGCCTGAGCGGTGTTATCGCCTCGGCAGCGCGCTGTTTTTAGCCTTCGCATTTTTAAGCGCGATCTTTTGCGGGCAGACCCGCGTCAACAACCTGTTTCATCTGGCGGCGCTGCTGTGGCTGGCCGCCGTGTTCACCTGGCCGCCGCTGCGGCGGCAGCTGTGGATCAATCGTCAGGCGCGTTGGGGCGGCGGGCTGGCGCTGATGTTTTTGCTTTATTATTCCCTCAGCGCGCTGTGGGGCGAGACGCCGGGTGACATGCAGTCGGCCCTGACCCACAGCGCCTATATCCTGCTCTATCTCGCCTGGCTGGTGACGCTGCTAGACGGTGAGCGGCGTCATCAACTGCAGTGGGCGATGCTGGCCGGCATAACGTCGCTGTGCCTGTATCTGACGCTGGTCGACGCCCCGTCGATTTATCATCTGCGGGAAACCACCGCCCGCAATCCGGGGCCGAGCAACGTGATCGATCTGGCCGGTTACGCCGCCATCGCCATTTTGTTGAGCCTGATGATCTTCCGCGATACCGGGCAAAAAGCGGCGCTGTGCTTTATCCCGCCGCTGCTGGCGTTCATGGTGCTGACGCAAAGCCGCGGCCCGCTGATCGCGCTGGCGTTCGCGGTGGTGGTGGCGATGCCTTATCGACACCGGCCGGGACGATGGCTGTGGTTTCTGTTGCCCGGCGCGCTGGCTGTGGTTCTCGCCGTCGTTTACAGCGCGATCGGCGAAATGTTGCTTACGCGTTTTGGCGAGCTGTATCAACAGAGCTTTGTTCGCATCAGCATCTGGCGCCACAGCTTGGCGCTGATCGAACAGGCGCCGTTCTTCGGCTACGGCTTTGATAAGCAGCTTAACTTTCTCAATTACACCGGCGAGCTGAACCACACCACGCACAGCCTGTACCTTGGCGCGTTGCTGAAGGGCGGCTGCGTGGGTTTCCTGTTGTTGCTGGCGCTGCTGGGATACGGCGCGCGGCTCGCCATCGCGCACTGGCGCGCAGGGCGGCGTTGGGAGGCGGGCCTGTTTCTGTTTATGCTGGTATTTTACAGTTCGCAGGGCATGTTTGTGATCGCCAATCCGGCGGAGTTTTGGTACCTGTTTTGGCTGCCGCTGGCGTTGCTGCTGTCGCAGCCTAAACGGATCGGGACTGTGCGGACGGCAGCGCCGCCAGCGTCTTCTCCAGCACCTGTTCCGCCGCGATGATGCTGAGCGGTTGGCGTCGCTCAGCGGCACTCAGCGCGGCGCTGTCAACCGGCACGTGCATCACCTGATGCCGTTCGCTGTCCTGATAGGGGCCGGTATGCCGCGGGTTAGCGGTGACGAACAGGCTGACGGTGGCGGTTTTCAACGCCACGGCGAGGTGGAGCGGGCCGGTATCGCCGGTCACCAGTACCTGCAGATTGGCGATCGTCGCCAGCAGTTGCGGTAGCGTGGTCGCGCCGATATGGCTTACTACCCGCTGTTGCTGCGCCTCGCTCAAACCCGCCATAAACTCCCGCTCGAGGCTGTGCTCCGCCTTGCTGCCAATCAACTCGATCTGACAGTCGGGAGAGTGCGCCAGCAGCCGTTGCGCCAGCTGAACAAAGTGGTCGACCGGCCAGCGGCGCAGCGTTTCGGAAGCGCCCATCTGAAAGCCGATCAGGATCTTGCCCGCCGGTTTGGCGCGCGCAGGGAAAGCGACGGGAATGAACATCGCCGGGTTATCGGTGCGGCAGCCCAATTGCCCCATCATATCCAGCTTGCGCTGAATCAAATGGCCGCCGGTGCTGCGGCTGACGCCGGTCAGCCAGCGCTCCATGCCGCTCGGTTTGTTGCCATAAATGTCTTTGAACAGGTATTGGCAGCCGGCGGCGATGGCGACCAGTACATCGTAAGGCGCCTTCGAGTGCAGGATGACCGCCAGCTGAGGCCGGTTTTTTCGCAGGCGCCGGATAACGCCCAACATGTCTTTGGCCTTGTGGTCCCAGTAAATCACGTCATGAAAGCAGGGGCTGCCTTCGACCAGCTGCCGGTTTTTATGGCTGGAGACCAGCGTGATTTGCGCGTCGGGATAGCGTTCGCACAGTGCGCGAATGGCGGGCGTGTTGAACATCAGATCGCCGAGGGCGCTGGTGGAGAAAATCACGATACGCTCAAAGGATTGCTGCGGATCGAAACTTGCTACGGGCCGGAAATTGCCCGCGATGCGGGTATAGAGACGCAGCCCGGCGTTGGCCGCCGCTATTTTCCACTGTTTAGACATTGCAGTTCGCTTCCGCTTGAGATCGGCGGCCACCGTCTGGCGCCGCGTCGTATCATACAAGCGCGGCAACGGCGGGCCAATGGCCCGCAACAGATTGCGACAGATGCTAACGTTATGCTTGCAATTGCCTCCGGGCGCCGCGCTTACTCCGCCCACACCTGCGTGCTGCGCGGGCTGTCCATCTGATAATCCGAATAGGGGCGAGTGAAAAACTCGCGTCCCAACTCGCGGGCGGCCTGCAGCGGATTGCGTGGATCGCGGGCGATCTCGCCGCGCTGATTGCCGGCGCCGTGCACCAGCCCAACGAAGGCGGAATGGGTGTAGCGGCTGAACTCCTGGATCTGATGTACGATGCCCAACGCCGCGCCGGGATAGGTCTCTTCCGACGCTACCGCCAGCCCGATGCGTTTGCCGCTCATGCGCTGGTGCACCTGTTCCGCCTGAGGGTAGGCATTGGAATAGAAGCTGAACGAGCGATCGAAAAAGGCCTTGGTTTGCGCCGACATGCCGTACCAGTAAATCGGCGTGCAGAATACCGCGCCGTCGGCCGGCAGGAAGTGCTCCAGAAACAGTTCGGCGTAGCGATCGGCCGGCGGCGGCGTATGGCGCTCATCGCTCAGAAAACCGCTCAGGTAATCATCGAGAAAATGCAGGCTGGCGGACGTGCCGGTTTCGGCGGCGCCCGCCATGATCGCCTGCGCCAGCGTGGCGCTGTTGCCGTCGCGGCGCGGGCTGCCGACCAGTACCACCAGACGTTTGGACTGATGAGTTGTATTCATGTCATGTTCCTCGGTATGAAGTGGATTCAGCCCTACTCTAGAAACAAGTAGTGGCAGGCGACAAATGACGACTTTTCTGCCAGGATGAGATCAACTCATCTCTAGAGGTTTCGCCATGTTCGCCACGCTACCCGTCAACGCATTACGCACCTTTGAATCTGCCGCTCGCCTGCGCAGCTTCAAGCTGGCGGCGGCCGAGCTGGCGGTGACGCCGACGGCGATTTCGCACCAGATCAAAGCGCTGGAACAGCAGTTGGGGTTTGCGCTGTTCGAGCGGGTGCCGCGCGGCGTGCGGCTGACGCCGAAGGGCGAAACGCTGTTTGCCGGGGTGCACGGCGCGCTGCTGGACGTCGCCGCCACGCTCGAAGGCCTGCGGCCGCAGCCCAGCACTGGATCGCTGTGCGTCTCGGTCACGCACTCTTTCGCGGCGCTGTGGCTGGTGCCGCGCCTGGGGCGTTTCTACCAGGCGTACCCGCACTATCTGGTGCGGTTGGAGGCCTGCGCAGAGGTGATCGATCTGCAGCAGGACGCCAGCGTGGACGTGGCGGTGCGCTACAGCCGCGCGCACTATCCCGCGCTGCATCAGACGGCGCGGCTGGAGGAAAGCTTTGGCGTCTACGCGGCGCCGGGGCTGGCCGCCGCCGAACCGGAAAACCCGGTGCTGATCACCGTCAAATGGGGGGATTCGGCGCTGTACGACAGCGGCTGGCGCGACTGGTGCCTGGCCGCCGGCGTGGACTGGTGGCAGCGCCATGCGGCGATGCGCAGCTATCACGAGGAGCATTACGCCCTGCAGGCGGCGGTGGCCGGGCAGGGGATGGTGCTCGCCAGCTCGGTGATGGTGTCCGATATGGTGGACAACGGTCTGCTGGTGGCGTACCGGCCGGAGGTGCGCGTACCGGGCGCCGCGTACAGCGTGCTGTGCGCGCCGGGGCGCGAGCGGCATCCGCCGGTCAGGGCGTTTCTCGCCTGGCTGCAGCAGGAACTGCCGCAGGGCAATGGCACGAAATAAAAGTTTTATCGTCCTAAGCTGTGGGAATATCAGCGAACTTTTGTTTTTACTTCACTGCGAGAACCTATCATGAGCCAGCCAAGAACTTCCGATTATCCGATTGATGCGCAATTTATCGAACGCTGGTCGCCGCGCGCGATGGCCAACGACGCCATCGACGATCAAACGCTGCTCAGCTTTTTTGAAGCGGCGCGCTGGTCGCCTTCGGCCTACAACATTCAGCCGTGGCGCTTTGCCTATAGCAAGCACGGTTCCGACAGCTGGGAGAACTACCTGGAATTCCTGATCGACTTCAACCGCGGCTGGGCGCAGCACGCCTCGGCGCTGGTGGTGATCGTCTCCAAAACCACCAGCCTGAACGGCGAACGGCTGGTGGACAACCCGACCCACGCGTTCGATACCGGCGCCGCCTGGGCCAGCCTGGCGCATCAGGCGCACCTGAAAGGCTGGCTGACCCACTGCATGAGCGGCATTCACCACGACAAGATTAAGGCGGCGCTGCAGCTGCCGGACGACTATGCGGTGCACGCCATGGTGGCGATCGGCAAACCGGGCGACAAGGCCCGCCTGCCAGATTTCCTGCAGGAAAAAGAGGCGCCGTCGGGCCGCCTGCCGCTGGGCAAAACCGTCAGCGAAGGGCTGAATTTCACGCTGTGATTGCCCGCTTACCCTCAGGCCCGCTTGGCGGGCCTTTTTTATGCGGCGAGTAAAACTTAGGGAGTATGTTCTCGTTCGCTCATTCGCTGTATATTTTGTTATATAGCGATGGCGTAATGAGGAGGAAACCGTGGGTGACCATTTTGGCAAAGGGCTGTTGGCGGGGCTAAAGGCGGAGAACCTGAAGCCGGAGACGGAGCTGTCGCGCTTTTGCTCCGACTACAAGCGCGGCTTTGTGCTCGGCTATGCGCACCATTTAGCGCAGCGCTGCGGCGACGAGAATCGGGCGGCGTTCGAAGCCGGGCAGCTGAGCCGCGCCTATGGCCTCGGCAGCGAGCCGATGAGCGAGTTTTTTTCCGGCGGCGACAGCCGGCTGGCGGAGAAGTTTTTCCGCGCCGGCTATAACCGGCCGACGCAGGGCTAGCGCGGGCGGGGCATCAGGCGGCGCTCAGCACCGCCACCATATACACGCACGGTTGATCGCTCTGGTTTTCAAAGCGGCAGTCCGCCGGTGGGCCGAGCTCCAGGCAGTCTCCCTCGGCCATGTCATGGTGCGCGTCACCTTCCACAAAGACCAACTCGCCGGATAAAACCCAGATCAGCTGACGCTTGAAGGCATACACCGAAGCCGGCATCGGGATCGTCGCGCCGGCCGGCAGTTCGATACGCACCAGATCGAGCGGCAGATCGGTGCGCGGCGACACGTGGCGCCGCACGTAGCCGCTCTCCGGATCGACCCAGACCGGTTGATCTTCCCGGCGCAGCAGCCGGCCTTCCTGCGTTTCCGCCCGGGCGATCAGCTTGGACATGCTGAGGCCGAACGCCCCCGCCAGCCTGGCCAGCAGCATCGCCGTCGGGCTGCTCTCGCCGCGCTCGATCTTATGAACCATCGCCCGTGAGACGCCTGCCTGCTCGGCCAGATCGGACAGCGACCAGTGGCGCGCCTCGCGTTCAAGGCGAATGCGTGCGCCGATCAGCTGATTTAGATTGTCTAATTTAATATTCATATCGTAGTATTATAGTGGACAATTGGCCGGGGTAAACCATGATTATACGAAATGCGACGCTCAACGATAGCGCGGCGATTGCCGCCATCTATAACGACGCGGTGTTGAACAGCACCGCCATCTGGAATGAACAAACCGTGGATGCGGCCAACCGCGCGGCGTGGATCGGCGAACGGCAGGCGGCGGGCTACCCGGTGCTGGTGGCGGTGAACGGCGCGGACGAGGCGATCGGCTACGCGTCGTTCGGCGACTGGCGCGCCTGGGACGGCTATCGCCATACCGTAGAACACTCGGTGTATGTCCATCAGGCGCATCGCGGTGAAGGGATTGGCAAAGCGCTGTTGATCGCCCTGATCGCACGGGCGCGGGAGATCGGCAAGCACGTGATGGTGGCCGGTATCGAATCCGGCAATCAGGCCTCGATTAAGCTGCATCTGGCGCTCGGGTTCCGCGAGGTGGGGCGCATGGAACAGGTGGGCGCCAAATTCGGCCAGTGGCTGGATCTGACTTTCCTGCAGCTGACGCTCGACGAGCGAACGGCGCCGCCGGCGCGCTGATCCTGGAGACAGGGCGATGAATATGCTATTGCTGCTGATCTCGGCGGGAATGGGGCTGGTGGTGCAGAATCTGCTGATGGTGCGCATTACCGAAAGCGTCTCGACCATCCTTATCACGCTGGTGATCAACTCCAGCGTCGGTTTGCTGCTGCTGGTGGGGTTGCTACTGGCCAAAAACGGCCTCGGCGCGGTGGTGGAAGTGACCGGCGCCGCCAGGTGGTGGATGCTGCTGCCGGGGCTGCTGGGATCGCTGTTCGTGTTTGCCGGCATCCTGGGCTACCAAAAACTGGGGGCGGCGGCCACCATCTCGATCCTGGTCGCCAGTCAGCTGTGCATGGGGCTGCTGGTGGACGTCTACCGCGCCGGCCCGGCGGCGCTGCGCGACAATCTGCCGGCGCTGGTCGGCGCCCTGTTGCTGGTGGCGGGCGCCTATCTGGTGGCGAAACGCAGCTTTTGACGGCGGCAGAAAGCAAAAAGCCCGCTCGGGTTTCCCTGAGCGGGCTTCTCTAAATATGGCTCCTCTGACTGGACTCGAACCAGTGACATACGGATTAACAGTCCGCCGTTCTACCGACTGAACTACAGAGGAATCGTGTGAACGGGGCGAATAATAGCGGGGCGGTTGCGGCTTGTAAAGCGTGAAAACGCCCGACGCGTTCGTTTGCTGCAAGATTGCCCAACCTGCTGCTTTTTCTCGCTTTTATCGCTTATCCCGCGCGCAGCGCCGCCGGATTGCCCGCTGTTTGGCGCATTTGCCTGCCGATGGTGCAACGGCTGCCCTGCGCGGTGGCGCGCGCCGCCCGGCGAACGGCCGTTGACCGCCGTATATCCCGCTTCCGTGGCCGTTTACCGACTCTGGCCTGGATCTTGCTGTGGTTGCCTGACCGGATTTCGGCATTCTCAATTTAGCGGCTCGCTGGAGGCACTATGAATTTCAGACGTCTGAAGTACTTCGTGAAAATCGTCGATATCGGCAGCCTGACCCAGGCGGCGGAGGTGTTGCACATCGCCCAGCCGGCGCTCAGCCAGCAGCTGGCGACGCTGGAGGGGGAGCTGAAGCAACAGCTGCTGATCCGCACCAAGCGCGGCGTGCAGCCGACCGAGGCCGGCAACATTCTGTATGCCCACGCGCAGACCATTCTGCGCCAGTGCGAGCAGGCGCAGAGTGCGGTCAACAGCGCCGGGCAGGCGATGAGCGGCCAGGTGTCTCTCGGGCTGGCGTCGGGCAGCACCGCGGCGCAGCTGGCGTTGCCGCTGCTGCAGAGCCTGCGCGATCAGCAGCCGGGTATCCTGCTCAGCCTGCATGAAAACGGCGGCGCGGCGCTGGCCGGGCAGGTGGCTAACCAGACGCTGGACATGGCGATGGTCTACGGCGCCAAAATGCCCGCCGGGCTGCACGCCATCGCACTGATGCGAGAAGATCTTTATCTGGTGGCGACGCGCGCGGTGCCGCATCCCGGCAACAGCGTCGAGCTGCTGGACGTGGCGCGGCTAAACCTGTTCCTGCCGCGCGAGGGCGATGCGGTGCGCAATCAGCTGGAGGAGGCGATGGCGCTGCGCAAGCTGGCTGTCAACGTGGTGGGGGAGATCGAATCCTCGGGCGCGTTGAGCGCCGCGATCGCCGGCGGGCTGGGGGCGACCGTGCTGCCGGAATCGGTGGCGCGCGCGATGATCGGCCCGGCCAAAGCCTGGATGGCGCGCATCAATGCGCCGACGATGTCGGTGCCGCTGTCGCTGTGCATGTCGGGCCAACAGGCGCTGTCCGCCCCGGCGCTGCTGGTCAAAGACCTGCTGCTGTCGATCGCCGGCGGCCGCAGCCAGGAGAAGCGCGCGCTGGCGTTGGTGCGTTAAGGAAAAAATGGCCCGCCGCAGCGGGCCTGAGAACCGTTACCGGAACGGCGGTTCGTTGAAGGTGCGCAGCTTGCGCGAGTGCAGGCGATCGCCCTCGGCGCGCAGCAGATCGATGGCGCAGATGCCGATCTGCAGGTGCTCGGAGATCGCTCCTTCGTAGAAGCGGTTGGCCTGGCCCGGCAGTTTTATTTCGCCGTGCAACGGTTTGTCGGAGACGCACAACAGCGTGCCGTACGGCACCCGGAAGCGGTAACCCTGGGCGGCGATGGTGGCGCTCTCCATGTCGACCGCCACCGCGCGGCTGAGGTTGAAGCGCCGCGCCGAAGCGGAATAGCGCAGCTCCCAGTTGCGATCGTCGGTGGTGACCACGGTGCCGGTGCGCAAACGCTGTTTGACCTCTTCGCCGGGCATGCCGCTGACCATCTTGGTGGCGTCGTACAGGGCGCGCTGCACCTCGGCGATGCTCGGGATCGGAATATCCGGCGGCAGCACCGCATCCAGCACGTGATCGTCGCGCAGATAGGCGTGGGCCAGCACGTAATCGCCGATCTTCTGGCTTTCGCGCAGGCCGCCGCAGTGGCCGATCATCAGCCAGGCGCTCGGGCGCAGCACCGCCAGGTGATCGCAGATGGTTTTGGCGTTGGACGGGCCGACGCCGATGTTGATCAGCGTAATGCCCTGGCCGGTGCGCGAGATCAGGTGATAGGCCGGCATCTGGTGGTTTTTCCACGCCAGATCGGACACCGCCTGCTCCGGGGCGCGGGTTTCCGGCGTGATATAGGTGCCGCCGGCGCTGGAGAGGGCGATGTAGGGGCTGGCCGGATCGGCGATCTGGGCGCAGGCCCAGCGCACGAACTCATCCACATAGCGGGTGTAGTTGGTGAACAGCACGAACGGCTGGAAGTGTTCCACCGGCGTGCCGGTGTAGTGCCGCAGCCGCGCCAGCGAGAAATCCGCGCGCAGCGCATCGAAATGCGACAGCGGGAAATGGCTGTCGGTGGCGTGGTACAGGCCGTCGGCGGTCTCGTCACCGATCTGCGCCAGCTCGGTGGTGGGGAAATGCTGCGCGATGCCGGCGCTCATCGAGCGATCGAGCGCCAGGCTGGAGCCGTCGATCACGTAAGGGAACGGGATCTCCTGCTGCGACGGCGCCACTTCGATATGGGCGGCGTAATCGTGCTCCAGCATCGCCAGCTGTTCGGCCAGATAGTGGCGGAACAGCTGCGGCCGGGTCACGGTGGTGCTGTAGCTGCCGGGATGGGTAAAGCGGCCGAAGGCGCGGGTTTTGTTCGGGCCGGACTGCTGCCCGTCCCAGCTGACGCGCAGCTCGGGATACACGAACAGCCCGGCGGCGCGCGCCTGCGCATCCGGCAGCGTGCCGTGGTTGATAAAGTCGCTGACCGCCTGACGCAGCGCGTCTACCGCGGCGTCATACAGGGCTTCCAGTTGATCGAGTGCCTGATCGGCGCTGAGGCCGCTGCGAGGTGGGGCATAGCTCATACTTTCTCCTTGGATGTCCCGGCTCTGTGGCGGGGTTGCGGCGTTTTACCGTCACAGGTTAGCCGAAGAAGGGCGTAAAAGCTTGGTCGAAATGACGGGCGCAGCAAAGAAAATACCGCGCCCGTGAAGGCGTGGGGATCAGGAGGAAGGGGCGGCCGCCTCGACCTTCAGCGACACCAGGCCGATGCCCAGCTTCTTCGGCGTGAAGCCGCCGCTGGCGCTCTCTTTCGGCTCGGTCGGCGCCGGCGGGGTAATGCTGATCTTCTGCGCGCCGCGCGGGTTGTCGAAGCGCAGGGTGACGGTGCTGTCCTGTTCGCCTAGCGACACGAAACGCTCTTCGTCGCCGACGCGCACCGAAATCGGTTCGCCGACGTTATTGCCGTAGGCGCGGGCGCGCAGCACCAGATCGAAGCGCTTCGGCAGCGGATCGACGTAATCGATGTCGACCGCCGGCGCCAGGTTGGCGTCGGACCAGCGGCCCCACTCCTCGACGCCGGAAACGCCGGTGATGGCCTTCACCTGCTCCGGCAGGCCGGGCAGCATGAACTCGATGCTGTCCGCCCGGTACTTCATCGCCGCGTCGTCCACCTGCAGGCGGGCGACGGCGTTTTGATAATCGGCGACGCTGTCCGCTGCCGGGGCGGTAAAGCTCACCTTGCCGCGGAAGCGTTCGCCGCTGGCCTGCACGATCTGCGGCGGCGAGGCTAGGGTGCCGGAGGCCACGCAGATGTCGGTGCTCAGCGCCAGCTGCGGCGCCCAGACCCGGCCGATCTCGTAGCATTTATCGACCCAGACGAATTTCTCCCCCGCGCCCAGCCCGGCCAGCTGCTTGCGCAGCGGGGTGGAAAGGTAGACGTTGAACATCGGTTCGATGCGGTTATCGCCCACCCGCAGAATGAACGGCACCTTGTAGGTGACGCCGGAGAAGCTGAAGCTGCGCTGGCGCGTGTCCACGCTGTAGTCGCTGATGCGGTTCGGCAGGCCCCACTGGTTGATCACCGCCGGTTTCCAGCCGTTGATTTTCTCTTCGATGTTCAGGAACACCGTAGACAGCGACGGCGCCGACAGGCTGCTGCGGCCGAGGCCGATGTAGTTGTCGCCGCCCATCACGTCCAGCACCGTGGCGCCGTTGTCCAGCGTGCTGCGCTTCTCGTTGCGCTGTTCCGCCAGCGGCCGGGTGCCGTCGATGATGAAGAACAGGTTGCGGCGCTTCTGTTTGGTCAGGATATCGTAGGCGGTGTTGTTCATCGCCAGATGATCGGAGGACACCACGATCACGGTGTTGCTGAAATAGGGCGAGCGTTTGATCTTGTCGATCAGCGCGGCGATGTGTTGCTGGCTGCAGGCCACCGCGCTCAGCGAGCGGTTTTCCTTGTTCTGCCAGGCGTAACTTTTCTTGCTGCAGCCGGCGGAGATAAAGCCGTCCGGGTGATGGGTATCGACGGTCAGGGTAAACAGCGAGAAGGGTTGGCGCTGCTTGGACAGCTCGACGAACTTGCCGTACACCACGTCCAGCACGCTGTCGTCGTACCAGCCCCAGTCGTTTTTGTAGCTCGGATCGGCGACCTGTTCGCGCAGCTCTTTGAAGCCGTAAACGTGGTCGAAGCCGTGGGATTTCAGGAAGGTGTCTTTACCGGCAAATGCCAGCTCGGCGCCCTGATAGAAATAGTTGCTGTAGCCGGCGGCCTTCAGCACGTCGCCCAGGCAGACGTTCTCCGGGTAGAAGGTGGAGACCGCGCTGGAGGCGTTGCCGTCGAAGGGCGCGAACAGCGGAATGCCGCACTGCGAGGCGACCATGCCGGCGATGGTATAGCCGGTGCCCGGCAGCTGCTGGGTGTTGCTGAAATCGATGCTGTCCGTGCGCAGGGTGTTCAGCTCGTCGGCCAGGCCGGGAAACAGCTCGGCGTCGAAGTAGGTGCGCTCCAGGCTCTCGGCATAAATGTACACCAGGTTCGGCCGCTTGCCCTGCACGGTCTTTTTCGGCGCCTTGTAATAGGTGGCGAAATCGGCGGTATCGCCGACGATCTGGCTCTTGACCAGCAGCGAGATGTCCTGAAACGCCGGGGTGGTGCCGACCGAGAACAGCGCCAGCAGCACGGCGACGATGCTGTAGGCCACGCTGCTGCCTTTGGCCTTGCGGCGCAGCAGGCTGCGAGCCAGCACCGCGAAGATAAGCCCCAGCGCCGCCAGCAGGCCGATAAACGGCAGCACGTATTTGCTGATGCCCGCGCCTTTGAGGCTGCTGGTGACGGTGTAGATCACCGCGTCGGTGATGCCGTCGCCGGTGAAGTAGTTGCTGGCGATCAGGATGACGTTCAGCACCAGATAGCTGCCGAGCAGCGTCAGCAGAATGGCGAACCACCAGCGGTTGGCGGCGGCCCGGGTGCGATAAATCAAAATCGACGCCAAAAAGAGAACAAACGAAACGACTGCTAAAACCATCCGCCAAACCCTGTCTGATTGAAATAAAACCGTTGCTGCCCTGGTCTGCGCCGCCGAGCGTGCCGCGGCGCGAAAAGTGAAGGGTATAGCCTATTGCCGGCGGCGGAACAACGCGCGATCTCCCGCTACGGCCGACGAACGGCGGCTATTGTACATTTTTATGACAATAGTGTGACGTTAATCACGCCGGCGGCGGCTTCGGTGGCGAAAGCTTGCTGGTCCGAGGTTTCGCTCTACGCTTAATGAGCGCCACGACGGCGCGCCCATCAGCCATTCAGGAGGAAGTATGCAGACGATTCCCGCCGCGGTACTCGACGATCTGGCCCCGCAAGGCGTGTTGCGCGCGGCGATCAACTACGGTAATCCGGTGCTGGCGCAGGCCGGAGCCGGCGGCAAACCGCAGGGCGCTTCGGTGGAGCTGGCCGCCGCGCTGGCCCAGGAGCTGGGCGTGGCGCTCGAGCTGGTGACCTATGATGCGGCGGGCAAGGTGTTCGCCGATCTGGACAGCGGCGCCTGGAACCTGGCGTTTATGGCCATCGAGCCGGTGCGCGCGGCGCAGATCGCCTTCAGCGAGCCGTACGTGATCATCGAGGGGACTTACCTGGTGGCGAACGACGCGCCTTACTTTGAGGTGGCGCAGCTCGACAGGCCGGAGGTGCGCATCGCGGTCGGCCAGGGGGCGGCGTACGATCTGTTTTTATCGCGCACGCTGCAGCAGGCGCAACTGGTGCGGGCGGCAACCTCCGCCGAGGCGATCGCGCTGTTTTTCGACCGGGGGCTGGAGGCGGCGGCCGGTGTGCGCCAACCGCTGCTGGCCGCCGCGGCCGCCCATCCCGGCTACCGGGTGCTGGACGGGCATTTCACCGCTATCCGCCAGGCGCTGGCGGTGCCGCGGCAAAAAACGCAGGGCGCCGCCTACGTGAACGATTTTATCGAGCGCTGCAAGGCCAACGGGCTGGTGAAGGCGGCCTTGCAGCGCAGCGGCCAGGGTGAGGTGACGGTGGCGCCGCCGGCCGCCTCGGCGTGATCAGTTCAACTCCACCGCGTACTGTTCCACCGGAGTGATTTTCTTGATCAGCTTGTTGTCGAACAGGAACTGTTCGTAAGCCTGGTAGCGGGCGCGATCCAGCTTGGCCGGATCGCGCGCGAACAGCGGCAGGCTGGCTTGCCACGCCTGTTTGTTCAGCTCGGTATTCAGCTCCGGGTGCGCCTTGGCGAACGCCAGCCAGGTGTTCTGCGGGTGCGCGTGCAGGTAGTCGCTGCCTTTCTTCAGCGCGGCGAGGAACTTGCGGATTTTCGGCTCGTTCACCGCATCGCGGTGGGCGACGATAATCAGCTCGTCGTAGGCCGGCACGCCGTAATCTTCGACGTTGAACACCACCGGTTCTTTACCCTGCAGCTTCAGCTCCAGCGCTTCGATGTTGCGGTAGCCGCCGATCACCGCATCGACCTGGCCCGCCAGCAGGGCGCTGGTCAGCTGGAAGTTGACGTTGATGAGCTTGATATCCTGCGGCTTGAGGTGCTCGTGCTCGACCATGGTGGCCAGCGTCGCCTGTTCGATGCCGCTGACCGAGTAACCCACCGTTTTGCCCTTGAGATCCGCCGGCGAGGTGATGTTTTTATCCAGCGCGATCACCGTATTCAGCGGCGTGTTGATCAGCGTGCCGACGCGCATCAGCGGCAGGCCCTGATCGGCGAAGAAATGCAGCTGCGGCTGATAGGTGATGGCGAGGTCGGCCTGTTTGGCGGCCACCAGGCGCGGCGGCAGCGCCGGATCGGACGGCGGCACGATCTTGACGTCCAGCCCTGCGGCCTTGAAGGCGCCGATCTGCTCGGCCACCATAATCGGCGCGTGATCGGGGTTGATGTACCAGTCGAGCACCAGCGTCAGCTTGTCGGCCGCGCCGGCCTGGCCGGTGAGGGCGGCGCCGAGCAGTAGCCCGCAAACGGTTTGTTTGATCATGGTCGTTCCTTTATCCCTGGTTATGGTTGCAATCATCAGTCGTTTTCCGGCGCCCAGGCGATCAGGCGCCGCAGCAGCGCATCCACCGCAGCCCACAGCAGCACGGTCATCAGCACCAAAATAAACAGCGCGGCGAAGCAGACGTCGGTCTGCATGCGCGCGTTGGCGTTCAGCATCACGTAGCCCAGCCCTTCGGCCGAGCCGACCCATTCGCCGATAATGGCGCCGATCGGCGCGACGGCGGCGGCCATGCGCAGGCCGGAGCCGAAGGCCGGCAGCGCCGCCATCAGCCGCACGTGCCGCAACTGCGCCCAACGCGAAGCGTGCATCGTGCGCGCCAGATCGAGATAGTCGTTGTTGACCCGGCGCAGCCCGTCGAAAAAGGCCGACACCACCGGGAAGAAGATCACCAGCACCGCCATCGCCACTTTGGCGCTCATGCCGAAGCCGAACCACAGCACCAGCAATGGGGCCAGGGCGAACACCGGTATCGCCTGGCTGGTGAGCACCAGTGGCATCAGCCAGCGCTGCAGGCGCGGCGAGAAGATCATGCACAGCGCCAGCGCCGCGCCGAGCAGCACGCCGAGCGCGAGACCGCTGACGATCTCCGAAGCGGTGACCAGCGTGTGCCAGGCGAGATAGCCGCGTCCGTCCCACAGCGCCTGCGCCACCGCGCCCGGCGTGGGCAGCAGAAAGGCCGGAATGCCGCTTTGCGCCGCCAGCCACCACAGCAGCAGCAGGCCGACGAACACCGTCAGCCCGCGCAGCAGGCGGGTGAGGCCGCGCTCTTTGGCGATATTCATTGCGCGGCCCTCACCATCTGCTGCAGCAGCTCGGCCTGGCTTTTCAGCAGGCCGGCGTCATCCGGCGCACGCGGCGGTTGCCCGCTGATGCGGTGGGTATCGTCGAGGCCCAGCGGCCAGGGCGACAGCACCAGCAGCCGGTGGCTCAGGCGGCAGGCTTCCATCGGATCGTGGGTGATCAGCAGCACGGTGTTTTGCGCCAGCAGCTCGGCGGCCAGGCTCTGGATCTCGGCGCGGGTAATGGCGTCCAGCGCGGAAAAGGGTTCGTCCATCAGCACGATCGGCTGGCGTTCGTAGAGCGTGCGGGCGATGGCGGCGCGCTGGCGCATGCCGCCGGACAGCGCGGCGGGCAGGCTGCGGCCATGAGCGGCCAGGCCCACGCGCTCCAGCAGGTGCGCCGCCCACGCCCGATCCGGCGTTTCGCCGCGCAGCCGCGCGCCGAGGGCGACGTTCTCTTCGACGGTCAGCCACGGGTAGAGCAGGTCTTTTTGCCCCATGTAGGCGATGCGCCCGGCGATCGGCAGGCCGTCGCTGCCGGTCACCGTGCCCGAGGTGGCCTGCGCCAGGCCGGCGATGATCTTCAGCAGGCTGGTTTTGCCGGCGCCGCTGGCGCCGAGCAGGGCGACGAAGCTGCCGCCGGCGATGTCGAAGCTCAGCCGGTCGAAGACGATTTGCTGACCGAAACGCAGGCTGAGATCCCGCACCTGGATGCCGGGCGGGAGAAGCGGGGAGGTCATGAGGCGTTCAGCCCCATTTGCCAAAATGCCGATTCCAGCTGGGTGGCGGTGGTGAAAATCTGCGCCAGCTCGGGGAAGCGGCCTGGTGCGCCGCGCTGGTGGCCGACGGTTTCCAGCAGCTCGATGGCGGCGCGCACGCCGGCCAGATAGCCCTCGTCGCCGTAGTTGCGGATCCAGGAGGCGTAAGGATTGCCCTCCATTTGGGTGGCGGGATCGTGCAGCAGCCGCAGGCCGATTTCGGCATAGCCGGCCACGCAGGGCAGCAGGCCAGCCAGCAGATCGAGGGCGTCGCCGGCATGGCCGATATCCAGCACGTAGCGGGTATAGTTCATGGTTTCCGCCGCTTCCGGCTGGGCGGCGATCTGCGCTTCGCTCAGCCCCCATTCGGCGCAGTAGGCCACGTGCAGCGGCAGTTCGGCGACGATGCCGTTGAGCGAGGCGGTAGCGGCGCGCATCTCCGGCAGGGTGCGCAGCTTGCTGACCAGCAGCGCGTAGGCGCGGGCGAAGTGCAGCAGGAACAGATAGTCCTGCGTCAGGTAGCGGCGAAACGCGCGTTCGGGCAAGGTGCCGGCGGCCAGCTGCTGCAGAAACGGGTGATCAACGTAATCTTGCCAGTGGCTGCCGGCTTGTTGGCGCAACCGGCCGTAAAGACCGCTTTCGAACAGGGTGGTGATGGACATGGGACCTCCTTGAGTCAGTGGAGATCCGGGCACGCTGGGGTATGAACAGGCAACGGGTGAGAGCGTTGTTGCCTAACCGTCCCTTCGCTGGCATGACCCAGATCAGGTTCAAAGGGTTCGGCTTGCGCCATCTCAGCCCGTAACAGGACACCCCTCGGAGCTGCTTGTTATACGACATTTGTTTTTTGATTACAATCGCCGGGCGGCGCGGCGGCAATCGGTTCGTTTAGTGCGATCGGGGGCGATTTTGCTGGCGCAGGGCGCGCGGTTTTTGTCACTGTAGGCCGATGATTTGCCTTTGAGGACGATTCCCGATGAAAAAGATTGGTTTTCTCTCGTTTGGCCACTGGTCGCCTTCCGCCCAGTCCGGCACCCGTTCCGCGGCGGATGCGCTGCTGCAGTCCATCGATCTGGCGGTCGCCGCCGAAGATCTGGGGGCGGACGGCGCCTATTTTCGCGTACACCACTTCGCACGCCAGCTGGGGTCGCCGTTCCCGCTGCTGGCCGCCATCGGCGCCAAAACCCAACGCATCGAGATCGGCACCGGCGTGATCGACATGCGTTATGAAAATCCGCTGTACATGGTGGAAGACGCCGGCGCGGCGGATCTGATCGCCGGCGGGCGGCTGCAGCTTGGCATCAGCCGCGGCTCGCCGGAGCAGGTGATCGACGGCTGGCGCTATTTCGGCTATGCCCCGGCCGACGGCGAGAGCGACGCGGACATGGCTCGCCGCCACACCGAAGTGTTCCTGGAAGCGCTGCGCGGTGAAGGGTTCGCCGAGCCCAATCCACAGCCGATGTTCCCGAATCCGCCTGGGCTGCTGCGGCCGGAGCCGTTTTCCGCCGGGCTGCGCGACCGCATCTGGTGGGGCGCCGGTTCGAACGCCACCGCCGTCTGGGCGGCGAAGCTGGGCATGAACCTGCAAAGTTCGACGCTCAAAAACGACGAAACCGGCGAACCCTTCCATATCCAGCAGGCCAAGCAGATCCGCGCCTACCGCGCCGCCTGGCAAGAGGCGGGCCATGCGCGCGAGCCGCGGGTTTCCGTCAGCCGCAGCATCTTCGCGCTGGTGGATCAGCGGGATCGCAACTACTTCGGCGGCGGCGGCAAGGAGGGCGATCAACTGGGGTATATCGACGCGCAGACCCGGGCGATCTTCGGCCGCAGCTATGCCGCCGAGCCGGACGAGCTGATCAAGCAGCTGGCGCAGGACGAGGCCATCGCCGAAGCGGATACGCTGCTGCTGACCGTGCCTAACCAGCTGGGCGTGGATTACAACGCCCACGTCATCGAATCGATTTTAACCCATGTCGCGCCGGCGCTCGGCTGGCGCTAAACGGAGGAATGGCATGTCACGCATTTTCATTACCGGCTCGGTAGACGGGCTGGGCCGCGCCGCCGCGCAAACGCTGTTGGACGAAGGGCATCAGGTGATTTTGCATGCGCGTGAACCCGGCCGTTTGGACGCGGTGCGCGATCTGCTGGATCGCGGTGCGCAGGCGGCGATCGGCGATCTGTCCGATGTGCAGCAGATCCGGCAGCTTGCCGAGCAGGTCAACCGCCTCGGCCGCCCGGACGCGGTGATCCACAACGCCGGTATGTTTACCGGGCCGCAGGTGATGCCGGTGAACGTCGTTGCGCCCTACCTGCTGACGGCCCTGATCGAACGCCCCAAGCGTATCGTCTATCTGAGCAGCAGCATGCACTTTGACGGCGTGGCGGAACTGAGCGGCGTGGACTGGCTCGGCGGCGCAGCCGGCTCCTATTCGGACAGCAAACTGTTCGTCACCGCGCTGGCCGCCGCCGTGGCGCGCCTGTGGCCTGACGTGATCAGCAGCGCGGTCGATCCCGGCTGGGTGCCGACCAAAATGGGCGGCGCGGATGCGCCAGACGATCTGGCGCTGGGGCATGTGACGCAGGCGTGGCTGGTGAGCAGCGATGAGCCGCAGGCTCTGGCGTCCGGCGGCTATTGGCACCATCAACAGCGCTTCGATCCCCACGCGGCGGTATACGACGAGGCGTTTCAAACGGCGCTGCTGGCGCAATTGGCGCGCGCCGGCGGGGTGAGCCTGCCGCAGGCTTGAGGACAGTGCTTTGTTGGCCCGTCGGCGCTTGCCGGCGGGCTTTTTTATGCTCGCAGGGTGAACTGGCGAGGCTTTTCTTATACAGTGGCTGTCTGACCTTTTTTGCTTGTTCTTCCTATTGTCGCCATGCATACATTCCTGATTATCGTCCCTGAAGGGGGCATGCTGTTCGAAGCGGCGGGCATCGCCGATATCCTGATGCAGGCTAACCGTCTGAGCCCTGCCGAGGCGCCGCTGTATCAGATCGCGGTCGCCACCACGCAATCCCATCGGGTGGTACACGGCCTGTCCGGGCTGAGCCTGTTGGCCGACCACCGCCTGGCGGATCTCGATCCGGCCCTGCCGCGCGATACCGTCATTGTCGCCGGCAAGGGGGCGACCGAAGAAGAGGGCGCCCTGGTGGCGGATTGGCTGCGCCGCGCGGCCCCGCAGGCGCGCCGTATCGCTTCCGTTTGCGGCGGGGCTCTGCTGCTGGCCGAGGCCGGGTTGCTGAACGGGCGGCGGGCGACTACCCACTGGCGGCTGGCGGAAACGTTGCAAGCGCGCTTCCCGCGGGTGCAGGTCGAGAACGGCCCGATCTACGTACAGGACGGGCCGATCTGGACCTCCGGCGGCGTCAGTTCCGGCTTCGATCTGACGCTGGCGCTGGTGGAGGACGACTACGGCTTCGTGCAGGCACGCGAAGTGGCACAGGATCTGGTGATGTTTCTGCGCCGCCCCGGCGGGCAGGCGCAGTTCAGCCGCTACCCGCTCAACCAGGCCAAATCGCCTGGCCCGATCCGCGACCTACAGTCCTGGATCCTGGAAAACCTCGCCGACGATCTCAGCGTCGATCGGTTGGCCGAACGCGTGGCGATGAGCCCGCGCAACTTTACCCGCGTATTCACCCGCGAGACGGGCATTTCTCCCGCCAAATTCGTCGAAGAAGGGCGGTTGCATACCGCCAGGCAGCGCCTCGAGCAGAGTGCGGAGGGCATCGAACAGATCGCGCTGGCCACCGGCTTCGGCAACGGCCTTAACCTGCGGCGGGTGTTTGAGCGCAAACTGCAGCTGACCCCGAGCGAATACCGCGAACGCTTCCATGCGCGCAATTTGGCGTAAATTGATCTGTAAACGTCATTTACGCCGCCTCGGGGCAGGGCTAGATTTGAGGTAAAGCCCAAACGAGGAGAGCATCATGGTGAAAGTAGGCATTAACGGCTTCGGCAGGATCGGGCGCAACGTGCTGCGCGCGGCGCTGGGGCGCAGCGATTTTGAAGTGGTGGCGATCAACGATCTGACGGACAGCAAAACGCTGGCGCACCTGCTGAAATACGACACGCTTTCCGGCACGCTGGCGGCCAAAGTGGAAGCCGGCGACAACCAGCTGCTGCTGGACGGCCGGCCAATTCAGGTGTTTTCCCAGCGCGATCCCGCCGAGATCCCCTGGCGCAGCGTGGGCGTGGACGTGGTGATCGAAGCGACGGGCTTCTTTACCGATAAAGCCAAGGCGGAAGTGCACATCACGCACGGCGGCGCTAAGCGGGTGATTATCTCGGCGCCGGCCAAGAACGACGACATCACCATCGTCATGGGGGTTAACGACCAGCTCTACGATCCGGCGCGGCATAAAGTGGTCAGCAACGGCAGCTGTACCACCAACGGGCTGGCGCCCGCCGCGCAGGTGTTGCATCAGGCGTTCGGCATCGAATACGGGCTGATGAACACCACTCACGCCTATACCAACAGCCAGGCGCTGCACGATCAGCCGGAAAAAGATCTGCGCGGCGGGCGGGCGGCGGCGGAGTCGATCGTGCCATACTCCAGCGGCGCGGCCAAGGCGCTCGGCAAGGTGATCCCGGATCTCGACGGCCGCCTGACCGGTTACTCGCTGCGGGTGCCGGTACCGGTCGTCTCGATCGTCGATCTGACGGTGACGCTGAAACGCCCGGCGACGGTGGAGGAGATCAACGCCGCTTTCCGCGCGGCGGCGGCGTCCGGCCCGCTGAAAGGGATCTTGGGGTACAGCGATGAACCGCTGGTGTCGAGCGACTATCGGGGCGATGCGCGCTCGTCGATCATCGACGGCCTGTCCACGCTGGTCATCGGCGGCAATCTGGTGAAGGTGCTCGCCTGGTATGACAACGAGTGGGGCTTCTCCAACCGCTTGGTCGATCTGGCGCTGCTGATGGAAAAACGCGGGCTGTAAACGCCCAACAGCAAAAAGCCCGCTTAAGTTTCCTTAAGCGGGCTTCTCTAAATATGGCTCCTCTGACTGGACTCGAACCAGTGACATACGGATTAACAGTCCGCCGTTCTACCGACTGAACTACAGAGGAATCGTGTGAACGGGGCGCATCATATCCAGCCGCCCCGGGTGTGTCAACGCTAAATTGCCCCAGGCGGCGCGACTGCTCGGTATCTGAGCAATATGCCCGTCAGTCAGCCCATTGCGCATCGTTTTCCGCCTGGCCGCGCAGCAGGCGCGCCAGCGGATCCTGGCGGTAGAAGCGGCAAAAGTGCTGATACAGCGCCGGAAAGCGTTCTGCCAGCAGCTCGGGGGCGCTGAAAAAATACTCCGACAGCACGGCGAAGCACTCGGCCGCATCGGTGGCGGCGTAGGCGTCCATGCTGGCGGCCTCTTCGCCGACCATGTCGATCTCGTCCTGCAGGCTTTCCATTGCGGCGTGCAGATCGTGCTCCCAGGCGGCCACTTCGCGCAGCGGGATCGGCGGCACGCCGGTGGCGACGCCGCCGTTGCGCATATCCAGCTTGTGCACCGCTTCGTGGATCACCAGATTGAAACCGGAGAGATCGAAAGAGTCCTGCACGTCTTGCCAGTTGAGCACGATCGGCCCTTGTTCCCAGCTCTGGCCGGACTGCACCACCGGCCCCGAGTGCACCAGGCCGATTTCGTCCTGCCATTCGTCTTCCACCACGAACGGGGTGGGGTAGAGCAGGATTTCGTTGAAGCCGTCGAGGCACTCCGCGCCGAGCTCCAGCACCGGCAGGGCGAACAGCAGGGCGATGCGCGCCTGCATTTGTGAGGTGAGCTGCAGCCCCTGCAGCGGCACGATGCGCTTTTGCTGCAAGATTTGCCCGGCGACGGCCACCAGCCGCTGCCGCTCCTGCTCATTCAGCGGCGACAGCAGCGGGATCGCCAGCGCGTCCTGCCACTGGGCCTCGATGTCTGCCTGGGATTGAGAGGGTTGAGTCGCTTTCCACGGCCATTTAATCATCAGGTTGCTCGTAAACTCATCACTTGAACGTTCAGCGGTATGCTAATGCTGTAAAAATGCCGCAAAAGCGGGCATGATAGCAAGCGTTGTCAGGAGAGATGCCGGAGCGGCTGAACGGACCAGTCTCGAAAACTGGAGTAGGGGCAACTCTACCGGGGGTTCAAATCCCCCTCTCTCCGCCACTATTCAATCACTTACGAATAAATCTTTCAACGATCCCCATCACAGTAAAACCACCGTTCTTATCGGCTGTCGTTCTTATTTTCCTGTCCCGACCCTTTGCCGACGTTATCAAACCGTCTTTTCGTCTTACCGTTTGTCATGTTGTGAACGATAGGGCGGGTTTGACGCCGCCCGTTGCCGATGGGATTGACTCACTCTGTAAACCCGATGCGCCTTGATATTTCTCGTGCGGGATTACTTGTCCGGCAGCGCATAGGCGATAATGTAGTCGCCGCGCATCGGTGATTGGCGTGCGCCCCCCGCATTGATGACAATGTACTGCTTGCCGGTTTTCGGCGAAAGGTAAGTCATCGGGCCGGATTGGCTCCCGACCGGCAAGCGCGATTTCCAAATCTCTTTACCGTTGGCGGTGTCAAAGGCGCGTAAATAGAAGTCCTGCGTGCCGGCGAAAAACAGAAGACCCGACTGCGTCGACAGCGGCGCGCCCAGCGTTGGCATGCCGATAGGGATCGGCATATGCATGCTGATGCCGAGCGGCCCGGTATCCTCGACTGTCCCGACAGGGACCTGCCACACCAATTTGCCGGTAGTCAGGTCCACGGCGGACATCGTGCCGAACGGCGGTTTCTGGCAGGGGATCCCCAGCGGGGAGAGGAAGCGTTCTCGCAGGGCCCCGAACGGGGTGCCCTCCATCGGGACTATTCCCATTTCAATACCGCTGGCGTTGGTTGGCACCTTATCCCGCGGCACCAGATAATGCGCCAATCCCAGACGCATGTCGTTAACGAACATCAGGTTATTGTGTGGATCCACGGCGACGCTGCCCCAGTTCATTCCTCCCAGGGAGCCTGGGTATTGCAGGGCGCGGTCTTCACCCGGCGGGGTGAAAATGCCTTGATAGCGCATTTCTTTAAACTGAATGCGGCATAACAGCAGGTCAATCGGCGTTGCGCCCCACATATCCGACTCTTTCAGTTGTTCATTGCCAATCATCGGCATCCCCACTGAGTACGGCTGAGTGGGGGAATAGCGTTCCCCCCTGATAGCTCCCGTTGGCACCGGGCGTTCTTCAACTTGCGCGACGGGCTCGCCGGTCACGCGGTTGAGCATGAAAATCATGCCTTGCTTGCTGGTTTGCACCAGAACCGGCGTAATGCCGCCTTTGCCGTCGGGCAAATCGAACAACAATGGCTGTGAGGGCAGATCGAAGTCCCACAAATCGTGGTGGGTCGTCTGATAGTGCCAGCGAACTTTGCCGGTAGCGGCGTCTATGGCGACGACGGCGGAGCTGTATTTGTCGTCCAGCGCGCTGCGAGTGCCGCCGAAAAAGTCTGGCGTCGCGTTGCCTGTGGGTAAATAGATGAGGTTCAACCGCTTGTCATAGGACATGGCTGACCAGACATTCGGCGTGCCGCGAGTATAGGTTTGCCCCTCCGGCGGCAGGCCGCTCAGTTCAGGGTTGCCCGGATCCCAGGCCCACATGAGGTTGCCGGAGTGAACATCATAAGCTCGAACAACGCCGGGAGGCTCATCGGTGGAAAAGTTGTCCGCTACGCGTCCCCCCACGACGACGATTTCTCCGGCCACCAGCGGCGTGGAGGTTTGTTGATAATAGCCCGGTTTGATTTCGCCCATGCCGCTGCCGAGATCGACGGTACCGCGATCGCCAAAGGCGTCGCACAATTTCCCCGTGTCGGCATCAAGGGCGATGAGTCTGGCGTCAATCGTGGGCAGGAACAAACGACGCGAACAGATCGCGGGTGGGCGACTCGAGCCTGTTGCTGCAGGAGCGGCGTGATCCTCGTAGTAACCCAGGCCCCGGCAGCGCTGCCAGTTCGGCGAGGCGGCCTGCGGATCGAAACGCCATTTTTCTTTCCCGCTATCGACATCTAAAGCCAGTACTTTACTGTACGGGGTGCAGACATAAAGCGTGTCGCCGACCTGCAAAGGCGTATTCTGATCTTCCGCGCCCGAACCTTTGCTCACGGGAAGATCGCCGGTATGGGCAGTCCAGGTCACCTGCAAGCGGGAAACGTTCTGCTTGTTTATTTGATCAAGTGCGGCGAAGCGATCGCCGTGCGGGGTATTTCCCCAGTGCTCCCAATTCTTTTGTTGCTCGCCGGCGGCTACTGGAAATACGGGGATGGTTTTCGTCGCGCTGACCAGCGGTTGGGATCTGAACATCCACCCGAAGCTGACCCCCAGCCCGATGGCCAGGATCGCCGCTAAGCCGAAAGCCGGGCCTTTTTTGGCCGAATGACCGGGCATCAATGGCCAGGCGATAGCGCAAAGAAACGCTAAAACGCCGAGGGTGAAAAGGCGCGAGAACAGCGGCCAGTAATGCCAGCCGGCATCGGCGACGGCCCAAAACAGGGAGGCGACGAAGGCGATCGCGTACAGGATAATGCCGCTGCGACGGCGCCGGGCAATCAGTACGGCGGCGATAATCATCGCCAGACCCATCGCCACGAAATAAAACGTTCCGCCGACGAAGGCCAATCTGGCGCCGAGAAGGCAGATTGCCAGGCCGATAATGAACATCAATCCGGCAAGAAACCACAGGAGGTACTTCTTCCCGTCCCGCGTCCTGTGTGCTTTTTGCATATGAGCTCCTTAGTGATTTTTCTCTGAGGCGGTTAAAAAGGGGAATGAGGTGGCGTTGCGCCTTCCGGCTGGGGCGCCGCGTGTTTGCAGCCGGAAGGCGTCTGTACCGAAGAAAGGAAGGGGGGGAATGTCATTCCCGCTATCCTGTCGTCGCTGTTCAAACGGGGGCTACTCCGCGCGTTCAGCGCATGTCATTTGAACGTGCGTCAAGGTAAGCCTTATACCCATGCCCTGCCGCCTGGCGAACTTGATGGCGCCCTTTGGCGACGATCATCGCCACCGTCAATAGCGCCGGCAGCGCCAGCACGGTGAAAATGGTGCTTAAGCTCCAACCGAGCGCCAGCATTTCAGCGCCGGCCAGCGCGCTCAATATGGCGCCCAAACGACCGATGCCGTGCATCCAGCTGGAACCGGTAGCCCGGGCTTCGGTGGGATAAAAACTGGCCGACAGGGCGTTCATGCCGGTGTTGGCTCCTCCGATGCAGAATCCGATCGCCATCGCGCAGCCTCCCATCAGGACGGGGTAGCCCATCGCCGGCCCCATAAGCAGGGTGAACAGCGCCCCCATCCCATAAATGGACGCCAAAGCGCGATGCGGTTCGGACCTGTCCATCAGCCAGCCGGAAAACAGTGAGCCCAGCGTGCCGCCCGCCTGAAACAGGGCGGTGATGATCGCCGCTTGCGTGACGTTGAAGCCGCCGTCTTTAATCAGCAACGGCAGCCAGCTGCCCAACGTATAGAACAGAAACAGCGCGGAAAAATACGATCCCCACAGCATTAAACTGCCGAAACGGTACTGCGAGCTCACCACTAATTTGATGGGGTGCGCGCAGGCCTGGTTTGGCGGGGGCAATATGATGGTGCTGTGCCGAAGATCGAGGTCGGGCGCCAGTTTCGCCAAAATCCGCTGAATTCCGTCGTTTTTCGCCCGTTTCTCCACCAGGAAACACACCGATTCGGGTAACGCCGCCATCAGCACGGGTGCGAACAGCAGGGGCAAGATCCCGCCGAGCAGCAGCACGGAATGCCAGCCGAAGCGTGGCATCAGCCAGGAGGCGGCGAATCCGCCCAAGGCGGCGCCAAAGGTGAAGCCGCAGAAGACCACGGTAATCAAGAAAGCGCGGCGCCGGGCAGGCGCGAATTCCGCCACCAGGGTGCCGACATTCGGCATGGCGGCGCCCAGTCCCAACCCGGTGAGCAGGCGAAATAACATCATCTGCTCCATATTTTGAGAAAACGCCGTCACCAGCGTCCAAACGCCAAAAAAGAATACGCTGTTGATGATGACCACTTTGCGGCCGAACCTGTCTGACAATGGCCCGGAAAGCATCGCGCCCAGCGACAGGCCAATCAGCGCCGCGCTGATCACCAGCCCCAGCTCGCGATTAGTGATTTGCCAATCGGCCTTAAGCTCTGGCGCAATAAATCCCATGATAACGATATCGAATCCATCCAGAGCAATGATGCAAAAGCCGAGCAGCACGACCATCTTTTGCCATTTCCCTAAGGGGCGGCTGTCGATCAGCGCCCGAACATTGATTGCGTTGTTTCCCGACATGGGGGGCTCCCGGTGCAGTAGTTGAGTGTCATCACTATAAGCAACCGTTGGTGGGGCAATAAATGTCGATTATCGAAATAATGTGCGTTTATCGGACGATGAGGTGAGAGGGAAGTGAGGGTGGAATGTTAACCTTATGTTATGAAAAGGGATTGCCGTGGGAATGTCTGAGCCGGAAGCGGTTGAGAGTGTGAGCGCGATCATTAACCTTTTCAGTAAGATGAAAGAATGAGCGGGCCTTGATGGCCCGCACGGTTAACGCATGGCGGTGAGCCGAACCGGGGCGTTGGCGGCCCCGAAGCCGCGGTAGCCGCCCCGACGTTCCAATAACTCGAAGAAGAAGCGCCCTTTCTCGTAGGCGACGGTATAGACGTGCAGTAATTCTCCACCTTGCTCGTCTCGATCGTAGAGCACATTGAACGCTTGCAGCTGCGAAAGGAAAACGGGATCAAGATCGAAACGTGCTCTGAGGTCTTGATAGTAGTTATCGGGGATGCGCAGCGTTTTTAATCCACGCTGCTGAGCCGCTTTCACGACGCTGAACAAATCATTACAGCCAAAGGCGACATGCTGTAATCCCGCGCCCTGATAGGTGGTTAATGCCTGGGCGATTTGGGTTTCCCGGCTCACCGACATATTCAGCGGCAGCCGGATGGCGTCGTTGGGGCTGCGCAACACGCGGCTGCGAACCAAACCCAACGGATCGGGCAATTCCCACTCGTTGTCCTGCACAAAACCCGGCACGCTGCGCAGGAACATGATCCAGTTGCCGCAAGATTCGTCCGTCAGCGCTATCGCGAGGTGATCGATGCTCTGCAGTGCAGGCGGCGGCGCGCTGCGATGAGTCAGATGAAAATCGGTGTGATAAATATCGTTCTTGGGATCTTCGTCCGCCTCGACCAGATAAATCAGGCTGCCGTCCGGTGCGCACAGGGCGGGAATTTGCCGTTCGTTGGGGCCGGTTTCTCCTTGCCAGAGGGCGTAACCGTAGTCTTGCGCCCGTTGCAGTAAACGCGCTACGCCGCGAACTCGCCACGCCACGGCGCAAAGAGAAATGCCGTGCAAGTGATAATAGCCGCTGGCCTGACTTTCCGGTTGAGCATTCAGAATGACATTCACTTTGCCGTTGCGATAGAGGGCGACGCTTTTGGAGCGGTGTTCGCCGGCGTGAACCAATCCCAACTGCGTCAGCCATTGGCCCATCGCCAGCCCATCGCTGTGCGAGACGGCAAATTCGATAAACTCCAGCGCCAGCAAGGGGGGATGCGCTTCTGAATGAAATAATGAATGTTCTATGAGCGAGGCCATGGCGTTGGGCAGCAGAGGCTGTTTGGCCAACCAGTCATAGGTTTGTTCCTCCAGCCACAACAACGATCGGAAACCGTCCTGAGCCGTGGGAAGCACCGGCGAGGCGCGGAAACCATCGTTAAATATCTCCAGCGACCAGGCGCCGCGATAGCCATGCGCGGAAAGTTGAGTTATGAACTGAGCCAGGTTCAGCTCCCCTTGGCCGGGGAAACAGCGGAAATGGCGGCTCCAGGCGAGCACGTCCATCTTCAGCAGCGGGGCGTCCGCCAGTTGTACAAACACAATTTTTTCGGGCGGGACTTCATCAAGGCCGTCAAGATTATCGCCGCGCGACAGGATATGAAAACTATCGAGAATGATCCCCAGCGCCGGATGGTCTACGGCCTTAACCCGCGCCCAGGCGTCGCGCCACAGGTTCACGTGACGTCCCCATGCCAGCGCTTCATAACCGACAGTAATATCATACTCGGCGGCCAACTCCGCCAACGCGCGCAAATCGCTCACTTGCGTGGCCATGTCTTCGCTGCTGTCGGGCGAGACATTACTGCAGAGCAGCATGCGCGAGCAGCCCAATTGCTGCATGACGTCGAACTTGCGCGCTGCGCGTGAAAGGTTCTGCGCCAGGCTTTCGCGCGGGCCGCCTTCGAAGTCCCGAAACGGCTGGAACAGCAAAATTTCCAGGCCCAGTTCGGCGCACAGATCACGGATTTGCGCCGGTGAACCGGGGTAATAGACCAGATCGTTATCGAAAATTTCGACGCCATCAAAGCCTGCGGCGGCGATAGCCCGCAGTTTTTCCGGCAGCGAGCCCGATACCGAGACCGTCGCGATAGAACGTTTCATCATTGCCTCCAGTTAAGCGGTCATGGATGACCTGAAAGCGACCATTCAGTAGCGAGGCGGACCACCGACGGGAATTGAAACCTGTTATGGACCAAATGAAATGTTTCGTCAATTCAGAACATTCCATGACTTTTGGTTATATAAAGCGATCGGTTTTCTCACTTTACTTTTACATATTGCGCTTCCTACACTCTGTCGACATGTACCCTCAAATAATAAGGATACCGGGATGAAAAGTGATTGGATGGCGCGAGAACTGGTGCATCGCGATTACAGCCATCACCCGCCTGCGCTGGCGCCGCTGTATAAAACCAGCGTGCTGCGATCGCCGCGCAATGCATTAATTTCATTGCAAAACTCGCTGTCTGAACTGACCGCACCCGTGTTCACGCCAACGGATATCGGCCCGATTGATCACGATCTGATTCTGAACTACGCCAAAGACGGCTTACCGATCGGCGAGCGGATCATCGTGCATGGATATGTGCGCGATGCCTTCGGGGCGCCGGTGCGCAACGCCCTGGTCGAGGTATGGCAGGCCAATGCGGGAGGGCGCTATCGTCACAAGAAGGATCAGTATCTGGCGCCTATCGATCCCAATTTTGGCGGCTGCGGCAGGATGCTGACCGACGACAACGGGTATTACTGTTTTCGCACCATCAAGCCGGGCCCGTACCCCTGGCGCAATCAGGTCAGCGACTGGCGTCCGGCGCATATTCACTTCTCGCTCTCCGGCGAGGCGTTCGCGCAGCGGTTGATCACGCAGATGTATTTCGAAGGCGATCCGTTGCTCGTTCGTTGCCCCATCTTGCAGTCGGTAGGCAGCGACGATGCGATGCGCACGCTGATTGCCGAGCTGGATATGCACGCCGCCGTGCCGCTGGACAGCCTGGCCTACCGCTTCGATCTGGTGCTGCGCGGCCATCGGGCCACGTGGTTTGAGAACCGTACACAGGGAGCCGCGTGATGAAAAAGTATTTGTCTGAAACGGCCTCGCAAACCGCCGGCCCTTATGTGCACATCGGTTTGGCGCCGCATGCCGCCGGTTTTGACATTTTTGAGCGTAATTTCACCCATGTGTTGACGCAACCGGAAACGCGCGGGGAACGCATCGTGGTGGAAGGGCATGTTTATGACGGTACCGGCACGCCGGTGCGAGACGCGCTGGTTGAAGTCTGGCAGGCCAACGCCGCCGGACGATATCAGCATCCCGCCGACGGCCAACGAGATAAACCCGACGACCCCGCTTTTCGCGGCTGGGGGCGAACCTGTTCGGATTTCACCAGCGGCCTGTGGCAATTTGAGACGATCAAACCGGGCAGAGTGATGGGGCGCGACGGCCGGCTGATGGCGCCTCATCTCAATTTATGGATCGTGGCCCGCGGCATCAACATCGGGTTGAACACGCGTCTTTACTTCGCCGACGAGCAGGCGGCGAACGCTGAAGATCCGGTGTTGAACCTCATTGAATGGGAGAAACGGCGCGGCACGTTATTGGCGCAAAGGCGGCAGCGCGGTGATCAGACGGTATACCATTTCGATATCTGGCTACAGGGCGAGAACGAGACCGTTTTTTTTGATATTTGACCTCCGTTTGCCCTGTGAATGAGCTTGCCGCGTCGGCGGCAAGTTAATACTATAAATCATGAACATGACTTCTCGCTTTAGCCAACGCATCCGCCTGCGTCATCTGCACGCCTTTGTCGCTACCGCGCAGCAGGGGACGCTGGTGCGCGCCGCACAGCAATTGGGCATCACGCAGCCCGCCCTCTCCAAAACGCTCAATGAACTGGAAAGCCTGGCCGGCGAGCGCCTGTTTTCGCGCAGCCGGCAGGGGGCAGAGCTGACCGCCGCTGGGGCGCGTTTCCTGCAGGATGCGGGGCGCGTTTTGGATGCGCTGAATGTGTTGGGGCGTACGGTCGCATCGGACAGCGAGGCGCTGCCGGCGCCGCTGCATATCGGGGCGCTGCCCACCACGCTGGTGAGTTTGGTCGCGCCGGTCGTGGTGGGGTTGCAGCAGCAATCGCCAGGTTGGCGCATGCAGGTTTCGACGCTGGCCAACGATGCGCTGATGATGGCGGTGAGATCCGGGCAATTAACCTTAGGGATAGGGCGTATGTCAGACCCCTCTCGCATGGAGGGGCTCAATTTCGAGCTGCTGTATCATGAAACGCTGCGGCTGGTGGTTTCCCCCCATCATCCGCTGCTGCATGCGGATGTCACGCTGGCGGAGGCCCTGAGTTGGCCATTGGTGCTCTCACCGCGTGGGACCGTACCGCGCCAGAATGCGGAGGCGCTCATTGTCAGCCACGGGCTGGCCGTGCCGGAAGGCTGCGTCGAGACCTTGTCGGTCACGCTGGCGCGCTGCCTGACGTTGCAGTATGGCTATGTTTGGCTGGTGCCTTACGGCGCGGTGCGCGACGATCTGTTCGGCAATCACCTGCGTGCGCTGCCGTTGCCTACTCAGGGAATGGCAGAACCGTTGGGCATCATTACCCGGCAAGAGGCGTTCACGCCCCCTGAGCAGCAGCGCCTGGTCGCAGCGCTGCGTCAGAGAGTACTGGATGTGCCGGTATAAACGGCTGTTCTATTCGACCGGCGGCTGCCCGGCATCGTGTTCGGCAAAGACGGATTGCGCCAAATGAAAGGCGGCGTTCGAGGCGGGCAGGCCGCAGTAAAGCGCCGCATGCATCAGGACTTCTTTGAGCTCTTCGCGCGTGACTCCGTTGTTGAAGGCGGCTCGTATATGCATTTTCAGTTCAGCTTCGCGATTCAAGGCGATCAACATCGCGATGGTGATCAGGCTGCGGGTATGGCGCGACAGACCCGGACGCGTCCACATTTCCCCCCAGGCGTAGCGAGTGATGAAATGTTGAAATTCCTCGTTGAACGGCGACAGCGCCGCGAGGGTATTATCGACATGTTCATCGCCCAATACGGCTCTGCGCACCGTCATGCCTTGCTGATAGCGTTGCCGCTGCGTGAGCTGTTCATCCAAAAAGGCCCGGAAAGTGCGATTGAATGCCCGCCAGGCCTCGACGCTGGAAAGGTGAGAGGCGGGCAAGATGACGCATTGAGCGCCGGGAATGCCCGCCACTAACGCTTTGGCATCATCGACGGTGGTTACCGCGTCGTCATGTCCGGCGATAATCAGCGTCGGCACGAGGATCCCTTCCAGCTCGGCGCGTAAATCGGCGTTCGCCAATGCTTCGCAGCAAGCGGCATAGCTGTTGGGATCGCAGGCCGTCAGCTGATTCAATAATGCTTGCACCCTGGCGGGGGCGGATTGGCAAAATGCCGGCGTGAACCAGCGTGATGCTGCGCCATCGCTGACGGCGGACATCCCCGACTGACGAACTTGCGCGGCGCGTTGTCGCCAATTCGCCGCCGTTCCAATTTTTGCTGCGCTATTGGCGATGGTCAACGTCAGCAAGCGCTCGGGATGAAAACGCGCCAGCCATAATCCCGTTAACCCCCCCATGGAGATACCGCAAAAATGGACGCGCTCAATCGCCAGAGCGTCCAGCAATGACAGCACCTGTCTGCCCAGCAGCGCCAGCGATCCGGGTTGTTCACCGGGCGGCGATGCGCCGTGGCCGGCAACGTCGTAGCGCAGAATGCGATAGTGGGAGATGAGCGCGTCGCGCTGCGGTTGCCACATTGCCAATGACGTCCCCAGCGAGTTGCTGAACAGAATGACCGGGGCGTTTTCGGGCCCTTCCAGGACATAATTCAACATCATTGCTCCTTTTCGGCCGATGCCAGAACTTGTTGAATGAAACGCTGTGCGCTGCCTGTGGCATTGGCCGGATCGAGCAACGTCTCCAGAGCTTCCCGGCTGAGTCGGGAAGAGACTTCCGCATCGGCGCACAGCAGGGTTAACAGGGATTGCTGCGTTGCCTGAGCCTGGCGGCAACATTGCGCGATATGCTGGTGCGCCTGCTGGCGGCCGAGAAGCGGGGCTAAGGCCAGGGAAACCGATTCAGCCATGATCTGCCCCTGCGTCAGCGCCAGATTGCGCCGCATCGCCGCTTCATGCACCTCCAGGCCGTTAACGAGGTCAAGGCTTTGCGCCATTGCCGCTCCGCTCAGCACCAGGAGCTGCGGCAGGCTTTGCCACTCGGCCTGCCAGCCTCCCAGCGCGCGTTCGTGCTCTTGCACCTGGCCGGCATACAATCCCGCCATCAGCGCAGGCAAGCGGTTAGCCGCGCTGAGGATGGCGGCGCAGAGTACCGGATTACGCTTATGCGGCATGGTGGAGGAGCCGCCGCGACCCGGGGCCGAAGGTTCGCTGATTTCAGCGACCTCGGTTTGCATCAACAGCGACATGTCACGCGCCAGCTTGCCGAGCGTGCCCGTGAGTCCGGCATACCAGCCGGCCAGTTCCAGCAACCGGTCGCGTTGGGTATGCCACGGCGTGGCGCTGCGCGGCAGCGCCAGCGCTTCCGCCAGCGCCTGCTCGACGCGTTCTCCCTGCTCGCCGAACGAGGCGAGCGTGCCGGCGGCACCGCCGAATTGCAGCGCCAGCACGCGTGGCCGGATCTCAGCCAGACGAACCCGAAAGCGCAGCAGGGCGTCCAGCGTGCCGGCCAATTTCAGCCCCAGCGTCGTGGGTAACGCGTGTTGCAGCCAGGTGCGGCCGACCATTAACGTTGCGCTATGGCGCCGACATTGCGCCGTCAGCGCCGCAATCAGCTGATTGAGCAGCGTGTCGGTTTGGTTGAGCGCGCTGCGCAGTTGCAGCACCAGCCCGCTGTCAATCGCATCCTGACTGGTTGCCCCCCAGTGAACGAAGCGCGCCGCGTCCGGCGAGCGTTGAGCCACCAGCGCCGTCAACTGTTTGACGAGCGGAATCGCTAAGTTGCCCGCCAATCCGGCGGACTGCGCCAGCGCGGCGGCGTCGAGTTTTTCCGCCCGGCAGTGGCTGCGTATGATTCGAGCCGACTCGTCATCGATAATCCCTGCAGATGCCAGGGCTTGCGCCAGGCCGGCTTCGAAATCGAGCATGCCCTGTAGCAGGGCCGTATCGCTGAAGCAGGGCGTTAATGGCGACGTCATAAACATTGCGCTATAGAGTGACATTGGTTATATCCGTTCCAGAATCAAGGCGACGCCCTGCCCAACACCTACGCACATGGTGCACAGGGCAAAGCGCCCGCCGGTGCGACGCAGCTGATAAGCGGCGGTCATGGCCAGCCTGCCGCCGGATGCGCCCAGAGGATGGCCCAGCGCGATGGCGCCGCCGTTAGGGTTGACCTGTTCCGCATCATCCGGTAACCCCAGGGCGCGCGTCACGGCCAGCGCTTGGGCGGCAAAGGCTTCATTCAACTCGATGACGTCCATTTGCGCCAGGCTCAAACCGGTTTGCGCCAGTACCTTGCGGACCGCGGGAACCGGCCCGTAACCCATGATGCGCGGCTCTACGCCGCAGGCGGACATGGCGACCACCCGCGCCAGCGGGGCGAGTCCATACTGCACCGCCGCGCGTTCGCTGGCAATGAGCAGGGCGCTGGCCCCGTCGTTGATGCCCGAGGCGTTGCCGGCGGTGACGCTCCCCTCGGCGTGTACGACGCCTTTCAGTGCGGACAGCGCGGCCAAAGAGGTGCTGCGGGGATGTTCGTCGCGAACCAAGTTGAGCGGTTCGCCTTTGCGTTGCGGAATGCTGACGGCGATCAGTTCCTCATCAAACAGGCCCAGCTCCTGAGCGCGGGCGGTGCGTTGTTGGCTGCGCAATGCAAAGGCGTCTTGATCGGCGCGGCTGACGGCGAATTCGCGAGCCACATTTTCGGCGGTTTCAGGCATGGTTTCGACACCGAACTGAGCGCGCATTTGCGGGTTGATAAAGCGCCATCCCATCGTCGTATCTTCCATTTTCAGCGATCGGCTGAAGGCGCTGTCCGCTTTGCCGGTGACAAAGGGCGCGCGCGACATGCTTTCCACGCCGCCCGCGATGATGACCTCCGCTTCGCCGCATTTAATGGCGCGCGCCGCCATCCCTACCGCGTCCAATCCCGAACCGCACAGGCGATTGAGGGTGGTGCCCGGCACGGAGTGCGGCAATCCGGCCAGCAGCAGCGCCATTCGCGCCACGTTGCGGTTGTCTTCACCGGCCTGGTTGGCGCACCCCAGAATAACGTCATCAATGGCCTGGGGATCCAGCTGCGGCAGTCTGGCAAGCAGCGCCTTCAGGGGCAGAGCGGCCAAATCGTCGGCGCGCAGCGCGGATAGTGCGCCGCCGTAACGGCCAAAGGGCGTACGAACGGCATCGCAGATTAAAGCCTGTTGCATGGCGATTTCCTCAAGCGGGGATCAGGTCAGATTGCAGTAAACGTATCGGGGTTAACGCTTGCAGCGCGTCAAAGGTGAGCCCCGGACACAGCTCCAGCACCTGCGGGCCGTCCGGGGTGATATCAATGATTGCCATATCCGAATAGATGCGGCTGACGCAGGCCAACCCGGTCAACGGGTAGCTGCACTGTTCCACCAGCTTGCATTCGCCGGTCTTGGTCAGGTAGTCCATCATCACATAGACTTTGCGCGCGCCGATGGCCAGATCCATGGCGCCGCCCACCGCCGGGATCGCGTCTTCGGCGCCGGTGCTCCAGTTGGCCAGATCGCCGGCAGCCGAGACCTGATACGCCCCCATCACGCAGATATCGAGATGGCCGCCGCGCATCATGGTAAAAGAGTCGGCGTGATGGAAATAACTGCCGCCGGGCAGCAAGGTCACCAGCTCTTTGCCGGCGTTGATGAGTTCCGGATCTTCTTCGCCCGGCGCGGGTGACGGCCCCATGCCGAGCAGGCCGTTTTCGCTGTGCAGAATCACTTCTTTGTCGGCGGGCAGGTAGTTAGCGATGCGGGTCGGCAGCCCTATTCCGAGGTTGACGTAGGCGCCTTCCGGAATATCGCGCGCCACCCGTTGGGCTAATTGGTCGCGGGTTAATTTTTGCATGTTCTACTCCTCAGGCAGAGAGGGAAAAGGTCGCGGGGCGCGCCACCGCCACCAGGCGCTGGACGAAGATGCCCGGCGTTATCACGTTTTCCGGATCCAGTGCGCCCAACGGCACCAATTCAGCCACCTGCGCTATCGTCGTGGCGGCGGCCATCGCCATCACCGGGCCAAAATTACGCGCCGCTTTGCGGTAAACCAGATTGCCCCAGCGGTCACCCCGATGGGCCTTTATCAAGGCGAAATCCGCCTTCAAGGGCGTTTCAAACACGTAATGACGCCCGTCGATTTCACGCGTTTCTTTGCCTTGCGCCAGCGGCGTGCCAAAGGCGGTTGGGGTGAAAATGCCGCCCAACCCGCTGCCGGCGGCCTGCATGCGGGCCGCCAGGTTGCCCTGAGGCACCAGTTCCAGTTCGATCGCGCCGCGGCGATAAAGATCGTCGAAGACCCACGAATCGGCCTGGCGCGGGAAGGAGCAAATCATCTTTCGCACACAGCCGGTCTTGAGCAGCGCCGCGAGGCCGCTGTCGCCGTTGCCGGCGTTATTGCTGATTACCGTCAGCTCGCGGGCACCGCGTTCAATCAGCGCATCGATCAGTTCCAGCGGCTGTCCCGCGGGGCCAAAGCCGCCAATCATGATGCTCGCGCCGTCCGGAATGATGGACACGGCATCTTCCAGGGTGGCCACACTTTTATCGATCATCTGTTGTTCCTTTTGTTCGATGCCCGCCGGGGGGAGTGTCTATCGTCAATGGGAAAAGTAGATCGTCCCTTTCAGGCAAACAATACCGATTATCGAAAAAGTGTGCGATTATCGGCTATTGTTTAACAAAGGTTCGCAGGCTGTGATCGTCGGCACACCGAAATTTCAGGCAGACAGCGGGGTAACGAGAATGGAAAAAGGACAGGAAATTACGCGCAGCAGCACCGATCCCTGGAAGGGGGATCCCGACTTTATGGCCTCTTTGGCGCGAGGATTGGAAGTTCTGCAGGCTTTTACGCCGCAGCGGCGGCTGATGTCGGTATCGCAGATTAGCCAGCGTACCGGCATTCCGCGCGCGGCGGTGCGCCGCTGCCTTTACACCCTGAGTAAGCTGGGCTTTGTGTACGCGGAAGACGGCAAGAATTATGAGCTGCGCCCGCGCGTCTTGTCGCTGGGCCATAACTGGCTGGCGGCTTCGCCGTTGGCCAACGCCGCGCAACCGGTGTTGAGGCAACTCAGCCAGACGCTCAATGAGTCCTGTTCCATGGCCATATTGGACGGTGATGATATTCTTTATATCGCCCGCGCATCGACTTCGCGGATCATGACCATCGATTTGCACGTCGGCAGTCGCTTACCTGCCAGCACGACGTCGATGGGGCGGGTTCTGCTGAGCGGGCTTGCCAATGAGCCGTTGAATGACTATTTGGCGCGGCTGACGCAACTGCGTTACACCAGCCATACCCTGGTGAGCGTTAGCGCATTGCGGGAAGAGCTGGCGCGCGTGCGTCAGCAGGGATATGCCATCAACGATCAGGAACTGGAGATTGGCCTGCGTTCACTGGCGGTGCCGCTCACCACGCCGGACGGCCGTATCGCCGCGGCGTTGAACGTCGGTGTGCATGCCAGCCAGGTTTCCGCAGAGCGTTTGTATCAGCACCACTTGCCTTTATTGCGCTCGGCCGCCGAAGAGATATCGCTGCTGTTGCACGACTAATCTTGAACTTTGGGCCCCTGCCGGAGTTAACGCCGGTTTTTTACCGCGCCAGGTGAGTCATGCGGTGTTGTACTGTTGCCTGCGGGTAAGGTAATTTGCTGTTGGCAAAGATGACTGACGCGGGGGCCAACGGACATGAACGAGAAAATCGACTATCACATCGAGAAATACCATTTCGCGCCGCTGGATGAGGCCCCGCGGCTTGCGCACCAGTGGCGTGAGGTGCTGAACGAGTGCCGCGAGACGCAGGCCGGGGCGGAAGAGCGTCTGCGCATTGCGCTGCTCAACGTGGACTATGTGACCAGTTTCGAATTGCCGTTTCGCTTATTGCTGGTGCGGGCGCCGCAGCTGATCGCCGGCCTGCGCGATGAGCTGTCGATAAGTCAAAAAAATGTGGTGTTCAACGGCAAGCGTTTCGGCTGTGTCTACAGCCTGAAAAGCGATTTGAGCGGCGTGCCGGAGGCCTTTCAGTACGGCCTGTCGACCCGTATTCATCGAACCTCGGCGTCGGGCGTGGACGCGCTGCCTTACCGGGAAATCGCCAAGGCGCTCAAAGCGCCGCGTGAGCGGCTCAAGCTGGCGCTGGAGCAGGGGCTGCCGGTAACGGCGCTGGATGGATTGTTCTGGTTCGGCATCCAGCGCATTGCCGCCGAGGTGCGCAGGTTAAGAAAAACCGGCATGGCGATCGTGACGGCGGAAACCGAGATCTTCGACACCCTGACCGGCACGACGCGCAAGGTCCCGGTGTACCGCCTGGCCGAGAGTTAATGGCCGATAGCCGGCGGTTTATATTATGAGGCTTGATTCCCGCCGGTCTCCGCCTGGCTCTTCTACGATCCTTTTTTTACCCGCATCTCCTCGCCGTTCGGCAAGAAAACCGACGCGACGTATTCCTCAAACCTGACTCAGCGTTCGTTCTGCAGCGGCACAACACAGACGGCAGGCCATCGTCGATAGCCGGTGTCACGATGGTGTTTCCGGTGGTCGGCGCCGTTTGCCGCCCACCTTTGGCTAACATCGACGAGGGTTTGAAGGAGAAGAGTATGCTGAAACGTTTTGCACTGCTGTGCTGGTGCCTGATCGGCGCCAACGCTCTGGCGGCGGGCCCCAACGCCAATATCAAGTATTACGGCTATGACTGGCTGGACTTTTATGAAACTGCCACGCCGTCTTTCAGCGCCACAGAGGCGCTTAAGGCGATTACCGGCACCGGCTTCAGTATGACCAATCTGAACGTGGTGCACACGTTGGCAAGCCTCAATCTGCCCGTTTGCGCCGGTGGCACCTGCGCCGTGAACATTCAGGCTGGTTCGGGTGCGGTCTCGGGATCGCCGTTTATCGATATCTGCCCTGGCGCAGACTCGAACGGCAGTTGTCAGGCCGCGGGTTCCTGGAACGCCATTTGGACGGCGGTGAAAAAGATCGCCGAAGCCAAACATAAGCCCGGTGCCATTTATTTTATCGATGAGCCGTTCGACGTTCCCGCGTTACAGACCGCGGGGAAATACGACGCTTACCAATATTCAAGCTATGTTTGCACCCTGCGGCAGGCCATGCAGCAGTATGGCGTCGCGATCCCCATCTACACCATCTTGTCCTACCGGCATGCCAATAACGCCGAATGGATCCGTGAAATACAGCAGGGCGCGCCTGCGACCGCGTGTCCGGCCAACGTAAAAAGCACGCCCGATTGGGTTGGGGTGGATAACTACAACTGGTCGGTGGCGGATATGTGGAGTACCTACAACCGCCTGGCGCCGATAAGCGCAGCCGGACAAAAGTGGGTGTTGGTACCGCCTTCCACGGCATCGTTAGGAATGAACGACCAGCAACTGCATGCGCAAATTCAACTGTATTGGGATTTTATTAACCAATATCCCAATGCGCCTGTGGTTTACATCATGAACTGGCGGTTTGATCGCGAGGTCACCGAGAACCGTGCAGCCTACCCTCAATCGACCGCCTTACTGTCTTTCATGGCGAACACGCTGCTTGCCAAACCTTAGGCATGCAAAAAGGAGGTTCGAATCAGGAACCTCCTCTATAGTGCCGCTTACCGATAGGCTTCATTGCGCGCGATCGCGTATTTCCCGCTGCCCAGCAGCAGGATGACGACCCCACCCATAAAGAACACCAGTTCGTTTTCAATTCCCCAGGCGCCGACGTCGGTGACGGTAAACACCTTGCCGGTGCCCACCATCAGAAACGCCACCACCAGCGTGAGGGCGTAAACCAGCGCGGCGGGGCGGGTGAACAGCCCCAAAACGATCAGTATCGGCGCCAGGATCTCCCCAACATACACGCCATAGGCGATGAAGGCGGGCAGCCCCTGTTGTTGTAACGCATCGGCGATCCAGCCGACGCCATGCTGAATTTTCGCCACGCCGTGAAACAGCATCAACCCGCCGAAGGTCAGTCTGAGCGCCAACTTACCGGCGTCCGGGCGATCAAAAAGGCGCGTGAATGCCGCATTCAGTGACTTAACCATGACCCTTCCTCCTGAATAGGAATGATTTTCAATCAATATATCAGCAAGGTGAATGCGAAAGATGTTCTGGATCAGTAAAACGGCGGGCTTTACGCCGAATCAGCGGGCGAGGTTCGGCGGGCATTGCGCACGGCAACGCAGGCTGTCCCCGCGACCCAAATCGCGGTAAAATGCAGCAGTTCACCCTATCGCATTCCATCAGGCCGTCGAACCCGCTATGAAAACGCGCAAACCGCGCCGTCCGCCCGGGCGGTGGATCTATTACATCCTGCATGAAGACATGCTGTGGCCCTGCCCGGTCAAATGGGAGTGGGAGAGCGGCTATAACGCCTGGCTGCCGTTTTACTATTCCCCCACGCTGGAGTTCGTCGCCGGCAACCCCGCCCGCGCCACCAAGGTCAGCAGCGGCCGGCGCTAAGCGTGCAGCCCGCCTTGCCGCCCGGCATCCGCTCACCTAAGATCATTGCATCACCCACAGGTTTCCGGGAGCGCCCATGTCTACTCTGTTTCGCACTTCTCTTTGCGGCGCGGTGGCGTTGCTGCTGCTTGCGGGTTGTCAGCAGACGGCGCATAAACCGGCGCCGCCGCTGCAGGCGCAGTTGGATCACATCGCTCTGATGCTGGCCGGCGGGCATTTCCTGCGCGTGGCGTGCGGGCGCAGCGAAGTGCCGGACGATGTGAAATTGCAGCGCACCGCGATGCGTACGGCGCAGCACCGCGGCTGGGACACGCATGCGGCAGGGTATCGGCAGCTGCCGGCGCTCACCCAGGCGCGCTATCTGGCTCTGCAACAGGATAATCAGCTGCTGACGGATAAATGCGCCACGCTCAGCCGCAGCACCGCGCGCTTTATCGCGGCGGCGCAGGCCGATCAGGAAGACTACATGGAGTAACGTTGCGGCAAGCCTGTCGGGCGCTCGTCACGGGCGCCCAAAAATTCTTTGCAGGATAACGATTTATCGATCATCATTTGAAATGATGTTTCACTTTTATCCACCGAGCCCACCTTGAACCTGTATGCCGCCCTGCGTCAGCGCGTGGAAAATACGCCCTGGTACGCCAAACGGAAAAGCTACCGCGTGCTGTTCTGGCGCGAGATCACGCCGCTGGCGGTGCCGATCTTCCTGGAGAACGCCTGCGTGCTGCTGATGGGGGTGCTGAGCACCTTTCTGGTGAGCTGGCTCGGCAAAGAGGCGATGGCCGGGGTGGGGCTGGCGGACAGCTTCAACATGGTGATCATCGCCTTTTTCGCCGCGGTGGATCTCGGCACCACCGTGGTGGTGGCCTTCAGCCTCGGCAAGCGGGATCGCAGGCGCGCGCGGGCGGCGGCGCGTCAGTCGCTGGTCTTGATGACCGGCGTGGCGCTGCTGTTGGCGGCGGGCATTCATCTGGCGGGCGAACCGATCATCGATGTGATCGCCGGCGCGGCCTCGCCGGAAGTGAAAGCGCTGGCGCTCTCTTACCTGCAGACCACGGTGTGGAGCTACCCGGCGGCGGCGATTGCGCTGATCGGCAGCGGCGCCCTGCGCGGCGCGGGCAACACCAAGATCCCGCTGCTGATCAATGGCGGCATGAATATCCTCAATATCATCATCAGCAGCATCCTGATTTACGGCATGCTGGGTTGGCACGGGCTGGGCTTCGTCGGCGCGGGGCTGGGGCTGACGATTTCCCGCTATATCGGCGCCATCGCCATTCTCTATGTGCTGGCGATCGGTTTTAACCCGGCGCTGCACATCACGCTGAAAAGCTATTTCACGCCGCTGAAGATGAGCATCCTGTGGGAAGTGCTGGGGATCGGCATTCCCGCCAGCGTTGAATCGGTATTGTTCAACGGCGGCAAGCTGTTGACGCAGATGTTCGTCGCCGGCATGGGCACCAACGTGATCGCCGGTAACTTCATCGCCTTCTCCATCGCTTCGTTGATCAACTTGCCGGGCAACGCGTTGGGATCGGCCTCGACCATCATCGTCGGCCGGCGGCTCGGCAAAGGCGAGATCGGCCAGGCGGAGCGGCAGCTGCGTCATATTTTCTGGCTGTCTACCCTTGGGCTAACCGCCATCGCCTGGGGCACGGCGCCGCTGGCCGGGGTATTCGCCGCGTTTTATACCTCGCAGGATGACGTGAAATCGGTGGTGAAAACCCTGATTTGGCTCAACGCCGCCTTTATGCCGATCTGGGCCGCTTCCTGGGTGTTGCCTGCCGGGCTGAAAGGCGCGCGCGACGCCCGTTTTGCCATGTGGGTGACGATGCTGGGCATGTGGGGCTGCCGCGTGGTGGCGGGCTACGCGCTGGGCATTGAACTGGGCATGGGCGTGGTGGGCGTCTGGTTGGGGATGTTTCTCGATTGGGCGGTGCGCGGCGCCTTGTTCTATTGGCGCATGGTCAGCGGGCGCTGGCTGTGGAAATATCCGCGGATGAGGCGAGAGAGGAAAGGTTAACCGTGTATTATCGGGGAACTGCCGGCGCCGATTGAACGGCCGCCGGCAAGAAAATGGCGTCGTCAGGAGTGGTGAGTCGAAGGATACCAGCGCAGTGAGTTATTGACAGGGCCTTGGGTGACCAGCACTTTTCCCTTGCCCGCCAGGCTCAGCAGCAAATTGCGCGCCTGATAAATCGTCAAGTCGTTGGACTCGGCCAATTGGCGCGTGGTGGGCCATTCGCCGGGGGGCGGCGGCGGCGTTTCCATGGCTGAAGGACATAGGTTGTGTAGCGTCGTGAGTAAATGTTGCTGCAGGTTCTGCAATTCTTGTTGTTTTGAGATGCGTTTTGCCATGTAAGCCTCCCTTAAACTTCAGGTGAGTTTTGATATAGCGGTAAAAGATGGGTCAGAGAATAGTGCCGGTTGCCGACAAGACGCTCCTGAGCTATTCCCGGACGGCCGTCTGAACCTGATATTTTCGCCGCTATAACCCGGCGGCGTGCAAGGGGCAGGATGGAGAATGCCGTTGCCGGGGGCCCGGCCGGCTGTGTGTATTGGCTGTATTTCATTGTTTTGCTCCATGGTGTACTTCCGAGCCTGGTTTTCACCTGTTCGGATCGTTAAGTATTCCTTCTCTTTGTCGGCGCATTATAACGCAAATAGCAAAATGGCGATCGTTAATGTCGTGGAAAATATGTTTTTCGATACAATTGACTGGTGTTATTGCTTTTACGATCTGTTGTCTCGCAAAAATATATTCGTCTCGTGGTTTTTGGGCTTATATTTTGTATTTATTGGTTTTGATTAAAATGGCTTTCCAAGGTGTGAGTGTTTTTGTAAGAATAACCAGGCCAAAATGAGCGGGTAAGACGGAACTTATTTTAAATATCTCTGAAGGGTAAGTCTTTAGACGATCTTTATTTAAGCGTGTTTTTCTTTTGCCTGTTTAGCTATTCGTTTATAACCCTAATTGGGTGGTAATGAATTGACAGTCGCGATTTCACAATTGCGACGTCTTTCTTTTTGGCGAAGAGTAATACCGTTATTCATTCTGGAATGTATAAATGGCTGTTAAAGGAACGGGAGCAATCCTGCGCTTTTTACACAATATTAAAGGAATAAGTGAATTATGAAACTGAACAAAATCATGCTGGCAACTGTTCTGGCGTTTGGCGTGTCTTCTCTGGCGAATGCCGCCGATCAGGGTCATGGCAAAGTGACTTTTACCGGTTCTATTATTGATGCTCCTTGCTCCATTGCGCCTGAATCGGCCGATCAAACTGTAGAAATGGGGCAGATTTCCAATGTCGCGCTGAAAAATGGCGGCAAATCAGCGCCGCGTCAGTTCGATATTAAACTGGAACAGTGCGACACCTCCACGCTGAAAACCGTCACCACCACTTTTGACGGCAAGGCTTCTGCCGCAAATCCTGATCTGCTGGGCATCATCGGTACCGCCAGCGGTGCCAGCATCGCCATTACCGACATGGCGAGCAATCCGATCAAACTGGGCACCGCAACGGCTCCTCAGACGTTGAACGACGGCAACAACACGCTGCGCTTCGCGGCTTATCTGCAGGGTGACGGCGCTTCCGCCACCGTGGTTCCAGGTGATTTCACCGCCGTAGCCGATTTCAAACTGGCTTACCAATAAGTCTCATCGCCATTGGCGTGACGTCTTTTATGCATGCGGGATATCCCGCATGCATTTTCCCAGGATGAAGGGTATTTGTCAGGGGTATTCAATGAACCGGTTTATTTACCATTTAGTGTCTCCTTGCATATTGATGACCATGCTAGTTATTCCGGCCACTCAGGCTGCTCCCAAGGTTCAGGGATGGGGGCGAGTGAATATGCAAGGAGCCATTATCGATACCGCTTGCGCCATTGCCGCCGGCAGTCGCGATCAGACTATCGATATGGATGTGTTGCCGCTGGGAAATATTGCGCGCGATGGACAGGGCAATACGCGCCCATTCACCATCGAATTAATCAACTGCACGTTTGAACGGCCAAAGCCCAATTTGCCGAACTGGAAGCAATTCCAGGTTGTTTTTGACGGCGATGCCGATGGCGAGTTATTCGGCGTGCGCGGAGACGCGAAGGGTGTGGCGCTGCAAATATCCGATGGCCAAGGGAATATCGCGGCGCCCGGTGTGCCTTTGCCGCGTGGCGATATTTCACCAGGAAGCATGTCGCTCAACTATTCCATCAAGCTGGTTGCCAATAAGCAACCGCTGCATGCCGGAAGCTATTTTTCTGCGGTGCGCTTCAAGCTGGATTATTACTGAAGTTTTTATTACGGCTTACGGTGGGCCGCAACGACGGAAATATACGATAAAGGTTAGGGATATGATGTTATCACCTGCTGGGAAGCTATTTCGATTTCAGGTTTTGGGGTTATGTATCACGCTGGCACTGGGAAGTTCATCAACGCGTGTTTACGCTGAAGACGGTATTCAATTTAATACCGACATTCTGGATGTTAACGATCGGAAAAATATCGACCTAAGCCAATTTTCCCGCAGCGGCTACATTATGCCGGGGAGTTACAGCATGGTGGTTCATATCAATAAAAACGAACTGCCGGAGCAAAAAATATCGTTTTATCCGCCGGACAGCGATCCGGACGGCAGCCGGGCCTGCATCACCAAAGCGTTGGTCGAACAATTGGGGCTGAAGCAAGAGATGATGCGATCGCTCAGCTGGTGGCATCAGGGTGAGTGTCTGGACGAATCCAGCCTGAAAGGCATGGCGTCGCGCGGCGATCTTGCGACGGCTGCGCTCTATCTGAGCGTGCCGCAGGCTTATATGGAGTACAGCTCGGAAGACTGGGATCCGCCGTCGCGCTGGGATGAGGGCATTCCGGGGTTGTTGTTCGACTATAACCTCAATGCTCAAAGCCGGCATCAGCAAAAGGAGGGCACTCGCGAGTATAGCGTCAGCGGCAACGGTACCGCCGGCGCCAACCTCGGCGCCTGGCGTCTGCGCGCCGACTGGCAGGGGCAGCTTAACCATCAAACCGGTGTCGGGCAGCCTACCGATAAGAAGTTGGAGTGGAGCCGCTATTACGCCTACCGCGCCATCCCCGCGCTGCGTTCGCGCCTGACGCTGGGTGAAGACTATTTGGATTCGGGCATTTTCGAGAGCTTCCGTTTTTCAGGCGCGAGTCTGGTCTCCGACGACAATATGCTGCCGCCCAACCTGCGCGGCTACGCGCCAGAGGTGGTCGGCGTGGCCAAAACCAACGCCAAGGTGACCATCAGTCAGCAGGGGCGGGTCATTTATGAAACCCAGGTGGCGGCGGGGCCGTTCCGTATTCAGGACATCAATGACGCCATCTCCGGCGAGTTGGATGTGCGGGTGGAAGAACAGGACGGCAGCGTACAGGCGTTCAAGATGAACACCGCCAGCATTCCGTATCTGACCCGCCCGGGCTCGTGGCGTTTCAAACTGGCGGCGGGCAAGCCGTCCGACTGGCAACACCACGCTCGCGGGCCGCTGTTTGGCACCGGCGAATTCTCATGGGGCATCAGCAACGGCTGGTCGTTGTATGGCGGCGCGTTGGCGGGCGGCGATTATAACGCCCTTTCGCTGGGCGTGGGGCGCGATCTGATGATGTTCGGCGCGCTGTCGTTCGACGCTACCCAATCGCGGGCGCGCCTGCCGCAGCAGGAAAAAACGCTGAGCGGCGGTTCTTACCGGGTGAGCTATTCGAAAACCTTCGATGAGTTGGACAGCCAGGTCACCTTCGCCGGCTACCGTTTCTCGGAAGAAGACTACATGAGCATGAGCGAATACCTCGACGCGCGTTATTACGGTAATCGGGTCGGCAACAACAAGGAGATGTACACCATCACCTTTAACAAGCAGTTCCGCGACTGGGGGTTGAGCACCTACCTCAACTACAACCATCAGACTTATTGGGATCGTCCGGCCAATGACCGTTACAGCCTGACGGCGTCGCGCTATTTCGACATCGGCGACTTCAAAAACCTAAGCCTGTCGTTGTCGGCTTATCGCAACCGCTACAACGAGACCAACGACGACGGCATGTATCTGTCGCTGTCAATGCCGTGGGGCAATGGTGCCACTCTCAGCTACAACACCACGGTGAATCGCAACGACAACACTCATCGCGTGGGGTACTACAACCGCGTCGACGAACACAACAACTATCAGGTGAGCGCCGGCAGCGCGCGTAGCGGCGCCAATTTGAACGGCTACTACAACCACGAGGGCGACGTGGCGCGTCTGAGCGCCAACGCCAGCTATCAGGCCGGGCGCTACAGCGCCGTTGGCCTGTCCGCGCAGGGAGGGATGACCGTCACGCAGGAAGGCGGCGCGCTGCATCGCTCTACCGTTATGGGCGGTACGCGCCTGTTGCTGGACACCAACGGCGTAGCCGGGGTACCGGTGCGCGGCTACGGCAGCACCGTGAGCACCAACCGCTTCGGCAAGGCTGTGGTGGCGGACGTCAACAGCTATTACCGCAACAAGGCCAGCATCGATCTGAACAAGCTGGGAGACAACGCCGAGGCCACCCGATCGGTGGTGCAGGCCACCCTGACGGAAGGGGCGATTGGCTACCGCAAGTTCGATGTGATCGCCGGTGAGAAGGCAATGGCGATCGTCAAACTGGCGGACGGCAGTACGCCGCCGTTCGGCGCTACGGTGCTGAACGCCCGCAAACAGGAAACCGGCATCGTCAACGACGGCGGCAGCGTCTACCTGAGCGGCATCAACGCCGGTGAAACCATGACGGTCCACTGGAATGGCGCCGCACAGTGCCAAATACAGCTGCCGTCTTCGCTGCCGGCCGACATGCTGATGCGCACATTGTTGCTGCCTTGCCGGCCGCTCGCCCCGGCTGAATAAATTCATCATTCTGAATCTGGAGTAATCGACAACATGCAGAACATTTCCCTGAAGACCGCGGCGGCGATCGCCCTGTTGAGCACAGCGATGTCGCAGCAGGCATCGGCGGCGATCGCGCTCGATCGCACCCGGGTGATCTTTGACGGCGGCCAGAGCTCGGTCAGCCTGAACCTCAGCAACCAGAACAAACAGCTGCCGTATCTGGCGCAGGGTTGGCTGGAGGACGAGCAGGGCAACAAGATTCAGAGCCCGCTGGTGGTGTTGCCGCCGGTGCAGCGCATCGAGCCGGGCAAACCGAGCCAGATAAAGATTCAGGCGCTGCCGGCGGCCAAACAGCTGCCGCAGGATCGCGAGAGCCTGTACTACTTCAATTTGCGCGAGATCCCGCCGAAGAGCGACAAACCGAACACGCTGCAGATCGCGCTGCAAACGCGCATCAAGCTGTTTTACCGGCCGACGGCGATCGTGCCGAGCCGCGCCGACATGGCGACGCCGTGGCAAGAGCAACTGACACTGACGCGGCAGGGAGACGGCTATCAGGTCAATAACCCGACCCCTTATTACATCACCATTGTCGATGCCGGGAGCAAAAAGCACGGCGAAGGCGCGCAGGGTTTCGAGCCCTTCATGATCGCGCCCAAGAGTAATGCGCGGCTGACCGTGAGCGCGGCGGCCCTGGGCGGCAGCCCGGTGCTGACCTATATCAACGACTACGGCGGCCGGCCGCAGCTCAGTTTCAGCTGCAGCGGCGGCAGTTGCAAAGTGGTGCCGGAAAAGAAACCGGCTTCATAACCCTCTGTTCAGGCCGTTATCGACGGGAGAGTGACTCAGGTGCAAAGGATGAAACGAAAACTGAAAAAGGACAGCCTGCCGCAGCGCTGCGAATGGCGCTATTACGCCGCGATGGGCGGCCTGGCGCTGATGTTGCCGCTGCTATTGCCGAAAGCCGTCGCGGCCGACAACTGGCAGGTGGAAGGCGCCAACGGCGTGTTGCAGGTGCGCGGCGCGCTGACGGAGAGTGCCTGTCGGTTGGAGATGACCAGCGCGCGGCAGGATATTTGGCTGGGGGAAACCGGCACCGCACGCTTGCGGCAGGCCGGCGATCGCGGGCTGCCGGTGGCGTTCGAGCTGCGTCTGCAAGATTGTCTGCGCGCCTCGACCAGCCAGCGCGATGCGCGCACCGGCGCGCTGACCTGGGCGCCGAACCAACCGGCGGTGACGGTCAGCTTCGGCGCGCCGGCGGATATGGACAACCCACAGTTGGTGAAAGCGCAGGGCGTGTCTGGTCTGGGGCTGCGCCTGCTGGACGGCCGCGGCCGCGACGTTCGCCTGGGCAGCCGCGGTGAGCCGCTGATGCTGACGCCGGGGCAGAATACCTTGAGCTACACCGTCGCGCCGGAGCGAACCGCGGCGCCGTTGATGGCCGGCGCTTATCGGGCGGCGGTGGATTTTAGGCTGAGTTATGACTGAGGCGGCGAGATGGCGCAGATGATGAAACGAAGCCGAACGGCGCTCTGGCTGGCGGGGCTGTTGGCGCTGGTTCAACTGTCGGCTGAGGCGAACACCCTGGTGAACGTGCGGGTCACCGTGCTTTCCCCTCCCTGCGTTATCAACGGTGGGCAGCCTATCGAGGTGAATTTCGGCGATGAAGTGATGACCACCCGGATCGACGGCAACAACTATCGGCGGCCGGTGAACTATACGCTGACGTGCAACGGGCAGAGCAGCAACGCTCTCAAACTGCAGGTTCAGGGGGCGGCGGCCGGTTTCGACGGTCAATTGTTGAGCACCAGCCAGGACGGACTGGGCATCGCGCTGCTTCACGGGGGCGGCCGCTGGCCGATTAATCAGTGGTTGAGTTTTACCTATCCCGTCACGCCGACGCTTGAGGCGGTGCCGGTGAAATCGGCCACTGCCAAACTGACGGCGGGCGAATTCACCGCCGGCGCGACGATGAAAGTGGACTATCAGTAACGCAGGAGCTAGAGCATGAAACAGCGTTTAACGGCGAGCGTGCTGCTGTGCGCCGGCGTGGTGTGCCACTTCGCCTGGGCGGAAAAAACGGTCGATATGCAGTTCCGCGGCACGCTGATCGAGCCGCCGCCCTGCACCATCAACGATGATGGCGTGATCGATGTGAATTTCGGCGATCGCGTCGGTATCAATAAGGTCGACGGCGTGAATTACCGGCAAACCATCGGCTATCGCATTACCTGCGAGCCGGGGATCGGCAAGTGGGACATGATGTTGCGCCTGAACGGCACGGCGACCTCTTTCGATGAGGCGGCGGTGCAAACCAACCACCGTTATCTGGGCATTCGCATTTACCAAAATGCCGCGCCATTCAAAGTGGGCAGTTCGCTGCCCATCGATCCGCTCAAGCCGCCGGTGCTGGAAGCGGTGCCGGTCGGCAAGGCGGGGGAAACCTTGACGGAAGGGGCGTTCGACGCCACGGCGACCCTGCAGGCTGACTACCAGTGAAGGAGGGAACACGTATGAAAATGACGCCAAGACGCCGTTGGGCGACGGCGGGGCTGTTGCTGTTTTCACTGGGCGCGAGCGGCATGGTGCGAGCGGCGGACAATCTGTATATGCACGGCGCGCTGGTGGCGGAGCCCTGTGTCATTCAGCCGGGCGACGAAGATATCCAACTGGATTTCGGCACCGTGGTCGACAAATACCTGTACCTGAATCAGCGCACGTTGAGCCAACCGTTCGAGCTGCGGCTGTCCGAATGCGATCTGAGCCTGGGAAAAACGGTGTCGATCACTTTCAAGGGCGAGGAAAATCCGCAGTTGCCGGGGTTGTTGGCGCTGGCGGCGAGCAGCGAGGCCAGCGGGATCGCCATCGGCATGGAAACCGCGCAAGGGCGGCCATTGCCGCTCAACAGCGCCGGCGGCAAATACCCGTTGCAGAACGGCAGTACGGTGATCGCCGTGCAGGCTTATGTGCGGGGCGAACCGGAGGCGCTGGCGAAGAAGACCATCGGTCGCGGCGCGTTCAACGCCATTGCGACTTTCAACCTGGACTATCAATAAACGCCGGGCCGGCCCGGTATTCGGCAAAACAGAATAAGGACCTGACGCGATGCAGCGTGCTCACTTCAGATGGATGTCTCTACTGCTTGGCCTGGCGCCGGGGCTGTGCTCGGCACAAATCTATTCGTACGTCACCCAAAGCACCGGCTCTCCCTCCAACGCTAGCTATAAGTTCGTGCTTGAAAGCTGGGATATGGACGACCTGTCGCCCAATCCCTGCTATCAGCAGGCAAATTGCGCTATCGGCATTAACCACCGGCATACCAGCACCAACACCGGGGGCACATCTTCGGTGTCACCGTCTGCCTACGTTGTCGGCTCGACGCGTTATCCGCAAATTACTCAATTGGCGACGATGGGCGAGCTCAGCCGTTTTTATCAAAGCATCTATCCGTTGCCGATACAGGGGAGCACTTCGCACGTGGGGGAGTCGATCACTCAGGAGTGCGTCGGGTTGTTTTACAACACGCGTTCTGGTTCTGCGGTAACGGGGAGCAATGCGCGCCTGATGCCCAGCAGCGTCTGCGGCATCGCGCCGCCGCCGGTCGGGGTGTGCGGCATTGATGAGCAGCAGCTCGATTTGAACCATGGCGTGCTGCAGGACACTGAACTGGCGGGTAATACCGCGCGCGGCAGTCTGCGGGTGGTGTGTTCGCAGAAGATGAATATCGTCATGTATATCCGCACCGGCAGCAGCGGCCGTTTGGATCTGGGCAACAACTCGGGCGTCTACAGCACGCTGCGCATCAATGGCGTGTTGGGCAATCAGGGGTATCCGTTCACTGCCGACACGAGCGGCATCACGTTGCCGGTCACTTCAACGCTCGGCGTGACCGGAACGGTCAAAGCCGGTGATTACTCTGGGCAGTCGGTCGCCATTCTGGCGCTGCCGTAGCCGCTTGGCCGCGCTTAAGGCCGCGTATCACCGCAAGGCCGTCATCGGTCTTGTTAGCGCTGATAAGCGGAAAGGATGACGTGCATGTGGGTGCGAAAAGGGAGATTTCATGGAGAAGGTACCGATGGGAAATAGTCTGTCCCTGGCGTTCATCGATAACGACCGCTTTTTTATTGAAGGGCTGCAGCGGGTGCTGCTGTCTTATTTTGCCCGCAGGGCGATTCCGGTTCGATTGCTGGATCCCGCCGCGGCGGCGCAGGCGGATATGGTGTTCCAGTCCGTGGAAAGGGATTGGCAGGCGCGATTCTGCCTGCGTGCCGCGGAGGGCGGTAAACAGATTAATTTTTCTCTGCGTGCACCGGATGACACCCGTTGGCGCGACAAGCCGCGCTGCATCAGCGAATCGGGTGTGATCTTTCGCAACGATACGATCGGCCTCGTGCTGAGCCGGGTGGAACAGGCGCTGGCGTTGCAGACGTCTGATAGCGAAGCGCGCCGCTGTTATTGGTGCGAGCGGCAGCGAATTACCCGCCGCGAACAGGATGTGATGCGCTATCTGGCCTGGGAAATGCCGCCGACGGCGATAGCGCGTTATTTGGCGTTGAGCGTGAAGACCGTCAGTAACCACAAACAGGCAGCGATGAGAAAACTGGGGTTCAAACGCAACGTCGATTTATACCACTGGCTGCGGCAAGGGGGCCTGAAAACCGTAGAGCGGTCGCGAGGAGAGGGGTGCGGTTCAGGTGCGCGGCTTGGCGCCGGAACCGCTGCGGCGTCAATACAGCAGCGTCATCGCGCTGAAGAACAGTAGCGTCAACACGATGATGATGACGTTTTGTGTGGCTTTGCGCACCAGTTTGCTGGCGCTCAGCCGGCTGTCGATGATGTAGAGCAGCGGCACCATCAACAGCACGTAGGCGAACATCAGCATGGCGGTAAAGGGCTGCAGGTTCATTCATGCTCCTCTTGTGCGTCATCATGGCCGACCAGGTGCACCAGCACGGCCTCCGTCTGATGGGGCAAACCAATAAAATGCGCAGTGGCGGGGGAGTTCGCCGCGAGCGGCAGAGCGGCGCGCCGCGTCTTCACCGCCGCTTGCAGAATTTTCTTCCGATGCTTCCGAGTATGGTCGACCATGCGCCTCCGAATAAAGCCGCCCGCAGGCGGCCGATCGTTGTATTGCCCATTAAGCTGGAGAAGGATTTCGGGCCGCTGCCGGGGCCACGCACTCATAATATTGCGAATGATAACCATTATCAATATTGAGAGTAAAAAATTAAGGGTATTACGAGGGGCTGTCGGCGGGGCGGGAAAAGAAAAAGCACGCCTTGCGGCGTGCTTTGCGCGGTATTAACTGCAGCGGTTACTTCTGGTCGGGCAGGGCGTAAGCGACCAGATAGTCACCCAGCTTGGTGCCGAAGGAACCGTGGCCGCCGGCGAAGATCAGCACGTACTGCTTGCCGTTGACCTCATAGGTCATCGGCGTCGCCTGGCCGCCGGCCGGCAAGCGCGCTTCCCACAGTTTTTCACCGTTGGTCACGCTGAAGGCGCGCAGGTAGTTGTCTGCGGTGGCGCCGATGAAGAACACGTTACCGGCGGTGGTCACCGGGCCGCCCAGCATCGGCATGCCCATTTTGAACGGCAGCGGCAGCGGTGAGCTGTCGCGCACGGTGCCGATGCGTTTTTTCCACACGATGTCGTTGGTTTTCAGATCCACGGCGGAAATGTAACCCCAGGCCGGCTGTTTGCACGGCAGACCGAACGGTGACAGGAACGGGTTCAGGGTCACGCCGAACGGCACGCCATACTGCGGCTGTACGCCGGACTCGGTGCCGCTGCCGCCCTTGTCGCCTTCCGGCGGCTCAATCGGGTTGCCTGGGCCGCGTGGGATCAGCTTGGACACGAACGGCAGCGCGATCGGGTTGGCGATGGCGATTTCGCGATCGGTATCGACGGCCAGGCCGCCCCACTCGAACATGCCGAGGTTACCCGGGAACACCAGCGTGCCCTGCTCGGACGGCGGGGTGAAGGTGCCTTCGTAACGCAGGCTGTGGAACATCACGCGGCAGACCAGCTGGTCATAGATGGTCGCGCCCCACATGTCCGCACCGGTCAGTTTCTTCTCAGGACGGAAGGTCAGCTCGGAGAACGGCTGGGTCGGCGACAGGCGGTCGCCTTTGGCCGGGCCCTGCGGTACCGGTTTCTCCGGGGCCGGCACCACCAGCTCGCCGTTGGTGCGGTTCAGCACGAAGATGTTGCCGGTTTTGGTCGGCACGTAGATGACCGGCACTTTTTTACCGCTCTTGTCGGTAATGTCCGCCAGGGTCGGCTGCGCCGGCACGTCCATATCCCACAGGTCGTGGTGTACCGTCTGATAGAACCAGGCCAGCTTGCCGGTGGAGGCGTTCAGCGCCAGCAGGCCGCTGGCGTAGCGCTCCATTTCCGGGGTGCGATCGCCGCCCCAGATGTCCGGCGTGGAAACGCCCATCGGCAGATAGACGATATCCAGCTTGGCGTCATAGGCGGCCGGCGCCCAGGAGTTCGGCGAGTTCGGCACGAAGTGATGCTCGTCCGCCGGGATGGCGTTCGGATCTTTCGCGCCCGGATCGAAGGCCCACAGCAGCTTGCCGCTGTTGACGTCGAAGCCGCGAATGACGCCGGAAGGCTCGCGGTTGGAGTAGTTGTCGGTCACGGCGCCGGCGATGACGATCACTTTATCGGTGATCACCGGCGGCGAAGTCGGCTCGTAGTGGCCCGGCGTCGCATACGGCATGTTGCTCTGCAGGTTCAACTCGCCGTTGTTGGCGAAGTCCGGGCACGGTTTGCCGGTGTCGGCGTCCAGCGCGAACAGGCGACCGTCGTTGACCGGCAGAATGATGCGGCGCGCGCACATCGCCGGTGCGGCATCGCCGGCGGCGCCCGCGGCTGCAGCGGTTTCGTGGTAAGACACGCCGCGGCAGGTGATGTGCTGGAAGGTCGGGTTGTACTTCAGCTGCGGATCAAATTTCCACTTTTCTTTACCGGTGGCGGCATCCAGCGCGAACAGCTTCTGGTGCGGCGTACACATGTAAAGGGTATCGCGGATCTTGATCGGCGTGACTTCGTTGGTGATCTCACCCGGATCGTTGGCGGTCTTCAGATCGCCGGTCTGGAAACGCCAAACCTCTTGCAGCTGGCCAACGTTTTTGTCGTTGATCTGGCTCAGCGGCGAGTAACGGGTGCCTTCCTGGGTGCGGCCATAGGCCGGCCAGTCGGCGCCGTTGGCGTCTTTCGGCTGCACCTGCGCGGCGTCGAGAGTGCCGTTGATCTCTTGCGGATCGTTGAATACGGCATAGGCCAGTGCGATGACGGTGATTGCCAGCGCCGCGCTCAGCGCACCGTAGGCGAACTTGCCGTTGGCGACCAGCTTACGGTAGATAAACGGCAGCACCAGCCACAGGCCGAAGAAGAAGGTGACGTCCAGGCGCGGCGTCAGTGCCCAGAAGTCCGGGCCGACTTCCCACAGGGCCCAAATAGTGGTGCCCAGCAGGAATACCGCGTACAGCAGCAGCGCGGTGGCGCGGCGGCGGAACAGCAGCCAGGAGGTCGCCAGCAGCACCAGCCCGGCGATGATGTAATACAGCGAACCGCCCAACTTGGCCAGCCAAATGCCGCCGCCGAGCAGATAAAGCCCGCTCAGCGCGGCAAATAGCGCCGTTATGACGATAAGCGGCGATAGTGACGCTTTATTTTGCATAGCAATACCCTTACCAAAAATGAAAGTCCCCGATTTAGAGATTAAGCCAAATCGGAAAAAACACGCGGTTTATCCCTAATATTTCAGCGGGAAGCCGCTAGGGTGACGTAAAACCCATCCCGTTTTTTAACCTTAAGGTGCTTTGCCTTATTCAAAGCGGTAAGACAAGGTGGCGCCGCCACCCCAGTTGCGACCCGGCGCCGGCTCGAAATAGCGGCCGTTGCCTTCGTTGACGATCACCGAACCGACGTAACGGCGATCGAACACATTGTCTACCCGGCTGAACACGTCCAGCGCCCAGCGGTTCCAGGTAAAGCGATAACCGGCGTTTACGCCGGCCACGGTGTAAGAGGGCGCCTGCGCGCTGTTGGCGTCGTTGGCCTGAATGTCGCTCATGTAGCGCAGCTCCGCGCCGGCGTGCCAGCCTTCCGGCGGCGCCCAGGCCAGCGAGGCGTAGCCCATATTGCGCGCGATGCCCGGCAGGCGATTGCCGGCGGGGGTACAGCCGGATTTACCGCACATATCGCTGCGGTAGGTGGCGTCCAGCAGCGTCCAGGCCATATTCAGGCGCCAGTCCAGCGCAAACTCCTGATCCAGCGCCAGCTCGAGGCCGCGCCGCCGGGTTTTACCGGCGTTGGCATAGCTGGTGCGCCCGCCGCTGCTTTCCGCCACCACCAGTTCGTTTTCGGTCTCGGTCTGGAACAGGGCGGCGCTCACCAGGCCGTTGCCGAGGCGCAGCTTGCTGCCCAGCTCGACGGTGTCACTGGTAGACGGCTGCAGGCCGATGTTGAGGCCCGCCTGGCCGTCGGGGCGGTATGAGAGCTCGTTGATGGTGGGGGTTTCAAAGCCGCGGCCGGCGGAGAGATAAAGGTTCCACGCCGGATTGATCTTGTAGTTGAGCGAGCCCATCGGCAGCCACTGGTGGTAACGCTTGCTGCCGCTGTCGTCGCCGTTGCGCGGCGTGATGTAATAGTCGGTCGAGTCGAAGCTGACCGTGCTGTAGCGCAGGCCGGCATCCAGCGTCCAGTGCGGCGTCAGTTGCCAGGAGGTTTGCAGGTAAGGATCCAGGTTCCAGATGCGGTTCTTCTCGTTGCGCCGCTGGTCGCCTTTCTCGCCGTAGTCCACTGTGCCGTCTCGCAGAATAAAGTTTTCGAACCCCTGCCGGCGTTCGGTCATGGTTTCATAATCCAGACCGCCGATCAGTGTTACCGGTAACGATGCGAGAGTATCCTCATGCTTCCAGCGAGTGTCAATGCCCTGATATTTTCTTTCCAGCACGATCACCCCGCCGGCGTGGGTGGGGTTGAGCTGCGGCCCCATCGGGATCGATTGGTACTGCGTGGTGTGGCGCTCGCCGTGGTAGGCGGTCAGGGTCAGTTCGTCGCGTTCACTCATCTGGCGCTGATAGCGCAAGCCGGCCTGGGTCTGGTCGAGCGATTTGCGGGTGTTGTATTGATCCGCGCGCGGCGCCTGGCGCGGGTTTTCCTTCCATTCCGCCTCGGTCAGGCCGCCCGGATCGCCGGCATCGATTGAGACGCTGTTGAACATCAGCGTCAGGGTGCTGACGTCGTCCAGCCGCACGCCGAGCTTGCCGTTGCCGAGGTTTTTCCGCGCGGCGCTGTGATCGCGGTAACCCTGGGTAGTAAAGCGGGTGCCGGAGATGGCGTAGTTGACGTCGCCGGCCTGGGTGCCGTCGCCGGTGGCGCCGGTCGCTTTCACCCCGTAGCGCCAGGTGTTGTCACTGCCGAAATAGCCGCCGGCCTCCAGCGTCGGCGGCTGGGTGCCGGTAATGGTGTCAACATTGATGACCCCGCCCGAGGCGTTGCCGTACAGCGCGGAATAGGGGCCGCGCAGCACCTCGATGCGTTCGACGGAATTGATGTCGATATTGGAGGTTTGCCCCTGGCCGTCGGGCATGGTGGCGGGAATGCCGTCGACGTACATGCGCACCCCGCGCACGCCGAACATCGAGCGGCTACCGAACCCGCGTATCGACAGCTGCAGATCCTGCGCATAGTTTTGCCGGTTTTGGATCTGCAGGCCTGGCACGCTGCCGAGGTTTTCCGACAGGTTAATCTGCGGCGCGGCGTTGCGCAGGTCTTCGCCGTCGATCACGCTGACGGAGACCGGCGACCCCAGCTCCGTCAATCCGGTGGGTTGCGCCATCACCACCAGGGTGTCGCTGTCTTTTTGCTCCGCCGCCAGGGCCGAGCCGATATAGATCGGCTGTAGCAATAACAGGGTTGCCGGGGTCAAGGCGGGACGTTTTTTATTCATCAGATAATTCTGCCAATAATGCTGAAAGAGTTGCCCGCAAGGGGGCGAAAATAGCCATTTTTGACTCCCTGTACCGGCATTCAAGGGGAAGGAAACTGCATCCTGCAAAGAGTATAGGATATTCCGATATCGTATGCTTTGGAATAGCGCAGCCGAAAGAGGCGTGTTTTCAATTAAGAAAATTCTCTATTCAATAGCGATGTGCCGGGCGTTTTTAAATTACCCAGGCTTATATTAAACATAATCCTATTCGTTTTTTTAATTTGTTTATCTCATTTATTTTATTAATGAATGCAATGTGGTTAATTCATTGGTGGAAAATAAAAACATATTATATATGATTGATTTTTATCATATTTATTTATTTGTATTTTTGTGGCTTTATTTTTTATAAAAATAAAATAATATTCCCTCTTATGTTTTTTAGGTTTTCAGTTAACAGCTCAATCGTATAACGCTTACGGTATTTATGTCATGCATAAGTATCTATTTATATATTTACGGAATATATTAAAAGGGAATTGATTTATGGACGCGCTCATCGCTTCACCCTATACCCACACATTTTGGAATGAGTACATGCTCAATCCACACTCCTGCGAGTACAACCTGGTGCTGGATCAGACGATTGAGGGAGAATTGGACGTCGGCCGACTGCGCGCGGCGATCGACGGGGTTTGCCGTGACTATATTCTGTTTCACCACGTTCTGGATGACAGCGCCTCGCAATTACGCTGGGTAAGGTCGGCGAAAAAAATTGCGCTGGAAACGCTCGATGCCGATTGCGATGTCGGTAAGTTAATCAATGCGCCGTTCGATCTCCGGGAAGGGCCGCTGTGCCGCTTCTATCTGATTGAGCAGGCTCCGCAGCGCTATAACCTGATCATTGTCGTTCATCACATCCTGATCGACGGCCTGTCCGGACAGGAGTTCTACAGCGCCGTTTCCGCCTATTACAATCGCGGCACGGCGGTGACGCCGCCGCAGGCGGATGAAACGGACATCAGCACATTGTACCGGCGCTATGAGGCGGATATCGCGGCGTTGAAACACGAGTTCGGTTCCGCGTCATTCTGGGGCGACATGCTGGCCGAATGCGCCCCGCGCGTGGCGTTGCCTTATCTCCCCGGCGCAGCGGCCGAAGCGCCCGGCGCCGGCGAAGTGCGCTTTGCGTTGCCGTTCGCTGAGTGGCAAGCGCTGAAATCCGGCGTCAGGTATGCCAATCCTTTCCTGATCTTCAAAACGCTGTGGGCGCTGCTGATCGCCCGACAATCTGCGCAGGAAACGGTGCATATCGGTTATCCCATCGCGCCGGAGGGTGGCGAGGCGCTGTTCTTCGGCGCACAGGTCAACACTGCGGTGTTTCCCTTGACCCTCGCCCCGGGAGCCACGTTCAATCAGCTGTACCGCGCGACGCTGGCCTACAGCAAAGCGCTCAAGGTGGCTGGCAAGCTGCGGCACAGCCAATTACCGGTTTATGACATGCTGAGCCTCAGTCCGGTGCGTCAGCTGAACGTCAACTTTACCCAGGCTTACCTGAAAGATGCGCCGCTGGCGCTCGAGGGGTGTCGCATTGGCGTCAATCACCGGTTCAATGTCGATCTGGCCGGTTCGGAACTGCTGCTGGAGTATCAGCCCACCGAGCAGGCCTTTGAGTTTCGCCTGCGCTACCGCCCCGATCTGTTCGACGCGACCCAGATGGCGGAGATGGCGGAGCAGTATCTTTGGCTATTGCAGCGCGCGTTAACCGAACCGGATGCGCCGATTGCCGCTTGGCCGCAGCTGACGGCGCAACAGGTTTTGCGCTGCCGCGACGCCTGGGAGAGCGGGCCTGCAACGGCCGATGCGGAAGCGACGCTGCTCGACGGCTTGGCCCGCCAGGCGCGCCGTCACCCGGAACGCATCGCCGTGACCGACGCCAAAGGATCGCTCAGCTACCGCCAGTTGGCGCAGCGCAGCGATCGTTTGGCGCTGCGGCTGCAGGCGGAGTATCAACGGCTGCGCGGCGTGGCCATGCCGCCGGAGACGCTGATCCCGCTGTATCTGCAGCGCAGCGTGGAGGCGGTGGTGGCGATGCTGGCCATCATGAAGGCGGGCGGTGCCTATGTGCCGCTGGATCCCGCCGCGCCGGCGCAGCGGCTGGATTATATCCTGCAAGAGGTAAACAGCCCGATCGTCCTGACCGAAAGCGCGTTGCAGGCCGCGGCGCAGCGATTGGCGCCGGGCGATCTTTGCCTGTCGGCGGATGAACCGCTCGCCGATGCGGATGCCGCGAGCTTGCCGCGTGTGGACGCCCGGCAGTTGGCCTACGTGATTTACACCTCCGGCACCAGCGGGCGGCCGAAGGGCACGCTGTGCGAACACCGGGGTGCAGCCAACATGGTGCTTGGCCATACGCAGCGTTTGTTGCGCAATGAGCCGGATGCGCTCAACTGCCTGCAGTTCGCCTCGCTGGCCTTTGACGCGCACGTCTTTGAGGTGTTCATGGCCCTGGGCAACGGCCACCGGCTGTTCATCGCGAGCGAAGCGCAGCGACGAGATCCGGCGTTGTTGTGCGAACAGATGACGGCCTGGTGCATCGAGGCCTGCTTCCTGCCGCCGGCGCTGCTTGGCACCTTCCCTGAATTGCCGGCTTCGGTGCGCTATCTCGCGACCGGCGGCGAGGCGAGCGCGCAGGAAGCGCTCGACCATTACCTGGCCCGCGGCATGCAGGTCGCCAACATGTATGGCCCGACCGAAGCTTCGGTCAGCGCCAGCCTGAATATTTATCGCCGCAACGGCGCGCGCAATATCGGCCACGCCATCGCCAACATGCGTTGCTATGTGGTTGACGAGCACGATAACTTGCTGCCGCTGGGGGCGGAAGGCGAGCTGTGCCTGGCCGGTGTCGGCCTGGCGCGCGGATACCTGAACCTGCCGACGTTGACGGAGGCCGCGTTCACCGCCAATCCTTTTGAACTGCGTGAACCGTACCGGCGCCTGTACCGCACCGGCGACAGAGTGCGGCGCTTGGCCGACGGCAGTCTGGAGTACCTCGGACGGCACGATCAGCAAATCAAGATCAACGGCTATCGCATCGAATTGGGCGAGATAGAAATGCAGCTGCGCGCGCTGCCTGGGGTGGCCGAGGCGGTGGTGAGTCTGCGTCCCGGCACTACGGACCAGCTGGCGGCCTGGTATGTGCCGCAACCTGGCGCGGAGCCGGAGGCCGGCGACATCTTGCAACGGCTGGCGGCGCAGCTGCCGCACTACATGTTGCCCTCGGCGATGCGGGCGCTGGCGGCGCTGCCGCTGACGGTGAGCCGCAAGGTCGATTACCGGGCATTGCCGGAACCGTTGCCGATCGAGCCGCAAACGGCGTTTCGCCGGCCGTGTTCGCCGCTGGAGATTCGCCTGTCGGCACTGTTCAATCGGCTGCTGGGGGGCGATGTCGGCGTGGATGACAACTTCTTCCGCCTCGGCGGCAACTCCATGATGGCGATCAGGCTGTGCCACGAAGTGAATAAACTGCCGGGGGCGAAGATCTCGGTGCTAACGTTGAATCAGCACCCGACGGTGGCCGCGCTGAGCGAGCACATCGCTGCCCAGCGTCAGGCGCCGCCGGACGAGCTGCCGATCCTCCCCGGCGGGCTGCGGGAGGCGCCGCTGTCGCTTCAGCAGTCGCGGCTGTGGTTTGTTCAGCAACTGTCGGTGAACGCCACGCATTATCTGTCGCCGGTGCTGCTGCGGCTGTCGCCGGATATCGATGACGAACGTTTTGCGGAGTGCCTGCAGGCGATCGTCGAGCGCCACCAGATCTTGCGCAGCCTGATTCGCCAGAATGATCGGGGCGAAGCCAGCCAGTGGGTCAGCGACACCGCGTTGCCGGTGCCTGTGCTAACGCTGAGCGCCGATGAATTTGACGCCGCGCTGACGCAAGCCTGCAGCCAGCCGATGGATTTGACGAGCGAGCTGCCGCTGCGCGCCACGCGCTACCGTTACCGCGATGCGGCGGAGCGGGAAACGACCGTTTGCCTGTTGGTGTTCCATCACATCGTCTTTGACGGCTGGTCGCTTGAGGTGCTGCTGCAGGAGCTGGACGCGCGCTATCGCGGCACGTGGCGTGAGGCGACAGAGCCGGCGTTGCAATACCTCGACTATGCGCGCTGGCAACAAGCGCCGGAAAATGTGCAGCGCCGGGCGGAAGAATTGGCCTTTTGGCGGCAAGCGCTGGCAGGTTGCCAGCAACTCTCGCTGCCGTTGGACTTTTTGCGGCCGGCGGTCTTCGACGAGCGCGGCGACAACAGCGAAGTGCCGTTGCCGGCGGCGCTGGTGAAGGCGCTGGATGCGCTGGCGCGCAGAGAGGGGGTGACGCTGCATGCGGTGATGCTGGCGGGGTTCATGTTGCTGCTGTCCCGCTACAGCGGCCAGAACGATGTCATGGTCGGCACGCCGTTGGCCAACCGCAGCCGCCCTGAACTGGAGAATCTGATCGGGTTCTTCGTCAATACGCTGCCTTTGCGCCGGCAGATCGACCCGCGTCATCGCGTCGTGGAGTTTGTGCGGCAGGTCGCGGCCACGACGCTGCAGGCGCAGCAGCATCAGACGCTGTCGCTGGAAGCGCTGGTGGACGACCTGGCGCTGCCGCGCGATTTTTCGCGCCATCCGCTGTTCCAGGTCATGTTCGCGCTGGAGAGCGAAGGCGGCGCACTGGCGCGCCCGGACTGGCTGTCGGTGGTCGATCTGAGCGCTTATGAACGCACCGCCAAGTTTGATCTTACGCTCACGCTGACGCCGCAGGGGGAGCAGATGCGCGCGCGCTTCAACTTCGCTTCGGCGCTGTTCAGCAAAGCGTCGATGGATCGGTTGGCCGGCTACTATCTCGCCGTGTTGCAGCAGATGGCGCACCACGACGACTGGCCGCTGGAAAATATCCGTCTGCAACCGCAGAGTCAGGCGCTGCCGGCGTCGCCCGCCTTCGGCTATGCGTTTGAACGCAGCCTGCAACAGGACTTCGTGCAGCATGCGCGGCGCAATCCGCAGGCCGTGGCGGTTGTCGACGAGCAGGGCGAGATGACTTACGGCGAGCTGCACGCGGCGGCGCTGACGCTTGCCACTCAGCTGCGCGTGCAAGGGCGGATGACCGGTGACGCCATTGCCGTCATCGCCGACAAGGGGCGCCGGCAACCGGTAGCCCTGCTGGCGGCGCTGATGTGCGGCAAGGCGTTTTTGCCGATGGAGGCAGCATGGCCGCCGCAGCGCCGGCTGAACGTGATGGCGCAGGCCGGCATCAATACGCTGCTCAGCGATGCGCCCTGGGCCTGCGACGAGATCAATCTGATCGAACTGAATGCCGCAGGGCTGGCGGCGCAGCTGCCGCTGCCGGAACAGCGCCTGCCGGCGCTGGATGCCGGGCCCGACAGCCTGGCCTATATCATTTTCACCTCGGGATCGACCGGCACACCGAAAGGCGTGGCGATCGAACATCGCAGCGCGGTGAATATGCTGGAGGGCGTGCGGCGGTATTTCGGCCTCAACGAGCGGGATCGCAGCCTGGCCCTCAGCGCGTTGAGCTTCGATCTGGCGATCTTCGACATTTTCAGCCCGTTGAGCGCCGGCGGCGCGGTCGTAATGCCGGCCGAGCGGGATCGGACCAATCCGCAGGCCTGGTATCAGCTGATGATGACCCATCGGGTGACTCAATGGCTGAGCGCACCGGCGCTGATGGAGCTGTTGCTGGATTATGTGAACGGGGCGGGGTTGACGGCCGGGCCGGCACCGGCGCTGCGGGCGGTGATGGTGGGGGGCGACTGGATCGCCACCTCACTGCCGGAACGCTGCCTGGCCTGGGCGCCGCACGGCCGTTTTTGCAGCGCCGGCGGCGCTACGGAGGCGGCGATCTTCACCATGCTGTACGAGGTGCCGCGCGGTCAGAAAATTCGGTCGGTCAGCATTCCTTACGGCAAACCGTTGCCGCACCAGCGTTGCTATATCCTGGATGCCGGGCGGCGGCCCGCCGCGCCGGGTGTCCGAGGCGAAATCTATCTGGCGGGGGAAGGCCTGGCGCGCGGGTATTACGGCGATCCGCAACGCACCGCCGAGAGTTTCTTCTGGCATGACGAGCTGCAGGAGCGGGTGTATCGCACCGGCGATGCGGGCCGATGGCTGGAGGATGGCAACGTGGAGTTTATGGGGCGCCTCGATCAGCAGATCAAACTGAACGGCTATCGCATCGAACTGGGGGAGATAGAACATGCCGCGCTCGCCTATCCGGGCGTGACCGCCTGTTGCTGCGTGCTCGTCACGCAACCGCAGCCCTGCCTGGCCGCGTATTACGTTGCCGATGAGGCGATCGCCCCTCAGGCGCTGGCTCAGCATTTGAGCCGCCAACTGCCTCCTTACATGGTGCCGCAGGCGCTGATGCAGCTGGCGCAGCTGCCGCTGACCGAAAACGGCAAGATAGCGCGACAGGCGTTGCCGCAGCCGGAAAGGGCGGCGCGTGAGTTCGTCGCGGCGCAGAGCGAATGGGAGAACGCTTGTCTGGCGGTGTGGCGCGATCTGCTGCAGCGGCAGGATATCGGCGTGGAGGACAATTTCTTCTCGCTGGGGGGCAACTCTCTTCTGGCTATCCAGGCCTGCTATCAGATCGGCCGGCGGCTGGCGCGCGAGGTCACACTGAGCGAGCTGGGGCGCTTCCCGACGATCCGCTCGCTGTGTCGCGCGTTGCCGCAACAGGAGCAGGGCGCCGCGCCGGTGTCGATCCCACCGCTGCGGCAGCGCGAGTATCCGCTCTCTTCTTCACAGCTGCAGCTGTGGTTTATCGAGAATTTGAACGGCGGCGGCAATCTCTACCACGTGCCAATGCTGTTCCGTCTCGGCGACGGGGTGTGCCTGGCGGCTTACGAGCGCAGTTTGCAGGCGGTGGTCGCCCGGCATCAGGTCTTGCACAGCCTGATTGTCCAGATGCCATCCCAAAGCGCCGTCGCCCGTGCCTGTGAACTGACGCTTTCGCTGGAGCGCGTGACGCTGGCGGCGGCGCACTGGCCGGACAGGCTGCGGCAGGATATCGACCGGCCGTTCGCGCTGGGGGCGGAATTGCCGATCAGGGCAGCCGTTTACCGGGTGGCGCAGCCGGATGGCGGGTGGGTGACTTACAGCCTGATTCTGGTGCATCACCTGGCGTTTGACGGCTGGTCGCAGCCGGTGCTGTTGCAGGAGCTGGACGTGCTGTATCAGGCGCAGCGGCAAGGGCAAGAGGCCGGGCTGGCGGCGTTGCCGTTGCACTATGGCGACTATGCCGTCTGGCAGCGGCGCTGGCTGGAATCCGCTCAGGCGGATGAGGCGAAGGCGTATTGGCGACAAGCGCTGGATGGGTGGCAGGCGCTGGAAATGCCGCTCGATTTCGTGCGGCCGGCCCGCTTCGATCATCGCGGCGCCAACCACGTCATCGCGCTGCCGGAGGCCCTGACGATGCAGGCGACGCAGTTCGCCCGGCGCCAGGGCGTCACGCCGTTTGCGCTGTATCTCGCGGCCTTTAACCTGCTGCTCGGTTACTTCAGCGGCCAGCAAGATATTCTGGTCGGCACGCCGGTCGCCAACCGGCCAGTGGCGGAGACCCGCTCGGCGATCGGGTTCTTCGTCAACACGCTGCCGCTGCGTTCGCAGATCGACGATGCGGCGTCGCTGAACGACTATGTAAACCGGGTCTTTGACGGCGTGCTGCAGGCGCAACGGCATCAGAATTTGCCGTTGGATCAGCTGATCGAGCTGCTGCAGGTGCCGCGCGATCTGTCGCGCCATCCGCTGTTCCAGGCGCTGTTCGCGCTGGAGGAAGTGGGGGATGCGCCGGCCTGGCTGGCGCCGCAGGATCTGCTGGCGCACTACCAGGCGGCCAAATTCGATTTGACGCTGAGCATACAGCCGGCGCCGCAGGGCGGCAGGGCGATCTTCAACTATGCCACCGCATTGTTCTCACCGGCCACGCTGGCGCTGTTGGGCGAGTATTATCTGACCATCCTCACGCAGATCGTCAATCACGGGGAGCAGCGCGTCAGCCAGTTGGCGCTGGTCTCGGAGAGTGAAATGGCGCGGCAACGCGCCTTCCATCAATCCTGCCCGCCGGCCTACGATTTTGAGCGCGCCATCCATCATGATTTCATCCGTCAGGCCGATCGCCATCCGCAACGGCTGGCGATCGTCGATGAATGGGGCGAACTGAGCTACGGTGAGCTGTATCGGCGCGCGCTAACGCTGTCGCTGCAGCTGCGTCAGCACGCGGACATGCGCGCCGATACCATCGCGGTGATGGTGGACAAAGGGCGGGCGCAAATCATTGCGGTGCTGGCGATTCTGATGGCCGGCAAGGCTTATTTGCCGCTGGACGGCGCCTGGCCGGAACGCCGCCGCCTGGATATCGTCGCGCAGTCGCAGACCCGAATTATCCTCAGCAGCCGGGAGTGGGCGACCAGCGGCGAGGCCAGGCTGTTGACCATCGATCCGCAGGGGGCCGTCACGGCGTTACCGCCGGCGGCGCCGGGAGAGCCTGTCTTGCCGGCGCCTTCCGCGCTGGCCTATGTCATTTTCACCTCCGGCTCTACCGGCGCGCCGAAAGGGGTGGCGATAGAACATCGCGGCGCGGTGAACAGCATCATCGATACCTTGCGCCAGCTGGAACTCGGCGCGGACGATCGCGGGTTGGCGCTCAGCGCGCTGAGTTTCGACATTTCGGTGTTCGATATTTTCGGCCTGCTGTCGGTGGGCGGCGCTATCGTGATGCCGTCCGAAACCGAACGCTATCAGCCTGAGGCCTGGCATCGGCTGTTGATGACTCAGGGCGTGACCTTCTGGAACTCCGCGCCTTCGGTGATGACGCTGTTGGTAGAGCAGTTGGAATCCGCAGCGTCGCAGGCGCAGTGGCCGCAGCTGCGCAACGTGGTGCTGGTGGGCGAGGTGATCTCCCGCCAACTGCCGGCGCGCATTCGTCAATGGCGGCCGGGGTGCCGAGTCGTCAGCGCCGGGGGCGCGACCGAGAGCTCCATTTGGTCGATCCTGTACGACATCCCGGAGACGCCGATCCTGGCGCCCAGCGTGCCTTACGGTCAGGCGATGGCCCATCAGCGTTTTTACGTGCTGGATCGTCATCTGCGCGTGCTGCCGCCCTGCTTGCCGGGGGAGCAATACATCGGTGGGATCGGGGTGGCGCGCGGTTATTACCGCAATCCGTCGCTGACCGAAGAGAAATTCATCTACCATCCGGAGCTGGGGGAGCGGCTTTATCGCACCGGCGACGCCGGCCGCTATTTGCCGGACGGCAACCTGGAGTTCCTCGGCCGTATGGATTTTCAGGTGAAAATCAACGGCTACCGCGTTGAACTGGGCGAGGTCGAGCAATGTGCGCTGGCGTTCGGCGCGATCAAATCCTGTTGCGCCGTCGTGCTGTCGGAGGCGCATCGGCAGCGCCTGGCGCTGTATTACGTCAGCGAGGCGCCGCTGGATGAATCGGCGCTGTTGGCCTTTATGAGCGGGCAATTGCCGTTGTACATGCTGCCTGCGGCGCTGATGCGGCTGGAAGCGTTGCCGCACAACTCCAGCGGCAAGCTGGATCGCAAGGCGTTGCCTACGCCTGCTGCGAGCGAACCGCAGGTTTATGTCGCTCCCGCGAACGAGCTTGAACAGCAGCTGTGTGCGCTGTGGCAGGCGGCGCTGCAGTGCGGGCAGGTCGGCATGACGGACGATTTCTTCCTGCTGGGCGGCACCTCGATCAAGGCCATTTCCCTGTGTGTCGGCATGGGCGAATTGATGGCCGCGCCGGTGCCGGTGGTGCAGCTGTTGCAAAGTCGCACGCTGAAAAACCTGTTGGCCGCCAACGAACGCCGCCTGGTCTTGCCGCTTAACCGCTGGGCAGAGGGCGCGCCCGTCGTATGGATGATCCATCCGGCGCTGGTAGGGGCGGAGGCATTCCACGCTTTCGCCCAGCCGCTGCAGGGGCGATTCAACTGCTATGGCGTCGATAACCATAACCTTTACCATCAACCCGCCATCGACTCGCTCGGCGATCTGGCCGAACGGTATCTGAACGAGATGATCGCCGCCGGTCTGCTGCAAGGCGCCGGGCCGGTGCGCATTCTCGGTTGGTCGCTGGGGGGCATTATCGCGTTGGAGATTGCCGCCCGCCTGGAGGCGCGTGGCTGCCGTAACGTGCAACTGTATCTGCTGGACAGCTTCTACCGGCAGGCTACGGCGGAGTTGCCCTTGGATCAGCTGCTGCCGGTGCTGGGCATCGAAGGCGAGGCGGCGACACGCGCCATGGCCGCGGGGCAGGCGGAGCGGCGGCTGTCAGAAGGGCGGCTGAGCCGCAGGCTGCAGACCACCAAGGTGACGCTGTTTAAGGCGACGGAGAGGAACCCGCAGTTGCCGGAGGCGGTTACGGCGCCGCTGCTGGCGGTGGCGGATAATGGGCTAGGCGCGGTCTGTGAGCGGCTGAGGGTCATCCCGCTGGCTTGTCATCACCATAACATCCTGCTGTGTGAAGAGGCGATCGGCCAAGCGCTCAACGATGACGTTTGATTCATGAGCCTGGCTCATAAGCCCAAGCGTATTTCGCCCCATAGTCATGGTGCCAACCGTGTTTTACAGTCATCACACCGGAGCGGCGCCGCGTCAGGTGGCGCCGGTATCAATCAGCGGGAGAGTGAAGATGCAAACACGCAAATTGGGGCGCGAAGGGCTGGAAGTCTCGGCGTTGGGGTTGGGCTGCATGGGGCTGAGTTTTGGCTACGGCCCGGCCACCGACAAACGACAGGCGATCGAGCTGATCCGTGCCGCGGTCGACGAAGGCGTGACGTTCTTCGATACCGCCGAGATTTATGGTCCGTTCACCAACGAGGAATTGTTGGGCGAAGCGCTGGCGCCGGTGCGCGATCGGGTCGTTATCGCCACCAAGTTTGGTTTCGATCTGTCGCAGCCGGCGGGGCAACAGGTGTTGAACAGCCGTCCGGAGCATATTCGCCGGGCGGTGGAGGGTTCGCTGAAGCGCCTGCGGGTAGAGGCCATCGATCTGCTGTATCAACATCGCGTCGATCCCGAGGTGCCTATCGAGGAGGTGGCCGGTACGGTGCAGCAACTGATTCGCGAAGGGAAAGTGAAGTACTTTGGCCTGTCGGAAGCCGGAGCGCAAACCATTCGGCGTGCTCACGCAGTGCAGCCGGTCACGGCGCTGCAAAGCGAATATTCGCTGTGGTGGCGCGAGCCGGAGCGTGAAATCTTGCCGACGTTGGCTGAACTGGGCATCGGTCTGGTGCCGTTCAGCCCGCTCGGCAAGGGCTTTCTCACCGGCGCCATCACCGAGGACACCACCTTCGACAGCGGCGATTTTCGCAACCAGGTGCCACGCTTCAGCGCCGAGGCGCGACGAGCCAACCAGGCGCTGGTGGATGTGCTGGGACAGATAGCGCAGCGCAAGGGCGCGACGCCGGCGCAGATCGCTCTGGCCTGGCTGCTGGCGCAGCAGCCGTGGATCGTGCCGATCCCGGGAACCACCAAGCGCCATCGTCTGCAAGAAAACCTCGCGGCGGCGGCGGTCGCGTTGGCGGCGGACGAGCTGGGCGAGATTGAGCGCGCGCTTTCCGCTATCGACGTGATCGGCGATCGCTACCCGGCGCATCTGCAGAAAAACGTCGGGCGTTAAGCCCCGCGCCGCAGCGCCTCAATCAGCAGCGCAAAGGCGGTGGTGTGCTGCCTGCGGCTCGGATAATAGAGGTAATAGCCGGGAAACGGCGGGCACCAGTCGTCCAGCGCCATCTGCAGCCGGCCGTCGGCCAGCGGCTCGGCGACGGTATCTTCCGGCACAAAGGCGATGCCCAGGCCGAGCTGCGCGGCGTCGATCCGCTGGCGCAGGCTGTTGAAGGTCAGTTGCCCCTCCACCCGCACTTTGATCTCCCGGCCATCGCGGGCAAATTCCCAGGCGTACAGCCCGCCGAGGGTGGGAAGGCGCATGTTGATGCAGCGATGGTTTTGCAGCGCTTGCGGCGTGGCAGGGAGGCCGTAACGGGCGAAATAGTCAGGGGAGGCGACGGGCACCATGCGCATGTCCGGCCCGATGCGCACCGCCACCATGTCCTTCGCCACCTGTTCTCCCAGCCGGATGCCGGCGTCGAAACGCCCGGCGACGATGTCGGTCAGGCTGTTATCGACGGTGATTTCCACGTTGATATCCGGGTAATCGACGAGAAAAGTGCGCAACACCGGCCACAGCACCGCATCCACCGCGTGTTCGCCGGCGGTGATGCGGATGTTGCCGGCGGGCCGATCGCGCATTTCACCCAGCGCGTTCAGCTCGCTTTCAATCTCCGCAAAGCGCGGGCCGATGCTGTTGAGCAGCCGTTCACCGGCCTCGGTGGGGGCGACGCTGCGGGTGGTGCGGGTGAGCAAGCGCAGCGCCAGGCGTTCTTCCAGCCCGCGAATAGCGTGGCTGAGCGCCGATTGGGAAACCCCAAGCTGCGCCGCCGCTTTGGTGAAGCTGCGCTCCCTGGCCACCATCAGGAAAGCGATCAGATCGTTAAAGTTTTCTTTCAACATATCGGCACCGAAGAGGAAGGTGAGCGCACTGTCGCGCAGATTTATGAATTTAGCTCATAGCTCCTTGCGCATTTTACCCGCTAGTCGCCGGAAAAGCATGGCGCTATCTTGGCATCACTCACTCATGACGATCAGCGCCGGCGGTGAGAGCCGGCACGGAGGACACGACAGATGAAAATACAACGCAGCGGTTCGATCCCATCACAGCGCGGTTCAGCGGATTATTTTACCGGGCAGGTACGCATCGACGCGCCGTTCGCCGGTGACGCGCCGGCCAGGGTGGGCGGCGCGACCGTCACCTTCGAACCCGGCGCCCGCACGGCCTGGCATACGCATCCGCTCGGCCAGACGCTGATCGTCACCCAGGGGCGCGGGTGGATCCAGATGTGGGGCGAGACCACGCAGGAAATGCACCCCGGCGATATCGTCTGGATCCCGGCAGGCGTCAAACACTGGCACGGTGCGACGCCGGATACCGCCATGACCCATATCGCCATTGCCGAAGCGGTGAACGGCAGCCCGGTGACCTGGCTGGAGCCGGTCAGCGAGGTGGAGTACCGGCAATAGCCCGATGGCGAGACTCAATCGATGTTGCGGCGATGATTTACCCCAGCCTGATGATCGGGATCAGATAATCGCAGCGAAAAGTGCCGGGATCGCTCGTTGTCGCCTGTTCAGCATAAACCAGTTTGAGATCTGAACCTTCCCTGCGACTTAACCTGTTGAGGGGCAGAATTGAGTCATACAGCGAGAGGACGAAATTGAGTAGCTTATTGTGGGGCCCGGCGTAACGGAACACGGCATATCTTCCCGGTGTTACAGCGGATTTTTCGCTGCAGAAGCATGACAACATCATCCGTATATGAGGTGCGTCGAGTGCCGGAGGATGAACGCGCCATGAAATCGAGGAATAACGCCTGGCCAGGTCGCTTAGACGCCGGTGGGTAAGGTACATAAATTCAGTTTGCGGCACTATGCCGCTGTCGATTTGCAATGGGGGATGCAGCGTGCTCATGTCCCATTTTTCGTGCTGGCGGTAACGGCTGGGGGAGAGGCCGAACTGCCGCGTGAAAGCACGAGTGAAAGCTTGCTGACTGTCGAATCCGTATCGCTTGGCGATATTATAGATAGAGTTACGGGTTAAGCGCAGCGCCAGTGCGGCTTTTGACAGTCGGCGAACGCGAATGTAATGCCCTAAATCTTTGCCGGTGACTTTCTTGAACTCTCGCTGCAGGTGCCATTTGGAATAACCACTGCGCTGAGAAACAGCATTCAGCGTCAGGTCACTCTGCAGGCTGGCTTCGAGCCACTCCAGCATTTTATGAATAATAACTTTTTGCATGAAATTATCCTTGTCAGTGAATTCAACGATGCCGCTCTGGCAAGAGTGTCAGTGGGGGAAATAGGGAATGATGCGAATAGAAAGCCGCGGCGTTTAGCTAGACAAGGCGGATGATTTTGTCCGGGCGAATTCTGCTACAGGCAATTTCCGCGTGTGATCTTCATCCGGAGCGTTTTCTGAAGATGCGCGTGTTGGCTTGCTCGATAGGCGGCAGTTCGCGCCAGATTTCGGCAGAAGTCAAAAACGCCATGACTCTGGCATCGTTGCAGAGAGATAAATTGGAACAGGCCAGAACGCCCTGTGATGCGAGACGATGATGTATCTTCTTGAGCAGTGTGATTTCCGGTGCAAAACCGTCGAAGAAGGCAAAATCGTATTCTGTGTCTAACGTATCGATGACGGTGTTGAAATCGCCGTGGTGCACAGTTATCCGCGATGAAAGGCTAAGCCAGGCGGTATTGTGTCGGGCAAGTTCAACGTTCACGTCATCTTTATCTATAGTGTCGATCGCTGCCTGAGGAGCTGCGAGCGCCATAACGCATGAGGTAAAGCCGATGGCCGTGCCTAACTCCAGTATCTTGGTGGGACACAGATTGCTAACGGTGTCGTAGAGCCCGACAGCGTCTTCGAATACGTATGACCAGTTGCCGCGTTTACGCTGTAATCTTTTGGTTTCCTGATAAAGGGTGGCCAGCGGCGCCAGCGTTTCCTGGTTTGTTTTGCGTGGGTGGGACATGGTGAAATCCTGCTCGTGAGGGCGTCCGCTCGATAACGGCGAACGCCTGATGTGGAATTAAAACTTGTTAAAGAAATTGGCGACGTGCGGTACTGCTGCATCAACGGTGAGCGGATCCTGATAGAACTGGAGTTGGTTTCTGCCGCCAAACCAGACTAGCTGTTTATTGCTGCTGCCAATGCTGTCAAACAGCTGTCGCGGGATTTGTTCTCCGCTCGCGGCGCGTTCACTGTGGATCATTAGCACGGGTTTTTGCAGATCGGCGATCGCTTTACTGCTGTCTCGTGCCCAGATCCCCGCTTCGCTCATGCGAGTCATTTTATTCTCCCAGCGGCCACGGTGGTTGGCCAGAACGTCATGCTGCGCCCAGGGAGCGTAGAAATTGTATATGGCTTCCGCGGTCAGATAAGCCGATTTATCTTCTGTGCTGACCACCGGGATGTATTCTACTTCACCGGCTTGCTCAAAGCGTTCACGGGCCTTAAGCGCCATGCCAACGCGATTGTCGATCGCCTCTTGCGACTGAAGGTAGAGCATCCAGGTTGCCGGCACTAAATACTGCCCTGCGATCAGGGCAGTGGCGCGGATTAACGGATTGGAATTGACCGCATCAATGGTCCAGTTGACGCCTTGGCACAGCCCAAGCGCGTAAATGCTTTCTTCATCCACACTGTCCAACTGCGAAAGATAAGCGACCGCTGCGTTCAAATCTTCGGTTTTATTGGCGCCCCAGTCATAGCCGCGCGGTTCACCTGACGATTCGCCAAAACCGCGAGGGTCAAAGGTCAGTACGGTAAAACCGTGTTTGACCAAGCGGCTGGCGTATTGCAACGGTGCCTGTTCCTTCACGTAACTGATCGGCCCCATCACGGCGATTGCGGGGGTGCGGTAAGCTGATTTTGCCGGTGAAAAGAGATTGCCGACAATTTCCACCCCTTGGCTATCAAAGGTGATGCGTTCAACAACATAATCAGTGACCTGCAGACGAGCATTCTCATCCCAGTCCTGGGTTTTAAATTCACCCACGTTGTTTCTGGTAAGAAAACCGGGTTCGGAACCGGCATGTTGCGCTTTGAATGCTTCATTCATCATTGTGTTCCTTATAAGCCTAATTCTTTTGCGATTGCCAGGGAGAAAGGTTCCAGGTCCCCTGGGTTTCTTGAGGTGATCAATACCCAGCCATTTTCGTCCGAACGGACCACGGGGGCGTCGCTCCAGCGGGCGCCGGCATTGGTCAGGTCTTTCTTCATCGTATGGTAGGACGTCAGTTTTTTGCCCGCCAGGCGGTCGGCTTCGACCAGCAGCCAGGGGGCATGGCAAACCGCCGCTACGGGTTTGCCGGCGGTGATGAATTCGTTGACCAACCTGATGGCGTGCGTGTCGATACGAATATTATCGGCGTTGACCGTCCCGCCCGGGATGACTAATGCATCGAAATCAGCGGTTTTAATTTCATCGCTGAGCAGTCGATCGGCATTAACAATTTCGTCTTTATCGGTATCGTTGACAAAAGTCTGCACGCGTAAGCTTTCCGCCGACGCGTGCACAACCTCTGCACCTTTAGCGGCAAGGCGACGTAATGGGATAAGCAGTTCATCTTTTTCCACACCGATGTTATAGGTAATGAAAAGGATTCGTTTATTTAACGTAGACATACAGATTTCCTTCAAACATGAGGGCCATAGGGATAATAGCAACGCAAAATTGCGCCCAACCAGTCTCTGGCAGAGCCACCTTGTTACAAGTATGAAGAGATGAATGGTATGGCTATGTTTATCAGCTGGTTATAACAACATCTGATTGATATTGTTTGTTTAATATTTTGCTGAAGCATTGCTCTTGCCGTTTCACTTCCAATATAAACTCATCCGGAGTCAGTTTATGATTAATTCCCGCTAAATAGGCTAGCGCCAACTCTTTGGCCGTGTAATGATTAAATTGATACATGATCATCTCCGCAGGTGTATAAATGTGTTCTTGTTAAAACAGTGGGTGACATAACTTTACCGTTTTACTCGTTGTCCAAACAGTCTCTGACAGTACCAGTTTGTTATAATTGTTTCCAAGCGAGGGCGGGCGTTCTGCTTCGGCGATATGACAGAAAATAAAAATGGCGGGAGAGGTCATGAGGTGTTATTAATTAATAATGAATAACGTTATTTCACGCCCCGTGATAACGTCGGACCCAACGAAACAGGATGTTGTATGAATATGTTGATCGAGCAGATTCGCAGTTTTTTTTACAGCCGAAGATGTCGCTTGAAACCCACTGATTTTGGCATTTTGGATGATGGAAAGAATAGACGAGTCAAAGGATTACGTAGAGAGGAGTTGGCCGAGCAGGCGGGGTTGAGCGTAGAATATTATACCAAGTTGGAGCAGGGGCGAGTGAGCAACCCTTCGTTGCAGACGCTGTCCGTTCTGGCGGATGTACTCAGGTTAGACGCGTCGGAACGGCAATATTTGTACTTGTTGTTTAACCGAGAGCGGCCTCTTTCCTCTACGGAAATATATTCTGACGCAGCAACGCTGCAGTTTTATATTGAGTCCTTTGTGTTGACGCCTGCCTATTTTCTGGATGTACGGCTTGACATCATAAGTCCGAATTTTTTAGCCAGAAAGCTGATTACCGGCACAGATGAAAGTGTACATGAATTGAATCTGGCGCGAGTGGTTTTTCTGGATGATGAGGCAAAGAACCGCTACGCCACCTGGCGTGAGAAGGCTGAAGATACGGCGGCTATGTTGCGTTTTGCGATAGCTCTTTTCCCACAGGACACGTATCTTTTTGAACTGCATGCGGAGCTTTATGAACGAAGCGATCTGTTTCGCCTGCTCTGGAATCAGCATCGCGTCCTGGAAAAAACCAACGGGTATCGGCCGTTGTTTTATCCGGATGGCACACGGCTTGAAACTTCTTACGAGACCTTTACGCTTAACCAAAATCCTTTATTGCGCCTGGTCGTCTATTTTCCTAATGATATGGCGACTCGCGAACGCCTTGCTGCCTTGCAACAATAGCGTTGTCTGGGGTTTTTATCGATTAGAGGCGGCAGGTTTTCTGAGAGTTTTATTTTAACTGCAGATTATTAGTCTGTTTTATAGTAAGAAGAAAGGAATCAAGTGATAAAATGAAGCTACATCAGTTAAGCTTATTCTGTGCAATTGTCGAAAATGGAACCATTGCCGCTGCGGCCAAGAAGCTGAATTGTGTTCCATCCAATATCACTATTCGGTTGAAACAGCTTGAAGAGCAGTTGGGGGCGAAGCTATTTAATCGAGAAAAGAACCGCTTATTGATAACGCCACAGGGGCGCATACTTTACCGCAGTGCTAAAGACTTATTGTTGCGTGCTGTCAATATTGAACATTTATTCAATAGAAATACTGCAGCAAACGGTGTTTTTCTTGTCGGTGCTCTGGAGGGGGTGCTGTCCTCTCACATGCCTTCATACATCGTCAATCATCGAATGAAATACCCCAATATAGAATTGCATATCAGGTCTGATAACTCTCTCAATCTGGAGCGAGAGTTACTCGAAGGGGCACTCGATCTCATCATTACCGATGGTCCCATAGAGCATCCGTTGCTTTCCAGCACGTTGGCGTTTAGAGAGCGATTAATGTTGATTGTGCCCCCGTCCTTGCCGGCAACCATCGATCTTGGCTTTTTGGAAACACTGGATCTTTATACATTTAGAAAAAGCTGTAGCTATCGACACCTGATTGAATACCTACTTTCGAGTAAAAAAATCAGACCTAATATGATATTGGAGATGGAGTCGTATGATGTTATCACCGCCTGCGTAAGTGCCGGTTTGGGGTTTTCCTTGGTACCGGAAAGTATTTTAGAAAAGTGCTTTCCAACTCAGAGTAAAATACAGGCCATGGAGATTCCTGAGCTTGAAAGGAATGATTTATTTTTTGTATGGAGAAAGAGTGATGACGCATCAATGCTGGTCTCTGACTTTGTATCAGGTGTGTTCTGCTAGACCTTATTCTTAATGCCATTATATCGGTGAATTAGGAGGGCGTTTGGCGGGACAGCCCTTCTAAAGCTGGGCTGTCCATGCAAGGGATTTTAACTAACAGGGTATTTAATGCAAAGTGGCATTGGATATCTAAATTGAAAAAGCATGCGGCTCAGTTTCAGTTATCAATACTCATCCACTTCGCCTGGCTCTGATGTAAATGTCGGAACACCCTTGACTGCAGAATAAGTCAATATCAGCACTGTCTCGGTATTCCCACTGATACCACGATGTACGCCTCCGACCGTTTCAGGAAAGGCCTCACCAGTTTTAAACGTTTGTTTTTTACCAGAGTCTCTGTCTTCGATAGTAAGCTGGCCTTTTAAAACATAACCTGCGTTTGGATAGGGGTGTGTATGCCAGGGAAGTGCCGTGTTGGCAGGAATCGTCATTCTGATGACTCTTAGATCAGGTTGGCCGGATGGATAACTTTTGTAGGGTGTGCCATCCCAGGCTGACGTACTTTCCACCAGCTGCTCTACTTTAGCAGAAGCCGTATTTTGATCTTTGGAAAATGCGGAAACGGACGTCAGAAGGACTATTGTGGATATTAAAATGTGACTTTTCATAAGTGCACTCCGGCAATGTTTAAGGGAGATCACGATGTTGTTATAACGAGGTGCTTACATCGGATGGGGAATTTATAGCAAAGCCCATTTCCTGCCGAAAGTAACTTTTTTTAAGCACAGCGGTGAATATTTTTGACTAAATGAATGTAATGAGCGTTTTTCAATTTTACGAGATTGAAAATAGTATTTTCATCCGGTGGAACGGTAAAATGGACTCATGAACGTTATCACATTCATTCCGATCCACTCTGCTCGCAAAACCGCAGGCGGTTGCCGAACGGATCGGTCAGGTTCAGCTCTTTGCCCCAGTCGACAACCTCCAACCCCGGCCGGGCATAGCGGTAGTTTTTGGCCGTGAGCTCCCGGTGCAGCGCGTCGATATCGTGTACCGGGATGAAAATAGCGGCGCCGGGCGTGCTGTCGCCATAGTGTTCGCTCAGGTGCAGCGTCAATCCGGCGCGGGTCACCTGCATGTACAGCGGCAGATCTTCGCTGAAACGGTGCTCCCACTCCAGCGTGAAGCAGAGAAAGTCCAAATAAAACTCTTTGGCCTTATCGACCGCAAAAATGCGCAGGATCGGAATGGCGGGGGAGAAGGTGATCATCGTCGATCTCACTGTTACGTTAGCGGCAGCCGATATGGATATCGACCGCCTCGGGGCCGGTATAGGCTTCGAAGTCGGTCAGGAAGCGGCGTTCGATTTCCGGGTGTTGCTCGAAGTAGGCCCAGATGGCTTGCCAGCCTGCGATAACCGCCGCCGGCATGGCGCCACGGGCCTGGAACACCAGATAGCGGCCGGGTTGGATGTGCAAACCGCTCTCTGCCGCGCTGCCGACGGTGACGTCAAACGGCCCGCCGGCGTCGGAGGCGTAGTTGGAGTAGACCCCATAGACCGGCGTGGTGGGTGAGGTGGCGAAAAAGTCTGACCACAGCGCCGGGATTTTTGCCGTCTCGGGCCGGGTTTCGTCCTGATTGGTGGTTCTGACCGTTTGGCCGGCGACGTAAAAGCCGGGCAGCTGTACCACGAGAGGTTGCATACTGGAAATTCCTTTTAACCGTTCGAACGAGAGGCCTAAAGGTAGCAAAGGCTTTCCGGATCCGCCAGACAGGGCCCCCGCAGACGCGGAGGCCGATCGCATCAAGCGCCCAAACCACCAAGGCACAGGTATTTGATCTCGAGATAGTCCTCGATGCCGTATTTTGAGCCTTCGCGGCCCAAACCGGAGTGCTTCATGCCGCCGAACGGCGCCACCTCGGTGGAAATCAGCCCTTCGTTGATGCCGACGATGCCGTACTCCAGCGCTTCGGCCACGCGCATCACCCGGCCGATGTCGCGGCTGTAGAAGTAAGCGGCCAGGCCGAACGGCGTGTCGTTGGCCAGTTCGATGGCTTCCGCTTCCTGGTTGAAGCGGATCAGGGGCGCCACCGGGCCGAACGTCTCCTCGCGGAAGATTTTCGCCGTGCGCGGCACGTCGGTCAGGATGGTCGGGGTGAAGAAATTGCCGCCCAGCGCGGCAGGCTTGCCGCCCAGCAGCACCGAGGCGCCGTGCTCGACGGCGTCGGCGATATGCTCGCGCACTTTCTCCACCGCGTCCGGGTTAATCAACGGGCCGATGGTGACGCCGTCATCCAGGCCGTTGCCGACTTTCAGCTTGGCGACGGCGGCTTTCAGTTTGGCGGCGAAGGCGTCGTACACGCCGTCCTGCACCAGAAAACGGTTGGTGCAGACGCAGGTCTGGCCGGCGTTGCGGTATTTCGAGGCGACCGCGCCGGCCACGGCGGCGTCCAGATCGGCGTCGTCGAACACGATAAACGGCGCGTTGCCGCCCAGCTCCATACTGGTTTTCTTGATGGTGGGCGCACACTGGGCCAGCAGCTGCGCGCCGACTTCGGTGCTGCCGGTGAAGGAGAGTTTACGCACGTCCGGGTTGGCGGTGAGCTCGCCGCCGATGCCTTTACTGGGGCCGGTGATCACGTTGCACACCCCGGCGGGCAGCCCGGCGCGCTCCGCCAGCACGGCGATCGCCAGCGCCGAGAACGGGGTCTGGCTGGCGGGGCGGATCACCCCGGTACAGCCCGCCGCCCAGCCGGGGCCGGCTTTGCGGGTGATCATCGCCGCCGGAAAGTTCCACGGGGTGATGGCGGCGAACACGCCGATCGGCTCTTTCTGCACGATGATGCGGCGGCCCGCCTGGGGCTGCGGAATGGTGTCGCCGTAGACCCGCTTGCCTTCCTCGGCGAACCATTCGATAAAGGAGGCGGCATAGGCGATCTCACCGCGGCTTTCAGCCAGCGGTTTACCCTGTTCCGCCGTCATGATGCGTGCCAGATCGTCCTGATTTTCCATCATCAGTTCAAACAGCCGCCGCAGTTTGCCGGCGCGTTCTTTGGCGGTCAGCGCACGCCAGGCGGGCTGCGCCTTCTTGGCGGCGGCGATGGCGCGCGCGGTTTCTTCGGCGCCGAAGGCCGGCACGTGGCCGACCAGCTCGCCGTTGGCGGGATTATGAATGGCGATCGAACGGCCTGCTTGGGCCGGCAACCATTGCCCGTCGATGTAATTGGCCTCGCGGAACAGCGTGGGATCCTTGAGGGTAGCGCTAATGCTGGTGCTCATTGTTCTCTTCCTTTGCTGAGTTCAACAGAATGGTCTATCCCATACGGCTACCCTTTACCCTAGCAAACTTTGCCGCCGCCGTTTGCCAGCGTGGCGACAAGATGAGCGTTTTCTTCATGCGCACCTTCTGTACAAAAAATATCCGCCGCCGGGCCGATACTGAAAGAGCAGGCATATGACCCTTTTCGATGTGATTAAAAGGAGTGTGCGAATGATGAAATCAGTGGACAGACATCTCGCGGCCTACGGCAGCGAAATGGATTTTTTGGCGTCGAGCATCGCCCTGATGGAATGGCAAGGGCGGCAGATTGACGCCGGGCAGGTGGCCGGCAATATGTCGGAACAGCAAAGCCGCCTGTTCTTTGCGCGGTTGAGTTATTTTCGTCAGCTTTATCAGGCCGCATCGGCGGCCGAACACAGCCTGTAATCTTCCGATTCAGCCCCGCCGCAGCGGGGCTTTTCATTTCAGCGGCGCCACACCCCGGTCGCCAGCGTCGCCGGCGAATATTCCAGATCGCGTCCCCGCCACGGCAGCGCCGCCGCAAAGCGCCAGGCGCGGTGAACGTCAAACCGCCAATAGCGTTCCGCCCCTTCAACGCCGGGATGTCCTTCCGCCTGCCAGAGGATCTGCGTTTTTCCCTGCAGATGCAGCACGTCGCCGCGCTCAAAATCGATGAACAGCAGCGCCGCCCGCGGTTCGGCCAGCAGGTTGCCCAGCGTATTCATATAGCGGTTGCCGCGAAAGTCCGGCATCCACAGCGTGTCGCCTGCCAGATGGATAAAGCCGGGCCGCCCGCCGCGATGGGAAATATCGACGCCGCCCTGCGCCAGTTCCAGGTGCGCGCCGCTGGCGACGAAGCTGGTGTCCGCGGTGCGGATCAGCGCCTGCGCCGCCGCATCGAGCGAAGCTAAATGCTCAACCGGCTGTGGCCGGCTCTCCACCGGGTAGAGTTCGCGGCGCTGAATGTACTGCGGGCAGTTGCCGAAGCTTTGGTGAACGACGATCTCCACCCGGTTTTTGTCGGTGCGGCCGACGATGCCGTTGGCGCGGTTGCGCCGCCGGTTGCTGAAGTCGAGCCCGAGCGCACCGACCGGTTTGCCGGGCAGCAACAGCGCCTGGGCGGGATCGTCGCTGCGGCGCGGCGCGCTGATGCGCAGGTGCGTGTCGTCCGGCGTGCGTAAAAACCCGGGCGGGCCGCTGAACAGGGTGGCGATGGGCCAGCCCTGTTCGTCCACCGTGGCGACGAACAGGTAGGGCAACGCGGCGAAAAACGCGCGGTGCTGATCCGGCATCGCGGGGTAGATGCCGCCGCCCACGCGATCGAAACCGGCCAGCGTTTGCGCGCGCAGCTCATCGGGGTGGAACCGTTGCGGGATCATGGCGTCAGCTCGCCGCCGGTTCCGGCAGGGCCGGCATGGCGAAGAAGCCGGGAAGCGCCGCGATGCTCGCCACCCAGCGGCGTATGGCGGGGTAAGGCGCCAGCGAAATGCCGCCTTCGGCCGCGACCGCCACATAGCTGTAGCAGGCCAGATCGGCGATGGTCGCCTGTTCGCCGGCCAGATAGCCGCGCTCGCTCAGGTGCTGCTCCATCTGCGGCAGAAAACGATCGCTGATTGCCCGCGCCGCCTGATAATCCTCCGGCACGGCGAACTGGGCGATCAGCCGGCAGGAGGCCGGGCCGTAGCGCACTTCACCGGCGGCTTTGGAAAGCCAGGCTTGCACTCGCGCCGCCGCCGCCGGCTGTTCCGGCAGCCAGTGGCTGTTCGGCGCATAGCGTTTCACCAGATAGACCAGAATGGCGTTGCTGTCGGCCAGCGTCAGATCGCCGTCCTGCAAGACCGGGATCTGGCCGAACGGGTTGAGCCGGCGAAAGGCCGCGCTCTGGCGTACCTCCGCCGAGGCTTCTACCCATTCATAGGGCAGCGCCAGCATGCGCAGCAGCAACGCCACGCGGTGAACGTGGCCGGAAAGCGGGGTGCCGTAGAGGGTGATGGTGGACATGGCGTTTCTCCTCACTGTTTTTTTTCAGCATACTCTTGCGGCGAATGAACGGAATCCGGCAATGTGGAAATTGATAATTTCATTTTTCGGAAGAGTCTATGGATCGGTTAGACGAGTTGGCCATCTTCGTGGCGGTGGTGCAGCAGGGCAGTCTGGCGGCGGCCGGGCGCAAACTGCGGCGCTCGGCGCCAGCGATCACCCGGGCGATCGCCGCGCTGGAACAGCGGTTCGGCACCCGACTGGTGGAACGCACCACCCGGCGGCTGGCGCCTACCGAGGCGGGCGTGCGGCTGCTGGAGCGCGCGCAACAGCTGCTGCAGGATTATCAGGCGGTGGTGCAGGATACCGCCGAAGCGCAGCTGAGCGGCTTGCTGCGCGTCACCTCGCCGGTGCAGTTCGGCCGCCGCTACGTGGCGCCAGTGGTGATGGCGTTTCTCGATGACTATCCGCAGATGCAGATCGAAATGGTGTTGAACGATCGCAATCTCGATCTGATCGACGAAGGATTGGATATCGCGGTGCGCATCGGTCATCTGCAGGACTCTTCCCGCGTGGCGCGGCGGCTGGGGCAGGTCAGCCGGGTGACGGTCGCCAGCCCGGCTTACCTGGCGCGCTGCGGCGAGCCGCGCTCGCCGGCGCAGCTGGCGGAGCACGCCACCATCGTTGGCACCCAGCGGCCGTCGCTGCGCGAATGGCGCTTCGGCCCGCAGGAAAACGGCGAGCGCGTGCGCTTGGCTCCCCGGCTGTTGCTCAACGACGTGGAGGCGCAGCTGCTGGCGGTGCGCGCCGGCAAGGGCATCGCCCGGCTGCTCTCGTATCAGGTAGCGGACGATCTGGCCGCCGGCACGCTGGTACGGCTGCTGGCGGACCATGAACCGTTGCCGATGCCGGTACAGCTGGTGGCGCAGCAGGCGCAGCGCATGCCGCTGAAGGTGCGCGCCTTTTGGGATTATGCGTTTGAACGGCTCAGCGCATTGCCGCAAATTCAGCCGGACGGGCGGGGAAAATAAGCGCGAAAAGTTTCATGGGTTAAACTTTTTCGCCGCCTGTCTCATTTTATTTTACCGGGCGCGCATTGCTGATGCGCCCATCTTGACAATAATGTTGCCGGTGCTAATAGTTAATTCATATCTTAAATAATAAACGAAGTTTAATATATGAAACAACTTGCGGGGAGCTATGACAACGGCGCCACGGTGGATAATGAAGACGCTATTTTGACTTCATTTCAAACTCGCAGCGCGGCTATTTATCATCAGGCTAAGCATGAAAAGAATATTGCGTATGGCGAAAGCGAACGCGAGACGTTTGATTGGCTTTATTCTGCAAAGCAGCACCAGGGCACGTTAATTTTTATTCACGGCGGCTATTGGCAATGCTGCGATAAGGCAGATTTCGCCTTTATCGCCGCCGGGCCGTTGGCGTTGGGTTTTGACGTGGTGCTGGTGGAATATGCGCTGGCGCCGGCGGTTAATCTTGACGCTATTTGTCGCCAGGTGGGGGCGGCGCTTGATGCTATTCAGCGCCGTCTGCCGCCGCACTATGCCCATCCGGTGCATCTGTGCGGCCATTCCGCCGGCGGGCATCTGGCGGCGTTTTGGCAGCGGCATGCGTTGGTGGATGCGGTCTTTCCCGTCAGCGGCCTGTTCGAACTGGCGCCGCTGCAAGAGAGCTATGTCAACCGGGCGCTGCAGCTGACCGCGCGGCAGATTGAAACGCTCAGCCCGGCGCGTCACCCGCCGGCGCGCAGTAAGCCGCTCACGTTGTATTACGGCGCTGATGAGCTGCCGGAACTGATCGGCCAGTCGCAGCACTATCACGCGGCGCTGCGCCAAGGCGGGCTACCGGCCGATCTGGTCGCGGTGCCCGGCGCCAATCATTTCACCATTCTGGATGCGTTGTTCGCCGCCGACGGCGCGCTGCTTCGCCAACTTGACCACCACGGGAACCACTGACATGCGCGAAATCGTAGCGACCGGGCTGCCGGAGATCGGCCAGCCTTTTTCCTGGGCTACCCGGGGCGGCGGCATGCTGTTTACCGCCCACGGCCCGGTGCGGGCGGACGGCAGCATCGAGACCGGCGCGCCGGAGCGACAGATTGCGTTAACCTTCGACAACCTGGCCCAGACGCTGAAGGCGGCGGGCAGCCACAGCGATAAGGTGCTGCAGGTAATGGTTTATCTCACCGACGTTAACGACGTTAAATTGCTCGATGATATTTACCGGAAATACTTTAATTATCCTTATCCCAATCGCTCCACGGTTATTGTCGAAAAATTGGTGGTGCCGGGAATGAAAATAGAAATTACCGTCAGCGCCATCGCCTGATTTAATTTCTCATTAAGTCCGTCTTCATATTAATTCAATAACGAGTTAAGGATGCGTCATGTTTAAACAGATTGCACCTTCCGCGGCCGATTCTGTTCCATCGCTGATGGGTGTCTATTTGCAGGATCCCAATCCGCAAAAAGTGAATTTAGGCATTGGCCTCTATTACGACCGGCAGAATGATTTTCGCCCGGCCGCATGTGCCTGCCGGGGCTCAACCCCGGCAATATCGACTACGTGACCGCCGCCATTCTCGACGTCACCCGTACCGCCTAACTTCGCTCGGGAACACAGCCATGCCACAGATGAATGATTTTGAGCATATCGCCCGCCGTCAGGGCGGGTTGAACAAGCATCTTACCGCCGGGCAGATGTCGATGCTGGCGATCGGCGGCGCCATCGGCACCGGGCTGTTTCTCGGCAGCGCCTACGCCATTCAGATGGCGGGGCCGGCGGTATTGCTGAGCTACCTGATCGGCGGCGTTATTGCGCTGCTGTTGATGGGGTGCCTGGCGGAAATGACCTCCGAACACCCGACGCCCGGCTCGTTCGGCGACTATGCCGAATTCTACCTCGGCCCGCTGTTCGGTTTTCTGGTGCGTTATTCCTACTGGTCTTGCGTGGTGCTGGCGGTGGGCACCGAAGTTACCGCCATCGGCATGTACATGCAGTTCTGGTTCCCGGCGACGCCGACCTGGCCGTGGGTGCTGCTGTTCTCGGCGGCGGTGATCGTCGTCAATGTGATCGGCGTGAAGTCGTTCGGCCAGGTGGAATACGCGCTGTCCACCGTCAAAGTGACGGCGATCGTGGCGTTCATTCTGATCGGTCTCGGCATGCTGGCGTTCTCGGGCAACCCGGCCTACGGCCTGCGCAACCTGACCGCCGGCGGCTTCATGCCGTTTGGCGTCAAGGGCATGTGGTTCGCAACGATCGTGTCCATCTTCAGCTACCTGAGCATTGAAATGATCGCGGTGGCCGCCGGCGAGGCGAAAAATCCGGTGATTGCGGTGAAGGCGGCGTTCAAGGGCACCCTCGTGCGGCTGTTCATCTTCTACATGCTGTCGATCGCCCTGATGCTGGCCATCGTGCCCTGGCGCCAGTCCGGCACCGGTGAAAGCCCGTTCCTGATGGCGATGAACGTCATCCATCTGCCCGCCGCCGCCGGTATTTTCAACTTTATCGTGCTGGTGGCGGCGCTGTCGGCGATGAACAGCCAGCTGTATATCACCACCCGCATGATGTTCTCGCTGTCGCGTGCCGGGCAGGCGCCGGCGGCGTTGGGGCGCGTCAGCCGGCGCGGCATTCCGGTCAATGCGCTGGCGATGTCGTGCATCGGCATCGTGGTGTCTATCGTGCTGAGCCTGGTGGCGCCGGAAACCTCGTTCGCCGCCATGATGTCCATTTCGGTGTATGGCGCCTGCTTTACCTGGCTGATGATTTTCGTCACCCATCTGTTCTTCCGCCGCCGGCATCGGCAGACCCACCTGAAATTCCGCATGTGGGGGTTCCCCTATACCACCTTGCTGGGCGCCGGGCTGATGGCGGCGCTGATGATCTCGACCGCGTTTACCGAATTCTTCCGCATGACGCTGTGGTTCGGTATTCCGTTCACCTTGCTGCTGGTGGCGGCCTACCGCTTCCAAAGCCGCCGCGCGGCGGCGCCGTCGCCGTTCAAGGCGCCGGAGGTGGAGTAATGCGGGAGAGGGGCTGAGGCGCGCCTCAGCCCCGGGGATTACAGCTGGCTTTTCGGGATCAGGTGGTCGCCGAAGCTCAGGCGCTGGCGGCCCGGTTCGATTTCGGTCAGCGGCGCCACTTCGCGCAGCGAGGATTTGCAGCGCTGAACCAGATCTTGATATTCGCGGGTGCCGGCGATCTTCCAGGCCAGTTCTTGCTCGGTCAGATCGCGCAGCACGCGTGCCGGGCTGCCGACCACCAGCTTGTTGGCTTCGAGAGTCGCCGCGGCTTTGACGAACGCCATCGCGCCGACGATGGTGTTCTCGCCGATCTCCGCGCCGTCCATCACCACCGCATTCATGCCCACCATCGCATTGCGGCGAATGCGGCAGCCGTGCAGGATGGCGCCATGCCCGATATGGCCGTCTTCTTCCACCACCGTGTCCTGCTGCGGGAAGCCGTGCATCACGCAGTTGTCCTGAATGTTGGCGCCGTCGCAGATCACCAGGCGGCCAAAATCGCCGCGCAGGCTGGCGTTCGGGCCGATGTACACGTGTTTGCCGACGATCACGTCGCCGATCAGCACCGCCGTCGGGTGCACGTAACTGCTGGGGTCAACGACCGGCGTCAGGCCGTCAATCTGATACACAGGCATAGCGTGAGTTCCTTAATATGTAGGGTCGCGCGGCAGGCCGCCGAAGCGCCGATAGTAGCCGGCGGCCGGCGCGGGCAGGGCGCCGATGGTGGTTTCCGCCAGCGCGCTGACGTACTCCGTCGCGGCGCGATCGACCTGCTGATAGAGATTGATGCACAGATTGCGGGCGATCTGGCCCTCCCACTGCGCGGGCAGCAGCGCGTCCGGCAGCAGCGGATCTTTCAACACCACGCGACGGAAGAAGTGAATCAATAATAGCTTAATCTGGAAACAGCGCAGCGGCGTCAGCGCCGCCGGGTCGACTTCGCGCAGCAGCGCCATCAGCGGCCGGAAGGAGACGATAAACTCATGATAGCCGGCCGCCACCTCGCTCAGCGACCAGCAGTCGGCCACCAATTTCTGCAGGGTTTGCTCGGAGCGGTTGTAGGGATAATCGGCGCGGAAATAAATCACCTGCTCGCTGGCGTTCAGCTCGCCGAGCAGCGCCGTTACGTCGGTTTGCGCATGGGTAGGAGCGGCCATCAGGTTGCTGGCGATTTGCCCGAACCCGAGCCAGCCCAGCTCTTTTTTCAGCCGCGCGCGCGCGTTTTTTTCGGCGCTTTCCAGCAGCAACAGCTCCCACTTGCCGTCCCAGGCGGGCTGCTCACGCAAATAGATTTTCGATTCGGCGTGGCGGAACTGGCGCATCCCTTGCTCGGTCAAGCGGTAGAAGCTGCGGCGGCCTATTTTCTCCACCGCCAGCCACCCTTCTTTTTGCAGGCGGAACACCGAGGTGCGCACGAAGCGATCGCCGAAGCCGAAGGCCTCCAGCAGCGCGCTCAGGCTGCCGAGCCACACTTCGCCGCCGCGGTGGCTGAGCGCGTCGCCGTACAGCGAAATGATCAGCGAGGTGCCGCTGATCGGCTGCGCGTCGACGGCATGGCGAATGAACTCATCCAGTTTATGTTCCATATTTTTCCATGGGTTAGCATTCGATGAGCCATAACATTACGCTTAATTTGGGGCGGCGTCATCCGTGACGCCGTGCGCCTTAGCGCGGCCGCAAATCGACCACGCGCTGCGCTTTGCCTTCCGATCGCGGAATATCGCCGCAGTTGGCGATGCTGACGTCGGTGCTGACGCCCACGATCGATTTGATGTGGTGGCGCAGCTGGTGGCAGATGTCGCAACGCTGCTGGTGGCTGAGGCTGAGCGCCGATTCTTTCAGCTCGACGCGCACCGCCAGCGTGTCCAGGTGCCCGCTGCGGCTGACCTGCAGCTGATAGTGCGGCGACAGTTGCTCGAACTGCATGATCTGCTCTTCCACCTGCGACGGGAAGACGTTGACGCCGCGGATGATCAGCATGTCGTCGGAGCGGCCGGTGATTTTGCCCATGCGGCGCATCTGGCGTGCGTCGCCCGGCAGCAGCCGGGTGAGATCGCGGGTGCGGTAGCGGATCACCGGCAGCGCCTCTTTGGTGAGGGTGGTGAACACCAGTTCGCCGTGCTCGCCGTCCGGCAGGACGACGCCGGTTTCCGGGCAGATGATCTCCGGCAGGAAGTGGTCTTCCCAAATGGTGGGGCCGCCGCCGCTTTCCAGGCACTCCATCGCCACGCCCGGCCCCATCACTTCCGACAGGCCGTAAATGTCCAGCGCCTTGATGCCCATGCGGGTTTCGATTTCGTGGCGCAGGGCTTCGGTCCAGGGTTCGGCGCCGAACACGCCGAGCCGCAGCGAGCAGCCGCGCGCGTCGCCGCCCATCTTGCGTTCCAGCTCGTCGATCAGCGTCAGACAATAGGACGGCGTCACCATGATGATGTCGGGTTTGAAATCGAGGATCAGCTGCGCCTGGCGTTCCGTCTGGCCGCCGGACATCGGGATCACCGTCGCGCCGAGCCGCTCCGCGCCGTAGTGCGCGCCAAGGCCGCCGGTGAACAGGCCGTAACCGTAGGCGACGTGCACCTTGTCTTTGGCGGTGGCGCCGCCGGCGCGCAGGCAGCGGGCGACGATATCGGCCCAGTTATCGATGTCGCGCTGGGTGTAACCCACCACCGTCGGGCGGCCGGTGGTGCCCGAGGAAGCGTGGATGCGCACCACCTGTTCCATCGGCACCGCGAAGGTGTCGAACGGGTAGTTGTCGCGCAGATCCTGCTTGGTGGTGTAGGGGAAGCGCGCCAGATCGCTCAGCTGTTTGAGATCGTCGGGGTGCACGCCGGCCTGGTCGAATTTGCGTTTGTACATCGGCACATTGTCGTAGGCGTGGTGCAGCGTCCACTTCAGACGCGCCAACTGCAACGCTTCAATCTCATCGCGCGAGGCGAATTCGATCGTTTCGAGGGGCTGTGGATTTATTGTCATGGTTAGCCTCAGGGGTCAGACACGCTCAATGATCATGGCGATGCCCTGGCCGACGCCGATGCACATGGTGCAAAGCGCGTAGCGGCCGGCTCGCCGTTCCAGTTCAAACAGGGCGGCCAGCGCCAGGCGCGCGCCGCTCATCCCCAGCGGATGCCCCAGAGCGATCGCGCCGCCGTTGGGGTTGACCTGCGGGGCATCGTCCGGCAGGCCAAGCTGGCGCATCACCGCCAACGCCTGGGCGGCGAACGCTTCGTTCAGTTCGATAACGTCCATCTGCGCCAGGCTCAGCCCGGCGATTTCCAGCACCTTGCGGGTGGCCGGCAGCGGGCCGATGCCCATCAGCCGCGGCTCTACGCCGCAGGTGGCGGTGGCAACGATGCGCGCGCGCGGCGTCAGCCCCTGGCGCGCCGCCATCGCTTCGGAGGCGACGATCAGCGCCGCCGCACCGTCGTTCAGGCCTGAGGCGTTGCCGGCGGTGACGCTGCCGGGCTGACGGAACGGGGTTTTCAGCGCCTGCAGCTGCTCGAGGGTAGTGTCGGGGCGTGGGTGTTCATCCTGGCTAAACAGCGTCACCGCGCCTTTTTTGCCGCTGAGGCTGACGGGCGCTATCTCCTGCGCCAGGTGGCCCAGCGCCTGCGCCCGGGCGGCGCGCTGCTGGCTGCGCAGCGCAAAGGCGTCCTGATCGGCGCGGCTGATGTTGAACTGTGCCGCGACGTTTTCGGCGGTCTCCGGCATCGAATCGGTGCCGAACTCGGCCTGCATTCGCGGATTGACGAAGCGCCAGCCGAGGGTGGTGTCGTACAGCTGCGCCTGGCGGCTGAAGGCGCTGTCGGCCTTGCCCATCACCAGCGGCGCACGGGTCATCGATTCCGCGCCGCCCGCCAGCAGCAGCCCGGCGTCGCCGGCTTTGATGCTGCGCGCCGCCATCGCCAGCGCATCCAGGCCTGAACCGCACAGGCGGTTCACCGTGGTGCCGGACACGCCGACCGGCAATCCGGCCAGCAGCAGCGCCATGCGCGCCAGGTTGCGGTTGTCTTCCCCGGCCTGGTTGGCGCAGCCGAGGATCACGTCGTCCAGCTGCGCCCAATCCACCTGCGGATGGCGTTCCAACAGCACGCGCAGCGGCAGGGCGGCCAGGTCGTCGGCGCGCACCTGGGCCAGCGCGCCGCCATAGCGGCCGATCGGGGTGCGCACGCCGTCGCAGATAAATGCCTGATTCATGCCTGATCTCCTAAAATGCTGTGGCCGAGGCGGTGCGCGCGGCCGCGGAACCAGGCGACGGTTTTGCCCCGTTGGTTAACGATCTCGACGTCATACAGCCCGGTGGCTTTGCCCTGATGGCGCACCGCCGCGCTGGCGGTGAGGCGGTCGCCGGCCAGCGCCGGGCGGACGAAGTCGATGCTGCAGCCGGAGGCCACCGCCGCCAACCCCTGGCTGTTGCAGGCGTAGGCGAAGGCGGTGTCCGCCAGGCTGAACAGCTGGCCGCCGTGGCAGGTCTGGTGGCCGTTGAGCATCTGCGGGCCGACGGTCATGCTGACCTGAGCGTATCCGGCGTCGACGGCGTCGATGTGCATTCCCATCGCCTGAGCGCAGGTATCTTGCTGGAACATCTGTTCGGCGCAGCGCTGAGCCAGCGCGCGCGGCGTATTGGCGTTCATCGTTCGGCTCCTGGGAAAGAGGCGGGGGAAGCGTAGCGGCGCAGCAGCGGCATTGGGCGATAGCGCGCTTCGCCGTAATAGCGTTGCAGGTTTTCCAGCGTCGCCAGAATGTGGCGCCAGCCGAGCGCGGCGCCCCAGGCCAGCGGGCCGCGCGGATAGTTGACGCCGCGCAGCATCGCCAGATCGGTATCTTCGGCGCTGGCGACGCCTTTGTTCACCACGTCGAGCGCTTCGTTGGCCAGCATGGCCAGGGTGCGCATCGTCAGCAGGCCGGGGTAGTCCGGCAGTTGAATGACCTGCTTGCCAAGGGACTGCAATAGGCGAATCGCTTTGGCATTGTGTTGCGCATCGTTTTGCGCCGCGCAGCTGATGGCGATGGCGGAAGCGTGCGCATAGTCGGCACAGAGATCGAACAGCACCACGGGCGTTCCACGTTCGTCGGCCAGTTGGCTGGCGGTTTTACCATTGGTTAACATCAGTGTAACGTCGTCGATCGTGACGTGCGGGCTGGTCTGGCCGGGTTGTTTGATCGCCCCCGCATTTTCGATCAACAGTTCCGCCAAATCGGCCAGCGAAGACCAGTCGCCGTGCAGCGTAACGCGTTGCGGCAATGCGGCCTGCGCCGGAGGCGCAAAGGCGATCGCGGCGGCGGATCGCGGTGCGTCGTAGCGGTAGAAACCGCGGCCGGACTTGCGGCCGAGGCGCCCGGCCGCCACCAGCTCCTGCTGCACCAGTGAGGGCGTGAAGCGCGGATCCTGATAGAAGGCCTGATACACCGATTCGGTCACGGCGTAATTGACGTCCTGGCCGATCAGATCGGTCAACTGCAGCGGGCCCATGGCGAAGCCGCCGGCGTCGCGCAATACCGCGTCCAGCGTGGCGGCGTCGGCCACCCGTTCCTCAAGCGCGCGCAGGGTTTCGGCATAGAACGGCCGCGCCACGCGGTTGACGATAAATCCGGGCGTCGAGCGGCACACGACGCTTTGCTTACCCCAGCGCTGCGCCAGGGCCTGCAGCGCGGCGAGGGTCTCGGTACCGGTCTCCAGACCGCTGACGATCTCCACCAGTTTCATCAGCGGCGCTGGGTTGAAGAAGTGCAGCCCGGCCATGCGCTGCGGGTGTTGCAGTGCGCCGGCGATGGCGGTGATCGACAGCGAAGAGGTATTGCTTACGAACAGCGTCGTGGGCGAGCAGATCGCCTCCAGATCGCGGAACAGGCTCTGCTTAATCGCCAAATTTTCCGCCACCGCTTCAATCACCAGCGTGCAGTCGGCCAGCTGCTCGAGCGAGTCGGCGCGTTCGAGGCGCGCCAGCAGCGCTTCGGTGGGCGCGGCGTCGGCCTTGCCGCCGTCTACCCGCTGGCGCAGGCGGCGAGCGAGATCGTCGATCGCGCGCTGGGCGGCGGCGGGCGCGATATCGAACAGCCGCACCGGGTGGCCGGCGGCGGCGGCCACCTGGGCGATGCCGATGCCCATGGTGCCGGCGCCGATCACCGCCACCTGGCCGTTAATAAGGGGCGCGTTCATGGCTATTTCCCGCTGAAGTTGGGCGTGCGTTTGGCAAAGAACGCGCTGACGCCTTCGCGATAGTCGTCGCTGCGGCCGCCCAGGCGTTGCAGATCGCGCTCCAGATCGAGCTGCTGATCGAGGCTGTTGGTGGCCGAGCTGTAGAGGGCTTTCTTGATCAGCCCCAGGCCGTAGGTCGGCTGGGTAGCCAGATGGCGCGCCAGCGTTTGCGTGCGGTCAGTCAATTCATCCGCCGGCACTACCTGCCAGATCATGCCCCACGCCAGCGCCTGTTGGGCGCTGATTTTGTCACCCAGCATGGCCATGCCCATCGCGCGGGCGTGGCCGGCCAGCCGCGGCAGGAACCAGCTGCCGCCGGAGTCAGGCACCAGCCCCAGACGGCAGAACGACTGAATGAAGCTGGCATTGTCGGCGGCGATGACGATATCGCACGCCAGGGCCAGCGCGGCGCCGGCGCCGGCCGCCACGCCGTTGACCGCGCACACCACCGGCTTCGGCAGGGCGGTCAGGCGACGGATCAGGGGGTTGTAGAAACGTTCGACCGACAGGCCGAGATCCGGCGCCTGTTGATCGGCGCTGACGTTGCGATCGTTGAGATCCTGCCCGGCGCAGAAACCGCGCCCGGCGCCGGCGATCAGCAGGCAGCGCACGCTGTCGTCGCGCTCGGCTTGCGTCAGCGCTTCGCTCAGCTGGCGATGCATCTCGTCGTTAAAGCTGTTGAGCCGATCCGGCCGGTTGAGGGTCAGCGTCAACACGCCGGCGTCGAGATGGCTGAGAATCAATGCGTTATCCATAAATCAGCGCCCCTGATAGTTTGGCGTACGTTTTTCGAAAAAGGCGGCGATGCCTTCGCGGCGATCGTCGGTGGCGGCCAGGGTGACGAACTGCTGACGCTCCATCGCCAGCCCCTGGCTGAGGCCGGTTTCCTCGGCCTGTTTCAGCGCCTGTTTGGCGGCGCGCAGCGCCAGCGGCGCCTGACGGCTGATGCGTTCGGCAATCTGCTGCGTGCGTTCCAGCGTCAGGGCATCGACGCACACTTCGCCGATCAGGCCGGCCTGCAGCGCGGTGCGGGCGTCGATAGGCTCGCCGGCCAGCACCATCTGGCTGGCGCGCGACTTGCCGACGCAGCGGATCAGGCGCTGGGTGCCCCCGGCGCCCGGTATCAGGCCGAGGGTGATCTCCGGCAGGCCGAAGCGGGCGCTTTCGCCGCCGATGACGATGTCGCAGGCCAGCGCCAGCTCACAGCCGGCGCCCAGGGCATAACCGTTCACCGCCGCCAGCAGCGGCTTGCTGAACTGCGCCAGACGCTGCCACAGCTGCGGACGGCGATCCGCCAGCGCGGCCGGCAGATCCTGCTGTTGCAGTTCGCGCAGATCGGCGCCGGCGGCGAAGAAGCGCGCCGCACCGGCGATCACCACGGCGCCCACGCCGCTGTCGGCGTCGGCCTGCTCCAGGCGGGCAACCAGCTGTTCCAGGCACGGCGTGCTCAGGGCGTTGCGCGCCTCCGGGCGATGCAGCGTCAGCGTGACCACGCGGTGCTGCTGCTGATGTAAAATAAAGGGGGTGTCCATCGCGGCTCCTAGACGTCGAAGTCCAATACCACGCCGTCGCCTTTCGGCCACGACTGGCAGCTCAATACGTAGCCTGCCGCCAGCTGATCCGGCTCCAGGCTATAGTTGACGCCCATCTCCACCTGGCCGGCTTTCAGACGGCATTTGCAGGTGGCGCAGACGCCGCCTTTGCAGGCGTAGGGCAGGTCGGCGCCCTGGCGCAGCGCGGCGTCGAGAATGCTGTCGTCCTGTTCGCCGATCTCGATATCCAACCGGCGGCCGTCGAGCAGGATCGCCACCCGGGTGGCGTTGCGATCGCCGCTGTGGCGCGGGCGGGCGGCCAAGCCGCTGGTGTTGAAGCGCTCGCTGTGGATGTGATTGGCCGGTACGCCGGCCTGTTCCAGCACGGTTTGCGCGTCGTCCATCATCGATTCCGGCCCGCAGATAAAGGCGTGGTCATAGTCGCGGAAATCCAGCAGCGCGCCGCCGATCGCCGCGAGGCGTTCGCGGTCGATACGGCCGCTGAGCAGCGGGCTGTCGAGACTTTCTTGGCTGAACAGGTACAGCGGCTGAAAACGCTGCGGGTAGCGGTTTTTCAGATCCGACAGTGCCTCTTTGAACATCATCGAACGGCTGTTGCGGTTGCCGTAGATCAGGGTGAAGTTGCTGCCCGGTTCGAGCTGCAGCGTCGCCTTGATGATCGACAGCATCGGCGTGATGCCGGAGCCGGCGGCGATCGCCAGGTAGTTGCCGTGGCGCTCTGCCTGCGGCTGGTAGCCGAAGCGCCCCTGTGGCACCATCACCTCCAGCGCGTCGCCGACCTTCAGCATGCGGTTGACGAAGCCGGAAAAGCGCCCCTGGTCAATCGCCTTCACGCCGATCTGCAGCAGGCCTTCCTGCGGCGAACTGCAGATGGAGTAGCAACGCCGCAGCTCTTCGCCGTTGACCAACGCCTTGAGCGTCAGGTGCTGGCCGGGGGTATAGCGGTATTGGTTTTGCAGCTCTTCGGGCACCCGCAGGGTGATGGCTACGGCGTCCGGCGTTTCGCGCTCGATGGCGGCGACGTTCAGGCGATGAAAGACCGTCATGGTGTCAGCGCTCCTATATGCATTTGAAATAATCGAACGGTTCCCGGCAGTCGCAGCAGCGGTACAGCGCTTTACAGGCGGTGGAGCCGAACTCGCTGATCTTCTCGCTGTGGGTGCTGCCGCAGCGCGGGCAGGCTACCGGGCCGTGGGCGTGTGGCCGATCGCAGGTGTGCCCCTGCGGTGGCGCTACGCCGTATTGCCGCAGCCGTTCGCGGGCGTCGGCGTTCATCCAGTCGGTGGTCCAGGCCGGGCTGAGGCGAATGTCCACCTGCACCGGGCTGAAGCCGGCGGCCGCCAGCCGCTGCTCGATGGCGTTGAGCAGAAATTCGGTGGCCGGGCAGCCGGAATAGGTTGGAGTGAAGGTCACGCGCCAGCCAGCGCCGTCGCGCGCCACGTCGCGCACCATGCCCAAATCGGTGATCGACAGCACCGGCAGCTCGGGATCGCTGATCTGCTGCAGGCAGTGCCAAATCTGCGGAATTTCGGCGGGTTGCAAACGGGTGACGTTCATCGCGGCCTCCTACCATTGCCCGTTTGGATAGGCGCGCTGCAGGAACTGCATCTCCGCCAGCAGCGGGCCGAGGTGTTCGCTGTGCCGGCCTTGCTTGCCGCCGTGCCGAAACGCCTGCTCGGCAGGCAGCGCCAGCGTCGCCTGGCGCAGCGTCTCTTCCACCTGCGCTTGCCAGGGGGCCTGCAGTTCGCGCGGATCGACGGCGATGCCTTGTTCCGCCAGTTCCAGCTCCAGCGGGTCGGCGTGGAACAGCTCGGCGGTGAAGCGCCACAGGTTATCCAGTGATTGCTGGATCTTGCGGTGGCTGACGTCGTTGCCGTCGCCGAGGCGGATCATCCAGCCGCGGCTGAAGCGCAGGTGGTAATCGGCCTCCTTCAGCGATTTGGCGGCGATGGCGGCGATCTGCGCGTCGCGGCTGCGGCTCAGCGCCTGGTGCAGCTGTACGTGGTAGGCATCGAGCAGGAATTGACGCACCAGCGTGTCGTTGAAACCGCCGTTCGGCTGCTCCGCCAACAGCAGGTTATGAAACTGGCGCTCGTCGCGCCCGAAGGCCAGGCTGTCTTCGCTGCAGGGCGGGCCGGCCAGTTCGGCGGCGTAGCCCAGGAAGTTGCGCGCCTGGCCGAGCAGATCGAGCCCGATGTTGGCCAGCGCCAGATCGATTTCCAGCTCGGGCGCGTGGCCGCACCAGGCGCACAGGCGCTGGGCGAGGATCAGTGGCGTGTCGCCCTGGCGGAGTAAATAGCTGATGCGCGGATCGTTAACCGTCATTGTCGCCTCTACATGTTCTTGATGCCGTCGGGAATGGTGTAAAACGTCGGATGACGGTAGATCTTGTCTTCGGACGGATCGAAGAACGCGCCGCGATCTTCCGGCTGCGAGGCGATCAGATGGCGCGACTGCACCACCCAGATCGAGCAACCTTCGTTGCGGCGTGTGTAGGCGTCGCGGGCGTTTTCCAGCGCCATTTGGTCGTCGGCGGCGTGCAGGCTGCCGACGTGGCGATGCGCCAGCCCTTGTTTGCTGCGGATAAACACTTCATACAGCGGCCATTCAACGTGGCTCATGATCTCGGTTCCTTATGTTGGCTATGCGGCGGAGGCGGCGTTTTTCGCGGCGTGGGCCATGGCGCCGTCGCGCACCCAGGCGCCGTCTTCCCAGGCGCGGCGTTTGGCCTGCAGGCGTTCGTGGTTGCATTGGCCGCGCCCTTTGATCACCTCATGCAGCTCGCTCCAGTCGATTTCGCCGAAACGATAGTGGCCCGCGGCGGCGTCCCAGCGCAGCTCCGGATCCGGCGCCGTCATGCCGAGCGCTTCAAGTTGCGGCACGGTGTTGTCGACGAACTTCTGCCGCAGCTCATCGTTGCTGTGGCGTTTGATCTTCCACGCCATGCTCTGGGCGCTGTGGGGGGAGTCGGCGTCGCTCGGGCCGAACATCATCAGCACCGGCCACCAGAAGCGATCGATGGCGTCCTGCAGCATGGCGCGCTGCGTGTCGCTGCCGTTGGCCATCGCCATTACCGCCTCGTAGCCCTGGCGCTGATGGAAGCTTTCCTCTTTGCAGATCTTCACCATCGCCCGCGCATAGGGGCCGTAGGACGCGCGGCACAGCGCCACCTGGTTGACGATGGCGGCGCCGTCGACCAGCCAGCCGATCACGCCGATATCCGCCCAGTTGAGCGTGGGGTAATTGAAGATAGAGGAGTACTTCATCTTGCCGTCGAGCATCTTTTGGTAGATGTCCTGGCGCGAACAGCCGAGGGTTTCGGCGGCGCTGTAGAGGTACAGACCGTGGCCGGCCTCATCTTGCACTTTGGCCAGCAGCACCGCTTTGCGGCGCAGCGTGGGGGCGCGCGTCAGCCAGTTGGCTTCCGGCAGCATGCCGATGACTTCCGAGTGGGCGTGTTGGCCAATCTGCCGAATCAGGTTCTGACGGTAGGCGTCCGGCATCCAGTCTTTGGCCTCAATGGCGATATCCGCCGCGATCTTGTCGTCGAAATGCTGCTGATACTGTGCGTCAGTTGTCATGCTTGCCTCTTGGTGATTCGTATTTTTCACATTAAACATAAAAATGTGAATCACTTTAACTAACCATAATGCTACAAACTGATAACAAAAAGATCAAACGTAATTAATGTGGTTTTGCGAGGCCACTCACAATTGGTTTTGTTATTTATTTGATTTTATTTGATAAATAAAGTGATTAATTCCTTGTTTATGGCAGGTTAAGCGGTCTGAAAACGCCTTTTGTTCTCTTTTTGTTAAAATTTGATTTGGCCTCGACTGGCATTTATATGATACGTAATTAAGCTGTATGGTGAAAATTTATGAATTTCGGAGGGCACATGCAGCAGTTACACAGTTATCTTTCTGGCGCCTGGGTGTACGGGCAGGGAGAGGCGCGCGAAATCCGCCACGCGGTGACCGGCGAAGCGCTGTACCAGGTCTGCACCGACGGCCTGCCGTTGGCGGCGAGCCTGGACTATGCCCGCAGCCGCGGCGGCCCGGCGCTGGCGCACATGACGTTCCAGCAGCGCGCCCAGATGCTGAAAGCGGTAGCCAAACACCTGCTGGCGCATAAAGAGGCGCTGTATCAGATTTCCTATCAAACCGGGGCGACGCGCAGCGACGGCTGGGTCGATATCGAGGGCGGCATCGCCACGCTGTTCGCCTATGCCGGCATGGCCGGCCGCGATCTGCCGGACGATACCCTGTGGCCGGAAGACGAGCTGATCCCATTGTCGAAACAGGCGCAGTTCGCCGCCCGCCACGTGCTCACTTCACGCCCCGGCGTGGCGCTGCACATCAACGCCTTCAACTTCCCGTGCTGGGGCATGCTGGAGAAACTGGCGCCGACCTGGCTGGCGGGCATGCCGGCCATCATCAAGCCGGCCACCGCCACCGCGCAGCTGACGCAGGCGATGGTCAGGCTGATCGTCGACAGCGGCCTGGTGCCGGAAGGGGCGCTGCAGCTGGTTTGCGGCGGCGTCGGCGACATGTTTGCGCACCTGGATTACCAGGATGCGGTGACTTTCACCGGTTCGGCGCAGACCGGGCAGCGGCTGCGGGCACACCCGCGCCTGCTGGAGAAATCGATCGCGTTCACCATGGAGGCGGATTCGCTCAACTGCTGCGTGCTGGCAGAAGACGTGACGCCGGAAATGCCGGAGTTTGCGCTGTTCATCAAAGAAGTGTGCCGTGAAATGACCGCCAAGGCGGGGCAGAAATGCACCGCGATCCGCCGCATCATCGTGCCGGCGGCGCAGGTGGCGGCGGTGCGTCAGGCCTTGCTGCAGCGCCTGGCGGGGGTGACGGTGGGCGACCCGCAGCTGGAGCAGGTGCGCATGGGGGCGTTGGTCAGCCACGAGCAGCGTGATGATGTGCAAAGCAAGGTGGAGTTCCTGCTGCGCAACGGCTGCGAACCGCTCTGTGGCGCGGCGCTGGATAAGCTGGAGGTGCTGGGCGACGGCGCGCGCGGCGGGGCGTTTTATCCGCCGACCCTGCTGTATTGCGCCGATCCGTTCACCCATCAGGCGGTGCACGGCACCGAGGCCTTCGGCCCGGTGGCGACGCTGATGCCGTATGCGGATACCGAACAGGCGATCGCGTTGGCGTTGCTGGGGCAGGGCAGCCTGGCGGGCTCGCTGGTGACCGCCGATCCGGCATTGGCCACGCGCTTCATTCGCGCGGCGGCCTGCGCCCACGGCCGCATGTTGATTTTGGATGAGCGGGCGGCGGCGGAGTCCACCGGCCACGGTTCGCCGCTGCCGATGCTGGTACACGGCGGCCCGGGGCGCGCCGGCGGCGGTGAAGAGCTGGGCGGGCTGCGCGCGGTGAAACACTATATGCAGCGCACGGCGATCCAGGGCAGCCCGGCGATGCTGGCGGCCATCGGCGGCGAATGGGTGCGCGGCGCGCCGGTCGCCGAGCATCCGGTGCATCCGTTCCGGAAATACTTCGAGCAGCTGCAACTGGGCGACAGCCTGTTGACCGCGCGCCGCACCGTGACCGAAGCGGATATCGTCAACTTCGCCTGCCTGAGCGGCGACCATTTCTACGCGCACATGGACAAGATCGGCGCCGCCGACTCGCTGTTCGGCGAGCGGGTGGCGCACGGTTACTTTGTGGTGTCCGCCGCGGCCGGGCTGTTTGTCGACGCCGCCGTCGGGCCGGTGATCGCCAACTACGGCATGGAAAATTTGCGCTTTATCGAGCCGGTGAAGATCGGCGATACCATTCAGGTGCGGTTGACCTGCAAAAAGAAAATCCGCAAGCCGCAGAAAACCGCCGAAGATCGCCCGCACGGCGTGGTGGTGTGGGATGTGCAGGTGTTGAATCAGCAACAGCAGCCGGTGGCGCTGTACAGCATTCTGACGCTGGTGGCGCGCCAACAGGGGGACTTCGAAGCGTGATGCGCGTTTGCCGCCGCCGGCCCCCGGCGGCGGCAAATCATTCAGATCAGCGGCTGACCGCGCAGCTGTTCAAGCACTTTCAGCGGTGAACGCTGCGGATCCTGCATCTTATTCACCGGCAGCAGGAAGGTCTGTTCCAGCATAAACTGGCCGCCCATCGCGGCATGCGGCGTTTGATCAGAGAAGCAAATCCAGCTGCTGCCCGGCGGGAACGTCAGCGCCAGCTGCGGCCCCCGTTGCTGATAATCGCCGTCGGCCTTCATGGCGTCATGCAACTGCAGCATCAGGTGGTCATAATGGCTGCGGCGGGTTTTGGTGATGCGCACTTGGTGCTGCAGCCAACTGCCGAAAGCGGAGTAGCGAGCGAGACGTGGCATAAAGCGTGCCGCCAGCTCAGGGAACGGCTCGCCGACCCGCCATTGGCGATGCTCACCGTGCGGGTTGATGTTGGTGAAAATGCGCAGAATGCGTTCGCCGTAGTTCGGGCGCGACGGGAAGGCGTCAACGTGCAGCCGGCTGTCGTCTTTGCGCCAGGAACTGGCCGCCCGCCAGGCGGAAACCGGATGTAAACGCAGGCTGCCGGTCGGGTGGTGCAGCGCCTCCTGATATTCGGGCAACAGCCCGGCGATCAGCTGGCGGCAGGATTGGTAATAGCGTTCCAGCAATTGCTGAACCTGCTGCCGGCGTTCCGCGACGGCGACGCCGCTCAGCTTGCCGGACAGCGGTTGGTAGCTGATGTTTTTGCGCTTCGGGTCGACCAATGTCGGATCCAGCAGCGGCATTTCCTGTTCAGACAGGGTGAAGGCCAGTTCGGGCAGAAACAGCACCTTGCCCTGTTCCAGTTCGCTGACCGCGCTGGATGCTTCCGCTGCCGCCCATTGTCGTAACGGCAGCGTCAGGACGGCCTGTTCGTGCATAATATCGCCAGTAGGCATGAGATCTCCTTGCAAATCTATATCGCTTTATTCCTGCCTCTCAGGTTGCCGCGTGATTGGCTGCACTGGCTTGCGCAGTGGCTGGCTGGAGCGGCGTCAGCAGGCCGCCCAATGGCAACGTGAAATTTGTGGGTTCTATTATGGCTGTATCAGCAGGGCGCAATGCGCCGAAGCGTGCGATGGCTTCCTGATAGATAGAATAATCCTGATAAGGGTATCACCGGCAATGCCAATGAAAAGTAAACGGGGTATAAACGAGGCGAGGCATAGGCACGAATAATCAAAAAAGGCACAAATTGCCTGCTGAATGGCGTGTTTTATCTTGTTGAATTACAATGAAAATAAATATACTGCTTATTATTTTCGTTATTTTATTCAGAGTGCAGGGTAAACCAGTGAAATAATGTTTCGTGAGGGAACTACTTCATTTTTCTGGCGAATAAATCGGGCCGCCAAATCTTGGTGACCCGATTATTGGTTAAGCGCCGTAAATGCAGTTTTTGCCTTTTTTCTTGGCCTGATACAACGCACTGTCCGCCTCATTGATAAAGCTGATCGGCGTATCGTTATACATATGCGGCACTTTGGCGCAGATGCCGATGCTGATGGTAACGATGCCGTGCGGGTTGCCCTGATGCGGAATTTTCAGATCGCGCACCGCGTTGATAACGCGCTCGGCGAAAATCAGTGCGCCTTGCACGTCGGTATCCGGCAGGATAATCCCCATCTCTTCGCCGCCGTAGCGCGCCAGGACGTCGTTGCTGCGGCAGGCCAACCCTTTGAGCGTTTGGCCGATCTGCTGCAGGCACTGGTCACCGGCGACGTGGCCGTAGCTGTCGTTGTACTGTTTGAAATAGTCGATATCCAGCATCAGCAGCGCCACGCTGCGGTAGTTGCGCGAAGCCCGCGCCAGCTCGTTCTTCAGCGCGATATCAAACTGGCGGCGGTTGGCCAGCCCGGTCAGGCCGTCCAGCAGCGCCAGCTCTTCGAGCATCTGGTTGATGCTGGTCAACTGATCGCGGGTGCGCATCAGCTCGGCTTCGGTTTGCATGCTGTGCTTGATTTGCCGCAGTAGCACCATGCCCATCGCCAACAGGATCATCAGCAGCGAGAGGCCGCCCGCGGCGAACAGACCGGCGTCGGTGCGCCAGTCCGCCAGCGCGTCGCGTTTCGACAACCCGGCGGCGATCACCAGCGGAAAGCGGTTGACCCGCGAATAGCCGTAGATGCGCTCCACTTTGTCGTACAGCGAGGTGATGGTGGCGTTGCCGAACTCCGAATGCGGTAAAATTTCGCTGAACAACACGCCCTTGGCGATGCTTTTACCGATCGACGCCGCCGAGTAAGGGCGGCGGTAAAGGATGGTGCCGTCCGCCAGTAGCAGGTTCAGTGAGGCGTCGGTGTTGAGGGCGAAGCTGTCGTAAAACTGGCGGAAATAATCGACGTACAGCGTCGCCAGCACCACGCCGCCAAAGCTGCCGTCCGGGTTGTTGAAACGCCGCGAAACGGGAATGATCAGATCGCCGGTGGTGCGGCTGCGGATCACCTTGCCGATGTACAGGCCGCCGCCGTCGCGGTTTTGATGGTATTTGAAGTAATCGCGATCGGCGTTGTTGGCGTTCTTGATGAATTTGCCCGAGGAGGTCGCCAGCCAGCGGCCGCGCGCATCGTAGAGAAACAGCCCGTGCAGCTGCGGCAGGTTGCCGACCTGCGTCTGCATGACGCGCTGCAGCCGCGTCAGCTGCGCTGGGCCCAACCCGTCGGTCTGGAGACGTTCGGTCAGATCGAGCAGGTTGCCGTCCACCTGCATGAAAGTATCGTCGGCATGCTGCGCCAGCGAGCGGGCGAGGTTGGCGGACTCATGCTCGGCGCTGCGCAGATCGCGCTGATGCGCGTTCCAGATTTGCCAGCTGTTAAAGAGGATCAGCGTGGCGGCAACGATGATGACAAACACGCCGGCCTGAAATAATAATGGGGAGCTTTTAGCGCTGCGCGCCGGCACGGCATCCTGTATGGGTTGCTGCTGAGTCATGTCACCCTTGTTGTTTGATTACTATTCAATTTGAGTTAAGAGCAATCTTATATTTTATGCATAAATGCGCCAGACCTCTAGCCCCTAACGTGGCGATAGCGAGAAAGGGCGTTTGCACCCCGTATCAGCGGCAGGGTGGACACTGCGGAGTGAAAGAGCCATGTCGGATTACATCATAATCACTTTACTGACGCTGGCGGTGTATTACCCCCTTACGCTGGGGACGCTGGCGGTGATGATGTACTTCGCCTGGCGGCGGCGCCGGTCGCCCTATTGGCGGTTGGGATTGGCGCTGTTGGCGCTGCTGTTCGTGCTGTTCGCCAAGGCGGCGTATGACTGGCACCGCTATGGCTAGCGGCGCCATGACGGGTTATTCGACGTTAATCATCCAGTTGACGCCGAATTTGTCGGTCAGCATGCCAAAGCCTTTGGCCCAGAAGGTGGCTTGGTAAGGCATCGTCACCTGGCCGCCCTGCGCCAGATTGTCGAACAGTTTGCGTCCTTGTTCCGCATCGCTGGGGTTCAGCGACAGCGAGAAGCCTTTATGAGAAGCGCCGCCGCCGTCATCTTGCGGGCAGCCGTCGGAGGCCATCAGTACGCCGTCGCCGATCAGCAGGCGCGCATGCATGATCGCCTCCGGATTGACGTCCTGCGGCCCGTCTTGCCGGGCTTCTTCGGGCATGTCTTTATAGCGCATGACCATTTCAATTTTGGCATTCAACTGCTGTTCGTAGAAGTTAATCGCTTGCTCACAGTTACCGCTGAAAAACAGATAGGGTTGTACCAGCATGACATTGACCTCGGTTGTGGCTCGACAGGCAACGACCGGCCCTCGGGCAGGAAGAAATGGTTGCTGGCGGCAATAATTGCCGTCGGTGACTTATTAGTGTAGTTCCCCTGGCGCAGAATGCTTGTGCGAGGTGAGTGCGTCTTCGCCGCCGGCATGACGGGCGAAGGCGCAAGGGCGGTCAATACAGCGACGGCTCGCCGGCTGGGCGGGTTTTAAAGCGGCGGTGCAGCCACATGTACTGATCGGGGGCCAGCAGCACCTGTTCTTCCACCACGCGGTTCATCTTGGCCGCCGCGCGCGTTTCATCATCCAGCGGGAAGTCCGTCAACGGCGGCTGCACGATCAGCTCATAGCCCTGAGCATCTGGCAGGCGGCGCGGCACGAAAGGCACGATCGACGGCCGCCCCATGCGCGCCAGGATAAAGGTTCCGGTGGTCGTGGCGGTGTTTTCCACGGCGAAGAGCGGCGCGAACACGCTGCTTTGCGGCCCATAATCGTGATCCGGCGCGTACCACAGGATTTCGCCCTGTTTCAGGTTGCGGATCATGCCTTTGATATCTTTACGATCGAGCATGAATTTATTCGAGCGCAGCCGGCCGCGGGTTTGTACCCACTCCATCAGCCTGTTGTTGTGCGGGCGATGCACGCCGATGCCGGGGTTTTGCATGCCGAAAATGCGCGCGCCCAGTTCCAGTGTCAGAAAATGCAGACCGATCAGCAGAACGCCTTTGCCGCCCTGACGCGCCAGCCGCATGTTTTCCATGCCGCTCACCTTGAACCAGCGGGCGATGCGCCAGTCGGGCCAGAACCAGGCCATGCCGACTTCGAACAGGCCCATACCGACGGACTCAAAATTTTTGACGATCAGCGCCTCGCGCTCGGCGGTGGGCATTGCGGGGAAGCAGAGCTCTAAATTGCGGCGCGCTATTTTTACCCGGCGTTTCATCAGGCGCATGGCTATTCTGCCAAGGCCGTGTCCGAGTCGATAAATGAGCGGGTAGGGCAGTAATACCAAGAGATAGAGTATTCCCAGCCCTATCCACAGCAACCAATAACGAGGGCGCAAGAATTCGCGCTCAAAGCGTTGGTTAGAAAGCATTTTTCCTGTGATTCCTTGTTTTTCCAATGGGACCTTAACCCAAATTTTCATAGAGCGAATGGTAGAACATTCTGAGCTAAATAGGATTTTCCATTAATGCTTTTTTTACGCTTTAGTTAAGCGCAGGCGAAAAACGGGGAGAGATAGGATTTTTACCGAGGGAATGGCAGATATTTTACGCTATTTCAAACGACTGGCGAAATTGAAAAATAAAGACACAATTAAGCGCATCGCAAAAGTGACAACTGCTATGTAACCTTAATGAAACAATAACGCGGCGGAACCGTCCCAAACGGCGGCCAGTGCGTACAGTAGCGCGAGAATCAGGACAAAAGGGGCATTGAACATCGGCGTTTCCTCCAGGAGGATTTGTTTAAAGTTTAGCCTCGCGAGATGACAGCAGGATGAAATTAGATCGTTTTTTGTACGGTGAAATTCAGACGGACGGAAATGGGTAAACCGCTGATTTTTTACTATAGTCATAGTGTGAAGTTATGCGTTTGTCGCCGTACGCCTCTGCATTGAGCGGCAGCGGGCAGGTTGCCCAGAGCAAGATCGCGGAGCGGACGGCGCCTGGCGCGAAACATGTGACGAGATTCTCAGAGGGTTGGTCTGTAAGGATTTGACATGTCATATGAAAATGACGATCTAAACGGTGTTGAGCAACCGAGCGACTACGTGAAAACCACCGCCTGCGAAGTTCGCAGCGGCGTAAAGGCAGCGCTCGAGCAATCATGTGCCTGCATCAAGGATAACCCTTGGGCGGGGATAGGCGCCGGCGCCGTCGTGGGCCTGGTAATAGGATTTCTGTTAGGCAAAAGGTAATAGGGAGAGTAAAGATGGGCATCATTTCCTGGATCATTTTTGGTTTAATCGCCGGTATCCTGGCCAAGTGGATTATGCCGGGCAAAGACGGCGGCGGCTTTATTGTGACCGTTATATTGGGGGTCGTGGGCGCCGTAGTCGGCGGCTATATCAGCACCTTCTTCGGTATGGGCCGCGTTGACGGTTTTAACCTGGGCAGCTTTGTGGTGGCAGTAATCGGCGCCCTGGTGGTGCTTTTTGTCTACAGGAAGATCAAAGGCTAAGCAGCCATTGCTCAACAGGGTCGCCGCGGCGGCCCTTTTTCGTGAAATCAATCCGGCGGCGCGGCGCAGTCCGCACTCGCTGAAAGGGGAATATCATGGGTCTGTTCGATAGCGTATTGGGTAACATTCTGGGCGGCGGCGCCAACGGCAAAGGCATCGACTACATCGCCATTATGCAGTGGGTCGAGCAACAAGGCGGCCTGCAGGCCATTTTGGACAAATTCCGTCAGGGGCAGTTCGGCGATATCGTCGGTTCCTGGCTCGGCAATGGCGAAAATCAGCCGATTACCGGCGATCACGTACAGCAGGCGTTGGGTAGCGACGCCATCAACCAACTGGCTGAAAAGCTGGGTATTGATCCGGCTCAGGCGTCCAGCACCATTGCACAGTTCTTGCCAACGGTCACCGATGCCGCCTCGCCAAACGGTGAAGTGCAGCAAGACAGCAACGAGCTGGGCGACATGGTCGGTAAACTGTTCAAATAATGATTAGGCTCCCGGCGTCTGGCCGGGGGCATTCACTCCGCTGATCCCCTCGATCGTCGTCAACGCCTGCTGCAGATGCGCCACCCAGGCGCGCACTTTCTCCGGAATAAAACGCAAGGCGGGATAAACCGCGTGCAGCGCCATGGGCGGGTAGCGGTATTCCGGCAAAACGGGCACCAGCGCCCCTGTCGCCAGCTGTTCGGCGATTAAAGGCCGTTGAGCGCCGCCGATGCCGGCCCCAGCCTCAATGGCGGCCAGCAGGGATAGCGTATTGTTGGCGCGGAACGTGGGCCGCAGAGCAACCGTCTCGGGGCCGTGCGGGCCGAACAGGGTGAGCGTATCGCCGTCGTTCAGGCCGCTGTAACGAATGTGTGCATGTTTCGCCAACTCCGCCGGGGAACGCGGCGTGCCATGCCTGGCCAGATAGGCCGGTGACGCCACCAGCAGGCGCTGCAGCTCGCCCAAACGTTTCGCCACCATGCCGGGCGCATGCAGTTCACCGAAACGCAACGCCACGTCGATGCCTTCGCCGATCACGTCGGCGAGGCGATCGTCCAGCAGCAGCTCGATGGCGAGGTTCGGATGACGCTGCTGGAAAGCGATGGCCAGCGGTGTGACGTGCAACTGCCCGAACCCGGTCGGGGCGTGAATGCGCAGATTGCCCTGCAACTGGTGGCGCTGGCCGTGCAGCGCTTCTTCCGCTTCGTCGACCGCCGCCAGAATCGGTTTGAGGCGCTGATAATAACCGCTGCCGGCATCGGTCAGGGTGACCGCCCGGGTGCTGCGAAACAGCAACTGGGCTCCCAGTCGCTGCTCCAGGGCAGCGATTTGCTGACTGACCGCCGGCTGCGTCAAACGCAGATCGCGAGCGGCGGCCGACAGGCTGCCCAGCTCCGCCACCCGCATAAAGGTTTTCATTGCGTTCAGTTTATCCATGTCGATCTTGCCTATAGATTTTTCTTATAAGTGTTAGTGCTAATTCGGCTCTACCGCAAGCATCGCTAATCAATAACACTCAGGGCATCAACAACCCGAGGAGTGGCAAGATGAATGCAAAGCGACAGGCATTGGTGATCGGCGCCAATGGCGTGATTGGGCGCCGATTGATTGAGGAGCTGACCGGCCAGGGCTGGCAAGTGGTGGGCGTCTCGCGCCGGGGTGGGCAACCGGCGCCGGGGGTGCGCCACCTGCAGGTTGATCTGCTGGATGCGGCGGCGACGCGCGACGCGCTGCGGCCGCTGAGCGCGATTAGCCACGTTTTCTATGCCGCCTATCAGGATGCGCCGGACTGGGCGGGGTTGGTGGCGCCGAACCTGCAGATGTTGCAACACGTTGTCGAGGGGCTAGAGCCGGCCGCACCGGCGTTGGAGCACATCAGTCTGATGCAGGGCTATAAGGTGTATGGCGCGCATTTGGGGCCGTTTAAAACGCCGGCGCGCGAAAGCGACGCCGGGCATATGCCGCCGGAGTTTAACGTGGCGCAGCAACAGTATCTGGCGCAGCGGCAGGTCGGCAAGCGCTGGCGCTGGAGCGCCATTCGCCCGAGCGTGGTGGGGGGCTTCTCCCTCGGCAATCCGATGAATCTGGCGTTAAGCATCGCGGTTTACGCGTCGATCAGCAAAGCGCTCGGGTTGCCGCTGCGCTTCCCCGGTAAACCGGGCGCTTACCACAGCCTGCTGGAAATGACCGATGCCGGGTTGTTGGCGCGCGCCACGCTGTGGGCGGCGACCGAGCCGGCGGCGGCCAATCAGGCGTTTAATATCAACAACGGCGATCTGTTTCGCTGGAGCGAGATGTGGCCGAAAATCGCCGCTTACTTTGGGCTGGAATGTGCGCCGCCGCTGCCGATGCCGCTGGAGAGCATGATGGCGGACAAAGCGCCGCTGTGGCGCGAGCTGGTGCAGCGGCACCAATTGGCCGAACCGGACTATCGCGCGGTGGCCGGCTGGCGCTTCGCCGATTTCGTCTTTTCCTGGGACTATGACATGTTCGCGGACGGCAGCAAGGCGCGGCGCTTCGGTTTCCATCAGTTTGTCGAAACCGAAGCCATGTTTTTCTCGCTGTTCGATGAGTTCCGCCGTCGCGGCATCATCCCCTGAGCGTGGCATCGGTTTCCCCGCAGCACCGGCCGCGGGGAATGAGGTCAGAACGTCAGCATGATCTTGCCGATGTGCTCGCTGGACTCCATCAGCGCATGCGCGGCGGCGGCCTGCTCAAGCGGGAAGGTTTTAAAAATTTGCGGCTTCAGCACGCCGCGCTCCAGCAGCGGCCAAACCTTCTCGCGCAGCTCGGCGGCGATCTGCGCTTTGTCCGCCACGCTGCGCGAACGCAGCGTCGAACCGGTATGGGTCAGGCGTTTCAACAGCAGCGGCATCAGATTGAGCTCTTTCACCACGCCGTTTTGCGTGCCGATTTGCACGATGCGGCCTTCCATCGCCGCGGCCTGATAGTTTTTGGCTACATAATCGCCGGCGATCAGGTCGACGATAACGTCGGCGCCTTTACCGTTGGTGGCGTCTTTGGTGCGTGCGACAAAGTCTTCGCTGCGGTAATTAATCGCCACGTCGGCGCCCAGCGCCAGGCTGGCCTGTCGTTTCTCTTCGGAGCCGACGGTGGTGATCACCTGAGCGCAGAAGGCCTTCGCCAGCATGGTGGCGACCGTGCCGATGCCGGAGGTGCCGCCATGGATCAACACGGTCTCGCCGGCCTTGAGGTGGCCGCGCTGGAACACGTTGACCCAGACGGTAAAGAAGGTTTCCGGCAGCGCGGCGGCCTCGGTCAGGCTCAGGCCCGCCGGAACGGGCAGCGCATTGCTTTCATGCACGGTGCAGTATTCGGCATAGCCGCCGCCGGCGATGAGGGCGCAAACCCGATCGCCGGGCGCGAAGCGGGTCACGCCTTCCCCGGTGGCCACCACTTCGCCAGCAATTTCCAGGCCGGGGATATCCGAGGCTCCGGGCGGCGGCGCATAGTTCCCCTGGCGCTGCAGCACGTCGGGGCGGTTAACGCCGGCGGCGGCGATTTTCACCAGAAGTTGGCCCGCTTGCGGAACCGGCACCGGGCGTTCAGCGACGACCAGAACCTCGGGGGCGCCCGGCTGGCTGATTTCAATCGCTTTCATCGTGCCGGGCAGCGCTGCATTTGTTGACATGGTCACTCTCCTCATCGTGGCGGACGTGGCTATCGGGCGAAACGTCCGCAATAAAGTCTGCTGTTAGCTTAGCGAAATCGAATGAGGCGCGCGTGGTCGAATAGAGCGGTTTTGCGAGGAAGGGGCGAAGCCGCCGCGATGGGCGGCAGGGCATCAATCGTTAGGGGGGATGCGGAACCCTTTCAAAGAGACGATGAAGTGGTCTTTTCCTTTGGAGATCTTGGCGCCTTTATCGCACCACAGGCTGGCAAGCTGGAAGAAGTCGTCGCTGCCGATATCGTAGGCCAGTTCGATTTTCTTGGCGGTGCCGGCGCGGATGAGTTTTTCTGCTTCCTGATGGTTTGCAGCTTTAATTATGGTCATGGGCGAAATCCTTGGTGTTAAGCCAGAGCGGATAAACGCGAATAATCATATGGCCATAGTGTGACAATTTTGTGATGAAAGCATGACAGCCCGCGAAGGCGCGGCGTGCGTTGTGCCGGGCCTTCGCGGTGAAAGCGCGTTGTCGGTTACCGATCGTACGGGCGGATGAGTGTGCTTTTTTTCTGAGATTTTAAATGTTTATAGAGGGCGAAGCCCGCAATGCCGGCCAAGACGGCCAGGAGGGCAAGGGATCCTGTGGCCATGAACGTTACCTCCGAATAAGAATGGCAAGGAGGCGTATTTGTGACATTGATCACTCTGCGGGGCAATGAGAGCAATCTGTAATCGGGAAGACGCTGTGAGGGCGAGGCAAAAAAAAAAGCGCCTATAGGGAGGCGCATAAAGATTTGCAACACAGCTTGTTGTGTTCAACACCAGGAGGAGTGGTGAACTGACGCTATTCTATGCAGCGGCAAAGGCGGCTGATATAGGTATTACTCCGAAAGCGCCGCTACCACTCATAGCCCAACTGAATGTTGTAATCGGGATCCTGATTGGTGGAATAAGGATCGGACTGGCGGCGGCGATCGGTTTTCTTCACCGGGCCTTCATACGCGGGATAAGGTTTGGCGCGTGGTTTGCTGCAGCCTGGATGATCGCACTCGATATCGACGCGAAAACCGCTTTTATCTCTCGCCTCTGCCCAGGCAATCGGCGGTTTTTCCGCTTTGGGGGCCGGCCCCGGCTCCGGCGCAGTTTTGGGGGCGGGGGTGATGCTGGGTTCAGGCGGATGATAATTCAGCTCCAGCGCGCCCAACGGGGCGCTGCAAGCGGCAAAGGCCAGCAGAATGGCACTGGCGGCCGGCAATGTAAGCCATCTCGGCATGGTGACTCTCCCTGAATGATTTCGTCAGGCAACTATAAAACAGCAGAACGAGAATTACTATCATTTGCCTTGGGCGTTACGGGCGAGCCAGGCGGCGATTCCATCGGCAGACGGGGTCAAATCCTGTGCGTTTAGCCGAGATTAGCGCCCCATCGCGGCGAAAAAGGTTGCTATTGCCGCTCGCTCATGAGTTAATGATGTCGGCCTGTGGTACAGACCTATTTATGCACGACATTTTGAGTAAAGTAGTTCAAATTTAAAGCGTTATCCCGGATAGCCCTTCTCTGACGAATTTCCTTTCCAGTGCCTCCATAAGTAACTGATGACCGGCTACCTCGCCCATGGCGGCTTACATTTATTATTGAAGGAATTAGACATGTCTAACATGATCAAAGGTCAAGTGAAGTGGTTCAACGAAGCTAAAGGTTTTGGTTTCATCACCCCAGCAGACGGCAGCAAAGACGTATTCGTACACTTCTCTGCTATCCAGGATCAAGGCTTCAAGACCCTGGCTGAAGGCCAGAACGTACAGTTCTCTATCGAGAACGGTGCGAAAGGTCCATCTGCGGCTAACGTTACCGCTATCTAATTGGCGCCTGGCGCTGATTGAAAAAAACCCGCTGCGGCGGGTTTTTTTGTGTCTGAAATTCGGCGGTGCGAAAAAAAGCCCGCAAGTCTGCGGGCAAAAGTTCCTTGTTACTTCTTCATTTGCGAGCGCTTCTCTGGGGGGGAAACGCCTGAAGACAGGCTACGCGAGACCGGCTTAAGATTCTGCGGCCAAACCGTTAAGAAAGTGAAAATCCAGGCGGCTGCTACGCTGATAGCAGAGGCCGGCAGGGTTAGGGCGGTGTCCATCGCCCTCGGTTTTGTAATACACTGACGGCAATCGCAAATAATGGGGAATGGTATGCAGGTTAACGATCGAGTGACGGTAAAAACAGACGGCGGCCCGCGGCGTGAAGGCATCATTTTGGCCGTAGAGGTGTTCAACGAAGGCACCATGTATCTGGTTTCTCTTGACGACTACCCGGCGGGCGTATGGTTTTTTAATGAAATCGACAGCCGTGACGGCACGTTTGTGGAGCCCTGTCGCGAGCATGGGCAGTAACTTCGGCTAATCTCATTAATTTGCTAATGAAATTGTCCGTTTTGAGATTATTTCATAGCGGTAAGATTCTTTTTATCGATGACAAAAAAATACCCGTTGCGCTAGCGGGGGATAACGCAGCAGGTATTCTTTTAAGGGCGCCAGCATCTGATATCCAGATGACATTATCACCGGGTATTTAACGGCTGGCAAAACAGAGTGGGGGCCTTCTCTGTGGTTTAACGGCTATTGACAAATATTCCACTGGTCAAGGTATCGGTCAGACGAACAACGTGGTAAATGATCTGCTTGTTGTGCGTCTTTATTTTCCGCTTGATGTTTCCTTTGTGGGAAGAGACCGTTTTGGCCTTTATTTGCATCTGGTCTGATATCTGGATGGTGCCTTGACCGGACATCCACATGCGTAACATGTTCGATTCGGTCTGGCTCAGCGTTACCGGCGTTTGATCCAGAGAGGATTTCTCCGCCCGTAGGGACGTTCTCTCGAGATAGTGACTAAGTAGCTGATTCATAGTCTCTGGTTTGATGGATTTTGACGATATGATGACGTTCTTGCGAACATATAAATAATCGTCGAAATGTACGTTGGTAATGGCCATGAAGATGAAGAATAACGTATCCGGGTGCAGTGAAATCACCCGTTTTATTCGCTCGGTGGCGTTCGCTTCGTGGATGAAGCAGTCCTCGTTAATAAACACCAGGCTGGGATTCAACTTGCTGCATTTTTCGTGCAAGCTGTCAATGTCCTCGATGGCATTAATATGGCGTTTCTTCACGCCATGCGAAGTCAGATAGTCGGTTAATCCCAATCTGGTATAGCTACATGAATCCATGATGATCGTTGGCATATCGCACCCCCACTTAAATCCGTTTTACTGCGGTAATATGAGAAAAAGCCTAAAAAGCCGAAAGGCAAAATGGAGCAATAATTCAGTGTAGCGAGTGTTCTATCAATAAACACGACGTCACTCAATGATATTTTCATACTAAACTTATTAATTGCATGAATCTATAAGTTTGGCTTAAGTCAGGGCGATCTGCTGTTCGTCCAGCTTCGGCATGTTGAGCCTGATTTGCGCTTGGCGCCCGAGCCTGTCTGCATTGCTTGCCGTGAATCTGTTCATCATGTCACGAAACAAAATTTTAGTTTGCTAGGAAAAGTCTTAAAAAAAATTCATGTGTCGTTTTTTTGAGGTCTTTTAGCGTGTTTCTTGAGCGGTGAAAAAACACTCGCACTGAGTGATTTGGCTTTTTACATATAAAAATCATTACATTGCGGTGTTTTTTGCTTTTCGCGCAAATGATAAGCACGCCTTTTTTTATCATAACAACAAACAGAAGTTAACATTCTGGCTGGAATGTGTAGCTTAATTGTTGCTATAAATCACCGTTTTACAATGAGTTATCTGGATATTTATTTCACATGAAATAGTTTTCGTGAATGTTTAACGGTGATTGAGTGATTTTTCTAAACTATCATCCTGCTGCCCGATCCCCGGGGAGGAATGGCAGGTCGGAGTTGTCTCTGGCCCGCGTTGGTTTTAACTTGCCTCTCCACCTTTCAAAAAACAGGATGCCGCGGTGAGACGGAATCAGTATGGGCAGCCGATAGGTGAAGCCCTCCCTCATTGGCAGCCGGCAGGCATGCCCGGCCACACGCCACTGCAAGGGCGGTTTTGCCGCCTGGAACCGCTTAACCTCGAGCGCTGGGGGGATGCGCTTTATCAGGCTTATCAAACCGCCGAGGACGATCGCAACTGGACCTATCTGTTTTGGGAACGCCCGCAGTCGCGCGCAGATTTCCAACGTTATCTCCAGGCGCAGGCGTCCAGCGCAGACAGAAACACGATGGTGGTGATCGATCGGGCGAACGGGCGCGCGGTAGGAACCTGCGCTTTTTTGCGCATCGATCCCGCCAACGGCGTGGCCGAACTGGGCACCATCAACTGGTCGCCGCTGATGAAGCGCAGTGTGCTGGGCAGCGAGGCGATCTTCCTGATGCTGCGGCACCTGTTCGACGATCTTGGTTACCGGCGTTGCGAATGGAAATGCGATAGCCTCAATCTGCCTTCACGTCAGGCCGCCGAGCGCCTGGGGTTCCGCTATGAAGGCACGTTCCGCCAGGCCGTCGTCGTCAAAGGACGCACACGCGACACCGACTGGCTGTCGATCGTCGACGGAGAATGGCCGGCGCGGCGCGCGGCGTTTGCCGCCTGGCTATCGCCGGATAACATCGGCGATGACGGGCGGCAAGCACGGCAATTGCAGGCCTTCCGACGCGAGTAATGCGCCGCGTGCATTAGGCCGCTTCCGCCAGGCAATGGCGCAGCGAGTCCAGCGCCAGCCTGATGTCCTGTTCCTCCGTCATCCAGTTGACCAGCGCGGCGCGGATCCCCGGCTGATGGTGATAGCTCGTCGGGGTGCAACGCACCACGCCGTGCCGGTTAAGGCGATCGAGAAAGCGATCGCGCGCCGCTTCGCTGTCGCCCTGCGGGTGACTGAGCGCGAAGCACACCACGTTCAAATTCACCGGCGCCAGCAGATGGAAGCCGTCGTCGGCCGCTAACGCCGCGCCCAGCGCCTGCGCCAATCGGACGTTGCGCTCGACGATATCCCGTATGCCGCTGCGGCCATAGGCTTTCAGCGTCAGCCAAAGCGGCAGGGCGCGAAAGCGGCGCGAATTTTCCGGCGTCAGGTGCAGATAGTTGTCCGGCCGCGGCGTCGGCGCTTCCAGGTAAGCCGAATGGTTCTGAAATACCTGCATCTGCAGATCCAGGTGGCGGGTAAATTGGATCGCGCTGTCATAAGGCACGTTCAGCCATTTGTGCGCATCGACGGTGATAGAATCGGCATGCTGCCAGCCCTCGAGCCTTGGGGCGTATAGCGGCGAGCAGGCCGCCACGCCGCCGAATGCCGCATCGACATGCAGCCAGAACGGGTAGCGCTCCCGCAGCGCCAGCAGACGCGGCAGATCGTCGAAAGCGACGGTGTTGACCGTGCCGGCGCTGGCCAGCACCAGCGTGGGACGGCCTGCGCCGGCGGCGAGCTGTCGCTCCAGCGCCGCCATATCCATGGCTTCTGAGTCCGGCAGGCTGGCGACGGTCGTCAGCGCGTCGCGGCCGATGCCGAGCATGCTGAGCGCCTTCACGCTGCTGGAATGCGGGTTGGCCGCCAGCACCCGGATGGGGCCGAGCGCCGCCAGGCCCTGTTGGGCGATATCCACGCCGTGCTGTTGCCCCAGCCACTGCCGGCCAATGGCCAGCCCGGCGAAATTGGCCATGGTGGCGCCGCTGACCAGGCTGCCGCTGAACGCTTCCGGCAGGCCCAGCAGGGATTTCAACTGCGTCACCGCGGCCAGCTCGATCGCCGCAGCGATCGTATCATGGCTGAGCTGGCTATTTTGGTCTGTCACGCTAACCAGCCAGTCTGCCGCGACCGCCGCCGGCGTGCCCCCGCCGGTGACGAAGCCAAAATAACGCGGGCCGGCGCTGGCGGAAATGCCCGCCTGATAACGTTGCCAAAAGTCATCCAGCGCCGCCAGGGCGCCTTCGCCGTTTTCCGCCAGCCGATCGTCACCGGGTTGCAGTTGCTGTTGCGCGAGCGGTGGGCAGACCGGGCGTTGCTGCAGCCCGGCCAGAAAATCTTCCGCCAACTGGCGGGTGTGATCGAGGATCTGCGGAAACTGTGCAAGATCCTGTTGTAAACGTGGGTGCATGGCGGCTCCGAAAGCGTCAGGGATGATGGGGTAAACATAGAACATTTGCCTGCGGGCCAAAATCGATGAAAAATAGCCTTTTTGGCTAGCCTGGTTAACCAATGATGAATGAACGTCTCCCGCTGCATGTCTTGCCGACCTTTGCTATCGCCGCCAGGTTGGAGAATTTGCGCGCCACGGCGCAGCAGGTGCATTTGACGCATGGCGCGGTCAGTCAGCAAATTCAGCTGCTGGAGCAGGCGGTGGGCTACCCGCTGTTTGAACGGCGCGGGCGCGGTGTGCGCCTGAATGCCGCCGGGAAAGAGTTGCTGGCGGCGGTAGAGCCGGCGCTGCAGGCGCTGCAGCAGGGCGTCGCCCGCGCCCGGCGCTTGGCGGCGAGCCAGACGCTGCGCATCAGCGTGCTGCCGTCTTTTGCCCATTACTGGCTGTTGCCGCGGTTGCCGGCATTTCATGCAGCCTGCGCCGATATTGCGCTGGATATCGATGCCTCGCTGGCGTTGCAGGATCTGTCGCAGCGCGGGTTCGATGCGGCGATCCGCATCGGCAGCGGCCAGTGGGCGGGGCTGCAGGCGCAGCGCATCGCGTCGGGCGACGTGCTGCCGGTCGCCTCGCCGGATATGGCGCGTCAGTGGGGAACGGCATTCGAGAACGGCGGCGACGTTCCCTTGCTGGAGCACGACGTCAGCCCGTGGCGCGACTGGTTCAATGCGCAAGGGCGCTCGCTGTGCGGGCGGCAACAGGCGGTGTTCAACGATGCCGGGTTGTTGATTCGCGCCGCGGAGCAGGGGTTCGGCATCGCGCTGGCGAAAAAGCTGCTGGTGCAGGATGCGATCGACGCGGGGCGACTGGTGGCGCTGGCTGCGCCCTGTCGCCTGAGCGAGGACGACGTTTATCTGGTGTGGCCGCAGACCGCCGGGCTGACGCCGGCGGTCACACGCTTGCTGCAATGGCTGCAGCAACAGTTGGCGGCGGTTTAACGGCGCAGCCACTCCGGCTGTGAGGTGCCGAGCGTGGTCGCCGGCAACGCCCATTGCAGCGCCGTACCCTGCAGGCTTAACGGGGCGCGCAGGCGTTGCGCGGCGCCCCAGTAAGTCAGTTCCGTTTCCGGGTTCTCGTCGGCGGTTCCGGCCGGCGCCAGCGGCTCCGGCCGATAATCTGCCGAACAGGGATGCGCCAGCAGCAGTTGCGCCGTGCGCGCCAGCGACAGCCGCGCGTGGTAGCCGGTGCCGCGGCTTAGGCGCTGCGCCATTCCGGTCAGCACCGCCGCCGCCATCAAATAGCCGGTGGCGTGATCCAGCGCCTGTACCGGCAGCGGTACCGGCAAACTGGCGCTGCGCCAAACCATGCCCGCCTCCGCCAGCCCGCAGCTCATCTGCACCAGGCTGTCGAAACCGCGCCGGGTGCGCCACGGCCCGCTCCAGCCGTAGGCATTCAGGCAGACGTCTATCAGGCCCGGCGCCAGCGCGCGCCTTTCCTCCGCGCCATAGCCCAACTTCTCCAGCGCACCGGCACGGTAGCCGTGCACGATCACGTCGGCGTTCCTCAGCAGATGTTCAAACGTGTGGCGATCGTGCGCATTGGTCAGGTTGAGGCGCGCGCTGCGTTTGCCCAGCATTACCTCGTGCTCGACGCCGGGCTCATCCCAACCGTAGGGATCGATGCGCAGCACGTCGGCGCCCAAACCGGCGAGAAAACGGGTGGCGATCGGCCCGGCGAGAATGCGCGTCAGATCTAGCACCCGCACGCCGTGCAGCGGCCGGGCGACGGGCAACGTCCAGCCCGGCGGCGATGCTTCCGGCTGCAGCGAGGCGTGGATCAGCGGTTCGAGCGCCACGCTCTTGCCCTGAATATGTTGTCGCCACGCGGCCGCCGAGCGCATTTGGGCCGCGCAGCCGCCGGCCTCGAGCACCGCTTCCTCCAGCTCGTTTTTTTTCCAGCCCAGCACGCGTTCCGCCAGCGCGCCTTTGTCCGATGCCGGGCCCAGCACCTGTTCCACCGCCCGCCGATGGTGCGGTGCATTGGTGTGCAGGCGTATCCAGCCGTCCGCCGTCGCGTAGTCGCCGGCCAGGGCGTCCCAGGCCGCAGGCAGCGTCCAACCCAGCGGGCGCAGCGTCCAGCCGAACCAGAGCGAGGCCAGGCGTTGATCGATCCAGACCTGCGGCGCATCGGCAGCCTCGCGGCGAAGCAACTCGGCGCAGGCCAAACCGGCGGCGCTCCAGGCGGCGGTAGCCAATTCGGTCACGGGAAAAGCCGAAGGCAATGCGCCGGTATCGCTTATGGTTAAACGGTCGCAGGGCGCGGGGCGTTGCCCCAGGCTTTGCCAAATCTCGTCGAGCAGAGTGTGGATCAGAGGCGTCATCAGCCACTCCTTGCGGGTCGTCGGAAATATAGCCTAGCGTAGCCCATCGCCGGCGACCTTGCTAAGGCGCAACGTCGAACGTGCGGCCGTCGGCCAGTTTGGCGCGCAGGCTGTGGGCCGCTACGCCGGCGAACGGCTGCGCGCTGAAGTTGGCGGTCAGCGTCGAACCGTCGCTGAAGGTCGTCTGCTGCACCCAGCCGTCCCGATCGAGCCAGCGGAAGTCGGTCAGCGCTTTGTCCCAGAGGGCCTGATGCAACGGCCGGAAGGCGGCGTCGGCGCGTTTGATCGCCGGCAGGCGGGCCGCCAGGGTGACGCGGCTCAGATGGAACATCGGCGCGGTGTTGTACAGCTGGCTGAGCAGACTGCGGGTGGTCTGAACGTCGCTGAACTTCAGATTGTCGTAATTCCAGTGGTGGCTGCTGACGATCGCATCGTGGAAAACGGCCTGGTACAGCGGCAGGCGATAACGCGGATCGAATTCGACGGTGCGGTAGGGCTGCTTCACCTTGGCGGGGCGGAAGAAAAACGCCGGTTGGGCGTTGGGCCACCAGGCGCCGAGATAATAGGGCGAGGATTTATCCTGATTCATCTGCTTGTCGCCCCAGCCGAATCCCCAGGTTTCCATGCCGTGGGCGAACATCAGGCTGCGGGCGGTCACCGCATTGCCGTCCTCCGAGCCGAGCGGCAGCTTAAGGGTGGCGCTGAACCAGGCCAGCCGAGCGTTGCGCGCCTCGGCCATCTGCGCCGCGCCGGTCGGGTGGCCGGGCTGATAGTCGTCGGAGACCATGCCGGTGCCGTCCACGTCGAGGAACAGGCTGTTCAACCCGGCCAGTTGCACCAGCTCGCGCATGCGCCGTTGAGAATAGGGCAGGACGCAGCCCGGGTTGAGGTAGTAACCCTGTTTGCCGAAGCCGGGTTTCTTGCTGCCGTCGGCGCGCACGATGGCGCAACTTTCCCGCAGCGCCGTCGGCAGTTGCGCGGTGAGCCAGCTGTCGTTCACGCCGCGCGCAATGGCGGTATCGTAGGAGTCGTAGCTGGCGATCAGATAGCCGGCCGCTTTGGCTGCGCCCACCGCCTGCGGGTGCAGGAAGGCGGCGGTCCAGTTATCGGTGCCTAACCACAGGCGCGGCAAGCCGGCCTGGCGCAGCGCGTCGATCACCGGTTCGGCCAGCCCTTGCCCCCAACGGTCCGCCGGGGTTAGCCAGCGCCCCAGCTCTCGCTGCGCCCGCTCTCGCACCGCAGCGGCCTGGCGCTGCTGCGCCTGCAGAAAGTCGGCGTCATCCGGCGTGGCGCCCAGCGGAATTTGCGCCGTCAACGCCTGGTTGATGCCGTCGATCAGGGGCTGTTGCTGCCAGCCCTCCGGCGTTTTGCCCGCCAGCTGCAGCAGGAGCCTTCTGCTCTCGGCATCCATCCGCTGCCGCAGCGCTTCGGCGGCGGGAGAGGCGAGGTAGTGCAGCAACCCCGGCCAATCTTTGACATCTTCCGCCGCCAGCAGTTTGTCCCCCCACAGGTAGACATGGGTGGCGCCGATCAGCTTTTCGCCTTCGGGCGCCTGCTTTATCTTCTCGTGCAGGCTGCTGAACTGGCCGTTCTGTTGCAAATAGTCGCGATAGCGGCGGGCGCCGGACAGCGGCGTGTCACCGACGTGCAGCAGCACCTCGAATGCCTGCTGTTGATTGAAGCGGTTGAACTGATGCCCGGCGCGCATCTCCAGCTTTTCCTGCGCCGAGGCGAAGGTGACCCGGTTGCTGAACGGCGTCAACATCAGCCAGCTGTAGACCTTGCCCTGGTATTGCTGGCTCCACAGCGGCAGCTTCAGATCCCAGTTGGTATCCAGCGGCGTCATTTCCGCCGTCAGGTAATGGCGCCAGACGGCGTTGTCGAGCGGAATGCGGCTGCCTTCGCCGATCGGCAACAGCAGCGTTTCTGTTTGTGGCGGCAGGCGATACCAGTTCAGAAGCTGTGGCCGGTCGCTGCTGAAGCTCAGGCGCAGATCGCCGCCTTCCAGACGGGCGCTAACCTTGACCGCGCTCTGCGGCCAGCGCCAGCTGGCGCGTTGTGGCGACGCGGTGAGATCTTCCACCTGTTGCGCGGGCTGCGCCAGATTGACCGGCACAGCGCCGGCGGCAATGCGCAGCGTGGCGGGATCGAGTTCAAACTGCGCGTCGCCTTGCAGCAGCAGCAGGGCATCGGCGGGATAGCTGACGAGCAGCGCGAGCGCGAGCGGGGAAAGCCGGTGTTTCATCGGGGGCGTCCTTGAAAGATGAAGGGGAGCAGTTTACCGATAAGCGCACTGCCGCCCAACGCTGTCGCTGCCGATTTGTGACATCGAAATATCATCGCGGTATTTCAGTTTATTTTTCGTTTAATAAATTAGCCTTTACTTCATTACCCGACGTCACTATACTCAGCCAAAATTTCAGTGGAGAAACCCAATTGGACAGTTGTAGTTGTAATAAAACAAATAAGGCAAGCTGACCAATTCTCTTCTGATTTGTTGCTTGCCGTTATCGGCGGGCAGCACCCCTCTCCAGTTATTCCTGAGCTGTGCATACCCGAATAAAAAACGTTTCCTGAGGCCTGATGGTTTCAGGTGAATTGAGTTGGACGTTATTATGGTATTCTGCAGCCACAGCCTTTTCCCTCCAGGCACAGTACGCTGATTCGCTGATTTATTTTCGGCGCGATTTTGCGTGTGCTAAACAGCACATGATTTTATCTCCTGAGGTTAATTAAGGGGACAGTCATGGCTATGACTCCTTTCGTTTTAAATTTATTGCTGGCGATGTGCCTGGGCGCGGTAATTGGCGCCGAGCGCCAGTGGCGCCAACGTATGGCCGGCCTGCGCACCAATGCGCTGGTGGCGACCGGCGCGGCGGTCTTTATTCTCAGCTCCATGTCCACCGATCCGGCCAGCGCCGGCCGCGTGGCTGCGCAGATCGTATCCGGTATCGGCTTCCTCGGCGCCGGCGTTATCATGCGTGAAGGGCTGAACATTCGCGGCCTCAACACCGCCGCCACGCTGTGGTGTTCGGCGGGGATCGGCGTACTGTGCGGCCTGGGCCAGCATTGGGATGCGGTGGTCGCCACGCTGGTGATCCTGTGCGCCAATATCCTGCTGCGCGAGGCCGCCCAGCGCATCAATCTGCAGCCACACCAGCAGGCGACCGATCTGGAACTGTGCTATCGCATTCAGGTGACCTGTGGCGAGCAGGATGAAATTCTGGTGCGCACCCTGATTCTGCAGGCGCTGAACGGCGTCGCCTTGCGGCTGCAATCTTTGCGCAGCGCCGATATTTCCAGCCCGGGGCAATTGGAAGTGTGCGCGGAAATTACCGCCACGCCGGCCGCACAAAAAGAAATTGAGGGTATTGTCTGCCGCGTCAGCCTGGAAAAAAGCGTGAGCGCCGTTCGCTGGCGCGTTGCGTCCGAATTACCTGTCTGAGTAATGATATAAATATTTATTAACTTGATTATATGTTCGTGTTTATTCAGGTAGGCCTGAATAACGCGGGCATTAAGGAGGCGTTATGGACGATGACCCCGGAAGGGAAATGATTCGTGCGTGGCTGACAGGGTAATCACGCTATTCAGTCACGCTAATTAAAAAATTCCACTCTGCGCAGAGTCACCTGTTTATCGGGCGGGATATCCCTGTGCGCAGAACGAAAATAAGAGAATAGCGTTATGACTCAGATTAATGAAAGAACGCGTCGCCGTGATAAAGACGCGGTGACCTACGCCATTGCGGAAGAAGCGACCAACAGCATCGCCCAAACGCTGGCGAACCTGAAGTGCAACCGCAACGGTTTGACTCAGGACGACGCCGATGAGCGGCTGGAGCAGTTCGGCGCCAATCAGGTCGCCCACGACAAGGCGCCGCATGCCTTGATCCAGCTGATCAAGGCTTTCAACAACCCGTTTATCTTCGTGCTGATGGTGCTGGCTGCGATCAGTTTCTTTACCGATTATTGGCTGCCGCGCCAGAGCGGTGAAGAAACTGAACTCACCGGCGTCATTATCATTCTCATCATGGTCACGCTGAGCGGGCTGCTGCGTTTCTGGCAGGAATACCGCACCAACAAAGCGGCGGAAGCGCTGAAGTCGATGGTGCGCACCACCGCCACGGTGCTGCGCCGCAGCAGCTACAGCGCGCATCCGCTGACGCTGGAAGTGCCGATCCGCGAACTGGTGCCGGGGGATATCATTCAGCTCTCCGCCGGCGACATGGTGCCGGCCGACGTGCGCCTTATCGCCTCGCGCGATCTGTTCATCAGCCAGGCGATTTTGACCGGCGAAGCGATCCCTATCGAAAAATACGATGCCATGGGCAGCGTGGCGCAGAAGTCGAGCGAAGGGGAAGTGTCCAGCGAGAACGCGCTGCTTGAGCTCTCCAACGTCTGCCTGATGGGCACCAACGTCGCCAGCGGCACCGCCACGGCGGTGGTGGTGGCGACCGGCGGGCGCACCTACTTCGGCTCGTTGGCCAAGTCGATCGTCGGTTCGCGGGCGCAAACCGCGTTCGATCGCGGGGTGAACAGCGTCAGCTGGCTGCTGATTCGCTTCATGCTGGTGATGGTGCCGGTGGTGTTGCTGATCAACGGTTTCACCAAAGGCGACTGGAGCGAGGCGGCGCTGTTCGCACTGGCGGTGGCGGTCGGCCTGACGCCGGAAATGCTGCCGATGATCGTCAGCTCCAACCTGGCGAAAGGGGCGATCGCCATGTCGCGCCGCAAGGTGGTGGTGAAGCGCCTGAACGCCATTCAGAACTTCGGCGCCATGGACGTGCTCTGCACCGACAAGACCGGCACGCTGACCCAGGACCGCATCATTCTCGAGCACCATATCGACGTCAACGGCGCCAGGGATAACGAGGTGCTGCACCTGGCCTGGCTGAACAGTTTCCATCAGAGCGGCATGAAGAACCTGATGGATCAGGCGGTGATCCGCTTTGGCCGCGGTAAACCGGGGATCGAAGCCCTGGGGCGTTTCAGCAAGGTGGATGAGCTGCCGTTCGATTTCGTGCGCCGCCGCTTGTCGATCGTGGTGGCGGACGAAAATGGCAAGCAGCAGCTGATCTGTAAGGGCGCGGTAGAGGAGATGCTGGAGATCGCCACTCACGTGCGTGAAGGCGACAAGACGCTGGAACTGGACGACGCGCGCCGTGCGGCGCTGCAGGCGCTGGCCCGCGAGTATAACGAAGACGGTTTCCGCGTGCTGGTGCTGGCGACGCGCGAGCTGGATGCGCAACGCCCGGCCGACCCGCTGAGCGTGGCCGACGAGCGCGACATGGTGGTGCAAGGGTTGCTGACCTTCCTCGATCCGCCGAAGGAGAGCGCGCAGCAGGCGATCGCCGCACTGCAGGAAAACGGCGTGACGGTGAAGGTGCTGACCGGCGACAACCCGGTGATCACCTGCAAGATTTGCCGCGACGTCGGGCTGGAGCCGGGTGAACCGCTCTCCGGGCTGCAGATTGAACAGATGGATGATGAAACGCTGGCGCGCGAAGTGGAGCAGCGCACGGTCTTCACCAAGCTGACACCGCTGCAAAAATCGCGGGTGCTGAAAATGCTGCAGGCCAACGGCCATACCGTCGGCTTCCTCGGTGACGGCATCAACGATGCGCCGGCGCTGCGCGATGCCGACGTCGGCATTTCGGTCGACACCGGCACCGACATCGCCAAGGAGTCGGCGGACATCATCCTGTTGGAAAAGAACCTGATGGTGCTGGAAGAAGGGGTGATCAAAGGGCGCGAGACCTTCGGCAATATCATCAAGTACCTGAACATGACCGCCAGCTCCAACTTCGGCAACGTGTTCTCGGTGCTGGTGGCCAGCGCCTTCATTCCGTTCCTGCCGATGTTGGCGATCCACCTGTTGATTCAAAACCTGATGTACGATATTTCCCAGCTGTCGCTGCCGTGGGACAAGATGGACAAAGAGTTCCTGCGCAAGCCGCGCAAGTGGGACTCCAAAAACATCGGGCGCTTTATGCTGTGGATTGGGCCGACCTCGTCAATCTTCGATATCACGACGTATGCGCTGATGTGGTACGTGTTCGCCGCCAACAGCGTGGAACACCAGGCGCTGTTCCAGTCCGGCTGGTTCATTGAGGGGCTGCTGTCGCAAACGCTGGTGGTGCATATGCTGCGCACCCAGAAGATCCCGTTCATTCAGAGCACCGCGGCGCTGCCGGTATTGCTGACCACCGGGTTGGTGATGGCGCTCGGCATCTACATTCCGTTCTCGCCGCTCGGCGCCCTGGTTGGCCTGCAGCCGCTGCCGTGGGAATACTTCCCGTGGTTGGCCGCTACGTTGGTCAGCTACTGCGTGGTCGCGCAGTTGATGAAGCGTTTCTACATCCGCCGCTTCGGCGAGTGGCTGTAAGCCGCCTCGGCGTTCACTCCGGGGGCGAAATTTTTCGCCCCCGCTCCGCTACAGCAGTTTGTTGACCAGCAGGCCGAGCATGATGGTCAGCGTGAAGGAAAACAGCGTGCCGAGCAGCACATACTCGGTGCGCATCTTATCGTCGCTCTGGCGCAGATCGCCGAAACGGAAGATAGATTTGGCCGCCAGCAAAAAGCCGATCGCCGGGATTTGCCCCAGCAGCACGAAGGTCAGGATCAGCGTTCTCTCCAGATAGCCAATCTGTTTGCCCGCGCGCAGCAGCGAGTCGTTGTCGGCCTTGGCCGAAGGCGGCATTTGCGGCGTCCAGTGCGCCAGCAGTTGCCCGATCAGCAGGCTCATCGGCAGATAAATCAGGCTGTAGGCCACCAGCACCAGGCCGGTTTGCCAACGCCCCAGTTGCCGCCCCAGCGCGGCGAGCAGTTCACCGGCATTCGGCGTCAGCCCCAGCCACAGCAAGGCGATTACCGCCAGATGCAATCCCTGATCGAGCAGGAAACTGCGGGCCGGGCTCAGGCGGTTCATCGCGGTGACCTTCAGTAAATCGATCAGGTAGTGGCTGACGGCGATGATCAGCAGGCTGGCCAGCACCTGAAGTGAAGAAAGCCCGCCGTGCAGCAGGCCGAAACCGGCCACCACCCAGGCGGCCAGCACCCCGTGCAGCAACGCGTGCAACACCAGAAAACGTGAACGCGCGCGATGCTGGATTTTATCTTCCACCCAACTCAGCGGCTGCAGCGGAAAATCCGCCAGCAGATGGACGAGCAACAGCCAGGCCAGCAAAGGCGCATAGGTCAGATCCATAGTCAGACGATCCTGTTAATGGCGTGAATAAACCGCATGATTTCCTCGTAGGCCGCGCGTTTCAGCGCGGCGGAGACCGTGGAGGCGGCTTTTTGCAGCTGATCCGCCACGGCAGCGCCGCTGTCGGCGAACATTCTCGCCTGGACGATGCGCGCTTCGGTCTGCGACAGGCGGCCAATCACATGATCTAACATCGGCAGCAGATCGCTGACAATGGCGTTTGTCCGATCGTTGTCGGTTTTCAGAGCCAGCCGGCAATTTTTCGCCATGGCGTCCAACGCGCTGCCGGAGTTGATAAAGGCGCTGCCATAGCCGGCGGCGTCGGGCCGTTGGCTGCCCAGCCCGACGGCGACGCGCGCATCCCAGTGCGCGGCGCCCGTTGCCCGCAGCGCGAGGCGAATATACACCGCCAGCAGCAGCCCGTCCTCCGGGGCGGCCTGCGCCTGGAAGGCGTCGCCGCGAAAGATTTCCACCTGATGCAGCCGCCCGTCGCGCCGCAGCCGATCGAGCAGGCTGTGCAGCTCATTGAGGTAGTTGACGGTGTCTGATCGGCGGGAATCGACCAGATCGCCGCTGATTACGCTGATTGGCGTCGGCATGACATGTTCCGATGTTTATAGAAGGATGACTATAAATTCGCACCTGGATACGAATATGTCAATAATTCGCCTGTGAATGCGAATTTATCGGCTTTTCGCCTGTGAGGACGAATTGAGGCAGAGTGAGGAGGGGAATGAATGGCCGGGAATGCGCGGGCCTGCAGGCTCGCCACCGGCGGCGTAAACGGAAAGTGGCCGGCAACCGGCCGTTCAGAAGCTTTTAACCAGCACGTCACGCGGCATTTCGCTGCCGTGTTTCAGCAGGTGCTCAAACGAACGTTCGCTGCTTTTCAGCTGTTGCAAAAACTCTTGCGGCGACAGATCGTGTTTTTTGCCGCTCATGTAAGCCAGCGCCAGTTCTTTTGCCTGATAGCGGGAGAAGTTGTACATGGTGTCCTCGATACGGTGAATGTCAGTGCTCACGATTGTAGCGAAAGAGCACATAATGAACAGCGGCTTTGGCGTATGGAATCGATAGCCGAAACTTAACTTGCCGGTTGCAACAGCTCATCGCACAGGCGCTTGATCACCTGAGCCTGCGGCAGGCCGTTGTGCAACATCTGGCGGATATGCTCCGAATCGCTGATGCCTTGGCGGACATGGTGCTCGATCGCCTGTAGCACGGCCCGATCCTCCCGCCGCTCGGCGAACCCGCTCAGCACATCGAGAGTGTGCAGGATATGGGCGGTCAGGCTGCTGCGACGCAGCGTCGCGGGATCGACGTATTCGGCGGCGAAACCGCTGCGATAGGCGTTGATCTTGTTGTAATTGGTGAAGGCATCGTATTCCGGCGCGATCGGCGTGCGGTGTTGCAACAGAAAATCAGCCAGCAGACGGCAGTAACCGACCAGCAGCACGGCATGCGCGAGGCGCAGCGGCGTATCGCAGATGCGGATCTCCACCGTGCCCAGCTCCGGTTTGGGCCGCGCATCCCAGTAAATATCCTTGATGCTTTCAATCACGCCGGCGGCGTTCAGCCGTTCGTAGTAGGCGTTGAATTCGCGCCAGCTGTAGATATGTTCCAGGCATCCGTAGTTGGGGAAGGAATTCTGCGCGCTGAAACGGGAGCTGGCAAAGCGCGTATCGACGCCTTGGTACAGCGGTGACGATGCGCTGAGCGCGATCAGCTGCGGAAAATAGGGCGTCAGCGCATGGCACAGGTACATTGCCTCGTCCCCGTCGTTGACGCCGAGGTGAATATGTTGGCCGAACACGCAGGCCAGCTTGGAGAGATAGCCAAAGCGGCTGGCCAGCTGCCTGTAGCGCGCGTTGTCGCTGATGACCTGCTTGCGCCAGTCGTTGCTCAGATGGCGGCCGCCGCCGCAGACGTCACAGCCCAGGCGCTGCGCGCTGCGCCGGACGGTATGGGTCAGGGCGCGCAGTTCGGCGTGCAGCTCATCGAGATCGCGGTGCACCGAGCTGTTCAGCTCCACCATCGATTTGGTGAGCTCATGTTTGACGCGCCGGCGGTCGCCGACCGCGCTGACCACCCGGTCGGCCCGATCCGTAAGATCGTAGTGCTTGTCATCGACCAGTTGCAGCTCTATTTCGGTGCCGATGGAGAGCCTTTCCGAACGTTTGAATGTGAGCGGCATGGTGCCTCCTTCCTGCAAGAACAGCATAAAGATAAGTATATGCCTCGGTGAGGGGGACAACGTTTTGTGTTTTATATTTGTTTTTCCGAATATGAAAATGGTATCTTCATGAGCGATTTGTGGAGACGATAAGGTTAACGGGAGTGCGACATGACGTCATTGACGCCGCTGAAGCTGTTTAAAAACCTGTCGGACGAGACGCGTCTGACGCTGGTGCTGTTGCTGCGCCACGCCGGCGAGCTGTGCGTGTGCGAGTTGTCGGGCGCATTGGCGCTGCCGCAACCCAAAATCTCAAGGCATTTGGCGATGCTGCGTGAAAGCGGGCTGTTGCTCGATCGGCGCGATGGCAAGTGGATATATTATCGCCTGTCGCCGCATATGCCGGCTTGGGCGGCGGGGATTATTGAGCAGGCTTATCAGTGTCGGGCAGAACAGATGATGGAGTTGGGGCAACGCGTAGCGAAAGGCTGCCCGTAACGGTAAAAAATTTGCGCAAACACATACGGAAAATTGAATATGTAGATGTGAAGAGGCGGTGAGACGGCGATGATAGTGGCAGGAGCGATCTTTATTCTGACGTTGACCTTGGTTATCTGGCAACCGAGAGGGCTGGGCATTGGCTGGAGCGCGGCGTTCGGCGCGGGATTGGCATTACTGAGCGGCGTGGTGCACGTCGGCGATATTCCCGTGGTGTGGCAGATAGTCTGGAATGCGACCGCGACCTTTATCGCCGTCATCATCATCAGCCTGCTGCTGGATGAGAGCGGCTTCTTTGCCTGGACTGCTCTGCACGTCGCGCGCTGGGGCAACGGCAAAGGCCGATGGCTGTTTACCTACATGCTGCTGCTGGGGGCCGTGGTGGCGGCGCTGTTTGCGAACGACGGCGCCGCGTTAATCCTTACGCCGATCGTGATCGCCATGCTGTCGGCGCTCGGCTTTCGCCCTGCGGCGGTACTGGCTTTCGTGATGGCGGCGGGCTTTATCGCCGATGCCGCCAGCCTGCCGCTGGTGGTGTCCAATCTGGTGAATATCGTTTCGGCGGATTTCTTCCGGCTGGGCTTTACGGAGTATGCGGCGGTGATGGTGCCGGTCAACCTTGCCGCAGTGGCGGCGACCCTGGTGATGTTGCATCTGTTCTTTCGCAAGGATATTCCGCGGCGCTACGCGTTGACGCGTTTACCGATACCCCAAGAAGCGATTCGCGATCGTGCGACTTTCCGAGCCGGCTGGGCGGTATTGGCGCTGTTGCTGATTGGCTTCTTCGCTCTGGAGCCGCTCGGCGTGCCGGTGAGTTTGGTCGCTGCCTGCGGCGCGCTGGTTCTGCTGGCGGTGGCGAAACGTGGGCGCGCGATCGACACCGGCAAAGTGCTGCGCGGTGCGCCCTGGCAGATCGTGATTTTCTCGCTGGGCATGTATCTGGTGGTCTACGGGCTGCGCAATGCCGGCTTGACCGAGCTGCTTTCCGGCGTGTTGGACGCGCTGGCGCGGCAGGGGCTGTGGGCGGCGACGCTCGGCACCGGCTTCCTGAGCGCGTTTCTCTCTTCCGTCATGAATAATATGCCGACGGTACTGGTGGGGGCGTTGTCAATCGACGGAAGCGGCGCGGAAGGCGTCATCAAGCAGGCGATGATTTACGCCAACGTCATCGGCAGCGATCTCGGCCCCAAAATCACCCCGATCGGCAGCCTGGCCACGTTGCTGTGGCTGCATGTGTTGGCAAGGAAGAACATCGTCATTACCTGGGGCTATTATTTTCGCGTGGGGCTGGTGATGACGCTGCCGATCCTGTTCGTCACCTTGGCTGCGCTGGCGCTGCGGCTGTCCGTTTGATCCTGATAGGAGAAACCGTCATGAGCAGTATCAAGATTTATCACAACCCGGCTTGCGGCACGTCGCGCAATACGTTGGCGCTGATCCGCAACAGCGGCGTTGAGCCGGAGGTGATTTTGTATCTGGAAACACCGCCCAGCCGTGAACGGTTGATTGCGCTGCTGGCAGAAATGGGGATGACGCCGCGCGCGCTGCTGCGTAAAAACGTCGAGCCTTACGCCGAGCTGAAACTGGATGAGACCGGCTGGAACGATGAGCAACTGATTGACTTCATGCTGCAACAGCCGATTTTGATCAATCGACCCATTGTGGTGACACCGCTCGGCACGCGCCTGTGCCGGCCGTCGGAGGTGGTGTTGGATATTCTGCCGGATCCGCAGCGCGGGGCTTTCAGCAAAGAGGATGGGGAGCCGGTGATCGATGCGCAGGGCTGCAGGATAACCAAAGGTTGATCGCTGCGGCCCTGCGCCCAGGCAAAATCAGTGCAGTTCGGCGCCGCTGCGATCGGCCAGCGCTTCCAGCAGCGGGGCGGACGGCACGAAGAACAGGGTGCCGGTCACCGCGTGGCTGAAATCGAGCAGCCGATCGTAGTTGCCGGCCGGGCGGCCGATAAACATGTTTTCCAGCATCTGCTCGATTGGCTGCGGAGAGCGCGCATAGCCGATAAAGTAGGTGCCGAATTCGCGCAGGCCGGGGCGGCCGAACGGCATGTTGTCGCGCAGAATTTTCACCTCGTTGCCTTGCTCGTCGGTGATGGTGGTCAGCGAACTGTGCGATGACGACGGTTTGACCGCTTCATCCAGTTCGATGTTGGACTGCTTATGGCGGCCGATGATCTTCTCCTGCGTTTCCACGCTGAGCGAATTCCAGCCCTGCATATCGTGCAGGTATTTTTGCACCAGCACATAGCTGCCGCCGCTGAACGCCGCGTCTTCGTCGCCGATCACCGTGTAGTCGAAGGCTTCGTGCCCCTCCGGGTTCTCCGTGCCGTCGACGAAGCCGATCATGGCGCGCTGATCGAAGTAACGGAAGCCGTGCACCTCTTCGACCACCGTCACGGCGTCGCCGAGCTTGCCGACCAGCTGCGAGGCCAGTTCGAAACACAGATCCATTTCATCGGCGCGGATATGCAGCAGGATATCGCCGGGCGTGGCGACGGCGACGCGTTCCCCGCTGCCGATCGGGCTGAACGGATGCAGCTGGCGAGGGCGCGGGGCGCCAAACAGCGTATCCCAGGCTTCGGAGCCGAAGCCGCAAACGCAGGTGAGGTTGCCCGCCGGCGCGCGTTTGCCGACCGAACGCACCACGGCGGCGATGTCGCCGCACCAGGCGCGCACCGCCGCCAGATGGGCGGGAACGGGCGACAGGGTGGCGACGATGAAGATGGCATGGCGCGTTACCGGCGTGAATACGGCTTGCGGCGGGTTGTTATTTGCATTCATTGCATTCGGCTCCAGTGTGTTCGGGTGAAATCGATCAGATCAAATTAAAGTGCTCGTCGGGTTTCATCGGCGGCGGCAGCGGGCTTTGGTCGTTCATTTCCAGCAGGTTGCGCTCGATGGTGTTGCAGATGGCGTTTAACGGCAGATGGTTGGCCGACACGCCGAACGGATCTTCCAGCTCTTCGGCCAGTGAGTCCCAGGATAAGAAGGTATAGGAAATGAACACCGAAACAAACGGTGTCATGTAATGCAGATCGGTCACCAGGGCAAAAGGCAACAGGCTGCAGAACAGGTAAACGGTGCGCTGCAGGATCAGGGTATAGGCGAACGGCACCGGCGTGCTGGCGAGCCGTTCACAGCCGCCGAGGGCGTGGGACAGCTCGCTCAGCTTGTTGTCGAGCAGCTCGAAGGTGATGTCGCTCAGCAGCCCCCGTCGGCGCAGCTTGCCGATCTCCTGGCCCAGCATCAGCAGGATGCGGTTGGTCGGCATCGGGCTGGCGATCACCTCCGCCAGCTCTTTGCTGCTGAGGTTGTGGTACAGATCGGCGGTCGGATCGGTGGCGCGCAGCTGATGCTTCAGGCTCCAGCTGAAGGCGATCAGCAGCTTGGCGACCTTCTGGTGCACCGCCGGTTCGTCCGGCAGCAGGCTTTTTATCTGGCGCAGCAGGGATCGCTCGGTAATCAGCAGCGAGCCCCACAGGTTGCGCGCTTCGACAAAGCGGCTGTAGCCGGCGTTATTGCGAAAGCCGAGAAAAATGGCGATGGCGATGCCCAGCAGGCTGAACGGCGCGATGGTCAAATGCACGCCGAGCTGTTCGTACCATTGATAGCTGATCACCGCCACTATCGACATCAGCACGTTCAGCGACAGGCGAAAGGTGATCTTTGACAGCACGGAACCGTGCCAGGCGAACAGGCGAAAAAACCAGTTCTGGTTCGGGCGAATTATCATGACGTGGGTGCTTCCTGGTGTCCTGCTATTGAGAATAGTCGATTCTTATCCGGCGGCGCTATGCCGCCGTCGTCGATTGCCAGAGCCGCTGCGGGTGCGTATAGACGGTGGCGCGCCCTGGCTTGCTGAAGCCCACCAGCGTCAGGTTGCTGCGCTCGGCCACCTCGACCGCCAGGCGGGTGGCGGCGGAAACGGCGAACAGGATCTCGACGCCGCACATGGCGGATTTTTGCACCATTTCATAGCTGGCGCGGCTCGACACCAGCGCCGCCCCTTGCAGCCACGCCTGTTGGCTGCGGTAGCCCAGCAGCTTGTCGAGCGCCACGTGGCGGCCGACGTCTTCACACCCGCCGCTGAGCGCGCCATCTGGCTGGATCCAGGCCGCCGCGTGGGTGCAGCCGGTCAGTTTCCCCACCGTTTGCACCTCCTGCAGCTGCGCCAATGCCCGGTCGAGCAGGGCCAAATCGAAGCGTTGCGTGAAGGGCAGCGGCGCGATGGGCTGGGCGACCTCCTGCAGTTGTTCCACCCCGCAGACACCGCAGCCGGTGCGGCCGGCCAGGCTGCGGCGCTTCTCTTTCAGCTGCATAAAACGGCGGCTCGAGAGTTCCACATGCACTTCAATGCCGTTGCAGGCCGGTTGCTGGCGGATGTCGTAGATATCGTCAGGGGAGGCGATGATGCCTTCGGACAGCGAAAAACCGATGGCGAAGGCCGCCAGATCTTTCGGCGTCGCCATCATCACCACGTGGGAAATGCCGTTGTACACCAGGGCGACCGGCACTTCTTCCGCCAGCCAATCCTGCTGCGCCAGAGCCAGATCGTTGCGCTGCCAGACCGCGTGGCGCGACAGGCATTCCTGTTCGATATCGTCGGTTTCTGCGAGGAGTAGGTGCTTGTTCATAACGTTCTCGTGACCGTCGGTGACGAGGCGCCGACGGGGATGAATTCTTATTAGCAGGTGTGGGGATTATACAGGATTCTGATCCCGCTCGCGCAGGGAATGACGTCTGCCGGCGACCCCACCAGGTTATCCACAGTTTTGGTGGATAACGTGTGTGCAAGGGGCGGTGAAACCCTTAGCAGGCGTAAAAAAAAATCGCTCAGAAAATTATTATATTACGCGGCAAAGCGCGATCTGCAGGGGGATTGGGGGTTGCACGCGTTCGCGTTTTGTTTATGTTTTACTGTATAAATATACAGCTTGGTCATGATTATGCTGAGCAATTCAAGGTTGTATGCTTTTTCACCAGCTGAACCCCTGACGTTACCGCTGTTTGCCGATCGCGTGGCCTGCGGCTTTCCTTCCCCGGCGCAGGACTATGTCGAGAGCAGGCTGGACATCGGCAAGCTGCTGGTGCGGCACCCCAACGCCACCTACTTCGTACGCGCCAGCGGCGAGATAGAGCGTGCAGGATGGATCAGGCACTACCGACAGATTAAGAAACTGAGCATCCGAGAAACAGCAGACGCGACAGGCTACAGTACTTCCCAAGTTTGTCGCATTCAGGCCTTCTATAAAGAAGTTGAGACTGATTAAAAAGCAGCCTTAATGTACAATAATTTTCGATATCCAAACTGACCCATGAAAATCAATGAGTAGAGGTGAAAGATGATTTCATACAAAAAAACCATACCTGCTCTTGTCATATTCGCTTTATCTAATGCTGTGGCATATGCGAATGATTTCGACAAATCAAATGAAGCGATGGCAATTTCAGCAATAGGTTTTTCTGGCTCAAATGCTCGTGTTGCACATGATGTTTGTGGGGCAACCAATGAGAAAATTGATAAATATAAAAAACAAATAAAAGACTCATTAACTAGAACATTAAAGTTTGAACAGTCAGGATTCGATACGCATTGGGATAATGGTTGGAAAAATGCTGATTTTTTGGTTAAGTCATTAAGTAATGATGAAGCCTATAAAAAAGAATATTGCCGAGAGGTTTTAGATGGAATTAATAATCCTGAAATGAATTAAGGATTATTCCTTATTCGGGGTTCTACGCCAGAACCCCAGATTTTTCCGTCCGCTAAAATTATCCCCGGTTGAGCAGCTTTATACCGTCAGCTCGCAGTGGACCATCAGGGGAAATGTGGCGGTACAGCGTTTGTCGGGTTATCCCAAGCTCCTGGCATAACGTACTGACTTTCGTCTCTGGCCGTCCCATTGATGCCATTGCCAGTCGCAATTTTATTGGCGTCATTTTGTAAAGCCGTCCGCCGTTCCTCCCGTGAGGCAAGGCCTGCCGCTGTTCTTTGCGGCGCTGTACGCAGCAGAGACCGACGGCCGCGCGCGACTGGCTCGACACCTGCTTAGTCCCGCCCTCTGGTCAAATGCAGGCTGACGTGTACAGCCTGCAGGCAGAGGATTTCGTCTGGCAACCGGTATCGCCCGCCGTCGGCGCCGTTCGCAATGACAATCCCTCACTCATCCTGCCCATCGATACGCCAACGGTCTGAGTGCCGCATTATCCACAGTTTTGGTGGGTATCATGTGTGTAAACACACGCGAAGAACGGCAAAAGCTGCAGGAAAAATCACTCAGAAAATTATTATATTATGCGGGAAAGCGCGATCCGCAGGGGGATTGGGGGTTGCACGCGTTCGCGTTTTGTTTATGCTTTACTGTATAAATATACAGTTTGGTTATGATTATGCTGAGCAATTCAAGGTTGTATGCTTTTTCACCAGGTGAACCCCTGACGTTACCGCTGTTTGCCGATCGCGTGGCCTGCGGCTTTCCTTCCCCGGCGCAGGACTATGTCGAGAGCAGGCTGGACATCGGCAAGCTGCTGGTGCGGCACCCCAACGCCACTTACTTCGTGCGCGCCAGCGGCGAGTCGATGATCGACGGCAATATCCAGGATGGCGATCTGCTGATCGTCGACAGCGCCCTGACGCCGGAGCACGGCAATATCGTGATCGCCGCGGTGGACGGCGAATTCACCGTCAAAAAGCTGCAGCGCCACCCCGACGTGCGGCTGTTGCCGATGAATCCCGCCTATGCGCCGATCGTGTTCGACGACGAGGCGCAGCTGGAGATCTTCGGCGTGGTGACCTTTATCGTCTACGCGGCGCGGTAACTTCGGCCCTTTTTTTCATTTTTTTCTGCCCGATCTTTTCGTTGGCGTGACCTCTCTACTGAGTTTCCAGTTCAATACACTCAGGGGAATCCTTCATGGCCATAAAAAACAAGAACGGCGCAGGGCGTACGTTCACATCAGCCAAACGCATTACCGGGAAGCGCGTCGCTATCGGGATAGGATGCGCACTATCGGGCATGCTTACCTCCGCGATGGCGGCACCCGGTGCGTCGGCATCACCCTCGGCGGTCGAACAGCCCGCTATCCTTTCTTTCGCCATTCCCGCCGGTGATCTGGCGCCCGCCTTGCAGACGGCGGCCGCTAAGGCCGGCGTGATAGTGATTTTCACGCCCGAACAGACGCGTGGAAAAAGCACCGCGGGCCTGCAGGGACATTATCGCCTCACCGACGCGTTCAATACGCTGTTGGCGGGCAGCGGATTGCGCGCTCAGCAAACCGCACAGGGATATCGGTTGGTCGACGCCGGGCCGGTTCAGCCGTTGACGATACCGGAGCTGTCGGTGGTCGGCGGTTTGTCCGACAGCGTCGCCGCCGGCCGTTCGGTGCTGGATAAAGAAGACATCGAACGCGTGCAGGCAGACAATATCGCCAGTTTGCTTGATCGCTTGCCCGGCGTAGGGATGGCGGGATCGCCGCGCCCGGGCGGCCAAAGCCTGAATATCTGGGGCATGGGCGACATGGAAGATGTGAAGGTGGTGCTGGACGGGGCGCCGAAGGGATTTGAGAAATATCGGCAGGGTTCGGTATTCATTGAACCCGAATTGCTGAAAAAGGTTGAGGTCGATAAGGGGCCGCACAATCTGTTGAACGGCAATGGCGGCTTTGGCGGAACCATTACGCTGGAGACCAAAGATGCCGGGGATATGCTGCTGCCGGGCGAAGATTTTGGCGGCTTGCTGAAATACAGCTACCACACCAACGATCGCCAGGGCATTTACAGCGGTGCGTTGTACGGCCGTACGCCGGAAGGATTTGCCGACGGTTTGATCTACATGAGCAAGCGTGACGGCGGCAACCTGAAGCGGCCGGACGGCACGCGCTTTGCCTATTCCGCCAACGATCAGGCTTCCTACCTGTTAAAAACCAATATTTATCTGAGCGAGGCGCAAACGCTGACGCTGTCGGCGATGCGCTCCGATTCCGATGGCTGGCAGCCTTTTGCCGCCAAGCGGGACGATATCGCCGCGCCCAGCCAGGCGGATATCGATAAATATGGCCGGGAAGAAGCGTGGCGCCGCATTCTGGTGTATCGCGACCAGACGGACACCAATTACTCGGTGAAATGGAATCTGGCGCCGGAAGCGCAGCCGTTGCTGAATCTGACGCTGTCTTATGCCTATTCGAAGACAGAACAGCATGACAAGCGGCCGGATTCCGCGTCAAAGTTCAGCTATCTCGGTACGTTGGGCAATGAAAGCTGGGTGAACTATACCGATCGGCAGTTTGACGTCAGCAATGAAAGCCGTTTCGCCAGCGGGCCGCTGGAACACAAGCTGTTGCTCGGCGCGCGTTGGCATAAACACCAGCGCGATACCCTGATGTATTACCCCTCGCAGGTGAAAAACGCCAGTTACAACTACGGCTATTTCCAGCCGTATTACATGCCGGCGGGCGAACAGGAAACCCGCAGCGTTTATCTGCAGGATGCGGTCAGCTTCGGCAGCCTGACCGTGACGCCGGGCGTGCGTTACGATCATGTGACCAATACCGGGCAACCGAACCGGGCGCCGCGCTATAACGACAGCGATCCGCTCGTGGGCCATGATTACAGCAGCGTGACCTATACCGGCTGGTCGCCGCATTTGGGCGTGATGTGGAAAGCGACGTCGAATCTGTCCCTGTTTGCCGACGTTAGCCGCACCTGGCGCGCCCCGGTGATCGACGAACAGTACGAAGTGCAATACGCCGCTTCCAGCGTGCCCGGCACCAGCCGCGGCCTGCAGGTGGAACGCATGACGGGCGTGCGCCTTGGCGCGGTGCTGGACTTCAACGATGTGTTGATGGCGCGAGACAGCCTGCAGATCCGCACTACGCTGTTCCGCAATCGCGGCAAGGACGAGATTTTCTATCGTCGCGGCGTAGTGTGCGACGCCGCACGGCATGGGGGCCAATGTGGGCAACCGTTGTCGAACTATCGCAACTTGCCGGGCTATACCATTGAGGGCGTGGAGCTCGAATCGTTTTATGACAGCGAAAGCCTGTTCGGCAGCCTGTCGTTCTCCTCGATTCGCGGCAAACGCGACGCTTCACCGCGCGATCCGTGGGGCAACGAAACCTGGATTGCCGAAATTCCACCCGTTACGGCACACGCGATGCTGGGTATGAAAGTACCGCAGTGGGACATGGCCTTCGGCTGGACCGGCGATTTTGTGCGTAAACAGGATCGTTCACCGGCCGACGGCGATCCGATGGCCGTTGTCTGGGCGCTGCCGAAAACGTCGGGTTATGCATTGCACGGCCTGTTCGCCTCGTGGCAGCCCAGCGGTTTGCAGGGCTTCGAAGCTCGCGTCGCGGTGGACAACCTGTTCAACCGCGATTATTACCCTTACCTGGGCGAATCGGTGTCCGGCGTAGGGCGCAACATCAAGTTTAGCGTTAGCCAACGTTTCTGAATATCCTGCTAACAGGGGCCATTTTGGCCCCTTTTCACGTTTTCTCTCCCGTATTTCCCTACTTTTTCGCCGTTTATAAATCATCAGCAATCGCTTGACACAGAAGTTACAATTTTAAAATAATAATAATTATCATTTTCAATCTCATTATCAATTGGTGTCACCGAATGGCAAGGAAAGAGGCCGCGGCAGCCAACGGGTTTGCTCAACAGCTTTACCTTGAGCACCACAGTTGGCTATGCCATTGGCTGAGACAGAAGGTCGGGTGCGCGCATCACGCCGAAGACCTGGCGCAGGATACGTTCATCAGTATTTTACTGAGTCCGCAGTTGCTTGCCATTCGGCAACCACGCCCCTTCCTGGCGACCGTGGCGCGCCGGCTGGTGGCGAATTATTACCGACGTAAAACAATCGAAGAGAGCTATCTGCAGGCCTTGAGCGAGCTGCCGGCGATCGAGGCGCCCTCGCCGGAGGTTCGTCAACAAACCCTCGAAATGCTCGAACAGTTGGATCAGGCGTTGGACGGATTGCCGGCGCACGTTCGCGAGGCTTTCCTGTTGGCGCACCTGCAGGGCATGCGTTATTGCGACATCGCTGAACGTTTGCGGGTGTCGACCAGTTCGGTGAAACAATATCTGCAGCGCGCCAATTTGCACTGTTTCTTTGCATTGGCGGCGTAACGGCAGGTGCGGAACCCATGATGGAATCGGATATCGATCGGCAGAGCGCGCGTGAGGCCGCCGCCTGGTTAACCCAGCTGATGTCGGAAGAGGCAAGCGACGCGGATAGGGAAAACTGGCGGCGTTGGTATCAGGCGAAACCGGAAAATGAACGCGCCTGGCGGCATATCGCCGCGTTTTCATCCCGTTTTTCTCTGCTTAACGGGGCGGCGGCGCAGCGTAGTCTGTCGCAGTTGCCAAACCCGCAACGCCGCCGGTTGCTGAGAAGCCTGGCGGCCATCGGCGTGGTAGGGTCGGTTGGCATCGGTTCTGGCGCGCTGCCATGGCGCCCCTGGCTGGCGGATTACCGCACGGCGGTGGGGGAGCAGCAAACCGTCGCGTTGGCGGATGGCGCGCAGTTGATGCTGAACACGCAAACGGCGGTCAACGTCAGCCTTCAGCAGGCCGCATTGCTGGAAGGTGAAATGATGGTGAATCTGCCGCCGGAAAGCGGCGCGTTGACGGTGAGGCTGCCGCAGGGCGAGATCGTGGCGCAGGCTGCTCGCTTCAGCGTTCGCCTGTGGGAAACCTACAGTGATATCGCCGTTTATCTTGGCCGAGTCACGATCCTTTCGCCGGCGCATCGGAACGCGGTGCTCAACGCCGGTCAGGGCGGCAGATTAAGCCGGCAAGGCATTGGCGATCCGTACCGCGTGACGCAAGAGCCCGGTTGGCGGCAAGGCATGCTGTTGGCCGACAACATGCGGCTGGACGACTTCCTGATGGAGCTGGGGCGTTATCGTCAGGGCGTTATTCGCTGCCGGCCGGAGGTAGCCGGCCTGCGGCTCTCCGGTGCGTTCCCGCTGGCTGACCCCGAGCGCGTCATTGCGGCTCTGCCCGGTGCGCTGCCGGTTAGGGTAAATATGCTGTCAAAATACTTCATTACCGTGTCCTAAAGTTTTTTACTCTGCCATTAGGGTATTTCCTTTTCGTTTGGCCTGTTCTTTCTCGTTCCCTGCCCGGTGCCGCGTGCCTAAACGACCTTTCTGACATACCCCGACCGCCGTTGACCGCTGCGTACGTTGGTCTGTTTCACGCTTAACCTGAGTATCGTTTTCCATGTTGAATCACAACGTATTACCTGCCGATTTATCTTTACCGCCTACAGGCGGGCGATTGCGCTGGGCTACCGCCAATGTGTTGGCGTTGGGTCTGCATGGTGCGTTGTTGTTTGGCCTTGGTTATCACCTGGTGCCACCGTTGCTGCCCGCGGCGCAACCGATGGTGTTGATGATGGTTGCTGAGCAGGCGGAATCGATCCCCAACGCAGAGCCAATGCCAACCGGCGTGCGCCAGGTGCAGGCGGTGGCGCAACGGCAGGCCAACCGGGAACCGGAGGCGGCGATGCCTCCGCTGATTCATGCGCCGCGTGCGACGGAGCAGCAGAGCAAGGCCAAAGGGCAACGGAACGACCCCATCAGACCGAAGACGGAACCGCCGCGTCCAAGGCAAAAGGAACAGGAAAAAATAGCGTCTGCAAGCTCAATAGCATCAAGCACCAGCGCGCCGCCGTCTCTGGATGGAAAGCGTGTTGCCGCGCCGCAAACCAGCGTGGCGTCGCAGCCGAGCCAGGATGCCTCGGTCTGGAGCGGCCTGCTGTTGGCGCATTTGAGCCGTTTCAAGCGCTACCCGGCCCTGGCGGTACGCCAACAGCGCCAGGGGGTTGTTCAGGTTGCCGTGACGTTGGATCGGCAGGGGAACGTGCTGGGTGTGAAACTATTGCGATCGAGTGGGGTTGCTTCGCTCGACCGGGAGGCGCTTCAGTTACCGCAGCGCGCTTCTCCACTGCCCGCGCCCGGCAACGAGATCGCAGCGGGGCAGGCGGAATTCAGCGTGAACATTCCGATTCGTTTCGATCTGCGTGAAGTTCGCCGTTAATGAAAAACTTGGCTCCAGGTAAACGGAGGCTGAGTTAAAAGCCAATGCGCATCAAACGGATAGCAGCGATGGGGTGGTTTCTACTTGATCGTCGCCAGAAAAATACAAATACTGTATGCATGAACAGTAATCTGGTGCCGTTATGAATAACAACCCACTGACGATGAAAGGTCGGTAACCATGTTCGCCCTGGTAGATGTCAACAGCTTCTACGCTTCCTGCGAGACCATCTTTCGGCCCGATCTGCGCGGGCGGCCGGTGATCGTGCTGTCCAACAACGACGGCTGCGTGATCGCCCGCAGCGCCGAGGCGAAGGCGCTGGGCGTGCCGATGGGCGCGCCTTATTTCAAGATCAAAGAGGAGATGCGCCGCCGCAACGTCGCGGTGTTCTCCTCTAACTACGCGCTGTACGCCGATATGTCCCGCCGGGTGATGGATACGCTGGAAGAGATGGCGCCGGCGGTGGAGATCTACTCGCTGGACGAAGCCTTTCTGCGGCTGGACGGCGTGGCGCACTGCGAAGCGCTGGAGCAGTTCGGCCAGCGGGTGCGCGATCGCATCCGGCGCGAGCTGCATTTAACGGTCGGGGTCGGCATTGCGCCGAGCAAAACGCTGGCCAAACTGGCCAACTTCGCCGCCAAGAAATGGCGCGGTACTGGCGGCGTGGTGGATTTATCCGATCCGGCGCGCCAGCGCAGGCTGCTGGCGTTGATCCCGGTGGAAGAGGTGTGGGGCGTGGGGCGCCGCCTGACTCGCCAGCTGCAGGCGATGGGCATTCACACCGCGCTGCAGCTGGCGGACTGCGATACCCGGCTGGCGCGTAAAACCTTCAGCGTGGTGCTGGAGCGCACGATACGCGAGCTGCGCGGCGAATCGTGCCTGCGGTGGGAAGATGAGGCGGCCGCCAAAGAGCAGATCATCTGCTCCCGCTCGTTCGGCCAGCGGCTGACGCACTACCCGCACATGCGCGAGGCGATCTGCAGCTACGCCGAACGCGCCGCCGAAAAGCTGCGGCAGGAAAAGCGCTACTGCCGCAACGTGTCGGTGTTTATCAAAACCAGCCCGCATTCGGCGGGCGAAGGGTATTACAGCAATATGGGCACCGCCCGGCTGCAAACCCCGAGCAACGACAGCCGCGACATCATCGCCATGGCGGTGCGCGCGCTGGAAAGCATCTGGCAGGAAGGGCGGCGTTATCTGAAGGGCGGCGTGGTGCTGGGGGATTTCAGCGCCGCCGCCATGGCGCAGATTGATCTGTTCGACGACTGCCCGCCGCGCCGCAACAGCGAGCGGTTGATGGCGACCCTCGATCGCCTGAATCAGGAAGGGCGCGGGCGCGTGTGGTTCGCCGGGCAGGGGATCGTCAAGCCGTGGCAAATGAAGCGCGAAATGCTGTCGCCGGCCTACACCACCCGGCTGGCGGATATTCCGGTGGTGCGGCTGTCGCCGCGAAACTCGCGCCGGTAGCGCGAGGGCGAGGTGTTCAGTTGCTTAAGAAAGTGGCGCCGCAATGAGGTGGTAGAGGGAAAGCCGACCTTTTCCGCGATGGTTTCCACCGAGCAGTCGCTCTTTTCCAGCAAACGCTGTGCGGCGATGAGGCGCTGATTCAGCAGCCAAAGCGAAAAGCGGGTGCCGGTGGTTTGCTGAAACCGGCGGGTAAAGCTGCGGCGGCTCATGCAGGCTTTCTGCGCAAGGCTATCCAACGACAGCGTCTGATGCAGGTTTTCCATCGCCCAGGCCAGCGCCAAGGAAAAGTTGTCCCCCTGGCGGGTATTTTGCACCGGTAGCGCGACATACTGCGATTGTCCACCTTGCCGGTGAGGGGGCACCACCAGGTGGCGCGCCGCCTGCGCCGCCATGTCAGCCCCCCAGCGTTTTCTCACCAGGTGCAGGCAGCAATCGATGCCGGCGGCGGTGCCGGCCGACGTCACGACATCCCCTTCATCGAGATACAGCACGTCATTTTCGACGAGCACCGCCGGATAACGTTGCTGAAAGTCCGGCAGCCAGCGCCAGTGGGTAGTGGCCCGGCGATGATTCAGCAGGCCCGCCGCCGCCAGCACGAATGCGCCCATGCAAAGGCCGACGACGGTGGCGCCGGCAGCATGGGCATGGCACAGCGCATCCAGCAGTGCGGGTTCCGGCTGGCGGGCCGGATTGTCCCAACTGGGCACGATCACCATGTCCATGCCGCTCAGCGCGCCGAGCCCAAGGTTGACCACAATGGAAAAACCGGCATTGGTTTTCAGCTCGCCAGGCTCGGCGGCGCACAGGGTCAGTTCGCACAGTGGTGCGCCTGAAGGCGCCAGCACTTTTTCAAACACCGCAAAAGGCACCGAAAGGTGAAAGGGAATGATGCCGTCGAAAACCACAATGCCTATTTTCATCCGCGATAACGCCTCTTGCAGTGCGCGCCGCCGGGGAGCGGCGCGCTGAACCTTATTTGGTCACCGGCAGCGCCAGGATGCCCTCGGTAGTTTTGATTTCCGCAAACACGTCCGCCACCGCGGCCAGCGCCGCCCGCTGCAACACGCGGTGATCGACCACGCCACCCGTGCCGTCGTCCAGATCGCGCGTCGCCGTCGCGTCTTGCGGGATCAACACATCATAGCCGAGCGGCACCGCGTCGCGTGCGGTAGAAGAGATGCACATGTGCGTCATCAAACCGGCCACAATCAGCGTTTTGATGCCCTGCTTCTTCAGCTGCGCATCCAGATCGGTGCCGACGAACGCGCTCGGCGTCGCTTTGGTGATCACCGCATCCCCTTTAGCGGGTTGCAGCGCCTGATTGAATTCGGCGTAGACCGAGCCTTCGGCAAACAGCGGGCCGTTGGCCGGCCCCAGATGCCGCACGAAATAGACCGGCATGCCGTTTTTGCGGGCGAACTCAACCAGCTTTTTACTGTTATCCAACACTTTCTGGCCATCCGGGATCACCATTTTGCCGCGAAAGCCGCTGCCTGCGTAATATTCATTCTGGATATCCACCACGATTAGCGCCGTTTTGGCGGCGGCCAGGGCAGTGGTGGTGGGGGCGCCCGACATGGCTCTGATGGTTTTGGTATTCACGTTTACGGTCTCCTGAGCCAATGCATTGAAGGAAGCGGCGCCCATCATGGCGGCCAGCAAGGTGGCATGAACCAAAGCTTTCATTTGCACTCTCCTGTTAACGATAAGTTCGGGAGCCATTATTTGCCATCCGCTCATCGTGCAAGAGTAGGGCAGGTGACCACATTCGGTACTTTTGGGCCAACTTCGTGTGCGGCTGTTATCTGAATCGGGATCGGAAGCCGCAGCATATCCCCCCCTCCTGTAAGCGCCTTCTATTTATGACTATCAAGTTTTTCGGTCGTCATATTTCTGCCGTTAACGCCGTTTCTCTTTGTTTAATCTGCCACACAGCCACCATGCATTGTTCTTGTTGCTGTGAATTTCTATAACGGACGGGCAGTTAAAAATTGGTTTGCCGAGAATTACGTCGTGCGTATTTCTCGGCATGTTGATAATAAAGAAATAAGGATTAAGCATATGCCTGGATTTAATTATGGCGGTAAAGGGGATGGAACTAACTGGAGTTCTGAACGTGGTACGGGCCCAGAACCTGGGGGCGGTGATAAGGGCCATTCCGGCGATCGCGGCGGCGCCAGTGTTGGCAACAGCCCGGAACAGCAACAGATAGCGGCGATCCAAAACGATCCGGCGTTGCGCATGAAGCTGGCGGCGGTGATCAAGGCGGCGCGCAGAATCAACCCGGATGCACAATTGCGTATTGAAAGCGTCAGCCCGTCTGGCACGCTGAGCCTTTCTGCCACCGGTCTGACGGCCGATCAGGCTAAGCACATTGGCCTGGGTGGACTGGTGATGGGAGTCAACGCCAAGGGAGGAATGGTGGCGATCGGGGATATCGAAACCGGCCATGCGCGCAAGACCTCAACCCCCGGTAAAGGTGGTAATAATGGCCTGAACGCCGGGCAGATCGGCGCCTCCTCGTTAGGCAGTTTCGTGACAGACTCACACCGCGATCGGCCCGTCAACGGCTGGCATGGTAACGGCAAAAGCGGTGAGTTCTCGACGACCCGCACGACCGGGAGTTATTTCGGCTTTCATCATTTGAAGGTGGAAAAGCAAGCCGGAATGGCGACCTACAGTCTCTACTATAAGGCCAATAAGAACCGGCCCGCGTTTATCGCCGTGGTGAGAGGGGATAATCTGAATGGCATGGAGGTGAAATATGCCAACGGTAAGCCGGTGAAATCTCCAGGCTCGGTAAAAAATATCGTTAAGGAGTTCGTCGAATATCAAAATGCGGAATTAAAAGCGATCAAGGATGGCGTCAGCCTGGCCGCCGGCATCAATAAAGATATCGCGGAAAAGCTCGGCGCGAAATACGCCAAGCTCGCCAAGGATTTGGAGGCAGGAATTCAAGGCAGATATATCCGCAATGTGCAGGATGCGGAAAAAACCTACGAGCAATTAACGAAGGGCTTGAACAAAAAGCTCAAGGCGCAGGATAAAGCGGCGATTGTCGCCTGGTTGAAAAAGATCGATGCGGAACAGTATGCCCGCAATGCGCGGGTATTGGGCAAGGCGTTTACCGGCGTGGATTGGGCGATTAAAGGGGCGGACCTGACAAACGCCGCGATCGAGGGTTTCTCTACCGGCAGCTGGAAAGCGTTCCGTAATCAGCTTGAGGCGCTCGGGTTGTCCATCGGGGCAGGCTACACGCTCTCCGCTATCGCCGCGTTTTTCGCGCCGACGCTGGTGTCGTCGACGGTGGGCATTTTTGCATTCGCTTATCTGTTTGGCTGGGCTACCAGCTATATCGATGCGGCTCTTGCAGGAGAACTGGAAAAACTGATTGTGGATCTGTAACCGCAAGAGGGGGGGAGCCCCCTCTTTTTATCCTATCGACATGTCCCTTTCTCACCCCCCCGGCGCCACCGTCAGCAGCAGGTTGGCGAAGCGGCGCTGTTCGCCGGAGGCGATCACCAGCAGCGTCCGATCCGATTTGACCGCGGCGTAAAATGCCTCGCGCGGCAGGTGTTCGACCGGGCACTGCGCCGGCAGCAGCTGCCGGTATTCGGCTTCGATGGTGTTGGTGAAGTCCGGCGGGCAGGCCATCAGCGCCGCGCTTTCCACGTTGATGCAGGCCAGCAGTTTTTCCAGGATTGGCGGGGCGGCGAGCGTGCCGGGCGCCAGGTTCAGATAGACCACGGTGGCGTCTTTCGGCGCGTGGGTCACGCAGGCGTAGTTGCCGTCGGCGATCAGCACCTGAGTTTTATGCCCGCATTGCGCCAGCGCGGCGAGCAGCGGCGGGTGGGTAATGGCGGATTTGATCATAAAGCGATTCCTGAATGAGAGGGCGGCAGCCGTGCCGCCCGCGGTTGAACTACATGCGGTAGATGCCGCCGTTGATGTCGAGGGTGGCGCCGGAGATGAAGCCGTCGTATTCCGCCGCCAGGAAGGCGATGGCACGCGCCACGTCGTCCGGCGTGCCTGCGCGGCCCAGCGGAATGGCGCGAACGGTTTCCTCCGCCGATTCTTGGGTGGTGTGGCGATTATGGAAACGGGTGCCGAGGATCAGGCCGGGCGCCACCGCGTTCACCCGGATGCCGTATTCACCCAGCTCCGCTGCCAACGAGCGCGTCCAGGTGAGCACCGCACCCTTGGTGGCGGAATAGACCAGCGAGCCGGAGTGCCCGCCGGCGCGGCCGGCTTGCGACGCCAGGTTGACGATGCTGGCGCCGTTTGCCGCCTTCAGGAACGGCAGCGCGCTTTGCGTGACGTTCAGCATGGTGGTCATGTTCACGTCGATCACGGTTTGCCAGAAGGCGCGGTCGATCTCGCCCAGCCATTTTCGCCCGACGATGCCGCCGACGTTATTGACCAGAATGTCGATGCCGCCGAGAAACTCGGCGCCGGCCGAAACGCAGCGCAGCGTTTCGTCGCTATCGATGAGATCGGCGTAGCCGTAAGCGGCCTTTTGCCCCAATGAATGGGCCAGCGCCACCAGCGCTTTGGGGCCGCTTTCGTCGCTGTGATAGTGAAAATAGATGTCGCAACCGGCCTTGATCAGCCGCTCTGCGGTGGCGCGGCCGATGCCCTGTTCCGCCCCGGTGATAAACACCTTTTTGCCCGCAAGATCGCCCATGATTGACTCCTTATTGGTTCGTTAAGTATTGATGACGCCTTCACGCTGTTTCGCGCAGTAGAAAATGCAGATCAACCCGGTGGCCAACAGGCACGAGGCCAGGAAAAACAGCCCCGGCGCGCTGCTGCCGGTCAGATCGTTCAGTACGCCCACCGCATAAGGCGCGACGAAGCCGCCGATATTGCCGATGCAGCTGACCACCGCCAGCCCGGCGGCCGCGGCCGCGCCGGTGGAAATGTTGGCGGGCATGGATAAAAACGGCGGTACGGCGGTGTAGATGCCGATGGCGGCGATGCACAGGAACGACAGCGCGACGAGCGGATCGTATTTAAAAAATGTCACCGCCCCCATCAGGCCGATAGCGGCGACCACCATGCTAAGGCCGGCGAACACGCCGAGCTTTTTGGTTTTGCTGGCCCACAGGCTCCACGGGTACACCAGCAGCGCGGCCAGGCCGTAGGGAATGAGCGCCAGCAGGCTGACGCGGAAGATATCGCCGCCGGAGAGGGCGGTAATGATCGACGGCAGCCAGGTGCCGAAGCCGTAAATGCCGCACACCATGCCGAAGTTGAGCAATGCGTAGAGCAGGTATTTCTTGTTTTTCATCCCTTTCAGGAAGTCGCCCAGCGTGATTTTAGAGCCGGATTTAGAGCGGCCGGCGTTGCTCATCAGCCAGGCCTTTTCCTCCACGTTCAGATAGCCGACGTCCTTGGGCGAGTTCTTGATCAGGAACGGGATCAGCAGGCCGATGACGATCGGCGGCAACCCTTCGAGGATAAACAGCAGCTGCCAGGGAGCGAACCCGAACCAATCATGCTGAATATTGAGAATAAAGCCGGAAATCGGCGAGCCGACGGCGTTGGACAGCGGCTGGACGATGATGAACATGCCGAGAATTTTGGTGCGGTATTTTTCCGGGAAGAACACCGTAAAGTAATACACCACCGAGGGAAAGAACCCGGCTTCGCATACGCCCAGCATAAAACGGCAGATATACAGCTCCAGCGGCGTGCGCACAAAGCCGAGCAGGGTCGCGAAGATGCCCCAGGAAATTAATATTCTGGCGAACCAGATGCGCGGGCCGAATTTAATGGTGCCGGCGTTGCTGGGTATTTCAAACAGGAAATAGCCGATAAAGAAAATCCCGGAGGCGAAGCCGAAGGCCGAGGCGGTCAGGCCCAGGTTATCTTCCAGCGCTTTGGCGGCGTAGGCCATGTTATTGCGATCGAGAAACGCCAGGAAATACAATAAAATCATGAGGGGGACAATATGCAGCGTCAATTTCCTGATAGCGCTGCGTTCAATATCCTGCGGCTTGCTTATTTTCATTTTGATATTTCCAATGTGGTTAATCGGAATAATAGAGGCCCGGCCCATAACCCTGAGCTGAACGTTAAATAACGGCACGACGCTGATTCATTGAGACGCGGGCATCCCTTAAGCCCGACGGCCTATTCCTTTGTTTTTGGCTGACACCGATCCGGACGATGCCGCGGCGCATCGCCTGGGGAAGACGCTGTTATTTCATTTAGCCGGCGGCTTTGACCGAGCGCCGGCTGATGACTGTCGGCGGGAAGAGAAACTCGCCGGGCGGTTGCGCATCATCGTTGATGCGGCCGATCAGGCGCTCGACCATCAGCTGCGCCATCTCCGCCAGCGGCGGCCTGACGGACGTCAGCCCCGGTTCGGCCAGGCCGGCCAGCGCGATATTGTCGATGCCGATCACCGAGATGTCTGCGGGCACCTGGACGCCGGCGGCGCGCAGCCCCACCATCAGCCCGATGCCCAGCGCATCGTTAATCGCCACGATGCCGTCCGGGCGCGGTGTCAGCGCGAGCACGCGCGGCGCCAGCGTCAGCCCTAATTCGAACATTTCCGTGTCGCCGTAGGCGCTGTTGGCTTTGCCTTCGATCACCCGTTGGCGTTCGCTCAGGCTGTGCCCCAGCGCACTTAGAAAACCGTCGATCTTGTGGCTGCGCCCGACGGTCAGCGTCGCTTCGGTGGCGAACACAATGTGTCGGCAGCCGCGTTCGAGCAGGTGCTGCGCGGCCAGGCGCCCGGCGGCGATATTGTCCATCGATACGCTGTCGAACAGCCGGGCATCGGTGGCCATCTGCTCGGCGAACGGGCTGTCGTAGCTGACGATCTTCATGCCTCTCTCGGCGGCCCGGACAAAATGGGTCTGGCGAATGTCGCTCGCCGCCACGATGATGCCGCGCACGCCATGCAGGAACATATCGTCGATAAACGCGGCCTCTTCCTGTTCCTGGCGGTAGGCGTTGCCGAGCAAGACGCGGTAACGGTGAGCCCGCGCCGCACCGTCGACCGCATGCGCCAGCGCCGAAAAGCTCGGGTTGACGATCGACGGCAGCAGCAGGCCGATGATCTTCGCCTGCGGTGCGGGCAACGCCGCCGTTCGGGCCGGCCGATACCCCAGGGTTGCCATCGCTTGTTCGATGCGCTCACGGGTCTGCGCGCTCATCTGGTGGCTGCGGTTATTCAGCAGGTTCGACACGCTGCTGATGGACACGCCGGCCAACCGCGCGACGTCTCGAATATTTGCCATTTGCCGATACCTTGCTGCCTGCCGTTAGCCTGCAATCTATAAGGGAAGACAGGCGCAGGCAAGCCGCAACCGGGGCGAAACCCGCATGGGATCGCGCATTTGTGAGAGTTGTCAGGCGGCGGCCGAGTTGTTTACTAAACAGTAAGGCGGGGTGGGAGGTTACGCCGGGATCGGGCAAGCGTCCGGCGGCGCATCGGCGGCCTGCTGGCGGAATTTTCCCGGCGTCAGGCCGAAGTGGCGGGTGAAGGCTTTGTGCAGCGCCACCTCCGACGAATAGCCGGCCTGTTCGGCGATACGGCTCAGCGGCAACGCCTGGCGCGCCAGCAGCCGGGCCGCCAGCTGCATGCGGATGGCGGTAAGGGCCTGCAGCGGCGTTTGCTGCGTGACCTGACGAAAGACGCGGGCGAAGTTGGCGCGCGACATATGGGCCTGTTTGCTCAGTTCAACCAGCGTCCAGGGATGTTGCGGGCGGCGCAGCATCTGTTCAACCACGTTGCCCAACTGCGGATGCAGCAACGCGGCGACCAGATTGCCGCTCTGATTTGGCTGGGCCAGCCAGGCGCGGATCGCCAGCGCGAACAGCAGCGCCATGGTCTGGCTGACAATGGCGTTGTGCCCCTGGCCCTGTTGGCTGAACTCATCGCTCAGCAGCTGGCCGGTCGCCTGCAGCAGCGCCAGCCGCCCCTGTTGGCGGCTGTTGAACAGCAAACATTCCGGCAGGCTCGCCAGCAGCGGCGACGCGCTGTGCGGCAAGATTTGCACGCCGCACAGCAGGTGCGTGGCGCTGTCGGCCCTCTCCGGCAGTAGGCGGTGGGCGGAGTTGTGCGGCAAGAACAGCAGGCTGCCTTGCTCCAGCGGTACCGGCCGGCCGCCGGGGATCTCCAGCCGACAGCTGCCCGCCAGCACCATGTGCCAGCGGATCTGGCTCCACTCCCCGGCGGCATGCGGCGAGCGCCACTCGCCGCTGAAATGGCAATCGCGCGCCACATAACCGCGCATGTCGTTAAGCATCAACAGTTGGCTGAGCGGATCCATTTTGAGACTCCTGGCTAAGAAGCTGATTGTTTCGGCAATGGGCCGGCGTAATGCGAAGCACTAAGATCGGTTCGATAGTGCAGCGATGCGGAGGGCGCCGCTGCGATGCATGAGTTATCAATGACATGGAGCCGGTAATGAAAATACTATTCTTTCTGAGCAAGGGCGACAAGCTGGGATTAACGCTGATTCGCCTCAGCATCGCCATCGTTTTCTTATGGATTGGCCTGCTCAAATTCATCCCTTACGAAGCGGACAGCATCACGCCGTTCGTCGCCAACAGCCCGCTGATGTCGTTTTTCTATGACATGCCGCAGGACTATCAGGCTCACCTGACGCACGAAGGCGAACTGAACCTCGCCGCCCGCGCCTGGCAGCAGGCCAACAATACCTATGGCTTCTCCAACGGCCTGGGCGTGGTGGAGGTGGCGATCGCGCTGCTGGTGCTGGCCAACCCGTTCTCCAAATGGCTGGGGCTATTGGGCGGCATACTCTCCTTTTGCACGCCGCTGGTGACGCTGACCTTTTTGATCACCACCCCGGAGGCCTGGGTGCCCGCGCTGGGCGATGCGCATCACGGTTTCCCTTATCTCTCCGGCGCCGGGCGCCTGGTGCTGAAGGACACCCTGATGTTGGCGGGCGCGGTGATGATCATGGCGGATTCGGCGCGCAGTTTGCTCGAGAAACAGTGGCGGGGGAAGGTCGCATGAGCGTCATGAACCGGGCCGTGGCCGGCAGCCTGATGATGCTGGCCTGTTCTGCCGTGGCGGAGGGGACGATGGGGCAAGAAACCCGAACGGTAGAGAGCGCCTACGCTTATCAGCAAACGCGTCAGCGCATTATCAGCACGGCCGAGCAGAAGGGCGTGACGCTGTTCGCCGAGTTCGATCACGCGAAAGCGGCGCGTGAGCATCATCTGACGATGCCGCCCACCACGGTGCTGGTGCTGGGCAACCCGCTGGCGGGCACGCCGCTGATGCTGGCGCGGCCGGCGTTGGCGCTGGATCTGCCGTTCAGGGTGCTGATTGCGCAAGACGAACGGGGCAAAACGCAGGTCAGCTACCACCCGGCGGAAAGTCTGAAGCGGAGCGCCGGGGCCGACGAACGACAGATCGCGGCGCTGAGGCCGCTGGAGCGGCTAGTTGAGGCCGCAATACGCTGATTGACCGGCGATGAACATCACGAGACGAGGCGACACAATGTACGATTATCAGGCGATTATCATCGGTTTTGGCAAGGCCGGCAAAACGCTGGCGGCCTTTCTGGCCGGGCAGGGATGGCGCGTGGCGATGGTGGAGGCGTCGGCGCAGATGTATGGCGGCACCTGCATCAACATCGGCTGCATCCCGACCAAAACGCTGGTGCACGATGCCGAGCTTCACGGGCCGGGCGAACAGGCGTTCAGCCAGGCGATGGCGCGCAAGCGGCAGGTGACCGGCCTGCTGCGGGAGAAAAACTATCAAAACCTGGCGGGGCTTGAACAGGTCACGGTGATCGACGGACGGGCGGAGTTTATCGATCCGCATCGCATCAGCGTGCAGGGCGCGGCGGGAACGCAGGTGCTGAGCGGCGAGCGCATCTTCATCAACACCGGGGCCGTCAGCCGCTGGCCGGCGATCGACGGGTTGGATCGCTCGCAGCGGAGTTACGACAGCACCGGCCTGCTGCAGTTGACGCAGCGGCCCGCGCGGTTGGGCATTATTGGCGGCGGTTATATCGGGCTGGAGTTCGCTTCGATGTTCGCGCAGTTCGGCAGCGCCGTGACGGTATTCGAAGAGGCGGATGCGTTGCTCGGCCGGGAAGACCGCGATATGGCGCAGGCGATACAGCAAATCCTGAGCGACGCCGGGGTCAGCTTCACGTTTAACGCCGGCGTGAAGCAGGTGCGCGATGTGGAAGGGGGCGTTGAGGTGGTGCATCAGGGCGGCGTGCAGTCGTTCGATGCGCTGCTGGTGGCGGCCGGGCGCGCGCCGAACACCGCAGGTTTGCAGCTGGCGCGCGCCGGCGTTGAGACGGATGAGCGCGGCGCCGTGCGGGTGGACGCGCAACTGCGCAGCAGCGTGCCGCATATTTGGGCGCTGGGGGACGTCAACGGCGGGCCGCAGTTTACCTATATCTCGCTGGACGATTTCCGCATTGTGCGCGACAGCCTGTTCGGCGCGGGTAAACGCAGCACGGCCGATCGCGGCGCGGTGCCTTACTCGGTGTTCATCACCCCCAGCTTCTCGCGTATCGGCCTCAGCGAAGATCAGGCCCGGCAGCAGGGGCGCGACATTAAGGTCGCCACGCTGCCGGCGGCGGCGATCCCGCGCGCCCGCGTGCTGGGCGACACGCGCGGCCTGCTGAAGGCGGTGGTCGATGCGCAGACCGGCCAAATCCTCGGCGTGGCGCTGCTGTGCCGCGATGCTCATGAGATGATCAACATCGTCAAAACGGCGATGGACGCCGGGCTGCCCTATACCCGGCTGCGCGATCAGCTGTTCACCCATCCGACCATGAGCGAGTCGCTCAACGACCTGTTTGGGCTGATAGGGTAAAGCGGGGCGAGAGGGGCGGCGCAGATGAGTGAGATCTGCGAAGCACCTCTCGTTTATCGCCCTTCGGGGCGGCGGGTTCTGTACTATTGTTTTCTCTTTGCGGCACGTTCCAGGCCGATGGGGCGCTGGGCGCAACGGAGATCACAGATGAACAAACGGGAATTAGAAAGCGCGATTGTCACCGATTTTTCCAAACGCATGAGCTATGGCGACTACCTGTGCCTGGACCAACTGCTGGACTGCCAGCACCCGCTCTCCAACCCGCCGCATCATGATGAAATGCTGTTCGTGATACAGCACCAAACCTCCGAGCTGTGGATGAAGTTGATGCTGCACGAGCTGCAGGCGGCGCTGCGGCTGGTGCAGCAGGACAAACTCAGCCACTGTTTCAAAATCCTGGCGCGCGTCAAACAGATCCAGCGGCTGTTGTTCGAACAGTGGGCGGTGTTGGAAACGCTGACGCCGTCGGAGTACGTCGAGTTTCGCGACGTGCTGGGCAGCTCGTCGGGCTTCCAGTCGCACCAATATCGCTCGATCGAGTTCCTGCTCGGCAACAAGAATGCGGCGATGCTGGCGGTGTTCAGCAGCGACGCGGAAAAACACGCCGCGTTGAAGGCGATCCTCGAAGCACCGAGCCTGTACGACGAATACTTGCTGTACCTGGCGCGCCACGGCCTGCCGATCCCGCAGGAGTGCCTCGAGCGCGACTGGACGCAGCCCTACCAGCGCAACCCGGATCTGCTGCCGGCGTTCAAAGTGATCTACGACAACCCGCAAACCTACTGGGAAGCTTATGAAATGGCGGAGAAGCTGGTGGATATCGAAGAGAGCTTCCACCTGTGGCGCTTCCGCCATATGAAAACGGTGGAGCGGATTATCGGCTTTAAGTCGGGCACCGGCGGTTCCAGCGGCGTCAGCTTCCTGAAAAAGGCGTTGGATCTGACCTTTTTCCCCGAGCTGCTGGACGTGCGCACCGAAATCGGCGCCTGAGACAATGTGAGGGGGAAGGGCGATGAGCGTGAGGATTATCGATAAGGCGGCGGAGAAGGTGGTGGGGGTGAGAGTCGTGGGGCCGTATCCGCAGACGATCCCACAGGGCTCGCAGCAACTGCTGGCATGGCGGCAGCGCCACGGCGTGCCGTTCGGCAAATGGCTGGTGCTGTATTGGGACGATCCGGCGGAAGTGGCGCCGGAAAAGCTGCGCGCCGACGTGGTGATGAGCGTGGCGGACGATTTCGCGCTGCCGGCGGAGAGCGAGGGCGTTACCGTGCTGACGCTGCCCGCCGGGCAGTACGCGGTCTACCACGTGCGCATCAGCGATGGCGACTTCGAGCGGGTGTGGGGCGAGTTCTACCAGAAGCTGTTGCCGGCCAGCGGCTATCAGCCGGTTGAGGGGGTAAGCTATGAGCACTATCTCAACGACTGCGAAGCCGACGGCTATTTCGACCTCGATATTTACCAGACGGTGAAGAAGTGGTGAGGGGGCCTTGATGATAAGGAAGGCTGAAGCGATGAACGGGACAGCTTCAGCCCGTTGTTTTGGCTAAACGTCGGTGACCTTGCCGCCAGCGCATTCACCTCCTTGCCAAAAGGGGTTACAGCGGCAGCCGGTTTTGCCGGCGCCGCCGCCCGAAAGCCGGCGTTAACCGGCTTTCCCTGCGTGCCACTTGGCTACTCTTTAGGGAACAGCTGATCGACGGCGCTCTGGATCGCCGCCTGATGGCCGCCGCCCGGCGCGGCGGTGCGCGCGGCGCCGCCGGGCTGGTTGAGATCCAGCTGGCCGCCGGTATTGATCTCCCCGTCCTCTTTCACCGTGATATTGAAGCTGGTGCCGGTGATGTTGATTTGGCCGTTCGCCAGCAGCTCGATCACGCTTTCGCCGCACTCCAGCCGCAGCGATTCGCCGGAGCCGAGGGTAAAGGCGTTGACCACGGCGTCGCTGCGTGTTTTGCCGGTCAGCGCGGAGGTCTCGCCTTTGACGCCGCTGGCCTGATTGAGCACCACCCGTTTGATCTGGTTGCCGCCCACCAGGTGGGTGTGGTCGTTAGCGATGCTGTGGCTCTCATCGTTTTTGACCTGGGTGTCCATGTTGCGTTCTGCCTGGATCCACACCTGTTCGGCGCCGGCCTTGTCTTCGAAACGCAGGGCGTTGGCGTTGTCGGCGGTGCCATCCTTGGAACGGCTCATAAAGCCCATTTGGGTGGCGGCGGCCGGCAGCGCCCACGGCGGCATGCTGGCTTCGTTATAAACGCGTCCGGTGACGATCGGCCGATCCGGATCGCCGTTGATAAAGTCCACCACCACTTCGTCGTTGACGCGCGGGATCTGCACGCCGCCGTAGCCCTGGCCGGCCCAGGCGCTGGAGACGCGCACCCAGCAGGAGCTGCCGTCGTCCTTCGGCCCGAAGCGGTCCCAGTGGAATTTCACCTTGATGCGGCCGTATTTGTCGGTCCAGATTGATTCGCCGGCCGGGCCGACCACCCGGGCGGTCTGCGGCCCGTGGGTTTTCGGCCAGGTGGCATGCTGCGGCGGGTGCCAGGGCACGTCCGCCGGCAGCACGGTGAAGTCGATACGGTGTTCGCTGCTCTGATCGTCGCCGCTGGCGTAGCGGTTCTCTTTCAGATGGTAGTTGGCCTGCAGCGTCAGGTACTCGCGGTTGTCGTCGGCGTGCGGGGCGTTATACAGCGTAAAGGTGCTGCCGGGAGCGATGCCCATCGCGGTGGCGGTGCCCCGGATCTGCTGATGCTCAGCCTGCCAGGCCTCCTGGCGCACGCGGGCGTAGAACTCCCCCTGCTGATGCTCGGTGTAGCGGCCCGGCCAGTCGTAGACGTCGATCTGCCCCGGCGTCGGCGAGACCGGGTTTTGCCGCGCCTGGAACAGCCAGGCGTTCGGCTTGCGGAAATCGTAGTCGTCCAGGCTGTAGATGCCCGGCGTGACGCGATCGGACAACGTCCACTGGCTGATGCCTTCCTCGCTGGTGCTGCCGCCGGACGGCGTCAGGTGGTAGGGGATCATCTCGTAGCCGGGATAGGGCTGGTGGTGGTGGGGCGCATCCCCGAGCACCAGCGTGTGTTTGCCCATCTCGTGTTTGAAATAGTAATAGATGCCCTCCAACTCCATCAGGCGGCTGATGAAGTTGAAGCTGCTTTCGTTGTACTGCACGCAGTAGCCCCACAGGCGATAGTCGCCGGTCAGCTGATCTTCCAACTGCACGTTGTGCTCCGCCAGCAGAGTCTTGACGATCTGGGGCACCGTTTGTTCCTGGAAGATGCGGAAGTTGCGATCCTTGGTCATCGGCCACAGATCCGGCTGCACGTGCAGGTTATACACCGCGTAGCGCGTGCCGCCGATCTCTTCGCTGCTGACGGCGATGGCGGTGATCTTGCCATTCAGGTAGCGCGGGGCGCTGAGAAAGCCCTGAGTCGGGATCTCCAGCGTCAGCGGTTGGCCGAGCAGCGCTTTGCGATCGAGCCGCGCGTCGGTGCTCAGCAATTCAATAGAGAAGTCGAAAGGGGTGGAAAGCGCCTCGATACCGTCCAGCGAGCGGAACAGCAGCTGCTCCTGGCCCAGCGGCGTGTGCGCAATAATGCGATCCAACATGAGAACATCCTCTGTGATTGACGTCGTGCCCTGCATACCCCGACCTTGCAGCGGCCTTGCCGCGCGGCCAATGATGGTGGGCAGTGGTGCGTCAGTCTCATGAAAAAGGGGAACCCCCGCGGCGGCGGGGGGCAGAACGGGATTAACCGGCGGTGGCCGGATTGACCAGCCAGGTGCCGGCGTTGTCGATGCTGAGTTGCTGCTGGCGGAGCCGATCGTTGTGGCGGATCTCCAGCTGATAACGGCCCGGCGCCAGATTCAGGCTGGCGAAGCCGTTTTCGCCCGGCGTCACCTGCTGCGGCTTGCCGTCGAGGCTGACCTGTTCGCCCGGCTGCAGTTTGAAGTACACCAGCGCTACCGGCTGCGGTGGCGGCGGCGCCTTTTGCGGTTCCACCGGCGCAGATGGCGCGGTTTGCGGCGCGCTCGGCTGCTCCGTCAGGGTTTTCTGCGCCGGTGACGTCTCGGTGTTTTGCGCTACGGCCGGGGTATCATCCTGGCCGCCGCTCAGCCAGGCGACGGCGCCGATCGCCAGCAGCGCCGCGACGCCGGCGCCGGCCATCATCGGCCGCGAGAATTGGGTGCTGCGCGCGGTAACGGCGCCGGCGGCCGCGGCGGCAGCAGCCGGGTTGGCGGCCACCAGCAGGTTCTCCGGCGCGGCGGCCGGGGTGCTGATGATTTCATTTTCATCGGCGATCGGCAGATGCAACAGCTCGGCCATTTCATCGATGGTCTGCGGGCGGTCCTCCGGTTTCAGCGCCAGCGCGCGGTCGACGGTGCGCAGCAGCTCCGGCGAGTAGCCGGTGGGGCGGCGCTCGGTCAGTGGCTGATAGCTGTCTTCGATGCTGCGCACCACGCTGACCGGCGGCGGCGAACCGACGATCAGCGTGTGCAGCACGGCGCCCAGCGCATAAATATCGGTCCAAGGCCCCTGTTCGCCGTCGCTGTTCTCGGTGTACTGCTCGATCGGCGCGAAACCCGGTTTCAGCATGATTTCCGTTTCGTCCGACAGGTTGCCGATCTCTTTGCGCGCCGACCCGAAGTCCAGCAGCACCGGCAACTGGCTCTCCTGGATTTGGATATTATCCAGCGAGATGTCGCGGTGCAGGTAGCCTTCCTGATGGATGGTGTTGATGGCGCTGAACAGCGGCGGCAGAAGCCGCCGGATCCACGCCTCGTCGATTTTCTCCGGCTGCTGCGCCTGCAGGTTCTTCAGCGTGGTGCCGCTGTAAAACTGGGTGCCCATGTAGGCGGTGCCGTTCTCTTCCCAGAAACGCAGCACGTGCAGCAGGCCGGGGTGCGAGAAGCGCGCCAGCAGGCGCGCCTCCTGAATAAAGCTGTTCAGCCCGGCCTGGAAGGTTTTGCCGAAGCGTTCGCCGCGCAGCCCGATGCTGAGATCGTCGTTGCGTTTCGCCAGCGAGGTCGGCATGTACTCCTTGATGGCGATGGTGCGTTCCAGTTGGTGATCGTAGGCGCGGTAGACGATGCCGAAGCCGCCTTCGCCGATCGCTTCCTGGATCTCGAATTCGTTGAATCGATAGCCGCTCGGCAGGCTGTTCGAATTCGGTTTGGTTATCCCGGTTCCCGACATAGTGATGACTCTCTGTGTTCAAAGGGCCGCCGTCTCGGCGGCCGCGGCGTTATGCCTGAAATTGACAAATGAATTCGTTGTTCTGCAGCGCGATATGCAGCTGGCGATAGCGCTGGTCGTTGGCGCTGCCGGTCAGCAGGGTGTGGCTGATCTGCGGCAGCAGGGTGTTGGTCAGGATGGCGTCGACCATGCGGCCGCCGGACTCCACCTCGGTGCAGCGGCTGACGATCTGCTCGATGACCGCGTCGTCGAAGGTGCAGACGATGTCGTGATTCTCCGCCAGGCGACGCTGGATGCGGCCCAGCTGCAGGCGCACGATGTTGCCCAGCGTGGCGTCGGTCAGCGGGTAATACGGCACCACCAGCAGGCGGCCGAGCAAGGCGGCCGGGAACACCGACAGCAGCGGCTGGCGCAGCGCGCCGCTCAGCGCCTCTGGCTCCGGCAGCAGCTCCGGATCGCTGCACAGTCCGGCGATCAGATCGGTGCCGACGTTGGAGGTCAGGATGATGATGGTGTTGCGGAAATCGATATGGCGGCCTTCGCCGTCCTCCATCCAGCCCTTGTCGAACACCTGGAAGAAGATTTCATGCACGTCCGGGTGCGCCTTCTCGATTTCGTCCAGCAGCACCACGCTGTAAGGGCGGCGGCGCACCGCCTCGGTCAGCACGCCGCCTTCGCCGTAGCCGACATAGCCCGGGGGCGCGCCTTTCAGCGTCGAAACGGTGTGCGACTCCTGGAATTCGCTCATGTTGATGGTGATGACGTTCTGCTCGCCGCCGTACAGGGTTTCCGCCAGCGCCAGCGCGGTTTCGGTCTTGCCGACGCCGGACGGCCCGGCCAGCAGGAACACCCCGACCGGCTTGTTCGGATCGTCCAGCCGCGCCCGCGAAGTGCGCACCCGGCGGGCGATCAGATCCAGCGCATGGCGTTGGCCGATCACGCGCTGGTTCAGGGTGTCGGAGAGTTGCAGCACCGCCTCAATCTCGTTTTTCACCATGCGGCCCAGCGGGATGCCGGTCCAGTCGGCCACTACCGCCGCCACGATGTTGGCGTCGACGGCGGCGAAGATCAGCGGCGCTTCGCCCTGCAGCGCGCTCAACTGCTGCTGCAGTTCGCCCAACTGGGCACGCAGCGCGTCGGCGTCAGGGCCAGCCTGCGTCTCTTCGTCGGCAGGCTCCGCTTCCTGTTGGTGCAGCTGTGCGCGCAGTGTGATGATCTCTTGGATCAGCGCCAGCTCCTGCTGCCAGCGGTCGGTCAGCTGTTCCAATTCCTGGCGCAGCGCGGTCAGCTGGGCTTCAATCTCCTGCGGGCGCAGGGGATCGCCGATGCCGACCTTGGCCTCGCGGCGGGCGATATCCAACTCTATCTGCAGCGCATCGATGCGGTGGCGGCAGTCTTCGACCTGAGCAGGCTCGGCATGTTGGCTGACCGCCACGCGCGCGCAGGCGGTATCCAGCAGCGCCACCGCCTTGTCCGGCAACTGGCGGGCAGGAATATAGCGATGCGAAAGCCGCACCGCGGCGTCCACCGCTTCATCCAGCAGCAGCACGCGGTGGTGTTGCTCCAGCGGGCTGACGGTGCTGCGCAGCATCAGCAGCGCTTTGTCTTCGCTCGGTTCATGCACCTGCACCACCTGGAAACGGCGGGTGAGCGCCGGATCCTTCTCGATGTATTTCTTGTATTCCGACCAGGTGGTGGCGCCGAGGGTGCGCAGCTGGCCGCGCGCCAGCGCCGGTTTCAGCAGGTTGGCGGCGTCGCCGGTGCCCTGGGCGCCACCGGCGCCGATCAGGGTGTGAATTTCGTCGATAAACAGGATGATCGGCGTCGGGCTGGACTGTACTTCGTTGATCACCGCCTGCAGCCGTTTTTCAAACTCGCCTTTGACACCGGCGCCGGCCTGCAGCATGCCGATGTCCAGCAGGCACAGTTTCACGTCGCGCAGCTGCGGCGGCACGTCGCCGGCCACGATGCGCAGCGCCAGGCCTTCCACCACCGCGGTTTTCCCGACGCCGGCCTCGCCGGTCAGCAGCGGGTTGTTCTGGCGGCGGCGCATCAGGATATCGATGATTTGCCGGATCTCCTCATCGCGCCCGGCCACCGGATCGATCTCGCCGTTGCGCGCTCTGGCGGTCAGATCCTGGGCATACTGCGCCAGCACGCTTTCACCGCTGCGCGCCGCGCCGGATACGTTCTCGACGCCGCTTTCCGCCGGCGCATCCTGGGCGTTTTCCGCCGAGTGAGCGGTGATGGCGGCGAACTGCTCCATCAACAGATCGGCGTTGATGCGCTCGAACTGCGGGGAAATGGCCTTCAGCAGATGGCGCAGGCTGTAGGTTTTCAGGATGCCGAGCAGCAGGTGGCCGCCGCGGATGCGCGCCGCGCCGAATTTCAATGAGCCATAGACCCAGGCGCGTTCCACCGCGCTGTCGATGTGCTCGGACAGATCGGAAATGGCGCTGGCGCCGCGGGGCAGGCGATCGAGCGCCTCGACGATATCGCGCGCCAGCTGCGCCTCGTCCAGCGCGAAGTGGCGGACGATCTGCTGCAGATCGCCGTCCGGCGATTGCATCAGCTGATGCAGCCAGTGCGCCAGTTCGACGTAGGGGTTACCGCGCAGCTTGCAAAACGCCGTCGCACTTTCCAGAGAGGTGAATAACAGGCTATCCAGTTTGCCAAATAATACCGAGCGGCTGATTTCAGACATGGTTTTCCTCAGGTCTCAGAGTGGCCTGGCGCCGCAGGGCGCCGGCCGAAATAGGGTCAGAACGGATTTTCCAGCGGTTCAGGGCTGAAGATCAGATCGTCGAGATCGCGTTGCCGCCGATCGTCGGCCAGCCAGCTGCTCAGGCCCAGCCGCTGCGCGCCGCCGAGCTGGATGCCGTGCGCCTGTTCCTTCGCCAGGATCAGGCGCACTTCCCAGACGAACTCGATGCCCAGATATTGGCGCACCCAGTCGCGCAGCTGCCGGCACAGGTCGGCGCCGGGCAGGAAGCGGTCATAGTCTTGCTGCGGCATCGGCCCCAGCTCGATGCGGAATTTGTGCTGAATATCGCGCACCGCGATGCCGAGAAAGGCCGATTCGCCGAGCCGCGGCGCGCCGCGCCCGGCCTTGAGCCGAGCTTGTTCGCGCGGTTCCACCCGCAGCCAGTGCGGCACGTTTTCGACGATGCGCACCGGCACCTTGAAATACTGCTGCAAAATCTTGCTCAGGCCTTCCGGATCGCGGCTGTGGCGAATCAGATGACCGGCCATAAAATGTTTGGCGTGGGCGTTGATGCTGTCGCGTTCCTGCTGCGCCGGCTGGCCGATGCCGATCAGGCTCGACAGGTACTCGTCGAAGCGCCGGTTGTCCGGGCGATCCAGCGACACCGTCGGCTGCGCGTCGGCCCAGGCGCGGTAAAACAGCAGCGTCAGCCGGTGATGGAACAGGTTGGTGAACGCCAGCAGGGTGGTGTCCTGGTGGTGGTACACCCGCTCGCGCACGTATTCGGTCAGGTGCAGCGGCAGCGGCCCGTTGGGGCCGAACAGGCCGAAGCTGAAGATCGAGACGTCGTGCAGCGGGCTGTTGGCGCGCGGCGCCACCTGCGCCAGCGTGGAGGGCGCGAACGACAGCGACGGCTCCTGGCCCAGGCGCAGCATCTCGTGGCGCGGCAGCGGCGCGCGCCCCAGTAGGTAAGGCTGGCCGCCCTGGGCGTCGATGCGGCGCAGCAGCTGAAACAGATCGTGCTTGTAAGGCGCGCTGCGCAGCCGCGGCCAGAAGTCGTCCGGCAGGCGATACAGCGCGTTAATCTGCGGCGGCGCCAGTTCGGTGGCAATCATCTCCGCGCTCATATCAGCGTCCTTTTGCCCATGCGCGCCTGCCAGTGGGCGATTTCGCCGCGCTGCTGGCTGGAGAGCGTCATCTCGGTGAAGGTGTTCATCGCCACCAGGCGTGAGAACAGGCGCTCCAGCACGCTGCCGAGTAGATAAGGGCTGTTGCCGGAGAACGCCTGCTCATCGACCGTCAGATCGATGGCGATGCCGCGCGCGAACACGATGGGGCCCGGCTCCGGCACTCGCCGATAGACCGGCCGCAGGTTGCAGTGGCGCACGCCCTGGATCTGTTTGGCGATCGCCGGCTCGCTCAGGTTGCCGTACAGCCCCAGCAGCTGGCGCAGGCTGGCGGCGCCCTGTTCCGGATCGCCGTCCATCATGCTGAGGTAGTTCAGCTGCAGCTGGCTGATCAGCCGCCAGGTGATCATGCCTTCGGCCAGCGCCGGGCGCGGCGGGGTGGGGCCTTTGCGCAGCGAGACCTGCTTGATCGGGATCGAATCGGGCATCACGAAGTTGCCCTGATCCTGTTGCAGCAACATCAACGGCAGGTCGCGGCTGGTGCACAGCACGTCGGCGGTGAGGTATTTCAGATCGCTGTGCCACGGCGATTGCCGCTCGTCCACCAGCGACACGAACACTTCCGAACCGGCATAGCCGGTGCGGGTGCCGTAGCGGCGGGCGTGCTCCGACAGCGTGCGCTGTTCGCGCCGCAGCGAGAAGTAGGCGCCATAGTTGCCGTCGTCCGCGCTCAGGGTGCTGTAAAACGGCCGAAACTCTTGCTCGTAGCGTTTTTCGCTGGCGCTGCCGCCGAGCCGCTGCACCGAGAACACTTCGTAATCCAGCGGCCGGATATTGTCGACCACCAGATGGTATTCGTGGTTTTTTTCGTTGATCGCGATGCGTTCGGCGACCTTCGGAAACAGGTTGATCACCGGCGTGCAGTGCAGCGCCAAATGGGCGGCGTCGACCACCCGTTCCAGCGCGGCGTCGTGCCGATCCAGCAGCACCACGATTTCGAACTGGCGCAGCGCCTTTTTCCCTTCGCGCACGCTTTGCAGCAGCGGGCGCAGGCCGTTGACGCTGAAGAACTGGAAGCGCGCCGGGAAGGCGAAGTACTCCTGCAGCAGCCGGTAGCCTTCGAAGTTGCGCAGGTCGTTGGGCAGCAGCGCCTGTTCGGCGGCGAAGCCCTCCTGCCGCAGCCCGTCCAGCGCCAGCGCCCGCCGCTGCGGCTGCGCCTCCACCGTTTGGCAGACAAGCCCGACGCTGTGCTGCATCAGCAGTTCCAGCAGCTGCTGCGCCTGCATGTCCGGCCCGGCCAGGTAAAACATCAGCTGATCCAGCTGCAGGTTGTTGAGCGTCACGCTTTCGTAGCACTCGAGACGAATGCGCAGCGCGCTGACGCAGCCGCTGTGCTGCAGCCCCAGCGAGGCCAACGGGATATCGGCCGGAATGCCGCCCAGCTCGACGGCGGCGATGCGCACCGGCTGCAGCGTGACGTCATGGGCGGTGGCGTAGCTGCAGGTGATGCCGCTTTTCTTCAGCGTCTGGCTGTCCATCATGGTGCCGCGCGGCACCACGAAACCGTTGCTGATGTCGCCTTTGCTGCTGTCCGGCTGCAGTTCGGCGATCGCCATCGACGGCGTCGGCGACAGGTAGTTGGGGTAGATGATCTCCAGCAAGCGCTGAGAAAAGCGCGGGAACTCGGCGTCCATTTTCAGCTGCACACGCGAGGTGAGGAAGGCGAAGCCCTCCATCAGGCGCTCGATATAAGGATCCGCCACGTCGATGCCGCGCATGCCGAGACGGCCCGCGACCTTCGGATACTGTTCGGCGAACTCGGCGCCCATCTCGCGCAGATAGGCCAGCTCGCGGTTGTAATAGTCTAAAAGTTTACTGTCCATCGCCTTACCCTATGTCTTTCAGATCGAAGTGGCCGTTTTCCAGATCCACGTCGGTACGGAACAGAAACTCCAGCGGATAGGGCACGCACCACAGGCGGCCCTTGATTTCGATCGACAACACGTTGTGCAGCTCCAGCGAGCCGGTGTCCGAGATGCAGCGCACTTGCAACCCTTCGGGCAAAATGCGCGGCTCGAAATGGAGAATGGACTCGGTCAGCGCGCGCTGAATGTCGAGCCATTCGATGTCCGACATGCGCTTGCCCGCCAGCGAGGCGATGCCGTAATTCAGGGTGGAGCGCCGCACCTGAGGAAAATCGCCGAGATCCAGATTGGATTCGCTGTTGACGCAGTTGAACAGCCACTGCAGATCGCGCAGCACCCGGCGGCGCAGTTCGCTGTGCGACACCAGGTTGCGCACCTGCGTCTCCTGTTTTTTCTGCGGCTCGTCGTCGGTCAGCATGTCGAGCAGCACCGGCTGCATTTTGTCGCGCGACGTCAGGCGCTCGCTGTCCTGACGATAGCGATAGCCCTGGCGGTGCAGATCGCCGCCGTCGTAGTGGGGTGGGCGCTTGTCGTTCATGGTCAGGCGCTCGCGTCGAAGCTCAGCTGCCGCAGGCTGTGCAGCGGGAATTCGTCGCTTTCGCTGAGCCAGGTCTTCAAGCCCAGCCCCGCATAGTGGGTGCCGTCGCCCAGCGGTTGCCATTCGGTGCGTTTGCCCAGCAGCAGCGCGTCGTCGCTGTCTTCGGCCAGCGGGTAGCGGGCGGGCAGTTGGCACACCTGTTCGCGGCCGTCGGTCAGGCGCACCAGCGCATGGCTCCACACCAGATCGATGGCGCTCTGCGGCGCCTGGAACTGGATCGCGGCGATGTCGGCGAACGGCAGCCAGTAGTAAACGCCGTTCAGTGCCAGCTCGCACACCGGGCCGAGGCGGCCGTCACCGTCGGTCAGCCAGTCGAAACGCAGTTGCCGTTCTTGGTCGCCTTCGGCCAGCGTTAACCGCCCGGCGCCGGCCGGGGCGGCTTCCAGCGCTTCATCGCGCAGCGCCTGGGCCTGTTCGGCCGCCCCTTGCGCATCCTGATGCAGCGCCTGCACCATCAGTTTCAGCCAGGGCTGATCCTGCCGCAGCAGCGCCGGCGCGGCCGTGCCGGCAAACACCGCCTGGCGTTGCAGCTCGGCGTTGACCGACTGCATCAGCAGCAGCGTGGTCGGTTGAGCTATCGGTTTCAGCGCCTGCCAGGATTTCAGCTGCGCGTTGGCGCGCGTCCAGTTGCCGCTCAGGCACAGCAGTTGCACCAGCGCGGCGCGCAGGTCGGCATCCGCCGGTTTCGCCTTGATATCGTTTTCGACGGTGGTGATGGCCGCGCCGATCGACTGGCCTTGCAGCATGCTTGCTAATGATTTCACAGGCTTTCCTTATAATCAGTGAGTGGCGCCGTTAACCGACAGGTAGCTGCCGCTGGCGGGATCGACCCGGTCTGCGGCCAGCTTTTCCACCAGCTTGAAGGTCAGCGGAGCGGGGGCGCTCAGCAGCGGTTGCCAGGCGGTTTGCGCCTGCTGCAGGCGCTGTTTGATCTTGTTCTCGTCTGCGGCGTCGACGCGCGGCATTTCAACGATCGCTTCGCCGTTGAACGCCCACGCGTGCAGCTTCGGTTCGAAGCTCAGTAGCAGGAAGCTGCCCGGCGCCTGCGGGTTGCCGCCCAGAACCAGCCGCTGGGCGTTGGCGCTGACGACGGTCAGCGCGCGATCGCCGCCGTTGATCTGCGCCAGCGGATAGCCTTGCAGGAACCACAGCGTCGGCGAGAGGGTTTGCCCGCCCTGTTGCAGCGTGACCGCGCCGCTGCCCTGCAGCCAGCCGTCCTCGCCGCAGCGCAGCGCGTCGCCGGCGGGAATGAACAGCGCGCCGCCGTTGGCTTCGTCACGCCAGAAGGTGCGGAAGTGGCAGCCCTGCGGCAGGCTGAAACGCTGAGCCGGCGCGGTGTCCGCTTGCGGAGAGGTCACGGCTACTGCCGCAGGGATCGCCGGCTGCGGCGGGGTCTGCGGCTGCTCGACGGCCTCCTGTTTGACCACCGGTTTCCAGCCGCGCGCTTTGGCGGCCTCGCCGCTGGCCAGCTTCTCACCGCGCTTGTCGGTCAGCGTCCAGGGCAGGTGGCCGGTTTTCGGGCACTGCTTTTCCAGCAGATTGCCGACGCGCGGCAGGAAGTCGTTCAGCACCGCCGGATCCTGGCTTTGCGCCGAGACGATGCGCAGCGGGATGCTTTTGCCGCACCAGCTTGCCGGATTGCTGTTTTTGACGTCATCGATAAACACTTCCAGCTTCTGGCTGGGGGAGTAAACCAGGCGATAGTTCATCGCCTGCGCGGTCGGCACCGCCATCAGGGCGACGAGCCCCGGCATCCAATATTTCATAGTGAACCTTGCTGTGAATGTGCGCTGCTCAGTCGCGGCTCAGAAACCGTTCCGCATCCGCCAGCGAATGCAGCAGGGTGGTTTCCTGCGGTGAGCCAATCCAGACGGCGATAGCGCTGTAGTTATCGCTGTTATTGTTTTTCTTCCATGCCTGCTGCATCAGAGCGATCCACTCGTTGGGGGAGTTGACCATGTGCAGCGACTGTTCCAGTTCGGCCTGGCTGAAGCTGTGCCAGAAGCCGTCGGTGCACAGCAGGAAAACGTCGCCGTCTTCCAGCTGCAGCACGTCGCTGTAGGTGGCGTCGCGCTCTTCATTGAGCCCCAGTGCGAAATACAGCAGGTTGCTGTTGATGCCGTTGGTCTGATAACCGGCGTCCTGCATCTGTTGGATCAGGCTATGGTCGGTGGTAACGGCATGCAGGTAGCCGCGGCGGAAGAGATACAGGCGGCTGTCGCCGGCGTGCGCCCAGTAGGCCAGCTGATAATCGCGATCGATAAACAGGCTGACCAGCGTGGTGCCCATCTTGCTGTATTCGTCCGACTGTCGCTGCTGCTGGTGGATGGCGGCGTTGGCGCGCGTAATGTGCTGGCGAATGCTCTGGGCGTTCAGGTGCTTTTCGCCGTCGAAGTTTTGCAAAATGGTGTCGCGCGCCAGTTTGGCGGCGATATCGCCGCCCGGAAAGCCGGCGATGCCGTCGCACACCACGAAGCAGGCGGCGCGGTTGCCGAGCACCTCGCCGGTCTGATCCTGGTTGGAGGCGCGGCCGCCCTGGTTGGAGGTAGAGGCTATGGTGATATTCATTACGCGTCCGGTTTGGTCTGTGAGTCTTTGTATTGATTCACTTCAACGTCATAGGCGTGCAGGAAGGCTTCGCCGAACAGGGTGTGGAAATCGTCCTCGATCTCGCCGGAGGTTTGCTGATAGTTCTTCACGAAGTAGTCCCACAGCGCAGCCTTGCGGTTGGCGGGCAGCGACAGGCGCGGCGCCACGCCTTCCTTGCGCGCTTCCTCTTCGAGACGCTCCGGGTTGAACGACTGCAGCATGGCGGCGATGATGGCGCGAATACCGGCGATCATCCCCAGCTGGTGCGCCTGCAGGTCGATCAGCGCGTCGCGCACCGCCTGTTCCGGCGGCATAAAGCCCGGCATCTGGCTGCCGAACATCTGCATCAGCACCGTTTTGCCCGAAGGCAGCAGCTTGAACGGGTTGTTGGCTTCGTCGAGGATCATGGTCATTTCGGCCTTTACGCCGCGCTTGAGGATAGAGCGGGATGAGAGCAGGGCGACGGTGCCTTGCGAGAACAGGCTCAGCAGGCGGCCGGCCTGGCGGATCTGTTGTTCGTCGAAGTGCGGCTGCGGCTGCAGATCGTCGAGACCGATGCCTTGCAGCAGCGCCGCCAGCAACGGCCCTTCCAATGTGTCGCCATTCGGCGCGGCGGCATGTTGCCGCTGGGCGGACTGGTAGGCGACCGGATCGATGCCCAGGCGGTTGCCCTGACGCGGGCGCGGCGGCTGCACGGGTGGTTCCTGCTGGCTGAACTGCGGCGCGGGTTGGGGCTGCGGCTCGGGGATTTGCACAGGTGGCGGCGTCGGCTGTGGGCGCGGCGCTTGCGGTTGTGCGGCGCTCGGCGGCGGAGACGGCGGCGCGGGCGGCTGTACCGGTTCTTCCGGCTGGGCCAGCGGCACGGCGCCGCCCATCAGCAGCCCCAGCGGATCGTTGCTGTTCAACGCTTCTGGCGAAGCGGGCGCGGATGAACCGCCGAACAGCGCCAGCGGATCCAGCTCTTGCTCCGGTTGCTGCGTTTTTTGGGTGGGAGCCGCCGGGCGCGGCGGCGCAGCCTGCTCCGCCAGCAGCGCGCTGGGGGTGGTATCGGCCAGGATGTGTTCGCGCTCAAAGGTGGTGTCGGTGTTGAACAGCGCCGCCGGATCGGTTTGCTGCTGCTGCAGCTGGCGCAGATCGACATCGCCCGCCAGCTGCGCCAGCGGATCGGCCGGGTTCAGCTCGCGAGCGGGAGTGTCCAGCAGCGGGTGGTTGCCTGGATTGGCGACCGGCGGCGGTGTGACTGTGGCGGCGGCCGGCGCATTCGGCGTGAATTCTTCCACCAGGCTGTCCCAGATTTCGTTGGGGATTGGCGCGGCGGATTTTTCTTTGGCGGCGGCTGCAGGGGCCGCAGCAGCGGCAGTGGCGGCGGCCTTGGCCACCGGTTGAGCCTGTGGCGCGGCGTGCTGTTGCAGCGCGCTGACTTCAATCTGGTAATCGTCGATGCCGAGCACGTCGCCGTCCTGCAGTTCAACCTGGCGGCCACGTTCCAGCGGAATGTCGTTCAGCAGCACGCGGGTAACGTTGCCGCGGTTGGTGATGCGGCATTCGCCGTCAGCGGAAATATGCACGATCGCCTGCAGGCGAGAAATGGCGCGCTCTTCGTCCGGCAGCACCAGGTTGTTGTCTACGCTGCGGCCGATGGTGCCGCCCGGCGGCAGAAAATCGCAACTGCTCTGCGGCGGAACCTGGCCGCTTTTATTTTTTACAATGGAAAATCGCATAAGGCATTCCTGCTGATTAGGAGGTAGTGCAATAATTAATGATTCGATCTGTGGCTTGCCAAAATTGGCGGGTATTTTGGCAAGCCGTTAAGTTGTTTCTTAACTCGTTCACTAAGGCTTGTTGTGGTCTTAATTTTACGAAATGCTTTTGTTATTAATTGAAGGCTTGTTGATTAGAGAATTGAAATTAGATTTCTTGATTATCCCAAGGTAACTACCCTCTTATAACTAATTTACTGATTAGAGTAGCGAGAAAAGATGATGTTAGCTTCACTGGCGCTCTGCAGTGAAAGACAATCTAAAGTATGGTAAGTCCCTTGAACTGAGCCTTGGCTATTTTTATTTGCGTACTGTTCAGCCAGTTTTTCACCTTGTTCAAATGCATCCAGAGGCAGTTCACTCAATTCTAAATAGGCGGCGGCGGAACGGAAGGCATCCTGTTTGGTTTTTACTGAGTCAGTGGACTTCCCAATGCAGCGGCTGACTAACCAATTTTTATATAGTGCCTCTTGCGATAAAGCATTGAGCGAGTTTTCAGCAAGGACTACATGGCTTCCGAGCAGCAGAGACATTAAAAAGTACGTGTATCTTCTCATCCGAGATAACCTTTGATATGAGCCGTCGTTTGAGCAACTCTGATATCAGTTGTCGTCTTTCCCTTGGTACTTCTTGATGATGGTTTGCAACGCTTGGCTATGTACAAGATCGATGCACTTTGCCATCGTCATCGGCTCCCCAGACATGCTGTCATAGGGCTTTGCCAGAAATTCTTTTGCCAGCGCCCTGACAGCGGTATGCGCTTCCAGAGAATAATCGCCGAACTCCATGTAACCCCGAGCAGCGGCGGCGGCATCGTTTTTGACTTCTTTCGCTGAGTACCCCTCGGCGATACAAACGCTAAGCGCGTAGTTTTTGAGGTACTCGGCAGGGGAATACTTTCCGTTGGCGTAAGCTTCAGCATTCAATACCGCCAACATGAGTAGGAATACAGTTTTAATCGTAAGACGTGAGTTCATCGATTCGTTTTTGCATCGTATCGGCCAAGCAGTCTTTGTCATCTCGGCATTTATCCCTTTGCAGTAACCAAGATTTTTGCGTGCTGTTTAAAGAAGCCGCCAGTTTTTTATCCCCTACATCGGTCGCCTGCTTTTTTGCCAACAGCCAAGCTTGGGAAACGCTTTTATCATAAGCGGATAAATTGAAGTCTGAGCAGATAGTTTTTTCAACAACACTTTTAGATTTAGCACAGTCGAAAGACGCTGCAGGTTTAGGATCTTTCGGTAACCGTTCTAATTGCAGTAGCGAACCATCGTACCAATTAATCAGCATTTTTTGTGGATTGAGAACGGCAAAGCTGGAGCTTGCACCATTATCGGATGGGCCGAATGATCCGGAGTGACAAGCGATCTTGAAAAGAGAGACTTCTGCTTGGCCGTTTTCTTTCAATGCATAGTTTTTAGCCGTGATGCTTTTATCTCCGCCCATCGACTTGCCGATGAATTGATTTAGCGTGCTTCTCTCAATACTTAAGGTTGGCGCTGTGCAGACGTCTTTTTCCGGCAGATTGTTTTCTATTGATTTAGTGGAAATATTGATTACCCTTCCTAGTAATCGAGGGTCGTTAAGTTGATAGTTAAGTGTGCGGGTAGTCTCATTGTCTATGTTGACCTGAGTCACTTGCCATAAGCCATCAATAGTTGATGATGTCGGGGCATTAACGTTTTTTTCTGCTGCACATGCAGTAAGTGAGAAAAATACGCTACTAATTAAAAATGCAGATAATTTCATTGTGGCGAATTCCTTAGCGATAGTTTCCATTTAAATAGAGCTCGACTTCATAATTTCTTCTGTTTATCAGCCCTTTCATCACTTTTCCACCTGAGGTAATGGCACGTTTTATTTCTGTCATTGCATCAGATATTTTGCTCTGATTAATGAATGCTGCGACGTTGTTGAGTCGACCACCTGGATTATAAGCAAAGGAGACTAACGCATCAAACTCTTGTTGTGTGAGTGGAACAAGAATTTTATTCCTAACAGCTTTTTCATAGGCAGGTACTATAAATTTAAGTAGTTCCGTTTCCTGTGTGTCGGTTAAAACCACTAAATTGTGATTTTCTTTCGCGAAGTCTTTAGCTTGCTGATGATGTAACCCGGCGGCTGCACTGATTTTATCTGCAGTTGCGCTGTCTAATCCAATCGCGATCATGGTATTTTTTATTGATTCTATAGAGCGAGCTTTCATATCATAACCCGGCCCCAGAGTGACCCCGCTTGCACCGCCAGGCCAATGTAGGTGGTTACTTACTCCGCGCCATGCTTCAATATTAAAGATAAACCTTAAACCGCTTTGTGAAATGCCCATAGCTCCGGGGCCTTGACGACCTGCACTACCACCGATAGGAGGTTGTGGTGCTCGGGTTTCGACGTGTGAACCCAAGGCTAAGAATGTTTTTCTACCAGCGATGCCGTCAACATGCAGACCTTTTTTACGTTGCACTTTTTTTACTGCTAATTCAGTCTTTAGACCGAATATGCCATCAGGGTTAAGAATAGCCTCCTGTTTATTAAGCAATTCTTGCAATGATTTTACGTGATTTCCTCTGTCACCTTTTCTAATCGCTTTCATCATGATTTCCTTATCTAAAAAACATCGCTTGCCAAACCAACCTCCCCATAACGGGGAGGTTGTATAACAATTAAGCTTCGCGGTTTTCCTTGATGTTCCAACCTGCGCTGCTTTCGGCGCCTTTGCCGCCTTTGTCGCTCTGCTCCCAGTATTGCTGTTTCACTTTGGCCGCCTGGAACGAGTAGGTGACGCCCACGGTGTCTTCGCCGCCTGCGCCGGTGTACTGCACGGCGGTGACCAGCACGTCGTCCAGGGTGATTTTAACGTACTCAACCTGAGTACCGCCCGCCTTGCAGACAGACAACTCAACCTTGGTCAGGTGCTTACCGCTGGAGCAGTGCTTCAGCAGCGCCGGGGTTGACTTGTCGACCAGCGCGTTAACGTGCAGATCGTTGAAGCACACTTTACCGGCGCCACCGCCGCCGCCAACGCCCATATTGCCCGGTTGAGAAGCGCCCCAGGAGAAAGAAGTAATGTCGGTCCAGCCTTTGTGATTCGAATCTTTAGATTCGCCGCTGGCACCTTCAACTTTCAGGAACATATCAATAGCCATAGTTTCTTCACTCTTTATTAAGGGTTAACAGTAGTATTAACGTTACGTTGAAAAACTCAGGTAATAGCAGCAGGAATTGCAAGTGTGGTAATGCATTACCAATTTATATCCTTGTGCCATGCACCTTATTAAATACCGAAAACTATCGGTACGGGTTACCGAGCCACTATTAAGTGCTAATGGCTCAATGCTTAATTATTTCGCGTTGTCTGGGTTCAATGTATGTTCTGGTTTTTTTCGATCTGCAAGCATGCAGTTAAACCAAACCTCATGCATTTACTGACAAGCCGATGGAACACTAGCTTAATTCCCAAAACCAGACTTCTTTGCAGTTAAAATAGCAATGGGAATGGCAGGTCAATAGCGAGTTTTCTGGTTCGATCAGATCAATGTGTCCGCCATCATAGTTGGTTATTTTATTGAAGAACACGACGCCTTTTTTATTACCGATACCCTTCTCTGCATCTGGAGCATTAAAGAAAATTTTGGCTTTGCCAAAACTACTGGAGCGATGCAACTGATCGGCCAGCAGTTTTGCTCCGGGTTCAATCGTTTTACCCTTATAGGCGCCTTTTTTGATTGGCAGGCGGCCTTTGAAGCTTATGCCGGCTTTCAACAGCGCCAGGCTCATGCGGACGGCACAGGTATTGGCATAACCAGGGTTTTGCTTTAGAAGCGCATCAAGCTCATAACCAATCTCAGCGTAAACGGCTTCTGCGGCCAAATATCCCGAGCTAGAGTAATCAGAGGAGTAATGGCTGCTTTTTAGCTGACGATATAAAGGTTTCATGCTTTGCCTCCTTTGCACGGGAAGCGAGTTGCAAGAGCCTCTTCAATCAGGGGGGCAGCCCTTTCGTGCAGGCGCGCAGCGGGAAGTTTATTAAAGAATTCGAACACAAACTCCTGCAGAGTGACGGTTTGTAGCTGGCTGTATTGGCACCAGCTTTTGCCTTCCGTCGCGTCCAACACGCCCAGCAAATAAATCCGCGCTTTCTCTTTTTCCTGTTTATCTGCACTGCGATAGAAACGGAAAAAGTCACTGCCCGGCAGATTGACATCATCGGACGTCAAATGCGCTATCGATGTCTGCTCTGCGAAAGCTGGCGGCGCGGCGGAGAGCGAGCAGACGACCGCCAACAGCGATGCCAGATAAAACCGTTTTGTCTTCATCTTTCTTTCCCTGTGATGAGGTTAATGTATCAGCCAGGCCGCACTATCGCGGCCTGACTTCAGCCCATCAGGACGCGTCGTTTTGCTTCAGCGAAGGCAGCTTCGACACCAGGCGCAGGGAGACGGTCAGGCCTTCCAGCTGGTAGTGCGGGCGCAGGAAGAACTTGGCGCTGTAATAGCCCGGGTTGTCTTCGATCTCTTCCACCTGCACTTCCGCCGCGGCCAGCGGTTTGCGCGACTTGGTTTCTTGCGAGGAGTTGGCCGGATCGCCGTCCACGTAGTTCATGATCCAGTCGTTCAGCCAGCGTTCCATGTCGTCGCGCTCGCGGAAGGAGCCAATTTTGTCGCGCACGATGCACTTCAGGTAATGCGCGAAGCGGCAGCAGGCGAACAGGTACGGCAGGCGCGCGGAAAGCTGGGCATTGGCGGAGGCGTCGGCATCGTAGTATTCCGCCGGCTTCTGCAGCGACTGCGCGCCGATAAAGGCGGCGAAGTCGGAGTTTTTGCGGTGCACCAGCGGCATAAAGCCGTTTTTGGCCAGCTCGGCTTCGCGGCGATCGCTGATGGCGATCTCGGTCGGGCACTTCATGTCCACGCCGCCGTCGTCGCTCGGGAAGGTGTGGCACGGCAGGTTTTCCACCGCGCCGCCGGATTCCACCCCGCGAATGGCGGTGCACCAGCCGAACTCTTTGAACGAACGGTTGATGTTGGCGGCCATGGCGTAGGCGGCGTTGGTCCAGGTGTAGTTGCCGTGGGTCGCGCCGTCGGTGTCTTCTTCGAAGTCAAACTCGTCCACCGGGTTGGTGCGGATGCCGTACGGCAGGCGCGCCAGGAAGCGCGGCATCACCAGACCCAGGTAGCGCGCGTCTTCCGACTCGCGCAGGCTGCGCCAGGCGGCGTACTCGGTGTTCTGGAAAATCTTGGTCAGATCGCGCGGGTTGGAGAGCTCCTGCCAGGACTCCATCTGCATCACGCTTGGCGCGGTGCCGGCGATGAACGGGCAGTGCGAGGCGGCGCCGATCTTGGCCATTTCGCCCAGCAGCTCCACGTCCTGCGGGCTGTGATCGAAGTAGTAGTCGCCCACCAGGCAGCCGAACGGTTCGCCGCCGAACTGGCCATACTCTTCTTCGTAGACTTTCTTGAAGATCGGGCTCTGGTCCCAACCCACGCCTTTATAACGCTTCAGCGTGCGGCCCAGCTCCTGCTTGGAAATGCTCATAAAGCGGATCTTCAGCATCTCGTCGGTTTCGGAGTTGTTGACCAGATAATGCAGGCCGTGCCAGGCGCCTTCCAGCTTCTGGAAGTCGTCGTGGTGAATGATCTGGTTGATCTGCTGCGACAGCTTTTCGTCAATTTCCGCAATCAGCGCCTGGATGGTGCGGTAGGCGTCGGAAGAAACGGTGACGGTGTTTTCCAGCGCCTGCTGCGCCAGGGTTTTCACCGCGTTCTCGACCGCTTCTTTGGCCTGATCGGTCTTCGGCCGGAACTCTTTGTTCAGCAGCGCGCTGAATTCATCGCTGGAAAAAGTCTCGGTGGTCTGCAACGCATTTTGTTGCTGAGGCGAGTTGCTCATCGATTAATCCTCACGCTCGTTGTTTTCGTCGTTAACCGCCGGCTTCGGCGCGTCGGTCAGGGATTGCAGCAGCGCCGGATTTTGCAGGATCTTGGAGATCAGCTCTTCGGCGCCGTTCTTGCCGTCCATGTAGGACAGCAGGTTGGAAAGCTGGGTGCGGGCGTCCAGCAGATTGTCCAGCGCGTCGACCTTGCGGGCGATGGCGGCGGGGGAGAAGTCTTCCATGCTTTCGAAGGTCAGATCGATGTTCAGCTTGCCTTCGCCGGTCAGGGTGTTGTCGACCTGATAAGCGACGCGCGGCTTCAGCGATTTCATGCGCTCGTCGAAGTTGTCGACGTCGATCTCCATGAACTTGCGCTCTTCTACGCTGGCTTGCGGATCGACCGCTTTCCCCACCAGATCCGCCATCACGCCCATCACGAACGGCAGCTGGATTTTGCGCTCTGCGCCATAAATTTCGACATCGTATTCAATCTGTACGCGCGGCGCGCGGTTGCGGGCGATGAATTTCTGCCCGCTGCGGGATTTCGAGTTTGACATGATTTACTCCATCTAATGGCGATTGGGAACGCGCCTCGTCCGGCTGGGAGAGTCAGGTTCTGATTCGGGTCTGCTCAGGGGCAGACGGTATCGGATGCGTCAAGAGAACAAAGGTCGGCGGCTAGCTGTTCTCCTCGTTGTCGGGGCGACCGAGAATGGTCTCCAGTTGGTTAAGCCCATCGGGCGCCAAATCGCGGACGATTTGCATAAAGTCCAGCGTAATCAACCGCTGGACCCGATCGATCATCAGCGGCGCCGGGTGGCTCGGCTCATGAAGACGAAAATAGTTTTTCACCTTGTCCAGCATCAGCTGGGCGTCGTCGCGTGACTGGATCTGCGCGCTGCGCCAGTTGAGCGGGGCGGTGGCGCTCTGCACGGCGGCGGGTGGCTGCACGGCGGCGGCTTCCGGCGGGGCGTCGGGTTCGGCGGTGGCCGGGGCCTCGCTCTGGCCGGCGAGCGCCACCAGCGAAAAGACCTTGGTGAGCGCGCTCATTTCCGGCAGCGCGCTTTCCCCCAGATGACGGGTCACTTCGCCGCGAATGGCGCTCAGGGTGTTGGCGATGCGCGCCACCAGGGCGCCTTCAGGGCGATCCTGTTGCGCCAGCTCATCCTGCAGCCGTGCGCGGCCGCCGGGAAAGTTGGGGCACTCCTGCTTGCTGCCGTCGAGCAGGGCGCCGGCATCGCGCAGCGAGATTTCACCGGCGGCGCTTTTCAGCAGCGGCGCGGCGCGCACGCTGGCGGCCAGCGCGGCTTTGTCGCCAAGGTCGGCCAGCGCGTTGATGCGAAACAGTGGGTCGGCCTCGCCGTCGAACTCCAGCGGCGGCTGCAGGGCGTCCCAGTAACGGGCCATCGACTGGTGGATCAGCGTCAGCCCGTCGGCGTAGCCCGGCAACCCGCGCAGCTGGGTCCAGGCGCGGGTGAGATACAGCATGACGCGCAGGTCTTTGGTGCGCGTCAGCAGCGAGGTCGCGAGGCGTTCGACCTGCACCCAATCCGGCGCTTCTTCCGGGATGATGGTGCTGCCGAACTGTTGTTCGGCCTTGCCGGTGGCGGCTTGTTCCATTGCCAGAAAGTCGGCGTCGTATTCCAGGTTGTCGCCGCAGGGATTGTCCGCGTCGACCGGGGCCAGCAGGGTATCGGTGTCGATAGCCATAAAATTTCCTTCAACGAGCGATGTTAATCAAACATTTGCGGGTACTGGCCGCCGCGGCCGGGGCGCGCCCAGCCGTTGGGCTCGAACAGCAGTGAAAACAGCTGCACGGTGAGGTTGCCGCTGTGCACGTGGGTGTAGAGCGGGTGTCCGTCGGCCTGATTGGTCCACCAGAAACTGGTGTACTGCGCCGGGTCGAAACAGTCGGCGGCCTGTTGCCAGCCGAGGCCCGGCACGTCCGGATGCTGGAAACCGATAATCGACAATATCTCGGAATCCGCTTCCGCCGGCGGGCTGGGCAGCGCCGGGATCGCCTGCAACGTGCGGTCGATCTGCTCGGCGGAGAAACCGTTGCGCACGCCGTTCAGCAGGGTATAACCGAGCTGTTGGTACCAGCTCGCCGCCATGTTCAGCTGTTGCGGCCGCCAATCCTGTTGGCTGAACAGGCGCAGCGCGCAGATCGGGTAGCGTCGCCCGACGCGATCGCGCGCCGGCAACAGGCAACCCATCTGCACGTACGGGCTGCCGAGCGTGGCGGGGATCACGAAGTTCCACACCGGTGCGTTGCTGAACGGGTGGCCGTTCGGCCCCTGCGCATCGCGCTGCAAATTCACCAGCCCGTTATGGAACCAGTGGGCCCAGTTGTTGACCACCGGATCGGGCAGGCGGCGTTGCAGGAAGTCGCCGGCGGAAGGGAGTTTGCCGTACCAGCCGATGCTCGTCGGGGCGCTTGAATCAGTGCTCATGGTCATGTCCTTTCGGGGCTACGGGCACGAGAAGGCCGGCAGTTGGAACGGATTGCGAATGCTGTTGGGCGTGAACTCCAGCGTGACGCGGTGGCCGTCAAGATTGAAGGTCGCCTGGCGGCCGAGGCCGCCGGTGCCCGAAGACTGCGCCATATCCACCAGGCGGTTCAGCGCCCACGGCCCGCTGGTCACCAGGCTGGCGGTGGTGCCGTTGGCCAGCGCCAGCTGCAGATGCACCTGGTTGGTATTGCGGGTGCCCGGCCAGCTGACCACCAGCGGCACCTGCGGGCCGTGGCTGTATTTGAACAGCTGCCCGTCGATATCCAGCGTCAGGTTGAGGATGTCGTTATCCATCCGCACCGGCCGCACGGTCACGCGGTACGAGGGCGTCGCGGTGCCGTTGGCGAAAAAGGCGTCGCGGATGCGCTGCGCCTGTTGGAACGACCGCAGGATGCCCTCGCCGCCGGGCAGCGTCTTGCCGTCCACGCCGGGGGTAAAGCGCCAGTTGGCGCGGGTGGTGTCGACCTTGCCCTGCAGGTTGTCGCGGAAGAAGCTGTCCATCAGCCCGCTGTTCGGCGCGAACATGCGCGCCAGATCGTCCGGCGTCACTTCCTGGCGCGCCCGTGCCACCAGCGGATAACGGCCAGCGATCGCCTGGCGGCAGAAACTGCCGACCTCGAAGCTGATGCGCTTTTTCACGTTCTCCATCTCTTTGCGCTGGGTGTCGCTGCTGGCGCCGATCGCCAGCGACAGCAGCATCTGTTTGAACGGCACCGGCAAGCGGCCGGATTCGGCCTGCAGACGCGGGATGATGTCGCTCGGTGGCGCCGACATGCCGCTGTTGGCCGCGCCCTGAACCGCCGTCAGATAGCTGTACAGCTCATCGACCTGCTTGAGCACGCTGTCGAAAGGGATCGCCTTATTGCCTTCGCCCTGGCTTTGCGCCAGCTCCAGCAGCGGCGCGAAGTGCGCCATCACCAGCTGTTCCGGCTGGGCGGATACGTCGCCGTCGGCGTTGGCCGGCCGGTTGGTGAACAGCGCTTCCAGCGTGCGATTGGCGTTTTGATTCAGTCTGTCTTCGGTTTTGGCCAGCAGCGAGCGGGAGTCGGCGTCGCTTTTCTCGTCGCGCAGGGTGACGTTTTTGCTGACGTTGACCAGCAGGTTACGCATCGGCGATGGGTTGCCGGACAGCAGGCGCGCGCTGCTGATGCGCTGGGTCAGGTTGCCGATGTTGGCCAGCTGGATATCCCCCAGTAGCTCATCCCAGGCGCTGATGAAGTCCTGCATGTACAGCTGGCGGATGGTCTTGGTCAGGTCGGCGCTCTTCTGCTCCGGCGTCTGGCTGTTCAACACCCAGACGTCTTCCTTGCGCAGGGTGTCGGTCACCGGATCGATGTTGTCGTTGAACGCTTTCCAATATCCCTGCGAGGTAAACAGGCCCGGCACGCCGTCGGTCACCGGTTTGCCGCTTTTGCGGTTGAACGCCAGCTCGGTCTGCGGGCCGGCCAAATCGACCAGGCTGACCGGCTTGATGTCGGTCTGCTTCAGCAGCAGGCGCTTGAGGCGGCCGTAGACGCGCTGCGACAGCGGCGCCCGGTTGATGGCGGCCTGCGCCTGCGCCACCAGTTGGTCGTCTTTGGCGTAAGGCGAGGCCTGGATCTGCGCATCCAGCAGCTGGCCCAGATGCCATTCGATCTGCTGCAGCTGTTTCTGGGTGCTGCCCTGCGGCAGGTTGCGCTGCAGGTTGAGCATCACCCAGGCGCGCAGGAATTTGCCGTCGTACTGCTTCGGCAGATACAGCATCTGGTAGGCCTTCAGCGCTTCGTAGCTGAAGTCCGCATCGCCGTGGTTGTCGTTGCGCAGCGTGGCGGCGATCTGTTGCGCCACCTGCGGCAGCAGCAGCTCTTTCAGCGCTTTTTGGTACAGCGCATTGCCGGCGTCGCTCACCTGATCGCCGCGGAACAGCCCCATGCGGTAGGTGAACGGCGGATCGTCCAGCGAAAAGTTCTGGCTGTCCGGCAGGTGCAGCAGGCTGTTGAGGAACGGCAGCAGCGAGAACATGTCGCCGTTGCCCAACTGCGTCAGGTTTTGCCCCTGGCGCTCGACGCCGGGCACCTTGGCGGCCACTTCTGCCAGATAGGCCTTGTTGTTGCCGTAGCTGGTGAACCAGAGCATCGCCAGCACCGCCAGGATCACCGCCAGCGCGATGTAACCCGCCCAGTGCAGGGCGCGGTTGCGGTATTCCCACCAGCGGTTGCTGCCCGCCAGCCCGGATTCCTGGAAGACCACCGATTCCAGCGTCTCTTTCAGGAAGAAGCTTTGGCCCTTGGCCGCCGGGATTGGCGCTTCCTGACCCACGCTGTCCCAGGCCGCGTTGGCCTGCGCCCCTGAGTTTGCCGTCGGCAGCTGCAGATAGCGGTTCAGCTCGCCCATCACCCGGTCGAACGGCAGGCCTTCCTGCGTGCCGCTGGTGAAATAGATGCCGCGCGGGGTAAAGCGGGTTTCAAAACTGGAGGTGGCGAACACCTGCTCCAGGTATTGGCCGAGCAGCGGGCGCAGCGCGGCGAACTCCTGCGGGAACAGGTAGCTTTCGGCGCGCTGGCGCGCGTCGTGCTCCATCAGCAGCGTATCAGGCAGCGCCGCGTCCAGCCGCTGTTGCAGCAGGGCGTATTGCTGTTCGAAAGCGGCGTTCAGGTTGAAGTCCGGCTGCCGCGAGCGCTCGTAAGGGAAGGTGAACCCCCAGATCTGGTCGCGCTGTGCTTTGTCGAAGCTGCCGAAGTAGGCCATAAAGCCGTTGAGCAGGTCGGTTTTGGTGACCAGCACATAGACCGGGAAGTGAATGCCCAGCTGTTCGTGCAGTTCGATCAGGCGTTTGCGCAGCGCGCTGGCCTGGGCGGCGCGCGCTTCGGCGCTGTCGCTCAGCAGATCGGCGACGCTGATGGTCACCATCACGCCGTTGATCGGCTGACGGGTGCGGTATTTTTTCAGCAGCGCGACGAAGCTTTGCCACTCGCCGGCGTCTTCTTCGCGCTGGCTTTCCTGCGTGGTGTAGCGGCCGGCGGTGTCGAGCAGCACGGCGTCGTTGGTAAACCACCAGTCGCAGTTGCGGGTGCCGCCCACGCCGCGCAGCGCGGATTTGCCGAAGCGATCCGCCAGCGGGAAGTGCAGGCCGGAGTTGACCAGCGCGGTGGTCTTGCCGGCGCCGGGCGCGCCGATGATCACATACCACGGCAGTTGGTACAGGTATTGGCGGCTGAAACGGGTCATCCAGCGGTGTTTGCCGTCGCCCTGGCCCGGTGTGAAGCGCGCCTTTTTCAGCAGCTGCGCCGCTTCGTCGAAGCGCTGCGCCAACTGATCGTCTTGTTTGACCTCGGGCTTGCCGTCTTCCGCCGGCACCGCTTCGGCGGCGCGCAGGTTGCTCAGCAGGCGGCTGTTGAACCAGGCGCTGTAGAGGCGCGGGATCAGTCGGCACAGGAACCAGATCAGGTAGATAACGCCGATGGCGATCTGGCGGTTGAGTTCCGGCTCCAGCGGGCGATAGTCGCCGATGGCCACCAGCGGGCCGATCATCCAGATGATGAACGCCAGCGCGGTAATGCCGACAAAGCCCCACAGCAGGCGGCTGGTGATGATGGAGAATAACGTACTGAGCATTACTTTCCGGTTCCTTGCGGCAAGCCGTTGATTTCCGCCTGGGTATTTTCCGGGGCGACCAACAGCGTAATTTCTACCCGGCGGTTCAACGCGCGGTTCACTTTGTTATCGTTCGGCGCGACGGGATTGCTCTCGCCGCGGCCCTCGGCCTTGACACGCTGCGGGTTGGCGAGGTGCTTTTGCAACCGGGCGCTGACCGCTTCGGCGCGCGCCAGCGACAGCTCCCAGTTGGAGGCGAAACGGGCGCTGCGGATCGGCACGTTGTCGCTGTAGCCGGTGACCAGGATTTTGCCGCTGACGCCGTTCATGGCGGCGGCGATGCGGTCGATAACCGGAATATAGTTGGCGCGCACCGTGGTGGCGGCGGAGTCGAACAGCCCGTCGCCTTTGAGGATCACCACGCTTTGCTGCGCTTCGTCGCGCACCACCACCAGCCCTTCGGCGATCTCTTTGCGCAGGAAGCTCTTCAGGCTCAGCGTCGGCGGTGCGGCCGGCGCCGGGTTACCGATCGCCACCTGCGGCAGATTGGTTTGGTAAATCGCCGCCAGCACCGGGCTGGTGTTGTCGCCCAGCCGCCAGTTGAGGGCGATGAACAGCAGCGAAGCCAGGAAGCCGGTCAGCGCCACGCAGGCCCACAGCGGCACCAGCGGGCGCCACAGTTTCTGCTGTACCGGCAGATCCAGCGCATGGGGCGACAGCGGCGGGGCATAGCCGCCGCGCACCGACCGGATCAGCTGCAGCAGGCGCTGTTTCATGGTTTCCAGCTGCGAGCGGCCGTTTTCCATCACCCGATAGCGGCCTTCAAAGCCCAGCAGCAGGCAATAATTGATCAGCTCCAGCAGGTTGATGTGCTCGCGCGGGCTTTGCGACAGCTTGGCCAGCAGCTGGAAGAATTTCTCGCCGCCCCAGGTTTCGTTATGGAAGGTCACCAGCAGCCCGCTGCCGGACCACACGCTGTTGCTGCCCCACGGGGTCAGCGCCGCCGCTTCATCCAGCGCGGTGCACAGGCAATAACGCGCGCCGATGATCACCTCGTACGGCAGGTTGGCGCGTTGGCCGCGGATCTCGAAGCGGCGCATTTCGTCGATCAGCTGTTGGCGCAGCTGCGCCGGGTTGGCGTGCGTGGCCGACTGGCGGATCTGCGAAATGGCGTTCAGCAGCGGGTTGGCGGCGTCCACCAGCGGGTTGGCCGCCGGCGCCATGCTATTTTCCTGAGTCATAGGTTACCGGTCCGTATGGCTGCGAATCGCCCAAAATTCCATGTCCAGCCCCGGGAATTCGCCCGCCAGGTGCAGAGCGAAGGCGCTGGATTTTTCCATCTGTTTCCACAGGTCGCCGCCTTTTTCCAGCTCGAAGTAGGTGTAGCCGGCGTGATAGGGGATCTGGCGCGGCGCGGCGGGCATGGTGCGCAAACCGATGCCTGGCAGCTGCAGCTGCACCAAATCGCGGATGCGCGTGACCGGGGCGATCTTCATCTGCGCCGGGAAATGGGTCAGCAACACCTCGGCGGCCACGTCGGCGCGCACCGCCAGCACGAAGCCGAAGTCGCGCATCATTTTGGCGTCCTGCACGGTGGCGACGTTCAGCCCGTGGGAGCGTTCGACCAGCGTCAGCTGAATGGCGTTGTCTTCCAGCACCACCGACAGCCCCTGGCGCAGCAACAGCATCAGCTTGCCGAAGCACAGCGCCAGGTTGTCGTGGTCATACACCGGCAGACGGCCTTCCGGGGTGCGCTGCGCCGAGAAGCTGGCGAGCTCGGTGGCGAACTGCAGCCAATCGGCGAACAGGCGCTCCGGGTGCAGATGGTCGAGGTGGTAGGCGTGGCTCACCTGGCCGAGGTGGCGGTTGATCAGCTGCAGCAGCATGAAATCGACCATTTCGGAACTGCCGCCGCGGCCCGGCTGCAGCAGGCGCTGGCTCATCTGCTGGCTGCGCTGTTGCAGCAGGCCCTGCAGATCGTTGATGAAGGTTTTCAGTACCGGGTTGCCCTGGCAGTTCAGCATCGGTGGGATCTGCGCGGTATCGAGGCGCAGGCTGTTGTCGCCGCGTTTTTCCAGCACGCGGGTCACGCCGAGCGCCGTCCATTCGGCGTTGAGCTCGCTCTCCAGCATCAGCCGCAGGCGCAGGCGGCCAAACTGCAGCGCCGCGCTGCCCACCGAGACGGCGTTGAGATCGTCGACTTCGTTCTCGTAAGCCAGATAGCGCGCCAGCGCCTCCGGGCTTTCCTGAAAGATCACGTCTTCACGCCCCGCGCGGTAGGTCGGCAGGGCCAGCACCACGTTTTCACCGGTCTTGTTTTCGGCGATGGTCAGCGGCGCGGGCGCCTGCTGGGCGCCGGCGAAGCGAAACGGCGTGCCGTCCGGCATGATGCCGCTGGCGGCGTTGAGGGCAATCTTGCCCTGGCGCAGCAGCGTTTGGTCCAGATCCAGGGTGAGGAAACCCCAGAAACAGCCGCTGTGGGCCTGGCCCCAGTTGCGCATGTAGCCTTCGAGATAGTTTTCCGCCTGCTGGAAATGGTGGGGGCGCAAAAACATCCCCTCAGTCCAGACAACCTTATGAGCATCTTTCATCATCACACCTATAGTTACTTCGCTTCAGCGCAGCGGTAGGTCAGTCGACCTTTTTTACGGGGCGCAGGCCACTCACGCCCGCGACGATATGCGCTTCCAGCTCATCCGGCGAGAATTGCCATACCTTATAGAAATTGGTTTCGGTGGGTTCCGGCAGCGGCAGTGAAAGGCGCCAGGTTTTGCCGTCCAGATTTTGATATTCGGCGATCACGCCGATGTAGCGCGCATCCAACGCGCTTTGCCCACCGAGTTTTTTGCCGCTCTGGCCCGGCGTCAGGAAGAACTGATCGCTGTCCAGCAGGCTGTTGCCGAGCACGCTTTTGGCGTCGTTTTGCAGACTGAAGAAGTCGGCATCCATGAATTCCGCATCCGAACGCAGCAGCAGCACGCGAATTTTTATCGGCGCCGGTTGCGCGCCGGCGGCGGCGTTGACCTGGCGATCGGCATCGAACACCAGGCTGTAACGCGACGGCACGCTTTTGGCGGAAGACATGCAGCCGCCGAGCGCCAACGCGCCCAGCAGCAAAAACAGCATCCCGCACCAGCGGGAAGCGATAGGGGTCGTCATCATGGGAATCTCGTCGCCCGCAGGCGTGCTGACTACTGGAGGATCCAGGTGGCTGAGCCGGCGTTTTTACACGCCTTGCTGTCGCCGCCGACTTTGACGCAGTCCTGTTTGGCGGCGCGCGCGCGGCGCGGCAGATCTTTGCGCAGCGTCGATTTGTAGCGCGCTTCCGGTACGCCGGCGTTGGCCTGGATGTAACCCACCAGGTCGCCGCCCCGGATGGCGGAGATCGCCAGCCAGTTGTTTTCCACTTCGCCCAGCGCGTAGAACGCGGCGGCGTTGTCCAGGCTGCCGACGGCGGTGCCGGTATAATTCGGGCTGCTCATGATGCTGGCGGCGTACAGGCTGCGGTACTCCTCACCGATCGGCTTGAACTGTTGCGGCGCGCTCACCGCGGCGCGGTGCTTTAGCGTGACGCCGTTGACCTCACTGCTGACGATGGCGTCGTTATTGAGCGCCGGCGGCGGTGGCGGCGGCGTGGAACAACCGGCAAGCGTCAGGGCGGTCAGCAGCGTCAGGGTAATCCGTGTTTTCACAATGTCCTCTTCTTGTTTAATGGCTGTGTAATAGGGCGCCGTCATCAGGGCGCAAGCAGCAACACTTTTAATTGGCTCGGCACGATGCGCATGCCGAGCGCGTTGGTGGAATTCTGCAGGCTGAGGCTGGTCAGCCGGGTGGCCGGGGTGCCTTTGAGCAGCACGGTAAAGGCGCCGGTCAGGTGGCGGGACGGCCCCATCACCGTCCCGGAAGCGACGCCGGTGGCCACGCCGGGGTTGTCGCCGTTGGTCAGCGGCGTAACCGTCGCCATGTTGTGCGCCGGGGTGCCGACGAACAGAATGTTGAACGCGTTCGGGATGGCGGTCGGCGCCAGGGCGATATCCGGGTAGGGCACGGGTACCGGCGCCGGGCTTGGCGTCAGACAGACGTCGGGAAACGCCAGGTCCACGCCGATCATTTGGCTGTTGGCAAACATAAAAGGCCTCCGCAGGTTATCCGACGTGGATTTGTTCCGAATCCAGCTTGGTGATGTCTTTTGAAGTAATGAGCGTGTTGCGGGCATGAATGCGGGCGTAATCTTCCGCCTGGTAATCCAGTTGCCCGGCGCGCACGTGCTCGGTCTGGCGCACTTTGCGGAACAGCGAATGGCTGATCTGGCTGACCGAATGCCACAGCGACTCGCAGCGTTTGCCGACCAGGCGGCTGATGCTGACGAAGGCCGACAGCTCTTCGCCGCTGTATTTCATCTTGTCGACCTGGCAGTCGCCGCTGTTCGCCTGCAGCGTCATGGCGTCGCCGCTCAGTTTCAGCGCCTGCGCGCCGTGCAGCGACAGCGAGCCGCTCGGCGTTTCAATGTGCAGATCGCCTGCAACGCTCAGCCGCGCCGCGCTTTGCGGTTCCGCACGTTCGAGGACGGCGATCGCCCACAGCTGGTGGCCGCAGCCGGCGACCAGCACGTTATCGCCGAGTGCCGGCGTCAGCAGGCAGCTCGCCGCCCGGCGGCAATGCCAGCCGCGGCCTTCGCACTCCACCACCAGACTGCCGTCCGGCAACAGGTTGACGACCTGGCCGGCGGCCTGCTGGGGCGGTGCGATGTTGACGGCGCGGGTTGTGTTGGCAACGCTCATGGTGATCCCCTCGTGAAGTGGTCAATGCATTCAGATTCGGCTCTGGCGCTGTGCGCTCCAGGTTTCGGCGGCGTACAGCTCTTCGTCGCGCTCGAGAATTCCGCTGCGATCGCCCCAGCGCGTTTGCTGCTGATGGGCGCGGTGCATGCGGGTGCGCATAAAGCGCGCGCGGCGGAAATCGGCGGCGCCGATGTCGGCATAACAAAAGTCGGCGTAGGTCAGGTCGCTGTCGCTGAAATCACAGCGCGCCGCGCGGCTGTGCTGGAATACGCATTGATACAGGCGCGCCTGGCTGAAGTTGGCGGCGTCCAACGTCGCTTCGCTGAAGATCGCCTGATCGAACTGCCCGCCGCGGCACTGCGCGTGGGTCAGATTGGCCTCCAGCCACAGCGACTGCTGCGCCTGCACGCCCGCCAGGTTGGCGCGCCGCAGCGAAGCGCCCTTGAAGTTGCTTTGACGCAGCGTCGCCTGGCTGAAATCGACGTCGTCCAGTTGGTTATCGGTAAACTGGCAGGCGATCAGGCGCTGCCCGGCGTAACTTTTGCCGCGGTGGTCACATTCGAAAAACGTGACGCGGTCGAAATCTGCCCCTTCAAACCTTGTGTCACGGAGATTTAATCGGAAGAACGTGACAAGAGATAACCGCGCCTGATTCAACGCAGCGCCGTCGAGCGGGCTTTCGTAAAAGGTGGTGCGATCGTGCTGAGTGGCGGAAAAATTCGCGCCGGCCAATTGGCATGACATCCAGTGGCTTTGGTTGAGCGCCAGCCGGCTGAAGTCGCCCTGTTCAAGCCGGCAGTCGTTGAACATCGTCAGTTCGATATGGCTCTCGCTGAAGCGGCCGCCCGACATGGCGCACTGGTTGAAGGCCGTTTGCTTCAGGTTCGCCCGTGCAAATTGCGCCTGTTCGAGCCGGCAATTGCTGAAGACGCTGTCGCGCAGATCGCAATCGGAGAAGTTCACGCCGTTCAGGTTCAGTTCGTTGAACATGCCGCCGGCCAAATCCATACCGGCGAATGACAGGCCGTGCAAATCCTCACCGGCAATCAGCTCGCCGCGTTTCACGCGCTGGCGTATTTGCTCTGGCTTTGAGGTCATACTTCCTTCCCGTTGTGGCGAGGCAATGTTTTCACCCTGGCGGTATAGGTGCCCTCGAGCCGGGTCGCCTGATCCACTTGCGACTGCGACAGGTCGGCCCGGAACAGATTGGCGCCCTGCAGGTCGGCGCCTGACAGCACGCATTTTTGCAGGATCGCCGCAATGAAATTGGCGTCGCGCAGGTTGGCGCGAGACAGATCGCTGCGAATGAACAGGCTGCCGCTGCCGTTGGCCTGACGGAAATCGGCGTCGTTCAACCGGGTTTCCGACAGGTCGCAATTATTGAGACGCGCACGGCTGAAATTGGCCCGCTGCAACGGCATCTGGCGTAAATTGCACTGGTTTAGCGTCGCGTCGCTGAAATCCGCCTGCGGCAGCAGCGTCTTTGCCGCAAAGGCGCAGGCCGTGAGGCGTGCGGCGCGGAAACTGAGGTTTTGCGTCTCGGTATCAACCCAGGCGCAGCTTTCAAGCCGCGCCCGATCGAAGTTCACCGCCTGCAAGCGGCATTTGACGAAGCTGACTTTGTCGAGCCGGGCGTGGCGGAATGTCAGCTGCTCCAACTGCAGCTCCATCAGCGTAATGTTGGCCAGCGTGGCGCGGCTGAAGTCACACTGCCCGAGCAAGGTTTCGTATCCCAGCAAATCGCGTAATGAGGCCATCGTGAAATCGCAGCGTTGAAACAACGTTTGCTGAATGTTGGTTTCGTGCAGCTGCGCGCCGCCGAAATCCGTCGCTTCGCATTTCGCCAGGGCCAAAGAGGCGTGGCTCAGATCGGCCTGCTGCAAGACGGCACCGCTGAGATCGGCGCGCGCCAGCATCGCCTCGCGAAGGTCGCAACCCACCAGTTGGGTTTGGCGCAGATTGGCGTTTTCCAGCAAAGCGCCGCGCAAGTTAGCCTGGCAGAGATCCATGCCGGACAGATCGGCGCCGGTGAGATCAAGACCGTTGAGATCCTTATCGCGCAGCATGGCGGCGGTGACGCGTTGGCGAATGATTTGCGCCAGATCGCCGCTTAAACGCAGCGCAGGGCTTTGCGCCTGTGCCGACATTAAATACATTTGGTGCAGCGCGCGCTCGCTTTCCCCCAGCTGTTTTTCGCTGAACGCGTCGGGATGCCGGCGCGCCTCCTGGAACAGCAGATCGCGCTGCTGCTGGTAGCTTTCCGCACCGGATGGCGGCACGTGATCCCCACCGGGATTGCGCGGATCGATACCCTCGGCTTGCGCCAGCTTGAGCATGTCCTGATACTGCGCCTCGGCCTGGCTTTCCAGACGCTCGACGAATTCGGCGAGTTGATCCAGCTTCGGCGGCGCGTCTTGCGACGGCAGCGGGAACAGTTCATCGATGTCCTGGCCTTCACGCAGCAGGCGCTGGCGGTGCTCTTCGCGCTGCCGGTGCTCGTAGGCGGCGATATTTTCCGCCATCGGGCTTTGCTGCGTCGGCGTTTCCGTATCCAGCCAGGCGCCGATGCACGCTTCCGGCAACAACTCTTGCTCACGAAACGCGTGCAGAACCCCCCGTTCCTTATCCAGCCGCTGGGTCAACACCTGCCGATAATGCGCGGTGGAGCGGGGCTCGCCTTCGATTTCCAAAGCCGGCATCAGCTGCATTACGTCGGCGGCATCGTCTTCATTGATGCGTGTGCTGCCCTGATAAATCAGCAGCATCTGTTCCCGATGCGGGAAGAACCAGACGGTGGTGTGGCGCATCGCGATTTCTTCGAAATGCGTTTCGTCGCCGCGCAGCCGGTTGATGAAACAGCGTGTGCGCCACGGCGGCAAATGACCTTGCTGCACCGGTTCTGAAGGGTGCATGTTCCAAATTCGATAGGCGGCGCGGGGCGGCAAACTGTCGCGTTGAGGAAACTGCTGATCGCTTTCCGCCATGTTGAACAGGCGCCAGTCGATATCGTTGGCGAAGCCGGGAAAGCCGTTTTTCAACCAGTCGGCGTCGTAGTTTTTACCGATGCGGGAGAAGCGGCGCGGCCAGGTGATATCCAACGCGTCAAAGCTCGCCGGTTGCGCGCTTTGCCGAGGAGACGCGAGGCGCCCCTGCAGCGGTTCAATATTGGGTAGGCGATGGATGCGGCCCTGCGGAAATGTTTCTGGAGTGGCGCCGATGCCGTGCGGATTATCGGCGAACTGGGTGCCGCCGTAAGCCCGGCGCCAGTCCAGACGCATTTCTGCAAAAGGGAGGGGAGTGGAGGGACGATCGTTGATCCAATGGCGATCGCCGAAAACCACCAGCGTTTTTTCCAGCGAATCCAGCTGGATCTTTACGGCGCAAGCGGTTTTGTCTTGTTGATGGTGGGTGTAGGCGTTACCGGTGGCGAGAAACTCCGCGCAGGCTTTGGGGATAGCCAAATCGAGCACGCCGCCGCTCAGCGTGAGTTCTTCGGCGGCCAACTGCCACAGCTCCGGTTCGGGGCGCAGGCGCGGGGAAGCCCCCATATCGGCCAAGGCCAAAACGGAAACGCCCAGATGGTTTTGCCCTTGCCAAGAGAAGGGGCGATGAAGCGCGCTGAGGCGCAGAGGTTTTACGACTTTCATTGTGTGTGTAAAGCTTCCTGTGGATATCAGCTGGCAGCCAGGCTGCTGCTCAAAAACAATCCGTTTTTCGGTTTAATAGATATCAGGCTATGTCACAACAGATGAAGAAAACGATGCGGCGTTCAGCGCCGATCGTTAATGCGGGGAGGGCCCCGCTTCGAAAGGGATGATCAAGAGGACAGTGCGCCGTCCTTCCCGTTTATTCCGCGAGCCAACAGCACGGCGGCGACGGACAATGCCGCAGCGATCGCCTTGGCGATAAATTGGCCGGCGCTCTCCAGGTGATAGGGGGCAAAAAATTCGACGTCGGCGGCGCCCAGAATCAGCAGCGCGGCGAGCGCCGCAAAACAGGGCAGCTCTATCACCAGCGCCAGTCTGCCGGTGGGCGCCGCACCCAGGTAACCCATCAAAAAGCCGGGCAAAATCAGGAACCCGATCAATTCTGCGGGGGCATTCACCGCAGACATCACCTGCTGGTTGTATTTCAGCAGCGCCAGCATCAGCGCGACAAAGATCAGCAACCGCGCAGGCAACGCGGCCGCTCGGCTGGCCGACAAAAAGGTTTTGCCGATCGCGGCGAGCAAGACGCAGCCAACCAGGATGCCAAAGAAGGTAAACAGGATTTGTCCCCAGAGGCTGTCCTGCGTCGAAAAGGCAATGAACGCGCCCATCGTGACTTTTCCTTATGCAAGGTGAGTTAGCGAACCGATGAACGATAAGCCGTTGGCAGAGCGTTGCAATCGGATCGCGTGATTGAAAGGAGCCTTTTCGCTCAAAGCCGGGAAAGCTCTTCGATCACCGCTTTTTTGGGGTTCTTCGGATCGTACTTGATCGCGGTGAAATGGCCCGGCTGATAACGCGGCAGATCCACGACGCTAATTGGGCCTTTCGCCACGGCCGTATGGTTTTTTCCGTCTTGGGCGATGTATTTGACTTCGACTTCGCAGACCGGCCGATTCCCGTCCCACAGGTTGGTCTGGCGAATGCTGACGATTTGCCCGGAGGCGGAAATACCGTTCTCCATCACGCTGAGGGAAGAACCGATATGTTTGAAATAACCCCAGATATCGACCGTGATGAATTTGAAAAAACCCACCAGGCTGAGGATAGGAGCCAATAAAATCAACCCGATAACGGTGAGAACATTTTTGGCCTTCGACATGGGAGTCCCTTTATAAAAAGATCGCCAGCGCCTTGGTGCTCAACCGTAAGGCGCCGTTGGTCACCAGCGCGCCAAGCTGAGTGAACGTCATGGGATCGTTACTGAGCTTGAAATTGGTTTTGCTGATCGCCAGCGGATTGTGCGAGATATCCAGCATCGTGTGTTTCAGGCTGGCTCCTGTCAACGCAAGATTGGAGCCGTAGAAGGCGAAGTTGGCCCCCGTCGCCACCCATTTCCAACCGTGGCAGTTATCTTTCCAGCTCGGTGTCTGCACCGACACGCCGTCCGCGCTGGTGATGTTGATCGTTTTCGCTTTGATGGTCAGCGTACCGGTGATCGTCGTGCTCTGATCGTTTTTGTAGGTCTCGGTGACATTCCCGGTGACGGTAGCGGTTTGGCCGCCGCCTTTAACCGTCAATTCCTGCCCGCCGGCGGTGATGGTGGTGTGCTGCCCGCCGGAGGTGATGTTGACCGTTTGCCCTTGCTTGATGGTGCTGGTTTGTTGCCCTTCGGTAATGTCGAGGGTCTGATTGCCCTTCACCGTGACGTGTTGGGTCTGCGTAATGTTTTGCGTCTGCGCGCCGTCAAGCTTGAAGGACTGATTGCCGGTGATGTCGATTTTATCGCCGCCGTCGATAATCGTCAGGTCGCGGCCGCCTTTGATGTTCACCGTCTGGTGGGCGTTCAGGTTGGCGGTTTCCAGCCCATCGACGGTGGTGGTGCGTTTCGCTTTGTACAGGAACGTGGCGTCGCCGGTGACGGTGTCGTCCTGCTTGCGGCCGATGGTGGTGGTGCGGCTGCCGTCAATATTGACGTTCTTGTCGTTTTCCACCGTCATGTTCATGTTGCGTTCGGCGTGCATGTCGAAAGATTCGTTGCCGGGCGAGTCTTCCAGGAACAGGAAGCTGGCGTTGTCGGCGCCGCCGCCTTTGCTGCGGCTCATAAAGCCCATTTTGGTGGCGTCGCCGGGCAGATCCCACGGCGGCATGCTGTCTTCGTTGTAAACGCGGCCGGTGATGATAGGGCGATCCGGATCGCCATTGATAAAGTCGACCACCACTTCTTCGCCCACGCGCGGGATCTGGATCCCGCCGTATTTCCAGCCGGCCCAGGCGCTGGAGACGCGCACCCAGCAGGAACTGGTTTCATTGCCGCTGCCGTGGCGATCCCAACGGAATTTGAGTTTCACCCGGCCATACTTATCGGTCCAGATGCTTTCGCCTTCCGGCCCCACCACTTCGGCAGTTTGCGGGCCGTGGGTTTTCGGCCAGGGCGTGATGCGCGCCGGGCGCCAATTGATGTCCGCCGGAACGACCTGAAATTCGGTACGCTGCTCGCCGACGTCGTTATCATTGCTGGCGTAGCTGTTTTCCTGCATGAAGTAATGCGCGCTGACCACCAGGTAGGCGCGGTTGTCCTCCATACGCGGCGCCTGGATCAGTTGAAAACGGTAGCCGGGCGCAATGCCCTGCGAACTGCCTTCGCCGCTCATCTGCTCGTGCTGCGCTTCGAACTCCTGCTGGCGAACCTTGACGTAAAACTGGCCGTGGGCGTGATCGGTATAACGCCCGGGCCAGTCGAACACCTCGGCTTTGTCCTGCGCGAACGAGGCGGGATTCTGCCGCGCCTCCAGCAACCGCGCGCGCGGCTTGCGAAAATCGTAGTCATCCAGGCTATACAGGCTGGGCGTGATGGCGTCCGAAACGCTCCAGCTGTTGATGCTGTCTTTGTTTTCCACCAGGCCGCCTTCCGCGAGCTGATAGGGAATGCTGGCGTAGCCGGCGAGTTCCTGATGCGCCGACGGCGCGTCAGCCAGCACCAGCGTATGGCCGTCTTGCTGGTGCGTGAAATAGTAATAGATGCCTTCGTGCTCCATCAGGCGACTGATGAAATCGAAATCGCTCTCCTGGTACTGCACGCAGTACCCCCAGATGCGGTAGTCGTAACTCAGGCGATTATCGATTTTCACCTGATACTGCCCCAGCACCTGAGTCAGGATGTCGGGAACGGTCTTTTCCTGGTAGATGCGGAAATCGCGGTTTTGCGTCAGATACCACAGCGTGGGGCGCAGCACGGCGCGGTAGATATAGTAACGGTTGCCGCCGGCTTCCCTTCCGGAGAGGGTCATGCGCGTGATATTGCCGTTGAGATAGCGCGGCGCCAGCGGATTGCCCCGCAGCTCCAACGTGATTTTTTGTCCCAGCAGCGCTTTCAGATCGAGCCGATTGTCGGGGCTGAGCAGCTCGACGTCGAACTCGAACAATCCGGCCAGTTTTTCCTCACCGGAAAGGCTTCGGAACAACAGCTGATGGGAGGGCAAAGGCGTGTGCGCAATGATAAGGCGATCCATACTATTCCCCGCTTTAGGCATAGCTACCGCACGAGAATTGACGCGCGATCCCGATGGCGTATCTGTCACGAATGGAGACAGGAACTGACGAAAGATTTAACAAAGTTTACACAAAGGCACGATTTGTGCAGTCTACAATAGAGCTCTGCATTTGCAAAATAGCCTTGTGGATCAATGCTCAATTCGTTAACTTGCTCACGATCTTGGTTTTAATCATCTAAAACATATACATGCGAGCAGATCATTTTTTATCTCAAATTATTGGGTAATTGGTAATACCAAAAAATAAATCTGTAACACTTAAGTCAACGTGCTTATAAAACAACTCTTTTTTTACGTAAAAAAAGTCACTGACTGTTTTTTATCCTTACCATTTGCCACTTAAAGATGATCAAATATATAAATTTCCCGAATGTTAATTCGGATGATTCCTATTTGGTAGGCGTGGAAAGCCCCCTCTGCAGGCCGTTGGTCGAGGGTTTGAACGGTTGATAATGCAGCAATTATTAATGTGGACAGGGAGCGAAGGAGATTTGGCTTATCAGGCCGCAGAGCCAGATTAAGGCCGGGTCGCGCTCTGCCGGCCGGCGATCGGCTCAATGGGGAAAGACGTGATGGCCAATTCGTCAGGCAGCGGGAGAATGCGTACGCGTTGCGCGTTTGCCGGCGGCGGCGCATCCGGGCAAGCCGAGCAGGGCGCTGGCGGCGAGGGTGGAAGCGGTGCGCACTATCGTGCAGGTGACGCTGACGGTAGAGGAGGATGTGAGATTCGGCGACGGTGCCGTGCATTAAAAGCAGGGCGTGGTGTACCACGCCCTGTTACCGGTTACTCGTCGGCGACGCGGATCACCAACTTGCCGAAGTTCTTGCCCTGCAGCAGGCCGATAAACGCCTGCGGCGCCTGCTCCAGCCCGTCGACGATGTCCTCGCGGAACTTGATTTTTCCCTGTTCGACCCAACTGCTCATTTGTTGCAAGAACTCGTCAAAGCGTGAGCCGTAGTCGTCGAAGATGATAAAGCCCTGCATACGGATGCGTTTGCGCAGGATCAGTCCCTCCAGCAGCGGCAAGCGGTCCGGCCCCGCAGGCAACCCGGTGGCATTGTAATGGGCGATGATGCCGCACACCGGAATGCGCGCTTTGGTGTTCAACAGCGGCAGTACGGCGTCGAACACCGCCCCGCCGACGTTTTCGTAATAGATGTCGATGCCTTTAGGGCAGGCGGCCGCCAGCTGTTCGGCAAAGTCAGGGGCGCGGTGATCGATGCAGGCGTCGAAACCCAACTCTTCCACCACATAGCGGCATTTTTCCGCCCCGCCGGCGATGCCGACGACGCGGCAGCCTTTCAGCTTACCGATTTGGCCGACCACCGAACCGACCGCCCCGCTGGCGGCGGCCACCACCAGCGTTTCTCCCGCCTGCGGTTGGCCGATGTCGAGCAGCCCCATGTAAGCGGTAAATCCCGGCATGCCCAGCACGCCCAGCAGGCGGGAAGGATGCGGCAGGTGCGGGCCGAGGTTGCGCAGGCCGCTGCCGTCAGACAGGGCGTAATCCTGCCAGCCGTCATAACCCAACACCCAATCGCCGACGTTGAAATCGGGATGCTGTGAAGCCGCTACGCGCGATACCGTGCCGCCCACCATCACCTGACCGATCTCCACCGGCGGCGCGTAGGAGGGGGCATCGCTCATGCGCCCGCGCATATAAGGATCCAGCGACAGATAAACGGTGCGCAGCACCAGCTGTCCGGCGCCGGGCTGCGGTGCGGGGACGGTATCGAGACGGAAGTTGGCCGCCGTCGGTTCACCGTGCGGACGCGCGGCCAGCAGGAAGCGGCGGTTCTGTTGAGAAGAAGGGGACATCGAAAGCTCCTTTGCGTTGCGACAAACAAGATGCGTTAAGCCTAGTCCAGGGGCGGCAAGGCAACGTTACCGAATGTGCTTAGCCTTAGAGCGGAACGATCAGCACGTCGATGTGGCTGATATTGATAAAGCGGGCGGCGGAACAGGAGACCTTATTCATCATGCCGTCGCGATGATTGCCGCAGATCAGCAGGTCGAACGGCTGACGGCGGCTGGCGTATTCCAGGCTGTCACCCAGCTCGCCGTGCACGATCAGCGCATCGGCGATCGGGTAACCGGCGCGTTGACGCAGTTCCTCCATAAACAGCCGGGTTTCCTCCTCCATCAACGAGCGCAAATCCCCCAGCATCGGCCCGGCGAAATTATTGTACATTTCCGGGTTGGCGAGGGTGCTTAACAAGGTGATGCTGCCGCCGTAAGGGCGGACGATGGAGACGGCTTTTTCCACCAGGCGGTGGCTGTCAGGGGCAACGGCGACGGTGACCAGAACGTTTTGATACCCCATATCCCACTCCTTGTTGTATCCATCGCATTCCAGGCTGCCGCATCGGCGGCCTGGGCGGAGGTACTGCGTCGGATAAAGGGTAGAGCCTGGCGGGGGGAATAAATGTGTTTCGCATCACGCGCGGCAATAAAAGCCGAATTTACCCCGGTTATATAGCAATAAAAGATAAAACCGTTGCCGCACGTAATTTCACTGAATTAAAGCACCTGCGCCCACAGCGTTTTCGGCACCTTGCCCAGATCGAACAATTTACCGGCAACCAGCTCGGCGCGACGGTGGTCGGCGGCGCGGTACATGTTGCTCATTTCTTTATCATTTTCAATGGAGTAGTTCAGTTTGTCGTACACCTTCTCCAGGCTGTCCAAAGAGGAGCATTTACGGAATGTCAGCAGATATTCGAGCGTATCGGTCATGATTAAAATATAGCCTGTTAATAGTTAAAGCCGGGTGAATAACACATCGGCGGCTCACGGCGACGCCGTCGAGGCAGCGATGTACGACCTGACAAAAATCATTTCAAGTAGATAAATTGCACCGGGTAATGATGTCACGCCGCACGTAGCGGCGCTTTGATAAATCATAATATGCCAATGCGCCGTCAGCAATCTCATCCTGCTGATAAACGGATAAATAGGGAAAGTCTCAGGGCCGCTGACGGCCGACGCGTCGTCGTTCTTGCCGTGCACAAGCTCGCGGCACCGCGCCAGGCCATCTTTTGCGGTGATTTTTTCACCGTCCGTGGTGCCGCTGCGGCATTGTGCGGTGTTTGTCGTCGTCGCTTGCGCTGAAAAGCCGTTTTTCTCGATGGGGAAATATGAAGAGTAAAACAAAACTGCGTTTTATTTTATGACAATGAAGTGATGAAAACGTAAGCCATGTAAATAATCCCTGGGGGAGAGGGAATTATCACGGCGAAAGAAAAAGAAATAAAAGGCATTAAAGTTTTATGGATTGCTGCCGATATGTCGTTTTGGGGAACTCTAATGTAGAAAAAGCATTCTTGCATCGCGCTAATACGGAAACATATCGTTACGTCTGTTAGCTTGTTCACTACGCCTGCGAATCATTGATAAGCCATAATCACCTGATGTGGAAAATTAGAACAGCTTCAGGCTGAGGGCTTAAGTCAAATCCGATAGCTAATAACCTTATAGTTTACACAGGTTATTTTTCAGCTTGGATATTTTTTAGTAACTCAAATGGTTATTTATACTGAGTTTGTCGCCTATACACAGATTTTTGTTCTGTTATTTTGGTTTGGTGATGCTTTTGTTCGAATTGATCTAAAAAAGATAATTTTTTGGCGGATAAACATTGTTTTTAAGACGTTTTTTTACCTATGGCTGTTTTGTGAACAAAATAGCGGTCAATAAGTGAGCGTATTTGGGTGTATTTGGCTTAATTATTTTTTATTTTTGTGATCTATGTCACATTGTATTTAAAATTGCCTCTCACTTACATTGTGTGTGCTAATGGTTCGGGGGTAGAGTTGCGCTGCTTTAGGAATAATCTTATTAAATTTGTAAAAATAGTTTCATGGTGACTAAACACTATCGAAGCAGAATGCTGTACATCCATACACGTTGGTTTACGCTCGTAGCAAATACTGAACAGTGGTCAAATTTAGCGATTGTTGAAAATTATAGCAGTCGTTTTTGAGAGATTAATTTGCCAGCTTTGGGAAACAACCCAGGTCACGGGCGATAAAATTTATCACCCAGCGTATGTTTTTAAACATAGTCTGTCGGGATGGGGAATATGGGTACGTCTGAATTACTTAAGCATATTTATGACATCAATCTGTCATATTTACTTTTAGCACAGCGTTTGATCAACGATGAAAAAGCCTCCGCGATGTTCCGTCTTGGCATTGATGAAGCCATGGCCGATGCGCTGGCGCAGCTGACTTTGCCGCAAATGGTTAAACTCGCCGAGACCAACCAGCTGGTTTGCCACTTCCGCTTTAACGAAAGCCAGACCATCGAACGCCTGACCAAAGAGTCGCGCGTCGACGATCTGCAACAAATCCATACCGGCATTTTGCTATCAAGCCATTTACTGCAAGAGCTATCGAGTAAAGACGCTAGCCCGACGAAGAAAAGAGCCTGATGATGGTTGAGAAAAGTATCGTTCAAGAAGCCAAGGACATTCAGCTCGCCATGGAGCTGATTTCGCTGGGAGCCCGATTGCAGATGCTGGAGAGCGAAACCCAGCTCAGCCGCGGGCGCTTGATTAAACTTTACAAGGAGTTACGCGGCAGCCCGCCGCCAAAAGGAATGTTACCGTTCTCAACCGACTGGTTTATGACCTGGGAACAAAATATTCACTCGTCGATGTTTTACAACGCCTACCTGTTTCTGATGAAAAGCGGGCAGTGCAGCGGAGTGGAGGCGGTGATCAAAGCCTATCGCCTCTATCTCGAGCAGTGTCCTCAGCAGGCTGGTGAGGCGCCGTTGCTGGCGCTGACCCGTGCCTGGACGCTGGTGCGTTTCGTCGACAGCGGCATGCTGCAGCTCTCTGCCTGCAGCTGCTGCGGCGGCGCATTTATCACCCACGCGCACCAGCCGCTGAACGGTTTCATCTGCAGTTTATGCCAACCCCCATCCCGCGCCGTAAAAAGACGTAAACTTTCGCCGCAACTGGCCGATATTATTCCTCAACTGCTGGACGAGCAGGTCAAACGCGCCATTTGAGCCGCCACATTGCCGGCTCTCGGCAATGAATACCGACGTGTGATACGCAGGGGCGGCATGCCGCCCCCAGACACGCAGCCTGGTCTGTGCGCCAGGGCGCGTTTGCCCCACCTTCCATCCACATTGTTAATTTAAGGAATGCGTGTGCTAGTTATTTTGGGTTATCTGGTGGTATTGGGTGCGGTGTTTGGCGGCTACCTGATCGTGGGCGGCCATCTCGGTGCGTTGTATCAGCCGGCGGAGTTTCTGATTATCGGCGGGGCGGGGGTCGGCGCTTTCATCGTCGGCAACAACGGCAAGGCAATCAAAGCCACGCTGCGCGCGCTGCCGCGGCTGATGCGCCGTTCCAAATACAACAAAGATCTGTACATGGATCTGATGGCGCTGCTGTTCCGCCTGCTGGCCAAATCGCGCCAGCAGGGCATGCTGTCGCTCGAGTTCGATATCGATAATCCGCAAGAAAGTGAAATTTTTTCTAATTATCCGCGCATCCTTGCCGATAACACCCTGGTGGAGTTCATTACCGACTATTTACGGCTGATGGTGAGCGGCAATATGAATGCGTTCGAGATCGAAGCGCTGATGGACGAAGAGATCGAAACCTACGAGCAGGAAAGCGAAGTGCCCGCCGGCAGCCTGGCGATGGTGGGCGACTCCTTGCCGGCGTTCGGTATCGTCGCGGCGGTGATGGGGGTGGTGCACGCCCTGGCTTCGGCCGATCGGCCGGCCGCGGAACTGGGCGCGCTGATCGCCAACGCCATGGTCGGTACTTTCCTCGGCATTCTGCTGGCCTACGGCTTCATCTCGCCGCTGGCCACATTGCTGCGCCAGAAGAGCGCCGAAAACGTCAAGATGATGCAGTGCATCAAGGTCACGCTGCTGTCGAGCCTGAACGGCTACGCGCCGCAGATCGCCGTCGAGTTTGGCCGCAAAACGCTGTATACCACCGAACGTCCTTCTTTCGTTGAGCTGGAAGAACACGTGCGCCGCGTGAAAGCGCCGGCGCAGCAGGCGACGGAAGAAGAAGAAGCATGAAACAGAATCATCCGGTCGTTCTGGTCAGAAAGCGCAAGTCGCATCATGCCGCCCATCACGGCGGCTCCTGGAAGATCGCTTATGCCGACTTTATGACGGCGATGATGGCGTTCTTCCTGGTGATGTGGCTGCTGGCGATCGCCAGCCCGCAGGAGCTGACGCAAATCGCCGAATACTTCCGCACGCCGCTCAAGGTGGCCCTGACCAGCGGTGACAAGAGCAGCTCCGAAAGCAGCCCGATCCCGGGCGGCGGCGACGATCCTACGCAGCAGCACGGCCTGGTGAGAAAGCAGGTCGATTCGCCGGACAAGCGCGCCGAAGAGCTGCGCCTGAACAAGCTGCGCGAAAAGCTGGATGAATTGATTGAGTCCGATCCGCGCCTGAAGGCGCTGCGCCCGCATCTGCTGATCAACATGATGGACGAAGGGCTGCGCATCCAGATTATCGATAGCCAAAACCGGCCGATGTTCAAAACCGGCAGCGCGCAGGTCGAGAGCTACATGCGCGATATTCTGCGGGCGATAGCGCCGATCCTCAACGATTTGCCCAACAAGATCAGCCTGTCCGGCCACACCGATGATATCCCTTATGCCAGCGGCGAGCGCGGCTACAGCAACTGGGAACTGTCGGCCGATCGCGCCAACGCCTCCCGACGCGAGCTGATCGCCGGCGGCCTGGCGGAAGGCAAGGTGCTGCGGGTGGTGGGCATGGCGGCGACCATGAGCCTGAAACAGCACGGCGCCGATGACGCGATTAACCGTCGCATCACCGTGCTGGTGCTGAATAAGCAAACGCAAGAAGGCATCGAACATGAAAATGCCGAAAGCAACGCGATGGATATCGCCCAGCCGGACAGCCTGAAACAGCTGGCGCCGTCGGCAACTGCACCGGCCAGCCAAACGCCGGAGCACTCGGCGGCAGCCCCGGAGCCGGCGGCGTCAACGCCAGCGCCGAGCGTCCCAGCGCAGGCATCCCCGGCGATAGCCCCGGCCGATCAGGCGCCGGAACAACCGGCGGCCGCACCCGCACCGACTAACCGCGACTCACAGCCAGAGGTGACCCCGTGAGCATGGACATTAGCGATTTTTATCAGACCTTCTTTGATGAGGCGGACGAGTTGCTGGCCGACATGGAGCAACATCTGCTGGAGCTGGATCCGCTGGCCCCCGATATCGAGCCGTTGAACGCCATCTTCCGCGCGGCGCACTCGATCAAGGGCGGCGCGGCGACCTTTGGCTTTTCGGTGCTGCAGGAAACCACCCACCTGCTGGAGAACCTGCTGGACGGTGCAAGACGCCAGGAAATGAGCCTGAGCACCGAGATTATCAACCTGTTTCTGGAAACCAAAGACATTATGCAGGAGCAACTGGACGCCTATAAAACCTCGCAACAGCCTGACGCCGAAAGCTTTGAATACATTTGCCAGGCGCTGCGCCAGCTGGCGTTGGAAGCGCAACAGCAGCAGGCGGCGCCCGCGGCTCAACCGGCCGTTCAGCAGCCTGTCGTGAAGCCGGCGGCCGCGCCGGCGGCGATCGAAGGCGGCATGCGCATCAGCCTGAACGGGCTGAAAGCCAGTGAAATCCCCTTGATGTTGGAAGAGCTGGGCAACCTCGGTGAGGTTAAAGACCCTCATCAGACGGAACACAGTCTGGACGTGACGTTGCTCACCTCCGCCAGCGAAGACGACATCAGCGCCGTGCTGTGCTTCGTGCTGGAACCGGAACAAATCAGCTTCTCGACGCCGTCGCCGAGCGAACCGGCCGTCGCAGAAGCTAGCTTACCGGCAGCGGTCGCCGTGCCGGAACCTGCGCCAGCGCCGGTCGCCAGCGCCGCGCCGCCTGCCGCTAAACCGGCCGCCGCGCCGCCTGCCGCTAAACCGGCCGCCGCAGCGGCGGAAGCGCCGAAAGCGCGCGCCAAGGCGAGCGAGTCCACCAGCATTCGTGTGGCGGTGGAAAAGGTGGATCAGCTGATCAACCTGGTGGGCGAGCTGGTGATCACCCAGTCGATGCTGGCGCAGCGCTCCGGCACGCTCGATCCGGTCAACCACGGCGATCTGCTGAACAGCATGAGCCAGCTGGAGCGTAACGCGCGCGATCTGCAGGAGTCGGTGATGTCGATCCGCATGATGCCGATGGAATACGTCTTCAGCCGCTACCCGCGCCTGGTGCGCGATCTGGCCGGCAAGCTGAACAAGCAGGTGGAGCTGACGCTGCAGGGCAGCTCGACCGAACTGGACAAGAGCCTGATCGAACGCATCATCGATCCGTTGACGCACCTGGTGCGCAACAGCCTCGATCACGGTATCGAAGAGCCGGCCACCCGCATCGCCGCCGGCAAATCGGCGGTAGGCAATCTGGTGCTGTCGGCCGAACATCAGGGCGGCAACATCTGTATTGAGGTTATCGACGACGGCGCCGGCCTGAACCGCGAAAAAATTCTCGCCAAGGCCGCGTCGCAAGGGCTGGCGGTGAGCGAAAGCATGAGCGACGAAGAAGTCGGCATGCTGATCTTCGCGCCGGGCTTCTCCACCGCCGAGCAGGTGACCGACGTTTCCGGCCGCGGCGTCGGCATGGACGTGGTGAAACGGAATATTCAGGAGATGGGCGGCCACGTCGAGATCCGTTCGCAGGCCGGCAAAGGCACCACCATCCGCATCCTGCTGCCGCTGACGCTGGCGATCCTCGACGGCATGTCGGTCAAGGTGAACGACGAAGTCTTTATCCTGCCGCTGAACGCGGTGATGGAGTCGCTGCAGCCGCAGGCGGAAGATCTGCATCCGCTGGCCGGGGGCGAACGCGTGCTGCAGGTGCGCGGCGAATACCTGCCGCTGGTGGAGCTGTATCGGGTATTCGAAGTGGACGGCGCCAAAACCGACGCCACGCAGGGCATCGTCGTTATCCTGCAAAGCGCCGGCCGCCGCTATGCGTTGCTGGTGGATCAACTGATCGGCCAGCACCAGGTGGTGGTGAAGAATCTGGAAAGCAACTACCGCAAAGTGCCGGGCATCTCCGCCGCGACCATTTTGGGCGACGGCAGCGTGGCCTTGATCGTCGATGTCTCGGCGTTGCAAACCTTGAACCGTGAAAAGCGTCTGACGGACGCCGCCGCATAATAATGAGTTTATTGATTTAAAAGGTGAATGATATGGCAGGATTGGCAGCCGTCAGCAAATTGGCTGGCGAAACGGTAGGGCAAGAGTTTCTGATTTTCACCCTGGGCAATGAGGAGTACGGCATCGATATCCTCAAGGTGCAGGAAATTCGCGGCTACGATCAGGTGACCCGCATCGCCAACACGCCGGCGTTCATCAAGGGTGTCACCAACCTGCGCGGCGTGATTGTCCCGATCATCGATCTGCGGGTGAAATTCTCGCAGCAAAGCGTGTCTTACGATGAAAACACCGTGGTGATCGTGCTGAACTTTGGTCAGCGCGTGGTGGGCATCGTGGTCGACGGCGTTTCCGACGTGCTGTCGCTGACCGCCGAGCAGATTCGCCCGGCGCCGGAGTTCGCGGTGACGCTGGCGACCGAATACCTCACCGGTCTCGGTTCGCTGGGCGAGCGCATGCTGATCCTGGTGGATATCGAAAAGCTGCTGAGCAGCGAAGAGATGTCGCTGGTCGACAGCGTGGCGAAAAGCGTCTGATTCATGACCCCAGGGGGCAGGGCGCTGCCCCCTTCATCCATCACTCTTCCTGACCTGTCGCGGCGCCGCAGACCGCGCCCGGAACCCCCACTAAAAATAGTTACTTTCCCGCATAAAGTTTTGCCGCACGGCGCCGATAACTCTCACATTCAACGTCATCAGAGCCTGTCTGCGCGGGCTTCAACAAGGGAAATCATGTTAAATCGTATGAAGGTGGTCACCAGCCTGTTGCTGGTGTTGGTGCTGTTTGGCGCCTTGCAGTTGATTTCGGGCGGACTCTTTTTCTCCTCGCTGAAAAGCGATAAGGAAAACTTTACCGTCCTGCAAACGATCCGCCAGCAGCAGCTGCAGTTGAGTGAAAGCCGCGTTGACCTGCTGCAGGCGCGCAACTCCCTAAACCGTGCCGGTATTCGCTACATGATGGATACCAATAAGATCGGCAGCGGCGCCACCATTGATGAACTGCTGGCCAAGGCGAAAGAAGAGCTGGCCAGGGCGGAAAGACACTATGCCGCTTACGAAAAGATCCCTCAGGATCCGCGTCAGGATCCCCAGTCGGCAGAACGCGTTAAGCAACAGTACGACATTCTGTACGGCGCGCTCTCCGAACTGATTCAGCTGCTGGGCGAAGGCAAGATCAACGCCTTCTTCGATCAGCCTACGCAGAGCTACCAGGACAACTTTGAGCAGAGCTACAACCTGTATCTGGAGCAAAACGGCAAGCTGTACCAAATCGCGGTCGACGGCAGCAACAGCTCGTACAACTCGGCCATTTGGACGCTGATCGTGGTGCTGGTGGTAGTGCTGGCGGTCATTGTACTCGCCTGGACCGGCATCCATCATATCCTGGTGCGCCCGCTGAACCGCATGATTGACCACATCAAACAGATCGCCGCCGGCGACCTGACTCAGCAGATCGTCGTCACCAGCCGCAACGAAATGGGCGTGCTGGCGGCCAGCCTGAAACACATGCAAAGCGAACTGATCGAAACCGTCAGCGGCGTGCGTCAGGGCGCGGACGCCATCTACAGCGGCGCGTCTGAAATCGCCGCGGGCAACAACGATCTCTCCTCCCGCACCGAGCAGCAGGCCGCTTCGCTGGAAGAGACCGCCGCCAGCATGGAACAGCTGACCGCGACGGTGAAACAGAACGCCGAAAACGCCCGTCAGGCTTCACAGCTGGCGCTGAGCGCCTCCGAAACCGCGCAGAAGGGCGGCAAGGTGGTGGCCAACGTGGTGCAGACCATGCACGACATCGCCGGCAGCTCGCAGAAAATCGCCGATATCACCGGCGTGATCGACGGCATCGCCTTCCAGACCAACATCCTGGCGTTGAACGCCGCGGTGGAAGCGGCGCGCGCCGGCGAGCAGGGCCGCGGCTTCGCGGTGGTGGCCGGTGAAGTGCGCAACCTGGCGCAGCGCAGCGCGCAGGCGGCCAAAGAGATCAAAGGCCTGATCGAAGACTCGGTCAGCCGCGTCGATATGGGTTCCGTATTGGTCGAGAGCGCCGGTGAAACCATGGGCGACATCGTCAACGCCGTCACCCGCGTGACCGACATCATGGGCGAAATCGCCTCGGCGTCGGACGAACAGAGCCGCGGTATCGATCAGGTTGGCCAGGCGGTAGCGGAAATGGACCGCGTGACCCAGCAGAACGCCTCGTTGGTGGAAGAGTCCGCCTCGGCGGCGGCGGCGCTGGAAGAACAGGCCAGCATGCTGACCCAGTCGGTGGCGGTATTCCGCCTGAGGGCGGAGGGCCAGGAAGAGTTTAAAGCGCCTGTCACCAGCAAGGCGACGGTAACACCGGTAATCAATCATAAGAAAATGAACGCCAGCGATCTGCAGGATAACTGGGAAACGTTCTGACCGGTATCGGGCCTCTCTCGCAGCGGCCCTTTCCCCTACGTAGGCCGGTCGCCGGCCGGCTGCAAGGAGGTTCACAGTGTTTAACCGAATCCGTATCTCTACCAGCTTGTTCCTGTTGTTGATGACCTTCTGCGTTCTGCAGCTGGCCAGCAGCGGCCTGTCGTATTCCGCGTTTCGCTCCGATAACCACAACCTCGACATCATCACCCTCGGCAGCCAGCAGCGCGATTCGCTCAGCCTGAGCTGGGTGTCGCTGTTGCAGGCGCGCAATACGCTGAACCGCGCCGGCACCCGTGCGGCGTTGAAACTGCCGCAGGAGCAGGTGAACGAATTGATGAGCAGCGCTCGCAGTTCGCTGCAGAAGGCCGATCTCTATTTCAATCAGTTCATGGCGGTTGAGCGCAGCAGTGAGCAACAGAGTCAGCAGACGGCAACCACCAAGGCCAGCTACGAGCGGCTGCGCGGCGCGCTGCGTGAGCTGATCGGCTTTCTGGAGAAAGGGGAGCTGCAGGCGTTTATGGACCAGCCGACGCAGAAAACCCAGGACCTGTTCGAAGCCGACTTCGTGCAGTACCTGCAGTTGGTCAACGGCGACATCAGCGAAGCCAGAGACGCCAACCAGTTCTCCTTCACGCTGGCGGGCCTGATGCTGGCGGGGGCGGTCTTGATGCTGATCGTGGTGACCGGCAGCGCCATGTGGTGGTTACGCACCATGCTGGTACAGCCGCTGAACCAGATCCGCAGCCACTTTGAACGCATCGCCGCCGGCGATTTGGCGACGCCGATTCAGGTGTATGGCCGCAATGAAATCAGCATGCTGTTCGCCAGCCTGCAACGCACGCAGCAGTCGCTGATCGGCACCGTCGGCGCGGTGCGCGACGGGGCGGAGTCGATTCTGATCGGCCTGCAGGAGATCGCCGAAGGCAACAACGATCTCTCTTCCCGCACCGAGCAGCAGGCCGCGTCGCTGGAAGAAACCGCCGCCAGCATGGAACAGCTGACCGCCACGGTGAAACAGAACGCCGATAATGCGCGGCAGGCTTCTCAGCTGGCGCGCGATGCCTCGGCCACCGCGGCCAAGGGCGGCGAACTGGCCGGCGACGTGGTGACCACCATGCACGATATCGCCAACAGTTCGCAGAAAATCGGCGCCATCACCAGCGTGATTGACGGCATCGCCTTCCAGACCAACATTCTGGCGCTCAATGCGGCGGTGGAAGCGGCGCGCGCCGGTGAACAGGGGCGCGGTTTCGCCGTGGTCGCCGGCGAAGTGCGCAACCTGGCGAGCCGCAGCGCGCAGGCGGCGAAAGAGATCAAGGTGCTGATCGATGAATCGGTCAGCCGCGTCAAACACGGCTCGGTGCTGGTGGAAAACTCCGGCGCCACCATGCAGGACATCGTGCGTTCGGTGACCCGCGTGACCGACATCATGGGCGAGATCGCGTCGGCTTCGGATGAACAGAGCCGCGGCATCGAGCAGGTGACGCAGGCGGTGACCCAGATGGATCAGGTCACCCAGCAGAACGCCGCGCTGGTGGAAGAGTCCGCTTCTGCCGCCACCGCGCTGGAAGAGCAGGCCATTACCCTGGCTGACGCGGTCGCGGTATTCCGTCTGGCGGACGATAACTTCGTCGCGCCAGGTAACAGCAACAACGCAGTTTCACCCGTGGTAAAGGAAGCCCAAGATTGTTAAACCGCATAAGCAGCACGTGTTTCCCCGGTGAGGTGGCATGAAACAGGCGCCGTCAACTTCTAACCGGGATACTGCGTCGATGTTGACGCAAATGGTGCAGCGCCTGCCGCTGTCGGACGTGCATTTTCGCCGTATCAGCCAGTTGATTTATCAACGCGCCGGCATCGTGCTGGCGGAGCATAAGCGCGAGATGGTTTACAACCGTCTGGTGCGCCGGCTGCGGCTGTTGGGATTGCACGATTTCGGCGACTACCTGGCGCTGCTGGAAAGCGATCCGAACAGCGCGGAGTGGCAGGCGTTTATCAACGCGCTGACCACCAACCTGACGGCCTTTTTCCGCGAGGCGCATCACTTCCCGATCCTGGCGGAACACGCGCGCTCGCGGCCGAACGGCTACAGCGTGTGGAGCACCGCGGCCTCGACCGGCGAAGAGCCGTATTCGATCGCCATCACGCTGAGCGATGCATTGGGCCAGCGGGCCGGCAGTTGCCAGGTCTGGGCCAGCGACATCGATACGCAGGTGCTGGAAAAAGCGGAAGCGGGCGTTTACCGCCAGGAAGATCTGCGCACCCTGACGCCGACCCAAATGCAGCGCTATTTCCTGCGCGGCACCGGGCCGCATCAGGGGCTGGTGCGCGTGCGGCCGGAACTGGCGGCGCGGGTGAACTTTCAGTCGCTGAACCTGCTGGCGCCGGAGTGGGCGCTGCCGGGGCAGTTCGACGCCATTTTTTGCCGCAACGTCATGATCTATTTCGATAAGGCGACGCAGGAGCGCATCCTGCGCCGCTTCGTTCCCTTGCTTAAGCCGGGGGGGCTGATGTTCGCCGGCCACTCCGAGAATTTCAGCCAGATCAGCCCGGATTTCTACTTGCGTGGGCAGACCGTGTATGGGCTGACCAAGGAGAGGTAATGAGTAAAATCAGAGTGTTATGCGTAGACGATTCGGCACTGATGCGCCAGCTGATGACGGAAATCGTGAACGGCCACGCCGACATGGAGATGGTGGCGACCGCGCCGGATCCGCTGGTGGCGCGCGATCTGATCAAAAAATTTAATCCCCAGGTGCTGACGCTGGACGTCGAGATGCCGCGCATGGACGGGCTGGATTTCCTCGAGAAGCTGATGCGCCTGCGGCCGATGCCGGTGGTGATGGTCTCTTCGCTGACCGGCAAAGGCTCGGAAATCACGCTGCGCGCGCTGGAGCTGGGCGCGGTGGACTTCGTGACCAAACCGCAGCTCGGCATTCGCGAAGGCATGTTGGCTTACAGCGAGCTGATTGCCGAGAAGATCCGCACCGCCGCCAGGGCGCGCCTGCCGCAGCGTTCCAACAGCCCGGCGCCGGCGATCCTCAGCCACGCGCCGCTGCTGAGCAGTGAAAAACTGATCGCCATCGGCGCTTCCACCGGCGGCACCGAAGCGATCCGCCAGGTGCTGCAGCCGCTGCCGGCGACGAGCCCGGCGCTGCTGATCACCCAGCACATGCCGCCGGGTTTCACCCGTTCGTTCGCCGAGCGGCTGAACAAGCTGTGCCAGATCACGGTGAAAGAAGCGGAGGACGGCGAGCGCGTGCTGCCGGGCCATGCCTACATCGCGCCGGGGGATCGCCACCTGGAGCTGGCGCGCAGCGGCGCCAACTATCAGGTGAAGCTGCATGACGGCCCGGCGGTCAACCGCCATCGTCCGTCGGTCGACGTGCTGTTCCGCTCGGTGGCGCAATATGCCGGCCGCAATGCGGTGGGCGTTATCCTCACCGGCATGGGCAACGACGGGGCGGCGGGGATGCTGGAGATGCACCGCGCCGGGGCCTATACCCTGGCGCAAAACGAGGCGAGCTGCGTGGTGTTCGGCATGCCGCGCGAGGCGATCGCCGGCGGCGGCGTCAGCGAAGTGGTCGAGCTGGACAGGATGAGCCAGCGCATGTTGGCGCAGATTTCCGGCGGCCAGGCATTGCGCATTTGATTTTAGTCCGCAGGGTCTTCCCCGCGGCGATATGACCCAGGCTCGCCGCGCGGCTGCCTGCGGTTTTGCATCATTAAACGGTTAACTATTTCAGGAGTAACAATGGCAGACAAGAACCTCAGATTTCTGGTTGTGGACGATTTTTCCACCATGCGTCGCATCGTCAGAAATCTGCTCAAAGAGCTGGGCTTCAACAACGTCGAAGAAGCTGAAGACGGCGCGGATGCGCTGAACAAGCTGCGCGCCGGCGGTTTCGACTTCGTGGTGTCCGACTGGAACATGCCGAACATGGACGGGCTGGAGCTGCTGCAAACCATCCGCGCCGATAGCGCGCTGGCCGCGATGCCGGTATTGATGGTGACGGCGGAAGCCAAGAAAGAAAATATCATCGCGGCGGCGCAGGCCGGCGCCAGCGGTTATGTAGTGAAACCTTTTACGGCGGCGACGCTGGAAGAAAAGCTCAACAAGATTTTTGAAAAATTGGGCATGTAAGGAGAGGGCGATGAGAGACATTCCAATGCCTGCCAGCGATGCAGCGACCGCGGGAGAGATCATCTCCCGCATCGGCCAACTGACCCGAATGCTGCGCGACAGCATGCGCGAACTGGGGCTCGATCAGGCGATCGCCCAGGCGGCAGAGGCGATCCCGGATGCGCGCGACCGTCTTGACTATGTCGTAACCATGACGGCGCAGGCGGCGGAACGGGCGTTGAACTGCGTGGAGGCGGCGCAACCGCGCCAGGCGGAGCTGGAATCCGGCGCGAACGCGTTGAAGGGGCGCTGGGACGAGTGGTTCGCCAATCCTATCGAACTGGACGACGCGCGTTCTCTGGTCAACGACACGCGCCAGTATCTGGATCAGGTGCCGGGCCATACGGCCTTCACCAACGCCCAGCTGCTGGAGATCATGATGGCGCAGGACTTCCAGGATCTGACCGGTCAGGTGATCAAGCGCATGATGGACGTGGTGCAGGAGATCGAAAAGCAGCTGCTGATGGTGCTGATGGAAAACATGCCGGAGCAGCCGGTGAAGGAAAAACGGCCGAACGACAGCCTGCTGAACGGCCCGCAGCTCGACCAGAACGGCGTCGGCGTGATCGCCAACCAGGCGCAGGTCGACGATCTGCTCGACAGCCTCGGTTTCTGAGGCTTATCGGGGCGCGCAGCGGCGCGCCCCGAAAGTTGCGCTGTGCCCCGCAAAGATTAATGTATATAGCGTTGCTATATACATCATGGCGGTTATAATTTGTACTCTAGTTAAAGGAGGTTGCCATGACGTTAGGTTCTGTCTTTACCAATAATCGGACACAGGCTGTACGCTTGCCTGCAGAGGTGCGTTTCCCTGATACCGTTTCTAAAGTGACCGTCCGCGTAGTGGGCAAAGAGCGCATTCTTGCCCCCCTGGAGAATACCTGGGACAGTTTCTTCTGTGCGGAAAATGAGGTGAGCGATGATTTCCTCAATGAACGTGCCGGGCAGCACCAGCGCGAGCGGGAAGATTTTTGATGTTCAGTCATATGCTGGACACCAACATTGTTATCTATGTCATTAAGCGCCGGCCGCTGGAAGTGCTGGAGGCATTCAATCGTTATGCAGGTAAAATGGTCATTTCGTCAATCACCTATGGCGAATTGGTTCACGGGGTGGAGAAAAGCGCTCGCCCAGCGGTGAACGCCAGAGTGGTTGAGGATTTTGTCTCCCGATTGGACATTCTCGATTACAGCGCCAAAGCGGCATCGCACTACGGCAACATCCGGGCTGCGCTGGAACGCCAGGGAACGCCTATTGGCGTAAACGATCTACATATCGCCGGGCATGCGCGCAGCGAAGGATTGATACTGGTGACCAATAATCGACGCGAATTTGAGCGCGTTGAGGGTTTGCGGCTGGAAAATTGGTTGTAATGTTTCCCCCTTGATTGTCTCATCCCCTAAATAACCCGCCTTTTCCCCCGTTGTTCCGTCAATGACATCGCCAATTTTTTGGCATGCTGACCGCCATTCTTTACCCTCCCGACACAGGAACGGCGTTTCGTGGCTGAAGACAGCGATCTGGAAAAAAGCGAGGCCCCCACGCCCCACAGGCTGGAGAAGGCGCGTGAAGACGGCCAGATCCCACGTTCCCGCGAACTGACCTCGGTACTGATGCTGCTCTCGGGCCTGGCGATCATCCTGATGTCCGGCAGCAACATGGCGCAACAGCTGGCGGCGATGCTCACGCAGGGCTTGAACTTCGACCACGGCATGGTCAGCAACGATAAACAGATGCTGCGCCAGCTGGGCATGTTGCTGCGCCAGGCGGTGCTGGCGCTGTTGCCAATCATGGCGGGGTTGGTGCTGGTGGCGCTCGCCGCGCCGATGCTGTTGGGGGGCATCCTGTTCAGCGGCAAGTCGATCAAATTCGACTTGAAACGGCTGAACCCGTTGTCCGGGTTGAAGCGTATTTTTTCCAGCCAGGTGCTGGCCGAGCTGCTGAAAGGGATCCTGAAAGCGACGCTGGTCGGCTGGGTGACCGGCCTCTATCTGTGGCACAACTGGGCGGCGATGTTGCATCTGATGACCCAGCAGCCGCTCGACGCGTTGGGCAATGCGCTGCAGATGATTCTGTTCTGCGGTTTTCTGGTGGTGCTGGGATTGACGCCGATGGTGGCGTTCGACGTGTTCTATCAGCTGTGGAGCCACTTCAAAAAGCTGAAGATGACCAAGCAGGATATTCGTGACGAATTCAAGGATCAGGAAGGGGACCCGCACGTCAAGGGGCGCATTCGTCAGCAGCAGCGGGCGATCGCCCGGCGCCGCATGATGGCCGATGTGCCCAAGGCGGACGTGATCGTCACCAACCCGACGCACTACGCCGTCGCGTTGCAGTACAACGATAAAAAAATGAGTGCGCCGAAAGTGCTGGCCAAGGGCGCCGGTGAAATCGCCTTGCGCATCCGCGAGCTCGGCGCGGAACACCGCATCCCGATGCTGGAGGCGCCGCCGCTGGCGCGTGCGCTGTATCGACACAGCGAGATTGGGCAACATATTCCGGCCACCCTGTATGCCGCGGTCGCCGAAGTGCTGGCCTGGGTGTACCAGCTGCGCCGCTGGCGGCGCGAGGGCGGCCTGATCCCGAAAAAACCTGAACGTTTACCGGTGCCGGAAGCACTGGATTTTGCAAAAGAGAGTGACTCTGATGGCTAATTTGGCCTCCCTGCTTCGTTTGCCGGGCAATTTTAAAGATACGCAGTGGCAGGTGTTGGCCGGCCCGGTGTTGATCCTGCTGATCCTGTCGATGATGGTGCTGCCGTTGCCGGCGTTTATCCTCGACCTGCTGTTTACCTTCAACATCGCGCTGTCGATCATGGTGCTGCTGGTGGCGATGTTCACCCAGCGCACGCTCGAATTCGCCGCCTTCCCGACCATTCTGCTGTTCTCCACGCTGCTGCGTTTGTCGCTCAACGTCGCGTCGACGCGCATCATCCTGCTGGAAGGGCACACCGGTTCCGCCGCCGCCGGCCGCGTGGTGGAGGCCTTCGGCCACTTCCTGGTGGGCGGCAACTTCGCCATCGGTATCGTGGTGTTCATCATCCTGGTGTTGATCAACTTTATGGTGATCACCAAGGGGGCGGGGCGTATCGCCGAAGTGGGCGCGCGCTTTGTGCTGGACGGCATGCCGGGTAAGCAGATGGCGATCGACGCAGACCTGAACGCCGGGTTGATCGGCGAGGACGAAGCGAAGAAACGCCGCGCCGAAGTCACCCAGGAGGCCGATTTCTACGGCTCGATGGACGGCGCCAGTAAATTCGTGCGCGGCGACGCCATCGCCGGCCTGATGATCATGGTGCTGAACGTGGTCGGCGGCCTGTTGGTCGGCGTGGTGCAACACGGCATGGAGCTGGGGGCGGCGGCGGAAAGCTATACGCTGCTGACCATCGGCGACGGCCTGGTGGCGCAGATCCCGGCGCTGGTGATCTCCACCGCCGCCGGCGTTATCGTCACCCGCGTCGCGACCGATCAGGACGTCGGCGAGCAGATGGTGGGCCAGCTGTTCAACAATCCGCGCGTGATGCTGTTGAGCGCCGGGGTGCTCGGGCTGTTGGGCCTGGTGCCGGGCATGCCGAACCTGGTGTTCCTGCTGTTTACCGCGGCTCTGTTGGGTCTTGCCTGGTGGCTGCGCGGCCGTGAACAACAGGCGCCGAGAGCGGTTGAAGAGCCAGTGATGCCGGACAACCCGCAGGCCGCCGAAGCCAGCTGGGCCGACGTGCAGTTGGAAGATCCGCTGGGGATGGAGGTGGGCTACCGGCTGATTCCGATGGTCGATTTTCAACAGAACGGCGAGCTGCTGGGGCGTATCCGCGGGATCCGCAAGAAATTCGCGCAGGACATGGGCTATCTGCCGCCGGTGGTACACATTCGCGACAACCTGGAACTGCCGCCTGCCAGCTACCGCATCCTGATGAAAGGCGTCGAAATCGGCAGCGGTGAAGCGCAGCCGGGCCGCTGGCTGGCGATCAACCCCGGCAATGCCGTGGGCGAGCTGGCGGGAGACAAAACCGTCGATCCGGCCTTTGGGCTCGAGGCGGTGTGGATCGACAGCGCATTGCGTGAGCAGGCGCAGATCCAGGGCTTTACCGTGGTGGAAGCCAGCACCGTGGTGGCGACGCACCTTAATCACCTGATCGGCCAGTTCGCCAGCGAGCTGTTTGGCCGCCAGGAAACCCAACAGTTGCTGGATCGCGTGTCGCAGGAGATGCCGAAGCTGACCGAAGACTTCGTGCCGGGCGTGGTATCACTGACCACGCTGCACAAGGTGCTGCAAAACCTGCTGGCCGAGCGCGTCTCCATCCGCGATATGCGCACCATTGTCGAAACGTTGGCGGAGCACGCTCCGGCGCAGAGCGATCCTTATGAACTGACCACCGTGGTGCGAGTGGCGCTGGGCCGGGCGATCACGCAGCAGTGGTTCCCGGGCAACGGCGAGATTCAGGTCATCGGTCTGGATACCCAACTGGAGCGTCTGTTGCTGCAGGCGTTGCAGGGCGGCGGCGGGCTGGAGCCGGGGCTGGCCGATCGCCTGCTGGAACAGGCGCGCCAGGCGCTGCAGCGGCAAGAGATGCTCAGCGCGCCGCCGGTGCTGTTGGTTAACCATGCGCTGCGGCCTTTACTGGCGCGCTTCCTGCGTCGCAGCCTGCCGCAGCTCGTGGTGCTGTCCAACCTCGAGATCAACGACGATCGCCAGATTCGCATGACCTCGACCATCGGAGCCGCTTGATGAAACGCTGTCTGTTCGTGCTGTGTTTGCTGGCCCCGTTGACTGCCGGCGCGGTGTCCGGCTCTTGGGTGGCCGAAGGGGCGGGCGTGACGTTGGAACAGGGCGGCATGCGCGATGAGTCCGCCGGTTTGCGGCCGCCGAACGCGCTGCCGGACGCCAATGCGCGCATCACCCGCGTCAGCTGGCGCTATCGTTTGCTGGGGCCGGAGCCGGCCGGGCTGCAGGCCCAGCTCTGCACGGTAAACCGCTGCATTCCGCTCGGCGGCGGCAGCGGCAGCAGCAACGGTCTGCAGGGCGAACCGGCCAATGCGGAATTGCGCTTTGTCTATTACGTGCAGTCGCAAGGCGGGTTGAATCCGCCGCTGCGGGTGATTGGCAATCAGGTGATCGTCAATTACGAATAGATCGCCGCCCGGTTCGGTGGGGTAGTTTGACGCCGGCCGGCGTTATGCTTAAGCGATAAAATGAGCCTGGAAATTCAAGACTCACGGCCGCCTTTGTCGCGCGGCACAATCTGGAGCCTGTTTGTGTGACAACAGTCATAATCCTATTTTTATACGTTGTTTCTCTCTTTGTTTTATTGTAATTTCCGCTTAATCTTCAAATTTATGAAGATTAAATGTGCGTGAAGGGCGTTAATTTACCCGTCCCTCAGTTAATTATGCGCAATGTATTAACTATATAAATAATCCTCGCCGTACTCTCATAAAATTAAACTTATATGGAGTATCTATGAAAATTTTAAAATCATACATGCCATTATTACTTTTATGCGTGGCTTTCACCGCTTCGTCAAATAATCACTGCGATCCTTCCCGGACTGAACTGCCCGCCAGTTGCCTCACGGAACAATTCGCCATGTCGGTATTGTGGTATCAGAATGCGGCAGAGGCACGGGCGGCTTTTTATCAAGGGTATCAGTTGGGCAAGCTCCGACTTGAGCAGGAATTAAAGAATAAATCGGAGAAGCCGCGTGCCGTCGTGCTGGATCTTGATGAGACCGTGCTGGATGACAGCCCGCACCAGGCCTGGTTGATAAAGAACCAGTCGTTTTTGCTTGACGGTTGGGACGAATGGGTCGACATGGCAGCGGCGGAAGCCGTGCCCGGCGCTATCGATTTCCTGAGGTTTGCCGATGAAAACGGCGTTACCATTTTCTACCTGAGTGACAGAAAGCAGTCGCAGATTGACGTGACGCTAAAAAATTTACGCCGTATTAATTTGCCTCAGGCGAAAAAAGAAAATCTGTTGTTAAAAACACCGGAGATGCAGGGTAAACAGAGTCGTCGCGACGCGTTGGAAAGCCAGTATGACGTCGTGCTGTATTTTGGCGACAATCTGGCTGACTTTATTGATTCAAAAGGTAAAAGCCAGGCTGAAAGGAATAAAATGATGGAGGATGTGCAGCAAGAATTTGGCCAGCGTTTTATTATCTTCCCGAATCCGATGTATGGCGATTGGTATGGCGGTATTATCGATGGGCAGTTTAAAGCGAAAAACAATGAGCTTTATAAGCTGCGAGCGTCTAAATTGACGCCGTTTAAGTAACAAAAACAGGTAAGGTAAATGTAAGCTACGGGCATTTATGGTATGAATATAAATACCCTGAAGCGTTTTATTCAATAGGCCGATTCGCTGGCTCTCGATATGAAGCAATTAATAGAATCGATAATATACATCGGATAGTTCCTTGTTGTATCGAGGGCTGTTGAATGTGTTCTGATTTCAACATCGATTGTCTGTCCGACGGCTGCCGACCTCATCCGATGAGCGAAGTGGCGGGAGGGGCGCCTCAGGCCAGGATCGCCAGGCCGTTGCGTTCCACCAGCGTCAACAGCTTCATCGCGGCGGAGTTCGGTTGCGCTTCGCCGCGCTCCCATTTCTGCACCGCCTTTTTGCTGACGTTGAGATACAGTGCAAACACCGGCTGACTGACGTTTTCGCGTTCGCGCAATGCGCGGATCTCGGCCGGCCCGAACTGTTTTACCGGCCGCAGGCACAGCATGTCGAAGGTGCGCATGGTCACGTCGTCGACGAAACCGGCGCGGTGCAGGCCCTGAACTTCCTGGTGGATCTCGGCAAGAATTTTACTCATCGCTTAGCCTCCGTAATTCCTTGTTGTTGACCAGCTGGTAAAGTCTGAATGGCGAATAATCCAGATACAGCGCAGCCAGATGTTTCAATCCTTGTAACTCGTCCGTACTGATGTTTTCTCTCTCGCTTTTGGCAAAGCCGCGCATAAAAAACAGGCGTTCTTCATCGCGAAAAACGATCAGTACCCGATAGCCGCCGCGTTTGCCCGCACCCGTCCGAGCGATGCGCTTTTTGTATACGCAACCGCCAAGATTGGCGTCGTACAGCTGACGTTGCATCTCTCGCGCCGCTTTCACTATCGTGGCGTCGCTGATGCGCTCGCGCGCGGCAAAACCCAGAAAGGTTTTGGTGAGATAAATATCGGCCATTCGCTCTCCCTGCGAATCTATACCCGTTAAGGGTATATTTCAAGTGGTTTAAAAACAACCACAGGGTGACAAGCGGCCAAAGGGAAAGAAACAGCTAATTTCACCGCATGCGCAGCCTGGCGCATAACGTTAAGGTAATTCAGAAAGCGGTAAGAAGAAAATGCGAGAGGGCGCGCATAGCCGGGTAAACCCGCGCCCGGCGGTGCGCACACCGGGCGAAATCAGGGCTTAGACGCCGATTTTTCTGCCGAGCAGGCTGCCAGCGTGCGACTGGCCGTCCGGGCCATACAGCGATTTGTTGTTCTTGCTGAGGATCGCCAGCGCCTGCGCGTTATGGTCGATCTGCTGATTGAGCAGCAGGCCATTGTGCTGATTCTTTTCGCGCAGCGTTAGGCTCAGCAGTTGAATGCGCTGCCAGCGATCGGCCAGAGACGCATGGCTGGAATAGGGCGCGCGTTGCCCGCAGGCTTTTTCCTGCCCCAGGCGCTGTTGCTCGAGGTAGGCGACCGTCGCCAGCAGCTGGCTTTTGGCATCGGTGACGCGCTGCAGCGCCACGCCGGGCAACTGGCCGGAACACAGCAAGTCGTGCTCTTCTTCCAGCACCCCATTGAGCGCCTGCAGCGTTTCCAACAGTTTATCCAGCAATTGTGCCAGGTTTTCCATAGTGATGACTTATCCTTTACCGCTACTCGCCGCCGCGCCGTCAGTCGCGCCCGGCGATCCATTGAATGTCGCTCTGCGCGTCTTGCAGCAGCGCGTCGGCGATTTTGCCGGCGTCCATCTTCAGTTCGCCGCTGCGGATCGCCTGCTTGATGGCCTCGACCCGGCCCATATCAATATCCTGGGTGCCCGGCTGCATCAGGCGCGCCTGCGCCTCGCTCAGCTTGACCTGCGTGCCGCTGACGGCCGTTTCGGCCACGGCGGCCTTACGCGGTTGGAGCGGGTTGTCGGCCGGGGTTTCACGCGGTTGCACAGTGGAAACCGGCTGTAATCGCTGGGTGCGATCGATACTCATGGTCCATCTCCGTTTACGCCGTGACCGCTCTCGGGCGACGACGCTGCAATGAAAGTGTTGCGGCCCTGGTGGCCGATAAAATGCTGCTTGATTTGTCTTATCGGCAAGGTTTGCGGAACCTTTACTTTTTTATAACGTAATGCGGATCGCGCCGTCGTCCCCGACCACGCCGCTGACGATCTGCCCGGACGCCATGCGCACCCGCACGCTGTCTTCGGCGGCGGCGTTGTTCATCGCCTTACCCGAACCGCTGATGTTGAATCCTTCGCCCTGCGCGTTGACCTGTACCGATTGCCCGGCCTTGATAATCCAGGCTCGGCGCAGCATGGCGAGGGTCAGCGGTTGGCCGGGGCTGATGTTGCGCAGGCTGACGGCGCCCAACGCCTTGCCCGCTTCGGTCAGCGCGCGCGGCGGCAGGGTATCGAGCCGGCCTTCTTTCAACGTCAGATCCGCCGCGGTCAACCGGCTGCCGGCGCTGATGCCGCGCGCCGAAACCAGATAGCGGCCGAACACTTGCACCTGCGTCTGGATAAAACGCCGCTCCTGGCCACAGCGCGCCGAAATGCTGACGTTGCCGCCGATCCGCGCGTTGGGCGGCAGCGATAGCTGCGGCAGTTCGCAGGCGGGCCACTGGGCCGGCGGCGTGCGCACCCGCACTTTCACCTGCACCGGCTCGCCGCTGAACTTGCCTTGGATGAAGCTTTCGATTTGCGTCGCCAGATCGTCGGCGCGCGCGTTCAGACTGCACAGCAGGCCGATAAGCAGCAGCATTTTACCTTTCATCGTCATCTTCTCAAGCCTCATCGGGATACGCGTAAGTGTACCCGCAGCGCGCGCAGGCTAAGCAGATAAATAGCGCCCCATTTTGCGTTTATTCCCGCGATAGGGTGGCGCAGGGGGCGTTTATGCTGTCGACTCCAAATTCTAACCTCGCGGAGGGAGCATGCTCGACAAACTGGACGCGGCTCTGCGCTTTGGCCAAGAGGCGCTGAACTTGCGCGCCCAGCGGCAGGAAATTCTGGCCGCCAATATCGCCAACGCAGATACGCCGGGTTATCAGGCGCGGGATATCGATTTCGCCAGCCAATTGAACAAAGTGCTGGAACAAGGGCGCGTCAACGGCAACGGCATGTCGCTGAACCTGACGGCGGCGCGCCACATCCCGGCGCAGACCCTGCAGCCGCCGCAGCTCGATCTGTTGTACCGGGTGCCGGACCAGCCATCGATGGACGGCAACACGGTGGACATGGATCGCGAACGCACCAACTTTGCCGATAACAGCCTGAAATATCAGACCGACCTGACGCTGCTCAACGGGCAGATCAAAGGGATGATGTCCGTGCTGCAACAAGGATAAGGCGCATGTCTTTACTGAACATTTTTGATATCTCCGGCTCGGCGCTATCGGCGCAATCCCAGCGCATGAACGTTAGCGCCAGCAACATGGCCAACGCCGACAGCGTGACCGGCCCGGACGGCGAGCCTTACCGCGCCAAGCAGGTGGTGTTCCAGGTCGCGGCGGCGCCCGGGCAGCCGACCGGCGGCGTGCGCGTCGCCCAGGTGGTGGACGATCCGGCGCCCGAACGTCTGGTGTATCAGCCGGGCAACCCGCTGGCGGACGCCAAGGGCTACGTGCGCATGCCGAACGTCGACGTGGTGGGGGAAATGGTCAACACCATCTCCGCTTCTCGCAGCTACCAGGCCAACGTCGAGGTGCTCAACACCACCAAGTCGATGATGATGAAAACCCTGACGCTGGGTCAGTAACCGGAGGTTCCCATGGCTATCGCCGCAACCACCAACGAGTCGTTGGACAACACCGTCATCGGTAACAACAGCAAAAATACCAACAGCCAGGATCTGCACAACAGCTTCCTGACGCTGCTGGTGGCGCAGTTGAAAAACCAGGATCCGACCAATCCGATGCAGAACAACGAACTGACTTCGCAGCTGGCGCAGATCAACACCGTTCAGGGCATCGAAAAGCTCAACACCACGCTGGGGTCGATCTCCGGCCAGATCAACAGCAATCAGTCACTGCAGGCGACTGCGCTGATCGGTCACGGCGTAATGGTGCCGGGCAACAACATTCTGGTCGGCAGCAAGGACGGCAAGGTCAGCACCACGCCGTTCGGCGTGGAACTGGAGCGCGCCGCCGATCAGGTGACCGCCACCATCACCAACGCCAGCGGGCAGGTGGTGCGCACCATCGAAATCGGCGGCCTGACCGCCGGCGTACACGCCTTCACCTGGGACGGTTCGCTGGATGACGGCACCACCGCGCCTGACGGCGCCTACAAAGTGGCGGTTAACGCCAAAGGCAACGGCGAGCAGCTGGTGGCGCGCAGCCTGCACTTCGGGCTGGTCAACGGCGTGATCCGCGACGGCAACGGCGCCAAATTGGATCTCGGCCTGGCGGGCAACGCCACCCTGGAAGACGTGCGACAGATCTTATAACCCTAAGCATCAGGCTCAATCGGACGATAGCCTGACCACTATTCGGAGAGTAACATGGCCTTTTCTCAGGCAGTCAGCGGCTTGAACGCGGCAGCAACCAATCTGGACGTGATCGGTAACAACATCGCCAACTCCGCGACCGCGGGCTTCAAATCCGGCAGCGTCTCCTTCGCCGACATGTTCGCCGGTTCGCAGGTTGGGCTGGGCGTCAAGGTGTCCGGCATCACCCAGAACTTCAAGGGCGGCACCACCACCGGCACCAGCCGTGCGCTGGATATCGCCATCAACGGCAACGGCTTCTTCCGCATGCAGGATAAAGACGGCGGTATCTTCTATACCCGCAACGGCCAGTTCAAGCTGGACGAGAACCGTAACCTGACCAACATGCAGGGCCTGCAGTTGACCGGTTATCCGGCGGCCGGTTCCCCGCCGACCATCCAGCAGGGCGCCAACCCGGTGCCGCTGAGCATTCCTGAAGGCATGATGAACGCCAAGGCGTCCACTTCCGGCGAGATGGTGACCAACCTGAAGTCCACCCATAAGGTGCCGGAGAACAAGACCTTCGATCCGACCAAACAGGACAGCTACAACTACGTCAACACCATCACCGCTTACGACTCGCTGGGCAACGCGCACAACATCAACGCCTACTTCGTCAAGACCGACGACAACAAGTGGCAGGTCTATACCCAGGATGGCAGCGCCGCGCCAGTGAACGCCGGCACCATGGAGTTCAGCACCAGCGGCAACCTGGTGAAAACCACCAGCACCAACGGCGCGCCGGGCGAGTTCAGCATGGTGATCCCGATGACTGCCAAAGACGGCGCACCGGCGCAAAACTTCACCCTGAGCTTCGCCGGCAGCATGCAGCAGAACGTGGGCAGCGACTCGGTGAGCAAAGTGGCGCAGGACGGCTATGCCGCCGGTGAATACACCAACTTCCAAATCAACAACGACGGTACCGTCGTGGGCATCTACTCCAACCAGCAGACCCAGGTGCTGGGCCAGATAGTCATGGCCAACTTCTCCAACCCGGAAGGGCTGGCGTCGCAGGGCGATAACGTTTGGCAGGAAACCGGCGCGTCCGGTCAGCCGCGCGTCGGTCTGTCGGGCGGTGGCGGCTTCGGTAAGCTGACCAGCGGCGCGCTGGAATCTTCCAACGTCGATCTGAGCCAGGAACTGGTGAACATGATCGTCGCGCAGCGTAACTACCAGTCCAACGCCCAGACCATCAAGACGCAGGACTCCATCCTGCAGACGCTGGTTAGCCTGCGCTAATAGGGCCGAGTTATGGATCACGCGATTTATACCGCGATGGGCGCGGCGCGCCAAACGCTGGAGCAGCAGTCCATCACCGCCAACAACCTGGCCAACGCGTCGACGCCGGGCTTTCGCGCCCAGCTCGCCGCATTGCGCGCGGTGCCGGTCGACGGGCCGAGCCTGGCGACGCGCACGTTGGTGACCGCGTCGACGCCGGGCGCCGACATGAGCCAGGGGGCGCTGAACTACACCGCGCGTCCGCTGGACGTGGCGCTGCAGCAGGACGGTTTCCTGGCGGTGAGCCTGCCGGGCGGCGGTGAGGCCTATACCCGCAACGGCAACATTCAGATCTCCTCCACCGGGCAGTTGACGGTGCAGGGGCTGCCGGTGATGGGCGACGGCGGCCCGATCGAGGTGCCGCCGTCGGCGGAGATCACCATCGCGGCCGACGGCACCATTTCGGCGCTGAACGCCGGCGATCCGCCGAACACCATCGCGCAGATCGGCCGCCTGAAACTGGTGAAGGCCGATGCGCGCGAAGTGATGCGCGGTGACGACGGGCTGTTCCGCCTGACGCCGGAAACCCAACAGCAGCGCGGCAATCAGTTGCAAAACGATCCGCAGGTGCGGGTGATGCCGGGCGTGCTGGAGGGCAGCAACGTCAAGCCGATGGAGACCATGGTCGACATGATCGCCAACGCCCGCCGTTTTGAAATGCAAATGAAGGTCATCCACAGCGTGGATGAAAACGAACAGCGTGCCAACTCACTGCTCTCATTGAGTTAAGCAGCAAGGAAATAACCGATGATTCCATCCTTATGGATTGCCAAAACCGGTCTGGACGCGCAGCAGACCAACATGGACGTGATCGCCAACAACCTGGCGAACGTCAGCACCAACGGCTTCAAACGCCAGCGTGCGGTATTTGAAGATCTGCTGTACCAGACCATGCGTCAGCCGGGGGCGCAGTCCTCCGAGCAGACCACGCTGCCTTCCGGCCTGCAGATCGGCACCGGCGTGCGCCCGGTGGCGACCGAGCGTTTGCACAGCCAGGGCAACCTGTCGCAGACCAACAACAGTAAAGACGTCGCCATCAAGGGGCAGGGTTTCTTCCAGGTGATGCTGCCGGACGGCACCCAGGCCTATACCCGCGACGGGTCGTTCCAGATCGATCAGAACGGCCAACTGGTGACCTCCAGCGGTTTCCAGGTGCAGCCGGCGATCACCATTCCGGCTAACGCGCTGTCCATCACCGTCGGCCGCGACGGCATCGTCAGCGTCACCCAGCAGGGGCAAACCGCCGCCCAGCAGGTGGGCCAACTGACGCTGACCACGTTCGTCAACGACAGCGGTCTGGAGAGCGTGGGCGAGAATCTGTACCAGGAAACCGAAAGCTCGGGTGCGCCGAACGAGAGCACCCCGGGGCTGAACGGCGCCGGTTTGCTGTATCAGGGTTACGTGGAAACCTCCAACGTCAACGTGGCGGAAGAGCTGGTCAACATGATCCAGACTCAGCGCGCGTACGAGATCAACAGCAAAGCGGTATCGACCTCCGATCAGATGCTGCAAAAGCTGACGCAACTGTAATCTGTCATTGACGGGCCCGGCTTGCCGCGCCCGTCATTCTCTTTCGTGAAACAAAGGCGATACCCGTGGTAACCACATATTCGATGGCAATCCTGCCGCGGCAGGGACAACGCTGGCTGGCGGGCATGGTGATGCTGACGCTGAGCGGCTGCGCCTATATCCCGCACAAACCGCTGGTGGACGGCGCGACCACGGCGCAACCGGCGCCGGCCAGCGCGCCGATGCCGAACGGCTCGATCTTCCAGACGGTGCAGCCGATGAACTACGGCTACCAGCCGCTGTTCGAAGACCGCCGTCCGCGCAACGTCGGCGACACCCTGACCATCGTGCTGCAGGAAAACGTCAGCGCCAGCAAAAGCTCCTCCGCCAACGCCAGCCGCAACGGCGCCAGCAAGTTCGGCGTCGCCACCTCGCCGCGTTACCTCGACGGCCTGTTGGGCAATGCGCGCGCCGATATGGACATTTCCGGCGACAGCACCTTCGGCGGCAAGGGCGGCGCCAACGCCAACAACACCTTCAACGGCACCATTACGGTGACGGTCAACCAGGTGCTGGCCAACGGCAACCTGCACGTGGTGGGGGAAAAGCAGATCGCCATCAACCAGGGCACCGAATTCATCCGCTTCTCCGGCGTCGTCAATCCGCGCACCATCAGCGGCAATAACTCGGTGACCTCGACGCAGGTGGCGGACGCGCGTATCGAATACGTCGGCAATGGCTATATCAACGAAGCGCAGACCATGGGCTGGCTGCAGCGCTTCTTCTTAAATGTTTCACCGTTCTAAGGATTGACTGATGCTGAAAAAATGGTTTATCGCGCTGTGCGTCGGGCTGGTGTGCTTGCCGGCGGCGGCGGAGCGCATCCGCGATCTGGTGACGGTGCAGGGCGTGCGAGACAACGCCCTGATCGGCTACGGCCTGGTGGTGGGGCTGGACGGCTCCGGCGACCAGACCATGCAGACGCCGTTCACCACCCAAAGCCTGAGCAACATGCTGTCGCAGCTGGGCATCACCGTGCCGCCGGGCACCAACATGCAGCTGAAAAACGTGGCGGCGGTGATGGTGACCGCCAAACTGCCGCCGTTCTCGCGCGCCGGGCAGAACATCGACGTGGTGGTTTCTTCGATGGGCAACGCCAAGAGCCTGCGTGGCGGCACCCTGCTGATGACGCCGCTCAAAGGCGTGGATAACCAGGTTTATGCGCTGGCGCAGGGCAACGTGCTGGTCGGTGGCGCGGGCGCGGCGGCCGGCGGCAGCAGCGTGCAGGTCAACCAGCTGGCGGGCGGGCGCATCAGCAACGGCGCCACCATCGAGCGTGAGCTGCCGACCACCTTCGGCAGCGGCGGCGTTCTCAACCTGCAGCTGAACGACGAAGATTTCACGCTGGCGCAGCAGATCAGCGACGCCATCAACCGCCAACGCGGCGGCGGCACCGCGACGCCGCTCGACGCCCGCACGATCCAGGTGCTGGTGCCGCAGGGCAACAGCTCTCAGGTGCGCTTCCTGGCGGAGATTCAAAACATTACCGTCAACGTCGGCGCGATGGACGCCAAAGTGATCATCAACTCGCGCACCGGTTCGGTGGTGATGAACCGCGATGTGATCCTCGACTCTTGCGCCGTCGCTCAGGGTAATCTGTCGGTGGTGGTCGATCGGCAGAACACCGTCAGCCAGCCGACGACGCCGTTCGGCGGCGGCCAGACGGTGGTGACGCCAAACACCCAGATCTCGGTGCAACAGCAGGGCGGATCGCTGCAGAAAGTGAACGCCAGCGCCAACCTGAACAACGTGATCCGCGCGCTGAACGCGCTGGGCGCCACGCCGATCGACCTGATGTCGATCCTGCAGGCGATGCAGAGCGCCGGCTGCCTGCGCGCCAAGCTGGAAATCATCTGATGGCCGGCGATCTGATGGCGATGTCGGGCGCGGCCTATGACGCCCAGGCGCTGAACGGCCTCAAGCGCGACGCGGCGGCCGACCCGCAGGGCAACCTCAAGCAGGTGGCCCAGCAGGTGGAGGGCATGTTCGTGCAGATGATGCTGAAAAGCATGCGTTCCGCCTTGCCGCAGGACGGGGTATTGAGCAGCGATCAAACGCGGCTCTACACCTCGATGTACGACCAGCAAATCGCCCAGCAGATGTCGCAAAAAGGGCTGGGGCTGGCGGACATGATGGTCAAGCAGATGAGCAATGCCAACACGGTGCCGAGTGAAACGGCGGGCCTGTCGCCGATGGCGCTGGATAACGAGGTGCTGCAAACGCTGCCGAACCAGGCGCTGGAGCAGATGGTGCGCCGCGCGATGCCGAAAGCTCCGCCGGCCGCCGCGCCGCTGTCGCTCAACAACGGCAACTTCGTCGCTCGTCTGTCGATTCCGGCGAAGGTCGCCAGCCAGCAGAGCGGCATTCCGCATCAGCTGATCGTCGCGCAGGCGGCGCTGGAGTCCGGCTGGGGGCAGCGCGAGATCCCGACCTCAGACGGCACGCCGAGCTACAACCTGTTCGGCATCAAGGCCGGCGGCAGCTGGAACGGGCCGGTGACGGAGATCACCACCACCGAGTTCGAACAGGGCGCGGCGAAGAAGGTGAAGGCGAAGTTTCGGGTTTACGGTTCGTATGTCGAAGCGATCGCTGATTACGTCAAACTGCTGACCAACAACCCGCGCTACGCCGACGTGGCCGCCGCGCGCAGCCCGGAGCAGGCGGCGCATGCGTTGCAGCGCGCCGGATACGCCACCGACCCGCAGTACGCCAGCAAACTGGTCAGCGTGATCCAGCAGATGAAGAGCGCGGGGGAACAGGCGGTCAAAGCCTATACCCACGATTTGAAAGAGTTGTTCTAAATCCCCGTCATGCTTGTCGCCTTGCTGCGGCGCCAATTATTGAGGGGATAGGCGGTAATGAAGGCTGGCCGGAGGCTGACCGCATTGCCGCTTTTTTTCCTCAAGTTCTTCTCATTTTTGCCGATAACCGAGACAGGCTGAGCGAACAGGCTCAGCAGCTCAATTTGAACCCTGTGGGCCACCGGCGCCGCAGCATAAGGAATTCCGATGTCCAATAGCTTAATCAATACCGCGATGAGCGGGCTGAATGCGGCTCAGGTGGCGCTCAGTACCGTCAGCAACAACATCTCCAACTACAACGTGGCGGGCTACAACCGCCAGACCGCGATCCTGGCGCAGAACGGCGGCATGGCCACCATGAGCGGCTTTATCGGCAACGGCGTCACCGTCACCAGCGTCAACCGCGAGTACAACCAGTTCATCACCAACCAGCTGCGCGGCGCACAGAGTTCGTTTGGGGCGCAAAACGCCTATTACGAGAAGATTTCGCAGATCGACAACCTGTTGGCGAGCAAAACCAACCCGCTGTCGACCAACATGCAGGATTTCTTCACCAACCTGCAGAACCTGGTGAGCAACGCCGGTGACGACGCCGCGCGCCAGACGGTGCTGGGCAAGGCCAACGGCCTGGTGAACCAGTTCAACAACACCGACAAATTCCTGCGCGACATGGACAGTGGCGTCAATCAGCAGATCAGCGATACGGCGCAGCAGATCAACAGCTACAGCCAACAGATCGCCAAACTGAACGACGAGATCACCCGCTTGCGCGGCAGCGCCGGCGGCGAGCCGAATGCGTTGCTGGATCAGCGCGATCAGCTGGTTACCGAGCTGAACCAGCTGGTGGGCGTACAGGTCACGCAGCAGGACGGCGACGCCTATACCGTCTCCTTCGCCAACGGTTTGACCCTGGTACAGGGCAGCAACACCTATCAGGTGGAAGCCGTGCCTTCCAGCAGCGATCCTTCCCGTCTGACCATCGGTTATAACCGCGGCAACGGCGCCAGCGAAGTGCCGGAAGGCCAGATCACCAGCGGCACGCTGAGCGGCGTGCTGAAATTCCGCAGCGAGACGCTGGACGGCGTGCGCAATCAGCTGGGTCAGTTGGCGCTGGCGATGGCGGACAGCTTCAACCAGCAGCATCGCGCCGGTTTCGACCTGAACGGCGACGCGGGCGGCGACTTCTTCAGCTTCAGCGGCGGCCGGGTGGTGGATAACACCCGCAACACCGGCGATGCGTCGCTGTCGGTCGCTTACACCGACACCGGCAAGGTGAAGGCCAACGATTATCGCGTCGAGTTCGACGGCAGCAACTGGCAGGTCAGCCGCCTGCCGGACAACGTGAAAGTCAACGCCACGCCGGGCACCAGCGCCGACGGCAAACCGACGCTGAACTTCGACGGGCTGGAAGTGAGCATCGACGGCAATGCGCAGGCCAAAGACAGCTTCACCGTGAAGCCGGTCAGCGACGTGGCGGGCAATCTGAAAGTGGCCATCACCGACTCGTCCAAGATCGCCGCCGCCGGTAAAGACGACAGCGGCCGCGGCGATAACGAAAACGCCAAGAAGCTGCTGGATCTGCAAACCAAAAACCTGGTGGACGGCAAGGCGACCCTGAGCGGCGCTTACGCCGGCATCGTCAGCGGCGTCGGCAACCAGACCGCTGCCGCCAAGGCCATCGCCACGTCGCAGGCCAAGATCGTGACGCAGCTGGGCGCGCAACAGCAGTCGATGTCCGGCGTCAACCTCGACGAAGAGTACGGTGAGCTGCTGCGTTTCCAGCAGTACTACATGGCCAACGCGCAGGTGATCCAGACCGCCAGCTCGCTGTTCGATGCGCTGCTGAATATTCGTTGATTTTATTGTTAACCGGCGCCGATAACGGCGCCGGCCGCTCAGAGTAAGGAACCCACAGCATGCGCATGAGCACCAGCATGATGTACCAACAGAACATGAACGGCATCACGGGCAACCAGTCGCTGTTCATGAAGGCCGCCGAGCAGCTTTCCTCGGGCAAGCGGGTGATCAACCCGTCCGACGATCCGCTGGCGGCGTCGCGCGCGGTGATGTTGTCGCAGTCGCAGGCGGAAAACAGCCAATACACGCTGGCGCGCACTTTCGCTCGCCAAAGCGTGTCGATGGAAGAAACGGTCTTGGCCGGCGCAACGTCCACCATCGCGGACATGAAGGCGCTGATCGTCAGCGCCGGCGGCACCGAAAGCGATAACGACCGTCAGTCGCTGGCCACCCAACTGCAGGGGCTGAAAGATCAGCTGCTGAACCAGGCCAACAGCACCGACGGCAACGGCCGCTATATGTTCGGCGGATACGTGAACGACAAGGCGCCGTTCGTCGATAACGGCGGCACCGTCAGCTATCAGGGCGGCGACAAGACGGTTCAGCAGAAAGTGGACGCCAACCGCACCATGACCATCGGCCATACCGGCAACGCGGTGTTCATGTCATTGACCAGCAATCCCAAGCCCGAGCCTGACGGCAGCGCGCCGGTCAGCAACGTGTTCGAGAGTATCGATATCGCGCTGAACGCGCTGAAAACCCCGCTGCAGGGCGCCGATGAGGCCACCAGGCAGCAGGTGAACGATGCGCTGGCGAAAGCCAACCGCGGCCTGGACAACTCTTACAACAACGTGCTGAGCGTGCGCGCCGAGCTGGGCAGCCAGCTGCAGGAAATGGATCAGCTGGACAGCATCGGCAAAGAGCGCGACATGACCAACCAGGTCCAGATGAGCGCGTTGACGGATGCCGATCTGGCCGAGTCTATTTCGTCTTACTTTATGCAGCAGGCGGCGCTGCAGGCGTCGTATAAAACCTTCAGCGATATGCAGGGCATGTCGCTGTTCCAGATGAATCGTTAAGAGCAATACCCCGTTGCCTGACCGCGACGGGTTTCCCTTTAGTGCGCTTAGAAAATACCCTCTCCGCCCCGCGGGGAGGGAGGCTTCTTGAAACCGGGCGCACTCGTTTGGCGCGTCGCTTGTTCTCCCACTACTGACTGAGCGACGCGCCTTTTTTTGTCTGCGTGTTCCCATTCACCTTAAGCGTCAGCGGAAAGGTACGCCGCGATCGTTGCCGGATCCTTTAGTGCATGACTGCCTATGTTGACAAAGGCTGAGGCCGCCGCCGTGCCAATCGCCCTGCCGTTACGGCTGGTCAGTTCTCTCAACATAGGTCGATCTCCTGTTAACGCGACTTCGCGTTATTTTTAGGGGTGTTGTTTTTGATTTGAGGCTTGCGGCTTGCATTGAGCAGCCACCGTATGGGTTTGCAGATATACTCGGCCAGTTTTAATGACCCGAACAAAGTAAACAGGATGATGACAAACCTATCGACGCCAGGCGGCAGAACAAACAAACCCCATGAAAATCCCAACGTGTTTAAAATGGTGCTCATGATCAAGAGGGCAATGCCGGAGATAAATAAATCACTCAGCTGAAATTTTATCTTCATATTTACACCGATTATATTTTGGTGAGGTTTGCAGCGTGCTGTCTGCAAGGTTGTTCTCAATATAACGCTGGGGGAATAAGGGGCGAAATCGATTTTTCTTGTCAGCGGATAAATAAGAGGTGTGAGTAAATCAAATTATTAATGCATTATCTCTAAATTTAGCGTGGCAGCGAAGGCGACGTGCTGCATTATTTCATTCCTGACAATGAAATGCACAGGATGTCGACATGGCTTGCCGACGGGTGATCAATGCCGGTTACGGCAGGAGCCGGGTTGCCGTCCCGGTGCAGCGTCGAATGGCGCAGCAGAGGCCGGATACGGGCGCAACCCGGAGTGTTTTGCTAAAAACCGTACGGTATTATTTCTTTTTCTTCACCACTTTCCATTTCCCGCCGTCGGCCGTCTCGGTAAAAGAAACTCTAAACTTGTTGCTTTTCCAGTGGGTCAAACCGAATAACCGGCGTGCCTTGCGGTTGCTTTTCGCTTTAATCATGATCTCGCTCCTGTGGTTAGCAAAGGTCGATGCTGCGCCCTGCAGCCGGCAGGCGCCGGACGCATTTATTCAGGGTGTCAGTTATCTGCCGCGCATTTAACAATGCGTGACGGGGTTGTTTTTATTTTTTTTACTCGAGATAAACGTATTTTATCGCCGCGGAAAATTAAGGAGGTGCAAGGCGATATTTTTTTGTTACCGGGTCTATTCTAGGCCGGGGTTTTATTTATTCAAGCCGCCGGAGACATTTGAACCTTAATCCGGATAAAAGACGTTTCTCAGGCTTTTGTTCCAGGAAAGCGTTTTTATTGCCATTTTGTCTCAGAGGGAAGCGGGAGGGAAAGAAGGGGCGGCTTAGGGGCTCAGAAAGTCATGCCGCCGATCACCGCCGCCAGCCGATCGAAGATTTCACCGAACAGATGTTCGCAGAACGGCGCCAGCATCGGCATCATCATGCCCAGCGTCATGATGCCGAAGGTCATGGTGACCGGGAAGCCGATCACGAAGACCGACAGCTGCGGCGTCATGCGGTTGAGCAAGCCGAGCGCCATGTTCAGCGTCAACAGCAGGCAGATCAGCGGCAGCGCCAGCATCATGCCGTTGATGAAGATCAGCGAGCCGACCTGGGTCAGCACCAGGAAGCCGTTGCCGTTCAGCGGCTGCGTTTGGACAGGCAGGGTGTGGAAGCTGTCCGCCAGCAGCGAAATCAGCCACAGATGGCCGTCGAAGCTGAGGAACAGCAGCATCGCCAGCAGGTTGAGCAGGCGCGCCAGCACCGGCATGTTCGGGCCACCGCTGGGATCGAAGAAGGTGGCGAACGACAGGCCCATCTGCATGCCGATCACTTCGCCCGCCAGGCGCACCGCCGCGAAGGCGAACTGCATGGTCAATCCCAGCGCCACGCCGATCAGAATCTGTTGAATCGCCAGCCACAGGCCGGCGGCGGAGAAGATCGGGATATTGCTGGCGGGCAGCGTCGGCGCGATCAGGATGACGATCAGCCCGCCAAGGCCGATTTTGACCTTTTTGCTGATTTGCTTTTCGCTGAATACCGGCGCGGTGCTTATCAGCGCCAGAATGCGCAGCAGCGGCCAAAAATAGTGGCTGAGCCAGACGGTGAGCTGGGCGCTGTCGAAGGTGAGCACGGTTAGCCGATCAGGGTGGGCAGGTTGCTGAACAGGGTGCGCATGTAGTCCAGCAGCAGGTTCAACATCCAGGGGCCGGCGATGATGATGGTGGCCACCACCGCCAGAATTTTGGGGATGAACGACAGCGTCATTTCGTTGATTTGGGTGGCGGCCTGCAGCAGGCTGACCACCAGGCCGCTGATCAGCGCCGCCAGCAGCAGCGGGGCGGCCAGCGCCAGCGCCACTTTCATCGCTTCGGTGCCGAGCGCCATAACTGATTCAGGTGTCATCTCGCGTTCTCCGGTCGGGGGTTACGAATAGAAACTCTGCGCCAGCGAGCCGAGCAGCAGCTGCCAGCCATCGACCAGCACGAACAGCATCAGCTTGAACGGCAGCGAGATGGTGGCCGGCGGCACCATCATCATCCCCAGCGCCATCAGCACGCTGGCGACCACCAGGTCGATAATCAGAAACGGAATGAACACCGTAAAGCCGATCTGGAAGGCGGTTTTCAGTTCGCTGGTGACGTAGGCGGGCAGCAGGATGCGCATCGGCACCGCCTCCGGGCCGGCCAGCGGTGGCTGATTGGCCAGCCTGGCGTACAGCGCCAGATCGGTTTCGCGCGTTTGGCGCAGCATGAATTCGCGCAGCGGCTGCGCGCCTTTATCCAGCGCGACCTCCAACCCGATCTTGTCCTGGCTGAACGGCAGGTAGGCATCCTGATAGACCTTGTCGAACACCGGCGACATGATGAAGAAGGTGAGGAACAATGCCAGCCCCAACATCACCTGGTTCGGCGGCGCCGACGGGGTGCCCAGCGCGTTGCGCAGCAGCCCGAGCACGATGATGATGCGGGTGAAGCTGGTCATCATCAGCAGCATGGCGGGCAGGAAGGTCAGCGAGGTCAACAGCACCAGCGTCTGCACCGGCAGCGACCAGCTTTGGCCGCCGTTGGCCAGCGGCTGGCTGATCAGCCCCGGCAGTTGCGCCAAAGCCGCCGGGCTGATGAACAGCAGGGCGGCAGGGAGCCAAACCGCCGGACGGCGGACGAGGGTATGAAGAGTCGAGGTCATGCCGATTTTTCCGGGCGTTTCAGAACTTTTTGCATCAGTTGGCGGAAGTCCGCCGGCGTCGCCGCGTCGGCCGCGCCCTCGTCTTTCGGCGGGGCGGGCAGGGTGTGCAGCGGGGTGATCTGCTGGGCGGTGACGCCCAATACCAGCAAGGTATCGTCGACTTCCACCACCACCACGCGCTCGCGCTGCCCGACCTGGCAACTGGCGCGCAGGTTGAGCAGCTTGTTGTTGCGCGCCTGCGGGGCGAAGCCCAGCCGGCGGAACAGCCAACCGGCCAGCAGGATCAGCAGCAGAATGCCGCCGAGCGCGCTGCTGACCTGCATCAACACCGAACCGGCCGGCAAGGCCGGCGCGGCGGGTGGTTGGCTGCTTTGGACGGTAACGGGCGCAGCGACGGTCATCAGCGGCTCAGTCGACGCATGCGTTCGGACGGGGTGATGATGTCGGTGATGCGCACGCCGAACTTGTCGGCCACCACCACCACTTCACCTTGTGCGATCAGGTAACCGTTGATCAGGATGTCCAGCGGCTCGCCGGCCAGGCCGTCCAGCGCTACCACCGAGCCTTGCGACAGGCGCAGCAGCTCTTTGATGGTCATCTTGGTGCGCCCCAGTTCCACGGTCAGCTTGACCGGAATATCCAGAATCAGGTCGATATCCTGCAGGCTGCCGAGCGCATCCTGAGCTTCCAGCGACTTGAACACCCCTTCGGTGCTCGCGCCGGATTTCTCTGAGGACTGCTGCTCGTTAAACGCATCAGCCCACAGATCGTCTACGGATTCCTTTCCTTCGCCAGACGGTTGCTTAGGATCACTCATTGGGCTGTTCCTCACTCAGAGCATTCAAAATAGGGTTAATCAAATGTTCAACACGCAGGGCATATTGCCCGTTCAACGTGCCGTATTGGCTGGTCAGAACCGGCACGCCGTCCACATGGGCAATCAGGCGTTCCGGCTTGTCTATCGGTAATACATCGCCAGGCTGCAGCTTCAGGACTTTCGACAGCCGCATCGGGATATCGACGAAGTTGGCGATAAGCTCCAGTTCGGAGTGCTGCACCTGCTTCACCAGCGTTTCGCGCCAATGGCTGTCTTCCTGCCGCGAGTTTTCCAGCGGCGGGTTGGTCAACAGCTCGCGCAGCGGCTCAATCATGGCGAACGGAATGCAGATGTTGAACTCGCCGGTCAGCGCGCCGATCTCCACCTGGAACGGCGTGGTGACCACGATATCGTTCGGCGAAGTGGTGATGTTGGTGAACTTCACCTGCATTTCGGCGCGTACGTACTCCACGTCGATCTTGTAGATGGCGCTCCAGGCGTCGCCGTAGGCGTCCAGCGCCAGGCGCAGCATGCGCTTGATCACCCGCTGTTCGGTCGGGGTGAACTCGCGGCCTTCGACCTTGGTCGGGAAGCGGCCGTCGCCGCCGAACAGGTTATCGACGGCGATGAACACCAGGCTCGGCGCGAACACGAACAGGGCGGTGCCGCGCAGCGGGTTCAGATGCACCAGGTTCAGGTTGGTCGGCACCGGCAGGTTGCGGGCGAACTCGTGATACGGCTGGATTTTGATCGGGCCGACGGTAATGTCCGGGCTGCGGCGCAGCAGGTTGAACAACCCCATGCGGAACTGCCGGGCAAAACGTTCGTTGATGATTTCCAGCGCGTGCAGACGCTCGCGCACCACGCGGCGCTGGGTGGTCGGATCGTAAGGCTTGACCTCGCTCTCTTTGCCGACTATCGCTTCGGGTTCATCACCCGCGCTGTCGCCGTTGAGCAAGGCGTCGATCTCTGCCTGTGAAAGAATGCTGTCGCCCATAGTGATTACCGCAGTATGAAGGCGGTGAACAGCACATCGCTGACCACCTGCTTCGGTTGTCCCTTAACCAGCGGCGGGCTGAGCACGTCCTTAATCTGCGCCACCAACCGTTGCTTCCCTTGTTCATTGGCCAGCTGGCTCGCTTCCTGACGGGAGAGCAGCATCAGCAGACGGCTGCGCACTTCCGGCAGAAAATCGTTCAGCTGACGGCGGGTACTTTCGTCCGGCAGACGCAGCGTGAGGCCGATGTACAGCACGCGATCCGGGTTGTTGTCCGGCGTCACCAGGTTGACGGTAAAGGTGTCGAGCGGCATGAACACCGGCGCGGCCGGCGGTTGCTGTTTGGCGGCGGCCGGTTCGGCGCCGTTTTTATGCTGTTGCAGCAGCCACCAGCTGTAGCCCGCGGCGCCACAGGCGACGACGCTGATCAACACCAGCAGGATGACCAGAAGGGAGCGTTTCGGTGCTGCGGGAAGGGTGTTCTGAGACATAGCCAAATCTAATTCCTGTTGTTCCACCCGCGGCCGGCGAGGCGGCGGGCATAGCGCGCGGCAAAGCCGCACGCATGACATGTAAAGGTATTATCGCGTCTATTGCGGCGTGCAATAGCCTGAATAGACGCGGAAATGGGTGCCAGCTTGGGCGTTTGCGGCGGCTCAGGCGAAAATATCGACGCCGTTGACCGCACTGGCCATGCGCTGCAGCGCCACCGGTGCGCTGATGCCCTCGGCGGCCGCAGCGTCACCGCCATGATGTTCCGCATAGCTGGCACGCCCCTGGCCGTTGGAAGCCTGCTGCTGTGCCTGTTGCTGCCATTGCGGCGTGGACTCGCCGCCCACGCTGCTTTGCCCCAGGTTGATGCCGCTCTCCGCCAGCGCGTGACGCAGCTGCGGCATCGCCGCTTCCACCGCCGCACGCACCTGGCCGTGAGCGGAGGCGATGTGCAGCTGCGCCTGCTGATCGTCCAGCTTTAGCGTGATCTGCAGGGCGCCCAGTTCCTGCGGGTGCAGGCGCAGCTCGGCGCTCTGCTGGCCGTTGCGGTGGAACATCAGCACCTGTTGGCTCAACGCCTGCTGCCACTCCGGGCTGCCCAGCTGCGCGTTGAGCTGCGGCGCAGGCGGTGCGGTCACCAGTGCGCTGGCCGGGGCGGCGGTTTGCGTCGGGCTGGCGGCGGCCAGGGCGACGGCGTGATTGAGCGGCGGCTGCTGTGGCGTATCGCCCGCCTGTAGCGGTTGTGCGGTGCTTGCGCGTTCGCCGTTGGTCGGTTGCGGGAGCGCCGCCGAGGCATTGTCGCCGTCGGCGGCAGGCGTTTTCGCGCCCGTCGGCGACGGAGCAGGGGATGCCGATGAATGTGTGGCGGTTTTATCACCGGCCGCCGCGATGTTCAGCAGGCCGTTGCCGGGCTGCAACGCAGTCGCCTCGTCAGCGCTTTCCACCGGCAGCGAGCGTTGGCCTTCGGCCGGTTGCGCCTGGGCGACGATCGCGGCCGGCAGCATGGCGTACAGCGCCTGCAGCGTTGCGGCATCCAGCTCTTTGGCGGCGGTGATCGGCGGCTGCGCCGGTTTGTCGCCGGCGGCGGGCGCTTCGCCCTCGGCACCCTCAGGTGAAAGCGCGTCGGCTGAGGCCGTCTGGCCCGGCAGCAGGCCGCCGCGCTCGCCGAAGGTGGCCAGCAGTTGATTGAGCTGGTTGCGGCTCAGGGCCGGGGCGTGTTCTTCGTCCGCGCTCAGCGCGACCGGCGGCTGTTTGCCGTCGGCGGCGGGTGCGAAACGGGCGCCGAGCAGCTGGGCGAAAGCGGACGACAGCTGGCTTTCATCCAGCGCCGAGGTCAGTTCGGCCAGGCCGCCGGCGTCGCCGGGTAAGGCCAGGCCGGGCAGGGCGTTCAGATTCATGGGTTGATATTCCTTTGTGCACTGCGTTGAGCGAACTCATCCATCAGTTTTTGATCCCGTTTGTTCTCCTGCTGCTGCTCCGCCGTTATGGCGCGGGTATGCAGGGTCTCGAAAGCGTTCAACCGCTGTTGTTTGTCTTGCCATTGCTTCACCGCATGATCCACTTTCTGCCCCCACTGCAGCAGCTGCTGGCGGTGCTGGTCGATGGCCTGTTCCAGCGTGCCGATAAACTGCTGGTAGTTTTGCCAGCGTGAGCTGTCCATGCCGTCGCAGAGCGTATGATTCAGCTTCTGGCGGTATTCGTCCTGATAGTTGAGCAGCATCGACAGCTGTTGCTCCGCCGCCTGCTGCGCCTGCCGTACCTGGCCCAGCTGTTGCGCGGCCTGTTCCACCGCATCCTGCGCCAGATCGCGCAGGGTAATCAGGGGTGACTGTGATTTCATCGCTGTGCGCCTCTGGTGACGTTAAACAATCAACTGCTGCAGCTGTTGACAGGCTTCATCGTAGCCGCTGCGTTCAAAGATGCCCTGTTGCAGGTAGGCTTCCATCTGCGGATACAGCGTCATCGCTTTGTCCAGCAACGGATCGCTGCCCGCCGCGTAGGCGCCGACGCTGATCAGATCGCGGTTGCGCTGATAGCTGGCCAGCATCTGTTTGAAGGTGCGCACCCGGCGGTAATGCTCTTCGTCGATCAGCGACGTCATGGCGCGGCTGATTGACGCTTCGATGTCGATCGCCGGGTAGTGGCCGGCTTCCGCCAGGCGCCGGGACAGCACCACGTGGCCATCGAGGATGGCGCGCGCCGAGTCGGCGATCGGGTCTTGCTGATCGTCCCCTTCGGTCAACACGGTGTAGAAGGCGGTGATGGAACCGCCGCCGCTGATGCCGTTGCCCGCGCGTTCCACCAGCGCAGGCAGCTTGGCGAAGACCGACGGCGGGTAGCCTTTGGTCGCCGGCGGCTCGCCGATGGCCAGGGCGATCTCACGCTGCGCCATGGCGTAGCGGGTAAGGGAGTCCATGATCAGCAACACATGCTGCCCGCGATCGCGGAAATCCTCGGCGATGCGGGTGGCGTAGGCCGCCCCCTGCATGCGCAGCAGCGGCGAGACGTCCGCTGGCGCGGCGATCACCACCGATCGCGCTCGGCCTTCGGCGCCGAGAATGTTCTCGATAAAGTCTTTGACCTCGCGGCCACGCTCGCCGATCAGGCCAACGACGATCACATCCGCCTGGGTATAACGGGCCATCATGCCGAGCAGCACGCTCTTGCCGACGCCGGAGCCGGCGAACAGGCCCATGCGCTGGCCGCGGCCGACGGTCAGCAGGCCGTTGATGGTGCGCACCCCCACGTCCAGCACCTGCTCGATCGGCGTGCGCTGCAAGGGGTTGAACGGCGCGGTGATCAGCGGCGCGCGGTAACCGGTTTCCGGTGAAGGCAGGCCGTCGAGCGGTTTGGCGCTGCCGTCCAGCACCCGCCCCAACAGGGCCGGGCCGAGCGGCAGCTGTTTGCCGGCGCTTTGGCCTTCCGGCGCGATGCGGGCGTAAACCCGCGCGCCCGGCACGATGCCTTCCACCTCTTCCAGCGGCATCAGGAACAGCCGCTGGCCGTTGAAGCCGACCACTTCGCTTTCCACTTCCTGCACCTCACCGGCGTCGTGCCGTTCGATGAGGCAGGTCGCGCCGAGCGGCAGCTGCAGGCCGGTGGCTTCCAACACCAATCCGGTGGCGCGGGTCAGGCGACCGTAGCGGCGCACCATCGGCGCGCGCGCGATGCGTTTTTCCAGCGTATCCAGAGAGCTCAGCCAGCGGCCGAGACGCGCGGTCATCAGACTTCTCCCGGTGCCGCCAGGCGGCACAATTCATGCCAGCGCGTCGCCAGGCTGGCGTCGAGATCGCCTTCCTCGGCGCTGACCTTGCAGCCGCCCGGGTGCAGCTCGCCGTCCGCCAGCAGGCGCCAGCCGTGCAGGCTGAGGGTGACCCCCAGCTGCTGCTCGACGCGCGAGTAGTCGTCCGGGTGTACCCGCAGCTGCGGCTTGCCGTTGAACATCGGCTCCTGCTGGATCAGCTGTTGGATCTGCGCCAGCAGGGCGGTGCCGTCGCACACCGGCGGCTGGCCCAGCACCTGTTTGGCGGCGGTCAGCGCCAGCTGCATCAGCCGCGAAGCGATCACGCTGTCGAGCGCGTCCAGCGTGTGCTGGAATTCGGTGACCAGCTGCTGCCAGTGGGCGGTCAGCGGCTGCTGCTGCTGCTGCGCTTCCAGCAGCCCTTGCTGGCGGCCTTCCTCCAGTCCGGACTGAAAACCGGCCTCATAGCCTTTTTGCTGGCCGTCGGCATAGCCCAACTGTTGGCCCTGTTGCTCCGCCTGCAGGCGCAGCGTCGCCAACTGCTGCTGCAATTCGGCCTGTGCGTCCGGCGACGGATCGTCAAGTTCGAGATCCGGCAACTGCGGCAGTTCGATCGCCGGTTTCTGTTCGCCCAGATCGTTGAGCGACCAGGGCTGCCAGGGCAGGGTGTTAATGCGATCAGACATAGGTGTCCTCGCCGCCGCCGATGATCATTTCGCCGCTTTCCGCCAGGCGTCTCACCACCAGCAGGATGGCTTTCTGCTCGTTCTCCACCTGCGACATGCGCACCGGCCCACGGTTGGCCAGATCGTCGCGCAGGATGTCGGCGGCGCGTTGCGACATGTTCTTGAGGAACTTCTCGCGCAGCGGCTGTTCGGCGCCTTTCAAGGCGATCAGCAGCGACTCGCCTTCCACTTCCTGCAGCAGGCGTTGGATACTGCGATCGTCGACTTCCACCAGGTTTTCGAACAGGAACATCTCGTCGATGATCTTCTGCGCCAGCTCGCCGTCGTATTCGCGCATCGCGTCGATGACCGCTTCTTCCTGCTGGGTTTTCATCAGGTTGATGATCTCGGCGGCGGTGCGCACCCCGCCCATTTTGCTGCGTTTGAGGTTCTGGCCGTCGAGCAGGTTGTTCAGCACTTCGGTCAGCTCCGCCAGCGCCGCCGGCTGCACGCCGCCGAAAGTGGCGATACGCAGCATCACGTCGTTGCGCAGGCGTTCGTCGAACAGGGCCAGGATATCCGCCGCCTGGCCGCGTTTGAGGTGCACCAGGATAGTGGCGATGATCTGCGGGTGTTCGTCGCGGATCAGATCGGCGGCGCTCTGCGGCTCCATAAAGTTGAGCGTTTCCATGCCGGTGGTGGTCTCGCGCGATTCGAGAATGTCTTCCAGCAGGCTGGCGGCGCGCTCTTCGCCCAGCGCCTTGACCAGCACCGAACGCAGGTAGTCGCTGGCGTTGACGCTCAGCGCCGCGTATTGCTCGGCGTCGTCTTCGAACTCGGTCAGTATTTCGCCGAGCTGTTTGTGTGAAACCTGGCTCATGCCGGCCATGGTGCCGCTCAGCAGCTGTACTTCGCGCGAGGAGAGGTGTTTGAACACCTCCGCCGCGCGATCTTCACCCAGCGTCATCAGCAGGATGGCGCTTTTGTCGGTTCCGGTCAGGCTCATATCTCGTTACTCATCCATTGGCGGATTACCAGAGCGACCACGCGTGGGTCTTTGTCAGCCAGATCGCGGATCCGCTGGCTCTGGACTTCTGCGCTGACGCGCTGCTGCGATTTACGACGCTGCGCCAGCTCCTCGTTGCTCGGTTTGCTGCTGTCGACCGCTTTGGCGGCAGGGGCGTTGGCGGCGGCGACGGCGGCCTGTTGCGCCGCCTGGCGCTGTTGCAGCTGCGGCCGCACCAGTTTGCGCCACAGCAGCCAGGCCACCAGCAGCACCAGCAGATAGCGGCCCGCGTCGATCAGGCGATCGATAAACGACTGGCTTTGCCAGAACGGCAGTTCGCCACCGGTCACCTGAGTGTCGGTAAACGGCGTGTTGACCACGTTCAGGGTGTCGCCACGGCTGCTGGAGTAGCCCATCGCTTCACGCACCAGCGCTTCGATCTGCGCCAGCTGCTCTTTGCTCATCGGCTGCGGTTTGCCGTCTTTATCGGTGCCCAGATAGTTGACCACCACGGCGACCGACAGACGCTGCACGGTGCCGGCTTTTTGCTGGGTGTGACGAATGGTGCGGTCGAGCTCGTAGTTGGTGGTCGCGTCGCGACGGGTATTTTGCGGCACGCCGTTGGCCGCCGTGCTGCGGGTGGTCGCGGCGTTTTGTGCGGTCGCGTTGGCATTGTTGCCTGCGGCGGTGGCCGGCTTGGCGGTCTCAATCGGCGCGGTGGCCGGCGCGCTCGGCTGATTGGACAGCGCGCCCGGCACGCCGCCCACCTGTGGCCCGCCGATCTGCTCGCTCAGGCTGGTTTGCTGCGAGCGGATAGCGGCTTTGTCCGGCTGCTGGTTCGGCTGGTACTGCTCATCGGTTTGTTCGCGAGTGGCGAAGTCGATCTGTGCCGTGACCTGCGCACGCACGTTGGCGCTGCCGACCACCGGGGCGAGGATCGCTTCGATGCGGCGCTGGAAGCCGTTTTCGACTTCGTTGGCGTATTTCAGCTGCGAGGCGTTGAGATCGCGCCCGGTGCCGTCGGACTGCGTCAGCAGGCGCCCGGCCTGATCGACCACGGTCACGTTGCCCGGCGGCAGGCCAGCGACGCTGCTCGACACCATATAAACGATGGCGTTGATCTGGCCGTCGTCCAACGCACGGCCGGGTTGCAGGGTCAGCGTCACCGACGCGGAAGGGGATTTCTGTTCGCGCACGAACAGCGAAGGTTTAGGCAGCGCCAGGTGAACGCGGGCGTTTTGCACCGGCCCCAGCGATTCGATAGTGCGCGACAGCTCGCCCTCAAGGGCGCGCTGATAGTTGATCTGTTCGCTGAATTGGCTGATGCCGAATTTTTCCTGATCCAGCAGTTCGAAGCCGACGGCGCCGCCCTTCGGCAGCCCTTGCTGCGCGAGGCGCAGGCGGGTTTCATGCACCTTTTCCGCCGGGATCAGCAGCGCTGCGCCATTCTCGGCGAAGCGGTAAGGGATATTCATCTGCGTCAGCTGGGTGACGATGGCGCCACCGTCGCGGTCGTTCAGATTGCTGTACAGCACGCGGTAGTCAGGGCTTTTCACCCACAACAGCAGCGCGACAACGATGGCGATCGCGGCGGAGGCGGCGACCAGCAACGGAATTTTCGGGTTGGCGCGCAGACGATTCCAGATGGCCTGCAGGCCGTTGTCGCGGCTTTCGCCGGCGGTTATCGAAGCACTCATTTTAGGTCTCGTCCTTCAATGGCGCTCACGATCCCGTATGGGCCGCTGAGCAGCTCCCTGCCAGGCTGATGAACGGTATGGTTAGCGTTGTGTGACAAAACAGACTCCCTGATACACATATCTTCTAAATAGCGGCGCTCCCATTTCTGGGCAGGCCATTATTCGCCTTATCAGACGATTCCGATTGCCCGATAAGCCGGGTTTTTTGCAGTTAATTAGCCGCTTTAGGTCTGAAAACGCTGTGCTAGGGTGTGCATCATTGGAGAAGTGCAGGGTGAAACGTCACCCGGCGTGACGAGATGATTGAGGACCAGATGGCGATTCAGGGCATTGAAGGGGTGCTGCAGCAGATGCAGACCATGGCGGTTCAGGCCGGCAAGATGGGGCAGAATACGGCGCCGCAGGGCGTCAGCTTCGCCAGCGAACTGACCGCGGCGCTCGGCAAGATCAGCGAGACCCAGCAAACGGCGCGCAAGCAGGCGCAGGATTTCGAACTGGGCGTGCCGGGCATCAGCCTGAACGATGTGATGGTCGATCTGCAGAAATCATCGGTCTCGCTGCAGCTGGGCGTGCAGGTGCGCAACAAGCTGGTCGCGGCCTACCAGGACATCATGAATATGCCGGTGTGATGAACGTGCCGGTCATTTTGCAGTGACATTGGGGTCGGCGCTGTTACCCTATAGCGACGGTTAATTATCAGGATAGGATGATGTGCAAATCGCTGTATCTTGCTGTGGGCATTATGGCGCTGTCCGGATGCGCCGGGCAAAACGATGACTATTCATCGGCCCATAAAAACGCGGCTCATCAGGAAGCAGGCAAGGAATGGAAAGCGTTTGTTGCGCCGCTGTCCGTCAAAACGCAGTCGCCCGGCGAGCGAGAAATGAAACGCGCTGCCCGCCACGATTGAACCCGCGGCTCCGGTAGCATTTCATTATCGCAGGCAAAAAAAACCAGCTATCGGAATAGCTGGCTCAAAGTGCGATAAAACTTTATGTGATGTAGGAGCGTCGACACCTCATCGAGGTGGCATCGACGTGGTCATCATATTTGTTATGTTATAACAAATCAATGCTGCCGTGCGTTTGCTTCAGCCCACCAAGGCCACGATCCGCTGGTGGGCATTCGCCAGCCCCTGAGTGAGGCCGTGCGGTTTCATATCCAGCCCTTCGGCATAGATAAATTGCACCTCGCCGATCCCCATCAGCCCCAGCACCGAGCGCAGGTAGGGCGTCACGGCGTCGGTCGGCTGGCCGGCGTGTACGCCGCCGCGTGAACTGAACACCACTGCATTGACGCCTTCCACCAGCCCGACCGGGTAGGTGGCGGTATAGTTGAACGTCAGCCGGGCGCGGGCCACCAGATCGAACCAGTTTTTCAGCTGGGTCGGGACGTTGAGGTTGTACATCGGCGCGCCGATCAGCAGCAGATCGCTCCCTTTCAGTTCGGCGATCAACCGATCGGAAAGCGCCACCGCCGCTTTGGCGCGTGGGCTGATATTATCTGCGCCGCGCAGCGCATTGAACAGCTCGCCGTCCAATACCGGCAGATCCAACGCCGTCAGATCGTGTTCGACGATCTGATCTTCATATCCTTTGGCCCGACGTTCCGCCAGATAGCGGTCAATCAGGTTGTTGGTCTGCGAGTCGTTTCCCATAATGCTGGATTTGAGCACCAGTATTTTTTTCATGCTGTTGTCCTCAGACGGTAATTGGCGGTTTCACCGGGCATTCCGGAATGACTGCAGGTTATCATTGCTCAATATTCACCAGTGGTGATAGGTTTTCACTTCATTGATTCCAATTTGGAAGCATTAAGATGAAAAGCGATCTCAGCGCGCTGCCGGCCTTTGTCGCCGTGGCGGAAGGCGGCAGTTTTGCCGCCGCCGCAGAAAAACTGCATCTGACGCGCTCCGCGGTCAGCAAAATCGTGTCGCGGCTCGAGGCGCGGCTTGGCGTGATGTTGTTTATGCGCACCACCCGCAGCCTGAGCCTGACGGATGAAGGGGCGCTGTACTATGAGCACTGTCGGCAGGCGTTGGCGAACGTTCAGGCGGCGGAAAACCAGCTGGACAGCGGCAAGATGCAGGTCAGCGGCCGGCTTAGGATCTCGATGCCGGTGTTGTTCGGCCATCTATGCATTGCGCCCTTGATGACGGCGCTGGCGAATGAGCATCCGTTACTGTCGTTGGAAATTTCGTTCAGCGACCGCAGGATCGATCTGATCGACGAGGGGTTCGATCTGGCGGTTCGCATCGGCAAACTGGCGGACAGCGGCAGTCTGGTTGCCCGACGCCTGGGTGAACACGGCATGCTGCTGTGCGCTTCGCCCGACTACGTGCAGCGCTGCGGCGCACCGACTTCGGTGGAGGCATTAAGCCGGCATCAGGCGGTGGGGTATCTGCACGCCGGCGCCGTGTTGCCCTGGCAACTTCGCGGTGAAAACGGCGAGCTGCGGCCGTTCAGGCCACCGGCCAAGATGATGATGGATGACATGCAGGGGATCGTCGATGCCGTTTCCGCCGGCGCCGGTATTGCCTGGCTGCCGGAGTGGCTGGTACGCGATCGGCTGATGGCCGGGACGCTGGTGGAGATCATGCGCGGTGAGTCCAGCCTCAGTTTTCCGGTGAATGCAGTGTGGCCCTATATGCCTTACCAACCGCTCAAAGTGCGGCTGGCGGTGGACAAACTGGTGGCGGAGCTGCCGGGCAGGCTGACGCGGTTCGCGTCGGCCTGAGGGTGTATGTGGTGGCAGCGGTCCAAGGGACGCTTCCCGATGTCAGAGCGTGCGCTGTTGCGCTGATCGTGGCAGTGACGGCTGTGTTTTCCCTGTTAACAGGCAACTGAAAATAAGAACCCAAATGAACCCGTAAGAGTAATCAGGGTTGGCGGCGCAGGAGCCCAAAAATGCGGAGAAAAGCATAAATTTAAGCATGGAATTGGCTTCGTTGCCGGCGACGTTATATTGCGAACGAATAAGCTTGGATACGATAAAACCGACTAACAGTATCGTCCCCAATATTCCGAAGTTAGCAAGTAGGGACAGAGGCAGAGAAGATATTCTTGCGCTACCGATACCGACGCCCAAGCCAAAGGTATTATACATAATTTCAAGGGCATTGTAGTTGGAGGCGGAACGCACGAGGTGAGAGATCGTTTGCGCTTTTTTGTCCGCGTAATCGGTTATTTTATCTAGGAAAAAGATAAATGTGAGCTTTGATGCGATGACCAAAGACAGAGAAAATAGAGCTTTCTGTATCAGGCTAAAACGCGGACTGAAAATGAATGTGCCGCACAGCGACGTAAGCAGGGTAAAATAGCCTGATGTAGAGCCGTTTTTAACCAAGAGCAGCATCATCAATAGGGCCACTAACTTCAGTCGCAACCCTTTGGCAACCAAAAGAGGCACGATCGTTGCGCCGATAAAGATACCGGCGAATGACGGTTCACCGAAGGTACCGCTCAGTCTGGATTCAAAAATGGCATTGGCGTTATGCATGCTGTTATACATCAAAATCTGAATCGCATTCGCCAGCGGCCTGGCAAGGAGCCAAATCAGGCAGTAAGCGGAGAAAACCAACGTCGTAAAAATGATGGTTTTCAGAGCGTATTCAGGCGTGATTTCACGCCGCTTGACGTAAATGACATACAGCGTTATCAGGTTCAGCGTGATTAGAATCAGTTGCTTGATGTTGTTATTGCCCCACACAAGCGAGATACCTTTTTTGGCGTAGTTATTTTCAAAGCTATAAGCCGGTGAATAAACTCTTATCCCTTCAAATAGATGGGTAAACGCATAGGTGAAGAACCAAAAAAGAATAATTATCACCAGAGATTGCAGAAATACTCGGTGTTTTAAGTTAAAGACAGGTGTGCTGTTTTTCGAAGTAAAAGCAAACCGGGTTATTAAAACTAGCTCGATAAAGTAGAATATGGGTAGGCTATTACTCCCTGTATTGATAATAGCGCTTGACTGAAAGATGGACGCGATAATCAACAGGGCGAAAATGGTTCTGTGGTGTAGGAAAAAAGTGGCGAAAGCAAGAGCTAGCCAAACAAAACTTAATATATTCACATTATATTCCCTAAGTTACTTATCCTATATGGCATCGCCTGGCTTCAGATTAAAGTAGTTATAAAAGCCAGCGCATTTCCGCGCGCTATCATACAATAAGAAAATGGGACGGTCTAGCTGCAAGTGTCGTAGATTCATGGGGTTATAGAATGAGGCTGCAAGTATATTCCATTCTTATAATAAATGAGCTAACTAAGTCGCGCGGATTTTGCGTTTGATATAGTGACGGTTGGCCCTCGGGATTTGCTATAACAGCAGGAAGCAGGCCACTGGTGCAATTAATTTAGCAATAAAATAAGTAAATAAAATTAATCAAAAATCACCGAGGAGCAACGACCATTGCAATGCGTAATAAAGCAGCAACAAGAGACAGCAGGCAAACACCAGCTTTTCACCAGCTTGCTTAAGCTTGGCTTTAACGTTGTTCCTTTGCCGCATTTTTACGTTCTCGCTTTAGACAGTCAGATAGAAAAGCAGTATAGCAAGCAAGTTTTAGGTGTCGGTCAAAATAGGAAAATACTTAATGCTTTGGTGAGGAACTGAGCAGTGGGTTGTGCGGGATAATTAGCCAGCGGCAGGAAGAGAGCAACCAGGAAAAGGCGCCAGCGGTCGCTGGCGGATACGTCAAGATAAGTTGCTCGGTACGCTCACATCCTTGAGATGCCATCGTCTATCTGAGCTAAATTGCAGTGTTTTCCGCCATTGATTAGCTGGAACCGTAATGCTGTTCAAAGGCCGGCTCCATAATCCTTTGGTGACCGCGAATGGCGGTCGGGGCGAAACCGAAGCGTTTGCGAAAACGTTCGGCGAAACGTGATGCGCTTTCATAGCCGACATGTTGCGCGATGGCGGAAATCGGCCAGTCGGTCGACTGCAGCAGGGCCAGTGCGCTACTCATGCGCACGTCGATCATCAGGTTGCGCAACGCGGTATTTTCCATCGACAGTTTGCGGCGCAACATCACTTCGCTCATCGACAGGCTTTCCGCCACTTTCGCCGCCGTCCAAATGCTGTGCGGGTCGGTCGCCAGGCAGCGGCGCACGCGCTGCGTCAGGTCTTTGGCTTCGTTGTGGATGAAGCGAATGCCGAACTGGGCCAGCCACAGCAGAATTTCCAGCATCTTGTGCCGCACGATGATGGTGGGAAAGCGCTGCCGGAGCGCCAGCGCCAGGCTGGTGGTCTCGAAACTGTGCTTCAGGGCGCAGGGCAGGCTGCGCAGCGCCAGGACGGCATCAAACGGCATCGGCGCCGGCGCGTCCTCGGCCGGAGGCTGAACGGTGAGCAGCAGTGGGTCGCAGGTCAGCAACTGGCAACTGAAAACGCCTTCTTCGGATGGGCCGTTAATAATATCCACCGTTTGCCCCCCGTCGATTATCAACAGCTCGCCGGCATGGGCCACCACCTCGCGTTGTTGCCAGCGTACGCGCTTATGGCCCTGTTGTATCAGATACAGATGTGGTTGCTCAAAATAGACTGAAGGGAATAATAATTCAGTATGCTGAATGATGTGCGCTGAGGCGCCAATTCCTGGACAGAGATTAATTGTACGTTCCATCGATATTCATTTCGCAGCCATTATCTGAGAATATCTTTACGCTTTGATCCGCGTTGGAGCAACATTTTTCCATGGGCCGTGAAACACAGCGGCGTGTTTTATCTATCAAAAATCAATTTCCTGCTGAACAGAAAACGTCCGTGTCGGGATAATGTTTATCCATTAAAGTGAGAGCCAGGCTCGAAGCGCGCATTTTACCAATTACCCATAAACTGAATAATTCAAATGCCATAGATTAATATCCTAACGTAACCCGAGAGTAATAGCGCATAGTGCTATTTAATCCATTTTCGTCAGTATTGTCGATCTTATCGGACCTGTGGCTCCCCCAGCAACAGCGCACGGTCATGAAACTGGCCGTAGGTATTGTTGACCACGTTCTGGCGCGTGGACTGTTCGATCAGCATTTTCAGCTCATCCATGCGCTGCTGTAACAGACGTTTGAGCTCGGTTTCGTTGTCGAGGATCTGTTGCAGCTTATTGCGCAGCATCTCCTGCAACGCCATGGAAGGGCCGGCTTGCCCGGTAAAGGCGGCGGTTTTTTCCACCGCCGTTACGTAAGCGAATTCGAGCTCGACGAGCTCCTCCCAGCGCCCGGTTTGCGCCAGCGCGATCATCTGGCTGCTCAGGCTGTAAATTTGTTGATAAGCGGCTAACAGCTGCTGTTGACGTTCCATTACACGGCGTCCTGCGAAGGTTGGTAGTTGGGGCCGATCTGGCGCCAGGCATCGGCGATGTTTTCCAGCAGTTTGACCACTTCGGCGATCGCCGCTTCGTCGTTGTTCAGGTTGGCCTGCATCAGGCGCCGCTTCATATAGTCGTACAACGCCGCCAGGTTTTCGGCGATTTCGCCGCCCTGTTGCGGATCCAGGCCGCCTTTCAAGCCGTTGTCGATGATGTTGATGGCTTTGGACAGCGCCATGCCTTTGCCGGCGATATCGCCCTGGTTCATCAGGATGCGTGCGCGAAGCAGGGCGCTGAGCGCCCCGTCGAACAACATCACGATTAACTGGTGCGGGCTGGCGCTCATGGCGCCGCTTTCCAGACTGACCTGTGCATAGGCCTGAGTGCCGCTTCTGTTATACATGTTGTTTCTTTTACCTGTTACCTGGTTAAGGGATCACTTTGTCGAGAATTGCTGTTGTAAATAGTTACCCGTGCTGCTCAATTTGGACATCATGGTATCCAACTGAACGAACTGCTGCTTATAGCGGTCGATGGTGTTCTGAATGCTGGCCGTGACCGTGGTGATCTGAATGTTCAGGCGATCGAGGTTGGTGTTGATGCTCTTGGTCGAGTTCTCGATGATGCCGCCGGATTTGACGTAGTTCTGGATCTCGTTGTGGATTTCGGTGGCCATGCCGGTGTCTTTACCGTTGCCGGCGAAGAAGTTGGCAACCTGATCCGGTTTTTCGTCGATGGCTTTGTTCAGCTTGGTGCTGTCGATTTCCAGCTTACCGGTTTTGACGTTGGTGGTGATGCCGAGGTTGCCCAGGCCTTTCAACTCCGGGTTGTCCTGTGCCGAACTGAGGGCGCTCTTGATCGAAGACTGGATGCCGCGCAGGGTGTTGTCGCCCAGCAGCGCGCCGTTTTTGGCATTCTGCGCTTCACCGCTTTTGACCGGCGTGTATTTGGTCAGCGAATTGAAGGTGTCCAGCAGCGAGTTGTAGTTATCTACCCACTCTTTAATCTTGTCGGCGCTGCCGCTCTTGTCGATGCCGATCACCAGGTTTTGCGGTTCGCCGGGCTTGGTGGTGGTTTTCAGATCGAGCGTTACGCCCTGCAGAGCATCGGCGATCGAGTTGGTGCTGCGCTTGATTTTCGTGCCGTTGACGACGATTTCCGCATCCTGGCCGGGCACGGTTTGCTTCATCGCGGTGCTGCCATCTTTAGGCGGATTTTTAGGATCGTAGTTGAGGATGGCGCCGAGCTTGTCGTCGTTATTGACCTGCACCGAAATGGTGTTTTTTTCGCCTGGCGTGGTGGAGCTTAATGCCAGTTGATAGTCATTGTCGCCGACGCGCATGATGCTGGCGGTGACGCCGGATTTCGATTTATTGATGGCGTCGCGCATCTCGACCAGTGAGGTCTGATCGTCGCCGAGCGGGATCTTGGTCTCTTTCGGCGGGTTGCCTGCCGTAATAGAGATGGAACGATCGCTGCTGCCCGGCGTGCCCAGTTTGGCCTGCTGGTCGGCAATCGGCGTCTGAGTGGTCAGCGTTTGCGGCTGCGCGAGCTTCAACACCTCGATCGAGTAGTTGCCCGGCACCGATTTGTCGGTGGTGGTCACGGTAAACTGATCGTGCTTGGTGGCGGTAGTGTTGTTGAAGAACTCTGGCTTGGCCAGGTCTTTGCTCAGATTGTCAAACTTCTCCAGCGAGCTTTTCAGCGTACCGTAAGCGGTCAACTGGGCGTTATAGCTGGTCTGCTGGGTGGTGTACGGCGTCAGACGCTGTTGTTCCGCTTTGGTCAGCTTGTCCAGCAAACCGTTAAGGTCGAGTCCTGAGCCGATGCCTAATGAACTGATCGATGCCATTCGTGCTTCTCCTTGATAATGACTTTATTCGCTTTACGCGTTATCGGCCCAGCGGTGAAAAAGTTTACTGAAAAAAACAAAAAAACGATGGCGCAATAGAAGAGGGAAAAACCGCGTTATTTCTGCCATTGCCGGCGGCGCAAAAAATTTTAAAAAATTGCTAAAGGTTGTTAGGGGAGGGCCGATACCTGAGGGGACGGTGGTTGACGCCGTGGGCAAACAAGCCCGAACCTTTTAACTGTGTTGCGAAGAACGCAACTGACTCGTAAGGAAAGCAAACAATGGCACAAGTAATCAACACTAACAGCCTGTCGCTGATGGCGCAGAACAACCTGAACAAATCTCAGTCTTCTCTGGGCACTGCGATTGAGCGTCTGTCTTCCGGTCTGCGTATCAACAGCGCGAAAGACGATGCTGCGGGTCAGGCTATCTCCAACCGTTTCACTGCAAACATCAAAGGCCTGACTCAGGCTTCTCGCAACGCCAACGACGGTATCTCCCTGGCGCAGACCACTGAAGGCGCACTGAACGAAGTTAACGACAACCTGCAGAACATCCGTCGTCTGACCGTACAGTCTCAGAACGGTTCCAACTCTGCCAGCGACCTGCAGTCCATCCAGGACGAGATCTCTCAGCGTCTGTCTGAAATCAACCGCATCTCCGAGCAGACCGATTTCAACGGCGTGAAAGTGCTGAGCTCAGATCAGAAACTGACCATCCAGGTTGGCGCGAACGACGGCGAAACCATCGATATCGAACTGAAAGACATCAACGCTAAAACGCTGGGTCTGGAAAAGTTCAGCGTGGCTGATGGCATTGATAAATCCAAAGTAGCTGCAACCGCACCTGCTACCGTGAAAACCGGCACCAGCGTGGCTATCAACACCGGCACCGTTAAGGCTGATACTAAAGACATCACCGGCTACGAAAAAGTGGGTGACGATGTATTCGCTATCAACACGGATGGTGACTACTACAAAGCAACTTTCGATAAAGCGACCGGCGATCTGAAATCTGTTGGCACCAAAGAAGCCACTAAACCAACTGGCGGCACTGCGGTAACCAGCATTGAGAAAGAAGTGGCTCCTACTGGCCCTGATGCGGCTAACCTGCGCTCTTACGACAGCGGTAAATCTTACGTGATCCAGGAAGGCACCGGTGCCGATGCCAAATATTTCAAGGCGACCGTAGACGCTTCCGGTAAAGTGACCAAGGGCGCTGAGCAGTCCACCGAGCCAAAAACTGCCGACCCGCTGGCAACCCTGGACAAAGCGCTGTCTCAGGTTGACTCCCTGCGTTCTTCCCTGGGTGCGGTACAGAACCGTTTCGATTCTGTTATCAACAACCTGAACAGCACCGTTAACAACCTGTCCGCTTCTCAGTCCCGTATCCAGGATGCCGACTACGCGACCGAAGTGTCCAACATGAGCCGCGCCAACATCCTGCAACAGGCTGGCACCTCTGTTCTGGCACAGGCTAACCAGTCTACTCAGAACGTTCTGTCCCTGCTGCGTTAATCGTCTCTCCCGATTAACTGTCGCAAAGAAACCCCGCCTCGGCGGGGTTTTTTTATGCTCGCGCACCGCACGGTTATTACATGGCGCAAATAAAGCCCGTTTTGTGCGACTGTTCAGCCGATTGGCATTCCGCCCCCTACGCATAATAGCGCTGACTCTCTTATCCGCAGGTTTAAGACATAGTGAGCGATCTGTATACCGCCGAAGGCGTGATGGACAAAAATTCTCTCTGGCTGCGCTACGTGCCGTTAGTGCGCCACGAGGCGTTGCGCCTGCAGGTCAGGCTGCCCGCCAGCGTGGAGCTTGACGACCTGCTGCAGGCCGGGGGAATCGGGCTACTGAACGCCGTTGAGCGTTATGACGCCCTACAGGGAACCGCCTTTACCACCTATGCGGTGCAGCGCATTCGCGGCGCGATGCTCGACGAGCTGCGCAGCCGCGACTGGGTGCCGCGCAGCGTGCGGCGCCATGCGCGCGAGGTCGCGCAGGTGATGCGGCTGCTGGAACAGCGTTACGGCCGCCCGGCGAGCGAGACGGAAGTGGCGCAGACGCTGAATATCTCGCTGGATGAGTACCGTCAAATTCTGTTGGACACCAATAACAGCCAGCTTTTCTCCTACGACGAATGGCGCGAGGAGCATGGCGAGAACGCGGAACCGATGCTGGAAGGGCATGAAGAGGCCAACCCGCTGCATCACCTGTTGGAAGGCAGCCTGCGCCAGCGAGTGATCGACGCCATCGAGGCGTTGCCGGAGCGCGAAAAAATGGTGCTGACGCTGTATTACCAGGAAGAGTTGAATCTCAAGGAGATCGGCGCCGTGCTGGACGTCGGGGAATCCCGCGTCAGCCAACTGCACAGTCAGGCGATCAAGCGCCTGCGCGCGCGGCTGGCGAACGATACCTGACGGCGGCCCGCCGCCCCTCAACTCGATGACTCATGCGACAATCGGACTGCCCCTTATGCCAGGAATACTGTTGAAGAAACGGCCGCTTAGCCGTTACCTGAAAGATTACAAGCACAGCCAGACGCATTGCTCCCAGTGCGGTAAGCTGTTGGACCGCATGGCGCTGGTGTTTCGCGGCAAAATCATCAATAAAGAAGCCATCGCGCGCATGGATCAGCCGATCGACGATGCGGTCTGGCAAAACGTGCAGCATGAGCTGACCGCACTGTGCCGCTTTTGCAGCGAGATTTCCTGCAACAGCCACCCGAGTTATTTCGACATCATGGCGTTCAAGCAATATCTGTTCGAACAGACCGAGATGAGCCACAGCACCATTCGCGAGTACGTGGTGCGGCTGCGCCGGCTGGATGAAATGCTGGTGGCGCGCAATTACCCGGCGGACAAATTCGCCAACTGTGCCAGCCATCAGCGCATCATTGACGATCTGCCTAGCGCGGCGCACAACAACTACCGCATTGCGCTGCGCAAATACGATCAGTATCTCGCCTGGCAGCGCAGCTACTGAGACTTTCCCCGGCCGCTGGCCGGGATCTGCGGCTCCCCCCGTGATAAAGGATGATTATTCAGTTCACATCTGCTAAATCTATCGGTTATCAGATGTCGATATTCGATTCCCTGGGGGGAAGTAGTGAACCTGCAACAACAACTGGCGCAATTTCCGCGTCTGGATCTGGTTGGCACCGCCACACCGCTGGAAAAACTGTCCCGTCTCTCCGATTACCTCGGCCGTGAAATTTACCTCAAACGTGACGATGTCACCCCTATGGCGATGGGCGGCAACAAGCTGAGAAAGCTGGAGTTTTTGGCCGCAGATGCGCTGCGTCAAGGCGCCGATACGCTGGTCACCGCCGGCGCCATTCAATCCAACCACGTGCGCCAGACGGCGGCGGTGGCGGCGAAACTGGGCCTGCACTGCGTCGCGCTGCTGGAAAATCCCATCGATACCCGTGCGGAAAACTACCTGACCAACGGCAACCGCCTGTTGCTCGGCCTGTTCAACGCCGAGGTGGTGATGTGCGAAGCGCTGCACGATCCGCAGCAGCAGTTGGCGGAACTGGCGACGCGCCTCGAGGCGCAGGGCTTCCGGCCTTACGTGGTGCCGGTGGGCGGCTCCAATGCCCTGGGCGCGTTGGGATACGTGCAGTGCGCATTGGAAATCGCCGAACAGAGCCAACGCAGCAACGTGGCGTTCAGTTCGGTGGTGGTGGCGTCCGGCAGCGCCGGCACCCATGCCGGGCTGGCGGTGGGGCTGCAACAGCTGCTGCCCGAAACCGAGTTGATCGGCGTGACGGTCTCGCGCACCGTGATCGATCAGCTGCCGAAGGTGGAGCAGATCCAGAAAGCCCTGGCCTGTTCGCTGAATATCGACGAACTGGCGCCGATCGCGCTGTGGGACGATTACTTCGCGCCGCAGTACGGCATGCCGAACGAAGAGGGCATGGCGGCGGTGCAGCTGCTGGCGCAGCAAGAAGGCGTGTTGCTGGATCCGGTATACACCGGCAAAGCGATGGCCGGTTTGATCGACGGCATCGCCCAGCGGCGTTTCCGCGACGAAGGGCCTATCCTGTTCGTCCACACCGGCGGTGCGCCGGCGCTGTTCGCCTACCATCCGCAGGTGTAAATACCGCTTGTTATTCCATTTTGAACTATATTTATAAGGTTATATTCCTTTATGCGGGCGGTCGCACTGTTAAAGTGCTGATATCAAAAAAGATAAATAACACACAGGGGTGTTTATGATGTTTGCGAAAGTTCGTCGTCAATGGCTGTTGGGCGTGGTGGGCGTCGCGTTGGCCGCCGGTTTGGCGACTCAAGCCTACGCCGCCGACAATCTGCTGCAGCAGGTGAAACAGCGCGGCACGCTGATCGTCGGTCTGGAAGGCACCTATCCGCCGTTCAGCTTCCAGGGTGAAGACGGCAAATTGACCGGTTTCGAAGTGGATTTCGCCAACGCGCTGGCGGAACATTTGGGCGTGAAGGCCAAGCTGAACCCGACCAAGTGGGACGGCATGCTGGCTTCGCTGGAATCAAAACGCATCGATGTGGTGATCAACCAGGTGACCATCTCTGATGAGCGCAAGAAGAAATATGATTTCTCCACCCCTTACACCGTTTCCGGTATTCAGGCGCTGGTGAAAAAAGGCAACGAAGGCACCGTCACCAAGCCGGAAGACCTGAAAGGCAAGAAGGTCGGCGTTGGCCTGGGCACCAACTATGAGCAATGGCTGCGCGCGAACGTGCAGGGTGTGGACGTGCGTACCTACGACGACGACCCGACCAAGTATCAGGATTTGCGCGTCGGCCGCATCAACGCCATTCTGGTGGATCGCCTGGCGGCGCTGGATCTGGTGAAGAAAACCGGCGATACGCTGGCGGTAGCCGGCCCGGCGTTCTCCCGCCAGGAGTCCGGCGTGGCGCTGCGCAAGAATAATCCGGAGCTGCTGGCCGCGATTGACCAGGCGATCGCCGAGATGCAAAAAGATGGCACGCTGGCGAAGATCTCCGAGAAATGGTTTGGCGCGGACGTAACTAAATAATGCACGAAAGTATTCAACTGGCGCTGGATTCAGCGCCATTTTTATTGAAGGGCGCAATACTGACGCTTCAGCTGAGCCTGGGCGGTATGGCGTTCGGCCTGTTGCTTGGTTTTCTGCTGGCGCTGATGCGCCTTTCGCCGCTTTGGCCGCTGGCGTGGCTGTCGCGCATTTACGTATCGCTGTTCCGCGGCACGCCGTTGATCGCCCAGCTGTTTATGATCTATTACGGTCTGCCGCAGTTCGGCATCGAGTTCGATCCTTTCCCGGCGGCGCTGATTGGCCTGTCGCTCAATACCGCCGCCTACACCTCGGAAACGCTGCGCGCGGCGATTTCGTCGATCGACAAAGGGCAGTGGGAAGCCGCCGCCAGCATCGGCATGACCCGTTGGCAAACCCTGCGCCGGGTGATCCTGCCGCAGGCGGCGCGCACCGCCTTGCCGCCGCTGGGCAACAGCTTCATCGGCCTGGTGAAAGACACCTCGCTGGCCGCCACCATTCAGGTGCCGGAGCTGTTCCGCCAGGCGCAGCTGATCACCTCGCGCACGCTGGAAGTGTTCACCATGTACCTGGCGGCATCGCTGATTTACTGGGTGATGGCGACCCTGCTTTCCGCACTGCAAAACCGTCTGGAAGCCCACGTTAATCGCCAGGATCAGGAGTAGCGCATGAGTGCCATTGAAGTTAAGCAATTGACCAAGCAGTTCAAGGGTCAGACGGTGCTGCATGGGATCGATCTGGCGGTGGACGCCGGTGAAGTGGTGGCGATCATCGGCCCGAGCGGTTCGGGGAAAACCACCTTGTTGCGCTGCATCAACCTGCTGGAGGAGCCGGATTCCGGCACCATTCGCGTCGGCGATATCCTGATCGACGGCAGCAAGCCGTTGAGCAAACAGAAAAATCAGGTGCGCGCGCTGCGTCAGCAGGTCGGTTTCGTGTTCCAGAGCTTCAACCTGTTCCCGCATCGTTCGGTGCTGGAAAACATCATCGAAGGGCCGGTGGTCGTCAAGGGCGAGGCGAAAGCCAGCGCGGAACAGCGCGCCCGCGCGTTGCTGGCCAAGGTGGGGCTGAGCGGCAAGGAGCAGGCTTATCCGCGGCGGCTGTCCGGCGGCCAACAGCAGCGAGTGGCTATTGCGCGCGCGCTGGCGATGCAGCCGGAGGTGATTTTGTTCGATGAGCCGACGTCGGCGCTCGATCCCGAGCTGGTGGGGGAAGTGCTCAATACCATGCGCTCACTGGCGGAAGAGAAACGCACCATGGTGATCGTCACCCATGAGATGAGTTTCGCCCGCGACGTGGCCGACCGGGTTATCTTTATGGATCACGGCCGCATCGTCGAACAGGGCCCGGCCAAAGCGCTGTTCGCCAACCCGCAGCACCAGCGCACTCAGCAATTCCTCGACAAGTTCCGGAATCAATAAGGCGGCGGGGGAGCTTCCCCCGCCCGCATTTACTCCGCTTTCAACAATTCGTTTCGCGCTGCGGCTGCCGTATCCCGGATGTTGCCGAACCCGAGAGTCAATGCGAATCGTAGCGGTCTGCTGCGGCTTTCAAGCAAACTAATCCGTTCTAAGCTCACCCTATTGTTATCGCCCATGAGGCGACACATCCTCATGCAAGGATAACAAGACGCTAACGGCTGACCGGGCTGCGGGCAATAAAAAACCCTGCACGAGTGCAGGGTTTGCGTAGCGGTGAGCCAATCAGGCGGCAATGTATGGCCGCCTTGACGATGCGTTAACCGATGGTCATCAGGCTGGCGTTACCGCCAGCGGCGGCGGTGTTGACGCTCAACGAACGTTCGATCAGCAGGCGCTCCAACAGGATGTTGGTTTCACCGTGGGCGAAGCCCTGCACCGAGACGATGGCGCCGCCGCGCTGCGCGATCTGCTCGCACAGGGTGCGCAGCTGGTCGGCATCGCCGTGGTAGATGGCGGCGTCGAACTCGACCTTGTCCTGCTGCCAGTCTTTGCTGAAGGCGATGCGCGCCTGCACATCGTTCGGCAGGCGGCGGAACAGATTGCGCTGCAGTTCCGCTTCCGGCCACAGCGCGCTGCTGCCGACCGCCAGCACGGCGGCCAACTGGATCAGCGCGTCGGCTTCGTTATCCGCCAGGCACAGCACGCGTTCACGCGGCAGCAGGGCATAGGTATTGCGCTCGCCGGTCGGGCCCGGCAGCGGACGTACGGTGCCGCCCTGGCCCAGTTCCGCATAGCGCTGCGCCAGTGCCGCCAGTTCGCCTTGTTGGCTGGTGACCGCCCATTTCTCCAGCGATTGCAGCGCGCCCAGCAGCTGCGGCCGCGCGGTGGCTTCCATCGGGCGCTCTTCGTCCTGACGGTGCAGCGTACGTTGCAGCGCGTCGTCCGGGCGGTTGGCCAGCAGACGGTACAGGTACAGCGGGCCGCCGGCTTTCGGGCCGGTGCCCGACAGGCCTTCGCCGCCGAACGGCTGCACCCCGACCACCGCGCCAACCATGTTACGGTTGACGTACAGGTTGCCGACCTTGGCGCGTTCGGTCACCCGGGCGATGGTTTCATCGATACGGGTGTGAATGCCCAGCGTCAGGCCATAACCGGCGGCGTTGATCTGATCGACCAGCGCGTCCAGATTGTTGCGCTGGAAGCGCACCACGTGCAGCACCGGGCCGAAGATCTCTTTTTGCAGCTCGTCGAAGCTGTCGAGTTCGATCAGCGTCGGCTTGATGAAGGTGCCACGCGCCCACTCTTTCTCATCCTGCGCGCTGCCTTTGGCGGCCTGGTATACCTTGCGGCCTTTGGCGCGCATCGCCTGGATGTGGCGTTCGATGCCGGTTTTGGCGTCGGCGTCGATCACTGGGCCCACGTCGGTGGACAGGCGCTCCGGATTGCCCATGCGGCATTCGGCCATCGCGCCGCGCAGCATTTGCAGCGTGTGCTCGGCCACGTCTTCCTGAATGCACAGGATACGCAGCGCGGAGCAACGCTGGCCGGCGCTGTCGAAGGCGGAGGCCACCACGTCGGTCACCACCTGCTCGGTCAGGGCGGAAGAGTCGACGATCATGGCGTTCAGGCCACCGGTTTCGGCGATCAGCGGCGTCGGGCGGCCCTGCGGATCCAGACGACCGGCGATGCTGCGCTGCAGAATACCGGCGACGTCGGTGGAGCCGGTAAACATCACGCCGCGTACGCGGGCGTCGTTGACCAGCGTTGAGCCGACGGTTTCACCCTGGCCCGGCAGCAGCTGCAGCACGCCTTGCGGAATGCCGGCTTCCAGCAGGATACGCACCGCCTGCGCGGCCACCAGCGGCGTTTGCTCGGCCGGTTTGGCCAGCACGCTGTTGCCGGCCGCCAGCGCGGCGGCGATTTGGCCGGTGAAGATCGCCAGCGGGAAGTTCCAGGGGCTGATGCAGACCACCGGGCCCAGCGGGCGGTGGCTGTCGTTGGCGAAATCGTCGCGCACCTGACCGGCGTAGTAGTGCAGGAAGTCGACCGCTTCGCGCACTTCGGCGATGGCGTTGTTGAAGGTTTTACCGGCTTCGCGCACCAGAATGCCCAGCAGGCTTTGCAGCTGGCTTTCCATCAGCTCGGCGGCGCGTTCGAGGATCGCGGCGCGCTCCGTTGGCGGCGTAGCGAACCAGATTGGGCCGGCGGCCGCGGCGGCGTCGAGCGCGCGGCTGACTTCGCTTTCGGTGGCTTCACGCACGTAGCCGACCACATCGCCCGGCTCGGCCGGGTTGATCACCGGCTGTTCCACGCCCTGATCCAATTCGGCGTCGATGATAGGCTCCGCGCGCCACGGATGGCTGGCGCTGGTGAGCAGGGCGCTGGAGAGCGAAGCCAGACGCTGTTCGTTGGACAGATCCAGGCCGCTGGAGTTGGTGCGCCTCTCGCCGTACAGCTCGCGCGGCAGCGGAATGCGCGGGTGCGGCAGGCCAATCTGGCCTTCGCTGGCCGCCAGCGCTTCCACGGCGCTGACCGGATCGGCCACCAGCTCGTCGAGCGGCAGGGTGGCGTCGGCGATGCGGTTGACGAACGAGGTGTTGGCGCCGTTTTCCAGCAGGCGGCGCACCAGGTAAGCCAGCAGCGTTTCATGGGTGCCGACCGGCGCATAGATGCGGCAAGGGCGGTTCAGTTTGCCGTCGGCCACTTTACCCACCACCTGTTCGTACAGCGGTTCACCCATGCCGTGCAGGCACTGGAACTCATACTGGCCAGGGTAGTAGTTGTTGCCGGCCAGGTGATAGATGGCGCTCAGGGTATGGGCGTTGTGGGTGGCGAACTGCGGATAGATCAGGTTCGGCACCGACAGCAGCTTGCGGGCGCAGGCCAGGTAGGAAACGTCGGTATAGACCTTGCGGGTGTAGACCGGGTAGCCTTCCAGGCCGTCCATCTGGGCGCGTTTGATTTCGCTGTCCCAGTAGGCGCCCTTCACCAGACGGATCATCAGGCGACGGCGGCTGCGTTGCGCCATGTCGATCACCGCGTCGATGGCGAACGGACAACGTTTTTGGTAGGCCTGAATCACGAAGCCGATGCCGTTCCAGCCGGCCAGCTGCGGTTCGAAGCACAGCTTCTCCAGCAGATCGAGCGAGATCTCCAGGCGGTCGGCCTCTTCGGCGTCGATGTTGATGCCGATATCGTACTGGCGTGCCTGCAGGGTCAGCGACAGCAGGCGCGGGTAGAGCTCTTCCATGACGCGTTCGTACTGCGCGCGGCTGTAGCGCGGGTGCAGGGCGGACAGCTTGATGGAGATGCCGGGGCCTTCATAGATGCCGCGGCCGTTGGAGGCTTTGCCGATGGCGTGGATCGCCTGCTGGTAGGAAACCAGGTAGGCCTGGGCGTCGGCTTCGGTCAGGGCGGCTTCGCCCAGCATGTCGTAGGAGTAGCGGAAGCCTTTATCTTCGAGCTTGCGCGCGTTGGCCAGCGCTTCGGCGATGGTTTCGCCGGTCACGAACTGTTCGCCCATCAGGCGCATCGCCATGTCCACGCCTTTGCGGATCAGCGGTTCGCCGCTCTTGCCGATAATGCGGTTCAGCGAACGGGACAGATTGGCTTCGTTATGCGTGGACACCAGTTTGCCGGTGAACAGCAGGCCCCAGGTAGCGGCGTTGACGAACAGCGACGGGCTGCGCCCGAGGTGCGAGTGCCAGTTGCCGTTGCTGATCTTGTCGCGGATCAGGGCATCGCGGGTCGGTTTGTCCGGAATGCGCAGCAGCGCTTCCGCCAGGCACATCAGCGCCACGCCTTCCTGCGAGGAGAGGGAGAACTCTTGCAGCAGGCCTTGCACCATGCCGGCGCGGCCGTTTGCACTTTTTTGGTTACGCAACTTCTCGGCGATGCCATAGGCCATTTTGTGAGTGGCCTGTGCAAGATCGGCGGGTAATCGCGCCTGTTCGAGCAACATCGGCACCGCTTCGGTCTCCGGGCGACGATAGGCGGCGGTGATGGCGGCGCGGGTGACCGACTGCGGCAGAATTTGTTCGGCGAAATCGAGGAATGGCTGGTGTGACTCTTCCTGCGCTTGCGGCATAATGTCGTCCGCTTCAGGCTGGCCCGCAGCGGCCAGCGCTGGAATTTCAGGAATATCGGTACCGCTCTCGAGACGCTCGAGGTAATTAAAGATGGCCTGCTTGATGAGCCAGTGCGGCGTGCGATCGATGCGCTGCGCGGCGCTCTTGATCCGGTCGCGTGTTGCCTCGTCGAGTTTCACGCCCATTGTGGTAGTGCCCATGCCAATCCAACTCCTGTGTTTAGAACCTATCCCATCAGGCTAGACAAACGGCAGGCCGAAAAGCCTGTTGGGATAGGTTCGTGAGATGTGTGGGGTTAAGAATGCAGACAATATCCTGCATGTTGCAACTTTGTGCAACCTTGTTAAATCAGGCTGATGAGCGAAGTGTGAGTTTCATCGATTTTTTAACATCGGCAGTTGGCATGAATGTTGCGTTATTGAACGAACGCGGCGGGGTTTATGCGGCCGCAGGCGTTTTACCTTGCGGTATATAAGGGTAATGACTGGGTGCAACTCATTTTACTTGTCGTGAGTGCAACCTTTGAGCCCGGTAAATGTGACGCAGGGTAAACTTTGTGTAACTTTGTTGTTAAATATCTTGTTGGTTGATGAAAGGCTCATCTAGGATAGCCGACGGTCAACAATTACGGGCAGAAACTATTTTACCTGCACTCGCTCGCAGGCTGCGCCACGTTCCGGCGCGGTGGCCAGTGAAATGCATTGCGCGTGGGTTTACCGGCGCCGGCGTGGCCGGAGCGAAACGCGAATAATAATGAAAGTGGAGAATTAAATGACAATGAGCACACCTATGCTGGTGACCTTCCTGGTGTACATTTTCGGGATGGTGCTGATCGGCCTGCTTGCCTACCGGGCAACCAACAACTTTGATGACTATATTCTTGGCGGCCGCAGTTTGGGCAGCGTGGTGACCGCGCTGTCCGCCGGCGCTTCCGACATGAGCGGCTGGCTGCTGATGGGCCTGCCGGGCGCCATCTTCCTCTCCGGCATCTCCGAAAGCTGGATCGCCATCGGCCTGACCATCGGCGCTTACCTGAACTGGAAGCTGGTGGCAGGAAGGCTGCGCGTGCATACCGAAGCCAACAACAACGCCCTGACGCTGCCGGACTATTTCACCAGCCGCTTTGAAGACAACAGCAAGCTGCTGCGGGTGATCTCGGCCATCGTCATCCTGGTGTTCTTCACCATTTACTGCGCCTCCGGCATCGTGGCCGGCGCGCGCCTGTTCGAAAGCACCTTCGGCATGAGCTACGAAACCGCCCTGTGGGCCGGCGCCGCAGCGACCATCCTGTATACCTTTATCGGCGGTTTCCTGGCGGTGAGCTGGACCGACACCGTGCAGGCCAGCCTGATGATTTTCGCGCTGATCCTGACGCCGGTGATCGTGATCTTCGCCGTCGGCGGCATCGATACCTCGATGCTGGTGATCCAGGCGCAGAACCCGGCCAACCTCGACATGCTGAAGGGGCTGAACTTCGTCGCCATCCTGTCGCTGCTGGGTTGGGGCCTGGGCTACTTCGGCCAGCCGCACATCCTGGCGCGTTTCATGGCGGCGGATTCTCACCGCACCATCCGCAGCGCGCGCCGCATCAGCATGACCTGGATGATCCTGTGCCTCGCCGGCACCATCGCCGTCGGTTTCTTCGGCATCGCTTACTTCGCCAATAACCCGGATCAAGCCGGCAACGTGTCGCAGAACGGCGAACGCGTGTTCATCGAGCTGGCGATGCTGCTGTTCAACCCATGGGTGGCGGGCGTGCTGCTGTCGGCGATCCTGGCTGCGGTCATGAGTACGCTGAGCTGCCAGCTGCTGGTGTGCTCCAGCGCGATCACCGAAGACCTGTATAAGGCGTTCCTGCGCAAAGGCGCCAGCCAGCGTGAGCTGGTGTGGGTCGGCCGCGTGATGGTGCTGGTGGTGGCGTTGATCGCCATCGCGCTGGCGGCTAACCCGGAGAACCGCGTGCTGGGCCTGGTGAGCTACGCCTGGGCAGGTTTCGGCGCCGCCTTCGGCCCGGTCGTGCTGATCTCGGTGCTGTGGTCGCGCATGACCCGCAACGGCGCGCTGGCCGGCATGCTGGTCGGCGCGGTGACGGTTATCGTCTGGAAACAGTACGAATGGCTGGGCCTGTATGAAATCATCCCGGGCTTTATTCTGGGCTGCCTCGCTATCGTGGTAGTGAGCCTGATGGGCCGCCGGCCATCCGCCACCATGACCGAGCGTTTCGATCAGGCGGAAGCCGAGTATAAAACGGTGTAACGCCGTTCGATGTCAGTCAGCAAGGGGCGCGTAACGCGCCCTTTTTTTCGCCTGCCGATCGCCGTCATCCAACACCTGGTGACATTTGATTAGAAAAAATCACGCTGGCGCCTCTTGTATTTCTTCTTGGCAGAATGATAATCACTCTCGTTGCATTTTACGTTTCTTTACAGAGTTGCGCAGCGCATGTCGAGCCAGCTTTCTCTGCCGCCGCGGTCTTTTCAGGGGTGATTATTTATGTTCGTTCCCTTTCTTATCATGTTCCGTGAAGGGCTGGAGGCCGCGCTGATCGTCAGCCTGATCGCCAGCTACCTGAAACGCACGCAGCGCAGCCAATGGCTGGGCGCGGTGTGGGTCGGCGTGATTGTCGCCGCGGCGCTGTGTCTGGCGCTCGGCATCTTCATCAATGAAACCACCGGCGAGTTCCCGCAGAAGCAGCAGGAGCTGTTCGAAGGCATCGTCGCGGTGGTGGCGGTACTGATCCTCACCTATATGGTGTTCTGGATGCGCAAAGTGTCCAAGTCGGTCAAGGTGCATCTGGAAGGGGCGATCGATCAGGCGCTCAGCGCCGGCAAAGGGCAGGGTTGGGCGCTGGTGGCGATGGTGTTCTTCGCCGTGGCGCGCGAAGGGCTGGAGTCGGTGTTCTTCCTGCTGGCGGCGTTCCAGCAAGACGTGGGCGCCGCGGCGCCGATCGGCGCGGTGCTCGGCCTGGCGGCCGCCATCGTGCTGGGCATGATGATTTACTGGGGCGGGGTGAAGCTGCACCTGGCCAAATTCTTCAAATGGACCAGCCTGTTCATTCTGTTCGTCGCCGCCGGGCTGGCCGCGGGGGCGATCCGCGCCTTCCATGAGGCCGGCCTGTGGAACCACTTTCAGGACATCGCCTTCGATTTCAGCAGCACCCTGTCGACCCATTCGCTGTTCGGCACCCTGCTGGAAGGCATTCTCGGTTATCAGGAAGCGCCGACGGTCAGCGAAGTGGCGGTCTACTTCCTGTATCTGATCCCGGCGCTGATTTTCTTTTTCCTGCCGCAGCGCGCGGAGCCGGCAGCGGCTCCGGCGCAACGTAAAATCAATCATTAATGTTTAATAGGGAATCTCGTATGTCTACTCCGTTATTTCGCCGCAAGGCGTTGCACGCAGCATTACTGGCTATCCCGGCGTTTGCGCTGAGCATCGATGCGCTGGCGGCGGACGTGCCGCAGGTCAAAGTCACGGTCAACGACAAGCAGTGCGAACCGATGCAGCTGACGGTGCCGGCCGGCAAGACGCAGTTTGTGGTGCATAACACCAGCCAGAAAAACGTCGAATGGGAAATCCTGAAAGGGGTGATGGTGGTGGAAGAGCGCGAGAACATCGCGCCGGGCTTCACCCAGAAAATGACCGCCACGCTGGAAGCGGGCGAATATGACATGACCTGCGGGCTGCTGAGCAATCCAAAAGGCAAACTGACCGTCACTGCGGCGGCCAACGGCGCCACCGACGGCAAGCCGAGCGCGCTGGATCTGGTTGGCCCGATCGCCGAATACAAAGTCTACGTCACCAAAGAAGTCGACGGGCTGGTGAAACAGACCAAGCTGTTCACCGACGCGGTGAAGGCCGGCAACGTGGAGCAAGCGCGCAAGCTGTATGCGCCGACCCGTCAGCACTATGAGCGCATCGAGCCGATCGCCGAGCTGTTCTCCGATCTGGACGGCAGCATCGACGCCCGTGAAGACGACTACGAGAAGAAATCGGCGGACCCTAACTTCACCGGTTTCCACCGTCTGGAGAAGGCGCTGTTTGCCGACAACTCGACCAAAGACATGGATAAATACGCCGATCGGCTGTATCAGGACACCGTTGAGCTGCAAAAACGCGTGGGTGAACTGACCTTCCCGCCGAGCAAGGTGGTGGGCGGCGCAGCCGGGCTGATCGAAGAAGTGGCGGCCAGCAAGATCAGCGGTGAAGAAGACCGCTATAGCCGCACCGACCTGTGGGATTTCCAGGCCAACGTCGACGGCGCGCAGAAGATCGTTAACCTGCTGCGTCCGCTGCTGGTCAAGGCCAACAAGCCGCTGCTGGACAAGATTGACGCCAACTTCAAAACCGTGGACACCATTTTGGCGAAGTACAAAACCAAAGAGGGCTATGAGTCCTACGAGAAGCTGAGCGAAGCCGATCGCAACGCGTTGAAAGGGCCGATCACCACGCTGGCGGAAGACCTTTCCCAACTGCGCGGCGTGTTGGGTCTGGACTGAGGCATAGTATTATGAGCAACAAGGCAGGCCCGAACAGCGGGCCGCATCCGCAATCGCAGGGGGCGGCTTCGCCTTCGCGGCGCCGTTTGCTGCAAGGGCTGGGGCTGGGCGCACTGGCGCTGGGCGGCAGCCGCCTGGCGCAGGCGGCGGGCAACGCGGCGGAGCCGTTGGCGACGCCGCAGGATGAGCGTTGGCAGAAACAGCCGTTTTATGGTCGCCATCAGGCCGGGGTGCTGACGCCGCAACAGGCGGCGATGATGCTGGTGGCGTTCGACGTGCTGGCGACCAGCAAAGCGGATCTGGAGCGTCTGTTCCGGCTGCTGACCGATCGCATCGCGTTCCTGACCCACGGCGGCAAGGCGCCGGAAGTGGATGCCAAGCTGCCGCCGCTCGATTCGGGCATCATGGGGCCGGAGATTTACCCGGACAACCTGACCATCACCGTTTCGGTCGGCGCATCGCTGTTTGACGAACGCTTTGGCCTGCAGGCGCAAAAACCGCTGCGGTTGCAGAAGATGACGCGCTTCCCCAACGATGCGCTGGACGCCGCGCTGTGCCACGGCGACCTGCTGCTGCAGATCTGCGCCAACACCAATGAAACCGCTCTCCACGCGCTGCGCGATATCATCAAGCATTCGCCGGATCTGCTCAGCGTGCGCTGGAAGCGGGAAGGGTTCATCTCGGCGCATGCGGCGCGCAGCAAAGGCAAAGAAACGCCGATTAACCTGCTGGGCTTCAAAGACGGCACCGCCAACCCGAAAACCGACGACACACCGCTGATGGATAAAGTGGTTTGGGTTGGCGACGGCGCCGGCGAGCCAGCGTGGACGGCGGGCGGCAGCTACCAGGCGGCGCGCATTATTCGCTTCCGCGTCGAGTTTTGGGATCGCACGCCGCTGCAGGAGCAGGAAACCATCTTTGGCCGCGAAAAGCACAGCGGCGCGCCGCTCGGCATGAAGCATGAACATGACGAGCCGAACTACGCGAACGATCCCGACGGCAAGGTGATACCGATGGATGCGCACATTCGGTTGGCGAACCCCCGCACGCCGGAAAGCCAAAGCAACCTGATGCTGCGGCGTGGCTACAGCTATTCCCTTGGCGTCTCGAATGCCGGGCAGCTGGAAATGGGGCTGCTGTTCGTCTGCTATCAGGCCGATCTGGAAAAAGGATTCCTGACGGTGCAAAAAAGGCTCAACGGCGAAGCGCTGGAGGAATACATCAAGCCGATCGGCGGCGGGTATTTCTTCGTATTGCCGGGCGTGAAAGAGGGCGGCGACTATCTGGCCAGCGGCTTGCTCAAGGCCTGAGTGCGCAATGACGAGGCGCGATCTTCCGCCTCGTTTTACTTTGTATTGCCTATTGCGCGGGACATTGCGCGACGAAGTTCAATTCGATGCTTTGCCTGCGGATTAAAAAAATCTGCACGGCTCACCGGCTTTGGATTGCGCAAAATTTAATCGAGAAACCAAAGTGTCATTTGTGGTTTTTAATTGCAATTCATTGATATTTTTGGGGTAAAAATTTTTCTGGAATGACGTGTCGAGCGTGATATAGTGTTTTAGCGCTGACTGAAAACAAAAGATATTAAATTTTTTTACATTTTAGTAACGCGACGAGATTGAATGTCATTATACTGTAATCATCTGGCGGTAGTTTTCACACGGTGCACAGCTTGAAGCTGTAAATATCACTGCGGGGATCGCTAATGGTAAAGTCCTTGGTTGGGCTGGAAAGAAAAAATAACACATCTCCCCTGATTTCTCGTTGTAACGAGGGTTATCTCTCCGACTCTCTTTTACCGGCAACTCCGCACTCTTATCGTTACCGAATCTCATCACTTTTTACTCCACGTTTACAGATGCAGTCCGCGTTGTCCCGTGAAGACACGGCGCTTAAGCGTTGCCGTCAATTCACCTTGTCCCTTGGCTCTTATTGGCTCGGAGGAGGCCAAAACCTAATACGTGTGTGAAACATAATCGCGCGGCCAGGCCGTTGCGGTAGGTGAAACAAACTGTAAGGTGCCACTATGGGTAGACAGAAAGCAGTGATCAAAGCACGTCGTGAAGCGAAACGCGTTATTCGTCGTGACGCTCGTAGTCATCGCCAGCTGGAAGAAGAGTCTGTGACCTCGCTGGTGCAAATGGGGGGAGTCGAGTCTATCGGCATGGCGCGAGACAAGCGCGATAGCTCACCCATCGAGGCTAGAACCGAAGCTCAGGGTCATTACTTATCAGCCATAGAGAATAAGCAGCTGATCTTCGCCACCGGCGAAGCCGGCTGTGGCAAAACATTCATCAGCGCCGCCAAGGCGGCGGAGGCGCTGATTCATAAAGAGGTGGATCGGATTATCGTTACCCGTCCTGTTTTGCAGGCGGATGAAGACCTCGGTTTCTTGCCGGGGGATATCTCCGAGAAGTTCGCGCCTTATTTCCGCCCGGTGTATGACATTCTGGTACGTCGTTTAGGATCTTCCTTTATGCAGTACTGCCTGCGCCCGGAAATCGGCAAGGTAGAGATTGCGCCGTTCGCTTATATGCGCGGGCGCACCTTCGAAAATGCGGTCGTTATCCTGGATGAAGCCCAGAACGTGACCGCCAGCCAAATGAAAATGTTCCTGACCCGCCTGGGAGAAAACGTGACGGTTATCGTTAACGGCGACGTGACCCAGTGCGACTTGCCGCGCGGCGTGAAATCCGGCCTCAGCGATGCCCTGGAGCGCTTTGAAGAGGACGAGATGATCGGCGTTATCCGCTTTGAAAAACAGGACTGCGTGCGTTCCGCTTTGTGCCAGCGCACGCTCAACGCTTACAGTTAACCTATCCGCTAATGGAAAGGCCGCTTCGGCGGCCTTTTTTATCGCCCCTCATTTATCATTTCGTTTAACCTTTGTGTAAATTATTGTGGTTTTTTGTATAGATTTTCGTTGAGTTAGCGTCAATGATTAGTGAGTGCCAGATTGGCGCGCAATTTGCCTGTGCTGCCAAAAGGACATTATCTGGGGTGTGCGCCGCGCGGCGCATAGCGTGTAGGTTCCTTGATGCGATTCAAACATGAAATACATCGTTCTGATTTTGCTTATTTTATGCGTCGTCTATGTGCATTACCGCGGACGGGTGCGCTACAACGTGTGGCGGCAGCTGTCTGACCATTCCACCTTTACCGCACCATTGAACGTCTTCATGTATCTGTTTTCCCGCGTGCCGACCACGCCGTACCTGAAACCGGAGCAGTTTCCTGAGCTGGCGGTGTTAAGAGATAACTGGGAAACCATCCGCGACGAAGGACAGAAGCTGATGGAGATCCAGCAGATCAAGGCGTCCGATCAATTCAACGACGCCGGTTTCAACTCGTTTTTCAAGACCGGTTGGAAGCGCTTTTATCTGAAATGGTATGAAGACAGCCATCCCTCCGCCATGACCCTGTGCCCGCAGACCACGGAACTGCTGCGCAGCCTGCCTTCGGTCAAGGCGGCGATGTTCGCCGAACTGCCGGACGGCAGCCGTTTGCCGCGCCACCGCGACCCTTACGCCGGTTCGCTGCGTTATCACCTGGGGCTGATTACCCCCAACGATGACCGCTGCTTCATTGAGGTGGACGGCGAGCGCTACAGCTGGCGCGACGGGGAAGGCGTGATGTTCGATGAAACCTATCTGCACTACGCGGAAAACCAGAGCGGGCAGAACCGTCTGATCCTGTTCTGCGACATCGAACGGCCGATGCGCTACCGCTGGGCGCAGGCGGTGAACCACTGGCTGGGGCGCAATCTGATGAGCGCCGCCACCGCGCCGAATGAAGAGGGCGATCGCACCGGCGGCGTCAACAAGATGTTCAAATACATCTATGCGATACGCCGGGTGGGGAAACGCCTGAAGGCCTGGAATCGCACCGGTTACTACATCATCAAGTGGATTTTGTTCGGGGGGATCGCCGCGGCGATATTCTTCTCGGTATAAACGAAGGCGGGGGCGCACGGTGTGCGCCCCTTTTTGATCAGGCGAAGATAGTCATCATGTAGGCGGCGAACAGCGCCAGATGGGCGGTGCCGTTCAGCACGTTGGTGCGGCCGGTCGAGAACGACAGCTGGCACAGCAGCAACACCGTCAGCATCACCACGATATGCGGCGTTTGCAGGCCGAAGATCAGCGTCTGCCCGGTCAGGGTGGCGATGATGGTGACCGCCGGCACGGTCAGGGAGATGGTCGCCAGCACCGAGCCGAAGAACAGGTTCATGGCGCGTTGCACCTGATTGTTCAACACGGCGCGCAGCGCGCCCAGCCCTTCAGGCGACAGGATCAGCAGCGCCACCAGGAAACCGGTGAACTGCGCCGGCGCGTTCATTTTGGTCAACAGACCTTCCAGCGGATTGGCGTTGAACTTGGTGACGGCGATAACCGCGATCAGGTGCACGATGAGCCAGGCGGCATGCCAGGCGCTGCTGTGGGAAGAAGGCTTGCCGTGATGCGGGTCGCCGTCGTCGTCTTCATGCTCGTACACGAACAGGCTCTGGTGGGTTTTGGTCTGGATCACCAGGAACACGCCATACATGGCGGCGGAGATCAGCGCTACCAACAGCGCTTGCCCGGTGCTGAAGTTGCCGCCCGGCAGCGCGCTCGGGAATACCAGCACAATCACCGCCAGCGGGAAAATCGCCATCAGGTACTGTTTGATGCCGCCCAGATTGACGTACTGGGTGGCGAATTTGCGCCCGCCGAGCAGCAGCGCGAAGCCGACCAGGCCAGCGGAAACGATCATGATGATGGAGTACAGCGTATCGCGCATCAGCGCCGGCGCGGCGTCGCCGGTGGCCATCAGTGCCGAGATCAGGCTGACCTCGAGGATCACCACCGACAGGCTGAGGATCAGCGAGCCGTAGGGTTCGCCCAACCGGTGAGCCAGCACGTCGGCGTGACGTACCACGCTGAAGGCGCTGCTGAGGATCCCCACCAGCGCGAGAATATTGATGCCGACGATCAGCGGAAAGTTAGCGGTGCTGCTCCACAGGTTCAACACCACCAGCGCGGCGATGGGGAAGATCAGCGAGTATTCGGTGTGGCGAGATTTGGTGGATCGGCCAGGATCGTGTTGCGACTTCATGAGGGTGGCACTCCTTCTCAAACAGCGTAGCCCGTCGGCGCCGGTCGCCGTGGCACGGCAACTCTGCGTTTCCAGTAGGTATTTTATATTAGGATACACCCGCGGCGCCGGTGTGATGTTGTTTTTATCTGAGAAAGCAATTGCTTGCTTTATGTGATCAGGGTAGCAAAAAAACCGCACGGGGTGCGGTTTTATTTACTTACTTTTACGCAGTAACGCCAATTTTTAACGTTAGATTTGAGAAAAGTTGTGTTTACTCATTTACCGCTTGGTTAATCAAGGAAAACGAGACCGTCAGTCATCAATATTATCCATGATTTCATGCCGTTTATTGTGGTAACCCTCTTCATTTAGCCCCTCACGCCAGTAAGGTACGGCATAAAGACGATTGCGATCGCATTGGCGTTCACGGCGCAGGTAGCGGCGCAACCCCACCACCAGGCGATCTTCACCGGCGAGCCAGAAGTGCGCTTCGCCCTGCGGCAGGGACTGCGCGCGGAACTGAGCGATCAGTTCGTCGGTTTTCTCCGTGCCGCCGACGATCCAATTCACTTCAACATCAGCGGGTTTTTTCAGGTCAATCATGTCAGCGGTGCTGTCGACGCGGACGAAAGCGCGCCCGGCGCTGTGCGGCGGCAGGTTTTCCAGCAGCGCGGCCAGCGCAGGCAGCGAGGAAGGATCGCCCGCCAGGCAGTAGAAATCGGCCGCCGGCAGCATCGGTTTGGGGCCGCCCGGGTTGCTGATACCGATTTTATCGCCGATTTTCGCCTGGCGCGCAAAGTCGACCGCTGGGCCTCGGTGATCGTGAATCGCAAATTCGATGTCCACTTCCGCCTGTTCCGGGCGCACGGCGCGAATGGAATAGGTGCGCACGATCGGGCGCACGGCGTCCGCGGCCCAGCGCGGGCCGTTTTCGGTCAGCGTCGGCAGATCCGGCTGAGTTTGGTCGGCGAGCGGCAAAAAGACTTTGATGTGCGCAGCGGCGGCGTTGGCCGGGTAGTAGCGCAGATCGGGCGCGGTAAAGGTGATGCGGCGCAGGTGCGGCGTAATGTCCTGTACGGCGCTGACGGCGATCAGGTAGGGGGCGCGTGAGCGAGGGGCTTCGGTAGTCACGGGGATCTCCTTATAGTTCGTTTGGCGGTGAGTATACCATGCCGTTTGATAATGAGAATTGTTTGCTCATTGAGGCGCAATCGCCTGTGAGCTAGGCTTAAGGTTCACGCAATACGCACGGGAGGACGTGATGCCATACCAAGACACGAACGACTTGCCGGACAATGTGAAGCATGTGCTGCCGGCCCATGCGCAGGCGATTTATAAAGAAGCGTTCAACAGCGCCTGGCAACAATATCGGGATCCTGAAGATCGACGCGGTGACGCCGGCCGGGAAGAGACGGCGCACAAGGTGGCCTGGGCAGCGGTCAAACAAAGCTATCGCAAGGGTGACGATGAGCGCTGGCACAAAAAGTAACGCCTTTTATGCCCGGTAAAAATCGCGCAGACGTTATGCTGACCTCGGCAATTAATATTATTGCTGCTCAGTACAAATACTTTTCCACGTTAACGCCGCTTTGCAACTTGATTGCGCGGCGGGAAAAGAATATGGTCATTATTAATAGGCGCGGTTATTGAATTAATAAAATTCCGCACCAAAAAATAAAATTGCAAAGGTTCAGTAGTGGCGAGGGAGGACGAGAAATCGTATTCCCGGGAGGTTGTAACAGTGTTAACGCGAGATTTTCTGCAAAAAGCGGATTGCAAAACCGCCTTTGGCGCTATTGAGGAGTCGCTGTTGCTGACGCCTGAACAGCGCGCAGCCTCGTTGGCGTGCACATTATCGCGCCGGCCGGATCACAGCCCGGTATGGGTATTCGGTTACGGTTCGCTGATGTGGAATCCGGTTTTCGAATCGGAAGAAGTGCGGCCAGCCATACTGCAGGGCTGGCATCGGGCGTTCTGCATGCGTTTGACCGCCGGGCGCGGCACGCTGCATCAGCCGGGGCGCATGCTGGCGCTGAAAGAGGGCGGCCTGACCACCGGATTGGCCTTCCGTCTGCCGGAAAGCACGCTGCGCGAAGAGCTGGAGTTGCTGTGGAAGCGCGAGATGATCACCGATTGCTACGTGCCGACCTGGTGTGAGCTGCAGCTGGAGGGCGGTGAGGCCGTCACGGCGCTGGTGTTCGTGATGAACCCGCAGCATCCGCTGTTTGAAGCAGACACCAGCCACCAGGTGATCGCGCCATTGATCGCCAGCGCCAGCGGCCCGCTGGGCACCAACGCGCAATACCTGTTTGCGCTGGATAACGAGCTGAAGCACCACGGCATGCAGGATGATTGCATCGGCGATCTGGTGCGTTACGTGCAGCAATGGTTGCAGCAGAACCGCCCCGGCACTTTCGGGGCCGAGGCCACGGCCTGAGGCGTTGGCGGGGCGGCAGACAGTAAAGGGCTCACCGTGCGGAGCCCTTTTTCATATATCTAATACCTCTATTTAATAACTTTATTCTGCATGATTATTTAAGCCAGTCACTTTGTGTGGTTATTTATCTCATTATTTTTAAAGCCATTCATCATTTTCCTCCGTTTTCACACCCCGAGAGTCACGATAAATAATTCACTTAGTATTAAATTGCATAACTAAAGGCTATTTCTTATTTGTTCAGCCCCGCAGGACTCCGTATCAATATGGCAGACGCTACCGCAAGAAACAGGGAGACGGGGATGAACTTTCAACAATTAAAAATTATTCGCGAATCGGCGCGCTGCAACTACAACCTGACCGAGGTCGCCAATACCTTATTTACTTCGCAGTCCGGCGTCAGCCGGCATATTCGCGAGCTGGAAGAAGAGCTGGGCATCGAAATATTCATTCGCCGCGGCAAACGGCTGCTGGGCATGACCGAGCCCGGCAAAGAGCTGCTGGTGGTGGCGGAACGCATTCTCAACGACGCCAACAACATCCGTCGCCTGGCGGACGTCTTCAGCAGCAACGATTCGGGGCAGCTGCATATCGCGACGACGCACACCCAGGCGCGCTACAGCCTGCCGGGGGTGATCAAAGAGTTTCGCGCGCTTTATCCACGGGTGCGGGTGGTGCTCAATCAGGGCAGCCCCGAAGAGATCGTCTCGATGCTGGCCGCCGGCGAAGCCGATATCGGCATCGCCAGCGAGCGGCTGATGAGCGACGAGTCGCTGGCGGCATTCCCGTACTACCGCTGGCATCACACCATTTTGGTGCCGGAAGGGCACGAGTTGACGCGCCAGCCGCAGGTGACGCTGGAGATGCTCAGCACCTTGCCGCTGATCACTTACCGCCAGGGCATTACCGGGCGTGCGAAGCTGGATGCGGCGTTCAAAGCGGCGGGCCTGACGCCGGACATCGCGCTCAGCGCGCAGGATTCCGACGTAATTAAAACCTACGTCGAATTGGGATTGGGCGTGGGCGTGCTGGCGGACATGTCGTATGAAAAAGAGCGCGATCGCGGGTTGGTGAGCCTCAACGCCGAGCACCTGTTTGAACCCAATACGGTATGGCTGGGCCTCAAGCGCAGCCAGCTGCAGCGCAACTATGCCTGGCGCTTTATCCAACTGTGCAACCCGACGCTGTCGCTGACCGAAATCAAGGACAAGGTCTTCTCGTCGCAGCTGGATGCGGTGATTGACTACCAGATTTAGTCGGACAGCTGGGCCCCGCCGGATTGCCACGGGGAAGGGGGATTAGTCGTCGGTACGTTCGATCAGGTGACGTTTACTTTTTCTGAACGGGCCGATGGCTTCCCATTCCGGGAGTTCTTCAGGCGGACGCGGGTTGGCCATCTCCCAGCGATGGTGTTGGCGCAAAATCTCGATGGCGATGCGTTTTTGCTCTTGAATGGAGAGCGTAGGGTCGGTCAGATCCTTATTTTCCATTTTGGCTTCCTTTCTGCTCGTTATTTATACGCACCTTATCACATTTGGCCCCGTACTTTTCCAGCGATTGTATGTACTTTTTCAGTGCGTTGAAGCTGGTTTTACATGTCATGGTCCCGGGTATCACCTCAAAGGCGGCCTGACGAGTATACAGCGCCAACACGCGGTGATTGATTGCGTGGCTGATAAGTATGTCCGGCGGAGGCACCGGCGTCAGCCTCTGCTCTTACAGGTTCAGGCCATACAGATACAGTACCTGCAAGCAGTTGCGCAGCATATTGCCTTTCAGTGGATGCTGCGTTTCACGCAGGGAGAAATTCTCCAACGCGACAAGTTCGATAACGTTCTCTGCCTGGAGATAACGGCACAGGCAAAAGCCGGCGCGGCTCAGCGGGCTGGCCATTTGCCGATAGACGAAAGCGAAACTCATCGGCGTTTGGGCATGATATTTAAAAAGAGAGCGCCAATTTAACGTATGCCCGTTTTTTCTGCCTTTTTGCCAGCGCCGGTCTTGTACCGTCAGACGAGCCATAAACAGATCCGACTCAAGCAGGACGCTGTTCATGTCTGCCAGTGTTTGCTCTATCGCTCTCTCATGCCGGTGTGAGACGCCATTTTCTGATGGATGGTTTTCCATTTTCCCGTCCCTTGGGTGACCGAACTGACGTTAATCACCCAATGAAACAGACTCAAACCCCGCCTTTCATCGCTGCGAACTGCGCCGCAAAGACAGTTATCCATTGCGGCCAGCTGCCGCGAGCGTGCGATCTGGCGTGCAATACTCTCTCTAATAATCAAAACCCCATCTATATACATAAAAAGAATATCTATAGTGATTTAAGTACCTTCAGCTGCCGATCGTGCTCGCATACACTCGCGAAATTATTATAAATTCCATCTGCTTGGAGAGTTTCAGATGAAAGCGCTCGTTCCTTCTTTGCTGTTTTTAGCCGTGGCGGCCAGCGTTAACGCGCAGGCGGCGACGCCGGCCAACACGCTGGTGATCGCGCAGTCTATCGATGACGTGGTCAGCTTTGACCCGGCCCAGGGATTTGAGTTAACCACGGTGCAGTCGTTCAACAGCCTGTATCAGCGTCTGATCCAGTCCGATCCGCACAACCCTATCGATCTCAAGCCAACCCTGGCCAGCAGCTGGCAGGTCGGCGCCGACAATCGCAGCCTGACTTTCAGCCTGCGCCCGGACGCCAGGTTCGCCAGCGGCAATCCGCTGCGGCCGGAAGACGTGATCTTCTCGCTTTCACGGGTGGTAAAACTGAATCTGGAGCCGTCGTTTATCCTGACGCAGCTGGGCTGGAACGCGAAGAACGTGGAGCAACACTTGAGCAAGGTGGATGACCATCAGGTAAAAATCAGCTGGAGTGAAAACGTCAGCCCGGCCTTCGTGCTCAGCCTGCTGTCGGCGCCGGTATCGTCGATCGTCGACGCCAAAGAGGCGCTGGCGCACCAGCAGGGCGACGATCTGGGGCACCAATGGTTGAACAGCCACTCCGCCGGCAGCGGCCCTTACAAAATCCGCACCTATGTGCCGCACGAGGTGGTGGTGCTGGACGCCAACCCAGGCTCGCCGGAAGGGGCGCCGACGCTGAAAACTATCCTGATCAAAAACGTGCCCGATCCGGCCGCGCGCCGTTTGCTGATCGAGCAGGGCGATGCCGATATCGCGCGCAACCTGGGGGCAGACCAGATGGCGGCCCTGAAGGGTAAGCCGGGCGTCAAACCCTTGGCCATTCCTTACGCCTCACTTTATTTCCTGCAGTTCAACGCCAAGGCGTCGCCGGCGCTCGGCAATCCGGCGTTCTGGGAGGCGGCGCGCTGGCTGTTCGATTACCAAGGCATCGCCGACGATCTGCTGAAAGGGCAGTTCCAGAGCCATCAGGCATTCCTGCCGGACGGTTATCTGGGTGCGCTCAAGGATCAGCCGTACAGCTTCAATCCACAGAAAGCCAAAGAAATACTGGCCAAAGCGGGGCTCAGCAACGTCAGTTTCCGTCTGGACGTCAACAACCAGCCGCCGTACCTGGATATCGCCCAGGCGCTGCAGGCCAGTTTTGCCCAGGGCGGCGTGAAGGTGGAACTGGTGCCGGGCATCAGCTCGCAGGTCTCCACCAAGGTGAAAACGCTTAACTACGATGCGACGCTGACTTCCTGGGGGCCGGATTATTTCGACCCTAACACCAACGCCGCAGCCTTCGCCTACAACCCGGAAGACGGCAGCAAGACGCTGGCCTGGCGCGCCAACTGGCAGATCCCGGCGCTGAGCAAGCTGACGCTGGCCGCCACCGCGGAAAACGACACCGCCAAACGGGTGGCCGACTACCAGCAACTGCAAAAACAGGTGCAGCAAAGCTCGCCGTTCGTCATCGGCCTGCAGGCGCGCAGCCTGATTGCGGTGCGCGACAACCTCAAGGGCTATGTGCAGGGCATCAACCCTGACATGGTGTTCTACAGCAAGGTCAGCAAGTAATGGCCGCTGAACTGTCCGCCTCCGCCGGGGCGGCCCGGCGGTATTGGCGCTGGGGCGGGCGGCTGCTCGGCGGCGCGCTGTCGCTGGCGTTGACGTTGCTTGGCCTGCTGCTGTTCACCTTCATGCTGTCGCATCTGGCGCCGATCGATCCGGCGCTGCAGGTGGCGGGCGATCATGCCAGCGAAGCCACCTACGCACAGGTGCGGCATGAGTTGGGATTGGATCAGCCGTTGCCGGTGCAGTTTTGGCGTTATCTGGTGCACCTGGCGCACGGCGATTTGGGCATTTCGCGCATCACCGCCCAGCCGGTGTTGAGCGATCTGCTGCGTACCTTCCCGGCGACGGTGGAGCTGGCCACCTGCGCCATTATCCTCGGCGCCCTCGGCGGCATTACGCTGGCGTTTCTGGCGGTGCTCAAACCGGGCAGCTGGCTGGATAACGCGGCGCGTTTGCTGTCGTTGATCGGTTATTCGGTGCCGATTTTCTGGCTGAGCCTGCTCGGGCTGCTGCTGTTCTACGCCACGCTGCACTGGTCGGCGGGGCCGGGGCGGCTGGACGACATCTACCTGTACAGCATGGAGCCGCGCAGCGGTTTCGTGTTGATCGACAGCTGGCTGTCCGGCGATCGCGATATGTTCTACAACGCCATCGGCCACCTGTGGTTGCCGGTAGTGGCGTTGGCGCTGTTGTCGATGGCGGGCATTACTCGGTTGCTGCGGGCGGCGATGCTGGAAGAGTGCAACAAGGAATACGTGACGCTGGCGCGTTCCAAGGGGGCCGGGCGCCTGCGCATTCTGCTGCGCCATGTGTTTCCCAACGTGCTGGGCACGCTGATCACCGTACTGTCTCTCTCTTACGCCAGCCTGCTGGAGGGGGCGGTATTGACCGAAACGGTGTTCGCCTGGCCCGGCGTCGGGCGTTACCTGACCTCGGCGCTGTTTGCCGCCGATACGCCGGCGATCCTCGGTGCCACACTGCTGATCGGCACCTGTTTCGTGCTGTTGAATGCGCTGGCCGACGCCTTGACCTATTTAGTGGATCCGCGAACCCGATGAGCCAATATCTCTCTGAACACGAACCGCAAAGCGAGCCGGCCGTCGGTTACCGCCGTGGCCGGCGCCTGACCACGCTGACGCTGGGCGCGGCGCTGGTGGCGATTCTGATCGTCACCGCGCTGTTGGCCCCGTGGCTGGCGCCTTTCGATCCCAATCTGCAGCATATCGAGCTGCGGTTACTGCCGCCTTCCGCCGCACATTGGCTGGGCACCGACGGTTTTGGCCGCGACTTGCTCTCCCGCGTGATTTACGGCGCGCGGCCGACGCTGATTCTGGTGTCGCTGATTCTGGTGTTGACCATTCCCATCGGCCTGCTGGTCGGCATTGGCGCCGGTTACCTCGGCGGCTGGGTAGAGCGCATTTTGATGCGCCTGACCGACATTTTTCTGTCGCTGCCGAGCCTGGTGATCGCGCTGGCGTTTGTGGCGGTCATGGGGCCGGGGCTGATGAACGGCGCGCTGGCGCTGGCATTGACCAGTTGGCCGGCCTTTGCCCGCCAGGCGCGGGCCGAAACCCTGGCGCTGCGCCGCAGCGATTACCTGGCGGCGGCGCGCATGCAGGGCATCAACGGGCTGCGGCTGATGGTCGGCCATATTTTGCCTTTATGCCTGCCGAGCGCGGTGGTGCGCGCGGCGCTCAGCCTGGGCGGCATCATCCTGTCCGCCGCCGGTCTGGGGTTCCTCGGCATGGGCGTCGCGCCGCCGACCGCCGAATGGGGCTCGATGGTGGCTGAAGGCAGTAAAGTGATTTTCGACCAATGGTGGGTCGCCGCCGCGCCGGGCGGGGCGATCCTGTTCGCCAGCCTGGCGTTTAACCTGCTGGGCGATGGCCTGCGCGACAAAATGGATCCTCGTCATGGGCACTGATAACACCTTATTGACCGTCGAACGGTTGGCGATCGGCGTGCCGGGGCTACAGCCGGTGACGTTGGTGAAGCATATTTCGTTCAGCATGGGGCGGGAGCGGCTGGCGCTGGTCGGTGAGTCCGGCTCCGGCAAATCGTTGTCCGCGCGTGCGCTGATGGGGCTATTGCCGCCGCCGTTGCAGCTGCAGGCGCAGCGCCTGACGCTGGGCGATGAAGACTTGACGCGCCTGAGCGAACGCCAGTGGAGCCGGCTGCGCGGCGATCGGGTGGCGATGGTGATGCAAGATCCCAAGCATGCGCTGAATCCCAATCAGCCGATCGGCCGTCAGGTGGAGGAGCCGCTGGTGCTGCATGCGAAGCTAAGCCGCGCCGAGCGGCGTGAAAAAGTATTGGAGATGCTGGCGGCGGTGGGTTTGCCCGATCCGGCTGCGCTGTGCCGCCGCTATCCGCATCAGCTCTCCGGCGGCATGGGGCAGCGGGTGATGCTGGCCATTGCGTTGATCAACGATCCGCAGCTGTTGATTGCCGACGAACCGACTTCGGCGCTGGATCACCAGATTCGCGATCAGGTGCTGCAGCTGATAGAAAACCTGGTGGCGCAACGCAATATGGGGCTTATCCTGATCAGCCACGATTTGCAGCAGGTGGCGCACCACTGCGAGCGGGTGCTGGTGATGTACAAAGGCGAGCTGTTGGATCAGCTGCCGGCAGCAGAGCTGGCGCAGGCCACGCATCCTTATACCCGCACGCTGTGGGCGTGCCGGCCGAGACGCGAGACGCGCGGCAAACCGCTGCCGGTGCTGGATCGCGCGCTGTTGGAGACGTTGAAATGAGCGTGATCGCACTGGAGAACCTGAGCGTCAGTCATCGCCAGGGCTACGAACTGCGCACCGTGGTGCATGAGGTTAACCTGCGCATCGAACCGGGCGAGTGTTTCGGACTGGTGGGGCCTTCCGGCTGCGGCAAGTCCTCGTTGCTGTGGGTGCTGGCCGGGCTGAATGGCAGCTGGCAGGGCGGCTTTGAGTTGCTGGGGCGACGGCTGCAGCCGGGCCAGGCGTTTACCGGCGAGCTGCGGCGCGAGGTGCAGATGGTGTTTCAGGATCCCTATGCTTCGCTACACCCCAAGCACCGGCTTTTGCGTACGCTGTCGGAGCCGCTCAAACTGCTGCAGGAAAGCGATATCGAACGTAAAATCAGCGCGGGCTTTCGCCAGGTGGGGTTGGATCCGCGCCTGCTGGAGCGCTACCCGCATCAGCTGTCGGGCGGCCAGCGTCAGCGTGTGGCGATCGTGCGCGCATTGTTGCTGCGGCCGAAGCTGCTGTTGCTGGATGAACCGACCTCGGCGTTGGACATGTCGGTGCAGGCGGAGATCCTCAACCTGCTCAACGAGCTGAAACAGGCGGGCGATCTGACGATGGTGCTGGTCAGCCACGATGCGGACGTGATTGACCACATGTGCGATCGTTCGGTGGCGATGGCGCACGGCCGCATCATCGTTTGACCCTATGCCCGCCAACGCGGCGGGCATATCCATCCTGGTAATAAATAAAGCAATTTATCGTCGTTCTTCCGTTAATTCTTACCCCCTACACTCGAAAAACAGCGCAACCGCGTGATAGTGGAGAGTGTATCGATGAAACGGTTAATCCCAACTTTATTGTATGGCGCGCTGGCGACCGCGTTCGGTGTACAGGCCGCCACCCCGCAGGACACCTTGGTGGTGGTCAGTTCGCTGGAGGGCATTATCAGCCTCGATCCGGCTGAGAGTTTTGAAACCGTCAGCTCGGCCAATCTGGTCAATCTCTATCAGCGCCTGGTGGCGCCGGATCGCGGTGCGCCGCAAACGCTGGCGCCGGACGCCGCCGCCAGTTGGCAAGCGGGCGCCGATGGCCACAGCCTGATCTTTACCCTGAAACCGCAGCAGCGCTTCGCTTCCGGCAATCCCCTGCGGCCCGAAGACGTGATTTTCTCGCTGGTTCGCGCGGTGAAGCTGAACAAGGCGCCGTCGTTTATTCTCGGTGAGTTTGGCTGGACGCCGGATAACGTTGAGCAGCATTTGAAGAAGGTGGGGGATAACCAGGTGCAACTCAGTTGGCCTGCCAACATCGGCAGCGAGCTGGCGATGCGGCTGCTGACGGCGAATGTGGCCTCGATCGTGGATGAAAAGCTGCTGAACGAGCACGCGCAGCAGGGGGATTACGGCAATGCCTGGCTGCGCGGCCATTCCGCCGGCGGCGGCCCGTATCGGGTGAGCAACTATGTGCCGCACGAAGCGCTGCTGTTTGGCCGCAACGACTATGCGCCGTCGCCGGCCCGGCTGAAAACGGTGTTGTTCAAGAACGTCAGCGACGCCGGCACCCGCCGTTTGCTGTTGCTGAAAGGAGATGCCGACGTGGCCTACGATCTGGGCGCCGATCAGTTCGACTCGCTGCGCAACGCGTCTGGCGTGCGCATCGAGCAGGCCGATGCGCCCCGGGTCTATTACCTCGGTTTCAACACCGGCAGCAAAGACAACCCGGCGCTGGGCAATCCGGCGCTGTGGCGGGCGGCGCGCTGGCTGGTGGATTATCAAAGCATCGCCGAGCAACTGCTGAAAGGGCAATATCGCGTGCATCAGGCCTTCTTGCCGCAGGGATTGGATGGGGCGCTCGACGATCGGCCGTTTACGCTCGACGTGGGCAAAGCCAAACAGATCCTGCGCGATGCCGGTATTGCCGAAGGTACGCGCCTCGATCTTATCGTCATCAATCAGCCGCCGTACACTGACATCGCGCAGGCGCTGCAGGCCAGCTTCGCGCAGGCCGGGCTGCGGCTGGATATCCATCCGGTGGTGGAGAGCGACCTGTGGGGCAAGATGCGCGGCCGCGATTTTCAGGCGATCTTCACCTACTGGGGCGCCGACTACCTGGATCCGAACACCAACGCCAGCGCCTTTGCCTACAACGTGCCCGGTGGGCCGAAAACCCTGGCCTGGCGCACCCAGTGGGGCATTCCCGCCATCAGCGCGGAAACGCGTGCCGCGGCCGCAGAGGGCAACAGCGCCGCGCGCCGCGCACGTTATGCCGCGCTGCAACGGGAACTGCAGGCCAGCTCGCCCTATGTAGTGGCGCTGCAGGGGCAAACGCTGGTGGCATTGCGCGACAACGTCAAAGGTGCCCGGTTGGATATCGCCAACAGCATGCTGTATCTGGATCGGGTCAGCAAGTAGCGCCAACGCCGCGCGCCTGGCCGAGCTTTCTATCGCACCAAAGGTCGCCCGTGCGTGAAATCGCTTGCTGCTGCAACCTGGAATCGTGAGAGGTTTTGTCAGGATGAAATAAAATGAAATTTCATAACGTGCTCACATGGCGCTGATAAATTGGCGCTGAAAGGCGGTGTTGTTTACGTCTTTCACCGCGGTTGTCCGCAATGAGGCGGACACATCACCTCAGGAGATATTATGGACAATAACGGAAACGTTTCAGTGGAGCGCGCGGCAACCTGGCTCGCCGCCGGTGAGGTTGTGACGCCGGAACAGTTTTTATGGTTTCCAGCCACGGGCCAATCCGGCAACGGCCAGCACGGCAGAAGTGGCTGGATTGCTCAATCGGCTGATCGAGACGCTGAAGAACTCACCGAACAACGCCGGCGCGTTCTGGCCGGCGTTCATCAAGAGCAACAGCCAGCCGGCGGCCGCCAAGGCGATGCCGAAAGGTTGCGGCGTTCGCCAGGCGCGACGGTTGCGCAGGCCGCGCGCCAAGGCCATGCCTAATCCGAACATTGCCGCGAGGCAGACCAGCAGCGGCAGCATCGTCCAACCGAGCCAGGCGCCCAGCGCCGCAAGCAGTTTGAAGTCGCCCTGGCCGATGCCGTTACGCCGCCGCAGCTGCCGATAAAGCGCGTTGAGCAGCCACAACGCCCCGTAGCCGGCGGCGGCGCCTATAACTGCATCGTCCAGCGGCGCCCAGCGAGCGTCGAGATTGCACAGCAGCCCGCCCCACAGCAGCGGCTGGGTCAGCCGGTCCGGCAGCCAGCGGTGGCGCCAGTCCAGCCAGGCCAGGGCGATCAGCAGCGCCGCGGCCGGCGGTAACCACAGCCGGTGTGCTGCCGGCGGGACGAAAGGCAGCGTCGCCAACGCCACACCCAAGGCCGTCAGCAGCAGGCTGCGGCGGCGCAATCTCGGCGGGCTGGCGCGCACGGCCGCCGTTCGCTCCAGCCGGGTGATGAGCGCGAAGGCGACCATTCCTGCCGACAGCAGCGCGGTAAAAAACAGCGCGTGCCACAGTGAGAAAAGAAACATCAAGGCTCCGTCAGTCGTGAAACAGATGTTTAAAATAACGGCAAAATGCGTATTTCATCGGAGTGAAATGCGGTGGGTTGTGAGGAATGCGCAGTCGTGCGCATCGCCACTTTAGGTATTGCAGAGTGATACAATGCCATGCGCGGTGGCGCGCAGCAGTGGGTTGCTGCGCTTTTTATCGGCAAAATCGGCGCTAAAAGGGTGTGAATTCACCTAGCGGCCGGAATGGAGCGGCCAATGGCGTAAGTGACGGCGTCACTGAGAGGTGATTGGGGTTTATCCTATTGTTTCTGCTCGTCAAGCCGTTAGGCTTTAAGGGAGAGGCGCCCCGACAGGCCGGGACGTAAGGTTTTTCAGATCTGCCGCGGGAAAGGCGGCAGCAAAGCAGTGGGTTGGCATGCTCCAGGAGGGAGGGAGGCCAACGGTGTCATGAAAGACGAAATTCAGGCAGGACTCATCAAAATCAAAAAACGACTCTGGCGCCGCCGCCGGGCGGCCTGGCTGGCCGGGCCGCTGGTGTGGCTGGCCGGCGCGGCGCCCGTGTGCGCCGAATCCCCGCCGGCGCCGGACGCCGTTATTTCTTCCGAACGGCAAGCCGCGGATCCGGCCGAGAGTTTGCCGGAGCTGGGCGGTGCGCCCGACGATGCCGCGCGCGAGAAGCAGTGGGCCGAGATGGCCAAGCAGTTTGGCGAAAAAGATCTGAATAACGTTTCCCGTCAGCAGATGCGCAGCCGCGCCGAGGATTACCTGCTCGGCCAGGCGGCCGACACGCTGCAGCAACAGGCGCAGGAGCTGTTGTCGCCGCTGGGCACCGCCCGGCTATCGCTGAAGATGACCGGTGAGGGGGACTTTACCGGCAGCAACGGGCAGTTATTCAGCCCGCTGTACGACGTCGACGGATTGCTGACCTACAGCCAGATCGGCTGGCTGCAGCAAAGCGCCGGGGCGCTCGGCAATTTTGCGCTGGGGCAGCGCTGGATCGTCGGCGACTGGCTGCTGGGTTACAACACGGCGCTCGACAGCGATTTCGCCCGGCAGCGCAATCGCGGCAGCGTCGGCGCGGAAGCCTGGGGAGACTACCTGCGTTTCTCCACCAACTATTACTACCCGCTGTCGGCGCTGGCGCAACAGCCCGGCGATGGCGTGTTTTTCAGCCGTCCGGCGCGCGGTTACGACATCACGACGCAAGGCTATCTGCCGTTTTATCGCCAGATCGGCGGTTCGCTCAGCTATGAGCAGTATCTGGGCGATAATGTCGATCTGTTTGGCAGCGGCAAAAAACAAAACGATCCGCGCGCGATGCAGCTGGGGCTCAATTACACGCCGGTGCCGCTGGTGACGATGAAGGCGCTGCATAAGATTGGCGCGGGCGGGCAGAGCCAGGATCAGGTCGAACTGGCGCTGAGCTATCGGCTCGGGGTACCGCTGGCGAAGCAGATTTCGCCGGAGTATGTGGCGCAGGCCAAGTCGCTGCGCGGCAGCCGCTATGATCCCATCGAACGCAAGAACGTGCCGGTGCTGGAATTCCGCCAGCGCAAAACGCTGCAGGTGTTCCTGGCCACGCCGCCGTGGAGCCTGCAGGCAGGGGAAACCGTGCCGCTGGTGCTGGAAATCAAGGCGTTGAACGGCATCGCTCACGTCAGTTGGCAGGGGGATACGCAGGCGCTGAGCCTGACGCCGCCGCACAACGCCAACGATCCGCAGGGCTGGACGGCGATCGTGCCGCCGTGGGACGACGCGCCGGGCGCCGCCAACAGCTACCGGCTGTCGGTCACGCTGGAGGACGAAAAGCAGCAGCGCGTGACCTCCAACTGGATAGAGCTGAAAGTGGCGCCGCCGCTGACGGCGACCGCCGGTGATGATGCGGGCCTGCTGCCGATCAAAACCCTGACGCCGCCGCCGATCCCGGCGCAAACCGGGCCGCTGTACGGCGGCGATTAACCGTTTTTACCCTGCAGCACCCACACCGCGGCCTCGACGCGGGATTTTAGCTTCATCTTTTTCAGCAGGTGTTTGACGTGCACCTTGACGGTGCTCTCGGTGATGGTCAGGCGGCGGGCGATAAGCTTGTTCGGCAGCCCCTGGGCGATCAGCTTCAGGATATCCCGCTCGCGCGGCGTCAATTGCTGAATATCGCGATCGGCGCTGGGGCGGTTTTCCCGCAGGCTGGCGGCGAGGATCGGCGTCAGCGTTTCGCTCAGCACCATCTGCCCGGCCGCCGCCTGATGCAGCGCCTTCAGCAGATCCTCCGGCTCCATGTCTTTCAACAGATAGCCGTCGGCGCCGCGTTTGAGCGCGCTGACGACGTCGTCTTCATGGTTGGACACGCTGAACACCACGACGCGCCCCGAGAGGTCGGTCTGTCGCAGGCGATCCAGCGTTTCCAGCCCGTTGATGCCGGGCATGTTCAGGTCGAGCAGGATCAGATCCGGATCGTGCTGCTCCGCCAGCGCGACCCCTTGCTCACCGTTGCTGGCTTCGGCGATGACCTGCAGGCGGGCGTCCATGCCAATCAGCTGTTTTACGCCGTTGCGCAGCATCGGGTGGTCGTCTATCAGTAAGATTGTGGCGGCGGTTTCTGTCGTCATGGTGTCTCCGTTAGTCGATGGCGTGGTTATCCGGCGTGAAGCTGACCCGCACCTCGGTGCCGCCGCCGCTGCGCGGTAAAATATCGCAGCGGCCATGCAGGCTCTTGGCGCGATCGCGCATGATGATCAAGCCGTAATGGTCGGGACGAGACGTCTCGGCCGGCAGGCCGCGTCCGTTGTCGCATACGCTCAGGGTCACTTTGCCCCGCTTGTTGATGACCTGAATGCTCACCTCGCTGGCGGCGGCATGCTTAAGGATGTTGCTGAGCGCCTCGCGGGCGATCTGCAGCAGGTGAATGGCCTGGTAAGCCGGCACCGTGCGTGGCCCCAGTTGGTAATCGAGGCTGATGGTCAGGCCCAGTTTGGGATTGAACTCCGCCACCGTCGATTGCAGCGCCGCCAGCAGGCCCGGTTCGGTCAATTGCAGGCGGAAGGTGGTCAGCAGCTCGCGCAGCTGGCGATAAGCGCCGTTCAGCTCTTCGCGCATCTGCTGCACCAGCGCCTGGCTGGCGGAAGAGAGCGTTTCGCCCTGCATCTGCAGGCAGGCGATTTGCATTTTCAGACAGGAAAGCGATTGGGCGATGGAGTCGTGCAGCTCGCGGGCGATCGCTGCCCGTTCTTCCATCAGCATCAGCTGCTGCTGATGGTCGACCTGACGCTCGATGGCCAGCACGCTGGTCAGCTGCTCCACCAGGGTGTTGATCAGCTGGCGGTGCTCATCGTTCAGCGGCTGTTGCGGCGCATGCTGCGCCACGATCACGCCGTAGTCGCCGAGCTTGTCGCTCAGGCTCCAGCTCAGCGACGGATTGTCGGGATGCTCGCAGTCGCTGTCGTTCAGGCAGGCGCTGCACACCGGGTTATGGCAATGCTCCGGCCGCAGCGGCTGGTTGCCGCTCAGCTGCAGCAGCGGTTCCCGGCTGTCGTTTTCATACAGTCGCACCTGAATGGCGCGCAGCGGCGTCAGGGTTTGCAGCTGGTTGAGCAGCGGCGTCAGGCGGCTGCACAGCGGCTCGCTGGCGTGCAGCAGGCGGCTGGCGCGATAAAGGAAGCTCAGCACCTGATTCTTTTGCTGCAGGTCCGCGGTCTTCTCGGCCACGCGCTGCTCCAGCCCGCTGTAGGTGGCCGACAGTTCGTCAGACATGGTGTTCAACGCGCCGCCGAGCGACGCCATTTCATCCTGATGGCCGCGCTGCGCGAAGCGGCGGCTAAAGTCGCCGCGGCCCACCGCCAACGCCATCTCTACCAGCTGTCGCCACGGATGCAGCAACCGGCGGCGCAGGTAGCAGGTGGTGCCGATCAGCAGCAGCAGGGTCAGCGCGATGAAGCCGGCCTGCACCAGCGTCACCATCAGCAGGCGGCGCTCGGTTTGCCTGTCGATATCCGACACCAGCTTATCCAGCAGCTGCACGAAGTGCGCCACCTGCGGCGCGGCGTCGGCCGGGCGCTGCGCGCTGCGCAGGCATGGTTGCAGGGTCTGTTGCCAGTAGTCGCGCAAGGCGTCGAAAGGTTGTGTCAACCCTTCCTGCTCCACCGAGCGCTGCAGGTCGGGGCTGTTTTCGTCGCGCTCCAGTTCGCGAATCAACGCTTCATGCCGTTCATCCAGCGGCACCTGCGCCAGCAAGCGGTAGCTTTGCATACGCAGTGAGCCAGCCTTGTTGATGGCGTGCGCATTGCCCTGAATGCTTTGCGACATCCAGGCGGAAATCCCCATGCCGGCCACGCCCAGAATGCCCGACAGCAACATCAGCAGGGCGACCTGATTCACGATCGAAAGCGGGGCCAACAGGCGTTTCATAAGCGCGGGTTCCTGGCATTTGGCGCCGCTGAAACTCAGGGGGAGAAGGCGGCGACGGGGTAAACAAGTAACGATTCAGCCGTATTTTTGATTATCCCTGAGCATAACCCCATACCTCGAATGAAGTACCCATTAGTTTCCGGCGGGACGGTGAAGCGGTGAGAGTAGCGGCGTGATTTTTTCTAATGCGTTGATTTAAATTGATTTAATTTTTATTCGGGGCGTACCCCTAAGGGGATGAAGGCGCTATTTATGCCGCCAACTACTTGCATTCGGGTTGATATACATCAACTTTGCCGCCGGGGCCGCCCCCTAGGGTGTGCAGAATGATCCCCCGTGTCTGAGGTTTTTATGTCGCAACTTGCAACGCCTTCATCAAAGAAAACCGGTGCGCTGATTCAGGACTGGCGTCCTGAAGACAGCGCCTTTTGGCAGCAGCGTGGCCATCGCATCGCCACCCGCAACCTGTGGATTTCCATTCCCTGCCTGCTGCTGGCCTTCTGCGTCTGGATGCTGTTCAGCGCCGTCGCGGTCAACCTGAACAAGGTGGGCTTCAACTTCACCACCGACCAGCTGTTCCTCCTGACGGCGCTGCCGTCGGTGTCGGGCGCTATTTTACGCGTGCCGTATTCATTCGTGATCCCGCTGTTTGGCGGCCGTCGCTGGACCGCCATCAGCACCTGCTTCCTGCTGGTGCCGTGCCTGTGGCTGGGGTTCGCGGTGCAAGACAGCAGCACGCCGTACAGCGTGTTCGTCATCATTTCCCTGCTGTGCGGCTTCGCCGGCGCCAACTTTGCCTCCAGCATGGCCAACATCAGCTTCTTCTTCCCGAAAGCGCGCCAGGGCGGCGCGTTAGGGCTCAACGGCGGGTTAGGAAATCTGGGCGTCAGCGTCATGCAGCTGGTCGCGCCGCTGGCGATTTCTTTCAGCCTGTTCGGCCTGTTTGGCGGCACGGCGCAAAATCAGGCGGAGGGGGGGCAGCTGTGGCTGGAAAACGCCGCCTGGGTCTGGGTGCCTTTCCTGCTGGTTGCCACCCTGGCGGCTTGGTTCGGCATGAACGATCTGGCGGCGGCCAAAGCCTCGTTGCGCCAGCAACTGCCGGTGCTCAAGCGTGGGCATTTGTGGATGCTGAGTTTGCTGTATCTTGCGACCTTCGGTTCTTTCATCGGTTTCTCCGCCGGTTTCGCCATGCTGTCGAAGACGCAATTCCCGGACATCGTGATCCTGCATTACGCATTCTTCGGGCCGTTCCTCGGTGCGCTGGCGCGGCCGGTCGGCGGCGCGCTGTCTGACCGTTTCGGCGGCGTGCGAGTGACGCTGATCAACTTTGTGGTGATGGCCGTATTCGCCGCGCTGCTGTTCCTGACCTTGCCGACGGCGGGTGAGGGCGGTTCGTTCATCGCCTTCTACGGCATCTTTATGGTGCTGTTCCTCACTGCGGGGCTGGGCAGCGGGTCGACTTTCCAAATGATCGCCGTCATTTTCCGTAAAATCACTGTCGATCGCGTGAAAGCGGCCGGCGGCAGCGACGAGAGCGCGCAGCGTGAAGCGGTGACGGACTCCGCCGCCGCATTGGGCTTTATCTCGGCGATCGGCGCCGCCGGCGGCTTCTTCATTCCCCAGGCATTCGGCACCTCGCTGGCGTTGACCGGTTCGCCGGCGGGGGCAATGAAAGTATTCCTGGTGTTCTATATCTTGTGCGTGGTGATCACCTGGGCGGTGTATGGCCGCAAGAAAAAAGCCTGAGTATCAAACGTCTTTCTCAATCCCTCCCGGCAGGGGAGGGATATTTCGCTCATTCCGAGTCATCTCTCCTCGCCTCCTCAGTGAAATTTTCTGTCTTTAGGTAAAATTCTCATCTCCGCTTGCCGTTTTTTTCTTTTTTTATAGCACTATCTCTCAATGTGGGAATATTTTCGCCAAAACGGATTATATTATTTGTACGTTTTTTCCGTTTTATTGAGAGTATTCTTACATTAAGGCGTTAATATCTTTCCGCAGATTAAATGAAATTTCCGGGACGGTAAGGCATAATTAGTGCGATTGTTATAAAATCAGTAATAGGGTTTTGTCATAGATGCTACACGCACTGAGTGGAATGTGTAACGGGGTTAAATCAGATAACTCTCATTCTGTTTTTTCCGGCTTTTTGTAGTCTATCTGACAATCAGATTAGGTGGAAAAACACAATGAATTCACGGATAAGAATGAAATTTCACAATTTTATTCGATTAACAATCTAACAACGCCGCTAGTTTTTCCTTTTTAAATCAATGAGGTGACCATTTGAATTTTACGGTAGCCATGAAAGAAATCCATGTTGCCAGCAGGGAAAAAGAGTCATTTGGGTAAACGGAACATCCTTAATAAGGCCTAATGTAAAAAATGAAATCAGAAAATTTTTATAAAGGCCAATATCCGATGAATGCAACCTGTTGAGTTTACATTTAATTTCTTGAACATTTTTTGATATTTCTATACAAAGTGTGCAGGACAGGCACGCTAAGGAAATTAAAAGTGAATCTTGATAAAAGAATAAAGATTAGGAATCTCGATGTTCTGACTCCTGCCGGGGAGAAATTTCGTCTGCGTTGGAAGGAGTATCAAATTCTTTCGCTGCTTGTCGCCAGATCGCCAGAACTGGTTACACGAACGGAAATTATAGAAAATATCTGGAAAGGAACTTACTGCTCAGATTCAACGATAAATCAAACAATTAAATCTATTCGCCAAAAAATTAGCGACACGGAACATACGCTTATCAGAACCATTCCCCGTTTGGGTTACAAGGTGGAAAATCAAGCGGCTTTTCACTTTATATCCGAGGATGAGGGCTACGCTGATGATGATATATTAAATGGCGATGAAAATATTGGCGTTGATATTCAAGCGGAACTTTCTGAAAATGAAAGTGAGTCGTCTGAAACAAACGATGAAAAAATAGATAAGCCGCGTAAATCGACGCTGGTGGCTGCGCCTGTTGCTACGGTAGAGTCAGCCCATGAACCCACGCGTGAAAAAAAGTCGACGACGGTGCGGCGCTTTTTCAGCATGCCCGCCAGCCGCGTAGTGAAATACCTGACGGTATTCGCTTCGTTGCTGGTTATTTCACATTTTTCATATGTGCTCGGCAACCAAACTCGTCCACCGGTGATCAATGATATTCAGAACAACACGCGCGTGGTGTTGACGCTGACGCTGACGCTGAATAATCCCCATACCAACAGCCCGCAAACCCTGCTCTGCCTGTACCAGGGCGAGAGCATGGAGCAGGCGACCATCGAATGTGTCGACCCCAAGCAAGGGCAGCTTAAGTTGCCGGTAAAATATGAGACTTCTTCTACGCCGGGTAAAGGTCGGATTAATCTCATATTGCCTAACAAAACCTTGCAATATCAAGTTGCTTACGATGTTAAAAATTAGCGCTGAATGAGGTTTTATCTTTAGCGATAATTTTACATTTGATGAAATCTTTTATTTCATTATTTGTTATTTGAAAGCCAGGTTCGATTTGTCCAGTCTGGAACTCATTACCTAACGCATATTAGTGTCCTGTTTCCATCGAGGTGACAGGAATAATGAGAACCTGCTGAGTGACAAATTATGGATAAGCGTAAAGTAGCTATTATCGGGGGTTCCGGTTTTATCGGAACACGCCTGGCAAAACGTCTCAGTGCGCGCGATGATCTGACGTTGGTCATCGTTGACAAGCAACCCAGCGCGCATTTTCCGGCGCTCTATCAGTATGGCGACGTGACACAGCCCCAGACCCTGCAAGAACCGCTGGCGGGCTGTGACGCCATCATTAATCTGGCGGCGGAGCATCAGGACAACGTCGATCCTATTTCGCTCTATTATCAGGTCAATGTCGAAGGCGCACGCCATGTCTGCATGACCGCCTCCGCCTTGAATATCCGCCAAATCATTTTCACTTCCTCGGTGGCCGTTTACGGGTTCGTCGAGCAGGAAACCGATGAAGGGGGACGTTTCGATCCCTTCAACCATTACGGCAAGTCCAAGCTCGAAGCGGAATACGTTTATGAAGCGTGGCGCAAGGCGGATAGCGCAAACAAACTGACCATCATCCGCCCGACGGTGGTATTCGGTGAAGGCAACCGCGGCAATGTGTATAACCTGTTCCGCCAGATCGCCAGCGGCCGATTCGTGATGATTGGCAGCGGCAATAATATGAAGTCGATGGCTTACGTTGAAAATATTGCCGCGCGGCTGGAACATGCGTTGGACCAGCAGTCAAGTTATCAGGTCAGCAACTACGTCGATAAACCGGACTTTACGATGAATCAATTGGTCGACGTTATTTCCTCCTCGCTGGGCAGAGAAAATAAGACGATTCGCATTCCTTATGTGGTGGGCATATGCGGGGCGACCGCATTGGATGTCGTGAGTAAAATAAGTCGTAAAAAATTCCCAATCAGCCGCGTCAGAGTGCAGAAATTCTGCGCCAGAACGCAATTTAAAAGTAATGTGCAAAATAATTTCGTGGCGCCGGTTGAACTTGATTCGGCAATCGAAAGAACCATTAAACATGAGTTTTCTGATAGATAACTTAACCGCACGCTGACGTTATTTACGTATTTCCGCCGACAAGCGGATAAATCTGTATTTTTCAGGATTAACTCATGCTGACTTATATCCTGGCCGGATCAATTTTGTTTTTGTTAATAGCGCATTGGGAGCTGTAACTCAAGGGCGGTAGCGTGCTTATTCGCTGGAGGAACGATGTTATATCAACTGAGCGTGATATTTGTGCTGGCGGTCGCCTGGGTGCTTATTGCCCGCCGGGCCGCCTTGACGGTGGGATTGGTGGATAAGCCCAATGCGCGCAAGCAACATCTGGGACATATTCCGCTGGTCGGCGGCATCGCCGTATACCTGACGCTGATGCTGATGACGCTGTGGCAACCCGCCTGGCTGCCCGACAGCACCGTCTATCTGCTGTGCATTACGGCGCTGGTGGTGTTGGGCGTGCTGGATGACCGCTTTGATCTGCCCGTGGCGCCGCGCGTCATGGTGCAGGGAGGGATCGCGCTGGCGATGATGCTGGCGGCAGGGATGCAGCTTTCCTCATTGGGCTATGTCTGGGGGCATCAGGAAGTGATGCTCGGCTATGGCGCGTTGCTGCTTACGCCGCTGGCGGTATGGGGAGCGATCAACGCCTACAACATGGTGGATGGCATCGACGGGCAACTGGGCGCTTTGTCCTGCGTTACCTTCGTTGCATTGGCCATCGTGTTCGGATTGGGCGGCCGGGAAGATCTGGCGCTGTGGTGCCTGGGCCTGATCGCTGCGCTGGCGGCTTATCTGCTGTTCAACCTGAGCCTGTTCGGCGCGCGCAACAAGATCTTTATGGGGGACGCCGGCAGCATGGTGATCGGCTTCAGCGTGCTGTGGCTGGTGTTGCTGGCGACTCAGGGGCCGCAGGCGGTAATGCGCCCGGTCACCGCGCTGTGGCTGATCGCCATTCCGCTGATGGACATGGTGACCGTGATGGTGCGCCGCCTGTTGCGCCGCCAAAGCCCCTTCAAAGCGGGCCGCGATCATTTGCACCATATTCTGATGCGTCGCGGGCTCAATGCGCGCCAGGCGCTGGCGATGAGCACCATGCTGGCGGTGACGCTGGCCTGCGTCGGCATTTGCAGCGAAGTGCTGCAGCTGCAGGAAAGCCTGATGCTGGTGGCGTTTCTGTTTTGTTTCTGCGGTTATTTCGCCATGTTGCGCGAACCGCGTCAGGCGACGGTGTTCAGCGATAATCCGACCGTCGGCCGTTAATCCCCTCACGGGCTGCGGCAGCAGCCCGCTTATCACGGTACTTCCATGAATTTTCATTTGCCCCTTTTGATGCCGTTGGCCTTCACCTCCGCGTTGTTGAGCGGGTGTACGGTGGTCCCCGGCTCACATTTACCGACCAGCGGAAAAGCCATCGTCGTACAGCAGGACGACGATTTCGATTTGAATGACCAGGTGCAGGTTTACCGCATGTCGCCGATGCTGCTGCAGAAAATGCGGCGCGTAGAACCGGTCGCCCGGCCGAATCCGGCGCTGGATCAGCGGTTGCAGAACTATCAATACCGCATCGGCGTCGGCGACGTGTTGAACGTCACCGTCTGGGATCACCCCGAGTTGACCACGCCGGCCGGGCAGTACCGCAGCGCCAGCGATACCGGCAACTGGGTGCATGCAGATGGCACGATCTTTTATCCCTATATCGGGCGAGTGGCGGTGGTGGGTAAGACCGTCACCGAAGTGCGCAGCCTGATCGCCGGCCGTCTGGCGCAGTACGTGGAAAGCCCGCAGGTGGACGTCAGCATCGCCGCTTTTCGTTCGCAGAAGGCCTACGTGACCGGCGAAGTGAAAACCTCCGGCCAACAGGCGATCACCAACGTGCCGTTGACCATTCTGGACGCGATCAACGCCGCCGGCGGCCTGACGGACAACGCCGACTGGCGCAACGTGGTGCTGACCCATCAGGGCAAAGAGCGGGCTATTTCGCTGCAGGCGTTGATGCAGCGTGGCGACATCAGCCAGAACGCGCTGCTGCAGCCGGGCGACATCCTCTACATCCCGCGCAATGACGAATTGAAAGTGTTCGTGATGGGCGAGGTGGGCAAGCAAGCGACGCTGAAGATGGATCGCAGCGGCATGACCCTGACCGAAGCCCTCGGATCTTCCGAAGGGATCAGCCAGACGGTGGCGGATGCGACCGGGGTGTTCGTGATCCGGCCGAGCGGCGGTAAAACGCCGCAGCGGCTGGCGACGCTGTATCAGTTCGATCTCTCCGACGCCAGCGCGCTGGCGATGGGCGCTGAATTTCAGCTGCAACCTTACGACGTCGTGTACGTCACTGCGGCGCCGATCGCGCGCTGGAACCGTTTGATCAGCCAGCTGGTGCCGACCATCAGCAGCTTTAACGATCTCAGCGAGGCTACCTTGCGCGTGCGCAACTGGTAACTCCGCAGGGTGAATAAGGAACAGAAGATGAAAAACAATGCGCTGTCCGTGATGGTGGCCGAACAAGATGAAAAGCTGGAGTGGGAGCGGCTGATCGGGCCGCTGTGGGATAACCGTTGGCGGATCGCCGTCGTGACCGGTTTGGCCGGCGTGCTGGGCGTCGCCTACGCCCTGTTGGCCACCCCGGTGTATCAGGCCACGGCGGTGGTGCAGGTGGAGAAGCAGCTGTCCGGCGATTCGCTGCTGCGTGAAACGCTGGACAGCACGATGGGGCAAAGCTCGGCGACGCAGGATGAGGTGACGCTGGCCAAGTCACGCTACGTGCTCGGCAAAACGGTGGACGCCCTCGGCCTGACGGTGCGCGTCAGCCCGGACTATTTCCCGGTGTTCGGCAAAGGCCTTGCCCGGTTGAGCGGTGAAAAGCCGCCGGTGCTGAACATCACCACGCTGACGACGCCGGCGGACATGCAGGGCGAAGCGCTGACGCTGACGGTGCGCGACGGGCAGCATTACGAATTGAGCCATGACGGCGATAAACTGTTCAGCGGCGTGGTCGGGCAGCCGGTGGCGCAGGGCGGTTGGAACATGACCGTCTCGGCGCTGGACGCGGCGCCGGGCGCCAGCTTTACCGTGGTCAAAGTCGCGCGTCAAGAAGCGGTGGACGATCTGCGCAAATACCTGGACGTGGTACCGGGCGGCAAGGACAGCGGCATCATGGCCTTTACGCTGCCGAGCGAAGATCCGCAGAGCGCCGAGGCGATGCTGAAGAACATCACCGACAACTACCTGCAACAGAACGTGGACCGCAAAACGGAAGAGGCACAGCGCATGCTGGCGTTCCTGCAAGAGCAATTGCCGCAAACGCAAACCTCGCTGAACAATGCCGAAACCCAGCTCAATCAGTTCCGCCAGCAAAACGACTCGGTGGATCTGTCGCTGGAAGCCAAATCGGTGCTGGATACTCAGGTGCAGCTCGAAGCCCAGCTCAATGAGCTGACCTTCAAGGAAGCGGAGATCTCCAAACTCTATACCCGCGCGCACCCGGCTTACCGGGCGCTGCTGGAAAAGCGCGCCACGCTGGAGGCGGAAAAGGCACGGCTGGGTAAACAGGTGCAGACGCTGCCGAAAATGCAGCAGGAGATCCTGCGCCTCACCCGCGACGTGCAGGTGGATCAGCAGGTTTACATGCAGCTGATGAACAAGCAGCAGGAGCTGAGCATCAGCAAGGCCGGCACGGTGGGCAACGTTCGCATCATCGACGAAGCGGAAACCGCTATCCGGCCGATTAAGCCGCAAAAGATGCTGATCGTCTTGTTGGCGCTGCTGCTGGGGGCGGGAGGCGCCGCCTCGGTGGTGCTGCTGCGCGCGGCTTTCCATCGCGGCATCAATGATATCGATACCCTGGAGAAGCGGGGCATCAACGTCTACGCCACGGTGCCGCTGTCGCCGTGGCAGGTCAAGCGCAACCGCGAGCAGCGTCATTTGCTGCCCAAATCCGGCGGCCGGCGCTTGCCGATCCTGGCGGTGGCCGAACCGACGGATCTGTCGGTGGAAGCGATCCGCAGCCTGCGCACCAGCCTGCATTTCGCCATGATGGAGGCCAAAAACAACATTCTGATGGTCTCCGGCGCCAGCCCGGAAAGCGGCAAGAGCTTTACCAGCACCAACCTGGCGGTGGTGGTGGCGCAGGCCGGGCAGCGGGTGCTGTTGATCGACGCCGATATGCGCAAAGGCTTCCTGCACCGCTGGTTGGCGGATGATGGGCATCAGGGCCTGTCCGACATGCTGGTGGGCAACGTGACGGCGGAACAGGCGGTGCGGAAAACCGCCATCGCCAACCTGGACTTCGTGCCGCGCGGCCAGGTGCCGCCGAACCCGTCCGAACTGCTGATGCACCGCCGTTTCGCCGATTTTCTGCGCTGGGCCGGGCAAAACTACGATCTGGTGCTGATCGACACGCCGCCGATTCTGGCGGTGACGGACGCGGCGATCGTCGGCAATCACGCGGGCACCTCGCTGCTGGTGGTGCGCTTTGAGGTGAATACCGTCAAGCAGATCGAAACCAGCATGCGCCGCTTCGAACAGAATGGGGTGACGATCAAGGGCGTGATCCTCAACGGCATGGTGAAGAAGGCGGCAACCGACATGAGCTATTACAACTTCGCCTACCCAAGCCATCGGGAAGAACGCCCGCAGGCAGGGGAGTAAGCGGGTGAAGGCCATTATCACCAATGCCCTGTGGCTGATGCTCGAACGCGTTTCGCTCAGCCTGTCCGGCATCTTCGTCTCCATTTACGTTGCGCGCTATCTGGGGCCCGCGCAGTTTGGCGCGCTCAACTATCTGTTGGCGACGATCGCCATCGTGGTGCCACTGGTGCAGTTGGGCGCCGACAGCATCATTTTCAACCGCGTCGCCCGCCGACAGCCGAGCGGCATTCGCCTGATGCTGGCGTCAATACGCCTGCGCCGCCGGCTGTTCCTGGTGGTGGCGCTGCCGATACTGATATGGAGCTATTTCAGCCAAACGCCCGCCAGCCAACTGATGACGCTGTTGCTGCTTGTCAGCGCCTATTTCTCGATTCAGGACGTGTACAAGATTTATTACGATGCCCGCCTGCAGTCGAAACGCAATACGCTGATCAACAACCTGGCGCTGCTGCTGTCGATCGGGCTGCGGCTGGCGCTGGTGAGCGCCGCGCTGCCGCTGGTGTGGTTCGCGGTACCCTACATCCTCAGCAGCGCCGTGCCTTACCTGGTGCGCCTCTGGTTATTCCGTGGGGAAGCTGCGGCCTCGCCGCGGGTTACGCCGCGCCAGGCCAGGCGCTACGGCCGTTACTTGCTAAAGGTGGGGCTGCCGTTGGCCATCTCCAGCCTGTCGATAGTGATCTATACCCGCATCGATCAAATCATGCTGGGCAATCTGGTCGGCGAACAGGCGGTAGGCTGGTTCAGCGCCGCCACCACCCTTAGCCAAGGCTGGGTTTTCGTGCCGATGGCGCTGATCACCTCGTTGATGCCGGGCATTGCCAGCTGCCGCGATCCGTTGGAGCAGGAGTACCGTATCCGGGTGCTTTATCTGGTGGTCCTGGGCCTGTCGTTGCCGGTGTTGCTGGGCCTGTGGTGGTTCGCCCACCCGGCCATTGCGCTGCTGTACGGCGCCGCTTTCCAACCGGCCGCCAGCATCCTGGCTATTTGTACGCTGACCTCGCTGTTTTCGGTCATGGGGACGGTTTCGTACCGCAGCATCGTGCTGTTCGCCGGCTATCGCTTTATTGCCATCAAGATGCCGTTGGTGGCTGTGGCGAACGTGGTGATGAATCTGCTGCTGATCCCGCGCTATGGCCTGATCGGCGCGGCGGTGTCTACGCTGCTGGCGGAATTCATTTCGTTCTTCGTGCTGAACAGTTTATTCCGTGGCGGAAAAATTACCCGACTGCAGCTGACCTGTTTTTACTGCCTGCCGCGTCTTGTCAGCAAATTAAGGAGAGAGCATGTTAAACATCCTGGTTAAAAACATTTCCAAGCGCCTGCCCGATGCCTGGCACCATCAGGTTAAATACGCGCTCTATTTCAAGAAGCTGCCGCACCTGTCAAAACCGACCGGCTTCAGCGAAAAGATCATGCGCCGCAAAATTTACCCGCGCAGCATCTACACCACCTTGTCGGACAAGTTCAAGGTACGTGAATTTATCGCCGGTCTGTGGGGCGAGGAGTACCTGGTGGAGCTGTATGCGCATGGCACTGAACTCAGCTACGACATGTTCAGGCAATTGCCCAACGCCTTTGTGCTGAAGGCCAACCACGGCAGCGGTTATAACCGGTTGGTGTTCGACAAGCGGCAGGTTAGCTACGCGGAGTTGTACGATCTCAGCAACGCGTGGATGCGCAGTAACTTTTATGAGCAGAGTCGCGAAAAGCATTATCTGGATATCGAACCCTGCATCATGGTGGAGCGCATGTTGCTGGATGGCGAACAGGTGCCGAACGATATCAAGTTTCATTGTTTCAACGACAATCATGAAATTCGCATGTTCATCCAGGTGGATTATCAGCGCTTCGGCACCCATCGGCGCGATATTTTTGATGTCGACTGGAACCGCACCGAAATCCGCATCAGCTTGCCCAATGCCGACGAACCGATGCCGCGCCCTACGCGGCTGGATGAAATGATACGTTTGGCTCGCCAGACGGCGCAGCAGTTCTCTTATGTGCGCGTGGATTTCTACCAGGTCGGCGAGAAGGTGTATTTCGGTGAGTTGACGTTTACGCCTGGTGCGGGGCTAAGCAAGCTGATGCCGAAAAACATTGAGCAGGAATGGGGCAGTTATTTTACTGAGTAAACGCTTATGCAAAGAGTCGCCTCCAATTTTCAAATGCATGCCAATGCCGGTTATAATCAGTCGCGGGATTTGATCAATCAATCCATCGTATTGACCTTCCTGCTGATGTTTTTCGTGAAAACCTTCCTGACCTCGGGATCGTTCAACAGCGAGCTGATTAATAAAGCCGTGCTGGGGCTGAATGGCCTGATGTTGCTCTATGTTGGCTATGCATTTTTTATCGCTACGCTGGCGGAAAAGGCGGTTGCGGGTTTTTTGGTTATGCTGTTTCTTATGAATATTGCCACCGGGCATGGTGATTATCTGTTTGGTGCGGTATTCAGCACGGCGGTGATAATTTTATTTCGTCGTATCGAAATGGGGCGTGGCGCTGAAATGTTTGCCATCACCTTTGTGGTGGCAGGGTTGCTGGTGGTTATTCCCTATACCTTTTACACTGATGGGTTTGTTTACCTTGATGAACGCTATGGCAACAGATTAACGCTGGGGTTCGATAACCCGAATACCCTGGCGTATTATTCTTTTGCCTTGTTCGCCACACTGCTGTGCCTGATCGACCATGCGAAATTAACGCGTGGAATGAAAAATATCGCTTCGTTGGCGGTATCGGCGTTAATTCTCCCGGTGCTGATGTATTCCTATTCTCGCACCTGTTTTATGCTGGCGTTGTTGATGCTGCTGCTGTTTTGGCTGGCGCCGCTGCTGCGTGTCGCCCCCAACAGAAAAGTCTGCATCGCGCTGACGTTGGTCATTGTAGGCTTTCAATTCGCCAGCGTTATACGCTGGGGGAACAATCCGGCATTGGACGTGATCTTGAACCAGGCGCTGACCGGCCGGATCTGGTTCTCCTGGCAGATGTTTCAGGCGGTGGGGCTACCCAATCCGCTGTTCGGCATGAATATAGAGCCGTATAAGCCAGTCGATTTCTTCTTCATCGCCATGTTTTATTCGGCCGGTGGCATCGCCTCTGTCGTCATGCTTTTTTGTTATTTTCACTTGTTGGGCAATATGCGCAGGCTGAGTCGATTCATGCGCTGGGTGGTGGTGGTTTTCCTGTTAACAACCTTGACGGAAACCTATTTTTTGGTCCCGGTATTTAACGTGTCGTTATTGTTGCTTTGCCGTGGAAAAGAAATAATAAATTCTAAGCTGGAGGGTTAAGAAATGGATTTCTCTATCGTGATCCCTATTTATAATAGTTCGCGCTACCTGCCTAAAACGCTGAAGCGAATTTTCAACGCTTGCCAAGGGTTCGACTATCAGGTGATTTTGGTTGATGATTGCTCTGACGAGGATGACATCAAATCTATCCGCCAGATAGCGGCGACCAATAGCAATGTGATGCTGCATGAGAAAAAACAGAAGAGCAATGCGGCGGTATCGCGCAACTTAGGCACCAAGTTAGCGCAATCGGAGATCGTGTTTTTCCTCGACTCCGATGATTACTTCACGACCAACTATATTATTCGCCGCATGAAGAAGCATGAAGATCGCCAGATTGATATTATCTTCGGCAACTATGCGGAGGTGAGCGGCGATTCGGTACGCGACTTCAACTTCCACTACAAATCCGGTTCTTCCGGCGAAGATTTTCTTTTTCTGGAAATGGGCGATATTCGGTCATCCACCATCAGCATGCGTAAAAAAAGCGATCGCCGCTTTTTATTTCCCGAGTTTCTCAACAAGCATCAGGATTGGGGTTTTCTGGTCAACGCCACCAATTTGGGCGCGCAAGTGGCGCATGACGCCGGCGGCGGGGTGTTTCTCGACGTGGGGCGCTATGGGCGCATGACGGCGAAGCTTAATCTGGAGGCCAGCGACCGCTTTATCAATACCTTCCTCAGCCCCAGCGATCGCCATATCAGCGGATTCGCCTGTAAGCATCTGCTGGCCTCGCTGTATTCGGAAAACGCCCAGGCGTTCAATTATTACTCGTCGCGCATCGTGCGGCACAGCCTGAGCGGCAAGTTCAAGATGATCAAATGGTATGGCGATTGTCTGGCGCGGTTGGGGTTGTTCTCGGTTGGCGGCCGGCTGCTGCGCAACGTGCGCCAGGGATTCAGGAGATGACATGCAACCACGCAAGATAATCATCGTTATCGAAAATATGGCGGGCAAGGGCGGTACTGAACGGGTCGCCAGCGGTTTGGCCAATGCGCTGGCGCGTTTGCCGGGTTACGAGGTCGCGGTGTTTTCGCTGTTTGGCGAGCGGAGCTTCTTTCCGCTGGCGAGCGACGTCCGGTTGCGCTGCGGCGGTGGCGATTCGCTGTTCTGGCCGTGGCGGCTGGCGTTCGCGCTGCGGCGTGAACGCGCGGACGTGATCATTACCGTTTCCATGGGGAAACTGTCGGTGGTGATGACGCCTTTCCTGCGTTTGTTCTGTGCCCGCAGCCGGCTGCTGTTGAGTGAGCACGTCAGCTTTCACCAGTATCCGCGCGTATTTAAGTGGCTGAAGTTGCTGGTTTACCGGCTGAGCGATCGCGTGATTTTCCTGACGCGGCAAGATAGCGACGCCATCGCTCGCTGGGTGGGGGCCGGGAAATGTCGGGTGATCGAGAACGTTTCGCCGTTCCGCGCACAGGCGCCAACGCCGGCGCTGCAGCAAAAGGTGGCGCTGGCGGTGGGGCGCTTGAGCAATCAGAAGGGCTTCGATCGTCTGATCGCGCTGTGGCGAGGGGTGGCGGCGCAGGTGCCGGATTGGCGGCTGCTGATTATTGGCGACGGCCCGGAGCGCGATGCGCTGCGGCGGCAGATTGAAGACGCCGGGCTGGCGCGGCAGGTGAGTCTGCTGCCGGCCACCGCCGACGTGGCGGACTATTATCGCCAGGCCAGCCTGTATTTGATGACCTCTCGCTATGAGGGATTGCCGATGGTGCTGATCGAAGCCATGAGTTTCGGCCTGCCGCTGGTGGCCTACGACTGCAAGACCGGCCCGGCCGAGTTGATAGACGACGGCGTCAACGGCTATCTGGTGCCCGATGACGACGCCGCCGCCTTCAGCGAAGGGGTGATCAAACTGATGCTCGATCCGGGTTTGCGCGAGCACTTTTCTGTCGCCGCGTTAGAGAAGTCTCGCCGTTTTTCTCCCGAACGTATTTATCCCCAGTGGCAACAGCTCACCGAGTGAGGACAAAATGGAAAAGATATCCGTAATCATGCCGGCCTACAATGCCGCGAACTCTATCAAAGAGTCGATTCTAGGCGTGCTGAACCAGCGATTTACCGATTATCACCTGTATGTGATCGATGATGCGTCCACCGACGATACTGCCGAGGTGGTGCGGCCGTTTATCCACGATCGCCTCACCTATATACGCAATGAGCATAATCAGGGCGTGGCGGAAACGCGCAACATCGGCATTGAGGCGGCGAACGGCGACTATATCGCCTTCTGCGACAGCGATGACGTATGGCTCCCCAACAAGCTGTCGCGCCAGGCGAGCATTTTGCAAACCCGCCGCTACGACGTGGTGTGTTCCCATTACTACACCTTCGAAGACGACCTGAAATTGATCAAAAACACCCGTGGCGCGGAAGAGCTTATCGGCTATCAGGACATGTTGAAAAGCAACTGGATCGGCAATCTCACCGGCATCTACAACCAAAAGCGCATCGGCAAGGTGTATCAGCAAAAAGTGGGTCATGAGGACTATTTGATGTGGCTGGCGGTGCTGCAGAAGGCGCGTAACGGCCTGGCCTACTGCATTCCCGAACCGCTGGCCTGTTATCGATTGTCTACCCATTCGCTGTCGGGCAACAAAATCCGCGCCGCTGACTGGCAATGGCGGATTTACCGTCAGCATTTGGGGCTGTCTTATCAGAAATCCTGCTATCTGTTCGCCACCTATCTGTTCAATGCCGTGGTGAAAAGGAAATGACCATGAGGGGGATGTATCAGAGGGTGGTTCTGGGCTGTTGCGCCTTTTGGGGCGCTTCGGCTCTGGCGCAGAGCTGCCAACCCAATCTGTTGGCCAACCCCGGCTTTGAGCAGGGGCTCGGCGGCTGGCGAGCGCAGGGCGCGCAGGCCGACGGCGATACGCACAGCGGCAATGGCAGTTTGCGCTATGACAATGCAGATGCCGCGCAGTACCGCACCTTCAACCAGGCGCTGCAGGTTGCGCCCGGACAGACGATCGATTTTGGCGTCTGGCTCAAGACCCGCGGCGTACGCGGGCAAAGCCGCGACGGCGGCGCCGGGGTTTATCTGCAGAGCTTTGATGCGCAGGGGCGCTTTCTGGAGGGCAGCTATCCGGCTGGGGTGACCGGCGACAGCGGCTGGCGGCAGGTGAACGCCAGCTATACCGTGCCGCCGCAGGCGGCGCGAATCACGTTTGGCGTTTATCTGCGCAAGGGGAGCACCGGTACCGCCTGGTTTGACGACGCCTATGCGTGTGCTCGAGCGCCTACGCCTGCGTTGTATCAGCTCGGCGCGTCGGCGCAGGGGAAGGTCGACACGCTGGTCGTCACTTCGCAGCCGCAGCGTTTGCAGGTCGACAGCGAATTGCTCAATGCCGAGGGGCAGGTTGTTCACCGTAGCCGCGACCGTTATCAGGTTGAAGGGCAGCGCCGTATCGAATACCCACTGCCGGCCGGCCTGGCCCAGGGCGAATACCGCCTGCGTCAGCAGGTCACCGGGCAGCAATCCCGGCCGGCACCGGACAGCGAGCTGTCTTTTCGCGTCGGGCAGCCTGCGGCCAAAGTGGCGATCGACAGCGAAGGCTTTACCCTGCGCGACGGTCAACGGCTTTTCCCGTTGGGTATTTACGCCAACGTGGCGACCGATGAGCATTTGGCGCGCATCGCATCGGCGGGATTCAACACGGTGCTGAATTATGATTATGGGGAGAAGAAAGACCCTTACGCCTTTTTCCGCAACGCACGCCAGCGCGGGCTGCTGGTCATTTACTCCGTCAAAGATCAGTACCGCGGCAGCCGCTTCGCGCCGGCCGTGCGCGGCGGCGATTACGCGGCGATGACGGCCTGGTACGTGCAGCGCTTGCGCTCTCAGCCCAACCTGCTCGCCTGGTACATCAACGATGAGCTGGGGCCGGAATATCTCGATAAGATCGAGGAAAAAAACCTGCAAATAAAGCGGCTTGACGGCGATCATCCTACCTTCCAGGTGTTGAACAAAACCGGGGAGTTGGACGCTCACTTCAACAGCAGCGACATTTTGGCGACCGACCCTTACCCGGTGGGGAACGATCGCGATCTGACGCGCACCACGCGTTATACCGAACTGACGGTGCAGGCCGCCCGCCAATCGCGCGGGGCCTGGGTGGTGATGCAAATCATGGATCACGCCGCTTATGACGCCCGCCGCAAGCCACATCCGCCGTCAGAGGCGGAAATCCGCAATCAGGCCTGGCAGGCGCTGATCGGCGGCGCCAAGGGGCTGTTGTTTTATTCCTATACCGATCTGTTTTACAAGCGTAAAACCGGCCGCTTCGACCAACGGGAGTTTGACGCCACCTGGCGCGGTGTGGCCGCCGTGTCGCAGCAAATCGCCGCCTTCACCCCTTATCTGCTGACGGGAAAATCGACGCCGCTGGCGGGAAGCAACTCTCAAATGCCGGCGCGGATGTTTGTTCTGGGCGATCGCGCCTTGCTGCTGGTAGCCAACCCTTACTATCGAGAGGGAAGCACCCGATTGCGCCTTCCGGCGGGCTGGCGGCAGCAGGAAGGGGGGACGGAGATCCAGCTGGCGTTGCCCGCCGTGGGCACCGCGACGCTGTGGCTCCAACGCTGAATGCGTCGAGTTAGCGTTACGCGGGAGGTTTCTCCCGCGTCCTACCCCCAAATACCCCATCTTGCCTCCCGCCCGTCAGCCTCTGTCTTCCACTCCTGATTTATTCATTTAAATTCAACATATTAATCTCGTTTATCGCACCTATACTTTGGTGGTATTTCTCACCCGGCGCGTGTATCGCCTCCCGCTTTCTCTTGATCGCAATCAATTTGCCGCCGATTGGCCGTCAGTAGGCTGGCGGCAGATTGAGCATGTCTTCTTATAACGACAAGAGCCTTCAGGAGCATTCCGGATGAGCAAATTTTTAGACCGTTTCCGCTATTTCAAGCAGTTGGCGGAGCCTTTTTCTGGCGATCACGGCCAGACCTTGAACACCAACCGCGACTGGGAAGACGGCTACCGCAGCCGTTGGCAGCACGACAAAGTGGTGCGTTCCACCCACGGCGTGAACTGCACCGGTTCCTGCAGTTGGAAGATCTACGTGAAGAATGGCCTGGTGACCTGGGAAACCCAGCAAACCGACTACCCGCGCACCCGCCCCGATCTGCCCAACCATGAACCGCGCGGCTGCCCGCGCGGCGCCAGCTACTCCTGGTACCTGTACAGCGCCAACCGGCTGAAATACCCGCTGATGCGCAAGCGTCTGCTCAAGCTGTGGCGCGAGGCGAAAGCGCAGCACAGCGATCCGGTCGCGGCCTGGGGCTCTATCGTCGGCGATGCGGAAAAAGCCAAAAGCTACAAGGTGGCGCGCGGCCGCGGCGGTTTCGTCCGCTCCAGCTGGCAGGAGGTCAATGAACTGATCGCCGCAGCCAACGTCTATACCGCCAAAACCTTCGGCCCGGACCGTATCATCGGCTTCTCGCCGATCCCGGCGATGTCGATGGTGTCCTACGCCGCCGGCGCCCGCTACCTGTCGCTGATCGGCGGCGCCTGCCTGAGCTTCTACGACTGGTATTGCGATCTGCCGCCGGCCTCGCCGATGACCTGGGGCGAGCAGACCGACGTGCCGGAATCCGCCGACTGGTACAACTCCTCCTACATTATCGCCTGGGGCTCCAACGTGCCGCAGACGCGCACCCCGGACGCCCACTTCTTTACCGAAGTGCGTTACAAGGGCACCAAAACCGTGGCGGTGACGCCGGACTATGCCGAAGTCGCCAAGCTGTGCGACCACTGGCTGAATCCGAAGCAGGGCACCGACAGTGCGATGGCGCTGGCGATGGGCCACGTGATGCTGAAAGAGTTCCATCTCGATCGCGAAGTCGGCTACTTCCGCGACTACGTGCGCCGCTATACCGACATGCCGATGCTGGTGCTGCTGGAAGCGCGTGAAGGCGGCCATTACGCCGCCGGCCGCCTGCTGCGCGCCGCCGATTTGGTGGACGGACTGGGCCAGGAAAACAACCCCGAGTGGAAAACCGTCGCTATCGACAGCCGCAGCGGCGATCTGGTGGCGCCGCAGGGCTCCATCGGCTTCCGCTGGGGCGAGAAGGGCAAGTGGAACCTGGAACAGCGCGAGGGCAAGTCGCAACAGGAAGTCGAGCTGCAGCTCAGCCTGTTGGGCATGCATGACGATGTTGCCGAGGTGGGCTTCCCGTACTTCGGCGGCGCCGACAGCGAGCATTTCAACAGCGTGGCGCTGGACGAGATCCTGCTGCACAAACTGCCAGTGAAACGCCTGCAGCTGGCGGACGGCAGCGAAGCGCTGGTGACCAGCGTGTACGACCTGACGCTTGCCAACTACGGCCTCGAGCGCGGGTTGGGTGACGCCAACTGCGCCGCCGACTATGACGAAGTCAAGGCCTACAGCCCGGCCTGGGCCGAGCAGATCACCGGCGTGTCGCGCCACAACATCATCCGCATTGCCCGCGAGTTCGCGGAAAACGCCGAGAAGACCCACGGCCGTTCGATGATCATCGTCGGCGCCGGCGTCAACCACTGGTATCACATGGACATGACCTACCGCGGCCTGATCAATATGCTGATCTTCTGCGGTTGCGTCGGCCAGAGCGGCGGCGGCTGGGCGCACTACGTCGGCCAGGAAAAACTGCGGCCGCAAACCGGCTGGCTGCCGCTGGCGTTCGGCCTCGACTGGCAGCGCCCGCCGCGCCACATGAACAGCACCTCGTTCTTCTACAACCATTCCAGCCAATGGCGCTATGAAACCGTCGGCACCGACGAGTTGCTGTCGCCGCTGGCGGACAAATCGCGCTTCGGCGGCAGCCTGATCGACTTCAACGTGCGCGCCGAGCGCATGGGCTGGCTGCCGTCGGCGCCGCAGCTGGGCACTAACCCGCTGCGCCTGGCGGAGCAGGCCCGCGCGGCCGGTCAGTCGCCGGTCGAGTTCACCGTCGACAGCCTGAAAAACGGCTCGCTGGGCTTCGCCGCCGAGCAGCCGGACAATCCGCAGAACTTCCCGCGCAACCTGTTCGTCTGGCGCTCCAACCTGCTGGGCTCCTCCGGCAAGGGCCATGAGTACATGCTCAAATACCTGTTGGGCACCGAAAACGGCATTCAGGGGAAAGATCTCGGCCAGCAGGGCGGCGTGAAGCCGCAGGAAGTGGAATGGCGTGAGCAGGGCGGCGAAGGCAAGCTGGATCTGGTGGTGACGCTCGATTTCCGCATGTCGAGCACCTGCCTGTACTCCGACGTGGTGCTGCCGACCGCCACCTGGTATGAAAAAGACGACATGAACACCTCCGACATGCACCCGTTCATCCATCCGCTGTCGGCGGCGGTCGATCCGGCCTGGGATTCGAAGAGCGACTGGGAGATCTACAAGGGCATCGCCAAGGCCTTCTCCGAGGTGTGCGTTGGCCATCTGGGCCAGGAAACCGACGTGGTGACCCTGCCTATCCAGCACGATTCCGCCGCCGAACTGGCGCAGCCTTACGGCGTGCAGGACTGGAAGAAAGGCGAATGCGATCTGATCCCGGGCAAAACCGCGCCGCACATCATCGCGGTGGAGCGCGATTACCCGGCCACCTACGAGCGCTTCACCTCGCTGGGGCCGCTGTTGGACAAACTGGGCAACGGCGGCAAGGGCATCAGCTGGAACACCCAAACCGAGGTCGACTTCCTCAAGCAGCTTAACTACGTCAAGGCCGACGGCCCGGCGGCGGGGCGGCCGAAGATCGAGAGCGCGATAGACGCGGCGGAAGTGATCCTGTCGCTGGCGCCGGAAACCAACGGCCAGGTGGCGGTAAAAGCCTGGGAGGCCCTGAGCAACGTCACCGGCCGCGATCACCGCCATCTGGCGCTGAACAAGGAAGACGAGAAAATTCGCTTCCGCGACATTCAGGCGCAGCCGCGCAAAATCATCTCCAGCCCGACCTGGTCCGGTCTGGAGGACGAACACGTATCCTACAACGCCTGCTATACCAACGTGCATGAGCTGATCCCGTGGCGCACCCTCAGCGGCCGTCAACAGCTGTATCAGGATCACGAGTGGATGCGCGCCTTCGGTGAAAGCCTGCTGGTATACCGGCCGCCGATCGACACCCGCGCCGCGCAGCCGTTGCTCAACAGCAAACCGAACGGCAACAAGGAGAAGGCGCTGAACTTCCTGACGCCGCACCAGAAGTGGGGTATTCACTCCACCTACAGCGACAACCTGTTGATGCTGACGCTGTCGCGCGGCGGCCCGATCGTCTGGCTGAGCGAAGACGACGCCAAAGATCTGGGCATCGCGGACAACGACTGGATCGAGGCCTTCAACGCCAACGGCGCGCTGACGGCGCGCGCGGTGGTCAGCCAGCGTATCCCGGCCGGCATGACCATGATGTACCACGCGCAGGAGCGCATCGTGAACCTGCCGGGCTCGGAGATCACCAGCCAGCGCGGCGGCATCCACAACTCGGTGACCCGCGCCTGTCCGAAGCCGACCCACATGATCGGCGGCTATGCGCAGCTGGCCTACGGCTTCAACTACTACGGCACCGTCGGCTCCAACCGCGACGAGTTCGTGGTGGTGCGCAAGATGAACCGCATTGATTGGTTGGACGACGAAGGCAACGACTACGCGCAGGGCAGTCAGCAGGAGAACAGCAAATGAAAATTCGTTCGCAAGTCGGCATGGTGCTGAATCTGGACAAGTGCATCGGTTGCCACACCTGTTCGGTCACCTGCAAGAACGTCTGGACCAGCCGTGAAGGTATGGAATACGCCTGGTTCAATAACGTGGAAAGCAAGCCCGGCGTCGGGTATCCGCACGCCTGGGAAGATCAGGAAAAATGGAAGGGCGGCTGGATCCGTAAAATCAACGGCAAGCTGGAACCGCGCATGGGCAACCGCGTCGGCGTACTGGCGAAAATCTTCGCCAACCCGGACGTGCCGGCGCTGGACGACTACTACGAGCCGTTCGATTACGACTACCAGCATCTGCACACCGCCAAACAGGGCAAGCACCAGCCGGTGGCCCGCCCGCGCTCGCTGATCACCGGCCAGCGCATGAACAAGATCGAAAGCGGCCCGAACTGGGAGGAGATCCTCGGCGGGGAGTTCGAAAAACGCTCGCAGGACAAGAATTTCGACAACCTGCAGAAGGCGATGTACGGCCAGTTCGAAAACACCTTCATGATGTACCTGCCGCGCCTGTGCGAGCACTGCCTCAACCCGGCCTGCGTCGCCACCTGCCCGAGCGGGGCGATCTACAAGCGCGGCGAAGACGGTATTGTGCTGATCGACCAGGACAAGTGCCGCGGCTGGCGCATGTGCCTGACCGGCTGCCCGTACAAGAAAATCTACTTCAACTGGAAGAGCGGCAAGTCCGAGAAGTGCATCTTCTGCTACCCGCGCATCGAAGCCGGGCAGCCAACGGTGTGTTCGGAGACCTGCGTGGGCCGCATTCGCTACCTCGGCGTGCTGCTGTACGATGCCGACCGCATCGAGCAGGCGGCGGCGGTGGAGAACGACAAGGATCTGTATCAGAGCCAGCTCGACATCTTCCTCGATCCGCATGACCCGAAGGTGATTGCTCAGGCGCTGGCGGACGGCGTGCCGCAGGGCGTCATTGAAGCCGCCCAGCAGTCGCCGGTGTACAAAATGGCGATGGACTGGAAACTGGCGCTGCCGCTGCACCCGGAATACCGCACGCTGCCGATGGTCTGGTACGTGCCGCCGTTGTCGCCGATTCAGTCCGCCGCCGACGCCGGCGAGCTGGCGCACAGCGGCGTGCTGCCGGACGTCGAGAGCCTGCGCATTCCGGTGCAGTATCTGGCGAACCTGTTGACCGCCGGCGATACCGAACCGGTGCTGCTGGCGCTGAAGCGCATGCTGGCGATGCGCCACTACAAGCGGGCGGAAACCGTCGACGGCGTGGTGGACACCAGCGCGCTGGAGCAGGTCGGGTTGAGCGAAGCGCAGGCGCGGGAGATGTATCGCTACCTGGCGATCGCCAACTATGAAGATCGCTTCGTGGTGCCGTCGAGCCACCGCGAGCTGGCGCGCGAAGCCTTCCCTGAAAGCAAAGGCTGCGGTTTCAGCTTCGGCGACGGCTGCCACGGCAGCGACGGCAAGTTCAACCTGTTCAACAGCCGCCGCATCGACGCCATCGACGTGACCGCGAAAACCGCGCGGCCGGAGGATGCCTCATGATCAGCCTGAAAGTGATCGCCCGCCTGCTGGATTACCCGGAGCAGGTCCTGTTTGACCATCAGCAGGCGCTGATTGAGGCGCTGGAGCCGGCCAGCGAGCTGGATCTGCACCACAGCGCGCAGCTGATTCTGTTTATCCGCCGCCTGTGCGCCCGCCCGCTGCTGGACGCGCAGGCCGACTATTGCGAGCTGTTCGATCGCGGCCGCGCCACCTCGCTGCTGCTGTTTGAGCACGTGCACGGCGAGTCGCGCGATCGCGGCCAGGCGATGGTCGATCTGATGGCGCAGTACCGCGCCGCCGGACTGGAGATCGACAGCCGCGAGCTACCGGATTTCCTGCCGCTGTACCTGGAGTATCTGGCCAGCCGCAGCGCGGCGCAGGCGCGGGAAGGGCTGCAGGACATCGCGCCGATCCTGGCGCTGCTGGGCGCGCGCCTGCAACAGCGAGAAAGCCCGTACGCGGTGCTGTTCGATCTGCTGCTATTGCTGTCCGGCAGCGAGGTGCAGGCTCAGGCGCTGGAAACCCAGGTGGCGCAAGAGGCGCGCGACGATACGCCGCAGGCGCTGGATGCGGTGTGGGAAGAGGAGCAGGTCAAGTTTCTCGGCGAACAGGGCTGCGCCTCCGCCCAGCAGACGGCGCACCAGCGGCGCTTCGCCGGCGCGGTGGCGCCACAGTATCTGGACCTGACGGATGCGTTAACCGGAACCAAAGGACGCTAATCATGCAATTTTTGAATCAGTTCTTCTTCGATATTTACCCTTATCTGGCCGGCGCGGTATTCCTGATCGGCAGCTGGTTGCGTTACGACTACGGGCAGTACAGCTGGCGCGCCGGCTCCAGCCAGATGCTGGATAAAAAGGGCATGCGGCTGGCGTCCAACCTGTTTCACATCGGCATTATCGGCATCTTCGCGGGCCATTTCCTCGGCATGCTGACGCCACACTGGATGTATGAGGCTTTCCTGCCGATCGACGTGAAGCAGAAGCTGGCGATGATCGCCGGCGGCGCCTGCGGCCTGATGACGCTAATCGGCGGTGCGCTGTTGCTGAAGCGCCGGTTGACCAATCCGCGGGTGCGCGCCACCAGCAGCTTCGCCGACATCATGATCCTGACGTTGCTGGTGGTGCAGGTGTGCCTCGGCCTGCTGACCATTCCGTTCTCCGCCCAGCATATGGACGGTAGCGAAATGATGAAGCTGGTGGCCTGGGCACAGGCGGTGGTGACGTTCCACGCCGGCGCCTCTGCGCACCTGGAAGGCGTGGCGATTATCTTCAAACTGCACATGGTGCTGGGCATGACGCTGTTCGTGCTGTTCCCGTTCTGCCGCCTGGTGCATATCTGGAGTGCGCCGGTAGAGTATCTGACCCGCCGTTACCAGCTGGTGCGCAACCGCCGCTGAGCCTGACCCCGCCGCCGCCGCCGATCGCCAGCGGCGGCGCTATTCCGATAATTCCCCTGCCGTCTGCCCATTCTCGCCGCCTTGTCGTAAACTAACTATCTCAGTCATGTTACGCTTATGCTTGCGCCGACGGAGGTCGGCCCGTGGTAGCCGATAACAAGAGATAGCGCCTTGATGAAAGGCCTTTTGGGACATAAAAACCGGGGATGATCCGCATGGCCTTCGCGCCGCGCGGGAGAATCGCTTTATGGATAGTCAGGTTAATCAATAACAATAATGACCACACAATGTCGCTCACCCGAGCTGTTGCCTCTGAAAATCATCGCCACCGGGGCCGCGTTGCCGCCCAACCGCGTGGCCTCCTCTACGCTCGATGCCCGCCTGGGGAAACCGGCCGGCTACGTTGAAAAGCGCTCGGGCATCGTTTACCGCTATCACGCCGCCGACGACGCCAGCCAGGCCGAGCTCGCCGCCGCCGCACTGCAAGACGCGCTGGCCCGCAGCACTATTCCGGCCGCTTCGATTGACCTGCTGATCTCCGCCTCGGCGATAGCGGTACAGGCGCTGCCGTGCTCTGCCGCGCATATTCTCAAGATCGCCGGATTGGCGCCGGGTACGCCGGGCTTCGACATCAACAGCAGCTGCGTCAGCTTTATCTCTGCGCTGCAGGTGGCGGCGGGGCTGTTGAACGCCGGGACGTATCGGCGTATCGCCATCGTCTCGGCGGATCTCGCTTCGCGCGGCATCGACTGGCAGCACGAAGAGTCGTCGCTGATTTTCGGCGACGGCGCCGCCTGCGCCATCGTGGAGCGCGGCGACGGCACCGGCGGCATCCTCGCCAGCCTGGTGGAAACCTATCCCGCCGGCAGCGAACTGTGCGAGATCCGCGCCGGCGGCACGCGCCGCAACCCGCGCGCCGGCATGTGCGAGCAAGACTTCCTGTTTCATATGCAGGGCAAGCCGCTGTTCCGTCAGGCATCGGCGCTGATTGAGGACTACCTCGACCGGCTGCTGAGCGCCAGCGGCTTGACCCTGGGGCAGATCGCCACCGTGGTGCCGCACCAGGCCAGCCATTTGTCGCTCGAACATATGCGCAAACGGCTGCACGTCTCCAGCGAGGCGCTGGTGGACATCTACCGCCATCACGGCAACCAGGTGGCGGCCTCTATCCCGACCGCGCTGCATGCCGCCGTGACCAGCGGGCGCTTCAACCCCGGCCAGCCGGTGATGCTGATCGGCACCGCCGCCGGGCTGGCGCTGGCCGGCATGGTGTTGCTGCCATGAGGGTGCTGGTGACCGGGGCGACCAGCGGGCTGGGGCGCAACGCGGCGCAGTGGTTGCTGGAGGCCGGGCATCAGGTGCGAGCCACCGGCCGCGATGAGCGGGCCGGCGAAGCGTTGCGGCAGATGGGCGCTGAATTTTACTCGCGCGATCTGGCGCAGGCCACGCCGCAGCAGTGCCGGGAGCTGGTGACCGACTGCGAGTGGGTGTGGCACTGTGCGGCCAAGTCTTCCCCCTGGGGCGGCAAAGCGGAATTTCACCGCATCAACGCCGCGGCGACGGAGAAACTGGCGGAGGCGGCCGGGCGCTGCGGCGTGCGGCGCTTCGTGCATATCTCCACGCCGGCAATCTACTTCGATTTTCAGCCGCATTACGATCTTGATGAGGGTTATCGCGCCCGGCGCTTCGCCAATCACTATGCCGCCAGCAAGCACGCCGCCGAGCAGCGGCTGTTGGCGCAGGCGAAAATCTACCCGCAAACCACCTATGTTATGCTGCGGCCGCGCGGCCTGTTTGGCCCGCACGATCGGGTGATCGTGCCGCGGCTGTTGCAACAGCTCGAACGCGATCGCGGCGTGCTGCGGCTGCCCGGCGGCGGGCAAGCGCTGCTGGATCTGACCTTTGCCCCCAACGTGGTGCACGCCATGGAGCTGGCCAGCCGGCAGCGCGGATTGCCGTCCGGCGCCGTGTATAACATCACCAACCACCAACCGCAGCGGCTGGCGGAGATGCTGGATGCGCTGCTGCGCCAGGAGCTGGGGCTGCGTTACCGGCTGCAGGCCGTGCCTTATCCGCTGCTTCATACGCTGGCCGGCGGCATGGAGCTGTGGGCAACGCTGAGCGGCAAAGAACCGCCGCTGACGCGCTACAGCGTGGCGGCGGTGCATTTCGACATGACCCTGAGCCAGACCCGCGCGATCGAAGAGCTGGGCTATCGGCCGCGTTACTCGATGGAAGAGGGGATCCGCCTGACCGGCGAGTGGCTGCGGCAGCAAGGAGGCATACCGCATGGCTAAGGTCACCGTTTTTGAAGTGGGCTATTGCACGCATATCGGCTGCATGGCGCTGCGCGGTGCCGGGTTCCGGGTGTGTAAATTTCCGGCGCGCGCCTATCTGCTGGAGGTGGGAGAGCGCCGCTGGCTGTGGGATACCGGCTATGCGCATTATTTTCAGCAGCACACGCAGTCGGGGGTGTTCAGCCTTTACCGCCGCATGACGCCGGTCTATTTCGATCCCGCCGAGTCGTTGGCGCACCAGCTGCGCGAAGCCGGTTACGCCGAAGGCGACATCCAGGCGCTGATCGTCTCGCACTTTCACGCGGATCACATCGCCGGGCTGCAGGATTTCAGCCGCCTCGATTTTATTTGCTGCGGCGAAGGCTGGCAGCAAACCCGTGGGCTGCGCGGTTTCGCGGCGCTGAAACGCGCCTTTATTCCCGGCCTGATCCCGGCGGATTTCGAGAGCCGCCTGCAGTTTATGGAGTCTTTTCCCTCGGTGGCGTTGCCCGCACTGCTGGCGCCGTTCGATCGCGGTTACGCGCTGCCGGGCAGTGAAGGGCAAATCGTGCTGGTGCCGCTGCCGGGGCATGCGGCCGGCCATATCGGCGCCTTTATCCTCACCGACGCCGGCTGGACGCTGTTGGCCAGCGACGCCGCCTGGTCGCCGCAGAGCTACCAGACGCTGCGCGGGCCTTCGCGCCTGGCCAATCTGGTGATGGACGACGCGGTGGCGTACACCCGCACGCTGGAACGGCTTAACCAACTGTGGGCGGGCGGCCAGGTCAACATTTTGCTGTGCCACGAGGGGGACCTGTGATCCCTTTCATGACCCTGTGGCACTACTTCCGCGCCCGGCGCCTGCGCTTTGGCGATCGTGCGGCGCTGGAGGCGCATCAGGCTCGGCAGCTCGCGGGCTTTGCCCGCCGGGTGCTGAGCAAGAGCCCCTATTTTCAGCGCTTCAGCCGCCGGCCGTTCGCCGAATGGCCGCAGATGGACAAGGCGCTGATGATGGCGCAGTTCGACCGGATGAATACCGCCGGGCTGAGCCGGGAGGCGGTGCTGGCCTGCGCGCAGCGCAGCGAGGCGGATCGCGATTTCACGCCAAAGATCGGCCGCTACAGCGTCGGGTTGTCGTCCGGCACCTCCGGGCAGCGCGGCGTGTTTGTCGTCAGCCCGCGCGAACAGCAGGTGTGGGCCGGCGGCATGCTGGCGAAGATGCTGCCGGACGGGCTGCTGGCCGGTGAGCGTGTCGCGCTGTTTCTGCGGGCGGACAATAACCTCTATCACAGCGTAAACAACCGTTGGCTGAGCCTGGCGTTTTACGATTTGCTGGCGCCGTTCAGCGAGCATCTGCCCGCGCTGGAACGGCAGGCGCCCAGCATCATCGTGGCGCCGGCGCAGGTGCTGCGCGCCCTGGCGCTGGCGGTGCTGGCCGGGCAGGTGAAGCTGCCGGTCAAAAAAGTGATTTCGGTCGCCGAGGTATTGGAAGAACAGGATCGCCGCCTGCTGATGCAGGTGTTTCCGGCGGTCGGCGAAGTGTATCAGGCCACCGAGGGGTTCCTGGCCGCGACCTGCGCGCACGGCACCCTGCATCTGAACGAAGAGTTTTTGCATATCGAACCGCAGTGGATCGACGAACTGCGTTTCACGCCGCTGATCACTGATTTCACCCGCAGCACGCAGCCGATCGTGCGTTATCGGCTGGACGATGTGCTGGTGCTGCGCAAGGAACCCTGCCCGTGCGGGCAGCCGACGCGGGCGATTGCGCGTATCGAAGGGCGGCGCGACGATCAGCTGATGCTGCCCGATGCGCAGCGGCAACCGCAGGCGGTGTTCGCCGATGCCTGCAGCCGGACGATCGCCAATGCGCTGCCGCTGACCAGCGATTACCGCCTGATCCAGCGCGGCGAGCACCGGCTGGAGTTGATCGCCGATTGCAGCCCGGCGGCGTTGGCGCACTGCCAGGCGCAGCTGATCGCGCTGTTCGCTCGCCAGTGCATCGCCACCGATCGGCTCGAATGGCGGTTGACGGCGCAGGCGGTGCTGCCGCAGTTCGATCGCAAGCGGCGGCGCATCGTGCGCCAGGCGGAGGAAGCATGAAAAATACGCTGTTCAGGCTAGGGCACATGTTGCTCGGCTGGGGGACGGTCGGGGTGGTGTATAGCCTGACCGATCGCCTGCAGGGGACGGGAACTTTGTTGCCGCCGTCGGCGCTTGATCGGGCGATCCCGTTCAGCCCGGCGGCCATTTGGCTTTACCTGTCGTTCTTCCTCATCGTCCCGGCGGGCTATTTGCTGGCGCCGCTGCAGCGAATCAAATGGCTGACGCTGGCGATGCAGCTGACGGCGCTGGGCGCCGGGGCAGTTTACCTGCTGTGGCCGACCACCATGGCCTATCCGCGGAACGATGGCGTTGGGATCAGCGCGCAGCTGCTGGCGGCGTTAACCCAGGTGGATTCGCCGCAGAACTGCCTGCCTTCGTTGCATATGGCGCTGACGGTGCTGGCGGTGTGGGCGCTGAGCGACGGCGAGCGCAAAATGCGGACGGCGCTGTGGATGCTGTGGGGTGTGGCGATCGCGTTCTCCATTCTGCAGCTGCGCCGCCATTTGTTTGTCGATCTGGCCGCCGGCGCGCTGCTGGCGCTGTGCGCCGGGTGGTTGGCCCTGCGCATCAAGACCCTGCGCCGGCGGGTGGTTAAAGGAGAAATGGGATGAGCGATCTGGCGTTGCCGATAGTGTTCATGCTGTTCATCGTGGTGGCCGAGGCGGTGGCGCTGCAGTGGGGGCGCCGTGAGCCGGTCAACTGGCACGATCTGGTGTTTAACCTGAACTCCGGCCATATCATGCTGTGGCTGTTCCGCGGGCTGGAGATCACCTGCTACGGCTACGTGGCCGCGCATTTCAGTCTGGGGCTGCTGGACGCCTGGCCGCCGCTGCTGATGTGGCTGTTCGCCCTGCTGGCGTGGGACTTCGGTTTCTACTGGCTGCATCGCCTGCACCACCGCTTCCGCGTGCTGTGGGCGGTACACGTGGTGCACCACCAGGGGGAGCACTTCAACCTGTCGCTGGGGGTGCGCAACTCCTGGTATTCGTCGTTGACGTCGATCCCGTTCTTTTTGCTGCTGGCGCTGGCGGGCGTGCCGCTGTCGGTGTTCGTCACGGTGTCGATTTTTCACTACAGCATTCAGCTGTTTAACCACAATGCGCTGACGCCGAAGCTGGGCGCGCTGGAAAAAATCCTGGTCACGCCGGCGCACCACCGGGTGCACCACGTCAAGGACATGGCGTATTCCAATAAGAACTTCGGCGGCAGCTTTATCTTCTGGGACAAGCTGTTCGGCACGTTCTGCCCGGCGTTGCCGACCACGCCGTTCAGCTACGGCGTCGGCGGCGACCGGCCGTCCGCCAACCCGTTCTGGGCGAGCAATCTGCCGTTTCTGCGCTATTTCCGTCTGGCATGGCGCCCGGCGCTGGGCCGGCCGCGCGACCGCCGTTCGGCGCTCAGCGTTTTCAGCGGCGCCATGCTGCTGTTCTCGCTGGTGGTCGGTTACGTCTACCAATACGGTTACGGCTACGGCGACATCAGCTGGCCGCAAATGGCGTTGCTGGTGCTGCTGGCGTTGGGCTCGGTAGCGCTGGGCGGCATGACGGAAGGGCGGCGGTGGGCGAGCGCCGTCTGGCTGCTGATCGCGCTGGGCATGCCGCTGCTGTTTATCGGCTATCTTGGCTGGCCGCAGCGCTATTGGCATATCGCCATGGCCGCCGTCGCGCTGCATGCCCTGTGCGTGGCGCTGGGCTGGGGGCGAGTGGCCGCGCCGGCCGCCGTGGAGGAACCGCATGGCTGACTCATTACCGCCGCTGCGTTTCCCTGCCGATGGCGAGCAGGCGTTTCACCGCGATCTCAAGCGCGCGGCGCACGCCTGCCTGGCGGGCGATCATCGCTATGCCGATACCGTGCGGCTGGCCAAGGCCGCGCTGTTGCTGGCGCTGTGCGTCGGGTTTTATGCCCTGAGCCTGCTGCAGCATCAGCCCTGGGCGTTTTTCCTCTGCTATTTCCTGTTCGTGGCCATGGGCATGCTGCTCAACGTCAACGTCAACCACGATGCTTCGCATAACGCCTTCTTGCGCGCGCCCTGGGCCAATCGCCTGGTGGGGCGGCTGGTGACGCTGCCGCTGGGCGTCGATCCGGACTATTGGCGCACGCGGCACGTGGATTACCACCACGTTTACGCCAACGTCGAACACTACGATCTGGACACCGAAGAGAACGGCTTTTTCCGCCAGACGCCGTTCCAGCGCTGGCGGCCGCATATGCGCTATCAGCATCTGTACTGGCCGCTGATCGCCGCGCTCTCGCTGCCCTACATCGCGTGGATTTTCGATTGGTCCGATCGGCTCGATAAAACGCCGCTGCGGGAAAAACGCGTGCTGGCGGGGCGCGGCGGTTGGACGCTGTTCGTGCTGTGCAAATTGCTTCATGTGGCGCTGGTGCTGGTGGTGCCGCTGATCCTGTGCCACCGGCACGGCATCGGTTGGGGCTGGGTGCTGTTGGCTTACGTGCTCAGCCAGATGTTTGCCTCGCTGCTGGTGGTGTTCCTGCTGCTGGGCACCCACTGGGCGCAGGCCGAGTTCTATCCGGCGCCGGCGGGCGACAGCATGCCGCACGGTTGGTACCGGCACAATTTCGCCACCGCCTGCGACTGGCAGCCCGAGCCGCGCTGGCTGGAGCACCTGACCGGCGGGCTGAACTATCACCTGACCCATCACCTGTTTCCCGGCTGGAATCACCGCCACTACCCGGCGCTGGCCGCCGCAGTGGCGGAAGTGGCGCATCGGCACGGCATGGCGTACCGCTGCATCGGCTATCGCGAACTGCTGGCGCAGCAACAGCGCTTCTTACGCCGGATGGGGCAGCCATGAAGCCGCTGCGTCCGTTAGCCTACCGGCGTGACGACAGTGGGCTACATCGTGCGCTGATGCAGGCCGCCCAGCATTATTTGACGGCCAACGGCGATCACCGCTTCGCCGACGGCGGCATGCTGGCGAAGGTGGCGCTGCTGCTGGCGCTGTGCGGCCTGTGTTACGGGTTGAGCCTGCAGCAGCAAAACGGCTGGGCGTTTTTCGCTTGCTACTTCGGTTTTATCTTTATCGGCATGTTCCTGACGGTGAACGTGGTGCACGATGCCTCACATAACGCGTTTTTCCGTCGGCCCTGGGCCAACCGCTGGCTGAACGCCCTGGTGAGCGTGCCGCTGGGGCTGGATCCCGACTGCTGGCGTGTGCGGCACGTGCTGTTCCACCATGCCCATAACAATATCGAACATTACGACCCCGACATCGACGCCAACGGCGTGCTGCGGCAAACGCCGTTCCAGCGCTGGCGGCCCTTTATGCGCGCCCAGCGCTACTATTGGCCGCTGGTGGCGGCGCTGACGTTCCCGTACTACATCTGGCTGTTCGACTGGCTGGATCGGGCGGGCCGCACCCGCGTGGCGGCACGCATGGCGCAGCAGGGCGTGCGCGGCTGGTGCGAGTTTCTGGCGGGCAAGGCGGCGCACCTGCTGCTGGCGCTGGCGATCCCGTGCTGGCTGCTGCCGCCGGCCATCGGCATCGGGCAAATCCTGCTGGTCTATTTGCTGAGCCAGATGCTTTCTTCATTGCTGTTCGTGATGTTGATCATCGGCACCCACTGGGCCAAGGCCAATTTTTACCAGGCGCCGGCGCAGGGTGCGATGCCGCACGGCTGGTATCACCATGTGTTCGCCACCACCTTCGACTGGCTGACCCGGCCGCGTTGGCTGGGTTACTGGCTCGGCGGGGCGAACCTGCATTTGACGCATCATCTGTTCCCGCACTGGAGCCACCGCCATTACCCGGCGCTGAGCCGCATCATCGGCGAGGTAGCGCCGCGTTTCGGCATCGACTACCGCCTGCTGGAGTTGGAGGAGCTGTTGCGCCTGCAGCAGCGCTTCCTCAGCGCGATGGGGCGCAAACCGCATTAGCGTTGCATGCGGATTGTGCGAGGCGTTACGCAGTTCACTAATTGAACGATAGTTGCCCTTCCAGTAGACTTTCCTCCTGTGAATCAACGGCCACAGGAGGTGGACTATGCGCAGCTTGCCGATTCGGTTATCGAACAAAATTGATGATGATCTGAACGATATTGCCCGGCGTCATGGGATGGAAAAAACCGAGGTAATCAAAATGGCGTTTGCACTGATTACCCTTGCCGATAAGTACTGGATGAAACAGGATGGTACTTCTCTTGGCATTGTACGGGAGAAGGGTGAACAGCTTGAAGCGGTGGGGCGGGTCGTGGAGATCTTCCCATGAACATCGAAAGCCGTAATCTGCGCGATGAGGCCAGCCAGGTTTATCTGGAGCAGGTGTTGGTCTTCGACGAAATGGAGCGTCTGCGCCTGGCGCGCCAGGTATTGTGCGGGATATTCGCGGTCAGCGTGGCGTATTCGCCGCCCACGCGTATTGGGACAAAAATGAAGCGCTGAGGCAAGCGTTCGAACTGGTGAAGATCGGCGCCTTGCCGCTGGTCACGCTGGTGGTTTCCTTCTACTTTCCCACCAGCGCGGCCAGATAAGGCGCCGCGTCAATGCGACTTCATGCCCGCCGCGGTCATCAGCAGGCGGAACAGCGAGGCGACCACGAACAGCCCCAGCACGCTGGCGCTCCAGATGATCACCAGCCAACCGATGCGTTTCCACCAGGGCGCCGGCGCGGCGGTTGCCGTTTTATCTTGCATAGCGTCCTCCCTTCTCAGTGATAGCCGTGTTCATGGCTGATCTTGCCGCGGAACACGTAGTAGCTCCAGAAGGTGTAGACCAGAATGATCGGGATGATGAACAGCGCGCCCACCAGCATAAAGCCGAGGCTCTGCGGCGGGGCGGCGGCGTCCCAAAGGCTGATGGCCGGCGGGATCAGGTGCGGCCAGATGCTGATGCCAAGCCCGCTCAGGCCGAGGAACACCAGCAGCAGCGTCAGCATGAACGGCGAGTAGTGCGCGCCGCGTTTCACCCCGCGCTGAATTCCCCAGGCGCTGAGCAGCACCAGCACCGGCACCGGCAGCAGCCAGAACAAATTCGGCAGCGTAAACCAGCGGGCGGCGATTTCAGGATGCGCGATCGGCGTCCAGATACTGACCGCGGCCAGCACCAGCAACAGGATCGCCAGCAGCGGCGTCGCCAGATGATACATGCGCGCCTGCAGATCACCGGCGGTTTTCATCACCAGCCAGGTGCAGCCTAGCAGGGCGTAGGTCACCACCAGCCCCAGTCCGCAGAACAACGCGAACGGCGTCAGCCAGTCCAGTGCGCCGCCGGCGTAGGTGCGGCCTTCGACCGGGAAGCCGTTGATCACGGCGCCCACCACCACACCCTGGCTGAAGGTGGCGAAGATTGAGCCCCAGATGAATGCCTTGTCCCAGATATGGCGTTTCTCCGGCGTCGCCTTGAAGCGAAACTCGAAGGCCACGCCGCGGAAAATCAGCCCGATCAGCATCAGCGTCAGCGGGATCGCCAGCGCGTCGAGGATCACCGAGTAGGCCAGCGGGAAGGCGCCAAACAGCGCGGCGCCGCCCAGCACCAGCCAGGTCTCATTGCCGTCCCACACTGGGGCGACGGTGTTCATCATCAGATCGCGGTCGCCGCTCTCTTTCACCCACGGAAACAGGATGCCGATGCCCAGGTCGAAACCGTCCATCACCACGTACATCATGGTGCTGAACACGATGATCACAAACCAAATCAGCGGAAGATCGATGCCCATGTTCAGCTCCTGTCGTCCAGAGTGTCGTTGACCGCGGACAGCGGACGCGCCGGCCGGCCCTCGGTATTGTCTTCTTGGTGTTCATGCGGCTGCGGCCCTTTGCGGATCAGGCGCATCATGTAGGAATAGCCCACGCCGAACACCGAGCAGTAGACGATGATGAACGCCAGCAGGCTGATGCTCATGTGCAGATCGCCGTGCGCGGAGACCGCGTCCTTGGTGCGCAGCAGGCCGTACACCACCCACGGCTGGCGGCCGATCTCGGTGGTGAACCAGCCCGCCAGCAGCGCCAGCAGCCCGGAAGGGCCCATCCACAGGATGAAGTACAGGAACGGACGCGACTGATACAGCCCGCCGCGCCAGCGCAGCCACAGGCTCCACACCCCGGCCAGGATCATCAGCATGCCCAGCCCGACCATGATGCGGAACGACCAGAACACCACGGTGGAGTTGGGGCGATCTTCCGGCGGGAAGGATTTGAGCGCCGGCACCTGTTCGGTCAGGCTGTGGGTCAGGATCAGGCTGCCGAGGTACGGTACTTCCAGCTTGAAGCGGGTCTCTTCGCGCTCCATGTCCGGCCAGCCGACCAGGATCAGCGGCGTGGCTTCGCCCGGCGGGTTTTCCCAATGGCCTTCGATGGCGGCGATCTTCGCCGGCTGGTGTTTCAGCGTATTCAGGCCATGCGCATCGCCGATCAGCGCCTGCACCGGCGCGACGATCAGCGCCATCCACATCGCCATCGACAGCATTTTGCGCATCGCCGGGGTATCGCGGCCGCGCAGCAGGTGCCAGGCGGCGGAGGCGCCGACGAAGAACGCCGAGGAGAGGAAGGCGGCGGTGGACATGTGCAGCAGGCGGTACGGGAAGGACGGGTTGAAGATCACCTTCAGCCAGTCGACCGGTACCACCTGGCCGTTGATGATTTCATGCCCCTGTGGCGTCTGCATCCAGCTGTTGGAAGCCAGGATCCAGAAGGTGGAGATCAGCGTGCCGAGCGCCACCATGCAGGTGGCGAAGAAGTGCAGGCCGGGGCCGACGCGGTTCCAGCCGAACAGCATTACGCCGAGGAAACCGGCTTCGAGGAAGAAGGCGGTCAGCACTTCATAGGTCAGCAGCGGCCCGGTAATGCTGCCGGCGAACTCGGAGAAGAAGCTCCAGTTGGTGCCGAACTGATAGGCCATCACCAGCCCGGACACCACGCCCATGCCGAAGTTGACGGCGAAAATCTTTGACCAGAAGTGGTAAAGCTCACGGTAGGCTTCATTGTGCGTTTTCAACCATAATCCTTCCAGCACCGCCAGATAGCTGGCTAAACCGATGGTGATGGCGGGGAAGATGATATGGAAAGACACGGTGAAGGCGAACTGTATTCTGGCGAGTTCCAGTGCATCAAGACCCAGCATGGCGCCTCCTAGGGTTGAACATAAATTAACCTCTTGAGTATAGCTGTCATTTTTATGTGAAATACTTGGCGTTAAGTTAAGCACGGAGTACAGTGACTATAATAGTGACAGTTATTTTACTTTTTCATATAACAGTTAATGGTTATGACCCGATACGAGCAGCTTGCGCAGCAGATTAGAGAACAGATCCAGAACCGGGTGTGGCGGGCGGGCGACAAGCTGCCTTCGCTGCGCGAGAGCGGCAAACGCGCCGGACTGAGCCTGATGACGGTGGTGCAGTCTTACCAACTGCTGGAGAGCCAGGGGTGGATCGTCGCCCGGCCGCAGTCGGGCTACTACGTGGCGGCGCGCCCGCAGCCGCTGCCCCAGCCTTCGCGCGGCGAGAAGCTGTTGCTGAGCGAGCAGGTGGACATCAACGCCTTTATTTTCGACGTGCTGCAGGCCTGCAAGGATCCGGATATCGTGCCTTTCGGTTCGGCCTTTCCCGACGCCACGCTGTTCGCCCAGCCGAAGCTGGCGCGCGCGCTGAGCAGCGTGGCGCGCAAGTTCACGCCGCACAGTTCGCTGGCCAACCTGCCGCCGGGCAACGACGCGCTGCGGCGGCACATCGCCCAACGCTATGCGCTGAGCGGCATGCAGGTCGCGCCGGACGAAATCGTCATCACCGCCGGGGCGATGGAGTCGCTCAGCCTCAGCCTGCAGGCGGTGACCCAACCGGGCGACTATGTGGCGATCGAATCGCCGGCGTTTTACGGCGCGCTGCAGGCGCTGGAACGGCTGCGGTTAAAGGCGGTGGCGATCGCTACGCATCCGCAGGACGGCATCGATCTGGACGCGCTGCAGCAGGCGGTGGACCAGTATCCGATCAAAGCCTGCTGGTTGATGACCCATTTCCAGAACCCGCAGGGCGCCACCCTGCCGGAGGCCAACAAGCAACGGCTGGTGACGCTGCTGCGCGAACGGCAGATCTCGCTGATTGAAGACGACGTCTACGGCGAACTGTACTTCAGCGCGGAACGGCCGCTGCCGGCCAAGGCGCTCGACAGCGGCGGCCAGATCCTGCACTGCTCGTCGTTTTCCAAATGCCTGGCGCCGGGCTTTCGCGTCGGCTGGGTGGCGGCGGGGCGTTATGCGCAGCAGATCCAGCGTTTGCAGCTGATGAGCACCGTTTCCACCAGCGTGCCGACCCAGATGGCGCTGGCGGATTATCTGCTGCACGGCGGCTACGATACCCATCTGCGGCGGCTGCGGCGCCTGCTGGCCCAGCGCCAAAGCGCGATGCGTCAGGCGATCGCCCACCATTTCCCGCCGACGGTGAAGGTCAGCCAGCCCGACGGCGGCTACTTCCTGTGGCTGGAGCTGGATCCGGCGCTGTCGTCGATGGAACTGTACCGGCGGGCCCTTTCCCGGGGCATCAGCATCGCGCCGGGGCGCATGTTCACCACCGGCGACCATTTCAACCACTGCTTCCGCCTCAATGCCTCTTTTGAATGGAACGACCGCTTTGAAGAGGCGATCAAAACCTTAGCCAAGCTTATCCGGGGGCTGGCGGCGGCAGGCTGAACGGCACACCTGGCGTCAGGACAGATAGTGTTTCAACGCGCGCCCGGCCTGGTGGATCGCCGAATGCACCGCCGGGACGTGGGCGAGCGGATTCAACAGGCCGTAGTCGTGGATCAGCCCGTTATAGCGGGTGGAGGTGACCTCGACGCCGGCGGCATCGAGCAGACGCGCGTAGGCTTCGCCCTCATCGCGCAGTACGTCCAGCTCGGCGGTTTGCACCAGCGCCGGCGGCAACCCCCGCAGCTGGTCCGGCGTGGCGTTGAGCGGCGAGGCGTAGATATCTTTGCGCTGCGCCTTATCGGGCGCGTAGCTGTCCCAAAACCACTTCATCATGTTGCGGGTCAGGAAATGGCCTTCGGCAAACTGATGATAGGAATCGGTATCAAACTGGGCGCGGGTGACGGGCCACAGCAGGATCTGGCAACGCAGCGCCGGTATGCCTTTCTGTTTGGCCATCAGGCTGACTACCGCCGCCATATTGCCGCCGGCGCTGTTGCCGACCACCGCCAGCCGCGAGCCGTCGACGTTGATCTTCTCGCCGTACTCGGCCACCCATTCGGTGGCGGCGTAAGCCAGGTTGATCGCCTCAGGGTAGCGCACCTCCGGTGAGCGGGGATAATTGACGAACACCGCCGCCGCACCTGAGCTGTGCACCAGATCGCGCACCAGCCGTTCATGGGTGGGAAAATCGCCCAGCACCCAGCCACCGCCGTGGAAGAACATGAATACCGGCAGCGCCTCTTTGACCCTGGCCGGCCGCACCAGCTGCAGCAGAATATCCTGACCTTCTACGTGAATGGTTTTCTCGCTGATCTCGACCTCGCGCAGCGGCACCTCGACGCTGCGTTGCGCGTCCTCCAACACCCTGCGCGCCTCTTTGGGCTTCATCTGTTCCATAGGTTTACCGCCGCCGGCATTCAGCGCGTCGAGAAACGCGCGGATGTCGTGTTGGGCGTGCGGCTGGCTGAGATCGACGGTTTTCTTGGGCATGGGGACTCCTTGTGCGCAGAAGAGAAGGGGCGGTCAGGATCACAGTGTAGTCGCTGGCGCACAAAGCAGGAGCCGCGGCCAGCGTGGCCCCTTTTGGCCGGTGGGGTCTCGCGTCGCTGCCGCGATGCACCATTCTGGCGCACTGCTGCACCCACTGGGGGCAAAAAGTGTGATAGCGAGCAAATCCGGCGAAATTATTTTTGCGAGCCCGATCAGAAATCCTGAAGTTTTTCGCAATTGAATAGGATTTCGCGCGCAATGATGATTTTAGGCCTTATTTTTTAATTTATGCATTACCAATGCATAGAAAATGAATAACTATGCAATATAAGCCGTTGTTTTAACGCCAGAAATAGCAAAATCCGGTAAAAATCCCGTTTTGGCACGATAGCTGCTCTACACTCTTTATCAAACGACATGTATTTTAACTGCTCGTTAACATTTACTCCCCGCTCAGGGACCGGATATACGCCATAAATAGTGAAAAACCGATTTTATGTAACAGATTTGTTTCTAAATCAGCGGTAAGGGGCAGCATTTTCTCCGCCGTGAAAGTCGGTTTTGAACAACGGTTTTTTTGCAATGTGGCGGCCTAGCCGGGCCTGAGCGGCCCTTACAGTCAAAATTCAGCCTTTGCTGAGATTATGAGGTCACTATGGAACAGCCAATCGCAGTTACCCGCCAGTCTTTCGATGACTGGATGGTCCCGGTTTATGCCCCTGCCGATTTTATTCTGGTGCGGGGAGAAGGCTCGCAGGTGTGGGATCAGCAGGGTAAGTCTTACATCGACTTCGCCGGCGGCATCGCGGTTAACGCGTTGGGGCATGCGCACCCGGCGGTCAAGGCGGCGCTGGTGGAGCAGGCGGGCAAACTGTGGCATCTGGGCAATGGCTATACCAACGAACCGGTGCTGCGCCTGGCCAAAAAATTGATCGACGCCACCTTCGCCGACAAGGTGTTCTTCTGCAACTCGGGCGCCGAAGCCAACGAAGCGGCGCTGAAACTGGCGCGCAAGCATGCGCACGACCAGCACGGCGCCGGTAAGGATCAGATTGTGGCGTTCAACAACGCGTTCCACGGCCGCACGCTGTTTACCGTGTCCGCCGGCGGCCAGCCAAAATACTCGCAGGACTTTGCGCCGCTGCCGGGCGGCATCACCCATACGCCGTACAACGATCTGGCCGCGGCGGCCGAGCTTATCAACGATCGCACCTGCGCGGTGATCGTCGAGCCGATCCAGGGCGAGGGCGGCGTGCTGCCGGCGGAAGCCAGTTTCCTGCAGGGGCTGCGTGAGCTGTGCGATCGCCATAATGCGCTGCTGATCTTCGACGAAGTGCAGACCGGCGTCGGCCGCACCGGCCACCTGTATGCCTACATGCAGTACGGCGTGGTGCCGGACGTGCTGACCACCGCCAAAGCGCTGGGCGGCGGCTTCCCTATCGGCGCCATGCTGACCACCGATGCGCTGGCGAAAACGCTGGGCGTCGGCACCCACGGCACCACCTACGGCGGCAACCCGCTGGCGACGGCGGTGGCGGGGACGGTGTTCTCCATCATCAACACCTCGGAAGTGCTGGAGGGCGTCAAACAGCGTCACCAGTGGTTTATCGACGGGTTGAACGACATCAACCGTCAGTACCCGATCTTCGCCGACATTCGCGGCGGCGGTTTGCTGATCGGCTGCCAATTGACGAAAGACTATGCCGGCAAAGCGAAGCAGATCACCCAACTGGCCAACGAAGAAGGCGTTATCGCGCTGATCGCCGGCCCGGACGTGGTGCGTTTCACGCCGTCGCTGATCATCCCTGAGCAGGATGTGAAAGAGGGGCTGGCGCGATTCGCGCGCGCCGTGGCGCGCATTTGCAGCTAATCAGCGGGCTGCGCCTTCACCGGCGCAGCCTGATTCAGAAGAGGTTCGCATTATGATGATTATTCGCCCTATAGAGCGTCGCGATCTGGCGGATTTATTGACGCTGGCCGGTAAATCCGGCATCGGTCTCACTTCACTGCCGCAAAATGAAGATACCCTGTCGGCACGCATTGAGCGGGCGTTAAAAACCTGGCAAGGCGAACTTCCGCAAAGTGACCAGTGTTATCTGTTCGTGTTGGAAGACAGCGAGCGCCGTCAGGTGGTCGGGGTCTGCGCGATCGAAGTGGCCGTCGGCCTGGCGGAACCCTGGTACAGCTTCCGCGTCGGCACGCAGGTGCACGCTTCCAAACAGCTGAACGTCTATAAATCGGTGCCGACGCTGTTCCTCAGCAACGACCATACCGGCCATTCGGAGCTGTGCACGCTGTTCCTCGATCCGGATTATCGTCACGGCGAGAACGGCAAGCTGCTGTCGAAGGTGCGTTTCCTGTTTATTGCCGCGTTCCGCGAACGTTTCTCCCGGCGCCTGATCGCCGAGATGCGCGGTTTCTCCGATGAAAACGGCCGATCGCCGTTCTGGGAGAGCGTCGGGCGCCATTTCTTCTCCATCGAGTTCGCCAAGGCGGACTACCTGAGCGGCACCGGGCAAAAGGCGTTTATCGCCGAACTGATGCCGAAACACCCGTTGTATGTCGATTTCCTGGCCGAAGACGCGCAGAAAGTGATCGGCGAAGTGCATCCGCAAACCCTGCCGGCGCGCCGATTGCTGGAGGCGGAAGGCCTGAGCTATCAGGGCTACGTCGATATCTTCGACGGCGGCCCGACGCTGGAAGCCGAGATCGACCACATCCGCGCGGTGAAGCAGAGCCGCCTGGTGAAAGTGGTGCTGGATGACACGCCGATGCGCGCCGATGCGCCGGTGCATCTGGTGGCCAACGACAACTATCAGCACTACCGCGCACTGTTGGTCAATGCCGATCTGTATGACGACCGCCTGCATATCAACGCCGCCACCGCCGCGGCGCTGGGCGTCGAACAGGGCAGCCCGGTGCGGGTGCTCCCCCTTATTGCACAGGAGAAAGCATGATGTCTCATCCTGCACTGTTGATTAACGGCGTCTGGCGGCAGGGCCGCGGTGCCGAGTTCGGCAAGGCCGATCCGGTCGGCAACCAGCCGCTGTGGCGCGCCAACGCCGCCGATACCGACGACGTCGCCGCCGCCTGCGAAGCCGCGCGCGCCGCGTTCCCGGCCTGGGCGCGGACGCCGTTCGAGCAGCGCGAACAGCTGGTAAAACGCTTCGCCGCCTTGCTGGAAGAACACAAGCAGTCGCTGGCGGAAACCATCAGCCGCGAGACCGGCAAACCGCGCTGGGAAACGCTGACCGAAATTCAGGCGATGATCGGCAAGGTGGGCATTTCGCTGCAGGCCTATCAGACGCGTACCGGCTTTAGCCAGACGGCGATGGCCGATGGCGCTTCGGTGCTGCGCCATCGTCCGCACGGCGTGCTGGCGGTGTTCGGGCCTTACAACTTCCCCGGCCATCTGCCGAACGGCCATATCGTGCCGGCGCTGTTGGCCGGCAACTGCGTGGTATTCAAACCGAGCGAGCTGACGCCGCTGACCGCCGAGGAGACCCTGAAGCTGTGGCTGCAGGCCGGCCTGCCGGACGGGGTGATCAACCTGGTGCAAGGCGGCCGCGAGACCGGCGAAGCGCTGGCGGCCAGTGCGGATATCGACGGCCTGCTGTTCACCGGCAGCGCCGGCACCGGCTATCACCTGCATCGCCAATTGGCGGGGCAGCCGGAGAAGATCCTGGCGCTGGAGATGGGCGGCAACAACGCGCTGATCGTCGACGGTTTTGACGATCGCGATGCGGCGGTCAACCTGGCTATCCAATCGGCGTTTATCTCCGCCGGCCAACGCTGCACCTGTTCACGCCGTATTCTGGTGAAGCAGGGGGCGGAAGGCGACGCCTTTATCGAACGTTTGGTCCAGGTGGCGGGCGAACTGCGCGTCGGCCGCTGGGATGCCGAACCGCAGCCGTTCATGGGCGGGGTGGTGTCGGCAGCCGCGGCGGAAAACATGCTGAACGCGCAGCAGCGCTTGCTGGCGCTGGGCGGCAAATCGCTGCTGAGCATGCGCCTGCTGGAACCGGGCAGTTCGCTGCTCAGCCCGGGCATCGTCGATCTGACCGGCGTGGCCGGCGTACCGGACGAAGAGTATTTCGGCCCCTTGACCACCATCGTGCGTTACCGCGATTTCGACGAAGCGCTACAGCTCGCCAACCGGACGCGCTACGGCCTGTCGGTGGGGCTGGTATCGCCGCAGCGCGAGTTGTTCGAGCGCTTGCTGCTGGAAGCGCGCGCCGGCATCGTCAACTGGAACAAGCCGCTGACCGGGGCGTCCAGCGCGGCGCCGTTCGGTGGCGTGGGGGCCTCCGGCAACCATCGCCCAAGCGCCTTCTATGCGGCGGACTATTGCGCCTGGCCGATGGCTTCGCTGGAAAGCGAAAGCCTGTCGCTGCCGGCGACGCTCTCGCCGGGCTTGTCGTTCCGTTAATCGTCTGCGGCGGCGCGATGGCGCCGCCGCAGGCCATCCCCAGGGGATAGCCATGTCAGGATATGAAGTCAATTTCGACGGTTTGGTGGGGCCGACGCACCACTATGCCGGGCTGTCGTTCGGCAATGAGGCCTCGACGCAGCACCAAAACAGCGTATCGAACCCGAAGCTGGCGGCGAAACAAGGTTTGCTGAAAATGAAGGCGCTGGCCGATCTCGGTTTCCAGCAAGGGGTATTGCCGCCGCAGGAGCGGCCGCACTTGCCGATGCTGCGGCGCCTGGGTTTCAGCGGCAGCGATGAGGCGGTGCTGGCGCAGGCGATGCGTCAGTCGCCGCGCCTGCTGTCGGCGCTCAGCTCGGCGTCGTGTATGTGGACCGCCAATGCGGCTACGGTGTCGCCTTCGGCGGACAGCGCCGACGGCAAGGTGCATTTCACCGCCGCCAACCTGAACAACAAATTCCACCGCGCCATCGAAGCGGAAACCACCACCGCCGTATTGCGGGCGATGTTCAGCGACGATCGGCATTTCGCCCACCATGAGGCGCTGCCGCAGGTGGCGTTGTTCGGCGACGAAGGGGCCGCCAACCACAACCGTTTGGGCGGCGACTACGCCAAGCGCAGCGTGCAGGTGTTCGTCTACGGTCGGCAGGAGTTCGGCGGCGAAACGGCGCCGGCGCGTTATCCGGCGCGCCAGACGCGCGAAGCCGGTGAGGCGATCGCTCGCCTGCATCAGTTGGACGAGCAGCATACGGTCTTCGTGCAGCAAAACCCGGCGGTGATCGATCAGGGCGTGTTCCATAACGACGTGATTGCGGTCAGCAACCAAAACGTACTTTTCCACCACCAGCAGGCGTTTCACCGCCAGCAGCAGGCGCTGGATGAAGTGCGCCGCAAGATGGCGACGCTGGACAGCGAGCTGGTGGCGATCGAGGTGCCGACCGAGCGCGTTTCGGTGGCGGACGCGGTGGCGACCTACCTGTTCAACAGCCAAATTCTTACCAAACCGAACGGCAGGATGATGATCGTGGTGCCGGAAGAGTCGCGTCAGCACGCCGGCGTGTGGCGTTATCTGAACGACATGGTCGGCAGCGGCGGCCCGATCGATGAAATCCGCGTGTTCGACCTGCGCGAAAGCATGCGCAACGGCGGCGGCCCGGCCTGCCTGCGGCTGCGGGTGGCGCTCAACGAACAAGAGTTGAGAGCGGTCAATCCGCGCGTGATGATGAACGAGCGGCTGTTTGCGACGCTGAACGAATGGGTGGATCGTCATTACCGCGATCGCCTGACGCAGGATGACCTGGCCGATCCGCTGCTGCTGCGCGAAGGGCGCGAGGCGCTGGATGCGCTGACGTCGATCCTCGGCCTCGGTTCCATCTATCCATTCCAACGCTAAGGGAGGCGGCATGATCGATCTACTGCCCCTGACGCTGGAAGGGAACGAACCCGTCGAATGGCAGGGTGAAACACCACAGCTGCGCTGGCGCTGGCAGGGGGAAGGGGTGCTGGAGCTCACGCCGCGGCAGCCTTACCGCCAGGCGATGGTGATGTCGGCGGGCGTGCACGGCAACGAAACCGCGCCGATTGAACTGCTCAATCAGCTGGTCGGCGATCTGCTGGCCGGCCGGTTGCCGCTGAAGGTGCGGCTGTTGGTGGTGCTGGGTAACCCGGCGGCGATGCGGGCCGGCAAGCGTTATCTGCACAGCGATATGAACCGCATGTTCGGCGGCCGCTACCGCAACTTCGCCGCCAGCGGCGAAACCGTGCGCGCGCAGCAGTTGGAGCGTGCGCTCGCCGCCTTTTTCGATGGCGAGCAGGCGGCGCGTTTCCACTACGATTTGCACACCGCCATCCGTGAATCGCGTTTGCCGCGCTTCGGCATTCTGCCCTTCCAGAAACGCCCGTACAGCGAGCCGATGTTGCAGCTGCTGGATGCCGCCGATCTGGATGCGCTGGTGGTGCACAGCGCGCCGGGCGGTACCTTTAGCCACTACTCCAGCGAACATCTCAATGCGGCGAGCTGTACGCTCGAGTTGGGCAAGGCGCGGCCGTTCGGCAGTAACGATCTGCAGCAATTCGCCGCCATCGATCGCGCGCTGCGGGCGGCGGTCAGCGAAGGGCCGCCGCCGGTGCGTGCGGGCGCCGAGATTCGGGTTTTCCGTGTGATGCACTCGTTGATCAAGCACAGCGAAGATTTCAAGCTGCACCTGGACGATGACACGGCCAACTTCACCGAGCTGAAACCGGGGATGTTGCTGTGCGAGCAGCCGCAGGAGGAGTATCGCGTGGGCCAGGAGGGGGCGTGGATACTGTTCCCTAACCCCGGTGTGGCGTTGGGCCTGCGTGCCGGTATGTTGTTGAGCGAAGTTTCCCGTTCTACGCTGTATTGATTTATCCACGGCGGCGCCCTCAGCGCGCCGCCGTTATTCCCTTCATTATTTTAGTCTGCTATTTCCCGCTATTTTAATTGCCGTAAGGCGAATTTTATTCGTTCTGAAGAGATTCCCTTATGTGAATGAATAAAAGGCGGTGTCAGATGATTAGCTGAAAGTCTTAATTGCCTGGTGAATATGTTAAGACAAAAATGTGAAATAAGTAACGTTTTTAATAACCATGCTAATTTTATTGTTACTTTTGAATCGCGCAGAAAGCACGCAAAACGAAACCTAAATGCACCATATCGGTGCGTTGCACCATTTTGGTTATAACTTATGTGGCAAAATATTCATATATTTAATGAGTTGTGCGGTGCTTGGTTTGTAATGTTTGGTTACAAATAAACATGCTTTCTCCTCGTTGTTTCATGAACTTTTTGATTTTAAGTTTTGATTCATGATGCTAATGTCACATCACCCCCGTATTAGGGGTGCTCATAAAATACCAAAAGATAAAATCACAGCCCAAATTATAAATGGGCGTGACGGGCAGGGTTCTAATTATAATATCTAGGAAAATAAATGATGAAACGCAGTGTATTAGCCTTAGCTGTCGCCCTCGGGGCGATCACCTCCTTCGCCAACGCGGCTGAAATCTACAATAAGGATGGCAATAAACTCGACCTGTACGGCCGTGTTAACGCCAAGCATTATTTCAGCGACAGTAAATCCAGCGACGGTGATATGACCTATGTTCGCCTGGGCTTCAAAGGCGAAACGCAAATCAATGATCAGTTGACCGGGTACGGCCAGTGGGAATACAACGTCCAGGCCAATCATGACGAAGCGCAGGGCACTACCGGCACCAAAACGCGTCTGGGCTTCGCGGGGCTGAAATTCGGCAACTACGGTTCTTTCGACTACGGCCGCAACTACGGTGTGGTCTATGACGCCGAGGCTTACACCGACATGCTGCCGGAGTTCGGCGGCGACTCCTACAGCTATACCGATAACTTTATGACCGCCCGTTCCAACGGTTTGGCCACCTACCGCAACCGTGATTTCTTCGGTTTGGTGGACGGCCTGAATCTGGCGGTGCAGTACCAGGGTAAAAACGATGGCGACGGCCGCAGCGTGACCAAGCAAAACGGCGACGGTTACGGCCTGTCTCTGGACTATCAGGACATCGGCGGTTCCGGCATCGGCGTAGCGGCGGCGTTCTCCGACTCCAACCGCACCAGCGCTCAAAAAGCGCTGCAGTACGGTAAAGGCGACAGCGCCACCGCATGGACCACTGCGGTGAAATACGATGCCAACCAGGTTTACCTGGCTGCGATGTATGCCGAAACCCGCAACATGACGCCGATCAGTGTCAACGGCACTTCCGGCTTCGCCAATAAAACGCAAAACTTCGAAGTTGTGGCCCAGTATCAATTCGAGAACGGTCTGCGTCCTTCCGTGGCTTACGTGCAGTCCAAAGGCAAGGATATCGAAGGGATCGGTGATGCCGACCTGGTGAAATACGTGGAAGTGGGGGCGACTTACTACTTCAACAAAAATATGTACACCTACGTTGATTACCAAATCAACCAGCTGAGCGACGATAACAAACTGAAATTGGCCAACGATGATATTGTTGCCGTCAGCCTGACGTATCGCTTCTAATCTGCAATTCCCTTACCTTCATCCTGTGTCGGGATTGGTAATCAGGCGGGGCGCAAGCCCCGCCTTAGCTCGTTGACAAAGGCGGAAAAAGCGTGGTTTTTCCTTCTTTGTGGTGAGCAACCGAAAATCAATGAATTGATTTCCCTTATTTTAAATGCTGTTTTCGGTAAACCTGGCAATGTCACCAGGCTTGTCATTAACCTCAGGTGGGGCGCAAGCCCGGCCTTCGTTTTATCGGGATCTCAGCCTTTGGGCGCCAGCCCGACCAGCTCAATGGCGGAACGCAGCGCGGCGAAACGTTGCTGATCCTGCTCACGCTCTATTTCGTTCACCAGCTGTGAAAGAATATTGCTGCCGGAGACCTTTTTATGGTTTTGGATTAACTGCAACACTGCGTCGCCTAACGCCAGGCTGACGTCGTGCAGCAGAGTTTCATATTGCTCGTTGGAGTGAGCCGATGCTGGCATGACCTTTCTCTGTCTCTTTCTTCTTCGGGAGCCGCAATTTAGCAAAACAGCGGCCTTATGCCTCGGAGGAAGACGCAGTTTCCGATGAAATCAGAAATTCCTCAGCGTCGCGCGGGGAGGGCGTTAAAAATCCGAATATTCGCTGGCTGGCAACCAGAAGCCGTCGATAAACTCTTCCATGGGATAACAGCCGGCGTGTCGCAAGTTCTGTTCCTTCATCGCGACCAGGCATTGCGGCTCGTCGCGCAATATGTCGACCACCATTTCACTGCAGCCACCATCCAGATAACAGACAAACATCACCAATGCGTACATCGTTGCACGCCTCCTTCGTCGAGTTGCTCTGTCTGCAACAGTGTAGGTAAAAAAGCGCGATTTTTCAGCATCATTGCGCGATTAATCGCCACCGAAACGCCGTTGACGACACTTTCGGAATACTCTAACCGTTTCTGACGCCGTGAGCGGATGGCATATCCTTTTGTCGATGCTAAGCTTAACAAGCCTTACTTAAACGCATTAGTGAAACCATCAAAAGGAGTGAATATGGGCTTGTTTAACTTCGTCAAAGAAGCGGGCGAAAAACTGTGGGACACAGTCACCGGCAATGCCTCCGCCGAAGATCAAGGCGCCAAACTCAAGGAGCATCTCGATAAGAGCGGCTTGCCGGGCACCGACAAAGTCAATGTGCAGGTGATCGATGGTAAAGCCGTAGTGACCGGCGACGCCGTCAGCCAGGAGTTAAAAGAGAAGATCCTGGTGGCTGTCGGCAACGTGGCGGGCATCAGCGGCGTGGAGGATAAGGTGGCGGTGACGCAACCCGACGCCGAGAGCCGCTTCTATACCGTGAAGAAGGGCGATACGCTGAGCGCCATCTCTAAAGAGATGTACGGCAACGCCAATCAGTACAACAAGATTTTCGAAGCCAACAAGCCGATGCTGTCGAGCCCGGACAAGATTTATCCTGGGCAGGTGTTGCGTATCCCGCAATAACGCGTCGGTCTGCCATAGCCCGGTTGCGTACCGGGCTTTTTTTTGTCCTCTGCAATAGGTGTCTCTTATTTCCCTGCGATCTTGATGCCGGTTACATTTCCCCTGTGTACCCGCTCGCTTGCCGGCAGGCGCGGTGTTGACCCTGATGGGGAAAATTGATAGCGTCATCCCCCGGTTGAGCCGGAACGACCAAGGCGGCAACGTTGGCGCCTTATTCTGAGGGGATGTTTTGCCCCGTCAAACAGCAATGCAGCAGTTGAACGAGTGAAACCGATTTAGTGAAACAACAGCGTAACGCCTCAACGGATAAAAACTATCGAGAAACCTTGGGTGATGCGCAATTTGCGATCGTCGTGTTGGCGGTGGCGTCCTGCTCACTGATTATCTTTACGCTGGCGGTCACGCTGTGGGTGACCTGACGCGATTAACTAGGGGAGATAAAATGGAGCCTAATCTCCATGATGAGACCAAACTGCTGGCGATTATCGGCCTGTTGGTGTCCGTGCTGCTGGTGGTATCAATTCTCTTTGGCGTGACCTATTTCTCCGATCTCAGGCACGCGCAGGACGATATAGACATCATGAGCTGCTATATCAAAGCGTCCTGATCCGCGCAACTGCGCCGGAGCGTCGCCGCTCTGTGGGGAAGCTGTCCTGTGTTAAGCTTGGGCGGTTACCCTTGGCGAATCGGCGCCATTCAGGAGGTCTTTGCGATGAGTCAGTCACGTCCTACGCTCTCTTCACCTGCACGCGAATGCCCTGTCGTTGACGGCGTGCGCCAGATACAACGTATTGCCGTGCGTAACGCAGAAGTGGGGGGCATCCCGATCAACCGCGCGTTACCAACCCGGGAGCGGCGCACCGTCGGCGCCTGGTGTTTTCTCGATCACGCCGGGCCGACGGTATTCAACGGCACCTCGCCCGGCATGGATGTGGGGCCGCATCCGCACATCGGGCTGCAAACGTTCACCTGGATGATAGAGGGGGAGGTGCTGCACCGAGACAGCCTCGGCAGTGAGCAGGTGATTCGCCCGGGCCAGGTTAATCTGATGACCGCAGGGCGCGGCATTGCGCATACCGAACAGTCGGTGGGTGAGCAACGGCGATTGCATGCCGCACAATTATGGATCGCGCTGCCGGCCGAACATGCCGACATGGCGCCACGCTTCGATCATTATCCTGACTTGCCGCAATGGCAGAATAACGGCGTGAATCACCGTTTGCTGGTTGGGGAATTTGGCGCTTACCGTTCACCGGTGTTTACGCTTTCGCCATTAATCGCCATTGACCTGGAATGGCAGGAAGCGGCGAGGATCGAATTGCCGCTGCGCGATGATTATGAAATCGGCTTTTTGCCCCTTATTGGTGCATTTGAACTTAATGGTGAAACTTTTTCACCTGATGAGTTCGCCTATTTGGGCATGAAGAATAACTCTATTGGGTTAAATGCGCAAAAGGGGAGCCGGGGATTATTAATCGGTGGGGCGCCATTAAACGAAGAGATCCTTATCTGGTGGAATTTCGTTGGCCATAGCAAGGCTGAAATTACTCGGGCTCAGCATGATTGGGAACAAGGGGCGCCGCGCTTCCCGGCGGTTAGCGGTTATTCTGGTGAGCGCATGACCGCGCCACGCCTGCCCTGGAGCGATGTTTGATAGCATTAGGATATAATCGCCGCGATTATTCGGCTTATTTCGCTCTAATAAGGCGCAATTAATGTGATCGCGGCTCCAGCTTTACGACAATATAAGGTTTATCGGCGGAAAAGTGATCTGGCGCATATAATGACAGCGAGAAGAAGTTTAGGATAATCCTCAGGAAGTAAGGTTGTCTCCCGTTAGTCAGATGTCAGTGAGGTCATTATGAGCCAGGTACTCTATCGTGCAAGACTGTCCCATGTCGTGGTTGCCACGGCGCTGTTTTGGGCCTCTGTCGCGGCATTGTTGGTCGCCGTATTAAACTAACCTCAAAAAATGACTCCTGCATAAACCCGCCTCGGCGGGTTTTTTTATCTCCGCCGATGGGAAGATGAGAGGCGGAGTTTATAATTGATGACATCTTCAATAAACGACCGGGATCCTCATGAAGCTCTTTGCCGATATTTTGCTGCTGCTCATCGCAGCGCTCCATCTTTATATCCTGGTGCTGGAAATGTTCCTGTGGCGTACGCCACTCGGCAGGCGCGCATTCGGCACGACGGCGGAGTTCGCCGCCGCCACCCGGGTGCTGGCCGCCAATCAGGGGTTGTACAACGGCTTTCTGGCGGTGGGGTTGGCATGGAGCTACTGGCGTGGGGATATGGCGCTGCAGCTGTTCTTTCTCGGGTGCGTGTTGGCGGCCGGCGTGTTCGGCGGGCTGACCGCCAGCCGCAAAATTCTGTGGGTGCAGGCGCTGCCGGCCGCGATCGCGATACTGGCGGCATGGGCGGCGCGTTAACCCGCCGGTTTGCGGCGGGCTTCAGGCGGATTTTTGGTGAATGACGTGCAGCGGCGGATCGATATGCAGATCGACGCTCAAATCCTGGCGGAAATCATAGGGCGTGATATTAAAACGCTTTCTGAACATGTACGTGAAGTGAGACTGTGAACCGAAGCCAAAGTCCAGGGCAATATCGAAGATCGACGCTTCACTGCTGCGCAGTTGGTAGACCGCGCCGGCCAGACGGCGTTCGCGAATGTATTTGCCGAGCGAAATTCCCGTCGCTTCTTTGAACAGCTTCTGCATGTGCCACAGCGAGTAGCCGGAGTACTCGGCCAGCTCTTCGAGATGGATCACTCGTCCGAGGTGAGTTTCGACCCATTTGCTGAGGGCGCAGACCAATGAGAGGTGGTGTTCTTGTATCATCAGTGCGTCAGTGTGAGACCTACATAGCGGTGAAGTATACACAACTTGCCGCCGTGGACAAAAACGCCGCCGGTGTCGGGCGGCAATTATTCGGAAAACCGCGTAACCGCCGCTTGTCAGCCGAAAGGAAAAACGGCTAATCTGAGACGGTCACCGCCTCGGTGGGGGACGCAAAGAAGGCCGCAGCAAGTAACCGCCAAAACAGAGTCAGCCGTAACAACTCAACGTTGATGGGGTGATCGCATGTTAATGACAGTGATTATTACTCTGGTTGTAATCGTGGGCGTCGGCGCTTTTATGGCGATGCCGGTGATGAGCATGAAAAACGCGGAAGGTGTGGGAGGTGAAGAACCGTGAGAGCAAGAGATATTGCACGCCGCTGAGCGGGGCGAACGCCAATCGGGAAAGCCTGGGTCAGAAACCCGGGCTTTTTGTTGCGCAGGCGCTCAAACGTTTTTCCGCTCGACGGTTTCCTCTCCCCAATAAAGCTGGTCGGCGGTGGTTTTGGCAAAGGCCTTCTCCAGCGCTTCGTCGCTGCCTTCTTCCCAGATTTTCTGCGCCAACACTTCGTCGTTCCCTGCCAGTTCAAAAATGGCTTCGGCGATCTCCACCGAAGTTTCACGCACTGTCGCCCAGGATTTCACATTGTGATTCGCCATAACTTTCTCCTGTTGGTTGTGGCTTGGGGGTGGTTTTTGCCACCGTCATGCTGCAAGTATAGGCTAATCCGCCGCGGGCTTTTGCCCGGCGGTGCGCAGAAGGGGGAAAAAGACGGGGAGAGCGGGCAATGGCGCGGACGCCATGCTATTCTGTGCGGCGTTTGAATCAAGAAGGAAAGTTATTATGTCTGACATGCTGAGCAACGAGCAGGAATTGGCTTCCGATCTGGTCGCTTGCCAACTGGTCATCAAACAGATTCTGGACGTTATCGACGTGATTGCGCCGACCGAAGTGCGCGACAAGATGGCGGGTCAGCTCAAAAGCATCGATTTCTCCACGCACCCTGCTGGCGCCGATCCGGTGACCCGCCGAGCGATTGACAAGGCGATTGCGCTGATCGAGATGAAGTTTACCCGCAACTGAGGCGGGGCCGCCGCAGAGCGGCGGCGTCGGGCGGTGGCGGTTAATCCACCACCGTTTCGATTTTCTTGAACAGCGGGCAGTCGGCTACGCCGATGAAACCGTTGTCGCCATTCACGTACTGGGCGATCGCCACGTTACGCGCCGTCAGGTATTTGCACTGCAATCCCAACCCGCCAACGTTTTTGTTGCTGCCGATCAGCACGCCGTAACCCGAGATCAAAAAGCCGCCGTAAATGACCGCCAACACCAGTACCCACTTAATCAATTTACTCATCGCATTTCCTCGTTGTCCCTGAGAGAGCATCTAGCCACGGCGCGCATGCGAGGGCAAGGGTAACAGTCTGAAAACCGGGCGATAGCCAGAAATCTAAACGAAAAGTTAAACTTCGTTTAACTTCGCTGTGATAACATGCGCGATAGATTACCCAGATAACAATGAGGCTGCTAAATTTGTTGCGAAAAAAAATCCTCGTGATAATGACGGCCGTCGCTGCCTGCCTGTTTTTCTACCTGCTGGCGCTGGACAGCTATTGCGACGATGGTGGAAATTTTGCGTTGGGCATCTGTTCGGTGACCCGCTTCGTGCCCTGGTAAGCAATTTTCGGCAGGGATGTTCGCACGGCCGCCGCGAGTGTTAAGATGGCGGCCTGAATGTCGCAGTAGATAGGGTTTTTCATGTACGATTTAGGTTTTGGCCAGAACGGCCTGTTGTCGCTGGCCCTCGCCGCCTTGGCGTTGCTGGCCGGGCTGTGGGTTTGGTTCCTGGTGAACCGCGCCAGCGTGCGCGCCAACGAGCAGATTCGCCTGCTGCAAGAGATTGCCGAGCAACAACGTCAGCAAACGGCGCTGTTGAAGCGTATGGCGCACCGCGCTGGCACTGACGGCGCTGCTGCAGATGACGACGATCTCAGCCCCGCGCTGGATTTCAAAGGTTTTATCCCCGAACGTTGAGCATGATGCTCCGGCTGGCGCTGCCGCCGGGGCGCCTCAGTAAAACACCATGCCCTGATAAGGTTTTTCCCGGCATGCCGCCAGGCGGCTGGCCAAATCGCCGGCATGGATCTCCAATTGATGCCCATCAGGATCGAGAAAATAAAGCGATTCGCCTTCGCTGCGATTGCTTTTCCACTCTTCGACGCCGGCCTGGCGCAACCGCTGGCTGGCCTGTTCAATATGTTCCGGCGCTACGCTGAAGGCGTAATGGGTGTAATCGCGCTCGTGTTGTTGCGTGCGCCTTTCATCCAGCGACAGGCATAGCCACAATGACCCCAATGAAAGATAGGCGCCGCCTTGCCAGCGGGCGTGCGGGGTAAAACCCAACAGATGACGATAAAAATCGAAGCTGCGATCGAGATCGCTGACGGCAAGCGTCAGATGGTTGAGGCCGGTCAACATGCATGCGTTTCCTGGGCGCAGAACAGAGAGAAAAGTGTACGCAGGCGCTCAGGAAAGATAAAGGGGGCAAAGCATTAGTAGAGATAATGTGAAAACCGGCGGCGCTGTCATAAAACTGTCGTACAGACATCGTAATGTAGCGCGAACCTTACGAAAGATGGATGAAGCCGATGATTAAATGGTACGAAGAAAGCGATGCCGAAGTGAACCGCAGCATCGCGCTGCTGACCGGAGAGAACCCGGACAAGTGGTATCCCTACGGTGGTGTGAAAGGTAAAGATTACTGCAAGAATCCCTCCGATGCCTGGCCGATCATTTGCGCCAACAAAATCAGTCTGAACCCCGATAACCAAAGCGACAGCCCGCAATGGCAGGCGCGCATGAGCACCCAGGGCGGTGAATGGCAGGCGGACAGCGCCAGCCCGCTGCGCGCGGCGATGATCTGCTTCCTGATGAGCCGACAGGCTAACTGAGTCGAACAATACCGGTGATTGGTAAGAGTTTCTCCTTTTTCTAATAACAGAGCTGTCGTTGGCGGAGGCTGTTTATGAAGCGCATTATCAAAGGTGATAAAAACTTGTCTCATCTGGTGATTGCCCATGCGGCGATCGATCGTCATGCCGAAAGCTTCGGCCAGCGCCGTCAGGGCTGGCCCTCGACCTACCTGATAAAATATCAAAACGATCGCGTGGCGGTGGAAGTGGTCACGCGTCGCCAATCCTATGTCGCCACGCTGATGATCGGCGCGCGCAACCTGACCAAACTGTGCGGTATGCCTGGCTGAACGCCACCGTTGCATACTTTCTCACGGTTAAAAAATCGCGCTCCGGCCTGCCGTCTCGGGGCGCTTCTCCTTGATGCTCACGGGGTTAAGTGTTAAAAAGCCGCCCGCAGATACATTTATTGATTGGTGAAATCTTGGCCGATAGCGGCAAGGGTGTACGCCATATGAGGATAAGATGGGCGGTCAGCATCAGGATACTCCGCTAAAACGCGGCTTAAAAAACAGACATATACAGCTTATTGCCCTCGGGGGCGCCATCGGTACCGGTTTATTTCTCGGCATTGCGCAAACCATTAAAATGGCCGGCCCCGCCGTGCTGTTGGGTTACGCCATCGGTGGTTTTATCGCGTTTTTAATCATGCGCCAGCTGGGCGAAATGGTGGTGGAGGAGCCGGTCGCCGGATCGTTCAGCCACTTTGCCTATAAATATTGGGGCGACTTCGCCGGCTTTCTTTCCGGCTGGAACTATTGGGCGATGTTCATTCTGGTCGGCATGGCGGAACTGACCGCTGTCGGCATCTACATTCAGTACTGGTGGCCGGAGATCCCCACCTGGGCCTCCGCCGCGCTGTTTTTCGTGCTGATCAACCTGATTAACCTGGTGAACGTGCGCCTGTACGGCGAAACCGAGTTTTGGTTCGCCATCATCAAAGTGGTGGCGATTGTCGGCATGATCGTGTTCGGCGCCTGGCTGTTGGTCAGCGGCAACGGCGGGCCGCAGGCCAGCATCACCAACCTGTGGCAGCAGGGCGGCTTTATGCCGCACGGCTTCTCCGGGCTGGTGATGGCGATGGCGGTGATCATGTTCTCGTTCGGCGGCCTGGAAATGGTCGGCATCACCGCGGCGGAAGCCGCCGATCCGCGCCGCAGCATTCCCAAAGCCACCAATCAGGTGGTGTACCGCATTCTGATCTTCTATATCGGCTCGCTGACCGTGCTGCTGTCGCTCTATCCGTGGGGGCAAGTGGTGGAGGGGGGCAGCCCGTTCGTGCTGATTTTCCATGCGTTGAACAGCAATCTGGTGGCGACCGTGCTCAATGTGGTGGTGCTGACCGCCGCGCTGTCGGTCTACAACAGCGGCGTTTATGCCAACAGCCGCATGTTGTTCGGGCTGGCCAGCCAGGGCAATGCGCCGCAGGCGCTGACGCGGGTTAACAAGCGCGGCGTGCCGGTGCTGTCCATTGCGCTATCGGCGTTGATTACCTCGATCGGCGTGCTGATTAACTACCTGATGCCCGGCAAGGCGTTTGAGCTGCTGATGGCGCTGGTGGTTTCAACGTTGGTGATCAACTGGGTGATGATCTGCCTGGCGCACCTGAAATTCCGCGCCGCCAAGAACCGCCAGGGCGTCATTCCCAGCTTTAAGGCGCTGTGGTACCCGTTCGGCAACTACCTGTGCCTGGCGTTCCTCAGCCTGATTCTGGTGATTATGTATTTCAGCGAAGGGATCCGCATTTCGGTGTTGCTGATGCCGGTGTGGATTGCGGTGCTGTGGTGCGGGTTTATGCTGACGCGCCGTAAAGGCACCAAGCGTTAATCGGTATGCTGCGGAGGCGTATTGCGCGCCTCCGCTTCTTTTCTCGTTAGCCGCGCGGCATAAAGGCGCGCCCCTCACTATGCCCCCGCCCCAGCAGTTTCCGACACAGCAGCAGCAGGGTGCTGATCACGTCGATGGCGACCACGCTGAGCATCAGCAGGGTCAGCATGAAGAATCCGAGCAGCGAACCGCCCAGCACCACCAGCGGGGCAGGTACGCGCAGACGGCGCAGCTTCATGGCGAAATACATTTTCCAGTATTGCTTCTGCGCCAGCAGCGCGCTGCGAATACGGCGCCCCAGGCCGATGCCTGATTTGCGGGATGTAGAACGACTCATAACTTCTCCTTTTCTGTATGCCCTACAAGTCAATCACAAAGATCTTAAGAGAGTCTTAACGAGCTCTTGGCGGCCCTGGCTGTCTCACCGGAGTGAGACAACAGCATACGGCAAAAGGTCCCGAGATGCAGCGCACGGCTGACAAAGTGCGAGCTTCATCGGGTTTGTTACACTGAAAGTCATGCCCGTGCAGGGCGCAGTGGTCGGGAGAAAAGGCAGGATGAAGAGAATCAACCGTTATTACGACGCGGCCAAGGCGCATCACACGCCGGAGGGATTTCGCAACCCGGAACCCTCGCAGCGCCAGGAGGGCGACCTGCAGCGTTGGCAGGATGAACGCAAGCGGCAGGGGCTGCCCAGGCCGCCGCAGCAGGGCTACGCGCAATTTACCGAGCGTTGGTGGCAACCCGCCGATCTCAGCGGCGGCGATGACAGCATTTGGTGGCTTGGGCATGCGTCAATGCTGCTGCGGTTGGGCGGGCGCTATATCCTGATCGACCCGGTGTTGTCCGAACGCGCATCGCCGCTGAGCTTCTACGGCCCGAAGCGCAGAACGCCGACGCCGCTGACGGTGGGACAACTGCCGGCGGTGGATGCGGTGCTGATCTCCCATAATCATTATGATCATCTCGACAAGCGCACGGTGCGGCAGCTGGCGCGGCGCTTTCCACAGGCCGAGTTTATCGTGCCGCTCGGATTGAAGCGCTGGTTTCGCCGCTATCGGCTGAAGGTGCATGAACTGGACTGGTGGCAGAGCCTGTCGCTGGGCGAACTGACGGTCTACGCCACGCCGGCGCGGCACTGGAGCATGCGCACGCTGTGGGATCGCAATCGCTCGTTGTGGTGCGGCTGGGTGATCCACCATCCGGCGCTGCGGTTTTATTTTTCCGGCGACAGCGGCTATTCGGAACGGCTGGCGGAGATCGGTCAACGGCTGGGGCCGTTCGACGTGGCGGCGCTGCCGATTGGCGCCTATGCGCCGCGCTGGTTCATGCAGGAGCAGCATATGGATCCGCAGCAGTCGGTGACGCTATATCGCGAGCTGAATCAGCCGCGCGCCATTCCCATCCATTGGGGGGTATTCGAATTGGCGGACGAATCGCTCGACGAGCCGCCGCAGCAGTTGAACCTGGCGCTGAGCGAGGCGGGGCTGGATCAGCATCAATTCCACCCGTTGAAGATTGGCGAGCGGATCGCGTTGCAGGACTCGCAGCAAGCGTTCTCTCTTCACCCTGCGGTACCGGGGAAAGAATAAGATCAACGGTTTGAAAGCGTGGCGGTAATTAGCAGAATCGATAAGCACGGGTGGTGATTCAAATAACCACCCGATCTTCAAGATTTAATTCCATGCCACACTTTCGCTATTCATAAGATTATTCCGGTTATTCAGACTCGTGGCTTTCGGATTATTTAGGATGAAACAACCGGCCAGCGGGAGAGGCGTCTGGAGGTTGCATGCTTATGCAACCGTTGCCCGCGGTACCCGCTTCACTTGCGCCTTCCGACGCGATGGGGTTCTCACCCTGTGGCGGCAGGGTTGAAGACCGACGATGAATGCGCTTTCCGGCGCTAAAGGGTCGGAGGAGCATTGAATAAATTGGCCCCCGTTCATCGATATTCAAATGTTGCATATGACATTCCATAAAGATTCAAATTTTTTAACGCTATAAGCGGCAAAAAAGCGAAAGTGCCGAGAAGGAGAGGCGTCAAAACGATGAAAGTTTTGTTAAAACGCTATCAGAATGCGGGGTCTGGCGCAGTGATTTTGGCAAGCAGAAAATAGCCGATGCTTCAACATCTTTTGGGCTATTTAAGCAAATGCGGCGCTCGACCGTTTCAAATATGTGCGACATGTCGTTCAGTGATTAAAAATGGCTTGCCATCGCATACAGAGTATGTGATAACGCATCTGGGTAAAACGAGGTACAGTTCTGTATATGTGTGGCATTTTCAGTAAAGAAGTTCTGAGTAAAGACGTTAGCGTTGAATACCGCTTCTCTGCCGATCCTTATCTTAGTGCCTCAAGCAGTAACGACTCTAGTTTGTCTATGTAACGCCCACGGGCGGTTTAAACAATCCAAAGGAAATACTCAAGATGGCAAAGATCAAAGGTCAAGTTAAGTGGTTCAACGAGTCTAAAGGTTTCGGTTTCATCACCCCGGCTGACGGCAGCAAAGACGTGTTCGTACACTTCTCTGCAATCCAGGGTAACGGCTTCAAAACCCTGGCTGAAGGCCAGAACGTTGAGTTCGAAATCCAAGATGGCCAGAAAGGCCCATCTGCAGTAAACGTTACTGCTATCTAATCAGCGTCAGCTGTACAAAAAGCCCGCCTCCGCGCGGGCTTTTTCGTTTCCGTCATCCGGCGGCGATGATGATGCCGGCATACTGGTTGCGGCCTTTTATCCCCGGATGCGTCGGATCCTGCGCGCGCTGATGGCTGTTGCGGCGATAGCTGGTGTACTTGAAGCGCTGCGGCCGCTGCGGGTCGACGTCCGGCGTGCAGATGGTGCAACTGCCGGCGCGGTCAACGGCGGCGAAGCCCAGCGCCGCCAGCTTGTATTCGGCAATCGCGGCCAAATCCAGATGCCGGTAATGCGGGCTGATCAGCGTGGCGGGCAGCGGCAGGCGCTGTTTAAAATTCTCCACCAGCGCTTCGTCGACTTCGTAGCAGCACGCGCCGGCGGCGGGGCCGATAGAGACCACCCAGTCGGCGGTGTCGCCGTCCTGGCGAATGCGCGCTGCCATCTGTTCCAGAATGCCGTCCAGCAACCCGCGCCAGCCGGCATGAACCGCGGCGATGGCGCCGCCGTCGCGGCGGCTGAACAGCACCGGCAGACAGTCCGCCGTCAGCACGCCGAGCAGAATGCCGGGCTGGCGGGTGTAGAAGCCGTCGGCTTCACCGCACGCCTGCGCCGGTTGCAGCACCTCGACGATACGGGTGCCGTGCACCTGCTTCTTTTCCGGCAGCGTGGCGCTGTAGGGCAGCAGATGCCCCGGCAGCAGCGCGAGTTTGCTGCCGAAGCCGTGCTGAATGTGGGGCACCGCATCGAGCAGCGCGGAACGATCGCTCATAAGTTATTTTCACCTGCGTGAGAAAACAGACTCACAGTGTAGCCAGCTTTTTCCCCGCTTGACCAGGCGTTGTTGGCGGCGAAAGCGAGCGGGGATGCGCCTTGCATCGAGCCGACGCCTTCTTTAGACTAGCCGCGCCCTGTCTTTCTGGAAGCCCATTCATGTCTTATCAATGCCCCCTGTGTCATCAACCGCTGCATTTCTCATCGCAACACTGGCGTTGCGACGGCAATCATCAGTTCGATCAAGCCAAAGAAGGCTACGTCAATCTGCTGCCGGTACAGCACAAGCGATCGAAGCAGCCGGGAGACAGCGCGGAAATGATGCAGGCGCGGCGCGCGTTTCTCGACGGCGGTTTTTATCAGCCGCTGCAACAGCAGGTGGCAGAGTGGCTGGATTTGGCGCTGGCGGCCGATGCAGGCGCGTTATTGGATATAGGCTGTGGGGAAGGGTATTACACCGCCGCCGTGGCCGCACGGCTGGCGCAGCAGCGCAATATGGCGGTTTATGGGCTGGACGTCGCCAAGGTGGCGATCCGCTACGCTGCCAAGCGTTATCCCGCGGTCTCGTTCTGCGTCGCCTCCAGCCATCGCCTGCCGTTCGCCGACGGGGCGCTGGATGCGGTGTTGCGCATCTATGCGCCCTGCAAGGCGGCGGAGCTGGCGCGAGTGGTGAAGCCGGGCGGCGTGGTGGTGACGGTTTCGCCGGGCCCGCGTCATCTGTACCAGCTGAAAGAGCAGGTCTACCAGCAGGTGCAGCTGCATGCCGAGCAGGACGAACAGTTCGACGGTTTCGAGTGCGAGCGTAAAGAGGCGCTGGCCTATACGATGGCCCTGCCGGGCGCACAGGCCGCCAACCTGCTGCAGATGACACCGTTCGCCTGGCGCGCTACGCCGGAGGTGCAGCAGCGGCTGGCGCACGGCGGCGAGTTTGAGTGCGAAACGGATTTCGTGCTGGCGTTGTACCGGCGCCGTGCTTAACAGGCGCAGTGAGCCCAGAAACAAAAAAACCTGCCGCGGCAGGTTTTTTTGTAGCGCGAGCGCCTCAGGCCAGGTAGCCAAGATGCTCCAGCAGAATGTTGACGCCGATACCGATCAGCACCACGCCGCCGAGGATCTCGGCGCGTTTGCCCAGCAGCGGGCCGATAAAGCGGCCGATCATCATGCCCAGCGTCGCCATGATCATGGTGGCGCAACCGATGGCCATGGCGGTGTGCACGATATTGACCTGCAGGAAGGCCAGGCCGACGCCGATAGCCATGGCGTCGAGGCTGGTGGCGATAGCGGTAGCCACCAAGATCCAGAAGCCGTGGCGTTTGACCTTCTCTTCTTCATCGGGTTTGTTGCGCACCCCTTCGACAATCATGCGCATGCCGAGAATGAACAGCAGCGAGAAGGCGACCCAGTGGTCCCATTCCATGATGTATTGGCTGGCGAACAGGCCGATGGCCCAACCGATGAGCGGGGTGATCGCTTCGACCACGCCGAAGATCAGGCCGGTGCGGATCGCTTCGCGGAAACGGGGTTGATGCAGGCTGGCGCCTTTGCCGATCGAAGCGGCGAAAGCATCCATGGACATGCCGAAAGCGAGAATGAGTGTTGCTGAAAGGTTCATGTGAAATAGCCTCGGCCGGGTGGCTCCATATACACGTAACCCACCCCCAACCAAACGACGGAGTTACGTGTCTATGGTCTCGCCAACCTTACCTGGCTGCCCGCACCACGTTTCATACGGCGAAACGAGTATGTTGATACGGGCGTTTCTGGCGTTTTATTCTCCAGAAACCGGCTACTCCCCAATGACGGCGCAACCATACCATATTATTTCCGCCACCGACAACTTTATTCTGGCGTGATGTTCGCGCTTAATTGAGACTCGTTTTCATTAATCTAATTTCATGTGGGAATATAATGTAGACGTGGGTAACAATGTTGCGGAAATAATAGTCAGAGTGAAAGTGACGCAGCCCATTAATTACCCACAGGCCGCGCAAGGTTTGAGCGGTAACAAGGCGGTAATTTATTTATCTATTGATTATCAACGAAAAACTGATAAATCTTCTCCAGGTCGTCCAGGTGTGTCACCTGAACCAACAGCCGGCGCTGTTCCAGGTCGATGGCCAGAATACCGTCTTCCGATAAATTCATGGCTTTAATGCGGTTATATTCAACAAACACATTGGCGAAGAAAAAACCCTGCGCTTTAAACACCATCTTGGGAGCGCGAATATAAGAAAAATAGATAGCGAGCAGCGCCAAGGAAATAAGCAGGTAGGTGGTTAATACCGCACCATTGTCGGTGACATTGCGGTAAATCAGAATGGCGATCAGGCCGACGAAAATCAGGCTGTCGAGGCGGTGGCGGCGTTTGAGCAGCACCTTGAGGCGCGTTTTGCCTTTCAGCAGATCCATGCCGAATTCGTCATACAGCGAGTACAGCAACAGCAGGGTGATAAACAGCATCAGTACGGCGTCGGTCAGTGACATCTCTTGCTCCACACATAAAAAAGCCGGGGGTTGCCCCCCGGCCGTTTCGAACGATTACAGGCCCAGCAGGCCAATCCAATAGCCAAAGATACCGATGACGAAGAAGCCGATGATGATCCACAGCGCGTTGACTTTCTTGCGCAGCAGCCACATACAGGCGAAGGTCAGCAGCAACGGCACCAGGCCCGGCATCAATTGGTCGAGGATGGTCTGCACCGTGGTCACGTTGGTATGCCCGGTCTGGTCAGTGATCTTGGACACCACCAGCGGGATATTCACGTGCGTCCACTTGTTGACCAGCGCCCCCATGACAAACAGGCCGAGAATGGACGCCCCTTCCGTCAGTTTCTGCAGGAAGCCGCCGCCCATGTCGTTGACGATATCCACCCCTTTACGGTAACCGTAGGCCACGCCGTAGTAGCGGGTCAGCAGGCGCACCAGGTTGAACAGCACGAAGAACAGGATTGGCCCGAGCAGGCTGCCGCTCATGGCGATGCCGGCGCCGAGCGCGGCGAACACCGGCCGCACGGTGCCCCAGAAGATCGGGTCACCGACGCCCGCCAACGGCCCCATCAGGCCGACCTTGATGCCGTTGATCGCGCCGTCGTCGATCGGCGCGCCGTTCGCGCGTTGCTCTTCCATCGCCATGGTTACGCCGAGCACCGGCGCCGCCACGTAAGGGTGGGTGTTGAAGAACTCGAGGTGGCGCTTGATCGCCTGTTTGCGATCGTCATTGTTTTCCGGATACAGGCGACGGATCACCGGTACCATCGAGAAGCAAAAACCCAGCGCCTGCATGCGTTCGAAGTTCCACGAACCCTGGAACAGGTTCGAGCGCAGGAATACGCCGCGAATATCGGCCGGCGTGAGTTTCTTTTGAGCAGTTGTATCAACCATTTCTCTCACCTATTCCTAGTCGAGTTCGTTATCGAGATCGTTCGCGTTAGCCGGGCCGGCCTGGACAACCTGAGACTTGTTGTATTTCGGGCTAAGCTGGATGTACAGCACGGCCATCACCACGCCGATGACGCCGAGCGCCACCAGGTTGAAGTTGGTGAAGGCGGCGGTCACGAAACCCAGGTAGAAGAACGGCATCAGGTAGCCGGCGCGCATCATGTTAATCACCATCGCGTAACCGACCACCACGATCATGCCGCCGGCGATGTTCAGGCCGCTGGTGACCACTTCCGGGATCGAGTTGAGCAGGGCGTGTACCCCGGCGGTGCCGACCGAGATGGCGACGATGACCGCCGGGATGGCGATACGCATCGCCTGCAGCAGCAGGGCGCCGATGTGGATCCAGGTGATGGCCCGCAGGCTGCCGCGCTCCGCCGCGCTGTCCGCCGCGTGCTGGAAGGCCACGGTGAGGGTGCGCACGATGATGGTCAACACCTGGCCGGCCGCCGCCAGCGGAATGGCCAGGGCGATACCGGCGCCGACGCTTTGCCCGCCGGCGATGACCAGAATGGTCGAGATGATGGACGCCAGGGCGGCATCCGGCGCGACCGCCGCGCCGATGTTCATCCAGCCCAGGGCGATCATTTCCAGCGTACCGCCGATAATGATGCCGGTTTTCATATCGCCGAGAATGAAGCCGATCAGGGTACAGGCGACCAGCGGACGGTGGAACTGAAACTCGTCGAGGACGGAACCCATCCCGGCGATACAGGCAACGATAAATATCAGCACAATCTGAAGAGTGGTGATCTCCATTGCACTTCTCCTATGACCAAAAAAGCTCTGAGTAAAATAATCAGCGGCTGGCGCCACTAATTGAGTTTGTTAATCAGGTCCATCATTTTTAGCCGGCTGTCGGACGAGACCTTACGCACCTCCAGCTCGATACCGCGATCGTTCAGTTTCTTAAACGCTTCGATATCTTTTTCATCGACGGAAACGGCGTTGTTCACCTGGGTTTTCCCCTGACGGAACGCCATGCCGCCGATATTGACGGATTGAATATCCACGCCGCCCTCCACCAGACGCAAGACGTCGGTCGGGTTGGTAAACAACAGCATCACGCGGTCGTTGGCGTATTTCGGGTTGTTCCAGACGCGGATGGCCTTCGCCACGTCCACCACGTGAGCGGTGACGCCCGGCGGGGCGACCTGGGTCAGCAGGGTTTTGCGCACATGGTCGGCGGCGACTTCATCGCTGACGACGATAATGCGGCTGACGTTGGTCTCTTTGGTCCAGCGGGTAGCGACCTGGCCGTGAATCAAGCGGTCATCGATGCGCGCCAGGCCGATTTTCATGTGGTCATTCGGCCCCAGCGGCGCCTGAGGGGCAGCGGCTTTGGCGACGGGTGCTGCGGGTTTTGCGGGTTCTTCCTGCGGTTTTTTCAGCGCTTTCACGCCTTCGCGGCCGGTTTCCAAAGCCAGCGCCACCAGTTCATCGAAGGCGGGGTTGTCGTCCCGCGCCATGAAGGTTTCCACCAGCATCGGAATGTTGACCCCGGTGACGACCTCATAGTTTTCCTTGTCGACCGCAATGCGGCTGGCGGCGTTGAACGGGCTGCCGCCCCAGGTATCCACCAGGAACAGCACGCCGCCGCTGGTATCCAACCCACTGATTTTCTCGTTGTACTTGACGATTAACGTCTCGGCATTCTCACCGGGAACGAAGTCTATAAAGGCGACGTTGTCCTGCTCGCCCAATAGCATCTCCGCCGTTTTCAGCAGTTGTTCCGCTGCAGCCCCGTGTGTGCCGATGATAATAGCTATTGCCACTCGCTACCTCCTCGTTGAACTCCAGGCGCGGTTTGTGTCGTTTCTCCGCGCCGTCTTGGCAGTCACTTCCGCGGTTCAGATACATTATGGTAGAAAAAAAGAAACGCACGCCTAACATTTCTCACGCAGTTTCAAATGCCTGTGCGCAATACTTCACGAACGCGACATTTATTTTAGTGAGTGAAAAAATATTTTTTGTGACGCTGCTCCGCTATTGAATGCTCGGAGAAATCTTAGCTGTCGCAGATGACATGACGGGGGCGTCACCCTAAACCGCCGTTGAAAAAGCCGCTTTGTCCCCCAGAAAAATCCTGATACAGTAATTCCTTCTTTCATTACTAAGGAGTGAAGGGCCTCAGCCCTCCCTATGGACTGTCACCGAAGTTACTGTTTTTCCAGGTTTCATCCGCCACCTGCTGGCATTGCATATGCTGTTCGGCCCTTCGGCCATCTCCCGGTAACCCCATTCCGTCACTTTGCTAGTGTCGACTGCGCCCACGCAGCGGCGGCATCGTCACGTCTGCGCGGCGTGCGCGCATTCCCACTTTTCGCTGGAGTCTGATATGGAATTTTTAATGGACCCCTCTATTTGGGCGGGGTTGCTGACGTTGGTGGTGCTGGAAATTGTGCTGGGCATCGACAACCTGGTGTTCATCGCCATTTTGGCCGACAAGCTGCCGCCGAAGCAGCGCGACAAGGCGCGCATTATCGGCCTGTCGCTGGCATTGCTGATGCGTTTGGGCCTGCTGTCGGTGATCTCCTGGATGGTAACCCTGACCACGCCGCTGTTCAGCGTCGGCGATTTCAGCTTCTCCGGCCGCGATTTGATCCTGCTGTTCGGCGGGGTGTTCCTGCTGTTCAAGGCCACCATGGAGCTGCATGAACGACTGGAAGGGCAGACGCATCAAGACGGCGCTAACCGCGGTTACGCCAAGTTCTGGGCGGTGGTGGTGCAAATCGTGATCCTCGACGCGGTATTTTCGCTCGACGCGGTGATTACCGCCGTGGGCATGGTGAACGATCTGCCGGTGATGATGGCGGCGGTGGTGATCGCGATGGCGGTGATGCTGTTGGCGTCGAAGCCGTTGACCAACTTCGTCAACGCGCACCCGACCATCGTGGTGCTGTGCCTGAGCTTCCTGTTGATGATCGGCCTGAGCCTGATCGCCGAAGGCTTCGGTTTGCACATTCCTAAAGGCTACCTGTATGCCGCTATCGGCTTCTCGATCCTGATTGAATTGTTCAACCAGATCGCGCGCCGCAACTTTATCAAGCATCAAGCGCGTCGCCCGATGCGCGAGCGCACCGCGGAAGCGATCATGCGCCTGATGGGGCAGCAGCGTGCGCAGCAGACGGACGATGCAGTCACCTTGCCGAGGGATGAAACCTTTGCGGCGGAAGAGCGCTATATGATCAGCGGCGTGTTGACGCTGGCCTCGCGTTCATTGCGCAGCGTGATGACGCCGCGCACCGACATTTCCTGGGTCGACTGCGAGCGCTCCCGCGAGGAGGTGCGCGCACAGCTGCTGGATACGCCACACAGCCTGTTCCCGGTGTGCCGCGATTCGGTGGATGAGATCGTCGGCGTGGTACGCGCCAAGGATCTGCTGGTGGCGCTGGAGCAAGGGGAAGATATCGCCGAGTTCGCCGCCCGCACGCCGCCGATCGTGGTGCCGGAAACCATGGACGTCATCAAGCTGCTGGCGGTGCTGCGCCGCGCCAAAGGGCGTCTGGTGGTGGTCACCAATGAGTTCGGCGTGGTGCAGGGGCTGGTGACGCCGCTGGACGTGCTGGAAGCGATTGCCGGTGAATTCCCGGACGAGGACGAAACGCCGGACATCGTGGCGGAAGGCGACGGCTGGCAGGTGAAGGGCGGAACCGATCTGCACTCGCTGGAACAGGCGCTGGCCTGCGATGACCTGGTCAGCCCCACCGCCGACTATGCCACCCTGGCGGGGCTGTTGCTGGCCCATTACGGGCAGATGCCGGTGGCGGGAGATAGCATTGAGCTGAACCACCTGCGGTTCGATATCGTTGAGGTGTCCGAATACCGTATCGAACTGGTGCGCGTTACCCGCGTCGTCCTGGACGAGACGGCGCACGCGTAACCCTCACGCCGGGGGCTCAGGCCTCCGGCGGATCCTCTTCCGCTTTCCTGATGCGCGATTCGTACTGCTGCAACCACAGCGGGAAAACGTGGATCGGCATCGGCTTGGCGAAATAATATCCCTGCAGGGCATTGACCTCGCGTGAGCGCAGATAGTCGGCCTGTTCCTCCGTTTCCACCCCCTCTGCCACCAGTTTCAGCTTCAGGCGCTGCGCCAGCGTAATGATGGTGTCGGTCACCGTGGCGTTGACCGCGTCGGTGCCGATGGCGGCGGTAAACCCGCGATCGATCTTCAAGACGTCCGGGCTGAGGTTCTTCAGGTAGCTCAGCGAGCTGTGGCCGGTACCGAAATCGTCGATGGCCAGCATGATCCCCATGTCTTTCAGCGTGCGGATCTGGTCATACTGAATTGCCGACAGCGCGGTGCGTTCGGTCAGCTCCAGCATCAATGAGGGCATCGGGTGCGCCGGCAGCCAAATCTGGCGAATATCGTCGATGATGTTGAGCGTTTTAAAATGCTCGGCGGCGACGTTGATGCTGATGTAGAACGACGGCCGGGGCGGGAACAGCTGCAGATTTTCCGTCACGGTGCTCATCAGGTAGCGGGTGAGTGGAATGATCAGCTCATGCTGCTCGGCCAGCGGAATAAACACGTCGGGCGAGATCCACCCTTGTCGTTTCTTTTTCCAACGCAGCAGCATCTCGACGCCGGCGCAGCGCCCGGTATCGCTGTGGATGATCGGCTGGCAGTAGACGCGGAACTCGCGATGGGTGATGGCATGGCCGATGTGATAAGACAGGCTCATGCGGTTGGCGGTGAGCAGATAGACCACATAGGCGGCCAACAGGCTGATCAGCAGCGCCAGCGGAATATGGCGCGGCAGGGCGGAAAGCGCCAGCATGCCGATCTGCGGGCCGAACAGCGAAATCGAGAACGGATACAGCGCAGAGCCGGCGGTGTAGCGCAGATCGTTGGTCAGGGTATCGCGGCTCAGGATTTCGCGGCGGCCGTATTCCAGGCTGCTGTCGGCCACGTTCAGCACCACGCGCTGAACGTAAGGCTCCTGCGGCTCGAGTAAAAAGTTGGACAGCAGCTCGATATTGAATACGTGCAGCACGCCGCTGGTTTTATCGCGGGGCGATGGCGTCCACAGCACCAGCGTGGGCAGACCTTTGCTCACCGCCAGCGAGGGGCGCAGCGCCAGCCTGGCGTCGCTGTTGACGAAGGAGGGCATCACCGCGGCCAGCTGATAATGACGGGCGCCAAACAGGCTGGAGCAATAAATAATGCCGTTCTTCACCAGCAACATGGCGCGCAGCGCCTGATTTTGCGCGGCGCGAAAGCGCAGGGTAGATGACACGTTCTCGCAGGACTGGTTCAGCATGTCCATGCTGCGTTCCGCCTGCAGCTGCGCCGGCGTCAGCAACTGGTTGAGCTTGCCGACGGTGCGGGTGGCCAACGTGTGTTGGCTCAACTCGATGCTTTTGACCTCTTGATAGTAACGGGTATACAGCGATACCAACAGAATAGCCGCGCCCACCGCTCCGGCCAGCAGCCAACGGTAGTAACGATATCGGGACGCGGCGAGGTGGGTCATCAACATCCGGTAAATCCTTGTTCGGTAATCCAGCTCCGAGTCACAGTCAGGCGATTGATCCTTAAGTTGTGCTCGGCTAATTCTAGCCTGAGGTTATACAAGATTGATGGTAACTCAGTAAATTATTTCAGTTTGGTAAAACAGAAGGCCAATTTGCAGGCTAACCGCCGGATCGATGAGAAAAATGCAGGATTTTTTCTGGTGACATTGTCACTAAAACGTTCAATGAATTGATTACCCATAAAAAACCCCGCCGGGCGGCGGGGTTATCTGTCAGTCGCATTGCACCTTGATTGCCAGTCCGCCGCGTGACGTTTCGCGGTACTTGGCGTTCATGTCTTTGCCGGTTTCGTACATGGTCTCGATCACCTTATCCAGCGAAACGCGCGGCTCGCTGGTGCGGCGCAGGGCCATGCGGGCGGCGTTGATCGCCTTGACCGAGGCGATGGCGTTGCGCTCGATGCACGGCACCTGCACCTGGCCGGCGACCGGGTCACAGGTCAGACCCAGGTTGTGTTCCATGCCGATCTCCGCCGCCACGCACACCTGTTCAGGGCTGCCGCCCAGCAGTTCGGCCAGGCCGGCCGCCGCCATGGAGCAGGCTACGCCGACTTCACCCTGGCAGCCGACTTCGGCGCCGGAAATGGAGGCGTTCATCTTGTACAACGCGCCGATGGCGCCCGCCGCCATAAAGTAGCGGATGTAGATATCCGGGCTGACGGACTCGATGAAGTGATCGTAGTAAGCCAGTACCGCAGGCACGATGCCGCAGGCGCCGTTGGTCGGCGCGGTAACCACGCGGCCGCCGGCGGCGTTTTCTTCGTTAACCGCCAGCGCGAACATGTTGACCCAGTCGATCACGTTCATCGGATCGCTGGACAGTTTGTCCGACGCCACCAGCATGCGGCGCAGCGCGGAGGCACGGCGCGGCACGCGCAGCGGCCCCGGCAGCACGCCTTCGGTGTTCAGACCGCGATCGATACAGGCGCGCATGGTTTGCCAGACGTTGCCGAAGTAGGTCTCGATCTCTTGCTTGCTGTGCAGCGCCAGTTCGTTCTGCATCACCATGCCGGACAGCGACAGCCCGGTCTCGCGGCAGTGATCGAGCATTTCGCGCGCGGAGTTGAACGGATAGGGCATTTGCAGCTCTTGCTCGGCGTCCTTACCGAAGTTCTCCTCGTCGACGATGAAACCGCCGCCGATAGAGTAATAGGTCTTGCTGTACACTTCTTTATCGTCGGCGAAGGCGTGGATCTGCATGCCGTTTTCATGCAGCGGCAGGTTGTCGCTGCGGAAGACCATGCCGCCGTCGCGCGGGAAATCGACTTCATGCAGGCCGTTGGCCAGCATCAGGCGTTGACGTTGTTCTACATCGCGAATAAAACCCGGAATGCTATCGATATCGACGGTGTCCGGCATGTTGCCGGCCAGGCCGAGAATGATGGCGATATCGGTATGGTGACCTTTACCGGTCAATGAGAGTGAGCCGTAAACGTCTACGGCAACACGCGTGATAGAAGGCATCAGGCCTTTATTTACCAGATCGTCGACAAACTGTTTGCCGGCTTTCATCGGTCCAACCGTATGAGAGCTGGACGGGCCGATGCCGATCTTAAACATGTCGAAAACGCTAATCACGCTAAAACTCCTTAAAGAGACGTATTGTTATGGCTGCAGCGGTTAAAAACCGCGCAGGGAACAGCGATATTGTAAAAGGGCCGTGCGGGTTCGGCTGCCTTTTTCGCATGAAATTAAATAATCCGTGGTGTCGCTTTTTTTACTGATTACCCGGGGCGAACCCTTAAGCGGGGTATCCGCTTTCGCCCAAGCTCCATTAACGGTAATCGCGCCAGCCTTCCGTGCTGAACGCCGCCGGCTTAATCCCTGTTTCTACAGTGGTTTATCTCGGACGGTGGTATTTTACAGGTATTTCGTAAGGTTTAAGAGAGGGTTTACAGTTTTTTTAAAACCATTCAACCGGAACGGTAGTTGAAAAAGCGATCAAATGAAGTGATTTCGATCGCTTTACCTGCAGCTGACGCCGACGGCCATGCCAGATTGCGAGTCAGATCACGCAATGCGGGCTAAATACTGACCTGCTGCGCCAGGCGGCGAATGATGGCGGCGGTCAGCCCCCAGATAAACTGGCTGTGATACCAAGAGAGATAAATGCGGTGCGTGCGGCCGGCACGATGAATATCCAGCGGGTAGTAACGCGACAGGGTCAGCGCTTCCCGCAGGGGCATCTCGAACACGTCCGCCACTTCACCCTCGTTGGCGCGAAACTGCACGTCCGGCGGGATCAGGCCGACGATAGGCGTGACCTGAAATCCGGTGCTGCTGTCGAGCGGCGCCATTTGGCCGAGGACGGTCACCGCGTGCGGCGGTATCGCCACTTCTTCCTGAGCTTCCCGCAGCGCCGTGACGATCGCCGATCCGTCTTCGGCGTCGGTCTTGCCGCCGGGGAAGGCCACCTGGCCGGCATGTTTGCGCAGCGAGTCGGCGCGGCGGGTCAACAGCAGCGTCGGCTCGGCGCGGCAGACGATCGGGATAAGCACCGCCGCCGGGCGCACATTGTGCGATATCTGCGCCGCCTGCGGCAGCTGCAGCTGAAAACGGCTGATAAAGGCGTGCAGCGAGGCCGGTGAGTTCGATGGGATCACGACGGGGCATACTCCCCAAGCTGCGGCAGAATACGGCCAACCTTGTCGAAGGTCTCCTGGTATTCCGCCTGCTCCTGGCTGTCCGCCACGATGCCGCCGCCGGCGGAGCAGTGGATGCGGCCGTTTTCGGTGACGAGCGTGCGGATGGTGATGTTGGTGTCCATGGCGCCGCAGGCGCTCAGGTAACCGATGCTGCCGCAATAGGCGTTGCGCCGCTGCGGCTCCAGCTCTTCGATGATTTCCATCGCGCGCACCTTGGGCGCGCCGGTGATCGAACCGCCGGGGAAGCAGGCGCGCAGCAGCTCGGTGGCCGAGGCCTGCTCCGGCAGGGTGGCGGTAATGGTGCTCACCAGGTGGTGCACGGCGGGGAACGGCTCCACGACGAACAGTTCCGGCACCCGTACGCTGCCGGGCTGGGCGACGCGGCCGATATCGTTGCGCAGCAGATCGACGATCATCAGATTTTCAGCGCGATCCTTGGGCGAATCGGCCAATCGGCGCGCCTGTGCGGCGTCCTGTTCCGCGTCCGCCAGCCGCGGCAGCGTACCCTTGATCGGGCGGGTTTGGATGCGCTGCTGCGCCAGCCACAGGAAGCGCTCGGGAGAGACGCTCAGCACGCTGTTGTGCGGCAGCCGCAGGAAAGCGGAAAACGGCGCGCGGTTGCAGGCGCTCAGTCGGCAAAACGCCTGCCATTCATCCCCCTGATAGTCGGCGGAGAACCGCTGCGCCAGATTAATCTGGTAACAGTCGCCGCTGCGCAGGTAGTGTTGAATACGTTGGAACTTCTCGCCGTATTGCCGGCGGCTCATATTGGCACGCCAGCCGCTTAGCAGCGTGAAGGGGCGCTCCGTCGGCGCGGTTTGGCTAGTAAGCCAGCGCCAGCGCTGCTCCACATCGCCATAGCTGAGCAGCGTCAGGGTTTGCAATTGGTGGTCGGCGATCAATGCCCAGTCATAAATGCCCACCGCCATGTCCGGCAGAGCGAGGTCGGCTTCAGCCAACTGCGGCAAGGTTTCCACCCGGCGCCCGAGATCGTAGCCGAACAGCCCCAGGGCGCCGCCCTGAAACGGCAGATCCGGGTTAAACGCCGGCTGCCAGCCTTGCGCCGCCAGCTGCTGGTGCAGCAGGGAGAACGGATCCTCCTGAGACTCAATGGTGACGCCGTCACTTTCGATTGTCGTGCAGGCGCCCTGGGTGGTGAGCGTAACGCGCGGCTGTGCGACCAGGATATCGAAGCGGTTATGCGAATGGTCGGCGAAGCCAGAATGCAGCAGCATCGCCCAGGGCTGTGCTGAAAGCGGGGCGAAAAGCGTCATCAGGGCACTGCGGCTGTAGGGCAACGATTTTATGTTTGGGGCGGTTACGCTCATGAACGTCAATAAACCTGGCTGTGAGGGCGGCGATATCTGGCGGCTAGTGTGCCATAGACGGTCACGTCATGCATGTTTTGCCATGCGCGGCATGCAGCACAGTTCACATAAACGGCAGTTCAATAAACCTGAAATAAGGCATTTTTTGCGCCATTGATTATACTTCGATATGTTAAAAATTTAACGTCAAATGCACTGGAAGCCTATTTTCCGCGGGCGCAAGGCCCGAAAAATATAAAAAAAGATTCGTTAATTTCATAAATTTATTATTTCTGCTTGTTATTAGATGCGGAGCGGCGTGGTTTTGCCTGATTTTAGCCAGCGTCGCCGCCCTTTGGAATTAATGGGTTAATTACTTAGCGCTTTCTGGCGCTGGTTTGAATAAAGAAAAGCAGGTTCGGTTCCATTAGCCGCTGCGGGAATTTGCAGGCGTCACGCTATTTCAGCGTGCGCTGAACCCTATGCGTCTTTTAGAAAAGTAAAATTATTATTTTGTTACATTATCCTTGAAGAGCTGCCTATGTCGTTAATGCTGAGCGTGATCGTCCCGATGCACAATGCGGGGGAATTATTGGAGCCTTTCCTGGCCTCGCTGCTGGCCCAGCGTGAGCAGCGGTTGGAGGTGATCATCGTTAACGATGGTTCCACCGACGGTTCGGGGGAGATCGCACACCGTTACGCGGCGGCGCATCCGCATATTCGTGTGATCGATCAAGCCAATACCGGTGTTTCTAACGCGCGCAATGCCGGGCTCGCCGTTGCCCGAGGCAAATATGTGGCGTTTCCCGATGCCGACGATGTGCTGGCGCCGGACATGTATTCCACGCTGCTGGAACAGGCGGAACAACACCAATTAGACGTGATGCAATGCAATGGCGAACGCTATTTCACCAGCCAGGATGAATTGCAGCTGATTTTTCCCGAGGCGCGTTTGCGCACCACCGACGTTATCACCGGCGTACAGTGGTTTGAACGTGCGCTGAAATCGCGAAAGTTTATTCACGTTGTATGGCTGGCAATATATCGCCTCGACTTTATTCGCCAGCATCGGCTTTATTTCGAGCCGGGATTGCATCACCAGGATATTCCCTGGACAACGGAAGTCATGTTTAATGCCAAACGGGTCAAATATTTAAGCACGCCGCTGTACCGTCAACGGGTGCACGACAAATCGATCAGCAACCGCCGTCGCACCGGTCAGGCGAACGTGGATTATCAACGCCACTATATGAAAATCGTCGAGATGCTGGAGCGGCTCAACCGGCGCTATGCCGGCACTGTCGCCATTCGTCCGGCTTTCCATTGGCAAATCACCCGCGAAGCGCTGGGTATTTGCCACAGCATTCGTCGTGAGCCGGATCCGGCTGCCCAGAGTCAGATCACCGAAGAGTTCTATCAGCGCGGCATCGACAGAGCGATGTTCGCCAATGCGCGCGGCCTGAAACAGGGGTGGCATGTCATGCTGTGGCGGCATCGGCTGAAGCAGTGGCGCAGCGATAACGGCTGCTCGCAACCGGCCTGAGCCACAAGACGTTGGGATCCGCCGCGTTAGCGCGTATACTCCTTCTCCCTTTTGCCGGAGAAAACGACACATGCATGCAGGTATGCCATTACTGAGTCACGCGGAGCAGCAGGAAGCGGCGGATCGCATCCATCAACTGATGGAGCAGGGCATGAGCAGCGGTGAAGCCATTGCTCGCGTTGCGCAGGAAATTCGCGAGAAGCATCAGGGCACTCAGGTTGCGGTACTGTTCGATGACGATGATGAAGACGAGCAGCATGAAACCGCCCCGGAGGCGTCGCGGAATGACGATGCTGAAGAAGACGAAGACTATTGACGTTATCGGGGCCGCGCAAGCGGCCCCGTGAGTATCAGCCGTTGACCGCTACGGCGGCGGCGGCTTGTTTCGCTTGCTCCACCGCCTGTTCCGTCGTGTCCGCCGTCGCCAGCGCCACGCCCAGTCGACGCTGCCCGGCGATCTCCGGTTTGCCAAACAGGCGCAGCTGGCTGTGCCCGCGCAGCGCGTGTTCCAGGCCGCTGAAGCGCACATCGCTGCTGGTCAGCTGCAGCAGGATCACCGCCGAAGCGGAAGGGCCGAACTGGCGGATGGCGCCAATCGGCAACCCGAGAAATGCGCGAACGTGCAGGGCGAACTCGGACAGATCCTGTGAGATCAACGTGACCATGCCGGTATCGTGCGGTCGCGGAGACACCTCGCTGAAGATCACGTCGTCACCACAGACGAACAGCTCCACGCCGAACAGGCCGAAACCGCCCAGGGCCTTCACCACCTTCTCCGCGATAGCCTGAGCGCGGCTCAACGCCGCAGCTGACATGCGCTGCGGCTGCCAGGATTCGCGATAGTCCCCATCCTCCTGACGATGGCCGATCGGCGCGCAGAAATGTACGCCGTCCACGGCGCTGATGGTCAACAAGGTAATTTCAAAATCAAATCTTACCAGCCCTTCGACGATCACCCGGCCGCCGCCGGCGCGGCCGCCCTGTTGGGCGTAATCCCAGGCGCTTTGCAGCTGTTCAGGCGTGCGGATCAGGCTTTGTCCTTTGCCGGAAGAACTCATCACCGGTTTGACGATGCACGGGTAGCCGATGTGCTCGACCGCCTGCCGGAAAGTCGCCTCGCTGTCGGCAAAGCGGTAGCTGGAGGTGGGCAGGCCAAGCTCTTCCGCCGCCAGACGGCGGATGCCTTCACGGTTCATGGTCAGGCGCGTGGCTTCGGCGCAGGGCACCACGCGGTGGCCCTGGCGTTCAAGCTCGACCAGCATGGCGGTGGCGATCGCTTCGATTTCGGGAACGATATAGTCCGGCCGCTCTTGTTCGATAACGGCTTTCAGCGCGTCACCGTCCAGCATATTAATGACGTGGCTGCGGTGCGCCACGTGCATGGCGGGGGCGTCGGGATAGCGATCGACGGCGATCACTTCCAGGCCGAGGCGCTGGCATTCAATGGCGACTTCTTTACCCAGCTCCCCGGAGCCGAGCAACATAACGCGGGTGGCGGAAGGGCGCAGGGCGGTTCCAATCGTTAACATAGTTTCGTACCTGGATCGGTGAAAGTAAGCGGATTGATGATCGGCGGGCAGTATATACGAAAACGATTGCGTGCGCAGCCGCTGCGCCAAGTTTGTTGCTAACTTGCTGTTTTTATAACAAGCAGAAATATTTGCCCTGCATGGGCGATTATGCGTTAATAACCGACGACGAAAGAAGGCCCACATATCGCATGGTTTTCGCGTCTCGTGCCGTCAAGGCAGGTTTATCAAGTAAAGGAAACACAAATGAGCAAGATCACTGGTCACGTTAAATGGTTCAACGAAAGCAAAGGTTTCGGCTTCATCACGCCTGCCGACGGTTCTAAAGACGTTTTCGTTCATTTTTCCGCTATCGTTAGCGATGGTTTCAAGACCCTGGCTGAAGGCCAGCAGGTTGAGTTCTCCATCCAGGACAGCCAACGTGGCCCAGCCGCAGCCAACGTCGTCGCCATTTAACGACGGAGCCGCCAAGAAACCCGCCGCCGGCGGGTTTTTTTATGCCCGCTGCCCGTAACGCCGCCCATCTCTGTTATCATTTGCCGCTGATTCGGCGCCAACCTGCGGGCGCGCCGCCATTCCATTCGTCATATAAGAGTTATCGCCGTGAGCACAGTTTCTTTTTCTTCCCTGCCGCTGCCAGCCGAACAGTTGGCCAACCTCAACGAACTGGGGTACGCCAAAATGACGCCGGTGCAGGCCGCCGCGTTGCCCGCCATTCTGCAAGGGCGGGACGTGCGCGCCAAGGCGAAAACCGGCAGCGGCAAAACGGCGGCGTTCGGCATTGGTCTGCTGAATAATATCGTCGTCGCTCAGGTCGCCACGCAGGCGCTGGTGCTCTGTCCCACCCGTGAATTGGCCGATCAGGTGAGCAAAGAGCTGCGTCGCCTGGCGCGTTTCACGCAAAACATCAAAATCCTGACGCTGTGCGGTGGCCAACCGATGGGGCCGCAGCTCGATTCGCTGGTGCACGCGCCGCACATCGTGGTGGGGACGCCGGGGCGCATTCAGGAGCACCTGCGCAAGAAAACGCTGCTGCTGGACGAACTGAAGGTGCTGGTGCTGGATGAGGCCGACCGCATGCTGGACATGGGCTTCGCCGACGATATCGACGATGTGATCAGCTACACGCCGCCGCAGCGTCAGACGCTGCTGTTTTCCGCCACCTATCCGGCGGGTATCGAACGCATCAGCGAACGCGTTCAGCGCCAGCCGCTGAGCGTCGAAGTGGGCGATGACGAAGCGCAGACCGCCATCGAACAACGTTTCTATGAGACCACGCGCGATCAGCGCCCGGCGCTGCTGGTGTCGGCCATTCGTTATCATCAACCCGCGTCCTGCGTGGTGTTCTGCAATACCAAACGCGATTGTCAGACGGTGCTTGAGGCCCTGGAGGCCCGCGGCATCAGCGCATTGGCTCTGCATGGCGATCTGGAGCAGCGCGATCGCGACCAGGTGTTGGTGCGCTTCGCCAACCGCAGTTGCCGGGTGCTAGTGGCGACCGACGTCGCCGCTCGCGGGCTGGACATCAAAGAGCTGGAGCTGGTGGTTAACTACGAACTGGCGTTCGATCCCGAAGTGCACGTGCACCGTATTGGCCGTACCGGCCGTGCCGGCATGAGTGGGCTGGCGATCAGCCTGTGCACGCCGCAGGAAATGGCGCGGGCGCATGCGATTGAAGACTACCTGCAGATGACCGTCGATTGGGCGCCGGTGTCCGAGCTGAGCGGGGCGGCCAACGGCTCGCTGGAGGCGGAGATGGTAACGCTGTGCATCGACGGCGGCCGCAAGGCGAAGATCCGCCCCGGCGATATCCTCGGCGCGCTGACCGGCGATGCCGGGCTGACGGCGGCGGAAGTGGGCAAGATCGACATGTTCCCGGTGCATGCCTACGTCGCGATCCGTAAAGCCAGCGCACGCAAGGCGCTGCAACAGCTGCAACAGGGCAAAATCAAAGGCAAGAGCTGCAAGGTGCGGCTGCTGAAATAAGCCGAAGGCGGGCGGCGGTTTGCCTTCCCGCCGCTATCTATTTATACTGTGTATATTTACAGGTATTTGAGCATTTGAGGACGCACGCATGGCGGTTGAAGTTAAATATGTGGTGGTGAGAAACGGTGAGGAAAAAATGACTTTCGCGAGCAAGAAAGAAGCCGACGCCTACGACAAAATGCTGGATTTGGCGGATAACCTCGGAGAGTGGTTGCAACAGGCGCCGCTGAAGCTGGACGACGAACAGCGCGAAGGGCTGAGCTTCTTCCTGGCGGAGAATAAGGATGCGCTGGGGCTGATCCTGCGCGGCGCATCACCGGCGGAAACCGGCAAAAAACCGACGGAAGCGAAAGCGAAAAAAACGGTCTCTAACTCAAAAGAGGGATCTGCGTCAGAAAAGCAAGCGGCATAATGGCTTATGTTGCGGTGTTGTGATGAAAAAGGATCTAAAATGAGCCGTGAAATAACTTTCTTCAGCCGCTTTGAGCAAGACATTCTGGCGGGGCGCAAAACCATCACCATTCGGGATGCCAGTGAGTCGCACTTCGAACCGGGCGAGGTATTGCGCGTAAGCCGCAATGAAGACGGCGTATTTTTCTGCTTTATCGAAGTGCTGTCGGTAACGCCGGTGCGCCTGGATGCGCTGACCGAACGCCATGCACAGCAGGAGAACATGTCGCTCGGCGAACTGAAGCAGGTGATCAAGGAAATCTATCCGGGCCTGGATGCGCTGTTTGTCATCGAGTTCGTCAAACGGTAACCCTTTGCCGAAACCCTGTTGTGAGCCAGGGATGGGCGCCCGGATAGCGCTAATCACAACGGGAGGACACATGAAAAAAACGGCTTTGGCTATCGCCTTGTTGGCCATGATGGGAGCATCGACTGCGGTGTGGGCGCAGGTTCAAGAGCAACGCAGCGCCAAGGTGGGGCAGTGTGCGGGGCTGCAGCCGGCGGATATCGCCGCCCAGGTCAAGCGCGACTTCTTGCAGAACCGCATCACGCGCTGGGAGGCGGACAAAAAACTGCTGGGCACCGCTACCCCGATCGCCTGGATCAGCCCGGATGCCATCACCGGCAAGGATCAGGTGTGGCAGGTGCCGCTGACGGTGCGCGGCACCAAAGCGGATAAAACCTACAACGTGACGCTCAACTGCAACACCGGCGAGATCGCCTACAGCGCGCCGCAGTAATCGTTTTCCGCAATAAAAAGCCCGCCTGGCGGCGGGCTTGATGCATCAAGAGGCGGTCAGTCGCTAAACGGGATCACCAACTCACCCGGTTTCACTTCCAATCCCTTCGCCAGTTTTTTCGCCAGCGCTTCGGTTTTGCTGTTGTCAGGATTCAGCACATAAGCCGGCTTTTGGTCGAAGTAAGACTTCAGCGACTGATTCAGATATGGCGTCAGCGCTTTCATCACCGTCTGCATTTTTTCCGGCTGCACGCTGTAATCGGTCAGTTCCATGTCTTTCAGGTAAATGGCGCCCTGTGCACGGTCGTAAACCGGCTGCGCTTTCAGCGTCAGCTTCAGATCCGCCGCCTGCGGGCCGAGAATCGACGTGATATTGACCTTGGCATCGCCGGAAAGGGTGACCTTGCCCGGCTCGCTGCGGCCAATCTGGCTTTGCAGCTGCGTCAGTACGATGTTGGCGTCCACCAGGCCGGGCACGCCGATCTGCTTCTGATAATCGTTGTGTTTCTGCAGGTAATCATTCACTTCCTGCTCGCTCAGGGTGTACTGGGTCAGTTGATTGCAACCGGCCAATACGCCGGCGAACAGCAGGGCGGCTGCGCCCATCAGGATCTTCTTCATTCATGCCTCATTGCGACTGCTGGCGAAAAGTGCTGCAGATAATTGATTAATCATTATAAACGTTCCGCCTGCGCCTGAAAACGGCAGGCGGCGATGTGCAGGGGATAGTGCGCGCAAAAGTGGGCGACACCTATCGGATAACGCCGAAAGCGTCAACGTCGCAATCGCAGCGCCAAGAGCGCCACGCCGGCCAGGCAGGCCGCGCCCCCCAACAGCGGGAACAGGGGAATGCCCCACAGCCGCAGCGAAGAATGCATCAGATAAGGCGCCAGGCCCAGGGCAAAAGCGGCGGTGACGATAGCGATGGCCAGGGTGACGGCGGCGCGCTCCAGCGCTTTGCTCAACTGACCGAGGTTCCTGACGTTGATATCGGCATTGAGCTGCCCGCGTTTCAGACGGCGCACCATCAGCCGCAGGGTTTGCGGCAGTTCTTCTCCGGCGTCGAGCGCTTCCCCGCCCAGAGCCAACAGCCGCTGGCGCACGGCGTCCGGGGCATAGCGTTGCAGCACCGTTTGTTGCAGCATCGGTTTGAGCGTGGCGACGATGTCGAAGGCCGGATCCAATCGGTGCAGCACGCCGTCGGCGGTGATTAACGCCTTGAACAGCAGCACCAGATCGGGCGGCAGCGCCAGTTGGTGCTCACGCGCCATCACCAGCAGGTCGGTCAGGGCCTTGCCCAAGGTCAGAGTGGCGGCGGCCTGTTTGTCGAGAAAGTTTTGCGCCGCCAGCTCCAGATCCATCAGATCCAGCGGTTCGCTGTCCGACCAGGCGATCAGCGTGTTGACGATGCCTTCGGACTGACGATCGGCGATGGCCTGCAGCAGCAGGAGCAACTGGTTGCGCCGCCGCTCGGACAGCTGGCCCACCATGCCGAAGTCGATAAAGCCGACGCGGTCACCGCTCAGCGCCATGACGTTGCCGGGGTGAGGGTCGGCGTGATACAGCCGATGCTCCAGTACCATGCTCATAAAGGCGCGGGCGCCGCGTTGCGCCAGCAGCGGGCCGTCAAAGCCCGCCGCCGCCAGCTGCTGAGGGTTTTCCGGCGCGGTGCCGGGCAGGTATTCCTGCACTAACAGGCGCGGAGAAGACCATTGCCAATAGATTTTGGGCACGACGACGTCAGGTTGATGGGCGAACATCCCGGCGACGCGGTCGCAGTTATGCCCTTCGTGGGTCAAATCCAGTTCATGATTGAGCGCCGTCGCCAGCGCTCTGACCATCTGCCGCGGCCGATAGCGCGCCAGCGCGGGGCTCTGCTGCTCTACGGTTTCCGCCAGCGAGGCCAGCAGCCGCAAATCGGCGTGGATGGTTTTCGCCAGACCGGGCCGCAGCACTTTCACCACCACCTGTTCGCCGCTGTGCAGGCGTGCGCGGTAGATTTGCGCCATCGACGCCGCCGCCAGCGGCGTGCGATCGAATTCGGCGAACAGCCGCTCGGGTTCGCCGCCCAGGTCGGCAACGATCTGTGGCGCCAGCGTTTCCCATGGCAACACTGCCGCCCGGCTGTGCAGGCGATCCAGTTCGTCGGTCCAGGCCGGATCCAGCAGGTCGGAGCGCGTGGCCAGGATCTGGCCGAATTTGACGAAGGTAGGCCCCAGCGCCTCGAGCGCTTCGCGCAGCCGCTCAGGCAGGGTTTGGGCGTCCTGTTGGGCGGATCCAGCGCGGGCGCCGCGCAGCAAAGCCCCCAGGCCCAGCAGACGCAGAACGTCTTGCAGACCATAACGGATCAGAACGGAGGTTATTTCCTTCAGCCGCGCCCGATCGCGAGCGGTGGCGAGCACCATTTTCAGCATCAGTACGCCATATCCTTTTGGTTGCTCAAACGTTATTGTTCCATATCCAGCAGCAACGGCACCTCGCTGCGCTGCGCCATGCGGTTGCGGTAGGCTTCCACGTTATCCGGCAGCGCAACCCCGGCGACGATCGACAATGAGCGCAGCAGCGGGAACAGGTGAATATCGTCCTCGGACAGTTCGCCGTTCACCGCGTCGGCGGAGACGATCAGCGGCGACAGCGCTTGCAGATCGGCTTCCAACTGGGCGATCAGATCGGCGCTATTGGCGAGATGCTCGGCGAAATCCCCGATTGACGCCTGCTTTTTATCGATAAAGTAACGGCGGGCGCTGTCGGTGGCAAACTCTTCGAAATCGGCATGCGCAATTCGCGGCAACAACAATTTCGCGCTGTAACCGCCCACCCGCTGCAGCCACTCGGCGATGGCCGGGTTGGTGCGGCCGGTCAGTACCGGCTTGCCGTCCAGAGCATCGACATAGCGCACGATATCCAGGCTTTCCGGCATCGCTTCACCGTTGTCTTTGACCAGGATAGGCACCATTTTTTGGCCGATCAGGTTAAACGGAGTCGTTTCATCGTCGTTGAGCAACGTGACCAGGCGAATCGGCAGACGTTTCAGGCCGAAAATCATGCGGGCTTTCACGCAGAATGGGCAATGATCGTAAATAAACAGTTTCATGCTTGCTCCGGGTTGTCAGGTTTTAACAGCAATAGTTACCACAGCTTATCGAGGCTGTCTTGACGTGCGTGTGTTGGATGGTGCGTTATTGCGAAATTGCCCGCGCATCGGCGCGGGCCAGGGGGCGTTATTTCTTGGCCGGTACTGAGTTGAGCACATCGATCAGGTGAATGCGAGCTTCATCCAGATCGATTCGGTCACGTTCGTTGGCGGCGGTGACGACCTGCAGCTGTTTGATAATATCGTTTTTCAGGCCGGCGTCGCTGGCGAGGATATGGGCCAGCGCCTTCTCCACCAGGGTGGCGCGCGCATAAATCATGCGCAAGTTCAGTATCATATGTTCGAGTAGTTGCGGTAATTTTGCTTCTTCACTCATGCCGACGGGCTCCTGTGGGTGTTTTTACTAACAGGATAGCAGCTGTTGCCGATTCGGCCGGATTTCTATGGCGTCAACCGCCGCGCAGCATCATCGACGCACTGCGCCGCGGGCTGAACTGCCAGTACAGCGCCAGCAGCGTAGCGAAGCCTACTGCACCAAGCAGCAACCAGGGCAGCTCCGGCATGTTCATCGTCCGGCCGGTATCGTACATCCAGCCGCCGCCGGTATAACCCAACGCGCCGCCCAGCGCCAGGCCGAGGCGGCTGAAGCCCATATAGCTGCCGCGCGCACGCGGATCGGCCAGCGAAGCGCTCAGCGTTTCGCGCGCCGGTTCGGCGATGATCGATCCCAGATAGAAGCAGCAGATCAGCGTGAATACACCCTGCAAGCTGGTGGCGAGACCGATCGGCAGCAGGCTGAGTGTCATCAGCAACAGGCCCGCCATCAGGCGCTGCTCTAGCCGGAAGTGTTTTTCTCCCCAACGCGCCAGCGGATAGAGCAGCGATAGCGACAGCGCCGCTTCAATCGCATACATCCATTTCACTGCCCCCGGTGAACCGGCGATTTCGTTGACCACGATCGGCATCATCAGCATCACCTGCACCGCCAGCATGTAATAACCGGTCAGCGTCAGGACATAGGTGAGGAAGCGGCGATCGCGCACGACCCGCAATATGCCTTCCTTCATCGGTATGCGCACGGTAGAGATGCGGTAAGCCGGCAGTAGCCAGGCGTTCCAGCCGGCGGCCAGCACGAAGATCGCCGCCCCAACCCAGCAGACAAAGTGGAAATCGTACTGCAGCAGCCAACTGCCGATCAGCGCGCCGACCACCGCACCGGCGCTGTCCTGCATCATCAGCAGCGAGAAAAAACGGCCGCGTTCGTGCGGACGGGTCAGCTTGATCACCAAAGCGGTGCGCGGCGGATCGAATAACGTGCCACCGAGGGCGGAAAGCGCACAGGAGAACCACAGGATCCAGGGGGCATCGGCCATCGCCATGGTGGCGAAACCGGCGGCGCGCAGCAACATGCCGGTGACGATCATCGGCTTGGCGCCGAAGCGATCGGCGATGGCGCCGCCAAAGATGCCGAGCCCTTGTTGCAACAGCTGCCGCAAACCCAGCGCGATGCCGACGATCAGCGCCGCCCATCCTAATTGATCGACAAAGCGGATCGAAATAAGCGGAAAAACGACAAAGAAGCCTAAAACCACCAGCAGATTATCGAGCAACAGAAAATATTTACCCAAGCTGCGTGCTTGCGACACCAGAGACATGCTTCACCATGAGCAATTAAAGAAAGAGGGGGGAACAACGCTTCCATTCTCTACCCAATTCCCCTACGGCGACAGGGGGCGTGTAGATAATATTTTTTTATCGTCAAGGTGTTACCTGTGCTGCAAAATGGGCGGAAAAACGCCGTAAAACGCGTATTCGGCGATTTACTGAGCGACCGGGATTTTACCTCGGGGGCGGGCTACGGTTATATTGAATGCGGGGAAGTGCGGTTCTGAGGCGCTATTGGCAAAATAAAGTCATGGCATCAGGTCGGCGCCGGAGAATTATCCACGCGGCTTCCCAATAAATACTTCTTATCGAACCGTTTTGACTGCGGGGGAAATGATGTTCGGCTATCGCTCTGCATCGCCAAAAGTACGTCTTACAACCGACCGGATGGTGGTCCGTTTAGTGAATGAACGGGATGCCTACCGTCTGGCGGATTATTATGCCGAGAACCGAGCCTTTCTCAAACCCTGGGAGCCGGTGCGCGACGAAAGCCACTGTTATCCTTCCGGCTGGCAGGCGCGTCTGGGCATGATCACCGAAATGCAAAAGCAGGGCAGCGCCTACTATTTTATCCTGCTCGATCCAGAAGAGCAGGAAGTGCGCGGCGTGGCGAACTTCAGCAACGTGCTGCGCGGTTCGTTTCATGCCTGTTTCCTCGGCTATTCGCTGGGGGAAAAGTGGCAGGGGCAAGGGCTGATGTTCGAAGCCTTGCAGTCCGCCATCCGCTATATGCTGCGCCAACAGCGCATGCACCGCATCATGGCCAACTATATGCCACACAACCAGCGCAGCGGCGCATTGCTGACGCGTCTGGGATTCGAACGCGAAGGTTACGCCAAGGATTACCTGCTGATCGACGGCCAGTGGCAAGACCACGTTTTGACGGCATACACCAATAAAGAGTGGCTACCCCCACGTTGAGGCCAAACGATGAAATATGAATTGAACGCCAGAGAGGCTCGGGTTATCGGCTGCCTGTTGGAAAAACAGGTCACGACACCGGATCAATACCCGCTTTCGCTGAATGCCATTACGCTGGCATGCAACCAAAAAACCAACCGCGAACCGGTGATGGACCTGAGCGAAAGCGAAGTGCAGCAACTGCTCGATCTGTTGCTGCGCAAACATTTCCTGCGCACCCTCAGCGGGTTCGGCAATCGGGTGGTGAAGTACGAACAGCGGTTTTGCAACTCCGAGTTCGGCCAGCTGAAACTCTCGCCTGCCGAACTGGCGGTGATCGCCACCTTGCTGTTGCGCGGCGCGCAAACGCCGGGCGAGTTGCGCACCCGCACCAATCGGATGCACGAGTTCAGCGATGTCAGCGAGGTCGAACAGGTGCTGCAGCAACTGGCCACGCGCGAAGATGGCCCGTTCGTGGTGCGCCTGGCGCGTGAGCCGGGCAAGCGCGAAAGCCGGTTCATGCATCTGTTCAGCGGCCCGATTGATGAAGCGCCGCCGGCGGCGTTCGACGCTGAGGACGACGGCGAACTGAGCGCCAGAGTCAGCGCATTGGAAAGCGAAGTGGCGGAGCTGAAACGGCAGTTGCAACAGCTGTTGGCGAGGGATGCGAATGACTAAATTGCGTGTAGGCGTGGTGGGGTTGGGCAGTATCGCGCAGAAGGCGTATCTGCCAATCCTTGGCCAGGCGGCGGATTGGACGCTGGTGGGCGGTTTTTCGCCCAATCAGCAAAAAGCCCAGCCGCTGTGCGACAGCTACCGTATGGCCTGTTTCTCCCGTCTGGACAGCCTGGCCGAACAGTGCGATGCGGTCTTTGTTCACAGCAGCACCGCCAGCCATTTTTCGGTGATAGGCGAGCTGCTGAACCGCGGCGTGCACGTTTACGTCGATAAACCGCTGGCGGAGACGCTGGAGCAGGGCGAGCAACTGCTTGAGCAGGCCGAGCGGCGAGGCAAAACGCTGATGGTGGGGTTCAACCGCCGTTTCGCGCCGCTTTACCGGCAGCTCAAACAGCAAATGAACCAGCCGGCCTCCATTCGCATGGATAAACATCGGGCGGACAGCGTCGGCCCGCACGATCTGCGTTTTACCCTGTTGGATGATTACCTGCACGTGGTGGACACTGCGCTGTGGCTGGCGGGCGGGCGGGAGCAACTGCTGAGCGGCAGCCTGCGCGCCAACGCCGCCGGTGAAATGCTGTACGCCGAGCATCACTTCGCCTGCGGCGACACGCAGGTGACGACCAGTATGCATCGCCGCGGCGGCAGCCAGCGCGAAAGCGTGCAGGCGGTGACCGACGGCGCGCTGTATCAGTTGACCGATATGCGCCACTGGCTGCGTGAAGATGCGCAGGGCGAGTTGGAGCAGCCGGTGCCGGGCTGGCAAAGCACGCTGGTGCAACGCGGCTTCGACGGTGCGGTGCGGCATTTCCTTGATGCCGTCGCCAACCAGAGCGCGCCGGAAACCGGCGGCGAACAGGCGCTGGCCGCCCAGCGGGTGGTCGAGCGTTTGCTGCGGGATAACTCTATGTAACATATGGCGGTAGCTATTCTTTTCCGGATGCGTAAACTGAGCCGATTGTTTCACTGACGCCTGCTGTTGCAGGCGTTGATATTTACGGTACCTATCAGACAACCACATGAACCTACTCAAATCCTTGGCTGCCGTCAGCTCGATGACGATGTTTTCGCGGGTGTTGGGCTTTGCCCGCGATGCGATCGTCGCGCGCGTGTTCGGGGCTGGCATGGCAACGGACGCCTTTTTCGTGGCGTTCAAACTCCCGAATCTGTTACGCCGTATCTTTGCCGAAGGGGCGTTTTCGCAGGCCTTCGTGCCGATCCTGGCCGAATACAAGAGCCAGCAGGGTGAAGAGGCGACGCGCACTTTTATTGCCTACGTCTCCGGGCTGCTGACGCTGGTGCTGGCGGTGGTGACGGTGCTGGGGATGCTGGCCGCGCCCTGGGTTATTTACATTACTGCGCCGGGCTTTACCGATACGCCCGACAAGTTTGCCCTGACGTCGGCGCTGCTGCGCATCACCTTCCCCTATATTTTGTTGATCTCACTGGCGTCGCTGGTGGGGGCGATCCTCAATACCTGGAACCGCTTCTCGATCCCGGCTTTTGCGCCAACGCTGCTTAACGTCAGCATGATCGGTTTCGCGCTGTTCGCCGCTCCGTATTTCAACCCGCCGGTGCTGGCGCTGGCCTGGGCGGTGGTGGTGGGCGGCGTGCTGCAGCTGGGGTATCAGCTGCCGCATCTGCGCAAGATAGGCATGCTGGTGCTGCCGCGCCTCAAGCTGGGCGATGCCGGGGTCTGGCGAGTGATGCGCCAGATGGGGCCGGCGATCCTCGGGGTGTCGGTCAGCCAAATCTCGCTGATCATCAACACCATTTTCGCTTCGTTCCTGGTGTCCGGCTCGGTGTCCTGGATGTACTACGCCGACCGCCTGATGGAGTTTCCCTCCGGCGTGCTGGGCGTGGCGCTGGGCACCATCCTGCTGCCGTCGCTGGCCAAAAGCTTCTCGAGCGGCAACCACGACGAGTATTCGCGCCTGATGGATTGGGGGCTGCGTCTGTGCTTCCTGCTGGCGTTGCCGAGCGCCATCGCGCTCGGCATTTTGGCCAAGCCATTGACCGTTTCGCTGTTCCAGTACGGCAAGTTCAGCGCCTTTGACGCGGCGATGACGCAACGCGCGCTGGTGGCTTACTCGGTTGGGCTGATGGGGCTGATCGTGGTTAAAGTGCTGGCGCCGGGCTTCTATTCGCGGCAGGACATTAAAACGCCGGTCAAGATCGCCATCATCACGCTGATTATGACGCAGGTGATGAACCTGGCGTTTATTGGCCCGCTGAAGCATGCCGGCCTGGCGCTGTCGATCGGTTTGGCGGCCTGCCTGAACGCCTCGCTGCTGTATTGGCAACTGCGCAAGCAGAAGATTTTCCAGCCGCAGCCGGGTTGGGCGCTGTTCCTTACCAAGCTGGTGATCGCCGTGCTGGTGATGTCGGCGGTGCTGATTGGCGTGATGTGGCTGATGCCGGCCTGGGATCAGGGCAATATGCTGGAACGTTTGCTGCGTTTGGCTGCGGTGGTGGTGGCCGGTGTGGTGGCCTACTTTGGCGTGCTGGTAGGGTTGGGCTTCCGCCCGCGCGACTTTGCGCGCCGCGCCGCCTGAGCCGAAAGCAAGAACAAAAAAAGGTCGCCCAGGCGACCTTTTTGCTTTCCGCGCGGTGCGGTTTACATGCGTTCGACGGTTTCGATGCCCAGCGTATCCAGACCGGTTTTCAGCGTTTTCGAGGTCAGCAGCGCCAGCTTCAGGCGGCTCTGACGCGCTTCTTCGCTGTCGGCGTTCAGGATCTGGCAGTGCTCGTAGAAACCGGAGAACAAGCCGGCCAGATCGTACAGGTAGCTGCACATGACGTGAGGCGTGCCTTCACGCGCGACGGTGGTGAGCACCTCTTCGAACTGCAGCAGGCGGGTAGCCAGCGCAATTTCACGCTCTTCGGTCAGCGTCAGCGGCAGCGTCAGGCTGCTTTCGTCGATCCCGGCGCGCTTGAATACCGATGCCACGCGGGTATAGGCGTATTGCATATAAGGCGCGGTATTGCCTTCGAAGGCCAGCATGTTATCCCAGTCGAAGACATAGTCGGTGGTGCGGCTTTTCGACAGATCGGCGTATTTCACCGCGCCGATGCCGACCACGCGGGCCACGGTCTTCATTTCGTCTTGCGGCATGTCCGGGTTTTTGCCGGCGATCAGCTGTTCGGCGCGTTCGATGGCCTCATCCAGCAGATCGGAGAGCTTCACCGTACCGCCCGAGCGGGTTTTGAACGGCTTGCCGTCTTTGCCCAGCATCATGCCGAACATGTGGTGTTCCAGCGAGACGGACTCCGGCACGTAACCGGCCTTGCGCACGATGGTCCAGGCCTGCATCAGGTGCTGATGCTGACGGGAGTCGATGTAATACAGCACGCGATTGGCGCCCAGGGTTTCGTAGCGGTACTTGGCGCAGGCAATATCGGTGGTGGTGTAGAGATAGCCGCCATCCTTTTTCTGGATGATGACGCCCATCGGATCGCCGTCCTTGTTCTGGTATTCGTCGAGGAACACCACGGTGGCGCCTTCGCTTTCTACCGCCAGCCCTTTGGCTTTCAGATCGGCGACGATGCCCGGCAGCATCGCGTTATACAGGCTTTCGCCCATCACGTCGTCTTCGGTCAGCGTGACGTTCAGGCGGTTATAGGTCAGCTGGTTTTGCGCCATGGTGATGTCGACCAGCTTGCGCCACATTTTCAGGCAGTACTGATCGCCGCCCTGCAGCTTGACGACGTAAGCGCGCGCGCGCTCGGCGAACTCGGCGTCTTCGTCGTAATGCTTCTTGGCTTCGCGATAGAACTGTTCCAAATCGGACAGGCCCATGTCGCTGGCGTTTTCGTTCTGCATTTTTTCCAGGTAGGCAATCAGCATGCCGAACTGGGTGCCCCAGTCGCCGACGTGGTTGGCACGGATCACTTTATGGCCCAGAAACTCCTGGGTACGCGCCGCGGCGTCGCCGATGATGGTGGAGCGCAGATGGCCGACGTGCATTTCTTTCGCCACGTTCGGCGCGGAGTAGTCGATAACGATGGTTTGCGGCTCAACCGGCGCAATGCCCAGTTTCGGTGCGTTCAGCACCTGGTCGGCCTGGCGGGCGACCCAGTCGCTGTTCAGGAAAATGTTGATAAAGCCGGGACCGGCGATTTCCACTTTACCGGCGACGTCGCCGAGATCCAGCAGTTGCACCACTTTTTCCGCCAGCTGCCGGGGCGGCATGCCCAGCTTTTTGGCGACGGACATCACGCCGTTGGCCTGGTAATCACCAAACTGCGCCTTGGCGGAAGGGCGGACCTGCGCTTCGCAATCGGCTGGCGCGCCAGCGGCGATCAGCGCCTGGCTGACTTTATCTGAAAGAAGAACCTGAATATTCACCGGGTTACCTTAATGACGAACGAGGGGCTGAAGCCAGCCCCTGTGGGATTCAACGGTGGCGGGCGCGATGGGCGACCGCCACAAAACAGCCTGCAATTGTAACCGATCTGACGGAGTCCGTCAGCAGTTGGCGCGGCCGCTGCGATGAAACAGTTGTCGGGTGCGGCGCGTTGATTGCCGGAAGGTGAAAAGCGGAATGAGCTGAACAGAATGTACGGAGGGGAGAGTTGCGAAGCTAGCGCTTTTTATTGCGGCGACCGGCATCCAGCGTGTTGACGCTGCGTGATTTGAAATGACGGTAGATGGCGTATACGGCGATAATTATCAACACCAAGGATATCGTCAGCAATAACATAATGATCATCTCGAATTTAAATTTCCTCCAAAGTAGCCGAGTTGTCTTGGTGAATCAATTGTCTGGGGTTAAATTAAGATAATCCTTAGCTTTTAATCAATTAATGCGTTTTATTTTCTTTTTTTACAATGGGTTGTGATTGCGGATTTGTGCGACATTGATAAGTGAGTCGTTTTGATTAAACCCAGCGATTCAATCGGCTTGACCAATGGCCTGCAGAGGATTTTGTGCAAAATAACTTAAATCATAGCGTCATAAAGAAAAGGTATAATGTCTTGCGAAAAATCTTATTTTTTATTTTTCCGTTGATTTAATAAGCTGTCACCTTAATAAAAATCCGGCTTTTATTCTCCCTGTCCGCAACCAAAAATCATGTTGAACTGCCGCCGAAAAACCTCGCAACGCTGGCGAGCGCTGTCGCCAGCGTGTAAATTACGGCGTTTAACTTTGCGCCCCGTTGTTTTGAGGTTCCTATGACCACTCCCTTGCAGGCCATTGCCGAGCTTGACGATCTGAAGCTCGACCTGCCGCGTTTCGAACAGGCGTTGCACCAATTTGCCGCCAAATTGCGGCTTGATCTGTCCGCGTTTACCGCCGATCACATCTCACTGCGCTGTCACCAGAACGCTACCGCCGAGCGCTGGCGCCAGGGGCTGATGCAGTGCGGGACATTGCTGTCCGAATCGATGATCAACGGGCGGCCTATCTGTCTGTTCGACTTGTCTCAGCCGCTGGCCGTTGGGCCATGGCGGATAGACTGCATCGAACTGCCGTATCCGGGGGAGAAACGCTATCCGCACGAAGGCTGGGAACACGTCGAATTAGTGCTCAGTGGCGATCCGCAGACGCTGTACGCCCGGGCGTTGAGCCACCTGGCCGATGAAGCGTTGCTGGCGCCGGGGATCAAGCTGAAGCAAAGCTCGCCAAAGGGCGAGGGCGAACGGCTGCCGAACCCGACGCTGGCCATCACCGATGGAACGGTCACGATCAAGTTTCATCCTTATTCCATTCGAGACATCGTCGCCAGCGAACAAGCTTAGCCAGGCAGTGCCGCACAGGCTCGCGCCATGCGATCGAGCGCTTCATCGAGCAGGGCCCATCGGCAACCAAAGTTAAGCCGCACAAAGCGCCGATCGCCAAAGTCCAAACCGGCGCTTAGCCCAACGCCCGCACGTTCGAAGAACTGATGCGGGTTATCCACCGGCAACGCGCTGCAGTCTATCCAGGCCAGGTAAGTGGCCTCGACAGGCAGCAACGTCAATCCCGGCATGGCGTTGATACGCTTTATCAGCCGATCGCGATTGGCGCGCAGATAAATCAACTGCTCATCCAGCCAGGGTTGTCCGTATTGATAAGCCGCCTGCGCCGCCACCAGCGCCAACAGATTGACCTCCGGCACGATACCGCTGCGCGCGCGTTTCAGCTTTTGTCGCAGCGCTTCGTTGGGAACGATCGCCAGTGAAGCGCCCAGTCCGGCGAGATTAAACGTTTTTGACGGCGACATCAGCGTCACGCTGCGTTGGGCCGCATCGTCATTCAGGGTGGCGAAAGGGATATGCCGCACGCCGGGCTCAAGCAGCAGTTCGCAGTGGATCTCATCGGAACAGACGATTAAATCGTGTTCGCGAGCGAACTGATGGTGCTGCAACAGCTCATCCCGGCGATAAACGGTGCCACCGGGGTTCTGCGGGTTGCACAGCAACAGGAGTTTCTCGTTGCCACTCAGCCGATCATGCAGCGAGGAAAAATCCAGCACCCAGCGTTGGCCGGTCGCCTTCAGCGGCACCGCGAGGTGCTCGCGCCCGGCGAATTTGGCCGCTTTGCGAAACGGCGGATAAATGGGAGAGGGGGCCAGCGTGCTCTGATGTCCTTCGGTGCAGGCGCGCACGCACAAATTCAGGCCGCACACCAGCCCAGGCAGGAAAATGATCCATTCGGGCTTGATGTGCCAGCCGTAGCGCTCTACCATGCGGCGGGTAAAAACCTCAATAAGATCAGGGGATGGGTGGGTGTAGCCGAATACGCCGTGCGCCACGCGCCGCTGCAAGGCTTCGATCACCGCCGGTGGTGAGGTGAAATCGCTGTCGGCGACCCAAAGCGGGATGATGTCGCTGCCGCGATATTTATCCCACTTAACGCTGTCACTGTGACTGCGGTCTACCCATTGATCAAAATTGAATGCCATAGTTACAACCCTGAGCCGGTTTATGCCTAAGCATGAGCCTACGTGAGAAATGAAGAAATGAACAATTGCCGCCGTATGTTGGCCGTTATCTGGGGGTGACAATGATAAAACTGGAAGTTTGTTGCTTTAGCGTCGACTGTGCGCTGACGGCCGAACGGGCGGGCGCCGATCGCATTGAGTTGTGCGCCAGCCAGAGCGAGGGGGGATTGACGCCGAGCTATGGCACGCTGCGTCTGGCGCGCGAGCGGGTTTCGATCCCGGTGCATCCGATCGTTCGCCCTCGCGGTGGCGATTTCTGCTACGGCGCGGTGGATTTCGAGGTGATCAAACAGGATCTCCGCCAGATCCGCGAGATGGGGTTCCCCGGCGTAGTGGTTGGCATGCTGGACGAAGAAGGGCACATCGATCTGCCGCGCATGCGCGAAGTGATGAGGCTGTGCGAGGGCATGGCGGTGACGTTCCATCGCGCGTTCGATATGTGCCAGAACCCGATGGTGGCGTTGGAGCAACTGAGCGAGCTGGGCGTGGCGCGCATTCTGACCTCCGGCCAGCAGCAGAGCGCCGAGCTGGGCCTGCCGTTGCTGCACGATTTGCGCCAGGCCAGTCAGGGCCCGGTAATCATGGCGGGTGCCGGCGTGCGCCTCAGCAATCTGCACAAGTTTGTCGATATTGGTCTGCATGAACTGCACAGCTCTTCCGGTCACCTGGTGCCGTCGACCATGCGTTACCGCAAGGCGGGCGTCACCATGTGTTCTGATAACGAGTTTGACGAATTTAGCCATTATTGCGTGGATGGCGAAATGGTGGAGGCGATGAAAAACGCGCTGGCCTTGGTTGATCCCCTGGCGCAAAGCGCATAAACACGCAGCTAACCGCGTTTGACAACCGGTTTCCGGGCCGTAAGACCCCTTTGCGTGTCACTGAGCCCTCGGCGATCACGCAAGTACCAGGCCCCGGCGTTTTGCCGGGGCTTTTTTTATGTCTTGCGAAGACGCGGTGCCCGTTTCACGCTGTTTCTCTGTCGCACTGCCCCCCATCTCTTCTTGCGCTCATCATGCCCTGCTGATAAGTTTGTGAGTTAAAATCCTTTAAATATCATAATATTAAATGATTTTTTGGTATGCATTTTCGTGGTGAATGATTTGCGCTCTGCCGCTCATCGCCACGTCTGCATTTTCATACCCGTTCATCGCCGGCCTATGGCCGGAACATCACAGCATTAATGAGGAGAGCCGTCGATGCAGCCGCGGAGCGCGTTGGCGGCGGACTTAACAAGGAGATAACGATAATGACCCGAACGGCACACTGTTTGACCGCTGCGCTTTTGCTGACCTTGACCCTGAGCGGGTGCCAGACCGCCAAGCGGCCTGTTTCTACATTAAGTAAGCCGCCCAGCGCAGAAGACATTGCGGAACAAGACAAGCGGCAGCGTGAAGCCGAGCGTATACAGCAGTGCCAGCGCGAGTTGGATGCCATGCGCGGCATGGATAACGAAAAATACCAAAAATTCAAACGTGAATTCGATACCTTGATGGGCGGCGCCGCGCAGTATGCCGGGGTACGCCAGCGGGTCAACACGGGCACGCAGGAAACCGTCGACGCCCTGTATCGTTATCGCACCAGCCGTCTGTGCGCAGACATCAGTTCTGCCATGATGACCGGCCTGGCTGAGCGCGGAGAGCGCGCCCAATGACCCCTCGTGCGAGAAAGGCATTACTGAGCCTGATGATACCGCTGGCGTTTGCGCCAGCGATGGCCGCAGCGGATGACGATGTGCCGGCATTACTGCAGTTCGCCGAGCGCTACCAGCGGCAGGACGCACCGGCAGCTGACGCCGCGGTTACTCCCTCCCGGGAAACCCAAAAGTCGGCGCCCCGGCCGGTTCAACCGCGTGAAACGAGCTCGCAGAGAAAGCAACTGGCGCAGTTGCAAAAGACGCTGCGCGAGAAAGAGGCTCGATTGGAGCAACAGCAAACCGCTATTCAATCACTGCAGCAGGAGCTGACCGCGTTGCGGGTTGCGTCGTCCCTGACGACTGCCGATAAACCGACAGCTGCTCCCGATCTGAGCGCGTTGAGCGACTTCGCCAGCGGCGTGCGACGGGCGCTGAACCTGACGCCGCAGGAGCGCAAGGCTCAGGCGCAGATCGCCGAGGCGCAGGCAGCGTTAGCGCAGGAAAAACAACAAACCGAGGAGCGCGATCGGCGTATCGCCTTGCTGGAACAACGGCTGGCGGCGTTGCCTGAACAGGCGGATAGCGCCTGGCAGGAGAAACTGACGGCGGCGCAGACCGCCAACGACAAAGCGCGCCAGCGTTATGAGCAGGACAAACAAGCGGCCGCCGCTGAGCTGGCGCAACAGAAGGCGGAAGCCGCCAAGGCGACGGGAGAACTTCAGCAGCAGCTGGCAATGCGGCAGAAAGAGCTGGATGAACAACGCCAACAGGCTGAGCGGCAAGAGAAAAGCCTGAAAACGGCACTGGAACAGCAAAAGGCCGAAGTCGCCAAGGCGACGGGTGAACTTCAGCAACAGCTGGCACTGCGGCAGAAAGAGCTGGATGAACAACGGCAACAGGCCGAGCGGCAAGAGAAAAGCCTGAAAACGGCGCTGGAACAGCAAAAGGCCGAAGCCGTCAAGGCGACGGGAGAACTTCAGCATCAGCTGGCGCAGCTACAGGAAAAAAACAAGACGCAAACCGAGCAGGCGAAGGCATTGGCGCAGCGGCTGGCAACGGCGGTGGCGGAAAGCGAAAAATCAACGCTGCAACTGGCGAGAACGACGGAGCAGGCGAAAAAAAACGCATTGGCGCTAGCGGACGCCAACCAAACGCAGCAGGCATTGCGTGAGGAGCTGGATGGGCTGCGCTCTCGCGCCAAATGGCTGCCGGATGCGCAGGCGCTCGAGAAAAAGCCGGCGCAACAGAGCTATGCTGCCGGTGTCGCTTTGGGGCGCGATATTCAAACGATGCTGGCGGAGCGTAAAAATTGGGGCATCAATCCCGATAAAACCGTGCTGCTGGCGGGCGTGATCGATACCTTCAACGGCCATTACCAGCTAAGCGATGCGCAGTTGACCCGTGCGCTGGCGGAGTCGGAAAAAGCGGTGAACGACGCCCGGAACCAGGCTGCGAAGGTGCAAACCAGCAAGGGCGAGGCGTTCGTCACCGAGTTTAAAAAGAAAAAGGGCACGCAGAAGTCGCCTTCCGGTTTCTGGTATCGCATCGATTATGCGGGTGATGAAGCCATTAAGGAAAACGCGCGGGTGGACATCGTGGTGAAGGAAAGTTTAACCGACGGCAGCGTGATTCAGGATATGGATCGCAGTGGGAAGGTGATGTCACAGCCGCTCTCTGCCTATCCGCCGTTGTTCCGCGAGGCGATCGGCCATCTGAAAAATCATGGTTCGCTGACGATGGTGGTGCCGCCGGCGTTGGCGTACGGTGAAACGGGCTATGCGCCGCAGATCCCGCCGAACGCGACCATGGTGTATGAGCTGCGGATTGTCGATGTCAACAACGGGTAACGTCGGGCCGGCCCTGGCCGGCCCGATTAGCGAGCGCTAGGGCTTTTTGGCGGTCAGCACGGCGCGCAGGGGCGCCGGATAGCCTTCGATCGTTTTGCTGCGATCGTTCGGATCGAGGAATTCGGCCAGTGATTCGCTGGTCATCCAGCCGGTGCGGCGCTGCTCTTCGAGGCTGGTGACGCACATATCGGCGATCTTCACGTCGACGAAGCCGCACTTCTCCAACCAGCATTTCAGCGCCTCGGCGGAAGGGATGAAATACACGTTGCGCATCTGCGCATAACGATCGCCCGGCACCAGCACCTGGTGGCGATCGCCTTCCACCACCAACGTTTCCAGCACCAGTTCACCTTCAGCCACCAGCTGGTTTTTCAGCTGATACAGATGATCGAGCGGCGAGCGGCGGTGATACAGCACCCCCATCGAGAACACGGTGTCGAATGCCGCCAATTCCGGCAACTGCTCGATGCCGAGCGGCAGCAGGTGGGCGCGCTGATCGCCGCCTAATAGCTTGCGCACCGCTTCGAACTGACACAGGAACAGCTGCATCGGATCGATGCCGACGGCGAGGTGTGCGCCGGCGCCAATCATGCGCCACAGGTGATAACCGCTGCCGCAGCCGACGTCGAGAATGGTGCGGCCGGCCAGTGGAGAAATGTGCGGCAGCACGCGATCCCACTTCCAGTCGGAATGCCATTCGGTATCGATATCGATGCCATACAGCGAGAAGGGCCCTTTACGCCATGGCATCAGGGTGCGCAGCATTTTCTCGATGCCTTCAAGCTGGCCCGGCGACAGGCCCGGCTCCATCTCGGCGCGCACGCCGTGCAGCAGATCGAGGCGGGTTGGGGTCAGCGTCGGCAAATGCTCGACCGAGTTGAACCACTGTTTGAATTTGCCGTGCAGCGATTCGCGTTGCCAGGCGCTCAGCTGCGCAGGCAGCGTGTCCAGCCAATGGCTGAGGGGGCTTTTGGCGATGCGTTGATAGAAATCACCGAACTCGATCATTGCGCATCCCCCGCTTTCAGGGCGATCAGCGAACCGAAGTTGAAGCATTGGAACCACACTTCGGCATGCTCGAACCCGGCCTGTTGCAGGCGCGCCTTGTGCGCTTCCACCGAGTCGGTGAGCATCACGTTTTCCAGCATGCTGCGTTTTTGGCTGATCTCCAGCTCGCTGTACCCGTTGGCGCGTTTGAAATCGTGGTGCATGTTGAACAGCAGCTCGCCGACTTCAGTGTCCTCAAAGCTGAACTTCTCCGACAGCACCAGTGCGCCGCCCGGGCGCAGGCCACGATAGATTTTCTCCAGCAGACGCAGGCGATCGGCCGGTTCGAGGAACTGCAGCGTAAAGTTCAGTACCACCATCGAGGCGTTCTCGATCTCGATGTCGCGAATGTCGGCTTCGATGACATCGACCGGCGTGTCGGCGCGGAAGGCATCGATATGGCGGCGGCAACGTTCCACCATCGCCGGCGAATTGTCGACGGCGACGATATTGCAGCCGGGCACCTTGATATTCCGCCGCATCGACAGCGTCGCCGCACCCAGCGAGCAGCCCAGGTCATACACCCGGCTGTCGGGTTGCACAAAGCGCTCGGCCAGCATGCCGATCATCGAGATGATGTTGGAATAGCCGGGAACGGAGCGTTGGATCATGTCGGGGAACACTTCGGCGACGCGTTCGTCAAAGGTCCAGTCGCCCAGTTTGGCGATGGGGGCGGAAAAAAGGGTATCGCGGTTTGGCATAGCGGCAAATCAGTTCAGAATTCGAAGCTGCGTAGTCTAACAGAAAAGCGCAAAAAAGCGGAGCGGAAGCAGGCGGCGCGGCCGCCTGATGATAAAACGAGATCAGTGCAGGCTGAAAATCAGATCCCAGGGCAGATAGAAGATATTTGCCAGAACCATCAACAACAAAGAGATATAGGTCGCGGCCATGCCCGAACGGCGCCAGCGAACCTCGCGGTTGCGCAAACCGTAGTAATGCACCAGTCGCCCGGCCATCAGCATCAGGCCGCAAAGGTGAATCATCCAGATTTCCGCGCCGTTCATTTCCATAATCACCAGCAAGACGGCAGCAATCGGAATGTATTCAACGGCGTTGCCATGCACGCGGATGGCGGTCTGCAATTCGTAGAAACCGCCGTCGCCATAGGCTACGCGGTACTGCATCCTTAATCTGACTACGTCATAAGAGAGTTTGATCAACAACAATGCGCCGAGCACCACATAAAGCGCGCTTACCATTTTTAACTCCGTTCCCTAACCAAAACTGGCAGCCAGCATCATAGCCGTCATTGTATTCACTGTCGCGGGGAAATATTTGATGTTATTGGTCAGATTAATAGGTCAAAACAGTGCATCTTGTTCTGGCCAGTCCGGCGGCGCTGGCAAATCGGGGATCGCCAGCCGTAGCTGCTGCCAAATTTTTTGCGCCTGCTGGGGCGAATCGCCGTTGTCCGGCGTATGAATAAACAGATAGGGCTGATGCTGTTGCTGCCACAGCGGCAGTTTTTGCTGCCAGGCCTCGAACCAGCGCAGGTTGTCGGCCAATTGGTCACCGCCGATAAAGCGCACCAGCGGTTGGTCGGCGGTGACCAGAGCGTGCACCGGCAGCTTCGGCTTTTTCTGCTGGGCATCGCGCACGGCGGCGGTGTTGGGGGCGGCGTGATGCACCGGGCGGCTGTCGAGGATCACCCGATTGATGCCGCGCTGGTGCAATCCCTGATTCAGCACACGCTCTTCCTCGCCCTTGGCGAAAAACGCCGGATGACGCACTTCTACGCCGTAGGTGAATTCCTTCGGCAGGTTTTCGAAGAACTGCCACATGCGCGGCAGCTCATCGGGGCCGAAGGCGGCGGGCAACTGCAGCCACAGTTGGCCGATGCGTTGATGCACCGGGCTCAGGCAGTGGTAAAACGCCTGCAGCTCGGCGGCGCAGTTGCGCAGGGAGGCCTTGTGGCTGATGTCCGACGGGAATTTGAAGCAGAAGCGAAAATCGTCACCGGTCATGTCGCGCCAGCGCTGCACGATTTCCAGCTTCGGCAGCGCGTAGAAGGTAGTGTTGCCTTCCACGCAGTTGAAATAGCGGCTGTAATCCGCCAAATCACGCAGCCCGATGCGATTCCAGGCTGCATGTTGCCATTGCGGCAGTCCGATGTAGATCACGGCGTCGTCTTCCTTTACTTGTCCTTGGCTTATCAGGCTACAACTTAACGTTACCGCTCGAGCGCGGCAAGAATTTCGCCGGTGTCGCGCACCCGTGCCAAACGCGGGAAGATGTGTTCGAACGCGAAACGGTGCATTTCCGCGTTCTGCGCGCTGCAGACATCTTCGGCGATCACCAGCTCATAGCCATGCTCCCAGGCGGCGCGGGCGGTGGATTCCACGCCGATATTGGTGGATATGCCGCCCAATACCACGGATTTGATGCCGCGACGGCGCAGCTGCAAATCCAGATCGGTGCCGTAGAAGGCGCCCCATTGGCGCTTGGTGACCAGAATATCGCTGTCGCAGACCGCCAGCGGCGCGGGAAACTCCCACCAACTGGCCGGCAAGCCGCCGGCGGGCGCGGGAGCCGGCTTGTCCACCGGCTGTTTCAGCGCTTCGGCGAAGGAGTCTGACCAGCCGACGCGCACCAGCAGCACCGGCGCGCCCAGCAGACGAAAACGGGCGGCCAGCAGGGCGGCGTTCGCCACCACCTGGTCGGCGCTGTGCGGGCCGCCGGCGTAGGGCAGAATGCCGTTTTGCAAATCGATCAGCACCAGAGCGGTGGTTTGGGCGTCAAGTTTCAGCATGGATATCATCTCGTTGCGAAGTGGATAAAAACTGTTCGGCGCGCCGGGCGAGCTGCGTTCGGCGCAAAACCGGGGGAGAATCAGGCTACGTGAAAAAACTGTCGCAGGTTAATGGGAAATTTGTTAACCGATGTGTTGATTCGAGCAAAAACGCGCCATTTAGTGCAGTAACAATGCTGTGTTCGCACTTATCGGGCGGATGAATTTCCTTTATAATGACTCCCTTTTTTCAACACTCTTTAATCCAACGACCTATGCCGATTTATGAATATGCATGTGGTGCTTGCAACCATCGGTTAGAGAAATTGCAAAAATTTTCCGATGCGCCGCTGGCAGACTGCCCGGCGTGTGGGCAGCCCGCGTTGACCAAGTTGATTTCTTCCTCCGGTTTCCAGCTTAAGGGCACCGGCTGGTATGCGACGGATTTTAAACCGGGTAACAAGTAGAATTTATCAGATAACAGCCGCGCGACAAGGGCGCAGTAGCCCGGCGCGGCATCGGCTGTGTAAAAGGATAGCGTATGCGTACTGAATATTGCGGGCAGTTGAATCTGTCCCACGTGGGCCAGGAAGTCACTCTGTGTGGTTGGGTCAATCGTCGTCGCGATCTCGGCGGCCTGATCTTTATTGATATGCGCGACCGCGAAGGCATCGTGCAGGTGTTCTTCGATCCGGACCAGAAAGTGGCGTTCGACAAGGCCTACGACCTGCGCAATGAGTTCTGCATCCAGATCGTCGGCACCGTGCGTGCGCGTCCGGACAGCCAGATCAATAAAGATATGGCCACTGGCGAAGTGGAAGTGTTCGCCCACGCGCTGGAGATCATCAACCGCTCCGAGCCGCTGCCGCTGGACTCCAATCAGGTCAACAGCGAAGAAGCGCGCCTGAAATACCGCTACCTGGATCTGCGCCGCCCGGAAATGGCCGAGCGTCTGAAGACCCGCGCCAAAATCACCAGCTTCGTGCGCCGCTTCATGGACAGCCACGGCTTCCTCGATATCGAAACGCCGATGCTGACCAAGGCGACGCCGGAAGGCGCCCGCGATTACCTGGTGCCGAGCCGCGTACACAAGGGCAAATTCTACGCGCTGCCGCAGTCCCCGCAGCTGTTCAAACAGCTGCTGATGATGTCCGGCTTCGATCGTTACTACCAGATCGTCAAATGCTTCCGCGACGAAGACCTGCGTGCGGACCGTCAGCCTGAATTCACCCAGATCGACGTCGAAACCTCCTTCATGACCGCCGATCAGGTGCGTGAAGTGATGGAGAAGCTGGCGCGCGAGCTGTGGCTGGACGTGAAGGGCGTGGATCTGGGCGATTTCCCGGTCATGACCTTCGCCGAAGCGATGCGTCGCTTTGGCTCCGACAAGCCGGACCTGCGTAACCCGCTGGAGCTGGTGGACGTGGCCGACCTGGTCAAAGACGTCGAGTTTAAAGTCTTCTCCGGCCCAGCCAACGACGCCAAAGGCCGCGTGGCGGCGATCCGCGTACCGGGCGGCGCGCAGCTGACCCGCAAGCAGATCGACGAGTACGGCGCTTTCGTCAATATCTACGGCGCCAAAGGCCTGGCGTGGCTGAAGGTCAACGACCGCGCCGCCGGCATGGAAGGCGTGCAGAGCCCGATCGCCAAATTCCTCAGCGCAGACGTGCTGGAAGGCATCCTGGCGCGCACCGATGCGCAGACCGGCGATATCCTGTTCTTTGGCGCCGACAGCGTCAAGATTGTCACCGATGCGATGGGCGCGCTGCGCCTGAAGCTGGGGCGCGATCTGGCGCTGACCCAACTCGACAGCTGGGCACCGCTGTGGGTGGTTGACTTCCCGATGTTCGAAGAAGACGACGAGGGCGGCCTGGCGGCCATGCACCACCCGTTCACCTCGCCACGCGACATGAGCCCGGAAGAGCTGGCGGCAGCGCCGGTCAACGCCATCGCCAACGCCTATGACATGGTGATCAACGGTTACGAAGTGGGCGGCGGTTCGGTGCGTATCCACCGTAGCGAAATGCAGCAGACGGTGTTCAGCATTCTGGGCATTAACGAACACGAACAGCGCGAGAAGTTCGGCTTCCTGCTGGACGCGCTGAAGTACGGTACGCCGCCGCACGCCGGCCTGGCCTTCGGCCTGGATCGTCTGGTGATGCTGTTGACCGGCACCGACAACATCCGCGACGTCATCGCCTTCCCGAAAACCACCGCGGCGGCCTGTCTGATGACCGACGCGCCGAGCTTCGCTAACCCGGCTGCGCTGCAGGAGCTGGCGATCAGCGTGGTAAAGAAAGCCGGTGCGGAACAAGAGAGCGAGTGATGAGTTACAAGCGCCCTGAATCTATCCTGGTAGTGATTTACGCGAAATCCAGTGGTCGGGTGCTGATGTTACAGCGGCGCGACGATACCGAGTTCTGGCAGTCGGTCACCGGCAGCCTGGAACAGGATGAGTCGCCGCCGCATGCCGCGCGGCGTGAAGTCATGGAAGAGGTCGGCATCGATATCGAAGCAGAGCATCTGCCGTTGTTCGATTGCCAACGCTGCGTGGAGTTTGAACTCTTTGTCCATTTGCGGCATCGCTATGCGCCGGGAACCACGCGCAATAAAGAGCACTGGTTCTGTCTGGCGTTGCCCGAAGAGCGCGATCCGGTGATTACCGAGCATCACGCTTACCAATGGCTTGAGGCGGCCGAGGCCGTGAAGTTGACCAAGTCGTGGAGCAATCAGCAGGCGATTGAAGAGTTCGTGATCAATTCAGTCCAGTAGTTTTTTTCGGAGATTTTTTATGGCAGGTCATAGTAAGTGGGCCAACACAAAGCACCGTAAAGCGGCGCAGGACGCCAAGCGCGGTAAAATTTTCACCAAGATTATTCGTGAGCTGGTCACGGCCGCCAAGCTGGGCGGCGGCGATCCGGATTCCAACCCGCGTCTGCGCGCGGCGATGGACAAGGCGCTGTCGAACAACATGACGCGCGACACCATGAACCGTGCAATCGCGCGCGGCGTGGGCGGCGATGATGATACCAATATGGAAACCATCATCTATGAAGGTTACGGCCCTGGCGGCACCGCCGTGATGATCGAATGCCTGAGCGACAACCGCAACCGCACCGTGGCGGAAGTGCGCCACGCCTTCACCAAATGCGGCGGCAACCTCGGCACCGACGGTTCCGTGGCTTACCTGTTCACCAAGAAGGGCGTGATCACCTACGCACCGGGCCTGGATGAAGACACCGTGATGGAAGCTGCGCTGGAAGCCGGTGCGGAAGACATCGTGACCTATGACGACGGCGCTATCGACGTGTTCACCGCCTGGGAAAGCCTGGGCGCGGTGAAAGACGCGCTGACCGCGGCGGGCTTCGAAGCCGAAGCGGCGGAAGTGTCGATGATCCCATCGACCAAGGCTGACATGGACGCGGAAACCGCGCCTAAGCTGCTGCGCCTGATCGATATGCTGGAAGACTGCGACGACGTGCAGGAAGTTTACCATAACGGTGAAATCTCCGACGAAGTGGCGGCGACGCTGTAATCCGGTAAAACGGGCGCCGCCGTTCGGCGGCGCCGTGCATGCAAGGTGGATGTAGATATGGCGATCATACTCGGTATCGATCCCGGCTCACGCGTCACCGGCTATGGCCTTATCCGCCAGCAGGGGCGTCAGTTGAGCTATATCGCCAGCGGCTGCATCCGCACGGTGGTGGACGACATGCCGACGCGGCTGAAGCTGATTTACGCCGGCGTCAGTGAGATCATCACCCAGTTTCAGCCCGATTTCTTCGCCATCGAACAGGTGTTTATGGCCAAGAACCCGGACTCGGCGCTCAAGCTCGGCCAGGCGCGCGGCGTCGCGATCGTCGCGGCGGTGAATCAGAATCTGGAAGTGTTCGAGTATGCGGCGCGGCAGGTCAAACAGACCGTGGTCGGCACCGGCGCGGCCGAAAAGGCGCAGGTACAGCACATGGTGCGCTCGCTGCTCAAACTCTCGGCCAACCCGCAGGCGGACGCCGCCGATGCCCTGGCCATCGCCATTACCCACTGCCACCTCAGCCAGAATGTGCTGCGGATGAGCGAAGGGCGGTTGAACCTGGCGCGCGGGCGTTTGCGCTGACGCAAAGCGATGATTGCTCAGGCTGGATATTCATCCAGCCTTTTTTATGTTATAAGCTTTACCAGCAACGGTATGGCAGGGCGCCATGCCCGGTCATTCTGCAGGAGGGTAAATGATAGGTCGTCTCAGAGGAAATATTCTGGAAAAGCAGCCGCCGCTGGTGTTACTGGAGGCGAACGGCGTGGGCTATGAGGTACACATGCCGATGACCTGCTTTTACGAGCTGCCGGAACTGGGGCAAGAGGCCATCGTGTTTACCCACTTCGTGGTGCGTGAAGACGCGCAGCTGCTGTACGGTTTCAACGACAAGCAGGAGCGCGCGCTGTTCCGCGAGCTGATCAAGGTCAACGGCGTCGGGCCGAAGCTGGCTCTAGCGATCCTGTCGGGCATGTCCGCGCAGCAGTTCGTCAGCGCGGTGGAGCGCGAAGAGATCACCGCGCTGGTCAAGCTGCCGGGCGTAGGCAAGAAAACCGCCGAGCGCCTGGTGGTAGAGATGAAAGACCGCTTCAAAGGGCTGAACGGCGATCTGTTCAACAGCAGCAGCGAGATCAGCCTGCCGTCCGCCGCCGCCAACGCGCCGGAAGCGGACGCAGAAGCCGAAGCTGTCTCGGCGTTGGTGGCTCTGGGCTATAAGCCGCAGGAAGCCAGCCGCATGATCAGCAAAATTGCCAAACCGGGCGCCGACTGCGAGACCCTGATCCGCGACGCGCTGCGCGCGGCTTTGTAAGGCCGCTAAGAGGTAGATAATGATTGAAGCCGATCGCCTGATCTCCGCCGAACCGATCAACGAGGAAGAAGTCCTCGATCGCGCCATTCGTCCCAAGCTGTTGAGCGAATACGTTGGCCAGCCGCACGTGCGCGAGCAGATGGAGATCTTCATCCAGGCGGCCAAGCAGCGTGGCGACGCGCTCGACCATCTGCTGATCTTCGGCCCGCCGGGCTTAGGGAAGACCACCCTGGCCAACATCGTGGCCAACGAAATGGGCGTGAATCTGCGCACCACGTCCGGCCCGGTGCTGGAGAAGGCGGGTGATTTGGCGGCGATGCTGACCAACCTCGAACCGCACGACGTGTTGTTCATCGACGAAATCCACCGTTTGTCTCCGGTGGTGGAAGAGGTGCTGTATCCGGCGATGGAAGACTATCAGCTGGATATCATGATCGGCGAAGGGCCGGCGGCGCGTTCGATTAAGCTCGATCTGCCGCCGTTTACCTTGGTGGGCGCTACCACCCGCGCCGGCTCGCTGACCTCGCCGCTGCGCGATCGCTTCGGCATTGTCCAGCGGTTGGAGTTTTATCAGGTGGCGGATCTGCAGCACATCGTCTCGCGCAGCGCCGGCTGCCTGGGGCTGGAGCTGTCCGATGAGGGGGCCCATGAAGTGGCCCGCCGTGCGCGCGGTACGCCGCGTATCGCCAACCGCCTGTTGCGCCGGGTGCGCGACTTTGCCGAGGTGCGCGCCAACGGCGTGATCAGCGGCGCGGTGGCGGCGCAGGCGCTCGATATGCTCAACGTTGACGCCGAAGGCTTCGACTATATGGACCGCAAGCTGCTGTTGGCGATTATCGACAAGTTTACCGGCGGCCCGGTCGGGCTGGACAACCTGGCGGCGGCGATCGGCGAAGAGCGCGAAACCATCGAGGACGTGATTGAACCGTTCCTGATCCAGCAGGGCTTTATCCAGCGCACGCCGCGCGGCCGTTTGGCGACCCAGCATGCCTACCGGCATTTCGGGCTGGAACGCGAAGCATAAGTTTGCCATCCTCCATACAAAAGGGCCGCATCTGCGGCCCTTGACGTTAATATTGAACTTGATGACGTTATCGGATTAATAGAAGGCGCATATAAAAAATAAGGAAAATCAATTCATTGATTTTCGGCTGCTCACCACAGAGGAGGAAAAACCGCGTTTTTTCCTCCTCTGTCAGCAGTAGAAAGGGCCGCATCTGCGGCCCTCGTCATATTCTGGTTCTGGCTTCAATCAAGCCTGCTGTTTTTTGAACAGGCTCAGCGTGAACAGCACGGCGGCGCAGAGCACTACCGAAGGGCCGGCCGGCGTATCGTAACACGCCGAGAAAGTCAGGCCGCCGGTGACGGCCACCATGCCGAGCAGCACCGCGACGCCGGCCATCTGTTCCGGCGTGCGCGCGAAGCGGCGAGCGGTGGCTGCAGGAATGATCAGCAGCGAAGTGATGATCAGCGCGCCGACGAATTTCATCGCCAGGCCGATGGTCAACGCGGTCACCAGCATCAGCACGGTGCGCGCCCGCGCCAGATTGACGCCGTCGACGTGCGCCAGCTCCGGGCTGATGGTCATCGACAGCAGATCGCGCCACTGCCACCACAGCACCAACAGCACCACGGCGACGCCGCCGGCGATCATCAGGATATCGCTCAGCGTAACCGACAGCAGATCGCCGAACAGGTAGGCCATCAGATCGACCCGCACGTTGGACATCAGCGCCACCACCACCAGCCCCAGCGACAGGGCGCTGTGGGCCAGAATGCCTAGCAGGGTATCCACCGAAAGCTGCGGGCGGCGCTCCAGCCACACCAGGGCCAGAGCCAGCAGCAGCGTAATGGCGATCACCGCATAGAAAGGATTGATGTCCAGCAGCAGACCAAAGGCGACGCCGAGCAGCGAGGCGTGCGCCAGGGTATCGCCGAAGTAGGACATGCGGCGCCAGACCACGAAGGAGCCCAGCGGCCCGGCGGCGCCGGCCAACAACACGCCGGCCAGCCAGCCGGGAAGTAACAGTTCGATCATGCTTCGCGGCTCCCGGTTTTCTTCAAGACAATTCTTCCTTGCAGGTCGTGGCGGTGATTGTGATGGTGGCGATATACCGCCAGCTGCTCTGCGCCGCGGTTGCCGAACATGGCGATGAATTCGGGATGCATCGACACCACCTCCGGCGCCCCTGAGCAGCAGATGTGCTGATTGAGGCACAAGACCTCGTCGGTTTTCGCCATCACCAGATGCAGATCGTGCGACACCATCAGCACGGCGCAGCCCAGCTCTTTACGTAGTTGATCGATCAGATCGTAGAGCGCCAGCTGACCGTTGACGTCCACTCCCTGCGTGGGTTCGTCCAGCACCAGCAGCTGCGGTTTGTTCAACAGCGCTCGCGCCAGCAGCACGCGTTGGTTTTCACCGCCGGAGAGCTTTTGCATCGGCTGGTCGAGCAGGTGGGCGGCGTGCACGCGCTTGAGCGCCGGCAGAATGTCGGCTTTCTTGACGCCGGGCTTGAGGCGCATAAAGCGGCTGACGGTCAGCGGCAGGGTGGCGTCAAGATGCAGCTTTTGCGGCACGTAGCCGATGCGCAGATCGGGCTCACGCTCCAGCGTGCCGGCGGTCGGTTTGACCAATCCCAACACTACGCGCACCAGCGTAGACTTGCCCGCGCCGTTCGGGCCCAGCAGCGTGAGAATACGGCCGGGTTGCAGGCTGAGGGAAATGTTCGACAGCACCTTGCGGCTGCCGAAGGCGACGGAGATATTTTTTAGCGTTATCAGTGTAGACATCTCGAGATTACAGGTTGCAGAACGAAGCGAATGTTATAATATCACGCCTTGTTGATGAAAACGATGGGATTACTGATGATGGCAAAGAAAAATAAATGGCTGCAGCGCACGCTGCTGGCCAGCGCACTGTTGATGGCCGGCCCGCTGAGCAGCGCTTCCGCGGCGGTGGTGACCTCGATTCGTCCGTTGGGCTTTATCGCTTCGGCCATCGCCGACGGCGTGACGCCGACCGAAGTGTTGCTGCCGGATGGCGCTTCACCGCACGATTTTGCGTTGCGTCCTTCCGATATCCAGCGCTTGCGTTCCGCGGACCTGGTGCTGTGGGTTGGGCCGGATATGGAGGCGTTCCTGAACAAGGCGCTGGTGCCGATCTCGGCGACCCGAAAGCTGGCCATCAGCGAACTGTCGGCGGTGAAGCCGCTGCTGATGAAAGGCGAAGAGGACGACGATCATGATCATGCAGGCGAAGCGCATAACCATGCCGATGACGATCATGGGCATCATCACGGCGAGTACAATATGCACGTTTGGCTGTCGCCGGAGATAGCAAAAGTGACCGCGATCGCGATTCACGACAGATTGTTGGAACTTATGCCGCAAAATAAGGACAAATTAGACGCAAACCTGCGCCAGTTCGAGAATCTGCTGACGCAAACTGACAAAAATGTTGGTAACATGCTTACGCCTGTGCAAGGTAAGGGTTATTTTGTTTTTCATGATGCTTACGGCTACTTTGAGAAACACTACGGTTTGAGTCCGCTGGGCCATTTCACCGTCAATCCCGAAATTCAGCCTGGAGCACAGCGCCTACACCAAATTCGAACACAGTTGGTTGAGCAGAAAGCGGTATGCGTTTTTGCTGAGCCACAATTCAGGCCGGCCGTAATCAATGCCGTCGCCAAGGGTACCAAAGTGCGTTCCGGAACGCTGGACCCGCTGGGCGTCGGCATCGCGCTGGGGAAGGACAGCTACGGGAAATTCCTGACTCAGCTGTCAAACCAGTACGTGAGCTGCCTGAAGTAAAGCTTATGAGGATAATATCGAGTGCAGCAGATAGTCCGAACTATCGCTCTGGCGTATAACAACCTGCCACGGCCCCACCGCGTCATGCTGGGGTCGCTGACAGTCGTCACATTGGCCGTCGCTGTTTGGCGGCCTTTTGTTTACCACCCAGAACACAATCCCATCGCCAAGAGCGTCGAGTTAGAATCCAGCCAGATGCGGTCATTGCTCCCCGAAGCCAGTGAGCCGATTGATGCCGACCAACCCACTCCCGATGACGAAATCCCGCAGGATGAGCTGGATCAGAAAGACGCCGGCGACGATGGCGTGCATGAATATGTGGTTTCCACCGGCGACACCCTCGGCAGCATTCTGACGCAATATGGCATCGATATGTCGGATGTCACGCTGCTGGCCTCGCAAAACCGCGATCTGCGTAATCTGAAGATCGGCCAACAGTTGTCGTGGACCGTGAACGATGCGGGCGATCTGCAGCAGTTGACCTGGGAAGTTTCCCGCCGCGAAACCCGCACCTATGACCGCGTCGGCAACAGCTTCAAAGAGTCGAAAGAGGCGCAGCAGGGCGAATGGCGCAACAACGTGATCAGCGGCCGGGTCAACGGCAGCTTTGTCAGCAGCGCCGGCGACGCCGGGCTGAGCCGTAACGAAATCAACTCGGTGATTAAGGCGCTGCAGTGGCAGCTCGATTTCCGCAAGCTGCGCAAAGGCGACCAGTTCTCCGTGCTGATGTCGCGCGAGCATTTCGACGGCAAGAAATCGCAAAGCCAGCTGTTGGGCGTGCGTCTGCGCACCGGCGGCAAGGATTACTACGCGATCCGCGCCGAAGACGGCAAATTCTACGATCGTCAGGGCTCAGGCCTGGCGCGCGGCTTCATGCGTTTCCCGACCATGAAACAGTTCCGCATCTCCTCCAACTTCAACCCGCGCCGCGTGAACCCGGTGACCGGCCGCGTGGCGCCGCACAAAGGCGTCGATTTCGCCATGCCGGTCGGCACGCCGGTGCTGGCGGTCGGCGACGGTGAAGTGGTGATCGCCAAACGCAGCGGCGCGGCGGGCAACTATGTGGCGATCCGCCACGGTCGCCAGTACACCACGCGTTATATGCACCTGAAAAAGCTGCTGGTGAAACCGGGCCAGAAGGTGAAACGCGGCGATCGCATTGCGCTCTCCGGCAACACCGGCCGCTCCACCGGGCCGCACCTGCACTTTGAACTGTGGACCGGCCAACAGGCGGTGAACCCGCTGACGGCCAAGCTGCCGCGTTCCGAAGGGCTGAGCGGCAAAGATCGCAGCGATTATCTGGCGCAGGTGAAGGAAGTGGTTCCTCAACTGCAGTTGGATTAACGCCCGCCCTTTTTCCGGCGCTTCGGCGCCGCTAATTTCATCGGCCTGATTGCGGGCCGATGCTGTTTTATCTGGGCGGTTCGCGGTTGTTAATTGCAAAATCGGTGATGGCAATTATGATTAGCCGAATCGCTAAGCTAAGAGCATGTGCATGCAAAACGAGAAGAAATCGAACGTAGAGTTCATCCCGCAGTTTCAAAAAGCCTTTTTATATCCGCGCTACTGGGGCGTGTGGTTGGGAACCGGCCTGATGGCCGGCATTTCGCTGGTGCCCGCGCGCCTGCGCGATCCGGTGCTGGGTGCGGTCGGCAAACTGGCCGGCAAGCTGGCGAAGGGCGCGCGCCGTCGTGCCCGCATCAACCTGCTGTATTGCTTGCCGGGGCTGCCGGAAAGCGACCGCGAGCACATTATCGACCAGATGTTCGCCTGTGCGCCGCAGTCGATGGTGCTGATGGCTGAGCTGGCCTGCACCAAGCCCGAGAAAGTGCTCAAGCGCGTGCGTTGGCACGGTGAAGAGGTGCTGGACAAGATCCGGGCGGAAGGGCGCAACGTGATTTTCCTGGTGCCTCACGGCTGGGCGGTGGATGTGCCGGCGATGCTGATGGCCGCGCGCGGCCAACCGATGGCGGCGATGTTCCACAACCAGCGCAATCAGCTGATCGACTACCTGTGGAACGCCGTGCGGCGTAAATTCGGCGGCCGCATGCACGCGCGCAACGACGGCATCAAACCGTTTATCAGTTCGGTGCGGCAGGGGTATTGGGGCTACTATCTGCCCGATCAGGATCACGGCGCCGAGCACAGCGAGTTCGTCGATTTCTTCGCCACCTATAAGGCGACGCTGCCGGCGGTGGGGCGGCTGATGAAGGTGTGTCGTGCGGCGATCGTGCCTTTGTTCCCGGTGTACGACGGCAAAACCAGCATGCTGGATATTTATATTCGCGAGCCGATGGACGATCTGGCTGAAGCCGACGATCCGCGCATTGCCCGCCGCATGAATGAAGAAGTGGAAAATCTGGTGGGCCCGAATCCGGAGCAGTATACCTGGATCCTCAAACTGCTGAAGACGCGCAAGGAAGGGGAGATTGAACCTTACTCGCGCGACGATCTGTATCGTTAATCCTTTCTGCCGCTAACGCCGGCCGGGCCGCAATCCGGCCGGCGTCTCTTCATATATGCACCCTACAGCCGCGAGCCCGCAGGATGTCGACGACTTTAGGCGTGCGGGTGAAATCATTCCAGCGCAGGTCCAGTTTGCGCAGTCGGCTCAGTTCGCCGAGGCTTTCCGGCAGGTCGCTCAGGCGGTTGGCGCGCAGATCCAGACTTCTCAGCGCCGTCAGCTCGCCGATATTTTCCGGCAGGCGCGTCAGCTGATTGAAACGCAGATTCAGCTCGCTCAGCCGCGGCAGCCGGCAGAAGGCCTGCGGCAGCTCGGCGATGGCATTGTTAGCCGCGTCGAGTATCTCCAGCTCACCGAGCTGAGCCATTTCCGCCGGCAGCGAGGTCAGGGCATTTTTCATGATATGCAGTTCGCGCAGCGCGTGCAGTTGCCCGATTTCGGCGGGCAGGTTGCCGATGCGGTTGTTGTATAAACGCAGCTCCTGCAATGCCGCCAGCCTCGGTATCGCCTGTGGCAAAACGGTTAAATGGTTGTCGGTCGCGTTGAGGTAAACCAACTGCTGCAGCTGCGCCAGCGAGCGCGGCAGATCGCTAAAGCCGTTATCGCTCAGATAGAGGTATTTCAACCGATGCAGCTGCCCCAGTTCTTCGGGGAGTTCGTTTGCGCGATTGTGGCCAAAGTCGAACATCTCGAGCTGTTGCAACTGGCCAATCTCCGGCGGCAGGCGGTCGAGCTGATTGCAGGAGATATTCAGCACCCGCAGATTTCGGTGCCTGAAGAGGGCGACAGGGAGGGCCGTCAGCTGATTGTCGTACAGGCTAATCTTGCGCAGCGCGTGGCCGGCTAACGGCGACTCGTCGAGCTGCGTCAGGCCGTGGCCGTCGAGATCGAGCTCATCACCGCTCGCTGCGGGAGTGTGTTGGTGGAGCATGGCGTTCTCCGTCGTTCATGGCGGTGCAGGGGCAAAAAAAAAAATGCCGGCCAACGTGAGCCGGCCGGCATTTCGTCTGCGGCGTGGATTACTCGACGCGCAGGATACGGCTGGTATTGGTGGTGCCGACGGTTTCCATCACGTCGCCCTGGGTAACGATCACCAGATCGCCGGAGACCAGGAAGCCCTTGTCGCGCAGGCGATTGACGGCTTCATTGGCGGCGATCACGCCGTCTTTGTGGCTGTCGAAATACACCGGCGTCACGCCGCGATACAGCGCGGTCAGGTTCAGCGTATGCTCATGACGCGACATGGCGAAGATCGGCAGGCCGGAGCTGATGCGCGACATCATCAGCGCGGTGCGGCCGGACTCGGTCATGGCGATCAGCGCGGTAACGCCTTTCAGGTGGTTGGCGGCATACATCGAAGACATGGCAATCGCTTCTTCGATGTTGTCGAACTGCACGTCCAGGCGGTGTTTGGAAACATTGATGCTCGGGATCTTCTCGGCGCCCAGACAAACGCGCGCCATCGCCGCCACGGTTTCCGCCGGGTATTGGCCGGCGGCGGTTTCCGCCGACAGCATAACGGCGTCGGTGCCGTCCAGCACGGCGTTGGCCACGTCCATGACTTCGGCGCGGGTCGGCATCGGGTTGGTGATCATCGACTCCATCATCTGAGTTGCGGTGATCACCGCGCGGTTCAGGGTACGGGCGCGGCGGATCAGTTTCTTCTGAATGCCGACCAGTTCCGGATCGCCGATTTCGACGCCGAGATCGCCACGGGCAACCATCACCACGTCGGAGGCCAGAATAATGTCGTCCATCGCTTCGTCGCTGCAGACCGCTTCGGCACGCTCAACCTTGGACACGATCTTGGCGTTGCAGCCGGCGTCGCGCGCCAGGCGGCGGGCATAGTTCAGGTCTTCACCGGTGCGCGGGAAGGAAACCGCCAGATAGTCGACGCCAATCTTGGCGGCGGTCACGATGTCCGCCTTGTCTTTTTCGGTCAGCGCTTCGGCCGACAGGCCACCGCCGAGCTTATTGATGCCCTTGTTGTTGGACAGCGGGCCGCCGACGGTCACTTCGGTAAACACTTTCATGCCCTGAACTTCGAGCACTTTCAACTGAACGCGGCCGTCGTCGAGCAGCAGGACATCGCCCGGCACCACGTCGGCAGGCAGGCCTTTATAGTCGATACCGACTTTTTCTTTATCGCCTTCGCCTTTTGACAGGTTGGCGTCCAGCAGGAATTTATCGCCCACGTTGAGGAAGATTTTGCCTTCCTTGAAGGTGGAGACGCGGATTTTCGGCCCTTGCAGATCGCCGAGTATAGCGACGTGACGTCCCAGTTTTGCGGCGATTTCGCGCACTTTGTCAGCGCGAGCCTGGTGATCTTCCGGGCTGCCGTGGGAGAAGTTAAGCCGAACTACGTTGGCGCCGGCGGCAATGATCTTTTCCAGATTATTGTCGCGGTCAGTAGCCGGACCCAGGGTGGTAACGATTTTGGTTCTTCTGAGCCGTCTGGACATGTATTACTCCGTTGACTGGTGAAGCAAATATTGGTGTTGCGATAACGTCGGATAACGAAACCAGGCGTGAAATGTAATTTTACAACACTGATATTTCACCCGGGTTACCCGCATGAGCATGTTAACAGGGTACCGCCTCTGATGCCGTCATTCAAATGTCTGTTGAACGGCGATTTTTTCTTCGTCGGGTCACGAATCAAAACTGTTGGGAATGACCACGCCTTTATCAAAGCGCGATTCTTTGAGCGCTTCTTTGACCCGCTTCAAGTTATCTCTGAATTTAGCCCCTCGGCGCAAGGTAAATCCTGTGGCGAGCACGTCAATGAGCGTTAATTGCGCGATCCGTGACACCATCGGCATGTAAACGTCGGTGTCTTCGGGCACGTCGAGCAGCAGAGCGAGGGTCGCCGCCTGGGCGAGCGGGGTGTCGCGCGAGGTGATAGCCAGTACCGTAGCGTCGTTTTCTCGCGCCAGGTGGGCCATCTCCACCAGATTCTTGGTGCGGCCGGTGTGTGAGATCAGCACCACCACGTCGCCTTCGCCGGAGTTCATGCAGCTCATGCGCTGCATAACGATGTCATCGAAGTAGACCACCGGAATGTTGAAGCGGAAAAATTTGTTCATCGCATCGTGCGCTACCGCCGCGGAGGCGCCCAGGCCGAAGAAAGAGATCTTTTTTGCCTGGGTGAGTAGGTCAACCGCACGATTGATTGCGGCAATATCCAAATTTGCCTTTACTGTATCCAGGCTGGCCATGACCGATTCGAAGATCTTGCTGGTATAAGCATCGACGCTGTCGTCTTCCTCGACGTTACGGTTTACGTAGGGCGTGCCGTTAGCCAGGCTTTGGGCGAGATGCAGTTTGAAGTCGGGAAAGCCTTTGGTATCAAGGCGGCGGCAAAAACGGTTGACGGTGGGTTCACTGACGTCGGCCATGCGCGCCAGCGTGGCGATGCTGGAGTGAATGGCGGTCTGCGGGGAGGCCAGGATCACCTCGGCGACTTTCCTTTCAGATTTGCTCAGGAGTTCCAGATGGCTCTGGATTTTGTCCAGCGTATTCATATAACGAGAGTCACTCATGGTTTTATCCCTGTGGCTTTCAAGCAACAGCGTCGAATCTCGCCCGTGTTCGCCGTACAAGCAGACGCCAAACGAGCGGCTGTAACCTGGAATCGATAGGGTATGACGATTTCAAACAAAGGAGAAATCAATGCCGGTTTAGTGAAAATATACTACGTGCTGGTAACCGTTGGCAGTCTCGACAGGGCGTATGCAGGCTTTTTTCACCAGAATATGACCTGTGTCTAACTTTCATAATGGTAACAGAGCGTCAAAAAAGACGAAAAATTACAGTTTTGCCCGGGACGAGGGCGCTGGCGCACATTGGCGCTTCCACTGGAATATTGAGGTCTTTTTTTCTGCTTCTGCGCTGGGTTTGCTGGCCGTAGTCAAACAGAGTACATTAGTAATGTAAGAAAATTACAAATATCCTGCAACGAGGAGATGAACATGGCGGTAACCTCTACAGCCCAGGCGTGTGACCTGGTTATTTTCGGCGCGAAAGGTGATTTGGCGCGCCGTAAGCTGCTGCCTTCCCTGTACCAGTTAGAGAAAGCCGGACACATCCACCCGGAAACGCGGATCATCGGCGTCGGCCGCGCGGAGTGGGATAAAAAAGCCTATACCGAAGTGGTCAAGGAAGCGCTTGGCACCTTCATGAAGGAAAAACTGGATGACGAACTCTGGGCCACGCTGAGCGCACGCCTGGACTTCTGCAATCTGGACGTCAACGACAGCAAGAACTTTACCAAATTGGGTAAAATGCTGGATCAGAAACACCGCACCACCATCAACTACTTCGCCATGCCGCCAAGCACCTTCGGCGCCATCTGCAAAGGGTTGGGTGAAGCCAAGCTGAACCATGAGCCGGCGCGCGTGGTGATGGAGAAGCCGCTGGGCACCGATCTGGCGTCTTCCCGCGTGATCAACGACCAGGTGGCGGAGTACTTCAACGAATCCCAGGTTTACCGTATCGACCACTATCTCGGTAAAGAGACGGTGCTGAACCTGTTGGCGCTGCGTTTCGCCAACTCGCTGTTCGCATCCAACTGGGATAACCGCACCATCGATTCGGTGCAGATCACCGTGGCGGAAGAGGTGGGCATCGAAGGGCGCTGGGGTTACTTCGACCAGGCCGGCCAGATGCGCGACATGATCCAGAACCACCTGCTGCAGATCCTGACCATGATCGCCATGTCGCCGCCGGCGGATCTGACCACTGACCGTATCCGCGACGAGAAGGTGAAGGTACTGCGTTCGCTGCGCCGCATCGATCAGACCAATGTACGGGAAACCACCGTGCGTGGTCAGTACACCGCCGGTTTCGTCCAGGGCAAGAAAGTGCCGGGTTATCTGGAAGAGGAAGGGGCGAACAAGAGCAGCAGCACCGAAACTTTCGTCTCCATCCGCGTGGATATCGACAACTGGCAGTGGGCCGGGGTGCCGTTCTACCTGCGTACCGGTAAACGTCTGCCGACCAAATGCTCGGAAGTGGTGGTGTACTTCAAAAACCCACCGCTTAACCTGTTCAGCGACTCTTACCAACAGCTGCCGCAGAACAAGCTGACCATCCGCCTGCAGCCGGACGAAGGCATCGAAATTCAGGTGCTGAACAAGGTGCCGGGGCTGGATCATAAGCACCGTCTGCAGACCACCAAGCTGGACCTGAGCTTCTCGGAAACCTTCAACCAGGAGCACGTGGCGGACGCCTACGAGCGCCTGCTGCTGGAGACCATGCGCGGCATTCAGGCGCTGTTTGTGCGCCGCGATGAAGTGGAAGAGGCCTGGAAGTGGGTCGACTCCATCATGGACGCATGGAAAGCCGACAACGAGGCGCCGAAGCCTTATCAGGCGGGCACCTGGGGGCCGGTGGCCTCGGTGGCGATGATCACCCGCGACGGCCGTTCCTGGAACGAGTTCGAGTAATGCGCAATGCCGGCAGCCTGTCTGCCGGCTTTTTTTTGCCTGCGATCTGCACGTGGGCCACATCACTTACGGTACGGCCGGACGTCCGCGCATTTGCGCGGAGCCCTGTGGCAGGGGCGTGCCATTGTTAACCGCGAGTAATGGAGAAATAACGATGAAAAACTGGAAAACCAGCGCCGAGCAGATCCTGACGGCAGGGCCGGTGGTGCCTGTTATCGTGATCAACAAGCTGGAGCAGGCGGTGCCGCTGGCGAAAGCGCTGGTTGCCGGCGGCGTGCGGGTATTGGAGGTGACGCTGCGCACCGCCTGTGGGCTGGAGGCGATCCGCGCTATCGCCAAAGAGGTGCCGGAGGCCATTATCGGCGCCGGTACGGTGATCAATCCGCAGCAGCTGCGGGAGGTGACCGAGGCGGGAGCGCAGTTCGCCATCAGCCCGGGGCTGACCGAAGCCTTGCTGCAGGCGGCGACGGCGGGGCCAATCCCGCTGATCCCGGGCATCAGCACCGTTTCCGAGCTGATGCAGGGCATGGATCACGGCCTGCGCGAGTTCAAATTCTTCCCGGCGGAAGCCAACGGCGGCGTGAAGGCGCTGCAGGCGATCGGCGGCCCGTTCCCGCAGGTGCGTTTTTGCCCGACCGGCGGCATTACGCCGAACAACTACCGCGATTATCTGGCGCTGAACAGCGTACTTTGCATCGGCGGTTCCTGGCTGGTGCCGGCGGACGCGCTCGAAAGCGGCGACTACGCGCGCATCACTGAACTGGCGCGCAGCGCCGTCAGCGGGGCTGCGTTGTAACCCGCGCCGCGTCTGGGGTTGGCGCTTATTTGCGCGCCGCGAGTATCGCAAGGCTCAACGCTCCGTTGAGCCTTTTTTAATTTTTATCGTGATTAACGTTCTTATTTTTAAACCGTTTTTTTTCGATTTTTATGAAAACGGCAGTTTGCTTTCTTATTTTGGCTGTGGTAAAAATATCTCAGTCGAAAATTTTAATTTCATGAGGATATTGGGCAAATCGCACGGTGTGCGGCTGATAATAGAGAACGATTATGATGACTATTAACGGAATTACCCTCAGAACCTCTACGTGCCAACTCTTCCTGTCTGCGATCCTTGCCAGTGAGCATCACTGGTGCAGCGAGCTATAGCGTCTTTCTCCCTTAACCGGTGCCGGTAGCGGGCTTTCGCCTTCGCTCTACCGTTCAGCCGGGCAAACATTCTTTTTGCGTTTGGGTCAGTTTATCCCCAGGGATCTCTGCGTCTTGCGCGCCGCAATGCGGCCGTTCGACGAGATAAATCGGGATAAATATGCCTTGGCGCGCGTTATTCGCCGTTTGGGAGAAAAATTATGATTTATTGGATCTTTTTAGGTTTGGCCATCATGACCGAAATCATCGGCACCTTGTCGATGAAATACGCCAGCGTCAATGGCGGCATGATTGGGCACATCGTGATGTACGTGATGATCACCGCGTCTTATGTGTTGCTGTCCGTAGCGGTAAAACGCGTGGCGCTGGGCGTGGCCTATGCGCTGTGGGAAGGCATCGGTATTCTGTTCATTACCCTGTTCAGCGTGCTGTGGTTCGACGAGCCAATCTCGGCGCTGAAGGTGCTGGGTCTGGCTACGCTGATCGCCGGCATCATGCTGGTGAAATCCGGTACCCGCAAAGAGCGAAAACAGGTCAGCCCGCGAGGTAACAACCATGCAACAGTTTGAGTTGTACCACATTGGGTTCCTGGGGCTGGCGATCGTGCTGGAAATCATCGCCAACATCTTCCTGAAGATGTCGGACGGCTTCCGTAAAATTTGGCTGGGGCTGTTGTCGCTGCTGTCGGTGCTCGGCGCGTTCAGCGCCCTGGCGCAGGCGGTGAAGGGCATCGATCTTTCGATCGCTTATGCGCTGTGGGGCGGTTTCGGTATCGCCGCCACCATCGCCGCAGGCTGGATCATGTTCGGCCAGCGGTTGAACGCCAAAGGCTGGATTGGCCTGGCGCTGCTGCTGATGGGGATGGTGATCCTTAAACTGTCCTGATAACGGGCAATAAAAAACCGCAGGCGTTGCCGTCTGCGGTTTTTTTTCGTCTGCGCTCAGGCTTACAGCGCGGCGATGATTTTGATTTCCACCTTGTACTTCGGATTCATCAGCTGCGCCTGCACCGTGCAGCGCACCGGCGCGCTGCCGGCGACCACCCAGGCGTCCCAGGCGGCGTTCATCGCGGCGAAGTCGGTGCTGTTGGCCAGGAAGATGGTGGCGTCCAGAATGCGGCTTTTGTCCGAACCTACGCGCGCCAGCAGCACGTCGATGGCGGCGAGGGCGTTGGCGGTCTGCGCGGTCGCGTCGTCGTCCAGGTTCTCCGGCACGCTGGTGTAGTAAACGGTCTCGTTGTGCACCACGGCTTCGGACCAGCGCTGATCGGGATCAATTCTTTCGATATTCATTTGCTTATCTCCATATCATAGTCCCGCTAAGGGTAGCACAGCCGGTAATGAAAAAGTGCGGCGATAAAGTGGGTGGTAGCCGGGCGGCAGGCTTGGCATAATCACCGCTGAATGACACCGGCAGAGAGACAGCGTGACAGACGATTTTGCAACAGACGGCGCATTGGCGCAGGCTATCAAGGGATTCAAACCGCGTGAGCCGCAGCGGCAGATGGCGCAAGCCGTCACCGAGGCAATCAATTTCAAGCAGGAGCTGGTGGTGGAAGCCGGCACCGGCACCGGCAAAACCTTCGCTTATCTGGCGCCGGCGCTGCGCGCCGATCGCAAAGTGATCATCTCTACCGGTTCGAAAGCGTTGCAGGATCAGCTGTATGCGCGCGATCTGCCCACCGTCGCCAAAGCGTTGAAGTACAAAGGCAAGCTGGCGCTGCTGAAGGGGCGCTCCAATTATCTGTGTCTGGAGCGGCTGGAGCAGCAGTCGATGGCCGGCGGCGAGCTGGCGGGGCAGACGCTGATCGATCTGGTGCAGCTGCGCAAGTGGTCGTCGCAGACCAAAGAGGGCGACATCAGCACCTGCAGCGAAGTGGCGGAAGACAGCTTCGTCTGGCCATTGGTGACCAGCACCAATGACAACTGCCTGGGCAGCGATTGCCCGCTGTATCAGGATTGCTTCGTGGTCAAGGCACGCCGCCGCGCGATGGATGCGGATGTGGTGGTGGTAAACCATCACCTGTTCCTGGCGGATATGGTGGTGAAAGAGGGCGGTTTCGCCGAGCTGATCCCGGAAGCCGAGGTGATGATTTTCGACGAAGCGCACCAAATCCCCGACATCGCCAGCCAGTATTTCGGCCAGCAGCTCACCAGCCGCCAACTGTTGGATTTGGCGAAGGACATCACCATCGCCTACCGCACCGAGGTGCGCGACGCCGCTCAACTGCAAAAAAGTGCCGACCGTCTCAGCCTGAGCACGCAAGATTTCCGTCTGAATCTGGGCGAGCCGGGTTTTCGCGGCAATTTGCGTGACGTGCTCGGCGAACCGAACGTGCAGCGCGCTCTGTTGCTGCTCGATGACGCGTTGGAGCTGTGTTATGACGTGATGAAACTGTCGCTGGGGCGTTCGGCGCTGCTGGACGCCGCCTTTGAGCGCGCCACGCTGTACCGCGCGCGCCTCAAGCGGCTGAAGGCGGTGACGGAGCCTGGCTACAGCTATTGGTATGAATGCAACTCGCGCCATTTCGTGCTGGCGCTGACGCCGCTGACGGTAGCCGATCGGTTCCGCGAAATGCTGGACGAGAAGCCGGGCAGTTGGATCTTTACCTCGGCTACGCTGTCGGTCAACGATCGGTTGGGCCACTTCACCGAACGGTTGGGGCTGACCAAGGCCAAAACGCTGCTGTTGCCGAGCCCGTTCGACTATGCCAAGCAGGCGCTGCTGTGCGTGCCGCGCTTTTTGCCTTCGCCGAATCAGCGCGGCGGAGCGCGCCAGCTGGCGCGCATGCTGCGGCCATTAATTGAAGCCAACAACGGCCGCTGCTTCTTTTTATGCACCTCGCACCAGATGATGCGCGAGCTGGCGGAAGAGTTCCGCGCCACGATGACGTTGCCGGTGCTGTTGCAAGGGGAAACCAGCAAAGGGCAGCTGCTGGCGCAGTTCGTCGCCGCCGGTAACGCGCTGCTGGTGGCGACCAGCAGCTTCTGGGAGGGGGTGGACGTGCGCGGCGATGCGCTGTCCTGCGTCATCATCGATAAACTGCCGTTCACTTCACCGGACGATCCGCTGCTGAAGGCGCGCATTGAAGATTGCCGCCTGCGCGGCGGCGATCCGTTCAATGACGTGCAGCTGCCGGATGCGGTCATCACCCTGAAACAGGGCGTCGGCCGTTTGATCCGCGACACCGACGATCGCGGCGTGCTGGTGATTTGCGATAACCGTCTGGTCATGCGGCCCTACGGCGAGGTGTTCCTCAATAGCCTGCCGCCTACGCCGCGCACCCGCGATTTGAAGCAGGCGATCGCCTTCCTGCAGGCCGCCGACACGTCGGCCACGTGAAAGATGAAGGGCTTACGGGGCTGTGCTACAATGCGCGCCCTGTATGAAAAACCCAGTTTTATTCCCGCCAGAGGTTGGCATGTCCACGCGAATTTTAGCGATCGATACCGCGACGGAAGCCTGTTCCGTCGCCGTCTGGAATCAAGGCGAAATCCACGCCCTGTTTGAGCTGTGCCCACGCGAGCATACGCAACGTATTTTACCTATGGTGCAGCAGGTGCTGGCGGAATCCGGCCTGGCGCTCAACCAGCTCGATGCGCTGGCCTTTGGCCGCGGCCCCGGCAGCTTTACCGGGGTGCGCATCGGCATTGGCATCGCTCAGGGCCTGGCGCTGGGCGCCGATCTGCCGATGCTCGGTATTTCCACGCTGCAAACCATGGCGCAGGGCGCCTGGCGCGTCTGCGGGGCGGAGCGGGTGCTGGCGGCGATAGATGCGCGCATGGGCGAAGTCTACTGGGGGCAGTTCGAACGCCAGGCGGACGGTAGCTGGTTGGAAAGCGAAGGCGAGGCGGTGTTGTCGCCGGCGCAGGCGCTGGAGCGTGCGCAGCGCCTGCAGGGCGAATGGGCCCACGTCGGCACCGGCTGGCAAACCTATCCCGATCTGGTCAAGGGGTCTACGCTGAGCGTGCGTGACGGGCAGATGCTGTTGCCGCAGGCGCAAGACATGCTGCCGCTGGCGCTGCACGCCTGGCAACTGGGGCTGGCGGTGGCGGTGGAAAACGCCGAACCGACCTATCTGCGCAATGAAGTCACCTGGAAAAAACTGCCGGGCCGCGAGTAAGCGCGGCCTATTGTGCTGTTGTTGAGGCCGGGCGATGAAAGCCTGCAACTTGAACGATGAAACGCGGTCAAAGTTACAGCCATTTCAGGAGATTGCGACCATGTTAATCCGCACTGCAAGTAAAAAGCTGTCGCTGCTGGCCGTCGCCTGCGGCGCGCTGGTTCTGTCCGGGTGCGTCACCGTACCGGATGCGATCAAAGGTTCCACCCCTTCGCCGGTGACTCAGCTTTCCTCGGTACAAAATGCACCTAATCTGTTTACCGGCGCGGAAGCCCGCTTCGGCGGCACCGTGGTTAACGTCGCCAACGAGCAAGGGCGCACGGTGCTGGAGATCGCGGCGGTGCCGCTCGACAGCGGTGCGCGGCCGATTTTGGGCGAACCGTCGCGCGGCCGCTTGCTGGCCACGGTAAACGGTTTCCTCGAACCGGTTGATTTCAAAGGTCAGTTGGTGACCGTCGTCGGCCCCATTACCGGTCTGAAAGAGGGGCGTATCGGCATGACGCCGTATCGCTTCGTGACGATGAACGTGACCGGTTTCAAACGCTGGCACCTGGTGCAGCAGGTGGTGATGCCGCCTGCGCCAATGGGCCCCTGGGGCTGGCGCGGTGGCCCGTGGGGACCCGGTTGGGGCGCAGGCTATGGTTGGTACAATCCTGGCCCGGCACAGGTGCAAACCATCGTAACCGAGTAGCATACGCTTGATGTGATCACATTTGACAGGGCGGCTCAGGCCGCCCTTTTGCTTTTTGGGATAAGGAATATCCGACAATTAGTGACGTACATCGCAACCTGAATAATGTTTAAAACCTGCACTGGTCTGCTGAGTTAAAATATTGTTATGGTTAGGCTGCGAGTTTGAGGCTGCGATGATAATTAGTAATGATTTCAGGAGTAATACCTTGGATAAGGTCTGGTTAAAACGGTATCCGGCAGATGTGCCCGCAGAGATTGATGCCGATCGCTATTCGTCGTTGATCGAAATGTTTGAGCATGCCGTGCAGCGCTATGCCGATCAGCCCGCCTTTATCAACATGGGCGAGGTGATGACCTTCCGCAAACTGGAAGAGCGCAGCCGGGCTTTCGCGGCTTACCTGCAAAATGAACTGGGCCTGAAGAAGGGCGACCGCGTCGCGCTGATGATGCCTAATCTGTTGCAATACCCCATCGCCCTGTTCGGCATTCTGCGCGCCGGTATGGTGGTGGTTAACGTCAACCCGCTGTATACCCCGCGCGAGCTGGAACACCAGTTGAACGACAGCGGCGCCAGCGCCATCGTTATCGTCTCCAACTTTGCCCATACGTTGGAAAAAGTGGTGTTCAACACCCAGGTCAAGCACGTGATCCTCACGCGCATGGGCGATCAGCTTTCGGCCGCCAAAGGCACGCTGGTCAACTTTGTGGTCAAGTACATTAAGCGCCTGGTGCCCAAATATAATCTGCCGGACGCCATTTCATTCCGCAGCGCGCTGCAGCGCGGACGCCGTCTGCAATATGTAAAGCCGGACATCATTAATACCGATTTGGCCTTCCTGCAATACACCGGCGGCACCACCGGCGTAGCGAAAGGCGCGATGCTGACGCACCGCAACATGCAGGCCAACCTCGAACAGGCCAAAGCCGCCTACTCGCCGCTGTTCCGTGAAGGGCAGGAACTGGTGGTGACGGCGTTGCCGCTGTACCACATTTTCGCGCTGACGGTGAACTGCCTGCTGTTTATCGATCTGGGCGGGCGCAATTTGCTGATCACCAACCCGCGCGATATTCCGGGGCTGGTGAAGGAGCTGGGCAAATACCCGTTCACCGCCATGAGCGGGGTGAATACTTTGTTCAACGCGTTGCTGAACAACGAAGAGTTCCACAAACTCGACTTCTCCACGCTGCGTTTCTCGGTCGGCGGCGGCATGTCGGTGCAAAAAGCGGTGGCCGAGAAGTGGGAGAAAACCACCGGCAAACACCTGCTGGAAGGCTATGGTCTGACGGAGTGCGCGCCGCTGGTGGCCGGCAACCCTTACGATCTGAAACACTACAGCGGCAGCATCGGCTTACCGGTGCCGTCGACGGATATTCGGCTGTTGGACGACAATGGCCAGGATGTGCCGCCGGGAGAACCGGGCGAACTGTGGGTCAAAGGCCCGCAAGTTATGTTAGGCTATTGGCAACGCCCGGAAGCTACCGACGAAGTGCTGAAAGATGGCTGGTTGGCGACCGGTGATGTGGTGACCGTGGACGAGCAGGGGTTTGTGCGCATCGTCGACCGTAAGAAAGACATGATCCTGGTCTCTGGTTTCAACGTTTACCCGAACGAGATCGAGGACGTGGTCAGCCAGCATCCGAAGGTGCTGGAATGTGCGGCGATCGGGGTACCCAGCGAGGTCTCCGGCGAGACGGTGAAGATCTGCGTGGTGAAGAAAGACGCCTCGCTGACCAAGGAAGAGCTGTTGACCCATTGCCGTCGGCACCTGACCGGGTATAAAGTGCCTAAAATTGTTGAGTTCCGCGATGAATTGCCGAAGTCGAACGTCGGCAAGATTTTGCGGCGAGAACTGCGCGATGAGCTAAAAACGCCGAAACCGGCCGATGCCGCCTAGGTTTCGCTCTTGCGCCTGACTATCGACAACGCCGGTGAATGCCGGCGTTGTTGTGTTTGAATCCTACAAGAGAATGATGTTTTGAATTATCAGTTGATCACTACCGATGCCGGATTGCAGCAGGTCTGCGAGCAGGCGAGAAAGCATGCCCAGATTGCGCTGGACACCGAGTTTGTCAGAACGCGCACCTACTATCCGCAGCTGGGCCTGATCCAGCTCTACGACGGTGAACAACTCTCCCTTATCGATCCTCTGCCGATCAAGCAATGGCAGCCGTTTGTCGACCTGCTGGCCGATACCGCCGTGGTGAAGTTCCTGCATGCCGGCAGTGAAGATCTTGAAGTGTTTCTCAACGCCTTTAAAACGCTGCCGACGCCGATGGTCGATACCCAGATCCTGGCGGCGTTTACCGGCCGGCCGCTCTCCTGCGGTTTCGCGACGCTGGTGGCGGAGTATATGAAAGTTGAGCTGGACAAGAGCGAGTCGCGCACCGACTGGCTGGCGCGCCCGCTGACCGAAAGGCAGTGCGTGTACGCAGCCGCCGACGTGTTCTATCTGCTGCCGATGGCCAAACAGCTGGTGCAGGAGACCGAAGAGGCCGGTTGGACCGCGGCGGCCAACAATGAGTGCCTGCTGCTGTGCCAGCGCCGCAGCGAGGCGCTGGTGCCGGAATTGGCCTATCGCGAAATCAGCAATGCCTGGCAGCTGCGCCCGCGTCAGCTCGGTTGTTTGCAGAAGTTGGCGCAATGGCGGCTGCGCCAGGCGCGCGAGCGCGATCTGGCGGTAAACTTCGTGGTGCGTGAGGAAAACCTGTGGCAGGTGGCGCGCTGTATGCCGTCTTCGCTGGGAGAACTGGATTCGCTGGGCCTGAGCGGGCCGGAGATCCGTTATCACGGTAAAACGCTGCTGGCGCTGGTGGCGGAGGCCGAAGCGCTGGACGAATCCGAGCTGCCGGCGCCGTTGGCTAACCTGATCGATCAGCCGGGCTACAAGAAGGTGTTCAAAGACATCAAGGCGGCGATCGCTACCGTCAGCGAGCAAAGCGGGTTGAGCAGCGAGCTGCTGGCATCCCGTCGCCAAATTAACCAATTGCTGAACTGGCATTGGCAACTGAAAGACGGCGAAAGTCGCCCTGAATTAATCAGCGGCTGGCGCGGCGATCTATTAATGGCACCGCTGCAGGACATCCTGAAAGATTATTAATCGCTGATTATCATCAGGGCAGGGTAGGGAAACTCTGCTCGGGTGAATATAGGCAGGAAATAATGCGTTGAAGGTAAATCTGGCCAGAATTTACTTTAAACGAGGCGGCGGCAAAGTTAATTGGGAATAGTCCCAAAGGGAAAAATCGCTTTTTTGCTGCCGATAAAGCTTAATAACTGGATGCACATACAGTTACCCCCTGCATAAAATATACAGGGGGTAATTAATGCGTCGCAATCATTTAGCTGCTTCTTCCGATTCCGGTAATGTCACGTTAAGTTCAAGTACCGAAATATCGTCCCCTTTCTGCTCGAACTGCACGTGCAGCATTTCAGGATCGATCTGAATGTATTTGCAAATAACCGCCAGAATATCGCGTTTCAGATCAGGCAGATACGGGGGCTCACTGTCCCCGCGACGACGCTCTGCGACGATAATCTGCAGCCGTTCCTTGGCTATATTGGCTGTCTGTTTTTTGCGGGACAGAAAGAAGTCTAATAAGGCCATGGTTTATCCCCCAAAAAGGCGTTTCAGGAAACCCTTCTTCTCTTCTTCAATGAAGCGGAATGGGCGTTCTTCCCCCAACAAGCGGCAAACGGTATCGTCGTACGCCTTACCGGCGTCTGACTCGGCATCCAGAATGACAGGCTCACCCTGGTTGGAAGCGCGCAGCACGGACTGGTCTTCCGGGATCACACCCACCAGTGGAATGCGCAGGATTTCCAGCACGTCTTCCATGCTCAGCATGTCGCCACGGCTGACGCGGCCCGGGTTGTAACGGGTCAGCAGCAGGTGTTCCTTGATGGGCGACTCGCCTTTCTCGGCGCGGCGTGACTTGGAGGAGAGGATGCCCAGGATACGGTCGGAGTCGCGTACCGAAGACACTTCCGGGTTGGTGGTGATGATAGCTTCGTCGGCGAAATACAGCGCCATCAGCGCACCGGTTTCGATACCGGCCGGTGAATCGCACACCACGAAGTCAAAATCCATCTCGCCGAGATCGTTGAGAATTTTTTCAACGCCTTCGCGGGTCAACGCGTCTTTGTCGCGCGTCTGCGAAGCAGGCAGGATATAGAGGTTTTCAGTGCGTTTGTCTTTGATTAACGCCTGATTCAGCGTGGCATCGCCCTGAATCACGTTCACGAAATCATACACTACCCGACGTTCGCAGCCCATGATCAGGTCAAGATTACGCAGGCCGATATCGAAATCGATCACGACGGTTTTCTTGCCTTTCTGGGCCAGGCCGGTAGCGATGGCCGCGCTCGAAGTGGTCTTGCCAACGCCCCCTTTACCCGATGTAACAACAATAATGCGTGCCATGAAATGGATTCCTTGTCAAAAGGGCTTAATTTAAAGGTTGTATGGTTAAAGCGTTATCCAACAGGCTGAGTCGTACGGCCTGCCCGACGTAATCGGACGGGATTTGGTCGCTCAACCAGTACTGCCCTGCGATAGAGACTAGCTCAGCCGCCAGGTGGGTGCAAAAAATCTGACATTGCGTGTCGCCTGACGCGCCTGCCAGTGCGCGACCGCGCATCATGCCGTAGACATGAATGTTGCCGTCGGCAATCAGTTCGGCGCCGGCGCTGACGCTGCTGGTCACGATAAGATCGCAGTTGCGGGCGTAAATCTGTTGGCCGGAACGGACAGGCGTGCTGATGATGCGCGTTTTGGCGGGGGCGTTATCCGCCACCACGGGCGCAGGTGCAGGCTCCGGCGCCGCCATTTTCTGGCCTTTGCCTTCGCTCAGCAGCGGCAGCCCGGCGCGGGCTATCGCGCGCTTTTGACGCTCATCTCTGCAACCGCTGATACCCACAACGCGCAGACCTGCTGCCGCGACAGCCTGTTGAAGTTCTTTCCAGTTCGCATCACCTTCCAGCGTTGCGACGTTGATAACAACAGGGGCGTTTTTCAGAAAAGCGGGCGCTTGCTCAACTTTTTCCTGTAACGCCTGACGTATTACCTCGGGCTGCGAATTATGCAAATGAACAACCGATAGGGTAAAACTGCTGCCTTTTAGCTCAATTGGCGATTGTGACATCTATCCTGACTCAGTCTCAGCAACTTTAAATCCCCGGAATACCACTCGGGGTGCGATATTCCGATGTACTATAAGCATGTTATAGTCAGAGTTATATCCAGGCAAGACGCTCCCTCAATTAAATAGAGTTAAAAAAATGCTTTGTGTGATCTATAGAAGCCCGAAACGCGATCAAACTTATCTTTATGTCGAAAAAAAAGACGATTTCTCTCGTGTGCCAGAGGATCTGATGAAAAGTTTCGGCGTGCCGCAATTCGCCATGATGCTTTCGCTCGATGAGCGCAAGAAATTGGCCTCGGCGGATATCGAAAAGGTGAAGCAGGCGTTGAAAGACGAAGGCTATTACCTGCAGTTCCCGCCGCCGGTTGAAAACCTGCTCAATCAGCATCTGGCGGGCGACAAGGCCTGAGACAGTCGCCACGGGCAAGGGAGGCGCGATGACACGTTCGGCGAGAAGAACCGTATTGGCCGCCTGGCTGGCGCTGGGCGGTGTGCTGATGCCCGGCGCGCCGCAGGCGGCTCAGGAGACGACGCTGGCGGCGAGCGGCCGCGATCCGGCGCAGTTCCCGGCGTATGTCGAGCAGCTCAAGCGCCGGGCGCGGGAGCAGGGCATCAGCCAGGGCACCCTTGACCGCGCTTTTGCGCAAATCCATTTCGTCGATCGGGTGATCAAGGCCGATCGCAATCAGCCGGAGCAGAAAATTACCCTGGACGACTACCTGCGGCGAGTGATGTCGCCCGCCAAGGTGCGCCAAGGGCGCGAACTGTATCGGCAGCGCCAGGCGCAATGGGCGCGCGCCAGCGAACGCTACCGGGTGCCGGGGCGCTATATCATTGCGCTGTGGGGCATGGAGAGCGCCTACGGCAAGATTCAGGGGCGGGAAGACGTGGTGTCCGCGCTGGCGACGCTGGCGTTTGAAGGGCGCCGCGAGGCCTTTTTCAGCCAGGAGCTGATGGCGGCACTGCGGATAGTCGAGCAGGGGCACGTCGGCGATACGCCGCTGAAAGGCTCATGGGCCGGCGCGATGGGGCAATGCCAGTTTATGCCGAGCTCTTTCTTACGCTACGCGGCGGACGGCGACGGTGACGGGCGCATCGATATCTGGAATAACATTGATGACGTCTTTGCGTCTACGGCCAGTTATTTGTCCAAGGAGGGCTGGCAGCCCGGTATCGGCTGGGGGCGCGAGGTTAAACTGCCCGCCGGTTTCAAGCGATCCGAGCTGGGGTTGAAAGACGCGCAGGCGCGCAGCGTCAACGCCTGGCAACAGCGCGGGGTGCGTCGTGCGGATGGCAGTGCATTGCCGCATGCCGTCCAGCGCGGTTGGATCATCGCGCCGGATGATCTCCAGGGGCGGACGTTCCTGGTCTATGATAATTTCCGCACCCTCATGCACTGGAATCGCTCTTACTATTTCGCCATCGCCGTGGGTATGATGGCGGACGCGATCGGGCATTGATCCGGCACACCAATAATCGGCTTGGCGCGCCAAGCCTCCACAGTTTGGGAGAAGCGGTATGTATCAACATAGAGACTGGCAGGGTTCGCTGCTCGATTTCCCGGTGAACAAGGTGGTTTGTGTCGGCAGCAACTACGCCGATCACATCAAGGAAATGGGCAGTGCGGTTTCCGTCGAGCCGGTGGTGTTCATCAAACCGGAAACGGCGCTGTGCGATATTCGTCAGCCGGTGGCTATCCCCAAAGAGTTCGGTGCGGTGCACCATGAGGTGGAGCTGGCGGTATTGATCGGCACGCCGTTGAAACAGGCCAACGAAGACCGCGTTGCGCGGGCGATCGCTGGCTACGGCGTGGCGCTCGATCTGACGCTGCGCGATCTGCAGGCGGGTTTTAAAAAGGCCGGTCAGCCGTGGGAAAAGGCCAAGGCTTTCGACGGTTCCTGCCCGATGTCGGGGTTTATCCCGGTGGCGGAATTTGGCGATCCGCAAAACGCCGAGCTGTCATTGACCGTTAACGATCAACTGCGCCAGCAGGGCAATACGCGTGACATGATCACGCCGATCCTGCCGCTTATCAGTTACATGAGCCGTTTCTTCACGCTGCGCGCCGGCGACATCATCCTGACCGGCACGCCGCAGGGCGTAGGCCCGATGGCCTCCGGCGACATGCTGAAAATCAGTCTGAACGGCAAAATGCTCAGCACCCGCGTGATCTGATCTCTCGCCGCCGGCGCCGTCGGCGGCAAAGCTTGCATCTTGCGGCTAAAATGTCTATATAGTCCCCCCTCGAACCTGTGCGCAGGTGACTTATCCATTTACCGAAACCGGACGCTAACATGTCACAACTCGCTTTTTGGCAACAGAAAACGCTGGCGGAAATGTCAGAACAAGAGTGGGAATCGCTGTGCGACGGGTGCGGGCAATGCTGTTTGAATAAGCTGATCGACGAAGATACCGACGAGATTTATTTTACCAACGTAGCCTGCAACCAGCTCAACATCAAATCCTGCCAATGCCGCAACTACGAGCGGCGCTTCGAGCTGGAAGAAGACTGCATCAAACTGACGCGCGAGAACCTCACCACCTTCGATTGGTTGCCGCCGACCTGCGCCTATCGCCTGATCGGCGAAGGCAAGCCGCTGTTCCCCTGGCATCCGCTGCTGAGCGGCTCCAAGGCGGCGATGCACGGCGAGCGCATCACGGTGCGGCATATCGCGGTGCGCGAGAGCGAAGTGGTGGACTGGCAGGACCATATCCTCAACAAGCCGGACTGGGCCAGATAAAGGCGGGCGCCTGCAGGGCAAAATGGGGCTTCATGCAAGAGGGCGGCGTGTTCAGACATGCCGCCCTCTTGCATTATTTAACCATTGGCGTGCGAATGGCGTTGACGCTCGAGGCCGGACAGAGGGAAATTTCAACATTTGATTCAAGGATGATAGGGGCTTGCGTAATAGGAGGTAGGGGGAAAAAAGCCCCTGCAAAGATGAGGGGCAAGACACACAACAACACCAGGGAAATCGGTAGTACTCACTTTGCCGATACTATAAGGATTTTATGGGTAAACTTCACCAAAATATTGTGCTCTGAATGTGACAAAGGTGCAGTCGTTCATTAGTAACGGTAATTTATTGATGCCTGTAGGTAGGGAGGGCCGCGCTGGCGCAGCCTGTTTTTACCCGCCGGCGTCGCAGAAGTTTAATGTTATGTAAATTACGCGCTTAACCGCGCCAGGATGCTTCTTTTCAAACGATAAGTTGGGTAATTTGGCCGCTCTCCCGCAAGTTCGAGAGTATAACAATGAAAATGGTCCGTCTGTTTGCCGTGGCTGGAGCGCTGATCGTGCTCGTTTACTTCCTTACACATACCTGAGAGGGTTTTATCTCGGAATGTGACAGCAATACCTAAAAAAACGGCGCCTTTCGGCGCCGTTGTTGTTTGTCAGCCGATCAGTGGCCGAACAGATCGCGGCGACGTGGGCGAACAAATTGTGCGATCAGCACAATCAGCGCCACCAGCAGATAGGCGCCGAAGATGCCGACCAGCCACTGCGGCATTTCCAGCGTCAGGAATTGCCATTGGCGCACGGAGCAGTCGCCGGAAGCGTGGAACACCGCCGGCAGCCATTTGTCCAGCGGCAGCCACGAAGGGAAGCTCACGAAGAAGTCGCAGGTATTGAACGGCGAAGGGTGCAACTGGATCATGGTGTGCTTCCACGCCAGCTGGAGGCCTTCCCAGGCGCTGTAGATCCACAGCAAGATCGCCGCGTAGCGCAGCGGGGTTTTCGGCGCGATGGCGCCCACCAGAGAGGCACCGAGAATGCCGAACAGCGCACAACGCTCATAAATGCACATCACGCACGGCTGCAGCAGCATAACGTGCTGAAAATAGAGCGCGACCAGTTCCAACACCAACGCTGTCAGGGCCATTAGCAGCCAGGCGCCGCGTCCTTGTGAACAGCGGTTAAAGAATTGCAACATATCTAGATTCTTCCATGCAGTAAGCAATTGAACCGGCAGTGTAAACCAATTCCTCCTCGCTGCCAGCCACCTGGGCTGGATTCAGCGTAAAAATAGTCGGTTCACCCTGCCGGCACCGTTTCAGTGGCCGACGGCGTCGACGGGCGGCAGCGTCAGCCAATGCCACTGGGTCAACAGCTCGGTCGCCGGTTCCAGCGTGAACTGGACGCACAGCAAGCCAACCACCGTCAGCACCACCGTATAAGGCAGGGCCATCCACACCATACGGCCATACGACAGACGCACCAGCGGCGCCAATGCCGACGTCAGCAGGAACAGAAACGCCGCTTGCCCGTTAGGGGTGGCAACCGATGGCAGGTTGGTGCCGGTATTGATGGCGACCGCCAGCAGCTCGAACTGCTTCAGCCCGATAGCGCCGGTTTCCAGCGCGGTGCGCGCCTCGTTGATGTAAACCGTGCCGACGAACACGTTGTCGGAAACCGACGACAGCAGGCCGTTGAACAGATAGAACAGCGAAAGCTGAGAGGCGGGCTCGGCGCGCAGCACGAACTGGATCACCGGGCTGAACAGGTGCTGTTCGATGATCACCGCGACCACGGTGAAAAACACCGTCAGCAGAGCGGTGAACGGCAGCGCTTCCTGGAACGCTTTGCCGATGGCGTGCTCATCGTTCACGCCGCACAGGGAGGTGGCGAGCACGATCACCGACAGGCCGATCAGCCCCACTTCCGCCAGGTGGAAGGCCAGCGCCAGCACCAGCCAAACGCCGATCAGCGCCTGCATCACCAGTTTGAGCCGTTCTTGCTTGCTGCGGCCCGCGGTGGCCTTGCGGTCATACTCTTTCAGCACGTCGCGCACCGCCTCCGGCAACTGCGCGCCGTAGCCAAACAGGCGAAAACGTTCTACCAGCCAACAAACCAGCAGGCCGCACACCAGCACCGGCAGCGTGACCGGCGCCATACGCAGGAAGAAATCGATAAAGCCCCAGCCCGCGTTTTTGGCGATGATCAGGTTCTGCGGCTCGCCCACCATGGTCATGACCCCGCCGAGCGCGGTGCCGACGCCGGCGTGCATCAGTAGGCTGCGCAGAAAGGCGCGGAATTGCTCCAGCGTCTGTTTACGCTCTTCACCGGCGAAATCGCTGTCATCGCCGATGTCGCCATCGGGGCGATTCGAGGTCACGTTGTGATAGATGGAATAAAAGCCGGTGGCCACGCTGATCACTACCGCCACGACCGTCAGCGCGTCGAGGAAGGCGGAAAGTAAGGCGGCGGCCAGGCAGAACGCCAGCGACAGCAGCGTTTTCGAACGGATATTGAGCAGCAGCTTGGTGAACACGAACAGTAGCAGCTGCTTCATAAAGTAGATGCCGGCCACCATAAAGATCAGCAGCAGCAGCACTTCCAGGTTATGTTCGATTTCCTGCGAAACCTGCGCCGGGCTGGTCATGCCGATGGCCACCGCCTCCAGCGCCAGCAGGCCGCCCGGCAGCAGCGGATAGCATTTCAGCGCCATCGCCAGGGTAAAGATGAACTCGACCACCAGCAGCCAGCCCGCGATAAACGGGCTGGCGAAAAAGAACACCAGGGGGTTGATCGCCAGAAAAATGAGAATGGTCAGTTTGTACCAGTCGGGAGATTGCCCCAGAAAATTTTTGAGCAGGGCGCTGCGCAAGGTTGTTTCCATTGTCCTTTATGCATCCTTAAATCAGTCGTAGCACGTACCCTAACAATGCGGCGGGGGCGGGCGCAACCGGAGCTTGTTTTACGGCGGCAAATTTCTGCCGGCCGGTGTTTTTGCTCGTTTTTTGCCACGTTATGCACACTTTCGTTTATTGTTTTTCGCTCACGCTATGTCATGTCAGCGCGATCTGGTATGATGAGCTGATTACTTTTACTGATTTTATCGTCGCAACGGAACGTCAAACACATGGTCATAAAGGCGCAGAGTCCTGCCGGTTTCGCGGAAGAGTACATTATTGAGAGTATTTGGAATAATCGCTTCCCCCCTGGCTCTATTTTGCCCGCGGAGCGTGAGCTTTCGGAGTTGATTGGCGTCACGCGCACTACGTTACGTGAAGTGTTGCAACGTCTGGCCCGCGATGGCTGGTTGACCATTCAGCATGGCAAACCGACCAAAGTGAACAATTTCTGGGAAACGTCCGGCCTCAATATCCTTGAGACCGTAGCCCGTCTCGATCACAAAAGCGTCCCGCAGCTGATCGATAACCTGTTGTCCGTGCGCACCAATATCGCGTCGATCTTTATTCGCGCCGCGGTGCGCAATCATCCTGAGCAGGCGCAGGAAGTGCTGGCGAAAGCCGCCGAGGTGGAAGATCAGGCGGACGCTTTCAATCTGCTCGATTACGAGATCTTCCGCGGCTTGGCGTTCGCTTCCGGCAACCCGATCTACGGCCTGATTTTCAACGGCCTGAAAGGGCTGTATACCCGCGTGGGCCGTTACTACTTCTCCAACCCGGAAGCGCGCAAGCTGGCGTTGGCCTTCTACAGCAAGCTGTCCACGCTGTGCCATGAGAAGCTGTACGACCAGGTGATGGATACCGTGCGCAACTACGGTAAAGACAGCGGGGCGATTTGGCAGAGCATGCAGGGCACCATGCCGAGCGATCTGACCGAAGCGCGTCGCTAATCGCGTGTCGATGAAATAACGAAGGGCGCCATGCGGCGCCCTTTGTCGTTGTGGCGGTTACAGCGGCGTCGGCCGCGGCGGGCAGCGATCGAGCAACTCCACGCTGCCGTCTTCGTTTTGCTGTTCGAGGATCACGTCGAAGCCCCACAGGCGATGCAGGTGCTTCAACACGTCGCGGCGGCTCTTATCCAGCGGTGCGCGTTCCTGTGGGATGTAGCGCAGCGTCAGCGAGCGATCGCCGCGCAGATCCACGTTCCAGATCTGAATGTTCGGCTCGTGATTGCTCAGGTTGTATTGCGCCGACAGCTCCTGGCGGATCGCCCGGTAACCGGCCTCGTTGTGGATCGCGGCAATTTCCAGATAGTTGTTGCGATCGTCGTCCAGCACGGTGAACAACCGGAAATCGCGCATCACTTTGGGCGACAGGAACTGGCTGATAAAGCTCTCGTCCTTGAAGTCGCGCATGGCGAAGTGCAAGGTGTCCAGCCAGTCTTTGCCGGCGATGTCCGGGAACCAGTAGCGGTCTTCTTCGGTTGGCGACTGGCAGATTCGCTTGATGTCCTGGAACATGGCGAAGCCCAGCGCATAAGGGTTGATGCCGTTATAGTACGGGCTGTTGTACGGCGGCTGATACACCACGTTGGTGTGGCTGTGCAAAAACTCCAGCATAAACCGCTCGGTCACACGGCCCTCGTCGTACAAATGGTTGAGGATGGTGTAGTGCCAGAAAGTGGCCCAGCCCTCGTTCATCACCTGAGTCTGTTTTTGCGGATAAAAATACTGGCTGACTTTGCGCACGATGCGCAGCACCTCACGCTGCCAGGGTTCCAGCAGCGGCGCATTTTTCTCGATAAAATAGAGGATGTTTTCCTGCGGCTCGCTCGGATAGCGGCGCGCCTGCTCCGGCGACTCTTCACGTTCGACGCGTGGCAGGGTCTTCCACAGCGTGTTCACCTGGCTTTGCAGATACTCTTCGCGGCTTTTCTGGCGCGCTTTCTCTTCCACCAGTGAGATTTTCTGCGGGCGTTTGTACCTGTCGACCCCGTAGTTCATCAGCGCGTGGCAGGAGTCCAGCAGCCGCTCCACTTCATCGACGCCGTAGCGTTCTTCGCACTGGCTGATGTAGTGGCGGGCGAACAGCAGATAATCGACGATGGAGCTGGCGTCGGTCCAACTGCGGAACAGATAGTTATTCTTGAAGAACGAGTTGTGGCCATAGCAGGCGTGCGCCATCACCAGCGCCTGCATGGTGATGGTGTTCTCCTCCATCAGGTAGGCGATGCAGGGATTGGAGTTGATGACGATTTCATACGCCAGCCCTTGCTGGCCCTGTTTGTAGCGCTGTTCGGTTTCGATGAATTTCTTGCCGAAGGACCAATGGGTATAGTTGATCGGCATGCCGACGCTTGAATAGGCGTCCATCATCTGCTCGGAGGTGATCACCTCGATCTGATGGGGGTAGGTGTCGAGCCGGTAATGCTTGGCGACGCGGTCAATCTGCTCCAAATACACCTGCAGCAGTTCGAACGTCCAGTCCGGTCCATCGCTCAGACGTTTGTCATCCTTGACCTTTTCATGTGTTGAAGTAGTCATCAGCGCACCCTCATTATTCACGGGTCTTGCTCAAACGGCAGACCCTGTATCAAGCATAGTTCAAGTCATAATTAACCATTGCAAATCAGTGAAATAAAAATGCCGGTACGCACGGGAGCGAGCGGCGGTCAATTTGACGCCCGTCCCGGCAGAAAGCGCCTCAGCACCTGGCTCCCTCTCCGAGTATAGCCCTGTGACAAGGGCGCGCAACACACTGCCTGCTGCGCGACAGGGATTGAAAAATGTTATGTTATATTGTAACTTTTAGTTTTTCTCAATAACGGACAAGGAGCGCATTTTGGCGAGGCATTTTGGCAAACTGGCGGTGGCGCTGGCCGCACTGTTTATCAGCGGGCAGGCGTTTGCCCACGGGCATCATTCACATGGCAAGCCGCTGACGGAGGTGGAAAAAAAAGCGGAGGCGGGCGTGTTCGACGATAAGGACGTCAAAGATCGCAACTTGGCGGATTGGGAGGGCGTCTGGCAATCCGTGTATCCTTATCTGCTCAATGGGGATCTTGACCCGGTGTTCAAGAAGAAAGCGGCAAAGGATAAGAGTAAGACCTTCGCGGAAGTAAAGGCGTATTACCGCAAAGGGTATGCTACCGATGTGGATACCATCGGCATTGAAAACGGCGTCATGGAGTTTCATCGCGGCGACCAATCCAGCGCCTGTCAGTATAAGTACGCCGGGCACAAGATCTTGACCTATGTTTCCGGTAAAAAGGGCGTGCGGTATCTGTTCGAATGCCAGGATGCCGGCAGCCTGGCGCCGAAATTCGTGCAGTTCAGCGATCATATTATCGGCCCGCGCAAATCGGCACATTTCCATATCTTTATGGGCAACACGTCGCAGGAAGCGTTGCTGAAAGAAATGGACAACTGGCCGACTTATTACCCATTCCAACTGCAGACCAAAGAAGTCGTGGACGAGATGCTGCATCATTGATGCCACTCGCTCCCGTCACCACAAGCCCGCTTATGTGGGCTTGTGTTCAGTCAAACGGTCTGATTTGCAGGTAATCGTCCGTCACTGCCATTTCAAATAATGTTTCATCCGCCAACAGGGTCGCCCGCATTCGCTCCCGGGCTTGCCGGTAGCGTTCATCCAACTGAATATCACCGGCGTTTTCCCATGCGGCTCGGCTTGGCCACTGCGCATAGCCGATAAACTTCCCGCCCACCTCCCGATGCAGGCGCGAGCCAAGGCTGCCGCGCTGCAGATAGATCCCTTGGGTCAACTCAAGCCAGGCCAGGCGAAAGGCGTGTTCGTGCCCGGTTTTGACTGAGAACCGGTAGATGGCGATGAACATAAGGGGTTCTCCAGAAAAGCGACAATGTGAACTTTAGGATCTGCTTCTGGCTTCAACGTTCATATCGTGCTGCCGCGTTCAACCTAAACGGGCGGGGCTAAGGCATTAGCCTGTTTTATTCCAGTGGTAAAAACAAGGTTAATTTTTTGCCGAAATTTTACGCGTTTTTTCTGCTGCGGGGAGAGGGGATTCATTCTGTCTGTTATGTTGGTATTTTTTATTTTATCGGCTTTTTATTCTGTTTATATGTTGGCTGGTGTTTTTATATTCTGTTAAATCTATGTTGCTTATTACGCCTTTTTTGACTGCTGTCATTGATAGCGTTGCTATCGATTCAGCGGCGGTCTGACGCTATAATCCCTTCTAAACCGCATCTTATCGCTATTTACGAGCGGCTATTGCAAATGCTCGGCTCATCGACGATAAATTAATTGTGAATATTGTCACGTTTGATGACGAAGTTGTTGGACGGATTTTTTCACTGAGTTAATTTCCTGTGAGCAGAAGATTATGCTTTGTGAAGCCTTGGGCTGGAGTCAGCGATGCGAGTGGTAATTTTAGGTAGTGGAGTGGTGGGCGTAGCCAGTGCCTGGTATTTGGCGAAGGCAGGGCATGAGGTGACGGTGATCGATCGTCAGCCAGGTCCGGCACTGGAAACCAGCGCGGCGAACGCCGGGCAGATTTCACCGGGCTATGCCGCGCCCTGGGCGGCTCCGGGCGTGCCGTTGAAGGCCATCAAGTGGATGTTCCAGCGCCATGCGCCGTTGGCGATCCGCCTCGACGGCAGCAGCTTCCAGCTGAGCTGGATGTGGCAGATGTTGAAAAACTGCAACACCGAACACTACATGACCAACAAAGGCCGCATGGTGCGCCTGGCGGAATACAGCCGCGACTGTATCAAGGCGCTGCGTCAGGAGACCGGCATCCAGTACGAAGGTCGCCAGGGCGGCACGCTGCAGCTGTTCCGCACCCAACAACAGTTCGAAAACGCAGCGAAAGACATTGCGGTATTGGAAGATGCCGGTGTGCCTTACAGATTGCTGGAAGCCGGCCAGCTCGGTAGCGTCGAGCCGGCGCTGGCACAGGTGGCGCACAAGCTGACCGGCGGCCTGCAGCTGCCGAACGACGAAACCGGCGATTGCCAGCTGTTTACGCAGCAGCTGGCGAAAATGGCGCAGCAGGCGGGCGTAACCTTCCTGTTCAACCGCAGCGTTGACCGCCTGCTGGTGGAGGGCGACAAGATCGCCGGCGTGCAGTGCGGCGAGGACGTGTTTAAAGCCGACAGCTACGTGGTGGCGTTCGGTTCGTATTCCACGGCGCTGCTGCGCGGCCTGGTTTCTATCCCGGTTTATCCGCTGAAGGGCTATTCGCTGACCATTCCTATCACCGATGAAACGGCGGCGCCGTTCTCCACGGTGTTGGACGAGACGTACAAAATCGCCATCACCCGTTTCGATCAGCGCATCCGCGTCGGCGGCATGGCGGAGATCGTCGGTTTCAATACGCAGCTGGAGCAAAAACGGCGCGAAACGCTGGAGATGGTGGTGCGCGATCTCTACCCGAACGGCGGCAGAGTGGAAGACGCGACGTTCTGGACCGGCCTGCGGCCGATGACGCCGGACGGTACGCCCATTGTCGGCCGCACTTCGCTGAAGAATCTGTATCTCAATACCGGGCATGGCACGTTGGGCTGGACGATGGCCTGCGGTTCCGGGCAGTTGTTGTCCGATCTGATGTCCGGCATTACGCCGGCGATCCCTTCCGATGATCTGGCGGTGGCGCGTTACAGCGCCGGTTTTCGCCAGCAACACGCGGTTCCGCTGAACGACGTGCATCCCGCGCGTTAATCGTCGACGCTGTCATAGACTTTCCTGGCCACGCGCAGGCGCGCGTGGCCGCTGTACGCTGCCCCAAGGAGAAGCGATGCCCCGTCCGATAACCGCCACGATGCATCTTGGCGCAATTGAAAATAACCTGCAGGTGGTGCGCCGTTTCGCCCCCGGCGCCAAAGTCTGGGCGGTGGTCAAGGCCAACGCCTATGGCCACGGCATCAAACACGTTTGGCGCAGCATGGCGCAAACCGACGGCTTCGCCATGCTGGATCTGGCCGAAGCGGTGCTGCTGCGTGAGTCGGGTTGGCAAGGGCCGATTCTCCTGCTGGAAGGTTTCTTCCAGCCGCAGGATTTGGCGTTGCTCGATCGTTATCGCCTGACGACGGCGGTGCACAGCGACTGGCAGCTGGCGGCGATCGCCGATGCCACGCTGAGCGCACCGCTCAATGTCTATCTGAAAGTGAACAGCGGCATGAATCGGCTGGGGTTCGCACCCGAGCGGCTGCACGAGGTGTGGCGCAGGGCGCAGGCGATTGCCAACATCGGCGAGCTTACGCTGATGAGCCATTTCGCCACCGCCGACGGCCCGGAAGGCGTGACCCAGCAGATGGCTACCATCGAGGCGGCCGCTGCCGATATCCCGCTGCCGCGCTGCCTGGCCAACTCGGCCGCCACGCTGTGGCATCCTTCGACCCACGGCAGTTGGGTACGCCCAGGGATCATTCTGTATGGCGCTTCGCCGAGTGGGTGCTGGAATGACGTTGCGGCGACGGGGTTGCAGCCGGCGATGACGCTGAGCAGCGAGATCATCGGCATTCAGCAGCTGAAGTCTGGCGATCGCGTGGGTTACGGCGGCCGTTACAGCGCCGCCGGCGCGCAGCGTATTGGCGTGGTGGCCTGCGGTTACGCCGACGGCTATCCGCGTCATGCGCCGACCGGCACGCCGGTATGGGTTGACGGCGTGCTGACGCGCACCCTGGGAACGGTATCGATGGATATGCTGGCGGTGGATCTGACGCCCTGTCCGCTAGTCGAGCTGGGCGCCGAAGTGGAGCTGTGGGGGAAACGCCTGCCGGTGGACGAGGTGGCCACGGCGGCAGGAACGTTGGGCTATGAGCTGCTGTCGGCGTTAGCGGCGCGGGTGCCGGTCGCCATTGAAGCCTGAGCCGCGGCTCAGGCGACTTTTCTGATCTGCCCTTTAATCTGCTTGCTGAGCCGCCGCGCGTGCAGCGCCAGCAGGCAGCCCGCCAGCATCACCAGCGCCAGCGACAGCTTCGGTTGCAGCGGCAACGCCATCGCCACCAGACCCAGCGCGGCACCGCCCGCCATCTGCACGAAACCGACCAGCGCGGACGCGACGCCGGCCTCATTGGAATACGGCTCCAGCGCGTAGCTGGTGGCCGGGCCCATCACGAACGCCAACCCGGCGCAGGCGCTGGCGACCGGCAACATATACGCCAGCCAGTGCGCTTGCGCCGTCGCGGGCAGTAGCATGACGCCCAGCAGCAGGCCCAGACAGCCCAGCCCCATCAACATGCCGCCGGTCGCCAGACAAACCGGGCGGCCGACCTTGTGGATGATGCGGTTGGCGAAGAAGCTGACCAGCATGATCCAGAAACCGTTGGCGCCGAACACCAGCGAGAATTGCAGCGGGGTCAGGCCGGCGGTGCCCATCAGCACGTTCGGCGCCAGAGAAACGTAGGTCAGCGCCATGCCCATCGCCCCGGAGTTCACCACCGCAAAGGAGAGGAAACGGCGATCGCTGAGGATGCGCGCGTATTGGCGCACCGGCAACCCTTTGACCGGCACGGTGTCGGCAGGGCGAGTTTCCGGCAGGCGCAGCGCGATCAGCACCAACACCAGCAGCGCGTAGCCGACCAGGAACCAGAAGGGGGCGCGCCAGCCGAAGGCTTCGGCGAGCAGGCCGCCGAGCAGCGGCGCCAGCGCAGGGATGATGTTCAGCGTGCCGTTGAGAAAGCCGAAAGCGCGGGCGGCATCGTCGCCATTCAGGCGATCGCGCACGCCGCTGAAGGCGACGACGGCGGTGCAGCAAACCGCCACCCCTTGCAGCAGACGCGAAGCGATGAAAATCGTCGGGCTGGTGGCCAGCGCCGCCATCGCGGCGCCGATCATGTAGAGGATAATGCCGGCCAGCGCCACCGGCTTGCGGCCATAGTTATCCACCAGCGGCCCGGCGATGACCTGGCCGAGGCCAAGCACCAGAATAAACAGTGAAATGGTGGATTGGATCAGCGCTTCGCTGCTGCCCAGGCCGACGGCAATGGCGGGAATGGTCGGCAGGTAAAGATCGATGCCTAATGGGCCGAGCAGCACCAGGCTGAGAAGCATAAACAGAAACTTTTGCATAACAGGAAAGGCACGTCCAAGTGACAAAGAGGGCTAGAGTAGAGACTCTGGCGGCAAATGAAAAGGGGCAAAGCGGGTCAGCGCTGCGCCCCTTGGCGGTAATAGAGCGCCGAGACGGTATCGGCCACATAACGGGCCTGGTGGCGAGCATCATCCAGCGCGCGATGCGGCATACCTTCGAACGGGCGGGCTTTTTTCGGGTTAAAGCCGTGCAGTTCCGCCAGCGTGATCACCGTGCGCACGTCCTGGGTATCCCAGAATTTCCACGGGCAGGGCATTTCCAATTGCTGGAAGGCGTGTTCGAGGATCGCGCAGTCGAACTCTTTGCCATTGCCCCAGACTTTCACCGTGTCGGTGCTGTTCATATGGATAAAGCGGCTGAGGCTGCTCAGCACGCGTTTCAGGCTCTCGGTGCCGCTGAAGGCCTGTTTGCGGGCCTCATCGGACTGTTTCGCCCACCAGGCGACCGTGTCCAGGCTGATGGTACGGCCCGGCTGGTCTTTCTGGCTGCTGATGGCGGCTTCGAATTCGGCGCCCAGCTCCCCGGTTCGGGGATCGAAAAACACCGCCGCCACCACCAGAATGACGGCGCTGGGTTTTATATCCAGGGTTTCAATGTCTAACATCAGATGGTGCATCGGCGTATCCGGCGGTTGCGTGGTGGCTTAATGTTACTACAGAACGTGCGCCGATGAGGGCTGTGTGCGCATGAAATCCTTTTAAAGCGCCGCGTTCAGGTTATGATATTCGGGATACTCTTGTCAGGTTGGTCGCTATCGGTGAGAACGCTTATCTTTATTCTGTGCATGGTCGGCTACTTGCTGCTGCTGGGCTACCTTGGCATGTTCGTCACGGACAAGATCTGTGAGAAGGCGGGTAACTACACTAAAATCTGCCGTATCGTAGACATTTCCGAACCGCACATCCCCTAATAGCCCCCTGTTTATCCCAGATAGTCGGTGGTAATCAGCGGCGTCAGGATAGCCGCCAGCGCTGTGAGCGCTCCCCATTGCCGCCAGCCCAGCCGCGCCAGCCAGTCATGTCGCTGCGGTGGCGTGGCCAGTTGCCCGACGGCCACGGCGCCGGTAAGCAGCAGCGTCAGAATCAGCAGCACCAGGCCACGGCTCACCAGCGTGAACTCAACATGCAGCACATTGGCGTAATACAGGCGCATCAGAATAAAATAGCTGAGCAAGACCCAGGCGAAAACGACGTTCTTCTTGAGCACCTGCTGCAGCATCAGCGCGAGGAACAGGCTGTGAAACAGCGACAGCAGCGGGGCCTCGATCGGATGCCGAACGCAGACGTTGTAGACCGCCATGTAAATGTTGAAAACCAGCAGGGTATAGATCACGTAAATATACCAGCCGTAGATGACCTTGAGCTTTTTCGGGTTCGGCGGCAGAGAGAGTGCGTCCGGTTTCATTAATGCCTCCTGATGATGCCATGCGAACGCTGCGGTTGAAGGCGGCGCGGCGACATCGTAATTTAAAATCCACAGGGTATATATCACCCGAGCGCTAAATGACAATTAAACGCCGGATCGGCTTTATTTCCGCGTTTGCCTGGAACTCTTTTGCGCTTGCGGGGTCGATTGGCGTGTGAACGCCTGGCGGTGTTCGCACCACAATGGAAGACGTAATGCATTGATATGAAAGATTATAAAAACACCTCGGGCACAAAAATCCTGCTGCTGTTCAGCCTGGCGTTTTATACGTTGTTGCCGCCGTTGTTGACGGCGGCCGTGTTTGACCGTTTCAATCTTAACCCGTTTGCGATCGTTAAATTTTTCCACTTTAACCCGTTTTCAGCCGATCGGGGCATACCCGGTTATCAGACGTTCTTCTACTTGCTGATGTTATGGTTGGGGTTGAATATTTTTCTCTGGCTGCTGGTGTGGGGCGCAGGGCGGCTGTATCAACGCTGGCGTGCGCCGCGCGGCTGATATTTTTCCAGGGGGGAAGAGTTACGCAGGGAAATGACTTTACATTCAATAATGAGACGTATTATCATTTGAATCGCCGGTGAGGGGAAAAGGGTTGTCTCCTTCTGTGCCCCCCGATCCGGCACGACATTGCTCACATTGCTTCCAATTTTCATGCCAGCCTTGTGCTGGCGTTTTTTTATCCCGCGCCAAAAATCCACTGCGCCGGTGGTCGGCCTCTTTTCATTAGCATGCCTGTTTAAAAACCCACGCGAGGTATTGGGGGCGTCAGAACAGCGAAAACAGCAACACCACCGGCAGGCTTAACGGCCAGGTTAACCCGATGGTCAGCGCGCTGATACAGCGAATTTTGACGGTGTCCCGGCTAACCAGGTAGGTGAAAATCATAGAAACTAACAGGCCGATAAAATAACAGTATTGCGTTGCAACCCACAGCGACGACATGAAACCCGATCCCAGTTGTATTTTTACGCGCGAATTCTAGGAGCTTGGCGGGTGATAATCAATGACCAAAGGCCGTTTATTCAAACCTTTATCCATAAGAATGCATAATTTATTTCTATAAAGAACGTAGGGGTATTAACTGCTTTACGTTTATAACCAAAAGAAATCAACAGCATAGTTACCGGTAACATTTCGCGTTTGGCAAACCCTCTTTCTGGAGGTGACTCCCCTAAGCAGTAAAAGAGCCGGTGAAGGGGGGAACGCGATGGGGGTTATGACTCATAAAAATTAATGATGTATTGGCGGACGGACGGCTAAGGTGAGGTGGCGTGGGTTTGGCGGTACGTGAACCCTTCATGTGCCGGTTTTAGCGCATCTGTCACGATGCGCCGCCAGCCGGCCAGGGAGGGGAATTGTGGACGTTGCGGGTTTAATGAATGTTAAGACCGTAGACGAACAGCCACGAAAACAGCAGCGCCAGCAGGCATGCCATAAAAACGATGGAGATCATTTCCTTCACAACTTCATTCCTTTTCCCGTTGGGCTAAATTTACTTCTCTTTGTTTTTGCGCGAAATTTTAGATCGACATGGGTAAAAATCCTAGTTTTAATCGTTTTTTTCTCCCCCCTTGCGGCGTAAGCCGCTTCGATAAGGCCGTGGCGACGCCGGAAAACCGGGAACGCTAACTCGTCGTCGCCATTGCTGAACGCCTGAGGCTGACTATAGAAAATGGGGACTGCGTGGCGTCGAAGGCAGCCGGGCACGTTCCTTAAGGGGGCTGTTCATCTACCTGCGGTCCTTTACTATGAGATGAAGGAGTCGGCAATGAGCACGCAACCCATTATCGTGCTGGTACGCTGATTCTGGGACGGCGTCGCGCAGGGGATATTCGGCGATTCATACGGTGGAAATGCGTTGACCTCGCTGGTTTCCATGCCGATGAGGTGGCGGGTTTGATTGATGAGGCGGCCGGCGCGAAATACAGCAAGGGCAGAAAGGGTTTTCGGACTAAAAGATGACATTCTGCGGCAGGCTATCCCTTCGCTGGTATCGCTATCGATATTAATAATCAACAGCATCATCGACACGACGGTGGCGGCAATAATGGCTTAGATGCCTGCCTTACGTATATCGCCTTAGCGTCCGTTAACGCCGATCATTTCTATGGCTGCACGATGCAACCGCTGAAAATAATCATCGGGCTGTTTTTCTATCTCCTGGATAAGGCTGGCGAGCAGGTTCTGTTTGGTTATCGGCTTGTTGGCGGTCAGCACCAGCAGCACGTTTTTGCCAAGCAGGCAGCATATTTGCTTATGGTATTCATCAACATCGTGCTTGTTGAGGCCATAGAGGGTGTAATCGATCATGATGTCTAACCTGCTGACAGGTAAATGCCCGCCGCAGCGGGCTGAGAAGCCATAGAAAAATAAAATGAGGCAAATTTCGCTTAGGAAGAGACTTAAGCGACGGGGTAACGATAACTGAATGGGAATATTCCTATCAAGCCGTGTGGGCACAGAGGCGAATGTTTAGGAATAACCTCAGAAGAACAAATAATAGAGACGGCCGTTCTGGGGAATCTGACTTATTATTGATATTGCCATTGCCTGAAAATCAAACATAGGTGATGTAAATATATAATGCGAAAAAGAAACAGCCGGAAAACGGCGTTTTCCGGCTGTGGTGACATTCACGCGACGTTATTCACACGGTCTGTTTGCGAAACAGTTCGCGGAATACCGGATAGATATCGTCCGGTTCGCGGATATGCTGCATGGCGAAGTTATCGAATCTTGCCTGCAGATCCTCATATTCGCGCCACAGCGTTTGGTGAGCGCGGCGAGTGATTTCTATGTAGCTGTAATAACGCACCATCGGCAGGATCTTCTTCGCCAACAGCTCATGGCACAGCGGTGAGTCGTCAGCCCAGTTGTCGCCGTCCGACGCTTGCGCGGCGTAGATATTCCATTGCGCCGGGTCATAACGCTCTTCGACCACGTCGTTCATCAACTTCAGCGCGCTGGAGACGATAGTGCCGCCGGTTTCCTGCGAATAGAAGAACTCCTGTTCGTCCACCTCTTTCGCCTGGGTGTGATGGCGAATATAGACCACCTCGACGTTCTTGTAGGTTCGGCTCAGGAACAGATAAAGCAGAATGTAAAAGCGCTTGGCCATGTCTTTGGTCGCCTGATCCATCGAACCGGACACGTCCATCAGGCAGAACATCACCGCCTGGCTGGAAGGCTCCGGCCGGCGCTCATAGTTTTTGTAGCGCAGGTCGAAGGTATCGATAAACGGTACGCTTTCGATTTTCTTGCGCAGTTCGGCAATTTCCTTGCGCAGCCGCTCCTCTTCCAGCAATTGCACCGGTTCGGTGTTTTCCAGCTGGGTCAGCGCGTCTTCCAGCTCGTGCAACGCGCGTCTTTTACCGGCGGTCATGGCGGTACGTCGCGCCAACGAGTTCTGCAGCGAACGCACGACGCTGATGTTGGCCGGCACGCCGTTGGCGGTATAGCCGGCGCGATGGGTTTTGAACTCGGTCAGCTGCTTGTACTGATTCTTTTTCAGGTTGGGCAGGGCGAGATCCTCGAACAGCAGATCGAGGTACTCGTCTTTGGAGATCTGGAAGACGAATTCATCCTGGCCTTCACCGTCCTGGCTGGCGTTGCCCTGGCCGCCGCCACCGCCTGCGCCGCCCTGAGGCCGCTCAACGCGATCGTTCTGCACGAAGTGGTCATTGCCCGGGTGAACGCGATGGCGAGTGCCGCCGCGCCCCTGATGAAACATCGGTTCGTTGATATCGTCAGTGGGGATGGAGACCGACTCCCCGCTGTCTACGTCGGTGACCGAACGCTTGTTGATGGCTTCGGCAATCGACTGTTTGATTTGCGACTTGTAACGGCGCAAGAAGCGCTGGCGGTTCACCATGCTCTTGTTTTTGCCGTTCAGCCGCCGGTCAATGAAATAGGCCATACTTCCCCCAAACGACGTTGCCAACTCTTCATGTCCCGGCCGCGACAGCGCAATATGCCAGCCCCTCCCTGGGCTGCGCTGCAACGTCCATGACTGTGGACATGGCCCTGATAATGCCGCTTACCTGAGGCGTTATGAGGATTTTCTGACCCGCAGATACCATTCACACAGCAGGCGCACCTGCTTGCGGGTATAGCCTTTCTCCATCATACGGTCGACAAAGTCGTCGTGTTTCTTCTGCTCGTCCGTCGATGTTTTGGCGTTAAACGAAATGACCGGCAACAGCTCTTCGGTATTGGAGAACATTTTCTTCTCGATCACGGTGCGCAGCTTCTCGTAGCTGGTCCAGTTCGGATTACGTCCGTTGTTGTTGGCGCGGGCGCGCAGCACGAAGTTCACGATTTCGTTACGGAAATCTTTCGGGTTGCTGATGCCGGCCGGCTTCTCGATTTTCTCCAGTTCGGCGTTCAACGACTCGCGGTCGAACAGCTGACCGGTGTCGGGATCGCGATACTCCTGATCCTGGATCCAGAAGTCCGCGTAGGTCACGTAGCGGTCAAAAATGTTCTGCCCGTATTCCGAGTAGGATTCCAGATAGGCGGTCTGGATCTCTTTGCCGATAAATTCGGCGTATTTCGGGATCAGATAGCCTTTCAGGTGCTCCAGGTATTTCTCGGCCAAATCCTGCGGGAACTGTTCGCGTTCGATCTGCTGCTCCAGCACATAGAACAGGTGTACCGGGTTGGCCGCCACCTCGGCGTGATCGAAGTTGAATACCCGCGAGAGGATTTTAAAGGCGAAACGGGTGGAGAGGCCGTTCATGCCTTCGTCAACCCCGGCGTAGTCGCGGTACTCCTGATAGGACTTGGCTTTCGGATCGGTATCCTTGAGGCTTTCGCCGTCATACACGCGCATTTTCGAGTAAATGCTCGAGTTTTCCGGCTCTTTCAACCGCGACAGCACGCTAAAGCGCGCCAGCGTTTCGAGGGTGCCCGGCGCGCAGGGCGCGTGGGTCAGCTCGCTGTGATCCAGCAGCTTGTCGTAAATCTTGATCTCTTCCGACACGCGCAGGCAGTAAGGCACCTTGACGATGTACACGCGGTCGAGGAACGCTTCGTTGTTCTTGTTGTTACGGAAGGTCACCCACTCGGATTCGTTGGAGTGCGCCAGAATGATGCCGTTGAACGGCAGGGCGGAGATGCCCTCGGTGCCGTTGTAGTTGCCTTCCTGGGTCGCCGTCAGCAGCGGGTGCAGCACCTTGATCGGCGCTTTGAACATCTCGACGAATTCCATTATCCCCTGGTTGGCGCGGCACAGGGCGCCGGAGTAGCCGTAGGCGTCCGGATCGTTCTGCGCATGGTTCTCCAGCTTACGGATGTCCACTTTACCGACCAGCGCCGAGATGTCCTGGTTGTTCTCATCGCCCGGTTCGGTTTTGGCAATGGCGATCTGCTCCAGGATGGAAGGGCGCACTTTGACGACTTTAAACTTGGTGATGTCGCCGCCGAACTCATGCAGGCGCTTCGCCGCCCACGGCGACATGATGGTGCCGAGATAGCGACTTGGGATGTTGAACTCTTTCTCCAGGATCGAGGCATCTTCCTGCGGGTTGAACAGGCACAGCGGATGATCGTTGACCGGGCTGCGTTCGCCGTTGGCGCTGAGGGTGTAGATGGGCACGCGCTGCATCAACGCCTTAAGACGCTCCGCCAGCGAGGATTTACCGCCGCCCACCGGGCCGAGCAGGTACAGGATCTGTTTCTTCTCTTCCAGGCCCTGCGCGGCGTGTTTCAGGTAAGAGACGATCTGTTCGATGGCCTCTTCCATGCCGTAGAATTCTTCAAAGGCAGGATAGCGTGCGATCACGCGGTTGGAGAACAGGCGCGACAGGCGTGATTCTAGCGCAGTGTCGACCATCACAGGTTCACCGATAGCCATCAGCAGACGTTCGGCCGCGTTGGCATAGGCACTGCGATCTTGCCGGCAAATGGTAAGAAATTCCTGCAGTGTGAACTCTTCGTCCTTGGCAGCTTCGTAGCGCTGGCGATAGTGGTCAAATATGTTCATGATGCCCGTCCTTTCGTTATTAGCACAGGTTAAAGAGAGCGTGTGATAGTGTTCTGGCCCCCGGAAGATGAGAATACGCCTGAGTACAGCAACCCGTATGCCAACTTGGTGCGCTTATTATCGCGAGTTGCGCTGTTTGCCACTGGGCTCAGGATAAATTCACCTTCTGATTTAAGCTTAGTTTGCTTGCCGGAAAATTTCCTGCCGCAGAAAAAGCTTTTTTTAAGTCATATCAATGACTCAGTTATTACAGTGGAAGCCAAATGCCTTGTCTGGCGCGGCCTGCAGGATGAAACGTCATCGTTCCGCCATGATTAATTCATAATTCCGCTATAAGTTATTCGATCTTGGTCGTTTTCTATTGTAAAGATTAGGCGCGCAACTAAATTTTCACATAAACTATTGCGGCTATTAACCCTGTAATTTATGGAAAAAGAACCAGTGAAGATTTCAAAACTCAAAACGCTAGCAATTATCGCTTCCGCAATGGTTTGTGCGCAAAGTGCTCAGGCGGGAACCTGGTCACTCGGCGCCGGCGCGCTGGTTAGCCCGGACGCGTATCGCGGTTATCAGGATCGCGTATATCCGGTGCCCGTCATCGACTATGAAGGTGACGACTTCTACTTCCGTACTCTGACCGCCGGTTACTACCTGTGGAAAGATCAAGAAAACCAGCTGAGCATCATGGGTTACTACACGCCATGGGGTTACCGCCCTGGCGACAGCGATGACGATCGCATGAAGCGTCTCGACAAACGCCGCGGCACGCTGATGGCCGGCCTGGCTTATTCGCACCACGCGGAGTGGGGCACCCTCCGCACCACCTTCACCGGCGACACGTTGAACTACAGCAACGGGCTGGTGGGCGATGTGGCTTATCTGTACAAGTTTGATCTGGACGCGCTGACGCTGGTCCCGGGCGTAGGCGTGATGTGGAACAGCAAAAACCAGAACAAATATTACTACGGCGTTAGCGCTAATGAATCGCGCCGCAGCGGCCTGGACAGCTATACCCCAGGCGATAGCTGGGCGCCGTACCTTGAGCTGAGCGCCAATTACCAGATCAATAAAAGCTGGAACGCCTTCTTCCTCGGCCGCTATGTGAAGTTGTCGGATGAAGTGAAAGACAGCCCGATGGTGGATAAATCCTACACTGGTTTGTTGATGACGGGTGTGAGCTACACCTTCTAATCACGCATTGCACGATTATCGTGCATGGCGTGCATCAAAAAGGGGCGCTGGCGCCCCTTTTGCACATCTGCAGTGCGCTGTCGCGCGCGGCGCCTCAGGCCTTCTTACGGCTACGGAAGGTCACGCCCAAACGGGCGGGCTGCTCGCCGGCGGCGACCAGCGGTTTGCTGACGCGCCCGGTCTCGATGCAGACCATGGTCTTGTAACCGTCGTTCGGCATATCCCCCATGCTGCAGGAGAGCTCCACGCCGGGGTTCCAGGCGATGACGTCGCTCATATGATGGTGGTGAACCTCTATGGTGCGCGCGAGCGCCGGATCGCGGATCTGGCTGAAGGCCTCCGGGCGGGTATAGACGCGGTCGGTTTGGCCGACGAAGGTCACTTCGCCTTCCTGAAGCGCCTCTGCGCCGCCCGCCACCTTGTCGATATAAGGCTCGCCCAGGCCCGCCACGCTGACCAGATCGATGTCGCCGACCTGGAAGTAACTGTGCAGCGCCGCCGTGGCCTGATAATCGCCGTGCGATTCCAGTTCGATTTCGCACTCCGCACCCAGCTTGAAGCGGGCAATCAGCGTGAAGGCGTGCGGCCACAGTTTGCGGGTCTGCTCATTGTCTTTCAGCGTAAAGGTCAGGATGACGCCGTTGTCATCTTCATCGTGCGCCGTCAGGCTCCAGGGCTGGTTGCGGGCAAAACCGTGGGAGGGTTGCGCCACCGGGCCGAACCACGGCCAGCAGATCGGCACGCCGCCGCGGATGGCCTTGCCTTTGGCGAAGGGGGTATTGTTGCTGAGCCAAATCACCGGCTGCTCACCGCTGGGCTGCCAGGCCAGCAAATGGGCGCCCTGCAGCGCGACGGCCGCGCGCACTTTCGGATGCGACACCACAACCACGCCCAGCTCATCGAGTTGCCGCTGGCTGATGTAAGGCGAAATCTGTTCGGAAACGGGCAGGGTGAAAATTTTCTCGTTCATTTCATGACCTATTGTTTGCCGGAGATACACATGAACCCTATAGCTTTCGGGTCACAGCTAGGCGGCAAGTGCAGGAACTCCCAGAAGCTTACTTAAGTAAGTGACTGGGATGAGTGTGTGCAGCCAACAACGCGGTGACTCGAAAGATGACGGGTAAAAAAAGGGCGACAAAAATGTCGCCCTCATTATCAGCTTAACATCATGCCATTACTTGGAGATGTGAGCGATCAGATCCAGAACCTTGTTGGAATAACCGGTTTCGTTGTCGTACCAGGAAACCAGTTTCACGAAGTTGTCGTTCAGTGCGATACCGGCTTTGGCATCGAACACGGAAGTCAGCACTTCGCCGTTGAAATCGGTGGAAACCACGTCGTCTTCAACATAGCCCAGAACGCCTTTCATAGAACCTTCAGCGGCGTCTTTGATGGCTTTCTTGATTTCTTCGTAGGTAGCCGCTTTTTCCAGACGCACGGTCAGGTCAACAACGGATACGTTTGGCGTCGGTACGCGGAACGCCATACCGGTCAGTTTGCCTTTCAGCTCTGGCAGAACAACGCCAACCGCTTTCGCTGCGCCGGTAGAAGAAGGGATGATGTTCTGGGATGCGCCGCGGCCGCCGCGCCAGTCTTTGTGGGACGGGCCATCAACGGTTTTCTGAGTTGCGGTGGTCGCGTGAACGGTGGTCATCAGGCCTTCAACGATACCGAAGTTGTCGTTGATGACTTTAGCCAGTGGCGCCAGGCAGTTGGTGGTGCAAGAGGCGTTGGACACGATGTCCTGGCCGGCATATTTGTCAAAGTTGGCGCCGCGCACGAACATTGGGGTCGCATCTTTGGATGGGCCAGTCAGAACCACTTTTTTGGCGCCAGCGGTGATGTGCTTACGTGCGGTTTCGTCGGTCAGGAAGATACCGGTCGCTTCAGCAACCACGTCAACACCCACTTCGTTCCACTTCAGGTTAGCCGGGTCTTTCTCTGCGGTAACACGGATGGTTTTGCCGTTAACAACCAGGTGGCCGTCTTTAACTTCTACCGTACCGTTGAAACGGCCGTGAGTAGAGTCATACTTCAGCATGTAAGCCATGTACTCTGCGTCCAACAGGTCGTTGATTGCAACGATCTCGATGTCAGAACGCTCTTGAGCAGCACGGAAAACAATGCGACCGATACGGCCAAAACCGTTGATACCTACTTTGATAGTCATATATTCCACCAGCTATTTGTTAGTGAATAAAAGGTTGGTTGTAAAATTACAAAAACCTTACCCAGCGTCAAGCGGAATCGTGTCAATTCTTGCGGCAAGTCAAACCGGAAGGGTGGTTTTGCACGCTTATTGCACAGTCCATTTGCGCTCGGCCTCATCCGTTATATGGGGACAAGCCGCCAAGTATAAAGTCAGCATACGCAAGATGTGTGATCGCTATCACATATCATCGTGACGTGGCCTTTATGGGCTACAGTTTAGGCCAAAAACCCCTGCAGTGGTGTTAATTTTTTGTTATTATTAATCATTGTTTTCGTTGACATTATCCACATTCAGAGATAAGCACAAATGGCTAAAGAGACAACCCCCGGTCATCCGGTCACGGAACTGAATGAAATCCAACGTTATGTGACGCAACAGCGCGGCACCGAAGCGCCGTTCAGCGGCAAATTGCTGCACAACAAGCGCGAGGGCGTGTACCATTGCCTGTGCTGTAACCAGCCGCTGTTCTATTCCGAAACCAAATACGATTCCGGCTGCGGCTGGCCGAGCTTTTATGAGCCGGTTTCCGCCGATGCTATCCGTTATCTTGATGATAATTCACATAATATGCATCGTGTTGAAATCCGCTGTGGCCATTGCGACGCACACCTGGGGCACGTTTTCCCCGATGGCCCGCAGCCGACCGGCGATCGCTACTGCGTCAATTCCGCTTCACTGAGCTTTACCGATGGCGAAAATGGCGACCAAACGGCCGGTTAAGTGGTAATTTAACCAACAAAATCGATTCAGCTAATTATTCATCCGTAAGCGAGAAGGGCTCTGATGGACGTGAAAGATCTGATTGCGGCGATGACGCCCGAGATATACCAGCGCCTGGTACAGGCGGTTGAGCTGGGCAAATGGCCGGACGGCGTGGCGCTGACGCCGGAGCAAAAAGAAAACAGCCTGCAGGCGGTGATGCTGTGGCAGTCGATGAACAACGTCGATCCGCAGCACATGAGCATCGGCACCGACGGGCAGATCGTGATGAAAAGCAAGCAAGAGCTGAAACAGCAGTTCGTTGCCGAGCCGTTGGCCAAACTCAAACCGCAGTAAGGCTTCCCTTAAGAAAGCGGGGCGATGTCGCCATCGCCCCGTCGATTCACCGTTTTTCGCCCTTAATCCCCAGCGATTCCGCCAGCTGCTGCGCCAGCCGGTTGTCGTCATCCGCGCCGTATTCCCAGAACATCGCACCGCCCAATCCCTGACTTTTGATGTATTCGGCCTTGATGGCCACCGAACGCGGATTCTCGTAGGAGATTGCGAACAGCGGCTTGCCTTCGGCGGATTGCAGCGTCAGGTAAGGCACTTTGGCGTCGCCATCCCAGTGCTCGCGAAAACGATGCTGCGGATCGTTGAGCAATTTACTGACGATATCGTGGTATTTAAAGTAAGTGTCTTTGCTGAGATCCAGCCCCAGCGCGCTGAACAGGGCGGTTTCTCGCGCGCTGAAGTAAGGTTGCGTCACCGGATGTTTGGCGGCGTCCGGCTTGTCCCAGTCGATACCCGCCTCGGTCGCCCGTTTCGGAACCCGGCCGTAGAAACCGATGCCCAGGTTCATCTGCGCCGGTTTCAGGCCGGCAGCCAGATAATTCTTGACCACGAAATCGGCGCTGTAGCGATCGGCGGCCGCCACGGTTGGCCAACGCTTTGAATCGTACAGGTTGGCATTGAAGTACTGCGTGCCGTAAGCCATGTCGTAGGTCATCAGATTGATGTAGTCGAGGTAAGGGGCAATGCTTTTCACATCGACCCATTCCTGCGGGCTTTTGACGTTGGCCCCGACGGCGATGGTTAACAGCTTGCCTTTACCCAGCGCCTGGTGAAGCTCTTTCAACAGCAGGGTGAAGTTGTCGCGATCCGCCGGTTGGCTTTCCACCAGCCCCCATGCGCCGTTCACCGGATATTCCCAGTCCAGATCGATGCCATCCAGCTGATACTGGGCGATTACCTGCAGCGCGGAGCGGATGAATATCGCCCGGTTTTCCGCAGTTGCCGCGGCACCGGAGAAACCCCGTGCGCCCCAGCCGCCGACCGACAGCAGCACTTTCAGCTCGGGGTTCTGTTTACGCAGTATCGGCAGCCGTTGCAGATCGGCCGTGACCTTCGGCGACAGGTAGATCTGGTGGCGGCGAGCGGGGTCTTTCAGCGCTGCATTGGCTTCGTCTTTCTCACCGTTGTAGATCAGGCCGAACGAATAGTTGAGGTGGGTGATTTGCGTGACGTCCAGCTTGTCGATGTCGCCACCGGGGCCGGCGGTGACGTCGCCGCCGCCGTTGAAGTAGCCAACGGAGAGATAAGCCGCTTGGGCCGTGCCTGCGCCGGCCATAGCCAACTGCACCGCCGCCAGTAAAGGCAGCAGTTTTCGGGTTATTTTCATGTCTTTCTCCTTGGGTCGGCAAGGCCGACCGTACCGCCTGAGGCGGTCACAATAAAGCCGGGCTCAGTGGGCCCCGGATGCGTATAACCGATTGACGCCAAAAGCGTCGCAGCCATAACAGCAAAAGCGCCTGCTGCCCACAAGCGGCTGGCGGAGAAGAAGGGCGATATTGTGAGCGGCGTCGAAGTTTCGCCGCCGCTCGGAGAAGGCGCTGATGGCGCCCTGGAGGATTTAGTTGGCGAGGAATTGTGACAGGGTAACCAGTTGCGCACCGGCGCACGCCATGTCCTGCAGCGCCCGCTCGCTGTCGTCCGGCTGCAGATTCACGCCGCGGCAGCCGTCGACGATCACCTGCGTTGGATAGCCGGCAGCCAGCGCATCCAGCACGCTGAACTTCACGCAGTAGTCGGTCGCCAGGCCCATGATTGCCAGCCGCCGGACGCCCTGCGATTGCAGCCAGCCGTGCAGTTCGGTCTGCGCTCGGTGGCCGTTATCGAAGAATGCGCTGTAGCTGTCGATATCCGTATCCTGCCCTTTGCGAAAAACGGCATTGATATGTTGCCGCTGTAACTGGGGGTGAAAATCGGCGCCGTGGCTCCCTTGCACGCAGTGCACCGGCCACCATACCTGCGGCAGGCCTTCCAGCTCGCCGAGGGTGCCGACCTGCGCATGGGAGTTCACCGCAAAACTACGGTGATTGGCGGGATGCCAGTCCTGGCTGGCCACCACCGGCTCGCCACGCGCGAGACAGGCGGCGATCGCCTGATTGGCCACCGGGATGACGGCGTCGCCCGCAGTGACCGCCAGCGCGCCGCCGGGGCAGAAATCGTTTTGCAGATCGATCAACAACAGGGCCGTTTTCATCGCCGCTCCAGAGTTCAGTAGGTTAACCGTTGATGCTCAGTTCGCCGCGCAGGTCTTGCTGCATCAGGGCGCGGATTTGTTCCGGCGTCAGCGGTTGGCTCAGCAGGTAGTGCAGCTTGGTCAGGGCGGCTTCCACCGTCATGTCGAAACCGCTGATCACCCCGGCGTGCGCCAGCGCGTTGCCGGTGGCGTAGCCTTCCATATTGACGCGCCCGGAGATGCACTGCGTCAGGTTCACCACCACGATGCCGCGTTCTGAAGCCGCGCGCAACTCGTCGATCAGCTCGGCCTTCTGCGGCGCGTTGCCGACGCCGTAGGAACGCAGGATCAGCGCTTTGACCGGCTGCAGCAGGAAGTTGCGCACCACCGCGCCGGAAATGCCCGGATAGATAGTGACCACGCCGATCGGCTGCGGCGTAATGTCGTGCACCCGCAGCGCGCCGTTGCATGGCGGGCTGTCGATGCCTTGCTGGCGGCGAATGTGAATACCGGCTTCCAGCAGCGGCGGCAGATTCGGGGAGGCGAAGGCGTCGAAGCCGTCGGCGTGCGCTTTGGTGGTGCGGTTGCCGCGGAACAGCTTGTTGTTGAAGAACAGGCTGACTTCATTCACCGGATGGTTGGCCGCCAGATACAGCGCGTTGAGCAGGTTGGTCTGGCCATCGGAACGCAGCTCCGCCAGCGGAATCTGCGAGCCGGTGACGATCACCGGTTTAGCCAGGTTTTCCAGCATGAAGGAGAGTGCCGACGCGGTGAACGCCATGGTGTCGGTGCCGTGCAGGATCACGAAGCCGTCGTACCGATCGTAGTTCTGCTTGATGTCGTCGGCGATGTGCTGCCAGTCTTCCGGTGTCATATCCGAAGAGTCAATCAATGGCGCATATTCATGAATGGTGAAATCCGGCATTTCCGGGCGATGGAATTCGGGCATCAGCGCCAGCTGGCGCTGCAGGTGGCCGGAAACCGGGATATAGCCGTGATCGGAACGCTGCATGCCGATGGTGCCGCCGGTGTAGGCGACGTAAATGGATTTCTTTTGCATGGTCATGATTTTAACAAAGATAAGATGGGCTGAATTATAGGGGCATGGCGGCAGAAAAAAAGCCCGGCGATGGCCGGGCTGCAGAATAATTTGTTAGCGGACTTCTCCGCAGGTGAGACAGATCGCATAACGGTTTTGCGGATCGTTCAGGTTATTGAACAAACCCGGCTGTTCTTTCACCGCGTTGGCGACCGAGGCCAGCGGAGCGGGCAGCATGGCCTGAATCGCCGCCGGCAGCATGGCGTGAACGGAAACGCCGAACTGGCTGAGCACCATATCGCTCAGGCTTGGGGTATCGACGAACCAGTTGAGCTGCCACTGCTGCAGCTTCGCGAGCTCGGCGGCTTTTTTCACCGCGTCGTCGAAATCGCCCAATTGATCGACCAGGCCGTTGGCCTTGGCGTCGCTGCCGAGCCAGACGTGGCCTTGGGCGATTTGGTCAACCTGCTGCGGGGTCATCTTGCGCGATTTGGCGACCAAATCGAGGAAGTTCTTATACCCGTTTTCGATGTTCAGCTGCATCATCTGCGAGAACTCCTGCGGCAGCGCCTTGGTGACCGCAATGTCGGCCAGCGGCGAGGTCGCCACGCCATCGGTGTGCACGCCCAGCGTATCCAGGGTTTTCTCGTAGGTGTTGATGATGCCGAAAATGCCGATGGAACCGGTCAGGGTGCTCGGGCTGGCGATGATGTAGTCGGCCGGCGTCGAAACCCAGTAGCCGCCCGACGCGGCCATGCCGCCCATCGAAACCACCACCGGTTTGCCAGCGGCGCGCACGGCGGCCAGTTCGGAACGGATCACTTCGGATGCGCTGACGCTGCCGCCCGGGCTGTTGACGCGGAACACCACGGCCTTGATGGCCGGATCCAGACGGGCCTGACGCAGTTCGGCGGCGGTGGTATCACCCCCGACGTTACCCGGCGTCTGCGGGCCGTCCATGATGGCGCCGTTGGCGAAGACCACGGCGATCTTGCCGCCCTGATTGGCGTCCGGCTTCGGCTGGTAGTCGTAGATGCTGATGGCGTTGAAATCGTTCGCTTGTTTATCCCAGCCGAAGGTCTTGACCAGCTGATTTTCGATCGCGGTGCGCGAGGCCAGCTCGTCCACCAGCTTATTGTCCAGCGCATAGCGAGCGGTGTCGCCACCGGCCGCCTGCAGGCCGCTCAGCACGCCGGCGGCACCCGGGAACAGCTGCTGTGGCGTCAGCTGGCGGTTGGCCGCGACGGTTTCCAGATAGTTCTGCCACAGGCCGCCAATCCAGCGGCTGTCCGCTTCGCGCGCCGCCGGAGACATATCGTCGCGGATCAGCGGTTCGACCGCCGATTTATAGGTGCCGACGCGGAAGATATTGGTGGTGACCTTGAGCATGTCCAGCAACGACTTGTAATACAGGTTGTTGGTGGCGAAACCGTGCAGATCGACCGCGCCCTGCGGCGACAGATAGACCTTGTTGGCGTAGCTGGCCAGGAAGTATTGCGTCTGGTTGTAGCTGTCGCCGATGGCGAAGATCGGCTTGCCGCTGTCGCGGAACTCGCGCAGCGCCTTGCCGATATAGCGCAGCGACGGCTGATCGGCGCCGACGAAGTCATTCAGTTGCAACACCATGCCGGTAATGTTTTTATCGTCTTTGGCCTTGCGGATGCTATCGACCACGTCGAACAGCGAGTTTTCCTGCAGACGGCTGCTGGAGGCGCCCAACAGCTCGCGGCCCCATTGCCGCACCCGGTTGTTTACCGAGGGCTGATCGACCACCACGCCGCTTAAATCGACCAGCAGCGCGCCGCGCGCCGGAGCCGTCGTGGTGGAGGAACTTTGGAAGGACAGATAGATGCCAACCCCAACCAGGATCAGCAAGACCAGGAACAGGTTAAGGATCAGTTCCCTGATAAAATTCAGCAGACGCCATGTCCACCGGAAAATGCCGGCAATAATTTGCCACAATGTGCGCATGTGCTCTCCAACAAGAGTCGAGAATGTTCCGCTATCCTAATGAGCGGCCGGGGAAATGTCAGCTTTAAATCGTGGCACACAGACGCTATCGCCGAGGCTGTAACTCGTCGTTTAGCTATGTTAACGTGGCCGGAATGAAAATTGTTATCAGGAGTTTACGATGGATGCTCTGGATCTTTTATTGAATCGCCGCTCGGCTTCGCGCCTGGCGGAACCGGCGCCGGCGGGGGAAGTGCGCCAAAATATCATCAACGCGGGCCTGCGTGCGCCCGATCACGGCGCGCTGCAGCCGTGGCGTTTCGTGTTGATCGAAAATCAGGGTCTGGAGCGCTTCAGCCAGCTGCTGCAGGCGGCGGCGAAACAGGATCAACTGGACGAAGCGGCGATCGAAAAGGCCACCAAGGCGCCGTTCCGCGCGCCGCTGATCATCACCGTCATTGCGCACTGCACTGAAGAGACCAAGGTGCCGCGCTGGGAGCAGGTGGTTTCCGCCGGTTGCGCGGTGCAGGCGATGCAGATGGCGGCGCTGGCGCAGGGCTTTAACGGCATCTGGCGCACCGGCGCCTGGACCGAGCATGCGCTGGTGCGCGAAGCCTTCGGCTGCCGCGAGCAGGACGAGATCGTCGGTTTCCTCTATCTGGGCACGCCGCAGCTGAAGGCCGCCACCAAGGTGACGCCGCCGGACAGCACGCCTTTCGTCAGCTATTTCTGAGTTTTCTCCCGCGGGGCGCGGCGAAAATGCGCCAAACCCCGCAAAATCGCATGGTTTCTGAGCAGGCCGTTCGCTTATCGCTGGCGCGCTCTTATCAATCCCTTCGGCAAGCGCTACCCTATGTTATCTTGAGTGCCGTTACCGAAGGGAGTGGACTATGACATCGCCAGCGATCCGTTTAACCCAGTACAGCCATGGCGCTGGCTGCGGCTGCAAAATCTCACCGAAAGTTCTCGAAACCATCTTGCACAGCGAGCGAGAAAAGTTTGTCGATCCGCGCCTGTTGGTCGGCAATGAAACCCGCGACGACGCGGCGGTGTACGACATCGGCAACGGCGTCGGCATCATCAGCACCACTGACTTTTTCATGCCGATCGTCGACGATCCGTTCGATTTCGGCCGCATTGCGGCCGCCAACGCCATCAGCGACGTGTATGCGATGGGCGGCAAACCGATCATGGCGATCGCCATTCTCGGCTGGCCGATCGCCAAACTGCCGCCGGAGGTGGCGCAGCAGGTGATCGACGGCGGGCGTTTCGCCTGCCAGCAGGCGGGGATCGCGCTGGCCGGCGGCCATTCCATCGATGCGCCGGAACCTATTTTCGGCCTGGCGGTCACCGGCGTGGTCAATACCGAACGGGTGAAGAAAAACAGCGCGGCACAGGCCGGGGCGAAACTCTATCTGACCAAGCCGCTGGGCATCGGCGTGCTCACGACCGCCGAGAAACAAAGCAAACTGCGCACTGAGCATCAGGGCCTGGCGACCGAAGTGATGTGCCGCCTGAACAAGCCGGGCGCCGACTTTGCCGAGGTGGCGGGCGTCACGGCGATGACCGATATCACCGGTTTTGGCCTGCTGGGCCACCTGAGCGAGGTGTGCCAGGGCTCCGGTCTGCAGGCGACGGTCTGGTTCGATCGGGTGCCGAAGCTGCCGGACGTCGAGGCGTATATCGCCGAAGGGTGCGTGCCGGGCGGCACCGGGCGCAACTTCGACAGCTATGGCCATCTGGTGGGCGAGATGAGCGATTTGCAGCGCCAGCTGCTGTGCGATCCACAAACCTCCGGCGGCTTGCTGTTGGCGGTATTGCCAGAGGCGGAAGCGCAGGTGCTGGCGATTGCCGGGCAGCACGGTATCACCCTCAACGCTATCGGTGAATTGCATGCCGCACAGACCGGGCAGCCACTGATCGAGGTCGTGTAGTGTCCCACATGCAAGGAAGGCCGGACAGCGACGATTACCCACGCATTTTCCTGCAGGACGTGCCGCTGATTGACGTGCGCGCACCGATCGAATTTCAGCAGGGCGCCTTCGCACAGGCGGTGAATTTACCGCTGATGATCGACAGCGAACGCCAGGCGGTCGGCACCTGCTATAAGCAGCATGGGCAGCAGGCGGCGATCGCGCTCGGCCACAGCCTGGTGAACGGCAAACTGCGCGAACAGCGCACCGCCGCCTGGCTGGCGGCCTGCGCAGCGCGGCCCGAAGGCTATATTTACTGCTTCCGCGGCGGGCTGCGCTCGCAGCTGGTGCAGCAATGGTTGCACGAGGCCGGCGTGGATTATCCGCGTATCACTGGCGGTTATAAGGCGCTGCGCAATTATCTGCTCGGTGTACTGACGCAAAGCGCGCAATTGCCGATGGCCCTGGTGGGCGGCAATACCGGCAGCGGCAAGACGCTGCTGGTCAACGAACTGGCCGACGGCGTCGATCTGGAAGGCGCGGCGCGCCATCGCGGTTCATCTTTTGGCCGAACGCTGGCGGGGCAGAGCTCGCAGATAGATTTTGAGAATCGTCTGGCTGTGTTATTGCTGAAAAAACAGCATGGTGGCAGCCGCCGTTGGGTGCTGGAAGACGAAGGGCGGATCATCGGCAGCAACAATCTGCCGTTGCCGTTGTTCAACGGCATGCAGCAGGCGCCGGTGGCGGTGATCGACGATCCGTTCGATATTCGTCTGGCGCGCCTGCAGGCCGAATATATCGACGGTATGCGCGAACAGTTCGAACAGGCCTATGGCATGGAAGAGGGCTGGCGGCAGTACGACGACTATTTGCATCATGGCCTGTTCGCCATTCGCCGCCGTTTGGGCCTGGAGCGCTTCCAGCAGTTGACGCAGCGGCTGGAGGCGGCGCTGCGGGCGCAGCGCCTCAGCGGCGAGGGCGACGCGCACCGCGAGTGGTTGGCGCCTCTGTTGCAGCAGTACTACGATCCGATGTATTGCTATCAGTTGGAAAAGAAAGCCCAGCGGATCGTCTTCCGCGGGAACTATGCAGAAGTAAGAGAATTCTTGATGACGTTCAGCCAGAAAAACGGTGATTAATGCGACTGTTCATAGCCGAGAAACCGAGTTTGGCGCGCGCCATTGCCGACGTCTTGCCCAAGCCGCATCGCCGCGGCGACGGCTATATCGCCTGTGGCAACAACGACGTGGTGACCTGGTGCGTCGGCCATCTGTTGGAGCAGGCCCAGCCTGACGCCTATGACAGCCGCTATGCGCGCTGGTCGTTGGCGGATCTGCCAATCATCCCCGAAAAATGGCGCTTACAGCCACGCCCTTCGGTCAGCAAACAGCTCAACGCGATTAAAAAGTTGCTGCACGAAGCCGATGAAGTGGTTCACGCCGGTGACCCGGATCGCGAGGGGCAACTGCTGGTGGATGAGGTGCTGGACTACCTGGATTTGACGGCGGAGAAGCGCCAGAACGTGCGCCGCTGTCTGATCAACGATCTCAATCCGCAGGCGGTGGAGCGTGCTGTCGAGCGTCTGCGCGACAACCGTGATTTCATTCCGTTGTGCGTGTCTGCGCTGGCGCGTTCGCGCGCCGACTGGCTGTACGGCATCAATATGACCCGCGCCTACACGCTGTTGGGCCGCAACGCCGGTTACGACGGCGTGCTGTCGGTGGGCAGGGTGCAGACCCCGGTGCTCGGATTGGTGGTGCGCCGCGATGAAGAGATCGAAAACTTCGTGCCAAAAGACTTCTTTGAGGTCAAGGCGCACATCGTCACGCCGAAAGAAGAGCGCTTCGTGGCGCTGTGGCAACCCAGCGAGTCCTGCGAACCTTATCAGGATGAAGAGGGGCGTTTGCTGCACCGGCCGTTGGCGGAGCACGTGGTCAAGCGCATCGAGGGGCAGCCGGCCCTGGTCACGTCCTATAATGATAAACGGGAATCAGATACCGCGCCGCTGCCGTTCTCGCTCTCTACGCTGCAAATCGAGGCGGCCCGGCGCTATAACCTCAGCGCGCAACAGGTGCTGGACGTTTGCCAGCGGCTGTACGAAACCCACAAATTGATCACCTATCCGCGTTCCGACTGCCGCTATCTGCCGGAAGAACATTTCGCCGGCCGCCACGCGGTGCTGAACGCCATCAGCGTGCACCAGCCTGAGCTGTATCCGCAGCCGGTGATCGACAGCGATCGCCGCAACCGCTGCTGGGACGATAAAAAGGTCGATGCGCACCACGCCATTATTCCCACCGCCCGCGCCGGCAAGGTGAATCTGACGCAGGATGAACGGAATGTGTATGGGCTGGTGGCGCGCCAGTACTTGATGCAGTTCTGTCCGGATGCGGTGTTCCGCAAATGCGTGATCGAGCTGGATATCGCCGGCGGCAAATTCATCGCCAAGGCGCGTTTCCTGGCGGAGGCCGGTTGGCGTACGCTGCTGGGCAGCAAGGAGCGCGACGAGGAAAACGAAGGCGCGCCGCTGCCGGTGGTGGCCAAGGACGATGAGCTGCTGTGCGAGCGCGGTGAAGTGGTGGAGCGCCAGACGCAGCCGCCGCGGCCGTTTACCGACGCCAGCCTGTTGTCGGCCATGACCGGCATCGCGCGGTTCGTACAAGATAAAGCGCTAAAGAAAATCCTGCGGGCGACCGATGGTTTAGGTACGGAAGCGACGCGAGCGGGGATCATCGAATTGCTGTTCAAACGGGCGTTTCTGTACAAGAAGGGGCGCTATATTCACTCCAGCGAAACCGGGCGCGCGTTGATTCACTCGCTGCCGGATCTTGCTGCGCGTCCTGATATGACGGCCAACTGGGAAGCCACGCTGACGCAAATCAGCGAGAAATCCTGCCGCTATCAGGACTTTATGCAGCCGTTGGTCGGCACGCTGCAAGAGCTGATTTATCAGGCCAAGCAGAGCCGGGCGAGCATGGCGTTTCGTGGGTTGCCGCCGCCGCCTTCCAGCGGGGGCAAAAAACGCAGGAAAAGCGCCGGCAAGGCGCAGGAGAAGAGTGAATGAAGCATGGACTCAGTGGGGTTTTAGCCGCCGCTGTCTTGGCGTTTTCCGGCCTGGCCGCCGCCAATCGCGGCGATGTGGACGTGGTGTTGCCGGTTTCGCCGGAGATTTGGGGCACGGCCAAAAGCGGCGTCAATCCGCCGCCGGCGCAGCCCTGCAATCGCTGTTGTGTCTACCAGAACCAGAATTATTCCGAAGGGGCGGTGCTCAAAGTCGAAGGGGAAGTGCTGCAGTGCGTGCGTGAGCCTAACACCATCGGCACCAACCCCTTGATTTGGGTGCGATTGAAGAAGTGACGATGTAACCTATCGCCGCGCTCAGCGCGCATCGTCTTGCGCGGCGATATAGTCCGCCAGCAGTGGAACGTCGGCGGGCGCCAGGGCGTATTCCTGCGCCTGTTGCGGCGTGACCCAGACCAGCGCCGAGTGGCAATGCAGCTGCAATTCACCGGAGAACTCCGCGACTCGCCAGGCATGCAGCCGGATGAGGCGTTCGCCTTGCTGCCACTGATTGCTGCCCACATGGTCGCCGATACGGGCGCAAATCCCCAACTCTTCATCCAGCTCGCGCGCCAGCGCCTCTGGCTGGCTTTCGCCGGCTTCAACCTTGCCGCCGGGAAACTCCCACAGACCGGCCTGATCGCTGCCTGCGCCGCGCTGGGCCAGCAAAATGCGGCCGTTCTGTTCCAGAATGGCGGCTACCACGTCGATAATTTTCATTGGCTTCACAGAGTAAAACCCCGGCGAGCGCCGGGGTGATGGGTTTATAGCGTAAATTCCGCCCACACCGGCGCATGGTCGGAAGGTTTCTCCATCCCACGGGTTTGGTAATCGATGCCGGTGGCGATGCAGCGCGAAGCCAGCGGGGTGCTGGCCAGCAGCAGATCGATACGCAGGCCGCGGTTGTCGTCGAACCCTTTGGAGCGGTAGTCGAACCACGAGAATTCGTCGCTGCGCCCCGGGTTGGCGTGGCGGTAGGTGTCCACCAGCCCCCAGTTCAGCAGGCGTTCCATCCATTCGCGCTCTTCCGGCAGGAAGGAACACTTGCCGGTGCGCAGCCAGCGTTTGCGGCTGTCTTCGCCGATGCCAATGTCATAATCGCTTGGGCTGATGTTCATGTCACCCATAATCAACACTGGGGATTCCGCCGACAGCTGCTGCTCCAGGTAGTTTTGCAGATCCTGATAAAAGCGTGTTTTAGCCGGGAATTTGATCGGGTGGTCGCGGCTTTCACCTTGCGGGAAGTAGCCGTTGATCACCGTCAGCGTGCCCTGCGGCGTAGCCAGATCGGCCATGATGATGCGACGCTGCGCATCTTCTTCATCGGTCGGGAAACCGCGGCGCACGGCCAGAGGCTCCGCTTTGGTCAGCAGCGCTACGCCGTAATGGCCTTTTTGCCCGTGATAGAACACGTGATAGCCGTGCTGGCTGACTTCTTCCAGCGGGAACATGTCGTCGTGAACTTTCGTTTCTTGCAGGCCGATCACGTCGGGCTGGTGCTGTTCGATAATTGCCGCCAGCTGATGCGGACGCGCGCGCAGTCCATTGATATTAAAAGAGACAAACTTCATGAGCGGTGCCGTTTTCACGATAAAAATGTGCTGTGATAGTAGCAGAGTTTGGCGGGAAATGTAACGCAGACAGCGGCGGGACCGCTGGCTGCGCAGCGGCTTTATTTCGCCCAGCGGTCATAATTTTTGGGTTGATAGTCGTCAAACTGTTGCAGCAGCGTTTGCGCCGATTCACTGATGTGCAGGGTGCCGAGGTAGTCGTGGCGCATAAAGCCCTGATCGGCGACGTGCTCGAGGAACTGGCTCAGCGGGCGGTAGAACCCGTTGACGTTGAGCAGGCCGACCGGTTTGTTGTGATAGCCGATTTGCCCCCAGGTCCAGATTTCAAACAGCTCTTCCAGCGTGCCGATGCCGCCGGGCAGGGCGATAAAACTGTCCGCCAGCGCCGCCATACGGGCTTTGCGCGTGTGCATATCCGGCACCACTTCCAATTCAGTCAGGCCGCGATGCGCGGTTTCCGCTTCAACCAGGCGCTCGGGGATAATGCCGACAGCTTCACCGCCCGCCGCCAACACCGCGTCCGCCACGATCCCCATCAATCCTTTTTTGCCGCCGCCGTAGATTAAACGGCGCCCCTGTGCGGCCAGCAGCTGCCCCAGTTGACGAGCCTGCTCGGCATAAGCGGGATTGACGCCTTCGCTGGCGCCACAAAAAACGCAAATATTGTTTCGCATCCACCTGTTCCTTACTGCGCAAAAGAAGCCAGTGGTATAGCGAATTGTCGGTCTTAGTTCAAGTTACGGTTGGATGAGAGCAAACAAAACGGCTGGGTGAAAGCGGTGAATAAGGGAAGATAGCTTGAGTTTTATTGGTGCGAGGATAATGATTCGATTTGGAAATATTCTGCAAGAGATGGTGGTGGGGGAAGGATTCGAACCTTCGAAGTCTGTGACGGCAGATTTACAGTCTGCTCCCTTTGGCCGCTCGGGAACCCCACCATGGTATTCATGGATTTACAAATTGTCGTTCCAGTTTTATCCGGAAGAAACCTGGCCGGTTTCTTTACTGCGTCTTCGCTCCTGGCGGAGAGAAGATGGTGGTGGGGGAAGGATTCGAACCTTCGAAGTCAGTGACGGCAGATTTACAGTCTGCTCCCTTTGGCCGCTCGGGAACCCCACCATATACATGGCTATTTAACTGGCCTTGCTTGCGAGAGCGCTGTCTCGGTAAGCGGGGCGCATCATATCAAATGAAGCGGATGTGTAAAGCATTGAAATGCAGAAAATGAATCGTTTGCCGTTTTTTTATTCTTGGCGGTGCATCCCTGAACGAAATGCACCGATTTATTGAGCGATTACAGAATAACGGTGCGGTTGCCGTAGACGAAGACGCGCTGCGCCAGCACCTGATACAGCGCGCGGCTGAGCACATTTTTCTCCACGTCGCGGCCGGCGCGCATCATATCCTCGGCGGAATAGGTGTGATCGACGTGGATCACGTCCTGCATGATGATCGGGCCTTCGTCGAGATTGTCGTTAACGTAGTGGGCGGTGGCGCCGATGATTTTTACCCCGCGCTCATAGGCCTGGTGATAAGGGCGCGCGCCGATAAACGCCGGCAGGAACGAATGGTGAATGTTGATCACCTGATTCGGATAATGTTGCACGAAGGCCGGGGTCAGCACGCGCATATATTTGGCCAGCACCACGTAATCCGGCTGATATTGATCGATCTTGGCCGTCATTTCGCGGTCATGCTGTTCACGCGTCAGGCCTTCGTGGCTCACCAGATGGAAAGGAATATCGAAACGCTCCACCAGCGATTGCAGCGTGTCGTGGTTGCCGATCACGGCGGCGATTTCAACGTCGAGGCCGCCATAGGCGCTTTTCATCAACAGATCGCCCAGGCAGTGGGCCTCTTTGGTGACCAGCACCACGATGCGCCGGCGCCCGGTGCTGTGCAGCTCACGCAGCGAACCTTCCGGCAGCGCGCTGTCCAGATCGGCCAGCAGCGTGTTGTCGTTGAAAATGCCTTCCAGCTCGGTGCGCATGAAGAAACGCCCGGTGCGGTGATCGACGAACTCATTATTCTGCACGATATTGAGTTCGTGCTTGTAACAGATGTTGGTGATCTTGGCGATCAGCCCTTTGGCGTCCGGGCAGATGGTGCGTAACACTTTCCGTTGTACATTTTGGTGTGGCATGGGTTTGAGGATCCTGTCTGATACTGAACGGCCTGTCTGCGCAGGCGTAAACGTGAAGCGCCGGCCGGCTAGCGCCCGCAGCACTTCTTGTATTTTTTCCCTGAGCCACAGGGACACATCGCATTTCTGCCGGGCTGGGGTTTGGTGCCGTCGATATAATACCAACGTTGATCGCGACGAAGGAAGCGCGAGCGCTCATGCATCGCCTGTGGTTCGCCGCTTTCGCCATCGATAAAGCGGGCGATGAATTCGACGAAGCCTTCATCCGGCTCATGACCGGCTTTCTCTTCCACGATCGTCAGGCCTAACCATTCGGTATTTTTAAAGCTGTCGACGATTGCATTGCGCCACGCTTCGGCGCCGCAGTCGGGGTGCCAGGTGGCGATCAGATAGTCGACGTTATGACTCACGTAGGCGGTGAAGCGTGAACGCATCAGCTGACCGGGCGTGGGTGCCGGCTGATTGCCGCTGATAAAAGGGGCGCAGCACGCGTTATACGCCTGTCCGCTGCCGCATGGGCATGATTCGGGCAAAATAACTCCTGAGAACACGAGGCAGAAAATGAATTTAGCGCATATGTTACCTAACAATATTCGTCAGTGACAATCTACCCTGAAAGCAGAGAACACCTTTCACCGCGAGGATGGCGCTATGCGGCAAATCAAGATCGGACTGGCGCTGGGGGCGGGCTCGGCCAAAGGCTGGGCGCACATCGGCGTGATTAATGCGATAAAGAAACTGGGGATTGAGGTTGATATCGTGGCCGGTTGCTCCGTCGGCGCGTTGGTGGGGGCGGCGTTCGCCAGCCATCGTCTGCCGGCGATGGAGCAGTGGGTGCGATCGTTCAGCTATTGGGACGTGATTCGCCTGATGGATTTTTCCTGGCACCGTGGCGGCCTGTTGCGCGGCGAGCGGGTGTTTAACGCCGTCGGACAGTTGTTGAAGATCAATGATATCGCTGAATGTGCGCTGAAGTTCGGCGCCGTGACGACCAATCTCAGCACCGGGCGTGAGCTGTGGCTGACCGAAGGCGATATTCATCAGGCGATACGCGCCTCCTGCAGCATGCCTGGCCTGTTGGCACCGGTGTGGGCCGACGGCTATTGGCTGGTGGATGGCGCGGTGGTCAATCCGGTGCCGGTGTCGCTTTGCCGCGCCATGGGCGCCGATATCGTCATCGCGGTCGATCTGCAGCATGACGCGCACCTGATGCAGCAGGATCTGTTCTCGATACGTATCGAGGAAGAAAGCCCGGAAGATGCGCCTGCGGCCACCTGGCGCGGGCGTCTGCGGGAGCGCATCGGCAGAATGCGGCAGCGCAAACCGGCGACGGCGCCCACGGCGATGGAGGTCATGGGCACCTCGATTCAAATGCTGGAAAATCGCCTGAAGCGCAACCGGATGGCGAGCGATCCGCCGGATGTGCTGATTCAACCTTTTTGCCCGCAAATCTCGACGCTGGATTTCCACCGCGCCAATGAAGCGATCGAAGCGGGATTGCTGGCGGTGGAAAAACAACTGGATCGGTTGTTGCCGTTGATAAAAAATAGATAATTCTCGGTTCTCGGTTGGCATTGCGCGGTCAGTCTGTTTCAGACGAGCATAAGTGACCTTTTTGAGCCACTATTACACTATGGAAAGGGACGAGGCTCGGCTGATGGCATTACCACTTACTCACAAGCGCATCTTGATCGTTGAGGACGAACAGGTTTTTCGTTCGGTGCTGGTCGGTTATTTGGCCTCGCTGGGCGCTGAAACCGGCGAGGCGACCAACGGTTTACAGGCGTTGAGTGCCGTCGATGACTTCAAGCCGGATCTGATCCTGTGCGATCTCGCGATGCCGGAAATGGGCGGTATCGAATTCGTTGAACACCTGCGTTTGCAGGGGGTACAGATCCCGGTGCTGGTGATCTCGGCCACCGACAAGATGGCGGACATCGCCAAGGTGCTGCGGTTGGGCGTGCAGGATGTGCTGCTCAAGCCGCTGACCGATCTCAACCGCCTGCGTGAAGCGGTGCTGGCGTGCTTATACCCCAATATGTTCACCTCCCAGGCGATTGAAGAGGTTGAACTGTTTCAGGATTGGGATGCGCTGAGCAAAAATCCTTCCGAAGCCGTCAAACTGCTTAAACAATTGCAGCCGCCGGTACAGCAGACCATTGCGCATTGCCGGATCAACTATCGGCAGTTAACCACCGGCGAAAATCCCGGCCTGGTGCTGGATATCGCCGCCTTGTCAGAAAAGGATCTGGCATTCTATTGTCTGGACGTCACGCGCGCCGGCGATAATGGCGTATTGGCGGCTTTGCTGTTGCGCGCGTTATTTAATGGGCTGCTGCAAGATCATCTGGCTAATCAACAGCATCGTCTGCCGCAAATGTCGGCATTGTTAAAGCAGGTTAATCAATTATTGCGGCAGGGGAAATTAGACGGTCAATTCCCTCTGTTGTTGGGATATTATCACACCGAAAATAAAAACCTGATCCTGGTTTCCGCCGGGCTGCATGCCAACGTCAATACCGGTGACAATCAAATCCAGCTGAACAACGGCGTGCCGCTGGGGACGCTGGGAGCTACCTATATGAATCAGATCAGTCAGCGCTGTACCGCCTGGCAGTGTCAGGTATGGGGCAGCGGTGGCCGATTGCGGCTGATGCTCAGCGCTGAATAACAGGCAGCGATCGGCGAGATCTTAAGCTATTCACTTATCGGTAATTAAACCGTTTATTTATTCTCCCGATTATCCGAACGGGTAATAGTCCTAAATGTTTTCTATTTGTGTTCCGGCTAATGCTCGGCGCGTATAAGCTGGTATACTCCGAAGGTTTTTTTATATCGAGCCAAGCTCATAAAATGAGCGCTTTAGCTTTAAGAGAGGAAATAATGCCTGCTGTAAATCGCAAAGTCAGAAAAGCCGTGATCCCGGTTGCAGGCTTGGGTACGCGGATGTTGCCAGCCACCAAAGCCATTCCGAAAGAAATGCTGCCGCTGGTTGATAAACCGCTGATCCAATACGTCGTCAATGAGTGCATTGCGGCGGGGATTAACGAGATTGTGCTGGTCACCCACTCCTCCAAGAACTCGATCGAAAACCATTTTGATACCAGTTTCGAACTCGAAGCGATGCTGGAAAAACGCGTCAAGCGCCAATTGCTGGATGAAGTGCAGTCGATCTGCCCGAAAGGCGTTACCGTGATGCAGGTTCGTCAGGGCAATGCCAAAGGCCTGGGGCACGCAATTATGTGTGCCTACCCGATGGTGGGCGATGAGCCGGTCGCGGTGGTGCTTCCTGACGTGATCCTCGATGAATACAGCGCCGATCCGAAAAAAGACAACCTGCACGAAATGCTGCAGCGCTTCGAAACCACCGGCGTCAGCCAAATCATGGTTGAACCCGTGCCGCATAAGGATGTCGGAAACTACGGCGTAGCCGACTGCAAGGGCGTCGATCTGCAACCGGGCGAAAGCGCGCCGATGGTCAGCGTGGTCGAGAAGCCGTCGCCGGATAAAGCGCCTTCCAACCTGGCGATTGTCGGGCGTTACGTATTGTCCGCCGATATTTGGCCGCTGTTGGCGAAAACGCCTCCAGGCGCCGGCGATGAAATTCAGCTGACTGACAGCATCGAAATGCTGATGCAGCAGGAAACGGTGGAAGCGTATCACCTGAAAGGCGTGAGCCATGACTGCGGTAACAAACTGGGTTACATGCAGGCTTTTGTAGAGTACGGCATGCGTCATGCCAGCCTGGGCAAAGAATTTTCTCAGTGGCTGCAACAGGTTGTTGCCGCTGACAAGAAGTAATTTGATCTTTCGTCTTAATTTGAAAAACTAGGATTTTCACATGAAAGTAACAGTTTTTGGTATTGGTTATGTGGGGCTGGTACAGGCCGCGGTGCTGGCTGAAGTTGGCCATGACGTTATGTGCATCGATGTTGATGAGCGAAAAGTCGAAAACCTGAAAAAAGGGAATATCCCGATTTTTGAGCCGGGCCTGGCGCCGCTGGTGCAGCAAAACTATGAGGCCGGACGCCTGCATTTCACCACCGATGCCAAAGCGGGCGTGGCGCACGGGAATATCCAGTTTATCGCCGTCGGCACGCCGCCGGATGAGGACGGCTCCGCCGATCTGAAATATGTCACCGCGGTGGCGCGCACCATCGCCGAGCACATGACCGATCGCAAAGTGGTGATCGACAAATCCACCGTGCCGGTCGGCACGGCGGACAAGGTGCGTCAGGTGATGGCGGAAACGCTGGCTAAGCGCGGCAGCAACGTGCCGTTCGACGTGGTGTCCAACCCTGAATTCCTGAAGGAAGGCGCTGCGGTGGCTGACTGCATGCGCCCTGAGCGCATCGTGATCGGTACCGATAATAAAGAGGTGATCGAACCTATTCGCGAGCTGTACGAGCCGTTTAACCGCAATCACGATCGTATGATCATGATGGATATCCGCAGCGCGGAGCTGACCAAATACGCCGCCAACTGCATGTTGGCGACCAAAATCAGCTTTATGAACGAAATGTCCAACCTGGCGGAAATGCTGGGCGCGGACATCGAGAAAGTGCGTCAGGGCATCGGTTCCGATTCACGCATCGGCTATCACTTCATCTACCCTGGCTGTGGCTACGGTGGCTCTTGCTTCCCGAAAGATGTGCAGGCCTTGATCCGCACGGCGGAGCAGATCGGTTACCAACCGAAGCTGTTGCAGGCGGTAGAGCAGGTCAACTACCAACAGAAAGACAAGCTGAGCAGCTTTATCAAAGACTATTTCGGCAGCGATTTGAAGGGCAAAACCTTCGCACTGTGGGGTCTGGCGTTCAAGCCGAATACCGATGACATGCGTGAAGCCTCCAGCCGCGTGCTGATGGAGCAACTGTGGGCTGCCGGCGCCACCGTTCAAGCCTACGATCCGGAAGCGATGAACGAAGTTCAGCGCATCTATGGCCAGCGTGACGATCTGAAACTGATGGGCACCAAAGAGGCTGCGTTGCACGGCGCCGATGCGCTGGTGATTTGCACCGAATGGCAGAATTTCCGCGCACCGGACTTCGACGTGATCAAGGGTGCGTTGAAACAGCCGGTGATCTTCGATGGACGTAACCTGTACGATCCGGAGCGTTTGGCGAATCGTGGCTTTACCTACTATGCGATTGGCCGCGGCGCATCGATTAAACCGGTTATTTAAGGAGTGACCATGAAATTCCTGGTTACAGGCGCCGCAGGGTTTATTGGTTATCACGTTGCAGAGCGTTTGTTGACCGCCGGGCATCAGGTTGTCGGCATCGATAACCTGAATGACTATTATGACGTGGGCCTGAAAACGGCCCGTCTGGACAGACTGGCGGATAAGCCGGGATTCCGCTTTATCAAGCTGGATTTGGCCGATCGCGAAGGCATGGCGGCATTGTTCGCCGAGCATCAGTTTCAGCGCGTCATTCATTTGGGCGCGCAAGCCGGCGTGCGTTATTCGCTGGTCAACCCGTTGGCTTATGCGGACGCCAACCTGATCGGCCATTTGAACGTGCTGGAAGGCTGCCGGCATAATAAGGTCGAGCATTTACTTTACGCGTCCTCCAGCTCTGTTTATGGCCTCAATCGCAAGCTGCCGTTTGCTACCGAAGATTCTGTCGACCACCCTGTGTCACTGTATGCGGCAACCAAAAAAGCCAATGAGCTGATGTCACACAGCTACTCTCATTTATACGGTCTTCCGACGACGGGGCTGCGCTTCTTTACCGTATATGGTCCCTGGGGGCGTCCGGATATGGCGCTGTTCAAGTTTACCAAGGCCATATTGGCGGGGGAGAGCATCGATGTATATAACCACGGTGAAATGCACCGTGACTTTACTTACATTGATGATATCACCGAGGCGATTGTGCGGCTGCAGGCGGTTATTCCGCAGGCAGATCCGTCATGGACCGTTGAACAGGGATCGCCGGCGACCAGTTCCGCGCCGTATCATGTTTATAATATCGGCAATAACTCCCCCGTTAAACTGATGGAATATATCACGGCATTGGAGCAGGCTTTGGGGGTAACGGCCCGCAAGAATATGCTGCCGATGCAACCTGGCGACGTGATGGATACCAGCGCGGATACCGCAGAGCTTTATCGTGACATTGGTTTTAAGCCGGAAACCAGCGTTGAAGAGGGTGTGAAGCGCTTTGTTGATTGGTATAAGGCATTCTACCAGGTTCAATAATTGAACGAGGGTAAATGCGATAAAGGGGCCTTAGGGCCCTTTTTTTTCACTGGGATTTCGTGCAAGGAGGAAAATGCGAATTAGGATATTTACTAAAAGAAAAGGGATGAGGCGGGATCACGGCTATAAGCTTTAAAATGAAAAGGCCCCCCGCAGGGAGCCTTTCAGATACGGACTGAATCGCTATTACAGCAGGAAATCATCCAGAGATTTACCTTGCTCTTCGATAGCTTTCTTAATCACCGCAGGGGTACGGCCTTGGCCGGTCCAGGTTTTCAGTTCGCCGTTTTCGTCTTTATATTGGTATTTAGCAGGACGTGCTGCACGTTTTGCTTTGCCGGCAGCCTTGTTGGCAGCCATGGTTTGCAGCAGTTCATTCGGATCGATACCGTCAGCAATCAGCATTTCGCGGTATTGCTGCAGTTTACGAGTGCGTTCTTCGATTTCTGCTTGAGCCTGGCTGTCTTCTTCGCGACGTTCGTTCACAACAACTTCCAGTTTCTCGAGCATTTCTTCCAGCGTTTCCAGTGTGCATTCTCTTGCCTGGGCGCGCAGAGTGCGGATGTTGTTCAAAATCTTTAATGCTTCGCTCATTGTCCTAGTCTCAAATTATATTGGTGGGGGGCGTCTCGATAATAATAGAGTGCTATTTTCCTTTCTGCAATAGCCAAATTGACTTGAATACTCAAATTTACCTTTTAAAAAACCGTTAATCGGATCTGTCCGACTAATATAGGAAGGGCTGTTAACTATTACCCTCACCGCACTTAAGTCAAAATTTCAGCAGGCATGCTTTAAAATGCGCGTGGCACAAGGCTTTCATCGATAAGTTATCGCTGTAATTTATATCAATATTACAATGGGTTCTGTGGGCTTAATCACGTCATGACGAGGCAGACATTGTAAACAATAGGGGTATCTGGGTAAAGATTGCGTCAGGAAACGTCGGGGGAGAACGAAGGTGATTAAATGCCCTGTATTGGCCTCACGTATAATAGGCAAGCACTCCGCCGCGGTCGCGGCGCCTGCCGAGGTGAAAGGGGGGATTATGCATTAATCGGCAAATGACCGGCTTAACCATTAGCAAGAATTAATAGTGATGACAGGCATACATTATCCTGTAAATAGCGGTAAAAAGAACGGGCCGACAGAAGGATATGTTTCGCTTGAAAGCGCATTATTACGGCGAACGCAATATTCGCTCGCTTTGGGCTGAGCCGGGGGGCGGGTTATGGTACACTCACCGTCCTAATCAACATTTGAATATTTCTTATACCATCGGAGTTGCGGGGCCATGGCTCAACTTTATTTTTATTACTCTGCGATGAATGCCGGCAAGTCCACCGCGCTGCTACAGTCTTCATATAACTATCAAGAACGTGGTATGCGCACGCTGGTGTTCACTGCGGAGATCGATCACCGCTTTGGGGTGGGCAAAGTCAGCTCGCGCATCGGTTTATCCTCGCAGGCCCAGCTCTATAACAACGACTCGATGCTGTACGCCATGATTCAGCAGGAGCATCAACAGCAGCCGGTGCATTGCGTGCTGCTGGATGAAAGCCAGTTCCTGACCAAGGCCCAGGTTGAGCAATTGTGCGATGTGGTGGACCAACTGGACATTCCCGTATTGTGCTACGGCCTGCGTACCGATTTTCTCGGTGAGCTGTTTATCGGCAGCCAATATTTGCTGGCCTGGGCTGATAAGCTGGTGGAATTGAAAACCATCTGCCACTGCGGGCGCAAAGCCAATATGGTGTTGCGGTTGGATGAAAACGGCCAGGCGATGCACGCCGGTGAGCAGGTGGTGATTGGCGGTAACGAGAGCTATGTCTCCGTCTGCCGCAAGCATTATAAAGAAGCGATTCACTCCCTGGAGTAGGGGAGAAAACGCCGCCAAAGCCCGCTGAAGCGTTTTGGTGACCTGAGTCGAAATGCAGCGCCTCGGGCGCAATAAAAAACCCGCCGTGTGGCGGGTTTTTTTATCGGTTCACGGAACCGTTATTTCTTGGGCTTCTTTACCGCGGCTTTGGCGGCAGCCGGAGCGGCAGCTTCCTCTTCTACCGCTTCGCTGAATTCGCGGCCGTAGAAGGTATCCAGCATGATTTGCTTCAGTTCGGCAATCAGCGGATAGCGCGGGTTGGCGCCGGTGCATTGGTCGTCGAACGCGTCTTCCGACAGCTTGTCGACTTTCGCCAGGAAGTCCGCCTCCTGCACACCCGCTTCGCGGATGGAGGTTGGGATGCCCAACTCGGTTTTCAGCTCGTCCAGCCAGGCCAGCAGTTTCTCAATCTTCTGCGCGGTGCGGTCGCCCGGGGCGCTCAGGCCGAGGTGGTCGGCGATTTCAGCGTAGCGGCGGCGCGCCTGAGGGCGGTCGTACTGGCTGAAGGCCGTCTGCTTGGTCGGGTTGTCGTTCGCATTGTAGCGAATAACGTTGGAAATCAGCATCGCGTTGGCCAGGCCGTGCGGAATGTGGAACTCCGAACCCAGCTTGTGCGCCATGGAGTGACAAACCCCAAGGAAGGCGTTGGCGAAAGCGATACCGGCGATGGTGGCGGCGTTGTGCACGCGTTCACGAGCAACCGGGTTTTTCGCGCCTTCTTTATAGCTGGCCGGCAGATACTCTTTCAACAGTTTCAGCGCCTGCAGCGCCTGGCCGTCGGAGTATTCGTTCGCCAGCACCGAGACGTAGGCTTCCAGCGCGTGGGTGACCGCATCCAGACCGCCGAAGGCACACAGGGATTTCGGCATGTTCATCACAAGGTTGGCGTCGACAATCGCCATGTCCGGGGTCAGCGCATAGTCGGCCAGCGGGTATTTCTGCCCGGTGGTGTCGTCGGTCACGACGGCGAATGGCGTGACTTCCGAACCGGTGCCTGAGGTGGTGGTGATAGCGATCATCTTCGCTTTCACGCCCATTTTCGGGAACTTGTAGATACGCTTGCGAATGTCCATGAAGCGCAGCGCCAGATCCTCGAAGTGGGTTTCAGGATGTTCGTACAGCACCCACATGATTTTCGCAGCGTCCATCGGCGAACCGCCGCCCAGCGCGATGATGACGTCCGGTTTGAAGGAGTTCATCTGCTCGGCACCTTTACGCACGATGCTCAGCGTCGGGTCGGCTTCCACTTCGAAGAACACTTCGGTTTCGATGCCGTGAGACTTCAGAACCTTGGTGATCTGGTCGGCATAGCCGTTGTTGAACAGGAAACGGTCGGTCACGATGAAGGCGCGTTTTGCCCCGTCGGTCGCCACTTCTTCCAGCGCGATAGGCAGCGAGCCACGGCGGAAGTAGATCGATTTCGGAAGTTTATGCCACAACATGTTTTCTGCTCGCTTCGCTACAGTTTTCTTGTTGATCAGGTGTTTAGGTCCGACGTTTTCAGAGATGGAGTTACCACCCCAGGAGCCGCAACCCAGCGTCAGCGAAGGCGCGAGTTTGAAGTTATACAGGTCGCCGATACCGCCCTGAGAAGCCGGGGTGTTGATCAGGATGCGAGCCGTTTTCATTTTATCGCCGAAGTAGGCGATGCGAGCCGTTTGGTTATCCTGGTCGGTGTACAGGCAGGAAGTGTGGCCGATACCGCCCATGGCGACCAGTTTTTCGGCTTTGGCGACGGCGTCTTCGAAGTCTTTGGCCCGGTACATCGCCAGCGTCGGCGACAGTTTTTCATGGGCGAAAGGTTCGGACTCGTCGACCAGCTTCACTTCGCCGATCAGCACTTTGGTGTTGGCCGGCACTTTGATGCCTGCCATCTCGGCGATTTTCGGTGCGGATTGCCCGACGATGGCCGCGTTCAGACCGCCGTTTTTCAGGATGATGTCCTGCACCGCTTTCAGTTCTTTACCCTGCAGCAGATAGCCGCCGTGGGAAGCGAAGCGTTCGCGTACCGCATCATAAATAGAGTCGACGACGATGACCGACTGTTCGGAAGCGCAGATAACGCCGCTGTCGAAGGTTTTGGACATCAGGATAGAAGCGACCACGCGCTTGATGTCAGCGGTTTCGTCTACCACCACCGGTGTATTACCGGCACCGACGCCGATGGCCGGCTTGCCGGAGCTGTAGGCGGCTTTTACCATGCCCGGGCCACCGGTGGCCAGGATCAGGTTGATGTCCGGGTGGTGCATCAGCTGGTTGGACAGTTCGACGGTCGGTTGGTCGATCCAACCGATGATGTCTTTTGGCGCGCCGGCGGCGATAGCGGCTTGCAGCACGATATCGGCGGCTTTGTTGGTGGCATTCTTCGCACGCGGGTGCGGCGAGAAGATGATGCCGTTACGGGTTTTCAGGCTGATCAGCGCTTTGAAGATCGCGGTAGAAGTTGGGTTGGTGGTAGGAACGATACCGCAAATCAGGCCGATAGGCTCGGCGATGGTGATGGTACCGAAGGTGTCATCTTCAGACAGGATGCCACAGGTTTTTTCATCTTTATAGGCGTTGTAGATGTACTCGGAAGCGAAGTGGTTTTTGATCACTTTGTCTTCGACGATACCCATTCCGGATTCTTCCACGGCCATTTTGGCCAACGGGATACGGGCATCAGCAGCGGCGAGGGCGGCAGCGCGGAAAATTTTATCCACTTGCTCTTGAGTGAAGTTGGCATATTCGCGCTGGGCTTTTTTGACACGTGCGACAAGCTCGTTCAGTTCAGCGACATTCGTTACAGCCATAATGCTCTCCTGATAATGTTAAACTCTTTCAGTAAATAAGCCGTGCGAGCCACTAGTATAGTCATAACGGGAATAAACGGTGATTTGAATACCGGGGCTTTCCCGCGTTATTTCTTCGCATGCTGCTGATTTGCTTAAAGAGCTTCACCCTACGCCAACCGGAGGGGTAGGCAGTGAGGAGAAGGGAACCGGCTGGGCTGCCGCCGACTTTGTTCTACTCCCTGACTACGACTAAGAGCTTACCTACTGTTGGGTAGTCGATTTGTGATCTAAATCATGAAAAGTGCAAGCTGACACCTTTCAGCTTGCCGGTGTTGGGAATCATTCTTGATAACTGTGAGCGATGACTCTTTTTTCAACATAAAAAATCAAAAGGCCATACATCACTTTAACAAAGGGCATTTGTTTCGTTGCATAACTTGCTGACAGTCAAAAATGCTGCTTGGGCCGGATGGATTACCCGCGCCAATTCCATTACATTAGCGCGCATAGGCAGCACACCTTTTTTATAGCGATTAATGCGGAGCATCTGTGGGCCAATCTCTGTTGGATCTTTCCGGCTTTATCAAGTTCTTTGTCGGTCTGTTTGCGCTGGTCAACCCGGTGGGCATTTTGCCGGTGTTTATCAGCATGACCAGCTACCAGGCGGAAGCGGGGCGCAATAAAACCAACCTGACCGCCAACCTGTCGGTCGCCATCATTTTGTGGACGTCGCTGTTCCTGGGCGAAGGGATCCTGCGGATGTTCGGCATCTCTATCGATTCGTTCCGCATCGCCGGTGGTATTCTGGTGGTGACCATCGCCATGTCGATGATCAGCGGCAAGCTGGGGGAAGACAAGCAAAACAAGCAGGAGAAATCGGAGAGCGCGATCCGCGAAAGCATCGGCGTGGTGCCGCTAGCGCTGCCGCTGATGGCGGGGCCGGGGGCGATCAGTTCCACCATCGTGTGGAGTTCCCGTTATCACAACTGGCAAAGCCTGCTCGGCTTTACGGTGGCGATCGCCTTGTTCGCCTTTTGTTGCTGGCTGTTGTTCCGCGCCGCGCCGCTGTTGGTGCGTTTGCTGGGGCAGACCGGCATCAACGTGATCACCCGTATCATGGGTCTGCTGCTGATGGCGCTCGGCATCGAGTTTATCGTTACCGGCATTAAGGCGATATTCCCCGGCCTGTTGTAATACCCTTTGTTTAGCCGCGTACCTTTCGCGTCGGCGCGGCTAAAATTAATTTTAAAGTTTAAATTATTTATTGGTTCGCATTATTATAGTGCACAGAGTGAATAAAAATTATGCCGTTGCACTCTTATGTTGCATAAATCTCATGTTGCTGCTCAAAAAAAACGCTGAGCGCTATTTCAAACACTTTTCCTCCCCCCTTTTCGCGCATTTTGCCCCCGTTCAACGGTAAAGCTGTTGTTAAATTAGTCACATCATTCTGTGGGGCTTGTCTCACTTTCATCCAGGTGTTATTAGTGATTAACCGCCCGTAGACAGGTGTTTGTTCTTTGAATGATTGGATTGTTAACTGAATGTTTCTTTTCGCGGCGGTGAGATCGTGCTGACGGTTTCAATTGAAATGAATTCGGTTTTTTTTCCTTTAAAATCATATCAATGACATTGGTTTTTCTTGGCCTCGAACGCAGGGGACGGATCGGGCTTCGTGCGATAAAAGAGAATTGCTTAACATTTTCGTAAAATTTATTGGCTATGGAATTTGGCTTCTGCTAATTTCCGAGCAACTTTCCCGTGGTCAATTAACTGAAATGCGCCATAAAAACGGGAATGATTTTTGCTGGTATCCGTTTATTTAGAATTCTTATAAACACTTCACAAACTTCGATAAGCGATGCTTGTCGGTGAAAAGGAGCCTCGATTATGCAGCAAACCCTGAAGCGTACTTCTTTGACCTTGTTGATTAGCGGCGCGCTGAGCGTCGGCGCCGTAAATAGTGGTTGGGCGGCGCAGGTGCCGGCCGGCGTTCAGTTGGCGCAGCAGCAGAATATTGTGATCAACAACGGTAGCGAAGTGGCTTCATTGGATCCGCATAAGGTCGAGGGCGTACCGGAAAGCAATATCATTCTTAATCTGCTGGAAGGGCTGGTGAGCACCGATGCCAACGGGCATGTGGTGCCAGCGGCGGCGGCGAGCTGGGAAAACCAGAATTATCAGCAGTGGACCTTCCACCTGCGTCCCGGCGCGGTGTGGAGCGACGGCAGCCCGTTGACCGCGCAAGATTTCGTCTACAGCTGGCAGCGTCTGGCCGATCCGAAAATCGCCTCGCCCTACGCCAGCTACCTGCAATACACCAAAGTCGAGAATATCGACGACATCCTGACCGGTAAGAAGAGCCCGCAGACCCTCGGCGTCAAGGCGCTGGACGACCAGACGCTGCAGGTGACGCTGAGCGAGCCGGTGCCGTATTTCATCAGCATGCTGAGCCACACGTCGCTCAAACCGGTCAAGCGGGCGGTGGTGGAGAAATTCGGCGATAAATGGACGCTGCCCGCCAACTACGTCGGCAACGGCGCTTACCGCCTGAAAGAGTGGGTGGTGAACGAGCGCATCGTGCTGGAGCGCAGCCCGAGCTACTGGAACAACAAGCAGACGGTGATCAATCAGGCGACCTTCCTGCCGATTACCTCGGAAGTCAGCGACGTTAACCGCTTCCGCAGCGGCGAGATCGATATCACCAACAGCGCCATTCCGCCATACCTGTACGTCAAGATGAAGCGCGAAATGCCTGAACAGCTGCACGTTAACCCTTATCTGTGCACCTTCTATTACGAGCTCAATAACAAGCAGGCGCCGTTCACCGATGCGCGCGTGCGTACGGCGGTGAAGATGACGCTGGATCGCGACATCATCGCCAACAAGATCATGGGCCAGGGGCAGATCCCGGCCTACAGCTTCACGCCGACCTTCACGGAAGGCGCTAACTTCACGCAACCCGCGTGGGCCGGCTGGAGCCAGGAACAGCGCAACGCTGAAGCCAGGAAACTGCTGGCGGAAGCGGGCTACAGCGACGCCAAGCCGCTGAAATTCTCGCTGCTGTACAACACCTCCGATCAAAACAAACAGCAGGCGATCGCCGCCGCGTCGATGTGGAAGAAGAACCTGGGCGCTGAGGTCACGCTGCGCAACCAGGAATGGAAAACGTCGCTGGAGAGCCGCCATCAGGGGCAATACGACGTGGCGCGCGCCACCTGGTGCGGGGATTACAACGAGCCCAGCGCGTTCCTGAACCTGGTGCTGTCCAACAGCAGCATCAATACCGTGTTCTATAAGAGCCCGGCGTTCGACGCCATCATGGCCGCCACGCTGAAGGCGCCGGATGAGGCCGCGCGCGCCGCGCTCTATCAGCAGGCGGAAGCGCAGCTGGACAAAGACTCCGCGTTGGTCCCGGTTTATTACCGCGTCAGCGCGCGGTTGATCAAGCCGACGGTGGGCGGGTTCACCGGCAAAGATCCGCTGGACTATACCGACGTTAAAAATCTGTACATTATCAAGCAGTAAAAGGGGTATTCCTGGCGCTAGTTCGCGGAGGAATATAGGGAAGGCCGGCCGCCGCATTCGTTCCGCGGCGGCGGGAAAACAGAGTCCGCTTACGGGCAACGCAGGTTCCACGAAGAGCCTGTGATAATAAAAAACTGGAGTCGATAAGTATGACCAACATCACGAAGAAAACGCTCATTGCCGCCGGCGTCATCGCCGCGCTGGGCATCACAGCAACCACCTCCGCCTTTGCCGCCGACGTTCCTGCAGGCGTGCAGCTGGCCGACAAGCAAGAAATCGTCAAAAACAACGGTTCCGAAGTGCAGTCGCTGGATCCGCACAAAATCGAGGGCGTGCCGGAAAACAACGTCACCCGCGATCTGATGGAAGGCCTGGCGAACAACAGCCCGGACGGTTCCATCGTGCCGGGCGTCGCGGAAAGCTGGGATAACAAGGATTTCAAAGTCTGGACCTTCCACCTGCGTAAAGACGCCAAATGGTCCAACGGCAAGCCGGTAACGGCGCAAGATTTCGTCTACAGCTGGCAGCGCGTGGTGGATCCGAAAACCGCGTCGCCTTACGCCAGCTACCTGCAGTACGCCCATGTGGAAAACGTCGATGACATCATCGCCGGTAAAAAAGACAAGTCGACGCTGGGCGTGAAGGCCATCGACGACCACACCTTCCAGGTGACCCTGAGCGAGTCGGTGCCTTATCTGGTTGAAATGACCCCGCACTACGCCATGAAGCCGGTTTACAAAGACGCGGTGGAGAAGTTTGGCGAGAAGTGGACGCTGCCGGCCAACTACGTCAGCAACGGCGCCTACAAACTGAAAGACTGGATTGTCAACGAACGCATCGTACTGGAACGCAACCCGGAATATTGGGATAACGCCAAAACCATCATCAATAAAGTGACGTTCCTGCCTATTTCGTCGGAAGTGACCGACGTTAACCGCTACCGCACCGGCGAAATCGACATGACCTACAACAACATGCCGATCGAACTGTTCCAGAAGCTGAAAAAAGAGATCCCGAAAGAGGTGCATGTCGATCCTTACCTGTGCACCTATTACTACGAAATCAACAACCAGAAGGCGCCGTTCACCGATGCGCGCGTGCGTGAAGCGCTGAAGCTGGGCATGGATCGCGACATCATCGTCAACAAGGTGAAAAACCAGGGCGATCTGCCGGCCTACAGCTTTACGCCGCCATACACCGACGGCGCCAAGCTGACCCCGCCGGAGTGGTTCGGCTGGACGCAGGAAAAACGCAACGAAGCGGCGAAGAAACTGCTGGCGGAAGCCGGCTACGGCCCGGGCAAACCGCTGACCTTCTCCCTGCTGTACAACACTTCAGACCTGCACAAGAAGCTGGCGATCGCCGCCGCCTCCATCTGGAAGAAAAACCTGGGCGTGGACGTGAAGCTGGTGAACCAGGAGTGGAAAACCTTCCTGGATACCCGCCATCAGGGCACCTATGACGTGGCGCGCGCCGGCTGGTGCGCCGACTACAACGAACCGAGTTCGTTCCTGAACATGATGTTGTCCGACAGCAGCAGTAACACCCCGCACTACAAGAGCGCCGAGTTCGACAAGCTGATGGCCAACGTGCTGACCGCGAAGACCAAAGACGAGCGCGCCGATCTGTATCAGAAAGCGGAAGTTCAGCTGGATAAGGATTCCGCCATCGTTCCGCTGTATTACTACGTGAACGCCCGTTTGGTGAAACCTTACGTCGGTGGCTACACCGGCAAAGACCCGCTTGATAACGTGTACGACAAAAACCTGTACATCATCAAGCATTGATACGGTAAGAGCCGGCGGCGCAGGCCGCCGGCCCATGTTGAGAATAATAAGCCGTCATCAGGCTGTCGCACAGGGTTAGGGCAATGCTTAAATTTATACTTCGTCGCTTGCTGGAAGCGATCCCGACACTATTTATCCTTATCACCATCTCATTCTTCATGATGCGCCTGGCGCCCGGCAGTCCATTTACCGGGGAGCGCGCATTGCCGCCAGAAGTTATGGCGAATATCGAGGCCAAATATCATTTGAACGACCCGATCTGGAAACAGTACGGTCATTATCTGGCGCAGCTTGCGCAGGGAGACTTCGGCCCGTCCTTTAAATACAAGGACTATTCGGTCAACGATCTGGTCGCCGGCTCTTTCCCGGTGTCCGCCAAACTCGGCCTGGCCGCGTTTCTGCTGGCGGTGGTGCTGGGGGTGAGCGCAGGCGTGATTGCCGCGCTGAATCAGAACACCAAATGGGACTACACGGTGATGGGGTTCGCCATGACCGGGGTGGTGATACCCAGTTTCGTGGTGGCGCCGCTGTTGGTGCTGATCTTCGCCATCACGCTGAAATGGCTGCCGGGCGGCGGCTGGAACGGCGGCGCGCCTAAATTCATCATCCTGCCGATGGTGGCGCTGTCGCTGGCCTATATTGCCAGCATCGCCCGTATCACGCGCGGCTCGATGATTGAAGTGCTGCACTCCAACTTCATCCGCACCGCGCGCGCCAAAGGCTTGCCGATGCGTCGCATCATTTTCCGCCACGCGCTGAAGCCGGCGCTGCTGCCGGTGCTGTCCTACATGGGGCCGGCGTTCGTCGGCATCATCACCGGTTCGATGGTGATCGAAACCATCTACGGTCTGCCGGGGATCGGCCAGCTGTTCGTTAACGGCGCGCTGAACCGCGACTACTCCCTGGTATTGAGCCTGACCATTCTGGTGGGCGCACTGACCATTCTGTTCAACGCGATCGTCGATGTGCTGTATGCGGTCATCGATCCGAAAATCCGTTATTAATCTGGAGCACGCGAATGATGTTGACTAAAAAGAACAGCGAAGCTCTGGAACACTTCAGCGAGAAGCTGGAAGTGGAAGGACGCAGCCTGTGGCAAGACGCGCGCCGGCGCTTTATGCACAACCGCGCGGCGGTCAGCAGCCTGTTCATTCTGGTGTTGATCACGCTGTTTGTGGTGCTGGCGCCGATGCTGTCGCAATTTGCCTACGACGATACCGATTGGGCGATGATGTCCGCCGCGCCAAGCGTGGAATCGGGGCACTATTTCGGCACCGACTCCTCCGGGCGCGATCTGCTGGTGCGCGTGGCGATCGGCGGGCGCATCTCGCTGATGGTCGGCGTGGCGGCGGCGCTGGTGGCGGTGGTGGTCGGCACCCTGTACGGCGCGATGTCCGGCTATCTGGGCGGCAAGGTCGACTCGGTGATGATGCGCCTGCTGGAGATCCTTAACTCCTTCCCGTTCATGTTCTTCGTGATCCTGCTGGTGACCTTCTTCGGCCAGAACATCCTGCTCATCTTCGTGGCGATCGGCATGGTGTCGTGGCTGGATATGGCGCGTATCGTGCGCGGCCAAACCCTCGGTCTCAAGCGCAAGGAGTTCATCGAAGCGGCGCTGGTGTGCGGCGTCTCCACGCGCAATATCGTGCTGCGGCATATCGTGCCGAACGTGCTCGGCGTGGTGGTGGTGTATGCCTCGCTGCTGGTGCCGAGCATGATCCTGTTCGAATCCTTCCTCAGCTTCCTGGGGCTGGGCACGCAGGAGCCGCTCAGCAGCTGGGGCGCATTGCTCAGCGACGGCGCCAACTCAATGGAAGTTTCACCGTGGTTGCTGCTGTTCCCGGCGGGTTTCCTGGTTGTCACTCTGTTCTGTTTCAACTTTATCGGCGATGGCCTGCGTGACGCCCTCGACCCGAAAGATCGTTAAGGAGTGCAATCATGAGCACCATTGAACATCCTCAACTGCAAACCGGCGCCGGCGTCAAAACGTCGCCGCTGCTGGACGTGAAAGACCTGCGCGTCACGTTCTCCACCCCGGACGGCGACGTGACGGCGGTGAACGATCTGAACTTCGACCTGCGCGCCGGCGAAACGCTGGGCATCGTCGGTGAATCCGGTTCCGGCAAATCGCAGACCGCATTCGCCCTGATGGGGCTGCTGGCCAGCAATGGCCGCATCGGCGGCTCGGCCAAATTCAACGGCCGTGAAATTCTCAACCTGCCGGAAAATCAGCTCAACAAGCTGCGGGCCGAAGAGATCTCGATGATCTTCCAGGACCCGATGACCTCGCTCAACCCTTATATGCGCGTTGGCGAACAGCTGATGGAAGTGCTGATGCTGCATAAGAAAATGAGCAAAAGCGAAGCCTTCGAAGAGTCGGTACGCATGCTCGACGCGGTGAAAATGCCGGAAGCGCGCAAGCGCATGCGCATGTATCCGCACGAGTTTTCCGGCGGCATGCGCCAGCGCGTGATGATCGCCATGGCGCTGCTGTGCCGGCCGAAGCTGCTGATCGCCGACGAACCGACCACCGCGCTGGACGTGACCGTCCAGGCGCAGATCATGACGCTGCTCAACGAACTGAAGCGCGAATTCAACACCGCGATCATCATGATCACCCACGACCTGGGCGTGGTGGCCGGCATCTGCAACAAGGTGCTGGTGATGTACGCCGGCCGCACCATGGAATACGGCAGCGCGCGCGAGGTGTTCTACCAGCCGAGCCATCCGTACTCCATCGGCCTGTTGAATGCGGTGCCGCGCCTCGACGCCGAAGGCGAAGCGTTGCTGACCATTCCCGGCAACCCGCCGAATCTGCTGCGGCTGCCGAAAGGCTGCCCGTTCCAGCCGCGCTGCCCGTACGCCATGGAACAGTGTGCGAGCGCTCCGCCGTTGGAGCAATTTGGGGAAGGGCGCCTGCGCGCCTGCTTTAAACCGGTGGAGGCGTTGGTATGACAGCGGTAACTGACAAGAAAGTGCTGCTCGAAGTGGCCGATTTGAAAGTGCACTTCGACATTCATGACGACAAGCAGTGGTTCTGGCAGCCGCCGAAAACCCTGAAAGCGGTCGATGGCGTCACGCTGCGGCTGTTCGAGGGGGAAACCCTGGGCGTGGTCGGCGAGTCCGGCTGCGGCAAATCCACCTTCGCGCGCGCCATCATCGGCCTGGTGAAAGCCACCAGCGGGCGCGTCGCCTGGCTGGGCAAAGATCTGCTGGGCATGAGCGACGCCGACTGGCGCAAAACCCGCAGCGATATCCAGATGATCTTCCAGGATCCGCTGGCGTCGCTCAACCCGCGCATGACCATCGGCGAGATCATCGCCGAGCCGCTGCGCACCTACTACCCGAAAATGCCGCGTCAGGAAGTGAAGGACAAGGTCAAGGCGATGATGCTGAAGGTCGGCCTGCTGCCTAACCTGATCAACCGCTACCCGCACGAGTTTTCCGGCGGCCAGTGCCAGCGTATCGGCATCGCGCGCGCGCTGATCCTCGAGCCGAAGCTGGTGATCTGCGACGAACCGGTCTCCGCGCTGGACGTGTCGATTCAGGCGCAGGTGGTGAACCTGCTGCAGCAGCTGCAGCGCGAGATGGGGCTGTCACTGATCTTTATCGCCCACGACTTGGCGGTGGTGAAGCACATTTCGGATCGCGTGCTGGTGATGTATCTGGGCCATGCGGTGGAGCTGGGCACCTATGACGAGGTGTACCACAATCCGCAGCACCCTTACACCAAAGCGCTGATGTCGGCGGTGCCGATCCCGGATCCGGACAAGGAGAAGGAAAAGCAGATCCAGTTGCTGGAAGGGGAGCTGCCTTCGCCGATCAACCCGCCGACCGGCTGTGTGTTCCGCACCCGCTGCCCGATCGCTGGGCCGGAGTGCGCCAAGACGCGTCCGCTGCTGGAGGGCAGTTTCCGCCATGCAGTTTCGTGCCTGAAGGTCGATCCGCTGTAATGCGCCGCTAGCCGGCAACAAAAAGCCCCGCTGAATGAGCGGGGCTTTTTTTATCCGATATGCTATCGGCGAATCACTCTTTCCACAGAATGTGGCACAGCTTGTGGTCTTTCTCGCGGCAGATCAGCACGCGGGCGAACACGTCGTTGATCGGCTCGCCGTCGCTGTCCGCCAGACCGATCACCACCTCGGCGAAGAAGTCCGGGTTCAGATCGTAATCCACGTGCTCGCTCCAGTCTTCGGAGGGGTCGTACAGTTCGGCGCCGCCGCGCTCTTCAAACTGCAGGTTGAACAGCAGAATATCCGCCGGATCCAGATTGTCGCCGGCCAATTCGAGGAAGATGTCGTAGGCCTGTTCCAGCGTTTCGTCTTCGGTAAGGCGGTTATTCAAATCCATAAAAAAATCCTGATAACAAATGATTTGGCGCTATTAAAGCACGCTCGTCGCGGCTTTTACAGCAGCGGGCTGAAAAAGTAGAACAGGCGCTCGACCAGGCGATGCCAGAACGGCCGCTTCAGCCACTCTTTGGCGTTCAGCAGTTTGGAACGGGCGATGTAATCTTCCTGCACGCAGGCCAAATCGCTGCCGAAGCCGTCATCATCGATCACCAGCGTGATCTCGAAATTCAGCCACAGGCTGCGCATATCCAGATTGACGGTGCCGACCAGGCTGAGTTGCCCGTCCACCAGCACGCTCTTGGTATGCAGCAGGCCGCCTTCGAACTGATAGATCTTGACGCCGGCCTCCAGCAGCTCGGAGAAGAACGCGCGGCTGGCCCAGCGCACCATCATCGAATCGTTGTCGCGCGGCACGATGATGCTGACCTCGACGCCGCGCAGGGCGGCGGTGCAGATGGCGTGCAGCAGATCGTCGCTCGGCACGAAGTACGGCGTGGTCATGATCAGCTGCTCGCGGGCGGAATAGACCGCGGTCAGCAGCGCCTGGTGGATCATCTCCTCGGGGAAGCCGGGGCCGGAGGCGATCACCTGAATGGTGTGGCCGCTCTCCTGCTCGAACGGCATGATGTTGACGTCCGGCGGCGGCGGCAGAATGCGCTTGCCGGTTTCAATCTCCCAGTCACAGGCATAGACGATGCCCATGGTGGTGGCCACCGGGCCCTCCATGCGCGCCATCAGGTCGATCCACTGGCCGACGCCCGCATCTTGCTTGAAGTAGCGCGGATCGACCATGTTCATGCTGCCGGTATAGGCGATGTAGTTGTCGATCAGCACCACTTTGCGATGCTGACGCAGATCCATGCGGCGCAGGAACACGCGCAGCAGGTTGACCTTCAGCGCTTCCACCACTTCGATGCCGGCATTGCGCATCATCGCCGGGTAGGGGCTGCGGAAAAATTGCAGGCTGCCGGCGGAGTCGAGCATCAGGCGGCAGTGTACGCCGCGCCGCGCGGCGGCCATCAGCGATTCGGCCACCTGATCGACCAGGCCGCCGGGCTGCCAGATATAGAACACCATTTCGATGTTGTGGCGCGCCAGCTCGATGTCGCGGATCAGCGCTTTCAGCGTGTCGTCGGTGGTGGTGAGCAGCTGCAGCTGGTTGCCCTTGACGCCGTCGATGCCCTGGCGGCGGTTGCACAGCTGGAACAGCGGTTCGGCGACTTCGCTGTATTCGGTGGCGAAGATGCGGCGGCTCTCTTTCAGCTCCTTCAGCCAACGGGCGGTCGACGGCCACATGGCCTTGGCGCGCTCGGCCCGGCGCTTGCCCAGATGCAGCTCGCCGAACGATAAATAGGCCACGATGCCGAACAGCGGCAGAATGTAGATAACCAGCAGCCAGGCCATGGCAGAGGGAACCGCACGGCGTTTCATTAAAATGCGCATCGTCACGCCGGCGATCAGCAGCCAGTAGCCGAACACCATGAGCCAACTGATTACGGTATAAAATGTTGTCATAAAGGCGAAAAATCCCGTTCGCAAACCACCAATGATGAGTGTACGCACAGATCGGGCAAGGCGAAACCTTTTATCGGCGCTTATGTTACATAAATATGATGAAGTTAAGGCACTTGCTGAAAATGAAAGGGCGGCTTTTGCCCGCGCGGCGTCCGCTGTGCCGCCGATAACGGCGGCTTGGATCACGGGCGGAAAGGGCTATAATGCCCGCGGTTGGCATTAGACGAACGAGTGACGGAATTATGAGACGCAGTAGAAATGAAGTGGGCCGCTGGCGCATGTTGCGGCAGAGCCAACGCCGCCGGCATCGCTGGCTGGAGCGCCAGTCGTGCAGCAATCGCCATATCATCCGGGTGCGGCGCCGCCTGGACGATCAGCATCGGCGCGCGCTGCTGTTTGCGGTATCCTGCGAGTGGTAAAACGAAAACAGTCCCGTAAGGGACTGTTTTGTTATGGCGCCAGGGTTATTTGCCCAGATAGGCGTTGAGCATCCAGACCTGTTTTTCCTGCTCTTTGATGTAATCACTCATCAGCGACGCGGTGCCTTCGTCGCCGGCGTCCGCCGCCACCGTCAGCAGTTCACGCTGCTGTTGCAGCAAGATTGAATACCCTTCCAACAGGCCGCGCAGCGTGCCCTTATCATCGGTCACGTTGGTGTGTTCCTTGATGTCGGCGGTTTTCAGATAGTCGCTGAAAGCGTGACGCGGCTGCGAGCCCAGCGTCAGAATACGTTCCGCCAGCTCGTCCACCTTGGTCAGCAGATCGTTATATGTCTCTTCGAACTTCGCGTGCAGTTCAAAGAACTGCGGGCCGGTAATGTTCCAATGATAGCCGCGCACGTTCATATACAGCACCTGATAGTTCGCCAACAGCGCGTTCAGCGCTTCGGCGAGTTTTGCCGATTGTTTACTGTCGAGGCCGATATGGGTTTTCGCTGCTTTCTTTGCCGTTGCCATAATAATCTTCTCCTGATTATCTGTTCCGATAGTAGACAGAATCAATTTCCATAGGGGATACAGTAACCGGATTTATCGCAGGGTTAAACACGATAACAGGCATTATTGCCATCGTTCAAACCGATGACGACAAATCCGTCGAGCAAATTGCCGAATCAGTTTACGCAGGTTCCGCCGGCGAAAAAAGCCGCTTTTATCGGTTACTTGCGCAGCGCCAGTTTTACCGCCCCGGCGCCCAGCGCCATTAACAGCGCGGCGGCGATCAGTACCGTAATAAACGCGCGATCAAAGGCCAGACGCGCCAGTTGCGTCAGCTGCTGCGCGCGATCGGCCGCCATCCCGGCCGCCAGGCGCAGGGCTTCGTCGATGCTGTCGTATGCCAGCGGGTTGACCGGCAGCTCCGCCGGCAGCGCCAGGCTATGGCTGTAAACCGCCGTCATCAACCCGCCGAGCAGCGTCACGCCCAGCACGCCGCCCAGCTCGTAGGAGACGTCCTCGATCGACGCCGCCATGCCGGATTTTTCCTCCGGCGCGTTCAGCATGATGGCGGTGGAAGCGGCGGTGATCACGCCGCCGAGGCCAAAGCCCACCAGCGCCAGGCTGACCAATTGCAATGCCATGCCGCTCTGGTATAACGCGGCAAGACCGGCGATGCCGAGAGTGGTCAGGACAAAACCGCCGAGGATGATGCTGCGTTCGCCGTAGCGCGGCAACAGTAGGCCGGCTACGGGCCCCGCCAGCGCCGAGGCCAGCGGGATCGGCAAAATAAACAGCGCCGCCTGCAGCGGGCTGAGGCCGAGCACCAGCTGTAGGCGTTGGCTGAGCACCAGTTCGATGCCGATCAGCGCCACCATCGACAGCAGCGCCACGCCGATGCCGCCGGCGAACAGCCGGTTGCGGAACAGAGAGAAATCGATCATCGGGTGGGCGCTGCGCTGCTGACGACGCACGAACAGGGCCAGGAACAACACGCCGATCAGGGCTGCCACAAGCAAGGCACTCACATCAGGCGTCGGCTTGCTCAGCTCCTTCAGCGCATAGATAGCGCCGACCAGGCCAATCATGATCTGCACAGAGCCGACGATGTCCGAAGGGCGCGGGTTATCGCCACCGCAGCGCGGGATCAGTTTCCACGCCAGCGGCCAGACCAGCAGCACGACCGGCACATTGATCAGGAACACCGAACCCCACCAGAAATACTCCAGCAGCAGGCCGCCGACCACCGGGCCGATGGCCGCGCCGCCGGAGGCCACCGAGGCCCAGATGCCGATCGCCAGCGCGCGTTCGCGTTCGTCGGTAAAGACGTGGCGCACGATGGACAGCGTGGCGGGCATCATCATCGCCGCGCCAACGGCGAGGAACACCCGGGCGGCGATCAGCCACTCGGCGGTGGGCGAGAACGCGGCGCACAGCGACGCGACGGCAAACACCGGCAGTCCGGCGAGAAACAGCCGTTTATGGCCGATGCGATCGCTCAGCATGCCGGCGCCGGGCAACAGGCCGGCCACCACCAGCGGATAGGCGTTGACGATCCAGAGTTTTTGCGAGGCGCTGGCGTCCAGCGCCTGGGTTAAGCGCGGCAGGGCGGTATATAACACCGTCATATCGATGACGATCAGGAACAGGGCGCTGGCGACCATCGTCAGGATCAACCAGCGGTTCTTGGCGTACATAAGTCATAATCCAGTTAAAGTGGGCCGCGCGGAGGCGCCGCCATTCAGATAACCCACCGGCGATGCCGGGTGGTATACTGGTGATAATATATATCCATACGTTCGTATTGAAAAGAAGGGTTTCTTAATGGGACGTCAACGCAGCATCGATCGCGACAAGGTTTTGGACATCGCCGAAGAAATCGTCGCCACCCAGGGCGCCGCCGGCTTGACCATTGACGCCGTCGCCAAAGCGATGGGGATCTCCAAGGGCGGGGTGCAGTATTGCTTTGGCAGCAAAGACGCCCTGATTGATGCCATGTTCGATCGCTGGGGTAGTGCCTATGAAACGCTGTTCACGGCTATCGCTGGCGATGATCCTTCACCGCAGACCGCTGTGCGGGCGCATATGCTGGCCACCCACAGTTCGGATCAGACCGCCAGCGCCAAGGCCGCCGGGCTGATGGCGACGCTGATTCAAACGCCGGAGCATCTGGCGAGCACGCGCGAATGGTATCGCAGCCGCATCGCCGGGCTCGATTTGACCACCGAAGAGGGCAAGCGCGCGCGCCTGGCGTTTCTCGCCACCGAAGGCGCCTTTATGCTGCGTTATTTTGGTTTGATGGATATCGACCAGGCGGAATGGGAAACGATGTTCACCGATATGCAGGCGTTGATTTTAACTGAGGATGCCTATCGCACTGATAGCTAGTAAAGCCCGCAGTGAAGGGCGTATGGTTATCGAACAAGATATTCCCTCGAAGAACTTTTAAGCCAGCCACTCCGTGCTGGCTTTTTTTTTGTTTGCAGGCAAGCGCCCAAGCGGTGCCCCCTGGAGGCAGGGGGCGGGGGGGATTATTTACGGGCGTCCAACAGCGATTGGGCGTTCTCTGCGGTGACGACGGTCCACGGAATGTAGTAATGCTTCTGCGTGCCGCCTTCCCATTTCAGATCCTTGGCGTACTGTTTCCAGATATCCGACTGCGGCTGATAGCTTTCACCTTCCACGGCGCGCAGCGCGACGTCGATGGACCCCTGCATCTGGCCTTTGGCATCTTGCAGGATAGAGACCATTTCACCGGCCTGCACCGCATGAATCGCGTCGGAAACGCCGTCAACGCCGGCAATCGCGAAGTCCTTCACATTCAGGCCGGCGCCTTTAATCGCCTCGATAGCGCCCAGCGCCATCTCGTCGTTTTGGCCAATCACGCCGTTGATTTTGCCCCGATGTTTCTGCAGCCAGTTTTCCATCAGCGGCTGCGCTTCCGCGCGTGACCAGTTGGCCGTTTTGCGTTCAAGCACGGTGACCTGGCCGGCGCCGCACTCGGCTATCGCTTTATCATTGCCCTTGCCGCGCTGGATCTCGCCGCTGCCGCCTTTCGGGCCTTCGATAATCACCACGTTCACCTTATGGTTCTTGCAGTCGAGTTTGTCCAGTACGGCTTTGGCTTCCAGATATCCCCCCAACTCGTCGTTAGACACCACTTCAGACGTCATCGCGTCCGTGTTCAGGCGCGCGTTGGTGACCACCACCGGGATTTTGGCCTCGTTGGCATTGGTGACGATATCGATATTGGCCTCAAAATCCATAGGGTTGACGATAATGGCATCGGCGCGTGTCTGGATAGCGGTGGCGGCCTGATCGTTTTGCACCGATGCATCATAACGCCCATCGTAGAAGGTCAGCACGGCTTCGCCGCTTTTCACCGCCGGGTGTTCCTTGCCGAACCTTTCCATCAATTGCACGAATTCGGCTTTGTTGCCGTACATCAATACCGCGATTTTAACCGGGGCGGCCTGGGCTGCCGACAGGCTGCCCAGCATCAGGGCAGAGGCAAACAACGCTATCTTGGTCTTATTCATGGTTTTCTCCTGGTAGAGTTGGGTCTGATGTTATTAATCGCGCTGTTGCTTACGCGAGGGGTCGAGCAATACGGCAAGGACGATCAATGCGCCTTTGATAATTTGTTGGTAATACGACTGCACGCCGAGCAGATCGAGGCCGTTATTCATCACCCCGATAATCAGCACGCCGAAGAAGGTGCCGACCAGCGTACCGACGCCGCCGGCCATGCTGGTGCCGCCGATCACCACCGCCGCGATGGCGTCCAGCTCATACCCTGCGCCCGCATTGGTCTGCGCCGAACCGGTGCGCGCCGTGAGGATCAGGCCGGCGATGCCGGCCAGCGCGCCGCACAGCGTATACACCAGTATTTTGATGCGTGTCACGTTAATCCCCGAGGTGCGCGCGCTCTTCGGGTTGCCGCCGACGGCGTAGATGTAGCGCCCGAAGAGGGTTTTATTCAGCACGAGCCAGGCGAGGGCGAACAGCACGATGAAGATGATGACGGGCACCGGAACGCCGCCGACATAGCCATTGCCTAACCAGCGGAAATCGCTGTTCAATTGCGATACCGGATTGCCGTTGGTGGTCAGCATGGTTAAACCGCGCGCCGCGGAGAGCATGCCCATGGTGACGATAAACGGCTGCAGCCGATAACGGGCTAACACGGTGCCGTTCATCAGGCCGCAGACGATGCCGATGCCCAGCGCCACAATCAGCGGCGCCATGACGGCGGTCGCGGTGTCGCCGATAGCCAATCCGCTGTTGTTGGTGGCGAAGCGGGCGGCGACGATCCCGCTTAACGCCAGCACCGAGCCCACGGAGAGATCGACGCCTGCCGTGATAATGACGAAGGTCATGCCGATCGCCAGAATGCCGTTGATCGAGACCTGGCGCAGGACGATCAGGGTGTTTTCATTGCTGAGAAAATAGTTGCTGCTCCAGGCCCCCTGAGCGACCTGATATTCGCCAATCAGCGCCACGATCAGGCACAGGGCGAAAAAGGCGATGATAATGCCGTATTTGTGCATACGGCGCTTATTGCGGGTGAAAAATGAAATTCCTGGTGATAAGGAGTGGGCGCTGCTCATTTTTTTTCTCTCTCTGTTAAACCGCAAGTTTCATCAGTGCTGCCTGGGTCGCATCGGCTGCCGAAAGCTCGCCGGCCAACTGCCCGTCACGAAACACCAATATGCGATCGCTCATGCCGATAATTTCCGAAAGCTCGGAGGAAACCATAATGATCCCTTTGTTTTGCAAGGCGAACTCCGACATAAATCGATAGATCTCTTTCTTGGCCCCGACGTCGATACCGCGCGTCGGCTCGTCGAGCAGCAAAACCTCCGGATCCAGCAGCGCCCAACGGCCCAGCACGACTTTTTGCTGGTTGCCGCCGCTCAGGTTGCCCACCGGCTGTTCGCCGTCGTGGGTTTTAACGTTAAAGCGCTGGATCATGTCGCGGGTTCGCGCCTGCTCCCGTTTCTCGCTGACAAACCCCATCCGGCTGATGGCGGCAAAAGAGGCGATATTGATGTTTTCACTGACGGAACGGCACAGCACCAGGCCGGTTTCCTTGCGATCTTCCGTCACGTAGGCAATACCGCTGTCGATGGCCTCGCGCGGAGAGTGGCGGTTCAGCGTCTTGTCGCCCAGGCGAATCGTGCCGCTGTCGGCATGCTGAATGCCGAAGATAAGATCGAGAAATTCACTGCGGCCCGATCCCACCAGCCCATAGATGCCCAGGATCTCACCGTGCTTCAGCTGCAGGCTGATATCTTTTATCTTGCTGCGCCAACACAGGTTATTGACCGCCAGCAAGACCTGTTCGCCGGGCTGGTTGAATTTGGCGAACTCGCTGTCGTACTCGCCGCCAATAATGTGTTCGATCAGCTGTTCACGGGTAATGTCGGCGATATAGCCTTCATGGATATAGGCGCCGTCGCGGAAAATGGTGTAGCTGTCCGCGATTTGGAATATCTCTGACAAACGGTGAGAGACGTAAATAATGCCTTTACCTTTTGCCGCCAATTGCTGAAGCGTCTGAAAGATTTTCTGCGCATCCTCTTCGCCAATCGCCGAGGTGGGTTCATCCATGATGATGATGTCGGCATTGGCATGCGACAGCGCCTTGGCGATCTCGACCAGCTGCTGTTCGGCGACGCTCAGGTTGCGCATTTTTTCTCGGGCGTCGATCTTGAAATCGAGTTCTTTGAGCAGGCTGGTCGTGCGCTGGTTGAGCGTTGCGAAATCGACGAACCCCAGGCGTCTCGGCTCGCGGCCCAGCCAAATGTTTTCGGCCACCGTCAGATCCGGGATCGCGCTCAGCTCCTGCTGCACGATGGCGATGCCGGCATTGAGGGCTTCCCGCGGATGATGAAATTCGCAGCGTTGGCCATTGATAAAAATGTCGCCGCCGTCGGGTTGAATAAAGCCCATCAGAATGCTGAGAAAAGTGGATTTACCCGCGCCGTTGCCGCCGCACAGGGCATGGATGGATCCGCGCCGCAGGCAAAACTCCGCATTCTTGAGCGCCACGACCGGGCCGAAGGCTTTCCTGACGCCGCTGACCTCCAGCAGGTAGGCGGGCGCTGGCGTATGGGGATCTCGCGTCACAGTTGCACCTCCGGGTAGGTCTGCTGCAAGCGTTGCAGGTAGCGTTGATAAAGCGTCTCGTATTGCGCCTGCCTGCCGGCGTTTGGCAGCGTGCGCGTGGCCTCATCCAGTGCAACGAAGCGTTGGCACAGTTCGGCCAGCAATGCGGCGGCGTTCCGGCGCGGATCGTCGGCCAACATCGTCGCCCACATCGCCTGAATGGCGCCGCCCAGCGCCGCGGTCTCTTTGGCTTTCAGACAGACCACCGGGCATCCCATTACGTCCGCGACGATTTGTCGCCAGGCGGCGCTGCGGGCGCCGCCGCCGGTGAGGCGGATTTCGCGCGCTTCGATGCCCTGACGGCGAAACAGCTCGATGCCATAGCGCAACCCATACGTGGCGCTTTCGACCACCGCCAGGCAGAGATTGGCGCGGGTAAAGTTGTCGCTATCGAGGTTATGCAGGCTGGCGCGCGCGTAGGGCAATGGCGGAACGCGTTCGCCATTGAAGAACGGCAGCATCTCGACACCGCCTGCGCCAGGCGAAGCCTGCGCCAGCAAAGCGTTAAAGCCGGCAAGATCTTGGTCCAGCAGCGTTTGTACCGCGGTGGTGGCCGAGGTGACATTCATGGTGCAAATCAATGGCAGCCACCCGTTGGTGCTGGAGCAGAAGCCGGCAATCATGTCCGATTCCGCCGTGACGGGGGCGGCGGACCAGGCGAACAGCGTGCCGGAGGTGCCCAGGCTCAGGGTGAGGGTGCCGGCCTCGATGTTGCCGGAACCGATGGCCGCCATCATGTTGTCGCCGCCGCCGGTCGAGACCCGCACTGCCGGGCCGAGGCCGAGTTTTTCCGCCGCGGCGGGGCGCACCGTGCCGATGCAGCACTCCGCGCTTTTGAGCGGCGGCAGGGCTTGCCACAGGCGGCCGCTGTCGTCGATAAGATCGACGGCGGTTTTGCTCCAGCGACGGGTGCGCACATCGAACAAGCCGGTGCCGGAAGCGTCGCCATATTCCGCTACGCGCTCCCCGGTCAGCCAGAAGTTCAAGTAGTCATGGGGCAACAACACGGTATGCAGTTGTGCCCACAGCGCCGGATGGTGCGTCTTGAACCAAAGGATTTTTGACGCGGTATAACCGGTGGCGATCCGCAGGCCAAGCGTTTCCAGCGAGCCGTTGGCTCCGCCGAGCTGTTGCAGGAGCCGTTCGTTTTCTTCTGCGGTTTCGGTATCGCACCACAGCTTGACGCTGTGCAGCACGTTGCCGTCTGCGTCCAGCGGCACAAACCCATGTTGTTGGCCCGAGACCCCCAGAGCGTGAATCTCCCGTGCATCAACGCCGGCGTGAGTCACGGCTTGGCGAAAAGCGATGACTAGCGCCTCAATCCACCAGTCGGCCTCCTGTTCGCGCCGGCCATTGGCTTGGCTGATGAGACGGTGAGGGGCGTTGCCCTCACCGAGGATCACGCCCTGTGTGCTGTCGACAATCACGACTTTCGTGCCTTGCGTACCGCAGTCTATGCCAGCATAGAGCGCCATAGGATCACTCCATCTCCAGCATGATTTTGATGTCTGAGGCATGTCCCGCCGCCGCGCGCTCGAAGGCCGCCACGCTGTCGGAGAACTTGTAGGTTTGGCTTATCAACGGCTGGACGCGCAGCTTGCCGCTGCTCAACAGCCGCAGCGTGCGTGGGTACATGTTGGCGTAGCGGAAAATGGTCTTGAAGGTAATTTCCTTGGCCTGCGCGGCGACGATATCCAGCGGCGCGGCATCGATCGGCATGCCGACCAGCACGGCGGTCGCCCCGGGCGCCGCATGTTCGGCCAGCGTAGCGATAGCCGGTTTCGCGCCGCTGCATTCAAACACGACATCGGCGCCATTGCCGCTGGTGAGGGCGGCCACTTTCCCCGCCAGGTCGCCGGTTTTGATATTGACGGCGTGCAGCCCCTCGTAACTGGCCGCAACGGCGAGTTTTTCGTCGAACAGATCGCAAATAATGACGTCCGAGCAGCCGCCCGCCAGCGCCGCGAGGGCGGTGACCACGCCGATCGGCCCGGCGCCGATCACCAGCGCGATATCGCCGGGTTTGATCCCGGCTTTGGTGGCCGCTTGCATGCCGATGGCTAAGGGTTCCACCATGGCGCCTTCAGCGAAACTGACGTTGTCCGGCAATTTGAACGTGAAGGCGGCAGGGTGGATGACGGTTTCGCGCAGGCAACCGTGTACCGGCGGCGTCGCCCAGAAGCGAACGGCCGGGTCAAGGTTGTAAATACCGGCGCGCGTCTGCGCCGAGTTGAGATCGGGAATGCCGGGCTCCATGCAAACGCGATCGCCGATGCTGAGGTGAGTGACGTTTTTACCTGTCGCGAGCACCACGCCGGAGGCTTCATGGCCGAGCACCATCGGGGCGTTAACCACGAACGGGCCAATGCGGCCATGTTGGTAATAGTGCACATCACTGCCGCAGATGCCCACGGAATGAATTTTTATCTGCACATCATCGGGGCCCAGCGTTTCGGCAAGCTGGACGTCCTCGATAGCGATTTCCCCCGCTTTGGCCAACACTAATGCTTTCATATTGCCTCCTGGTGAATCATTTTTATGGTAACGGTATCATTTCAATGCGGCGATATTGGGCCAAAGCGAGGGGGTAAACTGTGATCGATGTTGGAATTACTCGACGAGAGTTAATTTTGCTGGTGGGTTGTTATTCAATATGGGGATAGCGATCACAAAATCGGCGATGCAATGACGGTTTTAATATCAGCGTGCTGATATCGATACCGTTACTTTGCAGGGGAAATGATGAACAAACGACAAAGCGCCATAGCCGCTACGCTGGAATATTTGCGCAAGGCGGACATTATTCTGACCGAAGAAGAACAGCAACGTATTGAAATTGCGACATTTGGCCTGGCCGACTATCCCGCCTCAGGGCTGCAGCTGCTGACCTATGTCAACTCGCCTCGCTATTGTGCGAAAGAGTTGGTGCTGTTTCCAGAGCAGACTTGCCCGGAACATTTGCATCCTCCTTTCGCCTGCACGCCGGGCAAGCAAGAGACGTTTCGCTGCCGTTGGGGCGAGGTGTTTCTGTTTGTCGATGATGAAAACCTGACGCTTAATGACGCCGGCGGTGAACCGGTATGCCGGGTGCCAGAGGGCGCGGAGCCTTGGTATACCTGCAATCGCTATATCCTCTTGCGGCCGGGCGAGCAATACACCATCGCGCCCAATACCCGGCACTGGTTTCAGGCTGGAAAGCGGGGGGCGGTGGTGTCCGAGTTCTCTTCCGAGAGCCGTGACGAGCTGGATATCTTTACCGATCCCCGGATTAACCGCCTGGCGGGCGTAAACCATTAGCGCCACGATGAAAGTTCTGTCATGATGTTGTTAATGGTACAAAATGATACTCAAAGCTAAGGAGCTGCATTTGGCAGTGGGTCGAGGACGGAAAGCGACGCTGGCTAGCGTGGCCGCACAGGCAAACGTCAGTAAAATCACCGCGTCGCGGGCATTTTCACAGCCGGACAAAGTTCATCCGGAAACGCTGCGCCGCATTCGGGAGACCGCTGCCGAGCTCGGCTATGTGGTCAATGCCGCGGCGCGTAACCTGCGGGCAAAAAGCAGCAGAACCATCGGTATCGTCAACCCTGATATGGCCAACCCGTTCTTTGGCGGCCTGACGCGGCTGATGACGCTTGAAGCGCAAAAAATGGGATACGACACCCTGGTGTTCGACTCCTATGAGTCTCAGGAAAGCGAAGACAGAATCATCGACAAACTGATTGGCTACAACGTCGATGCGATCATTCTCTCGGTCATTTCCAACGATCATCTGTACCAGCCTTCCTACCTAAAACGGTTGGAAACCTTGAATATTCCGGTGGTGCTGATCGACCGGGAGCTGGACAATCGCCACTGCAGCGGGGTGTATATCGATAACCTGGACTGCGGCCTCCAGGCGGGGCGCTGGCTGCTGGAACAGAAGGCGCAGCGGGTGGTGGTGGTCTCCGGGCCGGAAAACTCCAACGTGGCACGTGACAGGGTCACTGGCTTGCAAGCGGCATTACAAGGCAAGGTGGCGTCGCTTGAAGTGCTGTATGCCGATTTCTTTATGGATGTCGCCTGGCAAGAGACGAGCCGTTGGTTGGCCAATAACCGCGCACCGGACTTTTTCGTCGGCTGCAATAACCAGATCTCCCTGGGCATTATCAAGGCCTGCATTGAACACCGGCTGCCGTTGATGCAGGACGTGTCGCTGTTCAGCATCGATGAGGTTTCACATGCTGAGATCTACGGTTTTCATTTCCCCTGCGTGTCGCATGATTTGCAAGAGATCGCCTGGCAAGCGTTGAATCTGGCGATCCGGCGCATTGCCGACCCCGATATCAAGCCGGGCAAGGTGGTGGTGCGGGGAAAACTCATCGCGTAGCGGTGGCGCCGTTCGCTTTACCCGTCATTTTTCAGCGCGTTGCGCCGTTTACGGCTCATCCCCCCGGCGGGACGGATTAGCAACCACAAACCGCTTCCTGCGGCCGCCGCGCCCAGCAGCATCGGCCAGGAAAGGGGCTCATCGAACATTAACCATGCCCAGCAGAAAGTGACGAAGGGACTGAGAAACAGCAGGCTCGTCACGCGCAGCGCAGAGGTGAGCCTTAGACAAAACCAGTACAGCCCGTAGCCGCCCAGCGTCGCCAGCAGCGCGGTCCAAAGCACGCCGATCACAAAACCCGTCGTCATGGTTGGCAGCAACGGGCCTTCAGCGGCGGCCATCGCGGCGAAAGCCAGTGCTGAAACCGCGCTTTGTATCCCCAGCGCGGCCGGCAAACTCATTGCCTGCGTCTGCGGCAGCCTTTGCTGCCACAGCGTCGCCAGCGCCAGCGACAGCATCCCCGCCAGCGGCAACAAGTAGCTCCACATTGGGGCGTTTCCCCATGAGATGGCGCTGCCGGTCGCCAGTGTCACACCGCTAACCCCCAATGTTAACCCGAACCAGACGCGGCCATCGGGCAGGCGACGTTGCACCAGCATGCTCAGCAGCGCCGTGCCGAGAGGGAGCAAATCGGCGATGAGCGCGGCCAGCCCGGCCGGCACGCCATATTCAATGCCTTTGCTGACGCCGGTCAGGTAACCGGTCATGGCGAGCAACCCGATCCCGGCGTGAACAGCTACCGTCAGCGGAGATGCGCGCCTTATGGCGCTCAGGCTAAACGGCAGCAGCGCGAACGCGACCAACACGCAGCGCCAGAACGCCACCAGCAACACCGGCGCGTAATCGGCGGCGAAGCGGATGCCGACGAAACCGGAGCTCCAGGCCACGATCAGCAGAACCTCGGCCGCAGCCAGCCAGAGGGCGGCTTTGCCGCAGTGGGAAGAGGGGCGGAATTGTGGCAGGGACATGGTGGTCACCTCCTTTTCCGCCCGATGGTAGTGAGTGGTTATAATTTAATAAATCGAATAATTTTTGTTTAGTTGTTTAATGGAGTTAAATCATGCGGCCGACATTGGATATCGATCTCTTGCGCACTTTTCACGCCATTGCGCGTTTGGGGCAATTTCGCGTGGCGGCGGCATTTGTCAATCGCAGCCCCGCCGCCGTGAGCGTGCATATCCAGCGCCTGGAACAGCTGGCGGGCGGGCGCCTGCTGGAGCGTGACAATCAGTCCGTGGCGCTGACGCCGCTGGGAAACAGGCTGCTGGCCTCGACGCTCGTGCTGCTGAACGCCCATGACGATATTCTGCGCGAGCTGCAGGGCGCGCCGCTGAGCGGCCATATCAAATTGGGATTGCCCGATGAGTACGCTTCTCATGTGATACGCCATATTTTGCCGCGGTTTGCCGACAGTTTTCCCGCAGTGGAGCTGGAGGTCTCTACCGCCGCCAGCCAGGCGCTGGCGGAACAAATTGGCCGTAATCGGCTGCATCTTGCGCTGGTGGTTCAACCCTCGGGGAGACAGTGCCAGACACCGCTTGCGGTGACTGCGCCGGTGTGGGCCGGAGGCCGTTCGCTGGCGCTGCAGGCTAACCGGCCGTTGCCGCTGGCGTTGCATGCCGCCGATTGCCCTTATCGCGAAGCGATGCTCGAGGCGTTGACGGCCGCGGGGCGGCCATGGCGGGTCATTTTAAGCAGTCCCTCGGCCAGCGTGGTGGCCTCTTGCATAGAGGCGGGGCTAGCCGTCACGTTGCTCGATCGGGCGCGGCTCTCTGGCGCGATGCGGATACTCGAAGAGTTGCCACCGGTCGCGCCGTATGAGGTGCAGCTGCTGCGCTCTTTCGCCGCCGACGGCGAGCCTGCGACGACGATGCTGGAGAAAGTCATCGGCGAGTATTTTCAGACCGGTGAACGCATCGCGCAGTAAGCGCGGCCAAACCTGGGAGGGCCGCCTCACATCCTATAGCCCAAACACCGCCGCCGCATTGCGATCCAAAATGGCGTTCACGTCTGCCTCCGGCAATCCCGCACGGCGGATGTAGTCCACCGTGGTTTGAAACAGGTCGCCCGGCTGGAACGGGAAATCGGTGCCGAACAGCAGCCGCTCTGCGCCGAAGGTTGCCGCCGCCGCTTGCAACGCGGGCACCTGATCGTGGCCTACCGTGTCGTACCACATGCGCAGGGCGGCGCGGCTCGGCGGTTCCGGCGTATGCGGCGCTTCCCATGCGACGGTTTGGTCGAGACGCTCCAGCGTCATCGGCAGCAGGCCGCCCAGGTGCGGCACAATGATTTTCATCTCCGGAAAGCGTTGGGGGATGCCGTGGAGAATAAAGTGCATGGCGGCGACCGTATCTTCGATCGGCGCGCCAATCGACCAGGTCAAAGCGTAATCGGCGATCAGCGGCGAATGCGCGCCGCGGCCGGCGGGATGAATGGCCAGCACGCTGTGGCGGCGATTGAGTTCCTGATAGAGCGGCTCGAACAGCGGGTTGGCAATAGACAGCCCGAGCACCGAGGTGGTGATGCAGGCGCCCAGCATATTGAGCTGGGTAAAGGCCCTTTCAAGCTCGAGCAACGCCGCGTCGATATGCGGCAGCGGCAAAGAAGCGATAGCCCGAAAGCGGGTGGGATAACGCGCTACCAGTTCCGCATATTCATCATTGATCCGGCGCGCGGCATCAACGGCCGCCTGTTCGTCTTCCAGATGCGGCGACAGCGGCGTCGCCGACAGGATTTGCATGTCGATGCCGGCGCTGTCCAGCAGGGCGAAGCGCGCGTCGAGTTCGCGCTCGGTGCGGCCGGCGCCCAGTTGCCGATAGGCGGCGACGTCGTGCACGCCATGCGCTTGCAAAAGATCCAGATACTCTGTGCTCCACAGGTGAGCGTGTACGTCGAGTCGCATCGGTCTATCTCCCGGCTTCGCGGCGATGCCGCGGGTTCAGGAGAGTATAGGCGGGCGACGCGACGCCTCCTGAAGGGAGAGCATTTTTTCTACCGACGGGTTAGGGTGAGAGCACGCATTGATCCGGGAACGGCGCGCGAACGGGCGTTCCCGGTATTGGGAGGGCTGGAGATCAGAACACCTGCTTGAACGGTTTCACCGTCACGTCGGCATAGACACCGGCGGCGATATAGGGATCTTGTTGCGCCCAGGCCTGGGCTTGCGCCAGCGACTCGAATTCGGCGATCACCGTCGAACCGGTAAAGCCGGCGGCGCCGGGATCGTTGCTGTCGATGGCCGGGTTAGGGCCGGCGACCACCAGGCGACCGGCGTCGCGCAGCGCCTGCAGGCGCGCCAGGTGTGCCGGACGCACCGCCAGACGATTTTCCAGCGAGTTGGGGACGTCTTGCGCGTAGATCAGATAAAGCATGTTTCACCTTTAAAATCATGGCTATAAAACGGTGCTACCAAGGTAGCGCAAAAGGCGCGGCAGGGGAACGGCGTAGGGCGAATTTCCCGGCGGATTGGCGCTTATGCCTTGAAGCCGCTACTTTTTATTCGTATAGTGCGGCGCGCTTAAACTGATATGCCATTGAGGTGAGGACATGACGGAACTGGTAAGGGAAAAACTCGATTTGCCGGCGGGCAAAAGCAAACTGCTGCTGCATTCGTGCTGCGCGCCCTGTTCCGGCGAGGTAATGGAAGCGATCCAGGCCTCCGGGATCGAGTACGCCATTTTCTTCTATAACCCCAATATTCATCCGCAAAAAGAGTATTTGTTGCGTAAGGAAGAGAACATCCGCTTCGCCGAGCAGCACGGGGTGCCGATCATCGATGCCGATTACGATACCGACAACTGGTTCGCCCGCGCCAAAGGGATGGAGAATGAGCCGGAGCGCGGTATCCGCTGCACCATGTGTTTCGACATGCGTTTCGAGCGCACGGCGCTGTATGCGCATGAGCACGGTTACGACACCATCTCCAGCTCGCTCGGCATTTCGCGCTGGAAGAACATGCAGCAGATCACCGACTGCGGCATTCGCGCGGCGGAAAAGTATCCTGACCTGGTGTACTGGGATTACAACTGGCGCAAGAAGGGCGGTTCTTCGCGCATGATAGAGATCAGCAAGCGCGAACGCTTCTATCAGCAGGAATACTGCGGCTGCGTCTATTCGCTGCGCGACACCAACCTGCACCGCAAGGCGCAAGGGCGGCCGTTGATCAAGCTGGGCGTGCTTTACTATGGCGATGAAGAATAACGCTTAATCACCGCAATCAACCCGCTACGGCGGGTTTTTTACTTTTTGACGCCAGGCGAAACGTTAATGAAGCGTGGTGTTCCGGCGATAAAAAAGCAACGGCCAGGTTAATATCCTTATGAGTTTGCTGGTTTTAGCCGCGCATACTGACGATTAAAGCGATAGTTTGCCTTTCGTTATTGAATATGATTGCTATTTGCATTTAAACTTGGCGAACCAGAGGAAACAGAATCATTATGCCGCTAAAAAAGATGTTCCTTAATCGCCGTATATCCGTGCCTTTCGTCTTGTCCGTAGGCCTGCACAGCGCCCTGGTGGCGGGATTGCTTTACGCTTCGGTAAAAGAAGTGGTGGAGCTGCCGAAGCCAGAGGACGCGCCGATCAGCGTCATGATGGTCAACACCGCCGCGATGGCTGAACCGCCACCGCCGGCGCCGGCCGAGCCGGAACCGCCGCAGGTCGAACCTGAGCCGGAGCCAGAACCGGAGCCTATCGTGGAGCCGCCGCCGAAGGCGATCGTGAAGCCGGAGCCGGTCAAGCCGAAACCGAAGCCTAAGCCGAAGCCGAAGGTCGAAAAACAGGTCAAACCGGAGCCGAAGAAGGTCGAGCCGCGCGAGCCGTCGCCGTTCAACAACGATTCGCCGGCCAAGCCGATCGATAAAGCGCCGGTGAAACAGGCGCCTGCTGCGCCGGTGCAGGGCAACTCGCGCGAGGTCGGGCCAAGGCCGATCAGCCGCGCCAATCCGCTCTATCCGCCGCGGGCCCAGGCTTTGCAGATCGAAGGCAACGTGCGGGTACAGTTCGATATCGACAGCGACGGGCGCGTGAGCAACGTGCGCATCTTGTCGGCCGAGCCGCGCAACATGTTTGAGCGTGAAGTGAAGCAGGCGATGCGCAAGTGGCGCTATGAAGCCAAAGAAGCGAAAGATCGCACCGTCACTATCCGCTTCAAGCTGAACGGCACGACTGAATTGAACTGAGTTCGGTCAACACAAAAAGAAAGGGTCGCCTCGGCGACCCTTTTTGCATTTGCGGCGTAGCGTCAGTTTATTCTTCGAAGCCAACGCGGAAATTCATTTTGCCCTCAGGCAGCGCGCGCGAGTTGCCTTCCGCATCGACAGCCACATAGGTGAACACCGCTTCGGTCGCCCGGTAGCGCTGGCCGATCGGGGCGGAGGAGACTTTCTTGACCCACACTTCGATATTGATGGTGATCGAGCTGCGCCCGGTACGGATGCAGTGCGCATAGCAGCAAACCACATCACCTACCGCCACCGGTTTCAGGAAGGTCATGCCGTCCACGCGCACGGTCACCACGCGCCCTTCGGCGATCTCTTTTGCCTGGATGGCGCCGCCGATATCCATTTGCGACATCAGCCAGCCGCCGAAGATATCGCCGTTGGCATTGGTATCGGCCGGCATCGCCAGCGTGCGCAGCACCAGCTCGCCGCTGGGTAAAGGTCGTTGTTGTGTCATAGCAGTCTGCTTTTAAAAGGAGGGAATAACATCATACTGCCCGCGACAAGCGCCGCAGGCATTAACAATTTTGTAACTATTTTTTCTGTTCTTCCGGCATGTGCCGGTAAATATAGATACCGCTGAGGAGGGTGAAGACCAGCGTCAGCACCGTCAGGCCAAAGACTTTGAAATTGACCCAGACGCTTTGCGGCAGCCAGAAGGCGACATAGATGTTCGCCAGGCCGCAGGCCAGGAAGAAGACCGCCCAGGCCAGGTTGAGGTTGCTCCACACTTTGTCCGGCAGCGTCAGCTCTTTGCCCAGCATGCGCTGAACCAGCGGTTTTTTGAGCACCCATTGGCTGATCAGCAGCGCCAGCGCGAACAGCGCGTAAATCACCGTGACCTTCCATTTGATGAACAAATCGTTGTGGAACACCAGCGTCAGGGTGCCGAACACCAGCACCATCAGGAAGGTGATCAACGTCATCTTCTCGACCTTGCGGTATTTAACCCAGGTGAACACCAGCGCCAGTGCGGTAGCGACGATCAACGCGCCGGAAGCGACGTAAATATCGTACAGCTTGTAAAAAGCGAAAAAGACAATTAACGGGAGGAAATCAAGAAACTGCTTCATAAATCAATCCATCATCTGTTCATCGGCCGACTATACCGGATTCGGCGAGCTCTGTGTACCGCCGGGCGCTGCCGATTATCGGCGTTTGGCCGGCGGATTTCTGCCGCGAAAGCAGGAATTTGCATAAACTTACGCGAGAAAGCGCGGGCGCATTGCCAGCGCGTGCCGCAGGCCGCATAGTAAGTAGCATAATAACCAGATAATTTACCGCGGAAAACAGCATGCAGTGGAAATCTCTCCAGGCCCTGACGCCGGGTTTGACGCATTTATTGGGCTATCAACGCAGTTGGCTCAAGCCGGATATTCGCGCCGGCCTTTCCGTCGCCGCCGTCGCCTTGCCGGTGGCCATCGCCTATGCCGAGCTGGCCGGGGTCAGCCCGGTGGTGGGGCTCTATTCCTGTATTTTGCCGATGGTGGCCTATGCGCTGTTCGGATCGTCACGCCAGCTGATCGTCGGGCCCGACGCCGCCACCTGTGCGGTGATCGCCGCGGTGGTGACGCCGCTGGCGGCGGGCAATATGGAGCGCCATTGGCAACTGACCATCATGATGACCGCCATGATGGGCGGCTGGTGCCTGCTGGCCAGCCGGTTCAAGCTGGGGGCGCTGGCGGATCTGCTGTCGCGGCCGATCCTCAGCGGGTTGCTGAACGGGGTGGCGATCACCATTATGGTCGATCAGATCGGCAAGGTGTTGGGGTTCACGGTGCGCCCGGCGCAGCTGATCGAGCGCATCTACGCGCTGCCCGGCAACCTGCTGCACAGCGACTGGCTGACGATGGCGGTGTCGTTATTGACGCTGGTGACGCTGCTCGGATTTAAAAAATGGCGGCCTAACTGGCCGGCACCGCTGTTCGCCATCGTGCTGGCGGCGTTCGTGACCTGGGCGGGCGGCCTGCAACAGCATGGCGTGGTGACGGTGGGCGGTTTCAGCGGCGTGTTGCCGATCGTCCAGTGGCCGGATTTCCAGCCCGGTTTACTGCGCGACATGGTGATCCCGGCGCTCAACCTGGCGGTGGTGAGCTTTGTCAGCATGATGCTCACCGCCCGCAGCTTTGCCGCCAAAAACGGTTATGAGGTGAACGCCGACGCCGAGTTTCGCGCGCTGGGGCTGGTGAATATCGTCTCTGCGCTGTCGCAAGGTTTCGCCATCAGCGGCGCAGACTCGCGCACCGCGGTGAATGACGCCAACGGCGGCAAGAGCCAGCTGGTGTCGATCATCGCCGCCGCGGTAATCGCCTTCGTCTTGCTGTTCCTGATGTCGCCGCTGCAGTTTATTCCGGTGGCGGGATTGGGGGTGGTGCTGATGTATGCGGCCTGGTCACTGCTGGACATCCGCGGCATCTGGATCTTGCGCCGTCGCAACGCGCAGGCGTTCCGCCTGGCGCTGTTTACCTTCCTCAGCGTGCTGCTGGTGGGGGTGATCAGCGGCATCGGGCTGGCGGTGTTACTGGGATTGATGCAGTTTCTGCGCACCGTCTTCCGGCCGACGGAACAGCTGCTGGGCGTCAACGACGAAGGCATGATCCATTCCATGGGCAACAACAATGGGGTGAAGGCGGTGCCCGGCGTCATGATGTATCGTTTCAATTCGCCCCTGACCTATTTCAACGTGGCGTACTTCAAACGCCGCATTCTCAATTTGGTCGACGGCACGCCGTTCCAGCCGCGTTGGGTGGTGGTGGACGCGGTGGCCAGTTTTACCCATGCCGACATCAGCGTGTTGACGGCCATCGACGAACTGAAACGCGATCTGTTACAGCGTAACGTTAGGCTGGTGCTGGCGGGGCGTCGCACCGAACTGACGCGTTGGTTCCGCATCAACCGCTTAGGGCGCGACAAAGAGCTGATTTTGGTGCCGGATCTGTATCTGGCGCTGAAGCTGATTCAGAGTAAGGAGCAGGCGGAAGCCGCCGTGATGGGGTAAACAAAAAAGGGGCGCGCCGAAGCGTGCCCCTTGATTTTCGCTGACGCCGGCGTTAGCCGCGCAGCAGCATATACAGGCGGAACAGGTAGATCAGCAGCAGGGCAGACACCAGGTTGCTCAACGCGGTCAACACCACGCTGGCGACGTTCGGCGTCAGCACCGACAGATGGCTCACCAAAAACAGCACCAGCAGTTTGGCCGCCAGCCACAGCATCATCGCCGGCACGATCACGCGCGCATTGGCGAAGGCCAGTTTGCTGCTCAGCTTGAGCGAAGCGAACACGCCTTTCTTGTCGACCGAGGCGATCACCGGCGCCAGCGCGAAGGCGATCGCCATCAGCACGCCCGGCACCACAAACAGCGTCAGGCCAAGCTGGATCAGCAGGGTGCAGATAAACAGCAGCAGCAGCAGGCGCGGCAAGTCGGGCGCCGAGGCGCCGAGCGCGCGCAGGGCGCTGGTGCGTTGCCCTTGCGACACCAGACGAATCAGTGTCAACATCCCGCCGACCAGCAGCACGTTGCCGACCAGCGCGGAGAAGGTGGCGGCCGCCGACACTTTCAGCAACACCATCTGCTGTTCCGGCGTCATCTGCTGGATCACTTCCTGAATGCCCATACCGGTAGACGAAGCGAAATCGCTGGTGGTGGCAGCGAGCGTCGCCAACTGTTCGGCATCGGGGCTGAAGGCCTGATTCAGCAGCACGGAGATAAACGCCGTCAACAAAGCCAGCATCAGGATGCTGGCCAGTTGGTTACGTAAAAAGTTAAAACTGTCACGGTACAAAGCGTTGGCCGTGATAGACATGCAGACTCCTTGGCGTCGGGAAAACAGAGATAAATCAGTGGGTGATTGTACCCTGTTCCACGCCGCTGTGGCACCCCGCGAATTGCACTACGCCTATTTCTTCAACGATCGTCGTCTCAGGCAGCGACAGCGGCAGGGGCACCGGCAAGGGCGGCAGGCCATAGCGTTCCCGGGCGCGATCGCAGGCTTCGTTGCGCAGGCCGTTTTCACCGGACTGATCGAACTCTCTGCACGGGCTGGGCCGATTGAGGTAGATCGAGCAGGACACGGCTTTGCCGATCTCGCCGTCCAGCGCGTTGCAGCGGGGGGACTTGCTGTTGGTCCCCTGCATACAGCGCAGGAACGGGGTCAAAGGCTCCGTCAGGGAAAGAGGGACGGTGCCGCCGCCGTCTTCGGCTTCGGCCCAATAGAATGACACTCGAAAATAACCGCAGCATGCGCCGCAGCTGACACAGGGATTAAGGATTTCGCTCATCTTGATTGCCCGCCGACTCCTCACGGCACCAACCAAAACCAACACGGAAAATGAAATTACCTCAGCCGCAATTTTCTCCGCAACCGAAATTTGAACATGTAGATAATTTGCAACAAAATCGATTTTTTGATGCAGATCAATCCTTGATTTATTAGGCGGTTAGGTAACCTTGTTTTTAGTAGGATTTTAAATTTTTACACATAAGATGTGATCTCGATGGGATCACAAATACCCGAAAGTAGGTATATTCCCCCTCGAGCGATTAACCACACAAATGGAATGGATAATGAAAAAGACAACTCTGATGGTATTGGCGACGATGATGGCGCCTATGTTGGCAAGTGCGCATCAGGCCGGTGATTTCCTGTTCCGCGCGGGCACCGCGACGGTGCGTCCAAATGCGGGTTCGGACAACGTGCTGGGGTTGGGTTCGCTGGATGCGAAAAACAACACCCAGCTCGGTCTGACCTTCGGTTATATGGTGACGGACAACATCGGCGTTGAGTTGTTGGCCGCAACGCCATTCCGCCACAAGGTGACGCTGGGCGGCACCGATCTGGCGACCGTTCACCAGTTGCCGCCTACGCTGATGGCGCAATACTACTTCGGCGATAAGCAGGATAAACTGCGTCCTTACCTGGGCGTCGGCGTTAACTACACCACTTTCTTCGATGAGAAGTTCAACGACTACGGCAAAAGCGCCGGGTTGAGCAATCTCGATCTGAAAGATTCCTGGGGTGTGGCGGCGCAGGCCGGCCTGGATTACAACCTGGATGAGCACTGGATGCTGAACATGTCGGTGTGGTGGATGAATATCGAAACCAAAACTCGCTTCAACGATGCGAATGGCGGGCACCACAGCTTCGATACGCGTTTGGATCCGTGGGTGTTCATGTTCGGGGCGGGGTACCGCTTCTGATGAAGGCTCCAAGCAGGGAGGCGTTGCGCCTCCCTGTGTCGGTATTATTTAATCTGCATTACGTTTTCAACCGATTTCACGCCGGCCACGCCGCGTGTGACCTGCACCGCACGGTTGGCGTCATCGCTGGACGTCACGAAGCCACTCAACTGCACGCGTCCCTTAAAGGTTTCCACGCTGATTTCGCGTGACTTGATGTTTTTATCCGCCAGCAGTGCCGATTTCACTTTGGTGGTGATCACCGTGTCATCAATATAACCACCCGTTCCCTCAGATTTTGCCGTCGGCGCGCAAGCGCTCACCGCGACCGCCACAACGGCTGCCATGCACAAGGCCGAAAGGGTTTTAAAAAGCTTCATAAATTACTCTCCATGCAATGTTATGGTTGAAATTCGCTACGGTTTTTCGCCGCAGCGGGCGCATTCCCCAAATCAAACGAAGAAATGCATAGCGAACAAAGTTCATTGTGAGACAAGACCTGGGTTTGTTCAAATTTTTGCTGTAAATAAATGGAACAAACTTTGAGGGGAAACAAGCTGTTAAAGCGAGCGCCGGCAGGGCGCTCGCTGAAGAGGATCACGCCCGGGTAGCGCGCTTCATATTGCTGACGAAGGCCGCCAGCTTGGTCAGCATCTCCGCCGGGTTGGCATGGTGCTGTTCGATGATTTTGACGATTGCCGAGCCGGAGATCGCGCCGGCGGCCCCGGCCTGCAGCGCGGCCTTCACCTGCTCGGGTTCGGAGATGCCGAAGCCTTGCAGCGGCGGCGCGGCGTGGTACTCGCGCAGCTTGTTCACCAGGTGATGCAACGGCAGCTGCGCCCGGCTTTCGGTGCCGGTGACGCCGGCACGCGACAGCAGATAGGTGTAGCCGCGGCCGTGCGACGCGATTTCCCGCAGCAGATCGTCATCGGCGTTCGGCGGGCAGATGAAGATCGGCGCGATGCCGTGGCGCGCGGCGGCGGCGCGGAACGGCGCAGACTCTTCAAACGGCACGTCGGCGACCAGTACCGAGTCCACGCCCACTTCGGCGCAGCGTTGGTAAAACGCATCGATGCCTTTATGGAACACCAGGTTGGCGTACATCAGCAGGCCGATGGGAATGGTCGGGTGCTTCTGGCGGATGGCCGCCAGCATCTCGAAGCACTGGGTCGGCGTGACGCCGGCGGCGAAGGCGCGCAGCGTCGCGCTCTGGATGGTGGGGCCATCCGCCAGCGGATCGGAGAAGGGGATGCCCAGCTCCAGCGCGTCCGCGCCGGCTTCGATTAGGGTGTCGATAATCTGCAGCGACAGCGCCGGATTAGGATCGCCCAGCGTCACGAACGGGACGAAGGCGCCTTCCTTGCTGATTTCCAGACGCGTGAACAGTTGCTGATAACGTTCCATCAGATTTCTCCCCGTGCTTTCAAAATGTCGTGAACGGTAAATATGTCTTTGTCGCCGCGGCCGGACAGGTTGACCACCAGGATCTGCTCTTTCTGCGGCGTTTCACGGATCATTTTCAGCGCGTGAGCCAGGGCGTGCGAGGATTCCAGCGCCGGGATGATGCCTTCATGGCGCGACAGCGCCTTGAACGCTTCCAGCGCTTCGTCGTCGGTGATCGACACGTATTCGGCGCGGCCGGTGCTGTTCAGGTAGGCGTGCTGCGGCCCGACGGACGGGAAGTCCAGCCCGGCGGAAATTGAATAGGATTCTTCAATCTGGCCTTCGGCGGTCTGCATCATCGGCGCCTTCATGCCGAAGTAGATGCCGACGTGGCCGTGCTTCAGCGGCGCGCCGTGCTGGCCGGTTTCGATGCCCAGGCCGGCAGGTTCCACGCCGATCAGCCCAACGTCGGCGTCATCGATAAAATCGGCGAACATGCCGATGGCGTTGGAGCCGCCGCCGACGCAGGCGATGACCGCATCCGGCAGGCGGCCTTCGCGCTCCAGCACCTGCGCTTTGGTTTCTTCGCCGATCATGCGCTGGAATTCACGCACGATGGTAGGGTACGGATGCGGGCCGGCGGCGGTGCCGAGCATATAGTGCGCGGTTTCATAGCTGCCGGACCAGTCGCGCAGCGCTTCGTTGCAGGCGTCTTTCAGGGTGGCGGAGCCGCTGTGCACCGGGATCACTTCCGCGCCCATCAGCCGCATGCGGAACACGTTAGGCGACTGGCGCTCGACGTCTTTGGCGCCCATATAGATGCGGCATTTCAGGCCGAGCAGCGCGCAGGCCAGCGCCGACGCGACGCCGTGTTGGCCGGCGCCGGTTTCCGCGATGATCTCGGTTTTGCCCATGCGCTTGGCCAGCAACGCCTGGCCCAGCACCTGGTTGGTCTTGTGCGCGCCGCCGTGCAGCAGGTCTTCACGCTTCAGGTACAGCTTGGTGTTGCTGCCGGCGGTGAGGTTTTTACACAGCGTCAGCGCCGTCGGGCGGCCCGCGTAGTTCTTCAGCAGATCGATAAATTCCGCCTGGAATGCCGGATCGCGCTGGGCGCTGACAAAGGCTTCTTCCAGTTGTTTCAGGGCCGGCATCAGAATTTGCGGCACGTATTGGCCACCAAATTCGCCGAAGTAGGGGTTAAGCAGCGTCATGAGAGTTCCCGTTATTATCCGTTATTAATGTTGAGCCGTATTCAGTAGGCGCGCAGGGTCTGGAAGACCGAGGCCAGGCGCGCGGGATCTTTGATGCCCGGTTCGCTTTCCACGCCGGAGTTGAAGTCCAGCCCGGCGCAGCCGAGCTTGGCCGCCTCGACGCAGTTGTCGGCGCGCAGGCCGCCCGCCAGCATCACGTTAGTCAGATCTTCGCCTTGCAACACCGACCAGTCGAAGCGTTGGCCGGTGCCGCCGGCGCCGTTGTCGAGCAGATAGCGATCGACATGCTGCAGATCGCGCGCCGGCACCCGATCTTTCACGCTCAGCGCTTTCCAGATGCGGCAATCGGCCGGCAAGCGGGCGCGCAGGGCGTTGATATAGGCCTGGTCTTCCGCGCCGTGCAATTGCACCGCGTGCAGACCGAGGCGCTCAACGGTCAACGCCACGGTATCGACCTGGGCGTCGCAGAACACGCCGACGTACTTCAGCGGCGCGCCGGAGATCACTTCGCGAGCGCGGGTGATGTCCACATAGCGCGGCGAGCGGCCGACGAAAATCAGCCCGCCGTAGATGGCGCCGGCCTGATAGGCGGCGGCGGCGTCCTGCGGACGGGTCAGGCCGCACACTTTGTTGTCGCCCAGGATCACGCGGCGCACGGCGGCGCGCAGATCGGGTTCCGACATCAGCGCGCTGCCGATCAGGAAGCCGTTGGCGTAATGACTCAGCTCGCGGATCTGCCCGTAGTTGTTGATGCCCGATTCGCTGATCACCGTCACGCCGTGCGGCACGCGCGGCGCCAGCTGACGGGTGCGGTTCAGATCGATGCTCAGATCGCGCAGATCGCGGTTGTTGATGCCGACCACGCGCGCTTCCAGCGCGATCGCGCGCTGCAGCTCTTCTTCGCTGATCACTTCGGTCAGCACGCCCATATTCAGGCTGTGGGCCACCGCCGCCAGCTGGCGATACTGCTCGTCGGTCAACACCGACAGCATCAGCAGGATGGCGTCGGCCTGATAGTAGCGCGCCAGGTAAATCTGATACGGATCGATGATAAAGTCTTTGCACAACACCGGTTGGCTGACGGTTTTACTGACCAGCGGCAGGAAATCGAAGCTGCCCTGGAAGTATTTCTCGTCGGTCAGCACCGAGATCGCCGAGGCGAAATCTTTATACACCGTGGCGATCTCTACCGGATCAAAGTTCTCGCGAATCAGCCCCTTGGAAGGCGAGGCCTTCTTGCATTCGAGAATGAAAGCCGTCCGGGTGCCCTGCAGCGCGTGATAGAAGCTGCGTTCGCTCGGTACGATGTCGTTCTGAAAGCCGGCCAGGGGCTGTTGCTGTTGTCGCGCCGCGATCCATTGCGCTTTGTCGCGGACAATCTTGTGTAGCACGGTTTCCTGCATCATTTATCCTCTTGCCGCCAGTGCGATGACACGCTCATAGGCCTGCCCGCTGTTGATCATATCCAGTGCCTGCCGCGCATTTTGGCGCAGGTCTTCATGTCCGAATAACTTCAGAAGCAACGCGACGTTGGCCGCGACGGCCGCGGCGTGCGCCGGCTCGCCTTTACCTTGTAACAGCCGCGCCAAAATGTCACGGTTTTCTTCCGGCGTGCCGCCCAGCAAGGCTTCCAGCGGATAGGTTTCCAATCCGAAGGACTGCGGCGTGAGCTGGTAGCTGCTGATTTCGCCGTTGTTCAATTCCGCCACGTGCGTCGGGGCGTGGATCGCCACCTCGTCCATGCCGCCGCCGTGAACCACTGCCGCACGCTGATAACCCAGCACGCGCAGGGTTTCGGCGATCGGCAGCACCAGTTCCGGGCTGTAAACGCCGATCAGCGCCAGCGGCGGACGCGCCGGGTTGATCAGCGGGCCCAGCACGTTGAACAGCGTGCGGGTTTTCAGCTGCTGGCGTACCGGCATGGCGTGACGAAAACCGGTGTGGTACTGCGGCGCGAACAGGAAACACACGCCGAGATCGTCCAGCGCCTTGCGCGCTTCTTCCGCCGGCAGATCCAGGCGGATGCCGAACGCCGCCAGCAGATCCGAAGAGCCGGAGCGGCTGGAGACGCTGCGGTTGCCGTGTTTGGCGATCTTCGCGCCGCACGCCGCCGCGACGAAGGCGCTGGCGGTGGAAATATTGATGCTGTTGGTGCCGTCGCCGCCGGTGCCGACGATATCGGCGAACGGGTAGTCAGGGCGGGGGAACGGCTGAGCGTCGTCCAGCAGCGCTTTGGCGGCGCCGGCGATCTCTTCCGGGCGCTCGCCGCGGACTTTCATGCTGATCAACGCCGCCGCCAGTTGGCTCGGCTCCAATTCGCCGCGCACGATGGCGCTGAACAGCTGTTGGCTTTCCTGCTGGCTCATCGACTCGGCGCGGTACAGTTTCTCAAGAATAGGTTGCATCGTCGTGTTCCTTATATTACTTCGCCAGCGCCCAGGCCAGGGTCTGCTCAAGCAGGCGTGCGCCGTGGGTGGTCAGAATCGATTCCGGGTGGAACTGGAAGCCGCACACGCGGCGATGATCGTCGCGCACCGCCATCACCATCTCGCCGAACCGGGCGTTGACGGTGAGATCGGCCGGGATATTGCTGCCGACCAGCGAGTGGTAGCGCGCTACCGGCAGCGGGTTGGCCATGCCGGCGAACATACCTTCGCCATCGTGAACGATCGCCGAGGCCTTGCCGTGCAGGATCTCGCCCGCCTGGCCGACCTGGCCGCCGTAGGCTTCGACGATCGCCTGGTGGCCGAGGCAAATGCCGATGATCGGCAGCCGGCCGCGCAGGCGCTGCAGCAGTTCCGGCATGCAGCCCGCTTCGGACGGGGTGCCGGGGCCGGGCGACAGCATCAGCACCGGCTGGGTCATGTGCTCCAGGCGTTCGATGATCACCTCGGCGGCGATCTGGTTACGGTAAATCACCACCTGGTGGCCGCTGGCGCGCAGCTGATCGACCAGGTTGTAGGTAAAGGAATCGACGTTGTCGAGCAGCAGAATATCGGCCATCAGAACACCTCCTTGGCATGGTGCGCAGTGGCGATGGCACGCAGCACGGCACGGGCTTTGTTGCGGGTCTCGTCGGCTTCCGCCTGCGGGACGGAATCCAGCACCACGCCGGCGCCGGCCTGCACGGTGGCGATGCCGTCTTCAACGTAGGCGGAACGAATGACGATGCAGGTATCCAGATCGCCGGTGGCGGTGAAGTAGCCTACCGCGCCGCCGTAGCTGCCGCGGCGCGTGCCTTCGGAGGCGGCGATCAGCTGCATTGCCCGCACCTTCGGCGCGCCGCTCAGGGTGCCCATGTTCATGCAGGCCTGGTAGGCGTGCAGCACGTCGAGATCGGCGCGCAGGGTGCCCACCACCCGGGAAACCAGGTGCATGACGAACGAATAGCGGTCCACCTTGGTCAGATCGGCGACGTAGCGGCTGCCGGCCTGGCAGATGCGCGCCAGATCGTTGCGCGCCAGATCGACCAGCATCAGGTGCTCGGCCAGCTCTTTGTGGTCGGTGCGCATTTCCAGCTCGATGCGGCTGTCGAGATCCAGATCCAGCGAACCGTCCTTACTCCGGCCGCGCGGGCGGGTGCCGGCGATCGGGTAGATTTCGATTTGCCGATTGCTCGCGTCGTATTTCAGCGCGCTCTCCGGCGAAGCGCCGAACAGGGTGAAGTCATCATCCTGCATGAAGAACATGTACGGGCTGGGGTTGTTGTCTTTCAAGGTCTGGTAGGCTGCCAGCGGCGCCGGGCACGGCAAGGAGAAGCGGCGCGACGGCACCACCTGGAAAATCTCGCCCTGGCGGATCGCTTCCTGCAGCCCGCTGACCACCGCGCCGTACTCTTCGTCGCTCTGGTTGCAGCTCAGCTGCATGTTTTCCAGCGTTTGGTGCGGGATCGGCTGCGGGGTTTGTTGTAATTCGGCCTGCAGCTGTTCCAGGCGTTGCTGCAAACGCTGCGCTTCACTCGCCTGCTCACTGAAGACGCTGGCCTGCAGACGGGCCGAGCCTCGTTGGTGATCCAGCACCAGCAGGGTTTCCGCCAGATAGAAGCAGAAGTCCGGGCAGCGCTGATCCTGGCGCAGCGCCGGCAGGTCTTCGAAACCGGCGACCAAATCGTAGGCGAACAGGCCGCCCAGCATCACGGCTTCGCGCTCGTCCGCCGGGGAGTCCACCAGGGTCAGCAGCGTGCGCAGCGCGTCGAACACCGACAGTGAACGCAGGCGGGCGTCTTCGTCCTGCACCGCGTCGATCGCCGGGAAGCTCAGCTCGCGGCCGTTGGGGCGCGCCTGATTGCGCACCTCGGGCGGCAGCGCTTCGTCCAGCAGCGGCAGCAGCGCCGCGCCGTTGGCGGTCAGCGCCTGCACGCTGACGGTGTGTCCCAGTGCGGTAATACGCAGCGCGCTGTCAATCACCAGCAGGCTCTGCAGATTCTGTTTGCTGTTGATTTCCGCCGATTCCAGCAGCAGGGTGGCCGGACGGGCGCCGCACAGCTGGTGGAAAATGGTGGTGGGATCGCCCCGGTAGCTGGCTTGCGCCTTCAGCAATGTCATTTGTGGTTTGATGTTCATCATCGGTGGTTCCAGTGAATTCTGTCCATAAAAAAGCCCGCATCAGGTGCGGGCTCAGGAAATCTGCATTGTCAGATGACAGCTATGCGCGATTACACCGCCCGCAAGAGGGAGGTACGCCACCAACCGTGAAGAGAAATGTAGTTGTTCATTTGTAGACTCTCTCTGTTAACGCTCATCCGACACGGCCGTTGCCGTGAACTTGTGTACTAGTTAACTGGTTCGAGAGGGCAAAGTCAACCCTCTTTTTGCACAATGTTTTAGCGGTCAGCGTGAATTATATTCATCATTCAGCCTGGCGTCCGCGGCCGGGGCAGAATAGATTTCCGTCCGGCCGCCGATCGCGGGTATGATAGAAAACCAAGCCATTGCCGGATAGCCGTTTTGACAGACAGTAACCCCCCATCCACCGCCTTTACTCTGTACGACCTCCACAGCCACACAACCGCCTCCGATGGCTACCTGACGCCGACGCAGCTGGTGCAGCGGGCGGTCGAGATGCGCGTGGGCGTGCTGGCGATCACCGATCACGACACCACCGCAGGCCTGGCCGAGGCCGCCGCCGCCATTGCGGAGCAGGCGTTGCCGCTGCGGCTGGTCAACGGGGTGGAAATCTCGACGCTGTGGGAAAATCATGAGATCCATATCGTTGGATTGGGCATGGACGTCGCGCACCCGGCGCTGGTGGCGCTGTTGGCGGAACAAACCGAACGGCGCAATCGGCGTGCGCAGGAGATCGGCGTGCGTCTGGGTAAGGCGCGCATTCCCGACGCCTATGCCGGCGCCCAGCGGCTGGCGGGCGACGGCGCGGTGACCCGCGGCCATTTCGCCCGTTATCTGGTGGAGATCGGCGTGGCGGACAACATGGCGCAGGTGTTCAAGAAATACCTGGCCAAGGGCAAAACCGGCTACGTGCCGCCGCAGTGGTGTACAATAGAACAAGCCATTGATGCGATTCATCAATCGGGCGGCCAGGCGGTGATGGCGCATCCCGGCCGTTACGATCTGACCGCGAAGTGGTTGAAACGTTTGCTGGCACATTTCGCCGAACACGGCGGCGACGCCATGGAAGTGGCGCAGTGTCAGCAGGCGCCGCATGAGCGCTCGCAATTGGCGAAATACGCCCAGGACTACCGCCTGTTGGCCTCGCAAGGCTCTGATTTTCATCAGCCTTGTTCGTGGATCGAACTGGGCCGCAAACTGTGGCTGCCGGGCGGCGTCGAGCCGGTGTGGCGCGATTGGCCGCAGCCTGGCGAGGCGGTCTGATTTTACGCGCGTGGCAACGCGCGCGGGCATCATTTTAGGAGCAAGTCATGAGTCAGCTTTTTTATATTCACCCGGACAACCCGCAGCCGCGTTTGATTAACCAGGCGGTCGAGGTGTTGCGCAAGGGCGGGGTGATCGTTTATCCCACCGATTCCGGCTATGCGCTGGGTTGCATGCTGGAAGAGAAGGCGGCGATGGAGCGCATTTGCCGCATCCGCCAGTTGGACGGCAACCACAACTTTACCCTGATGTGCCGCGATTTGTCCGAGTTGTCGACCTATGCGCACGTCGATAATACGGCGTTTCGCCTGATCAAAAACAATACGCCGGGTAACTACACCTTCATTCTGAAAGCGACCAAGGAAGTGCCGCGCCGCCTGATGAATGAAAAGCGTAAAACCATCGGCCTGCGCGTGCCGTCGAACCCGATCGCGCTGGCGCTGCTGGAGGCGCTGAACGAACCGATGATGTCCACCACCCTGATGCTGCCGGGCAATGATTTTGCCGAATCGGATCCGGAAGAGATCAGCGATCACCTGGGCAAGGTGGTCGATCTGGTGATCCACGGCGGTTTCCTCGGTCAACAGCCGACTACGGTTATCGATCTGACCGAATCCTCGCCGGAAGTGGTGCGTGAAGGGGCGGGCGACGCGGCGCCTTTCCGCTGATGTAAACCGTCGCCGACTTGCCCATTGTCTGAAAATCGGCTGAAGCGACGCTATTTCGGGTGAAAGCAGCTATTCTTGCTACTTCAGAATTGATAATGGGCAGGATGCGCACCAATGATTAAACGGGTTTCTTTTTTAGCGGCCTTATTATTTTCCTCGATGGCAAATGCGGGTTTTTATTCGGGCAGTTCCTTGCTGGCGGAATCCGGCGGTTACGTAAAAAATAAAAACGGTGAGGCCACCGTTGCCGAAGCGCTTAACGGCGGCATGTTTATGGGATACGTCGCCGGCGTATTCGATACTTATTCGATGCAGGGCAACCGCAATATTTGCCCGGAAGCCGGGATGAGTATCGGCACGGCCGCCGATGCGGTGATGCGCTATTTGAACGAGCATCCCGAGCAGTTGCATTACTCTGCGCCTTCGGTGATCATGCTGGCGTTAAGCGCCGCCTATCCCTGCGTGCGCCATTAAATTTGCATTCCATTTAGTGCGCATTTTTTCATAAGGTGCGCTCTCATACTTTCCGCACGAACTTCAATAGATCAATCTCCGCGGCGCTGTCACCTTAGCATCGTCGGCATCCCCCGAACGGGTCGGGGAGAGACGCGCAGGAGGTTATATGACCACATTTCACAGCGCCAACATCGCTCTCGATTATCAGGATATCGGCTCAGGGCCGCTCACGCTGGTGCTGCTGCCCGGCTGGTGCGAGCCGAAAACCGTGTTCGATCCCTTCATCGCCCTGGCGGCAGAACGTTATCGGGTGATCAGCATCGACTGGCGCGGCCACGGCCTGTCGTCAAAAACGGCGGAGATGTCGCTCGCGGCGGACGATTTGCTGGAAGATGTGCGTCAGCTACTGACGGCGCTGCGTTTGGACAACGTGGTGACTCTGTCGGTGGCGCACGCCAGCTGGCTGGCGGTGGCGTTGGCCGAAGCGTTGCCGCAGCGGGTGCGGGGCATGGTGTTTCTCGATTGGATCATGACGCAGCCGGAACCGGCGTTCTTTACGGCGGTGAGCCGCATGCAGCAGCCGCAGCAGTGGCTGGCGGCGCGCGACGCCTTGTTCGCCTTCTGGCAGGGCGGCATCCGCCACGAACGGGTCAAACGCCATCTGGAGGTCGAGATGGCACAAGAAGATTACCGGCTCTGGCGTGCCGCCGGCGTGGCCATCGAACAGGCCTACCGGCAATTCGGCTCGCCGCTGCAACGTCTGGCGGGAATGAGCGCGCCGCCGCCGTGTCGCCACATCTACTCGCTGGATCGCCGCGACGACTATCTGCGGCGCCAGCAGGCATTTGCCGCCGAGCAGCCGTTTTTCTCCGTGGTGCGTTTGGGGGAGGCTCGCACTCACCTCGGCATTCTGGAACGGCCCGACGCGGTGCTGTGGGCGGTGGAGGATTTTTTGGCGCCGTAAACGCCGCCCGAGGGAGGTCGCCGCCGATAAAGTGGGTTTCAACACCTTAGAAAGCCTGTATAATGCGCGGTTCGATCCTGATAAATGTATTGTTACCGTTGTGGCGGTTGGCCGCGGCGGTTATCCCCCCGACGCCTGTGAAGGCGACATTAGAGGTTGCTCAATGAGCGAAAAGTTACAGAAAGTTTTAGCGCGCGCCGGGCATGGCTCGCGTCGTGAAATCGAAACCATGATTGAAGCCGGGCGCGTCAGCGTCGACGGCAAGGTCGCCAAGCTGGGCGATCGCGTTGAAGTGACGCCGGCGATGAAAATTCGCCTGGACGGTCATGTCCTGTCGATCAAAGAGTCTGAAGACGTGGTCTGCCGGGTGCTGGCCTACTACAAACCGGAAGGCGAGCTGTGTACCCGCAGCGATCCTGAAGGCCGCCCGACGGTGTTCGATCGTCTGCCTAAGCTGCGCGGTTCGCGCTGGGTGGCGGTAGGGCGCCTGGACGTCAACACCTCCGGTCTGCTGCTGTTCACCACCGATGGCGAACTGGCCAACCGTCTGATGCACCCGAGCCGTGAAGTGGAGCGCGAGTACGCGGTACGCGTGTTCGGCCAGGTCGACGATGCGAAAGTGAAGCAGCTGAGCAAGGGCGTGCAGCTGGAGGACGGCCCGGCCGCCTTCCGCACCATCAGCTTCCAGGGCGGTGAAGGCCTCAACCAGTGGTACAACGTGACCCTGACCGAAGGCCGCAACCGTGAAGTGCGTCGCCTGTGGGAAGCGGTGGGCGTGCAGGTGAGCCGCCTGATCCGCGTGCGTTATGGCGACATCGATCTGCCGAAAGGCCTGCCGCGCGGCGGCTGGGCCGAGCTGGATCTGCCGGCGATCAACTACCTGCGCGAGCTGGTGGAATTGAAGCCGGAAACGGTCAGCAAGATGCCGGTGGAGCGTGAGCGCCGCCGCGTGAAGGCCAACCAGATCCGCCGCGCGGTCAAGCGCCATTCGCAGGTGGCCAGCAGCGGCCGCCGCAGTGCGCCAGGCAGCAAGCCGGGTAAACCGGGCAAGCCGAGCAAACGCAGCTAATCTCTCATTCTGGCCCCGTTCGGGGCCAGAACTTTTGTTACCAATCGATCCCCTGTTGCGCCTTCACGCCCGCATCAAACGCGTGCTTCACCGGCCGCATCTCCGTGACCGTATCCGCCAGTTCCAGCAGATCGCGATGGCAACCGCGCCCGGTCAGGATCACCGTTTGGTGCGCAGGGCGCTCCAGCAACGCGGCCTTCAGCTCTTCCAGTTCCAGATAGCCGTAGGTCAGCATGTAGGTCACTTCGTCCAGCAACACCAGATCCAGGCTGCTGTCGGCCAGCATGCGTTTGCCGTGTTGCCACACCGCCTGGCAGGCGGCGGTATCGCCGGCTTTGTTCTGCGTCTCCCAGGTGAAGCCGGTGGCCATCACCTGAAATTCAACGCCGTGTTGCTGCAGCAGATTCTTTTCGCCATTGGGCCATTCGCCCTTGATGAACTGGATCACCCCGGCGCGCATGCCGTGGCCGACCGCCCGGGTGACGGTGCCGAAGGCGGCGGTGGTCTTACCCTTGCCGTTGCCGGTAAACACCAGCAGCAGGCCGCGCGTGTCCTGCGCCGCGGCGATACGCGCATCGACCTGTTCTTTCAGGCGCTGCTGACGCTGTTGATGACGATCTTCCGCCATGAAAACGCTCCTTATTCGGCCGCGCCGGGTTTACGGTTCGGTTGGGCGTCGAAGCTCATGCCGGTTTTGCGGCGGCTGTCTTCGCCCATCAGATACAGATACAGCGGCATGATATCGGCCGGGGTTTTCAGCTTGTTCTTGTCTTCGTGCGGGAAGGCAGATGCGCGCATTTTGGTGCGGGTGCCGCCCGGATTGATGCAGTTCACTCGCAAATTGCGGTTTTTATACTCGTCGGCCAACACCTGCATCATGCCCTCGGTGGCGAACTTCGACACCGCATAGGCGCCCCAGTCTGCGCGGCCGGTGCGCCCGACGCTGGAACTGGTGAACACCAGCGAACCGGCGTGGGATTTCAGCAGCAGCGGCAGCAGCGCCTGAGTCAGCATAAAGGTGGCGTTGACGTTAACCTGCATCACCTCTTGCCACATGGTCATCGACAGGTCGGCCATCGGCGCGATGTCGCCGAGCAGGCCGGCGTTGTGCAGCACGCCGTCAAGGCGGGGGATCTGGCGCGCCAGATCGTCGGCTATCTGCCGGCATTGCTCCGGCGTGGCGTGCAGCAAGTCCAGCGTCACCACCAACGCCGGGGCGCCGCCCTGGGCCGCGATCTCTTGTTGTACCGCCAGCAGCTTGCTTTCGGTACGCCCCAGCAGCACCAGCCGGGCACCGAAGCGCGCGTAGGTCAGCGCCGCTTCGCGGCCGATGCCGTCGCCGGCGCCGGTGACCAGAATGATACGTTGTTCGAGCAGATCTTGCTTGGGTTGGTAATGCACGATAAATCCTCGCCTGGGTGGCCGTTCTCCCGCAGATATCGGGGAGCAAGAGTGAAACGCGCGGCCGGGGCGGGAGCGAAGGCCCGACCGTCTGCGGGCCGCGCAGCGAATGCGTCTCATCATATTGATGAATAATGGGTGTTATATGCCTTAATCCGCCGGCATTTTCAATGCGTAGCAGGCTGAAATGGCATTCTTTTGTAACAAAAGCGCGGCGGCGACGGCTTGGTTCGGCCGCAAATCGTCCCCATAGTGATGCTCCGTGCGCAATGAATTTTCATTTAGCCGCGACAGCAGCCGCTGCGGTTGGCTAAAATGGGAAGAATCATACTAACAACCTGTAAATAAAGGCGGAATCTGTGGAGTTTATATCTGTTTATGGCCTGTTTCTGGCCAAGGTTGCCACGGTGGTGCTCGCCATCGCCGCGTTGGCCATCCTGGCTGTCAGTCTGGGGCAACGCAAGAGCCGCCAGAAAGGGGAGCTGCAGCTGACCGATCTCGGTGAACAGTATCGCGAGATGCAGCGTGACATGCGCCTGGCGCGCATGGATACCGCCGAGCAAAAGGTTTGGCTGAAACAGTTCAAGAAACAGACCAAGGCCGACGACAAGCTGAAAAAGCAGCGCGCCAAGTCCGGCGCGGTCGAGGTGGCCAAGCCGTGCCTGTATGTGCTGGATTTCAAGGGCAGCATGGATGCGCACGAGGTGACCTCGCTGCGCGAAGAGATCTCGGCGGTGCTGGCGGTGGCGTCGGCGCAGGATGAAGTCCTGCTGCGGCTGGAAAGCCCTGGCGGAGTGGTGCACGGCTACGGCCTGGCGGCCTCGCAGCTGGAGCGCCTGCGTAAAGGCGGCATTCGCCTGACGGTGGCGGTGGATAAAGTGGCGGCCAGCGGCGGCTACATGATGGCCTGCGTCGCGGATCGCATCGTGGCGGCGCCGTTCGCCATCATCGGCTCGATCGGCGTAGTGGCACAGATCCCGAACTTCCACCGCCTGCTGAAGAAGAACGACATCGACGTGGAGCTGCACACCGCCGGGCAGTTCAAACGCACGCTGACGCTGTTCGGTGAAAACACCGAGCAGGGGCGCGAGAAGTTCCGCGAAGATCTGAACGAAACCCACGAGCTGTTCAAACGCTTCGTGCATGAGCAGCGCCCGTCGCTCGACATCGACAGCGTCGCCACCGGTGAGCACTGGTTCGGTTCACAGGCGAAAGAGAAGGGCCTGATTGACGCTATCGGCACCAGCGATGACTTGCTGATCGCCGAGCTGGATAACCACGAAGTGATCGCCGTGCGCTATTCGCGCCGCAAACGCCTGATGGATCGCTTTACCGGCAGCGCGGCGGAAAGCGTCGATCGCTTGCTGTTGCGCTGGTGGCAGCGTGGGGAAAAGCCGCTGCTGTAACGGCGGCGATAGCGTGAATCAGCGGGGGCCGGGCGCCCCCGTTTTCTTTTCTCAATCGACCAGGTGGTATTTTTCCGAAAGCAGATGGGCCAAATGTTTAAACATATTAAATACCGCGGTGGTTTTGGCGGTGGGCAATCCGTCGGCATCCAAAAAGTATTCGCCGCGGAAAACTAAAACGCCGTTTTTTTGTTCAACGTCGGTGGCGATCATGCCGTGCAGATAATCTTCGTGTTGGCGGATGATGTTATTTGCTTCCGCCAGCAGGGCCTCGCGGCCGATAGGGGCAGTATTTGTGCGCATTTATTAGACTCCAAACTAAAAACTCTGCGCATATTCTAACGCCGGTTCGCTTTTATCCGCAAACCGACTAAGGTTTATTTGCCGTCTGGATGGCCATGCGCGGCCGCCGGTTGGCGAAATCGGTCTTTCCGTGCTAATTAGGTTGCGTGACGCTTTTTATCAGGTACAGTGTGGGATTTTGCGGCGTCGGGTGGAAGGTTTTGTTTACGCCATGAATAAAACTCACACAGCCATACTTCTGGGGCATGGGTGAATAGCAGGCAGGATCAACAACTTGCGTTCAGGTTGAGCGGTTGGGCAACCAAAAGAAAAAAATCTGTTGATCTCTTGCCAGACTGCCGCAATATAAAAAAAGAGACACGAATTGCCGCGGCACGGCGAGATAAAAGACTTCTTTTTAGAAGAAATAAATTAGGTAAAGGTAAATATGGGTAAAGCTCTCGTAATAGTTGAGTCCCCGGCAAAAGCCAAAACTATTAATAAATATTTAGGAAGTGACTACGTGGTGAAGTCCAGCGTCGGTCATATCCGTGATTTGCCGACCAGTGGCTCAGCCAGCAAAAAGAGCGCTGACTCAACCGAAGACAAAGCCAAGAAAAAAGTTAAAAAAGATGAGAAGGCGGCGCTGGTAAATCGCATGGGCGTCGACCCTTATCACGGCTGGAAAGCGCATTATGAAATCCTGCCGGGTAAAGAAAAAGTGGTCGCCGAGTTAAAATCGCTGGCGGAAAACGCCGACCACATTTATCTCGCAACCGACCTTGACCGCGAAGGGGAAGCCATCGCTTGGCACCTGCGGGAAGTGATCGGTGGGGATGACAAACGCTTTAGCCGCGTGGTGTTTAACGAAATCACCAAAAACGCGATCCAGCAGGCGTTCAAACAGCCGGGCGAGCTGAACATTGACCGCGTCAACGCGCAGCAGGCGCGCCGGTTCATGGACCGCGTGGTGGGCTATATGGTCTCGCCGCTGCTGTGGAAGAAAATCGCCCGCGGCCTGTCCGCCGGCCGCGTGCAGTCGGTGGCGGTGCGCCTGGTGGTTGAGCGCGAGCGCGACATCAAGGCCTTCGTGCCGGAAGAGTACTGGGAGCTGCATGCCGATCTGCTGGCGAAGGGTGAAACCGCGCTGCAGATGGAAGTGACCCACGCGCACGACAAGCCGTTCAAACCGGTCAACCGCGAGCAGACTCACGCCGCGGTCAAGCTGCTGGAAAAAGCCCGCTACACGGTGCTGGATCGCGAAGACAAACCGACCAGCAGCAAACCGGGCGCGCCTTTCATTACCTCCACGCTGCAGCAGGCCGCCAGTACCCGCCTGAGCTTCGGCGTGAAAAAAACCATGATGATGGCGCAACGGCTGTATGAAGCCGGCCACATCACCTATATGCGTACCGATTCCACCAACCTGAGCCAGGATGCGCTCAACATGGTGCGTGGTTACATCGGCGACAACTTCGGCGACAAATACCTGCCGAAGGCGCCGAATCAGTACAGCAGCAAAGAGAATTCGCAGGAAGCGCACGAAGCGATCCGTCCTTCGGACGTGAACGTGCTCGCTGAGCAGTTGAAGGACATGGAAGCGGACGCGCAGAAGCTGTATCAGCTGATCTGGCGCCAGTTCGTTGCCTGCCAGATGACGCCGGCGCAATACGATTCCACCACGCTGACGGTGAAGGCCGGCGATTATCAGCTGCGCGCCAAGGGCCGTACGCTGCGCTTTGATGGCTGGACCAAGGTCATGCCGGCGCTGCGCAAGGGCGATGAAGATCGCACCCTGCCATACGTCGAAATCGGCAGCGAACTGGATCTGCAGAAACTGATCCCAAGCCAGCACTTCACCAAGCCGCCGGCGCGCTACAGCGAAGCCTCGCTGGTGAAAGAGCTGGAAAAACGCGGCATCGGCCGCCCGTCCACCTACGCCTCCATCATCTCGACCATTCAGGATCGCGGTTATGTACGGGTGGAAAGCCGCCGCTTCTATGCCGAGAAAATGGGCGAGATCGTCACCGATCGCCTGGAAGAAAACTTCCGCGAGCTGATGAACTATGACTTCACCGCGCGCATGGAAGATGGTCTCGATGAGGTCGCCAACAACCAGGCCGAGTGGAAAGCGGTGCTGGACGAGTTCTTCGTCGACTTCAGCGAACAGCTGGAAACGGCGGAGAAGGATCCGGAAGAAGGCGGCATGCGGCCTAACCAGATGGTGATGACCAGCATCGACTGCCCGACCTGCGGCCGCAAGATGGGCATCCGTACTGCCAGCACCGGCGTGTTCCTCGGCTGTTCCGGCTACGCGCTGCCGCCGAAGGAGCGCTGCAAAACCACCATCAACCTGGTGCCGGAAGCGGAAGTGCTCAACATCCTCGAAGGCGACGAGGCGGAAACCAACGCGCTGCGCGCCCGCCGCCGCTGCAAGAAATGCGGTACGGCGATGGACAGCTATCTGATCGACAACCAGCGCAAGCTGCACGTCTGCGGTAACAACCCGGCGTGCGACGGTTACGAGATCGAAGAGGGCGAGTTCCGTCTGAAAGGCTACGACGGCCCGGTGGTGGAGTGCGACAAGTGCGGCTCGGAAATGCACCTGAAAATGGGGCGTTTCGGCAAGTACATGGGCTGCACCAACGAGAACTGCAAAAACACCCGCAAGATCCTGCGTAACGGCGACGTCGCGCCGCCGAAGGAAGATCCGGTGCCGTTGCCGGAGCTGCCGTGCGAGAAGTCCGACGCCTATTTCGTGCTGCGTGACGGCGCTGCCGGCGTGTTCCTGGCGGCCAACACCTTCCCTAAATCGCGCGAGACCCGCGCGCCGCTGGTGGAAGAGCTGGCTCGCTTCAAGGATCGCCTGCCGGAGAAGCTGCGCTATCTGGCCGATGCGCCGGTGGCGGACGCCGAAGGCAATAAAACGCTGGTGCGTTTCAGCCGCAAAACCAAACAGCAGTACGTCTCTTCTGAAAAAGACGGCAAGGCGACCGGTTGGTCCGCGTTCTACGTGGACGGCAAGTGGGTCGAAGGCAAGAAGTAAGGCCAATGTCCCGCCCGCAAGATGAAAAACCAGCCCTGGCGGCTGGTTTTTTATTGGTGAAAAGGGGGAAACGGATCTATCCTTTGCTGTTTTTACCCCTCCGTCACCGCCGTTTCACGTTGATACCAATGCAAAATAATCGTTATCATAGTGTGACGCGGATCTATACTTGAAGCTGCAACGTGGTATAGTGGTTATATAAAAAGTTTTTTTATTATTAAAGCTTATTAACAACGGCGTTTTCTTCACCATCAGGGTAAAACACGGTGTTTATGGCTTGTGAGTTTCAGCATACCGGGGCGACACCGATATACCTGGCTGCGGGTAAGCCGCAGTGTTTAACCTAGGATGGTATAAGATATGAAATTGCAGCAGCTTCGTTACATTGTGGAAGTGGTTAACCACAACCTGAATGTCTCCTCGACGGCAGAAGGGCTCTATACCTCGCAACCCGGCATCAGTAAGCAGGTGCGCATGCTCGAAGATGAGCTGGGCATCCAGATCTTCGCCCGCAGCGGCAAACACCTGACCCAGGTCACCCCGGCCGGCCAGGAAATCATTCGCATCGCGCGTGAAGTGCTGTCCAAGGTGGATGCCATCAAAGCTGTTGCCGGTGAACATACTTACCCGGACAAAGGCTCGCTGTACGTCGCCACCACGCATACCCAGGCTCGCTACGCCTTGCCCAACGTCATCAAGGGCTTTATCGAGCGTTACCCGCGCGTCTCGCTGCACATGCACCAGGGCTCGCCGACGCAGATCGCCGAAGCGGTCTCCAAAGGCACCGCCGATTTCGCCATCGCCACCGAAGCGCTGCACCTGTACGACGATCTCATCATGCTGCCGTGCTACCACTGGAACCGCGCGGTGGTGGTGAAGCCCGATCATCCTTTGGCGGGCAAAAGCAGCATCAGCATTGAAGAGCTGGCGGCTTACCCGATCGTTACTTACACCTTCGGTTTTACCGGGCGTTCGGAGCTGGATACCGCTTTCAACCGCGCCGGCCTGACGCCGCGCATCGTCTTTACCGCCACCGACGCCGACGTGATCAAAACCTATGTGCGTCTGGGATTGGGGGTGGGGGTGATCGCCAGCATGGCGGTGGATCCGGTGCAGGATCCGGATCTGGTGACGGTGGATGCAAGCGATATCTTCACCTACAGCACCACTAAAATCGGCTTCCGCCGCAGCACTTTCCTGCGCAGCTACATGTACGACTTCATTCAGCGCTTCGCGCCGCACCTGACGCGCGACGTGGTCGACAGCGCGGTGGCGCTGCGTTCCAACGAAGAGATCGAGGCGATGTTCAAGGACATCAAGCTGCCGATTAAGTAACCGTTGACGATATCAAATCAAACCCGGAGAGGCGCCTGCCAAACCGGGTTTTTTTAGCCCGGAAATCCGCACCTTGCTTGTTGATCATCCTGAAAAGTCGCCGTCCTCCAGGAACACTCTCTATCAGGCATCTGACTTTCATATTCTTCGGGATGCGCTGCTAAGGCGTAGCTAACCCCCGCTAAAACCGCGAGATCTTCCTCGCCAAAGTACCGCCTCCTTGCGGCGTTTTCGTTGGCGCGCAGCCTAACCCCTTGGCGGCGTTCGGACTTCCTTTGCGCTGATTGTTCCCGCCTATCGTTGTGATCAAATCGTGTTGTTATCAAAACGTTAACTTATCTTTGTGGTATCTTTAAACAAGACCTCAGTGATTACCCTGTTTTATCACAATAAGAAATGGAGGAGCTATGTCGTCCGATCTTCGTGAAACAAGTATGGATAAGCTGGTTGCGCTGAATAGCGAATATTACTATTACAGTCTGCCGCTGGCGGCGAAGCAGCTGGGTGATATCGACCGGTTGCCGAAATCAATGAAAGTGCTGTTGGAGAACCTGCTGCGCCATGTGGATGGCGATACCGTGCAGGTTGACGACCTCAAGGCCATCGTCGCCTGGCTGCAAACCGGCCATGCCGACCGTGAGATAGCCTACCGCCCGGCGCGCGTGCTGATGCAGGATTTTACCGGCGTTCCGGCGGTGGTGGATCTGGCCGCGATGCGCGAAGCGGTGCGGCGGTTGGGGGGCAACGTCGATCAGGTGAACCCGCTGTCGCCGGTGGATCTGGTGATTGACCACTCGGTCACCGTCGATGAATTTGGCGATGACAACGCTTTTGAAGACAACGTGCGTATCGAAATGCAGCGCAACCACGAGCGCTACACCTTCCTGCGCTGGGGGCAGAAAGCCTTCAACCGCTTCCGCGTGGTGCCGCCGGGCACCGGCATCTGTCACCAGGTCAACCTCGAATACCTCGGCCAAACGGTCTGGCACAGCGACGAAAGCGGCCGCCGCGTGGCTTATCCCGATACGCTGGTGGGCACCGACTCCCACACCACCATGATCAACGGCCTCGGCATCCTCGGCTGGGGCGTCGGCGGCATCGAAGCGGAAGCGGCGATGCTGGGCCAGCCGGTGTCGATGTTGATCCCCGACGTGGTCGGCTTCAAGCTGACCGGCAAGCTCCGCGAGGGCATTACCGCCACTGACCTGGTGCTGACCGTCACCCAAATGCTGCGCAAGCACGGCGTTGTCGGCAAGTTCGTCGAGTTTTACGGCGATGGCCTGGCCGATCTGCCGCTGGCGGACCGGGCAACTATCGCCAACATGTCGCCGGAATTTGGCGCCACCTGCGGCTTCTTCCCGGTGGATGACGTTACGCTCGGCTATATGAAGCTCAGCGGCCGCAGCGCAGAACAAATCGCGCTGGTGGAAGCTTACGCCAAGGCGCAGGGCATGTGGCGCAACCCCGGTGATGAACCGGTCTTCACCAGCTCGCTGGCGCTGGACATGTCGACGGTGGAAGCCAGCCTCGCCGGGCCGAAACGCCCGCAGGATCGCGTTGCGCTGCCAAATGTGCCGCAGGCGTTCAAGGCCGCCACCGAGCTGGATATCGGCGGTCAAAAGGCCAAAGCCGACGGCAAAACCTTTACGCTGGACGGGCAGCAGCACGAACTGCGCGACGGCGCGGTGGTGATCGCGGCGATCACCTCCTGCACCAACACCTCCAACCCGAGCGTGATGATGGCGGCCGGCCTGCTGGCGAAAAATGCCGTCAAGAAAGGGCTGCGCAGCAAGCCCTGGGTAAAAACCTCGCTGGCGCCGGGTTCCAAAGTGGTGACCGACTACTTCGACAGCGCCAAACTTACCGCCTATCTGGAAGAGCTGGGGTTCAATCTGGTGGGCTATGGCTGTACCACCTGCATCGGTAACTCCGGCCCGCTGCCGGATCCGATCGAGCAGGCGATAAAAGAGAGCGATCTGACCGTGGGCGCGGTGCTGTCGGGCAACCGCAACTTCGAAGGGCGCATCCACCCGCTGGTGAAAACCAATTGGCTGGCCTCGCCGCCGCTGGTGGTGGCTTATGCGCTGGCGGGCAGCATGAAGATTGACCTGACCAAAGAGCCGCTGGGCGAGGGCAACGACGGTCAACCGGTCTATTTGAAGGACATCTGGCCGAGCAGCCAGGACATCGCTCAGGCGGTGGAAGAAGTGCGCACCGAGATGTTCCACAAGGAATATGGCGAAGTGTTCGACGGCGACGCTAACTGGCAGGCGATCCAGGTGACCGGCTCGGCGACCTATCAGTGGCAGGAGGATTCTACCTATATTCGTCATCCGCCGTTCTTCAGCACCATGAAAGTGACGCCGGATCCGGTGCAGGACATCAAAGACGCGCGCATTCTGGCGATTCTGGCCGACTCGGTGACCACCGACCACATCTCGCCGGCGGGTAACATCAAGCGCGACAGCCCGGCGGGGCGTTACCTGAGCGAGCACGGCGTGGCGCCGCAGGATTTCAACTCTTACGGCTCGCGCCGCGGCAACCACGAAGTGATGATGCGCGGCACCTTCGCCAATATCCGCATTCGCAACGAAATGGTGCCGGGCGTGGAAGGGGGCTATACCCGCCATATCCCGTCGCAGCAGCAGCTGTCTATCTACGACGCCGCCATGCAGTATCAGCAGGAAAAGGTGCCGCTGGCGGTGATCGCCGGTAAAGAGTACGGCTCTGGCTCCAGCCGCGACTGGGCGGCGAAGGGGCCGCGCCTGCTGGGCGTGCGGGTGGTGATCGCCGAATCCTTCGAGCGCATTCACCGCTCCAACCTGATCGGCATGGGGATTTTGCCGCTGGAGTTCCCGCAAGGGGTGACGCGCAAAACCCTGGGGTTGACCGGGGATGAGCAGATCAGCGTCGGCGGCCTGCAGCAGCTGCAGCCGGGCCAGACGGTGCCGGTGCACATCACCTATGCCGACGGGCGCAAGGAAGTGATCGACACCCGTTGCCGCATCGATACCGGCAATGAGCTGACCTACTACGAAAACGACGGCATCCTGCATTATGTGATCAGGAAAATGCTGTAATTAAGCAATAAAAAGGGCGCCGCAAGGCGCCCTGATTGTTTCCGCCGCGGCGGCGATCACTTCTGGTCGAGCAAATGGCCCATTTTGGCGGCCTTGGTCGCCAGATAGTGTTCGTTCTTCGGGTTACGGCCGACGATCAGCGGCACGCGCTCGCTGATGTTGATGCCGGCTTCGGTCAGGATCTCGACCTTTTTCGGGTTGTTGGTCAGCAAACGCACCGCGTCGACGCCCAGCAGTTTGAACATGTCGGCGCACAGGGTAAAGTCGCGCTCGTCGGCGGCGAAGCCGAGCTGGTGGTTGGCTTCCACGGTGTCTGCGCCCTTATCCTGCAGGGCATAGGCGCGGATCTTGTTCAACAGGCCGATATTGCGGCCCTCCTGGCGATGATAAAGCAGAATGCCGCGGCCTTCTTCGGCGATTTGCTCCAGCGCGGCTTCCAGCTGAAAACCGCAGTCGCAGCGCAGGCTGAACAGGGCATCGCCGGTAAGACATTCGGAATGCACGCGCGCGAGCACCGGCGCTTCGCCGGAAATATCACCGAATACCAGCGCCAGATGGTCATGCCCGGTCGCCAGTTCTTCGAATCCTACCATCAGGAAATCGCCCCAAGGTGTCGGCAGTTTAGCCTCTGCCACCCGTTTAAGCTGCATGTCACTCTCCACAAAAACCTACGATTCAATCATTGTCGCGCATCCTAAGTCCGGTTCGGTAAATTGACCAAGACTAAAACGTGCTGCGCCGATCTCTATTTCGTTAATTATCGGCTATTTTGCCACAACTTCTTGCCGGGCGGTGCTCAGCAAACCAGCAGATGGCGTTTTCCGGCTACCTATTATTGCGATAGGTTGCCTATCTGTTTAATTTTTCGCGTGTTATCAAGATTACACTCTTGTTACACTGCAGTCTGATTCACGCAGAGGAAAACGGGAATGTATGAGATAGCAAAACGCACGGCGGGCGGCGCGCTGCTGCTGCTGTTGATGCCGCTGGCGGTCTGGGTATCCGGCTGGCACTGGCAGCCCGGCGGCAATGATCGGCTGCTGAAAGCGCTGTACTGGGTGACCGAAACCGTGACCTCGCCGTGGGGCATTTTGACCAGCGCTATCCTTTGCGGTTGGTTTTTGTGGTGTCTGCGCTTTCGGCTCAAGGCGGCCATCGGTCTGGCGATCCTGCTTTCCGCCGCGTTGGTGATTGGGCAGGGGATCAAGTCGCTGATCAAGGATCGGGTGCAAGAACCGCGGCCGTTTGTGGTATGGCTCGAGCAAAACCACGGCGTGGACGGCAAATACTTCTATTCGCTGCATCGCAAAGAGCGCAGCGCGCTGGTGCGCGAGCAATTGCAGGATCAGACCCTGGTGCCGAACTGGCTGCGCAAGCACTGGCAGTTTGAAACCGGCTTCGCTTTCCCGTCGGGGCATACGATGTTCGCCGCCACCTGGGCGCTGTTGGGCGTAGGGCTGCTGTGGCCGCGCCGCCATTATAAAACCGTCGCGCTGCTGATGGTGTGGGCAACGGGGGTGATGGGCAGCCGTTTGCTGCTGGGCATGCACTGGCCACGCGATCTGGCGATGGCCACGCTGATCAGTTGGCTGTTGGTGGTGGTCACCTGCTGGCTGGCGCAGCGCTGGTTTGGCCCGCTGACGCCGCCGCCGCAAGAGCAGCAGGAAATCGCGGCGCGCAAGCCGGAATAAGCATTCTTCTCGCAGGCGCCCGTCAGGCGCCTGCCACCAACACCTTTACTCCCACCTTCTCAAAGGCCTGTATGGCGGTATTGCTGATACCGTCGTCGGTGATCAAATAGTCGATATGCTGCCAGTCACAGGGCAATGCGAACATCGACACCTTATCGATTTTGCTGGAGTCGGCAACCACATACACCGTGTTGGCTGCGTTGATCATCGCCGTTTTCAGTTTGATGTCGGTCTCGCTTGGGAAACTGAGGCCGTGGCGGGGTGAGATGCAGGCCGTTGCGAGGAACAGTTTCTGGGCCAGAACGTTCTCGAAGAAGCCGGCGGCTTTGTCCCCCGAAGTGGAAAGCGTCGGAAATTTGAACGAGCCGCCGGTCAGCAAAATGTTCACGCCCGGTTCGCCGCCCAGCTGCAGCGCGATATTGACGCCGGTGGTGATAACGGACAGTTTCTTGATGTGGCTCAGGTGATTGGCGATAGCCGTGGTGGTGGTGCCCGAATCAAGAATGATGGTGTCGCCCGGTTCGATAAAACCGGCGGCGAGCTTGCCGATGCGATCCTTGGCGGTCAGGTTGACCTGGCGTTCCAACAGCATGGCATGGGTGTTTTGCTTGCCATCGACCAGGGTTGCGCCGCCGTGGAAACGCTGCACATAACCTTGTTGCTGCAGGACCCGCAGGTCGGTGCGAATGGTCGCTTCGGTCAGCTTGAAGGTATCGGTCAGCATTTTGACCGTCGCCGAGCCGTCTTCGCGGATCATGTCGAGGATCTTTTCGCGCCGTTGCTGCATTTCCGCCAGCTGTTCGCTTTTGCTTTTCAATCGAAAGACTCCTGCACCTGTCAGTTCCCGCCGGGCGGTTTGCCACGGCAACTCCTTATTGATGCGCTGAATTTTAGCTCGCGATTATTGATAAAGCTATGGATAAACCCGGTCAACCCATATTGATTTTTATTCGAAAGTCTATGGTATCAGCAAAAGTCACCGGGTAAAACGAATTTTAAGTTATTTGAATGTTTTCATTTCATTGTTATTTATTGCTTTTTGTGAATTGTGATTCCGCCTGTTGCGTGCTTTTGCTTGAAATTTGATCTTGCCCACATTAATTATCGTTTTTGCTGCATATGATTTCCATTCGAAAATCAATGGCGGGTTAGCGGATCGTTTTAGAGGCGATAACGATAATCAACGTGCTCAAACAGAGGTGACGATGGACTTCCAGGCGATTAAAAACACGGCGCGCCAGGCGCGCCGATATGTGGTGACCATGAACCATAAGGCAGGCAAGGGCCATACCGGCGCCGATCTGTCGGAAATCGACATCATCTGCACCTTGTATATGGCGGTGATGGATCGCGGCAATGCCCGGCCCGATCAGGATCGGTTCATTTTGTCTAAAGGGCACGGCGCCGGCGGTTTTTACTGCAGCTGCGCGGCGATGGGCCTGCTCGATCCGGCGGTGCTCGATCAGTTCATGGGCGACGACACCTTGCTGGCCGGGCATCCGGTGCGGCAGAAGCTGCCGGAGCTGGTGGAGATCAACTCCGGCGGTTTGGGGCATGGCCTGCCGATCGCCGTGGGGCTGGCGCTGGGCAACAAACTGGCCGGGCGCGCACATCGCCGCGCGTTCGTGCTGCTGGGCGACGGCGAGCTGGCGGAGGGTTCCAACTGGGAGGCGGCGATGGCGGCCAGCAAATTCAAGCTGGATAACCTGATTGCCATCGTCGATCGCAACCGGCTGCAGCTGGCGGGCAAGACAGAGGCCATCATGCCGCTGGAGCCGCTGGCGGAAAAATGGCGCGCTTTCGGTTTCGAAACCCTGGAATGCGACGGGCACGATCCGGTGGCGCTGGTGGCGGCGATCCAACGCCCGAGCCAGGACAAGCCGCGGGTGATTTTGGCCAATACCGAAAAGGGGCACGGCGTGTCGTTTATGGCTAACGTTGCCGCCTGGCATCACGCGGTACCGGACGAACAACAGCTGGCGCAGGCGCTGGCGGAACTGGAGGGGTGAACATGCAGGACTTACGCGATGCCGTGGTGACGGCGTTGATCGAAGAGCAGCTGGCGGGGGCAGATCTGAGCGTGATGGTGGCGGACTCCACGTCCACGTCGAAAATCGCGCCCTTTGAGCAGGCTTATCCGGAGCGAGTGGTGAACGTCGGCATCGCCGAACAAAATATGGTGGGCATGGCCGCCGGCATGGCGCTCAGCGGTCGCACGGTCTTTACCGCCAACGCAGCGCCTTTCCTGTTCGCCCGTTCTAACGAGCAGATGAAAAACGATGTTTGCTACACGGAAACCAACGTGAAAATGCTCGGCCTGAATGCCGGATTCGGCTATGGGCCGCTGGGGGCGACGCACCATTGCATGAACGATATCGCCATCGCCCGCACGCTGGGCAATCTCAGCGTCTATGCGCCGGCGGATGCGCGACAAGCGGCAGAGATTGTCCGTTATGTCATCGCGCAACCCGGCCCGGCCTATATCCGTATGGACAGCGACAAGCTGCCGGTGCTGAACGCGAGCTATCACTTCCGCCCCGGAGAGCCGGAGGTGCTGCATCAAGGATCTGACAGCCTGGTGTTTTGCCTGGGGACGGTGGCGCACGAGGCGATGAAGGTGCTGGAATTGGGCGATAACCCGACCATCGTCTCGCTGCCTTCGCTCTGGCCACTCAATGAGGCGGCGGTAGTGGCGTTGATGCGTTCGCACCGCCGGGTGCTGACCATGGAGGAGCACGCCCTCAGCGGTGGCCTGGGCACCATCATCGGTGAGCTGTTGCTGCGGCATCAGCTGCCGCGGCCGTTTACCGCGCTGGGCGTGCCGGCTTATGAATTTACCCACAGCAGCAGCCGGGCGGCGCTGCGGCGGCAATACGCCATCGACGCCGCAGGGTTGCATGCTCAGTTAACGCCATAGGGGGAATGCGATGGAGCAGAACGAATACGACGTTAATTTACGCTACGGTGTCGATAGCCGGATGTCGCTGGCAGGGAAGGTAGCGGTGATCACCGGCGGTCTGGGCGGCATCGCGATGGCCGCCAATCGCCTGCTGCTGGAGAAGGGCGCGCGCCTGGTATTGATGTATCCGGCCTTTGAACAGGACAAGGCCGCGGCGGCGCTGCGGGAGTTGGGTGAAGAACAGGTGTTCTGCCAGGTGTGCGACGTGACCGAACCCGGCTCGGTGGCTGCCGCCTTCAACGCGGCTCAGCGGCGCTTTGGCCGGCTCGATATCCTGGTCAACTGCGCCGGCTACGTCAATTTGCAGCCGGCGACGGAAGTGACGCTCGAGGAGTGGCAGCGCCACTTGGCGGTCAACCTCACCGGGCCTTTTTTGTGCTCGCAGGAACTGGCGCGCCGTGCGATAGCCGCCGGCCACGGCGGGAAAATCATCAACATCGCGTCGCAGGCGGCCTCCATCGCCATTGACGATCACTGCGCGTACACCGCCGCCAAGGCAGGGCTGCTGGGCATGACCAAGGTGATGGCCAAAGAGTGGGCGCCGCACGGCATCACCGTCAACACGTTATCGCCCACCGTGGTGCTGACGCCTATGGGAGAGAAAGCCTGGCGCGGCGAGAAGGGCGAGGCGATGAAAAAACTGATCCCGCTGGGGCGTTTTGCTTATACCGACGAAATTGCGGCGGCGATCCTGTTTTTTGCCAGCAACGGCAGCGACATGATCACCGGCGCGGACCTGATGATCGACGGCGGTTTTACCATTTGGTAAGCGGCAACTGCAGCGATCGCCAACACCAGACGATGTTCAACACAACGATAAGAGAACACCATCATGAGAAAAATAGCCACTTACCTTACCCTGCTCACCGGTTTTGCCTGCACCTCTGCCATGGCGGCGGAAAAGGGCACGATCGCCATTCTCGTCAATTCGCTGGATAACCCTTATTACTCCGCAGAGGCCAAGGGGGCCGAGAGCAAGGCCAAGTCGCTCGGTTACCAGACGCTGGTGTTGTCGCACGGCGAAGACGTTAAGCGCCAGGGGGAGCTGATCAGCCTGGTTATCGGCCGCAAGGTTCAGGGCATCATTTTGGATAACGCCGATTCTCAGGCCAGCGTCGCCGCCGTGCAGCAGGCGAAAAACGCCGGTATTCCGGTGGTACTGATCAACCGCGAGATCCCGGTCGATGGCGTGGCGTTGGCGCAGATCACCCATAACAACTTCCAGGCCGGCTCGGACGTCGCCAACCAGTTTGTCGAAAAAATGGGGGAAACCGGCAAATACGCCGAGCTGACCTGCAACCTGGCGGACAATAACTGCGTTACGCGCTCGCAGTCGTTCCACAACGTGATCGACCAATACCCTGAGATGGTCAGCGTGGCGCGTCAGGATGCCAAGGGCAATCTGCTGGAAGGGAAACGCATCATGGACAGCATTCTGCAGGCGCATCCGGACATCAAAGGCGTGATCTGCGGCAACGGCCCGGTGGCGCTGGGCGCAGTGGCGGCGCTGAAGGCCGCCGGCCGGCATGATGTCACCGTGGTGGGCATCGACGGCAGCAACGATGAACGCGACGCCATTCTCAACGGCAGCCTCTACGCCAGTGTGATGTTGCAGGCGCAGGCGATCGCCGCGCAGGGCGTTGAAATCCTCGACGGTTATTTCCAATCCGGCAGCTATACCGGCAAGGAGCGCGTGATGTTCCGCGGCATCCTGATCGGCAAAGACAATGCGCAACGGGTCAGTGACTTCAACTTCAAACCGTAATCCGCGCTGAGCGGCGTCTTTCACCACCCCGTCCCGGCGGCGGGGTGCGATCGGAGGTGTTGTTATGTCGATGCGCATTGCGCTGGCCGTCACCGTCGTCCTGGCGTTGAGCGGTTGCCGTATCGTTTCGGAGAAAAAGCTGGCGGAGCTTCGCTCCCCGGTGAATCCGCATGTGGCGCAGGCGGCGGAAATTTACCGCAGCCAAATCGCTCCGCAAGCGGTCAAAACGGCGCAGCCGCTGGGCGAGCTGCTCGCCCGGATCGCCCAGGCCAAGGATTTTGACAGCGCCTGCGATCTGCTGGGGTACCGCGCTCAACCGGAGTTCCCTTGTTATTTCAACGTTAAGGTCAGCGGTGAAGTCGCGGCGGTCAACACCCGGTCGCGCAGCGGAAAATTAACGCTCAAGCTGACCGATGCGCCGCTCAGCAGCGTGGAGGTGCAGATCGGGCCGGTTTATCGCGGTACGGCGTTGCGCGACAGCTATCGCGGGCTGAGCTACAGCGATTTCAATGACCAAGCGCTGTTCGGCGATTTTGCCAGGGCGATTAATCAGGCTTCGATCGACGAACTCGCCGGATCCCCGCCCAAGGTGGGTGACCACATTACCGTGTACGGCGTATTCAGCAGTTGGCAGGCGCCTGCCGAGCCGCTGTTGATCACGCCGGTACGCATTCAACCTAAGGGGGCGTGATGAGCGATCCGGTCATTATTCAAACGCGCAACGTTTCGCGTCTCTATCCTGGCGTCACGGCATTGGATAGCGTGAGTTATCAAGTGTTTCGCAATCAGGTCAACGTGCTGATCGGCGAAAACGGCGCCGGCAAGTCGACCATGATGAAGCTGCTGGCGGGGGTGGAAACCCCGTCCTCCGGCACCATCGAGCTGGAGGGTAAAGCGGTGACGCTAACTTCCACGCAGCAGGCGGAGCGGCTCGGGATCAGCATTATTTTCCAGGAGCTGAACCTGTTCCCCAACCTGTCGGTGATGGACAACATTTTTATGGCCAACGAGTTCTTCCAGCGTGGCCGCATCAATGTGGACTATCAATATCAGCTGGCCAAATCCTTGCTGCAGCGGCTGGAGTTGGACATCGATCCGCATACGCCGTTGGGCAGTCTCGGCATCGGACATCAGCAGCTGGTGGAAATTGCTCGCGCCTTGGCGAAGGACACCCGGGTGCTGATCATGGATGAGCCGACGTCGGCGCTGAGCCAGGCTGAAGTGCGCACGCTGTTTCGGGTGATCGCCGATCTGAAAAAACGCGGCGTCACCATCATCTACATTTCTCACCGTCTGGAAGAGCTGATGGAGATTGGCGATCGCATCACGGTGTTTCGCGATGGGCGTTTTGTTGCCGCCGAGCCGGTCTGCAACGTCAACATCCCGTGGATCATCGAAAAGATGGTCGGGGAAAAGAGCAAGCACTTTGATTATTGCGCGGCAGAGCAAGGGGATGAAGTGCTGAAGGTTGAGCAGTTGACGCTGCCGCGTGAAAACGGCGGCTATTGCCTTAACGACGTCAGTTTTTCACTGCGCAAAGGGGAAGTGATCGGCATTTATGGCCTGTTGGGCGCCGGCCGCACCGAACTGTTCAAGGTGATCAACGGCGTGATGCGCCAGACGGCAGGCCGCATTCTGCTCAACGGCAAAAGCGTGGAGCGGTTGGGGTTTCGTCAGCGCATGGCGTTGGGCATGGCGCTGGTGCCGGAAGACAGGCAGGCGGAGGGCTTGGTGCAGATGATGTCGATCAAGGCCAACATGACCCTGGCCAGCCTGGGGCGCAACGCGCTGCGGCCGTTGGCATCGGCCGGGGAGTGTGCGTTGGTCGATGGCATGATCGAAAAACTGGCGATCAAGGTGAGTGACCGGGAGCTGCCAATCACCAGCCTGAGCGGCGGCAATCAGCAGAAAGTGGTGTTGGGCAAGGCGCTGCTGACCGGGCCGCAGGTAGTGTTTCTCGATGAGCCGACGCGCGGAATCGACGTCGGCGCCAAAACGGACGTTTATCACCTGATTGGCGCGATGGCACGCCAGGGGCTGGCGGTGATGTTCTCTTCGTCGGAGCTGGATGAGGTGGTCTCACTGGCCGACCGGGTGATGGTGATGGCGGACGGGAAACTGACGGCCGATCTGCCGCGCGAACGGGCCGATCGCGAAACGCTGATCCGCGCCTCAACCCCACACGCATAAGGATAAGGCAATGCAAACCAAGTATCGGTTGTATATGTATTTGCTGCAGGCGCGCACCTTCATCGCCCTGTTGCTGGTGGTGCTGTTCTTCAGCAGCATGGTGCCGAATTTTCTGACCGTCTCCAATCTGCTGATCATGACGCAGCACGTGGCGATTACCGGGTTGCTGGCGGTTGGCATGACGCTGGTGATCCTCACCGGCGGCATCGATTTGTCGGTCGGCGCGGTGGCGGGCCTGTGCGGGATGATCGCCGGTGCGCTGTTGACCGTCGGCATCCCGCTGTGGGATGGCAACCGGCTGTTTCTCAACGTTTTCGAAGTGCTCGGCGCGGTGGCGCTGTTGGGCGTATTGTTGGGGTTGGTCAACGGCACGCTGATCACGCGGCTCGGCGTTGCGCCATTCATCTGTACCCTGGGCGCAATGTACGTGGCGCGTGGGGCGGCATTGCTGACGGCGGACGGCAAAACCTATCCCAATCTGGTGGGCATGGAAGCGCTGGGCAACACCGGTTTCGCGGCCCTGGGATCCGGCACCTTTCTCGGGATTTACAACCCGATTTGGCTGATGTTGGCCATCGTGTTGTTGGGGATCTATCTCACCAAGAAAACGCCGCTGGGCCGTTATATCTATGCGATTGGCGGCAATGAGCCGGCGGCGCGGCTGTCGGGAGTGCCGATCGTCAAAGTGAAAATGTTCGTCTATGCCTTCTCCGGGCTGTGTGCGGCGCTGGTGGGGCTGGTCATCGCTTCTCAGTTGCAAACCGCGCACCCGATGACCGGCAATATGTTCGAGATGGACGCCATCGGCGCGACGGTGCTGGGCGGTACGGCGCTCAGCGGTGGCCGCGGCAGGGTATTCGGTTCGATCATCGGCGCCTTTGTGATCGTTTTTCTGGCGGACGGTCTGGTGATGATGGGCGTCAGCGAGTTCTGGCAAATGGTGATTAAAGGGCTGGTGATCGTTACCGCCGTGGTGATTGACCAGTTCCAGCAGCGTTTGCAGAGCAAGGTCATTTTGATGCAGCGGCAGGATAAAAAAGCGGTGCAGCCGCTGGCTGAGGTGAGCCATGGCTAAAGCGGATTGCATTGTCGCGTTGGACGAAGGCACCAGCAACGCCAAGGCCGTGGTGGTGGATGCGCAGGGGGCGATCGTCGCCAGAGCCAGCAGGCCGTTGACGCTGCAGACGCCGCAGCCCGGTTGGGTGGAGCAGCGGGGCGAGGCCTTGCTGGCAGCCTCTCTGGCGGTGCTGCGGGAAGCGATTGCGTTGGCCGGCGCATCCCGTATTGCCGGTATCGCCATCAGCAACCAGCGTGAAACCGCCATCGGCTGGCGGCGTTCCGACGGCCAGCCGATCGGGCCGGCCCTAACCTGGCAATGCGCGCGCGCTGCCGATTTCTGTGAACGGCTGCGGCACGATCGGCAGGCCGAAGTGGTGCGTCGCGCCACCGGCCTGCCGCTTTCACCGCTGTTCTCGGCGGCGAAAATGCGCTGGTTGCTCGATCGCTGCGAAGGGGGGCAACGGATGGCGGAGAACGGGGAAATCTGCCTTGGCACCATCGATGCCTGGCTGCTGTGGCAGTTGAGCGGAGGACAGGCATTCGGCTGCGATACCTCCAATGCCGCTCGCACCCAGCTGTTGAACCTTGCCTCCGGCGATTGGGACGAGCGGATGCTGGCGCTGTTCAACATTCCCCGCCAGGCGCTGCCGACGATCTCCCCCTCCAGCCATGTGTTCGGCGCGACGTTGGGATTGGAAGGCATTGCCGACGGCATTCCGATTGGCGCGATGGTCGGTGATTCGCATGCGGCGCTGTACGGCCATGCGCTCGGCCAGGCGGGGCAGGTTAAGGCCACCTATGGCACCGGTTCATCGGTGATGGCGCCGATCGCCGAAGCGCAATGCGACACGAGCGCTCTGGCAACGACCGTCGCCTGGCACGATGGCGAGCGTATGCAGTATGCGCTGGAGGGCAATATTCCCCACACCGGCGACGCCATTGCCTGGATGCTGGATATCACCGCCATGCCGGCGGGGGGCGAGACGCCGTTAAGTGAACTGCCTGTTTGCGTGGCCGACAGCGGTGGCGTCTATTTTGTGCCGGCACTGACCGGGGTCGGCGCACCCTGGTGGGATGAGCAGGCGCGCGGCGTGATCTGCGGCCTCAGCCGCGGCACGCGGCGGGAACATTTGGTGCGGGCCGCATTTGAGTCGGTGGCTTATCAAATCGCCGATGTGATCGGCGTATTGCGGCAACAGCCGGGTTTTGCATTGCAGGGGTTAATGGCCGATGGCGGCCCCAGCCGCAATGACTGGCTGATGCAGTTTCAGGCCGATCTGCTGGGTTGCCCGGTGTGGCGCAGCAACACGGCGGAACTCTCGGCGCTGGGGGCGGCGCTGATGGCGATGCGCAGCCTGTGGGGGACTACCGATCGGCAACTGGCGGCATTGTTGCCCCAACATGATGAATTTAAACCCGATATGCAGCGCCACCGGCAGCTGCAGGAAAACTACAGCGCCTGGCGGCAGGCGGTGCAACGCACCTTGTGGCGGCCGCAGGCGAGCTCATTGATGACAGGAGAACAACCATGAATCGTGATTTCACGGGGAAAACCGTGGTGATTACCGGCGCATGCCGCGGCATTGGGGCCGGCATCGCCGAGCGCTTCGCCCGTTTGGGCGCCAATCTGGTGATTGCATCGAATGCGGAACGCATTCTGACCACGGCGGAAACGCTGCGCCAGCGTTATGGTGTGGAGATTCTGCCGGTGATCCTCGACGTCACCGATGAGGCGCAGGTGGTTGATTTTTATCGTCAGGCTTGGGAGCAATTCGGCGCGATCGACGTTTCCATTCAAAACGCCGGGGTGATCACTATCGATCGTTTTGACCAGATGCCCAAAAGCGATTTTGAGAAAGTGTTGGCGGTAAATACCACTGCGGTGTGGCTCTGCTGCCGGGAAGCGGCTAAATATATGGTCGGCCAGCGCCAGGGGCGACTGATCAACACCTCTTCCGGTCAGGGGCGTAACGGATTCATTTACACACCGCATTACGCCGCCAGCAAAATGGGCGTGATCGGCATTACGCAAAGTTTAGCGCTCGAGCTGGCACCGTATGGCATTACCGTCAATGCATTCTGCCCCGGCATCATTGAAAGCGAGATGTGGGAATATAACGACCGCGTTTGGGGCGAAATTCTCAGCGGGCCGGAAAAAACCTACGGCAAAGGGGAGTTGATGGCCGAGTGGGTGGCGGGTATTCCGCTCAAGCGCGCCGGTCAGCCCGAGGACGTGGCGGGTCTCGTGGCCTTTCTTGCCTCGGACGATGCCGACTACATCACCGGCCAAACCATCAATGTGGACGGCGGGTTAATCATGTCATGACGTGACTGTGTCACAAAAACGCGGCGTCGGAACGGCGCCGCATTAACCGCTTACATTTTCCCGCCATTGCAATCCGCGCCGTCGCCCCCATATCCTTATAAATTCGACGTTTTGAGAAGCTTTCTCATCAATTTGTTCGCTAAGGCCGTTTACTGCCGAATATGCCAGCAGATATGTGGTTTTATCGTGCCGCAGGGTTTCCCTGCCGCAGTGGGAAATGCTAACTTAAGGGTTAGGGACGCCACGTTTTGGCATCGTTCATCCGATTCACTCGGCATCGCGGGAAAGAATGTGAAATATTTGCTGATTTTTTTGTTGGTTCTGGTGATCTTCGTGATTTCCGTCACCTTGGGTGCGCATAACGATCAGGTGGTCAATTTCAACTATCTGGTTGCGCAGGGTGACTATCGCGTATCGACCCTGTTGGCCACGCTGTTTGGCGCCGGTTTTGTTCTCGGCTGGATCATTTGCGGCCTGTTTTACCTGCGCACGCGCATTGCGTTGGGCCGCGCCGAGCGCAAGATCAAAAGGCTGGAGCTGCAGCTTGAGCAGCCCGCTGAACCGGCGGCTCAGCCCGTTGTCAGCAAGGAATAATCCTCTATGTTAGAACTGCTGTTTCTGTTGCTGCCCGTGGCTGCCGCGTACGGTTGGTACATGGGGCGCAGAAGCGCTCAGCAGGATAAACAGCAAGAAGCCAACCGCCTGTCGCGTGAATACGTGGCAGGGGTGAACTTTCTGCTTTCCAACCAGCAGGACAAGGCGGTCGATCTGTTCCTCGACATGTTGAAAGAGGACAGCAACACCGTTGAAGCCCACCTGACGCTGGGTAACCTGTTCCGTTCGCGCGGCGAAGTCGACCGCGCCATCCGCATCCACCAGGCCTTGATGGAAAGCGCCTCCCTGACCTTTGAACAGCGCCTGCTGGCGGTACAGCAGCTGGGCCGCGACTATATGGCGGCCGGGCTGTACGATCGCGCGGAAGACATGTTCAGCCAGTTGACTGACGAAGCGGATTTTCGCGTATCGGCGCTGCAGCAACTGCTGGTGATCCATCAGGCCACCAGCGATTGGCAAAAAGCGATCGACGTGGCGGAAAAGCTGGTCAAGCTGGGTAAAGAGAAACAGCGCGTCGAGATCGCGCACTTCTATTGCGAACTGGCGCTGCAGGCGATGGGCAGCGACGATCTCGATCGGGCGATGAGCCTGCTCAAACGTGCGGACGCAGCCGATAAACAGTGTGCGCGCGTATCCATCATGTTCGGGCGCATCTATATGGCGCAAAACGACTACGCCAAAGCGGCAGAGTCGCTGCAACGCGTGCTGAGCCAGGATAAAGAGTTGGTCAGCGAAACGCTGCCGATGCTGCAGGAATGCTACACGCATCTGCCGGAACAACAGCACAGCTGGGTTGAATTCCTGAAACGCTGCGTGGAAGAGAACACCGGCGCCACCGCCGATTTGATGCTGGCCGAGATCATCGAACAGCACGAAGGGCGCGACGTGGTGCAGGTCTATATCAACCGCCAGCTGCAGCGCCATCCGACCATGCGCGTGTTTTACCGGCTGATGGATTATCACCTGGCGGACGCCGAAGACGGCCGGGCGAAAGAGAGCCTGCTGCTGTTGCGCGATATGGTCGGCGAGCAAATTCGCACCAAGCCGCGTTACCGCTGCCACAAATGCGGCTTCACCGCGCACTCGCTCTATTGGCATTGCCCGTCGTGCCGAGCCTGGTCATCGGTCAAACCGATCCGCGGTCTGGACGGGCAATAACGCGGCGGCGGGGCAAAACAAAACGGGGCGATTTATCGCCCCGTTTTTTCGTTTGCCGCTTACTTTTTCTTGCCGCCTTTGGCGCCGGTTTTCAACAGCTGGCGCAGTTTCTTCAGTTCTTTCTGGCTCAGCGGCTGTTCAACCTCTTCTTCGGTGCTTTGATTGTCGATCTCGCCGTGGTGCAGCTCATCCGCCTTTTTGGCCGGCTTTTCTGCCTTGGCGGCGGGCGCGTTGAAGCTGTTTTCCAGGCGCTGGCATACTTCCACGCTCAACGAAAATTCGTTTTCAGCGGCGGCGGCGCGGATTTTTTCCTTCAGTTCCAGAGGAATTTTGATGGTAAGTGTCGATATCTCGCTCATTTTGAAAGCCTTTCTGCAGGAAGATGCCTTCAAGCTAAGCCACTGACGATCGGGTGTCTAGTGTGTAATAAAAATTTAATATTTCTGTAACAAAGAAGGGTGAGGCAAACGCGGGTTTTTTAGGCGAGAAACAGAGGCAGGGCCCGAGCGTGCGGGCCCTGTACCGGAAACATTATTTATAGATGATCGCGGTGCCGCTCAGCATGTTGTTACCGCCGGCGGAGATGATGCGGTAGCTGCCGGCGCCTTGGGCATCGGCTTTAGCGGCCAGTTTTTTCTCCAGGCTGCTGAGGGTGGTCGCATGGCCCGCGGAAACGATGCCGCTGGCGGTCAGGCTGTCAGCCTGTTGGCTGTTGACCGGCTCAGCGGCGAAGGTAGCGAAAGAGGTCAGTGCGATAGCGGTAGCGGCTGCAAAATATTTGATGGTTTTCATAGGTGACTCCAGTCTGTTTATTTAGGAAGGAAGCCATTCGCTTCCGATGTGGTGAATAATAAAGCATCTGCGCCGTTTGAAAATCTGATAATGCTGAGCAAGTTGTTCAAAATGTTTGATTGAGAATTTACGCATCTTTACGACGTTTTACGCTGCGTGGTTTATCGCTGACGCGCTTTTGTTGACGCGCCATGACAAAGGTGAGAGGTAACATGACAGAGCGGCGGTACGCGCTGCGGCTGGGATTTCTGGCCCCCGGCATGTAGAATGCGGCGGTCAGTTTCGCGGGTGAGTACCTGATTATGTCCATTTTACAGAAGGTAGAAGAAATGAAGTCTGAAAATAACACTAATAACAATGACTTAAAATCATCTCCAATCGTTGTGGCGTTAGATTACGCCGATAAGAACGCTGCGCTGGCGTTCGCCGACCGTATCGATCCGCAAGACTGCCGGCTGAAAGTGGGCAAAGAAATGTTCACGCTGTTTGGGCCGCAGCTGGTGCGCGATCTGCACGGGCGCGGTTTCGACGTGTTTCTCGACCTGAAATTCCACGATATTCCCAATACCACCGCGCATGCGGTTGCGGCAGCGGCCGAGCTGGGCGTTTGGATGGTCAACGTCCATGCCAGCGGCGGCGCGCGCATGATGACCGCCGCTAAAGAAGCGCTGCTGCCTTACGGAGCGGATGCGCCGCTGCTGATCGCCGTGACGGTGCTCACCAGCATGGAAGCGGAAGACCTGCGCGGCATTGGCATCGAGGCCAGCCCGGCGGAACACGCCGAGCGCCTGGCGCGCCTGGCCCGCGACTGCGGGCTGGACGGCGTGGTCTGTTCGGCACACGAAGCGCAGCGCCTGAAGGCCGCCTGCGGGCAGGCTTTCCAGCTGGTTACGCCGGGGATCCGCCCTGAAGGCAGCGCGGCGGGCGATCAGCGCCGTATCATGACCCCGGTGCAGGCCCAGGCCGCCGGCGTGGACTACATGGTGATTGGACGTCCGATCACCCAATCTGCGGATCCGGCCGCGACGCTGCGCGCGATCCGCGCCTCTTTGGCCTGAGGAGGCAATGATGAATGACGATAACAGCCGCCTGGTGTATTCCACGGACACCGGCCGCATCAAGCAGGAAGACGTTAAACCGCAACGCGCCAAGGGCGACGGCATCGTGCGCATCCAGCGTCAGACCAGCGGCCGCAAGGGGAAGGGGGTATGCCTGATCGCCGGCGTCGATCTGGATGATGCCGCGCTCGACAAACTGGCGGCCGAGCTGAAAAAGAAATGCGGTTGCGGCGGTTCTGTGAAAGACGGGATTATCGAGATCCAGGGCGATAAACGCGATCTGCTCAAACAGCTGCTGGAAGCCAAAGGCATGAAGGTCAAACTGGCGGGCGGTTGAGGTGAATCGCCATGCCGCGGTGCAATACTGCGGCATGGCTTGAGGTTGTTGCTGCCGGGGGTTAGCCCGTTAACGGCAAAAGAACCATAGACTTAAAGTAAAACAGACCTGAAATCATCGTTATTCTGGTTAATACGTCAAAGCGCCGAGGCGCTTTTGCCAGCCTGTCGGCCGAGGTCTCTCGGTCAGGTTATTTGCCAACCTGGTGACCGATGATGCCCCCTACCGCAGCCCCACCCAGCGTGCCCAGCGCGCTGCCGTCTGTCAGCACTGCGCCGCCGACTGCACCGGCGCCGGCGCCGATAGCGGTGTTGCGATCGCGTTTGGACATGTTGGAACAGGCGCTGAGTGAAAACGCCAGAGTCAGTGCCAGCGCGGCGGTGGCGAAACGTTTATTGATAATCATCATAATGACTTCTCCTTAGCATTGGCTATATGGAAGTGCCCTATAAGTATAGGCGTTAACCATAAATCAGGCCTGCCGTTGATTCCCGTACAGTATCGATATAAAAAATGGCATTTTTTGTTAACGGCCGAATAATTAGCAAGTTACGGCGCCAAAAGGCGCCGAAACTGAGTATAGGTTTCTCGGGAAGGATAAACAGGTAAATAGTCTTAAAATCCCGCTGCGCAAGGGGAAGGCGCGCGGTGTAGCCCGCGCGGTGCGGCGGTGACCTGCGTTATTCGTTAACCAGCTCCACCTGTACGCCCTGGCGTTTCAGCTGATGCTGATACTCCAGCGCCAAGCGCGAATCGGTGATCACCCGGCTGATCTGGCCGGTCTGCGCCAGCGGGTTGGGCTGGATCTGGCCGAACTTGCTCGAGTCCGTCAGCACGATATTCTCCACGCCCTTGGCCAGCACCGCGCTGACCACGTCGGCGCGCATCATGTCGCGGCCGGTAAAGCCGGTTTCGGCCTGAAAGCCGTCAATGCCGATAAACGCCTTGTTGAAATGCACCTGCTGAATGCACAGCCGCGTAAGCGGGCCGACCACGGTCTCGCTTTTCTTCTGGTACATGCCGCCCAGCACAATCACGTCGCAGTCGGTTTCTTTCAGCAGGTTGGCGATGTAGTGGCTGACGGTGATCAGCGTAATGCGCTTGCGCTCGGCGATGTAGCGTGCCAGCAGGGCATTGGCGCTACCGCTCTCGATGAAGATCGTTTCGCCGTCGTTGACCTGCGCGGCGGCATATTGCGCCAACCGTTGTTTGAGGGTGAAATTGGACATCATGCGGGCGTCGACGTCGTCGCTCTCCAGCGCCACGGCGGAACCGTGTACCCGCTTCAGATAACTGCGCTTTTCCAGCAGGTTGAGATCCTGCCGGATGGTGACTTCCGAGACGCCCGAGGCGCGCGCCAGCTCATTGACGCTGATCCGCCGGCGATCGTTAACCAACTGCAATATGGTCTGTTGTCGTAAATTCATATCGGCCTGATGATGCGGCCGCCAAGGCGCGGCCGCTAAGAGTCAAAGGTTTAAAGAGTATGTTCTGTGCGCGCAATAATATCATCCTGCGCCTCAGGGGATAATGCGGTAAAGAAGGCGGAATAGCCAGCTACGCGAACCACTAAATCACGATATTGGTCAGGGTGTTGCTTCGCCGCCAGCAGCGTTTCGCGCGACACGATGTTGTACTGCACATGCCAGCCGCGATAGCTCTCGAAGAAGGTGCGCAACATCAGCATCAGCTTTTCCCGATCGCGCGGGTTGTCCAGCGTCGCCGGGTTCAGCTTTTGGTTGAGCAGCACGCCGCCGAGGATTGCCTCGGTAGGCAACTTGGCGAGCGAATTGAACACCGCGGTCGGCCCCAGGTGGTCGGTGCCGGACGCCGGGCTGGCGCCTTCCGCCAGCGGCTGGTGCGCCTTGCGTCCATCCGGGGTGGCGAGGGTGGCAGCGCCGAAGGGCACGTTGGCCGAGATTGACGAGGTGCCGGCGTAGTAGCCGCCGCCTATCGGCCCGCGGCCGAAGCGGGTGTTGCGATACTGCTTCAGTTCGTCGATGTAGGTTTGGTAGGCGCGCACCAGCAGCCGATCGACCTCGTCCACGTCGTTGCCGTATTTGGGCGCGGCGTTGAGCAGCCGCTGGCGCAGCTGTTCGCCATCCAGCCCGGCGAAGTCGTCGGCCAGCGCCGCCGCCAGCCGCTGCTGGCCGATCGCCCCTTGCTCGAACACCAGTTTGCGCACCGCCGCCAGGCTGTTGCCGAGGTTGGCGATGCCGACCTGCAGGCCGGAAACCCAGTCGTACTTGGCGCCGCCCTGCTTGATGCTTTTGCCGCGTTCGATGCAGTCATCCACCAGCGCGGAGCAGAGAATATCGTGGGCGTTCTCCTCCAGCACGCTGTCCACCACGCATTCGATCTCAATTGACTTGCGCGTGTAGTAGCGGATTTGTCGGTCCCAGGCGGCCATCACCTGCTCGAAATCGGCGAAGTTTCCTTTGGACAGCGCCTGTTCCTGCGGCAGGAAAATCTGCCCGGAGGTGGCGTCGCGGCCCTGTTCCAGCGCCGCCAGCAGCACGCGGGCAAAGTTGATGAAGCTCATGCCGGTGCAGCGATAGCCCCATTTGCCGCCGACGGCGGTCTCGATGCAGCCGATGGCGGCATAGTCGTAGGCGTCCTGCGGTTCAACCCCCAGCTTGATGAACTCGGGAATGACGATTTCGTCGTTGTTGAACGCCGGCATGCCGAAGCCGCAGCGGATCACCTGTACGCAGGCGTCGAGGAAATCGGCGCTCATTCCTGCGTGGTAACGTACGCTGAGGTTGGGTTGGGTGGAGCGCAGGCGGCCGCAGGATTCGAGGATGGCGTAGGACAGCGGGTTGACCGCGTCGCACGGCCGGCCGTCGAGCAGTTTTTGGCCGCCGATGGTGACGTTCTGGTACAGCGGGCTGCCGGCGGAGGCCTTGGAGTGCGAGCCGGAGCGGATCTTGTTGACCTCCAGCAGCTTCAGCCAGCAACTGTGCAGCAGCTCGATGGCGTCTTCCCGCGCCAGGTTCTGCTCCAGCTCGACGTCGCGCCGATACCAGGGATAGAGATATTGGTCGAGACGGCCGAAGGAAACCGAATGGCCGTTGGATTCGATCTGCAACGTCAGCTGGATGAAATAGCACAGCTGCAGCGCCTGCCAGAAGGTGTGCGGCGGGCGATGGGCGATCAGATCGCAGTTGTCTGCGATAGCCAGCAGCTCGGTGCGCCGCCAGTCGCGGGTTTCGCGCTGCGCCATGTCGCGCGCCAGGTGAGCGAAGCGCAGTATGTGTTCGCTCAGCGCCGCCAGCACGATGTCGATGGCGTTGAGAAACTGCGCTTTATGCAGATCTTCCCACTCGGTCAGGCGCAGGCGGCTGCGGCGGGCGTTCACCTTTTCACGCAGGCCGTCGAGGCCTAGTTCCAGCAGCAGCGGGAAGTTGACCGCCAGGTGGGCGTCGCCGGAGGTCATGTTGCCCTCGGCTTTGATGATGCCGGTGGCGAGCAGCGCCTTCTGTTCGTCGGTAAACATGCCATAGCAGCGATCCTGCACCGTTTGGCCGCGCCACCAGGGGCAAAGACGGTGCAAAATCGCCTTGTTCTCTTCGCTGACCGAGAAGCCGGCGCCCGGCCGGTCGGCCAACTGGTCGATCTCGTTTTCTATCCAGCCGACGGTGTATTCGGGGAAGATCGGCGCGGCGCGCAGCTCGCTGGCCTGGTTGCCGACGATCAGCTCGTCGTTGGCGATCCAGATGCTGCGCTTCGCCAGATGGTTGGCCAGCGCCAGCGCGCGGCGCACCGGCAGCGGCCGATCCTGATGCTGTTGATAGGCCTCGGTATAGTGCTGAGCGCGTTCGGTGCACACCGGCGGTTTGACGATGTGAATCAGCGCGTTCTTATGCGCCTGGATGCGGGCGCTGAGGGTGGTCAAATCCAACGTAGTCATGGCGTTATCCTCGCAAAATGGCGCTCAGGCCTTTGGCGCCGGCATACGCTTCGGCGAAGGCCAGCAGATCGGGCGCGTCCAGCGGCGTGCGGGAGGCGCGGTAAGGTTCGCCGAGCAGGTGATACTTGTTGATGCCCAGCGTGTGGTACGGCAAAAAATGGATTTCCGACACGCCGATCTCGTCGGCGGCGAAGTCGACAATCGCGCGGACAGAATGGCGATCGGCGTTGAAATCGGGGATCAGCGGCACGCGCACGGTCATTGGCACGCCGTGCGCCGCCAGCCGGCGGAAATTGTTCATCACCCGACGGGCGGAGCCGCCGGTCCAGGTGTTGAAACGCGCTTCATCGGTGTGTTTGAGATCGGCCAACAGCAGATCCAGCCAGGGCAACGAAGGGGCGATGTAACGCCACGGAACGTGCAGACAGGATTCGACGGCGGTGTGGATGCCGGCTTCGCGGCCGCGCCGCAGCAGCTCCGCCGCGACCTCCGGCTGCATAAAGGGTTCGCCGCCGGACAGCGTTACACCACCGCCGCTGCGCAGGTAGAAAGGCTTATCCCGCATCACCTCGGCCATGATATCGTCGGGGTTGACCGCGCTGCCGCACAGGCTGAGCGCGCCGGTCGGGCAGGCGGCGGCCAGCGCCGCATAGTCGTCTGCGCTGATGGCTTCGCGCCGCAGCGTCAGCGCGCCCTCGTCACGCTGCAGGCCTTGCGGGCAGCGCTCGGCGCACAGCGTACAGCCGCTCAGGCACAGGCGTTCGTCAAACAGCAGATCCGCGTGGCGCGAGCGGCTTTCGGGGTTCTGGCACCAGCGGCAGCTCAGCGGGCACCCTTTTAAAAAGACCACGCTGCGGATACCGGGGCCGTCATGGGTCGAGTAGCGCTGCAGATTGAAGAACATGAGTCACCCGTTTGGCGTTGCTGAATCTTTCGCCATTAAAAATGTTTCGAATGAAAGTTGGATTGATTTTGGTCAAAGGTTGGCGGGGTTTTTGCCCTATGATGATCAGAGTTTGAATCCGCCCACAGAACATGACACAGGAGTCCGTGATGGAGCTTTATCTCGATACCGCCGATGTGACGGCGGTAAAACGCCTGGCGCGCATTCTGCCGCTGCACGGCGTCACCACCAACCCAAGCATCGTGGCGAAGGAAGGCAAGCCGATCTGGGAAGTGCTGCCCGCGCTGCGCGACGCCCTCGGCGGCACCGGCAAGCTGTTCGCGCAGGTGATGGCGGCCGATGCGGAGCGCATGGTGGCGGAGGCCGCGCTGCTCAGCCAGCGCGTACCGGGGTTGGTGGTCAAGATCCCCGCAACCGCCGAGGGGCTGGCGGCGATCAAGAAGCTTAAAACGATGTCCATCCCGACGCTGGGCACGGCGGTATACGGCGCCGGGCAGGGGCTGCTGGCGGCCTTGGCCGGGGCGGAATACGTGGCGCCTTACGTCAATCGGGTGGACGCGCAGGGCGGCGACGGCATCGAAATGGTGCACGAGCTGCAGCAGCTGCTGAGCCTGCACGCGCCGTCGGCGCAGGTGCTGGCCGCCAGCTTCAAGACGCCGCGCCAGGCGCTGGAATGCTTGTTGGCGGGTTGCCAGGCGATCACGCTGCCGGTGGATGTGGCGGAGCAGTTCCTGAGCGCGCCGGCGGTGCAGGCCGCGGTCGAGAAATTCGAACAGGATTGGCAGGGGGCGTTCGGCAGCAATTTGCTGGGCTGATAGCTGTCCGTCTCGTTTACTGATTCTCCTCCCGATCGACAATTAATTTTAAAGGATGGCGCATCATGGCGTCATCCTCCCGCCGTTTCGCCATTCTTCGCATGCCCGCCGCCTCCCTTATGGTTTTGTGAATCGCAGTGCCATAAAGCTGTTGATTTTTCCCCCTCGAAGCTCATAATTCGCCCCAGAGTAAGTTTATTTACATTAATTTACTTAACTTATGATTTTGACCAAATAAATAACTATAAGTAACGGTGAGGAGCCAAGGATGCGCTCAGATTCAGATACTGCTCGTGCTTTACTTTATTCTATCCGCTGCGGGCTGTCGGGATTATTGATCGGCGTTGTACCCCTGTTTTCCGCTTCGGCGTCTACCAGCGATGGAATGGCGTCCATTGATGCCCGCGAACAGCAGCGCCAGCAGGAGCGCGAACGCGCCCTGCAACAGCAAAATGCCCCACAGGCCGATGCGCGCCTTTCCCGTCCCGACGTTGTGCTGCCCGATTACCCAACCGATGAACGCCCTTGCTTCATCATCAATCGGCTAACGTTGGTCGGCGAGTCTGCCGATCGCTTTCAATGGGCGTTGAACGCCGCGGCGGATACCAGGGGCCGCTGTCTGGGTAGCCAGGGCATTGTGCTTGCCATCAACAAGGTGCAAAACGCCATACTGGCCAAGGGCTATGTCACCACACGCGTGATGGCGCAGGAGCAGGACTTGACCACGGGCGTGTTGGCGCTGACGCTGCAGCCGGGGCGTATCGGTGAGATCCGCTTTGAGGAGCCGGTCTCCTGGCGTGGGCGGCTGTGGAACGCTATTCCGGCCTCACGCGGCGATATTCTCAGCCTGCGCGATATCGAACAGGGGCTGGAGAACTTCAGGCGGGTGCCCAGCGCCAATGCCGATATTAAAATCGTACCCGGCGCCGAGGACGGAACCAGTGACCTGCAGGTCAACTGGCACGAAGGGCGCCCGGTGCGGCTCAGCCTGGGGCTGGACGACAGCGGCTCCAAAAGTACCGGGCGTTATCTCGGTTCGGCCACTCTGGCTATCGATGCGCCGTTTGCACAGAATGACCTGTTTTACGCCAACATCGGCAAGGATGTGTTTCAGCACGGGCCGTTCGGCAACCGTTCACATACGCTGAACTACTTTTTCCCGGTGGGATATTGGGCTTTCTCGGCCAATTACAACGACTACACCTATCACCAGAACATCCCCAACGCCAATGAGGTGCTGCGCTACAGCGGCAAGAGCGACAACATTCAGTTGACCGTCTCCCGGTTGCTGTACCGCGACCAGTCGCACAAGTTAACGCTCAACCTGCGCGGCTACCGCAAGCACTCGACTAACGCCGTGGACAACGTTGATATTGTGTCGCAAAAACGTCGGACCGCCGGCTGGGAGCTGGGGCTGAATCAGCGCAGCTACTACGGTACCACTACGCTGGACGCCAATATCAACTGGCGCCGCGGCACCGGCGCATTCAATGCCCTGCCTGCCCCGGAAGAGTCGCGTCATGAAGGCAGCGCACGTACCGGCATTTTGCTCGGCGACCTGGGCATCAATCAGCCGTTCTCCTGGGGCGATCAGCCCTGGCGGGTGTATACCAGCGTAAGGGGGCAGTGGAGCCCGAACGCGCTGACGCCGCAGGAGCGGATGGCCATTGCCGGGCGTTACACGGTGCGTGGCTTTGACGGCGAACAGATGCTGTCCGGCGAAAAGGGCCTGCTATGGCGCAATGAAATCGCCTGGAACGTGTTTTCTCGCGGGCATGAATTGTATCTGGCCGCCGACTACGGCCGGGTGGACGGCCCAAACACTCGCCACTTGGTTGGCCATCAATTGGCGGGCAGCGCGCTCGGCGTGCGCGGCGCGCTGTGGGCGCGATTCAGCTATGACCTGTTTGCCGGCGTTCCGCTCTACAAGCCTGCGGGGTTCCATACCTCCGGCGCGACCGCGGGTTTTAGCGTAAATCTGGAAATCTGAACATCGCGATACCGGCAGCGTTGCTGCGCTGATCTGAACGGACTGACTTTTCTCACGGATGTGACCTATGAACAAACATTGCTATCGCCTTATCTTCAGCCGCACCCACGGGGAGTTGCGGGTGGTGTCCGAACTGGCCCGCAGCTGCAGCAGCGAGCCGGGGCAGCGCATCGGTTCAGGAATAACAGGTGGAAGTCGTCTGTGGGTCACCGTGCGTCGGTCAGTGTGGCTGCTTGGGCTGTTGATGTTCGCCGGCCCCGTCATGGCAGACGGCATTGTCGCGGACGGCGGTGCCAATCCTTCCCAGCGGCCGGAGGTCATCACTACCCAGAACGGCTTGCCGCAGGTCAACATCACCGCCCCCAACCAGGCTGGGGTCTCACATAATCAGTATCAGCAGTTTGACGTTGACGCCAAAGGCGCCATCCTCAACAACTCGGCGGTGATGACCGCGACCCAGATGGCCGGGATGATCCAGGGTAACCCTAATCTCAATCCCAATTCCGCGCCGGCTCGCGTCATCCTCAACGAAGTCAACAGCAACAATCCCAGCCAGCTGCGCGGTTTTATGGAAGTGGCCGGCGGCAAGGCGCAGGTGATTGTGGCCAACCCCGCCGGCATTGTCTGCAACGGCTGCGGCACCATCAACGCTGGGCGCATGACGCTGACCACCGGCAAACCGCAACTGAACGCCGATGGCAGCGTGGCGGGCTACCAGGTCGAGCGCGGCGTGGTGCGCATCGAGGGCGGTGGGCTCAACGGCGATACCCGTCATGATACCGAGTACGTCGACATTCTGGCGCGCGCGGTGGAGGTCAACGCCGGCGTCTGGGCTAAAGAAGGCGTGTCGGTGGTGGCCGGTCGTAACCGCGTGAGCGCGGACGGCAAAACCGCCGCGCCGCTTTCGGACGACGGCAGTGCCAGGCCTGAGCTTGCCATCGACATGGGGCAGATGGGTGGCATGTACAGCGGCAGTATCCGCATGATCGGCACCGAAGCCGGCGTCGGCGTGCGTAACCAGGGCGGACAGGTCCGGGCGGGCAAAACGCTCACCGTGAGCAGCGAAGGCAAGCTCAGTTGGCGCTCTGATGCGCCGGATGCGGCCACCCAGGCCGGCGGCGATATTCAATTGGCGGCAAAAGGCGACATCGAGACGCACGGCAAAGTGTACAGCGGTGGGCAACTGGCCATAGAGAGTCGCGAGGGAATGTTGACGCAGTCCGGTACGCTGGCGGCGGCCGGGAATGTGCACCTGAACGCCGCGCGCGGCATCCAAAGCAGCGGCCACCTGCTGGCGGGCAGTAATGTCGAAAGCGCGCTGGTCCATGATGCCAATCTGCAGCTTGATAGCCAGGGCGATATCCGCGCCAGTGGCAGTCTGCTCGGTAAAAAGAACGTCAACGCGTCCGGGCGCCGGGTGGATATCAGCGGCGCGCAGGTTGCGGCCGGCCGCACCGCGCTGGCGGCCCGCGAGGGCGGCGTGGCCTTGCGCCAGTCCACCGTAGACAGCGGTGAGCTGGCCGTGAGCACGAAGGGAAATGTGGATGCGCAGCAGGCCAAGGTCAAGGCCGGGCGCTGGGCGGTCGATGCTGACAACCTGTTCAACCAACAGGCTACCTGGTCTCAGACCGGTGACGGTGAGAGCCGTTTCACCCTGGCAGGCGCGCTGGATAACAGTGACGGCACCATCGAGACGCAGAGCCTCCGGCTTTCGGCCGGTCAGTTAGTCAATCAGCGCGGTCGCCTGGTGGCGTTGGGGGAAACGGCGCAGCACTGGCGAGTGGGTGGCCTGCTCGACAATGGCGGTGGCACGATGGGCAGCAACGGAGCGCTTCGCCTCGACGCCGGCCGCCTCGATAACCAGCGCGGCACGATAAAAACCCAGGCGGGGCTCACGCTCCATGTTGATGGCGCGGTGAATAATGCCGGGGGCAATCTGCTGGCGGGGAACGGCCTGACGCTTGAGGCAGGTAGCGATCTGAATAACCAGTCCGGCACCCTGAGCGGCGATGACGTGCGTCTGGCGGTACAACGGCTGGATAACGCGCAGGGGCAGGTCATCGGCCAGGGAAATCTCGAAATGACGGCCGGCCGCCTGGATAACCAACACGGCCTGATTGGCGCCGGCAAGGCGCTGAATGTGCACGCCGGCGACTGGGACAACCGTGGCGGCACGGCGCAAGGCGAAACGGCCGTGACGGCAACGGCGAGCAATCTCAACAACGACGGCGGTAAGCTGCTTTCAGGCCATGCATCAACCCTGCAGACCTCGGGCAACGCCACCAACCGCGGCGGCGAAATCAGTGCCACGGTGCTGACGGTGCAGTCTGACCGTCTCGACAACACGCAGGGCAAGGTGATTGGCCGACAACGGCTTAACCTGCATGCCCGTCAGGGGCTGGACAACACGCAGGGGCTGCTGGGCGCCGATGAGATGCTGACGGTGAGCAGTGAGGGCGAGCTGAGCAATCATCACGGTAGGGTGCAGGGGAATGGGCAAACCACGGTGTCAGCGCGAGACATCCACAACGAGGCCGGCAAGCTGCTGGGCGGGCAGAGACTCTCTCTCACTGCGTCGGGCGTGCTTGGCAACCGCGAGGGGGAAATCAGCGGCGAGTCGCTCACGCTAACGGCGCAGCGCCTCGATAACGCTCAGGGCAAGGTGGTCGCCAGGCAGGATGCGAACCTGACGGCGAAGCAAGGGTTGAGCAACGCCGCCGGCTGGCTTGAAGGCGGCAGCGCACTCGCCGTCAACACCGATGGCGATTGGGACAATCAGGGCGGCACCGCACAAGGTGGCCGGCAGGTCACCGCCAACGCGCAGTCGCTCGACAATACCGGCGGGCGGCTGCAGTCCGGCGGAGGCCTGACGCTGGATGCGACAGGCAATATCCTCAACCGTTCCGGCAAACTGACCGCGCAGCAGGCCCTTGCCGTTAACGGCGGAGCAGCCAGCCTGTTCGATAATGACGGCGGCTCCCTGCAGAGCGGCGGCGATCTGTCTCTGCAGGGAGGCCAGTTGACCAACCGCGCCGCAGGGGTGGTGCTGGGCGGCCAGGCGCTTTCTCTGAATCTGGCGGGGGGCTGGGATAACCAAAACGGCACCTTGACCGGCAATGGCCGCACGCAGGTGCGCGCCGCCAGTCTGCTCAATGCTCAGGGCGCCATCAACGCGCTGGATAGCCTGGACATGCAGTTCACCGGCAAACTGGATAACCGCCAGGGGCGAGTTTTCAGTCAATCGTCTCAGGTGTTGCAGGCACAGGATATCGTCAACACGCAGGGCTGGATGGGCAGCCTGGGGAGCTGGCGGGCCATCAGCGGCGGTTTTGACAATACGCAGGGCAGCGTACAGAGCCGGCAGGAAACACAGCTTACGGCTGACTGGTTGGATAACGCCCGGGGCGTGATGCAATCGGCGCAAAACCTGGCGCTGCGCATCAAACAGGATATCGATAACCGCAGCGGTAAGGTCTCGGCGCAGGGGCAACTGACCGTACAAGGGGCCGCTGACGGCGAGCACGCCGGCGCCATCAATAACACCGGCGGCGAATGGCTGGCGGGCCAGGCGCTGACTATCGCCGCCCGCAGCCTTGATAACGTCCAGGCGGGGCAACTCTACAGCCAGAAGCAGCTGCGGCTCAATTTGAACGGCGGGCTGGACAACCGCGGCGGGAAAATACAGGGCGGCGATGCGCTGACGTTTGATGCGCAGGCGCTGAATAATGCCGGCGGGACGATAGACGGCCAGCAACGCGTGGCGCTGCGCATTCTTGGTTTGCTGGAAAATACCGGCGGTGCAGTGCGCAGCAATGGCGGGCAAGAGGTGTCGGCCGCCGGTATCAATAATACACGCGGCGTACTCAGCAGCCGCGGCGGCATCACGGTGGCATCAAAGCAACTGGATAATACCGGTGGTACGCTCATCAGTCAGGGGGCGGGCACCTACCGACTCGACCGGCTTAACAATCAGCATGGCAAGGTGCACAGCGGCGACGCGCTCACGCTTGAGGGGGCGCAGGTCAACAACCGGGGTGGGCAATTAGTGTCAACCCAGGGGCTGGCGCTCAAGGCCGGGACGCTCGATAACAGCGGTCAGGGCACGCTCAGCAGCCAGGCGGAACTGGATGTGCAGGCCGAGCGCCTGAACAATCGCGATGGCGGGTTGATACTGGGCACCACGCGCACCGATATCACCTCTCGTGATATCGACAATACCGCAGGCCGCCTGCAGAGTAGCGGCCAGATGACCCTCTCGGGGGTAACGCAGCTGGACAACCGCCAGGGGCGGATCCTGGCCAACGGCAACCTCAATATCAATACTGACCGGTCACGGACCGACTCGCCGCTGGCGCTGCTCAACCAGGGCGGGCGAGTGGAGAGCGCCGGGCAACTTACCTTGCATGCGCGTACCTTGGATAATCAGAACGGTACCCTGCTGGGGCTGCAGGCGTTGACGCTGTCCGCGCAGCAGGACTACATCCATCAGGCCGGCGAAACGATCAGCAGTAACGGTACGGTGACGTTCTCTCTGAGCGGCGCCTTTACCAACCTGGCGGATTGGTTGCTGCCCGGCAAGCTGGCGCTCCATGCTGCCAGCATCACCAATCCGGCGGCGCTGGTGGGCAAAACGCTGCAGCTGACGACCGGAGCCTTGCAAAACACCGGGCGTCTTGAGGCGGACAGCATGACGCTGAACGTCGATACCCTGGACAACGCCGCGGCGCTGATGGGCGACGACATCACCGTGAACGGGCGCATTATCGACAACCACGGTGCGCCTGCGGTGATGGCGGCGACCCACAGCCTGACGGTGCAGGCCGGTGAGCGGCTGACCAACCGGGAGGGCGCGCTGATTTACAGCGCCGACCGTCTGCACCTGCACAGCGATGACCTGATTGAAAACCGGGCCAGCTTTATCGAAGCGGACGGTGACGCCACCGTGGAAGCGCGTCGCCTGAACAACCTGCGCGAAGGGCTGGTGATTGAGCGTAACGCCGAGAAGAGCGACTACAAATGGCACCGCTACAACTACTACTGGCGCTCCTACGGTTCAAAGGTCAATCCCGATAAAAGCACCATGGCACCGACCACCCAGCAGCTGACCTATCAGGATGACGCGGCGGCGCAAACCAACCGCTACGGCACACTGCTGGCCATTGATGCGGCGGGCAAGCGCGCACAGGTACGGGTCAAGGACAATAAGGGCCAATTGACCGACCTGTGGGTCAACTACCTGGCGCTCAAGCCGAATGCCGATGGCAGCTATGCGATGACGTTCTATGAAACGCGTGGGGGCAATCAGCTGGCGACCATCCCGACGCCTTATCAAAACGGCTTCCATTGGGAGCACGACTGGACGCAGGTGATGACCTGGGATCCCGAAAAGCATGTCGATATCGACAGCGCGCCGTTCATCACCGATTACAACAACTTCCGCGAACGTACCGAGAGCGGCACGGTGACGCGCGATAAGCTGGTGAGTGAGGGGATCGGCGCGCGTATTCTGGCCGGCGGCAACATGGTGCTGCGCATCACGGGAACGTTGCTCAATGACGCCAGCGTCATTACGGCCAACGGCAACCTGAAGCAGGACGGCGGCGGCAGCGTGGACAACCGCGGTTACTCGGTTAACGAGCGGCGTCAGGCGGCTATCGTTGACCATTATGACAAGGACACGCATCACTGGTACCCCACGTTCAACCGGGACGAAACCACGGCGCTGGCGACCGTTGACGGGGTGATCACCGGCAATGGCACGGTCACCATCAACGGAGCCCGCATCACCAACACCACGGTCAATCAGGCGCAAATCAGTCAACTTGATGCGGCGTTAAAGGCGGTAGATGCCGAACGCGCCGAGCTTGAGCGCAATCCGCTGGCCTTCACGGTAGAGGGCGCTGCCCGACCTGACGGCGATACGACGCTGGCGCCGGGCGAGCAAATGACAAGACCGGGCGCCACGCCGTCCTCGCCGCTGGGGCGCCCACTGCTGCCGTCTGAGCTGGCGCTGACGCAGTTACAGCATCTGGGCAATGTGGCCACCGCCATCCCCAATAACGGCTTGTTTAGTCAACATACGGCGATCGGCAGCCCGTTCCTGGTGGTAACCGATGAACGCTTTACCCGCCGCGACAACTTTATCAGCAGCGACTACATGCTCGAGCGCGTAGGGTATGACCCCGCGCAGGCCCATAAGCGCCTGGGGGACGGTTTTTACGAGCAGCGTCTGGTGCGCGAGCAGGTGCTGGCGCTGACCGGCAAACCGTCCGTCAAGGGCTGGGATGCGATGGAGCAGTACCAGCAACTGATGAACAATGGCAGCAAAGTCGCCCAGGACTTCCATCTGGTGCCGGGCGTGGCGTTGACGCCGGAGCAGATTGCGGCGCTGCAACAGGATATCGTCTGGCTGGTGAGCGAGACGGTGCAAACGGAAGGCGGCCCGCAAACGGTGTGGGTGCCGAAGGTGTATCTGGCACAGACTACGCTGCGCCTGACCGGCGATGGCGCGCTAATTGGCGGCGGTGACCTGCAACTCTCGGCAAACAGCATCACCAATGCCGGCAACCTGTTTGCCGAAAAAGCCCTGACGGTTGACGCCGGGCAGTTCCTGCATCAGGGCGGCGACGTCAGGGCAGGCAGCATTGACGTGCAGGCAGACAGTCTGGCCATGAGCACTAACCTGCAGGACGCGCTGCGCCAGGCGACCATGAGCGCCGGCGACATTCGCCTGCGCGGCACCGATATCACGCTCACCGGAGCGAAACTGGATGCGACCGATACGCTCAGCCTGAGCGCGCGTAACGATCTGACCATCACCGCCGCGAAAAGCAGCCATACCGCCGATCTTGAGGTTATCTCCGGTTCAATGGGTAACCGCACCCGCGGCGGCACGGAAGCGGCAGGCTCCCGGATGGCGCACGTCAGCGGCGAATGGCAGCAGGCTCTGGGGAGTCAGCTTAACGCTGGCGGCAACCTCTCGCTCAATGCCGGGCGAGACGTCACGTTCACGGGCAGCCAGGCCAGCGTCGCCGGCAGCACCCGCGTGCAGGCCGGCGGCGATATCAACATCAGGGCCGAAAGCACCACCAATACCACGCACCTGGACGCCAACAGCCGTACTTCATCAGTCAGTAACGACCGCCAGGAAGAGCGCCTGACAGTAAGCGCACTCGGCGGAGACCAGGGCGTCACCCTGGTGGCGGGCAACCGCCTGTTGGCCGAAGGCGCGCAGATTGACAGTAAAGAGGGGCGTATTGGCGTCAGCGCGCGGGACGTGACCATTAAAGACGCGCGCACCCGCACGCAGGACCAGGACAGCGAAAACAAACGCGAGGGCAAAACCAAAAGCCATCGCATCGAACAAACCGGGCGCGAAATCAGCACCGGCAGCACCTTCAACGGGCGCGAGGGCGTGACCGTGATCGGGCGTGAAGGCGACGTCACGGTCACCGGCAGCACCCTGCACAGCGACCAGGGCGCCATCGCCCTGCAGGCGAAAAACGATGTGATCCTTAACCACACCACCGACAGCGAGCATCGCGTCTCCAACGAGGAAAGTCGCGGCCGGAAAACCAGAGGTGAGCGCGCCGAAGAAGTCCTACGGGAAAACGTGGTGGGCAGCACCCTCAGCGGGCAGGGCGGCGTCACGGTGGTAGCGCAGGACGGCAGCATCATCGCCACGGCAAGCACCCTGCACAGCGACCAGGGCGCCATCGCCCTGCAGGCGAAGCAGGATGTGACCCTCAATACCGCCACCGAACGCGAGTCGGCCCTCAGTGAAGAGCGGTCACAGAAAAAAGGTTTCCTGAAAAAAAGCAGCAGCCACAGCGTGGCGCATGACGCCACCACACGCGAGAAAGGCAGCCTGCTCAGCGGCAACAGCGTCAGCGTCAGCGCCGGCAACGATCTGACGGTCACCGGCTCGGCCATTGCCGCCGACCAGGACGTGAACCTGCAGGCAGGCCGTAACGTCGACATCGGCGCGGCCACCGAGACCGACACGCATTACCGGCTGGAAGAGAAGAAAAAAAGCGGCCTGCTGAGCAGCGGCGGCATCGGCTTCACCATTGGCAAACAGTCGAGCAAACACGAAATCGACGAGAAAGGCCGGACCCAAAGCCAAAGCGTCAGCACCGTCGGCAGCAGCCAGGGCAGCGTCAACGTCACGGCGGGCAACCAACTGCACATCGGCGGCGCCGATCTGGTAGCGGCCAAGGATCTGGCTCTTACCGGCGACAGCGTGACTATCGATCCCGGCGTTGATGCGCGCACGCGTAAAGAGACCTACGAGCAGAAGCAGAGCGGCCTAAGCGTGGCATTGTCGGGCACCGTGGGCGGCGCGCTCAACACCGCCGTCAGCTCGGCGCAGCAGGCGCGAAAAGAAGGCGATGGGCGCCTGAACGCGCTGCAAAACACCAAGGCGGCGCTGTCCGGCGTGCAGGCTGCACAGGCCTGGGAGCGGGATAATGCGCTGACCGCCTCGGCGGAGGCAAAAAACGCCGCCGCCGGTTTACAGCCGGGGGACGAAGGTGCGGCGCAAGGTGCCACCAACACAGTGGGCATCAGCGCCTCCTACGGCAGTCAGTCGTCGAAAAGCGAAACCCGCACCGACAGCCACCAGTCGCAGGGCAGCACGCTCACCGCCGGGCAAAACCTGTCGATAACGGCGAGCGGCAAGAACCACAACGCGCAAAGTGGCGATATCGTCGTCACCGGCAGCCAGCTGAAAGCGGGCAAAGATCTGTCGCTCGATGCGGCGCGGGACATTACCCTGCAGTCGGCGCAGAACCGCGAAAGCACCGTCGGCAAAAACAGCAGCAAAGGCGGCAACGTCGGTGTCGGCATCGGCGCAGGCTCTGGCGGTTATGGCATCAGCGTCTCGGCCGGCGTCAATGCCGGCAAGGGGCATGAGAACGGCAACGGCCTGACGCATGCCGAAACCACCCTGGATGCCGGCAGTAATCTCAAGGTGACCAGCGGCCGCGACACCCGGCTTACCGGCGCGCAGGCCAGCGGAGAAAAGGTCACCGTCGACGTGGGCCGTAACCTGGCGCTGGAAAGCCAGCAGGACAGCGACCGCTATGACGCCAGGCAGACCCAGATGAGCGGCGGGATCAGCGTGCCGATCGGCGCCGGCAGCGGCTCGGCGAATTTTAGCGCCAGTAAGGACAAACTGCACAGCAACTTCGACTCGGTAAAAGAGCAGACCGGGCTGTTTGCCGGCAAAGGCGGGTATGACGTCAAGGTCAAAGAACATACCCAGCTCGACGGCGCTGTGATTGCAAGCCAAGCTGACAAGGAGAAAAACCGCCTCGATACCGGCACGCTGGGCTGGACGGACATCCACAACCAGGCGGACTACAGCGCGACGCACAGCGGCGGGTCATTCAGCACCGGCGGGCCGGTGGGCAAGGATCTGCTGACCAACATGGCCGGCGGCATGCTGTCGGGCGCCAACCACAGCGGGCACGCCGAGGGCACGACAAAGGCCGGGGTTAGCGAAGGTACGCTGATAGTTCGCGACACCGGCAAACAGCAGCAGGATGTGGCGCAGCTGAACCGGGATACCGAGCATGCCAACGCCGGCAGCATCAGCCCGATATTCAACAAGGAGAAGGAGCAAAACCGGCTCAAACAGGCGCAGCTTATCGTCGAGATTGGCGGCCAGGCGATGGACGTCATCCGCACGCAGGGGGATATCGCCGGGCTGAAGGCGCAGAAAGACCCGGCGGCGCTGGCGCAGGCCAGGGAGCAGCTTGAGAAGAGCGGTAAACCGACGAACGATGCGGAGGTGATGCAGCGGGCATACGACAACGCGATGCGGCAATACGGCACCGGCAGCGACCTGCAGAAGGCGGCGCAGGCGGTAACGGGGGCGCTGACGGCACTGGCGGGCAATAACCTGGCGGGCGCACTGGCGAGCGGTGCCTCGCCGTATCTGGCGACGGAAATCAAGAAACTGACCACCAATCCGCTGACCGGTGAAGTCGACGTTGCTGCCAACACAATGGCGCATGCAGTGCTGGGCGCGGTGACGGCGCAGTTGAACAACCAGTCGGCCGCGGCAGGGGGACTGGGCGCGGGGGGCGGTGAACTGGCGGCGCGCTACATTGCCGGGCAGCTGTTCCCGGGCAAGACGGCGCAGCAGCTGAGCGAAAGCGAGAAACAGCAGGTGAGCGCGCTGAGCCAGCTGGCCGCAGGGCTTGCAGGCGGGCTGGCGACGGGGGATACTGCGGGAGCGGTGACCGGCGGGCAGGCAGGGAAGAATGCGGTAGAGAATAACTCGTTGTCAGGAGATAAGGCGCGGGAGTCTGTTAAACAGGCCGCCGAGTCTCTGAAAAATCAGGTTAGGGAAAAGCTGGGTAAAGGCACCACTTCTGCTATCGCGAACGCCATTATCAATGGCCTTGCTGATACAGGTGATGCTGCACTAGGCTCGGCGGACTACGCCGCTGATGCTGCAATGGCACTGGCTTCATGTGCTGCGGGCGACAGCTACTGCAGCAAGGCGATGAGCGACCTGGCCGGGAAGAATCAGGCAGTGGCGGATACCGTTACTGCCCTGATGCAAAGTGAAACCTGGTCAGCGGTGAAAGACACGTTAGTTCAGGCATCTGAAGGGAATCAGGCAGCGCTGGAAGCAACAGGAGGGTTGATTGCTGGAATCATCCTTCCAGGTAAGAAAGTTCCATATGTTCCTAATGCTGGCTCTGTCGGAAATATGGGGGAGTTCTTTAAGCAGGCTGGTTTTGGTGTCTTGGCAAAAGATAGTTCACAGAAAACTAGCAAAATTTATCAAGGACAAACAGTTTATAAAGCTTCTAGTAACATCAGTGATGAGATCCGTAAGGGAGATCAATTTTATCTGGATGCTAGCCATAAAAATCATCTTGAAGTTTTTGATAGCAAAGGTAACTTTAGAGTTGTTTTAAATCTGGATGGCTCAGTTAATGTAGATAAAACAAAAAGTGCTGCTACTGAAGGACGGAAATTACCTAAATGATTAAAGAAATTAATTTTGATGAGTTAAAAGACATTTATCTTCAGTTATCGAAGATAATGCCAAAAAAACCAATAAATGAGAGTGATCTTTTGGTTGATTATAAAGCTCAACAATGTGCTTCATTCCATCGTCAACTTGAATTGCTTGGAAATGCAAAAGAGTTTTTGGTAAAGGCGAGCTTGGATGATGATAAGGTCGCAATACAAGCGGCACTAGTATATATCAGAGTGTACTCAATGAATTTATCAAGTTTTTTTGATGCATTTAAAGAGGATGCGGATTCTTTATTGAGATCTTCAGATTGGCCTGATATACCAGAGCATTATCAAATACCTGCGCATTATAATTGCCCTATCAAGTAGCAAAGTTTCCAGCAATTTGGCCGGGATCTTTGTTTCAAGCATGGTAGGCAAAGGACAGAGCCGCCTCGATACCGGCACGCTGGGCTGGACGGACATCCACAACCAGGCGGACTACAGCGCAACGCACAGCGGCGGCAGCTTTAGCACCGGCGGGCCGGTGGTCAAGGATCTGCTGACCAACATGGCCGGCGGCATGCTGTCGGGCGCCAACCACAGCGGGCACGCCGAGGGCACGACGAAGGCCGGGGTTAGCGAAGGTACGCTGATAGTCCGCGACACCGGCAAACAGCAGCAGGATGTGGCGCAGCTGAACTGGGATACCGAGCATGCCAACGACGGCAGCATCAGCACGATATTCAACAAGGAGAAGGAGCAGAACCGGCTCAAACAGGCGCAGTTGATTGGGGAGATTGGCGGCCAGGCGATGGATGTCATTCCCGCACGCAGGGAGATATCGCCGGGCTGAAGGCGCAGAAAGACCCGGCGGCGCTGGCGCAGGCCAGGGAACAACTTGAGAAGAGCGGCAAACCGACGAACGATGCGGCGGTGATGCAGCGGGCATACGACAACGCGATGCGGCAATACGGCACCGGCAGCGACCTGCAGAAGGCGGCGCAGGCGGTAACGGGGGCGCTGACGGCACTGGCGGGCAATAACCTGGCGGGCGCGCTGGCGAGCGGCGCCTCGCCGTATCTGGCGACGGAAATCAAGAAACTGACCACCAATCCGCTGACCGGTGAAGTCGACGTTGCTGCCAACACAATGGCGCACGCTGTACTGGGGGCGGTGACGGCGCAGTTGAACAACCAGTCGGCCACGGCAGGGGGACTGGGCGCGGGGGGCGGTGAACTGGCGGCGCGCTACATTGCCGGGCAGCTGTTCCCGGGCAAAACGAAAGAGCAGCTGAGCGAAAGCGAGAAGCAGCAGGTGAGCGCGCTGAGCCAGTTGGCCGCAGGGCTTGCAGGCGGGCTGGCGACGGGAGATACTGCGGGAGCGGTGACCGGCGGGCAGGCTGGGAAGAATGCGGTGGAGAATAACTATCTGAGCAATCAACAGCGCTCAGATAGAGATAAAGAGTTTGATGCTTGTAAAGGCAATGTGTCCTGTCAATTGCAAGTGGGTGCCAAATGGGATGCTATCAGTCTGGGGCAAGATACCGCTTACAGTGCAGGCATGTTAGTTGGTGTTCCTCAAGGGCTCTACGACTCTGTCGAGAGTTTATCGAAATCCATCAGTGATCCTGCTGCGGCTTATGATGCAATCAAGCAACTGATATCGAGCGATGACATCTTTAGCACAATGTCGGATGCCGTTAAGCAAAACTACATTGATCGCATCAACTTGATGGAGTCGGAGTACCAGAAAGCTGGCGCAAGTGGTGCGTATAACGCGGGTGTTGAAGCCGGTAAACTAGTGTCTGATCTGATTGGTGCTGTTGCAGGTGGCGTTGGTGTTGCAAAAGTGGGGACAGCTCTCACAGAGAAAATTGCAGCAAAAGTGGTTGGCAAAATTGACTCACCAAATCTTAAAACACCATCTGGTAACCCTAATAGTTCAAGTGCTATTACTGATGTTGAGGCAGGCGGGTATTCTTACTATGACCAATTCAAGAATGCTAATGGGGGATGGGATTGGCCTAAGAATTTGGGATTTGAAGGTGATCCTGTCAAAACTACAATCCCAGTAGGTACTCGTTTGGATAGATATGGAGAGCCCAATGGTTCTTTCCTTGCACCGAAAGGGACACCTTACGAACAACGGGCCCTTGCGCCTGGTGCTAAAGCTGAAAAATATTATGAGTATGAGGTAATAAAACCTTTGCCTGCAATACAAGGAGAAATTGCTCCTGCTTTTGGTCAGCCAGGTGGAGGTGTCCAAATATTACCCAACATGCAAGAACGAGTAAATGTTGACTGGCTGGTGAAAAATGGATATCTACGGGAGATAAAGTAATATGCTGCTCTCTTTTTCTGAAATACAAAGAAAAATTAATGACCTAGGGGCGAGTGTCGGGATTCCTGCAAGTGATTTGCACATTTTTTCATCATCACCTGGTGATGGTAGGCCACATATTTCCTATGATGGTGGTTTGTACAATTATGTATATGCAGAGAGAGGGGTAGAGTTTTTTAGAAAAACAACGAGTTCAAAAGATGAGCTGTTTTATTGGATTATGTCTGACTTCATTTATAAAGTAGCCTTTCAATATGAACTGGAAAATCGTGTTGAGAACAGAGATGGGCGGCGAATTGCGTTCAATAAAGTACTTGATCTTATGGGGATTATTAGTGATGAGTGGAGATTAAAGGCTCAGCATGAAATTGATGATATCCTCACTAAAAATCCGTATATAGATACTTTAAATTAAAGTAACAAAATCCCGGCCAATTCCGCCGACTAAAGTCGGCGGTAGTTGAGCCCGCGACTCCGCTTTTAGTTGACTAACAGTGCTGGTAGATAGACCGGCATCGACTTCGTCTAGCAAAGCAGCGAGCGCTTCGTGGAGGTCACCAGCAATGTCAGTCAGTTACAGTGGTAGAGAAATGACTCTATTTGATGAATGTAAAGAAGCTCTCAGTGCTGATTTCGAAGTGCTTGAAGGTCAGAGAGAGAAGGATGCTCTTGATGTTTTGTATAAATATCCCTTTGCTAATGGGAACTTACTATGGTCTGAATTTAAGTATTCCGATTATGAAGATATAAATGATCTTGTATCTGATAATTATAATAAAAGTTATGATGTGTTCGTTTTTGTGGATGATATTAACATTCCTATTTTTAGAGCTAACCTAATGTTGGTTGCTGAAAATATTTATGATGTTACAGCTTTGTCTCCTAAAATGTTCATTTTTAATAACGAATTGATATTGCAGCCTCTATTTCCAACGGAGATAATCCGTCTAGGTATAAAGGATTAGCAGTATATTATAGCCCGGCCTTGGTGCAGGGCTCTTTTTACTCGTCAGTACCTGAAGCGGCCTGATAAAAATTACCCTAATGGAAATATGGGCACCGCTCATGCAGAAATAGGTGTGATTCAGCAAGCCTTTGATAAAGGAATGACTCAAGGGCGTGAAATGGCGATGAGTGTAGCTGGTAAGGAAGTATGTAACTACTGTCTGAGTGATGTAAGAACTATGGCAGAAAAGGCCGGATTAAAGTCACTGACGATATACGAAGAAGCAACTGGTAACGTTCTTTTTTGGCAGCAAGGGATGAAAAAAATAGAGAACCGAGGGCCGGCAAAATGATGAATTATGAACTTTCGTGTCTATTGGCTGGTGAGAAATATGCCAGAAATGAGTCCCCTTTATGGCCCGATGTGCTCGATTTTTTAAATCTTTTGAAGAATAGTAGTGGTAGTGTAAATATTAGGATCATTAATGCTCCAGAAGTTGGGCCTGAAAGACTCAGTGTTGAGGCAGAGAATGGCTTTTATCTGGTGACTTTGCTTGAATATGATGAGTCTGGGAGCGATGTAAGGTCTATATGGGATCAAACTTCTTCTTCTGGGGAAAATGTCATGATTCTTGGTAATTACTGGCCGAAGCGGCAGCTTACTAAGGACTTTGATCTTGTTGTCAGGATCTTTAAAGAGTTCTTTGATACAGGCAATGTTTCAATGGATCTTCTGAATTAAAACAGTAACCCCGGTCTTGACCGGGGTTGTGCTTCTAATCTCTAAATCCTCCCACTTCTCGCCGCCGCAACCGGATCACACCGGGCGCAGCAGAGACCTCCAGGTGTTCCGCCTCGGTGATCCCGGGCTGACTTAGCCAGTCGCCAGCGATAACCTGCTCGCCGTTCTCTCGCGCCTGGTCGGCCCCCAAATCTTGCCGCTGTTGGCTGGCCTGGCAGAGTTCGCGCCAGGTGGTCTTATCGGTGACGGTGGTGATCCAGAGTATGTGATGCTGAAACGTCAGTTGTCATGAGGACCGGGGTAAACTCGAGTGTAGTGATCGCGTCTGCTGAGGCGAAAAACGCCGCCGCCGGCTTGCTGCTGGGAGACAGAGGTGCAGCACAAGGCGCCACCAACATTTGAAACATTAAAAGATGGTCAAAAAACAGGCAGTGCGCACATGGTGATAACTCAATGAAAGGTGAGCTTAAATCTTTAGGTGTTTACTCAGCAGAATTCACTCCAGAAACTTATCAACCTGATGAGATTGATTGTTTTGGATTATGGGTCAACTTATGTATCGGTCCTGAAAATGAGGTCGGAGGGCATGATTATCAAGTGTTAATTTGCACTCCTGAATGGCTTTGTAAGAATCGCTGGGTGCCTGAGCTGATACGTCATACTCTGTTGGTTCGAAAGTACGATCTTGATGAGATCACCAAAACCATCACGGATTATATTGACCAGTGTGAAGGTAGTGACTGGATGGAGATTGCTCAGAAACTCTCTCGTGTTTTTGCTTGGGAATATGAGGATTACCAACCATAAGCAAAATCCGATGTTAGTGAGGGAGCGCTGATAGTCCGCGACACCGGCAAACAGCAGCTGAACCGGGATACCGAGCATGCCAACGACGGCAGCATCAGCCCGATATTCAACAAGGAGAAGGAGCAAAACCGGCTCAAGCAGGCGCAGCTTATCGGCGAGATTGGCGGCCAGGCGATGGACGTGATTCGCACGCAGGGCGATATCGCCGGGCTGAAGGCGCAGGCCAGGGAGCAGCTTGAGAAGAGCGGTAAACCGACGAACGATGCGGCGGTGATGCAGCGGGCATACGACAACACGATGCGGCAATACGGCACCGGCAGCGACCTGCAGAAGGCGGCGCAGGCGGTGACGGGGGCGCTGACGGCGCTGGCGGGCAATAACCTGGCAAGCGGCGCCTCGCCGTACCTGGCGACGGAAATCAAGAAGCGGGTCGGTGAAGACAATATTCCTAGGGGCGACATCTTCAGACAAACTGTCGTCCGTTAACGGCCCAACCCCTTAAGCAGCGCACTGCTCAAGAGGCCGGCCGTTTCTCCTAACGGCGAGACTCAGCCGCGGCCGGTCTCCTCCCGCAGCGCGGCGCTGACCTCATGCGTCGTCGGCTGTTCGGAGCGCAACGCCCGGCGGATCGCGAAGAAGGCGGCGATCAGCATGGTCACCGCCACCAGCATAAAGAACCCGCACAGCGCGGCGTTGATTTGGTTGCTGAATACGATGGTTTCCATGTCTTTCAGCGATTTGGCCGGCGCAATGATCGTGCCTTGCTCGATGCCGGTGGAAAATTTCTTCGCCTGCGCCAGGAAGCCGATGCTCGGTTTCTCATGGAAGATCTTCTGCCAGCCGGCGGTCATGGAGGTGACGAACAGCCAGGCGGTCGGCAGAATGGTGACCCAGGCGTAACGCTGTTTTTTCATCTTGAACAGCACCACGGTGCCGAGGATCAGCGCCATTGACGCCAGCATCTGGTTGCCGATGCCGAACAGCGGCCACAGGGTATTGATGCCGCCCAGCGGATCGACCACGCCCTGATACACGAAGAAGCCCCAGCCGGCCACCGCCACCGTGGTGCCCGCCAGGTTGCCGAACCACGAACGGTTGTTGGCCAGCTGCGGTACCGCCACGCCCACCAGATCCTGCACCATAAAGCGGCAGGCGCGGGTGCCGGCGTCGACGGCGGTCAGAATGAACAGCGCTTCGAACAGAATGGCGAAGTGGTACCAGAAGGCCATCATCGCCCGGCTGTTGAACACCTCGCTGATGATGTGTGCCATGCCCACGGCGAAGGTCGGGGCGCCGCCGGCGCGCGACAGGATGGAGTTCTCACCCACCTCTTTGGCGATCAGCGCCAGCGTTTCCGGCGTGACGATAAAGCCCCAGCTGTTGATGACCTGCGAAGCATTTTCCACCGTGGTGCCGATTAGCGCCGCCGGTGAGTTCATGGCGAAGTAAACCCCCGGATCCAGCACCGAGGCGCAGATCAGCGCCATGATGGCGACGAAAGACTCCATCAACATGGCGCCGTAACCGATAAAGCGGATGTGGCTTTCGCGCTCCACCAACTTGGGCGTAGTGCCGCTGGAGACCAGCGCGTGGAAGCCGGAAATGGCGCCGCAGGCGATGGTGATGAACAGGAACGGGAACAGGGCGCCGGCGAACACCGGGCCGCTGCCGTCGATGAAGCGCGAGACCGCCGGCATTTTCATCTCCGGCATGGCGAAGACGATGCCGATGGCCAGGCCGATGATGACGCCGATTTTCATAAAGGTGGAAAGGTAGTCGCGCGGCGCCAGCAGCAGCCACACCGGCAGCACCGAAGCGACGAAGCCGTAGATCACCAGCACCCAGGTCAGGGTGGTGCCGTGCAGCGTGAAGAACGGCCCCCAGTAGGGATCTTGCGCCACGTTGCCGCCGTAAATGATCGCCAGCAGCATCAGCACGAAGCCGATCACCGAAATTTCAGCGATTTTGCCCGGCCGGATAAAACGCATGTAGATGCCCATGAACAGCGCGATCGGGATGGTGGCGGCGATGGTGAACAGCCCCCAGGGGCTGTCGGCCAGCGCTTTTACCACCACCAGCGCCAGCGCCGACAGGATGATGATCATCACCCCCAGCGCGCCGAGCATGGTGATCACCCCGGCGAAGGCGCCCAACTCTTGCTTGGCCATTTCCCCCAGCGAACGCCCGTCGCGGCGCGTGGAAATGAACAGCACCAGGAAATCCTGCACCGCGCCGGCCAGCATGACGCCGACCAGGATCCAGATGGTCCCCGGCAGGAAGCCCATCTGCGCGGCCAGAATCGGCCCCACCAGCGGCCCGGCGCCGGCGATGGCGGCGAAGTGGTGGCCGAACAGCACCCATTTGTTGGTGGGCACATAGTCCAGGCCGTCGTTGCGGCGTTCGGCCGGGGTCAGACGGCGGTCGTCCAGTTCAAAGACCTTGTCGGCAATAAACCGGCTGTAGAAGCGGTAGGCGATGCTGTAGCAGGCGACGGCGGCGACCACCAGCCAGACGGCGTTGACGTGTTCGCCGCGGCTGAGCGCCAGCATGGCGAAGGCGAAGGCGCCGACCAACGCCACCAGCAGCCAGATAAGTCCGGACCTGATGTTTTTCATGAAACAACTCCTTGGCGTACAGAGGTAAAAATCGACGTTGTTATTTGGAATGACGTTTTAACAGTAGAAGTTTTGCCGCTGAACCGCGGCAGGTCGGATGAGAAATGTGAAGCAGGTGGGGTTTTAGTGTAAAAACAAAGTGATGAAACAGCGTTGGCGCAGGCTGCCGCCCACAGAATCCCGGGCAGTTATTCATTCTGCATTTTCGCGGCGCGTACAGCGAATCATTGTCGTTTTTTATCTGGATACGGCGTCTGGCGGATTATTATTTTATCTGTCGAGGCGAGCCGAAATAAAATTATTCATGCCGTGTTATACCTTTATTTTCACCCCCAGGTTTATTCATTCACCAAATAAATAATAAAATCACGAAAGGAATGTAATTATGATAAATAAAATCATCGAAGGGTATTTACCGCAGCTCACGGCTATTCGGCACGATATTCATCAGCACCCCGAATTGGGTTTCGAAGAGTTTCGTACCAGCGATCTGGTCGCGGATTATCTGAGTTCGTGGGGTTATGAGGTGCACCGCGGATTGGCGGGCACCGGCGTGGTGGGCACGCTGCGGGCGGGCGACGGCGTGAAAAGCCTCGGGCTGCGCGCCGATATGGATGCCTTGCCGATCGAGGAGAACACCGGCAAACCCTGGAGCAGCAGCGTGGCCAACCGCATGCACGCCTGCGGCCATGACGGCCATACCACCATGCTGCTCGGCGCCGCCCGTTACCTGGCGCATACGCGCAACTTCAACGGCACGCTGCACCTGATTTTCCAACCGGCGGAAGAGATGCTGAACGGCGGCGCGCGCATGGTGGAACAGGGGCTGTTCGAGCGCTTCCCCTGCGACGCCATCTTCGCCATGCACAACATGCCGGGCATGCCGCTCGGTGAGTTCTTCTTCCAGCACGGCCCGTTTATGGCCTCGATGGATCAGTTCAACGTGCGGGTGCAGGGGCGTGGCGGCCACGGAGCCATCCCGCAGCTGACGATCGATCCGGTGCTGGTGGCCTCGCATATCACCGTTTCCCTGCAGAGCATCGTCTCGCGCAATATCGATCCGCTGGAAGCGGCGGTGATCACCGTCGGCAGCATCAAGGCCGGTGAGGCGGCCAACGTGATCCCGGACAGCGCGGAGATGAAGCTCAGCGTGCGCTCGCTGGATCGCCAGGCGCGCGCAACCTTGCTGGCGCGCATTCCGGCGCTGATCGAGGCGCAGGCGGCAAGCTTCGGCGCTCACGCGGTGGTGGAACATGTTAACGGCACGCCGGTGCTGATCAACGACGAAGGGATGACCCGTTTCGCCCACCGCGTGGCGGAACAGCAGTTCGGCGCCGCCCGCGTGCACTATGGCGCCCGGCCGCTGATGGGCAGCGAAGATTTCGCCTTCATGCTCGATGCGCACCCGCAGGGCTGTTACCTGATCATCGGCAACGGCGATGGCGAAGGCAGCTGCATGGTGCATAACCCGGGATATGACTTTAACGACGGCTGTCTGGCGGCCGGCAGCCATTATTGGGCAGCGTTGGCGGAAGCGTATTTAAAATAAACGCGAAAAATAATAACAGGGAAGATAATGATGAGTGAAAATACGGCTGAAACTCAAACGGCAATAATATCGGCTCCGAACGCCAGCGGCAAAAAGGTCATATTCGCCGCCTCTTTCGGTAATGCGCTGGAGTTTTTCGACTTCGGTATTTATAACTTCTTCGTTATTTACATCAGCGTATTGTTCTTTCCACCGTCCAGCGATCCGCATTTGGCATTGCTGTTGGCGTTCGCGACGTTTGGCGTCAGCTTCTTCATGCGGCCGCTGGGCGGCATTCTGATTGGCGCCTATGCCGATCGCTGCGGCCGCAAACCGGCGATGATCCTGACGATTTCCTTGATGAGCCTGGGCACGGCGATGATCGGCTTTGCGCCGACCTACGCCAGCGCCGGCTACTGGGGAACCGTCACCTTGGTAGCGGCGCGCCTGATCCAGGGCGTGGCGGCGGGCGGCGAAGTAGGGGCGTCGATGTCGTTGCTGGTGGAGTCGGCGCCGCCCAACCGGCGCGGCTTCTATTCCAGCTGGTCGTTGGCGACGCAGGGCATCGCCACCGTGGTTGGCGGCGTCACCGCGCTGGCGCTCAGCGCGGCCTTGCCGGTGCTTTCCGGCGAGCCGAACGCCATGGCCGAGTGGGGATGGCGTATTCCTTTCTTTATCGGCGTGGCGTTGGCGCCGCTCGGTTGCTGGCTGCGTCTCGGGCTGGAGAGCGATCGGCCGTCGGTGCCGCGGGCGCACGAGCCACCCGCGCAGTTGCGCAAGCACTCGCGGGCGGTGGTGCTCGGCGTGATGCTGACCATCGGCGCCACCGTCGCCACTTACATCTCGATGTATTATCTCGGCACCTACGCGGTGAAATACTTGGGGATGGCGCAGGCCTACGGCTATGCCGCGATGCTGCTGGCGGGGCTTGTCACCTTCGGCGGCAGCCTGCTGGTCGGGCACTGGTGCGATCGTTACGGCCGCCTGCCGCTGATCCGTTGGTCGCGGATCGCGATTCTGATCGTGGCCCTGCCGGCGTTTTGGTGGCTGAGCGCGGTGCCGCATCCGGCGGTGCTGTTGCTGATTGTCGCGCTGCTGGTCGGGTTGACCACGCTCGGTTCGGTGCCGACCATGCTGATGATTTCGGAGCTGTTCCCGCAGCGCATTCGCGCTTTGGGGTTTGCGTTGGTCTACAGCCTCGGGGTGGCGATCTTCGGCGGTTTTGCCCAGTACATCGCCTCGCAGTCGATCGCGCTGAGCGGCTCGCTGCTGGCGCCCGCCGTCTATTTGATGCTGGCGACGCTGGCTTCGCTGGCGGTACTGCCGCTGCTGCGCGAAACCGGCGGCGAGCCGCTGCGCTAGCCGGAATGAGGCGAAAAAAAACGCCGGCGGTTTTCACCGTCGGCGTTTGGCGCTGCTACCGTTTCAGGTTGGCGTTCAGGCCGCAGGGCGGGCGATCACGCTGCGGGTTTCCATGCGCACTTCGGCGATGGTGACCTGCAAGGTGTCGCTCTGGCGGTAAACCACTTCACCCTTGATCTGCACGGTGCCGGTTTCCTGGCTGCACTGCATCTCGTCGCGCACCGCGTGAATAAACGGCGCCGGAATGAAGGCAACCGCGCCGTTGTCCAGCAGGCGCACGCGCAGGCCGCCGCGGGTCACGTCGATGATCTCGGCGTTGAAGCGGGTATCGGTACCGGCCTTGTCCTGCAGGAAGCGAGCGTACAACCAGTCGCCGACGTCGCGCTCCGCCATGCGGTTGAGGCGGCGGCGCTCCGCCAGCTGTACCGTCACGTCATCCTGCGGTTTTTCCGCCGGCTGCTGGTTGATGATCGCCTTCAGCAGGCGATGGTTGACCATATCGCCGTACTTACGGATCGGCGATGTCCAGGTGGCGTAAGCCTCCAGCCCCAGACCGAAGTGTGGCCCCGGCGTGGTGCTGATCTCCGCGAAGGTCTGGAAGCGGCGGATGCGGCTGTCGAGGAACTGGGTCGGCTGCGCGTCCAGGTGGCGGCGCAGTTCGCAGAAACCGTCGAGGGTCAGCAGCTTGTCGGCTTCGGCTTCCACGCCGTTGGCCTGCAATACGGTGACCGCTTGCTCGACCAGCGCAGGATCGAAACCGGTGTGCACGTTGTACACGCCGAAGCCCAGGCGATCGCGCAGCACGATGGCGGCGCAGACGTTGGCGGCGATCATGCACTCTTCAACGATGCGGTTAGCGCTGCGGCGCTGCTCGGTAACGATCTCCAGCACGTCGCCTTTTTCACCCAGCACGAAGCGGTAGTCCGGGCGATCTTTAAACACCAGCGCATGCTGGTGGCGCCAGGCGTTGCGCGCGTCGCAAACGCGTTTCAGCAGGGCTACCTGCTGTGCGATGGCGTCGCTCGGCGGCTGCCAGCCGGCAATGCCTTCCAGCCAGTCGGACACTTCGTCGTATACCAGCTTGGCTTTGGATTCGATCTCGGCGGCGAAGAACTGAATATCTTCGCCCAGCGCGCCGTCGGCGGCGATGGTCACGCGGCAAGCCAGCACCTGGCGGCGCTCGTTAGGGCGCAGCGAGCACAGGTTGTCCGACAGATCGCGCGGCAACATCGGGATGTTGAAGCCAGGCAGGTAGTTGGTGAAGGCGCGCACGCGGGCGATATCGTCCAGCTTGCTGCCTTGTTCGACGTAGGCGGTCGGATCGGCGATGGCGATGGTCAACTGCAGTGAACCGTCGCCGTTGTCGGTCACGTACAGCGCATCGTCCATGTCTTCGGTGCTGGCGCTGTCGATGGTGACGAATTCGAGCGCGGTCAGATCTTCACGCGCCGACGCGGCGGCCGGCTTGCTGAGAGCCAGCATCTCCGGCGCCTCTTTTTCCAGGTTGTGACGCGCCAGCGTCACCCACCACGGGGCGAAATGGTCTTCACCGTTGGTGATAAACTGGGTCAGATCGGCGTTGAAGCCGCGATCGCCTTTCAGCGGATGACGGCGCATTTCCGCCACCGCCCAGTCGCCGGCCTGGAAGTTGTGGGTCAATTCACGCACCGGGCGGCACGGAATCGCCTCTTTCAGCAACGGATGATCGGGCACGATGGACAGACGGTCGTCGCGCTTTTGCACGCGGCCGACAAAGCGCGACAGGAACGGCTCGACCAGGGTTTCCGGCTCGGCGATTTCGCGCTCTTTCTCGGTGTGCAGGGTGGCGATAATGCGATCCCCGTGCATGACTTTCTTCATGTACGGCGGCGGAATGAAGTAACTTTTTTGACCGTCTACTTCAAGAAAGCCAAAGCCTTTCTCAGTCCCTTTCACGACGCCTTCAACGCGCGGGGTTTGAGAGTGAAGTTGCTGTTTAAGCTGCGCCAGCAGCGGGTTATCTTGAAACATATCGTCCAGTGAATGGGTTGTGAGTGGCAAGATTTGCGGCTGACAGTTTTACGCGAATCACCCGCTGCGAGCAAGCCTAACGTCACTGAACCCCGCGTTGCCGCGCGATTTTGCGCAAGATTGGTCAATCGAAACGCTATCGATGAAAAACCCCGGCGCGAGGGCCGGGGTGGAGGGCGGGTGACCGTCAGTCTTGCAGCGGCGTCGGCTGCAGGATTTCAATCCAGTAATCGTCCGGATCGCGAATGAACGCCACGTAGTTCATGCGGCCTTCATGCAGGCGTTTCTGGAAGGTGACGCCGAGGCGCTCAAACCGCTCGCAGGCGGCGCGCACGTCCGGCACCGTGACGCACAGGTGGCCAAAGCCGCGTGGCTCGCCGTTGCCGTTGTGATAGTGGAAATCCGCCTGATTTTCGGTGCCGTGGTTATGGGTCAGCTCGAGAATTCCTGGCTGGCTCAGCGCCCAGCGCTTGCGTTCGTCGTCGTCCTGCGGGATCTGTTCACGCGGGCTGCGCGTCAGGTAGCAGATGGTGAAGGCGGCTTCTTCGAACGTTTCCAGATAAACCGGGGTAAAGCCCAGCACGCGGGTGTAGAAATCCAGCGCCTTGGTCAGATCCTTCACGCGGATCATGGTGTGGTTGAACACGTAACCGTCGGTTACCGCATCCGGTTGGGCCGCCACGCCGGGCAGCGTCAGTAGGTCATTCAGTGGCATCAGAGATCCTCCTCAGGGTGTCGGCAGACTGTAGGTGAAATCGATGCTAATCTAAAGTGATTGTTTTTAACTAAAACACTAACTAAAAGTGAATGATAGATGAAGCTGAGCCAGCTGAAGTTTTTCTGCACCGTGGTGGAACATAAAACCATCGCCGCCGCCGCGCGCGAGCTGCACTGCGTGCCTTCCAACGTCACGCTGCGGCTGCGCGAGCTGGAGGAGTCGCTGGGCGGCGAGCTGTTTTTCCGCGACAAGAACCGGCTGTACGTCAATCCCAAAGGGCGGCTGTTCTACCAGCAGGCGCGCGACATTGTGGCGCAGGCGGAGCGCAGCAAGCAGCTGTTCGCCGGCGAGCACCAACATGGGCTGCTGAACCTCGGGGCGCTGGATTTCTCGCTGGTCAGCCATTTGCCGGTGCGCATTGCCCGGCTGCGCCGTTTACAGCCTCATCTGCACATCAACGTGCTGAGCCGCGACTCGCTGGTGCTGGAACGCATGTTGATCGACAGCGATCTCGATCTGGCGATCACCGACGGCCCGATAGAACATCCGCTGCTGGCCAGCCAAAAGGCATTCGACGAACGGCTGGTATTGCTGATGCCGGCCGATGCCGGGGAACCCGACGCCGCCACGCTGTCGCCGCTGGAGTTTTACACCTTCAGCCGCGAATGTTCGTTTCGCCTGAAGGTCGATCACTGGCTGGCCTCGCGCGGGCTGAAACCGCGCATGACGCTGGAAATGGAGTCTTATGCCGCGATGGCGGCCTGCGTGCAGGCCGGTTGTGGCGTCGCCTGCGTACCCGGTTCGTTGCTGCCGCTGATCTTGCCGGCGCCGGGGCTGAAGGTGGTGGAAATGGGTGAGGAGGGGGTGAGCGACCTGTATTTCGTCTGGCGACGGCATCAGCTGTCCGACGAGTTGCAGACCATCCTGGCGATATTGGCGCGCCCGGGGTGAACCGGGCGCGCGTTTTCAGGCGATGCGCAGCGAAGGTTGCTGTTCGCTGCGGCGGATCACCACCGGAATCGACTTCGAAGTCGGCGTGCCGGTACCGTCGCCGAAGCTGGCCAGCGGCACCAGCGGGTTGGTTTCCGGGTAGTAGGCCGCCAGGTTGCCACGCGGAATGTCGTAACTCACCAGCTTGAACCCGTCTACTTTACGCACCACGCCATCGTTCCACAGGGTTTCAATCTCTACCCGTTCGCCATCCTGCAGGCCCAGCGCCGCCAGATCCTCCGGATGGATGAACAACACTTCGCGTTGGCCGTAAACGCCGCGATAACGGTCATCCAGACCATAGATGGTGGTGTTGTACTGATCGTGCGAGCGCAGCGTCTGCAGGGTAAACGGCGCTTGCTCGCCGCCCAGCTGCGGGAACAGGGTGGTCGGCAGCGCGGCGGCGCTGAATTCTGCCTTGCCGCTTGGCGTGGCGAAGCGCAGTTCGGCGGCGGCATTGCCCAGGTAGAAACCGCCGGGCTGGTCGCAGCGCCGGTTGAAATCCTCAAAGCCGGGAATGGTGGCGGCGATATGATCGCGGATCAGCGAGTAGTCGTCGGCCAGTTCCAGCCAGTCCAACTGCCGGGTGCCCAGCACCGCGTCGGCGATACCGCAGACGATCGCCGTCTCCGAACGTTGGGTCTCCGCCAGCGGTTTGCCGATGCCTTCCGAGGCGTGCACCATGCTGAACGAATCCTCGACCGTAATGTACTGCGAGCCGCTGGCCTGCATGTCCAGTTCGGTGCGGCCGAGCGTCGGCAGGATCAGCGCGTCTTTGCCGGTCACCAGGTGGCTGCGGTTAAGCTTGGTGCTGATATGCACCGTCAAATCGCAGTTGCGCAGGGCGCGGGCGGTGCGCTCGGTGTCCGGCGCCGCGGCGGCCAGGTTGCCGCCCAGCGCGATCAGCACTTTCACTTCGCCGCGCAGCATCGCTTCGATCGCTTCCACCGTGTTGTGGCCCAGCGCGCGATTGGCGGTGAAGTTAAAGTGGCGCTCCAGGCTGTCGAGCAGCGCTTTGGGCGACTTCTCGTCGATCCCCATGGTGCGGTTACCCTGGACGTTGCTGTGGCCGCGTACCGGGCACAGGCCGGCGCCCGGTTTGCCCAGTTGCCCGAACAGCAGCTGCAGGTTGGTGATTTCGCGCACCGTCGCAATGGAGTGTTTATGCTGCGTCACGCCCATCGCCCAGGTGCAGATCACCCGTTCGGCGCCCTGATAGGTGGCCGCCGCCTGGCGCAGCTGCGCCTCGCTCAGGCCCGACTGCGCGGTAATGGTTTGCCACTCGGTGGCGTCTACCTGCGCCAGGTAAGCCTCTACGCCGACGCTGTGCCGTTCGATAAACGCCAGGTCGAACAGGGCGGGCTCGCCGGCGGCCAGACGCTGGCGGTGGGTTTCCAGCAGGGCTTTTACCATGCCGCGCACCGCCGCCATATCACCGCCCAGATTCGGTTGGTAATAGGAAGAGCTGATCGGCGAGGATTTTGGCGTCAGCATCTGTACCGGATCCTGCGGATCGGCGAACCTTTCCAGCCCACGTTCGCGCAGGGTGTTGAAGCTGACGATGCGCGCGCCGCGTCGGGCGGCGTTTTTCAGGCTGTGCAGCATGCGCGGGTGGTTGGTGCCGGGGTTTTGACCGAACACGAAGATGGCATCGGCCTTTTCGAAGTCATCGATGCGGATGGTGCCTTTGCCGACGCCGATGCTCTGCTTCAGCCCAACGCCGCTCGCCTCGTGGCACATATTGGAACAGTCGGGGAAATTGCTGGTGCCGAGCATGCGGCCGAACAGCTGATAAAGGTACGACGCTTCGTTGCTGGCGCGGCCCGAAGTATACAGCTCGATCTGGTTCGGGTTGTCCATGCCGTTGATGTGCTTGGCGATCAGCGCCAGCGCGTCCGGCCAATGGATAGGCTCATAGTGGTCGGTTTCGGCGTTGTAGCGCATCGGATGGGTGAGGCGCCCCTGATACTCGAGGAAATAGTCGCTTTGCTGCTGCAAGGTGCTGACGCTGTGGGCGGCGAAGAACTCTGGCTCGACGGCGCTGCGCGTCGCTTCCCAACTGACCGCTTTGGCGCCGTTTTCGCAGAAGCTGAAGGTGCTGTGGTTGTCGTCGCCCCAGGCGCAGCCTGGGCAGTCGAAGCCGCGAGCCTTGTTGACGCGCATCAGGTTGCGCATGTTTTTGAGCGTTTGTTTACTGTCGAGGACAAAGCGGGTGGTGGCTTCAAGCGAACCCCAGCCGCCCGCCGGGCCGGTGTAAGGCTTGATTGACGGTTTAAATTTCATGATGACACTTCGCAGGTGGTTGTAGCTAAAAAGTAAACGCTTTTTTATGCGTCTTGCGTATTTATGTCACAAGTTTAGGGGGGCTGCCGGGTGGCGTCTAATCGAATGGGGCAATGGCGGCATAGAGCTTATCTATCGCCGGCGGGCGATGACGTAAACAAATGGTTGCATAAAGACACCCGCTGCAAAAGAGTAATGGTTTCGTCTGAAAGTGAATTAATGCAGTCTATCTCGCGGATTATATTGGCATTTTATTCAGCCTGCGGGCCTGAGGAACACAGCGTGAAGCGTTCAGTATCAGTGGTGATCGGCGGTATATTACTGCCTTTAGCGGCGCAGGCGGCGGGAACGACGCCCCATTTTCCCACCATGACCCCGCCGGCGATAGACGCCGCCTCTTACGTTTTGATGGATTACACCACCGGCCAGGTGTTGGCTGCCGGCAATGCCGATGAACGGCGCAACCCGGCCAGCCTGACTAAACTCATGACCGGGTTGGTGATCGACCACGCGCTTGACCAGCACAAGATTGGTCTTGACGATGTCGTCACCGTGGGGAAAGACGCCTGGGCGCAGGGCAACCCGGTGTTCAAGGGGTCTTCGTTGATGTTCCTGAAGCCCGGTGACAGGGTCACGGTACGCGATCTCAGCCGCGGCATTATCATCGATTCCGGCAACGACGCCTGCGTGGCGATGGCGGACTATGTGGCGGGCAGCCAGGCCAACTTCGTCAAGCTGATGAACGAGAAGAGCGCGCAGCTGGGCCTGCAGAACACCCATTTCGAAACGGTACACGGGCTGGATGCGCCGGGGCAGTTCACCACCGCCGGCGATCTGGCGGTGATTGCGCGTGCCATTATCATGAGTGAACCGGCGGAATATCATATGTACAGCGAGAAGTCGCTGACCTGGAACGGTATCACGCAGCAGAACCGCAATGGGCTGCTGTGGGATAAGACGCTGCACGTCGATGGGCTGAAAACCGGGCACACCGCCTCGGCCGGCTTCAACATCATCGCCTCCGCCACCGAAGGGGATCGCCGCCTGATCGCCGTGGTGATGGGCGGCAAAAGCGCTAAGGGGCGTGAGGAGCAGGCGCGTAAGCTGTTGACCTGGGGGCTGCGCGACTTTACCACCGTACACCTGTTCAGCGCCGGGCAGAGCCTGGGGGAAGAGCCGGTCTGGTACGGCGAGGATCACCGCTTGCCGGTCGGCAGCGCGCAGAACCAGTCGCTCAGCCTGCCAAAAAACGAAGCGGACAAGCTGAAGGCGCAGTACGTAATCAATACCGCACGGCTGGAAGCGCCGATTGGCAAAGGGCAGACCGTCGGCGAGATCCGCATCAGCGACAATGGCCAGGTGGTGAAAACCCTGCCGCTGGTCGCGCTGCAGGCGGTGCCGCAGGGCGGCGTGTTCTCGCGCCTAGCGGATTACGTGAAGCTGAAGCTCTGACTCGCCGGGCGGGCGACGGCGCCCGGTGGTATACTGATGCGAATGCCGATCATTGAGCCGCGCTATGGATATTAAACAACTGATTTATTTGTGTAATTTAGAACGGGAACGCCACTTCGGCCGGGCGGCGGAAGCCAGCTTCGTCAGCCAGCCAACGCTATCCATGCGATTGAAAAATCTGGAGAAAGAGCTGGGCGTTTCGCTGATTAACCGCGGCAACCATTTCGGCGGTTTTACCGCCGAAGGCGAGCGGGTGCTGGCGTGGGCGCGTGAGATCGTCTCGGTCTACCAGGGGCTGAAGCTGGAGGTGGAGTCGCTCAAGCACGGCTTGCACGGCACGCTGCGCCTTGGCGTGGTGCCGCAGTGCAGTATCTCGGTATCGGAAATGCTCAAGGCGGTCAGCGCGCGTTACCCGCATCTCGATTACCGGCTGGCGGTGCTGAGCGCCGATCAGCTGCTGGAGGCGCTGACGGCGCATACCGTTGACATCGGCATCGGCTTTTTCGAGCTGTCGACCTTAAAGGAGCTGCATTTCCAATCGCAACCGCTGGTGGAAACCGGCGTCGAGCTGGTATTTCATCCGCAACACTTCCCTAAGCTGGTGGGCGACACGCCGTTGCCGCTGGAAGCGGTGGCCGCCTTGCCGCTGTGCCTGGCCGAGCCGACGCGTTATTTCCGCCGCTATCTCGATCAACACTTCCGCGACGCCGGGTTGACGCTGCACACGCGGCTGGAGACGGCCTCGATCTTCCAACTGCTGGAGGGAATTTTCGTCGGCCTGGGCTGCGGGCTGTTCCCGCGCGGCCAGCTGCAATCGCCGCTGATGCCGGCGTTGCAGCGGCGCCCGGTGGCCATCGGCGCCATGCCGCGTCATGCGGCGGTGGTGGTCGATATGGCGGAGCGCGCCACGCCGTTGGCGCAAAAATTCTTCGACGCCGCCAGCGAGTGGCTGCGTCGGCAAAATGAATAGAGACGTTTAAGTTTACCCGATGTTTCCGCAACGATTATGGCCCCGAGGGGCCATAATCATGTGGTGCCTAACGGTCGACGGAATAAGGTTAATTGCTGATGGTAATGGTCGGATCCCAATAGAAATAACCCAGTAATTTCTGATCGCCGCCATTTGGCCGATAATAGATAATAGAGGCCAAATTGGATGCAATAATTTTCCGTGCCGGTATTGCTGATGTCCGCCTGGATGAACCAATAGGTTTGGTTGGTGAAGGTGACGGGGAACACGGTATTTTGCGCCGGCATCATCGAGCTGCGGGTGTACATTTTGAAGGTCGGGTTGGAAAAGACCTGGGTGCCGCTGCCGAACTGCGGCAGCCCGTAGATCAGCACGCCGGCGTCGAAATTGGCGGATTCTGAGGTGCCGGTCCAGCGAATGACGTCGCCGACATTGGCTTTAAAGTTCAGGTCCGCCGTGCCGGAACCGCCGATCACCTGCTCGGAGGTGACGACCATATAAGCGTATTGATGCCCGATACCTGTTGGGTTGCCGGAGTCCTGACTGGGGTTGTTATTCTCGAATGCTTCTATCAGAGCATCGGTATCGATGACGACAATCACGTTAACGATACTGTTGCTGGATTTAAGTTCTTGCTCAGACATGGGGTTACCTCACAATATTTTTTTTGCTGTGATGGAAAATCAAAAAATAATGGGGTTGACGGCGAGCGTTTATTTTTAGTGAATATTTGAAATGGAAATCACAACGTCGCTATCGGCTTAATCATAGAAACTAAACAGCAAGCCCACCACTGCTGAAAAGTTAGAGGCGTTAATGTGTTTCTCTATTAATTAGCAGGGTTAAAACCTTGTTTTACTGCTTCTGCGATGAGAACGGTTACATAATTGAGCGAGGGCGCAATCTTTCTATTGCTTTGTTTGCAGACATAATTTTGACGAGTCGTTATTTTCGCGAGCGGCAGAGAAAAACGAATCATAATTCTGACAAATATTATTTTTTCGGATTTATACTTTATCAGTTCATCTTTTGGTGAAGTTTTTAGCCAAAATAGACCAAAGAGAGTTAACGGCGAAATTAGCCGTCAACTCAGTGATAGGTCATTGCGCCGGCTGTGCCGGCTCTGCATCGCCCAGCGTTTGGCGCAGGCGGTTTTCCCAGGCGTAGAGCGCGGCGGTGAGGATCACTTCCAGCGCCTGCGCCTGATTCAGGCCGCTGTTGAACAACGGCTGCACGCTCTGCGGGGTGAATTTCTCCGGAGCGCGCGTCAGCTCGGCGGCGGTGTGGATCACTGCACGTTTGACGGCATCCTCGGTAAAAGCCAGCCCCTGAGGCAGCCCGGCGAACAGCGCCTGGGCCAGCCCGTCGTCCTGTAGCTCTTGCGCCACCGTAGCCGCGCAGTAGCGGCTGCCGTTGATGCGCGAGACCACCAGCGTCGCCAGCGCTTTCAATCGGCTCGATAACCCATATCCTTCGGCATTGATGCCGTTAAACACGCCGTTACGCTCGCGCAGCGCGGCGGCATCGTGCGCCAACAGCAAATAATAAGATTCGGCGCGCGCCTGCGGGTGGCTCTGATCCAGCACGTCAAGCTGTTCGGCGGCGGCGGCTTCCGTGTCGATTGTCGGCAGACGCGCAGTCCAGCTCAACTCGTCGGCGCTGAAAGCGACGCCATCGGCGTCTTCGACGTTCGGGAAGCCGGGCACCACCACCGCCGGGCGGCCGGCCAACGCCGCGACGCCCGCCACTACGCGCGCCTGATAGCTGACAAAACCGATCGTCTGAGAGAAGGTTACGATATCCGCCGGGCTCAGCCCGACGTCGCCGAGCTGTTGCAGCGCCCTGCGGCAAATCAGCGTGGGCTGGCTGGCGAGCTGGCGGGCATATTGGGTGATCTGGGCAAGGCGGATATTGCTTTCCCGGGAGGCGTCCGGGCTGTGCAGCGGGGCGAGGCGGGCGGCGTAGTGGCTACAAAGCGATTGCACGCCCGTCACCTGAGCGACGGTCAACGCGGTGCTGAGGCGATCGTAGGGTGACAATGTCACGTATCGTGACAGCGACACCTGGTCGGGAAACAGCGCGTGGTAACCGGCCAGCGAGGCGTTGAATACCCCGGCGCGGGCGCTGAGCGCAGCATTTAGCGCTTCGTCGGCGAAGGCGCCCAGCCCCAGCAGAAAACGATCGCGCAGGGTGGCCGCCTGCGGCTCCAGCGGCGCATCGCCCCGTACGCTGCTTTGGGTTTCGTGATACCACTGGGCATTATGTTGTCGACGGAGTCGTTCCATAGGGTCAATCCTTAATCGTGATCAACAGCCAACGCTGCGTACGGCAGCGGCGGCTGGACAAAGAGGCAACATGCCCGCTGGCGGGGCGAAAGGCGGATTCAGCGCAGCTCATCGCAGCACAGCGCGTGGCCGTAAACAGAGAAACCGGCGGCCAGCGTAAGCAGAAACTGCGAGAGGCGGCGATGGCGAAGGCTGTTCATCAGTGCGATATCCTGTCGTATGAGAGGCTCAACGTAGGGGATATCCTCACCGATCGCCCTGGCGAGATAAAATAATGTTACGGACTAATCAATAACTGAAAGGAATAAAATATAAGGATATATAACAAGAATGTAATTTGTATTTGCGTTTTCTGGCGTAGCGGCAGGCGCGTGCGGCAATAAAAAACCCGCCGCAGCGGGTTTATTGCAGGCCAGGACGGGCCTCAAAAACGGCCGCCGTCGCGCCGCCAGGCGTCGGCGGTCAGCGCCTCGCCGAAATGGCTGGCGATAAGGCGCTTGGTCAATTCGTGCAGCGGCGCCGCCAACACCTCGGCGGTGCTGCCGCGTTCGACGATTTCTCCTTCGTGCATCACCAACACCTGGTCGCTGATATGCTTCATCATGCCGAGGTGCTGAGTGACGTAGATATAGGAAATACCGTGTTTTTCCTGCAGTTCCAGCATCAGGTTGATGATTTGCGAGCGCATCGACATGTCCAGCGAGGCCAGCGCCTCATCGGCGACGATTACCTTCGGCTGCAGGATCAGCGCACGCGCCAATGCGACGCGCTGTTTCTGCCCGGAAGCCAGCATGTGCGGATAGTAGTAGGCGTGATCCGGCAGCATGCCGACCTGGCGCAGCGTCTGGTTGATGCGCTGCTCGCGTTCGGCGGGTTCCAGACTGGTGTTCAGCCGCAGCGGCGCGTCCAGCAGCTGGCCGATGCGCTGGCGCGGGTTGAGCGAGGTGCTCGGATCCTGAAAAATCATGCGAATGCGCTGGCTGCGATAGCGATAATCGCCGAATTCCAGCGGATGATCGTCGATCAGCAGTTCGCCGGCGGTCGGTTCCACCATGCCGGAGAGCATCTTCGCCAGCGTGGATTTGCCGGAGCCGTTCTCGCCGATCACCGCCAGCGTCTGGCCTTCGCGCAGGGTAAAGCTGACGGATTTCACCGCCTCGACGTGCTGACGGCGGAACAGCCCGGTGCGGTAGCGGTAGGTTTTGCTCAGGTTGCGCACTTCCAACAGCGTTTCCATGTTATTGCTCCTCCATGTTCAGCGGGAAGTGGCAGGCGAAGAAGTGGTTTTTGACCGGGCGCAGGCGCGGCGTTTCGATACACTTCTTCTGCGCGTAAGGGCAGCGCGGCCCCAGACGGCAGCCGATCGGCAGGTGTTCCAGCGAAGGAATGGCGCCCGGCAGCGTGTTCAACCGGCTCTTGTGCGGCAGCGAGCGGCCAAAATCCGGCATGGCGCGGATCAGCGCCTGGGTGTAAGGGTGGTGCGGTGCCGCCAGCAGCTCTTCGCACTGGGCGCTTTCCACCGTTTGCCCGCAGTACAGCACGTTCACCCGGTCGGCCCATTTGCTCATCATCTGCAAATCATGGCTGATCAGCAGGATGGTGGTGTTGTTGTTCTGATTGAGGCGCGCCAACAGGCGGAAAATCTGCGCCTGGGTGGTCGGCTCCATGGCGTTGGTTGGCTCATCGGCGATCAGCAGGCGCGGCTGGTTGGCCAGCGCGATGGCGATCATCACTTTCTGACACTCGCCTTCGGTCAGCTCGTACGGGAAGCTGCCCATGATGTCGTCGTGATCCTTGATGCCGACGCGGTGTAGCAATTCGATGGCGCGGCGTTTGCGCCAGTTGAAGCGCTGCCACCAGTGGCCTTTATAAGTCCAGCCCGGGATCGCCTGCGCCAGCTGGCGGCCGATGCTCTCGGAAGGATCGAGGCAGGACTGCGGCTCCTGGAAAATCATCGAGACGTTGTGGCCCACCAGCCTGCGCCGCTCGCGCGGGCTCAGCTGCAGCAGATCGATGTCGTCGAAGCGGAAACGGTCGGCGGTGACGCGCCAGTTGTCTTTGGTTACGCCGCAGATGGCCTTGGCGATCAGGCTCTTGCCGGAGCCCGATTCACCCACCAGGCCGCGCACCTCGCCCTCGGTCAGCGTCATGCTGACGCGATCGACCGCCTTGACCGGCCCTTCGGCGGTCATAAATTCAATCGTCAGATTGCGGATATCGAGTAACGGCATTATTCCACCCCGGCATTGATTGCGCGGCGCATACCGTCGCCTAACAGGTTAACCAGCAGCACGCTGACGAGGATGGCCGCGCCGGGCAGCATCACCGTCCAGGGCGCGACGTACACCAGCTCGAGCGAATCGCCGAGCATCGCTCCCCATTCCGGCGAAGGCAGCTGCGCGCCGAGATCGAGGAAGCCGAGCGCGGCGATGTCCAAAATGGCCATCGACAGCGCGCGGGTGAACTCGGTCACCAGCACCGCGGCGATGTTCGGCATGACGGCGTACCACAGGATCTGCAGCGTGGAAGCGCCGTCGAGCCGCGCCGCCACCACGTACTCTTTCTCCAGCTCGTCGTGCACCGCGCTGTAGATGGTGCGCACCATGCGCGGCAGCAAGGCGAGCCACACCGCCAGCATGGCGTGTTCAAGTTTGGGGCCGATAAACGCCACCACCACGATCGCCAGCAGCAGCGAGGGAATGGACAGCAGGGTATCAAGAATGTGGTTGAGCACCGCCGAGCGCAGCCCGTGGGTGACGCCGGCGAACACGCCGAGGATCACCCCGCAGAACGCCGCGGCCAGCGTCACCGCCAGCGCCGAGCCGAAGGTGGCGGCAGTGCCGGTCAACAGGCGGCTGAGGATGTCGCGCCCGAGATCGTCGGTGCCGAGAAAGAACGACACGTTGCCGTAGCGCGACCAGGACGGCGGCAGTAGCTGATAGCCGAGGAACTGCTGATCCAGCGCGTAGGGCGCCAGCAGGCTGCCGAACAGCGACAGCAGCAGCAGGGCGATCACCCCGTAAAAACCGATCATCGCCAGCGCGTCGCCGTAGAAAATCCGCCAGGTGTAGCGCAGCGGGCTCGGCATTTTTTTCTCGCGGTATACGTTATCGAAGGGCATACCATTCCTTATGTTTCAGCGGGTTGGTTGCCGCACCCAGAATATCGGCCAGGACGTTAATGGTGATCACCAGCGTGCCGACCACCATGACACCGGCGGAGATCGCCGCATAGTCCTGCTGGCGAATGGCGTTGATCAGCCAGCGGCCGAGGCCCGGCCAGCTGAACACCACTTCGGTGATCATCGCCAGCGTGAGCATGGTGGAGAACTGCAGCCCCAGCTTGGGCACGATCGGCGGCAGCGCGTTGTGCAACACGTGGCGGCGAATGATGGTGAAGCGCGACAGACCGCGGGTGGCGGCGGCCTTGATGTAGTTTTGGCTCAGCACGTCGTCGGTGCTGATGCGCATCAGGCGCACCACTTCGGTGGTGGGCGCCACCGCCAGCGCGGCGATCGGCAGGATCATGTGGCGCAGGGCGCTGCCGATCATCTCGGCGCGGTACGGCGAGTCCGACAGCCAGGCGTCGATCAGCGCGAAACCGGTGATCGGCTTCACCTGATACAGCAGGTCGAAACGGCCGGATACCGGCAGCCAGCCCAGGTGCAGCGAGAAGAACAGCATCAGCAGCAGCGCCAGCCAGAACACCGGCATCGAAAAGCCCAGCAGCGCGAAGGTGCTGATGGCGGTGTCCTGCCATTTGCCGCGCAGCACGCCGGCGATGATGCCCAGCGGAATGCCGATAAACAGCGCCAGGGCGAAGGCCAGCAGGCACAGTTCCATGGTGGCCGGGAACACTTCGCGCAGCTGTTCGCTGATCGCCTGGCCGTTGATGCTGGAAACGCCGAAGTCCCAGTGCAGCAGGCTGACGAAGTAGAACTGATAGGCGTCCAGCAGGGCGGCGCCGTTCAGCGGCGCGCGCGGCGTGAAATAGCTCAGGCTGAAGCTGACCAGCGTCAGGAAGAACAGCGTGATCAGCAGCAGCAGAATGCGGCGCAGGGTAAAGATAATCACTTTTTCACCTCCGGCGCGGATTCACGGTACACCCCGGCGAACGAGGCGTTGCCGAACGGGCTCAGCACCAATCCCTTGATGTCGTAGCGGTAGGCCTGCAGCCGCAGGGAAGAGGCCAGCGGCAGCACCGGCAGTTGCTGCTCGAGGATCTTCTGCGCCTTGCGGTAGTTGTCGATGCGCTGAGACAGCTGCTGCGACAGCAGCGCGTTCTGCAGCACTTCGTCGAAGCCCGGGTCACACCAGTGAGCATAGTTGGTTTGCGAACGGATTGCCGCGCAGCTCAGCAGCGGCCGGAAGAAGCTGTCCGGGTCGTTGCTGTCGGTGGCCCAGCCGGTCAGGGTCAGATCGTGGTTCATCTCCATCAGGCGCGCCTCCTGGAAGCGGCCTTCCACCGGCACGATGGTGACGTTGATGCCCACCTGGCCGAGATCGGCCTGGATCAGCTCAGCGGTCTTCAGCGGGCTCGGGTTGTAAGACTGCGAGGCGGTCGGCACCCACAGCTTCAGGTTCAGCTGGCCGACGCCGGCCTGCCGCAGCATTTCGCGCGATTTGGCCGGATCGTACTCGGTGACGTGCGCGTCGTTGTCGTAGGCCCAGGAGGCGCGAGGCAGGATCGAGGCGGCGGTTTCCGCCGTGCCGTAATAGATCGATTGCATCAACCGCTGGTTGTTGATCGCCAGCGAGATCGCCTGGCGCACGTTGAGGTTGTCGAGCGGCGGCTTGCGGGTGTTGAACGCCAGATAGGCGATGTTCATCCCCGGGCGCAGCGTCAGGCGCAGGCGCGGATCGTCGCGCAGGATAGACAGCTGGCTCGCCGCCGGATAGGCCAGCACGTCGCACTCGCCGGTCAGCAGTTTGGAGAGGCGGCCGGTGCCGCCGGCGCCCAGATCGATCACCACCTGCGGCATGCGCGGCAGGCCTTTCCAGTAGGCGGCGTTGCGCGCCAGGCGAATATATTGCCCCGAGCGGTATTCGTTGAGCAGGAACGGGCCACTGCCGACCGGTTCACGGTCGATCAGCTCCTGATGGCCTTCGCGCGTCAGCGTGTCGGCGTACTCGGCGGACAGCACCGGCGCGTAGTGGGTCGCCAGGTGCCACAGGAATGAGGCGTCCGGCGACTGCAGGCGGATCTCCACCGTGTAGTCGTCGAGCTTTCTCACGCTCTGCACCGAATCGCCGAACTGCAGGCTGTCGAAATAGGGGTATTCGCCGCCGTTGACGTCGTGATACGGGTGTTTTTGGTCAAATACGCGCGCGAAGCTGAACACCACGTCGTCGGCGTTCATCTTGCGGGTGGGCGTGAACCAGGCGGTGGTCTGGAACGGCACGTCCTTGCGCAGATGGAAGCGGTAGGTGGCGCCGTTGTCCAACACTTCCCAGCTTTGCGCCAACTCGGGGATCAGCCGGTAGGTGTAGGGATCGACATCCAGCAGGCGATCGTACAGCTGGGCGGCCAGGGTATCCACCGTCAGGCCGCTGCTGGCCATTTGCGGGTTGAAGGTATTCAGTATGCCGCTGACGCAATAGACAAAGCCGCTCTGGCGAATGTCCGGCAGCGGCGCCGCGGCGGGCGCGGGCGGTGTTGTTGTGGCCAGGGCGGAGCCGGTAAAGCACAACGACACTATCCAAAGGGGTAAACCACGCATAGAGGCTCATGGGTTAATCAGCAATAGCGTTAGTGTATCGCACTCTGACCGGCAGCCCAATCCATTGAGCAAAATCGCTGAGTTTTCTGCGACTTGATTAATCATGTCGTTCGCGTTCGTGAAAAAAATCTTATTTGATATGTTATAACATAACAAAATCATGATACCGTTCCCCGGCAAAGTCACAATAACGCAAGGGGATGTATGAACGAAGTTGCACTTCCACCACGCCGTTCGCTGCCGGACGCTCAGGCATGGCGCGGCGAAATGAGTGATGTCGGGCTCGATTGGGTCGGGATGCAAGGGATCGCGCTGCCGCTGGAGCTGGCCGGCAAGCCACTGATGGCCAAGGTCGACGCCGGCATCAACCTGCGCGCCGAAGCGGCGGGCGAACGCGGCATTCACATGTCGCGGCTGTATCTGGCGCTGGACGAATTGACGCAGGGCGAGCTGACGCCGCAGCGCCTCGGCCGAACGCTGCAGGCCTTTCTGGATTCGCAGCCGGAACACAGCGATCGCGCCAAACTGGCGATCAGCGGCGAGCTGCTGCTGTCGCGCCCGGCGTTGCTGTCGCCGCAGCGAGGCTGGAAGGCTTACCCGCTGCGCATCGAGGCCACTCTGACGAACAGGCTGACGCTGGCGCTGACCGTCGGCGTGCCTTACTCCTCGACCTGCCCGAGTTCGGCGGCGCTCAGCCGTCAGCTGGCGCAGCAACAGTTTCAGTTTGATTTTGAACAGGCGGCGGAGCGGATCAGCCAACGCCAGGTGAGCGAGTGGCTGTTGGAGCAGGGAATGCCGGCCACCCCTCACAGCCAGCGCAGCTGGGCCTGGGTCACCGTGACGCCCGAGAATGAACGGGCGTTCGAACCGGTGAAATTGATCGACCGCATCGAACACGCGCTGGGCACGCCGGTACAAACGCTGGTGAAACGCCGCGACGAGCAGGCATTCGCGCTGGCCAACGGGCAGAACCTGATGTTTTGCGAAGATGCGGCGCGCCGTCTGTATCGCATGCTGCGCAGCCAGTGTGATTACCGCGCGTTCTCGCTGCGCGTCGAGCATCAGGAGAGCCTGCATGCCCACAATGCGGTGGCGGAGCTGAGCTGGCGGGGAGAAAATCATGCTGCGTAAAAATCCCAGCGGCCACCTGCCGCAGGTCTCGCCGCTGGCCTACATCGATCCCACCGCCATTATCTGCGGCCGGGTGATCGTCGAAGATTTCGTCTACGTCGGCCCGTATGCGGTGATCCGCGCCGACGAGTTGAACGCCGCAGGCGACATGGAGCCGATCGTCATCGGCTCGCACTCCAATATTCAGGACGGCGTGGTGATCCACTCCAAGAGCGGGGCGGCGGTCATCATTGGCCGTTACAGTTCGATCGCCCACCGCGCCATCGTCCACGGCCCGTGTCGCATCGACGATCGGGTGTTTATCGGTTTCAACAGCGTGCTGTTCAACTGCCACATCCAGTCCGGCTGCGTGGTGCGTTACAACGCGGTGGTGGACGGCGTGACGCTGCCGGAAAACCGCTATATCCCCTCGACCGAGCGCGTAGGGCCGGACAGCGACCTGTCGCGCTATCGCCAGGTCGATCGCGGCGCGCTGCAGTTTTCGGAAGAAGTGGCCGCCACCAACGTCGAACTGGTGCGCGGCTATCAGGCATTACGCAATGAATTTTAATGAGGCTCCCATGAAACAACTTCCCGTGACCGTGCTTTCCGGCTTTCTCGGCGCCGGCAAGACCACGGTGCTGAACCACATCCTGAACAACCGGCAGGGCATGCGCGTGGCGGTGATCGTCAACGACATGAGCGAAGTGAACATCGACGCCGCGCTGGTGGAAAATGCGGTGCATCTCGATCGCCAGGAAGAGAAGCTGGTAGAGATGAGCAACGGCTGCATTTGCTGCACGCTGCGCGAAGACCTGCTGGTATCGGTGCGCGAGCTGGCGCAGGACGGGCGCTTTGATTATCTGTTGATCGAATCGAGCGGCATATCCGAGCCGCTGCCGGTGGCGGAAACCTTTACCTTCGAGGACGAAAAGGGCGAAAGCCTGTCGCAGTTCGCCCGGCTGGATACTCTGGTGACGGTGGTCGACGGGGTGAATTTCATCCAGCAGTACCAGCGGGCGCAAAGCCTGCAGGAGGCCGGCCAAAGCCTGGGCGAGGACGATCTGCGCAGCGTGGCGGATCTGTTGATTGAGCAAATTGAGTTCTGCGACGTGATGCTGGTCAGCAAGACCGATCTGTTGACGCCAGCCCAGCAGGGCGAAGTGATGGCGCTGTTGGCCAGCCTGAACCCCGATGCCCGCATTGTGCCGATCGCGCCGGGTAAGCTGCCGCTGGAGGCGGTGCTGAATACCGGCAGCTTCAGCTTTGAAAAGGCGCAGCAGGCGCCCGGCTGGCTGAAAGAGCTGCGCGGCGAACACGTGCCGGAAACGGAAAACTACGGCATCAGCAGCTTCGTCTATCAGGCGCGGCGGCCGTTTGCGCCGGACAAGTTTTACCGCGTGATCAACGGCGACTGGGGCGGCGGCAAGCTGCTGCGCTCGAAAGGCTTTTTCTGGCTGGCGACGCGGCCGCGGCAGGCCGGGCAGTGGAGCCAGGCCGGCGGCATCGCCCACTACGGCCTCGCGGGCACCTTTTGGCGCGCCATCCCGCAAAAGAACTGGCCGCAGGATCCCGAAGCGCGGGCGCACATTCAGGAAAAATGGGTGGAGCCGTTCGGCGACATGCGCCAGGAGCTGGTGTTTATCGGCCAGCATTTGCAGCAGGCGACGATCGTGCGTTTGCTGGACGAATGCCTGCTGAGCGACGATGAAATGGCCGCCGGCGTGGACTACTGGCTGGACATGGCTGACCCGTTCCCTGAGTGGTAATTGCGCAATCTTCGTGTGGAAATGAGAAAAATTCTCAACAAAGTGCTTTACAGACGATACTGATAACTATTATCATCGCCTGGCAGTTCACGGAAGGCCACAGTTTGCGGCTCTGATGTGGAAGGCACGACATTGCTCACATTGCTTCCAGTGTTTTTTAAGCCAGCTCGGGTGCTGGCTTTTTTTTTGCCTGTTATTCCTCGTCCGCTTCGCCGTTTTGCAGCAGCGCATGTTTTTTCAGCATGCCGCGCAGCTGATGATAGGTGAGCCCCAGCAGCTGCGCCGCCTTGCGCTGGTTGAAACGCCCCTGCTGCAGCGCCGCTTCGATCAATACCTTCTCCTGCTCCAGCTGCCAGTTTTTCAAATCCAGCGGCAGCGCCGGTAACGCGCAGACGCCTTCAGGGGCGGGCGCGACCGGCGCCGCCTCACGCGGCGCAAACGGGTTGATGATGATTTCGTCAAGCGGGCTGTCGCTGTCGCCGTGACGATAGACCGAACGTTCGACCACGTTTTTCAGTTCACGCACGTTGCCCGGCCAGCCATATTCGAGCAACGTTTGCCTGGCGCGTTCGGTAAAGCCGGGAAACAGCGGCAGCGCCAGTTCGCGGCACATTTGAATGGCGAAATGCTCGGCCAGCAGCATGATATCGGGCCGCCGTTGGCGCAGCGGCGGCAGCTGCACCACGTCGAACGCCAGCCGATCCAGCAGATCGGCGCGGAACTTGCCCGCCGCCGCCAGCGCCGGCAGATCGTCGTTGGTGGCGCACACCAGGCGCACATCCACCCGTAGCGGCTGGCTGCCGCCCACGCGCTCCAACTGGCCGTATTCGATCACCCGCAGCAGCTTCTCCTGCACCAGCATCGGCGCGGTCGCCAGCTCATCGAGAAACAGCGTGCCGCCATCGGCGCGCTCGAAGCGCCCCAGATGGCGTTTCTGCGCGCCGGTAAAGGCGCCGGCCTCGTGGCCGAACAGTTCGGAATCCAGCAGGTTTTCATTCAGCGCCGCGCAGTTGAGCGAGATGAACGGCCCTTGCCAGCGGTTGGAAAGGTAGTGCAGGCGGTGGGCGATCAGCTCCTTGCCGGTACCGCGCTCGCCGATCACCAGCACCGGTTTGTTCAGCTTTGCCACCTGGGAGACTTGCTCCAATACGTCGACAAAGGCGTTTGCCTCGCCCAACAAATTCTCTGGCTGCTCGTTCATGATGAAATTCGCCAATGTTTGGTGAAAATAATCACTCTACAGCAAGCACGCAGAGAGTCAAAAAATAATATCCATTATTTATCAATGATATAAAAGTTGGCACGGGTTTTGATTATATCTTCAGGCAAGCTGTACGACTTAACGCGGCGCTTCAGACGCCATCAGAACCAAGAGGAAGTGAATTATGGGTATTTTTTCTCGTTTTGCCGACATCGTGAACGCCAACATCAACACCCTGCTGGACAAGGCGGAAGATCCGCAGAAGCTGGTGCGGTTGATGATCCAAGAGATGGAAGACACGCTGGTTGAAGTTCGCTCTACGTCGGCGCGTGCGCTGGCGGAGAAAAAGCAGCTGCTGCGTCGCATTGAGCAGGGCGAAAGCCAGGTAGGCGACTGGCAGGAAAAAGCTGAACTGGCGCTGCGCAAAGATAAAGAAGATTTGGCCCGTGCGGCGCTGATCGAAAAACAAAAGGTGGCCGATCTGATCGCCACGCTGACGCAAGAAGTGGCGACCGTAGAAGAAACGCTGGCGCGCATGAAGAGCGAAATCGGCGAGCTGGAAAACAAGCTGACCGAAACCCGTGCGCGGCAGCAGGCGTTGGCGCTGCGTCATCAGGCCGCGTCTTCTTCCCGTGAAGTGCGCCGCCAGCTCGACAGCGGCAAGCTGGATGAAGCGATGGCGCGTTTCGAACAGTTCGAGCGCCGCATCGACCATATGGAAGCCGAAGCGGAAAGCATCAGCATCGGTAAAAAGAAGTCGCTGGACCAAGAGTTTGCCGAGCTGAAAGCCGACGACGCCATCAGTGAGCAGCTGGCGGCGCTGAAAGCCAAGATGAACCGCTCAGAGTAAGGCGAACCGCGGCCACACGTCGGAGGTGGCCGCCTATCCAGGACCCGATAAGAAGGAATAACAATGAGTGCTCTATTACTTGCCATTCCGCTGACAATTTTTGTGCTGTTTGTCGCGCCGATTTGGCTTTGGCTGCATTACAGCAATCGGCAACAGACCGGCATCCAGCTGAGTCAGCAAGAAATGCAGCGCCTGGCGCAGCTGGCGGAAGACGCCAAACGCATGCGTGAACGCATTCAGGCGCTGGAAGAGATCCTTGATGCGGAACACCCGAACTGGAGACAGTCCTGATGAGCATGACGCTGGGCAGTAAAAAGCTTTATCGCGTTCCCGAAGAAGGCATGGTGAAAGGCGTCTGCGCCGGGTTGGCCCACTATTTCGACGTGCCGGTGCGCCTGATCCGCGTGATGGTGGTGCTGTCGCTGTTCTTCGGGCTGTTTTTCTTCACGCTGGTGGCCTATATCGCGCTGGTGTTCGTGTTGGACGAAGCGCCGGCCAGCCGTTTCGAAGGCGAGCATCAGAAGACGCCGCGCCAGCTGCTCGATCAACTGGAATATGAGTTGGGCAGCGGCGAGCAGCAGCTGCGTCAGGTCGAGCGCTACGTAACGTCCGATACCTTCGGCGTGCAGAGCCGTTTCCGCAAGCTGTAACCCTTCTTGCGATACCCGGCCTGCGCAGGCCGGGCATCTTCGCCGCCGTTATCCCGTTGAATGTACAATTAATCGTCTTGTGCCGGAGGGCATTGTCATGAATAAAATCGATGTTGCGAACACCGCCAGAACGGGTGGATTTAAACGAGGAGCGGCGGCAATGTTGAAGACATTGGCTAAAGTCATCATCATAGCGTTATTGAACTATGGCCCGGCGGGCGCCGCCGGCTGGCTGTTGAAGACCGTCGGCCGCAAACCGGTGCGCTTCGTGCTGGCGCTGGTGCTGGAACCGCTGTTCCGTAAAGGCCTGAACAAGGCATTCGGGCGTTACGTCAAGGAGAGCAATGAAACGACTGCAAAATGAGTTAACCTCGCTGGTCAACCGCGGAATGGATCGCCATCTGCGCCTGGCGGTGACCGGCCTGAGCCGCAGCGGCAAAACCGCCTTTATCACCGCCTTCGTCAACCAACTGCTGCATGTGCACAGCGGCGCGCGCATGCCGCTGTTTTCACCGGCGCGCGAAGAGCGCCTGCTGGGCGTCAAACGCATCCCGCAGCGCGATCTCGGCATCCAGCGTTTCACCTATGACGAAGGGCTGGCGCAGCTGTACGGCACGCCGCCGGCCTGGCCGACGCCGACGCGCGGCGTCAGCGAAATCCGTCTGGCGCTGCGCTATCGCTCCAACGACTCGCTGCTGCGCCACTTCAAAGACACCTCCACGCTGTACCTGGAGATCGTCGATTATCCCGGTGAATGGCTGCTGGATCTGCCGATGCTCGAGCAGGATTACCTGGCCTGGTCGCGCCAGATGGCCGGGCTGCTGCAGGGCGAACGCGCCGAATGGGCCAAACCCTGGCTTGAGTTGTGCAAGGCCTGCGATCCGCTGGCCCCGGCCGACGAAAACCGCCTGGCGGCGATCGCCCAGGCCTACACCGATTATCTGCTGCGCTGCAAAAGCGAAGGGCTGCACTTCATTCAGCCGGGGCGTTTCGTGCTGCCGGGCGACATGGCCGGCGCGCCGGCGCTGCAGTTTTTCCCGTGGCCCGACGTGGCCGCGATCGGCGAATCTAAGCTGGCGCAGGCCGACAAACACACCAACATCGGCATGTTGCGCGCTCGCTTCAACTACTATTGCCAGTCGATCGTCAAAAACTTCTACAAAGAACATTTCGTCCGTTTCGATCGGCAAATCGTGCTGGTCGACTGTCTACAGCCGCTCAACAGCGGCCCGCAGGCGTTCAACGACATGCGTCTGGCGCTGACCCAACTGATGCAGAGCTTCCATTACGGCAAGCGCACGCTGTTTCGCCGCTTGTTCTCGCCGACCATCGACAAACTGATGTTTGCCGCCACCAAGGCGGACCATATCACCGCCGATCAGCACGCCAATCTGGTGTCGTTGCTGCAACAGCTGGTGCAGGAGGCGTGGCAGAATGCGGCGTTCGAGGGCATCAGCATGGATTGCGTCGGCCTGGCCTCGGTGCAGGCGACCGAGAGCGGCATCGTCGATCATCAGGGGCAACGCATTCCGGCGCTGAAGGGCAACCGCCTCGGTGACGGCGCGCCGCTGACGGTGTTCCCCGGCGAAGTGCCCGCGCGCCTGCCGGGGCCGGCGTTCTGGCAGAGCCAGGGGTTCCACTTCGATGAATTTCGTCCACGCGCCATGAGCGTGGACAGTCCGTTGCCGCACATCCGTCTGGATGCGGTGATGGAGTTTTTATTGGGAGACAAATTGCGATGAGCGAACCGATCAAACCGCGTATCGATTTTGACGAGCCGCTGCAGCCGCCGCAGGAGCCGGCGTTGCGCGCCGGCGTCGCGTTCGATGCCGAACAGGCGGAAAGCTTTTTCCCGGCTGCGCCGGAGCTGCAGCAGGAAGAGGAAGAAGGGCGCGCCGAAGGCATCATTAACGCCGCGCTGAAACCGAAACGCAGCCTGTGGCGCAAAATGGTCACCGCCGGCCTGGCGCTGTTCGGCGTCAGCGTGGTGGCGCAGGGCGTGCAGTGGGTGCATACCGCCTGGGTGCAGCAGGACTGGATCGCCATGGGCGGCGGCGTGGCCGGCGGCCTGATCGTGTTCGCCGGCGTCGGTTCGGTGGTCACCGAGTGGCGGCGTTTGTATCGGCTGCGCCAGCGCGCGGAAGAGCGCGATGTGGCGCGCGAGCTGTTGCACAGTCACGGGCTGGGCCAGGGGCGCGAATTCTGCGAGAAGCTGGCGCGTCAGGCCGGGCTGGATCAGGGGCATCCGGCGCTGCAGCGCTGGCAGGCCTCGCTGCATGAAACGCAAAACGATCGTGAAGTGGTGGAGCTGTACGCCAAACTGGTGCAGCCGGTGCTCGACAACCAGGCGCGGCGCGAAATCAGCCGCTCCGCCGCCGAATCGACGCTGATGATCGCCGTCAGCCCGTTGGCGCTGGTGGATATGGCGTTTATCGCCTGGCGCAACATCCGTTTGATCAACCGCATCGCCGCGCTGTACGGCATCGAGCTGGGCTACTTCAGCCGCATTCGTCTGTTCCGGCTGGTGCTGTTGAACATCGCCTTCGCCGGCGCTTCCGAGCTGGTGCGCGAAGTGGGCATGGACTGGATGTCGCAGGATCTGGCAGCGCGGCTGTCGGCGCGCGCGGCGCAGGGCATCGGCGCCGGCTTGCTGACCGCGCGGCTGGGCATCAAGGCGATGGAACTGTGCCGCCCGCTGCCGTGGCTGGAAGGGGAAAAGCCGAAGCTTGGCGATTTCCGCAGCCAGCTGATCGGCCAGTTGAAAGACACGCTGAAAAAGAGCGACGGCAAGGCCAAATAATCCCGCACGGCGCTCTGAGGAGCGCCGCTTTCTCAACGGCGCCGACGCCGGACGTAATCGAGACTTGACGACAGTCGATCCCCCTGCGAGTGCGTGATAAATCTCTGCAAAATTAATTCTGGTTGTGATAACTCTCTGTTTGTAGTCTAAAATGACGCCGATGCTGTTATTAGCTTGCGTTTAAAATCAGCAACCACGGCAATAAATCAGAGTTCTGTCAACTTTTGCTGACAGATCGCTTCTACCGCCCGGTGCGAGGGAGTATCATCATCGTCAACGATCCCCGCACCTGCAGAGATAAGGCCAACACTGATGCGTTTGGAAGTATTTTGCGAAGACCGCCTCGGTCTCACTCGAGAATTACTCGATCTTTTGGTATCGCGCAGCATTGACTTACGTGGCATCGAGATCGATCCCATCGGCCGCATTTACCTCAATTTCTCCCAGCTGGAGTTCGATACTTTCCGCGCGCTGATGGCGGAGATCCGCCGCATCGCCGGCGTGACCGACGTGCGCACCGTCAGCTTTATGCCTTCCGAACGCGAGCACCGCGCGCTGCGCGCGCTGCTGGAATCGATGCCGGAACCGGTGTTCTCGATCGACATGAAGGGCAAGGTCGAGCTGGCCAACCCGGCGGCGCAGGCGCTGTTCAGCCTGAACGAAGACAAGATCCGCAACCAGACCGCCGGGGCGCTGATCGGCGGCTATAACTTCAGCCGCTGGCTGGAGAGCGAGCATACGGCGCCGCACTCCGAGCGGGTGGTGATCCGCAGCCAGGACTTCCTGATGGACATCACGCCCATCTATCTGGAAGACGAACAGCAGCAGCCGGCCGCGGTCGGTGCGGTGGTGATGCTGAAGTCCACCGCGCGCATGGGCCGCCAGCTGCAAAATCTGTCGGTGAACGACGATACCGAATTCGACCACATCGTCGCGGTAAGCGCCAAGATGCGTCACGTGCTGGAGCAGGCGCGCAAGTTGGCGATGCTTGATGCGCCGCTGCTGATCGTCGGCGATACCGGCACCGGCAAGGATATTCTGGCCCGCGCCTGCCATTTGCGCAGCCCGCGCGGCAAACAGCCGTTCCTGGCGCTGAACTGCGCCGCACTGCCGGATGACGTGGTGGAGAGCGAGCTGTTCGGCCATGCGCCGGGCGCTTATCCCAACGCGCTGGAAGGCAAGAAGGGCTTCTTCGAGCAGGCCAACGGCGGCTCGGTGCTGCTGGATGAGATCGGCGAAATGTCGCCGCGTATGCAGACCAAACTGCTGCGTTTCCTCAACGACGGCACCTTCCGCCGGGTCGGCGAAGAGCATGAGGTGCACGTCGACGTGCGCGTGATCTGCGCCACCCAGAAAAACCTCACCGAGCTGGTGCAGCGCGGCGAATTCCGCGAAGATCTCTATTATCGCCTCAACGTGCTGACCATCACCATCCCGCCGCTGCGCGAACGTCCGCAGGACATCATGCCGCTGACCGAGCTGTTCGTGGCGCGCTTCGCCGATGAGCAGGGCGTGGCGCGGCCCAAGCTGGCGAGCGATTTGGGCGGCTTCCTCAGCAAGTACGGCTGGCCGGGCAACGTGCGCCAGTTGAAAAACGCCATCTACCGCGCGCTGACGCAAACCGAAGGCTACGAACTGCGGCCGCAGGATATCGTGTTGCCGGAGTTCGAGGTGGAGATGTCGCTGGGCGACGAGGTGCTGGACGGCTCGCTGGACGACATCAGCAAGCGTTTCGAGCGCTCGGTGCTGACGCGCCTGTATCGCACCTATCCCAGCACCCGCAAGCTGGCGAAGCGGCTGGGCGTTTCCCATACCGCCATCGCCAACAAGCTGCGCGAGTATGGCCTGAGCAGCCGCAAAGGCGGCACCGAGGGCGAAGAATAAGAAAGGCGCCTTGCGGCGCCTTTAACGTGTTTCCAGAGCCGGCGAACGCCGGCTTTATTATTTCAGCGCAGCCAGCGCCGCGTCGTAGTCCGGCTCGGTGGTGATTTCGTTCACCAGCTCGCTGTACAGCACGTTGTCCTGGCCATCCAGCACCACGACCGCACGCGCGGTCAGGCCCGCCAACGGGCCTTCGGCGATTTCGACGCCGTACGCCTGCTTGAACTCGGCGCCGCGCAGGGTGGACAGGGTGACCACGTTGCTCAGGCCTTCTGCGCCGCAGAAGCGAGACTGAGCGAACGGCAGATCGGCGGAGATGCACAGCACCACGGTGTTATCCAGGCCGCTGGCCAGCTGGTTGAATTTACGCACCGACGTCGCGCAGACGCCGGTATCGATGCTTGGGAAGATGTTCAGGACTTTGCGTTTACCCGCGAAGCTGCTCAGCGCTACGTCTGACAGGTCTTTGGCAACCAGTGAGAAGGCCTTGGCCTGTTCGCCCTGCTGTGGCAGTTTGCCCGCTACGCTGACCGGATTGCCTTGAAAATGTACTGTCTGAGTCATTGCTAGATTCCTTTTACAGGTGTTTATACAAAGGGTATGAACCTGATGAAACGGCGCACCGGCAACGGCATTTAACATCAGGTTCACACCCTGGCGCCAGTTTATGACAACCGGGGCGGATTGGATATCAAAGTTTGCTAAATAGTTGTATATATTAGGCTGTTCTATAAAACATCACCGGCGCATCAGCCTGGCTGAATGCGCAGTTTTCGCTCAGGAGCCGTTATGAGAGACATGCGTTTTTACCCGGAAGCCTGGCCGCTGCATACCGCCTTCGTGATTGCGCGCGGCAGCCGCACCGAAGCCCGGGTGGTGGTGGTCGAAATCGAACAGCAGGGCGTGCGCGGCACCGGTGAATGCACGCCGTACCCGCGTTACGGCGAGAGCGAGGAATCGGTGATGGCGCAGCTGGCAGAGATGGCGCCGGCGATCGCACAAGGCATAACCCGCGAGCAGCTGCTGGCGCAGATGCCGGCGGGCGCCGCCCGCAACGCGCTGGATTCGGCACTGTGGGATCTGGAGTGCCGCCTGCACGGGCAGAGCCTGTGGCAGCGCAGCGGCGTGGCGGCTCCGGCGCATATCCGTATGGCGCAGACCGTCAGCATCGGCACGCCGGAAGCGATGGCCTTCGCCGCGCGCGAACTGGAGCGGCAGGGTGCCACGCTGCTGAAGATCAAACTCGACGATCACTATATCAGCGAACGACTGGTGGCGATCCGCGCTGCGGTGCCGCAGGCGACGCTGATCGTCGACGCCAATGAGTCCTGGCAGGCGGAAGGGCTGGCGGCGCGCTGCCAGCTGCTGGCCGATCTCGGCGTGGCGATGCTGGAGCAGCCGCTGCCGGCCGGTGACGACGCCGCGCTGGAGCACTTTATTCATCCGCTGCCGATCTGCGCCGATGAAAGCTGCCACACCCGCGCCGATCTGCCGCGGTTGGGGCAGCGCTATCAGATGATCAATATCAAACTGGACAAAACCGGCGGCTTGACCGAGGCGTTGGCGCTGGCGCAGGCCGCGCGCGAACAAGGGTTCGACATCATGCTCGGCTGCATGTTGTGCACGTCGCGGGCGATATCCGCCGCCTTGCCGCTGGCACCGGCGGCGCGCTTCGTCGATCTGGACGGCCCGACCTGGCTGGCGCGGGACGTCGAACCGGGCCTAGCGTTCGAATGCGGGGCGATCGTCGATATCGCCCCGTAAGGATTAATTCGGGTAGGTCAGCAGCTCGGTCATCGCGTCGATGTAGCGCTCGCTGGCGGCATCGGCGGAGATCGGCGGGAATTCGGCGGTGATGCACGGCAGCGACAGATCCGCGCACCAGCTGCCGAACGAACCGGGCGTTTCATAACCGACGCTGGTCACCAGTGGCAGTTCGAACTTGTGCGCCAGCCAAACGCCGAGCCGTGAGCTGGCGGGATCTTCGATGCAGGCCAGCGGCTCATGGAACGACACCACCCAGTGGGGCTTCAGGCGATGGATCAGGTGACACAGCGCCTGGGTTTCCGGTTCGGAACCGGGGCGCCCGCCGGTGGAGAGCTTGACGTCGCGCACCGGCGCCGCGCTGTTCCAGCGGTAGACGGTGTCGCCGGAGCGCCAGTTGGCGGCCGGGAAGTTGCGGTTCAGATCGACGCCGTTGGCATTGGCGCGCAGCCCAAGTTGGCAGCCGTCGGGGTTGACCGCCAGCACCACGTGGTGCCGCAGCCGCTCGGGGGCGATGCTGCGCAGCGCGCAGGACAGGGTCACGATGGCGGCGCTCTCATCGCCGTGGGTGCCGGCGATGATCAGCCCGGTCTGCGGGCCGCTGCTCGCCGCCGGGAAATAGAGCAGCGGTGCGCCCAGCAGCGAGCTGCCGTAGTTCTCTCCTGCGATGGCCAACTGGCCACGTTCACTGCGTGGTCGATGTTCGGTCATGGTGTTGTCCCTGGATTAAAGGTCGAGAGTCATTGTCATTTTATTCAGTGTATTACGCTTTGAGACATCTTTCCCATCGCAATTGTGCGGCGTTTGCGCGATCTGTGACGCGGCGGCGGCGAAAACGCCAATTAAACCGCACCTGGCCTGACGCTGTTGTTATACTAACGGCAGTGCTAAGCCAATCACCCGCAAGAGGATTTAACATGCCAGTAGCCAGAATCATCGCCAGCTATAGCGAAAATGAAAATGACACCATCACGCTGCTGTGCGGCGTGGACGCTGAAAACCAGATCCGCCAGGGGGAGTGGTTCGGCGTGGTGAAAAACGACGACGGGCGCGGGGATGAATCGAACTATCCGTTCACCCTGCATATCGATTACCAGAAAGATGCCTTCTACCTCGATTACGGCTACGACGACGCCGACGCGCGCCAGCTGCAAAAAACCGATATCTCGGCCCGTCCGCTGGCCGAGAAAGGCTTTTTCACCGTGTTCGATGAAGAAGAGGGCGAAGAGTTCAGCTACCGCATCAACAGCATCCACGTGTACGACTGACGGTCGCCGCTGCAAACACCGCCCGTGCCGCCCCGCGCCGCACGGGTTTTTTATCGCCTGAATCGCACTTTTTGCAACTTCTCGGCCGTGAGCGCTAGGCCGGACGGATCTTGTGCTATATGATAAAAAATTCAGATGGTTAACGGGGGAACATCATAATGACGGGAAGAAAAATGCAACGAGGTTTTCGTTTGGCGCTTTGCGCGGCGGCGATCGGCGCCTGTATGAGCAGCGCCATGGCGGCGCAGGTTCCCCCGGGCACCGCGCTGGCGGCCAAACAGGAAATCGTGCGCCATATTAAAGACGAACCGGCCTCGCTCGATCCGATCAAAGCGGTTGGCCTGCCGGAGGCCCAGCTGGCGCGCGATCTGTTTGAAGGGCTGGTCAATCAGGACGCCAACGGGAAAGTGATCCCCGGCGTGGCCACGCGCTGGCAGACCAGCGACAACCAGACTTACATTTTCCATCTGCGTAAAGACGCGCGGTGGTCAAACGGTGACCCTGTCACGGCGAAGGATTTCGTCTACAGCTGGCAGCGGCTGGTAGAGCCGAAAAACCTGTCGCCGTTCGCCTGGTTCGCGCAGCTGACGGGGATCCAGAACGCCGAACAGATCATCAGCGGCAAATTGCCGGCCGATCGCTTGGGCGTGTCGGCGCCGGACGACTACACGCTAAAAGTGCAGCTGGACAAACCGGTGCCTTATTTCGTCAGCCTGACGGCCAACTTCAGCCTGTTCCCGGTGAATCAGGCAGTGGTGGAAAAATACGGCAACGACTGGACCAAGGTCGGCAATCTGGTGGGCAACGGCGCGTTCAAACTGCAGGAGCGGGTGGTGAACGAGAAGCTGGTACTGACGCCTAACGATCATTACTGGGATCATGCGCATACCGTGCTGACCAAAGTGACCTTCGTACCCATCAACCAGGAATCCAACGCTACCAAGCGTTACCTGGCAGGTGACATCGATATCACCGAATCCTTCCCGAAAAACATGTATCAGAAGCTGCTGAAAGACATTCCGGGGCAGGTGTACACACCGGATCAGCTCGGCACCTATTACTACGCGTTCAACACCCAGCGCGCGCCGACCAACGACGTGCGGGTGCGCCAGGCCTTGTCCTATGCCATCGATCGCAAGATTATTGCCGAAAAAGTGCTGGGCACCGGCGAAAAACCGGCCTATCACTTCACGCCGGACGTGACCGCCGGGTTCAAACCGGAAGTGAGCTTGCTGCAACAGCAATCACAGGCGGAGTTGGACGCGCAGGCCAAGGCGTTGCTGCAGGCGGCCGGTTACGGCCCGAACAACCCGCTGAAGCTGACGCTGCTGTATAACACCTCGGAAAGCCACCAGAAGATCGCCATCGCCGTGGCCTCGATGTGGAAGAAGAAGCTGGGGATTGACGTCAAGCTGCAGAATCAGGAATGGAAAACCTACATCGACAGCCGCAACACCGGCAATTTCGACGTGATCCGCGCCTCCTGGGTAGGTGACTATAACGAAGCGTCGACCTTCCTGTCGCTGCTGACCTCGACCCACAGCGGCAACATCGCCAAGTTTAAGAACGCGGACTATGACAAGCTGCTGGCGCAGGCGGGGCGGGAAACCAATCCGGCGGCGGTGACCGCCGATTACAACAAGATGGAGCAGATCATTGCCGATCAGGCGCCGATCGCGCCGATTTACCAGTACACCAACGGCCGCCTGATCAAACCGTGGGTAAAAGGCTACCCGATCACCAATCCGGAAGACGTGGCCTACAGCCAGACGATGTATATCATCAAACACTGAGTCGATTTATTTATCGCCCCCGTCTAATGCGGGGGCTTTATTTTTTTTTCGACGATGAAACTAAGAAGATAATTAATTATTCCACGCGATAAACCCCGTTTAATAATAAACAGGGTTACCATCATCACAGTATTTTCGCTATTTCAGAGAGTGGTTACGCTTATAGACAGTCCCGCATGGCATCCACCACCACCCGGCCGTTCATGTCGGTTTGAGTGATGCGGTAACTGGTGGGGTACGAGCGTCGGGTGCTGAAACGATCGTGGACGGAGACCTTGCCAATCTGCAGGCCGGCGGCGTTTATCACCACAAACTCACTGATCTCTTCCTGGCCCTGGTTTTGCAAATGGATATTGCTGATTTTTTCCAGCGTATCGCTGGCGTTTATTTTTAAATGGTCGCGTAACATAACTACCTCCTCGTAGTGAGAAAAGTATATGCCCCTAAAATTTGCGCTGAAACAGCTTTGTGTTGATTTATTATTATCATTTTGAATTAAAAATGATAGCAATATGTTAAGTCATAATAATAACGGCATTGCCAGCGTTTTATCGGTGATATTGCCTGATTTGTCGGCAAAGGTTTATTTCATTGCCGTTATTATTAGTCTGCATTAATGGGGAAAAGCGCCTGCCTGGCCGCCGGGGCGGAAAATACGCAGGCGACGTTGTGCCCGCAGCCGGGAACGATCGTTAACCGATGCGGCTTCTCCTGCGCCAGGTAACGCCGATCGTAGTCGGCGTAGGCCAGGGCGCGCTGCAATCGATAGGGGCCCTGCAACTGGGCGGCGCAGGATTTGTCGAGTATCCGATAGTAAGCGCCCGGCGCGGCGCCGGTATCCTCGGCGGCGGCCAGATAGGTGATATCGGCGGCGGCGTAACGCCGGCGGGCCGCGTCGGCGGTGCGCTGCAGGTGAGCGGGAAACGCTTCCAGACCGTATTTCCATCGGTTGGCCTGCGGACAATGGCCGGCGTCCAGCGTTTGCCAGCGAAAACGGCAGGTTTCTTCACTGCTGCAGTTTCCCCAACTGGTGGGCAGAGGGCGCAGGCGATCAAAATAGAGCCAGCTGCCGGGATCGGCCACCACATAGCGCAGACGCACTCCGCGTGGCGGCTGGGCAAAGCCGACATAATGCTGCACGAACTGGGCGCCGGCGGAAAAACCGGCCACGGTTATCGACTGCAGCGACGGCCAGCGCCGTTTCAGCTCGGCCAGCAGGTTATCCATGGCGTTGAACGAACCGGTCTTCCCGCCATTATCCAAGCCGCCCTCGATCCAGGAGCCGCAGCGCCACAGGGCGTCGCCGTCTTGCGGCTGGGGCAGACCGGCGGAATGGCAGTGGGCGGCGAGTTTTACCGGTACCTGAAATAGCGGGGCGACCAGCAAGCTGCTGTCTCCCGCTCCCTGCGCGGCGTCGATCGCCGCTTGCAACGTCCTGGCGGCGTCGCGTGGATGGCCGTGCATCACCACCAGTGCGCTACGCGGCTGGGGGGATCGGGCGTGAGCGACAAAATAAGGCAGGGAACCGGCCGCCGTCGGCGCGCGATAGGGCGTGGCGAGGCGCTCCAACACCGGCTCTGCACGAACCGATTGGCCGAACAGCAGCAGGGCGGCCATTGCGATGCACCGCAGGCGGCGCATTCTCGTCAGGCTCGGCGCAGCGCAGTGCGCATTTGTCTCAGGACTTCCCGGCATCGTTGTTCCTCACGCGCTCGTTGGTAGTAACGATAAAAGGCGCGTTCCGAGCTGAGGTTACCCGCGCGTGCCAGCTGTCTGAAGGTCAGGTATGCCAGGCTGAACATAATGATAATAAATAATAAGCCGGGGAACAGCAGCTGCCAGCCGTCGGTGATGCGCGCATTAGGCAGATAGCTGAGAGAATGGGGCGTAATCAATACCCCTGACTGTTGCAGTCCCCATTGAGTCAACGCGGGGAACAGTACCAGCAGCGTGACGAACAGCAAATACAGCAAAAAATAGCGGCACGAAAGCAGGAAACGTTTGAAAGCGTTATTGGCGCTTGGCCGCAAAACGAAGCCCGCGGACGTGGCGCGCAAGATTTGCTGGCGGCCACCGGTGAAGCGATAACGTTCCAGCGCCGCTACGCTGTCCGGCAATGCCAGCAGCAGTTGCAGCGCAGTAAGGCCGGCGCTGCTGTTGCCGAGATAGTCGCGAAATCGCAACAGGCGTATGGGGGCGCTCTGGCGCTTCTCGACGGATTCGAGCAGGTTCAGCAGCTTATCGCGGTTTTCCCGCCGAATGCGAAAAGGGGTTTTGACGACGGCGATAAACAGCGTAATGACGGTCGGTAAGACGATTTTCAAAATATCCGCGGCGCTGATTTGTAACATGCGAGTCTCCTCTCGGGCTGTCTTGCGTTCCTTGCGGCAGAAGTATAGACCACGCTTATAGGACAACGTGAAAACTGGCGTTACAGCTTGGCCTTTGATCTCCAAGGCGTTAACGCTAGACTCAGCAACATAAGCAAGACTGAGGGGATAAATGAATGGATGTGATTGAGGGGAGCGAGCTGCAGATCGCCGATGCGGTTTACGCCTACCAGTTGGACGGCAAGGGCGGCGTCACGCCGATCGAGCAGGGTGACAAGATCACCTGCGACGCGCCGTGCTGGCTGCATCTTGATTACGCGCACCCGGCCAGCGCCGAATGGCTGAGCACCACGCCGCTGCTGCCGGACTCGGTGCGCGAAGCGCTCTCCGGCGAAAGCTCACGGCCGCGCGTCAGCCGCCAGGGCGAAGGCACCATGATCACCCTGCGCAGCATCAACTTCAACGCCAATTCCCGGCCGGACCAGCTGGTCACCATTCGCGTGTACATCACCGATAAACTGATTGTCTCTACCCGACACCGCAAGGTGTATTCCATCGATCAGGTGGTGAACGATCTGCAAAGCGGCGCCGGGCCGACCAACAGCGGCAGCTGGCTGGTGGAAATTTCCGATGCGTTGACCGATCACACCAGCGAATTTATCGAGGATCTGCACGACAAGATCATCGATCTGGAGGACGCCTTGCTGGAGCAGCAGGTGCCGGAGCGCGGCCAGCTGGCGCTGATCCGTAAACAGCTGATCGTGCTGCGCCGCTATATGGCGCCGCAGCGCGACGTCTTCGCGCGGCTGGCCAGCGACCGCCTGCCGTGGATGAGCGACGACGATCGCCGCCGCATGCAGGACATCGCCGATCGCCTGGGGCGGGGATTGGACGATCTGGACGGCAGCATCGCGCGCACCGCCATCTTGTCCGACGAAATCACCACGGTGATGGCCGATGCGATGAACCGCCGCACTTACACCATGTCATTGTTGGCGATGGTATTTCTGCCTACCACCTTCCTGACCGGGCTGTTCGGGGTCAACCTTGGCGGCATTCCGGGCGGCGGCAATCCTCTCGGTTTTGCGGCGTTTTGCCTGATGCTGGGCGGGTTGGTGCTTGGCGTCGCCTGGTGGCTGAAGCGCAGCCGCTGGCTGTAGGCAAAAACGACGAAAACCCGGTTAACATTGAGCAATATCAACATTTAGCCGGGGGAAATGGGGCATGATCTCTCTCGCAGGTGAATGCAACGTCAAGCGATGGGCGTTGCGCTCCATAATTGTCTTACTTTCTTATTTTTGAATTACTGCATAGCACATTTGATTCGTACAATGCCGGTTTAATCACCGGCATTTTTTTATTCGGCATTCCTCTTTTCTTCAGGCTGCGCTTTCATCCCAGAAGCTGGCTTCAATCTTGTGCCCATCCAAATCACGGACAAAGCAGCCGTAGTAAGCCTCGCCGTAGTGCGGCCGCGAGCCGGGCGCGCCTTCATCGGCGGCGCCGGCCAGCAGCGCCTGGCGATGGAATTCATCCACCTGTTGCTTGCTGGTGGCGAAAAAACCGACGTGCGTGCCGTTGCCGGGCGAGGCCGGCCGGCCGTCGATCGGCACCTGCAGCCAAAACTCCGGATAGTCGCGGCCGTAACCGATGGCACCGGGATGCTCCAGCACGCGTCGACAACCCAAGGCGGCCAGCGTGCGATCGTAAAAGGCGGCGGCGGCCTCGAAATCGTTGGAGCCCAGTGAGACGTGGGACAGGCAGGGGGTGATATTCATTGCGCGATCTCCATATGACTGTATAAATAAACAGTATAGGGTAAAAACGGCACCGCCCAGTAAATTTTGCGCAAACTGTGAACAGGATCGAGATCGTCGAGAGAGGGGAATGTCGCCGCTTGCAGAGGGCAAGCGGCGAGAGGGGCTTATTTGATTTCCAGCACGTTCAAACGCTCTGGCGCAGGCACCGCGTCGTCCGAGTCTTCCGGCTGCCAACCGACGGGCTGCATCGGGATGTCTTCGCGATCGAAGGCCAAATCGCCGCCGTCCACCACGGCGCTACCGTGGTGAATGCCTTTGAAATCGAACAGATTGATGTCGCTCAGGTGCGAAGGCACCACGTTTTGCATGGCGCTGAACATGGTTTCCAACCGGCCAGGGTAACGCTTGTCCCAGTCGCGCAGCATATCGCCGATCACCTGGCGCTGCAGGTTAGGCTGCGAGCCGCACAGGTTGCATGGGATGATTGGGAATTCCTTGGCGATCGAGAAGCGTTCGATGTCTTTCTCGCGGCAGTAGGCCAGCGGGCGGATCACCACGTGCTTGCCGTCGTCGCTCATCAGCTTGGGCGGCATGCCTTTCATCTTGCCGCCGTAGAACATGTTGAGGAACAGCGTCTGCAGAATGTCGTCGCGGTGGTGGCCCAGCGCGATCTTGGTGGCGCCCAGTTCGGTGGCGGTGCGGTACAAAATGCCGCGGCGCAGGCGCGAGCACAGTGAACAGGTGGTTTTGCCTTCCGGGATCTTGTCTTTAACGATGCTGTAGGTGTTCTCTTCGACGATCTTGTACTCCACCCCCAGGCTTTCCAGGTAGGCGGGCAGAATATGCTCCGGGAAGCCGGGCTGCTTCTGATCGAGGTTGACCGCCACCAGGGAGAAGTTGACCGGCGCGCTCTGCTGCAGATTGCGCAGGATCTCCAGCATGGTGTAGCTGTCTTTACCGCCGGACAGGCAGACCATGATGCGGTCGCCTTCTTCAATCATATTGAAATCGGCGATCGCTTCGCCCACGTTGCGGCGCAGGCGCTTTTGCAATTTGTTGAGGTTGTACTGCTCTTTTTGGCTAACGGATTGCTTTTCTGACATTTAAATCGTGCTCATTCTCAATGGGGGGCACTAGGGGCATGGCGTTGTAGCCGCGAGTTTACCATTCAACCGGCCGCTTTTGATCATTATTCATCATCCTGCTGCCACGCGCCCGACGCGAGGCCTGTATGGTACGGATTGCGCGCAGGAATGCCAGCGGGTTTTTGCTGCGGCTGACGCCGGCGGTAAAAGAACAGGGCGCGAATCGCTCGCGCCCTGAGGGAGGTTACTCTGCGGCAGATTTTTCCGCTTTGCCGGCCAGCAGGCTGAGGAAATCGTATTTCTCCTGCAGCTCTTTCTCGGCGGCCTGATACAGCGCGCTGGCCACTTCCGGCTGCTGCGCGTTCAGGCGGCGGAAACGCTGTTCTTTCAGCAGCGTTTCCGACAGGCTGCTGTTCGGCGGCCGCGAATCCAGCGCCAATGCGGCCTTGCCCTCGGCGCTGCGGCGCGGATCGAAGCGGTACAGCGGCCAGAAGCCGGTGGCGGTCAGCTGTTTCATCTGATCGTGGCTGAGCGCCAGATCGTAGCCGTGCTCTTCGCACGGGCTGTAGGCGATGATCAGCGACGGCCCCGGATAGGCCTCGGCCTCCTGAATTGCTTTCACCGTTTGGTTGAGCTGCGCCCCCAGCGAGATCTGCGCCACGTAGACATGGCCGTACATCATCATGCTGACGCCCAAATCCTTGCGCGCCTTGCGCTTGCCGTGTTCGCCGAACTTGGTCACCGCGCCGAGCGGCGTGGCCTTCGACTGCTGGCCGCCGGTGTTGGAGTAGCACTGGGTGTCGAGCACCAGCACGTTGACGTTCTCCGTCAGGCTGAGGACGTGATCCAAACCGCCGAAGCCGATGTCGTAGGCCCAACCGTCACCGCCGATCAGCCAGATGGATTTATCCACCAGGTAGTCGGCGCCGGCCGCCAGCTGGCGCGCGTCTTCGCCTTCGAGATTGGCCAACAGCGTGCGCAGTTCGGCGATCTGCTGACGGCGCGGCTCCGGCGCCACGTCGCCCATCTGCAGGGCATTGACCAACCGCTCCGGCAGCTGCGGCGCCAGAGCATTCAGCAGGCGCAGCACTCGCGCGCGATGTTGATCGACAGTTAAACGGAAGCCCAGGCCGAATTCGGCGTTGTCTTCGAACAGCGAGTTGGCCCACGCCGGGCCGCGCCCTTCGGCGTTGGTGGTGTACGGCGTGGTCGGCAGGTTACCGCCGTAGATCGACGAGCAGCCGGTGGCGTTGGCGATCAGCAAGCGGTCGCCATAGAGCTGGGTCAACAGCTTGATGTACGGCGTCTCGCCGCAGCCGGAGCAGGCGCCGGAGTACTCGAACAGCGGCGTGATCAGCTGCGAAGTGCGAATGTCGATGCGCTCCAGCTGCGCCGGATCGATTTCCGGCAGCTGCAGGAAGAAGTCGTAGTTGTCTTTCTCCGCCGTCAGATTATCGAGGCGCGAAGCCATGTTGATGGCCTTGATCTCCGGGTTCTGGCGATCTTTCGCCGGGCAGACCTCGACGCACAGGTTACAGCCGGTGCAATCCTCCGGCGCTACCTGCAGCACGTATTTCTGGCCGCGCATATCGCGCGCTTTGACATCCAGCGACTGCAGGGAGGCGGGGGCGTGCTCCATCTCCGCCGGCTGAACCACCTTGGCGCGAATGGCGGAGTGCGGGCAGGCGGCGACGCAGTGGTTGCACTGGGTACACAGGTCGGGCTGCCAGATCGGGATCGCTTCGGCGATGTTGCGCTTTTCCCATTGGGTGGTGCCCACCGGCCAGGTGCCGTCCGGTGGGAAGGCGGAAACCGGCAGCGCATCGCCCAGCCCGGCCAGCATCGCGGCGGTGACGGTTTTGACGAAGTCCGGCGCGGCGTCCGAGACCACCGGCGGGCGCATCGGGCTGCTGACGTCGACCGGCTGCAGCGGGATCTCGGTCAGCGCGGCCCGGGTGGCGCCCAGCGCCTGCCAGTTGCGCTCGACGATCTCCTGGCCCTTGCTGCTGTAGCTGCGGGCGATGGCGTCCTGCAGCTGTTGCAGCGCCACGTCGCTCGGCAGGATCTGCGTCAGGTGGAAGAACGCCATCTGCATCACGGTGTTGATGCGCGCGCCGAGCCGGCATTCGCGCGCCAGCTTGGCGGCGTTGATGATATAGAAACGCGCCTGGCGTTGGTGCAACAGCGCCTGAACCTCCTGCGGCAGGCGTGACCAGACCTCGTCGGCACCGTAAGGGGTATTGAGCAGGAAGGTGCCGCCGGGCTTCAGGCGTTCGACCATTTGGTACTTATCGATAAACTGCAGTTGGTGGCAGCCGACGAAGTCCGCGTGGCTGACCAGGTAGGCCGAGTTGATCGGCTGTTCGCTGACGCGCAGGTGCGACACCGTCAGGCCGCCGGCCTTTTTGGAGTCGTAGACGAAATAGCCCTGGGCATACAACGGCGTGGCATTGCCGATGATCTTGATGTTGTTCTTGGTGGCCGAGACCGAGCCGTCGCTGCCCAAACCGTAGAACAGCGCTTCCAGCGAGGCGCGCTGCGGCAGGATTTCGTCGCTCAGCGGCAGCGAAAGCCCGGTGACATCATCGAAGATGCCGACGGTAAAGCGCGGGCGCGGCTGCGGCTGGGCCAGCTCGCGGAACACCGCCAGCGCGCAGTCGGGGCCGAATTCTTTCGACGACAGGCCGTAACGGCCGCCGATCACCCGCGGCAGCGTGGCGCGCTCACCCCGGCTGTAGGCTTCCGCCAGCGCGGTCATCACGTCCAGATACAGCGGCTCGGCCAGCGCGCCCGGTTCTTTGGTGCGATCGAGCACCGCGACGCTGCGCACGCTGTCCGGCAGCGCGCCGAGCATATGCTGGGCGGAGAACGGCCGGAACAGCCGCACCTTCAGCACGCCGACTTTCTCGCCGCGGGTCAGCAGGGTGTCGATCACCTCTTCGCAGGTGCCGGCGGCGGAGCCCATCACCACCACCACGCGCTCGGCCTGCGGGTGGCCGTAATAGTCGAACGGCCGATAGTGGCGGCCGGTGAGGGCGGCGAAGGCTTCCATGGCGTCGATCACGTGCTGGCCGGTGGCGTCATACCACGGGTTGGTGGCTTCGCGCGACTGGAAATAGGTGTCCGGGTTGGCGGAAGTGCCGCGCACCACCGGATGATCCGGCGACAGCGCCCGGCTGCGGTGAGCGTCGATCGCCGCCTGCGGCAGCATTTGCCGCAGCGTATCGTCGCTGAGCGGCACGATCTTGTTGATTTCGTGCGAGGTGCGGAAGCCGTCGAAGAAATGGATAAACGGCACGCGCGCGTTGAGGGTGGCGGTCTGCGAGATCAGCGCGAAGTCCTGCGCCTCCTGCACGCTGCCGGCGCACAGCATGGCGCAGCCGGTCTGGCGCACCGCCATCACGTCCGAGTGGTCACCGAAGATAGACAGCGCGTGCGTGGCTACGGTGCGCGCGGCGACGTGCAGCACAAACGGCGTCAGCTCGCCGGCCAGTTTGTACAGCGTCGGGATCATCAGCAGCAGACCCTGCGATGAGGTGAACGAGGTCGACAGCGCGCCGGTTTGCAACGCGCCGTGCACGGTGGCGATAGCGCCGCCTTCCGACTGCATTTCCACTACCCGGGGAATATCGCCCCAGATGTTTTGCCGGCCATCACCGGACCAGGCATCCGCCTGCTCCGCCATGGTGGAACTCGGCGTGATAGGGTAGATGGCAATCACTTCGTTGGTGCGATAGGCCACGGAAGCGACTGCATTATTACCATCTGTAGTTATCATCGGCGTTACCTTTTCATTGCTCTCAAAGCCGCGAAAGCGCACTTTCGCAGTAATGGAAAAAAGTCTAACAGAGGGTTTGAACGCGGCTTTATCGTGTTTGTGTGGCGGGTGACAAATCGTCAAAGGCCTATTTCCTCGTCGATTGGGGGTCGGCGGCAATAAATTGTTTTCACCGTTTAAAGACAATTTATTTCCGGCACGTCATAATTGCGCATCGGCAAACTGACAGAAGAAAATCATGAGCGCATTTATGTATTTGACGATGGCGATAGTCGCGGAAGTGATCGCCACCACCATGTTGAAAGCTTCCGAGGGCTTTACCCGCCTGTGGCCGTCGCTGCTGGTGGTGCTGGGCTACGGCGTGGCATTTTGGGGGCTGTCGATGGTGGTCAAGAGTATGCCGCTGGGCATCGTGTATGCGATTTGGTCAGGCATGGGGATCGTGCTGGTGTCGGTCGCCGCGGTATTTGTTTATCAGCAAAAATTGGATTGGCCGGCGATCGTCGGCATGGGATTAATTATTGCCGGCGTGCTGGTGATTAATTTACTGTCGAAAGCCACGGTGCACTGAGTGTTATTTTAATGTGAAAAAAGGCCGGCGCGACAGCAAGTCGCGCCGGTTGAAGAATTCAGCCATCATTCACTGAAAATAGTGGAATGCTAATTACTTAGCGCCGCCAGCATAGACGCAAATATCGTCCTCTCCGGTAGCAAAAAATGCGCCGTTTCACTGAAAGCACGCGAAGATAATGAATAGCGATATCGCCGGAAAAACTTCCTGGTCGGCAGCGGTGACGTTATCACTTTCTGCGTGCGGCCGAAGCTTGGCAGCGGGTGGCGCCGTCACGTTTGGCACCGCGCGCCGGTGCGGAAATATTCTGCAAACAAAATAAATGTCCGGCCGACGCAAAAAAACGACAAATAATGGCTGGAATATATTTTCATTATTTATATATCGAGCTAGATTAAACAAGTTTGCATCAAAGATAGCGAAACGTGTCCGCCAAGTGACGCGCGTTATCAGCAATGGCGATTTTACACAGCGCAGTTCCGGGTTCAGGAGTGGGATAATGACGACATCAAAATGGCTGCTTGCCAGCGCCGTGCTGCTTTTAGCCGCCTGCAGCAGCAATAACGAAGAACCAGTACAGCAGGGCAACAGTGCCAGAATCAATACGTTGCAGACCAGCGCCGGTTGCGCGGCGGTCGGCGGCGTCACCACCATCGCGCACAACCTGAACGGTGAAGCGCTGCGCATGTGCCAGATGCCGAACGGCAAGCAGTGCGAAGAACGCACGCTGGGCCTGGGCAGCTGCGCCGGGTAAGTCCGCGGCGCCAGGCCTGGCGCGCAGGATCAATACACCCAATCGCGCAGGGTATAGATAAGCGTGTGGCCGCTGCCGTTGAGCGTCAGCTGCTGGGCGTTTAGCGTCACTTCGGCGCCGTTTTCCAGCACGGTGCCGATCACCCGATCCCAGCGGTTGCGCTGTTCATCAGGGCACAGCCTGCGCGTCGTGGCCAGCGGTTTCACCGTCAGCACGCCGTCGCGTAATTGCCCCTGGCCGAAGAAGCGGTTGCACATCGCGCCGGAGACATGCAGGTTCTCGCCGAACTCCAGATTGAGCAGGCCGCCGCCCGCCGGTGACTTCGCCGTTTCGCCATCCACGCTCTGCAACACGAAGTTGTGATGCAGCAGATCGCCTGGCGTGACGGCCGTATGTGGTTTCATGCTGCACCCCGCTAAAGCCAGCGCCGCAAGGGCGGCTACCGTGGTTTTTCTCATCGCGTTCTCTCAAATAAACAGGGCGCCGCAAGGGCGCCCCGAGGTGACGCTCAGGCGTTCAACTGGTTCGGGCAGGCTTCGCCGCGTTCCAACTGGCTGATGTTCTGCAGCGTGGTTTGCGAAATGCTGGTCAGCGCCTCTTCGGTCAGGAAGGCCTGATGGCCGGTAAACAGCACGTTGTGGCAGGCCGAGAGGCGGCGGAACACGTCGTCCTGAATCACGTCGTTAGACTTGTCTTCGAAGAACAGATCGCGTTCGTTCTCGTAAACGTCCATTCCCAGCGCGCCGATTTTCTGCTGCTTCAGCGCGTCGATGGCGGCGGTGGAGTCGATCAGCGCGCCGCGGCTGGTGTTGATCACCATCACGCCGTTTTTCATCATCGCGAAGGCGTCGGCATTCAGCAGATGGTGGTTTTCCGGCGTCAGCGGGCAGTGCAGGGTGATCACGTCGGACTGCGCGTACAGCGTTTTCAGGTCGATATACTCCGCGCCCAGTTCCAGCGCCTGTTCGCTCGGGAACGGATCGTAAGCCAGCAGCTTCATGCCGAAGCCTTTCAGAATGCGCATCGTCGCCACGCCGATTTTACCGGTGCCGATCACGCCGGCAGTGCGGTTGTGCATGTTAAAGCCAATCAGCCCTTCCAGCGAGAAATTGGCGTCGCGGGTGCGTTGATAGGCGCGATGAATACGGCGGTTCAGGCACATCATCATGCCTACCGCGTGCTCCGCCACGGCTTCCGGTGAGTAGGCCGGCACGCGCACCACCTTGATGCCCAGCTCTTTGGCGGCGTCCAGATCGACATTATTGAAACCGGCGCAGCGCAGGGCGAGAATTTCGACGCCCAGCGCCGCCAGTTCTTCGAGCACTTCACGGCTGCCGTCGTCGTTGACGAAGATACACACCGCCTTGCAACCGGCGGCCGTTTTGGCGGTTTTTTTGCTGAGTAAAAAGTCGAAGAATTCCAGCTCATAGCCAAACTGCTGATTCACCAGTTCGAGATATTTACGGTCATACTGTTTGGTACTGTATATCGCCAATTTCATCGTGGTTTCTCCACCGTGATTTTGTGATCAATTTAACAGATTTTAGTAAATTCGACAATTGGTTAGCAGTTTGTCCCGCGCGGGGCTTGTTCTATCAGACAGGGGAGTGAAACCGGCCCGCCTTGGGCCGGTTCACGCGGTTTTAACGAGCGATTTCCGTGTAATGATGCTCATCGTAATCATGGGTCAAATAACTGTTAACGACATCGTTAAAGGCGATCCAATGAGGCGTTTTCTGGTGTGCTGAAAGCGCCGCCTTATCGTCCCAGTTTTCGATCAGCGCGTAGCTGTTCTCATCGCTCTGGCATTGCCAAAGCTGGTAAAAAGAGCAGCCGGTTTCTTTATTGGATTCCTGCACCATGGTGTTGAGCAGGCTCAGAAACGCTTGCCGCTTGGCCGGATTGACCTGAAAAAAGACGTTGAGCGTAATCATGATTGATTTCCTCGGTCGGTAATGAAACTGGATATCTCCAGGGGCAGCATTGTGCTGACAGCGAGGATTTTACGGACTTGATGGCTGACTAAAAGTGAAATAAAGTTCGTAAATCGTTCACTTTTGGTGAGGGCTTAAGATGTTTAAACGTGCCCAGTTAGCCACCTTTTGCATGGTGGTGGAGTCGGAGAGTCTCACGGCCGCGGCGGAGCGGCTGTTTTGCGTGCCCTCTAACGTGACCAAGAAATTAAAAGAGCTGGAAATGGCGTGCGGCGTCACGCTGTTCGAGCGTGAGCGCAATCGGCTGTCGCTCACGCCGGAAGGCCGGGCGCTTTACCATAAGGCCAAGCGCTTTTTGGCTATCGAAGAGCGGGCGCGAGCGCAGTTTGAACAGGATCCGGTGCAGGGCGAACTGAGGCTTGGCGCGCTGGATATCGCCTTGAGTCATCATTTGCCGCAAAAGTTGGCCCATTACCGTGCGCAGAATCGCCGCGTTCAGCTGAGTGTGGTGCAGGGATATTCGCTGGATCTGGAGTTTCAGCTGCAAAAAGGGGCGCTGGACGTGGTGTTTTCAGATGGGCCGCTCGAACATCCGCAGATGCAGAGCCGGCGCGCTTTCCAGGAGCGTTTGGTCTTCATTGGCGGGGCATATCGGCCGGCGCTGTTGGCAAAAAGCGATCTCTATGTTTATTCGCGGCAATGCCACTATCGCCATCTGGTGGACGCCTGGCTGCAGAAGCAGCAAGTCATCCCCGCCGCGCTGCTGGAGGTGGAATGCTACGACGTGATATTTGCCTGCGTAACAGCGGGATTAGGCTATGCGTTTGTGCCCGAAAGCCTGGCGCGGCAGCGAAAGGTTGCATACATAGAATGCGGGAATGAAATGCGCAGCGATATTTATGCTATCTGGCGTAAAGCGAGCGACAGCCGCATATTGCACGATTTTATTGACGCCGTGATTCGGCATTAAGGCAAAAAAATCCCCACGGGGGTGTGGGGAATGGCTTCTCTAGTACACAGTTAGCTAGCAGCTGAACTTTTATTAGAATGGTTGCAAGACTATTAATCATCAAAGGCAACGACAATAACAAAAGTCTGAAAACTGTCCTGTTTATGTGATGCATATGTAACGAAAATCTACAACTCCGCACACGTTTGCGCCAAAAAGGTGCAAATCGCCGCTGCGACCCCGCTCAGCTTCACCCTATGTCAAATTCATGCCATCATTATTGTCAATTCAGGCATAGACTTAACCAATGCCTAACTCAGGAACGAAGCAATCATTTAATGACCAGGCGATTAAAAGTATTCATAGGGACGGTGGCGGGCTGCGCAATTCTGGTGCTGGCGTTGTGGCAAACTTTGCCGCGCTGGCTGCCGGGCGTGTTATCGCATTGGTTGCCGGCGGGAAGCCGCCTGGAGTTGCAGGGCAAATTGCACTGGCGCCAGGGCGGCCTGGCGCTGGCGGGGGCGCGTTTCACCGCGCAAGATTGCCTGCTGGCCAACGTCGGGCCGACGCGGTTGGCTTACCGCCAGGGCCGCTGGCAGCTGTCAAGCGATAAGGTCAGCGTCGATAGCGCCTGTTTGTCAAAACTGCCGGCCGGCGACGCCAACAGCGCGCCGCTGGCGCTCGATCAGCTGCAGCAACAGCTGCCGCCGCTGGATCTCACCATTAATGACCTGACGCTGGTTCCCTGGCAGCGCTATGCCGGCAAGCTGCAGCTTTCCTCCGGCCCTGACGGGCAACGCCTGCATTATCAGGGGCCGAATCTCAGCGCCGAGGCGCAGCTGGATGAAAAACAGCAACTGACGTTGCAGAGCCTGACCGTCGTCCCGCCCAACAGCGCGCAACCGCTGCGTCTCGCCGGCAAGATAACCATTCCGCTGGATCTGGCCAGCCTGCCGACGCAGGGCGCGCTGCAGGGGGAAATGCAGACCGCCTATCTGGAAAAACCGGTATTGCTGGACATGCGCTGGCAACAGCGGCAGGGCGTGTTGACGGTAAGCGAAAAAGGCGACGATCGGCCGCTGGCGGTGCTGCCGTGGGAAGTCGCGCCGCAGCGGGTCAGCATCAGGCAGGGCGAGTGGCGTTGGCCGTACAGCGGGCAGCCGTTGAACGGCGGCCTGAGCGTTGCGCTGCACGACTGGAGCAAAGGGTGGGATGAAACGGAGATCAGCGCGCGGCTGAACGTGATCACCGCCGGCCACAACGGCAAGGGCAATGCGGTGCTCACCCTCGGGCCGGGCAAGGTAGGGTTGACCGACAGCGATCTGCGCTTCCAATTGACCGGTCAGGCCAATCTGGCCGACTTCTCCGCCACCGCGTCGATTCCGGGCGTGATCGGCGGCAGCATTCTCAACCCGACGCTGGTGCTGCAGCCGGGGTCGCTGTTGCGCCTGTGGGGCAAGGTGACGCCGGAAATGACGCTGGAAGAGGCGCGTTTGCCGCTGGCGGGCGTGAAGGTGACCGCCGCCGGTATCACCGGCCGCCTGCAGGCGATTCTGAACGCCAGCGACAGCTATTGGGGGCGCTTCAAGCTGCACCTGGACGGCCAGGCGCAGGATTTCTGGCCGGACAAGGGCGACTGGCAGTGGCGTTACTGGGGCAACGGCCGGTTGCCGCCGCTGCAGGCCGCCTGGGACGTCGCCGGCAGCGGGCGCTGGCAGGACAGCGAGCTGGTGCTCGACAAGCTCTCCACCGGTTTCGATAAATTGAAGTATGGTTTGGTGACGGTCGCCGCGCCGCGCCTGAGCCTCAACCGGCCGCTGCGCTGGCGGCGTGATGAACAAAGCCCGCAGTTCAACGGCGAGCTGCAACTGGCGGCGGATAAGGTCAGCTTCAGCGACGGCGGCCATCTGCCGGCGCCGGTGCTGGCGCTGCAGGTGAACGGCCTTTCGCCGGACAGTTTCCAGCTGCAGGGCAAACTGCAGGCACAGCAGATCGGGCCGATCGCGCTGCGCGGCCGTTGGGACGGCGAACGCCTGCGCGGTGAAGCCTGGTGGCCGAAACAGTCGCTGAAGGTCTTCCAGCCGCTGCTCGCCCCGGATCTCAATCTCACGCTGCGCGACGGCGAGTTTTATGCGCAGTCGGCGTTTTCCGCCGCCCGCGAGCAGGGCTTCGAGGCCGGCGGCCACTGGGTAGTGAAAAACGGCGGCATGTGGCTGAAAGACGGCGAAATGAGCGGCCTGGACTTTATCCTTTCGTACCGGTTCAAGCAGCATCAGTGGCTGCTGGGGGCCAAACAACCGGTGTCGCTGCGCATCAAGTCTTTCAGCAACCTGTTCGAGATGCAGAACATTTCCGCCGATCTGCAGGGCACCTATCCTTATAGCGAAGGGCAGCCGCTGACGTTGAGCAACGTCGGCGTGGACATGCTCAACGGGCATATCAGCCTGTCGGCGCTGCGGTTGCCGCAGCATGACGCCGCGGTGCTGAAGCTGGACAAGGTCGATCTCAGCGCGCTGTTTACCGCCCTGAAGCCGAAGCAGTTCGCCATGTCCGGCCGGGTCGACGGTGAGCTGCCGCTGTTCCTGAACCACCCGAAATGGCTGGTGCAGAACGGCTGGATCGCCAACGCCGGCACCCTGACGCTGCGGCTGGACAAAGACATGGCCGACGCCATCGGCAGCAACAACCTGGCGACCGGCGCGGCGATCGACTGGCTGCGCTACATGGAAATCAACCGTTCGCACGCCCGGGTCGATCTCGACAACCTGGGCGAGCTGACGCTGAGCGCGCGTATCGACGGCATCAACCCGCAGAAGAACGCCAAGCGCGAGGTGATCCTGAACTATCGGCATCAGGAAAACGTGTTTCAGCTGTGGCGCAGTTTGCGCTTCGGCGACAATTTACAGGAGTGGCTGGAGCAGGCCCTCTCACAACCTGGGGAGCAATAATGAAAATCATGAGTGTGTCGACGCTGGCAGCGGTGCTGTGCGTTTCGCTGCTGAGCGGCTGCGTGCCGCGCATCGAGGTGGCGACGCCGAAGGATCCGATCACCATCAATATGAACGTCAAGATCGAGCATGAAATTCATATCAAGGTGGATAAGGACGTCGAAAACCTGCTGAAAACCCAAAGCGGTCTGTTCTAGGAGCCGACATGAAAAAACGTTATTTGTGGCTGGCCGGCGCCGCCTGGTTGTTCAGCGGCGTGGCGATGGCGTTGACGCTGGATGAGGCGAAGCAGCAAGGGCGGGTGGGCGAAACCCTGAGCGGCTATATCGCCCCGGTGAAGCAGGACGCGGAAACGCTGGCGCTGGTGAAGCGCATCAACGCCGGCCGCGCCGAGAAGTATCAGGAAGTGGCGGACGGCAACCATATCGCCGTCGACGAAGTGGCGCGCATGGCCGGGCAGAAGCTGGTGACGCGGGCGCAGAGCGGCGAGTATGTGCGCGGCATCAACGGCCAGTGGCTGAAGAAATAAAAAAAAGCGCGCCGTCTGGTGCGCCAAGAGATACGGATAGATGATTATTATGAGGGTAGTGCAGGTTTGACAGGACTTGCTTCTTGTCCGGCAGGGGCGCGGCGCCCCTGCGCAGGATCTTAGGCAGACACCACCTGAGACAGGGCCGCCTTGGCGTCTTCCTGTGCTTTGGTCGCCACTTCCGGGCCGTAGGCGATGCCTTCCGCGAAGACGAACTCCACGTCGGTGATGCCGATGAAGCCCAGGAACAGACGCAGGTAAGGTTCCACCAGGTCGGTCGGGGTGCCTTTATGAATGCCGCCGCGGCTGGTCAGGATCACCGCGCGTTTGTTTTTCACCAGGCCTTCCGGACCGTTTTCGGTGTAACGGAAGGTCACGCCGGCGCGGGCAACCAGGTCGAAATAGTTTTTCAGCTGGGTCGGGATGTTGAAGTTGTACATCGGCGCGGCAATCACGATGACGTCATTGGCCTGCAGCTCGGCGATCAGCTCGTCCGACAGGGCCAGCGCTTCTTGTTGACGCGGGGTCAACGGAGCATCGGAAGGACGCAGCGCGCCGACCAGTTCACCGTCCAGCACCGGGATGGGCTGTGCGGCCAGATCGCGCACGGTGATGGTGTCGCCGCTGTGGGCGTTGCTCCATTGCTCTACGAAGAAATCGGCCAGTTGGTTAGACTGAGAGTAGGTCGCCAGGATGCTTGATTTCAGAACCAATACGTTGCTCATCGATAATTCCTTACGTTGTGACAGTGACATCAGGACTCAGCGTCCCTTGCATGGAGTACATGCTATTCACATTCCTCCAACAGTGATAGCGCAATATTTCGAGATCTTCGTTCGATTTTATTGAATGACATGGCGAGGCTTTACTCGTGGAAGTAGGGGGAGAAAGCCGTTTGTGATAGGCTGTGCGGCTAAAGCAAAAAAATCGCTAAAAAAACATCAAACCGTTGCCAAGCCTGGCCTTGGCGGCGAAGAAACAAGGAACACCGAACGTGAAATCTCCGCTCGAGGCACTGTCAGCCCAACTGGGTGAGCTGATGCTCCGCGATCAACAACGTCTGCGTCGTCGCCTGCAGGGCGCACGAAAAATCAAAAATCCCGATGCCCAGTTGGCGGTGGCCGCCGAAGTAGAAAGCGACATCGCGGCGGCGCGGCAAAAAGTGCAGGAGCGCGCCGCGTCTTGCCCGCGCATTACCTATCCGGAAAGCCTGCCGGTCAGCCAAAAAAAGCAGGACATATTAAACGCCGTCCGCGATCACCAGGTGGTGATTGTCGCCGGGGAGACCGGCTCGGGGAAAACCACCCAGCTGCCGAAGATTTGCCTGGAACTGGGGCGCGGGGTGAAAGGGCTGATCGGCCATACCCAGCCGCGCCGCCTGGCGGCGCGCACCGTCGCCAACCGCATCGCCGACGAGCTGGAAACCCCGCTCGGCGGCAGCGTCGGCTACAAGGTGCGCTTCAACGATCAGGTAGGAGAAAATACCCTGGTCAAGCTGATGACCGACGGTATCTTGCTGGCGGAAATTCAGCAGGACCGCCTGCTGATGCAGTACGACACGCTGATCATCGATGAAGCGCACGAGCGCAGCCTCAACATCGACTTTATTCTCGGCTACCTGCGCGAACTGCTGCCGAAGCGCCCGGATCTCAAGGTGATCATCACCTCGGCGACCATCGATCCGCAGCGCTTCTCGCGCCATTTCAACAATGCGCCAATCATCGAGGTTTCCGGCCGCACTTACCCGGTGGAGGTGCGCTACCGCCCGGTGGTCGACGACGGCGACGATACCGATCGCGACCAGCTGCAGGCGATTTTCGATGCGGTGGACGAGCTTGGCCGCGAAGGGCCGGGCGACATTCTGATCTTCATGAGCGGCGAGCGCGAGATCCGCGATACCGCCGACGCCCTGAACCGCCTCAATCTGCCGCACACCGAGGTGCTGCCGCTGTATGCGCGCCTGTCGAACAGCGAGCAGAACCGGGTGTTCCAGTCGCACCACGGCCGCCGCATCGTGCTGGCCACCAACGTGGCGGAAACCTCGCTGACGGTGCCGGGCATCAAGTACGTTATCGATCCGGGCACCGCGCGCATCAGCCGCTACAGTTTCCGCACCAAGGTGCAGCGCCTGCCGATCGAACCGGTGTCGCAGGCCTCTGCCAACCAGCGTAAAGGGCGCTGCGGCCGCGTGTCGGAAGGGGTGTGCATCCGTCTGTACTCCGAGCAGGATTTCCTGTCGCGGCCGGCGTTTACCGATCCGGAAATTCTGCGCACCAACCTGGCGTCGGTCATTCTGCAGATGACCTCGCTGGGGCTGGGCGACATCGCCGCGTTTCCGTTCGTCGAGGCACCGGACAAGCGCAACATTCAGGATGGCGTGCGCCTGCTGGAAGAGCTGGGGGCGATCGCCACCGCCGACAACGGCCACTATCAGCTGACGCCGCAGGGCCGCCAGCTGGCGCAGTTGCCGATCGACCCGCGTCTGGCGCGCATGGTGCTGGAAGCGCAGAAGAGCGGCAGCGTGCGCGAGGTGATGATCATCACCGCCGCGCTGTCGATTCAGGATCCGCGTGAGCGCCCGATGGACAAGCAGCAGGCCTCGGATGAAAAACACCGCCGCTTCGCGGACAAGGACTCCGACTTCCTGGCGTTCGTCAACCTGTGGGATTATCTGCAGGAGCAGCAAAAGGCGAACTCCTCCAGCCAGTTCCGCCGGCTGTGCCGCAACGATTTCCTCAACTACCTGCGGGTGCGCGAGTGGCAGGATATCTACACCCAGCTGCGCCAGGTGGTGAAAGAGCTGGGGCTGCCGATCAACAGCACGCCTTCCGACTACCGCAGCGTGCACACCGCGCTGCTGACCGGCCTGCTGTCGCACATTGGCCAGAAGGATGCGGACAAGCAGGAATACACCGGCGCACGCAACGCCCGCTTCTCCATCTTCCCCGGCTCCGGCCTGTTCAAGAAGCCGCCGAAGTGGACTATGGTGGCCGAGCTGGTGGAAACCAGCCGCCTGTGGGGGCGCATCGCCGCGCGCATCGAACCGGAATGGATCGAGCCGCTGGCTCAGCACCTGGTGAAACACAGCTACAGCGAACCGCACTGGTCGAAGTCGCAGGGGGCGGTGATGGCCAGCGAAAAGGTCACGCTGTTCGGCCTGCCGATCGTCGCGGCGCGCCAGGTCAACTACGGCTCCATCGATCCGCTGCTGTGCCGTGAGCTGTTTATTCGCCATGCGCTGGTGGAGGGCGACTGGCAGACGCGCCACGCCTTCTTCCGCGACAACCAAAAGCTGCGCGCCGAAGTGGAGGAGCTGGAGCATAAATCACGCCGCCGCGACATTCTGGTGGATGACGAAACGCTGTTCGGCTTCTACGATCGCCGTCTCCCCAACGACGTGGTTTCCGGCCGTCATTTCGACAGCTGGTGGAAGAGCGCGGCCAAACAGCAGCCGGATCTGCTGAACTTCGAAAAAGAGATGCTGATTAAGGACGGCGCCAACAAGATCAGCGCGCTCGATTACCCGAACTTTTGGCATCAGGGCAACCTCAAGCTGCGGCTGAGCTACCAGTTTGAACCGGGCACCGACGCCGACGGCGTGACGGTGCACATTCCGCTGCCGATCCTCAACCAGGTGGAGGAGCAGGGCTTCGAATGGCAGATCCCCGGCATTCGCCGCGAGCTGGTGATTGCGCTGATCAAATCGTTGCCGAAACCGGTGCGCCGCAACTTCGTGCCGGCGCCGAACTACGCCGAGGCGTTCCTTGGCCGCGTCACTGCGCTGGAATTGCCGCTGCTGGACGCGCTGGAGCGCGAGCTGCGGCGCATGACTGGCGTGACCGTGTCACGTGATGATTGGCAGTGGGATCAGGTGCCCGATCACCTGAAGATGACCTTCCGCGTGGTGGGCGAGAAAAACCAGACGCTGCGCGAAGGCAAAGACCTGGCCGCGTTGCGCCTGCAGCTGAAAGAGAAGGTGCAGGAGACGTTGTCGGCGGTGGCCGACGATGGGCTGGAGCAGAGCAATCTGCATGTCTGGAGCTTTGGCCAACTGCCGGCGTTTTACGAGCAGAAGCGCGGCGGCTATTCGATGAAGGCTTACCCGGCGTTGGTGGATGAAAAGGACAGCGTGGCGATCCGCCTGTTCGACAGCGAAAGCGAGCAGCAACAGGCGATGTGGCAGGGCACGCGCCGCCTGCTGTTGTTGAATATTCCTTCGCCGATCAAATACCTGCATGAAAAGCTGCCGAACAAGGCCAAGCTGGGGCTCTACTTCAACCCGTACGGCAAGGTGTTGGAGCTGATTGACGATTGCATTTCGTGCGGTATCGACAAGCTGATCGCCGAACACGGCGGCCCGGTCTGGCAAGAGGAAGGCTTTGCGCGCCTGCAGGAGCAGATCCGCGCCGAGCTGAACGACACGGTCGTCGAGGTGGCCAGGCAGGTTGAGCAGATCCTGACGGCGGTCTTCAACATCAACAAACGGCTGAAAGGCCGGGTGGATATGTCGTTGGCGCTGGCGTTGTCAGACATCAAAACCCAGCTCGGCGGCCTGGTCTACCGCGGTTTCGTCACCGGCAACGGCTGGAAACGCCTGCCGGACACGCTGCGCTACCTGCAGGCGATCGAACGCCGATTGGAAAAACTGGCCATCGATCCGCATCGCGATCGCGCGCAGATGCTGCGGGTTGAGCAGGTGCAGCAGGCGTGGCAGCAGTGGCTGAACAAGCTGCCGCCGAAGCGACAGCAGGAGGAAGAGGTGAAAGCGGTGCGCTGGATGATCGAAGAGCTGCGCGTCAGCCTGTTCGCGCAGCAGCTGGGCACGCCGTACCCGATCTCCGACAAGCGCATTCTGCAAACTATCGAGCAGCTTTCGGGCTAAGTTCGGGCGCGCCGGCCGGCAAACGGCCGGCGCAGCGCAAGTTGAAATTCAGAGAACAGAGAAACAGCAACGGCGCTTGATGCGCCGTTATGAGAGCTACTTGCCTGCCGCCAGGGCGTCCAGCGCTTCGCGGATGCCGGGCACCGCCAGGGCGCGGTTATCGGCGCGGTAGCGATCTTTCGCCGCCGGTGCCGAGCTTTGGATGGCGATCAACTGCCAGCCGTCGGCGGTTTTCAACAGCAGCGGTGAGCCGCTGTCGCCGGGCAGGGTATCACACTGGTGCGACAGTACGCCTTGCTGGGCCCAGCCGGTGACCTTGCAGTTTTGGTGGCTGTAGAGGTCATCCAGATGATCCTCCGGGTAACCCGCCTGAGTAATCAACCGCTTGGCCTGTTTCAGGGCCTGGGTCAGCGCCTTGCTGTCGCCTTGCCACAGCGGCAACGGTGCGATCGGCAGCGGCTTTTTGTCTTTCAGACGGATCAGCGCAAAGTCATAAGCGGCGGCGGCGGGCGGCACGATCCAGCCATCGCCGTCCGGCTTCAGCTTTTTGCCCAGCTTGCTGTCGACCAGAGTTTCGATATTGTCGGTTTGATACCGCCAGGATTTATCGCCCGCCACGAAGCGCAGGGCGATGGCTTTATCCAGTTGCCCCGGCGGCGCCAGCACGCAGTGGCCGGCGGTCAACGCCAGGTGTGGGGAGATCAGCGTGGCGGTACACAGATTGCCGCTGGCGGTTTCGACCTGGCCGATGGCCTGCCAGGGCTGGGCGGTGGTATCCGTGACCTTGATGCGTTCATCTTTGCCGAAAAACAGACGCGTTTGCTCGGCCTTGGACGGGCCGTCGGCGCGTGCCGCCTGAGCAGCGATGAGCGGGAGTGAGCACAGCAACAGTAAAACGGATTTGCGCATAGATCTCTTGCCTGACAAATACGGATCATCCATAAACACACTGAATGCTAACTATAGACTGATTTAGCATCCGTGTGGATGGGCAATAATTGATTTTTCAATAATTTCCCGCCGGCGATGCGGCAGGCTACAGGTAAAAAAAGACGGCGATCAGTCCGCAAAGGATCAGGGCGGTCAGAACGATCTCGAACAGGTAGCGGCGCAGCATCAATGCGAACCCCCGATGAAAAAACACCCGGCGAACCGGGTGTCGTACACGTCAAGCCTGAAACGGTGAGGGGACCCTCACGTTGTTACGCCTTTTTGTGGCTGGCTTTCTTGTGGTGTTTTTTAGCCGCCTGGGCTTTTTGGGCCGGGGCTTTCGCACCGGCTTTTTTGTGATGCTTTTTGGCCGCCTGAGCTTTCTGAACCGGGGCTTTCTTGCCGTGGTGTTTCACCTGGGCTTTAGCCGGCGTAGCGGTGGCGGTGGTTGCGCTAGCCGCAGGTGCGGTGGTGGCAGCCTCGGCAGCGAAAGCTACGGAAGACAGACCCATTGCAGCGGCAACAACCAGAGCTAATACTTTTTTCATCGCAGAATCCTCAATATGGCTTTTGGGTATCAACCCCACTGCGGGGCCGTTGAAATGATAGTAGGCAAACGGCGTCCGCCTTTCCGTGAGTGATTGGTTTCGGCATGTAACCTAATGTACAGGGCGGCGGTGGGGAGTGGGATTGCTGTTATAATGACCGCCAGGCACGGCAAAAAGGATTTAACATGAACGAGATATCAATTCGTTGTGGCGTGACCGAACAGGGCGAGGTGCCGCTGGCCTATGAGGACTGGGGTGATGAGGCGCACCCGCCGCTGCTGCTCATCATGGGGATCGGCGCACAGCTTTTGCTGTGGCCTGACGACTTCTGCCGCGCCCTGGTGGCCAAGGGATTTCGGGTGATCCGCTATGACAACCGAGACGTCGGCCTTTCCGGCAAAACGCAGGCACAACGTACGCAGCCGTTGTGGCTGCTGATGTTGCGCGCCCAGCTCGGTTGGCAAACGCCGGTGCCTTATACCCTGGCGGACATGGCGGCGGACGCGGCGCATCTGCTCGATCATTTACGCATTCCGCAGGCTCACGTACTGGGCGCTTCGATGGGGGGGATGATCGCCCAGGTGCTGGCCGCCGAATACCCGCAGCGCGTCGCATCGTTATGCATCTTGTTCTCCAGCACCAATCAACCGCTGTTACCGCCGCCGGCCCCTTCGCTGCTATGGCTGTTGGTGCGCCGGCCTGCGGCCGATTTGACGCTGCAGCAGCGCCACGAGGGGATGAAAACCTTCCTGCGCGCGCTCGGCACCCGATTTTATCCGCCGGAGGAGGCGGAGCTGGATACGCTGGTGACGCGGTTGCTGAAGCGGGGCGTGGATCCGGAAGGCATGCAGCGGCAACTTTCCGCGTTGCTCGGCAGCGGCGATCTGCGTCGTTATAGCCGGCGCATAGCCGCGCCGACGCTGGTTATTCACGGCGATCGCGATCGGCTGGTGCGCAAGGCGGGTGGGGTTGCGATCGCCCGTGCGGTCGCCAACGCCAAATTGCATATCATGCCGGGCATGGGGCATGACCTGCCCGCGCCATTGAGGCCGCAGCTGGCGGCGATGATCGCCCGTCATGCGCTGGGATGAGAGGCCGGAAAGCCCGGCGTTTTTTGCCATTTTAGTTACAACATACTTTTGGTGAGTAGCCAGCCGCCACTCTGTGGCCAAGGCGTTGTCGGCAAGGAATGCGCGCTATGAAACATTATCCGGTCATGCAGGCGGGAAAAGGGCGCGGCCGGGGCCGCGCCAGGAGAGATTACAGGTAGCGGGTTTCCAAATGCTGACGGAAGTAGCGCGGGTTGAGCGCTTCGCCGGTCGCGTTGGCGATCAGCGTTTCGGTCGGGAAACGGCTGCCGTGGCGCCAAATATTGTGCTGCAACCAGTGGAACAGCGGCTGCAGGTTGCCGGCGGCGATATCTTCGCTCAGCGAAGGCAGGGCCTGACGCACGCTGTGGAACAGCTGCGCGGCGTACATCGCGCCGAGGGTGTACGTCGGGAAGTAGCCGAAGGCGCCGTCGGTCCAGTGAATATCCTGCATGCAGCCGTTGCGGTAGTTGCCGATGGTGTCGAGGCCGAGATAAGCCTGCATCTTCTCATTCCACAGCGCCGGAATGTCTTCCACCTCGATATCGCCTTCGATCAGCGCTTTTTCAATTTCGTAGCGCAGGATGACGTGGGCAGGATAGCTCACCTCGTCGGCGTCGACGCGGATCAGGCCCGGTTTAACGCGCTGGTTGAGGCGAATAAAGTTGGCCTCTTCCAGCGCCGGCTGTTCGCCAAACTGCGCGGTGACCAACGGACGCAAGATCTTCAGGAATTCATTGCCGCGCGCCAGCTGCATTTCGAACAGCAGGCTTTGCGATTCGTGGATAGCGGTGGAACGAGCCAAGGCGACCGGCTGGCCGAGCAGATCGCGCGGCAGGTTCTGCTCGTAGCGGGCGTGGCCGGTTTCGTGCACGATGCCGAGCAGCGCGGTCAAAAACTCTTTCTCGTTGTAACGCGTGGTGATGCGCACATCTTCCGGCACGCCGCCGCAGAACGGGTGGGCGCTGACGTCGACGCGGCCGTTGTCGAAGTTGAAACCGAGCAGCTTCATCACGCTGAGGCTAAGCTGGCGCTGGGTGTCCACATTGAACGGACCCTGCGGCGCCTGGCAGGGCTCGTTAGCCTGTTTGGCCACCACGCGCTGCAGCAGATCCGGTAGCCAGGTTTTCAAATCGCCGAAGATGCGGTCGAGATCGCTGCTGCGCATGCCCGGTTCATACAGGTTTAGCAGGGCGTCGTAACGGCTGGTGCCGGCCGCCTGCGCGCGGATCTGCGCTTCTTCCCGGCTGAGCTTGACCACTTCGCGCAGGTTGTCGGCGAAGCCGTCCCAGTCGTTGGCCGGGCGCTGGGCACGCCAGGCGTGTTCGCAGCGCGCGCCGGCCAGCGATTTGGCTTCGACCAGCGCGGCCGGCAGCAGCACGGCGTCTTCATATTGGCGGCGCATTTCGCGCAGGTTGGCGCGGTCGATTTCGTCCAGCGTCTCTTGCTGCGCGCGATCCAACAGCGCGCCGGTGCTTTGTGCCGTTAAAATCTGGTGCTGCAGCACGCTCAGCTCGGCCAGCGCTTCGGAGCGCGCCTTGCTGCCGCCCGGCGGCATCATGGTTTGCATGTCCCAACCGGCGATGGCGGACAGGTGGCCGAAACGCGACAGCCGGCTGAACAGGGCGCGCAGGTGATCGTAAGCAGACGTGTTGGAATGTGCAGATGTCATTATTATTCGGCTCCAATGAGAAGGTCTGGCGGCATTACGCCAGATCGGCTTTTAAACTGAATGTCGGCTTCACCGGCCAGCAGAAACGGAAGCTGGCGCCGCCGAGCGAACTGCCTTCGACGAACACCTGTCCCTGGTGGGCGACGGCGATGGAATGGACGATGGCCAGCCCCAGCCCGCAACCGCCGGTAGCGCGATCGCGGCTGGGATCGAGACGGACGAAAGGTTCAAACACCCGTTCGCGCTCTTCCGGCGGGATACCCGGCCCGTCATCCTCGACCTGCAAGCAGGCGAGGTCGCCGTCAAACCACAGGCCAACGCGCAGCCGCTGTTCGGAATAGCGCAGCGCGTTGTTGACCAGGTTGTCGAGCACGCGCTCCATCAGGCGCAGATCGACGCCGCCGAAGTCGCCGACGTGCGGGATATCGAGCTGGATGTCGCGATCCTGATGGATCAGGCGGATATCATCGACCTTGTCCTCGAGCCACTTTGGCAGATCGATGGGTTCAATGTTTAACGCAACCTGCGGACGATCCAGACGGGCATAGGTCAGCAGCTCGTCGATCAGCGACTCCAACTGGCCGATATCGCGGTTCAGCGCCTGCTGCTCGCTGTCGGACAGGTTATCGCTCATTTCAAGCCGGTAGCGCAGGCGCACCAGCGGCGTGCGCAGCTCGTGCGCGATGCCGTCGATTAGCTGTTTCTTGCTGGCGATCAGGGTATTGACGTTGTCGGCCATCTGGTTGAACGCCACGCCGAGCCGGCTCAGGCTGGAGGTGGGATCGAAGTGGGTGCGTTCATCCAGATGCCCGGCGCCGAGCCGCTGGGCGGCGTTTTCCAGCTTGAGCAGGTCTTGCCAGTGCGGCCGCATCCACAGAAACACCGGCAGCGCCAGCGACATGCCGATAAACACCAGCAACACCAGATCCAGCAGGCGCATCTGATGCAGGTAGAACAGATAAGGAATGGGGCCGACCACCAACACATAGTGGCTGCGCGGAATGCGCTGCATAAAGGTGTACTGATCGTCGAGGGCGATGATTTCCCCCAGCCGCAGCCGTTTTTTCAGATCCTCGCTCAGCTCCTGTTTGCCGAGCGGCTCGATATGCAGCTTGAACGACAGGTTGAGATCCAGCGTGGCGATGGTCTTGTTCCAGTCCTTCAGCGGGATTTCGCGCAGCTCGCTGCGCATCAGGTACAGCGAACTTTTCATCAGATCGTCCATCGACTGGCGGCCGGCGCGCTCGGCGGTCACCTTGTACACCAGACCGACCAGCATCGCCATCACCAGAAAACAGACGAACAGCAACAGGAAGAACTGGACGAAAAGTTTTCTCATTGTTGCACCGATGCCCAGGCGTTAGGGGCGAACAGATAGCCTTTATTGCGCACGGTCTTGATACGGAACGGCTCCAGCGCATTGTCGTACAGCTTGCGGCGCAGGCGGGAGATCGCCACGTCGATGCTGCGGTCCATACCGTCATAGCTCACGCCGCGCAGGTTTTGCAGCAGCGCCTCGCGATCCATGATCTGCCCGGCGTGGGTCGCCAGCTCCCACAGCAGATCGAAATCCGAGGTGGACAGCGTGACGGTTTCTTCGCCCAGCGTGACCTGCCGGTTGACCGGATCGATGCACAATAGCCCGAAATGCAGCGCGTTGTGCTGGGTGAGCGGCTGAACCGACTCTTCTTTCGGCTGTTGGCCGTGTTGGCGCAGGTGCAAACGCAGGCGTGCCAGCAACACCGCCGGCGGCGTGGTTTTCAGGATATAGTCGTTGGCGCCCATCTCCAGCGACAGGATATGGTTCATGTCGCTGTCGAGCGAGGTGAGCAGCACGATCGGGCCGGGGAAGGTGGGGCGCAGATCGCGGCACAGCGTCATGCCGTCTTTGCCGGGCAGCATGATGTCCAGCAGCACCAAATCGGGTTGCTCGTGCGCGATGCGCGCCTGCGCGCTGTCGCCGCGCGGTTCGATCAACACCTCGATGTCGTGTTTGCCCAGATAGGCGGCGATCAGTTTGCCGACTTCGGGATCGTCTTCCACAAAAACAATTTTATGCATATGCCCGTGTTTTAATAAGAAAAGCGGATTTCAGCATAGCGCGGCCCGAGGCGATGCGCCATGCGGATCTTGGCCTCAGCGCAGCGGCCGGCCGCCGTCGACGCCGTGGGTGCGGCCGGTGACGTAGCGGCTCTCCATCAGGTAGTTCACCAGGTTGACCACTTCGCTCTCGCCCGGCGCGACCTTCATCAGCGATTTCGCCAGCGCCTGCTGGCGATAAGCCTCGTCGTCGCCAGGATTGAAGATGATCAGCGCCGGCGCAATGGCGTTGACCTTGACCTCCGGCGCCAGCTTGCGGGCGAACGAACGGGTCATATTGTCCAGCGCGGCCTTGCTGGCGGCGTAGGCGATATGTTTGTCGCTGCCTTTTTCCACCACGTAGTCGGTGAGATGGATAATGTCCGCGCCGGCCTGGCCCTGGCCGGTCAGGCAGGTTTCAAGCAGTTGGTTGAGCAAATAGGGCGTATAGACGTGAATTTGCAGCATCGCCGCCATCACCTGTTCCGGCGGCACCTGCGGCGACTCTGCCTGCCAGGCGCTGGCGTTGTGGATCACCGCGCGCAATTTGGGCGCCACCTGCCGCACCTGGTCGGCGAAACGGTAGATGCCTTCGTGCGTGGAAAAGTCGCCCTGAATGCAGCAGGCGCCCAAGGCTTTCAACTCGGCCATCGCCGGATATTCGCTGCGATAGGCGATGATGACGGGAACGCCGCGCTGGAGAAACGCTCTGGCGAGCGCCAGCCCGATGCGCCGCGCGCCGCCGGTAATCAGCACCGGGGCAGAGTTGGGGTGTTCCATTGATTAAAGCTCCTGGACAGACTGGCAAACAATAGGGGAATTATGCCATCATACGGCGGAAAGTCGTTAAAGCTTCGCATGATTATCCATTTCTGGATGTAAGATCCCCAATGCATTTCAGGTTGTCGCCCGGCGGCGGCTTGAAAGACCACGGGTTAACACTGGCCATGAGAGGAATGAGGGGATGAACAGCAATCACCTTGCATCCATCGCGCGCAGTGAGAAAATCTGTTTCGACTATATGGATTTTCTGTCCGCATCGTGCAGGAAGCACTGGCGCTTTGTTGATGCTATTTATGGTGTGATGCCGATCTTCGGCATGGTGTTGAAATCGCGCGTGACCACGTCACAAACGCGCAAAGAGCAGTTGAAAGAGCTGGCGCTGCAGGTGGTGTCAACCCAGGTCAGCGATGAAACCAATATCGTGCGCCTGATTGACCTGGCGCAGCAGCAGGGTCTGACGGTATTTGATATTCAGCTGCCCTATGAGCTGGAGGCGCAGCAGCTGGCGGCCATTCAGAAAGAGTGCGCGGAAGGCATCGCGATCGCCCTGGTGGGTGAGCGCATGACCGTCACCATTCCCCCTAAAAGCTGACCGGGAATCAACCCGGCCACTCGTTGATGGTTAGGCAATTGACTTGCCGCGATAGCCTAACCATGAACGTGATATTCCGCGCCGCGTAGCGGCCTGCCTTTAAAGCCGGGTCCCGGCATTGGGGCCGGAGCGTAGGGTATAAATGCCGTCTATATGAATCAGCACTGCGTATTTCGGCGGCTTCATTCCATTTTTTTCTGCAAACGCCAGCGCATCGTCAAACGGCTTGCCCGCCAGGAACAGTTCCGGGGTGCCGACGAAGCGGTAACCGTCCAGCGCCTCGCGATCGATAACCACGACGGCCATTTTCGATCCTTCCCTGATATTTTGCAGCGTCTGGCCGCCGGTATTTTCGTTGTAAATCAGCGTACGGTCGTCATACAGGCGCAAAGAGCGCTTGGGGCCGATATCGGGCATGCCGCTTGGGCTGCTGGTCGCCTGCACAGGCAGCTGTTTGGCCAGCATCTTTTTCATCTCATCATTCAATTCATTCATTGGCAGATTACCCCTCAGGTCGTGGTGGCGTTGTTAATGCACGGTGGCGGAATGGTTCGCCGCGGGCGCGCAGACGCTGGTTTCCGGCAGCCGGTGCTCGCGCAGCGCCTGCAGCGTTTCAATTCGGAACCGCAGCAGGTGCCGTTCGGCGATCTGCTGCATCTGTTCGCACAGCGAGGTGTCGTCCATCAGTTGCTCGATGGCGAGCCGGGCCTGATGCACGTGGGGTTCTACGCCGCGAAGCGGCTTTTGCCGCAGGCGCAGATGGGTGATGTTGTTGAACGTGACGATCAGCGCGGCCAGGGCGGATTCGAAAAGATGCAGTGCGTCAAACCGTTCGGTATATTCCGCGTTTTGCCAGGGCCGCTCGGCGACGAGCGCCTGAGCGGCCTCCAGCGCCTGCTGGTAGTGCGCCATCGCCAGGCGATCGCGCCGCTGATTGAATGCCGTGTTGCCCTCGGCGATCAGCGCTTCCCAGGCGGTAAACAAGGGTAATGCGTGCAGCAGTTTTTCAGCCATGAAATGCCTTCCATTTTCAGCCGGTCTAAACCCGCCTCCTGACGCCTCTCGGCAGGGGGCGCTCGCGTCTTGCCGTTAACGCTCAGATGATAATGATAATTAATTGCATTTAAGATCGCAAGAGGAGCAACTGACGGATCAACAACGGGTAGCGGGGTAACGGGGAAAGAAGAAAGAAGGGGGAAACGAAATGCGGCTGACGGGCAGCCGCATTGACAGGCGATTTTAGTGCAGCATAAGCCAACCGGCAGGCAGCGTGGCCGCCAGCAGCAAGAAGATGCTGCTCTTTTCCAGCCGGTTGAGCAGATTGATGTCCCGATGGCCGCGGCGGGCATACATGAACACCAACAGCCCAGGCGCATACAGCAGCACCGACATCAGCAGGTGCATCAGCCCGGAAGCGTACAGCAGCCACAGGCCATAGACGCAGGCACCGGTGGCGGCGAAGATCAGGCGTTTGTCGCGGCGGCGGTAAGCCACCTTGAACAGAAACGCGCCAACCAGGAAGTAAGGCACCAGGATCATTTCCGAAGCGATGGTCAGCAGCGAGTTATAGTTGCTGCCGGTCAGCCAGATCAGCACCAGCGCCAGCTGCACCGCGATGTTGGTCAGCCACAGCGAAGAGGACGGGGCGTGATGGCGGTTCTGCTTGCCGAATACGCGTGGAAATGCGCCGTGCTGCGCGGCCAGCAGCGGCACTTCCGCCGCCATGATGGTCCAGCTCAGGTAGGCGCCGCATACGGAAATGATCAGGCCGGCGGCGATGATCACGTCTCCCCACGGGCCAATCAGTTCCACCATCAGCACCGCCATCGACGGATTGCGCATTTCGGCCAGTTCGCTGCGCGGCACCACGCCCAGCGACAGCAGCGTCACCATCAGATACACCGCCAGCGCCGACAGCACCGCCAGCATGGTGGCGCGGCCCACGTCTTTCTTATTGCGGGCGCGGGCGGAAACCACCACCGCGCCTTCCACGCCGATAAACACCCACAGGGTGATCAACATGGTGTCCTTGACCTGTTCCCACACCGGCTTGCCGAGGGCGATGCCTTTGAAATCCAGCGTGAACACGTCCATTTTAAAGGCGATTGCCGCCAGAACGGCGAACATTCCCAGCGGCAACAGCTTGGCGAGGGTGGCCGCCAGATTGATGCTGGCGGCGGTTTGCACGCCGCGCAGCACCAGCGCGTGCACGATCCACAGCAGGGCGGATTCGGCGATCAGCGCCTGCCAGGTATTGCCGTCACCGAGAATCACGCTGCCGCCGCGATCGGTGAAGATACTCAGCGCCGCGAACACGATCACCAGATACGAGACGTTGGCGATCACGGCGCACAGCCAGTAACCCCAGGCGGAGCAGAAGCCCACCAGCTCGCCGAACCCTTCCTTGGCGTAGGTGAAAATGCCGCCGTCCAGATCCGGACGCAAACGCGTAAGCAACAGCATGGCGAAGGCCAAAAACAGAATGCCGACGCCGGTGATCCCCCAACCCAGCAGCAGCGCGGCGGGGCTGGCGACCTGCGCCATGTTTTGCGGCAGACTGAACACGCCGGCACCCAGCATTGAGCTGAGCACCAAAGCGGTTAGCGCGGTAAGACCGAGTTTTTTTTCCAATGACGGATCCTGAACGCAGAATAAACAACTGGAAGGGAACTGCTTGGTGGCAACAATGTATTAACTACCACTGCGCGAATAGACAATAGCCCTAAAAATTGGCGCAAATTTTACGGAGGGATGATTAGAGATGCAATGATTGAATATGCGGAATTTACAAAAAACTATTCAACGCGTGATGAAAAAAGCGGCAATAAAAACGGGCAGCTCAAGGGCTGCCCGATGGTAAACCGAAAAGCGGGTTTTATTTGAACAGATCGGCGCTGACGGTCAGGTTGCCGCCGCTCTTGTTCTGCCACTGGCGGGTGACGTGGTAGTACTTGGCGCCTTTCTCGGCCGCGCGTTTCGCCACTTCGGTGGAGACATCGGTCATGCTGTTGAAGTGGCCGGTGAAGGTGACGGAATCGAACGGCACCATCTGCGCGGCGGTCACGTTGTTCACTTCCTGGATCTTGGTGCCGTTAGGCAGCGTGACGGTATAGCGTTGGCCGGTAGAAGACTGGGTTTCAAAGAAACGGCCCACTTCGCGGCTTGGCGAACCGGAAGACGCGACGCCAGGAATTTCGACTTTCGCGGCAGCGGCGCCGCCGGCGGCCAGCGCGGCGCGACCGGCGTCAGAATCGGCCGGAATGGCGTCCGGGCTCTGCACGCGGCGTTTTGGCGCATCGGCCTTATATATGTAGGCGGTAACGAACTGGTTGCCGCCGGAGTTGGCGTCAACCTGGCGCACGATGAAGAACGAGGCGGCGCCTTTTTTCTTCGCTTCTTTGGAGATGGCGTCGTTGATGTCCGGCTGGCTGCGGTAGAAACCGCTGACGCTCACGGTATCGTAAGGCTCCAGCAGATAGGCTTCCTCTTTAGGCAGTTCGTTCACGCCGTTAAATACGCGGTATTTTGGTGTTTTGCTCACTTCTGGCGCATCTTTATGATAAAGGTCTGCGGTGACGCGCCAGTTGCCGCCGTTGTTGCTGTTGTTGCTGTCCTGGATATAGAAGGAATCGGCACCCAGTTTGTCTGCACGGCGGGATACGGCGTCGACGGCTTCATTGATGGCATTGAAGCGGCCGGTAATCGTGATGCGATCAAACGGCTTCAGCGCCGCTGCTTTCTCAGGAGTTAACTCTTGCGCCGCATGAGCAGACAGCGCGGTGAGTGATAACAAGGCTGACGCGATGATCGTGGTCTTCAGCTTCATAAAAAATCCTTTCGCCTAGCGCATTAACGTTTATAACGTACTGAACTGTTTAAGTGTAATTCAGCCGTCGATTATTACATGTAATTCTGAAAACTGTCTCAGCATTTTATGTTATCCCGTGCGACAAATCGCCGACGGTGACGCCGGGCGCACGGATGGCGCCATAGCCATAAGTTTCCATAATAACGGCTTTGGTGTCATTAATGTTAATTATTCACAAAATGATAACTTTTATGCTTTTACACCGCGCATGGCCATAAATCGTTACGCCGGGCGTAAATCTCTTGTCACGCAGAATGCGCTGTTCTGTATGGATTTTTTCACAGTAAATTGCGATTTGTCATATCACGCGCGGCGTTTTTATGTAAAAACAGAGCTGAATGCGTAAGCAATTATGGATCATCGACCTTATTTTCAGTAGGTTATAGTTGGCGTCTGAAATCAGTGCGGGCAAGTTAATGCCACGCCCGCCGGTGACGCCGTGCTATGGGCAGGAAAATAATAAACATCATCCAAGACAGGTGAGAAGGGAACATTATGCGTATTGGTGTACCAAGAGAGCGGTTGGCCAATGAAGCCCGGGTCGCAGCCACGCCGAAAACGGTGGAACAACTGCTGAAGCTGGGTTTTACCGTCGCGATTGAACGCGGGGCGGGCAAACTGGCCAGTTTTGAGGACGTCGCCTACGAAGCCGCCGGCGCGGCGCTGGTCGACGAAAGCGAAGTGTGGCAGTCGGATCTGATTCTGAAAGTCAACGCGCCGCAAGACGACGAGATCGCCTTGATGCGCGAAGGCAGCACGCTGGTCAGCTTTATCTGGCCGGCGCAAAACCCCGAATTGATGGCCAAGCTGGCGGCGCGCAATGTCACCGCGCTGGCGATGGACTCGGTGCCGCGCATCTCGCGCGCCCAGTCGATGGACGCGCTGAGCTCGATGGCCAACATCGCCGGCTACCGCGCGATCGTCGAAGCGGCGCATGAGTTCGGCCGTTTCTTCACCGGCCAGATCACCGCCGCGGGCAAAGTGCCGCCGGCCAAGGTGATGATCATCGGCGCCGGCGTGGCCGGCCTGGCGGCGATCGGCGCCGCGGGCAGCCTCGGTGCCATCGTGCGCGCCTTCGATACCCGCCCGGAAGTGAAAGAGCAGGTGCAGAGCATGGGCGCGGAATTCCTCGAGCTGGATTTTGAAGAGGAAGCGGGCAGCGGCGACGGTTACGCCAAAGTAATGTCCGAAGCCTTTATCAAGGCCGAGATGGCGCTGTTCGCCGCGCAGGCGGCGGAGGTCGATATCATCGTCACCACCGCGCTGATCCCGGGTAAACCGGCGCCGAAACTGATCACCAAAGAGATGGTGGCGTCGATGAAACCGGGCAGCGTGATCGTCGATCTGGCGGCGCAAACCGGCGGCAACTGCGAGCTGACCGTGGCCGACACCATTACCGTGACCGACAACGGCGTGAAAATCATCGGCTATACCGATCTGCCGAGCCGCCTGCCGACCCAATCTTCGCAGCTGTACGGCACCAACCTGGTCAACCTGCTGAAGCTGCTGTCGAAAGAGAAAAACGGCGAGATCGACATCGATTTCGACGATACGGTGATCCGCGGCGTTACCGTGGTGCGCAGCGGTGAAATCACCTGGCCGGCGCCGCCGATCCAGGTCTCCGCCCAGCCGAAAGCGGCGCCCGCCGCCGCACCGGCCGCCAAACCCGAAGCCAAACCGACCTCGCCGTGGCTGAAGTACGGCCTGATGGCTCTGGCAATCCTGCTGTTCGGCTGGCTGGCGGACGCGGCGCCGAAAGAGTTCCTGTCGCACTTTACCGTGTTCGCGCTGGCTTGCGTGGTCGGTTACTACGTGGTCTGGAACGTCAGCCATGCGCTGCATACCCCGTTGATGTCGGTCACCAACGCGATCTCAGGGATTATCGTGGTCGGCGCGCTGTTGCAGATCGGCCATGGCGGCTGGGTTAGTTTCCTCTCCTTTATCGCCGTGCTGATCGCCAGCATCAATATTTTCGGTGGGTTCACCGTCACTCAGCGCATGCTGAAGATGTTCCGCAAGAACTAAGGGGTAGCAAATGTCTGGAGGATTGGTTACAGCTGCATACATTGTTGCCGCTATTTTGTTTATTTTCAGCCTGGCGGGCCTGTCGCGCCATGAAACGTCGAAGCAGGGCAACCTGTTCGGCGTCGCCGGCATGGCGATCGCGCTGATCGCCACCATTCTGGGGCCGGATTCCGGCAACGTCGGCTGGATCATCATCGCCATGATCATCGGCGGCTCAATCGGCGTCTATCTGGCCAGGAAGGTCGAGATGACTGAAATGCCGGAACTGGTGGCGGTGCTGCACAGCTTCGTTGGCCTGGCGGCGGTGCTGGTCGGCTTCAACAGCTACCTGGATCACGGCGCGCCGATGGAGCCGGTGATGGCGAACATCCATCTGACCGAAGTGTTCCTCGGCATCTTTATCGGCGCGGTCACCTTCACCGGTTCGATCGTCGCCTTCGGCAAGCTGCGCGGCATCATTTCTTCCAAGCCGCTGATGCTGCCGAACCGCCACAAGCTGAATCTGGCGGCGCTGGTGATCTCGTTCCTGCTGCTGGTGGCGTTCGTGCGTACCGACAGCGTGGGCTGGCAGGTGGTGACGCTGCTGCTGATGACGGCGATCGCGCTGGCGTTCGGCTGGCATCTGGTGGCCTCGATCGGCGGCGCCGACATGCCGGTGGTGGTGTCGATGCTTAACTCCTACTCGGGGTGGGCGGCCGCCGCGGCGGGCTTCATGCTGAGCAACGATCTGCTGATCGTCACCGGCGCGCTGGTGGGCTCTTCGGGTGCGATCCTGTCTTACATTATGTGCAAGGCAATGAACCGCTCGTTTATCAGCGTGATCGCCGGCGGTTTCGGCAGTGACGGTTCGTCTACCGGCGACGCCGAAGAGATGGGCGAATACCGTGAAACCACGGCGGAAGAGGTGGCCGAGCAGCTGAAGAACTCCACCTCGGTGATCATCACCCCGGGCTACGGCATGGCGGTGGCGCAGGCGCAATATCCGGTGGCGGAAATCACCGAGAAACTGCGGGCGCGCGGCGTGAAGGTGCGTTTCGGCATTCACCCGGTCGCGGGGCGTTTGCCGGGCCACATGAACGTGCTGCTGGCGGAGGCGAAGGTGCCGTACGACGTGGTGCTGGAGATGGATGAAATCAACGAAGATTTCCCGGATACCGACACCGTGCTGGTGATTGGCGCCAACGACACGGTGAACCCGGCGGCGCTGGAGGATCCGCGCAGCCCGATCGCCGGCATGCCGGTATTGGAAGTGTGGAAAGCGCAGAACGTGATCGCGTTCAAACGCTCGATGAACACCGGCTACGCCGGCGTGCAGAACCCGCTGTTCTTCAAGGAGAACACCCAGATGCTGTTCGGCGACGCCAAAGACAGCGTGGAAGCGATTCTGCGGGCATTGCAGAAGTAAGTGAGCAACCAAAAAAACGGGCCGCTAAGCGGCCCGTTTTTTATGCGCGAGGGTTAATCTTCGTCGTCGTGCTCATCGTCTTCATCCGTCTCAATCGGGCAGTTGAAGTTCTCCGGCTTAATCACCAGCAGATCGCATTTCAGATGGTCGATCACATGTTCCGCGGTGTTGCCGATAAAGGCCGCCGAAATGCCGGTGCGGCCCAGCGTGCCCAGAACCACCACGCCGGCCTGCAGGTGTTCGGCCAGATCGGGGATCACTTCTTCCGGCAGGCCTTTTTCCACGTGGGTGAACTCTTCCTTAATGCAGAATTTCTGCCGCAGCGCCTTCATGGCGATCAGATGCTGGCCGCGGATGGCGTCGTTGTAGACGCTCGGATCGAAATCGGGCAGCTCGATGGCGATGTTGATTGGAGTAACGGGATAGGCGCCGACCAGGTGAACCTCGGTCTGGTTGACGTTCTGCGCCAGTTCGACGGTTTCTTGCACCAGTTTGATATTGAGCGGATCGTGATAGGGTTCTTCGCTGGCCAGGTTGACCGCCACCAGCGCTTTACCGCCTTCCGGCCAGGGCTGGTCTTTCACCATCCACACCGGGCAAGGGCATTTGCGCAGCAGGTGCCAGTCGGTGGGGGTGAAGATCACCGACTCCAGCCGGTCGTGCTGGTGCGCCATTTTCAGCAGCAGATCATGCTGGCCGGAAAGCACTTCCTGAATGATGGCTTCGAAGGGGCGGTTATGCCAGACCACTTTGATTTCGATCGGCACGCCGTCGTTGAGGTAAAAGCGGCACTGCTCGTTGATCCAGGCGGCGCGTTGGCTGATCACACCTTGCCGCATCGCCGTTCTTTCGTCCGGGGAGAGCAGGGTCGTCATTTCGTAAGAGAAGTCATAAATGGGCAGGAAGGCTTTGATGCGCCCGCCGTTCCGTTTTACCAGGTACACGGCGCGGCGCAATGCCGGCTGGTCGTCCTGATTGGGGTCAATAGCCACCAGAAGATTCTGATACTTCGCCATAGGGCCTCCTTACAGCTGAAATCAACAGTCTGTTAATTTACAGAGTAACCCAACATTGAAAAACAGAACAACAACAGAAGCGGCGCCGGATCAACAATTTCAGTGAAATGTTGATCCGGCAGGAGAATCAGGCGTTAACGGACACGTTGATGCGCGGCGTACCGGCCAGCACCGACAGGGCGTCGGCGTTTTCGATGGTGATGTATTTGCCTTTCACGCTGAGGATTTCGCTTTTCTGGAAGCGGCCCAGCAGGCGGCTGATGGTTTCCACCGTCAGGCCGAGGTAGTTGCCGATGTCGCCGCGGGTCATGGTCAAACGGAACTCGCGCGGTGAGAAGCCGCGCTCCGCGAAGCGGCGCGACAGGTTGTAAACGAACGCCGCCAGGCGCTCTTCGGCGTTTTTCTTCGACAGCAGCAGGATCATGTCCTGGTCGCCTTTGATCTCGCCGCTCATCAGCCGCATGATCTGCTGACGCAGGTTAGGCATTTTGCCGGACAGATCGTCGAGGGTTTCGAACGGGATCTCACACACCATCGAGGTTTCCAGCGCCTGGGCAAAACTCGGGTGCTTCAGACCGCCGATGGCGTCGAAGCCCACCAGATCGCCCGCGAGGTGGAAGCCGGTGATCTGCTCGTCGCCTTGCTCGGTGATGGTGTAGCTTTTGATGGTCCCGGAACGGATCGCGTACAGCGACTTCAGCTCGTCGCCGGCCTTGAACAGGGTTTGGCCTTTCTGGATGGGCTTTTTCCTCTCGATAATGTTGTCGAGCTGGTCCAGCTCGTGGGCATTAAGGGTGAAAGGAATGCACAGCTGGCTGATGCTGCAGTCCTGGCAATGGATCGCACAACCACCAGACTGGATACGACGAATCACGCGTTTTTCCGGGATCATAGATTACGCTCATTCAATAATTGATATGAGTCAATTTTAACATCTTTTGCAGCAGCTGATAAGGGTGGCATTAGCATGAATAGGGGTATTGTGTGCGAATTTTGCGCACACATGCCGCCGATTATTCTGTATGGGACTGAAGTTATGAGTATTATTTGTGACTTATGCGTTTTATTCACACAAGTTATTGATAGTGCCAAAGCGGGCATGAGCGCGGCGTTGAGCAACGTGCTTTATTAAGCAGCGCCAAACAATGGCGCTGGATGAGCTCATCGCCGCGGCTACAGCAAACTTTTCGGCAGGTAGCCTTCATGCTGCAACAGCCACTGCTTGCGCTGTACGCCGCCGGCATAGCCGGTCAGCGCGCCCTGCGAACCGATAACCCGGTGGCAGGGCACCACGATGCTGATCGGATTCGAACCGTTGGCCATGCCGACCGCGCGCGAGGCGGTCGGACGGCCGATGCGTTGCGCCAGCTGGCCGTAGGTCAGGATCTCGCCGCACGGGATTTGGCGCAGCTGTTGCCATACGGTGCGTTGGAACTCGGTGCCGGCGGTCATCACCGGCAGCCGATCGATAATGCTCAGCTCACCGGCGAAATAGCGTTGCATCGCATCGGTCAGGCCGCCGGGATCGCGCTGCTCGCGCAGGGTGAAGCGATCGGTGCGGTAGTGGGTATTCAGCAGCTTCATCAGGCGCGCTTCGTGATCGGTCCAGTCAATCGCCCGCAGGCGCCCCTGTTCATCGGCAATCAGCACCAGTTCTCCCACCGGCGTGGCGGTACGATCAATCAAAAAAGTCTGCATCTGGATCACTCCTCGGTTTGGTATGGCGATTATCGCACGAAAGCGGGGGAAGCGATGGCGGATTTCGGACATGCTGATGGGCAACCGCAGGGTTGCCCAAATAGCCGGCTCAGGGTAAGCCGGGTAGTCATTGCCCGATGAATTTATAAAATAAATTTATAATTAATCAAGGCAAGTTGTGTTCTGTTTATTATTTAATCAGGCATTAACGCGTTGGCGTTACTTATAGCTGATGGTCACGCGCTTTAAATGGGGATCGTTATTCACTATTTCGCTGGTGACGGCAGAGACTAATTCTTTTGGCATCTCTTTTAACGAAGAGGAAATATATCCGTTCTGATATTCGGTCACTTTGCCGAAGCAGTTGGAGACAAGCTGTTCATCCTGATGTGTGATGGTGCAGGCCGGGGTGGTAATGGCGCCGGTGAAGCGCACAACGCCGGAGGCGACCTGGCTGCCGGAAAGCGGTTTTGCTTGCAGAGCGAAGGGCAGAATGACCAATGCGCTTAATACGGCTAAGTAATGGTTCATACGCTGTTCCTCTCAGAGTAAAAAACACTGCCAATTAAAAAACAAGCACCCTTGTTTTCATAAAATAAGCTATTTCGCCTGACGAAATAAAAACGAATGGGCAAAAATCCTACTGCCTGCATTCAATGAATTTGATAGTAAGGAGGTAGGGTGAGTAAAACCATGATTTGGATCATAGTGAAGACCGGTTAATGGTTTCCGGCGCGGGCAGGGTAAAGGCTGTGATCGTTCTCTCAGGAAAGCGGGAAAGGGCGGGATGTTTTCGCCCCCGTGGCGCAACCGCAGGAACCGGGGGCGAGCGGGGGATTACAGCATACCGCTGCTGCCGCAGATGCGGATCTTTTCCGCCACCACTTCTTTCATCGCCAGCTTGCCGGGGACGATGTATTTGCGCGGGTCATTGGCATCCGGGTGCTGTGAAAAGTAGCTTTTCACCGCATCGGCAAAGGCGATTTTCAATTCGGTGGCGACGTTGACCTTGCAGACGCCGAGCGAGATCGCGCGCTTAACCATCGCTTCCGGAATGCCGGAGGCACCGTGCAGCACCAGGGGCACGTCCACCTGTTCGCGGATCAGCGCCAGGCGCTCGAAGTCCAGCTTCGGCTCGCCGTGATACAGGCCATGGGCGGAACCGATCGCCACCGCCAGCGAATCGATGCCGGTGGCGGCGACGAACTCGCGTGCCGCCGCCGGGTCGGTATAGAAGCTGTCCGCCGTATCGACGATCAGATCGTCTTCCTGCCCGCCCAGGCGCCCCAGCTCCGCTTCCACGCTGGCGCCGTAGCGATGGCACAGGGCCACTGCGGCGGCCACCTTGGCGATGTTCTGCTCGAATGGCAAATGGGAACCGTCGATCATCACCGAGCGGATGCCGCTTTTCACCTTGTGCTCGATGTCGTCCAGCGCTTCGTGATGATCCAGATGCAGCGCCAACGGCAGATCGTAGCGGTGCGCGGCCGATTGGCAAATGCCGATCAGGTAGTCGGTGCCGGCATAGCTGAAGGTGCCGGGCGTGCCGGCCATGATCACCGGGGAGCGCAGTTCGGCGGCGGTTTCCGCCACCACCTGCACGGTTTCCAGATTGTGGACGTTAAACGCCGGGACGGCGTAACCCTGACGCTGCGCCTTGAGCAGCATTTCTCGGTTGGCTATCAGATACATGGGATCTCCTTACAGCACCGGGGAAGGAAAACGGTAAATCGTCACGCCTTTCACCACCCGGTTGACCTCGCCGGTCGGGCAAGGATTGTCCGGGGTCAGCCCCAGCGCCAGCGAACTCTCGAAGGCCAGCATCTGGGTGAACAGCAGATACGGGAACAGCAGCCAGATATCGTCGGCCGCGTCGTGCATAGGCAGCAGGGCATCGGACAGGGGTTGGCGCTCGCCGGTCAATCCGACCAACTGCATCGCCAGCCCGTCGCGCTGCAGTTCGTTCCACAGATCGCGGTCATACTGGCGGGCATAGTCGCCGTGGGAGAACATCAGCACCACCAACGTCTGGCCGTCGACCATGAATTTCGGGCCGTGGCGCAGGCCGAGCGGCGAGTCGTAGCGCGTAACGATGCGGCCGGCGGTCAGCTCCAGCATCTTGAGCGAGGCCTCTTCGGCGAGGCCGGTAAAGCAGCTGCCGCCGAGGGTGATATAACGGCGGAAACCGCTGGCGGCCAACGCCTTCACCTGCGGCTGCAGCGTTTCGCGCAGTGTACGGCAGCGCTGCACCATGGCGTTGAGCGGCGCCTGGGCGGCCTCGAGCGAAGCCGGGCCGAGCAACAGCGCGGCGCTCAGCATCATGCAGCTGAAGCTGGAGGTCATGGCGAAGCTTTGATCGTTGGAGCCTTGCGGCATCACCAGCGAACAGACGTTACCACGCTGATGCGCATACTGCGCCAGCCGGCTGTCCGGGTTGCACACCAGCATCAGGTGATAGCTTTCCGGCAGCAGCTGGTCGGCCAGCTCCACCGTCGCCACGCTCTCCGGGCTGTTGCCCGAGCGTGCGAAGGAGACCAGCAGCGTCGGCCGCTCAGGGTCGAGATACTGCAGCGGATTGGCGACGATATCAGTGGTGCCGTAGGCCGCCACGTCGCGGCCGGTTCGTTCGCGCAGCCAGGGCGCCAGGGCGCGGCCGGCGAACGCCGAGCTGCCGGCGCCGCACAGTACGATTTGCAGGTGCGGATTGGCCAGCAGCGGCGCCAGGAACGGCTGCCACTGCGCCTGTTGATCCTGCAATTGCCGGTGCAGCGCGGCCCACAGATCCGGCTGCTGCCAAATCTCTGCGGCGGTGTGCCAGGCGTTGCGCTGCTTCAGCCAATCCGCCTCGTAAGAGAAATACGCGTTCATGATGACAACTCCTTAAAAGCCTTGGTTAACGGTCGGCGATAATCACGTCGCTCCCTCTAATGGTGCAGCGCCTGTAGGCAAGCACCGATCCTGCACTGCTGCGGGTCGATAATTAATTCCCGGCGTGTTGCGGTATTGGGCATTAACGCAAACTCCGGATTTACCGGTAGCCGTGCCCGACCACGGCTTAATAAGCCGCGGCGATACCGACCGGAACGCTTTCAGTTAGTTATGGCGAATTACAGCAAACGAAACGCTGAAATGCAATCGGTTATTTTAAAAATACTTATATCTATCAGTTGGTTATATTTATTTTTGCTTTCGATTGAGCGGCAAGCGAAAGCGGTGTCAACGCAAAGTGAAAACGGCAAATTCGTTATTTATCAGTCGACAATTCTCGGCGTCTATTTATTCAGTCTGCCGATGACGAAAGCCGCAGCGGTAATTCGACAATCGCCGGGCTTTCACTGTTTTTTTTATGCCGGCGCGCGTAACCGTGCTGTTCCGCGTACGCCGCTACCGGCGCCGATGTGAAGGCAAGTGGGGACGAAAATGCGTCTTTCGCTCCCAATTCTTCATTACTTTGCTATACCTGATAGTCGATGGATTCATTTTATTGTCATGTAACTGACACGTCAGAGTCACGGCTCTGGCTTAAGTTTGCAGCGACTACGTCAGGAGATAACGCGATGTTCAGCCTGGATTCTCTGTTGCAAGATGCATTTCCACACCGCAATACCCCTGCCTGGCAGCGCAGCCTGCTAAGAACCCTTCTCTTCGAAAAAGAATTCAAACAGTTCGCCGCCGACTATCCCCACCTGAAAGGGCTCGATCTGATCGAGCAGGTGGTGGACTACTTCAACCTCAGCTGCGAGCTGGTGGACGGCGATCTGGAAAACATCCCGAGCCAGGGGCCGGTGGTGCTGGTGGCCAATCACCCGATCGGCTCGCTCGACGGCCTGGTGCTGCTGCGCGCCGTCGCGGCGGTGCGCCCGGATGTGAAAGTGGTGGCCAGCCAGCTGCTGACCTACATCGAACCGCTGCGCAACCTGTTCGTGCCGGTGGATAACGTCGCTTATAAAACCAGCCGCAAACAGATTGAAGGCATGCAGCGGCAGCTGGACAATCAGGGCGCGCTGATCCTGTTCCCGGCCGGCGAAGTGTCGCGCATGAGCCCGAAAGGCATCCGCGACGGCCACTGGCATACCGGTTTTCTGCGCCTGGCCGCCAAGGCGCGCGCGCCGATCGTGCCGATACACATCAGCGCGCGCAACAGCAACCTGTTCTACTTTACCTCGTTGGTCTACCGGCCGCTGTCGACGCTGCTGCTGGTGCGCGAAATGTTCCAGCAGCGGGGCGGGCGCATCAAGATCCGCGTCGGCGGCCGCGTGCCGTTCGCCAGCTGGCACGACGGCCACACCAGCGCCAAGGATCTGGCGGAGCGTTTTCGCCGCCACGTGTATCGCCTGGGCCAGGGCAAGCCGGGGCTGTTCGCCAGCGAGTCGCCGATCGCGCTGCCGGAAGAGCGTCTGGAGCTGAAAAAGGCGTTGGCGAACTGCGAACGCTTGGGGGTAACGCCGGACGGTAAAACCATCTACCTCTATCGCCGCCACGACGAAGCGCGCACGCCGATCCTGCGCGAACTGGGGCGTCTGCGCGAGATCGCCTTCCGCGCGGTAGGTGAAGGCTCCGGCCGCCGCCGCGATCTGGACAGCTATGACGACGATTACTACCACCTGGTGCTGTGGGATGAGGAGGAGCTGGAGATCGTCGGCGCCTATCGCTTTATCCCCACCGCCGAACAAATCGAACGCAAAGGGCTGGAAAGCATCTACAGCAACAGCCTGTTCCACTACGATCGCGATATGGAGCCGATCCTGGCGCAGGGCATCGAGCTGGGGCGCAGCTTCATTCAGCCGGCCTATTGGGGCAAGCGCGGGCTGGACTATTTGTGGCTGGGCATCGGCGCCTACCTGGCGAAATACCCACAGTATCGCTATCTGTTCGGCCCGGTGTCGATCTCCGGCGGCATGCCGCTGGCGGCGCGCGATTTGCTGATCGCCTTCTATCGGCTCTATTTCTCGCCGGACCACGCTTTCGCGCAATCGCGCCGGCCTTATCCGGCGTCGCTGCCGCAGGTGCTGGCGCAGTTTGCCGGGGATAACTACCAGGAAGATCTGGTGCGGCTGAAGAGCCTGCTCAGCAATATCGGCTGCTCGATCCCGACGCTGTACAAGCAGTACACCGAACTGTGCGAGCCGGGCGGGGTACAGTTTATCGACTTCGGCACCGATCCGGCTTTCAACAACTGCATCGACGGGCTGGTGCTGGTGGATACCACGCGGCTCAAGCCGTCGCGGTATCAGCGTTATATCGCGGTGCACCAGCCGCAGCCAGCCGAGACGGCATGACTACAGTCTGACTCATGCCTTTTTGATCTAAGCACGACCTTGGGGCCGGCGACGGGATAGCGCTACGATAAACGTTTTGCTTTCCACCGCCGGAGCCCGTCATGCCTCACTCGTTTATCCCGCCGTTATTGTCCGCCGACGAACCCTCTGCCGCCGCCGTTGAAATCCCGCGCGGCAAAGCGCCCTTTTTGCTGCTGTGCGATCACGCCGGCAAGGCGATCCCGCAATCCCTCGGCGACCTCGGTTTGCCGCCGGGGGAGATCGAACGCCACATCGGCTGGGACATCGGCGCGCTGAGCGTGTCGCGCCATCTGAGCCGCCAATTGGACGCCACGCTGATCCACCAGCGTTACTCACGGCTGGTGATCGACTGCAACCGGGCGCCCGGCATCGCCAGCTCGATCCCGCATTTGTCCGAGCTGACGCCGATCCCCGGCAATATCGGTATCGACGCCGAGCACGCGCTGGCGCGCGAGCGCGAGGTGTTTTTGCCGTATCACCACGCCATCGACGATCATCTGGGGCAACGCCAACTGCGCGAACTGCCGACGGCGGTGATCGCCATGCACAGTTTCACGCCGGTGTTCAAAGGGGCATCGCGCCCCTGGCAGGTGGGGCTGCTGTTTAACCGTTACCCGGAATTTGCCCATCTGCTGGCCGAGCTGCTGCGCGAAGAGGGAGATTTGCAGGTGGGGATCAACGAACCCTATGCGATGACCGATGCCACCGACTACACGTTGCCGGTCCATGCGGAACGCCGCGGTTTGCCTTATGTCGGCATCGAAATCCGCCAGGATCTGATCGCCGACGAACGTGGGCAACAGGCGTGGGCGAAACGTTTCGCACGCTTGCTGCCGCAGGCCTGGCAGCGCTGGCAAATTTGACTTTAGGAATATTCCCAGAGATGATAACCGTAAGGAATACGTAATACGTCATTAGAAAAAAAGTCAGGAGAGACGTGTGGAGCACAGCGATAACGGACTGTTTATCAAACGGGAGCGTTTTGAAGTTCTGGCGATTCTGCGTGAAATTTGCAAACAACGCACGCCGCTGCGCGTAGAAAATCAGCAGCACCGGTTTCAAAGTCTGTTATTGAGCGTCGGGCCGGACAATATCGTGTTTAGCGGTGAGGAAGCGGAAAACGCCATCGACGGCGCCTGCACCATCGTGATTGAAAGCAACGACGCCAAAATCGAGTTTTCCGTCGGCCAGGCGGAGCTGACCGAACATCAGGGCGTCCAGGCCTGCTCGACCCGGCTGCCGCAGGAGTTGGTTTACATCCAGCGCCGCCGCCAGTTCCGCATCACCACGCCGCACTGGCGCCAATTCTTCTGTACCGGCGAATACCCGAACGGCACGCCTTATGAGCTGCGGATCCACGATCTGTCCGCCGGCGGCGTCGGTTTGCGTTTCGACGGCCCGCTGCCGGATTTCTTCCAGCCGGGCCTGCAGTTCAAGAAAGCGGAGTTGGATTTGGGCAGCTACGGCAGCTTCAAGGTCAACATGGAGCTGGTGGTAGTCAACGACGATCAGGAAACCGACGATAACGATCAGGTGGTGCACTTCTCGCGCCTGTCGTGCCGTTTCCTCAAGCTGGGGCTGGCGATGGAGCGCAAAATTCAAAGCGCGGTGTTCGCCTTCGAGCTGGATTTCAACAAAAAGAAAAAACGCTGATATTTATCAGGGGCGGCACGCTGCCCCTGACTCTCCACTGGCCTTACGGCTGTAACGCCCGCAGGCTGCCGATCTCTTCCCAACCGAAATGCGCCGCTTCGGCCAGCACGTCGCACACTTCGCCGCCGGCGGCGACCACGGCCGCGTCCAGCGCGGCGCCGTGCAGCAGATGGCTCACCAGCAGTGCGGCGAACAGATCGCCGGTGCCTTTGACCGCCGATTTGACCTTCGGATGGGTAAAGCACCGCGTTTCCTGCCGGGTGACCAGCATCAATCCCACTTCGTCTTCGTGCTGCGCCACACCCGGCGCGCTGGTGACCAGCACCCATTCGGTGGTGTCGTTCAACAGCGCCTGCGCGGCGTGCTGCGTCTGCTCTTGGCTGCTCAGTTGCCGGCCGCACAGCTGCTCCAGTTCGAAACCGTTCGGCGTCAGGCCGTTGGCCAGCCGCAGGAACGGTGAGCGATAGCAGTTGACGATGCGCTCATCCACGTAGATCCCTTCGCCGTAATCGCCCATCACCGGATCGATATAGATCTTTATCTGCGGATTGAGGGCGCGCACCCGCTGCAGCCAGTTGGCCAGAATATGGCACTGCATCACGTCGCCCAGGTAGCCGACGATCACCGCCCGGGCGCGCTTCATCACGCCGCGGGCGATCAGATCGTCGAGAAAGCCGCCGAACCACTCGCCGGAGATGACGCCGCCGTGCGGCTTGCCGTAATAGGGCGGGCAGCCGAACAGCACACTGGGCACCTGCAGCGCTTCCAGCCCTTTTTTCAGCAGGGCGCGGTAGGCGATGCCGTTGCCGACGCTGCCGTAGACCACCTGAGATTGAATGCTGATCACGTCGATGGACGGTGATCGCAAGGGTGAAGTCTGTTGCATGAGTTACATCCTTGGTTCGTTATTATCCAGCCAGCGGGCGAACACCTGCCGCGCGCGCTGTTCCAGCTGTGCGCCGTGGCGCGCCGCCTGTTCGCGCAGGCTCTGGGGCGCGATGCCGGCCAGTTCCAGTTCGCAGGCATGGCCAATCAGCCAGCGTTCGATATCGCGATGATCCGCCTCCAGATGGAACTGCAGGCCGAGCGCGAACCCCTGATAGTCGAAGGCCTGATGCGGGCAAACCGCCGTGCCGGCCAGGCAGCGGGCGCCCTCCGGGATCGTGAACATATCGCCGTGCCAATGCAGCACCGGCGTATCGGCCAGCGGTGCCAGCACCGAGTCGTCTTGCGCCGTGAGCGTGGTCAGCGGGGCGAAACCGATCTCTTTGACGCCGAGCGAGATCACGTCGGCGCCCAACGCCTGGGCGATCACCTGCGCGCCGAGACACACCCCAAGGGTCGGCCGCCGCTGCGCCAGCCGCTGTTTGACCAGCGCCAATTCATGGTCGAGAAAATCATAGCGCTGCGCGCCGGAAAAGTGTTGGGCGGCGCTGATCGGCCCGCCGAGCACCACCAACAGATCGGTCTCTTCATTATTGATAGCACGAATATCATCGCGGCCGGCATCGTAATAGTCGATCTGATAGCCGCGCAGCGAGAGCAGGGAACCGAGGATGCCCAGGTTTTCAAAATTGACGTGTCGAATGGCGACGGCTTTCTTCATTGTTTAACCTCGTGAGCGTGGGTGAACGGCGTCAGCGCCAGCGACTCGCCCAGCACCGCGATGCCTTGCGCGCCGCTCTGGTAGACGATGCGGCGTTCGCTGACCTGGCTGAGCTGCACCTGATAACCTTGCGCGGCCGGGAACAGCGCGCACGCCTGCTCCAGCTGATCGGCCGCCCAGGGCGTGAACATCTGCAGGCGGGCAAAGGCCTTTCCTGCATACTGAATGTCGAGCACGTAATGTTTATCCATGGAACCCCTTACTTTTGGCCGCAGAAGCTGTTAATCTATTTTGAACTAGTACAAAAGGATTTATGTATGACTTCATTGTATGCAAAAGGCGGCGGCGCTGTCCAGATTGCCGAGCAGATCGCCGCACGCATCAAAGACGGCGCGCTGCGGCCGGGCGAGCTGTTGCCGCCGGTACGCCAGCTGGCGGCGGAGCTGGAGGTCAATCCGAATACCGTCGCCAGCGCATACGCCCGATTGCGCGATGCCGGTCTGGTGGTGACGCGCGGGCGGGCGGGAACGGTGGTGCTGGAGCCGCCGCTGGCGGCGGTGAGTGCGGCCTATGCGCCGCGCCAGGTGCCGGCGGGGATGTGCGATCTGGCCAGCGGCAACCTCGATGCCGCATTGTTGCCGGCGTTGGCGCTGGGCGCGGCGGAGGCGTTCCCGCAGCAAAACGGCTATGACATCAGCGGCGATCTGCCGGTATTGACCGGCCTGGGGCGCGAGTGGCTCGGCCGCCAGGGCATCACGCTGGGGGAACCGGCGGTGTTCTCCGGCGCGCTGGACGCGATGGAAAAGGCGCTGCGCTGCCATATGCAGCCGGGCGCGGCGGTGTGGGTGGAAGATCCCTGCTGGCCGCCGCTATTGACGCTGCTGCGCCACCTGCGTCTGCGGCCGCTGCCGCTGGCGATGGATGAACAGGGGTGTCGGTTGCCGGAAAGCGGAGCGGCGGGCGCGGTGATCCTGACGCCGCGTGCCCACAATCCGACCGGCGCCTCGCTCTCTGCGCAACGCGCGCAGCAGTGGCGGCGTTTTCTCAGCGCAAATCCGCAGTGTCTGGCGATCGTCGACGACTTCTGGGGGCCGCTGTCGCAGCTGCCGCTGCATCTGCCGTTCGACGGCGATCGCGGGCTGTACGTGCTGTCGCTGAGCAAGTTTCTCAGCCCGGATCTGCGCATCGCGCTGGCCTGCGGCAACCCGACGTTGCTGCAGGCAATGCGCGCCGATCAGTACATCAGCGAGCGCTGGGTCAGCCATATCTTGCAGCAGATCGCCGCCAGGCTGTGGGGGCAGGCCTTGCAGGAAGGGCAGCTGCAGCGGGCGCAGCAGGCGTATCAGGCCAGAAGGGATGAACTGGTGCAACGGCTCAACGCGCTGAATCACACGGCGCTGGCGGTAGGTGAAGGGCTGCACCTGTGGTTGCCGGTGCGGTCGGAAACCGCCGCCGCGCAGCTGATGGCGCAGCGGGGGTGGCTGGTGCAGGGCGGCGAGCCTTTTCGTCTGAAGAGCGATCCTGCGATCCGCGTCAGCCTGGCCAACGTGGCGCCGGCGAAACTGGCGGCTCTGGTGCAGGATCTGGCCGACGCCATGCGGGCCAGTACGGCGATCAACTAGGCCGGCGTCAGGCTCTCCTCCGCCAGCAGCTGCAGTGAGGTGAGCCGGGCGCTCGGTTCGGCGATCGGCGTGTCGATGATGAACTCGTCCACGCCGTACCGCTGCTGCAGCTGCGCCAGTTGTTGATGCACCTGCGGCGCGGTGCCGAGCAGGATATGGCTTTCCCGCGGCTCGATGCGGTAGTCGGTGGCGCCGGCCTGCTGCACGAAACTCTCGGCCTGCGCCAGGCTGCCGACGGTCACGCTCTGCTCACCGGTGACGTGCACGCGGTATTGCTGAATATCCGCCGCCAGCGCCGCGGCCTGTTCCGCGCTTGGCGCCACGATCGCCGCTACCGCCAGCAGCGCCTTGCGGCCGCCGCTGTGTGCGGCGTAGTGCGCCAGCGCCGCGCTGATATCTTGCGGATTGCCGTTCAGATGCGCGGCGAACACGAAAATCCAGCCGGATTCGGCCGCCAGCGCCGCGCTCTCTTTGCTGGCGCCGAGCAGAAAGCGCTGGGCAGCATGCGGCGGCAGCGGCGTGGCGCTCAGGCCGGGCTCGGCGTCGTCGTTCAGATAGGCGGTCAGCTGCGACAGCTGCTGCGGGAAAGCCGGCTTGTGTTGCCGGTCATGGGCAGCCTGCAGCGCCTGGGTGGCGAGCGGCAGGCCGCCGGGCGCTTTGCCCACCCCGAGATCGACGCGCCCCGGCGCCAACGCCGCCAGCAGGTTAAAGTTTTCGGCCACCTTGTAGGCGCTGTAGTGTTGCAGCATTACGCCGCCGGAGCCGATGCGGATGCGCGACGTCTGGCCGAGCAGGTAGCCGATCAGCACTTCCGGCGACGGGCAGGCGAGCTGCGGCGTGTTGTGGTGCTCCGCCAGCCAGAAACGCCGATAGCCCCAGCGTTCCGCCTGTTGCGCCAGATGCAGCGTGCGCGCCAGCGCCTGGGCGGCGCTTTCCCCGTCGGCGATCGGACTCTTTTCCAATATGCTCAAGGCATAAGCCATTTTCCCGCTCCTTTCCTCATCAGATATGCCTGACAAATACCATGCGGGCGGCGCGCGCCTTAATACTGATTGGCGATAGGATATTCCATTGATCCAAAACGAATTTGGATATGCGCAGATCGGTAAAGCGCCGCGATATTATCCTTCGAGCCAGGCCTTCAGACGAATGGCGTCACGGTAGTGGCCGTAGCGCGACTGCGCGCCGAGCAGGATCATCACCACCGGCTGCCCTTTGATGGTGGTGCGCATCACCAGGCAGTGGCCGGCCTCGTCGGTAAAGCCGGTTTTCTGCAGCTGGATCTTCCAGGCTGGGTTGTTGATCAGGCCGTTGGAACTGCGGTAGACCAACTGGCCTCGGCCAGGACGCACGATCTGCTGCTTGTCGGTGCTGAAGCGGCGAATCGATTGATAGCGATAGGCGTGATTGACCATCTTCAGCAGATCGTTGGCGGTCGCCACATTGCGCGGCGTCAGCCCGGTCGGATCGTAGAAGCGGGCGCGTTTCATACCGATGGCGCGCGCTTTCTGATTCATTTTCGCCACGAAGGCCTTGCGTCCGCCGGGATAGCTGCGGCTCAGCGCCGCAGCGGCGCGGTTCTCCGAAGACATCAGGGCGATGTGCAGCATGTCGCGGCGGCTGAGCACCGAGCCGATGGTCAGGCGCGAGTGGGTTTTCTTCAGCAGATCGCGATCGGCGGCGGTGACTTTCAGCCTGCTGCCCATCGGGCGTTTGCTGTCCAGGGCGACCATGGCGGTCATCAGCTTGGTGAGCGAGGCGATCGGCAGCACGCGGTTCGGCTGCTTCTGATAGAGCGTCTTTCCGGTGCGTTGATTGACGACCAGCACCGATTTGGCGTTCAGCACCAGCGGCGGCGCAGCGGCATGCACGGGCGCCAAAACGAACAGCAGGCTGAACAGGAGGGCGGCGCCGAAGCGCCGGGCGGGCAGACGGAGAAAAGCGTGAGATAAAAGCATAACGGCGGCAATAGTGACCCTAAGTGATTAAAAAATATCAAAAGAGTCTGCCCGGCAAATGTGAAGAAAATAGGGCGATAATCGCTCAAACTGTTACAACAATCCCTTTTGTTGCAGCGTGAAGCGGGTGGCCTCGTTCAAATCGTAGTCCGCGAGACGCTCGCGCGGCACCCAGGCGTAGTCATCGAACTCGTCGTTGATTGTCACGTCGCGGTTGGCGGCATGGCAGTCGAAAATCAGGTAAATCATATAGATTTGCTCCCGGCTGCCGTCGGCATAGGTTTTGATGCGCACGTCGTCGCGGAAGGTCCAAGGCGTGATGGCGTCGAGGATCAGCGCGGCGCCCAGCTCTTCGCGCACTTCGCGCCGCAGTGCCTGTTCTATCTGTTCACCCGGCTCGACGCCGCCGCCGGACAGCGCCCACTGGCCGGGGAACACGCCCTTGTGCGCCGCCATTTTGCACAGCAGGAAGGCGTTATCGTTTTCAATCAGCGGGCAGACAATGATGCGCTGGCGCATGGAAGACTCCTGTCAAAATGGAAAGCAACCACTTTAACATGGGGTTTAGCCCTTTAGCGTGAGAGAAATCAAAGCGTTGTATTAGCGCAGAGAAGCGGTAGCCGCCTCTCTGCGCTAAGGTCAGTAGATTTCCGGCACCACCATGTTGTCCGGCACCGGGCTACGGTGGTATTCCGGGCTGCGTTTGCGCTGCGGCAGCGTGATGACGTTGCCTTCGGCTTCCTCATAAGGCACCTGCTGCAACAGGTGGGTGATGCAGTTCAGGCGGGCCTTTTTCTTGTCGACGCCCTGAACCACCCACCAGGGCGCTTCGGCAATGTTAGTGCGCGCTAACATGATTTCTTTGGCCTCGGTGTAGTCCTCCCAGCGGCGGCGGCTTTCCAGATCCATTGGGCTGAGCTTCCACTGCTTGAGCGGATCGTGAATGCGGCTGAGGAAACGCAGCTCCTGCTCCTCATCGGTGATTGAAAACCAGTATTTGACGATTTGGATGCCGCTGCGCGTCAGCATTTTTTCGAATTCCGGCACGCTGCGGAAAAACTCCTCATACTCTTCGTCGTTGCAAAAGCCCATCACGCGCTCCACGCCGGCGCGGTTATACCAGCTGCGGTCGAACAGCACCATTTCGCCGGCGGCCGGCAGATGCGCGATATAACGCTGAAAATACCACTGGGTGCGTTCGCGATCGTTCGGCGCCGGCAGCGCCGCCACGCGGCAGGTGCGCGGGTTGAGGCGCTGGGTGATGCGCTTGATCACGCCGCCCTTGCCGGCGGCGTCGCGGCCTTCGAAGATGATCACCAGCCGGTGGCCGGTGCGCATCACCCAATCCTGCAGCTTCACCAGCTCGCCCTGCAGGCGCAGCAACTCGCGGAAGTATTGCTTGCGCCAGGCTTTTTTCGCGTCGCTGTCGACTTCTGCTGCGTCGAAGCGCAGGTCGTCCAGCTCCATTTCCAGCTCTTCGTCGTAGCTGTCGTAAAACTCTTGCAGCAGGCGCTGGTTGAAACCGTCATCGCGGTTGACTTCATGCATGGTCATCAGATTTTCTCCGTATCGGCCCGGTGTTAGAAATGGTTGAAGATCCAGTACAGCACCGCCGACAGCAGCACCGAGGCCGGCAGGGTTAGCACCCAGGCCATCAGCAGATTGCGCAGGGTGGCCATCTGCAGCCCGGAGCGGTTGGCGGCCATGGTGCCGGCGATGCCGGACGACAGGACGTGCGTGGTCGAAACCGGCAAGCCGAAGGCGTCGGCCGCGCCGATGGTGGTCATCGCCACCAGTTCGGCGCTGGCGCCCTGGGCGTAGGTCAGGTGCGATTTACCGATCTTTTCGCCCACCGTCACCACGATGCGGCGCCAGCCGACCATGGTGCCGAGCCCCAGCGCAATCGCCACCACCACCTTCACCCAGAAGGGAATGAAGCGGGTGGCGTTGTCGAGTTCGCCCTTCAGCGCGTCGAGGTTGCGCTGCGTGTCGGGATTGATCTGCAGCTGATGCTCTGCCTTCAGGTGCTTGATGGTCTCGGACGCCAGATACATGTCGTTGCGGGTGTTCGACACCGCCTGCGCCGGGATCTTGTCGACCGAGCCGTACTGACGAATTTGATCGCCGATCGCGCCGGCCAGCTGCGCCAACGCCGGCACCACCTCCGGCGTCAGCTCGCTGGTGCGCACATAGCCGGTCAGCACCTCGCGCGGCGGCGTTTGGCCGCCGGCCGGGAACTGGCGCAGCAGCTGGTTTTGGGTCACCTCCGCCAGCGCCGCCACCCGGGGAATCTGCTCCGGCGGCATCGAACGGTTCAGGGCGTAGGCGATCGGCATGGTGCCCACCAGGATCAGCATGATAAGGCCCATGCCTTTCTGGCCGTCGTTGGAGCCGTGGGCGAAGGAAACGCCGGTGCAGGTGAGGATAAGCAGCCCGCGGATCCACAGCGGCGGCGGGGTATTGCCCTTAGGGGCGCTGTACAGCTGGCGGTTCTTGACGAACAGCTTCAGCGCCAGCAGCAGCAGGCCGGCGAACACGAAGCCGATCACCGGCGACAGCAGCAGCGCGTAGCCCACCTTGATCGCCTGGCCCCAGTCCACGCCGCTGGTGCCGGTGCGGCCGTGGATCAGGGCGTTGGCGACGCCGACGCCGATAATCGAGCCGATCAGCGTATGCGACGACGAGGCGGGTAGCCCGAGCCACCAGGTGCCGAGGTTCCAGATGATGGCGGAGAACAGCAGGGCGTACACCATGGCGAAACCGGTGCCGGTGCCGGCCTGCAGGATCAGCTCGACCGGCAGCAGCGAAATAATGCCGAAGGCCACCACGCCGCTGGAGAGCAACACGCCGAGAAAGTTGAAGAAACCGGACCACACCACGGCGACCATCGGCGAAAGCGAGTGGGTGTAAATCACCGTTGCGACCGCATTGGCGGTATCGTGGAAGCCGTTGACGAATTCAAAGCCCAGCGCAATCAATAGCGCCAGCCCCAATAATAAAAACGGAACGTAACTGGTATAGACGGCGCCGGCGTCGCTGACGTCGTTAAATAAGTTCACCCCGGCGAACGCGATCCCCAGAATTAATAAGAACACAAAAAAAAGAACAGTGAGTCGACTGTTCTTTTGATGCAGTTTGGGCAGGCTGGAGGCGGCCGGCATGTCCGGTTGAACGGCGCTGTTATCGCTCATAATGACCTTCCTGAGAGGATTGGATGCGGTAGCTGTCGCCTGAAAAGTATTCTGAATGAATGTGGCTTTTTTATGACGAAAATATTAATCATCGGGAACGGCGAAAATCATTAACGCCGATAAATAAAGATTGTTATAACAGCGGGGACGGTCTTGGGTTAACGGCAACAGGCAGGATAGGGCGTTATGGTGCAACGGTTAGCGGAAAAGATGCACAAGCTGGATTTTGATGATGAAGTGACCGGGCTGATCTACGGCCATGTGTTTCGTTCCGGTGAGCCGCCGAGGCGCCTGAACTCGCAGCAGGTCTGCCAGGCCTATCAGACGTTGCCGCCCGGCGACGGTTTTATCTGGCTGCACCTCAATCTCAACCACGCGGCGGCGGAGAAGTGGTTGAAAAATCATTTTGCCATTTCCGATTTTTTCTTCCACGAGATTCGCCACGGTTCGCACACCACGCGCATTGAGCGCCAGGGCGACGATCTGTTCGCGGTGCTCAACGATGTGATCTTCCACCCCGAGGACAGCAACCCGGAAACGGCGACGCTGTGGCTCTATTGCTGCCGCGGGCTGGTGGTGACCGTGCGCCATAAACCGGTGCGGCTGATTGAACGGCTGCTCGGCCGCCTGACGGCGCTGCAGCTGGCCTCGTCCACCGAACTGCTGGCGCACCTGCTGGAAGAGCAGGAGGACGTGCTGGAGCAGGTGGTGCGGCAGGCCAACCAGTATGTCGATACCATCGAGGATCGCCTGCTGACCCGCCGCGTGAAACGCAATCGCGCCGAGCTGGGGCGCATGCGCCGCATGCTGCTGCGCTTTCAGCGCCTGTTGGCGCCCGAACCGGCCGCGCTGTTTCGCCTGTTGAACCGGCCGCCGACCTGGCTGAGCCGTGAGGTGGTGCAGGATCTGCGGCAGTTTACCGAAGAGTTCACCGTGGTGTTGAACGATCTCGCCAGCCTGACCGAACGCATCCGGCTGCTGCAGGAGGAGCTGGGCGCCAAGCTGATGGAGCAGAACAACCGCACGCTCTACACGCTGACGGTAATCACCGTGCTGGCGCTGCCGATCAATATCGTCGCCGGTTTCTTCGGCATGAACGTGGGGGGGATCCCGCTGGCCAGCAATCACCACGGTTTTATCCTGCTGGTGTTGCTGGTCGGCAGTTTTACGCTGATCGCCGGTTATCTGGCGTTCAGGCGCAGGGACGAGTCGTAGTTACAGGCGGGCGCGGTACTCTTCTTCCAGCCGGGCATGGGTGCTCCAGAACGGCTGCGGCGCCCGATCGTGCAGGCGATCCTGCAGGATATCCAGATGGGTGTGCCAGCCGCCGGCGACGCTGAGCATCTCGTCGCGGTTGGCCAAGCGCCGGTGGGTGACCGTCAGCAGCACGGCGCTTCCCTGTTCCGTCAGTTCGAAGGTCACTTCGGAAGGGCGGCCCTGATCCTGTTCGGCCCAGGTAAAGCTCAGCAGGCGCGGCGGGAACAGGCAGGTGATGTGGCCGCGGTTGCTGACGCAGCCGCCGTGCTGTTTGTACTTGGCCGGCGGGGGTTCGTGCTCGCCCGCCAGATCGGAGTTGCGAAATTCCAGCTCCAGCGGCGCGCCGTTCTCCAACGTCATGGCGCCGGCCGCCAGCCAGGTGGCGCGCTTGTCGGATTCGGTCAGGTAAGCCCACACCCGCTCGATGGGGCCGGGCAGCAGCCGCTGGATGCGCAGCGTACCGGGTTCGATAATCATGCCGTAATCATTCATGGTTCACTCCTTGGGAGGAAGCTGTTCGGGCTGCAGCAGCGCCTGTTCGAGCGCATTCAGCCGTTCAGTCCAGAAATGTTCATAGGTTTGCAGCCAGTGCATGGCCTGCGCCATAGGCTCGGGTTCGAGCCGGCAGATATGGTTTCTTCCTTGCACGGTGCGTTGCACCAGGCCCGCATGTTCCAGTGCTTTCACGTGCTTGGAGGCGCCGGCGAACGACATCTGCAGCGGCGCGGCCAGTTCGCCGATGCTGCGCTCACCGCCGGCCAGCGCGCGCAACATCGAGCGGCGGGTTGGGTCGGCCAGCGCATGAAAAATGGCGTCCAGCTGTGAGGAAGATAATTCAACCATATGGTTGAATATAGAACAGGCGGGCTAATATTCAACCGTTTTGTTGAATATTTTTTGCCCCGGCGAAAACCGGGGCGGGGATCAGGCGCCGGCGTGCGCCAGCAGGGCGTTCAGCAACACGTCGGCGCCGGCGGTTGCCCAGGCGGGGGTGATGTCTTCCCGCTCGTTGTGGCTGATGCCGTCCACGCAGGGAATGAAAATCATGGCGGTTGGGGCGACGCGGTTAAGGTAACAGGCATCGTGGCCGGCGCCGGAAATCATGTCGCGATGGCGGTAGCCCAACGCTTGCGCGGCATGACGTACGCTGTCGATGCAGCCCCGATCAAAAGCGATCGGGGGATACTGGAAAATGCGCTCGGCGCGAGCGGTCAGGCCGCCGCCGTTGACGTGGTTTACCGCCGCCAGCAGGCGCTGCTCCATCTGTTCCAGAATTGACTCCTGCGGATGGCGGAATTCGACGCTGAAAAAGACCCGGCCCGGCACCACGTTGCGTGAATTGGGGGTAATTTGCGCCATGCCCACCGTGGCGCGCGCGTCGGGCGCGAAATCCCAGCCGATGCGGTTGACCGCCGTCACCAGCTCGGTGAAGCCCAGCAGGGCGTCGCGGCGGCGATCCATCGGCGTGGTGCCGGCGTGGGCGCTGAAGCCGACGACCTCCAGCTCGTACCAGCGCTGCCCCTGTGCGGCGGTTACCACGCCGATGTCGAGGTGCTCCGCTTCCAGAATCGGCCCCTGTTCGATGTGCAGCTCGAAGGCGGCATGGATCGGCGTGCCGCCCACCGGGTGTTCGCCGGCGTAGCCGATGCGTTCCAGCGCGTCGCCGAGGCTGACGCCGTGCTCGTCGCGGCGCGTCAGACCGTATTCCAGCTCGAAGACCCCGGCGAACACCCCGGAGGCGATCATCGCCGGCGCGAAGCGAGCGCCTTCTTCGTTGGTCCAGTTGATCACTTCAATTGCGCGTTCGGTGACGATCTGCCGATCGTTAAGGCTGCGAATCACCTCCAACCCGGCCAGCACGCCGTAGATGCCGTCGAAACGGCCACCGCGGGGCTGCGAGTCGCCGTGAGAACCGGTGACCACCGGCGCCAGCTCGGGCCGCGCGCCTTCACGGCGCAGGAACATGTTGCCCATCCGATCGACGCGCACGCTGCAACCGGCCTCCAGCGCCCACAGGCGCAGCTGGTCGCGCGCCTGGCGATCCTCTTCGCTGAGCGCCAGGCGGGTGACGCCGTTGTCGGCGATGGCGCCGAACTGCGCCATCGCGTGCAGGCTTTGCCACAGGCGCTCGCCGTTGACCCGATACGTCATTGTTCTTCTCCCGGCGTTTTGGCGGTGTAGCGGAAATCGCAGCAGGGGGCGCCGGACATGATGGTTTGGCTGCGCTGCAGCTCGACCTCCGGCGCATAGCCGACGATAAACTGGCTGTCGCGCGCGCAGGAGAGCAGGTGGCCGATTTCTCCCAGCCCCATCTCGTGGTACATCTCGGCGTAGCGGCAGCGGGTGACGTTATAGTCGAAGTGTTGTTCGTCCTGGTTGATCACCTCAACGCGCAGCGCGTCGTCTTTTTCCCACAGATACTGCAAGGCGGCGAAGCTGCGCAGATCCGCGCCGTTCGGCTCCTGCGCGGCGAACCGTTTGCCCGCCTCGATGGCGGCATTCTCGATGGCTTCGCCGATCACCGCCTGAGCGCGCGCCTTGCCGATTTCACGCACCAGGATCTGGTAGATCGGTTTGATGATCTCCGCTTCGATCTTTCTGCGGGCCAAAATGCCCAACTCGTTGTTTGCACAGCTCATCGCCTTGCTCCTCTTGATTTATTGTGGTTTGGCGCCGCCCAACACGGTTTGCGGCTGCCATTTGCCGTCCACTACCCGGTACAGGGTGAAGCTCGGCTGTTGCAGGTTGCCCTGCGCATCGAAGGCGATGGCGCCGGTCACGCCCTGATAATGGATGGCGCGCAGTTTCGGCAGGTAATCGGCCGGATTGGCCGAACCGGCCTGTTCGATGGCGGCGATCAGCACCCGGGTGGCGTCGTAGGCGAAGGGCGCATGCAGTTCGATGTGGGTGTGGTAACGGTCGCGGTAGGCTTGTTCAAACGCCTTGCCGCCCGGCATCTGTTCCAGCGGCAGCCCCGGCTCCAGCGCGACGACGCCTTCGCCTTCACGCTGCGCCAGCGTCAGGAAGGTCTGGCTGACAAAGCCGCCTGCGCCCATCAGCTGCGCGTTCATGCCCAGCTGTTTCAGTTTGCGCGCCAGCGGTGCCGCCTGGGAGTCCACGCCGCCGAAGAAGATCAGATCGGCGTTTTTGCTGCGCACGGTGGTCAGCACGGCGCTGAAATCGACGGTCTTGTCGTCGACGTATTCGCGGGTGACCGGCTGCACGCCCTGGGCCTGCAGCGATTTGATGAACTCGTCCGCCAGGCCCTGGCCGAAGGCGGTGCGATCGTCGATCACCGCGATGCGCTGGGCTTTCAGCGTTTTCACCGCATACTGCCCGGCATAGTTGCCGCCGTCGTCGTCATGGCCCATCACGCGGAAGCTGGTGTCAAAGCCTTGTTGCGTGTAGCCGTGGCCGGTGGCGACCGGCGCCACCTGGGCGATGCCGGCGTCGTGATAGATGCGCGCCGCCGGGATGCTGGTGCCGGTGTTCCAGTGGCCGACCACGCCGGCGACGCCTTCGTCGACCAAACGCTGCGCGACGGCCACGGCGGTGCGCGGATCGGACTGATCGTCCTCGGACAGCAATTTGAAGGTGACCGGTTTGCCGTTCAGCGTCGGCTTTTGCGCGTTGGCGTCGGCGATCGCCAGCCGCGCGCCGTTTTCGAGATCTTTGCCGATGCGCGCGGAAGGGCCGGTCAGCGGCCCGGCCAGGCCGATCAGCACGGTGTCGTCCGCCAGCGCCGGGAGGCTCAGGATCATCGTCATGGCGGCCAGCGCCAACGGCTTGATGCGAAAGTTCTGCTGCATGTCATACTCCTGGTGCGGTTAAAGGTAACAACGGTTATTCACCCAAATAGATCTGTTTGATTTTTTCATCGTCCAGCATGTCGGCGGAGCGGCCGCTGTGGCTCAGGCTGCCGCTGTCCAGCACATAGGCGCGATCGGTGGATTCCAGCGCCAGGCGGGCGTTTTGCTCGACCAACAATAGCGTGACGCCGTCACACGCCAGCTGTTTGATGACCGAAAAAATGGCTTCCACCACAATCGGCGCCAGCCCCATCGACGGCTCGTCCAATATCAACAGGCGCGGGCGGCTGAGCAGCGCACGGCCCATCGCCACCATCTGCTGCTCGCCGCCCGAAAGCAGCCCGGCCGGTTGGTTCAGGCGCTCGTTCAGGCGCGGGAAGGTGGCGCATACCCGTTCGAAATCGTGCCGTACCGCCGGTTTGTCACGGCGCGCATAGGCGCCCAGCTGCAGGTTTTCTCGCACCGTCAGGCGGGTGAAGATGCCGCGACCTTCCGGCACCATCACCAGCCCCTGTTGCAGCAAGCGGTGCGGCGCCATGCCGCGAATCGAACGGCCGTCGAACAGGATGTCGCCCTCGAACGGTTGCAGGCCGGTCAGCGCCCGCAGACTGGAGGTCTTGCCCGCGCCGTTGGCGCCGATCAGCGTGACCTGTTCGCCGGCGTTGACCGTAAAATCGATGCCTTTGACCGCATGAATGCCGCCGTAGGACACTTTGAGTCGTTTAACGCTCAGCAGGGCTTCAGACATGCGCGCCACCTCCCAGATAGGCCTGAATGACCGCCGGTTCACGCCGAACCTGCGCCGGTTCGCCTTCGGCGATCGCTTTGCCGTAGTCCAGCACCGTCAGGCGATCGCACAGACCCATCACCAGCTTGACGTCGTGTTCGATCAACAGCAGCGTTTTGCCGCTGTCGCGAATGCGCAGCAGCAGCTCGCGCAGCGCCACTTTTTCTCCGGCGTTCATGCCGGCCGCCGGTTCGTCCAGCGCCAGCAGCCGGGGTTCGGTCGCCAGCGCGCGGGCGATCTCCAGGCGGCGCTGATGACCATAGGCGAGATCGCCGGCGCGGTAATGGGCGAATTGGCCGATGCCGACGTACTCCAGCAGCGCATGGGACTTATCGCGCACCGCCTGTTCCTCCTCCCTGGCGCGGCGGTGGCGGGCGATCGCCGCCCACAGGCCGTTGCGGGTGCGCACGTGGTAGCCGACCATCACGTTTTCCAGCACGCTCATTTCGTTGAACAGCCGCAGGTTCTGGAAGGTGCGGGCGATGCCGGCCTGCGCCACTTTATCGATCGCCTGGGGCCTATAGCGCTGGCCCGACAGGCGGAATTCGCCCGCGTCGGCGCGATACAGACCGGTGATCAGATTGAAGCAAGTGGTTTTACCGGCGCCGTTCGGCCCGATCAGGCCATAGATTTCCCCCTGGCGGATGCTCATGCTGACGTCATCCACCGCCGTCAGGCCGCCGAAGCGTTTGCTGACGTGATTTAAAGTGAGCAAAGGCGTCATGCGGCGTTCCCCCTTATATGGCGTGCCGGCCACAGGCCCGCCGGGCGATACAGCATCACCAGGATCAGCGCCAGGCCGTAAAACAGTTGGCGAATGATTTCCGGGTCGATCAGCACCTGGCCGAACAGCGCCTGCTGTAGCGGCCCCATGCTGCTGCGCAGCAGCTCCGGCAGGGCGGCCAGCAGCAGCGCGCCCAGGATCACCCCAGGGATGTGTCCCATGCCGCCGAGCACCACCATCGCCAGGACGGCGATCGATTCCTGCAGGGTGAACGATTCCGGCGACACGAAGCCCTGAAACGCGGCGAACAGCGCGCCGGCCACGCCGCCGAAGGTGGCGCCGATGGCAAAGGCCAATAGCTTGAAGTTGCGGGTGTTGATGCCCATCGCCCGCGCGGCGTCCTCGTCTTCGCGGATCGCCGTCCATGCGCGGCCAATGCGCGAATTTTGCAACCGCAGGCTGATAAACAGGATCGCCAGCAGCAGGGCGGCGAACAGGTAGTAATAGAGGTACAGACCGGAGAAACGCACGCCGAACCACTCATGCATGCCGGAAAACTTCAGGCCGAACAGGCTGACCGGGTCGATGCCGGAAATGCCTTTGGGGCCGTTGGTGAGGTTGACCGGGCGATCGAGATTGCGCATCAAAATACGTACGATCTCGCCGAAACCGAGCGTGACGATCGCCAGATAGTCGCCGCGCAGCCGCAGCGTCGGCGCGCCAAGCAGAATGCCGCACACGGCCGCCAGCAGCGCCGCCAGCGGGATCAGCCACAGCATCGACAGATGAAGCCCGTCGGGGAACCACTGCAGCAGCAGCGGGAACTGCTGCGTCAGATGCGGTGACGACAGCAGCGCGGCCAGATAGGCGCCAACGGCGTAAAAAGCGATAAAGCCCATGTCCAGCAAGCCGGTCATGCCCACCACGATGTTCAGCCCGAGCGCCAGCATCAGGTACAGCAGCGCGAAGTCGACGACGCGCACCCAGTAGTTGCCGCCGGCGGCGCCCGCAACCCAGGGCGCCAGCAGCAGGGCGAGAATGAACAGCGTCAGCCCCAGCCTGGCGCGCCGAGGCGTGGCCAGGGGAAGCGTGGAAGTTAAAACGGTCATCGTGATGTCCTTATGCGCGCGTGGCGATGCGTTCGCCCAACAGCCCGGAGGGGCGGAAGACCAGTACGGCGATCAGCACCAGAAACGCGAAGACGTCCTGGTAGTTGCTGCCGAATACGCCGCCGGTCAGCTCGCCGAGATAGCCGGTGCCCAGCGATTCGAACAGCCCCAGCAGCAAACCGCCGAGCATCGCGCCGCGCAGGTTGCCGATGCCGCCGAGCACGGCGGCGGTAAAGGCTTTGATGCCGGGCAGAAAGCCCATCGAGAAACCGGCGTTGCCGTAGTTGCTGGCCATCATGATGCCGGCTACCGCCGCCAGCGCGCCGCCGAGCGCAAAGGTCAGAACGATGATGCGGTCAGGACTGATGCCCATCAGGCCGGCGACCTGCGGGTTTTCCGCCGTGGCGCGCATGGCGCGGCCGAAACGGCTGTGTTCGACCAGCAGCCAGAGGCCGGCCATGACCGCCACGGCCACTGCCAGCGTGACGATCGCGGTGCCGGTGATCACCGCCGGCGCATGTTCGGCGCTGCCTGCGGTCAGGGCGATGGGCGCCATCGGCAACAGCTGCGGAAACATCAGGGGATTGCGTGACCAGATCAGCATCGCCAGGGTTTGCAACAGCAGCGAGACGCCGATGCCGCTGATCAGCGGGGCCAGGCGTGGTGCATTGCGCAACCGGCGATAGGCCAGGCGCTCGATCGCCATCGAGGTGATGGCGCAGACGGCCATGGCGAACAGGGCCGCCAGCAGCAGCGTGGCGTAGGGCGATAGCGCGGGAAAATGATGCTGCAACACGCCGATCGCCGACAGCGCGCTGAGCGCCCCGACCATCAGCACGTCGCCATGCGCGAAGTTGATGATGCGCAGGATGCCGTACACCATGGTGTAGCCGAGCGCGATCAGCGCATAGATGCTGCCGAGCATCAAACCGTTGACGGTCTGCTGTACCAGCGTATCCATAAGGAGAGTCCGGAGATAATGAGTCAGGAGGCTCACAGTAGAGAATTTAAAAAAATTGTAAAATACGGAAAAATACTTTCTTATACAAAAAACGAGTGATTTTAATTTGTTGATTTTTATGTATATTAAATAAATCCTCTCTCCGTGACTTCCATAAAACAATAGATATATGAAAAAAACAGAACAGTATGATGAGCCGTTGCCGATGCTGCCGAACGATCCGCCGCTGCGCGCCGTGCGGGCGTTCGAAGCCATCGCGCGCCTGGGCAGCATCAGCGCGGCGGCGAAGGAGCTGATGATTTCGCCTTCGGCGGTCAGCCATCAGCTGAAAACGCTGGAGGCGTTTTTGCAGATGCCGCTGACAGAACGGCAGGGGCGTCATCTGGTGCTGCGCAGCGAGGGGCGGGAGTATTACCGTTCGATCCGCTCGGCGTTTAACGTGCTGCGCCAGGCGACCGAACACGTGCGCGAGCAGTCCGCATCGCGGCAGGTCACCATCAGCCTGATCCCGCTGTTCGGCATGGGATGGTTCATTCCGCGGCTGCGCGGCTTTCTGCGCGAAAATCCGGATATCGACATCAATGTGGTTTACGCCAACCACCGCAATTACCTGAGTGACGCCGCCGATCTGTCGATCCGCTTCGGCGTTGGGCAGTGGACCGGCTATCGCAGCGAAAAGCTGATGTCCGGCCAAATGGTGCCGGTGTGCAGCCGGGCGTTCAGTAAACTGCATGGTTTGCTCGATACGCCGGATCAGCTGGCGACGCTGCCGCTGCTGCACGACGAGGAGCGAAATACCTGGATGCAATGGTTTCAGCAGGCCGGTGTTAAACGCCCGCTGCGCAGTATCGGCCCGATGTTCGAAGACGGATTGTTGACGCTGGCGGCGGTGCAGGCGGGATTGGGATGCGCGCTGATGCGTGAGCCGTTAATCGCCCACTACCTTGAGAGCGGTGAGTTAATCAAAATGTTCGATCTGCCGATCGACGACGGCCGCGATTATTACCTGTGCGCTCGCCTGGATAGCGAACTGTCGCAGGAAGGCGAAAATCTGCGGCAGTGGTTGCGCCGTGAGGCGGCGGCTCAGAACGCCGGGGCATAATCTGCAACCCGTCGATGCGGCCAACATCAAAGCGCTGCGCATGGGCGCGCGCCGCATTGAGGATGAAGAGCATGATTACGGCGAAGGCGCGCTGGTGATTTTCGATTTGCCGGAAGATTGAGCGTTGCCCAGGGCCGTCAGCGCCACCTTTACCGCCGCCAACAGTCGTGTTTCAGTGACGCCGTCACGCGCCTGAATCGACAGGCCGTGCAGGAAGACCGCGAAAAAGTCCCCCAGGCTGTCGGCGTCGGTGCCGGCCGGCAGTTCGCCGGCTTGCACCGCCTGCCGCAGCCGCTCGACGATCTGCTGGGTGCGCTGCAACCGATGTTCAGCCAGCCAGGTTTTGAGCCCATCGTTTTCCGCGCTGACGCTGGCGGCGGAGGAGACCACCATGCAACCCTGCGGCAGATCCGGCCGGCTGTAGAGCCGCACGGCGTCTTCCAGCAGGCGTTTGATCGCCGGGCGAATGCCGCTTTCCTGCGCGAAGGCGCGATCGGCGAAGCCACCTTCCTCGGTTTCATAACTGGCGATCGCCTCGCGGAACAGTTGCTCTTTGGAGCCGAACGCCTTGTAGATGCGCGCGGAAGCAATGCCCAATTCCGCCACCAGATCCGACATCGAGGTGCCTTCGTAACCCTGTCGCCAGAATAAGTTTCGCGCCTTCAAGAGCGCCTGTTCGCGGTCGAACTCGCGCGGTCTGCCTGCCATTTGCTGCTCCAATTTACCTGCCATTCAGCGACATAGGATCGCTTAAATCGTCGGGAATACCAATGTCTTTATAAATTTCACTTGCGGTCATCGCGCTTTGCTCCTATTGTTTGTTAATCGACAACCAATAGGAGTTTACGATGAAAACCCTCAAAGGTCCAAGCCTGCATCTCGCGCAGTTCAGCGATGAGACAGCGCCGTTCAACAGCCTGCCCGCCATTGCCGAGTGGGCGGCGCAGACCGGCTTTAGCGCGCTGCAGATCCCGGCCTGGGATCGGCGTTTATTCGACGTGGCCACCGCTGCGGAAAGCCAAACCTACTGCGATGATTTGACCGGCATGTTGGCGGAACAGGGGTTGGTGGTCAGCGAATTGACCAGCCATATCTTCGGCCAGCTGATGGCGGTACACCCGGCTTACGATGCGCTGTTTGACAGCTTCGCGCCGCCGGCGCTGCAGGGCAATCCGCAGGCGCGCGGCGAGTGGGCGCGGCAGCAAATGCTGCTGGCGGTGAAGGCGTCGGCGCGGCTCGGGCTCAGCGAGCTGGGCACCTTTTCCGGTTCGCTGGCCTGGCCCTATCTGTTTCCGTTCCCACAGCGTCCGGAAGGGCTGATCGACACCGCGTTCGACGAGCTCGCCAGCCGCTGGCTGCCGGTGCTTAACGCCTGCGACGAGCAGGGGATCAACCTGTGTTACGAAATTCATCCGAGCGAGGATCTGCACGACGGCGTGACGTTCGAGAGGTTTCTTGAGCGCGTCGGCCATCATCCGCGTTGCCGGGTGCTGTTCGATCCGAGCCATATGGTGCTGCAGCAGCTCAACTATCTGGAGTTTATCGATATCTATAAAGAGGTTATCGGCATGTTCCACGTCAAGGACGCCGAGTTCAATCCGACCGGGCGCCAGGGTATTTACGGCGGCTATCAATCCTGGATCGATCGCGCCGGCCGCTTCCGCTCGCTGGGCGACGGCCAGGTCGATTTCAACGGCATCTTTTCGCGCCTGACGCAGTACGGTTATTCGGGCTGGGCGGCGCTGGAGTGGGAATGTTGCCTGAAAAATCCGCAGGATGGCGCACGCGAAGGCGCAGCCTTCATCCGCGATCGCATTATCCGCGTCACCGATAAAGTGTTCGACGACTTCGCCGGCGCGCCGGTCAACCCACAGCAAATCAACGCGTTGCTCGGTATTCGCTGAGCCTAATCCTTCAGGGAGTCACCCCATGCAATACCTACAGAACGAGAGCCCGTTGGCGGATCTCGCGGCGGAACACGTCTATCTCCAGGTCAACGGCCGGCGCCTTCACTGCGTGATGGCCGGTGAAGGGCGGCCGGTGCTGCTGATCCCCGGCTGGCCGCAAACCTGGTACACCTGGCGCCATGTGATGCAAGCGCTGGCGGCGGCCGGTTTTCAGGCGATCGCCGTCGATCCGCCGGGCATCGGCGATTCCGACAAGCCCGCTGGCGGCTACGACACCGGCAGCGTCGGTGCGGCGTTGCACGCGATGATGGCGCAACTGGGTCATGAACGTTACCAACTGGTTGGCCACGACATCGGCATGTGGATCGGTTACGCCATGGCGAGCGATTTCCCGCAGGCGGTGGAGCGCCTGGTGCTGACGGAAGCGGTGATCCCCGGCCTGGCGCCGCCGCCGCCGATTTTCGTCGCGCCGGAGGAGAACATTTTCCTGTGGCATTTCATGTTCAACCAGCTGGCGGATTTGCCGGAGACTCTGACCCAGGGGCGTGAGCGGGAGTATCTCGGCTATATCTTCAACCGCTGGTCCTATCGGCGCGATCGGGTGGCGGCGCAGGTGTATATCGCCGCCTATTCGGCGCCGGGCAGCCTACGCGCCGGATTCGACTATTACCGGGCGATCCCGGAGACCGTGCGGCAAAACCGCCTGCGCGCCGCCACGCCCCTGACGATGCCGGTGTTGACGGTGGGGGCCGAGCACGCGACCGGCGACGCGCCGCTGACGACGCTGCGGGGCAATGCGCACGATCTGCGGGGCGAAACGATCGCCGGCTGCGGGCATTTCATTACCGAAGAGTGTCATGAAGAATTTCTTGCACTGATTACGCCGTTCCTGGCAGGAGAGCTACATGCCGCTCGATGAACGCATTGCCGCCTTTTTGACGGCATCGGCCGATGCGCCGCCCCCCGCGTCGCTGGCGGAAATGCGCGCGGCCACGGAAACCGGTTTACGCCAGCTGCAGGGCGAGGCGGAACCGAGCGGCGGCGTCAGGGACTTTACGGTGGTCGCCGCCGATGGGTATCGGATCGCGCTGCGCGCCTATCTCCCGGCGGGGGAAAACCGCGCCGCCGCGCAGCCGGCAATGCTGTTCGCCCACGGCGGCGGCTGGTGCCTCGGTTCGCTGGCGCTGTACGATCGGCCCTGTCAGGCGCTGGCCAACGCCACCGGCCGGGTGATCCTGTCGGTCGACTATCGTCTGGCGCCGGAATACCCGTTTCCGCAGCCGCTGGAAGATGTCTATCGGGCGCTCTGCTGGGTGGCACAACAGGCGCCGCAGTTGGGGATCGACGCGAAGCGCCTGGCGGTGGGCGGCGACAGCGCCGGAGGCAATCTGGCGGCGGCGGTTGCGCTGCTGGCGCGGGATCGCGGCGGCCCGCACATCGAGCGCCAGCTGCTGCTTTACCCGGCGCTCAGCCGCGAGATGACGACGAAGAGCTATTGCGAGTTTGCCGAGGGGTACTTTCTGACGCGCGATGCGATGGTATTTTGTTGGCAGCAGTATCTGGCCCAGCGGCGCGATCCCGGCGCCGAACCGCTGCACGCGGCTACGCTGCGCGGATTGCCGCCGGCCACCATCCTGAGCTGCGAATATGATCCGCTGCGCGATGAGGCCGAGCAGTATGCGCAGCGGCTGCGCGAGGCGGGCGTGCCGGTACGCTGCGAACGGTTGCCGGGCATGGTGCATGCCTGTATTCACATGCTGGGGCTGACCCCGGCGGCGCGGCGGCTGTTCGAACTGACTCGCGAGTAAAAAAAACCCCGCACTGCGGGGCTTTTGGCTATTTATCCGGCGTTCGATTAACGGCCGGCGACGGTGACGAAGCGGGTTTCCAGGTAGGACTCGATCGCTTCGCTGCCGCCTTCGGTGCCGTGACCGGAGTCCTTCACGCCGCCAAACGGCGTTTCCGGCAGGCCGAAACCGATGTGGTTGATGCTCAGCATGCCGCTCTCCACGTCGCGCCCCAGCGCATTGACGGTGGCGATGTTGCGGCTGTAAGCGTAGGCGGCCAGGCCGTACGGCAGGCGGTTGGCTTCGGCGATCGCCTCGTCATAGGTGGTGAACGGGCGCAGCAGGGCGACCGGGCCAAACGGCTCTTCCGACATGGCGCGCGCGCTCAGCGGCACGTCGCGCAGCACCGTCGGCTCGAAGAAGTTGCCTTTGCCCGCCACGCGCTTGCCGCCGGTGCAGGCTTTTGCCCCGTGGGTGACGGCATCCTGCACCAGCGCCTCGATATTGTCGACGCTGCGGCCCAGCACCATCGGTCCCATGGTGACGCCGTCTTCCAGCCCGTTGCCGAGCTTGAGTTCACGCACGGCGGCGGTGAATTTCTCCACGAAGGCTTCATAAACGCCTTGCTGGATCAGGAAGCGGGTCGGGGCGATACAGACCTGGCCGGCGTTGCGGAACTTGGACTGCGCCAGCTCTTTGGCCGCCGCGTCGAGATCGGCGTCGTCGAAGATCAGCACCGGCGCATGGCCGCCCAACTCCATGGTGGCCTTTTTCATATGCTGGCCGGCCAGCGCCGCCAGATGCTTGCCCACGCGGGTGGAGCCGGTGAAGGAGATCTTGCGAATGGTCGGATGCGGGATCAGGTATTCCGAGATTTCCGCCGGGGTGCCGTACACCAGCGCGATCACCCCGGCCGGGATGCCGGCGTCGGCGAAGGCTTTGATCAGCTCAGCCGGCGAGGCCGGCGTTTCTTCCGGGCCTTTGACGATGATGGAACACCCCGCGGCCAGCGCGGCGGACAGCTTGCGCACGATCTGGTTGATCGGGAAGTTCCACGGCGTGAAGGCGGCCACCGGGCCGACCGGCAGCTTGAGGGTTTGCTGCTGCACGTCGCGGGCGCGGGACGGAATGATCTGCCCGTAGGTGCGGGTGGCTTCGCCGGCGAACCAGTCGATGACGTCGGCGGCGTTGAGAATTTCGACTTTGGCCTGCGCCACCGGTTTACCCTGTTCCTGCGTCATGACGGCGGCGATGGCGTTGGCGCGTTCGCGCAGCAGCGCCGCCGCTTTGCGCATCAGGTTGGCGCGCTGGTGCGCGGCGGTGTCGCGCCAGACGTTAAATCCGCGCTCGGTGGCGGCCAGCGCCAGATCGAGATCCTCTGTGGCGGCGTGCGCCACCTGACCGATTACCTCGTCGGTGGCGGGGTTGGTGACCGGCAGGGTTTTCCCGGCCAGTGCGTTGCGCCATTGTCCATCGATATACAGTTGAGTATCCGGATACATTGTTGCCTCTTGTTTGCGGAGTGTCAGGGGCCGATGAGCTTCGCGATGCGGCGCGCCTGAAAGGGACAGGGACCTTAACCCTACGCCGAATGGCGGCGATCGTCCAGGCGAGGGGCACGAAAGCGCCAGGGCGGCTACTCAACCGGCGATGTTTTGGCTATGCTGAGCAGATTGTCAGCACGGACGAGGAGGTCGAGTGCAAGGGGTACCGCAACAGTTTCCGTTCGAGAAGGATTGCGCGCAGTTCCGCCATTTGTCGCATCTGCCGGGCGTCGAACTCTATCAGGCGCACATTGAGCGCTATGCCTTCGAGCCGCATACCCACGACGCCTTCGCTATCGGCACCGTAGACACCGGGGCGGAGCGTTTCCGCTATCGCGGCGCGCAGCATCTGGCGGCGCCGGGCGCGCTGGTACTGATGAACCCCGACGAGCTGCATACCGGCGAAGCCGAAACGCCGGGCGGCTGGTGTTACCGCATGCTCTATCTGGCGCCCGAGGCGCTGGAGCAGCTGTCCGGCGATCGGAGCCAGTGGTTCACCGATGCGGTGCGCCACGATCCGCGGGCGGCGCAGCGCCTGTCCGCCATTCTCGCCACACTGTGGCAAACCGACGATCCGCTTACGCTGGACGGCCTGCTGTTGGAGGCTGTCGAGCTGTTGCACCCGCATATCCGCACCGGGCAGCGGGAAAAAGCCGAGGCGGCGCACCGTTTCGAGGTGGTGAAAAGCTACCTGCACGATAACTTCGCCGAGGCCGTGACCCTCAATCAGTTGGCCGAGCTGGTGTCGCTCAGCCCGTACCATTTTCTGCGCAAGTTCAAGGCCGAATACCACGTTTCGCCGCAGCAGATGCTGATGGCGATCCGGCTGTCGCAGGCCAAACGCATGCTGGAGCGCGGCATGCCCGCCGCACAGGTGGCGGCGGCGGCAGGGCTGACCGATCAGGCGCACCTGACGCGCGCCTTCGCCAATCGTTACGGCGTCACGCCAGTGCGTTTCCAGAAACAGGTGAAATTGGGTTAAAACAGCAACCTGCTACAATAATTCCTCCCCGCATTTTCGCTACTCTGCCGCTGTCTTGTCGGGCGGGTTGGCCGCGCCGGCCGTTTGTCGGAGTCGTTATGTTCATTGGCGTTGTGTTTGCCCTGGCCGCCGGGCTGATGTGGGGATTGATCTTCGTCGGCCCGCTGCTGGTGCCGGATTATCCCGCCGCGCTGCAGTCCACCGGGCGCTATCTGGCCTTCGGGCTGATCACCTTGCCGCTGGCCTGGCTCGATCGTCGCCGCCTGCGCAAGCTGCGGCGCCAGGATTGGCTGGAGGCGCTCAAGCTGACGGCCATCGGCAACCTGCTGTACTACCTGTGCCTGGCCAGCGCCATTCAGCGTACCGGCGCACCGGTGTCGACCATGATCATCGGCACCTTGCCGGTGGTGATCGCCATCTGCGCCAATCTGTTTTACGGCCGGCACGACGGGCGGCTGGCCTGGGGCAAGCTGGCGCCGGCGCTGCTGCTGATCGTCTGCGGGTTAGCGTGCGTGAACGTCGCCGAGCTGCGCGGCAATGCGCTGCCGGTCGACGGCTGGCGCTATCTCAGCGGCCTGGGGCTGGCCGTGTTGGCGGTGGCGTGCTGGACCTGGTTCCCGCTGCGCAACTCGCGCTGGCTGCGGGAGAACCCGACGCAGCGGCCGGCTACCTGGGCCACGGCGCAAGGGCTGGTGACGCTGCCGCTGGCGCTGCTGGGCTATCTGGCGGTCTGCGGCCAATTGGCGCTGAGCGAACCGGCGTTCGCCTTGCCGTTCGGCCCGCGCCCCGAGGTGTTTATCCCGCTGATGCTGGTCATCGGCGTGTTCTGCTCCTGGCTGGGGGCGCTGTGCTGGAACGAAGCCAGCCAGCGGCTGCCGACGGTGTTGGTGGGGCCGCTCATCGTGTTCGAAATTCTGGCGGGGTTGGCCTATACCTTTCTGCTGCGCCAGGCCTGGCCGCCGCTGCTGACGCTGGCCGGCATCGTCTGCCTGATCGCCGGCGTGGTGTACGCCATGCGCATCAAGCCGCAGCCGGTGGTGGTGGCGCTGGAAGACAAGCAGGGGTGACGCCCGCCGCGAAGGCGGGCGCGAGGGTTAACGCTTGCTGTGGTGAATGATCTCTTCGGCCACGTTGCGCGGCGCTTCAGCGTAGTGGCTGAATTCCATGGTGTAGGTGGCGCGGCCCTGCGACATCGAACGCAGGGTGGTCGAGTAACCGAACATCTCGGATAGCGGCACCTTGGCGCGGATTTCCTTGCCGCCGCCGCCCGGGATCTCTTCCATGCCCTGCACCAGACCGCGGCGTGAGGAGAGGTCGCCCATCACGTTGCCGGCGTAATCTTCCGGCGTTTCCACCTCCACCGACATGATCGGCTCAAGGATCACCGGATCCGCCAGGCGACAGGCTTCCTTGAAACCGAAGATCGCCGCCATGCGGAACGCCTGTTCCGACGAGTCGACATCATGGTAAGAACCGAAGGTCAGGTGCACCTTGACGTCTACCACCTGATAACCGGCCAGTACGCCGTTGTTCAGCGCCTCGAGCACGCCTTTTTTCACCGCCGGGATAAACTCGCCCGGAATGACGCCGCCCTTGATCTCATCGAAGAACTCGAAGCCTTTGCCGGGTTCGTTCGGTTCGACGGTCAGCACCACGTGGCCGTATTGCCCTTTACCGCCGGACTGGCGCACGAATTTGCCTTCCACGTCGGCCACCCGCTTGCGAATGGTTTCGCGGTACGACACCTGCGGCTTGCCGGTGGTGGTCTCCACACCGAACTCGCGGCGCATGCGATCGACGATGATCTCCAGGTGCAGCTCGCCCATGCCGTAGATGATGGTCTGGCCGGATTCTTCATCGGTGCGTACCCGGAACGACGGATCTTCCGAAGAGAGGCGCTGCAGCGCGATGCCCATTTTCTCCTGGTCGCCCTTGGTCTTCGGCTCGATCGCCTGGGCGATCACCGGCTCGGGGAAGGTCATGCGTTCCAGCGTGATGATGGCGCCGGGGTCGCACAGCGTATCGCCCGTGGTGACGTCCTTCAGGCCGACGCAGGCGGCGATGTCGCCGGCGTGCAGCTCGTCGATGTCCTTACGATCGTTGGCGTGCATCTGCACGATGCGGCCGATGCGCTCCTTTTTGCCCTTGATCGGGTTGTAAACGCTGCTGCCTTTGGCCAGCACCCCGGAGTAGACGCGCACGAAGGTCAGCTGGCCGACGAAGGGGTCGGTCATCAGCTTGAACGCCAGCGCCGAGAATTTTTCGTTGTCGTCGGCTTTGCGGGTGATGATTTCATCGTGTTCGCCGTGGCCCTCCATCGGCGGCACGTCGAGCGGCGAGGGCATCAGTTCGATCACCGCATCCAGCATGCGCTGCACCCCTTTGTTGCGGAACGCCGAGCCGCACAGCATCGGCTGGATTTCGCCGGCGACGGTGCGCACCCGCAGCCCGTGGACGATCTCCTCTTCGCTCAGTGGCACCTGGTTGAGGTATTTTTCCATCAGCTCTTCCGAGGCTTCGGCGGCGGCCTCAATCATGTTTTCGCGCCACTCCTGCGCCGAATCGCGCAGCTCGGCCGGGATCTCTTCGAAGCTGAAGTTCATGCCCTGCGAGGCTTCGTCCCACAGAATGGCCTTCATCCGCACCAGATCCACGACGCCGCTGAAGTGGTCTTCGGCGCCGATCGGAATAACGATCGGCACCGGGTTGGCCTTCAGGCGCTCGATCATCATTTTGCGCACGCGGAAAAAGTCCGCGCCGATGCGGTCCATCTTGTTGACGAACGCCAGCCGCGGCACCTTGTATTTATTGGCCTGGCGCCAGACGGTTTCCGACTGCGGCTGCACGCCGCCCACCGAGTCATAGACCATCACGGCGCCGTCCAGCACGCGCATCGAGCGCTCCACTTCAATGGTGAAATCGACGTGGCCGGGGGTGTCGATGATATTGATGCGGTGCTGCGGATAATTATGCTGCATGCCGTTCCAGAAGCAGGTGGTGGCCGCCGAAGTGATGGTGATGCCGCGTTCCTGTTCCTGCGCCATCCAGTCCATGGTCGCCGCGCCGTCATGCACTTCACCCAGCTTGTGGCTGACCCCGGTGTAAAACAGAATCCGCTCGGTGGTGGTGGTTTTGCCGGCATCGATATGCGCGGAGATGCCGATATTGCGGTAACGTTCGATAGGGGTGGTGCGAGCCATAATCAACCTTTCTTAGCCGCGTGAAGGAGAGCGGCTTAAACAGCATGGATAATGGTGATAATCCTCATAGGGTTATCTGCCGGATCGCAGAGCCTCGCTCTGGTCACAAACTAATCGTAGTTGAAGGCGTTGGTTTTTTTAAGCGATGGCTGTGATAGATGAAAGTTAGCAAGCAGGTGGAGGAGTGGGCGAAAAAAAGGCCCGTAACGGGCCTGTTGTCGAGCGGCGAATTCGCCGTTATTTGCGTCCCAGCAAGAAGCCGAAAACGATGCCGACCGCCGCCGCAACGGCCACGCCGGCCAGCGGGTTGGCTTCCACCTGGGTTCTTACGCTGTCCGCTGCGTCTCGGGCGGCATAGCTGGCCTGGGAGGCGTATTTGCGCGCCGCGCCGCGCACCTGATGCTCCGGCGAATCGACGGCTTTGCCGAACGCTTCTTCTACCGCGCCTGCGGCTTCATTGGCTTTGTCTTCCGCTTTTCCAAACATGCTGCTCTCCTGTTCCTTGTGGGTTAACGAACCTTAAGCCTAGCAGGTGAACGGCACTTTTTGCAGCATTCTGTGCGTTATAAGAGCAATCTGAGCAAAGAAAAGTCTTGCCGGGCGCGCGGTGACGGCTTCACCCGCGTGGTTTTTTGTGTTCTATTGGCTAGCGGTTTAACCGAGTACCGTTAACCTTTGACCGATTCGTTGCGTTGAAAGGACTCCCCATGTCAGTACTGCGTATTCTGGCGCTGCTCGCCGCGACAGCCGCCGCATTGCCCGCCCAGGCCAGGCCTGCGGCTCACGGCGCGGTGGCCGAGAACGGCATTCGTTGGCAATCTTGTCTCAACAGCGGCTTTCAACGCTGGTTCGATGAGCCGCCGCCGCCGGGGCTGCGCTGCGGCTACCTTGAAGCGCCGCTGGCGTACGCTACGCCTCCTGCTCATGCGGCGCGGGCGGGCGAACAGACCGTGCGGCTGGCGCTGACCCTGCTGCCCGCTACCGGGCCGAAAAAGGGCAGCGTGGTGATGATCAGCGGCGGGCCGGGTCTGCCGGGCATTAACCCTTATTTGGGCAACGACGCCCACGTCGCCAGACTGCGAAAATCCTACGACATCATCGGTTACGATCCGCGCGGCGTCGGCCAATCGACGCCGAAAATCTCCTGCCAGCTGGCCGAAGGCGACGAAACCCCGTCACCGGACGACAACGACGTGGCCGGTGCGGAAAGCCAGACGCGCACCCTGATTGCCGCCTGTATCAAACAGACCGGCGCGGACGTGCTGCAACATATCGGCACCGACGAAGCGGTCAACGATCTGAACGCGATCCGCCACGCGCTGGGCGAACCGGGGCTGACGGCGGTGGCGTACTCTTACGGCACCAAGGTGGCGGCGCTGTATGCCGAGCGTTTTCCGAAGAAAACGCGCGCGCTGGTGCTCGACGGGGTGGTGGATCTGGCGGAGGACGATTTCACCCAGCGGCTGAACCAGGAGCGGGGTTTCCAGCAAAGCTTCCTGCGCTTCGCCGCCTACTGTGGAAAAACCGACAGCTGCCAGCTGGGTGGCGGCGCCAATCAGGCGCTGCAGCGCTATCACGCCTTGCTGCGCAAGCTGCATGAGCAGCCGTTCGTCACCGCGGCGGGGTATGAAATCTCCGCCGACGACGTGCTGACGGTCACGCGTTCGCTGCTGCTGTGGCCGGAGCGCTGGCACGAGCTGGCGACCGTGCTGCGCCAGCTCGATGCCGGCATCGCCGGGCAGCAGGTTTCCGATCTGATCGACGAAAGCTATTCGCCGGATGCCGATGACGCCCTGAACGTCATCACCTGCGCCGACGTCGCCAACCCGACGGCCGATCCGCAGCAGTTGCGCCGGCAGCGGCAGGAGATCAATACCGCCGCTTTGTATGCCCACTATCTGCCGCTGCACGAATACCCGCTGGAGATGTGCGATCTGTGGCCGTATCGCGGCAAAGATCGGCCGCACACGCCGGTGGCGTCCGCCGCGCTGCCGCCGCTGCTGTTCGTCGCCCAGCGCTACGATCCGACCACACCGTACCGCAACGCGCAGGTGATGGCCGCCGCCTTTAAAAGCCCGCTGATCACCCGCGAACGCGACGGGCATACGCTGGCGCTGAACGGCATCGACAGCTGCGTTGACGAAAGCGTAGTGGATTATCTGCTGGCGCCGAAAAAGCCGCGTCGCGACAAAATTTGCCGTTGAGAAGGCCGGGCGTTGGCCCGGTCTTAAGTGAGTCAACCGGCGAAAATATGCGCCTGGCCCATCACGTTGAGATTGACCTGAGAACCGGGCTGCAGGCCTTCGCGGCTGACGGTTTTGATCTCGATTTGCGTGCCGCCGGCGGCCATTTGCAGGTTGATCGTAGAGACGAAGCCGGCGAAATCGATGCCGGTGATCACCGCTTGGCCGCGCTGCGCCGGATCTGGCAAACCGATTTGAATCTGCTCCGGGCGCAGCATGATGCGCGCCGGGCCGCTGCGTTGCCGATCGTCGACGGCGATGCGCCCCAATGCGCAGTCGGCCCAGCCGTGCGCCAGTTCGGCGGTCAACACCAGCGTTTCGCCAAGGAAGCTGGCGGTCGGCTCATCGACCGGCCGCAGATAGAGATCTTGCGGCGCGCCCACCTGCGCCAGCCGGCCGTTGCGCATCACCGCCACCTGATCGGCGAACGACAGCGCTTCGCTCTGATCGTGGGTAACAAGAATCGACGCCACCTTGGCCTCCGTCAGCAGTTCGGCGACCGCTTTGCGGGTGGTGGCGCGCAGGCCGGTATCCAGCGCCGAGAACGGTTCGTCCAGCAGCATCAAACGGGGCTGCTGCGACAGGGCACGCGCCAGCGCGACCCGCTGTTGCTGCCCGCCGGACAGCTCGTGCGGCCACAGCGCGGCCAAACGGCGATCCAGCGCCACCATCTCCATCAGCGCCTCGATGCGCCGCTGTTTCTCACGCTTGCTGCCTGTAAGGCCAAAACCGATGTTGCCGGCGACGGTAAAGTGCGGGAACAGCGCGCCATCCTGCGGAACGAAGCCGATGCCGCGCAGATGCGCCGGCACCCAGCCGCCGCCTTTGCCCATGGCTTGCCCCTGCAGCAGGATCTGGCCGCCGTCGGGAATTTCAAAGCCGGCGATGATGCGCAGCAGGGTGGTTTTGCCGGAGCCGGAAGGGCCGACGATCGCCGTGCGGCTGCCGGCGGCAACCTGCAGGTCGATGCGTTCCAGCACCCTGATGGCGTTATAAGATTTTTCGATACCGTGCAGTTCGAGCGTGCTCATAGTCCCGCCGTGCGTTTAGATTGAGAATAAAGAAGCCAGGTGAGCGGCAATGACAGCGCCACCATAATCAGCGCATAAGGCGCGGCGGCGACGTAGTCTATCTCGCTGGTCAGCGCCCAAAATCCGGTGGCCAGCGTGCGGGTGCCGTTCGGCGCCAGCAGCAGCGTGGCGGTCAGCTCATTGGCGATCGCCAGGAACACCAGCGCCGCGCCCGCCGCGGCACCCGGCGCCGCCAGCCGCAGCGTAGTGCTCCACAGCGCCTGCGCCGGCGATTTGCCGAGGCTGCGCGCCACGTTTTCCAATTCCACCGGCGCCTGTGCGATGCCGGCACGCAGATTGATCAGCGCCCGCGGCATAAACATCAGCAAATAGGCCAGCAGCAGGGTGATTTCGGTTTGGTAAATCGGCCGGAAGCTGTGAATGGTGATGGTCACCAGCGCCAACGCCACCACGATGCCGGGCAGCGAACTGGTCACGTAGTTACAGCCTTCCAGCACGCGGTACAGCCGGGCCGGATAGCGCACCGACAGCCAGGCCATCGGAATGGCGCACAGCGTGATCAGCAGCGCGCCGGCGGCGGACAGCGACAGCGTTTGCCACAGCGCAGGCCACAGGTCGGCGTTGCGCCACGCCTCCCATCCGCCCAGCCACAGCCAGCGGGCCAGGGTGATGAAAGGCACGCCCAGCGCCAGCGCGGTCAGCGAAATCGGCAGCAGCAGCGCCAGCGCGGCGAGCGGCAGCGAAAGGCGACGCGGCGTTTGGCTGCGGGCGCTGCCGGAACCAACGCGGGCATAGCGCGCGCGGCCGCGGCTGAGAGCCTCAAGCAACAGCAGCCCGAGGCAGCACAGCACCAATACGCCGGCCAGCATGTTGGCCGCCGGGCCGTTGAAGGTCGACTGGAACTGATCGAAGATCGCGGTGGTGAAGGTATCAAAGCGGATCATGGCATACAGGCCATACTCCGCCAGCAGGTGCAATGCGATCAGCAACGAACCGCCCCAGACCGCCAGCTTCAGCTGCGGCAGCACCACGCGAAAAAACACCGCCGGCGGCCGGGAACCGAGCGAGGTGGCGACGTCTTCGATGCCGGGATCCAGACGGCGCAGCACGGCGGCGGCCGGTAGGTAAATGAACGGGAAATAGGCGAGCACCGAGATGAAGACCCCGGCGCTCAGGCCGTGCATCGACGGCACCAGGCTGATCCAGGCATAGCTTTGCACAAAGGCCGGCACCGCCAGCGGCGCGGTGGCCAGTACCGCCCAAAGACGGCGGCCCGGCAGCGTAGTGCGCTCGGTCAACCAGGCCAGGGCCACGCCCAGCACGGCGCAGATCGGCAGCGTCAGCACCACCAACAGCAGGGTGTTCAACAGCAGTTCCGCCACGCGCGGGCGGAAAACCAGAGCTTTGACCGTTTGCCAGCCGGTTTCAAACGCCACGCCGATAACGAATCCCAGCGGCAGCAGCGCCAGCAACGACAGCAACACGGCGCTGGCCACCACGATCGCCCCCGGCCGCGGGTGACGGGGGGCAATAGAATAACGCCGCGCGGTCTGCGCGGCGTGGGCACTCAGGTTTGACATAACGATCAAAAACTCTAGGTTTTGCCGGCCTGCCTTACAGCAGGCCCGCCTCGGTCATCAGTTCGACCACTTTTTTACCGTTCAGCTGCGCGGCGTCTACTTTCGGCGCGTCCAGATCTTTCAGCGGCACCAGTTTCGGGTTGGAGGCCGCGCCGACGCCGACGGCGTATTCGAAAGCGTTGTTGGTGCGCAGGATCTCCTGGCCCTGTTTGCCGGTGATCCACTTGATGAACGCCTGCGCCTGCTGCTGATGCTTGCTGGAAGCCAGCACGCCGCCGCCGGAGATGCTGACGAACGCGCCCGGATCCTGATGTTTGAAGTAATACAGCTTGATGTTATTGCTGTTTTCGCCGGTTTTTGCGCCGTCCACGAACGGGTAGTAGTGATAGATCACGCCGCTGTCGACCTGGCCGGCATTGACCGCTTTCATCACCGTGCTGTTGCCCTTATAGGCGGTGAAGTTGGTTTTCATCGCTTTCAGCCACTCCAGCGTTGCTTTTTCACCTTTCAGCGCCAGCAGCGCGCTGACGATCGCCTGGAAATCGGCGCCCGACGGCGAGGCGGCCCAGCGGCCTTTCCATTCCGGCTTGGCCAGATCCAGCAGCGACTTCGGCAACTGCGCGTCGGTCAGTTTGGCCGGATTGTAGACGAACACGGTCGAGCGGGCGGCGATGCCGGTCCAACGGCCGTGGCTTGGGCGATACTGCGGTTCCACCTGGGCCAGCGTCGCGGCGTCCAGCGGGGCGAACAGCTTGGCGTTATCCACCAACACCATCGCCGGGGAGTTTTCCGTCAGGAACACGTCGGCAGGCGAAGCGCTGCCTTCCTGCACCAACTGATTGCCCAGCTCGCTGTCGCCGCCGTTGCGCAGCGTGACCTTGATGCCGGTGTCTTTGGTAAACCCATCGACCCAGGATTTCACCAGGTTTTCATGCTGGGCGTTGTAAATGACGATGCCCTGGTCGGCGGAGGCCGCCTTAGCGCCGAAGGCCAGCATCATCGAGGAGGCGAGCAGGGCGACGGGGCCGAGAGATGAAATACGCAGCTTCATGCAGTTATCCTTTTTAGCGTTCGAATGAGGAAAACGAATATCGCCTGGCAAGCGCAAGCAGGCCGATTTTAGCCAAGAACATCAATAATGATAGTGAAAACGATTCGTATTAAATTATTTTTGACGATCGCTCACAAAATGAATTGCCTTAAGGATAAGTTAAGTTTCGGCTGGAATAATCTGTATTGATTGCCTGAATAGAATTGGGACGTGTTATCTCACAGTGAGCGGCCAACCTGCCATCGCAGGCGGCCGCCCGTCAGGCTTGCTTCTTGTCACGCCGGCACAAACTCACCGTTGCCGACGCCGAAGAATTGCCCGTTGATACTGCCTGCGTACTGCGGCGGATGAACCAAAGAGGTCAGCACCCGACCATTCTCCAGCAGCGTCAGGACGATCGAACCGGGGTTGATGGCCAGTTGCAGGGTTAACGGAACGCCGATCAGATTTTCGGCATCGGGCACGGTGCCTTGCAAATAGATTGTCGGGATGTTGATGTTACCGTCTGAGCCGGTGCCGGTGGCCTGGCCGATAAAACGCACCGATGTACCGCTTGATGGGGCATTGGGACCAATATTGGCGAGCTGTGCGGAAATTTGCACGGTCTCCGCATGTGGCGCGCAACCACACCCGCATCCACAACCCTGGAAGCTGAAGTAGCCGCAGATATTTTGTTGGCACCCGCATCCACACAAGGATTGCGGATGCACTTGCTGGTTGAACGCCGGTTTCAATTGCGGATGTTGGTTGAGCAGCGCCTGTCGGCTCTGCACTTCCGCGTTATAGGCGTCACGTGATTGTTTATTCAATGTGTTAGCCTGTTCAGGCGTAATATCTTGCAATGAAGGCATAGGTAAACTCCTGTGATTTTTGCTGAGTCAGTCTGAAGTGCATATCACGCTGAATCCGGTTAACCACCAGACAGGTAATTGCATCTGAATGGAAATAGTCATTGCCCTCGAAGGAAAACGGTATGGCAAGCAGACCGTTGCATCCTATCCTCACGGCAAGTTTTTATATTTCCGGTTTGCTCTTTCGGTAATTATTTTTGATTCAATCATTCGCCAGTTATTGGTTTTATAACCGGCGGTAGCTTCATGTATATCTCGAAACTATTTAAAGGTAGTTAGGTGTTATGGAGATATCAAGAGGAGTTTTTAATGTTATTTTTAAATTGAAATGCTACTGATTTCTTCTGTCTATTATTTTGGTGTTAACCTTTTCTTGCAACCAATTAATTAATATGGATTAAGTGGTTATCATATTTCATCTCGTTGATTTATATTGAATTATTTTGCCATCATTTTTTTGTAAATATTCTCAGTGTATTCATGGAGGTGACGGGTAAGTGTGGATTTACATTTGACTTACATCAGTTCCTTGTCAACGCTGTAATGGCAATTAAGCTGTTGCAATGTTGACGTCTTGTTATCGATTGGCGTTCTTTTTCTTCAGTCTTTTCATATCGTTCTTCAGCGTTTCGTTCAGGTATTAATAACACGGGCTGTCAACGCGAATGACGAATCATATTCAATAAGAAATCGTGAGAGAGGTACCTATGTCTAATGGACCGTTTTATACCAATCCTATCGTGGTCATCGATGTAGCTAATGATTGCGTGCATGTGGAGATGGCGATCGATGGAGGATTATACGAAAACGTGTTTCCGCTGTCGGTAGCGGCTAATGAACCCTATCCGAAATTGCTGGTGAATCTGGCGATCCAGGCACAGGCGAGCGGTAAATCCTTAATGGTGTGGGGGGAACCCGGCCCAGAGCCGGTTAAAGGCCTGCCGCTGTTTGGTATCACGACCGTGAACATCAAGTAGAGGACGGCAACGCACATTGTGTTTGAAAGCGAAAAGCGCGGTGAGGGATATTCCTTTGATAATGAAAGAAATTCAACACCGCTTTTGGTTATGACTCATAGCGATTAATGATTTAATTTATTCCACTGCCTCATTGCATATTGAACGCGATAAAACACTAATCAGGGATATCGACGTGAAATATTCATTTAATGGCAGTAAATTGGCTGGTTTAATCCTCCTGGCTTTTAACGCGACGGCAGCTCAGGCGGTCGAGGTGCCGGCGGGCGCTAAACTGGCGCCGGTACAGGAATTGGTGCGTGCCAACGGGTATGAGCCGGCGACGCTGGATCCGAACCTGGCCGAGAGCAATGTGGAGTTCTACATCTTTAACGATCTGTTCGAAGGGTTGCTGCGCGTCGGTAAAGACGGCGAAGCGGTCCCGGCGCTGGCGCAGAAGTGGGAGCATCAGGGCAACGTCTGGACTTTCCATCTGCGGCCGCAGGCCAAATGGTCGAACGGCGATCCGGTGACCGCCGACGATTTTGTCTACAGCTGGCGGCGCCTCACCGATCCGAAAACCGCGTCGCCGTACGGCAGCTATCTGGCTTCGGCCTACGTGCTGAATGCCGCGGCGATCAACGCCGGCAGCAAGCCGCCGAGCGAGCTGGGCGTCAGGGCGCTGGACGCGCACACCCTGCAGGTGACGCTGTCGGAGCCCAATTCCTACCTGCTCAAGCAGCTGGTGCATTTTCCGGTCTTGCCGGTTAACCGCAAGGTGGTGGAGCGGTACGGCAAGAACTGGACTCAACCGGCGCATTTTGTCGGCAACGGCGCATTCCGCCTCAGCCAGTGGGTGGTGAACGAAAAGGTGGTGGTGGAGCGTAATCCGCAGTATTGGGACAACGCCAACACCGTGCTCAACAAGGTGACGTTCTTGCCGATACAGGGTTTCCCGGAAGTGGCGCGTTTTCGCGCCGGTGAGGTTGAGTTGGGGTATACCACGCCGCCGGAGCTATATCAGCAGCTGAAAAAAACGCTCGGCGAGCAACAGCTGGTGACCTATCCGCTGCTCTCCACCAGTTACTTCGCCTTCAACAATCGCCAGGCGCCGTTTAACGACCTGCGGGTGCGCCAGGCGCTGAATCTGGCGCTCGACAAAGAGATTATCGCCGGCAAGGTGCTGGGATACGGCCAACAGCCGGCCTGGACCTTTACCCCAACGGGGGCGGGTGGCTATAGCCTGCAGCCCGGCGCTGCGGCCGGCTGGACGCCGGAACAGCGGCACGCCCAGGCGAAGCAGTTGCTGGCGCAGGCCGGTTTCAACGCTGAGAATCCGCTGCGCTTTACCGTGCTGTACAGCAACGACGCCACCATCAAGAAGATCGTCATCGCCGCCGCCGCCATGTGGAAAAAGAACCTTGGGGTAGAAGCCCGCTTGCAAAGCCAGGAGCGTAAAGTGACGCTGGATAATATCAACCGCGGGCAGTACGGCGTGGCCTTTACCCGCTGGCTGGCGGACTATAACGATCCGTCTACTTTCCTGAACGTGTTCCGTTCCGACAGCAGCGAGAACAGCGCCAAATACCGCAACCCGGACTATGACCGCATTCTGCACCAGGCGACGGCGGCGCAGACGCCGCAGCAGGTGCAGCGCTACTTCCAGCAGGCCGAGGCGGTGCTGGCCGCTGATACGCCGGTGGCGCCGGTGTACTACGAGGCCAACGCCACGCTCATTAAACCCTACGTGAAGGGGATCGACTTTACCCGCCAGGGCGCCTTGTACGATAAAAACGTCTACCTTCTCGAGCACTGAGAAATAAAAAACGGCTGATTTATATCAGCCGTTTTTATAGATTCGCGTTTAATAAAATTATCCTAAATACTCCATAAACGACGGGCAATCTTTTCTTCCCGCCGGATAAAACACCGCCTATACTGCGCCGGTAGTTTATATGCAGTATCTCGTTTGGCGAGGCTCCTATACAAACACAGGTTACTGATCTGACGACATCGAGAGATGCCCAAGGTTAAGACAGGCTTTATCGGATTAAGGTTCAGCCCAAAGTAACTTCCGAGCAACAATTCGGATACGTTGTATAGTGCTAAAACCTGGACGCGGAGATAGGCAGTCTGCACTCCCCCTCTGTGGTTACGCCCCTATGCGATTCGCTGTTGAAGTTCAAAACAGAAATAGGGACTGACAAAATGATAAAGTCACATCAACATTATTCTTCTCCGGCGCTGAGCGCGACTGAAACTCTCGACGAGACATCGGTCGCCGGCTATATGAACGCCGATTTTATTACCGTTCCCGCGACGATGACGGTCAATCATGCCCGGGAATATTTACTTTCACAGCTTAAAACGGACGAAATTCCCACCCGGGTATTTATTACCGCGGACGATTATCATCTGCGCGGCACGCTGTCGGTGAAAAAACTGCTGCAGTGCGACGAGCAGGATAAAGCGGTCGGCGTGATGATGGATCACAGCTATTTTCAGGTTTCACCCGACGACGATCGCAACGACGTGGCGCATCTGCTCGGCAAGGGCGGCCTGGACGTGGTGCCGGTCGTGGCGAACAACACGCTGGTCGGCGTGCTGGGGGAGCGAGAGATCGCCCGGCTGGTCGAGGCTGAAAACACCGAAGACGCGCAGCGCCAGGGCGCGAGCCTGCCGCTGGACAAGCCTTATCTGGAGACCAGCCCGTGGGCGCTGTGGCGCAAACGCTCGGTGTGGCTGCTGATGCTGTTCGTCGCCGAGGCTTACACCGGCAACGTGCTCAAGGCGTTTGAAGAGCAACTCGAAGCGGCGATCGCGCTGGCGTTCTTTATCCCGCTGCTGATCGGCACCGGCGGCAACAGCGGCACCCAGATCACCTCGACGCTGGTGCGCGCCATGGCGCTGGGCGAGGTCAGCCTGCGCAATCTTGGCGCGGTGATCCGCAAAGAGGTCACGACCTCGCTGCTGATCGCGGTCACCATTGGCCTGGCGGCCTGGGTGCGCGCCTGGATCATGGGCGTCGGCATGGAGGTGACGCTGGTGGTCAGCCTGTCGCTGGTGGCGATCACCGTGTGGAGCGCGATTGTCTCGTCGATCATTCCGATGCTGTTGAAACGGCTCGGCATCGATCCGGCGGTGGTGTCGGCGCCGTTTATCGCCACCTTTATCGACGGCACCGGCCTGATTATTTATTTCAAAATTGCCCAGTACGTTTTGGGGATTTAAATGGTTCCCGCTCTAAAAGGGCGGGAGTGTGACAAAAAAGAGGAGGACGTTAAAAAATATGGATACCGACCAACCCCGATATTTAACGCGAGGGGATTTTATCGATAACATTTAACCTGAGGAAAAAACAATGGGAAACATGACTATTTTTATGGGATTCCTGGCAATGATCAGCTCACTGGGCCTGTTGGCGGCCTATATGAGCACCAAATGGGATGATTGATGAACGCAAAAGATCCGCCTAGATGCATCCTCCCCGTAACCGTTATTTATTATGGGGAGGATTTTTAGCGGCGCGCCGAACGCGCGGCCTGATACGGGAGTTGATAATAATGACGATTCTTATTCTGGGATTGCTCTACGCCATTTTAATGATCTCGGTTGGCGTTAATGAGATTTATTTTTATTCCACCGGAAAATCCAATTTTCTTACTAGCCTCATGCTGACATTCTCTGGCAGTATGCTGCTGATCGCCGTTGTATGGCAATTATCCTCTAAAATAAAAAAATAAATCACCGTCCGAATGTGAGCAGCATAATGCAGAATGAAAAACAGGCCGTGGCCAGAAACTCGATGATCGCCAGCGGGTTACTGGCCACGGGCAAATTTGTCGCCGGCATTTTTACCGGCAGTATTGGCCTGATATCCGAAGGGATCCACTCTTTCACCGATTTTATCGCCACCAGCATCACCTGGCTGGCGGTGCGCATCAGCGATAAGCCCGCCGATGACGATCACCACTTCGGCCACGGCAAGGTGGAAAACCTGGCGGCGCTGTTCGAGGTGCTGCTGTTGCTGGGCGCCGCCGGTTGGATTGTCTATGAGGCAGGCAGCAGCCTGCTCGGGCAGCCGCATGAGATCGTCGCCGCGCCGGTGGTGATCGCGGTGCTGTTGATTTCCATCTGCGTCGATTTCTTCCGCGTGCGGGCGCTCAACCGCGTCGCCAAAGCGACCGACAGCGCGGCGCTGGAAGCGGATGCGCTGCATTTCTTCTCCGACATGCTTTCGTCCGGCGTGGTGCTGCTGGGCATGGTGTTTGTGCTGCTGGGCTTTGGTCGCGCGGACGCCATCGCCGCGCTGATCGTCGCCGGCTTTATCTTTGTCGCCGCGATCAAACTGGGTAAACGCTCCTTCGATTCACTGATGGATGCCGCGCCCGCCGGGGCTACTGAGGCGATCCGCGCCACGCTGACGCGTTTTCCGGCGGTGCTGGCCTGCGACAGCGTGCGCATTCGCAATGCCGGCGCGGTGCTGTTCGTCGAGATCACGGTGGCGGTGTGCCGCACCTTGCCGCTGGAGCGCATAGACGCGCTGAAGCAAGAGATCGTCGAGCGACTGCGGGAGCACTACGCCAGGGCGGAATTCACCGTCATCGCGGTGCCGCAGACCCGCAGCGATGAAGACATGGCGACGCGCATTCGGGCGATCGCCGCCAACCACGGCGCGCAGGTACAGAATGTGACCTTGCAGCAGCTGCCGACGCGCATGGCGATCGGCATGGATTTGGCGGTGCCGGCCAACGCCAGCGTGGCGCAGGCGCATGACATCGCCACGGAGATAGAGGGGATCCTGCGCCAGGCGATCGGTGAAGACACCGAGATAGAGACGCACCTGGAGCCGCAGACGCCGCACTGGCTGACCAGCGAGGATGTCGATGCGACGGAGCTGGCCGATATTCGGCGGATCCTGCAGTCGGCGCTGGAGCAGGGAGAGAGCGTGCAAGACGTACACAACGTGCGCGCACGCAAGAGCGACGGCGGCATCATTGTCAATTTCCACTGCCGGGTGTCGCCGGCGGTCACCATCGCCGCCGCGCACGATGCGGTCGATCGGGTCGAGCGCCGGCTGCGCGCGCTTTATCCGGCCATCACGCGCGCGATAGGGCACGTCGAGCCGATCAAGCCCGGCATATGAATCAGCTCGGCCAACTGCGGGTAGAGCGCCGCGTTGGCCAGCAGCAACGGGTTGCCGCGCCGCAGCCCGTCGTTGTGCATAAAGTCATTCGCCACGCCGCCGGCTTCGCGCGTCAGCACCCACCCAGGCAGGCTGTCCCAGGCGTTCATGTGCGGTTCGTAATAGCCCAGCAGCCGCCCGGCGGCCACCTGGGCGGTCATCAACGCGCCGGAGCCGCTGCGCACAAACATCCCTCCCGCCTGCAGCAGGCGACAGAGAAAGCCGCTGAATTCCGCCGCCGAGGCGCGCGGGGAAATCCCGACGCCCATTACGCCATCCGCGACGCTGCGCCCGGCATGCACAGCGATCGGCTCCCCATTGAGAAAGGCGCCGCCGCCGCGACAGGCGCGGAACATTTCGCGGTGGTTGGGATCGTAGACCACGCCTATCGTCGGCTCGCCGTCGATCACCACGCCTATCGCGATACACCAGGTATGCAATCCGTTCAGGAAGCAGGCGGTGCCGTCAATCGGATCGACGACCCAAATACAGGCGGCATTCTCGCCGGCGCTGCCGCTTTCCTCGCCGAGAAACCCGTCCAGGGGAAAACGGCGGCTGATCATGCGGCGGATTAGCGCTTCGACGCGGCGATCGGCCTCGCTGACCACGTCCTGCAGCCCCTGTTTGAAGTCGACAGCCAGGCTTTGCCGCCGTTGATAAAAGCTGAAGGCGAGATCGGCGGCGGCGCGGGCGATCTCACGCGCGAAGCGGTAGCGCGCCTCGATGTCCCGTGGGGAGAGTGAAGTCATGGCGGCAATGTTCCGAACAAAGTTTAGCGTGCAGGGTGCCATAGTCAGATGACAATACGGTGTTGATTCCTGCTTGATTTCAGATTTGATTTAATTTATTTACTTTACTGTAAAGTAATTGGCGTCATTAGATGCATCATCAAAGCATCCGTAAGCGAGATAATCAGAGGAGTCAGGCATGCTAGCGCATTTTTTCGTCTTTCGACCGGTATTTGCGGCCGTGCTGGCCATCTGCATTATGGCGGCGGGCGCACTGGCGCTCTGGACATTGCCGGTTGAGCAATATCCCGACATCGCCCCACCTGGCGTCACGGTGACCGCCAATTACCCCGGCGCTTCGGCCAAAACGGTAGAGGACAGCGTAACTCAGATTATCGAACAGCAAATTAAAGGGATCGATGGCCTGTTGTATTTCTCATCAACCAGCAGTTCGGCGGGTCAGGCTCGCATCAGCCTTAGCTTCGAACAACAAACCGACCCGGACATTGCTCAGGTTCAAGTGCAAAATGCGGTCAATCAGGCAACGTCGCGATTGCCGCAAGAAGTGCAGCAGCAAGGGATCACGGTGACAAAATCGCAGGGCGATAGCCTAATGGTAGTCGCCCTGTACGACACGCAAGGCCGCATGGACAGCGTTGATATCAATGATTTTCTGGTCAGTTCGCTGCAAGATCCGCTGAGCCGGGTGGATGGCGTCGGGGAGACGACGGTATTTGGCGCTCAATATGCGATGCGCGTTTGGCTCAATCCGATCAAGTTGAGCGGTTATGGCCTGATGCCATCTGACGTGCAAGCCGCGATAGAAGCGCAAAATGCCCAGGTCACCAGCGGTGAGATCGGCGCATTGCCTACGATGGATGGCCAGGCGCTGAACGCGACCGTGACCACGCAATCGCGGCTGGAAACGCCGGAGCAGTTTGAGAATATTATTCTGCGCACCAATACCGACGGTTCGGCGGTGTATTTGCGCGATGTTGCGCGCGTGGAGATCGGTGCGGAAAACTATCAAAACCAAACGCGCCTCAACGGGTACCCAGCGGCCGGCATATCGATTCAACTGGCTTCCGGCGCCAATGCGCTGGAGGTTGCCGAACGGGTGCGGGCTGAAGTGGAGCGCATGGCGCCGCAGTTTCCGCCGGGGCTGCAGGTGGCTTATCCGCGTGACAGCACGCCGTTCGTACTGGTGTCCATTGAAGGCGTCGTGCAAACCTTGTTGGAAGCGATCGCGCTAGTGATTGTGGTGATGTATCTGTTTTTGCAAAATTGGCGCGCCACATTGATCCCCGCCATTACGGTACCCGTAGTGCTGCTCGGCACTTTCGGCATTTTGGCGCTGTTGGGTTACAGCGTAAACACCTTGACACTGTTCGCCATGGTGCTCGCGATCGGCCTGTTGGTGGATGACGCGATAGTGGTGGTTGAGAACGTTGAGCGCGTGATGGAGGAAGCGCAATTGCCGCCGCGCGAGGCGACGTTGCATTCGATGCGGGAGATCAATGGTGCGCTGATCGGCATCGCGCTGGTACTTTCGGCGGTATTTGTTCCGATGGCATTTTTCGGCGGTTCAACCGGCATAATCTATCGACAGTTTTCCATCACGCTCGTCGCCGCTATGGTGCTGTCGGTGTTGGTGGCGTTGACCTTGACGCCGGCATTGTGCGCCGGTTTGCTAAAACCGTCGGTGCAGCGGCCGCGCAGCCGCTTTTTTCGCGGCTTTAACCGCCTGGTGGAATACGGACAGCGGCGTTATGGGTTGGGATTGAACCATGTGATGGCGCGCAAAGGGCGTTTTTGCATGTTGGCGCTGCTGCTGGTCGGTTTCATGATCTGGCAATATCTGCGGATGCCTACCGGTTTTCTCCCAGTCGAGGATCAGGGCTCGGTAATGGTCCAGTTTTCTCTGCCGCCAGGCGCCCCGATGGCCAGAACGCAACAGACTGCTGACGCTATCGTCGACTATTTCATGACCGCCGAGCGGGATAACCTGAATGTGATCTTCATGGTTGTCGGGCGCAATAACGCCGGCAGTGGTCAGAATGTCGGCATGGCGTTTGCCGAACTTAAACATTGGTCGCTGCGCAGCGGTAATGAGAATAACGCGCTGGCGATTATTAGCCGCGCCAATCGCCATTTCAAAAACTATCGCGACGCGCAGATCAATGTGTTGTCGCCGCCGGCGGTGCGCGGATTGGGGCAGTCCAGTGGATTTGAACTGTGGTTACAGGATCAAAACGGCGTTGGACATGACGCACTGCAAGCTGCGCAGAGGCAAGTGATCGCCGCCGCTGCCGAAGATCCGTTGTTAACGGCGGTACGCATCAATGGCCTCGAAGATAAAGCACAATTGCAGGTCGATATCGATCAGCAAAAGGCCAGCGCACAAGGGCTGCAGCAGGCTGACATCACCAACACGCTTTCTGCCGCCTGGGGGGGCGCTTATATTAACGATTTTATCGATCGCGGCCGCGTAAAGCGGGTCTACATGCAGGGGGACGCGGCCTGGCGATCGGCGCCGGATGATATCGATAATTGGTTCGTACGTGGTGAAAGCGGCAGCATGGCGTCCTTTGCCAGCTTCGCGACTACGCGTTGGCTCTCAGGGCCACAAATGCTGCAGCGCTTTAACGGGCTGTCGGCCACGCAGTTACAGGGGACGGCAGCCGAGGGCGAAAGCTCCGGCACCGCGATGGCGCGTATGCAGAGCATCATTGGCGGTGTAGACGGCTACCGCCTTGAGTGGAGCGGGCTCTCATATCAGGAGCAATTGGCCGCCGGGCAAACATTGCTGGTGTATCTGGCTTCGGTGTTGTTCATTTTCCTCTGCCTGGCCGCGCTGTACGAGAGTTGGTCTATCCCATTGTCCGTGATGTTGATCATTCCCCTCGGGATTATCGGAGCCGTTGTCGCCGCGCGCCTTGCGGGGTATGAAAACGATATTTACTTCCAGGTGGGAATGTTGACGACGATTGGCCTGTCGGCGAAAAACGCTATCCTGATCGTCGAGTTTGTTGAAACACGGCTCAAAGCGGGATCCGCTTTGTTGCAGGCGACCCTGGAAGGGGCGCGAATGCGTCTGCGGCCCATCGTGATGACCTCATTGGCGTTTGTCGCGGGTGTGATCCCCCTGGCGCTTTCTGTCGGTGCCGGGGCCGCCAGCCGGCGCGAAATCGGGATTGCGGTGATCGGCGGCATGATTTCTGGCACACTGCTGACATTATTGTTCGTACCGTTGTTTTTTGTTCTGACCAAACAAGGGTTGGCACGACTTAAGGCGCGAAAATGAGCCTCTGGGCTGGAGAGAGAGCATGATCAACCGCCAACCGGGACGGCCGATGAAGGCCAGGCCACGGATACTGGAAACCGCCTGCGTTCTGTTTTTGCAGCAGGGCTTGGATATCTCGTTGGACGAGATAGCCAACGAGGCGGGAACCACCCGTCAAACCTTATATAATCACTTCCCGAGCAAAGACGCCCTGGTGCTGGAGACGTTCAACCATCTTATCGAGAAGATGCAGCCGCCGATCGCCGCCATTTTGGCTCAGGAGAGTATGGATTTACCGCAGGTGCTGGCGCGTTTCGCTTCGGTGGTGCAGGCGCATTTTTTCAGCGTTGATAACGTGCATTTTCAGCGGCTGATGGTGCAACTGCTGTTGCAGAAACCTGAGTTGTACGCCACGTTGCGTGAACGCAATGCCGGACGGGTGCTGCAGGCATTTGTGAAAATGTTGGAACAGGCGCGGCAACATGGGCAAGTCCAATTTGCTGATGCGCAGCCTCAGGCTATGGCATTTCTGGGCGCGGTGATGGGGTATCCGTTGCCGGCGGCTCTGTTATCCGACCAGTGGCCGACGCCGGAACAGTTGCAACAGATGGCCGAAGCGGCTATCACCGCGTTTCTTTTGGCCTGGCGATATTCGCCGCCTGCCATTACCGAATAACGAAAGAGAACGTGATCCTGGCGCTTTGCTGCATACGCAAAGCCACGGCCGGTATCGCCGCCCGCGCGGATTATCCTGGCTGGCCGACAGTGACCAGCAATCGGGATGCCGTGCGAACCAAGGGAAAGCGACAAGCGGCTTTCCATCAATACATCAATAAACAGGCCGCCGTTCGGCGGCCTGTGGGGTTAGCCCAAATTCAACCGGGCGGTGATGTCGGCAATCTCGCGGCGCCAGCGCGCCTGCAGCGCCGGTTTCTGGTGCTTGGGCTTGCGCGCCAGGTCGTCCTCCAGTTTGCTTTCGAGGGCCAACAGCGCGGCCAACAGCGCTTCTTCGTCTTCCAGTCGTTCGTGCGGCGTCGGGCCGTCTGCGTTGGCCTTGCCCGCCGTCGGCAGCGCCGGCGTTTCGCCCGCCAGGCGCTGATACACCGGCGCCAGATCGTGCCACTCCTCCAGTTTTTGCTGGTCGATCAGCCAAAAGCGGTTGCAGCTCTGTTCGATCAGCATCCGGTCATGGGTGACCAACATGACGGCGCCGGCGAACTGGCGCAGCGTTTCCGCCAACTCTTCTTTACCCGCCATATCCAGGTGGTTGGTGGGCTCGTCCAGCAGCAGCAGCGAATGGTTGGCCAGCGTCAGGCCGACGAACAGCAGCCGCGAACGCTCGCCGCCGCTCAGCGAACGGATCTGCTGATGATGGCGCAGGTAAGGGAAACCGGCGCCGATCAGCGCCATTTTCCGCTGTTCCTCGGTCAGCGGCGCAAACTGCGCCAGCGCTTCGCTCAGCGTGTCTTCATCGCGCAGCTGTTGCAGGCTCTGATCGTAATAGCCGATGCGCACGCGCGGGTGGAAGATCGCCGGGCGTTCCGTGGGCTGCTGATACGCCTGCCACAGTAAGCGCAGCAGCGACGATTTACCGCAGCCGTTGCGCCCGACGATGGCGATGCGATCGCCGCTTTTCACCCGCAGATGTGCCAGGCTGAACAGCATCGGCGCCTCCGGCGCCGGGCGCACGGCCCATTGCGGCAGCGCCAGCAGGCGATCGGCGTCCAGCGCCTCTCCCTGCAGTCGCAGCCGCCACGGGCTGCCGGCGGTCAGGGTGGTCTGTTCTTCCTTCAACCGATCGACGCGCTTTTCCATTTGCTTGGCTTTGCGTGCCAGATCTTCGTTGTCATAGACCTTGCCCCAGGTCGCCAGACGTTTGGCGCTTTTTTCCACCCGGTCTATCTCTTTTTGCTCGGCCCGACGGCGGTGCTCGTCCGCAGCGTCCTGTTCCGCCAGCGCCTGACGCGCGGCGGAGCAGGGCAAGCGGAAAAACTGCAGCGTTTTGTCGCGCAGGATCCAGGTACAGTTGGTCACCTGATCGAGCAGATAGCGATCGTGCGACACCAGCACGAAGCTGCCGTTCCAGCTGCGCAAGAACTGCTCCAGCCACAGCAGCGTGGGCAGATCCAGGTGGTTGCTGGGCTCGTCGAGCAGCAGCAGATCGGGCTGACGGATCAGCGCGCGCGCCAGCAGCAGGCGGGTGTGCTGGCCGCCGCTGAGGGTGCCGGCGGTCAACGTCCAGCTCGCCGGTTCAAACCCCAGCTCGGCGAGCAGCGCTTCACAGCGCCAGCGTTCGCTGAGGTGTTGGCTCGCCGGAAGCCGCGCCAGCACCGCATCCAGCAGAGTGCAGGCGTGCAGCTCGGGCGGCAAGTGTTGTTCGATGCGCGCCATCAGGCATTGTTGTGACAATGTCACCGTTCCGCTGTGGATGGGCAGGGCGCCGCTGAGCAGTTGCAGCAGGGTGCTTTTGCCGCAGCCGTTGTCGCCGATCAAACCGATGCGATCGCCTTTTTTCAGGGTGAAGGAAATCTCGCTCAGCAGGACGCCGAACGCGTTGTCGTAACCGACAGATTGTGCAGACAGTAGTGTGCTCATTGCTTACTCAAGAGTTACAGGCATGACAATGCCTATCGTCAAACATCGCTGACGACAACCCGGTAAGCCGGAGGGAAGATCCTGGATTTTAGTAAGCTTCGCTCAAGCTGGGTTATCGCAGCACGATACCGGTAATGCTTGAGCGGCGACGATTACCAAAGAAGTGTGAGTGAAAAAACAATTCACACGTCAGCATAGTAAGTCTCCTTTTATTGGTTGCAGGTTAATCGTTGGCTGGAGTATAGAGCGCCTTGTGCCGTATCGCCAGTGTAAAAGCGCCTGAATAATCAGCAGGCTAAGGAGGGCGCACGCGCGTGGCACACAATGGGAATAATTACTGTATTTCGGCCGACATTAAGCAGCTATTATAATTAGCGTTTATGGTTAAGCGACGGTTCATCCGCCGCCTGTTCGTCTGTCTATCAGATAATGATGCTGAGCACTGAATTTATGTTAAAGCCTCGCCCGTTCCTGCTGTTGTTGTTATTGCTGTTTGGTTTGCAACTGACGCCGTTCGGCGCCGTCGCCGCCGCCCAGGATGATCCCGCCGCCGAAAGCGCGCCCGATCCCGCTACGCAGCTGAAAGCCGCGCAAAAGCAGTTGGACAGCATGAAGCAGCTGGTTTCCAAAGCGACCACCGATACACAGCTCAGCAAACTGCGGCTGGCGACCGACGATCTGGTCGCCAGCATGGAAAAGCTCGCCACCGATCTGCAGCCCGAGCAGGACAAACTGAAAGCGCAGCTGGACGTCCTGGGGCCGGCCCCGGCGGCCGGCGCGCTGCCTGAAACCCCGGCGGTGGCCCAGCAGCGCAACGCGCTGAACAACAGCAAGAAACAGCTGGACGATGCGGTAAAACGCGCTCAGGCCATCAAGACCAGCGCCTTCGAGCTGGGGCAACAGATCGGCGATCTGCGCCGGGTGGCGTTTAAAACCCAGCTGGCGCTGAATACCGGCAGCATTCTGGGCATCAAATTCTGGGCGCCGGTGCTGCAACCGTCCGAAAATGACGTGCAGCGGCTGGATCAGTTCAACGCCGAGATGAAAGCGGCCTGGGATGCCAGTTGGCAGGACGAGTGGCGTTACGGCACGCTGGCGTTGTTGGCGCTGGCGGTGATTGTCTGGTCCTGGGGGCGCTATTTCTCCGAGCGTTTCCTCGCCTGGGTCAGCATCCGTTTCCTGCCGGACGGGCGTCTGCGCCGCAGCTTTATGGCGCTCGTCACCGTGGTGGTGACGGTGATCACCACCTCTATCGCGCTGAACCTGTTGTATTACGTCTTTGTTCGCGTGCAGCCGCTGCCGGTGATGCTGGAGGACTTCGCCGAAGGCTTTAACCGTCTGGGGATTTTCTGCGCGCTGATCGCCGGGCTGGGGCGTGCGGCGCTGTCGCTGAATCGCCCGTCGTGGCGCTTGGCTTCCATGGATAACGAGGTGGCCGCCGGGCTGCGTTACTTCTCGCCGCTGCTGGCCGGCCTGGCGTTGGCGTTCGGCACCGTGGAGCTGATCAACAACGTCGTCAGCGCCTCATTGGCCACCACCATCTTCGGCAACGGCCTGGTGGCGGGGCTGATCGGCATGGTGCTGCTGGCGGCGCCGCTGCGCGGCCAGCGCATTCGGCGCCGGCTGGAACAGCAGGGCGCGCACCTGGAAAAACGCACGCTGGTCAGCGGGCTGGTGCACCTCGTCACCCTGGTCTGTTCGGTGGTGATCCTGTTTTCCCTGCTTATCGGCTACATCGCCTTCGCCCGCTTCCTGACCTACCAACTGATCTGGGTGGTGCTGGTGCTGATGGCGTTCTATTTTATGGTGCTGTTCGCCACCGATTTGTGCGCCGCGCTGTTTTCGCCGCAGACCGTCAGCGGCAAGATGCTGAAGAAAACGCTCAGCTTCAAGGATCGCCATTTGGAGCAGATGGCGATCATCACCACCGCGCTGGCCAAATGTTCGCTGTTGCTATTGATGATTGTCTCGCTGTTCAACGGCTCGTTCGGCAGCACCACGCCGGGTTCGCTGATGGAGAAAATCGTCTCCATCCTGACCGGTGAAGGCTTGCAGCGTTTCAACATCGTGCCCGGCAACCTGCTCAACGCGGTGATCTGCCTGGCGATCGGCATCTATATTCTGCGCGCGGTGCGGCGCTGGCTGGGATCTGAACTGCTGCCGAAAACCATCTCGGACGTCGGCATCCGCGCCTCGCTGGTGACGCTGTTCAGCAATATCGGCTATGTGCTGGTGATACTGATCACCCTGGCGGCGCTGGGCATCCAGTGGAGCAACCTGGCGTGGATCGTCAGCGCCCTGTCGGTCGGCATCGGTTTCGGTTTGCAGGAGATCGTGAAGAACTTTATTTCCGGCCTGATCCTGCTGACCGAGCGCCCGGTGAAGGTGGGGGATATGATCGGCATCGGCGGCGTGGAAGGCGACGTGCGGCGCATCAACGTGCGCGCCACCGAAATCCAGCTCAGCGACCGCTCCACCATGATCGTACCGAACTCGCAGCTGATCTCGCAGAACGTGCGCAACGCCACCATGGGCAACGCGCAAGGGGTGGTGACCATCGCGCTGACGTTTCCGACCGACATTGATCCGGAGCAGGTGCGCAATATTCTGCTTAACGCTTACCACGAATACGAAAACATCCTGGAAACGCCGGCGCCTTACGTGCGCTTCAGCCAGCTGGGGCCGGACGGCATTATCCTGAGCGTGACCGGCTATGTGCCGAGCCCGCGCATGGTCGGCGCGACCAAGAGCGAACTGCTGTTCAACATCCTCAAGCTGCTGCGCGCGCAGCGTGTCAGCCTGTCCAGCCCGCAGGAAGTGGTGTTTATGAAGCAGCAGGCGACGCGATATCAGGCCAACGAAGAGGAACACTCCTCCTAGTTCAGCCCTGAGGCGGCGGGCCGTTAAGCGACGGCCCGCCGAATGCGGCTAATACATCGACGGCTCCACCGATTGCGAACAGTCGCTGTTGGCGCTGGATTTGGTGCAGGTATAAGGCTCATTCGGCGAGGCCGGAGGCGCATTCGACGGGCCGCCACCGCCGCCGATGCACCCGCTCAGCATCAGCATCAAAAACACGAGAGTAATCTTCTTCATCTCACCGTCCTCCATTGCGATTCCTCCCTTAAGTATATGTCGGGAAAGCGAACGGCACCGCTCGCCGGTGCGATCTATACATCCTTCGATGTCTTGTTGGCGCACAACGTCGGCGAATGAGGAGGAAAAGATGCAAACCGACGACGAGTTGACCCGCTTCCAGGCAGGGCTGTGTCAACTATGACGGCGCGCGTCTGGCGGCGCTGCCGTGCGCCAGTCACTTCGCGTCGCTGCTGCGGCCGGCGTTGTTCAACCGTGCGCTGATGGATTTTCTCGCTGGTGTAGCCTTCAATGAGTGTTAAGAAGAACTATTCTTGGTATCGATAAATATTTCCAACTATAAATGTTTCCGCACATCGCCCAATCTTATTTTACTTTTTAGGAACAAGACGGCGGTTTTTGCCGGTGTCAGGCCGGCTGGGGCACGGCTGCTTCAGCAGTTTCTGCGCCAGACGAGCAACCGCCGTCAATACATTGATACACAAATATATTTTCCCTTGATGAATAAACAGGTGCTCGGGCCGCTAAAACTGGCAATAATAGGCGGGTCGGCCGCTTATCTTCTCCTCATCGTCGACGGTTGTGACACGAACAGATTGTCACCTTACACAGCAGAAGTCTCTGGATCCAAGATGCAAACCACCTCGTTGTCCGATACCCGGAAAATCTGGCCCGCACTCACCGTCTTTTTGTTGGTGTTCGCGGCTTGCCTGCTGGGCATCGTCAGCCGTCCCGTCGGATTTTTGGCGGTATTCTGGCCGGTCAACGCCGTACTGCTGGCGGTTCTGGTGCGCTGCCCGCAGTGGGCTACGCGCGCCGGCTGGGGCATGGCGGTGCTGGGGTATCTGGCGGCGGATCTGCTGACCGGCAGCTCGCTGCAAAAGGCGTTGCTGCTGAACGCCGCCAATCTGACCGGCGTGGTGGTGGGGTATCTGCTGTTCATGCGGCTGTCGCCGCCGGCGCGCATGCTGCAGCGCGGCGCCTCCAGCATGTACCTGTTCGGTATTTGCCTGGCCGCCGCCGCCGCGACCGGTGTGGTGGGCGCGGGAGTCTCGCAGTGGCTGTTCGGCAGGCCCTATTTAACCTCGCTGGCGCTGTGGTTCTCGTCCGAATTCACCAACTACGTCACGCTGATGCCGTTTATTCTGGTGTTTCCCGCTGATTGGCGCTATCGCCTGCGCGTGGCCTGCGCCATGTTGACGCAGCGCAGCCAATGGCCGCAGGCGGGGCGGAAAATGGCGGTGTTGGCGCTGCTGGCGCTGGCGGCGGTCTGCAGCGTGCTGATCGGCGGCCCCGGCGCGGTGATCTTTCCCATGCCGGTGCTGCTGTGGCTGGCGATGTCCTTTTCGCTGTTCAGCACCATGATCGCGGTGCTGGTTTATGTGCTGTGGTGCCATCTGGCGATCGATTTCGGGTTGCTGAGCACCACGCTCGACATGAAGGTGCTGCAGAACACGGTATCGATGCGTTTGGGCATCGCGCTGCTGGCGCTGGGGCCGATTGCCGTCGCCAGCATGAACTATGCGCGCAACGCGCTGTTGCGCACGCTGGAGCACGTGGCGAGTCACGATGCGTTGACCCACGTGCTGACGCGCAATGCGTTTATGCAGCGCGGCGAGCGAGTGATAGACCAGAAAGGCGAGCTGGTGTGCGTCATGATGCTCGACATCGATTACTTCAAATCGATCAATGATCGTTTCGGCCACGCCGGTGGCGATCAGGCGCTGATGGCGTTTACCCGTGCGATTGCCGCCGATCTGAGCGTCGATGATCTGTTCGGCCGCATGGGCGGGGAAGAGTTCGCCATCGTCTCGACGCTCGGCCAGCCGCAGCAGGGGGTGCAGCTGGCCGAACGGCTGCGGCAACGCATTGAGGCGGAATCGATCACCATGCCGGCCGGCCATCCGCTGCAGATCACCGTCAGCATCGGCATGGTAACCTGCCCGGGCGGTTCCGGCCACAGCCTGGCCGACCTGCTCAAACTGGCGGATCTGGCGGTATACAAAGCGAAAAACGCCGGCCGTAACCGGGTCGCCACGCCGGAGTCTTGCCCGCCGAACGATCCTGACCGCTGAACTTCCGATCCGTGCCGCACGCCCGCCGTCTAAACTGGTAGGGGGCGCGGACTACTTTGCCCGCGCTGAACCGACTGTCCTTAATCAGACAAGAGGATATCAGAATGAAATACGTAGATGGGTTTGTGGTGGCGGTGCCGGCCGCCAATAAGGAGGCATATCACCGGTTGGCGGCCGCAGCGGCGCCGCTGTTTAAAGAGTTTGGCGCCACGCGCGTCGTGGAGTGCTGGGGCGATGATGTGCCCGACGGCAAACTTACCGACTTTCGCGGCGCGGTGAAGGCGCAGGAAGGCGAAGTGGTGGTGTTCAGCTGGATAGAGTACCCCTCCAAGGCGGTGCGCGACGCCGCCAACGAGAAAATGATGAACGATCCGCGCATGAAGGCGCTGGGCGAGATGCCGTTTGACGGCAAGCGCATGATCTTTGGCGGGTTCGCGCCGATCCTCGATACCTGAAGGAGGCGCAGATGGCCAGAATTACGCAACATCTGTGGTTTGAAAAAGACATGGAGGCGGCGCTGAATTGCTATGTCGCGCTGATCTCCGGTTCGTCCGTGAACTGGTTTTCCGATCTGCCGGCGGATACGCCGAGCGGCCCGGCCGGCAGCGTGAAGCTGGCTTCCTTCACCCTGGGCGACCAGCGCTATGCGGCGATCGAAGCCGGGCCGTTGGATCCGTTCAACCACAGCTTCTCCGTGATGGTGGAATGCGACGATCAGGCGGAGGTCGACCGGCTGTGGGACGCGTTGTGCGTGGGCGGCGAGGCGGAGCAGTGCGGCTGGCTGCGCGATCGCTGGGGGTTGTGCTGGCAGATCGTGCCGCGGCGCCTGACCGAACTGATGAACGATCCTGACGCCGCCCGCGTGCGGCGGGTCACGGAAGCGATGCTGCTGATGGGCAAAATCGATATCGCCGGCCTGGAAGCAGCGGCGCGGGGTTAGCGGATAAAAGATGCATCGAGAGCGCAGCACTTAACGCATCGGCGCTGGTTTCCCTCGGCATTCCCGGCGGCATCGCCGCGAAAACCGGCGGTGCGCCGATTTTGCCGGGCGTGGCGGGTATTCTGATCTGGTTTGGCGTCGCGGCCGGGTAGCGCCGCGCTTGCATCAATCTGTTGCATCTCAAGCTCAGTATTTATCATTTGTCAGCCGCCGGCGTTCGCGGCATGGTGACGGCAACGCCAAATCAGTCAGGGACACTTATGCAAAAATCACAGATTCAACCGTGGGTTGCGCAGCACCCGCTGTTGCAACGAATGGTCGCCCTCGAGCCTATCACCTGGTTCAATCCGCGCGCGACAACGCTGGCCGCAGGCTTGCCCCATGTCGGCCTGACCGCCGCCGACGTCGCCGCCGCGGAGCAGCGCCTGGCGCGCTTTGCGCCTTATCTCGCCGTGGCCTTCCCGGAAACCCGGCCGACAAAGGGGATCATCGAATCCGAGCTGGTGGCGATCCCCGCCATGCAGCAGGCGTTGGACCGGCGCTATGGGCTGCGGCTTGGCGGGAAGCTGCTGCTGAAAAAGGACAGCCATCTGCCGATCTCCGGCTCAATCAAGGCGCGCGGCGGCATCTACGAGGTGCTGACGCACGCGGAGACGCTGGCGCTGGAGGCGGGGCTGCTGCAGATCGGCGACGACTACGCCCGGCTGTTTTCCGACGAGTTTCGCCAGTTCTTCCGCCAGTACCGCATCGCCGTCGGTTCGACCGGCAACCTGGGGCTCTCTATCGGCATCATCAGCGCCCGACTGGGGTTTGACGTCAGCGTCCACATGTCGGCGGATGCGCGGGCGTGGAAGAAGCAAAAGCTGCGCGACAACGGCGTCACGGTGGTGGAGTACGCCGAAGATTACGGCGTGGCGGTCGAGCAGGGGCGCAAGCAGGCGGCGAGCGATCCGCGCTGTTTCTTTATCGATGATGAAAACTCGCAAACCCTGTTTCTCGGCTACGCGGTGGCCGGCGGCCGCCTGAAGCGGCAGTTTGACCAACAGGGCATCGTGGTGGACGCACAGCATCCGCTGTTCGTGTATCTGCCGTGCGGCGTCGGCGGTGGGCCGGGCGGCGTGGCGTTTGGCCTCAAGCTGGCCTTCGGCGACCATGTTCACTGCGTTTTCGCCGAGCCGACCCATTCGCCCTGCATGTTGCTCGGCGTTTACAGCGGGCTGCACGACGGCATTGCGGTACAGGATCTTGGCATCGATAACCGCACCGCGGCGGACGGGCTGGCGGTGGGACGCGCCTCCGGCTTTGTCGGCCGGGCGATGGAGCGCCTGTTAAGCGCATTCTACACCCTGAGCGACGAAGAGATGTTTGCGCTGCTCGGGCTGTTGGACAAGCACGAGCATATCCAGCTGGAGCCGTCCGCGCTGGCCGGCATGGCCGGGCCGTGGCGCGTTGCGGCCCAGGCGCGGCAGCTCAGCGAGCAAGGCGTGAGCACAGAGAGCCTGGCGCAGGCGACGCACCTGGTGTGGGCGACCGGTGGCGGCATGGTGCCGCCGGCGGAAATGGCGAAGTACCTCGCCGCCGGGCAGGCGTCTCTGAGTCAATAAGGGCGTTTCTTGCGCTCGCTCCCTTTTTAGGGGGCGAGCGCCGTTCGAAAAGCGTCTGTGCCTTTAGGCCGATGGTCAGCGCCAAACAGGGTAGCGGCAATGTTTCTGAAATGTTAATTGAATCACAAACCCTCATTCTGTGGTAACGGCAAAAATAACCCCATCCCATTAATAGTAAATAAAATTATTTTATTTACCGTCCTCTGATGTTCGTTTATCGCACGCTTATTGTTTTAACAATATTGAAGCATTCGCCGTGGGGTGGTTTAATTTAATTGTCGATTAACGAACTATGTTCCGATAATCGCACAAATTAACCCTCTTGCCGGTACGCAACCGGTTGTTCTGTGCGGTGAGGGTTGCCGCACCCCCTGAGGAGCAAGCCATGCCACACGATAACAACGTAGAAATCCGAGGGTTTATCGATGACCAGCCATTTTCTCGCTACCAGTGGTTGATACTGGTTTTGTGTTTTTTAGCGGTAGCGCTGGACGGCTTCGATACCGCCATTATCGGTTTCATTGCCACGTCGCTGGTGCAGGAATGGGGAATAGAAAAAACCTCTCTGGGGCCGGTGATGAGCGCTGCTTTGGTCGGTCTGGCGGTGGGCGCGTTGGCCGCCGGGCCGTTGGCGGATCGCATCGGGCGCAAGAAAGTGCTGGTGATCTCGCTGCTGCTGTTCGGCGGCTTCAGTTTGCTGACCGCCTTCGCCGGCTCGCTGTCGACGCTGACGCTGTTGCGTTTCCTGACGGGGCTGGGATTGGGGGCGGCCATGCCCAATGCCGCCACGCTGATGTCGGAATATGCGCCTCAGCGCTGCCGGGCTCTGATGGTGAATCTGATGTTTTGCGGTTTTCCTCTCGGCTCATCGCTGGGCGGCTTTTCTTCCGCCTGGCTGATCCCGCATTTCGGCTGGCAGAGCGTGATGGTGCTGGGTGGCGTTATGCCGCTGCTGCTGGCGCTGGTCTTGATCGCCGCCTTGCCCGAATCCGCGCGCTTTATGGTTGCGCGCGGCTATGCCGCAGAACGCATCGCCAAAGTGTTGAAGCGCATTGCGCCACTCCCAAAGACGCCGCATTTCATGTTGCAGGAAGAGGGGCAGATAAAGGCGGCCTCGCCGCTGGGGATGATTTTTTCCCGTCGCTATCTGCTGGGCACCTTGATGCTGTGCCTGACTTACTTTATGGGGTTGATGATTTTCTATCTGCTGACCAGTTGGCTGCCCCTGTTGATCCGTGAAACCGGCGCTTCCGTCACGCAGGCGTCGCTGATCACCGCGCTGTTTCCGCTCGGCGGGGGGCTTGGCGTATTGATTATCGGTTGGTTGATGGATCGCATGAACCCGCACAAGGTGGTGGCCGTCGGCTATTTGCTCACCGGCCTGTTCGTCGGCATCATCGGCTTTGTCTATAGCTACCCGCCGCTGATGGCGATCACGGTGTTCATCGCCGGCACCTGCATGAACGGCGCGCAGTCATCCATGCCGGCCCTGGCAGCCGGATTTTATCCCACCCAGAGCCGGGCGACCGGCGTGGCATGGATGCTCGGTCTCGGGCGTTTTGGCGGCATTCTGGGGGCGATGAGCGGTGGTGCGCTGATGCAGATGCAGCTGTCGTTCAGCACCATATTCACACTGCTGGCCATCCCGGCGCTGATCGCGGCGCTGGCGTTGATCGCCAAGCACCTTTCCGGCTACCCGGCGCTGCCGGCGCCGCTCAATAAAAATGCTGTGAGGGAATAATACTATGCGCACACAGGTTGCGATAATCGGCGCCGGCCCGGCCGGCTTGATGTTGTCTCATCTGCTGCATCTGCATGGCGTGGAATCGGTGGTGTTGGAAACGCGCAGCCGGGCGGCGGTGGAATCGACCATTCGCGCCGGGGTGCTCGAACAAGGGACGGTCGATCTGCTCAACCAGGTCGGATTGGGAGAGCGGATGCGGCGGGAAGGGGCGCGGCATCAGGGGATCCGGCTGGCATTCGGTGGCCGTCAGCACCGCATCGATCTGGCGGGATTGACCGACCGCGCCGTCACCGTTTATGCCCAGCACGAAGTCTTGAAAGACCTGATCGCCGCGCGTGTGGCGGCGCAGGGGCAACTGTTTTTCAAGGTGGAGCAGGTTGAATTGAAGGCGCTGGACAGCGCGCAGCCCGAGGTTCACTACCGTCACGCAGACCAGCCGCGCCGGCTCCGCTGCGACTTCGTCATCGGATGCGACGGATTCCACGGCATCAGCCGCGCGGCGATGCCCGGCGGGATGCGGCAGGATTACACCCGCATCTATCCGTTCGGCTGGTTCGGCATTCTGGTCGAAGCGCCGCCCTCCAGCGATGAGCTGATCTACGCCTGCCATCCGCGCGGCTTTGCGCTGATCAGCACCCGTTCGGCCGGCGTACAGCGCATGTATTTTCAGTGCGATCCGGCGGAACAGGTCGATCAATGGTCGGACGACCGCATCTGGCACGAACTGGAACAGCGGCTGGAAAACCATGAAGGCTGGGCGCTGAAAAAGGGCCGTATCTTCCAGAAAAACGTGGTCGGCATGCGCAGCTTCGTTACAGAACCGATGCGCTACAGACGCCTGCTGCTGGCGGGCGACGCGGCGCATATCGTGCCGCCGACCGGCGCCAAAGGGCTGAATCTGGCGATGGCCGATGTCTGCCTGTTGTCCCAGGCGCTGGAAACGTTTTACCGGCGAGGCGACTGGCAACGGCTGGACGAGTACAGCGACACCGCTTTGCAGCGGGTCTGGCGCGCAGAGCATTTTTCCTGGTGGATGACCCACATGCTGCATACTCGTCGGGACGACACGCCTTTCGAGCATCGGCTGCAACTGTCAGAATTGCAATACACGGTGAAATCGCGCAGCGCCATGACGATGCTGGCGGAGAATTATGTCGGGGCGCCATTCCCGGCACTATAAGCGAAAATGCCCATGCCGTGAGGCATGGGCGGCGTGCGGCGAGCAGGGTCCCCTGATTGCCTGCGTGCGGTTACAGCTGTTCGCCGTTGCTGGCGATCACCCGGCGGTACCAGTCGAAGCTCTTCTTGCGCGAACGTTCGAGCGTGCCGGTGCCGTCGTCGTGTTTGTCGACGTAGATGAAGCCGTAGCGTTTGCTGTACTCGCCGGTGGTGAACGACACGCAGTCGATGCAGCCCCACGGCGTGTAGCCGATCAGGTCTACGCCGTCTTCAATCACCGCTTTTTTCATCTCTTCGATATGGGCGCGCAGATAGTCGATGCGGTAGTCATCGTTGATCCGGCCGTCCGCTTCCACCTTGTCGAAGGCGCCGAAGCCGTTCTCCACGATAAACAGCGGCTTCTGATAGCGCTCATACAGCACGTTCAGCGAATAGCGCAGCCCGACCGGATCGATCTGCCAGCCCCAGTCGGAGGCCTTGACGTGCGGGTTCGGCACGTTGCCCGGGAAGCCGAACATGCCGTCGCTGCCGTCCACCGCGTTAGCCTGCAGGGCGTTGCTCATGTAATAGCTGAAGCCGATGTAGTCGGTGCAGCCCTCGCGCAGGATCTGCGCGTCCTGCGGCTGCATCTCGATCTTCAGCCCTTTGCGTTCCCAATCGCGCAGCAGGTAGCTTGGGTAGTAGCCGCGCATCTGCACGTCGGTATACAGATAGCGTTGGTGCATCGCTTCCACGGCGTACATCACGTCGTCCGGCTTGCAGGAGTACGGGTAGAACGGCACGCAGGCCAGCATGCAGCCGATCTTGAATTCCGGATTGATCTGATGGCCGAGTTTGACCACCTGCGCGCTGGCGACGAACTGGTGGTGCAGCACCTGATACAGCGCCTGTTCCGGGTTGTCTTCCCGGGTGTAATCCACGCCGGAGCAGCAGTAGCCGAACAGCGGATAACGGTAGTTGCTCTGGTTGTTGATCTCGTTGAAGGTCATCCAGTACTTCACTTTTTCGCGGTAGCGGCGCATCACCACCTCGCTAAAGCGCACGAAGAACTCCACCACCCGGCGATTTTTCCAGCCGCCGTAGGCTTTCACCAGATGGTAAGGCATTTCGAAGTGCGACAGGGTGATCACCGGCTGGATGCCGTATTTCAGCAGTTCGTCGAACAGGTCGTCGTAAAACTGCAGACCGGCTTCGTTCGGCGCCGCTTCGTCGCCGTTCGGGAAGATGCGCGTCCAGGCGATGGAGGTGCGGAAGCATTTGAAGCCCATCTCGGCGAACAGCGCCACGTCCTGCTTATAGCGGCCGTAGAAATCCACCGCTTCGTGGTTGGGGTAGCGATAGCCGTCGAGCACGCCGTCGGTCATCACGCGATCCACGCCGTGCGAGCCGCCGGACAGCACGTCGGCGATGCTGGGCCCTTTGCCGCCCCGAGCCCAACCGCCTTCAACCTGGTGCGCGGCGACCGCGCCCCCCCACAGAAAATCCTTCGGCAACTGTTTCATCGTCAATGTCTCATCGGTTTATTTAATGAAGGGTAATAACGCTGCGTTGAGAATAGAGTAGCAAGAGCGAAAGAAATGTCACGATATAACAAATCACCGTGGAAAGTGATTTGTCACAATAAAAAAACAGCCTGTTTTATTTGGCCGAATTAATATGCCCAAGCCGTTTGCCGATGGTTTCAATAATGTAAAGCACGGGGATCTGCGTGGTGATATTGTGATGCCCGCCGATCAAATGCTGCGGAACGTGGTAGGAGAGGTTGAAGTCCGCCAGCCGCGCCAGCGAAGAGGTTTCGTTGTTGGTAATGCTGATGATCTTGCAGTGATGCAGGCTGAACTGGCTGGCCAGCCGCAGGATCTCTTCGGTTTCGCCGGTAACCGACAGCACGATCGCCACCGCGTTTTTATACATGTCGCTGTTGACCGGATAATAAGGATCGTCGATGTGGGTGCTGAATTTCCCGACGTTGGAAAAAAAACGCGCGCCATATTTCCCCAATGCGCCTGAGGTGCTGATGCCGACGAAAATAATTCGCTCGGCGGCGGCGATATGCTGCACCGCCTGATCGATCAGCTGATTAAACTCATCGTTGCTGACGCTTTTAAAAAAGCTGAGGATTTCGCCGATGCCGGAATCGACCGGCGGCGCATCGCTCTGTTCGAGATACAGCTTGAAACGGATGCGAAATTCCGAATAGCCGTCACAGCCCATTTTCTTGCAAAACCGCAGCACGGTAGTGGTGGACACGCCGGCGGCCTCGGCCAGCTCGCGGATGGTCATGTACATCACTTGATTCTTGTGTTTGCTGACGTAGTTATAAACCATCAGCTCCAGGGCGTTGAGCTCGGCGATTGCTTTATGGGTAAACATGAGTCGGTCCGGCGGCTGAAAACGGGAAGCTTATCTGCGGCTTAACATAGCAAAATTCACCGCCGCTGGCACTGCCGGGCAAAAAGAAAAGCCGCACCAGTCAGGCGCGGCCCAGGGTTCACGACGAACAAATAAAGCAAAACGTTCCGGAAGACATGCCATGAAAACGCGTTTCATCACACCGGGTTAGCATAAGTCAGCGGATCCCGGCGGCAAAATGCCGGTTTCTGCTTTCTAAAGTGAAAGATCGGCAAAGTTATGGCGCCGAGGCCGCGTTGGCGAACGCCAATAATCGCGGCGCGCAATCATAAAACCGGGCTTATCTATAGGAAATTTATAGAAAATACCCACTTTTCGTTAAAGCCATGACGGCTACATTCCCTTAACATTATCAAGTCTTTTTATGATAATTATTAGCACGCTGCGCAATTATTCGTCGCAGTGATGTTACGGATTAAATCCGTTTGTTTAAGGGATAGTTTCACCATGGAAATCAATGTTAATGGCCGGGTGGTTCCACTCGGCGATATCTCGCCCGAAACCTCGCTGCTGTATGTTTTACGCAACGATCTGCAATTGAACGGCCCCAAATACGGCTGCGGCCTGGGGGAGTGCGGCGCCTGCACGGTGCTGATCGACGGCGTCGCCGCACGCTCCTGCTCAATGCCGCTGTCCGCCGTAGGAAACAAGTCCGTCACCACGCTGGAAGGCCTGGGCACCGCGGAAGCGCCGCATCCGGTACAGCAAGGGTTTATTGATGAGCAGGCGGCGCAGTGCGGTTACTGCGCCAACGGCATGATCATGACGCTGGTCGCGCTGTTCGAACGCGAGCCGCAGGCTGACGAACAAACCATCAAGAAAGAATTGGCCTACAACCTGTGCCGCTGCGGCACGCATATCGAGATCTTGCACGCCGCCGAGCGCGCCCGCGATCTGCTGGCCGCGCGGAGGCAAGCATGAGCCGCCTCGAACTGACCCGCCGCCAGCTGCTGCAGGCCGGCGGTGTGGTGATGGTCAGCAGCTTGCTGCCTGCGCCATTGAGCGCCTTCGCCGCCGATGCGGTGACATCGCCCGTCGATCTGCCGCTGGATCGGGTAGACAGCTTTATCAGCCTCAGCGCCGACGGCCGGGTGACGGCGTTCAACGGCCACGTCGATCTGGGCACCGGCATTCGCACCGCGCTGGCGCAGATCGTCGCCGATGAAATTTGCGTGCCGTTTGATCACGTCACGATGATCCTTGGCGATACGCAACGCACGCCGGATCAGGGGCCGACCATCGCCAGCGCCACCCTTCAGGTGACCTCAGTGCCGCTGCGGCAGGCGGCGGCGCAGGTGCGACAGATGCTGACGGCGCTGGCGGCCAAAGCCTTCGAACTGCCGGCCGAACAGCTGACGGCGGCGGCGGGGCAGGTATTTGTGACCAGGAACCCAGGGCGATCGCTGAGCTATGCGCAGCTGGCGAGCGGGCAAAATCTGCACGTGATGCTGGATAAAAACGTGCAGCTGAACAGCGAACGGCAGAACCACTATGTGGGTCGCGCCGTGCCCCGGGTCGATATTCCGGCCAAGGTCAGCGGTGGGCTGACCTACGTCCACGACCTGCGCTTGCCCGGCATGCTGCATGGCCGCGTGGTGCGCCCGCCATACGTAGGCGCCGACAGCAGCGCGCCGTTGGGCGGCGGCCTGCTGTCGGTGGATGAAAGCTCGATCGCGCACCTGCCGGGCATCGTGAAACTGGTGGTGATCAACGATTTCATCGGCATCGTGGCCGAGCGCGAGGAGCAGGCGATCGCCGCCATGCGCCAACTGAAAACCGAATGGAAACCCTGGGCCGGGTTGCCGGATCTGTCGCCGGAAGCGCTGCCCGCCGCGCTGGAGGCCAATCCGAAAACCGACCGCGTGCTGCGCGACGACGCGGGCACTGATGCCGCGCTGGCGGCGCTGCATACCGCAGTGCAGGCCGACTATGTCTGGCCTTACCATCAGCACGCCTCGATCGGCCCTTCCTGCGCGGTGGCGGAAGTCAAAGACGGGCGGGCGCAGGTGTGGTCCGGCACGCAAAACCCGCACGATCTGCGCAAAGACATCGCCAGGCTGCTCGAGCTGCCGCCTGGGCAGGTGCACATCACCCGCATGGAGGCCTCCGGCTGCTATGGCCGCAACTGCGCCGACGACGTCTCGGCGGACGCGGCGCTGCTGGCGCGGGCCACCGGCCGGCCGGTGCGCGTGCAGCTGATGCGCGAACAGGAATCCGGCTGGGAGCCGAAGGGCACCGGCCAGCTGATTCGGGTGCGCGGTGGCCTCGACGCGCAAAACCGGGTGGCGGCCTACGAATTGAAAACCAGCTACCCCTCCAACAATGCCGTGACCTTGCCGCTGGTGTTGACCGGCAAAGTGGCCAACCGGGGCGACGTGCAGCAAATGGGCGATCGCACCGCCATTCCGCAATACGAGTATCCGCACATGCGGGTGGTCTGTCAGGACGCCGCGCCGATCGTGCGGGCTTCGTGGATGCGCGGCGTTTCGGCGCTGCCCAACGTGTTCGCCCATGAGTCCTGGATCGACGAGCTGGCCTGGCGCGCCGGCGAGGATCCGATCGCGTTTCGTTTGCGCTATCTGAACGATCCGCGCGCGGTGGCGTTGATTGAAGCGCTGAAACGGCAGGCGAACTGGCAAGACGGCCCGGCGCACCGCTCGCGCGCCGCCGGCGCCGAAGTGGTGAGCGGCCGCGGCTTCGCCTATGCGCGCTATTTTCACAGCAAATTCCCCGGCTTCGGCGCCGCCTGGGCGGTCTGGGTGTGCGATCTCAGCGTCAACCGCCGCTCCGGGCAGATCACGCTCGATAAAATCTTCGTGGCGCATGACTGCGGCCGCATGATCAACCCGGCCGGGGTGCGCCATCAGGTGCACGGCAACGTCATCCAGTCCGCCAGCCGGGTGCTGAAAGAGTTCGTGACCTTCAACAAGACGGGGGTGACGTCATTGGACTGGGGCGGCTATCCGATCCTGCGTTTCGACGAGCTGCCGCAGATCGATATCCAGCTGATCGATCGCCCGGAGGAAGCGCCGATGGGCGCCGGAGAATCCGCCTCGGTGCCGAGTGCGGCGGCGATCGGCAACGCGCTGTTTGACGCGCTCGGCGTGCGGCTGCGCGAGGTGCCGTTTACGCCGGCGCGGGTGCTTGCCGCGCTGCGCGCCCAGGCCGGCCATTAATCCCCGTCACGAACAAGGACAGCAAAGATGAGTAAGATGAAAAAGATCGCCGGGTGGGGCGGGGTTACGGTGCTCGCCGTGGTGGTGGCCGGCGTTGTCGCCAGTTGGCAACCGGAAATCGCGCCGCTCGCCGCCGACGCGACGCACAGTTTTAGCGAGGCGCAGATTGCGCGCGGCAAAACGCTGGCCGATCTCGGCGATTGCGCGGTGTGCCACACCCGTTCGGGCGGCGAGCGCAACGCCGGCGGGCTGGCGATGGCGATCCCCTTCGGCACCATTTACACCACCAACATCACGCCGGACGTGGAAACCGGCATCGGCAGCTGGAGCTACGCGGCGTTTGAACGCGCCATGCGCCACGGCGTCGATCGCCAGGGCCGCTACCTTTATCCGGCGTTTCCCTATACCGCCTTTACCCGCACGAGTGACGACGATCTGCAGGCGCTGTACGCCTACCTGATGTCGCAACCGCCGGTCAACTATCGGCCGCCGGTCACCGATCTGTACTTTCCGTTCAATATCCGCCAGGGCATCTTCGCCTGGAACCTGCTGTTCCTGACGCCGGGCGCGATGCAGGAAAACCCGGCCCAAAGCGCCGCCTGGAACCGCGGCGCTTATCTGGCCGAAGGGCTGGGGCACTGCAGCGCCTGCCACTCGCCGCGCAACGTGTTGTTCGGCGAGAAAACCGGTAGCGACCACCTGGCCGGCGGCGTGGCGGAAGGCTGGACGGCGCCGGCGTTGACCGGCCGCTCGCCCGCGCCGCTCGATTGGACGCAGCAGGATCTGGTCGATTTCATGCGTACCGGCTACTCGGCCAACCACGGCGTGGCCGCCGGCCCGATGGCGCCGGTGATCGAAGAAGGGTTGTCCCGCTTGCCGCAGGCGGATCTGCAGGCGATCGCCGTCTATCTGCGCAGCTATCATCCTGAAACGGCGGCGGGCGCGACGGCGGCCACGTTGAACGCTAAGGCGGAGCGGCAGGTCGAGCCCCTGAGCTCGCAAGGCGCGCGGCTGTTTTCCGGCGCCTGCATGGCTTGTCATGCGCAGGAAAAGGGCGCGCCGATGGCGGGGGTGCGGCCTTCTCTGGCGCTGAACACCAACCTGTTCGCCGAGGCGCCGGACAACGCCATTCGCGTGGTGCTGGATGGCATACAGCGGCCGGCGAACGCCGAACTGGGCTATATGCCGGGCTTCCGCCATAACCTGGATGACGCGCAGATCGCCATCCTGCTCAACTATCTGCGGCAGCACTACGCCGGTCAGGCGCCGTGGCCCGATCTGACCGCGCAGGTCAGCCGTTTGCGCGCCGAAACCGCGCAGAAATAGCCGTCGGGGGCTGGACAGCCGCGTCGCGTTGGCGACAATAGGATCTTTCACATGGACAGGGGCAGTAAAATGAATACGTTAGACGCAATCCGCCAGCGCCGCGCCACCAAACAGTTTGATGCGCAGCACGTGATGACGCTCGAAGAGAAAAAAGCGTTGCTGACTATCGCGCTGCAGGGCGCACCCAGCGCTTTTAACCTGCAGCACTGGCGCCCGCTGCTGATCGAAGATCGCGCCCAGCGCGAGAAAATTCGCGAAGCGGCGTGGGGGCAGGCACAGGTCACCGACGCGTCGATGCTGGTCGTGCTGTGCGGCGATCTGTCGAGCTGGGAGTCACAGGTAAAAAACGTCTGGGCCGAGGCGGCGGAGCCGGTACAGCAGTTCATGATCCCGGCCGTCGATCAGTATTATCGCGGTAAGCCGCAGGTGCAGCGCGACGAAGTGATGCGCAGCAGCGGCATCTTTGCCCAGACGCTGATGCTGGCGGCCAAGGCGCAGGGCTACGACTCTTGCCCGATGGACGGGTTTGATTTCGACGCCGTGGGCGAGATCATCAACAAACCGGCGCACTATCAGATCGCGCTGATGGTCGCCATCGGCAAGGCGGCGGGGCAGCCTTATCCGCGCATCGGCAAACTGCCGTTCGACGAGGTGGTGAAAACCGATCGTTTCTGAGCTGAGCGGTGAATGACAAAAGGGAAGGCTTGCGCCTTCCCTTATTTTTTTGCGACGCACAGTTCGTTCCAGTAGCTGAAACGGATGCGCCGTTGCAGGCGGTGATGCCACATGGCCAACTCCTTCTACCCTACACGGTGTAAATAAATAACACCGCGCCGGTCGCAAGACGAATGCCTTATTGTGCATAGCTTGCCCGCCGGACGGGATTAACCGGTTTTATCAGCCCGCCGGGCGACCGGCGAGAGCCGCCAGCCGAAGTTCATGCCCGCCGCGGCGCCCAGGATCGCCAGCGTGCCCAGCAGCTGTAACAGACTGAGGCGGTGGCCGAACGCCGCCCAGTCCACCACGATCGCCACCGCCGGGTAGATGAACGACAGGGCGCCGACCAGAGAGGTGGGGATCTTCTGAATGGCGCCGTACAGCAGCGTGGACATCAAGCCGGTATGCACCAGGCCGAGGGTCGCCAGCAGCAGCCAGTCGATCGGGGCCGCAGGTGGCGTGGCCAGGCCGGCGAACGGCGCCATCACCAGCGCGCCGACGGTCAGCTGAATCAACACGATCAGCTGCGGCGGCAGCGCGGCCAGCTGTTTGACGATCGCCGCCGCAATGGCGTACATCAGGGCCGCGCCCAGCGCCAGCGCCACGCCGAGCAGATAGTCATCGCCGCCGCCGTTTTGCCGGCCAGTGACGATCAACACCATTCCCGCGAACGCCAGCAGAAGCCAGCCCAGCCGATTAGCCGTCAGTTTTTCGCCGAACAGCAGCGCCCCCAGCGCCACCAACATGAACGGCTGAACGTGGTAGGTAACGGTGGCGACCGCGATCGAGGCATGCGCATAGGCGGCAAACAGCAGCGTCCAGTTGAGCACCAGGGCGATTCCCCCCAGAATGGCGAAGCTCAGCTGGCGCCGGTTGATCGCGCCTGATTTCAGCTGACCGAGTGCGGCGCAGGTCGCCAGCATGGCCAGCGCGCCGAACGCGCAGCGCCAAAACACCACCGTCGCGGGCGGCTGCCCTAAAACGAGCACCGGCCACCCCACGGTGCCGGAGATGGTCATGGCGAGGATCATTTGCACTGCGCCGCGCGTTTTCGTTTTCATGTGGTTTCCCTCGTCGCCTGCCCGCACTTGCGGCAAAGCGGTGCAATCATTAAAATGAACAATCGAACATTATGATGAACATGAATACGAGTGTTCGTCAAGTCGAACAAATGGATGGTATAGCGAACAATGAGCGATAGCCTAATGCAGAACATCACGCCGATCGGCCTCTTGTCGGCGGCGATCCGCCGCGAGCGGGAGCGAGTGAACCTGTCCGTCACCGAACTGGCGAAGCGCGCGGGCATCGCCAAGTCCACGCTGTCGCAGCTGGAAGCCGGCAGTGGCAATCCCAGCCTGGAAACGCTATGGGCGCTGGCGATGGCGCTGGATGTGCCGGTCAGCCGGCTGATTTCACAACCGAGCAGGCAGGTGCAGGTGATCCGCGCCCATGAGGGTACGCCGGCGCTGTCGGAGCAGGGCAACTACGCCGCCACGCTGCTGGCCACCTGCCCGCCGGGGGCGCAGCGCGACATTTACCGGCTGCGGGTGCAGCCCGGAGAAGCCAAGCTTTCCCGGCCGCATCCTCCCGGCACCGTCGAGCATGTGATTATCAGCAGCGGGCGCGCGCGCCTGGGGCCGGCAGACCAACCGCAGGAGCTGAGCGCCGGCGATTACATCAGCTATTCCGCCGATCGCGAGCACGTTTTCGAAGCGCTGGAGCCGGAGACCACCGCCGTGATGCTGATCGAACAGGGCTAACCTGGGCGTTGACGGTTCGTTTATTGAAAATGATTCTCAATTATATTAGTGTGCCCGCCTGTTTTGACGCCGGGACGGGCGCGTAGCCCGGCGTCGCTGTTTATTGCCCTTCAAGGACCGAAGATGAAAATCGCTATTCCTTCCCTGCTGTTATTCGCCGGTTTGACGGCGACGCACCCGGCCACCGTGTTGGCCGTCGCACCGCACGCCGCGGCGGATCAGGGCCAGAACGACACGGCCAACAACGATTTCAGCTTCGTACGCTATCGCGCGGATTACCGCGTCAACGCCAACGCCACCAACGTGAAGACGGAAAGCTACGAAGTGCTGCTGAAGACCAAGGCGGCGGTCGAGAAATTCAGCCAGATCCGCCTGAGCTACAGCGAAAAAATGGAAACGCTGGAGGTGGTCGCCGCCTACACGCTGACCGCCGACGGCCAGCGCCACGACGTGGCGCCCGATCGCATCTATACCCAGGAAAGCTATTCCAGCGCCACGGCGCCGCTGTATGCCGACCGTAAAGTGCGCGTCATCGTGTTCTCCAACCTGGCGCCGGGATCGCGCGTGGTGTATGAGCTGCGCCGCACGCAAAACACGCCGTATTTCCCCGACTATTTCGGCCTGTGGGAGACGTTCAGCGTTTTCGATCAGTTCGACGATGCCGAAGTGACCCTGCAGGCGCCCGCCAAGCTGCCGATGCATATTTTCACGCGCGGCGTGGCGGGCGGAGACAAGCCGCAGATCCGCGACGGGCAGGCGCACTGGCGCTGGCATTATTCACGCAGCGCGCCGATGAAATCGCAAAACTGGGCGGCGGACAGCTGGACCTTCAGCCCGACCATCATGGCCAGCACCTACCGCGAGTGGCCGCAGTTGGCCAAGGCCTACCAGCTGAAGGCCGGCGCGGCGGCGCAGGTGACGCCGGGCATCCAGGCGTTGGCGGACAACATCACCGCCGGCATCAGCGATCGGCGCGAGCAGGCGGAGGCCCTCTATCGCTGGGTGGCGCAAAACATTCGTTACGTGGCGGTGTATCTGGGCAACGGCGGGCTGGAGCCGAATTCGGCGCAGAGCATTCTCGACAACCACTACGGCGACTGCAAGGATCACGTGGTGATCCTGGAGGCGCTGCTCGCCGCCAAAGGCATTGCAAGCTCGCCGGTGCTGATCGGCATGGACGAAGGCCCGATACTGCCTAAAGTGCCGCTGCTCAGCCGCTTTAATCACGCCATCACCTACGTGCCGGAATTCAAACTGTACCTGGATTCCACCAATCCGTGGGCGCGCTTCGGGCAACTGCCGGAAGGCGATCTGGGGGCGCCGGTGCTGCTGACGCGCGACGCCAAACTGGCGCGTACGCCGGGCAGCGACGAGCAGCCGGTCAAGAGCGCGCTGAGCGTCGATTTCGTGTTCGACAAAGCGGGTAATCTGCACGGGCAAACCGAGCGTCGGCTGAGCGAAGTGGAAGAGATTGACCTGCGGGGCTACTTCTCGCAGATCAACCGGCAGAACCGGGCGCAGGCCGAAGCGTCGATCATGTCCGCCTCCGGCATCGACGGCAGCGGCGAGGTGGCGATGAACAGCGATCCGCTGGATCTCAAAAAACAGTTCGGTTACCGCTTCCGCTTCAAGGCGGACGACTACGTCGATTTCGGCGTGGTGGGTGGCATGACGCTGCCCAATCCGCCCGGCGGCAAATCGTTCCGCACGCTGTATACCACCACGGCGGCGCCGGGCAACGAAACGCCGTTCTACTGCAGCGCGCAGCGCTACGACGAAACCTACCGTCTGCAGCTGCCGGCCAACGTGCCGATCATCGCCATCCCGCAAGACAGGCAGTTCCGCAATGCGGCGGGCGACTATCGCGTGGCGTGGCGGCGCGACGGGCAGCAGGTGATCGTCAATCATCAGCTGCAGGTGAACGCCATCCGCGGCAAGGAGGCGCTGTGCCAGGCGCAGGATTACCCGGCGTTCCGCGAGCTGTTCCAGCAGGTGCGGCGCGGTTTCCGCGGCCAGGTGGTGTACGGCGAATTGGCCACCGGCAAGTAAGCCGATGCCCCGTCGCGTTCGGCGGCGGGGCGCACGCCTCAGTTGAACTCGCCCGCGACCTCGGACCACAGGCTGACGCGGCAACCGCGTGCGGCGAAATAGTCCATCTCGCGCTTGATGCCGCCGCTCTCCTGCCAACCCGGCAAATCGAGCACGATCAACTCATCCATCGCCGCCATGAACAGGGCGTCGATCGGCGCCCACAGCCTGCCGATGGCGGTTTTGTCGAGCTCTTGCAAACACAGGTTGATCGGATGCGACATGCTGACCTGGCTAAAAACGGCGCTGCCGGCACGCACGATAGCGGCGGCGACCTCGTTGCAGGCGATAAAGCGTTGCTGCACGACGTTGGCGTCGGCGTGGCTGTAGGGGCAGGCCAAAAATATCTTTCTCATTACCGTTTACTCTCTCAATAACTAGAACGTGGGAAAAAAGGGCGCAGCTTCCCGTGAGGCGGCGCCCCGTTTATTTTTTATGGTGCAGGGATAAATTCAGCGAGCGGCGGCGGCGATGGCCGTCGCTTGCCTTTGCGTCTGTTCTTTTTCCAGCAATTCGGCTTCCGGCACCGAAATCTTGATGGCGATCAGCACGGCAATCATGCCGCCGAGGAATTTACCCATCATGATCGGCAGTACCAGCGAAGGTTGGAAGTTGGCGGTAAACGCCAGGTGATCGCCCAACGTGGCCTGCGCACAGATGCCGAAGGCGACGCACAGCACCTTATCGCGCGCCCGCATGCCTTTGAACAGGTGATAAACCGCGATGATATTGGCCAACACCATAATAAAGCCCAGCGCGCCGGTATCTGATAAGCCGAGTTTTTTGCCGATGAAATGCATCGGCTTGCGGCAATAGCGCTGGAACAAATAACAAATGGGGAATGTGCCCGCCAACATAATGCCGATGTAACCGGCAATCTCGATGGCGCGGAATAATTCGTCTTTGTCGGCGAATAACGGATCGAATACCCAGCCGCCGAACACCTTTTTAAACACGCCGGTGAAATGCTCGATGATGCACAGCGCCAGCACCAGTTTGATAAAGGCGTCCGCCGCCTTGCCGAAGATCAGGAACCCCTTCACCATGGCCGCCGGCCGCAGCTTCAGGCCCAGCGCCAGCAGGAAACACAGGACGAACAGCGGCGACAGCAGCCGCAGCGCCTGCAGGAAGTCCAGCTGCAGGTAGTGCGCGGCGGGCGAGGTGGTGGAAATGATCTCCCTGACCGGCAGGTTGTTGAAGGTGATGGTCACCAGGGCGATCAGCACGGCGAACGGAATGCTGATCAGGCCCGCCATCGCGCCCAGCGCCAGATATTTATGGTCGTCGCGGTTCAGCATGATAAGCCCGACCGGGATCAGGTACACGATGCTGGCGCCGGAGGTGTATCCCACCAGCATGGCGACGATCCACATGTCGCGGTTGGCGGCGATGGCGTCGGCCAACTGATAGCCGCCCATGTCCACGGCGATCACCGCCAGCGCCGCGATTGAGGCGTCGGAGCCCAGCGCCGAGAAGAAGGGGCCGATGCTGTGCATGATCAGGTAAGAGATGATCGGGATCGCCGCCATGATACCCGCCTGGGCGAGAAACACCGGGCCGATGGCGTGAATGCCGTTGACGAACTCGCGCCCCAGTTCACCTTCCGGTTTGACGATCGACGCCAGCGCGCCGATCAGGGTGCCGGCCATGATGATATAGATGATGAAATTACCGAACTCAGCCATGGTGCTCCTCCTGCGATGAACGTAAGCCGCGCGAGCGCGCGATGATTTCCTGATAGCGGGCGAACCAGACCGCCATATCGACCTCGGCGGGCTCCGTCACTTCATAGCGGTTGAGCACCTTGAGCGGCTGTTCCATACCCAGCCCTTTACGCGCCAACTGCGCCACGCCCTGAGCGGTGATCTCTTTGTTGGCGGGCGTGACGATGCGCTTTTGGATCAGGTTGGCGAGGAACTGCGTGAAATAGCGGTTGGCGGACAGACCGCCGTCCACCGAAATGCTGTCGCCGATCGGTTTCAACTTATCCATGGCGTTGATCACCTCGGCGGAACGCATGGCGATGCCTTCGAGGATCGACTGCAGCAGATCCTTGCGTTCGGTTTCCAGCGACAGGCCGGCCCACACCCCGGCGGCGGAGCGATCCCAATACGGGCAGGCCAGCCCGGAAAGCGCGGGCACAAAGGCCAGGCCGCGCGCGATGGCCGGCTGGGCCGGAAAATCGCCGAATTCATCGAAGTCGTTGAACAGGCCTATCTTTCTCGCCCAGTTAATGGCGGAGGCTGCGTTATAAACGCCGCCGTCCAGGCCATACACCGGCTCGCTGCCGGGCAGCTTCCAGCACAGCGTGGGCAACAGGCCGGACTCGCCGGCGTCGATCGGGCGCGGCCCGGTGATCGCCTGTAAAAAGGCGCCGGTACCGAAGGTGATCTTCATCTGCCCCGGTTGATGGCAGCCGTGGCCGTATGTGCCGGCAAACTGGTCGACGATGCAGGCCGACAGCGGCACCGGCTTGCCGTTGAGCGCCACGTCGCCGAAGTGGCCGATGTTGTCTCTGACCTCGGGCAGGCTGTCGATCGGCACGCCGAACAAACGGCACAGCTCCTCGTCCCACTGCAGGGTATGGATGTTGAACAACGAGGTGCGCGAGGCCGAGTTATAGTCGGTGAGATGCCGGCCGCACAGGTGGAACAGGAAGAAGGCGTCCATGGTGCCGAGCCGCAGGCGGCCGCGTTGCGCCAGCTGCCTGGCCCCCGGGGCGTTGTTCATCAGCCAGCCCATCTTGCTGGCGGAGAAGTAGGTATCGAGCGGCAGGCCGGTTTTCGCCATCACCAGCGGTTCGGCGCCTTCGCGTTTCAGGCGCTGGATCTCCGGCTCGGTGCGCTGATCTTGCCAAACGATGGCGTTGTACAGCGGCAGGCCGCTGTCGGCGTCCCAGGCCAGCAGGCTTTCGCCCTGATGCCCCAAACCGATGGCGTCCACCATGTCGCACTGGCTGAGACAGCGGCGGATATTCGCCAAAATCTCCAGGGCGTCGTGTTCCACCCAGCCCGGATTGGGGGTGATCTGCTTGTGCGGCATGCTGGCCGGCGAATGGTGCCTGCCGTCTTCGCCGAACACCACGACCCGGGTGCCGGTGGTTCCCTGATCAATCGCGGCATAACGTTGATTCATCATTGCTTCGCTCTCTTATAGGTTTTGTTTTTTATTGTGCCTGGTGTTGGTTGTGTGACTGTTTTAATAATCTATCTTCAATTTCACACATTAAAGCAACATAAATCACAAGATAAAATAACCCCGCGTGATCGACCTCATACTTTTTGCTTATCACCCCATTCTGCCGCTTTTTTTTGGGAGTTATGTTGTTTTTGTCATTTCAAATGCGGTTATTGTGTGGTTTTATTGTGGTTATCACATCAAAACGGGACATCAGCATGATGGAAGAACAAACGGGTTGGGACATTGTCGTGATTGGCGGCGGTGTGGTCGGGTGTGCGGTATTCCGCAAATTCTGCCTGATGGGCGCCCGTACGCTGCTGTTGGAAAAGGGGGGCGATATCCTGTCCGGCGCCAGCAAAGCCAACAGCGCGCTGCTGCATACCGGCTTCGATGCGCCCAGCGGCAGCCTGGAGCTGCGCTGCATGCAGGCCGGCTACCGAGAATTTATCGCCATTCGCGAACGAATGAATCTGCCGCTGCTGCCCACCGGCGCGCTGGTCGTGGCCTGGGACGAGCAGCAGTTGGCGGCGCTGCCCGCGATCGTGCAGCAGGCGCATGACAACGGCGTGCCGGACGTGGCGCAGATCGACGCCGCCGAGCTGTATCGCCGTGAGCCGCAGCTGGCGCCCGGCGCATTGGCGGCGGTAGAGGTGCCGGGCGAGAGCGTGATCGATCCCTGGAGCACGCCGCTGGCTTACCTGACGCAGGGCGTCAAACACGGCGGCGACTATCGCTTCAATACCGAGGTGACCGGCGCCGAACGCTTGCCGACCGGCTGGCGGCTAACCAGCAACCGGGGCGAGTTTCACGGCAAAATCGTCATCAACTGCGCCGGCAATCAGGGCGACCGGGTAGAAAGTTTCTGCCATCAGCCCGAGTTTGAAATCCGCCCGCGCAAAGGGCAGTTCCTGGTGTTCGACAAGGCCGCCGCCGGGCAGGTCAACGCCATCATCTTGCCGGTACCGACGGCGATCACCAAAGGGGTGCTGCTGTCGAAAACCATCTTTGGCAATCTGTTGCTGGGGCCGACCGCCGAAGAACAGCAGGATCGCGAGACGGCGACGGTGGACGAAACCAAAATGCGCGAGCTGATCGAACAGGGGACACGGCTGCTGCCCACGCTGGCAAATTACAGCGTGACCGCCAGCTATGCCGGATTGCGCCCGGCGACAGAGCAGAAACACTATCGCATTCAGCACTATCCCGAGCGGCAGTGGATCTGCGTGGCGGGCATTCGTTCCACCGGCCTGACGGCGGCGCTCGGCATCGCGCAATATGTGGAGCAGCTTTACCGCGACCATTTTACGCCGTGCTTCACGCCGACGGCGCCGCAGACCGTGCATTGGCCGCAGATGCCGATGCTTGCCGACTACGCGCTGCGCGATTACGCGCGCCCGGACAACGGCGGCATCGTTTGCCATTGCGAGCTGGTGACCCAGCGGGAAATCGAGGCGGCGTTCGATTCCGCCGTGCCGCCGGAGTGCATCGGCGGGCTGCGGCGGCGCACGCGCGTGATGATGGGGCGCTGCAACGGTTTTTATTGCAGCAGCCGGGTGGCGGAAATGGTGGGCGATCGTTTTGGCCAGACGCTGGCCGTAGGGAGCATTGATGAAAACTGAGTATCAGGTGGCGATTGTCGGCGCCGGGCCGGCCGGGATCGCCGCGGCGACCGCGCTGCGGCAGGCGGGGATCGAGGATGTGGTGATCCTAGAGCGGGAGCAACAAGCGGGCGGCGTGCCAAGACACTGCCGGCACCCCACCTTCGGGCTGCAAACGTTTTACCGGCCGATGCTCGGCTCCACCTATGTCGATAAGATACTGGCGCGCGCCGGGCAGGTGGAGATCCGCACCGGCGTGACGGTGCTCGCCATCAGGCCGGACGGCGAGCTGACCATCACGGATCGCCACGGCGTCAGCACCTTGAAAGCGCAGCGGGTGATCCTGGCGACCGGCGTGCGCGAGACGCCGCGCCATCCGCGCCTGGTGAGCGGCCTGCGGCCGCAGGGCGTGCTGACCGCCGGCGCGCTGCAGCAGTTCGTCTATCTGCGCGGGCTGCAGCCGGGCAAGGCGCCGGTGGTGGTCGGCACCGAGCTGGTCAGTTTCTCCGCGCTGTGGACGCTGCGCAACGCCGGCGTGCGCGCCGTCGCCATGATTGAAAGCGGCGGCAGACCCGTCGCCTGGCGGCTGAGCGCGCTCTATGCGCGCCTGATGGGGGTGCCGATTCATTATTATTCGCGGGTGACCGATATTGCCGGCCGCGATCGGGTCGAATCCATCGAGGTGGAGAACCGCCGCGGGGAGAAACGGCGCATCGCCTGCGACAGCCTGATCTTCACCGGCCGCTTCACCGGGGAGTATACGCTGATCCGCCAGAGCCACCTGGCGCAGCGGCCGGACAGCGGCTGCCCGCTGACCGATCAGTTCGGCCGCTGTTCCGACGCCGCCTATTTCGCCGTCGGCAACATGCTGCATCCGGCGGACATGGGCGACCAGTGTTATCAGGAAGGGCTGCGCGTTGGCGAAGCCGTTGCCCGTTCGCTGCGGCGCACGCTGCCGCCGGCGCGGCAAATGCTTCCGGTGCGGCACGACGAGCGGATCCGCCTGACCGCGCCTGCCAACGTGGCGCTGATCGGCAAACCCAGCACGGTCACGATCAATATGCGGGTGGAGCGGGCGGTGTCCGGTTCGGTGGTGGTGCGGCTGGGCGAGGAAGTGCTGTATCGCAAAACGCATCGCTGCCTGCCGGAACGGCGGATCCTGCTGCGCAATATCGCTTTGCCGGCCGACGGCGAGCGTGACGCGCTGCACATCAGCATCGAATCCGCCGGGTGAACGACGGCTACGGCTTGCGTCTAACGCCCTGAAACCCGTAGTATTCGGTCAGTTGACGCCGCGAGTCCGGCGGAGGCAGTCACTCTTACTTAAGGCAGCGAGTGTAATGTGAATGGATATCTCTAATTCCGTGGATAGGCGCAATGAAATACTGGCGCTGATCCAGGCCAACGGCCGGGTTTACGTGAATGAGCTGGCGGATAAATTCCAGGTTTCGCAGGAAACCATTCGGCGCGATCTGAACAAGCTGGAAGATTATCGCCTGATCAAGAAGATCCACGGCGGCGCGGTCAGCAGCCAGTTCAAATTCGAGCATGAATTCAATGAACGGGCCAAAATCGCCGAGGCCGAGAAGCGCGCCATCGCGGAGAAAGCGGTGACGCTGATCCAGCCGGGCGATACGGTGTTCGTGGATTTCGGCTCCACCACGCTGGAGTTCGCCCGGCAGCTGGCGACCGTCGATCAGCTGACGGTCATCACCAATTCGCCGCTGATCGCCAACGTCTGTCTGGAAAATGACTCCATCGACGTGGTGCTGATCGGCGGGCAGTTCATCGGCTCCAAAATGGAGTGCCTGGGGGCGATCGCGTTGAATAACATTGAGGCGTTTTTCGCCGATTACGCCATCATCGGCGCCGGCGCGGTCAATGTGCAGACCGGGGTGATGGATCAAAACGTCAATGAGGCGGCCATCGCGCGCAAAATGATTGCGCAGAGCCGCAAATGCATCGTGCTGGCGGATGAAAACAAGCTGCGCGGGCATGCGATGACCCTGGTGGCCAAATGGCCCGAGATCGATTATCTGGTGACCTCCGACAGCGGCAACGCGCTGGAGGGGCTGGTTTTCCCGGCCAACGTCAATGTGTTGGTCGCACAGGTATAAAGGGTTATGAGCAGCCTTTCTCCGGGCCGAGCAACCCGGAGAAGGCCTTCAAACCGCTTTCCTCTAGGCGATCTTGACCTCACGCACCTCTTTGGATCTCAGCGTCACGCGAACTGGCACCGATTTGTACGAAGGCGTGCCGCTCTCCTCATCGATGTAATGCAACGGCACCAGCACGTTGGCCTCCGGATAGTAGGCGCCGACCGAGCCGGCCGAGATGTTGTAGGCGATCACCGTGATGCCCTCCAGGCGCTGAGTGCAGCCGGGCAGCGCCGTTTCCAGGTCGACCACGTCGCCATGCTCCAGCCCCAAACGTTGCAGATCGCTGTCATTCATGAACAAAACGTCGCGCCGGCCGAAAACCCCGCGGTAGCGATCATCCAGGGCATAGATGGTGGTGTTGTACTGATCGTGGCTGCGCAGCGTAATCAGCCGCAGCGTGTCTTTCTCTGCGATGGCCGCGTCTTCATGCAGCCCGCTGAACACGGAAAACATCGCTTTGCCCGTCGCCGTCGGCCACTGGCGTTCGGTCGGCGGCAACGGCATGCGGAAACCGCCGGGTTGACGAATGCGCGCGTTGTAATCGTCGAAGCCCGGAATGGTTTTTTCGATCAGATCGCGGATCACATCGTAATCTTCGATCAGCTCATCCCAGGGCACCTTGCTGGCGGGCATCACCGCTTTGGCCATGCCGGCCACGATGGCGGGTTCCGAACGCAGCAGTTCCGACGCCGGTTTGAGTTTGCCGGACGAGGCATGCACCATCGACATCGAATCCTCCACCGTCACCGATTGCCGCCCGCCGGCCTGCATGTCCAGCTCAGTGCGCCCCAGGCAGGGCAGAATGAGGGTTTGTTTCGCCACCAACAGATGGCTGCGGTTGAGTTTGGTGCCGATATGCACGCTTAATTCCAGCGCTTTCATCGCCGGGAAGCTCTGCTCGGGATCCGGCAGCGCCACGGCGAAGTTACCGCCCAGGCAGATCAACGCTTTCGAGGCGCCGTCGATCATCGCCTGCATGCACTTCACGGCATCATGCCCGTGGGCTTTGGGTGGCGTGAAGCCAAACACCGCTTCCAGCTTCGCCAAAAAATCGGCCGAGGGCTTTTCGGTGATGCCGACGGTGCGGTTGCCCTGCACGTTGGAGTGGCCGCGCAGCGGGCAGATGCCGGCGCCCGGTTTGCCGATATTGCCGCGCAGCAGCAGCAGATCGGCGATCAGGCGCACGTTGGCGGTGCCTTTATTGTGCTGCGTAATGCCCATGCCGTAAGTCACGATGGTGGCGTTGGATTTTGCGTAGGCGGCGGCGACCTGTTCCAGATCCTGACGCGTCAGGCCGCTCTCCGCCTCGATGGCCTCCCAACGGGTGGCCGCCAGATCGGCGGCGAAAGCCGCAAATCCTTCCGTGTGCTCGGCAATAAAGGCGTGATCCACGGCATTGCCTTGTGTCTCATCCAGCTGCAGCAGCGCTTTGGCGATGCCTTTCAGCGCCGCGGCGTCGCCGCCGGCTTTGACCTGATAGTAGGTTGAAGCGATAGGGGTCGAACTGTAGGTCGCCATTTCAATGACGTTTTGCGGATCGGTGAAACGCTCGAGCGCCCGTTCGCGCAGCGGGTTGAACACGATGATCGGCACCTTTTTGCGCGCCAGCTCATGCAGCGTGCCCATCATGCGCGGGTGATTGGTGCCCGGATTGTGCCCGATGGAGATAATCAGCTCCGCGCTGTCAAAGTCGTCCAGCGAGACGGTGCCTTTGCCGATGCCAATGGACTGCGGCAGGCCAACGCTGGTCGGCTCATGACACATATTGGAACAATCGGGGAAGTTGTTGCTGCCGAATTCCCGCGCAAACAGCTGGAACAGGTAGGCCGCCTCATTGGACGCCCGGCCGGAGGTATAAAACTCCACCTGCTCCGGCGGCAGCGTCTGCAACACGGCGGCGATGCGTTGAAACGCCTCGTCCCAGGCCAGCGGGCGCAGGGTGTCCGTTCCGGCGTCATAGATCAGGGGCGTGGTCAGGCGGCCATAATCCTCCAGCTCATAATCGGTTTTCTGCAACAGCGACGTCACGGTGTTTTGCGCCAGGAATTCGGGCGTCACGCGTTTGCTGGTTGCTTCCCAGGTCACGGCTTTGGCGCCGTTTTCGCAAAACTGGAAGGTGGAGCGATGTTCTTTATCCGGCCATGCGCATCCCGGGCAATCAAACCCGTCGGGTTGATTGGTGCGCATCAGCGTCACCGGCGCTTCCAAGGTATCCATCTGCGTGCGCACGGCGATGGCCGTCGCTTTCAGCGCGCCCCAACCGCCGGCGGGCCCATCGTAAGGATGAATTCCAGGTACTGCTCGTCTTTTCGCCATGGTTGCTTGCCTCCGACATCGCTTACGATAATTACAGGTGATTGATTTATCATGAATATTATCTTTATCGTCCAAAACGGAACCCAGGCGCCGTCGCCGTTAAGCGCGAGCCTGTCGATTCAGTATAGATGAGTGAAAAAGGGGGCAGCGGCAGTCTGTTCGGGGAGAGCGGCGGCCCGTCTAACCGGAGGCGGGCCGCCGGGGTGTTACTTGTTCACCACCAGGCCGACGCCGCGGCCACGCGGATCGGACGCGGTTTCCGGCGTGCGGCCATCGATGCGGATGGCCTGAATATCCCCCATGTTCCAGCCTTGGTCTTCGAGGGTGTAGCCCATGGCTTTCAGCTCTTCCGCCGGTTTGCCGGTCAGCGGGGCAAAGCTGTCATAGTAGAGGGTGTCCTTCGGCAACAGCTGATGGTGCACGCGCTGGGCGGCCACCGCCTGCGCCAGCGGCAGGTGATAATCGTAGAGGTTGTTGATCACCTGGAAGATCGAGGTGAAGATGCGCGATCCGCCCGGCGTGCCGATCACCAGGCTGACCTCGCCGTCACGGGTGATGATGGTCGGACTCATCGAGGAGAGCATGCGTTTGCCCGGCTCGATGGCGTTGGCGTCGCTGCCCACCACGCCGAAGGCATTGGCGACGCCGGGTTTGGCGCTGAAGTCGTCCATCTCGTCGTTGAGCAGGAAGCCGGCGCCTTTGACCACCACGCCGCTGCCGAAGTCCCAGTTGAGCGTATAGGTGTTGCTGACCGCGTTGCCGGCGGCATCGACGATCGAGAAGTGGGTGGTTTGGTGGGTTTCCAGCCCCGGCCGCACCTGTTCGGTCGGCGAGATCGCCGTCGGGTTGATCTCGGCGGCGCGTTTCTTCAGGTAGTCGGGGGCGATCAGCTGCGCTTCCGGCACGTGAGTGAAATCCGGGTCGCCGAGGTAGTCGGCGCGATCGGCGAACACGCGTTTTTCGATTTCCGCCAGCAGGTGGATATAGCGCGCCGAGTTCAGCGGCACCCCCTTGAAATCGGCGGCGCGATCCTCTTTTATCCCCAGTAGCTGCGCCAGCGCAATGCCGCCGGAGCTGGGCAGCGGGGCGGTATAGACGGTGTTGCCGCGCCAGCTGATGCGCATCGGTTCACGCCATTTCACCCGATAGTCGGCCAAATCCGCCGCGCCGATCAGCCCATTGTCGCGCTGCATTTGCGCCACCAGCAGGCGCGCGGTTTCGCCGTGATAAAAATCGTCGGCGCCCGACTTGGCGATGCGCTCGAGCGTGGCCGCCAGCTCCGGCTGTTTGAACACCGCGCCGGGCTTCATGGCGCCGAAATAGTCGCCGAAGTTGGTTTTACCGGCGAACAGCTTGTTGGCGTCTTCACGGTACTGATACTGCTGATCCGCCACGGTGAAACCTTGCCGGGCGTAGCCGATCGCCGGCGTCAGCAGTTCGGCCCACGGCAGCTTGCCGAAGCGTTTATGCGCTTCCCACAATCCCAGCACGGTGCCCGGCACGCCGGCGGCGCGGCTGCCCACCAGGCTAAGATTTTCGATCACTTCGCCTTTCTCGTTCAGATACATAGTTTTGCTGGCGGCCTTGGGCGCCACTTCGCGGTAGTCGAGGAAATAGGGTTTGCCGTCGACGTACAGCGTCATAAAGCCGCCGCCGCCGATATTGCCGGCTTCAGGGTAGGTGACCGCCAGGGTAAAGGCGGTGGCGACCGCTGCGTCAACCGCATTGCCGCCGCCCCGCAGAATCTGCGCGGCGACGTTAGCGCCATACCGATCCGGGGCGGCGACCGCACCGGCGGTGAGATCGGCGGCAAAGGCGGCGGGAAGGGGGCAGGCCAGGGCCACGCTCAGAGCTATCATTTTCAATAAACCGGCAGACATAGACGATCCTTTTAGCGATGTTCAGTTATCAGGTGAATTCAACTAATTATTTTGAAACAGCAGGTTAGCGCGTTTTCTTCGGGCTGTTGCGGCGCTTTATTGAAGGTAGCAGCGGTCAGGCGGGGCCGCCTGACCAGAGTGGCGAATCGTGACGTGGCGCGTTATGCGCCGGCGGGCAGCGCCGACTGCAGCCATTGGCAGAAGTGGCGGGCGAGCGGGTTGTGTTCGCTGTCGCGGTGCAGCAGCCACGCCCAGTTGGCGCCGCGCACGCGTTGCTCGGTTAACGGTTGCAGCAGCCCGGCGTCGTGCGCGTGCTGCGCCAGCAGTTGGCTGACCAACGCGATGCCGAGGCCATTGCAGGCGGCGTCCAGCAGCAGACCGGGATCGGAGAAGTTCAGCCCGCTGTCGCGCTGGCCGACGTGCGCGCCGCCCGCCACCGTCCAGTGGCTCCAGTCCATCTCCCGTTCGCCGTGCAGGGTCACGCGCTGCTCCGCCGCCAACGCCAGCAGGCTGGGGTGGCAGGCGGGATAAAGCCGGTCGCTGCAGAGCAGGTTAAAGGTGCAGTCCGCCTGCGCGCTGAGATCGTCACGGATCGCCAGATCGATACTGTCCGTCGCCATATTCGGCGGTTCAAAGCTGGTGAACAGCCACAGGTCGACCTGCGGATGCTGCCGATTGAAGTCGCCCAGCCGCGGCGTCAGCCAGTGGCGGGCGAAAGCCGGGGTGGTGTTGACGATCAGCTGGTTGGGTTTGCGGTACTGATCCAAACGGCGAATGCCGACCGCCAGCTGTTGCAGCATCACCTGCGCGGTGCTGAACAGATCGTGGCCGGCGTCGGTCAGCGCCACGCTGCGGCCGGTGCGGAAGAACAGCGGCTGCTCCAGAAACGCTTCGAGGCTGCGGATCTGCTGGCTGATGGCCGACTGGGTAAGGTGCAGCTCTTCGGCAGCCTGATGAAAACTGCCCAGGCGCGCCGCCGCTTCGAAACCGCGCAGCGCGCTCAAAGGGGGCCAGTGTTTTAACATTATCGATAAGCCTGTCTAATCAGATATCCGCTAAATATATCGTTTGTCGCGGTGCCAGGGGAAGACTAGCATAAGATTCAACCGAATAAACGTGAATTATTCGTTTAACCTTTTGAATTATAAATGATTAAAAGAGGTCTTTAATGTCAACTCGTCGCGTGTTTATTAAACAGCTTTCCGCCGTTGCCGGGGTCGGTTTGACGGCCTCGTTAGGCATTCCGTTACGCAGTCACGCAGAAGCTGCGCTTAATCCGGCCTGGCGGATGCCCGACGAAGGGGAACCGCAGCAGCGGGCGTTTCTCGCCTTCGGCGCGCAGCGGGCCATCTGGGGCGAATTCACGGCGGATGTGCAGGCGGCGCAGGGGCGTATCGCCCGCGCCATCGCCGAGTTTCAGCCGGTGACGGTATTTTGCCGCGGCAATGAACGGCAATTGGCCGAGGCCACCTGCGGCAGTCACAACGTCAGCTATGTCGTCACCGAGCTGGATGACATCTGGGTGCGCGATTTCGGCGCCAATTTCGTCGTCAACGGCGCCGGCGAACTCGGGGCGGTGGATTTCAACTTCAACGGCTGGGGCAATAAACAGCGGCATGCCAGGGATGCGCGCCTGGCGGCGTTTGCCGCCAACCGCTACGGTGCCGCCCAACTGCGCCGCAGCGCACTGACAGGCGAAGGCGGCGGTATCGAAGTAGACGGGCACGGCACCGGCATCATGACCGAGAGCAGTTGGGTGAATGCGAACCGCAATCCGGGCTGGAGCCGGGAACGGGTGGAGCAGGAGCTGAAAGCGATGCTCGGCCTGCGCAAAATAATCTGGCTGCCGGGCATCAAAGGCCGGGACATCACCGACGCCCACGTCGATTTTTACGCCCGCTTCGTGCGGCCGGGCGTGGTGGTGGCCAACCTGGACACCGATCCGGCCTCTTATGACCATGCGGTTACCCAGCAACATCTGGCGATCCTCAAGGCGGCGACCGACGCCGACGGCCGCCGGCTGCAGGTGCATACGCTTTCGCCGCCGCTGGCGCCGCGCGACAGCCGATTCAGCCGCAACAACCCGGATTTTGCGGCGGGCTACATCAACTATTTCGTCATCAACGGCGCGGTGATCGCCCCGGAGTTTGGCGATCCGCAGGCGGATCGGGCGGCGCTTGCGCTGCTGACGGCGCTCTATCCGCAGCGCAAGGTGGTGCAGTTGGAGATCGACGCCATCGCGGCCGGCGGCGGCGGCATTCACTGCGTGACCAGCCAACTGCCAAGGCACGGTCGGTAATACCGCGCAATGTTCAAAAAATGCGCACCGGGTTGTTTGTCACGATCGGCTGTGGTTGGCTTAGCGCTGACACAAGGAGAAAATCATGACCGATTCACCCTCGACCATTCCCACCTGGTATCGCGATCCGCGCGCGGAAGAGGCCATGGCCGATGGCCATGCGCCCATCTGGCGCCATCTTATCGGCCTGGTACCGGAAAACGAACTGTCCGGCGTGAAGGTGCTGGATTTCGGCTGCAATCAGGGCGGTTTTCTGCGCCTGCTGTACCAGCTCCGCCCATTTCAGCAGGGGCTTGGCGTTGATATCGCTCGCCGGTCCGTCGATGAAGCCAACCGGCTGAAAGGGCATCTGCCGGTGGTTTATCAAACCGATACGCGGCTGAACGGCTGGGACGACCATTTCGATATCGCCTTCAGTCATGAAGTCATCTATCTGATCGACGATATTGCCCAGCATGCTGCCGATATACTGCGGGTGCTGAAGCCGGGCGGCGTTTACTATGCGGTGACCGGTTGCCACACCGGCAACCCGCTGTGGCCGCAGTGGCGTGAACGGGTGGCTGCAGAAACCCATACCGTGGTGCAGGATCGGTCGCTGGCCGACTATGCGCGCATTTTCTCCGCCGCGGGGTTCCAGGTCTCTGCCCGCAGGCTGGGCTTTTCCGGCTTCGTGCCCTATGAGCCGGACGGGTGGATGCCGGATATCGCGGCGGCAATCGACTACTATTGGCACACCAAAACGGTGTTCAGGCTGGTTAAACCCTAAAAATCCTACGTGGCGCAGCCCTCGGCTGAAGTGGAACGCTTTATTGCATTGGCTAAAAACCGCTGCGCCAGTTTGCTGAAACCACGCTGAGCGATATTGCTCCACCATTTCCCGCTTCGACAAGATTTTACCGAATCCTTACGCAACCCTTTCAGAAGCGAATGTCGGCATTCGATATATTGAGAATAGTCATTCTCAATGGGATCGTATTGCAATGCAGAGGAAAACGCTTTTGGTGCTCGGGCTGTCGCTGTTGTTGGCCGCCTGCGATGGGCAAAACGCCGGTGCGCCAGCCGGCGCGGGCGCAGAACAGGAGGTCGGCGTGGTCACGCTGCGCGGCCAGTCAGTGACCCTGAGCAGCGAGTTGACCGGCCGGGTCAACGCCACCATGACATCCGACGTGCGGCCGCAGGTCGACGGCATCATCAAGCAGCGGCTGTTTACCGAAGGGGCCGAGGTCAAGGCCGGGCAGGTATTGTATCAAATTGACCCTGCCAGCTATCAGGCCAGCTACGATCAGGCCGCCGCCCAGCTGAAAAACGCCCAGGCCACGGTGCAATCTACCCGGCTCAAATCGCAGCGCTATGCGGCGCTGGTGAAAGAGAACGGCGTTTCTCAGCAGGATGCGGACGATGCCAAAGCCGCCTATCTTGCGGCCGTGGCGTCGGTGGCCCAATATCAGGCGGCGCTGGAGACGGCGCGCATCAACCTCGCTTATACCCAGGTGCGGGCGCCGATCGCCGGCCGCATCGGCATCTCGTCGGTGACGCCGGGCGCGCTGGTCACCGCCAGCCAGAGCGATGCGTTAGCCACCATCCGCGCGCTCGACCCGATCTATGTTGATCTGACCCAGTCCAGCGCCCAACTGCTTAAACTGCGGCGCCAGCAGGCGGCATTACAGCGCGGCGCGGTCACGCCGGTCGCCATCAAGCTGGAGGACGGCACGCCTTATGCTCACGCCGGCAAGCTCGAGCTGACCGAGGTGGCGGTGGACGAAGCCACCGGTTCGGTCACGCTGCGCGCGGTGTTCCCCAACCCCGAACATGAATTGTTGCCCGGTATGTATGTCCACGCCACGGTGGCTAACGGCGTCGATCCCAAAGCCATTCTGGCGCCGCAGCAGGGCATAACCCGCAATGCCAAAGGGGAAGCCACCGCGTTGGTGGTGGACGAGCAAAACAAAGTGGCGCAGCGCACCGTCAGCGCCGAACGGGTGGTGGGCAGCAATTGGCTGATCGGCAGCGGGCTGAACGAAGGCGATCGCCTGATCGTCGAAGGCACCAGCAAGGTGACGATCGGCGCCGCGGTGAAGCCGGTTGAGGTTTCGGTCGACAAAACCCAACGCGGGGAGCAGTGATATGGCGCAGTTCTTTATCCGGCGGCCGGTATTCGCCTGGGTGATCGCCATCATCATCATGCTGTGCGGCCTGATGTCGATCAATTCGTTGCCCGTTTCGCAGTACCCGGACGTCTCGCCGCCGCAGATCTCCATCTCCGCCACCTACCCGGGCGCGGACGCGGAAACGCTGGAAAACAGCGTCACCCAGGTGATTGAGCAGCAGCTCACCGGCCTGGACGGCCTGCTGTATTTTTCTTCGACCAGCAGCTCCAGCGGCTCGGTCAGCATCAACGTCACCTTTGATCAGGGCACCGATCCGGATATCGCTCAGGTGCAGGTGCAAAACAAGGTGCAGCAGGCGGAAAGCCGTTTGCCGAGCGCGGTTACCGCGCAGGGCGTGACGGTCAAGAAATCCCAGAGCAGCTTCTTGCTGATCGTCGGGCTGTATGACGAAAGCGACAAGGCGACGATGGCCGATATCTCCGACTATCTGGTCAGCAACCTGCAGGATCCGCTGTCGCGCATCGAGGGCGTGGGGGACGTGCAGGTGTTCGGCTCGGAATACGCGATGCGCATCTGGCTGGATCCGACCAAGCTGGCGAGCTATGCGCTGATGCCTTCCGACGTGCAGACGGCGATCGAAGCGCAAAACACCCAGGTGTCCGCCGGCAAGATCGGCGATCTGCCGGCCGCCGCCGATCAGCAGCTGACCGCCACGGTAAAGGCGCAGTCGCGGCTGCAAACGCCGGAACAGTTTCGCAATATCATCCTGAAAAGCGACAGCAGCGGCGCGCTGGTGCGGCTGGGCGACGTGGCGCGAATTGAGCTGGGCAACGAGGACTACTCTGCCAGCGCGCACCTCAACGGCCACCCGGCGGCGGGGATCGCGGTCAAGCTGGCGGCGGGCGCCAACGCCCTCAACACCGCCAAGCTGGTGAAGGCCAAGGTGGCGGAATACCAAAGCGCGATGCCGCAGGGCTACAAGGTGGCCTACCCGAAAGACAGCACCGACTTTATCAATATCTCGATCGAGGAGGTGGTGAAAACGCTGTTCGAAGCGGTGGCGTTAGTGGTGGTGGTGATGTTCGTGTTCCTGCAAAACCTGCGTACCACGCTGATCCCGACCATCACCGTGCCGGTAGTGTTGCTGGGCACCTTCGGCGTGCTGGCGGCGTTCGGCTATTCAATCAATACCCTGACGCTGTTCGGCATGGTGTTGGCGATCGGGCTGTTGGTGGACGACGCCATCGTGGTGGTGGAAAACGTCGAGCGCGTGATGCGGGAGGATAAGCTGCCGCCGCGCGAGGCGACGGAGAAATCGATGCGTGAAATCACCGGCGCATTGGTCGGCATTGCGCTGGTGCTGTCGGCGGTGTTTCTGCCGATGGCGTTCTTCGGCGGCTCCACCGGGGTTATCTATCGCCAGTTCTCGATCACCGTCGTCTCCTCGATGGTGCTGTCGGTGGTGCTGGCGTTGACGCTGGCGCCGGCATTGTGCGCCACGCTGCTGAAGCCGGCGCACGACGCGCAGACCGACAAGGGCTGGCTGGGCAAATTCAACCGCGGCTATGACCGGCTGCAGGAGAAGTACGCCGACAAGGTCGGCGGGGTGATCCACCGGCCGACGCGCTATCTGCTGCTGTACGGCCTGCTGTTGATCGCCGCGGCCGTGATGTACCTGCGCTTGCCGACCGGCTTTCTGCCCAACGAGGATCAGGGCACGGTGATGGTGCAGTACACCTTGCCGGCCGGCGCCACCAACGCGCGCACCTCGGCGGTGAGCGAGGCGGTGACCGCCTATTTCCTCGACCAGGAAAAGGCCAACGTCAGCACCATTTTTACCATTAACGGTTTCGGTTTCAGCGGCAGCGGGCAAAACGCCGGCATGGCGTTCGTCAGCCTCAAAGACTGGAGCCAGCGCAGCGGCAGCGCGAACACCGCCGACGCCATCGCCAAACGCGCCATGGCGCACTTCGCCACGCTGCGCGACGCCCAGGTCTTCTCCATGAGCCCGCCGGCGATCGACGGTTTCGGCCAGTCCGACGGCTTCACCTTCGAGCTGCAGGCCAAAGGGGCGACCACCCGCGCCGAGCTGCAGGCGATGCGCGACCAGATCGTTGCCGCGGCCGCCGGCAATCCATCGCTGCTGGCGGTGCGCGCCAACACCTTGCCGGATACCCCGCAGCTGCAGGTGGAGATCGACAACGGCAAACTGCAGGCGCTCGGCCTGAGCGCCGCCGACGTCAACAGCACCCTCAGCAGCGCGTTCGGCAGCACCTACATCAACGACTTTATCGATCGCAACCGGGTGAAAAAAGTCTATATGCAGGGCGATGTGCAGTACCGCGCCAAGCCGGAAGATCTCGACCGCTGGTTTGTGCGCGGCACCAACGCGTCGGGCGCCAGCAGCATGACGCCGTTCTCCGCCTTCGCGTCTTCGCACTGGATCTTCGGGCCGGAAAACCTGTCGCGCTATAACGGGCTGTCGTCGTTCGAGATCACCGGGCAGGGCGCCACCGGCGTCAGCTCCGGTACGGCGATGAGCGAGATGGAGAAGCTGGCGGCAACATTCTCCGCCGGCAGCAGCTACTCCTGGAGCGGGCTGTCCTATCAGGAGCGGCTGACCAGCGGCCAGGCATCGTCGCTGTACGCCATTTCGCTGATCGTGGTGTTCCTGTGCCTGGCGGCGCTGTATGAGAGCTGGTCGATTCCGTTCGCGGTGATGTTGGTGGTGCCGATGGGCGTGGTGGGCTCGCTGCTGGCGATCACGCTGCGCGGGCTGGAAAACGACATCTACTTCCAGGTGGCGCTGCTCACCATCATCGGCCTGTCGGCGAAGAACGCCATTTTGATCGTCGAGTTCGCCGAGGAGATGCACCAGCGGGGTGAAACGCTGATTGGCGCGGCGGTCCACGCGGCGCGCATGCGCCTGCGACCGATCCTGATGACCTCGCTGGCATTCACCGCCGGGGTGCTGCCGCTGGCGGTATCCAGCGGCGCCGGCGCCAACAGCCGCATCGCCATCGGCACCGGCATCATCGGCGGCACCATCACCGCCACCGCCTTGGCGATCTTTTTCGTCCCGCTGTTTTATGTGTTGGTGCGCCGCATGTTTGCCCGTCGGCCCGCCAACCCGCCGTCACAGGCAGGAGAATAACGTGTTGCAACGAGTCATGATGTTAACTTTACCGCTGCTGCTGACCGGCTGCCTGTCGCTGGATCCACACTACCAGCGCCCGGCGGCGCCGGTGCCCGCCAACCTGCCGCAGGGCGAGGCCGGCGGCAACCAGGCGCTGAGCTACCCGGACGTCGCCTGGCGCGACTATGTCCAGGACGCCCGGCTGCGCCAGGTGGTGGCGCTGGGGCTGAACGGCAGCCGCGATCTGCGCGAGGCGATCGCCAATATCGCGTCGGCGCGCGCCCTGTACGGCGAGCAGCGCTCGGCGCTGTTCCCGACAATCAATGCCACCGCCGACGGCAGCCGCGGGCGGGCGCTGACCGGCAGCGGCAACGCCACCGCGCTGAGCCAAAGCTACGAAGCCGCGGCCGGCGTCAGCGCATTCGAGTTGGATCTGTTCGGCAAAAACGCCAGCCTGTCGCGCGCGGCGTTCGAAACCTATCTGGCGAACTCGGAGGCGGCGAAAAGCACTCGCCTGACGCTGATCGCCGATATCGTCACCGACTGGGTGGCGGTGGCGGCCGAGCGCAGCAATCTGGCGGTGGCGCAGCAGACGATGGCGAGCGCCAAACGGTCGCTGGACGTCACGCGCAACAATCAACAGCACGGGATTGCGTCGCTGGTTGACGTGGCGTCGGCGGAAACCGTCTATCAGCAGGCGCGATCGGACGCCGCCAGCTACGCTACCAGCGCCGCGCAGGCGAAAAACGCGCTGGATTTGGCGGTGGGGCAAAGCGTGCCGGAAAGCCTGCTGCCGAGCGGCATCGAGGCGCTCGGCGGGATCATGCGCGATCTGCCGGCCGGCGTCTCTTCGCAAGTGTTGCTGAAGCGGCCGGACGTGCTGCAGGCCGAGCATAACCTGAAATCCGCCAACGCCAATATCGGCTCGGCGCGGGCGGCGTTCTTCCCGTCGATCAGCCTGACCGCCAGCGGCGGGGTGGGCAGCGGTGAACTCTCCTCGTTGTTCAGCCACGGAGCCGGCGTCTGGTCGTTCGCACCGAGCATCAGCCTGCCGATCTTCAGCGGCGGCTATAACACGGCTCAGTTGAACTACACCCAGGCGCAGAAAGACCTGTATGTTGCCACCTATGAGAAAGCGGTGCAGACGGCATTTCAGGAAACCGCCGACGCGCTGGCGCGCAAGGCCACGCTGCAGGAACAGCTGGCGGCGCAGACCGGCTATGTGGCGGCGGCGCAGCAATATTATCGCCTGGCCGAGCTGCGTTACCGCCAGGGCGTTGACAGCTACCTGACGCTGCTGGACGCGCAGCGCACGCTGTACACGGCGCAGCAGGCGCTGATCGCCGCGCAGCAGACCGCGTATGACAATCAGGCCACCCTGTATAAAGTGTTGGGCGGCGGCGTTGCCGCCGAGCGGCAGGGGGACGGCGTCATCGCCGACAAGACGACGCTCAGCAGCTAACCGTCAACCGCGCGCGCCGGGAGTGTGGCTGCGCGCGGTTTTTTTATGGAAAGTGTAAAGAAACGGAAAACCCGGCCGGCGGCCAGAACTCGCCGGGGCAGGCAGAGTCAGACAGAGAACCGCATTCCTCTTTTATTCATACCGGCTCGAGGTCGTCATGGCAGAAGACATTCAGCAACAGGTCATCGCGCTTATCGCCGCCTTCAACGCAGCAGGGCGGCTGAAGAAGGGCGTGGTCATCACCCCGGAAACCGAGATCAACACCGAGCTCAACCTGTCGTTCAGCGATTCCAATACGCTGATGCGCCGCTACTTCGATACCTTCGGCGTCGACAGCGGCAACTATAACCACGAGCTGTATTTCCAACCGCCGGTCAACACCGGCCGCTGGTTTTCCCCCTCCGCCTGCAAAGAACACCCCCGGCCGCTGTGCGTGTCGATGCTGGTGCGTTCCGCGCGCGCCAAACGCTGGCTGTACGATATCCACTTTCTTATCGAACAGCTGCGCCAGGCCTGACGCGCCGCTTAATCCGGCTCGGCCGGAGAAAAACCGGCTTCGTCCAGCGCGGCGCCGAAGGCATCGCTGTGCAACGCACTGTCGATGAGCACTTCCCGCCTGGCCGGATCGGTTTGAATGCGCGCCTGCGGGTCAACGTTCAGCAACGCCCGGGTGACGGAACTGGCGCAGCCGCCGCAGGTCATGGCTGGAATATGAAAACGAATCATTTTTACTCTCCTCGTCGATTACGGTGTTTGATAACGGTAAAGCTTGCCAGCGTGACAGGGTCAAACTCTTTTTATGACGATTCACGCGGTCGTCGTGGTTTCGGCTCGCGCATCACCCCGAAATTCGGCGTTTGGCGCGGCGCGATGAGCGCCACCGGTTGCGCTAAACCCGCCAGAATAGGGCAGTCGGGGCGAGTATTGCCGTGGCAATGGCCGGCAAGGCGTTCCAGCGTTTGCGCCATCGTCTGCAGTTCCGCAATCTTGGCTTTCAGCACGGCGATGTGGGATAGCGCTACGGCTTTAACATCGGCGCTGGCGCGTTCGCGGTCGTGCCACAGCATCAGCAACGCAGCTATCTGCTCAACGGAAAAACCCAGGTCGCGTGAGCGCCGGATAAAACGCAGGCCATGCACGTCCGACATGTCGTAGTGGCGGTATCCCGCATCGGAGCGAGCCGCTCTCGGGATCAGGCCTATTTGCTCGTAATAGCGAATCATCTTCGCCGAAACGCCGGATAACCGGGCTGCTTGTCCGATGTTCATCCTGTCCTCCTGTTACGATGATGCCGATATTCCGCCGGGTTGCGCGGTTGCCGCCGCCGCTTCAGCGCGGCTCTCGACGGCCATCGGCGCCTGGAAACGTTTGAGCCGCAGCGCATTGCCAAGGACGAAAACGCTGGAAAGCGCCATCGCGGCCGCGGCGAAAATAGGCGAAAGCAGCGTGCCGTTCAGGGGATAAAGCGCGCCGGCTGCCACTGGGATCAGGACGGCGTTATAGGCGAAGGCCCAAAACAGGTTCTGCTTAATGTTGCGGATCGTCGCCTGGCTGAGCGCAATGGCGTTGGCTACGCCGCGCAGGTCGCCCGACATCAGCACCACATCGGCCGCTTCTATCGCCACATCGGTGCCTGTACCGATAGCCAGCCCAACGTCCGCTTCCGCCAGTGCCGGCGCATCGTTGATGCCGTCGCCGACGAAGGCGACTTTCGCGCCGCTGTTGCGGAAGGATTTCAACGCCGCCACCTTGCCTTCGGGAAGCACTTCGGCCGCGACTTCGTCAATCCCCAATTGCCGGGCGATCGCCGCCGCCGTCGCGGCATTGTCGCCGGTGATCATCGCAACCTTGAGCCCAAGCGCATGCAGCGCAGCGATAGCTTCCGGCGTTGTTTCCTTAATCGGATCGGCAACGGCGATCACCGCAGCCAAACGGCCATCAATGGCGGCATAAAGCGGGCTTTTCCCCTGGGCGCCGAGGCGCTCGGCGACGGGCTGAAAACGTGTTACATCAAGCCCGAGCCTGGTCATGAAGCGATCTGCGCCAACGGAGATCCGGCGTTGGCCGATGCGCGCCGTTACGCCGAAACCGGGTGTGGCGTCGAAACTGTCGACAGCGGCGAGCGTAAGATTCTGCTCTCTTGCCGCCGCGACGATAGCTTCGGCTATGGGGTGTTCGGACCGTGTCTCGACCGCAGCGACCAAGGCCAGTACTTCGTGGTATTCGAAACCGTCAGCGGGCACCAGATCGGTCAACTCGGGGCGGCCTTTGGTCAGCGTGCCGGTTTTGTCGAGGGCGATAACGCCTACATCGCGCAGGGCCTGCAACGCTTCGCCCTTGCGAAACAGCACGCCCAGCTCGGCGGCGCGCCCGGTGCCGACCATGATAGAGGTTGGCGTCGCCAGGCCCATGGCGCAAGGGCAGGCAATAATCAACACGGCGACCGCATTCACCAGCGCGAAGGTCAGCGCGGGCGACGGCCCGAAGAACAGCCAAACCAGAAAGGTCAGTACCGCCGCCGCCATGACGGCCGGAACAAACCACATCGTCACCTTATCGACCAACGCCTGAATCGGCAGTTTGGAACCCTGCGCTTCCTCCACCAATCGAATGATTTGCGCCAGGACGGTATTCGCGCCGACTTTTGTCGCCCGGAAACTGAACGCGCCGGTTTTGTTGATGGTTCCGCCGACCACATCGGCCCCCACGGTTTTCTCGACCGGCACCGGTTCACCGGTGATCATGCTTTCATCGACATAAGACGCGCCTTCCAGAACTTCGCCATCCACCGCGATTTTCTCCCCCGGCCGGACGAAGACCACATCACCGGTAACCACCTGTTCGAGAGGGATTTCAACCGTTTCGCCTTGCCGTTCAACGCGTGCGACCTTGGGTTGAAGGCCGACGAGCCGTTTGATGGCCTGTGAGGTGCGCCCCTTGGCGCGCGCCTCCAGCACGCGTCCGAGCAGGATCAGCGTGACGATCACGGCGGCGGCTTCGAAATAGACGTTGGCGGTGCCCTGCGGCAACACCCCGGGGGCGAAGGTGGCGACCAGCGAATAACCGTAGGCCGCCGCCGTGCCGACCGCAACCAGCGAGTTCATGTCGGGGGCGCCGCGCAGCAGCGCAGGAACGCCTTTGCGGAAGAAGCGCAGGCCGGGGCCAAATAAGACCAAGGTGGTGAGGACAAACTGGATATACCAGCTTGTCTGCACGCCCAACCCCTCCATGACCCACTCATGTATGGCGGGAATGAGGTGCGATCCCATTTCCAACAGGAATACCGGCAGGGTGAACAGGGCGGCGCCGAACAGGGCGCGCCGCAACGCGCGTGACTCATTTTCGCGCCGTTCGGCGGCCTGGTCGTCCGCGCTGGGGCTATCCGCCGTCAGGCGGCGAGGCGTATAACCGGCGCGGGTGACGGCGGCGGCGAGGTCTTCCAGGGATACGGTGCCGGCCAGATAGCGCACCCGCGCGCGTTCGGTCGCCAGATTGACATTGGCTTCGGTAACGCCGGCGACCTGGCTCAACGCTTTCTCCACCCGCCCGACACAGGAGGCGCAGGTCATATTTTCGATCGCCAGCTCAGTGGTTTCTTCTCGCACGGTATAGCCGGCGCCTTCGATGGCGCGGGCTGCCGCCTGCGGATTCGCCTGGCCGGTAAACGTGATATCGGCGCGTTCGGTGGCGAGATTGACCGTTGCCGCCTGCACGCCGGGAACCGCCGTCAAGGCCCGCTCGACGCGACCGACGCAGGAGGCGCAGGTCATGCCTTCAACCGGCAGACTCAGACGCACGGACGAAGGCTGGGGGAAGTTGGCATTGGATGAATTCATGTTATGTGCCCTTAAAGGAGTGGCTGGTATCAGCAAGGCTAGAGCTTCCCATCGGGGGAAGGTCAAGGTTCATCGCCGATTTTTGCCGTCATGAACGAACCGGTCGCGCCGCGGCAATCGTTTTTTGCCGCCGCGCACGTCTCCCAGCCGCCGCCGAGCGCTTTGTAGATGCCCACCACGGCAAGCCGCTGACGCGTGCCGGCCTGCGTCAATGCGCGCCGGCTGGCGAAGTCGGCCCGTTCTGCCTCGAGCACCTCCAGATAAATGCCTTCGCCCGCGGCAAAACGCGTCTGGGCGAGCCGGGCCGCTTCGCGATTCGCCGCCGCCTCAAGTAACCGCAGATCCAACGTGCTGACCGCCTCAGCATAGGTTTTGAAAGCATCGTCCGTTTCGCGCAGCGCGCTCAGCACCGTCCGCTCGTAAATCAACAGTGCCTGTTGTGTTCGCGCCTCGCTGGCGGCGATCCGGGCGCGTACGCGCCCGATATCGAGAAATGCCCAGCGAATCACTGGGCTGATCACACCGGAGAACGCACCGGCGCCAGTCAGCGCATCGAGGTTGCCGGCGACCAGCCCGATCGAACCTCGCGCTTCGATGCGCGGGTAGAGCGCCGCCGTTTCCACGCCAATCATGGCGGTGGCTGCCGCAAGTTCCCGCTCAGCCGCCACAATGTCGGCGCGCCGGGCGAGCAGGGCGCCGGGCGTGCCCACTGCGATCGTCCGCAGCACTGGCGGCTGGCTTCCCCATTCGGCGGAAGGGGGGCGGAATGTCTGGGGCATTTCGCCAAGCAGCGTCGCCAATGCGTTGACGGCGGCGGCTCGGCGGCGTTCCAGCTCTGGCGTCGCCGCTTCGACGTTGCGCAATAGCGCCTCGGCGCGCAATCGGTCGAATTCGCTGGCGGCGCCGGCGCTCATTTGTTTTTTTACCAGCACCAAACTTTCACGCTGGCTGTGGCTAATTTCGGCGACCATCTTAAGTTCGGCGTCTAAACCTCGGAGTTCTAGCCAGGTGGCGGCCACTTCCGCAGCGACGCCCGCCTGAACGCCACGCAGCAACGCTTCGCGGCTTCCCGCCAGCGCCTGAGCGGCCTCAATCGAGCGCCGAACGTGTCCAAAGAGATCGATTTCCCATGTCGAATCAATCGCACCGCGATAGGTTTGCGTATGGCGTGGCTGGGCGGCCAGCTTCTCCGCTTCACCCAGTCGACGCGTCTCATAACTCAGCGCGGCACCGGCGCGCGGCAGGAAATCCTGCCGTTGTTCACGCAACAGGGCTCTGGCTTCGTCTACTCGGGCGACGGCGATGCCGACATCATGGTTCGCCGCCAACGCTCGCTGAACCAAATCCGTGAGAGCAGGATCGTCAAAGAGGCGCCACCAGGCGAGTTCGACATTTCCGGCACTCAGCCCCGCCGGTGGTTGGCCGAAGCCGGCAGGGTGACGGGCGACGGGCGGCGAGTAATCGGGGCCCACCGCCGCACATCCGGTTAGCAAGGCGAGCGCGCTCAGCGGCAATAACAAGGTTCTACGAAGATTTTTCATCAGACTCGCTCCTTACGGCTGGCTTTGGCTTTGGCACGATATTGCTCGAATCGGGTCGCCAGGCCGCGAATCACGACATAAAAGACCGGCGTCAGGAACAGGCCGAACAAGGTCACGCCCAGCATGCCGGCGAAGACCGCCACCCCCATGGCATGGCGCATTTCCGCCCCCGCGCCGCTGGCGAAGATCAATGGAATGACGCCGGCGATAAACGCGATTGAAGTCATCACTATCGGTCTTAATCGCAGCCGGCAGGCCTTAATCACCGCCTCGAGCGCGTTGGCGCCTTCATCCTCCAGGCTGCGGGCGAACTCGACGATCAGAATGGCGTTTTTGGCGGCCAGGCCGACCAGCACAATGAGGCCTATTTGCACGAAAACGTTGTTGTCGCCGCCCAGCAGCCAGACGCCAATCATGGCGCTCAACAGACACATCGGCACGATCAGCAGCACGGCCAAAGGCAGTAGCCAGCTGTTGTATTGCGTGGCCAGAATGAGATAGGCGAGCAGCACGCACAGCGGAAAAATGAACAGCGCCGCGTCGCCCGCGAGCTTTTGCTGATAGGTGAGATCGGTCCATTCGACGGTCATGCCTTCCGGCAGCGTCTCTTTCGCCAAGCGCTCCATCAATGCAGCCGCCTGACCGGAACTGACGCCCATCGCCGCACCGCCCGAAATATCAGCCGATGGATAGCCGTTGTAACGAATGATGCGATCCGGACCGGAGCCGGGCGTAACGGTGACAAAGGAAGACAGCGGCAGCATGTCGCCGGCCGCGTTGCGCACCTGCAGCCGGCCGATAGCTTCGGCCTGCATGCGATGGGCGGCATCGGCCTGAGCGGTGACTTTGTAGGTGCGGCCGAATCGGTTGAAATCGTTGATGTAAAGCGAGCCGAGGTAGATTTGCAGCGACTCGAACACATCCGCCAGGCTGACGCCCTGACTTTGCGCCTGAGTGCGGTCGATAACCACATCGAGCTGCGGTGCGTTGATATCCAGACTGGTCATCAGACCGGCGACCTGGCCCGATTCGGTGGCTTTCATCATCAGGATCCGCGTGTGCTCAACCAGGGACTCGAGCCCCGCGCCGCTGCGATCCTCCACCTGCATCTTGAATCCGCCGGTAGCGCCGAGACCGGGAACGGGCGGTGGCGGAAATACGCCGAGGAAACCATCGGGAATGTCGGCGAATTTCGCCTGCAGCCGACCGGCTATGGCGGAGGCGGCCAGATCGGGCGTGGCGCGATCTTTAAACGGATCGAGCATGACGAACATCACGGCGGCGTTCGGCACATTGACGAAGCCGTTAATCGACAGCCCCGGAAAGGCCACGACGCTTTCCACCCCGGGTTCCGCCAGCGCGATCTTCGACATCTGTTTAACGACCGCATCGGTGCGATCCAGCGAGGCCGAATTGGGCAGTTGGGCGATGCCGACCAGATAGTACTTATCCTGCATGGGCACGAAGCCCGGCGGAACGGCCTGGAAGCTGAAAAACGTCAGAACGAGCAGCCCGCCGTAAATAGCCAGCGCCATCCCGCGGACGCGCACCGTTTTACGCACGGCATTGGCATACGCGTCCGGCGCGCGTTGGAAAGGCCGGACAGCGGCTTGCAAGACGCGCCCAATGCGGCCGGGAGCGCGAGGTTTCGCCGGATGAGGCCGCAGCAACATGCTCGCCAGCGCCGGGCTGAGCGTAAGCGAATTGAGCGCCGACAGCAGGGTTGAAATGGCGATGGTCAGCGCGAACTGCCGGTAAAACTCGCCCTGTAAACCGCTCAGGAACGCTGTTGGAACGAAAACCGCGGCCAGCACCGAGGTGATGGCGACGATCGGCCCGGTGACTTCATTCATGGCGAGTCGCGCGGCTTGCTGCGGCGTTTTGCCGTTTTCGATGTGTCGTTCGACGTTTTCCACCACCACGATCGCGTCATCGACGACGATGCCGATAGACAATACCAAACCGAACAGGGACAGCGTATTGAGAGAGAAGCCCAGCAAGTACATGATGGCGAACGTGCCGACCAGCGAAACCGGCACCGCGAGCAGCGGAATCAGCGAGGCTCGCCAGCTGCGCAGGAACACCACTACCACGATCACCACCAGCAGGATCGCTTCCAGCAGGGTCGTCACAACCGACTCGAGCGATGCCCGCACGAAAACCGTGGGATCGTAGGCGATCCGTGAACTGAGTCCGGCAGGAAAGTTGCCCTCCAGGCGCTTGACGGTCGCTCTGACCGCCTGAGCGACGTCCAGCGCGTTGGCGCCCGGGCTCTGAATGATTTGCAGCGCGACGGCCGGCTCGCCGTCGAGCAGGCTGCGCAGCGCATACGCATCGGCGCCCATTTCTATACGGGCGACGTCGCGCAAGCGGGTCACCCGGCCGTCGCTGCCGGTGCGGATGATGATATCGCCAAACTGTTTCTCATCGGCCAGACGGCCGAGGGTATTGACCGTAACCTGAAATGCGGCATTGGAATCGGGCGCCTGACCGACGGAACCGGCCGCCACCTGAACGTTTTGCTCGCGCACCGCAGCGATCACATCGCCGGCGGTTAGCCCGCGCGCGGCGATCAGATCCGGATCCAGCCAGAGCCGCATGCTGTATTCGCCGGCTCCCCAGACCTGGACATCGCTGACGCCCGGAATGCGGGACAGTTCATCACGAACCTGCAGATAAGCGTAATTTGAGATATAAAGCGGATCGTAGCGTTGGTCAGGCGACAGGAGATGCACCACCATCAGGATGTCCGGTGAGGTTTTCTGCGTCACCACGCCCTGGTGCTGTACCTCTGCAGGCAAGCGGGGTAACGCGCGCGCTACCCGATTTTGCACCTGGATCTGCGCCATGTCGGCATTTGTTCCCTGGGCAAAGGTGACGGTCAACGTCATTCGGCCGTCGGTCGCCGCCTGTGAAGACATGTAAAGCATGCCTTCGACGCCGGTGATGGCTTGCTCAAGCGGTGCGGCCACCGTTTCCGCGATCACTTTCGGGTTGGCGCCGGGATAAGACGCCGTCACTTGTACGGTAGGCGGCGTAACCGCAGGGTATTCGCTGAGCGGCAACTGGAATAACGCCACGGTGCCGGCGATCAGCGTCAAGATGGAGAGCACGATGGCGAAGATCGGGCGTTTAATGAAGAAACGAGGGAAAGTCATGTCGCGTCTCCCGCAGCGTTCAATTGCTCGATAGGCGCGCCGTCAATCTCGGCGGGCTGCGGCGTGATTGACATGCCGGGGCGCACCAGCCCTTTCACGACGATGCGTTCTCCCGGCCGCAGGCCGTGTTCTATCACGCGCAGTCCTTCAACGACCGGGCCAAGTTCAACGGGGCGGTATTCGGTTTTGTCATTCTCATCGACGACCAGGACATAGCGCCGGTTTTGATCGGTGCCAATCGATTGGTCGGCGATCAGGATCTTGGCCTGCGGCGCGCCGGTTTCCAGCTTGACTCTGGCGAACAACCCAGGTGACAGTCGCCCATCCGGGTTATCGATCACCGCGCGCAGGCGCACCGTTCCCGTCGTGCGGTCGGCGGTATTGGACTGGAAATCGACGCGCCCGCGCCGGGAATAGGTTTTGTCTGCAAGTAACGCCACCGATACCCGAATGTCAGGTGGCGCCGTTTTATTGCGCCACGCGGTCAACGATTGCAAATAGGTGCGTTCATCCACATCGAAATAGACGTGGAGTGGATCGACCGAGACCAGCGTGGTGAGCGGCGTGACGCCGCCGGTGACATAGTTGCCTTCGGTGACGAGCGTCTGGCCTACGCGTCCGGCAATCGGCGCGGTGACGCGGGTGAACTCCAGATCCAACTTTGCCGCCTCCCGCGCCGCTTTCGCTGCGTTGACCTGCGCATTGCTCGCTTTCATCATGGCGGTAGCCGAATCAAACCGATCGCGGGCGATAACGTTTTTATTGAACAACGTCTTAGCACGCACATAGTCGGCCTGGGCTAGCGTTGAGGCGGCTTCCGCTTCTTGCAAACGCGCCGTCGCCTCGTTCAGCGCGGCTTGAAATGGCCGCGGATCGATGAGAAAGAGCGGGTGGCCTTTTTCTATCAGGCGACCTTCCGGCACATTTACCGCCAGCACATAACCGGCGACCCGAGGCCGCAACTCAACGTGCTTGACCGCGGCCAGCGAACCGGTGAATTCGGCAAAGGGCGTTATCGGGCGGACTAAAACATCAGCCACAGGAACACGGGGAGGCGGCGCAGGTGTCGCCGAAGACGGGTTTTCTTTGCAGCCGGCAACGGCGAAAGCGCCGTTTATCGCCGCTGCGATCAAGATTATGGTTTTGGCTTTCATCATTTGACCTTTCCTACCGAAGTCGACAGTGGAATTCACTGCGTGGAAGCAGTTCATCCCGCGTTATCCGACTTCCAACGTTGGGAAGGTCAAGCGATTTTTGGTTTATTGCAAAGGGGATGCCGCGTTGTCGCTATCTGGTGCGATCCCCTGAACGGCTATTTCTGCAGCACCTCGACGAACTTCGCCAGCCACTGCGGATGCGCCGGCCAGGCCGGGGCGGTGACCAGATTGCCGTCGACGTGCGCCTGATCGATGCCGATCTCCGCATAATGGCCGCCGCCCAGCCGCACTTCCGGCGCGCAGGCCGGGTAGGCGCTGCAGGTGCGGCCTTGCAACACCCCGGCCGCCGCCAGCAGCTGCGGGCCGTGGCAAACGGCGGCGATCGGTTTTTTCGCAGCGTCAAACGCCTGCACCAGCGCGATCACGTCGGGATTCAGGCGCAGGTATTCCGGCGCCCGGCCGCCGGGGATCAAGAGCGCATCGTAGTGCTCTTCTTTGGCGGTGGCGAAGTCGGCGTTCAGGGTGAAACGGTGGCCGGGTTTCTCGCTGTAGGTTTGCGCGCCGTCAAAATCGTGGATCGCGGTCATGATGTAGTCGCCGACGGCTTTGCCGGGACACACGGCGTCCACCCAATGGCCGATCATCTGCAACGCCTGAAACGGCACCATGGTTTCGTAATCTTCGGCATAGTCACCGACCAGCATCAGGATCTTTTTCTTGCTCATGATCACAACTCCTGCGGGATGGGGATTGCCTAAGGTATAGCCCAGCGGCCCTGGGAATGCGAACTGCGAAGCGCCTATCTATACTCGTGATACTGCGGCGCTTTTCTCGCCGCTCAATCCCAGGGAGGATCCCCGATGCTGAATCTGGCTACCTTGCTTGAAGAGAGTGCGCGCACCTGGCCGGAACGGCCGGCGGTGATACAGGACGATGTGCCGCTCAGCTATCGGGCGCTGAACGACATGGCCAACCGGGTGGCAAATCTGTTGGTCGCGCGCGGCGTGCGGCGCGGTGAACGGGTGGCGCTGGCCTGCCCGAACCGGCCGGAGTTTCCGGCTGTCTATTACGGCATTCTCAAAAGCGGCGCGGTGGTGGTGCCGCTCAATATTCTGCTTAAGAGCGCGGAGTTCGACTATTACCTGGCGGATTCGGCGGCGGTGGCGCTGTTTTGTTTCGAGGGCACCAGCGGCCTGCCGCTGGGGGAGGAAGCGCTGCGGGCGGCGGCAAAGGCGGAGCAGTGCCGTGAGGTGTTTATCATCGGCGATCGGTTGCCCCTCGAGGGGGAGCGTTTCAGCGCGGCGATAGCCGCACAGGCTACCGAATTCGCTTCGGCCGCGACGCTCGAAAGCGACACCGCGGTGGTGCTGTATACCAGCGGCACCACCGGCCGCGCCAAAGGGGCGGAGTTGACCCACGCCAATCTGGTGCTTAACGCCTTGGGATCGGTGCGGCTGTTCGACGGTTCGGAGACGGCCCCCGATCGTCACCTGGTCACCTTGCCACTGTTTCATACTTTCGGCTCGACGGTGCAGATGAACGCCGGGTTCGCCGCCGCCGCCACTCTGGTGCTGGTCGAGCGCTTCGACGCCGCGCAGGCCATCGCGCTGATGCAACGGCACGGCATCACCTTTTTCGCCGGGGTGCCGACCATGTATTGGGCGCTGTTGAATGCGCTGGATGAACACACGGATATCGAAAGCTTGCGCAGCACGCTGCGTATGGCGGTGTCCGGCGGCGCCAGCCTGCCGGTGCAGATCCTGGAGGATTTTTCGCGCCGCTTCGGCGTCAACATTCTCGAAGGGTACGGGCTGTCTGAGACCAGCCCGGTCGCCACCTTTAACCATCCTCACCGCCTGACCAAGCCCGGCTCCATCGGCCAGCCGATCTGGGGCGTGGAGGTGCGCCTGCTCGACGCCACCGGGCAGCCGGTCGACGCTGTCGATCAGGTGGGGGAGATCGCGGTACGCGGCTACAACATCATGAAAGGCTATCTGAATCGCCCCGAGGCGACGGCGGAGGTGCTGGAAAACGGCTGGTTCCGCACCGGCGATCTGGCGCGCCGCGACGCCGACGGCTTCTATTTCATCGTCGATCGGGCCAAGGACATGATCATTCGCGGCGGGTTCAACGTCTACCCGCGCGAGATTGAAGAGGCGCTGATTCGCCACCCGGCGGTGTCGTTGGTGGCGGTGATCGGCGTCGAACATCCGTCGCTGGGCGAAGAGATCAAAGCGGTGGTGGTGTTGAAAGAGACGGAGGAGCCGATCGAGGAAGAAACGCTGATCGCCTGGAGCCGGGAACGGCTGGCGGCGTACAAGTATCCGCGCATCGTCGAGTTCGTCGAGCGTTTGCCGATGACCAGCACCGGTAAGGTGTTGAAGCGCTGTTTGCGCTGAGGAAAACCCGGCCTGCCGGGGCGGGCAGGCCGGGATACGGGCATCAACCTGGGTAGATGCCGCGCTCTTTACGTGCGGTCAGGATGCGCTCACAGGCCACGATATAAGCGGCGGTGCGCAGGCTGCACTCTTTCTCTGCGGCCTTGTTCCAGACGTGGACCATGGCGTCGGTCATGATCTTGTCCATACGCTCGTTGATCTCGGACTCGCTCCAGAAGTAGCTCGCCATGTCCTGCACCCACTCGAAGTAACTGACCGTTACGCCGCCGGCGTTACAGATAACGTCCGGAACCACGGTGATATTACGGGAGCGCAGAATGTCGTCCGCCTCTGGGAAGGTCGGGCCGTTAGCGCCTTCCAGCACCAGTTTGGCGCTGAGGATCTCGGCACGCTCACGGGTGATTTGGCCTTCCAGCGCCGCCGGGATCAGGATGTCCATGTCGACCGACCAGAACGCTTCGCTTTCGATCTCGCTGGCGCCAGGGAAGCCGGCGATCTGCTTGTGCTTGGCCTGGTATTCGGTCAGCGCGGCCAGGTCGATGCCGTCGGCGTTAAACAGGGTGGCGGAGTGGTCCTGGATGGTGACGACGCGCGCGCCGACGCCAACGAACAGGCGAGCCGCTTCGCTGCCCACGTTACCGAAGCCTTGCACCGCCACTTTGGCGCCTTCGATCTGCACGCCCAGACGCTTGGCCACTTCACTGCCGGTGACGAACACGCCGCGGCCGGTCGCTTTCTCACGGCCCAGGGAGCCGCCGAGGTGGATTGGCTTGCCGGTGACCACGCCGGTGATGGTGGTGCCGTGGTTCATGGAGTAGGTGTCCATCATCCAGGCCATCACTTTGGCGTTGGTGCCGACGTCCGGCGCAGGGATGTCTTTCTGTGGCCCGATGATGAAGCCGATTTCGCTGGTATAGCGGCGGGTCAGTCGCTCCAGTTCGCCTTCAGACAGTTTGAACGGGTCGACGCGGATGCCGCCCTTGGCGCCGCCGTACGGCAGGTTGACCGCGGCACACTTGATGGTCATCCAGGCGGACAGGGCCATCACTTCGTTCAGATCGACGTCAGGGTGGAAGCGGATACCGCCTTTGCCCGGCCCACGCGACAGGTTGTGCTGTACGCGGAAACCTTCGAAGTGACGGATGGTGCCATCGTCCATCTGCAGCGGGATATCGACAATCAAAGCGCGCTTAGGGTGACGCAGCGTATCAACCCAGCGTGACAGCTCGCCGAGGTAAGGGGCGACGCGATCGATTTGTTGCAGATATGTAGCCCAAGCGGTGGTGCTGCTGTCTGAAGCGTAGGATAGCTTTTCCATAACCAACCTTTATATATTAGAGGTATTTATTTCGTTTAACCGTGGATTAGCAAGCGCATAACACTTTGCGACGCTAAATTTACCACTAATTATGCCGGTTGTTAGCCCCCCGCTCATCGGGCCAGCGGGCGGTTTTTCGCCGCCTGCAGGGCGATAAATGAATAGTTAATTACTTTTTGTCGGCAGTGAGCGAGCACATGCATAATTTATGCATGTAAAGCGCATAAAAACCCTTTTTATCTATTTTTCAGAAGCTTGAATGTGATCAAAAAGTTTCATTTTATTTAACAGCCATGTTGACAATGGCGTTTCCCCTCGGCAGCGTTAAAATCCTGTTAAAACGCCGTCTGCCGCCGTGTTTTACCTGGCAAAGAGGAGCATGATTCGAGGCTGTTTTAATGTGTTGCGGCAGAAGAGTGGGCTGAAAAGCTTATTCACCAGAAACGGACGGGTGACCGATCCCCGGCAAGGACAATAAAGGCGCTTGCGGCGCAGCCGTCGGTGAAGGAGACGCCAACGCCATCCACTCGGCAAGCGGCGGCAACTGCGGTATGCTAAGCGGCTGAACCGCAAACCAAACCGGGCTATACGGAGACCCCCCAGCGTGCCGAACTCTTCTTCTCAACTCGAACTTTTGCGCTCGGTCGCCGACGGCATCGCGGCGCTGTTTTTTCCGAATGCGGAAGTGGTGATCCACGATCTAGCCACCAACAAGATTGCCTATCTGGCCAACAACCTGTCGAAGCGCAAACCGGGCGATGACGCCGGGCTGGAGGACTTCGAGCTCGATGGCGGCGCCGGCGTGACCGGCCCCTATGAGAAGCTGAACTGGGACGGCAAAAAGATGCGTTCCGTGAGCATCGCCGCGCGCGACGAGCAGGGCAAGCCCAGCTATCTGCTGTGCATCAACCTGAGCACCGCGATGTTCGAGGACGCCCGCAACGCGCTGGACATGTTCCTGTCGGTCACGCGGCTGCAGCCACAGCCCCAACAGCTGTTCAAAGACGACTGGCAGGAGAAGATCAACACCTTCCTGCACGACTGGCTGCGGCGCGAAAACGCCGCGCTCGGCGCGCTGAGCCGCGAACAGAAACGGCGGCTGGTCAGCGATCTCTATCATCAGGGGGCGTTCAAGGCCAAAAGCGCCGCGGACTACATCGCCAACGTGCTGTCGATGGGGCGCGCCACGGTGTACAAGCACTTGCGAGAATTGAAGCAGGAGTAAAGGCGGCGGGAAAGGTGGAAAATGGGCGGCGCTGGCCGCCCATTTTGGTTACCAGCGGTAGTTGACTGAAGCGATGATGCTGCGGCCGCTGCCATAGAAACAGGCGTACTCGCCGCTGCAGGATGAAACGTATTTCTTGTCCGTCAGGTTCTGCACGTTGAGCTGGAGAGCCGCACCGCGCAGCGCCGACGAGGCCTGGCCAAGGTCATATTTCACCATGGCGTCGTACAGCGTGTAGTGCGGCACATCGTACTGGCCGATGGCGTCGGCCGGCGCATCGCCGATGTAACGCACGCCGCTGCCGACGGTCAGGCCGTTCAGCGCGCCGCTCAGGAAGCTGTAGCTGCCCCAGGCGGAAGCCGCGTGACGCGGGATGCCCGCCGGGCTGTGGCCGATTTCGTCCGCCGAGTTGGAGTCTTTGGTCACCACGTCGGTGTAGGTATAGGCGGCGGTCAGCTTGATCTCCGGCGTCGGCTGGGCATGTACTTCCGCCTCAATCCCTTTGGATTTCACCTCGCCGATCTGCTCGTAGGCGGAGGTGAGACGGTTGTAAGACGCCACATTACGCTGGGTAATGTCGAACCAGGAGAGGGTCAGCAGGGTGTTGCCGCCCGGGATCTGGTACTTCACGCCCACCTCGGTTTGTTTGCCGGTGGTCGGCTTGAGCGGATCGGCGCCCGGCGCGCTCGGATACAGGTTAGGATCGAACGAAGTGCTGTAGCTGACATACGGCGAAATGCCGTTGTCGAAGGCGTAAAGCAGGCCCGCACGGCCGGTGAACTGGGCGTCGTTGTAGGTCTGCTCCTTACCGCCGCTGGTGCGATCGCGGGTGTTGACCTGCGACCAGTCCTGACGGCCGGACAGCAGCAGGTTCCAGTTATTCCACTCCAGCTGGTCCTGCAGATACACCCCGACCTGATTCAGCGTCTTCAAATCGCTGGAAGCCAGCGCCAGCGTGCTGCCATCGATGCTGGGGCGAACCGGGTTTGCCCAGTCGATCGGGTAGTCGTTGCCGCGATCGCGATACATCTTCGAATCGATATGGCTGTAGCGGTAATCCAACCCGCCCAGCACCGTGTGCTTCACCTCGCCGGTGTCGAACAGCCCCTTCAGCTGGTTATCCACGCCAAACTCGTTGGTCATCTGCGTTTCATGCTGCGCCATGCGGGTGACGGTGTGGTCGTTGACCTTCGAGTTTACGTTATAAACCAGATATTTATAGTCTTCATCGCGGTGGGTGAAGCGCAGGTTCTGGGTAAACGACAGCGCATCGCTGAAGTTATGCTCGAGGCTGTAGCCGATCGACGCCTGCTCGCGCCGCGATCTGTTGAAGCTGGGTTCGCTGATGTTGAAGTCATAGGGCACATAGCCCGCGCTGGTCGAGAACAGCGTGCCGGCGCGCGGCAGGAAGTTGCGCGACCCGGCTTTCGGATCGTTCTGGTAGCTGGTCAGCAACGTAAAGCTGGTGTCTTCGTTCGGCAGCCAGGTGAAGGCCGGCGCGATGGCCACCCGTTGCTGCTTGCTGTCTTTGACAAACTCATGCTCGGTTCTGGCGATACCGTTCAGGCGATAAAACAGGGTGTTGTCGTCGTTGAGTTTGCCGCCGAAATCGAACGCCGTTTCCGCCAGATGGCGGTTGCCGGTGCTGAATTTGACTTCGTGAATGCTCTGGGCGGTAGGGCGCTTGCTGGTCATCACCACCACGCCGCCGGGGCTGACCTGGCCGTACAGCACGCCGGCCGGGCCGTGCACCATCTCCACGCGCTCCAGCAGCCAAGGATCGATCTGCCCGGCGCCGCCGTTTTGGCTCGAGAGGCCAAAGTGCAGGCCGTCGAGCAGCTTGGGCGCATAGCGGAAGCCGCGGCTGATCACTTCGTCATTGCGGTTGGAGTTACCGCGGTAGGTGGTGATCACTCCGCTGGTGTAGTTCAGCGCGTCGGCGACCGACGCCGGTTCCTGGTCGTTCATTTGCTCGCGCGTGACCACCGAGATGGACTGCGGCGTTTTGCGCAGAGCGGCGGCGGTCTTGGTGCCGGCGGCGCTCTCTTTGGCGACGATCCCTTTGACCGGCGCGGTCACGCTGTTTTGCGCGTCGGCGGTCACCAAAATCGTCTCATCCGCCGCGGCGGACGCGTGTGGCGCGAAGGGCAGTAAGGCCAGCGCCGAGCCCAGCAACAACCGCTTGGCGGCCGTCGCCTCCGCATTAGAATTGTTTATCCCTTTGTTTTTAATCTTCATTCTCTCTCCTGCATACCTGCGTTGTGTGTCATGCAACCCTGATAAACCCCGAAATATCGGCGAGCGGTCTTTACCCGTCGATGCGGAAACGCCGTGTGCGCACGACGGTAAAAATCCGACAAATAGTATTGAAAACGATAATGAGTATCAATACGATTGTCAGGTTTTGTAAAAATCACTCATGTTATGTAAGGGGCGCTATGGAGTTTTTGCCGGAAAAGAGGCCAGACAACAGTCATGAGGGATTGGCGGCGCAGTGGCTGCGTGAAGAGGCGGCGGGGCAGCCCGAGTGGTGGCAGAAGGTGGCCTCTCACGGCACGCCCATCGTCGAGCCGCACGATGACCGCCACGTCAAAATGACCTGGCTATGGCGCGATCCTGCCGGCGATGAACGGCGCTCGCCGATTCGCCGCGTTTATGCCGATATCAACGGCATAACCGATCACCACAGCACGTCCCCCAGCAGCCTGACCAGGCTGCCCGGCACCGACGTTTGGTACGGCGCGGCCGTTATCGATCGCCGCTGGCGCGGCAGCTACAGCCTGATCCCCGTCACAGACCGGGATCTTCCTCCCGTCTTCAGCGACGACGAAACGCTGCGCGATCGCCAGCAGCGCGCCTGGTGGATTTCGCTGTTTCCACTGGCGATCGCCGATCCGTTGAATCGCCTCTCGCTGGGGCCTTCGCATCGTCCGCGCCCGGTTTCCCTGGCCCAGGGGCCGGATGCCGACGACCAAAGCGCCTGGCAGGCCGCCGATCGGCCGCTGGACGAGGCGCGGCTACAGCGTTTTCAGTGGCACAGCGAACGGCTCGGCACGCAGCGGCGCGTCTGGCTGTATGCCAGCGGCGACGCGGCGGTGAAAGCGAATCGCCCGCTGGTGTTATTGCTCGACGGCCAAAACTGGATCGAAAGGCACGCGCTGCTGCCGGTGATCGAGAACGAAACCGCAACAGGGCGGCTGCCGCCCGCATGCTGGCTGCTGATCGATGCGATCGACGGCGAACACCGGGAAAACGAGCTGCCCTGCAACGCCGCCTTCTGGCAGGCAATCATCGATGAGCTGTTGCCGCAGGCGCAGAAGCGCGAAGCGTTCAGCGAGGAAGGGGCGCGCACCGTCGTCGCCGGCCAGAGCTACGGCGGGCTGGCGGCGTTATATGCCGGCCTGCATTGGCCGGCGCGCTTCGGCCACGTGCTGAGCCAGTCCGGCTCCTTCTGGTGGCCTACGGTGCAATTCGTTACCCAGTTCGAAAAACGCCACGAACTGGAGGAAGGCTGGCTGATACGCCAGGTTCGGCAACGCGACGCGGCGGCGCCAGCGCTCAACGTGATCCAACAGGCCGGCGATCGGGAGGCGGATATCGAATTCGTCAATCGCCAGATGCACGAGGCGCTGACGGCGGCGGGGCACCGCGCCGACTACCGCGTGTTTTCCGGCGGACATGACGCGCTCTGCTGGCGCGGCGGCCTGGTGGACGGCGTACGCCAGCTGCTTTCCGGGATGGAATAACCCACACATTTTGACAGACAGGTAATGAAAATGACTCAGGAACAACAAAACCCGTTCGATGACGAAAGCCTCCGTTTCTCCGTTTTGGTCAACGCGCAGCAGCAGTATTCGCTGTGGCCGCAGTTTGCCGACGCGCCGCAGGGGTGGCGCGTGCTGATGGGGCCGGCGTCGCGCGGCGAATGCATCGACTACATCGAAACGCACTGGCAGGACATGCGGCCGGCGGCCTTGAAAGCGGCGGATGCGGCGCGTTAAGCGCCAGACAGCCACATCGATACATTCCGTTTGAGGAAAAGGACAGACACCATGTCAGAAACGCTTTCTTTGCCGGATACTCAGGTCGAGTATCGGGATTATCCGCTGGTTGCGGCGCAACCGGGGATCTGGATCGCCGACCAAATCGCGCTGCGGCGCAACGGCTTCGCGGTGGCGCACTACACCGAACTGCACGGCGCTATCGACCGCTCGGCGCTGGAGCGCGCGATCCGTCAGGGGCTGGCCGAAGCGGATACGGTTCAGGCGCAGTTCTTTGAGGCGCAGGACGGCCAGCCGGTGCAGCGTTTGCCGCTGAACGCCGATCCTGCGCGCGTGCAGGCGCCGGAGTGGTTCGATTTCAGCGCGCGGCCGGACGCCGAACAGGCGGCGCTGGCGCTGATGAACGACGATCTGGCGCAGGATCTGCCGGCGGACGGCGAGCGGCCGCTCTATCGCCATGCGGTGATCCGCGTCAGCGTCGATCGCTGGTTCTGGTATCAGCGCTTTCATCATTTGACCCTGGACGGCTTCAGCTTCGAAGCCATCACCCGTCGGATCGCCGATATTTATCGCGCGCTGCGCCACGGGCTGGCGCCGGCGGCCTCGCCGTTTACCCCGTTCGGCAAGGTGGTGGAAGAGTTTCAGCAATGGCAAACCTCGCCCGCACGTGAGCGGGCGGCCGAATTCTGGCGCCAGCATCTGCGCGATTTGCCGTCGCCGCTGTCATTATCGACGGAGAGTCGGGAGGTTGAGGCGGGCGCCCGGCCGCTCAAACAGGCGCTGGTGCTGCCTGAATCGCTGTTTGACGAAGCGCTGCGCGATGGCGCGCTGCAGTCGCTGCAGCCGGCCGATATCGTCACGGCGGCGCTGGCGCTGTATCTGGCGCGCATGAGCGGCGAAACCCGCTTCTCAATCGGTTTTCCTTTCATGCGCCGGATGGGATCGCAGGCGCTGGCGGCGGTCGGCCCGGTGGTCAACGTGCTGCCGCTGCTGCTGAACGTGACGCCGGAGATGTCGCTGGCGGATGTCTGCCTGGCCACCGTGGCGCAGATCAAGCAGGCGCGCCGCCATCAACGCTATGAGGCGGAGCAGATCAAGCGCGATCTCGGCCTGGTCGGCGGCCATCAGGAACTGTACGGGCCGGTGGTCAACGTCAAGGTCTACCACAGCGCCTTGTCGTTCGACGGTCAGGCGGCCACCACCCATACGCTGGCGATGGGGCCGGTCGACGACCTGGAGTTCGAGATCGGTTTTCGAAGCGGCGTATTGACGCTGACTTTGGTCGCCAACCCGGCCAAATACTCGCCGCGCACCTTGCAGCACCACGCGGAGCGCATCGGCCATTGGCTGCAGCAGTTGGCGCGGCAGCCGCACCAGCCGAACGGTCAACTGGCGTTGATCGGCGAGGGGGAACTCAGACAACTCGCGGCCTGGGGGCGCGGCGCTGAGCTGACGCCGCCGGCGGGCATGGTTTCGATCATGGATGCGTTCCAGCGCCAGGTTGAGCGTCAGCCCGAGGCGTTGGCGGTGTCCTGCGGCGACGTGCGCCTCAGCTACCGGCAGCTCTCCGAACGGGTGATGCAGCTGGGGCGAGTGCTGATCGAAAGCGGCATCGGCGCCGAAGACGTGGTCGCCATCGGCATTCCGCGCTCGGTGGACACGCTGGTCGCGCTGTTCGGCGTGCTGGCCAGCGGCGCGGCCTATATGCCGCTCGATCTGGACTATCCGCGTGAGCGCCTGACGCTGATGTGCGACGACGCGCGGCCGGTGATGTTGCTGACCCACAGTGACACGCGGGCCAACATGCCGGATCTGCCGCAGGTATTGTGCCTGGACGACGCCCCGTGCCTGGCGCGCTGCGCGGCCGCCGCGGCCACGCCGATAACGGACGACGAACGGCGTGTGCCGCTGAACGAGGCGCATCTCGCCTACATGATTTACACCTCCGGTTCGACCGGCAAACCCAAGGGCGTGATGTCCACGCACCGCGGGCTGCTGAACCTGTTCCTGTCGCACCAGGCTTCTCTGTTCGGCCCGGCGATCGAAAAATTCGAGGCCCGCCATGCGCGCCGCTTGCGCGCCGGCCATACCGCCTCGTTCTCTTTCGACTCCTCCTGGGAACCGCTGTTCTGCATGATGATGGGCAGTGAACTGGTTATCTTCGATGAGGAGCTGCGCCGCGACCCCTGGGCGCTGCTGGAACAGACCCAGCAGACGCCGATCGATCTGCTGGACATCACGCCGTCGTTCTTCTCGCAACTGGTGGACTGCGGTCTGCTGAAAGGGCAGTTCCCGCTGCCGTCGTTCGTGATGATCGGCGGCGAGGCGGCGACGCCGACGCTGTGGAACCTGATGCAGCAGCATCCGGAGGTGGAGATCCACAACTATTACGGCCCGTCCGAATACACCGTCGATACCCTCGGCGCGCCGGTGACAGCCGCCGATCAGCCGGTGATCGGCCGTCCCCTCGCCAATACCTCAGTCTGGTTGCTCGACAGCCGCCTGCAGCCGGTGCCGATCGGCGCGGCGGGTGAGCTGTACATTTCCGGCAAGGGCATCGCGCGCGGTTACCTGCGGCGCCCGGATCTGACGGCGGCGCGCTTTGTCGCCAACCCGTTCGCCGAAGGCGAGGTGATGTACCGCAGCGGCGACCTGATGCGCTGGAGCGCGGAGGGCCAGCTGGTATTCATTGGCCGGACCGATCACCAAATCAAGGTGCGCGGCTTCCGCGTCGAGCTGGGTGAGGTGGAAAGCGCCTTGGCCGCCTTGCCGGACGTGGGGCGGGCGGTGGTGATCGCCGAACCGATCGGCGCCACCTATCGCCTGATTGGCTACTGCTCGGTGCAGGATGACGCGCGTCGCGCCTCGCCGGCGCTGCAAAGCGAGCTGCTGGGGCAGTTGGCGCAGCGTCTGCCGGATTATATGGTGCCGGCGATCCTGGTGGTAATGCCGGAGCTGCCGCTGAACGTCAACGGCAAGATTGACCGCCAGGCGCTGCCCAAACCGCAGGAAACGCTGGCGCAAAGCATTCGCGAACCGGCCACCGAGCAGGAGAGGCTGATTTGCCGCGCGATGGCCCAACTGTTGGGAATGGAGCGCGTCGGCGCCGACGACGATTTCTTCGCGCTCGGCGGCGACAGCATCTCGGCGATGGGGCTGGGCACCGCCCTGCGGCGCAAAGGCTATCTGCTGCGGCCGCGCGAGATCTTCGCGCTGCACACCCCCGCGCGCATGGCGCAGGCGATGCAGCCGCTGGCCGTTGGCTCTCAGACCGCACGCAGCGTGCGGCAAGGCTCGATCGACGGGCTGCCGATCCTGCACTGGTTCGCCGAGACGGGCGATATGCATCGCCGCTTCGCGCACGGCGTTTTCCTGCGCGTGCCCGCCGAGCTGCAACCGGAACAGCTGCGTTATGCGTTGGCACAGCTGCGCGCGGCGCACCCGGCGCTGAGCGCCAGGATCCGCGACAGCCAGTTGGTGGTCGAGGAAGCCACTACCGCTGAGTTCATGCAGGTTCAGGCCGTATCCGGCGAACTGGAGCTAGCGGCGGAACAGGCGTTTGATGCCGCACTCGAGCAGCTCGATCCGGCGGCCGGCGCCATGATGCAGGCGATCCTGTTGCAGCGTGACGGGCAGAGCCTGGGGCTGGTGCTGGCGATCCACCACCTGGTGGTTGACGGCGTTTCCTGGCGCATTCTGCTCGACGAGCTGCGGCAAGTGGCCGACAGCGCCATGCAGGGGCAGCCGATCACGCTGCCGCCGGAGGAAACCTCGCTCTATGAATGGTCCGCGCGTTTAAGGGCCGACGTCGAACGCCGCGAAGCCGAGCTGCCGTTCTGGCGGCAGATGCTGGCGGACGGCGTGCCACGTTTGGGGCGGCGCGCGCTGGAACCGCAGACCGATCGCATCGCCTCGGTGAGCGAACGGCGCACGCTGCTCGACAGCCGGCTGACCGCCGCGCTGCTCGGCACATTGCCGCAGAACTATCGCGCCCAGGTTGAAGAGATCATGCTGTGCGCGCTGGCTCAGGCCTGCCGTCGTCAGTTCCAGGCCGCTTCGCTGCGTTTCTCTCTGGAGTCGCACGGCCGCGCCGAACTGGATGACGGCCTCGATCTGGCCCGCACCGTCGGCTGGCTGACGGCGGAGTACCCGCTGCGCATCGAACTGCATGACGCCGAGCATAATGAGGCGGTGCGCGCGGTGAAACGGGCGACGCGCGCGGTGGCCGATCGCGGCGTCGGCTATGGCCAGCTGCGTTATCTGCATCCGCAGCGTGACGATCTGGCGGCGCTGGCGCAGCGCAACGCCCCGGAGATTTTATTCAACTACCTTGGGCGTTTCAGCCAGGATGAGGCGCACTGGACGCCGCAGCGCAGCCAGACTCGCTTCCGCGACGCCTTCGCCGTGGCGCAGGATGCGCAGCAGGCGCTGTCTTACGGGCTGGAGGTGAATATCTTTGTCGAGGAGCGGCGCGACGGCGCCTGCCTGGCGATTAACTGGAGCTGGCTGGAGGGAATTTTCAGCGAGAGCGACATTACACAGCTGCACAGCGGCATCGAGCACGCCGTGCGTTCACTGTGCGAGTTTGCCGAACGGCATCCCGAACGCGCGGCGGCGACGTTGGTGGCGGCCGAAATCGCCCAGCCGGGCGTCGATGATGAAGCGGTGCGCGCCTGGGAGCGGGAGTGCGGGCCGTTAGCCGCGGCGCTGCCGCTGTTGCCGCTGCAACACGGCCTGCTGTTCCATGCGCAGACGGCGCAGCAGGGCGGCAGCTACAACTCGCTGACGCGCCTGAGCCTCTGCGGCGAACTGGACGCGCATCAACTTCAGCAGGCGCTGAATGCGGTGATCCGCCGCCATCCGCAGCTGGCCGCCCGATTCAACCGCGAGGGCGAGCCGCTGCAGCTGATCCCGCAGGAAAGCCATTGGCCGCTGGACAGCCACGCGCTGCCGCCGCTGACGGAAGAACAGGAGGTGCAGGCACTGCACCGGCTGGAGCAGCAGGAACTGCAGCGCGATCTGTTCAACCAGCCGGGCGCGATGCTGCATGCATTGCTGGTCAAACACGGGGATAGCGAACGCTACACGCTGTTCCTTAACGCGCATCACCTGATCGTCGACGGCTGGTCGACGCCGGTGGTGCTCAACGATCTGATGCTGGCCCTGCGTGAAGGCGAGCAGGCGTTGCCGCCGCTGCGTTCGAACTATGCCGATATCGTGCGCCGCCTGACCGCGCGGGATGCCGAAGCTTCGCGCCGCCTCTGGCGCCAGACGCTGCAGGACGTGCGGCCGACGTTGCTGTTCAGTGAGGCGCAGGACGATCGCGTGCACGAGCTGGAAATGACGCTGCCGCCGGCCGAGGAAAGGCGCTTGCTGACCCTGTGTCGCGAACGCGGGTTGACGCTCAATACCGTGATGCAGGGCATTTGGGCATTGCAGTTGGCCAGCTGTTGCGGCCAGCAGGACGTGGTGTTCGGCTCGCCGGTTTCCGGCCGCTTTGGCCAGATAGAAGGGGTCGAGGAACACGTTGGCCTGTTCAGCAACACGCTGCCGGTGCGGGTGCGTCTGCAGCATGACCGCTCGTTGACGGAACAGCTGACTGAGCTGCAGCACCGGCAAATTGAACTGCTGGAGCACGACGATTTGGGGTTGGGGGAAATTCAGCACCTGGCCGGGGCGGGCACGCTGTTCGATACGCTGTTGGTGGTGGAGAACTACCCGGACAACGACGCTCTGCTGGGCGGCACAGGATCGCTGCGCTGCGACGCCATCCGTAACAAAGGTTATACCCACTATCCGTTGACGCTGCTGGTGCTGCCGGGCGAACGTCTGCGCCTGCTGATGGAATACCGCGCCTCGGTGCCGCAGCCTGAGCGCTTCGCCGCGCGGCTGATGGCGCTGCTGCAACAGTGGATCGCCCAGCCGGATCTGCCGCTGCCGCGCTGGCAGTTGCAAACCCCACAGGAAGAGGCGCTGATCGCGGCGGTCAACCGCACCGGTCAGGCGGTGGCGGACACCACCTTGCATCAGGCGATCGCCGATCAAGCGCGGCGCACGCCGGATCGCATCGCGCTGCAGGATGCCGGGCACAGCCTCAGCTACCGCGACATGCAGCGCCAGGCCGCGCTGCTGGCCGAGCGGCTGACGGCGGCCGGCATTCAGCCGGGGGATATCGTGGCGGTGGCGTTGCCGCGTTCCGTGCGCCTCAGCCTGGCGTTGACGGCGATTGTGCAGACCGGCGCCGCCTGGCTGCCGCTGGACACCGGCTACCCGGACGAGCGGCTGGCCTACATGGTGGAGGACGCCAAGCCGCGGCTGATTATCACCGAGAGCGCGTTGGATGCCCGCTTTGCCGCGCTGGCGCCGACGCTGCTGTTCGATGCGCTGGACGACAGCGGGCGCGAACCGCCTGCGCGCCTGCCGGCGGGGAACGGCGATTATCCCGCCTACGTGCTGTATACCTCCGGCTCTACCGGGCGGCCGAAAGGCGTGGTGGTAAACCACCGGGCGATCGTCAACCGCCTGTTCTGGATGCAGCACGAGTATGCGCTCGATGCGCAGGACGTGGTATTGCAGAAAACACCGTGCAGCTTCGACGTTTCCGTCTGGGAATTCTTCTGGCCGCTGATGGTCGGCGCGCGCCTGGTGATGGCACCGCCGGAGGCGCATCGCGATCCGCAGGCGCTGACGACGTTGATCGACGACTATGGCGTGACCACGCTGCATTTCGTTCCGTCCATGTTGGCTATCTGGGTGGAGGCGCTGAACGAGCGGGCGCCACAGCGCGCCGCCGCCAGCCTGAAACGCGTGTTCTGCAGCGGTGAGGCGCTGTCGTGTGAACTGGCTTCCCGCTATCAGGCGTTGGTTACCGCGCCGCTGCACAACCTGTATGGCCCGACGGAGGCGGCGGTCGATGTCACCTACCAACCGGCGTCCGGCGCGGCATTGGCGGCGGTGAGCGGCGCCGGCGTGCCGATCGGCAAACCGGTCTGGAACACCCAGCTGAGCATTCTCGACGCCATGCTGCGGCCGGTGCCCGTCGGCTGCGCCGGCGATCTTTACCTGCGCGGCATTCAGCTGGCCGATGGCTATCTGCATCGGCCGGGGCTGACGGCGCAGCGGTTTGTCGCCGATCCCGCCGGCAACGGCGCGCGCATGTATCGCACCGGCGATATCGCCCGCTGGCTGGAAGACGGCAGCGTCGAGTATTTGGGGCGCAGCGACGATCAGCTGAAGATCCGCGGCCAGCGTATCGAGCTGGGGGAAATCGAGCAGGCGCTGCTGGCGCAGCCGGGGGTAGCGCAAGCGGCGGTGCACGCCATCGAACTGGGCGAGGGCGCGACGGGGCTTGGCGGCGCCGATATGCGCCAACTGGTCGCCTGGCTGATCGCCCAACCGGGCGTGACGCTGGATACCGGCGTGCTGCATCAGGCGCTGGAGCAGCGTTTGCCGGCGCACATGATGCCGGTCAGCTATGTCATGACCGACAGCTTCCCGCTCAGCGCCAGCGGCAAGCTGGATCGCAAGGCGTTGCCGCGGCCGCAGCTGAGCCACCAAAGTGGCCGCATGCCGCAGAGCGACAGCGAACGCCTGCTGGCGGCGCTGTTCGGGGAACTGTTGGGGCGCGAGACGGTGTATGCCGACGACGACTTCTTCGCGCTGGGCGGCCATTCGCTGCTGGCGATGCGTCTGGCGGCGGAGCTGCGTCGCCGCGTGCCTCGGCCATTGAGCGTCGGGCAGATCATGTTCGCCCGCAGCCTGGAGAAGATGGCGCACCTGCTCGATGACGCGCAGGCGGCCAACTCGGCCGAGAGCCGCGGCGTCGGCGAATGCCTGCAGCTGCGGGCCGGCCAAGGCCCGGCGCTGTTCTGCCTGCATCCGGCTTCCGGTTTCGCCTGGCAGTACTCGGGGCTGAGCCGTTATCTGCCGGGGAGCTACCCCATCATCGGGCTGCAGTCGCCAAGACCGAACGGCGCCATCGCCACCTGCGAGGATATCGAGCAGATGGTCGATCGTCATCTCGCTAATCTGCGCCGCCTGCAGCCGCAGGGGCCTTACTACCTGCTGGGCTATTCGCTCGGCGGCACGCTGGCGCACTCGATGGCCGCGCGCCTGCAGCAGCAGGGCGAAGAGGTGGCGTTCCTCGGCATGCTGGATACCTATCCGCCGGAAGGCCAGGATTGGACCGGCCCCAGCGAGGAGGACGCGCAGAAAGAGGTGGCGCAGGAGCAGGCCGAGTTTATGGCGGAAGATCATGGCGATCCGGCGCTGATGGCGGAGAAGGCGGCAATGTTCGATAGCATCGTCGCCAACTACCGCGACGCGGTGCGCATTCTGTCCCAGGCGCGCAGCCGGCGTTTCCACGGCACGGCGACGCTGTTTGTCGCCGACCAGACGCTGCCGCCGGAGATGGATATCGACGCCGTGTGGGCGCCGTATCTGGATGGGCTGATCTGCCATCACCAGCGCTGCGAACACGCGGACATTCTGTCGCCGACTTCGCTGGAGACGCTCGGGCCGCTGTTGCATTCGTTGCTGACGCGGCAATACGGGTTGGTATAACGCAACCGGGCCGGGGGGCGTGCGTCCCGGCCCGTACTAAAACATGATATGCAGGACACTATGGCCAGACCTTCTTTTTTTCTTGATTTCAGTTTGCTGAGAAGCAATGCGCATTTCCGCGCGATTTTCTGCGCCCGCATGCTGTCGGTGTTTTCCCTCGGCATGTTGGCGGTGGGGGTGCCGATTCAGATCCAGGCGATGACCGGCTCCACGTTGCAGGTGGGCGTGGCGGTGGCGCTGGACGGGGTGGGCATGTTTATCGGCCTGATGCTGGGCGGCGTGCTCGCCGATCGCTACGATCGCCGTAAGCTGATCCTGTTTGCGCGCGGCACCTGCGGGCTGGGCTTTGTCGCCCTGAGTCTGAACGCCTTCGCCCCGGCGCCTTCGCTGTGGGCGCTCTACCTGCTGGCGGCCTGGGACGGCTTCTTCGGGGCGCTGGGCATGACGGCGCTGATGGCGGTGATCCCGCTGCTGGTCGGGCGCGAAAACCTGGCGGCGGCGGGGGCCTTGAGCATGGTAACGGTGCGCATCGGCGCGATCCTGGCGCCGGCGCTGGGCGGGATCATCATCGTGTTCGGCGGCGTGGGGCTGGCGTTCGCCGTGGCCGCCGCCGGGACGCTGGGCACCCTTGTCCCACTGGTGCGCCTGCCGACGCTGTTGCCGCAGCAGCAGGAGCCGGAACACCCGCTGCGCGCGCTCGCCAGCGGCTTCCAGTTTGTCTGGCGCAATAAGGTGGTGGGGTCGGTGGTGCTGCTGGGAATGCTGATGAGCATCGTCGGCGCCGTCCGGGTGCTGTTCCCGGCGCTGGCGCAGGACGCTTACCACGTCGGCGCGTCCTCAATTGGCCTGATGTATTCCGCGGTGCCGCTCGGTGCGATGCTGGGCGCGCTGACCAGCGGCTGGGTGGGGCGTTTCTCTCGGCCCGGCGTGCTGATCCTGGTCGCCGCCATCGTCGCGTTTACCGCTATCGCTTCGCTGGGGCTGTTCAGCCACCTGGCGCCGGCGCTGCTGGCGCTGGTGTGCTACGGCTACGCCAACGCCATCGCTTCACTCCTGCAGTTCATGCTGATCCAGAGCAATACGCCGGATCATCTGCTGGGGCGGGTGAACAGCCTCGGCACCGCGCAGGACGTAACCGGCGATTCGATCGGCGCGCTGGGGCTCGGCGTACTGGGCAGGATCTTTACCCCGTTGATGAGCGTGCTGTCGTTTGGCGCATTCGCCGCTGTGCTCGGCGTGCTGGTGGCCTTCAGCGTGCGCACGCTGCGCCAGTGCCGGCCGGCGGACGCGTTGGTCGAGCACGATGAGCCCGCGCCGGCAACCTCCGCGGCAGCGGACAACTAACCCCTCACGGCACCGGCTGTTCCGGCCGGTGCTGCTCCCCCCAGTTGCACATCATGTCGATCACCGGGATCAGCGAACGCCCGCGTTCGGACAGGCTGTACTCCACCTTGGGCGGGATCTGCGGATACTCCTTTCTCACCACCAACCGATCTCTTTCCAGCTCTTTCAGCGTCGAACTCAGCGTTTTGTAGGAAATGGTGCCGATGCAGCGCTGCAGCTCGTTGAACCGCAATACCGGCTTATACAACGCCAGCCAGTAGAGAATAATCATTTTATATTTGCCGTTAATCACCGACAGCGTATAGCCATAGCCGGTGTCTTCAAGGCTGATGCCCGTTGGGCTGCAGTGGGATTCGGCGGTCATTGAGTGCTTTCTCCAGGGTAAGTATGTGTCGTGAGTGTGCGTATTTTACATTGTTCCAGCATAACCTATGATGCGCCGGTAGACACTTGACTGGAGAAATCGATATGAAAACCCTGGTGGTGGTGACCCATCCCGATATGGCGAACTCGGTGGTCAATAAACGCTGGCTGGAGGAGCTGCGGCGCTATCCGGAGCGGTATACCGTGCACGAACTGCATCAGGCCTACCCGGACTGGCAGATCGACGTCGCCCAAGAGCAGCGGCTGATCGAAGCCCATGACAACATCGTGCTTCAGTTCCCGATTTTCTGGTTCAGCAGCCCGCCGCTGCTGAAAAAATGGCTGGACGACGTGCTCACCTACGGCTGGGCCTACGGTTCGCGCAGCGGCTACAAGATGCAAAACAAGAAGCTGGCGTTGGCGGTCACGGCGGGGGTGCGCGCAGAGGATTATGCGCGCGACGGGCGCTATCGCTACTCGCTGGAGGAAATCTTCCGGCCGTTTGAAGTCACCGCCGGTTACGTCCGGGCCGACTATGCCTCGTTCTTCGCCTTTTACGGCAGGGAGGCCGCTTCGGACGGTACGGTGGAGCCGCTGCAATCTCACGAATTGGATCGCAGCGCACAGGGCTACCAGGCATTTCTCTCCGCCCTGAATTAACGGCACGCCCCGGATGCGCCAGGGCGTGCGCATCCGGCTACTTGTCGGCGGTGATTGTCAGCATCTATCGTGCGTGCTGTGTGAACGAGCGTGCAGGATGAAAACAGAGTGGGGGAATTACATGAACAGGAAGCGGTCGGCCAGCGGAACCCCACGTTCGAGACGCGGTGGCAACGCGTCGTCGCGATCGTCAGGCTGAGCAGCCTGCGGCGCGGCGTCTTCGGCTTTTTCGATCATCAGCTCGCCGAGCAGGGCCAGAAAACGAGTGATCTTTTGCATATTCCCTCCGGGGCAATGATTAACCTGAAGATGATAGTAATCGCCGCCTAACCGAATGGGAAAAACTTAAAACTCATATCCTAAGAACCGGATCGCATATCGCCTGACCGGGCGACGGTGGCCCATCGCCCGGTGAACCGCTTAGAAGGTGACGTTAACCTTGGCCCACAGGGTGCGGCCCGGTTCATTCACCGCGCTGTTGGCCGAGTACCCGAAGGCGCTGTTGCCCGCCAGGTTAAGGTGCTCGCTGTAGGTCTTGTTCAGGATGTTATCCAGACCGGCGCTCAGCTTGACGTTTTTATTCACCTTGTAGGCGGCGTTGGCGGAAAGCACGCCGAAGCCGGCGCTTTCGGCAAAGTCTTTGCCCACCACGTTGCCTTCGTTGATCGCCACGCGGTGTTGGCTGCTGACCAGACGCCACAGGCCGGTGCCGCTCCAGTCGCCGTACTCATAGGTGAGCCCCAGGCGCGCCTCCAGCGGCGGGATCTGCGGCAGCGGGCGGCCGTCGCTGGTGTTTTTGCCCCAGGAGTAGGCCAGGCTGGCGTCGGTTTTCCAGTGCTCGCTCAGCTGATAACCCATGCCCATTTCGCCGCCCATGATGTTGGCGTTGACGTTATCGGCCTGGCTGAGGCGCGCGTTGTGCGGATCGTATTTGAACAGGATGAAATCATCGACGCGGCCCACATAAGCGGAAACCCAGCCGTTGAAGCGTTTGCCGTTGTACTGAGCGCCGATGTCGAGCTGCGTGGTTTTCTCGCTCTTGACGCTGGAGAACGGATCCTTGCTGCCGTTCGGGCCAAGCTTCGGCGAGAACAGCTCCCAGTAATCCGGGAAGCGCTCGGTATAACCGACGCCGGCATACAGCATCAGCGGCAGGTCGGCCAGCGTATGCTCCAGGCGCATAAAGCCGCTCGGCAGGGTGTCCGAACGTTTCCCAGCGCTGGCGCTGCGGAAATTCTCCACCAGGGTGCGGTCGAGGCGCGCGCCGCCGATCAGTTTATCCTGTTCGCTGGTGGACCAGGTCAGTTCACTGAAGGCGCCGTAGCTGTTGAACTGGGCGTCTTTTTCCCAGCTGCCGCGGTTCATGCTGCGGTGGGTGTTGGTTTGGGTGTCCAGGCCGCTTTCAAGCTTCACGTCCTGCCACTGCCAGGTGCCCATCACGCGGCCGCCGACGGTGCGGCGATCGAGCTGCATCGTCATGCCGGAGGACATCATGTGCCCGCCGTGGCCGCCCATCCCCATGCTCATGCCGCCATGCCCCCCATGCCCAGCCATGCCACCGCTGCCCGGCGAGCGCAGGGTGACGTTGTCCATCACGTGGTTGGCGTAGTTGTAGTAGACCTGCGCTTCCAGCTTATCCAGCACGTCGCCGATGTTGGATTTCTCCACCCGCATGCCCAGGCTTTCGCGTTTGAACTGCGAACCGTCCATACTGCGGCCGGCATAGCGCGCTTCGCCGTTGCCGCGGCCCATAGTTACTTCCAGCAGCGTGTCGGCGTCCGGCGTCCAGCCGAGTGCCAGATCGCCGTTCCACTTGTCCCAGCGCGATGGCACGCGCGTATTCGTGCCGTCCTGATAGTCGTTGGAACGGGATTTGTTGGCCATCACCCGCAGGTAGCCTTGTTCGGCGCCGAGGCTGGCGTCGATGTTCTCGTCCCAGCGGCCGTTGGAGCCGGTCAGCACGCTGGCGTTGCCCTTGATACCCGGCTTGTCGAAGCGCGGGCGCTCACGCTCGAAACGCACCGTGCCCGCAGACGATCCCGGCCCCCACAGCACCGTCTGCGGCCCCTTGGTAATGGTCAACAGATCGAAGCTTTCCGGCGAGATGTAAGAGGTCGGTGCATCCATCCGCGCTGGGCAGGCGCCCAGCATTTCCGAACCGTCGGTGAGGATCTTCAACCGAGAGCCGAACATGCCGCGGAACACCGGGTCGCCGTTGGTGCCGCCGTTGCGGATCTGCGAAAAGCCGGGGATGGTTTTCAGGTAATCCGAACCGTCGCTGGCCGGCACCGGCTGGCGTGGGGTTTTCGGCGAGGTGACGATGGTCAGCGGGGAGTAGAGCGGCGCGGTGACGGTGATCACGTCGCCATCATTAACCTGTGCGCCGGCAGGGTGTTGATGCGCCTGCGCCGCGTGGCCGGCCAGCAGAAACAGCGGCATGGCGGTGGTAATGGCGCGGTTGACGGCGTTCTTTTTATAAGTCGGTTTAAACATCATCTTTCCTTAAGCTAACTTTTTCCGTGCTTGGCCGAGGGATTATTCAGGCGTGGGGCGGCCTGGCGAAAATCACCATCGGAAAATACGGGGGTTAATTCCATCAACCTGGAAATAACCGGATTAATAATGTCGTCTCGATGATTAACCGTTGGGCGAATTAATTCCGCCGGGTTGAAACGATCAACGGCAATACAGAGAACGGCAATGGGCTTATTGTTAAATCAGAGGAAAGAGATGGGGGGCGCGCGCGGCTGTAATTCGGTGTGAACAACGTGGGCAAACAGAGGGACGAGATAGTGGATCGGCGGCGGGCGCGAAGCCAGCGACTGGGACCAGAACAGCGGGCCGTGGCTCACGTCCAGCAGCGGCGCGTGCAGCAACAGCACGCAATAGCCGCAGGCGCTGTCGTCCATCATCATCGCCATGTTGTGGTGGCCGCCGCCGTGCTGCATCAGCGGCTGTGAGGCTTTCTCAGGCTCAGGCGGCGGCGAGTGCATCCCGTGATGCATCGGCATATCCATGCCGCAATCCGCCATGACGGTCGCTCCAGCACTTCCGGCGCGCACATGCTCCAGGGATCGCGAGACCACCGGCGCAATGAACAACATCAGAATGGCAAACACCCCTAACCAGGCGGCGGCCCGATTTCGCGATGTAGAGGGCTGAATTAACGACACAATCAACCTAAAAAAAGGGTTAACACAGGGTAGGGAATTGTACTGGTTTATGTCGAAATGTTAAAACCTTTTATTTCTGGCCAACGATCTGTTGATGAAAATGAGATCAAAACAGTGATTCAAATTTAAGCGAAATTATATGCAAAGCGGCCAAGGGATACGCAGCCAGTTATAAATTCCAAAGATATGTCGAAAATGGAACCCGCAAAAATATACTCAATAACAAGGGCGTGCTAGGCTTTTATTCTTCGCTTGATAAGGGGAAACAACGATGGATTTGACCACTCAGGACGCACTGGACTGGCTTAATGACGGTATTGAAACGCTCAAAACCGGTGAGATCAACCGTTACAGTGCAGAGGGCTACGCGCGGGGGTATGAGCTCGGTTTTCTGTACGGAACCTTGCGCACCTTACTGGCCACGCAAAAAATTACCCGTGAAGAGTACGATAAGTTACACAGTACACTGAGCCATACCCGCCACGCTTGCATGCGAGAATGACAAGCTGGCTTTCACGCGGCGTTGCCTGCCGACAACGCCTTGAGCTTATTTCGATTTAACGCGCCAAACGGTGTTGCCGACGTCATCAGCAATCAGCAGGGCGCCGGTCTTGTCGACCGCCAATCCTACCGGTGCGCCATAGAGTTCCTTCTCGTCGTCGGAGACAAAGCCGGTGACCACCGCTTTGAGTTTGCCGACCGGCTTACCTTGCTCAAACGCCACGTAGCTGACCCGGTAGCCGTTCAGCGGCGAGCGATCCCAGCTGCCGTGTTCGCTGACGAAGGCGCCGCCGCGATACTCAGCCGGCAGAGCGTTCGCCGTGTAGAACAGCAGCCCCAGCGGCGCGACGTGGGAGCTGAGGGCGTAGTCCGGCTTGATGGCTTTCGCCACCAGATCCGGCCGCGCCGGCTGCACCCGCCGATCGACGTGCTGGCCGAAATAGCTATAAGGCCAGCCGTAGAAGCCGCCGTCCTGCACCGAGGTCAGGTAGTCCGGCACCAGATCGGCGCCGATCTCGTCACGCTCGTTGACGATGGCCCATAGCTTGCCGCTGTGCGGTTCCCACTGCAGCCCGGTCGGATTGCGCAGGCCGCTGGCGAAGATGCGGCTGGCGCCGGAGGCGGTGTCCACTTCCAGCACGGCGGCGCGGCGGTACTCTACGGCCAGGCCGTTTTCGGTGATGTTGCTGTTTGAACCGACGCCGACATACAGCTTTTTACCGTCCGGGCTGGCCAGCAGGGCCTTGGTCCAATGATGGTTGATGGTGTCCGGCAGGTCGGCCAGCTCTTTACCCGCATCGCTGATGCGCGTTTCGCCCGGCTGATAGGCGTACTGCATGATGTTGCCGGTGTTGGCCACATACAGGGTGTTGCCAATCAGCTGGACGCCGAACGGCGAATCGAGCCCTTCGAGGAAGACATGCTTTTCCCAGCTGCCATCGGCGGTTGGGCGCAGCAGGGTAATCCGGTTGCCCCCTTTGCCGCCTTTACCGGACTGGCCCTTCACCAAACCGGCGATCATCTGCTTGGGCGTGCTCACCGCTTCGGTGCCCGGCCCGTTGGCTTCCACCACCAAAACATCGCCGTTGGGCAGGGTAAGCAGCTGGCGCGGGTGCAGCAAACCGTCCGCCACCTTATCGATTTTCAAGCCTTCAGCCACTTTCGGCATCTGATTTTGCTCCCAGCCGACGCCCTTTGGCACCTGCATCGGCGGCATCAGGAAGTCTTGCGCCGCCGGCAACGTCGGATCCGGCCCCATTTGTTGTTCCGGTGAAATGACGGCGCTGTTATCGCAGCCGGCCAGCGCCAACACGGCCGAAAGCGCAATCGCGATGGATGATAGCTTCATGAAAACCTCCTTATTATTTTGCGCGGGCGCCCACGGCCAGCAGAATGTTGGCGAGGCTCAGCAGCGCGACCACGATCGCAGACAGCACCAGACCTTGCGGCACCACGGCATACGCATCCCGGCTATGCACGAAGGCGTTGATGATGGCGAGAACGATGGCCAGCAAGTTCAGCCAGAAATGGAGCTTGACCGATGGCCCCTGCAGCCGGCCGCTGCCGAACCACACCTGCACCAGGTTAATCAGACGGGGAATAATGGCAAAAATCAGGCCGATGGCGATCAGCCAGCTGGCACCGTTGACCCACTGAATATTCGCCGTGCAGGCATAGATAATGTCGAAAATCAGCGCAGCGGTGAAAAATCCGTAGGGTATCGGATTGAGCCATTCATAGACGGCCACCGCGACCGCTGAAGGCCTTGCTGTCGTTTGCGTGGTCATGCAGGTATCTCCATGAAAAATGATAGGTAAAAAAGGGCGTGGCCCCTTAAAGCTTTGTTCAGATTCACCGATTTGAACAATTTTGATTCTCATTTTTAGCATGCGATGTTAAAACCGAAACCCTCACTGCGGCATTATCAATGGCTTACAACATCGGGAGGATGGGCATGAGTATAGAGCGCGTTCAGCGATTTCTGGCCGAGCACGCGCCGGAAACGGCGGTGACGGTGCTGGCAAAGAATACCGCTACCGTGGCGCTGGCGGCGGAAGCCTTTGGCGTGGAGAGCGGGCAGATCGCCAAGACGCTGTCGTTTCGCGTGAACGACGGCGTAGTGCTGTTGGTGATGGCGGGAACCGCCAGAATCGATAACAAGAAGTACAAACAATTCTTCGGGGTAAAGGCGCGCATGCTGCCGGCGGAGGAGGTGGAGTCGCTGACCGGCTATCCACCGGGCGGCGTTTGCCCCTTTGCCGCACCGGCAACGGTAAGAATTTACTGCGATCGCAGCCTGTGCAGCTACGGTGAAGTGCTTCCGGCAGGTGGCAGCGATAACTCAGGCGTGAGAATTGCGCCACAACGCCTGGCCAGCATCACCGGAGCAGAGTGGATTGATGTGACAGGGTAACTTTAAGTGACCGCGTCACAATTGCGTTATGTTAAATAGCGTGCATCAACTCGTGATTAACATGCTGTTTTAGCTGGAAAAATTACTAGTTCATCGGGTTATGGCACACCGCTTCGATATTGTGGCCATCCGGGCCGATCACAAATGCCGCATAGTAGTGGGCATGGTAATTGGGCCGCAAACCGGGTGCGCCATTGTCTTTGCCGCCGGCATTTAGCGCGGCGTGGTAGAACGCATCGACCTGTTCACGGCTGCTTGCGGCAAATGCCAGGTGCAGATGCGCCGGTTTTTCATCGGTTTGAAACAGGCACAATGACACGTTACCCCGATCGTGACAAAGTTCGACGCCATAGCCGGGTTCGCCTTCGGCAACGATCTTTACGCCCAGCGGCGCGAGTGCATTGAGGAAAAACGCTTTACTAAGGGCAAAGTCGCTGACGCCAAATTTCACATGGTCAAACATGGGGAGGCTCCTGGAATGTGTCCCCATTCAGTATAGCCAACGCCGTGGTGGGCGCCGAAAACGATGAAAACGGACGCCAATGCGCATTTAGCGTACAAATAGTGCCCGTTGAAATGACGTGTTTTGGAGAAATCTGCAGTATCGTAGCAGCCACGTTTTGCCAGATTTTACGTAGCGCGATCAAAAAAGCAGGGGATTTTTACTCCTTATCGGCGGAGATGCGCCATTGAAATCATGTCCGGTCATCATTATTGGAGCGGAAAATGACAGAGCGCATCATCACGGTCGAGCCTGATGCAGCGCTGAAACTACGCGAGATATTGGCTGGTGTATTAACGGCAATTCATCATATCGGCAGTACAGCAGTGCCAAACCAACGATTGATATCTTGCTGAAGATTGAAAGGCTGGCGGCGTTGGATGGTGTGAATGACAAGATGCATGACATGAGACCTACGCCGCGTGGCGAGAACGGCATTACCGGCAGGCGTTGCTGCAGCAAGTGAACAGGCGATCAGACAGTTGGCGTTCAGAGATTATCTGCGCAAGCATCATGGTATTGCTGAGCAACCCAAACACCAGGCAGCAGAAGACCGCCGGCAAAACCCGGCGGCTTATGGCCGGTTGAAAAACGAATTACTTCAACGGCATGAGCAGCCGGCGCTGGCATGATTGGCCGCAGGAGAAAGCCCATAAATCAGGCCTGGACGGCAGAATCCACATATCATTACCTTGGTGCGCATAATGTATATTATGTTAAATTTAATTGCTGGATACGCACCGGGCCATCCCTGAGCATCTTCTCTCCTCACCTGCAGCTTTATCCCTCTGACATCTGTCTTCTGCCTGGCTTGTTGTCATTCCATTAGATCGGCTTTTAAATCTGGCTCAATCATCAGTCGGCGTGCCTTGATGAAACCGCATCTGCCAACCCGCCTTGGCTGTCAGAAGCCAAATCGACGAACGCTCTGTGCAACGCACGGCGTGGCCCTGCGCGTCACGCTGAAAACTTTTATACGTCAGCAATACGGTGCTATCACTGATTTGCGCCAGCTTAAAACCTTCGGCGAAAATCTGCGGATAATCCGTTTCCATCTCCAGCGCCGCAACGGTCTGGCGTTTGTCATAACGTAGGCCTGAGCGGCCAATCTCTTCAAAGTCTTCATGCAGCAATGCCGCGACACGCTTCGGATCGCAGCGCGTTGTTGGCTGGTGCAGTTCAACCTCAAGCGCCTGGACGTGGCTAAGCCACTCTGCAAAATGGGTCAAAATGCCCTCCTTTTTGATCGCGCTACGTGAAATCTGGCAAACTTCGGCAGTCTATCTACATCAGAATGACACTCGTGAAACCTGACTATTCCCAGGATTCCTTCTCTCATCAAGCCTCAATAGTGACATCGTCACATAAAAAGGAAGCCTTACGCCTGTTTCCCAGCCAAATGCGACCGCCGAACCCGCAATTCCCCGTGCCGCCAGGCGCCGTCTGCCGTGGCGCGATTGTCGATCAGGCGATTCAAGGCCTCTTCGACCAGCCGGTCGATGCGTTGGCTGTAACTGGTCAGCGCCCAGTTGGCTGAGCCGGCCTCGTCGATATCGTCGAAACCTACCACGGCCATCGCGGACGACGGCGCCGTTTGCCTGAGCGCTTCGAGCGCCCCCAGCGCCAACACGTCGTTCTCGCAGAACAGCGCCTCAACCCGTTCGTTTTCCGGCGTTGCCTGCAGGTATTCGCTCATCAGCTGGAAACCGCGTTGGCGATCGTAATGGCCGGCGGTGAGCACCCGATCCAACTGAAAGCCGGCGGCCATCAGTTTGTCGCGGTAGCCTTCCATGCGCAGCAAATGGCTGCTTTGCGTGTCCGGCCCCTTCATGTAACCAAAGCGCCGATGCCCTTGCTCTATCAGCAGCGCGGCGATCTCTTCGCCGGCGCGGTAGCCGTCGATATTGACCACATCAATGTGTTCGCTTTCCGTATTGCGGCATACCTGCACCAGCGGTATCTGATGCAGATCTTGCGCGATCGCTGCCCACTCCTTGGTTAACACCGTCGCCAGGAACAAAATGCCGTCGACCTGCAGCTGATCGGCCATCGCCATCACCGCCCGGTAGTTTTCCCCGGCGGTGATGTTCAGCAACAGCGCCATATAACCGCGGGTTTGCAGCTGTTTGGTCACCATATCGAGCATCATCATTGAATGCGGGTTCTTCATCTCGTCGATGGCCACGCCAATGATGTGCGTGCGTTTTTGCGACAGGCTGCGCGCCAGCAGATTTGGCCGATAGCCCAGCTCGGCCGCCGCCGCCAGCACGCTTTCACGCGCGCTGGCCGAGATCGAGGCGCCGGGCGTAAAGGCACGCGATACCGTCCATTTAGAGACGCCGGCCTTTTCGGCGACGTCGCTGGCGGTGGCTTTGTGGTGTTTCATCATGGTTGCGTCGATCCCTGCTTTGGTGAAGTCAAACTATACCCCGCTCGCTCAGATCCCCTAAGCGCCCGCCGGCATTTCTGCTGCAATTATGTCCCGTTTTTGCACCCGATTGCAAATCGTTATGCAACCGGGTGCAAAACGTAAACAATTTGTGATCGTCAGCGCTGTTTTCACCTTTCCCCTGTTGACCAAATTTTATTCATGGCCGACATTCACGGTGGCATTCAGAGACGCATCGCCGTTTTGCCTCCTGATTTGCACCCGGTTGCAAATACACTGTTTTTACACAACGCCTCTCTTCTCAACAGGAGACCGTAATGAAAAAAACCAGACTGTTGTTGATGTTAGCCTGCTCGCTGTTTGTGGTGACCGCCCAGGCCAAGACCTACCAGGTCGGCGTGGCGCTGGCCAACTTCGATCTCAACTTCGTCTCTATCCTGCGCAGCCAAATGGCGCGGGAACTGGCTGCGCAGCAACTGCAAGGCCAGTTCGTCGATGCCAAAGGCGATGTCGCCCTGCAGGTGCAGCAGGTGGACGATCTGATTAATCAGGGCGTGGACGCCATTATCCTCAACCCGGTTGATACGCAAGGCGTCCAGCCGATGATAGCGGCCGCCAAACGCGCCGCGATCCCCCTGATCTTCGTCAACCGCAAACCCGAAGTGCCGCTGAGCGGCGCGACGGCCTACGTCGGCTCCGATTCGGCGCTCAGCGGCCGCCTGCAGATGGAGGCTCTGGCGAAAAAAATGAATTACCGCGGCAACGTGGCGATCCTGATGGGCGCCCTCTCCAACGAAGAAACCCGCGAACGCACCCGCGCGGTTGAAGCGGTGATCGCCAAACACAAGGACCTGAAAGTGGTAGAGAAACAGACCGCAAAATGGCAGCGCAATGAAGCGGTCGATGTGGTTTCCGGCTGGTTGCTGAACGGCGTAGCGATCGATGCGATCGCCGCCAACAACGATGAGATGGCTATCGGTGCGATCATGGCGCTGAAGCAGGCCAAAAAGAGCGGTGTGCTGGTTGCCGGTATCGACGGCACGCCCGACGGCCTGCAATTTATCAAAAACGGCGACCTGGCGGTGACCATTTTCCAGGATGCCAAAGCCCAGGCGATCGGCGCGGTGCAAGTGACTCGCGCCCTGTTGGATCACGCCAAAACCGAGCCTTACAACTGGGTGCCTTACGCCACCGTGACGCGAGAAAACTACCCGGAATTTGCGCAGATGAATCAGAAATAAACCGTTGCCACTCTCTTTTTCAACCTCTTTTGCACCCGAGTGCAAAGCCACAATATCAGGAGTCAGCATGTTAAATGGTGAAAGAAGCATCCCTCGCCCGCTGCGTTGGGCGATGATCGGCGGCGGCCGCCTCAGCCAGGTGGGCTACAAGCACCGTTCCGGCGCACTGCGCGACAACACCGCCTATCGGTTGGTTGCCGGCGCCTTTGATATCGACGCGGCGCGCGGACGCGAGTTTGGCGTTAATCTCGGCGTGCCCGCCGAACGCTGCTATGACAGCTATCAACAGCTGCTGGAGCAAGAAGCCAACCGCGGAGATGGCGTTGAGGTGGTGACCATCGCCACCCCTAACGGCACCCACTATGAAATTACGCGCGCCGCGCTGAATGCCGGCCTGCATGTCATCTGCGAAAAGCCGCTGTTCTTCACCACGGCGGAGGCGAGAGAAATCAAGGCGTTGGCGGCGGAGAAAGGCCTGATCGTCGGCGTAACCTACGGCTTCTCCGGCCATCCGCTGCTGATGCAGATGCGCGCCATGATCGCGAACGGCGACATCGGCGAAATACGCATGGTCGAATTGCAATACACCCACGGCTTCAATGCCAACGAAAGCGCAGACAAGTTCGAGGCGCAAAAGTGGCGCGTCGATCCGAAAATCGCCGGCCCCTCTTTTGTGCTGGGCGACATCTCCACCCACACCTTCTACATCTCGCAGCTGGTGATGCCCGATATGAAGATTGCCTCCCTGCTGTGCGATCGCCAGAGTTTTATTCCTTCCCGCGCCCCGCTGGAAGACAACGCCATGGTGCTGATGCACTACGAAAACGGCGCCGTCGGCCGCATGTGGGCCTCCGCCGTCAACGCCGGCGCGATGGACAGCCAAAGCATCCGCGTGGTCGGCTCGCTCGCCAGCCTGCAGTGGAGCGACGCTGCGCCCGGCGAATTGCGCTATGAGATCCAGGGGCGGCCCAACCAGATCCTGCACCACGGCATGCCCTATCTTGACGACAGCGCCCTGGCCGAAGAGCGGCTCGGCGCGCTGCACACCGAAGGCCTGGCCGAATCCTGGGCCAATATCTACCTCAAGTTCGCCATCGCCATCAGCGCCAGCCAGCGCGGCGATCGGCAGACGCTGGCCACGCTGATCTACCCAGATATCGACGCCGGGCTGGAAGGCGTACGCTGGATTGAAAACTGCGTTCGTTCCGCCGACAACGGCGCCACCTGGGTTAATTACCAATAAGGAAAGCCTCATGAGACTCTCATTCTGTACCGATAGCCTGGGCCATTTACCCTTCGAGCAGATGCTGGACCGGCTGCTGGAGCTGGGGGTGCGCGGCGTGGAAATGACCACCGGCGGCTGGTCTCCGGCGCCCCATCTGGATGCCGACGATCTACTGGCCAACCCCGCCAAACGCCGGCAGCTGCTGCAGGCGCTGGCCAGCCGCGGCATGGAGATCGCCGCGCTCAACGTCTCCGGCAATCCGCTCGATCCCGGCGAGCTGGGGCAACGCCATCAGCGCCAAACCGACAATACGCTGGAGCTGGCCGGGCTGCTGGGAGTGAAAAAGATCGTCATGATGAGCGGCCTGCCGCCGGCCAGCCCGCATGACACCATCCCCAACTGGATCACCTATACCGTCAGCTGGCCGCCGACGGTGAAAAACTGCCTGGACTATCAATGGAATGACGTGGCGATCCCCTATTGGCAGGCGCTGGTCGCCCGAGCCAAAGCGTGCGGCGTCGAGCGCTTTGCGCTGGAAAACTTCAGCGCCATGCTGGTGTGGAACCCGGAAACGCTGTTCCGGCTGCGCGAGGCCATTGGCCCGATGGTGGGCCTGAACCTCGATCCCAGTCACTTGCTCTGGATGGGGGCAGATCCCATCGCGGTGGCCCGCGCCCTTGGTCCCGCCATTCACCATGTGCATGGCAAAGACGTGCGCCTTGAGCGCGGCGTCGTCGAGGTTAACGGGCTGCTGGAGACCAAACCGATAGATGACGTGGCCGGCCGCGCCTGGAACTATGTCGCCGTCGGCTGCGGGCGGGATCTGCAGTGGTGGAAGGAATTCTTCTCGGTGGTGCGCATGATGGGCTACAACGACTGGGTGTCGCTGGAAATGGAAGACCTGACCATGTCGGTTGATGCCGGCATCGTTTCTTCCGTTCAGGCGCTGCAGCAATCGATTAGCCAATAACACCCTGCGCGGCGGCCATGGCCGCTGCGCCTCTTTCTCACCACAAACACGGGGATTAAACATCCCCGTGTCCTTGGTTCGATTAGATGTTTTAGCTATTGTGACCGTCTCTTGCGTGCCAGATATGGTCATAGGATGATTCCAGAATAACGCTTATGCTATCCATTTTCGCCGGCCACTTCAGACTGACTGGCAAAGCCGGTTCAGAACGGCCCATCTGCGGAAAAATCTTCTCAGGCAGTTCGGCAATCGGCCGGTACATTCCCACCACCTCACCAATAATTACCAGGGCTGGTGATTCGACCTGCTCCTCTGCAACGATCTTTCCCAATGCATCCAGAGTGCCCACCAGCACGCGCTGCTGAGGCTGAGTGCCGCGTTCAATCACCGCCACGGGCGTTGAGCCGGGTAAGCCATGGGCAATCAAGCGCTGGCTGATAACAGGGCTGTTGGCAATCCCCATATAGAAGACCAGCGTCTGGCGCGCGGCGGCCAGTACGGACCAGTCAACGTCCGGTTCCCCTTCCGGGCCATGTCCGGTGACAAACCTGACGGACTGTGCCAGGTTTCGGTGCGTCAGCGGGATCCCGCTGGCTGCGGCACAGCCCATTGCCGCCGTGATACCGGGCACAACATTGCACACTATCCCCTTCTGCTGGCAGCAGGCCATTTCTTCCCCACCCCGGCCAAAGATGAACGGGTCGCCGCCCTTCAGGCGCACTACACGGTGCCCCGCCAGCGCCAGATCAACCAGCAACATATTGATTTCATGCTGTTCAAGGCGATGATTGCGCGGGGATTTGCCGACATCGATCCGCAGTGCAGTGTCCGGCGCCAGCGCCAGCACCGCATCGGACACCAGCCGGTCAAAGACCACGACATCGGCCTGCCGGATAACGCGCAGCGCTTTCAGGGTCAGCAGTTCAGTATCACCCGGCCCTGCGCCCACCAGCCAGACGTCACCCCGGCGCACCGGGCTGCGTTGATCTGCCAGGGCCATAATCTGCGCTATCGGCAACATGTTGCTAGTTTTCATGGGCGTTCTTCCATCGTCAGGGCGGCCAGCTGGCCGGCAATAAACGTTTTCAGCTCCGGCACGCAGGAGCCGCAGTTAGTGCCACATTTCAGCTTTGAGCCGAGCTGTTGCACGCTGTGGCATCCCTGCCGCACGGCGTCGACAATCTGCGCTTCGCCAACAGAAAAACAGCTGCAAATCATTTTGCCGGTGGCGGCCTTATGGCTGCCGGCCTGGCCCGCCAGTAACGCCAGCCGCTGCGGTGCCGTGTCCGGCGGGGTGATAAAGGCAGACAGTATCGCTTGCCTGTCCGGCAGCAGTGGGCTTCGGCGCGCGTAAAATGCCAGCTGCAGTTCGCCCTGCGCCCACACCAGCAGGTTGAAGCCCTCATCCCCCATCCGGGCGCTCTGGCAGGTTTTCCCCTCCAGCGGATAATGTTCATTCAGCCACGCCATCCACTCCTCCTGGAGCGAAGAATCCGCTAACGTAAAATGCGTGACGCCCGGTTGGGTGATGCGGCTCCAGTAGGCGGTGGCAGGCGCGGCGATCCCCTCTCCCCGAATAAACAGCTCTGCATACCAAGCCGCTTTCCATTTCGTCAGATTGACCGGCATATGCTTACTTTCCGGTTGCCCGGAAAGAGGATCGGTAACGGGAGCTATCAGCGCATCGACCCGGGCCTGCCGGCTAAAATGGCTGTTCCAATGGATCGGCACGAAAATACTGCCGCGAGGCTGAAGATGATCGGGTTGCGCGCGTAACAGCAGCCAGCCATGGGATGAGGTTACACGCAACAACTCACCCGCCTGAATGCCCGGCGCATCATCCGGATGAAACTGACAGTACGGCTCGCTGATATGCTGCATCAGGCGAGCAGACTTGCCGGTTCGCGTCATGGTGTGCCACTGGTCGCGCACCCTTCCGGTGTTCATGATCAGCGGATAAGCCGCAGTGGGCTGGCTGGCGGGCAGCGCCGGGGTGACGGCGATCAACCGCGCTTTACCGTCAGGGTGAAAAAAGGTTTTATCTGTAAATAGTCGCGGCGTACCCTGCGGCCGTGCGGCATTAACCGGCCACTGGATCGGCTGCAGGGTATCCCATTCTTCATTAGACAACTGCGCCAGCCCGCTGATGTCAAACGCCCGAGTGCCTGCATTTTCAAAGCCGGACAAGGCCGCATGTTCGCGGAAAATATCTGCCGGATGCTGCCAGGCAAAGGCCTCCGCAAACCCCAGCCGCTGCGCAACCTGGCTGAGGATCCACCAGTCAGGTTTGGCCTCCCCAGGTGCAGCCAGAAACGCGCGTTGCCGGGAGATACAGCGTTCCGAATTGGTCACCGTGCCATTTTTCTCCCCCCAGCCCAGGGCGGGCAGCAGGATATGCGCGGCGCGGGTGGTGTCCGTGTCACGCAGAATGTCGGACACAATAACCAGAGGACAACGCGCCAGACCGGCCCGCACGCGATCGGCATCCGGAAGTGACACCAGCGGATTGGTGCCCATGATCCAGACGGCTTTTATCTCTCCCTTCTCGATAGCGCGGAAGAGATCGATGGCATTGAGTCCAGGGCTCTGCGCGACGTTATCGCTGTGCCAGAAACGCCCGACCCGTGTAATCTCTTCGGCGGTAAATCCCATATGGCAGGCCAGCTGGTTTGCCAGCCCGCCGACTTCACGTCCGCCCATCGCATTCGGCTGGCCCGTTATCGAAAATGGCCCGCTGCCAGCGTGTCCAATCTGGCCGGTTGCCAGATGCAGGTTAATTATCGCGTTGCATTTGTCGACGCCCGAACTGGACTGGTTGATCCCCATCGAATACAGCGTGACCAGCCGCTGGCTCCGGGCTATCCGTTGATAAAACGCCTGTAATTGCGAGGAGGCGATCCCGCAATAGTCCGCCGTCTTCTCCAGGCTCCACGCTTTTGCTGTCTGTAAGGTTTCTTCTGCCCCGTTCGTGTGGTGCTGCAGAAAAGCGGTATCCAGTTTTCCGCGCGCTGCCATCTCGTTCAGTGCGCCGCAGAACAGCGCCGCATCGCTGCTCGGACGCAGTGCCAGATGCAGATCGGCAATATCACAGGTGGCGGTCTTACGCGGATCAACGACGATAATCTGCATCTCCGGCCTCTCCGCTTTGGCTTTCGCCAGCCGCTGATACACCACCGGATGCGCCCAGGCGGTGTTCGAACCTACCAGAATAACGCAGTCTGCCTGCTCCAGATCATCATAATTGCAGGGGACGGCATCGGCGCCGAACGCCCGCTTGTAGCCCACCACGGCGGAGGCCATGCACAACCTGGAGTTGGTATCCATGTTGCCCGCCCCGATAAACCCTTTCATCAGCTTGTTGGCGACGTAGTAATCCTCCGTCAGCAGCTGGCCCGAGCCATAAAACGCGACCGACTGCGGTCCATGCTCGTCAATCGTCGCCTGTAGCCCTTGTGCGACAGCGTCTAACGCCTGCGGCCAGCTCACGGGTTGATGATGGATTTCAGGCTGGAGCAGACGCCCCTGTAAGCCCAGCGTTTCACCCAGCGCGCTGCCCTTCACGCACAGCCTTCCGCGATTCGCCGGATGTGCCGGGTCGCCGCTGGCGGCGAAGCCATCAGCCTGTGGCTGCATACTGACGCCGCACCCCACGCCGCAATAGGCGCAGGTGGTTTTCACGACCGGAGACGCTGTTTTCATAGGTTGACCGTTTCAATGATTTTGGCGGACGCAACGCCCTGCATTTGTGCCTGAACCCAGACGCGGCCATCTTCCACTTTCACCGCCCAGCTTCGCAGCGCATGCGGCGAATTGTCCAGGCTGCGGCCGTCCCGTAAGCTGAAGCGCTGTTTATAGAGCGGGGAAATCACCACCGGTTCGCCTTTGACATCCCCCACGAGCCCGCGCGCCAGCACATTGGCGTCGCTGTCTGGTTCATGATTGCTCAGCGCAAAAACCTGCTGTGGATGACCGGGCAGATAGAACAGCGCAATCTGCTGGCTTGCCAGGCGCGCCGCCATTCCCGCATTCGCCGGGATGGCGCTCAGGCTGCACACTTCCACCCAGCCCGGTGCGGGCTCCTGCGTATTTTCTGCGGCAGGCACGGCGAGCATGCTGCGCTCCTCATGCGTTGCAGGCCGCAGTTGTTGACGTTCGCTCACCATCACGACCCCTTCGTCAGGGACCTCGCTGTTTACAAACGGTCTGAACAGCGCCAGGCGATCCGGCGAGGCCAGAGTGGTCTGCCATTCACACTGGTACGTCGCCACCACCGCAGACATTTCACGATCCAGTTCATCCGCAATTTGCAGGCTGTCGTCCAGAATCACCTGGCGCAGGTAGTCGATGCCCCCTTCGAGGTTATCCATCCAGGTGCTGGTGCGCTGCAGCCGGTCAGCGGTGCGGATGTAGAACATCAGTAAGCGGTCAACGGTACGAATGAGCTGCTCTGTGCTCATGTCCTGCGCCAGCAAATCAGCATGGCGGGGCTTCATTCCCCCGTTGCCACAGACATACAGGTTCCAGCCCTTATCCGTGGCAATTACCCCCACATCTTTACTTTGGGCTTCGGCACACTCGCGGGTACAACCCGAGACGGCCATTTTGATTTTGTGAGGCGAACGCAGCCCTTTGTAGCGGTGCTCTAATTGCAGCGCGAGCGAGGTGGAGTCCTGTACGCCGTAGCGACACCAGCTCGACCCGACGCAGGATTTCACCGTACGCAGAGATTTGCCGTAGGCATGACCGGTTTCAAAACCGGCATCAACCAGCTGCTGCCAGATCTCCGGCAGTTGCTCCAGACGCGCGCCGAACAGGTCGATTCGCTGCCCTCCGGTAATTTTGGTGTAGAGCTTGTAACGCCTGGCGACTTCGCCGATGGCGATAAGCCCTTCGGGGGTTATCTCTCCCGCCGGAACGCGCGGCACGACGGAATAGGTTCCGTCCTTCTGGATATTGGCGAAATAACGATCGTTGGTGTCCTGCAGTGGCAAATGTTGCGGTTTCAACAGGTAGTCGTTCCAGCATGATGCCAGTATCGATCCGACCAGCGGCTTGCAGATTTCACACCCGCTGCCGTGGCCGTGCTTTTCAATCAGTTCCCCGAACGTGCGGATATTGCCCACCCGAACCAGGTGATAAATCTCCTGGCGCGAATACGCGAAATGCTCACAGATGTCTTTTTTCACCTCGACGCCCATGTCGGACAGCGCATATTCCATCACCTGCTTGGTGAGTGCGGCGCAGCCCCCACAGCCCGTCGCCGCTTTGGTGCAGGCTTTTATCGCCGCCATATCGTGGCAGCCGTTCTTCACGGCGTTACGGACATCGCCTTTACTGACGTTGTGGCAGGAACAAATTTGCGCGCTATCGGGCAGGGCTGCGATGCCCAGCACAGGTTTGTCTGCGCCCGACCCGACAGGCAAAATGAGGGATTCAGGTTTGGCAGGCAGCGGCATATCGTTGAGCATCATTTGCAGCAACGTGCTGTATTCCGCGCTGTCGCCCACCAGCACCACCCCCAACAGCCGTTTGCGATCCTGCGATACCACGATTTTCTTATACACTTCCGCCGGACCGTCTACCCAGCTGTAGTTCTGGCTACCTGGGGTACGCCCATGCGCGTCACCAATCGATGCCACCTCAACACCAAGAAGCTTAAGTTTGGTGCTCATGTCCGCGCCCTTAAAGACGGCGTCGCCGCCCGTCAGGGTATCCGCCAGCGCGCGGGCCATCTGATAACCCGGCGCCACCAGGCCGAAGATCTGCCCGTTCCATAGCGCACATTCGCCGATCGCATAAATAGCCGGGTCGGACGTCTGGCAGCGATCGTCAATCACAATGCCGCCGCGCGGCCCCACTTCAAGCCCGCACGCTCTCGCAAGCTGATCGCGTGGGCGGATCCCTGCGGAAAATAGCACCAGATCGGTTTCCAGATAGCTGCCATCGGCAAACACCATCCGGTAATGGCTCTCCTCGCCCGCAGTAATGGCCTGGGTTTCTTTCCCGGTATGCACCTTCACGTCCAGCGCTTCAATTTTACGGCGCAGCATCGCGGCACCGCCGTCGTCGAGCTGAACCCCCATCAGCCGCGGTGCAAACTCCACCACGTGCGTATCCAGCCCGAGCTGTTTCAGCGCGTTGGCCGCCTCCAGCCCCAGTAATCCCCCGCCGACAACCACGCCCGTTTTGCCGTTTGCCGCGCAGGCCTGAATGGCCGCAAGATCGTCAAGCGTGCGGTAAACCAGGCAGCCCGGCGCATCATTGCCAGGGATCGGCGGCACAAACGGATAGGATCCTGTTGCCAGCACCAGTACATCGTAAGCCGTCTGCCGCCCCTGGTGATCGACCACAAAACGGTGTTTTGTATCAACGAGCCCGATGCTGTGCCCCAGACGCAGTTCAATCCCGGTCGATTCGAAAAATCCCTTTTCAACCATTGAGAGGGATTCCGCCGTGCGGCCAGAGAAGTATTCGGACAAATGCACACGGTCGTAGGCGGGCGAGGCCTCTTCGGCAAACACAATCACCTGGTATTGCAGATGCAGCTCACGCGCAACCAACTGCTCTAAAAAATGATGGCCTACCATGCCGTGTCCGGCCATAACCAATACGGGTTTCGACATTGAATGACTCCTCGCCACCTCGACGGGTAACGGTTCTGATTTAACAGGCTGTAAGCCAGAGGCATCCGGCTCATTACCGGGACTGAAGACGCTGAAGGGCAACGGTTGACCAGCGGGCGTGCCGATCCGCTGGAGGTATTGCGGGCCATCGCTGATATCGCCCCACAGCAACACCCCTTTCAGTTGGTTGTCGCAGAGCACCAGCCTTCGATAATGCCCGTCAAACGGGTCAAAGGTGGTATGGGTCTGAGCGCCATCGCGGCTGTGTAATTCACCGGCGCAGAACAAATTCAGGCCTGTGACCTTGAGGCGCAGCGGGACATTCTGCACCTCGAATGAAGTGGCTTTATCGCCCCCGGCCAGCCGATAGGCCAGCGTTTCAGCCTGCTGCCAGCACGGGGCCACCAGGCCAAAAGTGAGTTCGCCCCACTGGCAACATTCTCCAATTGCCGAGATGTGCGGGTCAGCGGTTTGCAGCTGCGGGTTCACCAGAATACCGCGATCGCACGGCAAGCCGGACCGTTGTGCCAGCGCGATGTTCGGCCGCACGCCCACAGAGAGCACGACCCGCTCCGCCGCTATTCCGCGCCCATCATTAAGATTCACCCTGCTGACGCTGCCAGCGGCATCAGCGCTGAATGACACCGTTTCAGCCTGCAAAATGACGTTGATGCCGCGTAATGAGAGCCCCTCGTGCAACAGTTTTCCGGCGTGTTCATCCAGCTGCTGATCCATCAGATGTGTGCCGCGATGTAGCAGGCTCACCCGCATTCCACGCCGCGCCAGGGCCGCCGCCGCCTCCACGCCCAGCACGCCGCCGCCGATCACCGCAACCGGTTGGCCTGCGTAGGCTCCCTGCAGAATATTTTCGACATCCTGCTGAGTGCGGAACCCGTGGATACCCGGCAATTCGACCCCAGGCAGGGGGGGCAGAAATGGCCGTGAGCCAGTGGCCAGAACCAAATGATCGTATGAATAGATCTGCCCGGCGGCCGTGACGGTGCAAGCGTGACGGTCGATTGCCGTCGCCGCCGTGCCTGCGATCAATGTGATGTTGTGATGCTCATACCACTGCGCGTCATGCGTAACTATCTGGCCAAAATCTTTCTCACCGGAAAGCACCGGCGTCAGCTGGATACGGTTGTACGCACTGTGCTTTTCATCGCCGATGATCATGATACGGTAACGATCTGGTGCGAGCTCACAGAGATATTCCACCAGTCGCACGCCTGCCATACCATTGCCGATAACGATTAAAGTCGGTTTAGCCATTGCACAACTCCCCTCATGGAATCAGGCCACTGCCCGGTGTTTTGCATAGAGAAAATGCAGCACCTGCTGGCGATACTGGTGGAACAGAGGATCGTTCGACAAAGCCAGTCGACTGCGGGGGCGTGACAGCTCAACCTGTAACACTTCACCGACTTTCGCCGCCGGACCATTAGTCATCATCATCACGCGGTCAGACAGCAGCACCGCTTCATCAACGTCGTGGGTGATCAGCAAAATGGTGGTTTTCAGACGCGCCTGAATGTCCATAACGGCGTCCTGAAGATGCGCCCGCGTCAGCGCATCCAGCGCCCCGAAAGGTTCATCCATCAGCAAAACTTTCGGTTTCATCGCCAAGGCACGGGCGATACCGACACGCTGCTTCATGCCGCCTGAAATGGCGCCCGGGCGCTTATCGGCCGCATGCTCCATGTGCACCAGTTCGAGGTTGTGCAAAATCCAGTCGTGCATTTCGCTTTTGTTCATCTGGTCTTTAAATACCTGCCGCACCGCCAGTTCGACATTCTCAAAAGCGGTTAACCATGGCAGCAGCGAATGGTTCTGGAAGACGACCCCGCGCTCTGGCCCCGGCCCGGAAATCTCTTTGTTGTCGCACAACAGCACGCCTTCCGTCGGGCGACTCAGCCCGGCAATCAAATTCAGCAGGGTCGATTTTCCGCAGCCTGAGTGGCCAATCAGGCTGACCGTTTCGCCTTCTGCGATATCAAAGCTGACGTTATCGAGCGCCAGAAAGGTGGTTTTCGCTGAAGGAAAACGTTGAGTGACGCTCTGGACGCTGATAATCGATTTTTCTTTTTTCATCGCGGGCTCCTAGTGATTGTCGTAACTTAAGCGACGGGCAACGGCCATCAGCCCCTGCTCCAGTAACATCCCCACGGCACCAATCAGCAGAATGGCGACGATAATGTTTTCCACGTTGAGGTTGTTCCATTCGTTCCAGATCCAAAAACCGATGCCCACGCCGCCGGTCAGCATTTCAGCCGCAACAATCACCAGCCAGGCGATACCGATGGACAACCGCACCCCGGTCAGAATGTACGGCAGCACGGCAGGAAACAGGATCTTGCGCATTACGGTGAATTCGCTGAGTTTCAGCACCCGCGCAACGTTGAGATAGTCCTGCGGAATGCGCATCACCCCTTCTGCGGTATTGAGGATCATCGGCCAGATAGAACAGATGAAAATGGTCCAGGACGAGGCGGGCTCCGCGCGCTGGAACAACAGCAATCCAATCGGCAACCACGCCAGCGGGCTGACCGGGCGCAGCAGCGAGATAATGGCGTTGAACATGCTGGCGATGAAGCTGAAGCGGCCAATCAGGAACCCGGCCGGGATGCCGACCAGCGCGGCAAGCCCGAAACCAATCGCAACTCGCTGTAGCGAGGCCAGGACATTCCAGCCAATGCCCATGTCGTTTGGCCCGTTGATATAGAACGGATCGGCAAAAATCACCTTCGCCGCCTCCCAGGTCTGAGCGGGCGTCGGGAAGCCTTTACTGCTACTGGCGGCGATTTGCCACAGGAGCAGCAGCACGACGGCCCCGAGAATGGCGGGGATCATTTTCTGCATGAAGCGGCGAACGCTCGCGCGAAGCCGGACAATAAAGGTATCCGTTCTGGCTACCGGGGCGGCTCTCTCGATCGTGATCACTTCTGCGCTGGCGGGCGATTCAACGCTGACCGCGGCAGGCTCCGTCAACGTGACGACATTGGTTTTCAAATTTCCGGACATCTGTGGCCTCACTTAGCGTTTCATTGCAAAACTGTTGGCGTAGTCAGCAGGGTTGCTGCCGTCCCAGACTCTGCCGTCAATCAACGTGCTGCTTCGCATGTCGCTGGATGGCAAATTGATCCCTCCAACCGCGGCGGCAGCTTGTTTGTAGACGTCAATACGGTTAATTTTTTGGGCGATACCGAGGTAGTCAGGATCGCTGTCCAGCAATCCCCAGCGCTTCTGCTGAGTCAGGAACCACATGCCATCGGAGAGATACGGATAATTGACCGCGCCATCGTTGAAGAAGCGCATGCGGTGGGCATCTTTCCACGTTTTCCCCAGCCCATTTTCGTAGTCGCCGAGCATCCGCCCCTGAATCGTCTTGAGTGGCGTGTTGATGTACGCCCGCGCCGCAACGACCTGAGCGGTTTCACTACGATTGGCATCAGAGGTGTCTATCCAGCGGGAGGCATCCAGCACCGCGGCGGTCAGCGCGCGAGCCGCATTCGGGTTTTCAGTCACCCAGGCAGAGGTTGTGCCGAGCACTTTTTCCGGATGATCCGGCCAGATTTCCTGTGAGGTGACAGCAGTGAAACCAATGCCGTCCTGAATCGCGCGCTGGTTCCAGGGTTCCCCCACGCAAAAACCGCTCATATTGCCGATTTTCATGTTCATGACCATTTGCGGCGGAGGCACCACGACATTGCGCACGTCGTTAAAGGGATGGATACCGGCGTTTGCCAGCCAGTAGTAAAGCCACATCGCGTGCGTGCCGGTCGGGAACGTCTGCGCAAAGGTATAGGTCCCCTTCGCACTGGCCTGGACCACTTTTTGTAGCGATGCAGCATCCGTGACGCCCGCCTGCTTTAACTGCTCAGAGAGCGTAATGGCCTGCCCGTTCTGGTTGAGAGACATCAGCATCGCCATCTCATGCTGCGGGCCGGACACGCCAAGCTGCAGGCCATAGAGCATCCCATACAGAACATGCGCCGCATCCAGCTCGCCAGACACCAGTTTGTCGCGTACTGACGCCCAGCTCGACTCCTTGCTCGGGATGATTTTAATGCCGTACTTCTCATCAAATTTCTTTACCGCCGCCATCACCACTGAGGAGCAGTCGGTCAGGGGAATGAACCCGACGCGAATCTCTTTCTTCTCTGGCGTGTCGGAACCGGCAGCCCAGACCCGGTTCATGAATCCTGACATCAACATGCTGCCGCCGAGCACCGCACTCCCCGCAAGAAAGCAGCGGCGGGAGAGTTGTCCCGGAGTCTTTTTGTCGTCTTGTGTCATCAGGGCTTCCCGTTAGGTTGAAAAATGGAAAAAAAAAAGCGTCCAGTTAGCGCTCAGTTCCCTGAACGCTAACTGGACGCCTTTATCCGTAATGCTGACTAAACCGCCATTGGTTTAGTGCTGTTGCTATTAAAAAGAATGCAGCTTGTGTGCCAACCTGCGGTATCAAAAAAAATCAGAGGGTTAGCCTTATTCTGTCGCTTTGACGCCCTTTCTGGTGCACCGGAACTGCACATCCTGCACAGCGTAATTGCACACAGAAGGTGCAGTTATTGGCCCGGTTTGTGCCCGTTTTTGCCTAACAGCGCAGACACGGCAAGCATCGCGTCAGCAATTTCCGAAAGTTTCTTATTCTGATTCATTGCCATCTCAAGCAGTGCCTTAATGCGCCTGGGGTTCCGTTAAGCCCTGATGCTGCATCAGCAGGCCCTTTGCCCGCTCAACCAGCTTACGCTCGGTCAGCGTGACGCGAAGTTGAGAAAGTTCTGCATCGAGCGCCTGCAGCTGGCGGGACTGCTGTTCAACAAGCTCAAGAACCGAACGACTAAGCTGCGGCGAGAGTAGCGCGGCGTAATGGCTTTCAGACTGTGGGATTTGGTCAATATTCTGCTGCTGAAGCGCAAGGGCGGCCTGTGCTTCACGGATACGCTGGCGGCAGGAGGCCATCAGCGCAGCTTGCAGCTCATCCTCCACCACTTTCATTCCATCGATTCGCGCCGTCGCAACGTCAAACCAGCGTAATGCGGTATCCGTCGTCTCACCGCCAGGCCTGACGCGCGTGCAGGCAATTCGCCTGAAACGTTCAAATTCACTGCTGTCCTGGTTCATCTGCTGCCGCCACATTGCCAGACAGCGGGGAGCCGCGAATTCCATGAAGGTCTGAAAGCAGCGCTCCTGGCTCTCGATTAAGCCTGTGAATTGCTGTTGCGCGATGACATCAAAATGCCCTGCCGCAAAACCGGCGGCGGCCGTGGCCCGCTCCTGTGCGGCCAGCTCTTTTCCCTGCATAAAACTGAACATCGCCAGCAATGCCCGTGAAATTGACGGATCGCCGGAGATATCCGCCGTTTCGAAGACCAGTGACAAATGCGAGCGAATCACCTCGTTGTAGGCATTCATGGCATCAGGCTGACTGATAGACAGTCCAAGAACCTGCTGACGCAGTTGCGGTAACGTACTGAGGCTATGCAACACCGAGGCAATGCGGCTGAGTAATCGCGGTGCATTCGCCAGGTTGGGGCCGGTAAGATCCTGAGACGCAAGCCACTGACTGACGGCCTCCTCTGCCTTCCGGACCTCCAGTGCCCGCTCACTCAGTTGCTTTCCCCAGGTGTTCCCATGAGAACATAAGAAGATGTTCGAGGTGCCTCGTTCCCGTTGCAGTGCGTGGATCATCAGGCTGACCGCACCAACCAGTTCACCCAGCTGCAACAGCTGTTGCAAACCCGCGATTTCGCTTTTTTTCGACGCCTGTACAAAGCTCAGAGCAGAAAGGGCCATGGAGTAACCTGCTGATAAGAGGAGACTCCTGGATAAAGCAAGAAACGTGCCTGAGACAGGGGCGCTTTTCCCTACCGCCGCGCCGTTACAGCATCCATTCGATCGGCAGCCAGCCGGCCACGATGAGAATGATGCGTTTTACCCAGCCGGCGCCGGGCTCTTGCTGATGGATCTCGGTGTGGCCGTCTTCGAAGGCTTCGTTCCAGACCATTTTGCCCGCGGGCGTCAGCGCCGGGCGGTAGGCGGCGTACTCGAGCGGGCCATCAAACAGCTGGCGGGTGTCGGCCGCCAGCGTCGGGCTGTCGATCAAGAAGCCCATTTCGCAGTTCAGGTGCGCCGATCGCGGATCGAAATTGAACGAGCCGATAAATACCCGTTTATCGTCGATGGCGAAGGTTTTCGCATGCAGCGCCGCGCCGGACAGCCCCAGCGGTTTGAGTTCCTGCCGCCCCGTCGGCTGGCCGGCGCGCAGCTTCAGCTCAAACAGCTCCACGCCCGCCTGCAGCAGTTCACGCCGGTATTTGGCGTAGCCGGCATGCACCACCAGCACGTCGGTGGTGTTCATCGCGTTGGTCAGCACGCGAATGGATTTTCCCTGTTTGGCGAGCGATTCAAAAAAGCTCGCCCCTTCCCGGCCCGGCACGAAATAGGCGGAGACCAGATCCAGTTGCCGGCCGACGCCGCCGATAATCTTGCTCAGCTGCGTCACCATCAAACGATCGCGCGAAGCCTTGCCCAGCCCTTTCGCCGGATCGTCGGCCACCAGCTCTACCTGGGTGAATTCCGGCTGGACGACGCCATCGCGAAAGCGCACCGCGCTGGTTTCCAGCTGCACCGCCAGTTTGCGGGCCCGTTCGCTGCTTTCGGTCGCGGTGGCCTGCGCCAGGAAGGCGGAAAGGTCGCCTGTGCCCCGGATAATCTGCTCAACGCCAAACACCGACGCGCTGTTCCAGTAGCGATCGAAGACCTCGGCGGTCTCCGCCACCACGTTGCCGACGCTCAGCACGTCGAGATCGAGGAAATAGTTTTCGTCGCCGACCTGGAAATACTCGTCGCCGATATTGCGGCCGCCGATGATCGCCACGGCGCCGTCGACGATGTAAGACTTGTTATGCATGCGCCGGTTCATGCGCATAAAGTCAAAGGCGTAGCCGGCCAGCTTCGGCGTGCGCACGGTTGACGGGTTAAACAGGCGGATCTCGACGTTTTCCTGGGCGTTCAGCGCCGCCAGAGTCTCGTCCATGGCGACGCCGTTATCGTCCAGCAGCAGCCGCACGCGCACGCCGCGTTGAGCCGCGTCATACAGGGTTTTCAGCAGGATCTGCCCGGAGGTGTCGTTATGCCAGATGTAGTACTGGGCGTCGATCGACCTTTCCGCCATCCGCGCCAGCGCCAGGCGGCTGGCGAACGCATCGTGCCCGCTGGCCAGCGGCACCACGCCGCTCAGGCCCGGATGCGCCACCATCAGTTCGGCGGCGCGCGCCGGCAGCTGGGCGGCAGGATCCGCCGGCAATGCCGCCTGCGGCAGACGCTGGGAGATATTCGGCAAACGAAAGATGACTCTGGCCGCAATAATGGCGATCGTCACGGCGAGAATCAGATACACGACAATTTTTATCACAGGAAGCGGCCTCGGAGGTTGACTGCTTTGCTTTATACGTCATTAGGTTGCTTCAATCTATAGGAGAAGCGCGCTATGCCATAAGGCTATAGCGTAAAGCGCGAAGGCGAAACACCAAACAGTTTTTTGAACGCCACCGAATAGGCGCTGTGGCTCTCGTAACCGCTTTCGAAGGCGGCGTGGATGATCGAGTGGCCGGCCAACAGCAGCGGAATGGACGACAGCAGCCGCAGGCGCTGTTTCCACTGGCCGAAGGTGATGCCGGTTTGTTGGCTGAAATGGCGTTGAAAGGTCTTTGCGCTGATCGACAGTGAATCGGCCCAGGCTTCAATGCCGCGATCGTCGGCCGGCGTGATGACCAACTGCCGGCAAATTTCGGCCATTCTCGCCTCTGCCGGCCAAGGCAGGTGCAGCGCCAGCTGCGGCTGCAGGCTCAACTCCTCAAGGAACAACGCTCTGAGCAGCGCATTGCGTTGGGTCTCCGCCCCTTCGGGCGCCAGCGTCGCCAGCTGAGCGATCAGCTCTCGCAGCAGCGGTGAGACCTGCAAGACGCCGTCGCGCAGCGGCAAACGCGCGGCGGTGATTTCATCGACCAAAATCCCGTAAACGCAGATGTTGCTCTGCATGACGATCTGATGCTCTACCCCCGGCCGCAGCCAGACTGCGGTGGTGGGCGGCACGATCCAGCGCCCGCTGCTCGCCTCGACCGCCATAACGCCCTGCTGCGAATAGAGCAAGTGGCAGCGCCTATGCGAGTGGTAAGGAATGACAAAGCCCGCCGGATAGTGTTTCACCAGCCCCGTCACCTCGAACGAGGAGTTTTCGTGGCTGCTGAGGTCGATGCGTTTCGTTTCGGCGTTGTCGACTTCGAATCCCATGGTCGTTTGTCCCTTTTGATAACGCGAATGTCTTTTATTTGATAGAGAGGCCGCATGATCCTCCATATAGTGACGCTGTCGCAAGCCACACCAGGGGCCTTATGCGAAGAAACTCACTATTTACACCAAAATTTCATCGTTCTGCGTAAAACGCAGGCGTTGCGCATGCGCTGCGCAATGGCGGCTCGTTGCGGGGGCGACGCGGCCGAAAGTGATGGATAGGGAAAGCGCGGTGGCATAATCAGGAGGTATACGCATCAATCAGCAGACAGCTCAGCCCGGGGGGGCGGCTTAATGCTGAAGGGATAGGGAGAGCGCCTAGGCTCTCCTCCATCCAGAGTTGTTATTTCATCAACGGGCCAGCTCGGCGCCGTCCAGCTCGGAAATCGCCAGACAAATCACTTCCGTAATGGCCTGTACCGTATAGGCGGTATTGGCAGGAATGATTAACATCTCATGGGGTTGCAACGTCTGATCGTCAACCTTCAGTTCACCGCTCAGCACCATCAGTTTCACCCAGCCCGGGTGAAAACGCGCCGGTTGTCGGCTGCCCGCATCCAGCTTCAGCAACGCCGTATGGCCAGGCGTTTCCCGTTTCAAAATATGAAAGTGTACCCCATCGTAAGGCATGTTTTCGTAATGCAGTGACGCCAGTGTTCTCTTATGCATGGTAAGTGTCCTCGTGACCTGTGAGTAGCTGCTCCGCCTTCGGTCGCCGTAAAAACGATTGGCGGCTGTCCCTACCGAAAGCACAGGCTCGCAGCCTCTTGGCGAACGGATTAACTGTCGTACTTGCAGCGGCCCGACCGACCGCCGTTTCATGCCTAACCTGCCTCAGGCATGCTACTAAATATATAAGAGCCTCGCCGACGGCGCAAAAAACCGCGGTTCTTATCATTTAATGATGCCCGAACCTCATTTCAAGTGTTGCCGCCAAAGCCCCCATACCGCCATTCAGACGGCATGGGACTGGCCCCCTGCTTTCGCCGCCGGGCGGCGCACTTTCCAGCCCTAGCCGTGGAGCGCCAGGCCTTTTATCGCCTTATCCACCGCTTTCTTCGGCCCGCGCAGCGCCAGGCCGACCAAATCCAGATTGTCCGCGTCTTCAGCGCGAAAAACCTGGCGGTTGGCTTCATCGTGCCCGGTCGCGAACATGGCGTGCACATAGGGGATCAGCGTTAATTCCCGCTCCAATCCTTTGCGATGCACATTTTGCAGGCCCGGCAGATCCGCGGCGAAAATCAGCATCGGCTGCCCGGAAATGGCGCCGTAGCGTCTCCCCTGCGCATCCACGTAACGCTCGCCGATGATTTCCGGGGCCGCGGCGGCGATGCCCGTCGCCAGAAAGGCCACCACGTTCAGCCGCTGCCAGGTTGGCAGATCGTCACGCACGATAAACGCTATCTTGGTATCAAACATATTTCGCTCTACTCCGTTGTGCTGTTAAACGCGCATCATCGGCGATGAGCGAGTTAGCGGTATAGAACGTTTGTGCACTGGCGTTGATAGGCCGCCGGCGATAATCGGTAGGCGCGCTGGAACCAGCGGCCCAAATGGCTCTGATCGGCAAAACCCACCTGCATGGCGACCTGCGCCGGTTCTTCCCCCTGCGCCAACAGCAAGCGTGCAGCCCGCAGCCTCAACCGAACCAAATAAGCGTGCGGCGACTGGCCGAAAGCCCGGGTGAACTGGCGAGTCAAGCGGAAACGATCCAGACCGCACTGAAGAGCAAGTTCATCCAGGCTGGGGTTATCCGCCATGTGTTCGTGCAAGTAGTCCCGCAAGCGATTCATCTCAATTAAAGCGTCATCGCTTTGGGAAGTTGGCCGAACGCGAATATGCCGTGCCAAAAGCGTCAGCAGTTGATCCAGGCTTTGATCGCGCGCCAGCCGGCCTTCCCCCTGATGCAACGCAAAAAATGCCTGGTGGATCGCGGTCGCCAGCATCGGATCGTCGGTCAACGTGCTGTGGAAGGCGCCTTCCAGCACCGAAGCGTCCCCCAATCCGCGGCGGCTCATCGCGTCGGAGACCCAGCGCTGCGGCAGATAAAGCATCGCATAGGTAAACCCCTCGGCCTGCGGCGCATGGCCATCGTGCACCGCGCCCGGCTCGATCAGCATGGCGCGCCCCGGCCGGCTGGTATGCAGCGAGCGGTGGCAATGGAAACGCTGCAAGCCCTGCTGCGTGACGCCCACCAGCATTTCATCATGATCGTGAGGATCGTAGGCATGCCCCTGAAAGTGAGCGTTGACGCTCTCAATACCGGTTTCGTCATCGCGTCGCAATTCGAGCCAGTCTTTATGTTGATGATTTGACGCCATGCAATCAGTCCGGAGTTCTGCTCACAGGAAAAGAAAAAACAGCTTACCCTGACACCGCCGCGGTTGCACGCTCACAGCTCGCAGATGGCGTAAGTGCCCTTCCCGGCCGATTTCGCCTGATACATCGCGCCGTCGGCGCGGGTCAGCAGCATCTCCTCCGTCACATCGCCGCGTGGGGAAATGGCCGCGCCGATGCTGGCGGAAAGCCGTACCTTCTGCGGCCCGATCTGCGTAATTGTGGCCAGTTGCGCCAACACGTTTTCGCAAAACTCGCTGACCTCGCGCCGCGGATCCGTCAACGGCCACAGGATCACCGTGAACTCGTCACCGGCAAGACGCGAGACGCTGTGGCGCTCGCCGGCGCAGGCGCTGAGCAATGTGGCGAAGGTTTTCAGGATCGCGTCGCCGAAATCATGGCCATAGCTGTCGTTAAGGGTTTTGAAGCCGTCGAGATCGATAAACAGCAGCGCCATCTGCCGCTGATGGCAACAGGCCTGCAGCGTGCCCGACAACCGGCGCAGAAACGCGCGGCGGTTGGTCAATCCGGTCAGCATGTCGTGGGTCGCGTCATATTCCAGCCGCTGCTGCAGCCGCTTCAGTTCGGTGATGTCCATGGCGAGAATGTAAAAGCCCTGCGCTTCGCACGGCACCAGCGTGGTGTGGATCATCAGCAGCCCCTGCCGGGTCTGCAGCTCATTCTCAAAACTCACCATTTCGCCCGCGAGGGCCCGTTCGATCATCGGTTTTGCTATCCGATAAACGCTTTCCCCCATGAAATCGCGCACCGTCATCCCCCTGAGGCTGGACTCCTCCAGACCGAACCAGGTTTTGTAGGCGCTGTTGGCGAACAGGTAGCGTTCATTGCCGTCGATCTGGCTGATTAAGGCCGGCATGTTGTCGGTAATGGCGCGCAGACGCTCCTTCTCCGCACTGAGCTGATATTCGGCGAGCACCCGGGTTTCAATCTCTTCGTTGAGTTTTTTGACCACCACGTTCAGCTCCCGCGTGCGGGTTTCGACGCGTTCCTCCAGCTCATGCTGCAACGCGAACAGATCGGCCTCGGCCGCCTTGCGCTCGCTGATATCGACGATAACCGAGATGAAATGGTCCGGTTTGCCGTTCGGCAAGCGATTGAGCGCCACCGTCAGCTGCACCCAAACGATCGAGCCGTCGGCGCGGAAATAGCGTTTTTCCATCGAGTAGGTGCTGATTTCATTTTTCAACAGCTGCTGCAGCTTTTCCAGGTCGGTATTGAGATCGAGCGGATAGGTAATGTCCTGGAAGGTGCGATCCATCAGTTCGCGCTCGGAATAGTGCAGCATTTCGCAGATGCGCGGGTTCACCCGCAGCCAATACCCCTGCAGCGAAACCAGCGCCATCCCTACCGCCGCCTGGGCGAAGGTCTGTTCGAACAGGGCCTCCGTGCGCTGCAGGTCGGACTTCAGGTTTTCGGTATAGACGTGGCGCTCAATACTTTGCAGATACTCCTCCACCACGGCGGCGAAATCATGCAGATCGGCCAGTTGTTCCGGGGAAAACGGCTGCGGGTGGCTGTCGATAATGCACAGGGTGCCGAGCGGCAGCCCGTCGAGCGACAGCAGCGGCTGCCCGACGTAGAAACCGATCCTCGGCCCGCCGATCACCAGCGGATTATCGAAAAAGCGCGGGTCGTTGGCGGTATCGGGCACCACCAGCGCTTCGCGTTGCAAGATCGCATGGCCGCAAAACGAAATATTGCGCGGCGTTTCCCGGGCATCCAGACCGTAGCGCGATAAAAACCATTGGCGATCCCGGTCGATCAGCGACACCAGCGCAATGGTCACGCCGAAGTATTTCGCCGCCAGCCGCGTGATGCGATCCAGTTTTTCCACCGAGTTTGAATCCAGCACGTTCAGCGAATTCAATACCGACAGGCGTTCGGCTTCGTTTTCGGGGAAGCAGGGTTCGAGCATGTTGTCTCCCATTGTGTCACCCACGGTTCCGGCGCAGCCAGCCGGCGTGAGTCCGTTCGCCCTATCCGTCGGTAGCGACAAATATCCTTGTCCATCATAGACTCACTCAGTATCAATCCGATTGCGCATTCTCGCCAGCTTTGCCGGACGTTGCGTTTACCCCCGCGCTGCGCTACAGTCGTTCACGAGGTGATGGTGTTCCACCTTTCCCAACCGCCGCGTTCACTCGAACCGGATGATGACGCCTGATATACAACTTCGCTTTATTTTTTAGGCAGGTATGTCAGGAGTCGCTATGAATGAAATCTCACGTCTTACCCCTTTTCCGTTCCAGCCCGATGCCGTCGCGCGGGAAATGCCCCTGTACGTTTTCGGCCATAAAAATCCCGACAGCGACAGCATCTGCAGCGCGCTGGTGGTCGCGGACTGGCTCAATCACCTAGGCAAACCGGCCGTGGCTTTCCGCCTAGGCGACCTCACGCCGGAAACCCGCTACATACTGGCTGCCGCCGGCGTACAAGCACCTGCGCTGCTGACAGACGATCTCCGTGACCGCAAAGTCTGGCTGGTCGACTTTACCGATATCGAACAAGGCCCGGCCTCATTGCCCGACAGCGACGTGGTCGGCGTTATCGACCATCACCGGCTGGGCACGTTAGTCACCCGCAACCCGCCCGATGTCTGGGTGCGCGCCGTCGGCTGTTGCGCCACCGTGATCCTGCAGATCCTGACGGCAGAAAGGCCGATGCCACTTAGCGCCGCGCAGGCCACTCTGCTGCTGGGAGCTATCCTGAGCGACACCGTCGCGCTCAGTGCGCCGACCACCACGGAACAGGATCGGCTGGCGGTCACCCGGTTGCGCGCAATCTCTCACGTCGACTATGACGCTTTCATCGCCGGGCTGCTGGCCGCCAAAACCGATCTCTCCGGGCAATCCGCCCCGCAGTTGCTGCAGCGCGACGCCAAGAATTACCGCATCCATACCGTTTCGCTGCTGCTGTCGCAGATAGAAGTGCGGGCCATGAGCGACATCGATCCGCTGTTGCCCGCACTGCAACAGGCGCTTGAACAAGCGAAGCAGGAAGCCGGGCTGGAGATGGCTGCACTATTGGTCACCGATATCACCCGCCGCCGCTCCACCCTGTATTTCTCGTCGAACCGGGTGCTCGGCATTCGTCAGGTATCGCTGCCCGATATGACGAGCCGAAAAAAAGAGGTTTTACCGTGGTTAACCATCCAGATCGCTAACGCAGGGAGATAAGTCATGCCGCTCTATCAACACGCTTTACTGCTGGTACAGGATGAACGCGACGGCCGGCTGCTGTTGCGCCATGCCGAACGCCTCAATCAGCAGATGAATACGCGCATTACCGTGGCGCACATCAGCGCCGACTATGCCGAGCTGGACTACCTCAGCGATGCGCAAACCAAAGATCGCCAGTCCAGCGAGGTGATCGCCGCCAAAGCCATGCTCAGCCGCCTGGTGGAAGACTGCTCAATCCCCCTGGAGGTGCGCGCAATCGTCAGCATCCATCGCTTCAAAGACGTCGAAGCCCTGATTGCCCGTGAAGGCGTCGATCTTTTGTTGCTCGGCCATCAGAACCGTCCGTTTGGCGTCTTTGCCTCCTTCGGTTTCGAATTCATCAACCATTTATCCATCGACGTGCTGATAAAACACGTTCCCACTCCCTAGAACGAGGTGACTACCCATGAGCTATGAGATTGAAAGCGTAACCGCCAGAGAGATCCTGGATTCGCGCGGCAACCCGACCGTCGAAGTCGACATGAGCGCGGCGGGCGTCGTGGCCCGGGCTTCGGTGCCTTCGGGAGCCAGCACCGGGTCGCGCGAGGCGGTGGAGCACCGCGACGGCGATCCGCACCGTTTCGGCGGCAAAGGCGTACTGGAGGCGGTGCACAGCGTCAAAACGGCGATCAATGAGGCGCTACTCGGGGTGGATGTGCGCCAACAGGCGGAGATTGACCGCCGGCTGATCGCGCTGGACGGCAGCGAGAACAAGAGCCGATTGGGGGCCAACGCCCTGCTCGGCGTTTCTCTGGCCGCCGCCCGCCTCGCGGCGCAATTGTCGCAGCTGCCGCTGTATCGTTATCTGGGCGGCATCGGCGCCAACCTGCTGCCGGTGCCCTGCATGAATATCATCAACGGCGGCGTGCACGCCCGGTGGCAAGGGGCGGACTTTCAGGAGTTTATGATAGCTCCCCTGGGCGCGCCGTCGCTGCGCGAGGCCGTGCGCTGGGGTAGTGAAGTTTATCAGGCGCTACGCCAAATCCTGTTGGAAAAAGGCCTGTCGGTCGGCGTCGGTGACGAAGGCGGTTTCGCGCCGGCGGTCGCCTCAAATCGCCAGCCGCTCGAGCTGATCGTGCAGGCGATAGAAAAAGCCGGCTACCGGCCGGGAGAAGATATCGCGATCTGCATGGATCCGGCCTCGAGCGAATTCTACGCAGACGGCAAGTACCGTCTGCGCAGCGAGAACCTCGAGTTGGACGCAGCCCAGATGACGGCCTATTACCAACGGCTGGTGCAGGACTTCCCCATCGTGCTGATTGAAGACGGCTTGGCCGAAGACGATTGGGCCGGCTGGCGTATTCTGAGCGATGCCCTGGGCGACCAGGTGGAGCTGGTCGGCGACGATCTGTTCGTCACCAACGTGAAATACATCCAGCGCGGGATTGATGAACGGTTGGCCAATGCGGCGCTGATCAAGCTGAACCAGATCGGCACGCTGAGCGAAACCTTCGCCGCCGTACAGCTCTGCCAGGCGAACGGCTGGGGCACCTTTATCTCGCACCGCAGCGGTGAAACCGTCGACAGCTTTATCGCCGACATGACGATCGCGATGCGAGCCGGCCATCTGAAAACCGGCGCGCCGAGCCGCGGCGAGCGCATCGAAAAATACAATCAGCTGATGCGCATCGAAGACCAGTTGGGCGCCGCGGCGGTGTATGCCGGGCGTTCCGCCTTTAAACGCCGCTAAGCTTTGCCGGCCGGGCCGGCGATGCGTCGGCCTGTTTTTCGCCCTTGGTTTGGCACAGCCCTGCCACACCGGACGCCAATAAGGTCAGCCGGGTCGTCAGCAAGGTTTCTCGTTGTTCATTCAGCGTGGCCATCATCAGCTCGATCTCCGCCAGCCGTTCATCGACGCCACGTATCAACCCATCCTGATAAGCGCTGCCCTGCAGCGCCAGCACCCGTTGGATCGCCTGCAGCGAAAAACCCAGATTCTGGCCGATTTGGATCAGGTGCAAACGCTCCAGCGCGCTGTCGCCGTACACCCGATAGCCGTTGACGCCGCGCACCGGTTTCGGCAACAACCCCAACTGCTCGTAGTAGCGTATCGCCGAGGCGGCCATGCCGGCGCGCTGCGCCAATTCTCCGATCTTCATGCCCTATTGACCTTAAAGTTAACTTTAAACCTAGTATAGCGCCATTCCCCGTACGACAGGAGCGCAAACCGATGTTTACCCCACTGACACTGCCCAACGGCAGCCGTTTATCCAACCGTCTGGCCAAGGCGGCGATGGAAGAAAATCTGGCCGCCCCGGGCCAATTGCCCGGCCCGGCGCTGTGGCGCTTATACCGCTACTGGGCCGAAGGCGGCGCCGGCTTGATCATCACCGGCAACGTGATGATCGACGGCCGCGCCATGACCGGCCCCGGCGGCGTGGTGCTGGAACAGGACACGCCGCTCGCCCCGTTCGAAACCTGGGCCAAGGCCGCGCGCCAGGGCGGCGCGCAGGTGTGGATGCAGCTTAACCACCCGGGCCGGCAGGTGATGGCGAACATGGGCGGTAACGCGTGGGCGCCCTCCGCCATCCCGCTGGCGATGGGCAAGCACAGCAAGCTGTTCGCCCAGCCGCAGGCGATGGATGCAGCGCAGATTGCCGAGGTGATCGCGCGCTTCGTCGCCAGCGCGCACGCCGCCGAACAGGCCGGTTTTACCGGCGTGGAGATCCACGCGGCGCACGGCTATCTGATTTCCCAGTTTCTCTCGCCGCTGACCAACCAGCGCAACGATCGCTGGGGCGGCGAGTTGGCGAACCGCGCCCGGTTGCTGCTGGAGGTAGTGCGTGCGGTGCGCGAGCGCGTCTCGCCGGAATTTTGCGTGGCGGTCAAACTGAACTCCGCCGATTTCCAGCGCGGCGGTTTTTCATCGGACGATGCCCGCCAGGTGGTGCTGATGTTGAACGAGTTGCCGGTCGATCTGATCGAACTGTCCGGCGGCAGCTACGAAAGCCCGGCGATGCAAGGCGACACGGCGGACGGCCGCACTCTGGCGCGCGAAGCCTATTTTCTGACCTTCGCCCGCGATCTTGCCGCCGTCGCGCGCATGCCGGTGATGACCACCGGCGGCATCGCCCGCCCGTCGGTGGCGCAGCGGGTGCTGGACAGCGGCGTCGCGGTCGTCGGCATCGCTACCGCCATGGCGGAAATGCCCGATCTGCCGCGGCGCTGGCAAACCGGCGCGGCCCCCCATGCGCTGCCTGCCCCGATCACCTGGCGCAGCAAGGTGATGGCGTCGCTCGCCCGCATGGCGTTGGTCAAGCGCCGGATGCGCGCGTTGAGTGACGATCGGCCGCGCAATGTGCGCTACTCGCCGCTGTTCACGCTGGTCGTCGATCAGTGGCGTACCCGCCGTATCCTGCAGCGTTACCACGCCTGGTTACGGCAACGTTAATGACCGCGGCGCCGGCAGACACGCCGGCGGCCGCACAAAAATCCCGCTTTTTTGATCGCGCTACGTAAAATCTGCAAGAAATCACCGCTCTGGATACTGCGCTTTTAACGCTCGGCTGCTTATATTCATCACAAATTTTGTGTATATAACCGCTTTAGGACTTAAGGTGGTGAATAGATGAAAATAAGCCGCTATTTTCTATTTATGTTATTAATCGGAAATTCACCTTAATAATAAATGCATTAAAGAAGCAGCCAAAGGAAAGCAGAAAAGCATTTTTACGCAATGTTAAAGAAATGTTGTTTTTTGCCGGCAAAACCAACGGTCAACAAATCAACAACATATTGATGAGCCTAAGAAAAAACTAAACAATTCAAAACAAAATCGGCTATTGAGTCCCAGGCGAAAAAGCCATATATTGGTCGCGCTTTTCACAAGGCAGTTACTTTTCTAATTCATTAATTCAATCGTTGCGTCTTGAGACCTTCGGTTGTAGGAGAGATATGATGACGGATAAAGTCCGTATTGATACTTTAGTTGCAAACTCATTAAACGGAAACAATGAAACCTATTTGGCGCGCCAAGCCGAATTTGAGTCGAATGTTAGGAGTTATCCGCGCAAATTGCCGTTGGCAATTGCGAAAGCCCAGGGCGTTTGGATCACTGATGTTGAGAATAATCAATATCTTGATTGCCTGGCCGGGGCGGGAACGTTGGCTCTTGGACATAATCACCCCGACGTCCTGCAAAGCATCCAAAATGTCATTACCAGCGGCTTGCCGTTACATACTCTCGATCTCACGACCCCGTTAAAAGATCGTTTCTCCGATTACCTGCTCTCTCTGTTGCCGGGCGAAGGCAAAGAATATTGCCTGCAGTTCTGCGGCCCGTCCGGCGCCGATGCGGTGGAAGCCGCGCTGAAGTTGGCGAAAAAGCACACCGGCCGTTCTGGCGTGATCAGCTTCTCCGGCGGCTATCACGGCATGACCCACGGCGCGCTGTCGGTCACCGGCAACCTGTCGCCGAAGGCGGCGATCAACGGCATGATGCCGGAAGTGCAGTTCATGCCTTACCCGCATGAATACCGCTGCCCGCTGGGCATCGGCGGCGAAGCCGGCGTCAAGGCGCTGACCTACTACTTCGACAACCTGATCAACGACGTGGAAAGCGGCGTGCGCAAACCGGCGGCGGTGATCCTGGAAGCCGTTCAGGGCGAAGGCGGCGTTAACCCGGCGCCGGCCGAGTGGCTGCAGCGCATCCGCAAAGTGACGCAGGATCATGGCATTCTGCTGATCATCGACGAAGTTCAGGCCGGTTTCGCCCGTACGGGCAAGCTGTTCGCCTTCGAACACGCGGGCATCGAGCCGGACATCATCGTGATGTCGAAAGCGGTCGGCGGCGGCTTGCCGCTCGCGGTGCTGGGCATCAAGAAAGAGTTCGACGCCTGGGAACCGGGTCACCACACCGGCACCTTCCGCGGCAACCAGCTGGCGATGGCCACCGGCCTGACCACCCTGCAATACCTGAAAGAGCACCAGGTCGCCGACAAAGTGGCCGCGCAGGGCGAGTGGCTGAAAGGCAAACTGGCCGAGCTGCAGAAACGTTATCCGGTGATCGGTCACGTCCGCGGCCTGGGCCTGATGATCGGCATCGAGATCGTCAAGCCGAACGAAGCGCAGGATCACATGGGCTGCTACCCGGCCGATGGCGAGCTGTCCGCGTTGCTGCAGAAAAAGTGCTTCGAATCCGGTCTGATCCTGGAGCGCGGCGGGCGCAATGGCTGCGTGCTGCGTCTGCTGCCTTCCCTGCTGATCACCAACGATGAGCTGGGTATTTTCCTCGATAAATTTGAGCAGGCGCTGTTGGCCGCCGGCGTCAAGCCAGTCTGATTGGAGCGAATGACCGCGATGTCCAAGTTAAACCCGATTCTGGCTTCCTCGGCGCACAGCGCCGAGGCTTACCGCCAGGCGATCGCGCAGAGCAGTGAAGCCGTCGTGCAGTGGCTGCAACAGCCCGAGATGTATCAGGGCAAAAGCGTTGCCGAACTGCGCGAGCGCATCAAGCTCGACTTCACCCCGCAAGGCCTGGGCAACCAGGCGGCGATCGATCGCGCCATCGAGTACTTTTTGAAAGACAGCCTGTCGGTTCACCACCCGCAGTGCGTGGCGCACCTGCACTGCCCGAGCCTGGTGATAAGCCAGGCCGCCGAAGTGCTGATCAACGCCACCAACCAGAGCATGGATTCCTGGGATCAGAGCCCGTCGGCCACGCTGATCGAAATGAAGCTGATCGAATGGCTGCGCGCCCAGGTTGGTTACCAGCCCGGCGACGCCGGGGTGTTCACCAGCGGCGGCACCCAGAGCAACCTGATGGGGCTGATGCTGGCGCGCGATGCATTCTTCGCGCGTCAGGGCCACTCCGTGCAGCAGGACGGCCTGGTGGGCGATCTGCGCAAGCTGAAGGTGTTCTGTTCTGAAAATGCCCACTTCTCGGTGCAGAAGAACATGGCGCTGATGGGCCTCGGCTATCAATCCGTCACCCTGGTGAAAACCGATCGCTTCGCCCGCATGGACGTGAACGATCTGGCGGAAAAACTGGCGCAGGCCAAGGCCAACGGCGAGCAGGTGATGGCGATTGTCGCCACCGCCGGCACCACCGACGCCGGTGCCATTGACCCGCTGCGCGACATCGCGCGGCTGGCGGCGCAGCAGCAGATTTGGGTGCACGTGGATGCGGCCTGGGGCGGCGCGCTGCTGCTTTCCGAGCAGTACCGCGACTACCTGGACGGCCTGGAACTGGTGGACTCCATTACCCTGGACTTCCACAAGCAGTTCTTCCAGACCATCAGCTGCGGCGCCTTCCTGCTGAAAGACGAGCGTCACTATGAGCTGATGCGCTATCAGGCGGCCTACCTGAACTCCGAGTTCGACGAAGCGCAAGGCGTGCCGAACCTGGTGTCCAAGTCGCTGCAGACCACCCGCCGCTTCGATGCGTTGAAGCTGTGGATGGGGCTGGAGGCGCTGGGGCAGAAGCAATACGCCGAGATCATCGATCATGGCGTGACGCTGGCGCAACAGGTAGCGCGTTACATCGCCGATCAGGAATCGCTGGAACTGGTGATGCAGCCGCAGCTGGCAAGCGTGCTGTTCCGCTACCGTCCGGCGCAGCTGGCGGCGAACGGCGACGCGGCCGTCGCCCTGTTCAACCAGCGCATCGGCGACGCCCTGCTGGAATCAGGCCGCGCCAACGTCGGCGTGACCGAGTTCGATGGCGTAACCTGCCTGAAGATGACGCTGCTGAACCCGATCGTGACGCTGGAAGACATCAAGCTGTTGCTGGCGCTGGTCGAGAAAACCGCGCAGCAGCTGCCGGCGTAACGCCGCGCAGTGTGCCACTCAAGCCGATAACTTGCGTTATCGGCTTTTTTATTGCTCATCAGATCGCAGGAGACGCAGCGTTTACGCTGATATACTGCATCAAACGCCTTCTCTCATTCCAGCGCCACAGGATACGCACGCATGACCGACCCTGATTTCAACCTGTTGATCGCGCTCGATGCGCTGCTGACGGCGGGCAGCGTCGTCGGCGCCGCACGGCGTCTCGGTTTAAGCGCTTCGGCGATGAGCCGCACCCTCAACCGGCTGCGCGCGGCCACCGGCGATCCCCTGCTGGTGCGCGCCGGCCGTCATATGGTGCTGACGCCCTATGCCGAAACGCTGCGCGAGCGGACGCGAAATACGGCATTCGAAGCCCGTGCGCTGCTGCGCCCGGCGCAGGGAGCATTAGATCCCGCCGAGCTGGATCGTACCTTCACGCTGCGTGCCAACGACGGCTTCGTCGAAGCCTTCGGCCCGGCGCTGATCGCCGCCGCTGCCGAACAGGCGCCGCGGGTGCGGCTGCGCTTTGCGCCCAAGCCGGAGAAAAGCGACCGCCCGCTGCGTGAAGGGCTGGTCGATCTGGAGATAGGCGTGCTGGGTGACATGGGCCCGGAAATCCGCCTGCAGGCGCTGTTCCGCGATCGCTTCGTCGGCGTGATGAGAACCTCACACCCGCTTGCGCCGCAGCCGGAGATCGGCGCCGCCGACTACGCCGCCTGCGGCCACGTGGTGGCCTCGCGCAGCGGGCGCATTCTCGGGCCGGTAGACGCCGCGCTGGCGGAGCTGGGGCTGACGCGCCAGATTGCCGCCGTGGTGCCGAGTTTTCCGGCCGCGCTGGCGGTGGCGCAGGCCTCGAACCTGCTGGCGCTGTTGCCCGCCTCCTTCCTGCACGCTCAACCGGCCGACGGCCAGCTGCGCGTCTTTGAGCTGCCGGTGAAAACGCCGCCTATCACCGTGTCGCAAATGTGGCATCCGCGCCTGGACGCCGAGGCGGATCACCGCTGGCTGCGGCAATTGGTGCTGTCGGTCTGTCGCCAGCGCGTGCAGGAACCGTTTCGCGAATAGTGACAATGTCACTAGATTTGCATTACTGACGTCGAGTGATCCAGCCAACGGCAAAGCCCCCATACCCTGAGGGTTGTTCCCCCTCGCGCGATGGGAGAACATAGCGTTCACGATGCCTGACTCAGTGAAACGCTCATGACGCTTCCCCCTCTCTGGCCGGTATTCGACGGCCATAACGACCTGCTGCTCAACCTGTGGCTGCAGCACGACGACGATCCGGCCGCCGCCTTCTATTCCCGCGTCACGCCGGGCCACCTCGATTTCTCCCGCATGCGGCGCGGCGGATTTTTCGGCGGACTGTTCGCGGTATTTATTCCCCCGGTCAGCTATATCGCCCAGATGCGCAACCAAACGCAGGACGAGGCACAGGCCGCCTTCGATCCGCTGGCGATCGCCGAACGGCAGATCGCCATCCTGCAGCAGTTGGAGCAGGCTTCTCAGGGGCGGCTGCGCATCTGCCGCACCGCCACCGAGATAGAACAGTGCCGCCTCAACCGGCAAATTGCCGCGGTGCTGCATATCGAAGGTGCCGGCATGATCGACGCGGAGCTGACGCAGCTGGAGGCCTTCTACCGGCTGGGCGTGCGCAGCATCGGGCCATTCTGGAATCTGCCGAACGCCTTCGGCACCGGCGTCAGCGGGCCGTTCCCGGGCTCACCCGATACCGGCCCCGGCCTGACGCCGGCCGGCGAGGCGCTGATCCGCGCCTGCAACCGCCGCCGCATCATGATCGACGTCTCGCACATGAACGAGAAAACCTTCTGGCAAACCGCCGCGCTGAGCAACGCGCCGCTGGTCGCCACCCACTCCAACGCCCACGCCCTCTGCCCCCAGCCGCGCAACCTGACCGACGCACAGCTGGGCGCCATCGCCCAGAGCGGCGGGATGGTCGGCGTCAATTTCGGCACCGCCTTCCTGCGTACGGACGGTAAACGTGACAGTGCAACAACCGGCTTAACAGAAATTGTTAAACACGTTGAGTATTTGATCGCTAAACTTGGTGAAGATCGCGTGGGATTTGGCTCTGATTTTGACGGGGTCAACGTACCGCAACCGCTGGAGGACGCCGCTGGCCTGCCGCGCCTGACGCAAGCGCTGGCGCAGGCCGGGTTCGATAACCGGTTGCTGGAGAAGCTGACCTGGCGCAACTGGCTGAACGCGCTCACCGCCGCCTGGGGTGAATAACCCGGTTACGCTTTAAAGGTTGCGATCTCCGTCACATTTCGCCAACATTGGGCCGGCCGAATGCGAACGTTTCTCATTGGGTTCGACTTATTACGATGCATGCAAAGGAGCACCGCTATGACTACCTGGACTAAACCTGAGTTTGTTGATCTGCGTCTGGGGCTGGAAGTGACGCTGTACATTTCCAACCGTTAATCGCCCGTCTGCCCGCCTTTCGCGCGGGCATTTCTTTCCTTCTTTTCTGGTTTAGACATGCAGATAAAAGTTCTCGGCTCGGCGGCGGGCGGCGGCTTTCCCCAGTGGAATTGCAACTGCGACAACTGTCGGGGCGTTCGCGACCACAGCATCAGCGCCACGCGCCGCACGCAGTCCTCCATCGCCGTCAGCGACGACGGTAAAAACTGGGTGCTGTGCAACGTTTCCCCGGACATTTGCCATCAGCTGCTGGCCTCGCCCGAATTGAATAATCCCGAGGTGCTGCGCGGCACCGGCATCGGCGCGATCGTGTTGACCGACAGCCAGATCGATCACAGCGCGGGCTTGCTCAATTTGCGCGAGGGCTGCCCGCATCACGTCTGGTGCACCCCTGAAGTGCATGACGATCTCAGCACCGGTTTCCCGGTATTTCCCATGCTCTCACACTGGAACGGCGGCCTGATTCACCACCCGGTGACGCCCGGCGAGCCGTTCCGCACGATGGTCTGCCCGAACGTGCGCTTTACCGCCATTCCGCTGCTCAGCAACGCGCCGCCCTATTCGCCGTTCCGCGATCGCCCGATGCCGGGCCACAACGTGGCGCTGTTTATCGAAGATACCGCGCGCGGGGTGGCGCTGCTGTACGCGCCGGGCCTGGGTGAGCCGGACGAGGCGCTGCTGCCGTGGCTGCGCCGCGCGGACTGCCTGCTGATCGACGGCACGCTGTGGCGCGACAACGAGCTGGCCAACGCCGGCGTGGGCCGCAATACCGGCAAGGACATGGGGCATCTGGCGCTGGCGGAAGAACACGGGCTGGCGGCCCTGCTCGCCACCTTGCCCGCCAGGCGTAAGATCCTGATCCACATAAACAATACCAACCCTATCCTCAATGAAGACTCGGTAGAGCGGCAAAGCCTGACCGCCGCCGGCATTGAAGTGAGCTGGGACGGCATGAATATCGAACTGTAGGGAACCGCCATGACGCAACCACTGCCCCTGACTCCGCCGGCATTTGAAGCGGCGCTGCGCGCCAAAGGCGCTTATTACCATATTCACCACCCGTACCACATCGCGATGCACAACGGCGAAGCGACCCGCGAACAGATCCAGGGCTGGGTGGCCAACCGGTTCTACTACCAGACCAGCATTCCGATCAAAGACGCGGCGATCATGGCCAACTGCCCACAGCCGGAAACCCGCCGCAAATGGGTGCAGCGCATCCTGGATCACGATGGCTACGGCGGCAGCGAAGGCGGCATCGAAGCCTGGCTGCGCCTGGGCGAAGCCGTCGGGCTGCAGCGCGACGCCCTGCTCTCTGAAGAATTGGTGCTGCCGGGCGTGCGCTTCGCGGTGGACGCCTACGTCAATTTCGCGCGCCGCGCCTGCTGGCAGGAAGCGGCCTGCAGCTCGCTGACCGAACTGTTCGCGCCGCAAATCCACCAATCGCGCCTCGACAGCTGGCCGCAGCACTACCCGTGGATCGACGCCGCCGGCTACGACTATTTCCGCAGCCGCCTCGGCCAGGCCAACCGCGATGTGGAACACGGCCTGGCGCTGGCGCTGGACTATTGCGACACCGTAGAAAAACAGCAGCGCATGCTGGAGATCCTGCAGTTCAAGCTGGACATTCTGTGGAGCATGCTGGATGCCATGAGCATGGCCTATACCCTGAACCGCCCGCCTTACCACAGCGTGACCGCCGCGCGGGTATGGCACAACCAGAGGCTGGTGTAATGACGCTGAACCCTGAACACACCCCCGTCTTCCGCCGCGGCTATCGCCTGCAATGGGAGCAAGTGCAAAACAGCCACGTGATCCTCTACCCGGAAGGCATGGCCAAGCTGAACGACAGCGCCGCCGCCATCTTGCAACTGGTCGACGGCCACACCACGCTGAACGGCATCATCGCCCTGTTGAGCGCCCGCTTCCCCGGCGCCGAAGGGCTGGCGGAAGACGTGCTGGAGTTTTTCCAGCGCGCCTACGAACAAAAATGGGTGACCTTCCGTGACTGAAGCGCGCGCGCCGGCGGTGAACCCGCCGCTCTGGCTGCTGGCGGAGCTGACCTACCGCTGCCCGCTGCAGTGTCCGTATTGCTCCAACCCGCTCGATTTCGCCGCGCAGGAAAAAGAGCTGACCACCGCGCAGTGGATCGAGGTGTTTCGCCAGGCGCGGGCGATGGGCAGCGTGCAGCTCGGTTTTTCCGGCGGCGAGCCGCTGGTGCGTAAAGATCTGCCCGAGCTGATCGCCGCCGCGCGCGAGCTCGGCTTTTACACCAACCTGATCACCTCCGGCATCGGCCTGACCGAGAAGAAGCTGCAGACCTTCGCCGATGCCGGGCTGGACCATATCCAGATCAGTTTTCAGGCCAGCGATGAAACGCTGAACGCCGCGCTGGCGGGCTCCGCCAAGGCGTTTCAGCAGAAGCTGGCCATGGCTAAGGCGGTCAAGGCGCTCGGCTATCCGATGGTGCTCAACTTCGTGCTGCATCGCCATAATATCGGCCAGATCGACCGCATTATCGAACTGGCGATCCAGCTGGACGCCGACGACGTCGAGCTGGCGACCTGCCAGTTCTACGGCTGGGCGCACCTCAACCGCGAGGGCCTGCTGCCGACCCGCGAGCAGATCGCCGACGCGGAAGCGGTGGTGAAACGCTACCGCGAACGCATGGCCACCGACGGCAAGCTGGCCAACCTGCTGTTCGTCACGCCGGACTACTACGAGGAGCGCCCCAAAGGCTGCATGGGCGGCTGGGGCGCCATCTTCATGAGCGTAACGCCGGAAGGCATGGCGTTACCCTGTCACAGCGCCCGTCAGTTACCGATCGCCTTCCCGTCGGTGCTGGAGCACGATCTGCAGCATATCTGGTACCACTCGTTCGGGTTTAACCGCTATCGCGGCTATGACTGGATGCCGGAGCCGTGCCGTTCCTGCTCGGAGAAAGAGCAAGACTACGGCGGCTGCCGCTGCCAGGCGTTCATGCTGACCGGCAACGCCGACAACGCCGATCCGGTGTGCGGCAAATCGCCCCACCACGGCACCATTCTGGCGGCGCGGGAAGCGGCGAATCGCTCGCAGATCGGTATCGATCAGCTGCGTTTTCGCAATCAGGCCAACTCTCGTCTGATTTTCAAGGGTTGACGATGACACCCGCCGCCGCCTCGTGGCAGCTCGACAACGGTTTGGCCGTCAAGGCGATAAGCGATCCTGCCGCCGCGGGCGCCGCCGCGCTGGTGCGCATTGAAGCGGGCAGTTTTCAGGCGCCCGTCGCCTGGCCGGGCCTGGCGCATCTGCTGGAGCATATGTTGTTTCGCGGCAGCGCGAACTACGGCGTGCAAGATGGTCTGATGGCCTGGGTCGCCTCGGTGGGAGGCCGGCTGAACGCCACCACCCAGGCCTCGCAAACCGCCTTCTTCTTCGAGGTGAGCGCAGACCATTTGGCGCCGGGGCTGGCGCGGCTGAGCGATATGCTCGCCGCCCCGCAGCTGGCGGCCGAGGCGATCGCTCAGGAGATTGAGGTCATCGACGCTGAATATCGCCTGCTGCGCGCCGATGTGGAAACCCGCTGCGAAGCCGCGCAGCGACAGATGTTCAGCGGCCTTGACGCAATGCATCGCTTTCATATCGGCAGCCGCGCCGCCTTCGGCAGCGATATTTCCGCGTTGCAGCTGGCGCTGCGGCAGTTTTATCAGCGCTATTTTCGCGCGCCAAACCTGACGCTGTGGCTGCAAGGCCCGCAATCGCTGGCGCAGCTGCATGCGCTGGCCCAGCGCTACGGCAGCCGGCTGCCGGCGGGCAACGGCTCACCGCACGAGAGCTCACCGCCGCTGACCGCTGCGGAAGATTACACCCTGACGCTGCCCGGCACGCCGCAGCTGAGACTGGTGTTTGCCCTGCCGCGCTCCCATTCGCGCGGCTGGCTGCGGCGGCTGGAGCGCCTGCTGCTGGACGAAGCCCCCGGCGGGCTGCTGGCCCGGCTGCGCGCTCAGGCGTGGTGCGATGCCGTTCGGCTCGATTATTCGCGCTGCAGCGAGAACAACGCGCTGCTGAGTTTTATCTTTACCGTCAATCACGGTTCAGCCGCTGAGGCTGCCTGCATCGAAAGCGCCCTGCTGGCGTGGCTGCAGGCGCTGCAGGTGCTGACACCGGCCCAGCTTGCGCATTACGAGCGGCTGGCAAATCGCGATTTCCACCGTTTGGCGCCGCTCGACCAGCTGCGTGCCAGAGCGTTTGGGCTGCCGCCGGCGGAGCCGAACGACGATTGGCCACGGCATATTGCGGCGTTGATTAGCGCGCCGCGCCGTCGCCTGGCCGTGCGGCCCGAAGGCGGCGGTGAAACCCGTGAAATTCAAGGGCTGCCGCTGGCGCTTGGCCCCTTCGCCGGCGCCGCGCTGACGGCTACGACTGAACCCTTCCGCTTTTTCTCCTCCTCGGCGGCCCTGCCGCCCCCGACATTGCCTGCCGGCCTGGCGCCGGTGCGGCATCTGCGCCCCGACGAAGCGCAGCCGGTGCTGCTGCTGCGGCCGACGCCGTCCAGCCCCTTCAGTGATGCACAGGCCTACGGCTTACAGGCGGCGCTGCGCGCCGGGGCGGCCGAACTGGCGCATCGGGAAGGACATTTAAGCTTCGAACGCCACCAGGGTGCGTGGCTGCTGCAGCTGGCGGGCAGCCCCGCGCTGCTTTGCCACGGGCTGAGCGAGGTGAACCGGGCGCTGGCGGCGTTGCCGTCGGCCATTCTCAACGAGGCGGCGAGAAACCTGCGCCATACGCAGTTGCAAGAGCAAAACGACATCGCCATTCGTCGCCTGCTGGCCCAATTGCCCGCGGCGCTCAGCGCGCCGACAGCAACAGCGGTGCAGTGGCATGCCACCTTAGTCGGCGGCGATGGCGAGTTAAAACGGCAGCTCTCGCACCTGCTGTACGACTTCCCCTATCCCGTGGCCGCCGAGCCGCCGCTGCCGATATATCAGCATCATCGCCCCGTCACGCTGACGGAAAGCGGCGCCGAACACGCCTTGCTGCAGTTTTACCCGCTGCCGAACGGCGAAGCCGAAAGCCGTTGGGCGCTGCGCGTGCTGGCCCAGCTTTACGCGCCGCGCTATTTTCAGCGGTTGCGCGTGGATCGCAACGTGGGCTACGTGGTGCAATGCGCCTTCCACCGCTGCGCCGATGCCGAAGGCCTGCTGTTCGCGCTGCAATCCCCAACGTTCAACGTTGAACAGCTGCGGCAGTTAACCGACGAATTCTTACTACAGATGCGTCATGAGCTGGCGCACGTGGGCGCAAACGAGCTGGCGCAAACGCAACAGGCGCTGCGGCAAAGCGTGCAGCGCCTCAGCGCCGAGCCATTGCAACGCGCCCGCGAAATCGCCCTGGAAAATCACGCAATCATTGCCGCCGAGCCCATGACATTGACGCAACTGGCCTATTGGCAGCAGCGGCTATTCGCCGCAGGCTGATGTTGCGTCGGAGCCAACCCGACGCAATATAAACGTAGCGAAACAACTAATAACCAGAGGGAGATATATCTCAATAATCGTGTTCCCTCCTGTAAGAACTACTTCGGGAAATTACTTGAATAACAGCATGTTGATTAATCGCCTAACCGACGCCCTCCTTTTCTTTTTATGGCAGGCATATATTCTTCGCTTTTTCATTCTTTTAAACTCATAAGCTAGCGATATATAAAACACCATGAGCAGCAACATTAATATAACAATCATAAGTTAGCCCAAATCCATTTAGCCATTTCATACGATTATTATCTAATTTAATAAATTAAAAAATTAGAAACATCCTGTTCTAAAAATTACTTTATCATATCACTCAAACCGGCCTTTTATGCTGGCCGGGATGCAGGAGAATTATAATTGCACCGCCCAGTTAGCCCGTCGCGAACAACACAATGGGTAGGCGATACCGGTCAGCACCATGCTGATCACCCAGGAAATGTCTGCACCCGGGATCAGATTGGCGTAAGGGCCGGAGAAGAATGCGTTCTCGACGAAAGGCACCTGCACCGCAATACCGCCGAAATAAACGCCGAGCGCGCGGGTGTTTAGCAGGCCGTAGCGCCCGCCGTCGGCGCTGAAAATGGCCGAAATGTCATAGCGTTGGCGGTTAAGCAGGTAAAAATCAATCAGGTTGATCATGCACCAGGGGATCAGCACCGAAATCAAGGCAAAAATCAGGTTCAGGAACAGATGAACGAAGTTGGCCGAGGCAACCAGCGCCACCCACACAGCCCCCAGCAAAATCAGCGCCGAGAACAGCGTGCGTATACGCGCATTCGGCATCCACTGCGGTAAGAAGGTTTGTACCGCAGTGATGAGTGAAAGCACCGCGCCGTACAAATTCATCGAGTTATGGCAGATGATGTTGATCAGAAACAGCACCATCAGCACCGGCCCCAGCCCTCCCGTCGCCTGGCGCACCGCCTCCATGGCATCGTCGCTGCCGGCGACCAGATTGACCGCCACCACGCCGAACACGAAGGCCAAAATGGTGCCGCTGCAGGCGCCCAGGTAGGTATACAGGAAGGGTTTGGCAATGCCGACTTCCGCCGGCAGGTAACGCGAATAGTCTGACGTGTAGGGCGAGAAGCTGATTTGCCAGACGGCGCCGATGCAGAACGTGGCGAACCAACCGGCAATGCTGAACGATCCCCGCTGCCAAAAATCCGCCGGCAGCGGTTGAGAAAACATCAATACCAATCCGAGAATCAGCGCGCTGCCCATCACCCAGGCGCCGATTTTGTTGATCTTGTGGATGAAACGGTAGCCCACCACCCCGATCAACGTTGCCAACACCGCGCCAATCACCGTCGCCACGCCCATGTTCAATGACGGGATGACGTTATGGATGACCTTGCCGGAAAGCGTGATGTTGGAAATAAAGAACCCCAGATAGATCACCGTGGCGAACACGATCACCAACAGCGAGCCGTAGCGGCCAAACTGCGCCCGGCTCTGCACCATTTGCGGTATTCCGACCTGTGGCCCCTGGGCAGAGGTCAGCGCCAGAAAAATACCGCCGAACAGGTGGCCGGCGATAATCGCGCTCAGCGCCGAGAGAATATTGAGATGAAACGTTTGTGTGGAGATCGCCCCGGTCACGACCGCCAGCGGCGCAATATTGGTGCAAAACCACAGGGTAAACAGGCTGCGGGCATGGCCATGACGCTCCCCGGCGGGAACAAAATCTATCGACTTGTCTTCAATAAACGCGGTCTGCTCTGGCTGAGAGTTCATATATCCCCCGGTTAACGTGGATTATTATTTTTTACAGCGTGTTAGCGTGCGAATAGGTCGAAAAAAGCGTGCGTCTGCCCCGGCGACATTGCGGTCGCCTGCATCAATGCGATGAAAACGGGGCTGCCGGCGCGATCTGAAATCGCGCCTGATTGCGCTGACTCAGCGCATGACAAAGGGATCGTCTATCGGATCGTCGCTGGTGCGCAGCCACACCGTTTTGCTGGTGGTGTATTCCAGCGCGGCGTCAATCCCGCCTTCGCGGCCAAACCCCGACTGGCCGTAGCCGCCAAACGGCGCCAGCGGCGATACCGCTCGATAGGTATTCAGCCACACCACCCCCACCCGCAGGCGACGGGTCACCCGATGCGCGCGCGTCAGGTTCTGCGTGAAAATGCCGGCCGCCAGGCCATAGGCAGAATCATTGGCCAGCTGAATAGCCTCCGCTTCGTCCCTGAAGGTCAACACCGACAGCACCGGGCCGAACAGCTCTTGTTTCACGCACTCGGCGTCGGGTTGCGCGCTGCAATCGACAATCGTCGGCGGGTAGTAAAAGCCCGGTGAGTCGATCGCCGCGTGGCCAATCACCAGTTTTGCCCCCTGCTCCAGCGAACGGCTGACGATGGCGGCGATCCGCTCTTGCTGCTGCCTGGTGCAAAGCGGCCCGAACTGGGTGTCCGGGCGATCCGGCGGCCCGATGCGGATGCTGCGCACCTTCTCCGTCAGCCGGGCCAAAAACGCGTCCTTGATGCTTTCCGCCACCAGCAGGCGCGAGCCGGCTACGCAGCTCTGGCCCGACGCGGCGAAAATGGCCGCCACCTGCGCATTCGCCGCGCTGGTCAGATCCGCATCATCGAAAACGATAAACGGCGATTTTCCGCCCAGCTCCAGCGAGGTGCTGGCGAGGTTTTCCGCACTGCCGCGAACGATGTGCTTCGCGGTTTCCGCGCCGCCGGTAAAGGCGATGTGGTCTACCTGCGGATGCGCCGTCAGCACCGCACCGCATTCGGCGGCAAAACCGGTGATCACATTGCATACGCCGCGTGGAAAACCGGCCTCGTCTATCAGTCTGGCGAACGCCAGCAGCGGCGCCGGCGCGGTTTCCGCCGCTTTGACCACCAGAGTGCAGCCGGCGGCGATCGCCGGGCCGATTTTCACCGCCGCAAGAAACAGCTGGCTGTTCCAGGGCACGATCGCCGCCACTACCCCGATCGGTTCGCGACGTACCCAGGTTTCCATGTCGGCTTTGTCGATCGCCAGCACGCTGCCTTCCATCTTGTCGGCCAGGCCGGCGTAGTACCGGTAGTATTCCGCCACATAAGCGATCTGCGCCTGGGTTTCCCGGATGATCTTGCCGGTATCCAACGTTTCCAGCCGCGCCAGCTCGGGGGCGTGCTGCTCCAGCAAGTCGGCCAGCCGCAACAACAGCTTGCCGCGCGCGCCGGCGGTCATATCGCGCCACTCGGCCCCCTGGAAAGCCCGGTGCGCCGCCGCAACGGCGCGATCCACATCCTGCGCGCGGGCTTCCGCCACCTGCGCCCAGGGTTCGCCGCTCGCCGGGTTGATCGAGTCGAAGGTGGCCGAACCGGCGTCAAACCGGCCATCGATGTAGAGTTTGAACGATTCCATTAGCGCCTCCGTCAGTGAAATTCCGGCATCACGCAGCGAATGAACCGCTCCAGAGAGGCCTTTTTACGCGCAAAGCTCATGCCGCTGTCGATCCACAACGCAAACTCGTCATACCCCAGCGCCTCATATTTTTTCAGCCGCGTAATGACCTCATTGGCGGTGCCGATAGCCAGGTTGGTGCGCATCATCTCGGCGGAGTAATAGGTATTGGCGGCGATCTCTTCGTCGCTCAGCGGCTGAATCAGCCCTTGCCGCACCGGCCGCTGGTTCTTGAACCAGGCGCCGAAGTAGTGGTAGAAACGGTTGAGCTCTTCCGCCGCCAGGCGGGCGTCCGCCTCATCTTCCGCTACGTAGCCATGCTGCAATAGCATGATCTTCAGCGGCTGCTCGGCGGCGAAGCGTGCACGCGCCTCGTTGAAACAGGTCACCAGCCGCACGATCTCCTCTTCCCCTTGATGCAGTGGCGTAACCTGAACGTTGCAGCCGTTTTGCACCGCAAATTCGTGGCTGTTGGGATCGCGCGCCGCCACCCAAATCGGCGGATGCGGCTGCTGTTTCGGCAGCGGCGACGAGGTGGTCGCCGGGAACGACCAGTATTCCCCCTGATGGGCATAGTCGCCCTGCCACAGTTTTTTCACCGCCGGGATCAGCTCGCGCATGCGCTGCCCGGCATCCCAGGCGGTCAAACCGGGCATCAGCCGTTCGTATTCATAGGAATAGGCGCCGCGCGCGATGCCCAGCTCCAGCCTGCCGCCGGTGATGATGTCGGTCATCGCCGCCTCGCCCGCCAGACGGATCGGGTGATTGAACGGCGCAATGATGGTGCCGGTGCCGAGCCGCACCCGCGAGGTGCGCCGGGCAATGTCCGCCAGATTGATGAACGGATTCGGCGCAATGGTGAAATTCATGCCGTGGTGCTCGCCGGTCCAGATGGCGTGCATGCCGCCGCGATCGGCGATTTCACACAGTTCGATCATCTCCTGGTAGAGCTTTTCCTGCGGTTCGTCGGGTAACGTTCGTTCCATATGCACGAATAAAGACAGTTTCATCACACTCTCCCGTTCAGCCTTAACCGGCGAATTGCTTGATGGCACCGCTGTGCTCATCGCCATAATAGATACCGTAATTGCCCACGGCGTTTTCTTTGACGAACCGGCCCAGCATCGATCGCAGCGCCGGATCCTTGATCGGCAGCCGCGCCAGCGTCGGCATGTCGAACCATTCCGCCGCGCTCAGCTGCGGCGTCAGGCTGCCGGCGTCGGTCGGCAGCGCGCACAGGAAAACGATGTGTTGCTGGTGCTTTTGGCGGTCGTCATAGACGGAATAGACGAAGCCCGGATGGGCATTAATGCCCAGCTGTTGCAGCAGCTCCCCCAACGTTTCGCTGACGCTGCGTTTCTCCACCGCGCTGGACGGCAGTTGATAGCCGCCGTCATTTTGCCGCACCATCACGGCGTGCCCTTCAAACTCGATCAACGCGCTTACCACCACCTGCGGCCCGCCAATCAGCGACTGCGCGTTTTGATAAGGCGTGAAATAAGCGCCGCGGTAATACCCCAGACCGGCGGTGGCGTTGGACTCGAACCCTTCGACCTGGCCGATCAGAATGGCATGGTCGCCGGCGTCCACCACCTGATGCAGCGAGCAGTCGAACCACGCCGAACTGTTATCGATCAGCGGCACCCGTGACGCGCTCCAGCGCCAATCGATCAGCGCAAAGCGGTCTTCGTTCTTTTGCGCAAAAATGGTTGAAGCCTCTTTTTGCTGTTCCGCCAGAATATTGATGGCGAAATGGCTGCACTGGGTAAAATGCGCCAGATTCGCCGAACGTTTATCGATGCTCACCAACAGCAGCGCCGGATCCAGCGACACCGACGAAAACGAATTGGCGGTGAAGCCAATCGGCCGCCCCTGTTTGTCTACCGAGGTCACAATGGTGACGCCGGTCATAAAGGCGCCGAAAGCGTCGCGTAACTGCCTGCGTTTATCCGCGTCCATTTGCTGCTCCTAAAGTCAAAGGTTGCTCTGAGGTCAGAAAATCAAGCATCAGCGCGTTGACGCGTTGCGCATCGGTCAGACTGACCATGTGTTTGGCGTTCTCAATGATTACCGCGCGCCCGTTCGGTGCGGCCTGCGCCATTTGCCGCGCCATCTCCGGGCTGGAATTGGCGTCGTGCTCGCCGGTCAGCACCAACACCGGGCAGCGGATAAGGTGCCAACGCGGGGCATACACCCGATCGCCGGTAGCAAACGCCTGATAGGCGCGGGCATAACCCGCTACGTCCACCTGTTGCAACCAGCCGCCCACCTGCCGGCGCAGACCCTGTTCGGCGGGATCGGCGCCAAACCACCGGCTCAGCGGCGAGTCGAGCTGCGTCTGGCCGCTGGCCAACGCGCTGGCGCGTTGCGCGACCGCGGCGCTGGCCTTTGCTGAGCGCTGAAACACGCCGCTCATCACCACCGCGCGATTGACCCGCTCCGGATAATCGATCGCCAGACCGGCGGTGATCAACGCCCCCATCGAGTGCCCCGCCACCGCCGCGCTCGGCGCGCCCAGGGTGTTTAAGAAGGCCGCCATCCAACGCACGTAATCCTCCAGCGTCGCGGCGTGGGCGAAGCCTTCGCTTTCTCCGTGGCCCGGCATATCGACGGCGATGACCCGAAAGTGCGCGCTGAGCGCATCGAGCTGGGGATACCAGGCCTCCGCGTTCATGCCTACGCCGTGGATCAACACCAGCGGCTCGCCACGCCCGGCCTCCAAATACCCCACCCGCAGAGCGGGTTCAGACAGCTGCCGGATTGTTCTGATCATGGCCCAGCTCTTTCAGATCCAGATAACGATTGCCAATGCGGTGGTGCGGCCGCCCCCCCAGCGCCGCGCCCAGTGCGATGACGATTTCATCGTCGCAGGGCGCGTCGTTGATGTTGAACTGAAATGTCAGGTAGTGCTCGCGGCTGCCTTCGTCGTTTTTCCCCATCATAGGGATCAGGATCGGCGCGTTGGCCGGCCCGCGGGTATTGTTGAACGCCAGATAGCTCTTGCCGTTGACCGCCGAGCGGTAGTGGTTGCCGAAATGCAGCGTGTGGATCAGCGCCGAGGCATGTTCCAACTCGCCGCCCAGCCCCACCACCGCGCTTTTGCCGAAGGCTTCCACCCGCTCGCCGGAGCCGGCTTCTTTGAGGATCAAACCGGTCAGCAGCTCGCCCAGCACCGGCGCCATTTCTCGAATCTTTGGCGCCAGATCCTCGACAAAGCCTTGCCCGGCCCAGGGGTTTTTGATCACCGCCGCCGCCGCGATCATCACCAGCGGTTTGCCGGCCGATTTGCCGCCGTCGGCGTAGAGGGTTTCTGTGGAAACCAGGGTCTTGCGGATGTCTTGATGCATAAGGGACCTCGAAAAGTAAATCAAATGTTAATCAGATGTCGCGAGTCGAGGGTATAGCATCGGGCAGATTGGCATGTCAAAATTTGGTATACCATAATACGGTATTCTTATTTTCACTTGAGGCGGTAGAGCACATTTGAAAATAACAGCGGTTAATCAATGCATTAGTAAATTTTCGTGGACTTTGGCAGGGAATGAAACGCCGGCCACAACCGCGTCCGCTCAGCACCCTGTGCCCGTGCCGCAGCCGTTGAGCCAGCGGCTATCGGCACCGAAAAGCGGTTTTTTTAGGCTATCTTTCGATTTTGTGAGCTGCGGCAACATTCACCGTTTTGGCGATGCGGCGCGAAATCGGCCGCCGTTGCTTTGCAGGTTGGAAAGATGTTAATAGTACCGGGCAAACGGGAATTCGCGTCGTTATCCGGATTAATGATGATCCACAAAAAATAGAGACAATTATGGTTCAGGCGTCATTGAAAATTGAGAATGCACCGGTCACCTTGCGCGAATTGGCATTGGCGAAAATTAGGCAGGCGATTATCTCAGGGTATTTTCAGGCCGGCGATCGTTTGGTGGAACGCAGCCTGTGCGAGGAGCTGGGCGTCAGCCGCAGCGTGGTGCGCGAGGTGATCCGTTATCTCGAAGCGGAGGGGCTCATTGAAACGCTCGGCAAGAAAGGGCCGATTGTCGCTATTCTGACCTGGGAAATTGCCGAGCAGATTTATACTATTCGCCTGCTGCTTGAACAGGATGCCGCTCACGACTGCGCCCTGAAAGCCGGGCCGGAAGATAAAAAGAAACTGCATGAAAAATTAATTGCGATTAATCAGGCGTCGGCCGGGCAGGACGATATTCAGCGCGTTGAAGCCTCGCAGGCCTTTTATGAAACCATTTTCCAGGTGGCCCATCACGCCATTGCCTGGGAAATCGTTCAACGCCTGAATAGCCGCATCAGCCGCCTGCGCGCCCTGACCCTGAAAACCCCGGAGCGCCAGCTGGCCGGTTTCGAGCGCATGACGCGCATTTATCACGCCATCGAACAAAACAATCCGACGCAGGCCAGGCAAGAAGTCATCGATCACCTGACCGAGGCCGCCGCGCTGGCCAAGCGCATTCTGCAACAGGAGTCCTGAGATGCCCGCTTACTGGATCGCCCATGTTACCGTGAAAGATCCGCAGCAATATCAGCATTACATGGATTTGGCGCCCCAGGCGTTTCGCCAGTTCAACGCCCGTTTTCTCGCCCGCGGCGAACAGGCGCAAACGCTGGAAGGCCCATCGTTTGTGAAACATGTGCTGATCGAATTCGACGACTACGCCACCGCGTTGGCCTGCTACCATTCGCCGACCTATCAGTTGGCGAAACAACAGCGGCGCCACGTGGCGGAAGCCATGATTACCATCGTCGACGGCTTGCCGCCCGCCCATTAAAAAGCCCCCGCCGTTACGGCGGAGGCTGGGTGATGTGAGGCGTGATAACCGCGTTCAGAAGCGCCGGGTCAGGCCGGCGTTTTCCGCTAGTTATTTCTCTTCAGGATCTTCCCAGTTTCAGCCCAGATCTGGCTGCGATAATGATCGTCTTCCTGAGAGAAGAAAAGTACGGTCAGCCCATCCTTGTCCAACAGCGCAATGCCATCGGGAGCAGGACGCCACGCCACAGGCTCTTGCGGCAAGACGTCGGGCGTGCAATCAGATAAAAATTTCAGGCTATAGCCGCCGGCCGATTCCACACTCTCCGCGTTGAGCTGCACAACACAAGACTTTGATTTATCACTGACCGTCCACTGCCCGGATAGCGTTTCGGCGGAAGGTAACACCAGACTGCTTGCCATAGAGGCTCCTGAAAACAAGAAAATTATTCCGACAAGAATAAATTTGCACATAGCTGGCCCATGCGAAACGGTGGGCATCATCGCCCACCGTTGCCGTTTTACACGATAAAGTCAACAGCGACGTCGGCCTGCCCGACGATGTGCACCAGGAAGTCTGGATTTGCACCGCCATGGATATTGAAGGCCAATTCACTCAGATTGCTCTGGGTATCATAGGATACCAGCGCCTCACCGGCCTGCCCGCTGAAATGATCGACAAACTGAATGAAATCACTGCCTTTAGCGCCCTGGTTGAAGAAGGACAGATCGATCTTGTCCTTGCCTGACTCAAAGTCCCAAATGGTATCAGGAGCCCGAACAGGCGAGTCATTCACATCAGAGAAGACAAAAATGTCGTTGCCTTGCCCTCCCCATAATTGATCCTGGCCCGCTCCACCGTAAATGACATCGTTGCCGGCGCCGCCTTTGAGCGTATTGTCTGCGTGATTCCCAACAATGACGTCATTACCTGAGCCCCCTATCGCGTTTTCGATGGTGACGCCAGCGGCGATGGAAACATTCCCTTTTAATCCCCCGACGTCGGAGAAAGCGCCTTCGTTCAAGTTGATACGTTGATTTTGGCTATACCCCGAGAAATCAAGGGTATCATTACCGCCTGCATCCCAAACAGACATCACCAGTTTGTCGTGGCTGTCGTTGAGCGTATAGAAGTCTCGGCCTGTATTTGAATTAAACCCGTAAACGGTGTCGCCGGTTCGGGTGGTCATATTGGCGCCGTAAAGATGCTGGATGGCCGCGATATCATCAACCAGCGGCGCAGCGGCATAGTAATGGCCATGATCCGCGTTGGTAATGGATTCATTCCAGTAACTCATTACGCTAAACTGCCGGGTATCTTCGGCGTAAACTGCCTTGGTATAATTTGGGCTGCCTTGCCCCGCATTATAAGTGCCCGGGTGATCTAACCCGAGAGTATGGCCAACTTCATGGGTAATGGTTAAGCGGCCGTAATTACCTAGCTCAGGATGCAAATTTTCGGAGTGATTCTTAATGTTGTACCAACTTTGCCCATCAGAATTGAACCCCCTGTAATCATTGCCATTATATGAGAACGGTTTCAAAGCATACGCTTGTCCTGTCCCCTCATAATTGCCAAAGGTAATATTGGAGGGTTGGCCTGCGGCAACTTCGACAAATTTGATGTTGGCAACATCGGCCCAGGATTGCAAAGACAGCTTCGCCTGTTCTTGTTGCTGTTGCGTGAACGCGCTCAGCCCCGTATCACGTTCCGGGGAGCGGTGGCCCAGGTTCAGTTCGTTATAATCCCAATCCGGGAAGGAATAGGTCACCGTCGCCTCTTTTCCCGTGACGTGCACGCCATTCCAGGTTTTATCGCCGCGCGCGATCTGCAACCCCGCCTGATTTATGTCATAAGACGGTTTGTTATTTATCGTCAGACCATTTCCGCGCTCATGGTAGTGAATAAGATCGTTAACGCTGTCCCAACCCGTTTCGTTTCCATTCATGGTATTACCCATAACTTTCTCCACAAAGTAGCTAGTATTGCTATGACATCCGAAATGTCCCTTGGGGATAATCAAGATCCTGAGAATAGCGATCACCCGATACGCCCCACTCTTTTTGCCTATCCCTTTACAATTGACTTTTAACTACCCGATGCCTCCTTACCCATGATTGAGAACTGATGCAACTGCGTGAGATCGCGATATGTCCGTGCAAAATGCACGGAAATAATAGGCGCATTGATCCGGCAAGGGTTTGATTCCAGAGTTTGCGCGTTGAGGCTAAGTTGAGATGCCGCTCAAAGGGGCGGATGACAACGGCCGTTCGATACCTTGTCTCGTTGCCAGAGACCACAGCAGACGTGGTCTCGTGTTGTGACCGTTGCCGGTTATCCGAACCGTTACCCGAAGAAAATTACGTGAATGCATTTGCGCCACCATCCAGTTTTGCTAATGATTATCATTCGCGAGGCTATCTCACACGTAAGCAAAGTGTCAACAGATGAAACAAAACATTTCTTGATTTGCATCATGATTTTTTCGCTAAGCCCCAGTGAACGGGCGATGACGGGCGTTGCAGAGTGCATAAAATGGCGTTTATCACCGTCTGGACTGGGGTTTTTGTCAGTGTTACCGCATAGAGCAGGCAGAATACCGTTCGGAAGTACATCATGGCGACTGAACATTTGGCCACAGAGAAACATCAGGAATGATTAATTTTCACGGCAATAACGCGGCGTGGTCCGATTACTTATTTTTCGCTGCAATATAAGGGATGCTTATAAATAACAGGAGTATTCCTAATGCGTTCACGCGGGATGTATTCCATGCTGGCGGGCCGATTTTTAGCCGCGCCCGCTGGCTATTCCCATTTTAATTGGCAAGACTATATTGAAAGAAGCTCTGCCCTAGAGCGAGAATATGGGTAATTTTCCGAGGAAATATCGCATGACCCTGTTGCCCAAGCAGAGCAATAACAAAAATCCGATTGATCTCTATGGCGAAATCGTAGACGACTTGCCCGGCCTGATTTGCTTCGGCAACCGCCTTGGCGGTTACTTCAATAAACAGTGGCGCGACTATACCGGCGCCATCGCCGGTGAACACGGCGCCGCCGACTGGCTCGATGCCCTGCACCCCGACGATCGCGAGCGGCTGGCCGCGCAATGGCGCCAGGCGATCGTGGCCCTTTCCTCGTTCGCCGGCGAAGCCCGCCTGTGCGATCGCAGCGGCGCCTACCGTTGGTTTATGCTGGCGTTCAACGCCCGGCAGGACGGCATGGCGCTGGAGCTCAGCTGGTACCTCACGGCGACCGACATCCATCCGCAAATGCTGCAGCGCCAGCAAAACGTTCAGGCGCTCTCTATCCAGCAAGACATGCTGGACGCCAGCGTCGACTGCATCAAAGTGATCAATCACGACGGCACGCTGCGCCACATGAACCGCTCCGGCAGCCTGGCCCTTGGCCTTGATCCGGCGCAAAAAGAGTTTGGCATGCCCTGGCTGGGACTGCTGTCGCCCGAGATCCGGCGCCGCGGCAGTAAGGCGCTGCGCAGCGTCAGAGCCGGAAAGAATGCGCGCTTCACCGGATTGAGCGTGACGCCGCAGGGTAAAAAACAGCACTGGGACAACATTCTCACGCCGGTCAGCGACGAACACGGCGCCGTGGCCGAGATCTTGTGCGTCTCGCGCGACGTGACTTCACAGCGCGTGATGGAACAACGTCTGTTGCTCGCCAGCGAATATGACGAATTGACCGGCCTGCCCAACCGGCGCCTCTTCAAGAAAAAGCTGAAGCAAGAGATGAAGCGCGCTCTGCACGGCAACAAGTCCCTCGGGCTGATGCTGTTGGATCTTGACCACTTCAAGCTGGTGAACGACACGCTGGGCCACGCGGCGGGCGATCATCTGCTGCGGATCTTGGGTAAAAGACTCAGCGCCTGCATGAATGCGCACTCGTTTGTCTCCCGCCTCGGCGGCGACGAGTTCGCAGTGGTGATCAGCGACGTCGAAAACGAGCAGGATATTTTCCGCATCGCCAACAAGTTTCTGCTGCAGCTGGAGACGCCGATCACCCACGGCGGCAAGACGCTGCATTGCGGCATGAGCCTCGGCGGCGCCATCTATCCCAAAGACGCGCGCGACGCTTCAGAGCTGATGAAATGCGCCGATACCGCGCTGTATGAGCTGAAAGACGGCGGCCGCGGCGGCGTCTATATGTTCGACCGCAAAATGATGGACAAAGCGCGCGCCCGCGCCAGCCAGCTCAACTACGCACGCCAGATCGTGCGCGACAACTGCATCCGTCCCAGCTACCAGCCGAAGGTCTGCCTGACCGACGGCAGCATCGTCGGCTTTGAAGCGCTGCTGCGCTGGCACTGCCCGATCAACGGCGTGCAGCTGCCGGCAACGGTAAGCGAGGCGTTCAACGACTACGAGCTGGCGACCAAGATCAGCGAGGCCATGCAGCTGAAGGTCTTCGCCGATATCGCCCGCTGGCGCGCGGCCGGCGTGGCGGTGCGGCCCATCTCGCTGAACGTGTCGCCGATCGAGTTTTTACGCGACAACTACGCCGAAACCTTCCTGCAGCGTCTGCTGAAGTTCCACATTCCCCACCCTCTGATCGAACTGGAAGTGACCGAACACGCGTTCAACAAGCACGGCTCGAAGTACGTGCTGCGCGCGCTGCAAATGCTCAAGGAGATGGGCATCCGCATCGCGCTGGACGATTTCGGCACCGGCCACTCCTCCTTCAGCCATATCATGGATTACCCGCTGGACTGCATTAAGCTGGACTGCGACTTCGTTCAACGGATGAATACCGAACCGGCGATCCTGGCGATCGTGGAAAGCATCGGCATCCTCGGCCAGAAACTGTCGATCGATATCATCGCCGAGGGCGTGGAAACCGAGCAGCAGCGGCAAACGCTGTGCGAAGCCGGTTTCCATATTGGCCAGGGTTATTTGTTCAGCCGGGCTGTGGAATCCCAGCGGGTGCCCGAGCTGCTGCAGGCGATGCCGCAACTTGTCGACGGCCGTTAAGCGCCCCGCCGTTCGCCGAACGGCGCCAGCTGCATGCCGACCAGCGTCACCACGCAGATGAACGCCCCGGCGTAGAAGGTGGAGGCGGAACCGAACAGCTCCCACAGGGTTCCGGCCCCGAGACTCGCCAGCAGCAGCGCCACGCCGCTGATCAGATTGAACATGCCGAACGCGGTGCCGCGCAGGTGCGCCGGCGCGGTATGCGCCACCATCGCCGCCAACAGTCCCTGCGTCATACCCATGTGCACGCCCCACAGCGCCACGCCAAACAGCACCCCGCCCCAATGATCGCTCAGCGCCAACACCACATCGGCGGCGATCAGCACCAGCAGCCCGGCTTTCAGCAATCCTTCATGGCTCATGCGATCGGACAGTTTACCGAACGGATAGGCCGAGCAAGCGTAGACCAGATTCATGGCGACCATCACCAGCGGGATCAACGCCAGCGGCGTGCCGCCCTGCTGCGCCTTCAGCACCAGGAACGCTTCGCTGAAGCGCGCCAGCGTGAAGACGGCGCCGATACCCACCACCCACCAATAGCCGCGCCCCAGCAGCCGCAGATTGGCGCGGGTGATCGGGTTGGTGCGCTTGTGGGTTATCGCGGCGGCCGGCTCTTTCAGGCCAAAAAACAGCAGCGCAATCGCCAGCGCCGCCGGGATCGCCGCCACCCAAAAGATGGCGCGAAAATCGTTGTGCCACAGCAGCATCAGGCCGACGGCCAGCAGCGGCCCTAAAAAGGCACCGACGGTATCCAGCGACTGGCGCAGCCCGAAGGCCGCACCGCGAATCTCCGGCGGCGTCACGTCGGCCACCAGGGCATCGCGCGGCGCCCCGCGGATGCCTTTGCCCACGCGATCCAGCAGGCGCGCGCTCATCACCATGCCGGACGACGACGCGATGGCGAAAAACGGTTTGCTGATGGCGCCCAGCCCGTAGCCCAGCAGCGCCAACCCTTTGCGCTTGCCGAGATAGTCGCTCAGCACGCCGGAGAACACCTTGACGATCAATGCCGTCGCCTCCGCCAGCCCTTCGATCAGCCCGATGACGATCACGCTGGCGCCGAGCGTCGTCGCCATAAACAGCGGCAGCAGGCTGTGGATCATTTCCGAGGAGACGTCCATCAGCAGGCTCACCCCACCCAACACCCACACGCCGCGCGGTATGCGGCCCAACGTAGCGAAACGCGACAGCATGGTTCATCCTCGAGAGATTCAGCGCCACCGGCGGCGCTTCATGACATTTCCAAGATTGGATAGTTGATTTTGTTCGTTCACAGATCTGCCGCCTTTAGAGATAGTGCAACGACCTTGTGACACCCATAATAATGAAGGTAATTAACATAATGATATATAGCAAAAAGATGATTGTGATGGCGGCGCTGCTGAGCTTTTCCGCCGCGGCCGCGCCAGGGGTGGATCTCGTCGCCAACGAAACGCCGATCCACACGGTGAAGAGCGCCGAAGCCGTGGCCAAAATCCCCGCCGATTTCAAGTTCGTGGAACCCGGCACGCTGACGGTGGCCATTTCCCTGCTGGACAGCGGCCCGCCGTTCGGCCTGTACGCCCGCGACAATAAAACGGTGATCGGCAGCGAGGCGGACATCGCGCGCCTGGTGGCCGACGGCTTGGGATTGAAACTCAAACTGGTGCCCACCTCGTGGGAAGACTGGCCGCTGGGGGTGGCCTCCGGCAAATATGACGCCGCGGTTTACAACATCACCGTAACCAACGAACGCAAGACCAAATTCGATTTCGCCACCTATCGCCAGGATACGCTGGGGTTCTACGTCAAATCCGACAGTAAAATCACCCAGATCAACACCGCGCCGGATATCGCCGGTAAAAAGATCATCGTCGATTCCGGCACCAATCAGGAAGCGGTGCTGCTGGCCTGGGACAAGGAGAACCGCGCCAAGGGGCTGGCGCCGCTGCAGCCGGTGTATGTCACCGACAAGGCCGCCTCCACGCTGGCCATTCAGTCCGGCCGCGCCGACGCCACCTTCGGCCCCAACGTCTCCGGCGCTTATCAGGCGCGGCTGACCGGCAAAACCCGGCTGGTAGGCATCGTGCCCGGCGGCTGGCCGAAGACCGCCAACATCGCCGTCACGCTGAAGAAAGGCAATGGCCTGGTGGATGCGGTGCAGGCATCGCTCAACAGCGCCATCGCCAACGGCAGCTATCTGCAGGTGCTGGATCGCTGGGCGGAGAGCGACGAGAAGATCACCCATTCGGAGATTAACCCGCCGGGGCTGGGGGATTGAGAGAGCAACAGGCTCCGCGCAGCGGGGCCTTATCGCCGCTCAATCGAGAAGTGTCATTCCGCCGCCGCTTTCTGCCTTCCCAGCTTGCGGTACAGCGTGCTGCGCGAAACGCCGAGCGCCTTGGCCGCCCGGCTGAGGTTGCCGCCCGCCCTGTCGATCGCCGCCTGCAGCGCCTCCAAGCCGGTATCGGCGCTCTCCTGGCGCGGCGCCAGCACCGCGATGGACTGCGGCAGATCGTCCAGAGTGAGCACCGCATGATCGTCCGCCAGCGCCAGCAGCACCTTGAGCGTACTCAACAGCTGCCGCACGTTGCCGGGCCACGGGTAGCGCGCCAGCATCGCCAGCGCTTCCGGCAGCAGGCGAATGTCGCGCCGCTCACCGCCCAACTCTCGCCACAGCTGCATAATAAAGGCCTCCAGCTGCGCCCGCTCTCGGAGCGGCGGAATGAGCAGGCTGTATTCCTGTATGCGGTACAGCAAATCCTCGCGAAACGCCCCCGCCTCAACCTGCCGATGCAGATCGTGGTGCGTGGCGCAGACCAGCGCAAAATCGACCGGATAAGCGCTGCGGCTGCCGAGCGGCGTGACCGTTTTTTCCTGTAACACCCGCAGCAGCCGCGTTTGCAGGCCCGCCGGCATGTCGCCGATTTCATCGAGGAACAGCACGCCGCCGTCCGCCTCGCGGATCTTGCCGATATAGCCTTTCGGGTTGGCGCCGGTAAACGCCCCCGGCGCATAGCCGAACAGCTCGGATTCGATCAGCGGCTCGGGCAGCGCCGCGCAGTTGATCGCCACGAAGTTGCCGTTGCGCCAGCGGCTCTCTTGAAACAGGCGTCGGCTGAAGTGCTCTTTACCGCAGCCGGTTTCGCCGGTCACGCACAGCGAAAGGCCGGCGTTGAGGATCCGCAGCGCTTTCTGATGCTGCTCGTCATGCCATTCCGCCGGCGGCGTGGAACGCAGGGCGCTGACGCGGCGCTGCGGCGCCTCGAGCAGAGAATAATAGTGCCGTTGATTGCCGGCCAGCGTCTGACGCGGCGCGCCGGAGGGCTGTCGCAACAGATCGGGGAACAGCTGGGCGAACTCGACGGAGCCGAATGCGGCCGGCGAGAGCTGAAACTCCATCATCGCCAGCCGATTGGCGGCGACCAGCACTTCGTCGTGAAACACCAGCAGCAGCTCCTGCGCGCTGCCCAGACGACCGGCATCGGCGTGCAGGCGCAGCGTCCAGTGACGATCGGCGATCGCGCTTCTGACCCAGCGGTGTTCGATATGCCGCACCGCCTGCATGATCAGGCGCTGCGCATCGCGATACGGCCGCTGCGCGGGGGCGGAGAGATCCAGTATGCCGGCAATGCGGCCATCCGGCCGATAGATCGGCGCGGCGGTGCAGTTCAACCCGGCGTTTTGGTTGAGGAAATGCTGGCCGCCGCGCACTTCGCAGAACGCGCCCAGCGCCAGCGCGGTGCCGATGGCGTTGGTGCCCCGCTCCGCTTCTCCCCACTGGTTGCCCGGCGCCAGCGCAAAGCGCGACGCCTTGTGCAAAAAGTCGGTATTGCCGCGGGTTTCCAGCACCAGCCCGTCGGCGTCGGCGATCACCACAATGGCGGGCTGGCGCGTAATTTGCGCGCCCAGCTGCTCGATCAGCGGCTGTACCCGTTGCGGTACCCAGTCGTTGCGGCTGCGCAGCTCTTCGAGCAGTCCGGCTTTGATAAACGGGATATGGCGATCGGCGCGCGTCAGGCCGTAGCCCCGGCTGCGCTGCCAGGATTCCGCCAGCGGACTGGCGCCCTCGGTGGGCAAGCGGTCGTCAGGCAACATGCGTTTCTCCCCCGTTTGCGTGTGTTGCAAACATGTATCACAGATGTGTATCAAGCGTTGCGACACGGGACACAAAAAAACACCGACGGCGGCGGAATCGCCCGATTCGCTAAGCCACATCATTTTTTAACACGCTAATAAATAAGCCCTTTTTATCATCATTCTCGCCTTTCGTTAATCTGGCACGCGCCGTGCTTCTCTGTGCTGCGGCGGCATGCCGCATTCACAGGCGCAGCCCAATAGCGCTGATTTTCATCTGCAGAGAGGTGCTTAACATGAAATATGTCCACCCCGGTTTGCCTGGCTCGCTGGTTTCGTTCCGCAAACGCTATGGCAACTACATTGGCGGCAAATTCGTCGAACCGGTATCCGGCAACTACTTCACCAACACCTCGCCGGTGACCGGCCAGCCGATCGCCGAATTCCCGCGTTCCGACGCCAAGGACATCGAGCTGGCGCTCGACGCGGCGCACGCGGCGGCGGACGCCTGGGGCAAAACCAGCGTGCAGGCGCGTTCCAACGTGCTGTTGGCGATCGCCGATCGCATCGAATCGCGGCTGGAGATGCTGGCGCTGACCGAAACCTGGGACAACGGCAAACCGATCCGCGAAACCCTGAATGCCGATCTGCCGCTGGCGGTCGACCATTTCCGTTACTTCGCCGGCTGCCTGCGCGCGCAGGAAGGCACCGCGGCGGAGATCGACCAGAACACCGTGGCCTACCATATCTATGAACCGCTGGGCGTGGTCGGCCAGATCATCCCGTGGAATTTCCCGCTGCTGATGGCCGCCTGGAAACTGGCGCCGGCGCTGGCGGGCGGTAACTGCGTGGTGCTGAAACCGGCGGAACAGACCCCGCTCGGCATCAGCGTGCTGATGGAAGAGATCGGCGATCTGCTGCCGCCGGGCGTGCTCAACGTGGTGCAAGGCTTCGGCGCCGAGGCCGGCGAAGCGCTGGCTCGCAGCAAACGCATCGAGAAGATCGCGTTCACCGGCTCCACGCCGATCGGCCGCCACATCCTCGCCTGCGCGGCGGAAAACATCATCCCCAGCACCGTCGAGCTGGGCGGTAAATCGCCCAACATCTATTTCGCCGACATCATGCAGGCGGAGCCGGAGTTCATCGACAAGGCGGTTGAGGGGCTGGTGCTCGGTTTCTTCAACCAGGGGGAGGTCTGCACCTGCCCTTCACGCGCGCTGATTGAAGAATCTATCTATCCGCAGTTTATGGAGAAAGTGCTGGCGCGCATCGCCACCATCCGCCAGGGCGATCCCTTCGACACCGACACCATGCTCGGCGCGCAGGCGTCGCAAGAACAGTACGATAAGATCCTGTCCTACATCGACATCGCCAAGAATGAGGGCGGCAACATCCTCGCCGGCGGCAAACGCACGCAGCATGGGGATGAATTGCAAAACGGTTTCTACCTGCAGCCGACGTTGATTACCGGCAACAACAGCATGCGCTTCTTCCGCGAGGAGATCTTCGGGCCGGTGATCGGCGTCACCACCTTTAAAGACGAAGCCGAAGCGCTGGCGCTGGCCAACGACACCGAGTTCGGGCTGGGCGCCGGGCTGTGGACCCGTGACATCAACCGCGCCTATCGCATGGGCCGCGCGATCAAGGCCGGGCGCGTATGGACCAACTGTTACCACCTGTATCCGGCGCACGCCGCGTTCGGCGGCTACAAGAACTCCGGCATCGGGCGCGAGACCCACAAGGCGGCGCTGTCGCACTATCAACAGGTGAAAAACCTGCTGGTCAGCTACGACGCCAAACCGCTGGGCCTGTTCTGAGCCGGGCGTAACAACCAGAAGGCCACCCGCAGGTGGCCTTCCTTTTTAGTTTAGCAACGGTTACTTCGCCATGCCGAGATCGATTACCATGCGACCGCGAATGGTGCCCGCCTTCATCTCGTCGAAGATGGCGTTGATATCGCCCAGCGGCCGCTTGGTCACTTTCGGCGTCACTTTGCCTTCGGCGGCGAACTGGAACGCCTCTTTCAGATCTTCGCGCGTGCCCACCAGCGAACCCACCACCTGAATGCCGTCCAGCACCAGGCGCGGAATGCTCAGATCCATGCTCTCCGGCGGCAGCCCCACCGCCACCACTTTACCGCCGGCGCGCACCGCATTGACCGCCGAGTTGAAGGCCGCTTTCGCCACCGCCGTCACCACCGCCGCGTGAGCGCCGCCGGTTTGCTGCTGAATGATCTCCTCGGCGTTTTGCGTTTTGGAATTGATGGCCAGATCGACGCCGATCTGTTTGGCGAACTCCAACTGGCCGTCGTTGACGTCGATGGCGATCACCTTGGCGTTAAACACGTTCTTGGCGTACTGCAGCGCCAGGTTGCCCAGCCCGCCCAGGCCATAGATGGCGATCCACTGCCCCGGCTTGATATCGGAAATTTTCACCGCCTTGTAGGTGGTGACGCCGGCGCAGGTGATGCTGCTGGCGGCGAAAGAATCGAGCCCGTCCGGCACTTTCACCGCGTAGTCCGCCACCACGATGCACTCTTCCGCCATGCCGCCGTCAACGCTGTAGCCGGCGTTTTTCACCGAACGGCACAGGGTTTCGTTTCCGCTGACGCAGTATTCGCAATGGCCGCAACCCTGGTAAAACCAGGCGACGCTGGCGCGGTCACCCACTTTTAGCGAGGTGACGCCCTCACCGACGGCGGAGACCACGCCGATGCCCTCATGCCCCAACGTAATGCCCGGCACCTCTCCGAAATCGCCGTTTTTCACGTGCAAATCGGTGTGGCACACCCCGCAACACTCCATTTTCAACGCCGCTTCGCCGTGCTTCAGCGGGCGCAGCACTTTATCCTGAATGTCTACGGTATGGTTTTTCGTCACTACGGCAGCTTTCATGGTGTTTTCCTTAGCAGAGTGGGAAGTAGAGTTGTTAATGTAGTGACTGTATTCGGTGAGGGCAAGCGCCGCATGATTTGTGTAAAAACAAATAATTAAATATGAACCAGCATGATTATTTCATAAAAAACAATTAACAGACGGCGCGATCTCATTCGCATTGACCGCAGCGGCGACGAACGATCGCGCACCTCTGGCTTGATTCACCGCTTAAATCGATTCACGGGAATTTTCAGGTAGCGTTGCCCATCGTCTTCGCAGTCAGGCAACACGCCACCGCGAATATTGACCTGCAGCGCCATCAGCATGAGTTCCGGGTGCGGCAGCGTGGCGTCCCGCTGCTTTCTTTGCGCAATAAAGCGGGATTTATCCATGTTGACCACCCAGGGATTGTTCTCGCGCTGCTCTCTCACGGTGCTTTCCCAGCGGGCCTCACGCCCCGCCGGGCGGTAATCATGGCCGGTAAACAGGCGGGTATCCGCCGGCAGGCTCAAGATCCGCTGCAATGACTCCCACAAGGCTTCCGCATTGCCGCCAGGAAAATCGGCCCTTGCGGTACCGCTGTCCGGCATGAAGAACGTATCGTGGATAAACGCCGCATCCGCAATGTAATAAGTGACGGACGCCAGCGTGTGCCCGGGAGACAGCAGGACTTCAGCGCGCAGGTTGCCGATAAAAAAGACGTCGCCGTCCGCGAACAGCGCATCCCAGACGGTATTGGCCGCAGGCAGGTCTTTTAAATTATAGATCTCTTCCCACAGCCCCTGAACGGCGGTAATTTTTTCACCGATGCCGGTGAAGGCGCCGGTTTTCTGCGCCAGCCAGGTGGCGGCCGAAAAATGATCGGCGTGCGGGTGCGTATCCAGCACCCAGGCCACTCCCCACCCCCGTTGATGGATAAAATTCAGGATATCGTTGGCCTGTTGATGCGAGACCGTGCCCGATCGGCGGTCAAAATCCAGCACCGGGTCGATAATCGCACAGCGGCGCGCCTCGGGATCGGCAACCACATACTGCAGGCTGCCGCTTTCCGGCTCATAAAACGCGTGAACTTCCGCCGTGGCCCGCACGGATCGATGCTTGTAGTACCAGCTGAGCGCCTTATCGGCGTCCGCGCCGTATTCGTCGCATTGGCGGCGAAATTGCGCTTCATCTATCTGACCTTCGCGCAGCGCATACAGCAGGGAAAGGCAGGCAGAGCGAGCTCCGCTTCTGCAGTGCGCCAGGGTTTTCTTGCCTTGCCGCAACAGAAACTGGAAGGTGTAAACGGTCTCCCAGGTCAGCGTATCGAACGTATAAGGGAGATAGACGTAGCGCATTCCCCCTTGTTCAGCCAACGCTTTCTCTTGCTGATGGTCAAGATACTCCCCCGGCTCCTCATCCGGCCGATTGTTGACGATAAGGCAGTAGCCCTGTTGAGACAGCGCCTTGAAATCACTCGCTTCGGGCGCGCCCGAAAAGGAGAGTTGAGGGTGGTAAGTGCGGATGCGCATGTTTGTTTCCTTCCGTTTCATAGGCTTTTAAATAACATATACAGGGCCAGCGCCAGGAGCATGAGGGCATAGAGCACGTTGATAATGCCCTCGCGTTTTTTCAGGCGCTCGGCGAGCGCCACCCCCACCACGCCCCCCAGAACGCCGCCGACGATGAGCCAACACGTAATGGCGAGCGACACCTTTCCGGACATGGCGTAGCTGGCGCTGGTCGACAGCCCCATGGCCGCCACGACCACCAGTGAGGTTGCCACCGCCTCAACCATCGAGAAGCGAAAAAACCAGACCAGCGCCGGCACAACCAAAAATCCGCCGCCAATGCCCAGAAAGCCCGCCAGCCCGCCCAGCGCGAGAACGCTGGGCCATATGATGGCGGGATGAACGGCAGCATGGGAGGACGGCAAGGGGTTGCCGGCAAGGGGATTTCTTTTCAGCGTCAATCCGGCGACCACCAGCATCAACAGGGAGAAAGGCAGGGTTATGTAGTGTCCGTCCGTGATTTTTCCCATCTGAGAGCCGGCCAGAGCCCCCATGACGGCGAGCAGCGAAACGACAAGCCCGGTCTGCCACCTGACGTTGCCTTTGGAGGCGTGCGCGGCCAGGTTGATCAGCGCGTTAATGGCCACAGACATGGCGCTGGTCCCTATAATCAAATGCGTATCCGGCACTTTCACCATATACAGCAATAATGGCACGCAGACGATTGAGCCGCCGCCGCCGGTCAGGGCCAGGAGAAATCCCACAATTCCCCCGGTGACCACTAACAGCATCACGATATAAAAACTGAAATGGAAAAAATCCACTGCGTTAATCCCTTAATGATGCTCATGCCATTTATTAACGATCAGTTCACCGGCAATGTCAAATAACTTATTTCGATTTGTTATTACATATAGCCAAATGGAATATGTGATTTTTTATATAACCACAAGTTCTATGAATTCGCTTTTAATCTGGGCGACAACCCCCTACTTTCTTATGAAAGGAGGCCTGCATGAAACCAGAAAAAATAAACCCCCAGAAAAGCGTCGTTATTATTGGCGGCGGCTCATCCGGAATAGGTATCGCGGCAAGCATAAGGAAGCGAGTTAAAGACATCGATATAACGATAGTGGAGCCTAACGGCTGTCATTATTATCAACCAGCATGGACTCTGGTGGGCGGCGGGCTCTTTGATATCACGAAAACACGGCGCTCCATGCATGCCGTTCTGCCCTCAGGCACCGCATGGATACAGGATAGTGTGGTCAGGGTTGAGCCCAGTCAAAAATACATCGAGACCCGCCAGGAGCGGAAAATAAACTATGACTTTCTTATTGTTGCATGCGGACTGATTTTACGCTGGGATAAAATAGAGGGCCTTGAAGAAACCCTGGGATTAAATGGCGTCACCTCTAATTATCGCTTTGATCTTGCCGAATATACCTGGCAACTGGTCCGCGAAATGAAAGGCGGCCAGGCGATATTTTCTCAGCCACCGCTCCCCATCAAGTGCGCCGGCGCACCGCAAAAAGCCTTGTATCTGTCATGCGATTACTGGCGTCGCCAAGGCATCCTGAATAATATTAACGTCAATTTCTGCCTTGCGGGCGCGGCGGTTTTCGGCATTCCGCAATTTGTTCCCCCGCTGACCGAGTATTTGGAAAAATACCGAGCACAGGTCAATTTCAATCATCATTTGATCCGCGTTGATGGCGAGAAGCGGCAAGCGACATTTGCCGTAGAGACAAATGAAGAAGGAAAACGCGAGTTAACTCTGCCCTTCGATATGCTCCACGTGGTGCCGCCCCAATCGGCCCCGGCGTTTATTTCGCAAAGCGGCCTCGCTGATGGTGCCGGCTGGTGCGATGTGGATAAATCGACGCTGCAGCATAAGCATTGGCCGGATATTTTTGCGGTAGGCGACTGTTGCTCGACGCCAAATGCCAAAACCCTGGCGGCAGCCCGCAAGCAGGTGGTGGTGGTGGCTGAAAACGTCGCGGCGCTGATTCAGGGCGCGCCTCTCACTGCCCATTATGATGGTTATGGTTCCTGTCCATTGACGGTTGAGAAAGGCAAAGTTGTGCTGGCGGAGTTTGGCTATGACGGTAAATTGCTGCCCACGTTTCCGCTGCTCGCCGCCACCCAGCCCAGCCGTCTGGCCTGGTGGCTGAAAGCCTGGTTTTTACCCCGGTTTTATTGGACGGGCATGCTGCGTGGGGTTGAATGGTTTGCCAGCAGCAAGCGGCCGTGACGCGCGCTCGGCCCCCCTCTCATTCCTGCCGCTGCAGACGCTTGACTATTTGGCGAGACGAGGCCACCATCGTTTGCAGGTTCCTCAGGCTGATTGCAAGCCGTTACCACTACCGGTCGATCATCGATGAAAAATGCCCCCGCCGTTACGATCCACTACTGTTCACAATGCAACTGGCTGCTGCGCGCCGGCTGGATGGCGCAAGAGCTGCTGAACACCTTCGGCGACGATCTCGCCTCCGTCACCCTGATGCCGGGCACCGGCGGGGTCTATCAAATCAGCGTCGATGGCGTAATGATTTGGGATCGCAAGATTGACGGCGGTTTCCCCGATGCGGCGCAGTTAAAGCAACGGCTGCGCGATCACAGCTTCCCCGATCGCTCTCTCGGCCACAGCGACGGTAAAAAAGCCCGGCACTGAAAATCGGGCGGTAAGCACGGCTTCAGCTTAACGCATAGCTGGCCGCCATCACGACGCCGTTCATGGTCATATGCAGTCCGATGGGCAAATAGATCCCTTTGGATTTGACTCGTGCGGCCGTCAACACCAGCGAGATGAGCACCAGAGCTGCCAATGTGCGCCAATCGGTGTACTGGGTATGCAAAACGGCAAAGATGACAGACACCGTTAACGCGGCCCAAAGCACCTTGTCGTTAAACCAATACATCAGCGCATTAAACAGACAGCCGCGAAATACGATCTCTTCATAGATGGGGACCACGAAAACCAACAAAGCGGCATTGAGCGCCAAAATCTCGCCAGGCAATGCCACCTGCTCCGTCACCCAGGTTTCCGTTTTCTCCACGCCCATCAAACGCGGGAAAATAAACTGAATCACCAACAGCGCGAACAGCAGCAGTGCAAAATCGCTGCGTTTAACCTCGCCTTTGCCCAATCCTTCTCTGCGGCGGAAAAAGAGCAGGTATAACGAAAAGATAGCGATGAACTCCATTCCATACAGCAGCGGCAGCAATAGCCCTTGTCGCATCAAGGCGGCTCTGTTCTCAAGGAACAGCGGAATAAACGTAATCAGGAACATCAGCAAAAACATGGAAAAGCAGCCGTTGACGGCTCGCGTTCTCGCGATAAACGCATTGTCGACCATATAACCATCCTTAGTTTTGAGCAGCCCTTGACGAAACAGTAGCAAGGTGAGATATCGCGGCAGTTTATCCCCATGCGTTCTCATTGTCATGAACCCGTTCACAGCGAGCGTCCATTCGCAAATTTCTCCAAGCCATTGGCAACCAGTTGATTTCGCCCGGGCCACCTGCGTTATACTGAGCGCTCTTTTGGCCACGCATTTGACACAATTTTATGATGGAACGTTTGCTAGAAAACGCGATGTACGCCTCCCGCTGGTTGCTCGCGCCGGTTTATTTCGGCCTTTCACTGGCTCTGATCGCCCTGTCGATCAAATTTTTTCAGGAAATCCTGCACGTCCTGCCCAACATCTTTTCTGTCGCCGAAGCCGATCTGATCCTGACCCTGCTGTCGCTGGTCGACATGGCGCTGGTGGGCGGGCTGTTGGTGATGGTGATGTTCTCCGGGTATGAAAACTTCGTCTCGCAGTTGGATATCACCGAAGGGAAAGAAAAGCTGAGCTGGCTGGGCAAAATGGATGCCACCTCGCTGAAAAACAAAGTTGCTGCGTCTATCGTCGCCATCTCCTCCATTCATCTGCTGCGGGTGTTTATGGACGCCAAGAACGTGCCGGACAACAAGCTGATGTGGTATGTGATCATCCACCTTACCTTTGTGCTGTCCGCCTTCGTGATGGGCTACCTGGATAAAGTGACCCGCTCCAAGCACTAAACGCGCTGCCACACCCGATCGCCAGGATCGGGTGCCTCCCTCTCGCCCCTCTCTTCGCCTGTTTCTGCGCCGTCGTTTTTTTCATCTGGCACATCTGATGATAATTTTATTATAATGTTATTACACTCATCATGGACTGAACGCCGGCCCTCGCACCGGTTTCGCCGCAGACAGGATCACGCTCTCTCATGCCATTGACTGGTCACCCCCTGCAATTCAACGATATTCAGGCAATTTTGCCTCATCGTTATCCCTGCCTGCTGGTCGATCACGTGCTGCCCGCCGGCACCTGCATTGCCGAAGGGCGGCTGAGCGCCATCAAGAACATCACCGCCAATGAGCCGACGTTCTGGAACGGCCACGCGCACTTCGCCGGATTTCCCGGCGTGCTGTTGGTGGAAGCGCTGGCGCAAAGCACCGGTCTGCTGGCCCACTACTATCTCGGGGCGCTGAATGAGGGGGAGCATTACTATTTCGCCGCCATTCAGCGCGCGCGGTTTTATCGCGCCGCCCGCCCCGGGGACCAGGTGCTGATGGAGGTCGCTTTTGTTCGTCGGCGCGGGGCGATCGCCCGCTTTACCGGCCGCGCCAGCATCGATGGCCGGCGCATTTGCACCGCCGATTTCATGTGCGCCCGTAAATAGGCCGCTTGCCAAAGGAGCCCTGCGAATACCATGTCTCTGGTTGACAGCTTACTCAGAACCCTCGATTTCTCTCCGCGCGGCCAGGTGATCGCTCGTGAAGCCGACGCCTGGGGCGAAATCATCGTTTCCGATCACAAGGACTACCGCACGCTGCGGTTTGACGGCATCTGCGAACAGAGCAAGATGAGCCTCAGCAACCCCACGCAGCCGATCCACAACTACATCAAAGCGATGCTGATGGCGGTGGCCTGGCAACCGCCGAGCTCGGCGTTGATTTTGGGGTTGGGCGGCGGCAGTCTGCTGCGCGCGCTGCACGCGCTCGATCCGGCGATGCGCCTCGACGTCGTCGAGCTGCGCGCTGCGGTGATCGCCGTCGCGCGCCGCTATTTTACGCTGCCGGGCACCGACACCATCAGCCTGCGCACCGCCGACGCCATGGACTTCGTGCGCCCGCCCGTCGAGACGCGCTACGATCTGATCTTCTCCGATCTCTATTCGGCGTTCGCCATGGATCCGCAGCAAGGCACCCAGACCTTCCTGGAAAACTGCGCCGCGCGGCTGAACGACGGGGGCTGGCTGGTGCTCAATTACCACGATCTGCCTGACGAAAACAGCCTGCTGTACCACAGCCTGCAGCGAATATTCGGCACCGTACTGTTTTGCGTCGCCCCCAGCGGCAACGTGATCATTTACGCCACGCCGGCCCAGGTGACGCTGCCGCTGAGCGCGCTGCGCAGCCTGGCCGCCGGCAGCGGCGAGCTGTTCAACTGCGAACTCGGCTACCTGTCACGCAAAATAGAGCGGTTGCATTTCCGCTAAAGACGGGCGGCGACGCGGTCTGGCTGGCCGCTTCGCCCACATGGTATTATCATTCAGTTATCATTCTCTGGAGGATCCTGATGGAAAAGAAAACGGCGCGGCTAACGGTGCTGATTGACCCGGACAAGAAAAAAGCCCTGGAGGAACTGTGCCTGCAACAGGACGTCACCCCTTCCCAGGTGGTGCGCCAGCTGATCCGCGATTATCTGCACAAGCATCAGGTGGACTATCCCAGCCAACCGACTCACGCCAATCCTCGCGTCGAAAGCAATTGAGCGGCGGCCTGCCCCGCACACCGTGAAGCGCGCTTTGCCCCTGCGCGCGTCTCTAATCCGAATCCTCCGTTGCGGTCTGTCCATTCGGCAATATCGCTGCTACTGTTTTATGCGTTCATACTCTCTCTTCGGAAAGGAAGCGCCATGTTCAGCCATATTACCGTCGGCGTCAGCGATCTGGACGCCGCCGCCGCCTTCTACGACGCCATCCTGTTGCCGCTGGGATTACAACGGCGGGAAGTGACGCCGGACGGCGGCCCCGCCGCCCGCTGCTGGGTGATGCCGGGCCAAACGCTGCCGCGTTTCTATGCTTACCAACCCTTCGACGGGCAACCCGCCAGCGCCGGCAACGGCAGCATGCTGGCGTTTCTCGCCGCCGATGAGCTGGAGGTCAAACGCGCTTACGCCGCCGGCCTGCTGGCGGGCGGCAGCGGTGAAGGCGAGCCCGGCGAACGCGCGCATTACGGCAAGGGCTATTTCGGCGCTTACCTGCGCGACCCCGACGGCAACAAGGTCCATGTGGTGTACCGGGGCGATCTCGCCTGATGAAATGTTCGGTTCATATCGCCACCGGCGTAGACGGATTCATCGCCGACGCGGGCGGCGGCCGCCGAAGGCGATGAGCAGCGCCGCTAACGCCAACAGCGCCGCCATGCCGTAGGTCACCTGCATGCCGTAAGCCGCGGCGGCAGCGGCGCCCGCCACCCGCTGCGAAGCCAGATAAAACAGCGCCCCCATCGCCGAAGCGCCAGTGATCGCCCCAAGATTGCGCGCCAGGTTCACCATGCCGGCGATCAGCCCGCGCCGTTCGGGAAACAGATCCTTCATCAGCATGGTGTTGTTGGCCACCTGAAACAGCGCATAGCCGGCGGTCAGCAGCGCGATGGGGCCAACATAGCCGAGCACGCCCCAGCGGTTAAGCCGCGACAGCAACGCGGCCCCGGCGGCCACCGCCGCCAGCCCAAACTGGCCAATGCGCTGCGATCCGAAACGATCCACCAGATAACCGGCCGGAATGCCGGTCAGGATCGCCACCGCCGGCCCCGCCGACATCACCAGCCCGACCTGCGCGGCGCTTAGCCCCAGCGCGCGCGACAGGTAGAACGGCCCGACCACCAGCGTGGCGGTCATGACCGTCATCACCAGCGCGCTGGCCGCCAGCCCCGCCGTCAGGGCCGGATGGCGAAACATCGCCGGCGCCAACAGCGGCGATGCGGCGCGGCGTTCCACGCCGATGAACAGCGCCCCCGCCAACAGCGCCCCCAGCATCAACGCCAGGTTGAGCGCACCGAAGTTGCCGCGCCCAAGGGTCATCGCCAGCGAATAGCAGAGCAATGCGCCGCCCAGCAGCAGCGTACCGGCGCGATCGAACGGTTCCTGGCGCGCTGCCGCGCGCGGCCCATTCGGCAGGTATCGCCAGGCAAGCCACAGCGCCAGCAGCCCCAGCGGCAGATTGATAAGAAACATCGCCCGCCAGCCGAAACCGGCGATCAGCGCGCCGCCCAACGACGGCCCCAGCGCGGTGCCCACTGCCGACATCGTGCCGAGCAGACCCATCGCGCGGCCGATTTTATCCGTGCCCAGCGCCTCGCCCGCCAGCGCCATGGCGATCGACATCATGACCGCGCCCCCCAGCCCCTGCGCCATGCGCGCCGCCAGCAGCAGCCAAAGCTGCGGGGCCAGCGCACAAGCGAGCGAAGCGGCGGTAAACAGCGCGATGCCCGCCAGCAGCAGGCGGCGGCGATTAAGGCTGTCGCCGAGGCGGCCGATGCCGATGATGCAGGTGGTGACGGCCAGTAAATAACAGAGCAATACCCATTGCACCGCCTGGAACGAAGCATGGAACGCGGCGGCGAGCGCCGGCAGCCCGACGTTGGCGATGCTGATGCCGAGCGATGACAGCAGCATGCTCAGAGACAGTGCGGCCAATATGCCGCGGACGCCCTGCGGCGAAGGATGGGATAACATGATAAACACTCCTGACATAGACTGAGGATTAGCCTATGTCAGGGGTTGGAATGGCGGAAGACGCACGGCATGCACTGTATCCATGCGTCTGACGCCTTATCTGACGCGAGCCGTTACCAGGCGGCGATCTCCGCCTCGGTGAGCGGCAGGGTTTGGGTGACGCCGGTTTCCGCCGCCAGGGTGGCCGCCTCCAGCACCGCCATCACCGCCAGCGCCTGCGCAGCGGTAACCGGATTGCTGCCGGCGCCGCGCAGGGCGTCGCGTACCTGGAAGTAATACTGGCGCTGATCGCCATCCGGCGTCGGCAGCGTGCGCACCGGCTCCGTGCCGATAAACAGGCTCATCGCGTCGTCGTCTTTGCCCCACTCCGCCGAGCCCGGCGTCACGCCGGCCAGCAGTTGGCTCTCCTGCCCGTCGGCGCGCGTTTTGACCACGCTGCCTTTCTCGCCGTGCACGGTAAAGCGCGCCACGCCGCCCGCCACCAGCATGCTGCCGTGCAGGATCACGCGGTGCGTCGGGTAGTTGAGCACCACGTGGGCCCAGTCGTTAACCTGCGCGTTGGGGCGCAGCGTGGCGATGTTGGCCTGCACGCTGTGCGGCAAACCGAACAGCTGCAGCGCCTGATCGACCATGTGCGGCCCCAGATCAAACCACAGCCCGCTGCCCGGCAGGTTCTGCTCGCGCCAGCGCACCCGCACTTCGGGGCGGTAACGATCGATGTGCGACTCAAAGTGCGTCACCTTGCCGATCAGCCCCTGTTCGATCACCTGCTTCACCCCCAGGTAGTCGCTGTCCCAGCGGCGGTTCTGGAACACCGACAGCAGGCGATCGTGTTTTTCCGCCGCCGCAATCAGCGTGCGCGCCTGCGCCAAGTCCAGCGTAAAGGGCTTATCCACCACCACGTGCTTGCCCGCCTCCAGCGCGGCCAGCGCCAGCGGCGCATGGGTGTCATTCGGCGACGCGATCACCACCAAATCCACCTCCGGCCGGCGGATGGCCTCCAGCGGATCGGCTATCACCTGCGCGTGCGGCAGATCGGCATGCACCTTGGCGGCATCGCGCGAAGCCACCACGCTCAGTTCCAGCCCCGGCACCGCGTTAATCAGCGGCGCGTGAAACGCCTTGCCGACAAAGCCGTAGCCAATCAGCGCCACCTGCAACGGTCGAGCGGTATCGTTCATCAGTGTTCTCCTCTAGCGGTCGTCGGCGACGACACAAAGTTCAATCAGTGACTGTTCGTCCAGGTTGTCCCACGGGCGATCGGTAAACAGCCGTTGGATCTGCGCCAGATCCGCAACGTGATGCGGTTCGCAGCGATCCAGCTTCATATGGTCGGCCACCAGCCAGCGCTCGCCGCTGTTGGCCAGCATGGCGCGTTTGACCTCTGCATCGGCCTCGTCGCCGGCGCTCAGCGCCAGCTGCGCATGCACCGCACAGGCGCCCAGCAAGGCGATATCCGCGCGGTAGCGTTCCAGCAACGCCAGGGTGGCGCTGCCGGCGAACAGCCGCTGGCGCGCATCCCACTGGCCGCCGAGCAGAATCAGGTTGATCTCCGGCCTGTCGCTCAGGCACTGCGCGATATCCAGCGAAGCGGTGATCACCGTGGCCGGCCCGCGCAGCGCCTGCGCCACCGCCAGCAGCGTGCTGCCCGCATCCAGCATCAGGGTGCTGCCGGGCGGGATCTGCGCGGCCACCGCGCGGCCGAGCCGCTGCTTGACCTGCGGCAACAGCACCGCGCGCGCCTGGCGCGGCATGCCGGACGGTTCGAGCGCGATCGCCCCGCCGTGATGTTTCTGCGCCAACCCTTGCCGCTCGAGATCGGCCAGATCGCGGCGCACGGTATCGACCGAAACGCCGATGGCGCCGGCCAATTCCGCCACCGCCGCCTGCCCGCGTTCGCTGAGCAAATCCAATAAATGGCGCTGTCGTGCCGCTTTGTGCATGGGTTTATTCCGCAGTAAAAAGCATAAAACAGCAATATACAGCAGAAAACAGCAACAGAGAAGCCGCAATGATGCGCACCGAAGATCAAACATCTTTTCGCCTGCGGAACGACGATGAGGGCATAACGCATAACAATCAGGAGAAGTGATGAGCATCGATCTGACGTTTGCAGACCTGAGCGCGCGCGCCGTGCAATACAACGCCCGCGCTTCGGTGGAAGATTTTGACGCCTGCATGGCGGAATACGCCGCGCTGGCCCAGCGCGCCAGGGCGCAGACGCCGGGCATTTACGATCTGCGCTACGGCATGAGCGCCGCCGAGCGCCTCGATCTGTTCCCGGCCAGCGCACAGCCCGCCCCGCTGCTGATCTTTATTCATGGCGGCTACTGGCATTCACAGCGCAAAGAGGAAGCCTGCTCGATGGCCGCCGCGTTTGCCCGCCGCGGCGTGGCGGTCGCCACGCTGGAATATACGCTGGCGCCGGAAGCGACGCTGGCGGAGATCGTGCACGAGGTGCGCAGCGCCGTCGCCTGGCTCTATCATCACGGGGCGCCCTTCGGCATCGATCCGGCGCGCATTTTCGTCAGCGGCAGTTCGGCCGGCGGCCACCTGTGCGGCATGCTGATCGCCGACGGCTGGCAGCAACGCTATCGCCTGCCGCCCGACGCGATCAAAGGCGCGCTGGCGCTGAGCGGCCTCTACGATCTGCGGCCGCTGTGCGATATCTATATCAACGACTGGCTGCACCTGACGCCCGAACAGGCGCAAGCCCTCAGCCCGCTGTTTTTGCTGCCGGCGAAAGAACATGCGCCGCAGATCCTGCTCGACGTCGGCCAGCGGGAAACCCAAGGCTTCAAAAACCAGACGCAGGCCTATTATGACGCCTGCCTGGCGCGCGGCCTCGACGTCCAGCTGCTGGCCGATCGCCACTGCAATCACTTTACGCTGGTCAACGAGCTGGCCGATGCGGAAAGCGCGATGTTTCGGCAGGTGATGGCGATGATTGACGCAACGCAACCGTAGCCTGCCGTTGCAGCCACAGCCTGGCGGCGATCGCGATCGCCGCCAGTGCGGCAAACATGGCCCCGCACAGCAGGCTGCCCTGTAGCCCCCAGGCAGCGATAAACCAGCCGCCCACCAGCGAACCCACCGCCACGCCCAAGTTGATAAAGGCGATATACAGCCCGGTGGCGAACGCCGGCGCCTGCGGCGCTTCAGAGGTCAGCCAGATCTGCGTCACGATCAAACCGCTGGTGTGCGCCGCCCCCCAGTACAGACAAAGCGCCGTCATTGAACCGATATTCGCGCTGCCGTAGCAATACAGCAGCGCATAGGCCGCCATCAAGGCTATCGGGTGCAGCAACACCGTCACCGCACGATGACGGCTCAACCACTTGCCGGCCAACAGGTTGCCCGCGACACCGCCCACACCGAACGCCACCAGAAGCAAGCCGATGGCGCCGCCGCTGAGGCCGATTTCACGGCTGAGGTACTCGGCCGCGTAAGCGTAGACGGCAAACATGGCGGCAAAGATCAGCACGCAGGTGGTGATATTCAGCCACAGCGTGCCGCTGCGCAGGATGGCCAACTGCTTGCCATAGCTGAGGCGCTGCACGGCCGCATCAGGCAAGCGCCACAGCAATCCCAGCGCCGCCAGCAGATTGACCAGCGCGCAAAATCGGAACGACGCCTCGTAACTGAACTGCCCGGCGATCCATTGCGTCAACGGTATCCCCAACACCATGCCCATGCTGGTGCCGATAAACGCATAAGCGGTTGCTTTGGTGGCCAGATGCGGCGGATAAAGCGCCGCGGCCGCCACCATCGCCAGTGAAAAGTAGATCGGATGAAACAACGCCGGCAAAATGCGCAGCAGCATGAGCATGGCAAAGCTGTCCGCCTCAGCGGCCAGCGCGCTGGCTGCCGCAAACACAGCCAACGCGATCAACAGCATGCGTTTGCGATTAAACCGCGACGCCAGCAGCACCAACAGCGGCCCGAACAGCGCAATGGTCAGGGCGAAGACCCCGACCAGCCAGCCGGCCTGCGCCGTGGAGATGCCATAGCGCGCGATGATCTGCGGCAAGATACCCACTACGCCAAACTCGATGCAGTAAACGCCGAACAGCCCCAGCGCGATGAAGAAAATCGGTGGCAACAGGCCCATCACATCGCTCCCGTCGCGGTATAAACCGCCTGACAAATCTCGCCGACAAAGGCGCCGGACATCCCCTCCAGCGCCGTGTTGGTAAACGCCACCACGCTGAGCTGCCGGGCAGGATCGACAAACCACGAGTGGCCATAGGTGCCGCCCATCCGCCAGCTGCCAACGGACTCCGGCGTTTGCGCGGCGACGGGATCTTTCAGCACGGTGATGCCCAGGCCAAACCCACGCCCAGGCCAAAACGGCATCGGCAGATCGCCGATTTGGTTGGTGGTCAGCGCCGCCACCCAATCAGCCGGCAGCACCTGCCCGCCCCCCTGGCGCAACGTTTCCAGCAGGCGCAGGAAATCCTCCGCCGATCCGACCATGCCGGCGCCGCCGGAGGCGTACGCCTGCGGATCCAGCGCACGCGCCGGCGACAGATGAAAACCGGCGCTGCCGTCGATGAACGGTAAACGATCCGGCTGGCGCAGGCGGCGTGGCTCGCCGGCATGATCGGCGTATGCGGCCGCCAAACGCGCGGCGTCCACCGCCAGGAAATCGGTATCCGTCATCGCCAGCGGCCCGGTCACCCATTTTTTGACCGCCTGCGCCAGCGGCAGGCCGCTCGCCTGTTCAATAACCGCGCCCAACACATCGGTGGCGATGGAATAACGCCACGCCGCGCCGGGCGGAGCCAGCAACGGCGCGGAAGCGATACGCCGCACATTTTCCTGCAGGCTTACCGCCGCCTCATCCATGCCGTCGGAGACCGCCGACTGAGCGTAGAATCCCCCTTCCGGCTGGAAAAAACGGTAGCTTAATCCGGCGGTGTGGGTCATCAAATGCCATAGCGTCATCAACGGTTGGGTGCCGTCCGCCAGCCGCGGGCGAAAATTCGGCAGCCAACGCGTGATCGGATCGTCTAACCGCATGCCGCCTTGCGCCATCAGCGCCAACGCCGCCGTGGACACGATCGGTTTGGACACCGAAGCCAGCCGAAACAGCGTATTGCAAGCCATCGGCTTGCCCGCTTCGCGATCCGCCATGCCCGCCGCGCGTCGATAAACGATCTCACCGCCCTGCGCCACCAAAACGACCGCGCCAACCAAGCGTTTTTCGCGCAAAGCTTTCTCTAGCGCGCCGTCGATCGCGTTGGTGGAGGATCCGTATTCATTCATCTTTATTGCTCCAGGTAGTCAGCCCATGCTGTCGCCACCGAGCATAGAGCGTGGTGATTAACGGAAAAACAGGCTAGATTTCCTTTCATAGCGGACATTCACGTCCGCAATGGGGTAAGCAATGGATAATATGTCTGGGGTAAGCGTCTTTGTGCAGGCCGCGGAGACGCTGAGTTTCGTTGAGGCCGGGCGTGTGCTCGGCATTTCCGCTTCCGCGGTGGGGAAAAGCATCGCCCGCCTGGAAAACCGGCTGGGCGCGCGCCTGTTTCACCGCAGCACGCGCAGCATGACGCTGACCGCCGAAGGCCGGCTGTTTCTGCACCGCTGTCAGCGCATTCTCGGGGAATTGGCGGCGGCGGAACGGGAAATCAGCGATACGCACAGCGCGCCGCGCGGCAAGCTGCGTGTCAGTTTGCCGCTGGTGGGCGGCCTGTTGAATCCGGTGGTGGCGGAATTTTTTCGGCGTTACCCGGAAATTGAGCTGGAAACCGATTTTTCCGACCGTCGGGTCGATGTCATCGAAGAAGGTTTTGATGCCGTGGTTCGCGTCGGCGAGACCGAAGACTCACGGCTGATGAGCCGCCAGCTGGGCACGTTTCATCTGCAGCTGGTGGCCTCGCCGGATTATTTGCGCCAGATGGGGATCCCGCATCAACCGGCGGAACTGCAAGGCCATGCCTGCCTGCTGTACAAATTTCCCTCGAGCGGCAAAGTGGAGCCCTGGCCGATCGCCGGATGGGAAAAGCTGCTCGCCGAGGGGATCAACGCCCGGCTGGTCTGCAATACCGTCGATACCCTGATTTACCTGGCGGAAAGCGGCCAGGGCATCGCCTGTTTGCCGGATTTTGCCGTAAAGCGCGCACGGGAACAGGGGCGATTGCAACCGATCTTGTCTGAGCATTGCCACCACACCGGCAGCTTTAAAGTCCTCTGGCCTTCCAGCAAACACCTGACGCCAAAACTCAGGGTGTTTATCGATACGCTGAGCGCCCGGCTTTTTCGGGATTAGAGACGGTATACGCGATGGAGTAATGATGGGAAGGAAAATGCGGGGGCCGGAGGACGAGAACCGCCCCCGGGCATGCCGATCAGCCTTTTTTGCGGCCGATAGCGGAAAAGACGTTGAACACTTCACCCAGGCCGTAAATCGCGCCGAGCAAAACGGCCACCATTACCGGCACCAGGACCACCACGGTGGCCAAGCTTTCAATCATTTCTAACATCGTTCTCTCCTGGTTTATAAGCACAGCGAATCTGTGCCGGAAGAAAAGGTTTCCGGCCAATCGGTTGAGTATCGTGGGGAGGCAGTCTAAAACGTGAGCTACATCACACTTGATGCGAGCTAATGTAACTTACACAATTACATTAACGCAATGCAAAAAATGCTCTGCGCGAAGAAGGAATTGGCGCGGGTTTTTATTGCGTATCCGCTTGATATTGCGGCGAACAAGGGACAAAAGGATAGCCTGCGCGCCGCTCGACCTGCCCGGCCATTTCGGCGATGCTGGTTTGCGCCAGGCTGGCTTCCAGCGCGAGACCGACGCGCGCAAACTCTTGCTCCAGCACCGGGGTAATGGCGTGGCCGATATAGCACGCATCATTAGGCCGTGTACGGTGCAGCATGAAATACGGTTGATCTTCCACCGCGCGATACACGTCCAGCAACGAGATCGCTTCCGCCGGCCGCGCCAGCAGCGCCCCGCCGCCTTGCCCCATCTGTGAATAGGTCAGCCCCGCCTCCGCCAGCGCGCCGAGGATGCGGCGCACCACCGTCGGGTTGGTGTTGACGCTGCGCGCGATATCTTCGGAACGCACCGTCTGGCCACGGCACAGCGTGATATTGGTCAGAATATGGATGGCAACGGCAAATCGCGTAGAGGTAGACACCTTGGCACCTGCTCAGAGTTTCGTTTATGTCGGACTAAAACATAAGGAAAACGTATCAATTTCCAGTAATACACATAATGAGTAGGGATAAGAAGAATGTCAACCTGCCCACGCCCGGATGCGGCGGGGCTCAGGCTTCGGCACGGATTTCCGCCACTTTGTCGGGATAAAATGCCAGATGATCCTTGATCGCCACCACGGCGTTGTAGGGCATTTCATAGCTCCAGGCCGTATTGGTGCCCTGCTCGCCTTTAAGCGCGAGGGAGAAATAACTGCAGTCGCCCTTATAAGGGCAGTAGCTGACGTGCTCGTTTCTCTGCAACAGCGCCATATTCACGTCCTCACGCGGAAAGTAAAACACCGGCGGATAGGTGGCTTCCTGCAGAATGAGCGCGTTGTGGCTGTCGGCCAGGGTCTGACCGCCGGCACGCACCACGACCCGCGTCGGGTGGCGGGTCAAGGTGATCGGGTGGTCCGGGCCGGGGATTTTCACCGGTTTGCCGGATGCGGAAACGAGATCGGACATGGCGGTCTCCAGAGTGTGCGCCCCTCCGCGAGGCGTCTTCCCAGTATAGACCCACGATTTTACCCGCGGCCGCGCATTCGGCGAGCAATCGCTTTTCAGCGCCGCAAAATTAAGAATTTTTACCTGTTCGATTTTCTTACGGAGGAATACATTCATCTCAACTTCTACCGGCGGATTAATCGGATTATTTTTAATCCATTAATCAGCCAATTTACCAGGAACTCATTATGAATATTAAACGTGCCGCAGGTGTGTTGGTGGTGGTCATGGCAACGCTTTCCGTTACCGCATGCGGGCATATGTCCAATCGCGATCGCAACACGGCGATCGGCGCGGGCGTGGGCGCCGTCGGCGGCGCGGTGCTGACCGACGGCAGTACGCTGGGCACCCTTGGCGGCGCAGCGCTGGGCGGCATTATCGGCCACCAGACCAGCCGTTAATCATCCGGTTAAAATAATCTCTGCAGGCCGGCGCTTTTTTAACCCATAAGCGCCGGCCTGTTCTTTTATTTAACCGCTGAACTTTTTCAGGACACGAAAATAATAAATAACGTTAAGCGCAGCTTTATTATTCATTAATCTGCGGCGGGGTTATTTATTGCGTCGGCAGCCTGAAACGCGCCATCGCTTTTTCTAACCGTTCCGATTCGCCCTGCAACCGCTGCGAAGCCTCGGTCACCGCGTTCACCACCGTGCCGGTTTGCCGCGCCACCTGATTCAGCGCCGCGATGCGCGCCGTCACGTCCTGAATGCTCTCCCCCTGATTGAGCGACGCCAGGGAAATGTCCCCCATCAGCGCACTGCATTTGTTCACCAGATCGATAATTTGGCGCAGGTTGCCCGTCAGTAGATCCACCGCCTGCGAGCCTTGATCGATTTGCTGCAGCGAACGGTTGATCAACTGCTGAATATCGCGCGTCGAATGGCTGCTCTTTTGCGCCAACAGGCCCACCTCTTTGGCCACGATGGCAAAGCCGCGGCCGTGCCCCCCGGCGTGCGCAGCCTCGATCGCCGCATTCAGCGCCAGAATATTGGTCTGGAACGCCACGCTGTCGATCAGCGCGACGATGCCGCGCATCTCGGCCGATTGGTTGACGATCCCTTGCATCGAAACATTGACGGTTTGCATCATCCGCTCACCGGCGCCCGCGCACTGCCGGGCCTGTTCGGTTCGTTGGCTGGCCTGCTGCGCATATTGGCCGTTTTCTTCCACCCGCGCCGCCAGTTGCCGCACGTGCTCGGTCGCCAACTGCAATTCGCCGTCCTGCTTCGCCGACTGCGCCGTCAACTGTCGATTGCCGTCCGCCAGCCGCCCGACGCCGTTCAGGATCCCGCCCGCCGCATCGCGCACCTCGCTCACCAGGCGTTGCAGGCCGCCCTGCATATGGCCAATGCTGGTCTGCAGCTGACGCATCTCGCGGTTGAACGCGCGCCCAGGCGGCAGCGGCCGCGAAAGGTCGCCGGCGGCCAGTACGTTGAGGTGCGCGATCGCCTGCCGCAGCGGTGCGATCACCCAGCGAGAGACGCCGAACCAAACGCCCACGGCGATCAGCGCCAGCGCGGCCAACGCGCCGAGCGCAAAGGTTTTGGCCTGCTCCAGCGCCGCCAACTGCCGCACGTTGACGTCATCGCCACGCCGTTCATTCAGCGCCTGGTAAGCGAGATACTTCTCGTTGAAATCCGCCTGAAACGCCTGGATCGGCACGGCGAAAAACGCATCGATGCTGTTGCCCTGCAATCCTTGCGCCTGCTCTTTCAGGCCGTCATAGAACAGGCGATAGCTGTCTTGCAGGGCACCCGGCGCTTCCGGCGCATCCGCGCTCAAGCGCTCGAACCGGGCAAAGGCCTGCTCTGAAGCCTGCAGCGCCGCCAACGACTCATCCAGCAGGCTGTGCCAGCTGCCGTCGGAGCCGGTGGCTTTGTCCTGCAGATAATAGATGCCCGCACGGTTCAGGGTGTCGCTGGCCGTCAGCAGCGACAGTCTGGCGCGATCCATCGTCGCCTGCTGGCGATGCAAGGCGTCGCCCGTCACCAGGTTAACCTTGGCGTCGCGCAGAATATTGGAAATAAATACGGTGGAAAACAATTGCAGCAGAGAAAATAGCGCGATAACGCAAATTACGCCGCTTAATAAGCCCATGCTCTTGCCGAAGCCAAACGCGCGCGGCAGCGCTGCCGCAGATTTTACCCTGCGGCCCAGTGTCAGTTTTATGTTCATGATTTTTAGTCAGTAATACCAGGATGCCGCGAGTCTAACGGGCATTGATGACACTAATATTTCAGCCTGCTTTGCGTCGCCCCCGCAGACCAATAATCGGTATTGTCCGTCAACTCTCATTTTTATTTCTTGACTTGTTTAATACCGGATTTATAGTTTTTCCATTAAACAAGAAACAAAGTTTCATATATTAACTGACGCTGAATTTAATATATGAAACGCACAATAAAATCGTCTCAAATATAAAACCAATGAGCGTAAATGCCCTGTTCACAGGTGAAACTCGCTCGCCTTAATAAACAGTCTACTTTCATCAGGGGCCAGGCATGCGCACGATCACGCTTTGTTTTTTTCTTGTTTCACCAGTGAGTTATGCGGCCACCGCCGCATTGCCCAACGACGCTGCCGCCACCGCGGCACCGGTAAAAAAAAGCCGTCCGGCATTGCCGCATATTCATTGGCAAAGCGAGGATAATAAAAAGAATATTGATATCGGCGGCGCGCTGCGCGCCAATTATCGCTATGAAGACTGGCACAGCAGCAATTATCGGAATCCGCCGCATTTACGCTTTGACGCCTTTCGCATCGATGCCGCCGGCCAGATAAACAACGCGTTTTTCGATAGCGGATTCTGGTTTCAGGATCGACGCAAATACGCCATCGACCGCGCCTATGTCGGTTACCACCTGTCTGAACGTTCCGCCGTGCAGCTTGGCGCGCCGTTCAAACCGTTCGGCCTGATGCCCTACCCGCAGTTCGGCTGGTCGTACGGCATTCCGTTTTACCTCGGCTTTGGCGTCAACACCGGGCTGGGTGCCAAATACCAATATCAGCATGACGATTGGGCCTTCGACGCCGCCTACTACCCGCGCATGATGCCGACCGGCGTGCGTTACGCCCCCGACGTCGCCAGCTACGACGATCTGAAAAACACCAACTATGCGTCACAGCACCTGCAGCGCAACGAAAAACGCGATCAGGTAAACCTGCGGCTGACGCGCGCTTTCCATCAGGGCGGCTGGGACAATGAGCTCGGCGGTTCGCTGGCGGCTTCGCGGCTCTATAACCAGGCGACCGGCGATAACGGCAGCTTCTGGGCGGCGGGTTTACATACGCTGGTGAATTACGATCCCTGGCATCTGTCCGGCCAGGTGATCCGCTACGGTTACGACGCCAAAGGCCCGGCCGGGGCCAACAATTCGGTGATCCTGATGGGGGGCAACGGCCTGACACCGGCCTATCTGATCCCGTCGCAGGCCACCACCGCCGCCATCAACCTGGCGCGCGACGTCGACGTGCCCTGGGGGCCGGTGAAAAAGCTGCGGTTCTACAACGACTACAGCGTGCTATGGAAAGACAGGCACGGCGGCTCAGATTCCAAAATGAACACGCTGGGGGTTCAGGTGTTCGCCATGCCGGTGATGCTGTGGGTGGATCTGACCTGGGCGCAGAACGCCAACCCGTGGGGCGGCGTGGAAAACGCCACCGGCTGGACCGGCACCCAATCCTCCGGCAGCAATAAATGGTATTTCCGCACCAACGTGAACATCGGTTACTACTTCTGAACGCGTCGGGATCTACACTGAAGCATCGCCGCCAGCCGGGCATGGTCGACGCGCTGTTCGCCTGCGACGCCGGGCTGGTGAACGCCGATCTGCAGGCGCTGAAGCGCCTGCAGATCGGTTACCCCTTGACCGACGACACCACGTTAAGCGGCTGGGCGTCCGGCAGAATATTCATGTGCTCCAGCACCTGGGCCATGATCTTGCCGAACACCGGCCCGGCCACCGAACCGCCGAAGTGCTTGCCGGCTTTCGGGTTGTTGACCATCACCACCAGCGCCACCTGCGGATCGCTGGCCGGCGCCACGCCGGCGGTGTAGTTGATGTAGCCGCCGTCGTATTTGCCGCTCGGGCCCATTTTCTCGGCGGTACCGGTTTTGATCGCCAGCCGGTAGCCCGGCACCGCGGCGCTCACCCCGCTGCCGCCCGGCAAGGCGTCGCTCTCCATCATATGCACCACGGAGCGTACCGTATCCACCGGCAAAATGCGTTGTCCCATCACCGGCGGCGTCACCTTGGTGATCGACAGCGGCCGATAAATGCCGAAGGAACCGATCGCGGCGTACTCGCGCGCCATCTGCAGCGGCGTCACGCGCAGCCCATAGCCGAAGGAGAAGGTAGCGCGTTCGATATCGGCCCAGCGTTCACGATGCTGCGGCAGATAGCCGCTGCTCTCGTTGCCGATGCCGAGCTCGGTCGGCCGCCCCAGGCCAAAGCTGCGGTAGACCGCCGGCAGCACCGTGGCCGGCAGCGCCAGCGCAATGTGCGATACCGCGATGTCGCTCGATTTTTGCAGCACGCCGGTGATGGTCAGCTTCGACCAGTGGCCGACGTCTTTAATCAGGTGACCGTTCACCCGATACGGCGTGGTGTCCAGCACCGTATCCGGCCGGATCAGCTTATGTTCCAGCCCCACCATCACCACCACGGGTTTCACCGTCGAGCCTGGTTCGAAGCTGTCGCTGCTGCACACGTTGCGGATATCTTTCGCCGGGGTGCCGGCATAGTTGTTGGGGTTGAACGACGGGTAACTGGCCATGCCGAGGATCTCGCCGGTGTCGATCTTGACCAGCACCGCACAGCCGGAGTCGGCCTGGTTGGCCACCACGCCGTCGCGGATCTGCGCATAGAGCACGTACTGGATAAATTTGTCGATGCTGAGCGTCACGTTCGGCGGCGGCACCGGATCCACGCTTTTAAGCACGCCGATCACCGCGCCGCTGCCGTCCTTCTGATAGACCCGCAGGCCGTTTTTGCCCTGCAACAGCGGGTTGAAGCCCAGCTCGATGCCCTCCAGCCCCTGGTTGTCCTGGCCGACGATGCCGATCAGCCCGGCGGCGTCCTGGCCCATCGGATAAAAGCGGCTGAAATCCTGCTCGGTGCTGACGCCGGTCAGGTGCAGTTTGCTGATGTAGGCAGCGTTGTCGTCCTCCACCTTGCGCGCCAGATAGACGAAACGTTTATGCGCGTTGCTCTGGATCAGATGCTGCACGTCCGCCAGCGGGATCTTCAGCACGTTGGCCATGCTCTGCCAGCGCTCGTTGCCGGTGTCGGTCTGGGAATCGAGAATATGCTTCGGATCCAGCACGATGTCTTTGGACGACACGCTGACCGCCAGCGCCTCATCGTTGCGATCGGTGATCATGGCGCGGTTGGTCGGCACCACCTGGGTGCGGATCGAACGCTGGTCGGCCTGATCCGCCAGCTGTTGGTGCTCCAGCAGCTGCAGGTAACCGACCCTGAACGCCAACAGAAAAAAACAGACCAGCATGCCGGCGCAAATCCAGCCGAAACGAACTGTGGAATAGGTTTTACCGCTTTTTTTGGTCGATGGCGCCACTGTTGTGTTAACCCTGCGTTTTTATTCGGTTTATGGTGTTATTTCAGTCTACCTTGCCGGAAATGGTCAGGAGATTGCAGTTTGTAAGAAAGTAAAAACAAACCGCCTCACCGTTGCACATCGGCACTGTCGTTTAACTGCGGTTTACTTTGCCCCGCATCGCCGGGCTGCGGCGCGTTGGCCGGGTCAAAAATATGGTCGAGGATGGCGCGCGCGGTCGGCCCCGCCACCACGCCGTTACCGCCGCCGTTTTCCAGGATCAGCGCCATCGCCACCCGTGGGTTTTTGTAAGGCGCGAACAGCGTATAGAAGATGTGATCGCGCAGCCGCACCGGGATCATTTTGGCGTTGTAGGTCTGGTTTTGCTTCAGGCTGAATACCTGCGAAGTGCCGGATTTGGCGGCGATCTGATACGGCGCGGTGTGGAACAACTTGTACCCGGTGCCGTTCGGCAGATTGGCCATGCCGTACATGCCATTGCGCACGATGCCCCAGTAAGGCGAATGGGGATCGCCGATCTGCGCCGTTTTCGCCGGCGGCGGGTAGCGCGTCACCCGGTTGCCCTGCTGCAGCGAATACAGCAGGTGCGGCGTTTTCACCTGGCCGTTGTTGATCAGCGTGGTCAGCGCTTTCACCATCTGGATCGGCGTCGCCACCCAATACCCCTGGCCGATGCCCACCGAAACCGTATCCCCCTGATACCAGCCTTTTTTGTGCACCTTCAGCTTCCAGTCGCGGCTCGGCAGCACGCCGCGGTACTCTTCGTTCAGATCGATGCCGGTGGACTGGCCGTAGCCGAACAGGCTCAGCCAGTGGTGGATACGATCGATGCCCATCTCATACGCCACCTGATAAAAGAAGGTGTCGGCGGATTCCTCAATGGCTTTAGTGACGTTGAGCATGCCGTGGCCGGTTTTCAGCCAGTCGCGGTAGCGGCGCTCGGTACCGGGCAGCGTCCAGGTCGGGGCGCCGAAAAAGGTGGTGGTGGGCGTTATCACGCCGGCGAACAGCGCCGAAACGGCCATGTAGGGCTTCACCGTCGACGCCGGCGGGTATAAGCCCTGGGTGACGCGGTTGATCAGCGGCAAATCCGGGTTGGTCAGCAGCGCCTTATAGGCCTGATAGCCGATGCCTTTGACGAAAGGATTGGGATCGTAGCTGGGGCTGGAAACCATCGCCAGGATGCCGCCGTCGCGCGGATCTTCCACCACCACCGCGGCGCGCTGCCCCTTCAGCACCGATTCAATGTACTGCTGCAGCGGCAAATCCAGCGTCAGGTAGATGTTCTTGCCGGCCTTCGGCGGCTGCTCTTTCAGCAGGCGGATCACGCGACCGTGATTATCCACCTCCACCTCCTGATAGCCGGTGGTGCCGTGCAGTTCGGCCTCGTAATAGGCCTCGATGCCCTGTTTGCCGATGTTGCGGTCGGCGGCATAGTTCTCGCTCAGCCCGGCCTTGTCCAGGCGTTTGAGATCGCTGTCGTTGATCTTCGACACATAGCCCAGCACGTGCGCCAGCTGGGCGCCGTAAGGATATTCACGCTGTTGATAGGTATCGATCGTCACTCCGTCGAAACGGTATTGATTGACGGCAAAGCGCGCCACCTCGGTGTCGCTCAGCCCGGCTTTGAGCGTCACCGGTTTGTAGCGGCTGTTGTGGTGCATGTCGTCGCGAAACGCGCTGATGTCCTCCGGCGTCAGGTCGACGATCGGCGTCAGCGCCTGCAGCAGCGCCGCCATGTCGCTGATTTTGCTGGGCGTGATCTCGATACGATACAGTGTCACGTTTCGCACCAAAGGCGTGCCGTTGCGATCGAAGATCAGCCCCCGGCTGGGGGCGATCGGCAGCATTTTGATGTCGTTCTGGTTGGAGCGCGTCTGGTAAAAGCCGTGCTGGCGGATTTGCAGCCGGTAGAGGTTGACGATCAGCGCGCCGAAACAGACCACCACCAGCGCCAGCGCCACGCCCGCCCGGCGGATAAACAGCCTTTCTTCCGCAGAATGGTCGCGAATTGTTTCTTTTAACAGGGCCATGCGGTGCCGATACCTTATGCGTCACATTTCCCCGCAAAATCAGGGAACTGAAAAGCCGGCAAGCATAGCGTTATCGGGCGCACCGCCCCATGAAAAGGTTGCTAATGAAATGGCATAACTGTTTCAGCATATTGGAATGTTACCGGCGGCGTTTTTTTCACCGCGCTTCCCATTGAGCCGCCGTTCGCCCCAATGCTACAATGTGATCTGAATCACAATATTCCCGATATTTCCCCGCATTTCCCTGTCGGCGCCCTGCCGGATGCGGATTTTTGTTACATAGGATCGAGTTCGATGAGTACCATTGCCACCGGTTTAGTCATGATGCGCTGGGAGTTGCTGAGCGCCGTGATGATGTTCTTCGCCAGCCAGTTAAACGTCGTTTGCCGTAAAACCAGCCGCAACGGCATGGCGTTCATGTTCAGCAGCCTGGGCCTGTTTACCGCCTGCTGGTTCGTGATGGGCCTGATGGGTATCCACCTCACCCTGGAAGCTTTCACCCAATTCTGGTCATCGGCCTGGGATCGCTATGTGGACGTGGTCAGCACCATGCCGGTCGATTGGCCGATGCCGTAACCTCGCCGCGGGGGCGGCTCACCGGCCGCCCTGCCGATTATTCCGTTTCCGTTGATGGCGCCGCCGCAAGCCGCGCCATCAAGGCCCCCGCCTCAATCAACAGCGCCTGCTCCCGCTCCGTTAAACAGTTTTCCATCGCCGCCAGCAACCACGCCTCGCGCCGGCTGCGGCTCTCCTGCAGCAGGCCCAGCCCGGCGGGCGTCAGGCGCACCCGCACCCGGCGTTTGTCTTCGGCATCCGGCGTGCGCACCAGCAGCCCATCGGCCTCCAGCTCACGCAACGCGGCCGCCAGGTTTGAGGAACGCATGCGCTCCGATTCCGCCAGCAGCGACGGCGTCGCCTCGCCGCCGTGGCGATCGATAGCCCCCAACAGCATCAGCTGGGCCCAGGATTTTTCGTCGCTGCGCGATTCGCGCCGCATACGGCGCACCAGCGACATTAACTGCGTGCGCAGCAGCGTCACGTCTTCAGGATGATCTTTTTTCATTGGCATCAATCTAGCGTTCAGTTTATCTCTGCTTTCACACCGCCGGATCGCGCGGCTCTGGCTTAACCCAGTTACCTATGATAATATAGCTATTAATATATAGCAAAAAGACACTGCGTCGGCAGGGTTACGTTTGCTCACGCATTGCCTCTCGCCGATTAATTTGCAGTGTTATTATTATTTTGCTCAATAAATCCCTCCTTATTCAACGTGGTACGGTAAACCGATGGAAGCGTGGAAAGTCAATCTGATCTCGGTCTGGCTCGGGTGTTTCTTCACCGGGCTGGCGATGAGCCAAATCCTCCCTTTTCTGCCGCTGTACGTCGAACAGCTCGGCGTCAGCGATCACCAATCCCTCAGCCTGTGGTCCGGGCTGGTGTTCAGCGGCACCTTTTTGGTCTCGGCGGTGGTGTCGCCGCTGTGGGGCAGCCTGGCCGACCGCAAAGGCCGCAAGCTGATGCTGCTGCGCGCCTCGCTGGGCATGGCGATCGTCATCGCGCTGCAGGGGCTGGCCACCAACGTCTGGCAGCTGTTCGCGCTGCGCGCCCTGATGGGGCTGACATCTGGCTATATTCCCAACGCCATGGCGCTGGTCGCCTCGCAGGTGCCGCGCGATAAAAGCGGCTGGGCGCTGGGCACGCTTTCTACCGGGCAGATCTCCGGCGTGATCGCCGGGCCGCTGCTGGGTGGGCTGATGGCCGACCATCTGGGGCTGCGGGTAGTGTTTTTCGTCACCGCCGGGCTGATGTTCGTCAGCTTCCTGGTGACGCTGTTCCTGATTAAAGAGCGGCGCATCACGGTGAAGAAAGCGGATCAGCTGAGCGGCAAGGCGGTGTTCCGTTCGCTGCCCTATCCGACGCTGATCCTCACCCTGTTCGTTTGCACCCTGATGATCCAGCTGGCCAACTCGTCCATCAGCCCGATCCTGACGTTGTTCATTCGCGAGCTGTCCGGCGACGTCAGCAATATCGCCTTTGTCAGCGGCATGATCGCCGCCGTGCCCGGCATTGCAGCGCTGATCTCGGCGCCGCGCCTCGGGCGGCTCGGCGATCGCATCGGCACCGCGCGCATCCTGATCGCCGCGCTGCTGTTCACCACCGGCCTGTTCGCCGTGATGGCCTGGGTCAATACGCCGCTGCAGCTGGGCATTCTGCGTTTCCTGCTCGGCTTCGCCGACGGCGCGCTGATGCCGGCGGTGCAGGCGCTGCTGCTGAAGTATTCCTCCGATCAGGTGACCGGGCGCATCTTCGGCTATAACCAATCCTTTATGTACCTGGGCAACGTGGTTGGCCCGCTGCTGGGGTCGGGCATTTCGGCGATGATGGGGTTCCGCTGGGTGTTCGCCGTGACGGCGGTGTTGGTGCTTTGCAATGCGCTGCAGCTGCGCCATCAGTTCAAAAAAGTGGAGAGTCAACGCGCGGGATAACGGGGAATGTGGGGAAACGCCTCAAGCAGTGGCGGGACAATGACGCCCATCAACCGTGCCACCACTGCCAAAGGCGGCCGTAGCCTACTCGACGCGGCGATCGTTTGGTATTTATGTAAGTAAATAAAGTGTTGCGGGCGTGTTGAGGGCCGCCGCAGCGGCCCTTGCGGATCAGAACATGGTATTGTCGTTGGCCGATTTTTCCGGCACATCCTGATTGACGTCCCAATGCTCGGTGATTTTCCCCTGATCGTTCACCCGGTAAATATCCACGCTGGCAGTGCCGCGATCCTGCGGGTTATTTTGGTATTTGACGTGAACATAGACCAAATCGCCGTTGACCGCGCTGCGGTATATTTTGGCGCTGTACTGCGGATTGTCTTTAAAGGTCTGGCTGAAGAAATCCAGGAACGGCTTGATGCCGTCGCCGACGAACGGGTTATGCTGCTTGTAGTTTTCCACAATCAGCTTCTGCGCCACGCCGATGTCGTGGCGATTGAAAAAGCCCGCGTATAGATCTTCCACCACCTTCAGCTTCTGCTGCGCATGATGATGACCGCCTTTGCCGGCCGATTTGTCAGACGCCGCCTGATCCGTTGACAGCGCCGGGTAACTCGCCAGCAAGCCGCCGACGATCGCACAGGTGATCAATGCCTTTTTCATAACTGCTCCTTATTTTCCTGAGTGACCTACGATTTTCAGCTGCCCTTTCAGATGGGTAAAGCTGCCATCCTTGGCGGCGATGTTGGTGTACACCTCGCCGCGCTCAAAGTCCTCGATATGCGTCACGTTGTCGCCGGACTGCAGCTCATGCCAATAGACCATATAGACCTTTGGCCGGATCTCCACCGCGGTGTACTGCACGGTGTCGGTGATGCCCTGCGACGCCTCGCCGATACCGGTGAAGGTCATGGTCTTGTCATCGGTAAAATCCAGCTTGAAGGCGAAATCGCCGAAGGTCACCTGCACCACTTTACCGACCGCAATGAACTGCCCGTGTTTTTCCGTCATCGTTGCCGCCTTACTGTTAGTCAGGGAGGGTTGCGCCGCCGTAGCGGCGGGTAATGCGAGGGGGAAAGTCAGGGCTATCGCCAGCGCGATGCCCGTTCTCTTCACTGTTTTCATCGTTCCTTCTCCTTTCCGTGGTTGAAAACGAGAATCATTATCATCACTTGGCAGTGGGCAGAAATATAAGAATAATCTCTATTCCTATCAGGCACCTGGCGGCGAAAAAAGACGGCGAAAAATCGCCGCGGAATGGCATGGCAATAGCGCGTTCTGGCCATTGGTTTTTACGCAATGAACGGAATTTCTGCTTTCAGGAAGGGAAACTGCTCGGAGATTTGATGGGTCTATAGCGCAGAACGCTTTAAGCTAATGCGTATTTGTTCTTAAGCCGCCCACCCCCGAAAGGCGGCGGCGAACGGCGTCGCGTTTAACGCAGCCAGGGCGTATAGGTGACGCCGACCAGCAACCCTTCCGGGCTGAGCAAACGGGTAACGCTCTGCCCCCACGGCTCTTCGCGGTTGACGACCAACAGCCGATAACCGCGATCGACCAGCCCCTGGGTGGCGGCCGCCATGTCGGCCACGTCGAACTCGATCCACGCCTGCGGCAGCGCGAGATCCGCCGGCCAGCGATCGTCGCCAAAGCAGGACTGCGCCGCCTGCGCCAGCGGCCACAGGGCGAAATGCTTCACGCCGTCCAGCGCGCCTTGCTCCGACAGCAGATAGGTTTCGTTGCCCGGCATCGGCTTGAGCGGCAGCCCCAGCGCCTCGACATAAAACGCCTTGCTCTCGTCGCTCTCACGCGTGATGGGCCCGAATCCGGCGACAAACAACACGCCCAGCCCGGCAAATGGTTGATCCATGCGGCACTCCCTTCCGGTTAGCGCCCCTGCCGCACCTGCAGCGGAGCAAATCCATAGGCCGCCTTGAAGCGGTTACTAAAGTGGCTGGCGGAACTGAAGCCGCACGCCAGCGCGATCTCGGTGATCGGCTGTTGGCTGTGCCGCAGCAGCCGTTCCGCCCGCTGCAGCCGTGCGCGCATCACAAACTGGTGCGGCGCCAGCCCGGTGGCGTGCTTGAACATGCGGGCGAAATGGTATTCGCTCAACCCGGCCTGCGCCGCCAGATCCGCCAACAGCAAAGGCCGATCGAGGTGGTTTTCGATATATTCCCGCACCCGCCTGGCCACCGCAGGCGCCAGGCCGCCGCGCGCCTGCGGCAGCTTCCACTGCAACTGACTGTAACGCTGGATCAGATGCGACATCAGCAGGTTCGACGCGCTGCTGAGCGCCAGCAGATTGGCGCTGTCCCGCCAGTCGCAGTTGAGCAAAAACTGGCGATACAGCAGCGTGATCTGCGGATCTTCGCCGAAGCTGCGCGGCTCTACGTTGATCGCCGCCGGGCTGCGATCCCAGGTCTGCTCCGCCAGCTGCCGCAGATGCCCGTCGGTGCAATACAGGTGCACGAACGACAGATCGCTGCGCACGTCCCAGGTGGAGGCGTATTGGCGCGGCATGATGCAGAACCGATCCGGCCCGCCGCCGTTGCGCCAGCCGCCCGGCACCTGCTGGTAGCACTCATAGCCGTCGGCGACGTACAGGCTCAGGGTATGGTGGTCGGCGCTTTCCTGCGTGACGCGATCGTTGCAGTTGGACCAGGCGGCCAGCTCCACGCCGGTGCCCAGCAGCACGCTGCCGTGCAGCCGCGCCTTGTGCTCACGCAGTGTTTCAAACGCCTGATAGTTGGACATCGCCGGCCCCGTTGTTCGACATGCAGACAGTGTAAAGAGTGGCGCCGCCGCATACCAGCCGCCGCCCCGCGCTTTTGGCAAAAAAAACGCAAGAATATGCAACTGGGCGCAAAGCGCTGCAAGCGCCGCCGCGCGCCAAAGCGGATACTGCGCCATCGGTTTTTTCGGAGTAACAAATAGAATGAATGCGCTGTTGTACCTCGCCGTGGTGCTGATTTGGGGCACCACCTGGATTGCGATCACCCTGCAACAGGAAGGCCCGGTGGCCATTCCCGTCTCGATCGCTTACCGCTTCGCCATTTCCGCCGCGGTGATGTTCGCCGTCTTGTTGTTGACGCGCCGCCTGCGCCGCCTCACCCCGCGCGATCATCTGTTCTGCGTGCTGCAGGGCTGCTGCGTGTTCGGCTTCAACTTCTTCTGCTTCTACCACGCGGCGGCCTACATCAGCAGCGGGCTGGAATCGGTGATCTTCTCGATGGCGGTGCTGTTCAACGCCCTCAACAGCCTGCTGTTTTTCCGCCAGCGTCCCAGCCCCAACCTGCTGCCGGCGGCGCTGCTGGGTTTGACCGGCATCGTGGCGCTGTTTTGGCAAGATCTGGCCGCCACCCGCATGGCGCCGGAGCTGCTCAAAGGCATCGGCCTGAGCGCGCTCGGCACCTACGGCTTCTCGCTGGGCAACATGATCAGCACGCGCCATCAGCGCCACGGGCTGGATATCTTTTCCACCAACACCTACGCCATGACCTACGGCGCGCTGCTGATGGCACTGATCGCCCTGGCGCAGGGCGCATCGTTCCAGATCGAATTCAGCAGCCGCTATATCGGCTCCCTGCTGTACCTGGCGATTTTCGGGTCGGTGATCGCCTTCGCCGCCTACTTCAGCCTGCTCGGCCGCATCGGCGCCGGCGCGGCGGCTTACAGCACCCTGCTGTTCCCGCTGGTAGCGCTGACCATCTCAACGATCTACGAAGGCTATCAGTGGCACTTCAACGCCGTGCTGGGCCTGTGCCTGATCCTACTGGGCAACCTGGTGATGTTCGCCAAGCCGGGGCTGAAATGGCGACGGCCAGGTATCGCGAAACAAAACTCAACCCTTTGAAGCCATTGGCGAATATCGTTATCATCAGGTTTTGTTGATAACGGATGATGGCAAATGCTCAGAAGTGATGATGTGACACCCCGCGCCTACAAACAGGTGGACGTGTTTACCCGTACGCCGCTGCAGGGCAACCCCGTGGCGGTGGTGCTGGAGGCCGAGGGGCTGAGCAGCGCGCAAATGCTGGCATTGGCCCGTTGGACCAACCTTTCGGAAACCACCTTTGTGCTTAAACCGACGCACCCGGCGGCGGATTATAAGGTGCGCATTTTCACCACCGAAAAAGAGCTGCCCTTCGCCGGCCACCCAACGCTGGGCACCGCCCACGCCCTGCTGGAAGCCGGTTTGACGCCTAAACGGCCTGGGATGGTGATGCAGGAATGCGGCGTCGGCCTGGTGGCGGTCGATATCCAGCAGGAAGGTACATTGGCGTTCGCCGCGCCCGAAGTTGAGCTCCGCCCAATGGCGGCTGAGGAAACAGAACGGCTGATGGCCGCTTTACGGCCCGCGGTGATGGCAGCAAGCCCTCTGCCGGTGATTGCCGAGATGGGCATTCGCTGGCTGATGGTGCGCCTGCCGGACGCACAATCCTGCCTGGCGGTGACGCCGGATCAGGCCACGATTAAACGCCTGCAAACGTCTTGCAATGTGGATGGCGTGGTGATTTATGGCGCCTGCTCCGCAACCGAACCGGCCGATTACGAAATGCGCGCGTTTATGGTGGAATGCGGCGCCTTGATTGAAGATCCGGTGACCGGCAGCGCCAACGCCTGCCTGGCGCGCTTATTGAAGGCCAACCACTTTCCCGACGGCAGCCAGACCGCACAGGGTTACCAGGTGCGCCAGGGCACCCAACTGAATCGAGATGGCCGCGTGAGCGTGCGCTTTATTGACGGCGAACCCTGGATCGGCGGGCAGTGCCGCACCCTGATTGATGGCACATTGGGTATTTAGTTTGGGGGATAAGAGGATAGTGAGCATCTTTTGGGAACGTCAATTAGCAACGCTCAAAGCCTATGTTTAGCTGTTCTTCATTACATAGGTCAACAAACTGCTGAGAGACAATTATTCTTTCACAATAGATGCTATCCCTAGCAATAAAGAACTCCCTGTCACACTTGTAAGCAGGCACATCAATGAGCTTGCTTCCATCTTCAAGTTCTCTGAACGTCGAGGCTTCCTCATCAATAATTTGAAAATAATTATTCACTTTACACAGAAAAATTGTTTCAGTTACGTTTTCTACCGCACATTCATAGAATAACATCTCAGACGAAACCTTGCGTTCAAATACAGCCTTAGCTCTTTTTGAAAAGATTGGAATTCCGAGACTGGCAGGAAAATAGTCATGCAAATTAAAAATATCGCTACTCGAAGCGCTTGGCATTTTCCCTTTTGGCAGTGAGTAGGATAGGAAATTACCATCACCTTCATTCCAAATAAAAAAGCTGGACAATCTTGATTTCGGATCGGGAAAACAAATCAAGTTATCGCCAAATGTAAAGCTATTGAAAGTATAGAAGTTCATGTCACTCTCATTCAACTTAACTTAACGATGTTGCATTTTATTTTCTTTCTTGCTAAGCGCTCTTTGATTAGAGAAAAAATAGCATCCCAATCACCACCTCCCAATCCTGCACCAATCATAGGCAATTGTATACTAAGCCTTTCTTTTAATGCATAATCAGAAACCAGACTTAGACATTCTTTAAGTGCTTCATATGAAACATACTGAGCATTATCATCTTTACTTTTCTTTAGTCCATCCTGAGCCAACATATTTGCAACATATATCCGCTCATTTTCGCTCACACAGATGAATTGTACGTTCCCGAGAAAAAAATCCTTTTTTTCAGAGAACCACTTTAAATATTCTTCCTTTACTGCTGGATAGCGTTTTGATAGAGGAACAACAAAGCCTTTTCCCCACTTACCCTTGTTATTCACAATATGAATGATCATTTTAGATTTTGACGAAGGAATAGATGCATCACCATAGCTAAAACTGACATAATCATTCAAAACATCAGAGGTGATCGTCTTATTCCATTCACTTTCAAACTCAAGACTAGTTATCAACTTTGACTCAGAAAGATCAAGCTCACTTTTCTTACCATCATAAAGTAAAAAACCTATATCTTCGTGCCAATCTTCCAAAGATGAGGATGAATAATACAAATCATTTATTATAGTTATTTGTCTTGTTGCAGCATCGCCATTAAACTCGGTATAGATCCTCCCTTCGCCAGAAATGAGTTCACATGTACCTTTATAATAATTCTTATCGGACTCCACAGTTCTTTCCTCCCCCTACGACAGATGGAATAAGTTATTTATAACTGTCAATCACCATGTTACTTACAATAACCCTCTAATTTTCAATACCACTATCAAAAAACTCAAAGCTTCAATTAACTACTAGCATTCAATAATCTCGAAATCCTTTTAACTATGAAATAAGAAAACCGAAAAAATTATTTGATTCTAAAGACAATAGCCGCTCATCGTCACCTGCCTTATATTTTAAGAAAACCCCTGAGAACGGATCGTCACTATAATTTACTCCAACTATGCTAACCTCCTGCTCAGTTTTAAATGACTGGGAATAAATTGACATCATGGAAAACTTATCATCCTCATCCACCTCAAACCATGGAACGATGTTTTCAACTAAACGTGAATTAACAATCCCATCATCATCAATATACAGTTCAAATATAGTTTCATCTGATATAAAGTAAACTCTGTCATACATCGGATGAAACACTGGTACTGTTTCCCCATCTATATAACCCGTGACAATTATATCACTGACGCTACTCCTAGTTACATGCTCAATAAATTCTTTCATATGCACTCCTATGGTGAAAAAACAATCCCAAGATCCATGCCTTTGCCAGACTCAATAAGAGTTACAAATTCCTCCCTACCATCAGACAGCTTTTTAGAAATATAGGTCATCCCTTCGCCTCTATATATCTCCATCACAGGCTGACCTTTTTTAATTGTCCCTTGTCCTACATGGACCAGTTTCCCGCTATCTCGTAACTTTTCAACATCTCTCAAGAACTCAGCACCTTCATCCACTTTCCATTTTGGATATTTTTTCCCTAAATAGCCTTCTAGTATACCTTTATGCCGAATAAAGTGATCTTTAAAGTTTTTACCAGGTTGAATGCTACAACTAGTAAGGCCTAACGGGTCAACCCAAATGAGCGGATTTTTCGCGTATGCATATAAATTCAGCCCGCCTTCCAACCCTATCGGATCCTGCGTGGTGAAACGCCCCACCTCGGGTTCGTAGTAGCGGAACAGGTTGTAGTGCAGGCCGCTTTCGTCGTCCTGATATTGCCCGGCGTAGCGCAGCGGCTGCTGATACTGCGCGCCCTGCCGCTTCGCCGCGCCGGCCACCGTCTGGCCCTGCAGCTTGCCGAAGGTATCGTATTGCCCGGACCAACACAGGTTGCCCGCCGCGTCGGTCACTTCCAGCGGCGCGCTGTTCAGATCGGTGTGATACCAGTAAATATCTGCCGAGCGGCTGTCGCCCGCCTGCTCCAGCGCCGCCAGCGGGCTCCACGGGCTGGCCGGATCGTAGCTCCAGCTGCGGCGGCTGCCGTCGTCGCGCTGCTCCTGCAGCAACCGGTAGCCCTGCCACAGGAAACGGGTCGTCTGTTCGGTTTTGCCCTTGTAGCGCACCGCCTTGCGGCTGCGGCGGCCCAGCGCGTCGTAATGATACTGCGCCTCGAACTCGCCCTGCGGGCCGCGGCCGTGCGCCTGCACCAGCCGATTGTCGGCGTCGTAGCGGTAGTGCTGTTCGTACAGGCCGTTGCGCCGGCTGATCAGGTTGCCCCAGGCGTCGTAACGGTAAAACAGTTTTTGCCAGTGCGTCAGCCGGTTATCGGCGATCGGCGCCAGCGGCAGGTGCGCGTCGATGTCGCTCTGCGGGCTGCGCTCGCCTAGCAGGTTATCCGCCAAATCGTACACCAGCCGCGCGCCCGGTTTACCCTGATTAGGTTCGCGGTGTTGCAGCAGGCGGCCTTTGATGCAACTAACAATCTAATGTTTTTACTCTTCCTTTTTTATTTTTAAAGAACCTAATATCTCCTTTTTAAGCTTTTATCTTATATCTCATATTTAATGCTGCTCACTAAAGAGCCCCAAAGAAAGGATCCTTTCGACAGCTTGTCGGTCACTCTTCTTCGATGCACTCATCACTTATGATCGATAATCCATCAAGTTGATTAAACGCATTCTTCAAGAATTTGTACCTGCTGAGTTTTTCTGGATTCTTCCCATTAGTGAAAGACACCTTAATTATCGTGCTAAACTCTTTGTTATCTTCCTCTAACCACTCATTAGAGTGAGGAATATAATTATCAGTAATGGTTAACTTGTCTGCATAAAGGCCAGTATATGCAAAGTAAACACCAAAATAGGAACTGTCATACTCCGAGCAAGTTACATCCCATTTATCGTCCAGTAATTTGCTCACTTCTTTTTTTGATATAACACTGCCATATTTTAAAAAATATAATTTCTTCATAATTTATCCACCACATTTACCAGGTATTCTAGTTCCCTTTCCTTTAGCCTTAACTTCAGCAGCAGACTCAAAGACCATTGCGTTCACAGGTCTACCTCCTGACATTTTAGATAATTTTTGCAATGTATCATCAATACCTAATTTCTTAGCCATTTCACTACCCATATCAATTGGTCCAGTGCGCCCTCCTTTTCCTATTCCCAGCTGTTCTGCTTTTTGATATAGCTCAGGATGTGAAATAGCAACGTCAAAATCACTAACACGGCCAACATCAAATGGTTGACCTGTAGAGAAACTTACCCCCGATACGGAGCTTCCTTGCATATATGAAACTGTGCCGGGATATCCTAATTTACTCATTCCTGCCTGTAATGCTTCACCGAATTGTTTAAATTGGCCGAAACTATTAAAGCCATGTGGAACTCCTTCTACAGATAACCCCAACGGATCCACCCACATCAGCGGGTTCGGCGCATACTGATAAAGGTTCAACCCGCCGCGCAGCCCTATCGGATCCTGCGTGGTGAAACGCCCCACCTCGGGTTCGTAGTAGCGGAACAGGTTGTAGTGCAGGCCGCTTTCGTCGTCCTGATATTGCCCGGCGTAGCGCAGCGGCTGCTGATACTGCGCGCCCTGCCGCTTCGCCGCACCGGCCACCGTCTGGCCCTGCAGCTTGCCGAAGGTGTCGTATTGCCCGGACCAACACAGGTTACCCGCCGCGTCGGTCACTTCCAGCGGCGCGCTGTTCAGATCGGTGTGATACCAGTAAATATCCGCCGAGCGGCTGTCGCCCGCCTGCTCCAGCGCCGCCAGTGGGCTCCACGGGCTGGCCGGATCGTAGCTCCAGCTGCGGCGGCTGCCGTCGTCGCGCTGCTCCTGCAGCAACCGGTAGCCCTGCCACAGGAAACGGGTCGTCTGTTCGGTTTTGCCCTTGTAGCGCACCGCCTTGCGGCTGCGGCGGCCCAGCGCATCGTAATGATACTGCGCCTCGAACTCGCCCTGCAGGCCGCGGCCATGCGCCTGCACCAGCCGATTGTCGGCGTCGTAGCGGTAGTGCTGTTCGTACAGGCCGTTGCGCCGGCTGATCAGGTTGCCCCAGGCGTCGTAACGGTAAAACAGTTTTTGCCAGTGCGTCAGCCGGTTATCGGCGATCGGCGCCAGCGGCAGGTGCGCGTCGATGTCGCTCTGCGGGCTGCGCTCGCCCAGCAGGTTATCCGCCAGATCGTACACCAGCCGCGCGCCCGGTTTGCCATGATTGGGCTCGCGGTGTTGCAGCAGGCGGCCTACTCTACAATAAACACTTGGAATATTTAATTTTCAATGGCTTCATTTTTAAAGAGCTGAAAATTAGCTTTTCATAATTTTATTTTTTAATTTTAGTCAGGAACTGGCTGAATAATATTAATTCAAAAAGCCATTGAACACCCTCTTATAACCGCAATCATTGAGGTTAATATTTATAAACGCCAACAAAAATTGATATAGGCACCAATTTCCTCATCATACTCAATCCTCCCCCCCTGTTTTATCATCAGGGGGCACTCCAACAGATCGCCCCTAGTTGCACCAAATTTACCTGCATTGACTTTTTCGATTTGAAATCAATTTTTTCAAGCTACTTGAGCAAGTCATTCTTAGTGCAAAGCATCAAGAATTAGCGCCAAAATGAAAAATCAGATACAAAAAACTCGTTTATTTCTATATCTTCAGGAATGTGTTTTATTGTATCAGCAATCTCATCATATGGCGGAGGAAGTATAAGTGAAATACCAAAATCATCATTGATAATTATTGAACCATTATATAATTTCTGAGTTTTTGTTAATTTTATCACATCCATCACCTTCATCCCTGTGAATATGGTTCCCTTGTAGCCGCCTTGATAACGCTCATTACATCCAAGTGAAAAGATAACACCGTCTTTATCAGTCGCAATGGTCAAGGTATTGTCGATTTTATATGATTTTTTTTCCTCACCATCAGGGAGAAAATAACTTTTAACCTCCACACTAAATCCAGAATAAATCTCATTAATATATGACGAGATGTTTTCATTTATAACGACATTCCCTATGGAAATCCCCGATACAATCTCAGCATTAAAGTCAATCATCTTAGATACCACCATTCTTAATAACTCCATCAACGTACACAGGTGAATCTTTTATCAGATCGTAATTTTTAAATTCACCATGCCCAATTCTACCAAAAACAACATCCTCACCATTCTCAACCTTATAAACCTTCCAATAATCATTGCCATGAATATTAGGCTGACTTGCATTACCTCCGGGGTGATAATCAAGTTTATATGTCGCACCCGATTTCGTTGTTCGCACATATTGAGTATGTTGAATTGCTTCTGGTCTGCCTGCTTGAGGGTAATGCTTTGCCCAACCGCGACTAGTTAAAAACGCGTCAACATCAGCTGGCTTTTTGCCAGATAGTTTATCCACCCATCTGCGAGCGATTCTATCTTTTCTAGCAAAGCCTTTAGAAGCCCCACAACTCATCAACCCCAACGGATCCACCCACATCAGCGGGTTCGGCGCATACTGATAAAGGTTCAACCCGCCGCGCAGCCCTATCGGATCCTGCGTGGTGAAACGCCCCACCTCGGGTTCGTAGTAGCGGAACAGGTTGTAGTGCAGGCCGCTTTCGTCGTCCTGATATTGCCCGGCGTAGCGCAGCGGCTGCTGGTATTGCGCGCCCTGCCGCTTCGCCGCGCCGGCCACCGTCTGGCCCTGCAGCTTGCCGAAGGTGTCGTATTGCCCGGACCAGCACAGGTTACCCGCCGCGTCGGTCACTTCCAGCGGTGCGCTGTTCAGATCGGTGTGATACCAGTAAATATCCGCCGAGCGGCTGTCGCCCGCCTGCTCCAGCGCCGCCAGCGGGCTCCACGGGCTGGCCGGATCGTAGCTCCAGCTGCGGCGGCTGCCGTCGTCGCGCTGCTCCTGCAGCAACCGGTAACCCTGCCACAGGAAACGGGTCGTCTGTTCGGTTTTGCCCTTGTAGCGCACCGCCTTGCGGCTGCGGCGGCCCAGCGCGTCGTAATGATACTGCGCCTCGAACTCGCCCTGCGGGCCGCGGCCATGCGCCTGCACCAGCCGGTTGTCGGCGTCGTAGCGGTAGTGCTGTTCGTACAGGCCGTTGCGCCGGCTGATCAGGTTGCCCCAGGCGTCGTAACGGTAAAACAGTTTTTGCCAGTGCGTCAGCCGGTTATCGGCGATCGGCGCCAGCGGCAGGTGCGCGTCGATGTCGCTCTGCGGGCTGCGCTCGCCCAGCAGGTTATCCGCCAAATCGTACACCAGCCGTGCGCCCGGTTTGCCCTGATTGGGCTCGCGGTGTTGCAGCAGGCGGCCTTCGGCGTCGTAACCGTAGTGCACTTCGCCGCGCAGCGCGTCGCTCACCCCGGCCAGCTCGCCGCGGCCGGTATAGCGATAAGCGCGCCACAGCACGCCGTCTTCCGGCCGGGTCAGTTTGTCGTGGCCGAAGGCGCTGCTCTGCCAACTGCGGCGGCCCATGGCGTCGTAACGCCGCTGCTGCTGCAGCGCGCCCTGGCTGCGGCCGGTTTCCCGGTGCAGGCGATCGCGGGTGAACTCGCTCACCACCTGCTGGTTGAATTTGATGGCGCTGGCGTGGCCGGAGCCGTAATACAGCCACTGCAGGCGATCGCCCTGCGGCAGCGTCAGCGCCTGCAGGTTGGCTAGCGCATCCCACTGGTATTGCAGCTCCCCGTTCACGCCCTGCTCGCCGAGCAGCCGCCCGGCGGCGTCATAGCGCATCTGCACGCTGTCCGGCTCGATGCCCAGCGCCGCGCCGCTCGCCGTCGGCAGGCGGTTCAGCTCGCGCAGCCGCCCCATGGCGTCGAAGCGGTAATGCCATTCCGCGCTGGCGTTGCCGCGCCAGACCAGTTGCCCCGCCTCGTCGAAGCGGAAGCGCTGTTCGCGCTGCGTCAGCTCACCCGCACTGCCAGGCAGGCCGACCTCGCGGTGCTCCTCCAGCAGCCCGGCCGCGCCGTAGCGATAATAGTGGCGGGTGTCGTCCGGGCGCTCTTCGGCCAGCACGCGGCCCACCGCATCGTAGCTGAAGCGGTATTCGCCGCCGTTGCCGTTCTCCAGCCGCGTCAGCCAGCCCTGCGGGCTGTAGTGATAGCGCCGGGTGCGGTTGATGCGATCGGTGATGCTGATCGGCAGCCCCAGGGCGTTGTACTGCCAGCGGGTCAGGCTGCCCAGCGCGTCCTGATGTTCGGCCAGCTGGCCGTGCGCATTCCAGTTAAAGCGCTCTTCGCCGCCGTCCGGGTGGATCAGGGTGTGCAGGCGCCCGCCGTTATCCCATAGGTAGCGCGTCTGGTGGCCTTCGGCATCGGTCTGCGTCGTCAGTTGCCCCAGCGCATCGTAGGTATAAGCCGTGACGCTGCCGGAACAGTCGGTGTAGCGCGTCAGCTGGCCGCGGGCGTCCCACTCCAGCTTCACTTCCCCGCCCAGCGCGTCGATCACGCCGGCCGGCAGGCTCTCTTCGTCATCCGGATAGCGGTACAGCGTGGCATTGCCCAGCGCATCGACATAGCGCGTCGGGCGCCCCAGCGTATCCCAGTGCTGCGCCTCGCTGCTGCCGTCCGGGTACGCGACGGCGAACAGCCGGCCGCTGTTGCGCGAATATTGATAGCGCGTCACGCGGCCGAGCGGATCGGTCTCCGACAGCAGGCGGCCGTAAGGATCCCATTCGCTCTGGCGCTGCGCGCCGCCGGGCAGCAGCACGCTGCACAGTTCGCCGCGTTGGTAGATAAAACCGTAGCGGCGCTGGTCGAAGTCGGTGTACTGCGCCACGTTGTCGTCGTCATCCAGCCGCCACTCCGCCCGTTTGCCGTCGCCGCGCACCGCGCTGCGGCGCCCGCCGGCGAAGTCATAACCGAACTCCAGCGATTCTCCGGCGCTGTTGCGGTAGGCCGTCACGCGCGGCACGCCGTCGATCTCTTGCCATTGGTATTCGTTCAGCAGCCCGGCGGCGTCCTGGTGGCTGATCATCAGGCCGTCGCGCCAGCCGAAGCGGCGCGTTACCTCACCGGCGCGGTTGCTCACCGTCGTCAGTTGGCCCTGCTCATCGTAGCCGTAGCGCGCCAGCGTCCGTTCGCCTTCAGCGGTTTGCAGCGCCACTTCGCGCAGGCGGCCCTGCGCATAGCGGCACATCAGGCGCTGCCCGGCGCTGTCCACCAGTTCGCTCAGCAGCCCCTCGTCGTCGTAAAACAGCGAGGTGGCGTTGCCGATGGCGTCGGTGATCATGCTGAGCCGGCTCGGCTGGTCGCCCGCCAGCGGCGGGTAGTGGAAAATCTGTTCGCCGACGTCAAACAGCTGCCAGCTGCCGTCGTCGTTGTGCATCAGCCAGCATTTTTCGGCTTCGCAGTAGGTTTTGTGGCCGCGCGGCACCCTGGGGAAAGCGACGAAGTCGCCGGAAGGCGCGCGCCACACCAGGCCGTCCTGATACGGCTGCAGGCTGCTCTCCCAGAACAGGTTCCAGCCGCGGCCCAGTACGCCGTCGCCGGGGTTGCCGCTGCGCCAATAGCGCTGCCAGGCGACCGGCAGGCGCGAAGGCAGCACGAAATCGAGATCGTCTTCGCCGTCGAGGAATTTCTGGCCGCTGACGATATCCACCGGCCGGGCGATAATGCCGACGGCGGCGGTGGCGGTCATCAGGGTGCCGGCGCGGCAGGCGATGCGCGCCAGCTTGTTGATGCCGGGCAGCTTGCCCAGCAGTTTGCCGAGCGCCCCCAGCTTGCCGGCGGCGCCGCCCACGCCGCCCACCAGGCCGGCGAACAGCAGCGTCAGGTCAGAGACCTTGTACAGCCAATCCGGCACTTCGGGCTTGATCGGCAAGGTGGTGACGGTGCCGCCGCCGATAAACACGTTGGGCGAACCTTCCATCACCTGCGCGTCGCAGTTGGTTTTGTCCCCCACGCGCGAGGCGGGCTGGCCGTTGATGCTGACCTTGTCGGAGCCCTGCGCCATCTGCATGCTCGGGCCGTCGTCGCTGCAGGCCACCTGGCTGTTGGTGGCGAGCGCGGCGGGTTTGCCGTTGATGAAGACGTTGGGGGAGCCGGTGACGATATTGCCTTTGGGGGTCAGGCTACCGGCACCGGCGTCGGCAATGCCGTCGCGCGCCGCGGTGGCCGCCTCCCCGGTGAGATACCCCACCGCCAGACTGGCGCCGATGAGCAGCACGCCGACGCCGATACAGGAAGCCGCCAGGCCGGCGACGAACAGCGCACCCGCCGCCACCGCGCCTGCGGCGGCGATCAGGCCGCCGACAATCGTGCCGGCAATCATGCCGGCCAGGGCATGGGAATGCCCGATGGTATCGCCGACGCGAGCCGCTTCGGTCATCGTAAGGTCCTTTTACGCAAAGAGTTCATCGTTAGGCCGCCCGGTAGCTGCTCAGCACCTGCTGCAGCAGCGCGTCGTCTTGCGGCGTCAGCTTGCGCGCCATCGCCAGGGTGAACACCAGCACCCGGCCCTCCGCCAGCGCGAACACCGCCTGGTTTTGCCAGATGCGCTTGCCGTCGCGCAAGTAGCTGGCGCGCACCCATTCACCGGCGGTTAATCCATCGCCCAGCGTCGCCGGCTCGCGGCTTTTAAACGCCCAGCCTTTCAGGCCCTGCGCCAGCGCGTCGAGCTGACGGGTGACGTAGCTTTCCAGGTTTTCCGCCGGCTGCAGCGCATCGCGGGAAATATTGATTGAGGGGGAAAAATCATCGCCGGCCAACAGCACGTTGACAGTGCGATCGGCATAGCCTTCCGGCAAAGCGACGCTGCCTTCGCTGAAAGCGCAGCGGGATAAAGCGGACATGCGAGGATCCTTTTGCATAAATAATGCTTAAGCATCGCATAACTTAGCCTTGAAATAAAACCTTCAGGCTCCGCCAATATTGCGCGGCGTGACCGCGTTCACTGTGTGCAAGGCCGTGGCCGGAACCTTGCCCGGGATCGGGCCGTAACATTACAGAATTATCTGAAACCATCGGCGCGCCGACGCCCTGATTGTGGCTATACTCGGCTATCGTCCGTTTTTCAGGAGATCAGGATGCTGAGATTCACCCGTCGCGCGCTGCTGTGCGCCACGCTTGCCGCGTTCCCCGCCGCCGCCGAAACGCCTAAGTTCGGCCCGGAGCTGCAGGGCTTTCACTACCCTTACCCGTTGCAGCAGTTCAGCTTCACCTCGCAGGGGCAGCCGTTAAAAATGGGCTATATGGACGTGCCGCCGGAAGGTGCCGCCAACGGCCGCACCGCGCTGTTGCTGCACGGTAAAAACTTCTGCGCCGCCACCTGGCAGGACACCATCAAGGCGCTGAGCAAGGCCGGTTACCGCGTCATCGCGCCGGATCAAATCGGCTTTTGCTCCTCCACCAAGCCGGCGCATTACCAGTACAGCTTCCAGCAGCTGGCGCAAAACACCCACGGCCTGCTGCAGAACCTGAAAATCAGCCGGGCCATCGTCATCGGCCACTCCACCGGCGGCATGTTGGCCACGCGCTACAGCCTGATGTATCCGCAGGCGGTGGAGCAATTGATCATGGTCAATCCGATCGGCCTCGAGGACTGGAAGGCGAAAGGCGTGCCGTGGCGCAGCGTCGATCAATGGTTCGAGCGCGAGCTGAACACCACCGCCGAGGGTATCCGCAACTATGAGCAGCGCACCTACTACGGCGGCCGCTGGAAGCCGGAGTACGATCGCTGGGTGGATATGCTGGCCGGGCTGAACAACGGGCCGGGCCATCGCCTGGTGGCGTGGAACTCGGCGTTGATCTACGACATGATCTTCACCCAGCCGGTGTACTACGAGTTCAAGGATCTGCAAACCCCCACCACGCTGATGATCGGTACCGCCGACACTACCGCCATCGGCAGCGATATCGCCCCGCCGGCGGTCAAGGCCAGGATCGGCCACTACGCGGAGCTGGGCAAACAGGCGGCGAAGCTGATCCCGCACGCCACGCTGATCGAGTTCGCCGGGCTGGGCCATGCGCCGCAAATGGAGGAGCCGGAGCGTTTCCATCAGGCGTTGCTCAAGGCGCTGCAGCCCTGAGCGGCCGGTTGGCGCAGCCGCCGCGCGGCGGCTAAACTTTCAGCTGGCACTCAACGGCAGGAGACAGCCATGCGACAGATTATTGCCAGCGCCTTCGTCAGCCTCGACGGCGTGATGCAGGCGCCCGGCGGGCAGGACGAAGACCGCAGCGGCGGCTTTCGCTTCGGCGGCTGGACAGCCCCCTACTGGGATGACGCCATTGCGGAAACGATGGGCGATCTTTTCTCCGCGCCGTTCGATCTGCTGCTGGGGCGGCGCACCTACGACATTTTCGCCGGCTACTGGCCGCAGATCACCGACGAGGCCGACCCGTTATCCGCCGATATCGCCCGCGTGTTCAATCAGGCCACCAAGTACGTCGCCACCCACCACGGCGAGACGCTGGCGTGGCAGAACAGCCAGTGGCTGGGGCGGGACATCCTCGCCCGGCTGCGCGAGCTGAAACGCGCGCAGGGGCCGGTACTGCTGGTGCAGGGCAGCAGCACGCTGATGCAACAGCTGCTGGCCAACGATCTGGTGGACGAACTGCGCCTGCTCACCTACCCGGTGCTGCTCGGCGGCGGCAAGCGGCTGTTCGATGACAACGCGGCGCCGGCGGCCTTCACGCTGGCTCAATCGGTGGTCTCGCCCGGCGGCGTGATCGTGGCCCACTACCGCCGCGCCGGCGCGGTGGCAACCGGCTCTTTCGTAGCGGAAAGCGCCGCGGTGGCCCAGCCGTAAAAAAAGGGCCGTTCGGCCCTTTTCTCTTTCCCCTGCATCGCCCTCAGGCAAACAGAATATCGCTCTGCTCCACCTGCCCAACCACGTGGATCTTGAAGTCGGCGGCATAGCTGTTGCTCTGGGTGTTCATCAACAGATCGGTGGTGCCGTTGAAGGCGTCGAAGTTGAGCTGGATCTCGCCTTTCTGGCCGCTGAAGGCGCTGCCGCTGTCGATAAAGCGCAGCTCGCTCAGGCTGTTGTTGAAGCGCAGGCCGGAGAGATCGATCTTGTCGATGCCGTGCTCGAAGTCTTCAATCACGTCGAACGCCGCCACCGTGGACTCTTTGGCATTGAGATAGACGAAATAGTCGGTGAAGTTGTTGGCGTCTTTGCCGCCCCACAGATGATCCGCCCCCAGGCCGCCGTACAGGATGTCGGAGCCGGCGTTGCCCGCCAGCAGGTTGTCCTGATCGTTGCCGATGATCACATCGCGCCCGCTGCCGCCGATGGCGTTCTCGATGATCGCCCCGCGCGCGATGGCGACGTTCTGCGTGCCGCCGCCGACGCTGGAGAACGCGCCGTCGTTCAGGTTGATCATCTGTTGCTGGCTATAGCCGGAGAAGTCCAGCGTGTCGTTGCCGCCGGCGTCCCACACCGCGAAGTTGACCGGTTTGCCGTTGTCCGCCGTGGCGGTCAGGAAATCGCGCCCGGTGTTGGAGTTAAAGCCGTACACCGTGTCTCCGGTGCGGGTGCTCATGTTGGCGCCGTACAATTTTTGGATCGCGGCGATGTCATCCACCATCGGGCCATAGCCATACACCCCTTTGGTGTCGGCGCCGGTGTAACCGGCGTTGAAATAGCTCATGATGGAATATTGCAGCGAATCCTGATAGTAAGCCGCGTCGTTCTGGTAACTCGGGTTGCCCAACGAGGCGTCATAAGATCCCGGATGCGCCAGCCCCAGGGCATGCCCCAGCTCGTGGGTGAAGGTCTGGCTGCTGAAGTCGCCGCTAACCGGCGCCTGATGGGTGGCGAAGTTCTTGTTGAACCACACCGTGCCGGCAAAGGCGTTATCACTGCCCGGTTTGGAGCTCGGCGGGTAATAGGCGTAAGCATTAATGGCATTCGGGCCGCTGCCCTCAGCGGTGCTGCCGTCGGCGCGCTGGGTGAAGTAGGCGAAGGTGATGTCCGCGCGATGGTTGATATCGGTGGACACCGTTTCGGTAAAGGTCACGTTCGCCACGTCGGCCCAGGCCTGCATCGATTTCAGCGCCTGCGCCTGCGCCGCCTGGGTCAGCGGCTGCAGCCCCTTGTCGCCGTCGCCGGTCTGGCCGATGCGGTTCAGCGCGCTCTGCGTCAGGAAGGAATAGGTCAGCGCGATCGGCTGGTGGTACACCTGATCGCCGTTGTGCGTCAGGCCCGGCCGCGTCAGCTGGTCGGCGGCGCGATCGAAGCTGAAGTTATCGCGGATTTTACCCAGGTTGTTGATGGCTGCCCCGCCGCGCTGGTTGCTGTAGAGGTTGGCGTTGTCCAGCGTAAACAGCGCGCCGTAGCCCAATCCGTCATAGAGGCTGCCGGGCTGGTGATAGTAAAACTGATAGTTATGATCGTTGGGGGATGTGGCGGCCAGGCTGGTGAACTCATCGTCATCTTGCAAAATGTCGTTGTGGCGACTGCTCATTGCATTCTCCTTTTACACAATAGGAACCCACTCGCTTTGTAAGACTATTCATCAGTCGTTCTAATCTAAGCCAAGGCTTAGGAATGACCAGTATAGTGACTCACCCCGGCGGCGCGAGCCCGCCCGGCCTGGCTTCACCGTGCCGGGCATTGAGATGAAGATACTCGTAACAATTTGTATTCTCACTATATTAATGAGAAAAATAAGTGCATTAACGGGTTAATTACTCGTCTTTTTGCGCATTTTATCGCCGGTTAGATCAGAATAATCGAGGATTAAAAAACCTAATCCTTCCCTCATCATCACGGGGGTACGTGCTAAAGTGTGAACGGACAGCCGAAAGGAGTGACCCGATGCCAACCTTTTTTCTTATGCGCGCCTTGCGCCGCGCCAGCCTGACGGGAGTCGTTATGAGCGTATTGTGCAGCAGTGCCCTGGGCAGTTCACTGCCATTGCTGGAACCCGCCGCGCTGAAGGGCGACTGGCAGCTCGCCGCCATCGGCGACGGTAAAGCCGTCTGCGAGGTGCAGCTGAGCGACGAAGCGGTGGCCAACACCAACGCCTTCCGCTTCAGCGCCTCCGCCCAGTGCCTGCAGCCGCTGGCGCTGCAAACGTTGCCGGTCGCCTGGCGGCCGACGCCGGACGGCATGACGCTGACCGACGCCGAAGGCGGCATGGTGGCGTTTCTGGCCCTGACCGCGCCGAAGCGCTATGAGCTGATCGATCGCAACGGCCCTTCACGCTTTATGCTGATCCCGCGCTAATCCCTCAGGCGAACAGCAACCCGAGCAGCGCGCCGCCCGCCAGCACCCACAGCGGATGGAGGCGCTTGCTCATGCTCAATCCCGTCGCCAGCGCCACGATCGCCGCCAGCCGCCAGCTGGGCGCAGAAGCCTCGGCGATCAAGATGCCGCTGGCCGCCACCAGCCCCACAGTCAGCGGCACCAGACCGGCCTGCACGATGCGGCGCCACGGGCGATCCTTAAAGCGCCGCCAGGCGCCCATCACCAGCAACGTAACGATGGAAGACGGCCCGAACTTGGCGACCGAAGAAACCAGCAGCCCCGCCCAACCGGCCACGTGCCAGCCGACCAGCGGCACGATCATCATGTTCGGCCCCGGCGCGGCCTGCGCCATGGCGAACAGCGCGCTGAACTCCTGGGCGCTCATCCATTGATGCACCTCCACCACCTGCCGCTGCATCTCCGGCAGAATGGTCATACCGCCGCCAAACGCCAGCAAAGAGAGCTCGGTGAAGATCAGCGCCAGCGCAATCAGAACCCCGCTCATGACGGCCACCGCCACATCAGCAGAATGCTCAGCGGCGCCAGCACCAGCATGGTCGGCAACAGCGGCAGGCGCAGCCAGGCGATGGCGATCAATGCCAGCGCGACGATCGCCAGCGCCGGCCATTTACCGCGCAGCGGCAGCAGCATCTTGATCCCGGTCGACAGCAGCAGCCCGGCGGCAGCGGCGGCCAGCCCGGCGAACACATGCTGCACATGCGGATCGTTTTGGAAGCGGGCGTAGACCACGCCCAACCCCACCACGATCGCCGTCGGCGCGCTGATGAGGCCCAGCAAGGCGCACAGCGCGCCGCGCAACCCGCGAAATTCCATGCCCACCGCCACCGACAGGTTGATGACGTTGCCGCCGGGCAGGAACTGGCACAGCCCCAGCAGCTCGGTGAACTGTTCGCCGCTCAACCAGCGCCGGCGCTCTACCAGCATGCTGCGCGCCAACGGCAGCACGCCGCCGAAGCCGATCAGCCCCAGCCACAGAAAGCCCACAAACAGCTCCGCGTTGCCCGGCGCTGCCGCCGGGTGCGGTTTTAACGTATTGATATCTGACATGACATTGCCATTCCACATCGCTTGTTTTGATGTCTGGTATCATGCGCGCCGCCGTGCCATGATGTCTAATGCATTCCGGAACAACCAAAGATACCTTTGAGGTATGGCTATGATCGAACTGCGTCGCCTGCGGGCGTTCGTCACCGTGGTGGAAGAAGGCAACATCACCCGCGCCGCCGAGCGGCTGTTTATCCAGCAGCCGCCGCTGACCCGCCTGCTGCAGGGGCTGGAAGACGAACTGGGCGTAACCTTGTTGCAGCGCCTGCCGCGCGGCGTGCGCGTCACCGAGGCGGGCGGCGTGCTGTTCGAAGAGGCCCGCGCCCTGCTGGCGCGCGCCGAACGCCTGCGCGAAGCGGTGCAGCGCGCCGCCCGTGGCGAGCAAGGGCACATCGCCATCGGCTTCACCAGTTCCGCCGCGCTGCACCCGTTCGTGCCCAACCTGCTGCGCCGCTACCGCGACATCCTGCCGGGCATCACTACCCAGTTGGAAGAAGCCGGCAGCGGCGAACTGATGGAGGCGTTGCTGGAACAGCGCCTCGACGCCGCCTTCGTGCGCTCGCCGGCCAACGGCATTCCCGGCCTGAGCGTGGAGCCGGTGCTCAGCGAGCCGATGATCGTCGCCCTGCCGCTGGGCCACCGGCTGGCGCATGAGACGCAGCAACCGCTGCCGCTGGCCGAACTGGCCCACGAAGCGTTTATTCTCTATCGCCGCCCGGCCGGCCAGGGGCTGTACGACGCCATCCTGGCCGCCTGCCACCGCGCCGGCTTCAGCCCGCGCATCGTGCAGGAAGCGCCGCGCCTGCCGGCCACCCTCAGCCTGGTCGGCGCCGGGCTGGGGCTGTCAGTGGTGCCCGGCTCGATGCGGCGGCTGGGCGGCGACGGCATCGTCTACCGCACCCTCGCCGAAGAGGCGCAGCTCAGCGCCCCGCTTTACCTGGCGCTGCGCCGCAGCCCGGCTTCGCCGATCGTCGAGCGCTTTCGTCAGCTGGTGCTGGAGACCGTGGCGCAGTCATAAAAAGCCCGAACGGCCAATAAAAAATGACGTTCGTTTATTATTTATTTAAACAGGTCAGCGACTAAAATTAATTCCAATTAATGACTATTCAACTTCCGAGGAATTAATCAAACCCGCTCTCACTTAGTAACAAACGCAAACAAATAAGCGCCTACGCAATACATTCCAGCCGCTAGGATTTAAGGGTCACAGCCTATTCCCGCCGATGACAAAACACCTTTCAAGAGCAATTTTGCCTTCCCTGCGCCTGCCTATTCAGACGCGCGGTTTTATATTGGAGAAAATGCTATGCTATCGCGTCGTGATATATTGAAAGTCTCCGCCGTCAGCGCGGCCGCCGCCGGCATGATCGGCGGCATCGTAAAAAATGCCGCTGCCGACGATCATCGCAATATCGTCCCCCCCAGCAGCTATCAGCCGCCTGCCGATGCGCAACATCTCTATAAATACAAATTCACCAACAGCAAGAAGCGCAGCCTGCCCAGCGGCTGGGCGCGCGAAGCCACCGTCGAGCAATTCCCGATCTCCGAAGGCGTGGCGGGCGTGGACATGACGCTGGAGCCGGGCGGCGTGCGCGAGCTGCACTGGCACGCCATCGCCGCCGAATGGGCGTTTATGCTGGAAGGCCATGCGCGCATCACCATCCTCGATCCCGAGGGCAAATGCGAAGTGGCGGATTTCGGCCCCGGCGACGTGTGGTATTTCCCGAAAGGCTATGGCCATTCCATTCAGGCGCTGGCAGACGGCGCGCATTTTATTCTGGCGTTCGATAATGGGCACTTCTCCGAATTCGGCACCTTCAGCATTACCGATTGGGTGGCGCATATGCCGAAAGAGGTATTGGAAAAAAGCGTCAACATGCCGGCGGCGGTATTTTCCAAAGCCAAACAGGGCGAGGCTTATATTGTCGGCGGCGCCGTTCCGCCCACCTTGCCATTGCCGAAAAACGACGGCGGATTAAATAACGCCCCGCTGACCCACCGCTATGAATTAATGAAGCAAAAACCGTTCTTTGAAAATGACGCCGGCAGCGTGCATTTGGTGTCGTCGAAAGAATTTCCCATCTCCACCACCATGACCGGCATCATCGAGATCGTGAAACCCGGCGCGATCCGGGAATTGCACTGGCACCCCAATGCCAACGAATGGCAATACTATATTGCCGGCAAAGGCCGCATGACGGTGTTCAGCTCACACGGCCACGCGCAGACGGAAGAGTACGCCCCTTCGGACGTCGGTTACGTGCCGCAGGGCTTCGGCCATTACATCGAGAACATCGGCGATGAGGATTTGAAGGTACTGATCGTGATGGACAACGGCATTTATCAGGACATTTCGCTGTCCGACTGGCTGGCGAAAACCCCGGCCTACCTGCTGGCGGACAACTTCAACAATCAGGTTGAGGACTGGCAGGACCGGCCGAAAGACAAGCGGGTCATGTCGCGGCGCAGCCGCTGACGCCACGGCGAGGGAGAAGCTCCCTCGCCGCTTTCTTTACTGCTTGCGCTGCTCCGCCACCTGTTTGGCGGTGACTTTGCCCTGCTTATCGCCGAAGTGGCCGACTACGAAGTTGGCGACCGCCGCCACTTCCTCGTCGGAATAGGCGCTGCCGAACGCCGGCATCATTTCATGCCGATCGCCGATGCTGATGCTCGTTCCCTTCAGGATGGCCTGCACCACGCTGCGCCCCTGCGGATCGTTCACCGCCGTGCTGCCCACCAGCGAGGCGTACTCACTCTGGCGGCCCGGCCCGTTCCACTGGTGGCAGCCGCTGCAGTCGTTGGCGAACACCCGCCGCCCGAGCGACTGCTCTTGCTCGCCCGGCAGGATCGGGGTGGAAGCCCCCGCGCCCTTCGGCTGCAAGTTCACCGCCGCGGCGGCGTCGCCGGCGATCGGTTCGATATCTCGCAGGTATTTCACCAGCGCCAGATTATCTTCCGGCGTCAGGAACTGCAGGCTGTTTTCCACCGCTTCCGCCATCGGGCCGGCGGCGCTGCTGCGCCCCGGCGCATGGCCGGTGGCCAGATATTGCGACAGCTGCTGGTCGCTCCAGCCGCCGATGCCGGTCTGTTTGTCCGGCGTGATGTTGGCGGCGAACCAACCCTGCACCACTTCACCGCTCAGGTGCTTGCTCTGGTTGAGGCCGAACCCCAGATTGCGCGGCGTGTGGCACTCGCCGCAGTGGCCCAGCGCGGTCGCCAGATAGGCGCCGCGGTTCCACTGCTCGTCCTTGTTGAGATCCGGCGTAAAGCGTTGCTCATGGAAGAACGCCAGGTTCCAGAATTTCATGCCCCAACGCTGATTGAATGGGAACGACAGATCGTTTTGCGGGTTGGCCTGCTTCACCGGCGGCAGGCTGAACAGATAGGCTTTGATCGCCAGCACGTCGTCGCGGCTCAGCCCGGTGTAGGAGGTGTACGGCATCGCCGGATACAGGTTGCCCTGCGGGCCGATGCCCTCACGCACCGCGCGCACGAACTGATCGTCGCTCCAGTTGCCGATGCCGGTCTCCTTGTCGGCGGTGATGTTGGTGCCGTAAATGGTGCCGAACGGCAGTTTGAAGGCGAAGCCGCCCGCATAAGGCGTGCCGCCCGGCGCGGTGTGGCACGCCACGCAGTCGGCGGCGCGCGCCAGGTACTCGCCGCGCGCCAGTTTATCGGTGATGCCGGCCGGCGCTCCGGCGATCGGCGCCGCAGGCTCCGCGCCGGTGGGCCGCAGCAGCGTGTACAGCGCATATCCTCCCGCCAACACCACCACGGCGATAATCAGCCATAACAGCCCTTTCAAGGCGTTGCTCATCGCATCTCTCCCTAACCCAACGCCTTGGCGGCCTGGTGGATGGCGGCACGAATGCGCACATAGGTGGCGCAGCGGCAGACGTTGCCGCCCATCGCCGCGTCGATGTCCGCATCGCTCGGATTTTTACTTTGCGCCAGCAGCGCGCTGGCGCTCATGATCTGGCCGGACTGGCAGTAGCCGCACTGCACCACATCCAGATCAAGCCAGGCCTCCTGCACCGCCTTGCCTTCCGGCGTGGCGCCCACGGCTTCGATGGTGGTGATTTTTTTGCCGACGGCGGCCGAAATCGGCGTCATGCACGACCGCACCGGCACGCCGTCCAGATGCACGGTGCAGGCGCCGCACATGGCGATGCCGCAGCCGAACTTGGTGCCGGTCAGGCCGGCTTCGTCACGCAAGAACCACAGCAGCGGCATGTGCGGATCGCCCTCGAAGGTCAGCGGCTGCTCGTTTACGGTTAATTGAATCATCAGGTTCTCTCCTTGTCAGACGCCGGGTTCGCGGTGGGATTATGCAGCGGCAGGCTCAGCGAGGTGCGCGGCCGCCCGAGCAGCGCCAGCGCATTGCCGACCGCCGGGGCGATGGTCGGCACCCCCAGCTCGCCCACGCCGGTCGGTTTCTCGCTCGAGGGCACGATGATCACTTCGATCTCCGGCATCTCATCGATGCGCAGCGGGCGGAAGTTATTGAAGTTGGACTGTTCGACCACGCCGTCTTTCAGCGTGATATTGCCGTACAGCGCCATGCTCAGGCCGTAGCCGATGCCGCCCTCGATCTGCGCGCGGATCACGTCGGGGTTCACCGCCACGCCGCAGTCCACCGCGCACCACACCTTGTGCACTTTCGGGATGCCGCCTTCGCCGATCGACACCTCGGCCACCTGCGCCACATAGGTATCGAACGCCTTGGCGACGCCCACGCCGCGCGCGCGCCCGTCCACCACTTTCGCGCCCTGCCAGTCAGCGGCTTTCGCTACCGCCCGCAGCGCGCCCGCCGCGCGCGGCGCGTCGCCCATCAGCGCCAGCCGCCCTTCGACCGGATCCTGACCGGTTTCCTGCAGCAGTTGATCGATAAAGCTCTCCACCGCGTGGCCGGTGTGGGTGCTGGCGACCGACCGCAGCGAGGTGGTCGGCACCTTGCCGGGCACGATGTGCGCATCGCAGCGGAAGGCTTCAAAGGTGTATGACACCTCGCTGGCGCCCTCGACCATCATCTGATCGAGGCCGTTGACCACCAGCGCATCCATCGCGCTGTGGCGCGTCCAGGAGTGGCCGACCACGGTATCGGTCCAGCCCACCACCTTGCCGCCGCGGATGGCGCCGCGCAGGCGGTGCAGGATCATCGGGCGATACCAGCCGTTGCGGATGTCGTCCTCGCGCGTCCATACCACCTTCACGCCGTGGCCGGGGCCGATACCCTTGGCCGCCGCCGCCATGTCGGCCGCCAGATCCGGCCCCAGCGTCGGGTTGCCTAAATCGATGCGCCGGCCGAAGCTGCCGCCCGCCAGAATGGTTTCAATCTGCACCTTGTCCGGCGGCAACTCGAACAGATCGCACAGCTGCTTGTGATCGAGCGTTTGAATTTGGCAGCCGTAGCGCGCCTTGACGCTCTCGCCGTCCCAGAACAGATAGCCGTCCAGCGGCTCCATCGGCGCGTGGGCGACGTACGGGAAGGTGTATTCGGCCTCGATCACCTTGTCGGCCTTGTCGAACACCTCGTCCGGCTTGCCGTGGCTCTTCGCCACCACGCCGGTTTTCTGCGCCACCTGGCGGAATTCGGCGTAGATCTCCTCGGTGTTGCGCCGTTCGGCCTGCGCATCGTCCCACGTCACCTTCAGCCGCTCCCGCCCCTGGATCGCCGCCCAGGTATTTTTGGCGTAAACCGCCACGCCGGTGGCGATTTGCTTCACCGCTACCACCCCCGGCACCGCCAGCGCCCGTTCGGCGTCGAAGGCCGCCACCTTGCCGCCGAAGCGCGGCGGCTTCTTGATGGTGACGGTCAGCATGTCCGGCTCATGGATATCCTGCGAGAACTGCGCGCTGCCGTTGGTTTTCGCCAGCGAATCGACGCGATGCAGGCCGCGCGTTTTGCCGATCAGGGTGAAATTAGCCGGATCCTTCAGCGTCAGGCTGGCGGGATCGGGCGGCGGCAGCGTGGCGGCCAGCGCGGCGAATTCGCCGAAGCCCGCTTCGCGTCCGCTGGCGGCATGGCGAATCTTGCCCGCCTGCACGGTGATTTCCTGCGCCGAGGTTTTCCAGCTCTGCGCGGCGGCCTGCACCAGCAGCGCGCGTGCCATGGCGCCCATGCGGCGCATTTGCTCATAGGCATTGGCCACCGAGCTGGAACCGCCGGTGCCCTGGAATCCGAAGCTCAGGTTTTTGTAGATATGGGTGTCCACCGGCGCGGCGACGACCCGCACTTGCGCCCAGTCGGCATCGAGCTCTTCGGCAACCAGCGTCGCCATGCCGGTATAGACCCCCTGGCCCACTTCGGTGTGTTTACTGATGACGGTGACGACGCCGTCGGCGCCGATCTGAACGAAGGCGTTGGCGTCAAACGCCGCCGCGCTGGAGGCGGCCGGGGCATTCGACCGCGCCAGCGCGCCGGTGGACGGCAGATAGGCGCCGATCACCAACGCCCCGGCGCCGACGATAAACCGCCGCCGCGAAAGCGGAACTTGGGATATGCTCATTGCTCATGACTCCAAAAAAGCCGAAGGCGTCACTGCCTTCGGCGAAACAAATCTTGTTATGGGAATGGGTTGTTGCGCCCGTCGGGTGACATAGCGCAACAGAGCAATAATTAGCGTAGCCTATTATCCAGCAGGCCTAATCTTGATAAGGGATTTTTTCGTTGAGGAATCGTGCGCTGCGGGCGGGTAGCCCGCACATCGTGCATCAATTCTGCGTCGTCGCCAGATACGAAAAGACGCTGAGCAGGTGGATTGGCGCCGCCATGTTGTCGCCACTCACCAGCCACAGCGGCACGCTCAACTCGGCCGCCGCCGCGTACAGATCGCTTTCGCCCACCGCTTCGCCGTTCAGGCTGACGCGGTAAAAGGCCCGGCCGTTGATGGTATGCGCCAGCACGCCATGCTCACCGGCGGCGCTGTGGTAGCCGATGAACATCAGGCCGTCGTAACGTTGGTGTTACAGCCCTTCCGCCATCGACAGCCCACGCGGTTTACCCTGTTACGCCGGCGATACCTTCGATATCCGCAGAGATAAAGACTTTCACGTCAGGCTCCCGTTATTTAATTTTCCGCCAGCCGATCGAGCAGCGGCCCCAGCGCCATGCGATCGTGCCGCTGGAAACCGCTGACGCCCTCGGCGCTCAGCAACGCATCCAACACCGCGTATTCGGTGGCGTCCGCCGCCGCCGCAAACAGCGGCTCCAGCCGTTCGTCCGGCAGCGTCGCCCCCAGCAACCGGGTGGAAAACGCCAGCGCGATATCGCCGGAGCCGTGCCCCCAATGGCTGCCCACTCGCCCCAGGCCCGCGCCCGCTCGGCGGGCGATGCGGTTCAGCTGGCGGCTGTCCAGCGCCCGATCGCAGGCGATGATGATAATGACCGAACCGGCGTCCACCTGCGGCGGCGGATCCGCCAGCAGCCTGCCCAGCGCCTGGCCAACGCGCACGCCGCTCAGCGTCAACGAGTCGAGGGTGCCGAAGTTGGCCAGCACCAGCACGCCGAGCGTGGTGCCAAGCCCCGGGCAATAGCGCGAGGCGGTGCCGATGCCGCCTTTCAGGCCGAAGCTGCTCATGCCGCGCCCGGCGCCGACGCTGCCGCGCGCAAAGCGGGTGGAATGGTTATCCAGCGCGCTGAAGACGTGCTCCTCACGCACCGCCATCGCCTGAATATCGTTGAGGTAGCCGTCGTTGCACTCCAGCACCAGCGGGTTGATGGTGGCGCTGCCGCGGCCGATCTGCGGGTAGCGCAGACAGCTGCGCCGCACCATGGCATTGAACAGCGTGCCGACGGCGAAAGTGTTGCTCAGCAGGATCGGCGTTTGCAGCACCCCCAGCTCGTTCAGCTGCACCAGCCCCAGCGGTTTGGCGAAGCCGTTGAGCACCGCGCTGCCGCACGGCAACGGCTGGTTGAACAGATCGCCCGGCGGCACGATGGCGGTAACGCCGGTCTGGCATTCGCCGTCGGCCAAGGTGTGATGCCCGACGCTGACGCCCGGCACGTCGCACAGGGTGTCGGTCGGGCCGGCCGGATAGCGCGCGCCCGGCAGGCGGCGATGGCGCCGCCAATAGCTCAGCAGATTGTCGAGGCTTTGTTGTTCAAACGCCTGGCTGTCCGTCATGGTTCCCTCATCCGCCTTAGCCCATCAGAAAACCAGAATATCGCGCAATGTAAGCGCCCAGCAAATTGAAAACCGGAGCGGGCAGAAAAAATAGCCTTGCTCCGTCGCCGTTCGGACCAACTCGCCGGCATGTGGGGGACCATTTTGGGCGGCCCGCAGGCCTGAGCATATTGGGTTTTTAGGGGGCAAAACAGGGTTAACGGCCGGTGCCGCTGGTGATATCCCCCCTTATCCAAAATGGATGACCCGATCTGCCGACGCAATGGTCGTTTCACGGTGGGCAATGATCACCTTCGTGATATTGAGTCTCTTGATGGCCTGATTCACCACAGCTTCGCTCTCCTTATCCAGCGCACTGGTGGCCTCATCCAGGAACAAAATCGCCGGCTTCTTGTAAATCGCCCGGGCAATGAACAGGCGTTGCTTCTGCCCGCCGGACAATCCTTCCCCCAGTTCGCCGATCGGGGTTTCATACCCCATCGGCATACGCATGAGCACGTCGTGCAGATAGCTGGCACGGGCACAGGCTTCCATCCAGGCGTCGTCCACCTCGTCCGCGAACCCGCAGATATTTTCCCGGATCGAGCCGGAGAACAGCTTGTCGTCCTGCATCACACAGGCGATCATCTTGTGGTAGTTGTTGATGCCAAGCTGCCGGATATCGACGCCGTTCACCTCAACCCGCCCTGAGTCCGGGGGAAACAACCCGCACAGCACCTTCATCAGCGTGGTCTTGCCGGCGCCCGACGGGCCCACGATGGCCACGCTCTCGCCCGGCGCAACACTGATGTCCAAGGCATCGAAGACCGCCGGTGACTGGCTGTCGTAACGATAGCTCAGGGCATGGGTCGTCAATCCCAAAGGTTGCAGGCCCGCCGCGTAAGGAAGGTCCGGTTTACGGTTTTCTCGTGGGTGCAAGGCGATATCGGCGATGCGCTCGTTATGCAGGCTCATCATGCGCAGCTGCAGCAAAAATTCCGTCAGCGACCCGATGCGGTCGGAAAACTGCCCGCGAAAGGCGCCGAACGCCACGAACATGCCGAGGGTCATCTGGTTATCGATCACCAGGCTGGCTCCCAGCCAAAGAATAACGACCTGATCGCAGGCGGCAATGAAGGTGTTGATCCCGCCAAACAGCATGTCCATGCGGGTGACCCGGATACCGGTATTGATAGTGTCGATTTCAAGGTTGAGCCAATGGGCAATGCGACGTTCCGCCATGCCCTGCATCTTGACGGTGGCGATACCGTACAGCGTCTCCATAAAATACGAGCCGGCGCGGGCCTCCCTGACCAGCGCTTCTTCGGACAGTTGGCGATAATAGCCGTAGGTCAGCAGCCGCATCAGCACGTAGATCGCGGTGAACGCAATCACCACCCAGGTCAACCAGCCGCCATACAGCACCATCATCACCAGCACGCCGATCACCATGATGCCGTCCATGATGGCCCCGACAATGCTCGTGGTGAAGGTGCTGCGCAGCGTATCCAGCGAGCCGAAGCGCGACTGAATGTCACCCAGCTTGCGTCGTTCAAAGTAGCCCAGCGGCAGGCGCAACAGGTGGGTAAACAACCCGGATTGCCACTGCACGTTGATGAGCGTCGACATGACCAGCCCGGACCAGGCGCGCACCATGCCGACAGCTGCCCGCAGCAGGATGAACAGCATCAGGCCAACGCAGATGAGCGTCAGTAACCCGCGATCTCCGGCGGGAATAGCGTGATCCATCACCAGCTGCGTGCCGATGGGCATCACCAGGTTGATGGTTTCGAACACCAGAGACAGGCAAAAGATTTTGCCGAGCGCCCCCTTAAGACCGTGTACGCTGCCAATCAGCGTGCGCAGGTGAATGCGGTGGCGGACGCTGTCGGCGGTGAAGGCGCTGCCGGGCCAGGCCTCAAGCGCCACGCCGGTAAAACTGTGCGACAGTTCCGTCAGGCTGATGGCCCGGCGCCCGCGCGCCGGATCATGCAGCACCGCGCGGTGCCCCTTGATACTGACCAGCACCACGAAATGGTTGAACTCCCAGTGCAAAATACAGGGGAGTTTCAGCGCGCTGAGCTCGTCAATATCAAGTGATAGAGGGCGAGTGGCCAGGCCCAGCTGTTCGGCTATACCGGTTAACCCGGTCAGCGTGGCGCCGCGGGTCGACAGGCTGAACTGCCGACGCAGCGCGATCAGGTCGACGTTTTTACCATAGTAACCGCAGATCATCGCCAGGCAGGCCAGCCCGCATTCTGACGACTCGGTCTGGTGCACCATAGGAACCCGGTGGCGCAGCCGCAGATCCAGCTGGCTGATCCGCTGTTTGAACGTGGGCTTACTCATTGATCGGCCCCGTCGCGCTGTGTTTCATGTCGTAGAACGGTGACAACATCCACTGATAAATCTGCCTTTTTTCCAAAAACAGGGTGCTTTGCGCTTTCATGCCGTTTTCCAGGCTCAGACGTTTACCGTCATAGGCAATGACCTGTTTTTCCGGAATGACGATCGTCTTGTAGTACGGCACGGCGGCGGTCAGCGCCGCTTTGGGCGCCCCCTGGTAGGTCAGCATTTCCTGCGGTGAGGCCGGGGCTTTGGAGATGACGGATACCGTAGCGGCAAACTGGCCGAATTTCTCCGCCGGAAAGGCGTCATAACGCACATTGACTTTGTCACCGGCGGCGATGTAGGGGATGGCGTCGTTGGGCACCCATAGCACCAGGGCGTAGTGAGCGATATTGTGAGGGATCACTTGCAGCAGACTGTCACCGACGTTGACCATCTGGCCAACCGTGACGCTCAGCGAATCGATGCGGCCGTCGGCCAGCGCGCGAACGATGATCGCCCCGCCGGCATCAATGTTGAGCCGCTCCTTCTGCAGCTCGTGGCGCTGCAGCTCCATCTGGTAAATCTGGTTGTCGAAGTTGGCGGCCTGGATATGGATCTGGCTTTCCAGCGCGGTGATCTGCAGCGCATTCTGTTCGTTCTGGCCGGACAGGCCCAGCAGGTTGTTCTGCTGCTGGTAATACAGCGCCACCTGGTTGGTGAGCTGATCCTTAGTGATCAATCCCTTGGTTTGATAGTGCCGGTAATTCTCCATATTTTCCTTCATGATGCGTATCCCTTCCTGGGCGCGTTTGAGGATGTCGGTTGAACGGGTGAACGCGGCGGTATACTGCGCCTTCTGCTGTTCCAGCATGGTAAGCGTGGCCTGCTTGCTGCTTTCCAGCCGGCTGATGATTTGCGCAATGCGCGCCAGCTGGCCGTCGATATCCCGCTGCTGGTTATCGCTGACTACACCGCTGCGGGTGCTTTTGCTGACGTCAATCTGGTAAATGGGCGCGCCGGCGGCGATCACCTGCCCTTCAGTGACGAATTGTTTGACCACCACCCCCTGGACGGCGGAATAGACGTTGGCGGCCCGGGGATAGGTGCTGATTTCGCCGGTCACGTTGACCCGCCGGGTATAGGTGCCGGCGATTGCGAAGGTGAGAAAAGCAATGAGAAAAAACAGGCAGAGCCCTGCCGTGAGCCAAAAGGGAATACCGGGTAGCAGGATGGCCCGACCACGCCATTTCATTTTCTGATTATCGATCGCTTCCTGGCGAAACATGATCAGCGTCCCTTATTGAAAGCTAATATTCAAATTCACAGGCTATTGCATTGGTAATCAAACAAGCGGAACGTCAGTTAATCTGCATCACAAACCATCCCTTTTTATTTGCGCCACGTGGAATAGGCGCCATCAGGGGTATCTATGGTGTGTTGAAACAATGCAATTCCAAAATCAGGATTTTGCATATATTCCGCAATGCTGGAGGGCTCTATCAGACACCCAATATTAAAGGCCTTATAAGCCAACCCCAATAAAACCTCAACAATTAAACCCGGCCCAGTTAAGACCGAGGTAACGCAATAGTTCCTTGTTGTTAACTCATTCCTCCATGGTAAGATCCTGGTCAGATAACACCTTGACCCATCATCAATATAACAGTCAAATATGCAATTATTTTTTTCTAAAAAGCGGTATCTTTTTTTCATTACTCTAAGAATGATCCTTACCGCCTTGGATTTTTGGTGAGAGGATATGAAGTTATTAAAATAAACACCTTTAAATCTTCTGAGTGATCCTAGCGCCAATAAATTTTTATGAACGTATGTCTCACCCAATGGCAATATCATATCCAGAGAAAAATCAGTGAGATCCAGTTCGATAAGCCTTTTGATTTCTTCAAATCCAACAGCATCTACCCCTAACTCATTTTCATCGCAGCCGATCACGACTTCAGGCAGCACCCCTTCTGAATTTGTCTTTTTTAAAAAACATACGGTTTTAAACAATAGAAAGGAGTCACTCTCGACAATGCCCTTTTTTCTTATATATTTGTTTAATTTGTGATATATATTATCAATATATGGGAGCGTATCAACATCTATATAAGTGCCGCCATACTGATAGATAATTAAAAGCCTGACAATGTCACTTGCACTGGCAATGTTATGCCTTAATATAATCTCATAGTAATAATACTTCATAAAATCATCGAAATCGTTGCAAAAAAGCTCCGTTATAGACTTTTTTATAAAACCTCTGTTGCCAAACCATGCGTCTTCAATCGCTTTTGGCGGCCTCTGATAAGGGATTTCATGCTTGGTTAAGAATTCAATAACGAGCTCATCAAAAGAAAAACCTGCCTTTATTTTTGGATATATATATTTGAAGGCATGATTTTTTATTTTTAATTCAGCCTTGTCTTTATTTTTAATTTTTTTGACGCTGACGAAATCGCGTATGGCATTGTTTAGCAAATGGCACAGTGAAGAGTCTTGGTCATACCAAAAGAATATCTGCTTATCTTTGTTTGTTTTTTTCCATATGTCGATATAATGCGTATTTACTTCATTTAAGTCACCAATCCATACAAAATGCAGGATATTTGGAACGGATAACCTTTCTACCTTTGATAAATCAATACCCAATGCCTGATGGCTCATTTAAATCACCACGAAAACTATAGTATGGAAAACTTGAATGATTCAATGCTGGATTATGGCTTAGCTAAAAAAATAGACGATCGCCATCACAATAACACAAATAGAACAGAGCAATAAATCACCGGAAAAATTTTTCAATGAATCCAAATAGTCATTGCTGTTCTTATTTAATTTGTTAATGGCATCGCTTTCGTTATCAGCCTCTACTTCGACATGATGCTTTCTGAAGCCTTTCCGCTTCATATCCTTAATAATTTCGCGTGTAACCACGTCCTTTCTTAGCACTTTTGATTCATCACTCTTTATAAAAACAACATATCTATTCATCATATACCCCATAAAAGCACAGAATTTTACTTCTGTGCTGGGATTGCATCGGTTAATTAGCGTTTGGTTCCGAATTCTCTGGCTTCTCTCGGCCCAGTGCCATTGCCGCCGTACCCATTTCTTGCAGAACCGCCATTCCCCCAGAAACCACCGGCACCGGAACCACTGCCATAAGGGCTGTTTTTTGACAGGAATGACTGAAGCCCGCGGTCACCGCCGTTATTTCCGCCGCGACTTGAAGAACCGGAGCCTCCGTTATCAGACGATCTTTTTCCACTCCCATCTCGATCCTGCCATCCACCCGACACCGCATCGAGTTGGCTGCTTAAAATTTCCTTCATCAATATTCTCCTATGGATTCACTGGGGTTACCCCGTTTAAAACGGGTTGTAGTTGCAAAAGTAAAATACACTAATAACAATCCATAACCACTCTGTATTTCATAAACAAACCAATAAGCAAAGTGTATTTTAAATATCGAAAACAATCATATTAGAATAAAAACCAGAATAATATACCGAACCTGATTACACGTAGATGCTATCGATTCAATTAATTGAACGCCAAATAATCTCAACGCCCAAGATGAATAACCCAATAAAGAAAAGGCGACGAAAAATCAGCGGGCTGCTGTGACGACGCGCGATCCCGCCCAGCCACATGCCGGCCAACGCCGGCAGCAGCGCCAACAGCGAAACGCCGAGCAACGCGCCGGGCAGCGCCTGATGCCAGGCTAATCCGGCGGCCAGCGCCAGCGTCGAGACGGTGAACGACAGCCCCAGCGCCTGCACCAGATCGTCACGCGCCAGACCCAATGCGTTCAAATAAGGCACCGCCGGTATGACGAACACGCCGGTGGCGCCGGTCAGCACGCCGGTCAACAGGCCGCACAGCGGCCCCAGCCAAGGCTCCGCCGCAGCGGAAACCCGCCAGTCGAAACGGGTAAAACCCAACAGCGCATAGCCGGTCAGGCAAATGCCCAGCGCCAGCGGCGCCAGGCGGCCGTCGATGGCGGTGAGCGTGCCGGCGCTCAGCAAGGTTCCCAGCGTGACGCACAGCATCATCGGCCAGAGCCGACGGCACAGCGCCCCCAACCGCGGCCCGCACAGCAGTTGCCACAGGTTGGTGATCAATGAGGGCAACAGCAGCAGCGCGGCGGCCTGCCCCGGCGGCATCATCAGGCTGAGCAGCCCCATCGACACCGTCGGCAACCCCAAACCGATCGCCCCTTTGACCGTGCCGGCCAGCGTAAAAATGCCCGTCAGGGCGACAATTTCGAGTAACGTCAGCGACATGCGTCTATCCTTATGGCGAATCAACGGCCCGATTGTGGCCGGCGCCGCGCCGCGGCACAATGCGGCAATGGCAGAGCCTGCCTGCGGCAAAGACAGAGGAAGAACGCATGCATTTTGACTTTATCGATCTGCGGCTGTTGGCGGCGGTGCTCGAGACCGGCAGCATCACCGCCGGCGCCGAGCGCGTCGGGCTGTCGCTGGCCGCCGCCAGCGCACGCATGCGCGGGCTGGAGCAACAGGCCGGCGTGGCGCTGCTGACGCGCAATCCGCGCGGCGTCCAGGCGACGCCCGCCGGTGAACGCCTGTTGCAACACGCGCGCGTGCTGCTGCAGCAGCGCGACCGGCTGCGCGGCGACATGGCCGAGTTCGCACCGGGCCAGCGCAGCCAGCTGCGCATCGTCGCCAATACCGTCGCCGCCGACGCTTTTCTGCCGGAACTGCTGGCGGATTTTCTGGTGCTGCATCCGTACACCGACATCACGCTGGAGGAGCTGCCCAGCCCGGCCATCGCGCAGGCGATCGCCGAACGAGCGGCGGATATCGGCATCGTGGCGGATCATGCCGATCTGCGCGGGCTGGCAAGCTACCCCTTCCGGCAGGATCGTCTGGTGCTGGCGCTGCCGCCGGGGCATGCGCTCAGCGGCCGCCGCCAGCTCAGCTTTGCGGACGCCCTGCCTTTCGACTTTATCGGCCTGCCGGAACAGAGCGCGCTGCAACAGCATTTGGAGCAGCTGGCGATACGCAGCGGCGGCCCGATGCGGCTGCGGGCGCGCGCCGCCAATTTCGACGCCATCTGCCGCATGGTGCTGCGCGGCGCCGGGCTGGCGGTGGTGCCGGAAGAGAGCGCCCGGCGGCTGCCCGAGATCCTGCGCAACGCCCTGCCGCTGACGGACGACTGGGCGATCCGCCGTCTGTCGATCGTGGTGCGCGAACGGGCGCAGCTGCCATTGCCGGTGCAGCGGCTGGTGGCGTTTCTGCGCCAGGAGGAGGACGGTATTACAGGTGCTCGTTGAACCAGGCGATCTGACGGCCGATGATGCCGGCGAAATGCGGGCCGGCGTACATGTCGTAGTGCTTCGCATTCTGCTCGACGTGCAGCGCCTTTTTCGCGCTGCCTACCGCCTCATACAGCGCGATGCCCTGCTCCGGCGGATTGACGGTATCGTTGCCCGCCACCACCACCAGCACCGGGCATGTGACGCGCGCCGCATTGTCGCGCGGCTGATAGCGCAGCGTTTCGCGCACGGTCAGGAACGGGATCTTGATGTCCATCGCCGGGTAGCGCGCCTTGTTCTCCTCGAAGAACGCTTTCGACTCGTCATCGCTCAACACCCGGGTGACGGCGACAAACATCTCTTTACCGGTGGCCTGTTTCTTCTCCGCCATTTTGTCCAGCGTGGCGATAAACGCCTGTTTTTCGTCAGCGGCCATTTTCCCCGTCACGATGGTTTCCCCGTCGGCGAAGGCCAGCTGGCTAACGATGCACTTGATGGCCGGATCGGCCGCGGCAGCGCCGAACACGTGGCAACCGCCAAACGATGTGCCCCACAGGCCGATGCGCTCACTGTCGATCTGCGGCTGCGTTTGCACCCAACGGCTCACCGCCAGAATGTCCTCAATCTGCAGCGCCGGCACCAGCCGCCCGCGTTCACCCTCGCTGGCGCCGAAGCCGCGATAGTCAAACGTCACCGCCGCAAAACCGGCGTTGACGAAGGCCTCGGCAAAGGCCGGCAGCAACAGCTCCTGAATGCCGCAGAAGCCGTGACACAGAATAATCGCCGGAACCTTGGCCTGATTCTCAGGTAAACGAACTGTTACGGCCAGGCCGCTTTCCATTTTATGCGTGGTTAATGCCATGTTAACTTCCTGTTTTTTATAGGTAAGGTAAAAATCAGGCTAACATTAATCACCAAATGAGCGCCGCCAGTCAATAACCCAATGTAACAATTTACAATGTTAATGATTCCCCGGCTCCGCGCGCAGCCGTGCCACCTGCGCCTCCACGTCGCGCCAGGCCGGTTTGTCGCCGGCATAGCGTTGGCGCAGATAATTCACCAGCGCCGTCACCTGCCGATCGGAAAAGCTGTCCTTAAAGCCCGGCATAAAGCCCAATTCGGCGGTAGCCGGTTTGGGGATCCCTTGCAGGATCACCTTGATCAGGTTATCGGGGCGATCGCTGAAGATATTGGTGTTATTGGCCAGATCGGGACTGACGCCGAACAGCTGCGGCCCGCCGGCGGCGGCGCTGTGGCAGGCCTGGCAAGCGCCCTGAAATAACCGCTCGCCGGCCAGTTGCCCCGCCGCCGGCAAGGCGCGGGCCGCCAACTGCGCCTGCGGTTCCACATTCAGCGTCGCCTTGGTGCTCAGCGACATCACATAGTTGGCCATCGCCCGCAGATCGCTCTGCGGCAACGTCGCCAGTTCGCTGACCACCGGCCCCATCGGCCCGGCCGCCACGCCGTGCTCGGCGGAATGCCCGCTGCGGAAGTACTGAAACAGCTGTTCCTCGGTCCAGGGCTTGTCCGCATTGGCCAATTGATTCAGCGCCGGCGCTTCCCACCCGTCCACCATTCCCCCCGCCAGGAAAGCCGCGCCGCCCTTTTCCGCCCCCAGCAGATTGCGCGGCGAATGGCAGGCGGCGCAGTGGCCGAGCCCGTTGACCAGATAGGCGCCGCGGTTCCACTGCGCGCTTTGTTGCGGATCGGGTTGATATTCCCCCTGGCGCAGGAACAGCGCGTTCCAGCCGGCCATCAGCGGCCGCAGGTTAAACGGGAAGCGCATCTGATTGGCCGGATTGCTCTGGCGCACCGCCGGTTGCGACATCAGATAAGCGTACAGCGCCTGCATGTCGCCGTCGGTCATTTTGCTGAAGGCGATGTAAGGAAATGCCGGATACAGATGGCGGCCGTCGCGGGCGATGCCCTGGCGCATCGCCCGATCGAACGCGGTAAACGACCAGTTGCCGATGCCGGTTGCCACGTCCGGGGTAATGTTGGTGCTGTAGAGCGTGCCGAACGGCGTCGCCATCGCCAGCCCGCCGGCGTTGGTCGCCCCTTCCGACGCGGTATGGCAAACCGCGCAGTCTCCGGCGGCGGCCAACTGGCGGCCGCGCTCCAGCGTGGCCGCCGACCAGGTGCCGGTGCCGGGCGTCGCCACCGGCGCGATCTCCGCCCGCCACGGCAAGGCGCTGCCGGCGATGCCCAGCACCGCGCCGAACAGCCCCGCCGCACCGCCGAACCACCATTTGCCGCGCTTCTTTTTCTTGGGCGGGGCGGTCTGCCGCTCGGCGTCCGGCCCGTTCAGCGCCTCGCGCAGTTTGTCCGAGGTGATCGGCAGCTCGCGAAAACGAATGCCGGTAGCGTCGAATACCGCGTTGGCGATGGCCGCCGCGCTGGGCACCGACGCCGATTCCCCGGCGCCCAGCGGCGGATCGTAAGGGCGCGGCATCATCACCACGTCCACTTCCGGCACCTCCGGGAAGGTCAGGATCGGGTAAGCTCCCCATTCTTTGGCGGAGACCGTCGATTCCTCAAAGGTCACGCGTTCTTTCAATACCCGGCTGGTCGATTGCAATACGTTGCCGTGAATTTGGTGGCGCACGCCGTCCGGGTTGACCATCATGCCCGCGTCGTGGCCGACCACGATGCGCGTCACCGCCACTTCGCCGCTGGCTTTGTCGATCGCCACGTCGGCCACCCAGGCGGCCCAGGCCGCGCCAAAGCCGGGAAACTTGCTGTGGATGTAACGGGCGTAGGCAAAGCCGCGCCCGCGCAGCACGCCGTCTTCCGCCGGGGTCTGCATCGGTTCGGTATGCGGCGTCCAGCCGGCGCGTTCTGCCGTGCTGCGCATCAGCTCACTGGCGCGTTCGTCATCGATATAGCGCAGTCGATATTCCAGCGGATCGACACCGGCGGCGTGGGCCAGCTCATCGATATAAGATTCGTGGGCGAAGGTGTTCGGCAAGGCGGAAACACCGCGCATCCAGGAGGCGCGCACGATCGGCGCCATGTCCTCGATGCTGACGCGCAGCGCCGGATATTCATAAGGCGGCACCGAGGTACGGTCGCCCATTTCATAGGCCACCGGCAGCGGTTCAACCCGGCCGGTCAGCAGCAGCGCCAGCGTCGGCGCGCCGTTGGAAGGATAATAGGTGCGAAAATCGTAGGCGACCGGATGTCCGGCGGCGTCCAGCCCGCCGTCCACCTCCATCAGCTGCGCGGTGCCCTTCGGTTCCCACACATGCTCTTGCTCGCGGGTCAGCTGCACCCGCACCGGCCTGCCCACCGCACGCGACAGCAGCGCCGCGTCGGCGCAGACGTCATCGGCGCAATTGCGGCCATAGCAACCGGCCGCCTCCATGCGAACGATCTCGATCTGCGCTTCCGGGTATTCCAGCAGCCAGGCCAGATCGGCGCGCAGCAGGTGCGGGTTCTGGCTGCCCGACCAGACCTGCAGGCGCTCCGGCCGGTAGTCCGCCAGCGCGCAGGAAGGGCCAATCGAGGCATGCAGCTGATACGGCCACAGGTAGCTGCGGGTGAAACGCCTGTCAGCCGTCGCCAGCGCCGCGTCCACATCGCCGGTATCGTGCACCACCCGGGTCGAATGGGGGTTGTCGCGCAGCGCCTGCGCCACGTCGGCCATCTGCGGCAAATTGCGCCGCCAGTCTTTCCAACTGACCTGCAGCGCCTGCGCCGCCTTGATCGCCTGCTCTTCGCGCTCGGCGACAATGCCGATGAAATCGCCGATCACCACCAGTTTGACGATGCCGGGAATATGCGCGATCGAGGTTTCATCCACCGCCAGCAGGCTGGTGCCGACAAATTCGCCGCTGTCGTACCCGGAATAGGGCGGCCGCACCACCCGGCCGTGCAGCATGTTCGGCAGGCGCATATCGTGTACATAGGTGATTTCACCGGTCGCCTTGGCCGGAATATCGACGCGCGCGGCGCTGGTGCCCACCAGGCGATACTCCGCCTGCGGTTTCAGCGGTGCGTCGCCGGAAATCGACAGCTCGACATGACCGCCGGCCACCAGCTCGGCGTAGCTCAGCGCCTGCCCCTGCGGGCTGCGGATCACGCCCTCCTCCAGCGTCAGCTGTTCCACCGGCGCATCGAAGCGCTGCGCCGCCTGGCGCAACAGCCAACGGCGCGCTTCGGCGGCGGCGTTGCGCAGCGGCACGGCGGAGATCTGCAGCGTGGCGCTGGCGATGGTGGCGCCCTGATTCGGCGCGCGCTCGGTATCGCCCAACACCATTTGTACCTGATCCATGCGCAGGTACAGCTCTTCGGCGACAATTTGGCCGAGCGCGGTGCGCACGCCGGTGCCGAGATCGACATGGCCGTTAAAGGCATAGATTTCGCCGCTGTCGCACAGGGCGATAAACAGCCCTTGCTCCCTGGGCTTCAGCACCGGCGCTTGCCCTTTGGGCACCGGCCCCGAAGGCGGTTGCACGCTGTCGACGATCAGCAGCACGCCGTCGCGCTGCAGCAATTCGGCCTGGCTCGGCGATGAGGGACGGGAATCAGTCATAAGCGTGGGCGCCCTCATCGCGGCAGAGAATGATGGCGCGCTGAACCGCACGCAGGATTTCGAGATGGGTGCCGCAGCGGCACAGGTTGCCGGACAGCGCCTGACGGATCTCCGCCTCGCTCGGGGCGGGATTGCGATCCAACAGGGCTTTGGTGGTCATGATCATGCCGTTGAGGCAGTAGCCGCATTGCGCCGCCTGCTCTTCGATAAAGGCGCGCTGCACCGGGTGCGGGCGCTGGCGATCGCCAAGGCCTTCCAGGGTCACGATCGCCCGGCCGGACACGCCGAGCGCCGGGATCACGCAGGAGCGCGCCGCCACGCCGTCGATCAACACGGTACAGGCGCCGCATTCGCCCAGGCCGCAGCCGTATTTCGGGCCGTTGAGCGCCAGATCGTTGCGCAGTACCAGCAAGAGCGGCGTATCCGCCATCACCTGCGCATGAAGCTGTTCGCCGTTCACCGACAGCATCAGCGGATGCTCCGTCAGCGTGGTTTTCGCGCCTTCCCTGGGCGACTGCACTTCAGATATCGCCATTGTTCGCGTCTCCGCCTGCACTTGATGGTCTTATGGGCTGGCCTCTCGCCACCGACCACCAGGCAACCGACGTTGCGCGGGCGAATCAGCCGGTGGGCGGATCTTCCAGCATTTTATTCAGCAGGAATATCAGCGCTATCCGTTCGGCCGGGTTGAGCGTGCCGAACGTCAGCTCTGTGATTTTCGCCGCCTGCGGCACCGTTTCCGTCAGCAGCACGGCGCCGGCGTCGGTCAGGCCGACCACCACCTTGCGCCGATCCACCGGATCCGGCGTCACCGTGATCAGATCGCGCGCCTTCAGCCGCTCGACGATGCCGCGTATGGTGGCCTGATCCACCGCCGTCACCTGCACCAGCTCGGTCAGCGAGCTCGGCCCCATATCGCGCACCGCGCACAGGGTGATGAACTGCACCGCCGTCAGCTGCGAATCGCCGACGTTTTGCTGAAAAATCGCCAGGTGGCGCTGATAAACCTTGCGCAGCAGGTGCCCGACTTGCTCGGTAAAATGATAATTTTCGGGTTGGCCGCTCACGGCTGACGGGTATTCGGGGGGCGTCATTGCGTTACTCTCACCATCTATGGAATTCACGAGAATAGTACAAACCCCCGCCGTTGGCAGCAACGATTAAGCCCGACGCACGCGCGAGGCCTCCGGCGCCACCACTTCCCCGTCCGCCACCACCGTTTGCCCGTCGAGGCGGATGTCGCAGCGGCGCAGCGCGATGTCCATATGGCAAGGCGTTTTGCGCGTGCCGCCCACTTCGGTGTTCGGCCCGGTGGAGAACAGGAAGTTGCCGTAGAACGCGCGCGCGTCCATGCACATGCCGTCGTTCTTGTCGTGCAGGCCCATCGCCGTCCACTGGGCGCGCGGCTGCAGGCCCCAGCCGATATGCGAGATGCCGTACACCTCCGGATCGTCGAAGTATTTCATGTATTCGCGCAGGTATTCCGCCTCGAAGCCGCCGTGAATGCGGGTGACGAAGCCTTGTTCGATCTCCAGCGTGATGCGTTCGCGCGCGTAGCTTTTAAACGGCAGCAAGATATCGCCGACCTCCAGCACCAACACCCCTTCCGCCTGCTCCTCATTCGGCCAGGTGAACAGGAACCCGCTCGGCCAGTGATCCCAGCGCCCCGGTTCATCGGCATAGCCGTACTCGGTCACCGTCGGGTATTGCCCGAGCGGCGCGCGGAAATCGCTGCCGGCGGCGGAGGTCACCTGCATCAGCTTCGCCTGCTCCAGCACGGCGGCGGCGGCCAGCACCCGCGCCTTGTCCTCCGCGTTAGGCAACATGCGCGCCAGCACCTCCGGCGGCTCCACCGCCAGCAGGATGCGGGTGCCGGTTTTCAGGATCTGCTCCTGCTCCGGCGAATGCAGCAGCATCATGGTATCGACGATCAGGTCGGCGGCCTCCAGCGCACGCTGCGCCGCCAGGTTGCCGGTCAGCGCGGTATCGCCGCAATAGGCGGTCATGTCGTTGCCCATCGCCCGCGGATGGTTGAACGCCGGCAGCTCGACGGCATACACCCTGGCGCCCAGCCGCAGCGCCGCGTCGGTCGCGGCGCGCACCGTGCGCGCATCGGAATAATGGCTTTTCAAAATCGCCACGCTCTGCGAAGCATCGACCTTCGACAGCGTAAGCACCTGCTCGAACAGCTGTACCAACTGGGTTTCATTGACCGCCATGGCCTGTCTCCTGTCTCGTCAAGGGTGTCCGCCGCCCGCAAGGTGGCGGTGATTTTTCAAACAATTTAAAGTGAACACACTCATTTTTATCTAAGTCAAAAAATCAAAGGAAAGCAAGCTGCGAATATCCACCATAAGAAAGTCCTATTTCATCCCTTGTCAATCCTGTGATTAACATGAGTTTAACAGTAAAGCGCTGTCAATTAGCGTGAGCAAGATCTGATTTAACACTTTTGCAACTTTGCGTTATCTAGTGCATACACTATAAATCGATCGTCCAGCCATGCGTTGGACCTACGCTGAAAAAAGCCAACAGACAGGGGAAACATGATGAGCAAACAACCACGCATCGCCGTCGTCGGCGCCGGGCTGGGGGGCGCCGCCGCCGCCGGGCTGCTGCAAAAAGCCGGCTTTACCGTCGATCTGTATGAACAGAGCCCGGCGTTCTCGCGCCTCGGCGCCGGCATTCACATGGGGCCGAACGTACTGAAGATTTTCCGCCGGCTCGGTATTGAGCAGCGGCTGGAGCAGATGGCGTCTCATCCCGATTTCTGGTTCAGCCGCGACGCCGAAAGCGGCGACTACCTGTCGCGCATCGAACTGGGCGGCTTTGCCCGCCGGGAGTACGGCGCCGCCTATGTGACGGTGCACCGCGGCGATTTGCAGGCGTTGCAGCTCTCCGCGCTGCAGCCCGGCACCCTGCACTTCGGCAAATGCCTGAGCAAGATTGAAGATCGCGGTGACGAGGTGGTGCTGAACTTCATCGACGGCACCTCGGCCCACGCCGACATCGTGATCGGCGCCGACGGCATCAACTCGCGCATCCGCGAACATCTGCTGGGCGCCGAAGCGCCGACCTACAGCGGCTGGGTGGCCCACCGCGCGCTGATCCGCGGCGAGAAGCTGGCGAAATACAACCTTACGTTCGAAGACTGCGTGAAGTGGTGGTCGGCGGACCGCCATCTGATGGTCTACTACACCACCCAACGGCGCGACGAGTATTACTACGTCAGCGGCGTGCCGCACCCGGCCTGGGATTTCCAGGGCAGCTTCATCGACAGCAGCCGCGAAGAGATGTTCGAGACCTTCGCCGGCTACCACCCGATCGTGCAGGCGCTGATCGAATCCAGCGAGCAGGTCACCAAATGGCCATTGCTGAACCGCAAACCGCTGCCGCTGTGGAGCGAGGGCCGCCTGGTGCTGCTCGGCGATGCCTGCCACCCGATGAAGCCACACATGGCGCAGGGCGCGGCGATGGCGATCGAAGACGCCGCCATGCTGACCCGCTGCCTGCAGGAAACCGGCCTTGGCGACTACCGCACCGCCTTCCAGCTATATGAAGCCAACCGCAAGGAGCGCGCTTCACAGGTGCAGGCGGTGTCCAACGCCAACACCTTCCTGCGCACCCAGGAAGATCCGGCCTGGGTCTACGGCTATGACCTGTACGCGCAAGCGCTGAAATCGGAGAACGCCGCATGAGCACTTTCCTCTACGGCGCCCACGTTCACGCCAACGGCATTCGCCAACACTACCTGCGCTACGGCGGCCACGGCCCGGCGCTGATCCTGATCCCCGGTATCACCAGCCCGGCGATCACCTGGGGCTTCGTCGCCGAGCGGCTGGGGGAAAAATACGACGTCTACGTGCTCGACGTGCGCGGCCGCGGTCTGTCGTCCAGCGGCCCGGAACTGGCTTATGACGCGGAGACCTGCGCGCAGGACGTCAACGCCTTCGCCGCCGCGCTGAGCCTGGACAGTTACGCCCTGCTCGGCCATTCGATGGGCGCCCGCTTCGCCCTGCGCGCCGCCGTTTTGCAGCCCGCCGGCGTGCGGCGGCTGGTGCTGGTCGATCCGCCGGTTTCCGGCCCCGGCCGCCGCGCCTATCCCGGCCAATGGCCGTGGTACGCCGACTCGATCCGGCAGTCGCTGCCGGGCATGAGCGCCGAGCAGATGCGCGCCTTCTGCCCGACCTGGAGCGAAGAGCAGCGCCGGCTGCGCGCCGAGTGGCTGCACACCTGCTACGAGCCGGCGATCCAACGCGCCTACGACGATTTTCATCAGGTGGACAGCCACCGCGACTACCCGCTGCTGACCATGCCGACGCTGCTGATGGCCGCAGGCAAAGGCGGCGTCATTCAGCCCGAAGACCGGGCGGAGATCCGCGCGCTGCAGCCGGAGATCGCCATCGTCGAGGTCGAGAACGCCGGGCACATGATCCCGTGGGACGACTTCGACGGCTTCTTCCGCGCCCTGGGCGATTTTCTGGATTAACTGAGGAACACCGACATGAGCAACCACTACCGCATCGGCCAGATCGTGCCCAGCTCCAACACCACGATGGAAACCGAGATCCCGGCGATGCTGGGCGCGCGCCAGCTGATACGCCCGGAGCGCTTCACCTTTCATTCCAGCCGCATGCGCATGAAACACGTCAATAAAGAAGAGCTGGCGGCGATGGACGCCGAGTCCGATCGCTGCGCGCTGGAGCTGTCCGACGCGCGGGTCGACGTGCTCGGCTACGCCTGCCTGGTGGCCATCATGGCGATGGGGCTGGGCTACCACCGCGAATCGCAGGCTCGGCTGGCGCAGGTGACGAAAGACAATCAGGCCGCCGCGCCGGTTATCAGCAGCGCCGGCGCGCTGGTCAACGGCCTGAAGGTGATCGGCGCCAAACGCATTGCGCTGGTGGCGCCCTATATGAAACCGCTGACCCAGCTGGTGGTGGACTACATCCAGCACGAAGGCATTGAGGTCAAGGTATGGCGCGCGCTGGAGATCCCGGACAACCTCGAAGTCGGCCGGCACGATCCGGCCAGGCTGCCGGGGATCGTCGCCGAGATGGATTTACGCGAGGTCGATGCTATCGTGCTGTCCGCCTGCGTGCAGATGCCTTCGCTGCCGGCGGTTCCGACGGTGGAGGCCCAAACCGGCAAGCCGGTGATCACCGCCGCCATCGCCACCACTTACGCGATGCTGACCGCGCTGGAGCTGGAACCGATCGTTCCCGGCGCCGGCGCCCTGCTGTCCGGCGCCTATTGAGGAGGCAGAATGAACGACACCCTCAGCGACAACTACCGCGGCGTCTGGGGCCAGCGTATCGGCTTCGGCCGGCGCCCGGCGCTGCTGGCGATCGACTTTATGCAGGCCTACACCACCGAAGGCGCGCCGCTGTTCGCGCCGGGCGTGGTGAGCGCGGTCGAGGAGAGCCGCGAGCTGCTGGCCTGCGCGCGCCGCACGGGAATTCCTGTCATCCACACCCATATCCGTTATCATGCAGGCCATTTTGCCGATGGCGGTCTGTGGGTCAAAAAAGCGCCGGTGATGAAGGACATGGTGGCGGGCAACCCGCTGGCGGCGTTCTGCCCGGCGGTAGCGCCGCTGGCCGATGAGGTGGTGCTGAGCAAGCAATACGCCAGCGCCTTCTTCGGCACCGCGCTGGCGCCGCTGCTGGTGGCGCAAGGGATCGACACGCTGCTGATGATCGGCTGCTCCACCAGCGGCTGCATCCGCGCCAGCGCGGTGGACGCGGTGCAGCACGGCTTTCGCGCCATGGTGGTGCGCGAGTGCGTCGGCGATCGTCACCCCGGCCCGCACGAAGCCAACCTGTTCGATATCGACAGCAAATACGGCGACGTGGTGCACAAACGGGAGGCGCTCGACTACCTGAACCGGTTATGAGTCAAGGATTCACCTGCAACGACAATAACGAAGGCGCAAACAGCGCCTCACGCGACCGCCCGAAACAGGGCGGCGCCCCTGCAACGCAAACACAACAGGCGCCTCCTGCGGAGGCCAACACGCACCACCTGGAGACAACATCATGGCCATTGTCGACACCCCGCTGGCGGGGAAAGCGGACGCAGAATCGCTGCTGCTGTACCGCAAAATCACCTGGAAACTGATCCCGTTTCTTTGCCTGTGTTACCTGGCGGCCTACCTCGATCGCATCAACGTCGGGCTGGCCAAGCTGCAGATGGCCGACGCGCTGCAGCTGAGCGAAGCGGCCTTCGGCCTCGGCGCCGGGCTGTTCTTCGTCGGCTATATTCTGTTCGAAGTGCCGAGCAACCTGATCCTGCAGCGCGTCGGCGCCAAAATGTGGATCGCCCGCATCATGATCACCTGGGGGCTGTTGTCCACCGCCACCATGTTCGTCACCACGCCGACCCAGTTCTACGTCATTCGTTTCCTGCTCGGCGTGGCGGAGGCCGGTTTTTTGCCCGGCGTGCTCTTTTACCTGACGCTGTGGTTCCCGACCTATCGCCGCGGCCGCATCATCGCGCTGTTCATGATCGGCCTGCCGCTGTCCAGCGTGATCGGCGGGCCGCTGTCCGGCTGGATCATGGGCCATTTCGACATGCTTCACGGGCTGCACGGCTGGCAATGGCTGTTTTTGCTGGAGGGCATTCCCAGCGTGCTGTTGGGCGTGCTGACCTTTTGGCTGTTGCCTAACACCTACCAGCAGGCCAAGTGGCTGACGCCCGAGGAGAAACAGCGCATCGCCGACGATCTGGCGCGCGACGACGCCGAGGCCGATCACGGCAAGCACAGCTTCCGCGACGGCTTCTTCAACCTGAAAGTCTGGATGCTCGGCGGCATCGACTTCGCCATTCTGCTCAGCGCCTACGCCATGGGCTTTTGGATGCCGACCTTCATCAAAACCGCCGGCGTCACCGACATCACCACCATCGGTTACCTGACGGCGATCCCCAGCGTCGCCGCCCTGCTCGGCATGCTGCTGATCGGCAGCAGTTCCGACCGGCTGCGCGAACGGCGCTGGCATATCATCGTGCCGTTTATCGTCGGCGCGCTGGCGATGGCCGGCAGCACCTTCTTTACCCACAACGCGCTGGCCACGGTGCTGCTGTTCTCCATCGCCCAGGCGGCGATCATCGGTGCGGTGCCGGTGTTCTTCAGCCTGCCGGCCACCTTCCTGCGCGGCACGGCGGCGGCGACCGGCTTCGCGCTGGCCTGTTCGCTGGCCAACATCGCCGGGCTGGTGAGCAATTCGCTGATGGGGCTGGCGCTGGATCTGACCGGCAAGAGCGGCGGCGCGCTCTGGGCCTTCGCCGGCTGCCTGCTGCTCAGCTCGCTGCTGGTGGTGGCCCTGCCGGCCAAGGTGGTGAACCGCTGAATGTCGACCAAGCCAAAAAGACCAAGGGCGCATAACGCGCCCTTTTGTTTGCTTACCGGGAGTGGCCGAACTTACTCGTCCTTCAGCCCGCGGTTGATCAGCATCGGTTCGATGCTCGGCTCTTTGCCGCGCCAGTCGATGTACAGCTTCTCCAGATCCTGGCTGTTGCCGCGCGACAGGATCATGTCGCGGAAGCGCTGGCCGTTTTCGGCGGTCAGGCCGCCGTGTTCGGTGAACCACTGGAAGGCGTCGTCCGCCAGCATTTCCGTCCACAGATAGGCATAGTAGCCCGCGGCATAGCCGTTACCCCAGATGTGCTGGAAGTAGCTGGAACGGTAGCGCGGCGGCACGTAGCTGAGATCGACCTTGTCTTTTTGCAGCGACTCGGCCTCGAACTTGTCCACGTCCTGCTGCGGCTGATCGGCGGTCAGCATGTGCCAGTGCATGTCCAGCAGCGCGGCGGACAGCAGCTCGGTCATGCTGTAGCCCTTGTTGAACTTGTCGGCCTTCTTGATCTTGTCGACCAGTTCCTGCGGCATCGCCTCGCCGGTCTGGTAGTGCTTGGCGAAGTGGCTGAACACTTTCGGATCGCTGACCCAGTGCTCGTTGAACTGCGACGGGAACTCGACGAAGTCGCGCGCGGTGTTGGTGCCCGACAGGCTCGGGTATTCCTGATCGGCGAACATGCCGTGCAGCGCGTGGCCGAACTCGTGGAACATGGTGATTACGTCGTCATACGACAGCAGCGCCGGCTGGCCCGGCGCCGGTTTGGTGAAGTTGGCGACGTTGTAAATCACCGGCTTGGTGCCGTTGAGCTTCGACTGATCGACGAAGTTGCTCATCCAGGCGCCGCCGCCCTTGTTGTCGCGCTTGAAGTAGTCGGTGTAGAACAGCGCCAGCGACTTGCCGTCCTTGTCGAACACTTCGTACACCTTGACGTCCGGCTGATAGACCGGGATGTCCTTGCGCTCCTTGAAACTGATACCGTACAGCAGGTTGGCGGCGTAGAACACGCCGTTGTTCAGCACGTTGTTCAGCTCGAAGTAAGGCTTGATCTGCGACTCGTCCAGATCGTACTTGGCCTTGCGCACCTGTTCGGCATAGAACTGCCAGTCCCAGGCCTGCACCTTGAAGTCGCCTTTCTGCTGGTCGATCACCGCCTGAATGTCTTTGGCTTCACGCTCGGCGCGCGCGGTGGCCGCCGGCACGATGTTGCGCATAAAGCTCAGCGCGGCATCCGGCGTCTTGGCCATCTGGTTTTGCAGTTTCCAGGCGGCGTAGTTCGGGTAGCCCAGCAGCCTGGCCTGCTCGGCACGCACCTTGGCCAGACGGGAAATGGTCTGGCGGGTATCGTTGCCGTCGCCCTTCTCCGCACGCGTCCAGGAGGCGTCGAACAGCGCCTGGCGGGTGTCGCGATCTTTCAGGCTCTGCAGCAACGGCTGTTGCGTGGTGTTTTGCAGCACCAGCAGCCACTGTTTCTCCAGCTTGCGTTCGGCGGCCGCCTGGGCCGCCGCAGCCAGCTCGCCTTCCGACAGGCCGTCCAGCTTCGCCTGGTCGGTTATCGCCAGCGCGCCGTTTTTGCTCGCCGCCAACAGTTTGTTGGTGAACTGGGTGCTCAGCGTCGCCGCTTCCTGGTTCAGCGCCTTCAGCTTGGCCTTGTCGGCGTCCGACAGGTTGGCGCCCGCCAGTTCGAAGTTCTTGTAGGTCACTTCCACCAGCCGGCGCGACTCCGGATCCAACTTCAGCGCATCGCGATCCTGATAGATGGCCTTGATGCGCGCGAACAGCTTGCCGTTGAGCATGATGTCGTCGTTCAGCGCCGCCAGCTTCGGCGAGGTTTCTTCATCCAGCTTTTGCAGCGCGTCGCTGGTGTTGGCCGAGGTCATGGCGCCGAACACGTTCATCACCCGCGTCAGCAACGAACCAGCCTGCTCCAGCGCCACCAAGGTATTCTTGAAATTAGGCTTGGCCGGGTTGTTGGCAATCTTCTCCACCTCTTCCCGCTTTTGCTTGATGCCCGCTGCGATCGCCGGCGCGTAGTCGCTCTCCTTGATCAGGTTGAACGGCGGCGCCTGGAACGGCAGACGGCTTTGATAGAAGAACGGATTTTGAGTCTTTTGCTTGTCGTGCTGATTGGCTTCACCGGTCACGTTAGCCTCCTTCGCCTGGCCGCTGGGCAGTGCACTATGGTCGGCGTGAGGTTGGGTTTCTGCTGCCTGTGCCTGCGAGCCCAGCGCCATGCCGATCGCCAGCACCAATGTGGATAAACGCATCAAATCGAAACTCCTCCATGTTCACGGAATAAGGTCTCGGGGAATCGCTCCCTCTGAGTCACCTCCTAGCTTAGGTGCAGTTGGCAGTTTGAGCAAAAACAAGTGATTAGAAGTTAGCCGCCTCGCCGGCCGCTGCCAGAAGCTCCAGTGACATCTTTGTTTTTTATCACCAACATATAGTCACATAATGTAATTAGTTTATAGGAAATTAATTCAATGCCATTGATAAATAAAGAAGAATCATAAAATACCCTGTTGACTTATCAGGTTACTCAATGTAACTTGATGTAAATTTTGATTAATGGAGCTAATCAAATTGCAGCTTATAACGGAAATAGTTCTTATTGTCATTTTCATCCTCATTATCAGTGCAACTTATAAAAACGCGAAGAAAAAAGGCTTGCGCACGTACCATATCGTCATGCTGTTCTTGATATTCCCCCTTGCCGTATTTTTAGACTACTGCCTGCAGCGCCAAGCGATCCTTTTGGATACGGCCGCCCTTAAAATCACGGCAATGTATGGTTTGTCGATGGCAGTTATTTTTTCGCTTGTGTTATCTATTACCTCTCGCAAGAAGGAGCTTAAATGAGAGCCTTAACGGAAGTTGAGTTGTCATGTATTAACGGTTCTGACGGCAATGATTCTTATAATCCGACTTCACTTATTGTCGGCAGCCTGAGCACAATAGCGAAATTGCCCACCCCCGTATCATTAGCCGTGGGCGTGGGCACGGAAATCGCTATTCAGGCCGCACCGCACATGCCCGTTAACGTTGCTATTCCACAGGTTCCCATGGGCCCAACATGGAATGGCAGTGGCGGTGGTCGCCCTTCACCGTCGTCGTCACTTTCAACACCGGATTCTTCAAATTAAAAAAACGTGGGCCTTATTATCCCTTGAAAAATAAGGCCGATATTTAACTTGCCCTGCGCCCATAAAAATAACGATTAAAAAAATGAAAAACCTCGCCATGCTTCACGAAAGCTTGATTCCTTTTGTCGCAAAAAAGACAGGTTCTCAATTACTCTGGCACAACGAATTAAGCCCTGCCGAGCAGGACGAACTGAAAAATGAGGCCAGCTATCTCATCGAAGAAAATAATCGTCATGCTATTTTTGATGACGGCACGCCGCTCTTAAACGATGAAAAAGTCTTTTTCGCCGAACGTTATGGCGGCGGGGCTATTTCGCGCAACGGCGGTGGCGCACGCTGTGGCTTTGATGGGCGATGGCAGGTTAAAGGCATCGGAGCCAATGCGTTAGTCGGTCAAGGGGCAAAGCATGTCGATGGCGAGTTGACAATGACCGGCGCAGTATTGGAGGCATTGTGGGGAAACGTCATGGCCAAACTGCTGCCTTACGGCGCCGTGCCCAATAAGGCGATCTTGCTGACCGACAACCCCATCGCCACCCTCTCTCCTGCATCGGCGGGAGATGTCCATAACCACAAGGCGTTGCTGGTGCGCGAACCCGTCGTGCGCCCTGCACATTTTTGCCGCGCACCCTACTATCATCCTCATGATGCGATGCAAAGGCAGCCTTCGGATATTGAGCGGACCGAAAAGCTCATTGTCGCCGCACCGTCCTTTTTGCCTCGTCCCTCTGAGTTTGACGCTGTGCGCTGGTTGGCATTGCCGCAGGAAGAACGAGCATTCTACGGGCTCTGCGAGCTTGCCCGGCGCCTTGCGACGCAGATAGCTTACTGCCGTACCCGCCATTTGGTGATGATGACCTCACCCTCCAATTGCGATATGGCCGGCAGGCTGCTGGACTTTCATGGTGTTCGCAGCGTTTTTCCCGCAGAACGTCGAGATCCCGGCCGCAGCTACATTCAGCACAACAAACTCAACGAAGACGCCCCTTTGTTGCTGAGAGGCATGCAAGATCTCGCTTTTTATTTAGCCAAGCATCAATTTGGCCCGGCATTTCTCGCGGCAGCGCACCAAGGCATCGGCGCGGCCTTTAGTATGGCCTACAAGCGAGCCTGCCTGCTGGATAATCTCGGTATGGCGGGTTTTGCCCCTGCATTTTTACAACGCCTGCCTCTCACCGCTGAATGGTTCGCCTTAGGCGAACGCTTGCAAAAAATGTTCGATTTGGCTCCTGGCGTCTTTAGCCGTCGACAAGGTCTGGGCCAGGGGAATGCTCATCCGGCGATTGCCCTGTTGCATCGGCTCATCGACTCGCCCGTAAGGGTTTCCGCCGAACAACAGGGTACGACAGCGGAGGAGAAATTTTCTCTGGCATTCCAGCGGTTATACGCGAAGTACCTTCAGGAAACATCAGCGGATCAAACCGCCGCCGGATTACAACAGGCGATGAAGCAGACCGTCACCCGAAGGTTGGGCTCCCGCGCGTTCATGCGCCGTGAAGTGATTTTTCAAGAAATTGCCGGCTGGCGCGGTGAAGTCAGCGAGATCAGCGAACAGTTGCAAACCTATCTGGATCGTTTCGAGCGCCAGGCGATCAACGTATTACAATAATAACGCTGAGGATATTTCGTGAGTTTTATCAAAGAAAACCAGCAGGGTAAAAGTAAGTTCAGTCAATACGAGAGCCTGGGCTTCGCCGTTAACTGTATGCTGATGAATAAAAATTACAGTTTGTACCATATAAAAACGTTGCAGCTATGGACTCAGGAAGCGATTAATCAAAACCAATTCAAAATATTATTCGACCATTTGGACAATCCGTTAGGATATATAACCTGGGCCTACCTGAGAGATGAGACGCTGGGTCGATTTATTAACGATCCGCAGTTTCTTCTCCATACCTCAGAATGGGATGAGGGCGGCACGCTGTGTATTTTAGATTTTTGCTGCAAGCCAGGCAGCGCGCATTTATGTTTGGAACACCTTAAAACAGTTCACCCAATCGCAGAACGTCGCACGGTTGTATGGCGTTCCCGCCGAACGGGCAAACTGATGACGGTAAAAAAATAAAGAAAAATAAACATCAGGGATGAGCCGATGAGCAAGCATCAACTATTGGATTCACAGGCGGGATTTTACTACGGCACCAAGATCGGCGATGACAAATCGAGCTATAATATCGCGGAATATGTCGAAATAAATCACACTCTCGATATCGCAAGAATGAAACGTGTCATTCATCGCGTCATCAGCCAAACGCCGACGCTGCACGTTCTGTTTGATGAAGATAACGGTACGCCTTATCAATATCCCGTCACCGCCAACATCTCAGTGGAATGGGTAGATCTTTCGCAGCGCGCCAACAATATGGCCACAGCGATCGAATTAATGGAAGCGGATGCCAAGCGCCCGTTCTCGTTGAACGCTGCGCCGTTATTCAGACAAAAAATCATTAGACTGGGTGAGCAACGCTTTCTGTGGTATTTCTGCAGCCACCATCTGCTGCTTGATGGTTACGGCACTTATTTGCTGATCCACCAAGTGGCACAGGCCTACCGAGGCCAAACGCAGCAACCGCAAGACGTACCTGCGATCGATGCCTTGCTCAGGGCTGAATCTGAGTATAAACAGTCAGCCGCCTATCAAGCGGACCGACATTTTTGGCAAGCAGCCAGCGCCTCACTGCCAGACCCGATGACATTAGCCTGCGCCAATATTCCCTCGGGACAAACGATCCGCCATGTGACTTCGTTGCCCTATCCTGCCGAGCGCCTTGCGCTGCAAACCGGGCACCCTTCTTGGCTGGCGCGCACTTTCGTGGCAGTGATGGCATATTTGTACTTGTGTACCGGCGAGAAACAGCAAACGATCGGCGTCCCAATGATGGCGCGAACAGACTCCCTGACGAGGCAGGCGCTGACTTGCAAAACCAACGTTGTTCCTTTGACGCTCGATATTGAGGACACGGCCTCATGCCGACAGTTGGCGCAAACCATTGAACGCGTGCTCAGGCAACTCAAAAAACATCAAGCGTTCCGTTACGAAGAGATAAAAAGTCTGAGGAGCGTCACCAGCCGCTCGCCGCTGTTCAACATCGTGGTCAATATCATTCCCTTTGAAGCGGCAGCCTCATTTTCTTCCGTGCAGCGCAGCGAAATCCGTAATTTACGCTCAGGAGGCGCGCAGGATCTGGTCTTCAACATGCGTCCCGATCTCGATAACCAAACGCTTCGGCTGGAGATCGATGCCGACTCAGGGCTTTACGATGCGGCCAGCCTGGTGCGGCACAGCCAGGGGATACAGACCTTGTGCGCCTTGCTGTATCACGACCCGGAAAATCTTTCCGTCGCGGCATTGCGACAACGTTTCCCGCTCTCGCTGCAGGGTAAAGCAGCCAACGAGAACGTGGTCGATATAATGCAACGTATCGATCGTGCCGTCGTTCAAGCGCCGCAACGCACGGCGATCCTCACGCCCGCACACGCTTCGTTGTCGCTAAGAGCGCTGTCTTATGCCGTTTTGCAGCAACAGTGGCGTGCGCTGGCCGATACCCTGGCCCCCGCCCGTGCTGCATACACCGTGCTGTTGCTCGACTTGCCGCAAGGGCCGGAAGCCATCATCTGCATGCTTGCTGCGCTGCAGTTGAAAATGCCGTTCGTCAACCTGAATGCCAAAGGGGATGGAGCGGCTCATCGTCAACTGCTTGAACAGTTTAGCGACGCTATCCTGATTACCGATCGCACACTTCCCTCCTTTCATTCCGAACCTGACGCATTGGCGCATTGGCGCGCATCGACACTCGATATGCCGGCGGATTTCGCGCACTTCACCGTGTTTCGCCGGCAAACAGCGGCAGAGGTGCCGCCATTCCCGGCCGGAACCGGCTATATCATGTTTACCTCCGGCTCGACGGGAATGCCTAAAGGCGTGATAGGCGCCCGACATGCTCTCAACGTTTTTGTCGATGCGGCGATAAAATGCTATGGCATTCAACCGCATGAACGCGTGTTGCAATTTGCGCCCTTGCATTTCGATGCGTGCATTGAAGAAATTTTCATGACGCTGGGTGCCGGCGCCCACCTGTGTATCGCCCCTGAGGCCGTCAAGCACAGTTTTGCCGCTTTCTTCACATTCTGCGCCGATCATCAAATCAGCCTGCTGGATCTGCCGACCGCCTACTTTAATGAGATGCTGTTCGCCTCCGGCGGCGAACAGACGCTGCCGCCGGCCGTCACGACCGTTATCATCGGCGGCGAAAGCCTTTCACCGCGATCCAAAGAAAGCTGGTTCGCGCACTATCCCAAAGGCAGAAAGTTATTCAACTCCTACGGCCCAACCGAGACAACCGTGGTGGCGACGGTCGCCGAAATCAAAAACGATGGCGCCGCCGTGACGATAGGCGCACCGTTGGACGGTATATACACGGCGATCGTCGGCGAGGATCTCAGGCTGTTGCCGCTCGGCTGCAGCGGCGAATTACTGATAGCCGGAGCGACCGTCAGCCTGGGATATTTGCATCAGCCAACGCTGAGCGCGGAAAAGTTCGTCACCCTTGAGGTTAACGGCCATCCCATGCCCGCCTTTCGTACCGGCGATATCGCCTGCCAGCGCCAGGATGGGCAGTTGGTGTTCCTTGGCCGCAAAATTCGTGAAGCGAAAATCGCCGGGCAGCGCGTCAATATGGGTGAGATAGAAAGCTGTCTGGCCCGGTTGCCCGCAATTGTCGAAATTGCCGTGCTGGCCAAAAGCGGCGACGCGGGAACGGAACTGTACGCGCATTATCACAGCCGGCAGCCGCTCAGCGAGGCAATGCGCCGCACGCTGTATGGCGAACTGCCCAATGCACATATTCCTCAGCGCTTCGTGCATCACCCAACGCCGCTGGCCAAACTGGCTAACGGCAAGATTGATTATCGCACCCTGGAAAGACAATCCCGGCTGCCTGAACCCACACGGGAATTGCGTTCTACGACATTCAACACCCTGGTGAATGAGGTTTGGCTGGCGACGCTGGGCAGTGACGATGGCGACTTCTTCACGCTCGGCGGCGAGTCGCTGCAGGCCATAAAAATCATTAACGCGCTTAACGCCCACTGTCGGTTGGATCTGAACCTGAGCGACATTTTTGAACATCCGAGACTCACCGATTTCTGCCGACACCTAACGCAGCTGGCCCATGCACGCTATGGCCTGGATCCGCAGCATCTTGACATCCGCTGCGCTATCGGCCGCCGCCTATCAACCGAGGCGCCGGCCAGCAGCCGGCTGTTTATTCAATCTCCCGAAGGCGCAGATGAACGACTTTTGTTGGCCGCCCTCGCCGACAAACACGGTGTGGACATTCTGTCACCGCAGGCGCTGCCGTTGCATGCTGAATGGCCGCTGAACGCGGCCATATTCAACGTACCGAACGAAGCCACGCAATATGCCAGCTGGCTTGATGCGCTTTCGGCCCTGCTGCTCGTCCTGCCCGGCCGAGTTAACTACATGATCTTTATGCATGATACAGCCGGCGGCGCCAGACTCACGCAAAGCCTGCTGCGCGATTTTCGGCATGAGCGGCTGCTGTTGCTGCATAAAACCGATTCGCGCCGCCAAGCCGTCGACGCCGGCGTTACTGAGTTGATAGCCTTTTCCGCGCGGCTTGGCTATTTCCCGCACATCCGGTTCGATACGGCCAATGAGCGATTGAACGGCTGCGTACTGAGGATCTTCGGCTTCGATGATGGCGAGAATATCGATCATCGCGCCGCCTTCACAATGGCACAGCGGAGAAACCCGGGAGTGCAGTTGTGTAGCTTGTCGCATTGGCTGAATTTGATTTCCGCCCACAGCGACAAACGCCCGAATAAAAGCGGTCGAACAGGGAAAGCTATCGACGTCAACATGGAAGGAGTGCACTGATGAGCGTCATCGGCCTGATCAATCTGATGGAAATGGCGAAACAGGGAGCAACATTCGGCGAGCTGTCGCCTCGACGCCAAACCATCGAGCATGTCGACGCCGCCGCCCTCAGTGCGGTGCAGGAAGACATCACCGCATTTTTATCTGTCTGTACGCCAGATAATGCAGTGCGAGACACCGGGGAGAAGCCTTGTTACACCGTCAATCACTACGCGGGGCAATACCTGTGGCTGTATGAAAACTTCACCAAGAACAGCCCGCTGTATAACATTCCGATCGCCAAAGAGATCCTGGGACCCTTTGAACCCACGCGTTTGCTCGCCGCGCTGAAAAAACTACTCAAGCGGCACGGTGCGCTTTGCGGCCGCTATCGGCTAGACGGGGAAGCCATCACCGTTGACATCGTGCACCCTGATGAAACCATTTTCGAACACAGTCTCGAGGACATCAGCGGGCAGAATAGTGAGGAGCAGCAAAAAAGTATGCTAGCGGCGCTTAACGCCCAGTGCACGATTCCGTTTGATCTCGGTGCCGAGTATCCCCTGCGCTGCCGGATCTTGAGAAAGAGCGCGCAGCACCACTATCTGTTCTTGACTTTTCACCATTGCGTGGTCGACGGCTGGACGGCCAATTTGCTGGTGGATGAACTGAGCCGTGGCTATCACGCGCACGAAGAGCATTGCCATTATGACAACGGCCAGGCGTTTTTCCGCTACCTTGAAGACCCTTTCCTCGCCGTCGCCAATGTCGATGACAGCATGGCGTTTTGGCGCGATGAACTGGATGGTGCGCCGGAAAAACACGCGCTTGAATACGATATCGCCATCACCGCGGCAGGAAAAACACAGAATATCGTCAGAACATCGCTGACGAACGAACTGCAGTCGGCTCTGGCCCAGTTAGCCAAACATAACGGTACGACGCTGTTTACGCTGTTGCACTCCGCCTTCGCGTTACTGATTGCCAGAGAATCTGCGACGGATCGCGTGGTCATCGGTAGCCCGATCGCCAACAGGAACGAGCCAACGTTAAACGATGCCGTGGGCAGCTTCGTCAACACGATCGCTCACCAATTTATCATCACTGGCGACGACAGTTTCACCGCGCTGCTGCAAAAGAACGCGAATAAATTTGCGCGCGCTTTCAAACATCAGGGTTTGCCATTCTCTTACCTGGTTGAACAACTCAAGCCCACGCGCGGCAAGTTTCACCCCATTTTTCAAATCATGTTCGTCTGCCAACATCGCAAAAGCAATGAGCTAAATGTTGGCGGTGCGCAGGTTAACACCCTGCCGAGAGGCTATGCGCCGCCCAAGTTTGATCTGGTTCTGGAAGTGATTTCCAGCGCAGAGGGCATTCAGTTGGAATGGCAATACAACGCCAAGCTGTTTACGCCGGAGCGCATTGATGGATTGGCGCAAGCTTACGCATTGCTGCTGCAGCAAATTGCCTGCGATCCCTCGCGGGCCGTCGGCCACTATTCGCTGGCGTCAATGGCCGATAACCGGCAATTGCGTCAGCTCTCCATCGGACAGGCAATGCCGGCATTCTTGCGGCAACCTCTTCCCGATCGGCTGTTACGCACTGCCCACCAGCATGCGGATCGCCCGGCTTTGTACGAGGGCGATAGCGTATGGCATTACGATCGGCTGTTGCGGCACGCCGGCCTCGTGGCGCATTGGCTGATCGCCCATACCGCCCCAGGCGCGCTCATCGCCATCGATCTTCCACGCGGCGCTCATCAAGCTATTGCGGCGCTCGGCGTGATCCTCGCCGGACGCGCCTACTTGCCGTTGGCCGAAGGATTGCCGGATGCCCGCGCAGCGGCCATTATGCGGATATCAGGTTGCGCCTGGGTTTTGAGCAACCAGGCTCACCATCGCGCCCGCTATCCGCAGACTACCCGCATTCAAGATCTGGAGGCGCTGTTTTCCCCTCATGTCACAGACACAGCGACCTTCCCGCCAGGCGAAGCAGAAGCGCTCGCCTATGTCATTTATACGTCGGGGACGACCGGCACGCCAAAAGGTGTGGCTATGGAACAGGGTGCCGTCACCAATACCTTGCTGACCATGAACCGACAGTTTAACGTTTCTCATCGTGACAACGTATTGGCGCTCGCCGATCTGGCCTTCGATTTATCGGTCTATGACCTGTTCGGCAGCTGGCTAGCCGGCGCATCAGTAACGGTGCTATCGCCGCATGAAGCGAAAGAGCCGTCAGCATGGCTAAATGCGATACGCCAGCGGCAAATCAGCATCTGGAACTCGGTTCCCGCCATCTTGCAAATGCTGGTGCAATATTGCGCACAAGAAAACATCCTGTCGCTGCCTCAACTGCGGCATATTTGGCTGAGCGGCGATCGCATCTCTTCGCGGCTGATCGCCGAGGCACATCGGCTTTGCCCCAACGCCACCATCACCAGCCTTGGCGGTGCAACCGAAGGGGCAATATGGTCAATTTATCATCCGGTTACACGAGATACGCACTACAGAAACGCCATCCCCTATGGAACCGCATTGCCAAATCAGAGCATGTGGGTGTTGGATGAAAAACTCGAGCCGTGCGGTTTCGGCGTTACCGGCGACATTTATATCGGTGGCGTTGGGGTTGCCCGCGAGTATTGGCGCGATAGCCAAACCACCGCCGGCAGCTTTGTGCTTTTCCCAACCACCGGAGAACGCGTGTACCGCACCGGCGATCGCGGCCGTTGGCATCGCAGCGGTTACATCGAGTTTCTCGGCCGCGAAGACCAACAGGTGAAACTGCAGGGTTTTCGCGTCGAATTAGGTGACGTCGAATTCGCGCTCAAAAGCAGCGAGCTGGTCGCTGAAGCGTGTGTCGTCTGTCGCGATGAAACCGGGAACGGCACACCGCATCTGGAGGCTTACATCACATTGACCGAGGCGGGGAAAACCTGCATTCAAGCAGAGCAAAGAATACGCGAGCTGGTTACGGCCGCATTGCCCACGTATATGGCGCCATCCCGCTATCATCTCATTGAACGTTTCCCACTTTCACGCAACGGCAAATTGGATCGCACCTTGCTATCGCCAGGCACCGAACGGAGTCAGGCCAGCGATGTTGCACCCGCGGCGTCCGCGGAACTCATGCTGCTACGAGAGCTGTTGGCGAATACGTTAGGCTGTACCCCAGACAAGATCGACCCCCATGCCAGCTTCTTCAGCAATGGCGGCAGCTCGCTTTCCGGCATCACGTTTTTGGGCAACATCAAGCGCGCCCTTAATGTGGAATTAACCCTGGCGGAAATCCTTGGCTACTCACAGCTCGATAAACTTGCCGAGCGTCTGCGCGCGAATGCGCCCCTGCCGTTATCGATGCTGTCCGGCTCAGCCGATCGCCCCTCTCTGCCCACCTTGTATTTGGTGCATGGCGCCGGCGGCCAGGTACATCAATATGCAAAGTGGACAAAACAGCTTTGCGCCTGCGCCAACATCATTACCATCGCCAGCCCGGGGTTGGCCGCGCCAGGCGCAGACGACACACTCACCCTGCAGCGATTGGCCGCCTCCCACTTGGCGGCCATACCGCGTGCCAAACGCGACACGGCCGTTATCGCCGGCTGGTCATTGGGTGGCCAATTAGCTGTCCATTTGGCGGCGCTGGCCACGGAACAAGGCGCGCCCTTTGCGCATGCGGTGGTTGTCGACAGCGGTTTTCCCGCCCAGCAGCCCGCAGTGAAGCGACGTTTCAGCGTGGCCCAAAGTTACCTCAGTCTGTTCGACTCCCTCGGTATTGCGCGCCATTTGTGTCGGCATCAAGAAACGAGTGCGATAGACAGCTTCGCCAACGAGATAAAAATGCACTATGCGCTGAATCAGAGCGTGCTTGCGGAGAAGATCACGCTGGAACATGCCGAAACCTTCTGTTGGGCGCTGAAAAAATCGTTCGAACTAACGAATAACGCCGGCCCCCTGCCGCAGATAGCGATACCGCTAACGCTTTGGCTCAGCCAGCAACGTCAGCGTAAACACCCCCATCTTGCACAACGCTGGGAGATGCAATCCTCGCATAGCGTTCAACTCAGTTATTGTGCAGAAACGCATTACAGCATTTTAAACAACGCTCAACTTCTTCGAGCGCTGACGCAATTGCTGCACGCGTTGTCAACATCATTGGAATAACGCGAGAAGATATCCCCTATCAATCAAACCTATCGAGGCACTGATGAAATTACCAAGCAGTTGGATTTTTTTGTTCTGCTTTTACTACACATTTATGGATATTTTTTATTCTTTATTTTTTTCCGAAGACAGGAGGTTTACCAGCACAATCATTCAATCCTTTATCTTTTCAACCTTGCTAGTGGCATTTTTCTGGTATCGGAAAACTGCAAAAACCAAAAACCAATAATATAAGGAAGTCATTATGAGAGAGCTTACACTTAATGAAGTGAACTTTATCGCGGCAGCTGGGGATTTCAGCTATGCAGAGTTGGGCGGTGCAGTCGCTGCCGGCGCGGTTGGTGGAGCGATGACCGGCGCCATGGCTGGCGGCGTCGGTGCTGGCCCAGGCGCTGTTGCCGGTGCCGTTATCGGTGGTGCCGCCTATACCGCTGGCAAAATGGTGGAATCCATGTTGGGTGGCAATAAACAAACATCGACGAACAATCCTGCCGACAGTAACTAATGCAGGAAGATTCGTATCCATCATATGAAAAGATTATTCATTATATTGTTCGCCATTTTAATCGGGCTTGTTGTTGGCGCGATTGCGGATTATTTCAGCCTCAATCGTTTCTTGAAATACGCCCTTATCGCCTTTGCCGTTATCGCCACGCATAAATTGCTCAATAGCGATCGCGGGCGACGCTCAGCATGATCAACGTGGCTTATTTTAAAATTTAATTACTAAGGAGCAAGTATGCGCAATCTTACCTCTGAAGAATGTTCAATCATTTCCGGTGCAGGAGATCGCAGCGGTACATTGACGGTTTCCGCAGAAACTGTCGGCGCAGCGATCGGCGGCGGCATCGGCTCTATCGGTGGCGTGGCGGGCGGCGTTGTCGGCACTATTGTCGGCGGTGCTGTCGGTAACTATGTCACCGGCGATCGTGCCCCCGGCTCAGTTGGCCCATCAGGCATTCCCTGGGGCGGGAGCAACGGCGGCGGTACCATGTGGGGGAACAACAACAATACCGATTCGAACTGATCGGGGCCCTGCAAGCCTCGCGGTTGACCTCTGCGGTTAACATTGGCTTCAGCGCCTAAAGCGTCACATCATGCCAGGGTTATCATTGTGATAACCCTTTTTTCATGGGTTCACCGCAGGATGAGTGCGCGGTTGACGTAGCGAAAATATCGGGGTGAAGAGGCCAGGTAAAGCGAAGCTGACATTACCCGAGTCGAATGACTCTATCCGCAGAGGCAATCGTCGACGGACGGTGCGCAATAATCACGCGGGTAATGTTCAGTTGTGAAATAGCGCGGTTAATATGTGTTTCATTATCTAGATCCAGGTGGCTAGTCGCTTCGTCCATAAACAGAATGCTGGGGCGACGATAGAGCGCACGGGCTATCAATAAGCGCTGTTTCTGCCCGCCAGAAAGGCTCCCCCCCAGTTCGCCGATCAATGTTTCATAGCCCATCGGCATGTTTTGAATATCATCATGCATATTGCAACGTCGTGCGCACGCCTCAATACGCTTCAGATCCATTTCGGCATCAAATCCTGAAATATTTTCAGCGATAGATCCCGCCAGCAGCTTGTCATCCTGCAACACGCAAGCGATACATTGGCGATAATTATTAACGCCAATGTTGCTGATATCCATACCGTCGACCAGCACGGCCCCTTCATCCGGCGACAGCAACCCACACATTAACTTCATCAACGTGGTTTTACCCGCGCCGGAGGGACCGACAATCGCCACGCTTTCTCCCGCTGCAATGCTGAGATTCAAATCCGCGATAATGGGTTTCGCCAAGCGATCATACTGGTAGCGCAGATTCCGCACCTGAAGCTCCGCGGCTTTGCCTTTTGTGAAGAGCTGGCGCGCGGGCATTTGCGATTCCGGTGACGAAAGCACAATGTCCGCCACCCTTTCATTATGCAAACTCAGCATTCGCAGCTGAAGCATCATGTCGATCAGGCTGCTGGCACGCTCCGAAAACTGCCCGCGGTAGGCGTTAAACGCGATAAACATGCCGATCGTCATTTGATTGTCTATGACCAATGCCGCGCCTAGCCAAAGGATGATCACCTGATCGCAGGTGGCGATAAACGCCCCCAGGCCGCCAAACATCATGTTTAATTTGGTCAGCTTGATACCGGCATTGATCGTTTCTACGTTTAGATTCAGCCAATACTGCGAACGGGTTTCAGATAACCCCAGCGCCTTTAACGTACTGACGCTATACAACGTTTCCATGAAATGAGACCCGGCTCGTGCCCCTTTCACCAACTGCTCTTCCGACAGCTGCCGATAATATTGATAGGTCGACAACCTGAGAATAACGTATATCGCCGTAAAGCCGAGCACCACCCAAACCAACCAGCCGCCATAGAGCAGCATCATGATAAATACGCCTACGGACATGATGCCATCAATAATACTGCTGACGATGCTGGTAGTGAAAGTCGCTCTTATCGTATCCAATGAGCCGAAACGGGATTGAATATCACCCAACTTGCGCTTCTCAAAGAAGGAAAGCGGCAATTTCATCAGATGATCGAACACTCCCGCCTTCCACTGCACGTCTATCAACGCGCCCATGACGATAGAGATCCACGAGCGCAACATGGATACGCCGGTACGGAATAAAATAAAAAACAGCAATCCTATGCATATCAGCGCTAAAAGATCATGATCGCCGGCCAGAATCACATGGTCCATGACCAACTGCGTACCGACGGGCAACAGCAGATTAACCGTTTCAATCACGATCGACAGACAGAAGATCTTTAGCAAGGCCCCCTTGAGGCCGCGCACATTGCTCATCAGTTTGCGAAAACGCAATCTGCTTTGCTGTTTGATCGGCTGAAATTCACTGTCTGGCCACAGCTCAAGCGCTACGCCGGTAAAATGCCGCGACAGTTCATGCAACCCCAGCACTTTACGGCCAAAGGCAGGATCATGGATCACCGCCCGCCCTCGGCTGACACTGACAAGCACCACGAAATGCTTCATGTCCCAATGCAGAATACAAGGCATTTTCAATGCCTTAAGTTCATCGATATTCAGCGATAACGCTCTGGATTGCAGTTTCAGTGCGCTCGCGATGTCAATCAGCGCGGACAGCGTCGCCCCGCGTGAAGAAAAGCCGTAGCGGCTGCGCAGATTAAACAGATCGATTTGCAAGCCATGGTAATGGCATACCATCGCCAGACTGGCCAGCCCACATTCCGAGGCTTCAGTTTGCAGGATCTGCGGCACTTTGCGGCGCAGCGACAAATTGAGTTTGCCCTTTAGCGTGTCGAAATAAGATTCAGTCATTGATTGGCCCCATCAGGCTGTTTTTCATATCGTAGAAAGGCGAGAACATCCATTGATATAAAGGCCTTTTTTCCAGAAACAGCGTGGATTGAGCCCGCATGCCGTTAGTGAGCTGCAACGCCTTGCCCTGGTAACTGATATGCGTTTCATCCAGGGAAACGGTGACCTTGTAATAAGATGCCGTTTGCGCGTTGGGCTGATGCACGGGAGAACTGCTGTAAGTTGACATTTCTTGCATGGAGGCCGGCACATAAGCGATGCTTTCTATCCTGCCGGGAAACTGGCCAAACTTCTCATAGGGGAAAGCATCATAACGAATGTTGATGGCGTCCCCCGCTGAAACATAAGGCACACTGGCGTTCGGCAACCATAAAACTAGCTGATAAATCGCGCCATTACGTGGAATAATCTGTACCAGACTGTCACCGCTATTGACCATCTGACCCGGGGTAACGCTGAGAGATTCAATGCGGCCATCGCTCGGGGCGTTCACGATCAATGCGCCGCTGGCATCGGCTTCCGCTAACTGCCGTTGCAAATCATTACGCTGAAACTGGTACTGTGAAATTTGATTATCGAAATCTGCCGCGCGCGTAACGATGTCGCTTTCCAAATTCGTAATTTGCAACGATTCCTGAATGTGTTGGCTATGCAGGTTTTGGAACAGACTTTGTTGTTGATAAAACGAATAGGTTTGTCCGCTAAGCTGATCTTTGGTAATCAGACCGCGCTGCTGATATTCCTTATAGGAACGCATGTTGTCCTGAGCAAATGCCACCCCTTCTCGTGCGTTATCCAACAGCTGTTTGGACTGCATGTGCGCCAATTCATACTGTTTTTTTTGCGCGCGTAGATTTTCCAGCGTCATGCGCTTGTTGTCTTGCAACTTAAGGATGATGCTGTCAACGTGTTTTAACTGGTTTTCCAGCGCCAGGCGCGTATTGGCGCTCACTTTCCCGTTATCCGTCACCCGGCTGACATCAATCTGATAAAGACGCTGGCCTTTTTTAACCACGTCGCCCACTTCGACGAAGCGTTCCGAGATAAAACCCTGCTGGGGTGCAAACACATTGACTGAGCGGGGGAAGGTGGTGATTTCACCATAAACATTAATGCGGCGCGTATAATGACTGAATATAAGAAAAGAGAGGAAAACAAGAATAAATAAAAACGATAAAAGACCAAAGCACCAGGCGGGCAAGCCGTTTATCAATAAGGCCTTACCCGCCCATTTCGCCCGCTGATGATCCGTGGCTTCCTGTCGAAACAAATCACGCATGAAATCCCTTTCCAGAAATAAAGCTCAAGCCAATCCTGGCTCGTAAAATGCAGAAGTACACCGAAAAAACAGCAACAGTGATTAAAACAAGCCTGTTGCTTTTTAAGCAGCGATATCGTAAAGATAATTATTCTCATTATGATATAGAGCCCCCCGAAGAAATGCAATGCTTTTTACGCACTTATCCAGCAACATGGCTGTATATCACTAGGTATATTCATAAAAAACCAATAAAGAGTCTCCTAACCAAATAATCGTATTCAGACTACATCTCGGCATGTCCAATAAATAATCATGCGCCGCCCTTCCATTGTCTGTTTTTCATCCACAATGTGTGCAGCAATAACGCTATCAAGGCTTTCACTTCCTTATGTTAAAATTGTCGCCACGCGGTGTCGGCGTATTCCAATATGCCTTTGCGCCAACACCGCGAATGAAATCAGTCTGACACCGCCGCCTGATAAACCACCTTGCCGTCCACATAGGTGCGATAAATATTGCGATCGTCCCCCAGCGTCATCAGCACGAAGCCTTGTTCCGCCGGCGTGGCGCTGTTGGCGTAGCGTAACTGCTGCAGCGGCGTCACCGCCGGATCGAGCACCACGAAATCCGCCTCTTTGCCGACGTCGAAGTTGCCGATTTTGTCGTCTAGCGACAGCGCGCGGGCGCCGCCCAGGGTGGCGTGATAGAACGCTTCTACGGCGGAGAGCCGGTAATGCTGCAGCTGGCCGACCTTGTACGCCTCGCCCAGCGTGCGCAGCATATTGAAGGAGGTGCCTGCCCCCACGTCGGTGCCGATGCCGAGCTTCACCCGCTTGCGCCAGGCCTGCTGCAGGTCGAACAGCCCGCTACCGAGGAACAGGTTGGAGGTGGGGCAAAAGGCGATCGCCGAACGGGTCTCGCACAGGCAGTCCCACTCCTGCTCCTCCAGGTGCAGGCAGTGGGCGAACACGCTTTTGCCGCCGGTCATGCCGTAGCGATGGTAAACGTCCAGATAGCTTTGGCTTTGCGGGAACAGCGATTTTACCCAGGCCACTTCCTGCGGATTCTCGCTCAGGTGCGTCTGCAGCCACACGTCGGGGAATTCTTCGCGCAGCCGCTGCACCTGCGCCAGCAGCGCCGGGGTGCTGGTTGGCGCAAAGCGCGGCGTAATGGCGTAACCGAGGCGGCCTTTGCCGTGCCAGCGTTCAATCAACTCGCGCGTGTCGCGGTAACTCTGCTCCGGCGTTTCCAGCAGCGCCTGCGGCGCATGGCGATCCATCATCACCTTACCGGCGATCAGGCGCATGTTCAGCGTTTGCGCCTGGCTGAACAGCGCATCGACCGACTGCGGGTGCACGCTGCCGAACACCAGCGCGGTGGTGGTGCCGTTGCTCAGCAACTCCCGCAGAAAGAAGGCCGACATCGCGTCGGCGTGCCGCTCGCAGCCATAGCGGCTTTCGGTCGGGAAGGTGTAATTATTTAACCAGTCCAGCAGTTGGTCGCCATAGGCGGCAATCATTTCGGTTTGCGGATAGTGGATATGGGTGTCGATAAAGCCCGGTACGATCGGTTTGTCGCGATACTCCGTGACCGCGAAACCCGGCGGCAGCAGCGCCTCGCCCTGCTGCCAGCTGCCGAACCAGACGATGACGCCCCCGTTCAGCAGCAACAAACCGTCGGGAATGTGCCGCAGGCGTTCGTCAAGCTGTTGCGGTTCCTCCACGCAGGCCGCGATATCAAAAAAATTGCCACGAATAGCCGTGGTGAATTGCAGTGCCATTATTTTCTTCCTTGTGACGACCGGCCAATCTCACCCGCATAATAACCTGCGTCGATGAAACAATGCCTTCTGTTGCCCAAACTTAAAGACCGGGTTAAGCATAGCAAGCCGTGTGCCAACAGACCGGAATAAAATATATTTTCACGTTAAAACAAAGCGATACTAATTAAACAAAGAAAACCAACCGAAGAAAAAGAATAAAACACGCGGCGATTTTCGACGGCAGACTAATAGCAACCGTTTGCTTACCGGAATAACACCGTTGCTGCACCTTTAATGGGCAAAGGGATATTTTCGCACCCGTCAGCCTATTTCAAGGCGATAAAAAGAGGCCGGAACCATTCAGGAACCCACCCGACAAACTTGAAACGATAACTATTCTCAATTATCATCCACCCATCTTTTTGACCAGCAATGCGAAAACCATGCCCGCCACCGCTTCCGCCCCGCACGCCGCGCTGTCGCGCCTTTACGCCACCCATCACGCCTGGTTGCAGGGATGGTTGCGCCGTCGGCTGGGCTGCGCTTTCGACGCGGACGATGTGGCGCAGGACACCTTTATGCGCCTGCTGAAAAGCGACGCCGCGGCGACCCTGCGCGAGCCGAAAGACTTTCTGGTCACCGTCGCCAAGCGGGTGATGGTCGATCTGTTCCGCCGCAGAACGCTGGAGCGCGCCTATCTGGAGATGCTGACGCTGATCCCGGAAGGCTACGCCCCGTCGCCGGAACAGCGCCAGAGCCTGTTGGAAAGCCTGCAGCAGATCGATGCCATGCTCGACGGCCTGGGGCCAAAAGCGAAACAGGCCTTTCTGCTGTCGCAGCTCGAAGGCCTGGGCTATGCGGACATCGCCGTGCGCCTCGGCGTGTCGGTCAGTTCGGTTAAAAAATACATGGCCAAGGCCACCGAGCATTGCCTGCTGTTCAGCCTGGAAAACGACGTTTTCTCATGAGCAACGCCATTACCCCCGAGCAGCGCCAGGCGCTGAAGATGGCCGCACACTGGTATGCCCTGCTGTGCGATGAGCACGTCACCGACCGCCAGCGCCTACAGTGGCAAGCCTGGCACCAGCAGCACGCCGATCACCGCTGGGCCTGGCAGCGCGTCGAAGCGCTGCAGAGCCAGCTGCAGGGCGTGCCGGGCAAGTTCAGCTACCGCGCGCTCGATCGCGCCGGCCGCCAGTCGGCGATCGAGCGCCGCACCCTGCTGAAGAGCCTGCTGCTGTTGCTTGGCGTGGGCGGCGGCGGTTTCCTTTACCAATCGCCGTTCGGCCGGGAGCTGCGTGCCGACTACCGCACCGCCACCGGCGAAATCAAACCCATTGTGTTAAGCGACGGCACCCAACTGGTGCTCAACACCGCCAGTGCGGTGGACGTACATTACGACGATCGTCAACGGTTGATCCGTTTGCACGCCGGAGAAATCAGCCTGATTACCGGGCGCGACCCCCGGCCGCTGTGGGTGCAAAGCCCACAGGGGGCGATGCGCGCGCTCGGCACCCGCTTTTTGGTGCGCGAGAGCGGCGGCGAGACGCGCCTGACGGTGCTGGAGCATGCGGTCGAAGCGCAGCTGGCGCAGGATCCGCAGCAAACGCGCCGGGTGGACGCCGGGGAACAGATCGGCTTCAGCGCCTCGGCCTTCAGCGACAAGCAACCGGCTGCGGCGGAGGACGGCTGGCTGCGCGGCGTGCTGAGCGTCAGCCAATGGCGGCTGGACCGGGTGATCGCCGAACTGGCGCGCTACCGACGCGGCCACCTGAGCTGCGATCCGGCCGTTGCCGGCCTGCGCGTCAGCGGCAGTTTCCCGCTCAACGATACCGATCGCGCCCTCGCCCTGCTCAGCCAGACGCTGCCGGTGCGCCTGCAAAGCTTTACCCGTTATTGGCTGCAAATCGTTCCCGCCTGAATTTTTTAAATGAAAATGATAAAAAATCGCATTCTTGATTGTCCCTTTTGCTTCGCTCATCCGACTCCCAGGAAAACACTGCAGCAATAAATAAAAAATGATTCAGGAGAAGGTATGAACAACGCTTGGGGAAAAGTAGCGCCGGCTTCGCTTTGGGGAAAACGCGCCACGCCGCTGGCCGTGGCTATTGGCCTGGCATTCGCCGCACCGCTGACGGCGAGCGCCGCCAGCGCCGCCGCAGCCTATCATATTCCGGCCGGTGAGTTGGACGGCGCGCTGAACGCTTTCGCCGCTCGCGCCGGCATCGCGCTCTCGGTGGACGGCACGCTGACCGCCGGTAAACGTTCGCCGGGCCTGAGCGGCAGCTACGGCGTCGATGACGGCCTGAACGCCCTGCTGGCGGGCAGCGGCCTGCAGGCTAAAGCGCTCGGCAACAACGGTTACACGCTGGCCAAACGGCCGCAGCCGCAGAAGGAAGAAGACATCACCGTGGTCGGTGACTGGCTGGCGGAAGGCCGCCAGGTAGACGTGTTCGAACATCCCGGCGCGCGCGACGTGGTGCGCCGCGAAGAATTCGCCAAAACCGGCACCACCACCGTGCGCGAAGCGTTGAATCGCGTGCCGGGCGTGGTGGCGCCGGAGAACAACGGCACCGGCAGCCATGACATGGCGCTGAACTTCGGCATTCGCGGCCTCAACCCGCGCCTCGCCAGCCGCTCCACCGTGCTGATGGACGGCATCCCGGTGCCCTTCGCTCCTTACGGCCAGCCGCAGCTGTCGCTGGCGCCGGTCTCGCTCGGCAATATGGACGCGATCGACGTGGTGCGCGGCGGCGGCGCGGTGCGCTACGGGCCGCAGAGCGTCGGCGGCGTCGTCAACTTCGTCACCCGCGCCATCCCGAAAACCTTCGGCATGGAGGCGGGCATGCAGGGGCAGCTCAGCCCGACCTCGCGCCAGGATCACCCGAAAGGCACCGGCAACCTGATGATCGGCGGCACCGCCGACAACGGCTTCGGCGCGGCGCTGCTCTACTCCGGCACGCGCGGCAGCGACTGGCGCGAACACAGCGCGACCAAGATTGACGACGTGATGCTGAAAAGCCGTTACGCCCCGAACGAGGTGCACACCTTCAATAGCCTGCTGCAATACTACGAAGGCGAAGCGGACATGCCGGGCGGCCTGAGCCGGGCGGACTACAACGCCAACCCGTTCCAGTCGACGCGCCCGTACGACAAGTTCTGGGGCCGCCGCCAGCTGGCGAACTTCGGCTATCAGTATCAGCCGGATCAACAGCACAAGTTCGACGTGCAGAGCTTCTACACCTACACCCTGCGCAGCGGCTATCTGGATCAGGGCAAAAATCTGACGTTGTCACCGCGTGAATACTGGGTGCGCGGCGTGGAACCGCGCTACAGCCAGAGCTTCCGCTGGGGAGACTCGGCGCATGAGGTCGGCGTCGGCTATCGCTACGTCAGCGAATCCACCCACGAGCTGCGCTACACCAGCAAGGCCAGCACCGGCCGGCTGCCGTCCAGCGCCAGCCCGTACGATCGCGATACCCAGTCCGGCACCGAGGCGCACGCCTTCTATATCGACGATCGCATCGACATCGGCGACTGGACCATCACGCCAGGCATGCGCTACGAGTACATCAAGTCGTATCAGAACAACTACATCAAGAACAACCGCCTCGACGTCAGCTATAACGCGCCGCTGCCGGCGTTGAACGTGATGTATCACCTTAACGAATACTGGAACCTGTACGCCAACACCGAAGGCTCCTTCGGCACCGTGCAGTACAGCCAGATGGGCAAAGCGGTCGACAGCGGCAAGATTGAACCGGAGAAGGCGCGCACCTGGGAGCTGGGCACCCGCTACGCCGGCGATGCGCTGACCGGCGAGATCGGGCTGTTCCTGATCAACTTCAACAACCAGTACGACTCCAACCAGGTGACCGACAGCGTGACCGCGCGCGGCAAAACTCGCCACGCCGGGCTGGAGGGCAGCCTGCGTTACGATCTGTCGCAGCTGACGCCGAAACTGGACGATCTGACCGCCTACGCCAGCTACGCCTACGTCAACGCCACTATCCGCGAAGACGGCGGCTACAAGGGCAACCAGGTGCCGTTCTCACCGAAGCATAAAGGCACGCTGGGGCTGGACTACACGCCGGGCAACTGGGCGTTTAACCTCAACGGCGAGTTCCAATCCAGCCAGTTCGCCGATAACGCCAACACCGTGGCGGAAAGCGCCGACGGCAGCACCGGTCGCATTCCCGGCTATATGCTGTGGGGCGTGCGCGCCGCCTATGATTTCGGCCCGGAAATGGCCGGCCTGAATCTGGGCGTCGGCGTGAAAAACCTGTTCAACCACGAGTATTTCACCCGCGCCTATGACGACAATAACAAAGGTCTGTACATCGGCCAGCCGCGCACGATCTATCTGCAAGGCTCGGTGAAGTTCTGATCCCCTACGGCGGGCGCACCTCAGCGCGCTCGCCGCTTCATTCATAACGTGACATTGTCACCAATCCCGATCTTTCCATCTTGCCCAAGCGGCGAAAAATAAGTCGCTTCTGCCGTCAATGCGCGTAATATCGACGATCCGCCCTGATTTATGGGCGCGGATTTTTTGCCGTTCTGGCCTGAAAAGCGAGGGAAAATAAGATGAATCATAATGACCTTTCTCAGTGCCGCGTGGACACCGACCGTTTGTTGATTGCCCCCTTTACCGCAGCAGACGCCGACGATGTTTACCAGGCGATCACCCCCACTCTGACGCGCTTTATGGCCTTTGAGCCGGAGGCGTCGCCGGAAGATTTCGCCAACGTCTGGCAAGGTTGGCTGCCGCTGATGCGCGAAGGCGAAGAAGTGATCTTCGTCGCCCGTCGGCGCGAAGACCGGCAGTTTGTTGGCGTCGGCGGCGCGCACAACCTGCGCAGCCGCACCCCGGAGCTGGGTATCTGGGTGAAAGAGAGCCTGCACGGCCAGGGCTACGGGCGCGAAATCGTGCAGGGCATCGCGCGCTGGGTCAGCGAGCGCTTTCAACCTCAGCACCTTATCTACCCGGTGGCCGAGCAAAATACCGCCAGCCGCCGCCTCGCCGAGTCGCTGGGCGGCGTGCTGGCCGGCAAGCGTGAAAACATCAAGTATGACGCCGTGGTCTACCACCTGCCGCCTCAGCATTGATCCGCGCCGGCCCGCCGGCCCGGTGCGGCCTTTTTTTCTCTGCGCCGCGATAACCGCTGCCACTGCCAGCGGGTTTGTGCTAATGATAGAGGCATGTAGGGTAAAAACAGTTGAGGAACAGCAACATGATTATTTTTGTTACCGGCGCCACCTCCGGTTTCGGCGAGGCAATCGCACGCCGTTTTATCCGTGAAGGCCATCAGGTGATCGCCGCCGGGCGCCGCCTTGAGCGTCTCGAAGAGCTGCAGGACGAATTAGGGCAAGCGCTGCACATCGTGCGGCTCGACGTGCGCAACCGCGCCGCCATTCAACAGGCGATCGAAGCACTGCCGGCCGAGCTGCGCCAGATCGACGTGCTGGTGAACAACGCCGGGCTGGCGCTGGGGCTGGAGCCGGCGCACAAGGCCAACGCCGATGACTGGGAAACCATGATCGACACCAACGCCAAGGGGCTGGTGAACATGACGCGCGCGCTGCTGCCGGCCATGGTCGAGCGCAACGTCGGCCATGTGATCAACATCGGCTCCACCGCCGCCAACTGGCCTTACGCCGGCGGCAACGTGTACGGCGCCACCAAGGCGTTCGTCAAACAGTTCAGCCTGGGGCTGCGCGCCGATCTGCACGGCACGCGCATCCGCGTGACCGATATCGAGCCGGGCCTGGTGGGCGGCACCGAGTTCTCCAACGTGCGCTTCAAGGGCGATGACGGCAAGGTCAACAAAACCTACGAAGGCGCCGATGCGCTGACGCCGGAAGACATCGCCGAGTCGGTGTTCTGGGTCGCGACGTTGCCGGCGCGCGTCAACATCAACACGCTGGAAATGATGCCGGTCAGCCAGTCCTTCGCCGGGCTGAACATCCACCGCGGCGCCTGATCTCCGGCGGCGGGAGGCGACTCCCGCCGTGTTTGCTCAGGCTGCGCGCCAGCCGGAAACGATGATCAACATGCCCGCCAGCGCCACCCCCGCGCCCACCCAGTCCAGCGCAGACAGCTTCACCCCGTCCACCACCCGCAGCCACAGCAACGCCGTCGCCACATACACGCCGCCGTAGGCCGCATAGACCCGCCCGCTGGCCGCCGGATGCAGCGTCAACAGCCAGACAAACAGCATCAGGCTCACTGCCGCCGGCAGCAATAGCCAGGCGCTGCCCTGCTTTTTGAGCCAGAGATAAGGCAAGAAACAGCCGATAATTTCTGCCAGGGCGGTGGCGAAAAACAACAGCGTGGTTTTTAACATCGGTCGCAGTTTTCTCTCGATAAAGTAAACGAATCGGCGCTTGGCTGGTGAATTTCAGAAGCGCGGTGGTATATTTGTCACCACGCCTGCGGGCGAAGTAACGCCAGTGTCGCCATCATCAGGCGCACTCACTCATAAGGATGAAACGATGAAAACATTTTCGACCCAACGACTGCTGCGCGGGATGCTGCCGGTCGCCATGCTGGCCGTTATGGGCGCCTGGCAGGCGCCGGCGCTGGCCGCCACCTGCACGCAGGGCAGCACCTGCGTCACCGTCGATGGCAAAGGCAGCGGCGCGATGAGCACCGAAGAAGCACGCCAGAGCAAAGAGCAGTGGAATGATACCAAATCCCTGCGCCACAAGGTTAACACTCGCGTCGAGAAAGAGTTCGACAAGGCCGATCGCGCGGCGGATGACGAAGATCGCTGCAACGACAGCAACAACGTTAACGCATACTGGGAGCCGGACACCCGTAAATGTCTGGATCGTCAGACCGGGCGTCGGATTAATCCTTAATCCGCCTGCGGCGGGCGGGCAAGCGTGAAACCCGGCCGCCATTACTGCTATCCTGTTACAGGAAGTCCATTGTCTAAAAGGATGACGTGATGAAGAAAACGCTGATATTAACCGCTGTCTTGCTGGCCGGCGCGCCGTTGGCGGCTCTGGCCTCCTGCGAAAGCGTGAAAGCGGACATTTCGCAGAAAATCATCAATAACGGCGTTCCGGAGTCCGGCTTCAAACTGGAGATCGTGCCTAACGATCAGGCCGATCAAGCGGGCGGCCAAGTGGTCGGCCACTGCGAAAACGACACCCAGAAGATCGTCTATACCCGCCTGAACAATGGCGACGATCGCGGTGACGCGGCGCAGACCGGCAGCAGCCAGGATACCTCCAACACGCAGTAAGCCGCATCGGCTATCCAGGGCGCAGTTCATTCACAGCCGCGCCCTTTACTTTTCCCTTACGCCTGCTCCGCCTCTTCCCCTTCGCCCTGCGGCCGACAACGCGCCGGGATCAGCATCGCCGCCGCCAACGCCAGCAACGACACCAACGCCGACGCCAGGAACACCCAATGCAGCGAAGCCGCCACCTGCTGGATCAGCTGCGCCAGCGTTTCGCTCCCCATGCTCTGCCGCACCGCCGGCTCCATCAGCCGCTGCACCGGATCGTCAATCTCCGGCAAACGCCACTGCAGGTTGAGGTTCAGCGTGGCGCCCAAAATCGCGGTGCCGATGGCCGAACCCACCATGCGGGTAAACACCGTACAGGCGGTGGCGATGCCGCGAATGCTGTAATGCGCCGCGTTTTGCACCGACACTAAAAACGTGGTGTTGCACAACCCCATGCCGGCGCCGACCATAAACGCCGCCACCCGGCCCCACAGCAGGCCGCCGGTCGGCTGCAGCATCAGCAGGATCAGGCCGCCCGCCACCAACAGCAGCGCACCCAGCAACGCCGTGGCGCGGTACGAGGTCATCAGCATCAAACGGCCGCTCAGCGTGCTGGCCAACGGCCAACCGATCGACATCAGCGCCAGCGTGGTGCCCGCCTCCAGCGGCGAGCCGCCCATTACGCCCTGAATGAAAGTAGGCAGGAAGGCGCTGATGCCCATCATCGCCGCGCCGATCACCAGCCCGCCGATGTTGCCGGCGACGATCACCCGGCTTTGCCACAGCGCCAGCGGGAACAGCGGTTCGACCGCGCGCCGCTCCTGGCGGACAAGCAGCGCCAGCGACGCCGCCGCCAGCGCGAGCAACGGCACCACCCACCATCCCAGGCTTTCCACCTGCAACAACGCCAGCAGCAGCGCCGAAACAAACAGCGTCAGCCAGGCGGTGCCCGCCAGATCCAGCGCGTGCCGCCGCAGTTGCTGATGCGCCGGCAGATAGCGCCAGAGGAAAAGCATCGCCAGCAGGCCGATCGGCAGGTTGACCCAGAAAACCAGCGCCCACGGCAGGTGCTGCACGATAAACGCCCCCAGCAGCGGGCCGATGATCGCCGACACGCCCCACACGCTCGACAGGTAGCCCATCACCTTCGGCCGCTCGGTGGCGCTGTAGATGTCGCCGATGATGGTGGAGGCGATCGGCATGATGGCGCCGGCGCCCAGCCCCTGCAGCAGACGGAAGCCGATCAGCCAATACATGTCGGGGGCGAAGCCGCACAGCACCGATCCCAGCAGGAACAGCGTGGCGCCGAAGAAGAACACCCGCTTGCGGCCGTAGAGATCCGCCAGCCGGCCGTAGATGGGAATGGTGATCGCCTGCGCCAGCAAATAGACCGCGAACACCCAGCCCAGCAGCGAAAAGCCGCCGAGATCGCCGATGATGGTCGGCATGGCGGTGGCGACGATGGTGGCTTCGATCGCCGACATGAACATCGCCAGCATGCAGGCGATCAGGATCAGCGGGCGGTGGGCGATGGGTGCGGGTGAAACGTTATTTGTCATGGCGTTATGCAGGCTTCCTGGCGTTTTTATTTTCCCTGAGTATATCAGCAAGCGTCTGCGCCGAGTCTATCCGCCCTCACATCCTGCCTTTGCCGGCGACGAATCGCACCATTTGGACTGATTGTTACGGCGTAACGTTTTGCTGCGGATTTTTTTTACTTTCCACGCATCCCAGCGCTGACGCGGTCTGCGGCGTCAATCTGGGCAAACTCAATCAGCTGATTTTGTTCATAAAACTTGGCACGCTCAACGACAGGGTGCTATACCTTCCCTAGCCGGCGCCTTTGGGCTTCGTGCTTTCTCGGGTTTAAATATCAGTATCTTATGCTGATTAACTCACGTATTGAGCCTACGTTCAGCACGCTGTGCCGAACGCACCCTTCGCTCAATCTCGCTAACCTCATGCGAAACGCCCATTTTGTACCGCCACGCCCGCCGGGCAGTGGGTAACAATCAGAGCGGAATGCGCCGCCTATCGGCCGCTCCGCGCAACGGAGGACGCAACATCATGCACAAGTCAGCGCCATACCGGCGCCTGCTCCTCGGGAGCCTGCTGTTTATCGCCGTCGTCGCGCTGCTGGTTTACGGCATCGGCTGGGAAACCCTCAAGTCGCGCCGGGAAGATTTGATTTACCTCGGCCAGCAGCACATGTTCCTGGTGGCGTGCTCCATGCTGCTGTCGCTGCTGGTCGGCATTCCCAGCGGCATCCTGCTGAGCCGCCCTTTCGCCCGCCGCTGGGCGGAGCACGTGATGCAGATCTTTAACGTCGGCAACACCCTGCCGCCGCTGGCGGTGCTGGCGCTGGCGATGGTGATCATCGGCATCGGCGACCGGCCGGCGGTGGTGGCGCTGTTCCTCGCCTCGCTGCTGCCCATCGTGCGCAATACCTATGCCGGCCTGCGTTCGGTGCCGCCGGCGCTGGTCGAGGCCGCCAACGGTATTGGCATGACCGCCGGGCAGCGGCTGCGCCAGGTCGAACTGCCCAACGCCCTGCCGGTGATCTTCGCCGGGGTGCGCATCGCAATGGCGATCAACGTCGGCACCGCGCCGCTGGCATTTTTGATCGGCGCCAGCAGCTACGGCGAACTGATCTTCCCCGGCATCTACCTGAACGACTTCCCGACGCTGATCCTCGGCGCCGCCGCCACCGCGCTGATCGCCCTGCTGCTCGATCTGGCGCTGGCCGGTCTCGGCCGCCGGCTCAGCCCGCACACCGCATCCTGATGGGAGAAACGCGATGACTCGATGGTTACAACGCCTCCGCCACGCGCTGCTGTTCTCCTTGCTGATGACCGGCGCGGCCGCCTGGGCCGCCCCGCTGACGCTGGCGAGCAAGAACTTCACCGAACAGCGCATTCTGTCGGCGATCACCGTGCAATACCTGCGGGCCAAGGGTTTTCAGGTCGAACCCAAGACCAATCTGGCCACGGTGATCACCCGCAACGCCATGATCAACAAACAGATCGACATGACCTGGGAATACACCGGCACCTCGCTGATCATCTTTAACCACATCAATAAGCGCATGACGCCGCAGGAAACTTACGACACGGTGAAAAAGCTCGACGCCAAACTCGGCCTGGTGTGGCTGCAGCCAGCGGACATGAACAACACCTACGCCTTCGCCATGCAGCGCCAGCGCGCGGAAAAAGAGCAGATTCGCACCATGTCGCAGCTGGTGGCCAAAGTGGAACAGGTGCGTAAAACCGATCCGAAACACAACTGGCTGCTGGGGCTGGATCTGGAGTTTGCCGGCCGCTCGGACGGCCTGAAGCCGATGCAGGCGCTGTACGACATGCCGCTCGATCGTCCGCAAATCCGCCAAATGGACCCCGGCCTGGTCTACAACGCCATCCGCGACGGCTTCGTCGACGCCGGGCTGGTGTACACCACCGACGGCCGGGTGAAAGGCTTCGATCTGCAGGTGCTCGAAGACGACAAGGGTTACTTCCCGAGCTATGCGGTCACGCCGGTGGTGCGCGCCGACGTGTTGCAAAACACGCCGGGGCTGGAAGAGGCGCTGAACACGCTGTCGAAACAGTTCAACAATCAGGTGATCACCGAGCTTAACGCCAGGGTGGATATCGACTACCAGACGCCGCAACAGGTCGCCGATGCGTTCCTCAAGCAGCGCGGCCTGATTTAGGGAGGCATGATGAATACCATACTTTACGCTTGGCAAAACTGGGCCTATATCGCCGGATTGACGCTGGAACATCTGCTGCTGGTCGGCGTCGCCGTCGGCCTGGCGATCCTGATCGGCGTGCCGCTCGGCGTGCTGATCGTCCGCCACAAATGGCTGGCGACGCCGGTGCTGAGCCTGGCCACGCTGGTGCTGACCGTGCCCTCCATCGCCCTGTTCGGGCTGATGATCCCGCTGTTTTCCTTAATCGGCCACGGCATCGGCTACGTGCCGGCGATCACCGCGGTGTTCCTTTACTCGCTGCTGCCAATCGTGCGCAACACCCACACCGCGCTCGACAACCTGCCCGGCGGGCTGCGCGAAGCCGGCCGCGGCATCGGCATGACGTTCTGGCAACGCCTGCGCTGGGTGGAGATCCCGGTGGCGCTGCCGGTGATCTTCGGCGGCATCCGCACCGCCGTGGTGATGAATATCGGCGTGATGGCGATCGCTGCGGTGATCGGCGCCGGCGGCCTCGGCCTGCTGCTGCTCAACGGCATCAGCAGCAGCGACATTCGCCAGTTGATTACCGGTGCCGTGATGATCAGCCTGCTGGCGATCGTCCTCGATTGGTTATTGCACCGCTTGCAAATTGCGCTAACGCCCAAGGGGATCCGCTCATGATTAAATTGGAAAATCTGACCAAACAGTTCATGCAAAAGAACGGCACGCCGTTCAACGCCGTAGACAACATCAATCTGGACGTGCCGGAAGGCGAAATCTGCGTGCTGCTCGGCCCTTCCGGCTGCGGCAAAACCACCACGCTGAAGATGATCAACCGCCTGATCGAACCCACCGGCGGCACCATTCTGGTCAACGGCGAAGACACCAGCGCGCTGGATACCGTCAGCCTGCGCCGCAAAATCGGCTACGTCATCCAGCAGATCGGCCTGTTTCCCAACATGACCATCGAGGAGAACATCACCGTGGTGCCGCGCATGCTGGGCTGGGACAAAAAACGCTGCCACGATCGCGCCGAGGAGCTGATGAGCATGGTGGCGCTGGATCCCAAGCGTTTTTTGCACCGCTACCCGAAAGAGATGTCCGGCGGGCAGCAGCAGCGCATCGGCGTGATCCGCGCGCTGGCGGCCGATCCACCGGTGCTGCTGATGGATGAACCCTTCGGCGCAGTGGATCCGATCAACCGCGAAACCATCCAGAACGAGTTTCTCGACATGCAGCGCCAGTTGAAAAAGACCGTGATGCTGGTGAGCCACGACATCGACGAAGCGCTGAAGCTCGGCGATCGCATCGCGGTGTTCCGCCAAGGCAAGATCGTGCAGAACGCCAGCGCCGATGAGCTGCTGGCGCGGCCGGCCAACGACTTCGTCGCTTCCTTTGTCGGCCAGGATCGCACGCTGAAGCGCCTGCTGCTGGTGCAGGCCGGCGATGTGGCCGATCAACAGGAAACGGTGACGGTGCGGCGGGAGACGCCGCTAGTGGAAGCGTTCGGGCTGATGGACGATATCGACGCCCGCTCGGTGACGGTGGTGGACGCCGACGGCAAGCCGCTGGGGTACGTCAAGCGCCGCGAGGCGCGCGGCGCGCCGGGCGTCTGCGCCGACAGCCTGCACCATTTCCGCGTCACCGCCCGTGCGGAGGAGAACCTGCGCGTGGTGCTGTCGAAGCTGTACGAGCACAACACCTCCTGGATGCCGATCGTCGATGAAGACGGCCGCTACAGCGGCGAAATCTCGCAGGATTATATCGCCGACTACCTCAGCTCCGGCCGCACGCGCCGGGTGCTGACGCCGCAATAACCCATGCCGGGGCGCTCGCCGCCCCGCCCACGCCGCAGTTTGCTAAAGATTCACTGGTCATCGGCCGGAGCGCCAAGCACAATGCGCTGATGACCCTTTGATTTTTCTCACGACGCCGCCCACGCATGAAAAGATTGGTCCATCTGCACCACTATCGCGCCCTGTTGCGCAGCCTGTTTATCGCCGTGTTCATCGGCGTCGCCGCCGCCCTGGCGGTGTGGCTGTTCCACCGTTCGATGATTGGCCTCGAGTGGCTGCTGCTCGGCAATGCCGACGGCAGCCTGGTGGCCGCCGCCGCCGCGCTGCCCGGCTGGCGGCGCGCCCTCACTCCGGCACTGGGCGGGCTGGCGGCGGGCCTGCTGCTGTATATGCATCAGCGCTACCGCCACCAGCGCCCGGCGGCGCCCACCGACTATATGGAAGCGATCGAGACCGGCAACGGCAAGCTGGACACCGGCGCCAGCCTGGTGAAGTGCCTGGCGTCGCTGCTGGTGGTGTCGAGCGGCAGCGCCATCGGCCGCGAAGGCGCGATGATCCTGCTGGCGGCGCTGGTGGGCTCGCTGTTCGCCCAGCGCTTTACGCACGAGAAAGAATGGAAACTGTGGGTGGCCTGCGCCGCCGCCGCCGGGATGGCCAGCGCCTATCATGCGCCGCTGGCGGGCAGCCTGTTTATCGCCGAGATCCTGTTCGGCACCCTGATGCTGGCCTCGCTCGGCCCGGTGGTGATCGCCGCGGTCAGCGCCCTGCTGATGACCAACCTGCTCAACGGCGGCCAGGCGCCGCTCTATCTGGTGACGCCGCTCGCCGCCCCCTTGCCGACGCAATACCTGCTGATGGCGCTGGTCGGCGTGGTGGCCGGCGCCGGTGGGCCGCTGTTTTTATGGCTGATGACCGCCACCGGCCATGCCTTCCGCTCGCTGCGGTTGAAGCCGCCGTTGCAGCTGGCGCTGGGCGGCCTGATCGTCGGGCTGCTTTCGCTGCTGTTCCCGCAGGTGTGGGGCAACGGTTACAGCGTGGTACAGGCGCTGCTGATCGCGCCGCCGGGGGTATTGCTGCTGGGGGCGATCCTGGTGTGCAAACTGTTGGCGATCCTCGCCAGCAGCGGGTCGGGCGCGCCGGGCGGGGTCTTCACCCCGACGCTGTTCGTCGGCGCCGCGCTCGGTTCGATCATCGGTCAGCTGTTTGGCCTGTGGCCGGGCATGGATGCGGCGGTGCCGCTGCTGCTGGCGCTGACCGGCATGGCCACCCTGCTGGCCGCCACCACCCATGCGCCAATCATGGCGGCGCTGATGGTGTTTGAAATGACCGGCGAATACGCGCTGCTGCCCGGCATTCTGCTCTCGTGCGTGATCGCCACCACCGTGTCGCGCGGTCTGCGGCCGGTGTCGGTGTATCACTCGGCGCCGCCGCCCAAACGCGAGGCTTAGAACTCGCCCTGCTGCAGGATTTTCCTGAACTGCGGGCACTGCAGGTGCTCGGGTTCAGGGCAATCGACCATGTGGCGCAGCCCGTCGCGCACCTGCATCAGGCGTTGGATATGGCGATCCAGTTCATCCGCCCGCGCCGCCAGCAGCCCGCGATCGAGCGCTATCTTGCCCCGTTCGTCAAACAAGGCGCTCATCTCGTCCAGCGTAAAACCGGCCAGGCGCGCCAGCGCGATCAGCCGCAGTTGGTCAAGCACGCCGGCGGCGTATTGGCGGCGCAAACCGTGGCGGCCCGTCGACGCGATCAGCCCTTTCTTCTCGTAATGCCGCAGCGCGGAAGGCGCGACTCCGCTCAGGCGCGCCACCGCGCCGATATCCAGTTCTTTTGCCATTGACTTGAAGCCGACTTTAAGTTGCACACTGTGCGCACATTATCACGTCACTGAGCCAAGGACACCCTATGACCCCCGATCTGTTAGTGCGCATCCTGTTAACCGGCGCCGGCGCCACCCTCTGTATGGATCTGTGGGCGCTGCTGCTGAAGCGGCGCTTCGACATCCCTGCTCTCGATTATGCGCTGGTGGGCCGTTGGTTTCTCGGCATGTTCGACGGCCGCTGGTTTCACGCCACCATCGTTACGGCGCCGCCGCGCCGGGGAGAGAGAGAAATCGGCTGGATATTGCATTACGCCATCGGCATCGCGTTTGCCTTTATCCCGCTCGGGTTGGCGGGCAGCGAGTGGTATGCGACGCCGGAGCCGCTCATCGCGCTGTTGAGCGGCTGGCTGAGCCTGACGGCGCCGTTTCTGGTGATGCAGCCCGCGCTGGGCTTTGGCGTGGCGGCGGCGAAAACCGCCTACCCACGAAAAGCGCGGCTCCTCAGCCTGCTCACCCACACGGTGTATGGGCTGGGCCTGCTGATCGCCGCCCGGCTGTTGGCGACGCTCTGCGCCTGAACGGACTTACAGCAGCGTGGAAATATCGAGGTAGTGCGCCAGTTCGCGCTGCTCCGCGCGCGGCAGATACGGAATTTCACCCAGCAGCGGCGCGGGAATGCGCTGCTGCAGCGCCGCGATGGTTTCGGCATAGTGCGCCAACCCCGGGTTGATGCGGTTGGCCACCCAGCCCAGCAGCGGCAGGCCGTCGTTGATGATCGACTGCGCGGTCAGCAGCGCGTGGCTGACGCAGCCCAGTTTGATGCCCACCACCAGCACCACCGGCAGCTGTTCCTGCACCACCCACTCGGCGTAAGGCCGCAGATCGTTCATCAGCACCCGCCAACCGCCGCTGCCTTCCACCACCACCGTATCGGCTTTGGCGGACAGATCGCGCAGACCGCTGCTCATCACGCCATAGTTGATGTCCTCGGTTGCATGCGCGTGAAACACCTCATCCAGGCAGGTGATGGGATTGATCTCCTCGTAGGACAGCGGCAGGGTTGAGGTGGCCTGCAACACCAAAGCGTCTTTATTGCGGATGCCCTCACTGGTTTCCTGGCAGCGCGCGGCGATCGGCTTGTAGCCGGCCACCGAACGGCCATCGGCGGCCAGCGCCTGCATCAACCCGCGGGAAACCACGGTTTTACCGACGTCGGTATCCGTGCCTGTCACAAATAAACGCTTCAACATGAATAAAATGCCCCAGAATGCCCCGTTAACAATGTGTCGCCGCACCGGCGGCGAAGAAGTCTTGCGGAAAAATTCTAGGGGATGCGCCCCCATAGGGGCTTGAGGTAGCTCAATCTTTTGCGGGATTAATAAGAAGTTCTGATGTTAGCCCTGCAGCAGCTGCACCAGCAATGAACCGTTGTACAGCGCCTCTTTCACCAGCGCCGCGCCGGGCATGGTGCCCTGATTGAAGAACTGCGTGGATTCGACCTTGACCTGCTCGCTGTAGGCCGGCAGCGCCTGCTGGCGAATGCAGGAGGCGATGGCCGGATGCAGGATCTCCGCCGCGCGGTTGAGCGGCGAGCCCACCAGGATCTTCTCCGGATTGAACAGGTTGACCATGATAGCCAGAATGCGCCCCACGCTGTGGCCGACGCCGAGGATGATGTCCCGCGCCAGCTGATCGCCCGCCAGCGCGGCGTCGCACAGTGATTCGACGGTCAGCGGCGCGCCGTGCAGGCTGGAGCTCATCGAGCCGCTCAGCCGCTGCTGGGCGATCTCCAGCATGTTCTCGATGCTGGCCACGGTCTCGAGACAGCCGTGGTTGCCGCAGTAGCAGCGTTTGCCGTAAGGATCGACCTGGGTGTGGCCGATCTCCACCACGCTGTGGCTGCCGGCGTGCAGCACATGGCCGCCGGTGATCACCCCGGCGCCGACGTTGTGGTCGATCACCACCTGAATGACGTTCTGGCTGCCGCGCGAGGCGCCGTACAGCGCCTCGGCCATGGTCCAGGCGCTGATGTCGTGCTGCAGGTAAACCGGCAGGCCGGTGCGGGTTTCCAGCGCCGGGCCGAGCGGCATCTCCAGCACGTCGTAAAACGGCATGCGATGCACCACGCCGGACTGCACGTCGATCATGCCCGGCAGCGTGATGGCGATCGCCGTCAGCCGCTCCAGCTTGCTTTGGTGGCGGATAAAGAACTGATCGACTTCGGTCAGGATGCGTTTCAACAGCGGTTCGGGGTGTTCGGCCGCCAGCGGCAGCTGTTCCTCCACCACCAGTTTGCTGCTGAGATCGCGCAGCGCCAGCGTGATGCTGCCGCGGCTGATGCGGGCGGACAGGTAATGCCAGGCTTCGGTGTCCAGCACCAGTCCCACCGCCGGGCGGCCCCGGCTGCCGATTTCCTGGTACTCGGTTTCCTTGACCAGGTGGGCTTCCAGCAGTTCGCGCACGATCTTGGTGATGCTGGCGGGCGCCAGCTGCGCGCGTTTTGACAGTTCGATGCGCGAAATCGGGCCCAGTTGATCGATTAGCCGATAAACCGCCCCCGCATTAGTCTGCTTGATTTGATCGATATGCCCAGGCTGCCCAACCGCAATCACAAACCTGCTCCTACTATTTTTCGCGCTTCTAAATAAAGACTAGGGGTTATGGTGGGGCTTTTGTCATACAGCGTCAACTATTTGATTCGTTATGTGATTTGCTGCACAAATTCCTCGCAATTTCAGTGTGAATCGAGTTTTATTTACCCGGTTTCGGCGTCATTTGAGCATCAACGCCATCAGCGCCTGCGCCGCAGCGGTCAGCGGCCGCCGGCGGTGATGCACCAGCCACACTTCGGTGGTGGCGTCCGGCTCCGCCAGCGGCAAATAGCGCACGCCGTCCACCCGCACCCGGGCGAAAGAGGCCGGCAGAATCGACACCCCCAACCCGGCGGAAACCAGCCCGATAATGGTCATCGCTTCGCCCACTTCCTGGGTGATGTACGGAGTTATGCCGGCCTTGCCGAGCAGCAGCAGAATTTCGTCGTACAGCGCGGTGCCCACTTCGCGCGAGAAAAACACGAACGGCTCCTGCGCCAGATGTTGGAAACGCAGCGCGCCGCCGGGCGTTTCCGCCAGCGGATGCCCTTGCGGCACCACCGCCACCAGCGGTTCGCGCAGCAGCAGCTGATAGTGAAGCGCTTCCGGCAGCCGCGTGTTGCGCATCACCCCCAGATCCAGCTCACCGTTCAGCAGCGGTTCGATCTGCTGTTTGGTGTTGATTTCGCGCATTTTGATATGCACCTGCGGCGAGTGCTGACGAAAGGCGCGCAGGCTGCGCGACACCACGCCGATAAAGGGCGCGGAAGAGGTAAAGCCGATGGTCATTTCCCCCAGTTCGCCGCGATCCAGACGCGCCGCCTTTTCCGCCGCGCGCCCGACCTGATCGAGCACCTGATAGGCTTCTTTGAGGAACATCTCCCCGGCCTGGGTCAAACTGACGTTGCGGTTGTTGCGCGCCAGCAGCCGCGCGCCGACCATCTCCTCCAGCGCCTGGATTTGCTGGCTGAGCGGCGGCTGGGAGATGCGCAGCCGTTCGGCGGCGCGGCCAAAATGCAGCTCTTCCGCCACGGCGATAAAGTAACGCAGGTGCCTCAATTCGATATTCATATTTAAAACGTCTTAATTTTAATTATTAATATATTAGACAAAAAAATCGCCGCTCCCTATCATTTTGTTATCTGCAAAGTGTCTGTTTATCTCCCCGAAGTTCGGTAAGGAAACGCTGTGACAACCCCTGTGCGTTCTGCGGCCGCGATGCCGTCGACGATGGCCGCCAACGATGACGCGGCCGCTGCGCCAAAAGTAAAACGCTCCACCCTCAACAACAAACTCCCTTACATCGAACGCGGCACGCCGCAGTTTATGCGCGTGACGCTGGCGCTGTTTTCCGCCGGGCTGGCGACCTTCGCGTTGCTTTACTGCGTGCAGCCGATCCTGCCGGTGCTGTCGCAAGATTTCGGCGTATCGCCGGCGGAAAGCAGCCTGTCGCTTTCGGTCTCCACCGGCCTGCTGGCGATCGGCCTGATGTTTACCGGGCCGCTGTCCGACGCCATCGGCCGCAAATCGGTGATGGTGGTGGCGTTGCTGCTGGCGGCGGTCTGCACGCTGATCTGCGCCTTTATGACCAGCTGGCACGGCATTTTGCTGATGCGCGCGCTGATCGGCCTGTCGCTGAGCGGCGTGGCGGCGGTCGGCATGACCTATCTCAGCGAAGAGATCCATCCCAGCTTCGTCGCCTTCTCGATGGGGCTGTATATCAGCGGCAACTCGATCGGCGGCATGAGCGGCCGCCTGGTGACCGGGGTGTTGACCGACTTCTTCTCCTGGCGCGTGTCGCTCGGGGTCATCGGCCTGTTCGCCCTCGCCGCCGCCTGCATGTTCTGGCGCATCCTGCCCGCCTCGCGGCATTTTCGCGCCAGCTCGCTGCGCCCGCGCACCCTGCTGATCAATTTCAAATTGCATTGGCACGATAAGGGCCTGCCGCTGCTGTTCGCGGAAGGTTTCCTGCTGATGGGCAGCTTCGTCACCCTGTTCAACTACATCGGCTATCGCCTGCTGGCGGATCCTTACCACCTGAGCCAGGCGATCGTCGGCCTGCTGTCGGTGGTATACCTCACCGGCTCCTACAGCTCGCCCAAGGCCGGCGCGCTCACCTCGCGCTTCGGGCGCGGCCCGGTGCTGCTGGCCTCGATCGTGATTATGCTGATCGGGATCCTGATTACCGCGCTGCCGCAGGTGCCGGCGATCTTTATCGGCATGATGCTGTTCACCGCCGGCTTTTTCGCCGCCCACTCGGTGGCCAGCAGCTGGATCGGCCGCCGCGCGCGCCGCGCCAAAGGCCAGGCGTCGTCGCTGTATCTGTTCTGCTATTACGTCGGCTCGAGCGTGGCCGGCACCCTCGGCGGCGTGTTCTGGCACAGTTTCGGCTGGAATGGCGTGGCGGCGTTCATCAGCATGATGCTGCTGCTGGCGCTGCTGGTGGTGCATTACCTGAAACGCTTGCCGGAAGCGGCGCGCCTTTGAAGAGAAAAAGCCGCGGTGGTTTGCCGCGGCTTGTCATGCCAGTGCCTGTGATTATTGACCGGTTTTCCAGCGGGTGCGCAGGTACTCCACCGCCTTATCCGTTTGCGGCTCAGTCAAATAACGTTGCCGGAACAGGATGGTTCCCCCCATCCCCGGCAGGCTTTCGTTGAGATCGAGCTGCCTTTTCAGTTCGGGAACGCCGCCCTCGACGGTCCAGGCCGGCTCGCCGGCGGCAGGCGTACCCACTTTATACAGCGCCACCCCGGCATAGAGCCGAACCGACGTGCCTTTCACCACCTCGGCCCACCAGTTGGCCAGCACGTCGTAGCGGACAATTTCACGATCAAAAGGCCAATACAGCTGCGGTGCGATGTAATCGAGCAGCCCCAGTTTTACCCACTGGCGCGTATCGGCATAGGCCGTATCATACGATGGCGCGCCTGCCCGCGTCGCCGAACCGTCAGGATCGTCCGCTTTGTTTCGCCATACGCCCGCCGGGCTGACGCCAAACGCAACCTCGGGCTTCAATGCTTTGACGGCGGCTGACACCTGTTTTATCAATTGCAGCGTGTTGTCCCTGCGCCAGGCGGCTTTGTCTGCAAATCCTTTGCCGTATGCGCGATATGTTCGTTCATCATCCAGCGGCGATTGCGGCGTTTCGTAATAGAAGTAATCGTCAAACTGAATGCCGTCGACCTCATAGTTTTTGACGATTTCAGCCACCACGCCGGTGATCCAGTTGCGCACGTCGGGCAGGCCGGGGTCGAGCACGAAGCGCTCGTTGGCGGTGCGTATCCAGTCGGGATGCAGCGCATAGACGCTGGCCGGCGGCGACTGCAGCGTATGATTGAGTGCATCAATCGTCTGTGGGCGGGTATTCATGGAAACCCGATAAGGGTTCAGCCAGGCGTGCACCTTAATGCCGCGCCGGTGCGCTTCTTGCAGCATAAAGGCCAGCGGATCATAGCCGGGATCCTGGCCAACGGTGCCGGTCAACACCTCAGACCAGGGCAAGATGTTTGAGCGCCACAGGGCCGTGCCGTCCGGTTTAACCTGAAAATAAACCGTGTTAATCCCGGTTTTCACCATCTCGTCCAGCGCGTCCGTCAGCCCCTGTTTCTGCTGGCAAACCCGCTCTTGCGCGGTTTCCGCCTTCAGGGAGGCCGCCGGCGGCCAGTCCAGGCCAATGATCGTGGCCAGCCAGATGCCCCGCATCGGTGTTATCGGCGGTGTCGGCCGCGGGGGCTTCTCCGGTTCGGGTGGCTTGGCGCATCCGCTTACGCCCAGCATGGCGGCCATCAACAGCCATCCGCCTAATTTTGTTGCGCCTGTCGGCATCCTGATTCTCCTTCCGTGAGTGACGGTTATCCCATGTCGTTACGTGCAGAGCAAGAAACTGCCCGCTATCAAGCTGCCGGCGTCGCCTTTTTCAGACGACGCCGGTGTCCTTATCCCATCACCAGCTCAGCCCAGTCCCGCGAGGGAACGCCACCTTGCCCGTATTGGTTTCTGCATCGTAGTCATGCCAGGTGTTGACCGGCAATTTGCCCTGCGGTTTGATTTTACCCGTCAGCACCTGCGCCAAAGAGACCATCGAAGGGCCGCGCCACACGCCGCTGTCATAACCGTAGTAGGCGTAGGTGGCGACGGCCGCCTCCACCTCTGCGGCATAGTTCACGATATCGTAAGGGGCACGCAGTGAGAGGTGAACGCGTTTTTTCCCCTGCTCGGCAGCGTATTTCAACCAGCCCGGATAAGGGCTGCCGTCATTGCCCGCTCCGGTTGCGGAAGTCACCACCCCATCCTGCTCGGCAGGCGTAAAGCGGGTTGACAGCGTTCCGAGCAGGAACACGTCGCAGCCGGCAATATGCTCTCTGATCTGGGCATCGCTCAGTTCCGTTTCCTTCGCGGCAACGACGTTCTGATACCCCTCCTGCGCCATCACGCGCGCAATGCCGTTGGCCTGCTCGCCCCACGGGGTCAAAATAAAGTAGCGCAGCGTTTTGTCCTTCAACGGCAACAGGCTGTGGCGATTGATCACCACGGTAATGGAGCGATCGGCGATGCGTTTTTCCAGCTTGTGCGCTGAGGACGAAGCGTCGTTGGAACAGGGATGATCGCGATGCCCCATCAGGTTATGGCGTAATTTGAGGCGCAAAATTCGCTCGACCGAGGCATCGATATCGGCTTCGTTGAGATGGCCCGTTTTCACCCTGTCCGCAAGGTAACGGATCAGATCCGGCAGCAAGCGCGCCTGGGCCGGCGAGGCGATGCTGACAGGCATCAGGGCAATATCCACCCCGGCGGCAAAGACGTTTTCAGCGGCCGCTTGCTGGCTGAAATGCTCGGCAATCGCGCCCATATCCAGCGCGTCTGAAATCGTTACGCCGGCATACCCCAATTCATTGCGCAGGATCTGGGTCTGAATTTCATGCGACATGGTGGCCGGCACCGTGATTTTTTCACCGCTGCGGGTGTCTATCTGGCGGTTATCCAGTGCCGGATACTGAATATGGGCGGTCATGACCATGTCCGGCGCCGCGCAGCGATCGATGGCCTGCTTGTAAGGGGCGATATCGATGGCAAAAGCCTCTTCCCGCGTGCGATCGACGCGCGGCAAGCCGGTATGCGAGTCGGTCGAGGTGCTGCCATGGCCGGGGAAGTGCTTGTAAGCGGTGATCAGCCCCTGCTGTTTCATGCCCGCCACCATTTTCTCTGCCAGACGGGAAACGGTGTTCTTATCATCGCTGAAGGCGCGAACGTTAATCACCGGATTGAACGGGTTGGTGTTGACGTCCACGACCGGGGCAAAGTTGGTATTGATATGCAACGCGCGCATATCCTGGGCCATCAGTTTGCCTTGTTCAACGGCGAGATGTTTATCCGCACCGCCCTCAATCGCCGCTGCGAGCGCCATATTGCCGGGAAATGAGGCATAGTCGCCGCGCGGCAGCCGGAAAACGTTACCGCCTTCGTTATCGGTGCCAATAAACAAACGAATGCCCGCGTGGGTTTTCATCGCGGCATACCAGGCCGTCAATGTGTTGATCTGCTGCTTGTCTTTCAGATTATTGGCAAACAGGATCACCCCACCCACGTGGTTATCGGCGATCAGCTTGCCAATGGCTTCATCGGGAACGGTCATATCCTGATTGCTGCTACCGCTCCGATCCCAGTAGCGAAAATCCAGCATGATTTTTTGCCCGATTTTCTCTTCCAGCGTCATGTTTTTGACTTTCTGTTTAATATCCACAGTGAACCTCCGTTTAAAGCGCCCGTTAATGACAGAAGAAAAGATAACCCCAAGGGCTCATCGCGTCCTGCCATTCCGTTTGTTCCAGCGTTTGGACAACGGCGTGCGGAAAATGGATTAAACAAAACACAAACGAACAGGATAAAATCCATAAAATAATCAAAACACTACGCATACAGAGTGTCTTGCGTGCCCTGCCGCCAAAGACCGTTATGGCGTATTTTCCGCTGATAAGCCGGGTGGCCAATGAAGCCGCCTTTTCCCCGGTGGCCTATGTTGCCCCCAGTCTGCTACTCCCCTATAGTATGTTGTAACTAAAATAGGAAGGTGCGATGAGCAGATACGATGTGATTGGCCGGATGAACGCCTGCTTTACCGAACTGGAGCAGGCGCTCGGCGCGCTGCAGCAGCAGATCGCCCCGCTGCGGTTGCTGGCGGCGCGGGTGTTCAGCCTGCCGGAGGTTGAAAAAGGCCAGGAACATCAGGCCATCTCACATATCGCGGTTGAACAGCATGTGGGGCAAACGGCGCGCGATCTGGCGCTGGAGCACTATCAGCGGCTGTTTATCCACCATAACCGGGAGAATGTCAGCAGCAAGGCCGCCGTTCGCCTGCCCGGCGTCATCTGTCTGGCGGTGGAGCAGCCGGAGTATCAGGTGCTGCAAACGCAGCTGGCACTGATCAATCGCCTGAAGGGCGAGCTGGAACAGATTATCACCGTCGATTCCGGCCTGGCGCCGGAGCAGCGTTTCGAGTTCGTGCACACCCATCTGCACGGGCTGATTACCCTCAGCGCCTATCGCACCCTCACCGCCCTGACCAATCCCGACTCCGTGCGCTTCGGCTGGGCCAACAAGCACATCATCAAAAACGTCAAGCGGGACGACATCCTGGCGCAGCTGGAGAAAAGCCTGAAAGCCGGCCGCGCGGTGCCGCCGCACAGCCGTGAACAGTGGGCTGCCCTGGTCAGCCGCGAGATAGACGACGTCAGCCGCCTGCCGCAGCACGCGACGCTGAAAATCAAGCGGCCGGTCAAAGTGCAGCCGATCGCCCGGGTGTGGTATCAGCAGCAGCAAAAACAGGTGCAACACCCCTGCCCGCTGCCGCTGATCGCCCTGTGTCAGGTTGAAAACGGCGCCGCGGTGCCGAAGATTGGCGAGCTGCTCAACTACGACGTCGACGCGGTGAAACACCGTTACAAACCCGACGCCCGGCCGCTGCGGCTGCTGGTGCCACGCCTGCACCTGTATACCGACGACGCTACTCGCTGAGGGCATACACCCGCAGGCGATGGCCGTCCGGATCCCGCGCCACGAAGGTGTAACCGAACGCCATCTCGGTCGGCGTTTGCTCAATCGGCAGCCCGAGTTCGCACCATTGGTTATAGCGCGCCTCGACCTCTTGCGGATCCTGGCACAAAAAGCCCAGTTCACCGCCGCCGCCGGTCAGGGTCGCCGCAGGTTTTACCCCCTGTTTGGCCCACATCCCCAGCTTAAAGCCGTTGTTGAGCACGAACAGGGCGAAGCCGGGAGAAAGCTCTACCGGCGCCTGTCCCAGTAAGCGTTGATAAAAGGCGGCGCTGTTCAGCGGGTTGTCGACGTAAAGCAGGGTCATGCTGGGAAGAGTCATCGGTCTGTCCTCTGGGTGATGGGAACCGGCCGGTTCCCGATAGGCACAGACTAAAGCGCGCTACTGACAGTTTATGGCAGCAGCGTGCCGCTATTGCTCCGCAATGCCCTCGCTGAGGCGCCACTCTTTCAGCAGCCGCCGCCGGCCGCGCGGATAGCGCTGTTCCAACGGCATGGCGGCCTGAATGCGATCGAGGCGAAAATGGCGAAACGCCTGGCGCAGCTCGCACCAGGCGACCAGCACCTGGAGCTGGTCGAAAAAGCCCAGCGCAAAGGGCCACAGCAGGCGTTCGCTGCGCTGCCCCGCCAGATCGAGATAGTCGATATGCAGCTTGCGCTCGCGGCGAATGGTGTCACGGATCAGCACCCGCAGCTCATCTGCCACCGGCGGTGCCTGAACCGGCGCGATCAATAGCGTGTTGGCCTCCAGCTCCTCCCGCAGCGCCGGCGGCAGCACGGCGGCGATCTTGGCCAGCGCCTGGCCCGCCGCGCTCGCCAGCTGGCTGTCGCCGCGGCGGCTGACCCAGCGCATCCCCAGCACCAACGCTTCTGTCTCCGCCTGCGAGAACATCAGCGGCGGCAGCATAAAGCCGGGGCGCAGCACATAGCCGACGCCCGCCTCGCCGGCGATCTCCGCCCCCTGCTGCTGCAGCGTAGCGATATCGCGGTACAGCGTGCGCATGCTGATGCCCAGCGTCTGCGCCAGCGCATGGCCCGCCACCGGATAACGGTGGCTGCGCAGCAGCTGCATCAGATCGAGTAAACGTTGTGCGCGCGACATCTTGATTTCTCCACAAAAAAAGGGGCTTACCTCAGTAAGCCCCCGGTTGCCTCACAGATCAATCATTTCTGCATGCTGCCGACCATCGCTTCCGGCCGCACCCACTCGTCGAACTGCGCTTCGGTCAGGTAGCCCAGCTTCAGCGCCGCGGCTTTCAGCGTCAGCCCTTCCTTGTGCGCTTTCTTGGCGATTTCCGCCGCCTTGTCGTAGCCGATGTGGGTGTTGAGCGCCGTCACCAGCATCAGCGATTCGTTCAGCAACTGGGTGATGCGATCGCGGTTCGGTTCGATGCCCACCGCGCAGTGCTCGTTGAAACCCTGCATGCCGTCGGCCAGCAGGCGAATCGACTGCAGGTAGTTGTGGATCACCATCGGGCGGAACACGTTCAGCTCGAAGTTGCCGGAAGCGCCGCCAATGTTTACCGCCACGTCGTTGCCCAGCACCTGGGCGCACAGCATGGTCATCGCCTCACACTGGGTCGGGTTGACCTTGCCCGGCATGATGGAACTGCCCGGTTCGTTCTCCGGGATCGAAATTTCGCCGATGCCGCAGCGCGGGCCGGAAGCCAGCCAGCGCACGTCGTTGGCGATCTTCATCAGCGAGGCCGCCAGCCCTTTCAGCGCGCCATGCCCCTGCACCAGCGCGTCGCAGGTCGCCAGCGCTTCGAACTTGTTCGGGGCGGTGACGAACGGCTGATGGGTCAACTCCGCCAGCGCTTTAGCCACGCGCACCGCGTACTCCGGATGGGTGTTCAGCCCGGTGCCGACCGCCGTGCCGCCAAGCGCCAGCTCGGCGATGTGCGGGATACTGTCCTCGATGTGTTTCAGATTGTGCGCCAGCATCGCCGCCCAACCGGAGATCTCCTGCCCCAGGGTCAGCGGCGTGGCGTCCTGCAGATGGGTGCGGCCGATTTTGACGATGTCGCGGTAGGCTTCGGCCTTGTCGCTCAGCGTCTTGTGCAGCACTTTCAGCTCGGGGATCAGATGTTCGCGCAGCGCAATCACCGCCGCCACGTGCATCGCGGTGGGAAACACGTCGTTGGAGCTCTGGCTTTTATTGACGTCGTCGTTCGGGTGCACCTTGCGCTCTTCACCGCGCACGCCGCCCAGCAGCTCGCTGGCGCGGTTGGCCAACACTTCGTTCATGTTCATGTTGGTCTGGGTGCCGGAACCGGTTTGCCAGATCGACAGCGGGAACTGGTCGGCATGGCTGTCCGCCAGCACTTCGTCGGCGGCGCTGATGATGGCGGCGCCCCGTTCGGCCGGCAGCAGCCCCAGATCCACGTTCACCTGCGCGGCGGCGCGCTTGGTCAACGCCAGCGCGTGGATCAGCGCGGTCGGCATCTTTTCGGAGGAAATGCGGAAATGCGCCAACGAACGCTGGGTTTGCGCGCCCCACAGCTTGTCGGCCGGTACTTCGATGGGGCCCATAGAGTCTTTTTCGATACGAACGCCTGCCATCATTATCTCCTTAGCATAATTCCTAAAATCGTAGGGTTGAGCCGACGCGCTACCCCCCGTCGGCATGCACTCCCAGTATAGTGACATAATAACTATTCGCATTAAGAGAGTTATCTCACAGCACGTTTCATCTTTTTTACCCATTAACGACGCGGTTATTTTCCATCGGTTAACCCGCGGCGAAATAAACGGCCGGGAATGAGCCAGGAGAATAAAAGTGTGGCTACTCATTAACGCGGATGACGCGAATTAAAATTATTGATGCGCTGCGCCTGTAAATGATTGAGCTCATCGATACGTTGTTGCTGCAGATGATTGATCTCGTCGTAGGCGTCCTGCCGTTCATGATGCCGATAGGCCCCGGTCGCCACCGCGCCGGCGGTGAGCGCCAACGGGTGCGCCACGGGCACGATCGCGGCGGGAACCGCGACCGGCGCGGGTGCAACGACGATCGGCGCCGGCGCGATCGCCACGGCGCGCGGCGCCGCGTAGGGATAGGTGACAATCACCGCCGCCTGGGCTGCGCCGGCGCAAAGCCCCAACAGCAACAACAGTTTTTTCATGCAACAGACCTCTGGTTTTGTTAAATCGACTCGTTAGCCGTTACGGTAAAGAGGTCTGACGCGCAGGTTTAAGCTCGGCGTGTGATCGCCCGGCGCAGCGCGAAAATAATAATAAGGGAATGGCTCAGACGGTAAAAAATAAATTCAGCAGTCATATTTTGACATGCTGAATAATAAATAATGCGGCAGGATGAGCGGACTATCGGCAATAATCCCGCCGGTTCAAAAAATAATCGAACGGCGGGTTTTCCGGGCCGCCTTGAGGCCTGCGCGCCAATTGAGGCGCCGATCGTTATCACGCTATACTTTGGCCCCGTTGCCGGGCGCGACGTTATTCGGCGTTGTTTTGATCGCGCCCATGATTTTTCCTGCCGACGCGGGCGTATGATGGTTGTCGGCACAGATTTAACTAACCGTATAAAATCAGTAAGTTATTGCCATCCGGTACGGCAATGACGCTAAGGACGTTTATCGACATGCAAAAAATGACCAACGCGGTACAGAATTACGCCTGGGGCAGCCACGATGCGCTGACCCGTCTTTACGGCATCGCCAACCCTGATAATCTGCCGATGGCCGAACTGTGGATGGGCGCCCATCCCAAGAGCCCTTCCCGCGTGCCGGGCGCCGACGGCGAGCTGCGTTCGCTGCGCTTTCTTATCGATGAAGACCAGCCAAAACAGCTGGGCACCAACGTCGCCAGCCGCTTTGGCGAGTTGCCGTTCCTGTTTAAAGTACTCTGCGCCGATCAGCCACTGTCGATCCAGGTCCACCCGAGCAAAGCGGCGGCCGAAATCGGCTTCGCGAAAGAGAATGCCGCCGGCATCCCCCTGAGCGCCGCCGAACGCAACTATAAAGATCCCAACCACAAGCCCGAGCTGGTGTTCGCCCTCACGCCGTTCCTGGCGATGAACGGCTTTCGCGAACTGGCCGATATCGTTTCCCTGCTGCAACCGATCGCCGGCGCACACCACGACATCGCCGCCTTCCTGCAACAGCCGGACACCGCGCATCTCGCAACCCTGTTCGCCAGCCTGCTGACGATGAGCGGCGAGCAAAAGTCGCTGGCGCTCGGCGTATTGAAAGCCGCGCTCAACAACCAGCAGGGGGAACCCTGGGACACCGTACGCTTTATCGCCGGCTTCTATCCGGACGACAGCGGCCTGTTCTCACCGCTGCTGCTGAACGTGGTGCAGCTCGCGCCGGGCGAAGCAATGTTCCTGTATGCCGAAACGCCGCACGCCTACCTGAAAGGCGTGGCGCTGGAGGTGATGGCCAACTCGGACAACGTGCTGCGCGCGGGCCTGACGCCGAAATTCATCGACGTGCCCGAGCTGCTGGCCAATCTGCAGTTCCGCCCGCAGCCGGCTTCCGGCCTGCTGACCCAGCCGGAGCCACGCGGCAACGAGCTGTTCTTCCCGATTCCGGTGGAGGATTTCGCCTTCTCGCTGCACGATTTGACCGCCGCCCCGCAGGCGCTGGCGCAGCAAAGCGCCGCCATCGTGTTCTGCGTCACCGGCGAAGCGACGCTGGAAAAATCCGGGCAACGCCTGACGCTCAAACCGGGCGAATCCTGCTTTATCGGGGCTTTCGAATCCCCGGTCAACGTCAGCGGCAGCGGCCGCATCGCCAGGGTTTATAACCAGCTGGCCTAACCGTTGATAAATTTCAGCAAATTGCTTGCTGAAAGCGAGAGCTACCCCCACAATTAAACGCCTGCGGGCGTTTATTTTCGGCCCCTATTTGCCCCTCCCGCGCAACGGAGGGTGATAAGAAAAAAGGATGAAACAGAGCTATGAAAAAATCGTTAGTCGCTGTCAGCGTCATTGTGGTTCTTGGCGCAGCATGGACCGGGGCATCCTGGTACACCGGGAAACTGATCGAGCAGCACATGGGCGAAGTCGTCGACAACGCCAATGGCCAGCTGAAAGCTTACCTGCCGAAAGCCGGGGTTAAGCTGAGCTATGAAAATTACCAGCGCGGCCTGTTCAGCAGTAAAGTGCGTTATGTGCTGCGCTCCGACGGCACGGATACCAGTGAAGACGCGGCGCTGAAAGCCGGCGAAGAAGTGGCGTTCCTGGAAACCATCGATCACGGCCCGTTCCCCTTCGCCCAGCTGAAAAAATTCAATCTGCTGCCGAGCATGGCGTCGGTGCATACCGAGCTGGAAAATACCCCGGCGGTGAAAGGTCTGTTTGACACCACCAAAGGCAAATCGCTGTTTACCGCCGATTCGCGCATCTCTTACAGCGGGGACACCTCGTCCGCCATCGACATCATCCCGCTGGACTACCAGAAGGATAAGTCTTCGCTGAAATTCAGCGGCGCCACCATTAACGCCGATGTGTCCAGCGATCTGAAAAAATTCGTGCTGGACGCCAATAGCGACAATATCGTGTTCGCCAGCCCGAACGAATTCGGTCAAAACGAGCAGATCACCTTCCAGGGCTTCAACCTGAAAGGCAACAGCAACGAGAGCAAGTTCGGCGTGAAGCTCGGCGATCAGACGATGACGCTGAAGCAGTTCAAACTGACGATCGACGGTAAAGATACCGTGGCGTTGGACGGTTTCAACCTGGTGAGCAAGTTCGGCGAGCAAGGCAGCAGCAACATCGGCGGCCAGATCGACTACACCATGGACGCGCTCAAGGTGCAGGGCAACGATTTCGGCGCCGGCAAGCTGGCGCTGAAAATCGACAACGTCGACGGCAAGGCGCTGAAAGACTTCGCCGACAGCTACAACCGCCAGACCATGGCGCTGCTGCAACAGGGCGAGAACCTGGATCCGGCCGTGTATGAGCAGCAAAACGCCGAGCTGTTGCAAAAGAACCTGCCGCTGCTGCTGAAAGGCAACCCGAGCCTCAGCATCGCGCCGCTGAGCTGGAAAAACAGCAAGGGCGAGAGCACCTTCACGCTGGATCTGGCGCTGACCGATCCGAGCAAGGCCGCCTCCCCGGCGCAATCGCCGGATCAGCTGATCGCGCAGGCGGTTAAAAAGCTGGATATCAACCTGACCATTCCGGAAGCGATGGCCACCGAAGTGACCGCGAAAACCGCGCTGTTGCAGGGTTACAATGCGGAAGACGCGCAGAAACTGGCGCAGCAGCAAGTGCAGGGCCTGGCGGCCATGGGCCAGATGTTCAAGCTGACCACCCAGAAAGACGGCGTGATCGCGAGCAAGTTCCACTATGCCGACAACCAGGTTGACCTCAACGGCAACAAGATGTCGCTGCAAGAGTTCATCGGCCAGTTCGCCATGCTGGGCGCCCCGGCGGAAGACGCTGAACCGGCGCAGGAAGCGGAACCCGCTCCGGCACCGGCGCAGTAATCGCCTGACAGCCTGATCAAGGGCCCCCTGCGGGGCCCTTTTTATTTACCCCATTTACGCGGCGTAAACCGCATCGCGGATCTGCTGCGGATAGCGGCCGCACATGCCTTCAAACGCGGTGTTGGTCAGTATCACCACGCTCAGCTGCGCCTGTGGATCAAAGAACCAGCTGTGGCCGTAAACGCCGCCCCAGGTCAGCGTGCCGGCATGCTGCGGCGTCTGCGCCGCTTCTGCATCCACCAGCAGCGCCCCGCCGAAACCGAATCCCCAGCCCGGCCCTTGCGTTTGCGCCTGCGCCCCCACGTGCGGGCTGCGCAGCAACGCCACCGTGTCCGGCCGCAACATGCCCTGCCCGCCGCTGCGCAGCGCCTCCACCAGCCGCAGCACATCGTCGGCATCGCCGACCATGCCCGCGCCGCCGGAAGGATAGGCCCCGGCGTTAAGCGCCCGCGCGGGTGAAAACAGTACCTCGCCCCCCGCCATCTCCTCCGGCAGCGCCAGCCGCAGGCCTTCATGCATGCGCTGCGGCCCTTGCGGCGTGTTGTAATACGGTGTCGCCAGATTCGCGGCGTCCGTCGCATAAAACGCGGTATTGCCGAGCCCCAGCGGCCGCGCCACCCATTCGACAAACAGCTGCGGCAGCGGCATGCCCGTCACCCGTTCCAGCACCGCGCCAAGCACGTCGATCGCCAGCGAATAATTGAAGCGCTCCCCCGGCGCCGACAGCAACGGCGCCTGTGCCAACAGCCGCAGGTTTTGCTCCAGCGTCAGCGTCGACAGCTCCACGCCGTCCTGGATCCCCAGCTGATGATAAACGCCCGCCGGCGGCTGGTTCAACCGATAGTCCAGCCCGGCAGTGTGGCTCAGCAAATGACGAATCTTGATCGCCGGGCGCCGGCCGTCCGCCAACGCCGGAGTGAACCACGGCAGCCAGTCGCTGAGCGTGTCGTCCAGGCTCAGCTTGCCCCGCTCAATCAGGCGCAGCGCCGCCAGCGTGGTATAGGGTTTGGAGACCGACGACAGTCGAAACTGCGTTTCTCGCCGCATCGGCCGCCGCGCTTCGCGATCGGCATAGCCGGCCGCCCCGGCGTAGCAAATCTCGCCCCGCCGCGCCACCAGCACTACGCTACCCACGATGCGCCCTTCGGCCATCGCCTGTTGATCGATCGCCGCGATCCGTTCTGTTAACGCCCGTTGTTCTGCCGACATGATTTTCATCTCTCTGATGGAAAGTTAAATCAGTCTAAAACCTTCGTCATAAATTAAAATAAGGCATAATTTAATGAATCATTAAGCACAGGTTATTGATAGATGAGTTCACTCCTGCAGCTGTTGCCCTATTTCGAAGCCGTCGCGCGCCTGGGCAACTTTACCCGCGCGGCCAGCCAACTGGGCGTCACGCCGCCGGCGGTGTCGCAAAACATTCAGGCGCTGGAGAATCAGCTGGGAGTGCGGTTATTTCACCGCACCAGCCGCTCGGTGCGCCTCAGTGACGAGGGCCGGTTGTTCTATCAGAAGGTATCGCCGGCGATGAGCCAGATCGACGTGGCGGCGGACGACGTGCGCGCTCTGGGCGCGCAGCCGGCGGGCCTGCTGCGCATTACGCTGCCGCAGCTGGCCGCTTCTCTGCTGGTAATGCCGCATCTGGCGGAATTTCAACGGCGCTATCCCGACGTGCAGCTGGAACTTTTTACCGAAGACCGCTTTTCCGATCTGGTGCTGGGCAGTTTCGATGCCGGCATTCGCATGCATGCCATGCTGCAAAAGGACATGATCGCCGTGCCGATCGACAACGGCCAGCGTCGGGTGCTGGTCGCCTCGCCCGACTATCTGGCGCGCTGCGGCGTACCGGCCACGCCGGACGATCTGCCCGCTCACCACTGCCTGCGCTACCGTTTTCCCGGCAGCGGCAAACTGGAACCCTGGTATTTCAGCCTGGGCGACGATGAACGCGCGCTGGACGTCAGCGGCAGTTTGATTTTTAACGAAGATCGGCTGCTCAAGGATGCGGCGTTGGCGGGCCTGGGTATCGCACAGCGTTTTCAGGGCACGGTGTTGCAGGAGCTGGCGCAGGGGCAACTGGTGGAAGTGCTGCCGGGTTACGCCAGCGAAGCGTCGGGCTTTTTCATCTACTTTCCCGCCGGCAAGCATCTGCCGCTCAAGCTGCGCGCCTTTATCGATTTCATACGCGAGCGGCGTGAACGGCAGCACCGGTGGTAGGGGCGCCTCGCCGGCGCCCCTGACCGTCAGCGCTTCTCCAGCGCCTGGATGATGTGGTAAGCCGCTTCGACGCGATCGTCGTTCGGGAACCACTTGTTGGCCAGCATCACCACGGCGATATTCTTCGCCGGGATAAATACCGCGTAGGTGGAGAAACCGCCGGTGGAGCCGGTTTTGTTATACCAGCCGGCGCGCAATTCCGGCTGCGGCGGCGTGATGGCGGTGGCCGGCGTGCCGTTCATGATCATCCCGGCGTTGTTGCCTTCAATCAAACGCGACAGTTTCACCGGATACGGGTAGTTCTCCCACATCAGATCCTGCGTGAACGCGCCCGCCTTGTAATAACCGACGTGCGTCGCGGCCAGCGCGTCGCGCCACGGCTGCGCCACCTTCACCTGCTGCAGGTTGGCGTCCAGATAGCGAATCAGATCGCGAGCGTTGGATTTGATGCCGTAAGACTCGGCGTCCAGCGGGCCGGGGTTGACCCGCACCGGCTTATCGTCCTTGCTGTAACCCTGCGCATAGTTAGCCATCTGCGCCGCCGGCACCTGAACGTAGGTGTGGCTCATGCCCAGCGCCGGCAGCATCCCCTGTTCCATCGCCTGGATAAACGGCTGGTCGAGGCTCTTGGCGGCGATCATGCCCAGCATGCCGATGCCGAGGTTGGAATAGACGCGGTAGCTGCCCGCCGGGTGTTTCGGCTGCCAGGCCCGGTAGTAGGCCATCAGCTGGGCGTCGTTAGTGACGTCGTCCGGCACGAACAGCGGCAGGCCGGAGGTATGCGTCGCCAGATTCAGCAGGCTGACGCCGTCGAAGGCGCTGCCGCGCAGCTCGGGCAGATAGCGGCTGGCCGGATCGTTGAACGACAGCTTGCCCTGCTGCTGCGCATAGACCGCCAGCGTCGCGGTAAAGGTTTTGCTCAGCGAGCCCACTTCGAACAGCGTCTCCTCGGTGATCGGTTTGCCGGTCTGCTTCGAGGCGATGCCATACGGGTAAATCTGCTGTTTGCCGTCGACCGACACGGCGATCGCCATGCCCGGTACGCCATATTTTTTCATCAGCGGCTGAATAACGGCGTCGATATCCTGCTGCTGCGCGGCCTGCGCGGTCGGCAAGATCAGTGCGGCGATCAGCGCGGCCGCCAGGCGGTTCATTTTCGTCATGATAGAAGCTCTTAGGTTGCAGGGTATCAGCCGCGGCCAAAAGTTTTTATTGGCGTTATGCACGGCGCTTTCCCTGATTGATGATGTCATTCCTTTACGGCTGCGGCGACGCTCACAGCAGCCGCGCCAAATATCGGATTTTGCCGCCGGGTTGACAAGCGATAATAATTTCAGCCAGCATAAAGAAAAACTTATGGCTATCGACAATGCGCAATCGACTTCCCCTCAACGCCCTGCGGGCGTTCGAATCCTCCGCTCGTCACCTGAACTTCACCCGCGCCGGTCTGGAGCTGCGCGTCACCCAGGCCGCCGTCAGCCAGCAGGTGCGCATGCTGGAAGAACAGCTGGGCATTCAGCTGTTCCGCCGCCTGCCGCGCGGGCTGGATCTGACCGAAGAGGGCCAGGCGCTGCTGCCGGTATTGAGCGACGCCTTCGACCGCATCGAGGCGGTGCTGCAGCAGTTCGAAGGCGGGCATTTCCACGAGGTGCTGACGGTGGCGGTGGTCGGCACCTTCGCCGTCGGCTGGCTGATGCCGCGGCTGGCGGCGTTCCGCACGGCGCACCCGTTTATCGATCTGCGGGTGCTCACCCACAACAACCTGGTCAATCTGTCGGCCGACGGCATGGATTTCGCCATCCGCTTCGGCGAAGGGCTCTGGCCCGCCACCTGCAATATCAAGCTGTTCGACGCGCCGCTGACGGTGCTCTGCCCGCCGGCGGTCGCCGCGCGCCTGCGCACGCCGCAGGATCTGCAGCACGAGCAGCTGATGCGCACCTACCGCAAGGATGAATGGGAGCGCTGGTTCGCGGCGGCACAGGTGACGCCGTGGCGGATCAACGGCCCGGTGTTCGACTCGTCAAGGTTGATGGTGGAAGGCGCGATCCAGTGCGACGGCGTGGCGCTGGCGCCGGTCAGCATGTTCCGCCGCGAACTGGCCGCCGGCGCGCTGCAGCGGCCGTTCGCCGCCGAGGCCGCGCTCGGCGCCTATTGGCTGACCCATTTGAAATCGCGAGATCTGACGCCGGCGATGAAAACCTTTATCGGCTGGATCCGCCGGGAGGCGGAGGAGGAACAGCAGCAGGGCTAGGCGGAGCCGCGCCGGATCAGCGTCGGCGGCAGAATGACGTTCTGCGCCGGCAGGTCGGCGTCACCGATGCGCTGCAGCAGGCGCGCGGCGGCGCTGCGCCCCACTTCCCGCGCCGAACTGGAGACGAAGGTCAGCGGCGGCTCGGTCAGTTCGGCCTCCGGCACGTCGCCGAAGCCGATCAGCGCCACCTGCCGCCCGTAGTAGGCGTCGACCCCGTCCGAACCGATGCTGCGGCCGCTGCGCGCCAGGCCAAAATAGGCGCCGAGCGCCACCGACGCCTTGTGGCAGACGATGGCGGTAATATTCGGGTAATGGCGCAGCAGTTGCTCCGCCGCTTCCGCCGCCTGGCGCTGCCGGCAATCGCACTCGACGATCCATTCACTGCGAAACGGCAGGCCGTACTGCACCAGCGTGGCGCAAAAGCCGCCCAGCCGCTCGGCGCGCGTCAATGAATCGCTCTGGCCGCCGAGGTAGGCGATTTGGCTGTGGCCGCGCTTGATCAAAAATTCGGTGGCCAGCTTGGCGGCCTGCATGTTGTCCGGCCGCACCACGTCCACGCCATCGAGGCCGCTGGAGCGCGCCACGCAGACCAGCGGTACGCCCTGCTCGGCCGCCTTCTCCTTCAGGCCCGCCGCCGCGCGAATGCCGCCCGCCAGCACGATGCCGTCGACGCCCTGCGCCAGCAGCGCGTCAAACGCCCGCTGCAAGCCCTGGCCGTCGCGCCCGCTCTGCGTCAAAAACAGCAGCTTGTCGTGCGCCTCCAGCGCTTCGCTCAGCCCGGCGGTCATTTCGGCATAGAAGGGTTCGCAGATGTCGCGCAGAATAAGGCCGATCACCCCGGATTCTCCGCCGCGCAGCGTCGCCGCCTGGCGATTGCGCACATAGCCCAGCTGCTCTATCGCCTGATTGACCTTCTCGACGGTGGTCGGCGAAATGCGCCCCTTGCCGCTCAACACCAGGGAAACCGTGGTGACCGACACGCCCGCCTGTTGCGCCACATCGGTGATGGTGATCTTTTTGATGCTCATAGTCTCTGCGAACCCGTTCCTGGGCAACCCGCGCCGTAATGATCAAGGGTATACCGAATCCGTTAGCTCAGTAAAACGTTTTACTGCCAGCCGCATTGTCGCTAAAAACCGGGCGGCAGATTTGTGATTGGCGGCGCATTTTTGCTAGGTAAAACGTTTTATCTTCTTTTTACCTAATCTGCAGTCCTCTTTTTGCTCGTCTTTTCGCCAGGAGAAGTCGGTTATGTCAGCAGCCAACAAACCAAAAATCACGCTCTGGGAGTTCTTCCAGAGCCTGGGCAAAACCTTCATGTTGCCCGTCGCCTTGCTCTCTTTCTGCGGCATCATGCTGGGGATCGGCAGCTCGCTGAGCAGCCGCGACGTGATCACCCTGATGCCGTTTATCGGCCACCCGATCTTTCAGCTGATCTTTACCTGGATGAGCAAGGTAGGCTCCTTCGCCTTCAGCTTCCTGCCGGTGATGTTCGCCATTGCCATTCCGCTGGGCATGGCGCGCGAGAACAAGGGCGTCGCCGCCTTCTCCGGCTTCGTCGGCTTCGCCGTGCTGAATCTGGGCACCAATTTCTACCTGACCGCCGCCGGCGTGCTGCCCACCGGCGATCCGCTGGTGCTGAAAGCCAACAATATCCAGAACATCCTCGGCATTCAGTCGATCGATACCGGCATCCTCGGCGCGGTGATCGTCGGCATCATCGTCTATCGCCTGCATGAACGCTTCCACACCATCCGCCTGCCGGACGCGCTGGCGTTCTTCGGCGGCACGCGCTTCGTGCCGATCGTCACCACCGTGGTGCTGGGCCTGTGCGGCCTGGTGATCCCGCTGATCTGGCCGTGGTTCGCCGCCGGCATCACCGGGCTGGGTTGGGTGATCAACAGCGCCGGCGCCTTTGGCCCGATGCTGTTCGGCACCGGCGAACGCCTGCTGCTGCCGTTCGGCCTGCAGCACATTCTGGTGGCGCTGATCCGCTTTACCGAGGCGGGCGGCACCATGGAAGTGTGCGGCCACAGCGTCAGCGGCGCCCTGACCATCTTCCAGGCGCAGCTTTCCTGCCCAACCACCACCGGCTTCGCCGAAAGCGCCACCCGCTTCCTGTCGCAGGGTAAAATGCCGGCGTTCCTCGGCGGCCTGCCGGGCGCGGCGCTGGCGATGTACCACTGCGCCAAACCGGAGAACCGTCATAAAATCAAAGGGCTGTTGATTTCCGGCGTGGTGGCCTGCGTGGTCGGCGGCACCACCGAGCCGATCGAGTTCCTGTTCCTGTTCGTCGCGCCGTTCCTCTACCTGATCCACGCGCTGCTCACCGGGCTGGGCTTTACCGTGATGGCGCTGCTGGGCGTGACCATCGGCAATACCGACGGCAATATCATCGACTTCGTGGTGTTCGGCATTCTGCACGGCACCGCCACCAAGTGGTATCTGGTGCCGGTGGTGGCCGCCGTCTGGTTCGTCGGCTATTACGCCATTTTCCGCTTCGCCATCCAGCGCTTTAACATCAAAACGCCGGGCCGCGAGAGCGACGGCGCCGTCAGCCAAAGCGCGCCGAGCGGCGCGGTGGGCAAATCCGGCTACAACGTGCCGGCGATTTTGGCGGCGCTCGGCGGCCCGAATAACATCATCACGCTGGACAACTGCATCACCCGCCTGCGCCTGTCGGTCAACGACATGAGCCGGGTGGACGACGCGGCGCTGAAGGCCAACCGCGCTATCGGCGTGGTGCATCTCAACGACCATAATCTGCAGGTGGTGATCGGCCCGCAGGTGCAATCGGTGAAGGATGAATTAGACTCACTGATAGCCACGGCGCAACCTGCCGCGGCGCTGCAGGGAGCCACCCATGTTTGATTTCTCCACCCCGATCGACCGCCACGGCACCTGGTGCACCCAATGGGACTATATCGCCGATCGTTTCGGCAGCGACGACCTGCTGCCGTTCACCATCTCCGATATGGATTTCGCCACCGCGCCGTGCATTCTCGACGCATTGCAGCAGCGCCTGCAGCACGGCGTGCTGGGCTACAGCCGCTGGCAGCACGAGGATTTTCTCGGCGCGCTGCGCCACTGGTATCAGCAACGTTTCAACGTCGGCATCGACACCGCGACGGCGGTGTACGGTCCTTCCGTTATCTACATGGCGGCGCAGCTGATCCGCCAGTGGTCGGTGCCGGGCGATTACGTGGTGACCCATACCCCGGCCTACGACGCTTTCTACAAGGTGATCCTCGCCAACCAGCGCCAGCTGTTGGCCTGCCCGCTGCAAAAAGCCGGCGACGACTGGCGCTGCGATATGGCGCACCTCGAAGCGTTGCTGGCGCGGCCGCAGACCAAGATCCTGCTGCTATGCAGCCCGCATAACCCCACCGGCAAAGTGTGGCGCCGCGACGAGCTGCAGCAGATGGCCGAACTGTGCGAGCGCCACGACGTGCGCGTCATCAGCGACGAGATCCATATGGACATGGTGTGGGGGGAACACCGCCATACGCCGTGGAGCCAGGTGGCGAGCGGCGCCTGGGCCCTGCTGACCTCCGGTTCCAAGAGTTTCAACATTCCGGCGCTGACCGGCGCTTATGGCTTCATCAGCGACGCCGCCAGCCGCGAAGCCTACTTCCAGCAGCTCAAAGCCCGCGACGGCCTTTCTTCGCCGGCGGTGCTGGCGGTGGCCGCGCACGTGGCCGCCTATCGGCACGGCGAACCCTGGCTGGACGCCCTGCGCGACTACCTGCAGGATAATCTGACCTACGTCGCCGAGCGGCTGGAGCAGGCGTTTCCCGCGCTGGGCTGGCGTCCGCCGCAGGCCACCTACCTGGCCTGGATCGATCTGCGGCCGCTGGCCGTAGACGATCGGGCGCTGCAGCAGGTGCTGATCGAGCGCGAAAAGGTGGCGATCATGCCGGGCTTTACCTACGGCGAGGAAGGCCGCGGTTTCCTGCGCCTCAACGTCGGCTGCCCGCGCAGCAAGCTGGAGGCCGGCATGGACAAGCTGATCGCCGGATTGAGGTTGGTGCTGGACGAGCAATAGCGCGAGGGGGCGAGCCTCTGCCCGCCCCTGTGTTACCCCTGAACAGGCAGGATCTCCTCCAGGCGGCGATAGACCGTCAGGCCCCACTCGTTGGCCAACCGCACGTCGTTATCGGCCCCCGCAGATGCCCCTTCGATGCGATACACCGCCTGACACTGCGCAATCAGCCGATGGGCCACCGGGTAGAGAAACGCCTCGCTCACCGCATCGCCAACCTGCGTGGAACCCGCCGCGGCCGCCAAAGGCAGCGCCAACCACTCGCCGATCACCGGCACGTGCCCCCGCTGGTAAACCGCCAGCGCCGCCTGTTCCAGGCGCGCCAGATTGGCAGCGATACGCTGCGGATCGCCATCGGTGCCGCTGCGATAGGGGCCGGCGATCAGGATTTGTTGCGCTTTCATCGTTCTTCCTCCAACGTGCGGTTCAAGGCGACAAACTGCAGCAGCATGATGGTCTTGGCGTCAACGATCGTGCCCTGGCGAACCGCCTGCAGGGCTTGCGCCAGCGGCAGCTCGAGCACCTCCAGATCTTCCCCCTCCGCCACCACCCCGCCGCCCTCGTTGACGCGGTCGCCCGCCTGATATTCGCCGACGAAAAAGTGCAGCTTCTCGGTGACCGAGCCGGGGCTCATGTAGGCTTCGAACACCTTCTCCACGTTCTGCACGAAATAGCCGGTTTCCTCTTCCGCTTCGGCGCGGATGCGCGCCTCCGGCGACGCGTTGTCCAGCAGCCCGGCGGCGGCCTCAATCAACATGCCGTCATGGCCGTTGACGAACACCGGAAAGCGGAACTGGCGCGTCAGAATCACCGTTTGCGCCCGCCGGTTGAACAGCAAAATCACCGCGCCGTCGCCGCGATCGTAGGTCTCGCGACTTTGCCGCTGCCAAACGCCATCGCGCCGCAGAAAATCAAAGGTGATTTTTTTCAGCAGGTACCAGTCATCGGACAACACCCGGGTTTCGACAATGCGAACCCTGTCTTTGGTGGCTATCATCGGTTTACTCCGCCAGAGGAAGGAAATTGATACTATCGTGCAATTTCGTGTATGATCAAGATATTTCGTGCAAAGCAAATTTGAGAGGAAAATGGCCATGTTGACCAGCCAGCGCAAGAAAATCATCCTGGAAAAACTGGCCCAGGATGGCCAGGTGTTGGCCAAGCAGCTCAGCGAAATGTTCGGGTTGTCGGAAGACACTGTCCGGCGCGATCTGCGCGAACTGGACGCCGAGGGGTTGCTGCAACGGGTACATGGCGGCGCCCTGCCGGTTTCCTCTGCCATTGCCAGCTTCGCCGAGCGCAATCAGTTGGAATCCGGCGCCAAACGCGCGATCGCCAAAGCGGCGGCGGCGATGATCGCCCCCGGCCAGGTAGTGATTATCGATGGCGGCACCACCTCCGCCGAGCTGGTCAGGCAGCTGCCGCCCAACCTGAACGCCACCATCGTCACCCACAGCCCCAGCGTTGCCGTGGGCCTGGTCGATCACCCCACGGTGGAGGTGATCCTGATCGGCGGCCGGCTGTACAAGCATTCGATCGTCAGCGTCGGCGCCGCCGCGGTGGAAGCGATGTCGCATATTCGCGCCGATATCTATTTTATGGGCGTAACCGGCGTGCACCCCACCGCGGGGCTGAGCACCGGCGATCTGGAAGAGGCCTACATCAAGCGGGCGCTGGCGGCCCGCGCGGCGGAAACCGTGGTGCTGGCCTCCGCCGCCAAGCTTAACGCCGCCTCGCAGTATGCGATCGGCGATATTACGCTGGCGCATACCATCATCGTTGAACGCGCCACCGACGACGCATTGATCGCGCCGTTGCAGCAGGCGGGCGTCAGCGTGTTGAAAGCCTAATTCACGACGATAATGCGATAGATCTCGCATTATTTGTGATTCAAGTCACTTTTTTATGCAACGAGATGGCAAGTTTCATTCATTTGTTTTTATACTGTTCTGCACTTTACCTACGATAAATTAGCGAGTGCCCAGCATGATCGATCCCCGCCTACCGCTTACCGACATTCACCGCCATCTCGACGGCAACATCCGCGCGCAGACCATTCTCGACCTCGGTCGCCAATTCAATCTCGCCCTGCCGGCCAACGATTTGGAGAGCCTGCGCCCGCACGTGCAGATCACCCACGCCGAACCGGATCTGGTCAGCTTCCTGCAGAAACTGGACTGGGGCGTGGCGGTGCTGGGCGATCTGGACGCCTGCCGCCGGGTGGCCTACGAAAACGTCGAAGACGCCGCCAACGCCGGCCTGCACTACGCCGAGCTGCGTTTTTCCCCTTACTACATGGCGATGAAGCACCAACTGCCGGTCGCCGGCGTGGTGGAAGCGGTGATCGACGGGATCCGTTCGGGCTGCCGCGATCGCGACATCGACATTCGCCTGATCGGCATCATGAGCCGCACCTTTGGCGAGGCCGCCTGTCTGCAGGAATTGGAAGGGTTGCTGGCGCACCGCGACGGCATTACCGCGCTGGATTTGGCTGGCGATGAGCTGGGCTTCCCCGGCAGCCTGTTCCTCAACCACTTCAACCGCGCGCGCGACGCCGGCCTGCGCATCACCGTGCATGCGGGCGAAGCCGCCGGCCCGGAAAGTATCTGGCAGGCGATCCGCGAGCTGGGCGCCGAGCGTATCGGCCACGGGGTGAAAGCGGTTGAAGATCCGGCGCTGATGGATTTCCTGGCGGAACACGGCATCGGCATCGAGTCCTGCCTGACCTCCAACATCCAGACCAGCACCGTGCCTTCGCTGGCGCAGCATCCGCTGGCCACCTTCCTGCGCCACGGCGTGCTGGCATCGATCAACACCGACGATCCGGCGGTTCAGGGCATCGAGATCGAGCACGAATACCGCGTCGCCGCGCCGCAGGCCGGGCTGACGCCGGAGGAAATCCGCACCGCGCAGGAAAACGGTCTGAAGCTGGCCTTCCTCAGCGAGCAGGAAAAACAGGCGCTGCGCGCCAAAGTGCAAGGTTAAATTCCCCCAAGGCGCCACACGGCGCCTTCTTCTCATCCCCCGTTTTCTTCCGCCAGCTCGTCTTTATCGCTGTTTTCACCCATAACTCTGCCGCACTAGAGGAATTTCTTATGTCTGAAAAACTACGCCGCATCGTGCTGACCGGCGGCCCGGGTTCGGGCAAAAGCACGCTCATCGAGGTTCTTCATCGCCGTGGCTACCCGCATTCGCAGGAGGCGGGCCGGGCGATTATTCAGGATCAGGTGAGTATTGGCAGCAATGCGCTGCCGTGGGGCGATCGCCAGGCTTTCGCCGAGCGGATGCTGGATTGGGAACTGCGCTCATGGCGGGAAGCGACGGGCGCAACATGCTGGTTCTTCGATCGCGGCCTACCGGATATCGCCGGTTACCTGACGCTGTGCGGGTTGCCGATCCCCGCCCCCTTAACGGCGGCGATCGGCGCTTTTCGCTATGCCGATACGGTGTTCATCGCCCCACCGTGGCGAGCGATCTACGCGCAGGACAGCGAGAGAAAACAATCTTTCGCCGAAGCCGAGCAGACCTATCGAGCGATGCTGGCCGTCTACCGTCGATCGGGCTATCGGCTGCAGGAACTGCCGCGCGCCTCACCCGACGAGCGCGCCGACTTTCTGCTCGACACGCTGGGCTGCCGTTAGCGGCCTGCGGTCTATTTGGCCGCCAGCGTTTCCGCCTCGGCCCGTTGTTTGGCGGTTTTACGCGCATAGCGCTGCGCCAGCACCGCGCACACCATCAGCTGCACCTGGTGGAAAATCATCAGCGGCAGCACCATGGCGCCCACCGCCGCGGCCGGGAACAGCACGTTGGCCATCGGGATGCCGTTCGCCAGGCTCTTTTTCGAGCCGCAGAAGACGATGGTGATTTCATCGGCGGTGTTGAAGCCCAGCCAACGCGCCGCATAGGTGTTGATCACCAACACCACCGTCAGCAGCACCAACGACATCACCAGGATGGTCAGCAGCGACCAGCCGTCGATGCGATGCCAAATCCCTTCCACCACCGCCGCGCTGAACGCAGTATACACCACCAGCAGGATCGACGAGCGGTCGGTCAGGTTGATCAGCTTACGATGGCGATCGACCCACTTGCCGATCAGCGGCCGCGCCAGATGGCCAACCACAAATGGCACCATCAATTGCAGAATGATTGAACCGATGGCGTGCAGCACGTCGGTATTGCCGCCCTGGGTATGCATCAACGCGCCCACCAGCAGCGGCGACAGGAACACGCCGAGAATGCTCGACGCCGAGGCGCTGCAGATCGCCGCCGCCACGTTGCCGCCCGCCGCCGAGGTAAAGGCGATGGCCGATTGCACCGTGGCCGGCAGCGCGCACAGATAGAGGAAGCCGAGATAGACCGTCGGCGTCATGATGCCCGGCACCAGCAGATTCATCGCCAGCCCAAGCAGCGGGAACAGCGCAAAGGTGCTGAGGAACACCAGCAGGTGCAGCTTCCAGTGGCTCATGCCGGCGACGATCGCCTCGCGCGACAGCTTGGCGCCGTGCATAAAGAACAGCAGCGCGATGGCGGCGGTGGTCAGGTGTTCAAAGAAGGTTTTCCAGATGCCTTCGCAAGGGAACAGCGAGGCGACGATCACCACCAAAATCAGAACCAGCAAAAATTTATCAATGCGCAAACGCTGCAACCAGGACATGAAACGGATTTCCTTGCACGTAAAGTCGTAAAAAGGCCCGACGTTGCGCCGGGCCACAGAGAAATGGACGGGCTCAGACCACCGGCAGCGCCTGCTGCAGCCGGGCCGATTCCAGCCCCAGTTCGATCAATGCCATCACCGCGATGGCGTCGGCGGCCGGCACCGGGTTTTCGCCGATGCCGGCGATCGCGTCGCGCACCGCGGCGTAATAGGCCGGGTAGTTGCCGGGAATGTTGAGCAGCGGCTGCTCCGCCAGCAGATCGCCACGTGACAGCGTCACCACGCCGTCGCGCATGTCATAGCCCCAGTCGGCCTGCGGCAGGCGCTCGCCGGCCTTCAGCCGGTCTTCCTGCGGATCGAGGCCGTATTTGATATAGCTGCCGCGGGTGCCGTGCACCACGTAACGCGGGCTCTCCGCCGCCGCCAGCATGCTGGCGTGCAGCACCACGCGGCGATCGCCATAGCTCAGCAAGGCGTGGAAATAGTCCACCGCCTGCGCCCCCGGCCGCAATTCCCCCAGATCGACGAACAGCCGGTCGGGCTTGCCGAAGAGTTGTAGCGCCTGATCGAGCAAGTGCGGCGCCAAATCGTACCAGATACCGCTGCCGACGCCGCCCTGTTCACGCCAGCGCTGGCGCACCTGCGGCCGGTAGCGATCGAAATGCGACTCGAAATAGACCACCTCGCCCAGCGCGCCCTCATTCAGCAGCGCTTTCAAGGTAAGGAAGTCGCTGTCCCAGCGGCGGTTGTGGAACACCGACAGCAGTAAACCGCTCTGCTGCGCCTGCTGTTGCAGCGCCTGCGCTTGTGACAATGTCACGGTAAACGGTTTATCCACCACCACATGCTTGCCGGCGGCCAGCGCCTGCTGAGCCAGCGGGAAGTGGGTGTCGTTGGGAGTGGGAATCACGATCAGATCGAGGGTGGGATCGGCGAACAGCGCCTGCGCATCGCCCACCACCGCCATCGACGGCCAGTCGGCGTGCACTTTGCCGGCATCGCTGCTGGAGACGGCAGCCAGCTCCAGCCCCGGCGTACCGGCGATCAGCGGCGCATGAAAGGTTTTGCCGGCGTAGCCGTAACCGACCAGCCCGACACGAATTTTCTCAGCCATGGGATTTCCTCTTGCAGGCTCACGACAGACCTTTCGATTTGACACCATGCGGCCGGATGGAACAAGAAGTAAATGAGATGTTAATTTGAAGCGGGCTTAATACGGCGTCGAGTAGCCAAACGTGCTGCCACCCGCCGCGATGCCGAGCTATCCGGTTGATTGAGATGACGAAGCCGGTATTACCCGCTAAGCTATGCCGCCTGTGATCCCCGTTTCAATCAGGAAGCCTTTATGTCTCAAGCTGAATACTCTCGTATCGGCGGTTGGTTGCTGGCCCCGATGGCCTATCTGATCGTCACCCTGCTCAGCGCCAGCCTGATGCTGCTCCTGTACGCCATGGCGATCTTCATGCCCGAATCGCGCGACTACCTGCTGACCAACGCCCAGGCGTTTACCCTGCAATGGTACTTTTCGGTGCTGACCACGCTCTTGATGTGGTGCTTCACCCTGTGGCTGCTGTGGCTGTTTTGCCAGCGCTCGCAGCGCTTTCCCAAACTGTTCTTGCTGTGGCTGCTGATCACGGTGCTCCTGGCGGTGAAAGCCTTCGCCTTCGCGCCGGTGCCGGATGAAGTGGCAGTGCGCAGCCTCGGCTGGCCGCTGCTGATGGCGGCGCTGCTGGTGCCTTACATCAAGCGCTCGCAGCGGGTCAAAGGCACCTTTATCGAACGTTAAGGGCGGTTGCAGCACGTTTTATCGGGTGTTTTGTGTAAATTTTCGCCAAAAAAGGCAATACCCCTGCGATTCATATGTTGTCGTCCGGCCGCCGATTCCCGATAATAGGCGGCTTTTATTTTTTTAGGCATCGCAATGACCGAATACCTGCTCCTGTTTGTCGGCACCGTACTGGTGAACAACTTCGTTCTGGTGAAGTTTCTTGGCCTGTGCCCGTTCCTCGGCGTTTCCAAGAAGCTGGAAAGCGCCATCGGCATGGGAATGGCCACCACCTTCGTCATGACGCTGGCCTCCGTCAGCGCCTGGGTGATCAACACCTTTATTCTGGTTCCGCTGGATCTGGTGTACCTGCGCACGCTCTCCTTCATTCTGGTGATCGCCGTCGTCGTGCAGTTCACCGAGATGGTGGTGCGCAAGACCAGCCCGGCGCTCTACCGCCTGCTGGGCATCTTCCTGCCGCTGATCACCACCAACTGCGCGGTGCTGGGCGTGGCGTTGCTTAACGTTAACCTCGGCTACAACTTTCTGCAGTCCGCCGTGTACGGCTTCAGCGCCGCCGCCGGTTTCTCGCTGGTCATGGTGCTGTTTGCCGCCATTCGCGAACGTCTGGCGGTCGCCGACGTGCCGGCGCCGTTCCGCGGCTCCTCGATCGCGCTGATCACCGCCGGGCTGATGTCGCTGGCCTTTATGGGCTTTACCGGGCTGGTGAAATTCTAATGACTGCGTTGTGGATAGCTATCGCGGCTTTAAGCGCGCTCGGGCTGCTGTTCGGACTGGTGCTGGGCTACGCCGCGCGCCGTTTTGAGGTGGAGGAGGATCCGGTCGCCGAGCAGGTCGACGCGATCCTGCCGCAGAGCCAGTGCGGCCAGTGCGGCTACCCCGGTTGCCGCCCCTACGCCGAGGCGGTGGCCAACGGCGAGATGATCAACAAATGCGCGCCGGGTGGCGAACAGGTGATGTTGAAACTGGCGGAGCTGCTCAACGTCGAGCCGCAGCCGCTGGGCAGCGAAGCCGCCGCCGAGCCGGAGCGTAAAGTGGCCTATATCGACGAGGCCAACTGCATCGGCTGCACCAAGTGCATTCAGGCCTGCCCGGTGGACGCCATCGTCGGCGCCACCCGCGCCATGCACACCGTCATCACCGACCTCTGCACCGGCTGCGACCTGTGCGTCGCCCCTTGCCCTACCGACTGTATTGAAATGAGACCGGTCGCCACCACCACCGCCAACTGGAAGTGGGACATGAAGACGATCCCGGTGCAAGTGATCCACGTGGAGCAACATGCTTAATCTGTTCGCCGCCTTTAAAAAAGACCGGATCTGGGATTTCAACGGCGGGATCCATCCGCCGGAAATGAAAACGCAGTCCAGCGGTGCGCCGCTGCGTGTCGCTCCCCTGCCCAAGACCTTTATCATTCCGCTGCAACAGCATCTGGGGCCTGAAGGCGAGCTGTGCGTCAATGCCGGCGATCGGGTGTTGAAAGGCCAGCCGCTGACCGTCGGCCGCGGCCGCACCGTGCCGGTTCACGCCCCGACCTCGGGCACCGTCAGCGCCATCACGCCGCACATCACCGCGCACCCTTCCGGGCTGACGGAGCTGTGCGTGATTATCGAGGCGGACGGCGAAGACCGCTGGTGCGAGCGCGATCCGGTGGCTGACTACCGCCAAGCGCCCGCCGCGGATCTGATTCAACGTATTCATCAGGCCGGCATCGCCGGTCTGGGCGGCGCCGGTTTCCCGACCGCCAGCAAGCTGCAGGGCGGCATGAGCGGCGTGGAAACGCTGATCCTCAACGCCGCCGAGTGCGAGCCTTACATCACCGCCGACGATCGCCTGATGCAGGAACATGCCGATCAGATCGTTGAAGGCACGCAGATCCTGCAACATATTCTGCGACCCAAGGTCACGCTGATCGGCATCGAAGACAACAAACCGGAGGCGATCGCGGCGCTGAAGCAGGCGTTGCGCGGCCAGTCCGGCATTGCGCTACGCGTTATCCCCACCAAATACCCGTCCGGCGGCGCCAAACAGCTGACCAAGATCCTGACCGGCAAGGAAGTGCCGCACGGCAAGCACTCCTCTGCCATCGGCGTGTTGATGCAAAACGTCGGCACCGCCTTCGCCATCAAGCGAGCGATCGTCGACGGCGAACCGCTGATTGAGCGCGTAGTGACCCTGACCGGCGACGCGATCGAGCACCCGGGCAACCTGTGGGCGCGCATCGGCACGCCGGTGCAGCACCTGCTTGACTTCGCCGGTTTCCGCCCGCAGGCGCAGCAGATGGTGGTCATGGGCGGCCCGCTGATGGGCTTTACCCTGCCTGCGCTGAACGTGCCGATCGTCAAGATCAGCAACTGCATTCTGGCGCCGACGGTCGATGAAATGACACCGCAGGAGCCGGAGCAGTCCTGCATCCGCTGCGGCCTGTGCGTAGACGCTTGCCCTGCCGGGCTGCTGCCGCAGCAGCTGTACTGGTTCAGCCGTGGGCAGGAGCACGACAAGGCGCGCAACCATAACCTGTTCGACTGCATTGAATGCGGCGCCTGCGCGTTCGTCTGCCCCAGCAACATCCCGCTGGTACAGTACTACCGTCAGGAAAAGGCCGAGATCAAGGCTATCGATCTGGAAGCGGCGCGCGCCGCCGAGGCCAAGGCGCGTTACGAAGCCAAGCTGGCCCGCCTGGAGCGCGAGAAGCTGGCGCGCGAAGAGCGGCACAAAAAAGCCGCCGTCAAACTGACCGACGACGATCAGGGTGCGGTGCAGGCCGCGTTGGCGCGCGTGCGCAGCAAAAATGCCGAAGCGGCGGTCACGCCGGTCGACGGCCAGCAGCCGGATAACAGCGAAATGATCGCCGCCCGCGAAGCGCGTAAAGCGCAGGCGCGTGAACGCCGCGCCCAGTTGGCGGCCGAGGCGGAAAAAGAGGCGCCACCGGCGGCCTCCGGCGACGACGCGCGCAAAGCCGCCGTGGCCGCGGCGCTGGCCCGCGTGAAAGCGCGCAAGGAAGCGCCGGCCGCAGACAACGCCGCCCCGGCGGCAACAGAGGACGATCCGCGTAAAGCGGCCGTTGCTGCCGCCCTGGCGCGCGTCAAAGCCAAAAAGGCAGAGCAGCTGGCAGATACCCCAGCCGCAGCGGAACCGGCGCCGGCAGCCGCCGAAGAAGATCCGCGCAAGGCGGCGGTCGCTGCCGCTCTGGCGCGTGTCAAAGCCAAGAAAGCGGCGCAGCAGACGGATGCCCCTGCAGCGGCGGAAACGGCGCCGGCAGCCACCGAGGAAGATCCGCGCAAGGCGGCGGTCGCGGCGGCTATCGCCCGCGCCAAAGCCAAGAAAGCGGCGCAGCAGGCGGACGCCCCTGCAGCGGCGGAAACGGCGCCGGCAGCCGCCGAAGAAGACCCGCGCAAGGCGGCGGTCGCGGCAGCTATCGCCCGCGCCAAAGCCAAGAAAGCGGCGCAGCAGACGGATGCCCCTGCACCGGCCGAAACGGCGCCGGCAGCCACCGAGGAAGATCCGCGCAAGGCGGCGGTCGCGGCGGCACTGGCGCGTGTCAAAGCCAAGAAAGCGGCTCAGCAGGCGGATGCCCCTGCAGCGGCGGAAACGGCGGCGGCAGTCACCGAGGAAGATCCGCGCAAGGCGGCGGTCGCGGCGGCTATCGCCCGCGCCAAAGCCAAAAAAGCCGCCAGGGAATCGCTGGCGGCGGAAACGGAAGACAAATGATGACAGCGGCGCCTGGCTGACGCCGGCGCCGTTTAATCGATAGAGATCAGGTAGGTGTAATCCACATCAATCTGGCGCAGTTTGGATTCCGGATTCCACTCTTTGGTTTGAATGATCTCCATTTCCATACTGCCGCGCACTTCATCCTTCAGCCCCGGCATTACATGCGACATCAGGTAGCCGAAAAACTGCAAACACTCTTTCGCCGAACCCTTATGGTTGATGGAGATAAACTCGCGGCTCGGCAGATGGAAAGTGTCGATTTGATAGTTGGAAAGAATATCTTTTTTGTGTTCAGGATCGACCGCCATCACCAGCGTGGATGAGAGCTCGTCGCCCTCCCCGGCATGAGGGGAGTAGATGCTGTAAATCCGCCGACAGTCGACGTGCAGCCCCTTGAAGAAGTCGTTGAAAATCTCGTCCTTCATCGCCATGCAGGAAGAGTACTCCAGCTCCTGTTCGGAGGCGAAATCCAGCCGGCGCGTGAAACCGACCAACTGCATCTCGGGCAGCGTCAGCCGCTTCACTTCCGGGTAATAACCGGCGCCGTAGCTGGCATCGAAGTTAAAGCGCGGCATCAGGTTTTTCACGTCCCAGTGCGTCATCGATCGGTAGCGATTGGGCGTGGTGCCGAAGCGCTGCTTGAACATGCGGGTAAAGGTCTGCTGAGAGTCGAAGCCCAGCTCATCGGAGATGTCGATGATCGAGCGACGAGTAATGCGCAGCGCCACCGCGGCGCGCGTCAGGATACGCGAACGGATGTAGGTGGCGAGTTGAATGCCGGTAATACGCTTGAATTTACGCTGCAGATGCCACTTGGAATAGCCCGAAATACGCGCGACTTCATCCAGGTTTGGCCGTTTCTCCAGATGTATCTCCACCCACTCAATTAGCTCTTCAATAAAAAAAATGTCTTCATTTGTCATTATTATGGGTTCACTGACTCAATAATGTTCGCGATAGTAACCTACACGGATTATGTGAAAGTTGTTATTTTGTGCGGAAATCTGGTGAAAAATGATATTTCATTCATACGGTTAACCCATTTATTGCGGTCGATGGCGGCACAAGTTCCACTGACAATTCCTCACGTTAGCCCATTTTCCGGCCAAAAAAAAATCAAATCGCGCCGTCCCGATCGCCAGATGCGCGGAAAGCCGAATACCCCTATCATTAAGGCGTATTACCCTCGCATCGAATCAGGTAGAATGCTCGGCTATTATTTTTGCCGCGCCCGCAATTCGGCGCATCGAAACTGCCGCAGGCGCGGCGCAGAAGGTATCGTTACTCTATGAAGTTCAGGCCGGTATCACCCACAGCCGCCAAAGGCTTACACATCGCCAGCTCGCCGTTCACCCACAACCAGCAAAGCACCAGCCGCATCATGCTGTGGGTGATGCTGGCGTGCATTCCCGGCATCGCGGCGCAGATTTGGTTCTTCGGCTACGGCGTATTGATTCAGGTGGCGCTGGCGGCGATCGTCGCGCTGGCCGCAGAAGGCGCGATCCTCAGGCTGCGCAAGCTGCCGGTGCGCAGCCGGCTGGCGGATAACTCCGCCCTGCTGACCGCGCTGCTGCTCGGCATCAGCCTGCCGCCGCTGGCCCCGTGGTGGATGATCGTTATCGGTACCTTCTTCGCCATCGTCATCGCCAAGCAGCTGTACGGCGGCCTCGGGCAGAACCCGTTCAACCCGGCGATGGTCGGTTACGTGGTGCTGCTGATCTCCTTCCCGGTACAGATGACCAGCTGGCTGCCGCCGGATGAGCTGCGCGCCACCGCGCTGTCGCTCCACGACACGCTGCTGGCCATTTTCAGCGGCCATACCTCGCAAGGCGCGACGCTGCACGAACTGCAGATGGGCGTGGACGGCATCAGCCAGGCCACGCCGCTCGACGGCTTCAAAACCGGCCTGCGCAGCGGCCACAGCGTGGAACAGGTGTTACAGCAGCCGCTGTTCGGCGGCGCGCTGGCCGGCATCGGCTGGCAATGGGTCAACCTCGGCTTCCTGGCCGGCGGCCTGTTTATGCTGGCGCGCCGCCTAATCCATTGGCAAATCCCTTTCAGCATGTTGGCCACCATCGCCTTCTGCTCTGGCCTTGCCTGGTGGATCGATCCGGCGCATCAGGCTTCGCCGCTGATCCACCTGTTCTCCGGCGCCAGCATGCTGGGCGCGTTCTTTATCGCCACCGATCCGGTCAGCGCCTCCACCACGCCTAAGGGCCGCCTGATCTACGGCGCACTGATCGGCGTGCTGGCCTGGCTGATCCGCGTCTATGGCGGCTACCCCGACGGCGTGGCTTTCGCGGTGCTGCTCGCCAACATCACCGTCCCGTTAATCGACCACTACACGCAGCCGCGCGTGTACGGCCATCGCTGAGGAGCCGCCATGCTGAATTCCATGAGAAAGCACGGCACCACGCTGGCGGTGTTCGCGGCGGTCACCACCGGCCTGACTGCCGTGGTCTATACCTTGACGAAAGGCACCATCGCCCATCAGGCGGCGCTGCAGCAAAAAGCGCTGCTCGATCAGGTGGTGCCGCCGGAAAACTACGACAACATTATGCAGAACGAATGCCTCCTGGTCAGCGATCCGGCGCTGGGCGACGGCGCGCCGCACCGCTTGTACCTGGCGCGCAAAAACGGGCAACCGACCGCCGCCGCGCTGGAAACCACCGCGCCGGACGGCTACTCCGGCGCCATCAAGCTGCTGGTCGGCGCCGATTTCAACGGCACGGTGCTCGGCACCCGCGTGATTGAACACCACGAAACCCCGGGGCTGGGGGACAAAATCGAACTGCGCATTTCCGACTGGATTTCCTTCTTCAGCGGCAAGAAAATCGAAGGCCCGGACGATAAGCGCTGGGCGGTGAAGAAAGACGGCGGTATGTTCGATCAGTTCACCGGCGCCACCATTACACCGCGTGCGGTGGTCAATGCAGTGCGCCGCACGGCGTTGTATATGGAAACGCTGCCGCCTAAACTTGAAAGCTTACCTGCGTGTGGAGCCGCCGAATGAGTGAAGCCAAAGAATTGATCGTCCAGGGGTTGTGGAAGAACAACTCCGCCCTGGTGCAGCTGCTGGGCATGTGCCCGCTGCTGGCGGTGACCTCCACCGTCACCAACGCGCTCGGCCTGGGGTTGGCCACCACCCTGGTTTTGGTCTTGACCAACGCCTCGATTTCCGCGGTGCGCCGCTGGGTGCCGAGCGAAGTGCGTATTCCGATCTACGTGATGATCATCGCCGCGGTGGTGAGCATCGTGCAGATGCTGATCAACGCCTATGCCTTCGGTTTGTATCAGTCGCTCGGGATCTTTATTCCGTTGATCGTGACCAACTGCATCGTGGTCGGCCGTGCCGAAGCGGTGGCGGCGCGAAAACCGGTCGGCCTCTCGGCGCTGGACGGTCTGGCCATCGGCCTCGGCGCCACCGGCGTGATGGTGACGCTGGGCTCGATGCGAGAACTGTTGGGCAACGGCACGCTGTTCGATGGCGCCGACCAGCTGCTGGGCGGCTGGGCCAAGTCGCTGCGCATCGAAGTGGTGCATTTCGACAGCCCCTTCCTGCTGGCCATGTTGCCGCCGGGCGCCTTTATCGGCCTGGGGCTGCTGCTGGCGGTCAAGTATCTGATCGACGAAAAAATGAAGGCGCGCAAAGCCCGCGCCGTGGCGGTGGAACCGCTGCTGGAACAAGGACGTGCTGAGAAGGCCTGATGAACAAGCAGAAGCGACTGGAAATTCTGACCCGGCTGCGCGACAACAACCCGCATCCGACCACCGAGCTGGTGTACACCACGCCGTTTGAACTGCTGATCGCGGTATTGCTGTCCGCACAGGCCACCGACGTCAGCGTCAACAAAGCGACCGCCAAGCTTTATCCGGTCGCCAACACCCCCGCCGCCATGCTGGCGCTGGGGGTTGATGGCGTCAAGGAGTACATCAAGACCATTGGCCTGTTCAACAGCAAGGCCGAAAACGTGATCAAAACCTGCCGCATGCTGCTGGAGCTGCACGGCGGCGAAGTGCCGGAAGATCGCGCCGCGCTGGAAGCGCTGCCGGGCGTCGGCCGCAAGACCGCCAACGTGGTGCTCAATACCGCCTTCGGCTGGGCGACCATCGCCGTGGACACCCACATCTTCCGGGTGTGCAACCGCACTCACTTCGCGCCAGGCAAGAACGTCGATCAGGTGGAAGAGAAGCTGTTGAAGGTGGTGCCCGCCGAATTCAAGATCGATTGCCACCACTGGCTGATCCTGCACGGGCGCTACACCTGCATCGCGCGCAAACCGCGCTGTGGCTCCTGCATTATCGAAGACCTGTGCGAGTATAAAGAAAAGGTTTATCCGGAATCCTGAGTCTGTTGGGTGCGGCAAACCGCACCCGTCGCCACCTCTCCCCCCGCCAGCGCCTCTTTTTTATCGGAAATGTGATATCGCGCAGCAGTAACCCCGGCAATTTCGAGGTTTTCAGTGAAAAACTCAGTGCCGTGTTATTTTCAAGCGAAAAATTAGTCGAAAATTGCGGTGAACGTCACGCTTTCAGGATCACAAGGCGTTCACAAATGCCAGTACCGTTTTCCCAAATTTCTATAATTTTACAAAATGCGCCATGTGCACAACATTCCAACGGATTAATAACCTCACCTACACTGATGCGCTAAAAAATAGCAATTCAGCAGAATATATCCCTGTTTAAAATTCGTATAGCTTTTAATCAAAACAAAAAATCGGCAAACCATTAAAACCCGAAAGTTAATACTGCATAACATTTGCAACATCGCGGCATAATCCTGCGGGCGTTAAATGTAACCGAATATGACAAACTGCTTGCCTCGTTGACAAAGATAGTGAACATTAACCGCCGTCCCCATCCTATAACAACGCAAAAGGATGCCGTTCCGCATCAACTTTTGTACTTTCCCGTCCTCCAAAGACGGGCTGCGAAAAAACAGAGGTACCAGTGTCAACAGCAAACAACCAACATCCGGAGAGCGTGAGCCTTAACGCGTTCAAACAACCGAAAGCGTTCTATCTGATCTTCTCGATCGAACTGTGGGAGCGTTTCGGCTACTACGGCCTGCAGGGCATCATGGCGGTTTATCTGGTCAAGATGCTCGGCATGAGCGAAGCCGACTCCATCACCCTGTTCTCTTCCTTCAGCGCCCTGGTATACGGTTTCGTCGCCATCGGCGGCTGGCTGGGCGACAAAGTGCTGGGCGCCAAACGCGTGATCGTGCTCGGCGCGCTGGTGCTGGCCGCCGGTTACGCCATGGTGGCTTACTCCGGCCACGACATCTTCTGGGTCTACATGGGCATGGCGACCATCGCCGTGGGCAGCGGTCTGTTCAAGGCCAACCCGTCCTCTCTGTTGTCCACCTGCTATGAGAAAGACGATCCGCGTCTCGACGGTGCCTTCACCATGTATTACATGTCGGTGAACATCGGCTCCTTCTTCTCTATGCTGGCCACTCCGTGGCTGGCGGCGAAATACGGCTGGAGCGTGGCGTTCTCGCTGAGCGTGGTCGGCATGCTGATCACCCTGGTCAACTTTATGATGTGCCGCAAGTGGGTGAAGGAAAACGGTTCCAAGCCTGACTTCAAGCCGTTGCATCTGCCGAAACTGCTGATGGTGCTGGTCGGCATCGTGGCGTTGATCGCCGTGTCCAGCTGGCTGCTGCACAACCAGGTGATCGCGCGCTGGGCGCTGGCCCTGGTTTCCGCCGGCATCGTTCTGGTGTTCGCCAAGGAAACCTTCGCCCTGCACGGCGCCGCTCGCCGCAAGATGATCGTCGCCTTCCTGCTGATGCTGGAAGCGGTGGTGTTCTTCGTGCTGTACAGCCAGATGCCAACCTCGCTGAACTTCTTCGCCATCCACAACGTGGAACACAGCATCTTCGGCGTCGCCTTCGAGCCGGAGCAGTATCAGGCGTTGAACCCGTTCTGGATCATGCTCGCCAGCCCGATTCTGGCCGCGCTGTATAACAAAATGGGCGATCGCCTGCCGATGCCGCACAAGTTCGCTTTCGGCATGATCCTCTGCTCCTGCGCCTTCCTGGTGCTGCCGTGGGGCGCCAGCTTCGCCAACGAACAGGGCATCGTGTCGGTCAACTGGCTGATCCTGAGCTACGCGCTGCAGAGCATCGGCGAGCTGATGATTTCCGGCCTGGGCCTGGCGATGGTGGCGCAGCTGGTGCCGCAGCGTCTGATGGGCTTCATCATGGGCTCCTGGTTCCTGACTACCGCCGCCGCCGCGCTGATCGCCGGTAAGGTTGCCGGTCTGACCGCCGTCCCGAGCGACATCAACGACGCGCACGCTTCGCTGGCCATCTACAGCCATGTGTTTATGCAGATCGGTATCGTCACCGCCGTCATCGCTATCCTGATGATGCTGACCGCGCCGAAGCTGTACCGCATGACGCTGGACACCACCGAAGACGCCAATCAGAAAGCACAGGAAGCCACCGCGGCTCGCTGATCGCCGGCAGATTGAGACGTAAATAAAAACACCGGAGTTAACGCCCCGGTGTTTTTTTATGCCTGCAAGAAAAAGGCTTACGCTGACTTGGGTTTGCCGCTCAGGTTGGCCCACATGAACTCGCTCACCAATGCGCTGTGGAACGCCGCCTGTTGCTTGTCGGCGGCGGCGCTGTGCCCGCCTTCGGTATTCTCGTAGAAATAAGCCTGCTGATACCCCATCGCCTGCATGCGCGCGGCCATTTTGCGGGCGTGGGCCGGGTTGACCCGATCGTCGCTGGTCGCGGTATAGAACAGCACCGGCGGATAGGCCGTTTTCGCCTGAATGTTGTGGTACGGCGAGAAGGTTTTGATATAAGCCCACTGCTCCGGCTTGCTCGGGTCACCGTATTCGGCGATCCACGACGCGCCGGCGGAAAGCTGCGTATAGCGCTGCATGTCCAGCAGCGGCACTTCGCAGACGATGCAGCCGAACAGCTGCGGATACAGCGTCAGCATATTGCCCACCAACAGGCCGCCGTTGCTGCCGCCGCGCGCGCCCAGATGCGGCGCCGAGGTCACCTTGCGTGCGATGAGATCTTCGGCCACGGCGGCGAAATCCTCGTAGGCGCGATGGCGATTCTGCTTGAGCGCCGCCTGGTGCCAGGCCGGGCCGTATTCGCCGCCGCCGCGGATGTTGGCCACCACGTACACCCCGCCGCGCTCCAGCCAGGCCGGCGCCTTGCCGCCGAGATAGCCCGGCAGCAGCGGCACTTCAAACCCGCCGTAGCCATACAGCAGCGTCGGCGTGCTGCCGTCCGATTTGAGATCTTTGGCGGCAATCTGGAAATACGGCACGCGGGTACCGTCCTTGGAACGCGCAAAATGCTGGCTCACCTGGTAGCCTGACGCGTCAAAATCCTGCGGCGCCTGTTTAAGCAGCGTCGCCTCACCGCCGTCGAGATTGCCCATGTACAGCGAGGTCGGCTGCAGGAACCCGCTGACGGTCAGGAAATAGGCGTTGCTCTCTTCGTCGATGCCGCCGGCGGAAAGGGTGCTGATGGCGCCGGGGTTGCCCAGCGGGCGACGTTGCCAGCTGCCGCCCTGCGGCGTCAGCACTTCCAGCCGGTTGACCACGTTATCCATGATGCTGAGGATCAGGTGATCGCGGGTGCCGCTGTAGCCGCTCAGCGCCTGCTCCGCCGTTGGGGTAAACAGCGGCTGCAGCTCGCGCTTGCCCGCCAGATAGTCATCGAAGTTGGCCGCCAGCAGCGCGCCGGACGGATAGCGCTTGCCGCCCACCTCCCAGTCGCTGCTCGGTTTAATCAGCAGCCATTCACGGTGCGTATCCAGCTCGGCGTCGGCCGGGATGTCGATTTTGATCTGCCGGCCGTCCTGAGCCAGCAAGAAGTAGTCGCGGCGATAGAAGTCCAGGCTACGACCGACGAAATCGCGCTCAAAGCCCGGCGTGCGATCGTGATAGGCGAAGACCGCCATGTCCTCGGGCTGCGCTTCGTACAGCGTTTCGGCGGCGCTCAGCGGCGTGCCGCGCCGCCAGCGTTTGGCGATGCGCGCGTAGCCGGACTGGGTCATCGATCCGGGGCCGAAATCGGTGGCGATGAACAGCGTGTCCCGATCGACCCAGGAAACCCGGCTTTTCGCCACCGGCACGTTGAAGCCGTCCTTGACGAAGCGTTTGGCCACCAGATCGAATTCGCGGATTTCGGTGGCGTCGCCGCCGTCCGGCGACAGCTGCATCAGGCAATAGCGGTATTCCGGCGCCAGCGGCTGCGAGCCCTGATAAACCCAATCCTTGCCCTCCGCCTTGCCCAACGCATCGATATCCAGCACCGTTTCCCAGGCCGGTTTGGCCTTGCGGTACTCGTCCAGCGTGGTGCGCCGCAGCAGGCCGCGCGGGTTGGCCTGGTCCTGCCAAAAGTTGTAATAGTACTCGCCGCGCTTGCTCACCCACGGGATTTGGGTGTCTTTATTGAGGATATCCAGCACCTCGCGCTCAATGCGCTGAAAGTCTTCGCCCTGGCCGAAACGCGCCACGGTGCGCTGATTTTCCTGCTGCACCCATTGCAGCGCTTTTTTACCCTGCAGCTCCTCCAGCCACAGGAATTCATCGCCGGCGGCCGCGCCGCCTTCCGCCGCCATCGCCAGGCGGATACTGTTGGGTAATGAAGTCATCGCGAATACGGCTCCTGCGGTTTGCGCACTGAGTTTAATAAACTGACGTCGATTGGTGACCGGCAAAATCAAGCTCCTTTTGAGTCGGCTGCAACGCCGCCCCGTCATGGGCGACAGCCTGTGAAATAAGAGTCATTTTCAACAAGGTAGGCGTTTGGCGGCGCGGAGTCAAAGCCCACGGCCGCCGCGTTGAGTCAGGATTGAGGATAGTGGATCAGATCGTGGATGCGCACCGTTTGTGAACTGGCGTTGCGGTAAGCGTGCGGCCGATCGGCCTGAAAGCGCATCGCCTCGCCGGCGGCCAGGCTGTGCCATTCGCCCTCTATCGCCAACTCCAACCGGCCACTGATCACGATGACATGCTCGATCACGCCCGGCTCATGGGGCGACGACTCGCTGAGCGCGCCCGGCGCAAGATCGATGACGAACATATCGAAACCCAGCTGGCGATCGTAGGGAAACAACGGCACCACGCGCATGTCGGCGTTGTCCTGATCGTAGACCGGCAGATCGCCGTAGCGGTGCAGCGTCGCCTGCTGCTGCGCGGGCGACGCCTCAAGAAAAGCGGAGAACGCCACGTTGAAACCGGTGGCGATTTTCCACAGCGTCGCCACCGTCGGGCTGGATTCGCCGCGTTCGATCTGCCCGAGCATCGCCTTGCTGACGCCGGTGTATTCCGCCGCCTGAGTCAGGCTCCAACCGCGCTGTGCGCGCAGCGTGCGAAGGGTGTGAGCCAAATGGCCGGCAAGTTCCTGCATCCAATTCTCCTCTGCGTGTCGAGCCCGATTATACCCGCTTGTGCGCTATAGCGCACGGTGCTATGCTGATTTCTCATCGTGCGTTATAACGCACAATCACCGATTGGAGCACCTCATGCGCCCAGCCCTCTCCCTGCGCCACCTGACCCTGCCCGCTGTCATGGCCGGCTTTGTCGCCGTTCTGGTGGGTTACACCAGCTCTGCCGCGATCATTTTCCAGGCCGCCGCCGCCGCGGGCGCCACACCGGCGCAGATCGGCGGCTGGCTGAGCGCGCTGGGGATCGCGATGGGCGTCACCTCGCTCGGACTCTCGCTTTACTATCGCACGCCTATCCTCACCGCCTGGTCGACGCCCGGTGCGGCGCTGTTGGTCACCAGCCTGCCCGGCACGCCGATCAACGAGGCGATCGGCGTGTTTATCTTCGCTTCCGGCCTGATCCTGCTGTGCGGCGTCACCGGGCTGTTCGCCCGCCTGATGGACTATATTCCGCAGGCGATTTCCGCCGCGATGCTGGCGGGGATCCTGTTGCGTTTCGGGCTGGACGCCTTCGCTTCGCTGCAGCTCAATTTCCCGCTGAGCGCCGGCATGGGGCTGGCCTATCTACTCAGCCGCCGTTATCTGCCGCGCTACGCCATCGTGCTGACGCTGGCGACCGGGCTGGCGATCGCTGCGCTGCAGGGCAATATCCAGCTAACGCAGCATGCGCCGGCGTTCGCCATGCCGGAATTTATCGCGCCGCACTTCAGTTGGCCGACGCTGCTGGGCATCGGCGTGCCGTTCTTCGTGGTGACCATGGCTTCGCAGAATGCGCCCGGCATCGCCACGCTGCAGGCGGCGGGCTACCGCGTCCCCACCTCACCGCTGATCGCCTGGACGGCGCTCACCGCGCTGCTGCTGGCGCCGTTCGGCGGCTTCTCGGTGTGCATCGCCGCGATCACCGCCGCCATCTGCATGGGGCCGGACGTGCATCCCGATCCGCAGCGCCGCTATATGGGCGCGGTGGCCGCCGGCGGCTTCTACCTGTTGGCCGGGCTGTTCGGCGGCGCCATCGGCCTGCTGTTCAGCGCGCTGCCCCTCGCCCTGATCCACACCATCGCCGGGCTGGCGCTGCTCGGCACCATCGGCGGCAGCCTGCAGCGCGCGCTGCATGATGAGAAACAGCGCGACGCGGCGCTGATCGCCTTCCTCATCACCGCCTCCGGCGTCACGTTACTGGGCATCGGTTCGGCCTTCTGGGGCATCGTCGGCGGCGCGATCGCCTATCTGCTGCTGTCGCTGCCGCAGCGAACAAGCCAAGCATAACGGGCGGTCTACATTGACAAGTGCCGCCATGGCGCCTTCACTTTCTCTGTCGTCTTGAGATCAATTCACAAAATAAGTGACGCCGTCACCAAGGAAGCCTATGACTGAGAAAGCTGCGCTGTTGGCTCAGCGCCTGATACGCAATGTCGAACGAGTAGATAAGCGGCACGATCGGCGGCCGCCGCTGTATGACAGCGTCGGCGCTCGCCTCGGCACCGGCACCGCCGCCGACAAGCTGGGCGCCTCTTTCGATTGTGTCGCGCCGGGTATGCGCTCCTGCCCCTACCATTTTCACTACGCGCAGGAGGAAATGTTCATCATTCTGGAAGGCAGCGGTACGCTGCGGGTGGCCGGAGAAATGCTGCCGATCGTCAGCGGGGATGTCATCTTCATTCCGCCGGGCCCGGAATACCCGCACCAGATCATCAACACCTCCGATGCGCCGCTGAAGTACCTGTCCGTCAGCACGCGCGAACAGCCGGAGCTGGTGATGTACCCGGATTCCGGCAAATATCAGGCGATGGCGCGCGGCGCAGACGGCCAGCAGGTGCGCTACCTGCAGCGCCCTTCAACCTCGCTCGATTACTGGCAGGATGAACCCTGAGTCGCCGCCCGGCAGCGGGAGATCCAGCGCACGCGCCGCCAGCTCGGCGACGCGAAAGTCGATGTCCGCCGCCTGCCCGTCTTCCATGAACCAGGCGGCGGACAGCCCCGACCAGGCCAGGATCCATTGCAGCAAGCGCCGGCGCTCCAGCCCGGCCAAGCGACAGACCTGTTCCACGCGGCGCTGGAAAATGGCCGGATCGGTGGCGATGCCGTAGTTGGGATTGCAGAAGATATTGGCGTAGTCGAAGCCCCGTTCGCCGTACAAACGCTTGGGATCGATCGCCAGCCAGCCGCGTTCGCCGAAGTCCAGCACGTTGTCATGGTGAATATCGCCGTGCAGCACGCTCTCTTCTCGCGGGCTGTGCAGCAATTCTGCCGCCGCCGTGGCACAGAGACGCAGCATGCCGCCGTGCGCCTGCGCCGCCGGCCACAGTGAGCTGAACCACTCCTGCAGCGGGATCAGCTCGGGCAACGGTTCCGCTCGCGGCGCATGCAAGGCGGCGATCGCCCGGCACAGGATTTGCGTGGCCTGCTCATCGTCGCCGTCACGCACCAGCTGCGCCAACGAGCCTTCACCCTGCGCGCGCTCCAGCAGAATGCCGTCGTCATGCCACGCCAGCACCTGCGCGGCGCCTTCCCCACGCCACCAGCACATCAGTTGGCCACCGAAGCGCTCCTCCTGCTCGCGGGCGATCTTCAGCATCGCCGCCTCGCCCCGGTAACGCACCGGCATCAGCAGACTGCTGTGGGTTTCGAAGGCTTTGCCGTCCTGTTCCAGTTGCCAGCGTTGCAGGTAGGGAGTAAAAAGCGGGTTCATCGTCTCATGCGTCCTTGTGGCCGATCTGCGCCGCACTGTCACATTCAGGTGAAAGACGACGTATAAAATAAAGAGGGATGATACTCTCAAATATCATCGGTGCGCGGCGTCTGGCCGCCGTTTCCTCAGTATCCTAACCAAGTTTGTCGATTTTATTAACCGGTCTTGCGCGGGGTTTGATCATGACATTATTAAAACGCACGAATTATCCGCAGTTGCCTACGCCGGGCGGCCCCTATGTGCATGCGGTGCGCCACGGCGATCGCCTGTACGTGTCGGGATTGACGGCCTTCGCCACCGACGCGCAAGGCTTGAGCGCGCCGGAGCAAACGCAGGAGATCCTCGAGCAGTTAGCCACTATCGCCGCCAGCGAAGGCGTTAATCTTAAAGCGTTGATTAAAATCAGCGTGTTCCTGACCGACATCGCCGATCTGGCGGGCGTGCGCCCGGTGCTGTTTGACTATTTCGATGGCGCGCTGCCGGCCTGTTCACTGATGGCAGTCAGCGCGTTGTTTTCACCGCAGGTGTGCGTAGAGATAGAAGCGGTGATGGCGTTGCAATAATGCGCGGCTAGAGCGCGCCCTCATCCGGCACACAGGGGCCGATCTTGAACCAGGCTTTAGCGATCCGCCCCTGTTCCACTTCGTAAATGGCGATGACATCCATTTTGCCCCGCCCCTGCGGGAAGTTGCGCGTCACCACTTCCTGATCGACCACCATGTTCCCCACCGCCATGCGTTTTATCCGTTCACCGTACAGACTCGGCTCCTGGAAACGCACCAGATGCCGTTCGCGGATCGCCGCCTTGCCGCTGGCCAGCAGCGTGTCGGGATGCTCGTAATACTGCGCGTCGTCCGCCCAGCAGGCCATGAAGGCGTCGATGTCGCGGGCGTTATAGGCGTCAAGCTGTTGCTGAACCACATCCTGCGGGCGTGCCGTTTTATCGTTCATCACATCCTCCTGCCGAAGTTAACCGCCGCATGTATCGAACCCATCACGTTAACCGCCCGGTGCTGCAGCTTGATGACACGGCGAATGTTGAATAAAAACCCAAAAATAGCGAATAAATAACCTACCACGCCCGATGGACAATTCAAGCGTCCGGCATAAATTTTCTGCCCCGCGCCAGCGGCGGGGAAAACCGCATGGCACCGCGCGTTATCCTTTGCGGCGGTTAGGGAAATTCTGCTAATTTAGCGTGAACAGCCTGATGATAACGAAACGCTATGCAGCAAAAACCGGTGTTGGACGAAGCCAGACAGTTAAAGCGACTCAACGCCGCCACGCGGCGTCAATCCCATATGTATAAATGGATCGCGCTGATTGCGGCGCTGGATGCGCTGTTGGTGTTTTGGTATGACCGGGATATGCGCAACGTCACCTTCTCGGGAGCGGTTGCGCTGGTGTGCGGCTATCTGTGGATCCGCGATCGCAACAAGGCCCGGGGTTACCGGCGCGAGTTCGACCGCAAATTCGGCAAGCGCAGCGGCGATTAAGGCTGCATCGCTTCCAGCACTTTGGCGCTGTCGACGATCTGCACGAACTTCACGATTTTGCCGCCGCGCAGCGTATAAATATGCGCAAAAGAGGCGCTGAAGGATTTGCCGGTGGCCCGGTAGGTGCCGTGATAAAAACCTTGCGCGATCACATTGTCGCCGGCGTCGTAAAAGTGGTCGACATCGGCGCGGTAACCTTGCCATTCGCTGCCCAGGCGCTGATGCACGTTCTTGATGATGTTCTCCGGGCCGATATAGGTACCGGCGTAGGGGAAACCGGCGGCTTCGGTCCACTCGGCATCGGGGGCCAGCGCCGCCAGCAGATTACGGCCGTTTTCTTCGGAACTGCCTTCATAGGTTGCGCGCACTATTTCAAGAGGGGTTGGCATATCTCTTCTCCCATGGCTGATGAGGATATTCCGGCCATCTCCGCGGACACAGGCTCTCACCAAGCGGAGACGGCGGAATGCGGCTATTCTAGGTTGCTTGTTTCGCTGCAAAAACCGCAGTTATGACAATAGTGGGTTGCACTTTAGTAAACAATAGCCGTTTTTCTGTCATTCTCCCGGCATCCGGCGCGGCTATGCTGATTGACCGATTTCCCCCAACAGGAGCTGAACGTGTCTTTACCCTCGCTGACGCAAGAGCTGTTACAACCTTTTTCCCCCTACCAGGCGCTGGCGCAAACGCTGTTGCCGCTCACCCTCGAGTCGGACGACGGTTCGCATGACGTGGCGCATCTGCACCGGGTCTGGAAGAACTGCCGCCGGATCAGCAAGCTGGAAGGCGGCGACCGGCGCATTCTCTGTGCGGCGGTGCTGCTGCACGACGCCGTCGCGGTGGAAAAGAATTCGCCGCAACGCCATCTGGCCTCACGCATGGCGGCGGAGCAAGCCACGTTTACGCTGACCCGGCTGGAATGGGCTCCGGCGGATATCGCGGCGGTGGCTCACGCCATCGAAGCGCACAGTTTTTCCGCCGGCATCCCCCCGCAAACGCTGGAGGCGAAGATCCTGCAGGATGCCGATCGCCTCGACGCCATAGGTCTTATCGGCGTGGCGCGCTGCTTCTATATCGGCGGCCGCATGCGCAGCGCGCTGTACGACGCCGCCGATCCGCGGGCCGAGCATCGTCAATATGACGACAAGCGTTTCAGCCTGGATCACTTCGAAACCAAGCTGTTCAAACTGCAAGACGGCTTCCAGACCGCTGCCGGGCGGCACATGGCCGAGCAGCGCACCGAACGCATGCGGCGCTTTGTCGACGATCTGCTGGAAGAGGTGTAATGCCGGCTTACCGCGCATTTCGTTATGCCCATAACATTTTCGGTCACATAACGCCGCTAAACTGTAGGTCAACTTCACCGAACGGGCGGCAAAGATGAAAAAGTTGACGTTGAAAGAGATGACGGAAAGCGAACAGCGGGAAGTGAAAACCGAACTGGACAAGGCGCGCAAAAGCCACGGCAGGCCGCTGACCAACGCCGAACAGCACAAGGTCAAGGATGAAGTGGTGGCGCGCATCATGGCCGCCAGAGCGAAGCTCGCCAAGGCGGAGCGTGCAGAACGCAAGGCCAACCGCTATCGGCCGAGCGGCGACACCTTCAGTTGGTCCGCCACCATCGGCTCCCGCCCGCCGCGCTGAGCCGGCCAAACTCTCCCCGCCGCTGCGGGGATTTTTATTTATTAGCCAAACTCATCCTCGCTACCGAATCATGAATAACAATGTTATCAATCTGTTGTAAATTGACAGCCTGATGAAGAATATTCATTATCACCCCACTTCCCCTTTTCACGAGACCGCCATGGCCTACCCACGCAACGCCGACTTTCTGATAACACCTGCGTTGCCCGTTGGCGATTTGGCGGCGGTTAAATCGAAGAAACAGACGCTCATTTGACCGGGGCGAGCTGTCCCGTCAGATGAGCTGACTGGATGGCGCGCAACGCCCCGCCTTCAATTTTCTCATCTGGCTTCTCTGTCGGTCACACAGAAGGAATATTTTATGGCCTCATTTTCGGGTATTTGGGTGGCGATGGTTACCCCTTTCAATCACGATGCCGTCGATTTGCCGGCGGTGAAACGCCTGGCGCGGCACCTGCTCGACGCCGGCATCAATGGCCTGGTGGTCTGCGGCTCCACCGGTGAAGCCGCCGCGCTGAACAAAGAAGAACAGCTGGCGGTGCTCGACGCCGTGCTGGAAGTGGCGCCCGCACACCAGGTCGTGATGGGCCTTTCCGGCAATAACATGGCCGCCACGCTGCAGATGCAGCAGGCCATTCAGCTGCGCGACATCGCCGGCGTGCTGATCCCGGCACCTTACTACATTCGCCCTTCGCAATGCGGCCTGATCGATTATTTCACCCAGTTGGCCGACGCCTCCAGCGTGCCGGTGATCCTGTACAACATTCCGCAGCGCACCGGCATCGCCATGGAGCTGGCCACATTGCGCCGGCTCGCGCGCCATCCGCGCATCACCGCCATCAAGGACTGCGGCGGCAATCCTGACGCCACCATGGCGCTGATCGCCGACGGCGAAATCGATGTGATGACCGGGGAAGACAATCTGATCCTCACCACGCTGTGCCTCGGCGGCACCGGCGCCATCTCCGCCGCCGCGCATGTTCACCCGGAACGTTTCGTGCAGCTGGTACAGCAGGTCGCCGCCGGCGATTTGGCCGCGGCGCGCAGCAACTTCTATGAGCTGCTGCCGATGATCCACCAGATGTTCAGCTTCCCGAATCCGGCGCCGGTCAAGACGGTGCTGGCTCAGCAGGGGCTGATCGCCAACGAGCTGCGCTCGCCGATGCAGGTAGCGCCGCAGGCGTTGCAACAGCAGATCGCCGCAACGCTGGCGCAGCTGCAGCCCGCCGAGGCGATCATCGGTTAAATTTGTTAGCTAAGCCGCTGTAATTTTGGCGCTATGGGACTACGATGAGAGGTTAAGCATGCCCGTCATTCGTCATCAACAAGGAGCTTCCGATGAAACTGTTCTATAAAGCCGGCGCCTGTTCGCTGTCCCCGCATATCGTGCTGCGTGAGGCAGGGCTGGATTTTACGGCGGAGAAGGTCGATCTGGCGCAGAAGAAGACCGAGAGCGGCGCCGATTACCTCGCCATCACCCCCAAGGGACAGGTACCGGCGCTGCTGCTGGATGACGGCAGCCTGCTGACCGAAGGCGTGGCGATCGTGCAATACCTGGCGGACCGCGTGCCCGATCGCAACCTGATCCCGGCGGCGGGCACCCTGTCGCGCTACCACGCGATCGAATGGCTGAACTACATCGCCACCGAACTGCACAAAGGGTTCAGCCCGCTGTTCAACCCGAAAACGCCCGAGGAATACCAAACCATCGCGCGCGCCAAGCTGGAGCAGCAGTTCAGCTATCTGGATTCGGTGCTGGCGAAGCAGCACTTCCTGTTGGGAAGCCGTTTCAGCGTAGCCGACGCCTACCTGTTCACCGTGTTGCGTTGGGCGTTCGCCCTGCAGTTCGACGTGCGCAAGCACGCCCATCTGGCGGCCTGGTTCGATCGCGTTGCGGCGCGCCCAGCGGTAGATGCGGCGCTGAACGCCGAAGGATTGAAGTAAAGTTTCAGCCCCGGCGGCTGTCGCCGGGGCTCGATGCACTTACAGCTTTACCGCTTTGAATTCGCTGAGCGGCTGCACGATCCGATCCTGCGCCGCCACCACCTGCAGTTCGTATTCGCCCATCTCCTGCGTGGTCAGCATCACCTCATACACGGCGGCGGTCACGTGCTCCAGCGCTTTGTCCAGCGCCTCGCCCTTCAGCAGATCCACCAGCAGCAGACCGCTGGTCAAATCACCGACGCCAACCGGTTGACGCGCGCCGAAGTCCACCAGCGGCCGGCTGATGTGCCAGGCCTCGTCCGCCGTCACCAGCAGCATTTCGAAGCAGTCGGCGTGATAGCCGGCGCGGGCCAGGTGCTTGACCAGCACCAGCCGCGGCCCCTTGGCGATCAGCACGCGGGCGGCCTGCACCGCATCGGCCACGTTGGCGACGGCCATCTGGCTCAGCATCTCCAACTCCAGCAGGTTCGGCGCCATCATGTCGCTGCACGGCAGCGCCTGGCGGCAGTGAAACTCGGCCACGCCCGGCGCCACGATGCAGCCCTTTTCAGGATGCCCCATCACCGGATCGCAGAAATACCAGGCGTTCGGGTTCGCCTGCTTAACCTGACGCACGATCTCCAGAATATGGTCGCCCTGCTCCGGCGAACCGATATAACCGCTCAGCACCGCATCACAGCGTTGCAGCTGCTCGATATTGGCAATACCCTGCGCGATCTCGGTCAGGTGGCTGGCAGGCATGACGCAGCCGGTCCACTGGCCGTATTGCGTATGGTTGGAGAACTGCACCGTGTTCAGCGGCCAGACATTGACGCCCATGCGGCGCATCGGGAATTCAGCCGCACTGTTGCCGGCGTGACCAAACACCACGTGCGACTGGATAGAAAGAATGTTTTTCATCGGAACAACTGACCTCGCCATGCCGTGTGCATCAGCCCGCGGCGAAATGATAATGGGTACACGACGCTAAAACGTCATGCCGGCGCTGTTAAAAACAAGAAATGAGAGGGATTTTTATGCTTTCGACGGCGGCATATTGTAGCGAAAAGTCCGATCCAAAAAAAGCCGCGAGCCTGCAGCCATGGCTTCGACAGAGAGAAAAACCCGATCCACGCCAAGATATTTACGATAGTGGACTGCCACTATAGGGTTGCCCCAGTATCGAGCCTTTCGCCGCAGTGCTTTTACACAGAGGACAACCGCATTTTCGGCAGAAACAGAATTTCCTCATATTTCGCCGCATTGCAATAACCCGGTTTTGAACTGTACTTGTTGATGCTTATTTCTATGTCAACACAGGGGTTAACATGAGTTTATTGTCGTCACAACAGGATGTGGCCATCCTTTTTTACGCCACGCTCGGTAAAAAAGCCGATAGCGCCGCCTTGAACTTCTTTGCCCGCCAGCTGGAATCGGGGCAGTACAGCAGAGATCAACTGGCAGAAAAATTCATCCAGTCTCAGGATGGACATCATCGCTACGATGGCCTGACAACATCGCAAAAAATTCAATACATCTATAAAAATACGACAGGCGCGGATCCAGCGCCCGCAGTGCTGGCCACGCTGGTCGCGCAAGCCAATGCAGGAAAAACGCTGGGGCTGATTACCAAGGATCTCATCGCCGGCGTGAAAAGCTATATGGGCGACGCTGCGGCACCGGTCGCACAGCAACAGCATCTGTTTGATATTATTGATACAACCTTACACCCCGCTTTGTCCCCCTATCCCGCCAACGCCGAAGCGGCAGCCGATATTCAAGCTCTGTTTTACATCGTAGGCAGCCTTGCGGTGGCGGAAGGCGTCAATTACTGGAGCCAGGTTCTGGCGACGGGAAAAGCCGAAGCCAGCTATATCGCCGGCCGTTTCGTCGATACGCGCAGCGCGTTGACCACGTTAAGTAATGAAGACTTCGTCAAAACCGTCTATAAAAATACGTTCGGCGTTGATGCAGGCGCAAGCGAGCTCGCCAATTACGTCACCGGGTTGAATAATCATACCGAAACGCGCGGCGACGTCATCATGCGTCTGATCGCCGATATTCGTAACGACACTGCCCATGGCGCAGCCAAACAGGCTTTTCTTAATGCTACCCATGTCTACGCTGCGGGTGAGATGGCTGCGACCCACTATCAGGAAAGCGTAGCGCTGCTCTTTCTGCAACTCGGGAAAAAGGCCACGCTGGAATCAACCGGGTTGGACAGTTACAGCAAATTCCTCGCCGCGGGAAATTCCGAGCTTGATCTGCTGACCATTCTGGCTAAATCCTCCCCCTTCAAAGATGCCGCAGACTTCGCCAGGGTTTATCACGAACTGTATTACGGTCCGGCGCTGAGCGAACTGCAAAAACAGGCAATTTTGCTCAAAGCCGGCAATAATCCGCTGCAGGCGACGCTGAATATTTTGCATGCGTTCCGCAACGGGGAAGCGCCGCTGGAGGGCGGAGTCAGCCCCAGTCACGAGCAACTCGTCAATCTCGAATACAAAATTGGCAGCGAGCTGGGGTATCAGATCCGTGGCAACGTCACGATGTCGAATGCCGACGGCGCCCTCAACGGCAGCCTGAATACCGGTAAGCAACATACGTTAAGTCATGCGGAAATCAGCCAACTGCGCGAGATCACTCTTAACGCGGAGGTCGGCTCCGCGGTCGATCTCAGCTTTGCCAAATCGTTGCAAAAAGTCACGCTGCAGGGCGATTTTGCCACCAATGACGCAATGCTACAGTCGCTGAGAAACCTGAATATCACTCTCATTCTTAGCGAGGGCAATCTGCTGAACGCCCCCGAAGGGATTAACTTTACCAACGTTAAGAACAGCACCGTCGTCGCCGACCGGCTCGATATGACGACGGCGGCCACGCAAATCAATCTGGCCGCCGGGAAACATCAGCTTGTCTGGCAAGGCAATGCCACCGCCGACAGCGGCAATAGGGTCAGCAGTGATTTCAAAGCGACGGCGCTTAATAGCGATCCCGAGACATCTTACTACAGTGTCTCAGCCAATTTTTTCACCAAGGTCGTCCACCTGACGGCCAGCGCCGGCGGTGGCTATGATGCTGAAATCACAAATAACGTTAATCAGTTCCTGTACTTCAACTATGTAGATTTGACCCATTATCGCGGTACCGGAGAGATTTATCTTAACGGGCAGCGGGTCGCCACCGAAGGCAACAAGGTCTTTGACTTTGGGTTGTTCACGCAAGAAGCGACCGTCTCCCATCCGATTTACGGCAACATCAACTCGCTAAAACAAGGCGAAATGGCGCAGCCCAATGCTTCGCAAAACGCTACGGGATCGGCTGGGGGGGTAATTACGGCCTACTCCGGAGATTTAACGCTGCTCAACGTCAGCAGCGGGCAATTTACCCTCGGCGGCGACTTGACCGCGAAAAGCCGTATCCATATCAGCGATACGGCGCAAAGCGACGACAGCTTTAAATTGTTCTTTACCGATGCGGCTAGCCATACGGTAACCAACCTCAATATGGGTACTTTCAGCTTTACATCGAACCATAAAGAAACGCTCGAAATCCGTATGGGCAGCAATCTCGACATTGTGCAAAATCGCACGTTGACCCTGAGCGGCGGGGACAACTCGATTAGCACGTTGATGCTGAGCGGCTATATGTACACAGGCGATAAACCGCTGGTGCTTAATCTGACCGTCGCCGCAGATTTTAGCGATAACCTGAAGACCATCATCGGCAGCGAATTTACCGATGAACGCCGTTATTACTCCGACATGAAGCTGTACCTCGTCGCAGAAAAAGGCGGCACCGGCGGCGGCGCTTTCTACAACACGCTAAACACGCTGGCCAATAAAGACGATTTCGCCCATGTCATTGCCGAACTTGCCGGCGACCAGCTAACGGTCGACCGCACCGGATTGACCGTCTATAAAGCCGACGTTAAGGGCAACACGACGCTGGATAGTGCCGGTGCGTTACATTTTACCGATAGCAAAATAGACAATATGGTCACGCTTAATACCGGCTATGCCAACAGCGTCATCTCCGTGGGAGAAACCGATAACCCATGGGTTTTCTCCAAGACAGGAGACAAGACCGCAACCTTGTACGGCAGCGCCACTACCCAAGCTGAGTTACAAAATGCGTTCAGTGGCCTGAATGCGACGGACAATGCCCAAGCGCTGTTCTCGCAGGTTCTGGCGAAGATGACCAACGGCGCCAGCGCCAACAACCTGGCGGAAGTCGGATTGCTAAAGTTGGACAAATCGCTCTATGTCATCGTGGATAACAATCATAACCAAACGTTTGACGCCGATGATGTGGTGTTCTCGATCGGCAATCAGGATCCCTATCTGGCTGCCGTCTCTCTGCACTACCACTCGCCAGCCATTACCGTGAACGGTGTTGCGGCCGAAAACTCGCTGCCGGAGGCGTTTGCCTAATCTTCATCCGCGCCATGTGATAAAAAAAGCCCGGGGATCTCCCCGGGCTTTTCACGTCATATAGGCTGACTGACGCTTACTGCCAATCCACCAGGCAGTAGTGTTTCTTGCCGCGGCGCAGCAGCGTGTAGCGGCCGAACAGACGATCCGCATCGCTGAAGCGGTATTCGGCATCCGATTGTTTCTCGCCATTGATGGTCACCGCGTTGGAGCCGATCATGGTGCGCGCCTGGCCGCGTGACGGCACCAGTTCGGCATTCACCAGCGCCTGCTGCAGATCGGCGTCGCGCTCCAGTTTAATGGTCGGCATGCCGTCCTGCGCCAGCTGGGCGAAGTCCGCTTCGGTCATGTCGTGCAGCGCGCCGGAGAACAGGCTCTGAGTGATGCGCTTGGCGGCCGCCAGGCCTTCCGCACCGTGCACCATGCCGGTCACTTCTTCCGCCAGCACGTACTGGGCGCGCGGCGCCTTGCCGCTGTTCTTGTCTTCTTCCTCCAGCGCGTTGATGTCTTCCAGGCTCATGAAGGTGAAGAACTTCAGGAAACGGTAAACGTCGGCGTCGGCGGTGTTGATCCAGAACTGGTAGAACTTGTACGGGCTGGTTTTTTCCGGCGCCAGCCAGACCGCGCCGCCTTCGGTTTTACCGAACTTGGTGCCGTCTGCTTTGGTGATCAACGGCACGGTCAGGCCGAACACCTGCTTCTGGTGCTGACGACGCGTCAGGTCGATGCCTGAGGTGATGTTGCCCCACTGATCGGAACCGCCGATCTGCAGCTCCACCTGGTGGCGGTTATACAGCTCGGAGAAATCGTAGCCCTGGAGCAGGTTATAAGAGAACTCGGTGAAGGAGATGCCGGAGTCGTCGCGATTCAGGCGCTGCTTGACCGCTTCCTTGTTGATCATCTGGTTGACGGAGAAGTGCTTGCCGATGTCACGCAGGAAGGTCAGCACGTTCATGCCGCCGAACCAGTCATAGTTGTTGGCCGCGATAGCGCTGTTGCTGCCGCAGTCGAAATCGAGGAACGGGGAAACCTGCTTGCGGATCTTCTCGACCCACTCGTTCACCGTATCGGTGGTGTTCAGCTTGCGCTCCGCCGCTTTGAAGCTCGGATCGCCGATGAGGCCAGTGGCGCCGCCCACCAGTGCTACCGGCTTGTGGCCGGCCAGCTGGAAGCGCTTCAGGCACAACAGAGGAACCAGATGGCCCAAATGCAAGCTGTCAGCGGTCGGATCGAAACCGCAATACAGTGCAATTGGCCCTTGCGCCAGTCGCTCCGCTAACGCTTCCTCATCCGTAACCTGGGCAACGAGGCCCCGCTCTTGCAGTTGTTTAATCAAGTTGCTGCTTGCCATCAATGACTCCATGTATAAACGAATGCACCTTTGCCGGTACACGGCCTTTCGCCCAGTGGCGAAATAAAAATTCAGGGTAGCGCATAGAATAAAGCGCCGGCGGCGTCAGCACCAGCGCTTAGAGGGGATTTTCCGTCTTCAGGGTGCCAGTCGGTCAATTTTCCAGTCATTCCCATCCCGCTGATACAGGAAACGGTCATGCAGGCGATGGGCGCCGCCCTGCCAAAACTCGACGGAGTCAAATTTCACGCGGAATCCGCCCCAGAAACTCGGCAACGGCACCTCGCCCTGCTGGAACTTCTGCTTCAGCTCAAGGAATTTGCTTTCCAGCACGCCGCGCGCGGAAATGCGCGACGACTGCTGCGACACCCAGGCGCCGATCTGGCTGTCTTTCGGCCGGCTGTTGAAATACTTCAGCACTTCGAGGGTCGACAGGCGCTCCGCCTGGCCGAGGAAAATCACCTGGCGATCGAGCATGTGCCAGGGGAACAGCAGGCTGATATGCGGGTTGTGCGCCAGCTGCTGCGCCTTGCGGCTGCCGAGGTTGGTGTAGAACACCAGCCCCTGCTCATCGAAATGCTTCAGCAGCACGATGCGTTGATAAGGCTGGCCGTGTTCGTCGACGGTCGCGACGCACATGGCGGTGGGATCGGCCAGGCGCGCGTCGCAGGCCTGTTTCAACCAACGCTCGAACAGTTCGAGCGGGTTGGCGGTCAGATCGTTGCGGCGCAGGCCGCCTCGGGTGTATTCACGGCGCAGGTCCGCAACATCAAACTCACTCTTTTCAATCATCTGGGTTATCGACCAACTGAAAAAATCCGTCGTTACATTCTGCGCCTGCGGCGTCAGGAACTCAATCGCTCCGACGCCGCCGTCGACCTTCACTCCGTCAACACGCAGTCGCTCATGACTACCTTGCCGTTGCGCTCAAGATAGGCGTTACGGTCTTTCGACCAAAAAGTGTATTTGCCGTCGCTGTATTTGGCGCCGGTCAGCGCCAGCACCTGCTTGAGATGCAGCTGTTCGCCGTCCATCAGCAGGCTGACTTCGCTCGCCTTGCCGTCAAGCGCCACCGTCAGCGGCGTGGTGCCGCACTGGTAGTGCATCGTCTGGCTGCTTTGCGGCAGGATGTAGCTGCAGCCGGACAGCGCCAGCGCGCCGGCGACGAAAATGACTTTTTTCATGCTGTTGCTCCTTAGAAAAATCCTTCACAGGCTATCCTAACAGAGCTAACGGGCCCCCAATGGCAAAACCGGATAAATCCCACCCAACAGCGTTTCACGGCTGGCGCCGGTCACCGAAGGCAGATTGCCGGCCTGGCCGGACAGCGTGCGGAAGGCCAGCCAGGCAAAGGCCAGCGCCTCCATGTCGTCGCCGCTGACGCCAAAATCGTCGGTCAGCCCGACCTCCGTGCCCGGCAGCAGCGCCGACAGGCGCGCCATCAGCAGCGTGTTGCGCGCCCCGCCGCCGCAGACCAACAGGCGCTCGCACCCGCCGGCCAGCAATACCTGCTCGCTGATGCTGACCGCGGTCAGCTCCGTGAGCGTGGCCTGCACGTCGACCGGCGCAATCGCCGGCAATCCGGCCAGCTGCCGCTCCAGCCAGGCGATATTGAAATACTCGCGGCCGGTGCTTTTCGGCGCCGGCAGCGCGAAGTACGGATCCGCCAGCATCTGCTGCAACAGCGGCAAGCAGACTCGCCCCTGCATCGCCCAGCCGCCGTCCTGATCGTAAGGCTGCGCGCGGTGGCGCCATACCCAGGCGTCCATCAGCATGTTGCCCGGCCCGGTATCGAAACCGCGCACCGGCGTACCGGGCAACAGCAGAGAAAGGTTGGCGATGCCGCCGACGTTCAGCACCATGCGCCGCTCGACGGGATGCCCCAGCAGCGCCTGATGAAACGCCGGCACCAGCGGCGCGCCCTGCCCGCCGTAGGCCATGTCGCGCCGGCGGAAATCGCCGACGGTGGTGATATCGGTCAGCGCGGCGATGCGGTTGTTATCACCGAGCTGCATCGAGAAACGCGCGTCACCCTCCGGTTCGTGCCACACCGTCTGGCCGTGGCACCCGATGGCGGTGATCTGCTCCGCGCCGATGCCGGTTTGCTTCAGCAGGCCGAGCACCGCCTCGCCGAACAACGTGCCCAGTTGCGCGTCCAGCCGGCCGACGGCGGCCAACGTGGTTTGCTGCCCCTGGCACATGCCCAGGATCTCTTTTTTCAACGCCATCGGCATCGGATGGCTATAGCTGGCCTGCTGCGCCACCATGCGATCGTCGATCGCGGCCAATACCACATCGATTCCGTCCAGACTGGTGCCGGACATGACGCCTATATAGCGGCCTGACTTCATAGCAACATCCTCTAACCCGCGCGGTAAGCAAAATTCATCCTGACAAATAAACCAGAATTGCCGGATTAACGCCATGAATTATGATGCTTTTTTTACGGTTCGTGAGCCAGGTGCCCCCCGACGCCGCTGTGGCACGGGTTATGTGTTAAACCGTGCCATAACAGGCGACGGAATGTCGCCAAGGCTGTCATAAAGGTAAACCGCGGTTTATTATTGGTTGAACAGAGAAAAGTTAAGCTGCATGCAGCGATGAAGCATGGCGGTGTGTCAACTTTCAGCCATACTTTGTCTATCGTTTTCACTGAATCTTGCCTGGAGAGCATTGCCAGGTTATGGACTACTACCATCAGGAGTTTTGTATGATCAAGCGTCTTCTCGTCGTTGCCGTCGCCGCCGTTACGCTGGCCGGCTGTGCCAATGAATCCATGTCCGGTGATGTCTACTCGTCCTCGCAGGCCAAGCAGGTGCAGACCGTCACCTACGGGACGCTGGTTTCCGTGCGTCCGGTTAAAATTCAGGGCGGCGAAGGCTCCAACGCCATGGGGATGATCGGCGGCGCGGTGATTGGCGGGCTGTTGGGCAACACCGTTGGCGGCGGCACCGGTCGTACGCTGGCTACCGCGGCGGGCGCTATCGCCGGCGGCGCGGCGGGCAACAGCATCGGTGAAGTGGCCGGCCGTACCTCCGGCTACGAGCTGGAGATCAAAACCGATCAGAAAGAGAACATCGTGGTGGTGCAGAAAGCGGGCGACACCAAGTTCAGCCCTGGCCAGCGCGTGCGCATGGCGCGCATGGGCGACACCATCACCGTCTCTCCGCTGTAAGTCAGTCGGCGACAAGCGGCAAACCGGAGGCAATCGCCTCCGGTTTTATTTCTGATGCTGTGAAACTGTAATCGTAGAAAATAAGAATATTATTATTTGTTCTGCAGTTCGGTGATATTTTGTTCTAACTTGCCAATCAGCCCTACCAACAGATGCACTTCGTCGGCGGTAATGCCGCTTAAAATCTCACTGCGCGTAGACGTGATCACACTGTCCACTTCCCTGATGATCGGATCGGCCGCTTCGGTCAGCTTGATGCGCTTCGCGCGGCGATCGTTGGCACAGGTGTGACGCGTGATCAGCCCTTTCTCTTCCAGTTGGTCCAGCGTACGGACCAGTGACGGTTGCTCGATACCGATCGCCTTGGCCAGCTGGATTTGCGACTGCTCCGGCGGCAAGCGATTGATATTGTGCAACGTGACCCAATGCGTTTGGGTCAGCTCCAACGGCTTGAGCCGATGATCGATGAGCGCGCGCCACACACGAACTAATCGTGCTAAATCTGAACCTAATGTTGACTCCACTTCCCCCTCCTTATAATTAGCATGCTAACATTACCTCCCAGAGCTTAGACTATTTTGGGTAACTCACATTAAAAACACAAATGTATATAATGTATATTGTGGAAATAGCCACTATTTTTAGCCGCTATTGTTTAATCGTTATGCAAATATTCAACATATTCACCCTTAGGGATTGTTAATGTGAATACATCATGGTTACACACCTTATCTCCCTTGCCCGATTTGGTCCTGGGAGCATCGCTTTATTTTCCACCTATATTTAAAGCTTTTTTACTAGGACTGCTCTTATGGCTGCTGATTCATCAGCTGCTGAGAGACTGGATGTATTCCGGTGAAATCTGGCATCCCATGTTGATGGACCTGTCCATTTTCGTTCTGACCGTCAGCGGTTCCTTATGGATTTTAGCGAGTTGGTAACCCATGCAGCATAAAACATTAAAATACTTCTCTACGGTGATCGTCTGCGCCATTGCCGTCTGCGCCGGTTGGTGGCTCTGGAATTATTATATGCAATCCCCATGGACCCGTGATGGAAAAGTGCGCGCCGAACTCGTCAATATCACCCCTGAAGTCTCTGGAAGATTAGAGAAAATAAGCGCGAATGACAATCAGTTCGTACCTGCGGGAAGTCTGATTTTTACCCTCGACCCGGTGCCCTACCAGATTGCGCTGGACAATGCCGAGGCCGCGGTGGCAAAAGCGCAATCCGATCTGGCCAAAGCGGACCACGAGGCTGCCCGCCGCCGCGGTTTAGCGCGTAACGTTATTTCCGCTGAAGATTTGGACGAGTCAAATTTAGCCGCGCAGGCAATGAAGGCCGCCTATAAAGCCGCCCTGGCCAATCTGGAACAGGCCAAATGGAATTTGAGCAAAACCAAAATTTACGCGCCAACCGACGGTTATATCACCAACCTGCAGGCGAGGGTCGGGAACTACGCCAACGCCGGTACGCCGCTGGTGGCGTTGGTGGATGTGCATTCGTTTTATGTGCTCGGTTATTTCGAAGAAACCAAGCTGAAGCATATAAAAGAAGGCAATAAAGCGGACATCGTTTTATATAACGGCAACACGCCGCTACAGGGGGAAGTAGAGAGCATCGGCCGCGCCATTTACGATCAGAGCGTTGACAGCAGCAACGATCTATTAATGGACGTTAAGCCTAATGTTCCTTGGGTGCGTTTGGCCCAGCGCGTGCCGGTACGGATAAAATTGCTCAACGTGCCCGCCGATTTGACGCTGGTCGCCGGCACCACCTGCACCATTTCGATTCATCAGCGGAACTAAAGTGTGAACCTGCCTTTTTTGGAGTGGAACCGCACCCCCTGGGGTAAGGCGACCGGCGGCCAATGGCGCTATGCGCTGCGCAACTCGCTCGCGATGTGTCTGGCGCTATGGGTAGCCTTCGTGCTCGAACTCGACGAACCCTATTGGGCGCTTACCTCCGCCGCGGTGGTGAGCTTCCCCACCATCGGCGGCGTGATCAGCAAAAGCATCGGCCGCATCTTCGGCAGCCTGGTGGGCGCCGCCGCGTCGGTGGCGATCGCCGGCCACTGCCTGAACGATCCCTGGCTGTTTACGCTGTTCATCGCCGCCTGGATCGGGCTGTGCACCTACGTCTCCAACCATTACCAAAACAACGTCTCTTATGCCTTCGCGCTGGCGGGCTATACCGCCGCCATCATCGCCTTCGGCACGGTCAACGTCACCGATACCCAGCAGATCTTCGATATCGCGCAGGCGCGGGTTTGCGAAGTGATCACCGGCATTCTGTGCGGCGGGTTGATGATGATGATCCTGCCCAGCACCTCGGACGGCGAAGCCCTGCTGACCTCGCTGCGGCGCATGCAGCTGCGCCTGCTGGAGCATGCCGCCATGCTGTGGCAGCCGGAGATCACCGCGCAGATGCGCACCTCGCACGAAGGGGTCATCGGCCAGATCCTGACCATGAACCTGCTGCGCATTCAGGCATTCTGGAGCCACTACCGGCTGCGGCGGCAAAATAACCTGCTCAACTATCTGCTGCACCAACAGCTGCGCATGACCAGCGTTATCTCCAGCCTGCGCCGCATGCTGCTGAACTGGCCGGATCGCCCCGCCAATCTGATGCCGGTGCTGACACAACTGCTGGACGAGTTGCGCGATCCCGCCACCGACAAATACCGTTTGGCGCGCCTGCTTCAGCAGATCGCCCCGCAAGAGGCTACGGACTACCGCCATCGCGCCTTCTGGCTGCGGCTGCGCGATTTCTGTTGGCTTTACCTGCGCTGCAACCGCTGGCTGCGGCGGTTGGAAAGCGCCACGGCGGTCAGCGATCTCCAACCGCCGCGCGTCACTTCGCTGGCGCGCCATACCGACAGCTACGAAGCCGCCTACAACGGCCTGCGCACCTTTTTGTGCATCGTGATCGGCTGCGCCTACTGGATCAACACGCAGTGGGACGCCGGCAGCGCGGCGCTGACGCTCACCGCCATCAGCTGCGTGCTCTACTCTTCCACGCCTTCGCCGATCAACAGCGTCAGCACCTTGCTCAAGGCGGTGCTGCTGCTCTCGGTCGCCTGCTTCGTGGTGAAATTCGGTTTGATGATCCAGATTGACGACTTCTGGGTGTTCTGCGCCTTCCTGTTCCCGATCCTGGTGACCATGCAGATGCTCAAGCTGCAGAATCCACCTTATGCCGCGCTCTGGGGGCAGCTGATCGTCTTTATGGGCTCGTTCCTGACCGTCAGCAATCCGCCGAGCTATGACTACCAGTCCTTTATCAATGACAACATCGCTAAAATCGTCGGCGTGCTGCTGGCCGGGCTGGCGTTTCAGATCCTGCGCCCCAGCTCGGACAAACGCAAAAGCCGCCGAATTATCCGCGCGCTGCGGCGCGACTTTATCGATCAGTTGAGCAAACGGCCGCAGCAGAGCGAAAGCCAGTTCGAATCGCTGATCTACCATCGCATCAGCCAGCTCAATCAAAGTCAGGATCAGGACGCTCGCACCTGGCTGCTGCGCTGGGGCGTGGTGCTGCTCAATTGCAGCCACATCGTCTGGCAACTGCGCGACTGGCAAACCCGTTCCGATCCGCTCTCGGCGGTGCGCAACGTCTGTATCCACTGCCTGCGCGGCATCATGACGGAGAAAGGCGTGCAGCACAGTTCGCTGGACGCCACGCTGCAGGAGTTGCTGCGCATGAGCAACGCGCTGGCGCACCACCCGGAACAGGCGGCGCGCGATCTGGCCGGCCTGATCTGGCGGCTCTACTGCTCGCTGCAGCAGTTGCAACAGGCGATGGGCCAGCCCGCCGCCGTACCGGCCGTTAGCGGCGGATAATCACTTGATCACACCGCAGGCGAAGCGTTCTCCGCCGCCGCCGAGCGGTTGTGGATGATCCGAATGGTTGTCGCCGCCGGCGTGCACCATCAGCGCTTTACCCTCAATGTCGCTGATTTTTTTCAGCCGCGGCGCCAACACCGGATAGTTCGCCATGCCGTCGGCGGTCACATAGATGGCCGGAAGGTCACCCAGGTGCCCGTCGGCATACGGCCCGAGGTGTTTTCCGGTCTTTTGCGGGTCGAAATGTCCGCCGGCCGCCAGCGCCGCCACCGCTTTGCCGTCCTTCATGCCCGGCTCGCAGCTGCCTTTCTCATGCACGTGGAAGCCGTGTACCCCGGCCGGCAATGCTTTCAGGCTCGGCGTGAACAGCAGGCCATACGGCGTTTCGCTGATGGCCACCTTGCCGATGTCCTGACCGATCCCCTGCCCGGTCACCAGGTGCATCTCGACGTCGGTTGTCGCCGCCTGAGCCGCACCACACGCCATCAGGCCGAGCGCTGCATACCAATAACGTTTCATCAATCAGTCTCCTTAATGACTATATCGAGCTATCAGTATAGGAGAGCCTGCGCCGGCACTGTTAACCAACGCACAATCTCGCTAATTTGATTCGCGGGCCTAATATTTAACACTAATAATAATTCTACCGATGTTGGTCCTCTGACCAGCTGTCGTTCGGCTAACGTTGTTTCCCTGTTTCCACCGCCGACGCGTGTGAGTTCACTTACAGGCCCGCGGCATACTTCATAAGGAACTGATATGGGCATCTTTAGCTATAAGGATCTGGACGAAAAGGCGTCGAAAGCGCTATTTTCCGACGCCTTGGCCATCTCTACCTACGCTTACCACAATATCGATAACGGCTTCGATGAAGGCTATCACCAGACCGGTTTCGGGCTGGGTCTGCCGCTGACGCTGGTCACTGCGCTCATCGGCAGCACCCAATCGCAGGGCGGCCTGCCCGGCATTCCCTGGAATCCCGATTCCGAACAGGCCGCGCAGCAGGCGGTGAATAACGCCGGCTGGTCGGTGATCAGCGCCGCGCAGCTGGGTTACGCCGGCAAAACCGATGCGCGCGGCACCTACTACGGCGAGACCGCCGGTTACACCACCGCTCAGGCCGAGGTGCTGGGCAAATATGACAGCGAAGGCAATCTCACCGCCATTGGCATCTCATTTCGCGGCACCAGCGGCCCGCGCGAGTCGTTGATCGGCGATACCATCGGCGATGTGATTAACGATCTGCTGGCCGGCTTCGGGCCGAAAGGCTACGCCGACGGCTACACGCTGAAGGCCTTCGGCCAGCTGCTGGGCGACGTGGCGAAGTTCGCGCAGGCGCACGGGCTGAGCGGAGAAGACGTGGTGGTCAGCGGCCACAGCCTCGGCGGGCTGGCGGTCAACAGCATGGCGGCGCAGAGCGACGCCAACTGGGGCGGCTTCTACGCGCAGTCCAACTATGTCGCCTTCGCCTCGCCGACCCAGTACGAAGCCGGCGGCAAGGTGATCAACATCGGCTACGAGAACGATCCGGTGTTCCGCGCGCTCGACGGCACCACGCTGACCGGGGCGTCGTTAGGCGTACACGATGCGCCCCATGCCTCCGCCACCAACAATATCGTCAACTTCAACGACCACTACGCGTCGGACGCCTGGAACCTGCTGCCGTTTTCCATTCTCAACATTCCGACCTGGCTGTCGCACCTGCCGTTCTTCTATCAGGACGGCCTGATGCGGGTGCTGAACTCCGAGTTTTATTCGCTGACCGACAAAGACTCGACCATCATCGTCTCCAACCTGTCGAACGTGACGCGCGGCAATACCTGGGTGGAAGACCTGAACCGCAACGCGGAAACGCACAGCGGGCCGACGTTTATCATCGGCAGCGACGGCAATGATCTGATCAAGGGCGGCAAAGGCAACGACTATCTCGAGGGGCGCGACGGCGACGATATCTTCCGCGATGCAGGCGGCTATAACCTGATCGCCGGCGGCAAAGGCCACAATATCTTCGATACCCAACAGGCGTTGAAAAACACCGAGGTCGCCTACGACGGCAACACGCTTTACCTGCGCGACGCCAAAGGCGGCATTACGCTGGCGGACGACATCAGCACCCTGCGCAGCAAAGAAACCTCGTGGCTTATCTTCAACAAACAGGTGGACCATCAGGTGACCGCCGCCGGATTGAAATCGGACTCTGGCCTCAAAGCCTATGCCGCCGCCACCGCCGGCGGCGACGGCGATGACGTCCTGCAGGCTCGCAGCCACGACGCCTGGCTGTTCGGCAACGCCGGCAACGACACCCTTAACGGCCATGCCGGCGGCAACCTGACCTTCGTCGGCGGCAGCGGCGATGACATCCTGAAGGGCGTCGGCAGCGGCAATACCTTCCTGTTCAGCGGTGACTTTGGCCGCGATCAGCTGTATGGCTTCAACGCCACCGATAAGCTGGTGTTTGTCGGCACCGAAGGCGCCAGCGGGAATATCCGCGACTACGCCACGCAGCAAAACGACGATCTGGTGCTGGCCTTCGGCCACAGCCAGGTCACGCTGATCGGCGTCTCGCTCGATCACTTCAACACCGATCAGGTGGTGTTGGCCTAAAGATCGACGTAAAAAAGCCGGGTGCTTTCGCCGCCCGGCTTTGCTCTTTTTTACTCCGCCTTAAGGCACGTCATACCCCAGCGCCGCCTTGCGAATGCGGAACCACTGCTGGCGGTTCAGCACCAGTTTCTGCGCCTTCAGCGCCGAACGCACCCGCTCAATCTTGCCGGAACCGATAATCGGCAGCGGCGACGACGGCAGGCGCATCACCCAGGCGTACACCACCTGCTCGATGGTCTCGGCGCCGATTTCTTGCGCCACCCGCTGCAGCTCGTCGCGCAGCGGCTGGAACTCGGCGTCGTTGAACAGGCGCCCGCCGCCCAGGCAGGACCAGGCCATCGGCTTGATGCGCAGTTGCTGGCACTGGTCGAGCGTGCCGTCGAGAATAGCCGGTTGGTGAATCGGCGAGATCTCCACCTGATTGGTCGCCAGCGAGAACGGCAGGCGCGACTGCAGCAGCTGGAACTGCGCGGGCGTAAAGTTGGAGACGCCGAAATGGCGCACCTTGCCGCTTTTGTGCAGCGCAACAAAGGCTTCGGCCACGTCGTCGGCGTCCATCAACGGATCCGGCCGGTGGATCAGCAGCAGATCGAGGTAGTCGGTATGCAGATGGCGCAGCGACTGTTCCGCGCTCTGTACGATATGGTCGCGGTCGGTGATGTAGTGGCCGATCGGGTTGCCGGGCTTGGCGGTGGTGGCGATGCCGCATTTGCTCACCAGCTCCAGCGACTGGCGCAGCGCCGGCTTCAGGCGCAGCGCGTCGCCGAACGCCTGTTCGCAGGCATAGCCGCCATAGATATCGGCGTGATCGGCGGTGGTGACGCCCAGTTCGACATGCTGTTCGATGAACGTCAGCAGCTGCTGCGGCGACATGCCCCACTCCATCAACCGCCAGTAACCGCAAATCATGCGGGAAAATTCAGGCCCCTGCGGCGCGAGACGAATACGTTCTACCATTGCGAAAACCTCATGACATTAGTTGTCAGTCAGCATACACAAGCCGGTGAGGCACAGGGAAGCGGTAAGCCACACGAACGTGCGGCAGATCAGGAAAGGTTAAAACAGCGACGGCTGCTCCGGCAGCGGCTCGTCGGGCGCTTTATTGGCGCGCTGCAGGCGCAGGAAGCGTTGACGGCACAGGCGCAGCACCTCGCGCTTTTGCGCGTCGCTCATGTTCATCCAGCCAAAACGCTCCTCGCGGCTGCGCAGGCAGCCACGGCAGAATCCGCGATCGTCGGCCTGGCAAATGCCGCGACACGGGCTGGGAATGTCGAAAAACTCAAGCTGCTGCGCCACGGGGCTCCTCCTGCGTTCTCTTGCTAATTGAAGACGCCATCGCCGCCGCTGGCAAGTCCCTTTTCGCCATTGCGGCGAAAATAGTCGCGCAAATAGCGCAGCGCCTGGCGGCTTTTCTCCGGCACGTTGCGCTCGAGCGTCAGCGCATGCAGCCGCAGCGGCGCCGGCCGCCACTCAGGCAACAGCAGCAACAGCTCGCCGCGCTGAAGCTCGTCGCCAATTTCATACAGCGGCTGAACGGAAATGCCCAGCCCGGCGCGGGTAAAGGCGCGCATCACGTTCATGCTCTCGCTGACGATCTGCCCTTCCGCCAGCCGCAGCTTAACCTGCTGGCCGGACTGGTGCAGCAAGTCCAGATGGGCCCCGCTGTAGCCGCTGGAGATCCAGCGGTGCTGCACCAAATCCTGCGGCTTTTCCGGCACCCCATGCTGGCTGAGATAACGCGGCGCGGCGCACAGCACCATCGGCCACGCCGTCAGCGGATGCGCGATCATATTGGCGTCCGCCAGTTGACGGTTGGCCCGCAGCGCGATGTCGACCCGCTGCTCTATCATATCGACGATGCGATCGTCCGCCAGCACCCGCAGCGTCAGCTTGGGGTGCGCCTGCAACAGCGGCGCCAGCGCCTCCGCAAGCGATCGGCCGCCGATGCCGACCGGGGTGGCGATGCGCAGCTCGCCCACCAGCGTATCCCGCAATTCCGCCAGCCGCTGCTCCGCCTGCTGCGCCTGTTGCAGCATCGCCTCGCAGCCGGGGTAAAACGCCGCCCCGGCCTCGGTCAGCGCCAGACGGCGGGTGGAGCGATGCAGCAACGGCACCCCAAGCGCCTTCTCCAGCGAGCGCATGTGCTGGCTGACCGCCGACGGCGTCATGCCCAGCCGCCGCGCCGCGCCGGCCAGCGATCCCTCCGCCACCACGGTGGCGAATACCGCCATTCGATTGAGTTTATCCACGATTATGAAGTTTTACTTAATCAAGAAAGCATGAATATGGCACTAATCACGGCTATTGTTAAGGACTAGAGTAAACACCACGCAGCAGGCACATCGGCCTGCGTCACGATACTGAACCTATCCCCGAAGGAGCATGCAGATGAAAGTAGCCATTATTGGAGCAACCGGTTTTGTTGGCCGCCGCGTGGTGGATGAAGCGCTGGCTCGCGGTATTCAGGTGACGGCAATCGCCCGCCAGAAAAAAGAGTTGCCGGAGCACGCCAACCTGACCGTCGCGCTGGGCGACGTTGCCGATACCGCCTGGCTGGCGGGGCAATTGCGCGGTCAGGATGCGGCGATCAGCGCCTACAACCCCGGCTGGGGCGAAGACAACCTGTATGAGAAAACCACCCGAGGTACCCAACAGATCCTCACCGCGGTCGAACAGGCCGGCGTCAAGCGCCTGCTGGTGGTCGGCGGCGCCGGCAGCCTGGAAGTGGCGCCCGGCGTTGAACTGGTGGATACGCCGCAGTTCCCGGAAAATATCCGCCCCGGCGCGCAGGCGGTGCGCGATCTGCGCAACAAACTGCGCAATGAATCGGCGCTCGACTGGACCTATCTCTCGCCGGCCGCCCTGCTGGAGCCGGGCAAACGTACCGGCCAGTTCCGCCTCGGCACCACGCAACTGCTGATGAACGGCGAAGCGCCGGCCAGCATTTCGGTAGAAGACCTGGCGGTCGCTATCGTTGATGAAATTGAAAAGCCTCAGTTTATTCGCGCGCAATTCACCGCCGCCTACTAAACCGCCCCACCGCCAGGCCGCCCGGCCTGGCGTTTTCCGCGCAGGCTCCGCCGCCAATATTCTGAGTTTCTAAGGTTTCCTTAAGTTTCATCCGGTAGATTTCAAAGCATTATCTACTTTCAGGATCCCGATTCGGCAATGTGGTTACGTCAACGCTTACGGTGCAACAGCCTCGGTTTTACCCTCGCCACCGCCCTGTTCTTCACTCTGTTTCAAAACGCGTTATTCCTGCACCGCGCCTGGTCGTATATCACCTTCGATAGCGTCCACAGCGTGATTTTCGCTGCCAGCATGCCGGTGGTGATCTTCTGTGCGCTGAATATCATCTTCAGCGTGTTGACCGTGCCGTACCTGCGCAAGCCGCTGATCATCTTTTTCTTGCTCGGCAGCGCCGCAGCCAACTATTTCATGTTCAGCTATGGTGTGGTGATCGACGGCAACATGATGCAAAACGCCTTCGAAACCAACCCTCAGGAGGCGACGGCGCTGCTGACGCCGCGCATGGGATTGTGGCTGGCGCTGCTCGGCATTCTGCCGGCGGTAGCGGTCTGCTTCACCCAGATTCGCCAGACTCGCCCCTGGTGGTACATGGTTGGACTGCGCGCCGCCAACGTCATGCTGTCGCTGGCGGTGATCCTGATCGTCGCCGCGCTGTTCTACAAAGACTATGCTTCGCTGATCCGCAACAATAAAAGCGTGGTGAAGATGTTGACCCCTTCCAACTTCGTCGCCGGCACCATCAAGTTTACCGAACAGCGTTACTTCACCCGCAATCTGCCGCTGGTCAAGATCGGCGAGGACGCGCGCAAAGGGCCGCTGATCGCCGGGCAGGCCAAGAAAACGCTGGTGATCCTGGTGGTGGGCGAAACTGCCCGCGCCGAAAACTTCTCTCTCGGCGGCTATCAACGCGAAACCAACCCGCGCCTGAAGCAGGACAACGTGGTCTACTTCAAGAACGCCAGTTCCTGCGGCACCGAAACGGCGATCTCCGTGCCCTGCATGTTCTCCAACATGCCGCGCAAGGAGTACGACGCGACTCAGGCGGCGCACCAGGAGGGGATGCTCGACGTGCTGGCGCATGCCGGCGTCAGCGTGCTGTGGCGCGATAACGACGGCGGCTGCAAAGGCGCCTGCGACCGGGTGCCGCACATCGACATGACCAAGCTGAAACTGCCGCAGGACTGCGACGGCGAGGTTTGCATGGACAACGCGCTGCTGTACAAGCTGAACGACTATATCAATGGCCTGAAAGACGACGGCGTGATCGTGCTGCACCAGATGGGCAGCCACGGCCCGGCTTACTACCGCCGCAGCACGCCAGAATTCCAGACATTTTCGCCGACCTGCAACAGCAATCAGATCCAGGATTGCAGCCATGAACAGCTGGTGAACACCTATGACAACTCCATCCTGTATACCGACGCGATGCTTGATGCCACCATCAAGCTGCTGCGGCAGTATGACGGGCGGTTCAATACCGCGCTGGTCTATTTGTCCGATCACGGCGAATCGCTGGGGGAAAACGGCATGTATCTGCACGGCACGCCCTATGTCTTCGCGCCGAGCCAGCAGACGCACGTGCCTTTCCTGATGTGGATGTCGGCCGACTATCAGCGCAATTTCGGCATCGATCGCCAGTGCCTGAACACGCTGGCGGAAAAAGACGACGTGTCGCAGGACAACCTGTTCCACACCCTGTTGGGCATGCTGAACGTACAGACCCGCGAATATCAATCCCGGCTGGATATCCTGCAGCCTTGCCGCAACGCGGCGTAAAGGCTTAACTTCCGCGTGCCGCTGGGGCACAATAGTTTGTAGACAACCGGCGTTTTGTGCGCCGGTTTTTTTATTCCCATTGACCTAGACCAATCGGTCTATTATGCTCGGCACCATGATGACCAAATCAACGCATTGCAACGTGGACACACGTGAACATCTGCTCGCCACCGGCGAAACCCTCAGCCTGCGCCTGGGCTTTACCGGCATGGGGCTGAGTGAACTGCTGGCCACCGCGGGCGTGCCGAAAGGCTCGTTCTACCACTATTTTCGCTCGAAGGAAGCCTTCGGCGAAGCGATGCTGCAACGCTATTTCGCCCATTATGACGCACAAATGCAGGCGCTGTTTGCTGACAGGCGCGGCGATGCCCGCCACCAGCTGCTCGGCTATTACGCTCAGGCCATCAGCTACCACTGCCGCAGCGAATGCCACAACGCCTGCCTGGCGGTGAAGCTTTCCGCCGAGGTGAGCGATCTGTCGGAACCGATGCGTCATGCGCTGGAAACGGGCACCGCTCGCGTGATCGGCCACCTGCAGGAGGCCATCGAGCGCGGTATCGCCGAGGGCTCGCTGTCGGTGGCCATGAGCCCCGCGGCGACCGCAGAAACGCTGTATTCACTGTGGCTCGGTGCCTCGCTGCGCGCCAAGATCCGCCACTCGCTGGCGCCGTTAACCAGCGCGCTGGAAAGCATCGAGTTGCTGCTGCGCCCGCCGCAAGCGTAACGGTAACAATTTCTTTTTATTGAAAATGCAGTTCGTGGTTTTTTATCGCCCACCACTAGACGACCGGTCTATTAAATACAGGATGCACTATGAAGACTGAAAAATTGCTCTCTCCGCTGAAGGTTGGCGCCATCACCCTGCCCAACCGCGTGTTTATGGCTCCGCTGACGCGTTTGCGCAGCATCGAGCCGGGCGACATTCCTACGCCGCTGATGGCGGAATATTATGCACAGCGTGCCAGCGCCGGCCTGATCGTGACCGAAGCGACCCAGGTTTCCTTCCAGGCGAAAGGCTACGCCGGCGCGCCGGGGTTGCATACGCCGGAGCAGATCGCCGCATGGAAAAACATCACGCAGGCAGTGCATGACAACAACGGCCATATTGCCGTGCAGCTGTGGCACGTAGGCCGCATCTCCCACGCCAGCCTGCAGCCGGGCGGGCAAGCACCGGTCGCCCCTTCGGCAATCAACGCCGAAACCCGCACCACCGTGCGTGATGAAACCGGCGCCTGGGTGCGCGTGCCGACCTCCACGCCGCGTGCGCTCGAAACCAGCGAGATCCCGGGCATCGTCAACGATTTCCGCCAGGCGACCGCCAACGCGCGGGAAGCCGGCTTTGACTTCATCGAACTGCATGCTGCGCACGGCTATTTGCTGCATCAATTCATGTCACCGGCCTCCAACCAACGTACCGATCAATACGGCGGCAGCATCGAGAATCGCACTCGCCTGACGCTGGAAGTGGTCGACGCCACCATCGCCGAATGGGGTTCCGAACACATCGGCATCCGCATCTCGCCGCTGGGGCCGTTCAACGGGCTGGACAACGGTGAAGATCAGGAAGAAGCGGCGCTGTATCTGGTGGAAGAGCTGAATAAGCGCAACATCGCTTACCTGCACATCTCCGAACCGGACTGGGCCGGCGGCAAACCGTATTCCGACGCCTTCCGCGACTCGGTGCGCGCCCACTTTAACGGGGTGATCGTCGGCGCCGGCGCCTACACCGCCGAGAAAGCCGAAGCGTTGATCGAAAAAGGCTTCATCGACGCGGTGGCCTTCGGCCGCAGCTACATCGCCAACCCGGATCTGGTAGAGCGTTTCCGTCAGCACGCTCCGCTGAACGAACCTAAGCCGGAAACCTTCTACGGCGGCGGCGCCGAAGGCTATACCGACTATCCGTTTCTGGCGAAGTAACCCTTCCTGACCCCAACGGCCACGCAATCGCATGGCCGTTTTTTTGTGCGCCGCGCGCAAAAAGGCCCGCACGAGGCGGGCCGGTGTTCCCTGGTGTTGTTCTCTATTGCTGTTCAATTTTTACACGATTGCCGCTGGAATAGATAATTGATTGTGCAGATCAATTACTCTGTATCGATCGGTACGCTCGATCAATATTTAGACACCGTTGACGGAAAACTAATACGTGACATCGTCACTCACTCGTCACGTTGAATTCCCTTGCGGGACAAGGCTATACTCGCTTGTGCTTCAATCCACCCGCCGTCTGCCACGGCACAGCCAATTCAGAGGAATTATGCGCTTACTCCATACCATGATCCGCGTCGGTGATCTGCAACGCGCCATCGACTTCTACACCAAGGTATTAGGCATGCGCCTGCTGCGCACCAGCGAAAACCCCGAGTACAAGTACTCCCTGGCTTTCGTCGGCTATACGGAAGAGAGCGAAGGCGCAGTTATCGAACTGACCTATAACTGGGGCACCGACAGCTACGACATGGGCACCGCCTTCGGCCACCTGGCGCTGGGCGTGGACAACGTTGCCGCCACCTGCGACAGCATCCGCCGCGCAGGCGGCAAGGTCACCCGCGAAGCCGGCCCGGTGAAAGGCGGCACCACGGTCATCGCCTTCGTCGAGGATCCGGACGGCTACAAAATCGAGCTGATCGAAAACAAACACGCCGGTCAGGGCCTCGGCCACTAAGCCTCCCCTTCAGGGCGCGCTGCGCCCTGCTGATTCTCCGCGCGATAGCGCCTGCAACCGGGCGCAAAATTTGCCATAATGCGCGCTGCATTCGATGAAGATAAGAAACTGATGGCCGAAAAAAGTGATCTTAACGCCCTGAGTGGTCGTTTTCGTGGGTTTTATCCCGTAGTAATAGATGTTGAAACCGCCGGCTTTAACGCCAATACCGATGCGTTGCTGGAGATCGCCGCCGTCACGCTGAAAATGGATGAAGATGGCTGGCTGCAGCGGGACGAGACCCTGCACTTCCACGTGGAGCCTTTCGAGGGCGCCAACCTGCAGCCGGAAGCGCTGGCGTTTAACGGCATCGATCCGCACAACCCGCTGCGCGGCGCGGTCAGCGAATATGACGCGCTGCACGCCATTTTCAAAGCGGTGCGCAAAGGGCTCAAGGATCGCGGTTGCAACCGGGCCATTATCGTGGCGCACAACGCCAACTTCGATCACAGCTTCCTGATGGCCGCGGCCGAACGCGCCGGCCTGAAGCGCAACCCGTTCCATCCGTTCGCTACCTTCGACACCGCCGCGCTGAGCGGCCTAGTGCTGGGCCAAACGGTGTTGGCGAAGGCCTGTATCGCGGCCGGAATGCCGTTCGACAGCAGCCAGGCGCACTCTGCGCTGTACGACACCGAGCAAACCGCCCTGCTGTTTTGCGAGCTGGTTAACCGCTGGAAACGTCTCGGCGGTTGGCCGCTGCCCGCCGGCGATCTCGCCGAATAAGCCCAACGAAAAAGGCGGCCCAGTTTGCACTGGCGCCGCCCGTTACGCGATAACCGCAAGCCCGTCGATTAAGACTGCTGGTCTTCCTGCGCTTTATACTTTTCTGCCGTTTCTTTGATCAGCTGCTGCAGTTCGCCGCGCTGATACATTTCGATAATGATATCGCAACCGCCGACCAGCTCACCGTCTACCCACAGCTGCGGGAACGTCGGCCAGTTGGCGTATTTTGGCAGCTCGGCGCGGATGTCCGGGTTCTGCAGAATGTCCACGTAAGCGAAACGCTCGCCGCAGGCGGACAGCGCTTGCACAGCCTGTGCGGAGAAGCCGCAGCTCGGCAGCTTTGGCGAACCTTTCATGTACAGCAGAATCGGGTTTTCAGCGATCTGGTGCTGAATTTTTTCAAGTGTCGTCGTCATTTATTGCTTCCTCAAGCCACATTTCATGGCTACAACATGCATCACGCGGGCTATTGTAGCGGCTGGAACAGTCGCAAGAAAACGCCATCTTTTGCAAGGATATTCGCCCGCCGCCGATCGCGTTTCACCGGCCACGTCATTCCGGTCAAAACATACGTTGAGAATAACATTTTTAATCCGACCATTTCACTAATATATTGCGCGGCGCTGACGGCGCGGATTAATTATATCCATAGCCCCCCGACGGCGCTTTTTCATACACCAACGGGCTGATTTTGAACCAAAAAAAATGTCATTAACGTTTTCTCACAATATGGATTATTATTTATGAGTTCTTCGCTGTTTTATATGGCGAAATTCGGGAATACTGTAACTCTTTCGATATCCGTTTCGGGGCCAAGGTTGGTGACGTCGACATGCGTTTAATTCTTACGCTCTTTGCGCTGCTGTTTACGCAGCTCTTCTTCAATTTGGCGCACGCTGCGCCACAGGCGCGTGTTGCCGCCGAGCAGCGTAAAAGCCATGCTAATGAAGCGCGGCCCGATGACCGCAGAAAAAAGAAAGCGGACAAAACCGCTAAAAAAGCCAAAGTGACGGCCCCCGCGAAAAAAACCAAGACCGCCAAGGCGAAAAGCGAGAAAAGCGCGAAAAAGATCGCCAGCGCCAAACCCAAGGCCAAAGCGCAGAAAACCGCCAAGATTAAAGTCACCCCGCCGAAAAAGGGCTACAAAAAAGGCTACGGCCGCCACCGCGAAGCCGGTATGGCCACCGCCAAGCTGGCGCGTGATGAAAAACCGTTGAAACTCAGCCCGGCGCACAAAAAACGCTACCAGCACGCCAAGCAGACCGCGATGGCCAAGCTGATGGGCCAGATGGGCAAACCTTACCGCTGGGGCGGCAGCTCGCCGCGCACCGGTTTCGACTGCAGCGGCCTTATCTATTACGCCTATAAAGACGTGGTAAAAATCAAGATGCCGCGCACCGCCAACGAGATGTACCACCTGCGCGACGCGGCGCCGATCAAGAAAAGCGAACTGGAAAGCGGCGATCTGGTGTTCTTCCGCATCAACAACCGCGGCGTGGCGGATCATGTCGGCGTTTATCTCGGCAACGGCAAATTCATCCAGTCGCCGCGCACCGGCGAAGAGATCCGCATCAGCCAGCTCGACAACGACTATTGGCAAAACCACTACATCGGCGCGCGCCGCGTAGTAACGCCGAAAACCATTCGTTAATTCCCTGCTCTGCGCGGTTGCGGCCCCGGTCGCAACCGCCTGCTCAAGCTATCACCCCTCACACGCATTTCTCGCTTTTCTTCCTGTTTTTTATGATGAAAATTGTTAAGATTGAAAGACCACAATAAAAAACGGCCCATTCGGCTCCCGCTCCGGCGGAAAAAGAGTGGCGCTGTAAAGGAGGAAGCAATGTCGTTTGAATTACCTGCATTACCGTATGAGAAAAACGCGCTCGAGCCGCACATCTCCGCCGAGACCTTGGAATACCACTACGGCAAACACCACAACACCTACGTGGTTAACCTGAACAACCTGGTGAAAGGCAGCGAGTTCGAGGGCAAATCGCTCGAAGAGATCATCAAGACCTCAAACGGCGGCGTCTTCAACAACGCCGCGCAGGTGTGGAACCACACCTTCTACTGGCACTGCCTGTCGCCACAGGGCGGCGGTGAACCACAGGGCGAACTGGCGGCGGCGATCGTCAAATCCTTCGGCTCTTTCGCTGCGTTCAAAGAGCAGTTTACCGATGCCGCAGTGAAAAACTTCGGCGCCGGTTGGACCTGGCTGGTGAAAAAACCGGACGGCGCGCTGGCGATCGTCAACACCTCCAACGCGGCCACCCCGCTGACCGGTGAAGACAAACCGCTGCTGACCGTTGACGTGTGGGAACACGCGTATTACATCGATTACCGCAATGCGCGTCCAAAATACCTGGAAAACTTCTGGGCGTTGGTCAACTGGACCTTCGCAGCGGAAAACCTGGCGTAAGCGCAGGTTCTGAGGTGATGGGGCGCAGCCAGGCTGCGCCTTTTTTATAACCGGGGGTAAATCAGTTCAACGCGGCAACGAAGCTGAAAGCGATAATGACCGCCAAGGCGCAGACGGTAGTGAACAGCGACATCTTCAATTCGGTATCCATGACAACTCCTTTAAAATGGGCTTTCCTAAGGATAAAAGGCGTACAATTAGTACGTCAAATCATTTTCCCACAGTTCGCCGATAAAATCTTGTTATCATTTCCCGGTTTATAATATCGATTACCTCTTCCACTTTTGTTCAATATGCGACAAAATTCGCAGTTCACAACTGCGTACCGGCATCCATGCCCCTCCTGATTAAGCGCTGAAGACTTCAACACACTAAAAACTCAGTTTTCGCTTCTCTGGAGAAGGATCTACGTAGGCAAACGATTAACATCACACTTACATGCTGTAAACATGTGAGTTCAGGAGTCATTCCTTACATGGCAACGATTAAAGATGTGGCCAAACGCGCGGGCGTTTCCACCACCACCGTTTCGCACGTCATCAATAAGACTCGTTTCGTCGCCGAAGAGACCAAAGCGGCCGTGTGGGCCGCCATCAAAGAGCTGCACTACTCGCCGAGCGCCGTGGCGCGCAGCCTGAAAGTCAATCACACCAAGTCGATCGGCCTGCTGGCCACCTCGAGCGAAGCACCCTACTTTGCCGAAGTGATCGAAGCGGTGGAAAACAGCTGCTACAGCAAAGGCTACACCCTGATCCTGTGCAACTCGCACAATAATCTGGACAAGCAGCGCGCCTACCTGGCGATGCTGGCGCAAAAGCGCGTCGACGGCCTGCTGGTCATGTGCTCCGAGTACCCGGATCAGCTGCTGGGCATGCTGGAAGATTACCGCAACATCCCGATGGTGGTAATGGACTGGGGCGCCGCGCGCGGCGACTTCACCGACACCATCATCGATAACGCGTTCGAAGGCGGCTATCTGGCCGGCCGTTACCTGATCGAGCGCGGCCACCGCGATATCGGCGCCATTCCGGGCCAGCTGTCGCGCAACACCGGCGGCGGCCGTCACCAGGGCTTTATGAAGGCGCTGCAGGAAGCGCATATCGACATTCGCGAAGAGTGGATCGTCCAGGGTGACTTCGAGCCGGAGTCCGGCTACAAGGCGATGCACCAAATCCTGTCGCAAAAACAGCGGCCGACCGCGGTATTCTGCGGCGGCGACATCATGGCGATGGGCGCCATCTGCGCGGCCGACGAGCTGGGGCTGCGGGTGCCGCAGGATATTTCCGTGATCGGCTACGACAACGTGCGCAACGCCCGCTACTTCACCCCGGCGCTGACCACCATTCACCAGCCGAAAGAGCGTCTGGGCGAAATGGCCTTCACCATGCTGCTGGATCGCATTATCAGCAAACGCGAAGAGTCGCAGGTGATCGAAGTGCATCCGAAGTTGATCGAACGCCGCTCGGTCGCCGACGGCCCATTCATCGACTACCGCCGCTAATCCCCCGCGCCGGAAGCCTGCGCGGCTTCCGGTTCCACCTCGCTCAGCCACTCCTGATTCAGCGTCTCCCCATCGCCCAGATACGCCAGCAGCCAGCTCATCGCCGGTGACGGTTTATCCTGCTGCCAGGTCAGGCAGCAAGGGCTGGCGGGAAACGGCTGCTGCAGCTGCAACGCCGTCAGCTCACCGCGCTGCACCCGCGGCAGCGCCCGATGCGCCGGCATCATGCCGACGCACAGCCCGGCGCACAAACAGTCGAGCGCCGAAGTCCAATCCGGCACCACCAGCCGCCGCTGGTTATCCAGCGTCCAGGTGACGCGCTTGGGCAGATTGCGCGAGGTGTCCTCCAGGCAAAGCGAAGGGTACGGCCGCAGCTGATCGTCATTCAGCGGCCCCGTCAACTGCGCGAGAGGATGTTGCGGGCTGGCCACACACAGCCAGTTCATATAACCCATGTCGCGGAAGGCGAAGCCGCCGCCGACCGGCACCGCGCGCGTGGCGCCGATCGCCATGTCCGCCCTGCCGTCCACCAAGGCATCCCACACGCCGTTGAACACCTCGGGTTGCAGCATCAATTCGACGTCGGGGAAATGACGGTAGAAATCCAGCACCAGCTGGCGGCTGCGCTGCGGTTTGACGATGATGTCGACCGCAATATTCAGCTGGCCGCGCCACCCGTTGGCCACCTGCTGACAGTGGCGGCGGGTGTCGAGCATTTTTTTGATAACAACTCGCGCATCTTTGATAAACAGCGCGCCGGCGGGCGTCAACTCCACATCGCGATGACGCCGCTCAAACAGCGGCACCGCCAGCCATTGCTCCAGCTGCCGTACGGTATAGCTGACCGCCGACGGCACCCGGTGCAGCTCCTGCGCCGCTGCGCTGAAACTGCCGGTGCGCGCCACCGCATCGACCACTTCAAGAGAATATTCAGACCACATCGCCTTGCCTTCAATTTTTTTAACAGCACTTTGCAAATATTACCGTTTCACAAGCAGAGATCCAGCCGGATACACTGGCCGGCGCTAAAAACCTGCGACATTAAAATATTAACGAGAAATACCATGCGAAATTCCTTTGGCTTTATGTTCTACCTCGCCGGCCTGAGCATGCTGGGTTATCTGGCGACCGATATGTACCTGCCCGCCTTCGGCGCCATGCGGGAGGAACTGCAAATTTCCGCCGGCGCGGTGAGCGCCAGCCTAAGCATCTTCCTGGCCGGCTTCGCCTTCGCGCAGCTGCTGTGGGGGCCGCTCTCCGACCGTCTGGGCCGCAAACCGGTATTATTGATCGGGCTGACGCTGTTCGCCCTCGGCTGCCTGGGCATGCTGTGGGTGGAAAACGCCGTGCAGCTCTGGATCCTGCGCTTTATTCAGGCCGTCGGCGTCTGCGCCGCCGCCGCCATCTGGCAAGCGCTGGTGGTTGACCGTTACCGCGAAGGCCAGGCCAACCGCGTGTTCGCCACCATTATGCCGCTGGTAGCGCTGTCGCCGGCGCTGGCGCCGCTGCTCGGCGCCTGGTTGCTGAACCACGCCAGCTGGCGCGCGATCTTCGCCGCGCTGTTGGCCATCACCGCGCTGCTGCTGCTGCCGACGCTGCTGCTCAAAGAGCGCGCCAAAACGCAGCCCAGCGCCGATGCGCCAAAAAACGGCGTCAGCTTCTGGCAACTGTTGAGATCCCCGGTGTTCAGCGGCAACGTCGCCATGTACGCCGCCTGCTCGGCCGGCTTCTTCGCCTGGCTGACCGGCTCGCCGTTCATCCTCGGTGACATGGGCTACAGCCCGAGCGATATCGGCCTGAGCTACGTGCCGCAAACGCTGGCCTTCCTGCTGGGTGGCTACGGCTGCCGCGCCGCGCTCAAGCGCATCAATGGCAAAACCCTGCTGCCGTGGCTGCTGGTAGCTTATGGTGTCAGCATGGTGGCGCTGTATCTGGTGGCCACCCTGACCGATCCGACGCTCACCACGCTGCTGATCCCATTCTGCGTGATGGCGCTGGTCAACGGCGCCGGCTACCCGATCATGGTGGCGAATGCGCTGATGCCGTTCCCGGAAAGCAGCGGCAAGGCCGCCGCGCTGCAAAATACGCTGCAGCTGGGGCTGTGCTTTGTGGCGAGCATGCTGGTGTCGGCGTTTATTGCCCAGCCGCTGTTGGCGACGGTGACGGTGATGGTGTCTACGGTAATCCTGGCCGCGCTGGGGTATTTCCTGCAGCGGGGAAAAGCGGCCGATGCGCAGCAAAAGCCGCAGCGGGAACATGCTAACTCAGCGTCATAATTGCCAAGTTTAATAATCACTTAAAGAATATGCGTGCCGAGTGCGATTTACAGTTGAGTCAACGCCTCGGCACGCCTATACTCAAAAACAACCTTGTAAAGTAACACCTTATAATCTCTATATCTCAATTAGCGCTTGTGTACGCGCTTTGCGTCACACTCTTTTTTTAAGGATGCGTTTATCCCGCGCCGTTCGCGCCGGGTCGCTTCTTTAAATTTCCTCTGTTCATAGTCGGATATCAGACGCCGCGGGCCTATTTTCCGCCGGTAAACGTATGCACCCGCAGAAATTGTCTAAGCTGTTTCCTAACGGGTCATCAGTCAGAAGAAGGTGATGGAGAAGCTATGAGTTCATCGTGTATAGAAGATCTGAGCATCCAGGACAATCAGTGGTACCGTATCGCGCACGAAATGCTCGGCCTGGCCGGCATTGAAATCAACGGTTCGCGCCCCTTCGATATTCAGGTTAAAAACCCCGATTTCTTTAAACGCGTCTTGCAGCAAGGTTCGCTGGGCCTGGGCGAAAGCTATATGGACGGCTGGTGGGAATGCGAGCGGCTGGATATGTTCTTCCAGCGCGTGGTCAGCGCCGGGCTGGAGAAGAAACTCCCCCACCACCTGAAAGATACCCTGCGTATCGCCGCCGCGCGCCTGACCAATCTGCAATCGAAAAAGCGCGCCTGGATCGTCGGCAAAGAACATTACGATCTCGGCAACGATCTGTTTACCCTGATGCTCGATCCTTACATGCAATATTCCTGCGGCTACTGGAAAGACGCCACCACGCTGGAGGAGGCACAGGAAGCCAAGCTGCGGATGATCTGCGAGAAACTGCAGCTGCAACCGGGCATGCGCTTGCTGGACATCGGCTGCGGCTGGGGCGGCCTCTCCGCCTATGCGGCAAAAAATTACGGCGTATCGGTGGTCGGCGTGACCATCTCCGCAGAACAGCAGAAGCTGGCTCAGGCGCGCTGCGCCGGGCTGGATGTGCAGATCCTGCTGCAGGATTACCGCGATCTGCATCAGCAGTTCGATCGCATCGTGTCCGTCGGCATGTTCGAGCACGTCGGGCCGAAAAACTACCGCACCTATTTCAATGTGGTAGAACGCAATCTGGCGCCGCACGGTCTCTTCCTGCTGCACACCATCGGCTCCAACAAAACCGACATGAACGTCGATCCGTGGATCAACAAGTACATTTTCCCGAACGGCTGCCTGCCTTCAGTGAGCCATATCGCCGAAGCCAGCGAGGGCCATTTCGTGATGGAAGACTGGCACAACATCGGCGCCGACTACGATCGCACGCTGATGGCCTGGTTCGAGCGCTTCAAACAGGCGTGGCCGCAGCTTGCACCGCGCTATTCCGAACGCTTCGAGCGGATGTTCAGCTATTACCTGAACGCCTGCGCCGGCGCGTTCCGGGCGCGCGATCTGCAGCTGTGGCAGGTGGTGTTCAGCCCCAAAGGCGTTGAAGGCGGCATCCGCGTCGCCCGCTAAGCGTTTGCCCGACAAAAAAGGCCCCGGCAGCAATATCGCCGGGGCCTTTTTTTGCTCGTTCGACGCGTACGGCTTAGCCGCAGTAGACGCGGATGATTTTATCGTCGCTGTCGCCAAGGAAGTTCAGGCGGCGCAGGTTGAAATCCATGGTGACGGCAGAGTTGTACGGAATGGCGCGCACCTTGGCGTCAATCCGCACGCCTTCCAGCGAGGTCATCGGTTTGCCGACGAAGTTTTGATACTGCGAAGCGCCGCAGGTATCATCCGCATCGGCCATTTGCGCGCCCGCGCCCTGCTCAGGCGAACTGCTGCAGGCGCTCAGCGCCAGCAACGCGGTTAACAACAACGTTTTCCCATAAAACTTCACGCGTTTCTCCTCTCTGCTTATGATTCGATTCCGGCGGCAACGCCCGAATCGCTGTCAGTCTTTGTGCGCCGGCGCCATCGCCGCCGTCAGCGCCGCTTCCCGATTGGCCAGCACGCGCTCGACGGTGTCCACCACCGCCTGCGTTTGCGGATCGATCTCGATGTTCACCTTGTCACCCAGGCGTTTCTTACCCAGCGTGGTGCGATCCAGCGTTTCCGGGATCAGGTGCACGCAGAAACGGTTATTCACCACTTCGCCGATGGTCAGGCTAATGCCGTCGATGCCGATGAAGCCTTTGTGCAGCACATATTTCATCAATTCGGCATTCGGCATGCGCAGCCATACCTGCCGGTTATTTTCCGAGGTATAAATCTTGGCCACTTCCGCCGTGCAGATAATATGGCCGGACATCAAATGGCCGCCAATTTCGTCATTGAACTTCGCCGCGCGCTCGATATTGACGATGTCGCCCAGCGCCAGATCGCCGAGGTTGGTCAGGCGCAGCGTTTCTTTAATCAAATCGAAGCTGACGCGGTTGCCTTCCACCGCGGTGACGGTCAGGCAGCAGCCGTTATGGGCCACCGACGCGCCCAGCTCCAGCCCCGGCAGCAGCTCGGCAGGCATTTCGATCACGTGGGTGCGGAAATTGGGTTTCTCATCAATGGCGACCAGCGGCGCGGTGCCTTGTACGATACCGGTGAACATATGTGCCTCTTTTACTAAATAGGTTAAAACGCTATCGGCAGTTTGCCCCAGTTGGCGCTGAAAACCAAATCCGCGACGGCAAAAAACGAATGGCTGCGCATTTAATAACTATTTATCTGCGGCGTTTGCTTAACGACGCCGAGCAGGTACAATCTTTTTGACAAAATTCCGCTATTTTAATTGTTGTCCTCTCGCGGCAGCCCTCCCTCCCACATATATAAATAGAAAAGGTGTATGCGTGCAGAAGTACTTAATTGAAGCGCGTAGTTTATTGGCTCTCGCTATCCCGGTCATCATCGCGCAAATATCGCAAACCGCCATGGGCGTGGTGGATACCATCATGGCCGGCGCTTACAGCGCCACCGACATGGCGGCGGTTGCGGTCGGCACTTCAATCTGGCTGCCGGCCATCCTGTTCGGCCACGGCCTGCTGCTGGCGCTGACCCCGGTTATCGCCCAGCTCAACGGCGCCGGGCGTCGCGATCGCATCGCTCACCAGGTGCGCCAGGGTTTTTGGCTGGCTTCCGGCGTGTCCGTGCTGCTGATCGTCGTGCTGTATAACTGCAAGTTCGTCATCGACATGATGCACAACATCGATCCGCAACTGGCGGATAAAGCCGTCGGTTATCTGCACGCCATCATGTGGGGGGCGCCGGGTTACCTGTTCTTCCAGGTGATGCGCAACCAGTGCGAGGGGCTGTCCAAAACCAAGCCCGGCATGGTGATCGGCTTCCTCGGCCTGCTAGTGAATATCCCGATCAACTACATCTTCATCTACGGCAAATTCGGCATGCCGGAGCTGGGCGGCGTCGGCTGCGGCGTCGCCACCGGCAGCGTCTACTGGATCATGTTCCTGATGATGCGCGGCTACGTGAAGCGCGCGCCGTCGCAGCGCGACATCAAACGCCAAACCGGCGATCTCGGCGGCCCGGACTGGGCGGCGCTGAAACGCCTGATCGGCATCGGCATGCCGGTGGCGCTGGCGCTGTTCTTCGAAGTCACGCTGTTCGCCGTGGTGGCGCTGCTGGTGTCGCCACTGGGGATCGTCGCGGTCGCCGGCCACCAGATCGCGCTTAACTTCAGCGCGCTGATGTTCGTACTGCCGCTGTCGCTGGGCGTCGGCGCCACCATCCGCGTCGGTTATCGTCTGGGGGAAGGCTCGGTCGAAGGCGCGCGCGTCGCCGCCTACTCCGCCATCGGCGTCGGCATCACCATGGCCGTCTGCACCGCGCTGTTTACCGCCGCCTTCCGCGAACCGATCGCCCTACTGTACAACGACAGCCCGGCGGTGGTGGCGATGGCCTCGCAGCTGATGCTGCTGGCGGCGCTGTACCAGATCTCGGATTCTGTCCAGGTGATCGGCAGCGGCGTGCTGCGTGGTTATAAAGATACCCGCGCGATCTTCTTCATCACCTTCATTGCTTATTGGGTGTTGGGCCTGCCGAGCGGCTATCTGCTGGCGTTAACCGACGCGGTGGTGCCGGCGATGGGGCCGAGCGGTTTCTGGATCGGCTTTATCATCGGCCTGACCTTCGCCGCTATCATGATGGCGCTGCGCATGCGCTGGCTGCAGAAACAGCCGACCACCGTCATCCTGCAGCGATCCACGCGCTGAATCCGCTCCCGGCCGGTTTCATCCCCGGCCGGGCTGCGGTTTGCGGAAAAAAACGCCGGACTGCGCACAACCTCAGCAATCGCGTGAAATACCAAATAAAATTGCGCTTTTCCCCTTGCCAGCACGCGGGTAGCTCGTTAATATTCGTCCCCGCTGTCAGCCATGACAGACAGGAAAAGATGCGTCCGTAGCTCAGTTGGTTAGAGCACCACCTTGACATGGTGGGGGTCGGTGGTTCGAGTCCACTCGGACGCACCAAATTCCTGAAGCAGTACAGTGCGTCCGTAGCTCAGTTGGTTAGAGCACCACCTTGACATGGTGGGGGTCGGTGGTTCGAGTCCACTCGGACGCACCAAATTTCAGAAGCAGCGCAGTGCGTCCGTAGCTCAGTTGGTTAGAGCACCACCTTGACATGGTGGGGGTCGGTGGTTCGAGTCCACTCGGACGCACCATATTGCTGATTCACCTCCCCCTGTCGCGTTATACTTCCCGTTATTTCGTCTCTGCCCGACCGCCTGCTCGTTATGTCGATCGCGCCGTGCTACCGTCATCAGGAACGCCGCATGACCATTTTTACCGCCAAAACCGCCTTTTTGCCGCTCGACAATGGCCTTGCCCGCCGTGAAGGCGTGATGAGCGACGGTTCGCCGGCGGCGGAAGTGCGTTTCGAGGCCGGCGCCTTCGGCCAGTTGCAAAAGCCCCCGCACGCGCTACAAACCCGAGTGATATCCGGTGAATTCGAGTTCACTCTCGGCGGCGATACGCGAGCGGTGCGGGCCGGCGAGAGCCTGATATTGCCGGCCAACGTCGCCAGCGGCTGCTTCTGCCTGAGCGCCGGCGTGCTGCTGGAAATCCCCCTACCGCGGTAAGCCATATTTACAGAAAGGTTATTTGCGCAACAAGCGGCCCACAACGCGTTGCATTTGCGCCACATTTGGCCCCGTTTTGCTATATCCGCCGCACCGCCGCGGTTTTTTATTTTGTTTCCCGCCGCTTAGCCTTTATAATGCGCAACGTCTATCAGTTGAATGGTTTCAGCCCTTGATCTGCGAAAACGCAATAACAACACGATGTGATCTTACCCCGTTGCGCAGCATCCCCGCGCCCCCGCGCGGGCTGAATTTTTCCGCCCCACTTCAACTGTCGTCACCTATCCTTAACTATGTTTTTCACCACCAGGCACGGCCCAAATTCCCTACCGGCGTAAACCGCGCCGGTCAAATTCGTTTTTTTATCCATCACAACTTGTAGAAAACTCCGCCATGAAAAAGACCAAAATTGTTTGTACCATCGGTCCAAAAACCGAATCGGAAGAAATGCTGACCAACCTGCTCAATGCGGGCATGAACGTGATGCGTCTCAACTTCTCTCACGGCGACTATGAAGAGCACGGCAACCGCATCAAGAACATGCGCGCCGTGATGGCGAAAACCGGCATCAACGCCGGCATCCTGCTGGATACCAAAGGCCCGGAAATTCGCACCATGAAACTGGAAGGCGGCAAAGACGCCTCGCTGGTCGCCGGCCAAACCTTCACTTTCACCACCGACCAGAGCGTGATCGGCAACAGCGAACGCGTGGCGGTCACCTACGCCGGCTTCGCCGCCGACCTGAAGATCGGCAATACCGTGCTGGTTGACGACGGCCTGATCGGCATGGAAGTCACCAACGTGACCGAGAACGAAGTCGTTTGTAAAGTGCTGAACAACGGCGACCTGGGCGAGAACAAGGGCGTCAACCTGCCGGGCGTATCCATCCAGCTGCCTGCGCTGGCCGAAAAAGACAAACGCGACCTGATCTTCGGCTGCGAGCAAGGCGTCGACTTCGTGGCGGCGTCCTTCATCCGTAAACGCTCAGACGTGCTGGAGATCCGCGAACACCTGAAAGCCCACGGCGGCGAGCAAATCCAGATCATCTCCAAGATCGAAAACCAGGAAGGCCTGAACAACTTCGACGAGATCCTCGAAGCGTCCGACGGCATCATGGTTGCCCGTGGCGACTTGGGCGTGGAGATCCCGGTCGAAGAAGTGATCTTCGCCCAGAAGATGATGATCGAGAAATGCAACCGCGCGCGTAAAGTGGTGATCACCGCCACCCAGATGCTCGATTCCATGATCAAGAACCCGCGCCCTACCCGCGCGGAAGCCGGCGACGTTGCCAACGCCATCCTGGACGGCACCGATGCCGTCATGCTGTCCGGCGAGAGCGCCAAGGGCAAATACCCGCTGGAAGCGGTCAACATCATGGCGACCATCTGCGAGCGTACCGATCGCGTGATGCCAAGCCGCATCGACGCCCTGAACGATCGCCGCAAGCTGCGCATCACCGAAGCGGTGTGCCGCGGTGCGGTTGAAACCGCCGAGAAACTGGACGCGCCGCTGATCGTGGTCGCCACCAGCGGCGGCAAGTCGGCGAAATCCGTGCGTAAATACTTCCCGAACGCGGTGATCCTGGCGCTGACCACCAATGAAACCACCGCGCACCAGCTGGTGCTGAGCAAGGGCGTCATCCCGCAGATGGTCAAGGAAATCGCCTCTACCGACGACTTCTACCGCATCGGTAAAGAAGCCGCCCTGGCCAGCGGCCTGGCACAGAAAGGCGACGTCGTGGTGATGGTTTCCGGCGCGCTGGTGCCGAGCGGCACCACCAACACTGCCTCGGTACACGTGCTGTAATATAAAACGTGACATAATTGCCTTGATCAAAACGCCGCTTTGCGGCGTTTTTTTTATCGGCAGTAAACTATTTTTCTCAAAACGCAACCGCGATCCGCTCATTATTTAGCTAATAAAGAATCGGAGTAGTCCCATGGAAGCCGGCTGTTTTCCCTCGTTTTTTTAACTAATTTGTAAAACCAGATGCAAGTTTGAGCGAACGATCAAAATAAAGCACCTCAACACTAAAAAATTATTCTCTTTCGAAAAAAGTTTGTGTAATACTTGTAACGCTACATGGAGATTAACTCAATCTAGAGGGTGTTATAATGAATCGTACTAAACTGGTACTGGGCGCGGTAATCCTGGGTTCCACTCTGCTGGCTGGCTGCTCTAGCAACGCTAAAATCGATCAACTGTCTTCTGACGTTCAGACTCTGAACGCTAAAGTTGATCAGCTGAGCAACGACGTGAACGCAATGCGTTCTGACGTTCAAGCTGCTAAAGACGACGCAGCACGCGCTAACCAGCGTCTGGACAACCAAGCTCACGCTTACAAAAAGTAAGATAGCTTTGGTTATTGAAAACGGCGCACATTGTGCGCCGTTTTTTTTTGCCTGTCCCTTGGACTGGTTTTTCCTGCACCGCAGGCAAAAAAAGAGGCTCAGCACGCTGAACCCCTCTTCGACCACACAATCCTGCAAACTTAGTTCACGGAACTGATTGGCGCTGCCTTGAATGGGCTCTTATTCGCCTCAGGCGTCGCTGCAGGCGTCAAACTCACCGCCGACGGGCTCTCCCCTACGTTGACCAGCACCGGCATGCCAGAACGGCGTACAACCGCGCTATCGAACACGGCGCGATCGGTCTGAGCATCCGCAGCGAAGGCTTTCTCCGCTTTAGACAACGCAATCGGCATGGTCTGCGGATCGTCGCTTTCTACCCGCGACAGCGGCTGATGCACTTCCACATAGCGTTTGCCGTCCGGCTCAACCGAAATCTTCACCGGATCGTTGATCACCTGCACCCGCGTACCGCGCGGCACCTGATTGAACAGCGCTTCGATATCCGTCGGACGCAGACGAATGCAGCCGGAGCTGACGCGCATGCCGATACCGAAGTTGGCGTTGGTGCCGTGGATCAGGTATTCACCGCGCCCCATCGCCAGACGCAGGGCGAACAACCCCATCGGGTTCTCAGGGCCGGCCGGCACTACCGCTGGCAGCGTCACGCCCTGGGACTGATAGCGTTTACGGATATTGGCGGTTGGCGTCCAGGTCGGGTTAGGGATCTTCTGGCTGACGGAGGTCACCTCCAGCGGCGTGTGCATCCCAGTCTGGCCGATACCGATCGGATAGACGATCACTTTGTTCTCGCCTTTCGGGTAGTAGTAAAGACGCAGCTCGGCCAGGTTGACGATGATCCCTTCACGCTTGGTGTCAGGCAGCAGCATTTGGGTCGGAATGGTCAGCACCGAACCCGGCTTGGGCAGGAACGGGTCAGTGCCGGGGTTGGCTTCCAGCATACCCAGCAGGCCGATCTTGTAGTCGGCGGCGATCGCCTCCAGCGGACGGCCGTCGTTTGGCACGGTATAAGTGGTGTTTTCACCGATCAGACGGCTGTCCGGCGGCGGCAGCGGGTACTCGGTCGCACTGGCGGCCTGAGTGCCGGCCAATACGGTGGCGAAGACCATGCCCATTAAACTCAACGCACGTTTCATTATCATCCCTATATTTTTTATGACGGTTCGCCCCCAAGGCTAACGAGCGCCTGGCGGTGGGTAAATCAGACAATACCTGATTAATACTAGCAACGCTGGTATCAAAGGCAATAAGTCCTCTAAAAATCAACACGTTATAACGTAATCGCCGCCGCTGATTGTCAACGAAACGTCAATAGGTAAGCTGCTGAAATATCACTGAATTGGGAGCATTGCCGGGAGGAAAACTGCGGATTGTAAAGACTCATTGACAAAGCGAAGGTATCAATGAGCCTTGAGGATGCGGGCGTTATGGGTCAGGCCAGCTGCGCCGCTTTGCTGCGAATGGCGCGGATCATCGCTTCCAACCCCTGTGAACGCGAAGGCGTCAGATGTTGGCTGAGCGCCAGCTCGCCGAAAAACGGCCGCACATCGAGATCGACGATCTGCTGTGGCGTCAATTGACGATAAAGAATAAACACCACCGCCAGCAGCCCTTTGACGATCGCCGCGTCGCTGTCGCCGTGAAACTCGACCTGCCCCTGCTCATCACGGCGCATCACGATCCATACCTGGCTCTGACAGCCGGAGATCAGGTTGCCGGCCTGCCGCTCGGCCTCGTCCAGCGGCGGCAATTTGGCGCCGAGTTCAATCACGTACAGGTATTTCTCCTCCCAGTTCAAACAGCGGGAGAAATTACGCACCAATTTATCTTTGTCCGGCAAATTCGCCATGGGGATCCTTTTGTACCGCCGGGGACGCGCCCCGGCCTAGCCTAATAGCTGATGAATGCGTTGCAGCCCGGCCACCAGCCGGTCCACCTCTTCGCGGGTATTATATAACGCCAGCGAAGCGCGGCACATGCTCGGCACCTGATAAAACGCCATCAGCGGCATTGCGCAGTGATGGCCGGTGCGAATGGCGATGCCGTACTGGTCGAGGAAGCTGCCGACATCATAGGCATGGTGCTCCCCCAGGTTGAAGGCGATCACCCCGGCGCGATGGGCCGGACCATAAACTTTCAGCGTCGGCACCTGCCTGAGCGCCTCCAGCGCGTAGTGCATCAGCGACTGTTCATAATCGTGGATCGCATTCAGGCCCAGGGCTTCGACGTAATCGAACGCCGCCCCCAGCCCCATGATGCCGGCGGTGTTCGGCGAACCGGCCTCGAAGCGCCACGGCGGATCGGCGAAGGTGGTGCCCGCCGTCAGGCTGACCTGGCGGATCATCGAGCCGCCCCCTTCCCACGGCGGCATCTGCTGCAACAACGCCTGGCGGCCGTACAGCATGCCGATGCCGGAAGGGCCGTACAGCTTATGGCCGGAAAATACGTAAAAATCGCAGTCCAGCGCCTGCACATCGACGCGCTGGTGCATTACCGCCTGCGCGCCGTCCACCAGCACCGTCAGCTCCGGCGCCAGGGCTCTGGCGCGGGCGATGATGTCGCGTACCGGGTTGACGGTGCCCAGCACGTTGGAGACCTCGGTCAGCGCCAGCAGTTTGCAGGACGAGTCGACCAGCTCCGGCAGCAAAGCCAGATCCAGCGTACCGTCCGGCTGCAGCGGCCACACCCGCAGCTGCAGCCCGCGCTCCTGCGCCAGCATCTGCCACGGCACGATATTGGCGTGGTGCTCCATCTCGGTGATGAGAATCGCATCGCCCGGCTGCAGCAGGTGGCGGCCAAAGCTGTTGGCCACCAAATTGATGCCTTCGGTGGTGCCCTTGACGAACACCATCTCTTCCGCCGAGGCGGCGTTGATAAAGCGCGCCGCCTGTTCCCGCACCGCTTCCATCTGCTGGGTCGCCTCGGCGCTCAGGGTGTGAATGCCGCGATGCACCGCCGCATAACCGTGGCGGTAGAACTCCAGCTCGCGGTCGATCACCGCCTGCGGTTTCTGCGCGCTGGCGGCGCTGTCGAGATAGGCCAGCGGTTGGCCATTCACCTCACGCGCCAGCAGCGGGAAATCGCCGCGCACGCGTTCAATCGGATAACTCATTCAGCCTCCCCCGGCAGGCGCTGGGCGATACGCGCCAGCACCCGTTCCCGGATGGTGTCATTGGCGATGCCTTCGGTGAGCTCGGCGGCGAAGGCGAAAATGATCATCTGCTGCGCCGCGTGTTTGTCGATGCCGCGCGACTGCAGATAGAACAGCTGCTCTTCATCGATGCGCCCCACGGTGGCGCCGTGGCTGCATTTGACGTCGTCGGCGTAGATCTCAAGCTGCGGCTTGGTATCCACCTCCGCCACCTTGCCCAACAGCAGGTTATGGTTAGTCATCTGGCCGTCGGTTTTAATCGCGTGCTTGGCCACTTTGATCATGCCGTTGAACACCGCCTTGCCGCGATCGCTGACCACGGTTTTATGCAGCTGGCGGCTTTCGCAATAGCCCTTGTTGTGCTCCAGATAGGTGCGGGTATCGCAGATCTCTTTGCCTACCGGCAGCACCAGGCTGTTGATCACCAGATTTGCGCCTTCGCCGTTCAGCTGCGCGCTGGTGTTGTGGCGCGTCAGACCGGCGCCCAGCAGGAAACTGTCGCTTTTCACCCGCGCGTCGCGGCCGATAACCAGATCGTTGTGGGCAAAGTGGTAGCTCGGCTGGCTCTCAAACGCCAGCTTGCAGTGCAACAGCCCGGCGTTGTCCGCCACGTTGGCGGTCAGGCGCGCGCCGGTGAAGTGCGCGGCCTCGCCCAGGCTGACGTAGTGTTCAATCACTTCCGCCTCGGCCCCGCGCCCGATCTCCAGATGGTGACGATGATGCACGGTGTTCACTTCCCCGGTGGCGCCGCGTCCGCTGCTGATGTGCAGCAGGTACAGCGGGCGGGCCGGGGCCTTGCCGGCCGGCAAGCGAATCAGGCTGGTTTCCTGCGCCAGGCTTTCAGTCAGGTGCAGGAAAATTTCCGGCTGGATCGGCTCCGGCAGCGCCTGCGGCGTGCCGTAGGCGGTCAATTCGAACTGGTATTCGCCCAAATCGCCATCGCTCAGCGCGGCGCTGTAGCGGCCGTCGATAAACACCAGCCGACAGGCATCGATGCCAAGCGTCAGCGCCTCAAGCTGATCAGCGCTCACCGGTGCGGGCTGCGGTTCGAGGAACTGCTGCTCCAGCAGGCTCTCCAGCGGCGTGTATTTCCAGTTTTCATGCTTGCGCGTTGGCCAGCCGAGGCGCAGCGCCTGCTGCCAGTGCGCCAGCGCATGCGGCGAACGCTCGCCGCCGCGACCTTCGAACAGGCGATACAGCTGCTGCAGCGCGTTTGAATTACTGTTGGTCGGTAAGCCAGCCATAGCCCTGCTCCTCCAACTGTTTCACCAGCGAGAAATCGCCGGATTTGACGATGCGCCCCTGGGACAGCACGTGTACGTAATCCGGCTGGATGTAGTCCAGAATGCGCTGATAGTGGGTGACGATGATAAACGCGCGCTTGCCGTCCCGCAGCGAGTTGACGCCGTTGGCGACGATCTTCAGCGCGTCGATGTCCAGGCCCGAGTCGGTTTCATCGAGAATGCACAGATCCGGCTCCAGCGCCGCCATCTGCAGAATGTCGTTGCGCTTTTTCTCGCCGCCGGAGAAGCCGACGTTGACCGAACGGGTCAGCAGATCGGCCGGCATATCCAGCAGCGCGATTTTCTCTTCGATGAAATCGGCGAAGTCAAAGCGATCCAGCGGCTCCTGCTCGCGGTATTTGCGCACCGCGTTGACCGACGTCTGCAGGAAGAAGTGGTTGCTGACACCGGGGATCTCCACCGGGTACTGGAAGGCCAGGAACACGCCTTCGCCGGCGCGATCTTCCGGATCCATCTCCAGCAGATCCTTGCCTTTGAAAGTGACTTCCCCTTCGGTCACTTCGTACTCTTCACGCCCGGCCAGCGTGGCGGACAGCGTGCTCTTGCCCGAGCCGTTCGGCCCCATGATGGCGTGCACTTCGCCCGGTTTGATCTCCAGATCCAATCCCTTGAGGATCTCGTTGCCTTCCACGCTGACTTTCAAATTCTTGATGCTTAACATGCTGTGTCCTCAGATAGCGCCGGCGGCGCTAAAAATGCGGCGATTAACCCACGCTGTGTTCCAGGCTGATGGCCAGAAGTTTCTGCGCCTCGACGGCGAACTCCAGCGGCAGCTCGGAGAAAACGTCCTTGCAGAAACCGTTGACGATCATCGAAATGGCGTCATCCTCGCTGATGCCGCGCTGCAGGCAGTAGAACAGCTGGTCGTCGCCGATCTTCGAGGTGGTGGCTTCGTGCTCCAGCTGAGCGCTGTTGTTGCGCGCTTCAACGTAAGGGAACGTGTGGGCACCGCTGTCCGGCCCGATCAGCATCGAGTCGCACTGGGTAAAGTTACGGGCGTTTTCCGCCCCCGGCAGGATTTTCACCAGGCCGCGATAGGTGTTCTCGCTGTGGCCGGCGGAGATGCCTTTGGCGATGATGGTCGACTTGGTGTTTTTGCCGATGTGGATCATCTTGGTGCCGGTATCGGCCTGTTGATGGCCGCTGGTCAGCGCCACCGAGAAGAATTCGCCGATCGAATTGTCGCCCTGCAGGATCACGCTCGGGTATTTCCAGGTGATGGCCGAGCCGGTTTCCGACTGGGTCCAGGACATTTTCGAGCCGGCGCCTTCGCACAGCGCGCGCTTGGTGACGAAGTTGAGGATGCCGCCCTTGCTCTCGCCGCCGGAGAACCAGTTCTGCACCGTCGAGTATTTCACTTCGGCGTCTTTATGCAGGATCACTTCCACCACCGCCGCGTGCAGCTGATAGCTGTCGCGCACCGGGGCGGAACAGCCCTCGATATAGCTGACGTAGCTGCCTTCGTCGGCGATCAGGATGGTGCGCTCGAACTGGCCGGTTTTGGCGGCGTTGATGCGGAAGTAGGTCGACAGTTCCATCGGGCAGCGTACGCCCTTCGGCACATAAACGAAGGTGCCGTCGGAAGCCACCGCGGCGTTCAGCGCGGCGAAGAAGTTATCGTTGGACGGCACCACGCGGCCCAGGTACTGACGCACCAGATCCGGGTATTCCTGGATCGCTTCGCCGAACGAGCAGAAAATCACCCCGCTCTCCGCCAGTTTTTCACGGTAAGTGGTAGCGACAGAGACCGAGTCGAAGATGGCGTCCACCGCCACCTCGCTGCCCTCGCGCACCGGCACGCCGAGCTGGTTGAACGCCAGCTCCACTTCACTGGTCAGGTAATCTTTTTCCGTCGCCGCGCCCGGTTGCTGCTCGGCGCCGGGTTGCGAACCGCAGGCGTCGTCGCAGCTGCCGCAGGACGGCGCCGAATAGTAACTGTAGTCCTGGTAGTTCAGGCGATCGTAATTGGCCTTCAACCAGTGCGGCTCTTCCATCTGCAGCCAGGCGCGGTAGGCCTCGAGGCGGAATTCCAGCATCCACTCGGGTTCGTTACGCTTGGCCGAGATGGCGCGCACCACCTCTTCGTTGATGCCTTTGGCCAACTCATCGGTTGCCAGCTGGGTGAAGAAACCTTCTTTGTAGCGACCTTCGCTGACCCAAGCCTGCACTTCATTAGGCATTTCTACATTGCTTCGTGTCATGTTGATTGCATCGCTCAAACGCCAAAGCTCTCGCCGCACCCGCAGGCATGCTGAGCTTTAGGGTTGTTAAATTTGAATATCTGATTCAGCCCTTCGCGGACGTAATCTACCGTGGTGCCATCGATGAACGGCATGGCCTTCAGCGGCACATAGAGTTTGGCGCCGTCGCGCTCAAACAGCAGATCGTCATCGGCGGGTTCGCGGGTCAGATCCAGCACATAGGCAAAGCCGGCGCAGCCGGATTGTTTCACCCCTAGCTGCAGCCCTTTCACCTGCGGATCCTGCTGCATCAGTTTGGTTATTTGTCGTACGGCGCTGTCGCTGAGCGAAATGCCTTGCCAGACATTTTCATCCAGAGAAAAAGTGCCGACATTTTCCGTTTGCATAGGGTCTACCTCACACTCGTGTTTGGCCACAGCCAATCTGGGTTGCTTATATGTTAGTGATAACGATTATCACTTCAACCGTTTGTTTTGCGGGGGTATCCGCCGCGAGCGCGGTTTTTCGCTGCGGCGCGCGGCAAGCCAACGGGACACCCGTGGCGGCTTGCGGCGTCTGGCGGCAAGGCGTGCATGCTATCCCTATGAATTTGTTCTCTATCCTGCATCACCGTACCGCACTCCCCGGTGGCCCGTCAGCGTTACAGCGCCGCGGGGCGTTGCCGATCTAAACATTCATAGAAAATACCTATTTCTGCATTCTGTCTGTCGTAAATGTGCGTTTATCGGCATTTCGTGGCGCGGCGCAAGCGCGCGCCCTCAGGTTAAAGTTTAGTCGCTCAGGATTAAATTGGGTCGTCGACGGCCTTTTACACCCCCGCGCGATGAAAAAACGCCGCGCCGGGGATTGATCGGCAACGCGGCAGTTTATATGATAATGATTATCATTCAATTGTAATTTGAGCGCGAAGCCAATGACTCTTTCGATCAACGCATGGTTGCTGGGCAAGATTGATGACTACAAATTCAGCGTGCGCGACGCCACGGTGGATTTTTACATGGCCGAAGCGGCGCTGCGGCGCCCGGAATGCAATATCGACCACCTGAAGCGGTATAACAGCGTCAGCCTCACCATGGCCAATCTGTGTCTGGAGAACGGCGACGACGACAGCTACCTGCATGCGCTCAGCAAGCTGCACAACCGGCTGATCGTCGAGATCAACAACCCACAGCGCTGCCAGCTTTTTCGGGTGCAAAGCTACCACTTCGCTCGCCACACGCTGACGCTGATCTGCCAAAAATATGCAATGGAAGGCACCTGGGAGAAGGCAAACGCGTTTCAGAAGGACTTCGTCAAACGCGTGCCGTTTCAGCTGTAAGGCGCAAGGCTCCGCAGGCCGCTCGCCTGCGGAAACCGGCGGGAATCAGTCGATGACCGCCGTGGTCAGACGCGAGGTGCAGCACAGCCGATCGCGCGCGTCGAAGATCTCGATTTGCCACACCTGATGACGGCGGCCAACGTGCAGGGCGCGGCACACCCCGCGCACCTGGCCATCGAACACCGCGCGCAGGTGGTTGGCGTTGATCTCCAGCCCCACCACTTTCTGCTCGCCCTCGCTGCACAGGTAACCGGCCATCGATCCCATCGATTCCGCCAGCACCACCGACGCCCCGCCGTGCAACAGCCCGAACGGCTGCCGGGTGCGGCCATCGACCGGCATGGTGGCCTCGAGGAAATCCTCGCCCAGCTGGGTAAACTCGATGCCCACATGGCTGACCATGCAGCCGTCGCCGGCGCGGTTCAGCTGCTCCAGCGATGTTTCACGTTTCCACAATTTCACTCAATCATCTCCAGAAGTGCCTGTAAGGGGTGGCGCACGCCATTGCCCTCGATGCGTTTCACCTGGCTGCGGCAGGAATAGCCGGTCGCCAGGCAGCGCTGCCGCGGCAAACGCTGCAGTGTCGGGTGCCATGATAGCTCATAAATGCCGAGCGAGTTTTGCAGGTTCTTGGCTTCATGGCCGTAAGTGCCCGCCATGCCGCAGCAGCCGACGCTGACGTTCTCCAGTTTGGCGCCGAAGCGCGCGAAGATCGCCGCCCACTGTTGGCCACTGGCCGGCAGCGCGGTGGTTTCGGTACAGTGGCCGAACAGATACCAGGGTTCGCCGGTCGCCGGCTGTTCGGCGCGATCCGCGATCCGCTGCTGCAGCCATTCGTGCACCAGCTGCACCTGGAAATCGCCGCGCTCGGCGCCGAGGATCTCGCGGTATTCGTCGCGGTAGCACAGCACCAGCGCCGGATCGACACCCACCAGCGGCATGCCGAGCTGCGCCACACGGTTGAGGAAATCGGCGGTTTTGCGCGCGGTGCGGGCGAACCGCGTCAGGAAACCCTTCACATGCTGCGCCTTGCCGTTCGGCGAGAACGGCAGCAGCACCGGTTTATAGCCGAGCTTCTCCACCAGCCGGACAAAGTCCGCCACCACTTTGGCGTCGTAATAGCTGGTGAACGGATCCTGGACGATCAGCACGTGATCTGCGCGCTGCTCGGCGCTCAGCCCTTCCAGCTGCTCCAGCGTCAGCGTGGTCGCGCGGTGGCCGGACAGCTGCTGACGCAGCGTCGGGCTGGACAGCAGCGGCAGATCGACCATGCCGATGGCGTTGCGGCTCATCTCCCGCAGCCACGGCTGGCGGAAGAAGAAGTTGAACACCTTCGGCGCGCGGGCCATCAATGGGGTATAGCTCTCTACGCCGGCGACCATGTAGTCGCTTACCGGGCGCAGATAGCGGGTGTGGTAGAGCTGTAGGAAGCGCGAGCGGAATCCCGGCACGTCAATCTTGATTGGGCACTGGGTGGAACAGGCCTTGCAGGCTAGGCAACCGGACATCGCCTCTTTCACTTCGTGCGAAAAGTCGTACTCGCCCTTGCCGGCGTGCCAGCTGTTGCGGGTCTTTTCGATCAAACCGCGCAGGCTGACTCGCTGCTGCGGCAGTTGTTTCTCCAGCGCCAACGGATCGACGCCCTGCTCGGCCAACAGGCGCAGCCACTCGCGCACCAGCGTCGCTCGCCCTTTCGGTGAATGAATGCGGTTGCCGCTGATCTTCATCGACGGGCACATCGGGCTGCGCACGTCGAAGTTGAAGCACAGGCCGTTGCCGTTACACTCCAGCGCGCCGCGGAACGAGGTGCGCACCTCGACCGGGATCTGGCGATCGAAGGTGCCGCGTTTGACCGCGTCCACCTGCATCATTGGCGCATCCACCGCCAGCGGCGCACAGATCTTGCCCGGGTTCAGACGGTTATCCGGATCGAACGCCGCTTTAATGCGGCGCAGCTCCTCATACAGCGTTTCCCCAAAGAATTCAGGGCTGTATTCCGCGCGGAAACCCTTGCCGTGCTCACCCCACAGCAGGCCGCCGTATTTGGCGGTCAGCGCCACCACCCGATCGGAGATCTGCTTCATCAGCACTTCCTGCTGCGGGTCGCACATATCAAGCGCCGGGCGCACGTGCAGCACCCCAGCGTCGACATGGCCGAACATGCCATAGCTCAGGTTGTGGTCGTCGAGCAGTTGGCGAAATTCGACAATGTAGTCCGCCAGGTGTTGCGGCGGCACGCAGGTGTCCTCGGCGAATGGAATCGGCTTGGCGCGCCCTTTGGCGTTGCCCAGCAGCCCGACCGCCTTCTTGCGCATGTTGTAAATGCGCTCGATGCCCGACAGATCGCCACAGATCTGGTAACCGATCACGCCGCCCTGCCGCTGCGCGATCAATTCGTCCAGCCGTTGACACAGGGTTTCCATCTGGCCGTCGATCAGCGCCCGATCGTCACCAGCGAACTCGACGATGTTCAGCCCGAGCATCTCTTTATCCGGCACGTCGGCGATCAGTTCGTTCACCGAGTGCCAAACGATGTCTTCACGCGCCAGGTTCAGCACCTTGGAATCGATGGTTTCCACCGACAGCGCCTTGGCTTCGACCATAAAGGGCGCATTGCGCAGCGCCGAGTCGAAGGAGTCGTATTTTACGTTAACCAAACGGCGCACTTTCGGCAGCGGCGTGATGTCCAGCCGCGCCTCGGTGATAAACGCCAGCGTGCCTTCGGCGCCGGTCAGGATGCGCGTCAGATCGAAGGTTTGCAGATCGTCGCTCAGCACGTGGCGCAGATCGTAACCGGTGAGGAAGCGGTTGAGCTTGGGGAATTTCTCCAGGATAAGCGCGCGCTGCTCGCGGCAGCGGTTCAGCACCGTGCGGTAGATACGCCCTTCGGCGGTCTCGTCCAGAGCAATCGTTTCCGCCAGCGCCGTCGGCATGGCGCGGGTATCGATCATCTCGCCGCCCAGCAGTACCGCCCGCAGGCCCAACACGTGATCGGAGGTTTTGCCGTACACCAGCGAACCCTGGCCGGAGGCGTCGGTATTGATCATGCCGCCCAGGGTGGCGCGGTTGCTGGTGGACAGTTCCGGTGAGAAGAAGTAGCCGAACGGCCGCAGATATTGATTCAGCTGATCCTTGATCACCCCGGCTTCGACTTTTACCCAGCCTTGTTCGACGTTGATCTCCAGAATGCGGTTCATATGGCGCGACATATCGACCACGATGCCGGTATTGAGCGACTGGCCGTTGGTGCCGGTGCCGCCGCCGCGCGGGCTGAAGGTCAGCGCATTGAATCGCTCTTCCCCAGCCAAGCGGGCGATCAGCGCCACGTCGGCGGTGGAACGGGGGAACACCACCGCATCGGGCAACAGCTGATAGATGCTGTTGTCGGTGGCCATCGTCAGCCGGTCGGCATAGCTGGTGGCGGTATCGCCGTTGAATCCGTTTTGCTTCAGTGCTTCCAAAAAGTCGAGCACCCGTTGAACGAGGCCGGGTGCCTGAGAAATCTGTGGGATCATTCGCTTTTTTGACCCTGTCCGTCTATTTTTTATGCGCTGATGTACGCTGAATCGGGCCTTTAATTCAGACCCACCCTATTTTTTAGTGACACTAAAAACTAACATACTCGTTTAGTGAAGGCATTCACATTATTACCGCCCTGCGAACGCCGCCACAGGCGGCCGCCCGGCGGTAATAAACCGACCGACAGGCACCCGATTCGCCGGTGCCAGGGATTTAATTGACCAGGATGAGAAGCCACTGATGCCACTCCCGCAATCGCGTTACGACTTACCGCGAATTATTTTCGGCGTGCTGTTTATCGCCATCATGATCGTCGCCTGTTTTTGGGTGATCCAACCGTTCATTCTCGGCTTCGCCTGGGCGGGAATGGTGGTGATCGCCACCTGGCCGCTGCTGCTCAAACTGCAAAAGCTGCTGTGGGGCCGCCGCTCGCTGGCGGTGCTGGTGATGACCCTGCTGCTGATCCTGCTGTTCATTTTGCCTATCTCTCTGCTGATCAGCAGCGTGGTGGATAACAGTGCGCCGCTGATCGCCTGGGCCAGCTCGCCGGGCAAACTGCATATTCCCGATCTCGCCTGGCTGCAGTCCGTGCCGATGATCGGCGACAGGCTCTATACCAGCTACCATACGCTGGTTAACGCCGGCGGCGCCGCGCTGCTGGCGAAGGTGCAGCCGTACTTCGGCCAAACCGCCACCTGGTTCGTGGCGCAGGCCGCGCATATCGGCCGTCTGCTGCTGCACTGCGCGCTGATGCTGCTGTTCAGCGCCCTGTTGTATGCGCGCGGCGAGCAGGTGGCGCTGGGTATCCGCCACTTTGCGGTGCGCCTCGGCTCTGCGCGCGGCGATGCGGCGGTGCTGCTGGGCGGCCAGGCGATCCGCGCCGTCGCGCTGGGTGTGGTGGTGACGGCGCTGGTGCAGTCGGTGCTGGGCGGCATCGGTCTGGCGGTGAGCGGCATTCCGGCCGCCACTCTGCTGACGATGCTGATCTTCATCTGCTGCGTGGCGCAATTGGGGCCGCTGCTGGTGCTGGTGCCGGCCATCATCTGGCTGTACTGGCACGGCGATACCACCTGGGGCACCGTGCTGCTGGTCTGGAGCTGCGTGGTGGCTACGCTGGATAACGTGCTGCGCCCGGTGCTGATCCGCATGGGCGCCGATCTGCCGCTGCTGCTGATCCTGTCCGGCGTTATCGGCGGCTTGCTGGCCTTCGGCATGATTGGCCTGTTCATCGGCCCGGTGGTGTTGGCGGTATCTTATCGCCTGCTGACCGCCTGGATGGATGAAGCGCCGGAGCCGACCACCGCGCCGGAGCAAGTCATCGAAGATTTGGAAAAACGCTAATTCCCCCTTTCCGCCCGCATCGTCGGGCGGAACTTTTCACTCCTGCCGTTATTCCTACCCCATTCGAGTAATATCTCCGCCCAATATAATGCCGCCATATATTGATTACGGCACCGCGAATGAAAGGTGCAATGTAAATCCCTGTTTGTTGCAAACGGCAAAAAGAGATAACTCCCGCAAATAAAATGTGATGCCGCTATCGATTAGGATGATTCTTAATGACTAGTCGCGTTCAAAAATCTAGTATTATGGCCATCTATTGCTTCAAATCACTGATTTTAAAGCAACCTTTCTGAACAATGTAATGCCATACATGTGAATTGCTGTGTGTAGTCTTTGCCCATCTCCTACGGTGGGCTTTTTTTTATTCTTTTTTCGTCGAATTGATTATTTTACGCGCCGTTATTTACATTCAGAAATAAAAAGGCCGCAGCGTTAACTGCGGCCCAGCGTTAATGCCTCAGCGAGGCCGAGACATTATTTCTTTTTCGACAAATTGATCCAGGTCTGCACCACGGTGTCCGGATTAAGCGACAGGCTGTCGATGCCCTGCTCCATCAGCCACTCGGCGAAGTCTTCGTGGTCGGACGGGCCCTGGCCGCAGATGCCGACGTATTTACCGTGGCGCTTGGCCGCCTGAATCGCCATCGACAGCAGCGCTTTCACCGCGTCGTTGCGTTCGTCGAACAGCTCCGACACCACGCCGGAGTCGCGATCCAGCCCCAGCGCCAACTGGGTCATGTCGTTGGAGCCGATGGAGAAGCCGTCGAAGTGTTCGAGGAACTGATCCGCCAACAGCGCATTGGACGGGATCTCGCACATCATGATCACTTTCAGCCCGTTTTCGCCGCGTTTCAGCCCCTGACGCGCCAGCTCGGCCACCACCGCTTCCGCCTGCGCCACGGTGCGCACAAACGGCACCATGATTTCGACGTTGGTCAGCCCCATTTCGTTACGCACGCGTTTCACCGCCTCGCACTCCAGCGCGAAGCAATCGCGGAAGCTGTCGGCCACGTAGCGGCCGGCGCCGCGGAAGCCCAGCATCGGGTTCTCTTCGTGCGGTTCATACTTGTCGCCACCCACCAGGTTGGCGTACTCGTTGGATTTGAAGTCGGACAGGCGTACGATCACGCGCTTCGGCCAGAAGGCGGCGCCCAGCGTCGCGATGCCCTCGGTCAGGCGGCCGACGTAGAACTCGACCGGATGATCGTAACCCTGCATCAGCGCGCGAATCTCGTTTTGCAGCGCCGGCGTCTGCTGATCGAACTCCAGCAGCGCACGCGGGTGCACGCCGATCATGCGGTTGATGATAAATTCCAGCCGCGCCAGGCCCACGCCTTCGTTCGGCAAACGCGCAAAGTCGAAGGCGCGATCCGGGTTGCCGACGTTCATCATGATCTTCAGCGGCAGATCCGGCAGCTCGGTCACTTCGGAGCTCTGCACGCTGAAGTCCAGCATATCGCTGTAAACGAAGCCGGTGTCGCCTTCCGCGCAGGAGACGGTGACTTTCTGGCCGTCTTTCAGCACGTCGGTGGCGTGGCCGCAGCCCACCACCGCCGGGATCCCCAGCTCACGGGCGATGATCGCCGCGTGACAGGTACGCCCGCCGCGGTTGGTGACGATCGCGGCGGCCTTCTTCATGATCGGTTCCCAGTCCGGGTCGGTCATGTCGGTGACCAGCACGTCGCCTGGCTGGATGCGATCCATTTCGCTGATGTCGTGGATCACTTTCACCGGACCGGCGCCGATGCGGTGGCCGATGGCGCGGCCTTCCACCAGCACCGGGCTGGAGCCGTTCAGCTGGTAGCGCTCCATGGTCTGTTCGTTGGAGCGCACGGTTTCCGGGCGCGCCTGCACGATCAGCAGCTTGCCGGTATGGCCGTCTTTCGCCCACTCGATATCCATCGGGCGGCCGTAATGTTTTTCGATCAGGATCGCCTGCTGCGCCAGCGCCTGCACTTCGTCATCCGTCAGCGAGAAACGGCTGCGCTGCGCTTCCGGCACGTCTTCGATGCGCACCTGCTTGCCGTGATCCTGCGACGGCGCGTACACCATGCGGATCTTTTTCGAACCCAGGTTGCGGCGCACGATCGCCGGCTTGCCGTTTTGCAGCGTCGGTTTGTGCACATAGAACTCATCCGGGTTCACTGCGCCCTGCACCACCATTTCACCCAGGCCGAAGGCGGAGGTGATAAACACCACCTGATCAAAGCCGGACTCGGTATCGATGGTGAACATCACACCCGAAGAGGCCAAATCCGAGCGCACCATGCGCTGTACGCCCGCCGACAGCGCCACGCCGCGGTGGTCATAGCCCTGATGCACGCGATAAGAGATGGCACGGTCGTTGAACAGCGACGCGAACACGTGCTTGATCGCCACCATTACGGCGTCGATGCCCTGCACGTTGAGGAAGGTTTCCTGCTGGCCGGCGAAGGACGCGTCCGGCATGTCTTCCGCCGTGGCGGAGGAGCGCACCGCGAAGGAAGCTTCCGGTTCGCCGTCGGCGAGCTGTTGGTAAGCCTGATGAATTTCGCGTTCGAACTCGGCGTGGAACGGCGTGTCGATCACCCATTGGCGGATCTGGGCGCCGGCCTTGGCCAGTTGTGCAACGTCGTCAACGTCGGTCTGATCCAGTAGCTGATAGATGCGCTGGTTAACACCGCTTTGTTCGAGGAAATCGTTAAACGCCTGTGCGGTGGTGGCAAAACCGTTCGGCACGGCCACGCCCAAATCGGAAAGATTGGTGATCATTTCACCGAGGGAGGCGTTTTTGCCGCCGACACGGTCAACGTCGTGCATGCCAAGCTGGTTGTACCAAAGCACATTACGCAAGTCTGGGCCATTGTTGGACATCGAGACAATCCTTATTGCTATCAGTAGGGTAAAGACGGATTTAATTCGCTTGCTTTACGGCGCCGCTAACACGGAGCCGAATCAGACTAGCACACTGATCCGGGGAAAATGGAAAGGTGAATCGATCAACCCACTGAAGAAAGTGGTTTTTAAGAGAATGTCCTAACCGGCTGATTTGCCTGGGAACCGTTCCCAATCGCACGAAAAGCTTAGTTCTCAACAAATTACGCTCTTTTTAAACTTCTGTTTTAATGACCACGCAAACGTTACCGTTTTTGGTGAAAATAGCGGCAAATTTACGTTTCGGATCGAAAAGCGTCGCCGCGCCGCGATTTTTACCGCCGGCAAAACGCGCTTTTCTTCACGCGCCGCCGCAAGGCGCTTTACCGCCCCGCCGTCACAATTTTTCCCCTCGCCCCTTTACCGGCGGATCGTCTGCGGCTCATGATATTGACAGTGATGACAGCAGTAACACCGTTTTCAGGTAAGGAGCCTCGGGTGGAAAGAAGCGTTTTTTATATTTCGGATGGTACGGCGATCACCGCCGAAGTGCTGGGACACGCGGTGCTGTCGCAGTTCCCGGTCACGGCGACCACCTATACCCTGCCGTTTGTCGAAACCGAGGCGCGCGCTCGCGCAGTTCGCCAACAAATCGATGATATCTATAATGAAACCGGCGTGCGGCCGCTGGTGTTTTACTCCATCATCTCGCCGGAAGTGCGCGATGTGATCGTGCAGAGCCAGGGCTTCTGCCAGGATATCGTGCAGGCGCTGGTCGGCCCGCTGCAGGGCGAGCTGGAAGTGGAGCCGACGCCGGTGCCGAACCGCACCCACGGTCTGACCGCCAGCAACCTCGGCAAGTACGACGCGCGCATTGCCGCCATCGACTATACGCTGGCGCACGACGACGGCATTTCGCTGCGCAACCTCGATCAGGCGCAGGTGATCCTGCTCGGCGTGTCGCGCTGCGGCAAAACCCCCACCAGCCTTTATCTGGCGATGCAGTTCGGCATCCGCGCCGCCAACTACCCGTTTATCGCCGACGATATGGACAATTTGCACCTGCCGGCCTCGCTGAAACCGTTTCAGCATAAATTATTCGGCCTGACCATCGATCCGGAACGCCTGGCGGCGATCCGCGAGGAACGGCGTGAAAACAGCCGTTACGCTTCATTGCGCCAGTGCCGTATGGAGATCGCCGAAGTCGAGGCGCTGTTCCGCAAAAATCAGATCCGCTACCTCAATACCACCAACTATTCGGTCGAAGAGATCTCCACCAAAATCCTCGACATCCTCGGCATGAGCCGCCGCATGTTCTGACCTTTTCCTCGCGGGGCCGCCGCGCCCCGCCACCTGCCGTTTATTTCAGCAGCCGCTGATTTTTTTGTGCTTTTTTTCGCGGCTTTGATCAACAGAACACAATCTCTACGGTTGAATTCAGCGCTTTTTGCGTTATTGTGATCGCCATCACTTCCCGGCACTCCTGCCGCAGAGAAGAACAGTTTCCAGGGAACAACATGCACAAAACAGATGAACTGCGGACCGCGCGCATCGACAGCCTCGTCACGCCGCAAGCGTTGGCGGACAAGCTGCCGATCTCGGCGGCCGTCGCCGACAACGTGACCGCGTCACGAAAACGCATTGAAAAAATCCTCACCGGTGAAGACCGCCGCCTGCTAGTGGTGATCGGCCCCTGCTCCATCCACGATCTCGACGCCGCCGTCGATTACGCCGGCCGGTTGAACGCCCTGCGCGAACGCTACCAAGATCGCCTGGAGATCGTGATGCGCACCTATTTCGAAAAACCGCGCACCGTCGTCGGCTGGAAAGGCCTGATATCCGATCCGGCGCTGGACGGCACCTTCCAGGTCAACCGCGGCATCGAAATGGCGCGCCGCCTGCTGCTGGAAGTGAACCAGCTCGGCCTGCCGACCGCCACCGAATTCCTGGACATGGTGGTCGGCCAATACATCGCCGATCTGATCAGTTGGGGCGCCATCGGCGCGCGCACCACCGAAAGCCAGATCCACCGTGAAATGGCCTCGGCGCTCTCCTGCCCGGTCGGCTTCAAAAACGGCACCGACGGCAACACCCGCATCGCCATCGACGCCATTCGCGCGGCGCGCGCCGGGCACATGTTCCTGTCGCCGGACAAACATGGCCAAATGACCATCTACCAGACCAGCGGCAACCCGTACGGCCACATCATCATGCGCGGCGGCAAAACGCCGAACTATCACGCCAGCGACATCGCCGCCGCCTGCGACAGCCTGCGCGAGTTCGATCTGCCGGAACACCTGGTGATCGACTTCAGCCACGGCAACTGCCAGAAAATGCACCGCCGCCAGCTGGAAGTGGCCGACAACGTCTGCCAACAGATCCGCGCCGGCTCCGCCGCCATCACCGGCGTGATGGCGGAAAGCTTCCTGGTGGAAGGCACGCAGAAGATCGTCGCCGGCCAGCCGCTGACCTATGGCCAGTCGATCACCGATCCTTGCCTGAGCTGGTCCGACAGCGAACAGTTGCTGGCGATGCTGGCGGATGCGGTCGATAGCCGTTTCTGACGCAACGCAGGCCGGGGCCTCGCCCCGGCTTTATCCCTTCTGTCCCGCTCATCTATACTGATTGCAACGCTTTAGCACCCGCCGAAACGCACCTGGAGCCACGGCATGATTCACTCTCTGTTATCCATCCCCTGCGTCACGCTGCAGGGCGAGCAAAAAACGCTGGGCGATTACCCGGCGCGCGCTTATCTGGTGGTCAACACCGCCAGCAAGTGCGGCTTCACCCCGCAATACCGCGGGCTGGAAAATTTGTGGCAATACTATCGCGAACGCGGCCTGGTGGTGCTCGGCTTCCCCTGCAACCAGTTTGGTTCTCAGGAGCCGGGCAGCCCGCTGGAGATCGCCAACTTTTGCAGCCTCAACTACGGCGTCAGTTTCCCGCTGTTCAGCAAGATAGACGTTAACGGCCCCGGCGCGCACCCGCTGTTCAATGAGTTGAAACGCCTGGCGCCCGGCATTCTGGGCAGCCGCCGCATCAAATGGAATTTCACCAAGTTCCTGCTCACCGCCGACGGCCAGCGCGTCACGCGCTTTGCGCCGATCACCAAGCCCGAACGCCTGTTTGACCGCATCGAAACCCTGCTGAAATAACGCCCCTTTTTTACGGGCCGGGTACGCTTGGCCCGCCGCCGGATGTCCATTCGACAAAAAGGTTCCATCGGTAAGAAAATTTTCCTTGATGTAACCTTTCCTTCACATGATAATGATTCTCAGTTTGATATTAATTACCATTTAATGATCTGTTTTATAAGCACAATGATAATGGATACTGCCAACACGCCTACCCCCGCCGCCGCGGCCCCGACCGAGCACAGCGCAAACGCGCCGCCCAGCTACGACAGCGCACAGCTGCTCGGCGCCGACGGCATCGCGTTCATTACCCATCAGGGCCAGCGCTATCAGCTGCGGCAGACCAAAGCCGGGAAATTGATCCTGACCAAATAACCACAGAACCCTCAAACGCCAGCCACCCCGATCTTTTGATCCAGGCAGCCAGCAAATCTATTGATATGTTTTATTACATACGGAGAGTTGCACCATGCCTCTGACATTTTCCACCCGGCTGCGTTTTTCCGCTTTGAGTCTGGCGATTGCCTGCGCTCTGCCTACGGTGGCCTTGGCACAAAACACCAGCACAACATCCTCTTCCAACGCGGCGCCGGCCAAAAAAGCCAAAGCCGCCGACGAGACCATGACCGTGGTCGCCACCGGCAACCAGCGCAGCAGCTTTGAAGCGCCGATGATGGTCACGGTCATCGAAGGCAACTCGCCGGAAAGCCAGACCGCCACTTCGGCCGCCGATATGCTGCGCCGCGTACCGGGCATCACCGTCAACGGCACCGGGCGCAGCAACGGCCAGGACGTGACGATGCGCGGCTACGGAAAAAACGGCGTGCTGACGCTGGTCGACGGCATCCGCCAGGGGACCGATACCGGCCACATCGGCGGCACCTTCCTCGATCCGGCGCTGGTCAAGCGCATTGAAATTGTGCGCGGCCCCTCTGCGTTGCTGTACGGCAGCGGCGCACTGGGCGGCGTTATCGCCTACGAGACCGTTGATGCCGCCGATCTGCTGCTGCCGGGCCAGGATACCGGGTTCCGCGTCTACGGCACCGCCAGCACCGGCGATCACAGCCTGGGCATGGGCGCCAGCGCCTACGGTAAGACCGATAACCTCGACGGTTTGCTGTCGTTTGGCACCCGCGACGTCGGCGATCTGCGCCAGGGCAACGGCTTCGATGCGCCTAACGACGAAACCATCAGCAACGTGTTGGCCAAAGGCACCTGGAAGATCGACGACAATCAGTCGCTGAGCGGCGATCTGCGCTACTACAACAACAGCGCTCAAGAGCCGAAAAATCCGCAGACGCCGGGCAGCTCGAGCGGCAACCCGATGACCAACCGCTCGACCATCCAGCGCGATGCGGCATTGAGCTATAAACTTAAGCCGGTCGGCCAGGATTGGCTGGACGCCACCGCAAAGCTGTACACCTCGGAAGTCAAAATCAATGCACACAACGCCGGCGCGACCGACGAATTCCGCAAGCAGACCACCAACGGCGGCAAGCTGGAAAACCGCACGCGCCTGTTCGCCGACAGCTTTGCGTCACACCTGCTGACCTACGGCTCCGAGGTCTATGAACAGAAACAGCAGCCGGGCGGCGCCACCACCAGCTTCCCGCAGGCCAAGATAAACTTCGCCTCCGGCTGGCTACAGGATGAAATTACGCTGCGCGACATTCCGGTCACCGTGCTGGCAGGCACGCGCTACGACGATTACAAAGGCAGCAGCCAGGGCCACGAAGACGTCAAGGCCGACAAATGGTCGTCCCGCGGAGCCCTGAGCTACTCGCCGACCGACTGGCTGATGCTGTTCGGTTCCTATTCCCAGGCCTTCCGTGCCCCGACCATGGGCGAGATGTACAACGATTCGCGCCACTTCCCCGGCAACTATTGGGTACCCAATCCTAATCTGCGGCCGGAAACCACCAGCACCACCGAAGCCGGTTTCGGGCTGCGCTTCGACGATCTGCTGTTGGCGGATGACAGCCTGCAATTCAAGGCCAGTTACTTCGATACCGATGCCAAAGACTACATCTTCATGTATGTCACTCGCACGCAGACCGCCTCAGCGAATATCTCTCGCGCCAAAATTTGGGGTTGGGACACCTCGCTGAACTATCAGACCAAGTGGTTTAACTGGGATCTGGCTTACAACCGTACACGCGGCAAGGACAAGTCTCGCAATGGCGAGCTGAACGCGAAAAGCGGCGATTGGCTGGCCGACATCAGCCCGGATACCGTTACCAGCTCGCTGGACGTGCCGCTGGGCGAAACCGGTCTGTCCGCCGGCTGGGTCGCCACCTTCGCCGAACGCGCCAAGCGAGTGCCCGCCACCTACTCGGAACAAGGCGGCTATGGCGTCAACGACTTCTATCTGAGCTACAAGGGCCGCGATCGGCTGCAGGGCATGACCACCACCGTGGTGCTGGGCAACGCCTTCGACAAGGAATATTACTCGCCGCAGGGCGTCCCGCAGGATGGCCGCAACGCCAAACTGCTGGTCAGCTACCAGTGGTAATCATTTGACTATCTGGCGGACAACCCGGTTGTCCGCCGTTCGCATTACAGCGCAGGAGAATCCCGCATGAGCAACACCCTATACGAACGCTACCAACAGGCTAAAATCGATCACCCCGGTAAATACGCCCGCGATCTGGCGGCGATCCTCGGCGTCAGCGAAGCGGAGCTGACGCACGCCCGCGTCGGCCACGACACCCGCCGCCTGCAGGCCGACGCGCGCACCCTGCTGACCGAGCTTGAGCAGGTCGGTGTCACCAAGTCCATCACCCGCAACAGCTATGCGGTGCATGAGCAGATGGGCCGCTACCGCAACCAGCACCTCAACGGCCACGCCGGGCTGATCCTCAACCCACGCGAGCTGGATCTGCGCCTGTTCCTCAACCACTGGACCAGCATCTTCGCCATGAGCGAAACCAACAAGCGCGGCGTGCGCCACAGCATTCAGTTCTTCGACCAACAGGGCGATGCGCTGCACAAGGTCTACACCACCGAGGAAACCGATCTGCCGGCCTGGATGGCGCTGGTGGAGCGCCACCTGAGCGAAGAAAACCCGGCGCTGGCGCTGCAGCCCGCCGAGGCGGCAACCACCGATGAAACGACGCAGGATCATGCCAAAATCGACGGTGAGTGGCGCGCGATGACCGACGTTCACCAGTTCTTCCAGCTGCTGAGCCGCAACAAGCTGACGCGCCAACAGGCCTTCCGCGCCGTCGGCGACGATCTGGCCTACCAGGTGGACAACAGCGCGCTGTCGCAGCTGCTCGAAGCGGCGCAGCAGCAGCAAAACGAGATCATGATCTTCGTCGGCAACCGCGGCTGCGTGCAGATCTTCACCGGCCAGATCGAACGTTTGATGCCGCAGGAAGGCTGGATCAACGTGTTCAACCGCCGCTTCACGCTGCACCTGATTGAAGACGCCATCGCCGAAAGCTGGATCACCCGCAAACCGACCAAGGACGGTATCGTCACCAGCCTGGAGCTGTTCGCCGCCGACGGCACACAGATCGCGCAGCTGTATGGCCAGCGCACCGAAGGCCAGCCGGAACAAACCCAGTGGCGCGAGCAGGTTGCCGCGCTCGCCGCCAAGGACATCGCCGCATGAAATCTTCCTTGATCCGCCGCCTGGCGTTGATGATGTCGCTGGCGCTGCCGCTCACCGCCTCGGCGGCGCAGCGCATCGTCTCGATCGGCGGCGACGTGACGGAAATCGCCTTCGCGCTCGGCGCCGGCGACGAGGTGGTCGCCCGCGACAGCACCAGTCTGCATCCGGAAGCGGTGAAAAAGCTGCCGGACGTCGGCTACATGCGCCAGCTGAACGCCGAAGGCATTTTGGCGCTGAAGCCGACGCTGGTGCTGACGACCGAGCTGGCACAGCCGGCGCTGGTGCTCAAACAGCTGGCGGACAGCGGCGTCAAAGTGGTCAGCGTGCCGGGTGACACCACCCTGCAGGCGGTGCCGCAAAAAATCGCCGCGATCGCCGCCGCGCTGCAACGCGTTGAGCAAGGCAAACAGCTGAGCGAGCGCTATCAACAACAGCTGGCGGCGGTGGATACCTCCTCGCTGCCGGTCAAGGTGCTGTTCGTAATGAGCCACGGCGGCATTACGCCGATGGCCGCCGGGCAACACACCGCTGCCGACGCGGTGATCGCCGCCGCCGGGCTGAAAAACGCCATGCAGGGCTTTGACCGCTACCGGCCGCTGTCGCAGGAAGGCGTCATCGCCAGCGCGCCGGATCTGTTGCTGGTCACTACCGACGGCGTGCGCACCCTCGGCGGCGAACAGCAGCTGTGGACGCTGCCGGGCCTGGCGTTGACGCCGGCAGGCAAGCAGCGCCGCGTGCTGATCGTCGATGACATGGCGCTGCTGGGCTTCGGTCTGGAAACGCCGGCGGCGCTGGCCAAGCTGCGCCACGCGGCGGAGCAAAAGTAATGCGCTGTCGCACCTCGCCTCAGCTGGCCATCATCGGTCTGCTGGTGCTGCTGACGCTGCTGGCGCTGGTCGCCGCCAACCTGGGCGCGCTGACGCTGTCGTTTCGCACCCTATGGCGCGAACCCTTCAGCGACGCAGCCTGGCACATCTGGTTGAACATTCGCCTGCCGCGCGTGCTGCTGGCGGTGGTGATCGGCTGCGCGCTGGCGGTGTCCGGCGCCGTGATGCAAGGGCTGTTCCGCAACCCGCTGGCGGATCCGAGCCTGCTGGGCATCAGCAGCGGCGGCGCGCTGTTTGTCGCGCTGTTCATCGTGATGCCGCTGGCGTTGCCGGTGACGATCGCGCTGTACGGTCATATGCTGGCGGCGTTCCTCGGCAGCCTGCTGGTGTCATTATTGATCTACGGCATCAGCCGCAGCGGGCACGGCAATCTGTCGCGGCTGCTGCTGGCGGGCATCGCCATCAACGCCCTGTGCATGGCGGCCATCGGCGTGCTCTCTTACGTCAGCAGCGATCAACAGCTGCGCCAGTTCTCGCTGTGGATGATGGGCAGCCTCAGCCAGTCGCAGTGGCCGACCCTGGCGGTTTCCGCCTCCCTGATCCTGCCTGCGGCGCTGCTGACGCTGCTGCAGGCGCGCCGACTGAACCTGTTGCAGTTGGGGGACGAAGAGGCCCACTACCTCGGGGTGAACGTCCAGCGCGCCAAGCTGCAGCTGCTGTTGTTGAGCGCCTTGCTGATCGGCGCGGCGGTAGCGATGAGCGGTGTGATCGGCTTCATCGGCCTGGTGGTGCCGCATCTGGTGCGCATGCGCCTCGGCGGCGATCACCGCTGGCTGCTGCCCTGCTCCGCGCTGGGCGGCGCCTGCCTGCTGCTGGTCAGCGATACGCTGGCGCGCACGCTGGTGGCGCCGGCCGAAATGCCGGTGGGGCTGATGACCAGCCTGATTGGCGGTCCCTATTTCTTGTGGCTGGTGATGCGCCAGCGGGAGCGAGCCGGTGGATAACGCCGCCTGCCTGACAGCCCGGGAGCTGCGTTACAGCCTCGGTACGCGCCGGTTGATCAACGACGTTTCGCTCAGCCTTGCCGGCGGTGAAATGGTGGCGATTATCGGCCCTAACGGCGCCGGCAAATCGACGCTGCTGCGCTTGCTGACCGGCTATTTGACGCCGGACTGCGGCGAATGTCGGCTGCTTGACCGCCCACTGGAACACTGGGCGCCGCAACAGTTGGCCAAAGTCCGGGCCGTGATGCGCCAGTACAGCGATTTGGCGTTTCCGTTCAGCGTGGAAGAAGTGGTCAGCATGGGGCGTTCGCCGCACGGCAAACGCGACGAGCATCAGGCGATCCAACAGGTGATGGCGCAAACCGACTGCCTGGCGCTGGCGCAGCGCGACTACCGCCAGCTGTCCGGCGGCGAACAACAGCGGGTGCAGCTGGCGCGGGTGTTGGCGCAGCTGTGGCAACCACAGCCGTCCCCCGCCTGGCTGTTCCTCGACGAACCGACCTCGGCACTGGATCTGTATCACCAGCAGCACACTCTGCGCCTGCTGCGCTCGCTGACGCGCCAACAGCCGCTGGGCGTCTGCTGCGTGCTGCACGATCTCAATCTGGCCGCGCTGTACGCCGATCGGATCCTGCTGTTGCATCAGGGGCGGTTGGTGGCGAGCGGCACGCCGCAGGAAGTGTTGCAAACGGAGATCCTCACCCGCTGGTATCAGGCCGATCTCGGCGTGGTGCATCATCCCGAAGTGTCGCTGCCGCAGGTCTACCTGCGCCAATAAAAAATTTAAGGGCGCTATCAAGCGCCCTTTCTTCATCTCAGCTGGAGCAGGAAATCTCCAGGTGCTTGCCCCAGTCCGGCGGCAGCGCGGCGAGATCGTCATACTCCGGCACATCGTCGAACGGCCGCAGCAGGGCCTGATGCAATCGCTGCAAACGGCCCACGTCGTCGTTCTCCGCGTCCTCAATCGCCTGCTGCGCCAGGTAGTTGCGCAGGATCAGCCGCGGATTCACCGCCTTCATCGCCCGTTGCCGCTCCGCATCGCTCACCTGCTCCTGTTGCAAACGCTGTCGATACTGCTGATACCAGGCGTCGAACGCCGCGCGATCGATAAACTCGTCGCGCAGCGGCGACTGCGCCTGCTGCTGTTCGGTCTCGCTCAACAGGCGGAACGTGCGGGTATAGTCCCGCCCTTCCTGCGCCATCAGTCCCAGCAGACCGGTGAGCACGTCGTTGTCCTGCGCCGTCGGCGTGAAGAAGCCGAGTTTGGCGCGCATCTGTTCGCCGTAGGCGCGCATCAGCGCCGGCTCATACGCCGCCAGCGCCTGCTGCAGCTGTTCGGTGGACATCAGCCCCGATAGGGTCTGCGCCAGACGATGCAGGTTCCACAACGCCACCGCCGGCTGATTGTCGAAGGCGTAACGCCCCTGGTGATCGGAATGGTTGCAGATATAGCCGGGCTGGTAGTCGTCAAGGAAGCCGTAAGGGCCGTAATCGATGGTGATACCGAGAATCGACATGTTGTCGGTGTTCATCACGCCGTGCGCGAAACCGACGGTTTGCCAATGGGCGATCAGGCGCGCCGTCCGTTCGACCACGTCGGTAAACCACAACAGGTAGCGCTCGGCCTGATCCTGCAGCTGCGGCCAGTGACGGGCAATGACGAAATCCGCCAGCTGCCGTACCTGCTCCGGCTGTTTACGGTAGTAAAAGTGTTCGAAGTGGCCGAAGCGCACGTGGCTTTCCGCCACCCGCATCAGCATGGCACCGCGTTCCGGCTGCTCGCGGAACACCGGCTGCCTGCTGGTGACGATGGTCAACGCTCGGGTGGTGGGGATCCCCAAATGGTGCAGCGCCTCAGAGGCCAGAAACTCGCGGATAACCGAACGCAGCACCGCGCGGCCGTCCCCCATGCGCGAATACGGCGTAAGCCCGGCGCCCTTCAGGTGCCAGTCGCGGTGGCTGCCGTCCGCCAGAACCTGTTCGCCAAGCAAAATGCCGCGGCCATCGCCCAACTGCCCGGCCCACACGCCGAACTGGTGGCCACTGTACACCTGCGCCAGCGGCTGCATGCCCGGCAGCAGCGTTTCTCCCGCCCAAATCGGGGTTTTATCCTGAGTAAACCAGCTTTCATCCAGCCCCAGCTCGCGCGCCAGCGGCTCGCTGTGGTACAGCAGGCGCGCATCCTTGAGCGGCGTCGGGTTCAGAGCGGTGTAGAAGCCGGGTAACTGTTGGTAGTAAGCGTTATCGAACTGCGGCATAGGCCCTCCGTTTCAGCGTAGTGTAGAGCCTGAACGAGCGGATTAACACCGAAGGAATGCAGGGAGAACGCATCCGCCTGTCGTCAGGACGGATGCGGGGAGTTTGGCGTTCCGCCTGGCTGAGGAAGCGCGGGTTTAATGCCGGCTGATAAACGGTGTTATCAGCCCAACAACGAGGATCAATAACGGTAGCGGAATCACGGTAACCTCACTCCGCGCATGATTTACCTCATTGTGTGTAATTTTTTATATCACTTCTTAATTATTGAACTCGCTGGGCGTCGCCAGCAAAGCTTGCAGATTATCCACACCAACGCTGGGCCATAAAAAACCTTGCAGACCTAAAACACCGGCGTACCTGAGTTTATTAAAATACTCTTTTTTCTCTATTCCTCCGACGATCACGCCTTTACATAACAGATTGATATTCTTTAACAACGAGTCGATGACCACGTCATATCCCTGATGGGTAAACAGCTGCCAGTAAAAACGCTTGTCTATCTTTACGTAGTCAAACAAACCATCGTACAACGCGGTCAGCGTGGCTTTACCGGAACCGAAATCATCGAGCCACAGCGTAAACATTTCGCTTAATCGCCGCACGCTCGGGTTGTTCTTCCCGGCCGAAAGATTCGGAAAACTCTCACTCACTTCAAATGCAATAAAAGGATATTGCCCGATCCGTTGGCACAACGCCGAATCGGAAAGAATAAGCTCAACGATGGTTTCTTCGATATTGATGGTCAACTGCACGTTGTTACCGGTAAACCAAGCCGCATGTTGCTCCGCAAGTTTCAGTTGCTCATTAAATAACTCAATCCTTTGTTCAGGCGCCAATAAATTAATCCCAATTTCGGCCGGCATGGCTAAATCACCGTCGAGACTGTTGAATCGGCTCAACATTTCCACCGCCAACAGCCCGCCCTCCATTGAGTAAACAGGTTGAAAAACATAGCTACTAATAAAGTCAGCTTCGAGTTGGATGTTCATTTTAATGCCACAGGATGAATGGCTAGCGTATCATCGTATATCAATATATTTTATCGATCAATCCCTCTGGGATTAATCGGAAATATCAATGTAAATACCCATGAAATATCATTTAATTGATAGATTAAAGCTATACGACAATCGTGAAAGGCGCAAAGAAAAGCAGCCGAACTTATGCCATGGCGCCCGCCAAACGCGTTATGTGAAAAGGTATTTGGCTTAAGTAGAATGGATTGACGGCCAAATTTGACTTATCTCCTTTGTTTTATTTAAGAAAAATCTTAAATAAAGTAAAATAATCTTCCCGCCTTAACGCCGATTTTTCCTGCCGTTAACGATGACTGATTAAATTTAATAACGCATCAATTCCGCCCGTTATTCTCGGCATTGAAAACGCAAAAAAATGCCCACCTTGATTTTCAGAAAATCTGCGCTACCGCTGTGCAAAACGTCGATTTCAGCGATAAAAAAAGGGATGAGCACGCTCATCCCTTCATCACCTGGCCTCCGCTAACGGATCGTTTCACTCAGCCATTGCCGCAGTTCGGCTAATTCGGCCGCCTGCTGAGGATAGTCCGCCATCAGTCGATCACAGCAGGCGGCAACGGGCTCGCTTCGATACGGGCAGCCCACCAGCATATCCGCCAGCCGCTGCAGCGGGGCGGGATTAAGGCTGTCGGTGAACGCCTGCGCGCGAACGATAGCCCCCTTCTCCACATCGAAGAACAGGTCTACGCCGCCCCAGACAAAGCGCTCGTTAAGCAAGTGGCTGAACGCCGGCGCCTTGCCGAAATTCCATTCCCAGCTGCTTTGTTTGGCGAACTGCGCGGCAAAATCGGGCAGATCGGGGAACACGTCCGGCGAAATGATCTCCGGCTCGGCCGTTTCGCCATAGTGGGCGAAGAAAGCCTGCACGATGGCGTCGCATACCTGCTCATGGCTGATGCCCGGCAAAAACTCCGCCAGATTGGCGACGCGTGAACGCACCGAGGTGATGCCCTTGGCCTGCAGCTTTTTGGGATCCGGATTGAGGTAGTTCGCCAGCCGTTCCAGGTCGGCGTTCAGCAGCAGCGTGCCGTGGTGGAAACCGCGATCCTGGGTTTCTCGATAGGCCGAGCCGGATATTTTACGCGGCCCGTCGGCGGTTTCCATCACCAGATCGTTGCGCCCCGACGCGCCGGCCGCGACGCCCAGCTGCCGCAGCGCTTGCAAAATGATGTCGGTCGAGACGCTCTTGTCGTAGCCCGGCTTGCCGGCCATAAAGGTGAAACAGGTGTTGCCCAGGTCGTGAAATACCGCCCCGCCGCCGCTGCTGCGCCGCGCCAGCCGAATGCCGTCCTGCTCCATGCGCCGGGTGTTGCACTCTTTCCAGGGGTTCTGCGACTGGCCAATCACCACCGTTTCGGCATTGCGCCACAGGAAGAGAATTTTTTGCGTGGTCATTTCGCGGAAGATGCACTCTTCCACCGCCAGGTTGAACCAGGGATCGTAGGAGTCGGAGATCAGTAAACGCAGGCTGTTCATGGCAGGCACCGTCCAAAACATGAGATGCCGCCATGATACACCAAATCAATGGGTTAAGGCTAAATGCGTCGCGCCTGCCAGTACACCCGCTTCCAGTAGACGTTATCGAGCGAGGAGCGGATCACCCCGCGGCTGGTCGACGCATGGATAAATTGGTCGTTGGTATCGTAAATGCCGACGTGCAGGCCGTTCTCACCGCCGCCGGTTTTGAAAAACACCAGATCGCCCGGCATCAGCTCATCGCGTGAGACCTTGGTGCCCAGCGAGGTCTGTTCTTCGGTCGAACGCGGCAGTTGCATGTCAAAACGATCGCGGAACGTGCGGTAAACAAAGCCGGAACAATCTACCCCGCCCCGATCCAGGCCGCCGTAACGGTATGGCGTGCCGTACCACTGGCGCAGCTGCTCATTGAGCTGGGCCACCACCACGATAGAGTCCGCCAGGCGGCCGCTGGGCGGCGGCGCATGGCTGCTGCACCCGGCGAGGATCAAACTGGCTAATAAAAACCACACACGCATCCGCATAATATCCCTTCATTGAACACGTTGCCGCATTATGCCATCCGGTACACCACCACACCGCCTGCGAGGCAAAGCCGGCACCACGTAAGGAGAGCGCTATTTGGCGTTAATTTATCTCCCGCACGGGGAAAAAGGCAAGCGCCATAAGGGAGATAATGACAGGATCGCCGGTTTTGGCCCTATTCCGGCGATTTAGTCTCGGACTTGCTGTTAATCAGCCAGACGCCGAACAGAATAAACAGCGTGCCCAGCGTTTTCAGCAGCGTAGCGGACTCGTTGAACCACGGCAGGATCACCGCCGCCAGATAGACCAGCGCATAACTGACGCTCAACAGAGGATAAGCACGGTTTAACGGCAGGTGGCGCAGCGCAAAGAACCAACACAGCATCGACAGCGCATAACCGCAGATGCCGCCGCCCACCGCCAACAGCGGCAGCCAGTAGCCGCCGATCAGCGCCAGCGAGACGTCGGCGAACGACATCAGCGGGATTTGCACCATGCCCCACTTCATCAGCAACTGCGCCAACGTCACCAGCAACACGCTGGCGGCGCCCCAGGCATAGCCCCTCATGAATGCACGCTCATCAGCAGGATCCCCAACATAATCGACGCTACGCCGCACCAGTGGCGGGCGGTCGTCGGCTCATGAAACAGCCAGCGCGCCGCCAGCGTCACCATCACGAAGTTCAGGCTGAGCATCGGGTAAGCCAGGCTGAGCGGCAGGCGTTGCAGCACATTGAGCCACACCGCCATGCCCAGCCCCAGCAGCAGCACCGCCAGCGCCAACCAGCGCAGCGTCAGCTTCAGCCGCGCCTCGTCCGCCCGTTCCCAACAGTGCGCCGCCTGTTTCTGGCACAGCTGCCCACCACAGGTGAGCAGGCTGACCACAATCACCAACAGAAAACCCATCATGGTTGCTGTTTATACCACATCAGCACCAGGCGGTTCATGCGATCCACCTTGTCTGCGGCGGGCAGTTCCTGCGGCAGCGCTTCGCCACGGGACAGCTGCAGCACCAGCGACACGTTCCCCTGCTTGCGCGCCTGCGCCAGCCACTGCGGGAAGTCGGCATCGCTGATCAGGTGCCCCTTGGCGTCCGGGTACTCCAGACCATAGGCCACCTCGCCTTTCTGGCTGTACATCAGCACGTCGCTGCGCTTCAGCTCCCAGGCCAGGCCGGCCGCCAGCCCGACGCTGTCGCTCAACACATAGCGGCTGTCGCTCAGTTCGGCCATCGTGGCGCGGGCAAAGTTTTGCGGCAGTTTGGAATCGGTCACCTGTTGCGGGATGGCGTAACCGATCACCAGGCACAGCAGCACCGGGCAAGCCGCCGCCCAACGCCATTGGCGGCCGTTGTCGCGTACGGAAACCAGCGCGAACAGCAGCCAGCCGCCGAAGGCGATCAGGCCGAGCACCAGTTTCGGCCACTCCTGCGGAGTAAACAGATGTGCCTTCGGCAGCAGACCGGAGCTCAACACCACCAGCGCCACGATGCCGATCAGGCCGAACAGGCCGTTCAGCCAGGCGTTGGCCTTGAACAGCCTGGCGCGCAGCGTGGCGGCGTAGTCTTCCGCATAGGCGGTCATCAGCAGCGCCAGCGGGGCCATGCACGGCAGAATGTAGGTCGGCAGCTTGCCTTTGGCGATGCTGAAGAAGATCAGCGGCATCAGCGCCCAGCTCAGCAGGAAGAACAGCTCCGGACGCTGTACGCGCTCGCGCCAACCCTTGAGCAGCGCACCAGGCAGCAGCGCCAGCCACGGCAGCACCGCCGCCAGCAGGACCGGCAGGTAATACCAGAACGGCGCCTTGTGCTGGGCGTTATCTTCGGCGAAACGCTGAATATGCTCGACCCAGAAGAAGTAATTCCAGAAATCGGGTTCGCGTTGCGCGATCGCCAGCGCCCACGGCAGGCTGAGCAGCGTAGCGGTCACGATCGCCACCGGGCCATAGCACAGCAGATCCTTGATGCGGCGTTGCTGAATGACTATCGGGATCACCGCGATCACCGGCACCGCCAGCGCCAGGAAGCCCTTGGTCATAAAGCCCATGCCGCAGGCCAGGCCCAGCAACGCGTAAGCGCCCAGCTTGCCTTTGACCGAGGTGGCTTTCAGCGTCAGGTAATAACTGACCATCGCCGCCGCCAGCCACAGCGAGATCATCGGATCCAGCACGCTGTAGGTGCCGATGCTGAACACCAGTACCATCGACAGGAACATCAGCGCCGCCAGGCTGGCGCGGCGCGCATTGCGCCACATCAGCATCGCCAGCGCGAACACCAGCAGCGCGGTCATGCCGGTGCTGAACACCGAGCCGAAACGCACCGCAAAGTTGTTTTCGCCAAACAGCCACTGGCTGATGTTATTGAACCAGTAACCCGCCACCGGCTTTTCGAAATAGCGCAGCCCCAGCAGGTGCGGCACGACCCAATCGCCGCGCTGCAGCATTTCACGGCTGATCTCGGCATAACGCGTCTCATCCGGCTGCCACAGCAGGCGGCCGTTAAGCGGGATCAGGTAAACCAGAGCAAAAAAAACGGCCAGCACAATGGCCCAGGATCCTTTTAGCGCCTTCATGTAACGTCCTTCACATCGGTTTGACAGCCCAGCCAACCTTCGCGGCCGGGGAAAGGAGCGCGCTTGATGCGGCCCAACGGCAGTGACGCCAAATCTTGCGGTAACAGCGCGCTCAGCGGACAGAATTCGATGCCCTGCCGCTGTGCGCGTTGCAATAACTGTTCGAACATCGCCGCCTGCGACATGCCTTCCACTTCGGTGTGAATGGTGTACACCGGCACGCCGCGATCGTTCTCGATGGCGCGCAGAATATAGTCGTTGAAGTCGGCCATGCTGACTTCGCTGCCAATCACTTCATCGAAGGTCGGCAGCGTCACCGGGATCTGCACCGTACCGTGGCGTCCGTCGCTCAGCACCGGACGGAACGGATGGGTGCCGCGGCAATCGCTGTTGTAATGGAAGCCGAAGCGTTGTTTGACCTCCAGCACGCGCGTATCGGCGCGCCAGCCCGCCACGGCGGAGCATTTCACCGGCTGGCCGGTGCTGGCGCTCAGGGCGTCGACGCCCAGCTGTACCTGTTCGGTCAGCTGCGCCTCGCTCCACTTGCCGACCCTGGCCTGCCACCCCTGGTGATCCCAGGCGTGCAGCCCGACCTCATGGCCGGCTTCGGCGGTGCGCTTCATCAGCGGCCCCAGCGCGCGTGAAATGTTGCGCCCCGGCCAGGCGGTGCCGGCCAGCAGAATGTCCAGACCGTACAGCGAGGCGGCGTTCGAACGCAGCATTTTCCACAAAAATTTCGGACGCAAAAGGCGCCAAAGATGGCGCCCCATGTTGTCCGGTCCCACGCTGAAGAAGAAGCTGGCCTGAATGTCGTACTTTTCGAACAGATCCAGCAACTGCGGCACCCCTTCACGGGTGCCGCTGAAGGTATCTACATCAACCCGCAGACCGACTTTCTTCATGCACCGTTCCCTTCCTGAACGGTAGTGCGCAGGAAGTAGTCCAGCGTATCGGCGATGGTTTGCTTCATCTCGATGGTCGGCTGCCAGCCCAGCAGGCGGTGAGCATTTTTGATGCTCGGCGTGCGGTGCTCGACGTCCTGATACCCTTTACCGTAGTAGCTGCTGCTCTCCACGTCCTTGAAGCCGGCAAACGGCGGGAAGCGGTCGCGCAGCGGATGGTTGTTGAAGCTTTCCAGCAGCATTTCCGCCAGTTCGCGGATGCTCGCTTCGTTGGTCGGGTTGCCGATGTTGACGATCTGGCCGTCGCACAGGCCGTCGCGGTTCTCGATAATGCGGAACAGCGCTTCGATGCCGTCGTTGATGTCGGTGAAGCAACGTTTCTGCGCGCCGCCGTCCATCAGTTTGATCGGCGAACCTTCCACCAGGTTGAGGATCAGCTGGGTGATGGCGCGGGAAGAACCGATGCGCGCCGCGTCCAGGTTATCCAGGCGCGGCCCCATCCAGTTGAACGGACGGAACAGCGTGAACTTCAGGCCTTCTTTGGCGCCGTAAGCCCAGATCACCCGATCCAGCAGCTGTTTGGAGACCGAGTAGATCCAGCGCTGTTTGTTGATTGGCCCGACGATCAGGCGCGAATGGTCTTCGTCGAACTCTTTGTCGTCGCACATGCCGTACACTTCAGAGGTGGACGGGAAGATGATGCGCTTGTTGTATTTCACGCAGTCGCGAACGATCTTCAGGTTCTCTTCGAAGTCCAGCTCGAACACGCGCAGCGGGTTACGGGTGTATTCGATCGGCGTCGCGATCGCCACCAGCGGCAGCACCACGTCGCATTTCTTGATGTGATACTCGATCCACTCGGAGTGGATGCTGATGTCGCCTTCCACGAAGTGGAAGCGCGGGTTGTCGAGGAAGCGGCTGATGGCGTCAGAGCCGATATCCAGACCGTAGATGTCGTAGCGATCGTCGCGCAGCAGGCGCTCGGTCAGGTGGTTGCCGATGAAGCCGTTGACCCCGAGGATCAGTACGCGGGTGCGGCGTTTCATCGCGGCGTTCGGCTTGGCGGCCAGACGCACGTCGGTGACGATGCCCATTTCCTGCGCCAGGCGGCTGCCCTGCACGTACAGACCGCTGTCGTTTTGACCGGCGACGATCTCCAGCGCGCCTTCGCCACAGGCGATGACCAGCGGCGAGGTGCTCAGCACGGTGCCCGGCTGCTTATCGTGTTGGGTATCCAGCACGCGAGAGCGCCAGACGATCAGCTGGCGCTGGCCGAGGTAGCTGAACGCCCCCGGGTACGGCTCGGTGACGGCGCGCACCAGGTTGTTGATCTCTTTGGCGGATTTGTGCCACAGGATCTCGCCGTCCGCCGCGCTGCGGCGGCCGAAGTAGCTGGCCTGGGACTCATCCTGCTTGGTGAAGGTGGCGGTGCCGTTCTTCAGCTTCGGCAGTTGCTCTTTCAACACGATCTGCGCGGCTTCCAGCACTTTTTTGTGCAGCGTCAGCGCGGTATCGCTGTCGGCGATGGCCACTTTTTGCTGCCCGACGATGTCGCCGGCGTCGGGGCGTTTCACCATCTTGTGCAGCGTGGCGCCGGTTTCGGTTTCGCCGTTCACCAGCGCCCAGTTCACCGGCGCACGGCCACGGTAACGCGGCAGCAGCGAACCGTGCAGATTGAAACCGCCCTGCGGTGCCAGCGACAGGATCTCGTCGCTCAGCATGTGGCGGTAATAGAACGAGAAGATCACGTCCGGCTGCAGTGCGCGAATGCGGTCAACCCACAGCGGGTGGTTTACGTCCTCTGGCGCATAGACCGGCAGATCCAATTCGGCGCCCAAACGGGCCACGGAGGAGAAGAAGTTGTTCTCGCCAGGGTCGTCGGTGTGCGTGAACACGGCCTGCACGTCATAACCCGCCTCAGTCAGCGCTTTCAGACCGGCGCAGCCAATATCATGGTAAGCAAATACAATAGCTTTCATCATTCTTCTTCCTGAGTATTGTGGTCCTGCTGTGCACCGACCACTTTCTGAACAAAATAGCGAGGACGCGCGCGCACGTCGGTATAGATGCGGCCGATGTATTCACCCAGTAGCCCCATGCCGACAAACTGGGCGCCGATAAAGGTGAACAGGACGGCGAAAAGGGTGAACACGCCGCCGGCGGCCCATTCAGGGCCGAGCAGCAGACGCAGCGCTATCAGCACCAGCGCCAGCACAAACCCGGACAGCGCCACGATGCTGCCGACCACGCTGAGCAAACGCAGCGGCGTGGTGGTCAGGCAGGTGATCAAGTCATACATCAGGTTGATCAGCTTCATCAGGCTGTACTTGGAGTCACCAAACTCGCGTTCGGCGTGACGCACGTCGATCTCGGTCGTGCGGCGGGCGAAGGTATTCGCCAGGATCGGGATAAAGGTGCTGCGCTCATGGCAGTGCAGCATCGCCTCAACGATATGACGACGGTAGGCGCGCAGCATGCAGCCGTAGTCCCCCATCGACTTGCCGGTGGCGCGTTGAATCATCATGTTGATCACGCGCGAGGCGCTTTTGCGGAACCAAGAGTCCTGACGGTTGGCGCGCACGGTGCCCACCACGTCATAGCCCTCTTCCGCCACGCTGACCAGCCGTGGGATCTCCTCCGGCGGGTTCTGCAGATCGGCGTCCAGCGTAATCACCAGATCGCCGGTCACCTGATTGAAACCGGCCATAATGGCCGAGTGCTGGCCATAGTTGCGGTTCAGCAAGACGGCGATCACGTGGCTATCCGGCTTTTCCGCCGCCGCAGTCAGCATGTCAGCGGAGTTGTCGCTGCTGCCATCGTCGACGAGGATGATTTCATAAGGTTGAGATAACTGCTTACAGGCGGCAGTAGTCCGCTCCAGCAACGCCGGCAGGCTTTCCTGCTCGTTGTATACCGGGATGACTACCGAGACTTTTTTAATCGGTTCAACGCGAGGCACGTAAAGACTCCACAACAGAAGACAAGGCATTGACCACGCGATCCACGTCGGCGTCGGTCATATCAGGGAATAGCGGTAAGGTGCACAGCCGCGCCGAGTTCCATTCGGTATTCGGCAAAGAAAGCTGCGGATAACGCTCACGGTAGAATTTCTGAGTATGCGCGGCGCGGAAATGCAGCCCGGTGCCGACGCCAACCTCTTTCAGGCGCTCCATCAGCTGGTCGCGATCGATGCCGCAACGCGCGGGATCGACGCGGACCATAAACAGGTGCCAGGCGTGATCATGCGGATAATCCGGCACGCCCAACGGTTGGAACGGCGAGCCTTCCAGCGCGCTCAGGTAGCGCTGTGCCAGCGCCTTACGGCGCGCGTTCAGCTCAGCAAAGCGCGATAGTTGCACCACGGCGATCGCCGCATGAATGTCGGACAGGTTGTATTTGTAACCCGGCTCCACCACTTCGGCCTGCGGTTTGCGGCCAAGCTGCTGGCGATCGAAGGCATCGACGGCCAGACCGTGGAACTTCAGGCAACGCAGGCGATCCGCCAGCGCATCGTCGTCGGTGGCGATCAGGCCGCCTTCGGCGCAGGTCACGTTTTTAATCGCGTGGAAAGAGAAAATCGCCGTGCCGCGTGCGCCGACCCATTCGCCGTTGTAGCGCGTGCCGACCGCGTGGGCGGCGTCTTCGATCAGCGGCAAGCGATGGCGTGCGGCTACGGCGCGCAGCGCATCCATTTGCAGGGGAGCACCGGCGTAATGCACCGGAACAATCGCTTTGGTGTTCGGGGTGATGGCAGCCTCGACATCGGCGGCGCTGACCATCAACGTATCACGGTCAACGTCGATCATCACCGGCGTGGCGCCCAGCAGCTCGATCATGTTGAGGGTGGAGACCCAGGTTTGCGAAGGGGTGATGACTTCGTCGCCGGGGCCGATACCCAGCGCCATCAGCGTGATGTGCATACCCGCCGTGGCGGAACTGACGGCGATGGCGTGCTTACAGCCGAAAGTGGAGCAGAAGTCGCTTTCCAGTTGCTGGTTTTTCGGCCCGGTGGTGATCCAACCGGAACGCAACACTTTCTCTACCGCGGCGATTTCTTCATCGCCGATGGCCGGACGAGAGAAAGGCAAAAATTGATCCATAGTTAACCCCAAACGTATCGAGCTGCTTTGATGACACTGTAAATCCCTTTCGTTTAACGAATATTAAACGCCAGAGAAGAATCGTTTCCGTGGATTAACTGACAATGTAAGGCCGCAAGCTTAACTAAACCTTAAGACGAGACGTGTCATCAGTGGGAGAACTGATGGATAGGTGCCGTCATCATTAATTTAAATTTACTATGAAAATCAATTTACTATATATATTAATAATTATTTACTTATTTTATTTTTGCCGAATCAAGCCTAGCACGTCATTGACGCTTTTCAATAAAACCCACGATAAAATGAGCGGTGGAACAATAATAGCCGATGATTACCCGGCTATTTATATTCACTACGTTTAGTTTTCGTTTACATTTATGCTGCCGGGACGAATTAAGCCGTGCGCGTCATGATCCAACGCTGGTTCCCCACCCATTGCAGGTGAAAATCCACTTCATAGATCTGCGACAACAGGTCGGGCGCCATCACCTCACGGGTGATGCCCTGCGCGACCAGCTGCCCAGCGTGCAGCAACCAAACCCGATCGGCCTGCTGCAGGGTATGATTCAGATCGTGCGCGCACACCAGCGCGCTGCGCCCACTTTGACAGAATTCGCGCAGCAGGCGATCCAGCGCGACCTTTTGCGCCACATCCAGGCTATTGGTCGGTTCATCCAGCAACAACAATCGGCTGTGCGGATTGACGCTGGGCCACACCTGCAGCAACACCGCCGCCAGCCGCACCCGCTGCCATTCGCCACCGGAAAGCTGCGTCAACGTGCGTGACAGCTTATCCACCAGCTTCAACCGCTGGCATAGATAGAGAATGGCGTGCTCCACCTCGGTTTGCGCCGCGCCGGCAGGCCGGTGCAACGCCAAATACTGAAACACCGGCATCAGCGACACCGGCGGCTGTTGCTGGCTGAGATAGCCGCGCCGGCATGCCAGCGCGTGCCCCGGATAATCGGCCAACGCGCGTCCGTCCAGGCAGACTTCGCCCAGCCCCGGCAGCATGCCCGCCACCCGCGCCAACAGGGTGCTCTTCCCTGCGCCATTGGGGCCGATCAGGTGAACCTGCAACCCGCCGTCAATCTGTGCCGAAAAAGGCGCCAGGCGCCCCGCCACCCCAACCTCAACGAGTTGCAGCATCTGTCTTATCCTGCCAGCGCTTGTTTCACCGCCGCCACCAGCGCCGGATCTTCCGGCGTAGTGTCAGGCGAGAAGCGCTGGATCACCGTGCCGTCGCGCGCGATCAGGAATTTCTCGAAGTTCCACAGAATATCGCCGGGGTGCTTCGGCGCACGCCCTTTGCTGGTCATCCGCGCCAGAAACTCGCTGCCCTGCGGTGCGACAGCCTCCGGCTGTGCGGCAATCAGCGCCTGGTACAGCGGATGACGGCGTTCGCCGTTCACCTCAATCTTGGCGAACATCGGGAATTGCACGCCGAAGGTGCCACGGCAAAACGCCAGGATCTCTTCGTTGCTGCCCGGCTCCTGGCCCAGGAATTCATTGGACGGGAACCCGAGGACTTCCAGCCCTTGATCGCGATAGGCTTCGTACAGCGCTTCCAGCCCTTCGTACTGTTTGGTCAGGCCGCACTCCGAGGCCACGTTGACCACCAGCAACACCTTACCCCGGTAGGCGCCCAGCGTGGTCGGCTGATTTTCAATGGTTTGTAACGGCAGGTTGTCGATTGGCTTGCTCATCGGTTGTCATCCTTTGGTTTTTTAATGGCAGGTGAATGAAGAGAACTACCTTACGCCTTTTGCCCGGGTCAGTAACCAGATAAATAGCGGCGCCCCCAGCGTGGCGGTCACCACGCCGATCGGCAGCTCGGCCGCCAGCAGCGCAATGCGGGCAACCACATCGGCCACCAGCAACACCCCGGCCCCGGCCAGCGCGCAGGCCGGCAACAGATAGCGTTGGTCGGTCAGGCCGATAAGCCGCAAGATATGCGGGATCACCAGCCCAACGAAGCCAATCACCCCGGCGAGCGCCACGCTGACGCCGACCAGCCAGCCGATCGCCAGCACCAGCAGGTTACGCCACAGATGCAGCGACAGCCCTAGTTGCCGCGCCTGTACCTCGCCCAGCGCCATCAGGTTGAGCGCTTTGCCCTGGCCACACAACCACAGCAGCACCGGCAGCAGCGCCAGCACCAGCCACTTTTGGCGCCAGTCGACCCCGCCGAAACCGCCCATCATCCAGTACATCAGCTGCCGCAGATCGAGGCTGGTGCTGAAATAGACCGCCCAGGTCATCAGCGCGCTGCACACGATGCCCAGCGCTACGCCGACCAGCAACAGCCGCGCATTGGTCAGACGTCGGCGGCGAGCGAAGCCCAGCAACAGGAAGGTCATCGCCAGCGCACCGGCTATCGCGGCGGCGCTCATCAGCGCCACCGGCAACAACCCCTGCCCCAACAACACCGTCAGCACCAGCGCTACGCCGGCGCCGTTAGCGACGCCCAGCAGACCAGGCTCCGCCAGCGGGTTTTCAAACAGCGCCTGCATTACCGCGCCCGCCACCGCCAGGGCGGCACCGACCAGCATCACCGCCAGCGCGCGCGGCAAACGCAGTTGCCAGACGAACAGTTGCGCCCGATCGCTGAACCACTCTGACGGCCATATCCATTGGTCGCCGGCGCAAAGGCTGAACAGCAACGCCACCGCCACGCCCAGCGCCAACAGACCGATCTGGCGTTTATCGCGGTAGCGTTGATGTTGCAACAATAAGGTGAAGGTACGACTGGTTGGCATGGCGCGGCGGTTCCCTGCCGGCCGCTGTCGTGGCCGGATAATTGACGTTTGAGTCGAATATTAGGGGGTTAACGCCGCAAGGGGAAGCCTTGCGTGGATGATGGCGCAGGAAAGCAGCGGCTGGCCTTGCCCGTCATCGCAACGATGATGGCAAAACCAGCCGCCGATAAACTCAGGGTTAACGATGCGGGCCGGCGTTGCCCGGTGGATAAGGCTGGCCGCGGCCGTCATCGCGGCGGTCGGAAGCACCGCGATCGTCATGATTGCGCTCGTGGTCGCGATTATCGCGATCGCCGCGGAACGGATTGCCGCTGCGTGCCGGCTCACGGTGATCATAGCCACGCGGCGGCGATGGCTGCCAGCGGCCGCCGTCCCAGTACATGCCGCGCGCATTGCGCTCACCCAGACCGCGGCCCTGATGCGCATGCCACCACTGCGGTGGACGCCAGTCGTAACCATCCCAGTAGTAGCCGCGACGGTCCTGATCCCCAAGATGCAGAGAAACGCCCGGCACATTGATATCGACAGAGACATCGGCCTGCGCCGCCAGCGGCAGCAACAGCGGGAAACACACCAGCAACAGGATCTTTTTCATTTTGCCTTCTCACTCTATTTTTCTTGCTGCAGTGGTTATATCAGCGCGTTTATTTAACCACTATCTCACCGATGCCTATTTTCAGATTGTTTTCGACGGCCTTACACAATCCCTACACTGTTTGCCCTCGCCTTTAATTATCATAATCGCTGACAAGGCTTAACGAATAACTGACGGCTCTCAAGCGGCGCGGCAATTATAATTAAGCGAATTTCCATCGGAGGATAATAAGATGATTAAACGTATAGGCAGCCTGCTGGCCGTTGTGGCCCTGACAGCAAGCCTCAGCGCCTGCTGCTGGGGCCCGCACTGGGGCGGCGGCCACCGTGGCGATGGCCCTGGCCATTATCACGGCCGTTATTGAAGCGAAAACAATGCCTCTCACCAAATAAGAGTTAAGAATATTCCGAAATCGAGCTTAAATAAACTTTCGCCGTAGCGTTTGAACGCAGGATTTTAATTCTTACATTGCCCATTAGGAATAAACTGAATTTTATCCCAAAAAAGAAAAAGGCCGCGCAAGCGGCCTTTTTTGATATCACACGTCACTCACCCTTTCGGGCTGGCGTTTTCTACCCGGCTTTTCAGCTTCTGCCCCGGACGGAAGGTCACCACGCGGCGCGCCGTAATCGGAATGTCTTCGCCGGTCTTCGGGTTACGCCCCGGACGTTGGTTCTTGTCACGCAGATCAAAGTTGCCAAAACCCGACAGTTTTACCTGTTCGCCATTCTCAAGGGCCCGACGGACCTCTTCAAAGAACAGTTCCACCAGGTCTTTGGCGTCCCGTTTGCTAAGCCCAAGCTTCTCAAACAGGTGTTCTGACATTTCAGCTTTAGTAAGCGCCATAGGTTCAATCCCTCAAGGATGCTTGGAATCGCTGTTTTAGAGCCTCTACGCATTTTGCAACGGTAGCGGCTATCTCCTCTTCTTCCAGTGTACGAGCGGTATCCTGCAATACCAGACTGATAGCCAGGCTCTTGTCACCTTCTGCCACGCCCTTGCCACGGTACACGTCAAACAAGTTTACGCCAACTACCTGATTTGCGCCAACTTTCTTACACTCGGCCAAAATATCTTCTGCGGGGACGTTTTCAGCCACCACAACGGCGATATCACGGCGGTTTGCCGGGAAGCGCGAAATCTCCCGCGCCTGAGGCACGGCGCGGCTCGCAAGCTTGTTCCACTCCAGTTCAAACACCACGGTGCGGCCGTTAAGATCCAGTTTACGTTCAAGTTCCGGGTGAATCACACCGATGAAACCTACGCGTTCGCCGTGCAAATAAATCGCCGCACTCTGCCCTGGATGCAGGGCCGGATTGGCTTCCGCCCGGAACTGAATTTCGGATAATTTACCGGTCAGTTCGAGGACAGACTCCAGATCCCCTTTTAAATCATAGAAGTCGACGGGCTTGCGCGCCAGATCCCAATGCTCATCGTGCGTATGGCCGGCGATCACGCCTGCCAGCATGACGTCCTGACGAATACCCAGATCTGCCGCACTATCAGGCACAAAGCGCAGGCCGCTTTCGAACAGGCGCAGACGCGTCTGCTGACGGTTCTGGTTATACACCACCGCGGACAGCAAACCGGTCCACAGCGACAGGCGCATCGCCGACATTTCGACCGAAATCGGGCTCGGCAGGATCAGCGCTTCTTCATTCGGGTGCAGCAGCGCCTGCACTTTCGGATCGACGAAGCTGTAGGTGATCGCTTCCTGGTAGCCGTGATCGACCAGCATGGTCTTCACGCGCTTGAGCGTCAGATCGGCTTCGCGATGCTGGGTCATCACCAGATCGGCGCGCACCGGCACATCCGGGATGTTGTCGTAGCCGTAAACGCGCGCCACTTCTTCCACCAGATCCTCTTCGATTTCCATATCGAAACGCCAGCTCGGCGCGACCGCTTGCCAGCTGTCGCCCTGCTCGGTCACCTGGCAGCCCAGGCGGCGCAGAATGTCGCTGACCTGCTCGCTCGGCACCACGTGGCCGATCAGACGATCCAGCTTCTCGCGGCGCAGCGTGATGGTGGCGCACTTCGGCAGTTCGTTTTCGTGGGTTACGTCGATAACCGGGCCGGCCTGGCCGCCGCAGATGTCGAGCAGCAGGCGCGTGGCGCGCTCCATCGCTTTGTACTGCAGCGCCGGATCGACGCCGCGTTCATAGCGGTGAGACGCATCGGTGTGCAGGCCGTGACGGCGTGCGCGGCCGGTGATCGACAGCGGGCTGAAGAAGGCGCACTCCAGCAGCACGTCCTGAGTTTCCCCGTTGACGCCGGAATGCTCGCCGCCGAAGATGCCGCCCATCGCCAACGCTTTTTGATGATCGGCGATCACTAAGGTGTCGGCGCTCAGTTTGGCTTCGTTGCCGTCCAGTAGCGTCAGGGTTTCCCCTTCTTCCGCCATGCGCACCACGATGCCGCCGTCGATGCGGCCCAGATCGAAAGCGTGCATCGGCTGGCCAAGCTCCAGCAGCACATAGTTGGTGACGTCTACCACGGCATCGATAGAACGGATGCCGCAACGACGCAGTTTTTCACGCATCCACAGCGGGCTTGGCGCCTTGACATCGATACCTTTCACCACGCGCCCCAGATAGCGTGGGCACGCCTGCGGCGCGTCAACGCGGATCGGCAGCGTGGCGTCGATGGAGGCGGCCACCGGGCTCATGTCCGGCTCGGTCAGCGCAACCTGGTTCAGTACGCCCACGTCGCGCGCGACGCCGATGATGCCCAGGCAGTCGGCGCGGTTCGGCGTGACGCTGATCTCGATGGTGTTGTCGTTCAGTTTCAGGTAGTCACGGATGTCGGTGCCGATCGGCGCATCCAGCGGCAGCTCGATGATGCCGTCATGATCGTCGGAAATGCCCAGCTCGGAGAACGAGCACAGCATACCTTCCGAAGGTTCGCCGCGCAGCTTGGCGGCCTTGATTTTGAAGTCGCCCGGCAGCACCGCGCCCACGGTGGCGACCGCCACTTTCAGGCCGGTACGGCAGTTTGGCGCGCCGCAGACGATGTCGAGCAGGCGTTCGCCGCCTACGTTAACCTTGGTGACGCGCAGTTTGTCGGCGTTCGGATGTTGACCGCACTCGACCACTTCGCCCACGACGACGCCGTTAAACGCGCCGGCAACCGGATCCACGCCGTCCACTTCCAGGCCGGCCATGGTGATTTGATCGGATAATGCTTCGCTGCTGATGGCCGGGTTTACCCACTCGCGCAACCAGAGTTCACTGAATTTCATGTGATATTCCCGCCTTACTTAAACTGTTTGAGGAAACGCAGATCGTTTTCGAAGAATGCGCGCAGGTCGGTGACGCCGTAACGCAGCATCGTCAGGCGCTCCATGCCCATACCGAAGGCGAAGCCGGAGTAAACTTCCGGATCGATGCCCACGTTGCGCAGCACGTTCGGATGCACCATACCGCAGCCCAGCACTTCCAGCCATTTGCCGTTCTTGCCCATCACGTCCACTTCAGCGGACGGCTCGGTGAATGGGAAGTAGGACGGACGGAAACGAACCTGCAGGTCTTCTTCAAAGAAGTTGTTCAGGAAATCGTGCAGCGTGCCCTTCAGATTGGTGAAACTGATGTCTTTATCGACGATCAGCCCTTCCATCTGATGGAACATCGGGGTGTGCGTCTGATCGTAGTCGTTACGATAAACGCGGCCCGGCGCAATGATGCGGATCGGCGGCTGCTGGTTCTTCATGGTGCGGATCTGCACGCCGGAAGTCTGGGTGCGCAGCAGGCGCGTGGCGTCGAACCAGAAAGTATCGTGGTCGGCGCGCGCCGGGTGATGCCCTGGAATGTTCAGCGCGTCGAAGTTGTGGTAATCGTCTTCAATCTCCGGGCCGGTGGCAACGGAGAAGCCCAGCTCGCCGAAGAAGGTTTCGATACGGTCGATGGTGCGGGTCACCGGATGCAGACCGCCGTTTTCCATGCGACGGCCCGGCAGGGAGACGTCGATGGTTTCAGCCGCCAGGCGCGCGTTCAGCGCAGCGCTTTCCAGCGCGTTCTTACGCGCGTTCAGGGCGTCTTGCACCTCTTGCTTGGCCTGGTTGATCACCGCGCCGGCCGCCGGACGATCTTCCGCCGGGACGTCGCGCAGAGACTGCATCTGCAAGGTGAAATGACCTTTCTTGCCAAAATATTCGACGCGCACCAAATCTAACGCGGCAACATCCTGGGCATCTTCTACGGCTGCCTTGGCATTGGCAACCAGCTCTGCGAGATGTGGCATTGCTTTCCTCTTCCTCTGGCCGGGATGGCCCTAAGTAATTGTTATCTATATTCGAACACGCCTTTGAGCAATCTTCAAAGACTTTTCAATGCGTTGCCGGCCGGGCGGCTCACCTGAGCTGAACGCCAGCCATACTCACCGCAACGCGTTGCAAGACGGGACGATGGCCAAAAACAAAAAAGCCTCCACGAGGGAGGCTTAGGCGCTACTTTTCGTTTCTTTTCTTACGCGCAAAGCCTCCTGAAATCAGGCGCTAAAGTAAAAAAAGAAACGAAAAATAGCTGCGTGCATGATTGCGGTACCTTGTCGATGATTGCCCACCAGTGATATAGCTGCGGACAATGAAAGTCAATATTTGTCGCTGAAAACAAAGATTAAAAGAGGGAGCAAGCTCCCTCTTCTACTGACTTACGCCAGAGCTGCTTTCGCTTTCTCAACCAGTGCGCCGAAGGCCACTTTGTCGAAGACTGCGATGTCAGCCAGGATCTTACGGTCAATTTCGATCGACGCTTTTTTCAAGCCGTTGATGAACTTGCTGTAAGACAGACCGTTCTGACGAGCAGCTGCGTTGATACGTGCAATCCACAGCTGACGGAACTGACGCTTACGTTGACGACGGTCACGGTAAGCATACTGGCCTGCTTTGATTACTGCCTGGAAGGCAACACGATATACGCGCGAACGGGCACCGTAGTAGCCTTTCGCCTGCTTCATAATTTTCTTGTGACGTGCGCGTGCAATTACACCACGTTTTACGCGAGCCATATGCTCTCTCCTAAAGTCTTATTCTAAATTCAAAAAAAATGGCTTATGCGTACGGCAGGCACGCGGTAACCAGGACCAGATCGTTTTTAGACACCATGCCTTTCGGACGCAGGTGACGTTTACGCTTGGTTGCTTTTTTGGTCAGAATATGACGCAGGTTGGCATGTTTACGCTTAAAACCACCGCTGCCGGTTTTTTTGAAGCGCTTGGCTGCACCACGTACAGTTTTAATCTTTGGCATTTTAATTAAATCCACTTCGCATTGTTAAACAACGAATCAGTTGGGCGAATAAAACCCACACAGCGCAAGCGCCGCGCGGGTTCCATTACTTGTAAGCCTTACTGTTTCTTCTTAGGAGCGAGCACCATAATCATCTGGCGGCCTTCGATCTTCGTAGGGAAGGATTCGACCACTGCCAGATCCATATCTTCACACAGGTCTTTACGGACGCGGTTAAGCACTTCCATACCGATCTGCTGGTGCGCCATCTCACGCCCGCGGAAACGCAGGGTGATTTTGGCTTTATCGCCATCTTCCAGAAAGCGAATCAGGTTGCGTAGTTTGACCTGATAGTCGCCATCATCGGTGCCAGGACGGAATTTGATTTCCTTGACCTGGATAACTTTTTGCTTCTTCTTCTGTTCTTTCGTCGACTTGCTCTTCTCGTAGAGGAATTTGCCGTAATCCATGATTCGGCAAACTGGCGGTTCGGCATTTGGGCTGATTTCTACTAAATCAACGCCCGCTTCCTCAGCTTTTTCAAGAGCTTCATTCAGACTGACAATACCAATCTGCTCGCCATCGACGCCGGTTAGGCGAACTTCTTGCGCGCGAATTTCTCTGTTAATGCGATTAGGACGCGCCGGTTGAACTCGTTTTCCGCCTTTAATACTTTATTCCTCCAGTTGATGAAGACTACGGCTGCGAATCTCTTTCAGCAGCTTGTCTACGACTTCGTTTACGTCCAGGCTTCCCAGGTCTTTGCCACGGCGGGTACGAACGGCAACTTTGCCTGCTTCGACCTCTTTGTCGCCGCACACCAACATGTAAGGGACTCGACGTAAAGTATGTTCGCGAATTTTAAAGCCAATCTTCTCATTTCTCAAGTCCGCTTTCACGCGAATGCCTGCATCCTGCAGTTTTTTGGTCAATTGCTGGACGTAATCAGACTGGCTGTCGGTGATATTCATCACCACCACCTGCACCGGAGCGATCCAGGTCGGGTAGAACCCGGCGTATTCTTCGGTCAGGATACCGATGAAACGTTCCATGGAGCCCAAAATGGCGCGGTGAATCATTACCGGCACGACGCGATCGTTGTTTTCGCCAACATACGAAGCGCCCAAACGGCCCGGCAAGAAGAAATCGAGCTGCACGGTACCACATTGCCATGCGCGATCCAAACAATCATGCAGGGTAAATTCAATTTTCGGTCCGTAGAAGGCGCCCTCACCCGGCTGATATTCAAACGGAATGCCGTTCTCGGTCAGCGCGGCGGCCAGGTCTTCTTCCGCACGGGTCCACATGTCGTCGGTGCCGATGCGTTTTTCCGGGCGAGTGGACAGCTTGACGGCGATCTTGTCGAAGCCGAAAGTGCCGTACACGTCATACACCATGCGGATGCATTCGTTCACTTCAGCGCGCACCTGCTCTTCCGTACAGAAGATGTGGGCGTCATCCTGCGTGAAGCCGCGCACGCGCATCAGGCCGTGCAGGGAACCCGATGGCTCATTGCGGTGGCAGCTGCCGAACTCGCCCATGCGCAGCGGCAAATCGCGGTACGACTTCAGGCCCTGGTTGAAGATCTGCACGTGGCCCGGGCAGTTCATCGGCTTGATGCAGTATTCGCGGTTTTCCGACGCGGTGGTGAACATGGCGTCTTTGTAGTTTTCCCAGTGGCCGGTTTTTTCCCACAGCACGCGGTCCATCATGAACGGACCTTTCACTTCCTGGTACTGGTACTCTTTGAGCTTCATACGCACGAAGGCTTCCAGCTCGCGGAAGATGGTCCAACCGTCGTTGTGCCAGAACACCATGCCCGGCGCTTCTTCCTGCATATGATACAGGTCGAGCTGTTTGCCGATCTTGCGGTGATCGCGCTTGGCCGCTTCTTCCAGGCGTTGCAGGTAGGCGTTCAACTGCTTCTTGTCTGCCCAGGCGGTACCGTAGATACGCTGCAGCATTTTGTTTTTGCTGTCGCCGCGCCAGTAAGCGCCGGAGGTTTTCTGCAGCTTGAAATGGTGGCAGAAACGCATGTTCGGCACGTGCGGGCCGCGGCACATGTCGACGTATTCTTCGTGGTGGTACAGGCCAGGACGATCGTCATGGCTGATGTTCTCATCCAGGATCGCCACTTTGTAGATTTCGCCGCGCTCAGCGAAGGTGTCGCGGGCTTCTTGCCAGCTGACCTTCTTCTTGATGACGTCGTAATCCTTATCGGCCAACTCGTGCATCCGCTTTTCCAGCAGATCCAGGTCTTCCTGCGTCAGGGTGCGGTCGATATCCACGTCATAATAAAAACCGTTGTCGATCACCGGACCGATCGCCATTTTGGTATCCGGCCACAGCTGCTTGATCGCATGACCCAGCAGGTGAGCACAGGAGTGGCGCATGATTTCCAGGCCGTCCTCATCTTTGATGGTGATGATGGCCAGCTGCGCATCCGATTCGATCAGATCGCCGGCGTCGACCAGCTCGCCGTTGACGCGGCCGGCGATACAGGCTTTCGCCAGGCCAGGGCCGATATCGCGCGCGACATCCATCGGGGAAACGGGGTGATCGAAATGACGCTGACTACCGTCAGGAAGGGTAATAACAGGCATTAATAATTCCTTATCTACAGTGGTGACCCACACGACAGATCACATGAAGAAATACAATATTGTTTAACTACATGATGTTATCGACGCTATCCAGCTTTACCCTGCCAGATATGTACACTCATATGTACACAATTTGAAATGTACTATGTTGTTACGCCATAACGGGATGAGTAGTCTATCACTAGAGAAAGGCCATCATCTACAAGAGGATTTACAAACCCTCCCCTCGTCTATACTTCCACTATCCTCCTCTAAAGGGATATCAGTATGTGTGGCCGTTTTGACCAAATTCAAACTCGTGCAGATTATCTAGATGTTCTGGCATCCGATCTAGAATTTGCCGGCGCATTGGATAACGTGCCGATTGCACGTTACAACGTGGCGCCAGGCACTCGCGTACTGATATTGAATCAGCGTGACGACAAGCTACACCTTGATCCTGTTGACTGGGGGTATGGCCCTGATTGGTGGCGTGAAATGTAGCGTCAGCCGGTTATCAATGCTTGCGTTGAAACATCAGCCACCAGCAAAATGTTTAAACTATTATCGAATAATGGCCGTGTCCAGCCCCCCCTGGGGTCGCAGAGGAGTGAGCGATTGATATAGACACACCTACGGATAATTCCGCTTAGCATCCTGACAGGAAGGATGCCAACAACGCCCGCAATGATAACGTCAATCTGATCAAATGTATTAGTTCAGACATGACACTGCTATTGCACAACACCAAACCTAAATTTACAGGCTGCATCTGCAGGCAATAGGCGGCAATGGATGAAAATGGTACAGTTTCACACTGGGATTATTAAATTGGATAATAAAACATCCTATTATGTGGCCATTGTCGAATAATCGTAGTATTGTTCGTGTTATCTAACCACAATAGAATTTCTAACTGGAAATTTTAGAATATAATTAGACTAATACATTGCAAAGAGGAATGATGATGTTTCTAGATATAATTAGTGGTGTAGGAGTTGTTGCTTCCATCTCAGGGATTTCAGCTAAAGATTTAATTCCATTTATATCAGACCCGGATAAGAAATCGCTGAAAAATTATTTCACTTATCTTGAGGCTAAAAATGTTTTAGTTGCGCCATTTGATTTAGAAGTTTCTCAAGCAGTAATAAAAAGTCTAGAGGAGATCAAGCATAATACAGAGGAGCTAAGGTTAAAGATAAAATCGAAACAGACTCAGCATTTAATCCTAAATTTAGTCCATACTCTGAGCGAGAGTTTAATGTCATTATACAAGCATCAAAACTCAGGAAATGTAGTATTTTTCTACAAAGCACTACAAGTAGTTAGAGTTAAATTTGCTAAAGTGTTAGCTATGCTCTGCCTCACTTATAAAATTGACTTATCCAATCAACAAACTCATTTAGCAAAATTAGTACTCGAGCATGCTTACCGAGTAAAATAAAGTTACTCAGCCAAACTACTATAAGTGGGAGTTGGCGATTCTGACCTCCCCCTTTTCAACCTGTTATTAAAAGTGTGTAACTGTCACTTTAAAATTTTATATTTTTAAAAACGCAACATAGAAGGTCAAAAATGAAATATGAGAAACCATCTAAAAAGCTGATTGAAATGAGAAACAAGCTAAAGAAAGATATCAATGCAGACAACGAAGATTGGGCAGAGTTAGTTAAAGAATTAATCCCTTATCACTTAAGGCAAGAGTGGTCTGATTGGATTAGAAACAACATAAATAATTGTATTAATGAAGGCATAGAAAATCAAAGCGAGTTGCTTATCTTATCATTCCTGCACTCTATCTATAAGGACGAGCCCCTTCCTCCATCACAAAGCATCCCTGATGAGAATCAACGTAAATTTTCGCAGGTTGAAGTTAGATGGGGACAGGGGGATTTCGCTAATAATGTCAGTATAAATTGTTATAAGAAATGTGTTGTAACGGAGTGTTCTATTCCCTCCAGACTTCAAGCCGCACATATCATCCCGCATACAGATCAGGTAGATTATTCTGTTTCTAACGGATTACTCCTCCGGGCAGATATACATCAGATGTTTGATAGGGGGGATTGTGCAATTGAACCTACCACTAAGAAAATATTTTTTATAGACCGTTTGCTTAAGATGGACTCAGATATAACTCCGTTGCATGGGAAAGTCATTACTGCGTTTATTCAAGATATAAACTGGTCAAGTTTATCCACACGCTGGAGTGAATTTGAAAAAAAAAGATATAGTTAGGGATTAACATTTCAATTTCCTTATACTTCTATCGGCAATCATCTAGTTTAATAAACCCGAGCGCGCGGCAGATCACTCAGCCGCGTCGTGTATGCCGGCGACAGTAGCTCACGCTTCATTGACCACACCTGATGCGCCCCTTGTCCTGCGAACCACAGTTTTGCCCTCCCCGAGTTATTGATCCGATCAAGCACCCCCATCAGTTGTTCGCTGTTATGCCGTGGTTTGTACTCATCGAACAACCCCATCTGAGCCACGCCCTGACTGTAAAAATCCTGCAGCATCACCCCGCCTTTTTGATACCGATGACCGGGTTGCCAAATCGCATCAAGGCAACGCATAGCTGCGGCGATAATATCGCGAGTATCCTGTGTGGGTACGCTCAGTTTTATGCTTGCGGTATTGCCGTAGTATTCCTCATTGATGGCAAATGGGCTGGTTTTGAGCCACGCGCTGACATGCCGACAACACTGATGCTCCTCCCTCAGCTTCTCCGCTGCACGCGTCGCGTACATGCAAATAGCCTGATGCATCTGGTCATACTCGGTTATCCGATCTCCGAAGCTACGGCTGCAGATGATCTGTTGTTTTGTCGGCGCAAACTCCTCCAGCTCGAGACAAGGCTGACCACGTAGCTCGCGGACGGTTCGCTCTATCACAACGCTGAAATGCTTACGGATCATCGTAGTGCTTGCATCGGCCAGTTGTAATGCCGTTTCAATCCCCATCATGTTGAGCTTTTTCGATATCCGGCGTCCGATACCCCAGACCTCATCGACAGGCACGAGGCCCATCAATTTGCGCTGGCGCCCTTCATTGGATAGATCCACTACTCCACCGGTCTTGTCCCACTTCTTCGCCGCGAAGTTTGCCAGCTTGGCTAACGTCTTGGTTTGGGCAATGCCAACACCCACAGTTAGCCCTGTGTTGCGCAGTACCTTGGCCCTCACCTGACGACCGAAAGTATCCAGATCAATGCAGTTACGAACGCCTGTCAGATCAAGGAAACTTTCGTCAATTGAATACACTTCCACGCGAGGTGCCATCTCTTCTAAAACAGCCATCACACGCTGAGACATGTCTGCGTATAACTCATAGTTGCTGCTGAACGCGATGCCCCCTGCTCGCTCAAATTCCCGCTTAATTTTGAAATAGGGTTCTCCCATCTTTAGCCCTAACGCCTTCGCTTCCTTGCTCCTGGCTACAACGCAGCCGTCGTTATTCGACAGAACTACGACAGGACGACCTCGCAGGTCTGGACGCCATAACGTTTCACAGCTCGCGTATAAGCTGTTCACATCAGCAAGCGCGTACATCACTTGAGCCTCGTTATCGAAGACACAACAACGCCCATCACCTCCAGATCGTCGCCGCCATCATGAAGCAGGATCGGCTCATACTTCGGGTTCATGGGTTCCAATTGCGCGCGAGGATGCAAACAGAGGCGCTTCACGGTGAACTCGCCGGCTATGCTGGCAATAACAATATCGCCATGAGCGGGGCTGATGCTACGATCAACCACAAGCATAGAGCCCTCAGTGATGCCGGCCTCAAGCATGGAATCACCTGTCGCATAGAGAAAATAAGTCGCATTGGGATGGCTGATACAGTACTCGTTCAGATCGATGCGCGAGCTGACGTAATCTGCTGCGGGGCTGGGAAACCCCGCTGGCACCTTGTCGGCGAACAGCGGGATTTTGAGCTTGGTTGGGTTTGGTGTTGGATAAAAGAAAGTCATAATGTTGCCTTGTTACTGTGTTTTTATACAGTATATGCGCAAGATTTTGACGGGGGAAAGTTCGGATTTTTGTTAGATAGGTAGGATATTGATCGGTAAAGAAAGATAGTTTCTATGAATAGCCGGGTTCCCTCCCGGCAGCGCATCACATCCCGAGACGAGAAGCCAATACCGCATCAGACTCATCGGCAGTGTGCAGTAATATCACATCTTTGAAAGCGCCATAGCATGCGCCTACACTGCCCGCTCCCTGCGTCCCACCAACCAATAATGGGGCAGTGAAACTGCTCAGATCTGCAAGCTTACCGGTAGCTGCCACAGAGGAAGTTACCGACAGCTTTCCTTTCTCATAGCCTTCAATGACACCAGACGCGACTTTGAAAAGTCCTGCTGATGGCACATAGTCAGCATAGATTGATGTTGCAGCACCTACCGCTCCGCCAGTGCCGGCTGGCCAGGCACTGTCACGCGTACCATATCGCCACGATTCGGTTATGGCGTTATTGTTAGTGATCATTGTCCGCAGATATGCCAGCGGCAGGTTATTGATATTGTACCCAAGCTGAATACCGTTATTGTCCGCACGGTACAGATCGCTCATGCGGCCAGCGATAAGGTACGCGCCCCCCTTTTGAATAACCTGGTTTGCGCGACTCTTTAAGAACCAGCCACCGCCGGATGTAATTTGAATGATAACCGCGCGCGCGGTAGCATCATACGTCATCGGCAACGGTGGAGTGCCCTGGGAACCTGCAATCAAATCACCGTCAACACCAAGCAGGTTGTAAATGGTCTGGACGTTTCCTGAACCATCCGCCTTTAGTCCGAATGCCGGCGCAGCACATACCGTCGCTCGGTCATACATTCCATTGTTCAGTAAAAATGAAAACCGCGCCAAGCAACCAGACTCGTCCGGGATAGTGCCTCCGTCTGCCACTACCCGCGCTTTGTAGGCATTAAAGAGCGCCTGTGGGTCAAGGATTGATGCCGACAAGTCGAGAGCGGCACGAAAACCCGCATAGGCTTTGCCAGTATTGATAGCTGCTGTCATTTAAAATGCTCCATTCAGTGGTAGGCGATCGAGGCATGCCCAGTTATATAGCGGAAAGGGTTGGTTATTCTTAGTGAGCCAGCGTGATGTTTGAGTTGAGCTATCACGCAGGCAAACCAGTGGATAGATAAAGTCTTGGGTTGCTGGAACAGTGTTGGTGAATCCAATCAATAGGTGATCTGTAACTGCTGGAGACTGATTGAGATTAAGCCGGATAGTGTTTGGTGCGATAACTACTACCGACTGAACCTCAGCAGAGGCATCTTGCAACGAGAAGCCTTGCCCAGGGCAATCAGCAATTGTTGTTGTATCAATTACCAGCGGCGGGTATGGGACATCGAACACGATGTCGATAGTGCTACCATTCACTGATAATGAGCGAGCTTTGAGCCCCGTCCAGGTTCCTTTTTTCACTGGGTCATACAGATGCCAGTAGATAGCCTGTGCGGCATATTCGCCTTGCAGCACTTTACCGGCGGCATTCAGATGGCTCAGCGTTGCATCGTTATAGAGCCAGTTAAGCGGGTATTTGGGGCCGTACATGATGGCCTTTGCCGCGTTCTGACGCACATAAGTTAACTGGTCGGTGGCGGTGACAGAGTACCGCTGTACAATCACAGGCTCGCCGATTGGGTTGCCTTGATCGTCTACCTGCTGATTTTTTGTATTGATGCGACTGCCGACCTGCCCAACTACCTCTGCGAAATTCTCGGTCTGGCCGGTAATCGCTTTGAAGTCAACTTGCATGCCCGAGAAATAAGGCGTCATTTTCGCGAGATAATCACCAGGATTCTGCGAGCTGCCGTTGTCGTTATCCGTTTCTCCATGCTCAAACGTCATGAATTTGAACGTGTAGCGTTTCCCTACTCCATCGGATGCATTTTTCCCAAGCTGCACGAATTCCAGCGAGTTTTGATAAGGGATGGTCCCTTTGCTTATCTCAGCAAAAGAGCGGCCGCCTGCCGCAAATGGGGCATGAATAAAGACCTGATTGCCAGGATTTTGATGGAGAATCGCATAATACATCGGCAACACATTACCCTGGCGCCATCCTGCAGCCGGATACTGCGCATCGTTAAGCGTAGACAGGTCTGACTCGCTTACAGGATCCATACCGCCGCCTTCCGGCCTTCCATTTGCGCCGACGAGTACTCGACCACGAAACGCAGGATCGCGATTGACAATATTAATGCCAGCACCATCCTTCGGCGTGTTCAGTGATTGGCCACCCGAACCACCGCCATGCACCTCGTTCGCATCGATCGGCATTTCTCGAATGGATGGTTCGTACTTAACCCCATTGCCGGCTGTTGCTTCGCCACCAGGCACATAACTGAAAATAAATCCGGTAGATGTCAGTTTTTGAGCGGTGAGCACTGGCCTCTCTGACCACACAACATTTCCTCGCCATGCCGCCGCCGGCACGCCGTTCTCGGTTTTTATCGTTGCAAGGGACTCACCCAAATTATCCTGAAGCGGGCCTTCAATACCTGGAATATAGAAACCGCCATCATCATCAATAGCGAGCAGTGCCGACTTTAAATCATCTGCTAAAACCACATATTGAAATCCCACAATGCGACGGGAAAATGTTGATGAACAAAGGGAAGAAACACGATCCTGAAGTGCATCGTCCATCCCGACAATGTTCATAGCGCCATCATCGTCAATGGTGATAAGCCCGAGCTTTCCTGATTTATCCACCAGCGCCCATTGAAGCCCTTTATATCTGTTCGCTAATGATGTCGGGATCAACTGTTCAACATATTCCTGTATCCCGCGAACAAGACCGGCGAGCCACAATTCACCATTATCGTCTACACCAAGCAGCGTTTCAGATGGGCCGTTTTTCGACTCCAAAGAAAATTGCCACCCTGTAGACGTGTAGTTTTTAAGCATCGATGTGATGTTTTTAAGTTGCGAAATATCGGCCAGGTTTGCCAACGCCTGTTGGTAAACCATTTGCACGAATTTCTCACTTGATATTTTCACACCCGTTGGTGTAATTACACCGCCAACGTTTTGATATTTTTCAGCTACAGCGCCCTCATCATCAGACCAGATAAAGAAGAACGCGCCATCCGGTATTTCTCCAGATGCAATAGCAGCGACTGCCTGCTCTTGAGTGTATGTTTTACCTAATGGAGAAAGATTTTTCCTGATGCCTTCTAAGGTGTATCTTTCCACCCCAAACCGATCAAAGTAATTTTCAGCATTGGAATTAACCACCTCGTCTATTTTTTCCGCGTTAAACTTTAAATCAATTACATCGTTACTTGGAATGGGCTTGCTGGTTGGTGTGGTCATTTACGCTGTAACCTCGTAATTATACATTTCATCGTTGTATTCAGACATGGTTAACGAGGTAGTCCCGTCGCCATTCGGTTTCTTTTCAGTAATCGTCCACTTCGTTGCGTCCATCTCCATCTGTGTGGCAATGACGTAACGAGACGGCGACTGTGTGTTGTAGCCGTCATAGAGGTTGAGGGTTATTGCTGGTACTGCTGCAGCGAAGCCAAATATGGTATCTGTGCGAGGAAATGCCTGGACGCGCGCTGTAGGCGCACCGATTGCATCAGTAACGACCACAAACATATCCCCAGACCACTCGATCCGTTCGCTGGTATCGAAGTTGTTGCCGTTACGCGCAACAATATAGCCATCCTGTTGGTTCGCGTCGTAGATATCAGCAACCTGTACCATCTGCCCGACGTTCACCCATTCACCATCGGCCAGCGCGCGGATAGTCATCGTTTGGCGTGAATACAGCAGCCGGCGAACTTCTTTCAACGCTCGATCCCGTGCCTGGAAAGAATTGCGAATAAACAGCATGTCAAACTTCTTCGCCTTTACCGGTTCGCCCTCTTCAATCGAGTTGCCGACGATCCGGTAGCGGATGAATGCCTGTTTATTCGTGACCGGGTTTCGATACTTGACCTCTACCCCATCAAAACCGCCGGGGAGAGTCATGTCGTAGGAAAGGCTGTAATCCTCCGCTTTCATGTTGGCGCGGTTGAATACCGTCGTTGCGTTTGGCTTACGCTCATCGCGCGTGAAAGACAGCACCCCGCCATCCCAAAATGCTGTTACCGTCGCCGCATCACAGATCGTCTGAATGCGAGAGCCCAGAGAGATATCCTCATCATCGAAGGTGTAATCGAAATAGCCCAGGCGCTGATCTGATAGCGATGCCGCGATAGAGTAGAGTTCATAGATGTCGATGCTCGACTCTGGCTGACCGCCCATCTTTAGCCAGGTGTGCAATACCGCGTCTGCAAACGAGCGTGACGGCCTTTCTGTGTAATCTACTGTCTGTGTAGCCAAGTTGTAGCTGATGACGTGGCGGGTTATTAGCGCGTTATATTTTCGCTCTCTCGCACTGGTTGCTCGCTCTGTAGCTGTAACAGTGACGGTTACGAGCGTGTCATTCGGGTAAACAACATTAGTGCGCGTCCTGACGATGTGAACGGCCTCTACCTTCAGGATCGAGTGATCATTACTGTTGTTGGTGCGGATGAACGTTACCGCATAGCGGCCATTGCCTGACACAGGGATAAACTTGAACGTGTCATATTTTGTATCCGCGTTCTCGTCATCGTTGTTAAGGCCGATGTTGTAGCTTTCCAGCGTGCCGGGGATCTGGTTGTTATCATCATCAACCTTCCAGAATGTGACGCTGGTTCTGGCGTAATCCCCATGTCCCAATTGCGCCTGAAGATGAACCCAAAGCTGAGTCCCATCAACCGGAGAGAATGACGGGCCAATTACCAACGGTTCATTGTCGTTAAGCGTGAATATCGACGTGTTGATTACCGCATCGTCGGGGATCTGGCTGATGTCGTTGCCGCTCAGATTCACAAAAGTGAACTCGTAGAAATACTGCGGATTCACTGGGGCACCATCGTCAGTTGTCGTAGCACTGAAGAGATCGGCAAATACCGTGATATCACGCGTTACCGGCCCCGACACCGTGTTGTAGGTGACATTGACCACGAAAGACACGGAATGAGGCTTAGACAGGTCATAGAAGTAATCGAAATCGCTGTTCTGCTTGATTTTCACCTTTGCCTGTCCAGCGATGAACTCCCCAGACACCATATCGGTAGTTGTCGTCGCCGTTTCTGCTGGGAAGTCTCCGCTCTCGTTCGGCCCCGGCAACTCCTGGCCGTCTATGTCGTCAAAAGCGAACCCCTCGTTGATCAGCGGGATGTTCTCACCTGGCTGGTAGATGCGGTATGAGGCGCCAGCCAGCGCGCCGAGGTTCGATTCTGAGTACCTTACTGACGTGACGTCATACCGGCCCAGCCCGAAGTTCATCCACTCTGTGACTTTCTTGATGTTGTTGTCGTACTCGAACAGCGACTCCTGAATCAGGTCAGGGTACGCGCGCACCTGGCCGTAGTTGTCAGGCTTTGCCTCGCCGTTTCGCGCAATGTTGGTTTGCCCCTTCAGGCTGTTGTTCGGGGATGTCTTTGCGTTGCTGCTTGTCGCCACGCCCGCGCTTGGCTGGCCGAGCAATGACGTCAGGATTTTTTGAACGAACTTTATCGGGGCAAAAATCGGACTTAGAACTTTACCGATGGTGCCGCTTTTCGGTTGGTCGAACACGCTGATCACGTCGCCATCGTTGAGCGGGAAATTCAGCTCATCATCGGGCTGTAGCTTTACGCCGTTACACAGAATTTCAACATCGCAGTGAAGGTTGGCCGATTTTAGCCAGGGATAGAACATGCTGCCGGCGGGAAGGTTATGACGTTCTTTGGGCAACCCCGGCACGCGCTGAACTTCGATCAACGGCATAGTCGTAAAACTCCAATTTGGTGAAAACTCGCTCCAGCGTGCGTAGCTTGTCAAAGCGCACATGCCCCGCTTCGCCACGGCTATGGAATGCTTGTCCATCAATGACCAAACCGACGTGAGCTGGCTGACCGCCGTAATAGGCGATAAAAATGCTACCGTCGGCCGCTTTCTCGGCCTGATGCCAGAACACAACATCACCGGAAAAACACGTCAGGAAGTCGCTGCCGGCTTCGTAGTCCGGCGTTTGGTGTATCTCTATGCCAAGCACATGCCGGTAATACAGCACCACCAGCCCCCAGCAATCAGCCGCGTCGAACGAGCACGCCCGATCGCGCCATGGCTTACCCTCCATGGCGTGAATGAAGTCAGGTTTATGCATTGGCGAGTCCTGGGAATTCCGAGGTGTTGTAGAGAAAACCGATGTTGTTGTTGAGCGGGTTTTGCAGCGTGAGCGAGCACGTTACGTCAGCCTCATCGAGAGAGGCGTCTTTCACAAATAGCGTCCAGGACTTCAGCGGCGTGTTCATGTCCGCCGAATCGAAACGCTGATACGTGGCAGAGATCGGCGTGATGCGTGAGTGAGCTCGCCACAGCTTCAGCTGCTGCTTGAAGTCCTGTGCCAGGCGCCCGAATTTCACCGTTGAGTTGATCACCGGCGTGCTGCTCTGCTGACTCTCTGCGACCTCCATTCGACACGGTGAAAACACCTGGCCGGCGAATGTCTTTGGGTATATTTGGTTAGCCACCAGCCGAATAGCGCCAAACGCCGGATGACTAAACGTCATCGTGTCATAGATGATCCGGTTGGGCCGCTGTGACTGAAATTCTCGTAATGTAGGCATTCAATACTCCGGCATGTCGCGGTTAACCACTTCATCAATGATCCCCCACTGATAGGGCGGCAGCTCAACAATGACGTCTGAGAACTCGTCATCCGGGTTGTAGACCTTCCGGGTGATTACGCTCGCCGTCCACGTCGTCGTGTTGCCGTTGATGCTCGTTTGCACCGGCGGCGCCACAAAATGTAGTTCCTGCAGTTGCAGGCCAGAGCCACCCAGATTGCAAAGCATCGTGAACCACTGATTGCCGTTATCCAGGTAACGAGGACTGCGATACCACTGCTCGAATGCCCGATCCTCTTGCAGCGTGAAAATCCACGCCAGCGACCAGGTGGTTTTGAGGTCATCTGTCAGGCGCTGGAAGATAGGCGCGCCCACTGCCGGCTGATCGGTGCGAAATCCGGCATCAATCGTGCGGCTCTTGTTGGCCTTCTGAGGAAGTGATAGCCATTCGGGATAAGGTATTGCCATAGTCTCTCCAGGCATAAAAAAACCCGCCGAAGCGGGTTTCTTAATAAAATTAACTTAGCTTTCTTGCCATACTCCAACACTAAAGCCATCAATCTCATCGATTTTAAATCGCCAAATAGAAGACACTTTACTTATAGAGTCACCTGTTACGATCCTAACATTCTTCATGTGAACAAAGTTAATATTTGAGTTCACCTCATCAATATCAGAGTAGAAACTCTCTTTCATCTGAGTATAGTATGACGTGATAGCCTCCTTTGCTTCATCAGTGTTATTTGATGCTTCTATTTGAGATATCATTTTGTCGCACCACTCGTTAACACCTATCAAAACCCCTGTATAAACGATACCACTAACAGAGATTGTTAATCCCATATTGATTCCTCTATTTGCCCACGAGGCATAATCATCAATATAGGAGTCTTTATATTTTGAAGCTATTACCTCTTGAGGAATAGGGGTGTTTTCTGAATTTGCCATTTAAAAAACCTTTCATAGATGTAGGGAGAGATTATATTATCAGCCAATAAAGAAACTGTCTCATAGCTTGCTAATCACTCCGTCGCTCGGCGAGGCGCCTGGTGATACTGGGATATACCCTGGCTGATTTGCCCTCCCTGCTGTAGATCAGCCAGCACAATGCGCACCACATCGCTACCATCAGCACCTTTGCTGGCCTGGGTATCCATTACACCAGCGCCGGATGAGTAGTTTTCGATAATGATAGTTGGCGCCGCACTTCCGCCGCCGGTCATATGCTTGTTGCTAATCACCCTGCCGTTGTCACCGGGGATCATGTACTGCTTACCAGTGCTCGCCTGGTAAATCTCTGGCTTGCCTCGCTCACCTACCTGGTACATCGCGCCAGCGCTCACAGGGCCGCCGTTATAACGCGCTCCAGCCAAAGCCAGCCCACCAGCCAATCCAACGGTTGAGGTTATCCCTGCAGCCGCTGGAGCCGCGTTAGCGCCAAGAGTTGCCAGTGATGCCATTGCGGCCGCCGGCGCCCAGGCAGAAGCCGTTGTTGCAGCCATACCCACAGATGACGCCACGGATGCGGCGCCAAGCGTCTGGCCGAGGATGTAATTTTTCAATGCCTCCATGCCCACCTGAACGATGCTGTTTATCACACTATTCAGGATGGTGTTGCCAAGCGACCGCATCGCCTCTTGTGCCGACATGGTGCCGGTAAGCAGCCCTGTAATAGCGTTTGAGGCATTGCCCGAGAAGGCATCGATAGCGCTCGTCAGCATGTTGTAACCAAGGCTTTGCTGGCTCAACAGCTGCCATTGCGCCGCCGTTTGCTGCTCCTGGTATTGTTTCTCCTGGGCAGTACGTAAAGCCAGGTACTGATCATCCGTGGCGCGTTTTGCAGCAATGAACTGCTCGTAAGTGATCTTATTGGCATCATAAGATTGTTTGATAATCGCCAGCTCCTGAGCCTGATATTCTTTCATCAAAGCCAGTTTCTGACTGTTCTCATTAGCCAACTGCTGAATAGGGTCAACCTGTCCGCGCGCATCAGCTATCGGATTGGACGTAGCCTGTTCCGCTCGGATTCTGGCAAGGTTTACCTGGTGTTCACGTTCAAGCTGCTCGGAAAGTTGGCTGAACTGCTTTTGACTGATAAGTAGGTTACCCTGAGCATCCTTCGCCTCTTTCAACATTTGCAGTTGAGCCTTCTGAGAGGCGTAGTTTGCGTTTTCCTTCAGTTCTGGAACAGCGTTCTGAGCTTTAAGTGCCGCTGCAGTATCCCAGATTTCAGCTCGATATTGCCCCGCAAGCTTAATCTGTTCTTTCGTCGCTCCTTTACCAAGAGAAAGTTGCGCCTGCAGTATGGCTTGCTCACGGGTTAGCTCTTGAGTAGAACCTGCAGCCAGCTTAGACTGCTGTTTGAGGTTGGCGACTTTCTGTGCAGCGCTTTCCGCCTGATTGGCTGACTTCTTGCTCTCCGCTATCCCTTCCTTGGTTGCCTTCTTTTGCTCCTGCTGCGCCTGAAGAGAGTCATATTCAGCAGCAGCGCGCTCTCTTGCCAAAACAACATCAGCCTCTGTTCCTCCCAGCCGTCTTATTTGTTGCTCCGCTTTAAGCTGAGCTCGCTTCTTATCGTTTAATTCCGCCTGAAGTTCAACCTGATCTTGAAGGCCGTCAAGGTAGTCTTGGACGTTCTTGGGTCTGGTTATTTTCAGGTTAGATGCATTGAATTTTTCCTGAGCACCGGCTGCAAAATTCAATTGCTTACCGAGTTGATTCATCATTCCGGCAGCAAACCCAGCTTGCTCGCCATGTTTGGAAAGCAATCCAATCCCTTGCTCAAAAGTGCCATTCAACTGCGCAGAAGCAATTCCTACAGCACTTTGTGTTTGGCTGAGATTTCTTTGGGCTCTGTCAAGCTCTGCAAAAGCTATGTTTTGGTTATCAATAGCTCCGGTTAATGCCTCGGCAGCCTGGCGCCCACGTGTAGTGCCAGTTCCCCAGTTATCAACTTCTCGCTGAAGGTTTGCAACGCGCTTCGACGCTTTATCATACTCGTCGCTTGCATCTTTGACTGCACCAGTTAATTCAGGTATCGCACCACGTAGTTTTGCGATACTGGCTGCGATCTCGGTGGCAGACATGTCCTTCATCTTACCTAACAGAGCATTCACGCCGTCGGCTAACTCAATGGCCGCCTGCCGCGCTTCTTTTGCTCGTTGGTAAAAATAAAAGATTGCAGAAGCAGCGAGCACAGCAGCCCCTGCGGGGCCGCCGATTAACGCAAGCGCCCCTCTAGCCAGAGCAGCAGCAGCACCAAAAGCAGATAGAGATGTTGAGGCAGCAAAAGCAGTTGCGGCAAGCTTAACCTGTCCTGCTACAGCGAGTGTAAGAGCTGCTGCGTAACGAGTGCCGACGATAGCGGCCACTGAACCGATTACTTTCGCAACGACATCAAGATTTTCGCTTAGCGTAATAATTGAGCTGTTAAATAGTGAAACAGTAGACTTAACTGTCGTTGAACTGCCAATGAATTGAATTATATTGTTATTGGCAATCTCAAGCGCCTGTCCAATAGTAGTCGTAGTATTCGCAAACTCTTTCCCTATCGCATCTCCTTGAGAGAGAAGGCCCTTAACAACTACATCCGTTGTCAGCTTGCCTTCAGCAGCCATTGCTCTAAGCTGGCCGATATTAACCCCCAAGGAATCAGCCAGCGCCGTAGCCAGCCGACCACCTTGTTCAGTTACAGAATTGAACTCCTCACCACGAAGCGCGCCAGAAGCTAAGCCCTGAGACAGCTGAATAACAGCGTTACTTGCTTCCTGAGCTGTAGCACCTGAAACGACAAAACCTTGGTTAATGATCGTTGTTAATCTCGCAACATCATCAACACTAGTTCCATAGCTTCGTGTTGCCCTTTCAAGACGCTGATACAAAGACGCTGTGGCATCAAGAGCCGCCCTCGTATCTTGAGCAATGGAAAAAACTCGTTGCGTGACTGTCGCAAGGTCTTCATTTGCCTTAACCGAGTTTGCGAGCTTGTTGTTTACTGTCGTCCAAGCGTCAGCATACTTAGCAACTTGTTGCACTGAGATTGCCGCCGAAACAGCACCAGCCAGGCGTGTTACGGAGGTAGATAGCGTGTCGGATGATTTTGCTGAACGTTTAAAACGCTCATCCATTGTGTCCAGCCGTTCGTTAACTTTGCGTTGCGCCTCGAGCAGATTGGCAACATTCATTTCTACTTCATAAACGATATTGCCAACTTGTTCTTCGCTCGCCATAACCATTCTCCGGGCATAAAAAAACCCCGCCAGAGCGGGGTTTTATCGTTAAATTATTACTTTACTTGACTGGATGAACCATACCAAATTGGCTCATGGCCGTAACGTCATACATCTCGCCACCAGAGAAGATAAACACATACTTCTGATCTCCGGTATAGCCACCATAGCTATTCTTGGCATTAACCAGAACGGGTGATACCCACCCAAAAGTTACCTTCCCACCAGATGGTGACCATTGGCCATCCTGAGAGTACCCCTTGAAGGTTGGCATGAACTTATATTGAGCCGAATAGGGATCTTTTAATGTGGAGTTAAAATGATTTTTAATTTTCTCTTGATAATCTTTCGGAAGTTCACCGTAACTAGCAGAGGATATTTGAGCCTGGCTAGGCGGTTGCTGTGATGAACAACCAGACATAGCAAGTGACGCCAGTATGGCCCCAACAACTGCAATCTTCTTCATTTAGTCCTTTTCCCATAGACAAGTAACAAGTCGTTACATGGTAGCAGAGGCGTCGGCGGTGGCAACGAAAACGAGGGAGCAGGAAGCAAAAAGCCCACTCAGGTGGGCTTTTATCAGTCAGTAGTTTCTCTCGGCACGCTTCATCAGTCTGTCTTGTGGCGATTGAGTTTTGGTAGACAGAGGAGCGACAAACTCTTTCCACTCTTTGCTGTCTTTCTGAGTAGACGATTGTTTGCTATTCAATTGATAATCATCGTTCTGGCCTGCGCATCCTGATAGAGCTACCACACCCAGGGCAACCAGCAGTAACTTACGCATCTCTACATCCTTATAGTAACAATCAACCATGCAAATGATAACGAATCTCACTTGTGAGGTAAAGTAAGCCCTAGAAAGCAAAAACCCGCGGCTAAGCGGGCTTATATTTACTCAGTAGGAGCATCAGGTAGAGGCATCCAGTGCGTCACCTCTAAGTAAGAGTGTTGCACATTGCCGTTTAAGGTCACATTACCAAATCCGCTCATGCGGTCATAGGCGGCGAAACCAACCCCCTCCTTGGTCGCAACGATCACCTTGTAAAACTGGAGGGTTGATTCAGGGAGGGAATCTTTCACAGATATCCATTTCATAGCAATCACCATTGTTAAGGATGATTGAGCACTATAGCAGCTGCATAAAGCAAAAGTCCTAATGCGGCGGGCTTTTCGTGGGAAGTGCATCTTTAATGTGTCATGTATACTAAAATCACATTGAAATTGTGGCTTTATGAAGTACCATGTATCCCTCTTACCAGATGTTTATTAATGAAGCCACATAAAAAGGAGATCATAGTGCATCCTTCATTATTGACCGGTATCGCAAAAACCGGAATCCACATCGACCTTTCTGAGCATTCTATTCATCCTTCAATTCTTGTTGACCTACTTCGTCAGGTAGTTGCTGCAAATGGCCATCTGACAGTCAAAGGGGGGCACCCATCAATCTACCAAGATCTAGCTCGAATTGGTGGTAAACACCTAACTATTAAGTTTTAAGTTTAATTGAGCCATTTAAATTAAAAACCCACCTCTTGGGTGGGTTAGTAATCACACATATATTTTGTTAGCTAGCGAATAAATAGTGTGCAGCAACCTTATATGCTGCCGTGCCAATGGCAATAATGGCCGGAACCCCCAGAAGAATGGATAGTTTTGCATCTGAAATCTTCTTATCCATCAAATCGGAAGACGGTTTTTATCAACCGACTCCTTGAGCCCTGAGAACTTCTCAACCAAAACGGCAAGACTTTTATCAATGGATCCCACTGTCCCTTCCACCTTCAGCATGGTCAGCTTGAGTTCGGACACGTCCGATTTGATATGCTCAACGTCAGCCTCAAGCTTGGCAACTCTGGCTTCTATCATACCATCACCTCCATCACCACCACCTCCATGCCAGGTATATTTAGGATAATCAGCCAACGATGTTACTCCGTAATCCTTCGCATCATTGGCCATTCCCACATCCCTCTTCAACCCATTTTAAAACTGGCCATACAGCTATATGGTGTGTAAAGCCGCAGTTTCTGCAAATCACACGATACTGATAGTCCATTATCGAAAACGGTGGACCAGGAGCATCAAGCTTAACATAGCTAACGTATGTTATGGACTCACCCCCATCAGGCCCGACAGTTGTAAGTCCAACTTCTGGAATTCCTATGTCTTCGCTACCACAAAGAAGACACTGAAAAACAGGCACGCCACGCTTGTAAAGAAACTCAGAAAGATGTTTTGGGCTAACTTTTTCAAGTCTACTCTCAAGTAAAAGCCGATTTTGCCTATGGTGGTCAGCTTCATTGTTCATGGTAGTTACTCTTTATCACTTTATTGTAAATTTACCATGTAGCCATTCGGCTATGTTACTGATCTTTTGATCACCAGAAGCAAAGGACTATCTTTTCTTCTCAATCATCGCCTGCCAGCGCTTCTACACGGCCTTAGCCAGGCGTCGTGCCTTCTTCTTCATGTACTCATCCGCGACAACATCGTACTCTTCAGCGGTGAACCCTTTCTGATCTGGGTATTTAGCGTTAATCAGTAGCTGAAATTCCGTCATGGTCAGTTGCTCGGCCTCGGCGCGCGGCATGCTGAAATGGTTACGGGCAGCACTGATGTACTCGAATCCGCTGAACTCACTGACAAAACTGTTTGTCTCATGCCGCTGGAGACGGCGAACCTTGGCTTTTCCGATGATGCCGTGAGTGATCAGCGACTGTCCGAGGATGATAATGTCGCTCGCCGGCAAACTGCCACGACGGAACACGAACGCCCTTCGCCCTCGTTTACTTGGCCGTAGCTCACCCACCAGCGTGCTGATATCGTCATCACAGCAGGCCTGCATTACGATCATGCCGGCAAAGATAGCAGAGCTGCTAAACGATGGTGAGTTGATATAGGCAAGCAACCACCCTGGAATCTCGCCATACGCTGCCACAGCAGCAGAAAGCAATCTTGGCGCCTCACTGGTATGGAGTTCAGCAAAGCGCTCTACAATCTCCGCTGGAGAGCCTATACGCGACATGTTTCCGAATGATGGCCTGAAGAAGTAGTCGCGGCTGGCGTCTGATATGAGCATCTCGCCAATTTCAGTTAATGGAGTCATGGTTGCCTCGAATAATTATCATCAAGGGCGCGTAAACGCCCTTTGTGATAGTTACGCGGTGACGGTGGTCGCGAATACGGCAGTAAATGAGCCATCGTTGGTTTTTACAGTGATGTTTGCTGTGCCTGCTGTGGCACCAGAAGGTGCTGATACGGTGACAACCAAACCGTTAGCCGTTGCAGTTGCCCGCGCCGGTACAGACGAAACCAGAGTGAATGTCTTATCTGTCGCGTTAGCAGGCGCAATGGTCACGTTAAAAGTGGTTGTCGCGCCGGCGGCGACCGTGCCACTGGTTGGGGAAATGGTTACGCCTGTCACAGCAACATCAACCGGAGTGTCGATAACCTGGATGGTATCGGAGTCAGCCACCTTGAACTCGGTCGACAGCGTAACGATGTCGTTAGTGCCGCCGTCAGAACTCAGCGCGGTGATAACCATGTACCCGATGAAGGTGATCGGGCCATACTCTTCACGCACCCACAAAGTGGGCTGGCGACCAGCCTGAATTTCGTCGTTGTAATACTTAACGAACTTCGCCACGCCGAACTGATCCAGCTTATCGCGCTTACGCACTTCGCCTTCAAAGCTCAGGGTAAAGTCTGAGTTAGTGACCAGGTTTTCAACATAACCCTTGGTGTCATCCGCATCCGAAGTTACGGTATTCGGGCTAAAGTCGAAGCCTTTGGAAGTACCGGCGATCAGCGACTGCCATTCGCTTTCTGCAGGCACTGTATCAGGGCAGCCTAAAGCCACCTCAAGCACAATGCCACGACCGAACAACTTGCTGTTGTCAGTTGAGCAACCTTGCATATTGCTTACCTCTTTGATTATTGATTACTCGCCGTACAGGCAAGCGAATTGCAGGCGATAGACTAATCGCCCTTCAGTTGTGGAAACTGGGGATGGGATACCGCCGACGTTCTCAATATGGCCGATGCAGTCATTTGGCATGGGGTTGTTCTGGATGTGGCTGATGATGGCTTGGACAGCGTTGTCCACCTCTTCATCCTCTCCTTCAGCGCCGATGACGTCGACCAGCACCAGATATTCGCTGGCTAGATCGTTGCGAACTGGGCTACCACCGTTTGGACGAAAGACAATGAATTTATCTTCGCCCTTTCCGGTGTCCCTCCAGCGCAACATCTGCGTAGTGAAGCCGGAGGTCAGCCCGGCATCAACAAAGTAATCGCGAACGCGGCGATGCATGGCTGGCGTCATAGCTGCATCACCTTCTTGATCGCCCTGTCAATCTGCGCCTTGGTATCCTCAAACCCTTTGGTAAGGAACTCTTTTTGAGCAGTGGCGCGCCGGAATTTCTGGGGGATATTCGGATCGTGAACGTAGACAGCGTAATTTGCCGAGTAGCCAACGCGTCCCGTGATCCGGGAGCCATTCACCGAAATATCGCGGTACTGGCTATTGAGCAGCGTCGATGTGTCGATAGGGGTGTATAAAGCAGCCTGGGAACCACCTATAAGCAGCGCCGACTGCATAGCCCTGACAACCCTCCTTCCCTTGATATCCCCGATTAACCTATCAAGATTGGCCTGCGCCTCCCGGACACCTTTAACCTTCACGCCCATATCAACCCCCCGTGATAATCGCGTAGTCATCGGCGATGCGGTCGAATGTATCGGCGTACCGGATGATATGGCGAACCTCATCAGCACCATCAACCTTTTTCGGGTCTGGTTCATATGAAGCACCGATCAGGATATAGTCCCCCTGGCGTGCATCCGCATACTCAGTCCAGTGCGTGTTTTTTACGACAAATTCAAGCCCGATATCGCCAAGCCGTGCAGTCGCATCACCACCGTAATCGCACATGATCTGGATAGGCTCAGCGAAGGAAGATTTACCGTAATCGTCCATGCCCAGCTTTTTCCAGACAGTAGCGACCGCTGTATAGCTCCAGTTAGCCGCAGCGCTCATGAGAGATAATCCTCATATTGGTCAGGACAGCCGGGGCAGTTGGGGCATTTTTCGCAATCAGGTTTATCCTCATCGCTTTTTCTCTCTTCCTGCATCAGCAACCTCCCACAACGTCGAAGAAACCCACGCTAGTGCCGACGTCGATCGGCAGGCTGGATGTACAACCGGCTGTATCCAAAGCTGCCAGCGTGTTCCTCATGGTTTTGATGTCGCCGCTGTAATCAAACGACCGCGACGCCCCTGAAGGCGCTGACTGTGACTTGATACGCTGGCTGAAGGCCGTTATCGCCATAAGGGTGACGGCGTAGACCTGTATCAGCATCAGATCGCAATCGTCGTAGCCAGACGCCTCCAGGCACTGACGGATGCCGTCCAGCTTGCACAGGTAGGCATCGATCATGAAGTCAGGAATGGAGTAACCCAGCGCAGACAACTGCTGTTTAACCTGCGCCGCTGTTATCTGCGCTGCCATGATTACTTGTCCTTCTTGGTCGCTGCTGCCAGAGCAGCTTCTGCTGTATCAGCGCGCTGCTTCTCTGCTGCCAGTTCTGCAGCTTGGGACTGCTTCAGTTGCTCCAGTGAGTCAGCATTTTCCTTATCCTTCGCCGCTGCAGCTGCCTGGGACTGCTTCAGTTGCTCCAGTGCCTCGTCCAACTTTGTCTGAAGCTCTGACGCGCCGGCACTGGCTGGAGCGGTCGACGTGGCCACTTCTAATGCCAGCTTCTCGCCTTTCTTTTCTGCTGATTGCTCCGCCTTACCATCGGCAATCCACTTCCCTGCAACCGAGTCTTCTACTTCGTAGACTTTACCAACTTCCAGTTTTTGGAAGTTGGCACCGGCAAAGAGGTTTGCTACCAAAACTTTTACGAGTGCCATGATTTTTCCTTAGCTGGATGCGTGAATGACAGAGAAGTGGCCGTTGATGTCTTGCTTGACCATCAAGCCGGCGGCGCCCCAAGTACGCCATACGTAATCGCTGTTGTAGAACTGACGAGGATCGGCAACGGTGCCGAACGCCTGACCTACGATCGGGGCAATGACGCCAGCGGCGAGAGGGATAATCACGATTTCGTTACCGGTAAGCTCAGCGTCTTCTTTGATGTCGGAGATGCCGGCCAACTTCTTCAGCTCTTCCAGAACGGTGCGCAGCGTGTTAACGTCAAAATATTGCTCCCAGTTCGACATGATTTCGCTGGATACGTACCAGGTCTGTTGGCCGTATTGATAGTTTTGCAACTTCAGCACGTCACGCAGAGCGATAGCAGCAGCGCGCATCGCTTTAGGGTCGGTGCTGGTCGCGAAGTTAACTGTCAGCGTAACCTGCGCCACACGCTCATCATGACGCAACCCCTTCCAGGTCTTGTCGTCGAACTTGATGAAGTTGCCGGCCGCGTCGCGGAAACCTTCCCAGATGTAGTCCACATACTGCCGGCGAACGTCATCGACAGAGCCAGCCTGAGCATCAGCCAGGGAGGAAAGTGCAGAGCCTTTGTTGAAGACCGGGTCACGCCAGTTGAATTTAAAGCCGCTGTCGTGGATAGGCACCATGGTGCCATCAAAGGTGTAAGACTTCGCATCCAGCGCCGCACCGATCTGCCCAGACATGGAAGTGTGCGCCCAGCCACGGCCACCCTTGCGGGCATATTCGTAAACTGATTCTTCCAGACGAACAGAGCGAGAAAGCGGCATCAGATCGTTCAGCAGAGTAAATTCAGTATTCGGCTCAAACTCTGCCAGCACCGTCTGATCGTATGCGCGATAGAGGCGCTTAATGTCATCGACGGCGTTAACCGCATCCAACGCTGGAGCATTTGCAGCATCACCACGCACGCGAGTACGCGCAATGAAATCAGCCACGGCCTGAGCGCTGGAGTTACGGGCAAGCATCAACTCGTTAAACTGAGACATATTTGCCTCAAGGTTGCGAGTTTCAGTAGCCTTTTTGGTAGAGAAATAAAACATGCGGTGCTCCTTACTTGATGACAACGCGCAGGAGTTCGCCTGCAACCGTGGTGTATGCGCGATCTTCTTCTACGTATGCGCGAACTGACTCGCCTTCTGCTGCGGCCTTAACTCGACCATTGACGATAGAAAGAGGCTGGCCTTTGGTGTAGGTGCCAGCAGCAGCTGGAACGTTGAAGAAAACGCCAGGGGTTGGATGGAATGCAACAACCCAATCATCAGCCTTAATGACATCATCTACGGTTTTGCAGCGCAGGTAGTCATAGTTGGCTACGTAAAGGATCGCGGCTTCATTGCCGTCTACCGATGCAGTAAATTTCTTCGTGGTGTTATCGAAGAAGCCGATCGTGCCAGGGGGTGTGTCGGCGGCCGCGGCACCTTCACGATGCAGTTGTGGATTGGCGAAGATACCGCCTGCGTGAATTACATGTTTCCCGTCTTTAGCCATTTTTTACTCCGGCATTTCGCTGAAAGTTTGAGATGAGTTAACCTGACGCAGCATGCCGTTCAGGCCGATAGAGGTTGAGCACTGGGCAAACAGTTCCTTCAACGGATCACCATCCAGCGCGTTTACGGCAACGTCGCTCATGCCGAATTTGGCTTTAACTGCTGCGCGCATCTCGCCTTTCTCTTTGTCTGAGTTGGCAATAAGGCCAGACTTAACAGCTGCGAGATCGTCGGCGAATGGTTTAAACCATGCCGGCGCCTCGTCGCTGTTGCTTGCCTGCTCTTTCTTCTTAGGCTTGCCGGTTGCAGGGTCGATTTCTTCCCCGCCTTCTTTTTTGGCTGTCGCCTTCTCTGCGGCCAATTGGTTGTAAGCGTCCATCAGTTCGGCATCGGACTTGCCTTCAGTCGGCTTACCAGCGGCTTGCAGCGCATTGATAATCAGTTCTTTCATCGGATCTTTCTCTCCGTTGGTTTTAATCTCGTACTCAGTGGGTTTGCGCACGACTTCTACAGGTTCGCCGACGAACACGGCCTTACCGTCCTCATCGATGAGGTATTTCTGTCGGAAAAATTTGGTCTTATCGCGGTAGATGAAGGTGTCGGGCCAGATAGATTCGGGCCACGGCCAGTAATCATCTGAGCGACCTTCACGGAGCTTGTTGCTGATCGCTTCGCGGATATCGTCAAACGAGAAGTTGGAGGCGTTGGTGAAGAAAAACTTGGTCTTGTTCAGCAGTCCCTCGCGAGTGCAATCGATACCCTCTGACAGGTTTGCGATTTCGACCTCTTGATCGTCGCCGTCGGCGTTAACGAAGATGCCCACACCTTCGCTTGGCGTTCCTGCACCAGGTTCATCCAGTAAAACGGCAACATGGTCAAACACCATGTTGGTGGCGATTTCGTTGTACTTCTTGCCCTTTGATTCGCCGTTGGCCGCAATGCCTGAGTAAAGAAGTCCGGTGGAGATGTGAATGGGCTCTACGTTTGTCCCAGCGATCATTTCATCCAGTCGATTTACCAGCCGCTTACCCTTTTCGCTGCCTTCGGCATAACGGCGGTCGACATACATATCACCATTGACCTTTCCGTCGACGTGCTGGACATCTTGGAGCCAGGCGCCAACGTGATAGTTGTTAACCGCGCGGACATCACCCGCCGATACATGCTTTCCGTCTATTTTTGGATGCCCCAGCGGCATCGGTTTCCGCTCAAGGGTGTTATAGGCCTTGGCAATTTCTGCTGCCGGGTACAACTTCCGGTTCATCACGATATCGTCAACAACGGGCGTAATGCCGCGAACCACGATATGTGGTTTCCCGTCGATGGTTTCGGTAGTGATATTTGAAGCGGAGTTGACGACGGTCAGCACGTTAACGCGATTGCGCTTCATGCTGTGTCCTCGTTATGGTTTCTTGACTAACTAATTAGTGGGAAGTAACGTCGCTAATTCACTGAATAGTGATTAATAAAAGGAGTTAATATGGCTGTTTATAAAGTTCAGTATGAAAGCAATGGCAGGTATTGGGATTTCACCATGACCAGTTCTACGCCTCTGAGCAAGGATGATCCCGATGTCATATCTGCTGCTATTCGTGACTCAGCACGGACTTATGCGGGTGGTAAGGGAACCGTGACAATGTCTGTACGTATAATTATGGTCACAGAAGATAAATAAATGCTCGGGTGCGGTTTATGCACCCATTATGCAGCCTTTAAACCCTCTACCCATGCTTCCCTTTCTTCAGCTAGACGCTTCGCCAACCCGATGTTTACTACATTGTCTTTCTCGTCAACGATGGCTGGGATCTGGCTGCAGTAGCAGTTATACCTGTTGCCGTCTTTCGAGTACCACTCACGCACTTCTTCGACCGTGTAAAGCTTTCCGTGGCGCGATGCGTGCCAGGCGCGCGTAGTCGGCTTCAGGGCGGATAAATGCAGCAACTTGGTACGCAGACCCAACCTATCCTGCACCCATGTGGTTTCGTTCCACTGAGCCTCTCTCAGCGCGCCAACCTGCTCGCTCTGAGCAATCGTCTTTGCCTTGGACATTGAGACATCAAGGCGCTTACTTATCACCCTCATGGTTTCACGCGGGTTTACACCTCGGCCAACCGCATCGGCGATGATATTGGCAAGGTCAACGCGCGCTGCATCGCTGATCCCCTTCCAATCGCTGTACGTCGACACGAATGCAGCGGCCACTTGGTTTTGATAAGCAAGCGTGGACAGAAGCGCACTTAGCGTGGTCTGTGAAGCGTATACCTCAGACTGAGCAGACAGATTCGTATAGGCATTGAGCGTGCCGCGCCGATACTCATCTGAGATGTACTGCAACGCCCAAATATCCTGACCGTTACCCTCTAACAGGTAGTCATCAAGGATCGTTTGTATTACCTCAAGAAGCGCTGCCAACTGCTGAGCGTTCATGTCGTAGACAAACGTACCGGCGTTAACCTGATATAGGGTGTCACCTGAAAGAACATGCGATCGCTGAGAGTTACCCACCAACGCCCGGCCAGTTAATCGCTGGTCGAACAGTTGCCGAAGCGTTGTTTTGATGCTCAGATATCGGTTCTCAATATCACGGAACATTTTGTTTACTTGCCGATAGGATTGGGTGGGGTCTGCTTTATTGCGCGGTATTATCGGTGTCCCGACTTTAGGCCTCGGCGTTGTCATCATTTAGCGGATCCTTACCGACAGGTTTCTTTGTCGGGTCTGGCTGGCCAGGTTCCTTGATGGGCTCCAGTTCGCCGGCGGCGCGTACCTCGTTAGGGTCGACAGCAGACGTACCGAACGCTTGCTGAGTTTTGTAGGCAACGTCTGCCATCATGCTCATGTTCTCGAGCTTCTCGCTATCACCTGGCGCCAGCAAATCAGACCAATCGACGGTGATCTCGCCTTTCTTTGGTTGCGATACTACGCCGACGTCACACCATCTTTGAATGACTTCAGTTAGCAGCCATGACAACCAACCGCCACGGCGCCCATTCCCTTTTTTAGCCCATTCCTTCCTGTCTTCGGTAGAAGCAAGATTCCCGGTTTGCTTGCCAAATAGGATATTGAACGGGCAGCCGATAGTTGAGGCATAGCTATTGGCCGAGACTGTCCATGACGGTGTAGGGTCAGCGGCGGCAACTGAAAGGACGGATGATGTCCCAGACTGAGTTACCAGCGCAGAATCCGTACCCTGGTTGAGTTTCCTGATCTTTTCATTCATTGCCTCGCCAAGGTCTTTATAGCCGGCATCCTTCGCCTGCTGCGCGATGGTTTTCATGTCGGTTTTATCGTCGAAATGAATGCCAAGCTGGCGGCTCGCGTTCTTAAGGAATCCTTCGGCGCTTCCTCCCTTGGTCTTTTCGATGTCCAGCAAATCGTTATAACCAGCCTCGTTAAGAGGGATGCCAGACAACATGTTGTCATCTTCTGAACCTTCGGCGAGGATGATCACCCTGCTGGGGTGAACCGTAACGCTTCTCACATTGCCGTAAGTGCCGTCATCCCCCACAGGCTGCTCGTTGAAGATGTAGTTCACCGGCTGCCCATAAGTTGGGGACAGTGTGTCAATGTCATAGTTGCCAGGCTTAATCTGCGATTCCCAAACGGGGATCATCTTCACCAGCGCATCTTCGCCAAGTCTTTCCACCAGCGCTGTATCTACAGGCTCTGACCATGGCCTGCTGTCTTTGAGTTGCAGAATGATTGCAGAGTAGCGGCCCACCAGGTTGCGCCGATCGGCATCCTTGATTTTTGACCAATGTTTTTTCAGCAGCCTGGTTACCGTTTTCTCCCATTCTGTAGAGGCGGTAGACTTATCAGCCAGTGGGCCATCAATAACCGTCGGAAAGTCACTCCAGCAATTATCCAACGTTTTATGCACGCCAGAATAAGCTGCTGAGTTTCGGCGATAGGCGCGATAAAGCAGATCGAAGCTTATGGTGTCTGGGTAGCCGAACTCGTCCCACAGTTTTGTTCTCTTCGTGTTGCCATTCATCTGTCCCGCGTATAAGGAACGCTGGCGCCCTATCGCCACTGCGTCAGCGAGGGCATTGACGAGAAATTCAACCTCGCTATTTTGTTCACTCACTGAGAGCTCCTTAGAAGAATACGGCGCCAACTTGTTTGTGGTTGTTCTTCGCTACGGCAAAGTAGCGGAAACCATCTGAACCATGCGACGTGTGATCGTGAAGAGGTTTGTCTTTCCAGCACCCGCGCTTGTCATCCCACTCTTTTCGGTATCCCTCAAGGTGAGATATCCCCTCAGCACACTTCTCATCGTCAAAGACGCATTTGGGGAGGATTTCACGGACAGACTCGATCCCGGTATCAACGCCGACTTTCGGCACAACCTTGAATGTCATCGAATACACCTGGCCGTCGATTTCGTAACCCTCACGCGCCAGTTCCTTCCGTGATTTAGCATCAGAGCCAAACTCACGGTTTTCAATGTCGTGCGGCCCCCAGTGCTCGCCGTACTCATAGCCACGGTCTTTCAGCACCTTCATGTAGTGCCTCAAACCCTCGCCAGAGTTCTCGTAGTAGTCGATGACATGAAACTCTTCACCAACCTCACGAACAAACCAGATAGCTGTTGAGTCACCCACGCCGATATCCCAGAACGTGTGAACCGGGAGATGAGAATTGTCGGGAAGTGAACCGATCCGCTTGTTGGTATACAGCCAGCGGAACTGCTTGGCGTAATACGCTCCCTCTACCGACTGTTGGAAGGCTTCAGCGGGTATGCTCGGATACTCACGCTTCATGTCGTCGCCAAGAGTCTTCTCTTTAGCGAGATACCAGGCCTTCTGGCGCTCATTTAACGTGACGCCATGCTTGGCTTCCAGTTCGTTGAAGTAGCCAACCAGGCGCTCAGGGAGACATTCTACCGGGTCGATTGCGTACTGAGGATTCTTCCACCACGTGAAGAAGAAAAACTTCCAGTCGAGGTTTGATAACGTTTTGCCCTGTAGCTGCGCTTTCTCGGCCGTCTGACAATAGTCGAAGAAATACCCAGCGCGTCCCTCGGCCGTGCTCTCGATAGTTGTGAAGCAATCTGTCGATACTGCCTCAAAGGCACCAGTGACGATTTCACGGGCCTTATCCGGGTACTTGGCGCAGATCTTGCCGAACTCAGAAACGTGCAGGTAACGCAACGTACCGCCACGAAATGACGTGCTGACATAGAGTGAGCCGCCATTATTGAAAACCAACTCACCAACGGCGTCGTTCTTTGCCGGGTTTGCCTTTCTGATCAGCGCCGGCAGGTTGTCGTAGGCATACTTGACCTTTTCCCTAAACAGGCGCTTTGCATCGTTTAAGGTGTGGGCAATCAGCGCGCATTTGGCTGATTCGAACAACGCGGCATCGAGCTGGACAATACAAACCAACGTCGTAAAGCCGAGCTGTCTGGCCTTTAAGATTATGTTCCTGGTGTGTACGCCTTCGAAGTATTCGAGCTGCTCAGGGGTCATCCTGAACTTAACCTTCTTCCCCGATTTGTCGGTAATGAAGTAAAGGTTGTTCAGGCGCCAGAATCGATTTTTAAGGTTCTTCTTCAGCTCGCTGAATTGCTTGTTGAGATCAGCCATAAATCACGCCTCAGAAGATATCTCCTTCAGTAGCTCAGCCATCTCATCAGCGATGGTGTGCTGGGTTTCAATCTTTTGCTTGTTGGTATACGCATCACCGCACTCTTTCGCGGCCTGCTCGACGATCTGAGCGGCCAATGCGTAGTTCTTCATGGTTTCAGTGCGCGTCGCCATACGGTCAAGCACGCGCAGCCGGTAGGCCTTGTTGGCGATCGGAATATCTGAAATTTCCGTCTTGAATCGCTCCCGCGTCGTATGGAACAGGTCTACCCACTTCTTAGCCAGCGACTTGCCGCTAACCTTTGTCGGGTCGTGAGATTCAACCTGCTGACGCGTGATTTTTAGCCCAAACTCTTTTTGGACGGACTCTACCACCAACGTAGGGGTGTCAAAGCACGCAAGCGACTGAATGATGAAGGCTTTTACATCTGGTTTTAATGCAGCCATAAATCACCATCCGTCCAATACAGTCCAATATTTACGCCAGCCTCAACATGCAGTTACCGCACGCCCTGGCAATGTTTAGTTGTGCCACCTCCGCAGGCCTGTTGGCCGCATCAACCAGTTCCTGAACTTCCACGCTGGCGCCATACCGGCGAACCACGCCAACAAACTCTTCAACGTCGTGGCCGCGCAGCTTCAGCACCGGCTGGCCTTCCTTGTTGAATTTTGGTGCGCCGAAATCGTCTGTCGCCTGTGCGATGTGGTAAAGCTCATGCTCAACCAGGGCGCAGAACTCCGCATCAGAACACTGTGAGCAGTAGTCGGCAGCGAGCGTGATGATGAATTTCGGCACATCGCCGAACCACTCATGCATCTGCTGTTCCATCCTGGCTTTCTGCCAGCCTCCAGCACGCATCGCTACCTCTTCAGCTTGGCCGAGCACATGGCGCCCTTTCTTCTCAAACGCGGACGATGCCCACATGAAACGCAGATCAGCGTCTGCAAGGTGTCCGTGGTCTGGGTTAAACAGGCTGCCGGCATCGTCGATGATTTGACGCTGTATCCACTCCTGCACCTCGTTCGCAGGAACCAGGCCGATGTATGGCGTTAGCTGATAGTCTTCGATAAACCTTAGCGGTGGGTATGGGCGCCTCTCATGGCTCTCATCCTGTGCCGTTTTAGCCATGATTTTCTCCCAATAAAAAAACCCGCCGGAGCGGGTTCAGTCATTTCTTGCCGTTGGCCTCAGCCATCTGCTGGTATCGCGGGTCGTTTGGCCCTGGGAATTTGTGGCTCTGGCTGCGGTAATGCTGCAGGCGCTCGTGGAAAAGCTCGCGTAGGTGTTCAGGCTGCTCCGCCTCCACCTGAGCCGGTACGATCGGCATGTTCATGCGCTCTTTGTACGCCACGCCAGATGCCGCAAAGTCTACGTTCACCTTGTCCATTTCTTCTTTTGGCAGATTGCCGAGATTGTATGACATGAGATCCTCCTATTGGGGAGGATTATACGCCACCAAACCTGCGCGGGGTATTCTGGTTGGTATGCTTTCCCCATTTAATAAGTCTGGATATTTTTTTATTTACATCTACCATTGAAAATCCACCGCAGCTTAATACCAGAAGCATGCATTTACCTATGAAGTATAATATTTATAATCATAAGGAGACTAATTATGACAACCAAAAACAATCAACCTACAAAACCTATTTATAAGAAAGGTGATATCGTTTACCTATTAACAGGTGGGCCGAGCATGACTATTTCAGAGGCTATTTTCAATATCTCCGATAAGTTTGTGGGGGCTTATAAATGCCAGTGGTTCGCTGGTAAAAAACTTGAAAATGGAAGATTTGAGGAAGAGACATTAACTTCAACCAACCCAAAGCCGTAAACCCAAACGCGCCAAAACTTTCTCTTAATGACATTACTTCTTGGATGATGAATAGGCTCCAACAAGATGGATGTTTATACCAACAAGACGTAGTTGACCATTTAATTAAAATGGACAATGAAATTCACCTTAAAGAGAATGCCGACGGCAATCAGGTCTTATCCACTAAATTGTTAAACAATTTCCGAGTGGATAGCGGTGAAAATGTTGTTTGGGTTAAGCCGGATAGATACTGGCGCTATCGAGTCCTTGAGGACGAAGAAGGTAGAGAAGCCAGGGGTTAGTAATATAGGCGGCGGTCGCCGCCTTTTCATTTCCGTTTTCCAACCAACGATAAACGCCATTGATTCAGCGTGACCACTTGTCCAGCGCAAATGTGAAGCGCCGTTTGCAGCGCTAACGTGTAGCTGAGCGCGTCGCCCCAAGTATCACCCTGCAATGCTGGTTGCATGCATGGAGTGAATACAGATTCAGGGGGTAACAGCACGACCTGTTGTAGTGCCGGTGGTAGCGTTTTGCTGCAGGAGGTCAATAACAGCTGCAGGCATAGGACTATTCCCACATTTACTGCCTTTAAGTGCATCACGCAATTTCCTCTGGTAGGTTTCCTCGCGCTGGCGTAGTAGCTGCTCTCTTTGTTGTTGCTCTGCTGCCAAGGCTCTGTTCTTCCGGTCTTGTGCTTGCAGGGTTGAGATCAGTCCTGACTGCTGCGCCAGCGTCTTTTCCTGCTGCTTAACCTGCTCGCCGGCCTTTACTGCGTTGCTGTGGAAGTAAAACGCCAGCCTGCCGGCAACAATCAGCGCCACCAGCAACAGGCCGATCGCCATCGTTCGGAAGCTGAATGAGGTGTTCATGACAAAAACATCTCGCGTTCTGCTGCACGGCGTGCAACCAGACCATCCAGACGTTTACCGCCAGCATTTACCCAGCGCCCGAACTGGTCGGCAGCGCCTTGAGTGTCTCCAGCGTTCAGTTTTTGCAGAAGCGTGGATGTGCTCAGCGACCGCAGACCGAGGTTATATGCAAAGCTCACCAGCGCGTCGAATTGCCCCTGGGTGATTTTCACCTTCACTAGCTGATTAACGCCCTGCTCATACTGCACAACGCCGCATTTCAGCAGTCGATCGGCAGTCGCCTGATCAATCCGCATGCCTGGGCCGATCTTCTTACCGTCAACCGGCTCCGTCCATCCGTAACCAATCGTCCAGACGCCAACTGAATCCTGATAGGCTTTCAATCGCAGGCCTTCGAAGCGCTTGATCAGCTCAATGCCGCTTTTACTGATATTCATTGCTATCGCTCGCTTTATTCAGGAATCGACGTTCCAGCGCCTTAATCAGTGACGCCCCAGACCAGCCAGCCATGCCACACACGCCACCCATCACTTCTGAAGGCCAGTCGTAATGCAGGGCGATCATCACCATGGTTAACCCGGCGAAGATAGAAACGAAGAGCTGCAGAAACAGCGTGCGCCAACTGAAGGCCTCGCCGTTCAGCACCTTGAACGAGTAACTGGCAATGGCTCCCAGCAGGGTCATGCCGAATGCAATCAGCATTGATAGGATGTTGGGCTCATTCTTCCAGGGCATTTTCATAACCTCCCCCTTCCGGGGCTCTTTCCCGGTTTCGGGTTATGGGTAGGGTTCAGCCACCAGCCGTAAACGCTGCCGGTATGAGGGGTGCCGTGTGTGTCGTCCGTTGGCTGGGGCTGAAATGTAAAAAAGGCCACCCTAAGGTAGCCTTTGAAATTTTGTGGTTCTTACTCCGCACCGATCATAACAGTGATGCATTTTGGAGTCTGGCCACCATCATTTGTAGTAGCAATAGCTTGGATGGATGCAGCCTCATTCGGCTGAATGTACCCATTCCAACTAGTAGTACCAGAATCACCTACTGATGGGCCGCCTGGGAAAATAAAGCCTGCTGCTCCAGCTTCAGCCACATTAACGCCATTAAACAAAACTTTATGGCTTGCGCGCGACTTACCGCCTTTAGCCACAGCCAGAAGCAATGGGACAGCAATACGACGACGATATGGCGCAGGTGGAATGTTGAAAGTGTAACCGTTGTCCAGATAGTGAATTTCAGCAGCTTGCATGAGCATATCTCCTTGAAAAGTAATTGAAATCGCCATCAATTTGGCGATATCTAGACTTTACATTGAGACTAAAACTCTGGGTAATCATTGGGGTTGTGTCAGTCTTAGGACAACATTGCCGATTCCTTGTCCACTGCTGAATAGCAAAAACCCCGCAGCTGCGAGGTTTTGAAAGTTGATAAGCTACGTCACTGCGTAACCACTCTTATCACGCTACAACACATTTTGCGGACCGCGTTAATGATTTTTTCTGCTTTTCATAGTATTTTTGAACAAATATTTCGAATCTTTCAATGGATAGAAGATGAGTGTTGATACAAGCAAGAAGACTAGGCGTATCCGGGTTGGTTTTTTTACCGGCAACGGTAGCAAAAAAGACGGCACATCTATCGCCAGGCTGGCGTTTCAACAAATAACAACGCCTGACACATTATTATACCCTGTTGCTCATACTGCGGAGACCCAAAACCGCGGATTAAAGCTCGTTATAAGCGCAAAAGACACGCTCCAGAAAAGCTATTTTGGTTATATCTCGTGGAGAAGGGACTGCCTTTTACCATTCATTGAAGATGGCGAAACCGGTAGTGAGAGAACTATCCCGCTAAATGAGAAAGACTCAGTAGTTGAGAGAACGTATTTTATCTACTACTACGAGACGGATCTCTTGGTAATGACGCTAAACCATCTTGGGCCCAAGGTCGGTGACTTGGCTTTTCTGCTCTACAACAAGACCGGAATGAAGAATATTTCATTCGAGGCGATCTGGAAGCAGGAAAGCATGAAAAAGCTTTTGGAAGATGGAAATGTGCTTAGAAGTTTCGATTTGACAGTGGCAGCGCCGCGGAACTTCAATAAAGCCAATTACAACTTTGAACATGATCTTACAAAAGACATTGTTGACATGGTTGTTGGCCTTGGGGGCTCACATTTAAGGTTGACGATGCGTGGCCGTATTAGACCTAAAAAAGCTGGTTTCAACTATTTGAAATCCTCCGTAACAGATGCACTTAAAGAACTCATAGAGAAGTTTCCCAAAGGCTCAAATGGTTTACAAATAAAAAAAATTGACGTTACGGAACCGTCGAACACCGACCCAAAAAGCTTGTTGGACCAAGTGCTGGTTGGTACAAAAAACATAATCGTGAACAGTGGTTACCCATCTGATTCTGATATCAGAACAGCGATGATTTCTGCTAAAATCGAGAATTCAACCTACCTGGCTCAGTATGAGCTAGCCACTAAACCTTAATCAACGTAGAAGGAGGCCGCTATGAGAGACATCTTTGCTCTTCTTTGGAAGGTTTTTCTCCTTTTGCTTGTTACTTACACAGCTACTAAGCTCTTTAAACCAATGAAGCACCCAGATGTGCTTACAATTGCAGGGGTTTTATCCACAATTTCAGGCATCCTATTCGGGTTTGTGCTTGCTGCCATTTCGATTTTTAGCAGCGCCGACAGTGACAAAGAAGGAGCGATCAATGCCCTTAAAAGGAATCGGATTCTACCTGCAATTATCAAAAGGCTGCTATCGACAGGGTTCACGCTTATAGTTGCTTGCATGTTTCCCTTAATAGCTATGTTCTTACCTGAAGATACAATGATTTTTAATCAACCTATTGATTACTTGTTCATTTTGCTTGGGCTATCATCCCTTTTGATTTCGCTATGCACCTTTGGAAGATGCTGGTATACATTGCGGAACATTTTCCCTCATTTATAGAAAAGGCCCTCTTTTTAGAGGGCTGATTCTTTATGAGACCTCAGGATCCATTTCAAGAGTAATATCAAGGGCTGCCAAGCAACCTTCTACAAAGTTTTCCCCCATTTGTATCGCTATCCGAATCAACTTTTCATCCTTCTTGTGTACCCTAGCTATGGACCGTTTTGGCATATTGAATACGTAATGCATGATAATCAACGCATACTCATCTGGCTTCCTAGCTTTCAGTCTTGCCATGCAGCCGTCAATAATTAATCCATCATCATCACAGCAGGAAAGCCGCGATTGTCCGGTTTGGGGAAGCAGCCCCTTGAAGCCAGCAGCTATAGGCGAGTAGTCAACACCACTGCTATCACCCGAAGCCCAACCGCCCCATCGCTCTAAAACTAGCTGGATGTCTCTCATATACTAACCCTCCACGGCTTCCTGAAGTTGCTGGCGAATTTTTTGTAATAGCTTGCTGGCTTGGCGGTGAATTTTTTCCGAATGCTTGTCAGCGGTTGAGAGCAGCGAAAGCTGCTCGTTCAGATTGGCAGTGTTCAGCAGCGCATCGCAGACGTTCCGGTATTGCTGGCGTGTTATGGTCACCTCTTTCATGCGATCGCCCCGATGCCGAAGGAGAAGTCCAGGAACTCAAACAGCAGCTCAACCTGGCTACCATGTTCCGCTTCCCACGCCGCTACATCCTCGTGCAATGCGTCGTGGCATTTACGGCACAGCGGGATAGTGAAGAAGTCGTGCGCCTTTGTTCCCATGCCGCCCTGCCCGTGGCCGATGATGTGGTGAGGGTCGTCTGAGCGAGCACCGCAACCGCAGCAGGGGCGAGTCTTAACCCAGCGGGTATATTTGCTGTCTTCGGCACGGGTTTTCTTCGGACGCAGCACAAAGGCGCCAGGGACTTCAGGATCAACCTTGAAACACTTCTGGGCCTGCTTGGAAATAATCGCAGTGGCCGCCGGCGTGCAGTCCATTTCGGACTCCTTGCGGGTGCCGGTGATCACCTTTGGCTCAGGTAAGTCGGTGACGGTGCGCGCAACGTCATCGGGGATCAGGTCGAATACACCGGACAGCATGGCCCACAGCATCAGCTCAGGGATTGTCAGCTGTCCTTCTGACTTCAGGCGGTGTTTTGCTGTTGCCACCACCCAGCGCACAGTGTTGCGGGCTGCGATTTTTTCCAGCTTCGGCGATACACCCAGGCTTTTTTTGTAACAGCCTGGACAGATGCGAACGGCCGAATTACCAACACGCTCTGTGTCCAGAATTGTCTCAGGCAGTTCGTGCTTGCTGTACTGACATTTCGTGAATTGAGTCGCCCAGGCTTCAATCGCATTAACGCCGCCGCAAGCGTTGATGACGCGCTCATCTGTGAAAAAAACCTGTAGCCGTGGGTCGTTGGCGATCTCATGCTCAACGGCCGGCAGGATACCTTCTGGCGCGTCTTTGAATTCTTTCGGCAGCGTGGAAACCATCACGCGGCCCGTCATGTGAAACGCCAGCTTTTCGTCAACCGGGATCAGGGCAATACCCAGATCACGCTGTACAGCTGCTTTGACTATCGCTCTCATGCCTGAACTCCTGACATAGCGTAAGCTCTGGTTAAAATTGGGCGCCACTGCTGGCGCGCTTTGCTTTCGTCAACGTTTCCAAATCCGTTCTTGCGTACCTGCTGCTGCGCGCGTCTCTCAGCGTCATTTTCTGGCATCGCAGCATCACGGATCAGGCGATCGAAAGCCTCATCGAAATCAATCTCCGGCGCGTCACCGGCCACCAGCTCTTGGCGCTGCTGTTCGACTGCTTCGGCCATAGCGGCTTTGTGGCTACGCTGACGATCCCAGGCTTTGGCGGCTGCAAGATACCCACCGAACCGGACGGCATCAAAAATCATCTTGGCGCTGAGCATGTGGCCCATCTTCGGATCGCCCAGCAGCAGACTTGCGCGGTGTTCAGCCACCAGCTTCAGTTCGGCGGCGCTGTTACCGTCCGCCAGGCGCTCGGTAATCTCACGCAACGTGTCGGCACGCTTTGGCGTCCTGCCATTGATTTTTTCATTCAGAAAATCGAGAACTTCCCCAGCCTCAGCCGATGGGTAATCTGCTACCGCATCACCTTGGGGGGCTTTGGGGGGATTTTCTTTTGGTTCAATGACTGGTTCAAAAGAGTGACTGGTTCTGGTGCCATCTGCTGGCATAGGGGGTGTGCTTTCTGACGGCACACCCTGTGTCACCTGCTGGCACACCCCTGTGCTTTTTGACGGCATAGGGCTATGCTTTTTGACGGCACAGGGGGCTATGCTTTCTGACGGCACAGGGTTATCCAGTGTCAGATAGTAGAGATTCGAGGTATTACCCTTGCCATTATTCACGCCCAGGCGGTTCTCTTTGGTGAGTAAACCCATCTTAATCAATGCCTCAATGTGCGCCCGCACAGCGCTCTTACTGCACTCACAGTGGTCAGCGACATGCTGATATGACGGCCAGCATTCGCCCTTGTCGTTCGCGTTATCAGCTATCTTGATCAGCACCAACTTGCGCAGTGGGTTGCCCACTTTGATGCTCATAGCCTGCGCCATCAGGATCATGCTCATACATCCACCCGCTTAAATTTCTCTTTGAACCTTTCAAGGGGTTGCATGCACTCATGCGGATAACCCTCTCGCGTGAAAATGACCTGGCGCTCAACGCGATCCCAGCGGATGACGTGAACCTGCACGCCCCGCCAGTCCGTGTAATACCGATCGAGCTCAGTGCTTTGCGAGCCGGACATTTTTCAACCCTTGACGAGATGCCGACATATCGATAACAATCAGGCTGTTCATTGCAGAACTTCCAGTTAGAAAAGTGATTGCCGACCAGCTGCAACTGCTCGGCTTTCTTCTTGCCCCAGGCCATAAAGCCCCCTATTCCGTCTTTGGTTCCCGGATGTGCTCCAGCATCGCCATTAACCCGCGCGCCAGCTCTGCGGTTTCCTCGCCCCTGAACGTCAGCATGGTTTCCGAACGCTTAAAGCCCGTAGCGGCCAGCAGCAGGCTCGCTTTCTCCACCAACCCACCTTTGCTCTGCCAGCGACTCACCTGCGATTTATCAACGCCGATCGCCCCGGCCAGGCTTGTCACTCCGATTGCTGCAATGCGGCTCATGATGTCGCTCTGAATCGCCTGAGCTTCGTTGCGTGTTGTTGCGGTTTGCATCTGTAATAATCTTCCTTGTTAAAAATCAGTTTGTTGTAATCAGATCCGACAGGTCTGGACGAATCTCTACGGCCTTAACCTTTCCGCCAGTAGCGTTTTCGATGCGCTTAACGTAAAGGGCGTCAATGCCGCCACCATGCAGCCAGCGCCAAACTGTCGGTTGGGCGACACCACACAATGAGGCGAGCTTCTGCTGGCTACCGACGATGCTTACAGCTTTTTGAATAGCTTTGTTCATCTCTTAATCCTTAAACGTATTATTCAAGGATGATAATAGCAATGCGTATTACCAATTTCAATAGCAATTCGAATTTGACGCTTAATACGCGTGGCTATAAATTTGCTGGCATGAAAACAACACTTGCAGAACGTCTTAACATGGCGATGGCCAAACGCAACAACATGACTCAAGCAGCTCTTGCTGAGGCATCAGGCGTTGCTCAGCCGACCATCTGGCGATTAACTAAAGGAAAAGCAAAAACTTCGGGACGGCTCGTCGATATTGCTAATGCCCTTGGTGTGAATGTTGACTGGCTGGCTAATGGCGTTGGTGAAATGGAGGGTGAATCACCTCCTATGACAACTCGCATTGAAAAATACAGCCAGATCCCTGTATGGGATGAAAGCGGGGCTACTGATGACTTTGTGATTTCGCCGAAAGGAAAAGCTGAACCATCATGGAAAGCCTTCATTCTTAAAAGAAATAGCGGATGCGCTGAGGCGCCAGCCGGTTCCATTGTTATTGCTGACTCGGCCTCTACGCCAGGATCCGGGGATTTAGTAGTAGCAAAAGTGAATAACTCAGTTTCTGCTTATCGCTTTGTTGATGGTGGGTCACATGGATACTTATCCGTTGACGATGCCAGGGTTCCATTGATTGAACTAGCGCCGGATTCATTGATCGGTGTTGTAGTTTTACTGCTACGCGACTTCAGAATGTAACCGCCCAAACCCTGCCCTGGCAGGGTTTCTTTTTCGTACACTCCCGCCGCACGCCGCACTAACATCTCAATCATATGAAACCCCGGGTGTAAAAAAACACTCAAAAATACTGTTTATATATACAGTTATTTTCAAACTTTAATCCTTTCTCAAGAATTTGCAAAGCGTTAATCCCTGCCAGAAATCACACAACAGACCTTATCCAAACCCCATAGCGCAAATTTTTACCAACTAAATTTACTTTCAAAACAGATGATTATATCAATTGCTATTGAGTTAATTCTAATACTAATTGCTATTAAAAATACCAATGGCTATTATCAACTCCATCGACAGCAACAACGTCACCGGCAGGAAGCCACACAAGTAAGACGCCCAGGGGTGAGCGATGCAATCACTCCCCGGCCCCGAGAGGGATCGACCGGAGACGTTCTTTAGGGAAAGAGTGGATTTACCCTGCCGCTGCCAGTGTGGGGCGGCAGGCATAAAACCACTGAGGATTAGCGATGAACACTACTCACGATATGAGCAACAACGAAACAGTAAAGACCGGCGTTTTCCCGAACGGCGGCGGCACTTTTACCGCGATGACGTTCACCAAGAGCCGAGATTTTAAAACTACAGCAGGCGCGCAACGCTGGTTTGCTCGTCAGATGGCCGACTAACAGCAGAGGGTTTCATGATGGCAGCTAAAACCAAATACTTCGCAATCGACGCAACCGGCCAGCGCCACGAGCGCACGACCGCGCGCACCTATAGCCATATGGTTGTAGTGCTACACAACCTTGAGAAAAACAGAAAGAACGCGGCCTCAAAAGAAGCCAAGGCAAGTCACGGGCGCAACTATGATTACCACGCGCGAGAGGCTGGCCCAAACCCTCAATTCAGCAACACGCCGAGCCAGCTGGAAGAACACCGCAGAATCGCTGATATGGGGCGCGATCACTACATCGAAATCTGCGTTCTTGCAGAAATAGAGCGAATCAACAAATCCGGCGAAGGTGAGTATGCTGACCAGTGGCGCGACTTCGGTTGGTGTGGCCGTCTGGACTTGGCTAAGAAGCTGGCCGCCAAGTGGGCGCACTACGGCAAGGTTGAGATTCTGGAAGCCCAGGCCGAATAATCGCACCGCGTCCTACGGGGCGCACTGAGGCAATCATGACATTCAATCAAATCGTCTGGCTTGGCGTGTTTGTCTTATGCGCTGCCTGCTGGGCTGGTGTCGGTTTTTATTTCGCCGGTTAACGCCGGCGTCTCACTTATCTGGTGGCGTATCGTTTCGGTTCACCTTTTAACCTACACAGTATAAAGCCCCGGTTCGATGCGCCACCAGGTGCGTGAGAAATCACAAGCCTGCTCAGTACCACTTCCCTTGTCACATCCTTTGCCCCGCTCGCCGGGGCTCTTTTTTTCACATCACCAAAGGCGCTGCCCTGCTCCAGTGTGCTGGAACCGTAGGGAAACCGAGCGCGTGCATCAACTCAGGCAGCGCCTTTGCCCATGTGAATTTCATTGAGAGGACATGTTATGCAAACCACTACCCAACGCTGTGAGCACTGCGGCCAGACGCGCGACGTAGAGAAAAAAGCAGTGAGCATTCAGCGCTACGAAGACGGCAGATATAAGGCCGTGAGGATCCTCGTCTGCTCCGACACCTGCGCGCCGGTTTACGTCGTCCGCCAGAACATTAGAACACTGCAGCGCCGCCTGCACACTCAGCAGCGGAGGCCAACATGGTAAGCCTCAACGCCCGTATTCAGCACAAGTACGACCTGACCGGGGGCGATTTCGCACCTAAGCGCCACCACGGCAAACACCTTTTCTACCTTCTCATTTTTACCCTGTGCCTGCTGACTGCCGGCGCGGTCTGGAGTTAATGCATGGCGAACTCATTCAAGCAAATGAAGAACAACGGAACGCTGAAGCGCACAGACTCCGGGATGTTCATCAAACTGGATGATATTCACGTTCAGGAAGGTTTCAACAAGCGCGTAGACGATGAGCGCACACAGGCCGCTGATGATGACCTGTTCAATCACCTGTCATCAGGAAAGCCGGTTCCTCCGCTTGAGGTTCGACCACGCGATGAAGGCGGCGTTTGGATTGTTGAGGGCCACCGCCGGCACCGCGCCTATTTGCGTTGCCGTGACGCGGGAAAGCCCGTTGAGTGGATAGCCATTCTGCCTTTCACTGGTAGCGACGTGGAGCGCATAGCGCGCATCATGAACAGCAATAGCCAGCTGGCGCTTATCCCATACGAGCAATCGCAGGTGGTAAAAGAGCTCGCAGGCTTCAACCTATCACCAGATGAGATCGCCGCGCTGGTCGGAAAAAGCCGCGCCACAGTCGATAAGCTGCTTGCCCTCACCCAGGCAAATCACGATGTTCAGACGCTGGTCAAAGATGGCGCCGTTGCAGTTGATGCCGCTGTTGAGCGTGTAAAAGAGCATGGCGAGCAAGCTGGCAAGGTGCTGGCTGGCGACGTCGAAAAAGCCAAAGCCGCGGGCAAGAAGAAGGTAACAAAATCCTTTATCGCACCCAAATTTAGTGCGCCAAAGTCACGCAAGCTCGTCACGCTCATGGCTCAGGCCGAAGTCCGCGAAATCGACGGCAAAACTGCCTACATCCTTCCCGCCGGCACTCAGCTTGATGTGCTCGCCATTCTCGATGAGTACCGTTCTACAGGCAGTTAAGAGGAAGTAATGCTTCAATGTTATCCTACCTGATTATTCAGTGACGACGGTTCATGTTGAGACGCTTTACCACGTAACGAAGCTCAGTTGTACTTTAATTTGTACGAATATTAGGCGAAGACTATTGCCCTCCGTGAATGATACAGTCTTAGACAAGATACTAAGTCAAACCAAGATTACATAGAATCTGCAAGATACCAATGGCGTTAATGACTTGGCTCCACTGAATCTTCTTCATTTAACTCGGCTATAAGCTCCCCTACACTTTTAATAATTATATCCTCATGAAAACTTGGCTTAATAACAATTTGTATATCATCATTAATTTGCACTTGCGATTCAATAATCGTTCTAATGTGTTCAACAATGAGCCCCATTGAATTATTTATACAAAGAAAAACTCCCAATTGATATTTATAACTACCTATCATCTCTGTAAGTTTCAGCAGATCGTCAACCAACGCCTCGTACGAAAGCCTTACAACTTTAACCTCCATGGTTGCAATTTGATGATTAAAATCACCAGGAGAATGTAAAATAAAATCCGGCATTCTCCGCATTCTCAAAGGCCACACTTCTAAATGCTCTGCTTTTTCGCTATTTAGAACAACCTTTACTGGTTCAGAATGCAAAAACACTTCATCAAGGGAGCCAGGTTCATTTTCTTCATGCATGTGCATTTTTGCACGCATAAGATGATATAACTCATAGCAGTAAACACGCTCGGAGTGACCAAAGTACCCCTCTCCCACACGTTCAACCGACCATAACAACCAGTCTATAAAATTATTTTTCACACTCTCCTCCTTAAAAAGACCAACTTTCACCTCAATATTATAACCATAAAAACAAAACAAACCCACACAAACAACGATCAAGCAAATAGAACAAAACAACAAATTAGCGCACTAATAACAAACAAATAAAATCATTCGCAGAAATATAATCTCAAAGAGTGACAAAATAAAAAACAACGTAATAATTTGACTTCGCATACTAAAAATGGAAAATATAAAATTTTGTTAATCAAAATAGACTTGGATAGCATTATGATTTCAATGTTTGAAAGTGAGTTACTAAATAGAATATCAGCTGAACTAAAAGCAAAGGCAACCTTTACACCCCACAACAATAACATTGTTTCAAGAGGGATATGTGAAGCGATTAAACTGCTCGAAGGACTTGATGTTTCAAATGAAGCAAAAGCAATGAAGCATAAAGAAAGAGAACTTAAAGGCTGTTTAAAAGGCTACTTCCATATACATGTAGGAGAAGAACACCTCACCAGAGCATACAATAACATATCGAAAGATAAAACGAGCTTGGGCAAGAATCCAAGTGCAAATGAAGTCATTGATAAAGCCACAAACGCAATTCTCACAAAATACGCAAAGCATAACGGCATTACAAGTGAAAAAAAAGACAGCCCCTCACTAACAAACGCCATATTAGCAAGTGATAAAGTTAAAAAAAACAACATAGGGAGCGTACTAAATGAAATTAGCAATTTAATCACGAAAGAGGTAAACAATATTTTCAGCAAACCTAATAGCGTTACTGGAGACTGGTTAATCTACTGGAAGGATGCAAGAGGCTTAAACTATTACATAGAGCATACCACACATATTGACCCGGGAAACATTCAAATGCAAATAAATACAAAGAGAAAACTTGATAAAATTCGCGACAAGATTATAAAAAAATAATTTAGAGCGCACCACACATCTTCTAATGTAAAGAACACAGTTTTCACCAGCATCTTAATCACACCCTGAATATCTCGGAAAGCTATTTAGGGTTAGAATTTTTCAATCAATAAATTTCAATTTATTAAGTAAGAGTTTTAGCAAAGCACTACATACCTTTCTATATCCCCCCCTTTTTCCGCCCTATCATCATGAAGCATTTCGCACAGGTCGAACTGCTCGGCATTTCTTTGCCGCGATTCAACTACACGATCGGCATGCTGAATGGGCGTTTTACAGAGAGATAAGCCATGACTAAGAGCAACCTGCCAATTCAGCCAGTATTGATCACCCGCGAAGGTATACAGCAGCAGTTGGGCGGTATATCACGAACCACCTTTTGGCGCAGGAAAAAGCAGTGGGAAAAGGCTGGTACACCGTTCCCGAAACCAGCTCCTGGCACCAATCCAATCCATGGCGGCGAGCAGTATAGATATTGCGACGTTATACGATTTTTCCGCGCTCAAGGCCTCATTGATGAAACGCAGGACGCCACATGAGCGGCCCAAATATCCAGCGCATTTTGCTGCTCTTTGAGATATGAATGCTGGTCATATACCGCCAGAACTCCACCGAGTTTATGCCCCAGCACCTTTTCGGATACGTGGGGCTCAATCCCTAATTCGCTCATTTTAGTTTTTGCAGTGCGGCGTAGATCATGCATTGCCCAGTCATGAACTCCCATCTCATTCCTAAGCTGTTCCGCCATGTTCAATAGAACACCTGCTGACATAGGGCGATCGCCCTGCACAATCGCCGGCGGGAACAATTGCGATATGTTCGGGTATAGCGACATAGCCTCCTCAATTAGCTTTGCGGCGTCCCCTGATAGTCCTCTCACAAACGGCTGGCGCGTTTTTGAATTTTCCGCAGGAACGCGCCACGTTCTGTTTTTCACATCAAACTCACCCTTCTTTGCCTTCCTTAGCTCAACTCCACGACATCCTGTAAGCAGCAACAATTTAATGAAGATCTTGTTCTGGTGAACAATCCGAGAACCTTCAAGAGCCAACCAAAAAGCTCCTATCTCATCATCGCTGAAATACCGTTTAACCACGCCGACAGGTTTTCCAACATCGCTAATTCGCAATGCGGCGATCGGATTAACGCGAATCTTCTCCGTTCTCAAGCAATACGAAAACACCTGCTTTAGCTTTGAAAGCATGATACCAGCAAAGGTTTCCGCCCCATTCGTTCTCATCCTTTTGAAAACTGGCTGCCAGTGAGATATCTGCATTTCATCCACAATCATATCGCCGACATATGGGATTACATGCCGCTCAAATGCCCTCTCCCAATACTGCAATTTCACAAGGCGCTGAGCCTGAGCGCTGGCAGTCCAATAAGATAGACAGTCTTTCACAGAGGCTGCGCCAGCGATCTCCTCCAGCGTCATGGATTTCACTGTGATGGGGTCTTTCCCTTCGGCTAAGACGCGCTTGGCCTCTTGAACCATATCGCGCGCTTCTTTGAGCGAAATTTCGTCGTAATTTCCAAGCGTCATGCGGCGTGCCTTACCTGCGTACCGGTATCGATACTGGAAGACAATCAGCCCAAGTGGGGTTATACGGATAGACAGGCCGCCGCCGTCAGGCATCTCGATCAGTTTTGGGATGGGTTTTCCATTAAGCTTGCGGAGTTTGGCATCGGTGAGCACTGTGTACATCTCCAATTATGTACACAGGTATGTACACAATTTTAGTGGCTTGGATTGAAATCACATGAAACGGATTGAATCACTAGCCAAGGGCTTTTTCAAGCACCACAGTGAGTTGATGGGGGAATTTGAAACAGAATGGAATCACGTGAACTGCCGAGCATTGCTTACACGACAGATCACATGCAGTACGAAAATTGGATTTTGGGTTTGGTCAGCCAGGTTTCAGATCTCGCCCACAATTGCCAGATTGAAACCTCACTGGGTATACAGAATGGAACGCATACCTTCTCAGCCACATTCGGCTAAGCGAATAGTATCACTAAAATTGTTCCGGATAAATAAAGCGCCGCCCTCACGCTTTCGCGTCAGCCGGCGCAAAAACGGTTTTCATGTAGCTGAGGGTGGCCAGCAGGCACAGGCCGTAGCCCAGCAGTTCGCAGCCCTCTTCCACCATGTTTTTCACCACCCGGTTGTAGCCGTCCAGCATCAGCGTTTGCCACAGCGCGCTCATGCCGAACAGGCGTGAAAACACCAGAATGCACAGCAGGCCGGCGCACATCATGCCGTAGGCGGGATGCGTCACGAAATAGGCCAGGCCGCGCACCGTCGCCGCGATGTGCCGCGCTGCATGCACCAGGCAGGCCAAGGCGACCGCCAGCGCGAACCACACCCAGGCGCCGTGCCACAGCGCATCGAAGGCGAAATCCATCTCGCGGATCAGCATGCAGAGAAAGAAACCGCCGACCAGCATCCAGGCGGAGCGGCGTTCAGCCTGCCGCCGGGCCACGGCGAAGAAACCGCCGGAGATGGCGAGCAGCAACAGCTCCTGCGCCGCTTCGGTCAGCGAGGTTTCATGCACGAAATTATGCAGCCAGTGTACGTCGATAAATACCAGGCCGACCAAGGCCGCCAAAAAAGCGCAGTAGAGCAGAAAGGCAACGGCTTTCCCCAGCAAAATATGCAGTTCTTGTTTCATAATCACACTCATTATTATTTACAGCGCATCTATGTTATCCACCTGTCCCCAGGGATCGTGGCAATTGATGCCTAATACCCTACACAGCGATTAAGGTGGTCATTAATCACGCCGCAAACAATAAAAACCCCGGCACATGGCCGGGGTAGGCGCCAGTCTTTCCTGGCTGTCATTTCATCGTCGTCGGTATTTCAGGCTCTCATCCCCATATCATCGAGACGCGCAAACGAGCCTGGAGATTACGCCTGCGGAGATGATACGGTTACACGTCGGGCATTGGTGTTAACGCCCCACAAGCCTGCCAATGCACTGACCACTGCGCCAATCAACAACGCAAAGAATGACCACAGGGCAGCCCGAGACAATTCGTCCGCAGCCGCGGCAGCCTGTTCGCGCGCCTTCTGTTTCAGCTCAGCATACTCCTGTTTTGCCTGATTGATTTTTGCTTCGGCTTCATCCAAGCGCTGATTAACCAGCTGCGCAGTTTTATTTTTGGCGTCGACCAAATTCTTCACCGTCTGGTCCACTTCCTGCGGCGTCATATTGGTATTTTCAACCAGAGCTTTTTTCAGTGTGTCTTGATCCACATCTTGCGAGATGGCCTCACCATGTTTTTTAAGCTTGTCGACCAGTTGCTTAATAATCGCATCGCTATTGTCAGGCTGAAGTGCCAGGGCTTTTACTGCGTCTGCCAAATCAGTCTTGGCCGCATTCAACTGTTGCTGCATGAATTCAGGCTGCAATGACGGAATACCACTTTTTTTGAGCGCCGTAACCACATCACCATGCAGCTGTTCAGGTTCCAACGTGGTGTCGATACCCAACTTGTCAAACACCTTACCGCCCACGTCTGCCAACCCGGTTGCCCCTTTGCCAATCGCGGAACCGGCGCCGGAAAGCAAACTGCCAGAGGTCGAAGCGATAGCACCCAGCGCATTACCGGTGGCCTTCACTGCAGACCCGACCAGCATTCCACCCAACACCGCCGCCACAATCAGTGACGTAGCCCATACCAGGAAGCCATGAATAAGGCCGTCATTAGCAGCCAAACGTCCGGCAATAAAAGCGCCGGCAGCCAAGCTAATGATGATTGAAACAGCGGACCAAATCACTACGGTGGTACCGGCTCCGTTGATCGGATCGTCTGATGTCGGATCCACGATGGAAAATCCCAAACTGGTGCCCAACGTCGACAGCAACAGTGAAACAGCCAATACGGTGATCACACCACCGATGACGCTGCCCCAGGAGATTTTTTTCGCCGCTACCCATTCTTTTGCCACTTCCATAGTAAAACTCCTTTTAAGCTTTTCGATTATGAAGAAATGCCACAAAGCCTTACCAGTATAGAAGTGTTTAATCTCTTAAGCGGTTAAACGGTAAAAACAGTTAAAAATAATTAATAATATGTACCCAGTATTAGCGACGTTGTATGGGCGGGTGCATTTTGGCTAGCGTTCGGTGCCGCGGGCGATTGCGGTCAATGAAGCGCCACTGGGGTGCGAGGATGGACCGGAGCTCACCGGCGAGTGCAACGGCAGTGATAAAACGCCGGCCGACGGTTAATGAACGTTACGAGCTGTCCCCATTGCCGCCAGGCGCACGGCAGGCTAGGCTGTTCAGCTCATGGGCCGCCGCGTGGCGGCTTGAACGTTGCACAGGGAGTTTTTTATGACGGGTATTTTGCAGTTATTCCAGGCCATCGGACTGGGTTTGGTGCTGCTGTTGCCGCTGGCCAACCCGCTGACCACGGTGGCGTTGCTGCTCGGGTTGTCCGGCAATATGACGCGCGAAGAGCGTAATCAGCAGTCGCTGATGGCCTCGGTTTATGTGTTCTGCATCATGACGGTGGCGTTTTACGCCGGGCAGGTGGTGATGAACACCTTCGGCATTTCGATCCCCGGCCTGCGCATCGCCGGCGGCCTGATCGTCGCCTTCATCGGTTTCCGCATGTTGTTCCCGCAACAAAGCGCCGATGAGGCGCCGGAGGTGGAGAGCAAGTCGCACGAGCTGCGCCATAAGACCTCGGCCAACATCGCCTTCGTGCCGCTCGCCATGCCGAGCACCGCCGGGCCGGGCACCATCGCGATGATCATCAGCTCAGCGTCGAGCGTCAAAGATAACACGCTGGGTTTTGAACCCTGGGTGCTGGCGGTGGCGCCGGTCGCCATCTTCCTGACGGTCGCGGTGATCCTGTGGGGCTGCCTGCTCAGTTCCGGCGCCATCATGCGCTTGGTGGGGAAAAGCGGCATCGAGGCGATCTCGCGCCTGATGGGCTTCCTGCTGGTGTGCATGGGCGTGCAGTTCATCATCAACGGCGTGCTGGAGATCATCTCCACCTATACGCCGGCCGCCGCTTAAAGATCAAAAACGGGCGCGTCGTCGCGCCCGTTGCCGTTATTTCCCCGTCGGCGCCTGCGCGCCCAAAATGCCCTTGCCTTCCGGCACTTCGGTAAAGCGGCTGAGGATCTCGCTGTAGGTCTTGGCCGGATCCAGATCCGGGAACTGCGCCGGATAGATAAACTTCGCCAGATACTCCAACCCGACAATGTTGTACGGATGGTTGTAGAAGTTATGGTAGATGCCGTAGAACCGCCCTTCTTTCACCGCCGACACCTGCGCGAAGCCCGGGCGCTGTTTCATGCGATTGAAAGCCTCATCCACCTGCTGCTGCGTGACGCCATAGCCGAACGGCACCGCGGCGTTGGTCTTGCTGGCCCACTGCGAGCCGGAAACGATGTAGGCATCCGGTTTCATGGCGATCACCTTTTCCAGCGCCACGTCGCCGGTCGCGCCCGGCAACAGCGCAGAGCCGATATTGCGCGCGCCGACCGCTTCCACCAACGCGCCCCAGCCGACGTGCGCATGGGTGAAGCAGCAGGACTCCAGCCCGTTCAGGCCGGCCTTGGCTTCAAAGAACACCAGCGGCTTGGGTTCCACCGCCTGCGTCTTGGCCAGAATGGCCTGATAATGCTGCTGATAATAATCGGTATATTGCTTGGCTTCACTTTCCCGGTTGAGGGTTTCCCCCAGCAGCGTCACGCTTTTCGGCGTGTTTTCCACCGGCTTGAGCATGGTGTCGATAAACAGCACCGGCACGTTCAGCGCCTTGAGCTTATCCAGCACGCCGGTTTGGCTCAGCGAAGGTTTGGAACGCAGCTGGGCGATCATCAGATCGGGCCGCTTGGCGATCACGCTCTCCAGATTCACTTCACCTTTGTCGCTGAATCCCATATCGATGATGTTTTTCGCCGCCGGCCATTTGCTCTGCAAGATATCCCAGGTCGCCGCGTCGCTTTTCTTCAGCAGGTTATTCCAGGCCACCAGCCGGCCGAACGGGTTGGCGCGATCGAGCAGCGCCAGCGTGAGAATGTCGCGCCCGTCCTGCACCACGATACGTTTCGGTTCTTGCTGGAGGGTGAGGGTCTGGCCGGAGGTGTCGGTCAGGGTCAGCGGATAGGTGGTGGCCATCGCCGGAGAGGCGAGTAAGGCGGCGCAAATCAGCGCCGGCAACGTGATTCGACGGTGCACGAAAGACTCCTTAGTCATGAACGCAATCAGGAAATACTAATGAGAATGGCTTGCATTATCAAAGATAACGCCCGGCAACCCGGCGATTAATTGCAAAGGGATGTGTAACGCAGGATTGAGAGGCGCGCCGAAGGCGGCGCGCCCAGGGGATCACACCAGGCCGTAAATCAGCGCCGACAGCGCGATCAGGCCCATCACCAGCACGAAGACGTTGCTCGCCGCGCGGTATTTGCGCATCGCCGGCACCGCGCGCACCGCGTACATCGGCAGGATAAACAGGATAGCCGCAATCAGCGGGCCGCTGATGGTTTCGATGATGTGCAGCGCGCTGGGGTTCCACACCGTCGCCGCCCAGGTGAGCAGGAACAGCGAAACCGCCGAGATGCGGTGCGTCATGCGCGAGCTGAGCGGTTTGCCGACCGCGCGCGTGACGCCGTCGATCAGGCTGGTCGCCCCCTCCGTGACCCCCAGCGAGGTGCCGAGATAGGATTTCGCCATTGCCAGCATCGCCATCACCGGGCCGAGATAGGCGATCAGCGGGTTGGAAAACTTGTTGGCCAGGGTGGTCAGCACCGTGATGTTCTGATCTTTCGCCTGCTGCATGTCTTCATGGGACAAACTCAGCACGCAGCTGAACACGAAGAACAGCACGGTGACGCAGATCAGCACATAGCTGTAGCGCATGATGCGCGCGCAGCGGCGTTCCGCCTTATCGCCATACAGGCTCTTCTGGGTCGAGGCGAAGGAAGAGATGATCGGCGCATGGCTGAAGGAAAACACCATCACCGGCACCGCCAGCCACAGCGAATGCCACAGCCCCGGCGTGTCGAAGCGGGTGGCGGCCAGGCCGTGAACGAAATTGGCGGTATTCCAGCTCGGCATCAGGTACAGCGAAATGCCCATCAGGAACACCAACAGCGGGAACACCAGCATGCCCATCGCCGCCACGATGCTGTCTTTGCCGCGCAGCAGCACCAGATTGAGCACCACCACCACCGCCAGGCTTAGCCAGATGCGCGGCAGCGGCGCCACGTGGAACTGGTGGATCAGGAAGCTGTCCAGCGCATTGGTGATCGAAATGCTGTACACCAGCACGATCGGGAAGAACGCCATCAGATACAGCATCATGATGATTTTGCCGGCCAGTACGCCGAAGTGTTCGACCACCACATCGTGAATATTGCCGTCGCGGCTGGAGCCGGAAAGCACGAAGCGGCTGAGCGCGCGGTGCGGCAAATAGGTCAGCGGGAAAGCGAACAGCGCCATCAACAGCAGCACCAGCGGGCCGTTCAGGCCGGCGTTGATCGGCAAGAACAGCGTGCCGGCGCCCACCGCGGTGGCATAGAGACCGAACATCCAGACGGTGTCGGTTTTGTTCCATTTGGCGGGCTGAGCGGCCGTCAGCGTGCCTGAATCGGGAGAAATCGTACTCATGAGACAGTCTACCTTAATCTGCGGCGCCAACGATTGCGCCTAACGGGATATCCTTCTCCGCGAATTTTTTAATAATAATCAGTGAATTAAAGCGATATTTCATACTTGCGCCTGATGAAAGGACGGCAAAGGATAATGAAAAATCCGTTGCGGGTCTATGTTTTATCGGCCGAACGAACGATTTACGAACAGGAAATGCTGAAAAAACCGGCGCACCCAGTAAAAACTAAGGGCCCCTTGCGGAGCCCTTAAACGGTTTACTTCTTCGCGTCCGGATGGTCCGGCACCTCGGCGCTGCCCATCTCCTTCTCGTCGCGGATCATCGAGCGGTCTTTACGCACGTCGGCCACGTCGGAGGCGCTCACCGGTTTGGCGCTGTTGCCCCAGCTGGTGCGGATGAAGTTCACCACGTCCGCCACCTGCTGATCGTTCAGACGCCAGCCGAACGGCGGCATGGTGATGTTGGACACCGCCCCCTGCACCGCCGGCGTGGTGTTGCCGGTCAGCACGATGTGGATCAGCGAGGTCGCGTCCTCGGTCTGCACCACCGGATTGCCCTTCAGCGATGGGAAGGCGCGCTTGTAACCCACCCCGTCGGTGCGGTGGCAGGCCGCGCAGTTATCGACATACAGCGCCGCGCCGGGCTTGCTGTCGTCGCCGCGCCACAGATCCTTGGCCACGCTGTCTTCGACCGGCGCCGCCTGCTGCTTGCCGTCTTTCGGCGGCAGCGATTTCAGGTAGCGTGCGATAGCGGTCAGATCGTCATCGCTCAGGTATTGCAGGCTGTGCTCCACCACGTCGCTCATGCCGCCGAATACGATCGCCTTGTCGTTACGGCCGGTTTTCAGGAACTCGGTCAGCTCGGCTTCGCTCCAGCTGCCCAGGCCGTCCTTGTTATCACCGCGCAGGCTGGAAGCCACCCAGCCGTCGATCGGCGCGTTGCTGCCGGACAGGTAATCGTCGCTTTCGCTGTTGCTCAGCGCTTTTTCCTGCATGGTGATGCTGCGCGGGGTATGGCAGGCGCCGCAGTGGCCCAGGCCTTCCACCAGGTAGCGGCCGCGCTCGATGATCGGATCGGCCTTGGCGTCGGCGACGAAGTCCGCCGGCGATGGCGCGAACATGCCGCGCCAAATGCTCAGCGGCCAGCGCATCGACAGCGGCCACGGGATGTCGGAATCCTTGTTGGCCTGCTCCACCGGCTGCACGCCGTGCATGAAATAGGCATACATGGCGCGCATGTCGTCTTCTTTCACCAGCGCGAACGACGGGTACGGCATCGCCGGATACAGGGTGCTGCCGTTTTTGGCTACGCCCTTACGCACCGCGTTGTCGAAATCCTCGAAGCTGTAATCGCCGATGCCGGTTTTCTTGTCCGGCGTGATGTTGGTGGAGTAGATGGTGCCGATCGGCGTCTCCATCGCCAGGCCGCCGGCGAAGGTTTTGCCGCTCTTGCCGTCGGTGTGGCAGGCCACGCAGTCGCCGGCGCGCGCCAGGTATTCACCGCGCTTGATCAGCTCGCTGCTGACGGTGGCGTCCTGCGCCCAAACGGAAAAACTCACTGCACTGAGAACCAGTGCCGGTACAAATGCTTTCATCGTTCGCCGTCCTTATGCCTGCACCAATGGGCCTGGGTTTTTCAGATACTGCTCGCGAATGGCGCGGGCAGACCAGTAAGCCAGCGCCGCCACGGTGCCGGTCGGGTTGTAGCCCAGCCCCTGCGGGAAGGCCGATGCGCCGATCGAGAACACGTTGTGCACGTCCCAGCTCTGCAGATAGCGGTTGACCGCGCTGGTCTTCGGATCTTCCCCCATCACCGCGCCGCCGTTCATGTGGGTAGTCTGGTAGCTGGTGGTGTCGAAGTGGCTGTTGGCGTTTTTCGGGCTGCCGGCGATCAGTTTCGGGTTCATCGCCTTGGCGATCGGCGCCATCTTGTCGTACATGAACTGCGCCATCTTGATGTCGTTCTCCTGCCAGTCGAACGTCATGCGCAGCAGCGGCTGGCCAAAGACGTTCTTGTAGTTGGGATCGAGATCCAGATAGTTGTTGCGGTACGACTGGTGCGCGCCGTGGGCGTCCATCGAAACGTGGTGAGTGTAAGCATCCGCCACCGCCGCTTTCCATTTGCTGCCCCAGGCCGGGGTGCCCGGAGGCGTCGGCAGACCGGAGATCGGCTTGGTGCCCGCCTGGTTGACCCAGAACGGCGAACCGCCGACGAAGCCTTCTTTGGCGTGGTCGAAGTTGTCGGCGTTGAAGTCGTCCACGCCCACGCCGTTGCCGCCGGCGCCGATAAACGGGTTGGTGAACACGTCTTTATCGAAGAACGCCTTGATGGTGGTCATGTTCTGGTAGGCGAAGTTACGCCCGACCACACCCTCGCCGGTCACCGGATCGTAAGGCTTGCCGATGCCGGACAGCAACATCAGGTGCACGTTGTGGAACTGGAACGCGCCCAGGATCACCAGATCGGCCGGCTGTTCAATCTCGCGCCCCTGCGCATCGACGTAGTTCACGCCGGTGGCGCGGGACTTGTCGTCGGTCAGGTTGACCTTCAGCACGTTGGCGTTGGTGCGCAGCTCGAAGCGTTTCTCCATGCGCAGCGCCGGCAAGATGTTGACGTTCGGCGAGGCCTTGGAATACATGTAGCAGGCGTAGCCGCTGCAGAAACCGCAGAAGTTGCACGGGCCCATCTGCGCGCCGTACGGGTTGGTGTAAGAATCCGAGGTGTTGGCGGACGGCAGGTTGTAAGGGTGGTAACCCACCTCCAGCGCCGCTTTCTCGAACAGTTGGGCGGAGTAGGTATTTTTCTGCGCCGGCAGCGGGAAATCGTCGGAGCGATCCGGCGCAAAGCGGTTGCCGCCCTTCTGCGCCACTTTCTGCCCTTTGATGGTCCAGGCGGTGCCGGAGGTGCCGAACACTTTCTCCGCCTTGTCGAATAACGGTTCCAGCTCGTCGTAGGTCACGCCGAAGTCCTGGATGGTCATGTCCTTCGGAATGAAGTTTTTGCCGTAGCGCTCTTCATAGTGGCTGCGCATGCGCAGTTCGATCGGATCGACGCGGAAATGCACGCCCGACCAGTGCAAACCGGCGCCGCCGACGCCGGTGCCCGGCAGGAACGCCGCCAGCTGGCGGTAAGGCACCGCGGTCTGGCTGCTGTTATGGCGAATGGTGACGGTGCTTTTCGACAGATCCTGGAACAGTTTGCGACGGATGTTATAGGTCAGCTCGTCGATCACCTGCGGATAAGACCCGTCCGGATAGGTATCGCGCATCGGGCCGCGCTCCAGCGCCACCACGTTGAGGCCGGCCTCGGTCAGCTCTTTGGCCATGATCGCGCCCACCCAGCCGAAGCCGACGATCACCGCGTCTACTTTTTTCATTACCGTTGCCATGCTTAGCCCCTCTCCCCACGAATCGAGACCGGCGGGAAGGGATAACGCTCCCCTCGCTCAACCCAGTCCATAAAATCGGCGCGCGCGCCCGGAAAATTAATCAGCTTCCAGCCCACCATGTCTTTGTTGCCGCCATGGATGGGATCGCTGAAGAAACCTTCGCGGGTGTTTTGCAGCAGATAGGAGAAGAACAGTTTCGACGGCAGCTGCGGGAACTCCGCCTCGCCGGACTCGAACTTTTGCAGCATGGCGTCTTGCTGCGCGCCATCCAGTTCGGCGAAGGCCTTGCCGGCGGTTTTCTTGCTGTAGGCGTCGGCGTCACTGATGCCGAGGTTGTAGATTTGCTTGGGCACCAGCGGCAGCTGATAGCCCATCTCCTTCGGCACATCGGGGTTGAACGGCCCCTGCATGTACCAGATGGCGCCGGTGGCGTACGGGGTATTCATCTGGCGATCGATAAACTCCGGCACGCCGGCTTCCAGTGCGCCTGGGCCGCGCTCGTCGGCCGGGATCAGGCGCGCCACGGCGGCCTTGATGAAGGCCCACTCTTCCGGGGTGAAAAAGGTCGGTTGGTAATCGTTCTGCGTTGAGGTGTTCGAGGCCGCGACCGCCGGTGTCGGTGCCGTCAGCGCGCCAACGCCGCTGCCACCAATTACCGCCGCAGGAATTAAGGTCATCGATTTCAACAAGAAATCGCGCCGCGAATTGTTGGTTTTATGATTCGACATGTCACATTCCATCCAAAGATAGTCACAACTATTTAACCGCAACCTTGCGATCGATACGGGTTTTTAAAATAATTTGTTACTTATTTGTATATTTATTGAAGGTCAGAATGCATCCAAGCGCAAAAATGTTACCGGTAACTTATTGAATGAACGTAAAGATTTATCTGCTAACGTAAATTTAACTTTTCGTGCGGTTTTTCCGATAAGCGGTGAGGAAATAACGAAAAATGAGAAGCAGCTCGCGCGCTGGAACGGTGCCGGAAACAAAATCGGCCGCGTTCAGCGGCCGATTCGACAAGAGAGAGGGTTACTGCGACATCGCCTGATAGGCGGTGGTCACCTTCCACAAATAGCGCGGTGCCTGTGGCGCCGGATGCTTTTTCTGGATGTGCTGATAAAACTCATCCGGGCTCATCTGATTGATGCGATTGACCGCCACGCGCTTGTCCGATGAGAAGGTACGCAACATGGCCCCCGCCCCGTTCACGTACGAAACGATGGTGGCATAACGCAAAGTCTGTGGGTTGTTGATCCCGGCTAGCTGCTGGCTTTGAAGAATATTGATATAGGCCGTTCCCAGATCAATATTGACCGCCGGATCCTTCAGCTCACGCGAGCTGGGTTGCCCGCTTCGTCCTTTCATGCGATAGGCGTCGCGGCCGGCGGTAGAAGCCTTAAGCTGCATCAATCCCACTGCGTTCGAGGTGCTGACCACGTTCGGGTTAAACCCGGACTCCACCTGAATAATCGCTTTAATCAGCGTTTCGTCAACGCCGTAGTTGCTGGCGGCCTGACGAATGTAATCGTTATAGGCAACCGGCGTGCCTGTGCGGTTTACCGGTGCCTGCGGAGGGGGTTTTAACCAACCGCCGCGCGTTGTGCCACTGCCTGAAATATTGCTTGCCGTTTGCGGATCTTTGGCGCACCCCGACAAAAGCAAAATTGCCGTAAGGCAACCTATTTTTGTTTTCACAGAATCCCTCACTCCTTTCAATGAGTTGCGTAGCATATACAACTTGTAAGGACACCTGCAGTAATTTTTTGGGCTAATCTCAAGCTATCCATATACCAAGAGGTGATTTATGAGTCAATCTGCAACAAACTGCTTTGTGGTGACTTTTCGCTATCAGGAAGAGGGATTAACCGACCTGGCGAAGCTGACCGGGCAATTGACGCGCGAAGGTTTTGTCACGTCGGTGACAGACGAAAATGGCGTGCACCATGAGCTCGGCAGCAACAGTTTTGCGTTCATAACCGCGCTGGATCAAGAGGATGTACAGCGCCTGGCGCAGGGGTTCGGGCAGTTGGCATTGGGAAAACAGCCGGAGGTGGCGATATGCGCCTGTAAGGACTACCTTCAGCGGTTACATACTGATACATAAAATGCTATAACTTCCCGGAGGGTATTATTTTTTCAGTTGGAGATGTACCCCGCCGGCGGTGGGCAAGTGACGCTTGACTTCGCTTCAATTGATATTGATAATCATTTTCATTTGAACCAGGAGACGTCATCATGCCATTGATAAGTTGCGCTTTTCGTCGCAGTCGCCCTTTCCGCGCTGCCACACTGTTACGCCCTTTCACGCTCGCCTGCCTGCTGCTCGGCGCCGCCTTGGTCAGCCAAAACGCGCTGGCGGAAAAAAAGCTGCGCGTGGTGACGACCTTTACCATCATTCAGGACATCGCCCAGAACGTGGCGGGTGATGCCGCCGTGGTAGAATCCATCACCAAGCCGGGCGCCGAGATCCACGACTATCAACCGACCCCGCGCGATATCGTCAAAGCGCAGCACGCCGACCTGATCCTGTGGAACGGCATGAACCTGGAACGCTGGTTCCAGCGTTTCTTCGAAAACATCAAGCAGGTGCCGGCGGCGGTAGTCACCGAAGGCATTACCCCGCTGCCGATCCGCGAAGGGCCGTATAACGGCAACCCTAATCCGCACGCCTGGATGTCGCCGAGCAACGCGCTGGTATACATCGAGAACATCCGCAAAGCGCTGGTGGAGCACGATCCGGCCAACGCGGCAACCTATAACCGCAATGCCAAAGCCTACGCAGAGAAAATCGGCGCGCTGGACGCCCCGCTGCGCGAACGCCTGGCGCGCATTCCGGCCGCACAGCGCTGGCTGGTGACCAGCGAAGGCGCCTTCAGCTACCTGGCGCAGGACTATCAGCTGAAAGAAGTCTATCTGTGGCCGATCAACGCCGATGAGCAAGGCTCGCCGCAGCAGGTGCGCCGGGTGATCGACGCAGTGCGCGCCCACCATATTCCGGTAGTGTTCAGCGAGAGCACCATTTCCGACAAGCCGGCCAAACAGGTGGCGAAAGAAACCGGCGCCAAATACGGCGGCGTGCTGTACGTAGACTCGCTGTCCACCCGCGACGGTCCGGTGCCGACCTACATCGACCTGCTTAACACCACCGTGCAAACCATCGCCAAAGGATTCGATCAATGACCCATGAACCGTTTGTCCGCCCTGAGTTGAACGTGGACGACGTCACAGTGACCTACAACAACGGACACACCGCCATTCACAACGCCAGCTTTACCCTGAGCGGCGGTTCGATCTGCGCGCTGGTCGGCGTCAACGGCAGCGGCAAGTCGACGTTGTTCAAAAGCATCATGGGCCTGGTCAGGCCCACCGCCGGCCGGGTGTCGCTGAGCGACAAACCGGTGGCGGAGGCGCTGAAAAAGAATCTGATCGCCTACGTGCCGCAGACCGAAGACGTCGACTGGAATTTCCCGGTGCTGGTGGAAGACGTGGTGATGATGGGCCGCTACGGCAAGATGAACTTCCTGCGCATTCCGTCGCGCGAGGATCGGCTGCGGGTCGACAAGGCGCTGGAGCGCGTCGGCCTGAGCGAGCTGCGCGGCCGGCAGATCGGCGAGCTGTCGGGCGGCCAGAAGAAGCGCGTGTTTCTGGCGCGCGCGCTGGCGCAACAGGGCACCGTGCTGCTGCTGGATGAACCGTTCACCGGCGTGGATGTGAAAACCGAGAATGCCATTATCGATCTGCTGCGCGCATTGCGCGACGAGGGGCACCTGATCCTGGTCTCCACCCACAACCTCGGCAGCGTGCCGGAGTTTTGCGATCGGGTGATCCTCATCAACCGCACGGTGCTGGCCGCCGGCCCGACCGAAACCACCTTCACCCAGAGCAATCTGGAGCAGGCGTTCGGCGGCGTGCTGCGCCATATCAACCTCTCCGGCCCGGATCTGCACGACGACAACGATCCGCGCACCGTTACGGTATTGACCGACGATGAGCGCCCGGCGGTGTTCTACGGCCACACCAAGAGCGATCCGCCGGCCAACAGCCAGGCCAGGGAGAAACAATCCTGATGCTGGACCTTCTGCTGCAACCTTTCAGTTACAACTACATGGTGAAGGCCATCTGGGTCAGCGCCATCGTCGGCGCCGCCTGCGCGTTCCTCTCCGCCTACCTGATGTTGAAAGGGTGGTCGCTGATGGGCGATGCGCTGTCGCACTCGGTGGTGCCCGGCGTGGCCGGCGCCTACGCCCTCGGCCTGCCCTACGCCGCCGGCGCCTTCTTTACCGGCATGCTGGCGGCGCTGGCGATGACGCTGGTGCGCCACATCACCCGGCTGCGCGAAGACGCCATCATCGGCTTTATCTTCTCCACCTTCTTCGCCGTCGGCCTGCTGATCGTGTCGCTCAACCCCACCTCGGTCAACGTGCAGTCGATCATCTTCGGCAACATCCTCGGCATCGCCGACGAAGACGTGCTGCAGGTGGAAATCATCATCGGCGTTTCGCTGCTGATCCTGTGCCTGGTGTGGAAAGACCTGCTGGCGGTGTTCTTCGACGAAAGCCACGCGGTGTCGATCGGCCTGTCGCCGCTGCGGCTGAAGATCCTGTTCTTCACCCTGCTCAGCGCCTGCACCGTCGCCGCGCTGCAAACCGTCGGCGCCATTTTGGTGATCGCCATGGTGATCACGCCGGGCGCTACCGCCTATCTGTTGACCGATCGCTTCAGCCGGCTGGTGATCATCGCCATCATCATCGGCGCATTGACCAGCGGCATCGGCGCCTACCTGAGCTTCTTCCTCGACGGCGCCACCGGGGGGGTGATCGTCACCCTGCAAACGCTGGTATTCCTCGCGGCGTTCTTCTTCGCGCCGAAACACGGCCTGCTGGCGTCCCGGCGCCGCGTGGCGCATTCGCAAACCGGAGGCCGCTGATGGACACTCTGTATCAACTGCTCAGCGAACCCTTCGCCTACCCGTTCATGCAGCGGGCGATCGTCGCCGCCATCGTCACCGGCGTAGTGTGCGCCGTGCTCTCCTGCTACCTGGTGCTCAAAGGCTGGTCGCTGATGGGCGACGCCATCTCGCACGCGGTGCTGCCCGGCATCGTGGTGGCGTTCGTGGTCGGCATTCCGCTGGCGATCGGCGCCTTCCTTTCCGGCATCTTCTGTGCGGTAGCCACCGGTTACCTGAAAGAGAACAGCCGGGTGAAAGAAGACACGGTGATGGGCATCGTCTTCTCCGGCATGTTCGCCTTCGGACTGGTGCTGTTCTCGCGCATCGATACCGACCAGCACCTGAGCCACATTTTGTTCGGCAACATGCTGGGCATTACCGACGGCGAGCTGAAGCAAACCCTGCTGATCGCCGGCATCACCCTGGCGGTGGTGCTGCTCAAGCGCAAAGACTTCATGCTGTACTGCTTCGATCCGCATCATGCGCGGGTGATTGGCCTGCCGGTCAAGCTGCTGCACTACGGGCTGCTGTGCCTGCTGGCGATGACCATCGTCGCCTCGCTGCAGGCCGTGGGGGTGATCCTGGTGATCGCCATGCTGATCGCCCCGGGCATCATCGCCTTTATGCTGTGCCGCCGCTTCGAACGCATGCTGGTGGTGGCGACGGTGGTGTCGGTGTTCTCCTGCGTGCTTGGCACCCTGATCAGCTTCCACATCGACGGCGCCACCGGGCCCTGCATCGTCATCGTACAGGCCGTGCTGTTCGTTATCGCCTTGTTGTACAGCAAGCTGCGTCCGTTACAGCGTAACCAAACCGCCCTCACCGGCGGTTAATTCCCTTCGATGCGGCGATGCCCTCTGCTCGCCGCATCGCCTGCCCCCGCTCATTGCGTTGTTGTCATCAAGTTGCAACCGGTATTGCGCTTAAATTAATCAATAGGGTATATACTTTGAGCTGGCGAGACGCTGAAAAAATCGCCGCCTTTGACGCCGGCTGTGCGCCGCGTCGTGTTTTCACCACGGGAAAGACGCTAACCTAATGAATTATCAGGCAGCACAGAGGGGGAGATACCATGTGGCAAGCCGTTAGCCGTCTGTTAAGTGAACATCTTGGCAGCGCAGAGATACGCGAAAGGATTGAACTGCCCGGGGGCGACATTCACCCGGCGTGGCGCGTGAGTTACGGTGACAACGAGGTGTTCGTGAAATGCGACGCCCGGGAACAACTGCCTATATTCACCGCCGAGGCCGATCAGCTGGCGTTGCTGGCGCGCAGCAAAAGCGTGCGGGTGCCGGAAGTGTACGGCGTCGGCAGCGATCGCGACTACAGCTTCCTGCTGCTGGAGTATCAGCAGCTGAAACCCCTCGACGCCCACGGCGCCTACTGCCTGGGCCAGCAGCTGGCGCATCTGCACCAGTGGAGCGAGCAACCGCAGTTCGGTCTCGACTTCGACAGCGATCTGACCACCACCCCGCAACCCAACGCCTGGCAGCGCCGCTGGTCGGAATTCTTCGCCGAGCAGCGCATCGGCTGGCAGCTGCAGCTGGCGGCGGAGAAAGGCATGACCTTCGGCGATATCGACGACATCGTCGATCGGGTGTATCTGCGCTTGCAGCACCACCAGCCGCAACCTTCCCTGCTGCACGGCAACCTGTGGCCGGGCAACTGCGCGATGACCGCCAACGGGCCGATTCTGTTCGACCCGGCCAGTTACTGGGGCGACCGAGAGTGCGATTTGGCGATGCTGCCGCTGTATCCGGAGCTGCCGCCGCAGATCTACGACGGCTATCAGAGCGTGTGGCCGCTGGGTGCCGGGTTTATCGAGCGCCAGCCGCTGTATCAGCTGTACTACCTGCTCAACCGCAGCAACCTGTTCGGCGGCCAGCATCTGGTGGCTGCGCAACGCGCGGTGGAGGCGCTGTTGCAGCCCGAGGCGTCGTAACGTTCCGGGGCGCCGCTCGGCGCCCCGTTCATGCCTCAGGCCGCGCCGGCCAACTGCCCCAACAGGCGGATCACGAACCAGGCGATCACCGCAATCACAATCGGCAGGATGTACAGCGGGAAGTATTGCAGGAAGATGGTGTGGTGCGGCAGCGTAATGCGCTCCTCCAGCTGCTGGCGCGTGTGCCCTTCGCTGCCCTTGGCCTGCTCCAGGATCATCTGGTCTTCCAACCCTTCGCGGATGAACTTGACCTGGCGCGACATGCGCGCGCCGGAAGCCTGCAGCGCCAGCCCGACGAAGATCAGTATGTAGATGATGATGAACATCAGATTGGCGCCGCTGAACAGGCTTTTATCCACGTCAGGCACCGGGGAGTTGTACCAGAAAAGGTTCAGGAACGGCGTATTGAAACGCACCATGTCCACCATCACGTGGACAAAATCCAGCATCACCGCGTTGATGCCCTTAGTTTTTTCACTGTGCTGGTAGACAAAGCCCAGCACGGAAATCAGCGTAGACAGCAACGCCGGGATAAAAACCACCCATCCGAGAATGCGTTTCAAAATGGCGATACGCCCGGCCTGTTGATACGTCATGTGTTCCCCTTGTTAGCGACGTAACCGAATCGGCTAAGTCTACCTGCAGTTGGCGAAGCTCGCCCACCGTTTTCTTCATTCCCGCTGTGCTACAAGCTTAGCCGAATTCGCCGAAATCAACTGCTTAACGCCGTCCGGGCACTATCATTGAAGAGATAAAGTTATCCATTCGGGCAGAGGCCGCCATGATTCGACTGATTATCTTATTGCTGGGCGCGCAGGCGCTGCACGGCCAGCGCCGCCTGCTGGTGCTGTTCGGTTGGCTGTGGATAGCCGCAGGGGCGCTGGTGCTGTTCGACATACTGCAGGATGGCCGATCCGTGCTGGCGCTGGATGCGCTGGCGGTCATCCTGGCGCTGGAGGGGCTGGTGGCGATATCCGCCGCGCTGGTGATCGGCTCTTCTGCCAGCAGGCCGGTGCTGCTGAAGGGGCTGGGCTTCGTGTTTATGGCCTTTTTAATGTTGGACGTGCCCGCAGACGATAACATCGTCGCCACCGTGGTGTTTGGCAGCGCGCTGCTGCTTGACGGCGCCGTGCGCATCGCCTCCTCCACGGTGATTCAACACAGTCGATGGAAAGCCGTGGCGCTGGCGGGCGGCGGCGAGATCCTGCTTTCGTTGATGATTTTTGTCGGCTGGCCGGCGCCGCACCGGATGACGGTGCCCTTTTGCCTCGGCGTGATGATGGTGCTTTCCGGCTGGGCTTTATTGCGTATCGCCCGGAGGCTGGCAAGCTTCTCTCTGAATCAGCACCCCGCGCGGCAGCCACCGCCCCCGGCGGACGAGGCTACGCCGCTCACGGTGTATGTCTGGACACCGATTGGTGCGGCTAAAGATCCACGCCGACGTTACATTGTCGACCGATACATCGCGGCGGTCGACGGCGGCGGCAATATCTCCACCGGTCATGCCGCCCTGGCGCTCGCGCCGGATGTGTATATCAGTCACTACCCGCTCAACGACATCAGCCATTCCGTTCAGGATTTCCGCCAGTTGCTGCATGCCGGCGAACAGAACAACGTCGACGGGCGTTTCCTGCCCGACCTGCCGGGCGAGATCGCCGCCTGGTGCCCGCCGGACAAGAAAATTCAGTTCTATCGCTATAACCCGGCGGCGCTGCGCGCATTCTGGCGGCGGTATCGGCAGGACGCGACTTACAACCTGACTCGGCGCAACTGCTCCACCACGGTCATCGGCGCGCTCGACAGCGCGCTGGAGGGCGTGCTGGGCGATAAACATCTGTGGCGCCGTTTTCTGTTATTGGTGCTGGATCCCAATCTGTGGATGCTGGCGGTGCTGCGCAGCCGTGGCGAAAGCATGACCTGGACGCCGGGACTGGTGCTGGACTATGCCCGCATGTTGCAACAGGTCACCGAGCGCCAACACCAACGCTGGTGGTTAAAATTACGCGAGGTGTGGAATATCCTTCGCTTTGGCAAAAGCCAAACGCGCAGGCAAAGATTTTAGTCTCGCCACCGGCGATGATAGAGTATCGGGCACATTCACCCGCGCCGGCAGGAGTTAACCGTTAATGGCTTATTCGCAACGCATTGAAACCGCAATTTTTGATATGGACGGCTTGTTGATCGACTCGGAACCGCTGTGGCTGCAGGCCGAGCTGGATATCTTCGGCGCGCTGGGTCTGGATCTGTCCGATCGCCACAAACTGCCGGACACCCTGGGGCTGCGCATCGATCTGGTGGTGAAGATGTGGTACCAGGCGATGCCGTGGCAAGGCGTATCGCTCGATGAGGTGTCGGCGCGGATTATCGAACGCGCCATCGAGCTGGTGCACGAGACGCGCCCGCTGCTGCCGGGCGTCCGGCAGGCGCTGGAGCTGTGCCGCGAGCAGGGGCTGAACATCGGCCTCGCCTCCGCCTCGCCGCTGCACATGCAACGGCAGGTGCTGAAGATGTTCGATCTTGAGGGCTACTTCGATCAGCTGGTTTCCGCCGAATACCTGCCGTACAGCAAACCGCATCCGGAGGTCTACCTGATCGCCGCCGAGCGCCTGGGCAGCGATCCGCTGCGCTGCATCACGCTGGAAGACTCCTTTAACGGCATGATCGCCACCAAGGCCGCGCGCATGCGTTCCATCGTCATCCCGGCCGCCGAATACCGCCACGATCCGCGCTGGGCGCTGGCGGACCACCAGCTGGAGACCCTGGAACAGCTCACCCCCGCCCATTTTGCCTGACCTGCGGCGCCGGCCACCGGCGCCCTGGCTTTGCCGCTCTGCGCATAAAGGGGATCCACGCCGCAAAACAAACGAAACAGTGTTTCATTATTATTGAATTGGCATGTTGTTATTATTATGCTGGGCGGCAGGGAAAGCGACGGCCCGCGGAGCGTTGTCACTGCCACGCAGCGCTGTTCAAGGCCGCCGCTTCCTCCCGCCGCACGCCAAACAACCGCCCTCGTTTCTTTCCGTTCCGCACCCGCCCATCGCCCGCCGTTAATTCTCACCGGTCAAAATCGATGATTTGTTACGCATTGCCTTAACAACCCGTTGTAAAACAGGGGAAAATAAACAATTGGTTACAGGGTAACTGCTTCCACTACTGGGAATTTTCCCATATACTGGATAAATTAACAGTTTACCAGCCGGAATCGCAACAGCATGACCGCGGAAGGACACCTTATATTCTCTGTCGCTTGCGCGATCTTCGCCAAGAAGGCGGAAGTGACGCCAGAACTGGCTACCGGCGACTGGTGGCACATCATACCCGCCGCGCTGCTGACCTCGCTGCTGCCGGACATCGATCACCCCAAGTCGGTGCTGGGCCAGCGTCTGCGCTGGCTCGCCATTCCTATCGCCCGCGCATTCGGCCACCGCGGTTTCACCCACAGCCTGCTGGCGATCGCCGGCGGCATGGCGCTGTTCCAGCTGGACGTGCCGCGCAGCTGGCCGATCCCGGCCGACGCGCTGCACGCCATGATCATCGGTTACTTCAGCCATCTGCTGGCCGATATGCTCACCCCCGCCGGCGTTCCACTGCTGTGGCCGTGCCGCTGGCGTTTTCGTCTGCCGCTGCTCAACTCGCAAAAAGGCAACCAGCTGGAGCGTGTGTTATGTCTATGTCTGGTGGCGTTTGCCATCTGCTGGCAAGGTGATTTCACCCTGCCGGTGCAATCCTATGTCGAGCAAATCAGAAATATTAGACTCTGATCACAAAAATCCGCTCAACCAATCACCTTCATGTATATAAAACGAACAAAAACACACAAAAAGCTATATCAAATTCCATTTGGATATAAGTAGGCCACCCGGCAAACTGTTACGATATTTACATCGCGACATACGTGATGCGTAGTCGTTTTTATAAGAAAGATGATTGGAGACATTGGGGATGAATTTTCCGCTCGTGATTAACGTGCTGGTGTTTGTCGCGCTCCTGTTGCTGCTGGCGCAAACCCGCCACAAGCAATGGAGCCTGGCGAAAAAAGTGCTGGTCGGCCTGGTGGTCGGCGTGGTGTTCGGTCTGGGCCTGCAGCTGGTGTACGGCTCCGACAACCCGGTACTGAAAGAATCCATCAGCTGGTTCAACATCGTCGGCAACGGCTATGTGCAACTGCTGCAAATGATCGTCATGCCGCTGGTGTTCGCCTCGATCCTGAGCGCGGTGGCCAAGCTGCATAACGCCTCTTCTCTGGGCAAAATCAGCGTCCTGACTATCGGCACGCTGCTGTTCACCACGCTGATCTCGGCGCTGGTGGGCGTACTGGTCACCAACCTGTTCGGCCTGACCGCCGAAGGCCTGGTGCAGGGCGCGCAGGAAAGCGCGCGCCTGACGGCAATCCAGACCAACTACGTGGGTAAACTGGCCGACCTGACCGTGCCGCAGATGGTGCTGTCGTTCATCCCGAAAAACCCGTTCGCCGATCTGACCGGCGCCAGCCCGACGTCGATCATCAGCGTGGTGATTTTCGCCACCTTCCTCGGCGTGGCGTCGCTGCAGCTGCTGAAAGACGACAAGCCGAAAGGCGAGCGCGTGCTGGTGGCTATCGACACCCTGCAAGCCTGGGTGATGAAGCTGGTGCGTCTGGTCATGAAACTGACGCCGTACGGCGTGCTGGCGCTGATGACCAAAGTGGTTGCCGGTTCCAACATTCACGACATCGTCAAGCTCGGCAGCTTCGTGGTGGCCTCGTACATCGGCCTGGCCATCATGTTCGTGGTTCACGCCGCCCTGCTGGCCTTCACCGGCGTTAATCCGCTGAAATTCTTCCGCAAGGTGTGGCCGGTGATCACCTTCGCCTTCACCAGCCGCTCCAGCGCCGCCAGCATTCCATTGAACGTGGAAGCGCAGACCCGTCGCCTGGGCGTGCCGGAATCCATCGCCAGCTTCTCGGCGTCGTTCGGCGCCACCATCGGCCAGAACGGCTGTGCAGGCCTCTACCCGGCAATGCTGGCGGTGATGGTTGCGCCGACCGTCGGCATCAACCCGCTGGATCCGGTGTGGATCGCCACCCTGGTCGGCATCGTCACCATCAGCTCCGCCGGTGTGGCGGGCGTGGGCGGCGGCGCCACCTTCGCCGCGCTGATCGTGCTGCCGGCGATGGGCCTGCCGGTGACGCTGGTCGCGCTGCTGATCTCGGTCGAACCGCTGATCGACATGGGCCGTACCGCGCTGAACGTCAACGGCTCCATGGCGGCGGGCACCATCACCAGCCAGCTGATGAAGCAAACCGACAAAACCGTGATGGACAGCGAAGACGAAGTCGAATTGGCTCACCGTTAACGCCGTCTCAAAACGAAAAAACCGGGGATTCTCCCCGGTTTTTTTATGCCCCGCGCCCGGTCGTTACGGCCGCTCGCCGTCCGCCAGCCGCCGGTTGATGTCGGCGATAACGCCCGGCAATTGCGCCAGCGTGTCTATCACATAATGTGCGCCCGCCGCATACAGCTTATCGGCGGCCGCCGTACGGCGCTGCTCGATCTCTGCCGCCGCCATTTGGCGGTACTCCTGCCAGGTCGCGCCAAACTCGTTGCCGGACAGCGCCAGCCCGACGCTCCACATCCCGGCGTTCAGCCCTTCATGAATGCCTGGCACCGCGTCGTCCACCTTCACGCAGTGCGCCACCGCATCGATGCCCAGCGCGATGGCGTTCTGCAACGCCATCCACGGCCCCGGCCGGCCACCTGCTGCGAGATCGTCAGTGGCGACCCAGTAATCCGGCGCGTAGCCGCGCTGCGCGGCGGCAGGCACCAGCACCTCCATCACCGCACGCGGATAACCGGAGCAGGAGCCGATTTTAATGCCCTGTTCGCGCAGCCCGGCAATCACCTGTGGCACACCCTCGATGGGATCGGCGAAGTCGATCACTTTGGCGATTTGCAGCGGCATAAACGCCTGATACAGCGCGTCGATATCCTGGTGGCTCATCGAGCGGCCCAGCTTCTGCCGCCAGCGCGCGTCGACCGCCGGCAGCTTGCCCAGCGCCTCGATGTGCTGCCATTTGCCCAGCCCCATCGGAATGCGCGCCTCCGCCAGGCTGATGTCGATATCGAAGGTTTGTTTGAACGCCTCGACGAAAATCTGCGTTGGCGCAAAGGAGCCGAAGTCCACCGTGGTGCCAGCCCAGTCGAGGATCACTGCGTTGATCTGTTTCATGGTCAATCCTTATTGATTCCAGTACATCGCCTGCCCGACGGCCGCCAGCAAACGTTCGATATCTTGTGGATAAATTTCCCCGATGTTGCCGATGCGGAAGCAGTCGCTCTGCGACACTTTGCCGGGATAGATCACAAACCCTTGCTGTTTCAGGCGCTGATAAAATTCGGCGAAGCGGTAAGTGTCGGCCTTTGGCGAATAGAATGCGGTGATGATCGGCGAATGCAACGCATCATCGAGCAGAGTCTCAAAGCCCAGCTCGCGCATGCCCGCCACCAGCCGCCGCTGATTGGTTTGATAGCGGCGGTGGCGCGCGGCAATGCCGCCCTCTTGTTCCAGCTCTTTCAGCGCCTGCGCGAAGGCCAGCACGGTGTGGGTCGGCGACGTAAAGCGCCATTTGCCGGCCTGGTCTTCCATACAGCGCCACTGGGCATACAGATCCAGCGACAGCGAGCGCGAGCGGCCGGCGCATTTCTCCAGTTCGCTGCGGCGGGCGATGACGAAAGCGAAGCCCGGCACGCCCTGAATGCATTTGTTGGCGGAGCTGATCAGAAAATCGATGCCCAGCGCGTCTACATCCAGCGGGATGCCGCCGAAGCTGCTCATGGCGTCGACGATAAAGGTCTTGCCGTTGCGCGCCGCCAGGCCGGCGACCTTCTGCAGCGGGTTGAGCATGCCGGTGGTGGTTTCGCAGTGCACCATGGCGATATGGCTGATGCGCGCATCGCTTTTCAGCACCGCCTCCATCGCCGTCACGTCCGGCTCATTGACCTCGCCGCAGTCGAAAGCGTGGTGGTCGATATCCATCAGCCGCGCCATTTCGATCATCCGCGCCCCATAGGCGCCGTTGTTGACGATCAGCAGCTTGTCCTGCGGGCCGATGGCCGTGCCCAGCACGCCCTCCACCGCAAAGCTGCCGCTGCCCTGCAGCAACACCGAGGTGTAACCGGCGGACGGCGTCGCCAGCGCCACCAACTGCTGCCGGATGCTTTGCACCACGCCCAGGTTGTAATCTTCATCCCAGGTGCAACTGTCGAACAGCATCGCCTCTTTTACCGTTTTCGACGTGGTCAACGGGCCGGGGGTCAACAGCAGGTAGTTTCGATCGGACATGTTATTCACCTATTTGGTCTATACCAGATTGCAGGCATTGTGGCGGAAAATTCCTTCCCTGGTCAAACGACAAAGCGCGGTGAAACAAAAAATTCATCTGGCTATGTATAATAAGCGCGTGCCGGAATGACGGGCCGATGCCATAGCGAGATGAAATGAAAGAACATCAGGGCGAAATGCCCCACTACCTGCAGATCAAGGATCAGCTTCAGGCGCGCATCACCCGCGGCGCGCTGCAGGCGGGCGACAAGCTGCCTTCGGAGCGCGAGCTGTGCGCCATCTTCTCCACCACCCGCGTTACCATTCGCGAGAGCCTGGCGCAGCTGGAGGCCACCGGCGCCATCTATCGCGCCGATCGCCGCGGCTGGTTCGTCACGCCGGAACGGCTGTGGCTGGATCCGACGCAGAACACCAACTTCCACCGCCTGTGCCAGGAGCAGGGGCGCGTGCCGCGCACCGCGCTGCTGTCCGGCGAAAAAACCACGGTGCCGCTCGACGTGATGCAGCCGCTGGCGCTCGAACCCTTCGACCAGGTGTATCTGCTGCGCCGCGTGCGCTACGCCGACGGCCGCGCCATCTGTTATTGCGAAAACCACTGCCTGCCGCAGCGGGTGCCGGAACTGCTCAGCCACGATCTCAACGGCAGCCTGACCGAAGTCTATCAACAGCATTACGCGTTGATTTACAGCAACATGCACCTGTCGTTCTACCCGACGGCCCTGCCTTACCGCGCCGCCAACGCGCTCGGCGCCATGGTCGGCCTGCCCGCCTTATTGCTGCGCCGGTTGAATTACGACCAGCACGGCCGCATTCTTGATTTCGATATCGAGTACTGGCGCCACGACAGCCTGCGCATCGAAGTCGATACGCTTTAACCCCGCATGACAGGGGCTGCGCCCGCCGCCCCGCCTTTCTCCCCCACGCCCAATTCCCCGTTGCCGGCAAATATATTTTGCCGCTTTCATTTGTTTGTCATATTCGCCGATTAGCGTGGCCGCATATCTGGTGTATACCAGTTACGCATAAATCCGCAACAGTGAGGCTGAAGCTATGAAACTTTCTCGTCTGGTCGTGATGACCGCCATCGCACTCGGCTCCGCGCCGGCCTGGGCCGCCGACGCGGTGGTGACCGTCTACTCCGCCGATGGTCTGCACGCCGGCGATCACAGCTGGTATCAAACCCAGTTCGACGCCTTCACTCAGGCAACCGGCATCAAGGTGCAGTACGTCGAAGGCGGTTCCGGCGCCATCGTAGAGCGGCTGTCGAAAGAGCGCAGCAACCCGCAGGCCGACGTGCTGGTGACGCCGCCGCCGTTCATCCAGCGCGCCGCCGCGGAAAAACTGCTGCAGGATTTCACCCCGCAGGATGCGGCGCAGATCGCCGACGCTCAGCCGCAGTTCGTGCCGCTGGTAAACAACTACCTGAGCTTCATCTATAACGCCAAACTGTTGCCGCAGGCGCCCGCCAGCTATCAACAGCTGCTGGACGCGCAGTTCCGCAACAAGCTGCAGTACTCCACGCCGGGCCAGGCCGGTGACGGCACCGCAGTATTGCTGCAGGCGTTTCACAGCTTCGGTAGCAAAGACGCCGGTTTCGACTACCTCGGCAAGCTGCAAAGCAACAACGTCGGCCCTTCCGCTTCCACCGGCAAGCTGACCGCGCTGGTCAATAAAGGCGAGCTGTTGGTGGCCAACGGCGATCTGCAGATGAACCTGGCGCAGATGCGCAGCAACCCGAACGTGCAGGTGTTCTGGCCGGCCGGGCCGGACGGCAAGCGCAGCACGCTGGCGCTGCCTTACTATGTCGGCCTGGTGCAAGGCGCGCCGCAAAGCGCCAACGGCAAAAAGCTGATCGACTTCCTGCTGAGCAAAGAAGCGCAGAGCAGCGTTAGCGCCATGTCCTACGGCATGCCGGTGCGTAAGGACGTCATCCCGACCGACGATAACTTCAAGCGGTCGCAGGCGGCGCTGGAAGGCGTGGACATCTGGGCGCCGGACTGGAATCAGGTGGTGAGCAGCCTGTCCGCCGATATCTCACGCTGGCACAAGGTGACCGAATGACGCTGACAATGCCTTCTACCCTCTCTTCCCGCGCCGAGGCGCGGGATAACAGCCTCGACATCACCGGGCCGTCGGGCATCCAACTCGACCGCGTCAGCGTGTCGTATCGCGGCACCGAAGTGCTGAAACCCCTGACGCTCACCATCGCCCCCGGCGAAGTGCTGGCGCTGATCGGCCCCTCCGGCTCGGGCAAAACTACCGTGCTGCGGGCGATCGCCGGTTTCGTGCAGCCTTCCGCCGGGCGTATTGCCATCGGTGACGTCGATGTCACCGACGTGCCGCCCTATGAGCGCGGTCTGGGCATGGTGGTACAGAACTACGCGCTGTTTCCGCATATGCGCGTCGAGGACAATGTGGCGTTCGGCCTGCGCGCCCAGGGCAAGCCGCGCGGCCTCACCGCCGAGCGCGTCGAGGAGGCGCTGGCCATCGTCGGCATGTCCGCCTACGCCAGGCGTTATCCCAGCCAGCTCTCCGGCGGCCAACAGCAGCGCGTGGCGATCGCCCGCGCCATCGCGGTGCGACCCAAAGTCTTGCTGCTGGATGAACCGCTGTCGGCGCTGGACGCGCAGATTCGCCACAGCATGGTGGAAGAGATCGCCCGCCTGCACCGCGAGCTGCCGGAGCTGACCATCCTGTACGTCACCCACGATCAGGGCGAAGCGCTGACGCTGGCGGACAAGATTGGCATCATGCGCGACGGACACCTGATCGCCCACGGCGAGACCCGCGCGCTGTACCGTCATCCCACAAACCGCTTCGCCGCCGAGTTCCTCGGCCGCGCCAACCTGCTGCCGGCCACCGCGCTGGAAACCACCGCCGGCCAAGGCATGACCACCGTCAGCTGCGCTGGAAAAGTGATCGGCTGTTTCACCTACGGCGCACAACGCGGCTTCGACAAACTGCTGTGCATTCGGCCGCAGCATATTGCGCTCGATGCCGATGCCCAGCGCAGCAACTGCATCGTCGGCACGCTGCGCGATATTCACTGGCAGGGGGAGTTGACGCACCTGCAGTTCGACGCGCAAGGCCACCCGCTGCGCGTGGTCACCACCCATCAGAGCCGGATGCCGCAGATCGGCGAGCGCGTGCCGCTCTATTTCGCCCCTGACGACGCGGTACTGATCGAGGACTGACATGACCGACTCTACGCTTACTCGCCCGGCCCGGCGGCCGCGTTCACCGCGCCGTTTATGGATCCTGCTGCCGCTGCTGGTGCTGGCGACGCTGTTTTTCTATCCGCTGGCGCTGATCGTCAAACAGGCGTTTACCGACGATCAGGGGCTGTTCAGCGCCGCCGCGCTGCAGCAGGTGTTCGAATCCCGACGCTTTGTCAGCGCCCTGCTCAATACGCTGCAGATTGCGCTGCTGGCGACGCTGGGCTGCCTGGTGCTCGGCACCCTGCTGTCGCTGCTGCTGGTGTTCACGCCGTTCCCCGGCAGCCGGCTGATCGCCTGGGTGATCGATACCTTTATCGCCATGCCGACCTTCCTGATCACCTTGGCCTTCACCTTTATCTACGGCTCCGCCGGCCTGCTGAACGGTACGCTGATGGCGACCTTCGGTTTCACCCTGCCGCCGGTAGACTTTCTTTACTCCATCTGGGGCGTGATCCTGGCGGAAATCACCGTGTTTACGCCGCTGGTGATGCGTCCGCTGATGGCGGCGCTGTCGCAGATCGATCGCAGCCAGCTCGAAGCCGCCAGCATCCTCGGCGCCCGGCCGGGGCGCGTGGTGCGCCAGGTGATTTTGCCCGCCGCGCTGCCGGCCTTGCTGGCCGGCGGCAGCCTGTGCCTGCTGTTGACCACCAATGAGTTCGGCATCGTGCTGTTTATTGGCGCCAAGGGCGTCACCACGCTGCCGATGATGGTCTACTCCAAAGCGATTCTGGAGTCGGATTACGCCGTCGCCTGCGCGATCGCCGTCGTGAATATCGCGCTGTCGCTCGGGCTGTTCTCCCTTTACCGCTACGCCGCGGCGCGCGCCGGGCTGAGGAACTGACGATGTTGATTTGGTCTCGCACCGGCCGCACCCTGACCTGCACGCTGGCGGTCACGCTGTTCGCGCTGTTCTTCTGCCTGCCGCTGGCGGTGATCCTGATGTCCAGCCTGAGCGAACAGTGGAACGGCGTGCTGCCGAGCGGTTTCACCCTCAGCCACTTCCGCCAGGCCTTTGGCGGCGCCTCCTGGGACGCGCTGGTCGCCAGCCTGGCTATCGGTTTCAGCGCCAGCCTGTTCGCGCTGCTGTGCGGCACCTGGGCGGCGTTGGCGCTGCGCCACCATCAGGGGCGCGGCCAGCGCCTGCTGAGCACGCTGTTCTTCATTCCCAGCGCGGTGCCTTCGGTGTCGATCGGTCTCGGGGTGCTGGTGGCGTTCAGCCAGGGGCCGCTGCAGATGAACGGCACCTTCCTGATCGTGCCCGTCGCCCACTTCGTGCTGATTTCCGCCTTCACCTTCGGCAACGTGATGGCCGGGCTGGCCCGGCTGCCTGGCGACTACGAGAACGTCGCCGCCAGCCTGGGCGCTTCGCCGCTGTTCCGCCTGCGCCACGTCACCCTGCCGATGATCGCCCCCTATATGATCTCCGCCTTCGCCCTCAGCCTGTCGCTGTCGATGGGAGAGCTGGGCGCGACTATGATGATCTACCCGCCGAGCTGGGCGACGCTGCCGGTCACTATCTTCAGCCTGACCGATCGCGGCAGCATCGCCAACGGCGCGACGCTGACCATGATCCTGGTGGCGGCCACGCTGTTGCTGATGTTAGTGCTGGAACGGATTTCGCAGCGGCTGACGCCGGGCGTGAAATAGCCACAAGGCGCTGCCATGGCAGCGCCTTGTTCATGGAAGCGAAGGGTCAGAACGGATAGTCGTGATAGCCCTGCTGTTCACTGATGCGCCGGGCGGCGACGTGCAACAGCGCCACATACTCCTCCCGCGCCGCTTCGGAAAAGCGCAGCGTCGGGAAAGAGAGGCTCAACCCGGCGATCGCCACCCCAAACCGATCGAATACCGGCACCGCGATACAACGGATCCCCACTTCCTGCTCTTCGGCATCTTCGCCGTATCCCTGCTCACGCACCCGCTCCAGCACCGGCAGCAGTTCGGCGGCGCTGGTCAGGGTATGCTCGGTGCTGCGGGTAAATTCAATCTGCGACAGGATCTGCGCCACCTCATCCCACTCGCGCCAGGCCAGCAGCACTTTACCGATGGCGGTGCTGTGCAACGGGTTGCGGCGACCGATGCGCGAATACATGCGCAGGTTGTACATCGCGTCGATCTTGTGGATATAGACGATACCGTCCTCGTCCAGGGCGCCAAGGTGGATGGTTTCGCGGGTGCGGTTCGACAGTTCGCGCATCTGTACGTCGGCGCTGCGGATCAGATCGACGTTCTGCAACGATTTGGCGCCCAGCTCGAACAGCTTGAGCGTCAGCGCATATTTTTCCGTCTCGCCTTCCTGCGAAACGTAGCCCAGCGCTTTCATGGTCTGCAGAAAACGGTAGACGGTGCTTTTGGACATCATCACCCGCTGGGACAGTTCAGTAATGCCAATCTCGCGCTCATCGCCGAGCGCCTGCAAAATACCGAACACTTTCATTACGGATGAGACGGCATCCGGTTGCTTGTCTGAATCTGCGTTAGCCATGGCGAATACCCTACTTAACGGTTCTGTTTCAGGAAATTTAAACAAGGGTTTCAGTATAATCGGAACAGATCGCGACGCGCAACGCAGTTGAACGCTAAACGATTGAAGCCAAATGGATAACCGCCGGCCCGCTCACCGCCGTTTACAATTCAGCGGACAAGGGGCATGCAATCACGGGCGAATATGATTAGCATGATAATACTCCCCTGAATAAATACCGCTGAGACCAACATGCGTCCTTGTTCCGACGGCCTCCCCGTCCCGCAACGTTATGGGGCGATCCTCGCCATCGCCCTCGGCATTACCGTATCCGTGCTCGACGGCGCGATAGCCAACGTGGCGCTGCCCACCATCGCGCGCGATCTCAACGCCAGCCCGGCCAGCTCCATTTGGGTGGTTAACGCCTATCAGCTGGCGATCACCGTCTCTCTGCTGTCGCTGGCGTCGCTCGGCGATCTGATCGGTTATCGCCGCATCTATCAGGCCGGGCTGCTGGTGTTCAGCATCACCTCGCTGTTCTGCGCCCTGTCCGACTCGCTGCTTACGCTGACCATCGCCCGCGTGCTGCAAGGCTTTGGCGCCGCCGCCATCATGAGCGTCAACACCGCGCTGATCCGCATCATCTATCCGCAGCGTTTTCTCGGCCGCGGCATGGGCATCAACTCGCTGATCGTCGCCTGCTCCTCGGCGGCCGGGCCGACGGTGGCGGCGGCGATCCTGTCGGTCGCGTCCTGGCAGTGGCTGTTCGCCATTAACCTGCCGATCGGCCTCGTCGCGCTGCTGCTGGGCATGAAGTTCCTGCCGGCCAACGGCCAAAAAAGCGATAACCGCCGTTTCGATCCCACCAGCGCCGTGCTGAACGCGTTGACTTTTGGCCTGCTGATCACCGCCATCAGCGGCTTCGCCCAGGGCCAGAGCCTGACGCTGATCTTCAGCGAGATCGCCGCGCTGCTGGCGATTGGCGCGGTGTTCGTGCGCCGCCAGCTGCGCCAGGAATTTCCGCTGCTGCCGGTCGACCTGCTGCGCATCCCGATCTTCGCCCTGTCGATGGGCACCTCAATCTGCTCGTTTGCTGCGCAAATGCTGGCGATGGTGTCGCTGCCGTTCTTCCTGCAAAGCGCATTGGGCCGCGACGAAGTGGCGACCGGGCTGCTGCTGACGCCGTGGCCGCTGGCGATCGTCGTCATGGCGCCGATCGCCGGCCGGCTGGTGGAGCGCGTGCACGCCGGCCTGCTGGGCTGCATTGGGCTGGCGGTGTTTGCGCTCGGGCTGTTCTCGCTGGCGCTGCTGCCCGCGGCTCCGTCAAATTGGGACATTATCTGGCGCATGGTGCTGTGCGGCGCCGGCTTCGGCTTGTTCCAGTCGCCCAACAATCACACCATCATCTCCGCCGCGCCGCGTAACCGCAGCGGCGGCGCCAGCGGCATGCTGGGCACCGCTCGCCTGCTGGGGCAAACCTCGGGGGCCGCGCTGGTGGCGCTGATGTTCAACCTGTTCCCCACCTCCGGCACCCACGCATCGCTGGTCCTGGCCGGCGTGTTCGCCACTCTGGCGGCGGCGGTCAGCAGCCTGCGCATCACCCAATCGACGGCGCAAACGGCGCAGCCAAGCCGCGAGGTGAAATAGCGGCCATAGAAACAGCCGAAACCCCATCGATTCTAAAGCCGGCGGTTCCAGCAATGCGGCCGGCCTGAATCACGCCGCGCCAGGTGTGATACGCTTGGCGTCAGTCGCCGCTCCTCAAAGGGCTGCGGCCTTGTTGCAAACACGCTAAATAGGCATCGTCATCCGGATACCAGCCAACAATGTGTTGGCCGTCGTTATCCTCCCCCTCAAAAGCCTTCAGCAGGTCTGAAGCGAACATGCGCGTGATCGGTTCAGCGGACTGCGCGCTGTCGATTCGACAGTCGCAGCGCGTCTCTCCGTCAACCTGAACGAAGTTCTGCAATGAGGCGAGACATCGCGCGTCGAGATCGCCATGTACATGGATAAATTCCCCCGTTTCTACCAGGGTGAGCACGGCCAGATTTCCCCCCACCACAAACGCGCCGTCGTTTCCAGAGCTGCAATAGGCATGGCGTATGCGGGCATCGTCACGCACGAGCAGCTCGCCCAAACAAATCAGCGTATCCGACTGCAGCCGCCCCAGCACAATGATGCCGCCATCCTCCCGCTGGGGTGACACCGCCATGCACCCCTCTACGATCAAATCTCCTTCTACAACCAGATAATCGTAATCGTGCCTGTCGTTCTCGTCTGGGAAAAACGATGGGAGGTGCAGGTCGCCTGAATGCCAGCGTATAGCTGGCTGTTCAGAATCGTAACCATTCCGGTTTAACAACTCCGCAGACGCATCGGCGACGCCGCCCGCCAATATGGTAAGGCGCGCCAGCGCCTCATCACAGCCGAGCAAGGGAAGAGCGTTGATTTTCATAGGGCCTCAGGGACAGACGTTATGGTGCCAAAGCATATAGCATGAGCTTCCCAAATCAAGCAAGCGAAGGCGTCAGGCATGGTAGCCTGCAGCGGCTAGCGTACCGCGAGAGGCGGAAAGGCCGTATTCAAATCGCGAAATCTGACGCTTGAATCAGCATCCTCCTCCTGAAAAAGCGATTTCGTCATGCCGTAAAAAACCCCGGCGAGCCGGGGTTTTTCCTTTCATTCAGCCGATTACTTCAGGTACTGGCCGGAACGCAGCGCTTCGATGCGCTTGTCGAGCGGCGGATGCGACATGAACAGCTCGCTGAACGACTTGGATTTGCCGTTGATGCAGAACGCCATCATGCTGCCCGCTTCCTGCGGCTCGTAACTGGTTTTCAGACGCTGCAAGGCGGCGATCATCTTCTCGCGGCCCACCAGCTTGGCGGAGCCGGCGTCGGCGTAGAACTCGCGGTGACGCGAGAACCACATGGTGATGATGCTTGCCAGGATGCCGAACACCAGTTCCAGCACCATCGACACCGCGAAATAAATCATCGGGTTGCCGTTGCCTTCCCCTTCACCGTCGCGGTTGCCCAGGAAGCCGGCGGCCACCTGCGCGATCAGGCGCGAAATGAAGATGACGAAGGTGTTCACGATGCCCTGAATCAGGGTCATGGTCACCATATCGCCGTTGGCGACGTGGCTGATTTCGTGCGCGATGACCGCTTCCGCTTCGTCGCGGCTCATGCTCTGCAGCAGGCCGGTGCTGACGGCGACCAGCGAGGCGTCGCGGCGTGCGCCGGTGGCGAAGGCGTTGATGTCCGGCGCGTGGTAGATAGCAACCTGCGGCATGGCGATGCCCGCCTGCTGCGACTGACGGCGCACCGTTTCCAGCAGCCAGTTTTCGGTTTCGTTACGCGGTTGTTCAATCACTTCCCCGCCGACGGAGCGCAGCGCCATCCACTTGGACATCAGCAACGACACGAAAGCGCCGCCGAAGCCGAACAGACCGGCCATGATCATCAGGCCCTGAACGCTACTGGATTGGATTCCTGTCAGGCTGAGCACCAGCCCGAAAACCAACATCACCGCCAGGTTGGTGAGCAGGAACAGAGCTATACGCATCATAAAATGTTTACTTCCTCATAAATGTTAACAAAACGCTGTCGAAGATACCCTAGATCGTATGGGCATTCGTCACAGTTTCAAGAGTCGCGCGTCATTAACCTACTAAAAATACGAAACTTTACAAAAACGGCGCGCGACCGGGATTTGGCAAATTGTAAACGATTGTTGCGCAAGGCGGAGGGTTTTTTGCCATAAATTTGTCAGGCGACGCATAAGCCCGCCCCCATTCCCCCTGCAGGGAAGCAGGCCTTCGCGTCACCATAAAAAAACGCACCCGAGGGTGCGTTTTTCATCCTGCCGGACGCGGCCTTATTTGGCCGGCGTTGGCTGCTGAGCGGGCCGATCTTTTTCCAGATGAGCCAGCTCCAGCGCGATATGCACGGTTTCATCCAGGTACGGATCCGGTTCCTGGTAATCCTTCGGCAAATCGTCGAGCGATTTCAGCGGCTTCTTGCCCGCACGTTCCAGGCGCTCGTTGATGCGTTTCAAACGGGTCGCATCGTCGTCGTGGTTCTCTTTCTCGCGCACCGCCAGATTGAGGGACACGATGTTGCGTTTATCCTTCAGCGCCTTGTAATGCGCGATATCCTGCGCGATGTACTGGAACTCCGGATTCTGCGCGATGCGCTGCTGGTGATCTTTCAGCAGCTCCGGCTCGAACGGCGCCATATCGCCGGTCTTGCTGTAGGTCGCCGCATTGATGCTGTCCCACGGCATGGCGTTGTCTTCAAACGCTTCGCCGGTTTCCGCCGGATCGACGCCGGTCGGCATCAGAATGTCCGGGGTCACCCCTTTGCGCTGGGTGCTGCCGCCGTTGACGCGGTAGAACTTCTGAATGGTGTACTGCACCGACCCCAGCGCCGGCCACTCAGGGCGCAGCATCTGATCGTAGATGCGGTTCAGCGAACGGTACTGCTGCACGGTGCCTTTACCGAAGGTCGGCTCGCCGACGATCAGCGCACGGCCGTAATCCTGCATCGCCGCCGCGAAGATCTCGGAGGCGGAGGCGCTGAAGCGATCGACCAGCACCACCAGCGGGCCTTTGTAGTAGGTCACGCCGTCGGTGTCGGCGTCTTCACGCACTTTGCCGTTGTTGTCGCGCACCTGCACCACCGGGCCGCTCGGAATGAACAGGCCGGACAGCGACACCGCTTCGGTCAGCGCGCCGCCGCCGTTGGTGCGCAGATCGATGATCACGCTCTTGACGTTCTGCTTGGCCATCTTCTGCAGCTGCACTTTCACGTCATCGGTCAGACCGACGTAGAAGCCGGGGATGTCGAACACCGCCACCTTCTCTTTGCCGACGGTCTTGATGGTCATTTTCACCGCGCGGTCTTCCAGGCGGATGCGCTCGCGGGTCAGGGTGACCACGCGGGTTTTGGTGCCCTTGCCGGCCGGCAGGATCTCCAGGCGCACCTTGCTGCCTTTCGGCCCTTTGATCAACGATACCACGTCGTCCAGGCGCCAGCCGATCACGTCCACCATCGGTTTGCCGGCCTGGCCGACGCCGACGATGCGATCGCCCACGGTGATCGCCTTGCTCTTCGCCGCCGGGCCGCCCGGCACCATCGAGTTGATCAGGGTGTAGTCGTCATCCATCTGCAGCACCGCGCCGATGCCTTCCAGCGACAGGCTCATTTCGGTGTTGAACTGCTCGGTGTTGCGCGGAGACAGGTAGTTGGTGTGCGGGTCGATTTCATGCGCAAAGGCATTCATCGCCAGCTGGAAGACGTCTTCGCTGTTGCTTTGCGTCAGGCGCTTGATGGCGAACTGATAGCGCTTGGTCAGCGTGTCGCGGATTTCTTTGTCGGTCTTGCCGGTCAGCTTGAGGTTCAGCTCGTCATAGGTGACTTTCGCATCCCACAGGCTATCCAGCTCGGCCTTGTCTTTCGGCCACGGCGCTTTGCTGCGGTCGAGATCGATAGTGCCGTTGCCGGTGAAGTTCATCGGCTTGTCCAGCAACGACAACGCATAGGTGTAACGCTCAAAGCGGCGTTTCTGCGCCAGATTGAACAGCGCGTAGAAGGTGTCCAGCTTGCCGGTTTTCAGCTCTTCGCCAACCTGATTGCGTTTGCCGGCGAACTGCGCCACGTCGGAGGCCAGCAACACGTTATGGCTGTAGTCCAGCATGTTCAGGTAGCGATCGAAGATCTTGCCTGAAAACTCCGCGTCGAGGGCAAACTGGCGGTAATGAGAGCGAGTGAAGCGCGAGGTGACGCGCTCACTCACCGTAGCGTGCTGAGGTTCCTGTTGCAGTTGAGGCAGTTGGCCGATGCGGATGTTGGCTGTTTCCGCGCCGTAACTAACACCCGCCCACAGCAGCCCTGCAATCGCTGTTAATCTGACGAATTTGTTCATGCCTGGGTTGGCCTCCGTATCAGAACTGCAAGTGTTCTGCGCGCACAATCATCGCCAGACCGGAAGAGAGCTGCACACGTACGCCATCTTTAGCGATTTCGAGTACGGTAGCATCCATCGCGCTCTTGCCTGCTCTGACTTTGATTTCCTGGCCAATTTGCAGTTTAGAGATATCCGTGACTGGCGCATAACGCGGCTGGTTTTCCTCTTTTGCTGCACGAGGTTGACGAGCTGGCTGTGGGCGAGTTTGTGGGCGCGGCTTGCGGTTCTCCGGCGCGGCTCCGCCTTCGCGACGTGCAGCGGGCTTTTTACCGGCTGGGCGCGGACGGCGTGGCGCGGCATCGGCGGATTCACCGGCGGCTTCACGTTTTTTGGCGTTTTGTTCGGCACGCTGTGCCTGAACGCGCGCTTTGGCTTCTTCAAGCTGCTGGCGAGCATGATCGACATGCTGCTGCTCCAGTTCACCGCACGGATTGCCGTCCAGATCGACGCGCTGCGCGCCGACTTTGACGCCGTACAGGTAACGCCAGCTTGAGGTGTACAGGCGCAGGGCAGAACGCAATTGCGTTTTGCTGAGATTCTCTTCCCCCTGCACGCGCTCTACCAAATCCTGAAAAATACCGATTTTCAGCGGACGAGCTTCGCCTTCGGCGCTAAAGCAGAGCGGAAAACGCTCGGCAAGAAAAGCAATGACTTCTTTACTAGAGTTCAACTTAGGTTGATTTTCCATGAAATTTCCTGATTACAACGGTATTGCCAACAAGCCACAGGCATGAACAGGCGTCATTATAATGACGCCATCGGTAATTGCCACGTTAACCGTCGATCAACTTGCCGCCACAGTCACATATTTCGCACTGTCGCACTGTTCCAGTTGCTCACAAAGCCCCGCCACCACGGCTTTCAGGCCCGCTTCGTCCTGTTCGTCGAAGCGTTGATAAACCGTGCTGTCGATATCCAAAACGCCGATCGCTCGGCCGCCAACCGCCAGCGGCAGCACGATTTCCGCGTTGCTGGCCGCATCGCAGGCGATATGGCCCGGGAACGCATGCACGTCGCCGACGCGCTGCACGCGATTTTCCGCCACCGCCGTGCCGCACACGCCCTTGCCCACCGGAATACGCACGCAGGCGATCTTGCCCTGGAACGGCCCCAGCACCAGCTGGCCGCCATCCATCAGATAGAAACCGACCCAGTTCACGTCATCCAGACGCTCGTTGAGCAACGCGCTGGCGTTGGACAACGCCGCGATAAAGTTGGTTTCCCCGCCGAGCAACGCGCTCAGGTCACGTTTTAATTCCGCGTAGAATTGTTCTTTTGTCATGTGATAACCATTGAAACAGTGAAGATGGCCAGAAGCCCAAAGCTTAGGCCCTATAAAATAAGCATTAAATGCGTATAGCCACAAGGTTAATCATCTGTTGCTTCACAAAACCCTGTCGCTCGGGGTATGTTTGCCGCTCAGAATCCCGGTTTACCTCGTTTTACCGTCCGGCGCCCGATCGCCAGTGACGCGGCCGGTTTATTTTTCAGCTACGCTGACAGTTCCGGCGGGCTCAAGGGCAGCGACTTGTCAAAGATGAAAATACACGCGATCACCGCCCCCCTTTCCAAAGGGCGCCACCAGCGCTGCTGCGAGTGCGATCTGCTGTTCGTGCTGCCGCCGCTCAGCGGCAACCAGGCCGCCTATTGCCCGCGCTGCAACGCCAAGGTGGTGAACGGCCGCGACTGGTCGATGACGCGCCTGACCGCCATGGCGATCGCCATGCTGCTGCTGATGCCGTTCGCCTTCACCGAACCGCTGATCAGCATCCGCCTGCTCGGCACGCGCATCGATGCCAGTTTGCTGGAAGGCATCTGGCAGATGAGCCGTCAGGGCGACCCGCTTACCGCCAGCATGGTGGCGTTCTGCACCATCGGCGCCCCGCTGACGCTGGCGCTGTCGTTGCTGTACCTGCGCTTCGGCCACGCGCTCGGCATGAACCTGCGGCCGGTGCTGCTGATGCTGGAGCGGCTCAAAGAGTGGGTGATGCTGGACATCTATCTGATCGGCATGGCGGTGGCGGCGATCAAGGTGCAGGATTACGCCGACATCCAGGCGGGCAGCGCGCTGATCGCCTACCTGTCGCTCACCCTGCTCAGCATCCTGACGCTGATCCACGCCAACCTGGAGCAGCTGTGGGAGCGTTACTACCCGCAGGAACAGCCGAAAGGCCCGCCGGCGGCGCTGCACATTTGCCTGTCCTGCCACTATACCGGCTACCCCGACGCGCGCGGCCGCTGCCCGCGCTGCCACGTGCCGATGTGCCACCGCCAGCCTTACAGCCTGCAGAAAACCTGGGCGGCGCTGATCGCGGCGATGATCCTGTTGATACCGGCCAACCTGCTGCCGATTTCCATCATTTACGCCAACGGCGTGCGCCTCGAAGACACCATATTCTCCGGCGTGGTCTCGCTGGCCACCTCCGGCAACGTGCCGATCGCCGCCATTGTGTTCATCGCCAGCGTGCTGGTGCCCTTTACCAAAGTGATCGTGCTGATCACGCTGTTGTTCAGCATTCACTTCAAAACCTCGCACAGCCTGAAGACGCGCATTCGTCTGCTGCGTCTGGTCGCCTGGATCGGCCGCTGGTCGATGCTCGATCTGTTCGTTATCGCCTTGATGATGTCGCTGGTAAACCGCGACCAGCTGTTATCTTTTACTATGGGACCGGCCGCGTTTTACTTTGGCTCGGCGGTCATTTTGACTATTCTTGCCGTTGAGTGGCTGGATAGCCGATTGATTTGGGATGCACATGCAACAGGAAACGCCGACTACACCGACTGAAGCGCGGGTCAAGAACAAGCGCCGCATTTCACCGTTCTGGTTACTGCCGTTCATCGCCCTGCTGATCGCCGGGTGGCTGGTCTATAACAATTTCCAGGAGCGCGGCACCACCGTCACCATCGATTTCCAATCGGCGGCGGGCATCGTCGCCGGCCGCACGCCGGTACGCTATCAGGGCGTAGAGGTCGGCACGGTGCAGAAAATCAGCCTGAGCAAAGATTTGCGCAGCATCGTGGTGGAGGCCAGCATCAAAAGCGATCTGGAAGACTCGCTGCGCGAAGGCACTCAGTTCTGGCTGGTGACGCCCAAAGCCTCGCTGGCCGGGGTCTCCGGGCTCGATGCGCTGGTCGGCGGCAACTATATCGGCATGATGCCCGGCAGCGGCAAGGAGCAAACTCACTTCACCGCGCTCGATACCCAGCCGAAATACCGCCTGAACACCGGCGAGCTGATGATCCACCTGCACGCCGACGATCTCGGCTCGCTCAACAGCGGCTCGCTGGTCTACTACCGTAAAATCCCGGTCGGCAAGGTGTATGACTACACCATCAGCGAAGGTAACAAGGGCGTGACCATCGACGTACTGATCGACCGCCGTTTCGCCAACCTGGTGAAGAGCAACAGCCGCTTCTGGAATGTCTCCGGTTTCAAGGGCGATTTCAGCCTGTCCGGCGCGACGGTGCAAATGGAGAGCCTGGCGGCGCTGGTCAACGGCGCCATCGCCTTCGATTCGCCGGCCGATGGCCAGCAGGCCAAGGGCGATCAGAGCTATACCCTGTATCCGGATCTGGCCCACAGCCAGCGCGGCGTCAATATCCTGCTGGATCTGCCGAGCGGCAACAGCCTGAGTGAAAACCGCACGCCGCTGATGTACCAGGGGCTGCAGGTCGGCACCCTGACCAAGCTGACGTTGCAACAGGACAGCAAAGTGGTCGGTGAACTGACCATCGATCCTTCGGTGGTCGATCTGATGCGCAGCGGCACCCGCATCGTGATGCGCAGCCCGCGCATCAGCCTCAACGACGCCAAGCTCAGCCAACTGCTGACCGGCACCACGCTGGAGCTGGTGCCGGGCGAAGGTGAGCCGCAGCAGCGCTTCAACGTGCTGGACAGCAGCGAAACGCTGTTACAGCAGCCTGGCGTGCTGACCGTCACGCTGAATGCGCCGCAAAGCTACGGCATCGACGTCGGGCAACCGCTGGTGGTGCACGGCGTGAAAGTCGGCCAGATCCTGAGCCGCACCCTGACCGCCGGCGGCGTGGTGTTCACCGCCGCCATCGACGCGCAGTATCGCGGCCTGCTGCACAAAGACAGCAAATTCGTGGTCAACAGCCGGCTCGACGTCAAGCTGGGCATCGACGGCATGGAAGTGCTCGGCGCCAGCGCCCAAGAATGGGTGGACGGCGGCGTGCGCATTATTCCCGGCAGCAAGGGGGAACCGGGCGGCCAATACCCGCTGTACGCCAACAGCGAAAAAGCCGAGGAAGGCATCGTCGGCAACGCCCCTTCCACCACCCTGACCCTCAGCGCCACCAGCCTGCCGGATGTGCAGGCCGGTTCGGTGGTGCTGTACCGCAAATTCCAGGTGGGCGAGATCGTCAACGTTCGGCCGAAGGCCAACGAGTTTGAGGTGGACGTGTACATCAGCCCGGAATACCGCAAGCTGCTGACCCGCGAAAGCATCTTTTGGGCCGAAGGCGGCGCCAAGGTGCAGCTCAACGGCAGCGGGCTGACGGTGCAGGCTTCGCCGCTTAACCGCGCGCTGAAAGGCGCCATCAGCTTCGACAACCTGCAGGGCGTGACGCTCAACAAGGGCGCCAACCGCGTGCTGTACGCCAGCGAAACCGCCGCCCGCGCGGTGGGCAGCCAAATCATGCTGCGAACCTACGACGCCAGCAAGCTGTCGGCGGGCATGCCGCTGCGCTACCTCGGTATCGACGTCGGCCAGGTGGAGTCGCTGCAGCTGGCGCCGGAGCGCAACGAAGTGTTGGCCAAAGCGGTGCTGTATCCGGAATATGTGCACACTTTCGCGCGCCTGGGCAGCCGCTTCTCAATCGTTTCGCCGGAGATCTCCGCCGCCGGCGTCAGCAATCTCGATACCCTGCTCCAGCCTTATATCAACGTGGAGCCGGGGCGCGGCCGCGAGCTGCGCACCTTCGAGCTGCAGCAGGCCAGCATCACCGACTCGCGCTATCTCGACGGCCTGAGCGTAGTGCTCGACGCCGCCGAAACCGGCTCGCTGCAGATCGGCACGCCGGTGCTGTTCCGCGGCGTAGAGGTCGGTACCATCACCGGCTTCTACCTTGGCGCCATGTCCGATCGGGTGCACGTCGCGCTGCGCATCAGCAAGAAATATCAGCATCTGGTGCGCAACAACAGCGTGTTCTGGCTGGCTTCGGGTTACAACCTGCAGTTCGGCCTGACCGGCGGCGTGATCAAGAGCGGCACCTTCCAGCAGTTCATCCGCGGCGGTATCGCCTTCGCCACGCCGCCGACCATTCCGCTGGCGCCGAAAGCCACGCCGAACAAACACTTCCTGCTGAATCCGGAAGAGCCTAAGGACTGGAAAACCTGGGGCACCGCCATTCCGCGCGATTAAATTTCGCATTTTCCTCAGGGCCCGGCATCGCCAGGCCCTGTTTTTTTCCGCTTTGTGATAAACTCTCGCCCTTATCTTTATTGCACCCTGAGAGTTCGCCCGTGGCCAAATCCACCGCCGTTTTTCTGCCCCCCGCTTTCCTTGATGCCACCCGCGCCATCATGCCCGCCGAGCTGGCGATGGACGATTTTATTGCCGCCTGCCAGCGCCCGCTGCGCCGCAGCCTGCGCGTCAATACGCTGAAAATCAGCGTCGCCGACTTCCTGGCGCTGGTGCAGGATTACGACTGGCGACTGGAGCCCATTCCCTGGTGCGCGGAAGGGTTCTGGATCGAGCGCGACGATGAAGAGCTGCGCCTGGGCAGCGCCGCCGAACACCTGAGCGGCCTGTTCTACATTCAGGAAGCCAGTTCGATGCTGCCGGTCAGCGCGCTGTTTGAGGGCGGCGCGGCGCCGACTCGGGTGCTGGACGTGGCGGCGGCGCCGGGATCCAAAACCACCCAGATCGCCGCGCTGATGGGCAATCAGGGCGGCATCGTCGCCAACGAATACTCCGCCAGCCGGGTGAAAGTGCTGCACGCCAATATCAGCCGCTGCGGCGTGAAGAACACCGCGCTGACCCACTTCGACGGCCGGGTGTTCGGCGCCGCGCTGCCGGAGAGCTTCGACGCCATTCTGCTCGACGCCCCCTGCTCCGGCGAAGGCGTGGTGCGCAAGGATCCGGACGCCATGAGCAACTGGTCGCCACAGAGCGTGGCCGAGATCGCCGCCACCCAGCGCGAGCTGATCGACAGCGCGTTTCATGCGCTGGCGCCGGGCGGCGTGATGGTTTACTCCACCTGCACGCTCAATGCGCAGGAAAACCAGCAGGTGGTGCGCTGGCTGCTGGACACCTACAGCGACGCGGTCAGCGTCGAATCGCTGGGCGGGCTGTTCCCCGGCGCCGACAAGGCGCTGACCGCCGAAGGTTTCCTGCACGTCTTCCCGCAGATTTACGACAGCGAAGGCTTTTTCGTCGCCCGCCTGCGCAAACGGCGCGCCGTGGCGCCGTTGCCGAAGCCGACCTACAAAGTCGGTAAATTCCCGTTCAGCCCGCTGTCCGGCAAAGAAGCGGCGCAGGTCGCCCAAGCCGCCGCCGCATCCGGCTTAACCTGGGGCGATGACGGCCGGCTGTGGGAGCGCGACAAAGAGATCTGGCTGTTCCCGGCCGAGCTGGAACCGCTGTTCGGCAAGGTGCGCTTCTCGCGCATCGGCCTCAAACTGGCGGAGCGTTTCCCTAAAGGTTTCCGCTGGCAGCACGAGGCGGCGATCGCGCTGGCCGGCACCGGCGGCAAAGCGCATTTCGAGCTGGACGCCGCGCTGGCGCAGGAGTGGTATCACGGCCGCGATCTCTACCCGGAACTGCCGCCGGCGGGCGATGAATGCATCGTCACCTACCAAGGGCAGCCGCTGGGCATCGCCAAGCGCATCGGCAGCCGTATCAAGAACAACCTGCCGCGCGAGCTGGTGCGCGACGGCGCGCTGGATTTCCACCTGTAAACGATACCGCGCCGGGGAATTAAACGCCCCGGCGATAAAATAACGCTAATAATATTCCCATCACCGTTCGTTATTATTCTAATCATTTCAATTTATCGGTATACCTCACCTGTAAGCCCCGTCAGCCGGGGGATGGGAATAAAAAGTTTCTCGCTTTCATCAAGACAATTCCCGATTCTTATTCTATTAATTAAAGTGCAGCTAAATGAATACGTTCAACCCACCTCTGGGTGGCGTCTTTGCGGGCTTTCTCTCATACGGCAAGGAATTAAGATGAAAAAAACTCTGATGGCATTGACCTCGGTAGCAACCCTGCTGTGCGCCAACGGCGCGGCTAACGCAGCAGGCACCATTCAAGGCACGCTAGGCGTGACGCTGACCATCGGCGCCGGTTGCGTCGTGGGGGGCGGCAACAGCAGCGGTTCCGTCAACGACTTCGGCTCCATCAGCTTCGGCACTTACTCTTCACTGGCCAACATCATCGACGCCAGCGCCACCGGCGCAGGGGGGGCCGGTACGCTGTCATTGACCTGCACCACCGGCACAGACTACACGGTGGCGCTGGACAACGGGCTCCACGTCACGTCAGGCACCCAACGCCGCATGGCCAGCACCGCAGGCGCATTCATCAGCTATAACCTTTACCAGGATGCCGCGCGCACCACCGCCTGGGGCAGCGGCGCCAACGCGCTGACCGGCACCGGCACCGGCGCCGCCGTTCCGCTGATCGTGTATGGCCGCGTGCCGGCGGCCGGTTCTACCCCGGCGGCGGACACCTATAACGACACCGTCACGATGACGGTCACCTGGTAACGGTGCGGCTCGCGCTTTGCTGCGGCGGATTATGGGCGTGCAGCCTGTTGGCGCTGGCCGACAGTAAAACGGCGACCCTCGGCGTCAGCGCGACCTTGCTCAGCGCCTGTGAAGCCGGCAGCAGCTCAGGCGGCAACGTCAGCTTCGGCACGCTGAATTTCGGCACGCTGTATTTTCTCAGCACCGCCACCAGCGTCGCCGGGCAGCAAAACGCCGGCGCCATTCGGGTGAAATGCACCAACGGCACCAGCTACAGCGTTCTGCTTGGCGGCGGGCAAAGCGGCAATACCGCGGCCCGCTACCTGCAAAGCGCGGCCGGCCAACGGGTGAATTACAACCTGTACACCAACGCCGCCCACAGCACCATTTGGGACAATCTGACGGGCGTGTCACAAACCGCCAACGGTTCGGACAACTGGCTGCCGGTCTATGGCATGATTCCGGCGCAGTCCACGCCCCCGACAGGCAGCTACACCGACACGGTACAGGTCACGATCAATTGGTAATGACGATGCGCGCTTCCATTTGCGGTTTGCTGTTCTGCCTGCCGCTTTCCCCGGCCCAAAGCGATACCGGCGTCAACGACTTGACCAAAAGCCAGCCGTTCACCGTCAATGCAACCGTGGTAAAAGGCTGCGTATTGGGCAGCGGCGTCAGCGACGTGACCACCTTCGGCACCCTGAACTTCGGCCAACTGTCCTCGCTGAGCAACGCGGTCAGCGTCGTCTCCAGCAGCGGCGCCGGTTCGGTGCTGTTTCGCTGCAACCCGGGGCTGAGCGTTACGCTGGCCCTCGGCGTCGGCAATCATGTGACCGGATCCATCGCCGGCGGCAGAAAATTACAAAACGCCGCCACGTCGGAAACGCTGCTGTATCAACTTTATCAAGACAGCAACTACGCCACCCTTTGGGGGGATGGCGCCAACGGCGGCGCGGCGCAGACCGTCGCCGCCACCGGCAGCACGCAAGAAATCAAGGTTTACGCCCGTCTGTTTTCGACCAGTACCCTGCCCACCAGTGGCGTTTACAGCGATACGGTCTTGTTGACGGTCACTTATTAAGTTTTTTTGCAATAAGGATGAGTTATGCGCATACCCTTCCGCCTGCCGTTAACGGCAGCCCTGCTCCTGGCAAGCCAGCAGCACGCCCTGGCCGCGGCCTCCATTCTCATTTGGCCGATCGATCCGGTGATTGAAGATCAACAACAGGCCACCGCGCTGTGGCTGGAAAATCGCGACAGCAAACCGGTCTATATGCAAATTCGCGTGTTGGGTTGGCGGCAAACCGCCGGCAAAGACGATTACAGCAACCAAAGCGACGTGATCGCCAGCCCGCCGGTGGCGTCGATCGCGCCAGGCAAACGCCAGCTGATACGCCTGATCAAACAGTCGGCCCCGGCGGCGGGACAGGAACGTGCCTACCGCATTTTGGTCGATGAAGTGCCGGTGAAAGAACAATCGTCGGGCGCCGCCCCCGGCGGTGCGGAGATGGGGCTGAAATTCCAGATGCGCTACTCGGTGCCGCTGTTCGTCAGCGGCAAGGGCATTTGGACCAAACAGGACAGCGAAAAACCGCGCGATTACGCGACCGCCAGCCAACCTCAGCTCAGCTATCGTCTACAGCAGCAAAGCAGCGAACGCTGGCTGGAGGTGCGAAATCAAGGCGCAGTGCATGCCCGCATGTCGAAAGTGACGCTGCAAGGCCGCAGCCTGAATCCCGGCCTGATGGGATACGTGCTGCCCGGTTCGCAAATGCGCTTCGCCTTGCCGCCCGCCGGCGGTTTCAGCAGCGGCAAACTGATGGCCACGGTCAATGACAACAAACAGCCCGTAGCCATTCCGTCTTATTGAGGCCCAGGTGCAGCCGACAGGGAGGCTATCGACGCGGCGTTTCAGCCTTAAGCCGCTGGCGTTTGCCATGCTGAGCATGGCGGCCGGCGGCTGGCTGCCGTTTGCGCTCGGCGACGATCTGCCGCCGCCGCCCAGCGCCGTCAGCATGCCGGACACCACGCTGTATCTGGAGCCGGTCGTCAACGGGCGCCAAACCGGCAACGTCGTGCCGGTCAACTACCGCGGCGGCCATTACTACATGACGCCCCAGCAACTGCTCGACGCCGGGCTGCCGGTAGCGGATAAGCAGGCGAAAGAGATCGCCGTCGATCGGCTGGAGAAGGTGGATGTCAGCTACAGCGGCGAGAGCCAGCAGTTGCTGATCAACGTGCCTAACGACTGGTTGCCGCAGCAAACCATCGGCGCCCATTCACCGTTGCAGCGCTTGCCGGCGCAAAGCAGCCTGGGTTTGCTGTTCAACTACGATATCTATGCCAGCCAAAGCAACGGCAATGGCCGGCCGGGCTACCTGTCGGCGTGGAGCGAACAGCGGCTGTTCGACGGGTTCGGCGTCATCGCCAACACCGGCATCTACCGCAGCGGGTTTAACGGCGGGCCGAACGACGATGGCGGGCGCTATATTCGATACGACAGCTACTGGCGTTTCAACGACGACCAGCGGATGCTGAGTGTGATCGCCGGTGACCTTACCACCGGCTCGCTCCCCTGGAGCAGCGCCGTGCGCATCGGCGGCTTGCAATTGGCGCGCAATTTCGCGGTGCGCCCGGATCTTATCACCTATCCGCTGCCGCAATTTTCCGGCCAGGCGGCATTGCCCAGCAGCGTCGATTTATACATCAACAGCTATAAAAACAGCACCACCAACATCAATCCCGGGCCGTTCACCCTCAACAGCGTGCCCTACATTAACGGCGCGGGTCAGGCCACCGTCGTCACCACTGACGCCCTCGGCCGCCAGGTCAGCACCACGGTGCCGTTCTACGTGGCCAGCAACCTGCTGCAGACCGGCATGAGCGATTTCAGCATTTCCACCGGTTTGCTGCGGCGCAACTACGGGTTGAATTCTGCCGATTACGGGCAATGGGTAGGCAGCGCCAGCTTACGTTACGGCGTCACTGATTGGTTAACCCTGGAAGGACGCGCCGAAGGCGCAGCCGAGTTGGCGGTTGGCGGCGCCGGCGCCGACCTTCGCGTCGGGCAATGGGGGGTTCTCAACGCGTCCTACAGCGTCAGCCAGGCCGGTGATGAAGCGTTTAACGGCGGCCGGGCGATACAATCCCCCACCTATTACGATCCGCTGACCGGCAGGCCGTTGCAACAGCCGGATCCCCAGCCCGTCTATCGCTACACCGGCAACCACGGCGATCAGAGCAGCTTTGGTTACACCTACAGCAACCAACGTTTCAGCCTCAACGCCCAACGCATCCTGCGCAGCGCCGATTTTGGCGACATTTCCGTGTATAAAAGCGACTACCGCCTGAGCCGCCGCACCGATCAGTTGACCGGCAGCGTCAGCCTGGGCCGGCTCGGCAGCCTCGGCGCCGGTTATTTTGACGTCCGCGACGCCATCGCTCAGCGAACCCGCCTGGTGAACCTGTCCTACAGCGTATCGCTTTGGCGCAACAGCAGCCTGTACGCCTCGCTGAACCGGGAAATCGGCAGCAGCGGTTACAGCGCCCAGCTGCAGCTCTCCATTCCGTTCGACAGCTGGGGCACGGCCAGCTTCAGCGCCGCGCGCGACAACAACAACCGCTGGAGCGAACGCGTCAGCTACAGCCGCGCCGCGCCGACCAATGGCGGTTTCGGCTGGAATCTGGCCTACGCCAATAACCCGAGCGGCGGCGATTACCGCCAGGCCGATCTGACCTGGCGCACCCGCAGACTCGAAGCCCGAGCGGGCGTATACGGCACCCGCGATGAAACCAACCACTGGGGAGAAATCAGCGGTTCGCTGGTGGCGATGAACGGCGGCGTGTACGCCACCAACACCATCAACGATGCCTTTGCGCTGGTGTCCACGCAAGGATACGCCGACATTCCGGTGAGCTATGAGAACCAGCCGATCGGCAAGACCGACGCCCAGGGCTATTTACTGGTGCCGACCGTCACCTCTTACTACCATGCGAAATTCCAGATTGATCCGCTCAACCTGCCCGCCGACGTCGCGCTGCCGACGGTGGAAAAAACCGTCGCCATTCGCGATCACAGCGGTTTTCTGGTTGAGTTCCCCATCCAACCCATCTCCGCCGCCGACGTCGAACTGGTTGACGAGCAAGGCAAACCGTTGGCCAACGGCAGCCAGGTGGCGGTGGTTGGCGGCAATCAGCAAAGCTATGTCGGTTGGGATGGCATGACCTATATCGACCCGGTGCAACAACACAATCGGCTGAGCGTGATCCCGGCCGACGGCGGCCCGCCGTGTCAGGCGGAATTCAGCCTGGCGAAGCCTCAGGGCATCCAGCGCGTCGGCCCGGTTGTCTGCCGCTAATTCAACGACGGAGAGTCACTATGTTTCGGGGATTGAAAGCCTTCTTATTGTTAACCCTCTCGCTGCTGTTCTGTCAGCGCGCATTCGCCGACTGCGCCACCACCAACGGCACCGTCACCTTACCGGGAAGCAGCTCTTTCGTGGTCTACAACGGGCAGATCAACGCCCAGGGCACCGCCGGCCTCAACTGCACCGGCCTCGGGCTATCGCTGCTGTCGCAGAACACCGTCACGGTCAAGGTTGCGTCAACCACCAACGGCATGGCGGTCGCCAACACCGACGGTTCCGGCGATAAAATCGCCTACCTGATCTATCCCGACGCCAACTATCAATATCCCTACAGCATCGGGCAGACCATTGACTACAGCTCGCTGAACCTGCTGTCGCTGATCCTGATCTCTTCCAACGTCAACTTTCCGCTGTATATCAAAACCACCGCCGGCGCCAACGTGCGTTCGGGCACCTATACCGACACCATCAACCTGATCTGGAACTACCATATCTGCGGCCTCGGCGTGCTCGGCCTGTGCATCTGGTGGGACGGCGTCAACAAGGCCAGCACGGTCAGCGTCAGCGTCGCCATCACCAAAGACTGCCTGATCGGCACCGCGCCCAACGTCAACTTCGGCAGCATGGCGTTGGTCGGGCAGTTCAATCCTGTCAATCAGAGCATCACCCTGACCTGCACCAAAACCGAGGGATACAACACCTATTTCACCAACGGCAATAACCCGGTCTCCGGTTGGCGGCGTATGAAAAGCGGCACCAGCAATTTCATGCAGTATCAGATTTACTTGCCCAATACGACGACCGTTTGGGATAGCACCAACAAACAGAGCGGCGCCGGCACCGGGCTGGCGCAAAGCATCCCGTATAAGGCGGCGGTCAATGCGGCGCAGACGGAAGTGGCAGTCGGTAGCTATCAAGACAATCTCAGTTTTGTGGTGGAGTACTAGGCGCGGTGCTTTGCCGCCGTGGAAATTGTTTCCAAAATGTAATTTTTATGTGGCATTTTTTGCTCATTTGGCTATGCTCTTACCGATGGCCGCACTGGTCTAACCTCCTACCACACCATTGAGCAAGGAGTTCCCATGAGCAAAACCGTCGTAAAAATTGGCAGCTTCGAGGTCGATGACGCGCATCTTCACGCCGGCGCCGACCGCGCCGGCACCCTGAGCATTCCCTGCAAGTCCGATCCGGATCTGTGCATGCAGCTGGACGGCTGGGATGAACACACCAGCATTCCGGCGATCCTCGACGGCAAACAGTCACTACTGTACAAGCAGCACTACGATCGGCAGGCGGACGCCTGGGTGATGCGGCTGGCATGAAAATGCATCAGCACTGCTGACGACGCGCTGTTTTCATCGGAAACAGCGCGTTTTTTTATGCGATGGCGATGCCGCGGCCGGCAAAGAAAGGGGTGAAGCGGCTGAGCGGCAGGTGCACCCGCTCGCGCGTCGCCGGGCTGTCGCCCGAAGGATTGTGGAAGGTCACGCTTTGCGCATCGGCGGCGGTGATCAGCACCAGATGCCCGCCCCGCTGCGGCGGTATGCTCTCCGGCCGGCGAATGGAAGGGTGTACCGAGGCGATAAAGTAACGGCATTCTTGAAGCAGCGCCGGCACGTCAGCGGCCTCCAGCCCCACCTTCACCTCCGCTTGCAGCGCGAACTGCTCGCGTACAAACTCGACGAACGGCGCGTAAATCAGCCCCTTTATCCGCACCCCTTCGCGCACATAGGCGCCGTAAGGCAGGCTGCGCCGCGCCAGCTCCAGCAGCGGCGGCGCTTCGCCGTCGCGGTGGCCCAGCACCATTTTCAGACAGGCCATGCCGCACACGTGATTGGCCCACTCGACGTACTCCGCCCGATCGCGGGCGCCGCTGCGCGCCCAATTTTCGTCTTGCGCCAGCGTCGCGCGGCCGGCGATCAGATCGGCGGCCAGTTCCGGGCTGGCCCACTGGCACTCGTAGGGAACGGCGCGCATAAGATTAGAATTTGTCGACGACTTTGAAATTCATCAGCACCAGCGTCATGTCCGGCGAGAACAGATCGTACTCTTCAAAGAAGCGCTGCAGCTCTTTGCGCCAGTGCGCCAGCGAGCGATCGCCCTCGCCTTCGGCAAAGGCGTGCGCTTCATCGACCTGATCGTAAGTTTTCATTTCCACCGCGGTCAGCTCGACCGCGCAGACCGGCTCCCCCTTGCCGTCCACCACCAGGAACCGATCGCCGGCCTGCGGGATCCCCTCGCCGTCGAGGTTGGAACAGGTGGCCGTTTTGGTGCCATTGAGGATCAATTGCACCACTTCATCGGCCTGCTGCTCGGTATCGCCGAACGCCCAGCGCTCAAGGTGCTCGTATTTCTGTGGAATTGCCGTCGCCATGATTATACCTTTAGGAAAAATGCATCAATGCAGACAGGATAGTACAACGTATTGCCGGCCGTCTGCATCCGTCGCAAGCGCGACTGCGCGTTCCGCCACCGCCGCCTTTACGCGTTTTTACCGTTCTTCGCTGTGCCTGTCGCGCTGTCGGGCGCATACTGTGAACATTATTCACCCAATGGCGACCGCCAGGCGGCAACATGCGGCAAAATGACATCGATGCTGACGATACCTTCAGCGATTTACTCAACGGCGTCGCGTTAGTGACGCTTTTCCTCATCATCCTCGCCGGTGGATGGTATTTCAGCTAAAGGGGAAACAACGTGGCAACAAAACGCATGGGCGCCAAGCTCAGTAAAATGGTGGTGGTGCTGCTGCTGATCTGCCTGGCGTTGCTGCTGTTGCGTTGGGCGGCGATAGCCTTCGGTTAATCCCGCGAAACGACGCCGGCCAAACGCCGGCGCCCTGCTCACCGCCGCCGCGGCGCGGTCGGCTCCAGCAACTCCCGCAAATAGGCCAAGCGCGCCTCTCCCTGCGGCAACCAGCGGCGACACAGCCAATGCTGCGTTTCACCCGTGCGGCTCAGGCGGTAGTACTCCGTAAAGGTTTCGACCCAGTTCATGATGTTTTCTCCTGCTTTTCGACACCGCAAGTATTGAGCGTAAAAACCAGAAGAAATACTGATGGCTTGTTTTTTATGCTTCCTGTTTTAGGCAGCCGGTAGCGAAGCCGCAGTTCAGCTGCTACATTGGGCAAAAATCAACCAACCGAGGTAGGCCATGACGTTCTCGGAACAGGAGATTAAACCCGTATGGGATGAGGTCGCACGCCTGATCGGCGACGGCGTGATGCAGCTGCGCCATCGCGGCGAAGCGCTGTCGGTGGAAACGCTGGAAAAACATCTGGCGCGGCAGCTGGCGGACAGCAACGATATCGAACGGCGCATCCTGCTCGGCGCCGCCATCAACATGCTGAAAGGCGGAAAATGAATCGCCAACCGAAAAGGTTGGCGATCCGACAGAAGCCCGAGGTATGCAAGCCCGGCCTTCTGCGCGCTACTATGTCACGCTAATATGACGGAATTAATAGGAATTGTCGGGTTTTTGCCCAAAACGCCCTATTTTTGTTGCCTGCATTACGCCAGCACGAAATCATCCGCATCCAGCGGCTGCCCCACCACTTTCACCAGGAAATCGCTGCCGGTGTTGAACAGCGTCAGATCGATCTTGTCTTCACCGCGCACGAAGTCGCGGATCCAATCCGCCGGTGGCGGTGAGGAAGTCGCGATCGGTATTGGAATTGAAACCGTAGATCGTATCGCCAATGCGGGTGTGCATGTTGGCGCCGTAGAAATGCGGGATCGCCGTGATGTCGTTGAGCAATGGCCCGGATGAGTACGCGCCTTTAAAGTCCTGCCCGATGTTGCTTTCGCTGAAATAGCTCATCACGCTGTGGGTGCGGCTGTCCTCGAAATAAAAAACCGGGGCAATCCAACCCCGGCTATCCATAAGAAATTCTGGACTCAGACTAACCAACCGAGCAGCAGCGTCGCGCCAATGACCGTGGAAGCGCCGCCGATGCGCGTGGCGATTTGGGCGAACGGCATTAGCCCCATGCGGTTCGATGCCGACAGGATCGCCACGTCACCGGTGCCGCCCAGGCCGCTGTGACAACAGGTGACGATCGCCGCTTCCACCGGGAACATCTTCAGGTAAGGCGCAATCATGAAACTGACCAGCCCCATCGACAGCACCACCGAACCGCAGACCACCACATAACCGACCGAGAACACCGCCACCACGCTTTCCAGCGGCACGTACAGCATGCCCAGACCGATCATCAGCGGCCACACCAGCGCGGTGGAGACGAACTTGTAGAAACTGTGCGCGCCGGTCTCCATCGAGGCCGGGATCACCCGGCAGTATTTGCACAGCACCGCGAACAGGATCATCAGCACCGGGCCGGGAATATGCACGATGTGTTCAAACAGGCCGCCGACGATAAAGAAGGCGCAGATCACCAGCAACCCGCCGCCCATCAGTTGGAAATCGACGTTGCCGCTTTGCTCCTTGATGGCGAACATCGCGTTCTCCTGCGCCGAGCGGATCAGCATGCCGTCGCCGCTCAGCGCCTTGCGCTGCATGCCGATGCGCGCCAGCACCCCGGCGGTCACGATGGCGAAGATGTTGCCCAGCACCGCCGCCGGCGCCAGCTGCGCGACGTAGACGTCCGGCGTCGCTCCCAGGATCGCCGAATAGGCCAGCGACAGCGGTAAAATCCCCTCGCCGATGCCGCCGCCGATGATCGGCACGATGATGAAGAAGAAGGTGTGATAAAAGGTAAAGCCGAACAGCTTGCCCACCAGCAGCCCGGTGATCACCGCCGTCACCGTACCAACCACCAAGGGCACAAACATGCGAATCATCCCCTGAATCAGGATCACCCGGTTCATGCCGAGAATGCTGCCGACCACCAGACTGGCGATGACGAAATAGAGCAGGTTGGCGTCTTTCATCAGCAGATGAACGGTGCCCATGACGTTAGGCTGGAAGACATTGAAATAGACCAACACCGACGGCACCATCAAACACAGAATGGCCGGCCCGCCGATATCGCGCAGCACGGGAATGCTTTTTCCCAACTGCGCCAGCGCAAAGCCCAGCGTCATTATCACCGCCAGGCCGCCGATCATATTCTTCGGCAGGAAGTTGGCGTAGGCGGAAATCGCCACGATCGCGCAAATCGTGATAAACAACGCGATCGGTACCGCACCGATATCTATTTGACGAAGTTGATTAATTAACCCTGAGGATTCGGACGATGCCGTATTTTTATCACAGGCCAGTTCTGCATTTATCTGTTTCATTATTCACCCTGCTGACAAGCGTACAGTACGGTTAGATTCACCTGGCGCAACAGTCCTGCCATAGCCAAGCAAAAACAAATGATTACGAAAAATCCTATTGTGGATTTCGCTTTTTCTAATAAGAAATAAAACAGTGGATAGCCCTGACGATATGATAAAAAATAAAAATGCAAAACTAAATTACGCCGGCGAAATTCAATATTGTGACCCTCCGCCAAGGTTGGTTTTAATTAATTATCGTCAGCATTTTGTAATTAAAGTAAGCAGGCTTAAATTCGCTGCTATGCTATAGGAGGGCGAAAAAGCCCCCTGTTTTATTAATAAAGAACCGGAAACGCATTAGCTGAATCCGGTCAGCTTGATCCGAACCTTAATCCTGCGCGCGGCACCGCACGGGAAAGAGGCATAATATGACTCATAAGGAAGTAGAATATGTCTTCACGCGCTGTTACCCCACAAACCCTCGCTCGCTACGGCATCCATCAGGCCGCCGACATCGTCTATAACCCCAGCTATGAATTGCTGTTCGCCGAAGAGACCCGCGCCGACCTGCCGCCGCTGGAACGCGGCACCCTCACCCAACTCGGCGCGGTCAACGTCGCGACCGGTGAGTTCACCGGCCGTTCGCCGAAGGACAAATACATCGTGCGCGACGACACCACGCGCGATACCGTCTGGTGGTCGGACAACGGCACCGGCAAAAATGACAACCAGCCGCTCTCCCCGGAAGTCTGGCAGCATCTGAAGACGCTGGTGGGCAACCAGCTCTCCGGCAAGCGTCTGTTCGTGGTGGACGCGTTCTGCGGCGCCAACGCCGACACGCGCCTGAAAGTGCGCTTCATCACCGAGGTGGCCTGGCAGGCGCACTTCGTGAAAAACATGTTTATTCGCCCGAGCGACGCCGAACTGGCGGACTTCGAGCCGGACTTCGTGGTGCTGAACGGCGCCAAATGCACCAACCCGGACTGGCAGCAGCAAGGGCTGCATTCGGAGAACTTCGTCGCCTTCAACCTGACGGAACGCATGCAGCTGATCGGCGGCACCTGGTACGGCGGCGAGATGAAGAAAGGCCTGTTCTCGATCATGAACTATCTGCTGCCGCTGAAGGGCATCGCCTCGATGCACTGCTCGGCCAACGTCGGCGAGCAAGGCGACGTGGCGGTGTTCTTCGGCCTGTCCGGCACCGGCAAAACCACCCTCTCCACCGATCCGAAGCGCCAGCTGATCGGCGATGACGAGCACGGCTGGGACGACGACGGCGTGTTCAACTTCGAAGGCGGCTGCTACGCCAAGACCATCAAGCTGTCGCCGCAGGCGGAGCCGGAAATCTATCAGGCGATCCGCCGCGATGCGCTGCTGGAAAACGTCACCGTGCTGGCCGACGGCAGCATCGACTTCGACGACGCCAGCAAGACCGAGAACACCCGCGTTTCCTATCCGATTTATCACATCGAGAACATCGTCAAACCGGTGTCCAAAGCCGGCCATGCGCGCAAGATCATCTTCCTGACCGCCGACGCCTTCGGCGTACTGCCGCCGGTATCGCGCCTGACGCCGGAGCAGACCCAGTACCATTTCCTGTCCGGCTTCACCGCCAAGCTGGCCGGCACCGAGCGCGGCATCACCGCGCCGACGCCAACCTTCTCCGCCTGCTTCGGCGCCGCGTTCCTGACGCTGCACCCGACGCAGTACGCCGAAGTGCTGGTGAAACGCATGGAGGCCGCCGGCGCCCAGGCTTACCTGGTCAACACCGGCTGGAACGGCAGCGGCAAACGTATTTCGATCAAGGATACGCGCGGCATTATCGACGCCATTCTGAATGGCGACATTGAGCAGGCCGAGACGTTCACGCTGCCGATCTTCGGGCTGGACGTGCCGACCGCACTGCCGGGCGTCGATCCGTCGATCCTCGATCCGCGCAAAACCTACGCCGACGAGTCGCTGTGGCAGGAGAAAGCGCAGGATTTGGCGCAGCGCTTTATCGATAACTTCGCCAAATATACCGTCACCCCGGCGGGTGAAAAATTGGTGAGCGCCGGGCCTAAACGGTAACGGCATTCCCCCGCTCAAGGGCCGATTCGTCGGCCCTTTTTTGTTTTCACTCTTCGCTCAGCAAACCCGGTATCACCAGCGCCACCGCCGCCGCGATGCGCTCGTCGATCGCGCTGCCCGGCGGCAACAGCCCCAGCGTCATCTGCCGCAGCGGTTCGGCGATGGTCATCGCCAACAGCAGGTCGCTGGTTTGCGCCCAGTCGCGCTCACGCAGCCACCCGCACTGCTGCTGGCGCTGCAGCCAGTCCACCACCGTCACCCGGCCGCGCTGAATACCGTTGCGCTGGTAGCTGTCCAGCAGCCCCTCACGCCCCGGAAGTTTGCCCCGAATGGTGGCGTATCGACGGCATGCGCTGAGCGCCTCACAGTTCCCGCTGAAATCAATTGATTGTTTTGTCGTATAAATTTAGAACTGACGAACAATAATTCAAAAGTATGGGAACGGGGATGAATCAACAGACTCTCGACGCGCGCCGCTCGCGTCAGGCGTTGCTGGCCGGCTCGGTCGGCAACTTTATCGAATGGTATGAGTTCGGGGTGTACGGGTTTCTGGCCACCGTTATCGCCGCCAATTTTTTCACGCTGCAGGGTGAAAACGAAATCACCAGCCTGATCCTCACCTACGCCGCCTTCGCGCTGGCGTTTTTCTGTCGGCCGATCGGCGCAGTGATATTCGGCCGCATCGGCGATCGCATCGGCCGTCGCCCAACGCTGATTGCGGTTCTGCTGTTGATGACGCTGGCCACCGCGCTGATCGGCGTCATGCCGACCTATGCCTCGATCGGCGTCGCCGCCCCGCTGCTACTGACGCTGCTGCGCATGTTACAGGGGCTGTTCGCCGGCGGTGAATTCGGCGGCGCCGTGTCGCTGATGACCGAGTTCGCCCCGAAGGGCAAGCGCGGGCTGTTCGGCGCCTGGCAATCGCTGACCGTCGCGCTCGGCCTGCTGGCCGGGGCCGGGCTGGTGGCGCTGTTGGCCGCGCTGCTCAGCGTGCAGCAGCTGCATGACTGGGGCTGGCGCATTCCGTTCCTGCTGGCGCTGCCGCTGGGCGCCGTGGCGCTGTGGCTGCGGCTAAAGCTCGAGGAAACGCCCACGTTCACCCAGGCGCAGCAACATGCGGAACACGCCGCCGCGCCGCCGGAAGCGAAGCTGAGCGGCGTGGTGAAAACCATTTTGATCGGCATCGGCCGCATGATGGGCTGGTCGGCCGCCGGCTATACCTTCCTGGTGGTGATGCCTTCCTATTTGCAAACCTCATTGCACGCCACCTTCCAGCAGGCGCTGGTGGCGACGGTGCTCGCCAATGTCGGCTTCGCCCTGACCATTCTGCCTGCGGGCATTGTCAGCGACAAACTGGGGCGTAAAACGGTGATGCTGACGGCGGTGGCGGCGGTGGTCCTGTTCACCTTCCCGCTGCTGCACCTGTTGCAGGATGCGCAGAGTTCACTGTGGGCCAAAGGGCTGGCGGTCATGATCGCCGGCGCCGTGGTTGGCCTGCTGGCCGGCCCCGGCCCGGCGATGCTGGCGGAGATGTTCCCGACCCGGGTGCGCTATACCGGCTTGGGGCTGGCTTACTCGCTGTCCAATGCGGTGTTTTCCGGTTCGGCCGGGCTGATTATCACCGGCCTCATCAAACAGACCGGCAATATCGACATTCCCGCCTACTACGTGGTCGCCACCTCGGTGGTCAGCCTGTTTGCGCTGATGACGCTGCGCCGCGACGATCATCTGCGCTCGCTGAACGAACGTTAATCCTCCGGGGGCGCATCGCCCCCTTGCCAACCCGTGACCTCGATCACAAGGCATAAATGTTAACGTTAACTTTTGTGATTAACATCGCACGCGTGATATCTGCCAGCTTCATCCCTTCGCGAGTTAACGTTAACAATAGAGCTAACTTCACTCACCGGGGCCCTACCCATGAACCGCGAAACTAAAAAATATTACGTGCTGCTCAGCGGCCTGCTGTTCTTCTTTTTCTTCACCTGGTCTGCCAGCTTTTCGCTGATCTCGCTATGGCTGAATCAGAAGATCGGCCTGAAAGGCGCCGAGACCGGCCTGATCTTCTCCGCTATCTCGTTGGTGGCGCTGTGCGCCCAGCCGCTGTACGGGTTTATTCAGGACAAACTTGGGCTGCGCAAGCACCTGCTGCAGTTTCTCGGCGTGATGCTGCTGCTGACCGGCCCGTTCTTTATCTACGTTTACGCCCCGCTGCTGGCGAGCAGCCTGCCGCTCGGCGCGCTGGTCGGCGGGGTATTTATCGGCGCCACCTTCTTCGCCGGCATCGGCGCGCTGGAATCTTATACCGAGCGAGTCAGCCGCATCAGCGGTTTCGAATTCGGCCGCGCCCGCATGTGGGGATCGCTCGGCTGGGCCAGCGCCACCTTTTTGGCCGGTTTTATCTTCAATATCGATCCGAACATCAATTTCTGGCTGGCCTCCGCCGCCGCCGTGGTATTCCTGTTGCTGCTCAGCCAGGTGCGCGAGCTGAAGCCGAACGCCATGGCCGGCCTGGCGTTCGGCAAACCGGAAAATCTGCGGCTGCAGGATGCGCTGGCGCTGCTGCGTATGCCGGGCTTCTGGGCGCTGGTGGTGTTTGTGCTCGGTATCAGCGTGTACAACGTTTTCGATCAGCAATTTTCGGTCTACTTCGCCTCGCAATTCGCTTCACGCGAGCAGGGCAACGAGATGTACGGCTTCCTCAACTCGCTGCAGGTCTTCCTCGAAGCCGGCGGCATGTTCCTGGCGCCGCTGCTGGTGAACCGCATCGGCGCCAAACAGGGGCTGTTGCTGGCCGGTGGCGTGATGGCGCTGCGCATGTTCGGCTCCGGCTTGGTCAGCGGCGCATTGATGATCTCCGCCATGAAACTGCTGCACGCCGTAGAGTTGCCGATCCTGCTGATCGCTATCTTCAAATACATCGCCAGCCGCTTCGACAGCCGCCTCTCCTCAACGCTTTACCTGGTGGGCTTTCAATTCATCACCCAGGTGATGGCCAGCTTCCTGTCGCCGCTGGCGGGCTACGGTTATGACCGCATCGGCTTTGCCGACACCTATCTGCTGATGGGGTGCGCGGTCGCCGCCACGACGCTTGTCTCCTGTTTCCTGCTGCGCGGCGAACGTTCCGCCAGTGCAGCCCCCTTTCAATCCGCCATTAAATCAAGCGAGTCTGTCCAATGAACACTGCCTTAGCTCAAGCCGACCATGCGGTCGAAGCCCTGCGCGCAGAGCGCCGAGACGAATACTACCCGCAGTTCCATCTCGCGCCGCCCGCCGGCTGGATCAACGATCCCAACGGCCTGATCTGTATTGACGGCGTCTATCATGCCTTCTTCCAGCATCACCCCTACAGCGAACACTGGGGGCCCATGTACTGGGGGCACGCGACCAGCCGCGATCTGATCCGCTGGCAGCACCAGCCCATCGCCCTGGCGCCCGATGCGCCCTATGACAAAGACGGTTGTTTTTCCGGCTGCGCCGTGGATGACAACGGCGTGCTGACGTTGATTTACACCGGCCACGTGTGGCTGGGCGAGCCCGGCGACGACAGCCAGGTGCGGGAAGTGCAATGTCTGGCCACCAGCGAAGACGGCATACGCTTCGTTAAACATGGGCCGGTGCTGGCCCCGCCGGACGGCATTCAGCATTTTCGCGATCCGAAAGTCTGGCGCGAGAACGGCGAATGGTGGCTGGTGGTCGGCGCCAAAGAAAACGGTCTCGGCCAGGTGCGCCTGTACCGTTCTGCAGACCTGCGCGCCTGGCGCTTCGATCGGGTGCTGGCCGGCGCGCAGGCGGCGCATCAAGGATATATGTGGGAATGCCCGGATTTCTTCCCGCTGGGGGAACAACACCTGTTGTTGTTCTCTCCGCAGGGGCTGGCGGCACAGGGCTACCGCTACCGCAATCGCTTCCAGAGCGGCTATCTGCTCGGCCACTGGCGGCCGGACAGCGACTTTAGGGTGACCCAACCCTTCTGCGAGCTGGATGCCGGCCACGATTTCTATGCGCCGCAGACCTTCACCGCCGCCGACGGCCGTCGGCTGCTGTTTGCCTGGATGGATATGTGGGAATCCCCGATGCCCAGCAAAGCGCACCGCTGGGCCGGCGCCCTCACCCTACCGCGTGAGCTGACGCTGGCCGCCGACGGCAGCGTCCTCATGAACCCGGCGCGTGAACTGGCGGCGCTGCGGCGAGAATCGCACATCTTTTTGGCACAGACGCTGACCAATCAGCATCTGCCGCTGGCGGACGACGTGCAGGAACTCACCCTGACGTTGAGACCGGCCGACAGCGACGCCGAGCGTTACGGGCTGGCCATCGGGAATGCGGCGCGCCTGTTCGTCGACAATCAGGCGCACCGACTGGTGCTGGAACGTTTTCATGACAACCCCGCCCTGTGCACCTGCCGTAGCGTGCCGCTGCCGGAAGGTGACACCCTGTCACTACGTCTCTTCATTGACCGCTCATCGCTGGAGATCTTCGTCAATCAGGGGCAGGCCTGCCTGACCAGCCGCATCTATCCGACGGCGGGCGAGCGCCACCTCAGCCTGTTCGCCGCAGGCGGCCGGGCACAGTTCGAGCCCATCACGGGATGGCGGCTGGCAAGCATCTGGGGATAATGGGTATGAGCACCGGGCGCGCAGCGACGCACCCGGTGCGCTTATAGCGAACCCCGCTCCAACAGCGGGCAAGGCACTTTCACCGTCTCACGCTGCTCCCGCTGCTCAATCACATGCAGCGCCGCAAGGCGGCCCAGCTCGTAATGCGGCAGCTGCACCGTCGTCAATGCCGGCAGGAACAGCTCGCCGGTGCCGACCATATTGTCGTAACCCAGCACCGCCACCTGTTGCGGTATCCGCCATCCTTGCGCCAGCAATACCTGATACACCAGAAAGGCTATCCGATCGTTCCCGCACACCACGACATCGCAATCGCGCCGTCCTGCAGAGAAATGCCGCTCCAGCAGCGCGACGCAGTCGCGATAGCTTTGATCGCCGCCGCTCAGATCGAGATGATACTGCCGCAGCTGTTCAACATCGCGCCCCGCTTCGCGCCAGGCGCGTTCCAGACCGCCGCGGCGCAGGCCCGCCGCCAGCGTATCCGCCGGTAAATGAATGCACAGTGGCGCGCGATAGCCTTTGGCGATCAGCGCGCGCGTGGCGTCATACTGCCCTTGCTCGTCATCAGGAATGTAGCTGGCGATCGAATGCGCCGGGCTGACGCAGTTGGCCAGCACCAGCTTTTTGTCCAGCAGTTTGGCCGGCAATGTCACCTCGCGCAGCCCCATCGTGGTGAAGATCACCCCATCCGGACGATGCGCCAGCAGCAGATCGACGGTCTGTTCGGCGTTGTCGTCGGCAAACAGGTTGACGACGAAGCTGTTCCAGCCTCGCTCGCGCGCGGTTTTCTCAATCGACAGGATCATTTCCACCGAGAACGGGGTCGTGGCGGTGTCCAGCGCCAGCACGCCGAGCGTCTGCACGCGATTTCCGTCACCGCGAATACGCCGCGCCGACAGATCCGGCACGTAGTCCAACTGGTCGATAGCCTGTTTGACGCGGCGGTAGGTTTCCGGCCGCAGCTTGCCGGGTTCATTGATGGCGCGGGACACCGTCATCAACGAGACTCCGGCAAGTTTTGCGACGTCTTTCAGCGAAGCCATGCGCCCTTCTTTATGATTAATGGGGAAAAGTGAATAATCCCATAACCGGGCGCAGGACTCTACTCTGCGTTAGCAGGCTGTGATGTTCGCCCACAGGAGAGCACCGTCGGCCGTCAGCGGCGCCACTTCACCGCCCGCCGCCGCCGTCCACCAGACGCCCTCGCGCGCCCGCAGTTCGCCGCCCCCCGGCAGCGACCAGACCCCGCTCAGCACATACAGCACGCCCGCCCGGTTGGACGGCAGGGTGACGGGCGCCGTGCTGCGCCGCACCTCGGCCGCCTGCCGGCCGCGGCGCGTCATGATGTTGAAATCCTGGCTGGCGCCGCCCAGCAGCGTCGCTTCCAGCGCCACGTCGCCGGAGAACGCGAACGGCTCCCCGACGCGCGCCAATTGATGGTCGATATGCCCGGCGCTGAACAGCCGCACGCCGTCGCCTTCCAGCAGCGTGATCGAACGATCGATGCCTGCAAAGGCGGAAAACGGCCCGTCCTGTGCGATGGTGGCGATGCTGGCGCGCCAGTCAAAATCCTGCGCGCCCGGCGGCCAGCTGACGATTTCACGGGTTTCCCCACCGCCGTTGCGCCACGGGCTGACCGGCAGCGCGGCGAAGCTAAAACGGGTCAGGCTCATTACGCCTCCTGCTGAAAGGTTTTCAGCACCTGCAGGAACTCGGCGCCGCTCTGCTGCTGTAGCGCGTGCCGCCCCTGCTCGATCACCTGCCGGCCGCCGACGAACACGTCGCGAATTTGCTCTTTACCGCCGGCGAACAGCCAGCGGTTGAGGATCGAGGCGTCCGGCGCCGCCGCCAGATACGGATCGTCGCCGTCCAGCACCAGCCAGTCGGCGCGATAGCCGCTCTGCAACCGGCCGATCGGCGCGCCGCACGCCTGCGCGCCGCCCTGCAGCGCCTGCAGGTACAGCACATCGCCCACCGCCGACTGTTCCGGCGTCGTCAGACGGTTGCGGCGCTGATCGCGCAGCCGCTGGCCGTATTCAAACCAGCGCAGCTCTTCCACCACGTTGAGCGAAACGTGGCTGTCGGAACCGATGCCCCAGCGCCCCTGCTGCTGCAGGTAAGCGTCGCCGGGGAAGATGCCGTCGCCGAGGTTGGCTTCGGTGGTCAGGCACAGGCCGGCCACCGCGCGGCTGCGCGCCAGCGCTTCCAGCTCGTCGCGATCCAGATGGGTGGCATGCACCAGGCACCAACGCTGATCGACCGGCAGATGGTCATACAGCCAGGCCACCGGGCGCTGCCCGCTCCACGTCAGGCAGTCGTTCACCTCTTTTTGCTGCTCGGCGATGTGAATATGCACCGGCAAAGTGCGATCCGACGCGGCCAAAATCTGCTGCATCTGGCCCAGCTCCACCGCACGCAGCGAGTGGAAGCACAGCCCCTGATTCTGCAACGGACGATCCACCAGCTGGCGGGCAATCACCTGCTGCTGGTGCAGATAGCTTTCGGTATCCTGGATAAAACGTTTCTGCCCCGGCTGCGCCGGCTGCGCGCCGAAACCGGCGTAGCTGTACAGCACCGGCAGCATCGTCATGCCGATGCCGGCCTGATGCGCGGCCTCGCTGAGGCGGCCGGTCATCTCACCGCGATCGGCGTAAGGCTTGCCGTCGGCGTCGTGATGCAGATAATGGAATTCGGCCACCTGGGTGTATCCGCCCTTGAGCATTTCGATATACAGTTGACGGGCGACTACCTCCACCTGCTCCGGCGTCAGGCGTTGCACCAGGCGGTACATCAGATCGCGCCAGGTCCAGAAGCTGTCCTGCGGGTTGCCCGCCACTTCCGCCAGCCCGGCCATCGCGCGCTGGAAAGCGTGGGAGTGCAGGTTCGGCATGCCCGGCACCGCGTCGCCGTGCAGCCGGGTGCAGCCTTGCGGCTCAGCGTCGGCGGTAACTTGAGTCAGATAACCTTGCGCATCGACGTCCAGCCGGACGTTATGCGCCCAGCCCTCAGGGAGCAAAGCGCGTGGGGCAAAATAAGCAGGCATGGCAGTATTCCACTGTTGGTGTAACGGCGAATGAGGCGCGGCGATGGCGCGCCTTCGGGAATTTTTGGCGGCCGCCGGCAAGTTTCTGGCGCGACGGCCACTAGTTGTATATACATATACATACGCCGACATCAACAGTAAACTGGTGTTATTATTTTTTTATTTGACGAGGTTAACGTCGTGGCTGAACAACAGACCGTGTTACAACTGGCGGCTGCAATGAGCGATGCCCCCGCCCCGATCTACCAACGGGTCAAACAGGCGATCGTGAATCAAATCCGTGCGGGGCATTGGCAACCGCACCAGCGCGTGCCCTCCGAAAGTGAACTGGTGGCGGAACTGGGCGTCAGCCGCATGACCATCAACCGCGCGCTGCGCGAGCTGACCAGCGAAGGCTTTTTGATCCGCATGCAGGGCGTCGGCACCTTCGTCGCCGAAGCCAAGGCGCATACCGCGCTGCTGGAAGTGCACAACATCGCCGATGAGATCGCCGCGCGCGGTCATCGCCACAGCAGCAAGATCCTCGAGCTGAAGGCCCGTGCGGCCAGCGAGGAAGAAGCGACGGCGCTGGGCATTCAGCCCGGCCAACGGCTGTTCTACTCCCAGATCGTGCATTACGAAAACGATGTGCCGGTGCAGGTGGAAGACCGCTGCGTCAACCCGCTGGTAGCGCCGGATTACCTGAAGCAGGATTTCGATCGCGTCACGCCTTACACCTACCTGACGCAGGCCGCGCCGCTGACCGCCGGCGAACACATCGTCGAAGCGGTGATCCCCACCCGGTGCGAGCGCGAGCTGCTGCAGCTGGAAGACCACGAACCCGGCCTGCTGATCCATCGCCGCACCTGGTCCGGCAAAACCGTGGTGACCTCGGCCCGGCTGCTGTACCCCGGCAGCCGTTATCAACTGTTCGGCCGCTTCACCAGCGAAGTCTGATCCCCGGCGGGCGCCCCCTGCGCCCGCATCTCCGCTGTCGATCACATCCTGATAACAAAATTTCGCCCGCCTCTTGTGACATCCCGATGAATGCGTTAGGTTGTTTTTAATTGTATATACAACCATGTGGGAGCTGCGGCTCCGGCGGAGGAAAGCAATGACGTCTGAGATTCACTGTGACAGCCTGTGGCACGGCGCCGATATCGTCACCATGCGCGACGGCAAGTATCACACCCTGACCGACGGCGCGATCGCCGTGCGCGACGGCAAGATCGTCTGGATTGGCGAACATGCGGCGCTGCCGTCCGGCCTGATCGCGGACGAAACGGTGAAATTCGACGGCGGCATCATCACCCCCGGTTTTGTTGACTGCCACACGCACCTGGTGTTCGGCGGCAATCGCAGCGGCGAGTTCGAACAGCGGCTGAACGGCGTGAGCTACGCCGAGATCGCCGCGCAGGGCGGCGGCATCATTTCCACGGTGAAAGCCACCCGCGCGGCCGACGAAGCGCTGCTGCTGGAGCAGGCGCTGTTCCGCCTGCGGCCGCTGCTGGCGGAAGGCGTCACCTGCGTGGAGATCAAATCCGGTTACGGCCTCAGCCCGGAAAGCGAACTGAAGATGCTGCGGGTGGCGCGCAAGTTGGGCGAGCTGTTGCCGGTCGAGGTGAAAACCACCTGTCTGGCGGCCCATGCGCTGCCGCCGGAATACGCCAACCGCGCCGACGACTACATCAATCTGGTCTGCGACACCATCATCCCGCAGGCGGCGGCAGCCGGCCTGGCGGATGCGGTTGACGCCTTCTGCGAACATCTGGCGTTCTCGCCGGCGCAGGTGGAGCGGGTCTTCGCCGCCGCCGAAGCCGCCGGTTTGCCGGTCAAGCTGCACGCCGAGCAGCTCTCCGCCCTCGGCGGCAGCACGCTGGCGGCGCGCCATCACGCGCTTTCCGCCGACCATCTCGAATACGCCACCGAACAAGATGCCCGCGCCATGGGCGACGCCGGCACCGTGGCGGTGCTGCTGCCCGGCGCCTATTACCTGCTGCGCGAAACCCAGTGCCCGCCGGTGGAGCTGTTCCGCAAGCACCAGGTGCCGATGGCGATCGCCAGCGACGCCAACCCCGGCACCTCGCCGGCGCTGTCGCTGCGCCTGATGATCAACATGGCCTGCACGCTGTTCCGCCTGACGCCGGAAGAAGCGTTGGCGGGCGTCACCACCCACGCCGCCAAAGCGCTGGGGCTGCAACACAGCCACGGCACGCTGGAAACCGGCAAGGTGGCGGACTTCGTTCACTGGCCGCTGTCGCGGCCGGCGGAACTGGCTTATTGGTTGGGCGGTCAGCTGCCCTGTACGGTGATTTTCCGAGGAGAAGTACGTCAATGACCATTCGCGATCCTTTTAGCTTCCAGACCGGCAGCCTGCCGCTGCTGATCAGCATTCCGCACGCCGGCACGCAACTGACGCCGGCGGTCGAGGCCGGGCTGACCGACGACGCCCGCCCGCTGCCCGATACCGACTGGCACATACCACAGCTGTACGACTTCGCCCGGGCGATGGGCGCCAGCGTGCTGGTCGGCAACTATTCGCGCTTCGTCATCGATCTGAACCGCCCGGCGGACGACAAGCCGCTGTACACTACCGCCACCACCGGTCTGTATCCCGACGTGCTGTTCGACGGCCGCCCAAGCTTCCTGCCGGGCAAAGCGCCGACGGACGCAGAGCGCGCCGGCTATCTGCAGCAAATTTGGCAACCTTATCATCAGCAACTGCAAGACGAACTGGCGCGCCTCAAAGCGCGGCACGGCTATGCGCTGCTGTTCGACGCGCACTCCATCGCCTCGGTGATCCCGCGGCTGTTCGAGGGCAAGCTGCCGGATCTCAATCTCGGCACCAACGGCGGCGAAAGCTGCGCCCAGGCGCTGAGCGATCGGCTGGTCGCCTGCTGCGAGCAGCAACAGCAGTTCACCCACGTGCTGAACGGCCGCTTCAAGGGCGGTTACATCACCCGCGCCTACGGCCAGCCGCAACAGCAACAGCATGCGATCCAGCTTGAGCTGGCGCAGGTGAACTACATGTCCGAACAGTATCCTTACGCGTTCGAACCGCAGCGCGCCGCCTCGCTGCAGCGCCTGCTCAAGCAGATGATTGAAGGCCTGTTGGACGGCGCCGCCAGACTGAACTGATCCCCTCTGCAGGCGCCGCCGGGCGCCTGTTTCTCCCCCTGCCTTTAACCGCATCGTCAGCCGCGTTCTGCGCGCCATATCAAAGTTTCGCGTGATTCCCCACCGACTGGTCTAAACAGCGCACAAAACAGCGGCCGACGAAAAACGCACTGCGCCACAATCAGCCGAAAAGCCCGCGCTCCTCGTCAGCGCCGGGCGGCGTGTGGCCGAGCTGGCCCGTTTCGAACCATCACTCTGGAGGCCCTATGTCTGTAACACCGTTAAACTGGCGCGCTGCCGGCGCCGTTGCCGAACAATTGCTGGCCGGCTGGCAACGGCATGGCGAACCCGGCGGCGCCATCACCCTGTTTGACGCCGAACAACTCCGCGCCACCGCCTGCGCCGGCCTGGCCGATCTGGCGCAGAATACCCCCTTCACCGCCGACAGCGTGGTGCGCTACGCCTCAGTGACCAAGCACATCTTCGCCGCGCTGGCGCTGAACGCCACCGATCGCGCCATTCGGCTGGAGCAACGCCTGGGTGACCTGTTGCCCGCCCTGCAACCCGCGCTGGCGGACGTCACCGTCGGCCAGGCGCTGGACATGACCGGCGGCCTGCCCGACGTGCGCGAAACGCTCGGCCTGCTCGGCATCTCGCTGCACGCCGTCAGCGAGGCGCAGCCGGTGATGCAGTTTGTCGAGGGGTTGGAAAGATTGAACTACGAAGCCGGCAGCGAGATCGCCTACAGCAATACCGGCTATCGGCTGCTGGAGGCCGCGCTGCGCAGCAAAGGGTATGATTTCGACCAACTGGTGCAACAGCACATCGCCCGGCCGCTGCAGGTGCAGATGCGGGCGCCGGAAAGCTGGTTCGACGTGGTGCCAGGGTTGGTGCCGGGTTACTGGCGAGCGCCGCAGGGCTGGCAACACGCCAGCGCCGGCCTGCACCTTTCCGCCTCCGGCAGCCTGACCGGCAGCCTCAACGCCCTCACCCGCTGGCTGCAGACGCTGCTGGCCAACGAAGGCACCGGCCAGGGCGTGCTGGCGCAACTCGGCGCACCGCGCCGCCTCAATCAGGGCCAACTCAGCGCCTATGGCCTGGGGCTGGCGCAAACCCCGCTGGGCCGCCGGCGCTTGCTCGGCCACGGCGGCTCCCACGCCGGTTACAAAACCTATTTCCTGCTGGCGCCCGATCGTCAGGCCGGCGTCGCGCTGGTGGCCAACCGCGAAGACTGCGACAGTTTCGGTATGGCTTTGCAGGTGATGGCGGCGCTGCTTGGCGAACCGCTGCCGCAGCGCAGCATGGCGATCCCCGACGGCCTTTACGCCACGCCGGCGGAGCCGCACTGGCTGGAGGTCAAAAATGGCAATCTGGCCTATCTGGGCAGCGATGAACCGCTGTATCAGGGCGAAGACGGCTACGCGGTGTCGCTGTCCGCCCATATGCCGATCAAATTGAAGTGGACCGGCGAAGCGGTCGAGGGCGAAGTCGGGCATGTGGCGCGCCGTTTCCTGCCGGTCACGGCCAACGGCGACTGCCTGAAGCATGTGCAGGGGCTGTGGTATCACCCGCACTATCGCACCGCCTTTGAAATTCGCGGCGATCGGGTGCATATCGGCGTCGGCCCGGCGGCGCAGACCGGGACGCTCAGCCCGCTCGGCCAGGGCCGCATGCTGGTGGAGTGCCAGGACGGCCCGTGGTTAAAACGCTTTTGCCTCTATTTCCGCGGTTACAACGTGGATCTCATCGCCAACCGCAGCCGGATGCTGACCTTCCGCCGCAGCACCGTCGGCCGCGACTGACGCTCAGCGTGCGCTGCCGGTTTTGACCGCCAGCAGCGCATCCGCCAGCCGCCGTTTGTCGGCTGCGCTGAGATTCACCTGATCCACGGACGCCATAAACGCCGCCCGATCCGCCTCGCCGAGCGGGCCGGCGCGCAGCCGCTCCGCCAGCCGTTGCAATATCTGGCTGCTCAGCTGCGCGATCTGCGGGCGCACCTGCGCCAACGGCCGCGGCTGCCAGCCGGGTTCCGGGCTCGCCAGCCAGTCGGCGCGATAGCGGTACTGAATCGCCTTGGCGGCGTCCATCTGCGCGGCGATAAAAGGCCGCACCGACGCCGGCTCCAACCCCAAACGCCCCGCCTCCGCCTGCGCGCTGGCCAACACCTTCGCCTCCTGCGCCAGGTCTTCGATCGGCAAATGCCGCTGCGCCTTGTAACCGGCGACGTCCTTCATCAACGACAGCCGTTGGTTCACCAGCTCGCCGATAGCGGCTGCGCCCTCTGCCAACGCGGGAAAACTGGTCAAACAGCAGGCTATCAATAACGCCCTGAACATGGCGCCTCCCTTATGATGCAGTGAAACGTAAGGCCCAAAGTTCACCACGTCCGCCCCGCGCTGGCAAATAAAAAGGCCCCGCCGCAGCGAGGCCCGATAACGCTCGACAAACCTTAGTCGAACACGCCGTTGATGACGGAAGCCACAATCGCGGTGCTGAGTGCGACCAGCACCAGATCGTCGCCGGCGATACGCCACTCATAACCCGGGTACTGCGGCAGATCACGCAGCATCGAGTAAGGCACCACTTTTTTGGCGATGCCCGGCGGCAGCGGTTTACCGCGCGCCAGATTCTTGGCGATGCCCGGTGGCAGCGAGCTGTAGCCGGTCAGGCCGTAGTTGCGCGCCAGCGAACGGGCGCGGTCGCGCGAGAGGCTGACGGAAACCAGATTATCGTCGTTTCTATAACCGCCTTTATCTTTATTGCCTTTGTTGCCGTTGTTGCCATGGTTACCGCTATTACCGTGATTGCCGCTGTTGCCATGGCCATTACCGTTGCCGTTACCATTGCCGCCTTTGTCAGCCAGGGCCGGGGCGGATGACAACCCCAGCGACGCGATCAGCGCCAACACCGTGAGGGTCGTACGACGTTTGTTCATGTTGTGTATTCCTGCGTGGGGGACTCTGTTGACTATAGCGGGTCTTTTCCGGACGAAGTATAAGGAAAACTCCGAGATAACAAGTGCAGTTTGACGGCAGTCGCGCCAATAGCTTGTTTCAACACAACACGCCTCGAGAATTCCGAAACTTACCTCAGATTTTTCTTGAAGAAAAATAAGCCTTACGCTAGCGTGGGAGGGTAACAAAAAAGAGTTAGCGTGCTCTTTTTCGTCGCACCTCAAATCTTATTCTTATCATCCATAATGATAATAGCGAACACTTCCCGCCTCTCCGTGCGGGATTCTTTTTCCCGCCGCTGTCGCCCCAATCTGGTGCTTTATGTTGAGATTTGGTTGCCAATAATTTACATTCGCTGTCTGAGAAACCTCAACCTCCCGCGGTGGCCAGGCTGGCAACGGGTGGGCGTTCAGGAGCAAAAGACGTGCAAATGACCCTCATGGAATACATCACTCGGCACTTTAACGGCGATCTTCATCGTTACGCGCAGTCGGAAGGCGTCAGCCGTGAACAAATCATTAGTTGGATAAATAATGAATGTCACGTGATCAAAGGCAGGCTGTTTATGCCGGTGAAGCATCTCCCGGTTGAACAAGCCCAGTGATGACAAAAAAAAACCCCGCCAGGCGGGGTTTTCTGTTTCTGATAACACGGAAAATCAGAAGTTATAGCCGACCACGAGGTAATAACCCCAGCCGGTAGACTTGATCGGGCCCTGCGGGGTGCCGATATCCGCGCCATCCTGCCACTGGCCGCCGTTATGGAAGTAACGCGCCACGAAAGAATAGTGCCAGTGATCGTAGTTCAGCGCCAAAATATGGCTGGAGGCGATCGAGTTGCTGGTGCGCACCTGTTTGCCGGTGCCGTCAACCCAATGGCTGTCCTTGCCCAGATCGGAACCGAAGTCGAAGTTGGTGAAGCCGATGTAGCTCAGGTTGCCGCCCCACACCTGGGTCAGCGGCACGAAGTATTTCACCTTGAAGCGGTAACCGTCCCAGCTGTTCTCGTTGGCGGCCTGGTAGTTTTCCCACTGGTATTTGGCATAGATGTTCATCGACAGGCTCATCGGCAGGCCGGTGTCGATATCGGTGCCCAGACCCATGTACCAGGTGTTCTGACGGCCGTCGGCGTTGTGGCCCAGATCATAGATGTAGTTGTTGGCGAAGTACCACTCTTTGAACGGACCGAAGCTCAGATCGGTGCCGGTCAGCTTGTCGATGGAGAAGCGCGGTTCAATCTCCATAAACAGCGGGGAACCTTTGTCCCAGATGCCGCGATCCGGGGTATTGCCCACGCCGAAGAACTTCGGCACGTCAACGTAACCGTAGAAATCGAACCAGTCTTTCTTGGCGAAGGCTTCGTATTCGAGATACACGTCGTTATTCAGCTGCGGCCCGAAGCGGGTGTGGTAGCTGCCCACCACGTTGACGCTCTGGTGCCACCAGTCGGAGACATATTGACTGTCTTTGCTATCAGCCATTGATGATGCACTGTAAGACGCTGCGAGCAGTACACCTGCTGCGAGAGCTATTTTTTTCATTTTATTACCACATGCTTAAAGGGCCATTTCCTGCCCGTTTAGAAAAGATGACAATGAGTCTGCCGACACCTGGCGTTGTCTTCACACAGAAACTCGGATGACGCGCGCATTATAGAAACCACTGACTGTAAGAATCTGTGATCCAGTTACGCATTTCGCGAATAGGTAATCGATTGCGTTCACATTTGTCAAATTATGTTTCATGCAAATTCACATTCGCTGTGATTTTTGTCATGCACATCGATTTTTAGCGCAGTTTTTGAGCCAACTGTCATCAGGGCGTCACCTGCCCGCCATTGAGCCGCGGCAAAGAAAAAGCCGACGTATAAACGTCGGCCTTCATCAAAATCAGTAAAAAATACGCAAAGCGAAATCAGTTCACCGCCGGCACCGCTTTGGCGATGTTTTCCTGGCGGAACGCCACCTCTTCGCCGTTTTTCACCTCCCAGCTGGCGACCGGGATATCGGTCTTGGGCGCCGCCGCGACGACCGAGCCGTAAATCAGCTTGTCGTCGCGGCGCAAAATATAAACGTCAAGCTGATATTCATGCCGCAAATTCGCCGTGGTCAGGCGCACGGTATCGCCGCGCTCGTAGTGATGCACGTCGATTTCGGGTTGTTGAATAAATTGAATGTCGCTTCTCATCGTCGTCGTTCCTTCAGGCAACATGGCTAGTTAAATTCTAGTTCAACATTGCGCCGACGGCGGATAATTTCCGTTAATTTCCACGGGTTGCCCGCCAACAGATCAGCGAGCCGAGAGTGACCATCGCCACGCCCTGCCAGAAATTGACGGTCAGCGAGGTGTGCAACACCAGCGCGGCGAACACCGCCGACAACACCGGGGTAAAATAAGAGACGGTCGCCAGCAGCGTCATGTTGCCGTGCAGAATGCCGACGTTCCAGGCGGCATACCCCGCCCCCATCGCCACCCCGGCGCACAGCAGCGTCACGATCACGCCGGCGCTGAACTGCATGCCGCTTTCCGCGCTGAAGGCATATTTAAGCCACAGCGCCAGCGCGGTCAGCACAATGAACAGCACCACGCCGTTGCTGCCCTGGGCGATCTTCTTGGTCAGGTTGCAGTACAGCGCCCAGATCACCGCGCCGCTGAACGCCAGCCCGTAGCTGAGCGGATTGCTGCGCACGTTGGCCAGCATCTGCGCCGGTGACCAGCCGCCCTCGCCGCTCATGATCCAGCCGATGCCGAACAGCGACAGCAGCAGCCCCGGCAGCAGCCACCATTTCGCCTTTTGGCCGTTGAGCGCCAGCGCCATCAGCACGGTGAAACAGGGCCACAGGTAGTTGATCATGCCCACTTCTATCGCCTGCAGGCGGGTATTGGCGTAGCCGAGCGACAGCGACAGGCAGATCTCGTAGCTGACGAACAGCAGGCTGCCGACGATGAGATAAGGCCGCGGAAAGCTGCGCCATTTCGGCACGCCGAGCGCCACCAGCAAAAACACCGCGCTGACGCTGTAGATCATCGCCGCGCCGCCGATCGGCCCCAGCCCTTCGCTGACGCTGCGGATCAGGCCGACGACGCTGCTCCACAACACAATAGCCAACAAACCGAACAGCGTGGCGCGGGTACGCGAGGGCAAAGCGGGCATAAGGCGAGTCCAATGGGTTATTTTTTATCAGGTTTTTCACTCTACTGCCGCACGCGCCAAAAAGAAAGGCGGGAAATTCCCGCCTGTGATTTTATTGCTGCGGCTGCCGCTCGAGCTGCGGCGGCGGCTGGCGAAAACGCCGGGTCAGCCAGGCCAAATAGCCGAAGCCCAGCGTCGCCCAGATCAGCCCCATGGTCAGCGAGCTCTTCTCCAGGTTCAGCCACAGCACCCCCACCGTCAGCGCCCCCACCAGCGGCAGGAACAGGAAGTTGAAGCGATCCTTCCAGCTTTTGTTGCGCCCTTCGCGAATGAAGAAGTGGCTGATCACCGACAGGTTGACGAAGGTAAAGGCCACCAGCGCGCCAAAGTTGATCAGCGCCGTGGCGGTCACCAGATCGAACGACAGCGCCGACAGCGCCACCAGCCCGACCATCAGCACGTTCAGCGCTGGCGTGCGCCATTTAGGGTGAATGTAGCCGAAGAATTTCTCCGGGAACACGTTGTCACGCCCCATCACGTACAGCAGGCGCGACACGCTGGCGTGCGACGCCAGACCGGAGGCCAGCGTGTTGATAAAGGTCACGCACAGGAAGATCGACTGGAACAGCTTGCCGCCGACGTACAGCGCGATCTCCGGCAGCGCGGCATCGGGCTGGTGGAAACGCTGAATGGTCGGGAAAAACAGCTGGATGAAGAACGACACGCTGATAAAGATCACCCCGCCATACAGCGCGGTCAGGAAGATGGCGCGCGGGATCACCTTGGCGGCGTCGGGCGTCTCTTCGCACAGCGTGGTGACCGCGTCAAAGCCGAGGAACGAGAAGCACAGGATAGTGGCGCCGGTAATGATCGGCAGCAGGTGCGCATTCTCACTGAGGAACGGCCGCAGGCTCCACACCGTGCCCATCCCCTCGCCGTTGTGCAGGCCGCGCACCACCAGGTAGATGAACACCAGAATGATCGCCACCTGCGCCAGCACGAACAGGGTATTGAAGTTGGCCACCAGATTGACGCTTTTCAGATTGATGGCGGTAATCAGGATAACGAAGCCCACCACCCACACCCAGGGCGGCACTTCCGGGAACAGCGCGGTCAGGTAAATCTTCGCCAGCAGCGTGTTGATCATCGGCAGGAACAGATAATCGAGCAGCGATGACCACCCCACCAGAAAACCGACGTGCGGGTTGATCGCCTTCTGCGCATAGGTGTAGGCGGAGCCGGCGGTAGGAAACTGGCGCACCAGTTTGCCGTAGCTGATGGCGGTGAACAGCACGCCGGCCAGCGCCAGCAGATAGGAGGTCGGCACATGGCCGTCGGTGAGGCCGGAGACGATGCCGAAGGTATCGAACACCGTCATCGGCGTCAGATAGGCCAGGCCCATCATCACCACCTGCCACAGCTTGAGGGATTTGCGCAGCTGCGGTTTGCCCGCCGGGCCGCCGTCGGTGGCTTTAATCGTCATGGCATTTCCCCTCTTGGTCCTCTGCTGTCAACCGTGCAACGTCATTCAGAGAGGCCGCGGGGAAACTGCTGCTCAGGCGGCGGGTAAAACGGGTTGAGGTCACTGTCGGGCAGCCGGCGACCGGCCCGTAGGCACTGCGGCACAGGCAAACGTCTGCGCATGGGAATGACTGAGTCATGGTTATTTCCTCGTCGGCGTCCTGTACGCCGTGATAGAAGAAATTCAGTACCGCAGCGCGCAGCCTCACCGGCCACAGGAGAGCCGATGAAATGCGCCGGACGCGCGCGGTAGTCGCAGGGTGAGCGGGATCAGGCGTTTTTCAGCATCCACTCGATTTCGGTTTCGGTGATCAGGCGCTCGAACTGCACCAGCTCATCGGTTTTGCAGGCCAGATAGACGTGGCTGAAACGTTCGCCCAGCAATGCATTGAGCACCGGCTGATGTTCGAACTCGTACAGCGCGTCGCTCTGGCGGATCGGGAACGGCAGCCCGTCCTGCTCCAGCCCGTTGCCGGTCACCGGCTCAGGCAGCGGCAGCGCGGTTTCCAGCCCGTAGACGATGCCGGCCAGAATGGCCGCCATCACCAGATAAGGGTTGGCGTCGGCGCCCGCCACGCGGTACTCCACGCGGTGGTTGTCGCGATCGCCGCAGGGAATGCGCAGCGCCACGGTGCGGTTGTTATGCCCCCAGGAAGCCTGGGTCGGCACATACATGCCGGGCTGGAAGCGACGGTAAGCGTTGACGTTCGGCGCCAACAGCGCCATCGAGGACGGCATCAGGGCGATCATGCCCGCCAGCGCCTGTTTCAGCAGCGCCGAATCTTCGCCGTCGTCGTCGGCGAACACGTTGTTGCCCTGCGCGTTCAGCATGCTGATGTGCACGTGCATGCCGCTGCCGGCGTGTTCCTCATACGGCTTGGCCATAAAGGTCGCCTGCATGTTGTGGTTCTCGGTCACCATGCGCACCAGACGCTTCAGCGCCAGCGCGTGATCGCAGGCCTGCAGCACGTCGTCGGTATGGTGCAGGTTGACCTCGAACTGCCCCGGCGACGCCTCCGCCACCGCGCCGTCCGCCGGAATGCCCTGCAAACGCGCCAGTTCGTCGATCTCGCTCAGCACGTCGGCGAAATGGTTGAGGTTATCGACGGAATACACCTGGCTTTGGGTGTTGCGCTCTTGCGTGCCCGGCGCGCACGGCGGCTGCAGATAGCCCTCCGCGTCGCGTTGACGATCGATGAGATAGAACTCCAACTCTACCGCTACCACGGGGGAAAGCCCGCGCTGACGCAAACGCTGCCACACTCGGTTCAGCACATTGCGCGGTTCAACGTCAAAGGGAGTGCCATCTTCATCCAGCATGGTGAGCAGCACCTGCGCGATATATTGCGGGTCCGCCGCCGACGGCGTCAGCGTGCCCGGCACCGGCACGCACACGTGATCCGGTTCGCCCAGCTCCTGCCCCAACCCGGCCTCTTCTACGACGTTGCCGAGAATATCCATCGCAAATACCGACGCCGGGAAGTAACAGCCCTTCTCAAGTTTGTTCAGACCGCCGACCGGGATGCGTTTGCCGCGGAAGCTGCCGTTCAGATCGGTCAACAGTACGTCGACATGTTGGGTTAACGGATAACGTTCCAGATACTTCTTCACTTCGCGCTGGAACGCGCTACTTCGTCTCTCTTCACTGTGCTGAACAAAGTTTTCCACTTCTACGATGTTGGTCTGCATGGTTCACCCGCCGTTTGTGTTTTGCTGTCGTCGATGTTTATTGACCGTCTTGTTCAATATAATGCCCACAAATGAAACGTAGATGAAACAAATTTGTTTTGCAAGTGTTACTTTTGGTTTGAATATTGCCCAATCGACTGCTAGATTTATAGAATATTGAACGAAATCGGCGGTGGAGATGCTTATCGTTCATAATTTCGAACGTACCAAGGGGATAGCATGGACAATATATTTAACAGACCAGTCATCGGCGTCGTCATGTGCAGGTATAGGTTAAACGGGCACCTCACACAGACCTTGCAAGAAAAGTACCTGAATGCCGTTATCGCCGCCGGCGGCCTGCCGATCGCCCTGCCGCACGCGCTGGCGGAGCCGGAAATGCTGGCGGAACTGCTGCCGCGACTCGACGGCATTTTGCTGCCGGGCAGCCCCAGTAATGTGCAGCCGCACCTTTATGGTGAAAACGGCGATGAGCCTGACGCCGATCCTGGCCGAGACGCGTTGAGCCTGGCGCTGATCCGCCAGGCGTTCGACAGGCGCATTCCCCTTTTCGCCATTTGCCGCGGCATGCAGGAGATGGTGGTCGCCACCCAAGGCACCCTGCACCGCCGCCTGTACGAACTGCCCGAGCTGCTGGAGCATCGTGAAGACCACGACCTGCCGCTGGAACAGCAATACGCCCCCGCCCACGAAGTCATCGTTCAGGAAGGGGGGCTGCTTTCGCAACTGATACCGGATTGCAACAGATTCTGGGTGAACTCGCTGCACGGCCAGGGCGCCAAAACCCTGGGCGCGAGCGTGCGCATCGAGGCGCACGCCGCCGACGGGCTGGTGGAGGCGATCAGCGTGCGCGATCAGCCCTTCGCGCTCGGCGTGCAGTGGCACCCGGAGTGGAACAGCGACGAGTACGCCCTGTCGCGCCTGTTGTTTGATGGTTTCATCACCGCCTGTCGGAACTATCAAAAGGAAAAACGCCCATGAGCGACGTCAGCTTGGCACCGGGAAAACGTCTGTCGCAGATCCGTCAACAATTAGGGTTGTCGCAGCGCCGGGTCGCCGAACTGTCTGGGTTAACCCACAGCGCCATCAGCACTATCGAACAAGATAAGGTCAGCCCGGCCATCAGTACGCTGCAAAAGCTGCTGACGGTATACGGTCTGTCGCTGTCGGCGTTTTTCGCCGAGCCGGAAAAACCGGCGGAGCCGCAGATCGTGATAGGCAGTGACGATCTGATCGAAATCGGCAGCCAGGGCGTTTCGATGAAGCTGATCCACAACGGCGACCCGAACCGCACGCTGGCGATGATGATCGAGACCTACGAACCGGGCACCACCACCGGCGAGCGCATCAAACATCAGGGGGAAGAGATCGGCACGCTGCTGGAGGGCGAAGTGGTGCTGCAGGTCAACGGCCAGAGCTATCACCTGCTGGCCGGGCAGAGCTACGCCATCAATACCGGCATCCCCCACAGTTTCAGCAACACGTCGGCGCGCATTTGCCGGATTATCAGCGCCCATACGCCGACGACATTCTGATCAACGGAGCCAGGCATGAACTTTCACCATTTGCAGTATTGGCAACAACGGGCGCAGCCCCTGAAGATTGAGCACCGGCTGTTTATCGACGGCCGCTACCAGCCGGCCGCCGCGGGGAAATTTTTCGCCGTGGAAGATCCCGCCGGGCGCCGTGAGCTGGCGCAGGTTGCGCGCGGCGAAGCCGCCGACATCGATCGGGCGGTCAGCGCGGCGCGCGCCGTCTTTGAACGCGGCGACTGGGCGCAGGCCGCCCCGGCGCAGCGCAAAGCCACGCTGCTGCGCTTCGCCGATCTGATGGAGCAGCATCACGAAGAGCTGGCGCTGCTGGAAACGCTGGACACCGGCAAACCGATTCGCCACAGCCTGCGCGACGACGTGCCGGGCGCCATTCGCTGCATCCGCTGGTACGCCGAAGCGATCGATAAGGTCTACGGCGAAATCGCCCCCACCGGCCGCGAGGCGCTGGCGCTGATCGAGCGCGAGCCGATCGGCGTAGTCGGCGCCATCGTGCCCTGGAACTTCCCGCTGCTGCTGGCCTGTTGGAAACTCGGCCCGGCGCTGGCCGCCGGCAACAGCGTGGTGCTCAAACCCTCCGAAAAATCGCCGCTCAGCGCCATCCTGCTCGGCAAACTGGCGCAGCAGGCCGGGCTACCGGACGGCGTGCTGAACGTGGTGCCCGGCTATGGCCACGACGCCGGCAAGGCGCTGGCGCTGCACCGCGACGTCGACGCCCTCACCTTTACCGGCTCCACGCCGGTGGCGAAGCAGCTGATGATCTACGCCGGCGAATCGAACATGAAACGCGTCTGGCTGGAGGCCGGCGGCAAGAGCGCCAACATCGTCTTCGCCGACTGCCCGGATCTGGATCAGGCCGCCCGCAGCGCTGCCGCCGGCATCTTCTATAATCAGGGGCAGGTGTGCATCGCCGGCACTCGCCTGCTGGTCGAAGCAAGCATTGAGCAAGCGTTCCTGCAGGCGCTGCGCAAACACGCGGCGGCCTTCGCTCCCGGCGATCCGCTCGATCCCGACACGGTGATGGGCACGCTGATCGACAGCGGCCACTGCGAAAAAGTGGCCGGCTATATCGATCGGGGGCTGAGCCAGGGCGCCGCGCTGTTCCTCGACGGGCGCGACCATCCGCAGGGCGACCACGCCGGTTATCTGGGGCCGACCATCCTCACCCAGGTGAACAACGCCATGAGCGTGGCGCGCGATGAAATCTTCGGCCCGGTGCTGGCGGTGACTACCTTCGACGACGAGCAACAGGCGCTGCAGCTGGCCAACGACAGCGACTACGGCCTCGGCGCCGCGGTCTGGACCCGCGATCTGGCTCGTGCGCACCGCATGGCGCGCCAGCTGAAAGCCGGCACGGTATTCGTCAACAACTACAACGACGGCGACATGACCGTGCCGTTCGGCGGCTACAAGCAGAGCGGCAACGGCCGCGACAAATCGCTGCACGCGCTGGACAAGTTCACCGAATTGAAAACCACCTGGATCTCGCTGGAATAAGGGCTTATCTCATGACTGAACACGTAAAAAGCTACTATGCGGCCACGGCCAACGCACATCAGCCCTATCCGCAACTGAACGAATCGATCGAGTGCGACGTCTGCGTGATCGGCGGCGGCTATACCGGCCTCTCCTCCGCGCTGTTTCTGGTGGAAGCCGGCTATAACGTGGTCGTACTGGAAGCGGCGCGCATCGGTTTCGGCGCCAGCGGCCGCAACGGCGGCCAGTTGGTCAACTCCTACAGCCGCGACATCGATGTGATTGAAGAGCGCTACGGCGCGGAAAGCGCCCGCCTGCTGGGCAGCATGATGTTTGAAGGCGCGGAGATCATCCGCAGCCGCATCAGCCGCTACGCCATCGACTGCGACTATCGCCCCGGCGGCATCTTCGCCGCGCTGAACAACAAGCAGTTCCATGCGCTGATCGAGCAAAAACGCAACTGGGAACGTTACGGCAATACCCAGCTCGAGCTGCTCGATGCGGACCGGGTGCGCCAGGAGGTTGCCAGCGATCGCTACGTCGGCGCGCTGCTCGATCACAGCGGCGGCCACATTCATCCGCTCAACCTGGCACTGGGTGAGGCCGAGGCGATTCGCCTGCAGGGCGGGCGCATCTTCGAGCAATCGGCGGTGACGAACATCCGCCACGGCGAACCGGCGCTGATCAGCACCGCCAACGGCCAGGTGAAGGCGCGTTTCGTCATCGTCGCCGGCAACGCCTATCTGGGCGACAAGCTGGAGCCGCGGCTGGCCAAGCGCAGCATGCCGTGCGGCACTCAGGTGGTGGCCACCGAGCCGCTCGCGCCGGAGATCGCACAGGCGCTGATCCCGCAGAACTACTGCGTGGAAGACTGTAACTACCTGCTGGATTACTACCGCATCACTGCCGATCATCGCCTGCTGTACGGCGGCGGCGTGGTGTACGGCGCGCGCGATCCGGACGACATCGACAACCTGATCCGGCCGAAGCTGCTGAAGACCTTCCCGCAGCTGAAAGGGGTGCGTATCGACTATCGCTGGACCGGCAACTTCCTGCTGACGCTGTCGCGCATGCCGCAGTTCGGCCGGCTGGAGAATAACGTCTACTACATGCAGGGCTACAGCGGCCACGGCGTGACCTGCACCCATCTGGCGGGCAAGCTGATCGCCGAGCTGATGCGCGGCGACGCCGAACGCTTCGACGCCTTCGCCAAGCTGCCGCACCTGCCGTTCTTCGGCGGGCGCAATCTGCAGATCCCGTTCACCGCCATCGGCGCGGCCTACTACACGCTGCGCGACCGCATCGGCGTCTAAAACAGCAGGCCCGGTCATCCTGGCCGGGCCTGTGCGTTAACGCTTAGACGATCTTCGGTTGGCCGTCCGAGGCGGTCGCCCCGCCATCGACCGGAATGTTGGCGCCATTGATAAAGCTGGCGTCGTCGCTGGCCAGAAACGCCATCACCGCCGCCACTTCTTCCGGCTCCGCCGCGCGCCCCAGCGCGATGCGCTCATTGAACTTGTCGCGGATTTCCTGCGGCCAACCGTTGGTCATGTTGGTTTTCACCAGGCTCGGGCAGACCGAGTTGATGCGCACGCCGTCACCGCCGTGATCCAGCGCCATGGCGCGCGTCAGGTTGACCACCGCGCCTTTCGCCGCACAGTAATAGGCCGCGCCCCAGTCGCCGCCCAGGCCGGACACTGACGCGGTATTGACGATGCAGCCCTTGGTCTTCAGCAGATGCGGCAAGGCGAATTTGGAGCAGAACACCACGCCGTCGATATCGACCCCGGCGATGCGCCGCCAGTCATCGACGCTGGTTTCCAGCACGCTGCCCGCCACGTGTACGCCGGCGTTGTTCAGCAGAACGTCGATGCGGCCCAGTTTTTCCGCCACCTCGTTCATCATTTTTTCAACCGCGACGTGATCGGACACGTCGATATGCACCGCCATCGCCCGGCCCTTCGGCAGCGAAGCGGCAACCTTGTCTACCGCCTCTTTAGCCCAGTCGGCCAGCACCACGATGGCGCCCTCGGCGGAGAACCGCCGCGCCGCCGCTTCCCCCATGCCATTGCCCGCACCGGTGATAACCACGACTTTATTGTCAAAACGCATGAGACCTCCTCCATGTGAACGTATTTATATAAGTCATACAAATATCATTGCCCCGAGGATAAGACGCCCCTCCCCTGAGCGCCAGTCAAAACGTGCGGTTTATTAACCAAAAGGAGGTATGCCAGTGATTTCAATGCGCTGGGTTAACCTTTATCGGATTTTGGCCAACATATTGATGGATAGAATAAAATTCCGGCCAGTCACTATTTTCAAGGCGGATTGTCAGCCAGCGGGACTATTGCGGATAGGCGGTTATGGCCGCTCAGAGATAAGCGATGTGAATGAAAAACGGCAGCCGCCCGCAGGCGGCCGCGACTATTTTTTCTCGATGGGGATCACCAGCAGATCGACGTTCAGCTCGTTGATCGCCTGACGCGCCGAAGAGACCAGTCGGCTCCAGACATCGTGATGGTGGCCGAAGATCACCAGATCGAACCCTTTCTCCTTCGCCACCCGGTTCAGTTCCTCCGTCAACGCGCCGCGGCTGACGATCACCTCTTCAACCGGATACGACGACTGCCCTTTGATCGCATTGAGCATATTCTTCACCCGCTCTGAAAAGGTGCGATCGGTGTAGTTATAATCGCCCACGCCCAGATCGACGTAATAACCGGCGCGATGAATGTCGATATAGATCAGGGAAAGTTGGGCATTGAGCGCGGCGGCCAGCCTGGCGCCCTTGCCCAGCAGGAACTCGGCGTCTTCGCTGAGATCCGTGGCGACAACGATATGCCGATAAGCCATGATGGCGGCCCTCCTCGTCAACTCCGTAAACAGGATGGCGCTCCTTGCCGCATGTTTCTCATGCACCTTAAGTTTAGCCTAGCGCCGGTTCGCTCGCCTGTCTCGCAATCGTTCCATCTGTGGAACGATGCATCCCGCCTTTGCGGTCTACCGGATTTTTCTCCCCTCCCTACACTGTAGGCAAGTGCTGAGTTTCAGCCTTATCAATCAAAGCAGATACCCATTGACCTCACGACAAGAGAAGGAAAAAACCATGAGCACTCCAGCCAACTTCAACGGCCAGCGTCCTGTTATTGATGCCAATGACGCCGTCATGCTCCTGATCGACCACCAGAGCGGCCTGTTCCAGACCGTCGCCGACATGCCGATGACCGAACTGCGCGCCCGCGCCGCCGCCCTGGCCAGCATCGCCACCCTCAGCAAACTGCCGGTGATCACCACCGCTTCAGTGCCGCAGGGCCCGAACGGCCCGCTGATCCCGGAAATCCATCAGAATGCGCCGCACGCGCAATACGTCGCCCGCAAAGGGGAAATCAATGCCTGGGACAACCCGGACTTCGTGGCGGCGGTCAAAGCCACCGGCCGCAAGACGCTGATCATCGCCGGCACCATCACCAGCGTCTGCATGGCCTTCCCGTCCATCAGCGCGGTGGCCGAAGGCTATAAAGTGTTCGCGGTGATCGACGCCTCCGGCACCTACTCGAAAATGGCGCAGGAAATCACCCTGGCGCGCGTGGTGCAGGCCGGCGTGGTGCCGATCGACACCGCCGGCGTGGCCTCGGAGCTGCAGGGCAGCTGGAACCGCGCCGACGCTCAGCAGTGGGCCGAGGTTTACACCAAAATCTTCCCGGCCTATCAACTGCTGATCGAGAGCTACCTCAAAGCGCAGGACGTAGTGAAAAACAACGAACTGCTGGACTCCCAGCGTTAAGATCGCGGGCATAAAAAACCCCGGCCAACGCCGGGGCTATTAATCGCGTGCCGGTGACTTTCCCGGCTGTCATGTTATGGCGTAAGCGTCCATCCAACACTCCAACATTACGCAGCCTAAGCGCGACTTTTTCACAACAGAAAAATAGACTGAAACGCGGCGTTATTAATTCTGCGGCAATCTGTTTTTCTGTTGCCAATAATAATTAATTATTGGAACGTCATCGAGGAATCGAACCCCAGTCCGCCAACGGATAATTTCGTTGCCGCTCTTCCTGCTGAGCTAATGACGTATTGGTAAAGACTCCGGGCGAACCCGGAGTTTATTCAGGCTGAGGACGTTATTTCTTAACTGCTCCGGCTTAAACCCTCATCGCTGTCGTAAGAAATCTGACCTCGGCCGAAAATTATAACGCGACCACGTTGCCGGCAGAAGGGCCCTTCATGCCATTTTCGATAGTGAACTCAACCTGTTGGCCTTCGTCCAGCGTTTTGAAATCGTTGCTCTGGATAGCAGAGAAATGTACGAACACGTCTTTGCTGCCGTCTGCCGGGGTGATAAAGCCGAAGCCTTTACCTGCATCAAACCATTTTACCAAACCAGTCATTTTAGTAGACATAGAGATATTTCCTTTATATTTTTGCGACGCCATAGGGCGATAGAGGTCTGTTTTTATTGGAAACTTATGGGGCACTAGAGAAGAAAATTCGCGGAAGAAGAGGTATCTGAGGGATATCGCTAATACTGAGAACTGCTTTACTAAAACTGCTTTCATAAGGTCTGTACTACAAACCGATGACGCTATTTACACACGGCTGAGTTATTTAAGCAAGATATATTTTAAATTATATTCATATGGCTCATAAATTTATTATCGCAAAAGGCCGCTGACGCCTGTCGCTACGGACGGAGTGAAACACAACGAACAGCTAGACTCGCAGCGCTGATCGCCAAAGCTCACAGCACCGGGGCTGACTATGAAAGCGCAAATAGCCGCCGCTTCCGCGTTATGTTCTTCCCTTCACGCGAAACCGCTCTCTGCTATAAAAACAGGGATAAGCGCTTAATCGTCATGAAAAAGCCATAAAAACTTAATAAATCAATCTGTTCTCGACACTGGTACATTATCGTTGCTACGATAATTATTTATATTCGCAGGAAATGACCTCAAGGATGGCTATGATTGGCAAAAGAACACTGACGCTAGCTGTGCTGACACTCAGTTTGGCAGGCTGCCAGCCGGCACCACCAAGCTATGTGGAAAACGCGAATGCCTTGATCGCCAAACAGATCAGCGCAATTAGCCTGCAAACGGCACAGTGCAAATTTGCCCAAGACGGGCACTATTGGATTTCGGCTTGCTCGTTGGGTACTGCGCACACCGCACCGGTGTTCGCCCTGTTCGAACAGGAAGGCGTTATGCAGGCCAACGACAATCTGGCCATCGCCGTCGTGCCGCTCAACGAGCAAGCTCGCCACCTCTCACAGGATCCGCACTTCACTATCCCGGTAATGCAACGCCGCATTCCCGTAGACGCGGATAAAGCCTTCAATCGCTTATTTGCCCAATCATCGCCTTAACCCTTCTCAGCCGACGATCGCGATCCCCAGCCGCTCCAGCAGCTGCGCGGCCTGGTGGCTGTCCATTTTGACGCCCTGCAGATCGGTGGTGCGCAAATCCAACTCGCCCAGTTCCGCGTTGCTCAAATCGCACTGGGTGACATCGGCGGCGCGCCAGTCGAATCCGGAGAACTCGCCGCCGGACAGATCGGAGCCGCTGAAGCTGGCGCCGAGCACCTGTGCGCCGTGCCAGCGGTTTTCCCACAGCTCGCATTTCTCCAGCACCACCTTGGCGAAGTTGGCGTAGCTCAGGTTGCTTTTAGTGATATAGGCGCTGCAAAACCAGGTGCGGCTGGTGATCATGTTCATAAAACTGGCGCCGCGAAAATCGGCGCCCTGCGCGCGGCATTCGCGGATCTCCAGCCCCAGGGCGCTAGCGTAGCGGAAGTCGGCCATCGACAAATCGCAGCTTCTGAAGCTGGCGTCTTTCAGTACCGCACGGCTGAAATTGCCGCCCTGTCGGCTGTCACGATCGTAAAACTGGCAGCCGATAAACTCGGTGCCGGTCAGATCGGTGCCCGAAAAATCACACAGCATAAAGCTGCCGTTTTCAATCTTCTCGCCGGTAAAGCGGTTACGGTCAATCTTTTCACCCTTCAACATCAGACTCATCGCAGCGCACCTGTTTATTTATACAGTCGGTGCGGCATTTAATCCTATTCCAGCTGAGTTGGCAACCATCACCGATCGGCGGGCCTCCGCTCTAACGCCACCTTGACGATGCTGAATGTCCTGACGCTCTCCGCCTGAGCGACGTCGGCAAACAAACGGGGGTAACGGGAGTTGACCACCCACACTTCGCCATCGCGCAGCGCGGCGCCGGTCGGCCCATCCAATTCCGGCGGCGTGGCGACCGCCGTGATATGCGCGCTGGCCCAACCGTCGTTCGAGGCGAGCAGCGTTACGTTGCCGGACATGCCCCCTTTTCTCCCCGGAAAAGACTGTACGATCACCAATTCATGGGCGTTTTTGAGCCGCAGCCCGTCCGGCCCTTTCAGCCGCTGCGGCAGCCTGATTTCACTTATTGCAGGCGCGTTATCCAGCGTCACCTTCCACAACAGCCCGCGGGTGTAGTCCGCCGCAATCAGATAGCCATCCGGGTGATACACGATGCCGTTGAGATAAGGCTGCGTGCCCTGCGCAGCGGCAGGTGCGTCGGCGGGCATCAAACGCGCCGAGCGCACCAGAATCGACACCTGGCGTGTTGCCCGGTCAATCTTGTAAATCTGCGGCTGGAAGCTGTCGGTCACGTAGATATTGCCCTGCACGTCGAGCGCCAGATCGTTGGCCAGCGTCGGCCCACGGCTTAACGATGAAAGATCGTACGTCTGCTGCAGCGCGCCGGTATCGAGATTGAACTCCAGCACCTGCGCCACGCGATTGCGCGTGCCGGAGGCTGAGTTGAGGGATACGCCCACGTCTTCGATGCACACCAGCACCCGGTTGCGCTCGGCGTCCACCAGCATGCCGGAGGTGGTGATAAGCCCACTGCCGGTGGAAAAGCGCCGATAGCGGCCATCTGGGTAGACCAGGCCGAGCTGCCCGCCACGCAGGGACGACACCAGGAACGCGCCGGCGCGCGCATTCCAGGCGATGCCTTCAGGGTAGGCGCCGGCGGCATCCGGCGAGAAGTCGATGCGCTGCGCGGCCTGCGCCTGCATGACGCCGCTGAGAAACAGCGCGGCGCCGGCAAGCTGGGTGAGGCGCCGGCGCCGCGGCAACAAGAAAGAAAAGAGGCTGAAGCGGAACATAAGCATGATCCTGATGAGGACTCGGATCGCTAGAGTAGGATCGCGCCGCTCACGGCACCAGCCGGGAAAAAGGCAATGCGCTACTAAAAAAATCGCAGTAATCGGCGCAAAAAAAACCGCCCGGGCGGGCGGTTGAGGCGACGGCGAACCGTTACTTCAGGGCTTCCTGAATGGCGTCGGCCATCGGGCCGATGTGCTTCTCCGCCGCCTTCAGCTGGAAGTCCACGCCGTTGCCGTCATTGGTATCCGACAGCGTGGCCTTGATCAGCTCCAGCGCCGCCTGCACCGCCACCAGCCGTTTATGCTGTTCGTCCGTGACCGGTTTGGCGCCCATATTGGCCGGATAGTAATGTTCTAACATCGCGATCTCCTTTTGATGACGTTAACCTCTAACCTACCAGAAAACCGCGCATTTACTAAGGAAACCAGGCCCTGCGCGGCCGAGTGACGATAAATTGCACTATACTGGGCAAACACGCCCCCTGCTACAGGACCATCGCCATGCCATTCCAGGGAAGCTGCCACTGCGGCGCCGTCACCTTCTCCGTGGACGCCGAACTGCCCACCGAGGCCCTCAGCTGCAACTGTTCGATCTGCCGCCGCAAAGGGCTGCTGCTGTCGTTCTTCCCCATCAGCGCTTTCACACTCAACAGCGGCCAGGACCAACTCAGCGCCTACACCTTCAATCAGCACAAGATCCGCCATCAGTTCTGCCGAGTCTGCGGCGCTCAGCCCTTCGCCTACGGCACCGCGCCGGACGGCGCCGCGATGTGCGCCGTCAACCTGCGCTGCGTGCCTGACGTCGCGCTGGATGCGTTGCAGATCCACAGCTACGACGGCGCCAGCGTCTGAGATGCCGCGTTTTCAGCGGTAGACGGAGAACTTCTTGGTCAACGGCTTAAGCTGTTCGGCGTCGCCGTAGAGCGCCACCGCCACGAAATCCAGCTGTTCGTAAGGGGTGGTGGCGGTGTCGGCGATCTGCTGTTCGGCGGAGTGCGACAGCATGGTGGTGGTGAAGAAGTTGGACAGCACGCCCTCTTCCTTGCATTTGAGAATCAGGTTGCTGAGCTGGCTGCTGTTTTTAGCCTGCAGGATCACTATCGGATAGTGGCTCATATTGGCGCTGACGCCGTCGAGGCTGCTCGGGTAGTGGTGAAACTCGCGCTGTTCGATGAGATCGGTGATGCCCGCCGTCAGATGGCAGGAGGCGTTAAACAGCGTGGCCGGTTCGTGATTGCGGTTGAGGATGATATAAAACTTTTTCTCGTTGTCGCTGTACATACTCTTCTCCTTGAATAGGCAGTCAGTTTTATCCAACCTGCGCACGGTTTCAAGGCGCGATAAGGGGCCGCGTCCGGCCCCCGTAATAACGCTGCCGGCTCAGGCGGCGCCTTCACCCGGGCCGAGCGGCTGCGCCACCTGATGCAGCACGGTGATGTGCTGCAAAAGCGTGCCGCCGTCGATCGGTTTCATCTGGCCGTCGCGATCTTTATAGTGCGTCGGCTTGGCGCCGTGGAAGAACAGCCCGGCGTTGACCTGCACGCCCAGATAGCCCGCGCTGGCCGGCAGGCGCTGCACGTCGGTCCAGGGGTTGGAAACCGGCACGTACTGGAAACCCTCGCTCGTTTTGGCGTACAGCGGGCGCAGCAGCGTGATAAAGGCCATCATCGGCGACAGCGCATCTTTAAAGATCTGCACCGGCCGATCGACCGTCATCAAGAAACCCTGCGGCTGCTCCTCAACCGTGTCGAGGCTCAGGCTGCTGCTGATATCATCACCCCGGCCGCCATAGCTCCATTCAATGGCCGGCGCCCCACTCTCGTTCATCATCTCTGACATACACTGCTCCTTATAAAATGAATTCAACACGCCTGCTGCGTGCCGGAACAGTAAACCGCTGCAGGGGGATCAGCGTCCACGCCGGGCGGCACGCTGGCGAACCAAACAACGAAGGCGCTCAATAAAGCTCGAAATGAATAATTTCCCCACGTGATAGCGCAGCATTTGAACGACCTGAGCCGTTGCAAGAGCACATAGTGATGGCGTTACCGCCACTGGAGAGTGTTATGACCGCGATTAAACCGGACGCCATCGACCGCGTTCTCCCCGCCGCCACGCCCTGGCTAGCCGTCATCAACGTGCTGTTCGCCGGCATCGCCGCGGCGCTGCACGTGGGCAAGGCCACCATCGCGCTGCCGGCACTGGAGGCCGAATTCGGCCGTTCGCTCGAAGCGCTGAGCTGGGTTATTTCGGCCTTTCCCTTCGTCGGGGTGTTCGGCGGCATCGCCGCCGGGCTGCTGGTGCGCCGCTGGGGCGACCGGCGGCTGCTGGCGCTCGGGCTGCTGATCATCAGCGCCGCCAGCTTTACCGGCGCCGCGCTGCACGACTTCAGCGGGTTGATCGTCAGCCGCTTTGTCGAAGGCCTCGGCTTCGTGATCGTGGTGGTCGCCTCGCCGGCGGTGCTGAACCGCATCGTCGCCCCGGCGCAGCGCAGCCTGGTGTTCGGCATCTGGAGCACCTTCATGCCGGCGGGCATCGCCATTTCGCTGTTTTTCGGCCCCCATCTCGCCGGCTGGCAGCAGAGTTGGCAGGCCGGTGCGGCGCTGACGCTGCTGGCCGCCCTGCTGCTGCCGCTGACCACGTCCCGCCGCACCGCCGAGGCGCACGCGCCGTCCTTGCCGCTGCGGCAAGCGCTGGGCGCCCTGCTGCGGGCGCGCCGACCGCTGTTGCTGGCGCTGATGTTCGCCACCTACAACCTGCAATTTTTCTCGGTGATGACCTTCCTGCCGATCTTCCTGATGCAGCGCATCGGCCTGACGCTGGCGGCCGCCGGCGGTATCAGCGCGGCGGCGGTGGCGGCGAACATCATCGGCAACCTCGCCGCCGGGCTCTTGCTGTCGCGCGGTCTGCGCGCCGGTAGCCTGCTCGCGGCCACCAGCCTGATCATCGGCGTCTTCGGCATCGGCATTTTCTTGCCGATAACGCCCAACGCCCTGCTGATCCCGCTGTGTTTCCTGTTCTGCGCCATCGCCGGCATGCTGCCCGCCACCATTCTGGCCGCCACGCCGGCGGCGACGCCGGAACCGACGCTGCTGCCGCTGAGCCTGGGGCTGGTGATGCAGGGGAACTATCTCGGCCAGGTGATCGGCCCGGTTGCGCTGAGCGCCATCGTGGCCGCAGCCGGTTGGGCGGCCCCGGCCTGGCTGGTGCTGGCGGCGGCCGTGTCAGGGGCGCTGTTGGCGCTGGCTTTTCTCAGCCGGCGGCATAAGGCGGGGTGATAAGCAGAAAGGTGGTTCTGTTTGTTATAAGCGGTGCTGAATTTTCCCTGGTGCAGGTGCCTGCCTATCGCGAAGGATAAGGCCAATGATGATCGAGACCTGACAATGACAAGGCGCCGGTGGCCGCGAAATACACCAGCAGGCCGGCAAAGGCGATCAGTAGCGTCTTCTCGATGACGCCGAGTCGTTTGTGTTCAGTCATTTGCATACTCCTTCGTGGTATCGGGCGAACGGCCGCCCTCATCAACACTAGGAAAGCCTGGCGCAGGCGGCAAGCGCGGCTCACAAAATGAAACACAATCGATAAATTTTGTTAATTATTTAGCCCTCTTTCTTTTCTCACGCCGCCGTCTGTTCACCCTGCGGCGCCCGCCTTGCCCTTAATAACCCTATGGAATACGCCACTAAAAATCCCCTACCGGTTAAGTAAAGGTGATGATAGTGTTGTTTTCATTCAGTTCATCTATGCTGAAAATTCATCTTTTGAGGGACGACTATGATGTCTAAAGGCATTTCCAAGGGATTCTTTATTCTGATCCTGTTCATCGTTACCGCCGCCTTTCTAGACGTGCTGGGGCCTTACTACTCCTCGGTGCTGTGGGCGGTCATTCTGGCGGTGATTTTCCATCCGGTAAAAAAGAAACTGAAGCAGTACGTCGGCGAACGCAACGGCGTGGTGTCGCTGCTGACGGTGGCGCTGATCTGCCTGATCGTGTTCACGCCGTTGGCGATCATCGCCTCGTCGCTGGCGATGGAATTCAACGTGATCTACACCAAGCTGCAGACCAACAACAGCCAGTTGCCGACCATGCTGGCGGACTTTATGCGCCACCTGCCCGGCTGGGCGCAGCGCTTCCTGGCGGAACATAACCTCAACAGCGCCGCCGAGATACAAAAGCAGCTTTCCGAGGTGGCGCTCAAGGGCGGGCAATATCTGGCGGGCAGCGTCTTCCTGATCGGCAAGGGCACCTTCAACTTCGTCGTCGGCTTCGGCGTGATGCTCTACCTGCTGTTCTTCCTGCTGAAAGACGGCCCCTATCTGGTGAACCTGGCGCTCGAAGCGCTGCCGCTCTCCCAGCACGTAAAACACCACCTGTTCGTGAAGTTCGCCGCCGTCTCCCGCGCCACCGTCAAGGGCACAGTGGTGGTCGCCGTGGTGCAAGGCGCGCTCGGCGGGCTGGCGTTTTACTTTACCGGCATCGACGGCAGCCTGCTGTGGGGCGCGCTGATGGCGTTCCTGTCGATTATCCCGGCCGTAGGCTCCGCTATCATCTGGGTGCCGGCGGTGATCTACTTCTTCGCTACCGGCATGCTATGGAAAGCCATTTTCCTGGTAGTGTTCTTCGTGGTGGTGATCGGCCTGGTGGACAACATTCTGCGCCCGCTGCTGGTGGGCAAAGACACCAAAATGCCGGACTACCTGATCCTGATCTCCACCCTGGGCGGCATGGAGATCTACGGCATCAACGGCTTCGTCATCGGCCCCTTGATCGCCGCGCTTTTCATCGCCTGCTGGAACATTCTGTCCGGCCGCGACAGCGAGGAGAACATCGAAGAGATCGACGAAGCGTTTATCGAGGAAGGCAAAAATCATCCCGACGCGGTGGAGTAAACCTCCCGCAGCGAATCACGCAGGGGCCCAATGGGCCCCTTTTTTGTCAGTGGTTCTGTATCAGCGTGCCGGGATAAAAAAGACCTGCTCCGGATCGCCGTCATCGAGATTGTCAATCCGGCCGCTGGCGACAAACCCGGCGTTCAGCAGCAGCCACTGCATCGGCAGGTTGGAGCGATTGGTGGAGGTGAACAGCTTCGGGTGCCGGCAATGGGACTTCAACGCCGCAATCAGCGCCTGCCCGACGCCCCGGCGGCGATAGCGCTCGCCGACCATCAACATCTCGATAAAGCCGCAGCCGAAGAAGTGATAGTGCAGCACCCCATAGCCCATCACCATGCCCTGTTCCTCGGCAAGAAAACAGATGCCCTGCGCGCACCAGGCGCGGATTTGCGCCGCACGCTGCGGCGCATTCTGAGCAACGCTGTCCAGGGCGATCAGGGCTGCGGCATCGGTTTCCGCAGCAAGGCGCACAAGCATATTTAACCCCTCATTCGTATGGATGACGGCGGAACCACTTCAACGAAACGGCAACCGAAGCGGGATAATTTTTACATCCCCGCCAAATTTTGTAATCCTATTATAGAGTTACTAAAAACACGCCAAGGAAGGAAAACATTTCCCGATGAAAATACCGCAAATTTCCGCCGCCCTGCTGTTTACCCTGCTGCTGGCGGGCTGCCAGTTCCACAAAACCGTGTTCCCGCCGCCGTATATCGGCACTCCGCAAGAGATTAGCACCTACGAAGTGAAAGGGCTGACCTTCGTCACCACCGTCACCTTCAGCGGCCTGTTTGCCGAAGAGCTGGTGCGCGAGTACGCGCAGAAACACCACTACCGCTATTACGTGGTCACGATGCGCAGCAACGGTTTTAAAGATCAAAGCGAGCGCGTGAGCGCAATGATGTATCGGTAGGTATTGGCAACATATGCCGTGAAGACTGGATTCAACATTAGGAAACGCTATACGAAATATTGCACAACCCAATACTCACAGGCCGCATGAAAGTACGGCCTGCGACTTTGGTTTAATTATCTGGCATCGCAGTTGCCGCCCTTTACTTTCATATCGGCCGAAACTCCAACGTGCCGTTGTTGACCGCTTCGTAAACCGCGGCCGTTGGCGGCTTAGGCAAACGCGCATTGACGATTGCCTTTATCGCGGCCTGGCAAAGTTGCGGCTCCCCTTGTTCAGCCCGAACGCTGATCAGCAGACCATCCGGCGCCAGCTTGATGCGCAATGTACAACTTCTGCCTGAGTAGGCTTCTGCATCTTTCAAATGGCTTTGAATCACGGCCAGCAACTGGGCAAAATACTGTTCTTTCTCTTTTCCCGGCACAGGCGTCTTTGGTTCACCAAGGTTGGCGAAAAGATCATCGACCCCTTTATTCGCCGGAACGGTTTGGCTGGGGACAGTGCTCTTGGCACACCCCGTTAATGCCAGTGCGAGCATCACCGCCAATAAGGTGGCGGCGCCGGTTTTATAGCCTGAATGCGTTATTTTCATATCCCTGTCCTTATGGATGATAATCAGCGGCGAAATCCGTTAACGCGGGGCTACTCAAAGAGCCCCGGCCAATACGTTATACAGGATCAGCATAAACCGCCACTGACCTTAAGCCTTTCTCCAGGTACTGAGAAGTTTGTCACTCCAACACCGGCTCTGCAGCGATTTTCGACGAAAATAATGTATGAAGAGACAGCGACGGTATATACGTTTTCACTCATCCTTTGTAAGCACTACACATAAATTTCAACACGGTCTTTTGGCTCACAATGCTGAGATAAACCGGATCGCTGGATGCCATGTTCACGAACACCCAACTGGTTATGCCGTCAACGGTTCTGGCAAAGCTCAAAGTATCAATGCCCTGAATGTCATCCCGGTCGACAAAACGGAATACGGCGCTGTTAATGGTGACGGTTTGCGATGCGCCATTCATCATGGCCGTAATTTGGGTTCCTGCTTGCGTATTGCATTCCAAACGAACCATGGGTGAAGGCGCTTGCGGGACGGGGTTTGATTCGGCGTACTTTGCTTTCGCCCTAGCCACTCGTTCATCGGCAGTTTGCGTGGCGCATCCGCTAATAAATAAAGACAAAATCAAAGCAGTAACAATTTTTTTGGTCATTTAAACTATCTTTTTTCTGGATAACAATATTATTGATTGTAACAAAGAAGTCCCCCGAGAGCTCCTTTTCGGCTCAAACGCCAAGGACACTGATACACGCCTAACGATAGCGGCACCGAGCGCTGAACATTTTGCTCTCCATGCCTTTAACGGCCAGGTCAACCGCTTCTAACTTATTGCCACAACAGCGATTTCCGCATACTTTACCGTTTTGGCGGCCAATTTCTTTGGTTCTGCCATACCGATCGCCGTTTTCTCGGCGTCTGGCAGCTATAATCCAAGAAGTGGAGTTATTTGATAATGATAAGGAGGGAGTATGTATAAAACTATCTTGGTTCCAGTCGATATTACCGAGCCGGAATTAACGCAGCAGGTCATCCCACATGTCAACGCGCTCGCCAGGCTCGAAGACTCCCACGTCCATTTCCTGGCGGTGATCCCGTCACGCGCCACCTACGCCGCTTTCGGCTTTGCCGCCACCGCGGCGATAGAAACCAAAGACGAAATCATTGCGGTAGCGACCGAAGGGTTGGCGAAAGCGGCCAAAGAATTCAGCGTGCCTGAAGATAGAGTGACCACGCATGTGGCCGTCGGCGATCCCAAAGATCAGATCTTGGAACTCGCTGATGCGCTTAATGCGGAGATTATTGTGATGGGTTCCAACCGCCCTTCTGCGATCACTTACCTCCTCGGCTCCAATGCCACCGCCGTCGTGCGCCACGCCAATTGCCCGGTGCTGGTGGTGCGCGAATCGGCCAATACTTGATATCCCATGCCCATTTGAACAATAAAAAAACGGGAGCCCTAAGGCTCCCGCTCTTATTCAAACGCCAAACACACTTACATGTGCTCTACGATGGCGTCGCCAAACTCTGAGCATTTCAGCAGTTTAGCACCTTCCATCAGGAGTTCGAAGTCATAGGTCACGGTCTTGGCGGCGATGGCGCCTTCCATGCCTTTAACAATCAGGTCAGCCGCTTCGAACCAGCCCATGTGACGCAGCAGTAGATTGAGAGTTTGGTAATAACCATATGATTAATATATTTAATTTGTCAAAAAAATATTATTAAATACTATACTGCCATATTCGTAACTCATTGAATCAAAAACTTAATGTTAGGTTTTGATAACTTTATTTTTCTGGCTATACCTTGCATGGTCATCTTCTAACCTCTACTTAATCAAGATAGCTAACAAAGTCCATACACCTGTGCTCATTTTTCTCGGGCACAGACTCGCGCAGATCACTTTGATATGCTTTCATCTGAGCTAGGATTTGCTAATACATTAGAATTGACTTTGTGGCACAAAAAATCAATTTACTACTGTCACGATATTACTGCTAATTGTTTTGGTTATTCTGGTGTTTATTTCCCTTGTAACGCTGGATGGAATTAAATCCGTACAGCCATAAGCAGAGGCATTTTAAATCTCTCTCCTTTTATTTTTATATTAGCAAATCTCTTTATTTACTCACAATAAATAAATGGTGAAAATAAGTTAATTAATATAATTAATAATTACCAGTGCTTCACGGAACATTTTAATATAATATCACCTATAATTACTTTTTTTCTAGCCAGTACGGCCACTACTTTTTATTCACCATCTCAAATTAGGCCGTCTTAGGAAGCATTTTTTAGTGATATCAATAATCGTCATTTAGGCAATTTAACTCTAGCCTGAATGATTAAATTATAATCAACCAAATCATTTTATGCATATTTATGTTTACGGCGAAATAAAATCAAATTATAATCAATTTTTTAGACTGGTACTACATTTATTAGTTTAAAATACTCTACCATCAAAACAAACGGTATAGGCGAAAGTATTTAATTAAGAGGAATTCTTGGATGTCATTTGTAGGAACAACAATCAAAAACTCATTTTCTATAACTATAGTTATAATTACTCTATCATTACTAATTTATATCTTAAAGGGATTTCTTTCTGTTTTTGTTCATGAAATAGGGCCTTTATCAGCTGTTTTAGGTGCAGTCGCTTCACTAACAACTTGTACAATCGCAGTCTACTCCCTCACATTGGCGAGAAGATGGCATAAGGAAAAGATTAAAGGTGATATTTTTTTAGGTGCCAGTGAGGTTTTAAATTTTATAAATTGCATTCCATTACAATCGGTTGTTATATATAAAAGATTTTTCCTCCTCACAGGAAACCTTAATAAAAAACATGCTGATAAAACTGTTGAAGATTGTGAGTCCATCATCTTAGATGAGTGTGCTAAATTCAATGATGAATTTTTTAGCTTCCAGTCGGAGTCAATGAAAAATTACACAAATGTTCTTAGATATCATCGAGTAGTCGATGATAAATACAAGGATTTTGTTCAGCACCAGTCCAGATGCTATACAAAATTCCTCAGCCGCTGTTCAAAACCTATAGTTTTCGACAGAGAGGAAAATAAATTTAAAATAGAGGAGAATTTCTTAACTCTATATAACAACATAACCAAAAGTGAGCAATTCGCGATATTGAGAAACGAGTTACCCACAATACTTGTCAACAAATTCATCAACTTTGACGATATCGATATCGAGAATTTCTAACTCGAACGCTACAACGTGGCGCTAGGAACCTGTATGCTGGCGCTTAATCACGGTGAGTAAGCTGTACATCAATTCTAAAGAATGTAGTTATAATCCAGATCGGTAGAGAAAAATGAAACGCTAACCGGTTTTCAATGCCCGCGTTGAAATCGCAGCCACCAACAGAATGTTTAAGCCATTATGGGATCACGGCCGTGTGATGGTGATGGCAGATGGTTGGTATGAGTGGAAGAAAGACAAGCACGACGCCAAGTAAAGCAGCCCTATTTCATCTATCACGAATCGAAAACACCTATATTTTTCGCCACGATAAGCCGCCATCACCCCGATGCTAAAGAGACTCCTGATGATGACGGTTTTGTCATTGTGACCAGCGCCAGCGATTCGAGCCTGCTCGATATTCATGACCGGCGGCCTGTCATCCTGCCACCAGCAGCTGCACGGGAGTGGATGAGCCCGGACACCACATCCGCTAGAGCGGATGAACTCGCGAACGAAGCGGCCACACCTCACCATTATTTCGCCTGGCATCCTGTAGGAAAATCAGTCGGCAATATCCGCCGTGACAGCGCTGAACTGATTAAGCCTATCGTCAACCCACTGGTTTAATAAACCCGAGCGCGGCAGATCACTCAGCCGTGTCGTGTATGCCGGCGACAGTAGCTCACGCTTCATTGACCACACCTGATGCGCCCCTTGTCCTGCGAACCACAGTTTTGCCCTGCCAGAGTTATTGATCCGATCCAGCACTCCCATCAGTTGCTCGCTTTTATGCCGTGGTTTGTACTCATCGAACAACCCCAACTGAGCCACGCCCTGACTGTAAAAATCCTGCAGCATCACCCCGCCTTTTTGATACCGATGACCGGGTTGCCAAATCGCATCAAGGCAACGCATAGCCGCAGCGATAATATCGCGAGTATCCTGCGTTGGCGTACTCAATTTTATGCTTGCAGTGTTGCCATAGTATTCTTCATTGATGGCAAATGGGCTGGTTTTGAGCCACGCGCTGACATGCCGGCAATACTGGTGCTCCTCCCTCAACTTCTCAGCGGCACGCGTCGCGTACTTACAAATATCCTGGTGCATCTGGTCATACTCGGTGATCCGATCACTGAAGCTGCGGCTGCAGATGATCTGTTGTTTTGTCGGCGCAAACTCCTCCAACTCGAGACAAGGCTGGCCGCGCAACTCTCGCACCGTTCGCTCTATCACAACGCTGAAATGCTTGCGGATCATCGTAGTGCTTGCATCGGCCAGTTGTAGTGCCGTTTCAATCCCCATCATGTTGAGCTTTTTCGATATCCGGCGTCCGATACCCCAGACCTCATCGACAGGCACGAGGCTCATCAATTTGCGCTGGCGCCCTTCATTGGACAGATCCACTACTCCGCCGGTCTTGTCCCACTTCTTCGCCGCGAAGTTTGCCAGCTTGGCTAACGTCTTGGTTTGGGCAATGCCAACGCCTACAGTTAGCCCAGTGTTGCGCTGTACCTTGGCCCTCACCTGGCGGCCGAAAGTATCCAGATCAATGCAGTTACGGACGCCAGTCAGATCAAGAAAACTTTCGTCAATTGAATACACTTCTACGCGTGGCGCCATCTCTTCTAAAACAGCCATCACACGCTGAGACATGTCGGCGTATAGCTCATAGTTGCTGCTGAACGCGATGCCCCCTGCGCGCTCAAATTCCCGCTTAATTTTGAAATAGGGTTCTCCCATCTTTAACCCTAACGCCTTGGCTTCCTTGCTCCTGGCTACGACACATCCGTCGTTGTTCGACAGAACGACGACAGGACGCCCTCGCAGATCTGGGCGCCACCACCGCCAGCGACAGATGGATTTACCCCATCAGCCGATACACCAGCACCACCAGCACCACCAGCACCACCACCTTGGCACTCAATCTCAACAAATGAAGTGCCTGTTAATGCTGAGAATTGCGTTGCCTTGTTCTGGGTGGCAATACCGCCATCAATGGAGACGAATTGCACACCGCCCACCTTGGTATAGATCGACGTTCGAAGCAAACGACCGCCGCCAACAGACTTATTTATGGCCTTGATGCAAAGACAAACTATCAGGTGACCCAGCAGGTTGTTATTTCCTTGGTGATTCTGAATGCTGGCAAACCTATGGATGGCATAAAACCAAATTAACAGTGTGTGACATGTCACGATTGAATTAATGCCCGAATGCGGCGGGTGATGTGTGGAGGTACTTGATGTTACAGATGTTGACACTTGAAGAATGGGCTGCGGAGCGATACCGCAGCAAACCGCCCTCTCTTAATACCTTGCGGCGTTGCGCTAAAGAGGGCCACTTCGCCCCGCCCGCACGTAAAGAAGGCAAGTTATGGCGTGTGCGAGAAGATGCTGAGCTAGTTGGCCCACTCACCACTCCGGTCATTAAGCACAACGACAATCCGAAGCTTAGAAGGATATTGAACGATGGCAGCCCGACCGCGTAAGAACAATGTTGATATTCCTAACCTGTATCCCCTATTTAGCCGCAAGGCCAATAAAGTCTACTGGCGATGCCGTCATCCGGTTACAGGGAAGTACCATGCTCTTGGTGACAATGAGCAAGAAGCTCGTGAGATTGCTATCGAAGCCAATAGCCGACTGGCGGAGCAACGTAGCCGGCAGATCCTAGCACTTAGCGATCGTTGGTTCAAATTAAGGGTAAAAATATAACTGTCAGTACCTGGCTCGACCGAATTGGAAAATACAGAAAGAACGACTGAGCACAGGTGATATCAAGCCCAACACGTTTAAACAAAAACGTAAACCTGTGGACCTTCTACGTCAAAAGTTCGCTATGAAATGCTTGCCCGAGGTTGATGCCAGAGATATCGCTTCGTTGTTAGATGAGTACACAGACGCCGGACAGCCACGTATGGGCCAGGTTGTTCGCTCAGTGTTGATTGATGTATTCAAAGAGGCTCAGCATGTTGGTGAGGTTCCGCCTGGCTACAATCCCGCACTCGCAACAAAGCAACCGCGTAGGAAGGTTACCAGGCAGCGTTTGAATTTAGAGGAATGGCAGAAGATTTTCGACATTGCTGATAAACAGCATCGATATATGGGCAACGCGATGCTATTGGCCGTAGTTACAGGACAGCGCTTGGGTGACATTTCAGCAATGAAATTCAGCGATATCTGGGATGATCACTTACATGTTTTACAGGAGAAAACGGGTACAAAGTTGGCATTACCTCTTTCCCTTCGTTGCGATGCTTTGAACACGACCTTACGTGAGGTCATCTCGCGCTGCCGGGATTATGCTGTGAGCCAGTATCTTGTACATTACTTCCGTTCGACATCAATGGCCCCACGTGGTGCCAAAGTACCAGGAAATACGCTGACAACCAACTTTAGCAAAGCCAGAGATAAAACTGATATTGATTGGGGTAATGGCACACCAGCAACGTTTCATGAACAACGTTCGCTCGCTGAGAGGCTGTACAAGTCCCAAGGGGTAAACACACAGATACTTCTGGGACACAAAACGCAGTCTCAGACTGACCGTTATCACGATGACAGAGGGAAGGAGTGGATCACATTGAGTAGCTAGTTTTATAGTCCATCACCTAACAGTATTTTTGCTATAGTCTCAATCAGAACTGATAGCCAGCTAGTGGAAAAGCATGCCTAGAAAATTCTAGCATACTAATAAATAAGGAACAGGATACCGAGATAACGTGAACTCAGCGCACCAAGTGCTGCCGAAAATGATAGAAATTTGACTAAAGTAATGTTGAATGGGAATGTGGGAAGGACTAGTCAGATTCTCATGATGAATAAATTAAAGCCATTAAAAATAAAAATACTCAAACTAATAAATTGGTTAGGCCCACCATTATCCGTATTAATTAATATGGAGCAGGCCCCTCCTTAACTTATGGAAGAAATGCATCGAAAACATGTTTCCTTGCCGAAATAAAGTCCATTTTTTCAATATGCTCGTAGTAACAATCCCGAACATATTGGCTGACCCCATCGACGTCACCACCGGATTCGATTAACTCTTGAGCTATTTTTATATAACCCATCATAGCACTCATTCCTTTTTCTAAGGCACTTCTTCTTTCTGCCTTAACCCCTCCGTATTTGGGGTTGAGATTAAATACTGAAAGAGTAACTTCAGCTATTTTTTTTGATTGTGCATTAACGCCTGGTTTTACAACAACATCGCCACTATAGATAAATAAAAAAAAGTCATTGGGATCTAACACATCTGCTTTTAATAGATCACTCTCATTATATTCTTGCTTATCCTTGTAAAATCCACATCGTTTTTTTTCACCGCAAGAACCGAAAAGATTTCCCCAATCAAATGTCAACCCCTTGTGTGATCCTTTTCTTTTAAAATGCTCAATATGTTTATCACCCTCCTTATGTAAATCAATTTTTCTCTCACAATACGCACACACTTTTCCTTGCATTTTGACCAGTTCGACCCAAATAGCTTTTTTATCTGATGATGAAACATCATCCCAGGTTTGAGTTTTACAGTCATATTTCCTTAAAACATCCGGCCCTGGGTGTACTCTGTGAAGATGTTTCATTTTTCGCCCTCTTTATTATTTCTTATTTCTCGCTTAAATTTCATTAAAGAAATCATCTGATCGCATTCAATCACCAATGGGTGCTCCTTACCAAAATGCTTGATAATATTATCCCTCAAGATAAGAGCTGACTCACTGTCAAACTGATCAAGTTCAATAGCTGCTTTGTACTCGTCCAACCATTTAACTTCATTAACTGGTGGTGCAGGGTCTGTCCCCATGCCATAAAGTAATGCATCACTATTCATCAAACCTTTCGTTTGATAACGAGGATTTGTAGCCTTTATCGAAACATTGCCTAATTCATCCTGCACCTCTTCTAAGATCCTTATGCTTCTGGCTGGAACCGTAGATAAGACCTGTGGGCTGTGAGTAGAAAGAATAAATTGCACATTAGGAAATGTTGTTAATAGGCGCCCTATAATTTTCTGCTGCCATGTAGGATGGAGGTGTAAATCAATTTCATCAATAAGAACGATGCCTTTTCCTTCAAAAGGATTTTCTAGCTCTGGGTTAAGAAGTGAAAGTCTGCGAGCTAAGTCGCCAACAAGAGTAAGAATGGTCTTCTCACCTTGCGAGAGCTGTTGAGCATCCAATTCAATGCCACTCTTTGTAAGAACCAACTTAAATTCATTTTCACTATAAACCAGATTTATATTTTCAAACTCAGGTAAAAATCTCAATATCGCGCTTATTACATTATTATATAAAACTGATGAGTTTAACCCCCCTACATTGCTAACTTGTTTAAATTGTGATTTTTTCTCCTCAAGACTAAGCGCCAAGGTATTTATAATATTTGAATCAATGTTAGAAACAGCACTCAGTTGTTCAATTGTGCTATTAATTCTCTCTATTTCTATTTTTAATGATTCGGAGGTGTGAACAGTCGAGGCATTCTCATGCAATGATTTATTAGACAAGAACATAAGCCAATTTAAAAATTCACCAAAATCATTCCTATCAAATATAAAGTCATCGTAAACATCGAATTTCGACCAAGAAACTTTGTTTTTATTGTTTTTCCTTTTATTATCGATGCCACCACCAACCACAGAGCGCACTATCGAATAATAAGCCATCACTGGCAAACTGGAGTCATCCAAAAAAGTATTAACATAGCGGTACATTGTAGCCAAGGACTTAATTTCTTGTAATTCATTACTACGTTTAAAGGACACTCCTTCTTTTGTGCTTGTGATTAATACATTAGTATTCAAGTTCTGTACTTTAAATGTAGTAGTAATTGATGCATATAATGCATCCTTAGAGTTATTTATATCTGTTTCGCGAATATATGACCCAGGCTTGTCTTTTTTCTGTATGTTAGAACGAAGCCAACTTAAAGAAATTGCAATCGCATCAAGTAATGTTGTTTTTCCGTACCCATTATCTGCTACAAAAACAGTTAGGTCATCTTCAAGATTGACTATGACCTCCCTTAGCCTTTTGAAGTCTGAAACTGTTACTTTCTTAATATAAAGATTATCTTTATTTAAGGAATCATTTAATAGTTTTAATACAGGAGAAGCTTTAATACTTTTTTCAGAATCATCATTGTTAATTAATTCGATAAATTCTGAAAAAACGTTATCTACTCTTCTTTTCGCATCATTCATCACCACCCTCCTTTAGGAATTTATTGATTACATCTGCCCCATATTTATTTTTCATTCTTGAAATTATATTCTTTTCAATATGCATACAGTGTGACATAAGTCCTTTTGCATAAAAAATCTCATCTCTGGTTAACTCACCGATACTGTATTTAAAAACAAGAGAAAACAAATACTTCTTTTTCTTTCTGCCTATAGAGAGCTTACCATCGTTGGTGATAGTCACTCCTGTAACATGCCGATTATGAGCTTTAGATGTGAATATGGTCTTAGCTTCATTGATAGTAATACCCGAGGCATGTTTTGATAGAATATTTTTCACTATCTTAGGAACACTAAATAGTATATTTTTCCTAGCCGTAGAAAAAGTTATATCATCTGCATATCGCGTATAGACAATATCAAACTCAGCGCACCATTTACTTATTTCAAAATCAAAATCGAACATTACAAAGTTACTAACAAATGGAGAGCTTGGTGCCCCAATACTCAAAATATGAGTAATGCTTCTTTTCTGCCCAGGCTTCCAAAATAAAAAATTACGCAAGTGTTTTTTATCTTTTCCATCGTATTTCACATCAAGAGCATTTAATTTTTCGAAAAAAATATCCGGTTTAATCTTGTTAAAGAAATTCTGAAAATCCATTTTCAATAGGTACGGGTTATTTTTATGGCATTCAGCATTATCTTTAATGCTTTTGCCATTCCTGTAAGCCATCGCTGCAGGATGAATGGGGCAATAAGCATCCAATTCAGAAGCTAAAAAACGCTGAATATTTTTTAGCTCCTTAGTCGGTTGAGCGATCGCTCTTAATCCAGATGTTCTCTTGGGGATATAATACACACGATATTTTTTCGGAGCCTTTGATGAAAGAACAGAAAGCTGCAGTGGGGTAAGATTAAAACTCTCACATAATTTTCTTTCAAGCTGCATAGTATCCGTCTCAAATATGCTCGCTGCAACAACTGCAGCGAGCACCGCTCTTTACTAAAGACAGCGAAAGACACGCACTTCTCCTTCGCATAGACTGCCCAGAGCAGGATAGGCGAAGGAGAAGTGTGTGTCTTTCGCAATCCTGAAATGGACAATAAATTAGCGCCTGGCTAAACACCCGGCTGGAACCATTGTTCCGACACTAAAGAGCAGTTTCAGTTTAATAAAGAAAGAGTTCGATAGCAAGTACGCGCTCGCATCTCTCCCACACTAGCCCACTTTATGTAATAGTTTTCATGCCTTAGCAGCAGATACAACTATGCAAACCAATTCTCAAGGGTTCAGGGAAAAACGATCCGCAGGAAATCAAACGCATGCTTGCATTGCTGGCTAGCCCTTCGGCCCCAACAGTACTAACCCAAGAAAGTGGTAATCTTACGCTCAAGCTTTCGGTGCGAGTGCATCCTCAATTGAAATTTAATTATTTATTATCATTAACTTAGAGCTGTGGCCAAATTTTAAGCCTAATGTTGATTCAAGATGGGTACACATGAGAGTAGACGAACCAAGAAAGTTGATTTGTCGTACCACCTGCGGTAAATCAAGGTTATGGTGGTCGAATCATTCTTAAGTTCGTTGAAAAAAACGCATCAGAAAACGGATCTACAAGATCAGTGATTTTGTTAAGGCGGATATCTACGATTACATTGGAGTGCTCTACCACCAGCCCTAATGCCAAAGAAATCTCTTCGGCTTAATTCCTGAGCTCTTAAACAGGTTCGTCACGAAGGCTGGAAAAGCCCATGATTGCAGGATTGGTCCAGATAAGTTAAATAAATTTCCAATGAAATCAATTGCATACTTATCATTAGATCTTTATTCTGAAGAGCAGAATAAGCCACGCCCTATCAGATTTTTCATGCCGGCTGAAATACCATTGAAGTAATTTCTAGCAAATCATCACTTGATAATTGAAATCATTCTCTCTACATCTCGTTCAAAACTGACATTCAGATTTTCTTGCTGCCGTTATTGGTAAGTACGAAAATGGTGGAGTTTTGATAACTTGTTTTGATAATGTTTTGATAACCGTTGGAAATTTGAACAATAAAAAACGGGAGCCCTAAGGCTCCCGCTCTCATTCAAACGCCAAACACACTTACATGTGCTCTACGATAGCGTCGCCAAACTCTGAGCATTTCAGCAGTTTAGCGCCTTCCATCAGGCGTTCGAAGTCATAGGTCACGGTCTTGGCGGCGATGGCGCCTTCCATGCCTTTAACGATCAGGTCAGCCGCTTCGAACCAGCCCATGTGGCGCAGCATCATCTCTGCGGACAGGATGATGGAGCCTGGGTTCACTTTGTCCTGGCCGGCGTACTTCGGCGCGGTGCCGTGAGTCGCTTCGAACAGCGCGCAGTCGGAGCCGATGTTGGCGCCCGGTGCGATGCCGATGCCGCCGACCTGGGCAGCCAGGGCGTCGGAGATGTAGTCACCGTTCAGGTTCATACAGGCGATCACGTCGTATTCCGCCGGGCGCAGCAGGATCTGCTGCAGGAAGGCGTCGGCGATCACGTCTTTAACCACGATCTCTTTGCCGGTGTTCGGGTTCTTGATCTTCAGCCATGGGCCGCCGTCGATCAGCTCACCGCCGAACTCTTCGCGCGCCAGCTCATAGCCCCAATCCTTGAAGGCACCTTCGGTGAACTTCATGATGTTGCCTTTGTGAACCAGGGTCACGGAGTCGCGGTCGTTGGTGATGGCGTATTCGATCGCCGCACGCACCAGACGCTTGGTCCCTTCTTCGGAGCATGGCTTCACGCCGATACCGCACTGCTCCGGGAAGCGGATTTTTTTCACGCCCATTTCGTCGCGCAGGAATTTGATCACTTTGTCCGCTTCGGCGGAGCCGGCTTTCCACTCGATGCCGGCGTAGATGTCTTCGGCATTTTCACGGAAGATCACCATGTCGGTCAGCTCAGGCTGTTTCACCGGGCTTGGGGTGCCCTGGTAGTAACGCACCGGGCGCAGGCACACGTACAGGTCCAGCTGCTGGCGCAGGGCCACGTTCAGAGAACGGATGCCGCCGCCGACCGGGGTGGTCAGGGGGCCTTTGATGGCGACGCGGTAGTCGCGGATCAGGTCCAGAGTTTCGTCCGGCAGCCACACGTCTTTACCGTAAACGTGGGTAGATTTTTCGCCGGTGTAGATTTCCATCCAGGAGATTTTACGTTCGCCGTGGTAAGCCTTTTTAACGGCCGCATCAACCACGTGGATCATGGCAGGAGTCACGTCAACGCCGATGCCGTCGCCTTCGATGAACGGGATGATCGGGTTATGAGGAACAACCAGTTTACCCTGGGCGTCAACCGTGATTTTTTTACCTTCTGCCGGAACAACTACTTTGCTTTCCATCAACCTCTCCTTCAAGCGCAATTTTGTTAATGCTTTGTAAGATGCGTGTAGATACTACTTGAATATTCGGTCCGCGCCAATCCGAAACGGATTCGGTTATAATGCGCTTATCATCCGTAATCTCAACCGTTATGAAAAAATTCTCTGTTAGAAATCACAAAGTTAAACGATTCAGCAAGCCGAATGCCGCCAAACCCGCCGCGCCGAAAGGGCCGCGCCGAATTGTGTTATTCAACAAGCCCTTCGACGTGCTGCCGCAGTTCACCGACGAAGCCGGCCGCGCCACGCTGAAAGAGTACATCCCCTTCCCCGACGTTTACGCCGCCGGGCGTCTGGATCGCGACAGCGAAGGGCTGCTGGTGCTGACCAACGACGGCCAGCTGCAGGCGCAGCTCACCCAGCCGGGCAAGCGCACCGGCAAAATCTATTATGTGCAGGTCGAGGGCGCGCCGCAGGAGAGCGATCTGGCGGCGCTGCGCAGCGGCGTCACGCTGAAAGACGGCCCCACGCTGCCCGCCGGGGTAGAGTTGGTGGCCGAGCCGCAGTGGCTGTGGCCACGCAACCCGCCGATCCGCGAACGTAAATCCATCCCCACTTGCTGGCTGAAAATCACCCTGTATGAAGGGCGAAACCGCCAGGTGCGTCGCATGACGGCGCATATCGGGTTCCCTACCCTGCGCCTGATTCGCTACAGTATGGGTAATCTTTCGCTGGGTTCACTGCAACCTGGTGAATGGAAAAGCATCGATTCCCTGTAGACCGATCACTGATGGAGGCGCCATGAGGAACACACTGACCGCGCTGCTGTTCACCGCACTGGCGGCCCCGCTCGCCGCCCAGGCCGCCAGCTTCGACTGCGCCAAGGCGGCAGGCAGCGATGAACGCGCCATCTGCGCCGACCGCACGCTGAACGATCTGGACGTGCAAATGGCCACAAAATACCAATTCCTGCGCGGCCTGTTCGCCATGGGCGCGCGCGGCGCGATGCAGGACAGCCAGCAGGACTGGCTGGCAAAACGCCAGCGGTGCGGCGGCGACACCGCCTGCCTGCTCAAAAGCTACCGCACCCGCATCGCCGAGCTGGACGACATCTACCGGCGCATCGACAAACCGCTGTAAGGAGAGCGCATGTTCAAACCGCACGTCACCGTGGCCTGCGTGGTGCACGCCGCCGGCAAATTTTTAGTGGTCGAAGAGACCATCAACGGCAAAGCGCTGTGGAACCAGCCGGCCGGCCACCTGGAGGCCGACGAGACGCTGGTGCAGGCCGCCGAGCGCGAGCTGTGGGAAGAGACCGGCATCCGCGCCGCGCCGCAGGCGTTCCTGCGCCTGCACCAGTGGATCGCGCCGGATCGCACGCCGTTCCTGCGTTTTTGCTTCGTTATCGAGCTGGAACAGCCGCTGCCGACCGAGCCGCACGACAGCGACATCGATCGCTGCCTGTGGCTGAGCGCCGACGAGATCTTGCAGGCGCCCAACCTGCGTTCCGCGCTGGTGGCGGAGAGCATTCGCAGCTACCAGCAGCCGGAGCGCTACCCGCTGTCGCTGGTCGGCAGCTTCGCCTGGCCGTTTTAAGGGCGCGGGGCAGCACAAGATGAACAGTGCGCCGGCGCGGCCAACGTGGTAAAATCCTGCGCTTGTTTTTATCAGCACGGTTCGTGTTCAAGTTCGTGAGATCCCCATGTCAGACAACAGCCAGAAAAAAGTAATCGTCGGTATGTCCGGCGGCGTCGACTCTTCCGTTACCGCCTATCTGTTACAGCAACAGGGCTATCAGGTCGCTGGGCTGTTCATGAAGAACTGGGAAGAAGACGACGACGAAGAGTACTGCTCAGCCGCGACCGATCTGGCCGACGCGCAAGCGGTCTGCGACAAGCTGGGCATCGAACTGCACACGGTGAACTTTGCGGCGGAATACTGGGACAACGTGTTTGAGCTGTTCCTGGAAGAGTACAAGGCCGGCCGCACGCCGAACCCGGACATCCTGTGCAATAAAGAGATCAAATTCAAAGCCTTCCTGGAGTTCGCCGCCGAAGATCTGGGGGCCGATTTCATCGCCACCGGCCACTACGTGCGCCGCCAGGACGTGGACGGCAAGAGCCGCCTGCTGCGCGGCGTCGACGGCAACAAGGATCAGAGCTACTTCCTCTACACCCTGAGCCACGAGCAGGTGGCGCAGAGCCTGTTCCCGGTCGGCGAGCTGGAGAAGCCGGAGGTGCGCCGCATCGCCGAGCAGCTGGAGCTGGTCACCGCCAAGAAGAAAGATTCTACCGGCATCTGCTTTATCGGCGAGCGCAAGTTCCGCGACTTCCTCGGCCGTTACCTGCCGGCGCAGCCGGGCCCGATCGTCAGCGTTGACGGCCAGACCGTCGGCGAACACCAGGGCCTGATGTATCACACCCTGGGCCAGCGCAAAGGGCTGGGCATTGGCGGCCTGAAAGACAGCAGCGAAGATCCGTGGTACGTGGTGGATAAAGACGTGGCCAACAACGTGCTGGTGGTCGCGCAGGGGCACGATCACCCGCGCCTGATGTCTACCGGTCTTATCGCGCAGCAGCTGCACTGGGTGGATCGCCTGCCGCTGAGCGGCCCGTTCCGCTGCACGGTGAAGACCCGCTATCGCCAGCAGGATATCCCTTGCACCGTGACCCCGCTCGACAGCGAACGCATCGAAGTGCGTTTCGACGAGCCGGTCTCCGCCGTCACCCCCGGCCAGTCGGCGGTGTTCTACCAGGGCGAAATCTGCCTCGGCGGCGGCATCATCGAACAGCGCTTGGCGTAACTGCCCGGCAAAAGAAAAACGCTGCGTTTACCGCAGCGTTTTTTTAATCAAAATTCCACCTGCGCCCCCAGTTCGATCACCCGATTCGGCGGGATTTCGAACAGATCCGGCGCGCGCAGCGCATTGCGCTGCAACAGCTGGAACACCTTGCCGCGAATGCGCAAATACCAGGGCCGCTTGCCCAGCACCAGCGTATCGCGCGACATAAAGAACGAGGTCTCGTTCATGGTGAAGCTCATCCCCTCCAGCCCGCAGCGGTAAAGGATGTCCGTGACGTTGGGCGTCTCGCGCCAGCCGTAGCTCGCCACCACCCGCCAGAAACTCGCCGACAGCTGTTCGATCGCCACCCGCTGCACGTTATGCACGTACGGCATGTCGGTGGTGACGATGGTCAGCAGCACCACGCGCTCATGCAGCACCTTGTTGTGCTTCAGGTTATGCAACAGCACCAGCGGCACCGCGTGCGGCGTACGCTCCATAAACACCGCGGTGCCCGGCACCCGCTTCGGCGGCGCCTCCTCCAGCGACTCGATCAGCGCGCTCAGCCCCTCCTGGTTGTCGCGCAGCCGGCGGATCAGGCGCGAGCGCTCGGTCTTCCAGGTCAGCATGATCAGCAGAATCATCAGCCCCAGCACCACCGGCAACCAGCCGCCGGTCGCCAGCTTGATCAGGTTGGCGCCGAACAGCGGTACGTCGATGCACAGCATGACAACCAGCATCAGCCCGCCCAGCGCGCGCGGCCAGCCCCAGTTTTTCACCGCCACGATGCTCAGCAAAATCGACGACAGCAGCATGGTGCCGGTCACCACGATGCCGTAAGCCGAGGCCAGGTTGCTGGAATGTTTAAAACTGATAATCACGATCAGCACCGCTGCGAACAGCAGCCAGTTCACCACCGGAATGTAGATCTGCCCGGACTCCTGATCGGAGGTATAGATGATACGCATCGGCGGCAGATAGCCCAGCCGCACCGCCTGCCGCGTCAGCGAGAATACGCCGGAAATTACCGCCTGCGAGGCGATCACCGTCGCCAGCGTGGCGATCACCAGCAGCGGGATCAGCGCCCAGGTCGGCGCCAGCAGGAAGAACGGGTTGTTGATCGCCGCCGGATTGGTCAGCAGCAGCGCCCCCTGGCCGAAGTAGTTCAGCACCAGCGCCGGCGCCACCAGCGTAAACCACGCCAGGCGGATCGGCTTTTTACCGAAGTGGCCCATATCGGCGTACAGCGCTTCGGCACCGGTGACCGACAGCACCACCATGCCCAGCGCAAAAAACGACACCGTCTTGTATTCGAGGAAGAAATTCACCGCCCAGTAAGGGTTCAGCGCCCGCAGCACGCCAGGGTGCTGCAGAATGCCGCCGATGCCCAGCAGCGCGAGCGTCAGGAACCAGATAACCATCGCCGGGGCGAACAGTTTGCCGACGCTGCCGGTGCCGCGCTTTTGTATCGCGAACAACGCGGTCAGCACCAGCAGCGACAGCGGCACGATAAAGCTGTCCAGTTCGGGGGCGATAATCTGCAGCCCCTCGATGGCCGAAAGCACCGAAATGGCCGGGGTGATCACCCCGTCGCCGTAAAAGAAGCTGCCGCCCACCAGCCCGATCAGCACCGCCGCCGGCACCCAGCGCGCATCCAGCCTGCGGATCGCCAGCGACATCAGCGTCAGAATGCCTCCCTCACCGTCGTTGTCGGCGCGCATCACGAAACGAATGTATTTAATGGACACCACCAGCGTCAGCAGCCAGAAAATCAGCGACAAAAAGCCGTAGATTGAGGCCGGCGTCATGGTGATGCCCTCCTCCGCCGTCAGGCATTCGCGCAGGGTATACAGCGGGCTGGTGCCGATATCGCCGTACACCACGCCGATGGCCGCCAGCGTTACCGCCGGCAGCGGCTGCTTGTTTTTTACGTGCATATGAAGATCTTTATTTGAGGGCTCACGTTGGCAGTATAGATGCAGCCGCCGCACTTTATTTGCCGCCGCAACAATAAGTTCGCGCCGCCGCGCCGGCGATTTTCGCCGCCTGTCTGCGCAGTTCTGCGCCGTACGGCGCCTCCGCCTCGTCTCGGGCGTATTAGACGCTGGGTTTAGCCTCGATTTTGTGGCATGATCCGCGGCATTCGTTGTCATCGTTGTTACAGCCACGCCCGTTCGTTACCGTTCGCGGCCGCCGCCGTTACCCCTGCGATACACACAACCTTATGCAGTAAGCCATGTACCGTTCACAGCGTTTACAGGAGTAATCGTGGCGAAGAATTATTATGACATCACGCTGGCCATGGCGGGTATCAGCCAGTCGGCGCGTTTGGTTCAGCAGCTGGCCCATGAAGGGCAATGCAACCGCGAAGCCTTTCAGACCTCGCTGAAAAGCCTGCTGCAGATGGACCCGCCCTCCACGCTGGCGGTGTTCGGCGGTGAAGAACGCAATTTGATGGTCGGCCTCGAAACCCTGATGGGCGTGCTTAACGCCAACAACAAAGGGCCGGGCGCGGAACTGACCCGCTACACCATCAGCCTGATGGTGCTGGAGCGCAAGCTCAACGCCAACAAACAGGCGATGAACACGCTCGGTGAACGCCTCAGCCAGCTCGAACGCCAGCTGGCGCACTTCGATCTTGAGTCGGACACCATCATCAGCGCGCTGGCCGGCATTTACGTCGACGTGGTCAGCCCGCTCGGGCCGCGCATCCAGGTGACCGGCTCGCCGGCTATCTTGCAGAACCCGCAGGTGCAGGCCAAGGTTCGTGCCACGCTGCTGGCCGGCATTCGCGCCGCCGTGCTGTGGCAACAGGTCGGCGGCAGCCGCCTGCAATTAATGTTTTCCCGTAATCGTCTGTTCAAGCAGGCGCAAAATATCGTTGCTCATTGTTAATCGATCCCAGGAGTTGCTACCGATGGAATTATCCTCACTGACCGCCGTTTCCCCCGTTGATGGACGCTACGGTGATAAAGTCAGCGCACTGCGTCCCATTTTCAGCGAATACGGTCTGCTGAAATTCCGCGTACAGGTTGAAGTACGTTGGCTGCAAAAACTGGCGGCCTGCGCAGAAATCAAGGAAGTTCCCGCTTTTGACGCCGACGCAAACGCTTTCCTCGACAAAATCGTCGCGGAATTCAATGAAGAAGACGCTCAGCGCATCAAAACCATCGAGCGCACCACCAACCACGACGTGAAAGCGGTCGAATATTTCCTGAAGGAAAAAGTGGCGGCGGTGCCTGCGCTGCACGCGGTGTCCGAGTTCATCCACTTCGCCTGCACCTCCGAAGACATCAACAACCTGTCGCATGCGCTGATGCTGCAAAGCGCCCGTCAGGACGTGGTGCTGCCTTACTGGCGCAAGATCATCGACGCGCTGAAAGGGCTGGCGCTGGAATACCGCGATATTCCGCTGCTGTCGCGCACCCACGGCCAGCCGGCGACCCCGTCGACCGTCGGCAAAGAGTTCGCCAACGTGGCTTACCGCATGGAGCGCCAGTACCGCCAGCTGGAGCGCGTGGAGATCATGGGTAAAATCAACGGCGCGGTCGGCAACTACAACGCCCACATCGTCGCTTACCCGGAAGTGGACTGGCACCAGTTCAGCGAAGCGTTCGTGACCTCGCTCGGCATCACCTGGAACCCGTACACCACCCAGATCGAGCCGCATGACTACATCGCCGAGCTGTTCGACTGCGTAGCGCGTTTCAACACCATTCTGATCGACTTCGACCGCGACATCTGGGGCTACATCGCCCTGAACCACTTCAAGCAGAAGACCATCGCCGGCGAAATCGGTTCTTCCACCATGCCGCACAAGGTCAACCCAATCGACTTCGAAAACTCCGAAGGCAACCTGGGCCTGGCCAACGCCGTGCTGGGCCACCTGGCGGGCAAACTGCCGGTGTCCCGCTGGCAGCGCGACCTGACCGACTCCACCGTGCTGCGTAATCTGGGCGTAGGCCTGGGCTACGCGCTGATCGCCTATCAGGCCACCCTGAAAGGCATCAGCAAGCTGGAAGTGAACCAGGCGCACCTGCTGGACGAACTGGATCACAACTGGGAAGTGCTGGCCGAGCCGATCCAGACCGTGATGCGCCGCTACGGCATCGAGAAGCCTTACGAGAAGCTGAAAGAGCTGACCCGCGGCAAGCGCGTGGACGCCGCCGGCATGCAGGCGTTCATCGATGGCCTGGCGCTGCCGGAAGAAGAGAAAACCCGTCTGAAGACGATGACCCCGGCCAACTACATCGGCCGCGCCACCATCATGGTCGACGAGCTGAAATAAGCGCTTTAGCCTGACAACGACAAGGCGGCCTGCGGGCCGCCTTTTTCTTTGCTATTCGCCGCGCAGCACCTGCAACCGGGCTATCTGCCGCCCCTGCGCATCGAAGTTGTCCGCACTCAGCCAGCGCGCCAGCGCCTGCCGCACCGTCGGCCAGCGGTCGGCGGTGATGGCGAACCAGTCGGTATCCCGGCTGCGCCCCTTGACGATCACCGCGAAGCGGAAGTTGCCCTCGTAGCGAAAGCCAAAGCGCAGCGCGGCCTGGCGGGACGGCGCGTTATGACTATCGCACTTCCACTCGCAGCGGCGGTAGCCCAGCGTGTCGAAAGCATAGCGCAGCAGCAGCGCGATGGCCTCGGTGGCGCTGGAGCGCTGTTTCATCAACGGCGACCAGCTGACGTGGCCGATCTCCAGCACCCCGTTGGCTTCGTCGATGCGCATCAGCGCCACCGTGCCCACCGGCGCATCGCTGGCGGCGTCGAACACCGTCAGATTAACCAGCGCCGGGTTGGCCTGCAGCGTCTCCAGATGCTGCAACATCGCCGCCGGCGTATCGGGCCGTTCGATGGACAGATAGGTCCAGTCGCGGCCGTCCGGCGCCAGTTGAAACGCCTCGAACAGCGCGGCGTAATCCCGCTGCGGCTCGAGCGGCGCCAGCGAGCAGAAACGCCCGCCGAACGTCGCGCCGCCGGGGCGGCGAGCCGGCTGCCAATCCGGCATCGGTTCGCCAACCGGCTGACCATAACGATTCATTGCCATACACGCCTCCTGCGGTTAACGGGTATAAACGATAAACGAGCTTCTTCTGCCGATTTTGTCGTACAGCGAACGCGCCGGCGCGTTGTACTCCTGGGTCATCCAGTAGACCCGATCGCTGCCGCGCATCTCTGCCAAGCGATACGCCTGTTCGAACAACTTTTCCGACACCTTGTGGCCGCGCGCCTGCGGCGACACATAGAGATCTTCGATATAACAATAGCCGACCGCGCTCCAGGTGGACGGATGGAACACCAGGTTCATCAGCCCCAGCAGTTGGCCGTCGGCATCCTGCGCCACCAGCCCGTACACCTGTTCATCCTGCCCCAGGCGTTCGAAGGTGCGATCGGTCACCTGCGGCGCCACGTCGGCGCGATAAAAATCGAGATAGCCCTGCCACAGCGCCAGCCACTGTGCTTTGTCGTCGCCATTGATTCTGCGGATAGTCACTTCAGGGTTGTATGGGTTCATAGCGCCTCACGGAGTAAGATGTTATTTCCATTGGGGAAATAACCGGATAGCGGCAGAATACACCGCGCGGCGACGGTACAATACGGACCAATACGAAACGCAGAGCAGACCAATTTTAGCCGTCGCTTGCCACCGGCAGCGCGTTGAACACCTGCGCCAGCGTCGCGATAAAGCGCACGATCTCATCCGGCGTATAGGCCGAGAAGCCGAGCACCAGCGCCCCGCGCTGCGGCGTGCCGGTATAGAAGTCCGCCAGGCCGTACAGCCGAATCCCCCGTTCGGCGGCGGCCTCCACCAGCCGCCGCTCCGTCGCCGCATCCGCCAACGGGCACACCAGCTGCAGCCCGCCCTGCGGCAACGCCGGGCGCGTCCAGGCCGCCAGGTGACGATGCACCGCGTCGTACAGCACGTCCAACCGCGCCTTGTACAGCGTGCGCATATTGCGCAGATGCTCGGCGTAGCCGCCCTCGTGCAGGAAGTGGAACAGCGTCATCTGCGCCAGCGCCGACGTGTAGCCGTCCTGAAACTGCCTGGCGGCGACCAATGGCCGCACCAGCTGCGGCGGCGCAATCATGAAACCGATGCGCAGCCCCGGAAACAGCGTCTTGCTGAAGGTGCCGATGTACAGCGTGCGCCCGCCGCTGTCCAGCCCCTGCAATGCCGCCTTGGTTTGCCGGTCATAGTTGAACTCGGCGTCGTAGTCGTCTTCGATGATCCAGGCCCGCTGCCGCTGCGCCCACTGCAGCAGCGCCAGCCGCCGCTCGAGGCTCAGCGAATACCCCAGCGGGTAGTGATGGGACGGCGTGATGTAAACACCCCGTCCGCCGCCCGAGGCCTGCATCAACTGCCCGACGTCCAGCCCCTGCTCGTCGATACCGATCGGCCGCGCCTGCAGCCCCGCCGACTGCACCAGCTTTTTCGCCCCCTGGTAACCCGGCTCTTCGACGAACACCGCATCGCCGGGATCGAACAGCACCTGGGTACACAGCGCCAACGCCTGCTGAGAGCTGGTCACCACGATCACCTGTTCCGCCGTCGCCTTCACGCCCCGCTCCCGCTGCAGATAGCGCGCGATCTCCGCGCGCAGCTCCGGCAACCCTTGCGGATCGGCATACCCCAACAGCCGCTCGCCGTGCCGCCGTAGCGCCTGCTTTTCCTGCTGCAGCCATTGCTCGATGGGAAACGCCCGCAGGTCCGCCAGCGAAGGCGTCAGCGAAGCCTGGCGGCTGGTGTGCGGCGTATGGCTGACCGCCAGCAGCGCCCGGCCGCGATCGCTCAGCTCGCGCTCCGCCAGCCGCGCCTCTTGCCCTGCCGCCGTCGCCAGCAGTTCACGGCCGAGCAGCGTGTCGCAGCGATAACGCACAAAGCTGCCGCGCCCCACCGTTCGGCTGATGAACCCCTCCGCTTCCAGCCGCGCGTAGGTCTGTTCCACCGTGTCGCGCGCCACCGTCAGCCGGGCCGCCAACGCGCGGCTCGGCGGCAGCTGCGTCCGCCAGGGCAGTTCTCCGGCGGCGATTAGTTGTATCAGGGCCTGATGCAGCGCCGAACGCCGGGTCAGACCTTGCCGCCGCTGCTGCGCGAAGGCGGCCAGGATCGCCGCGTCGTCCGCGTGTCGTGGGGTATCGCTCATGGGGTATTTGTTTCTCCTGGCTCAGGGGCCGACGCACTACTCTACCTCATTTCCTCCCAGCGGCGGCGGCAGTTGCGCTGCCCGGCGAAATCCCCTTAAATAAGCCATCGCATTGCGGCTACAGGACTTCCGTCGGCTATGAGCAAGGAGACCAACCAGCGTCTGCTGGACAAACTGCAGCAGGATCTGGCCAGCGCGGGCGCGATGCCGCTGTATTTGCGCTTCAACGCCTCGGTGCGCCAGGCCATCGAGCAGGGGTTGCTGAATGCGGGGGATTTTTTGCCCAGCGAGCGCCTGTTCACCGAACGGCTCGGCATCTCGCGCATCACGGTGCGCAAGGCGCTGGCCTGCCTCGAGCAGGACGGCATCATCGGCCGTTCGCGCGGCTACGGCACCTTTATCCAACCGCAGCGGCCCGAGCCGAAGCTGTTCTATTCATTGGCGGACGTGAAAGGATTCTCACGCGAGGTGATACAGCAGGGGCGCCGGCCGGACACGCAGTGGATCAGCCGCGAACGGATACCCGCCGGCGCTGAACTGGCTGAAAAGCTCCAGCTGGCGGCCGGAACGCCGATCTACCAGCTCAAACGCATTCACCTGATCGATCGGCGGCCAATGTCGGTGGCGGTGTCCTACGTAGTGGTGACGGCAATTGCCAACGTCGACGAGATCGGCATCTCGCTGTACGACTACTTCCGGCGCAATAAGGTGGAGATGGGATCGCTGCGCAGCCAGGTCAGCGCGGCGATGGCCGACGACGATATCCGTCAGGCGCTGCGGCTCTCGGAGCCGATGCCGCTGTTGATCGTGCGCCAGACGCTGTTCGACCACCAAAAAAAGCCGATCGAATACAGTGAAAGCTTCTGCCGCAGCGACATGTACGAATTTACCAGCGAAAGCTGACCCGTTGCGTCACGCGGCGGCGAAAACGCGCGAACGCCTGAACGTAAGCCCCGATATCCAGCGGATTCACCCGTTTTAACTCCGCCAGCAGCCCCGGATCAATCGCCTCGGCGCCGTGCAGCGCGCCGCAAATCGCGGTGGCCATCGCGCCGATGGTGTCGGTATCGCCGCCCAGGTTGGCGCACAGCACGGCGCACCGGGTAGGATCGGTTTGCGCCAGCTGCACCATCGCCAGCGCTGCGGGCACCGACTCGATGGTGCTCACCCCGGCCCCGATCAGCTGATACACCCGCTCGGAGGCCTGCTCGGTGCCGGTGGCTTCATCCACCACCTGAAACGCCAGTTCGATGCGCGCCGCCAGCGAAGGGCTGAACGTCGTCTCCTGCCGGCGCTGGGCATACTCCGCCACCCCCGGCAACGCCAGGCGAATGGAGGCCCAGTCAGCCCCTTCCACCGCCCGCGCCACGGCCCAGGCGATCGCCACCGCACCGGCGACGGCGATGTCGGATTTGTGCGTCGGGCTGCAGGCCAGCCACACCTGTCGGCAGAAATCCTCCAGCGGCGCGGAAGGCAGCACGCAGCCCAAAGGCGAAATGCGCATCGCCGCACCGTTGGTGATGCCGCTGTTTTCCAACTCGGCGATCGGCGTGCCCGCTTTTTGCTCGCTCAGCGCCATTTTGGAACTGGGGCCAAGAATGTTCTTGTTGAAAGCGTCAAAACCGTCCACCCAGCGGATCACGTTGCGGGCGATCAGCTCCGGCACCACCTCGCCTTGCGCCTCCACCAGCGCATCGGCCAACGCCAATGCCATCGCGGTATCGTCGGTATATTGCCCGGCCTTGAAATAACAGGCGGCGGTGTTCTCCGCCGGCCCGTCGAGAAAGCCGTCTATCCAGCCGAAGTGGCGCTTAACCCGCTCACGCGGCCACAGCTCGGAAGGCATGCCGAGCGCGTCGCCCAGCATCTGTCCGTAAAGTGCGCCCGCTATGCGTTCCGCCTGGGTTAACTGCTTCATCCGTCGCTCCTGAGAAAATGTGCCGATGCCTCAATAATACCTTATTAGTACCTTTAAAGCTTATCAAGCGCCCCGGCTCACACGTTCTTTCCGCGGGCAATGCCCGGCGCGTTTAAGTTGCGTTTAACGTCGCCCCGCCGCTGTTTATCCGACGTTTATCAGAACTTGTCGATAATGTCGGCGAACAAATTGATAACGCTTATTTTAATACATTGCTTCGGCTCTCTTGCGAGCCGGGCGGGTTATACCTACCATAGCCTCAGCACTTTTTGTCAACATGGTTCAGGTGGCCGCGTTATCCCCTGACACGCCGCAGAGCGTGTTCCCTTTTTATCGCGTGGGTGACAGGACGTTCACCCGCATAGTCACAGGAGTTCGCCATGCGAGTACTGGTTGTTGAAGATAATGGTCTGCTGCGCCACCACCTTTCCGTTCAGATGCGCGAGATGGGCCATCAGGTCGACGCGGCCGAAGACGCCAAGGAAGCCGATTACTTCCTGCAGGAGCACGCGCCGGATATCGCCATCGTCGATCTCGGCCTGCCGGGTGAAGACGGTCTGAGCCTGATCCGCCGCTGGCGCGCGCACCAGGCCAAGCTGCCGATCCTGGTGCTGACCGCCCGCGAAAGCTGGCAGGACAAAGTGGCGGTGCTGGAAGCCGGCGCCGACGACTATGTCACCAAGCCGTTCCACCTGGAAGAAGTGATCGCCCGCATGCAGGCGCTGATGCGCCGCAACAGCGGCCTGACTTCGCAGGTGATCGTGCTGCCGCCGTTCCAGATCGATCTGTCGCGCCGCGAGCTGAGCGTCAACGATCGGCAAATCAAGCTGACCGCCTTTGAATACACCATCATCGAAACCCTGATCCGCAACGCCGGCAAGGTGGTGAGCAAGGATTCGTTGATGCTGCAGCTCTACCCGGACGCCGAGCTGCGCGAAAGCCACACCATCGACGTGCTGATGGGCCGCTTGCGCAAGAAGGTGCAGGCGGAATATCCGCATGAAGTGATCACCACGGTACGTGGCCAGGGCTATCGTTTTGACGCGAAGTGAACATAATGTTCAACAAGAATAAAAAACCCTTTTCGCTGCGTGCCCGCTTCCTGATGGCGACCGCCGGAGTGATCCTGGCGCTGTCGCTCTCTTACGGTTTGGTGGCGGTCGTCGGCTATATCGTCAGCTTCGACAAAACCGCCTTCCGCCTGCTGCGCGGCGAGAGCAACCTGTTCTTCAGCCTGGCGCAGTGGAAAGACAACAAGCTCACCATCGCCATTCCCCCCGATATCGATCTCAACTTCCCGACGCTGGTATTTATCTACGACGATAAAGGCAACCTGCTGTGGAGCCAGCGCAAGGTGCCGGAGCTGGAGAAGCTGATCAACAAGGAATGGCTGGAGGAGTCCGGCTTTTACGAAATCGACACCGACACCCGCGTCAGTAGCGAAGTGCTGGGGGACAACCCCAAAGCGCAGGATCAGCTGAAAAATTACGACGATACCGATCAGAACGCGCTGACCCACTCGGTGGCGGTCAATACCTATGCCGCCACGCCTCGCCTGCCGGCGCTGACCATCGTGGTGGTCGACAGCATTCCGCAGGAGCTGCAGCGATCCGACGTGGTGTGGGAGTGGTTCAGCTACGTGCTGCTGGCCAACCTGCTGCTGGTGGTGCCGCTGCTGTGGCTGGCGGCCTACTGGAGCCTGCGGCCGATCAAGGCGCTGGTCAATCAGGTGGGCGAGCTGGAGAACGGCGAACGCGATCAGCTGGATGAGAACCCGCCCAGCGAGCTGCGCGGGCTGGTGCGCAATCTGAACATTCTGGTGCGCAACGAACGCCAGCGCTACACCAAGTACCGCACTACCCTGTCGGATTTGACCCACAGCCTGAAAACGCCGCTGGCGGTGCTGCAAAGCACCCTGCGCTCGCTGCGCAGCGGCAAGCAGACCACCATCGAAGAAGCCGAGCCGATCATGCTGGATCAGATCGGGCGCATCTCGCAGCAAATCGGTTACTACCTGCACCGAGCCAGCATCAACTCCGGCCAGACGGTGTTGACGCGCGAGATCCATTCGGTGCCGGCGCTGCTCGACAGCCTGGTGGTGGCGCTAAATAAGGTTTATCAGCGCAAAGGGGTGGTGATCACGCTGGACATCTCGCCGGAAGTGACCTTTATGGGCGAGAAAAACGACTTTATGGAAGTGATGGGCAACGTGTTGGAAAACGCCTGCAAATACTGCCTGGAGTTCGTGGAGATCACCTCGCTGCACTCCGAGAAAAACCTCACCATCGTTATCGACGACGACGGCCCGGGGATCCCGGAAAGCAAGCGCCAGCTGATCTTCCAGCGCGGCCAGCGGGTGGATACTCTGCGCCCCGGCCAGGGCCTGGGTTTGTCGGTGGCGGCGGAGATCATCGAGCAGTACGACGGCGAAATCGTCATCAGCGACAGCCCGCTCGGCGGCGCGCGCATGCAGGTCACCTTCGCCCGCCAGCACGACACCCACCACAACGAGTAAATTATGCCGCTGCGGCCCCGATCCACGGGGCCAAACTTCCGTTATAATCGCACACAGGCTCACTCCTCTCTCCTGGAATAGAACATGGATTATCAATTAGACCTGGACTGGAACGATTTTTTGCAACGTTATTGGCAAAAGCGTCCGGTGATTCTGAAGCGCGGCTTCAAAAACTTTATCGATCCGATCTCCCCGGATGAGCTGGCCGGGCTGGCGATGGAAAACGAAGTGGACAGCCGCCTGGTCAGCCACCAGGACGGCCGTTGGCAGGTCGCGCACGGCCCCTTCGAGAGCTTCGATCACCTGAGCGAAAACAACTGGTCGCTGCTGGTGCAGGCGGTGGACCACTGGCATGAGCCTTCCGCGGCGCTGATGCGCCCGTTCCGCCAGCTGCCGGACTGGCGGATGGATGACCTGATGATCTCCTTCTCGGTACCGGGCGGCGGCGTCGGCCCGCACCTCGATCAGTACGACGTGTTCATCATTCAGGGCACCGGCCGCCGCCGCTGGCGCGTCGGGGAAAAAACGCCGCTGAAACAGCACTGCCCGCACCCGGATCTGCTGCAGGTGGAGCCGTTCGACGCCATCATCGACGAAGAGATGGAGCCGGGCGACATTCTCTACATTCCGCCGGGCTTCCCGCATGAAGGCTACGCGCTGGAAAACGCGCTCAACTATTCGGTGGGCTTCCGCGCGCCGAACGGCCGCGAGCTGGTGAGCGGCTTCGCCGACTACGTGCTGGCGCGCGAGCTGGGCAGCAAACGCTACAGCGATCCGGACGTTAAACTGCGCGAACACCCGGCGGAGATCCTGCCGCAGGAAGTGGACGCCTTACGGCAGATGATGCTGGATCTGGTGCAACAGCCGGAACACTTCCAGCACTGGTTCGGCGAGTTTATCTCCCAGTCGCGCCACGAGCTGGATCTGGCGCCGCCGGAGCCGCCGTATCAGGCCGGGGAAATCTACGAGCTGCTGCAGCAGGGTGAAGCGCTGCAGCGCCTGGGCGGGTTGCGCGTGCTGCGCGTCGGCGATCGCTGCTTCGTCAACGGCGAGCTGATCGACACCGACCAGCTGCAGGCCGCAGACGCCCTTTGCCAGAACTTCAGCGTCGACGCCGCCCTGCTCGGCGACGCGGTGGACGATCCGTCGTTCCTGGCGCTGCTGACCGCACTGGTCAACAGCGGTTATTGGTACTTTAACGACTGATTGCCGTCACGCGAACAAGCCACCCTGCCGGGTGGCTTTTTTTTATCCCTGGCGCGCCTGCGCGCGGTAATCCGCCAGTTCCCCCGCCGTCATGCCCGCCTGCTCCGCCGCCGCGCAAATCTGCCGCCAGGTATTGGCGTCTATCGGTATGCCCTGCTCCAGCCGCGCCGCGCGGTTGGCCTCTTCCCACTCTCCCGGCACCGCGATCGGCTGTTCGCCGTTCGGCGGCGAAGCCTTCACCCAGCCGATAAACGCTTCGGCCTCGGCCTGCATTTGCGGGGCGTCGAAGGCCTGAGGATCGAGGATCAGGGTGGTCATGCAGTTGAAGATGGCGTCGCTGTCGGCTTTCAGCGTGGCGGCGTGGGTGGTGCGGCCGCCGGAGAGCGCGCCGCCGAGGATCTCGCACATCGCCGCCAGCGCATAACCCTTATGCAAACCGAACGGCAGCAGCGAACCGAACGGCGCTTCGTGCATCACCTTCGGTTCGGCAGTCGGCCGCCCGTGTTCGTCGATCAGATAGCCCGGCGCCACCGACAACCCTTTGTTATAGGCCACCCGAGTCTTGCCGAAGGCGATGCCGCTGGTGGCGAAATCCAACAGCAGCGGCGTGCGGCCCGGCCGCGGGAAAATGGCGCAGAACGGGTTGGTGCCGAAGCGGCGATCGTTGCCGCCGAACGGCGCCACCATCGGATCGCCCACCACGTTGACGAAGTGAATCGAGATAAAACCGGCGCGGGCGCACTGCTCCGCCCAATGGCCGATGCGGCCGATATGGTGCGCGTTGTGCAGCGCCACCGCCGCTAGGCCCAGCTTGCCGGCGCGTTCGATGCCCAGCGCCATCGCTTCGCTGGCCACCACCTGACCGAAACCGCGCGCACCGTCGAGCGTCAGCACCGCGCCGGCGTCGCGCACCACTTCGGCGTGCTGATTGAGCTGCAATTGCCCCTGCGCCAACGACGCCATGTAGCTGGGGATCATGCCGACGCCGTGTGAGTCGTGCCCGGCCAGATTGGCCTGCACCAGATGATCGGCCACCAGCTCGGCTTCGCGCGCCGTGCTGCCGGCCTGGCGCCAAATCGCCTGAACGAACTGCGCCAAATGCGGGCTGGCGATACGGTATTCGGTGCTCATCATGCGGTCCTTATGCGTGGGGAATGTGCTTCCACACTATGAGCAACGCCTTGTTGCGGCAAGCGATTATGATAATCGCAAGCGTCCCGTTTTAACTACAGTATCCGCACGTTAGCCCAGGCGACAAAAAGAGCGAGGACCGCTACTTTTGCCACCCGGCACAAGACTCGCGTTATGGTGCCCCCCACCTTCCAAAAAAGGAAACCCCCAACAAAATTTCGTTTGCTGGGGGTTAAAAATGCACGAATCAGACCATAACCACGGCTATTCGATACCGTATTTTTTCTCGGTTACGAATTTCGGCTCTTTCCAGTTGGGGCCTTTTTTAACAAGCATTTTGTCGCCCCATTCAATAACACCATTCTGACGTAACTGTTCGAACACCCGCCTGAATTCACCATTCCCAATTACTGCGAAATTATGGCGACTAAAGAATCGATCCATTTGGGGATAACCAAACCCATCCTCATTTCTCACCAAAAAGGCAATGACGTCAGAAATTTTTTCTTCTTTTGCCAAGCGTTCTAAATCAATCATTTTAGCATCCTCAACTCTTGTTGTTCAGCAGCGTCTAAAGCCTCCTGCGTATAGAGCAAAGCCTCGCTGTTGCCTAATTGATAATCTTCCAACGTCGCAGTATGCGTATTATTCCACACTTCCCCTTGATTATCTGGCACAGAGCCATCTCTAATACCCAAATTGCGATAACGCTCCAATTCCCTGATCTCATGTGTATAAAATCGCCTGTCAGTATCGGTCGGGGGCAGTTCTCCCTTCAAGATCTTTTCCAGGCGGCCAATCATCACTTTGTTAGCGTCCGACTCTGTAAAACGCCCAGTATGCAACTTCACCTTATCCACGCCGGCACGGTCGATGCTGGCCCCTTTCCAATCCAGATTCTGGATGGGGCCTCCAGCTTTATTGGTGTTGTATTCACGACCGCTGTATTTGCCCCTGGCGTTGGTTTCACCATAGGGCTTGCTCACCATCACATAGATGGCCTCTACACCAATCTCCGTCGCATCCGGCTGCCACAGGATAAAGTCTTGCAGATCCTGCACCACATCCGCCGGGAAGGTGGTGACCACGATGCTGTCCGCCTGCCTGATGCCGGTGCCGGTATGCACTGGCGATTTGGGCCCCGGTGAGCCGTTGCCGGTATGCGGCGGCGCGGCCGGCCCGGTCGGCACCGGGTTAATCAGTATCGTCCTCGCCGGCACCCCCGCCATTGCGGGCAGCGTGATTTTGTCCAGCCCCGTCAGCTCATCGCGAACGGGTCTGAATACCGGCACGCTCGGCGATACGCCGCCGACGCCCGTTCTGACGAAGTTGACGCTCTGTCTCCCGTCATCGTCAGTGGTGATAAATCCGCGCACCGGCAAATCGACCGAGGTCATGCCGGGCTGGATGATCGCCCTGCCCGCCGCCGCCAGGCTCGCCTGGAGGGCAAACAGATTGACATCCCGCCCTGGCACCCGATCGCTCCCTGCACCGACCTCCGTCGGGTAGAAGCCGAGGGCAAAAGCCCCCAGCACCGATCCGGCGGCGACTACGGTGCCGGCGCGTATACTGCCAACTTCGTAGGCCGCCCGCCACGACGCACTGGCTGCCCAGCCAGCCAGTTCGCTCGTGGTCGTCATCACACCTTGCCCGACTATCGACGTCTGCAGCATCGCGGGCGCACGGTTGAGCACCACGGCGCCTGCAGCTGTCAGCGCAGCGTTCGCTGCCTTAAGCTTTTCCGGGGAGTATGCCGGTGCATCCAGAATCCCCGCTTTGGCGAACAACGCTTTTCTTGCGGCTTCCACCTTGCGGGCCTCTTCAGCCTTGCGGGCTTCTTCTGCTTTGCGAGCCTCTTCAGCCTTGCGAGCTTCTTCAGCTTTGCGGGCCTCTTCAGCCTTACGAGCTTCTTCGGCTTTGCCGGCCTCTTCGGCCTTACGAGCTTCTTCGGCCTTGCGGGCTTCTTCTGCTTTCCGCTGTTCCTCAGCGACATCCTTAAGCATCTGTTGCCACTGTTGGTAAGCACGGGTAAGCGAAGGAACTTCTACTGTGGTTTTTCGGTACCCCGTCCGACTGTCTCCTTTCCCCCCACCGTTAATCTCATACTCAATCACAACCTCAGTCATGACTTTATTGTTATTCAGCCAATAGCCCGGTGGTATCTTCCCTTGAAAAACAGAGGAATAGGCACTAAACGTAACGTTGTTTTCCGCCACCGTATTGGCATCACCATTGTTACCGCTGGGCCCACGCTCGTAATCACCGAGTCGGTAGCCGGTTTCAACCTTTCCTAAATAATGCGTATTTTCATTTACTGTGCCCTCGCTGGTGGTAAATGAAGATATTAAATCCCCTTTGATTCGCGGTCGCACTGACTGGAAAGCCATCTCTACGGCGAGAGACTGCTCTCGACGCATACCCGAAAGGCTTATACTCAGCAGACCGCGGGCATCTACACTGACTAACTCAACTTTCGCCGATGGACTAATGCGCAGAGCCCGCTTTTGCAAATCCGCCAGCATGCTTTTAATCGCTGGATCATTCAGCACTGCGGTCATCTGGCGTTGGAAAGCACCCGCCTGAGAGTTGTCGTTGCCACTGTCTCGACCGCCATTGCCATTGGAGCCGCCACCGGGTTCGGGAGTATCTCCTTTTTCAGAACTCCAGTCAGTCCCATCCCCTTTTCCACCACCATAGTTAAATCCGCCCATATCTTTCTCCTTGCTCAAGGCAGGCGGAGCAAATACTGCATTATTCAGCCGCAATAATTACTCCGTTGAAAACATCGTCAATTGGCCGCAGCTCAAACATTTTGAGATGTTGAAATCCTGGCTTCCAACGCCGCCAACCGCGATTCCAACCCTTCTCGGGCCGCTCGCTCTTCCTTAAGCGCCTCAACCAGCAACGCCACCACGCCGTTGATATTGATGCCCCGCGCATCCTTCAGTACGCTGCCGTCGTTGAGCTTCAATTCGGTTTGGGTTACCGACTGCGGCAATACGCTCTCCACTTCCTGAGCGATCACCCCGGCCTCCGGCACGCCCTGTTTGAGGTAGGTGTAGCCGCCGATGCGGGCTAGTTTGTCCAATGCGCCTTCGATTTGGGTGATGTCCGTTTTCATGCGGGCATCGGAGCTGCTGTTCCAGGCGCCGTTGGTGTAGGCATGACCGTTATTCCGGAACTCATACCATCCTTGCGCCCCGCCGTTGGCCACATGGAATGCCATGGCATGGTATTGGCTAATGTGTTCAATATGATAAATATCTGCGCTCAGATCCCCATTTCCCTGAAGACGCACCCCATTGGTAATACGTTCTGCTTTACCTGAAACGTCAATATTGCCGGCAGCGACAATCCAGCCATTGCCGTTACGTTTTGTCAGTTGCCCGGCAGAGAGCTCGCTGTTCGCCTTTACTTGAATTTCATTCCAGCGTCCCGCAAGGTCGCTATAAGCCAGTAATCCCGTATCTTCTTTCCCGGGGATAATCCGCGCGCCCATCATCATAGAAGAACTGACTCCGCTGGTGACGAAGCGCGTATGAATATACGGTGCGTTGTATGCCTGCCCATTTATCAGGGGAGTGGGTCCAGTGGTCACAGCCCCTATACCCGCGTCATGCGATACCATCGCACCACCGGAAATATCAACGCCGTTGCCGAGTGCAACCCTGCCGGAAGCCAGGCTGAAAGCGAAAGGACGCGAGGTGTTCCATTGTCCGTTTTGAGCTTGCCCAGCCTGAGTTGTCAGTAAGTAGAAAGCCTCGCCATCATTACGCAGCATCACACCGGTATTGCCATTTGCCAGCCGAAAACCGTTGGCCGATTTGGAGACGATTTCACCGTCGCTGACCACGCGCTGGCGCAGCGTAGACAGCGATTTCAGTTCGGCAATATCGTCGTTAACGCCGTTAATCACCTGAGCATTTTTCTTTTCTTCTGCCATGATTATTACCCTCTTACGTCCTGTTTGATGGCGGTTAACAGCGCTCATTCCCCCAGCATTCCCTGGCCACTGGGCTCACCGCACCGAAGCTGTAAAACCGGTTAAGCACACAGCAATCCTGTATGCATAACCAGCACTCTATCTCTGAGGATAACGGGATTCCCTCACCACGGGTTGTATGGTCAAGGGGACAACAATGAGGCAGGGAACGATAAGAGAACGGCGGGCGCGCTGAGCACGCCGGGCGTATCAGAAAAGGGAATGCGGGCCGGCGCAAGCCGGCCGGGGAACGAAGGCGTTTACCGCGCCCGCTCGGCGGCCAGCGCCGCGATGCGCATGATCACCGCCACCGCTTGCTCCATGCCTTCCAGCGTCACGAACTCGTGCTTGCCGTGGTAGTTGTAGCCGCCGGTGAACAGGTTCGGGCACGGCAGGCCGCGGAACGACAGCTGCGCGCCGTCGGTGCCGCCGCGGATCGGCTTCATCACCGGTTCGATGTCGCAGTCGCGCATCGCCTGCTGCGCCAGCGCAATCACGTGCGGGTGCTCCGCCACCTGTTCGCGCATGTTGTAATAGCTGTCTTCGATGCTCACTTCGATATAGCAATCGCGCGGCAGGCCTTTGCCGACCTCACGGGCGATGTCCACCATCTTGCGCTTGCGCGCCTCGAATCCTTCGCGCTCGAAGTCGCGCAGGATATAGTGCATTTCGGCGCGCTCCACGCTGCCCTTGATGCTGCTGAGGTGATAAAAGCCCTGGTAGCCTTCGGTGGTCTCCGGCGCTTCGTCCGCCGGCAGCGCCTGATGAATGCGGGTGGCCAGCGACAGCGCGTTGACCATCACGCCCTTGGCGCTGCCGGGGTGCACGCTGTTGCCGAGGATTTTGATCGTCACCGAGGCGGCGTTGAAATTCTCGCACTCCAGCTCGCCGACGCCGCCGCCGTCCACGGTATAAGCCCATTCGGCATTGAAGGCCGCCACGTCGAACAGCTGCGCCCCCTTGCCTACCTCCTCGTCCGGGGTGAAGGCTACGCGGATGTCGCCATGCGGGATTTTGCGCGCGCGCAGGCGCACCATGGCGGTGAGGATCTCGGCGATGCCGGCCTTGTCGTCGGCGCCCAGCAGCGTTTTGCCGTCGGTGGTGATCAGGGTTTGCCCCAGCATCTGGTGCAGGATCGGGAACATCACCGGCGACAGCACTTCATCGCCGATGCCGAGCGCGATGTCGCCGCCGCGATAGTTCTCGACGATCTGCGGATTGACGTGTTTGCCGCTGAAATCCGGCGAGGTATCCAAATGGGCGATAAAACCGACCGCCGGCACCGGCCAGGCGACGTTGCCCGGCCAGGTGCCCATCACGCAACCGTGTTCGCTGAGCGACACCCGCTCGAAGCCGAGCGCGATCATTTCCTGCTGCAACGCACGCGCCAGCTTCAACTGCCCGTCGGTGCTCGGCACATGCTTTACGTTCGCTTTGGACTGGGTGTCGAAAGAGACGTAGTTGAAAAAGCGGTCAAGTAATTTGTCCATGGTAGCGGCCCCTCAGAATATCGCGTTTCATTATGCGGAACCGATCAGGATCAAATATTGCGTCAGGTCATTTTTAACCAGAATTCGCCAATATCATTAATCTTTGTGATGATTTCTGAGGGAAATAACACTGTCATCACAGGGTCATTTGTCGCTATCATGATGAAAAACGCGGCATCTGGGCCGGATCGGCTTTCAATTCCGGCATTCAGCGTCTATCATGCGCGCTCGAAAAATTTCCATTGGCGCAACTGGTTTGAGCTTCATTTGATCAGCGGGCATCCCGCAAGCTCCGGCAGTCTTTTCCAGTTGCGGTTCTATCTGCATTAGCCCACGGGATAGAGTAATACGATAAATGACTGAGACATCCTCTCGAGCACCCCTTGTTGAACTGCATGCCCTGAGCAAAGCGTTCGATGGCAAAACCATCATTGCCGATCTCGAACTGACGATTAACCACGGCGAATTCCTCACCATTCTCGGCCCCTCCGGCTGTGGCAAAACCACGGTGCTGCGCCTGATCGCCGGTCTGGAAGACGCCGATTTGGGCCGCATCGTGCTCGACGGCCAGGACATCACCGCCATTCCGGCCGAGCATCGCCACGTCAACACCGTGTTTCAGAGCTATGCGCTGTTTCCGCACATGTCAGTGTTCGACAACGTCGCCTTCGGCCTGCGCATGCAAAAGGTGCCGGCGGCGGAACTGACGCCGCGCGTCGAAGAGGCGCTGCGCATGGTGCAGCTGGATACCTTCGCCCAGCGGCGGCCGGGCCAGCTCTCCGGCGGCCAACAGCAGCGCGTGGCCATCGCCCGCGCGGTGGTCAACAAGCCGAAGGTGCTGCTGCTGGACGAATCGCTGTCGGCGCTGGACTATAAGCTGCGCAAACAGATGCAGAACGAGCTGAAGGCGCTGCAGCGCAAGCTGGGCATCACCTTCGTGTTCGTCACCCACGATCAGGAAGAAGCGCTGACCATGTCGGATCGCATCGTGGTGATGCGCGAAGGCCGCATCGAGCAGGACGGCACGCCGCGCGAGATCTACGAAGAGCCGAAGAACCTGTTCGTCGCCAGCTTCATCGGCGAGATCAACATTTTCGACGCGGTGGTCTTGCAGCGCCTCGATCCGCAGCGGGTGCGCGCCAACGTCGAGGGCCGCGAGTGCGACATCTACGCCGATCTGCCGGTGGAGCCGGGCCAAAAGCTGAAGGTGCTGCTGCGCCCGGAAGACCTGCGGGTGGAAGAAGTGAACGACAGCGCGCAGCACGACGGGCTGATCGGCTACGTGCGCGAGCGCAACTACAAAGGCATGACGCTGGAATCGGTGGTCGAGCTGGAGAGCGGTAAAACGGTGATGGTCAGCGAGTTCTTCAACGAAGACGATCCGGACGTCGATCACTCGCTCAATCAGAAGATGGCGGTGACCTGGGTTGAAAGCTGGGAGGTGGTGCTGGCCGATGAAGAAATCGCGTAAAGTCTTCCAGAATGTGGTGATCGTCGGCGTCGTCGCCTGGCTGCTGCTGTTCGTGTTCATGCCGAACCTGATGATCATCGCCACCAGCTTCCTGACCCGCGACGACGCCAATCTGGTGCAGATGGTGTTCACGCTGGACAACTACCGGCGCTTGTTCGATCCGTTGTATGCCCAGGTGCTGCTGCACTCGCTGAACATGGCGCTGATCGCCACCCTGTGCTGCCTGGCGATCGGCTATCCGTTCGCCTTTATCCTGGCGCGGTTGCCGCAGAAGGTGCGGCCGCTGCTGCTGTTTCTGCTGATCGTGCCCTTCTGGACCAATTCGCTGATCCGCATCTACGGCCTGAAGCTGTTTCTCAGCACCCGCGGCTATCTCAACGACGCGCTGCTGTGGATCGGCGTCATCGACAAGCCGCTGCGCATCATGTACACCTCGGAAGCGGTGATCCTCGGCCTGGTGTATATCCTGCTGCCATTTATGGTGATGCCGCTCTACTCCAGCATCGAAAAGCTCGATAAGTCCTGCCTGGAGGCGGCGCGCGATCTCGGCGCCGGCAAGCTGCAGACCTTTATCCGCATCATCGTGCCGCTGACCATGCCGGGCATTATCGCCGGCTGCCTGCTGGTGGTGCTGCCGGCGATGGGGCTGTTCTTCGTCGCCGATCTGATGGGCGGCGCCAAGAATCTGCTGATCGGCAACGTGATTAAAAGCCAGTTCCTCAATATCCGCGACTGGCCGTTCGGCGCGGCCACCAGCATCTGCCTGACGCTGGTGATGGGGCTGTTGCTGCTGGTCTATTACCGGGCCGCCCGCCTGCTGAACAAGAAGGAGGATCTGGCATGATCGGACGTCTGCTGCGCGGCGGCTTTATGGCGCTGGTATACGCTTATCTGTATATCCCGATCGTCATCCTGATCGTCAACTCCTTCAACGCCTCGCGCTTCGGCATCAGTTGGCAAGGAGCCACCACCCAGTGGTACAGCACGCTGCTCAACAACGACAGCCTGCTGCAGGCCGCCGGCCATTCGCTGACCATGGCGGTGCTCTCCGCTACCTTCGCTACGCTGATCGGCTCGCTGACCGCGGTGGCGCTGTACCGCTACCGCTTCCGCGGCAAGCCGTTCGTCGGCGGCATGCTGTTCGTGGTGATGATGTCACCGGACATCGTGATGGCCATCTCGTTGCTGGTGCTGTTCATGCTGCTGGGCATTTCGCTCGGCTTCTGGTCGCTGCTGTTCTCGCACATCACCTTCTGCCTGCCGTTCGTGGTGGTGACCGTCTACGCGCGCCTGAAAGGCTTCGACGTGAAGATGCTGGAGGCCGCGCGCGATCTCGGCGCAAGCGAGTTCACCATTCTGCGCAAGATCATCCTGCCGCTGGCGATGCCGGCGGTGGCGGCCGGCTGGCTGCTGAGCTTCACCCTGTCGATGGACGACGTGGTCGTCTCCTCCTTCGTTACCGGCCCGAGCTACGAGATCTTGCCGCTGAAGATCTATTCGATGGTGAAAGTCGGCGTCTCGCCGGAGGTCAACGCGCTGGCCACCATTTTGCTGCTGCTGTCGCTGGTGCTGGTGATCGCCAGCCAGTGGGTGATGCGCGATCGCGCGCCCAAGGCCGAATAATCCTCCCCGCCGGGCGCTGCGGCGCCCGGTTGTGATCCCCTTCACAACCGGCACCGGTTGTCACTCCCTGACCATCGGTGCCTATTTCCGCCCCGCCGATTGCAGCGGCGAAAACTTCCCCCTATAACTGAACCCAGGCAAGGTGCCTTATTTTTTTCTCGCTTCCAGGGAGTTTATTCAGCAACGTCGTCATCCATTAAAATATAAAAGGAACTGCCATGAAAGGTATTATCGATAATATCTTAAGCAAGCTGCAGCTTTTCTCCAAAGCCATGATGGGGCCGATATTTTTCCTGCCGGTGATCGGTCTGATTCTGGCGCTCAGTTCTATTCTCACCAATGCCACACTTATCAATGAACATTCCGCCGTGTTCTCTATCGGTAAAATGATCGGCGATACCTTCTGGCCGTTATTCGGCAATCTCGGGCTGATTTTCTGCATCGGCATCACCTACGGCCTGGCCAAAGACAAAAAAAGCGAAGCGGCGCTGGTTGCGGTGATGTGCTTTATCATGTTCCTCGGCGCCAATTCGTCTTATCTGCAGCTCAGCGGCCACGTCGCGGCCAAGATCAACGGCGAATATTACGGCACCGGGCAGACGGAACTGCTGGGCTTTACCGTGGTGGATATGGGCATTTTTCTCGGTCTTATCCTCGGCGTCACCATCGCCTGGGTGCACAACCGCCTGTGCAACGTCGAGCTCAACGGCGTGTTCTCGGTCTACGGCGGCGCCAAACTGGTGCTGATCGCCATGACGCCGATCATCATGCTGTACGCCGTCGCCTTCAGCTACCTGTGGCCGGCCATCTCACAGGGCCTGATCGCGCTGACCGGCTTTATGAAAAGCTCCGGCTCGCTCGGGGTTTTCGTCTACGGCTTCTTCGAAAAATTCCTCATCCCCACCGGGCTGCACCACTTTATCTGGTCGCCGTTCCAGCTCACCAGCATCGGCGGTTCGATCGTGCAGGACGGCCAGACCGTCTCCGGCTCGCAGGCAATTTTCCTGGCCTATATGCGCGACCCGAGCATCTCGCCGCTGATGAACGAGGCGCTGCGCTTCTCGCAGCAAGGGATGGTGACCATCTTCGGCCTGTCGGGCGCGGCATTGGCTTTCTATCACACCGCCAAACCGGAAAAGAAAATGCTGGCCAAGGCGATTCTGATCCCGGCCATCACCACCTCGATCCTGGTCGGCATCACCGAGCCGATAGAGTTCACCTTCCTGTTTATCTCTCCGCTGCTGTGGGTGATCCACGCCGTGTTGACCGCGCTGTCGCAGGTGGCCTGCAACCTGTTCCAGGTGCGCCCCTGGGGCGCCAGCGGGCTGGTCGAGTTCCTGGCCTATAACCTGCCGCTGCCGGTCTCCCTCACCCGCTGGCCGCTGTATGTGGTCATCGGTCTGGTGCAGTTTGCGGTGTATTACCTGGTGTTCAAAACGCTGGTGCTGAAGCTCAATCTGAAGACGCCGGGCCGCGAAGATGATCAGGACGTCAAACTCTATTCCAAACAGGATTACCGGAACCGCAAAAATAACCCGGACGAGCTGAGCGGCATCATTATTCGCGCGCTGGGCGGCAAGGAAAACATTATTTCCGTCGACAACTGCTTCACCCGGCTGCGGGTGGAATTAAAGGATATGGCGCGGGTGGATGAAGCCGCGTTGAAAAGCACCGGCGCCAAAGGCGTGGTGAAGAATCGCCGTGAAGTGCAGGTGATTTACGGCGTCACGGTCGGCAAGGTCAAAAATCAGGTAGAGAAATATTTAGCGGCACTCTAACGCTTTATTAATGGGAGATATCGAATGAAATTAACCGTTCTCGGCGGCGGCGGCGTGCGTTCCCCGTTCCTCGCCAAATCCATCGCCTATAACGCCCATCGCATCGGCATTACCGAAGTGGTGTTTATGGATACCGATGAGCGCCATCTGGCGATCTACGGCGCCCTGGCGCAGGGCGTATTCCAGCGCATTCGCGGCGACATTGCTTTCAGCCTCAGCAGCGATGCGCGCCAGGCGCTGCAAGGCGCCGACTACATCATCACCACCCTGCGCATCGGCGGCGAGGAAGGCCGCATCCATGACGAGCGCATCGCGCTCAATCACCAGTTGCTCGGGCAAGAAACCACCGGCGCCGGCGGCTTCGCCATGGCGATGCGTTCGATTCCGGCGATCCTCGACTATTGCCGCCTGATCGAGCAGCTTTCCTCGCCGGACGCGGTGTTGTTCAACTTCACCAATCCTTCCGGCATGGTGACCGAGGCGATCATCAAATCCGGCTTCCAGCGCCGGGTCTACGGCATCTGCGACGCCCCCAGCGAGTTCATCCGCGAACTGGCCGAACTGCTGGACTGCCGCGAAGACCAGCTGAGCGTCGACTGCTTCGGCCTCAATCACCTTTCCTGGTTCCGCAATGCGCGCGTCAACGGCGAGCCGGTCACGGAACGGTTGCTGGCGGATCCGCGCCTGTATCGCGAAACCTGCATGAAATACTTCTCGCCGGAGCTGGTGGCGCTGTCGGACAACCTGATGCTCAACGAGTATCTCTACTATTACTACTACCGTGAGCAGGCGATCGCCGCCATCGTCGAGGGCGGCGAGACCCGCGGCGAACAAATCGCGGCGATCAACCGCCAAATGCTGTCGGCGTTGGGCGAGCTGGACATCCCCCGTCAGCTGGAGCACGCCTTCTCTGTCTACTTCAGCCATTACCTGCAGCGCGAAAATTCCTATATGCAGCGCGAGTCCAGCCAGGACAAGGTGAAAACGCGTGAGATGCTGACGCTGCAACAGTTTATCGAACAGCCTGACAGCGGCGGCTATGCCGGGGTGGCGATCGATATTCTGGAGGCGGTCAACAGCGGCCGGCAAAAACGCGTGGTGGTATCGATGCAAAACCGCGACACGCTCGATTTTCTGCACCCGGAAGACGTGATCGAAATCAGCTGCGAATTGAGCAGCGCCGGCATTCAGCCGGTCAAAATGCGTGATATTCCCGACACCCAGAAGAACCTGATTTCGCAGGTGAAAGAGTACGAACGGCTGGCGGTGGCGGCGATCCTGACCGGTAACCGCCAGCTGGCCATCAAGGCGCTGATGGTGCACCCGCTGGTCAACTCCTACTCGCTGGCGAAAACGCTGGTGGAGGAGTACCTGCAGGCCCACCGTCAGTATGCCGGGCACTGGCGCTAAACGGCGCGGCGCGGCCGTCAGCGGCCGCGTCGTTCAAACCAGGCGGTGATCACATTCTCGAATCCCAACAGACAGTGGCCGAAAAACGGATTGGGATAGTAGATATCGTGATCGTATTTTTGCCGGTCCTCAAACAGAAAGGTCATGTCGGCCTGCTGCGCCAGCGGGCTGTCGCCATCGCCGCAGAAGGCCGCCAACAGGATGCGGTTACGCTTCACCGCCTCGCTCCAGCTCAGCGCCGAGCCGCTGTTGCCCGACTTTGAAATCACGATCACCATATCGAAGCGAAAGCGCGTCTCACGGTCAAGAATGTCGAAATCCGGCCACAGCGACAGGTAACTGTCTACGCCCAGCGTCATAAACTTGTTGTACATATACTGCGCCACCAATTGCGAAAATCCGCTGCCGTGGATCAGGATCTTGCCGCTGTCGAGCAGATCGAGAAACTGCGCCGGCGGTGCCGCCGGCGTAGCGCGTTCCGCCTGATAGGCCGGCGCCATCGTCAGGTTGAATTTGATGAAATAGACCAGTTCGAGATAGCCGCGAAAGCCCAGCTTTTTGGCCAGCCGCACCAGCGTCGAGGGGGAACTGTAGCAGCGTGCGGACACCGCGCGGATGCCGTCGTCGATGCAGGCGTCCGGATTATCGAGAATGCAGTGCAAAATCGTCAGATCCGTCTTGCTGAGCTCCGCCTGGCTGAAGACCTGTTTGAAATTCATCGCCGCCCTCGTTTATTCGCCAAAATTATTGTTTCGCACGCGCTTCACCGCCTGTCCAGCGCGAGACAATCAAATTGTGATGCGCTTTAAGCCGCCAAACCCCTTGATTTGCCTGCGGGATAACCGCCTTTACCCACCCCGCCCCGCCCCCTATAATGGCCCCTTTCTGGGGTATGGCGCGGCCGAAAACGGCGGCTCATACGGGTTCGGCTCACGACTGCTGAAGGATACGCTGCATGAAAAAGTGGTCACATCTGCTCGCAGCCGGGATGATGGCGCTGAGTATCTGCTCTGCAAACGCCTCTGACGGCAAAACACTGTACTTCTATAACTGGACTGAATACGTCCCGCCGGGGCTGCTGGAGCAGTTCACCAAGGAAACCGGCATCAAGGTGATTTATTCCACCTATGAATCCAACGAAAGCATGTACGCCAAGCTGAAGACCTATAAAGACGGCGCGTACGATCTGGTGGTGCCTTCCACGTACTTCATCGCCAAGATGAGCAAGGAAGGCATGCTGCAAAAAATCGACAAGAGCAAGCTCAGCCACTTCAAGGATCTCGATCCTACCCTGCTGAACAAGCCGTTCGATCCCAACAACGACTATTCCATTCCTTACATCTGGGGCGCTACCGCCATCGGCGTCAACAGCGACGAGCAGGATCCCTCTACCGTTACCGCCTGGGCCGATCTGTGGCAGCCGCAGTACAAGGGCCGCCTGCTGCTGACCGACGACGCGCGCGAAGTGTTCCAGATGGCGCTGCTCAAGCTGGGCTATTCCGGCAACACCACCGACCCGAAAGAGATCGAAGCCGCCTATCACGAACTGCAGAAATTGATGCCGAACGTGCTGGCCTTCAACTCCGACAACCCGGGCAACCCGTTTATGGAAGGGGAAGTCAACGTCGGTATGGTGTGGAACGGTTCGGCCTTCGTGGCGCGCCAGGCCGGCACGCCGCTTGAGATCGTCTGGCCGAAGGAAGGCGGGATCTTCTGGATGGACAGCCTGGCCATTCCGGCCAACGCGCGCAACGTCGAGGGGGCGCTGAAGCTGATAGACTTCCTGCTGCGGCCGGAAATCGCGGTGCAGGTGGCGGAAACCATTGGTTACCCGACGCCGAACCTGGCGGCGAAAAAGCTGCTGTCGCCGGAGATCGCCAACGACAAGTCACTCTACCCGGACAAGGCGGTGATTGAGCACGGCGAGTGGCAAAACGACGTCGGCGATGCCAGCACGCTGTATGAAAGCTACTTCCAAAAGCTGAAAGCCGGGCGCTAATACGCCCCGCCATCCCATCAGGGCGCGCAGTGCGCCCTGATGCCTTTCTCAGGGCCTGTCGGCCCGCGCCACCTTGCCCACCAGGAACTTGTGCACAAAGCGCGGCACCACTTCGCTGGCCAGGCCGTAGTGCTTCTCGTCGAACTGGCTCTCCACCTGGCTTGGCTCCAGGTTCAGCTCCATGGCGTAGGCGCCGCCCAGCCGCGCCTCATGCACGAAGCCGGCCGCCGGGTAGACGTGGCCGGAGGTGCCGATGGCGACGAAGAAATCGGCCTTGCTCAGCGCCTGGTAAATGTCGTCCATGCCCAGCGGCATCTCGCCGAACCACACCACGTGCGGCCGCAGCGGCGCCGGGAACTGGCAGCAGTGGCAACGGTCGTCAACGCTGAGATCGCCGGGCCATTCGAACACCTGCCCCGACTGGGTGCAGCGCACCTTCAGCAGTTCGCCGTGCATGTGCAGCACCCGCTTGCTGCCGGCGCGCTCATGCAGGTTATCGATGTTTTGCGTGACCAGCAGGAAGTTTTCCCCCAGCCACTCTTCCAGATCAGCCAGCGCGCGGTGCGCGGCGTTCGGGGCGATCTCCTCCGTCTGCAGCTGGCGGCGGCGTTCGTTGTAAAACGCCTGCACCAGCGCCGGATCGCGCTGAAAACCTTCCGGCGTGGCGACGTCCTCCACCCGGTGCTCTTCCCATAGCCCATCCGCGGCGCGGAAGGTGCGAATGCCCGACTCGGCCGAAATGCCGGCCCCGGTCAACACCACCACAAACGGCTTTTTCAGCTCGGCCGCCGCCATGGTGTCACGGTGAAAAATGCGTGAACGAAAGCGCTGATGCAGCACATGCTTACTCTTGCGAAACTGACACAGCCGATGGCGAGTGTGCATTAACTCTCTCCTTACTTTTCCCTGTTTACCAAATTGAGGAACGCTGCGCCGCGCACGCCGCCGGCGTCGCCATAGCGCGCCTTCTCGATGCGCGGCAGCCGGGCCACCCGCAGCAGGTGCGCCGGCAACCGCTGCGGCAACGCCTGGTAAATGGCGTCGAAGTTCGACAGCCCGCCGCCGATCACCACCAGGTGCGGATCCAGCACCGTCAGCAGGTTGCCCAGGCAGATCGCCAGCACGTCCATAAAGCGGTCGACGTGAGCCACCGCCTGCGCCTCACCCGCCTGATAATGCGCAATGATCTCGGTGGCGGGCAAGTGCCGGCCATAGAAATGGGCGTACATCCATTCGAAACCGCGGCCCGATATGTAATTTTCAATGCAACCCTGGTGGCCGCACCCGCAGGCGACGCGAGGCACATCACGCCCCAGCACTTCGAGCGCGTCCACCGGCAGGCGCAAATGGCCGAACTCGCCGGCGATATAGTTGCGCCCAGGCACCGTCTTGCCATCGACGATCAGGCCGCCGCCAACGCCGGTGCCGAGGATGATGCCCAGCACCGTCGGGTAGCGGCGAAACTCGTCGTCCCAGGCCTCCGACAGCGCAAAGCAGTTGGCGTCGTTGTCGACGCGCACCTCGCGCCCGATCAGCGCCGCCAGATCGCGCGGCAACGGCCGCCCCATCGCCGCCGGCACGTTGGCGGTAAACAGCGTGCCGTCATCGTCGTTGGGCAAGCCCGGAATGCCGATGCCGACGCTGCCGCGCCGGCCACAGAACGCATCCGCCTCAAGGGTCAGATCGCACAGCGTGGCCAGCAGCTGCCGGTAGTCTTCACGCGGCGTCGGCACCCGTTTTTGCCAAATGCGCTGCAGGTTGTCGTCGAATACCCCCAGCTCAATCTTGGTGCCGCCCATATCGAAACCGTAGTACATAACCCATCCCCAGGCTAAAAAAACGGGGCGGCATCGCTGCCTCCCCGTAGGTTTTATTGTCCGCTGAGCACCCGCGCCGGATCGATGCGGCTGGCGCGCCTCGCCGGATACCAACTGGCCAACAGGCTCAGCACGATGGCGGTCGCCAGCACGATCAGCACGTCCAGCCAGTGCAGCTCGGAAGGCAGGAAGTCGATGAAGTAGATATCGCCCGACAGGAAGGAGTGGCCGACCAGTTTCTCGATGCCCCGGATAATGTTGGTCAGCTGCAGCGAGGCGATCACCCCGATCACCACGCCGCTCAGGCTGCCCAGCAGCCCGGCCAGCAGCCCATACCAGATGAAGATGGCGCGGATAAAGCCGTCTTTGGCGCCCAGGGTGCGCAGCACCGCGATGTCGGCGCTTTTGTCTTTCACCGCCATCACCAGCGTGGAAACGATGTTGAAGCAGGCCACGCCGATCACCAGCACCATCGCCAGATACATGATGGCGCGGATCATCTGGATATCGCGGTACATGTAGCCGTACTTGCCGATCCAGCTCTTGATGTAAATGTAGGCGTTGGTCACTTCGCCGGCGTCGCGCACCAGTTTGTTGGCGGCGAACACGTCGTTCATCTTGAGGGCGATACCCGTGACGCTGTCACCCATGTCGAGATACTGCTGCGCATCGGCCAGCGGCACCAGCGCCAGGCTGTGATCGAGCTGGCCGCTGAGCTGCAAAATGCCGGTCACGTGCAGGCGAATGCGCTTCGGCTGCAGCAGCTTCATTTCCGGGTCGCTGTTGGGGATCATCACCGTCACATAGGCGCCTTGCTTCACGCCCAGCGCGTCGGCCACGCCCTTGCCGAGGATCACCTGCTGTTCGCCGGCCTTGAAGTTGGCCCAGGCATCACCCTGCACATACTGCGGCAGCGCGCTCAGCCGGCTCTCCTGCTGCGGATCCACGCCTTTGACTTCCACCGCGCGCAGCTGCGCGCCGTTCTCCATCAGGCCGGTAAAGTTGATGTACGGCGCGGCGGCCACAATGCCCGGCACCTTCTCCACCCGCTGCAGAATCGACGGCCAGCCGTTGAACGGCTGATTGACCGGCCAAAGCTCGCCGTGCGGCACCACCGCCAGAATGCGGTTTTTCAGCTCGCGCTCAAAGCCGTTCATCGCGCTCAGGCCGACGATCAACACCGCCACCCCCAGCGCGATGCCGATGGTGGAGATGACCGAAATCAGCGACACCATGCCGCCGCGTTTACGGCCGCGGCTGAAACGCAGGGCCGTCAGGAAGGACAGTGAGGCTCCCGCCATTACTCGGCCCCCATCAGGGTCAGCTGCGCCTGCAGGTGGCCGTCGGCCATTTCCAGCTGGCGGCTCAGGCGCTTGGCCAGCTGCAGATCGTGCGTCACCACCAGAAAAGCGGTGCCCTGACGCACGTTCAGCTCGCCCAGCAGATCGAAGATGCTGTCCGCGGTGCGTTTGTCCAGGTTGCCGGTCGGTTCGTCCGCCAGCACCAGCGCCGGATTATTGACCAGCGCGCGCGCGATCGCCACGCGCTGACGCTCGCCGCCGGAAAGCTCGGACGGGCGGTGCTTGCTGCGTTTTTCCAGCCCGACCGCCGCCAGCATCTCCCGCGCCTTCTCCTGCGCCTGCGCCGGTTTGGCGCCGCCGATCAGCAGCGGCATTGCGGCGTTTTCCAGCGCGGTGAAGTCCGGCAGCAGATGGTGAAACTGATAGATGAAGCCGAGCTGGCGGTTGCGCAGCTCGGCCTTGGCCGCCGAAGACATGGCGTTCAGCGATGCGCCCTTGAAGATCACCTCGCCGGAGGTCGGCGAGTCCAGTCCACCCAGCAGGTGCAACAGGGTGCTCTTGCCGGAACCCGAGCTGCCGACGATCGCCATCATCTCGCCCTGCTGCATGGCAAAGCTGACGTTGCGCAGCACGTCGGTGTGCAGATTGCCTTCCTGATAGGTCTTGCACAGGTTGTCACACTGCAGCAAAAGATGGTTACTCATAACGTAAAGCCTCAGCGGGTTGTACGGCGGCAGCGCGCCATGAAGGATAAAGCGTGGACAACAGGGAAACCGCCATCGCCACCACGGCGATGATCGTCACCTGCAGCGGATCGACCGCCACCGGCAGCGAAGCGCCGTCGATCAGGGCGCCGAGGATCGGCATCAGGTTATTCAGGTTGGTGGCCAGCAACACGCCGAGCAGCGTGCCGAGCAGCGAGCCGATGATGCCGGCGCTGGCGCCCTGCACCATAAACACCGACATGATCTGGCGGCGGGTCAGCCCCTGGGTCTGCAGAATGGCGACCTCGCCCTGCTTCTCCATCACCAGCAGGCCGAGCGAGGTAATGATGTTAAACGCCGCCACCGCCACGATCAGGCTGAGCAGCAGCCCCATCATGTTCTTCTCCATGCGCACCGCCTGGAACAGCTCGCCCTTGCGATCGCGCCAGTCTTTCCAGACCGTGCCCGCCGGCAACGCCTGTTGGCTGAGGGTATCGACCGCCAGCGGCTGCTGCAGGAACAGGCGCCAGCCGGTGATGTTGCCGGCCGGGTAGCGCATCAGGCGCGAAGCGTCCTGTTGGTTGACCAGCAGCTGATAGCCGTCCACCTCGCTGTTGGCGTGGAAGGTGCCGATAAGGGTGAACAGGCGCTGGCTGGGAATGCGGCCCATCGGCGTGAACTGGCTGGCGCTCGGCACCATCACTCGCAGCGAATCGCCGCGTTTGACGCCGAGTTGCCCCGCCAGCTGTTCGCCGATGATGATGTTGTATTGGCCCGGCTGCAGCTGCTGCTGCTTGACGTTGACCAGATACGGGGTCAGCGGATCGGCCTCGTCGGGATTGACGCCGAGCATCACCCCGACCGCCACGCTGCGGGCGCTTTGCAGCACCACGTCACCGGTGGTCAGCGGCGCAACGCGCGTGACGCCCTGCAGCTTCTGCACCTCGGAGGCCGGCAGCTGCTGCGGGTTGACCGATCCTTGCGGGCTGGTGATCAACGCCTGCGGCATCAGGCCGAGGATGTTGTTCTCCAGATCCTTTTCGAATCCGTTCATCACCGACAGCACGGTGACCAACGCCATCACCCCCAGCGTAATGCCGATGGTGGAAAGCCAGGAAACAAACCGCCCGAAGCGGTCTGAGGCTCGCCCGCGCATGTAGCGCAGGCCAATGAATAACGCGACAGGTTGATACATGAAATCCGTTTGATAGCCGTGGCTTAAGCAAAGTGATCATGGATGATAAAGGCTCTCCCTCGTTTAGGGAACACCCGACGGCCTTTTATTGCGTGGCGCAGAGGAGAACGGCGGCGGCAGATGAGCGCAATATTGCCCCGTCGCCGCAAAAAGTCGACGGCGTCAACCGGTTAAATAATCGGCAAAAAAGCGATGAGCAGCGCTTTTTGCTGTGTCAGTTTGCCGGCCGCTGGGCTACTATAAACAGCATAAAGGCGCTGGGTTATCCGTGCCGGAACGCCCTCTAACACATTGATTAAAGATACCTGAATGAGCACTTCCGATAGCCGTAACCGTTCCTCATCCCCTCGTTATTCTCTGCCCGATCGCGCAGGCGATCTGCGCCAGCTGGGGCAACTGACCGGCGCGGCCTGCGCCGTGGAGTGCGCCGAGATCGTCGAACGCCACCCTGGCCCGGTGATGCTGATCGCGCCGGACATGCAAAACGCCCTGCGGCTGCGCGACGAGATCCAGCAGTTCACCGACCAGATGGTGACCACGCTGTCCGACTGGGAAACCCTGCCGTATGACAGCTTCTCGCCGCATCAGGAAATCATCTCGGATCGTTTGTCGAGCCTGTATCATCTGCCGACCATGGCGCGCGGCGTGATCATTTTGCCGGTCAATACCCTGATGCAGCGCGTCTGCCCGCACGAGTTCCTGCACGGCCACGCGCTGGTGATGAAGAAAGGCCAGCGCCTGTCGCGCGACAAGCTGCGCGCGCAGCTGGAACAGGCCGGCTATCGCAGCGTCGATCAGGTGATGGAGCACGGCGAATTCGCCACCCGCGGCGCGCTGCTCGATCTTTACCCGATGGGCAGCGATGAGCCTTACCGCATCGACTTTTTCGATGACGAAATCGACAGCCTGCGCATCTTCGACGTCGATACCCAGCGCACGCTGAGCGAAGTCGAGGCCATCAATCTGTTGCCGGCTCACGAGTTCCCCACCGACAAGAACGCCATCGAGCTGTTCCGCAGCCAGTGGCGCGAGCAGTTTGAGGTGCGCCGCGACGCCGAACACATCTATCAGCAGGTCAGCAAAAGCGCCTGGCCGGCCGGCATCGAATACTGGCAGCCGCTGTTCTTCAGCCAGCCGCTGCCGTCGCTGTTCAGCTACCTGCCGGCCAACACGCTGATCGTCAATACCGGCGATCTGGAGGGTGCCGCCGAGCGCTTCTGGCAAGACGTCAACCAGCGTTACGAAAGCCGCCGCGTCGATCCGATGCGCCCGCTGCTGGCGCCGGATACGCTGTGGCTGCGCGTCGACGCGCTGTTCGGCGAGCTGAAGGCCTGGCCGCGCATCGCGCTGAAAACCGATGAGCTGCCGGCCAAGGCCGGCAATACCAATCTGGACTACCACGCCCTGCCCGATCTGGCGGTGCAGGCGCAGCATAAATCCCCGCTGGATAACCTGCGGCGCTTTATCGAAGGCTTCGACGGCAGCGTGATTTTCTCCGTCGAGAGCGAGGGGCGGCGTGAAACGCTGCAGGATCTGCTCGGCCGCATCAAGCTGGCGCCGGCGCTGATTCAACGCCTCGATCAGACGGAAACGGCGGGCCGTTACATGATGGTCGGCGCCGCCGAACACGGCTTCCTCGACGGCCTGCGCCGGCGGGCGCTGATCTGCGAAAGCGATCTGCTCGGCGAGCGCGTCAGCCGCCGCCGGCAGGACAACCGGCGCACCATCAACACCGATACCCTGATCCGCAACCTGGCGGAGCTGCATCCCGGCCAGCCGGTGGTGCACCTGGAGCACGGCGTCGGCCGCTACGTCGGCCTGACCACGCTGGAGGCCGGCGGCATCAAGGCCGAATACCTGATCCTCTCCTACGCCGGTGAGGACAAGCTGTACGTGCCGGTTTCTTCGCTGCATCTGATCAGCCGCTACGCCGGCGGCGCGGACGAAAACGCGCCGCTGCACAAACTGGGCGGCGACGCCTGGACGCGCGCGCGGCAGAAAGCGGCCGAGCGGGTGCGCGACGTGGCGGCGGAGCTGCTGGATATCTACGCCCAGCGCGCCGCCAAGGCCGGTTTCGCCTTCAAACACAACCGCGAACAGTATCAGCTGTTCTGCCAGAGCTTCCCGTTCGAAACCACGCCGGATCAGGAACAGGCGATCAATGCCGTATTGAGCGACATGTGTCAGCCGCTGGCGATGGATCGCCTGGTGTGCGGCGACGTCGGCTTCGGCAAAACCGAAGTGGCGATGCGCGCCGCCTTCCTGGCGGTGGAAAACGGCAAGCAGGTGGCGGTGCTGGTGCCGACCACCCTGCTGGCGCAGCAACACTTCGACAACTTCCGCGATCGCTTCGCCACCTGGCCGATCCGCATCGAGATGATGTCGCGCTTCCGCAGCGCCAAAGAGCAGCAGCAGGTGCTGGACGACGCGGCAGAAGGCAAGGTGGATATCATCATCGGCACCCACAAGCTGTTGCAGAGCGATCTGCGCTGGAAAGACCTGGGGCTGCTGATCGTCGATGAAGAGCACCGCTTCGGCGTGCGCCATAAGGAGCGCATCAAGGCGATGCGCGCCGACGTCGATATCCTGACGCTGACCGCCACGCCGATCCCGCGCACCCTGAACATGGCGATGAGCGGCATGCGCGATCTGTCGATCATCGCCACCCCGCCGGCGCGCCGCTTGGCGGTGAAGACCTTCGTGCGCGAATACGACAGCCTGGTGGTGCGCGAGGCGATCCTGCGCGAAGTGCTGCGCGGCGGCCAGGTTTACTACCTCTACAACGACGTCGAAAACATCGAGAAAGCGGCGCAGCGCCTGGCGGAGCTGGTGCCGGAAGCGCGCATCGCCATCGGCCACGGCCAGATGCGCGAGCGCGATCTGGAGCGGGTGATGAACGATTTCCACCACCAGCGCTTCAACGTGCTGGTGTGTACCACCATCATCGAAACCGGCATCGATATTCCCAGCGCCAACACCATCATCATCGAGCGCGCCGATCGCTTCGGCCTGGCGCAGCTGCACCAGCTGCGCGGCCGCGTCGGGCGCTCGCACCACCAGGCTTACGCCTATCTGCTGACGCCGAACCCGAAAGCCATGGGCACCGACGCCCATAAACGGCTCGAGGCCATCGCGTCTCTGGAAGATCTCGGCGCCGGTTTCGCGCTGGCGACCCACGATCTGGAGATCCGCGGCGCCGGCGAGCTGCTGGGCGAAGACCAGAGCGGCCAGATGACCACCGTCGGCTTCTCGCTCTACATGGAGCTGCTGGAAAGCGCCGTCGATGCGTTGAAAAATGGCCGCGAACCGTCGCTGGAAGATCTCACCAGCAGCCAGACCGAGGTGGAACTGCGCATGCCGGCGCTGCTGCCGGAAGATTTCATTCCCGACGTCAATACCCGCCTGTCGCTGTACAAGCGCATCGCCAGCGCGAAGAGCGACGGCGAGCTGGATGAGCTGAAAGTCGAGCTGATCGACCGCTTCGGTCAGTTGCCGGACGCGGCACGCAACCTGTTGCAGTGCGCGGCGCTGCGCCTGCATGCGCAGAAGCTGGGCATCAAACGCATCGAGAGCAACGAGCGCGGCGGCTTTATCGAGTTCGGCGACAACAACCGCGTCGATCCCGGTTATCTGATTGGCCTGTTGCAGGGCAATCCGCAGGTTTACCGCCTGGACGGCCCGAGCAAGCTGAAGTTCACGCTCGATCTGGCCGATCGCCAAAAACGCCTGACGTTCACCGAAGAGCTGCTGGACGCCTTCCGCGAACACACGCTGGCGGCCTGAGGCCACGCGCCCCGCTCGCCGGGGCGCACACTCCCATCCCCGGCTGCGGCCGGGCGGTTCTATCTTATCGCCAAGCCTTCTATCCCTACCCAGGCGCTTCAGGCTACTCTGTGCCCTGTGTTATTGGGGGAGAACCGCATGAATATCGACGATGAACTGCAGGCGCTCAGCGAACAGGAAGCGACGCTGGCCTTTACCCATTTTGACGCCGCCACCGCCTGGGAACTGGGTGCGGCGCTGAAAACCGCCGCCGAGCGGCGCGGCCTGAGCATCGCCATCGAGATCCAACTGGCCGGGCAAACGCTGTTTTATTACGCCATGCCGGGCGCCACGCCGGACATTGCCGACTGGGTGAGGCGCAAGCGTAATCTGGTGAACCATTTTCACAAAAGCTCTTACGCCATCGGCCTGCGCCTGCAGCAGCGGCAAACGTCGCTGGAGGAACGCTACGGGCTGAGCGTGCGCGACTATTCGGTGCACGGCGGCGCCTTCCCGCTCACTCTGACCGGCCTCGGCTGCGTCGGCAGCATCAGCATTTCCGGCGCGCCGCAGAAAGAAGACCATCAGCTGCTGGTGAGTACTTTAGCGAACTTTCTCGGCTTATCCCTGCCCGAACTCCACTAGCCGTTAAAACCTCGATTATTCCTTTCCTTTTCAGCCGCAGAATCTGCGGCTGACTTATCTGTTATCGGCATTTAGCGCCAAACAAAAGGGCGACTCTCCGATTTCCTGCGCCAAATTGATACAGGTCTGGTAATCCGCTGAGCAAAAGGCGTATGGTATCTGTCACGTGACAAGACGGACCTCATCGGGCCCGCCATTCCTTTCACTTTTGAAGATTTGGTACGCACCGTAGATGAAAACGCATGAAATAAACAAAATTCGCCCCTTCAGCGCGCTGATAGACGCCTGCTGGCGGGAACCTTATAGCCTGGCGCGGTTGCTGAAAGACGCTATCGCCGGGGTGACGGTCGGTATTATCGCCATCCCGCTGGCGATGGCGCTGGCGATCGCCAGCGGCGTGCCACCGCAATACGGCCTGTATACCGCCGCCATCGCCGGCATCGTCATCGCCGTCAGCGGCGGTTCGCGCTACAGCGTCTCCGGCCCCACCGCCGCCTTCGTGGTGATCCTGTATCCGGTTTCGCAGCAGTTCGGCCTGGCCGGCCTGCTGGTCGCCACGCTGATCTCCGGAGTATTTCTGCTGCTGATGGGGCTGGCGCGCCTGGGCCGGCTGATCGAGTACATTCCGCTGCCGGTGACGCTCGGCTTTACCTCCGGCATCGCCATCACCATCGCCACCATGCAGATCAAGGACTTCTTCGGCCTGCAGCTGGCGCACACGCCGGAAAATTACGTCGGCAAACTGCACGCCCTGCTGCAGGCGCTGCCGACGCTGGATTTCGGCGATACCCTGATCGGCGCGGTGACGCTCTTGATCCTGATCTTCTGGCCCAAGCTCGGCCTGCGGGTGCCTGGCCACCTGCCGGCGCTGCTGGCGGGCACCGCGCTGATGGGGCTGCTGGCGCTGTTTGATCACCCGGTGGCGACCATCGGCTCGCGCTTCAGCTACCTGCTGGCCGACGGCAGCAGCGGCCAGGGCATCCCGCCGATCCTGCCGCAGTTGCTGCTGCCCTGGGATCTGCCGGGCGGCGGCGGGCAGCCGTTCACCCTGAGCTGGCAAACCGTTTCCGCCCTATTGCCGGCGGCGTTTTCGATGGCGATGCTCGGCGCGATCGAATCGCTGCTGTGCGCGGTGGTGCTCGACGGCATGACCGGCAAGAAGCACAACTCGAACAGCGAACTGATCGGCCAGGGCGCGGGCAACATCATCGCGCCGTTCTTCGGCGGCATTACCGCCACCGCCGCGATTGCCCGTTCGGCGGCCAACGTGCGCGCCGGTGCCACCTCGCCGGTGTCCGCCATCATCCACGCGCTGCTGGTGCTGCTGGCGCTGCTGGTATTGGCGCCGTGGCTCTCTTACCTGCCGCTGGCGGCGATGGCGGCGCTGCTGCTGATGGTCGCCTGGAACATGAGCGAGGCGCACAAGGTGGTTTACCTGCTGCGCCGGGCGCCGAAGGACGACATTCTGGTGCTGCTGCTGTGCATGTCGCTGACGGTGCTGTTCGACATGGTGATCGCCATTACCGTGGGCATCGTGCTGGCGTCGCTGCTGTTTATGCGCCGTATCGCCCGTATGACAAAGCTGAGTGAGCTGAGCGCCGACCACGGCCGCCTGGTGCTGCGGGTGAACGGCCCGCTGTTCTTCGCCGCCGCCGAGCGCATCTTTACCGAACTGCTGGCGCGCAGCGAAGGCTACCGCACGATCGTGCTGCAGTGGGATGCGGTGCCGGTGCTCGACGCCGGCGGCCTGAGCGCCCTGCGGCGCTTTATCGACGAGTTGCCGGCGGACAAAAAGCTGGTGATCACCGACGTGCCGTTCCAGCCGCTGAAAACCCTGGCGCGCGCGCGGGTGCAACCGATAGAGGGCCGCCTGCAGTTCTACCCGACGCTGCCGGAAGCGCTGGCGGCCACCGGTGCCTAAACGTAAAAAAGCCCGACGAGTCGGGCTTTTTTTATGGTGACGAGCGCTTAGTTGCTGGTATCCAGCTCCGGGAAGCTCTTCACCAGGTCGTCGATGGCTTTCATCTGCGCCAGGAACGGCTCCAGCTTGTCCAGCGGCAGCGCGGACGGGCCGTCGCACTTGGCGTTGTTCGGATCCGGGTGCGCTTCGAGGAACAGACCGGCCAGGCCGACCGCCATGCCGGCGCGCGCCAGCTCGGCCACCTGAGCGCGACGGCCACCGGACGCGGCGCCGAACGGATCGCGGGTCTGCAGCGCGTGGGTCACGTCGAAGATCACCGGATGGCCGCCGGTCACGTTTTTCATCACGTTGATGCCCAGCATGTCGACCACCAGGTTGTCATAGCCAAAGTTGCTGCCGCGATCGCACAGGATCACCTGGTCGTTGCCGCCCTCTTTGAACTTGTCGACGATATTGCCCATCTGCCCCGGGCTGACGAACTGCGGCTTCTTGACGTTGATCACCGCGCCGGTTTTCGCCATCGCTTCCACCAGATCGGTCTGGCGCGCCAGGAAGGCCGGCAGCTGGATCACGTCAACCACTTCGGAAACCGGCTGCGCCTGCGCCGCTTCATGCACGTCGGTGATGATTTTCACGCCGAAGGTTTTTTTCAGCTCTTCGAAGATCTTCATCCCTTCTTCCAGGCCCGGACCGCGGTACGAGTGGATGGAAGAGCGGTTGGCCTTGTCGAAAGAGGCCTTGAATACGTAAGGAATGCCCAGTTTTTGCGTCACGGTGACGTAGTGTTCGCAGATGCTCATCGCCAGATCGCGCGATTCCAGCACGTTCATACCGCCAAACAGCACAAACGGCAGATCGTTTGCTACGTCGATATCGCCAATGCTAACCACTTTCTGTTTCATGCTTTCGCCTTTGTTAAGGTTGTAACCGTCGCCTTGCACACTGCGCGGAGTCATTGAATTAATGCAGCGTCACCTGTTTCGGCTCAATCGAATGGATCTGCACTTTGATCACTTCGCTGACCGGGTCTTCAGGACACTGCTCGACAAAATAGTTGAGATCGGAAATCGCGATATGGTTGCACTCCAGCTGGGCGTAAATCAGCCCGCGGTCGCGGATCTCGTACGGATCTTCCGGATCGAAGCACAGCACCGTTTCGCTGGTGCGCAGCGCCATTTCCAGCTGTTTTTCTTCCATCAGGGCGGCCTTCAGCGTATCGAGCATCTTGCGCACCACCATGATGTTCTCCGACTCGTCGAGGTCGTCGTCTTCCAGCTCGGCGCCCAGCCCCAGGTTGCCCTTGATCCACACTTCCAGCTGGTGTTCGCTCAGGGTTTCGCCGTTAAGCGGGTTGATCAGCCACAGCTCTTCGTCCAGCCAGTCGGCGCGCAGGATCAGCTGAGTGGGGAAAATCACCGGCAGCAGCGGCAGATCCAGCGCGTTGGCGATGTGCAGGAAAATGGTGCCCAGCGAGACCGGCGTGCCCTGCCGCCCTTCCAGCACCTTGTCCAGCCAGATGGCGTCCGACAGGCGGTACACGCCGCTGGCGCCGCCGAAGCCCCAGGTCTTGTAAAACAGCTCGATGAGCGCATCCAGTTGCTGCTCCTGAGTGATATCGGCCGGCACCACCGCGCGCGCTTCGTCCACCAGCTGTTGCAGCTTGCGCTCCACGTCGGCAGCCGGGAAATCGCGCCGCACCGACTGCGACACCAGGATCACCCCTTCGCTCAGCGGCGAGGCGTTAAATTCAAAATCAGCAATGCTACTCATAGGTATCCCATCAGAAACGGTATTTTCGTCGTGGCAAGTTTAATTATCAGGTACAGGCAGCCCAACGCCAGCACGAACGCCACGGTTCGCTGCCGCTGACTTTTGGTCTTCTTGCCCAATGCGACGTAGCCAAGCAGGATATAGATAATAACGCCAAACAGCTTCTCGGTCAGCCATGAGTCCATACCCAGCAGCGGATAAAACCCGAACGTCACCACCAGCGCGATGCCGCTGACGAACAGCAGCGTGTCGTTCAGGTGCGGCGCTACCTTGACCCAGCGGCGGCCCATGATCGGCGAGCGGCGCCACTGCCAAAAGAAACGCAGCACAAACAAGGTAATACTGATGGCGACCGTCAGCAAATGGAAATGTTTCAACGCGGTGTATGCAGTCATGATGCTCTCTTAAATGGCCCGGGCGTCGTTATTATCAGTGGCGATTATCCCGGCCATTGGCCGAGCGTCACGCGGTCGTTGTCGCCGTAATCGCGGTGGGTGGCGACAGCGGAAAATCCGGCGGCCTGCAGCAGCGCGCGCACGCTCTCGCCCTGCTGCCAGCCATGTTCCAACAGCAGCCAACCCTGCGGCTGCAAATGGTGCGGCGCCTGGCTCACGATGGCGGCCAGATCCGCCAGCCCATGATCGGCGGCGACCAGCGCGCTGCCCGGCTCGAAGCGCACGTCGCCCTGCGACAAATGCGGATCGGCGGCGTCGATATAGGGCGGATTGCTGGCGATCAGCGCGAAGCGTTGCCCCGCCACCGGCGCAAACCAGCTGCCCTGTAGAAATCGGACGTTGTCGATCTTCAGCTTGCGCGCATTATGCTGCGCCAGCGCGACCGCCTCCGGCTGCACATCGACGCCGATTGCCGAACAATCTGGGCGCTCGCTGGCCAGCGCCAGCGCGATGGCGCCGGTGCCGGTGCCGAGATCGAGGAAGTGGCAGGGTTGCGGCGGCAGACGCGCCAGCGCCAATTCCACCAGGCATTCGGTATCCGGGCGTGGGATCAGCGTTGCGGGCGAAACCGACAGCGGCAGCGACCAAAACTCGCGCTCGCCCACCAGATAGGCCACCGGCTCACCGCGCTCGCGGCGCGCCAGCAGCGTCTCCAGTTGCTGTTGCTGCGGCGGCGTCAGCAGGGTTTCCCCGAACGCCATCAGGAAGGTCCTGGCCTTGCCGGTCACAAAACCCAACAGGATTTCCGCGTCGCGCCGGGCGCTGTCGCTGTGGGTCAAACGCGCGGCGGCGGCTTTCAGCCAGTGTTGATAGTCCATCACTCTTGCTCGGCGGACAGCGCAGCCAGCTGGTCGGCCTGATACTCCTGCACGATCGGCTGGATCAGCATGTCCAGTTTGCCTTCCATCACCTCGTCCAGACGGTAGAGCGTCAGGTTGATGCGGTGGTCGGTCACCCGCCCCTGCGGGAAGTTGTAGGTGCGGTTACGGTCGGAACGATCGCCGCTGCCCAGCAGGTTGCGGCGAGTGGACGCCTCGGCCTGCTGGCGCTTGGCCATCTCGGCGGCGCGAATGCGCGCGCCCAGCACCGACATCGCCTTGGCTTTGTTTTTGTGCTGTGAACGCTCGTCCTGGCACTCCACCACGATGCCGGTCGGCAGGTGGGTGATGCGGATCGCCGAGTCGGTGGTGTTAACGTGCTGGCCGCCGGCGCCGGAGGAGCGGAAAGTGTCGATTTTCAGATCGCCCGGGTTGATGTCCGGCAGCTCGGCTTCCGGCACTTCCGGCATCACCGCCACGGTACAAGCGGAGGTGTGGATGCGCCCCTGGGATTCGGTTTCCGGCACGCGCTGCACGCGGTGGCCGCCGGATTCAAACTTCAGCTGGCCGTACACGCCGTCGCCGGAGACTTTGGCGATCACTTCCTTGAAGCCGCCGTGCTCGCCTTCGTTGGCGCTCATCACCTCGACGCGCCAGCGGCGGCTTTCCGCATAGCGACTGTACATGCGGAACAGATCGCCGGCGAAGATCGCCGCCTCATCGCCGCCGGTGCCGGCGCGCACCTCGAGGAAGCAGCTGCGCTCATCGTCCGGATCTTTCGGCAGCAGCAACACCTGCAGCTGCTGCTCCAGCTCTTCGCTGGCCGCCCGCGCCTGTTTCAGCTCTTCCTGCGCCATCTCGCGCATCTCCGGATCGTCCAGCATCATTTCCGCCGTCTCCAGATCCTCCTGCACCTGACGCCATTCCAGGAAGCAGCGGCTGACGTCGGTCAGCTGCGCGTATTCTCGCGACAGCGCGCGGAACCGGTCTTGGTCGGCGATAACGCCGGCATCGCCGAGCAGCGCCTGCACTTCTTCATGGCGCTCTTGTAACGCTTCCAGTTTGGCAACAATAGAAGGCTTCATGCGTGGTAATAAACCCTGTTAATAGAGAAAACTAATGCTGATCCAGCCCGAGGCTGTCGCGTAATAACTGCAACCGCTCCACGTCGCCGTCGCCGGCGGCCTGCTGGAGGGATTTGGTGGGGGCATGAATAAGACGGTTGGTCAGTTTATGGGCCAGCTCGTGTATCACCTGCTCCACGTTGGCGCCCTGCGCGATGGCGGCCAGCGCTTTGGCCTCCATCTCTGCGCGAATTTGGTCGGCCTGCGAACGGTAGTCGCGGATGGTTTCCACCGCGCCCTGCGAGCGCAGCCAGGCCATGAAGTTGGTGCTTTCCTGCTGCACGATCGATTCCGCCTGCACCGCCGCCGCTTTGCGCTGCGCCAGATTGCTTTGAATGATGGCGTGCAGATCGTCCACGCTGTACAGATAGGCGTTGGCCAGTTTGCCGACCTCCGGCTCGATGTCGCGCGGTACGGCGATATCCACCAGCAGCATCGGCTGGTTGCGGCGCGCCTTCAGCGCGCGCTCCACCATGCCCTTGCCGATGATCGGCAGCGGGCTGGCGGTGGAACTGATGATGATGTCGGCGTCCGCCAGGCGTTCGTCGATCTCAGGCAGGGTGATCACCTCCGCGCCGACCTCGTCCGCCAGCAGCTGCGCGCGCTCGCGGGTACGGTTGGCGATGATCATGTGCCGCACTTTATGCTCGCGCAGGTGGCGCGCCACCAGCTCGATGGTTTCGCCGGCGCCCACCAGCAAGACGTTGAGATCGGCCAGCGATTCGAAGATCTGGCGCGCCAGCGTACAGGCGGCGAACGCCACGGAGACCGCGCTGGCGCCGATGTCGGTTTCGGTGCGCACGCGCTTGGCGACGGAGAAGGATTTCTGGAACAGACGCTCCAGCTCGCCGGAGAGCGACTGGCCGCGTTGCGACTCGGCGAAGGCCTTTTTCACCTGGCCGAGGATCTGCGGTTCGCCCAGTACCAATGAGTCCAACCCGCTGGCCACCCGCATCAGATGGCTGACCGCGTCGTTGCCCTGATGCCAGTACAGGCTTTTCTTCACCTCTTCCGGACGCAGGTTGTGATAGGCGCACAGCCAGGCGACCAGTTGCTCGTGCATGTGTTCCTGCTGCTCTACGCTGAGGTACAGCTCGGTGCGGTTGCAGGTGGACAACACGACGCCGCCCTGCACCAACGGTTGTTGGAGCAAGCTGGTCAGCGCCTCATCGATGGACTCTGGCGAGAAGGTCACCCTTTCACGCAGAGAAACCGGAGCGGTTTTGTGATTTATACCTAACGCCAGCAGGGTCATTGCTTCGAGTAATACTTATCTTGGTACGGGTTCTCGTTGAACGGCATTCTACTTGATGCGCGGGATCAATAAAAGTAACAACCGCATCTTCCGTTCAATCGCTGTCATAGATGACATCAATTAATGAATAAGCAATAAATACAGCAGGATAAATAGTCATGAGGTAGGTCGATTGCTTAAATTTTAGCGCAGTTTGCGATAACGCGCACGCTATTGGGCGTACACAACGGCGGCGTTTGCGCAACGAAGGCACCGCTTATCGGGCGCGCCTCCCCCGCCTTCAGGCGATTGTGTTACGCTTAATGGCGACCCCGACGCGCGTGCCGGGTTGGCATTGCGCCGGTAAAAGCGGCAAGATTCAACGCGATGCAGCAAAAAATTGACGCGCCGCCGCCGCCCCGTTAGCGTGAGCGCTGAATCCGGGTTTCGTCGCGCATGCCCGCAAGGACAAAAGGACAAGAGAAAGTTATGCCAATACGCAAAGTTAGTTTGCTCCGTCTGATCCCGCTGGCCAGCCTGGTGCTGGCCGCCTGTACCACCACCAAGCCGACCGGCCCGGCCACCAGCCCGACCTCACCGCAGTGGCGCGCCCATGAGCAGGCGGTGCAGCAGCTCAGCACCTATCAGACCCGCGGCTCCTTCGCCTACTTGTCTGATCAGAAAAAAGTCTACGCCCGCTTCTTCTGGCAGCAGTTCTCGCCGGAGCGCTACCGCCTGCTGCTGACCAACCCGCTCGGCAGCACGGAAATGGATCTCAACGTGCAGAAAAACGTGGTGCAGCTGACCGACAACCAGGGCAAACGCTACGTCAGCGACAACCCGGAAGAGATGATCCGCAAGCTGACCGGCATGGCGATCCCGCTGAACAACCTGCGCCAGTGGATGCTCGGCCTGCCGGGCGAAGCCAGCGATTTTGCGCTGGATGACCAATATCGCCTGAGCAAGCTGACCTACCAGCAAGGCGGCCAGACCTGGAAAGTGGATTACCAGGGCTACAGCAACGAGGTGCAGCCGACGCTGCCAAACCGCCTGGAGCTGCAGCAGGGCGACCAGCGCATCAAGCTGAAAATGGACAACTGGACGCTCAAATGATCCGCCAGTGGCCCTCCCCCGCGAAACTCAACCTGTTTCTGTACATCACCGGCCGTCGTGAAGACGGCTATCACCTGCTGCAGACGCTGTTCCAGTTTTTGGACTACGGCGACACCCTGACCATTGACCCGCGCCAGGACGATCGCATTCATCTGCTGACGCCGGTCGACGGCGTGCCGGACGAGCAGAACCTGATCGTGCGTGCCGCCCGCCTGCTGCAGCGCTATTGCGATGAACGCGGCCTGCAAACCGCACCGCGCGGCGCCGACATCAGCATCGACAAGCGCCTGCCGATGGGCGGCGGTTTGGGCGGCGGCTCCTCCAACGCCGCCACCGTGCTGGTGGCGCTGAACGAACTGTGGCGCTGCGGCCTTGACGACGACCAACTGGCCGAGCTGGGGCTCAGCCTCGGCGCCGACGTGCCGGTGTTCGTGCGCGGCCACGCCGCCTTCGCCGAAGGCATCGGCGAGCGCCTGCAGCCGGCCGAGCCACAGGAAAAGTGGTATCTGGTGGCGCATCCCGGCGTCGGCATCCCGACGCCGGTTATCTTCGGCGACCCCGAATTGAAAAGAGACACCCCGGTTCGCTCCTTAAGTGAGCTGTTGCAGGCACCGTACGCAAATGATTGCGAACCGATCGCAAGAAAACGTTTTCGCGAGGTTGAACAGCTTCTTTCATGGCTGTTAGAATACGCCCCGTCACGCCTGACTGGCACAGGTGCTTGTGTGTTTGCTGAATTCGACACAGAAATCGCCGCCCGTCAGGTGTTAAATCAAGCCCCGGAGTGGTTGTGTGGTTTTGTAGCGCGCGGCGTTAACGTCTCCCCACTACATCGCATTCGTTCCGGGCGGTTTGAGTCGTAGCTCAACGTTTCGCTGCGCAGGGTCATGCACACCTGGCCCTGTTATCCCTGCGCTGCCTGCGGTCTCAATTTTAGTTTTACATACCCGTATGTATATTGCGCCGGCGTCGCCGACTGCCCCTTGGCGATGTCGTATGACAATATCTTCTCTGGACGCAAGCCTGAGGTTCTTCTCGTGCCTGATATGAAGCTTTTTGCTGGTAACGCCACCCCGGAACTAGCACAACGTATTGCCAACCGTTTGTACACCAGCCTTGGTGACGCCGCTGTAGGTCGTTTTAGCGACGGCGAAGTGAGCGTGCAAATCAACGAAAATGTACGCGGCGGTGATATTTTCATCATCCAGTCCACCTGTGCCCCGACCAACGACAACCTGATGGAACTGGTTGTGATGGTCGACGCCCTGCGTCGCGCCTCCGCAGGTCGTATTACCGCCGTTATCCCTTACTTCGGCTATGCCCGCCAGGATCGCCGCGTGCGTTCCGCGCGTGTGCCAATCACCGCCAAGGTGGTTGCCGATTTCCTCTCCAGCGTAGGGGTTGACCGCGTTCTGACGGTGGATCTGCATGCTGAGCAGATTCAAGGCTTCTTCGACGTTCCGGTAGACAACGTGTTCGGCAGCCCGATCCTGCTGGAAGACATGCTGCAGCAGAACCTGGAAAACCCGATCGTGGTTTCCCCGGACATCGGCGGCGTAGTGCGTGCCCGCGCCATCGCCAAACTGCTGAACGACACCGATATGGCCATCATCGACAAACGCCGCCCGCGCGCGAACGTTTCTCAGGTGATGCACATCATCGGTGACGTGGCAGGCCGCGACTGCGTGCTGGTCGACGACATGATCGACACCGGCGGTACCTTGTGCAAAGCGGCTGAAGCGTTGAAAGAACGCGGTGCCAAGCGCGTATTCGCCTACGCGACGCACCCGATCTTCTCCGGCAATGCCGTGGACAACATCAAGAACTCGGTGATTGATGAAGTGATCGTCTGCGACACCATTCCGCTGTCGCCGGAAATCAAGGCACTGAAAAACGTTCGCACTCTGACCCTGTCCGGCATGCTGGCTGAAGCCATCCGCCGCATCAGCAACGAAGAGTCGATCTCTGCGATGTTCGAGCATTGATTCGTCGTCTTTCCGGTGCGGCGCCCACCGTGCCGGAAAGATAGCGAGCCCGACAGCAGAAAAAGAAAAACCCGTTGGTGCGTAAGCAACAACGGGTTTTCTACTCGTAGTCCAACATGACCTCAAACCTTAATGCACGGCAGATTTTCCCTTGCCCTGCTCTCGCTTCCCTTCTGATTTTTTAATCAATGCGACGAACGATGTTGGTCGTTGCGGCACCGTTTATCAAAGTGTTTTACCCACCAGTAGCGATCCGCCACCTGCTCGCGGCCGCCGATACGCGCGCCCACCAGCCACAACAGCGCGCCGACGAAGATACTCATGATGGCGCCGTGGGCGAAAAATTGCGGTAAATTGAACTGGGATACTTCAGCAATAATGGAGTATCCGACGCCGCCGATCATCACGACCAGCCCCAGCCCCATAAAAAAGTTGCCCATTCTGTCCGCGCTTCTACGTTTCATATGCCACCTCCATGATTGCCATGTGCCAACCGGGATAACGCTGCAACTTGTTAACCCACTTTGATAAGTTAAGTATAGTCCTTGTTGCGGCAAGGGGATTGCGGAGGCGATCACAAATGGTAAAGAATTATTGACACTTCTTAACGCGCCGCTGAAAATTAGCGGACAAATTGAATTATTCAGCTAATGAATCATTCGTCTTTCTTACCTAAGGCGACGGCGGGGATCGGATTTTGTCATTCGCCGCCCCGGCAGGTAGACTAAGACCCTTTCCATTACCCTGATCATAGTGAATCTCCCAGTGAGCAGTATTAAATTGATAGTTGGCCTGGCCAACCCGGGCGCGGAATATGCCCAAACGCGCCACAACGCCGGCGCCTGGTACGTCGATCTGCTGGCCCAGCGCCACAATCAGCAGTTGAAAGAAGAGAGCAAGTTCTTCGGCTATACCGCTCGTTTGAACCTGGCGGGCAACGACGTGCGCCTGCTGGTGCCGACCACCTTCATGAACCTGAGCGGCAAAGCGGTGCTGGCGATGGCCAACTTCTACCGCATCGAACCAAACGAGATCCTGGTGGCGCACGACGAGCTGGATCTGCCGCCCGGCGTCGCCAAAATCAAGCTCGGCGGCGGCAACGGCGGCCACAACGGCCTGAAAGACATCCAGAACAAGTTCGGCAACAACCCGAACTTCTACCGCCTGCGCATCGGCATCGGCCATCCGGGCGACAAGAACAAGGTGGTGGGCTTCGTGCTCGGCAAACCGCCGGCCAGCGAGCAGAAGATGATCGACGAAGCGATCGACGAGTCACTGCGCTGCACCGAGATGCTGATGAAGGACGGGCTGGAAAAAACCGTTCAGCGCCTGCACAGCTTCAAGGCGCAGGCCTGAACCTTGCCGCAGCGGGCGCCCTGCCCGCTGCCTGCTTCTAGCCGCGCGGGTTGAAGGTCTCCTCGCTCACGCGGCGGTCATCGGCGGTGAAGCCCTCTTCCGCCACGTAATACTGCGGATCGTCCAGCTCATGGCTGCAAAACGGCCCGGCGCGCTTAAGTAAACGCACGCAGTCGCCGCTCAGGTGGCGCAACCGAATGCTTTTCCCCGCCGCCAGGTAACGCGCCGTCAGCTTATCGATCGCCTCTACGCCGCTGGAATCCATCACCCGGGTGCCGGCAAAATCCAGCACCACGTTCTGCGGATCGCTTTGCGGCTCGAACAGCTCGGCGAAAGCGGCGGCAGAGCCGAAGAACAGCGGGCCATCGAGCTGATACACCGCCACGTCGCCCGTTACCTGCCGCTGGCGCACGCGAATGCGCGCCTGCTGCCAGGCGAACACCAGCGCCGAGATAATCACCCCGCTGATCACCGCCACCGCCAGATCGGTAAAGATGGTGATCAGCGTGACGGCGAGCATCACCAGCGCGTCCGCCTTCGGCATACGGCGCAAACGGCGCAGCGAACTCCACTCGAAGGTGTTGTAACACACCACCAGCATCACCCCGGCCAGCGCCGCCACCGGCAGCAGGCCGATATAGCGCGACAGGCTGACCACGAACAGAATCAGCAGGATGGCGCCCACCGTGCCGGAGAGGCGCCCGCGCCCGCCCGAGGTGAAGTTGATGATCGACTGGCCGATCATCGCGCAGCCGGCAAAGCAGCCGAACAGGCCGCATACCGCGTTACCGGCGCCCTGCGCGATGCTTTCGCGATTGCCGTTGCCCTTCTTGCCGCCCATTTCATCCAGCACCGTCATGGTCAGCAGCGATTCAATCAAACCGACCAGGGCAATCACCACCGCATAGGGCAGCACCACCCGCACCATTTCCAGGGTGAACGGTGCCGTCGGCAGGTTGAAGTGCGGCAGCGCGCCGGAAATGTCCGCCAGATCGCCCACCCGCAGCGTGTGCAGATTGAGGCCGATCGCCAACGCCGAAACCACCAGCAGCGCCGCCAGCGAAGACGGAATGGCTTTGGTCAGGCGCGGGAACAGCACCACCACCGCAATCGCCAGCGCCACCAGGCCGTACATCAGCGGCCCCTGCCCGGCGATCATCTTCAGCTGCGCCAGCATGATGACGATCGCCAGACCGTTGACGAAGCCGTGGATCGCCGGCAGCGGCACCAGACGAATGAACTTGCCCAGCCGGAAGGCGCCGATCAGGATTTGAATGCCCCCGGCAAACAGCGTGGCCCACAGCACGTAGCCCATGCCGTACTGCGCCGCCAGGCTCATCAGCACCACCACAATGGAGCCGGCGGCGCCGGAAACCATGCCCGGCTTGCCGCCGAACAGCGCCGTGACCAGGCCGATAATAAACGCGGTGTGCAAACCGACGATCGGCGAAAGACCGGCGACCAGCGAAAAGCCGACCGCCTCGGGGATCATCGAAACCGCCACCACAAAGCCCGCCAGGACTTCATTTTTAACGTCCGCGATCCTGACGTTACTCAGATTAAACATGCATTATTCACTTATGACAGATGACATCATCTCCCCGCGTAGCGGGTATGGGGTACCGCAAGGTGCGGCAGACTGCAGGCGGGCACAGCTCAGGGTGGCGTAGGCAAGAAATACATCCGGCGCGTTTCCTGTCGGTTAATCGGAACGGCCAGTATGGGTAAATGTGATCCAAATCTCAATCAAAAACCGGCCGCGGGCCTGCGCTCGCCCCGGCCAAACAAGTCTGATCGAGATAAACGCCCATTACGTGTATAATGGCGGCATTATTTTGCCCTTTATGCAGCCGATTAAACCTAACCGGCTGATAGTTAAGATATTTAAGGTGATTACAACATGGGATTCAAATGCGGTATCGTCGGCCTGCCTAACGTAGGCAAATCCACCCTGTTCAACGCGTTGACCAAAGCGGGCATTGAAGCAGCCAACTTCCCGTTCTGCACCATTGAACCGAACACCGGTGTGGTGCCGATGCCCGATCCGCGTCTGGATAAGCTGGCCGAGATCGTCAAGCCGCAGCGCATTCTGCCGACCACCATGGAATTCGTCGACATCGCCGGCCTGGTGAAAGGCGCGTCCAAGGGTGAAGGCCTGGGCAACCAGTTCCTGACCAACATCCGCGAAACCGAAGCCATCGGCCACGTGGTGCGCTGCTTCGAGAACGACAACATCATTCACGTCAACAACAAGGTCGATCCGGCCGAAGACATCGATGTGATCAACACCGAGCTGGCGCTGTCTGACCTGGACACCTGCGAGCGCGCCATCCACCGCGTGCAGAAGAAAGCCAAAGGCGGCGACAAAGACGCCAAAGCCGAGCTGGCGGCGCTGGAGAAATGCCTGCCGCACCTGGAAAACGCCGGCATGCTGCGCGCGCTGGATCTGAGCGACGAAGACAAAGCGGCGATCAAATACCTGAGCTTCCTGACCCTGAAGCCGACCATGTACATCGCCAACGTCAACGAAGACGGCTTCGAGAACAACCCGTACCTGGACACCGTGCGTAAAATCGCCGACGCCGAAGGCTCCGTGGTGGTTGCCGTGTGCGCCGCCGTGGAATCCGACATCGCCGAGCTGGAAGACGAAGAGCGCGACGAGTTCATGGCCGAGCTGGGCCTGGAAGAGCCGGGCTTGAACCGCGTGATCCGCGCCGGTTACGAGCTGCTGAACCTGCAGACCTACTTCACCGCCGGCGTGAAAGAAGTGCGCGCCTGGACCATCCCGGTCGGCGCCACCGCTCCGCAGGCGGCCGGCAAGATCCACACCGACTTCGAAAAAGGCTTTATCCGCGCGCAAACCATCTCTTATGACGACTTCATCACCTACAAGGGTGAGCAAGGCGCCAAAGAAGCCGGCAAAATGCGCTCCGAAGGTAAAGACTACATCGTCAAAGACGGCGACGTGATGAACTTCCTGTTCAACGTCTAAGCCCTTCCCCGCAGCATTGCTCTCGGCTGCCGGAAACGGAAAAATCCACGCTTCGGCGTGGATTTTTGTTTTTATCTCCCCAGACTCAGACTCCCCCATTTCCCCCTTCCACGCCGAGGGCCGGTTTGCCGCCGAGTGACCGGCGAATCGCTGCCGCCGCAAAACCCGTTAACGGCGCGCTACAGCAGCGCAATCATCTTCAGCAGTTCCACCCGATTGCGGGTGCCGAACTTTTTGCCGGCGTTATTGAGGTGCGAATAAACGGTTTTCGGGTGCAGGTTCAACCGCCGCGCGGTCAGGCGAATATCTTCCGTGCGCGCGGTTTCACACAGCACCGCCGCCTCGCCAGGCGTGATCGCCGCCGCCCGATGCCGGTTCCCCACGTGCCGTTCGCTCGTCTCCTGGCGGGCCAGCGTTGCGCAGGTCTCTCGCACCACCTGCAGCGTTTCCCGTTTGTGCAAAATCGCATCCGGCTGCGCCGTGGCGATAAACGCCAGGATCAGCGGCGAAGTCTTATCGATAAAGAACAGTAACCGGACATCTTTATATTCACCACGTGAATATTTAATGAAATTTAAATACGTCTCGAACCGGTAAATCTCCTGAGGAAACTCCATAATAATTAAATCAGGCACCCGACTTATATTTTTAATAATATTCATATTGGGTGAGGATAAGGTTATCACGCCGCCGCCCAGTAATGTTTTCATACCCAGCCGGCACAGCGGTGAACCGTCGATATAAATCACTCTCACTTTAATTCTCCTTATCAGCATGAAAGCATGCTTCCACACCTCAGGCGGCTTGTCGTTGCTCTTTTTTGGGGTAATTCGCCTGCAAAGCACACCGATATAAAACATCTTGATAACATGTTTTTCAAATAATCACGCAACCGTCAGCATGTTGATTAGTACGCAAAAAAGGCATGAATGTTTCAAATTATTTCCATAGAAAAAACTGGCGATCCAATAAAAACGCAACGCAATGATATAGATCTATTTTCTATTTTGTATGATATAAGCGCAAATGAAAAAAAATGTAACAACGGGCACCATAACCTTATTGCCTTATTCAAAACATCTATAGGGAAAATTCTTAGTTTGTTAGGATGAAAATCCATGTTTGCCGACGCGTTTAAAAAACAATTGCGCAACATGATTAATCAACAACCGCACGTCAGTAATTTATTACTGTCAGGAAAGCTTTTATCTAAAGTAAATTAAAGGGCATTTCACATGAATGTTAAATTAGTCGCATTATCCATGCTGGCTCTCTCCGGCGCCTGTGCGGCCGCTTCGTCCAATACGGTGCAATTTAAAGGCGAAGTCAGCACGCAAACCTGCTCGGTGAATATTAACGGTAACCAATCCAACCCGGTCGTTCTGCTGCCGACCGTCGCCGCCAGCAAACTCGCCACCAAAGGCGCCACCGCCGGCGACACCACCTTCACCGTCAACGTGACCGGCTGTGCGGCGGCAACCAGCGATACGGCGATCAAAACCGTGCTGGCGGGCAACAACCCGACCACCAACGGCAACCTGGGCAACGCGGGCGATGCGGCCAAGGTGTCCATTCAACTGCTGGACAGCGACGCCACTACGCCGCTGTCGTTCGCCAGCGGTTCGACCGTCACCACGTCGGCGATGACGCTGGCGAAAGACGCCACCTCCACCTCGCAGAATCTGGTGGCCCGCTACTACGCGGAAGACACCGGCGTGGCGGCCGGTTCGGTGATCGCCACCGCACAGTTCGCCATTAGCTACAAATAAGCCGGCGTCAGGCGCCATACCTGTTGATGCCAGCGCCGCCCTTCGCCGGGCGGCGCTGAATAACTCGCTCCCTTTATCGGTTCATGTTTATGCCGCAGATAACCCGCTCCGCCCGCCGATGGGCCGCCCTGTCGCTTTGCCTGATGAGTTTTGCCGCTACCCACGCCTCGGCCAGCGTGACGCTGCTCGGCAACCGCGTGATCTACCCCGCCGAGGCGCGGGAAAAAACGCTGCAGTTCACCAACGACGACGGCACCCCGGCGCTGATGCAGATCTGGCTCGACATCAATAACCCCAAATCCACGCCGGAAAACGCCGATGCGCCCTTTGTCGCCTCGCCGCAGATCTTCCGCATGAATCCGCACAGCGGGCAGATGGTGCGGCTGTCGTTCGTCGGCCAGCCGCTGCCGCGCGATCGCGAATCGCTGTTCTATCTCAACTTCCTGCAGGTGCCCGCCGTGCGCCAGACGGACAGCGACAAGAACAAACTGCTGCTGGTGGTCACCAATCGGCTGAAGGTGTTCTATCGCCCCGCCGGGCTGGCCGGCGACGCCAACCACGTCATCGATCGGCTCAGCCTGCGCCAGGCCGGCAACGCGCTGCACGTCGACAACCCGACCGGCTACTACGCCAACGTCAGCCAGGCCGCGATCCTGAGCGGCGCGAAGCGCATCGCCATCCCGCAGGCGGATCTGATCCCGCCGTTTTCACAGGCCAGTTGGCCGGTGAATGGGGAGGTGCGGCAGGTCGCACTGCGCGTCATCAATGACTATGGGGTGGAAATCTCACGCACCCTGAACGTCGCGCGCTGAAACCAGACAGGGAGGTATTCATGTTCGATGCTCGCAAGGCGGCGCCGCTGCCCGCACGCTGGTGTTGCGCGCTGCTGGCGCTGCCGCTGGGCTGCGCCGCCGCCGACGGCTATACCTTCGATCCCGCGCTGCTGCGCGGCAGCGTGCTGAGCAACAGCGCCCTGAGCCAGTTCAACCAACAGGACGCCGTCGCTCCCGGCAGTTATCAGATCGATCTGTACCTCAATGGCCAGTTTCTCGAACGCGATCAAATTCGCTTCGTACGTGCAGGCAAGCAGGTGCTACCCTGTTTCGATCGGCCGCAGCTGACGCGCTTCGGGTTGAAAAATCCGCCGACGGCCGCCGAAGCGGAATGCCTGCTGCCCGGCCGGGATCTGAAGGACATCACGGTGAACGCCGATATCTCGCGGCTGCGGCTGGATCTGAGCATTCCGCAGGCGCTGTTGAACGGCCGGCCGCGCGGCAGCGTCAATCCCGCCAGCCTGGACAGCGGCGAATCGATGGCCTTCGTCAATTACAACCTCAACCAGTACCACGTCAGTTACCGACAGGGGCAAACCCGCGATCTCGACTCGACCTACGCCAACCTGAACGGCGGCTTCAACCTCGGGCTATGGCGCTACCGCCAGCAGTCCAGCTACCGCTACGATCGGGAGTTCGGCGGCCATCTGGACACCAGCCGCCGCTACGTACAGCGCGCGATCTTGCCCTGGCGCAGCGAAATGCTGTTGGGCGAAGGCTTTACCGACGGGCACTTCTTCTCCGGCCTGGGCTTTCGCGGCATTCAGCTCAGTTCGGACGACCGCATGCTGCCGGATTCGCAGCGCGGCTATGCGCCGGTGGTGCGCGGCGTGGCGAAAAGCAACGCGCGCGTGACGGTGCTGCAGGGCAATAGCACGCTGTATGAAACCACCGTCGCGCCGGGGCCGTTCGCCATCAACGATCTGTACGCCACCAACTACGCCGGCGATCTCACCGTGGTGGTGACGGAAGCCGACGGCAGCGTCAACACCTTCACCGTGCCGTTCGCCGCGGTGCCGGAATCCATCCGCCCCGGCCAGTCGCGCTACTCGGCGATCGTCGGCCGTTCCCGCTACGTCGGCGACAACGATCTGTTCAGCGAAGTGACCTGGCAGCACGGCCTGACCAACGCCCTGACCTTCAACCTCGGCAACCAGCTGGCGGACGGCTATCAGGCGATGATGCTGGGCGGCGTGTACAGCAGCTGGCTGGGCGCCTTCGGCATGGATACCACCTATTCCCACGCCAGCCTGCCGGACGGCGGCGCCGCCGGCTGGATGCTGCACCTCTCTTACAGCCGAACCTTCAGCCCGACGGACACCACCTTGTCCATCGCCGGCTACCGCTATTCCACCGAAGGCTTTCGCGATCTCAGCGACGTGCTCGGCGTGCGCCGCGCCGCCACTACCGGCCAAAACTGGCAGTCCGACTCCTACCGCCAGCGGTCGCGTTTCGAGGTCGCTGTCAATCAGGGAATGGGCGCGTTCGGCAGCCTGACGATGTCCGGCTCGACTCAGGACTACCGCGATCAGCGCGGCCGCGACAATCAGCTCCAGCTGGGCTGGGGAAAAACCTTCGGCAACGGCGTGGCGCTTAACCTCTCCGTCACCCGCACCCGCAGCCTGGGCTACAGCAACGGCGACTACCGCGGCTACGGGCCGCTGGATAACGTCTACAGCGCGCCGCTGGCGCAGAGCGCGCAGACCGTCACCGCCCTGTCGCTGAGCTTCCCGCTCGGGCGTTCGTCATCCGCCCCCAGCGTCTCGCTGTTGGCCAACCACAGCCAGGGCCAGGGCGGCAACTATCAGGCCGCGCTGTCGGGCAGCGTCGGCGACGAACAGCCGGTCAGCTACGGCCTGAACTTCACCACCGATGACGATCGCCAACAAAGCATCTGGGGCGGCAACCTGCAAACCCGTCTGCCTTACGCCAACGTCACCGGCTCGTTCTCCACCGCGCGCCAGTACCGACAAGGCTCCCTGTCGCTGCAGGGGGCAGTGGTGGCGCACCGCGGCGGCGTGACATTAGGGCCGTATGTCGGCGACACCTTCGCCCTGATCGAGGCGCCCGGCGCCAGCGGCGCACGGGTGATGGACGGCCAGGGCGCGCGCGTCGATCGCTTTGGCTACGCGCTGGCGCCGTCGCTGGTGCCCTATCACTACAACACCGTCGCGCTGAACCCCGAGGGCATGAACGACAAAGCGGAGCTGGAAGACGGCCAACGGCGCGTCGCCCCGTACGCCGGTGCCACGGTGCGCCTGCGCTTCAACACCGTGCGCGGCCAGGCGCTATTGATCACCGCGCAGCGGCCCGACAACGCGCCGATCCCGATGGGCGCCAACGTCCTCGACGCCGCGGGCAACAGCGTGGGCATGGTCGGCCAGGCCAATCAGGTGTATCTGCGCAGCGACCGGAATGCCGGAGCGCTGACGCTGAACTGGGGCGACGCGCCCGGCCAACAGTGCACGCTGCATTACCGCCTGCCCGCCGGGGAAGACGGCCCGATTCAACGGCTCAGCGCCCCGTGCCGCTAGCCCGTTCACACTGATTCTCAGGAGAGACGATGAAACGCATTTCTTACCCGATCGCCGCCCTTGCTCTGCTCGCCCTGTCGCTGTGCGGCGCGCCCGCCGCGCTGGCGCAATGCACCCGGGTCGCCCCCTGGATCGATTCCGGTTGCGATCCCTGCGGGGTGGGCACGGCGCTGGGCCGGGTTAACCTGACCAGCACTTACCTGCAGCCCGTCGGCACGCCGCTGGGCACCAGCGTGTTCGATCTCACCTCCGGCACGCGCTATCCCGATCCCAACAAAGTGTTGTATGAGTGCGACGCCGGCGATGCGGGGCAAATCTATGAAGTCTTCGCCACCAACGGCGACGATCGCGTCGGCGGCTATTACGATCTGGGCGCCCAAGACGGTAACCCCAACTACTACGCCACCTACTTCCCCTACGTCGGCATCCGCCTGACCCATCTGGATTCCGGCAAGGTTTTTACCCGCTACTGGCAGTCGGCGCCGATTACCCGCTACGCCACCGTCGGCAGCAAAATTCAGATCCGGGTGAAAGACTTCAGCGCCATCCGCGCCGATCTGATCCGCATCAGCTCGCTGCCGGGCGCGGGCGCCAGCAACTACTGCGGCTACAGCGCCGGCAACCCGCTGGTGGGCATGGCCTCGACCACCGGCAATTCGAACTATACCTGCACGCAGCCGAACGGCTATGTCACCTTTCAGGGGCCCGGCATCGCCTCGGATCCTATCGGCAGCGACTCCGCCACCAACTACGCCACCTGGGGCACCGGGCGCTGGAACGCAATGGGCATGGGCACCGCACCAATCTCCTCATTGACCTATACCGCCACCTGCGTGGCGCGCAACGTCACGCCGCTGGTGATCCTGCCGACCATATCCGTCAGCCAGTTGACCGCCGGGCAAACCTCACAGGCGCAGTTCACCATCAATATCGAATGCGACAATGCCGCCGTGTCCGGCGTCAGCAGCAACAATACCGCCCTCGGCCTGCAGGTGCCGTATGAAAGCTACGTTGCGGCGCAGCAGCTCGGGCTGGTCAGCGCCAACGGCGGCGTGAGCTACCTGCTCTCCAGCGGCTACGGCACCGACAGCAGCGTCGCCACCGGCGTGGGCATCGCGCTCGCCAACGCCGGCAACGGCGCGCCGATGAACTTCGTCGGCTGGGCGCGCTGCAGCGCCGGGCAATGCCCGCAGGGCAACGACGCCGGCTGGTATCCGGTGCTCAACGGCGCCAGCGGCGGCGGCAGCACCGCGGCGGGGTTCACCCACTACACCACCCAGCTCACCGCCACGCTCGCCCGGCTGCCCGGGCAAACGGTCACCGCCGGCAAAGTGGACGCCAGGGCCTACGTCTGGGTTAAGGTGCAATGATGAGAAAGAAATATCTGACGATGGGATGCGCCCTGCTGCTGGCGCTGGCGGCCATGGGCGCGCAGGCGGGCATCATCGCCTCCGCCACCCGGGTGATTTTCCGCGAGGGCGACACGGAAAAAACCCTGATGTTGCTCAACACCAACGGCTATCCGATCGTGGCGCAAACCTGGGTCGATAACGGCGACGTCAACGCCGCCCCCGAACTGTCGCGCGCGCCGTTTGTCACCCTGCCCAGCGTATTCGCCCTGCCGCCTTCGGCGCTGAAAGGGCTGCGGATCCTGTTTGCCGGCGCGAACCTGCCCACCGACCGGGAGTCGGTGTTCTGGCTTAATCTGTATGAGATCCCGCCCAGCCAGCCGACCAGGCCGCCGCTGACGTCGCGCGTGACGCTGGCGATGAACACGCAGATGAAAATCTTCTACCGCCCCAAAGCGCTAAAGGGAAACGCCGAAAACGCGGCCGAGACCGTCTCGTTCTCGCTGCAAAAATCGCCGGGCGGCTATCTGCTGCGCTGTCACAACCGGTCGGCGTTTTATCTCTCCTTCGCCCGCATCGCCGTGCAAACCGGCAGGCGCGATTACCCGGTGCGGCAAGAAAGCGACATGATGACCGCACCGTTCGGCATGCGGGATTATCACCTCGACGGCGTTGCGGCGCCGACGCTCCCTTCTCAGATCACCGTTCAGGCCACCTTCATCAACGACCAGGGCCAGCAGATCGTCAAGTCATACACAGCAACCCCATAACGATAAAAAGCAGTACATTTTTTAAGTACAGGAAATAGGGAAAAATGAGTCTAAGCAGATTCCAGCTACAGTTTCACCTGGAGAAACAGGCCAACAACATCAGGCAGTCACCGGCATTTCATACCGCCATCGTCAAACACGGGGAATTATTGAAGGAGACCTACAAGAAGCATCCGCTGTTTTACAAAATCATCTTCAGGAACAGCCGGTTCATCATTTGTTCCACCATCCTGTCCATTTACTACCACCAGCCTGCCGCCGGGCTGAAAGACATCAAAGCCTTTTTTAAAGGGAAGAACATCATCAGCGAGAACTCCCTGGACTCCTTTCTGTTCTTTTTGCGGGTCGGCCGCCGGCTGGAGGTCAAACCCTGTGAACATGACAAGCGCCAACTGCGCTATAAGCCTACGCCGCACGCGCTGGCGGAAACCCAGGCGCTGATCGCCTCGATGGCGCGGCCCTACCAGGCGCTGGCGCCACAGATGCCTATCGCGGCGCTGCTGGCTGCGCCCGACTTTCTGCCCACCTTTTTCGCCGCCTACGGGCAGCTGATGCTCAAGGAGATTTACCTGATCGATCTGGTGCCGCAATCCGGGCTGTTTATCAGCAAGGACGCCGGCCACATGGTGCTGCTGATGCTGCATATCGAAAGCATCCGGCAGGACTCCCCCTTTCTGCTGCTCTCCTCGGCGAAAATCGCCAAGTCGTGCTCCGTCTCACGCGCGCACGTGAATCGCATTCTGCAGGCGGCGGAAAAATCCGGCCTGTTGACCACCACCAATAACGTGGTGATCGAACTCAACAGTTCGTTCTTTATCATGGCGGAGCGCTATTTCAGCCTCTATTTCGCGATGGTCGAATTCGGGCTTGAACGGGTTTGGCACACGCCGCAGGCCGCCGAGCCCCGCTGAGCCGTTTACCTTTCCCGCAGCACCCGATCGATCAACCCCCAGGCCGCCGCTTCGTCGGCGGTCATAAAGCGATCGCGATCCAACACCCGCTCCACCTCTTCGTAGCTGAGGCCGCAATGTTTGGCGTACAGCCGGATCACCGTGTCTTTGGTGCGTTTCATCTCTTCGGCATGAATCAAGATGTCGGAGGCCTGCCCCTGAAAGCCGCCCAGCGGCTGGTGCACGTGCAGGCTGGCGTTGGGCAGCGCCATGCGGTGGCCCGGCTCTCCGGCCATCAGCAGGAACGAGCCCATCGAGCGCGCGGTGCCCATGCACAGCGTATGCACCGGCGCGCGGATATACTGCATGGTGTCGTAAATCGCCAGCCCGCTGGTGATCACCCCGCCCGGCGAGTTGATGTACAGGTGGATCGGTTTCTCCGGGTTTTCCGCTTCCAGAAACAGCAGTTGGGCGCACAGCATTTCGGCCACGTCGTCGTTGACTTCGCCATTGAGGAAAACGATCCGGTCGCGCAGCAGGCGCGAATAAATATCAAAGGAACGTTCTCCCCGGCTGGTCTGTTCCACCACCATCGGGACGAGCATCATCTTCTCACGCATCGGTGAACTCCTGGGTTGGCAAAAGGGAAATGAATTTAACGCGTCAGGCGGCGAGCATCATCGTCACCGAACCGTCATTGGCGGCGTCGAGCTGGTGGATAATCCGCAGCAGGCTGCCGCCAGCGGCGTCCGGCACTATCTGCAGCGTCACCACGCTTTCAAGGAACGGCGGCCGGTCGTCACGCAGACGATAGCTCACCGCTTCGCCCGGCGTGGCGGCCAGCGGTTCGGCCTGCGCCAAATCCCCCGGAGGCAGCCACTGCTCGCGCAGCTCGGGAATGCTGAGCGCTCGCCACACTTTTTCCGGCGGTGCATCGAGCGAATACTCCAATATCAGCCGATCGCGCGGCGGCTGCTCAGCCTGTTTGTTCATTGATCCATATCCTTCAGCAAGGTTTGCAACGCGTCGATGCGCGCCGGCCACCAGGCGCGGTACTTCGCCAGCCAATCGGCGATCTGCGCCAGCCCTTCCGGGTCGACCTGGTAATTGACGAAGCGCCCCTGCTTCGTCTCGCGCACCAGCCCGGCATTGCGCAGCACCGCCAGGTGTTGCGACATCGCGGACTGGCTGATGGGCAGCCCTTCGCGCAGCGCGCTGGCGTTCATGCTGCCGACGGCGAGCTTGTCGAAGATGGTGCGGCGAGTCGGATCGGCCAGCGCCTTGAAGATGTCATTTTCGTTCATACAAATACATTAGTATTCACTTATGTATTATGCAAGCGCCAGGGCAGGATTTTTGCGCAAAGCGAGACTCCGCGCCGGGGCACGGAGCCGATAGAGGAGAAATTACAGCGGTTTATTGCAAACGGGCGTGGTCAGCGCGGATTGCCCGGCCTGCGCCCCTTCCTGCGCTTCGAGCGCGAGGCGCGCCAACGGCATGTCTTCGTGGTAGCGCGCCTCGGCGCTCAGGCTTTTCGCGTAGCGGTTGTACTTCCACCAGGCGTAGCCGAGGAACACCACCAGCCCGCCGACGTTATAGAACACGATGGTCATGATGCTGGCGCCGGTCGGGAACGTCGAGGCGAAGAAGCCGACGGTGAAGATGGCGATCAGCACGCTGACGATGGCGATGCCCTGCAGGCGCGAGCCCATTTTGAAATCGCGCGCCACCCGGTCGTACTTCAGCCGCAGATTCAGGTAGGCCAACATGATGAACAGCGGCGGCAGCATCGAGGCGGCGGCGGTCATGTTGATCAGCGTGTTCATCAAATCCTGCACGCTGCTGGAACCCAGCGTTGGGATCAGCATCAGCGGGATGACGATGAAGAACTGGATCCAGGCGGCGCGCGTCGGCACGCCGTGCCGATTCAAACGAATGGTTTTCTCGCCGAAAATGCCCTTCGGGATCTCGGTGAAGAAAATCTTCACCGGCGCCGCCGTCCACATCAGCAGCGAGCCGAACATGGCGGTGAAGGAGACGATGCCGACAAAGCGGTTCATCAGCACCGTCGGCAGGCCGAAGTGCGCCGACAGGCCTTCGAACACCTGCACCGTACCGCCGGTGAAATGCAGGTCAGCGCGGTGGACGAACACGTTGATCAGCAGCGAAGACACCGAATACAGCACGCCGATGAACAGCCCGGAAACGATGATCACCTTCACGAAGGCGCGGCTGCCGCCTTTCACATCGTTCACGTACACCGCCACAGACTCCGCCCCGCCCGCCGCCTGGAAGATCCAGGCGGTAATGCCGAGGAACGCCCAGTTGAAGTTCGGCGTCATCGCCTGCACGTTGATCGGGTCGGCCGGTTCGATGCCGCCCAGCACCGCCGCGCCCGCCAGAACGATGTAGGAAAACGTCAGCATCAGCATCAGCGACGAGGTCACCGAGGTCATCGGCCCCAGCAGTTTTGCGCCGCTGTTGGAAATGCAGGTCGAGAAGGCGAACAGGAAGATGCTGATGATCGCCGTGGTCAGCGGGGTAAACACGTAGTCATAGCCCAGGAACGCGTAAGAAGCGTAGGCGATGACGCGCGGCAGCAGCGCGGTGAAGAAGAACAGGTTCACGAACCAATAGGTGTAGGCGGTGATAAACGCCCAGCGCCCGCCGAGCGCGCTTTTCACCCAGGCATAAACGCCGGCCTCGGAGTTGCGGTTGAGCGAGACGAACTCGGCGATGATCAGGCAAAAGGGAATGAAGTAAATGATGGTCGCCACCAGGAACACCGGCGACGAGGCGACCCCGAGCTGAATATTGTTGTTAATCACGTTGTTGAAACTGAATACTGCCGCAAACGTCATCGACAGCAGGCCAAACTTGCCGATGGTGTTTCTGTTCGACGCAGCCATAGAGATTCTCCGAATGGTGTAGGGGACTTCGGTTTGTTGTTATCGATCGGCGAGCGCGCTATTTGTTAACAAAATAGCTGTCTTCCACCGTCACTTTTAAAATGACTTTTTTTACCTTGCCGCTTTCTGTGAAGCGGTGAGCCTGGTGGTTTTCGAAGATCGCCACGTTGCCTTTGCCGACCCGGCGTCTCTCGCCTTCGCCGCTGAAAAACTCGCGGTCGGTTTCGTCCTGATAGGGCGCCACCGTCGTCAGCGCCCGTTTGTCGGCAACCTCGACGGTCTCTTCCCCCTCAAGGTAATAGTGCACGTCGAAGTAGCGGCGGTTACCCTCCAGCCAACCGTGCTGGCGGCCGGCGCCGACGCTCAGCCGATACGTCAGCGAGTCGCCGATCGAATGGCACACGTTCGGGCTGATGCGATCGACATTGGCGATCGCCTCCATGCAGCGCAGCCACTTCTTGCCGCTGTGATAGATGCGCTGGAACTCCGCCAGGGATTCGAGAATGATCATGCGTTTTCCTCCGCAGACTGCGGGTGGTGGTGAGCGGGCGCGAAGTCATAACCGGCGAGCGCGGCGCCCTGCGTTTGCCGCCCGTCGAACGGCACCAGCGTGAAACCGTAGCTGAACGGCGCCAGATAGACCCGGTGGGTATCCAGCACTTCGGAGCCCCAGGAGTTGGAGCCGAGGCCGAGGATCTGGTCGTCCAGGTTCAGCGTCAGGCAGTCGCTAGGTTCCAGCTCGTTGATGTGCTGGGCCTGGTGCAGCATCTCGGCGCTGTAGGGCCACAGGCTGAAGTTGATCGGCCGCCGCGGTTGGATGAAGATCCCCTTGCCCGCCGCGTCCTGCAAACTCAGCCAGCGCACGTCCTGCCGATTGCCGTTGTCCTGCGGGAACGGATAGTGTTCGAACAGCGCGTCGGCGCGCTGCCGGTAGTGGCCGATCAGGTTGGCCCGGCAGCTGTCACGGTAGTTCTCGCCCGGCCCGCGGCCGTAGTATTCCACCTGCTCGAAGCGGCGGCTGATGCCGAAATCGAGGCCGATTTTCGGGATAATCTGGCGGAAATCGCCGTAAGGCTCACCGGCCAGATCCAGGCTGACGTAGCCCTGCGGGGAGATGCGCCAGCGGTAGGTGCAGCGCATGCCGAAGTCGAACACCGGCGGCGCGATCAGGCTATGTACCTCGATCAGCAGATCCTCGCCCTGCCATTGCCGATTGAGGCGGCGGAAGTGCTGCTGCATGATGGGGAAGTGATGCGGCAGCCAAATCCCCTCATATTCCTGTTTATGGTTATCGATCACCGGTTTGAAGAAGGTAATGCGCGGCGCGCGCCCCACCACTTCTTCATCGTCTACCCGCCACGACAGCAGTTCGCCGCTCAGCAGCGAGAACGCCAGCTGGAACCGGCCGCCGCTGACGATCAGCCGATGATTTTCCTCGCGGCATTGCAGCGCCGGCGCATCGGCCGGTGGTGGAGCCGGTCGCCGCGTCGCCGCCCGGCGCAGATGCTGATAATGTCCCAGCCGCTGGCCGCTCTCGCTGTAGCGGGTGGCGCTGTCCTTATGCACCGCCACGTCGATCAGCGTTTCCCCCTGCCCCAGCGCCAACACCGGCAGGTGCATGTCTTCGCTCTCGCCCGGCTGCAGGTGCGGCAGCTTGAATTCGTAACTCGCCACCTGGCGGCCGTCGGTCTTGACGCTGACCTTCAGCGTGATGTCCGCCAGCGAGCTGAACCAATAGCGGTTTTTCACCCGCAGCACGTCGCCTGCGCCTTCCTCCGCCGTCACCTCCACCGGGCACAGCACCTGCTGGTATTCACGCAGGCCGGGGCCGGGGCGCTGGTCCGGGTAGATCAGGCCGTCCATGCAGAAGTTGTAGTTGTTCGGGTAGTCGCCGTAATCGCCGCCGTACTGGTAGCGCTCGCGCCCCTGTTCGTCGTGGCTCAGCAGCCCGTGATCGCACCACTCCCAGATGTAGTGTCCCTGCAAACTGGCGTGGCGGTTGAACACCGACTGGTATTCGAACAGCCCGCCGGGGCCGTTGCCCATCGCGTGGGCGTATTCGCACAGGATGCGCGGTTTGGGGTGCGGGTATTCGCCGAAGGCGTTCATCATCGCCACGCGGGAATACATGGTGCTGATCACGTCGGTCACTTCGGCGTCGCGATCTTCTTCATAGTGGATCAGACGGGTCGGATCGAGCGCCTTGCAGCGCCGGGCCATGGCGCGAATGTTGCAGCCGTAGCCGGACTCGTTGCCCAGCGACCAGATGATGATCGACGGGTGGTTTTTCTGCGCCGCCACGTGGCGCTCGATGCGTTCGACGTAGGCCTGCTCCCAGCGCGGATCGTCGGTGATGCGGCTCAGATCGCCGACGTTGGCGAAGCCGTGGCTCTCCAAATCGGTCTCCGCCATCACAAACAGGCCATAGAGATCGCACAGCTCGTAAAAGCGCGGATCGTTGGGATAATGGGCGGTGCGCACCGAGTTGATGTTGTGCTGCTTCATCAGCACGATATCGCGCTCCACCCGCGCCATATCGACGGCGCGCCCTGTGCGGTGATCGTGATCGTGCCGGTTGACGCCGTGCAGCTTGAGGTAGCGGCCGTTGACGTACATCAGCCCGTCGCGCACCGCAATCTCGCGGAACCCCACCCGCTGCGGCACCACGCCCAGCAGGTTGCCGGCGCCGTCATACAGGCTGAGCAACAGCTGATACAGATAGGGATTTTCCGCATTCCACTGCTGCGGGCAGCTGACCGGCAGTTCGAAACGGCAGTTCAGCGCCCGCTCGATGCGCAGATCGTCGCGCCACTGCTCCGCCACGCAGCGATCGCCGTCGAACAGCTGCGCCTGCAGGCGGCAGCCCTCGGCGGCCTGCACACCGAGATGGCGCAGCTCGGCATCGATCGCCAACTGCGCGTCGCAATAGCGCTCATCGAAGGTGGTGACCAGCGTCAGATCGTGAAGGTGGGTAGCGCTCTGGCCGATCAGATAGACGTCGCGGAAAATGCCGGCCATCCACCACATGTCCTGATCTTCGATGTAGGTGGAGTCGGCCCACTGCATCACCCGCACCGACAGCAGATTCTCGCCCTGCCGCACATAGGGGCTGATGTCGAACTCGGCGCACAGCCGGCTGCCCTTGCTGAAGCCGACATAGTCGCCGTTGACGTACACCTCGAAGTAGGTTTCCACGCCGTCGAATTTGATCAGCACTTGCTGATCCTGCCAGCCGGCGTCGAGCGTAAAGTGGCGTTGATAGGCGCCGGTGGGGTTATTGGTCGGCACGTAAGGCACGTCGATCGGGAACGGGAAGCCCTCATCGGTGTACTGCAGGTGGCCGTGCCCTTCCAGCTGCCACATGCCCGGCACCGCCATATCGCCCCAGTCGTTCATCGGCTCTCGGTAAAACGCCGCCGGCACCTGCGCCGGGTGCTCGAAGAAGCGAAAGCGCCAGCGGCCGCTCAGCAGTTGGAAACGCCGGCTGGCGTTGCGATCGAAGCTCAGCGCCTGCCCGGCGTCCGCGTAGCTGAAGAAGCTCGCGCGCGGCGCCAACCGGTGCTCCGACTGTTTTTCAATGTTTTCCCAATTATTCACGTCACGTCTCCCGACACCTGTGCAATGCGGAAACGATAGTAAATATTTAGTAAAAATTACAGTTGATATTTACCAAATGACGACAGGATCACAATAAATCTCAAAGGCCTTTTTTTATCATGACGTTAATTTTGAGCGCCAACGCCCCCGCCGAGGCGGGGGCCGGTCAGGCGACGGTGGTGTCGCGCAGCTGCAGCGAGCTGGGAACGAAGATCGACAGCGGGACGGCGCGCTCATCGCGCAGCCGCTCCGTCAGCAAGTTGACGGCCTGTGCGCCCATGGTTTCCGAAGGGATGCGCACCGTGGACAAGGCGGGGAAAATAAAGCGGGCGGTGGGAATATCGTTGACGCTGATCAGCGCGATCTGCCCCGGCACCTGAATGCCGTGTTCGTGCAGCGCGCGCAGCACGCCGATCGCGATCGAATCGGTCGCCACCAGCAGCGCCGGCGGATAGCCATTCTGGCTCTGCAACATCGCTTTCGCGCACTGGTAGCCCGACTGGCTGCTGAAATCGCCGTGGTAAATGTCCTGCGCTCGCACCACATTTTGCTGCCGGCCATACTCGACGAATGCCTGCTCGCGCTGGTCGATGCCGGCCGGATGGTCGCGCCCGCCGATAAAGCCGATGCGCTGATAGCCGCGGCCGATGAAGTAGTCGATCACCTTGCGGCTGATCTTGTACAGGTCGACATTGACGCAGTCGAACCGCTCATCCTCCACCACGCCATCGATGAACACCACCGGCGTTTCCTGCTGCCTGAGCTGCTCATACAGCGCGGGCTGTGGCCGGCCGATCACCAGCAGGCCGTCGGCCGCCGGCAGCGCCTTGTCGCCGTTGAAGTCGTAACCGGCGCTCAGCGCCACGCCCAGCTTTTCGCACTGCGTCTCGATGCCGTAGCGCATCGCCAGGTAATAGGGATCGTTGATCTCCACGCCCTGCGTATAGGTGAACAGCGCGGCGAAATGCAGGCGTTGCCCGCTTTGCCGTTTGGAAGGCGCGATCTTGTATTCGAGGCGTTCCGCCGCTTCCAGGATCTTCTGGCGGGTTTGCGCCTTCACGCTCAGGGTGGGGTCGTCATTCAACACGCGCGAAACGGTGGCGACGGACACATTAGCGGCTTCAGCAATTTCCTTCAGTGTGGCCATAGAGTCCCAATGCACAGACGAAAAACGGTAGCTTAATCGGATAGCGATGCGGCGTACAGCGCCGCCCGCCTCCTCTCCTTCCCAGACCGGGCCAGAACACGCTCATGCCAGCCGTTGCCGGGTGCCTGCAGCGAAAGATACCCATTTCGCCCGCTGTGATCAAGTTAACGATTTACTGATTAAAGCATATTTTTTACTAAATATTTTACTAATATACCTGCCGTTTACCGTCCCGCCGGGGCGGTTTTTTCTCCCAGGGAGCCGGGAGCGACCTCGCGTGAGCCGCCGCTCGGCTGACGTTCCGATCCACCCAACACCAGGCCTATGCCCCATGAAATCACTAAGCCATCACGCCCTGTTGCCCTTGTTGCTGCTCGTTAACGCGCCCGCCTGGGCGGCGCAGGAACCGGTGACCCCGGCGGAGCGCAATCAGCTCCCACCGCCGCCGCTACCCGATAGCGCCGCGACCGCCCTGCGTTTTTACGGCGAGCTCGGCATCGGCGGCAGCGTCTATTTGAACGGCGAACATCAGCATCAATACAGCGACGGCACCTATATCGAAGGTGGCCTGGAGATCAAACGAGGCCACTGGTTCGGCCTGATTTACGGCGAAGGCTGGACCGTGCAGGCGGACAGCCAGGGCCACGCCTGGACGCCGGGCCATGGCTGGGGCGGCTTCGAGGGCGGGTTGAACCGCTTTTACGGCGGTTACCGCACCGACGACGGCACCGAGATGATGCTCAGCGTGCGCAACGACTCGTCGCTCGACGACCTGCAATGGTGGGGCGACTTCACGCCGGAATACGGCTACGTGATCCCCAACACCCGCGATCTCAGCTACGCCGCCAAGCTGCAAAACCTGACCGGGCGCTTTCGCTACAGCGTGACGGCGGCGCCGGAAAGCCGCATCGACGAGAGCAAGGCGCTGCTGCACTTCGGCAAATACGATCGCTATTCCGACAAGTATACCTACCGGGCGATGATCAACGGCTACACCCAGTACGACCTGCAGGACAATCTGACGCTGCTGAACGGCCTGGAAGTGACCGACGGCCTGGGGCAGCTGTTTTTGCTGGGGCTGCGCGGCCAACACCTGGCCGGCCGCGTCTGGCACCACACCGGCAAAGGCGACAGCGGCGGCCATCCCGGCAGCGAGTCGGGCCTGATGCTCAGCGCGATGACGGAAACCGCCAAAGGGCTGTATCTCTCCACCGCCTACAGCTACGCCCGCCACCGGTTTGATAATGCGGCGGATACTGCCACCTCATACGCCCAGTTCGGCGTCTGGTATGAATACGCCGGCGGCAAGCTGGCCACCGCGCTGGACAGCAAATTCTTCATGCGCAACGACAGCACCGGCGCCAGCAACTCGGTGTTCCTGATGCAATATTTCTATTGGTAACCGTTGAGGCTCCTACGATGAACATGACTCCCCTGACCCCGCTGGCCACTGCCCTCACCCTCGCGCTGACGCTGACGGGCTGCGCGCCGAAAACGCCCGACGCCCACGCCCCGTTGGCCGAGCGCTATAAAAACGTCATCGACCGCCGCGGCGCGCCGCACTTTATGCTCGATTATGATTTCGACGATCACCAGCGCTTCAATCCGTTCTTCGATCTCGGCGCCTGGCACGGCCACCTGTTGCCGAGCGGGCCGGAAGGCATGGGCGGTTTCCCCGGCCCGGCGCTGCTGACCGAAGAGTACATCAACTTTATGGCCAACAATTTCGATCGGCTCAGCGTCTATCGAGACGGTAAGCCGGTGCATTTCACCATGACGGCCTACAGCCTGCCCGGTGCCCTGGTGCAGCGGCTCAGCGCGCCGGGCGTGACCGTCAACCTGACGCTGCGCTTCGCTGGCGCGCGCACCTCGCTGCTGGAAACCCAAATCCTGACCGACACGCCGCTGGAGCTGGTGTGGGACGGCGAGCTGCTGGAGTGCTACGCGGCCAAAGAGCAAAAACCGCAGCCGCCGGCGACCCTCGAGCAGGCATTTCCTGACTACACGCGCCGCATTGTGCCAACGGCTGACGGCCTGCGTGTCACCTTCGGCAAAGTGCGCGCGCCGTCGCAGCTGATGACCTCCGGCCAGTCCGAGTATCAGATCCACAAATCGCTGCCGCAGCGCACCACGGTCGACGGCCATCGCTTCCGCGCCACGGCGCGCATCGCCGGCTCCACCACCCTGTACACCACCTACTCGCACCTGCTTACCGCCGAAGAAGCGCGGCGCGAACAACGCGCCATCGCCGACATCCTCGCTCACCCGCAGCGCTATATGGCCGCGTCGGCCCAGCGTTGGGAACGCTATCTCGCCACAGGGCTCAGCAACCCGCACGCCACGGCGGAACAAACCCGCGTGGCGGTCAAAGCGATGGAAACGCTGAACGGCAACTGGCGCGGTGCCGCCGGGGCGATGAAGTTCGACTCGGTCACCCCCTCGGTGACCGGACGCTGGTTCTCCGGCAACCAGACCTGGCCGTGGGACACCTGGAAACAGGCCTACGCCATGGCGCACTTCAACCCGGACGTGGCCAAGGACAACATCCGCGCGGTGTTCGCCTTCCAGATCCGGCCGGGTGATGCCCTGCGCCCGTGGGACGCCGGTTTCCTGCCCGATCTTATCGCCTACAACCCAAGCCCGGAGCGCGGCGGCGACGGCGGTAACTGGAACGAGCGCAACACCAAGCCGAGCCTGGCGGCCTGGGCGGTGATGGAGGTGTATCGCGTCACCGGCGATAAGGGCTGGCTGGCGGAGATGTACCCGAAGCTGGTGGCCTACCATGACTGGTGGCTGCGCAACCGTGACCACAACGGCAACGGCGTGCCGGAGTACGGCGCCACCCGCGACAAAGCGCACAATACCCCCGACGGACGCATGTTGTTCACCGTCAAGCGCGGGCAGCGCGAGCAAACGCTGGCCGGCCTCGACAATTACGATCGCATCGTGCGCGAGGGGCAGTACGACAGCATCGAGATCCCGGCGCAGACCGCCGCCTCCTGGGAGTCGGGCCGCGACGACGCGGCGGTATTCGGCTTTATCGATCCGGATCAATTGGCGCGCTACCTGGCGCAGGGCGGCAAACGCGAAGACTGGCAGGTGAAATTCGCCGAAAACCGCGCGCCGGACGGCACGCTGCTCGGCTACTCGCTGCTGCAGGAATCGGTGGATCAGGCCAGCTACATGTACAGCGACAACCGCTATCTGGCGGAGATGGCCGATATTCTCGGCCACGGCGCCGAGGCCGCCGCCTTCCGCGCCAAAGCCGACCGGCTGGCGGCCTACATCAACACCTGCATGTTCGACAAGCACAGCGGTTTCTTCTATGACATCCGCATCGAAAAGCGGCCACTGGCCAACGGCTGCGCCGGCAAACCGCTCGTCGAACGCGGCAAAGGGCCGGAAGGCTGGTCGCCGCTGTTCAACGGCGCCGCCAGCCAGCCGCACGCCGATGCGGTGGTCAGGGTGATGAAAGATCCGCGCGAGTTCAATACCTACGTGCCGCTCGGTACCGCGGCGCTGACCAATCCGGCGTTCGGCGCGGACATCTACTGGCGCGGCCGCGTGTGGGTCGATCAGTTGTATTTCGGCCTCAAGGGCATGGAACGCTACGGCTATCGCGACGATGCGGTGGCGATGGCGCAGGCTTTCTTCCGCCACGCCGACGGCCTGGTCGCCGACGGGCCGATCCGCGAGAACTACAACCCGCTCACCGGCAAGCAACAAGGCGCGCCGAACTTCTCCTGGAGCGCGGCACACCTGTACATGCTGTATAACGACTTCTTCACGCAATAAGCCGCAGCGGCCACCGCCATCGTTGCCCGGCGGTGGCCCGCGTTTATGAGCGGATCGGGATCACCAACACGTCGATATTCAGCTGGTTGATGGCGTTGCGGGTGGAAGAAAACAGGTTGCTCCACAAATCGTGGTGGTGGCCGAACACCAGCAGATCGATATTCTTGTCCACCACTGCCGTGCGCAGTTCGTCAACAAAGCCGCCGCGCCCGATAATCACTTCCGCGATCGGGTAATTGACGTTTTGCGTGGTGGGTTCCAGCTCTTTGCGGATCTTCTCTTCGAACGACGCGCCCTCATAGCTGTGCTCCGAAAAGCCGATCGCCGCATGGTAAGTGTCATAGTGGACGTCCACATAGATCAGCGAGAGTTTGGCCTTCAGCGCCTCCGCTAACAGCGCCCCCTTTTCGACCAATCGTTTGCCGTCATCGCTCAGATCGGTGGCAATGACAATATGGTGGTAACACATAGCGCCTCCTGTCATGGACTCGGTAGAGCCGAGGCTCCGATATCACGTCAGAGTCATATCGTTATGGTTAATTTTAGTTCAGAAACGGCGCGCGCGGCGGGAGAGATAACGGCGGGAAAGCCCCGTTGCTGGGGCGGAAGGGAGAGGTTACTTTTCGCGCTGCGCCTCAAACCAGACGTTGCACAGCGACAGGATCAGCGTGTTGGCGTCTTTCACCAGCACGTTATCGCCGGGCACCCCATCGGTGCCCTGATCGGTGATGCCTTTGATGACGGTATCCGCGTGCTGAATGGCCACGCGCTCGACCGACGGCGTGCTGATGCCCAGCATCGGGAAATCGATGTAGGAACTGCTGCCGGAATTGTCCTCGACGAACTCCTGCGCTTCTACGGTGCTGACGGTGGCGCCTTCGCTTTTCAGCGCCGTGCCGTTCCAGCTGAATGCATCCGCCTTATAGCTGATTTTACCGCCGATCAGGCTCTGCGCCTGCTGTTGATCCCAGCAGCCGGTGGTCTGAGTCGGCACAATTTTACTGACGCGCCAGTTGCCCAGCAGCTGTTTGGGGATCGGCCCGGTATCGCTCTCCGCCGCCCGAATCTGAGTCGCCGAGACGCAGGCCAACACCACCAGCGGCAGCAGCGCCTTGCTCCAAGTGTTCAATCGCATTGTTTTTTCCTTCGTTTCAGTACCCAGTCTGCCCTCGCGGGCCAACGGCTATCATAATAAGCCCGCCGATTCGCCGTCAAAACAATCCGCACCGCGCCAGGCGGCGGCCGCTCATAGCTAATCGCTATGAGTCATAGTGAATCAGTATTTTGTTTTATCCCGACGCTCACCTACAGTCACTGCCACTATTCTGTCCGCCAAAATTAGCAGGCAATGTTGACAAGGACCCTGGGAAAATGACATTTACGCTGAAAAACCTCACCCTGGCGCTGGCCGCCGCCGGCACACTGCTGCTGACCGCCTGTGGCCCGACCGCACAGGACGATCACCACATCAAGGTCGGCATCAGCGCCGGCATCGATCAGTCGCTGTGGGCGGTGGTGCAAAAGGTCGCCAAGCAGAAATACGATCTGGACGTGGAGGTGGTGACTTTCAACGACTACGTGCTGCCGAACGAAGCGCTGAATAACGGCGATCTGGACGTCAACGCCTTCCAGCACAAGCCGTATCTGGACAAGCAGATGCAGGAGCGCGGCTACAAGCTGGCCGCGGTGGGCAACACCTTCGTCTACCCGATCGCCGGCTATTCGAAGAAGATAACCGCACTCAGCCAGCTGCCGGACGGCGCGCAGGTGGCGGTGCCGAACGATCCGACCAATCTGGGACGCTCGCTGCTGCTGTTGCAAAAACAGGGGCTGATCACCCTGAAAGACGGCGTCGGCCTGCTGCCGACCGCGCTGGACATCGTCGGCAACCCGAAAAAGCTGAAGATCGTCGAGATTGAAGCGCCGCAGCTGCCGCGCGCGCTGGACGATCAGAAAGTGACGCTGGCGATCATCAACACCAACTATTCCAGCCAGATCGGCCTGTCGCCGGCCAAGGACGGGCTGTTTGTCGAAGACAAAAACTCGCCGTACGTCAACATCTTCGCCAGCCGCATCGACAACAAAGACAGCGAGAAAGTGAAGGATCTGGTCAAGGCCTATCAGACCGACGAAGTGGCGGCCAGCGCCGCCGACATCTACAAGGGCGACGCCGTCAAAGGCTGGTAACCCTCCCCCGCATGCCCGTGGCGCCCGCCACGGGTTTTTCATTTCCGCCCTCCGCCGCGCCGTTCAATTTTCGCCCACCCAGATCACAAATCAAGCATGGCGCTTTAGGTGAATAAAGCTGCCATGTTGTATACAAGTTTGCGTAAATGTTTTCTATTTGTTTCAAAAAACCGCTGGGGAAAATAATGAAAAATAGAAAAATCAAAGCGTTGCTTGTTACCTGCGCCGTGGTCGGCGCCGCGTTGCTGGCCATCGCCGGTAAAGCGGAGAACGCCGATAAAACCTTCCTCTCCGTCGCCACCGCCTCCACCGGCGGCACCTACTACCCGATGGGCGTCGGGTTGGCCAACGTCTGGAGCAACCGGCTGAAACGCCAGGGGATACAGGTCACCGGCCAATCCTCCGCCGGTTCGATCGAGAATATCGACCTGCTGCAAAAAGACGAGGCGCAGCTGGCGATTTTGCAGAGCCTGATCGCCGTCGAAGCCTATCAGGGCGTGCGCAACTTCGACGGCCGCGCCTACGGCGATCTGCGCTCCATCTCCATGCTGTGGCCCAACGTCGAACACTTCGTAATGCTGGAAAGCCGGGTCAAAGACGGCACGCTGAACGATATCGCCGGCACGCGCTTTTCCGTCGGGCCGCAGGCCAGCGGCACCGAACAGTCGACGATGATCATCCTACAGGGCTTCAACCTGACCAAGAAGTCGCTGTCGGCGGAATACCTCGGCTACGGCGACACGGTTTCCGCGATGCGCGACGGGCGCCTGGACGGCGGCGCCCTGCCCGCCGGGGTGCCGGCCGCCGCCGTCACCGACATGTATGCCAGCGGCGTGCCGGCACGCATCCTGGAAGTCACCGACGAACAGCTGGCCAGCATCAACGCCATCGCCAACTCCTGGTTCCGCTTCGACATCAAGGCGGAGACCTACCCGCGCCAGCCCAAAGCGGTCGCCACCATCGCGCAGCCCAATATTCTGGTGGCCCTCAGCCGGCTCGATGAAAAGCTGGTGTACGACCTGACCAAAACGATGTTCGAGAACCTGCCGGAAGTGCACCAGGTGCACAGCTCGGCCAAATACATCTCGCTGGAGAATGCGCTGAAAGGCGTTTCCGTGCCGCTGCACCTCGGCGCCTATCGCTACTACCGCGAAGCCGGCGTCGAGATACCCGATTATCTGATCCCGCCGGAAGCCGCCGCGCTGGCCGCCAACCCCTAACCCAGGAGGACGTATGAGCACTCACCCTTCTTCACCGCAGCCCGCCGTCGATCTGGACAAGGAAGCCGGCGCCGGCAACCGGCCGCTGAGCGGCATCTATTTGCAGCTGGCAACCGTCCTGGCGATCGCCATTTCCGCCTATGCCATCTACGCCAACGCGCTGTCCAACACGCAGGAGTTCTACCGCAACACCACGTTCCTGAGCGGCATTCTGATCCTGGGCTTTATCCTGTTCCCCTTCTCGGCCCGGCACGCCACCCGCAGTTTCAACCGCTGGGACTATCTGTTCATCATCCTGACGCTGGTCAGCTACGGCTATTTCTACGTTAACTACGTCGATCTGCACGTGGTGCGCAAGAGCATCCCCAACGCCACCGATTATGTGATGGCGGCGATCGGTATCGGCGTGCTGTTCGAAGCCGCGCGGCGCACCACCGGCTATTTCATCCCCGGCCTGGCGACTTTCGCCATCCTCTATGCGCTGTTCGGGCAGTACTTCATGGGCATTTTCGGCCACGGGGGCTTCTCGGTGGAACGCCTGCTGTATCGGCTGTTCATGACCAGCGAGGGGATTTTCGGCATCACCCTGTCCACCGCCTCCACCGCCATCGTGGTTTTTATTCTGTTCGGCGCCTTTCTCAGCGTCAGCGGCGCAACCGCGCTGTTCAACGATCTGGCGCTGGCCGCCGCCGGACGCCGCCGCGGCGGCCCGGCCCAGGTGGCGGTGATCTCGTCGGCACTGACCGGCTCATTGAGCGGCAGCGCGGTGGCCAACGTCGCCACCACCGGCACCTTCACCATTCCACTGATGAAAAGCATCGGGCTGTCGTCCCGCTTCGCTGGCGCCGTGGAAGCCACCGCCTCCACCGGCGGCATGATCATGCCCCCCATCATGGGCGCGGCGGCGTTTATCATGGCCGGCTTCCTCGGCATCTCGTACACCACCATCGTCATCGCCGCCATCGTGCCGGCGCTGCTCTATTACGCCGCGCTGATCATGGCTATCGACCTGGAGGCCAAGAAACAGGGCCTGAAGGGCATCAACAAGGAGAACATCCCTCAGGTGCGCGCGGTGCTGAAGGCGCGCGGGCTGTTGCTGCTGCCGCTCGTCATCGTCATCGGCACGCTGCTGCTGGGTAAAACGCCGATCTATGCCGGCTTCCTCGGCATCATTGCCATCATCGTCGCCAGCTGGCTCACCCCCGACAGTTCGGTGCGCATGACGCCGAAAAAAATCGCGCTGGCCTTGAACGACGCGGCGCGCGGCTCGATCCAGGTCACCATCGCCTGCGCCGCCATCGGCGTGATCATCTGCGTGGTGACCATGACCGGCATCGGCTCCACGCTGGCGTTCAACATCGTCGCCATGACCGACAACACCCTGTGGATGATCCTGCTGGTGGTGATGCTGGTGTGCATCGTGCTCAGCATGGGGCTACCCTCCACCGCGCTCTACATCGTGGTGGCTGTGACCGTGTCGCCGATCCTGATCAAAGCCGGCGTGCTGCCGCTGGCGGCGCATTTCTTCGTGTTCTGGTTCGGCGCGTTGTCCAACATCACGCCGCCGGTGGCGCTGGCCAGCTACACCGCCGCCAGCATCGCCCGCGCCGATCCGATGCAAACCTCGTGGGACGCGGTGCGCCTGGCGCTGCCGGGCTTTATCATCCCGTTCATTCTGGTCTACAACCCGATGCTGTTGATGCAGGGCGACGATCTCAACCCGCTGTCGGTGCTGCATATGGTGATCAGCGCGCTGGTGGGGATCTACGCCCTGTCGATCGCCAGCGCCAATTTCTGGCTGATGAAGACCCACTGGCTGGAGCGGGTGCTGTTTACCGCGGCGGCGATTTTACTGATCAAACCGGGCCTGATGACCGATCTGGGCGGCGCGGCCCTGATCGCCGCCGCCGCCGCCATGCACCTGCTGCGCTATAAACAGCGCGCCGCGCTGCCGGGAGGCGCGTCATGATCCGCAAGGTCACGCGCCAGAAAGCCTCTCATCAGGTGCTGGCGCAGCTGAAAGCCGGCATCAACGACGGCACCTTTCCGGTCGGCGAGAAGCTGCCGTCGGAAAACGTGTTGGCGGACGCGTTCGGCGTCAGCCGGGTGCCGGTGCGCGAGGCGCTCGGCGTGCTGGAGGTCAGCGGCATCATCTCCTCACGCCAGGGCGGCGGCCACCGGGTGGAACAGCATTCGCTGCTGAGCAAATACGAACCGCTGGTGATGGAGGTAGCCGACCGCCGCGAGGTGGAAGCGCTGCTGGAAATGCGCGAAGTCATGGAACAGCAGGCGGCGCGCATGGCCGCCGAACGCCGCACCGAACAGGAGTTGCAGGCGATCGAACAGGCGCACCTCGCCTTTCGTGACTGTACGCTCAACGACGGCCAGATCGGCTATCGCCAGGACTACCTGTTCCATCGCGCCATCATGCAGGCTTCGCATAACCCATTTTTCGTGCAGATCCTCGATAACATGCACGAGCTGTATCTGGGGGTGCTGGTGTACTCGCTCAGCAAAAACCTAGGGCGGCAGGCCGAGCGCCAGCGGGTGATCGACGAACATGAGCGGGTATTTATCGCCATTCGCGACGGCGATGCGGCGGCGGCCACCGCCGCCATGCAAAGCCATCTGAACAACGTACGCGGCAAATTACGCCGCCTGGAAAACGAGGAGCAAGAGCCGTGATGTACGACGCGATCGTTATCGGTGCCGGCCTGGTGGGGCTCGGCGTGGTGAATGCGCTGCAGGAAGCGGATCCGCAGCGGCGCATTCTGATCCTGGAAAAAGAGCGCGGCCCGGCGGCGCACCAAAGCGGCCACAACAGCAACGTGGTGCATTCCGGCATCTACTACACGCCCGGCAGCCTGAAAGCGCAGTTGGCAAAACAGGGCAACCGCAGCATGTTCGCCTTCTGCCGCGAACACGACCTGTATCACGACCAATGCGGCAAGGTGATTGTCGCCACCCAGCTAAACGAACTGGATCGGCTGGAGAACATCTATCAGCGCGGCCTGCAAAACGGCCTGCAGGTCACCCGGCTGTCGCAGGCGCAGCTGCGGGAGCGCGAACCGCACGTCAATGGCCTTGAAGCGCTGCTGGTGCCCGACGCCGGTATCGTCAACTACGCGGAGGTGGCCGCCAAGCTGGCGGAGATCATCGTGCGGCGCGGCGGCGAGATCGCCTACGGCCATCAGGTTGAGGCCATCCGCGAACACGCCGGCGGCGTCACCGTCACCGCCGCCGGCGATACCTTCGAGGGAAAACTGCTGATCAACTGCGCGGGGCTGTTCAGCGATCGCATCGCCAAACTGGCCGGTTACGAAACCGGCATGAAGATCGTGCCGTTCCGCGGTGAATACTATGTGTTGGACGACGCGAAAAACCACCTGGTCAACCATCTGATCTACCCGGTGCCCAACCCGGATTTCCCTTTCCTCGGCGTGCATTTTACCCGTATGTATAACGGCAAGCGCGACGTCGGCCCCAATGCGGTGCTGGCCTTCAAACGCGAAGGCTACCGCAAATGCGACTTCAGCCTGCGCGATCTGAGCGAGGTGCTCGGCTATCGCGGCTTTTGGAAAATCGCCGGCAACTACCTCGGCGAAGGGCTGGCGGAAATGCGCCGTTCGCTGTCGCGCCGCCGCTTTGCCGAGAACGCCCGTCGGCTGATCCCGGCGCTGCAGGAGCAGGATATTCGCCCCGGCCCGGCCGGCGTGCGCGCCCAGGCGCTGACCGCCGACGGCAAGCTGGTGGACGACTTCCACTTCGTGCAGGGCCAACGCTCGCTGCACGTATGCAATGCCCCCTCTCCGGCAGCGACCGCCTCGCTGGAGATCGGCCGCGAGATCGTGCGCCGCCACCTGTCCGCTTTCTGACGCCCACTGAGGCCACGGCGCCCGTGGCCTCAGCCGCGCTGGATGGACACCCCGCCATCCACCAGCATCGCGGTGCCGGTGACGAATGAAGCTGCGTCAGACGCCAGATACAGCGCCGCCTGCGCGATCTCCTCCGGCACCGCCAGCCGCTTCAGCGCGTGCAGTTCGGCCACCTGCGCCAATGCCTCCGGGGTATGGCTCATCTGCCGACCCATCGCCGTATCGGTGCCGCCCGGCAGCAGCGCGTTCACCCGAATGCCGCGCCCGCCGAATTCCACCGCCAGCGCCTGCGTCAGGCCGATCAGCCCCGACTTGCCGGCCGCATAGGCCGCCGTACCGGGAAACGCCGCGGTGTGGCCGACGAAGGTGGAGGTGAAAATCACCGAGCCCGCGCCGCGCGCCAGCATGGCGGGGATTTGATATTTGGCGCCGTAGTAGGCGCTGGACAGGTTGGTTTCCAGCACCTCGCGCCACTCTGAGGCACTCAACGCCAGCGACGGCCCCAGCGGCCCTAAGGTGCCGGCGTTGTTGAAGGCGATATCCAGCCCGCCGAATTCGTCGACCGCCGTCGCCGTCAGCCGTTCGGCGAAGGCTTCGTCGCGCACGTCGCCCGCCACCGCAAGCGCCCGGCCACCCTCGCGCCGAATGTCCTCCACCAGCTCCGCCAACAGCGGCTCGCGCCGCGCGCCCAACACCAGCGCTGCGCCCTGGCGGGCGAACAGCAGTGCCGCCGCTTTGCCGATCCCCGAACTGGCGCCGCCGATCACCGCCACCTTGCCGTTTAATGCGTTCATCGCTCATCCTCACACGGTTTAAAGATCCTCAGTGTGAAGCAAGATCCGGCGCCGCGCTGGCCGCAAGCGGACATATAACTGACGCCAATAAAAAAGGCGCTGCAAGCAGCGCCCCGGCAACGCGAATCTGACGGTTAACTCACGGCCTGGCCGCATACTTCTGCATCGTGGCCGGCGTCACCAGCTCGAACGGGATCCAGTAATACGGTTCGAGCTTTTCCCCGTTGATCATGCGCTGCGCCACATCGACCGAGGCTTTGCCCTGGCCGACCGCGTCCTGGAACACCGTGACCTGCATCTTGCCGGAGGCTAGCGCCTTGAGGCCGTCCGGCGTGGCGTCGATGCCGCCGATCAGCACTTTCCTGTCCGCCTTGCCCGCCTGCTGCAGCGCCATGATTGCGCCGATCGCCATCTCGTCGTTGTTGGCGGCGACGATGTCGATCGCTTCGCCGTTGGTCAGCCAGTTCATCATCAGATCCATGCCTTCACTGCGTGAATAGTTGGCGCTCTGCTTCTGCACCACCTTCATTTTCGGGTACTTGCTCACCACCTGCTCCACGTCTTTGGTGCGCTGCAGCGCGCCGGCGTCGGTCAGGTTGCCGATCATCACCGCCACGTTGCCCTGATAGCCGGCCAGCCGCGCCAGCTCTTCCATCTGCAGCGTGCCGGATTCCCGCTCGTCGGAGCCGACGAACACCACGCCCTGCGGTAGTTTGGCATCGCCCGGCGTGCGGTTCACGTACACCAGCGGCACGCCGGCGGCCTGCACCATTTTGGTCATCACCGGCGTGCTGGCCGAGTTGACCGGATCGACGATAATCGCGTCCACCCCGGCGCTGATAAAGCTCTGCACCTGATCGGTCTGGCGGCCGACGTCGCCGCGCGCGTCCTCGAACTGCACGGTGATGCCGCGCGCCTTGGCCTCCTTGTCGATCGCCTGGCGGATGATGGTGAGGAAATTCTGGTCGAAATAGGCCATCGACACGCCGATGGTTTGCGCCCATGCCGGGGTAGACGCGCACAGCGCCACCGCCAGCCACAGCCCTTTCAGGTAGTTCATGATGTGCCCCCCAGGTAAAAAAAACGCCGCCGGCCAACCCTGACGCCGGCGGCAATTCACGGCAATCAGTGTTTTTTACGGTTGCGCCTCATGTCGATCGACACGGCGGCGACGATAATCACGCCCTTGATGATGTCCTGAATGTAAGAGTCGACGCCGATAAAGGTGAAGCCGCTTTTGATAAGGCCCAGGATCACCGCGCCGATCAGCGTGCCGGTGATGCGCCCGACGCCGCCCATCAGGCTGCTGCCGCCGATCACCGCCGCGGCGATGGCGTCCAGCTCATACGACATCCCCATGCTCGACTGGCCGCTGCTGACGCGCGCCGCCAGCACCACACCCGCCAACCCCGCCAGGCCGCCGGCGATGGTGTAAACCGTCACCAGGTACTTGTTGACGTTGATGCCGGAAACCCGCGCCGAGGTCATGTTGCCGCCGATGGCGTAGATGTATTTGCCGTAGCGGGTATGCTTGAGCGCGATATGGAAGATCACCGCAATCACCAGGAAGATGATCACCGGCATCGCCCCCTGGCCGATCGACGTGAAGCCGTCCGACAGGAAGCTGACCGGGTTACCCTTGGTGTAGTACTGCGCCAGGCCGCGCGCCGACACCATCATCCCCAGCGTGGCGATGAACGGCGGAATGCCGGTGCGGGTGATCAGGAAGCCGTTGATAAAGCCGCAGACGATGCCCACCCCGATCCCCGCGCCGATCGGGATCGCCGCCGGCAGATCGAGCAGCCCCGGGTACATCGGCGAGATGCTGTCCGAGGTCTGCGCCAGGCTGGCCGCCACCACCGCGGTCAGCGCAATCAGCGAGCCGGAGGAGAGATCGATGCCGGTGGTGATGATCACCTGGGTGACGCCCACCGCGATGATGCCGATGATCGCCACCTGCAGCACGATCAGCAGCAGGCGGTTCGGGTTCAGCAGGAACGACTGATCGCGCATGTACCAACCGAGGATTTCGAAGATCAGCGCGATGCCGATCATCACGATGAAGATGCCGGTATCCTTCGGCATTTTGCCGCTCAGCCCGGAGAACAGCGTTCCCTTGCCCGTTGAATCGGCGGAGAGCGGCTTCTCAATCTTTACGTTACTCATGATGTTCACCCTTCGTTATTCTGAGGCCAGCGCCAGGATCTTCTCCTGGTCCGCGTCGTCTTTGTCCAAAATGCCGGTGATGCGGCCGCCGTGCATCACCATTACCCGGTCGCTCATGCCGAGGATCTCCGGCAGCTCGGAGGAGACCAGAATGATGGCGACGCCGCGGTTGGCCAGCTCGCTGATCAGGCGGTAGATTTCCGCTTTCGCCCCCACGTCGATGCCGCGCGTCGGTTCGTCGAGGATCAGGATTTTCGGCTGCGCCAGCAGCCAGCGCGCGATCAGCACCTTCTGCTGGTTGCCGCCGCTGAGGTTATTGATGATCTGATCCATGGTCGGCGTTTTGATGTTGAGCTTTTTAATCTGATCCATGCAGTCTTTGGCCATCTGCACGTGGCTGACGAAACCGTTCTTGCCGATGTATTCCGACAGGTTGACGATGCTCATGTTCTCGACCACCGACAGCACCAGAAACAAGCCGGATTTCTTGCGGTCTTCAGTGAGGAACGCCAGCCCGCTCTCGATCGCCTTCGCCGGGGAATCCACCTTCACCGCCTGGCCTTCGATAAAGATCTCGCCGCCGTCCGCCGGGTGCATGCCGAACAGGCTTTCCATCACTTCGCTGCGCCCGGCGCCCACCAGCCCGGCGACGCCGAGGATCTCGCCGCGCTTGACGCTGAACGACACGTCATGGAACCAGCCGCTGCGGCGCAGCCCCGCCACCCGCAGCACTTCCTCGCCGATATTGTTGTTGAATTTGGGGAACATCTGCGTCAGTTCGCGCCCCACCATCATGGTGATCAGCGACTGTTTGGTCAGGTTTTCGGTTTTGTCGCAGGCGATGAAGGTGCCGTCGCGGAAAATGCTCACTTCGTCGGTAATGGCGAAGATCTCGTCCATCTTGTGGCTGATATAGATGATGCCTTTGCCCTGCTCGCGCAGCTCGCGGATGATGGCGAACAGGTGCACCACTTCGCCTTCAGTCAGCGCCGAGGTCGGTTCGTCCATGATCAGCACGTCGGCGTTGTAGGACACCGCCTTGGCGATCTCCACCATCTGCTGATTGGCGATGCTCAGCTCGCCCACCAGCGTGTCCGGCTGCAGTTTGATGTTCAGCCGCGCCAGCAGCTCGCGGGTTTGTTCGTTCAGCTGTTCGTGGTTGACGAACCCCAGCCGCGCCGGCTCACGCCCCAGCCAGATGTTTTCCGCCACCGTCATGTAAGGCACCAGGTTCAGCTCCTGGTGGATCATGGAAATGCCCGAATGCAGCGCCTGCAGCGTGTCGCTGAAGGTGACCGGCCGGCCTTTGATTTTTATCGAGCCTTCGTCCGGGTGGTAGATGCCGATCAGGCATTTCATCAGCGTCGATTTGCCCGCGCCGTTTTCCCCCATCAGCGCGTGCACGCTGCCGGGTTTGATTTTAATCGAGACCTTATCCAGCGCTTTGACGCCGGGGAACTGCTTGCTGATGCCTTCGGCCTCAAGAACATAAGGGTACATACCGCTTACCTCCGCACTGACCCACGTTTTCCGCCGCGCTCGCCCCACACCGGCGCCCGCGGCGGGCTTCAAGGCTTATTTCTTGTTTTTATCGGCGAATTGCTGGTAATTGGCCTGGGTGATCAGTTGGTAAGGGATCAGCACGTTGCTCTCCACTTTCTCGCCTTTCACCAGTTGAACGGCGGTCTGCACCGCGCCTTCGCCCTGGCCTTTGGCGTCCTGGAACACGCTCAGCGCCAGATCGCCCTTCTTGATGAACTCCAGCGCGTCCGGCGTGCCGTCAACGCCGGCCACCAGCACGCCGGATTTCTTGGCTTGCTTCAGCGCCAAAATAGCGCCGATGGCCATTTCGTCGTTGTTGGAGGCGATGGCGTCGATCTGCTGGCCGGACAAAATCCAGTCGGTGGTGACGTCTACCGCCTCTTTGCGGAAGAATTTGGCGGTTTGCTTATCGATAATCTTGATGCCGGGGTAGTTGGCCGCCACCTCTTCCACGCCGCGGGTGCGGTCGCGCGTGGCTTCGCTCGACAGCTCGCCCATCAGGATCATCACGTTGCCCTTGCCGTTCATCAGCTTGGCCAGTTCCTCCATCTGCAGCTTGCCGGCCAGCTTGGAGTCGGAGCCGACGTAGGCCATGCCGGCCGGCAGCGCCACTTCCGGCTTGCGGTTGACGAACACCAGCGGGATCTTGGCCTTCTCGGCCAGCTTGATCATCGGCTTGACGCCCTGGGTATCCACCGGGTTGAGGATGATGGCGTCGACGCCCTGGCTGACGAAGTTTTCGATTTGTTGAATTTGCTGCGCGATGTCGCCCTTGGCGTCTTCGAACTGGCCGCTGACGTTGCCGTCGGCCTTCATTTTGTTTTGCATCGACTGGCGCAGAATGGTGAGGAAGTTGTCATCGAAGTAAGCCATGGAAACGCCGATCTTGATGTCTTTCGCCAGCACGCTGGCCGGCAGCATGCACATCAGTACCGAGGCGGCGATCAGTTTCTTCAGCTTCATGTTCGTTACCCTTTAATCGTTAGAATGAAGAGGTCTGTTGGTTGACAGCTAATGAAAAATATTTTTTACATTCAAACAACAATACGGTCGGTGTTATCCCTTTGATACGGCGAATTTACCGCGTTATCGCCGTATCAAGGCCGTTGTAAAAATGGTGATCGATGTCTCAAAACAGATTAAAAACAACCAATTGAAATAAACCCCTGGCACAACAAACGGCGTCTTTACCGCTTTTTTAAATGTTTATTTCATAATTTAGGTTATTGAAACTTTTTAACCCAAACAAGCGAAACATGCATTTTGGAATGGCTTATTAACAAAAACATGACACGGATCTAACAAATGAAGTGCAAGCCGCTGGCGAGCGTTCCCCTTTCGTGCGCCGGCAAAAACTGCGAGCGGCCGCGCAGTTTGCGGTTTCCGCGTTTCCCGACCATCCTTACTCGGCAATAATGGACATATCCCTATCTCAAGAGGACCTGACATGCAGCTCAGCAGCAAGGTGCGGATGAACCGCCTGTTCAACAACGGCAAGTGCCTGGACGTGGCGATCGATCACGGCATCGCCAACGAACCGGATTTCTTGATCGGCCTGGAAGATATCGAACGGGTGATGGGCAACCTGATCGCCGCGCGCCCCGACGCCATTCAGGTCAACTACGGCCAGGCAGATCTGCTGCAGCGCGCGCCGCAGCGCGAAAAACCGGCGCTGGTGATGCGCACCGACGTCGGCAACGCCTATAACGCCGCCCGCCACCGCGAGATGTGGGCGGTGCTGCACAACCCGGAGGCGCCGATCCTGGCGGCGCTGCAAATGGATGCCGCCGCGGTGGTGGTCAATCTGTATATGATCCCGGATGAGCCCGGCATTTTCCGCCAGTGCGTGGAGAACATCGGCCGCCTGCGCCACGCCTGCGATCGCTACGCCATGCCGCTGATGATCGAACCGCTGGTGATGGCGCCGGCCGGTCAGGGCGCCGCCTACGGCTCGCTCGGCGACGTGGAGAAGATCGTGCCGCTGGTGCGGCTGGCGCGCGAGCTGGGCGCCGACATCATCAAAGCCGACCCGACCGATCGGGTGGAAGACTTCCACCGCGTGGTGGAAGCGGCGCGCTGCCCGACGCTGGTGCGCGGCGGCGGCAAGGGGGAGCTGGGGCCGGTGCTGGAGAAATCCGCCGCGCTGATGGCCCAGGGCGCCTCCGGCATGGTTTACGGCCGCAACGTCTATCAACACAGCAATCCGTCGCAGGTGGTGCGCGCGTTGATGGCAATCATCCATCAGGGCGCCAGCGGCCAACAGGCGCTGGAGATCTACCACCAGCAGTGACCCGCTTTTGTAACTAAAATAAGCCCCCCGCTCCCCGGCAGCATGCTATAACCTGCTGCCGGTAACTGCAGCTTGCCTCATTCCTCGCTAGAATACGCCGTGATATCGCCATTCGGAGAACCGCCATGCCAAAACAACGGGTGCCGCTCAAGCTGAGCACCTCCATCACGCTGATGGTGTCCGCCATCATCGCTTCGGTGCTGCTGGTGGTGTTCGCGCTGTTTTTCGTGCAGATGAGCCGCGAGGGGCAAGATCAGCTGCAGCAGAAAGCCATCGCCGTCGCCAATACGCTGGCGCTCTCCAGCACCGTGGTTGACGGCCTGCAGCGGCGCGATCAAAGCGGCGCCATTCAGCGCTTCGCCGAGCAGGTGCGCCATCAAAACGAGCTGCTGTTCGTGGTGGTGGTGGATATGCAGGGCATCCGCTATTCGCACCCCAAACCCTGGCTGATCGGCAAGCATTTTATCGGCGACGATCTGGCGCCCGCGCTGCAAGGCCACGTCAACAGTGCCATCAACCGCGGCACGCTGGCCCCGGCGCTGCGGGTGTTCGTGCCGGTGTATGACGCGCAGAAACAACAAATCGGCGTGGTGGCGCTCGGCATCGCGCTGGACACCGTGCAGCGGGTGGTGGCGGAGAGCCGCTGGATCATCTATTGGACCATCGCCTTCGCCGCCCTGGTCGGCAGCCTGGGCACCTTCTTCCTGGTCTCCGCGCTCAAGCGCATCATGCTGGGTTTCGAGCCTTACGAAATCTCCAACCTGTTCGAACAGCGCAACGCCATGCTGCAGTCGATTAAAGAAGGCGTGATCGCGGTCGATAATGAATCCCGCATCACCATCGTCAACGACGAAGCCAAGCGCCTGCTGCGGCAGAGCGGCCCGGTGGAAAACCTGCTGCTGGAAGCCGCCAGCAAGCACTGGCCGGCGCAGCTGCATCTGGCGGAGGTGCTGGCCAGCGGCCAACCGCTGCGCGATCGGCAGATCGGCTTCAACGGCAGCGAACTGCTGACCAATACCGTGCCGGTGATCGTCAACGGCCAGGTGACCGGCGCCATCGCCACCTTCCGCGACAAGACCGAGGTCAGCCGCCTGCTGCAGCGGCTGAGCGGCATGGCGCACTACGCCGATGCGCTGCGGGTGCAGTCGCACGAATTTATGAACAAGCTGCATGTGATACTCGGCATGCTGCACATGAAGGCCTATCAGCAGTTGGAAAACTACATCATCAACACCGCCAGCAACTATCAGGAAGAGATCGGCGCGCTGCTGCGCAAGATCCACTCGCCGGAAGTGGCGGGCTTCTTCATCGGCAAGATCAGCCGCGCCCACGAAGCCGGCATTGAACTGACCATCGAAGAAACCAGCCTGCTGCCGGAAACCGACGATGCGGAAACCACCCACGTGCTGATCAGCGTGCTCGGCAACCTGATCGAAAACGCCATCGACGCCATCGACGGCGTTGAGGGCCACGAGATCGGCCTGAGCTTCCATCATCACGACGATCAATTACACTGTATCGTCAGCGACGATGGCCCCGGCATCGATCCGGCGATCGGCGCGCGCATCTTCGAACACGGATTTTCCACCAAGGGAACGGGACGCGGCATCGGCCTGGCGCTGATCCGCAGCCATCTGGAGAAACTGGGCGGCAGCATCGATTTCGAGTCCGAACCGGGCGAGCTGACCCAATTTTTCGTGCACCTTCCCTATCAGGCCAAGAGCAGAACTCATGATTAACGTACTGATTGTCGACGACGACCCGATGGTGGCGGAGCTGAACAAATACTACCTGAGCCAGGTCGGCGGTTTTCACTGCCAGGCGACGGTCGCCACTCTGAGCCAGGCGCGCGCGCTGCTGGCCGATGCCGGCGTCAGCATCGATTTGGTGCTGTTGGATATCTACATGCAGCAGGAGAACGGGCTGGATCTGCTGCCCGGCCTGCGCGAGCTCGGCGAGAAGACCGACGTGATCATCATCTCCTCCGCCAGCGACGTGAACACGGTGCAAAAAGCGCTGCACTACGGGGTGGTGGATTATCTGATCAAACCGTTCCAGTTCAGCCGCTTCAAGGAGGCGCTGAGCCACTACCGGCAGCAGTCGCAGCTGTTGGCGCAGCGCGAGTTTTCGCAGGCCGACGTCGACAGCCTGCTGCGCCGCCAGCCCGGCGGCCAGGAGAGCAAAAAGCTGCCGAAGGGGCTGACCAGCATCACCCTGAGCACGGTCTGCGAGTGGATCGAACAGCAGCACGATAACGAGTTTTCCACCGACAATCTGGCCAACGCCATCGGCATTTCGCGGGTGTCCTGCCGCAAGTACCTCATCTATCTGGCGGAGAGCGGCATTCTCGGCACCCGTATTCTGTACGGCGCCACCGGCCGCCCGGTCTATCTGTATCAGCTGAAACCGGACGCGATCGCCATGCTGAAGGAGCATTGCCGCCCGGCCTAAACGACGCCGGGCGCTGATGGCGCCCGGACGATTAATGTTAGAAGCTGTGCGTGTAACACTTCGCCTCGCGGTGAGGATCTTTCGAGTGTCTCCGCAGGCAGCGCTGCTTTTTCTGCTGCTGCTCCAGGTTCCGCTGCTGCCGCTCGGCGGTCTCTGCCGCCTCGCGCTGCTGTTCGCGCGCAATCGCCTGCTCGTTGGCCAGCGTCAGGTTATCGACATTCCACACCTTGTGGCGCAATGCGTCGCGCTTTTTCTGGTACTCCTCGGTGACCTTACTGTCCTTCGGCGGCGCCGCATGGTATTCCAAATCCACCCGCGCCTGCGCGAAGCAGCAGCTACACAAGGCCACGCCGGCCAACACAATCCTTTTCATCAATGACTCCTTTTACATCGCTTGACTCTGCGCGCACGCCGGTTCAACAACCGTTTGGCGATGCCGGCGGCTTTTCCTCTGAACGGGGCGCGCGCTGCCCGCCGGTGACGGGCGCTTTGCCGGGCTCGATACCGCACTCCGCCAAGCGCGCCAACTCCTCCGCATCGCGCTCTGTCGGCGTCGCTTCCTCACTCATTTCCTGCCGCAGATCCTGCGCCAACGCTTTCAGGCGCTTTTGAAACAGCACCGGCGACACGCCTTCGCACGGCCTGTCGTAACGCGCCGCGCCGGCGCTTTGGCTTAGCGGCAATAACAGCAAGAGAAAGATCGCGGCCATCTCCTTCGCCATGGGCAACTCCTTTGATTACGCCGAAATAAACCGGCGGCTCCCTATAAGGAAAACGAATTGTCTGTTAACGCAATGAATGGTTGGGCCACGGCAGAATAACGCAGGAAAGGTAAACCCTCCGACAATATCGGCAGAATGCGCGCATTAATTTGGCTGAATATATTTAGCGGATTAACGATCGAATATTTTCGCCCCATCAAAGGTGCCGCCAATGCCGACGTTTCCTTCATGTAATACCGAGGAGGCGGACTCACCCGCCATGATGCGTTGCCGCTGCTCCCGCGTGGCAGGCTGCGGCTGAGACCAGTCTGGGGACGTCGACGTCGGCTGAATCGCGCTGCAGCCGCTCAACAAAAACAACGATACCGTGGCACAATAACGCCATGTCATAATTTCCTCCTTAAAGGAAATAAAATACCCGCAGCCGGCGGCAAGGGTAAATAAAAAAATGACTTTCTTTAGTTTAATAACCGCCGTTATTTCACCATCCGACTGCCGATGTTAATCACCCGGTTCGTCTGTTAACCCAAAATAAACATTTTCGCTTAGCCACCCGATAATTCGCAGGCAATAAAAAAGGCCGGGCTAACCCGACCTTGTTTGACCGCTCGACGCGCTTAGACCAGCTCGATCACGTCGAAGTTGGCTTCGCCGCTCAGATCGGCGTCGTAGTCAACGCCCTGCAGACCAAAGCCGAACAGGCGCAGGAATTCCGCCTTGTAGCCCTGGTAATCGGTCAGTTCGTTGATGTTGTTGTCGTTCAGCTGCTGCCAGATGGCACGGCAGGTTTCCTGCACTTCGTCGCGCAGTTCCCAGTCATCCAGACGCAGGCGGTGTTTTTCGTCGGTGTCCGGCGCCGCGCCGCTGTACAGCTTGGTGGCGAACAGACGCTGGATCTGCTCGATGCAGCCTTCGTGAATGCCCTGCTCCTTCATGATTTTGAACACGATGGAGATATACAGCGGCATCACCGGAATGGCAGAGGAAGCCTGAGTCACCACCGACTTGAGCACCGCAACGTAAGCCGCGCCGCCTTTGGCCTGCAGCTTCTGGTTGATGGCGTGCGCCGCGCGATCCAGATCTTCTTTCGCCTTGCCCAGCGTGCCGTGCCAGTAGATTGGCCAGGTCAGATTGGTACCGATGTAGGAGTAAGCGACAGACTGCGCGTTATCCGCCAGCACGCCCGCTTCGTCCAGCGCGTCCATCCACAGCTGCCAGTCCTGGCCGCCCATCACCTTCACGGTGTCGGCGATTTCTTGCTCGTTGGCCGGCTCGACCACGGCTTCAACCAGCACGTCTTTGTTGGTGTCCAGCGCGACGGATTTGTACGGTTCGCCGATCGGCTTCAGTGCGGAACGCACCACTTCGCCGGTTTCCGGCATCTTACGCACCGGCGAAGCCAGCGAGTAAACCACCAGGTCAACCTGACCCAGGTCTTTTTTGATCAGATCGATCACGGTCTGACGGCACTCGTTGGAGAATGCGTCGCCGTTGATGCTTTTCGCGTACAGGCCTTCTTCTTTAGCTGCCTTGTCGAAACCGGCGGAGTTGTACCAACCGGCGGAACCGGTTTTGCCTTCGCTGCCAGGCTTCTCGAAAAATACGCCGATGGTGGCCGCACCGCTGCCGAAAGCGGCATTGATGCGCGAGGCCAGACCGTAACCGGTGGATGCACCAATGACCAGCACCTTTTTAGGCCCGTTTTTCAGTTCGCCGCGCGACTTAACGTAGGCGATTTGCTCACGGACGTTGGCTTCACAGCCTGCCGGGTGAGCGGTGGTGCAGATAAAACCACGAATTTTAGGTTTGATAATCATAGTAATTTTTTCTTGGTAGCTAAAAACCGAAGGACAATATACCTGATTTTCTCAATATACTTAAGAAAGTGCGAAAACAAGCGCAGTGAACAGACCAGTCGGCAAGCCCGCCGCCGAGGCATGTCATGATGGTAAAGGGATAATCATGGCAGGCCGGATTGCGATTACCCGGCCTGTCGAGGGTCACGCCTTGTTCTTTTCCAACTGCTCAATCAGCGTGTAACGCAGCGATGAGGCATCGGCCGGCACGTTCTCTACCGGAGTAACGCGCACTTTCAGCCGATACTGATAGCCCGGTTCGAAGGTGAAACCTTCGATGCCGGTATAGAACAACTCCCACGGCTGCTGCGCGGAGCGGCGCACCTGCATGCACTTCATCGGGGCGACGCCCACGCAGTCCACCAGCGCGCTGTTCACCAGCAACACTTCCGTTTGGCCGCCTTTCTCGTTTGCGGGCTGATTCATCGAGGTTCCCTCCTGGCTGCAGCCGGCCAGTGCGGCCAACGCAACAAATAACAACGCTTTAATTTTCAATGTACTGCACCAATAGTCATGTAGGTCGGGCGATCCTAACAAATTGACTGGATGAATTGAACCTTGCTGCGCGCCGCAGATAGACCATTCGTTGCAAAGGCCCGAGGTGGCTCGCCCTACCCCCTCGTCGAGAATATCATTCACCATCACTCTCATAAGCCTGGAAAATACTCTTAAATAAATTCTCTGTTCTTATCCGAACCGGTAATTATCCCCGCTGTTTTTTCTGTTAAAAACAGTTGGCTTGCGCAAGCTTTACGCTATTTAACCGTATCGATAAAGAGGGAGTTTTATGCAAGAGATCGAGGCTAAATATTTTCACCTGATCGCCGGCGCCGGCAACTTTGCCGACAATCGCGGCAGCAATGGACGCGTCAACAACAACGGTGGCAACAAGAACGGGGGCGGTAAATCGTCGGACGGCAATATGTACCAGAAACACACCTCCCCGGACTGCATTAACGGCATCATCACCGGCTCACTAGGGGGGCTTGGCGGTCTGGCGCTGGGCGCGCTCAACGGCGGCTGTTTCAAAGAGGCCAGCAAAGGTGGCGGCAACATCGGCATGGGGCAAGGCGGCAACAAGAGCAACTGCAATAACAATAGCAACAAGGGTGGCAACACCTGCTCTCGCTAAGCGGTTTTAATTAATCAAAGCACCGGCTGAGTCTTTCCGTTCAGTCGGCGCTTTCAGCATTTCGGTGATAACAATGTTTAAACTGTTCCGTACCTTGTGCCTGCTACTCGGCTTTTGGATCGCCACCCTGCTGCTCAGCGGCGCCGGGGTTTCTTTTACTCACGGCTACGCCGCGCCGAAAAACCTGTCGCATTTCGTCGTCTCGCTGGTGGTGGTCGGCGCAATGCTGCTGTGGACCCATAAATTGCTGCGGTTCTTTTTTGCCGAGAAATTTGAGAAGAAACCGCGTTAAGCCGTGTTCTCATTTTGGCTGTCGCCCGCAATGGTAAAACCGGCATCGCGAATTGCCGCCTTCACCTGCCTGGCGTCCATCACCGCCGTTTTCACATAGCCAAAGAAGGCTACCCGTGCGCCGGGCAAACGGATTGGCGTCGCCAGGTGGGCACTGAGCTCACGATTGCGCTGTGCCATCAGCTCGGCGCGCGCCTGCCAAAACGCGGCGGGATCGGTTGGGGTTTCAGTCGCGGTTTCGAACAGCGACGCCAATTCGCTCAGCGTCTCCCACTCCGCCAACAGGGCGGCAACCACTTCAGGATTAGCCACCTGCCCCCAGTCAGAGGGTAAAGCGCCCTCACGCCACGCCTCGAGATAACCTGGCAGCGCTCTCTTCAACTGGCTCAGCCGATCGTTCAACACAGGTTTCCTTTTACAACGCCTAATGCCTTGATATTCCCCATAATGTCCCTCTCATTTAACCGGTGATGGGAGCAATGACCGGAGCTTATCAGTGCCATAAATGACGTAGTGACTTTTGGTGCGGCTAAATTAGCGATAAGTGCGGGTGTGGAGTGGGGAGCAGAAAAACGTCTCTAAGATAATGAGTGGCGGTAATAGCAGCAATCTTATCAACGTATTTCCCATTACTCAGAAAATGGCCGGTTGGCGTCGCTGCGCCGTTGACGTTCTCATATTCATCAGCCCACTGCGTTGAAATGATAGAGCGAACTGAGAAATAACGCCGAGTTTACTGCCTGCATCGATCGCGGCTTGTGCAGCAGCGACATCAGAATAAGCATCCGTGCCTGACTGTGCGATTTCTGCTGCAGCTACGGCGCAATCCGCAGATAGGCCACTCTTGGCTTCGTTTGTTGCATGTTGCGGGCTCCCAGCACAATGTCTGTGACGACAACGCCATCAACTGGCAATCCTTCAGATGACATAGATGATTCTCCGAAATAATTCAGATTATGCAATGGTGGTTTTAATTGGGGTGCGGATACAAAAAAGCCCCGGATTGCCCAGGGCCTACATTCAATTTCTTATTTACCGCACTGCGAATTTAACCTCTGCTTTTCTTATGGTTTTTCTCCTTAGTTTCTCTGATTGTCTTTCAACGGACAGATACATTAAGATGCCAAATCCTAGCACGAAAGCAAAAGCCACAAACAATTTAACCGGGGTTAAGTCGGTTCTGTCCAGCGACCAGAAAATATAGTTATACAAATAAATAGAAAACGAACATTTCCCAACAAATGCTACACTGCGCATAACTTTAGGCACACTCTTTCCTGAGAATCGATTAATAAGCGATACCATTAACAATGCAAAAACTGATGAAATCAGCACCTCATACAGCTTAACCTTGTTGTTAAATCCATGTCCTTTGTAGAAAAGAAGTAATGCAAATGCCGCGACTAATATCCATTGAGCGTTCAACTTTCTTATAAATGAACCTATTTCGCTTTGATATATTGAGCAAAGCCACCCCAAAACGAAAAGTGAAAGGTAAGATGGAATACCCCACGTTAACAATTGGCTTTCACTGTAAAGATTAACCAAAATGCTAATTATAAATACGCTGACCAGCAAAAGCACCCTTCCAAAAACAGTGGTAAATAAAACAACCAGAGCAGGGAGAATTAAATAAAATTGCATCTCAACAGCGAGTGACCAATAAACCCCGCTTATTGAGAAGAATGTTTCCTCTGAGAAGTTGTGAATAAACAAGACATGAGATATTATATCATGAAATCCCGTTGGTTTTATCGCAACCCCAAAACCACGGATTAAAACAAACCAAAAAACTATTGATATATAAAACGGAATGGCTATCCGCAAGTATCTTTTTAAAAAATATAAGCCATATTTTTTTGCTGAAAAACCGCCTAAAAATGCCCTTCCACTTGAGCTTGCCATGCAATAACCTGAAATGACAAAAAACATTCCAACGCCGATCCACCCGTTTCCAAAGATACCCATTACATCAAGTCCAAATGGTAGCGGCAGGCCTAAAGATTCAGACCATTGAAAAAGATGAAAGGCGGTTACGAGCATAACCGCTACACCTCTAAAAAAGTCAATAATATCATTGCGCTCAAACATGCTGTTTCCTTTTGTTATTGGCCCAATGATAAGCCACCTGCCAGCAGATTACCAACCTATCGAAACATAGGAGTAACTGCCGATATTTTCATCACCTGTCGGGATAAAGCCATAAAGCTCAAACCCTGTTTTTTGTAGTTAATAGCATTGATATATCGGTTATTGTCGGCGATTTCGGCTGGTATAACGATTGGATACCCGCGCGGCGTGCGCGAACGTCTGGAGCTGAAGCAATAGATACTGCGGAGACAATGCCGCCGTGGTTCTGCCTGGCGATGGTTCTCGCGCTGGTCTCCGGCCAACGCCGCGAGGATCTGACACAAATGCGCTTCAACCATATCGTTGACGGGCGCCTGCAGGTTGAACAAGGCAAAACGGGGGCTTTGCTTTCCCTCCCCCTTGAACTTGAACTGAAATGCATGGGCCTGCGGCTTGGCACCGTTATCGACCGATGCCGATTGGTCAGCACAACAGACTTCATGATCAGCGCCAGCATCAGGAAAAATAGTCCAGATGGTTCGATCCATCCCGACGGGTTAACGAAAAAATTTGTCGCCGCGCGGAAAGCATCAGATTTGGAGTTCAGGAAAGCCCGCCGACGTTCCACGAGATCCGAAGCCTGTCCGGCCGCCTGTACGAAAAGCAGAACGACAAGGCATTTGCTCAAAAGCTGCTGGGGCACACAACGGAAATGATGACGCTGAAATATCTCAAAACGAGGGGGAAGGAGTACGTAATGCTGTAAAAGACCGAATATCAAAATTCGAGTAAATTTCGAGTAATTTCGATTTTTTAGAAAAAAACACTTATAAATCAACCACACAAAAAAAGACCGAATACGATTCCTATATTCGGTCTAGGGAAATGGCTCTTGGGAGAGAGCCGTGCGCTAAAAGTTGGCATTTAATGCAGGGCTTGTTCAGCCGTGCACTTTAAGAGTAGCCTACCGCGCCAGTTTTGCCAGCCGCCCGGCGGCCGCGTGATAGTTTCGTGACGAAATAACTACGCGGCAAACGCGCATCAATCCGCGCGCACTGGGCAAGGCTTTGGCAAACAAGCGGTTAGTCAGCGCACAGCTTCTCGGCGCGTTCGATAAACGGCGCCAGGCTCATTTTTTTCCCTGGTTCGGCAGGGTCGTCCAGCAGGAGCACCTCCAGCGGCTGCGCACGCTGATGGCCCTTCTTCACCTGCTGCTCCGCTGCGTCGTTGAGCGGGTATTGCATCAGGGTGCTGTTATTCAGCACGAACAGCGCGCCGCCGCTGCGGCACTGCAGCGTCACTTCTTCCTTGGTGAACGCCCACTGTTTGCCGTATTCCAGTTTGGTGATGTTCACCAGTTTATCTGCCGCCAGCGCGCCGGTCGCGGTTGCCAGCAGCGTAATGCCGAGTAATACCGATTTCATGTGTTGGCCTTAAGGTTGCTATTCACGTCGATTTTCCCGCAGCTTGCCCGGTTGCGGCAAGCCGAAATGTCAAACCGGCGCATAGGTTGCAAATAAACTGACCAGCAGCAGCACCGCCACCCCCAGCCCGACTTCGAGCCAGCAGGCCAGCACCACGCCACGCTGCGCCAGCGCCGGTACGCGGCTCATCGCCGGCACGATGGCGTAGCGATTGGCCAGCGCCACCATCACCATCAGCGCCACCAGCGCGGTTTTAATCAGCAGCAGGCGCTGATAAGGCGAGCTGAGGTTGAGCGGCCAACCGCCGAGAATGATCAGGCTGTTGACGATACCGGTGACGATCACCGCCGCCACCGCCAGGTGCCCCCAGCGCGAGAAACGGATCAGCGTGGTGATGGCGTCGCTGCGCCACTGCGGCGGCTGCAGATAGCGCAGGCAAACCAGCAGCGGCGCCAGGCTGCCGAACCAGTAGCCGGCGGCCAGCAGGTGCACTGCGTGGTTGGCGCGGTGCAGCGCGCCCAGCGTGCCTTCGTGCATCGCCGCGTGGCCGATGAACGCCAGGCTGACCAGCAACAGCGCCGAACACAGCGCCAACGCCTGCGCACGCGGCCGTTCCGGCAGCAGCAGGCTCAGGATCGCCAGCAGCGACAGGCCCAGATGCCAGCGCCACACTTCGCCGAAGGTGGTGCCGAGCACCGCCCACCAGACCTCCAGCCGCCAGGCGTCTTCCCAACCGTCGCCCATTTGCCCGGCCTGAATGGCCAGCAGCGCCACGGCGGAAAGCCCGGCAATCCAGGTGCTGGCAAGCAGCAGCGGGCGCACATCGCGGGAGAGGATCGGGGAGAGGCGCTGCGGTGACAGTAAGGCGGTGAACAGACTGATGCCGAACATCAGCATCACCGCCGCAAAGTGCACCAAGCGACACAGAACGAACAGGGTCGCCAGACTCACGATCAGTTTACGGTGAAGCTGTACTGGCCTTTGGTTTTATGCCCGTCGACCGAAACCACATGCCAGCTGACGTTGTATTTGCCCGCGCTCAGCTCGCCTTCGATCGGCACGTTGACCTGGGTGTTGTTGTTCGGATCTAGCTGCAGCTTGCCGGTTTTCACCACGGCGTTGTCCGGGCCGGTGATTTTCACGCCGCTGAAGTTCGGCTCGATGCCTTCGGAGAAGCTGAGGGTCAGCGCCTTCGGCGCCGGGCTGACGCTGGCGTCGGCCTTCGGCGTTTCCACTTTCAGGTGGGCGTGCGCCAGCGCTTGCTGCGAAGACAGGCCGACGAACAGGACGAAAACGGTGGAAAGCAGGCGACAAGAGGAACGAATTTTACCGATCACAGTGGTATCCCTTAACAGTAAAAGAGGATCATAAGGGTTAAGGCCACAGCCAAGGCGATGTATCAGCGGCCCCAACCCACCGCAAATGATTGCGCCACGGGTAAACAGAAAAACGGGTTGTATCGGCTAACCCGCTGTTTTGACTCTACCATCCCTGTAGCGTATCGCGGTAAATCATAACGACCGTGCTGCGGCAAGTCGAGCGCATCGCTGGCATTTTGCGATCCGGCAGCACGTATCGCCGCATAACCGCGATAAACGCAGGGTAAAAAAAACCGCGCGTCAGGCTCGCCCACGCGCGGTTTTTCGGTGTTTTGTTGCAGATTAAGCCTGGCCGTTGCCGCCCTGGCCCATCGCGCCCATTTTCTTCAGATCTTTGTCGATGAAGAACAGGCCTTTGCCGCTGGTGCCCACCAGCGCCAGCTTATCCAGCACGGATTTGAACAGTTTCTCTTCTTCGTGCTGCTCTGCCACGTACCACTGCAGGAAGTTGAAGGTGGAATAATCGTGTGCGGTCATGGCGGCGTGCGCCAGTTCGTTGATCTGACGGGTGATCAGCTGTTCGTGTTCGTAGGTCTGCTGGAACACGTCCGCCAGCGATTCGAACGCCACCGGCGGCGCGGCGATGCTGCCCAGCAGCGGCAAAGAGCCGGTGTCGCTCAGGTAGTCGAACAGACGTTGCATATGCTGCATCTCTTCCTGAGAGTGCTCTTTAAGAAATGCGGCGGCGCCTTCAAAGCCTTTATCGCTGCACCATGCGCTCATTTGCAGGTACAGGTTGGCGGAGTAGAACTCCAGATTCAGTTGCTCATTCAGCTTTTGAGTCATTTCTTGCGTCAGCATAATGATTCCTTTTATTTTGCAGGTCATGAATTTAATTTCCGCGCATTATGCCCTGCTGTCGTAAAAATAAAAACACCTTATTTACACCCGATCAATATTAATTATTTATTTACTTAAAATCAAACACATAAAAGCATATAGGAATTCACGCTAATTATTATGATAATTATTCCCATCTTTTATTTTAATCAAAAAGCGAATCATTCTTATTTAAAAGAATAAATAGATTGCATTACTCTTTGGAAAATATCGTCCGCCGCGGCGGCGCTACGGGCTTGCCAAGCGTCGTCGGGTGGATTACCTTCTGCGCAGGTTCAATGCGGCAAAGTAAGTAAGGAGCATAGCGTGGGTTACAATCTGGCCGAGCTGTCCAAAGAAGAGATGGACAGGGTGAACGTGGATCTCGCCGCCTCTGGCGTGGCGTACAAAGAGCGCTACAACATGCCGGTGATCCCGGAAGTGGTGGAGCGCGAGCAGCCGGAACCGCTGCGCGATTATTTTCGCGAGCGCGTGGCGCACTACCGCGCGGAATCCCACAAGTTTTCGCGCCTGCCGTACGAGCCGAAGGCCAAATAACAAAACCCGCCGTTACGGCGGGTTTTTTGCGTCACTTGCCGGCGAACCGGTCGGTGGCGATCATCAGCTGGTGCAAGATGCCCGGCTCGTCATACGAATGCCCCGCCCCTTCCACGATATGCAATTCTGCTTCCGGCCAGGCCTTGGCCAGATCCCAGGCGTTCTGCACCTGGCAGGCCATATCATAGCGGCCGTGGACGATCACCGCCGGGATATGGCGGATCAGCGGCACGTTGCGCAGCAACTGGTCATCGCTCTCCAGGAAGCCCAGATGGGTGAAATAGTGGTTTTCAATGCGGGCGAACGCCAACGCGAAATCATCCTCGCCGAACGAAGCGGATTCGCGGCTCGGCAACAGCGTGACCGTCTCCCCTTCCCACACGCTCCACAACTTGGCCGCTTCAAGTTGCACCTGCGGATCGGCCGAGGTCAGCCGCTGCCGGTAGGCGGCGATCACATCTTTACGCTCTTCATCCGACAGAATGGACAGCACGCGCTCCCATTTGTCCGGGAAGAAGCGTGACGCACCGTCCTGGTAATACCAATGCAGCTCCTGCTTGCGCAGGGTGAAGATGCCGCGCAGCACCATTTCACTGACGCGCTCCGGGTGGGTCTGCGCATAGGCGAGCGCCAGCGTCGACCCCCAGGAACCGCCAAACACCAGCCATTGATCGACGCCGGCCATTTCGCGCAGCCGCTCGATATCGGCCACCAAATGCCAGGTGGTGTTGTTGTCCAGGCTGGCGTGCGGACGGGAGCGGCCACAGCCGCGCTGATCGAACAGCAGCACCTTGTAGCGTTCGGGATCGAACAACTGGCGATGATGCGGAGAAATGCCGCCGCCCGGCCCACCGTGAATGAAGACCGCCGGCTTACCGTTCGGGTTGCCGCTCAGCTCCCAGTAGATCCGGTGGCCATCCCCAGTGTCCAGCCAACCGCTGTCGTATGCCGCTAACGGCGGGTACAAACCTCGTAATTGTTCCATGGCGCTTTCCGTCTCTCTGTGAGTCATGCTTTCATCAAAGCGGAACCCGTCCGGCAGGTCAACGGTAAAACCCGAAAACTCGAACGCGCGCCGAGAACTCGGCGCGCGTTTGCTCAAAATCACAACGACCTGCCTGCAAAATGCCCACAGGCCCTATCGGTTGAGGGGCGCATTCGCCCCCCGGGAACTCAGTTAGCCACCTTTGCGCATATGCGGCTCGCGCATCTCCTGCGCGGTTTTCGCCTCGATGCTCAGTTCCGCCGTCGGGCGCAGCAGCAGGCGCGCCAGCCCGATAGGTTCGCCGGTTTCCCGGCAGTAGCCGTACTCGCCGTTCTGCAACCTTGCCAGCGCCGCATCGATTTTCGGCAGCAGGCGGCTTTCGCGATCCAACTGGCGGAACAGCAGGCGCAGATCCTCTTCGCGCGCCGCCTTGTCGGCTTCATCGCCCGTCGCTTCACCGCCGTCGATCTCTTTTTTCAGCTCATCGATGTGCAGCAGCAGCTTTTGCCGCTCATCTTGCAGCAGCTGGCGGAAAAACGCCCGTTGAACCGAGTTCATATAATCAGAATCCGGCATGGCCAGCAGTTGCTGCGCATCCGGTAACGTCATGACTGTCATTGCGCTCTCCCAACACCAAAAGTGTAACATTATAACATAATATTTATTTTTAGCACCCGGTCATCCAAAAACAAAATTTCACGCACAAACAGCCGGTTAAACACAATTCGCACTTTGTCGCTTGCATCCTGCCGACTTTAGGCGGTTAATGGCTGAGCAAGCCACCCAATCATAGGTAACGAGAGGCCATCATGAGTAAGGGAATGGATAGCAAAAAGAATGCGAAGAAGAAGCCGTTGAAAACCCCAGCTGAGAAACGTGCGGAGAAACGCGCCAAAAAAGCGCATCCGTCTGGTGAGTAAGCGCCCTTCCATCCGTCATTAAACCCGCCAAGGCGGGTTTTTTATTGCCTCACAGGAGAGATGGCCGATGTCCTCCCTCACCCTTGCCGCCGCCCAATACCCCGCTGCGGCGGCCAATATCGCCTGCAACCTTGAACGTCATCTTGAATTCGTTGCGCAGGCAGCAGATCAGCAGGTACAACTGTTGGTGTTTCCCGAACTGTCGCTAAGCGGCTATGAGTTGACCGATGCTGCCGAACTGGCGCTCACGTTGGGCGATCCCCGTCTGCAACCACTCAGTGCGGCGGCACAATCGCGGCAGATGACAATCATCGTCGGCGCGCCTTTGCGTAGTGGCACGGCATTGCATATCGCCGCCTTAATCTTTCGCCCCAACGGCGCATTGAGTAGCTATACCAAACAGCATCTGCACGGCGCGGAACAGCAATACTTCTCGCCCGGTGAGGGCGGCTCGTTGCTGGAACTCCATCACCACAACATCGCACTGGCTATCTGTGCCGATACTTCGGAGCCCGGCCACGCAAGCGCCGCCGCGCTGGCGGGTGCGCACATTTATGCCGCTGGCGTGTTGGTATCTGAAGCCGGCTACGCGAAAGACAGCGCCGCGCTGGCAGGCTATGCCCGACGTTATGGCATGGTCACGCTGATGGCCAACCATGCGGCACCGACCGGTGGCTGGATCCCGGCAGGCCGCAGCGCCATCTGGGATAACACGGGAGAGCTCCTGGTTGCCGCGTCGGATGACACTCCTGGGCTGATCATCGCCGACAAGACTTCCGACGGTTGGCACGGCCGCCTGCGGCGGTTAAGCTGAAGCCTGACGGCAACGCGGAGGAAAGCATGACGTTACGCGTAATAGATACCGAGACCTGCGGGCTGGACGGCGGCGTGGTGGAAGTGGCCTCCCTCGATCTGCTCGACGGCCAATTGACCAACCCGATGAGCGATCTGGTCAGCCCGGATCGCCCCATCAGCCTCGACGCGATGGCGATTCATCACATCACCGAACAGATGGTGGAAGGCAAACCGCGCATTGCGGTGGCGATCGGCCGCTATCAGGGCAGCCCCTACTATGTGGCGCACAACGCCGCTTTCGATCGCGGCGTGCTGCCGGAGATGAACGGCGCCTGGATCTGCACGCTCAAGCTGGCGCGCACGCTGTATCCGGACATCAAGTACGGCAACCAGTATTTGCGCTACGCGCTGAACCTGGACGTGCAGCTGCCGGCAGACGCCACGCTGTACCCGCACCGCGCGCTGTACGACTGCTACGTCACCGCCGCGCTGCTGCAACGCATCATCAAGGATTCGGGCTGGACGCCGGAGCAAATGGTGCAGATCACCGAACAACCGGTGCTGCTGAAGAAGTTCAAATTCGGCAAGTATCGCGGACAGGAGATCGATCGCATCGCCCAGGAAGATCCCGGCTATCTGCGCTGGATGCTGAAATCCATCGACGATCTGAGCCCGGACATGAAACACACGCTGAAATACTATCTGATTGGCTAACATGGCGGGCGGCGCAGGCCGCCCGCCGAATGTCGTTACTCCGCCAGCGCCAGAATGAAGGCGTACTCCAGCGCAATATCCTCATAGGCCTTGAAGCGCCCGGACTTGCCGCCGTGGCCGGCATCCATGTCGGTATACAGCAGCAGCTGCCGATCGTCGGTTTTCAGCTCACGCAGCTTGGCCACCCACTTGGCCGGCTCCCAATACTGCACCTGCGAATCGTGCAGGCCGGTGGTCACCAGCAGATGCGGGTATGCCTGCGCCTTCACCTGATCGTACGGGCTGTACTGCTTGATGTAGTCATAATAGGCCTGCTCGTTCGGGTTGCCCCACTCGTCGTATTCGCCGGTGGTCAGCGGGATCGACTCATCCAGCATGGTGGTCACCACGTCGACGAACGGCACCTGCGCCACCACGCCGTGGAACAGCTGAGGCGCCTGGTTGATCACCGCGCCCATCAGCAGGCCGCCAGCGCTGCCGCCCATGGCGAACACCCGCTTGCCGTCGCCGTACCCCTGGGCGACCAGCGTTTCGGTCACGTCGATAAAATCGTTGAAGGTGTTCTGCTTGTTGAACAGCTTGCCGTCTTCATACCACAGCTGCCCCAGTTCGCCGCCGCCGCGAATGTGCGCCAGCGCGAACACGAAACCGCGATCCAGCAGGCTCAGGCGGCTGGCGCTGAACGCCGGATCCATGCTGCTGCCGTAGGAGCCGTAGCCGTACACCATCAACGGGTTGGCGCCGCGCTGGAAGCTGTCCTGGCGATACACCAGCGATACCGGCACCTCGACGCCGTCGCGTGCCTTCACCCAGACTCGCTCGCTGCGGTAGTTTTCCGGCGTAAAGTTCTTCACTTCCTGCTGTTTGAGCATCGTCCGCTCGCCGCTGTCCATATTCAGCTCGTACAGCGTGGTCGGGGTAGTCATCGACGAATAGCCGTAGCGCAGCAGCGCGGTTTCCGGATCCGGGTTGTACGCCAGCCAGGTGGTATAAGTCGGATCGTCGAAGGCGATGCGCTTCTCTTCGCCAGTCTGCCAGTGGATCTGGCGCAGCAGCGTCAGGCCGGCGCTGCGCTCCTCCACCACCAGCCAGTCGCGGAACAGGCTGAAGCCCTCCAGCATCACATCGACGCGCGGGGCGATCAGCGTCTGCCACTGCGCTTCGTCCGCCTGTTCGCTTTGGTACAGGCCGAAGTTCTTGCCGTCCTTGTTGGAGCGGATGTAGAAATGCTGGTGATAGTGATCGATGGCGTATTCGTGATCCTTGCGGCGCGGCACGAACAGCTGCGGCTTGGCGTCCGCACGGTCGGCGTCCAGCAGCAGGATCTCCGAGGTGGTGGTGCTGCTCAGGTGGATCAGGATAAAGCACTCGGAGGTGGTCTTCTCCAGCCCGACGTAGAAGGTATCGTCCAGCTCTTCGTAAATCAGCTCGTCCTGCTGCGGATCGCTGCCCACCACGTGGCGATAAACCTGATACGGCAACAGCGTCTTGGCGTGCTTGCGCACGTAGTACACCGTCGAGGAGTCGTTGGCCCATTCGAAGCTGCCGGAAGTGTTCTCCAGCACTTCGTCCGCCCAACTGCCGTCGGCCAGGTTCTTGAAGCGAATGTCATACTGGCGGCGCGACAGGAAATCCTCCGCCACCCCCAGCCGCTGGTTGTCGGGGCTGACGTCCAGCCCGCCCAGGGTGTAAAACTCGTGATTCTCGGCGCGCTGGTTGCCGTCGATAAGCACCTCCCAGCGCTCGCTCTCGGCCTGCGGTTGGCGCACGGAAATCGCGTATTCATTGCCCGGCTCATAGCGCGTCTGATAGCGATAGCCGTGGCGCACGTAAGGCACCGAATGTTCCTGCTGCGGAATGCGCGCCACCATCTCTTCGTACAGGGTTTCGCGCAGCGCCTGCTGCGGCTTCAGCATCGCATCGGTGTAGGCGTTCTCCGCCTGCAGGTAGTCCAGCACCTGGCGGTCTGCGCGCTCGTCGTCGCGCAGCCAGTAGTAGTCATCCACGCGCGTGTCGCCGTGGATGGTGATGGGATAAGGGCGTTTTTCCGCTTTCGGTGGGGTCATCATTGCTAAATCATCCGCTTACATAGATTGCGGCAAGAGTGACACGATTCCCCCCGGCTTGCCAAGCGGCGCTACGCCAGCTCGCGCTTTTTCTCGTTGACGTCGCTCTCGATGCCCTGCTTGACGTCCGCCGGGATCTTCAGCGCCTGCGCCAGCGCGTCGAGGTAGCCACGCTCCATAAAGTGATCGACGTCGATCACCAGGCAGCTCAGATAGTAAACCTCCAGCGCCTCGTCTTCGTTTTGCACGCTGCGGGCGATCAATTCCGGGTTGAGCGGCTGCTCGATCGCTTCCTGCACCCAGCCCTGCGCCTCTTCCCCCACCTGCAGCTGCGCCAGGCTGTGATCGATGGCGCGCTGCTCGTCGGCATCGATATGGCCGTCGCTCTTGGCCGCGAACACCAGCGCCTGCACCAGGCGTTTGGCGCGCAGATCCACCGGCGTGGTTTGCAGGCCGAACTGCGGTTCGTCCTGATGGGTCTCTTTCACCCGCTGCTTATACTTGTTCCACAGCACTGCGCCCACCGCCGCGCTGCCGCCGATGATCAGCGCATTCTTGCCGAACTTGCCCACCAGCTTGCGCGAGGACTTGTTGGCCAACAGCACGCCGACCAGGCCGCCCAGCGCCGTCGGCGCCAGCAGCTTGCCGATGCCTTCCGCCCCGCCCATCGCGCCGGCCTTCTGCCCGATCAACGTTTGAATCTGCTGCATCCAGTTACTTTTCATCATCTGCCCCTTGCGTGAAAAAGCGCGGCGCGCAGGCGCGGCCGAGCCGACGGTAAACCGCCAGATTAAGGGATTTTTTGTCAATTTACGTCTGGGGGATGCAAACCTGTGTTTAGCGGGCCGGGCGGCCCGCCTGGGTAAGCTGCGGCGTTACGCTTCTTCGTCGCCCGCTTCGTCGTCCTGCTCGTACTCCGCCAGCTCGTCGCGCATCGCCTGGATGGCGTCGCGGGTCATCAGCGCCAGTGTACGGTAAAAACCGGTGGTGGCGTGGGCTTCCACTTTGCCGAGGAAGCGGCCGCACCACGGCAGCAGGAACTCGTCGAACAGGGCGATCTGCGCCTGCGCTTCATCTTCCTGCGATTGATCTTCCAGCCAAGACGCTGCCAGCAGCAGCTGGCCGAAATGATCGGCCGGCGCCTCCGCCAGCGGCATGCCGCGCTGCTGCAGGAAGGTGCGCACGTCCGCTTCGCTGGCGCCTTCGACGTAGTCGGAGCGGAACGGAGACACGCTGCACTCGCTGCCGACGAACATCGCGTTGAAATCGGTCGCCAGCTGGTTGACGTCGCAGCCCTGCTGCAGGCGCTTCAACAGATCATCCTGCTCCAGCGGCCAGTGCTGCTGCAGCTTGCCCTCTTTGATCAGCGCGAACAGCGGCACCAGCAGCGGATCCTGCGGCTGGCGGTAGAACAGCGTACCCAGCACGCGGCAGACAATGGAAAACTCATTCATGATAATGCCTTATACAATACGGAAAATTTTGCCGGGACGATGTCACAAATCGGCCAATTCCGCAATCGCCGGCTTGCCGCGCCGCTCGAGAAAGTCCAGCAACCGGCGCGGGCTGACGTTGAGAATACGCGCCTGCGGGAAGCCCACCTCTTCGATAATGCGCTCGCAGTGCTCAAAGTTACCCAGCGAAAAGGCGACGTGCGAATCCGAGCCCAGCGCCAGCCAGCCGCCGGCATCGCGCACCGCGGCGGCGATCGCCCGGCAGTTGGCCTCGCTGCCCTTGCGGGAGTGGGTGAACGACGAGTTATTCAGCTCCAGCGCCACCTCGTATTTGGCCGCCGCCGCCGCGACGGCGGGAATGTCGATCGGGTAGCGCGGGTTGCCGGGGTGGCTGATGATATGCACGTCCCCCTGCGCCATCGCGGCGATCATCGCTTCAGTATTGGACGCTTTATCCTGCGGCGCAAACACCGGCTCATGGAAACCGGCGATGATGACGTCGGTGGCGGTCAACATCGGGCCGGTGCAGTCGATATCGCCCTGCAGGTTTTTGATGTTGGCTTCAATGCCGCGCAAGATGCCCACGCCGTTCACCAGGCGCGGCCACACGTGCATGTTCATAAAGTGCCAGTAGTGCGGCGCATCGGCCATATCCGGGCCGTGATCGGTGATGGCGAACAGCTTGATGCCCTTCTGCTGGGCTTCGGCGATGTAATCGTGCAGCGTGCTGTAAGCGTGGGTGCTGGCGACGGTGTGCATATGCAAATCAACGGGGTACATTGTTTCTCCTTCCAGAGGGTCCGCCCGCAAAGGCACGGGCAGGCGCGATGACGATAACAGCTTATCAGCTACCGAACGGCGGCAGAAGGATCAGTACCCCCGTTGCCTGTCGACCACGCCGGCCGGGGCATGCCCCGCCTCCAGCGCGCGGATGTTGGCGGCGATCTGATCCATCGCCTGCTGCGGCAACGTGATGGCAGCAATATGCGGGGTAATGGTGACACGCGGATGACGCCAGAACGGGTGATCCTGCGGCAGCGGCTCGCGGGCGAACACGTCCAGCGTGGCGGCGGCCAGTTGCCCCTGCTCCAGCGCCGCCAGCAGATCGGCTTCTACCAGATGCGCGCCGCGCGCGATGTTGATGAGATAGGCACCCGAACTCAGCTGCGCGAACAGCTCGCGGTTGAGAATGCCGACGGTCTCCGGCGTATTGGGCAGCAGGTTGATCAGCAATTTGACGCCGTCGAGGAAGGCAGCGCGCTGCGCCTCTCCGGCGAAGCTTTGCACGCCATCGATCTGCTTGGCGCTGCGGCTCCAGCAGCGCACGCTGAAGCCAAACTCGGTCAGCTTGCGCGCCACGCTCTGCCCCAGCACGCCGGCGCCGAGGATGCCGATGGTGAAATCATCCAGCGAGTGCGGATCGAGCGGCTGCCACTCCTGCCGCTGCTGCAGCGCCTGATACTCGTCGAAACGGCGGAAATAGCGCAGCACATAGCTCAGCGCATATTCCTGCATCTGCTGCGCCATGCCGGTATCCTCCAGCCGCAGCAGCGGCACGCCGGCAGGCAGCGTGCCGGGGTGTTTGCGCTCCTGATCGAGGATCGCGTCAACGCCGGCGCCGAGGGCGAACACCGCTTTCAGATCGCGGCGGTTGGCCAGCATCTCGTGCGGCGGGCGCCACACCAGCGCGTAATCGGCCGGCCGTTCGTCGCCGCGCTGCCACTCGCGGATCTCGGCCTGCGGCAGGCGTTGCTTGATGCCGGCCAGCCATTCCTGGGCGTTAAACAAGGGGTGGTAATAAATGATGTTCATACTGCGGGCTCCCGTTTGTTTTTATTGGTTTACCTCCAGCCTTCCGCGATTCGCCGCCGGATGCAAGCGTTAAAGCCCAAAATAAAAACAGCCCCGACCAGTGGGGCTGTTGTGCATGTTAGCGAATCAGGCGGCGGACGGGCCGTCGCGCCGGATAAGGCGCCGCAGCAGCGGAATGAGAATCAGCATCGCCACGCCGACGCCCGTCGCCCCCCAACCCAGCGCGCTGAAGATTTCGCTGTAGCCGGGGTTGGTCTGCAGCGGCGTGCTGCCGCTGTTTTCCGGCATCAGGCCGGAGACGTAGCCCGCCAGCACCGAGGCGACGCCGGTCACCATCATCCAGCAGCCCATCATCACGCCCTGATAGCGCGGCGGCGCCAGCTTGCCAATCATGGCGTAACCGATCGGCGAGATCATCAATTCACCGACGCTTTGCAGCACATAGCTGATGACGATCCATTTAAACGCCACCAGCCCATCGCCGCCCGCCATGCTGATGCCCAGCGGCAGCACCAGCATGCCGAGCCCGATACAGAACAGCGATCCGGAGAACTGCAGCGGAATGTCGATGTTGCAACCGCGAGCGCGCAAGCGGTTGAACCACCAGGCCAGCAGCGGGCCGCCCACCACGATCACCAGCGTGTTGATGTTCTGGATCCACTGCGGCGCCACTTGGATGCCGTAAACGTTCAGGTTGATGTTGTGCTCGGAGAACAGCATCAGCCCCATCGGCGCCAGCTGGTACAGCGCCCAGAACACCAGCGAGCCCAGCGCCAGGATCAGATAGGCCGCCATTCTGCGGCGCTCATCGCGCGGATGGTGGCGCAGCGTCACCACGCACAGCATCAGGAAGATCAGCGCGCCGAGCACGATCACGAAGTGGCCGCTGAACTCGGCGTGGGTCAGCATCACGCGGATGATCGGCACCAGCGCCACCAGTACCGCCAGCCCGACCAGCATGCGCCAACGGTATTGGCTGCGGCTGGCGTCGCGCAGCGGGGTATTGAGATCCGCCAGAATGCGCCAGCGGCAGACGGCGACGACGATCGCCGCGGCGTTGCCCAGCGTGGCGAACAGGAACAGCGCGCGGTAGTTTTCCGTCAGTTGGAAATACCCGGCGACGGTAAAGCCGACGAAGAACCCGAGGTTCATGCCGGCGTAGTTCCACAGGAACGCCGATTCGCGCCGGTCATCGTCCGGCTTGAAACGCTGGGTGAGCATCATATTGATGCAGGTAACGTTGAGGCCGCTGCCGGTCAGGAACATCGCCAGCCCCCAGTACAGCCCCCACACGCCCGCGACGGCAATCAGCGCGCAGCCGATCACCTGCAGCACCATGCCGAGCACGAACAGATTGCGGTTGCTGAGGAAACGGCCGCCGAGGTAGCCGCCGAACATGTGCAGGCCATAGTTGAAGGCGCCGAACACGCCCATCATGGCGTTGGCGCTGCTTTCGTTGAAGCCCAATCGCTTGGTGGCGTACAGCACCAGCGTAGAGTAAAGCACGGCGAAGCCCAGCGTGGCGAAGATCTGGATGAAGAACAGCGCCCCCGCACCGGGGGGAATGGCATGGCGCGCTTGCGGCGCCGGTATGGCATCTGAAGGAGTCACAACGAACCTCTACTGCATTATTATGTAATGAGTCTGTCCCTGTCTGCGATATCGCCGGCCTGTCACCCGGCAATCTGCGCGGCGACGTGATGTTCCTTGCCAAAAACGCCGCGCCGACATGATTCCATTTAGCGACACATCTGACTAATAATCCAGTATTAATGCATATAACAGCAAACAACCCAACCTCAATGGCGATATATTGAGCTATCTGTACAGAAAAAGTTCAAGCGATCGTCTTTCATGGATTCTTACCGCTGCCTGCCCTGCCCGCTGGCGGCCGCGAGTGGGAATATCGTTCGGTAAATCAGCAAATTGCTGCAAGTTTGGCTAAACAGTCATGAGAATGAAATAAGAGGGTTGACGCTGAGATCAGATTCTCCTACATTAGCGCCCGTCGACAGCGCAAAGCGTTTTCGACAACAAAACGGTGAGGTGTCTGAGTGGCTGAAGGAGCACGCCTGGAAAGTGTGTATACGCGAAAGTGTATCGAGGGTTCGAACCCCTCTCTCACCGCCAAATTTAAAGAGAAAGCCTGGATTCGCGTCCAGGCTTTTTTTTGCATGGCGCACCGCCGAGAGGGGCGAGAAGCCTCGACAGGGTTCGACAAAACGCCTGCGTTTTGGACCGCCAACGGCGGCCCGCAGGGTGAGCGCAGCGAATCAAGCCCTCTCTCACCGCCAAATTTAAAGAGAAAGCCTGGATTCGCGTCCAGGCTTTTTTTTGCATGGCGCACCGCCGAGAGGGGCGAGAAGCCTCGACAGGGTTCGACAAAACGCCTGCGTTTTGGACCGCCAACGGCGGCCCGCAGGGTGAGCGCAGCGAATCAAGCCCTCTCTCACCGCCAAATTCAAAGAGAAAGCCTGGATTCGCGTCCAGGCTTTTTTATTTGCATGGCGCACCGCCGAGAGGGGGGCACTGCGCATCTCCCCCCGCTCTGTGACCGCGATTCTCATTTCCGCCGGTTATCCACGAACCTTACCGCTGATTTTCTCGCCTATTCATGACATCTGCCCTGCCGTTCGCCGCAGTTTTCAGCAAAGTGCGCACGGCTTGAGCGGACGAACAAAAACACTGAAATTATTCTTGACCGGATCGGCCCCACTCCCTATAGTAGCGCCCCGTTGCAGCGATGATTTCGCAACAAAAAAATATGGTGAGGTGTCCGAGTGGCTGAAGGAGCACGCCTGGAAAGTGTGTATACGCGAAAGTGTATCGAGGGTTCGAATCCCTCCCTCACCGCCATATTCTACGAAGAAGCCTGAGCTCACGTTCAGGCTTTTTTGTATGCATAGCGCACCGACCGGGAGGGTGAGAACCCTCGACAGGGTTCGACAAAACGCCTGCGTTTTGGACCGCCAACGGCGGCCCGCAGGGTGAGCGCAGCGAATCTATCCCTCCCTCACCGCCATATTCTACGAAGAAGCCTGAACTCACGTTCAGGCTTTTTTGTATGCATAGCGCACCGACCGGGAGGGTGAGAACCCTCGACAGGGTTCGACAAAACGCCTGCGTTTTGGACCGCCAACGGCGGCCCGCAGGGTGAGCGCAGCGAATCTATCCCTCCCTCACCGCCATATTCTACGAAGAAGCCTGAACTCACGTTCAGGCTTTTTTGTATGCATAGCGCACCGGCCGGGAGGGTGAGAACCCTCGACTGGGTTCGACAAAACGCCTGCGTTTTGGACCGCCAACGGCGGCCCGCAGGGTGAGCGCAGCGAATCTATCCCTCCCTCACCGCCATATTCTACGAAGAAGCCTGAACTCACGTTCAGGCTTCTTCGTATGCATAGCGCACCGGCCGGGAGGGTGAGAACCCTCGACTGGGTTCGACAAAACGCCTGCGTTTTGGACCGCCAACGGCGGCCCGCAGGGTGAGCGCAGCGAATCTATCCCTCCTTCCACATAGACAAAAAAGCCCGAACGCAAATTCAGGCTTTTTTATCCCCACTCGCCAACCGCTCAGTGATGCGTGCGCCCCATAGACGCCGGCTGCGCCAACGCGCGGCGCCAGTCGCCCGGCGTTTGGCCGAACTGGCGTTTGAAGCTGCGGTTGAACGACTGCTGTGAGTCGAAGCCGAGCGAAATCGCCACGCTGACGATAGGCTCGCCGCTGTTGGCCAGGCGCTCCGCCGACACTTTCAGTTTTTGCATGCGGATATACTCCCCCAGCGCGTAGCCGGTCTGGCGTTTGAACATGCGCTGCAGGTGCCATTTGGAATAGCCCGCGCGATCCGCCACGGTGTTGATATCCAGTTTCTCTTCCAGATTGTTGTCGATCCACGCCTTCAAATCGGTAATAAAGCCCGTAGTGTTCATGCTGATGCTCCCATCATTTGGCAGGGTTCCCCTCTGCCCGATGCACATACGTTGCAACAGTTTCGCTTTAAATGCAATTTTTATTATTGCATTTACCGGAAAGCCGCCACTATACTCCACCCAATTAATGTAACCGATATTGATACATTAATGTGACACCAATGTGTTTCAAAACCTAACGTTGCGCCGCTGCATGGCGCAGCCGGCCCCTCACCGCACGCCGGCGCGGGGCGAATCCCGGAGAACAGGGCCGGGTATGGGGCCTGACCGCACTTACTCATCGGAATAAAAATAATGGCAAATCAACCAAACTCATCGTTCAACGCCGGCGGCCGCACGCGCGCCGTCGCTCTGGGCCAGCGACTCTCCGGGGTGGCGCTGCTGGCCGCCCTGCTCGCCGGGTGCGACAACAGCGTCGCGCACAACGCCCCACCACCGCCGCCGGTGGTCAGCGCCGCCAGCGTGGTGGTCAAACCGATCAGCCAGTGGGATGCCTTCAACGGCCGGGTCGAAGCGGTGCAGAGCGTGCAGCTGCGCCCCCGGGTCTCCGGCTACATCGAACGGGTCAACTACACCGAAGGCGACGAGGTGAAAAAAGGCCAGGTGCTGTTCACCATCGACGATCGCACCTACCGCGCCGCACGCGAACAGGCGCAGGCCGAGCTGGTGCGGGCTCGCAACCAGGCCGCCCTGGCGCGCAGCGAATCCTCGCGCACCGAGAAACTGATCGGCACTCAGGCCATCTCTCAGGAAGTCTGGGAACAGCGCCGGTCGTCCGCCGCGCAGGCGCAAAGCAACGTGCTGGCAGCGCAGGCCCAGCTCGACATGGCGCAGCTGAATCTCGACTTTACCCGCGTTACCGCGCCGATTGACGGGCGCGCCAGCCGCGCAATGATCACCGCCGGCAACCTGGTCACCGCCGGCGACAGCGCCAGCGTGCTGACGACGCTGGTGTCGCTCGACAAGGTCTACGTCTATTTCGATGTGGATGAAGCCACCTTCCTGCGCTATCAGCAGCAGGGCCGGCACGACGCGCGCCTGCCGGTTAAGGTCGGCCTGGTAGGCGAAGACGGCACCCCGCATCAGGGGCTGGTGGATTTTACCGATAACCAGCTGAACGCCGGAACCGGCACCATCCGCATGCGCGCCCTGCTCGACAACCGCGATCGCCGCTTCACGCCGGGGCTGTTCGCCCGGGTACAGATGCCCGGCAGCGCCGAGTTCAACGCCATGCTGATCGACGATAAAGCGGTGATGACCGACCAGAACCGCAAGTTCGTTTACATCGTCGATAAAGACGGCAAGGCGCAGCGCCGCGACATCGACGTGGGCCGCATGGCCGAAGGATTGCGCATCGTGCAGAAAGGGTTGGCAAACGGCGATCGGGTGATCGTCGACGGCATGCAGAAAGTGTTTATGCCGGGCATGCCGGTCGACGCGAAAACCGTCGCCATGAACCCTGTCGCCTCCGCACTTAACTAAGCTCCCAGCAGAGACTTCTGACCCATGGACTTTTCCCGCTTTTTCATCGACCGACCGATCTTTGCCGCGGTGCTGTCGATACTGATTTTTGTCGCCGGGGTGATAGCCATCCCGCTGCTGCCGATCAGCGAGTACCCGGACGTAGTGCCGCCCAGCGTGCAGGTGCGCGCAGAATACCCGGGCGCCAACCCGAAAGAGATCGCTGAAACGGTGGCCACGCCGCTGGAAGAAGCGATCAACGGCGTCGAAAACATGATGTACATGAAATCGGTCGCCGGTTCCGACGGCGTGCTGGTGACCACCGTCACCTTCCGCCCCGGCACCGATCCCGATCAGGCCCAGGTGCAGGTGCAAAACCGCGTGGCGCAGGCCGAAGCGCGCCTCCCGGAAGACGTGCGCCGCCAGGGCATCACCACCCAGAAACAGTCCCCGGCGCTGACGCTGGTGGTGCATCTGGTCTCGCCTTCCGGCAAGTACGATTCGCTGTACCTGCGCAACTACGCCACCCTGAAGGTCAAGGATGAGCTGGCCCGCCTGCCGGGCGTCGGCCAGGTGCAGATCTTCGGCGCCGGTGAGTATGCGATGCGCATCTGGCTCGATCCGAACAAGGTCGCCGCGCGTGGGCTGACCGCCTCCGACGTGGTGAGCGCCATGCAGGAGCAAAACGTGCAGGTCTCCGCCGGCCAGCTCGGCGCGGAGCCGATGCCGACGCGCAGCGACTATCTGCTGTCGATCAATGCCCAGGGTCGCCTGCAAACCGAAGAAGAGTTCGGCAACATCATCCTCAAGAGCGGCGACAACGGCGAGATCGTGCGGCTGCGCGACGTGGCGCGCATCGAAATGGGCTCCGGCAGCTACGCGCTGCGCGCCCAGCTCAATAACAAGGATGCGGTCGGTATCGGTATCTTCCAGTCGCCGGGCGCCAACGCCATCGAGCTGTCGGACGCGGTGCGCGGCAAGATGGCCGAGCTGGCGACCCGCTTCCCGGACGGCATGAGCTGGAAATCGCCTTACGATCCGACGGTGTTCGTGCGCGATTCGATCCGCGCGGTGGTGGATACCCTGCTGGAAGCGGTGATCCTGGTGGTGCTGGTGGTCATACTGTTCCTGCAGACCTGGCGCGCCTCGATCATTCCGCTGTTGGCGGTCCCGATCTCCGTGGTCGGCACCTTCGCCGCGCTGTATCTGCTGGGCTTCTCGCTCAATACCCTCAGCCTGTTCGGGCTGGTGCTGGCGATCGGCATCGTGGTGGATGACGCCATCGTGGTGGTGGAAAACGTCGAGCGTAATATCGAAGAGGGGCTGTCGCCGCTGGCGGCGGCGCACCAGGCGATGCGCGAGGTTTCCGGCCCGATCATCGCCATCGCCGTGGTGCTGTGTGCGGTGTTCGTACCGATGGCGTTCCTCTCCGGCGTTACCGGGCAGTTCTATAAGCAGTTCGCCGTCACCATCGCCATCTCGACGGTGATCTCCGCCATCAACTCGCTGACTCTGTCGCCAGCGCTGGCGGCGCGCTTGCTCAAACCGCACGGCGCGCCGAAAGATCTGCCGTCGCGCCTGATCGACCGGCTGTTCGGCTGGCTGTTCCGGCCGTTCAACCGCTTCTTCGCCAGCAGTTCGCAACGCTACCAGCGCGGCGTCTCCCGCGTGCTGGGCCGGCGCGGCGCGGTGTTCGTCGTCTACCTGCTGCTGCTGGCCGCCGCCGGGGTGATGTTCAAGACCGTGCCCGGCGGCTTTATCCCGACGCAGGACAAGCTGTACCTGATCGGCGGCGTGAAAATGCCGGAAGGCGCCTCGCTGGAACGCACCGATGCGGTGATCCGCAAGATGAGCGCCATCGGCCTGAGCGTGGACGGCGTCACCGATGCGGTGGCCTTCCCCGGCCTGAACGCCCTGCAGTTCACCAATACGCCGAATACCGGCACGGTGTTCTTCGCGCTGGAGTCGTTGAGCACCCGTACCCGCACCGCGGCGCAGATCAACGCCGAGATCAACGCGCGCATTTCACAGATCCAGGAAGGCTTCGCCTTCTCAATCATGCCGCCGCCGATCCTCGGCATCGGCCAGGGCTCCGGCTATTCGCTGTACGTGCAGGATCGCGCCGGGCTGGGTTACGGCGCGCTGCAGACGGCGATCAACACCATGTCCGGCGCCATTATGCAAACGCCGGGCATGGGGTTCCCGATCTCCTCATATCAGGCCAACGTGCCGCAGCTGGACGCCAAAATCGATCGCGACAAGGCCAAGGCGCAGGGGGTGCCGCTCAATGCGCTGTTCAGCACGCTGCAGACCTACCTCGGTTCGTCTTATATCAACGACTTCAACCGCTATGGCCGCACCTGGAAGGTGATGGCGCAGGCCGACGGCCAGTTCCGCGACAGCGTAGAGGACATCGCCAACCTGCGCACCCGCAACGACAAGGGTGAAATGGTGCCGATCGGCAGCATGGTCAACATCGGCACCACCTACGGCCCGGATCCGGTGATCCGCTATAACGGCTTCCCGGCGGCGGATCTGATCGGCGACGCCGATCCGCGCGTGCTCTCTTCTACCCAGGCGATGGGCGCGCTGACGCAGATGGCCGGCAAGCTGTTGCCGAACGGCATGAACATCCAGTGGACCGATCTGAGCTACCAACAATCGACCCAGGGCAACGCCGCGCTGGTGGTGTTCCCGGTGGCGGTGCTGCTGGCGTTCCTCGCGCTGGCGGCGCTGTACGAAAGCTGGACGCTGCCGCTGGCGGTGATCCTGATCGTGCCGATGACCATGCTGTCGGCGCTGTTCGGCGTGTGGCTGACCGGCGGCGACAACAACGTGTTCGTGCAGGTCGGGTTGGTCGTTCTGATGGGGCTGGCCTGCAAGAACGCCATTCTGATCGTCGAGTTCGCCCGCGAGCTGGAAATGCAGGGCAAAGGCATCGTCGAGGCGGCGCTGGAGGCCTGTCGCCTGCGGTTGCGGCCGATCGTGATGACCTCCATCGCCTTCATCGCCGGCACCATCCCGCTGATCCTCGGCCACGGCGCCGGCGCCGAGGTGCGCGGCGTCACCGGCATCACGGTGTTCTCCGGCATGTTGGGGGTCACCCTGTTCGGGCTGTTCCTGACGCCGGTGTTCTACGTCACGCTGCGGCGCCTGGTGGCGCGCAAAGCGCAGCCGCAGACCGTCTGAACGCGGCGTTAAAATGCAAAAAGGTCGGGCATTGCCCGACCTTTTTTTATGCATGCGAACCGCGATTATTTGTCTGCGGTTTCAGCCTCTTGCGCGGCGGCGTACTCCGCGCAGGCGCGCTTGTCGCCCCGCTCCAGTTCGGCCAGCGAATCGGCCACGGTATGGCGCGCCAGCACCGCAAGCGAAGCCTGTTCGGCTTCGTTCACCACCGATTTGAAATACCAGCAGGCGTTGGCGCTCACCAGGCAACGGGCCGGCACTTCAGGACGGGAAGCCCAGATGCGCTTGTCGTCGATCACCGCCAGATAGATGTCCCGCAGGGTGATCTCTTCCGCCGGGCGGCCGAGGTGGATAGAGCCGTTGCGGCCCAGGGTGGAAACGATGATGCCGTCTTTGGTCAGCGGCACCATCAGTTTGCGGATAAAGCTGGGGTTGGCTTCCAGAGCGGCGGCAAGGGTGGCGCTCGTCGAACGCATTCCCTGCTTCTCAGCTACGGCGACGCTAAGGACCATTTGCAACGCTGTCGGAAAGCGAAAATCTAACATGTCGTTATCTCTGCGAGACGAAATACTCAGGTTTGGCCGGTGTGGCGATTGGCGCCGATAACACCGCTTAATTGCACAATAATATAACAAACGCGGGGGCTTTTTTGAAGTTTTGCCCAGTGATATCGCACGCAGACATTAGAACGATCGCAAATTGTTGGGCGGGCAGAAAACAGAAACCCGCGTCAATGTTAACGCCGCTCGCTTAACCGGGTTAAACGATCAGAACTAACACTGCCCGCGGGCTTAATTCGAATGTGGCGATCAGGCTCTGTTCAGCACCAGCTGGCCATTTTTATCCAACGGGATTTGCGTGCCCGGATCGTGATCCATGCGGATCTTGCCCTGCTGATTGCCGATCTTGTAGGTCACGTCATAGCCCAGCATTTTCTGAGACTTGTCATAGACCGTTTTGCAACGCTGCTGCACGCTGGTGGTGACGTCATTATTCTGCATCGCCCCTTGCACCTGGTTACCGGCATAGCCGCCGCCCAGCGCGCCGACCACGGTCGCCACGTCGCGCCCGCGGCCGCCGCCGAACTGGTGGCCGATCACGCCGCCCGCCACTGCGCCCAGCACAGAACCGGCGATGCGGTTTTCATCCTGCACCGGCGCACGGTGCGTAACGGTGACGTTGCGGCATTCCTGACGCGGCGTTTTGATGGTTTCTTTAATCGGCGTTGCGGCGAGCACCTGCGCATATTGCGGACCGGCAGAAAAGACGTCCAGGCTGGCTACCGCGGCAATCCCCAGAGCGGCAGCGATACCAATCCCAACACCGGCTAACATTGACTTGTTCACAGGAAACCTCCTGAAAGTGTTACCACGCATTTTTTCCGGGGTCTGTTACCGGCATGGCACCGCGCTTATTATTTTGCGCGTGGGCGGCTTGCGGTATCCCGGTTTACGGCGTGCGCGACGCGCCGTCTGTAAACGAGGTAAAGTCTGCACAATGATCTTAAGCCCCGCAATAAGACAAGGGGACCAAAAATGCGGGAAAACGGCCGTTTTTCCGCTGTTTAGGAAGAATCTTAAGAATTTTACCCATACCGACGACAGCTTATGCTGAAGAATCAAGCAACCACCGCCGATCGCCTCGCGCCGCCATAAAAAAACCCGCGCGGGCGAACCGGCGCGGGTTGGTCGACAAAGGCGGGATCAGTGCATTTTCAGACGTGGGCGGATCACCCGGTTGATGCCGCCCACCAGCATCATCAGGCCGGTTTTGATGTAACCGTGCAACGCCACCTGGTGCATGCGGTACAGCGAGATGTAGACGAAGCGCGCGATGCGCCCTTCCACCATCATCGAGCCGCGCATCAGGTTGCCCATCAGGCTGCCGACGGTGCTGAAGCGCGACAGCGACACCAGCGAGCCGTGGTCTTTATACACGTATGGCTTCAGCGTCTGGCCGTTCATCAGCGCCAGAATATTGGTGGCGCAGCGCGAGGCCATCTGGTGCGCCGACTGGGCGCGCGGCGGCACGAAACCGCCGCCCTCTTTCGGGCAGGAGGCGCAGTCGCCGATGGCGAAGATGTTCGGATCGCGCGTGGTCTGCAGCGTCGGCTCCACCACCAGCTGATTGATGCGGTTGGTTTCCAGGCCGCCGATATCCTTCATGAAGTCCGGCGCCTTGATGCCGGCTGCCCACACCATCAGATCGGCGTCGATGAACTCGCCGCCCTTGGTGTTCAGGCCTTTGGCGTCCGCGCTGGTCACCATGGTGTTGGTCAGCACGCGCACGCCCAGTTTAATCAGCTCCTGGTGCGCCGCAGCGGAAATGCGCGGCGGCAGCGCCGGCAGAATGCGCTCGCCGGCCTCCACCAGCGTCACGTTCAACGCGCTGTTGTCCAGGCCTTCGAAACCGTAGCTGTGCAGCTGCTTCACCGCGTTGTGCAGTTCGGCGGACAGCTCAACGCCGGTGGCGCCGCCGCCGACGATGGCGATGTTGACCCGCTCTTTTTGCCCCGGCTGCGCCGAGAACTTCAGGAACAGGTTGAGCATTTCGTTGTGGAAGCGACGCGCCTGATGCGGGTTATCCAGGAAGATGCAGTGCTCTTTCACGCCCGGCGTACCGAAATCGTTCGAGGTGCTGCCCAGCGCCATCACCAGAATGTCGTACGGCAATTCGCGCGCCGGCACCAGCTCACCGCCCTGCTCGTCGCAGATCTGCGCCAGCTGCAGCGTTTGCGTTTCGCGGTTGATGTTGGTCAACGACCCCAGTTGGAAGCTGAAATGGTGGTTGCGCGCGTGCGCCAGGTAGCTGAGCGCATCCACGCCGTCATCGAGGGAACCGGTCGCCACTTCGTGCAACAGCGGTTTCCACAAATGGCTGTGGTTGCGATCCACCAGCGTGATCTCCGCTTTGTTCTTGCGGCCAAGTTTATGGCCCAGGCTGGTCGCCAGCTCCAAGCCACCGGCGCCGCCGCCAACAATAACGATTTTCTTCTTTGGCGTTGTCAAAATAACCCCCTAAATGTGAACCATTTGTTATTCCAGGGTAAATAAATAATATCCTTAGAATACATAGGGTTCGCTTAAAATAAATCGACTCTCTGAGGCCAGAATAACATGTGAGGTTATTTGGTCATACCAAAATTGATGTACATCAAATTTTTTTGGTTAAAGGCTGGACGCGAGGATTTTTTGGCGATTGTGATTCAAATAGTTAGCGCTGAGTCACAGTTTTAAATTTTGCCGATTGCCACGCAAAATCTTGCCTGGGCGCACAAAAAAGCCGCACTTTCCGCCGGTGAAAAACGGGAAGCGCGGCTCACGGCAGCGTTATGAAACTGTTAACCCAGCGCCTTGAACGCCTTGAGCCGCTGCAGATGGGGGGAGATATTTTTGAACTTGTGCGTCTGCTGTTCATCCCACACGATCTCGTAGTAGTGATGCAGCAATTCGGCGCTGCGCCGGTTATCCAGCACCTCATCGTGCCGCGACAGCACCACCAGACAGCGGTCGCGGTTCTTCTCGCGGAAATCCTCCACGCACTTGGTGGCGATATCGCGATACTCTTCCGGCCGGTCTATCTTGCCGTGCATGTGCTCTTCCGGATACAGGTTCGGGTTGAACATCGCCTGGCGAATGCCGCACAGGAAGCCGATGCGCTCCGCCCAGAAACCGCCGAGGCCGACCCCGCAGATCAACGGGTTCGCGTCGCCGCCCTGTTGCACCGCCTTGTCCACCTCTTTCAACAGATGCTGCATGTCGTGACGCGGATGCAGCGTGCTGTAGCTGATGAAGCGCACGTCCGGATCGATAAACTGCAGCTGTAACACCTTTTCATGATTGCCGGGACTGGTGGAATCGAAGCCGTGCAAATAGATAATCATGTGGATCCTCGCAACAAGCCAAGGGCCGCGGGCGCGGCCCTCATCATTTCCGCTCTGCGCCGCGATGCGGCGCCTGGATTCACCCCTGCGAACGCTGCTTGTGCTCCTCCCAGCGTTCGCTCAGCGCGCTAAGCGCCTTGTGCGCCTGCTGCCAGCGCTCGGAGTCGCGCAGTTCCTGACGGGTGAACTGACCGCGATGATATAACCGCTTCACCTTCTCTGCTTTGACCGGGGACAGGTTATCCAACACGCTGACCGCACCTTCGCGGTGGTTGCACACCAGGATCATGTCGCAACCGGCATCCAGCGCCGCCTGGCCGCGCTCGGCGTAGCTGCCCATGATGGCGGCGCCTTCCATCGACAGATCGTCGGAGAAAATCACGCCATCGAAGCCCAGCTCCTGACGCAGGATCTGCTGCAGCCAGTAAGGCGAGCCGCTGGCCGGGCGCGGGTCCGCTTCAGTATAGATGACGTGGGCCGGCATGACGGCGTCCAGCAGCTGGCGGTTGATCAGCTCGCGGAAGATCGCCATGTCATGCTCGCGGATCTGCGCCAGCGGCCGCGGATCGCGCGGGGTTTCCTTGTGCGAATCGGCGCTGACGGCGCCGTGCCCAGGGAAGTGTTTGCCGGTGGTTTTCATGCCGGCGCTGTGCATGCCGAGGATAAAGCGTTCGGCCATCGCCAGCGCCTGCTGCGGATCGCTGTGGAACGAACGCTCGCCGATCGCCGCGCTGCCGTGGCCGATGTCCAGCACCGGTGCGAAGCTGATGTCGATATCCTGCGCGATCATCTCCGCCGCCATCAGCCAGCCGGCCTCCTGCGCCAGCCGGCCGCCTTCCTGCGCATCGTGCAACGCGGCGAACGACTGCGCCGCCGGCAGGCGGGTGAAGCCCTCGCGGAAGCGCTGCACGCGCCCGCCCTCCTGGTCTACCGCCACCACCAGCCGATCGTGCGAGGCGGCGCGGATCTGGCGCACCAGCTCACGCAGCTGCTCCGCATCGTGGAAGTTGCGGGTAAACAGGATCAATCCGCCAACCAGCGGGTGTTTCAAAATCTCGCGTTCTTCTGCATCCAGCTCATAGCCGGCGACATCTAGCATTACTGGGCCCACGGGCACCTCACTTCATTATTGTTCGTTCAGAATTCGGATGATGATAAACAAAGTCGCCGGCGCACTGCAGCGCCCCAGCGTAAAAATTCGGCGTCGCCGCTCTGTTGCCAGCGCACTTCAAACCACAGCAGCATCAGATAATCCACCCACGGCAGCCAGCCCCGCACCTGGGCCTGCAGCCGGGCGGCATCGTGATAGCCCTGGCGCGCGTAGTGCTGCAAAAAGCGCTGCTGCTGCCCGGCCGACCAACCATTGCCGCGAAACAGCGCGGCGATATCCAGCGCCACGTCGCCGTCGGCGGCATACTCCCAGTCGATCAATCGCAGCCCCTCACCGGTGGCGAGCAAATTGCCCGGGTGGATGTCCATGTGCAGCGGCGCCAGGCGCAGCGGCCGTGGCGGCACACTTAGCAAAAAATGGCGCTGCAGGCGCAGCCAGGCGGGGGTTACACGCCGCGTATCCAGCTGCGGCCAGTAGCGGAGGAACTGCCGCCGCAGATCCAGCCGGTAACCGCTGAGCGGCCGCCGATGCAGTTCCGCCGCCATCGCCGCCAGCTCGCCGCGCTCATTCAGCGCCGCAAACTCGGCATCTGTGACGACGTCACCTTCGAGCCATTCGAGGATAAGCCACTGATTATTCTGTGCGAAAACCCGCGGCCCCAGCCCCGGCGCGCAGCGGCGCAAGACCCGCGCTTCCCGCCGTCGGCTCACGCCCAGCGCGCGTTTTTCCGCACTGTGCTGGCGCGCCAACAGCGTGATGCCCGCGCCGTCGATGCGCCAGCTCTCGCCGGTCAGCCCCTGCACCGGGCTGAAATGACAACCGGCGGTATTCACCGCCGGCAGTCTGGTTTCCATCAATCGTCGCAGCGCGGCCTCAGCGTTTAACGGCGCCATTGCCCGACCAGACGATCTCGCCGGTTTGCACCAGCATCAGCTGCATATCCAACGCCGGCGACTTCACGTCGCCACTGACGTCGCTGTACAGCACGTACTGCGCGCCGACGATGCGCGCCAGGCCAATCGCCTTGCTGCGCGAACCGAAGCTGTCATCCGCCGACAGGCCCAGCGTTTGTCTGGCGCTGGTCAGCTTCGCTTCCGGCACCACGCTGAAGGTGGAATTCGACGCCAGCGCCTTGTACAGCGCCGCGGTAGCTTTGCCCATCTGCAGCGAACCGTTGGTGTTGTTCTTGACGCTGTCCAGCAGCAGCACGCTGCCGGCCGTGACGCCATCGGCCTTCAGCATCTGCCCCACCAGCGGCTGGACGCTGCCCAGCCAGTCGAGCTGCTGAATTTTCGGCGGCTGCGGCACCGGCTCGGTGGTTGGCGGCTGCGGCTGCTCGACCGGCGGCGTCGGCTGTTCCGGTTCGACGGTGACCGGCGGCAACGGTTGTTCCGACTCAGGCGGGCGCGACAGACAGCCGCTGAGGGTTAATGCGGCCAGCGCCACTAAGACGTACTTTTTCATGCTTTTTCTCCAAACCTGGCAAGCGCTTACAGGTACAGATACAGACGCGCGCTTTTAGCGTCCAGATTGCCGTTAATCGAGTAAATTTTGGCGTCCGAGTCGGGCGCCACCACGATCTCGCGCGGTTTCTCGAAGGGGCGAATATCCAGCCCCTGCGCGTCGTACCAATAGAAGCGGTAATGTACGGTGACCGGCGTCATTTGGCTGTTGTTGAGCACCGAGGTCGCCATCACCCGCCCAGAGGCGTTCGAAATCGAGGGCGTATCGGCCAAAATGCCGGCGGTCAGCACCGAAGGATCCATCACCACCGTCTGCCCTTGGTTGACCGCGATGCCGGGCGGTGAACTGCATCCCATCAGCAACGCGGCGGGCAGCGCCAACGCCATCAGACCACGGAGAGTTTTTTTACCGCGCATGATTTCCTCGCTTAACGTGACAGCAGCGGCCCCAGCGAGCGGCCACCGACCAGGTGCATGTGAATATGATAGACCTCCTGACCGGCGTGGCGGTTGCAGTTGACGATCAGGCGGTAGCCGTCCTCGGCGATGCCTTCCTGTTCGGCGATCTTCGCTGCGGCGGTGATCATGCGGCCCAGCGCGGCTTCATGCTCCACGGTCACGTCGTTGACGGTTGGGATCAGCACGTTGGGAACGATCAGCACATGGGTGGGTGCCTGGGGAGAGATGTCACGGAAAGCGGTGACCAGTTCGTCCTGATAAACCACATCAGCAGGGATTTCGCGGCGGATAATTTTACTGAAAATCGTTTCTTCGGCCATCTGGCGTTCCTTGTTTTACACAATTAGCTGTACGCAGTATGAGTGACAAATTCTACTGCTTTCAACCTGATTGCGCACTTTCCACGTCGAGTGCTGCAGATTCGCGCAGCCCGGCGCCCCGCTTGTGCATCTTTTCACTTTGGTTATTCACTATTGTTGCTTTACTTACCCCGCGCCGCCGCCAATAGTAACCCCATGATTAACAAAGGATAGAGGGTGCTATGCCACTGAGGATTTCGGCGCTGTGCGCGCTGTTGCTGAGCGCCGCCGTGCAGGCGGCAACGGCGGGCGGTATCGATCTGCAGGCTAACCGAGAGCCGATACGCGCGGAGAAAAACCCGGCCGCTATCGCACTGATTCCGGCAAACTTTCACTTCGCGGTGCCCGGCAAGCTGACGGTGGCGGTGGCGTTCGAGAACTCTCCGCCGCTGGCGCTGTTCGCCGAGGACAATAAAACGCTGATCGGCAGCGATCCGGACATCGCCCGCCTGGTGGCCGACAGCCTTGGGCTGGAGCTGAATCTGGTGCCTACCTCGTGGGAAGATTGGCCGCTGGGCATCAGCGCCGGCAAATACGACGCGGCGATCTTCAACATCGCCGTCACCAAACTGCGCAAGACCAAATTCGACTTCGCCACTTATCGGGTGGACACGCTGGGCTTTTACGTCAAATCCACCAGCCACATCACCTCGATCAACCGGCCGCAGGACGTCGCCGGGCTGCGGATCATCGTCGGATCCGGCACCAATCAGGAAAACATACTGCTGGGATGGGATAAGCAAAACCGCGCCGCCGGGTTGCCGCCGGTGCAGCCGATCTACGTCACCGACGACGCCGCCACTAACCTGAGCATTCAGTCCGGGCGCGCCGATGCGTTCTTCGGCCCCCACTCCACCGGCGCCTACAAGGCGGCGCTGACCGGCAAAACCAAAATGGTCGGCATCGGCCCCAGCGTGGCCTACGTCGCGGTCACCACCAAAAAAGGCAACGGTTTGGTGAACGCCGTCAACGCCGCCATCAACGGCGTCATCGTCAGCGGCGAATACGCGCAGGTGCTGGAGCGCTGGGGCGAAGGCGACGAAAAGGTCGAGCGCTCCGCCATCAATCCGCCGGGCATCGGCGACTAGCCGCCGATCAGCTGCGGCGCGTGCCGACGCATCCACTCGGCCAGCGAATCCAGCGTCGGCCGCAGCGATTTACCGAGCGCGGTGACCTGATACTCCACCCGCGGCGGCACTTCGGGAAACACCTGCCGCGTCACCAGGCCACGCTGCTCGAACAGCCGCAGCTGACGCGTCAGCTCTTTTTGCGCAATGGGCGCCACCGCCCGCTGCAGCTCGCTGAATCGCACCGGGCCGTCGATCATTATCAGTCGGTACAGGATGGGTATCGCCCACTTGCCCGACACCAGATTGACGAAGTCCACCATCGGGCAGGGTTCGCCCGCCGGCGGCAACGCCGCCAAATTATTTTCCGCCGCGAATGGCGCTTGCGCCGTCATTTCATCCCACCTCGTCCTTTAGTATCCAAAAGGTGCCTACTATGCAAAAGGAACTATAGCGCAAATAATGCCGCAACTGACGCTAAAGAGGAATCGGTTATGGCACGACTGCAAGGCAAATACGCATTGATTACCGGCGGCACCAGCGGCATCGGGTTGGAAACCGCCCGCCAGTTCATCGCCGAGGGCGCAACGGTGGCGATCACCGGGCGCAGCCAAAGCGCCCTGGACGCGGCGGGCCAGGCATTGGGTGGCAAGACGCTGTTGCTGCTGAGCGACGCCGGCGATATTCCGCAGCAGCGCGAACTGGCGCAGCGGCTGGGGCAACGGTGGCCGCGGCTGGACGTGCTGTACATCAACGCCGGCGACGTTACGCATCGCCCGCTGCAGGAGTGGGATGAGCAGAGCTATCAGCGGCTGATGGACATCAATCTGAAGGGGCCGTTTTTTCTGATCCAGGCGCTGCTGCCGCTGCTGGCCAACCCTTCTTCGGTGATCCTGTGCGGTTCGGTCAGCGCCCATATCGGCCTGCCGCAGAGCAGCGCCTACGCCGCCAGCAAAGCCGGCTTGCTGTCGCTGGCCAGAACGCTGTCCGGTGAGCTGCACGCGCGCGGCATTCGCCTTAACGGCCTCAGCCCCGGCCCGACCGAAACCCCGGCGTTGGGTAAGCTGGGGTTGGCGGAAGCGGATGAACAGGCATTACGCAACGATATCCGCGCGCTGGTGCCGATCGGCCGCATGGGCAGCACGCTGGAGCTGGCAAAAGCAGCGGTGTTTCTGGCGGCAGACGAGTCGGCCTTTATGGTCGGCGCCGAGCTGCAGATGGACGGTGGTGTGGGAAATTTATAATTTAGCGACGCGGCCGCGCCCCGCGCGGCCCACAAGATCACCCCAAACCGGGAATATCGACGCCGAAGGTCTGCAACAGCAGCACCACGTTGAGCAGCACGATCACCACCGTGCCGACCACCGCCGCCAGGCTGGTCCAGCGGCCGTTGGCGAACTCGCCCATGATGTCGCGGCGGCGGGTGAACATCACCAGCGCAATCATCGGCGCCGGCAGCGCCAGGCTCAGTACCACCTGGCTATAGACCAGCGCGTCGGTGGCGTTGACGCCCATCGCCACCACGATAAACGCCGGCACCATGGTGACCAGGCGGCGCACCCACACCGGAATGCGGAAGCCAACGAAGCCCTGCATGATCATTTGCCCGGCCATGGTGCCCACCACCGAGCTGGAAATGCCGGAGGCGATCAACGAAGCGAGGAAGATGCCGGCGGCCGCCGCGCCGAACAGCGGCGTCAACGTATGGTAGGCGGTGCCAATTTCGGCCACGTCGCTGTTACCGGCGTGGAAGGCGCTCGAGGCCATGATCACCATCGCAATATTCACCAGCCCGGCCAGCGCCAGCGCGATCACCACTTCAATATTGGAAAAACGCAGCAGCTTGCGCCGCTCGCCGTTGTCGCTGGCCGGGCTGCGGTGCTGGGTCAGCCCCGAGTGCAGGAAAATGGCGTGCGGCATCACGGTGGCGCCGATAATGCCGACGGCGATGGTCAGCGCCTGCGCGTCCGGCAACTGCGGCGTCACCATGCCGAGGCCGGCCGCTTGCCAGTCCACCGGTACGATGAACATCTCCACCAGATAGCACAGCGCGATGATGCCCACCAGGCCGCCGATCATCAGCTCGACCGGGCGGAAACCTTTCTTTTCCACCATCAACAGCGCATAGGTGATCACCGCCGTCACCCCCATCCCCGCCAGCAGCGGCATATGGAACAGCAGCGCCAGCGCGATCGCCCCGCCGAGAAACTCCGCCAGATCGGTGGCCATCGCCGCCACTTCGCTGAGCAGCCACATGCCGATCACTACCGGCCGTGAAAACTGGTCGCGGCACATCTCCGCCAGATTGCGGTTGGTGACGATGCCGAGCTTGGCCGACAGCGCCTGGAACAGCATGGCGATCAGGTTGGCCATCACCACCACCCACAGCAGGCTGTAGCCGTATTTCGCCCCGGCCTGAATATTGGTGGCGAAGTTGCCGGGATCCATATAGGCAATAGAGGCAATCACCGCCGGGCCGGCGAACAGCAACGGCGTAAAGGCGCCGCGCTTGCGTCCGGCAAGGGCGGCGCCAATCGCGATGTTGGTCCGTTCGGTTAACGATGGAGTGGTTGCCGCGTCACGCATGAATTACCCTCAATCTTTCACTGGTTATTTTTCCACCTACCATGCCGACAATGTAGCATCGGCTACACTTTATGCAACAGGCGAAATTCATTGGCTTTGTGTAGAGATATTTCTAACTACCACAATGCGTGGCATCGAATTGATAATGTGTGCTATTTGGACTAACTTAGGGCAACCCTCCCCGCATTGCCGGGAGACGCCATTTTTATGCTTACAGGACGCCCCACGCTATGGTTACCCGCGCGCCAGATAACGCCGACCGCCACGCCCAGACCGACATGCCGGACGAGGCCGAGCACGCCCTGCGTTTTAGCCGCGCCCGCGAAGCGCAGTCCAATGCGCTGATCGAAGATTACGTTGAGCTGATCGCCGATTTGCTGCAAAGCACCCGCGAAGCCAGAACCACCGATATCGCGCGCCGCTTCGGCGTGTCTCACCCGACGGCGATCAAAAATATCGCGCGGCTGAAAAGCGCCGGACTGGTGGAATCGCGCCCTTATCGCGGGGTGTTTTTAACCGAGGAAGGCGAGCTGCTGGCGCAGAAGGTGCGCCGCCGTCACCGCATCGTGGTCGATCTGCTGATGTGCGTCGGGGTGCCGAGCGAAACCGCCGAGCTGGACAGCGAAGGGATTGAGCACCATATCTCGGACGAAACGCTGGCGGTGTTCGAGCATTACCTGCAAAAGCACGCCAAACCCTGACCCCCGGAGCGCCGATGAGCTACGCCGTGCAGCAAATCCACGATCTGCGCCTGGTGGTGTTCGCCGAAGCCGGGCCGCTGTTGAAAGACGAAAACGACGTCAGCCTGTTTATCGCGCCCGCCTTTGAACACGATGCCGGGATGATTGCCCTCCCCGTCAACCGCCTCGACGCCGCCTTTTTCCAGCTCAGAAGCGGCATTGCCGGCGCCGTATTGCAGAAATTCATCAACTACCGCCTGCGCGTTGCGCTGCTGGGCGATATCTCCCCCTGGCTGGCGCAAAGCAACGCGCTGCAAGATTTCGTGCGTGAAGCCAACCGCGGCGAACAGGTCTGGTTCCTCCCTTCTCTCGCCGAACTCGAACAGCGCCTTGGCGCCTGACGGCAGGCAATAAAAAAGGGAGGCTTTCGCCTCCCTTGATAACTCCCCTGCCTGGATCAATGATTACGGATGTATTCGTCCATATCGGTTTTCAGGTTGTCGGACTTGGTGCCGAAGATGGCCTGCACGCCGGAGCCAGCGACGACTACGCCGGCTGCGCCCAGTTTCTTCAGGCCCGCCTGGTCAACTTTGGACACGTCGGCCACGCTGACGCGCAGACGGGTGATACAAGCATCCAGGTTAGTGATGTTTTCTTTACCGCCGAAGGCCTGAACCAGCGCCGCGGACATTTCGGAACCACCCTGCGCAGTCTGCTCGGCAGCGGTGTCTTCACGGCCCGGAGTTTTCAGATCCAGCTTGGCGATCAGCACGCGGAAGATGGTGTAGTACACCAGACCGTAGACGATGCCGACGATTGGGAACAGCCAGATTTTGCTGCTGTTGCCGCTCAGTACGATAAAGTCGATCAGGCCGTGCGAGAAGCTGGTGCCATCGCGCATGCCCAACAGGATGCAGATTGGGAACGCCAGGCCGGCCAGGATAGCGTGGATCACGTACAGGATCGGCGCGACGAACATGAAGGAGAACTCGATCGGCTCGGTGATACCGGTCAGGAACGAGGTCAACGCGGCGGAGATCATGATGCCGCCGACTTTCGCGCGGTTTTCCGGCTTGGCCGAGTGCCAGATGGCGATGGCCGCAGCAGGCAGACCGTACATTTTGAACAGGAAGCCGCCGGACAGTTTGCCCGCGGTAGGGTCGCCCGCCATGTAGCGAGGGATGTCGCCGTGGAATACCTGGCCCGCCGCATTGGTGAATTCACCGATTTGCATTTGGAACGGTACGTTCCAGATGTGGTGCAGACCGAATGGCACCAGAGCACGCTCAACCACGCCGTAAATGCCGAAGGCCACGACCGGGTTCTGATAAGCCGCCCACTGCGAGAAGGTCTGGATAGCCGTACCGATCGGCGGCCAGATGAAGGACAGCACTACGCCCAGAACGATCGCCGCCAGACCGGAAATGATCGGCACGAAACGCTTACCGGCAAAGAAGCCCAGGTATTCCGGCAGTTGAATGCGGAAGAAGCGGTTGAACATATAGGCCGCGATGGCGCCGGAGATAATCCCCCCGAGCACACCGGTATCCGCCAGGTGTTTGGCCGCAATCTCTTCAGCCGGCAGGTGCAGCACCAGCGGCGCAACCACCGCCATGGTTTTCACCATGATGCCGTAGGCCACCACCGCCGCCAGCGCGGAAACGCCGTCGTTGTTGGTGAAGCCCAGGGCGACGCCGATGGCGAAAATCAGCGGCATGTTGGCGAAGACCGAACCGCCCGCTTCCGCCATCACGTGGGAGACTACCGCAGGTAGCCAGCTAAAGTTGGCGGAGCCGACGCCCAGCAGGATACCTGCGATAGGCAACACGGACACCGGCAGCATGAGCGATTTACCTACTTTTTGCAGGTTTGCAAATGCGTTCTTGAACATAGTTGAGTGTGCTCCTGAGTAATAATGCTTTGCTACTTCTTGTCGCGATGATTCGCGCTGCAAGGGGGGGAGAAAAACCCCTGCAATTCAGGGTGTCTGAGCACCCCTTGAATTTATTACGCAGAGTAAAATAAATAGCCTGCGCAATGTTTGATGACAATCACGTTTCGATGATCGAGCCGCGGTAACTTTGCATAAACCGGCTGTTGTTTGGCGAAACAGACCAAAAAACACGCATCAATCACCTTGAAACGGGAGGGAACCTTACCCGTTTCAGTGATTAATTACGAGCTTAAAAAAAATTACGCAGACAATGACCTACAGCTATAGCCTAGGTCAAAGATCACAGTTCGAGGTGAAATAAACGTGAAAAGTTGGCGGTGGTGGCTTCGGCCAGTTGTTCCAGGCTGACGCCCTTCAATACCGCCATGTATTCAGCCACATCGCGCACATAGGCGGGTTGGTTTTCTTTGCCGCGATGCGGCACCGGTGCCAGATAAGGCGAGTCGGTTTCCACCAGAATGCGATCCAGCGGCACATAGCGCGCCACCTCGCGCAGCTGTTCGGCGTTGCGGAAGGTGACGATGCCCGAGAAGGAGATGTAGAAGCCCAGATCCAGCAGAGCTTCGGCCGTGGCCAGATCTTCAGTGAAGCAGTGGAGTACGCCGCCGCAGTCCTGTGCGTTCTCTTCACGCAGGATCGCCAGCGTGTCCGCGCGCGCATCGCGAGTGTGGACGATCACCGGCTTGTTCAGATCCCGGCCGATGCGGATATGTTCGCGGAAAGAGTCCTGCTGCAGCTCAAGGTTGTCTTTCTGGTAGAAGTAATCGAGCCCGGTCTCCCCCAGCGCCACCACCTGCTCCGCCGCCGCCAGGCGACGCAGTTCGGCGTAATCATACCCCTCTTCCAGATTGAGCGGATGCACCCCGCAGGAGAAGGCCACGTCGTTGCGCTCGCCGATCAGCTCGGTCATGGAACGGTAACCCGGCAGCGTGGTGGCAACCGCCAGCACATAGCCGACGTCGCGCGCCTTGGCTTTGGCCAGCGCATCGTCCACATTCTGGTGCAGCGTTTGATAATCCAGACTGTCAAGGTGGCAATGAGAATCGACTAACAACATAATTTTTAACTCTTTTACTTTACAGCGAATGAGGTTGGGAATAGCCGGCGGCGCCAAGCATCTGTTCCCAGCGAAGTAACTGTTCGGTCAGCAGCAGCTCGCGGTTGACGCCCACCACGCTGAGCAGCTGATGGCGGCAGTTCAGCCACTGCTGCACGATCTGCTGCAGCGAGGCGCTGCTCAGCAGGCTGGCCAGTTGATGCACCAGCGGCTGCTGATCCTGATTCAATACATAGTGATGCGCGCCCTGCTGCCACTTCATCGCGTCCACCAGCAACGCGCACAGCCAGTGCAGGCGCTCGGCGACGTCTTCATGGTTCAACACCGGCAGCAGCGACAGCATATCGCGCTGCGGCAGCGCGGCGCTCAACGTGGCGCACAGGGCGCTGCGCTGTTGCCACTGCTGCGGCTGCAACAGCTGTTCGGCGGCCAGCGGCGCGCCGTCGTGCAGGCGCAGCGCCGTGAGGCGGTCCGTCTGAGAGCCGGCCGCCTGTCGGCCCAGCCACTGCAGGCTGAGCTGCTCATCCGGGCTGGCCAAATGCCAATACAGGCAACGGCTGCGCAGCGTCGCCATCAGCCTCGACGGCTCACGGCAGCCCAGCAGAAAATAGGTTTTCTCCGGCGGCTCTTCCAGCGTTTTAAGCAGCGCGTTGGCCGCCGCCTCGGTCAGCTGTTCCGCCTGCGGCAGCCAAATCACTTTAGCGCCGCCCTGCTGCGCGTGGGCGTACAGCGTTTCAATCACCTGGCGGATCGGCTCGATGCCCAGGCTGCTCTTACCCTTTTCCGGCGCCAGCACGTGATAATCCGGGTGGTTTCCCGCCAGCATCAGCCGGCAGCTGTGGCACTCGCCGCAGCTTTTTTCACCGTTGCGCTGCTGGCAGATCAACCAGCGGCTCAGGCCGTAGGCCAGCGCATCGTCACCGTTGCCCGCCGCCGCGTGCAGCAGCAGCGCATGATGGCCGCGGCCGTCGGCGTACTGCCCAATCAGCTGGCGATAAGGGCCGTTCAGCCACGGGTACCAGTTCATTATGCGCCTTCCTGCTGCCGCAGCCAGTGGCCGACGCAGTCGCGGATCGCCGCGGTCACCTGCTCCAGCGGCTGGGCGGCGTCGACGGTGACGATGGTTTTATCCTGCGCCGCCAGCTCGAGATAGCGAGCGCGGGTGCGTTCGAAGAACGGCAGCGCCTCCTGTTCGATGCGATCCAGCTGACCGCGCGCCTGCGCGCGTTGCAGGCCGACCAGCGGCGGCAGATCGAGATACACCGTCAAGTCCGGGCGAAAATCCCCCAGCACGGTGTCGCGCAGCGAGCTCATCAGCTGCGGATCCACGCCGCGGCCGCCGCCCTGGTAAGCCTGTGAAGAGAGATCGTGGCGATCGCCCACCACCCAGGCGCCGCGCGCCAGGGCCGGTTTGATCACGGTTTCCACCAGCTGCACGCGCGCGGCGTACAGCATCAATACTTCGGCCTTGATGGTCGGCAATTCGCCGTCGATGCCGCGCTTGAACAGATCGCGCAGCTTCTCCGCCAGCGGCGTGCCGCCGGGTTCACGGGTGAAGACGATGTCGCTGACCCCGTGTTCGCGCAGCACATTGACCACCGTATCGCGCGCGGTGGTTTTACCCGCGCCTTCCAGCCCTTCGATGACAACGAATTTACTTTTCATTCTTTTCCTTTAACGCCTGACGGTACACGCGCACCGCCTGGTTATGGCTCGCCAGATTGGTGGTGAAGGTATGCCCACCCTTGCCGTCGGCGACAAAATAGAGATATGGCGTTTTGGCCGGATTGGCGGCCGCCTGCAGCGAGGCCTCACCCGGCATGGCGATCGGCGTTGGCGGCAGGCCGGCGATCACATAGGTGTTGTACGGCGTCGGCGTCTCCAGATCCTTGCGCGTGATGTTGCCATTATAGCTTTCGCCCATGCCGTAGATCACCGTCGGATCGGTCTGCAGGCGCATGCCGATGCGCAAGCGGTTGACGAACACCGACGCCACCTTGCTGCGCTCTTCCGGCACCGCGGTCTCTTTCTCGACGATAGAAGCCATGGTCAGCAGCTCTTCCGGCGTTTTATACGGCAGGCTGGTGTCGCGGCCGGCCCAGGCGGCCTGAAGCGCTTTGTTCATGCGCACGTGTGCGCGTTTGAGCAGCGCGATGTCGCTCATGCCGGCGGTATACTGATAGGTATCCGGGTACAAATGCCCTTCCGGCGTTTCTCCCGCAGGAATGCCGAGCGCTGCGGCAATCTCCGCTTCGCTCTTGCCCGCCAGGGTGTGTTTCAGGTATTTGGACTGCTGCAGCACCTGCTGCCAGTCACGCAGGCGTGAGCCTTCGATAAAGCGTGCGGTGAACTGCGCCTCTTTGCCGCTGGCCAACAGTTTCAGCATCTGGCGCACCGTCATGCCCGGCGTGAACCGGTAGGTGCCGGCTTTAAACTCCGCCAGCTCCGGCTCCAGCTTCAGCAGCCACTGGAACCAGCGGCCGTTGCGCACCAGCTTATCGCGCACCAATAGCCCTTCCAGCGCTACCCGACCGGTGCCGGCCGGCAGTTTGAAGATGGTTTCTTGTTGGATAGCCAGTGGCGTATCGGCAAAGCGTTCGATCTTCTGGTAGCCCCAAAACAGCAGCGCCAATACCAGAACAACAATAATAGACAGGACCTTCAGCTTTCTTTTCTTCATCAATCAGCCATGGTTAACAGTGTGGACGCAAAAAATCATACAGCTGGCGCGAAGCATAGCGCCATGATTGCGCAGCGTTTACCGGCAGCAGCGGCATCAGCGCATTGCTCACCAGGACTTCGTCGGCATCGGCCAGCGTCTCCAGCGGTTCACTGACGCAGTGCAGACGGTATTCCGAGCCCGCCAGCAGCGCGATCACCCGCCGCCGCATCAGGCCCGCGACGCCTGCCTGGCTCAGATCCGGGGTAAATACCGCTTTTCCCTTACGCCAGAACAAATTAGCCGCACAGCATTCCACCAGCATACCGGCAGTGTCAAGCACCAGCGCCTCGTCGGCGGCCGTCTGGTCAAGATGCGCGCGGATCAGCACCTGCTCCAGGCGGTTCAAATGCTTCAACCCCGCCAGCAACGGATTGCGCGCCAGCGCCACCGGGCTGAGCGCAAGCGTGATGCCCTGCTCGCGCCACTGCAAATAGTGCGCAGGGTAGCTGCTGCGGGCCACGATACGCGTCGGGTTTTCGCACCCCGTCGGGCTGTAACCCCGCCCGCCGCTGCCGCGCGTCAGTATCGCTTTGACCACGCCGAGCGGAATTGATTCGGCCGCCAGCGCCATCTCCCGCTCGAAAGCCAGCCAATCGGTGGCGGGCAGCATCAGCCGCTGCGCCGCTTGCTGCAGCCGCTCCAGATGCCAGGGCAGCAGCTCGATTTTACCATCGATAACCCGGGCAGTAGTAAAGCAGCCATCGCCGAACTGCAGGCCGCGATCGCTCGGCGCCAGCGCATCGTGGCGTTGTCCGTTAATCCAGTACATGCTTCCTCCTGTTGCCGGGTGATTTCATTACGCTCGCAGAATAGCAGGCGACGAGGCGATACGCAGCCCTGTTGGTGTCCAGACGATAGGCGTAAAAAAGCCCGGTTAAAAAACCGGGCTTTTCATCAGCTATCCACAGCGCGAATTACACTCGGCGGAAGATCAGCGAGCCATTGGTGCCGCCGAAGCCGAAGGAGTTACACAGGCTGAACTCCATATCGCTGACCTGGCGCGCTTCGTGAGGCACGAAGTCCAGATCGCAACCTTCATCCGGGTTATCCAGGTTGATGGTTGGCGGTACCGCCTGATCGCGCAGCGCCAGCACGGTGAAGATAGACTCGATCGCGCCTGCCGCACCCAACAGGTGGCCAGTCATCGATTTGGTCGAGCTCACCAGCACGCGCTCTGCATCGGCGCCGAAGACGGATTTCACCGCCTGCGCTTCCGCCTGGTCGCCCGCCGGCGTAGAGGTGCCGTGCGCGTTGATGTAGCCGATTTGTGACGGGGTCACACCGGCGTCAAGCAGGGCATTTTCCATCGCCAGCGCAGCGCCTGCGCCGTTTTCCGGTGGCGACGTCATGTGATAAGCATCGCTGCTCATCCCAAAGCCCACCACTTCGGCGTAGATTTTCGCGCCGCGCTTTTTCGCGTGCTCGTACTCTTCCAGCACCATCATGCCGGCGCCGTCGCCCAGCACAAAACCGTCGCGGTCTTTATCCCACGGACGGCTCGCCGCCTGCGGGTTGTCATTACGAGTGGACAGGGCGCGCGCTGCGCCAAAGCCGCCGACGCCCAATGGGGTGCTGGCTTTCTCTGCCCCACCGGCCAGCATCACGTCCGCATCATTGTAGGCAATGATACGCGCCGCATGGCCGATGTTGTGCACACCTGAAGTACAGGCGGTGGCGATGGAAATGCTTGGGCCACGCATGCCGTACATGATTGTCAGGTGACCGGCAATCATATTCACGATGGTGGATGGCACGAAGAACGGACTGATTTTCCGTGGGCCACCGTTAACCAGTGAACTGTGGTTTTCTTCGATCAAACCCAGGCCGCCGATGCCGGAACCGATCGCGGCTCCAATGCGGCTGGCGTTAGCCTCGGTGATGTCCAGGCCTGCATCCTGCATGGCTTGCATGCCGGCAGCGATACCGTACTGGATAAAGGCGTCCATCTTGCGCGCATCTTTGCGCGAGATGAAATCCTCGGAATTAAAATTCTTTACCAGGCCAGCAAACTTGGTCGCATAGGCAGTGGTATCGAAATGGTCGATCAGGCTGATGCCACTCTGACCGGCAAGAAGAGCGTTCCACGTGGACTCTACCGTATTGCCGACAGGAGACAACATGCCCAGTCCGGTCACAACTACTCGACGCTTAGACACGTTTGTCCTCCAGGGAGGGAAAAATATGACACTAGGGATAGAAAAAACTTAGGCGGTCGAGCGACCGCCTAGATATGTTCTCTTACTGCTGGCTAGCGTTGATGAAATCAATAGCTGCCTGAACAGTAGTGATCTTCTCAGCTTCTTCGTCTGGAATCTCGGTGTCGAATTCTTCTTCCAGTGCCATTACCAGCTCAACGGTGTCAAGAGAATCAGCGCCCAGATCTTCAACGAAAGAAGCGTTGTTCAAAACTTCTTCCTGTTTAACACCCAGTTGCTCAACAATGATTTTCTTAACGCGTTCTTCGATAGTGCTCATACTCTTAAATTTCCTATCAAAACTCGCTTTCGCGATGGTTTTCGTAGTGTATAAAATGCTGAAAAAGATGCAACTAAATCCCGGCTGGTCAAACCACGATTTTACGCTATTTTGCGGTTTTTGCCTCAAATAACGCAAATGGTTTTCACATTTTTTAAATCATGTACATGCCGCCATTGACATGTAACGTTTCACCGGTGATATAGCCGGCCTCATCAGAGGCCAAAAATGCAACAGCGCTGGCGATTTCTTTAGCATCGCCCAGCCGGTTGGCTGGAACTGATGACAAAATGCCTGCGCGTTGATCATCTGTCAACGCCCGTGTCATGTCCGTCTCAATAAAGCCAGGTGCCACGACGTTGACCGTAATGCCACGCGAAGCAACTTCACGTGCCAAAGATTTGCTAAAACCAATCAGACCGGCTTTAGCCGCCGCGTAGTTCGCCTGCCCTGCGTTCCCCATGGTGCCGACAACGGAACCGATGGTGATGATACGGCCAAACCGCTTTTTCATCATAGCGCGCATTACCGCTTTTGACAGGCGGAATACGGAAGTCAGGTTGGTGTCGAGGATATCCTCCCACTCATCATCCTTCATACGCATCAGCAGGTTATCACGCGTGATGCCGGCATTATTCACTAAAATGTCGATTTCGCCAAATTCGGCGCGAATCGATGCCAGCACGCTGTCGATAGATTGCGCATCAACAACGTTCAACATAAACCCTTTGCCGTTTGCGCCCAGGTAGCTGCTGATCGCTTCAGCGCCGCTCTCGCTGGTCGCGGTGCCGATCACTTTGGCGCCGCGTGCCACAAACGTTTCTGCAATAGCTCGGCCAATACCGCGGCTCGCGCCGGTGACCAGAACGATTTTACCTTCGAAGCTCATCATTTTCCTCTTTATTGTTCAAGCGCCGCCGACAGGCTGGCGGTGTCGTTCACCGCCGCAGCCGTCAGGGTGTCAACAATACGTTTAGTCAGACCGGTCAGCACTTTGCCCGGCCCCACTTCCAGCAGCGACGTCACTCCCTGTGCTGCGATAAATTCTACGCTCTCGGTCCAACGCACCGGGCTGTACAGCTGACGCACCAGCGCGCTGCGGATCGCTTCCGGATCGTTTTCGGTGCGCACGTCGACGTTGTTCACCACCGGCACCTGCGGCGCGTTGAAGGTGATGTCCTGCAGCGCCACGGCCAGCTTGTCGGCGGCCGGTTTCATCAGCGCGCAGTGCGAAGGCACACTCACCGGCAGCGGCAGCGCGCGCTTGGCGCCGGCGGTTTTGCAGGCGGCACCTGCGCGCTCAACCGCTTCTTTGTTGCCGGCAATGACCACCTGGCCCGGCGAGTTGAAGTTGACCGGAGAAACCACCTGCCCCTGCGCAGACTCTTCACACGCCTTGGCGATCGCGTCGTTGTCCAGACCGATGATGGCGTACATCGCGCCGGTACCTTCCGGCACCGCTTCCTGCATCAGCTTGCCGCGCAGCTCGACCAGACGGATCGCCGCCTTGAAGTCCAGCACGCCGGCGCAGACCAGCGCCGAGTATTCGCCCAGGCTGTGACCCGCCATCAGCGCAGGTGCTTTACCGCCCTGCTGCTGCCAAACGCGGAAAATCGCCACCGAGGCAGCCAGCAGAGCCGGTTGGGTCTGCCAGGTTTTGTTCAGTTCTTCCGCCGGGCCTTGCTGCACCAGCTGCCACAGGTCGTAACCCAGGGCGGAAGACGCCTCGCCGAAGGTTTCTTCGACGATCGGGAACTGTGCGGCCAACTCGGCCAGCATGCCAACGGTCTGCGACCCCTGGCCCGGGAAAACAAAAGCAAATTGCGTCATTTTTTCTTCCTGTCCAAATCAGAAACGAACCAGCGCCGAGCCCCAGGTAAAGCCGCCGCCGAAGGCCTCCAGCAGCACCAGTTGGCCACGCTGAATTCGCCCGTCGCGCACCGCTTCGTCCAGTGCGGAAGGCACCGAGGCGGCAGAGGTGTTGCCGTGACGATCGAGCGTCACCACCACTTTGTCCATCCCCATGCCCAGTTTTTTCGCCGTTGCGCTGATGATGCGCAGGTTGGCCTGGTGCGGCACCAGCCAATCCAGCTCGCTGCGGTCCATGTTGTTGGCCTGCAGCGTCTCGTCGACGATGCGCGCCAGCTCGGTAACCGCAACCTTGAAGACTTCGTTGCCCGCCATGGTGACATAGGCCGGCTTGTCTTGATTCTGGCGATCCTTGTACGGCAGCGTCAGCAGGTTGCCGTAGCTGCCGTCGGCATGCAGATGGGTAGACAGAATGCCCGGCGCTTCAGAAGCCCCCAGCACCACCGCCCCTGCGCCATCGCCAAACAGAATGATGGTGCCGCGATCTTCAGGATCCAGCGTGCGCGACAAGACGTCCGCGCCGATAACCAGCGCATGTTTGACCGCGCCGTTCTTCACGTACTGATCGGCCACGCTGAGCGCGTAAGTAAAGCCGGCACAGGCCGCGGCCAGATCGAACGCCGCGCAGTCTTTGATGCCCAGCATTTGCTGCACCAGGCACGCCGCGCTCGGGAACGCGTGAGTGGTCGTGGTGGTCGCCACGACGATCAGCCCAATGTCTTCTTTAGCCACACCTGCCATTTCCAGCGCTTTCTCAGCGGCCTGGAAGCTCATCGTCGCGACGGTTTCATCCGCAGCGGCGATGCGACGTTCGCGGATACCGGTACGCGTGACGATCCATTCGTCAGAGGTATCCACCATTTTTTCCAAATCAGCATTGGTGCGCACTTGTACGGGCAAATAACTCCCCGTACCGAGAATCTTTGTATACATGTACGATCAGTCACTCTTAGGTAATACAGCCTCAAGGCGCGCAGCAATCCTTTCCGGGACTTGCCGCTGCACCGCCTGCACAGCCTGTTCGATTGCGACTGCAAACGCGTGAGGGTTCGCAGCGCCGTGGCTCTTGACTACGGTGCTGCGCAATCCTAACAGACATGCGCCATTATACTGGTCGGGGTTCAGGTGGCCGAACCGCTTAACCACCCGTTTTTGCAACCAACGGCCCAACAATTTCAGCCACCACGCTCGCTTGTTGCCGTCGCCGGACGATTTCAGCAGCGATAAGAACACCCTGACCACCCCTTCCATGGTTTTCAGGGTGACGTTGCCCACGAAGCCATCGCACACCAACACGTCGGTCTTGCCGGTGAGCAGCTCGTTTCCTTCTAGGTAACCAATATAGTTGATTGCCGGAGTATTTTTTAGCACAGCGGCCGCTTCGCGGATATTATCCAGGCCTTTGGTCTCTTCTTCGCCAATATTCAGCAGCGCCACCCGCGGTTGCGCAATGCCGATCACCTCTTCCGCCATCACCGCGCCCATCACGGCAAACTGCACCAGCATGGTGCTGTCGCACTCGACGTTGGCGCCCAAATCCAGCACCACGGTTTTACTGCGTTGCTGATTCGGGATCGCCGTCATCAGCGCCGGGCGCTCGATGCCTTCCAGCGGCTTGACCAACAGCTTCGCCAATCCCATCAGCGCACCGGTATTGCCGGCGCTGACGCAGCCCTGCGCTTTACCGCTGCTGAGCTGCTCGAGCGCAATGCGCATCGACGTGCCGCGGCTGGCGCGTATCGCTTGTGAAGGTTTGGCGTCGCCGGCGATCACGGACTCGGCGGGCACGACTTGCAGACGCTCCAGAAGAACCGGATCGGCGTGGGCAAGCAAAGGGGAGATGACGTCGGGATTGCCGACCAGCAGGAGATGAAGCTGTAAATTAGAGGCCAGTGCCTGCAACGAAGCAGGCACTGTGACGCAGGGACCGAAGTCCCCGCCCATTGCATCTAACGCCAGGGTTAGACGAGTCAAGGTATCGCTACTTAGCCGATAACCTTGCGACCGCGGTAGAAACCGTCGGCAGTGATGTGGTGACGACGGTGAGTTTCACCGGATACTTTGTCTACAGACAGAGTAGTCGTGGTCAGAGCATCGTGAGAACGACGCATGCCACGCTTGGAACGGGTTGGTTTATTCTGTTGTACGGCCATGGACCTTACTCCTCAATTACTTACGCTTTAAACTGGCTAATACGGCAAACGGATTCGGTTTCTCCGCCTCGGGAGGCAGTTGGCCAAATACCATGTCCGCTTCGGACACTTCACAGTGTTCAGATTCATGTACCGGAACGACAGGCAGTGAAAGAATAATTTCGTCTTCAATCATCGCCAACAGATCGACTTCGCCAAACTCGTCAACTTCGATCGGTTCGTACGCTTCCGGTAATGCCTCAGCCTGCTCATCATTGACGACCGGGCTAAAACAATATGTTGTGTGAACCTGATGTTCGAACGGGACTCCACAGCGTTGGCACATCAACGTTACCGTGACGTCCGCATGCCCTGTTATCACCGCGAGGCGTTGATTGTCGATATTGAACGACAACGACACCTCGACATCACTGTCCACACTGACCACGGAGTCGGCAACACGAGTAACCTGCTCAGGCGCATAGACACCAGCATAGTCCAGGCGTTTCTGAGCGGTACGTACCGCATCAATGGTCAAGGGTAATTTTACCTTTTGCATAGGGCGCGCATATTAACTTTGTAACGACATAGAGTCAAAGAAAAAGGCCGTAAAACGGCTCCTTTCACCAATATTCGCTTCCACAGCGGCCGACAGTTTAAAATGCCATACCCATTTACGCTACGGTTTGCGAAAAAAATTATGCAGAGATTGCTTTTAGCCTCCACCTCACCCTATCGAAAAATGCTGCTGGAGAAGTTACGGCTGCCCTTCGACTGCGCCGCACCCGAGGTGGATGAAACCCCACTGCCGGGCGAAAGCGCCGAAGCGCTGGTGCTGCGCCTGGCGGCGGCGAAGGCTCAGGCGCTGGCCCTCGCCTATCCCGAGCATCTGATCATCGGCTCCGATCAGGTCTGCGTGATCGATGGCAACATCACCGGCAAGCCCCATACCGAGGAAAACGCCCGGGCGCAGCTGCGCCAGGCCAGCGCCCAGGCCGTGACCTTCTATACCGGCCTGGCGCTGTACAACGGCCGCAGCAAGCAGCTGCAGGCCCTGTGCGAGCCGTTCCACGTGCATTTTCGCGCGTTGAGCGAAGCGGAGATCGCCGCCTATGTACGTCTGGAGCAACCGCTGAACTGCGCGGGCAGTTTCAAGAGCGAGGGATTGGGGATCGCGCTGTTCGACAGGTTGGAAGGCCGGGATCCGAACGCCCTGATCGGCCTGCCGTTGATCGCGCTGTTGGACATGTTGCGGGCTGAAGGCATCAACCCGCTGGTCTGACGCGGATTACTTGGCCACCTGCCGGCGCAGCACCTGCAGGCAGTGGCGCAGCTCTTGGTCCATCGGCGCTTCGATGCGCATCGTTTCGCCGGTGGCCGGATGCTCGAAGCGCAGCGCCGCGGCATGCAGGAACAGCCGCTTCAGACCGGTACCCGCCAGCTGGCGATCGAACTCGCGGTCGCCATAGCGATCGTCAAAGGCGATCGGATGCCCGGCATGCAGCGTGTGCACGCGGATCTGGTGAGTGCGCCCGGTGATCGGGCTGGCCTTCACCAGCGTGGCGAATTCGTAACGCTCTTCCACCTTGAAGCGGGTTTCCGAAGGCTTGCCTTCGCTGCTGACGCGCACGATGCGTTCGCCGCTTTGCAGGATGTTTTTCAGCAGCGGCGCCTGTACAGCCTTGCAGTGGGATTGCCACTGGCCGCGCACCAGCGCCAGATAATCCTTCTGCATGCCCTTCAGCCGCAGCTGTTCATGCAGCGAGCGCAGCGCGGAGCGCTTCTTGGCCACCAGCAGCACGCCGGAGGTGTCGCGATCCAGACGGTGCACCAGCTCGAGGAAGCGGGCTTCCGGGCGCAGCGCGCGCAGCCCTTCGATCACGCCGAAGCTCAGGCCGCTGCCGCCGTGCACCGCGGTGCCGGAAGGCTTGTTGAGGATCAGCAGGTGGTCGTCTTCATACAGAATGCAATCGGCCAGCGCGGCTACCTTATCCAGCTTGGCCGACACCGGCGTCTCTTCGCGCTCGGCCACCCGCACCGGCGGCACGCGCACCACGTCGCCGGCTGCCAATTTGTATTCGACCTTGATGCGCCCTTTATTGACCCGCACCTCGCCTTTGCGCACGATGCGGTAAATCATGCTTTTCGGCACGCCTTTCAGGCGAGCGAGCAGAAAGTTGTCGATTCTCTGACCGGCTTCGTCGTCGGAAATCGTGATGAATTGTACTGCTGGATTGTTCGTTTTCATGGTGCGGGATTCTAAATAGAGCGCGTGAATAGCGCCACATCTTTTTCTGTGCTTAACTGTCTCTCTGACGGCGGGCGAAACCCCAGCGGACAATAAGGCAGCAAGCCGGTTTGAACGTTTGCGATTTCTTCCGCAGTTAAGGAAAAGTCACCTTGCTATAACGGCATCAGCAGTGGAATAATGCAGTCACTTTCCGCGTTGATTCTCGTTAAACAGGGAAAACGGTGGAATTATAAATTTGTCTGATCGCGCAAAAACGCAGCAATGGCGTAAGACGTAATGCGAAATCAAACAATTAGCGGGCTGCGGGTTGCAGCTTGGCCGGCAAATGGAATCAGATCTGTCGACGTAAATCAGAGGCTATTCCCCTAGTAAAAGTGCTGTCTTTCACAAAGAAAAGCAGGCTTACCGAGATAATGCGCCCCTATGCAGGCGACAACCGTGAGGTTGACGGCTTTGCGAGAAGACACGGGGCTTTCGGTTTAACTCCGGCCATGAGGTTATTTTGCCCGCAGCTTTGTCGATAATGTAAAAATAACGAGTAAGTTAAGATGAAAAGAATGTTGATTAACGCAACTCAGCAGGAAGAGTTGCGTGTTGCCCTCGTAGATGGACAGCGGCTGTATGATTTGGATATCGAAAGTCCGGGTCATGAGCAGAAAAAAGCGAATATTTACAAAGGCAAAATCACCCGCATTGAACCAAGTCTTGAAGCAGCGTTCGTGGACTACGGCGCAGAACGACATGGTTTCCTCCCTCTTAAAGAAATCGCCCGCGAATACTTCCCTAGCAATTACTCTTCCCATGGCCGCCCGAACATCAAAGATGTGCTGCGCGAAGGCCAGGAAGTCATCGTTCAGGTAGACAAAGAAGAACGTGGCAACAAAGGCGCCGCCTTGACCACCTTCATCAGTCTCGCGGGCAGTTATCTGGTGCTGATGCCGAACAACCCGCGCGCCGGCGGTATTTCCCGCCGCATCGAGGGTGACGATCGCACCGAGCTGAAAGAAGCGCTCTCCTCGCTGCAACTGCCGGACGGCATGGGCCTGATCGTTCGCACCGCGGGCGTAGGCAAATCCGCCGACGCACTGCAGTGGGATCTCTCCTTCCGCCTGAAGCACTGGGAAGCGATTAAAAAAGCCGCCGAAGGCCGCCCCGCGCCGTTCCTGATCCACCAGGAAAGCAACGTTATCGTGCGCGCCTTCCGCGATTACCTGCGCCCGGACATCGGCGAAATCCTGATCGACAACCCGAAAATTCTCGATCTGGCCAAAGAGCACATCGCTGCGCTGGGCCGCCCGGATTTCAGCAGCAAAATCAAACTGTACAGCGGTGAAATCCCTCTGTTCAGCCACTACCAGATCGAATCGCAGATCGAATCCGCCTTCCAGCGTGAAGTGCGCCTGCCGTCCGGCGGCTCGATCGTCATCGACAGCACCGAAGCGCTGACCGCCATCGACATCAACTCCGCCCGCGCCACCCGCGGCGGCGACATCGAAGAGACGGCGTTCAACACCAACCTGGAAGCGGCGGACGAGATCGCTCGCCAGCTGCGCCTGCGTGACCTTGGCGGCCTGATCGTCATCGACTTCATCGACATGACGCCGGTTCGCCACCAGCGCGAAGTGGAAAACCGCCTGCGCGATGCCGTGCGCCAAGACCGCGCGCGCATCCAGATCGGCCGCATTTCCCGTTTCGGCCTGCTGGAAATGTCCCGTCAGCGCCTCAGCCCGTCGCTGGGCGAATCCAGCCACCACGTGTGCCCACGCTGTAACGGCACCGGCACCATTCGCGACAACGAATCGCTGGCGCTGTCCATCCTGCGCCTGATCGAAGAAGAAGCGCTGAAGGAAAACACCAAAGAAGTTCACGCTATCGTGCCGGTTCAGGTTGCTTCGTACCTGCTGAACGAAAAGCGCGAATCCGTCAGCGCGATCGAAAAACGTCAGGGTGGCGTGAAAGCCGTCATCGTGCCTAACGATGAAATGCAAACCCCGCACTACTCGGTGCTGCGCGTGCGCAAGGGCGAGGAAACCTCTACCCTCAGCTACCTGCTGCCGAAGCTGCACGAAGAAGACATGGAGCGCCCGCTGGAAGACGCGCCGATGGAACGCAAGCGTCCGGAGCAACCGGCCCTGGCTTCCTTCTCCCTGTCCGCCGATGCGCCACCGCCGGCTGAAGAACCTGTCGCCGTGGCCAAGCCTGCCGCCGCCAAAGCTAAAGCCGCAGCGCCGGCCGCCGCCAAGCCGGGCTTCCTGGGCCGCCTGTTCGGTGGTCTGAAGAGCCTGTTCGCCGGTGAGGAACAACCTGCCGTCGAAGAAACCAAACCGGCCGAAACGCCGAAGGCGGAAAGCAACGGTGAAAACCGTCGTCAGGATCGTCGCGGTCAGCGTCGCCAAGGCACCGGCCGTAAAGAGCGCGGTGAGCGTGGCGACCGTCCGGAACGCGGCGAGCGTAAAGAGCGCGGTGAAGGCCGTGACAATCGCGAGCGCGACAACCGTGAGCCGCGTGAGAACCGCGAAGGCCGTGAATCGCGTGAATCCCGCGATGAACAGCGCCGTAACCGCCGCAACCAGCAGCAGAACGCGCCGGTAGCGGAGGAAACCGCCTCGGAAGACAGCGCTAAAGCGCCGCGCGAAGATCAGCAGCAACGCCGTGAGCAGCGCGCTGAGCGCCAGCGTCGTCGTCAGGAAGAAAAACGTCAGGCTCAGCAGGAAGTGAAAGCGCTGGAAAGCGTTGAAGCGGTCGAGAGCACCGACGAAGAGCAGGAAGAACGCCAGCAGCAGAACATGCAGCGCCGCCAGCGCCGCCCTCTGTCGCAGAAGGTGCGCATCCTGTCCGCGGAAGAAGAACTGCAGCGTGCAGCGGAAGAGCTGCTGGCGCCGAAAGCGCCGGTAGCGAAAGCCGAAGTCGCGCAGCCGACCGCCGACGACAGCGTCAAGCTGCTGCCGGAAACCGTTGCCGCTCAGCCGGAAGACGATGCCCAGGGCGAAAACCGCGGCAACGGCGAAGGCATGCCGCGCCGTTCCCGTCGTTCACCGCGCCACCTGCGCGTCAGCGGCCAGCGTCGCCGTCGTTACCGCGATGAGCGTTACCCGCTGCAGTCCCCAATGCCGCTGGCGGGCGCGTTCGCTTCGCCGGAAATGGCATCGGGCAAAGTCTGGGTAAGCTACCCGGTTGCTCAGGTTGAAGAAGCCGAAGTGCAGGCCGAAGCCGTAGAAGTAGAACAGGCAGCGGCACCGGTTGTCGCCGCAGCGGTTGAACAGCACAGCGTCGCCGTGGAAGAAACTCAGGCTGCGGCCAGCGTCAACGAGCCGGCACCAGAAGCCGCCGTTGAAACTGCGGCCGTTACCGTAACGGAAGAAGCTGCAGCCGTAGTGCCTGTCGTTGCCACCCCGGCCGAGGAAACCCCGGCGCCGGTGGAAGCCGCGCCGGCACCTGCCGCAGTTGAAGAACCGAAAGCGGAAGAGACTGCCCCGGCAGTGGAAGCCGAGCCGGTAGCTGAAACCGTTGCGGCAGAACCTGTGGTTGAAGCCAAGCCGGTGGAAGACGAGCCTGTGGTCGACGCTGCGCCGGCAGAAGCTGCGCAAGCGGAAGAAACGCCAGTGGCAGAAGCAGCGCCTTCGCCAGCCGCCGTGGAAGCCGCTCCGGTCGAAAAAGCCCCGGCACCAATCGCCGCAGAACCTGCGCCAGTGGTTGCTCAGCAGCCGGCACCGGTGAAAGCCGTGCAGGACGTACTGTACAAACACATCGCCACTGCGCCGATGACCAAAGCGCCTGCGCCGGCCTACGTGCCGGAAGAACGCAAGCACAGCGACTGGCAGCGCCCTTCCTTCAACTTTGAAGGCAAAGGCTCGGCAGGCGGCCATTCGGCGGTGAGCCAGGCCACCGCGCCGGCCACCAAGCCGCAGCCGGTTAACGAATAAGTTAATCTGCAGCTCTAAAAAAACCCGCCATCGGCGGGTTTTTTCTTGCCTGCAAAAAGGCTCAGGCTATCTTTTTCAGTTTTTTGATGTCTAAAACATCCAACTTGCCGTCAAGCCGGCTGACGAACTGCTGAAAATGCGCCGTCTCATTATGCTTATCCAGTGCTTCGCTGCTGGCCCAACGCTCAAAGAACACGAAAACGCCCGGCTTTTCCAGATCGCGATGCAAATCATATTGCAGGTTGCCCAACTCCTGGCGGCTCGGCTCGAGAATGTCGTGCACCGCTTCGCTGACGGCGTCTTCAAATCCCGCTTTCGCTTGCAGGGTGGCGATAACGCGTACTTCCATTGCTTTCTCCCTTTCCACTTGATGAAAGTCGACGGTATTGGCGTCGGCATCGTTGAAATCCCTGTTACTATGCGCCCGCCGCGCTATTGATTTCAACTTGTCGCCAACAAACAGATGCATCTCAGGCGCTTTCCGCTTATCCTTACACCCCGGCGTGAATAAACCCATTATTCGCTTTTCATTAGACGTATTTGACCGCCGGAGCCTAGCTAGATGACCGCACAACCTCAAGTTCTGAAAATCCGCCGCCCAGACGACTGGCATATCCACCTGCGCGACGACGAGATGCTGAAAACGGTGGTGCCCTATACCAGCCAGGTATTTGGCCGGGCGATCGTGATGCCGAACCTGGTTCCGCCCGTAACGACCGTGGCCGCCGCGCGCGCCTACCGCGATCGCATTCTGGCGGCGGTCCCGCAGGGTCACAACTTCACTCCGCTGATGACCTGCTATCTGACCAACTCTCTGGCGGCCAGTGAACTGGTCAAAGGCTTTGAGCAAGGGGTGTTTACTGCCGCCAAGCTGTATCCGGCCAACGCCACCACCAACTCCAGCCACGGCGTCAGCGACGTGACCGGCATCTACCCGCTGTTCGAACAGATGCAAAAAATCGGCATGCCTTTGCTGATCCACGGCGAAGTGACCGACCCTGCCGTCGATATCTTCGACCGCGAGGCGCGCTTTATCGAGCAGGTGATGGAACCGATCCGCCAGCAGTTCCCGGAGCTGAAGATCGTCTTCGAGCACATCACCACCAAAGAAGCGGCGCAATATGTGCAGGCAGGCAATCGTTTCCTCGGCGCCACCATCACGCCGCAGCACCTGATGTTCAACCGCAACCACATGCTGGTCGGCGGCATTCGCCCACACCTGTTCTGCCTGCCGATCCTCAAGCGCAATGTCCATCAGGAAGCGCTGCGTCAGGCGGTCGCCAGCGGCTCGGATCGTTTCTTCCTCGGTACCGACTCCGCGCCGCACCTCAAGCATCGCAAAGAGTCCAGCTGCGGCTGCGCCGGCTGTTTCAACGCGCCGAATGCCATCCCGGCTTACGCCGCGGTGTTCGAACAGCTCGGCGCGCTGGCGCACTTTGAGGCCTTCTGCTCGCTCAACGGCCCGCGTTTCTATGGCCTGCCGCTCAACGAAGACTTCATCGAGCTGCAGCGCGTGCCGACCACCCAGCCGGAAGAGATCGCCCTGGGCAATGAATCCGTGATCCCCTTCCTGGCCGGTGAAACCCTGAACTGGTCGCTGAAAGACTGATATTTTTTCTTCGCCCTCTTGCCCCCGCAGTCGGTTAACTGTATAAATAAACAGTAAATCGCTTCGGGGGCAATTATGCGTGTTGAAGTCACTATAGATAAAACCCGGCCGCTGCCGTCGGGCGCCATTGAGGCGCTGACCGGTGAACTGGGCAAACGGGTCAATCGCCAGTTTCCAGGCGCCGTCGTGCACGTACGTTATGCCGGCGCCAACGGGCTCTCCGTGCTGGGGGGCGCCAAAACCGACCGGGATCTGATCGAGGAAATCCTTCAGGAAACCTGGGAAAGCGCGGACGAGTGGTTCAGCGCAGAATAACACTGCAATGCTGTTTTTGCCGGGGGTCGCTCTCCGGCTTTTTTGTTTCTGGCGCCCAGCCCATTCATCGCTTACCCTTACTCTGGAACAAAATCCGTCTCAGCGCTGTATTTAACGCAAAGGAGTAAGCATGGCCCCGGACAAGGTGAAATCCGAAGACGCAATGACGTTTGGCGAACTGCTGGCGTTGATTGCCGATCAGAAAAGGCGCTTGAACGTACTGGAAGTGGCTTTCTCTTATCTGGCCTTCAGCCTGGATGACAAAGCCAACCAGCGGCTGATCCACAGCCTGAAGCTGGAATCGCACAGCCAGAATCGCGACGCCGAAACGCAAAAGCATTTCGCCCATTTGGCCGAAGAGCTGGAAAAATGTCTGTATGGTGCATCGCCACCTGCCGACGCGGAATAACGCGCCGCGCTGTACTCACCCACTGCAACACATACAAATTTGTAGAATAATTGCTCAAATAAATATTTATTTTGCAAATTTTGGTGACAACCCCCTCCACCGATGAAAGCGGATGCGTATACTGTAATTGCTCTCATGATGATGAGCCGCATTGATCCTCGTTAGTCACTCACGGTAGTTACTACTCAATAAGGGGTCTTTATGGACAGAAATGATGAAGTAATTCAGACGCACCCGCTTGTCGGTTGGGATATCAGTACTGTCGACGTTTACGACGCCATGATGATACGCCTTCATTACCTGTCTTCACTAGACCAAACGCCCGAAGAAGCCCAAGTAGACAGAACGCTTTGGCTGACCACAGATGTCGCCCGTCAATTAATCAATATCTTAGAGGCCGGCATCGCCAAGATTGAAGCTACGGATTATCAGGATCTTGATCGCAGAAAACATTGATTCATCGTCCCCTAACCCCTAAGGCGCCGCGCCCCATTCCCGGCGCCTTTTTCTTTGCCCTTCGCCGTTCAATCAGTGCATTGCGCCCGCCAACCTTTTATCATGGGGCGATAAGAAATCGCTATCAGAGAGGGTCGGCACGTGGAATATGATTTGATTGTGGTGGGCAGCGGTTCAGTCGGCGCAGCGGCAGGGTATTACGCAACCCGCGCCGGCTTGAAAGTGCTGATGATCGACAGCGCCATTCCCCCGCACCGCAACGGCAGCCATCACGGCGATACCCGCATCATCCGTCACGCTTACGGCGAAGGTGAAAAGTACGTGCCGCTGGTGCTGCGCGCGCAGGCGTTGTGGAATGCGCTGATTCAACATTCCGGCGAGGAACTGTTCCAGTCGTGCGGCGTACTCAACCTGGGGCCGCAGCACTCCGAATTCATTCGCAATGCTCAGCAGAGCGCGCAAAAATTCCGCCTGAACGCGCAAACCCTCAGCGCCGAACAGATTGCTCAACGCTGGCCGGAATTCCGCACGCCGGAAGGTTACGTCGGCGTTTTCGAGCCGGACGCCGGCTTCCTGCGTTCCGAACTGGCGGTGGCCAGCCTGATCAAGCTGGCGAAAGAGGCCGGCTGCAGCCAGTTGTTCAACTGCCCGGTCAGCGCGGTGGAGCCTATCGATGGCGGCGTTGCAGTCGTCACCGGCGAAGGGCGTTTCACGGCGCGAAAAGCGGTGGTCACCGCCGGCACCTGGGTGAAAGCGCTGTTGCCGCAGCTGCCGGTTGCGCCATTGCGCAAGGTATTCTCCTGGCATCAGGCGGATGGCCGCTACAGCGTGAACAATCGCTTCCCGGCCTTTACCGTTGAAGCGCAAGACGGCACGCACTATTACGGCTTCCCGGCGGATAACGACGGCCTGAAAGTGGGCAAACACGACGGTGGCCAGCCGATGGATGCCCCCGAGCAGCGTAAACCTTTCGGCAGCCACGCCAGCGACGGCACCGAAGTCTTCACCTTCCTGCGGCAGTTTTTACCGGGTGTAGGCGTATGTTTACACGGCGAAGCCTGCAGTTATGACATGAGCCCCGACGAAGACTTTATTATCGACACCCTGCCGGAGTGGGATCGTCTGATGGTCATCAGCGGATTGAGCGGCCACGGCTTCAAGTTCGCCAGCGCACTGGGCGAGATTGCCGCGCTGTTCGCGCAGGACAAAGCGCCGCCGGTCGACGTCTCCAGCTTTGGTCTGAAACGATTTAGCTAAGCAAAGGCTGTCGCTGTCCTGGTTCCCGTCGAGCCCTGGGCAGCGAAATCTGACGGTTACAATTTCTTAACCTGCTAACTCTTTTAAATACCAAGTAAAAATTCTTATAACGGAAATTTCTTGCATTCAGCAGTTGAATTTCCGAATTGAACACTTGCAGTGTAAGTCCTATTTTACAGAAGATATGCTCCATCGGCTTTCCACAAGGACGTCACCATGAAACTACTTGTCGTGGACGAATGCTGCTTCACCCGGGTCGGTATAGCCAGCTACTTTGCTGATAGTGGGATTACGACGATCAAGTGCTGCCACAGCATTGAGTACGCTACGCCGCTGTTGGCCAGCTTTCAGCCGAGCCACATTCTGGTGAACCTCAGCAATCAGTGCCGCTATAACGAAGCGGACGCGCAGCTGCTGGCGTTTATGGAAGCCAGCCAGTCTGCCCTGCTGTTTATCTATCTCGATACGCCTTACCCTTACAGCGAAACGCCAATGCGCATCGCCGATAACGCGTTTCTGTTCAATAAAAGCATTCTGCCGCTCACCTTGCGCACGCTGCGCGAAAATCCGCTGGCGCTGGCCGATGACGGCGAAGAGCGTTCCCTGTTCAGCCCGCAGGAACTGACGGTGATGAAATATTGGATGGCGGAGATGCCCAACTACCGCATCGCGAAAAAACTGCAAATTAGCTCGCATACGGTGTACGTGCACAAGCGCCACATCACGGAGAAGATCAACGCGCGCAACCGGCTGGAGTTCTACTCGTTGTATAACGTGCTGCGTTATTTCTACCCGCCGAACACGCCAACGAACTCGACGCCGTTGGCGCTGCTGGCGGTATGACATCAAGCCTGCGATAACGCAGGCTTTTTTATCGCCATTCTTCCAGCGCTCATGCGCGGCGCGCTATAAAAGACGCAGAGAAAAGGACTATAATCAAAGGTCTCTTTCTTCTGGCGGCTGAAATGTTAAACCGAATACTGGCGGCTATCGTCAACAACGTGCGTGAGCACCTGGTGCTGTATCTTTGCCTGTGGCTGGTGCTGCTGGCGCTGGATGTCTACTTTTTCTTCGTACTGTAACCCATGCCGTCGTCATTTCCCCGATTGAGCTTCAACCGCTTCGGCGATCCCGCCCAGGTGCTGACGCTGCAGCAGGTGAACAGGCCGCCGCTGCGCCCCGGCCGGCTGCTGCTGCAGATGCGCTATGCCCCGATCAATCCTTCCGACCTGATCCCGATTCATGGCCAATACGCGCACCGTATCGCCCTGCCGCAGGTGCCGGGCTATGAAGGCGCAGGCGTCATCGTCGATCCGCAGAGCGGGCGCTCGACCGGCCGACGCGCGCTGGCGGTAGCGGGTGACGGCAGCTGGCAAACCTTCGTCACGCTGCCTGAGGATCGGGTGGTGTGGGTGCCGGACGACATCGACGACAACGACGCGGCACAGATTTACATCAACCCGCTCACCTGCTGGGTGCTGCTGACGCAATGGCTGCCGCTCAACGCCGGCGACGTGCTGCTGCTCAACGGCGGCGGCTCCGCCGTTAGCCTGCTGTTGGCGCAGCTGACGGCGCTGCGTGGTATTCGTCTGGCGGTGGTGGTGCGCAACGCCGCCCATCGCCAGGCGCTGCTGGCCGCCGGCGCCTGGCGCGTTATCGAAGCGCCGCAGCTGGCGAAAATGACCCATTTTGGCGCCCGCGCCGCCATCGACTGCATCGGCGGAGAAGACGGATTGCAGCTGGCGCGAGCGGTTCGCTCCGGCGGCGATTTCGTGGCGCTGGGCCTTTTAGGCGGGTGCCAGGTGGACTGGCGGCGCGTAGTGGACGAGTTAAAGCTGCGCGCTTCGCTGTTCCACCTGCGTAAATGGAATGCGCAGGCGGCGCCGGCGCAGTGGCAAACGGCGTTTTATCAGCTATTCCAGCTGCTGCGCCGCGGCCAGCTGGCGCTGCGCCCGCCCGCCGCGATTTACCCTCTGCATCAGTACGCAGCGGCGCTGCAACACGCCGCGCAGCCCGGCGTCAGCGGAAAAATCTTCCTCACTCCGGCGCCGCCGGAGGCTGGCGCGGCGGGCGGCCGTCCCCCAGGATAACCGCCAGCCGATAGCCGCCCTCGGTGGTCTCCAGCGCGATGCGCGCCACGATCGTCAGCGGCACCGACAGCAACATGCCCACCGGGCCGAGCAGCCAACCCCAAAAGATCAGCGACAGGAACACCACCAGCGTCGACAACCCCAGCCCGCGCCCCATCACCCGCGGTTCGAGGATATTGCCGATCACCATGTTGACAGCGATAAAGCCGCCCGCCACCACCAGCGCATCGCCCAATCCGTTGAACAGCAGCGCCTGAATCAACGGTGGAATGGCGGCCAATACCGAGCCGATATTGGGGATATAGTTGAGCAGAAACGCCAGCAGCCCCCAGATAAAGGCGAAGCGCACCCCGACCGCCGCCAGGAAGATCCAGACGATCACGCCGGTGGCCAGGCTGATGATGGTTTTAATCACCAGATAGCGCGTCACGCCGTCCAGCGCCCGCCGCATCGCGGCGAGGCCTTCGTTCGGCTTATCCAACGCCTGCTGCAGCTTATAAGGCAACAGCTGCACTTCAAACAGCATAAACACCACGGTCATCAGCAGCAGGAAGACGTTGGTCATGGCGCCAGACAGGTGCCCCAGCATGCGGGTAACCAGATTCATCGCCGCGCTGGGATCGACATACTGCAGCATCGCTTCGCTGGAGAGGCTGATATTGAAGCGATCGGCGTAATGCTGCAGCTCGCGCAGTTTCTCGATCATCATGCCGCGGTACTGCGGCAGCGAGCGGGCGAACTCGTTCAGCGAAGCGCCCAGCATGCCGATAAACAGCATCACGACCACGATCACCGCCGTCACCAGCAGCGTCACCCCAAGGATGCGCGGCACCCGGCGGCGTTCCAGCATCGTCACCAGCGGGTTCAGCACCATGGCGAGGAATACCGCCAGTAGAAACGGCACCACGATGTCGGCGGCGGCTTTCACCCCGGCCAAAATGATCACCAACATCGCCAACAGGACGGCCAAACGCAGGCTGCTGTCGGTTACTCGGGTTCGGCCCATGACGTTTCCTTGTTATTTCACTGGGTTAACCGGCCACAAAGAGCCGACTCTTGGCGCTAATGGTAGCAAAGTCGGCCGTCACGCCGCAGAGGATTTAGCGTAACCGTTCGAATAATTTAATCTTTCCGCCCTGCTCTTCGCCGCAAGAAATAGGCATAACCTTTGCCAACCAATAATCCCGCCCAGCAATCCATGAACGGTTTACGTAAAATGACAAAAGCTGACATTAATAGATAATAAGCCTAATTTTCAACAACTAGCATAATCGCCACGTGAAAGAAATCATATCATCTTCAACGATTTATCTGATGAACTCCGAACATCTCAAACAAATTCACTGACTAATATTTCTAAGAAGTAACATAGTTAAATTTATTATTGATTTTATGTTTCCTAAAGTTTAATTATTGCAGCCAGCCAATCGGTAATCGAAGGAAACAGGATGCTCTGGAAAAATACCGCCGATCGTTTCGGCCATGTGTCAGTGTTGATCCACTGGCTGGTGGCGCTGACGGTGTACGGCATGTTCGCCCTCGGCCTGTGGATGGTCACGCTGGGCTATTACGACGTCTGGTACCACCAGGCGCCGGAGATCCACAAAAGCATCGGCACGCTGCTGTTCATCGTGATGGTGATCCGCGTGATCTGGCGCTTTGTCTCGCCGCCGCCCAAGCCTCTGGCCAGCTATGGCCGCCTCACTCGCGTCAGCGCCATTCTCGCGCATCTGGCGCTGTATGCCGTGCTGTTCGGCATTCTGATCAGCGGCTATCTGATCTCGACCGCCGACGGCCAACCGATCAGCGTATTCGGCTGGTTCGACGTACCCGCCACCGTGACCGGCATGGCGGAGCAAGCCGACACCGCCGGCGCCATACACCTTTACCTGGCCTGGGCCGTGGTAGTGCTCTCGGTACTGCACGGGCTGGCCGCGCTTAAACATCACTTTATCGATCGTGATGTCACTTTGAAACGGATGCTGGGTAGCAGCGCCGATTAACCTTTGGATTTATGGAGATTGCTATGTTGAAAAAGACCGTATTGGGCCTGACCGCAGGCGCCCTGCTGCTGAGCGCCGGTTCCGCACTGGCGGCGGACTACAAGATCGACAAACAGGGCCAGCACGCCTTTATCGAGTTCCGCATCCAGCACCTGGGTTACAGCTGGCTGTACGGCAGCTTTAAAGACTTCGACGGCGGCTTCACCTTCGACGAAAAAGATCCTTCGAAGGACAAGGTCAACGTGACCATCAATACCGCCAGCGTCGACACCAACCACGCCGAACGCGACAAGCACCTGCGCAGCGCCGAGTTCCTCAACGTGGAGAAGAACAAGCAGGCCAAGTTTGAATCCACCGAAGTGAAGAAAAGCGGCGACGGTTATGCGGTGGTCGGTAACCTGACGCTGAACGGCGTGACCAAACCGGTTACGCTGGACGCCAAACTGATTGGCCAGGGCAACGATCCGTGGGGCGGCTACCGCGCCGGCTTTGAAGCCAACGGCAAGATCAAGCTGAAAGATTTCGGCATCACCACCGATCTGGGCCCGGCGTCGCAAGACGTTGAGCTGATCATCTCCGTAGAAGGCGTGCGCGAGAAATAAGTAAAAAAGCCCGGCTTGGCGGCCGGGCTTCTCATTTCCTCAGGCTCAGCGGGCTGGACCTTCTTCTTCCGGTGCCGGAATGTGCATCGTAGTCTGCAACAGGCCTTTCGACTTATTGAAGATCTTGACGCCGTTTTCCCGGCCGGCACGGCGCGCGCGTTGCTCTTCGCGCGGCAGCTTCAGCTCTTCGCGGCAAATCTCGCTGCAGCACCCTTCAAACTTGGCGGCGCAGCTCGGGCACTGAATGAACAGCAGGTGGCAACCGTCGTTTTTGCAGTTGGTGTGGGTGTCGCACGGCGCCCCGCACTGGTGGCAGTTGGCGATCACATCGTCGGAAATGCGCTCGCCCATGCGCTCATCGAACACGAAGTTTTTGCCGATAAACTTCAGCGGCAGCCCCTGCTCTTTCGCTTTGCGGGCGTACTCGATGATCCCGCCTTCCACGTGGTAGATGTTTTTAAAGCCGTTGTGCAGCATATAGGCGCTGGCTTTTTCACAGCGAATACCGCCGGTGCAGTACATGACGATGTTTTTGTCTTTGCTGTCCTGCAGCATCTCCACCGCCATCGGCAGCTGATCGCGGAAGGTATCCGACGGCACCTCGATGGCGTTTTCGAAGTGACCGACTTCGTACTCATAGTGGTTGCGCATATCGACGAACACCGTATTCGGATCGTCGATCATCTGATTGACGCGATCGGCCTGCAGATATTCGCCGACGTTGCTTGGGTCAAAGCTCTCGTCATCGATGCCGTCGGCCACGATGCGCTCGCGCACCTTGAGGCGCAGCACCCAGAAGGATTTTCCGTCGTCTTCGAGCGCGATATTCAGGCGAACCTGATCCAGCGCCGGGTGCGAGGCGAACAGCGCGGCTTTGAACGCGTCGAAGTTATGCTGCGGCACGCTGATCTGCGCGTTGATGCCCTCTTTCGCCACGTAGATGCGGCCGAACACCTTCAATTTTTCGAACTGAACGTACAGGCTGTCGCGAAACGCTTTGGGATCGTCGATGGAGAAATATTTGTAAAAAGAAACTGTGGTGCGCGGCTCGGTTTCCGCCAGCATGCGCGCCTTCAGTTCCTCATTAGAAATTCGGTTATGTAACACTGGCATGGTGTACTTTCCTGTCTTTCGGGAGGTGACTGATCATCGCGCGCAGCCTGCCGGCCCGCGCGCGGCGCACATCATACCCGAAAAACCGCCGCCGCGCAGCCCTGGCGCAAACGCCCCGTTCAGCGTCCGCCGCCTTCGGTAAACGCGGAAGCCAGTATACCGAGCGCCATCATCACGCCGGCGAGCGCCAATATCGCGTTCACCTGCAGATGCGCGCCGACGCTGCCGACCGCCGCGCCCAAAACCAGCAGCCCCGCACTGATCCATGGTGCCAACATATTTACCCTCTGAATAATTACCAGCAATAATATCGCCATTATCTTTGGCAGGAAAGATTGTGGAAAAATTCGGCATTCGATGCATATTTAACGCCCAAAAAGGGATTTTAATGCGTTGTGTTTTCCCGGATCGCCAGAAAAATGCCACAATAGTCGCAAACAAACGGCAGAAACGAACCTTGCCGCCGAGCTCACCCGGCTGCCAGACCATGCTATGACTCTGTCATTACACTTAAACAACCGTATTCAAACAGAGAACCCATGACTCAAGTTCCTACTTTCAATCGTTCCTTATTGCACCCGCGCTACTGGCTGACCTGGGTCGGCATCGGCTTGCTGTATCTGCTGGTGTTGCTGCCTTATCCCGTCATCTACTGGCTCGGCACCTCGATTGGGCGATTTTCCATGCGCTTTCTCAAGCGACGCGTCGCTATCGCCCAGCGTAACCTCGAGCTCTGTTTTCCCGACATGCCGCAGGCCGAACGCGATGCGCTGGTGGTAAAGAATTTCGAATCGGTCGGCATGGGGCTGTTTGAAACCGGCATGGCGTGGTTCTGGCCCAACTGGCGCATCGAGCGCTGGTTCAAGGTCAGCGGCCTGGAGCACATCCAAAAGGCCCGCGACAACCAGCAGGGCGTGTTGCTGATTGGCCTGCACTTTTTGACGCTGGAGCTGGGCGCGCGCATCTTCGGCATTCACAACCCGGGCATCGGCGTTTACCGCCCGCACGACAACAAGCTGATGGACTGGCTGCAAACCTGGGGCCGCATGCGTTCCAACAAATCGATGCTGGATCGCAAAGACATCAAAGGCATGATCCGCGCCCTGAAACAGGGCGATATCATCTGGTATGCGCCGGATCACGACTACGGCCCGCGCAGCAGCGTATTCGTGCCGCTGTTCGCGGTAGACAAAGCCGCCACCACCACCGGCAGTTACGTGCTGGTGCGGATGGGCAAACCGGCGATCATTCCGTTCACCCCGCGCCGCCTGCCGGACGGCAAAGGCTATGAGCTGATCATGCAGCCGGCGGTGGAAAACTTCCCGCTGGATAACGAACTCGATGCCGCCGCTTTTATGAATAAAGTGGTGGAAAAAGAGATCCTGATGGCGCCGGATCAATATATGTGGCTGCATCGCCGCTTCAAGACCCGCCCGGAAGGCGAGCCTTCGCTCTACTGATAAAGCAAACCCGCCGCCGGCGGGTTTTTTATTGCGCGCCTCTTGAGAATCGACGGCGAGGGTGGGATGGTAAAGCCTTTGCCGCCAACCCCGGAGCCGCCATGTACATTGTCAGCCTGACCTACCATCGCCCGATCGCCGACGTCGACAGCCACCTTGACGGGCACATCGCCTGGCTTAAGAAATATTTTCAGGACGGCACCTTCATCGCCTCCGGCCGCAAGAATCCCCGCACCGGCGGCGTGATCCTGGCCAAGGGCATTGAGCGTGCGCGGCTGGACGCCATCCTGGCCGAAGATCCGTTTAACGCCGTGGCCCACTACGAGGTCACTGACTTTAGCGCCACCACCACCGCCGCCGGTTTCGAGGCGCTGGCCGGCCTATAAAACGCTGAAAATTCCGCGCGCCAAGCGCGGAATAAGGTTTAAGCGTCATTTTTAAAACTTTATTTCATTTTTCGCCCTATTCCCGTCCTCTGGTTTGCCGTCGCCGCGCCGGCGGCGCATACTTATCAGGCTAACTTTCACGTTTTGCCCCTCATCTTTTTGCCGCCGGCAAAACGCGTCACCTTTCGGCAATGGACATTTATGGCTTCGGCAGCAGAACCCGTTAACTGGAAACGCAACCTTTTCGTCGCCTGGGTAGGGTGCTTTCTCACCGGCGCCGCCTTCAGCCTGGTGATGCCGTTTCTGCCGCTGTACGTCGAGACGCTGGGCGTAGCCGGCCATCAGGCGCTCAACATGTGGTCCGGTCTGCTGTTCAGCATTACCTTCCTGTTTTCCGCTATCGCCGCGCCGTTCTGGGGCGCCCTGGCCGACCGACGCGGCCGTAAACTGATGTTGCTGCGCTCGGCGTTGGGCATGGCGATCGTCATGGTGCTGATGGGCATGGCGCAAACAGTCTGGCAGTTTCTCGCGCTGCGGGCGGTGCTGGGGTTGCTTGGCGGGTTCATACCCAACGCCAACGCGCTGATCGCCACCCAGGTGCCGCGCAACCGCAGCGGCTGGGCGCTCGGCACCCTGTCAACCGGCGGCGTCGGCGGCGCGCTGATCGGCCCGTTGATCGGCGGCCTGCTGGCCGATCTGTACGGCCTGCGCCCGGTGTTTTATATCACCGCCGCGGTGCTGTTCGTCTGCTTCGTGCTGACGCTGCTGTATGTCAAAGAGCAATTTACCCCGGTGCAAAAGCGCGACATGTTGCACGCACGGCAGGTGTTCGCCTCGTTGAAGAACCCGAAGCTGGTGCTCAGCCTGTTCGTCACCACCATGATCATCCAGATCGCCACCGGCTCAATTGCCCCGATCCTGACGCTGTATGTGCGCGATCTGGCCGGCGCGACCCATAATCTGGCGTTTATCAGCGGGCTGATCGCCTCGGTGCCCGGCGTCGCGGCATTGATGAGCGCCCCACGGCTGGGCAAGCTGGGCGATCGCATCGGCCCGGAACGCATTCTGGTCTTTATGCTGATCGTCTCGGTGCTGCTGCTGATCCCGATGGCGTTCGTGCAAACACCGTGGCAGCTCGGCGTACTGCGCTTTCTGCTGGGGGCGGCCGACGGCGCGCTGCTGCCGGCGGTACAGACGCTGTTGATTTATAACTGCACCAATCAGGTCGCCGGCCGAATTTTCAGCTACAACCAGTCGTTCCGCGACGTCGGCAACGTCAGCGGCCCGCTGCTCGGCGCCGCGGTCTCCGCCGGCTACGGTTTTCGCGCGGTCTTCGCCGTCACCGCTTTGGTGGTGCTGTTCAACGCCGGTTATTCCTGGTGGTGTCTGCGGCGGCGGCCGGGCTATATGCGGGAAGACACGCTGCAGGAAGAACAATAGCTGCATTTATCGCCAATTTACGCGATTGGCCGGATCAACGGCGCGTTTCCCCTACTTTTAATAATGCTTCCTGCGGGCCGGCGAATTTTCGCCCCACTCGGAACATTCTTACTACAACATCTTGTTTACCAACAATTAATTAACTTTCAGCGCATAAAACCCGCTGTCAATCATATTCCTGCCACAACCAACAGAAAAACCAGAAAAGGAGATGCTTGTCGACTTTTCGTCTAAAAAATGGGATACAGGTACTAGACAAAACCAACGACCAGTTATCAAATGGTTAAATAATATCATGCCAGATGTGAACCATCGGCCAAGTGAAGAAAAGGTCAGCACGCTTTCCACGGTTTATCAGCGTTGCAGCCGCGGTTTTGTCGGGTAATCCGCATTGGGCGGATCGCCTTCATTAAATACACATACAACCACAGTACGGGCTGCAGCCATGCAGCGCCTTTTTATTGGGAAATCGTTATGCAATCCTCTGTCAATAAGTCAGAAAGCCGGACCTTCTTCGGCCATCCCTATCCGCTGGGTTCTCTGTTCTTCACCGAAATGTGGGAGCGCTTTTCGTTCTACGGCATCCGTCCGCTGCTGATCCTGTTTATGGCCGCCACCGTATACGACGGCGGTCTGGGTCTGGCGCGCGAGAACGCGTCGGCGATCGTCGGCATCTTCGCCGGCAGCATGTACCTGGCGGCGCTGCCGGGCGGCTGGCTGGCGGACAACTGGCTCGGCCAACGCAAGGCCGTTTGGTACGGTTCGATTCTGATCGCCCTCGGCCACCTGTCGATCGCCCTGTCCGCGGTGATGGGCACCAACCTGTTCTTCATCGGCCTGATGTTCATCGTGCTCGGTTCCGGCCTGTTCAAGACCTGTATCTCGGTGATGGTCGGCACGCTGTACAAGAAAGGCGATGCGCGCCGCGACGGCGGTTTCTCGCTGTTCTACATGGGCATCAACATCGGTTCGTTCATCGCCCCGTTGATCTCCGGCTGGCTGATCAAGTCACACGGCTGGCACTGGGGCTTCGGCATCGGCGGTATCGGGATGCTGGTGGCGCTGGTGATCTTCCGCGTGTTCGCCGTCCCGGCGATGAAACGCTATGACCGCGAAGTGGGCCTGGATTCCACCTGGAACAGCCCGGTCGCGAAGAAAAAAGGCGTCGGCGCCTGGCTGCTGGCATTGGCGGTAGGCCTGGCTGCGGTCATCGTGCTGATCGCTCAGGGCACCATCGTCATCAACCCGGTCGAAGTAGCCAGCGTGCTGGTGTACGTGATCGCCGCGTCGGTCACCCTGTACTTCATCTATCTGTTCGCCTTTGCCGGCCTGAGCCGCAAAGAGCGCGCTCGCCTGCTGGTGTGCTTTATCCTGCTGATCTCCGCCGCGTTCTTCTGGTCGGCGTTTGAACAGAAACCGACCTCGTTCAACCTGTTCGCCAACGATTACACCAATCGCATGGTCGGCGGCTTCGAGATCCCGGCGGTGTGGTTCCAGTCGATCAACGCCCTGTTCATCATCCTGCTGGCGCCGGTGTTCAGCTGGGCCTGGCCTGCGCTGGCGCGCAATAACGTGCGCCCGAGCAGCATTACCAAGTTCGTGATCGGTATCCTGTGCGCCGCCGGCGGTTTCGGCCTGATGATGCTGGCCGCGCAGAATGTGCTGAGCAACGGCGGCGCCGGCGTATCGCCGATGTGGCTGGTGGGCAGTATCCTGATGCTGACGCTGGGTGAGCTGTGCCTGAGCCCGATCGGCCTGGCCACCATGACGCTGCTGGCGCCGGAGAGAATGCGCGGGCAAATGATGGGGCTGTGGTTCTGCGCCAGCGCGCTGGGCAACCTGGCGGCCGGTCTGATCGGCGGTCACGTCAAGGCCGACCAACTGGATATGCTGCCGGATCTGTTCGCTCGCTGCTCAGTCGCGCTGCTGATCTGCGCCGCCGTGCTTATCGTGCTGATCGTGCCGATTCGCCGCATGCTGGAAAATACCCAGACCAAGAGCGCGCAGAAACCGGCGACCAGCGCCTGACGGATACCCCTTTTTTATCTCGCAAACCGGCGCTCAAGGCGCCGGTTTTTTTTTATCCTTGCCAGGCCTGATGTTGCAGGACCACCCGGTAGCCGTCAGGATCTTCAAAGGTTTGCCCCGCCCTATCCCAATAGGGGTTATAGGCGGTGACAACCAGGAATCCCGCCGCCCGCATCCGCTCGCACGCGGCTCGCCATGCGTTCTCATCCGGCAGATAAAACACCAGCAGATGATCCTGCGTCGGCGCCTGCCCGACCCGCACCCCGCGATGCTGCGTGAACTCCAGATGGTAGGCATGCTGCGGATGGCCGATCATTATGCCGTCAAAGCCCTGATGATCGACAAACTCGCCCAGCTTTTCGAACCCCAGCCCGCGACAATACAGCGCGGCAATCTCTTGCAACCGATCGGTCGGGCGCGCGATGCGCAACACCGCCTTGGCTATCGACATGTACGCCTCCGCCTCATGATAATCTCATACAGCGCCATGCCCGCCAGCATCGCCAGCAGGAACGGCCATACCCGCTGTATCTCCGCCCCCGCCAACACCCAGGCGGGGCCAGGGCAAATGCCCGCGATGCCCCAACCGACGCCGAACAGCGCGCTGCCCGCCAGCAAACGGCGCTCCACACGCCCGGCGGCCGGGATCTGCAGCGGTTCGCCCAACAGGCTCCGCTCGCGTCGCCGCGCCCACAAGAAGGCCGGCGCCGCCACCGCGATCGCCCCAACCATCACCAGCGCCAGCGAAGGATCCCACTGGCCGGTAACGTCGAGAAACGCCAACACTTTGGCCGGATTGGCCATGCCGGCGACGATCAGCCCCAGACCGAAAATCACGCCGCTCAGCAGCGCCAACAGGGATTTAAACATCTCACCCTCCCAGCAGGTGGCGCATCAGCCACACGGTCGTAAAGCCCAGCAGCATAAACACCGCCGTGGCGGCCAGCGAACGCGGCGCCAGCCGCGCGACGCCGCACACGCCGTGCCCGCTGGTGCAACCGCTGCCCAATCGTGTCCCCACCCCCACCAATAGCCCCGCGACCGCCAGCCCGCCGCTGCCGGCCGCGATCTCAGCAGACGGCAAAGCCGCTGCGGCAGCATACAGCCAGGGGGAAATCAGCAACCCGCCAAGAAATGCGGCGCGCCAGCCCCGCTCGCGGCCACCCGCGCTCAATAAACCGCCGGTAATGCCGCTGATGCCGGCGATCCGGCCGTTGAACAGCAGCAGCAGCGCCACCGCTGCGCCGATAATGGCTCCGCCCGCCAGCGCGGAATACGGCGTGAAGTGTTGCCAGTCAATGGTCATCGCGGTTCTCCGGCTGTGGGCAATAGAGTTGATACAGGGTATGGAGCAGCGCCAGCGCTTTGGCGTCGGCCACCGCATAGTAAATCTGCTTACCGGCGCGTCGGGTGGAGACCAATCCCTCCTCGCGCAGCACGCCAAGCTGCTGGGACAGCGTCGGCTGGCGGATATCCAGCGCCTGCGCCAGCTCGCTCACCGCCATCTCGCCCTGGCTGAGCCGGCACAGCAGCAGCAGCCGATCTTCGTTGCCCAAGGTGCGCAGCATCGCGCCAGCCTGCGCCGCCGCCTTGCGCATCGCGTCAATATCCATTGCCCCTCCATCAATTTATAAAATTATATAATATTATTTTATAAACCATTTCGCCGTACCGCGCCACAGACTGGTGTGAAACAGCGCCGCATGGCATGCTGTCTTCCCCCTTTTGCCGCGCGGAGCCTGCTTACGATGCTGTTGTTTCACGACGTTCTGCCGCCCGACCAGCCTGTCCGGCCGTTGGCCAAGGATTATCGCCACGGCGACAGCGAGCCGGATCACTACCATCACTGCGCGCAGCTGATTCACAGCCTGAGCGGCGTGGTGCAGGTCACGACCCGGCTCGGCAGTTGGGTGGTGCCGCCCGGCCGCGGCGTCTGGGTGCCGGCTAAGGTGGTGCACAGTCTGCGCATTACCGGCCAGGTGGCGGCCAGGACGCTGTTCGTCGATCCGCTGGCGCGCGCCGATCTGCCGGCCCAATGCCAGGTGGTGCAGGTTTCTCCGCTGCTGCGCGAGTTGATTATCTGTGCGATGGAGATTGCGCCCGATTACCCGAGCGGCGGACGCGATGAGCGCGTCATGGAACTGATTCTGGATGAGTTGCGGATGCTGCCGATCCTGCCGCTGCACCTGCCTGAACCGCGTGAGGCATCGCTGCTCGCCCTGTGCCGCCATATCCAGGCTACGCTGGCGCAGCCCTGGACGCTGGAACAGGCGGCCGCTCATCTCAGCGTCAGCGGACGCACCCTGTCGCGGCGCTTCCAGCGCGAAACCGGGCTGCATTTTAGCGATTGGGTGCGACGCGCCCGTTTGCTGGCGGCGCTGAACGCGCTGGCGACCGGCCGCTCGGTGTTGGAAGTGGCGCTGGATCTCGGCTATGACAGCCCCAGCGCGTTCAGCGCCATGTTTCGCCGGGTGCTGGGGGTCGCGCCCAGCGACTATTTCAGCCCGGCCGCGCCGACGTTGACGCCAGATAGCGTCCGGCGACGTTGAGCAGCGCCTGCAGCGAGGCGCTGGCGGAGTCGACGTCGATGCCAACGCCGTAGGTCGCCTCACCCTGCGGCAACGAGCAGCGAATATAGGCCACCGCCCGGCTGTCGCTCTGGTGCCCCAGCGTATGCTCGTGGTAATCCTCGATCGCCAGCGGCAAGCCGAAGCGCTGGCGCAGCGCATCCACCGCGCTGGAAAGCAGGCCATTGCCGGCGCCCTGCAGCCGCAGCGGCTCTCCCTCACAGGCAACCCGCGCATTGAAGCTGTAGGCCTCTACGCCGTGGCTTTCCGTCTGGTAGCTCAGCAGCTGCAAGTGCGGTTGCTCCACCAGCCCATAGGTGTCGCGGAATAAGCGCCACAGCTGCGCGCCGCTCATTTCCTTGCCGCTGCCGTCGGTCGCGCGCTGCACCACCTGGCTGAAATCAATCTGCAAACCGCGCGGCAACGCCAGCCCGTGATTTTGTTCCAACAGCCAGGCGGCCCCGCTTTTGCCGGACTGGCTGTTGACCCGGATCACCGCCTCATAGCTGCAGCCGACATCGGCGGGATCGAGCGGCAGGTAAGGCACCTGCCACCAGCCATCCTGGCGCTGGCGCTGGGCGGCGAAGCCTTTTTTAATCGCATCCTGATGCGAACCGGAGAAGGCGGTAAACACCAACTCGCCGGCATAAGGATGGCGAGGGTGCACCGGCAGCTGATTGCACAGCTCCACCACCTCCACCACCTGCTTCAGGCGGCTGAAGTCCAAGCCCGGCGCCACGCCCTGGGTATAGAGATTCAACGCCAGCGTAACCAGATCGACATTGCCGGTGCGCTCTCCGTTGCCGAACAGGCAGCCTTCGACCCGATCGGCGCCGGCCAACAGCGCCAGCTCCGCGCAGGCCACGCCGGTGCCGCGATCGTTATGCGGATGCACGCTGATCGTTACATCGGCGCGGCGGCTGAAGTGGCGACAGAACCATTCAATCTGATCGGCATACACGTTGGGCGTGCTCACTTCTACCGTCGCCGGCAGATTGATGATCATCGGCCGCTGCGGCCCCGGTTGCCACACCGCCGCCACCGCTTCGCAGATCTCCAGCGCGAACGCCAATTCAGTAAAACAGAAGGTTTCCGGCGAATACTCGAAGCACCAGGCGGTATCGGGCTGTGCCTCGCACTGCCGGCGAATGCGCCGCGCGCCGTTCACCGCCAGCGCCACGGTGGCGGCCTTATCCTGGCGGAACACGATGTCGCGAAACATCGGCGCCGTGGCGTTGTACAGATGCACGATAGCCCGTGGCGCCCCCTGCAGCGCCTCGAAGGTGCGGTCGATCAGATCGTCGCGCGACTGCGTCAGCACCTGAATCGTGACGTCGTCCGGGATCAGCTGCTCGTCAATCAGCGTGCGCACAAAATCGAAATCCGTTTGCGACGCCGAAGGAAAAGCCACTTCAATTTCTTTAAAACCACACTGCAACAGCAATTGATAGAACTCGCGCTTGCGCGCGTTATCCATCGGTTCCGCCAGCGCCTGGTTGCCGTCGCGCAGATCGCTGGAGCACCAGCGCGGCGCCTGCCGCAGCGTACGCGCAGGCCATTGGCGGTTCGGCAACGCCACCGGCGGGAACGGTCGATATTTGCTTGAAGGGTCGATTAACATGGGCTTCTCCTGACGCCTGAATGAACGATGACGCCATTATTTCCCGCCCTCGCCGCCTCTTCTCCCGCTTTGCGGACAACCATCGTCGCAATGCGGACAACAAAAAAATTTGCATCCTGCGCCAGTGAGACAACAATTAGGTTTGACGTTTCCCCCACCGCACCGGCAGTGCCGCCGGGCGCTCTACTCTCATTGTCAACGGAGGCGAACATGAGCCTGTATGCAACCCTGGAAGAAGCCATCGAGGCCGCACGCGAAGAGTTTATCGACACCGCCGAAGGCGATGACGAACCGCCGGTGCCACAGCAGTTCAATCTGCAAAAGTACGTGATGCAGGATGGCGACACGATGTGGCAGGCCGAGTTCTTCGAGGAAGAAGGCGAAGCGGTGGAATGCCTGCCGCTGCGCAGTGGTGCGGCGGCGCAGGCGATCTTCGACGGTGACTACGACGAGGTGGAGATCACCGCCGAGTGGATAGATGAAAACACCCTGTACGAATGGGAAGAAGGCGACTTCCAGCTCGAGCCGCCGCTGGATACCGAAGAAGGCCAGGCCGCGGCCGATGAATGGGATGAACGTTAACCCGCACTACGCACTCATCGCCAAGGAGGCAGCATGGATATTCGCCGGGCTCGCCCCACCGACTACCCCGCCATTTTGCAGCTGCAGGGGGAAAACGTGCCGGAAGCGCTCGACGAGCGCCAAAAACGGCAGGGATTTATCGTATCGCGCATGAATGAGGCGCAGCTGGCGGCGATCAACCGCGGCATCGGCATACTAGTGGCTGAACAGGAAAACCAACTGGCGGGGTTTGTTTGCCTTATGCCCGCCGACGTGCAACCGCGCCCGCCGGTGGTGGACGCGATGCTGGCGACGCTCGCCACGCAATCCTTCGCCGGACGCGCGCTGAATGAACTGCGGGTATTTCTCTACGGCCCGGTCTGCCTCGCCGCCGCCTGGCGCGGCAAAGGCGTGCTGAAGCGCCTTTACGCCGCGGTCAAAGCGCATACCAGCCATGACTACGACGTGGGCGCGCTGTTTATCGACGACGACAATCCGCATTCGTTGGCCGCTCACGTGCAAGGGCTGGGCATGACGGCGCTGGCGCCTTTCTATTGCAGGCAGAAAGGCTATCAGCTGGTGGTGTTCGCCACCCGCTGAGCGGGTTTATTCATAGGGGCCGTGCTGCGCATCGAACGGCAGCATAAAGGTGTCCACCACCATCGACAGCGGCACGTCTATCACCGTGACGTAGCGCCAGGGCGTATCGCGCAGATCCCACTGCACGCCGGGATAGTACTGGTGGCCATGCCCCGCGCCGGGCACGGTGCGGCTGATAATGCTGCCACAGCCGGTCAGGGCCATCACGCCGGCCGCCACGCAGGCCAGCCGAAGGTAGGAAGAGAGATTCACAACATTGACTCTGAGCAAGGGGGTTGTTTCGCGAGTGAACAACGCATCGGCCGCAGTCTACCACAGTTCCCTTTCTCCGCCGGCACCGGCGCACGTAAGCAAAAGGTAAAAAAAACGGGGAATGCGCCATGCGCATTCCCCGTCTGGGCGTTGCCGTTCAGCGATTAACGCCGGCCCGTTGGGTGCGCCAGCGGGTTGTGCGGCAACTGCTGATAGTGCTCACGCCAGGCGGCGCCTTCCGGCAACAGCCAGACGCGCTGGTGCAGACGAGCCAGCGTGACCGGATCGCTCAGCAGCTCCAGACGTTTGCCCTTCGCCAGCGTCTCCGGCCCCAGCTGCAGCGCTTCGTTCACCCGCTCCTCGCGGTTGCGATCGAGCGTCGCGCGCAGATGGTGACGCGCCGTCGCCAACGCCGTCGCCAGCGCGTTGAAGGACGGGTTGACCACCGCATGCATAAAGCCGTTGGTCAGCGCGCGATTGCGGTTGAGATGCAGGTATTCTTCCGTCGCCAACAGCTCACGCGGCGGGTTGTACTCTTCCGGGATCAGGAACAGCTTGGCGCGTTTGCTCTTCATGCCCAGCGTCGCGCGGCTTGACAGCACCGACACGAACGGCGACAGGATCAGCGAGAACACGATCGGCGCCAACCACCACAGGAAGCGCAGATCCAGCCACGCCATGCCACCGGCCCACACCAGGCCCAGCAACATCTGCGAGCCATGGCGGCGGAAGGCTTCGCCCCACGGCGTATCGTCGTCGTCACGCTGCGGCGAATTCCACACCACTTCCCAACCGAGGAAGGCGCTCACTACGAACACGGTATGGAACAGCATGCGCACCGGCGCCAGCAGCACCGAGAACAGCATTTCCATCAGCATCGAAATGAACAGACGGAACGCCCCGCCGTACTCTTTCGCGCCCTTGGCCCAGATCAGCACGATGCTGAGCAGCTTCGGCAGGAACAACAGCACCAGCGTGGTGGAGAACAGCGCTATCGCCAGCTCGGGCCGCCACTGCGGCCAGACCGGGAACAGCTGCCGCGGCTGCAGGAAGTATTGCGGTTCCATCAGGGTGTGCACCACCTGCAACGCGGTGGAGAGCGCCAGGAACATGAACCACAGCGGCGCCGACAGGTAGGACATCACGCCGGTGAGGAACACCGCGCGGTGCACCGGGTGCATGCCCTTCACCAGGAACAGGCGGAAGTTCATCAGGTTGCCGTGGCACCAGCGACGGTCGCGTTTCAGCTCGTCCAGCAGGTTTGGCGGCAGCTCTTCGTAACTGCCCGGCAGATCGTAAGCGATCCACACGCCCCAACCGGCGCGGCGCATCAGCGCCGCTTCAACGAAGTCGTGCGACAAGATTGAACCGGCGAAGGAGCCTTCGCCCGGCAGTGGCGCCAGCGCACAGTGCTCGATAAACGGCTTCACGCGGATGATGGCGTTATGGCCCCAGTAGTGCGACTCGCCCAGCTGCCAGAAATGCAGGCCGGCGGTAAACAGCGGCCCGTAAACGCGGGTAGCGAACTGCTGCACGCGCGCATACAGGGTATCCATGCCGGACGCCTTCGGCGCGGACTGGATGATGCCGGCGTTCGGGTTGGCTTCCATCAGACGCACCAGCCCGGTGAGGCATTCGCCGCTCATCACGCTGTCGGCGTCCAGGATCACCATGTAGCTGTACTCACCGCCCCAACGACGGCAGAAGTCGTCGATGTTGCCGCTCTTGCGTTTGACGCGGCGACGGCGACGGCGATAGAAGATGCGGCCGTGGCCGTCGACATCGCGGCACAGCTCCATCCACGCCTTTTGCTCCGCCACGCAGATGTCCGGATCGTAGCTGTCGCTCAAGACGTAGATATCGAAGTGTTCTAGCTGACCGGTCGCGGCGACGGACTCATAGGTCGCACGCAGGCCGGCGAACACGCGTTCGACGTCTTCGTTACAGATCGGCATGATCAGCGCGGTGCGGTGCGCCGGATTGATCGGCTCATCGCCCTTGATGGTGGAAGAAATGCTGTATTTGTCCTTGCCGATCAGCAGCTGCAGGAAGCCCATCAGCGCGGTCCAGAAACCGGCCGAGACCCAGCAGAACAGTACGGCGAACAGGATCAGAATGCCGGTTTGCAGCACATATGGCAGCAGCTGCAGCACCGACTGCATCAGATCCTGATCCAGCATGGCGATAGGATCGATCAGCGCCCAGCCCTGATAAGGCAAGATGGTTTTCATGTACCAGGTGGCGATGCCGGTTTGCACCAGCATCAGCACCAGCAGCACATAACGGCGCATGGAGCCGACGGTACGCCAGCGGTTCTCGGCCTCGGCCTCCTCTTTGGTGGCGTGCCGGTTGTGCGGCGAACGCCCCAGCAGAGAATCCCAGAAGCGCGCCACCGGGTTGGTGCGCCAGGCTTCCGGGAACATGGTGGTTCGTTTGATCGGCGGCGTCGCCTTCAGAATGGCGCGCCCTTCGGCGTCGGTATCGAAGTCGTCATCGCTGACCGCATCCGGCCAGGCGTTTTCGATACGCGGTTTGACCGAGGCCAGCGCCACGTCATCCGCCGACAGGCTATTGACGTTGGCGTCGGCGGCGCCCATCTGCCGATGGAGCGCCTCCAGTGCCTGAGCGTCATCCGCCGTTTGAGGGTTGAGCGCCTCCGACCGCTCGGCGGTCAGAGGCAGCGCCGCAAGATAATCCTGGGCGGGTTGAGTAGGCTTATTCATTGGCAGGTAGCTGATAGCTCCAGGTTTCCGACAGAGTCTTATCGCCATTGACCAGCGCCGCGCGCATTTCTACCGGCTTCTTGTCGTCTTTCACTTTCAGACGCACCGTCAGGCGCCAGCCTTTGGTCACTGGGTTATAGCGGACGTTGTTTTCCACCATTTCACCGTTGTCGCCGATGCTGATCTGAGAGGCGACCGGGGTATTAGCGTCCAGCCCTTTCAGCACCGGGCCGACGAAGTCGACCAGGAAGGCCACGCTGCCGTCTGGCTCGCGAATCAGGTTGGACTGCTTCACGTCACCGGTCGAACGCATGGTGCGGGCCACATAGGCGATGTCCTGCGAATGCAGTTTGTCTTCATCGCGGGTGAAGTTCAGGCGGTAGCTCAGCGTCAGCGGCTTTTTGGCTTCCGGCAGCGTATCCGGCGTCCAGAACGCGACGATGTTGTCGTTGGTTTCATCCGCCGTCGGGATCTCCACCAGCTCAACCTTGCCTTTGCCCCAGTCGCCCTTCGGTTCGATCCAGGCGCTCGGACGCAGATCGTAACGATCGTCCAGATCTTCATATTCTTTGAAGTTGCGGCCGCGCTGCAGCAGACCGAAGCCTTTCGGATTCTCGACGGTATAGGTGCTGACGGACAGGTGTTTAGGATTGTTCAGCGGGCGCCAGATCCACTCGCCGTTGCCGGCATGGATAGACAGGCCGTTGGAGTCGTGCAACGCCGGACGATAGTTCAACGTCGGCGACGGTTGGTTCGGCCCGAACAGGAACATGCTGGTCAGCGGCGCCAGGCCCAGTTTGCCCACCTTGTCGCGCAGGAACACTTTGGACTCGACGTCCACGGTGGTGTCGCGGCCCGGGATCACCGTGAAACGGTAAGCGCCGGTGGCGCGCGGGGAATCCAGCAGCGCATAGATCACCAGGTGCTTGTCGCCCTGCTTCGGACGCTCAACCCAGAATTCGCGGAAACGCGGGAACTCTTCGCCGGACGGCAAAGCGGTATCGATGGCCAGGCCGCGAGCGGAAAGCCCGTAAACCTGCCCTTTACCCACCACGCGGAAATAGCTCGCGCCAAGCAGGCTCATGATCTCATCGTTTTTGTCGGCGCTGTTGACCGGGTAGAGCACCTTAAAGCCGGCAAAACCGAGATTTTTCACCGATTCAGGATCGTGTTTGACCGAACCGAAGTTGAAGTAATCCGGGCTGTACTTGATCTGTTTTACGCTGGTGGAGGTGACTTCATTGATTTTCACCGGCGTGTCGAAATACATCCCCTGATGATAAAACTCAAGCTTGAAAGGGGTTTTCAGCTTGCTCCAATAGGCTTTATCGTGATTGAACTGAATCTGCTGATAGTCTGCGAACTTCATCTCGCGGAACTGAGAAGGAAGGTTGCTCTTCGGGGCTTCGAAACCTTTCGCCGCCAGATCCTGCGCCTGCTTGGCCACATCATCAATAGAAAAGGCCCATGCCGGCGAACTGAACAGCGTGAACAATACGGTAGCACCTAACCAACGAACGCTCGCGGCGCGTGGTTGTCCGGATAATATATTAACTAGCACATCCCCCCCTATTCGTGTGCTCAAATCATTTAAATCCATATTAATGGATTACTCAGCTTTCCGACAACATGATAAATGGATGGTTCATGTTTACGGCTCATTGTTTAAGCAGCTGATGGAACACCAGCGTAGCAAGCCGCGCAACAAGACGCTATGGAAAAATGCGGGGGGCTATAGTAGGGTTCCGGATAACAATTTAACGTTTGACGACTTATTAAGCGTGTTAATGAACACTCGATTAAATCACCAGCGGTAATCTATGACTAAAGGCAGCAAACAGCGCGAGTTTTTTCTCGACTCCATCAGAGCCTATTTGATGTTGCTCGGCATCCCGTTTCACCTCTCCCTGATCTATTCCAGCCACGCCTGGGCGGTGAACAGCCCGTCGCCCTCTTTCTCGCTCACGGTGCTGAACGACTTCATCCACGCCTTCCGCATGCAGGTGTTCTTCGTGATCTCCGGCTACTTCTCCTACATGCTTTACGAGCGCTACGAGCGCCACCAGTGGCTGAAGGTCAGGCTGGAGCGGGTGGCGATCCCGCTGTTGAGTTCCATCCCGCTAATCACGGTGCCGCAGTTTTTCATGCTGAAATATTTCACCGATAAATTAAACGGCTGGGATGAGTTTTCTCTCTATCAGAAAATAAATGTAACAGTTTGGGAATTGGTGTCTCATCTTTGGTTCTTATTGACCCTGTCATTGTTAACCTGCGCCTGCTTTTATGTGTTCCGCAACATCAAGCGTCAACCCCGTGAACATATTCCTGCATTAATAAACAGAATGCGTGGATTAGGAAACATCTCACTGTATTTCTTTATTTATGCGATATGCTATTCGGCCGCGCACCGCATTATTTTAATTTTTGCACCGCAGCTATTATCCAACGGCCTGTTCAATTTCGTGGTGATGGAGACGATGTTCTACCTGCCGTTCTTCATCCTCGGCGCTTATGCGTTTAAGTATGTGTGGCTTAAGGAGATTTTTCTGCGCCGCTCACCGCTGGCGCTGCTCGGTTCGCTGCTGCTGTTTATCGCATATATGCTGAACCAAAAGCTGCTGGCGCACAGCAGCTATATGTTCGAGCTGGAAGTGGTGATCAAAACCCTAATGGGGATCCTGATGACCAACGTGGCGTTCTCTTTCGGGCATAACCTGCTGAATTATCACTCGCCGCGCATCACCTATCTGGTCAACGCCTCGCTGTTTATATATCTGGTGCACCATCCGTTGACCCTGATATATGGCGCTTTCGTGACGCCTTATATCGGCAGCAACCTGTTGGGATTCTTGCTGGGCCTGCTGTTTGTGTTCTCGCTGGCCTTCGCGTTATATGAACTGCACAAACGCGTTCCGCTGCTGCGCTTCCTGTTCTCCGGCAAGCCGCGTTAGGCTTCCCACCCCATTTCTGGGTGATGATTTTTCATCCAGAAATTAACCTCATCAATGATAATACGCCTCACTACCTCGGCGCGGCGGTAGCTGCCCTGAGCATTTTCCTAATATTATTCCTAATCCCCGGGATACATTGCAAAACGGCAACTGCCTGTTACGCTCATATTCATACTTATAAATCAGTTGCGTTACTTCTGGGCTAGGTACACATATGAGAGAAGCATGGGTCGATTATGCCAAGGGAATCGGCATCATTCTCGTGGTTTTTGGCCACGTCAATCGGGGTCTATACAGCGCGGGCATTCAGCTTTCCGGTTCATCCTATCTACTGACGGACAGCATTATCTACAGTTTTCATATGCCGCTGTTTTTCTTCCTTTCCGGTCTGTTTTTTACGCAATCCTTGGATAAAAAGGGAAAAACCAGCTTTGTGATCAGCAAGATAGACACCATCGTTTATCCCTATGTTGTCTGGTCGTTACTGCAAGGCATGGTGGAAGTACTGTTGTCGCGCTATACCAATAACCCTTCCAGCCTGGGCGATGTCCTGTCGCTGTTTACGCATCCACGCGCGCAGTTTTGGTTCCTGTACGCCTTGTTCATGGTCTTTGTTTTGGCCACCTTGCTGTACAGCAAAGAAAAATACCGTTATCTCCTGCCGGTATTGATCGTTATCAGCGCGGGGCTGTATCTCTACCAAGACAGCCTAACCAAAGCCTTCCATTTTGATTACATTACCCGATTCTTGATCTTCTTCCTGCTTGGCGCTTTTGCCATTCGCTACGCTTCCCTCATCGCCAATCTGGGTTTCGGTTCGCTGCTGGCCTCCTTGATCGCGTTCATCGCGCTGCAGTGGGGATTCCACGGCTATTCTGGCTTGCTGTATACCGATACCGGCAGTTTCTCCCTGTTACTGGCGGTTGAAGCCATCTTCTTGATCGTCAGCCTGTCGGTTCTGCTGGCCAAGACGAATCTTTCCTGGCTGAGACGACTCGGCGAATTGAGCATGGTCATCTATTTGATGCACATCCTCGCGGCCAGCGGCTTACGCATCATACTGACCAAATTTATGCATATCGACCATTGGCCAACACAAGCGATCGCCGGCACGCTATTCGGGCTGATCGCCCCTGTTATCGCCTATGCGCTGATACAGCGTCTGCATCTTACTTTTCTCTTGGATCGTCCTCGCTTCAATAACCGTCTGCGAAAAGAAAAAATCTCCTGAGGGCGGTTCCGCCGCCTTCACATTTTCCTCCCGACGCTATACTTGATGGCGCAACCTCGCGGTTGCGCCATCTCTCTTGCCATGCAGAGCACACATTGCTCAGCCTGACGTCGCCCGTTAGGGCAAAGTGATACGGCTGCATAGATAACCTAGCCGTTATAACTGCAATGCATAAGTAGAAATCCGGATCCCTGCCTTACGGTAGTGATTGGGCTCAACACCCCCGAAGGGCTGCGCGATCGTTTAATTCATTCGATGGCGTTAGCTGCATCTCCCTTCCGTCACGACAGAGAGGATTTTGAATGACCGACAAGAACACCCCGGCTCAGGAAGCCATAGCGGAAAACGCCACACTGCTGAAGATCCTCGGCAGGTTGCTGTCCGCGCTGGACGCCTCAATCAGCGGCAAAGAACGCAGCATTCTGGTCGCTGAGCTCTCCAACTTCAATCTCGACGGCATTTCCGAAGCGGAAAGCAAGCTGGCCTCCGAGCTGATCAAACGGGCGCTGGAATCGCTCGATCATTAATACTACCGCGCCTGCAAACCATTAAGCCTGCCTGCGCGGGCTTAATGGTTTTTCCCTCAGCCACGATCGAACATTATTGCCGAATCAGAAATACAGCAGCCTGATAATGTTGGATAAAAGGCAGGAATCTCCCTCTTCTCCTCACTTTCTTCGTTTAATCACACCAAAGGGCAATAATTGATCGGTTGTTTTCGCAATCAGCCTTGGCGTTTTACCCACTAAACACGTTATCATCGACACACTCGCAGTGCCCCCTATCCCCCAGCCTCAGGAGAGCGATATTTTGGATGCCAGCACCATTAACAGTTTGTTCGTCATCGGTGCCGTGCTGGTGGGGGCAAGCATTCTGCTCAGCTCATTTTCTTCCCGGCTCGGCATTCCGATCCTGGTGATCTTTCTGGCGATCGGCATGTTGGCCGGCGTCGATGGCCCCGGCGGCATCGTCTTCAGCAATTATCCTGTCGCTTATCTGGTCAGTAACCTCGCGTTGGCGGTGATCCTGCTCGACGGCGGCATGCGTACCCGGGTCAGCTCTTTCCGCGTCGCCCTGTGGCCGGCGCTGTCTCTTGCCACCATCGGCGTGGTGATCACCGCCGGCCTGACCGGCATGGCCGCCGCCTGGCTGTTCAATCTCGATCTGCTGCAGGGGCTGCTGATCGGCGCCATTATCGGTTCCACCGACGCCGCCGCGGTATTCTCCCTCTTGGGGGGCAAAGGTTTGAACGAACGCGTCAGCGCAACGCTGGAGATCGAATCCGGCAGCAACGATCCGATGGCGGTGTTTCTCACCATCACGCTGATTGCGATGATCGCCGCCGGGGAAACCGCGCTGAGCTGGGCCTTCCCGCTGCATCTGATGCAGCAGTTCGGTATGGGCATCGTCTTCGGTCTGGGCGGCGGCTGGCTGCTGCTGACGCTGATCAACCACATCAAACTGGCGGACGGCCTCTATCCGCTGCTGGCGGTGAGCGGCGGCATTCTTATTTTTGCGCTGACCACCGCGCTGGACGGCAGCGGCATTCTGGCGGTGTATCTGTGCGGCCTGCTGCTGGGCAACCGGCCGATCCGCAACCGGCACGGCATCGTACAAACCTTCGACGGCCTGGCATGGCTCAGCCAGATCGGCATGTTCCTGGTGCTTGGCCTGCTGCTCAACCCGCACGAGCTGCTGCCGATCGCCATCCCTGCCCTGCTGCTGTCGCTGTGGATGATCCTGTTCGCCCGTCCGCTGTCGGTGTTTATCGGCCTGCTGCCGTTCCGCAGTTTTACCCTGCGCGAACGCGGCTTTATTTCCTGGGTCGGCCTGCGCGGCGCGGTGCCGGTGATCCTGGCGGTGTTCCCGATGATGGCCGGGCTGCCCAACGCCCAGCTGTTTTTCAACGTGGCGTTCTTCGTGGTGCTAGTCTCCCTGCTGCTGCAAGGCACCACGCTGTCGTTTGCCGCCAAAAAAGCCAAGGTGATCGTGCCGCCGGCGCTGACGCCGATCTCCCGCGTTGGGCTGGACGTACATCCGGAAAACCAGTGGGAACAGTTCGTGTATCAGCTTTCGGCGGAAAACTGGTGCGTCGGCGCGGCGCTGCGAGAGCTGAAGATGCCACCCAATACCCGCATCGCCGCCCTGTTCCGCGGCAAAGAACTGCTGCACCCAAGCGGCAGTACCCGCCTGCGGGAGAACGATATTCTGTGCGTTATCGGCCATGAGCACGACCTGCCCATCCTCGGCAAACTGTTCAGCCAGGCGCCGGCCGTGACGCTCGACGAGCGCTTCTTCGGCGACTTTATCCTGCAGTCCGATGCCCGTTTAAGCGACATCTCGCAGCTTTATGGCCTCAATCTGCAAGACGACGTGGACGAGCAGCAGACGCTGGGCCAGTTCGTCATTCAGTTGATCGGCGGCGAACCGGTGATCGGCGACCAGGTGGAATGGGACGGCCTGACCTGGACCATCGCCGAAATGGACGGCAATCAAGTCAGCAAGATAGGCGTGCGTATCGTAACCGACTGACGCTGCCGCACCGGCTGCGTTATCAGACGAGGGAACTTCTGGCCTTAAGAACGTTCTTAATCACTATCATGATGCATGAAATAGGGCGTCGCTGAATTATATCCCTTTGATATAAAAACTTAACAGCGGCGTCCACAGGGATTAAGGACGTGAACGGCAAGACTCGATTTCTTTCGGTAATGATGCTTATGGCGCTGGGCGTAGCGGCGCTCGATCTCAGCATCGCCGGTTTGGTCCATAGACTTTTAATTGGATAATTTCAACGTGACGCAGCAGGAACAAGAAAAAGACATTCTGGGGAAAATACTGGTGACGGTGTCCGCGCTTTGCCTGATTCTGGTGGCGACGTTGCTGATCTGGGGATTCGTGCTGGATTGACACCCCACGACGCTCAGACATAAAAAAAACCGCCGCGGCGGTTTTTTTTATGGGGCAGGCGATCAGATCTTGCAACCTTCGCAGTCCGCTTCGTCTTCGAGGAACTCAGGGACCTCTTTTACCTTCTGCGCCGCTTTTTCTTCGGCTTTCGCCAGTTCGGCATCGATATCAAAATCGAAAATATCATCACTCATCGCTTGATCCTCATTCTGCTTCGCGTTCAAACGCTGAGTATAATCGACAAGCCGCCGGCCGGAAACCTTTCAGTTTGCCGCCGCCAGCTGCGGCTCCTCATCCTGCGGCTTTTTTCCGTACGCCATGTCGTACACGTCGTAGAAGTCGATTTCGCCCTTGTTGCCGATGATCACGCGCATCTTCTGTTTCAGCGCGGCGCCGATGGACGGCTCCTCCAGCAGTTGCTGCACCGCATAGGGCGACAGCGCGCGGGTAAAGTACCACTCGCCGTTGTAGCAAACCCGCAGATCGAGCACCCCGATGTCCTCGAAGCGGTATACCGGCCGGATCTCGATCAGCAGCATGGCGAACATGAACAGCACAAAAGCGGTGAAGCCCAGGAAGGCATATATCCCCATGTACGGCACCTGGTACATCACGGCGATCACCGCGAAATAACCGGCGAACATGGCAAGGCACAGATAGCGGTGAGTGCGAGCGAATTCGCTGTTGAAGCGCGGCTTGCCGTCACGCCCTTCGCGCCGATTGATCTGTTCAATCTCTTTAACCAAGATGCTTTTAATCGCGTCCATCGTTACAACCTTATGCTGGAAACAGCATTGCCATCAAATCTCACCGCTAAAAGTAACACAAGTACAGTTTCGCCAGGTAGATCAGTTAGCCAACTTAATGGCTGCAACTGTTATAGTTCGGCTTCAGCGCGGTTGGGCGGCCTTGCCTTGCGCAAACATGAACATGCGCTGGGCCACATCGTCGGCCTGTTTGATTTTCTGCTTTTGCGGTTCGTTGCTGCGTTGAATGGCGCGGGCGTAGGCGATTTCATGGGCCTGATCGATCATCGCGATGATCCGATCGCGTTCGGTCTTTTCCATATTGCCCAACATGGTGGTGATAATCGCCTGATAAGCGTTGGACGCGGCGCTCAGCGCTTTCTCTCTCGCCTCGAGGGCGGCGACGCGTTGCAAGAGTTCCTGCAGTTGCTCGGAGTGAGACATATCGACCTCCTGTTGCCGGGCAGCAAGCCTGCCTGATTACAGTTTAGCAAAGGATCGAAAGAGAAAGAGGAAGGAAAGCCAGCGGTTACGGTAAAGCACACCCGAAAATCCCAACGAGGAGCCGATAGTGCAAATCAACCCGGGTGCGCTTTACGGTAAGCGCGGTGAGATGAAGGGAAGAAAGCTGGCGCGCTATGCAGGACTCGAACCCGCGTCTATCAATTTTCAAGCCAAAACAAGCCATTATAAAACCAATCACTCTGCCAACTGAGTTAATAGCGCGTTCCTTCGCTTCGGGGCGCCATTATCCATAACAACATTATGGACTCAAGCTTTTTTAGCATAATGCGCTGAATTTACAGATAAGTCTTAGGCTATCGACAGCGTTATGGCATTACGGCAGCTCAATAATCCGATAATCGCCGGCCATGAGCGGCTTGCACAAAATCTTGTAGCCATCGCTGTCAAAATGGCTGGCCGCACTCTGCAGTCGCTGCGCCTGCGCCAGGCAGCTGACCGAGCCCAGATAAAACCAATTGTGAATCACATGGTACTGACGCAGCGTCTCGCCCTGTTCTTCCAACGCCACGCGCCCGGCGAATGGCCAACAGGCGATGCGCAGCTGTTCAAGCGCCGCGCTGAGCCGCCGCGCATGTTCCTGCGCCGACTCCACGCCGCAGCAAGCGCCGGCGCACTTGCGCAGGCTGTAGCGGAAGCAGGCTCGCCCCGCGGGCAGCTTGTCGATCCCCAGCTTGCCATAACATAAACGATGCTCGTCGGCGATGGCGCGCAATTTTTCCAGCGCGGCATGGCGATTGGCAAACAGCCCGTAGAGGTGGGGAGTGACGGCGAAATCGATCTCTTTGGCGTGGGCAATCGTCACCGTGTCCGCCTGCAGACGCAGCGCACACAGCTGTTTCGAGCGCCGCAGGCGTTTGTTGAACAACGGTTGTTGCTGCTTGATCAACTGCGCCTCCAGCAGCAATGCGCCCAACTCGCCGGCGGTCTCGATAAAGCTGATGCGCCGGGTTTGGCGCAGCATTTTCGCCTCGTCCTGCGCGCGAAAATGCGCCATTACGCGGCTGCGTACGTTGACGCTTTTACCGATGTAAAGCGGCAGGCTTTCGCTCTCGCCGTGGAACAGATAGACGCCCGGCCCCTTGGGCAACGGCGCCAGACAGGCGCGCAGGTGCTCCGGGTATTGGTAAATGTCGAGTTCCGGCTCGAGGCGGTTTGGCATCATGGCGGCGGCGTTATCCTGCTGATGAATGAATACTGGTTTTTTAGCCAGTATAACGCGCCACACAGCCGGTTGCACCCCGAAGGATAATAACTCGCCGTGATCTTTAGCGGGAAAGCCTTTACTATCCCCTTTCCAGCGGGAAAGCGCCTCACGTTTAGCGCCAGTTCAAGCTGGCGCTGCCATGATGGCAGACTGGAACCGCCGCTTTTATCGTTATGGAAAACCTGGGCATGACTTCACTGAAACTCACACCCCGTCGTCTGACGTTGATCGCCGTCATCATTTTCATCTGCGTCGCCATCGCGCTGGCCCTCTATTGGCAACGCCCGCCGCAGCAGGATTACGTTACCGCAACGGCCCGCCTGGGCGATATCGAGAACGCCGTGCTGGCCACCGGGCGACTGGATGCCGTCGAACGCGTTAACGTCGGGGCGCGGGTCTCCGGTGAAGTGAAATCGCTGAAGGTCAAACTGGGCGATCGCGTCACCAAAGGGCAACCGATCGCCGACATCGACGATCTGCAACAGCGCAACGATCTGCGCAACGCCGAGGCGGCGCTGAACGTCATCAAGGCCGAACTGCTGGCCAAACAAGCGCAGCTGAAACAGGCCGAGTCGCGTTTCAAACGCCAGCGCCGCATGCTGAACGACGAAGCCAGCTCGCGGGAGGACTTCGAAACCGCCGAAGCCACGCTCGCCACCACCCGCGCCGAGCAGCTTTCGCTCAATGCCCGCCTGGTGCAGGCGCAGATTGAAGTCGACAAGAAAAAAATCGATCTGGGCTATACCCGCGTGGTCGCGCCGATGGACGGCATCGTCATCGCCGTGGTTACGCAGCAGGGGCAAACGGTCAACTCCAGCCAAAGCGCGCCGACCATCGTCAAGCTGGCGCGGCTGGATATGATGACCATCAAGGCGCAGATCTCCGAAGCCGACATCACCCGCATTTCACCGGGGCAAAAGGCGTACTTCACCATTTTCTCCGATCCGGATAAACGCTACGACGCCACGCTGCGCACCATCGAACTGGCACCGGAATCGGTAATGAAAGACGACTCGCTCGCCGGCACCAGCTCCGCTTCGGGCTCCGGCACCTCGAACGCGTCGGTCTATTACAACGCGCTGCTGGACGTGCCCAACCCGGAAAACCGCCTGCGCATCGCCATGACCGCACAGGTGTCCTTGCTGCTCGGCGAAGCGAAGCACACCCTGCTGGTGCCGATCCAGGCAGTGCATAAAATCGATGGCAAAGAGCAGCAGGTGCAGGTGCTGACCCAAGACCAGCGGTTGGAAATGCGCAAAGTGACCACCGGCATCACCAACAACGTCGACATTCAGATCCTCAGCGGCCTGAAAGCCGGTGAAACCGTGGTGCTGTCGCAGCCCGCCGCCAAGCCGGCTGAGGATGGCATCTTCCTGTGAACGCGATCATCGAGCTAAAAGGCATCAGCCGAACCTACACCAACGGCGGCCAGGCGCTGACGGTGTTGAAAGACATCGATTTGACCATCGCCGCCGGCGAACTGGTGGCTATCATCGGCGCCTCCGGTTCCGGCAAATCGACGCTGATGAACATCATGGGCTGCCTCGATGTGCCGGATCGCGGCGACTACTACATCAGCGGCCAGAACGCCGCCCACCTGTCGCCGGACGAACTGGCTCGCCTGCGCCGCGAGCATATCGGCTTTATCTTCCAGCGTTACCACCTGATGCCCGATCTCAGCGCGCTGGGCAACGTTGAAATTCCGGCTATCTACGCCAACGCCCGGCGCGATCAGCGGCGGCAGCGAGCGGCGCAACTGCTGGCGCGGTTGGGCCTGGAGGGGCGCGAAGACCACAAGCCCGGCCAGCTTTCCGGCGGCCAGCAGCAGCGCGTCAGCATCGCGCGCTCGCTGATCAACGGCGGCGAAATTATCCTGGCGGACGAACCGACCGGCGCGCTGGACACCCAATCCGGCCAGGAAGTGCTGGCGATCCTCAGCGAGCTGAACCAACGCGGCCACACCGTGGTGATCGTCACCCACGATATGAAAGTGGCGCAACATGCGCAGCGCGTCATCGAACTGCAAGACGGCAAAATCATCGCTGACAGCGGCCGCCAATCGGCACCCGCCGTCGCGCTACCGCCGCCGAACCGCAGCCGGCAAAGCGGCTGGCAAAGTCTTATCGACCGCACCCGCGAGTCGCTGCACATGGCGCTGAAGGCGATGAACGCCCACCGCCTGCGCACCGCGTTGACCATGACCGGCATTATCTTCGGCATCGCCGCCGTGGTCACGGTAGTCGCGCTGGGCGAAGGCGCCAAACAGCGCACGCTGGAGAATATCAAGGGGCTCGGCACCAACGTGGTGAGCATCTATCCGGGGCGTGACTTCTTCGACGACGCCATCGACAGCATCCGCACCCTGGTGCCGGCCGATGCCGACGCGCTGGCGCAGCAAAGCTTCGTCGACAGCGTCAGCCCGGAAGTCAGCGCGTCCGACAGCATCCGTTTTCGCAGCAAATCCGCCACCGCGTCAATCACCGGCGTCGGCCGCGACTATTTCCGCGTCAACGGCATCACGCTGGTGCAAGGCGCCACCTTCCGCGACGATCGCAACGCGCTGCAGGAAGTGATCATCGACGACAATGCGCGCCAGGCGCTGTTCGGCGATTTCGGCGTCGAGCCGCTCGGCCAGATCGTGTTTCTCGGCTCGGTGCCGGCACGGGTGGTCGGCGTCGCCAAAAGCGAACACAGCTACGCGCCCAACCGCATCAGCGTCTGGATGCCTTACAGCACGGTGATGTACCGTATGGTCGGCAAAACCACGCTCAGCGGCATCACCGTGCGCTTGAAGGATGACGTCGCCAGCGAAGCCGCCGTCAGCGCCATCACGCAGTTGCTGACTCAGCGCCATGGCGTAAAAGATTTCATGACGTTCAACCGCGATCAGTTCCGTAAATCGATCGAGCGCACCTCGATGACGCTCAGTTTGCTGATCCTGATGGTGGCCTCGATCTCGCTGGTGATCGGCAGCCTGGGCGTGATGAACATCATGCTGGTCTCGGTGACCGAGCGCACCCATGAGATCGGCGTGCGCATGGCGGTCGGCGCAAGGCGCGGCGACATCATGCAACAGTTCATGATCGAGGCGGTGCTGGTCTGTTTGATCGGCGGCGCATTGGGCATCGCACTGTCGTTCGCCGCCGGGTCGCTGTTCACCTCGCTGGCGGGCGGCATGTTCACCGCCATCTATTCCTGGCAAGCCGCCGCGACGGCGTTTTTCTGTTCAACCTTAATCGGCATGATCTTCGGTTATCTCCCCGCCCGCAAAGCGGCAAGGATGGATCCGGTCGTTTCATTGGCCAGCGAGTAACCCATGAAAATTTTATCTCCCCTGGCGTTAAGCCTCGCCGCACTGCTCACCGCCGGCTGCGGCAATGCCCTGAAAAGCGACTACCGGGCGCCGCAGGTCAACTATCCGACGAGCTGGCAGCACGCCGCCGACAACGCCGCGCCGACGCCGTTCGACTGGCGCGATTTCCACGATCCCGAGCTCGATCGCTGGCTGCAACAGGTGATGGCCAGCAACAACGATCTGGCCGTCGCCGTGCTGCGCGTCTACCGTGCGCGGCTCGAGGCGGAACGCGTCGGCATCAGTACCGCCCCCGACGTCAACGCCTCGTTGAACAGCGGCATCAATCGCCCGCTGTCGGAGTCCTCCGCCTGGAATAAAACCAGCGGCGCGACGCTCTCTACGAGCTATGAAGTCGACCTTTGGGGCAAACTGGCGCGCCAGCGCGATGCCGCCGAGTGGGCCAGCCAGGCTTCCGAGCAGGATCTGCAGACGGCGCGTCTGACGCTGCTGGCCAACGCCGCCACGAATTACTGGCGCATCGGCTTCCTCAATCAGCAGATCGGCGTCAGCCAGGCGAGCATCGCCTACGCCAAACAGACGCTGCGGCTGGCCAACGCCCGCTACCGGGCCGGCAGCATCTCGGCGCTGGACGTGGTGAACGCGGAACAAAACGTGCTGACGCAGGAAAGCCGGCTGCTGGCGTTGCAACACGATCGTCAACAGGCGCTGAATGAACAGGCGGTGCTGCTGGGCGCGCCTTCAGGCCAGGCCACCATAGCGCCCGCACGCCTGCCGACGACGGCGATGCCGCAGATCAACACCGGCATTCCCGCCAGCGTCTTGAGCCGGCGCCCGGATCTCAGCGCCAAAGAGCTGCGGTTGCGCGCCGCCCTGGCCAACGTCGACGAGAAACGTCTGCAGTACTATCCCGCGTTCAGCCTGACCGGTTCGCTGGGCGCCAGCAGCAGCGCGCTGCTGGAGTTCCTGCGCAACCCGACGGGCAGCCTCGGTGCCGGCCTGACGCTGCCGTTCCTGCAATGGCGGCAAATGGGGGTGGATATCAAGATCGCCCGTAACGACTACGAACAGCAGGTGCTGGAATTCAGGCAGGCGCTGTACAAGGCGATGGGCGATGTGAATAACGTCCTGTCGCTGCGCGCACAGCTGCGGGCGCAAGAGACGCAGCTGCAGGCCTCGCTGGCATTGGCGCGCAAATCGGAGCGGCTGAACGAGGTACGTTACCGGCAGGGCGCCGTCACCATTACCGACTGGCTAAATGCTCAGGAGCAGCGCCGTCAGGCGGAACTGGCGATGGACGAGAACCGCTTCGCGCAGTACCAGAACCTGGCGAAAATCTATCTGGAATTCGGCGGTTCGTCGGCACCCTAAACCAAACAGCCTGGCCATCCTCCGGCCAGGTGATTTTTTAGCGGTGAACACATCAATTTTTCCTGTTTTATCTCCCGTACTCTCTATACTTCAAACATTCCTAATCAGACGAAAAACCGTCAAATCGCACAATTATTAGACCATTCTCGCACCAAATCGGTGCAAACACTTAAGTTAAACTGCTGGATTTGATCGGCGCAAGATATAACGTTAAGCTATAGATGCAAAATAATTAGTCACCTAAATGACATAACCTTGGCATAAACGGCCGTATTTTGTGATCCACATCCCAACTTAAATGTGGATAATGAATCGTCTTGAACCGCGATTCGATTAGCCGATTTGATAACTCGAAAACAACAGTGAACGGAGATTACGCTTTCACGAACAACGAATAATTCATTAAGGGATGATTATATGAAGTTAAGAAAAAAACGACATAAACCGATGCACATTAACGACATCACCATCATCGATGACAGCAAACTCAAGAAGGCGATCACCGCGGCGGCCCTGGGCAACGCGATGGAGTGGTTCGACTTCGGCGTATACGGCTTTGTCGCCTATGCGCTTGGCCAGGTCTTCTTCCCCGGCGCCTCTCCCGGCGTGCAAATGATCGCCGCGCTGGCGACCTTCTCCGTGCCCTTCCTGGTGCGTCCGCTCGGCGGCCTGTTCTTCGGCGCCATGGGCGACAAGTTCGGTCGCCAGAAAGTGCTCTCGATCACCATTATCATTATGGCGGTCAGCACCTTCTGTATCGGCCTGATCCCGTCCTATGCGTCGATCGGCATCTGGGCGCCGATCCTGCTGCTGCTGGCCAAACTGGCGCAGGGCTTCTCCGTCGGCGGTGAATATTCCGGTGCGGCGATCTTCGTCGCCGAATACTCGCCGGATCGCAAACGCGGTTTTATGGGTAGCTGGTTAGACTTCGGCTCCATCGCCGGCTTTGTGATGGGTGCAGGCGTGGTGGTGCTGATCTCCAGCATCGTCGGCGAAGCCAACTTCCTCGACTGGGGCTGGCGTATCCCGTTCTTCATCGCCGCACCGCTGGGCCTGATCGGTCTCTATCTGCGCCATGCGCTGGAAGAAACCCCGGCGTTCCAGCAGCACGTGGACAAGATGGAAAAAGATGACCGCAACGCCATCGAAAATCCGCCGAAAACCTCGTTCAAAGAGATCGCGGCCAAACACTGGAAAAGTTTGCTGGTGTGCGTCGGTATCGTCATCTCCACCAACGTGACCTATTACATGCTGCTGACCTACATGCCGAGCTACCTGTCGCATAACCTGCACTACTCGGAAGATCACGGCGTTCTGATCATCATCGCCATCATGATCGGCATGCTGTTCGTACAGCCGGTAATCGGCCTGACCAGCGACCGCATCGGCCGTAAGCCGTTCATTATCGGCGGCAGCATCGGCCTGTTGGCGCTGGCGATCCCGTGCTTCATTCTGATCAACAGCAACGTGATTGGCCTGATCTTCGTCGGTCTGCTGGTGCTGGCGGTGCTGCTCAACTCCTTCACCGGGGTGATGGCCTCGATTCTGCCGGCGATGTTCCCGACGCACATCCGTTACAGCGCGCTGGCAATTTCGTTCAATATTTCGGTGCTGATCGCCGGTGCGACGCCGACCGCCGCCGCCTGGCTGGTCGAAGCGACCGGCAACCTGTACATGCCGGCCTACTACCTGATGGTTGTGGCGGTGATCGGTCTTATCACCGGTCTGTACATGAAAGAAACCGCCAACAAGCCGCTGCGCGGCGCGACGCCGGCCGCTTCGGATCGCTCAGAAGCGAAAGAGCTGCTGCAGGAGACCTACGACAACATCGAACAGAAAGTCGAGGACATCAACGCTCAGATCGCCGAATTGGAAAAGAAAAAGCAGATCCTGATCGACCAGCATCCCAAGCTGGATTGATCGGCGCGAAAACACAAAAGCCACCCGTTTGGGTGGCTTTTTTACTTTGATTTCAAAAGGAATAATGCGCAGCGCATTTTATGGCAAGCGGGATTGGTGGCACGCTTTGCCGCACGCCTTTATTAATGAAGAACATAATCATGAGCACGATGGATCTTTCCATCATCATCGGCATCCTGGTTATGCTCGCCCTGTGGCTTGGCGCACTCTTCAACATCGGTGATATCACCTTGAGCATTTCACGTCTGTTCCACTGGATTGAAAGCCAACGCGGCTAACCCCATGCCGACGGCGGAAAACATCGGCTATGATTGAAAGACCTTACCGCCATTTTCCGAGACTGTCGCTCGCGATAAAGAGGACCGCATCATGACCGACTATGCGTTCTACAATCAGATCCTGACCCGGCTGGCCGCCAATCACCCCGGCACGCTGGATGAAAAAACCTATGAACTGTGGAAACAAGACGCCACCAGCCCGCACGCCTTCGCCGATCCCTTCGCCTATCTCAAAACCAAGGGCCTGATACAGGCCTATGTGATGAGCGACATCGACGAGAACAACTATGATATCGACCCGCATCAAACGCGGATCACCGCCGCCGGTCTCGAGTTCATTCGCAACGGCGGGTTCAAATAAGGGGGATACCCGCCAACAAAAAACCGCCAGACGGCGGTTTTTTTACTCTAAAAGCGGGCGAACCGGCTCAGGCGGGGAAAGGCCGGTAAAAAATGCGCAGCACTTCGTTGTCGCCCTGGCGTAAAAAACCGCCTTCCGGCTGCCAGCGCAGATCGCGCGCCAGATTGAGATTTTCCCAGCCGACCGCGCCCCCCACGCCGATGCAAAGATTTTTATTGCCGGCGGCAAAGCCTGCACCGGTGCCGATCATGGCATGCAGCAAACGGGGCGCCGTCGCGTCACGCAGGGAAAATATGCCGATAAAACATCCCTGCGGCGCGCGCAACATATCGGCCATGGTGCGGATCTCGGTATCGTCAGGGCTGACGAAATGTTTGTATTGCTTATCGAATACCGTCTGCCACAGCTGCTTGTATTTCGCCTTGCTAAGCGCGCCTGAACGGTGGGCGCACAGCACCACCGCATCCCAGCACATCTCCCCGCTCAGCGAAAGATACTCTTCCGTATCGGCTTGCGGCTTGTCGGCGTAATGCCGCGCAAATTCAGCCGCATTCAAATGCGGCGGCACGGCCTGTTTGGCAACGTCACTCTTGTAGCGTTTGAAATTCAACCAATGCATGGGAAGTATCCTCTTCATCCGCTAGATTTATGAAGCTGAAGCCGTGGACGAGACGAGCCATCAAATCCAGGGCGTCGTCGGCGATGGCCGTTTCGTCGTCATTCAACCCCTGTTCCACCGACCGCTCAATCGCGTTCATCACCGCCGGAGCGCTGGTTTCCTCCCCCTGCGCCACCACGTCTAATACGGCTTTGCCGATCGCCAGACAAAGCTCATGATCAAACTCAACCTCTTTATACGGCTGCATAATCACTCCGATAAATTTTTACCCAAGAATACTAGACCACAATGGCGTATCGCGCCTGTCATCGTAGCGTAGCAATCTATGCAGCCGAAGAGAAATGCATCGGGCCCCGGGTTGATAGCCCGAAGCCCGATAACGAGCAGGTTATTGCGGTGCTTGTTCGGTGGGGCGAATGATAAAACAAGTGGCGGTTGCCGAAGCCAGCAGCTTCCCTTCCGCCGTTTTGAGCGTGCCTTCAGCGAAAGCGACGCTCTTCGCCGCATAGACCAGACGCCCCTCGGCGATCAGGTCACTCTCCTTCGGCACAGGGCGCAGCATTTTTACCTGCAGATCGACGGTGCCGTAACCTACGCCTGCGCCCAGCGTACTGTGCACCGCGCAACCGGTCACCGAGTCCAATACCGTGGCGGCAAAGCCGCCATGTACGCCACCCAGCGGATTCAGATGGCGCCCGTCTGCCCGCGCCACGATACGGATATACCCTTCTTCCACCGCAACCGGCTTCATGGGCACGGTTTCAGCGATCGAGGCCGCTGGGATCTTGCCGGCCATTGCAGCCTGTAACAGCGCCAGCCCGGTCATTTTTGTCGGGTCCATGGTTTTCTCCTCGGATCAGTAAACCTCTCATATAGTAGAGGTCTGACCTGTTGGCTTGCTTTTTCGTGCTGGTGGCTTCTTCCCCCTTGATTCACTGAGTGTGAGCACCATCACTCTTTAGCGTTAATAACCACAATTTTTTAGCGCCTTTAGATTTAAAACAATTTTCTGTTGTAACCGCCGCAGGAAACTGAACGCAGTTAAGTTCAACATTATTAAGGCGTATCTATCATGGATTTCTTTCTGCAATTAGCGGTTATATTGGCATGCCTGCTGTATGGGGCGCGCAAGGGCGGCATTGCGCTGGGGTTACTGGGCGGTATCGGGTTGATGATCCTGGTGTTCGGCTTTCACCTGCAGCCCGGCAAACCGCCGGTAGACGTGATGCTGGTGATCATCGCGGTGGTGGCGGCCTCCGCCACCCTGCAGGCCTCGGGCGGGCTGGACGTGATGCTGCAAATCGCCGAACGGATGCTGCGGCGCAACCCGCGCTACGTCTCGATCATCGCACCGTTCGTGACCTGCATTCTCACTATTCTGTGCGGCACCGGGCACGTGGTGTACACCATCTTGCCGATCATTTATGACGTGGCGATCAAAAATAACATCCGCCCGGAACGGCCGATGGCGGCCAGTTCGATCGGCGCGCAGATGGGCATTATCGCCAGCCCGGTTTCGGTAGCGGTCGTTTCACTGGTGGCGATGCTCAGCAGCTATACCTTCAATGGCCGCCATCTGGAATTCCTCGATCTGCTGTCGATCACCATTCCTTCTACCCTGTGCGGCATTCTGGCGATCGGCATCTTCAGCTGGTTCCGCGGCAAAGATCTGGACAAAGACCCGGAGTTCCAGACGTTCATCTCGGTGCCGGAGAACCATCGCTACGTCTATGGCGATGCCGCCACCTTGCTGGACCGGGTGCTGCCGCGCAGCAACTGGATCGCCATGTGGATTTTCCTCGCTACCATCGCCCTGGTGGCGGTGCTGGGGGCATTTTCCGAGCTGCGGCCCAGCTTCGGCGGCAAGCCGCTCTCCATGGTCCTGGTGATCCAGATGTGCATGTTGATGGCCGGGGCGCTGATCGTCATCATCACCCGCACCAACCCGGCGTCTATCTCTAAAAACGAAGTGTTCCGCTCCGGCATGATCGCCATTGTGGCGGTGTATGGCGTCGCCTGGATGGCGGAAACCATGTTCGGCGCGCACCTGGCGCAGATCGAAGCCACGCTGGGCGTGCTGGTGAAAGAGTACCCCTGGGCCTATGCGCTGATCCTGCTGCTGGTGTCGAAATTCGTCAACTCGCAGGCCGCCGCGCTGGCGGCACTGGTGCCGGTGGCGCTGGCGATCGGCGTCAACCCGGCCTATATCGTCGCTTCGGCGCCGGCCTGCTACGGCTATTACATTCTGCCAACCTATCCCAGCGATCTGGCGGCAATCCAGTTCGACCGCTCCGGCACCACCCGCATCGGCCGCTTCGTGATCAACCACAGCTTTATTCTGCCCGGCCTGATCGGCGTTAGCGTCTCCTGCGTCTTCGGCTGGATCCTCGCTGCGGCGTTCGGTTTCTTATAATTGGTACTGCGGAGCCCTGCGGGGCTCCCTGCAAGCAGGATGACAATCCATGGGCATGTGGTATGACAAAAAAGGGAAGAATACAGGTGTAACGCGAATTTCAGGCACAAAAAAACCGCCTCTCGGCGGTCTACGACATTACTACTTATTGCTTTGATTATTCGGTATTTTTGTTCCCTGGTACCCGGGGCGGGACTTGAACCCGCACAGCCATAAGCCGAGGGATTTTAAATCCCTTGTGTCTACCGATTTCACCACCCGGGCTCGGGAAAGTTGGAGGCGCGTTCCGGAGTCGAACCGGACTGGACGGATTTGCAATCCGCTACATAACCGCTTTGTTAACGCGCCTTTATTCTGTTTGCCTTTTCAGGCCAAAGCCGGTGATTCACCCACTTCGTTTTGTTCTTTTGATCGGCGATGTTGAAATCGCTTATCTTAATCATCTGATTCTTAAGTAATTTATTTCGTTACCGCCGAATCGATGGACTGCATTATGGACTAAACCCCCCACCTTGGCAACCCCCCGAAATAGCAAAAAGTTCTCTAACGCTTTCAACTGCTTATTTTGTGGGCGCACTGTTCACAATGCCAACGGAAAGGCAAGCGGAATGTTGATTTTATATGCATCGGTTCAGGGATTCACGGGCAAATCGGATCTTTTTTCTCGGCAGGAATCGCTTACCCGCGCCCTCTGCGGCTTTTCACTTGCTTATGGTGATGGGATATCAGGCATAACATTATCATGAATCTCCGGTGCCGCTGCCCCGAACGGCCAACGCAACTGCAAGGCTGGAGACTGACGTCAGATTGTGCACCGTACGGCGCCCAATCAAATGCGCCTGATTGCACCATGCAACGGATGCATCCTGGGGTATGAAAACGACAGCAGATATAGTGGCAATAATCGAGGTAGCAGGATGAAGAAGGGTTTCACCGGACGGCAAAGGAATAGAAAACGAAAAAGGGGCCGAAGCCCCTTTTCGCTTACCTGCCGAATCACGGGGATTCAACAGGATAATGTTTGGAGCGGGAAACGAGGCTCGAACTCGCGACCTCAACCTTGGCAAGGTTGCGCTCTACCAACTGAGCTATTCCCGCATTACCAGAACTGACTGATTTATTTGCTATCTTTCGGCAATTCATCGTTGTCGTCTGATGCGATGCATTCTACTTGCCTGACGTGATGAGTCAATAAAATTGTTGGCTCATCACGATCGTTTGCCGATTTTTGCAGCGTATCGATCACGGTTCCAGCAGATCGTTGCGCGCCGCTTTCAAATATTGGAACATCGACCAGAAAGTCAGCACCGCCGCGATATACAGCAAGCCAATCGCCACATACTCTACGGAGCGATCCGGCCGCCACAGCAAACCCACCAGCGACATCATCTGCGCCATGGTTTTCACTTTGCCGATCCAGGATACCGCCACGCTACTGCGCTTGCCAATTTCCGCCATCCACTCGCGCAGCGACGAAATGATGATTTCACGGGCGATCATGGTGGCCGCCGGCAGCGTGATCCACCAGCTGTGGTAGTGCTCCGCCACCAGCACCAGTGCCACCGCCACCATCACTTTGTCGGCGACCGGATCCAAAAACGCCCCGAAGCGCGTCGTTTGTTTCCAGCGGCGTGCCAGAAAGCCGTCAAACCAGTCGGTGACGGCGGCGAACACAAAGATAACGGCGCAAACCATCGGAGCCCAGTTGAACGGCAGATAAAACGCCAGCACAAAGAATGGGATCAGAACTACGCGAAACAGGGTAAGCCAAGTCGGTATATTCAATTGCATAATGCTACGGTAACTATCTGGCTAGAGTGGAAATTAAGAGTATGTTGCTACATTGCCCTCAGTGTTTCAATGCATTGTAGATCTTTTCTGCCAATGCTTGTGAAATACCCGGCACTTTTGCAATTTCCTCCACGCTGGCGTTCAACAAAGGTTGCAGTCCGCCCATATACTTCAACAGCACCTGGCGCCGTTTCGGCCCTACGCCTTCAATCAGCTCCAATGCGCTGGTATTTCTGACTTTCGCCCTTCTCTGCCGGTGGCCGGTAATCGCATGATTGTGCGAATCGTCGCGGATATGTTGGATCACATGCAGCGCCGGCGAATCCGGCGGCAGCGAAATCCCCTCGCCTTCCGGCACGAAGAACAACGTTTCCAATCCGGCCTTGCGATCGGCGCCTTTGGCGATACCAATCAGCAGCGGCTTATTCTTGTCCCAGGTGACGTTCAGCGATTTGAAGACGTCGATCGCCATGCCGAGCTGCCCTTTACCGCCGTCGATAAAGATGACATCCGGGATCTTTTTCTCTTCCAGCGCCTTGCCGTAACGGCGCTTCAGCACCTGCGTCATCGCCGCGTAGTCATCGCCGGGAGTGATGCCGCTGATATTGTAGCGCCGATACTCCGCTCGCACCGGGCCGTTACCGTCGAACACCACGCACGAAGCCACGGTCTGTTCGCCCATAGTGTGGCTGATATCGAAGCACTCCATGCGGTTGATTTCCGTCAGGTTCAGCACCTTGGCCAATTCCGCCAGCCGCTGATGAATAGTCGACTGTTGCGAAAGCTTGGTGGTCAACGCCGTTGCCGCGTTGGTACGCGCCAGCTTCAGATAACGGGCGCGGTCGCCGCGCGGTTTGCTTTGAATTTGGATCTTGCGCCCCGCCAACTCGGAGAGCGACTCCGCAAGCAGGTCTTTTTCCGGCAGGCTGAAATCCAGCAGGATCTCGCCGGGCAGCGTGCGCGCCTGGCTCCCCTGCAGATAGAACTGACCGACAAAGGTCTGCACCACTTCGCCCATATCCGTGCCGCCCGGCACTTTAGGGAAATAGCTGCGGCTGCCCAGCACCTTGCCCTGACGGATGAACAGCACGTGCAGGCACGCCATACCGGCATCGAACGCCACGCCGATCACGTCCAGATCGTCGCTGTCGCCCGACACGAACTGCCGCTCGGTGACGCGGCGCACGGCCTGAATTTGATCGCGAATGCGCGCCGCCTCTTCGAAATTAAGCAGTTTGCTGGCTTCTTCCATACGCGCAATCAGCTGGTGCAATACCTGCTGATCTTTGCCCGAAAGAAACAGCCGTACGTAGTCCACCTGCTGCCGGTATTCTTCTTCGCTCACCAGGCCGGCAACACAAGGCCCCAGACAGCGGCCGATCTGATACTGCAGGCACGGGCGCGACCGGTTGCGATATACGCTGTTTTCGCACTGGCGGATCGGGAACAGCTTCTGCAGCAGCGCCAGCGTTTCGCGTACGGCGTAAGAGTTGGGAAAAGGCCCGAAATATTCGCCCTTGGCGTGTTTGGCGCCGCGGTGCACTGCCAAACGGGGATGGGTATCCGCACTGAGAAAAATCAGTGGGTAAGATTTATCGTCTCGCAAAAGAACATTATATCGCGGTTGGTACAATTTAATGTAGTTATGTTCCAACAGCAGCGCTTCTGTTTCGGTATGGGTAACCGTTACGTCTATTTGCGCGATATTTTTAACCAGCGTCTCGGTTTTACGGCTGCTGACCTGCTGCCTAAAATAGCTGGCGAGACGCTTTTTCAGGTCTTTGGCTTTACCGACGTAGATCACCGTACCCGTGGCGTCGTACATACGGTAGACGCCGGGCTGGCTGGTGACGGTACTCAGGAAGGCTTTGGCATCAAAACGGTCATTCACTGCTTAACAACGTCTCCGCATTGAACAATCCATGTCGGATGGCCAGGTGAGTCAATTCGACGTCGCCGCTGATATTCAGTTTGCTGAACATGCGGTAACGGTAGCTGTTCACCGTTTTCGGGCTGAGACTCAGTTGCTCCGAGATCTCATTCACCTTTTTGCCTTTGGTGATCATCAACATGATCTGTAACTCGCGTTCAGACAGGCAACTGAACGGCGTTTCAGCCTGCGGCTCCAGCTGACTCAGGGCCATCTGCTGGGCGATATCAGACGCGATATAGCGCTGCCCCGCATGCACGGAACGCAAGGCGTTAATCACTTCCTGCGGCGCGGCGCCCTTGCTCAGGTAACCGGCGGCACCCGCCTGCATCACCTTCGCGGGCAAAGGATTTTCAGTATGGATGGTCAACATGATGACTTTGACGTCGGGTGCATAACGCACAATCTTGCGCGTGGCTTCCAGCCCGCCAATGCCCGGCATATTCATGTCCATCAGCACGATATCGACAGCGTTGCCACGGCACCATTTTACGGCGTCTTCACCGCACTGAGCCTCACCGACAACTTTTATACCTTTGATATCTTCAAGAATGCGTCGTATCCCTGCGCGCACCAGTTCGTGGTCATCAACAAGAAGAACGCTAATCAAGGAAAAATCTCCAAAAAAAGGGAGTAACGCAATCGGCCTCTGTTTTCGCCAGAGATATTACTTGTTTTTCAGACAAGAATGAACACAGATTAATACATACTTTCGAATAACTTTGCGGAGCAGAGCTGATTTTTCAATTTTAGCCGTCTATGCCGCCGATAAATCGTCACGTTGGAAAAGATCGGACGACGAAAATAATTGCGCGGCGCTGCACCAAACACAGGATAGCGCGGCAATCATGTTGCGCGTGAGAAATCTGTGTAAGCAATCGCGACATGCATAATATTAACACGGCCGTTGGCTGTTTGTAATCATTTGATATTTAAAGGCGTAACAAAATCCGCCGCCAACGTGGGTTTGGCAACCCGCGTTCGAAACTATTATTCTCGGCAAACGCCGGTAAAATCGGTGTTCCCCGCCCAAATAATTATAATCCCCCCCATTGTTCAACAATAACGTGCCGGACAAATACTTGTTAACCACCTCGAAATAACTGGCCGACAGCGGATGATTCAGCATGGCAATGAGCGAACGTTGCCCACCCGCATGACCGGAGCAAGCCCGGTGCAGATGACGGACGCATGCTATGCTATACTCCGCGCCCAGTTAAATTCGCCGCTGCGCGCGGGGCAACGTTTAGCCCGCGCGCGGTGCGCCAAAGCAGCTTGTATCAGGCTACGGCCTCAAAAAATCAGGAGAGAAAATGAGCAACGTTGATTTCACTACGTCTGCAAACCCGGAAATCTTGGCGACCGAGGTTGCCTGCCTCAAAGCTACGCTGACGCTGATCTTGAAGTCGATCGGCCAGGCCGACGCCGGGAAAGTCATCATCAACATGGAACGTTTCATCGCCCAGATTGAAGATCCTACCCAGGCGGAAATCTTCAAGAACAGCATTCAGCAAATCAAGCACGCTTACCGTCAGTAAGCGTTGCATCCCAGACCCGCACTTCTTGTGGGTCTGCTTTTCACCGCGCTACGCCACACCCCATTGATCTTGCACGTGCTTTCGGGCAGTGTGTTGACTTTCCCCCACACCCGAGACCGTTATGGCCATCCTTGTCAAAGCGCTGATCGGCGCGCTGGTCGTGGTTCTGATCGGCCTGTTGGCCAAAACGCGCAACTATTATATCGCCGGTTTAGTCCCGCTCTTTCCCACTTTCGCCCTGATTGCGCATTACATTGTCGGCAACGAGCGTTCCATTGCGGCGCTGAAAACCACGCTGATTTTTGGCATGTGGGCGGTGCTACCCTACCTGGTGTATTTGATCTCGCTGTATTTCCTGATCAACAGTCTGCGGCTGTCGTTGGCTCTGGGGGCGGCGGTACTGTGCTGGATTGCGGCAGCGTGGCTACTCATTACGCTGTGGGGATGGTGGCAAGGGCGTTAACGCCCTTGCCAGGGCAGATTACGGTCGCCCCGCCTGCAAAATGAAGCCACGCTGCCGATCGCCGGCGATACGCAGATAGCGGCTTTCACCGGCGCGCAGCGTCATCGGTATACTGCCGCCGGTCTCACGCCAAATACACAGGTGATTCTCGATCATATCTTGCCCGATACTGACCGAAACATTGCCTGGCGGCACGCGAAACTCTGCTTTTTCTTTCGCCTCCAGCGAAGCGGCAAACTCCCCATTCACATAGACGCCGGTGCGGCAGCTGCCCGCCAGCATTCCGCTGTCGCGCACCACCACCACCGTGGCGTAAGGCGTATCCGGGATATTCTGATAGAGCATCAGACGGCTTGGGGGGGGCAACTCAGCCTGTTGCGGCGGCACGGCTTGGGTCGCACATCCCGTCAACAGTGCAGAGGCAAATAACAACGCGGCGTAATGCTTCATCCTTGGCTCCTGAAGAAAATAATGCTTATCGTAACAAGAGAATAGCTGTATCCAGTAGCATTCATACCGCAGAGACGAAAAAATCGGATAACTTCCCACTCCTCCCACGAACCTGCAGGGATAAGAAGATTCTGCATTAAAGCCATTGAAATAAAGGCGATTATTGCAGATTTAAAACTTGATCATGCCACGTTGGATATCTGCAGCAAAAGCGCCACTGACGTAACTGAAACCATCCTGCGTGACGTAAACCCGGGTATGGCCGGTCTCTGATAACACCGCCACCATATATCCCAGGGCGATCATTTCATGAGACGGAACGTTCATCGGAGTTAGAAATCCGCGGCTACGGCACCACTGATAAAAGCGAGTTCGCCCATATCCCAACACGGAGCCAACATCGGAGAGGTGCTTAAAAGTATCATAATCCTCTGATGGTGCAGGTAAACCGTCATGACTTTCAGGCGTTTTCTTTATCCCTGACAAAATAAACTCCTTTTTTGTAGCTGTCGCGAACGGTTATCCTTCCTCTGAACTGAATTTAAAAAATCCAAAATTAAAATGCAAATGAATTCCCTGTAACTAAAAATTCTCTTCTGGATAAAATCCGAAAATAAAACCCCATTAAAAAAACAGAAATAAAAAAATAGGGTATTAATACCGAGAATTAAATTCTTGGCATGGGTAAATATCCTAAATAAAGATAATATTCAAACCAGCCAAGAAAATACTTAGCCTGCATATTATTTCTCTACTCATAACGATGCAATGAAGCTCGGATCCTTGCGGCAAAAAGAGAATGAATAAAACCAGCGCCACATCGGCCTGCCCTCGCCATGAGGTCGCCGCTTCCTACAGACTTCACTCAATGCGCCACATCCTCTCTCAAAGCGGCACTTCCTCAATCATACCTAAACAATAACCATTATCATTTCCAATTATTGCGCCAGTTTATTACACTGCCCTACCTCACCGGTTAGGAACATTCCTAGTCAGCGAGCCTCAGGATAGAGAAAGAGTTAGGGACACCATGAAGAATTGCCGTTGTTTGATTGCCTTGCCGTTATTGATGTTGACCGCCTGCACCCAATGGGAAAGGCCCGGCGCGGTTGAGAGTACCCGAAATGCCGAATATGCCGAATGCCGCAGTCGCGGCTACGAACGTTTTCCGCCGGACGTGGTGCGGGACGTGGAGTTCAGCTACGAAAACAAATACATTCCTTGCGAGAAAAATAAGAAAGACTGTCCATCGGGATACCGCTATGACAAGGAACCGTCGATTAAAACAGTGCAAACCGATCGCAATCAGTCCGCACGAGACGCCACCATCGAAGCCTGCATGTACGGCAAAGGCTGGCGAGAGAAAACCTACTATTGGCCGCAATGGTGATATAGCGGCGTTTGCCGGGTGCGGAATGCCCGCTAACCCATTCAGCCGTCGTCGTCATCGCCAAGCAGCCCCAGCGCAACCAACGTTTCCGCTCTGACCGGCGTTAAAGGCACACGCGGCGGCGGCAAAGGCCAGCCAAAAAGCTGCCTCGCCGCCGTCGCACAAACTTTACCCTGACATGCCCCCATGCCACAGCGGCTGCCCAGCTTGGCCGTGTGCCAATCCGGTTGATGACGCACCTGTTCCAGCATGACGTCTTCACAGCGGCACAGCAGCGTTTGTGGTTTGGCCAGCGAATCCAAACGCTCATCGAGAGCGAAGGCACTGGCCGCCGCCATGGCGAAACGCCGCCATCGCCGCCGCTGCGCCGCCAGGCGATCCGCCTTTTCCCGCTGCCCGGTGGCAGCATAACCGGCGATGGTGCCCTCGGTGAGCGCCAATTCACTGCCGCCGATGCCGGTACATTCCCCAGCAGCAAAAATTTGCACCTGGCTGGTTTGCTGCCAATGATCCACCGCTACGGCGTCGTGTTCTATCCGACACCCCAGCAGCATCGCCAACTCAATGTTCGCCACCAGACCAAAACCGCAGGCCAACCTGTCGCAGGCGATCGTTCTTTCCCGCCCGCCGTTATTGACGCGCACCGCGGTTAAACGTTCTTGCCCCAACGCCGCCTGCACCCGGCTGCCGGCACGGTAACGATGCGGCATCAGAGAAAACGCCTGACGCAGCTTGCCTGGCCAACGCCACAGGCCGCCGGTGAACGCCGCCAACCGCCAAAGCGGCGCCTGCTCAGCCACCAGCACCACCTCGCCTCCGGCCTGTTTCACGCTGTTCGCCACCGCCAACAGCAGCGGCCCGCTGCCGGCTATCGCCACTCGTTCGCCGCGGATAGCCAGCCCTTGCTTGATTTGCGCCTGTAGACCACCGGCGCCGGTCACCCCCGGCAGCGTCCAGCCGGGGAACGGCAGCAGAAGTTCACGCGCGCCATTGCATAGAATCAGCTTTTGATAGCGAATCACGCCGCAGCCTTCGGCGTCTTCATATGCCAATCGGTTAGCGCCACACTGCGCCACCAGCTTGCAACCGGGCTGCAGCGCAATATTTTCCTTCGTCGCCACCGCCTGCCGATAGCGGTTCGCCGTTTCAGGCAAAACCACCTGTGGCCCATCGCGCCAAATTTGCCCGCCGGGATGCGGATTATCATCAATCATTCGCACCTGGCCACCGCTTTCCGCCGCGGCCAGCGCCGCCGCCATGCCGGCCGGCCCGGCACCGACGATCAGCACCTCACAGTCTAAGTTACTCATCATCGCTCCTCTCAATGCGCATGCCGGCTTGGCACAGCGTTTGGCACGCCAGGCGACGCAGACCGTTAATGGTCACACGGCATTCCTGACAAACGCCCATGCCGCAAAAGGGAGCGCGCGGTTGATGTGAAACAGACAACCGACAACGATCGTCACCGCACAGGCTGAGCGCCGCAGCAACGCTGAGACCAACCGGCACCCGCCGGTGCTCGCCATCGATGCTCAACGTGATCGTGTTTTGTCTTTCATTCATACAGGCAGCTCCTCGGCGGCAAACGCCCGCGCCGCCAAATACGGGGAATCGTCAATCTCCGGCGTTTGCCGGCCGATCTGCGCAGCGATCAGCGCAGCGCTGCCGAGGGCGGTCGTGACGCCCAATCCCTCGTGCCCCAGTGCCAGCCACAGCCAGGAATACCGTGGATGCGCGCCCAACAGCGGCAGCCCGTCGGCGGAGGCGGCGCGCAGCCCGGTCCAGCAGCGAATGATGTTCATCTGCGCCAGTGCGGGCAAGAAATGCTGCGCACGCGCAAGCATCGCCGCCAACAGCGGCATGTCCAACGCCGAATCGACGGCGCCGAACTGGCGAGAAGAACCGATCAGCCATTGCCCGGTGGGCCGTGCCTGCACATTGAATGCCACCGACGTGCCGTCGCTGGCATGCGCGCTGGCCCCATACCCCAACTCCACCAGTTGATGCCGCACCCGCGGTGGGTAGCGATCGGTGATCGCCAGATGGCCCTTTTTGGCGTGCAGCAAAGTCTGCGGCAATAGGCCATTGGCCCCAAGGCCGCAGGCCAGGAGCACCACCGGCGCGGCCAGGCGCCTGCCGTCCGCCAGCCGCACGGCTCCCTCTTCCAGCGCTGCCGCTTCGCCGTGCACCACGTCGATTGCCGCACCACCGTCGGCCAACAGCCAGCGAGCCGCGAGCGGCGCATACAGAATGCCGTCGCCCGGCACCCGCAGTCCGCCGGCCAGGCCGTGCCGCAGCATCGGCTCCATGGCGGCGATCTGTTCCGCCGTCAGCAATTCCGCGGCCACGCCCTGCTCCGCCAGCCGCACCCGCTTTTGCTCGGCGATGGCCATTTCATCCGCTTTATCCGCCAGCCATAGCGTTCCGCAGCCGCGCCAGGCACACGCTTGCGGCATGCGCCCCGCCACTTCACGCCATAACCGCAGCGAATAAGCGCTCAACGCCAGCTCGGCCGGATTATCGTCCATGCACACCAGATGCCCCATGCCGGCGGCGGTGGCGCCGGCGCGGCGATCGTCCACCACCGAGACGCGATAGCCTTCCCGCGCCAACCGCCAGGCGCAGGCGGCGCCGATGATGCCGGCGCCGACCACGATGACATCGGCTCCCCGCTCGGCGCCCATCAGCGTATTCCCCAGACGAAGGGATCGCGTTCGTCGAGCAGCAGCTGGCTATCGGCGCACACGTAGGCCTGCCCGCGAATAAAGGGGGCGATGCGATCGCCTTTCCAACGATAATAGGCCTGGAATTCGCTGCCGATCACGCTGGCCTGCCGCCACTGCGTGTTCGGCGGCAGTTTGCCGTCCGCCGCCAGACACGCCAGTTTGGCGCTGGTGCCGGTGCCGCACGGGGAACGATCATAGGCTTTACCGGGGCACAGCACGAAGCTGCGGCTGTCGGCCTGCGGATCGTCACCGAACAGTTCGATATGGTCTATCGCTCCGCCGTCTTCACCGTGAATGCCCGCCAGTTCCAACGTCTGCCGCACCGCCCAGGTGAACGCGGTCAACGCCTCCAGATTTTGTTTATCGATGGACAACGGCGACTCGCCGATCAGGAAGAACCAGTTGCCGCCCCAGGCGATGTCACCCGTCACCGGCCCGTAACCCGCCACCTCAAGCCGCACCTGGCGGCGGTAACGATAAGCCGCCACGTTCTCTACCGTGACGCTGCCGTCCTCGTGCAGCGTGGCGTTTACCGGGCCGACCGGGGTTTCTATCAGATGGCGCCCGGCGTGGATGCGCCCCAGGTGCGCCAGCGAAGCGATCAGCCCGATAGTGCCGTGCCCGCACATGCCCAGATAGCCGCTGTTGTTAAAGAAGATCACCCCGGCGGTGGCCTGTGGCGAGCAAGGTCGGCACAGCAACGCCCCCACCAGCACGTCATTGCCGCGCGGTTCGAGCATCACCGCGCAGCGCCAATCATCATAATGTTGCGCGAAGCGCGCCCGCCGTTCCGCCATGCTGCCCGCGCCGAGATCGGGAAAACCTTCCACGATCAGGCGGGTCGGCTCTCCGCCGGTATGAGAATCGATCGCCCGCAAAGCGGTGATATGCGCAGAAAGTGCCATCGGCGTCTCCTGAGTTAATGAGATGTTACCAATAGCGTTAGCCTGAACGAATGTGGGCTTAACGGCTTGATGCGTTTCGGCGCGGCGAATGAAGAAATCAGCATAGTGACAAAAGTCAGGCCTGACGCGTTGCGGGCATGATATTAACGAATGCCATAACAATAACTTATTTATCATGGTGTTACTTTCATGCTAAATCTCCGCATGACGAGAAACGCCGCAGTTTTCAAGCAACCGCCACGCGCCGTCCGGCAAAAGTATGCGGCAATCCGCATATTTGGCAGGTGGCCGGAAATAGCGCTTGATTCGTTACAGAAAAGTTAATATTGATGCGAAGACATCAACCTGACCCGCCTGTTTTCCCGGCTAACGACCGAAAAGGGACTGCTATGAGATCCACTTCAGACTATCAGCCTCCGGTTTCTCTCTCGCCGCCTTCACTCGTGGGGCTGCCGGAGCAGGAGGACGTTTTTGCCGTCGAACATCTGTCACGCCTGTGCGACGGGCTGGCGCAGCAGCGCCCGAACAACCTGCGCGATCTGCTGAATACGCTGGCGCTGATCGCGCCGTTGCTGAACGCGATCCCCAACGTGGTGTTCTTTATCAAAGACGCCCAGGCCCGCTACCTGCTGGCCAACCTCACGCTGGCCAGGCGCTGCGGTTTCAAAACCGTCACGCCGCTGCTGGGCAAAACCTCCGCCGACGTTTTTCCCGCTCAGCTCGGATCCGGCTATACCGAACAGGATCTGCGGGTATTGCGCCACGGCGTGCTGATCCAGGATCAACTGGAAATGCACCTGTACAACGGCCGAGAAACCGGCTGGTGCCTGACGCAAAAGCTGGCGCTGTATGATGCGCAGGGAAAAATCATCGGTATGGCGGGTATTTCTCACGATCTGCAGGAGGCCAGGGCCAATCACCCGGCCTACCAACGGCTGGCAGCGATCGACGTACACATCCGCCGCCACTATGCCCGGCCGATCGCGCTTGAGGAGCTGACGGCACTGACCGGGTTGTCGGTGGCGCAGATCGAGCGCTACTGCAAACGTATCTTCCACCTCACCCCGCGCCAGATGATCCATAAAGTGCGGCTGGAAAAGGCCACGGAACTGCTGGCCGGCGATCTGCCGATCACCGACATCGCGCTGCAGTGCGGCTACACCGATCACAGCGCCTTCAGCCGTCAGTTCAAAGCGATGACCGGCTCCACGCCGCGCGATTTCCGCCTGACGCTTTCCGCTTAACGCGCTGATTTACCTGGTTATCCCCCTCTTTTCACGGTGCGCCGGCGCCCAGATTTTTCACGCCCGCGTTCCGCCGGCATTGTGCCAATTTCGTCGCGGCAATCGGCGAAAAGCGTCAAGCCTCCCTGCGCAATACCGGTCAATCTGTCGGTGAGCCTTACCAAAGATTCACTTTTCATTAACACTTACGGATGACAGGACAAACACGATGAGCCATAAAGCCATAAGCTGGAGCGGCGTATTCCCGGCGGTGACGACCCAGTTCCGCAACGATTTCTCTCTGGATCTCGACGCCACTCATACGGTGATCAAAAACCTGGTGCGCGACGGTGTCTCCGGCCTGGTGGTGTGCGGCACCGTCGGTGAAAATACCTCAATGACGGTGCAGGAAAAGCTGGCGGTGATCGAAGTAGCGAGAGACGCCGCCGACGGTAAAGTGCCGGTGATCGCCGGCATCGCCGAGTTCACCACCGCCTTCGCGCAGAATATGGCGCGTGAAGCGCAAAAGGCCGGCGTCGACGGGATTATGGTGATGCCGGCGCTGGTCTACTCCGCCAAGCCGCACGAAACCGCCGCGCATTTCCGCAGCGTCGCCGGCGCGACCGATCTGCCGATCATGGTCTACAACAACCCTCCCATTTACAAAAATGACGTCACGCCCGACATCCTGACCTCGCTGGTCGACTGCGAGAACATCGTGTGCTTCAAAGACTCGTCGGGCGACACCCGCCGCTTTATCGATCTGCGCAACGAAGTCGGCGATCGCTTCGTGCTGTTCGCCGGGTTGGACGATGTGGTGCTGGAAAGCATCGCCGTCGGCGCGCAAGGCTGGATCTCCGGCATGTCCAATGCCTTCCCGCGCGAAGGGGAAACCCTGTTCCGGCTGGCGAAGGAAAAACGCTATGAGGAAGCATTGGCGCTGTACCGCTGGTTCATGCCGCTGCTGCACCTCGATGCCCGCCCTGACCTCGTGCAGTGCATCAAGCTTTGCGAGCAGCGAGTCGGCCGCGGCAGCGCCGTCACTCGTCCGCCGCGCCTGGCGCTGCAGGGGGAAACGCTCAGCGAGATCAACGCCATGATCGATAAAGCGCTGGCCACTCGCCCAGCGCTGCCGAACGTCGGCCTGTAACGCCTTCACCGCCCGGCCATGCCGGGCGTCATGCTTTCTCTACCGGGGGAACCGATGCCCAACGCTCGCTATGCCGCCATCAGCGGCCAACAATTTATCGGCGGCCAGCGCCGCGCCGAAGGGGAAGCGGCGCTGCTCAGCCTGCGCGCCGACGACGGTCAGCCGACCGGCTACCGCTTCCACCAGGCCACGGCGGCAGAAACCGCCGCCGCCGCCGAAGCCGCCGCCGCGGCTTTTGCGCCCTATTCGCAGCTCAGCGCGGAACAACGCGCTAACTTTCTCGACGCCATCGCCGAGGAGATAGACGCGTTGGATGATGTTTTCTTCGCCTTCGCCATGCAGGAAACGGCCTTGCCCCAGGCGCGGTTGAGCGGCGAACGCGCCAGAACCAGCGGCCAGATGCGGCTGTTCGCCACGCTGCTGCGGCGCGGCGACGTCGAGGGCGTGCGCATCGACTGCGCGCTGCCGCAGCGTTCCCCCCTGCCGCGCCCCGATCTGCGTCAATACCGCACGGCGCTCGGCCCGGTGGCGGTCTTCGGCGCCAGCAACTTCCCGCTGGCGTTTTCCACCGCGGGCGGCGACACCGCCGCCGCGCTCGCCGCCGGCTGCCCGATCGTGTTCAAGGCGCACAGCGGCCATATGATCACCGCGGAGCTGACCGCTCAGGCGATCGAGCGCGCACGGGAACGCACCGGGATGCCCGCCGGCGTCTTCAACATGATCTTCGGCAACCGCGTGGGGGCCGATTTGGTCCAACATCCGGCGATTCAGGCGGTGGGATTCACCGGCTCGCTGCAAGGTGGCCGGGCGCTCTTCGATCTGGCGACGCAACGCCCTCAACCTATCCCGGTCTTCGCCGAAATGTCGAGCATCAACCCGGTAGTGATCCTGCCCAAGGCGCTGGCGCGGCGCGAGCAGCTCATCGCACAGGAATTGGTCTCTTCCTTCACGCTCGGCTGCGGTCAGTTCTGCACCAAGCCCGGCGTGATCGTCGCGCTGCGCGGCGCCGCCTTCGAGCGGCTGACCGAAACGATGAGCGCCCTGGTCAACGCCGCCGAGCCGCAGCCGATGCTAAATGCCGGCACGCTGGAGCACTACCGTCACGGGCTGGCGGCCCTCGATGCCCACCCGGGTATGCGGCGTCTGGCAGGCCGCAGCGAAACGCCCGCTCTTCGCGCGGCGGCGCAGCTTTATCAGGCGGAGGGGGCGCTGCTGCTGCAGGCCGACCCGCTGCTGCAACAAGAGGTCTTCGGCCCGGTCAGCATCCTGGTGGCGATGGATGACGAAGCGCAGCTGCATGCGGCGCTGGCGGCATTGCAAGGCCAGTTGACCGCCACGCTGCTGGCGGACGATGACGATCTCGCGATGGCCGCCGGGCTGACGTCGCTGTTGGCGCGCAAAGCCGGTCGGGTGCTGTTCAACGGGTATCCGACCGGGGTGGAAGTGTGCGACGCCATGGTGCACGGCGGCCCTTATCCGGCCACCAGCGACGCGCGCGGCACCTCGGTAGGCACGCTGGCCATCGAGCGTTTCCTGCGGCCGGTCTGTTTGCAAAACACGCCCGCAGCGCTGTTGCCGCCGGCGCTGCAGGACGCCAACCCGCTCAACCTGCTACGGCTGGTGAACGGCGTTTACACCCGAGATCCCCTGGTTTCACCTGCCCAAAATTAGCCCGGCCGCATCTGCCTGCCACTCAATAACAAAAGGGTAATACCATGACAACCCAAGGCAAATTCAAGAAGCAGCTTACGCTCACCGATCTGACGTTCATCGGTCTGGGCGCCATCTTCGGCTCCGGCTGGCTGTTCGCCGCCAGCCATGTCTCCTCCATCGCCGGCCCGGCCGGCATCTATTCCTGGCTGATCGGCGGCCTGGCGGTGCTGCTGCTCGGCATCGTCTACTGCGAGCTGGGCGCCGCCCTGCCGCGCGCCGGCGGCATCATTCGCTATCCGGTATTCTCACACGGCGAACTGATGGGTTATCTGCTGGGATTTATCACGCTGATCGCCTTCTCCAGCCTGATCGCCATCGAAGTCGTCGCCGCCCGGCAGTACGCCGCCGCCTGGTTCCCGTTCCTCAGCCAGCCGGGTTCCGGCGACCCGACCCCGGTCGGCTGGCTGGTGCAGTTGGCGCTGCTGTGCTTTTTCTTCGCGCTCAACTATTACAGCGTCAAAACCTTCGCCAAATCCAATAACCTGATTAGCGTGCTGAAGTTTCTGGTGCCGCTGCTGGTGATCGTGGTGTTGTTCAGCTTTTTCAAACCGGAAAACCTGCACAGCCAGGGCTTTGCCCCCTTCGGTTCCGCCGGCGTTGAGGCCGCCATTTCCGCCGGCGGCATCATCTTTGCCTACCTCGGCCTGACGCCGATCATTTCGGTCGCCAGCGAGGTGCAACGGCCGCAGCGCACCATTCCCATCGCGCTGATCCTGTCGGTGGTGCTGTCCACCATCATCTATGTGCTGCTGCAGATAGCGTTTCTCGGCAGTATCCCCAGCGAGATGCTGGGCGGCGGCTGGGCCGGCATCAGCCAACAGTTCTCTCTGCCGTTCCGCGACATCGCCATCACGCTCGGCATGGGATGGCTGGCGTTTCTGGTGGTCAGCGACGCGATCGTTTCGCCGAGCGGCACCGGCAACATCTATATGAACGCCACGCCTCGCGTGATCTACGGTTGGGCGCGCGCCGGCACCTTCTTCAAACTGTTCACCCGGGTGGATGGCGACTCCGGCATCCCCCGCCCGGCGCTGTGGTTGACCTTCGCTCTCTCGGTATTCTGGACGCTGCCGTTCCCGTCGTGGGAAAAGCTGATCGGCGTGGTGTCCGCCGCCCTGGTGCTGAGCTACGCCATCGCCCCGGTCACCGCCGCCGGGCTGCGGCGCAATGCGCCCGATATGCCGCGTCCGTTCCGGGTGCGCGGTTTCTGCGTGCTCGGCCCGCTGTCGTTTATCATTTCGGCGCTGATCGTCTTCTGGTCCGGCTGGGACACCGTCTCCTGGCTGCTCGGCTTGCAGATCCTGATGTTCTTCATCTACATCCTGTTCAAGAATCAGGTGCCGACCCATGCCGTTAGCCTCCGGCAGCAAATTTGGTCCTCGCTGTGGCTGATCGTCTTCTATGCGCTGGTGATCGGGCTTTCCTATCTCAGCAGCTTTGGCGGCATCGGCGCTATTGCCCACCCGTGGGACACCCTCACCATGGCGGTGATTGCGCTGGCGATTTACTACTGGGGCGCCTATACCTGTTTACCCCAGGCCAATTTTATCGGCGATGAAGAAGAATGAACTCGGGGAGGACATCGAAATGACATCCATGCACGTGCTGTCGCTGGAACAGGCTTATCAACTGGCGTTGCGTACGCTGCGCAGCAACGGTTTCAATCCGGCGCATGCCGAGGCGGTGGCGCAAAATGTCACCCAGGGTGAACGCGACGGCTGCGCTTCTCACGGGCTATACCGGCTGTTGGGCTGCGTGCGATCGCTGCGAGCAGGCAAGGTCTCTGCCGATGCGATGCCCAGGTTGTTCGACCAGGCGCCGGCCATCTTGCGCGCCGACGCCGGCGGCGCGTTTTCCCTGCTGGCCTACCGCACCGCTCTGCCGGTCTTTATCGAGAAGGTGCGCGCCAATGGCATCGCCGCGCTGGCGATCAACCGCTGCGTGCATTTCTCCGCGCTGTGGGCCGACATCGAACCGCTAACCGAACAGGGGTTGGTGGCCTTGGCCTGCACGCCCAGCCACGCGTGGGTGACGCCGGCCGGCGGTTCGCGACCGCTGTTCGGCACCAACCCCATCGCTTTCGGCTGGCCGCGTGCGGATCGGCCGCCGTTTTTGTTCGACATGGCCACCAGCGCGGCGGCGCGCGGCGAAATCGAACTGCATCGCCGCGCCGGCACCCCGCTGCCTGAAGGCTGGGGCATTGATAAGGCGGGCAATCCGTCCACCGATGCCGCCAGCGTGCTGGAGGGGGCAATGCTGACCTTCGGCGGGCATAAGGGCTCGGCGCTGGCAGCGATGGTGGAGTTGTTGGCCGGGCCGCTGATCGGCGATATGACCAGCAAGGAATCGCTGGCCTATGACGACGGCACCGGTTCGTCGCCTTACGGCGGTGAGCTGATCATCGCGTTGGATCCCGAGCGTTTTCTCGGTGCGGATAAGGCGAAATATTTCGCCGGAGCAGAGGCGATGTTTGCCGATATGCAGGCGCAAGGCGCACGCATTCCCGGCGAACGCCGTTATCGGCAGCGGCGCCAGAGCGAGCAATACGGCGTGGAAATCCCCAGGACGTTGTACGACGAAATCGTGGCGCTGTGCGATTAGCGCCGGGTTAATGCCCCGCGCCGGCAACCCGGCGCGGGGAAAGGCTTATCCTGCCTGAGCCAGATCGCTGTGCAGGCGCTTGCGCCACACCGGTTTGGTGTCCCAGCGGGCAAAGTGTTTCGCCTCTTTACCCGGCTGCACCTGATGCCACATATCTTCTTGCCACCGGATCGGTTCCTTTCCTCGCAACGTTGGGCGGGTCTGTTTAATCGTCCGTTGCAAGACGCCCGCTTCCTCAGCGGTAATGGGCGGCGCCTGTCTGGCGGCATCCAGCGCCCGGCTTCCCAACGGCGCCATCACCTGATACAACACGTTGACCTGCTGCAGCGTCGCTTGCTGATTATTGCTCATTCCCTTACCCGACCAACCGTCGAAGTTTTCGCCGGGATCGTCCCCCTGCGCGCGATATTCGTTACCTGGCCCCTCGACGATATTCCATCCTTGCCAGGTCACCAGAGTGTGTAATCCATCGCGATCCTGCAGATTTTTATTTTTGATCTGTTTGAGCACCTCGGCGCGGTTTGGCACACCGATCAGGTTCATAAACTCGTCCAGCGCGTCCCAATGCTGCCCCGCCACCAGTCCATTCCAGACATTACGCAAACAGTTCCAGGGAATGGTGTGATGCCAGGTCAGCGTAATAAGCGGCTTGGTTGACGCATGCTGCCAACGGCTCGGTTCACTGCCCCGATCGCCTCTGATAATCCCATCGACTTCTAATGGCATAGCTGCCCCTCTTCTGGCTGAAATGAAGAATATGCGCAAAGCCGGTGACCCGGTTGGCGTAAAAACGTCAGCTAAAATCGTAGCAGCTCAGGCTGAGATGGCAATAAAGCGCCAGGCACGCTCTGCTGCCGGCCGGCAACCGCAGAACGCGCCCGAAAACGGTGGGCTTAAGACGGATTATCTGACCACCATTACCGAAATATTGGCATGGCGAACGATAGCGGCGGCGTTAGATCCCAGCAGATAGGTTTTCACGCTCGGGCGACGCGAACCGATGATGATCAGATCGGCGTCGATCTCTTCCGCCAGTTCCAACACCTGATCGCGTGCAGAGCCGAAGCTGACGGTGTAATTGAGGCGATCCAACGGCAGATCGATTTCCGACATGATTTTCTTCAGTTTATCCACCGCCTTCACTTCCGCCTGATTCTCAAACTCCTTGAGACCGAACGAATAGGCAGTAACAAAAGCCGAGGCATCCGGTAGCGCATGGAAGAAATGCACTTTAGCGCCGGACAGCTTCGCCAAATATTCCACATGCTTCAGCGCATGCTCAGTCAACAGATCCTCTTCAATATCGATCGGCACTAAAATAGTCTTGTACATATCACGTCCTTTCTATGTAAACCGGGTGCCTACAGAATACTGCCGCGCACGGCGGCGGTGAATCGCTTTATCACGCTTTTGTGATCGGGGGGTAAATACTGAATAAGGACAGCTCTTAATTTAACAAAATATAAACATCACGCCGATAACGGATAGGGACTTAATTATTTATTACTCAAGATTAAATCAGCTGCAAATAAACCGCTTTGGCGGTGGCGGCGGTTTTATTAGCGACAGAAAGTTTTTTAATCGAGTTGCCGATATGGAAATTGACCGTGCGCTCGCTCACCCCCATCAACAGCGCGATCTCTTCCGCCGTTTTCCCTTCGCTGCACCAGCGTAGGATGTCTTTTTCGCGCAGCGTCAGCACATATTTTATCGCATCGTCGTTCACCGAGATCAAGGCTTCACGCAGCGTTTTATGGGCGGTTTGCGCCAGCCAAAGGAAGAAGGTTTCATTTGCCGCCCGCGCTTGCGGCGTTTGCTCGGGTAGCGCTTTGCCGGCAAACGTCAGGATCCCCAGCCGGCCATAGCAATCCTTGACTGACTGCGACCAACCGGCGCACAGGCCGAACTGCGCCATATGCCGCCAAAGCAGCGGCCGCTCGTGATAAAAGCTTTCGTCCCACTGAAACTGCAGCGTGGAATGGTGAGCGCGCTCAATAACCGGATCCTGCAAATACACCCGCTGCCGCCGATAATCTTCGAGATAGTTCGCTGAAAAATTCCCTTCGATCAGCATTTTGGGGCGGCTGGCCGGATAACAGGAAAACACGATGTAGGAGAAATAATCAAACCCCAACGCCTCAGCGCAGGGCCCCAGCTGCGTCAGAAAACGTTCGCGATCGGCCAGGCTGCCAATCACCTCCGCCATGAGCCGTTGAGTGCGGGTATCCATAACGCAGGTTCTCCAGATAGCGATGCCGATTTATCGATAGGTCAGACTCACTATAGAATATCGCCGTCCGGCGTCAGTAGCCGTTTCATATAATAAAAAATACCAACGCTATAACGAAAAAAGCTATTCCCCTTAAAATAAGCCTTTTTATTGCGCCGCACAGGAAAACTACGCGAATAGCATAATATCCTCGGCGCGTAAACCTGTCATTTCTACCGTTAGACAGCCAGGGCACCGCCAATTACTTTCCAGACAGGCACCCGGTGCCGCCGTAAATCCAAAGAGATAATAAGCATTTGCGAATTTCGCATGGCATACAGTGACGGGGATTTTCTATGGCAGAAAGTAATGCGGCAATTCAATCGGCTGCGATTATCGGCGCGGGAACGATGGGCAGAGGCATCGCTTATCTTTTCGCGCAAAAAGGCATTCGCACGGTGCTTTATAATCGCAACGGCAATACCCTCAATCAGGCTCGCGAATATATCGCGCAAGACCTGAACAAGAAAGTCGAACAGGGCAAGATCGCGCTGCAGGATAAAGGCGCAGTGCTGGCCAATCTGGTGTTCACCTCGGTGTTTGAGACTATCGCCGACAGCGATCTGGTGATAGAAACCATCGCCGAGCAAGAGCAAACCAAACTTGAGGTGCTGGCGGCCATCGCCGCGGCGGTCAAGCCCGACACGCTGATCGCCACCAATACCTCCTCACTGTCGCTTAACAAGCTGGCAACCGCGGTGACGCACAGCGAGCGGTTTATCGGTTTGCACTTTTTCAATCCCGCGCCGCTGATGAAACTGATTGAAATCATCCCGGCCTACTTTACCGCACGCGCCACCACCGAACGTTGCCGTCAGCTGGTAGCCGCGTTGGGGAAACGCGATGTCGTCTGCCAGGCCACGCCGGGGTTTATCGTCAACCGCATGGCCCGCCCCTACTACCTGGAAGGGTTCCGCCTGTTGGAAGAACACGTGGCGCGCGCGCCGCAGATCGACCGCGCCCTCAAGGCCGGCGGGCACTTTCGCATGGGGCCGCTCGAGCTGACCGATTTTATCGGCCAGGACATCAACTATCAGGTCAGCCGGCAAATCTGGCAGGACATGCAATACGATCCGCGCTATACCCCCGGCCATCTGCAGCGTTCGCTGGTCGATGCCGGTCTGTTGGGGAAAAAGAACGGCCGCTCCTATTTTGCCGCCGAAGAAAACGCCTTACCGGTAACGGCCGCCACCGATGCAGACGTCGAGACGCTGCGCGTTTACGGCGAACACCCTTTTTTTACCCTGTTGCAACAGCGGGCCGCGCTTCAGTGGCCACGGCTGCGCGTGGAGCAACGGCCGGCCTTACCGGGCCTGGGGCCGGCCGTCCAGATCAATGAGGCTTTCACCGTCAGCGTCACCGATGGCCGCACGGCGAGCCAGTTGGCGGAGCAGACGGCGGCGGATGCCTTTGTGGTCGATGTCGCCCTGAATTACGCCGACACGGCGTATCTGGTGGCAGCGCACAACCGCCACGCCTCTGCGGCCAATAAGGCGCTGTTTTTACGCCTGCTGCACACGGCAATCCCGCAGGTTGAATTTATCAAGGACTCCCCGGCGCTGATCGTCGCCCGCGTCCTCAGCAGCCTGATCAACGAGTCGGTGATCATGGTGGAAAGCGGCATCTGCAGCCGGGAAGACATCGATGTCGCCGCCGTCGCCGGCGTTAACTACGCCGACGGCATTTTCGGCTGGCTCGATAGCCTGGGGGAGAAAAACGTCAGGACGACGCTGAGCAACCTGGCGCAGCTGCTGCACGCGGCACGCTATGCGCCGCATTACACCCTTCTGCACGCCGCGCAACCGGCGCTGACGACCACGCCTTAAGGATCCATGATGAGCATTAACGATGACGGCGTTTATCTGATCGACGGCACGCGCACGGCGATTGGCGCCTATGGCGGCAGCCTGGCGCATACCCGCCCCGACGACATGGCGGCAACGATCATTCGCAGTCTGCTGCAGCGCCATCCGGCGGCGGAAGCGAAGCTGGACGAAGTGGTGCTGGGCTGCGCCAACCAGGCCGGCGAGGACAACCGCAACGTCGCCCGCATGGCGGCGCTGCTTTCCGGGCTGGAGCCGTCGGTGCCGGCCATCACCCTCAACCGCCTTTGCGCCTCTGGGTTGGATGCGGTGATTTACGCCGCGGCGAAAATCCGCAGCGGCCTTAGCGAACTGATTCTGGCCGGCGGCGTGGAAAGCATGAGCCGCGCGCCCTATGTGCTGAGCAAGGGCGACACGCCGTTCGACAAGGGGGTGAAGCTGTATGACACCACGCTGGGATGGCGCTTTGTTAACCCGCGGCTGGCGGAGCGCTACGGCAGCGATCCGCTCGGCATCACGGCGGAAAACGTGGCTCAACGGCAGCACATCTCGCGCGAGGAGCAGGATCTGTTCGCGCTGGCCTCGCAGCAAAAGGCCCGCCGGGCGATCGACAGCGGCCGGCTGGCGCGGGAAATCACGCCTGTGGACGTGCCGGCGGATCGCAAGACCACGCGTACATTCGCGCAGGATGAGTTCCCGCGCCTCAGCACGCTGCAGCAGCTGCAGGCGCTGAAACCGGCGTTCTCCGCCGGCGGTTCGGTCACGGCGGGCAACGCTTCCGGCATCAACGACGGCGCCGCCGCGCTGCTGCTGGCTTCCGGGCGCTACGTGAAACGCCAAGGGTGGCAACCGCTGGCGGAGATCGGCGACAGCGCGGCCGCCGGCGTTGAACCGGCGCTGATGGGGCTGGGGCCGATCGCCTCCACCGAGCGCTTGCTGCAGCGCGGCGGGTTCACCTTGAACGACTTCGACATCATCGAGATTAACGAAGCCTTCGCCTCACAGGTTCTGGCGGCGCTGAAACACTGGCGCATCGACGCCCACGACGCGCGGGTCAACCCGAACGGCGGCGCCATCGCGCTCGGTCACCCGCTGGGGATGTCCGGCGCGCGCCTGGTGCTGTCGGCGGCGCTGGAACTACGCGATCGGCAGGCCGGCAACGCATTGGTGACGATGTGCGTCGGCGTCGGTCAGGGGCTGTCATTAAACCTTAAAGCCGTTTAACACAAGGAACATACGATGAGCGTACTGAACATTCTTGAAGAAAAGCTGGCGGAAACCAAAAAACAGGGGCGTTTTCGCGAGTTCCTCAACCTTGAACGCGGCGTGCAGGACAAACCCTGGGCCACCAGCCACGGGCACCACGGTGAGCGCCGCCTCAACGTCTGGTGCTCGAACGACTATCTGGCGATGAGCCACCACCCCAAAGTGCTGCTGGCCACCACCGAAGCGGTTAACCGGGTCGGGCTGGGCACCTGCGGCGCCCGCAGCATTTCCGGCACCTCGGTCTACCACAGTGAGCTGGAAACGCTGTTGGCCAGCGCCTACGGCAAAGAGTCGGCGCTGCTGTTCACCACCGGTTTCGGCGCCAACGACGCCACCTTGTCCACCCTGTGCGACGCCATTCCCGATCTGATCGTGTTCTCCGACGAGCTGAATCACGCCTCGATGATTTACGGTATCCGCTACAGCAAAGCGGAGAAAAAGATCTTCCGCCACAACGACGTGGCACACCTTGCCGAACTGCTGCAGGCCGCCGATCCGGCGCGGCCAAAGCTGATCGCCTTCGAGTCGCTGTATTCCATGGACGGTGACTTCGCCCCGCTGGCGCAGATCGTGGCGCTGGCGGAGCAATATCAGGCGCTGACCTATCTCGACGAGATCCACTCCGCCGGCGTCTATGGCGAACGGGGGCTGGGCTACGCCGAACAGCTGGGCCTGCTGGATAAAATCACCATTATTCAGGGTGGGTTCGGCAAATCTTACGGTGCGGCGGGCGGTTATATCGCCGCGCCCCGCTCGGTGGTGGAGGCGGTGCGCAGCTGGGCCCCGGCATTCGTCTTCAGCACCTCGTCGCCGGCGCCGGTGGTGGCCGCCGCGCTGGCCAGTTTTAAATACAACCTCGAGCATGACACCCAGCGCAAGCACCTGCTGGCGATCGTCGATCACCTGAAAACCGGCCTGCGCGCCGCCGGCATCCCGCTGGTGTCGGCCGACAGCCATATCCTGCCGCTGCGGGTCGGCGATCCGCACCGCAACAAACACATCAGCAAAGTGCTGCTCGATGAGCATGATATTTACGTGCAACCGGTCAATGCGCCGACGGTGCCCGCAGGCAGCGAGCGGCTGCGGGTGACGCCGACCTCGGCGCACTCCCATGCCGACGTGGAGACGTTCCTGGCCGCGCTGGGGCGGGTCTGGGCGGCGAACGATCTGCGGAGGGCGGGATGACGTTAGCGGATTATAACGGCCATCTGGTCACGCTCTGTCTGATGGCGACCGGCACGTTCGCCATCGGCACCGACGCCTTTATCGTCGCCGGCGTACTCAGCGACATTTCCGACACCTTTGCCGTCAGCCCCGCGCAAGCGGGGCAGTTGATATCGGTATTCGCACTGGCTTATATGCTGTTCGCGCCGCTGACCGCCTGGCTGCTGGGCAACGTCAACCGCAAGCATATCCTGCAGCTGGCGCTGGTGCTGTTCATCGCCGGCAACCTGGCCTGCGCCTGGGCCACCAGCTACCTGCAGATCTCGCTCGGCAGAGTGCTGGCCGCATTGGGAGCAGCCTGTTACACGCCGCAGGCCGCCGCCGCCGCGGTGGGGCTGGTGGCGGAAAAACGCCGCGGCCTGGCCATTTCCATCGTCTATGGCGGCATGACGTTGGCTATTGCGCTCGGCATTCCGTTCGGTACCTTTCTCGCCAAACTGATCGGCTGGCGTGAAATCTTCCTGTTCATCGCCCTGCTGGGGGCGATTGCGCTGCTGGGCCTGTCGTTGGCGCTGCGCGCCATCGCGCCGCCGGGCAAGCATTCGCTGAAAGAGCGGCTCGCCCCGCTGCGGCAAAAGGCGGTGCTGACCACGCTGCTGATCACCTTTTTCGCCGTTTGCTCGGAACACATCGTCTATAGCTACGTCAGCGTATTGCTGAAAAACACCCAGTTCGGCCCGCAGGCGATCCTGCCCCTCGCGCTGCTGGTGTTCGGCATTGGCGCGGTGATCGGCAACTTTGCCTCCGGCGCGTTAACCGATGCCCTCGGCAGCAAGTTCGTGCTGCTGTTTTCCGTGGCGATCCAGACGCTATCCCTGTTCCTGCTGGCCTTTTATGTCACTTCCGCCTGGTGGGTGCTGGCCATCTTTCTGGTCTGGGGCATCACCGGCTGGATGTACCTGGTGCCGATCCAGCATCACCTGTTGTCGCTGTCGAAACGCTTTGGCGCGCTGACCGTGTCGCTCAACAGCTCGGTGCTGTACGCCGGCATCGCGGCGGGCGGCATGCTGGGCGGCCTGACGCTCTACGCGCTGCCGGCCTATTACCTGCCGCTGTTTTCGCTGCCGCTCGGCGCCATCGCCCTGCTGCTGACACTGCTGTTTTTCCGGGGAGAGACCGGCAATGAGTAAAGCCCTCCCGGTGCTTTATGAGCGCCATGGCGAGCAGGTTGCGGTCATCACCCTCAATCGGCCGGAAAAAAAGAACGCCATCAACCTGCAGATGGCCGAGCTGATCCGCACTTACCTGCGGCAGGCGGATAACGATGACTCGGTGCGCGCGATCGTTCTGGCCGGTCAACCGGCGGTATTTTCCGCCGGCATGGATGTCGACGCCTTCCGTCAGGGCGAACTGCCCATCGTCACGCCGGAGGGGTTTGGCGGGCTGATCCATGCGCAGATCGCCAAGGTGATCATCGCCGCCGTTGACGGCATCGCGTACGGAGGCGGCTTTGAGCTGGCGCTGGCGTGCGATCTGATCGTCGCCGGCCAGAACGCGCGCTTCAGTTTCCCCGAAACCGGGCTCGGGTTAGTCGCCGCACAAGGCGGATGCGCGCGCTTGCCGACGCGCATTTCCCCCTATGTCGCACTCGACTGGCTGCTGACCGGCAGAACCGTCAGCGCACGGGAGGCGCTGTCACACGGCGCCATTTCCCGTATCAGCGAGGGGGCGGCCCGGGAAGAGGCGCTGCGCATCGCCGAACAGATCGCCGCAAAAGATCTTGCCGCCAGCCAAACGGTGAAGGCCATCGTGGGCCAGGGGCTGGCACGGCAAGAAGCCCCCTCATTCGCTTTTCAACAAGGCCCGGTCGAGCGCCTGCGCCAGGCTGCCGCTCGCCGATAATTCTCCCGCCGGTTCGCCTGAACCGGCATTTCCCGCTTTTCCGCCACCGCTCATTTTACGCAGCCCGCCTCTTGGCGCTGGGCTACACTGCCGTTAGCCCTAATGCGCTGATAAGGAAAAACAATGCGCCATTTTCCTCTGCTGACCCCCAGACTTCGCCTGCGCCCGTTCACCGCCGACGATCTGCCCGACTTTACCGCCTACCGCAGCCACCCGGACGTGGCGCGCTACCAAAGCTGGAGCGACTACAGCGCCGCCGATGCGCAGGCCTTTTTCGCACAGCAACGGCGGCTCGAATTCAACCGTGACGACAGCTGGTTTCAACTGGCGGTCGAACGCCGCGAGGACGGCGCGTTGCTCGGCGATATCGCGGTGCATTTCTTCGATGAGGGGCGCCAGGCTGAACTGGGCGTGACCTTCGCGCCCAGCCACCAGCGTCAAGGGCTGGCGCGCGAGGCGCTGAACGCCGTCATCGCCCTGCTGTTCGGGCCGCTGGCGAAGCACCGTATTACTGCGGTGGTGGACGCGCGTAATCTTGCCGCCGCCACGCTGTTCGGCAAACTGGGTTTTCGGCGCGAGGCCCATTGGCGGCAAAACGTGTTTTTCAAAGGCGCGTGGGGCGACGAATTCGGTTTCGCTCTGCTGCAAAGCGAATGGCGGGAGAATGCAAAGCATGACGCTGCTGAATAAATACCTTGGGCAATACCAGTTCTCGGAGCGGCATGCGATCGCCATCGCCGCGCCACAGGCGCGGATCCTGGCGGCCGTGGCCGCTTACGATCCCAAGCACGACCGTTTTTTCCGCAGCATGATAGCGCTGCGCGAATTGCCCGCGCGGCTGATGCCACGCAATAAACCCAGCCCGCCGCCGTTTGGCCTGCATAACTTTTGCCTGCTTGAGCAAGATGACAGCGCGTTGGTCTATGGCCTGATCGGCCGCTTTTGGCAGGCTGAATACGGTCTGGAGCAGGTCGCTGACGGGGCGGGCTTTCTGGCCTTCGTTAAGCCCGGCGTCGCCAAACTGGCGCTGGGTTATGTCGTGAGCCCTCTGCCGGACGGCCGCTGCCGCCTGGTGACGGAAACGCGCATCTTCTGCCCCGACGACGCCAGCCGGCGGCGGTTTACCCCCTATTGGTATGCGATTCGCCTGGTCAGCGGGCTGATACGCCGCCGTATGTTGCGCGCCATTAAAACAGTCAGCGAAAAGCCGGCGGCGAATCATTCACCAGGCTGATTTATTTAAGAGCATTCTTAGAGAATGAAAATCATTATCAGCCTATTTTTTAATCACAACAAGATAGTAGTGAGAAGCCATTGACCCCGCCCCCTGCGGGGATTTTTTCGCCTATTTATCACCTGTTTCAGGAAATACCTGCATAAACAGGAAGGTGCAAGGCTTGCGCTGATGCTGGTTGATCTGGGGCACCAGCCGGGTGAAATGCTCGGTCTGGCAATGCGCATCCAGGGCGGCGCGATCCGGCCAGCTTTCGATAAAAATAAAATGCCCGGGATCCTGCTGGTCGATACACAGCTCATAACTGATGCACAAAGGTTCCTGCCGGGTTTTCTCCACCAGCTCGCGATACCATGGCATAACGGTTGCAATGTGTTCCGGGTGGATAAAATCTTCAGCGATGACCTTCAGCATGTAGCGCTCCTGTATTTTGTTTTGCCGCGTTTCACCTTATATCCCCCCCTCACGAGATGAAAGCGTCTTTCTCCGGGTCTACCACCGGGTTGCCAATTCGGTGATAGCGCACACAGATCGCGATCAAAGCGCTTGAACGCGCCATAGCCCTGTGTGAACTTTTAATTAACAAGAAAGCAACACACCATTCACCGTGGTGATGTCTGCACCAATCTGCCGACTCGATACGCGGCGTTTTTTTCGCCCCCAAAGGCCTGACCATTAGTCCTTTAGACCTTTAGACCTTTAAGGCTCACGAAAAAATCCATGGTTACCGCCGTGTTGCGGGCAACGGCATCAGGACGGTCCTGTGACCGACGTTTGTCATTCTCAGAAGAGAGGTTATCGCCAGTGAATCACGCCACCTATGCCGCTCCAGCGCTCAACGCCGCCATCCGCAAAACCTGGCGCAGACTGGTGCCCTTGATGTTCGCCATGTACTTCATCGCCTTTATCGACAGGGTTAACGTCGGCTTTGCCAAGGACGCGATGGCCATCGATATCGCGCTATCGCAATCCGCCTTTGCCCTGGGCGCCGGGATATTTTTTGCCGCCTATGCGCTGTTCGGCATCCCGGCCAACCTGCTGATGAACCGCTGGGGCGCCAAACGCTGGCTCAGCGCCACCACCGCGCTGTGGGGGGCGCTGTCGGCCTGTACCGGGCTGGTGACCAACGAACAGCAGTTTATCGTCTTGCGCTTTCTGCTGGGGATCGCCGAAGCCGGCTTTTACCCCGGCATCCTGCTGCTCGCGTCGATCTATTTTCCCAATAAGGTGCGCGCCTCGGTGATCGGCATTTTCGTGCTTGGCGTGCCGGCGGCCCTGACGCTCGGCTCGCCGCTGTCGGGAGCCTTGCTGGAGATGCACGGCGTGCTGGGCAAACCCGGCTGGTTCTGGATGTTCGTGCTGGAGGGGCTGCCGGCCGTCGCCCTCGGCGTCTTCGCCTTTTTCTATCTCGACGATAGCCCGCAGCAGGCCCGCTTTCTGACCGAGGAAGAGCGTGCGGCGCTGGTGGCACAGTTGGCCGCCGAACAGCAGCAAACCGAAACCAGCAGCGTCAAAGCGGCGATGAGAAGCGGCAAAGTTTGGCATCTGGCGCTGATCTACGGCACCCTGCAAATCGGCGTGTACGGCCTGATGTTTTTCCTGCCGTCGCAGGTCGCCTCGCTGATGGGCACCCATCTCGGCTTCAAGGCCTCGCTGGTGGCCGCCATTCCCTGGGCGTTCTCTGCGCTGGGCGTCTATTTCCTGCCGCGCTTTGCCGACAGAAACACCGCCAGAAGATTACCGATCGCCGTCGGCTGCATGATCGCGGCGGCGCTGGGATTGGTGGTCTCTTCCTATGCCGGCCCTTTGCTCGCTATCGTCGCCCTGAGCTGTTGCGCAGTCAGTTTCCTGGCGGTACAGCCGATTTTCTGGACGTTTCCCGCTCAGGTGCTCACCGGCCCGGCGCTGGCGGCCGGCATCGGCTTTTGCACTACGCTCGGCGCCGCGTTCAGCTTTTTAGCCCCGCTGATCCGCACCGAGGCGGAACAGCGTTTTCACAGCCCGCATGCCGGGCCGCTGGTGCTGGCCGCTTTCTCGCTGCTGTGCGCCGCGCTGTTGTGGGCGCTCAGAAACCGGCGCGCCGAGGTGAGCAAGCAAGACGCAGAGATTGCCGGATAGCGGCGCGTTATTTAACCCTTATTGAACCTGCGGATGGGACACTGGCACTCAGTCCCCTCGCCCGCAGGTGTTAAATGGATGAATTGACGCACATTATCGCCAAATACAGTCCGGAGCCGGAGATGTTGCTGCTGCTGATTTTCCTGTTTGCGCTGGGTAAATCCGTGATCTTCGTTTCCTCCATCCTGCCGCCCGCTTCGGTCACGCTGCTGATGGGCATCGTTGCGGGCAAGCACGCGCTGCCCCTCGGCGCCGTTTGGGCGGCCATCGCCCTCGGCGCCGCGCTGGGATCGATCTTGTCGTTCCACTGCGGCGCGCTGCTATGCCGCCGCGATCTACGCCGCCGGCTGCCGGCACGCTTTCACGCGCCGCTGCGCAAAGCCCAGCGCGCCTTGCAAAAGAGAGGGCTGCCGCTGCTGTTCGCCTCGCGTTTTCTGGCGGTGATGCGCTATACCGTACCGCTGATGGCCGGCATGCTGAAACTGCCGCTGGGGCGCGTCTATGCCACCGCCGCGCTCTCGGCTGCCGCCTGGGCGCTGATCTTGATGTCGGCTGCGCATGTATTCCCCGTATCTTGACCTGAAAGATTCTTGGGCAAATGTTCGGCCCATGCGCCGACGTTGCGCCAGCGCACAGCCTCTCTTGCCGTATAAACTGCGGTGCAACATCGCAGTTTGCGCCAGATCACCTTTCTGAACATCAGTCGAAAAATGCGAATTTTTTTGCAGAATGCGCGCTTAAAACGGCGCAATGAGGAAACAAACAGAGAAAAGTCCGAGCGTAACACGCTGATTTGGTTGGCGGGTCGTACAGGGGTCGAACCTGCGCCCCATTGATTAAGAGTCAACGGCTCTAGCGACTGATCGAACAACTCAACGCGCTAAACTGTCTTCCTCGCCGGCGCCGCTGTCGAACGCTTACACCCATTACTTTTTCTCATGCGAATTTTACAACCCTTTGTTTAATCAACGAGATAAGCCGCATAAGGTCTATTAATCCCACCTTTTGAAGAGTAATCTTCCGCTCCCTGAACGTCCGATTTGCCTCCTCCGTGTAAAGATTGATCGACTTTTATCCCGTGTATAAATGTTGTAAACATGTTGCACAAAGGTGGCGTTATTGCACTACCTTACTAAAGCCGGACCAACCGGATAAATGTATAAAAAAGAGCCACTTCAGAGCTCGCGACTTCACTAATGACAGGTAAAACAGGACATCATCAGATGGTAGATCACTCTAAAATAGCGACTGACGCGACGCCCGCTTCAGAAGATCATCTACGGCGAAACCTCACTAACCGACATATTCAACTGATCGCCATCGGCGGCGCCATCGGCACCGGTCTGTTTATGGGCTCCGGTAAAACCATCAGTCTGGCCGGCCCTTCGATCATCTTCGTGTACATGATCATCGGCTTTATGCTGTTCTTCGTGATGCGCGCCATGGGCGAGCTGCTGCTGTCCAACCTGGAATACAAATCGTTCAGCGATTTCGCCGCGGACCTGCTCGGCCCGTGGGCCGGTTTCTTCACCGGCTGGACCTACTGGTTCTGCTGGGTGGTCACCGGCATCGCCGACGTCGTGGCGATCACCGCCTACGCCCAGTTCTGGTTCCCCGAGCTGTCGCAGTGGATCGCTTCGCTGCTGTGCGTGCTGTTGCTGCTCGGCCTTAACCTGGCGACGGTGAAAATGTTCGGTGAAATGGAGTTCTGGTTTGCGATGATCAAAATCGTCGCCATCGTCGGGCTGATCGTCGCCGGGCTGGTGATGATCGCCATGCAGTTCCAATCGCCGACCGGCACCGTGGCCTCATTCACCCATTTGTGGAATGACGGCGGCATGTTCCCGAAAGGCATCAGCGGCTTCTTCGCCGGCTTCCAGATTGCGGTATTCGCCTTCGTCGGCATTGAGCTGGTGGGCACCACCGCCGCGGAAACCAAGGATCCGGAGAAATCGCTGCCGCGCGCCATCAACTCGATTCCGATCCGCATCATCATGTTCTACGTGTTCGCCCTGATCGTCATCATGTCGGTGACGCCGTGGAGCTCCGTGGTGCCGGACAAGAGCCCGTTCGTTGAGCTGTTCGTGCTGATCGGCCTGCCGGCCGCGGCCAGCGTGATCAACTTTGTGGTGCTGACCTCAGCCGCCTCTTCCGCCAACAGCGGCGTATTCTCCACCAGCCGCATGCTGTTCGGGCTGGCGCAGGAAGGCGACGCGCCGAAATCGTTCGCCAATCTTTCCAAGCGCGCGGTGCCGGCCAACGGCCTCACCTTCTCCTGCATCTGCCTGCTGGGCGGCGTGGTGCTGATTTACCTGATCCCGAACGTGATGACGGTCTTCACCCTGGTGACCACCGTATCGGCGATTCTGTTCATGTTCGTCTGGACCATCATCCTGTGCTCGTACCTGGTCTACCGTAAACAGCGCCCGGCGCTGCACCAGAAATCGATCTACAAGATGCCGGCCGGCAAGCTGATGTGCTGGGTGTGCATGGCGTTCTTCGTGTTCGTGCTGGTGCTGCTGTCGCTGCGCGAAGACACCCGCCAGGCGCTGATCGTCACCCCGCTGTGGTTCATCGTGCTCGGCCTGTCTTACGTGTTCCTGCGCAAGAAGAAAACCGCGTGATGCAAAAGGGGCGGATATCTCCGCCCCTTCCTGCTTTCTATGTCTCTGCGCTAATCCGCTTCCGTCGCCACCGCCGCTTTATCCCTGCGCCGCACGCGCAGCTCGCTGACCACCACCCCGATTACAATCAACGCGCCCCCCAATAACGCCACGCCCGGTAAACGCTCGCCGGCCAACCGCCCGACGATGCCCGCCCAGACCGGTTCGCCGGCGTAAATCACCGTGGCGCGCGTCGGCGAAACGCTGCGCTGCGCCCAGTTCATGGTCAGCTGAATCAAGGCGCTGGCCAGCCCCAGCCCAATGGCGCTGTACAGCAGGTAATCCGAATACGGCGGCGGCGACTCGCCGGTCGGCGCCATCATCAAAAAGGAGGCCAGCGAGGCGGTCGCCAGCTGCACAATGGTCACTCGGCGGATATTGACCTTGCCGGCGAAGGCGCCGATCAGAATGATCTCTGCCGCCATGCCCAGGGTGCCGGCCAGCGTCAGAATTTCACCGAGGCTCAGCGTCATGTCGGTGCTGCTCGGCGCCGCCAGCAGCATCAGGCCGGTGAAGGCCAGCAGAATGCCGATCCACGACATGATGCCGGGGAAGCGCCCCAGCACCAGCCATTGCAACAGAGGCACGATCGGCACGTACATGGCGGTGATAAACGCCGATTGGCTGCTGGTGATGGTCTGCAGGCCGACGGTTTGCATGCTGTAACCGAACATGATCGCCAGCCCGATCAGCACGCCCGCCTTCAGTTCATACCGGGTCAGGCCGCGCAGCACGCGCAGCGAAAACAGCGTCAGCGCCAGCGTGGCGGTGGCGAAACGCAGGCCGACGAAAAAGAACGGCCCGCTGACCTGCATCGCGTGATGCACCGCCAAAAAGGTGCCGCCCCAGATCATGGTGATGAAAATCAACACCGCTTCCGGCAACCTGATTTGCGGAACCACGGCGGAAATAAAGGATTTTTTTGCTGCTGACACCGGCTTGCCCTTCCTGCTGAGTGCAATATAATGCACAGATCCTGCCAGTATGAGATAAAGTCCGGCGATGAGCAATACGGCGCATAACGCAAAAACCGATCCCCCCAAGGTGCTGCAATACCTGAGCAGCAATCTGCGCGGCTACCGCCAACGGGCGGGCCTGAGCCAGATGGCGCTGGCCGAGCTTTCCGGCGTCAGCCGCCGCATGCTGGCGGGCATCGAGGCCGGCGATCGCAACGTCAGCCTGGCGGTGCTCGACAAGATCGCCGCCGCCCTGGCGATTTCTTTCACCGATCTTATCCAGGCGCCGGAAGCGCGCGGCAGCCATCTGGTGGGCGAGTTGGCCTGGCAAGGCGCGCAGCCGGGCAGCCAGGCGCTGTTCGCCGCCAGCGTGCCGGCGCGGCAACGGGCCGAGCTGTGGGAATGGACGCTGATGCCGGGCGAGCGCTATGACTCTGCCCCGGACGCCGAAGGCTGGAGCGAAATGATCTACGTGATTGCCGGTACCCTGACGCTGGAGCTGGAACAAGGCACGCTGACGCTCAGCGCCGGCGCCGCACAAACCTTCAACAGCGATCAACGCTACGCTTACGCCAACCACGGCAACCTGCCCCTGCGCTTTATCCGCAACGTCGCCTTCTGACCGCCCGCCGGCACGCTGGCAGGAACAGCGGCTGGCGCACAAGCTGCGGCGCTTGCCCTGAATCCGCCATCCAACAAAACCAAGTTCGTCATTCGCTTCTATGCTTATCAAGGGTTTTTGTTAATCATCTGAGCGGGAGTAAGGAACATGACGAAAGTGTTGGTGCTTTATTACTCAATGTACGGCCATATCGAAAGCCTGGCGCAGGCGGTGGCCGAAGGCGCGAATCGGGTTAACGGCGTGGACGTGACGATTAAACGCGTGCCGGAAACCATGACGCCGGAGGCCTTCGCCAAAGCCGGGGGCAAACAACATCAACAGGCGCCGGTCGCCACCCCGCAAGAGCTGGCGAACTATGACGGCATTATCTTCGGCACGCCGACCCGCTTCGGCAATATGGCCGGGCAGATGCGCACCTTCCTCGATCAGACCGGCGGTCTGTGGGCTTCCGGCGCGCTGTACGGCAAGGTAGGCAGCGTCTTCTCCTCCACCGGCACCGGCGGCGGCCAGGAACACACCATCAGTTCCACCTGGACCACGCTGGCGCACCACGGTTTCATCATCGTGCCGATCGGCTATGCGACGCCAGAGCTGTTTGACGTTTCGCAGGTGCGCGGCGGCACCCCGTATGGCGCCACCACCATCGCCGGCGCCGACGGCTCGCGCCAGCCGAGCAACGAAGAGCTGACCATTGCCCGCTATCAGGGCGAGCACGTGGCAAAAATCACCGCCAAGCTGAAAAGTTAAGCCCCCTCCTGCGCCTGTGATTCAAAGGGCCGCGCATTCGCACGGCCCCATCTTGTTGCCGACCCGCCGCAAGGTTAGAATGCCCCTCCCCCGGCCATTCAGCGTCTGAAGGCCAGGCCCGAATTCGTTCTGCCCGTCGCTCATCCGCTTTCAGCCTGAGGACGGGCGTTCTGTTTTTTGCGCACAGCGAAGGGAATAAGTCAGTGTCTAAAGATTTTGATGAACTAATAAGAGACATGGATCTTATTATTGAAAATGTAGACAGCTTCAAGGCTCTGGCTCCGCGCGCGCCCGAGCCGGCTCCGGCCCCGCCGCCGCCGGTTCATCACTACGACTCGTTCTGCGAGAACATCGCGCTGAAAGTGGTCTTGAAGGTGCTGCTGTCTTCGGTGGACAAAATAGTCAAAGTGCAGATCGCCAACAAGGTCGAGCAGGAAATTACCCAGATCGAACAGCAGGTGGTGCGCGCCGGCGGCGGCCCGGTGTCGCCGGACGATCTGGCGCAGATGACGCACTATGTGCGCCGTACGGTCAACAACCTGCTGGAATAACGCCCCGCCATACTTATTAGGCGATATGAATTTTTACGTTATTTTTATATCGCCTGCTTTATGCTTGATACACTTCAATAAATTGACGCATTGTCGGCAGGCATTCCGAGCAACAGTATGGTCAGAACCAAACAGATCCTGGTCGTTATTCATCTTTGCAGCTTTTTGGTCCTTCTTTACAGCCTTTCAATGATCCCGCCCCTGCTGATGGGGCTGTTGTATAAAGAAAAAAGCGCCTTCTCATTTTTCTATACCCTGGTGGTGGCCGCCACGCTCGGCGGATTGGGCTGGTTCAGCACCCGGCAGTCGAAAGTGCAGCTGCGCACCCAGGACGGTTTTCTGATCATCGTGATGTTTTGGCTGCTGTTTTCCGCGATCAGCGCCCTGCCGCTGTGGCTGGATGACACGCTGAACGTCCGGCTGGTCGACGCGATGTTTGAGGGAGTCTCCGGCATCACCACCACCGGCGCCTCGGTGCTGAATGACGTCTCGAACGTGCCCAAATCGTTCCTCTATTACCGCTCCCAGCTCAATTTTATCGGCGGCCTCGGGGTTATCGTGTTGGCCGTAGCCGTGCTGCCGCTGCTGGGCATCGGCGGCGCCAAACTTTACCAGTCGGAAATGCCCGGCCCGTTCAAGGAGGAACGCCTGACGCCACGCCTGGCCGATACCTCGAAAAACCTGTGGTTGATCTACCTTGGGCTGGGGTTGGCCTGTACCGTCGCCTTTCGTCTGGCGGGCATGCCGTGGTTCGATGCGCTGTGCCACGGCATTTCCACCGTGTCGCTCGGCGGATTTTCCACCCGCAACGAAAGCCTGGGGTACTACGACAGTTCGGCGGTGGAAATGGTCGGCGGCATTTTCTCTATTCTGGCGGCGGTGAACTTCACGCTCTATTTCATTGCCGTCGGCCGTCGCAGCCTGAAACCGCTGTACCGCAGCCCCGAGCTGCGCTTTTTCCTGTTGATTCTGGCCATCGTCGTGGCGATCGTGTGTATCGAGCTGTACCGCTCGGGCATGTACGGCGTCAAAGACGCCTTCGTGCACGGCTTTTTCCTCACCAGTTCGATGATGACCGACAACGGTCTGGCCATCGCCGATTACACCCGGATCCCGTCCCACACCATCATGCTGCTGCTGGCGGCGAGTTTCTTCGGCGGCTGCGTCGGCTCCACCTGCGGCGGCATTAAAGCGCTGCGTTTTCTGATCATGTACAAACAAAGCCGGCTCGAGATCAACCAGCTGGTGCATCCCAACGCCATGTACACCATCAAGGTCGGCAATGCGCCGATCCAGGATCGGACGCTGCGCTCCGTCTGGAGCTTCTTCTTCCTTTACGTGCTGTTCACCTGTCTGTTTATCTGGCTGCTGAACTTGATGGGCTATGATCTGGTCACCGCTTTCGCCACCGTCGCCGCCTGCATCAACAATATGGGGCTGGGGTACGGAGAAACCGCCGCCGGTTTCGGCACGCTGAACGACGCGGCGAAATGGCTGATGTGCGCCGCCATGCTGCTCGGCCGCCTCGAGATCTATCCGATGTTGATCCTCTGTTCACGCGCGTTTTGGCGTTTTTGATAGTCCGAGCGGCGTACAGGGCGCCGTTCCGCTCTGTCAACGCCGACACATTCACAACATGAATGTGTTGCATTGTTGTATTCGTTTCACTGCGATAAGTTTAATTCACTGTAAATATATACAGTGTTTTTTAACTTATTGAGGATATGAATATGCGTTTTAACAACAAGATGTTGGCCCTGGCCGCCCTGCTGTTCGCCGCGCAGGCGTCGGCCGACACGCTCGAGTCCATCGACAACTGCGCGGTCGGCTGCCCGACCGGCGGCAGCAGCAACGTATCGATCGTGCGTCACGCTTATACGTTGAACAACAACAGCACCACCAAGTTCGCCAACTGGGTGGCCTATCACATCACCAAAGACACGCCGGCCAGCGGCAAGACGCGCAACTGGAAAACCGATCCGGCGCTCAACCCGGCGGACACTTTGGCGCCCGCCGATTACACCGGCGCCAATGCGGCGTTGAAGGTCGATCGCGGTCATCAGGCGCCGCTGGCCTCGCTGGCGGGCGTTTCCGACTGGGAGTCGCTGAACTACCAGTCCAACATCACGCCGCAAAAGTCCGATCTGAACCAGGGCGCCTGGGCGCGGCTGGAAGATCAGGAACGCAAGCTGATCGATCGCGCCGATATTTCCTCGGTCTATACCGTGACCGGGCCGCTGTATGAGCGCGATATGGGCAAACTGCCGGGCACCCAGAAAGCGCACACCATCCCCAGCGCCTACTGGAAAGTGATTTTCATCAACAACAGCCCGGCGGTGAACCACTATGCCGCTTTCCTGTTCGATCAGAACACGCCGAAGGGTGCCGATTTTTGCCAATTCCGCGTGACGGTGGACGAGATCGAGAAACGCACCGGTCTGATCATCTGGGCCGGTCTGCCGGACGACGTGCAGGCCTCGCTGAAGAGCAAGCCCGGCGTCCTGCCGGAATTGATGGGCTGCAAAAACTGACGAAAAAACCCGCCAAGGCGGGTTTATTTTTCATACGGGCGCCGGCGGTTTATTCCGCCAGCGCCTTTTGCGCCGCGGCCAGTTCACGCTGCCGGGGCGACGCCACCGCGTGATCGCGCGCCAGCAGCGTATACACCGTCGGCAACACAAACAGGGTAAACAGCGTGCCCACCAGCATGCCGGATACGATCACCAGCCCCAGGCCGAAGCGGCTGGCGGCGCCGGCGCCGCTGGCGAACAGCAGCGGAATCAAGCCGAACACCATCGCCCCGGTGGTCATCAACACCGGCCGCAGGCGAATTTGCGCCGCCTGCAAAATCGCGGCGCGGCGCGTCAGCCCCTGATGCATCTGCAACTCGTTGGCGAACTCCACCATCAAAATGCCGTGCTTGCTGATCAGCCCGATCAGGGTCACCAGCCCGACCTGGGTATAGATGTTCATCGTGGCGTAGCCCAGCGCCAGCGGCAGCAAGGCGCCGCAGATCGACAGCGGCACGGTGATGAGGATGATCAGCGGATCTTTCAGGCTCTCGTACTGCGCCGCCAGCACCAGATAGATGATCACCAACGCCGCCAGGAACGCGAATGCCAGCGCGCTGCCTTCCTGGGTATATTGGCGCGAATCCCCCTGCCAGTCGTGGCTAAACTCGAACGGCAGCGCATTGGCCTGCCGTTCGAGGAAGGCCACCGCTTCGCCCATCGAAACGCCGGGCGCGGGAATGGCCTGCAGGGTGGCGGCGTTCTGCTGGTTGAACTGGGTCAGCTTGTTCGGCTCGACCTTAACGGCCACCGACACCACGGTGGAGAGCGGCACCAGCGTATTGTCCTGCGTGCGGACGTACTGTCGCGCCAGCGCCTGCGGCGTCAGCCGCTGTTCACGCAGGCTCTGCGGGATCACGTCATAGGCGCGGCCGTCCATGCCGAAGCGGTTGAGGTAGTTTTCCCCCACCAGCACCGCCAGCGATTCGCCGATGTCGCTCATGCGGATCCCCAGACTGTTGGCCTTGGCGCGATCGATATGCACCTCCGCCAGCGGGTTGTTGTAGTCCAGATCGCTGTCCACCACCATAAACAGGCCGCTGTTTCTGGCGTTCTGCTTCACCTCTTCCAGGGTGCGATACAGCTGCGGGTAGTCCTGCGGCGTGCGCAGCACCATCTGCACCGGCAGCCCGCCGGTGGAGCCCGGCAAGGCGGGCAGCTGGAAGGCGAAAATGCTGGTGCCTTCGACGTCGTTCACCGCCCGCTGCAGATCGGCCTGCACCGCCGACGCCGAGCGCTGGCGCGCCTGCCACAGCGTCAGGTTGATGCCGCCGATGCCGGACGCCGTGCCGTCGCTGCCGTTGATGATCCAGCGGCTTTCGGTTTCCGGCATGCGGTTGTAAACCTCGTCCAGCTTGTAGGCAAAGCGTTCGACATAGTTCAGGTTGGCGTGCTGCGGCGCCTTGATGGCGGTCAGTACGATGGCCTGATCCTCGGTCGGCGCCAGCTCGCGCTGCGGCATCAGGTACAATAGCGGCAGGCTGATCATCACCAGCAACGCCAGCGCGCCGGTCAACCAACGGTGGCGCAGCGAAAAATCCAGCGCGCGCGCATAGCGCCGCGTCAGACCGCCGAAGAACCACTCGGCGGCGTGCGCCACGCGCCCTTCGCTCTGTTTGGCCGGCAGCAGGAGCGAGCTCATCACCGGCGACAGCGTCAGCGCCACCACGCCGGACACCACTACCGCCCCGGCCAGCGTCAACGCAAACTCGCGAAACAGCGCGCCGGTCAGCCCGCCCATCAGGCCGATCGGCGCATAGACCGCCGCCAGCGTCAGGGTCATGGCGATCACCGGCCCCGCCACCTCGCGCGCGCCGATCATCGCCGCCGCCAGCGGCGTTTTCCCCTCTTCGATATGACGATGCACGTTCTCCACCACCACGATGGCGTCGTCCACCACCAGGCCGATCGCCAGGACCATCGCCAGCAGCGTCAGCAAATTGACGCTGAAGCCGAAGGCCAACATCAGCCCGGCAGCGCCAAGGATCGACAGCGGAATGGTCACCACCGGGATCAACACGGTGCGCAGCGACCCCAGACACAGGTAGATCACCGCCACCACGATCACCAGCGCTTCGAGCAGGGTATGCACCACTTCATCGATCGAGGCCTGAATAAAGCGCGCGGTTTCGAACGCCAGCGCCATCTTCACGCCCGGCGGCTGCATCTTGTCGATCGCCGGCATCAGGTGGCGAATGCCGTCGACGATCACCAGCGGGTTGCCGGTCGGCGTAGGGAAGACGCCGAGGAACACCGCCGGTTCGCCATCCATCAGGGCGCTGGTTTCCGTGGCCGCGGCGCCCAGCTCCACAGTGCCGACGTCTTTTAAACGCACCAGGCCATTGCCGTCGTTGCGCACCACCAGATTGCGAAATTCCTCAACGCTGGTGAGATCGGTATTCACCCGCACGTTGGCAACCACATACTGCCCTTTCACCTTGCCCGGCGCCGCCTGGTAGTTGTTGCGCCGCACCGCGTCGGCCACGTCGGCGGCGGTCAGGCCGCGGCCGGCCAGCCGATCGCTGTCCAGCCACAGGCGCATCGCCATTTTTTGCCCGCCGAACACTTCCACCTTGGCGACGCCGTCGATGGTGGTGAACATCGGCTCCACCACCCGCGTCAGGTATTCGCTCAGCGCCGGCGTGGACAGCGTTTTACTGGAAAAGCCGACATAAGCCACGGCGGTGGCCTCACCGGCGGAACGTTCAATCACCGGATCGTACGCCTGCTCCGGCAGCTTGTAGCGCACCTGATTGACCTTGGCCATCACTTCGGTCAGCGCCTGGGTGGAGTCGCGGTTCAGCGCCATGCGCACCGTCACTACGCTGCGCCCCTGCACCGAAGAGGAAGAAAGGTAGTCAACGCCCTCGACGGAGGACACCGCCTGGGCGATCGGCTGCGTGACAAAGCCCTGCATCAGCTCGGACGACGCGCCGGGATATTCAGTGCTGATGGTAATGGTCGAGTTTTCCAGCAGCGGGTATTGGCGGATCGGCAACTTGCTGAGCGCCAGCGCGCCGAACAGCAGGATCAGGGTGCTGACCACCAGCGCCAGCACCGGCCGACGCACGAACAGATCGGTAAATGTCATCGGTCTCTCCTCAGGAACCGGCCTGGGCGGCGTTCAGGGTATCCTGCGCCACCGGCTCGGCCGCCATGCCGTCGCTCAGCTTGAGCTGGCCCGAAGTCACCACCCGATCGCCTTCCTGCAGGCCATTGACGATCTCGACGCGCCCGTCGTTGCGCTCACCCACGGTGACCGAAACGCGCTTGACCGTCATGCCCTTTTCACCCTGCTGGGCCAGAAACACGGTATCGCCGTAGGCCGTGTAGGTCAGCGCCGTTTCCGGCACCGTCAGCACCGCCACGCGCTGCTGCTGCGTGACGCGAATGCCGGCGTACATGCCGGCCTTCAGCAATCCCTCACGGTTGGTCAACGTCGCCTGCACCTGCACGGTGCGGGATTTGCCGATCATCGGGTCGATAGCGGTAATGACGGCGGGGAAAGCGCGATCGGGATACGCCCCAACCTGCACCGACACCGCCTGGCCTGGCGCCAACCCGGCGCTGCTTTGTTCGTCCAGCGAAAAGTTGACGCGCAGCGTATCGGCGTCCACCAGGTTCGCCACCGCCTCGGCGGCGTTAAGATATTGCCCTTCATGCACGCGGCGAATGCCGATGACGCCGGAAAACGGCGCGCGGATCGCCTTCTGCGCAATTTTGGCCTGCGTTTCCCGCACCGCGCCAAGCGCCATATCCCGCTCGGCCAGCGCATCGTCCAACTGTTGCCGCGCAGTGGCGTTGAGGTTCATCAGTTTTCGCATGCGCCCCAGCAGCAGATCGGCGTTGCGCAATTGCGCCTGCAGACGCACCAGCTCAGCCTGTTCGACCGCATCGTTGAGCTGCACCAGCAACTGCCCCTGCCGCACCGTTTGGCCGGATTCGAACAGGATACGCGTGATGCGGCCGCTGGTTTCCGCCGCCACCTCCACCTGGCTGGCCGCCTCCAGCTCGCCGACGCCGGCGTAGCTGCGCGCCGCCTGTTCACGCAGTGCGGGCGCCAGCGCCACTTTCACCGGCGGATAAGCCGGTGCGCCTTCGCTTTGACGCGCGGTGGAACGCATCGCTACCGCAGCGACGACGAGTACCGCCAGCAGCGCCGCAATAATGAGATATCGTTTCATCATGCAGCCTCACGCGTGTTGGCCAGACGTTGACGCAAACGGCTGGCGATGGCCGTCACCCACAGCCCGCCGATCACCGTGATGTGTTCCAGCGCGAAGTAGAGAGAAATCTGCATATTGGGAGCGGACATATTCCAGAAGGTGTGGACGATCGCGATAGTCAGGATCAGAAACACCGACAGCATGCCGGCGCCCAGCCACACCCACCGGTTCAGCAGGATCAATACCGAACCTGTCAGCAGCACCGCCGCCGACGCCAGGTTGAACAGCCAGGCCGGATGCAAACCGGCGGCGCGCATCTCCGCCAGGCTCCCTTCGATGTCGAACAGCTTGGCGAGCCCCGACGAGATGAAAATCACCATCAAGCACAGACGTGCGAGCAGCCAAAGCCAATAACTGTCCAGAGCGGTGTTGATAAAGCGTTGCATAACGGTTTCTTCCTGATTTTACAGCCAAAGCCATCCTTCTCCCCAATAAGACGGGGGCAGGTCTCGAGAGATGCCGGTTGCCAAGCCCGGCAGGCTGAACTATAAAACCTCAGGTTAACTTGAGGTCAAGTTGAGGAAGATAAAATGGCAAGAAATGAACCGATTGACGCCAATCGGCTATTGACCGTCGGGGAAGTGGCGAAACGCAGCGGCGTGGCGATATCCGCGCTGCACTTCTACGAGAGTAAAGGGCTGATTCAGGCGACGCGCAACGCCGGCAATCAGCGGCGTTATCCGTCGGTGGTATTGCGCTATATCGCGGTGATCAAGATCGCACAGCGCGCGGGCATTCCGCTGGAAGAGATCCGCGCCGCGCTGAGCCGTTTCCCCATCGGCAGCAAGCTGACCTCAGAACAATGGGGAGTGCTGTCCTCCGCCTGGCGCAAAACGCTGGATGAGCGTATTCAACGGCTGACGGTGCTGCGCGACCATCTCGATAGCTGCATCGGCTGCGGCTGCCTGTCGCTCGCCGACTGCCCGCTGCGCAACCCGAACGATATATTGGGCCGGCAAGGAGCCGGCGCGCATATTTTCGAACACCCGGATGGGCAGTGACAGGCGGCTAGGCAACCGGCATCATCGAGAGGCGGCGATTGGCTTCGGCGAATACCGCGACGCTGTGATCGATAAACGCCCGCACCGGCGGCAACAGGCCTTTGCCGCTGGTGAACACCAGATGAACAATGCTGCTCGGCGCACGCCACTGTGGCAGCAGACGCAGCAGTTGACCCGTTCGCAATTCGTTGGCACACAAATGGATCGGCAAAAACGCGACGCCCATCCCGGCAATCGCCGCACTATGCAACGTGCTGTAATCCCCGCAACACAGCCGGGGGACGTGTACGAAAGTACGTTGATTGCCTGCATTATCCTCGAATTCCCATCGATCGCGATCCAGCCACTCCCCCATCGACAACGTCGGCAAGCTGGCCAGCTGTTCGAACGACTGCGGCAAGCCGCCGGCTTTCTCCACCAGCTGCGCGCCGGCGACCAAAATGCGTTGCCGTACGCCAAGATCGCGTTTAATCAATGATTGATCCTGGTCGAAATGACTCGTAATGCGAAACGCCACATCGATCTTTTCGTTGATCAGATCCACATGGCGCTCATGGATCAACAGTTGTACGCGCACGTCCGGGTAACGCGCCATAAACCCCAACAGCAGATGGGAATTATAATACTGCATCAAACCGGGCGGCGAACTGATGCGCAGGCAGCCGCTCACTTCGTCGCGCGCACGGGCGACAATGGCATCGGTCGCCTCCAACCGCTCGATAATCGCCTCACACTGCCGATACACATCGCGGCCAATATCCGTGACGCGGAAACTGCGCGTCGAACGTTCGATTAACCGCGCACCGTAACTCGCCTCCAGACGAGCCACGCGTTTGCTGAGTTTGGATTTGGCTTCGCCGCTCGCCCGCTCGGCTGCGGCGAAACCACCATGTCGCACCACCAAAGCAAACAGTTGAAGATCGTTCAAATCCTGCATGCCCCCTCCTTATCGTTTCCAGTTTGGAAACGATGCATTACGCTTTCAGGCACTACCGCGCCGGCACCTCGCTGCTTATCCTTTAGCATAACGAAACAAAAAGATTCAACCATAGCAAAGAACAAGCGTATTGCGCTTGGGGAGAACATCATGAAGAACGTCATGTTGAAAACGATGCTGCTAGGGGCTTTTGTCTTTTCAGGCGCAACAGTCGCGGCAACGCAAATCAATAGTCAACAGGCGGACGCCCTGACGCCGCGCCAGGTGATTACCGTTAGCGGTGCCGCGAATCTGAGCGATGCGGAAAAGATGTTGGCGGACAAAACCGCCAAGGCAGGCGCCCGTTACTACAAAATCATCGCGATCGTAGGCAATAACAAGCTGCACGCCAGCGCGATGACTTATCAATAACCAACCCCGGCAGCGGCGGCTGCCGGTTTTTTTGCACCAACCCATTCATCAGGGATAAATAATGTTCAGCGTGGCCGAGGTGTTGATTTCACCCTGCGTCACGCCATCGCGCTGATAAGGGTAATAATAAGCGCCCATGCCGATGATAAAGTGACTGTTCAGGCTGCCGCCGGCGGCGACGTGAAACAATGAGGTGGCGCTGCCGCGATCGACATTGGAGGGCGACAGTACCACCGGCGAGCTCGGCATATCGCGTTTGACCAGGCGCAGCCCTACCCCTTGCGCGCCGCCCGCGTTGGCATTGGTCAGCACGCTGGCGTCGGAGGCCAGCAGGTTATTGCTGGACAGGAACATCTCGACGGTACGATCGGCGATACCTTCCTGCTGCATGTTCTGGCAGCTGATGTTCAGCGAGAACGGCGTGTAGCCGGGTTGGTTGTTATTCAGCACCTGCGCCACGCCCATTTTCGGCAATCTGACCGTCAGGCCGGCGTTGTCGAAACGGCAGGTGGTGGTTTTGGGCGCGTATTTGATGTTCATCGGCTGGCCATACATATCGCGTTCGTCATAAGGCCAGTTGCCGGTCAGGAGCCAACTGAGTATTTTCCCGACTTGCTGCAACAGCCAAATCGGCAATTCCCATATCTTTATGCCGGTAATGTCCGAGACCATCAGCGCGTCATCCAGCATCAGCGTATCCCCCGGCACCACACGGCCATTTTTGGGCTTCGATTCTAATGAGTAGCGCACGGTCATCGGCGTATTTAACTCGGCGGCGGAATGTTCGCCGCGCTTTGACAGTTCACGATCGCCAATCTTATTGACGATTTGCGCGCGTATCCACTGCGTGCCGTTGTTAAAACCAAAAATAGCCGCATTCTTATTATCGGGCGACAGCTTGAGCGTATAGGTAAATTTGCTCTTTGAAGAACTGCAGTCAAAAGTGCCGACATATTGGGTGCTGTATTGCTCCTCCCACACCGGGGTGTTGGCATTCAGCTTATCGGAGAGATCGACATTCAAAGCCGGTGCAAATGAGATCCCTTTGCCAAAACAGGTGGCATAACTATAGCCGCTGAACAACCCGGACAGCAGCAGCAAAAAAATCAGCCTGATCATAGGTTCGGTTATCCTGTATTAGCGGCAAACGCCGGGCGACGCGTCGAGCGCCAGAGTCGGTTTGGCGATACGGCAACGGCCGTCGCGCAGTTGCACCGTCAACGCCGTTGGCGGCTGTTCGACGCGCAGGTACAGCACGCTGGCCTGGCCGACAAAGCCTATCGACCGGCCGTTTTCATCCAGCACTTCGGCGCCGAACGGCAGCGGTGCACCATCGGCGCGCTGCGCCCGCAGCTGGAATGGCTGACGTTGATCGGTTTCGAATTTCAGGTAGCTGACCGCGCCGTAGTAAGGCACGTGGTTGGCGACGTTGCCGCTGATTTCTGCCCCGCTGCTGTGGCCGGTATCCGACAGCGTGACCGAGTTTTGCCGGTATGGCGTGGCATAGGGCACTAGCGCCAGGCCCTGGGCGTTGGTCACGATGCTTTCGTCGCCGTTGACCATCAGCCCTTCGGCCTGCGGCGCCTCGACCACCGTCATGGTGTTGCCGATTTCGTTCGACGCCAGCACATGCCAGGGGATCGCCACCAGGCTGCCGCGCGCGCTGAGGCCGCTCTGGCGATAATCGTTGCCTTCGCTGTAGGAGACGCCAAGCGTCGAGACACGGGTGCGGTAGGCCGCATTGACACCGGCCATGTTGTCGCCGCCGCTGCGATTGCTGCCGTTCAGCGAGTAGCTCAGACGGTTGGACTCCAGCGCGTTGCCGCTCAGGCTGACCGTGCTTTGCTGATAGTGAGAGTCCGTCGCCGACAGGCCGGTGCTGAGGTAGGCGTTGTTGTCGAACACCGACAGCGGCAGGCTGAACGACAGGTAATAACGCGTCTCTTCCTCACGCTGGCTGTTGCGCACCCGGCTGGCGGAAACGGAGTAGCTGACGCGCCCCAGATTGTTGGAGTACCCCAACTGGTATTCGCGGCTTTTCGCGTTGGCCGTCCAGTAATCGCGCTGGGAGCCGGAGAAGAACAGCGTGCCCCACCCTTCGTTAAGACGCTGGTTCAGGTTAAGCGTAAAGGTATTTTTCGGCCGGGCGGACCGCAGCGCATCCCAGGTGTTCATATCCAGTTCGGACAAACCCTCCTCGTCGCGCCAGCGGTCAAACTGCCGTTCCAGCTGGCGGTAACCGTCATTAGAGTAAATGGCGTCGGTAAAGCTGTAGTAACCGCGGGTGGAGTAACGGTAGGCCGCCAGCGTGAAGTTGGTCGCGGTGGCATCGAGAAATTTACTGTAGGCGATACGGAAGCTCTGCCCGCTTTCACGGCGGTTTTTCAGGCGGGTATCGGCATGCGTCAGGTCGATGGACACCGCCCCTATCGGCAGGTTCCAGCCGCTGCCGAGCAGCCAGGCCTGATAGTCGTCACTCAAAATGCTGCCGGCATAGCCGGTTACCAGGTTGTTGAAACCGTACTGCAGGGTGCCCTGCACAAAGCCGGGATCGTAATCGGTATTGCTTTCGTTCACCTTGCCGGCCAGCACGCTGTATTGGCTGACGCCCTGTTTCAACATGTTGGGTACGGCGGAAAACGGCACGCTGAACGACTGTTCACGCCCATCCGCCTCTTTGACCGTCACCCACAGATCGCCCGCCGAGCCGGTCGGCTGAATACTGTCGAGGGTAAAGGCACCCGGCGGCACGTTTTCCTGGTAGATCACGTTGCCGTTCTGCACCACTTTCACCAAGGCGTTGGTTTGCGCCACGCCCCGCACGATCGGTGAAAAGCCCTGCTGCGAGTTGGGGCGCATGCTGATGTCCGACGCCAGCGCCACCCCGCGGATGCGCACCGAGTCGAACAGATCCCCCGGCGAATAAAAATCGCCGGCGGTCAGGTTGGATTTGATGTCGGCGAAGCCGCGCTGCAGATAGCGCGTGTTGTTCTGCCAGTGGCTCCCCCGCCCGCTGCCGTGGCGAAAGCTGCTGCTGTCGCGAAATTGCCAACCGGCCAGATTGATCCCGGATTCCAGCCCGGTATAAAAATCGTCGTTGTTGCTGCGATTGCCGTCGCCGCGCGCCTCGGCGTGGTAGTACGTCGCGTTGTAGGCCAGCGTCAATGCGGAGATGCCGCGATTCCAGAAGGCCGGATCCACGTATCCCGCCTCCGATCGGTTGACCCGCGCCTGCGGCACCGTCAGCCGCAGGCTCAGCGCGCCGACGTCCATATCGAACCGGCCGCCCTGCACCAGCGTGGCGATCGACAGCGTCGTCTGGGGCGCCTGAGGCGTCGGCAATTGACTCAGATCGATGCCCAGCCGCTGCGCATCCTGGTAGTCGATTTGGATATCGTCGCGTTGGGTGCCAAACAGCAGCGCATAGCGCCCTTTCCAGTCATGGTTGACATACACATCGATCTCCTGCCGGCCGGCAGGCATGTCATTATTGAGGTAAAAACGCGAGAGATCGGAATCGCGCGATTCGCCGGCCAACAGCGACGTATCGAACGTCACCGCCCAGGCCGTATCCGGCAACAAGAATGAAGAGGCGGTCAGCAGCGAGAGGACTTTTTTATTCAGCTTCATTGTTGTTCTTTCAGGTTAGTGTGCGGTGATGGCTTTAGACTTGTAAGCCCCCAGATCGTCGATATACATCAGGTCATAACGGGCGTTTTTGCTGACCGCTCGTTTGCTGGCGGCAAACTGGGTGGAAAACGGCGCGACCATCAGCGAATCAACCAGCAGATGCTTGTCCGCACCCTGGCCTATATTCGCTACCGTAATGAAATACGGGCTTTTATTGATGACGTTGAAGCCTTTGCCATTGGCTTGCAGCGTCAGTTCTTCCAACGCATTTTCCACGCCGCGGGTTAACGCCTGCGGGCGGTAGAACAGTTTGATGCGCGACTTGATCGCCAGCTGCAGCGTATTGGTGCCCTGCAGGTTTTCCGGCGTCGGCGGGATATCCAGCACGTTGAGGTAGAACACCGATTCACGATCCGCCGCCAACGCGGCGCCAACTTTCTGAATACGCAGCTGCTGCCCGCTGTTGCCGTTCACTTTCACCACCGGCGGCGACAGCAAAAACGGCACATTGGCGGTTTCCGGGGTGGAATTGATATCGCCGTCGTCGATCCAGGCCTGAACCAGCGAGGGGTCGGTACCGTTATTCAGCAATTGGACAATCACGTCCTTGTTGTTTGCCGGGTAGATCACCCGCGTGCCGTTAACCACCACATTGGCCTGCGCGCCAACGGAACCCAGCAACAGCGCCGCTATCATCATGTATTTTTTCATCGTTCCCCCGGGTGGCCAGGCCCTATCAAGGGCCTGGCTGTCAGCGCGATTACAGGTAAGAAATGGTGTAAGTCACGTTGGAGCTCAGAGCGCCCACTTTTGCCGCTTCGGCGTTGGTTTTGTAGTAGTACGCGTCCAGCGTCAGGGTTTCTGAATCCGGCGCCTCTTTGTCGCCCATGATGTCGGTGACATAAGGCACGTTCAGCTGGATCGGGGTGGAAGAACCGGTTTCCGCCAGAGAGAAGCCTACGTTCTTCGCGACGGAAGCGTCGTTCTCGTTGACCGAGTTGTTCAGCAAATATTTGCCGTCGGTGGAGATGTTATCCGCGGAGGAGAAGTAGATTTTCAGCGGGGTGCCCGCGGTACCGGCCGCCGGCGAACAGCCGGAGAAGGTCAACGAGAAGGACTTCTTGTTCTTGGTGATTGGCCCGACGGTGTTACCCGCATCGGTCACCGAGATCGGGCTCAGCGCTACGGTGAAATCCGCGCTCTTGCCGCCGTTAATCGTACAGGTGGTGTCGGTAATGGCGCCGGTAAAGTTAATCACGCCACCGGCGGAATTGTCTTCAGCAAAAGCCACCGGCGCAGCGACCGCGGCCGCCATGATTGCAACAGAAAGCATCTTCTTCATCATGAGATAAAACTCCATAACAGTTTGGTTTGAGAGAATAAATAAAAAGCAGCCGCTGCTGGCGGGATGAAACAATCCCTCCCCGTAATACAGAGGCAAAAGGGTGAACACATTCCTGTTTTTATAAAATCAAGCCATCGCGTTATTCATCAGCCGATAATAAAAGCGACAAAATAACGAACTCCTAGATAACCGCCGAGAAACCGGATGAAATGTCCAATAAATTGTGCACCCGATTCTTCAATCCCATTTTGCGTAATGCACTGCATTTCTGCGTGCTGACCGTTTTTACGCTTTTATCAAGCATTCGGGATACCTGGGTCACCGTATAGCCGAAAGAAAGCAAATGAAGCGTTTCCACTTCACTTTCAGTCAGGCAACTTTTCGTATTGCGGGCCGCCCCACCCTCAACGTTTGCATTTAATGCAGAATGCTGCGCAATATTAGCCAGCAGCAAAGACAATTCCTTATTCATGTCGGGAACTCGCACTCTTTTATCGAGCACCACCACATCACGCGTGACAGAACGAAATAACAGACGACGCTTCTCTTCTGTCGTCAAAAAAATTTTCACGCCATGAATAGCAGACAATAACGCTGCCGCCATGCTGAAACGCAACAGGATTTTTATCGCATCATCGACGATTAGAATATCGTGGCAATTTCGCCCCATGGCCAAAGGCAGATCGTCGTAGTAAGCAATAACGTGATCCTTATGAAAAATCCTTGGCGCCAATATCCTTTTCATCGCCTCTCTGAAAAAGATGTTTTCAGATACGATACCGATACTGAGCATACTTCCTCCATCCATGGCTAAAGAAAACGGCGATGCCTTGCACTAAATACCTGCCGTTTTCTTGGAAAAATCGCATTGCCGTTTGGGAGCCATCAATAAGCGCCCGGCACATAAGCAGGCGCCGTAAAACACTAAGATAATTCTGCATCAAATCATTAACAACAGGAACATTATTTTTATTAACGTAAATTTTAATTATTATAATCTAATAAATTATATATTTTCAGAATTTAACTCTGCCAAGCATAATAAAAAGAGCAATGCACCATGCATTCTGTTCGTCGAAGAAATAAAAAACACCCTGAATTATTTATGTTTTCCACCCAGAACCTTGACCTGACCGACGTTTCACTAAATACTAGCCGCGACCTGGAAGCCCATACCATTATAAAAACCTGAATACATGAAATATATTATCGACCTCTGCGTGATCTATGACGCAAATGCGTGTCGTCTCCAACTCATTGATAACGATGAGTCATCGATACGGATATCCAATCCGGCCTCGCGCCTGTTAATTGAAATGCTGACTCATCCGAATATCCCATTGAAACGTGAGGTATTGATAAAAAAGGTATGGGAAGAGTATGGTTTTTCAGGCTCATCGATCAGCCTCAATGTGGCCGTCAGTGAAATAAGGAAAGCGTTCAAACTGCTGGGGAGAGAAACCTCGCCGATAAAGACCCTGGCGAAAGTCGGTTTTTGCTTTACCGCCATGATTGATATTTACCCATCACCGCAGGCAACCGTTAACGAAACTCCCCCTTCTTCCGCCTCAGTGCCGCTTTCGTCTTTCCCGTCGGTTGCCGAATCACATAACACGCCGCCGCAGAAACAGGTAAATATTCGCGCTATTGCCGCTATCTGCGGCGCATTTATTCCGCTGTTGTTCGTCGCGGCGTTCTATCCTGTTGAACCGCCTGATCAACCCAGAGAAAATTTAATCTCGTTAGGGAAAAAAGACCGCTGCACCTTGTATTCTCTGGATGCGGACAAGCATATTGATGACGAACTGGAAAAGCGCATGGTCAACCAGGCGCTAGAAGAGAGCGGTGTGGATTGTATAGCCAGTAAAGCGGACATCTATTTTTCCTCCGTAAAACACACGTTGACTTATAACACCTTCCTCGGTGTGTGTTATCTCGGCTCACAAGATCGATATACCCAGTGTGTTACCTACAAAATTCTCAACGGAAAATAAATGGCCGCATTGCTCAACCCCAAAATGCTGACTATCGGATTTTTGGCAGTGATTCTCTTCATTGTCCTGTTTCGCGTTTTAACCCCCGCCGCGCCTGTGCATATGAATTGCCAGGCCGATACGATCACTAAAAAACGATTAGCTTCAGGCGATGACCTGGAATTAAAAGTGACGGGCAGTTTATTCATCTATGACGAACATCATGCCATGATCGTGCAGCGTGGGGACATCACCGTGAGAGGCAAAACCTACAGCCTGGATAGGAAAATAAACTTTGATATAAAGAGGTTAGATGACGGGTTTTACATGACCACCCACCGAGAAATCAGCAAAACGCCCGACGACAACGCGCCGGATGAGCTGACCCAGGAAATCCCCATGATCTCTCTCGGCATTAAGAACGGCGTTTTTTCGATGCGTAAAGCTCGGCAGGATGCGTACATCGTTCATGGCGTGCTTTTCCCGGTAACGCTATGCCGTTAACCTGAGAACAGAATGCCATAGAGAGAAAGCGAAGGATCGCAACGGGGCGCGCTTATGGCAAACGCGCCCCAGATACCGATTGGGGAGGAAGGGCTATTTTACCGACATATCCGTACGGACGATGCCATGGTTTTTCATCACCTCTTCCATGGTGAGGTTCTCATCATACGGCGTATCGTCCACCACGACGTCTTGCGGGCGCACATAAGGTTTGGTCGCGCGTTTGAACATCCACCACCACACGAATACCAGGAAAGCGCCGGACTTCAGAAAGATCATGGTCCATAGGGCGACTTGATACCAGTTCATCTCTGTCTCCATAAGAGCATTAAGCGAAATCGATAAGGCGGCGTTGTTTATCACCCCGGCGGTGCCTGACAGCAGCAGGCATCCGAGCAGCCAACCTTGATGACCGCATAATCTCACCGATGCGTGGCCCTTATCAATAGCCGATCGCGTTTCCTGCAAAAGCGCCTCGGTTTCTGCGCACGCAAAAACAAAAACCCCGTGCTCAGAGAGCACGGGGTCAGAATGTATGGCGGAGGAGCAGAGATTCGAACTCTGGAACGGTTTCCCGTCGACGGTTTTCAAGACCGTTGCCTTCAGCCACTCGGCCACCCCTCCGCAACGACGCGCACTATAAACAGACCTCATTCGCTTGTAAAGCCCGGGCGCGTTCAACCGCGCGAAAAATCGGCGAAGACGCAGCAAACGGCGAACAAACGCGCGTCCGCTCCTCCCTGCTGTTGCAACAATGATAACTAAGGGTAAAGATTGGTAAACAAACTTTAATCAAGCGCTTGCGCTGCCTATCATCGGGATTATTTTGTGATGGCTTGATAAGAGAGAGCATTATGGACCGCATTGTCGTCTCATCTTCTTCGCGCGACTCGCTGCTCAGCACGCATAAAGTCCTGCGCAACACCTATTTCCTGTTATCCCTGACGTTGGCTTTCTCGGCGCTGACCGCGACCGCCAGCACGATGCTGGGGCTGCCGGCACCGGGCTTGCTGCTGATGCTGGTTGGTTTCTACGGCCTGATGTTCCTGACCCATAAACTGGCCAACAGCCCGGCAGGCATCCTGGCGGCGTTTGCGCTGACCGGTTTCATGGGGTATGCCCTCGGCCCCATTCTCAGCTCGTTCCTGAACGCCGGCGCGGGCGATCTGATCATGCTGGCGCTGGGCGGCACCGCAGCGGTGTTCTTCTGCTGCTCGGCGTATGTGCTGACCACCCGTAAAGACATGTCATTCCTGTCCGGCATGATGATGGCAGGTTTTGTGGTACTGCTGGTGGCGGTGATCGCCAACCTGTTCCTGCAGATCCCTGCCCTGCACCTGGCCATCAGCGCGCTGTTCATCCTGTTCTCCGCCGGCGCGATCCTGTGGGAAACCAGCAACATCATTCACGGCGGCGAGACCAACTACATTCGCGCCACCGTTAGCCTGTACGTGTCGCTCTACAACATGTTCATCAGCCTGTTGAGCATTCTGGGCTTCGCCCGCAGCAACTGATCGCACGATACACCAGCTTTCCAGGCCCCGCTCCGGCGGGGCTTTGTTTTTTACGGCTGAAAAAATTTGCTAAACTGGCGGCCGTTCCGAATTATCCGTTATCGAGGCAGTATGTTGGAGTTTGAAGGTCAGGTTATCGACACTGACGCGCAGGGTTATCTGAAAAACAGCGCCGACTGGCATGAAGGGCTGGCGCCGCTGCTGGCCGCGCAGGAAGAGATCGTGCTCACCGAAGCACACTGGGAAGTGGTGCGTTTCGTGCGCGACTTCTATCAGGAATTTAATACCTCACCGGCTATCCGCATGCTGGTCAAAGCGATGGCGCAGAAATACGGCGAAGAAAAAGGCAACAGCCGCTATCTGTATCGCCTGTTCCCGAAAGGGCCGGCCAAACAAGCCACCAAAATCGCCGGATTGCCGAAACCGGTAAAATGCATTTGACCGCTCTGCCCGCAGCGCCGCTGCAGGCGAGCGTTTAATAACGAATGCCAAACCCGCTGTAATCAGCCAGGCCCTGCGGCTCCACCAGCACACGTTCGACGCGCGCGCTGCGCGGGCCGCCCTGTTTCAACCACTCCAGCAGCTTGTCCACCTGCGCCTGTGTGCCGCAGGCCACCACCTGAACACTGCCGTCATCGAGATTGCGCGCATAGCCTGTCACCCCCAACGCCTCGGCCTGCCGCTGGGTGGAATAGCGAAACCCAACCCCCTGCACCACGCCATACACATACGCAGCAATGCAAACTTGTGTCATAATCGCCCCCTGTTATCTTGTCTAAAGAATAAGTATGTATTGAGTATAGAAACTCAATCAAAAGATAAAGAGGCAAGGAGCCAGAGGACAACAATTTCTATAATAGAGGCTTACGTAAAAAGTAGACGGCCGAGCTCCCTCGGCCGGGACAGACTTGCTATTTTTCGGCGGGTAGCCAGTTGGCCCTTTCTCCGTAAAAGAAAGAGTCGATAAATCTGCTTTTGCCACGCAAGCGGATAAATATGATGACCAGAGCGAAAATAATGGCCGTTACGCTGAGATAAAAACCTAACGTATCCTTATCGACCATTGCTCCGACAAGCAAAATGGGTAACACATGCCAAAGATAAATAGGTAGAGATACCTGCCCCATTTTGACCACAAAGCCCTCAATTCTCAGCTTCAGGCGTTTACACAAACTCACCATCAACAGCAACAGCGCAGCATTAAATGCAAACCATGAGGCGGCATCCAGCAGTGCCCCGTTCGGTTCATAGTACCCTAATATGCCTACGACCAACGCGATAGCGAACAACGCCAGCGGGTTACCGTGAAAATTCTTATCCCCGATCAGGAAACCTAATAAAAAGAAGGAGTAGTAATAATAGAAACGCTTATCACCAATGAATTTCAGCCAGGCATATTGGTTTTCCAGCGTGTCGGCGTAACAGTACCAGACAATAGATAACACCGCGGAAGTGAACAGAAAGAAACCAATTAAGAAATTACTCTTGTAAATGACCATAGTATATAGCACGAATATGATCACTGCTGGGATATACCAAAGATGATAGTAGGGGTAAAGGAATAGACCGATGAACTGCTTTAAACCTACTTCTTCTGAGGAGTAAAGAGAATAAACGCTGTAAACAACGAATGCCAACATATAAGGAATTATCATGCGCCACTGATACTTTTTCAGCACGCTAATCACGCCGCCATCAAGAAAATAACGCCGAACAAAGTAGCCCGTCACCCCTAGAAAAAGCGGCATATGGAAATAATATATTGCCCCACGCAAACCGACATCAGCGCTGCCTGGCAATAAATGTCCCACGATGACGAGCAAGATAAGCAACCCTTTCAAAAAATCAAACGACAAGCTTCTTTCTTTAGACATTTAAGAAAAATCCTAATATCTGCATAATAAACATCAGGTGCTCAATAACAGATTAAGTTAAGATTTTTGTCAATGCGAAAAAACCTAAAACTCACAAAAAACTTACAAAAAGCTTACATCCCCATCTGCCCGGAGATAGGCTTTCTTCCGTGAGGCGAACCTCAGCCTGAAGTCAATTACTATGAAATTCCAAAAAAGACATTAATAATCAACCAGTTAAAAACAAAACGGTAATCTTCAATCCACACTCTTGAATGATGGGCTCTGCTTGCTCACAAGAAAGCGTACCGTCGGCCAGCCGTCGTGAGTAAACATACCACCGGGCAACCAAGCGACAGCGCTATTCCTATTTCGAGTAAAGCCATCTGCTCTATCGTCGATGATGTGAGAGGTGTCAATGACTTTTATTTTTCAAGCTATCGAGGGATGATGTAATGTCAGAAAAATCAACCAACTTGCGAACAACTTTCGTTTTAAAACGATCATCATATTCAACCTGAGCACTCTTTACCTTTATTAACCTATCAATCATTATGTCCGCTTGCTCGCCGTCGAATCCAAAAGAACGGTTACCGTAAAACCGCTCGCCGTTAATCGACACAGCACCTGAGTTTGGGTTCGCAGTAGGTGGAAATGAAATTTTATAATGCCCAGCCTGAACCGAAATCTTTAATACCCCATCACTTATAGCGTTTTCATCATCACTAAAAACCCACTCGTTAGCCAATACTGTGTGAGTCGTCATAAAAAAAATGAAAAACAAAAAGAATCTCACTGGTGCACTCCCTTCACTTTATATTACAAAAACAGCCAAAAATACTCTTAACAAGAATAAATATATCACTCTGTAGCCTTATGCCCTATAAAGCATAATCCCCTGTCAAACATCTAATCCTGCAGGTAACAAAGCGCCTTCACGCACTGATCAACATGCTTTCATCTCTGGCTTGCTATAATACACCTTTTTAAGCTGCCATTTCTTCAGTTTGAAGGCTGCACTTTCTCTCTCTTCGGTGCGACGCCCGCAGAGATAACGCGATACAATCCGAGCCAACGCGGTAGTGAACGCTGTCAGATTCAGCTATGATGACGAACTTATTTTGGCAAACGCTTAATCCAGCCAATTAACCCATTGAATAAAAAGTAGTTTAACCATGCGCTTACATCTCGCCAAAGGACGTGAAAAGTCCTTACTCCGTCGCCACCCTTGGGTGTTCTCCGGCGCCGTTCAACGCGTTGAGGGCAAAGCCCACTCCGGTGAAACCATTGATATCCTCGACAGCCAGGGTAAGTGGCTGGCACGCGGCGCCTATTCGCCCGAGTCGCAGATCCGCGCACGCGTCTGGACCTTCCAGCAAGATGAAGAGATTAACATCGATTTCTTCATTCGCCGCCTGCAGCAAGCGCAAAGCTGGCGCGATTGGGTCGCACAGCGCGACGGTCTGGACGGATACCGCCTGATCGCCGGCGAGTCCGACGGCCTGCCGGGCATCACTATCGATCGCTTCCAGAATTTCCTGGTGCTGCAGCTGCTGTCCGCCGGTGCCGAATACCAGCGCCCGGCCCTGCTTTCCGCCCTGCAGCATTGCTACCCGGAATGTTCGATCTACGATCGCTCCGACGTTGCGGTACGTAAAAAAGAAGGCCTGCCGCTGGCGCAGGGCCCGGTGCTGGGCGATCTGCCGCCGGAACTGCTGCCGATCACCGAACACGGCATGAAGCTGCTGGTGGACATTCAGCAGGGGCACAAGACCGGTTTCTACCTCGACCAGCGCGACAGCCGCCTGGCGGCGCGCAATTACTCCGCCGGCCGTCGGGTGCTGAACTGCTTCTCCTACACCGGCGCCTTCGCCGTTTCCGCTTTGATGGGCGGTTGCGCGCAGGTGATCAGCGTGGATACCTCGCAGGCGGCGCTGGATATCGCCAAACAGAACGTCGAGCTCAACAAGCTGGATCTGAACAAAGCGGAGTTCGTTCGCGATGACGTGTTCCAGCTGCTGCGCAACTACCGCACTCAAGGCGAAAAATTCGATCTGATCATCATGGATCCGCCGAAATTCGTCGAGAACAAGAATCAGTTGGCCAGCGCCTGCCGCGGCTACAAAGACATCAACATGCTGGCGCTGCAGCTGCTGAATCCGGGCGGCATTCTGCTCAGCTTCTCCTGCTCCGGCCTGATGCCGACCGACCTGTTCCAGAAAATTTTGGCCGACGCCGCTGTAGATGCCGGACGTGATGTACAATTTATAGAGCAGTTCCGACAGGCTGCCGATCACCCGGTGATCGCCACATACCCTGAGGGACTGTATCTGAAAGGATTCGCTTGTCGGGTGATGTAACTTGAAATGCGCTGCCCTGCCCCCATATATGAGCAAGGCATTGTTTCTCAGGAGGTCATCATGATTGCCAGCAAATTCGGTATCGGACAACAGGTTAGGCATAAACTGCTGGGGTATTTGGGCGTCGTGATCGATATCGACCCGGAATACTCTTTGGAACAACCCAAAGCTGACGAAATAGCGGCGAACGATGAACTGCGTTCAGCCCCTTGGTACCACGTGGTGATGGAAGACGAGGAAGGCCAACCGGTACACACCTATCTGGCGGAAGCGCAGCTGGATAGCGAAGCCCAGGAGGCACACCCCGAGCAACCATCGCTGGATGAACTGGCGGAATCCATCCGTCACCAGCTACAGGCGCCACGCTTGCGCAATTGACCGCGCCAAGACCTGAGAAACCCGAGAGGGCCCGGCATCGCGCCTGGCCCTTTTTATTTAGCGCTCCAAGCCTAAGCGCGGGATTTCGATTTTCGGACAGCGATCCATCACCACACGCAACCCGGCCTGTTGCGCCAGCGCTGCCGCCTGCTCGTTAATCACCCCTATCTGCAGCCAGAGCGCCCTGGCGCCGATCGCTATCGCCTCTTGCGCTACGCCGTAAGCCGCTTCTGAATTGCGAAACACGTCAACCATATCCACCGGCTGCGGGATAGCGGCCAGCGTAGGGTAAACCTGCTGCCCCAGCAGCGTCTGCCCCGCCAGTTTTGGGCTGACCGGGATCACCTGATACCCTTGCGCCAACAGATACGCCATCACCCCATAGCTGGGCCGCGATGGGTTATCGCTGGCACCGACCAGCGCGATAGTTTTCACCTGTTGCAACAGCTCAACAATCTCTTGATCTTGCATCTTCAACTCCCGTTTATCACTGCGTCACTTTCCATTTCGAGTGTAACCGATCGGCATTCGTTCGGTTAAACGCAACGCAAGGGAAACTTCACCGCAATCTTATGGTCAGAGGCTGTCGCGGTTCAGCTGCGCATGGTCATGTCTAATCGCGATAAAATATGTAAAAATGTAAACAAAATACCCGATTGAAAAATTTTGACACAACCTATGCCGTGTTCAACACTTAGCGTTACGCCACTTTATAAGGAGATAATGATGAAATTTGGTCTGGTGGTTGCGGCGTTGCTCAGCATCAGCATGCCTGCCGCGGCTACGACCCTGAAACTCTCCCCGGACATCGACCTGCTGGTGGTCGACGGCAAGAAAATGACAGGTTCGTTGTTAAAAGGCGCCGACAGCCTTGAACTGGATGGCGGGCAGCACCAGTTGCTGTTTAAAGTGACCAAAACCGTACGTTCCGGCCAGCATACGCAGGCCTATGCTTCCTTGCCGCTGGTTGCCACCTTCAATACGCAAAAGATCAGCCAGGTGGCGATCGAACTGCCACGCATCGAGAACGATCGTGATGCGCAACGCTTTGACAGAACGTTGAATTATCTGGTGGTCGATAAAGACGGCAACACCCTGCCGTTCCGGCATGATGTGCTGCATCCCGACAGCGTCACCTTCAATACCGATTTGGAAAAGGTGATGACCGATTACAACCGCCAGAACCGCCCGGCCTCCGTTCCGAGCTTTGTTCAGGCGAACGCGGGCAATGCCTCAGCCCTCGCGTTGGCCGGCGCGCCGATAAACGCCCCGACGGTGACGTTGAAAGGTGAAAACGTGTCGGAACAAATGCTGCAATACTGGTTTCAACAGGCCGACAAGGAAACACAGAAGCGTTTTCTGCGCTGGGCCAATAAACAACCGATTCGCTGATCCCTCCCGGCGCCTTTCCCCGTAAAGGCGTCTTTTCTTCGCATTTTCAAGCGCAAACGCTAGGCAGTGAAAAACAGTTTCAGTAATCTGTCGCACATTCCCCGATTAGCGAAGGACACCGAGATGGAATTGACCACCCGCACTATCGCCGCGCGCAAACACATTGCGCTGGTGGCGCACGATCACCGCAAACAGGCCCTGCTGGAGTGGGTAGAAAGCCACAAGACCATTCTGGCGCAGCACCAGCTGTACGCCACCGGCACTACCGGTAATCTGATCCAGCGCGCCAGCGGCATTCCCGTCACCAGCATGCTAAGTGGCCCGATGGGCGGCGATCAGCAGGTTGGCGCACTGATTGCGGAAGGCAAGATAGACATGCTGATCTTCTTCTGGGATCCGCTGAACGCGGTGCCGCACGATCCGGACGTGAAGGCGCTGCTGCGGCTGGCGACCGTATGGAATATTCCGGTGGCCACCAACCGCTCGACCGCCGACTTTCTGATCGACTCTCCGCTGTTCAAAAGCGAGGTGGAGATCGCCATCCCCGACTATCAGCGCTACCTGCAAGACCGCCTGAAATAATCCTCGCGGCCTGGCATCCGCCAGGCCCAGGCTTACGGTTTTTTCTGCACCGGTACGCCAAGATCTTGCAGGTGTTCAACGAACACCGAAGGACGTTCACGATCCTGCAACAGCCACACCTGATGTTTAGCGCGCGTCAACGCGACATACAGCAGACGGCGCTCTTCGGCATCCGGGAAATCCTCCGGCTGCGGCAGCAGCACCTCTTCCAACACCGACTCGCGCGCCACGGCGGGGAAGCCGTCACGCCCATCATGCAAACCGGCGATGATGACGTATTCCGCCTGCTGCCCCTTGCTGGCGTGGATGGTCATAAATTCCAGATCCAGCTTGGGCCAGCGGGTGGCCGCCTTCGCCAGCGCTTCCGGTTTCAGATGATGGTAGCGCGCCAGCACCAGGATGCGCTCATCCGGCTTGGCGTAGCCGCTCAGTTTATCCAGCAAGGGCTCCAACTGCTCGTGCGGCAGGATCGCCACCGACTTTTTATTGCCCTTGCTCAGGCTGTTGAGCGGTTTTTTCAGCTGGTGCGGGTTCTGCTGCACGAACCGGTTGGCCACCTCGCCGATACGTTCGTTGAAGCGATAAGTGGTGTCCAGCGCGCACTGCGCCCCTTCGCCGAAGTGGGTGGCAAAAGCCGTGGTTAACGTCAACTCTGCGCCGCTGAAGCGATAAATCGCCTGCCAGTCATCCCCCACCGCAAACAGGCAGGTCTGCTTGTTCTGCCGCCGCAGCGCCGCCAGCAACAGCGCACGCTGCGGCGAGATATCCTGAAACTCATCGACCAGAATATGTTTCCACGGGCTGACGAAGCGCCCCTTGTCGAGAATGTTGACCGCCTGGTGAATAAGGCCGGAGAAGTCCACCGCTCCTTCCTCTTTCAAGGCGCTTTTCCAGGCTTTCAACAGTGGCGCCATCAGCCGAATGCGTTTCGAAAACAGATCGCGGATTTCTTCATCCGCCTGCTCAATCATTTCCGCCTGGCTGCCGCCGTGCATGCGCATCAGCCCCAGCCAGCGTTCCAACCGGCCCGCCAGCCGGTCCGCCAGGCGTTTATCCTGCCAGAAGTCGCCTTCCGGCACGTCCCATTCCAGCTCCTCGGTCAACCATTGACGCCACCCCTTGGCCTGGGCTTTTTTCTCTGCACATTGCTCGCGCCAATGGGCAATCAACAACGCTTTGCGCGCGCTGGCATCGGTTTCCAACCTGCTGATGGCCGGGGCTTTGCGGCTGCCTTGTTGAATGATCTGCAGCGCCAATGCATGGAATGTTTTGGCCTGAATACCGACATCGCCCAAACGTTCTATGATGCGATCATTCATCTCACTCGCAGCCTGACGGCCGAACGCCAACAGCAAGATTTGGCCCGGCTCCGCCTCCTGACGGCGCAGCAGCCAGCCGGCGCGCGCCACCAGCACCGACGTCTTGCCGCTGCCGGCCCCCGCCAATACCAGGACGGAATCCTCGCCGTTGACCACCGCACGGCTCTGAGAGTCATTGAGCGGTGAGCTCTCGACGGTCTGGAAGAAGTCGTGATGTTGCTCCAGCATGCGATCGGTCCACTGCCGGTTGCGTTGGTCGACACTGCGTTGCCCCTGCTGCAGCCATTGCAGACACAGATGGTAATCAGCCCGGCAGTTATCGAATTCCTCCAGGCGCGCCACCGGCATTGGCAGCGCGGAGAAGGCTTCACGGATTTGCTGCTGCAGCTTGCCCAGCTCAGACTTTTTGAACCATTTATCTTGCTGCTCAATGCGCTGAATCTGTGCCACCTGCTGTTGCAACACGCCGGCACTGACCTCACTCATTTCGGCGCTCCACTGCTGCCACGCCTGCTGCAGATAGTGATAAAAACGCTGCGTTTCCTGCCACTCGGTGCCGTGCAGTCGCACCACTTTTTCGTCCGGCAATTCAAATTCCAGCTCGCCCCAGACGATGCCGCGCTTGCACCTGACCTGAATCAGTTGATTGAAGGGGATCAGGTATTCATGTTTTTCCCCGCTCACCTCAACGCCGGCGTGCAGCAACCGCACGCGGTTATAAGGGTGCTGAGCCAGGTGTTTCCCCAGCGATGTCGCTTTAAGTTCCATATCGTCGCGCCATGACTATGTTGAGATTAAATAACGGATATCTGCCAGTTTACCTGCGATAAGCAGTGGCACTCTAGCGCTAAAAAAAGGGTAGAATAGATTTTGCGTTTTTATCGTGAATACGCCCGCATCGCGGTTTGGCCAACATTAGAGCAGAATGACGTCTATGCGTACTGTACTGAATATTCTTAATTTTGTGTTGGGCGGTTTCTTCACCACGCTGGGTTGGCTCATCGCCACGGTGTTCAGCGTGCTGCTGGTCATCACGCTGCCGCTCACCCGCTCCTGCTGGGAAATCACCAAGCTGTCGCTGGTGCCGTTCGGCAATGAGGCAATCCACGTCGATGAGCTCTACCCGGAAAAAAGCAATGCGCTGCTCTCCGCCGGCGGCTCACTGCTCAACGTTATCTGGCTGGTGCTGTTCGGCTGGTGGCTGTGCCTGTCACACATCGCCGCCGGTATCGTGCAGTGCGTTTCGATCATCGGCATTCCGGTCGGCATCGCCAATTTCAAAATTGCCGCCATCGCGCTGTGGCCGGTGGGGCGCCGCGTCGTCTCGGTAGAAATGGCTCAGCAAGCGCGTATTGAGAATGCTCGCCGCCACTATCATCAGCGTTAATTTTTTCTCCGTTTGAGGAGTTTTTCGTGCGCTCTTTTGCACCCGCAGTACGTCGTTACACCTATAACAGCAATCTGCTGTATCACCTGCGCATCCTTATTGCGCTGATCGGCACCACCACCGTTCCCTGGTGGCTGGGCATTCCCAAGCTGACCATCCCGCTGACGCTGGGCGTGGTGGCAGCGGCCCTGACCGACTTGGATGACCGCCTGGCCGGCAGGTTACGCAACTTGCTGATCACGCTGGTGTGCTTCTTTGTCGCCTCAGCTTCAATCGAGCTGCTGTTCCCCTATCCCTGGTTGTTCGCCCTTGGCTTAACCACGTCGACCTGCGGTTTTATCCTTCTGGGCGCCTTGGGGCAACGTTACGCCACCATCGCCTTCGGCGCACTGCTGATCGCGGTTTACACCATGCTCGGCACCACCATGTACGATGCCTGGTATCAGCAACCGCTGCTGCTGGTGATCGGTGCGCTGTGGTACAACCTGCTGACGCTGGCGGGCCACTTGCTGTTCCCTATCCGGCCACTGCAAGAGAACCTGGCGCGCTGCTACGATCAACTGGCCAACTATCTGGATGCCAAAGCCAACCTGTTCGATCCCGACGCCGAACGCGACGCCGACCTGCCATGGATGGATGTTGCGATGGCCAACAGCGCGTTGGTCGCGTTGCTTAACCAGACCAAAGCCTCGCTGCTGACGCGCCTGAAAGGCGATCGCGGCCAGCGCGGCACCCGCCGTACCTTGCACTACTATTTTGTCGCGCAGGATATCCACGAACGCGCCAGCTCTTCCCACGTTCAGTATCACGCGCTCAGCCGGCAATTTCGCCACAGCGATATTTTATTCCGCTTCCAGCGTTTGCTGAGCATGCAGGCGCGTGCCTGCCGCCAACTGGCACAATCGATCCTGCTGCGGCAAAAATACCAGCACAACCCGCGTTTTGAGCCGGCCTTCAGCCGCATTCAGGAGGCCTTGGCGCGCATCGCCGAAACCCAGGGCAATTCAGAACAAACCAAGGCGCTGGCGCACCTGCTGAAAAACCTGCATGCGATCGATGCGCAGCTGGCCAATATTGAGTCAGAGCAGACGCTGGCAAACGGGCAAGCGGAAGAGAACAGCCTGGCCGACGATCGCTTAACCGGCTGGAGCGACATCCGTCTGCGCATCAGCCGCCATTTGACGCCGCAATCGGCCCTGTTCCGCCACGCGATCCGCATGTCGGTGGTGCTGTGCGTGGGTTACGCTTTCATCCAGTTCACCGGCATGCAGCACGGTTACTGGATCCTGTTGACCAGCCTGTTCGTCTGTCAACCGAACTACAACGCTACCCGCCGACGCCTGGCGCTGCGCATCATCGGCACCCTGGCCGGTATCCTGATCGGCCTGCCGATCCTCTATTTCGTGCCTTCACTGGAAGGACAGCTGGTGTTGATCGTCATCACCGGCGTTCTATTTTTCGCTTTCCGCACCGTCCAGTATGCCCACGCCACCATGTTCATCACGCTACTGGTCTTGTTATGCTTTAACCTGTTGGGTGAAGGATTCGAAGTAGCCGCCCCGCGCGTTTACGACACCTTGTTGGGCTGCGCCATCGCCTGGGCGGCGGTCAGCTTTATCTGGCCGGACTGGAAATTCCGCCAACTGCCGGCGGTGGTGGATAAAACCCTGAATGCCAACTGCCGTTATCTGGACGCCATTCTGGTGCAATACCACCAGGGTAAGGATAACGGCCTCGCCTACCGCATTGCGCGGCGAGATGCCCACAACAGCGATGCCGAACTGGCTTCGGTCATCTCCAACATGTCCGCCGATCCCAAGGCCGACAAGGAATTGCAGGAAGCCGCCTTCCGCCTGCTTTGCCTCAACCACACTCTCCTGAGTTATATCTCGGCGTTGGGGGCGCACCGCGAGCGGCTGAATACCCCTGTCACCCTCGATCTGCTCAATGATGCCGTGTGTTACGTGGACGGCGCCTTGCATCAGGAAGAACGGAACAGCCAGCGCATTGCGCAAGCGCTGGAACAGCTGGCGGAGCGCATTCGCAGAGCCGTTCCGGAACCTGAAAGCAAAGAGCAGTTGGTGTTGCAACAGGTGGGGTTGATGCTCGAACTGCTGCCGGAGCTCACCACACTCCACGCCCAAATCAATAAGGCAATCTAATTATTCAGGGCTCGCTCGATGGGCCCTGAACCACTGGCTCATGCCCATGGCGGCGCATCGCCATCGTATGATCGAACCAGCGCACCAGTTCGTTGCGCAATTCGGCCGGCAACGCCGCCTGATGATAACCGGCTATCGCGCCGCCCAGCGACAGCAGCACGCGCAGCCCCAGATTGGTCTGCTGTTGCAGCAGGCGGAGATAGCTGCGTTTAGCGCCTTGCAGCCGCAGGTCATAGGCGTTGCGGATACCCGCTCGCCATAGCAAGCGCTCCATGTTGACATCGATATTCGGCAACGCCTTCAATCGACCGTGATCGCCGGCCTTAAGCCGCTGCTCTCGACGCGCTTCCCTGACGGCCTGCCAGGCCAGCCCCACCAGCTCGTTGCGTTCCCGCCACAGCGACTCGTCAACCCAGTAATAACGCAAAGTGATGGGCACTCCACGCTTGGAATAGACCATATTGACCATCCCTCTGGCGCGAAAAGCCGGTTCCATGCTCGCCGTAGCCCGCAGGTACAACTCTCCTTCCGCTATCACTGCAAACATTACCCCCTCGGCCAGCAGGCCGTAGCCGCCAAACTGTGACCGCGTGGTGATGGCGCCCAGCGCCGCGAAGCAATTTTTAGCCTGTGCGATCCTTCGTATCGACATCCTTTTCATAGCGTTTCTCCTTTTTAGGTTCCGGTCGTATTATTTCTCTTATCAATGAAAAGAGTAACGTGAACAACTAATTAGGAAAATACGCACTATCCACCCGCATGCCAATCACAAAAAACACCGGTACAAAAAATGATCGCAATTATGCGAGCCGCTACGAAAATTTGGGTTGATCTTATCCCAAATCAGGGATACTGTATAAACATACAGTAACACGACGGGCGGGAACTTTATGCGTACTCAATCACTCTACCAACCTCATTTCAGCCAAGGCTCTTTTACAGCGCGCAATGTTGAGAAGAACACGGATGTCGGCAAAGAGAATGGCTTGATCAGTGAACTTGTTTACAACGAGCGCCAGCCCGCAGTGGCTCAATTGCTGTTGCCCCTGCTGCTGCAACTGGGCAAGCAGTCTCGCTGGCTTCTGTGGCTGACACCGCAGCAAAAATTAAGCAAGCAATGGCTGCAGCAATCCGGCCTGCCTGTAGATAAGATGGTGCAATTGAGCCAAATCAGCCCGGTGAATACGGTCGAGGCTATGGAAAAAGCGCTGCAAACGGGAAATTACAGCGTGGTTCTTGGCTGGTTGCCCGAGCTAACGGAGGAGGATCGTCTAAAATTAAGACGTGCGGCAGAATTGGGTAATGCCTATGGGTTTATCATGCGCCCTCAACGTGACATTAACCCGACTCACGGACACTGTTCCACCCTAAAAATTCACTCTTCTTTGTATCATTAAGTAAATTTAGGATTTTTCCCATCATTTTCGCACCCCATAAGCGGAACCTTTGCGGTGGAAGGCACAAAGCTAGTCCTGCTGCGGTTTGGCAAGTAAAAACGCCCAAAGAATCGCCGTTTTTTTAGGCTAAGAATGTTAGCAAATATGTACGATTCCGCGTTTTTTTTTAGAGCCTTATCACATCACACTTGTAACTTTCGCGCCACGTTGTAGACTTTACATCGCCAAGGTTGCTCTATAACGTCAGAAAAACTGGCGAGTAACAAACGAGGGCTTAAACCTTGGCGAAGGAATTTAACCAAGGGCTTAAAACAGCTTTAAAGCTCATTGCCTATTTGGATGATAACGAGGCGCAAAATGAAAAAGACAGCTATCGCATTAGCAGTGGCACTGGCAGGTTTCGCTACCGTAGCGCAAGCCGCTCCAAAAGATAACACTTGGTACACCGGTGCTAAACTGGGCTGGTCCCAGTACCATGACGTTGGCTTCTACGGCAACGGTTACCAGAACGGTATCGGCAACGGCCCTACCCACAAAGATCAGCTGGGTGCCGGCGCGTTCCTGGGCTACCAGGCAAACCAATACCTGGGCTTCGAACTGGGCTATGACTGGCTCGGCCGCATGCCTTACAAAGGCAGCGTGAACAACGGTGCTTTCAAAGCGCAGGGCGTTCAACTGGCCGCTAAACTGAGCTACCCAATTGCTGACGATCTGGACATCTACACTCGTCTGGGTGGTATGGTATGGCGTGCAGATTCCAAAGCTAACTACGGCCGTACTGGTCAGCGTCTGAGCGACCACGACACCGGCGTTTCTCCGCTGGCTGCTGTTGGTGTTGAATACGCACTGACCAAAAACTGGGCTACTCGCCTGGATTACCAGTTCGTAAGCAACATCGGTGACGCAGGTACCGTTGGCGCGCGTCCAGACAACACCATGCTGAGCCTGGGCGTTTCTTACCGCTTCGGTCAGGATGACGTAGTTGCTCCAGCACCAGCTCCAGCTCCGGCTCCAGTTGTTGAAACCAAGCGTTTCACTCTGAAGTCTGACGTGCTGTTCAACTTCAACAAGTCTACTCTGAAAGCAGAAGGCCAACAGGCTCTGGATCAGCTGTACAGCCAGCTGAGCTCCATGGATCCTAAAGACGGTTCCGTAGTTGTTCTGGGTTACACCGACGCCGTTGGTTCTGACCAGTACAACCAGAAACTGTCCGAACAACGTGCACAGAGCGTTGTTGACTACCTGGTCTCCAAAGGCATCCCGTCAGACAAAATCTCTGCACGTGGTATGGGTGAAGCAGATGCAGTTACTGGCAACACCTGTGGCTACAAATCTGGCCGCGCTACCAAAGCTCAGATCGCTTGCCTGGCACCAGATCGTCGCGTAGAGATCGAAGTTAAAGGTATCAAAGACGTTGTAACTCAGCCTCAGGGCTAAGTTTACTTGCCTAATAAAAACCCCGCATAGCGGGGTTTTTTTTCGTCCTATTGTTGAAACCAAGCGCAACAAAGGCGCGCTCACGCACTTACTTGGGATCTTTGCCAAGAATCGCCTTCAAGTCTTCTTTCAACGACGACATCTGGTTCGCATACTTTTCTTTGCGTTCAGCGTCTTCGATAAGCTGCACGACGGTTTCCGACAGCGTAACGCCACGTCGGCGCGCCAGGGCAGCCAATCGTTGCCAAACCAAAAACTCCAGATCGATAGATTTTTTACGCGTATGCTGATGTTCTGCGTTAAAATGACGTTTACGGCGGGCGCGGATCGTTTGTTTCATCCGGTTATCCAGTTCCGGATTCATGTGAGCGGCAATCCATGCAAGTACCTTTACCGGCTCATTTTCCAGCTTCAGCAGCTCGTTAACCGCCTCCTGAGCAGCGCTGTTTTCAATGTAGCGGGTAATGAGTTCCCCTTCCCGATGTTTCTTCACCAGGTACTTCCATTTCCAACCGCTCTCCAGATTTTCCAGTTGCTGATATTTCATCTTGAGCTCTTCAGTGACCGCGTAACTTCAAATAAGCATAACAGCTTTGCGCCAAATTTCCCCGGCAATTAAGCCGTCTTTTAGACTGTTTTTTGCACAGTCACCGCGCGATGTCAAACTCCCTGATGCCAACTGGCACTCCGCATGTATCAAGCCGCCGTTATTCTTGTATAATCGCCCTTTCCCTTTTTAACGATTGCATCTAACACTTTGACCAATAACCGACTTGAATGGCAATCTTTATTGCCGGACGTAACGCCTTATCAGGCGATATTTGATACCGCCGCTCAGTTGGCACCCGTGCCCTTTTCCGCCATTCAGCCTCGGCTGGAAAATGCCCTGACGCTATTTTGCCACCCCCAATCGCCACCGCGTTTCATGCTGTTGAAGGCGCAAGAAACACGAGAGTATCTGGAACTGATCGCTCACGCCGTCACGCCACTGCTGCCGAAAAACACGGCATGCCGCGGCAGCCACTATGTCATTCAGGATGGCAAAGTCAGCGTAGAGCCGGCCAGCCGTGGCGATGAACCTTTTGCCGCCGGCGGCGCTTGCCTGTTCCAGGAGTGGGTTGAGCCGGAGCAACTGTTTGGCTGCGTACGGATCCACAATGGCGACATCACCCTGCAGCCGGGTCTGGTGCACCAGGCCAACGGCGGCATTTTGATTCTGTCGGCCCGCGCCCTGTTGGCTCAGCCGTTGCTATGGCTGCGGCTGAAGCAAATGATCGGCCAACGTCAGTTCCATTGGGTTTCGCCAGACGAAACCCGCCCGCTGCCGGTAGCCATTCCGCCAATGCCGCTGGAGCTGCGGCTGATTGTGGTCGGCGATCGCCACGGCCTGGCCGATTTTCACGATATCGAGCCGGAACTGAGTGAACAAGCGGTCTACGGTGAATTCGAAGACGATCTGCAGCTGACTGAAGTTGATGATATGGCGCAGTGGTGCGGCTACGTCAACGGCGTGATTGCCGACCAGCAGTTGCCGATGCTGGCGAGCGACGCCTGGGCGCCGCTGATCGTTCAGGCCGTGCGTTACAGTGGCGACCAGGGCATCCTGCCACTCTCGCCGGTTTGGCTTGGCCAGCAGCTGTCCGAAGCCGCACTGTATGCCGAAGAAGATCGCATTACGGCCAAAGCGTTCGAAGCGGCGTTAAATGCCCGCGAATGGCGTGAAAGCTATCTGGCCGAACGTATGCAGGATGAAATCGAGCTGGGCCAGATTCTGATTGAGACCGAGGGTGAAGTGATCGGGCAAATCAACGGCCTGTCAGTCCTGGATTATCCCGGCCATCCACGCAGTTTTGGCGAACCGTCGCGCATCAGTTGCGTTGTGCACCTCGGCGATGGCGAGTTCACCGACGTCGAGCGCAAAGCCGAACTGGGCGGCAACCTGCACGCTAAAGGCATGATGATCATGCAGGCGTTCTTGATTGCCGAACTGGATCTGGATCAGCAGTTACCCTTCTCCGCTTCCATCGTCTTTGAGCAATCTTACGGTGAAGTAGACGGCGACAGCGCCTCGCTGGCTGAACTGTGCGCGTTGATCAGCGCCCTGTCACAGCAACCGATCACCCAGCAGATCGCCGTCACCGGCTCCGTCGACCAATTCGGCAACGTACAGCCGATAGGTGGCGTTAACGAAAAGATCGAAGGTTTCTTCGAGGTTTGTTTGCGCCGCGGCCTGACGGGTAAACAGGGCGTCGTATTGCCCGCGACCAACGTGCGCCACCTGTGCCTGCGCCAGGATGTCGTCGACGCGGTACGCGAAGGGCAATTCCATCTGTGGGCGGTAGAGAGCGCGGCGGAAGCCTTGCCTTTGCTCACAGGTTGCCTCTACTCTGACGAACAACAGCCGAACTTGTTGGCGGCCATTCAGGAACGGATTGCGCAGGTGAGCCTGCAGGAACGCCGTCGTCCGTGGCCGCTGCGCTGGCTCAACTGGTTCAACCACGGCTGATCGGACTTGTTCAGCGTACACGTGTTAGCTAACCTGCGTCCTTCATTAAAATAAGGCTTACTGAGAACATGGTAGATAAACGCGATTCCTATACGAAAGAAGACCTCGAAGCATCCGGCCGTGGCGAGCTGTTCGGCGCCGGTGGCCCACCGTTGCCGGCAGGTAACATGTTGATGATGGACCGCGTGGTCAAGATGACCGAAGACGGCGGAACTCACAACAAAGGTTATGTGGAAGCGGAGCTGGATATTAATCCGGACCTATGGTTCTTCGGTTGCCACTTTATCGGCGATCCGGTCATGCCAGGCTGCCTGGGCCTGGATGCGATGTGGCAGCTGGTCGGTTTCTACCTCGGTTGGCTGGGTGGCGAAGGCAAAGGCCGCGCGCTGGGCGTCGGTGAAGTCAAGTTTACCGGCCAGGTGCTGCCAACCGCGAAGAAAGTGACCTACCGCATTAACTTCAAACGCGTCATCACCCGCAAGCTGATCATGGGCGTCGCCGATGGCGAAGTGCTGGTTGACGGCGAAGTGATCTATACCGCCACCGATCTGAAAGTGGGCCTGTTCAAGGACACCACAGCGTTCTGATCACGCTGAGGAGAAGGCGGCCATCGTCTTCCTCTTCGCATGCCATCACGCCCAGCGTGATGGCATTTCTTTCACTTCTCGTTTAAAGACTACTCACCTCCTTTAATTGCCCGCTGCCGAAACGTTTTTCCCCCTGTCTCCACCCTATTCCTACCCGAACGCAGGCCAGTTGAGCGAGGCCTCTCCCCGCAGCCCGCACCGACGCGATAGCGGTTTTTTCCATCCGGTCATTTTCTTGCCCCTCAAAATCGCCTAGTATAGCTATCATGTAACTACAATAAATGTATCCACAAAGAGGCGATATGCAAAAAACCCGCTTTAGCGATACACCTTGCCCCGTCGCACGTTCGTTAGATCGCGTCGGAGAATGGTGGAGCATCCTGATCCTGCGTGATGCCTTTCAGGGATTGTCCAAGTTCGACGAATTCCAACAAAGTCTGGGGATTTCACCCACTCTCCTGGCCCGACGCCTGAAGGATTTAGTGGCCCACGGCATTCTGCATAAGCAACGTTATCAAACGCGGCCGGTTCGCTATCAATATCTGCTCACCGAACGCGGCAACGATTTTCTTCCCGTACTGGCCGCTCTCTCACAATGGGGCAATCGCCATTTGATCGACGGTGACATTAGCGCCTTGTTAGTCGACGGCCGCACCGATCGGCCGATCCAGGTCCAGTTGATCAACGTCGAGACCCAACAGCAGGTGCCGCCGCAGTTTATTACGTTGGCACCGGGGCCTGCGGCAAATGACGGCATACGTCAACGCGCCGAACTAATGCGGCAGCGGCGCCTCGCCGATTTATCCGAACTCACCAAGGAGCAGTCATGAGCAATCGTCGTATCGTTATTACCGGCATGGGCGCCGTTTCACCGTTAGGGTGCGGCGTGGAGACCATCTGGCAACGTTTATTAAAAGGAGAGTCCGGCATTCGGGCTTTGCCTGACGAGATCGTTGCAGATTTGCCGGTCAAGGTCGGGGGGCAAGTCCCCGAACTGGCGCAAGATGCCGAGGCGGGATTCAACCCAGACGCGTCCGTCGCCCCCAAGGACCAAAAGAAAATGGATCGCTTTATTCTGTTTGCCATGGCGGCGGCGGATGAAGCCGTTCGTCAGGCCGGCTGGATAGCCGATACGGAAGAAAAACAAGAGCGAACCGCCACCGTCATCGCCTCGGGCATTGGCGGCTTCCCGGCCATTGCCCAGGCGGTGCGCACTACGGACAGCCGCGGCGCCAAGCGCCTGTCGCCATTCACCATCCCCTCTTTCCTGGTCAATCTGGCGGCCGGTCACGTTTCCATCAAGCATCACTTCAAAGGCCCGATTGGCGCACCGGTCACCGCCTGTGCGGCCGGCGTGCAGGCCATTGGCGACGCGGTGCGTATGATCCGCAATGATGAGGCCGATATCGCCCTGTGCGGCGGTACCGAAGCCGCTATCGACACCGTAAGCCTGGGCGGATTCGCCGCCGCGCGCGCCATGTCCACCGCACCGGCCGAGTTGGCGCGACAGGCCTCCCGGCCTTTCGACAGCGCCCGGGACGGTTTTGTCATGGGGGAAGGCGCCGGCATGCTGGTGATTGAAACGCTGGAACATGCGCGGGCGCGCGGCGCTACGCCGCTCGCGGAAATCGTCGGCTATGGCACCAGCGCCGACGCCTACCACATGACCTCCGGCGCTGAAGACGGCAACGGCGCCTATCGGGCGATGAAAATCGCGTTGAAGCAGGCGAATGTCGCCCCAGAAGAGGTTCAGCATTTAAACGCGCACGCGACTTCGACACCCGTAGGCGATTTAGGCGAAATCAATGCCATCAAGCACCTGTTTGGCACTGCCGGGACTGTCGCCGTGACCTCGACGAAATCAGCGACCGGGCACCTGCTCGGCGCCGCCGGCGGGCTGGAAACCATCTTTACCGCCCTGGCTCTGCGCGATCAGATAGCTCCTGCAACGCTGAATCTGGACAATCCCGATCCGGCGGCGGCAGGCTTGCATCTGGTCGCGAAACGGGCTGAATCGATGGACATGACCTACGCCTTATCAAACGGCTTCGGCTTTGGCGGCGTGAATGCGAGTATTTTACTGAAACGCTGGCAGGACAAATAAACGGCACAAACAAAAACCTCCGCCAAGGGCGGAGGTTATTCCTTTTATTTGACAGGGAGCCGCTTAAGCGGTCACAGCCCTGTCTTCCATGGCTTCTCGCCAACCTCCCAGCCATTGAGACCGGGCGTCCACCGATGATTGGTAGGGACAATGTTCCCTGGAACGCCCTAAAATACCTGCCTGATACCCTCTCGAATGCGCCCTTTCCAGACGATCGCGTTTCTGTCTCTTCATGCCTCGTTTCCCTCATTTTGGTCTGGTGGAAAGAAAACAATGGCTGCTTTTTGCGCAGCCACGAGTAATCAATAGCGCTAAAAGAAGAGAAGATCAATGCGCAAAATTCACGCCAATGTCATATTTGTGAGCTACGCCCGAGGAAAGTGCTAAGTGGCTGATCTGCCGGGGAAGGGTTTAACTTTTTGAAATTAAATAGAAATCCCTGCCAGCGAAAAAAAACGAATTTTCACGCTGACAGGGATTAGACGATTTTAGACCAAATTATGACTAAATGCCGCCCATCTGTGCTGCGATAGCCTGAGCTTCCTGCTGCCAGCCCTGCGCCAGGGTGCGCACCAGGGCATCATAGCCGTCCTCGCCCTGTTTCAATTCCAGGCTGAAAGGCCGTTTGATCAAACGCCCCTGGCGGTTCAGCACCCACTCGCCGCGAACGATCGCCTTGCCGTCAAAACGGCCGTGGAAGCCGCTGACGGTGACGTTGAGCACATCCTGATCGCTACTCATCGGCTGCGAAGAGACCACCCAGCCCGGCAGCGCACTGCTCAGGTTGGTGACCAGCGTTTGCTGCAGCTGCTGGTCGAGCGGGCTGGCCCACAGATTGTTCTGCGCTATCACATACTGCACGTCGTTGGTCTGATACACCACGCCGCTCTGCGCCAGATAATCCGCCACGCTCACGTGCTCCAGCCACAGCTGGCGCGGGGAGGCACCGCTGCTGCTGGCCGCGGCCGGCGCACCCAGCGCCGGCAACTGATAGTAGGTCTTCTGTGGCGAACTGCTGCAGGCGCTGAGCAACAGCGCCAGGGCTACCGGGATCCATTTCATCATTTCGTGGCCTTCTTCGGCTGAGGGTCAGTGCTGCCGGCGGCTTCAAACACCAGCGCGTTGCTCTTCTCATTCAGGGTGCGCAGCACCGGTTGCAGCTCACGCAACACCTGGTCGAGGCGCTGCATATCGCCCACCATCTTGTTGTAAGCCGGCGAACCAGGCTGGAACCCTTTCATGCTGCGGTTCAGCTCCAGCAGGGTTTTCTGCATGTCCTGCGGCAGCGCCTGCATCTCTTTGCTGGCGATGATGTCGTTCAGCGACTTCATGGTTTGCTGCGTCGATTTCATGGTTTTCTGACTTTCCGCCAGCGTCTTGGTCGCTTCGTTGATCATCGGATTGATCGGCATCGAATTAATCTTATCCAACGTCTGCATCAGTTTCTGCTGGATCTGCGCCAGACCGCCGCTGGTGGTCGGCATCAGCGGATAACCGAACAGCTCGCGCGGCCCTTTCCACGGTTTCTCCTGCGGATAGAAGTCGAGATCGATGTACAGCGAACCGGTCAGCAGGTTGGCGGACTTCATCGAGGCACGCATGCCGCGGGACTCGGCGTCTTTCAAATGCCCTTCGATATCGAAATTGCCGCCCAGCTCTTTCTGGAAGCGATCCGGCTCGATGCGGATCAACACCGGAATGCGGTAATCGTTGTCCAGGCGCTGCGCCATGCCCTCTTTGTAGAACGGCACCTGCGCCACCGTGCCCAAACGAATGCCGCGGAACTCGACCGGGGCGCCCGGCTGCAGGCCGCGCACCGAATCGGAGAAGAACAGCAGGTAGTCCTTATGCACGGTATACAGCGAATCCTGCGTGCTGCGCTGGTTGTCGAACAGCTGGTACTCCGCCTTCTCTTTCGCCTGTTCGCCGCGATCCCAGCCCTCCGGCACGTCAAAACTGACGCCGCCGCTGAACAGGGTGGTCAGCGACCCCATCTCCACCCGCATGCCCTGCGCCGACATGTCGAACGCCACGCCGCTGTCTTTCCAGAAGCGCACGTTGGTGGTAACCAGCTGATCGTAAGGCGCGGTAATGAACAGCTGATAGCGCATGGCGCGCGTTTTAGGATCGAAATAGCTGGTTTCCACCGAGCCGACGCGGTAGCCGCGGAACAGCACCGGATCGCCGGCGTTGAGCTGGCCCGATCTTTCGCTGTCCAGCACGATGCGCAGCCCTTTGGCATCCGGAGAGGCCAGCGGCGGCGCGTCGAGCAGCTGATAGTTGTCTTTGCCGTCTTTGCCCTTGTTGCCCGGCTGCAGTTCGATATAGGCGCCGGAGAGCAGCGTGCCCAGCCCGGAGACGCCTTCACGGCCGATCTGCGGTTTCACCACCCAGAAGGCGGAGTCCTGGCGCAGCAATTTCTCCATGCCGGAATTAAGGCGCGCCTGCACCATCACCTTGCTCAGATCCTCGCTCAGCGTGACGGTTTCCACCACGCCGACGTCCACGCTGCGGCTTTTGATTTTGGTTTTACCCGCTTCCAGCCCTTCCGCCGTCGTGGTGACCAGCGTCACTACCGGCCCCTGATGGCTGAAGTGGTAAAACAGGATCCAGGCGCCGATCAGCGCGGTCACGATGGGAATGATCCACACCGGCGACCAGCGCTTGATCTTCTCGACGTCCGCGACGCTATGATTATTTTCCGTCACCTTGCGGCTCCTTGTTGATTGTTTCACTTGCGCGATCCCAGGTCAGCCGGGGATCAAATGTCATGGCGGCGAACATGGTGAGGATCACCACCAGCGCGAACAGCACGGCGCCCGTCGCGGGGTAAATGCTCATCAACTGCCCCATTCGCACCAGCGCCGACAATACGGCGATCACAAACACGTCGATCATTGACCAGCGGCCAACGAATTCGACCACTTCATAAATCAGATGCATGCGCTCGCTGTCGGCACGCGGTTTCTTCCTGCCGTTGGCATCACAGCACAGCCAGCCGATCGCCAGCATTTTCAGCGACGGCACCATGATACTGGCGATGAAAATCACCAGCGCCACCGGATAAGAGCCGTCGCCCCACAGCAGGATCACCCCCGCCATGATGGTGGAGTTCATTTTGTTGCCCAGCGCCTCGGTCACCATGATCGGCATCAGGTTGGCCGGAATGTACAGCATGACGGAGGTCACCAGCAGCGCCAGCGTCCACTGCAGGCTGTGGCGGCGACGCACGTAGCCGTTGGTGTGGCAGCGCGGGCAGCGCACCTGATTGGCCGGCAGGATCGCCGTGCAGCAGGCGCAAGAGCGCACGCCCTGCCGCATGCCGGTGCGCCCCACCGTCAGCGGGCGATCGATACGCGGCGCCGGTTCGATGTCCTGCCACAGCCAGCGCCGATCCACGCACTGGAAGGCGCGCACCTGCAGCAGGCAGAACAGGCAATAGGGCACGAAGCTGCTGCCGATGCCGATATCGCCGTAGGCCATCAGCTTGACGAAGCTGACCAGCACCCCGGCGAGGAAAATTTCCACCATGCACCAGGTCTTGAACTGGAACAGCACCCGGGCCATCCACTCTTTCAGCCCCAGCGGCAAACGCACTTTGGCACACAGCAGAATGATCGCCACCATGCAAAACGCCGGGATCAGCTGCACGAACACCATAAACAGCGTGGCCATGGTGGCGTAGTCTTCCGCCACCATGACTTCCGGAATTTGAATCAGCCGGATTTCATTGCCGATGCCGGCGACGCGCATGTTGATAAACGGGAAAATGTTGGCCAGCACCAGCATGAACAGGGCGCTGAGGGCGTAACCGATCGGCCGCTTGCGCGGCTCGTCCCAGCGGGCGCTGAGCGTGGTTTTGCAGCGCGGGCAGACCGCTTTGCTGCCATAGGCCAGCGGCGGCAGCGCCACCAGCATGTCGCACTGCGGGCACAGCATCAGGTTATCCTGGTGCTCCGCCGAAGGTGCGGAATGACTATGCTGCTGATGATTGTTGTGGGAACACACCATATTCCTCCTAAATAACGTTGCTCACCGGCACGTCGATACCGCCCGCAGCAGCGCGCGGGCGGTATCGCAACGGTCAGCCGTTTTTCATCGCTTCCAGCTCTTCCCAGCGGGCGAAGGCCTGCTCGAGCGCCTGCTCGGCGTTAGCCAGCGCCGTCAGCACTTGTTGCGTTTCGCTGTGCGGCCGCGTGAAGAAGTCGGCGTCGCTCATCTGCGCCTGCAGCGCTTCGATCTCCGCCTCCAGCTGTTCGAGCCGCTGCGGCAACTGTTCCAGTTCGCGCAGCAGGTTGTAACTCAGCTTGGCCGCCGCTTTCTTCGGCTGTTCGGCCTTTTTCTCCGCCGCCGGTTTGCTCGCGCTCGGTGCCGCCTGACGAATCGGTTTCGCCGTGGCGCGCTGATGATGCGCATCGTAGTAACCGCCGACGAAGGCGTTGATCACGCCGTTGCCTTCGAAGATCCAACACTCGGTCACCGAGTTGTCGACGAACTGACGATCGTGGCTGACCAGCAGCACGGTGCCCTGATAGCCGTCGATCAGCTCTTCCAGCAGCTCCAGCGTTTCGACGTCGAGATCGTTGGTTGGTTCATCGAGGATCAGCAGATTGCTCGGTTTCAGAAACAGCTTAGCCAACAGCAGACGGTTACGCTCACCGCCCGACAGTGCCTTCACCGGCGTCATCGCGCGTTTCGGGTGGAACAGGAAGTCCTGCAGGTAGCCCAATACGTGGCGAGGGCGACCGTTGACCATCACTTCCTGTTTGCCTTCCGCCAGGTTGTCCATCACCGTGCGCTCCGGATCGAGATCCGCGCGGTGCTGATCGAAATAGGCCACTTCCAGCTTGGTGCCGCAGTGCACGCGGCCGCTGTCGGCTTTCAGCTGACCGAGCATCAGTTTCAGCAGCGTGGTTTTGCCGCAGCCGTTCGGCCCCACCAGCGCAATCTTGTCGCCGCGCTGTACCTGGGCGGAAAAATCGCGCACCAGCACTTTTTCGCCCACCTGATAATTGACGTCTTCCAGCTCGAACACGATTTTGCCGGAGCGGGTCGCCTCTTCCACCTGCATCTTGGCGGTGCCCATCACTTCGCGGCGCTGCGAACGCTCGACGCGCAGCGCCTTGAGCGCACGCACGCGGCCTTCGTTACGGGTACGGCGCGCCTTGATGCCCTGACGGATCCAGACCTCTTCCTGCGCCAGCTTGCGATCGAACTCGGCGTTTTGCAGCTCTTCCACCCGCAGCGCTTCTTCTTTGCTCTGCAGATACAGATCGTAATTGCCCGGCCAGGAAACCAGCTTGCCGCGATCCAGATCGACGATGCGCGTCGCCATGTTGCGGATAAACGAACGGTCGTGCGAGATGAAGACGATGCTGCCGTCGAACTCTTTCAGGAAGCCTTCCAGCCAGTCGATGGTTTCGATATCCAGGTGGTTGGTCGGTTCGTCGAGCAACAGCACGCGCGGCGAGCTCACCAGCGCGCGGCCCAGCGCCGCTTTACGCAGCCAGCCGCCCGACAGCGAGGAAAGCTCGGCGTCGCCGTTCAGCCCCAGCTGCAGCAGCACTTCGCTGATGCGGCTGTCGAGCTGCCACAGCCCCTGGTGATCGAGGATCTCCATGATTTGCGCCATGCGCGCCAGATTTTTCTCGCTCGGGTCGCTCTCCACCAGATGGGAAATCGCATGGTACGCCTTCAGGTGTTCCGCCTGCTCCGCGACGCCTTCGGCCACGAAGTCGAACACGCTGCCGCCGATATTGCGCGGCGGATCCTGTTGCAGGCGCGCCACGATCAGATCCTGCTCGTAGATCACCCGGCCGTCGTCCAGCGGGATCTCTTTGCCGAGGATCTTCAGCAGCGTGGATTTGCCGGCGCCGTTGCGCCCGACCAGACACACGCGCTCGTTGTCTTCGATATGAATTTCGGTGTTGTCTAAAAGCGGCGCATCGCTGAAAGAGAGCCAGGCGCCGGACATGCTGATTAACGACATAGTAATTATTTTCCTTCGCCGGCGTGAGTCACCAGCCAGCAGTTGTGGATCTGACGGTTACGGGCAAAGTCCTGCGACAGCGTCTTGGCGGTGATCTCTTTCGCCTCCAGGCCCAGCGCGCTCAGCCCTGCCATATCCATTTGGAAACCGCGCTTGTTGTTCGAGAACATGATGGTTCCGTTGCGGCGCAGCAACCGTTTCAAATCTTTCATCAGCGCCAGATGATCGCGCTGCACGTCAAAAGTGTTCTCCATCCGCTTGGAGTTGGAGAACGTCGGCGGATCGATGAAGATCACGTCGAACTGTTCGTTGGCGTTGCTCAGCCACGACAGGCAGTCGGCCTGGATCAGCCGATGCTGACGGCCGGTCAGGCCGTTGGCGCGCAGGTTCTTCTCCGCCCATTCCAGGTAGGTGCGCGACATGTCCACCGTGGTGGTGCTGCGCGCGCCGCCCAGCCCGGCGTGCACGCTGGCGGTGCCGGTATAGGCAAACAGGTTGAGGAAGTCCTTGCCGCCGCTCATCTCGCCCAGCATGCGGCGCGCAATACGGTGATCGAGGAACAGGCCGGTATCGAGATAGTCGGTCAGGTTAACCCACAGCTTGGCGTTATACTCTTCCACCAGCAGGAACTCGCCCTTCTGCGCCAGCTTCTCGTACTGATTCTTGCCCTTCTGCCGCTCGCGAGTTTTCAGGATCAGCTGATTCGATGGCAATTCCAGCACCGCCAGCGTCGCGTTGATCACATCGAACAGGCGTTGACGCGCTTTCTGCGCATCGACGGTTTTCGGCGGCGCATACTCCTGCACCACCACCTTGCTGCCGTAACGATCCACCGCGACGTTGTATTCTGGCAGATCGGCATCGTACAGGCGGTAGCATTCAATGCCCTGCTGTTTCGCCCACTTGTCGAGCTTCTTCAAGTTTTTGCGCAGACGGTTGGCGAAATCCTCCGCCACCTGCACGCCGCCGGCAGTGGCGCCGGCCGGGTTCGCCGCCAGCTGATAGTTTTTCTGCACGCACTCCAGCGGGCCGTTCTTCGCCTTGAACTGGCGCTCGGCGCGCAGCTGCAGGCAGCTCAACAGCTCCGGCGAGGCGCTGAACAGCGAAAGCTGCCAACCGCCGAAGGCGCTTTTCATCACGCGGCCCAGCATGTTGTGCAGCGCGATCAGCGCCGGTTCGCTTTCCAGACGCTCACCGTACGGCGGGTTGCTGATCACGGTACCGTGCGGGCCTTCCGGCAGCGGGTTGGTCAACCGCGCCACGTCGCCGACGTTGAAAGTGATCAGCTCGGCGACGCCGGCGCGGCGGGCGTTGCCGCGCGCCATCTCAATCACCCGGCGATCGATATCGGAACCGAAGAAGCGAGAGGCGGTTTCCTGCAGGCCCCGGCGCGCGCGCACCTGCGCTTCGGCGGTGACTTCACGCCACAGTTCGGCGTTGTGGCCATTCCAGGCGCTGAAGCCCCAGTGCTGGCGGTGCAGGCCAGGCGCGCGATCGGCGGCGATCATCGCCGCTTCGATCAACAGCGTGCCGGAGCCGCACATCGGATCGAGCATCGGCGTGCCCGGCTGCCAGCCGGAACGCAGCACGATGGCGGCCGCCAGGTTTTCCTTCAGCGGCGCCTGGCCGGTGAGATCGCGGTAGCCGCGCTGATGCAGGCCTTCACCGCTCAGATCGAGGGCCACGCTGGCCATATCGCGTTGCAGGAAGACGTTAACGCGAATATCCGGCTGCTGCTTGGCGACCGTCGGGCGTTGGTCGAGTTTGCGGGTGAAGCTGTCGACGATGGCGTCTTTCACCTTCAGCGCGCCATACTGGCTGTTGCGGATCTCTTCGTTCACGCCGCTGAAATGCACGGCAAAGGTTTTATCCACGCCAAAAATGCTCGGCCAGTCGATCGCCTGCACCCCGAGGTACAGATCCAGATCGCTGTGCACGCGGAATTCGTTCAGCGGCAACAGAATGCGCGAAGCCAGGCGGCTCCACAGCAGGCTTTGGTACAGAAGACGATCGTCACCCTGAAAATGTACCCCACCCTGCACCACTTTGCAGTCGTGAGCGCCAAGCGCTTCCAGCTCGCTTTTTAACAGTTCTTCCAATCCACGCGCCGTGCTGGCAAACAGAGAGTTCATATCGTGCTTATCACCAAAAAGAAAATTGTTGCGCATTATAGCTAATCCGCACCGCTTGTCATAAAGTTGCTCCCTTCTATTTAATAATCGCACGGAGATGAGGGTGATCACGCTTTCCAGACTCTACGTCCATCCGGTTAAATCACTGCGCGGTCTGCAGCTTTCTTACGCCCAGGTCGGCAGCAGCGGTCTGGCCTTCGACCGCAACTTTATGATCACCGAGCCGGATGGCACCTTTATTACCGCGCGCCAATACCCGCAGATGGTGCTGTTCACGCCGGCGCTGCTGCCGGACGGGCTGTTCCTGAGCGCGCCGGACGGCGAAAGCGCCGCCATTCGCTTCAGCGACTTCACCGCCGCGCCGCAGCCGACCGAGGTGTGGGGCAACCATTTCACCGCACTGATCGCGCCGGATGAGATCAACCGCTGGCTGAGCGGCTATTTCCAGCGCGACGTTCAGCTGCGCTGGCTGGGGCCGGAGTTGACCCGCCGGGTGAAGAAGCACCCCGAAATCCCGCTGACCTTTGCCGATGGCTATCCTTATCTGCTGATTAACCAGGCTTCGTTCAACGATCTGCAGCGGCGTTGCCCCGGCAGCATCAAGCTGGAGCAGTTCCGCCCCAATCTGGTGGTGAGCGGCGCAGCCGCCTGGGCCGAGGACGGTTGGCAGGTTATCCGCGTCGGCGATGTGATGTTCGATCTGGTGAAACCCTGCAGCCGCTGCGTGCTCACCACCGTCAGCACCGAGCGCGGCCGCAAGCACCCGAGCGGCGAACCGCTGAGTACGCTGCAAAAATTCCGCTCCGCCGACAACGGCGATATCGATTTCGGCCAGAACATGATCGCGCGCAGCAGCGGCATCATCCGCGTGGGCGATACGGTGGAAGTGCTGTCGACCAAGCCGCCGCGCCCTTATGGCGCCGGCAAAGTGGTGGAGAGCGTGCAAGCGCCGCAAGACAGCGAGCACAGCGTCACTATCGAATACGAAGGAAAGGTGTTTACCGGCAACAACCAGCAGATCCTGCTCGAACAGCTGGAACAGCAAGGCATTCGCGTGCCTTACTCCTGCCGCGCCGGGATTTGCGGCAGCTGCCGCATTACGTTGTTGAGCGGTGAAGTCGCGCCGCTGAAGAAAAGCGCGCTGGGCGACAACGGCACCATCCTGTGCTGCAGCTGTATCCCGAAAAGTGATTTGACCCTGGCGTAATCCGCCCTATACCGCCCTGTCGTAAGCCGGGGCGGCGCTTTCATCCTGCGCGCAGGGTTTCAGCCGATCGTGCATCACCTTGATGGCGTCGCCCAATACCATGGTGCGGCCGGCGACAGTCAGTTGATTTTGCGCCAGCAGGCACAGGCTGGCGTTATCCCCGGCCTCTACCACCAGCAAGCGCGCTTCCACGCCGCTTTCCATCACCTTCACCGCCGCCAGCTCGCCGTTTTTCGGCTGCAGCGGGTAATGCTGCTGCGAGAAATGCCAGCTCTTCGGCATCAGCGGTTTCAGGAAGCGGTAGGCGACCAGCGCATTCAACACCAGCTCGGCGCGCTGCTCATGGCTGAGTTTGATCTGCTTGCACTGTTCTTCATAGGTGAAATAAAGGGCGGCGTCATCCACGCAAAAAGCGCATTCATCGAAGGCATCCGGCGTTAACATTTTGGCCGGGAAACGTGAACGGAAGATCATACCATTAGCTAAATCCAGCATTAGCCGATCGTGTTCGGCATCAAAATACCAACGCCAATTATCGTCAGGTTTTATCTTCATTTCGTATCCTTCTCGCTGCCTATGCCAACGCCGCACTCACCCTAAAAGGCGATTTTATCACCGATAAAATAGCTTAAACATCGGATAATTCCGCGAACGATATTTATGCTAACGAACAAAATATAGACGAGCCGGGGGCAGAAATAAACCCCCGGAATAAAATGAGAGGAAAAATATTAGATATGGGTAACGATATCTTTAATCAAACGCGGGCCGTGATAGATAAATCCGGAATAAATTTGCAGCAGGCTCGCGCCGGCCTCCATTTTTTCGCGCGCCGCCGTCAGCGAATCGATGCCGCCCACGCCGATAATCGGCAGGCGCCCTTGCAGTTCGGTGGAAAGACGACGGATCACTTCCGTGCTGCGTGATTGCAACGGACGCCCACTTAACCCGCCCGCTTGTTCGCAGTAATTTAACCCCTGGATCAATTTTCGATCCAAAGTGGTATTGGTGGCGATCACGCCATCGATATTATGCCGCACCAAGCTATCGGCAATTTGGATCAATTCTTCTTCTGAAAGATCCGGCGCGATCTTTACCGCCACCGGCACATATTTGTGATGGCGCGCATGTAATTCCTGCTGCTTATTTTTAATCGCAGCTAAAAGATCGTCCAGCGCTTCGCCATACTGTAAGGATCGTAACCCCGGGGTATTCGGTGAAGAGATGTTAATCGCGATATAACCGGCATACGGATAAACTTTATCCATGCAGATCAAATAATCGTCTTTACCCTGTTCGACCGGGGTGTCTTTATTCTTGCCGATATTGATCCCAAGAATGCCGCCGAAATGGGATTTCTTAACGTTTTCAACCAGATTGTCCACGCCATGGTTATTGAACCCCATGCGGTTGATCAGGCCTTCCGCCTCAACCACGCGGAACAAGCGCGGCTTGTCGTTGCCCGGTTGCGGGCGCGGCGTCACGGTGCCGACTTCCACATGGCCGAAGCCCATCGCGCCGAACGCATCGATGCATTCGCCGTTTTTATCCAGACCGGCGGCCAATCCCAGCGGGTTTTTGAACGACAGCCCCATGCAGCTGACCGGTTTGGTCGGCACGGACTGACGGACAAGAAACGCTAATGGGGTGCCGGCAATACGGCTGAGCTGACGAAAGGTCACTTCGTGCGCGCGCTCGGGATCGAGCTGGAACAACGCTTTCCTGATGAGGGGGTAGTACATGGACTCTCCTGATTTCCCGGTTGCAAACCGGGGGCGTATTATCCGGTATCCCCCGCCCAATTGGAATTGATTAAAGGCAAAAAAAGCCGTTTTTACGCAATCGTTTTCTCTCTTCACCGCCAAATCGGCGCCAATCCGCTTTTGCGCATATCGAAATCAAAAAATGAGATTTAAAAAACGCGCCCGGTTGCTGGTAGGTTTAAAACACTTCTTTTTGATTTTCTAATTAAACCTAACTTTTAGTTATAAGGAGTGGCAATGCGCGTTATATCACTGGCCGGCAGCCCACGCATCCCATCACGTTCCGCCGCGCTGCTCGCGCTGAGTCAGAACTGGCTGCGGCAGCAAGGGGTGGAAGTGACGGCTTATACCCTGCACGACTTCGATGCCGAAGACCTGCTGTACGCCAACTTCAACAGCCCGGCGATCAAGGCGTTTGCCGAGCAGCTGGCGCAGGCCGACGGCCTGCTGATTTCCACGCCGGTTTATAAAGCGTCGTTCTCCGGCGCGCTGAAAACCCTGCTGGATCTGCTGCCGGAACGCGCGCTGGATCATAAGGTGGTGCTGCCGCTGGCGACCGGCGGTTCGATCGGCCACATGCTGGCGGTGGACTACGCGCTGAAACCGGTGCTGGCGGCGCTGAAAGCGCAAGAGGTGCTGCACGGCGTGTTCGCCGACGACAGCCAGATCCAACTGGCCGGCGAAGGCGCCACGCTCACCGACGCCGTCGCCGCCCGGCTGGAAGAGGCGCTGGCCAGTTTCTATCTGGCGCTTGGCCGCCGCAAACCGCCCGCGCTGCGCGTCGCCTCGCCGCTGGCGGCGCGACAGACTGCCTGAAAGGCCTGGAAAAGGAGAGCCTGAATGAAAAAACACATCGTTTTACGGCGCTGGCTGAGCGCCGCTACCCTCACCGGCCTGCTGTCGTTGGTTTGGGCCACTGCCGCCGCCGCGCAGGATCCGGCGCAGTTCCGCATCGGCTACCAAAAAGGATCGGTCAGCCTGGTGCTGGCGAAGAGCCACCGGCTGCTGGAGGAACGTTTCCCCGCTACCCGCATTAGCTGGATCGAGTTTCCCGCCGGCCCGCAAATGCTCGAGGCCTTGAACGTCGGCAGCATCGATCTGGGCAGCACCGGCGATATTCCGCCGATCTTCGCGCAGGCCGCCGGCGCGGACCTGCTGTATGTCGGCGTTGAGCCGCCCAAACCGAAGGCGGAGGTGATCCTGGTGCCGGAAAATAGCCCGATCAAAACCGTCGCCGATCTGAAAGGCCATAAGGTCGCTTTCCAGAAAGGATCCAGCTCGCACAACCTGCTGCTGCGATCGCTGCAAAAGGCCGGCCTGAAATTTACGGATATCCAGCCCGCCTATCTGACCCCCGCCGATGCGCGCGCCGCCTTCCAGCAGGGCAACGTCGATGCCTGGGCCATCTGGGATCCTTATTATTCCGCCGCGCTGCTGCAGGGCGGCGTACGGGTGCTCGGCGACGGCACCGATCTGAACCAGACCGGTTCCTTCTATCTGGCGGCGCGCCCCTACGCCGAAGCCAACGGCAGCTTTATCAGCCAGGTTCTGACCGTGCTGACCCAGGCCGATGCGCTCACCCGCAGCGACCGGGCGCAAAGCGTGACCCTGCTGGCCAACGCCATGGGGCTGCCGGAGCCGGTGATCGCCAGCTATCTGGATCACCGCCCGCCGACCGCCATCACACCGCTCGATGCGCAGACGATCGCCGCGCAGCAGCAAACCGCCGACCTGTTTTACGCCAACCGGCTGGTGCCGGTGAAGGTCGACATCTCACAACGCATCTGGCGCCCAAGCGCGCAATAAACAATGGGAGAACACTGACGATGAGCCTGAACGTTTTCTGGTTTTTACCCACCCACGGCGATGGCCACTATCTCGGCAGCGCACAGGGGGCGCGCAGCGTCGATCACGGTTACTTGCAGCAGATCGCCCAGGCGGCGGATCGGCTGGGATTCGGCGGCGTATTGATCCCCACCGGCCGCTCGTGCGAAGACTCCTGGCTGGTGGCCGCCTCGCTGATCCCGGTCACCCAGCGGCTGAAGTTTTTGGTCGCGCTGCGGCCGGGCATCATCTCCCCTACGCTGGCGGCGCGCCAGGCGGCGACGCTGGATCGCCTGTCCAACGGGCGCGCGCTGTTCAATCTGGTCACCGGCGGCGATCCGGAAGAGCTGGCGGCGGAGGGGTTGCATCTCAATCATGAAGAGCGTTACGAAGCCTCAACCGAGTTCACCCACATCTGGCGCCGGGTGCTGGAAGGCGAAACCGTCGATTTCGACGGCAAGCACATTCAGGTGAAAGGCGCCAAACTGCTGTTCCCGCCGGTGCAGCAGCCGCGCCCGCCGCTCTATTTCGGCGGATCCTCCGCCGCCGCGCAGGATCTGGCCGCCGAACAGGTAGAAATGTATCTCACCTGGGGAGAGCCGCCGGCGCAGGTTAAAGAGAAAATCGAAGAGGTGCGCGCCAAAGCGGCGGCGAAAGGCCGCCAGGTACGCTTCGGTATCCGCCTGCATGTCATCGTGCGGGAAACCACCGAAGAGGCCTGGCGCGCCGCCGATCGGCTGATCGCCCACCTCGATGAGGAAACCATCGCCGACGCGCAGCAGGCCTTTGCGCGCTTCGATTCCGTCGGCCAACGGCGCATGGCGGCGCTGCACGGCGGCAAGAAGGACAACCTCGAGATCAGCCCGAACCTGTGGGCCGGCATCGGCCTGGTGCGCGGCGGCGCCGGCACCGCGCTGGTGGGCGATGGCCCGACGGTCGCGGCGCGCATGCAGGAATATGCCGATCTGGGCATCGACACCTTTATTCTCTCCGGCTATCCGCATCTGGAAGAGGCCTACCGCGTCGGCGAACTGCTGTTCCCGCACCTCGATCTGGCGCAGGAGGAAACGCCCGCGCGCCTTCAGCCGGTGCGCCCGCAGGGCGAAGTGGTGGCCAACATTTATGTTCCGCAAAAAGTGTCGCAGAGCTGAGGAGCGCCCCGATGGCAAAGAACGCGCAACGCATCCTGTATCGGCTGGCCCCTTGGGCGCTGCCGCTGGCGCTGGTGATCCTCTGGCAGATCGCCGTAGAAACCGGCTGGCTGTCCAACCGCATTTTGCCGGCGCCGAGCGCGGTGCTGGCCGCCTTCTGGAGCCTGAGCCAAAGCGGCGAACTATGGCAGCACCTGAGCATCAGCAGCCAGCGCGCGCTGATCGGCTTTGCCATCGGCGGCAGCATCGGGCTGATCCTCGGCTTTATTACCGGGCTGTCGCGCTGGGGCGAACGCCTGCTGGACAGCTCGGTGCAAATGATCCGCAACGTGCCGCACCTGGCGCTGATCCCGCTGGTGATCCTGTGGTTCGGCATCGATGAATCCGCCAAGATCTTTCTGGTGGCGCTCGGTACGCTATTCCCGATTTATCTCAATACCTATCACGGCATCAAGAACATCGATCGCGGCCTGTTGGAGATGGCCCGCAGCTACGGCCTGAGCGGTTTCCGCCTGTTTACGCAGGTGGTGCTGCCGGGCGCGCTGCCGTCGATTATGGTCGGCGTGCGTTTCGCTCTCGGCTTCATGTGGCTGACGCTGATCGTCGCCGAAACCATTTCGGCCAATTCGGGCATCGGCTACCTGGCGATGAACGCGCGTGAATTCCTGCAAACCGACGTGGTGGTGGTGGCGATCGTGCTGTACGCCCTGCTCGGCAAGCTGGCGGACGTGGGCGCGCAACTGCTGGAGCGCGTCTGGTTGCGCTGGCATCCGGCCTATCAACTGAAACAGGGAGAAGCGCTATGACCCTTCCCGCTCGCCTTGCGCAAGGCACACCGGTGACGCTGGAGTCCATCGGCAAAGGTTACGGCAACCGCACCGTGCTGGACAATATTCAACTGCGCATTTCCGCCGGGCAATTCGTGGCGGTGGTCGGCCGCAGCGGCTGCGGCAAGAGCACCCTGCTTCGCCTGTTGGCCGGCCTGGAACAACCCAGCAGCGGCGCGCTGCTCAGCGGCAACGCGCCGCTTGCCGCCGCTAAAGAGGATACCCGGCTGATGTTTCAGGATGCGCGCCTGCTGCCGTGGAAAACGGTGATCGACAACGTGGGCCTGGGGCTGCGCGGCCAGTGGCGCGATGCGGCGCTGCAGGCGCTGGACGCGGTCGGCTTGGCGGATCGCGCCCGCGACTGGCCGGCGGCGCTGTCCGGCGGGCAAAAGCAGCGGGTCGCCCTGGCGCGCGCGCTGATCCACCGCCCTCGCCTGCTGCTGCTGGACGAACCGCTCGGGGCGTTGGATGCCCTGACGCGCATCGAGATGCAGGGGCTGATAGAAACGCTGTGGCAACAGCACGGTTTTACCGTACTGCTGGTCACGCACGACGTCAGCGAAGCCATCGCGCTGGCGGATCGGGTGATCCTGATCGAAGAGGGGCGCATCGGGCTGGATCTGACTCTCGATCTGCCGCGGCCGCGCCGCAAGGGTTCCGCCCGCCTGGCGGAACTGGAGGCCGAAGTGCTGGAGCGGGTGTTATCACCGCCGGCCACAGCGGCCAGCGGCCGTCGGGCGGCGAATTGAAAGGATGAAAAAAGGGACGGCGCAGGCCGTCCCTTGATCTATCCAGCGCGAAAAGATCAGGCGTCGAGCGCCTTGCTGATCTTCTCGTACAGATCGCCGGACAGGTTTTCCAATCCTTTCAGCTGTTCCAGCGCCTTGCGCATCAGCGCCTGGCGGCCCGCGTCGTAACGCTTCAGGCGAATCAGCGGTTCAATCAGGCGCGCGGCGATCTGCGGGTTGCGCTGGTTGAGATCGCTGAGGATCTCCGCCAGGAACTGATAGCCGCTGCCGTCCGCGGCATGGAACGCCGCCGGGTTACCGGAAGCGAAGCCGCCGATCAGCGAACGGGTGCGGTTCGGGTTGCTCAGGCTGAACGAACGGTGTTGCAGCAGCGCGCGCACCTTGCTCAGCACGTCTGCCGCCGGGCTGCTGCCCTGCAGCACGAACCATTTATCCATCACCAGGCCATCCTGATGCCAGCGCTCGTCGAACGCCGCCAGCAGCGCATCGCGGCAAGGCAACTGGGCCGCGACCGCAGCAGACAGCGCCGCCAGCGAGTCGGTCATGTTGTCCGCCTGGCGATACTGTTCGCTTACCAGTTGGTCCGCCAGCGCCACATCTTCGCCGAACGCCAGATAGCCCAGGCACACATTACGCAAGGCGCGCTTGGCGATCTCGGCGTGCTCCACGCGGTAGCCGTCGGTCTTGTTGGCGTGATATACCGCCAGCCACTCATCGGCCAGCTCCCGCGCCAGGCAGCGAACGATCGCTTCATGTACCGCGGCGATCGCTTCCGGATCGATGGTGGCGAACAGCTCGGCGATTTCGTTCTCCGACAGCAACGTCAGGATCTGCGCAGCCAGCGCCGGATCCAGTTTTTCGTCCAGCAGCACTGCGCGGAACGCATCGGCCACGTGCAGCGGCAGCGACAGCGGCTGCTTCTGCTGGTGCCGCGTCACGTTCAGCTTGATATAGGTCGCCAGCAGGCTCTGCGCCGCATCCCAACGCGCAAATTCATTGCGCGCGTGCTGCATCAGGAAGGTCAGCTGCTGATCGCTGTACGGATAGTCCAGCTTCACCGGCGCGGAGAATTCACGCAGCAGCGACGGCACCGGCTTATGCGCCACGCCGTCGAACACGAAGGTTTGCTCCGCTTCGGTAACGTTCAGCACGTTATTGACCGGCAGGCCGCCCTTTTGCAGTGGAATGACGTTGCCTTCGCTGTCGTACAGTTCGATATCCAGCGGGATATGCAGCGGCAATTTCTCCGGCTGATCGGCGGTCGGCGCGGTTTGCTGGCTGACATGCAGACGATACTGCTGGGTTTCCGCGTCGTAATCGTCGCGCACCGTCAACAGCGGCGTGCCGGACTGGCTATACCAACGGCGGAAGCGCGACAGATCGACGTTGGACGCGTCCTCCATCGCCTGCACGAAATCGTCGCAGGTGGCGGCGCTGCCGTCGTGGCGTTCGAAATAGAGCTGCATCCCTTTCTGGAAGTTCTCCTCCCCCAGCAAGGTGTGCATCATGCGGATCACTTCGGAACCCTTTTCATACACCGTCAGGGTGTAGAAGTTGTTCATCTCGATCACTTTGTCCGGGCGGATGGCGTGTGCCATCGGGCTGGCGTCTTCGGCGAACTGCGCGCCGCGCATCACGCGCACGTTGTCGATGCGGTTGACCGAACGCGATCCCAGATCGGAACTGAACTCCTGGTCGCGGAACACCGTCAGCCCCTCTTTCAGGCTGAGCTGGAACCAGTCGCGGCAGGTTACGCGGTTACCGGTCCAGTTGTGGAAGTATTCGTGGCCGATCACCGCTTCAATGTTCAGGTAATCCTTGTCGGTGGCGGTTTCCGCCTTCGCCAGCACGTATTTGGAGTTAAAGATGTTTAATCCTTTGTTCTCCATCGCGCCCATATTGAAGAAATCGACCGCCACAATCATATAAATGTCGAGATCGTATTCCAGGCCGAAGCGGGTCTCGTCCCACTTCATCGAGTTCTTCAGCGACGTCATCGCCCAGTCGGCGCGATCCAGGTTGCCGCGATCGACGAACAGCTCCAGCGCGACCTTACGGCCGGAACGGGTGGTGAAGCTGTCGCGCAGCACGTCGAAGTCTCCCGCCACCAGCGCGAACAGGTAGCAAGGTTTCGGGAACGGATCCTGCCATTGCACCCAGTGGCGGCCATCGGCCAATTCGCCCTGGCCGATGCGGTTGCCGTTCGACAGCAGGAACGGATAGCGCGCCTTGTCGGCCTCGATGCGGGTGGTAAAGCGCGCCAGCACGTCCGGGCGATCCTGATAATAGGTAATGTGGTGGAAACCTTCGGCTTCGCATTGCGTGCACAGCGCATCGCCGGACAGGTACAGCCCTTCCAGCGCGGTGTTTTTCGCCGGGTGAATGTCGTTGACGATGGTAAGAGTGAATTGTGCCGGCAACGCTTCGATGATCAGCTGGTTATCCTGCTGGCGGTAGGCGCTCCACGGTTGGCCGTCCACCTGAATGCTCACCAGCGTCAGATCTTCGCCATCCAGCACCAGCGGTGCGCCGGCCGCGCCCTGACGTTTGATTTTACTGACGGCGGTCACGCGCGTAGTTTCCGCGTCCAGACTGAAGTCCAAATCGATATCGGTCGTGGTGTAATCGGGCGCGCGATAATCGTGGCGGTATTTTGCCTGTGGCTGTTGTGTCATAAAAACCCTTAAACGTCTCGGTGAGTTATAGGTGCCAGGCCGCTCTTCTGCTTCGTACCGCAGCCGGAGTGTTCCCCTGCGGCGCGCGGTGGGCCTGAATTGTGAATAAACTGTATCACAGCTGGCCGAAAAGCCCAGAGTCGCCGGGCGACCACGAGAGAGAAATCAGAGGCAAATCATAAATCGCCCGCCAGGCGATAGCGCAGGTGACCAATCGCTAAATAAAAATCAGCATTTAATGCTAAAAAACCGCCACCGGAGGGCGCCGGCATAGTTGAGGCGACGCAGGCGGCATGGTGGTATAATTGCGGCATCAGGCTCAGGATGACTCGCACTATGAAAATTAAATACGCAATCTATTTTTTTACCCTGTGCCTGATGACTTCCTTCTCTCTGTTCATCGTCGATGAGCTGCTCGAAGCCCATACCGACTACCGCGATAACCAACTCAATCTGTACAAAATTGATCGCGCCAAAGAAATCTCCGAAGCCTTTCAGGCTGCCTTGCAGGCGCACCGCCTCAAACGCTTGAGCCTGATCGATCCGCAAATCACCCGAGCGCAATGTTTGGCCGCCGATTGGGCGGCGCGCGAAAGAATTACCCGCATCCGCGAACATCTGGACGATGAGGTCGCCAGACAGCTCGGGGTTCGGCAAAAAATCGCCGCGCTGTCGATGATCAGCCTGATGGAACAGCTGCTGGATAATGACAACCTGCAGCTTTCGCAGGTCAATAACACCAACGCCAATCTGTTCAACATCAACAGCGCCTATTACATCTCGCAAACCAGTAAGAGCTATTACCGCTACACCTACGATACCCGGATGGTGGATACCGACTCTTTTATGTTTCTCGAGGCCATCCGCCTTAATAACCGGCTGAATATGTCACTGACGGAATTGAGCGATCAGATTATCGACGTCAACGTCAGACCGCTCGTTCGCAAAGACGCCTACCTGAAGTCCATTCAGCTGACCGGCGTGCTGAACGCGCTGAGCACCCGATTGATCTTCATGAAGATCAACTACGACGATGGACAAATCACCAACATCGTCAATGCATTGCTCGCCCAGGTTTCCGCTGAGCGCCTCCAACAGATTACCCATGGGCTGTACACCGCTATCGATACCCATCAGCCCTACCCCACCGCGCTTATTTCGCGCTATGTCGACGATGTGAGCGGGCTGTCGCAGGCGCTGTATCAACGCAGCTTCGAACTGGAAACCCTCGCGTCGCGCCACAAGATTTACGACAGCCAGACGACCATTTACGGCATGATTGCACTCGCCGGGCTGGTGGTGTTGCTGTTCATTTTGCCGGCGCTGGTGTTCTGCACCAGCATCAACCGCTGGCTGACCAAGACCCACAACAATATCGTGCGGCTGTCGCGCGGCGAGATAAATATCGATCGCAACGACGCCTTCTACAGCCAGGAATTGATCGCCATCAGCGACGCCATTCAGCAGCTCAGGCAATACCAGTTGGACAAGGTCTCGCTGGAAAGCGAGAAACAACTGCTGATTAAAGAGCTCGAGGCCTCTTCTTTCCTCGATCCGCTTACCAATATTTACAACCGCCGTAAATTCTTCCTTGAATGTCAGCTGCTGGGCGACGGCAGCTACCCGCAGGCCTTTTGCCTGATCGACATCGACAACTTCAAACAGCTCAACGACAGCTATGGCCACGACGTGGGTGACCGGGCGCTGGTGGCATTCGGCCACCTGCTGCAACGCGCGTTCCGCGCCAGCGACATCTTCTGCCGCTACGGCGGCGAAGAGTTCGCGGTGCTGCTGGGCAACTGTTCGTTGGACAACGCGCGGGACATCATGGAGCAATTGCGCGCCCGCACTCATCGCCTGACGCTAAATCTGGCCGATGGACGGCAAGTGCGTTTCACCACCAGCTGCGGCATTGCGCCGGTCAACGCATTCACCGCGCTACAGGCGGCGATCAAACAGGCGGACGAAGCGCTCTATTTTTGCAAAAAGAACGGCAAGGATCGGGTCAGCGTGCTTACCCAGGCCGGCTATATCTGATTCGCTGTTTAAAATAATTAACATTATAATTTTTATGACTAATTAGGCTAAGTCATTCACCTTACAGGCATATCTGGCTTTTTTTCCTCCCCGCCGCTATCAGGCCGCCATAAAGGCACGTTTAATCCTCGACCCGCTTTGGTGATTTATGGTGTGATGCAGCTTCAATAACAGGATAATCCGGGTATACTCCACCCCCACTTTTATGATTATCCGGATTTGGACACGCGCCTGACGAGGATGCTGTAACGCGCTATGACTCAATACGCTTCCCCGATTTTGACATCACTGCTTGATACCGATGCTTATAAGCTTCATATGCAGCAAGCAGTGTTCCATCGCTATCCCGCGATCAGCGTGGCGGCGGAATTCCGCTGCCGCGGCGACGAACTGCTGGGCGAATATGCCGACGAGATCCGCGCGCAGGTGGCGTTGATGAGCCGGCTGGCGCTGACCGACGCCGAATTCGCTTATCTTTCGGACCTGCCCTTCTTCCGTCAGGATTACCTGAGCTGGCTGCGAACGTTCCGCTACGATCCGCAGCAGGTCACCATAGACAACCGCGACGGCAAGCTGCAAATCCGCATCGCCGGCCCCTGGCGTGAAGTGATCATGTGGGAAGTGCCGTTGCTGGCGGTGATCAGCGAAGTGGTGCACCGTCGGCGCTCTCCGCTGGCGACGCCGGAACAGGCGGTGGCGCATCTGCAAACCAAGCTGGCTCAGTTCAAGACGCTGGCGGGCGATCTGGATCTTTCGCGCTTCAAGCTGATGGACTTCGGCACCCGTCGCCGTTTCTCTCAGGGCGTGCAACAGGCCATCGTCAGCACCTTGCAGACCGAATTCCCGTACCTGTCGGGCACCAGCAATTACGATCTGGCGCATCAGCTCGGCCTGGCGCCGGTCGGCACTCAGGCGCATGAGTGGTTCCAGGCGCATCAGCAAATAAGCCCGGTGCTGGCCAACAGCCAGCGCGCCGCCTTGCAAGCCTGGTTGGATGAATACCCGGATCAGCTTGGCATCGCGCTCACCGACTGTATCACCATGGATGCCTTCCTGCGCGACTTCGGCCCGCAGTTCGCCGAACGTTATCAGGGGCTGCGCCATGATTCGGGCGATCCCGTCGAGTGGGGTGAAAAGGCCATTGCCCATTATCAAAAGCTGGGCATCGATCCGATGAGCAAAACGCTGGTGTTCTCGGACAACCTGGATCTGGAAAAAGCGCTGGCGCTCTATCGCCATTTCTACCAGCGCATCAATCTCGGCTTCGGCATCGGCACGCGCCTGACCTGCGATATTCCCGGCGTCAAACCGCTGAATATCGTGATCAAGCTGGTCGAGTGCAAAGGCAAGCCGGTGGCCAAGCTCTCCGACAGCCCCGGCAAAACCATTTGCCAGGATCAGGCGTTCGTCAGGGCTCTGCGCAAGGCCTTCGATCTGCCGCTGGTGAAGAAAGCCAGCTGAGCCTTCTATATATAGAGAGAAAGCCGGCCCGGTTCAGGCGCCGGCTTTTTTGTTTTATCCCGACCGCCCTCTTTTCAGCCAGCCACGATAAATGTTGCGCCAATCCGATGATTTCTGCTTGTGCTCTGCACCGCGGCAAGTAACATAGCCATTACCCCCATATTCTTGGGTTGTAAGCTATTTCTAAACCAAATTATTAAAGAGAGAAATCTATGAGCGTAGTGCCTGTAGTCGACGTACTGCAAGGTCGTGCTGCGGTTGACAGTGAAGTCACCGTACGCGGCTGGGTACGTACCCGGAGAGATTCAAAAGCTGGTATCTCCTTCCTGGCCGTCTATGACGGTTCCTGCTTTGATCCGTTACAGGCCGTCGTTAATAATTCTCTGCCGAATTATCAGGATGAAGTGCTGCACCTGACCACCGGTTGCTCAGTTGAAGTTACCGGCAAGGTCGTCGCCTCACCGGGCGAAGGCCAGAGCTTTGAGCTGCAGGCCACCGCGATCAACGTGGTCGGCTGGGTCGACGATCCGGATACTTACCCAATGGCGGCCAAACGCCACAGCATCGAATACCTGCGCGAAGTGGCCCACCTGCGCCCGCGCACCAATCTGATCGGCGCCGTGGCGCGCGTGCGTCATACCCTGGCGCAGGCGATCCACCGCTTCTTCCATGAAAATGGTTATTTCTGGGTGTCCACCCCGCTGATCACCGCCTCCGACACCGAAGGCGCCGGCGAAATGTTCCGCGTGTCCACGCTGGATCTGGAAAACCTGCCGCGCACCGACAAGGGCGCCGTCGATTTCAGCCAGGACTTCTTCGGTAAGGAAGCCTTCCTCACCGTTTCCGGCCAGCTGAACGGCGAAACTTACGCCTGTGCGCTGTCCAAGGTATACACCTTCGGCCCAACCTTCCGTGCCGAAAACTCCAACACCAGCCGCCACCTGGCGGAGTTCTGGATGATCGAGCCGGAAGTGGCCTTCGCGACGCTGGACGATGTCGCCGGCCTGGCCGAAAGCATGCTGAAGTATGTGTTCCAGGCGGTGCTGGATGAACGTGCAGACGATCTGAAATTCTTCGCCGAACGCGTGGATAAAGACGCAATCTCTCGTCTGGAGCGCTTCGTCTCTTCCGATTTCGCCCAGGTGGACTACACCGACGCCATTGAGATCCTGCTGGCCTCTGGCCAAACCTTCGAAAACCCGGTTTCCTGGGGCATCGATCTCTCTTCCGAACATGAACGTTATCTGGCGGAGAAACACTTCCAGGCGCCGGTGGTGGTGAAGAACTACCCGAAAGACATCAAAGCGTTCTATATGCGCATGAACGAAGACGGTAAAACCGTCGCGGCCATGGACGTGCTGGCGCCGGGCATCGGTGAAATCATCGGCGGTTCGCAGCGTGAAGAACGCCTCGACATGCTCGATCAACGTCTGGAAGAGATGGGCCTGAATAAAGAAGACTACTGGTGGTATCGCGATCTGCGTCGTTACGGCACCGTGCCGCATTCCGGTTTCGGCCTGGGTTTTGAACGTTTAATCGCCTATGTCACCGGCGTGCAAAACGTGCGCGATGTGATCCCGTTCCCACGCACACCACGTAACGCAAGCTTCTAATTCATACGATCAAACGTTTTTTAAACGATTTCGTTACAAAACAAAGGCCAGCCTCGCTGGCCTTTCGCATTTTTTAATATTGACGCACATCACAAAGTTCCCGAAAAATTACATTTGGTTACACATACTTTCCTTTTGCAACCTGATTGGGACATTGGTATCATTTTCGTCCTAGATTAACCCGCCTGTGAATGGAACACTGCGTTCAGACACAGGACGACACCAATCTATCAACAATAGTTCCCAAAGAATTATTGGCGGCAGTGGCAAAGGTGTCCGAATAACACCAATGAGGGTAATAATGATGAAGCGCAACATTCTTGCAGTGGTTATCCCGGCTCTGTTGGCTGCTGGTGCAGCAAACGCAGCTGAAATCTACAACAAAGACGGCAACAAGCTGGATCTGTACGGCAAAGTTGACGGTCTGCACTACTTCTCCGACGACAAAGGCAATGACGGCGATCAGACCTATGTTCGTTTCGGCTTCAAAGGTGAAACCCAGATTACTGACCAACTGACCGGTTACGGCCAGTGGGAATACAACGTTCAGTCCAACCACGCCGAATCTCAGGGCACCGAAGGCACCAAAACCCGTCTGGGCTTCGCCGGTCTGAAATTCGCTGACTACGGCTCCTTCGACTACGGCCGTAACTACGGCGTACTGTACGACGTGGAAGGCTGGACCGATATGCTGCCAGAGTTCGGTGGCGATACTTACACCTACTCCGACAACTTCATGACCGGCCGTACCAACGGCGTTGCGACCTATCGTAACAACAACTTCTTCGGTCTGGTTGACGGTCTGAACTTCGCTCTGCAATACCAGGGCAAAAACCAGAACGACGGTCGTAACGTTAAGAAACAAAACGGCGACGGCTGGGGTATCTCCTCTACTTATGACATCGGCGAAGGCGTAAGCTTCGGCGCTGCATACGCTTCTTCCAACCGTACCGACGACCAGAAACTGCGTTCCAACGAGCGTGGCGACAAGGCTGACGCATGGACCGTGGGCGCGAAATACGATGCCAACAACGTTTACCTGGCGGCGATGTACGCAGAAACCCGTAACATGACTCCGTTCGGCGGCGGTAACTTCGGTGCAGGCTGTGCAGCTACCGATGACAAGTGCGGTGGCTTCGCGAGCAAAACTCAGAACTTCGAAGTCACTGCTCAGTACCAGTTCGACTTCGGTCTGCGTCCAGAAGTGTCTTACCTGCAGTCTAAAGGCAAGAACCTGAACGTCCCAGGCGTAAGCTCTGACCAGGATCTGGTTAAATATGTTTCTGTTGGTACCACTTACTACTTCAACAAAAACATGTCCACCTACGTTGATTACAAAATCAACCTGCTGGATGACAACGAGTTCACCAAAGCAACCGGCACCGCTACCGACGATATCGTAGCCGTTGGTCTGGTGTACCAGTTCTAAGTTGTCTCGCTTAACGGCGGTTTACCGTCGGCTAAGTTAAAAAACAGGGCTTCGGCCCTGTTTTTATTTGTGTCTCCCGGTAACGTTTTATCCTGCAGATTTCCCCTTCCCCATCATTTTTTCTGTCGAATCCTTCCCGTTCACAAGATCGCGGTGTTTTTATCGCAAACGGTTGGCAAAGCCGATAACTGGCGCTACCCTGATGCTTCTGTCTGCTTAACTCCGAGATTTGGAAGCACCTGACATGTTTGAAAAAATCACCGCCGCACCCGCCGACCCGATCCTGGGCCTGACCGACATTTTCCGCGCCGACGCCCGCCCGAATAAAATCAATTTAGGGATTGGCGTTTATAAAGACGAAACCGGCAAAACGCCGGTGCTGACCAGCGTAAAAAAAGCTGAACAGTATCTGCTGGAAAACGAGACCACCAAAAACTATCTCGGCATTGAAGGCATCCCGGCGTTCGCCAGCTGCACGCAAGAGCTGCTGTTCGGCAAAGAGAGCCCGATCGTTACCGCGCGGCGCGCGCGTACCGCACAGACGCCCGGCGGCACCGGCGGCCTGCGCGTGGCGGCAGACTTTATCGCCAACCAGACCAGCGCCAAGCGCATCTGGATCAGCAACCCAAGCTGGCCAAACCACAAGAACGTCTTTAGCGCCGTAGGCCTGGAAGTGCTGGAGTACGCCTACTACGACGCCGCCAACCACGCGTTGGACTTTGACGGCCTGCTGAACAGCCTGAAACAGGCACAGGCCGGTGATGTGGTGCTGTTCCACGGCTGCTGCCATAACCCGACAGGTATCGATCCAACGGCGGAACAGTGGGCACAGCTGGCTGAGCTTTCCGTCGCCAATGGCTGGCTGCCGCTGTTCGATTTCGCCTACCAGGGCTTCGCCAACGGTCTGGAAGAAGATGCGCAGGGCCTGCGTATTTTCGCCGCCAAACATCAAGAGCTGATCGTTGCCAGCTCCTACTCGAAAAACTTCGGCCTGTACAATGAGCGCGTCGGCGCTTGCACCATTGTGGCTGCCGATGCCGAAACCGCCGATCGCGCCTTCAGCCAGGTGAAAGCGGCCATTCGCGCCAACTACTCCAACCCGCCGTCACACGGCGCGGCGGTTGTCGCCACCATTCTGGGCAACGATGCGCTGCGCGCGATGTGGGAGCAGGAGCTGACCGACATGCGCCAGCGTATTCACCGCATGCGTCAGCTGTTCGTGAACACCCTGCAGGAGAAAGGCGCGCAGCAGGACTTCAGCTTCATCATCCAACAGAACGGCATGTTCTCGTTCAGCGGCCTGACCAAAGAACAGGTGCTGCGTCTGCGCGAAGAGTTCGGCGTCTACGCCGTGAACTCGGGCCGGGTAAACGTGGCCGGCATGACGCCGGACAACATGGCGCCGCTGTGTGAAGCCATCGTCGCCGTGCTCTAAAGGCATCGACGCAGGTCATAAATCGTAAAAAAGGGCGCTCTATGCGCCCTTGATTATTTCTACCGGGAAATAATCGTTACCACACCGCCGGCTCTTCGCGCAGGAACGGGTTGGTCTGGCGCTCGTGGCCGAAGGTCGACATCGGGCCGTGGCCGGGAATAAAGCGCATGTCGTCGCCCAACGGCAGCAGTTTGGTGCGAATAGAGGCGATCAGCGCCTGATGGTCACCGCGCGGGAAGTCGCTGCGCCCCACGCCGCCGTTAAACAGCACGTCGCCCACCAGCGCCAAACGCGCCTGCTCATTGATAAAGACGATGTGGCCCGGCGTGTGCCCAGGGCAATGCAACACCTTGAGCGTCATCTCGCCCACCTGCATCTCATCGCCTTCCGACAGCCAGCGGGTCGGCGTCAGCGGCGCGCACTCTTCCAGCCCAAACATCCGGCTCTGCGCCGGCAAACCGTCCAGCCAAAACGCGTCTTCTTTATCCGGGCCATAGATTGGCACCTGATAATGGTCCGCCAGCTCCGCCGCCGCGCCGACATGATCCAAATGGCCGTGCGTCAGCAAAATCTGGGTGACCGTCACCCCTTGACGCGCGACTTCCGCTTTGATTTTTTCCGCTTCACCGCCGGGATCGACCAACGCCGCCTGCTGCGTGTTTTCACACCAAATCAGACTGCAGTTCTGGCTAAAGGCGGTAACGGGAATAAGATGGTATTTCATAAGGCTCCAATGACAATAACGCCGTTTCCGCAAGGGGCGGCGTTATTCACTGACGGCACAGCGATTACCAGGTCCGAACCGGGCCGGTATCGATGTGTACGAAGTTGCTACGTGGGTAATATCCTACACCACCGGCGCGCATTTTTAACGCCGCTTTGCGGATATTGCTCAATTGGATACCTTCGATGTGGAAATCCATCGCCTGGCCTTTGGTGTGGTAGCTGTGCTTAGCCACGCCGCGGCTATGCGCACGCAGTTCGTTGTTGGTGTCTACGGAACGGTATCCGGAGATCAGCTGCACCGGCTTGCTGGTGCCCAGCAGCCCCTGCAGACGATAGAGGTGATCAAACAAGCGGGGATCGATCGATTTAACCTTGTTGGCGCGATAATCGCGGAACAGATGATTTAGCCGCACCAACTCTTCTTTATTGTAACCTTTGCCGTCAAAGAACTCGGCTTTAATAGATTCACCGGTATTCAGGTTATTCAACACTAAAATACGCGGTCGAGCGGTGGAAATACTGGCAAACGCTTGCCCTGGAAGCAGCGCTATGCCCATAGCGGCGCCACCTAGCGCCAGCCATTTACGGCGGTGATGATCAATTTTGTCCATGACTCTGTTAAACCCGGCAAGAATGTCAAAATAAATGCACAAAGCAGCGCACTGTCCGAACCATAACCGCCTGCGTATGCTGAGTCAACCCGCGATACGCCTAGGTTTACAGGCCCCCGGCTACGAGGGCCTGCGGTATAGCCAAACATTCTGACCGTTATTTATTTATAATTACTGCATTTACTGCATTAATTTTTTGGCCTGAGCCAAAATTTGTGCGCCCGATCGCACCGTATTATCATAATTGTAAATATCTGTACGGAATTGCGGTTGGCCGTCATCCGAAACCCAGGCGGTCAGATAATACAGTTTTACGGGAATACGCTGGCGAATATTCACATAAGTGGTATTCCCTTCTTTCAGCGTGGAAGACACGCGGCTGTTGTTCCAGCCGGCGTCCTGCAGCAGCATATTCGCCAAATCGGAAGCCTTGTTCACCCGCACGCAGCCGGAGCTGAGCGCGCGGATGTCTTTCTGGAACAGGCTGTGGTTCGGGGTATCGTGCAGGTAGATAGCGTCCGAGCTCGGCATATTGAACTTGAAGCGCCCCAGCGAGTTGGTGGCGCCCGGCGCCTGACGCACGCGATACGGGAAGTTGCGCGCAGAGACCATGCTCCAGTCGATCATCGCCGGGTTGATCACTTCCGCATCGTTGCTCCAGCCCGACAGCACGGTATAGCCGTGTTTCTGGAAGTAGTTACCGTCACGCATCGCCTTCGGCACAATGTCCTCACGCACCAGGGTAGTCGGCACGTTCCACGGCGGATTGACCACCACGTTGTTCAACGCGCTGCTCATCAGCGGCGTCTTGCGGCTCGGCCGCCCGACGATAACGCGGGAAGACAGCACCTCATTGCCGTTCTGGTAGTAGGTCAGCGAATAGTTGGGAATGTTCACCATGATGCCGGTGCCGACATGCCCCGGCAGGATCCGCAGGCGCTGGATATTCAGCGCCAGCAGCGCGGCGCGGGTTTTCGGTGACACGTTGAGCCACTCGCGGGTGCGCACGCCGATCACGCCATCCGCCGTCAGCCCTTGCCATTTCTGGAAGCGCTTGACGCCCTCCACCAGTTCGTCGGTATAGAGGTTATCGCTCACCACGCTGCCAATCTGCGGCGGCGTCTGTTCCGCGGTCAGCTCCGTCACCGGCGCTGCCGATGGGCTGACCGTCACGCGGCTTTTCTCTTCGTCTACCGTCAGCCCGCCGTCGTCGGGCTCATTGATCTTCGCCGAGACCACCGCCGGTTCCGGCTCCGCTTCCGGCGCCGCGGCGGCGAGCATACCGGTGCGCGTCAGGATCTCACGCAGCGCCGGAATATCATTGCTCATTTGGCCTGGACGCAGGCTCGGGCCGCTGCCCACCTGCGGCCAGGGACGATTGTCCGCCAGCATGTCGCGCAGCGCCTGATGCATCTTGGCGTATTGCGGATGCTGCGGCGCGAGCGAATTCACGTAGCTCAGAGTACGCGCCTGGCGCACCGCCAGCTGCCATTGGTTGATCACCGCGGTGGGCGGCAAGCCAAGCTTGTAGGGAATATTGCTGTACAGCCAGTTGTTGCCGTTGGCACCGATGGCGGAGACGAACTGCAAATAGCCCAGCATCGCATCGGACAGCACCGCATCGCGGCCCGCTTCACTGAGCGCCGGATCGGTCAACATCTTCACCCATTGGGTGAACTGCGGCTGCACGCCGGACATCGCCAGCTCGGCCAGCTGCTGCTGAAATTGCTGAACGGCTTCGCGATCCTGCCACATCGGCTGCATGTGATTCGCCGCATACAGCGGCGCCAGCGTGGACAGGTAGTGCAAATCCATGCCGCGCGGCAACGCGGCCAGCAGTTCAGAACGGCTCTGCGCAACGGACATGCCTGCTGATGCCACCGGCAACGCCGGGACGGTGGCCGATGCGGAAAACGACGACACAAGACTACAGGCGATAGCGCCACTCAGCGCCAAACGTCGTAGAGAGTTTCCCTTTTTAAGCAACATCCCTTGCCCCCTGTATGCTCACAAAAAAAACGTCAAAAACTGCATATAGTTTCAGTATACAAACAGAAAGGCCGTTTCGCCCTGCGGGCGCCGAATAACTGTTTATGTGATTAAACTAACCGCTTTTCAACGGATAAAAAAGCAGGACTATCATCCACGCGCACAAAAAAATAGCCACCCTGCGGCGGCTATTTTCGGATTTTTAGGGCGTTTTTCTGCGTTACGGCGTTTCAACCGGCGCAGCACCCAGCGCCGGCGGCTCGCCGGCGAAACCGCGCAGCCCCACCACGTGCACATGCTCGTGGTTCTGGAACACCTTACGCACCAGTTTATAGGTGGTGCCCTTCTCCGGGCTGATGTTTTCCGGTGCTGCGATAATCAGCTGCATCTCCAGACGGTCGCACAGTTCGAACAGCGTAGCGATCGACTTGGCATCCAGACGCGCCGCTTCATCGAGGAACAGCAGGCGGCACGGCGAGATGTCTTTGCCGCGCAGGCGACGGGATTCTTCTTCCCAGCTCTGCACCACCATCACCAGGATTGACATCCCGGTACCGATGGCTTCGCCGGTAGACAACGCGCCGCTTTCCGCACGCAGCCAGCCGTCGGAGCCACGGTATACCTCCACTTCCATCTCCAGGTAGTTGCGGTAGTCCAGCAACTCCTCGCCGATGGTCTGTGGCGTGCGCTGCCCCATGTCGATCTGCGGATTCAGGCGTTGATACAGTTTGGCCAACGCTTCGGAGAAGGTCAGGCGGTTGCTGTTGAACAGATCCTGATGCTGTTCCTGCTGCTCGGAGAGCACGTCCAGCAGAGTGGCGTGCGCTTCGCGCACATTGACGTTCAGCCGCACGCTCTTCACCTGGCCGAAGGAAACGGCCTGCAGCCCCTGGTTCAGCATGCGAATGCGGTTCTGTTCGCGCTGAATGGTTTTGCGAATGATGTTGGCCACGCTTTTCGAACTGATCGCCAGCTTCTGCTCGCGCGCGGTCAGCTCTTCGGTCAGACGGCCCAGCTCGATTTCCATCTGTTCGATGGCCTCGACCGGATCGTCGGTGCGGATGATGTCCTGACGGATGCGCTCGCGCAGGTGCTGGTACACCGCGATATAGAACTGAATCTTACGCTCCGGCCGCTTCGGATCTTCCGACAGGCGCAGCACGTCGCGCAGGTGTTCGTTATCCGCCACCGCCAGACGCAGCGCGCCGAGCGCCTTATCCGACATCGAGCGCAGCTCGTCGCCATCCATATACGCCAGCTCGCGGCGGTGCAGGCGGCGTTCCACGCCGTTGTCTTTCACCAGGCGCATCACCGCGCACCAACCCGCCTTGGCGGTCACCACCTGCTCGCGCAGCTGGTGATAATCGCGTTCCAGCTTGCGCAGCTTCTTCTGCAGGCCGTCCATTTCGGCTTCGCAGAAGGTCAGCTGTTTCTCCAGCTGATTGCGGCGAGCGCGGTTGTTGCTCAGCGCCGCATGCAGTTCGTCGCGACGCGCGCGGGCGCGCGCTTCGGCATTGGCGTCGGCCTGCACGCCGATGTCCACCAGCTCCTGGCTCAGCTCTTTCAGCATGTCGCGCTTGGCGTCGTACGAGCTTTTCAGCGAAGCCAGCACCTGGCTGTACTGGGTGAACTGGGTTTGATACTGGCGCAGCTGCTCACGGGCGCGGGCGCGTTCGGCTTCCGCCTGCTCCAGACGCTGGCGCAGCTTGTCGTTCAGATCGTTGTTGGCATTCTGCATGCCGGCAGAGTCGGTGTAGCTGAAGTGCGCACGACGCTGCACCACTTCAGTGAGCGCGAACGCCTGCTGTTTCGCCTGACGCTGCACGCTTTGCGCCTGCGCGTAATCCTGCTGCAGCTGTTCATGCTGCTGCGGATCGCTCTGCAGCACCGACAGCAGCGGCTCCAGCTTGGCCAGCGACACGCCGTGCTGCTGAATATGACGCGCGGCGTCCTGCGCTTCTTCCAGCTCTTCGCGCATCTCGTCGACGCGGTCCTGCAACGTTTCATCGTTCAGCAACGACACCAGCGGCATCAGGCGGTTGAGCGCGGAAATACCCTCTTTGGCCTGATCGTACTGCTGACGCTGCTGCTGGTTCTGCGCTTCGTGATTGTTCAGCGCGCGTTCGATTTCGCCACGGCGGGCGTTCAGGCCGCGGATCTCCGCTTCCGGGTCGGCGTCGAACGCCACCGCCAGATGGGTGCCGATAAAGCGGCTGAAAGCCTGGTGCGAGCGCTGGGTTTTCTGCACGTCGAACGACAGCGTGGCGTAGCGCTCCGCCAGCGTTTCACGCTCGGCATGCAGCACTTCCAGGCGATTTTCGCGCGCCGCGCGGCCGAACAACGGCACTTCCGGGTAGCGGGAATAACGCCACTGGCGATCGGCGATTTTCACCACCACCGCTTTTTCCTGCTCTTCGACGGCGAATACGCTGTCATCGAACGACTGCGGATCCCCTTCGATCAGGTAAAGATCTTCCGGGCAATCTTCCAGCCCTTCCAGCATCTCGCGCACCAGCGACAGATCCGGCACCACGATGGCGTGGCGCGAAGGGCCGTACAGCGCCGAGAAGTAAGGCGCGTCGTCGATGGTGACGTCATCGTAGATTTCCGACAGCAACACGCCGCCGAAACGTTCGGCCAGCGTGACCAGGCGTTGATCTTCCGCGCCGCCCGGCTGGCTGAGACGTTCGATCTGCGCTTCCACTTCACGTTTGCGGGCCGCCACTTCGTCGCGCTCGACGGTGGTTTCACGCTCGCGCTCCAGCAGCTGCTGCATGTATTCGGTCACCTGCTGGCTGTTTTCCAGCGGCTCTCCGCTCTGATCGCTGAGCTGGCTCAGAGCGTCCTGCGCCGCCAGCCACACCGGCGCGCGCGCCGTCAGCTCACGGATGCGCTGCTGGATCTGCTCCAGCTCCTGGCGCATCTCCATGCGGCGTTCGCCGGCTTCGCTGACGTTCTGCGACAGCGCTTCCAGGCGCTCTTCCAGCTCCTGCTGCAGCATGTCAAGATCGTCCGGCTGGTACTCTTGGCCATGGCGTTTGCAAAACTCTTGCAGCAGGCGCTCGGCGTCCTGCTGCGAGCGCAGGCGCTGTTCCAGTTCGCTCAGGCGCAGGCGCAACGGCTGAACGCGCTCGGCGAGGTGCTGCTGCGAAGGCCAGTCGCGCAGCAATTCGCGCGCGCACTGCCAGGCTTCGCTGCGGCTGACCTGGCCGGCGATTTTACCCACCAACTGATAGGCCTGTTCGAACTGGCCGTGCGCGGCGTCGGCCACGCTCAGCTTCTGTTCCAGCATCAGCAGCGCTTCGGTCGCCTCCTGCTCGCGGGCCTGGAAGGTATCCAGCCACTGTTCGGCGTTATCGGCGGTCAGATCCGGCAGTTGGCACAGCGCGCGTGCGCGCTCCAGCGCCTGCAGCGCCTGCTGATACTGAATGGCGCGGGTCTGCTGCACGTCGAGCGCCTGCTGGTAGTCGGCCAGTTGGCTCTTTAGCTCATCCACTTCCAGCTCGGCCGCTTCGGCGCGCGCTTCATTTTCGGCCTGTTGCTCGCTCGCCTCGGCCACCACTTCGTTCTGCTCTTCCAGACGGTAGGTCAGCTCTTCCAGATCGGCTTCATAGCGCTCGATCTTCTCCTGCTGACGCATCGCCGTCTGCACCAGATTCAGGTGGTCGCTGGCAGCCTGGTAATCGGTTTCCAGATCGGATTCGGCACCGCTCTGTTCGCTCAGCTCGCGCGCCATTTCCACATGGCGATACTGTTCGGCGGCCAGCTGCTTGCGGCTGCCCAACAGATCGCTGCGCAGCGCCAGCGCGCCGTCCAGATGGATGCGGCGTTCGTTGGCGTGGCGCATATAGTCCGCCGCCACATAGGAGGTAGCCTCGGAGATCAAATGCTTGAACAGATCGCGATCCGACTGGGTGACGCGGATCGCTTCCAGCGTCATGCGGTTTTCGCGCAGCGCCGCTTCCATATCCTGGAACGCCTTGCGCACGCCGCTGTTTTCCGGCAGCAGGTAATCGCGCAGCGAGCGGGTGATGGCGCTGGAAATACCGCCGTACAGCGACGCTTCAATCAGACGGTAGAATTTGCTGCGATCGGCGGATGAACGCAGGCGTTTCGGGATCACGCCCAGATCGAACATCAGCGAGTGGTAATCGGTGATGGAGTTGAACTGCTTGAACTGCACGCCCTCCATCTCTTCCACGCGATCCTTCAGTTCCTGCAGCGACAGCACGCGCGCCTGGCGCTCACCCACGGTCTGGGTCAGCAGCTCGGTCGGCTGCACCGCGGTCGGCAGGCCCTGAATGGTGAACGGTTTGATGTCGACCTTGCGATCGCGCCCCGCCACCTGCTGCAGACGCACGCCGACCACCACGCGCTGATGGCGCGAGTTGACGACGTCGAGGGTGGAGTAACACACGCCGGCGCGCAGCTTACCGTGCAGGCCTTTATCGCGCGAACCGCTGGTGGCGCCCGCTTCGGTGGTGTTACGGAAGTGCAGCAGCGTCAGATCGGGGATCAGTGCGGTGACGAAAGCCGCCATGGTGGTGGATTTCCCTGCCCCGTTACCGCCGGACAGCGTGGTCACCAGCTCATCCAGATCAAAGGTGCGGGCAAAGAAGCCGTTCCAGTTAACCAGCGTCAGCGAGCGAAATTTACCGCGTTCAATCATTCCTGTTCATCCTCTGCACCGTCAGGAGCGTTATCAACCTGCTGATCCTCAGCCTCATTCTCATCGTTCAGCGACAGGCTGGTTTCAACCGGCATCGCCTCGCCGTCGCGAATCATGCGCAGCTGCGCTTCACGCGGATCGTCGCCGCTGCGCACGTCGGCGCCGAAGCGGAACACCGCCTCGGTAATGCGGAACTTGCTGCTGTCATTGCCCATGAAGTAGACCATGCCAAGGCGGCGCAGGCGGTTCAGCGAGGTGCGCACCTTTTCGTGCAGCTTCTGCCGATCGAGATCCGAACCGGTGGAGCGCTGATTAACGAACTTCAGCAGCTTGTTCTCATCGGCCAGGCTCAGCAGCTCGTCGTACAGCTCCTGATGGCTGAAAATGCCTTCGTGCGCCAGGCGCTCGGGGCTGAGGTACAGGTAGCACAAGATCTTACCCACCATCATATCCAGCTCGGACAGCACCGAGCGCGGGATCAGCGTGGTAGAGCGCGGGCGCAAATAGAAGAAACCTTCCGGCGCCCGAATCAGCTCGACGCTGTAACGGGTGTAAAATTCTTCCAGCTCATCCTGGAAATCCATTAAAAAGGCATGGTTGTCCAGCTCATCGATACCGATGTGACGACCCGCGCGCAGTTGGCTGTCCAGCGCCGGGAACAGCGAGTTGGACAGTGCCTTGGCCAGCTTGACTGGCATTACTTGTTCAATATTTGTCGATGACATGGGCCTGGACCTTGGCTCCGTAATCATTGATTGCCTGCCATTCCGCCGGCAACCCTGAGAAATCTGCTTCAGCCACACCGAGGCGCACTGCCTGGTCGACCACTAAACGTGCCACGTCGAAATGACGCGCACGCGGATATTGCGCCAGATAATCGCGCATCACCGCTGCAAGGTTGAGCGGCATCTGCTGTTCCTGATACACCTTCAGCGCCTCTTCGATCATCGCCGCCAGCTGTTCGCGAATTTCGCTGAACTCTTCGAACTCCAGATCCGGCGGCAGTTCCCCGGTCACTTCCTCGCTGCGCAACGCCAGTTCTTCGTCGCGCATATCCAGCAGACGATCGGCATTGGCATGGGTCAGCGCCCACGGGTGGTCGAAATAGGTTTGCACCGACTGGCGCAGGCGTTGGGCGAACACGCGGTTTTTATCCATATCGATAGCGGTACGGATAAATTTATGCACGTGGCGATCGTAGCCGATCCACAGGTCAATCGCCTGCTGGCCCCAGCTGATGATGCGATCCAGCTTGCTTTGCAGATCGAACACCAGCTTGTCGACGAAGCCCAGCTCCACGTTGCCGAGGGTGGCGTCCTGGATGCGCAGCAGGTTGGCCTGCAGCTTGTCGCCCGCCGCATCCAGCGTATCCTGCAGCTCGCGCAGGGTGCCCGAGGTTTCCGACAGCAGCATTTCACAGCTGGAGATCGCCGCCCGCCAGTCTTTGCTCAGCAGCGCGGCGATGTCATTTTTCACGCTCTGCTGCTGCTCGTCCATCACGCGTTGGGTCATGTCGATGCTGTCGAAGATTTCCGCCACCGAATATTTCAACGGCGCGAACACGTTGCGGTGCCAATGGAAATCGTCGCCGCCCTCGTCGGCGGCGTCGGCGGCGCGCTTGAGCTCCTGCGCCACGATCGACAGCTGCATCGACAGACGCAGCGTGGAGAATTCGCGTTGGCGAATATAGTAATCGGTAATGCCGATGCCCAGCGGCGTGAGGCGGTAAATCGCGTTACCGTCCGCCAGTTCGCTGGTAAAGCGGTTCAACAGGCGCTGGCGCACCATGTCGTTGATCGCATTGTTGGCGCGCATCGCCACCGTTTCATGCGTCTGTTCAAAACCCTTGCTGACATGGCGAAATGCATCAACCAGCTCACCTTCGCTCATCTCGCCGTCCAGCCGTTCGCCGTTCAGGGTGGCGATGGCGAGCAAAAATGCGAGACGCTCAGTAGGGAGCGAAATAGAGAAATCATTTTTCCGTGCCCAGGCGACCAGTTCGGGTACTGTCTGGGAAAATTCACTCATAGTTCGTCCTTCAGGTTTGGTTTATGCGCCATGACGTGAATATAGCGCCCCAAACTCACGTACGGCTCCTGCCGGCAATAGTGCTGTTCAAGCGCCAGTAACTCTTCAAATTTTTGTGTTTGCAGCTGTCTGCTCTGCAGATAGTCGTGGAACACCCGCACCCCGGTTTTGCCGCTGATGCGCATGCCCAGCTGTTCCAGCCAACCGTAGACCAATAGCGGATCGTGCGGATATTGCGGCGACAGCGAACGCTTGCGGCGCCGCCTGACCTCGGGATCCACCAGTTGGAAATTACCCAACACCACGTTGCGCATCAAGAGGCCGTTGGCGTTGAAAAACATCAGCGACAGCGCGCCGCCCGGCGTCAGGCAGTCATACAACGCCCGCAGCGCCGCTTCGGGCTCGGCAATCCATTCAAGCACTGCATGAAACAATATCAGATCAACCGGCTGTTCCAAATGTTGAGCGATATCCTGCGCAGAACTTTGTACGAATTGCATGTTCTGGCTCACACCTTTCTGCTCCGCCAGCTGCGCGGCGCGCTGGATCATCTCACCAGAAAGATCGCACAACAACACCTGATGTCCTAATTCTGCCAGTTGGCAGGCCATATGGCCTTCACCGCCCCCGGCGTCGAGGATGCGCAGCGGCCGCTGCGGCAACTGCGCCAGCAGCCCGGTCAGATCCTGCCAAACCACCGCCTGGCGGATTTTTCCTTTCGTGGTGCCGTAAATATTACGCGCAAATTTTTCAGCAATATCGTCAAAATTGCGATCCTGCATGGACAACGGCTCCGCTGATCTCATTCTTGTCGGCGGCAAAGAGCACGCCCATTCAAACCTGCTATTTTGGCACAGACTGGCTTAGAATGTATCTTCTTGCGGCCCGTTTATGCCTGGATGCCGCTTTTTCACCCAAAAGGATCTGATTTTCGATGCTGTTCAACCTGAAAAAGTTCTTTGGCGCCATGCTGATGCCGCTGCCGCTGTTGATGCTGCTGATGGGGCTGGCGCTACTGCTGCTGTGGTTCACCCGCTGGCAAAAAAGCGGTAAGACGATTTTCACGCTGAGCTGGCTGTTTTTACTGCTTTTCAGCCTGCAACCGGTGGCCGACCGGCTGCTGCGGCCGATCGAAGCCGAATACCAGACTTATCGCGGCAACGATCCGGTCAGCTACATCGTGGTATTGGGTGGGGGCTATACCTACAATCCCGATTGGGCGCCCAGCTCGAATTTGCTCGGCAACAGTCTGCCGCGCGTGACGGAAGGCGTGCGGCTTTATCTTGCGCATCCCGGCGCCAGGATGGTATTTACCGGCGCGTCCGCCGGACGCATGCAAAGCAACGCCGCCACGGCGGCGCTGGTGGCCGAAAGCCTGGGCGTGCCGCGCAGTGATATGGTGATCCTGGGGGAACCGCGCGATACCGAGCAAGAGGCCGCTCAGGTCGCCAAGTTGGTCGGCGAGCAACCCTTCATTCTGGTCACCTCCGCCAACCATCTGCCGCGCGCCATGCGTTTCTTCAAGGCCAAGGGCCTGCACCCGATCCCGGCGCCGGCCAACCAGTTGGCGATCGACTCGCCGCTGAATATCTGGGATCGCGCCACGCCGTCGTCAATGTTCCTCGGCCATACCGAGCGCGCCTGGTATGAAACGCTGGGCAGCCTGTGGCAATGGCTGAAAGGCGCGGACCGCGCCGGCGCCGAGTAAGGCCCGTTCAACCGGCCAGCCAGGGCAGCAGCTGTTGCGACGCATAGTCGAACGGCCGCCGCTCCAGCTTGCCGGTATGGATCAAACGCCCCACCGCTTCCCACACCACGTACAGCCAGCGCCGCGCCAGAAAAGCGTCGGCGACCGGCGCGCGCCGCAGATAGCTGAACAGCAGTTGGCTGGGCATACCCGCCTCGCACAGGCGGAAAAGATCGTATTCGCGTGGCGCCCACAGCACCACGCCGGGATTGAGCATCGCCAGCAGTTGATCGCTTTTGGGATCTTTCAGCATGCTGCGCAGCGACAGGTTGCCGTGCACCAGAACGCAAGGATCGTCGAAGCCGACGAAAAAATGGGTCAGCGCTTCGCGCGTGCGGTACAGCAAACGGCGATCCGCCATGGTCAGCTGCGGGGTGGTGAGATTGACCACCGTCGCCCACAGCACTTCGACCCGCTGTTGATACCAGCAAAACCAGTCGTTCTCCTGCGTGCTGTCAACGCTGCCGACGCTGCCGTGGCTGTCGATGCGGTGCCAGGCCAATATCCCGTCAACGATCTGCTCCATCAGCATATTCCAGCGATCCGGCGAACGCGTCGGCGCTTCAGCCGACACGCCGCGCAGGCGCTCGATCAGCAGGATTTCCTTGTACGGCGCCTGGTGGGTACACACCACGCCGTACACCGTAGGCAGGCGAATATCCCCGTCGCGCGCCAGCATTGACAGCTTGTACGCCTCCTGCTGGGCGATACCCTGACAGATAAAGCTTTTCGCCATCAGCGGGATCGCGTTGCCCTGCCGATCGTACAGCGAATACATATGCGCATAAGGCTGCTCGCTCACCCGCTCCAGCCGGCTGATGGACTCACCCAGCACAATGCTCAGTTCGGCGCGTAACTGCTCCATAAGGCATTCACCTCAGGCTAATAGGGGGGATGCGTAACATCATCGAACGGTGAGCGGAAAAATTCTTCAACGCAGATCAACAAAACGGGGATCAATAATGGAGGGTATTACATCGTCGGCGCGTTGCGCGCCGCGCCGACGAACTCAGGCTCAAGGTTGAATGCTGTCGCGCACGCGCTGGAGATCTTCCGGCGTATCGACCCCCACGCTCGGGATCGCTTTCGCGACCGCCACGTGGATTTTTTCACCGTACCACAGCACCCGCAGCTGTTCCAACAGCTCGATCTGCTCCAGTTGGCTCGGCGCCCAGCTGACGTAGCGGCGCACGAAGCCGGCGCGATAGGCGTAGATGCCGATATGACGCAGCAGGCTGTCGCCGATGCTCTCTTTCGACGCGGCGAAACGCTCGCGATCCCACGGAATGGTGGCGCGAGAGAAATAGAGCGCGTAGCCCTGCGCGTCCATCACGACCTTCACCGCGTTGGGGTTGAAAGCCTCTTCGGCGCTCTCGATCGGCACTGCCAGCGTCGCCATGCCGGCCTGGCTGCCTGCCAGATTATCAGCCACCTGACGCACGATCACCGGCGGGATCAGCGGTTCGTCGCCCTGCACGTTAACGATGATCTGATCGTCGGCAAAGCCGTAGTGCGCGATCACTTCCGCCAGACGCTCGGTGCCGGAATGGTGATCCGGGCTGGTCATGCACACTTCGCCGCCGGCGGCTTCCACCGCTTTGGCGACTTCAGGGTGATCGGTCGCCACGATGACGCGGCTGGCGCCGGACTCGCGGGCGCGCTCCATCACGTGCACCACCATCGGCTTGCCGTGAATATCGGCCAGCGGTTTGCCCGGCAAACGGGTTGAGGCGTAGCGGGCGGGAATAATAGCGATAAAACTCATGCGTGCTTCTCATCCAGCGACAGCGCACGCGCTTCATTTTCCAACAGCACCGGAATGCCGTCGCGCAGCGGGTAAGCCAACCCGTCCGCTTTGCACACCAGTTCCTGGTTTTCTTTATTGAAATAGAGTTTGCCGTTGCATACCGGGCAGGCAACGATTTCGAGTAAACGGTGGTCCATGCATCCTCCGCTAGGGGATTGGTCATCTGGGAAAGGCAGTGAGGATAGCATAACGCCCGGCCTCAGGTTAATCACCGGCGGCGCCAACCCAGCGATATTTCCTCAGCGCGCCGGCGCAACAGCTTGAACTGCGGCGCATCCCGGCGTAGAATTTTGTGATACAAATCACAAAAAGGCCGTGATACGTGATCAAACGTCTGCATAAAATCATCGCTCTGTTCGCTAACTTCAGCCACTGAGCCCCTTTGTAACGAGCGGCGCTGAACTTCGTTTTACCCCACCGACGGCGTCGCTCGTTATCCCACTTCCCAGCCGGCACCCCATTCAGCGGCCAACGCCGCCGGAATGTCGCCCAGCGCGACGCGTTGCGCGCCGTGCCATTTGGCCATACGCGCGATGGCCTGCCGAATATCTTGGGCCCGCCGTTTGCCGAAGCGCACCCGCGGCTCCACATGAAAGCTGATGATCTCGAACACCCCCTGGCGGCGGTGCGCCTTGGCGTCAATGCGCCCCACCAGTTCACCCCGATGCAGCACCGGCAAGGTGAAGTAGCCATAGCGGCGTTTTTCTTTCGGCGTATAGCACTCCAGCCGATAGTCAAAGTTGAACAGCTCGAGCGCCCGGCGACGATCCCAAACCACCGGATCAAACGGCGACAGCAGGCTGGTGACCGTCGATTTCAGCTTGCCCTGTTCCGCCAGCGGCAGCAATTCCGTCAGTGAGCCATGCACATAGAACTGCCCTTCCAGCCCCTCTACCCGCACCGGCGAAATCTCCCCCTGATCCTGCAGCTCTGCCAGCAAAGTTTTTGGCGCCACGCGTTTCAGCCGATAGTAATCCGCCAACCATTCGGCGCGGAAAATGCCCAGATAGCGGCAGGTGCGATGCAACATTTGCCGGCGCGCCCGCTCCGCAGGCAGCGCATGACGCGCATCGTCCCAGGCCGGCAGCAGCCTTTCGGTCAGATCGTAAACCCGGTGGAAATTGCGACGCTCGGCCACCATCAGCTTGCCGGCGGTAAACAGGATCTCCAGATGCCGTTTCTCCGGTTTCCAGTCCCACCATCCGCTGTTGCCTTTCTTCTCGGCGCTGAAATCGGCGGAGCGCACCGGCCCCTGTTGTTCGATGTGCCGCAGCAGGTTGTCCATCGCCGCCTGGTGCTGCTGCACCCAGTCGGCGGAATATTTCCAGCCCATATCATGCGGCGCCAGCATGCGATGCCGCAGCAGACCAAAATCCTCGATCGGCAGGAAACAGGCTTCGTGCGCCCAATACTCGAACAGCTTGCGGCCGGCGAGCGCCTGCTCCAGCCATTCCGGTTGATAGGCCCCCAAACGGCTGAACAGCACCAGATACGGGCTGCGGGCGACGACGCTAATGGTATCGATTTGTAACAGCCCCATGCGCTGGATCGCGTTCACGACGTCGTCGGGCCGAGCCTGGCGTTTAAGCGGAGAAAGCAGCCCCTGGGCGGCAAGGTGCAGCGCGCGAGCGGCGGTAAGGGAAATTATCGGGGTGGTCATCCTGATATCCGTGGCAAGTAGGCAATGGCCTGATAATAGTGGATATCGAGGGATTTATCTTCGCCAGTGCATGCGGGTGGCGACACCGGCACTGGCGAGGAAGGTGGATGCGATCAGAACGCGATAACGTCTGCCGCGGACAGCCCATGTGAGCTGCGATAGATCGAGAACTCGACGTTCTGACCTTCGTTCAACGACTTATTTTTGGTGTTGGCGATAGCGTTGCGATTGACATAGATTTCGTCGCTGCCATCTACCGGTGAAATAAAACCATAGCCTTCGGCCTGATTAAACCATTTCACGCGGCCCATTTTTAACACAGTATTTTTAAACATAACTTATATCCTTTTACTTGAGCATCCTTGACAACGTCATTTTTTATATTGTCTGGACGCTACCAGCCCATCCTAAAGTTTTTCGTAACAAACCTCTCGTGAGCAAAAAATAAAAAACCCGCACTAAGGCGGGCTTGTTGAACTTAATATCTTCCGCATGACTCAGCGCTGACGCATCACCATGGTTGTATTAAGATCTCTTATACGCGTTCCCTGTATTCTTACAGAGCAACTACGTTGGCGGCAGCCGGCCCGCGCGGGCTGTCCTGGATGGTGTACTCGACGCGCTGGCCTTCAGCCAGGGTCTTGAAACCGTCGGTCATGATTGCGGAGAAGTGTACGAATACATCTTTGCCGCCGTCGTTCTGCTCAATGAAACCAAAACCTTTGCTTTCGTTGAACCACTTAACCTGACCAGTCTTCTTAGACATTACATTTACCTTTAAATATATTTACAAAACCTGCCATAAGAGGCAATTGGGGCCGTTTCAGAAACATTACTTATGGGAGGTACTTAGAAGGTTCGTCTTTGAAGCGGAATCGGATGATAACGTTTTTGGAGGAACTGCTTAACTCTAAACTCGAACATAAATAGGTCTGGATTACAGGCCGACTTGCATTTACTCATAAAACTGGTGAATGCACAAGAGGTTTATTGTCTTAAATTCATAAATAAGCCGAATTTATTTTTATCTCCCTGAATATGCATGACTTAATTTAATGGTCGCCGCGGCCGAACCACCGCGTCTCTCCGCTCGCCAGGGCATCTTTTGCCCGTCTGTGCGCTGCAAATGAGAGCTGACGCATAAAACTCTAATATGCTTGCCACGTCTATAACAAATCCCAAACCAGATAGCTAAACTTGAGGGGAAAACAAGGCAGACGGCTTTTTCGCCAGCACTTTTGCCGCTAAAAACACGATTTTTCAGATTATGCTGAATCAAGGAGCTATGCGCATGACCGCCCAGCAGTTCGTTTCACCTAATGAAATCCGCGCCAGATTCTCTCACGCGATGTCGGACATGTATCAAAAGGAGGTGCCGCTGTACGGCGATCTGCTGGAGCTGGTGGCGGAAACCAACCGACAGGTTCTGCGCGAAGATGCCGCACTGGCTCATCAACTGCAAATTACCGGCGAGATAGAACGCCTGGCGATGGAGCGCCACGGCGCCATCCGGGTCGGCACCGCGGACGAGCTGGCCACCCTGCGCCGCCTGTTCCGGGTGATGGGCATGGCACCGGTCGGTTACTATGACCTGTCGGTGGCGGGCGTTCCGGTGCACTCCACCGCTTTTCGCGCCGTACACGAAGACGCGCTGCAGATCAGCCCTTTCCGCGTGTTCACCTCCCTGCTGCGCCTGGAACTGATAGAAGATCCCGCGCTGCGTGCGCTGGCCGAGCGCTTGCTGGCGCGCCGCCGCATCTTTACCGATCGCGCGCTGGAGCTGATCGCGCTGCAGGAAGCGCAAGGCGGGCTGAATGAAGTGCAGGCGCAAGAATTTGTCGAACAAGCGCTGGAAACCTTCCGCTGGCACAACCAGGCGACGGTCAGCGCCGAAGAATACCGGCAGCTGCACGATCAGCATCGCCTGATCGCCGACGTGGTGGCGTTTAAAGGGCCGCATATCAACCATCTGACACCGCGCACGCTGGATATCGATCGCGTTCAGCAGGCGATGCCCGGCCGCGGCATTACGCCCAAGGCGGTCATCGAGGGCCCGCCGCGCCGCCGTCGCGCGATCCTGCTGCGCCAAACCAGCTTCAAGGCGTTGGAAGAACGCGTCGATTTCGTTGAGCATGACGGCCGCGCCGTCGCCGGCCACCATACCGCGCGCTTCGGCGAAATCGAACAGCGCGGTGTGGCGCTGACGACGAAAGGACGAGAACTCTACGACCGTCTGCTGCAGGCCACCAACGATGCGCTGCAGGGGCCGCCGAGCGAGAAAAATGCCGAGCGCTACTATCAACTGCTGGAGGAAAACTTCCGGGCGTTTCCGGATGATTACGCCACGCTGCGCGAGCAACAGCTGGCCTGGTTCCGCTATTTCCCGACCGAATGCGGCCTGGCGGCCAAAGAGTCGCTGGATAAGCACAGCACTCTGGAGCAACTGATCGAGAAAGAACACGTTCGCTTCCAGCCGCTGGTGTATGAAGATTTTCTGCCGGTCAGCGCCGCGGGGATTTTCCAGTCGAATCTGGGGGACAGCCGCCACGCGCAGTACAACGCCGCTTCCAGCCGGGCAGCGTTTGAACAAGCGTTGGGCAGTGAGGTGATCGACGAGCTGGCGCTGTATCAGCAAACCCAGCAGCGTTCGCTGGAAGCCTGCGCGCAAGCCCTGGGGCTTGCCACGCTGACATCCTGAGGTTACTTGGTCAGCAGAGATTCGATATCCTGCAGCAGTTGCTCAGCCTGAGCGGACGGTAGCACCGCATCAACCGGCAAATACCACCAATTGGGCTGGGCAAAGGCGCGACATTTCACCGCGTCCTTCTCCGTCATCAACAGCGTTTGATCGGCAGCAACCAGCGCCGCCAGCTGCGCCTGCTGATATTCCTGATGATCGGCAAACGCCACTTCCTGCACCACCTCGACGTTCAGTTTTTCCAACGTCGCGAAGAAACGCGGCGGATGGCCGATGCCCGCCATCGCTACCACGCGCGGCAGCTCGGCCGCCGGGCGACGTTCACCGCTCAGCAGGTTCACCGCATCACGCGCCTGCAGGCGCATGGCAATTTCCCCGGCCTGCGCCACGCCGCCATTGGCGACGCGCGCATTGACACTGCCAAGCCGCGCAGCACGCTCGCGCATCGGCCCGGCCGGCAACCACCAGCCGTTGCCGAAGCGACGCACGCCGTCGATGACCACCAGCTCGAAGTCACGCTGTAAAGCATAGTGCTGCAAGCCATCGTCGGTGACGATCGCATCCAGCGGCTGTTGTTGCAGCAAGGCCTGCACCGCCTCTGCTCGCTTGGGCGCGATCGCCACGGGCGCACCGGTCCGCTGATAAATCAGCACCGGCTCATCGCCCGCCTCGCGGGTCGAGGTATTCTGATTGAGCACCAGGGGATAGACCGCCGACTTACCGCCGTAACCGCGTGACACCACACCAACGCGATAGCCCCGCTGCTGCAGGTGTTCCACCAGCCAGATCACCATCGGCGTTTTGCCGTTGCCACCGGCGGTGAGGTTACCCACCACCACCACCGGCACCGGCGAACGCCAGCTTTTGCGCAGGCCACAGCGGTAGCTGAGGCGGATCAGCCAGCTGAACAGGCCATACAGCCAGGAGAGCGGCAACAGCGCCAGATAAAGCAGCGAACCGCCGGACCAAATGCGCTCAATCATTATTGACCAAACTGCATGCGGTGCAGTTGCGCATAGGCACCCTGCCGTTCAAGCAACTCGGCGTGTTCGCCGCGTTCGACGATGCGACCGTCCTCCACCACCAGGATCTCGTCCGCCTTCTCAATCGTCGACAGACGGTGTGCGATCACCAGCGAAGTACGGTCTTTCTGCAGCTCGTCCAGTGCGGCCTGAATGGCACGCTCGGATTCGGTATCCAGCGCAGAAGTCGCCTCATCCAGGATCAGGATCGGGCAATCGCGCAGCAAAGCACGCGCGATGGCGATGCGCTGACGTTGGCCGCCGGACAGCATCACGCCGTTTTCACCGATCACCGTATCCAGGCCGTTTTCCATCTTGTTGATGAAGTCCATCGCGTACGCCATTTCGGCCGCTTTCTCAATCTGCTCGCGGCTGTATTCGCTCTCGCGCGCATAGGCGATGTTGTTGGCGATGGTGTCGTTGAACAGATGCACGTTTTGCGAGACCAGCGCCACCTGATTACGCAGTGAGGCCAGGGTATATTCACGCAGATCGTGGCCATCCATCAGGATTTCGCCTTCCTGAATATCGTAGAAGCGCGTCAGCAGGTTGGCGATGGTGGATTTACCCGAACCCGAGCGGCCCACCAACGCCACAGTCTTGCCTTCGGCGATTTTCAGGTTGATATCACGCAGCGCCGGCGTTTCTTTAGCCGGATAGTAGAAGGTGACGTTGCGGAATTCGATGTCGCCTTTCGCGCGCTTCACTTCGCGGGTGCCGGTGTCTTTTTCCTGTTCCATATCCAAGATGGAGAACAGCGTCTGGCAGGCCGCCATCCCACGCTGGAACTGGGCATTGACGTTGGTCAGCGATTTCAGCGGGCGCATCAGCGCGATCATTGACGAGAACACCACGGTAATGGTGCCGGCGGTCAGGGTTTCCATCACGCTTGGGAAGCTGGCGGCAAACAGCACGAACGCCAGGGCCAGCGAAGCGATCAGCTGAATGATCGGATCGGAAATGGAAGACGCAGAGACCAGTTTCATGCCCTGTTGACGCATGCGGTTGCTCACCGAGTTAAAGCGCTCGGTTTCCACCTGCTGGCCACCGAAGATCAGCACTTCTTTATGGCCTTTCAGCATCTGTTCGGCGCTGGTGGTCACCTGCCCCATGGTGTTCTGCATGTTCTTGCTGATGTTGCGAAAACGCTTGGACACCAGGCGAATGGCGATGGAAACGATCGGCGCCAGCACGATCAGGATCACCGACAGCTGCCAGCTGTAGTAGAACATCATGATGAACAGGCCAATGATCGAGGCCCCTTCGCGCACCACGGTCACCAGCGCGCTGGAAGAAGAAGACGCCACCTGCTCGGAATCATAGGTAATGCGCGACAGCAACGTCCCGGTGGATTGCTGATCGAAGAAGGCCACCGGCATTCTCATCATGTGGCCAAACAGGCGGCGGCGCATCTGCATCACCACCATGCCGGAAACCCAGGAAATGCAGTAGCTTGAAACAAAGCTGGTCACGCCGCGCATCAGCATCAGCGCAATCACCGCCAGCGGCATCCACACCAGCACGCTGCTGTCGGTTTTTCCAAACCCATCGTCCAATAACGGTTTAAGCAGAGACAGCATCAGCGTGTCCCCCGCTGCGTTCATAATCAACGCAATGGCGGCCACAATCAGCCCGGTCTTAAAAGGAGTGATCATCGGCCAGAGTCGACGGAACGTCTGCCAGGTCGAGAGATCTTTATCATTCATCATGCAAATACCAGCATCGGAAGAAATAGCGGCCTATTTTACTCATTATCGCCCTCTACGCCAAACCGCTGATGGTACCAACGGGGCATTAATTGTTCGCGAAAGCCTTTAATTTGCCAATCGTTGTCGAAAAAAAGCACCGACAACTGGCCGGAGCGCGTCGTATCGTGCCATGTAATGCCATTTGCCCGATATCGGGCGACCACTTTACGCGCCGGCAAACGCCATTTACCGTAACGAGATGCGGACGCCAGCGCAGCTTCGGGATTAACCGCGCGCAAAAAAGGCGGTGTTGAGGAAGTTTTGCTGCCATGGTGCCCCACCTGCAATACCGTGGCCGTTAAGCGGTCGCGCCGCAATCGGAGCAGCTGCGCCTCCGCCCTCTTTTCCGCATCGCCGGTGAGCAGCAGACTGTATTTCCCGTCGTCGATACGGATCACGCAAGAGTCGTCATTAACCGGCCTTTTGAGCATTTTCGGCGGCCACAGCACCTCGAATTGCAACGACTGCCAGCGCCAACGCTCGCCGGCGATGCAGGGTAAATGCCCTTCCCCGCGTATCGGGCTGCGCACGGTAGCTTGCGGGAACGCTCGCCGCATCGTCGGGAGCCCACCGATATGATCGAGATGAATATGGCTGATAATGATCTGCTCCAGCTCGATGCCCCGCCAGTTCAGCATCGGCAATATATGCCGTTCTGCGGCACTGCCTGTCGCCCAACGATCGCCGGTGTCGTACAGTATCCCCTTGCCGTTTTGCTCGATCACCACCGCCAGGCCGTGCCCGACATCGAGCATGTCGACGCGCCAATGGTAATCCGGTGCTTTACCTCGCCATAACACGCAGCATATGGCTATCGCTGCCAGTCCAGGCGCATAGCGCCACCACCAATGAAAGCGCCAACAGATAACGAGAAGCCATCCCGACGCGCTGGCAAGCAACGAGGCGGCCCCCAAATCCACCCAACCGCGCTGCAGATAATTTAACGGCACAAACACCCATCCCAACGTGAAATCCGCCAACCACCAAAGCCCGTAACTTAGCGAGGGGAAGATGCCGCAAATCAACGCCAGCAAAATCAACGGCACCGTCACCAATGAGACGATGGGCACCGCCCAGAGATTGGCCGGCAGCGAGGTCAACGTCAGGCCCAGAAACAGCGCGGCCTGCATCGGCACCAGCAGCAACGTCATGCCTAGCTGAATATGCAGCCAGCGCACCGGAGCCCAATACCACGCCGAACGAAATCGCTCGCCGAGCGGTGCCCACTCGAACCAAAAAATCAGGCACCCCACCGCCAGTACCGACAACCAGAAACTGTCTGACAAGACCGCCAACGGATCGCACAGCAAAATAAGCCCGATGCACCACAGCCACACTTGCCATGAAGAACAATGCACGCCGCGCAAACGCAGCAGCATCCACAGCGTCATCGCCAACGCGGTACGCACCGCCGGCGGCTGGGCGCCCACCAACCAAACATAGATCAGCGTCGCCCCCCAGCCCGCGATCAACGGAAAACGATAACCAATCAGATGGGCGGGGAGGAAAAACTGCAGAGCGCGCAGCACTGCCCAGAACAAAATGGCGACCATCGCAACATGTAACCCCGATATGGCCATCAGATGAGCGATACCGGTTTTCAACATCAGCGTGCGCAAAGCCTGTTCGAGCGCGGTTCTTTCCCCAAACGCCAACGCCAGCAACACCGCCTTGTAACGCAATTCACCAATGTTGGCTTCAGCATGGCTGATAATGCGCTGGCGCAGGCCGCAATTCCCCTCCAGCAAGCGCGCCTGCCTGACCTGAGCGGTCAACGGCTGGCGCTGTGCGATCGCCCAACGTTGGCTGTCGAAGCCTCCTTCATTGAGCTTGCCATGCACCGGCCGCATGCGCAGTTTCAATTGCCAACGCTGCCCGGCACACAGCCGTTGCTCTTTCGGAGCCCATGTCGTGGTAAACGCCAGCGCAGGCGCCAGCCAATGGCCGTCGACCCGCTCGATGCGCATCAGGGTCTGCTTACTGACGGCAGGCTGCAGTGCGACGCTGCTTATCTGCACCACCGCCGTCACTTCCGGCACGCGGCTTAAGCGATCCATTTGCCCGAGCAGGCTTCCGGCGTTGAAAACTGCCCATATGAATCCCAATCCCAGGCAGGCCAAATAACGGCAGAACGGCCAACGGGTGCGCAGCAGTAAACCGGCGACCAGCAGCATCGGCCACAGCAACCATTGCTCTGGCAACTGCGGTAAAAGCAGCAGCGGCAGGATGCCGCAGATAACGGCGAATATCGCCAGATCCAGCGAAATTTTGATCGCTCTTCTCCCATCGGCTTCACCATGAGCAAAAACGCGTCACGAAGAGCAAGCAGAATTATTCAAGCGACATGTCGCCGCCAGCGGGCTTTAGTGAGGATGCGGCGAGCACGGCAGGATAAGAGAGGCATATGCAGCAGCCACACCGCAAATGCGGCGCGGTACGCAATTCACAAGCAGAGCTAGGGGAATTGCAGGCGAAAAAAAACGGCGCCTTAAAGGCACCGTTTTATATTCTTTACAAGCAACAACGCTATGGGCAGTCAGCGACTAGCCATAGATATTGGCGCGGTCACGCAACTCTTTGCCTGGTTTGAAGTGAGGAACGTACTTGCCGTCCAGCTCGACTTTGTCGCCGGTTTTCGGGTTGCGGCCTACACGCGGGGCACGGTAGTGAAGAGAAAAACTGCCGAATCCGCGGATCTCAATGCGTTCGCCCTCGGCCAGCGTTGCGGCCATGTGCTCAAGCATCTCTTTCACTGCATCCTCAACGGCCTTCGCCGGAATATGAGATTGCTGGCCAGCAAGTCTTTCAATAAGTTCAGACTTGGTCATAGTACCTCCAAGCTTTGCAGCTAAACTACCGTATCGGGGCGGTCAGAGACCGCCCCCCGTCATTACTCGCCTTTAGCCGCTTTGAAAGCTTCAGCCATTGCGTTAGAGAAGTTGCCTTCTTCCTGTTTGTTGTTAACAGTTGCGATGGCGTCTTTCTCGTCAGCTTCGTCCTTAGCACGTACGGACAGGCTTACAACGCGGTTCTTACGGTCAACGCCGGTGAATTTGGCTTCAACTTCGTCACCTACGTTCAGAACCAGAGTTGCATCTTCAATGCGGTCGCGAGAGGCTTCAGATGCACGCAGGTAACCTTCTACGCCGCCTGCCAATTCAACTGTAGCACCTTTGGCGTCAACTGCAGTGACTTTACCAGTAACAATAGCACCTTTCTTGTTCATAGACAGGTAGTTATTGAACGGGTCTTCAGCCAGTTGCTTCACGCCCAGGGAGATACGCTCGCGCTCTGCGTCAACTTGCAGAACAACCGCTGCGATTTCGTCGCCTTTCTTGTATTCACGAACTGCTTCTTCGCCTGCAACGTTCCAGGAGATGTCAGACAGGTGAACCAGGCCGTCGATGCCGCCGTCCAGGCCGATGAAGATACCGAAGTCAGTGATAGACTTGATTTTACCTTCAACGCGGTCGCCCTTGTTGTGGGTTTCTGCGAACTGCTGCCATGGGTTGGATTTGCACTGCTTCAGGCCCAGGGAGATACGACGACGTTCTTCATCGATGTCCAGAACCATCACTTCCACTACGTCGCCCACGTTAACAACTTTGGACGGATGGATGTTTTTGTTGGTCCAATCCATTTCAGAAACGTGTACCAGACCTTCAACGCCTTCTTCGATTTCTACGAAGCAGCCGTAATCAGTCAGGTTGGTTACACGACCAGTCAGCTTGGTGCCTTCTGGGTAACGTTTCGCGATAGCAACCCATGGATCTTCGCCCAGCTGTTTCAGGCCCAGGGATACACGAGTACGCTCGCGGTCGAACTTCAGCACTTTAACAGTGATTTCATCGCCAACGTTGACGATTTCGCTTGGGTGCTTAACGCGTTTCCAAGCCATGTCAGTGATGTGCAGCAGGCCGTCTACGCCGCCCAGATCAACGAATGCACCGTAGTCAGTGAGGTTCTTAACGATACCTTTAACTTCCATGCCTTCCTGCAGGTTTTCCAGCAGTTGATCGCGCTCAGCGCTGTTCTCGGATTCGATAACCGCACGGCGAGAAACGACAACGTTGTTGCGCTTCTGATCCAGCTTGATGACTTTGAACTCAAGCTCTTTGCCTTCCAGGTGCAGAGTGTCACGTACCGGACGCACGTCAACCAGGGAACCTGGCAGGAACGCGCGGATGCCGTTCAGCTCGACGGTGAAGCCACCCTTCACTTTGCCGTTGATAACACCGGTTACAGTCTCAGCTTCTTCGTAAGCTTTTTCCAGCGTGATCCAAGCTTCGTGACGCTTAGCTTTCTCACGGGACAGCAGGGTTTCACCGAAGCCGTCTTCAACAGCATCCAGAGCAACGTCAACTTCGTCACCAACCTGGATTTCCAGCTCGCCCTGGGCGTTTTTGAATTGCTCAGCCGGGATGGCAGACTCAGATTTCAGACCGGCGTCAACCAGTACGATATCTTTGTCGATAGCAACAACGACGCCACGAACGATGGAACCCGGGCGGGTTTCGATTTCTTTTAAGGATTCTTCAAAGAGTTGAGCGAAAGATTCAGTCATGTTGTTAATCTTCAGGGTTCTTTAGTTTAACGTCCATTTAGCGTCCCGCCGAATGGGGTTGTTTCACATACCCCGCCATTGGCTCCATGCCGACAGGGTTTAAGGTTACAGGGGTAAAATTTTACCCGATATATTGCGATACCGCTATGACAAATATGACAAAAAGCCAATAGCGCCGCCGCGCTTATTGCTGCGGCAACGCCAACACTTTCTGTGCATACGTCAACGCCTGCCGGATCACTTCTTCGATCGACATGCTGGTAGAATCCAGCACGAGGGCGTCAGAAGCGGGCACCAGAGGCGCGATAGGCCGATTACGGTCACGGTCGTCCCGTTCCTTTATCTCGGCTAAAAGACGTTCAAAGTTAACATTAAAGCCCTTCTCCTGCAACTGCAGCATGCGGCGATGCGCGCGCTCCTCCGAGCTGGCGTCGAGGAAAATCTTGACCGGCGCGTCCGGAAACACCACCGTGCCCATGTCGCGGCCATCGGCAATCAGGCCGGGCGCCTCGCGGAATGCGCGCTGGCGGCGCAGCAGCGCCTCGCGCACGCGCGGAAACGCCGCCGCTTGCGACGCGGTGTTGCCGACGGTTTCGGTGCGGATCTCATTGCTGACGTCCTCACCTTCCAAAATCACCTGCAGCTTGCCGTCCTGGGCAACGAAGCGAACATCGAGATGTGCGGCCAGCGGAACCAGCGCTTCCTCAGAAGTGATATCCACCTGATGATGCAACGCTGCCAGCGCCAGCACGCGATAGATCGCGCCGGAGTCCAGCAAACGCCAACCCAGAGACTCGGCCAACGCTTTACACAGCGTGCCTTTGCCTGCGCCACTTGGTCCATCAACGGTTATCACCGGGGCTGTAGCCGTCATTTCTCTCTCCTTCAGGTAGAAAACCTCACAGAGACACGGCGTGCTTCGACTCGAAGCCCGTGCGCTCTGTCACCTGCCCAATCAGGGGCAAATACGGTGGCGTATTATACGCTGCCCTACGGCGATCTGTTACCCTGGAACTGTCCGGTTGTTGAAAATAAGCGCACAACCGCGAAAAAGTATAGAAGAAATGCCGGCCGCCAAAGGTTAAAAACGATAAAGGCCCACAAAGGGGCCTTAAAATAAACGATTTGACGGGTTACGCCGGCTGGCTGATGCGGGCCAACTGTTCGAAATAGTCCGGGAAGGTTTTCGCGGTGCATTTCGGATCGAGAATGGTAACCGGCGTATCCGACAGCGCCACCAGCGAGAAACACATCGCCATGCGGTGATCGTTGTAGGTGCCGATCTCGGCGAACTGCAGTTTGGCCGGCGGCACGACGTGAATGTAGTCTTCCCCTTCGTCCACTTCCGCCCCCACTTTACGCAGCTCGGTGGCCATCGCCGCCAAACGGTCGGTCTCCTTCACCCGCCAGTTGTAGATATTGCGGATGGTGGTCGGCCCCTCGGCGAACAGCGCCGCGGTGGCGATGGTCATCGCCGCGTCCGGAATGTGGTTCATGTCCATGTCGATGCCGCGCAGTTCACCGCGGCTGCACTCGATGAAATCGTCGCCCCAGGTAATGCGCGCGCCCATTTTCTCCAGCACGTCGGCAAACCTGGTGTCGCCCTGCACGCTTTTGCGGCCGATGCCGGTCACGCGCACGGTGCCGCCCTTGATAGCCGCCGCCGCCAGGAAGTAAGAAGCGGAAGACGCGTCGCCCTCAACCAGGTAATCGCCCGGCGCGATATACGTCTGGCGCCCCTGGATATGGAACACCCGATAGTTGTCGTGGCTCACCGATACGCCGAAAGTGCGCATCAGATGCAGCGTGATGTCGATGTACGGCTTGGAAACCAGCTCGCCCTTGATGTGGATCTGCGTATCCTGCGGCGCTAGCGGCGCAGTCATCAGCAACGCGGTCAGGAACTGGCTGGAGACGCTGCCGTCAACGGTGACGTCGCCGCCCTGGAAGCCGCCGCGCAGGCGGATCGGCGGGTAATCGGTCTGCTCGAGGTAATCAATCTGCGCCCCGCCCTGGCGCAACGCGTCCACCAGATGGCCGATCGGGCGCTCTTTCATGCGCGGTTCGCCGGTCAGCACCACGTCGCCTTCGCCGAGGCACAGCGCCGCCGCCAATGGGCGCATCGCCGTCCCGGCATTGCCGAGGAACAGTTCCAGCGGCCGTTCGGCCACCAGCGGGCCGGCCACGCCGGTCACTTCGCACAGGGTGCGATCGGCGGAAAGCTGGTAGTTCACGCCCAACGCCTGCAGCGCGTTCAGCATATGACGCACGTCGTCGCTGTCCAGCAGGTTGGTCAGCCGGGTCGTGCCTTTCGCCAGCGCCGCCAGCAGCAGAGCGCGGTTAGAAACGCTCTTCGAGCCGGGTAAGTTGACGGTGCCATTGACCAGGGCGACCGGTTGTAACGTCAGGGAATCCACCATGTGAACAAAACTCTCCAATTCTGATAAACGAAACGGCTCCGGAATAATGCCGGAGCCGCTTTAATGCAAAAGGACAACAGCCTGAGGCAGCCAGCGCCTGGCGGGCTGACGGAATCAACCGTGACGACGTTCGAAGTCGGCCATGAAATCGGTCAGCGCCTGCACGCCGGCCAGCGGCATGGCATTGTAAATAGAAGCGCGCATGCCGCCAACTACCCGGTGGCCTTTCAGCGCCTGCAGGCCGATGGCCTCGGCTTCGCTGAGGAACACCTTGTCCAGCGCCGCATCGGCCAGTTGGAACGGCACGTTCATCCACGAACGGTTGGCGATCGCCACCTGGCTGCGGTAGAAGTCGGATTTATCGATGGTCGCGTACAGCAGCTCGGCCTTGGCCTGATTGCGTTTTTGCATCTCCACCAGGCCGCCCTGCTCTTTCAGCCATTTGAACACCAGCCCGGAGAGGTACCAGGCGAAGGTCGGCGGGGTGTTGAACATCGAGTCGTTCTCGGCCAGCACGGTGTAATCGAGGATCGACGGCACTTCTTTGCGCGCCTTGCCCAAAAGATCGTCGCGCACGATCACCAGCGTCAGGCCAGCCGGGCCGATGTTTTTCTGCGCGCCGGCGTAAATCACGCCGAAGCGGCTGACGTCGAGCGGGCGGGACAGGATGGTCGAGGAGTAATCGCCGATCACCACCTTGTCGCCGAAGTCCGGCGTTTCATCGATGGCCACGCCGTCGATGGTCTCATTCGGGCAATAGTGCACGTAAGCCGCGTCGTCGCTGAGCTGCCACTCTTTCATCGGCTTGATGCCGCTCAGGCCGTCGATGCGGGTTTTCACGTCGATGACGTTCGGGGCGCAATACTTTTCCGCTTCCTTGATGGCGCTGTGCGCCCAATAGCCGCCGTCGATATAGTCGGCGGTGGCCTTGTCGCCCAGCAGGTTCAGCGGCAGCGCCGCGAACTGCGCGCGGGCGCCGCCGTGGCAAAACAGCACTTTATAGTTGGAGGGGACTTTCAGCAGATCGCGCAGATCCTGTTCCGCCTGCTCGGCAACGGCGATGAATTCTTTGCTGCGGTGACTGATCTCCATCACTGACGTGCCCAGCCCATGCCAGTTGCACAGTTCCTGTTCCGCACGACGCAACACTTCCACCGGCAGCATCGCCGGGCCAGAGCTAAAATTATAAACCTGAGTCATTTCCCCTCACCACATTCACTGTTCGCCGCAGAAAAGCGACCTGTCGAAAAGACGCCCGAAGTTAACGCTCGCGTTAACCAACCCATCGGTTTTATCACTCACGCCCCATGGCTGCAACGCTTATTCGCCCGTCGGCGGCAAACGGCCGCGCCGGGTGATGACAGGCTCTGCGGCCGTCGCGATTGTTTGGACGATAAAACCCTGTGACATGGGGAAATTCAGCGGGTTAACGCGGTGTTTTATGCTGTATTCAGCCAAGATGGCTGCGAGAGCCCGGCCGGCCCCCGCAGGAGAGAAAACGATCAGTACTGATTGAACATCTGCTGGATCTGCTTCGCGTCTTTGGCTTGCGTCAGCGCCAGCTGCAGCAGTATGCGCGCTTTTTGCGGATTCAGCGTGCCGGCGGCCACAAAGCCGTACTTGGCGTCGTCCACTTCCGCATCTTCGGTGGTGGCGCCGGTCGGCACGCGCGATGAGCGCACCACCGCCACACCATTGTGCGCCGCCGTCGCCAGGGTGTCGAACACGGTTTTATACAGGTTGCCGTTGCCGACCCCGGCGCTGACGATGCCCTGGTAGCCTTCGGCGATCAGCGCCTTGGCCGGCGCATCGGAGGCGTTGGCATAGTTGTAGATGATGCCGACCTTCGGCAATTCGTTCAGCTTGCTGACGTCGAACGGCGTATCCCGGGTATGCTTACGCTGCGGCGAGCGCTGGTAATCGATCTTGCCGTTGTGGATATACCCCAGCGGGCCGTAGTTCGGCGACTGGAAGGTCTGCACGGCGGTGGTGTTGATCTTGGTGACGTCGCGCGCGTCCAGCACGGTGTCGTTCATCGCCACCAGCACCCCGCGGTTGGCCGATTGCGGATCCGCCGCCGTCACCACCGCGTTGTACAGATTGAACGGGCCGTCGGCGCTCATCGCCGTCGCCGGCCGCATCGCCCCTACCAGCACCACCGGCTTGTCGCATTTCACCGTCAAATCGAGGAAATAGGCCGTCTCCTCCAGCGTATCGGTGCCGTGGGTGATGACGAAGCCGTCGGTCTTGCCGCAGTCGGCGTCAATTTTCTTCGCCAGCGTCAGCCAGACCTGATCGTTCATGTCCTGCGAACCGATGTTCACCACCTGCTCCCCCTGCACGTTGGCGACGTTCTTCAGCTCCGGCACCGCATCGACCAGCGCCTCGACGCCCAGCTTGCCCGCGGTATAGTTGGATTTCGTCGCCGACTCACCGCCGCCGGCGATAGTGCCGCCGGTCGCCAGCAGGGTGATGTTGGGCAGCGCCAGCGCCGAGGCGCTGAAACCGGTCAACAAGAGGGTTAACGCGCTGAGTTTCACTGATTTCATTAGATTTCTCCGTGACAGATAACTCGCTGAATTATGGCCCCTATCCTTAAAAAAACTGTGACTTTGCCGCCGCTTTAGGAATGACGCAAAACCCCGTATCTGCGCCGTGAGGCGGGCAGCAGGCTATTTGAGGCGGGGTTTAGCATTGAGAAGGTGTCGCCCAGGCCACCGGCCATCGCAACTTGAATCTGCTTTGGCAGGTATACACTGAGTTCTACCCTCAATCGCTGAATGAGAAATTGTAGAGCGGATTGATTTAATTGCTATACGTTAGTGAACCAGAACACACAAAAATATTATCAATCTAAAAATCGAATTGCAGGCATTGAAAAATGCCTGCATAACGATTGATATTTAACAACCGCTAGAGCTGGAGAAATAGGTCATATTAAAATTACACCACCCCATGGCTTGCACATCTGCAACAGAAAAACTACCGCTAGCGCCTAAGTCAGAATTAAAGTTAGCATTGTAAGACCCGATACCAACATCTATATTTGGAGCCGTTTGATAGCCGTTCTGAATTCCATTGTAAATTTCTCCGGCCGCATACCCGCCGAGGGCCCCAGCGTAGGGATTACCGCCACCGAGCCAAGTACCGGCGACAGTGCCGGCCAGTTGAGCTATTTGTTCACCGCCCGCACCTGTAACTAGATTAATTTCACTCAAATTAAGTTCTTTCATCTTTACGTTCCTGTAAATTTAAGTTAAACAATGAAAAAACAAAGCCCACAATAAAACAAATACCAAAAATCACGATAAAGAAATAACTTCCATCATGAATACTTTCACTAATATAATTTACAATACTGAATATTGAAAAAATATATAACGAATTTCTTAACCATCGTTTATAAAAAGCACTATCTAATGAAAATTTCATTTTATACCTCTATAACTGTCATCTCTCCCCTAACCATGATAATTAATGAGAAAACTAAAAATGCAAATCATTTAATCTGTATTTCCCATTCGCCCATGACTAAATCTATATTTATGGTTCTGAGAGAGCGGCAGTTTTACAACCCAGGCAAATGAGTTTGATTATCATTCTCATTTTTTCAGTGAATGTCAAGAGCTTTTAACCTATGGATTCATGGTGTCACGCCACCAAGACGATGCGCAGCCTCTCGCTTGATGTTTCTGCATCTCGTTGCGGTGAGGTCGGTTCAAAAAACAGAAGGATAGCCATATAAATCATTTATATATAAATATTGAACCGACTGAACCGACTGAACCTACCCTTTTTTCTCTCACGTGTGAGAAGATATCCCTCAAGGTTGAGGTAACCCTCAGGGTAACGCCATCTTCATGGCAGGCTGTTTTGGTGTTCAGTTCAGCCCCGCCACGTACCCCGCGTTTTGCTGCAAGAATGAGAAAACGTCAAAAAACACCGGAACAATATACAGCCGAATTTTCAAGCAACAATTTGAAAATTAAAGGTAAAACAAAAACACCTGTCAACATGAAAACATGAAATGAAGACAATGACGCAAACTTTTATCCCCGGTAAAGACGCCGCCCTGGAAGACTCCATCGCCCGTTTCCAGCAGAAACTGAGCGATCTCGGTTTCAACATCGAAGAAGCCTCCTGGCTGAACCCGGTGCCGCACGTGTGGTCGGTGCACATTCGCGATCGCGATTGCCCGCTGTGCTTCACCAACGGCAAAGGCGCCAGCAAAAAAGCCGCGCTGGCCTCCGCGCTGGGTGAATATTTCGAGCGCCTGTCCACCAACTACTTCTTCGCCGATTTCTATCTGGGCAAGCGGATCGCCGAAGGCGACTTCGTGCACTACCCGAATGAGAAATGGTTCCCGATCCCTGAAGACGACGCGCTGCCGGCCGGCATCCTCGACGAACGCCTGCACGCCTTCTACGATCCGCAGCAAGAGCTGAGCGCCAGCGATCTGGTCGATCTGCAATCCGGCAACGCCGATCGCGGCGTGTGCGCGCTGCCGTTTACCCGTCAGTCCGACCAGCAAACCGTGTACATCCCGATGAACATCATCGGCAACCTGTATGTTTCCAACGGCATGTCCGCCGGCAACACCGCCAACGAAGCGCGCGTGCAGGGCCTGTCGGAAGTGTTCGAGCGCTATGTGAAAAACCGCATCATCGCCGAATCCATCAGCCTGCCGGCGATCCCGGACGAAGTGCTGAACCGCTACCCGGGCGTGGTGGAAGCCATCGCCAAACTGGAAGAGGAAGGTTTCCCGATCCTCTCCTATGACGCCTCGCTGGGCGGCAACTACCCGGTGATCTGCGTGGTGCTGTTCAACCCGACCAACGGCACCTGCTTCGCCTCGTTCGGCGCGCACCCGGACTTCGGCGTGGCGCTTGAGCGCACGGTGACCGAACTGCTGCAGGGCCGCAGCCTGAAAGATCTCGACGTGTTCACCGCGCCGACCTTCGATGACGAAGAAGTGGCGGAACACACCAACCTGGAAACGCACTTCATCGACTCCAGCGGCCTGATCTCCTGGGATCTGTTCAAACAGGACGCGGATTACCCGTTCGTTGACTGGAACTTCAGCGGCAGCACGCAGGAAGAGTTCGCCACCCTGATGAGCATCTTCGACAAGGAAGACGCGGAAGTGTACATCGCCGACTACGAGCACCTGGGCGTCTACGCTTGCCGCATCATCGTGCCGGGCATGTCCGACATTTATCCGGCGGAAGACCTGCTGCTGGCCAACAACAGCATGGGCGCGCACCTGCGCGACACGCTGCTGGCGCTGCCGGGCAGCGAGTGGGAACCGGAAGAGTACCTGGCGCTGATCGAGCAGTTGGACGACGAAGGGCTGGACGATTTCACCCGCGTACGCGAACTGCTGGGCATTGCCAGCGGCAAAGACAACGCCTGGCATACCCTGCGCGTGGGCGAGCTGAAGGCGATGCTGGCGCTGGCGGGCGGCGATCTGGATCAGGCGCTGATCTGGACCGAATGGACGCAGGATTTCAACGCCTCGGTGCTGAGCCCGGCGCGCAGCAACTACTACCGCTGCCTGCAAACGCTGCTGCTGCTGGCGCAGGAGCCTGAACGCGAAGCGGCGCAATACTATACCGCGTTCGTGAAGATGTATGGTCAGGAAGCGGTCGACGCCGCCTCCGCCGCCATCAGCGGTGAAGAACGCTTCAACGGACTGTTCGCCGTCGATGCCGATCTGAAGGCGCTGCCGGCCCATCAGGCGCTGCTGGCGGCCTACGAGAAGCTGCAGGCGGCCAAACGCGGCCACTGGGCCAAAGCCTAAGCGTCATCAGAGGTACTGCCACTTTGGGAGTACCCCTGCTGCCAAACGCCGCACGCCGTTGCGGCGTTTTCATTTTTGCGGTTTATTTCAACGCATGCGGTTTTATTTTTTCGCCGGAAAATAGGCGGTTAAACGACCATAAAAATAAATAAACCGTCAATTGTTGCCGGACGGTGAAATAATAATTAACCGATAATTAAACTTTCAGCGCTGCGCGGCGACAAAACGCCTAAAAATTTAACTTTAGCGCCTGCGGCCCACCCTGCACATTCAAAAAAATTTGCAAACATTAAAAAATTGTTTTATCTTAAAAATCAATAAATTAACCACAAAAACCACACAAAAAACACGTCATTTTGCCGCTCTACTTCCCCGCCTTATGATCCAAATCAAATTTTCCCCTATACTGCTTTGCTAGTATCTCATTGCGTTGTTTTAACCCTTAAGAGCGAGAGTTAGTTTGAAAACTGACAGCCCCTTCGATCTGATTTTACCTGCGGCAACGGCGAAAATCGCTGAAGATGCCGGCGTGTATAAAGCCACCAAACATCCGCTGAAAACGTTTTATTTGGCGATCACCGCCGGTGTCTTCATTTCCATCGCCTTCGTCTTCTACATCACGGCGACCACCGGCACCGCCGGCGTGCCTTTCGGGCTGGCGAAACTGGTCGGCGGCATCTGCTTCTCTCTCGGGTTAATGCTGGTGGTGGTGTCGGGCGCCGACCTGTTCACCTCTACCGTGCTCATCGTCATCGCCAAGGCCAGCGGCCGCATCAGCTGGGGCCAGCTGGGCGCCAACTGGCTGAACGTTTATCTCGGCAATCTGGTCGGCGCGCTGTTCTTCGTGGCGCTGATCTGGTTCTCCGGCGAGTATATGGTCGCCAACGGCCAGTGGGGGCTGAATGTCCTGCAAACCGCAGACCACAAGCTGCATCACACCTTTATCGAAGCCGTGTGCCTCGGCATTCTGGCTAACCTGATGGTCTGCCTGGCGGTCTGGATGAGCTACTCCGGCCGCACCCTGACCGACAAGATGCTCGCCATGGTGCTGCCGGTCGGGATGTTTGTCGCCAGCGGCTTCGAGCACAGCATCGCCAACATGTTTATGATCCCTATGGGCATCGTGGTCAAACACTTCGCCACGCCGGAATTCTGGCAAGCCGTAGGGGCGGTACCTGAGCAATTCGCTCATCTGACAGTAAGCAACTTCATCATCGACAACCTGATTCCGGTCACCATCGGCAACATCATCGGTGGCGGTCTGCTGGTTGGGTTGACTTACTGGGTAATTTATCTGCGCGGGGGTCGCGAACAGCACTAAGCTGTGAGTTACCGCGCGCAGAGTTAGAAATCCACAATCAAAGGTAGGTGTACAATGACCGAACTTAACGAGAAATTAGCCAACGCTTGGGAAGGTTTCAGCAAGGGTGACTGGCAGAATGAAGTCAACGTTCGTGACTTCATCCAGAAAAACTACACGCCTTATGAAGGTGACGAGTCCTTCCTGGCTGGGGCAACTCAGGCCACCACCACCTTGTGGGACAAGGTTATGGAAGGGATCAAACTGGAAAACCGCACTCACGCGCCGGTTGATTTCGACACCAACGTTGCTTCAACCATCGTTTCTCACGACGCGGGTTACATCGCCAAAGAGCTGGAAACCATCGTAGGTCTGCAGACCGACGCCCCTCTGAAACGCGCGCTGATCCCGTTCGGCGGCATCAAAATGGTCGAAGGTTCGTGCAAAGTGTACGGCCGCGAGCTGGATCCGCAGCTGAAAAAAGTGTTCACCGAATACCGTAAAACCCACAACCAGGGCGTATTCGACGTTTACACCAAAGACATCCTGAACTGCCGTAAATCCGGCGTGCTGACCGGCCTGCCGGACGCCTACGGCCGCGGCCGCATCATCGGCGACTACCGCCGCGTGGCGCTGTACGGTATCGACTTCCTGATGGCCGACAAGCTGAACCAGTTCAAATCGTTGCAGGAAAAACTGGAAAACGGCGAAGATCTGGAAATGACCATCCAGCTGCGCGAAGAGATCGCTGAACAGCACCGCGCTCTGGCTCAGATCAAAGAGATGGCCGCCAAATACGGCTACGACATCTCCGGCCCGGCCACCAGCGCGCAAGAAGCGGTGCAGTGGACCTACTTCGGCTACCTGGCCGCGGTGAAATCCCAGAACGGCGCAGCCATGTCCTTCGGCCGCGTGTCCACCTTCCTCGACGTGTTCATCGAGCGCGACATCAAGGCGGGCAAACTGACCGAAGAACAAGCGCAGGAACTGATCGACCACCTGGTGATGAAACTGCGTATGGTGCGCTTCCTGCGTACCCCTGAGTACGATGAGCTGTTCTCCGGCGACCCAATCTGGGCAACGGAATCCCTGGCCGGTATGGGCGTCGACGGCCGCACCCTGGTCACCAAAAACAGCTTCCGCTTCCTGAACACCCTGTACACCATGGGGCCGTCTCCGGAGCCGAACATGACCATCCTGTGGTCTGAGAAGCTGCCGCTGAACTTCAAGAAATTCGCGGCGAAAGTGTCCATCGACACCTCTTCCGTTCAGTACGAAAACGACGACCTGATGCGCCCTGACTTCAACAACGATGACTACGCCATCGCTTGCTGCGTCAGCCCGATGATCGTCGGCAAACAAATGCAGTTCTTCGGCGCCCGCGCCAACCTGGCGAAAACCATGCTGTACGCCATCAACGGCGGCGTTGACGAAAAACTGAAAATGCAGGTCGGCCCTAAAGAAGCGCCGATGATGGACGAAGTGCTGGACTATGACAAAGTCATGGCCCGCATGGACCACTTTATGGATTGGCTGGCCAAGCAGTACGTGACCGCGCTGAACATCATTCACTACATGCACGACAAGTACAGCTACGAAGCTGCGCTGATGGCGCTGCATGACCGTGACGTTTATCGCACCATGGCTTGCGGCATCGCCGGTCTGTCCGTGGCGGCCGACTCCCTGTCTGCCATCAAGTACGCGAAAGTCACCACCATTCGCGACGAAGACGGCCTGGCCATCGACTTCAAAGTGGAAGGCGAGTATCCGCAGTTCGGTAACAACGACGCCCGCGTCGATGACATCGCCTGCGACCTGGTGGAACGTTTCATGAAGAAAATTCAGAAACTGCGCACCTACCGCAATGCGGTACCGACCCAGTCCGTACTGACCATCACCTCCAACGTGGTGTACGGTAAGAAAACCGGTAACACCCCGGATGGCCGCCGCGCAGGCGCACCGTTCGGCCCAGGTGCCAACCCGATGCACGGCCGCGACCAGAAAGGTGCAGTCGCCTCCCTGACCTCGGTAGCCAAACTGCCGTTTGCCTACGCGAAAGACGGGATCTCCTACACCTTCTCCATCGTGCCTAACGCGCTGGGTAAAGACGACGACGTGCGTAAAGCCAACCTGGCGGGCCTGATGGATGGTTACTTCCACCATGAAGCCTCCATCGAAGGCGGCCAGCACCTGAACGTCAACGTGATGAACCGCGAAATGCTGCTGGACGCGATGGAAAACCCTGAGAAATACCCTCAGCTGACCATCCGCGTTTCCGGTTACGCCGTGCGCTTCAACTCGCTGACCAAAGAGCAACAGCAGGACGTGATTACTCGTACCTTCACTCAAACGATGTAATACGCCGGCCGGGCGGGAAACCGCTCGGCACCAACGCAGGGGCCGGTTTTGCCGGCCCTTTTCTCCCACCGCTCTCCCCTGACTCTGTACGAGTCTGTTTTGCCGGACATCTATACTGAATGGATAGCCGGCAAAACAGTTATCCGGCAACTGACCGGCCGACAGGCATCATTACCCCGGTGGCGGTTCCACCCGCTGCTGCATCGCAGATACCTGGCCGGCGGCCACGCGCCTATTTTTAGACTGCGTTTGACAGTCAATATTGGAGAAAACCCCGCAATGTCAGCAATTGGTCGCATCCACTCCTTCGAATCCTGCGGCACCGTCGATGGGCCCGGGATCCGCTTTATCGTCTTCTTCCAGGGCTGCCTGATGCGCTGCCTCTATTGCCATAACCGCGACACCTGGGACACCCACGGCGGCAAGGAAGTGACCGTCGAAGAGCTGATGAAAGACGCGGTGGCCTACCGCCACTTCATGAACGCCTCCGGCGGCGGCGTGACCGCGTCCGGCGGCGAGGCGATCCTGCAGGCTGAATTCGTGCGCGACTGGTTCCGCGCCTGCCACGCCGAAGGCATCAATACCTGCCTGGACACCAATGGTTTTGTGCGCCGCTACGATCCGGTGATCGACGAGCTGCTGGACACCACCGATCTGGTGATGCTGGATCTGAAACAGATGAACGACGAGATCCACCAGAACCTGGTCGGCGTCTCCAATCACCGCACGCTGGAATTCGCCCGCTACCTGGCGAAACGCAACCAGCGCACCTGGATCCGCTACGTGGTGGTGCCGGGCTGGTCAGACGACGATAAGTCGGCGCACCTGCTGGGCGAGTTCACCAAAGACATGACCAACATCGAGAAAATCGAGCTGCTGCCTTACCACGAGCTGGGCAAGCACAAATGGATAGCGATGGGGGAAGAGTACAAGCTGGACGGCGTGCACCCGCCGAAAGCCGAGACCATGGATCGCGTCAAAGGCATCCTGGAAAGCTACGGCCACAAAGTGATTTACTGATTGGCGCACGCCAAAAGAAAAAACCGGCTCATGGCCGGTTTTTTCATGCTCAGGCGGCGGCGAACGGCGTGTGATGGTGATCCGGCTTCTGTTTCTTCAGCAGCATCAGCAGGTAAACCAGCGCCACGGCGGCGATCATCACGAACAGCACGCGGTCGGAATAGTTTTGCATCAGCAACGCCGTCATCGACGGCCCCAGCAGGCTGCCGATGGTGTAACTCATCAACAGCGCCTGGTTCATCGCCACCAACTCGTGCGGCAGCGCCTTCTCGCAGGCCCAGGACATCGCCACCGGATACAGGGTAAAGCCGGCGCAGCCGAGGATGAACAGCGAAGGCGCCATGGCGTAGTTGCCGAGCATCGCCACGCTGGCGAGGATCACCACGAACACCTGAATGCGCAGCACCAACAGGCGCCCGTAACGATCGGCCAGGCGCCCGACCGGCCATTGGCCGACGATGCCGGAGCTGACCAGCAGCGCCATCCAGTAACCGACGTTGGCGTCGCTCATGCCCTGATGGGAGAGGTACAACGGCATCAGGCCGTACAGCGAACCGAGCACGATGCCGGAAATGATGCAACCGTTGATGCCGAGGCGCGCGCTGCGGCGTCTCAGCATGGTCCATACCGCCGCCTGCTGCGGCTCGTCTTCATGGCGGTTGACCCGCGCGAACAGCATCGGCAGCATGGCGCTGATCACAATGGCGGTCACCCACGGCACCACGTGCAACAATTCGGTCGAGGTCATGCTCAACAGCAATTGGCCGGTCACCGTACCAAGGTAATAAACGATCATATAGGCCGCCAGCAGCTGGCCGCGGTTGCTCAGGTTGCCGCTGCGCAACAGCGCGCTCTCCACGATCACCCAGATCCAGGCGCAACCGACGCCGGCGAAGAAGCGCCAGCCCAGCCAGCTCCAAAAATCGATCGACAGCACCATGCCGGCAGTCGCAGCGGCGAACACCAGACAAGAAAGATGATAGCTGCGGGTAAAACCGACGCGCTGGATCAGTTTGCCCGCCACCAGCGTGCCCAACAGGTTGCCGCTGAAGTAAGAAGAGCTGACCATTCCCACCTGCCAAGTCGACAGCTGAGCATGGGTTAACCAAAGGGGCACTAACGTATTCAAAACGGCAATGGATACCGTGAGCAGCAAAAGACCGCAGAGCAATAAGAGCACTGGGCGGGAGTATGCGGACATAGTGAAATTGTGACCGAACGCGCAATGAGAGTGCGCGCATCATGCCACTGGCGATAAAAAAGTCAATCGCCTCTTATCATTGCACCGCACGATTTGTTTCCGGCTAACCGGCTGAAAAAGCGCTATGCTCAGCGCAGAGCGAATTTAACGACAAAGAGGCAAAATGAGTCAGGCAAATGATGCGGCGGTAGAGGCCCTGCTGGCGGACATCGGCAGCACGCACGGCGAACTGCTGGAGATCGTACAGCAGGTGCGCCGGATAGCTGCGGCGAGCGGCAACGGCGTCACCGAGTCGGTCAAATACGGCGGCATCATGTTCTCGCATAGCCAATTTTTCTGCGGCGTTTTCGCCTACCGCCACCACGTCACGGTGGAATTCGGCCACGGCTACCGGCTGGCAGACAGCCATCACCAGCTCGAAGGCAGCGGCCAGTATCGGCGGCACATCAAGCTCCACTCGCCCGCCGAGGTGAAGAGCAAGCATCTGGCGGACTACCTTCAACAGGCTTATACGCTGGCGCCAGACTGAATTCTCGACATAAAAAAAGCGCCCGCAGGCGCTTTTTTTGTGGTTTGCCGTTTAGCCGATATATTCCAGGCCGCCCATATAAGGACGCAGCACTTCAGGCACCTGAATGCGGCCGTCGGCCTGCTGGTAGTTTTCCAGCACCGCCACCAGCGTACGACCAACCGCCAGGCCGGAGCCGTTCAGGGTGTGAACCAGACGCGGTTTCTTGTCGGCTTTGCTGCGGCAGCGCGCCTGCATGCGACGCGCCTGGAAGTCCCACATGTTGGAGCAGGACGAGATCTCGCGGTAGGTATCCTGCGCCGGCAGCCACACTTCCAGATCGTAAGTTTTGCACGCGCCGAAGCCCATGTCGCCGGTGCACAGCAGCACCTTGCGGTAAGGCAGGTTCAGCAGCTGCAGCACTTTTTCCGCGTGGCCGGTCAGCTCTTCCAGGGCATCCATCGAATCTTCCGGACGAACGATCTGCACCATCTCGACCTTGTCGAACTGGTGCATGCGGATCAAACCGCGGGTGTCGCGGCCGTAAGAACCGGCTTCCGCGCGGAAGCATGGCGTGTGTGCGGTCATTTTCAGCGGCAGAGTTTCCTCTTCCACGATCTCGTCGCGCACCAGGTTGGTCAGCGGCACTTCCGCCGTTGGGATCAGCGCGTAGTTGCTGCTGTCGGCTTCTTCTTCCAGCGGACGGGTATGGAACAGGTCTTCGCCGAACTTCGGCAGCTGGCCGGTACCGTACAGCGTGGCGTGGTTAACCAGGTAAGGCACGTAGGCCTCCAGGTAGCCGTGCTGCTCGGTGTGCAGATCCAGCATGAACTGGGACAGCGCGCGGTGCATGCGGGCGATTTGCCCTTTCATCACCACGAAGCGCGAACCGGTCAGCTTAACCGCGGCGGCAAAATCCAGCCCGCCGGCCATTTCGCCCAGGTCGACGTGATCGCGCACCGCGAAGTCGTACTGGCGCGGTTCGCCCCAGCGAGCAACTTCCAGGTTTTCGCTGTCGTCTTTACCATCCGGCACGGCGTCGTCCGGCAGGTTAGGCAGCGTCAGGGCGTAATCGCGGATCTCGCTCTGCAACGCATCCAGCGCCGCCTTGGCGGCATCCAGCTTGTCACCCAGCTCGTTCACTTCGCGACGCAGCGGCTCGATGTCTTCCCCACGCGCTTTGGCCGCGCCGATGGATTTCGATCGGGAGTTGCGTTCCGCTTGCAGCGTTTCAGTTTCTACCTGCAGAACTTTGCGACGTTCTTCCTGCGAACGCAGCAGATCCAGATCGAGTTTAAAGCCTCGGCGAGCCAGTTTGACGGCGACTGCGTCTAGCTCATTACGCAGCAGATTGGGATCGAGCATGCTAATCCTGTGCTTGTTGTTATTGAAAGAAGTGTTGTTGTTCTATGCGGCTGATTTATAGCCGCATAAAAGAAGAGTGATACCCGCTAACCTTACCGCAACGGCCTCGCTAGCGGTAGCGTTTTGTCGGGCTATTTTGATCCTGCTCAGCCAGCCATGCCAACTTTTCGCCGATTTTTCCTTCCAGCCCGCGCGAGGTCGGTTGATAGTAGCGCGTATGGGCCATTTCGGGCGGGAAATAGTTCTCGCCGGCGGCGTAGGCGTTGGGTTCGTCGTGGGCGTAGCGGTACTCCGCCCCCAGCCCCATTTCCTTCATCAGCTTGGTCGGCGCGTTGCGCAGGTGCTCCGGCACGTCATAATCGGCCTGCTCTTTGGCGTCGCGCATGGCGGCCTTGAACGCGGTGTAGACCGCATTGCTCTTCGGCGCGCAGGCCAGGTAGACGATCGCCTGCGCGATGGCGCGCTCGCCCTCCGCCGGCCCCACGCGGGTGAAGCAATCCCAGGCGGCGATCGCCACCTGCATGCCGCGCGGATCGGCGTTGCCCACGTCTTCAGAGGCAATCGCCAACAGACGGCGCGCCACGTAGAGCGGATCGCCGCCGGCGGTAATGATGCGCGCATACCAATACAGCGCGGCGTCCGGCGCCGAGCCGCGCACCGATTTATGCAGCGCGGAAATCAGATCGTAATAACGGTCGCCCTTATTGTCGAAGCGCGCGCTGCGCTCGCCCGACACCTCTTTCAGCAGCTCCGGCGTCAGCACCCGCACGCCTTTGGCGTCCAACTCCGCCATGTCGGCCATCATTTCCAGGCTGTTCAGCGCCCGGCGCGCGTCGCCGCCCACCAGCTCCGACAGCAGGCGGCGCGTTTCCGCCGGCAGCTCGATATTCTGGCCGCCAAAGCCGCGCGCCTTGTCGCCCATCGCCTGATCCAGCACCTGGCCGATATCTTCGGCGGTCAGCGCCTTCAGCAGGTAAACGCGGGCGCGGGACAACAGCGCCGAGTTCAGCTCGAACGACGGGTTTTCGGTGGTGGCGCCGATAAAGGTGATGGTGCCGTCTTCGATGTGCGGCAGGAAAGCGTCCTGCTGGCTCTTATTGAAGCGGTGCACTTCGTCGACGAACAGGATGGTGCGGCGGCCGGCGTCGCGATTTTGCCGCGCCCGCTCGATCGCCTCGCGGATCTCCTTGATACCGGAGGTCACGGCAGAGATCCGTTCGACATCCGCCTGGCCGTAACGGCCGATCAGTTCTGCCAGCGTCGTCTTCCCGGTGCCCGGCGGCCCCCATAAAATCATCGAGTGCAGTTGCCCGGCCTCAATGGCGCGCGGCAGCGGCTTGCCGGCGGCCAGCAGGTGCTGCTGGCCGATATACTGCGCCAGCGTGGTCGGCCGCATACGCGCGGCCAACGGCTGGAACTCGTTCTGGGAAAAATCGAGCGACAGATTATTACTCACTTGCACCTCACTGGCGCTGGTCGTCCAGCGTCACCCCCTTCGGCGGGGTAAATTTGAATTTGGCCGGATCGGCGGCGACGTTCTGCTGGCTTTTCAGCGTGTAGGAACTGCGCTGACCGTCCTGCTCCACCGCGGCGAAGCTGCGGATGGTGCCGCTGTTGGTCACGCTGATGGCGAACTGCTTCAGGTTGCCGCTGGCGGACTTCGGCGTCAGCTCGAAATCATCGCCCTTTTGCTTCACGTTGTACTGTTTCCAGTCGCTGGCATTATTGCGGGTGATCAGCATAAACGGCGTATTGCCGGTGGCGTTCTTCAGCCAGGTCGCCGTCACCTGCTCGACGAATGGGTTATAGAACCACAGGGTTTGGCCATCGGAGACCAGCACGCTCTCATCGGGTGACGTCATGTGCCAGTTGAACAGGTTCGGCCGCTTCACCCACAGCTCGCCTTCCCCCTGTTGCACCGCGGCACCGTCGGCGCTGGTCACGGTTTGCGAGAAGCTGGCGTGGAAACTGTTCACCTTCGCCAGGCGACTTTGCAGATCCTGTGCGGCGTCGGCCAGCACGGAGGTAGAAGCGAATCCCGAAAGCAGACAGCAGGCAACTAACAGTTTTTTCATTATTCCAGATACCTTATGAAATGCGTTAACCGCAGGGCGACGCCGTGCGGGTCAAATCAACCCTTTACCCGGTTACTTTACCCGAAGCCGGCGATCGGCCGGTAGGCCAATGTTCCGAGAAGAAACGGGTTTACGCTTCTTTGCACAAGGGCCGCTTAAGCGGCCCTTTCTTATTGAATTGCAATGGCTAAACGACCATCAATCGTGCCGCGGCGGCGCCAGCACCTCGCGGTTGCCGTTGTGCCCCTGCTCGCTGACGATGCCCTGCGCTTCCATCTGTTCGATGATGCGCGCCGCGCGGTTATAGCCGATACGGAACTGGCGCTGCACGCCGGAGATGGAGGCGCGGCGTTTGTCCACCACGAAATCCACCGCCTGGTCAAACAGCGGATCCAGCTCTTCGTCGCCGTCCATACCGCCGCCGGCACCGCCCTCGCCGTCTTCGCCGCCGCTGAGAATGCCCTCTTTATATTGGGGCCGCTCGCGCGCTTTCCAATCCTTGACCACCGCGTGCACTTCCTGATCGCGCACGAATGCGCCATGCACGCGCACCGGAATCGAGGAGTTCGGTGCCAGATAGAGCATATCGCCCATACCCAGCAAGGACTCGGCGCCCCCCTGATCGAGGATGGTGCGGGAGTCGATTTTGCTCGACACGGTAAAGGCGATACGCGTCGGGATGTTGGCCTTGATAAGACCCGTGATCACATCCACCGACGGACGCTGGGTCGCCAGCACCAGATGGATACCCGCCGCACGCGCTTTCTGCGCCAGGCGAGCGATCAACTCTTCGACCTTCTTGCCGACCGTCATGATCAGATCGGCGAATTCGTCGACCATCACCACGATGTACGGCTCTTTCTCCAACACCGGCGGCGTGATGTCCATGCTGTCGGTCGGCTTCCAGAACGGATCCGGGATCGGACGCCCCATCGCCTCGGCCTGATCGACGCGCTCGTTGTAGCCCGCCAGGTTACGCACGCCCAGGGCAGACATCAGCTTGTAGCGGCGTTCCATTTCCCCCACGCACCAGCGCAGCGCGTTGGCAGCGTCTTTCATGTCGGTGACCACATCGGTCAACAGGTGAGGAATGCCTTCGTAAACCGACAGCTCCAGCATTTTCGGGTCGATCATGATAAAGCGCACTTCTTTCGGCGTGGCTTTATACAGGATGCTCAGGATCATGGCGTTGACCCCGACCGACTTACCGGAACCGGTGGTACCGGCGACCAGCAAGTGCGGCATTTTGCCCAGATCGGCCACCACCGGTTCGCCGGAGATGTCCTTACCCAATACGATGGACAGCGGCGACGGGTTGTCACGGAAGGCCGGGCAATCCAGCACTTCGCGCAGGTACACCGTTTGCCGCTTGGCGTTCGGCAGCTCCAGACCGACGTAAGGCTTGCCGGGGATCACTTCTACCACGCGCACCGCCGACGTCGACAGCGAGCGTGCCAGATCGCGCGACAGGTTGGAAATGCGCGCCGCTTTAACGCCCGGCGCCAGATCCAGCTCGAAGCGGGTGATGACCGGCCCCGGCAGGATGTCTACCACGTCGGCTTTCACGCGGTAATCGGCCAGGCTGGCCTCCACCAGACGCGCCTTCTGTTCCAGCGCGAAGGAGTCGACCGGTTCTACCTCTTTCGGGGCCTCGGTCAGCAGATCCAGCGTCGGCAGCGGCGTGGTCGGCTTCTGCAGCGGCTGATCGTTGCGCATCAGGAACGGGTGAATCAAGCTGTCCATCGCCGGATGCTGCTCGGCCTGAGTTTGCTGAGGCTGCTGCTGCACCGGTTGCTGTGGCTGCTGATATGGCTGCGACGGCTGTTGATACTGCTGCTGCGACGGCTGTTGATACTGTTGTTGCTGCGGCTGCTGGTATTGCTGAGGCTGCGAGTGCGGTTGCTGAGGTTGGGCAACCGGCGCCGCAGGCTCAAACTGGCCGAACGGCACGTCGTCCTGTTGCTCGCTTTGCTGTTCAATGCGCTCTTCAAGCTGCGGAGACAGCGTGAACATCGGCTCGCTCGGGCCATCATCCACCAGATCCGCCATCGGCGAGAAGCTGAAAGCATTGCGGGTATCCACCGGGCTGGCGGCCGGCGCTTGCGGAGCAGGCGCTTGCTGGCCGTAGCGCTCCTGCTGCTGCTCGGCGAACGCCTGGCGCAGCGCGGCCTCTTGCAGCGCCTCTTCGTCGTCCTGTTGATAGCCTTCGCCGTAGCGTTGGTTCTGCTGCTCGGCAAACGCCTTGCTCAGCTCGGCTTCCTGCAGGGCGCTCTCGTCATCTTGTTGCTCCGGCGCGTAGCTTTCGCCGTAGCGTTGGCTTTGCTGCTCGGCAAACGCCTGACGCAGCGCGGCTTCCTGCAGCGCCTCTTCTTCCTGCGGGCTCACCGCCGTCGGCTGCTGAGGATCCGCCTGGCGCTGTTCCTGCTCGGCCGCACGCTGCGAAGGCAGCTTGATGCCGTAAGAAGCCAGCTCGCGACGGGTCGGGATGCGCACCGGGTTCGGCCGCGGCAGCTCAGGGCCGATGCCCTGCTTAACCTGCGGATTGCCGTCGCTGGTGGCCGTGAAGGCCGGCATAAAGGTCGCCGCTGCGGCGCCCGCTGCGGCAGCGGCTGCCGTATCCAGCTGTGGCTTGGCACCGGTAGCGCTGAAACCACCCGCTCCGCTGACGTCGGCGCTGTCGCGCTGCGCGGCGGTAAAATCAAAGGGAGAACGCGCCGGCGGCTGCGGCGCAGCCGGCTCTTGCCAATTGCCGAGACGCGGCTCATCGTCATCCTGATAAGGATCGACAGGACGCGTCGCCTTCGGTGCAGGCGTTTCTTCCGGAATTTCGAAGGAGTACAGCGGCGGCGTGGCGTCTTGCGCCGGGGCGCTCACCGGGTGCTGATTGACCGAGGCCGGCGCGGCCGGCGCCACCGTTACCGACGGCGCCTGAGCGGCGATCGGCGCTGCAACGGGCTCGTGGATCGCTGCCTTCACCGCCGGTGCAGGCGAAACCACCGGTGCGATTGGCGCGGCGTCGGCTTCAACCTCACCATCATCGGCTCGCAGGCCGCTGAGCAACGGATCGGCGGCGTCTTCCGCCGCCTCTTTGGCGCTTTCAGTGACCGAAGGCGCAGAGAACAACACGTCGTCATCGGCGGCCGCGGCTCCGGCGGCGGTCGTGGCAACCGCTGCGGCGGCGCCCTTCCCTGCCTGCTCAGGCTCGTCGTCAACGTAACGCTCGTCATCCTCGAAATAACGCGCTTCGCGACGCGAACGGTTGGTCATGAAGGTCGCGACGCCCAGCACCGCCCCGCCGATCTTCTCGGCGATCACCAGCCAGGACCAGCCGGTAAACAGCGTCAGCCCCGCCGCCCACACGCACAGCAGCGCCAGCGTGGCGCCGATGCCGTTGAACCATGGCAACATGGCGTTGCTCAGCAGGCTGCCGATCACGCCGCCGGAAGCGAAGTAATAGAGATCGTCAACGTTCAGCGCCGCCAGCCCACAGGAGGTGAGCACTAACGCCAGGGTGCCGATCAGGCGCAGGGAGAGCGCGAAATAGTCGACGTAGTCTCTGTTGGCCCGTTGGCGATAGGCCGCCCAGCACAGAACCAGCATGATCGGTGGTATCGCGTAGGCGAGCACCCCGAAGGTGAAGAACAGCGTGTCGGCCAACCAGGCCCCAACACCGCCGCCCAAGTTGTGAATCGGCTCATGCCACGCGGTCTGCGACCAGCTTGGGTCAGACGGGTTGAAACTGACCAGCGCAGCCATGAGGTAAACGGCAAAAATCGCTACCACGATAAGCACAGCCTCCAGCAAACGCCGGCCACTGCTGAGTCTTTTCAGGGTAACTTCTTTATCTTCTGTATATTCCTGGCTCAAGAAAGGCTCTCCAGGTTCCTGTTAGCTGACATAGCAACAGCGCCGAGAAGCTTCCCCGGCGCCGAAACTGTATGAATAAACAGGAGTGTAACCAATTTAATCAGGTTTTGCACCTGCACCTTACCGTGTTTTGATAACCAGACGGTTACTCTGTTTCACTTCTTCCATCACTACGTAGGTACGGGTGTCGTTGACCCCCGGCAAACGCAGCAAGGTTTCGCCCAGCAGTTTACGGTAAGCCGACATGTCCGGTACGCGGGTTTTCAACAGGTAGTCGAAATCACCGGAAACCAGATGACACTCCTGAATCTCTTCAAGCTTCTGCACTGCCGAGTTGAATTGCTCAAACACATCCGGCGCGCCGCGGTTCAGCGTGATCTCCACGAAAACCAGCAGGGACGCATCCAGATAATGCGGGTTAAGCAATGCGGTATAGCCATGAATGAAACCCTGGCGCTCGAGACGGCGCACGCGTTCCAAACATGGCGTCGGGGATAACCCCACGCGCTTCGAAAGCTCGACGTTCGAAATACGCCCATCCTTCTGCAGCTCATTCAGGATGTTGCGGTCGATACGGTCAAGATCTTTACCCGGGCGTTTCTTGTTGTCTGCCATTATTATTGTCTCTCTTATTTTCTTCCGTGCACTTGCCACACCCTAGCCAACGTCAATGTGTAAGGGTTCGTTCCAAGCGAAGACCCGATGCCTGTCATATGCTTCTTCACTACCATCATTCCACGCCGCGCAGCCTGTCTGTCCAACCCCGCGCGGCGCCGGTAACGACGTTAAGGTCGAGAAAAAATCAGCAAACGCTTGCGCGCCCTGCTCCGCACATCCACCGCGCATTGCCGCCTCGCGGCGCAAATACGTACGATTTGCTGGTGTTACGGGGATAATTTCTTCTTCCTATGATGTTTTCGCAAATGCGCAGCGGATTGTCAAAGTAAAAGAAGCAAAATCAGAACAACGTACCGTCACGAAAAGTCTGCATCCCATTTTTGGTTATGAATCGCTGGCAGATAAACCCCGGCAGGGAGCGGCCTAAGTCGCAGAATGCGCCGTTTTTGCGCGCTTGGCGATTCAGCGGCCTAATGCGACTTTGATAAGGTAAATTTCTGCGTTCGGCGTACGATTTGCCGACAGCGGGTGCATTAATAGGCGACAACTATCATACAAATCGTTAACAACGTCGCCCGGCGCTTTTTTTACTGCGTCATTTTCCCTACAATCGGCTTCATTGTCCGCCATTGTGGAATAAAGAGGTTATTCATGGGCACGGCTAAACATAGCAAATTACTGATTCTGGGCTCCGGCCCGGCCGGTTACACCGCCGCCGTTTACGCGGCGCGCGCCAACCTGAGCCCGGTGCTGATCACCGGTATGGAACAAGGCGGCCAGCTGACCACCACCACTGAAGTGGAAAACTGGCCGGGCGACGCCGAAGGCCTGACCGGTCCGGCGCTGATGGAGCGCATGCGCGAGCATGCGGAGAAGTTCCAGACCGAAATCGTCTTCGATCACATCAACAGCGTCGATCTGCAGCAGCGTCCGTTCCGCCTGTTCGGCGACAGCGGCGAATACAGCTGCGACGCGCTGATCATCGCGACCGGCGCCTCCGCCCGCTATCTTGGCCTGCCTTCCGAAGAGGCCTTCAAGGGCAAAGGCGTTTCCGCCTGTGCGACCTGCGACGGCTTCTTCTACCGCAACCAGAAAGTCGCGGTGGTCGGCGGCGGCAACACCGCTGTTGAAGAAGCGCTGTACCTGTCCAACATCGCCGCCGAGGTTCACCTGATCCACCGCCGCGACAGCTTCCGCTCGGAGAAGATCCTGATCGACCGGCTGATGGAAAAAGTGAAAAGCGGCAACATCGTGCTGCACACCGACCATACGCTGGACGAAGTGCTGGGCGATGAAATGGGCGTGACCGGCGTGCGTATCCGCAGCACCAAAGCGGAAAACGAAACCCGTGAACTGGAACTGGCCGGCGTGTTCATCGCTATCGGCCACAGCCCGAACACCGGCATCTTCGGCGGCCAGCTGGAGCTGGAAAACGGCTACATCAAGGTGCAGTCCGGCATTCACGGCAATGCGACCCAAACCACCATCCCCGGCGTGTTCGCCGCGGGCGACGTGATGGATCACATCTACCGCCAGGCGATCACCTCCGCCGGCACCGGCTGTATGGCGGCGCTGGACGCGGAGCGTTACCTGGACGGCATCGCCGGCGCAGAAGTTTGCTAAAACATTCTCTTCATCAGCAAAAAGCGGCTCTCGAGCCGCTTTTTTTGTTTCCCCCCTCCGCACTCCCCTTCTCGCGTCTGTTATAGCCACATTTGGCCGCTTTATTATTTTCAGTCTGCCGGGTGACGAGGTAACATGGGGCCTCGCTTGTTTGTCGCCGATTGCGCCAAACACTATTATTTAACAGTACGTTAACCCAGCCCGTAACAAACGGGCGCCGGCGACGCAGACGCATATCTGATGAAAAAAACCAGACAGCAACAGTTAACCCGTTGGCTTAAAACCCAGAGTTCGTTAGCGCAGCGTTGGTTGCGCCTTTCCATGTTGTTGGGGCTATTCAGCGGCCTGCTGATCGTGGCGCAGGCGTGGCTGTTGGCCAGCCTGCTGCACGCCCTGATCATCGAGCATACCCCACGCGAACAGCTGATCCCTTCGTTTATCTGGCTGGCCGCCGCGTTCGCGCTGCGGGCGCTGTTAAGCTGGCTGCGGGAACGGGTCGGTTTCCGGTGTGGCCAGGTGATCCGCCAGCGCATGCGCCAACAGGTGCTGGATAAGCTGCAGCAGCTCGGGCCGGCCTGGATCCAGGGCAAACCGGCGGGCAGCTGGGCCAGCATCATCGTCGAGCAGATCGAGGATATGCAGGACTATTACTCGCGATATCTGCCGCAGATGTATCTGGCGGTCTTCATCCCGCTGCTGATCCTGATCGCCGTCTTCCCGATCAATTGGGCCGCAGGCATCATTCTGCTGGCGACCGCGCCGCTGATCCCGCTGTTCATGGTGCTGGTCGGCATGGGGGCCGCCGACGCCAACCGCCGCAACTTCGTGGCGCTGGCGCGATTGAGCGGCAACTTCCTCGACCGCCTGCGCGGCCTGGACACCCTGCGGCTGTTCGACCGCGCGCAGGCCGAAACCGCGCAGATCGCCAAATCTTCCGAAGACTTCCGTAGCCGCACCATGGAAGTGCTGCGCATGGCCTTCCTCTCTTCCGGCGTGCTGGAGTTCTTCGCTTCGATCTCCATCGCCGTGGTGGCGGTGTACTTCGGCTTTTCCTACCTCGGCGAACTCAACTTCGGCAGCTACGGCCTCGGCGTAACGCTGTTTTCCGGTTTTCTGGTGTTGATTCTGGCGCCGGAGTTTTTCCAACCGCTGCGCGATCTCGGCACCTTCTACCACGCTAAGGCGCAGGCGGTCGGCGCGGCGGAAGCGCTGGAAACCTTCCTCAGCGCTGAAGGCGAGCAGATGGGCAACGGCACGCGGCAACTGCCCGCCGATCAACCGCTGACGCTGCAGGCGAACGCGTTGGAAATCCTGTCGCCGAACGGCGTGCTGCTGGCCGGGCCGCTGAGTTTCACCCTGCAACCGCAGCAGCGCGTGGCGCTGGTCGGGCTGAGCGGCGCCGGCAAAAGTTCACTGCTCAATCTGCTGCTCGGCTTCCTGCCCTATCGCGGATCGCTGACCGTCAACGGCGTCGAGCTGCGTGAACTGTCCGCCGAAACCTGGCGCCAGCAGCTGAGCTGGGTCGGCCAGAACCCGCACCTGCCGGCGCAAACCCTGCGCGCCAATATCCTGTTGGGCTGCCCGCAGGCTGACGAAGCGCAGCTGCAGCAGGCGGTGGAACTCGCCTACGTCAGCGAACTGCTCCCTTATCTGCCGCAGGGGCTCGACACCGAAGTGGGCGACAACGCCGCCCGCCTGTCGGTCGGCCAGGCGCAGCGCGTAGCGGTCGCCCGGGCGCTGATCGGCCCGCGCCGCCTGCTGCTGCTGGATGAACCGGCCGCCAGCCTCGATGCCCACAGCGAGCAGCGGGTGATGCAGGCGTTGAACGCCGCTTCGCATCAGCAAACCACCCTGCTGGTGACGCACCAGTTGGAAGACACCGAAGACTACGATCAGATTTGGGTGATGGATAACGGGCGCATCGTGCAACAGGGCGATTACGCCACCCTCAGCGCCCAGCCGGGCCTGTTCGCCACTCTGATCGCCCATCGCCGCGGGGAGCTTTAATCATGCGCGTTTTGCTGCCGTTTTTGGCGTTGTACCGCCGCCATAGCCTGCTGATTAGCCTCGGCATCCTCTTGGCGATCGTCACTCTGCTGGCCAGCATCGGCCTGCTGGCGCTCTCCGGCTGGTTCCTGGCCGCCTCGTCGCTGGCCGGACTGGCGGGCCTGCTGACCTTTAACTACATGCTGCCGGCCGCCGGCGTGCGCGGCGCGGCGATCTTCCGCACCGCCGGGCGCTACGCTGAGCGAGTCGTCAGCCACGACGCCACCTTCCGCGTGCTGTCGCATCTGCGGGTGTTCACCTTCAGCAAGATCCTGCCGCTGACGCCGGGCGGCATCGCCCGTTTCCGCCAGGCCGAGCTGCTCAACCGCCTGGTGGCGGACGTGGACACGCTGGATCATCTTTATCTACGGGTGATCTCGCCGCTGATCAGCGCAGCGGTGGTGATCCTGGTGGTCACCTACGGCCTGAGCTGGCTGGATCCTGCGCTCGCCCTGACGCTGGGCGGCATCCTGTTGCTGTTGTTGCTGCTGGTACCGCCGGTGTTTTATCGCGCCGGCAAGCCGATCGGCGGCCAGCTTACCGCGCTGCGCGGCCAATACCGCACCGACCTGACCGCCTGGCTGCAGGGGCAGGCGGAGCTGGTGGTGTTCGGCGCCGTCAACGACTTCCGCCAGACGCTGAACGCCACCGAACAGCGGTGGCAACGCCGCCAGTGGCAGCAGGCCTCGCTGAGCGGCAAGGCGCAGGCGCTGATGATCCTCGCCAGCGGGCTGACGGTAACGCTGCTGCTGTGGCTGACCGCCGCCGGCATCGGCGGCGATACCCAGCCCGGCGCGCTGATCGCACTGTTTGTCTTCGCCGCGCTGGCGTCGTTCGAAGCGCTGATGCCGGTCGCCGGCGCCTTCCAGCACCTCGGCCAGGTCATTGCCTCCGCCACGCGGGTCAGGCAGATCATCGATCGTCAGCCGGAGGTCACCTTCCCGGCCGCCGGCCCGGCCGCCGCCGATCGGGCTCAGCTTAGCCTGCAACAGCTGAGCTTCACCTACCCCGACCAACCGCAGCCGGTGCTGCGCGACGTCACGCTCGAGGTCGCGGCCGGCGAACACATCGCTTTGCTCGGCCGCACCGGCTGCGGCAAGTCCACCCTGCTGCAGCTGCTGACCCGCGCCTGGCGCACCGACGGCGGAAAAATTCTGCTCAACGGCGAACCGCTGGAGGATTATGATGAAGCCACGCTGCGTCGGATGACCACGGTCGTCAGCCAGCGGGTGCATATCTTCAGCGATACGCTGCGGGAAAACCTGCGGCTGGCCGCGCCGGATGCCGACGACGCTCGCCTGAGCGAGGTGCTGCGGCAGGTGGGGCTGGATAAATTGCTGGACAGCGACGGCGGGCTGAACGCCTGGCTGGGCGAAGGCGGCCGGCAGCTGTCCGGCGGCGAACAGCGCCGCCTGGGCATCGCCCGCGCGCTGCTGCACCCGGCCCCGCTGCTGCTGCTCGACGAACCGACCGAAGGGCTGGACGCCGAAACCGAGCAGCAGATCCTGGCGCTGCTGCGCCGGCACTGTCAGGGTAAGACGCTGATCCTGGTGACGCACCGTCTGTACGGCCTGGAGCATCTCGACCGCATTTGCGTAATGGACGACGGCCGGATTGTCGAACAGGGCGATCACGCCACCCTGATGCGCCGGCAGGGCCGCTATGCCCGCTTTCGCAACCGTATCAGCAACCTGGCGCCGTAATCGGCCCGTAGAGGACGCAGAGACCCCGTATGCGCATCGTGAAGCTTTCCCCACAGTCGCTGGCGTTCCCCTCGCCTGAAAGCGCCCTGCGCGACCCTAACGGCCTGTTGGCTATCGGCGGCGACCTGACGGCGCCGCGGCTGCTGGCGGCCTACGAGCGCGGCATCTTCCCCTGGTATTCGCCGGGGGAAGCCATCCTGTGGTGGTCGCCCGATCCGCGTGCGGTGCTGTTCCCGACAGAGTTTCATCTCAACCGCAGCCTGAAACGCTTTTTGCGCCACGATCCGTTTCGCATCACGCTCAATCACGACTTCGCCGCGGTGATCGCCGCCTGCGCCCACCGGCCGGATGAAGGCACCTGGATCGGCCCGGAGGTGCAGCGCGCCTATCAGCATCTGCACCGCCTCGGCTACGCGCACTCGGTGGAGGTATGGCAGGATAATCAACTGGTCGGCGGCATGTATGGCGTGGCGCAGGGCGCGTTGTTCTGCGGCGAATCGATGTTCAGCCGCGTCACCAACGCCTCAAAATGCGCATTGATGGCCTTTTGCCGCCATTTTGCCGCTTATGGCGGGGAATTGATTGACTGCCAGGTGCTGAACGCTCACACTGCCCGCCTTGGCGCGCGTGAAATTCCGCGCCGTCAATTTTTGCAGCAGCTCAGCACCCTTCAACGGCGGCCTTTGGCGCCGGCGTGCTGGGAGCCGCAAGTCATATCCCCACAGCCGGCTGAACCGCCCTCTCCAGTAAACTAATTGGTGGAAACGGTGCAATGTTCACCGACACATCTTTACATAATGGGGGTTTTTCGGCATTATCTTGCCGGTTAAAAACTAAGGTAGTTAGACCTAGAGGATTCGATGGCCAAAGAAGACAATATTGAAATGCAGGGCACCGTTCTTGATACGCTGCCGAACACCATGTTCCGCGTTGAATTGGAAAACGGGCACGTGGTAACCGCACACATCTCCGGTAAAATGCGTAAAAACTATATCCGCATCCTGACGGGCGACAAAGTCACTGTAGAGCTGACCCCGTACGACCTGAGCAAAGGCCGCATTGTCTTCCGTAGCCGTTAATCGGCTCACCGCGCGCCACACGTTGGCGGCATCGAGGATGTAATCCCTCGGGAGCCCTTTCCGTTTACCCCCGCAGCGACGTTACACAACGGGTTGCAGGTGCGCAGGTAAACTGAGAGGGCTCACTCGTTTCTGTTGTACGGTGAATCTCACCCATAAAAAAAGCGATGCCGAAGCATCGCTTTTTCTTTGCCTGAAGGCGGCCTTAGTGCACCGCGCCCTCGTCCGCCTTGCGCTTGGCGGCGCTGAGGAAGTGGTAGGTCAGCTGTTTCTTGTCCTTGTCCAGCTCGACCTTCACGGAGCCGCCGTCCACCAGCGAGCCGAACAGCAGTTCGTTGGCCAACGGTTTCTTCAGATTTTCCTGCATGACGCGCGCCATCGGACGAGCGCCCATCGCGCGGTCGTAGCCCTTCACCGACAGCCAGTCGCGCGCTTCGTCGCTCACTTCCAGCGAGACGCCCTTCGCATCCAGCTGCGCCTGCAGTTCGACGATAAACTTGTCGACCACCTGCTGGATCACCTCGGTAGACAGATGGTTGAACCAGATGATGTTGTCCAGACGGTTGCGGAATTCCGGCGTAAACACCTTCTTGATCTCTTCCATCGCGTCGGTGCTGTTGTCCTGCTGCACCAGGCCGATCGACTTGCGTTCGGTTTCCCGCACCCCGGCGTTGGTGGTCATCACCAGGATCACGTTGCGGAAGTCCGCCTTGCGGCCGTTGTTGTCGGTCAGCGTGCCGTTGTCCATCACCTGCAGCAGCAGGTTGAACACGTCCGGGTGCGCCTTCTCGATCTCATCGAGCAGCACCACCGCATGCGGATGCTTGATCACCGCATCGGTCAGCAGCCCGCCCTGATCGTAACCAACATAGCCCGGAGGCGCGCCAATCAGACGGCTGACGGTATGCCGCTCCATGTACTCGGACATGTCGAAACGCAGCAGCTCGATATCCATCGCCTTGGCCAACTGTACGGTGACCTCGGTTTTCCCGACCCCGGTCGGCCCGGCGAACAGGAAGGAACCGACCGGCTTGCGCTCGTGGCCCAAGCCGGCGCGGCTCATCTTGATCGCTTCGGTCAGCGCTTCGATCGCCTGATCCTGGCCGAACACCAGCATCTTCAGGCGATCGCCCAGGTTTCTCAGCACGTCGCGATCGCTGGCCGACACGGTTTTCTCCGGGATACGAGCGATGCGCGCCACCACGGATTCGATATCGGCCACGTTGACGGTTTTCTTGCGCTTGCTGGCCGGCATCAACCGGCTGCGGGCGCCCGCCTCGTCGATCACGTCGATCGCCTTGTCCGGCAGATGACGATCGTTGATGTATTTCACCGACAGCTCCACCGCGGCGCGGATCGCCTTGGCGGTATAACGCACGTCGTGGTGCGCTTCATACTTGGTCTTCAGGCCGTTGATGATCTGAACGGTCTCTTCCGCCGTCGGCTCGGTGATGTCAATCTTCTGGAAACGGCGCGCCAGCGCACGATCCTTTTCGAAGATGTTGCTGAACTCCTGGTAGGTGGTCGAGCCGATCACCCGGATCTTGCCGCTCGACAGCAGCGGTTTGATCAGGTTGGCGGCATCCACCTGCCCACCGGAAGCCGCGCCGGCGCCGATGATGGTGTGAATTTCATCGATGAACAGAATGCTGTTCTGATCCTGCTCCAGCTGCTTGAGCAGCGCCTTGAAGCGCTTCTCGAAGTCGCCGCGGTATTTGGTGCCGGCCAGCAGTGAACCGATGTCCAGCGAATACAGCGTGCAGTCCGCCATCACTTCCGGCACGTCGCCCTGCACGATACGCCAGGCCAGGCCCTCGGCGATGGCGGTCTTGCCGACGCCGGATTCGCCGACCAGCAGCGGGTTGTTTTTACGACGGCGGCACAGCACCTGAATCGCGCGCTCCAGCTCACGATCGCGGCCGATCAACGGATCGATGCCGCCCACACGGGCCAACTGATTGAGGTTGGTGGTGAAGTTTTCCATACGGTCTTCCCCTCCGGACTGCTCTTCGTTCACCGGGTTTTCCGCATTCGGCGCTTGGCCCGGCTCGTCTTTACGCGTGCCATGTGAAATGAAGTTCACCACGTCGAGACGGCTGACGTCGTGTTTGCGCAGCAGATAGGCCGCCTGCGACTCCTGCTCGCTGAAGATGGCCACCAACACGTTGGCGCCGGACACTTCGCTGCGGCCGGAAGATTGCACATGGAAGACCGCGCGCTGCAGCACGCGCTGGAAGCTGAGCGTCGGCTGAGTGTCGCGCTCTTCTTCGCCGGCGGGCAGCGTCGGTGTGGTTTGTTCGATGAAGGCTTCCAGCTCCTGGCGCAACGCGGCCAGATCCACCGTACATGCCTCAAGCGCTTCTCGCGCGGCAGGGTTGCTCAGCAACGCCAGCAACAGGTGCTCCACGGTCATAAACTCGTGTCTGTGCTCACGCGCCCTGGCGAAAGCCATGTTGAGACTGAGTTCCAGTTCTTGATTGAGCATAAGCACCTCCCCAATAGATTGCCTTATTCAGGCTTTTTCCAGCGTACAAAGCAACGGATGCTCGTTCTCCCTTGCGTACCGGTTCACATGGACGACTTTGGTTTCCGCCACCTCGGCGGTAAAAACACCACAGATCGCCTTGCCTTGATAGTGGACCGTGAGCATCAGTTGCGTTGCGCGTTCAATATCATAAGAAAAGAACTTTTGCAGAACGTCAATCACAAATTCCATCGGTGTGTAATCGTCGTTGTTAAGTATAACTTTATACATAGACGGCGGTTTTACCGCATCGATTTGTTTTTCTTCGGCCAAGTGTTCAAAGTTTAGCCAGTCGTTGTTATTGCCCATCGCTGCTCATCTTCTCTGCTCTGCCCTCAGATATGGGGGCAGGTTTCGGTTATTCAAAGTGGGGATAGTTACTATTTTATCATCTTCGGCATCGTCCCGCCGCACTGTAACGTGCGCAAAAAAACGGGCCAATTGTGACTGAATCGTGGCAATAGCGTTACCTGCTTCAAACTTTGGTGAACTGCTCCCCGCCGACAAAAGCCGATCCCTTGACGCCCCGATCATTTGCTCTAGAGTGTAAATTCGTGGCTGGTGGTCTTTTAACCACCCCTTGTCCACCCTGCTACCCGCCCACGGCGGGTGCGAAATCAGTTATTCATCTCACTTAAAATAGCGTTGCGAGGGATGTAAAAGCATGGAGACGGGTACTGTTAAATGGTTTAACAACGCCAAAGGTTTTGGCTTCATCTGCCCAGCCGGCGGCGGCGAAGATATTTTCGCGCATTATTCCACCATCAAGATGGATGGTTACAGAACGTTGAAGGCGGGCCAGCAGGTCAGCTTCGACGTGCATCAAGGGCCGAAAGGGAACCATGCCAGTCTTATTGTGCCGGTGGAAAGCGAGGCGCTGTCCTAAACGCTTCCGGCAAAGTCGCGCTGCACTGAGCGTGACTGCGATAAAAATGCCAGCCGCCGTGTGACTGGCATTTTTTATGCCTGTTACCTACTCGCGCGCCAGCGCATCGATCGGATTCAGCCGCGCGGCATTGCGCGCCGGCAGATAGCCGAACACCACGCCGATGCCGGTGGAACAGAGGAACGCACTCAGCAACGCCGCCGGCGGGAAGCTGATCTGCCAGCCCGGCAATACCAGCTGCACCGCCAGGCCGATGGCGAACGACAGCGTAATCCCCAGCGCGCCCCCCACCAGGCAGACCAGAACCGCTTCGATCAGGAACTGCTGCAACACGTCGCCGGAACGGGCGCCCACCGCCATGCGGATGCCGATCTCGCGCGTGCGTTCGGTCACCGACACCAGCATGATATTCATCACGCCGATGCCGCCGACCACCAGCGAAATCACCGCCACCAGCGTCAGGAACAGCTGCAGCGTGCGGGTGGTTTTCTCGGCGGTTTGCACCAGGCTGTCCATGTTATAGGTGAAGAAGTCCTTCTTGCCGTGGCGCAGCGTCAACAGGCGCGACAGCTGCTGTTCCGCTTCCTTGCTGTCGTAGCCGTCGCGGATGCGCACGGTGATCGAGTCAAAATAATTGTTGCCCATCAATCGGTTGGCCATGGTGCTGTAAGGCACCCACACGTTCAGCGTCTTGCTGCTGCCGAACATCGACTGCTTCTCCCTGGCCACGCCGACCACCGTCGCCGGCATGTTGCCTACCAGGATCACCTCGCCCACCACGTTCTTCTGGTGCGGGAACAGCCGCCGCTGGGTATTGGCGTCGATCACCACCGTCTGCGCCTGCGACTGCACCTGCATCGAGTCGATGCCGACGCCCTGGGTAAAGCTCATGCCGTACACGCGGAAGAACTGCTCGCTGACGCCGTTGACGTTGGCCGCCGCGTCGACGTTGCCCAAGCGCAGCCGCATGCTGCTGCTGATGCTCGGCGACAGCGCGCTGATGTACGGCTGTTCGCGCAGCGCATCGAGATCGCCGTATTTCAACGATTGCCGGTAGGTCGGATCGTCATCGCCGAAGTCCTTGCCGGGGTAGATATCGACGGTGTTGGTGCCGATAGATTTAATGTCCGCCAGCACCATCTGCTTGGCGGCGTCGCCGATCACCAGGATCGACACCACCGAGGCGATGCCGATAATGATGCCGAGCATGGTCAGCGCGGTGCGCATCTTGTTGGCCGCCATCGCGCGCCAGGCCATCACCAGCGCCTCGCGGAAACGGCCGCCCATCTGCCGCCAGGAAGGTGCCGCGGCGGCCAGCGCCAGCGGCTTGGCCTGCGCATTCTCCTGCGGTGCCGGGCGCGAATCGGCGATAATCTCGCCGTCGCGGATCTCGATGATCCGTTCCGCCTGGCGCGCCACCGCCGGATCGTGGGTCACCAGGATCACCGTGTGGCCCTGGGCGCACAGCTGTTTGAGGATCGCCATCACCTCTTCGCCGGAGTGGCTGTCGAGCGCGCCGGTCGGTTCATCCGCCAGGATCACCTGCCCGCCGTTCATCAGCGCGCGGGCGATGCTGACGCGCTGCTGCTGGCCGCCGGAAAGCTGGCTCGGCCGGTAGTTGACGCGCTCCCCCAGCCCCAGACGCCGCAACAGCGCCTCCGCCCGCTCGCGCCGCGCCGCTTTGCCCAGCCCCGCGTACACCGCCGGCACTTCGACGTTGTGCGCTGCGCTCAGGTGCGGCAGCAGATGATAGCGCTGAAAGATAAAGCCGAAATGCTCGCGCCGCAGCTGCGCCAGCGCATCGTCGCTCAGCGTCGCCACATCCTGCCCGGCCACCCGATACACGCCGGCGCTCGGCTTGTCCAGACAGCCGAGAATGTTCATCAGCGTCGATTTGCCGGAGCCGGAGGCCCCCATGATCGCCACCATTTCACCGGCGTCGATGCTCAGGCTGATCCCCTTCAGCACCTCCACCGTCTGCTCGCCGGAACGGTAGCTGCGGCGAATGCCGCTCAGCTGCAACAGCGCCGCCATCAGCCGGCCTCCACGCCGCCGCGGCTGACGATCACCTCATCGCCCGCCTCGAGGCCGCTGAGGATCTGCACGTCGATATTGTTGCGCAGGCCGATGGCCACCTCGCGCTTCTCTTCCTTGCCCTGCTTCAGCACCGAGACGTGGTAGCGATTGTCGGCGATCTGATCGCCCAGCGCCGCCAGCGGGATCACCAGCGCCTGCTCGACGCCTGCCAACTGAATATGCACCTGCGCCGTCATTTGCAAGCGCAGCAGCCTTTCCGGGTTGGGCACTTCGAAACGCGCATAATAGAAGATGGCGTTGTTGACCTTTTCCGGCGTCGGCTGAATGTCTTTCAGCACGCCGTCGAAGCGCCGGGTCGGATCGCCCAGCACCGTGAACCAGGCCTTCTGACCCGGCTTGAGGTTGATGACGTCGGCCTCCGACACCTGCGCCTTCACCAGCATGGTGCCGAGATCCGCCAGCGTCAGAATGTTCGGCGCCTGCTGCGCCGCGATCACCGTCTGGCCCTGCAGCGTGGTGATCTGCACCACGTCGCCATCCATCGGCGCCTCGATGCGGGTATAGGCCAGGTTGATCTTGGCGGTATCCAGGCTGGCCTGGTTCCGCGCGATCTGCGCATTGATGGTGCCCACCTGCGCTTTCTTCACCGCCAGCTGCGTCGCCGCCTGATCCAGATCCTGGCGCGACACCGCCTGCAGCTTGGCCAACGCCTGGTTGCGCTGCAGCGTGACCGCCGCCAGCTGCTGTTCGGCCTGCGCCTGCAGCAGTTGCGCATGCAGTTCACGCAGCGTCGCCTCGCCTTCGCGGATGCTGTTCTGCGCCTGTTGCGGATCGATAACGCCCAGCAACTGGCCTTTCTTCACCTTGTCGCCGATCTCGACATACAGCTTTTCCAACTGCCCGCTGACCTGCGCGCCGACGTCAACCTTGCGCACCGCGTCCAGCTGGCCGGTCGCCAACACGTTCTGCTGCAGATCGCGTTTGCTGGCTTTCACCGTTTTGAAATCGGTTGGCGCCGGATGGCGAAAGTGCCAAACGGCCGCTGCGGCAAGCGCCGCAATGACCGCCAGAACGAGTATCCAGCGGCGTTTATGTCCTGTAAACCCTGTCAAAATTGACCTGCCTGTGCTTGTGAATATCAACCGCCCATTGCGGCGGCGGAGCTAAATTAGCACGCACCGTAGGGAATAACTAAACCTTAGCTCAACACAATGTGGAGACACGCCTGGTTACAGTTCAGCATTGAACTCCCGTTTAGTGAAGCCTTGATGAAATAGCGCCATTCAATACAGCCAAGGATTTCATCATGTCACAGCTCAGCTACCCACTCGCCTCCGCCCGGCCCCTTAACGGCTGGCAACTGATGACGGCGCTGATCAATGGCGAAAAGGCGCCAAGCAACGCCTGGAAAAAGCCCGCGTTTCGCCTGAAGTTTCTCGGCCGTTCGCTGCTCAACTGGCGCACCACCAGCGGCCTGCTCAGCACCCTGGCCAGCAACCCGCTGCTGGAGGAGATCCTGAGCGCGCAGCCGAACCTGCCGTGCAAACTGCATCGCCCGTACCTGGCGGCCAACATGAGCAAGATAGAATGCCTGTTCGCCCTGCGCGATCATTACGATCTCATCGCGCAGCGCATGCCGCTGAAGATGCGCCTCGGCCACCTCGGCCCGCAGCCTTTCGTGCTGGCCCGCGCGATGGGCAAAAACGGAGCGCCGATCGCGCTGGAACTGGCGGCGATCGACAAGCTGAATAAGGAAGGGGAAGCCACGCTGCTGCTGCGCAACGCCAACGGCGTGATGCTGGCGGAGATCACCTTTGCGCTGATGCATTATCAGCAGCAGCCGACGCTGTTCATCGGCGGCCTGCAGGGCGCAAACCATGAGGTGCCGCACGCCGAGATCCAGCACACCACCAAAGAGTGCCACGGCCTGTTCCCCAAACGGCTGGTGCTGGAAGGCATCTGCACGCTGGCGCGGCACCTCGGCATCCGCCAGATCGTGGCGGTCGGCAACGCCACCCATATCTATCAAAATTGGCGTTACCAGAGTAAGAAGAAGGACCAACTGCACGCCGATTACGATCAGTTCTGGCTGTCGATGGGCGCCAAACCGCTCGACAGCGGCTATTTCCTGCTGCCCGAGCGCATCGCCCGCAAGCCGATCGAAGAGGTTGCCAGCAAGAAGCGCGCCGAGTATCGCCGCCGCTATCAGCTGCTGGACGAGCTGGAACAGGGATTGGCGGCGCATTTCTGCGCCCGATAACACCCGGTGGGCCGTCAGTCCGCCCGGCCGCGCGCCAGCCAGATCACCCGTGAGAACATTTTCTTCAGCAGCGGCGGCACCGAGTCCGTGCCCCATTCGCCGGCCTGCATCGCGACCTCGATCGCCAGATCCGGCTTCGACGAGTGGTGGACCGCTTTCAGGATCACCTTGCGCACCGGCATTTGCGCGTTGATCGGCACCGACGCCATCCGGTGATAGACCGGGCCGAACCCTTCGCGGAACATGAAGTGTTCCATATCCGGCGCCGGCAGCGCGGTCAGCCGATCGCGTTCGTTGTCTTCATGATTGTCCAGCAGGCTGCGCACGGTATTGGCGTACTTTTTGCCCGCCTCGTCGCCGTCCACCAGCGCATGCCACTCGATGCCCATGCGGCGGGCGAAGCGCAGCAGCGGCTTCAGGCCGCACTGGGCGAACTCGATGACCCGCACCCCTTCCGCCTCGAAATGGTAGCCGCACTGCCGCGCCAGCTCGTTCAGCAGCCACACTTCGGTCTCGCCCTCCACCAGCAGCCAGCAGCGGGCGAACAGCGACGACGGCCGGTTGAAACGGATGTGAAACGCGATGCGCCGCCCGTCTTCGGCGCTCAGCCCGCGCGGCCCGAGACGGTAGGTCGCGACCCGCCCCGATTCGCGCACCAGCCGGCAGACGTGCTCCACCGGCACCAGCGACACCAGTTCGCTGGAGTTGGTGGTGGTGATGCGCTGCAGCGGCAGCTGATTGAGCAGCCCCCAGGCCACCGACAGCATAATCGGGTGCAGGCGAGTTTCCGGGTCTTCCACCAGCAGCAGCGGCCGTGCATGCGCATCCAGCTTAACGTCGCCCTTGGCCTGCAGCAGGGTGGAAAACATCCCCAGCAGGATCAGGCGCATGCTGCGGCTGTTCGGCTCGGCCACCATACGGTTGATGCCGTCCAGCGCACGCCAGGCATCCTGCTCCGGTTCGCCGCCGCGGCGGCGCGGCCGCGTCACCTGCGAACTTTGCTCAGCGAAGTAGTGCTCCAGCAGTTGCTGCATGGCCGCCAGCCCCTGACGCAGTTCGCCGTTGGTCAGCTTCTGCGGATTGCGCACCAGCTCGCGCGTCAGCTGATCCAACTGCTGCGCCAGCGCCTGGGTATCGGGTTTGCGTTCATCGCCGAGGCTGCTGGGGCGCAGGCGACGAATAAAGCGCGCGTCGCGCAGGCGCAATACCGGATGAATGCGGATGATGGCGTGGGCCAGCTGTTCGATATGGTGCAGTTGAAAGGCGTTGCCGTCGGCGTCGAGAAAACCGCGCCAGGTGCACACCGTGCCGTCGTCGGCCAGCTCGCCTTCGCAGCGGTAATGAATGCGGCTCAGACCATCTTCGCCCTTGACCCACAGCGGCGTCAGGTGGCGATAGCGCGGCAGGTGCGCATGGCCGATGTCTTTTTCGCAGAAGGTGAACACCACCTGCAGGTGGCGCTCTTTGGCCGCCTCTTCTCCGGGGGGGAAATGAAAGTCGTGCGCCTCAAACCGATACAGCTTCTGCTCCGGCGCCAGCAGCAGCGTCAGCGCATCCAGCAGGCTGGATTTACCCCAGGCGTTTTCGCCGAGCAACAGCGTGTTGTCGTCCAGCATCAGGGACAGCCGGTTAATGCCGCGAAAACCTACAATTTCGATACGCTCCAAGAACATCCGCCGCCTCCCGTGCGCGCCGTCGCCTCGTCAATGAGGCAACCTTCACAGAGCATGGTCAAAAAACCCCTTGCAGGTCAAGCGGCCAACGTCAAATCTGCCGCTTTACTCCGGCCGGGCTTTTGGTTAGCGTGTGCTCCTCGCCGCCGTTCGGCGCGCGTCAAAACTCAAGGACACAAGCTGCACCATGTACTCAGGACTGTTGATTATTCTGTTACCACTGATTGTCGGTTACCTCATTCCCTTACGCCATCGCCCGCTGCTGGTGCTGATCAACCGGCTGCTGAGCTGGATGGTGTACGTGATCCTGTTTTTCATGGGTATCAGCCTGGCGTTCATGGAAGATCTCAGCAGCAACCTGGTGCTGATCTTCCAATACAGCGCGGTGTTCTTCTTCTGCATTCTCTGCGCCAATCTGCTGTTGCTGGCGCTGCTGGAGCGGCGCATGCCGTGGCGCAGCAGCCATAAACAGGAAAAGCTGCCTTCGCGCATGCACATGGCGCTGGAGTCGCTCAAGCTGTGCGGCGTGGTGCTCGGCGGCTTCCTGCTCGGCCTGACGCAGTGGCAATGGCTGCAGTTCGCCCATAAAGGCAGCGAATATGCGCTGATCTTCCTGCTGTTGCTGGTCGGTATTCAGCTGCGCAACAGCGGCATGACGCTGCGCCAGATCGTGCTCAACCGCCGCGGCACGCTGGTGGCGTTGGTGGTGACCGTCGCGTCGCTGGCCGGCGGCGCGCTGGCGGCGCAGCTGCTGGGGCTGCCGGTCAAGGCCGGGCTGGCGATGGCCTCCGGCTTCGGCTGGTATTCGCTGTCGGGTATTCTGATCACCGACGCCTACGGCCCGGTGATGGGCAGCGCCGCGTTCTTCAACGATCTGGCGCGCGAGCTGGTGGCGATCATGCTGATCCCGACGCTGGTGCGCCGCAGCCGCTCCACCGCCCTCGGCCTGTGCGGCGCCACCTCGATGGACTTCACCCTGCCGGTGCTGCAGCGCAGCGGCGGGCTGGACATGGTGCCCCCCGCCATCGTGCACGGCTTCCTGCTGAGCCTGCTGGCGCCGGTGCTGATCGCCCTGTTCTCCTGATCCTCTCCCCTGGGGGCCGCCCGGCCCCCAAAGCGTAATAATTCCCATCCGCACGGCAAAATTGCGCTAAATCAAACTTGCCCGCAGTAGTCGCACAAAAGCCTTTTGCAACCCCGATCGCCGATCTATGCTTTTAAACAAGCATTACAAATGCAACTTTAAAAATAAAAGGAAGCGACTATGTTCTGTGTGCAATGTGAACAAACCATCCGTACCCCGGCAGGCAACGGCTGCGCGTATGCTCAGGGCATGTGCGGCAAGACGGCGGAAACCTCCGATCTGCAGGATCTGCTGGTGGCGGCGCTACAGGGCCTCTCCGCCTGGGCGCTGCAGGCGCGTTCGCTGGGCATCGTCGATCACGAGATCGACAGCTTCGCCCCGCGCGCCTTCTTCTCCACCCTGACCAACGTCAACTTCGACTCCCAGCGCATCATCGGCTACGCGCGCGAAACCCTGCTGCTGCGCGATTCGCTGGCTGCCCGTTGCCGGCTGCTGGATGCCGGCGTGCGCGTCGATCACCCGATGGCGGCGCTGCAGCTGGCCGGTGACGATATGCCTGCGCTGCTGCAACAGGCGGCGCAGTTTGCCCTCAACGGCGACAAGGCCGAGGTCGGCGACGACGTCCACGGTTTGCGCATGCTGTGCCTGTACGGCCTGAAAGGCGCCGCGGCCTATATGGAACACGCGCACGTGCTCGGTCAGTTCGACGAGCAGCTCTATGCCGACTACCACGCCTTTATGGCCTGGCTCGGCACCCGACCGCGCGACGTCGACACCCTGCTGAACAACGCCATGGGCATCGGCAAGATGAACTTCAACGTGATGGCGATCCTCGATCGCGGCGAAACCCAGGCCTACGGCGATCCACAGCCCAGCGCGGTCAACGTGCGCCCGGTGGCCGGGAAAGCCATTCTGATCTCCGGCCACGATCTGAAAGATCTGCGCATGCTGCTCGAACAAACCGAAGGGCAAAACGTCAACGTCTACACTCACGGTGAAATGCTGCCGGCGCACGGCTATCCGGAACTGAAAAAATTCAAGCATCTGGTGGGCAACTACGGCAGCGGCTGGCAGAACCAGCAGACGGAGTTCGCCAAATTCCCCGGCCCGATCGTGATGACCTCCAACTGCATCATCGATCCGAACGTCGGCAACTACGGCGATCGCATCTGGACCCGCAGCATCGTCGGCTGGCCGGGCGTCAACCATCTGGAGGGCGACGACTTCGGCGCCGTGATCCGCCAGGCGCAGGGCATGAACGGCTTCCCTTATACCGAGATCGAGCACCTGATCACCGTCGGCTTCGGCCGCCAGACGCTGCTGAACGCCGCCGACACGGTGATCGATCTGGTGTCGCAGAAAAAACTGCGCCACGTCTTCCTGGTCGGCGGCTGCGACGGCAGCCGCGACGAGCGCAGCTACTTCACCGACTTCGCCCGCAGCGTGCCGCAAGACTGCCTGATCATGACGCTGGCCTGCGGCAAGTACCGTTTCAACAAGCTGGACTTCGGCACCCTGGAAGGGCTGCCGCGCCTGCTGGACGTCGGCCAGTGCAACGACGCCTATTCCGCCATTATGCTGGCGGTCAAGCTGGCGGATACGCTCGGCTGCAGCGTCAACGAGCTGCCGCTCAGCCTGGTGCTGTCGTGGTTTGAACAGAAGGCTATCGTCATTTTGTTGACGCTGCTGTCGCTGGGGGTGAAAAACATCGTCACCGGCCCGACCGCGCCGGGCTTCCTGACCGACAACCTGATGGCGATCCTCAACGAGAAATTCGGCCTGCGTCCGATCACCACCGTCGAGCAGGATATCAACGCGCTGCTCGCCTGATGCCATTACGTTATGGGGCCGCCTGCGCCGGCCCCTTTGCTTTTTGAGGTGCCCCGATGACTCAACCCACTCCGCTTTGCCCGAACCGCATGCAGGTACATTCCATCCAGCGCGAAACCGCCGACGTCTGGACGCTGAACCTGATATGCGACGTTTTCTACCCTTATCAGGCGGGCCAGTTTGCGCTGGTCAGCATCCGCAACAGCGAGGAGACGCTGCGCGCCTATACGCTCTCTTCCTCGCCCGGCCAGAGCCGCTTTCTCAGCGTCAGCGTGCGCTGCCTGCCGGACGGCGTCGGATCGCGTTGGCTGACGCAAGAGGTCAAGCCCGGCAACACGCTGTGGCTGTCCGACGCGCAGGGCGAGTTCAGCTGCGAGCGCCACCCGGCCGATCGTTATCTGATGCTGGCCGCCGGCTGCGGCGTGACGCCGATCGTCTCGATGTGCCGCTGGCTGACCGCCAACCGTCCGGCCTGCGATATCGCCGTGATCTTTAACGTGCGCACCCCCGCCGACACGATTTTCGCCGATCAATGGCGCGCGCTGTGCGCCGCCCATCCGCAGCTGCGCCTGACGCTGATGGCCGAGCGGGATCTGCAACCCGGCTACCTCAGCGGCCGCATCGATGAGCAGACGCTGCGGCAGGCGGCGCCGGATATCGCCGAACGCACGGTGATGACCTGCGGCCCTGCGCCCTACATGGACCACGTGGAGCAGCTGTGCCGTCGGCTCGGCGTGCCGGCCGAGCGTTTCCATAAAGAGCAGTTCCACACGCCGGCGGCGCAGGCCGATGCCACTGAAGGGCTGACGCTGCGCGCCGCCCGCCCGCTGCGCGAATTCCGCGTGCCGGTCGGCAGCACGCTGCTGGCGGCGATGGAGGCCAATGCCCTGCCGGTCAACGCCGCCTGCCGCGCCGGGGTGTGCGGCTCGTGCAAAACCCGCATCCTCGAGGGCGACTACACCACCACCAGCACCATGACGCTGAGCGCAGAAGAGGTAGCTCAGGGCTACGTGCTGGCCTGCAGTTGCCAGCTGCGGGGCGACGTCACGCTGGCGTGATCCCTTGGCCCCATCGCCGCGATGGGGCATTTATCGGCAAGTTCCCCCCTCCCCGCCCGGTTACACTTTCCCCCGTCCTACGCTCTTTACTCTTCCTGACCGCATCTCGTCCACCGCCGGTAAGCTATGCTTGCAGTTGTTCTGCTGCCGCTCACCGGATCGAGTACACATCGTTTTTCAAACCATGTTTGGGGGAACCATGAAGCAAACCGTAGCCACACTGATCGCCAAAACGCTGGATCAAGCCGGCGTAAAACGCATTTGGGGCGTGACCGGCGATTCGCTCAACGGCCTGAGCGACAGCCTGCACCGCATGGGCACCATCGAATGGCTGGGCACCCGCCATGAAGAGGTGGCCGCCTTCGCCGCCGGCGCCGAAGCCCAGCTCACCGGCCAGTTGGCGGTGTGCGCCGGTTCCTGCGGCCCCGGCAACCTGCACCTGATCAACGGCCTGTTCGACTGCCACCGCAACCATGTGCCGGTGCTGGCGATCGCCGCGCACATTCCTTCCAGCGAAATCGGCAGCGGCTACTTCCAGGAAACGCATCCCCAGGAGCTGTTCCGCGAATGCAGCCACTATTGCGAGCTGGTTTCCAATCCGGAACAGCTGCCGCGCGTGCTGGAGATCGCCATGCGCAAGGCGATCCTCAACCGCGGCGTCTCGGTGGTGGTCTTGCCGGGCGACGTGGCGCTGCGCATGGCACCGGAAGACGCGACCCTGACCTGGCATACCCCGGCGCTGCCGCTGGTGCAGCCGCCGATGAGCGAGCTGAACAAGCTGGCGGAAACGCTGAACAAGGCGAAAAACATCACCCTGATGTGCGGCAGCGGCTGCGCCGGCGCGCACGATGAGGTGGTCAAGCTGGCCGAGCTGCTGCAGGCGCCGGTGGTGCACGCGCTGCGCGGCAAAGAGCATATCGAATGGGATAACCCTTACAGCGTCGGCATGACCGGGCTGATCGGCTTCTCCTCCGGCTACCACGCGATGATGAACGCCGACACGCTGGTGCTGCTCGGCACCCAGTTCCCCTACCGCGCGTTCTACCCCACCAACGCCAACATCATTCAGATCGACATCAACCCCGGCAGCATCGGCGCGCACTGCCCGGTCAACATGGCGCTGGTGGGCGATATCCACACCACCCTCGCCGCCCTGCTGCCGCAGCTGGAGCCCAAGCGCGACCGGGCGTTCCTCGACAAGGCGCTGGAGCATTACCGCAACGCGCGCAAGGATCTCGACGGGCTGGCGACCGCCAACGACGACCAACCGATCCACCCGCAGTATCTGGCGCAGCAGCTCAGCCGGTACGCCAGCGACGACGCCATCTTCACCTGCGACGTCGGCACGCCGACGGTGTGGGCCGCCCGCTACGTGAAAATGAACGGCAAGCGCCGCCTGCTCGGTTCGTTCAACCACGGTTCGATGGCCAACGCCATGCCGCAGGCGATCGGCGCCCAGGCCACCGCGCCGGATAAACAGGTGATCGCCATGTGCGGCGACGGCGGCTTCACCATGCTGATGGGGGATTTCCTGTCGCTGGCGCAGCTCAAGCTGCCGGTGAAAATCGTGGTGTTCAACAACAGCGTGCTGGGGTTCGTGGCGATGGAGATGAAGGCCGGCGGCTACCTGACCGACGGCACCGATCTGCATAACCCGGACTTCGCGGCGATCGCCAACGCCGCCGGCATCAAGGGCATCCGCGTGGAAAAAGCCTCGGAGCTGGACGTCGCGCTGCAGGAGATGTTGGCGCACCCCGGCCCGGCGCTGCTGGACGTGGTCACCGCCAAGCAAGAGCTGGCGATGCCGCCGCAGATCAAGTTCGAACAGGCGAAAGGCTTCAGCCTGTACATGCTGCGCGCCATCATCAACGGCCGCGGCGACGAAGTGGTCGAGCTGGCGAAAACCAACTGGCTGCGCTAAGCAAGCTGCCCCCCGGTGAAATAAGGGTATATGATGCCATGTACCCTTTTCCTCTCCCTTACATTCCAGGAACCCTATGCTTATCGATCTACGCAGCGACACCGTCACCCGCCCCAGCGCCGCCATGCGCCAGGCGATGGCTCAGGCAGAGGTCGGCGACGACGTCTACGGCGATGACCCGACGGTCAACGCGCTGGAGGCCGAGGCGGTGCGCCTGTCGGGCAAAGAGGCGGCGCTGTTTTTGCCCAGCGGCACCCAGGCCAACCTGGTGGCGCTGCTGAGCCACTGCCAGCGCGGCGACGAGTATCTGGTCGGCCAACAGGCGCACAACTATAAATACGAGGCCGGCGGCGCAGCGGTGCTGGGCAGCATCCAGCCGCAGCCGATCGAGGCCGACGCGGACGGCACGCTGCCGCTGGACAAGCTCGCCGCCGCCATCAAACCCGACGATATCCACTTCGCCCGCACCCGGCTGCTGAGCCTGGAAAACACCATCGGCGGCCGAGTCCTGCCGCAGGCCTACCTGCAGCAGGCGTGGCAGTTTACCCGCGAGCGGCAGCTGGCGCTGCATATCGACGGCGCGCGCATCTTCAACGCCGCCGTGGCGCTGAACCTGCCGCTGAAAGAGATCGTGCAATACTGCGACACCTTCACCATTTGCCTGTCGAAAGGGCTGGGCGCGCCGGTCGGGTCGCTGCTGTGCGGCAGCGAGGCCTTCATTCAGCGCGCGCTGCGCTGGCGCAAGATGACCGGCGGCGGGCTGCGTCAGGCCGGCATCCTGGCGGCGGCCGGCCTCTACGCGCTGGAGCATAACGTCGCGCGGCTGCGCGAAGACCATGACAACGCGGTCTGGCTGGAGCAACAGCTGCGGCAGATCGGCGTGGAGGTTGCCGAACCCGGCGCACAGACCAACGTGCTGTACCTGCGCCAATCGCCGGCGCTGGCGGCCAAATTCGGCCCGTGGATGCGCGAACGCGGCGTGCTGATCAGCAGCGACCCGCTGACGCGCATTCTGACCCACCTCGACGTCAGCCGTCAGGATCTGCAGCGGGTGGTCGAGCTGTGGCGGGAGTTCCTCCAGCAGCACGCCTGATTTCCCCTCCCCGGCGCGCCGGGGAGCCCTTCACCGCCCGCCGATGGCCTCGACAAAGCGGCGGGTGATCTGCTGCGGGCGCGTAATGGCGCCGCCCACCACCACCGCATGCGCCCCCAGCGCCAGGCAGCGCGCGGCCATCGCCGGCGTTTCGACATTGCCCTCGGCGATGACCGGCACCGGCAGCGCCGCCAGCACCGCACGCAGAAAGCCGAAATCGTCCTCCGCCAGTCGGGCGCCCCGGCTTTCGGCGGTATAGCCGTGCAGCGTGGTGCCCACGCAGTCGAACCCCAACCTGGCAGCCTCTTGCGCTTCTTCCACGGTGGCGATGTCCGCCATCAACAGCAGCCGGGGATACCTGGCGCGGATCGCGGCAACCAGCGCCGCCAGCTGCAGCTCCCCTGGCCGCCGGTGGCCGGTAGCGTCCAGCGCAATCATCTGCGGCGCCGCGGTCATCAGCTCATCGATTTCACGCAGGGTCGGCGTGATATAGACATCGCTGCCGGCATAATCCCGTTTGATAATGCCAATCACCGGCAGCGCCACCGTGCGCAGGATGGCTTTAACGTCTTCGACGCCGTTGGCGCGGATCGCCGCCGCACCGCCTTGCTCGGCCGCCAGCGCCATGCGCGCCATGATAAAATCGCTGTGCAGCGGCTCGTCGTCCAGCGCCTGGCAAGACACCACCAGCCGGCCCTTAATCTGCTGCAAAATGGAAAGCGTCATAAATCCAACAACTCCTCGACTTCGTTTTTAATAATGGTCACGTGCGGGCCATAGATCACCTGAACGCCGTTGCCGCGAACGATCACTGCCCGCGCGCCGCTGGCCTTCAGCCCGCTTTCGTCCAGCAACCGGCTCTGTTTTACCGTCACGCGCAGCCGCGTGGCGCAACAATCCAGTTCGACGATATTCTCTTTGCCGCCCAGCGCCGCCAGCACCTGCTGCGAGCGTTCGGTGCCGGTCGTTACCGCTTCCGGCGCGGTTTCCACCTCGCGCCCCGGCGTTTTGAAATTGAAGCGCAGGATCAGGAAACGGAACGTGAAGTAGTACAGGAAGAACCAGGGCACCCCGACCAGCGGCACATACATCCAGTGGGTTTTCGCTTCGCCCTGCAACACGCCGAACAGCATGAAATCGATAAAACCGCCGGAGAACGTCTGGCCGATGGTGATATGCAGAATGTGCGCGATCGTGAACGCCAGGCCGTCGAACAGCGCGTGCACCACGTACAGCGCCGGCGCGATGAACAGGAACGAGAATTCGATAGGTTCGGTGATGCCGGTCAGGAAAGAGGTCAGCGCCGCCGACAGCAGCAGCCCGCCGACGCGTTTGCGGTTCTCCGGGCGCGCGCTTTGGTACATCGCCAGGCAGGCGCCGACCAGGCCGAACATCATGGTGATAAAGCGGCCGGACATGAAGCGCGCCGTGCCGATGTAGAACTGCTGCGTATTCGGGTCGGCCAACTGGGCGAAGAAAATGCGCTGCGTGCCTTCCACCAGCTGTCCGTTGATCACTTCGCTGCCGCCGAGCGCGGTGGTCCAAAACGGCAGGTAGAAGATGTGATGCAGGCCGAACGGCCCGAGCATGCGCAATACGAAGCCGTAGATAAAGGTGCCGAGATAGCCGCTGGCGTCCACCAGCCCGCCCATGCCGAAGATCAGCCGTTGGAAAGGCGGCCACACCACGGTCATCAGGGCGCCGACCGCCATCGCCGCCAGCGAGCTGACGATCGGCACAAAGCGCGATCCGCCGAAAAAGCCCAGGAACGGCGGCAGCGCTATCTTGTTGTAGCGGCCGTGCAGATACCAGGTCACCAGACCGATGACCACCCCGCCGAACACCCCGGTCTCCAGCGTCTGGATCCCGAGAATCGTTCCCTGCCCCACCGCGCCGGCGTTCTGCGCGGCCAGCGTGCCGTTGATTTTCAACAGCGCATTGATGGTGGCGTTCATCACCAGGTAGGCGATCAGCGAGGCCAGCCCCGCCGTGCCCTTGTCGCTTTTGGCCAACCCCACCGCCACGCCGACCGCGAACAGGACCGCCAGGTTGGCGAACACGATGGCGCCGGCGCTGGCCATCACCGTAAATACGCTTTGCAGCCAGCCAACGTCGAGGAAGGGATAAGCCTCGACGGTATTGGGATTGGACAGCGCACCGCCGATCCCCAACAGCAGGCCGGCCGCCGGCAGCACAGCGATCGGCAGCATGAACGATTTGCCGAACAGCTGGGCTTTTTCGAACCAGCCGCCGGAGCGCGACAATTCTGGTGTTGACATAAATTTTTCCCCGCTATCATTTTTATGATGAAAATTTTTACCACATTAAAATTAATTTAATGAAAATTTTATTCATAACGATGATCGGCTTCACAATCCGTCGATTTCGCTGGCGAGCGGCGGCGTCTTTCCGCCACAATAGAAACGGGAATACTCAGAAAGGTAACGTGATGAATACAGGCAACTTGTTATTGCGGCTGCGGCAGGATTTGGCGGGGTACAGCCCCACGCTGCAAAAGCTCGGCAACTATCTTCTTGCGCAGCCCTCCCGCGCCGTTTACCTGACCATCACCGAACTGGCGCGTGAAAGCGCCACCAGCGAAGCCAGCGTCACGCGGCTGTGCCGCCATCTGGGCTGCAAAGGCTATACCGAATTTAAAATGGCGCTGGCCCTCAGCCTGCAACAAAGCCAGCCGGAGGCGACGACGCGGCAAAGCGCGACGGAAAATTTGGTGGAAGAGAGCGTTCAGGCGCTGCGGGATACCGGCGCGCTGTTGGATCCGCAGGCGCTGCAACAGGCGGCGGACAGCCTGCAGCGTTGCGCTTCGGTGCAGATTTACGGCGTCGCCGCCAGCGCCATCATCGGCGATTTCCTGCACTACAAGCTGCTGCGCCTCGGCAAACCGGCGCAGCTGTTCAGCGACATGCACCGGGCGGCGATGAACGCCGCCTCGCTGAGTGAGCGGGATCTGCTGATCGTCATCTCCAGCTCCGGCTCCACCAAGGACGTGCTGCATGCGGTGGCATTGGCCAAAGGGCGCGGCGCACGCGTGATCGCCGTCAGCAACACCCAACGCAGCCCGCTGGCCAAGCTGGCGGATACGCTGCTGGTGGCGGCCAAACCGGAAGGGCCGCTGACCGCCGGCGCCCTGCCGGCCAAGGTCGGCGCCATGCTGCTGGTGGAGTTGATGATCGCCGAACTGGCTCGGCGCGATCCCGCCTACGCTCAGGCGATGCAGGCCACCGCCAGCGCCACCCTGCCGCTGCTGCTGTAATCAGAAGATCCAGCGGCCATAAACCCAGTACCACAGCCCCAGCACCGCCACCAGGTTGAGCGCCACGCTGAGGATGAACCAGGTTTTAAACGGCTGCTTCTGGGTTTTGTGGCGAAACAGCTGCTGTGCCGCCAGTGCGCCCAACCACCCGCCCAGCGCGCCGAACAGCAACAGCGTCGCCTCCGGCACCCGCCGCCACCCCTTGCGCGCCGCCAGCTTATCGCCGCCGTAGATCAGAAACGTCAGCAGGTTAGCCAGCAGCAACCACATCCACACCGGATGCAGCGAGAACAGGCTGGCGACCAGCGCCAGGCCCAGCAGGGCGTAACAAATCACATTGAGCTTCATGGCATCCGGTTTTTCGTTCGATAAAGGGCGCGTAGTGTGAACCTGCGCCACGATGGATGCAACCGGCTTATACCCATACAAAAAGTGCATTTAAACCCTGAATTTGGCATCCTGTCGTTCTGCCAATCCTCTACCGCACAAGGCGGCCCGATGACACCCCAACGCGTACTGGTTCTTGGAGCCAGCGGCTATATAGGCCAGAACCTGATCCCGCACCTGATCGAACAGGGGCACCAGATTACCGCCGCCGCGCGGCGCATCGAGTGGCTGCAGGAGCGGAACTGGCCGCAGGTCAACTGCCTGTATGCCGATCTGTACCGCCCGGAGACCCTGAGCGCGGCGCTGTGGGAGACAGATACGCTTTACTATCTGGTGCACGCTATGGGCGACGGCGACGATTTTATCGAGAAGGAGCGCCAGGCAGCGGAAAACCTGCGCGACGCGCTGCGCAATGCCGGCGTCAAACAGGTGATCTTCCTCGGCGCGCTGCAGCCGAACGACGACAGTTCGCCGCACCTGGCGGCCCGCCGCCTGACCGGCGAGATTTTGCGCCAGAGCGGCGTGCCGGTGACCGAACTGCGCGCCGGCATCATCGTCGGCCCCGGCTCGGCGGCGTTCGAAGTGATGCGCGACATGGTCTATAACCTGCCGGTGCTGACGCCGCCGCGCTGGGTGCGCTCGAAGTCGTCGCCGGTGGCGCTGGAGAACCTGCTGGTTTATCTGGCCGATCTGCTGGCGCACCCGGCGCAGGAGCACCGCATCTTCGACGTTGCCGGGCCGGAGTACCTCAGCTATCAGGATATGTTCCAACGCTTTATCGCCATCAGCGGCAAACGGCGCTGGCTGATCCCGATCCCCTTGCCGACGCGGCTGATTTCGGTGTGGTTCATCAGCCTGATCACCTCGGTGCCGACGCCGATCGCCCGCGCGTTGATCCAGGGGCTGAAGCACGATCTGCCCGCCGACGGCCGGCCGCTGCAGGCGCTGATCCCGCAGCGGCTGCACACCTTCGATCAGGCGGTCGCCACCACGCTGCAGCGCGAACAGGAGGTGGTCGATTCCGCCGACTGGGGCTACGATCCGGCGGCGCGGGCCCGCTGGCGCCCCGGCTACGGTTACTATCCGAAACAGGCCGGTTGTTCGCTGGACACCGCCGCCACCCGCGAGGCCCTATGGCAAACGGTGCAGCAGCTGGGGGGCAAAGAAGGCTATTTCTACGCCAATATTCTGTGGCGGATCCGCGCCCGCATGGACGACATGATCGGCAACGGCGTGGTCTATGGCCGCCCGGCGCGCGCGAGCCTGGCGCTGGGCGACGAGATCGACGGCTGGAAAGTCATCACGCTGAAACCGCTGCGGCAACTGGCGCTGCTGTTCGGCATGAAGGCGCCGGGGCTGGGGCGGCTGAGCTTCACCATTACCGATCACGGCGATCGCCGCACGCTGGACGTGCGCGCCTGGTGGCATCCGGCCGGCTTCAGCGGGCTGCTGTATTGGTTCGCCATGATGCCCGCGCATCTGTTCATTTTCCGCGGCATGGCGAAGCGCATCGCCGAACTTGCCGAGGGCCTGGACCGCCAACGGCGCTGAACGCCGTTCATTTGTCGATCAACCGCACAGTTTGCCGCTGTGCTTCGGGGCTTTCCGATTGCATAGCGCACGAAATCACGGAAGAATGGCATCTTATTTGCTGGGAGCGCCGCAAGCGCCCGCCGGTATTCCGATTTTGGGTGAGAATAGAGTCCGTTATGAAGGTATTGGTCACCGGTGCCACCAGTGGGTTAGGCCGTAACGCCGTTGAATATCTGCGCCGCCAGGGCATCAAAGTGCGCGCCACCGGCCGCAACCAGGCGATGGGCGGCCTGCTGGAAAAAATGGGCGCGGAGTTCATTCATGCCGATCTCACCAATCTGATCTCTTCGCAGGCCAAGGCGATGCTGACGGACGTCGACGTGCTGTGGCACTGCTCCAGCTTCACCTCGCCCTGGGGCACCGAAGAGGCCTTCGAACTGGCCAACGTCCGCGCCACCCGCCGCCTCGGCGAATGGGCGGCGGCCTACGGCGTGGCGCAGTTCATTCACATCTCTTCCCCGGCGATCTATTTCGATTACCACCATCACCGCAACGTGACCGAAGACTTTCGCCCGCAGCGCTACGCCAACGAGTTCGCGCGCAGCAAGGCCGCCGGCGAGCAGGTGATCCAGCAGCTGGCGCTGTCCAATCCGCAGACCCATTTCACCATTCTGCGCCCGCAGGGATTGTTCGGGCCGCACGACAAGGTGATGCTGCCGCGGCTGCTGCAGATGATCAAACGCTACGGCAACCTGCTGCTGCCGCGCGGCGGCGCGGCGATGGTGGACATGACCTACCTGGAGAATGCGGTGCACGCCATGTGGCTGGCGACGCTAAAAGAAGATACGCCGTCCGGCCGCGCCTACAACATCACCAACCAGCAGCCGCGTCCGTTGCGCACCGTGGTGCAGCAGCTGATCGACGATTTGGGCATGAAGTGCCATATCCGCTCCGTCCCCTATCCGATGCTCGACATGATGGCGCGCGGCATGGAGCGCCTCGGCAGCAAAAGCGAAAAGGAGCCGGTGCTGACCCACTACGGCGTCGCCAAACTCAATTTCGACCTCACGCTCGATACCACCCGCGCGCAGCAAGAACTGGGCTATCAGCCGATCGTCTCGCTGGAAGAAGGCATCGCGCGCACCGCCCGCTGGCTGAAAGATCACGGCAAGCTGCACGGCCTGTAATCAACGCGCCGCGCCGTACTTCACCAGCAGTGCATCGACAATCGCTTCACTCTCCGCATCCGGTTCGCCGCGCACATCGTCGGGCCGGAAGTGCATCTGAAACGCCGCCAGCACATTGCGCTGCTGCCGCGCATTCCACGACGGGTCGATCGCGTAGCCGTAACGCGCCAGCTTTTCGAGCAGCGGCGCCATCGCTACCGGCGCATGGCGATCGCGCCCCGCCAGCAAACGCTGCACGTCGCGTTCGTCCGGCCAGGCGCCGATGCCGGCCTGCGCCAGCTGCCGCCAGGGGAACAGCGGGCCGGGATCCTGTTTGCGCTGCGGCGCGATGTCGCTGTGCCCCACCACGTCCTGCGGCTGTATGCCATAGCGTTGGATGATGTCGCGGCTCAGCGGGACCAGCACGGCGATCTGCTCCGCCGTATAGGGCTGCCAGTGGGTGAACAGCATGCTGCGGGTGAAGCCCTTGTTGACGATTTCGATGCCGATCGAGGTGTCGTTGAGGTTGCTGCGGCCGCGCCAGGCGCTGGCGCCGGCATGCCAGGCGCGCATCGCTTCCGGCACCAGGCGGAACACCGTCGGTTTACCGTGTTCGCGCTGCGGATGCGCCGGCAGCAGATAATGCGCGCTGACGTGTTCGTCGGTCAGCGTTTTCAGCGATGAGTGGAAGTCTTCCGCCGTGTAGTGCATCACCAGAAAGCGGATGCGTTGATCCGCGCCCTGCGCCTGATGCAGGGTTTCGAGCTGGTAAGCGCCGCGATCGACGAGCGTGTCCTGCTGCGAACTTTGGCATCCCGCCAGCAGCGCGGCGGCGATGATCCCTGGCCAAATTTTCACTTATCCTCCCTGTGATGTGATGACCTGATATAGCGTTAACGTTAATCAATAATCGCCACGGAAGCCACCGTCGGACAAAGTAAAACGCCCCGGACGCGCCAGGGCGTTGAGGAGTGGGATTAGCGGCTGGCTTTCACCGCGGTGCCGCTGACGGTCACCATCAGCATGCTGCCGTCTTTGCCAACGGTTTCATAATCGATATCGATGCCGACCACCGCGTTGGCGCCCAGCTCTTTCGCCTGATCTTCCAGTTCTTCGAACGCGATCAAGCGCGCCTTGCGCAGCTCTTTCTCATAAGCGCCCGAGCGGCCGCCGACGATATCGCGCACGCCGGCGAAGAAATCACGAAAGATGTTGGCGCCGAGGATCGCTTCGCCGGTGACCACGCCGCAGTATTCGGTGATGGTGAACCCTTCCAGGGTCGGGGTAGTTGAAAGCTGCATCAGAATTCCTTGTTTGATTAATTCAACGTATCTATGACCAGAAGATTAGCGTTATGTTCGCTTAATCAATGGCACGCAGTACGAATGCAAGGCCAAAAAACGCATTTATACTGTAAGCTATCGGTCTTCATGGTAGAGACTTTCACATAAGGTAATAAGATGAAAACAAAAACGATTGCGGCTGTTTTACCCTTAGCGCTGTTGCTGAGTGCCTGTACCACGGTGGAACCGGCATACAAGGATATCGGCACCCGCAGCGGCAGCTGTGTGGAAGGCGGCCCGGATACGGTCGCGCAAAAGTTCTATGACCTGCGCATCCAGCAGGGCGCCGGCCTGCCGGACAGCAACCGCCTGGCGCAGCTGCAGCCTTACCTGAGCAAAGTGCTGTATCAGGATCTGGTCAGCGCCGCCCAGAACCCGGGCAAGCATCGGATCACCGGCGACTTGTTCTCCGGCAATGCGCAGGGGCCAGGCAGCGCGTCCGTCGCCAGCGCCTCGACCATTCCTAACACCGATGCGAAAAACATCCCGCTGCGCGTCGACTTGAGCTACCAAAAAGACGCCAACAGCACCGTGAACTGGCAGGACGAAGTGCTGATGGTGCGCGAAGGCACCTGCTGGGTGGTTGATGATATTCGCTACCTGAATGTTCCAGCGCATGCCACCAACGGCAGCGTGCGCCAGGTGTTGGAAAACCAGTAACCCGCGATCCCCAGGCCGACGTGGGTTTGCCGCGTCGGCCATCCCCGCCTCCCGCCTCCCGCCTGCCGCTCAGATTTCGTCCAATAGAAAAAATTTCGCTACCGATCTCACAGCCTGCACCACAAATCCCCTCCCTCGGCTTGAGTCGCGGTATCTTGTGCTAATCTTTTACTGTCCCGCCGCACACTCATAAATTTTAACGCACAAAGATTGCATAAGTATTCTGTGGAAGTTAACATTTGCGGCATCAATGTCTATTCAATTCTGGCGCATGAGTATTCAACTTAACGGTATCAATTGCTATTACGGCGCTCACCAGGCGCTGTTTGACATCACGCTGGATTGTCCAGCCGGGGAAACCCTGGTGCTGCTTGGCCCAAGCGGCGCCGGGAAAAGTTCATTGCTGCGGGTGCTGAACCTGCTGGAAATGCCGCGTTCGGGCCAACTGCAGATCGCCGGCAACCAATTCGACTTCAAGCAGGCGCCTGGCGAGAAAGCCATTCGCGAACTGCGTCAAAATGTCGGCATGGTGTTCCAGCAATACAACCTGTGGCCTCACCTCACCGTGGTTCAGAACCTGATCGAAGCGCCTTGCCGCGTGCTGGGTCTGACCAAGGCTCAGGCGATGGAGCGCGCCGACAAGCTGCTCAAGCGCCTGCGCCTGACCGACTTCGCCGATCGCTTCCCGCTGCACCTTTCCGGCGGCCAGCAGCAGCGCGTGGCAATCGCCCGCGCCCTGATGATGGAACCGCAGGTGCTGCTGTTCGATGAACCGACCGCGGCGCTGGATCCGGAAATCACCGCTCAGATCGTCAGCATCATTCGCGAACTGGCCGGCACCGGCATCACGCAGGTGATCGTCACCCACGAAGTGGAAGTGGCGCGCAAGACCGCCAGCCGCGTGGTGTACATGGAAAACGGCCACGTGGTGGAGCAAGGCGACAGCAGCCACTTCACGCAGCCGCGGACCACCGAGTTTGCCAACTACTTATCACACTAACAATTAACTTGCTGTAATTTGGGGAGTTTGCGATGAAAAAACTAATAATCGCCGCCGTTCTGGCCGGCATCAGCGTTTCCGCCTCCGCAGCCGAAACCATCCGTTTCGCTACCGAAGCCTCCTATCCTCCATTTGAATTTATTGACGCCGGCAACAAGATTCAGGGTTTTGATGTCGATCTGGCCAACGCGCTGTGCAAAGAGATGCAGGCCGAGTGCACCTTCACCAACCAGGCGTTCGACAGCCTGATCCCAAGCCTTAAATTCAAGCGTTTCGATGCGGTGATGGCCGGCATGGACATTACGCCGGAACGTGAAAAGCAGGTGCTGTTCACCAAGCCGTACTACGATAATTCGGCGCTGTTCATCGCGCAGAAAGGCAAAATCGCCGACGTGGCGGCGCTGAAAGGCAAGAAAGTGGGTGTGCAAAACGGCACCACTCACCAGAAATACCTGACCGACAAGCACCCGGAAATCACCACCGTGCCTTACGACAGCTACCAGAACGCCATTTTGGATCTGAAGAACGGCCGCGTTGATGCGGTGTTCGGCGATACCGCGGTGGTTAACGAATGGCTGAAGCAGAATGACGCGCTGGCGGCAGTGGGCGCCAAAGTCACGGATAAAGACTACTTCGGCACCGGCCTCGGCATCGCGGTACGCCAGAAGAACACCGAGCTGCAGGGCAAGTTCAACGCCGCTCTGGACAAGATCAAGCAGGATGGGACCTATGAAACCATCTACAAAAAATGGTTCCAGCAGTAATACGCCCCGATGAATGAATTTCAATCTTTAGCAAGCGCCGCCGGCATGACCGTCGGCCTTGCCGTTTGCGCCCTGATCCTCGGGCTGATTCTGGCGATGCTGTTCGCCGTATGGGAATCGTCCCGCTGGAAAGCGGTCAGCTGGCTCGGCACCGCCTGGGTGACCGTGCTACGCGGCCTGCCGGAAATCCTGGTGGTGCTGTTTATCTATTTCGGTTCGTCGCAGCTGCTGCTGATGCTCTCCGACGGCTTTACCCTCAACCTCGGTCTGTTCCAGCTGCCGATTCAGCTGGCGATCGACAATTTCGAAGTCAGCCCGTTCCTGTGCGGGGTGATCGCTCTGGCCCTGCTCTATTCCGCCTACGCCTCGCAGACGCTGCGCGGCGCGCTCAAAGCGGTACCGCAGGGGCAGTGGGAGTCCGGCCAGGCGCTGGGGCTCGGCAAGGCGGCGATCTTCTTTCGCCTGATCATGCCGCAGATGTGGCGCCACGCCCTGCCCGGCCTCGGCAACCAGTGGCTGGTGCTGCTGAAAGACACCGCGCTGGTGTCGCTGATCAGCGTGAACGATCTGATGCTGCAAACCAAGAGCATCGCCACCCGCACACAAGAACCCTTTACCTGGTATGTGATCGCGGCGGCCATCTACCTGCTGGTGACGCTGTTCAGCCAATACGTCATCAAACGCATTGAGCTGCGCGCCACGCGCTTTGAGCGGGGGCCGGTCTGATGATTGAGTATTTGCCGGAAATCCTCAAAGGGTTGCACACCAGCCTGACGCTGACCGTCGCCGCGCTGATCGTCGCGCTGGTGCTGTCGCTGCTGCTGACGGTGATCCTGACGCTGAAAACGCCAATCCTGACGCCGCTGGTCAAGATCTACGTGACGTTGTTCACCGGCACGCCGTTGCTGGTGCAGATCTTCCTGATCTACTACGGCCCCGGCCAGTTCCCGGCGATCCGCGACTACCCGTGGCTGTGGAATCTGCTGTCGCAGCCCTGGCTGTGCGCGATGATAGCGCTGGCGCTGAACAGCGCGGCCTACACCACGCAACTGTTCTACGGCGCGGTGCGCGCCATCCCCGCCGGGCAGTGGCAATCGTGCGAAGCGCTGGGCATGTCGCGCCGGCAGACGCTGCGCATCCTGCTGCCGTTCGCCTTCAAGCGCGCGCTGTCGTCTTACTCCAACGAAGTGGTGCTGGTGTTCAAAAGCACCTCGCTGGCTTACACCATCACGCTGATGGAAGTGATGGGCTACAGCCAGCTGATGTACGGCCGCACTTACGACGTCATGGTGTTTGGCGCCGCAGGCCTGGTGTACCTGTGCGTCAACGGCCTGTTGACGCTGCTGATGCGGCTGGTGGAGCGCCGCGCGCTGGCGTTTGAGCGCCGCAACTGAGGCCGCCTCCCCTCATGAGCCCCGCCGTCGTGCGGGGCTTTTTTTATTCTCGAGGCAATATTTAATCATTTTCATTGCATTTTAATTCACTCGATGGCAGGGTTATCAGCAGGTGTCCTCGCAAAAACCTCTGGCGATTACCAGTAAAAACAAACGATAGCGAAAAATCACTTTCAGGATCCAGACAGGAGCTCTACGCATGAAAAAACTGCTGCTTGCCGCGACGATGTTGGCCGGAATCACCTTTAACGCCACCGCGGCCGAGACCATCCGCTTCGCCGCTTCCGCCACCTACCCGCCGTTCGAATCGCTCGACGCCAATAACCAGATCGTCGGCTTCGATATCGATCTGGCCAACGCGCTGTGCAAGCAGATGCAGGCGCAGTGCACCTTCACCAACCAGGCGTTCGACAGCCTGATCGCCGCGCTGAAATTCAAGAAATACGATGCGGTGATTTCCGGTATGGATATCACGCCGGAGCGCAGCAAACAGGTCGCCTTCACCCAGCCTTACTACGCCAACTCGGCGATCGTGATCGCGCAAAAAGGCAAGTTCAGCTCGCTGGCGGATCTGAAAGGCAAAAAACTCGGCATGGAAAACGGCACCACCCACCAGAAATACATGCAGGACAAGCATCCGGAGATTACCACCGTCTCTTACGACAGCTACCAAAACGCCATTCTGGAGCTGAAAAACGGCCGTATTGATGGCGTGTTCGGCGACACCGCCGTGGTGAACGAGTGGCTGAAAACCAACCCGCAGCTGGCGCCGGTCGGCGAGCACATCACCGATGCGCAATACTTCGGCACAGGTCTCGGCATCGCTGTGCGCCCGGACAACCAGGCGCTGCTGGCCAAGCTGAACGCCGCGCTGGACGCCATCAAGGCCGACGGCACCTACAAGGCCATCAACGACAAGTGGTTCCCGCAGTAAGCAATAAGGCCCGGTTATCCGGGCCTTATGCTTTATAAAATCCGCACCAACAGCGTCAGCACTTCGTAGTGCGCAGTATGCGGGAACATGTCGAACAGCTGCACCCGTTCGATGCGGTACCCCGGCAACATCTCGATATCTTTCACCATGCTCTCGGCGTTGCAGCTGGAATAGAGAATATAGTCCGGCGCCATCCGGCTCAAATAGTCGCACAGCGCCTGGCCGATGCCGCGCCGCGGCGGGTTGACCAGCACCAGCTGCGGCACCTGGCCTTCGGCGGTGGCAAAACGGGTGGAATCGAGCGCCTGAAAATCTACGTGCAACAACCCTAACCGCTGTGCCGACTGGCGCGCGCAGGCGATCGCTTCCGCGCTGATCTCGATGCCGGTCAGCCGCGTTTGCGGCTGCGCGCAGTGCAGGCCGAAACCGCCGACGCCGCAGAACAGATCCCACATGCTGTCGATACCCAGCGCGCGCACCCAGTCGCGGGCGGTGGCATACAGATCGGCGGCCACCTGCGGGTTGGTCTGGAAGAAGCTTTGCGGGCGGATAAACAGCGGCACCTGATTGAACCGCTCCTCCAACGCCTGCTGTTCGGTCAGCGCAATCTCGCGCTCCCCTTCCATGATCGCCATGTGCACCGGCTGAATATTGGCGGAGATCACCTTGAGCTGCGGCAGCTGCTGCTGCAGCCACGGCAGCGCGGCGCGCAGCTGCGCCAGCTTGGTTTCCGAGCGCAGCACGAAGCGCAGCATCACGCCGCCGTCGAGCGTGCTTTCGGTCAGCAGCAGGTACTTCAGCTCGCCGCGTTTGCGTGCCACGTTGTACGGCGTCAGGCCCGCGCGGGCGATAAAGCTTTTCAGCACCGCGAACATCGGCGCAAAACCGGCGGGATACAGCGGGCAGTCGCTCAGATCGGCCGACGTGCCGTCGCGGTGCAGCATGCCGAGCAGCGGGCGCTCCACGCTGCCGCTGACCACCATCTTGGCTTTATTGCGAAATGCGCTCAGTTCCCCCGCCACCGGCTGCAGCCACTGCGCGACGTCGCGCCCGGCCAGCAGCGAGTGCAGGTGATGCTGTTTGTCGGCCAGTTGCTGCGGATAGGGCTTTTCCAGCCACTGACAGGAACGGCAGGTGCCCGCCGTATACAAAGCGCAATGCATGAAGATTACCGTGAAGTTCAGGATGACGAATCAAGGGCGCAGAGTTTACCACTCCGCGCGCCTAAAATCTCACTTGCGCGCGGTGAAGAAGCGGCGGCTGGCGGTGGGAACGAACAGCAACGCCAGGATCACCGCGTCGGGGATCTTTTGCAGGATCAGAACGTGCAGGATTTGGCCGCTGGTTTCGCCTTCCACGGTGAACACCTCGGGGAAGACGCTGCCGATGGTGGCCAACAGCAGGTAAAGCACCACGATGCACTGGCAGACCACATAGCCCCAGCGCCCCCAGTTGCGGCCGCGCATCACGGCAAAACCGCAGCTGATTTGCAGACACAGCAGCAGCAGGCCGGCCAGAAAGATAAAGGTAGAATCCCACGCCTGCGCGCTGGTGTTGACAAACTCCTGCGCGCCGTCGACGCCCAGCTCGCCCAGCAGCAGCACCACGCTGATACACTTGATCGCGACCATGGCGGTACCCGCCACCATCACCGGCACCGGCGCATCCGAAGTCGATCCCATTCCCTGCCCGCTTTTCAGCATGTCTGACATATCCGTATTCCGCTACGACGCGCCACCTATACAGGTGGCGCATGTAAAGTCAGGTAGTTAGTTGCAATACTTATTGATTGCAAAAATAGCAGGTTTGTTACGATTCAGCTACGGGCCGCCCGCTGCAATTCGCGCGATCGTTGTTTTTCCGAGCGCGCCATAAACCACCAGGCGATCAGGCCGAGAATGCCCACCACCAGCAGGATCAGGCTGGCCAACGCGTTAATTTCCGGGTTCACCCCCATGCGCACGCTGGAGAACACCAGCATCGGCAGCGTGGTGGCGCCCGGGCCGGAGACGAAGCTGGCGATCACCAGGTCGTCCAGCGACAGGGTGAACGCCAGCATCCAGCCGGAGATCAGCGCCGGCGCGATCATCGGCAAGGTAATGACGAAGAACACCTTCAGCGGCGGCGCCCCCAGATCCATCGCCGCCTCTTCAATTGAGCGATCCACCTCGCGCAGGCGCGAGCTGATCACCACCGCCACGTAAGCGGTACAGAAGGTGACATGCGCCAGCCAGATGGTGAACATGCCGCGCTCCGACGGCCAGCCGAAGGCGTGCCCCATCGCCACGAACAGCAGCAGCAGCGACAGGCCGGTGATCACGTCCGGCATCACCAGCGGCGCAGTCAGCATAAACGCGAAGCCGGTCGAACCGCGAAAGCGGCCGAAGCGCACCATCACCACGGCGGCGATGGCCCCCAGTACCACCGCGGCGGTGGCGGAAGCGGCAGCGATGGTCAGGCTGAGCCCCACCGCGCTGATCATCGCCGAGTCGTGGAACAGTTCGGTATACCAGCGCGTGGACCAGCCGGCCCACACCGTCACCAGCTTGGAGCTGTTGAAGGAGTAGATCACCAGCATCAGCATCGGCGCATACAGGAAGGTAAAACCGATCGTCAGGATGGCGATGCGCCACGGTGAACGCACTACCGGCAAGTTGTTCATGCCTGCCCCCCCATTTCCTTGTTCTGGTGTTTGTGGAACCACAAAATTGGCACGATCAACAGCAGCAGCATGATGGTGGCGACCGCCGAGGCCACCGGCCAGTCGCGGTTATTGAAGAACTCCTGCCACAGCACGCGGCCGATCATGATGCTGTCCGGCCCACCGAGCAGTTCCGGGATCACGAACTCCCCCACCGCCGGAATGAACACCAGCATCGAACCGGCGATGATACCGCCGCGCGTTAGCGGCACGATCACGCTGAAGAAGGTTTTCAGCGGCCGGGCGCCCAGATCCAGCGACGCCTCCACCAGCGAGTAATCCAGCCGGATCAGCGCCGTGTAGATCGGCAGCACCATAAACGGCAGATAGGAATAAACGATGCCGATATACACCGCCAGGTTGGTGTGCAGGATCACCAGCGGCTGATCGATCACCCCCAGCCACATCAGAAAGTTATTAAGAATGCCGTTGTTTTTCAGAATGCCCATCCAGGCATAGACGCGGATCAGGAACGAGGTCCAGGAAGGCAGGATCACCAGCAGCAGCAGAATGTTGCGGGTTGACGCCTTGCTGTGAGCCACCGCCCAGGCCAGCGGATAACCGATGATCAGGCAGCACAGCGTCGAGACCGCCGCCACGCGCAGCGACTGCAGGTAGGCGTCGATATACAGCGGATCGTCGGTCAGCTGCAGGTAGTTGGCAAAGTTGAGCGCGATGTTCAGCTTGCCGTCCACCCAGCTCATCAGCTCGGTGTAAGGCGGCACCGCCAGCGCCAGCTCCGCCAGGCTGATCTTGAACACGATCAGGAACGGCAGCATGAACAGCAGCGTCAGCCATAAATACGGCAGCGCGATCACCAGCTTGCGGCCGTGAGCCATCAGCAGGCGGTGGAACAGCGCCTTGAGGGTGCCGGGCGTTTTGGCCGGCGGTTCCGGCGTGCGTTCAGAAAGCAGGGTCATACGGGTTACTCCTCACCGGCTTCACTACACCGTCAACACTACGCAGCTGTCGGTTTCCCAGCACAGACGCACTTCATCGCCCCAGGTCGGCATCCCCTTGCGGAAACGGTGGCCGTTTTGCAGCTGGGCGCTGATAATCTGCCCGCTGTGCAGCTTCACGTGATAAATGGACAGATCGCCCAGGTAGGAAATATGCGCCACCTCTCCCACCGCGAAGTTGCAGCCGTCTTCCGGCACCTGTTCGCACAGCAGGATCTTTTCCGGCCGCAGCGCCACCTGGATCGGCACGCCGTCCACCACCGAGGCGTCCGGATCGACTTTGATCGCATGGCGCAACCCGGGGCTTTGCAGGATCAGCGCATCGTCGTGGCGCTCTTGCAATACGCAGTCGAAGACGTTGACCGAGCCGATAAATTCGGCGCTGAAGCGGCTGTTCGGATGCTCGTAGATCTCTTCCGGCTCGCCGATCTGCACGAACTTGCCGCGGTTCATGATGGCGATGCGCCCCGCCATGGTCATCGCCTCTTCCTGATCGTGCGTCACCATCACGCAGGTGACGCCGACGCGCTCGAGAATGTCGGTCACTTCCAACTGCATGCGATCGCGCAGTTTCTTGTCCAGCGCGCCCATCGGCTCATCCAGCAGCAGCAGCTTGGGCCGCTTGGCCAGGCTGCGCGCCAGCGCCACCCGCTGCCGCTGACCGCCGGAAAGCTGGTGCGGCTTGCGTTTGGCGTACTCTTGCATGTGCACCAGCGCCAGCATTTCCGCCACCCGCTCGGCGATCGCCGCCCGTGGCATTTTGTCCTGTTTCAGGCCGAAGGCGATGTTCTGCTCCACCGTCATGTGCGGGAACAGCGCGTAGGACTGAAACATCATGTTGATCGGCCGCTGGTACGGCGGCACGTGCGACATATCCTGCCCATCGAGCACGATCTGCCCTTCCGAGGGCTGCTCGAAACCGGCCAGCATGCGCAGCAAGGTGGACTTACCGCAGCCGGACGGGCCGAGCAGCGCAAAGATCTCGCCCTTGTAGATGGTAAGGCTAACGTCTTCGACCGCGTTCTGCCCGTCGAAGGTTTTGGTGAGGTTACGGATTTCCAGCAGAGGGGTGAAAACCTTCTGCGACTTGGCTTGAGGACGAGGGATGGCGTCGTTCAATCGGGGTGCTCTCCGGCGTAAAGCGGCACAAAACCACGGCGAGCGCCGTGGCCCAAAACGGCAATGCAGGCGGGGAGCGCCCGCCTGCCGGTTTACCGACGATCGGGGGATATCCCCCATCATCACTTCCCGCTTTTAACTTTAGTCCATGCGCGGGTAATGACACGGTCCAGCTTCGGCGATTGTACGTTAAGCGTGAACAGCTTGGCGCGCAGATCGGCCGGGGGATAGACGTTCGGGTTATTGCGCACCTCAGCGTTCACCAGCGGCGTGGAGTCCTTCACCGCATTGGCGTAATAGACATAGTTGCTGATGCCGGCCATCACGTCAGGTTTCATCAGGAAGTTCAGGAACTGGTAGGCGGCGTCTTTGTTCTTGGCGTCCGCCGGCATGGCGAACATGTCAAAGTAGGTCAGCGCCCCTTCTTTCGGGATCGCGTAGGCCACGTTCACGCCGTTCTTCGCCTCTTTGGCGCGATTGGCCGCCTGCATCACGTCGCCGGACCAGCCGATCGCCACGCAGATATCACCGTTCGCCAGATCGTTGATGTATTGAGACGAGTGGAAGTAACGGATGTTCGGCCGCAGCTTCAGCAGCAGATCGTTAGCCGCGCCGGTATAGTCCGCCGCGTTGGTGCTGTTGGGATCTTTGCCCAGGTAGTGCAGCACGGTGGCGTAGACCTCGCTCGGCGCATCGAGGAAGGAGACGCCGCAGCTTTTCAGCTTCTCGAGGTTTTCCGGCTTGAGGATCAGATCCCAGCTGTCGACCGGCGCGTCTTTACCCAATGCCGCCTTCACCTTGTCGACATTGTAGCCGATGCCGGTGGTCACCATCAGGTAAGGGATGCCGTATTTGTTGTCCTTGTCATTGTGCGCCACCAGCTTCAGCATCTCGGGATCGAGATTCTTGTAGTTGGGCATCTTGCTCTTGTCGAGCGGCTCGAAGATGCCGGCCTGCGACTGGCGCTCGAGGAAGTTGGATGAAGGAACCACCAGATCATAACCGGTGCTGCCCGCCATCAGTTTGCCTTCCAACACTTCGTTGGAGTCAAAGACGTCGTACACCACCTTGATGCCGGTTTCTTTCTGGAATTTGGCCAGGGTATCCGGCGCGATATAGTCGGACCAGTTATACACGTGCAGCGTTTTCTCTTCGGCTGACGCCGTGACGGACGCGGCCATCAACAGGCCGGCAACCACACCCGATAACCACTTTTTACGTTGGGTGACCATCCGTAACTTCCTCCAAAACAGGGTGAATCATAGAATTGAACTTGTATCTGCAGCGATACAAAACCTTTCCTGATCGAGCGCAATCGTTGCAACCGCGAACTGAATGGCTATGCATATGATTGCATGCGCCTTTTTTCACTGCCCTGCTCGCGTGGCCACAAGGGAAATCGCAAGCCCTTTGCAGAATCAGCAGCATAGCCGCTGCCATCGCAACCCGCCAGCCCCCAGGGTAAAAAACGCCTTTTATCGATTTTTTATGCAGTTTTTCTCTATGTGATACGCCATTAACGGCACAAAAGGCGAGAAAGATCGGGCGGCAAAGGCCAAAGTGCAGAATATTTTATTGCGGAGGGGAATAACGGCAGCATGCCGCCGGAGCGACGGCATGCTTAAGGTACGGCGAGGATCAGTGCAGCATCGGCTGACGCACGGCGCCAGCGGGGATCTCTTCTTCATCACCCATAAACAGCAGATCGTTCGCCCGCGCCTCGAGGATCACCATCGAGACCTGCTCTTCGCCCTGCTGCATGAAGTGGGTAAACTGCTCGTAGGTGATGCCGACCGCCACGCTCAACGACTGGCAGACGATCAGCTTCGGCAGGTTGTCGTCCTGAATGTCGACGAACGCCTTGATGGTCAGCGAACTGGCGTTGATCTGGCTCAGGTCCGCCACCAACGGGATCAGCGCGGTCGGCTTCACCTCGGCCAACGCGGAAAACAGAATGACGTTGTCCACCAGATCTATCTTGGCGTCGAACACGCCGTCGAAGTTCTGCATGTGCGGCAGGTGCAGCGCCTGGCAGGAATCGCACTCAAAGAAAGAGATGCCCGACTGATCCAGCCAGCGCCGCAACAGCGCCAAATCGGGGACAATGAGTGAATCCATAATAACCAGCCTCACAATATTCAATACGCGAAAAGGCGCATAGCTTACGGAATATTCACCCGATACGCCACGATCAATGCGGCTTAATTCACTAATTCAGATATTGCACGGCGGGAAAAGCGCGCCGCCCACCCGTCAACCGCCGGATTTCAGGCGAAAGCCCGGCCGGCCGCGCTGCTCAATGTATTCGATCATCATGCCGGCGATGTCCAGCCCGGTGGTGGTTTCCACGCCTTCGAGCCCCGGCGACGCGTTGACCTCCATCACCAGCGGGCCGCGCTCGGCGCGCAGGATATCCACCCCGGCGACGTCCAGCCCCAGCGTACTGGCCGCTTTCACCGCGATCGCCCGCTCCCTGGCGGTGATGGTCACCTTGCGGGCGGTGCCGCCGCGGTGCAGGTTGGAGCGAAACTCGCCCGGCTTGGCCTGCCGTTCGATGGCGGCCACCACCCGGCCGCCGACCACCAAACAGCGCACGTCGCGCCCCTGCGCTTCACGCACGTATTCCTGCACCAGGATGTGGGCGTTCAGCCCGCGAAAGGCGTCGATCACGCTTTCCGCCGCCTGGCGGGTTTCCGCCAGCACCACGCCGATGCCCTGCGTGCCTTCCACCAGCTTGACCACCAACGGCGCGCCGCCGACCAGTTCGATCAGGTCGCCGGTATCGTCCGGCGAATGGGCAAAGCCGGTAATCGGCAGATCGATGCCCTGCCGCGCCAGCAGCTGCAGCGAACGCAGCTTGTCGCGGGCGCGGGTAATGGCCACGGATTCGTTTAGCGGGTAGCTGCCGAGCAGCTCGAACTGGCGCAGCACCGCCGTGCCATAAAAGGTGATGGCGGAGCCGATGCGCGGGATCACCGCATCGTAACGCTCAAGTTGGCGGCCGCGATAATGAATGGTCGGCGCCGCCGGATTGATGTTCATGTAGCAGGAGAGCGGATCGATGATATCGATGCTGTGCCCGCGATCTTCCGCCGCTTCACGCAGCCGCTTGCATGAGTAGAGCGTTCCGTCGCGAGAAAGAATGGCAATTTTCACTCGTCACCCCAAAGGCCAACGCCTGCCCGGCAGGCGGGTTAGCGGCCGCGGCGCTCAGGCGCGCGGATCGCTGTCCTGATTATCTTTCGATTGCGGTTTGCGGCGATCGTTTTCCGGCGGCAACCCGCCGCGCATCAGCGGCCCAAAGCCCTGCACCACGCGCCACACCAGAAACGCCGCCGCCGGCACCATCAGCGCCACGCCGAGGAAAATCATGCCGACCGCCGCCTGCTGCGAAGCCAGCCAGCCCGGCAGCTGCAGGTGCCCGTGAATGCTGAGGTAGGCCAGCACCAGCATCACGATGCCCAGCCCTTCCAACACCAGCACCGGGCGCGGTAAGTCACCGAATGAACGCATATTTTTCTTCTCCAGAAGGTCTGCCTCCAGTGTAGTGAATTCCCGTCGGCGGCGACAGTCCCGGCCGACTAATTGGTTACATGAATCAAACTAACAGGTAATTCCTGCTTTTTTTTCGCCGTCTCAACGGGCATAGTAGGCGCCATCTGACGCAGGTAATGACTTTTTCGGTGACGGGATGTCGTTGCGGTAGCGAACAATTTATTGAAAATCCAATTAAGGAGCGTTGCATGTTTGCAGTAATCTTCGGGCGTCCTGGCTGTCCTTATTGTGTCCGCGCTAAAGAACTGGCGGAAAAACTGACTGAAGAACGCGACGATTTCAACTTCCGTTACGTTGACATCCACGCGGAAGGCATCACCAAGGCCGATCTGGAAAAAACCGTCGGCAAACCGGTTGAAACCGTGCCGCAGATCTTCCTGGATGAGAAGCACATCGGCGGTTGCACCGATTTCGAAGCTTACGCCAAAGAACACCTGAACCTGTTCCAGTAAGTTTTTGAACGACAAAGACAAAAAAGGCGCTTAACGCGCCTTTTTTTATTGCCGCTGCCGCCGGTGCAGCTGCTGCAGCGTCTGCAACAGGCCGAGGGCGAACAGCATCAGCATCGCGCCGAACACGCACCAGAACACCGCGCTGGTGGCGTACGCCAGCTCCTGCCAGAACGAAGAGGACGGCGTCAGCCAGAAGTGGCGGATCAACAGGCACAGCGGCAGCGCATACAGCGCGCCGAGCAGCGGGCAAAGCAGCCGCTTGCGGCTCGACAGATAGCTGGCGATCGCACCGGGGATCACAAACAGCAGCAGGCCGGTTTCGCCGTGGTGCTCATGATCGGTGCTGCCGAACAGGCCGGTTTGCTGGCCGAGAAACACCAGGCTGAACAACAGAAAACAGCTGAGAATGCCCAGCCAATATCTATAACTCGTCATGCGAATTCTCCCCCGCCCAATTACCGCATCAATAGAAATCGGCCCGCTCACCCACGCGGTGACGCTGAACCGAATTTTTTCCTTGGTCAAAAGAGAGTTAAATGCGCACGGCGGCGCAGGAAATCAGCTTTCTGTGCTGGCTGTCATCGGTCATAGCGTCTAGAATGAACGCCGCCGAACGATGGTTCGCTTTGCCTTCCGCTGGTGGTGATTTATAACGTCGTTTTAAGGCTGAATCTATCTCTTATAGTTATCTATATCAAGCACTTACTGGTAAACAATAAGTTATCCTCCGTGAACATAAACGTCGCTAGTTTGTTAAACGGTAACTACATTCTGTTACTGTTCGTGGTACTCGCACTGGGGCTGTGCCTCGGTAAACTCCGTCTGGGCTCCGTCCAACTCGGTAATTCCATTGGCGTTTTGGTGGTTTCGCTGCTGCTCGGCCAGCAACACTTCGCCATTAACACCGAGGCGCTGAATCTCGGCTTCATGCTGTTTATTTTCTGCGTGGGCGTGGAAGCCGGGCCCAACTTTTTCTCGATTTTCTTCCGCGACGGCAAAAACTACCTGATGCTGGCGCTGGTGATGGTCGGCTCGGCGATGGTGATCGCCATCGGTCTCGGCAAACTGTTCCACTGGGACATCGGCCTGACCGCCGGCATGCTGGCCGGCTCGATGACCTCGACGCCGGTGCTGGTGGGCGCTGGCGACACGCTGCGCAACACCATCGTCAACGGCCCGGCGCTGCTGGCGGCGCAGGATCATCTGAGCCTTGGCTACGCCCTCACCTACCTGATCGGTCTGGTCAGCCTGATCTTCGGCGCGCGCTACCTGCCGAAGCTGCAGCACCAGGACCTGTCCACCTCTGCCCAGCAGATCGCCCGCGAACGCGGCCTGGACACCGACAGCCAGCGCAAGGTCTACCTGCCGGTGATCCGCGCCTACCGCGTCGGCCCCGAACTGGTGGCCTGGGCCGACGGCAAGAACCTGCGCGAACTGGGCATCTACCGCCAGACCGGCTGTTACATCGAACGCATCCGCCGCAACGGCATTCTGGCCAACCCGGACGGTGACGCGGTGCTGCAGGTGGGCGACGAGATCTCGCTGGTCGGCTACCCGGACGCCCACGCGCGGCTGGATCCGAGCTTCCGCAACGGCAAGGAAGTGTTCGATCGCGATCTGCTCGACATGCGCATCGTCACCGAAGAGATCGTGGTGAAGAACAGCAACGCGGTGAACAAGCGCCTGAGCCAGCTGAAGCTGACCGACCACGGCTGCTTCCTCAACCGCGTGATCCGCAGCCAGATCGAAATGCCGATCGACGACAGCATCGTGCTTAACAAAGGCGACGTGCTGCAGGTGAGCGGCGACGCGCGCCGGGTGAAGAGCGTGGCGGAGAAGATTGGCTTTATCTCGATCCACAGCCAGGTGACCGACCTGCTGGCGTTCTGCGCCTTCTTCATCATCGGCCTGCTGATCGGCCAGATCACCATTCAGTTCAGTAACTTCTCGTTCGGCATCGGCAACGCCGCCGGCCTGCTGATGTCCGGCATCATGCTCGGCTTCCTGCGCGCCAACCACCCGACCTTCGGCTACATTCCGCAGGGCGCGCTGAACATGGTGAAAGAATTCGGCCTGATGGTGTTTATGGCGGGCGTGGGCCTGAGCGCCGGCGCCGGCATCGGCCACAGCCTGGGCGCGGTCGGCGGCCAGATGCTGATCGCCGGGCTGATCGTCAGCCTGGTGCCGGTGGTTATCTGCTTCCTGTTCGGCGCCTACGTGCTGCGCATGAACCGCGCCCTGCTGTTCGGCGCCATCATGGGCGCCCGTACCTGCGCGCCGGCGATGGAGATCATCAGCGATACCGCACGCAGCAATATCCCGGCGCTGGGCTATGCCGGCACCTACGCCATCGCTAACGTGCTGTTAACGCTGGCGGGTTCACTTATCGTGGTGCTATGGCCAGGGATACTCGGCTGATCGATTAGCGGGAGAGATGGTTCGGCGATAAAAATATTTTGATTTTTTTGTCGCCGACCAGAACTTTCGTTGGGGGCCGCAGTCTGAATTAGTGCCACTGCTTTTCTTTGATGTCCCCATTTTGTGGAGCCCGATAATCCCGCCTTTTAGGTTCAAGATTATCGGGTTTTTTGTTGCCTGAAAAACGTATTACATCAACGGCCCACGACCCCGAAATGCACATTTTTGCTGTGGTTCGGTCACACATCCCTCTTCTCATTCGTCATCTATATGTGTTAACCCGATAAATGAGGAGTTCTTATGACTACGCCAGTGAATACCGACCCTGTCAATCATGCGCAAACCATTGCCAACGTTTTTTCCGCGCTGCTGAAAGTGCATGGCGCTATCGACGCGCACAATCTGGAGCGCAAGATCTACCATCTCGTCCTCCTGCGCGCTTCGCAAATCAATGGCTGCGGTTACTGTGTCGAGATGCATACCAAAGAAGCGCGTGAGGACGGTGAAACCAACGCACGTCTGGACAGGCTGGTGGTATGGGAACACGTTGATGATTTCACGCCTCGCGAGCGCGCCGCATTTGCCTGGACAGAAGCGTTAACGCGGCTTGAACGCCATACCGAGTATGGCCCACTGCGCGCGGCATTGCGCGCGTACTATTCCGAGGAAGAAATCAGCGCGCTAACCGCAAATATCACTATGATAAATCTGTGGAATAGAATTCATATTTCCGGCCACTAATATGAAAAACGACAAGTATGCAGCACTGTTCGAATCGAGAAGACCGTTTCTGATCGGCCTCGCCTATCGTATTTTAGGTTCTCTGGCCGACGCGGAAGATGCCGTGCAAGATACCTATATCAAATGGTTAAATGCGGATCGCCACAGCATTCTGAATCCTGCTGCCTGGCTGACCACCGTCTGCACTCGTCGTTGTCTTGACCTGCTGCGCGCCGCGCAGCAGGCTCGCGTCGATTATGTCGGTATTTGGCTACCAGAACCCATTCAAACCGCCGTAGCCAAAACGCCCGAGCAAACGTTGGAACTCTCATCGTCGCTGTCGACGGCCTTTATGCTGTTGCTCGAAAGACTCACTCCCCGCGAGCGCGCAGCCTATTTGCTGCATGACATCTTTGACTTGCCCTACGCGGATCTCGCCATGACATTAGGTGGAGAAGAAACGGCGTGTCGTAAACTGGTGTCACGCGCGCGCGAAAAAATTGGCCGCCCAGAGGAGCGTAAAACCCAGCCCACAGAGCGGCAGGAAGCCTTGCTTATCGCTTTCAAAACGGCGGTGGAAACGGCAGATATCGAACCCCTTTCGACCCTGTTGTCCGAAGACGTTAAGCTCAGTGCGGACGGCGGCGGCAAAGTGCCCGCCAACCTGGCTGAACTCGTCGGCAAACGTGACGTGCTCGAATTTATCGGCGGTAAATTGCCCGTATTTTGGCGAGCCTATCTCTGGCAACACGCGCTCATCAATGGCGTGCCAGGCGCCTTGCTATCCGAACAAGGCCGTATTACGGCGTCTGTCAGTCTCAGCTTGAATGCCGAAGGCCGACTGGCTCAGGTATTTATCGTGCGCAACCCAAGCAAACTTTCGCAACTCGACCGTCTGTGGACAATGCCTCTGCGGTAAGAATACCCTTACAACATGTGCCCATTTTCTGGTATTACAGCGAGACGGTTTATTGACTGACAGGAGCAGGCGGCCATTTCCCGCCACGCTTAATTAGCTCGTCTCTGATGCGCTCAAGAGACGCTTTCGCCTCACTGCCGTCCTGACTCCTATTAATCAGCCGTTGCAGTTGATTACCCATCGTCCAACCCGAGTTGCCTCTTATATCGCTATCGGCACCTTTTTCTAAAAGAAGAATGACGTGGTCATAGGAGTGATAGTCTAAAGCATCGATGAGCAGCGTATCACCCAGTGAATTTCTTATATTTATATCCGCACCATAATCCAACATGACCTCTAATGTTTCTGTGTTTTTCGCAAAGATGCTATTAAATATAATGGGTTGATTATGAACCTTATCCCTAGCATTTGGAGAAAGTCCGCCCTCTAACATAGCCTGTATCCAGATGCCTTTATCCGCCTTCATAACAAACTCAGCGGGGCTACCTGGCGTGTTAGGTTGAGGTTGTAATGGATCCGCCCCTGCCTTAACCAAATCCGTAATGATCTTGTGCCGCTCTGGCGTATTCTTGTCAAAGATAGCGTTATTGATCACCCAGAATAGCATCGTCATCTCCGCCTTGGCCGGTCGATTTAACGTTTCTTTGCTTACCGTCGGTAAAACCTTATCCAGCTTTTGCCTGTCACCCTCGTATATGATGTTGGCGATGTCCAGCTGCTTTCCTTCAAAGTAATCTTGTGGTTGTAGATCCCTACCTTGCTTGCATCCCTGCATCACAAACATCGACAGCACCACGGTAATAATCATAGTAATGTGCTTCATGCCGTACCCGTCCACGTCAAACACCCGTTATTTCACCCACCTGAAAGCTAACTAATTCACAATGTTTATCTTCTCTTTAATTTTAATTAATTTTTTAATATAAGAATTATTTTTGTCTCCTTTGGCTATTTCCGCAGAAATCAGAGAAAGGAAGCTGTCATTAAAATCATCTTTGGCTAAGGGGTTAGCGCCATGAGCCAAAAGAACCTCAATGTGCTCAGGGCAACTGTTATACAGCGCATTAATTAATGGAGTTCTGTTCATAGCCCCTTTGATATTAACATCAGCTTTGTAATCTATTAGGGCACTCAATGTCTCTGTATTAACCGCTTGAAAGCTCTTGAAAATTATTGGCTGATTGTTTATTTCATCCCTTGCATTAGGCGATAATCCGCCTTCAAGCATAGCCTGTATCCAGACGCCTTTATCCGCTTTCATAACATATTCAGCCGGGCTACTTCGCCCTTCCGGTCTTGGCTGCAGTGGATCTGCCCCTGCCTTGACCAAATCCGTAATGATCTTGAGCCGCTCTGGCGTGTTCTTGTCAAAGATGGCGTTATTTATCGCCCAGAATAGCAACGTCATCTCCGCCTTGGCCGGCCGATTTAACGTTTCTTTGCTTACCGTCGGTAAAACCTTATCCAGCTTTTGCCTGTCACCCTCGTAGATGATGTTGGCGATGTCCAGCTGCTTTCCTTCAAAGTAATCCTGTGGTTGTAGATCCATACCTTGTTTGCACCCCTGCATGATGAGCGTAGACACTACCATCGTGATAATGAGTATGATTTTTTTCATATTCTTCCCTTGATTGTGGCAATGTCATCGTCTTTTTCATTTTCAATGCATTGTATCGCCTGGTCTATACCGTGCTTATCCAGCAGTGAGCCTGTTCCACCGGAAAGCGTGTGTTTTACTCCCACTGCATCAGGCGCCAACATGGACAAGCGTTCTTTCGCCATCACCGCCGGGGGATAAAATTGGAGGTCTTTGGCATCCTCCCACAAATCAACCTCCTGCAGCTTGGTCAATAGCTCCCCCTTCACGCGATACGCCTGAATATTATCGGCGCTGCCTATAATCGAACCGCCATATTTTTCTACAGTTCCTGCATTCAGGCCTGCTGCATTAAACGTCCAAGCCGGTTTGCCGCTGGCCATGGAGGCCGCAGACGCCATGCCCCCGCCCAGCGAATGGCCAGATATCCCGGCACCGCCTTTAATTGCTTTACCTATATTGACCGCTTTCTTGTAATATTCGGAGTTAAACCCCAACCCCTGAGCGCCGTTATTTGACCAGTCACTCAGGTTTTTAATGCCTGACAAATCGCCATTCAGTAACGCTTTCTGGGCAGCCTTACTTATTCCCTCCGGGAACTCGGGCGCACGCGATCCACGGAACACCACCGTCGGATTCATCGCTTTACCAAAGACCGTTTCATCTGGCTGATAAACCCGAGCCAGAAAGCCCGGCGTATCCTCATCGTCATAGAGCATATCTTTGCTTAAACCGAGTTTACCCAGCGCCCCATCATTGTTACTGATGTCCTTCCAGCCCTCAGGGATGTCTATCGTGTCCTTGAGTGGGTTAGTGGTCTTGTAAACATTCTCAGCCAGCTTCGCTTTTTCGACCGCGACGTTGTTCTCCGCCAATCGCTGTGCCGCCATGCGCGCATCAGGGTAAATGCTGCGGTTGCCTCGCCCTATCAGGTACTGGCGTTCTTGCCAGCGTTCAGCCTTAGTCATCGGACGAATGGCCTGTACCGTGGCGGCAACGGTTGCCACTGCGGTAGCGATGGCTTGCTGCAGAGGGGGATTCCGGGTCGTATTCTGCCTCGCCGGCAGCACCGTCGGTTTTGCCCGCCGGCCATAGCGGCTGACCATTTCTTCATAGCGGGCGATCACGCGCCCAGTTGGATAAAAGGCAGGAAGAGAGCTGCCGGGATAGCGCTGTAATCGGCCTTCCGCGTCGACGTAAAACGCGTATTTCGTCGGCGTCCAGGCGCCCATTCCCTCATCAATCGCCAGCAAGCCGCCCCGATTGAGATCATCGAACACGCTGCGCTTCACAATCGCGTCCTCACGATAACCGGTGACGCCAATACCGGATTGAGTATTGCGGGTTATGGAGTACCGGCTGCTTATCGATATGCCGGCTGCGCCGCCGAACAGATAATGCCGTTCCAGCTCATGGTGCGCTTGTGTCGGGGTGAGTATCCGGGAGAAACTTTCCGGCGCCGTGTGTTCAGAAAAGAGAGAAAGCAGCTTCATACGGCACCAGCCCGTACGTCGGTTCCCTGGGGCGGCGTTCCAGCCCCTTTCCTTGTCACCTCGCCGAGATTTAGCGAACGATAACGCATTGGATATCCTTATCTTGCAAGTCACTGTATGCCCGTGAATGTTCGAAAAACTAGCATAATTCAGCAAAGATTGCTTTGTTGTCTTGCTGTTCACACCGTAAGACCCGGTGGAGAGAATTCATGTAATGGTGTTTTTCGGCAGCGGCGTCTGGCAAACGCCATAGGAAAATAAATCTCAGATAAAAGTCTGGCGGAAAATCAGAAGGGATATAGAGAAAAAAAAATGGCACACCCAACGTTGCTGGGCTGCTTTTGCTGCGCCGGCCACAGGCCGGCGCAGCAATGCCCGTTTAGAACCGCTGTTTGATAGGTTCATCACTGTTCAGATTGCCGTTGGCCTGCGCTTCCCCGCAGGTGGTGGGGCCAAAGGCCACCACTTTGCCGTCGCTGTTTCTGAAGCCAACGTAGAACGGCGTCACGGTGCCGTTCGGCAAGCGGTGGTGGTAGTCGTGGCACACGCCCTGGCCGTTCAGCGTCGGCAGGGTGGCGATCGGCGCGCCGAAATCCCGGCTGACCGAGCGCTTGTCGGCGCCGACGTGAAAAGCGTCGGCGATCTTTTGATCGCGCAGCAGGCTGAAGGTATCGCAGCCGGTTAACAACAGGCTCACCGCCACAACGGCACTCCCTAACCCTTTATTCATTTTTCACTCCCTCTATATATATTGAACCTGGCGGCAATTACGCTGTTTTGCCGGGTAAACGTCGGCGAGCGCCCAAGGGCGTGCCTGCTCGCAAGAGCATTAAAAAAGAGAAGCCATGCAAATTAATGTTTCAACGAATGAGATAACTGCCCCATCGCCCTGGAAAGAACCGAATGGAGGCGCGTTACAGTTTGCGGATCACATTGCCAATCAGGCATTTCACCGCGTTGATTTGCGCCGTCAGCCCCGGCTTATCGGCGGGAAACACGCCGTCCAGCGCCGCGGTACCGACGGTGAAACCAACCGCATTGCCCGTCACCACGGCGGCGATGCGCTCTTCCCGGTCGATAGACCCGGCGATATAAACCGGTTTGTCGACCGCATCGCACACCCGCCGAATCAACGTCGGCACGTCGCCGGCAAAGCGGTAGGCCAGCAAATCCAGCCCTGTCACGCCCGGTAAAGCGGCGCGCTGGCGGGCGCTGGCGACAATATCGTCAATGTCACCTTCCAGCACGCTGGGGTGGCCGCTGATGCGGCCGGCGAACGGATAGTAGCGCAGGCCAGACTGACGAATGATCGGCAGCACGCTTTCCGGGCGCGTTCCCCCCATCAATACATCAACGCCCAATTCCAGCGCCGCGCGCGCCGAATTCATCTCGCTTTCCTCATCCAGGCTGACCACTTCCAGGTACGCGGTGGCGCCGCCGGCGTGGATCGCCTGCGCCAACTGTTTGAGTTGATCCAGCGGCAGGCCGATATCCTTAAAGCCGATATGCTTCACGCCGGCAGCCAGCACTTCTGGCAGCCGCGCTTGCGCATCGGGCACCGTGCTGTCGTTGCGCGTCAGCATGAAAATAAACTCGGGTGTGTGCATGGTGTTTCCTCATTGTCTTCAGGTGATGTGAGTTATTGGGCGCGCAGCATTTTTTCCGCCTGCCGGAAGGCGTACAGCAGGCTGGCGTGTTCCGCCCGTCCGCTGCCCGCGATATCGAACGCCGTACCGTGGTCGACCGAGGTGCGGATAAACGGCAGGCCGACGGTGACGTTAACGCCGTGATCCACCCCGAGATATTTCACCGGGATCAGGCCCTGGTCGTGATATTGGGCGACCACAATGTCGAACTCCCCGCGCCGGGCGCGCATAAAAACGGTATCGCCGGGCCAGGGGCCGCTGACGTCCAACCCCTGTTCCCGCGCCAGGGTGATGGCGGGCACGATGACGTCAAGATCTTCGCGGCCGAACAGGCCGTTCTCCCCGGCGTGCGGATTCAGGCCGGCCACCGCAATGCGCGGTTTCGCTATACCCAACGCCCGGCAGGCCGTTTGCGCCAGATGAAACGCGCGCAGCTCGTTTTCCACGGTCGCCGCGTCGATGGCGTCCCGCAGCGAAACGTGAATGGAAACCAGGATCACCCGCAGCTCGTCATTGGCCAGCATCATGGCGAAGTCCTGGGTGCCCGAGCGCGCCGCCAGGATCTCGGTGTGCCCCGGATAATCGATCCCCGCCAGGCGCATCGCTTCCTTGTTCAGCGGCGCAGTGACGATGCCGGCGATGCGCCCCGCCAGCGCCAGATCGATGGCGGCAACCACCCAGGCATAAGACGCCGCCCCCGCGCGCTTATCGAGCCTGCCGAGGGGCAAGTCCGCCGGCAGCGCAACGCCGGCGGAATAAACGGCGGTCTCCCCCCGCCGCCAGGCTTCGTCCCATCCCGCCAGCGAGGCGGGCAGTTCGCGGATAGGCAGCGTCAGCCCCAGACTGGCCGCCGCGCGCGCCAGTGCGCCGGCATCGCCAATCACCACATAAGGCGTGCTCAACCGCTCTGTGGCCGCCAGTTTGGCGATGATCTCCGGCCCGATGCCGGCGGGATCGCCCATGGTTATCGCCAGCGGCAAGGTGGAAAGGGTCATTGTTCTTCTCCTTCTCGGTCAGCGCGCAACCGGGTTACGCAGTTCAACAACGTACCGGCCCGGCCAAAACCGCCCGCCTTGGTGGCGAACGGCAGCCTGCGGCCCGGCAGATTTAACAACCCGAAAGGCACGCCGGGTTCCACCTCGCCGAACAGCGTCAATGAGCCGGCCGCCATGGCGTCGACGATACGCCGCGCGGTATCGCCGCCGGTCGCCACCAGCCCGTCGAAGGCTGGCGTGCAACGGCTGACGACCGCGCCCAGCGCAGCGGCATGATCCGCCGTGGCCGCTCGCGACCGGGGCGACATCAGGCAAACCACATCGGCGCGCGCAAACGCCGTTCGCACCTCTTGCGCTACCGCCTCGGGATCGGCCGCTTCAGGCAGCGTGACCAGCACCGCGCCCGCCTGCCGCAGGCTTGCCAGCTGGGCGTCATTCGCCGGATGCAGGCTGCCAATCGCCACCAGCACTTTGCTGGCTCTCAGCGGCGGTTGAGCGGGCGCCGCGTTCTCCTTAGGGGACAACGCACGCGACAGCGCCGCCGCCAGGCCCGGCGATCCCACCCACACCACCGGTTCGGCAATGCCGATCCGCCTCACGACCTCATCCAACTCGCCGTTGTCTGCGGCGTCGAATACCTGAAAACGCGTCGGCTCCAGCCCCGCCATGCGCTCCATGACGTAGCCGGTGACGATCGGGTTCTTCGGATCGCGCGCAAAAGCGGTCTGCTCCAGCGCGACGCCGTCGACGTATTGCCGGCCGCCCACCGTGGTGCGGCCGGCATCCGGGAAGGCCGGCGCAACGATGGCGAGACGGCGCCCGCTGCCCGACAGCGCCCCGCGCGTTTCCGGCCCCAGATTGCCGCGCAGCGTGGAATCGATCGTTTTGTATATGAGGCGCGCCGGCTTCACACTGGCGGCGGCATGGCGAAAACGCCGCTCCGCCTGCTCCGGCGAAACGAAGCGGGAATCTAAATCGAAAGCGACGATCTCAGCGCCCTGCAACGCGGCATCGGGCAGGCGCAGCATGACGCAGGCGCTCAGTCCGCGCGCGGCGAACGGGGCCGCGCCGTCGAGCGCGCTGGTAAGATCATCGGCGAGAATGGCAATCATCGCAGTTACCCGTAAGTGGAAAGTGATGCACACTTTGGCGGATTTGGCTGGCAATAAAAAACGATTTGCGTAGTATCGATGATTGACAAAAACTCAATCAAAAGGGGGCGCAGTGCGTCAACGAAGGTTGCCTAACCTGGCGGTATTACGGGCTTTCGAAGCTACGGTGCGGTACGGCAGCGTGTCGAAAGCCGCCAAATCACTCAACGTCACCGACGGCGCCGTCAGCCGTGCGGTGCGCGAATTCGAGCAGACCCTGGGATTCGCGCTGTTTCAGCGCACCAGCCGCATGGTGCACCCGACGCCGCAGGCGCAAGAGCTGGCGAGCGAGATCGGCCGGGGGCTGGACAACCTGCAGTCGGCGATCGACCGCGCCTGTCGGCATCATCAGAATCGCCCGTTGGTGATCTCCTGCGAGCCGACCTTTCTGATCCGCTGGCTGATCCCGCGCCTGGCCGGTTTGCAGCAGGCGGTGGGGAAAGAGCGCGATCTGCAGCTGGTCTCCGCCGGCGGCGCCGTCGCCTTCTCGCGCGAAGGCATCGATCTGGCGATTCGCCGCAACGATTTCCCGATCGCCGACGACGTGGTCGCCCGCCCGTTCCTCAAAGAACGGGTCGGCCCGGTTTGCCGCCGGGAGCATGCCGCGGCGGGGCGTGAACTGCGCGGCACCCTGCTCCACACCGAGACGCGACCGTTCGCCTGGCGCGACTGGTGCGCCCACAGCGGCTTCGAGATCCAGCCGGGCAACGAGCTACGTTTCGAACATTTCTATCTCAGCCTGCAGGCGGCGGTCGCCGGCGCCGGTATCGGCATCGGCCCTTTGGCGCTGGTGGCGGATGACATCGTCAACGGCGCGCTGGTGGCGCCATATGGCTTTGCGCCTGACGGGACGGATTACGTGCTGATGACCCAGGCCGACGGCCAGGAGGATGCGATATTCTCAACGGTGTTGGATTGGCTGATCGCCATGGGGGAAGAAACCGAACGGGCGGTATTGGCGGGCGGAAAGAAAGCGTAACGGGGAAAAGTCTCCGCCTGCCGCGCAGGGCAAGCGGAGCGGCGTCAGGCGGCAATTACTTCTGCTCGGCCTGGCTTACGGTATCTTCGGCTTTCCAGATGCGGTATTTCACTTCCGCGTCTTTCGGCGCATACACCACGATCGGCAGGCGGCTGTTGTAGCGCTGCATCGCGGCGTCGCCCAGGTTGGCGGCGATGAATTGCTTGGTCTTGGTGTTGTCCGGGCAGCCCATCATGGTCGAGGCCGGTTCAGAGAGCTTCTCCAGCACCAGATAATCGTAGCCCCAGCCGGACAGGGTTTTGGTTTCCAGCGTGCCGCCGATCATGTGGCGGTTGCAGTCCACCTCCAGCGTCTTGCCGATCAGCAGCTCCACCTTGTAGTTCTCTTCGTGCTCTTGCTTCGGCAGGTAGATCACCTGGCGGTTCATGCCCTTCTCGGCTTTCGGGTAAGGCGCGACCTTTTCCAGCGGCTGTTTGCTGATATCCGCGTCATCGCCAGAGGTAGCCGCCATAGCGCCGGCGGAAACGGCCATCAGCAGGCCGGAAAATACAACGGATGCCTTGTTCATGTTTTATCCCTACACTTTTTGTCAAATAATCCGCCTATAAACTAATACACTACCGCCAAGCCCGCCACAGGTTTAATCTTCTTTACAATAGGCGATAAATAGTGACAATCGCCTGATATCGCCGATTAACCGAAGCAATGGCTCAGTGTTTCTTCAGGTTGGCGATATAGGCCTTCACCACCTGATAAACATAATCCTGGCATGCCAGCCCGGTTTGCGGATCGTATTTGCCCTGATTGGTGATGTTGTTGGACAACACGCGAATGCCGACGAACGGCACCTTGAATTCGGCGGCGATCTGCGCGGCGGAGGCGGTCTCCATCTCTTCGACCGAAGTTTGATAGCGGTCGTGGAAATAGCGAATGCGATCCAGCTCGCTGTTCCACACGTCGGCCGAGCCGATCACCCCTTCCACGACCTTGCCCTGTCGATAATCGCTCTTAACGCTTTGCGCAATCGCCAGCAGGTTGGGGTCGGCGGGAAACTGACGCAGGCTGTGCGCCTTTTTGTCCTCGCCGGCGCTGCCTTTGGAAGCCAACAGATCCATCGGCTGCCACTGCCGCGAGTCGCTGCCTGCCCCCAACGCCTTGGCCGGCGTTTTGAACGCGCCGAGATTGACCGAATATTTGCCCAACACGATGTCATATACTTTCAGTGCCGGATCATGGCCGCCGGCGGTGCCCTGGTTGATGATCGCCACCGGGCGGAACTGCGTGGCGGCGATCGCCGTGGCCGCCGCGGCGTTGGACATGCCCTTCAGCGTCTCCGACACCACCACCGGGTAGCCGTCTACGGTGCCGTGCCAAAAGCGCCAGCCGCCAATCTGCTCCTCGCGCGGGTTTTCCAATCGCTGGGCAAAACGTTCCGCCTCCACCGGCATGGCGCCCTGCACCACGATCGGCCCGGCGGCCGCAGGTTGGCCAAAGCTCAGCGGAGAAAAGGCCGCACCGGCAGCCGCCAACAGTAAGACACGCGCGTTATTCTGCATCACCACACTCTCATCCCGAAAAAAAGCAAACGATTACCTTAGCCGAAGGCGGTGGCCTCGGATAGGGTTTTCTTACCGGTGGACTAAGGTTTTCTTAAGACGGAATGATTACAGTGGCGTTATTCAATCCTGCCACCGAGCCTGCGCGTGAATCCAGAATCGTCATTAAATCAATCCTCAACGGCACCGCAAATTAAGACAACCGCTCTTTACTCCCTACCGGCATCCTTTTACCGTTGGCAGGTTTTTGGCCTGCTGATCAGCGGCCTGCTGTTCCTGTGGCTTTCCCGCAGCGAACAGCTGGACTGGGCGATCGGCAACTTTTGGTACGATGCCGCCAGCGGGCATTTCCCGTGGCAAAACAATTATTGGCTGGATCTGATCAACCACCGCCTGCTGAAGCAAATAGTGATCGTCGGGGCGGTACTGGCGCTGTTTTGGGGCATCTATCGCCGCAGCGCGCGCCTGATCGTGACCATGCTGTTGATCGGGATCGGCCCGTTGGTAGTGGGCATTCTCAAGGCCACCAGCGCGCACTCCTGTCCGTGGGATCTGATCGAGTACGGCGGCAAGGCGATGTCCTTCCCGTTGTTCGGTGCGGTGCCGGCACTGCCGGGCCCCGGCCGCTGTTTCCCCGGCGGGCACGCCTCGAGCGGTTTCGCGATCATGGCGTTGTTTTTCCTGTTTTATCCGCAGCGCCCGCGCCTGGCCTGGTGGTGCTGGTGCGGCGGCATTGCGCTCGGCATGCTGATGGGCTTTGGTCAGATCATGCGCGGCGCACATTTTCTTACCCATAACCTGTGGGCGGGTTGGTGGGTTTGGTTAAGCCAGTTGGTTATTTATTGGATGGTTAGCGGCTATTGGTGCCGCAAGATGAGGTAACGGTTATGGAGCAGTTAAACCATGTTCTTTTCGCCTGGATCAATGCGACCCCGGCGTCTCCCGAGTGGATGATTGATTTCGCCACCTTTTTGGCGCGCGATCTGATCATTATCGTGCCGCTGCTGATCGTCGGCCTGTGGCTGTGGGGGCCGCAAAGCCAGCTGGTTTCGCAGCGCGAAGTGGTGGCGAAAACCACGATCGCGCTGCTGTTCGCCATGCTTGCCGCCTCCGCTATCGGCGCGCTGCTGCCGCATGAGCGCCCATTCGTCGCCGGCGTGGGGTATACCTTCCTGGCGCACGCGCCGGACAGCTCGTTCCCGAGCGATCACGGCACCGCCATCTTTACCTTTGCGCTGGCGTTCCTGTTCTGGCACCGGGTCTGGTCCGGTGCGCTGCTGATGATTGTCGCCGTCGGCATCGCCTGGTCACGCGTTTACCTCGGCGTACACTGGCCGCTGGATATGGTCGGCGGTTTCCTGCTCGGCCTGGTCGGCTGCCTGTTCGCCCAGCTGGTGTGGAATCTGTTCGGCGATGCCCTCGCCGACAAGCTGTCGCGCCTGTATCGTTTCCTGTTCGCCTTCGCCATTCGCCGCGGCTGGGTGAAAGAGTAACCGTACAACATGACCGGGGCGTTACCGCCCCGTGATTTCACACCACGCCGGTGGTCACGCAGAACGCCTGCGTTTTTCCCGCTCCCAGCATCACCCCCGCCTCACCCTCTGGCGCATTCGGGCGGCAGTTCGCCGGCTGAACAAAGGCCAGCAGCCGCCGGTTGCCCTGAACGGCGATGCGCCGCAGGCCATAGTTGAACTGCCCGGTGGCGAAACGCGTGACATAACGCCGGCCTTGCGGCGTCAGCATAAAGAACTCGGCCTGATCCACATAGCGCGTCAGATCGTCGGAGCACAGCAGTTCTTGCCCGATCGCATCCCCTAGCAAAGCCGGCGTCGGCAGATTCTGGCGGAATACCGCGTCGGGAATGCAATCATAGTTGAGGCGACACACATAGCGCAGCGGCTGCGGCCGCTCGGCCAGGTTAGTGACCTTCATCTCTATGACGAACTGCGCGCTCTCGGCTGCCAAACGCAGCGCCGGGCCGATGCGCCAACGCCCGCCCAACCGCTCGCCTTCGCCATGCAATGTCAGCTCATCGCCCGTCAGCTGCAGCCACACGCGCTGCATCTGCAGCGGCGCGCCGTCGTGGCTCGGCCAGGCGGGACAGAACGCCGCGTCGTCAGCGCGCTTTCTCCCGAGACCGCGGGTGCTGCGGCGGCCCGATTTCAATGAATAACCGTCAAACTCGGCGTCCCAAATCGCCAGGCCCTCATACGGCAAGACCGTCAGCGCGCCGCGGCAGTTCGCCAGCGTCAGCATCGGCCCGCGTTCTGCGCAGCGATGCGCGCTCACCGCGAAATCCGCATTGCGGAACAGTTCCTGCCGATGCGCCCCGAAAGCTTCAGGATCCAGTTCGATGTTGATCTTCATCTTTTTTCCCTCGACGTTGCGCCCGCGCAGGCCGCGAGCCGTTAAATGTTATTTAAATAACAAAACTACGCCTTTAAGTTATACGTATAACGGCCTGTTCGCGACGATCTCGTCGACATTTTTTAAACATCGCTAGGTTTATCGGCATCTGAATGTTATTATTTTCACATTATCCATCCGGCTTACTGTCTTAACTTCACTAAGGAATCGCGATGACCACCGAAAACATCGATTACGCCAACTACGTTGACCACACCCTGCTGGCGATGGACGCCACCGAACTGCAGATCGCCAAACTGTGCGAAGAAGCGCAGCAGCACAACTTCTATGCGGTATGCGTCAACTCCGGCTACGTGCCGCTGGCGGCCCAGCTGCTGCAGGAAAGCACCGTGAAAGTCTGCTCGGTGATCGGCTTCCCGCTGGGCGCCGGCCTGACCGTCACCAAAGCCTTTGAAGCCAAAGCGGCGATCGCCGCCGGCGCGCAAGAGATCGATATGGTGATCAACGTCGGCTGGCTGAAAAGCGGCCTGCTGGACGAAGTGAAAGCCGACATCGCCGCCGTGCGCGAGGTTTGCGCGGCTATCCCGTTGAAGGTAATATTGGAAACCTGCCTGCTCAGCGATGCGCAGATCGTCCAGGTTTGTGAAATGTGTCGCGAACTCGATGTCGCCTTCGTGAAAACCTCTACCGGCTTCAGCACCGGCGGCGCTCGGGAAGAGCACGTCAAACTGATGCGCGAGACCGTGGGCAGCGAAATGGGCGTGAAAGCTTCCGGCGCCGTGCGCGATCGTGCCACCGCCGAGAAGATGATCAACGCCGGCGCCACGCGTATCGGCACCAGCTCCGGCGTCGCCATCGTATCCGGCGCCCAGCCGGCGGCGGGCAGCTACTGATCGTCGGCATGCCCTAACGGGCATAGCCAATACACAACGATGCGGGACAATACGGGCGGCCAATGCGGCCCGATATTGCCCCGCATCGTTGTGTTTAACGCCGGAAACGCCGGCACGCCCTTTACCTCTACTACCTGTGGGAAGACGGATCTATGGAAACGCGGCGCGAAGAACGTATCAACCGGTTAGTTCAGGCGTTAAAACGCGCTGACAAGATCCACCTGAAAGAAGCCGCCGTGCTGCTGGGGGTCTCGGAGATGACCATTCGCCGCGATCTGAGCGCCGAACCGGCGGCGGTGGTGCTGCTCGGCGGCTACGTGGTGACCGATCCGCGCAGCAACGGCGTCACCAACTACTTCGTTTCCGATCAAAAAGCCAAGCAGGTGACGGAGAAACGGCGCATCGGCCTGCTGGCGGCGCCGTTGATCAATGAAAACGACACGGTGTTTTTCGACTGCGGCACCACCACCCCGGCGATCATCGACGCCATCGCCGACGAGCTGATCTTCACCGCCGTGTGTCATTCGCTGAACACCTTCCTGGCGCTGCAGGACAAACCGAACTGCAAAGTGGTCCTGTGCGGCGGTGAGTTCAAGCCGAACAACTACATCTTTTCCAGCGTCGGCGGCCGCAACGAGCTCGATCACATCTGCCCGAACATCGCCTTTATCTCCGCCGCCGGCCTCAGCCTGCAGCATGGCGCCACCTGCTTCAACTTCGACGAGCTGGAGATGAAGCATCGCGCCATGGCGATGGCGCAGCAAAAGATCCTGGTGGCGGATCACAGCAAGTTCGGCAAAACCAAACCGGCCTGCATCGGCCCGCTGACGCAGTTCGATCGGGTGATCAGCGACCGCCAACCGGACGCCGACTTCATGGCGTTCTTCAACGACAACGCCATCGCTACCCGCTATTAATTCGCCTTCTGCGCCGTCGAAACCGACGGCGCACCGCTGCAATCCCCTTCTTTCCCCGCCCGAAAATGAACAAATAATGCGCAATCGATTCGCGTTTTTCGCTTATCCGCACGCAACATCAGGTTAATAAAATGCAACAGGTCACCCGGGTGATTATTTTCTCGCAGGCTAAACCCGCTGCCAGCTGGGTGAATTAACGACTATTTATGGCTTTTATATGATAAATCGCGCCAAAGGCCGCGATGTTTAAATAAACGGCGGTTTAAGCGGTTGCAGCAAATATCGCCAATACCTGTTAGGCATCTGTTATTTATATGATGAATGGTTACGCATTTCTATCCGCTAACCACGTAAGTAATTTCCCTTCGTTATTAACGGCGATTTTCATTAAAAACCATTTAAAAACAAATCGATGAATGAAATTTTACTTAAAAATACAATGTGATCCACATCACTAAAACTGCTTAATCCGGGTTTTTCGCTAGATCCAAAACCACGCATAAAATATATTGCTCGGCTTGCTGCTGAGCACAGCGCTTTATCCGGCTAATTATTGTACAAACCGCATAATCGCAGAAATTATTATGAGAGCGTTCTCAGCACAAAATCTTACACAAATGTGCAACAAATGCGCGAAAAATCGATAAAAAAGCAGATAACTGCACATATTGCGCATTTGAGAGCAGGATCACGGTTGTTTCTACTGTAAATCGTTATCTTGCCGCCAACAAAAATCGACAGGCAAAGACCTGTCGGCAGCGGTAACGACTTTTATCGCCCGTGACGGTGAAAAGTCTTTAGTGAATTACCCGGCGCTGTGCCTTGGTAATGAACACAATAAACAACCAGGGGGACGCCAAAACATCCCCGCAAGCAACACCTGATTCTTACCGCAAGCGTTGCCTGAATAGGACGTTTGACGGTTTAACCTTAAGTTTTGCCTTTTAATTTTAAATTCGTGTTCACTTCGGAGATATTTATGGACACTACACAGACCGGCACAATTGCCTCTGCGGCCTCGGGCTCCAGCAGTACCTGGCGTAAAACGGATACCATGTGGATGTTGGGCCTGTACGGCACCGCCATCGGCGCAGGCGTCCTGTTCTTGCCAATCAACGCCGGCATCGGCGGTTTGATTCCTCTGATCATCATGGCCATCATCGCTTTTCCGATGACCTTCTTTGCCCACCGCGGCCTGTGCCGTTTCGTTCTGTCCGGCAAGAATCCCGGTGAAGACATCACCGCCGTGGTAGAAGAGCACTTCGGCATCACCGCCGGTAAACTGATCACCCTGCTGTACTTCTTCGCCATCTACCCGATTCTGCTGGTTTACAGCGTGGCGATCACCAACACCGTCGACAGCTTCATCACCCACCAGTTGGGTATGACGTCGCCACCGCGCGCCATCCTGTCGCTGATCCTGATCGTCGGCCTGATGACCATCGTGCGCTTCGGTGAGCAGGCCATCGTGAAAACCATGAGCATCCTGGTCTTCCCGTTCGTCGCGGTGCTGATGCTGCTGGCGGTGTATCTGATCCCTAACTGGACCGGCGCCATCTTCGAAAACGTGTCGCTGTCCGGCAGCGGTACCGGCATGGGCCACGGCCTGATCATGACCCTGTGGCTGGCGATCCCGGTAATGGTGTTCTCCTTCAACCACTCGCCGATCATCTCCGCCTTCGCCGTCGCCAAACGCGAAGAGTACGGCGCAGACGCCGAGAAGAAATGCTCCCGCATTCTGGCCTACGCACACATCATGATGGTGCTGACCGTAATGTTCTTCGTGTTCAGCTGCGTGCTGAGCCTGACGCCGGAAAACCTGGCGGAAGCCAAGGCGCAGAACATCTCGATTCTGTCTTACCTGGCTAACCACTTTAATAACCCGATGATCGAGTACATCGCGCCGGTTATCGCCTTCGTCGCCATCACCAAATCGTTCCTGGGCCACTACCTGGGCGCGCGTGAAGGCTTCAACGGCCTGGTTGCCAAGTCGATGAAGAGCCGCGGCAAAACCGTCAGCACCGCCAAGCTGAACCGCATGACCGCTATCTTCATGCTGGTGACCACCTGGATCGTCGCCACCCTGAACCCAAGCATCCTGGGCATGATCGAAACCCTGGGCGGCCCAATCATCGCCATGCTGCTGTTCCTGATGCCGATGTATGCCATCCGTAAAGTGCCTGCCATGCGCAAGTACAGCGGCCACATCAGCAACGTGTTCGTGGTTGTGATGGGTCTGATCGCCATCTCTGCTATCGTGTTCAGCCTGCTCGGCTAATCACGTCCGGCCGGCGCCGCTGCGCGCCGGCTCTCCCGCACTCCCCCATTTCCCGTATTCACCGCCTGAAACCTGAAGAAGGAGGCGAGACCATGGTCAGCGTTTTCGATATTTTCAAAATTGGCATCGGCCCATCCAGTTCCCACACCGTTGGCCCGATGAAAGCCGGCAAACAGTTCGTCGACGATCTGATCGCCCACCAGCAGTTGCAGGACACCACCCGCGTGGTGGTCGACGTGTACGGTTCGCTGTCGTTGACCGGTAAAGGCCACCACACCGATATCGCCATCATCATGGGCCTGGCCGGCAACCTGCCGCACGACGTGGACATCGACAGCATTCCCGGCTTTATCCGCGACGTCGAACAGCGCGGCCGCCTGCCGCTGGCCAACGGCCATCACGAGGTGGATTTCCCGCAGCACGGCGGCATGAATTTCCACAGCGATAACCTGCCGCTGCACGAAAACGGCATGCGCATCCGCGCCTTCGCCGGTGAGCGCCTGCTGCACAGCAAAACCTATTACTCGATCGGCGGCGGTTTCATCGTCGACGAAGAGCACTTCGGCCAGTCCGCCGAGGGCGCCACGCCGGTGCCCTACCCGTTCAAATCGGCGCACGATCTGCAGCAGCATTGCAAAGACACCGGGCTGTCGCTGTCCGGCCTGGTGATGCAGAACGAGCTGGCGCTGCGCAGCAAGGCCGATATCGACGCGCACTTCGCCGACGTCTGGCAGGTGATGAGCGCCGGTATCGAGCGCGGCATCAACACCGAAGGCTTGCTGCCCGGCCCGATGAAGGTGCCGCGTCGCGCCGCCGCGCTGCGCCGCATTCTGGTGACCGGAGACAAGAACAATATCGACCCGATGAACGTGGTCGATTGGATCAACATGTTCGCGCTGGCGGTCAACGAAGAAAACGCCGCCGGTGGCCGCGTGGTCACCGCGCCGACCAACGGCGCCTGCGGCATCATTCCTGCGGTGCTGGCTTACTACGACAAGTTCATCCGTCCGGTAAACGCCAACTCCTACACCCGTTACTTCCTGGCGTCCGGTGTGATTGGCGCGCTGTACAAGATGAACGCCTCGATCTCCGGCGCCGAAGTGGGCTGCCAGGGGGAAGTGGGCGTGGCCTGTTCGATGGCGGCGGCCGGGTTGACCGAGCTGCTGGGCGGCAGCCCGGCGCAGGTGTGCATCGCGGCGGAGATCGCCATGGAGCACCATTTGGGGCTGACCTGCGATCCGCTCGCCGGCCAGGTTCAGGTGCCCTGCATCGAGCGTAACGCCATTTCCGCCGTCAAGGCGGTCAACGCCGCGCGCATGGCGATGCGCCGCACCAGCGAACCGCGAGTTTGTCTGGATAAGGTGATCGAAACCATGTACGAAACCGGCAAAGACATGAACGCCAAATACCGCGAAACCTCGCAGGGCGGGCTGGCGATCAAGGTCGTGGCCTGCAACTGACCGCCACGGCGAGGCACTTAAGGCGCCGGCCGCTCCGATTGGGCCGGCGCCGTCTCAGTGCTGCGCCTTCCCTGCCGCAATGCCAGGCTGAATGCCGGCTCGCGCCCCCACGGCGCCGGGACGGGCGCTGTGCCGCAGCCAGCCGTAAAGTTCGGCATTACGCCGGAACCCCATCTTGCGCATAACGCTCATCTTGTGATTGCTGACGGTTTTCACGCTGATGTCCAGCATCCGTGCGATTTGCGTCACTCCCATCTCCCGCGTCATGCAGCGCATGATCTCCTGTTCGCGCAGCGTCAGGCCTCGGTGCTGGCATACGCAGTTCATGCCACAACTCGGCCTGCCCGGCCATTTGCTGCGCCGCTCCAACTCGGCGTTCACCTGATACAGCGCCGATACCAGCGGCGTATCGTGGTAGATGACGCCGGCCTCCAGCGCGCAGCGGGTGCCGGCGGTGCGTTTATGCCGCCCCTCCGGCGTTCGCAACGAGAAATACAGCGTTTGGCGCCCCGCAGCCTGCGCTTCAAAGAAGTGACAAAAACAGCTTTGCACGCCGGGAGGAAAATAGCAGAACACCAGATCGGCTTCGTGAACCTGCTGCGCATCCAGTAACAGCGTGCGCTTGCCGTAAGTGCTGAAGTGCAGCGCCAGGGCCTCCTGCCAACCAGCGCTGAAGTAACGGTTTTCATCAAATAGCGCGATTTTTATCATGGTGTTCATCCCTGCCCTCCCGCCGTGTCGGCTTCCCGTTTAACCGCCTTGGCACCCTTTGCCGGTGCCTGGCTGTTGTCGATGCGTAATTCATAAACCATGGTGGCGTTGGGCGGCACCTTCGGCGGATAGCCGGTTTCGCCGTAGGCCAGCGCCGGCGGCACGACCATCGTCAGCGAACCGTGGTTATGCAGATGGCTTATCGCCTCCCGAAACAGCGGCGGATATTCGGACAGCGGTTGCGACAGCACCTTGCCGCTCAGTTCCATATCCTGGATCACCGTGCCGTCGGTCAGTTTCTCCTTCACCACCACATCGACCACCGCCGTTGGCGCCAACGCCCCCTCCCCGGCGTAATCCACCCGATACCAGAAGCCCATCGCCGACGGCTTAACGCCCTTTTGTTGACGGAACTGCGCCAGGTAATCTTCGTCACGCCGCCGCTGTTCGTTAACGCGTTTCTCACGCGCGGCCACGGCGGCGGCATCCGCCTGCGCCGTCAGCGCATTCAGTTCATCCGGCGGCAGCTGCAAACGCCCCGACACGCTATCGATGACGCCCGCCAACAGGCTGTCGCGATCCACCGGTACGCCCCAGCTTTGACGCTCCGCCACTACCCCCTGAATGTCGCGCCCCAGCGCACTGCCCGCCGCGTAGGACAAACGCTTGCGTTCATCCTTCAACTGCTCCGGCGTCATCTCCCATTGCAGCCGCTGATGCAGCGCCAACAGCGCCTCGCGCGCCTGCTGGGTCGCCTTCTGCTCAGCGGCTCGCTTCTGCTCACTCGCTTCCAACGCGGCGTGCAGAGCGTGCAGCGCCTCCTGGTGCTCGCGCTGGCGTTGTGCAAGCGTCTGTGCCGATGCCTGTGCGGCGGACTCCAGCTCGCTGGCGCGCCGTTCGGCCTGCATCGCCGCCGCTTTGGTTTTGGCGGTTTCCTGCGTCGCCTGACGCAGCAGCGCCTCGGCGCGCTGGGCATCGGGCGAACCGCGCCAGGCGGCGCCCAGCCCGGCGATCCACTGCTGCAGCGTTGACGAGTCCGGCAACATCGCGACGGATGGCGCCGCTTTCTCCGCCCGCAGCGCGGCAAGTTCCTGGCGCAACATCGTCAGTTCCATTCGCTGGCGCGCCAGCTGTTGGTCACGCGCCAATAATGCCTGGCTCAGCGTAAAAGCTTTGGCCGGTGAAGCCGGCTGTTGGGTGTCCGACGGGCGCTTCGCCGGCTCACGCTTTTTTTGCCCCGACGCGCGGTCGGCGGGCGCCGCGTTTTCGCTCTTCGGCCCGGTGCTCTGCCGTTGATACTGCTCGGCAAACTGCAGCAGCGCCGGCACGCCGTCGTCCGCCTGCGCAACGCCGGTGAACAGCAGAGCGACACAGCCGAGCAGACGCATCCTCATTTAATCTGCTCTCCGCGATCCGCCAGCCCGGTCAACACCGCCTGATTCACCCCGGCGCACAGATAGTTGACCTTGTAGCGATACAGCGCATCCACCGTCTCCTGCGTGTCGCCGTTTACCCGGGCGCGTAGATTGGCGTACTGCGAAGCGCCGCTCATCAGGCTGTCGAAGGCCTGTTTATAGCGCTGATATTGTTTCTCGTTGATGGTGCGCAATGCGCCCAGTTGCTGCTGGCACTGCTGCAGCTGCTCGGCCTCACGCTGCTTGCGCAAAGCCTCTTCTGACGGCGCTTGCACAGCCTGATTTTGGGTGTTCACGGCGGGTTTGCCCGATTTTTGGTTTTGACAGGCGGCGGCGCTCAACGCCAACAGGCACAGCAGGCCCATGCGCAGGGCGCGATTGAGGGGCTTTATCATCATTGCGTTTTTTGTCCTTGTAGACGCTTATTCGTATTCCAGCGTAAAAGTGGCCACCGCGCTGAAGGTGCCGCGGCCGATGGTCTTCGTTTGGATAGCCTCCGGTTCCCCCTGCACATAGGCCTGCAGCGTGAGCGTGGTGTTGCCGGCATTCAGGCGGAATTTATCGCTGGCGCGATTGAGCGGCAGCGCCTTGCCGCTGCTGTCCTCCAACCCGATGCCGATCCCCGAGGCCAGGCTGCCGGCATCCAGCGCCAGCAGGCCGGGCAGTTTGGCGTTCTCGGTGCCGGTAAACGTAATGGCCACCGTATTGCCCAGGCTGAGATCGCACTCGGTCAGGTGCAACGCGAAGGTTTGGCTATGGGTGCGGGTGTTCAGATACAGGTATTTGTCGACGATGGTGCCGAAATCCAGTTGGATATCCTCATCTCCCGGCTGAATGACGCACGGCTCGGCCACCAGCGTCCCGTGAAAGCGCATGTTTTCCGCCGCGTCCGCCGGCTGCGCCATCATGCCGGCCACCATGACCATGCCTGCCCCCAACAGCGCGCTCCGGCGCCGGTTCGTCTCTGTCGCGCGCATGACGCCACTCCCTTTGGTTAGGCTTGCGCCGGCTCGGCGCAAGCGGCGTATTAGTCGTAATAAAGGCGGAAATCGATCGCCGCACGGTAGGCGCCGGCGCTCAGCGTCGCCGGGGTGCGCACCGGCGTCACCGTATACGTCAGGGTGTTTTGTCCCGGCGTCAGCAAGATCGGTTTGTTACGCGCGCCGAGGCGCACCGGCAGGCCGCTGGCATCCGCCAACTGCAACCCCAAGCCGGTGACGCCGGCGACCCTGACCAGGCTCGGCGCGTCGTCATCCGTCGGCGCGGCAAACGCCACGGACACCGCAGGCTGGCTGCCGCTCCAGGCCAGCACCCCGGTCCAGGCGTCGCGGTTGCTCGCCGGCGCCCGCAGGCAGTCTTTCAGCGTCAGCTCGAACGCCACCGGCGTGCCGCGATCGCCCGGGCGCTGAAAATGCGCCGTTCCCGTCTCCCCCAGCCACACTTCCTGACGAGCGGTGGTCATTTCCAGACTGCAGGCGCTTTCCGTCAACGCGCCGTAGACGTGGAGCGTGCCGTTCGCGCCCTCCACCTCCCAGTTGTCCACCGCGCGGGCCGGCGGCATCAGCATCAGCATCGTGCCCGCCGTCAGCGGCACCATCAGCGCGGCCAACACCGTCAGGCCGATAGTGCGTCGCTGATGACGTTCATAGGCTTTTCCCAACAACATGGGGATCTTTCGTTGCATGATTCGTTCACTCCGCTGTGTTCACTCTGTCTTCCCTGCTGGCGCGGCTCGTCATTTGGCGACCGGCACGACCTGGCAGGCATTGCCGGCGCAGCGGAAGTTCAACTGCGGCCGCCCACCGTAATCGTTGATGTACGCCAGCGACGGCCCGTTGCCGAGGCTCGCGGCGGAGACGTTCAGCGGGGCGCTGGCCTTCGGCGCCACCATCAGCGGTTCAAAGCCCGCCGCCCCTTTCCCGCCCTTGCCGGCGCTCGCCTCAACGATCGTCACGTAATACGGGGTCGGGTTGTTCACCACGTACTTGTCGCCCTGCCGGGTCAGCGTCAGCTGCTCCTGCCACGGCGCCGCGTTCTTTTTCGGGGCGAGCGCCGCCGGGCGATAAAACATTTTGATGCGCGTCTGCAGCGCTATCTGCAGCGTGTTCGGCTTATTGCTGCGCGGCGGGATCTCACGCAGGTTGAAGTAATACAGCGTCTCCCTGTCCTGCGGCAGCTGACGCGCCGCCGGCAGCGACTGGATCTTCACCTGGCTCGGTTTGCCCGGTTCCACCCGCTGCACCGGCGGCAGCACGGTGAAAGGGCTTTGGATCTTGTTGCCGCGATCGTCTTCGATCCATCCCTGCGCCAGATACGGCAACTGTTTGTTCTGGTTACTGATGTTGAGACTGACCGTTTTCAGGTCGCCGTCGAAAATCACGCGCGTGCGATCCAGCGCGATGGCCGCATGAGCGGGCAGGCTGACCGCGCCGATCGTCAACGCGGCGGCGAGCGGGCCCACAAGGAAAACGGTCTTTCTGGTCATAGTCAGATTCATCATGTCTTCACGGTTCCAGTCGGCCGGAAGCGGACGAGCCCGCCCCGGCGGTTTAGCGGCGGAGCGCACTCCGCCGGGTGTATGTCAGTTGGCGTCGGCCGCCGGCTTGTCGCCGGCAAGAGGACGGCAAGGCAGCAGCAACGTGTTCATCAACATTTCGGCCGGCAGCGGCGCCGGCAGCTGGATTTCACACTGCGCCGCGCCGTTCCAGTGCACGCTCATGCGCTCGCCGGGATTGAGGCCGGACAGGTAAACGCTGCCGCCGTCATTGATGATGCCGGTCTCCTGTTTGCGGGCATTCAGCACCGTGGCGCCGAACGGCGGCTCGCTGCCGTCCGCCAGCTTGACGATCGCCATCGCCTTCTCGCCGGCGATCACCTCAAACTTGCGGTAGCCGATGGCCCCCTCGGTCAACGTGGCCTGCACCACCGAACGCGTCGCCTCGACGTTGTCGCTCAGGCTGTTGAGATCGATACTGGCCTTATTGCGGTAGTAGCTGTTTACATCCGCCACCACCGCCTTGCCGTAACGGTTGGTCAGCACCGTACTGCCGTAGCCACGCACCGGCACACCGGCGACGCCTTCGGTATCGAGCAGCAAGCGCGTGCCGCCCGGCGTATTGACGCGGTGCAGCACCGCCCCTTCCGCCGCCATTGTCAGGCCGCCCTGCGCGCCGATGCCGACGGCGCTGTAGCGGCCGGCCTGGTAGCTGGCGTTGGCGTTGATCTGCGCCATGTCGCCCTGATGGCTGTAATAACCGCTGGCCGTCGCTCCGCTGCGTGCGGCGCCGGCGCTGATCTGATAGTTGTTGTGTTCATCGACCCGGTTGTAGTACCCGACCCGGTGGGCGTTCTCTTCGCGATCGAGCGTCATGTTGTAACTGAGCGTGCCCGCGCTGCCCCAGGGCAGCGACAGCGACAGATACATCCCGTCGTCGTTGCGCTCGTTGTAACGGTTGCGATAGGCCGACAGCGACACGCTGACGTTCTTGAAATCGCCGATGTCGAAGTAGCGCGACACCATCAGGTTGTAACGATCGTTCGGTGCCCGATCCCAGTAGGTTTGGTGGCTGTAGTTGAGATAGGTGCTCAGCCCCAGATCGCGGAACTGTTTGTTGAAGGTGATGGTGTACATCTCCTTGCTCTTGCCGCTGCGCCCCCCTTCGTAACGCGCATCCAGGTAGTCCCCCATGCTCATGAAGTCTTCCTGAGAGAAGCGGTAACCGGCGAAGGTGACCTGGCTGTCGTATTCATCGAAGTTCTTCGAATAGCTCAGCCGGTACGAACCGCCGGTCAGCGTGCCATCCTGCGGCAAACGCGCACGCGACTGCGTGGCATCGAACGACAACGCCCCCAGCGCCATCAGATCGCGCCCGATCCCCAGCGACAGCGCGTTGTAATCGCCGCCGGCGATGCCCCCGCCGTACAGCGACCAGCCGTTGCTGATCCCCCAGGAGAACTCGCCGGTGCCGAACATCGGCCCGCGCAGATGGTGCCCCCACTCCGACGGCTTGCCCGTCGCCAGCTTGTAACGCACCGTACCCGGCCGCGTCAGATAAGGGATGTTGGCGGTGTTCATCTTGAACTCCTGCACGCTGCCGTCCTGCTCTTCGACGCGCACGTCCAGCTCGCCGGAAACCGCATCGTTGATGTCCTGAATGCGGAACGGCCCCGCCGCCACCTGCGTTTCATACAGCACGCGCCCCTGCTGGCTGACCACCACCTTGGCGTTGGTTTTCGCCACGCCGGTCACTTCCGGCGCATAGCCGCGCAGGTTGGGCGGCAACATGCTGTCGTCGGATCGCAGACTGACGCCGGTAAAGCGCAGGCTGTCGAAAATGTCGGAGTTCAGGTAATCCTCACCCATCGTCAGCCGCGAACGCAGCGCCGGGATCGCCCGGTAGGCGTAATAGCGGCTCCAGTCGAACTGTTTGTCGGTCGGCTGAGAAGAGCCGGTCTGATGGTTGAGGTTGGCCTGCCAGTCGGCGCGCAGACGCCAGGCGCCCAGGTTGGCGCCGCCGGTGCCATTGCCGCTCAGGCTGTAACTGCTGCCGCCCTTCTGATGTTTTTGCGTTTGGGCGTTGACGTTATAGTCAAACAGCAGCCCAGGAATACCATCATCCCAGCGCGAAGGCGGGTCCCAGTTTTCCGAGCTGTATTCCAGATAGGCCTGAGGAATGTTGAGATACAGCGAAGAGCTGGCAAGATCGCCGCGGGCTTCCATCCCCGCCAGGCTGGAGGCGTCAAGGCAACGGCCGCCGTGCGTCCAGTTCAGCGTGCTTAACAGTTTTTCTTTCAGCCCCAGTTGGTTGACCAACTCCGGCGAAAGACAGGCTTCGCTGCCTTTAGGATCGTTCTCGGGCGCCATAAACGTCACCGGCTGTTCCGGCAGATCGTTCTTATTGACGTGCACCACCATGGTATAAACGCCCGGCATGATGTAGCCGCTGCGCGTGAATTGGCTCAGATCGATATTTTTGCGATCGTTGATGTCCAATACGTCGGTATTGAATTGAATCACGTCGGCGGCATAGACCAACGCGATTGGATTTCCCAGAGAAAGGGCAACGCAAAGCCCCAAGGCCTGAAGACGAAATAACTTCCCTGCCGGTGAAAGCATAATAAAGTCCTTTCAATAACGAATTAACCGTCAGTACGAGAAAAAATCAAAAATAATCCAGCTTAAAACGCACTGTGGAAAAATACGCTCCCACCTTCAACGGCTGGTGATTCGGCATCAACGTCATGGAATAATTCAGCACTCGGTTCCCCGGTATTATTCCCTCCATCGGCAAAGGTTTCCCTGGAATAACCGCCGTGCCGCTGCTGTCTTTTATCTCCAATGCAACGCCGCGCGCATCGCCCTGTACGCCAAACAGAGCGCCTTCCGCATAACCATCAAACGTGACCTGAAAGAATTTCCAGTCAGGCTTGTTTTCCGGCCGTTCCAAAATGCAATTGACCAATTCGATACTGAAAGGTTTGGTCATCCCCTGGCCGTCACGAATGATCTGCCCGAGAGGAATAGTGTCCATATCGATCGTCTGATCGCGGCTGCCGGCGGCAATGGCGCAGGCGGTGTCGATAATGGCGCCGTGCATGTTGACTTTGCCCCACCCCTGCGCGGCGGAAGTTGCATGGCCGGGCGCAAACGCCAACGACGCCAAAAGAACGGCACCCGCTCGATTCCTTGGTAAAAACATCGCGACATTCCTTTGACAGGGAGATTCACCAGGCATGCGGCGAACCCCATGCCTGGTTGATTAAGCCTTCGGGCTCACTTACTGATAAGCCAGGGTGAAATCGGCTACGGCAGTGAAATCGCCCGGAACGATGGCGGCGGAAGCGCCTTCGCCCTGCAGGTAGGCGGCGAAATGCAGGGTGTTGTTGCCGGTATTCAGGGTCTGCGCGGTAGTCGCTTCACCCAGTTTGATCGGCTGGCCATTGTAAGAGATGGCTACGCCGGCGCCGCTGGCGGTGCCCGCGATACCCAACAGATCCTTGTCGGTGGACGATGCGACGCCGCTGAAGGTGGTTTTAACGGTTTTCAGCGTGGTGATGTCGCACTGCTCCAGTTTGATTTCAAACGGACGCGGGTTGGATTTGCCGCCGTTTTTCAACGCCACGTTGGAAACCTGGCCCAGATCTACGGTCTGATCGATCGACTCGGGCGCAATAGAGCATGGCGCATCAATAATAGAGCCCGTGAAGGTGACCTTACCGTGTCCCTGATCGGCTGCCTGTGCAAAAGAACTTGCGCCAAATGCAATCACTGCAGCCATCATGATTTTGTTAAGTTTCATAGAACCTATATTCCTTATAAGAAAAAATGCATATTCCAATCAAGAAAAAGAGCAACAGGAAACCTGCTCGCGCTTATATGTGCGCAGCCCTGATTCTTTAGCATCTTGCTGGTTGGTTAACTGCCAAAACCCAAAGGCATCGACAATAAATACGTCGATAACGGCAAGTCTGCAGCGGCCCACCCATTAATGAATCCGTCATATAAAAATAAACGAAATCACAACAAGCAGAGGCCAATACTTTCTAATCCGTCCTTCTTGTCCGGCGATGAATATTCTGGCAAATGCCTCTCAGCAAAAAAAGGCTTTTTTTGATCAAGGCGAACATTCGCAATTTATTTCCTAATTGAAGTTAATTTACTGTTATTTTTAGCCTCATAGATCGTAAAAGATACTTTTATAGAGCAATATCCTGTTTTTCTTTGATTCCCAAGTAATCAGATCGCAAAGTGGCGCTTTGTGAATATAATAAACCAAAATTTTAGGTTTCAGCGTGACGCCACCCCTGCCTAAGCACAGGTAAAAACGGGGCGGGCAACGCCTTTTTTTTCAATCCTGATAAATAGATAGGAATTTTCTTTGTTCGCGTTTTACCTCGTTGTTGGTAGGCAGCGAAAGTTTGTTTTTTCTTAGGAATACGGCAATCGGAATACAGAGGAAGTGCTATGGAAGCGTTATCTCCGAAACAAAAGGAAATACGGCAATTGCAGCACGATCTGCTGCAAACATTATTCGCGCAGTCGCCCCGTAAGTGCCCTATCGGCGGGTTGCCGCCACAGCAGCAATGGCTATCGACGCGGCAACTGGCCAATGCCGTCAACGTTGGTGTTTACCGGGCGCGGCGGCTATTGCTGGATCTTGTCTCCCGGAAAAAAGTGATTGTGACGGATGGCTCTATCAACAACTCATTGAGGTGGTATCCCACCGCGTTGCTGAACGGTGATAACGACGGCATCTCCAACAGCGATGCCCCTCACTCCCCTTTAACGGAATAAATATGGCCAGCCGGCCTGATTGGCAATATTTCATTGCGGAGTAACGCCGCACACTATTTATATATATTGGGATATTATCGTGAGAAAAACAGCCCTGCTATTTTTACGTTGCTGCCTGGCATTATCTTTCTTCATGCTGTTTGGCAACGCCAACGCGTTTACCTGCCGCACGTCCGATGGCGGACTGATTCCACCCGGGGGCTCGACCACGCCGGTTGACGTCCGGGTACGCATCGGGCCACAGCTTTCTTATGGCAAAAACGAAATCGTCAACGTCAGCCAGGTCACCTGTAAAAACGACGTCGCGAGCTGGTATGACTATCTCAAAACCGACAGCCCGGCGCTGACGATGAACAGTGCGATTTTTGGCGCCATCGGCAGCGGCACCACCATCAACGGCAGCGATTACAACTCCCCGGTGCCATCAGGCATCAGCGTACTCAGCCTTACCGGCCTGCAAACCCAGTCGGTCGCCATCCGGGTCTATATCGTGTTGAACCGTTTCCCAACGCCGGACATCAAGGTGAACAAAGGCGACGTCATCGGCCAAATCAACTTTATTCAGACCAACGATCAGCCGGGTTGCCCACAGTGCGGCGTTTATCGCTGGCGCCTGATCGCCGACAACGACGCTTACTTCGTCACCACCAGCTGCACCATCAACAACGGCCAGCAGATTAACGTCGACTTCGGCCAGATCCGTCAGGACTTTCTGACCCAGAGCGCCAATGATGCCCAGATAAAACAGGACAAAGCGCTCAGCTACCAATGCGACGACCAGAGCGCGACGCAGGATATTCTGATCCGCATGGTCAGCGATGCCAGCGGCTTCTCCAGCGATTTTATCAAGACCACCAATCCTAACGTCGGCGTGGCGATGATGTACAACGGCGCGGTGGTGAAGCCGAACAATGCCTTCAGAACGCGCATCGTCAACGGCCAGGGCAACGATACCGTGACCTTTGTACCGGTAAAGAACAATGTCCCTTACACCAGCATCGCCACCGGCCCGCTATCGGGTTCGGCTACGCTGATCTTCAGCGCACCTTGAGACGGGAGCAAGAATGAACATGACGAGTAAAACGCGCTGCGCTCTGCTGTGGGCGCTGAGCCTGATTAGCGCCGCGGCTCAGGCCGCCGACCAGGGTACCAAAGTCAACATCACCGCCACCGTGGTGGCGCCCCCGCCTTGCGTGATCAACGACGGGCGCACCATCGATATCGACTTCGGCAAGGTCGGCATCAAGCGCATCGACGGCAATCGCTATATGCAACGCATCGATTACAGCATCAAATGCGAGTTTCTGGATAACAGCCGCCAGCTGAAAATGAAGATCATGGGCAGCGCGGCGGCCTTCGACGGCAGCGTGTTAACCAGCAGCGTCAATGGATTGGGCATCAAACTGTTGGCCAACGGTAAGGCCTTCGCCATCAATACGCCGCTGAACATCGACTACGCCAATCCGCCGACGCTTGATGCGGTGCCGGTGAAAAACAGCGCCGTCCCCCTGGCGGAAGGCGATTTCACCAGCGGCGCCACCATGCTGGTGGACTACTTTTAATCACCGCCCCCAAAAAATCGCGAAAAAAAGCCGCAACCTCGCAGTTGCGGCCTGGTCGAGGATCGTGCGCCCGGGGCGCGCTCCTCACATCAGGGTATTCAGCCGAAGATCCCGCCGAACCACTGGCTCAGCTTCATCATCACCATATCCCAGATGCGGCTGAAGAAGTTGCCCTCTTTCACCTCTTGCATCACCACCAGCGGGTGTTGCTCGATGGTCTTGCCGTCCAGCTGGAAATCGATGGTGCCGACCACCTGGTTTTTCGCCAACGGCGCTTCCAGCGTCGGTTGGGTCAGCTTGTAGCTGGCCTTCAGGTTTTTCATCTGCCCTTTCGGAATGGTGACCGAGGCGTCTTTCGCCACGCCGAGCGGCACTTCGCTGACGTCGCCGAACCACACTTTCTGGGTGACGAACGGCTTATCGGCCTTGATCGGCGTCGCGGTTTCATAGAAGCGGAAGCCCCAGGTCAGCAGTTTTTCGCTTTCGCTAAAGCGCACGCGATCGCTCGGCGCGCCCAGCACCACCGAGATCAGGCGCATCGAGCCGTCGGTGGCCGATGCCACCAGGTTGTGGCCGGCGCCGCTGGTGTAACCGGTCTTGATGCCGTCGACGTTCAGGTTGCTGCTCCACAGCAGGCGGTTGCGGTTAACCTGGCGGATCTTGTTAAAGGTGAATTCTTTCTCTTTATGCAGCGCGTATTCGTCCGGCACGTCGCGGATCAGCGCCTGGCTCAGCAGCGCCATGTCGCGCGCGGTGCTGTACTGCCCTTCCGCATCCAGGCCGTGCACCGTCAGGAAGTGGGTGTTCTGCAGCCCCAGAGATTTGGCGTAATTGTTCATCAGGCCGACGAACGAATCCTGGCTGCCCGCCACGTAGTCCGCCAGCGCGATGCTGGCGTCGTTGCCCGACTGGATCACGATGCCTTTATTCAGCTCCAGCACCGGCACCTGATCGCCCGGCTTGATGAACATCAGCGAAGAACCGCGCAGCGCCGGGTTGCCGGGCGCCCAGGCGTCTTTGCCGACGGTGACCATGTCTTCCGGCTTGATCTTGCCGGCCTTGATCGCCTGCCCAATCACGTAGCTGGACATGATCTTGGTCAGGCTGGCGGGATCGAGGCGGGTGTCGGCATTGCCTTCGGTCAACACCTTGCCGCTGTTGTAATCCATCAGAATGAAGGCCTTGGCGTCTACCTGCGGCGGCGCCGGCGGCTCGGCCGCATGCACGGCCGGGGCGGCCAGCAACAGGATGCCTACGCTGAAGGTCAGTTTTTTCAGGGAAGTGGATAAGTTTTTTTTCATCATGACGTCGCCAGAGTGTCCATTCAAATCATTGAAATAGCGTTAACTTTCAAACATGTTCACGTTTTAAGCCAACCAGCGAGAGTGGCCCGGTGCGCGCGTGCCGGCCGCAACCCCCTGCGGCGCCCGTAGCGGGTAACGCAGCGCACCGAAAATGCCCTTGCTGTGAGTTTATGTGATTTATCTTATTTTTGCAGGGTTTAGCGTGAATTTTCAGCATTTTTACATAACTGTACGCAACCCCCCGCTTATCGTTCAAAAAAGCATCGTGACGCGCATTTTTGCACCCACCCACGGCTACACGGCCAAGCATCTGCACTGCTAAACATCTGCGCATCCATACGTCTAAAAAAGATTAATATATTCCATAATGGCATATACAACCGTTATTTGTTCTTTTTAAAGCGCTTATTCTCAGCGCTATCATCCACATAACGACTTTTATACTGAATAATCCTGGAGATGAGTCATGGCGATCCCCCATTCCGTCATCGAGATGATTGGCAATACCCCGATGCTGGAACTGACCCGGTTCGATACCGGCCCGTGCCGGCTGTTCGTCAAGCTGGAGAATCAAAACCCCGGCGGTTCGATCAAAGACCGCGTGGCGCTGTCGATGATCGAACAGGCCGAGCGCGACGGCAAGCTGCAGCCGGGCGGCACCATCATCGAAGCCACCGCCGGCAATACCGGCCTGGGGCTGGCGCTGGTGGCGGCGCTGAAAGGCTATAAGCTGCTGCTGGTGGTGCCGGACAAGATGAGCCGCGAGAAGATCTTCCACCTGCGCGCGCTGGGCGTGGAAGTGCTGCTGACCCGCTCGGACGTCGGCAAGGGGCATCCGGCTTACTATCAGGATTACGCCAAACGCCTGGCCGGGGAGATCCCCGGCGCCTTTTATATCGATCAGTTCAACAACCCGGCCAATCCGGCGGCCCATACCACCACCACCGCGCCCGAACTGTGGCGGCAGATGGAGCATGACGTGGACGCTATCGTGGTTGGCGTCGGCTCCGGCGGCACGCTGGGCGGGTTGAGCCGCTATTTCGCCGAGGTTTCGCCGCAGACGGAATTCGTGCTGGCCGACCCTGCCGGCTCTATCCTGGCGGACTATCTCGACAACGGCCGCATCGGCGAAGCGGGCAGTTGGCTGGTGGAAGGCATCGGCGAAGACTTCGTCCCGCCGCTCAGCGACTTTGACCAGGTCCGCAACGCTTACCGCATCGGCGACGCCGAAGCCTTCACCACCGCGCGCGATCTGCTGCGCAAGGAAGGCGTGCTGGCGGGATCGTCCACCGGCACCCTGCTGGCCGCCGCGCTGCGTTACTGCCGCGCACAGACCGAACCCAAGCGGGTGGTGACCTTCGTCTGCGACAGCGGCAACAAATACCTGTCTAAAATGTATAACGACCACTGGATGCTGGAACAGGGCCTGCTGAGCAAGCCGCAGCACGGCGATCTGCGCGATCTGATCGCCTACCGCCACGACGAAGGCGCCGCCGTCTCCGCCGCGCCGGACGACACGCTGGCGATCGTGCACGCCCGCATGCGGCTGTACGACATCTCGCAGCTGCCGGTGCTGGAAGGCGATCGGGTGGTCGGCCTGATCGATGAGTGGGATCTGCTGAACGCCGTCCAGGCCGACGCCGCCCACTTCAGCCTGCCGGCCGGCAGCGCGATGACCAAGCAAGTCCAGACGCTGCAAAAGGAAGCCGGCTACGACGAATTGCAGGCCACCTTCAACCATGGCCACGTCGCGGTGGTGCTCGACGGCGAGCGCTTCCTCGGCCTGATTACCCGCACAGACGTGCTAAACGCCTGGCGCCAAAAATTACGTTAATAAGGACCCTTTATGGCCAAGTTTGATACGTTGACCGTTCACGCCGGTTACACCCCGGACGCCACCGGCGCCGTGATGCCGGCAATTTACGCCACCTCCACCTACGCCCAACCGGCGCCGGGCGAGCATACCGGCTACGAATACTCCCGCAGCGCCAACCCGACGCGCACCGCGCTGGAAAGCGCCATCGCCGAACTGGAGGGCGGCAGCCGCGGCTACGCCTTCGCCTCCGGCCTGGCGGCCTGCTCCACGGTGCTGGAGCTGCTCGATAAGGACAGCCACCTGATCGCAGTAGACGATCTGTACGGCGGCACCTATCGCCTGCTGGAAAAAGTGCGCAGCCGCACCGCCGGCCTGCGCGTCACCTACGTGTCGCCGGCGGATCTCGCCGGGCTGGAGCAGGCGATCGAGCCGGACACCAAAATGATCTGGGTAGAGACCCCGACCAACCCGCTGCTGAAGCTGGCGGATCTGAGCGCCATTGCCGCGATCGCCAAAAAGCATGGGCTCATCAGCGTGGCGGACAATACCTTCGCCTCGCCGTATCTGCAGCGCCCGCTGGATCTGGGCTTTGACGTGGTGGTGCACTCCGCCACCAAATACCTCAACGGCCACTCCGACGTGGTGGCCGGCGTCGCGGCGGTGGGGGATAACCCGGCGCTGGCGGAACAGCTCGGTTTCCTGCAAAACGCGGTCGGCGGCATTCTCGATCCGTTCAGCAGCTTCCTGACGCTGCGCGGCATTCGCACCCTGGCACTGCGCATGCAGCGCCACAGCGACAGCGCGCTGCGCATCGCCCAGTGGCTGGAGAGCCAGCCGCAGGTGGAAAACGTCTACTATCCCGGCCTGCCTAGCCATCCGCAGCACGCGCTGGCGGCGCGCCAGATGACGCGCTTCGGCGGCATGATCTCGGTGCGGCTGAAAGGCGACGACGCCTATGCGCGCCGGGTCATCAAGCGCTCGCGCCTGTTCACCCTGGCGGAAAGCCTGGGCGGCGTGGAAAGCCTGATCAGCCAGCCGTTCAGCATGACGCACGCCTCCATTCCGCTGGAACAGCGCCTGGCAACCGGCATCACGCCGCAGCTGGTGCGCCTGTCGGTGGGGATTGAGGATGTGGAAGATCTGATCGCCGATCTGCAGCAGGCGCTGGCGGAATAATCGCCTGCATCAAGCGCCATCAGCCCGGCCGGCGCGCCGGGCTTTTTTGTGCCTGCTATTCAGACGCCGATGACGTCCCGATAAAAGCGCTGCGCCACATCGGGGTGGGAACGGATGCGGCCTTTCAGGTAGTTATACCCCACGTCGCGCAGCAGCGGGTTGAGCGGATCGCTGGCCGGGCCGCGCGCCTGCGCCGCCAGCGGCGGCGGCAGTTGATACAGCGGCACCACCGCGTCCAAGCGCGCGCCGAGGAAAAAAGCGATCGACAGCCTGTCGCGCCCCGCCGGCGGCGTTTCCACCCGGTGCACCGTGGCGCGCAGATAGCCGTTGGTCGCCAGTTCCAGCAGCTCGCCGATGTTCACCACGAAGGTGTCTTCACGCGGCTGGGCGTCGAGCCACTGCCCTTCGCTCACCTCTACCTGCAGCCCTTTTTGCTCGTCCTGCAGCAGGAAGCTGAGAAAACCGGAATCCTTGTGCGCGCCGACGCCCTGTGCGCTGGCGGTAGCGTCCCGCCCCGGATAGCGAATCAGTTTGATGTGCTCGTTGGGTTTATCGCCGTACAAGCGATCGAAAGCCTGCTCCGGCAACGACAACGCCAAAGCGAAAGCGCGCAGCAGCCGCAGCGACATGGCGGTCATCGCCTGCTGCCACTGCAGCAGCAGCGGTTTCAGCGTCGGCAGCGCCGCCGGCCACTGGTTTGGCCCCTGCAGGCGCGCCCAGCGCGGGGTGTCGTCAGACAGCGTCAGCGCCGGGCGTTCGGCGCCGATATCGAACTGCTCGCGCCAGTCCGGCTGGCCGCGCGTGAGCTCCGCCGCCGCCCGGTTGTAACCGCGAAAGTGCGGCGAATGCACCATCTGCACCGCCAATTTGTCGGCTTCCGGCAGCGCGAAAAATTGCCGCGCGCCCTGCTGCAGCCGCGCATTCAGCACACTGTCCACGCCGTGCCCGCGCAGATAGAAAAAGCCGACGTCGCGGGCCGCCGCGCGCAGATCGTCGAGAAAGGCGCGCCGCTGGCGCGCATCGCCGTCAAGCAGCGAAAGATCCAGCAGCGGCAGCGTCTTCAGCGTCGTCAGATGCGTCATCGTGCGGTTCCTCTTCTTCCCCAATCACAATCGGGCTGCCATACAGGCGAATAATCAACATTGTCACTCCCTACCGGGTAGCTGCATTTGTTCCATAGTTATCACCGCGCTCGCCGGGGCGGCCAATATTGTTGCGTTCTAAGTTATGCAAACGTTCAACAAACTGTCGCAAAACCGTCATCAATGTTTCTTATGCTCTGCGCAATTTCGCCGACGCCGCTGGCTGGCGACGGGCGCTATCCGCTATCCTGTAAACGACCTCATACCCTGCCTGCCGGAGAAATACTGATGGATTTAGCCTTATTCGACCTGGATGAAACCCTGATTGACGATGACAGCGCCAGCCTGTGGATCCGCTGGCTGGTCGGCCAGGGCTTCGCGCCGGCGGAGCTGGAGCTGCAGGAGCAGCAGCTGATGCAGCTTTATTATCAGGGCAAGCTGTCGATGGAGGACTACATGCAGGCCACGCTGGCGCCGCTGGCCGGCCTGAGCGTGCAAACCGTGGCCGGCTGGGTACAGCGTTACATCCGGCGTGACATCCTGCCGCGCGTCTATCCCGCCGCCCGTGAACGCCTGCAGTGGCACCGCGAGCGCGGCGACTGCATTCTGGTGATCTCCGCCACCGGCGAGCATCTGGTGGCGCCGATCGCCGAACAGCTCGGCGCCGATGATGCGCTGGCGATCGGCGTGGAAATCAGCGACGGCCGCTTCACCGGCAACACCTACGGCACCATGACCTATCAACAGGGCAAGGTGATCCGCCTGCAACGCTGGCTGGCGCAGCATCCGCACCTGAAATTCGAACACAGCCACGGCTACAGCGACTCCCTCAACGATAAAGCGATGCTGCAATTCGTCGACAGCGCCACGGTGATCAACCCCGACAGCGAACTGAGCGCGCTGGCGGCGGAGCACGGCTGGGAAGTGTGCCGCTGGGAACGCTGAGCGGCAGGCAAAAAGTGCCCTGCGGTGTGACAAATAGCGTTTTGTGGCGTAGGTATAGAGGGTCCTTAATCCACTAACGGAGTTGCGCAATGCTGACCATTTGGGGCCGTGAGAATTCGAACAACGTCAGGAAGGTGCTGTGGTGCGCCGCCGAACTGGGGCTGAGCTATACCCACATCAACGCCGGCGGCGCGTTCGGCAAGGTGAACGAAGAGAGTTACCGCGCGCTGAACCCGAACGGCCTGGTGCCGCTGCTGCAGGACGATGACTTCGTGCTGTGGGAATCCAACACCATCGTGCGCTATCTGGCGGCGAAATTCGGCGACGCGACGTTCTATCCGCAAGATCTGCAGGCGCGCGCCGCCGCCGAGAAGTGGATGGACTGGACCACCTCAACCATCGTCCCGGCCTTCACCATCGTCTTTTGGGGCCTGATCCGCACCGCGCCGGAATTGCGCGACATGGCGAAAATCGAAGCGGCGATCGCCACGCTGGAAAAGCACTTCGACGTCATCGAACAGACGCTGGCGCACCAGCCTTACCTCTCCGGCGACGCGTTCGGCTTCGGCGATATCCCGCTCGGCAGCTTCGCCTACGCCTGGTTCGAAATGCCGATCGCCCGCCGCCCGCGGCCGAACATGGAGCGCTGGTATCAGCAGCTGCGCGCCCGCCCGGCCTATCAGCGCGGCGTGATGAGCGAACTCACCTGATCGCTGCGGGGCGTTACGACGCCCCGACCTTCAGCAGCTTGCCGTCCCGCTCGTCCGTCAGCAGATACAGATAGCCATCCGGTCCGCTGCGCACCTCGCGAATGCGCTCGCCGCGATCGCCCAGCAGCCGCTCTTCCGCCACCACCTTGTCGCCTTCCAGCGTCAGGCGAATCAGTTCCTTTTGCGCCAGCGCGCCGATGAACAGCGAGTGCCGCCAGGCGGGGAAGCGCTGCCCGTCATAAAACGCCATGCCGCTGAGGCCGGGCGATACCCGCCAATAGTGCAGCGGCTGTTCGGTGCCGGGCACCCGTTCCCCTTTGGCCTCGGGGATCGGCTGGCCGGAATAGTTGATGCCGTAGGTGGCCAGCGGCCAGCCGTAGTTTTTACCCGGCAGCGGGAGGTTGAGCTCATCGCCGCCGCGCGGGCCGTGCTCGTGTTCCCAGATCGCGCCGCTCCACGGGTTCAGCGCCAACCCTTGCGGATTGCGGTGGCCGTAGGACCAAACCTCCGGCCGTTTGCCGGCCTGGCCGACCCAGGGGTTGTCCGGCGGCACCGCGCCTTCGGCGGTCAGTCGCACCAGCTTGCCCTGCAGCTTGTCGGTCTCCTGCGCCGTCGGCCGCTGGTTGTTTTCGCCCAGCGCGATAAACAGGTAGCCCTGCCTGTCGAACGCCAGCTTGCCGCCGAAGTGATTGCCGACCGACAGCTTGGGCAGCTGGCGGAAGATCACCTTGAAGTTTTCCAGCCGCGCGCCGTCGTCGCTCAAACGGCCGTAGCCGACCGCCGTGCCGGCTTTGCCGCCCTCGCCTGGTTCGGCGAAGCTGAGGTACACCCGGCGGCTGGCGGCGAAGTCGGGGGCCGGCAACACCTCCAGCAGGCCGCCCTGCCCCTCGGCGTAAACCTGCGGCACGCCGGCGATCGGCGGCGACAGGCCTTTGCCCTGCTGCCACAACCGCAGCCGGCCGGGCCGCTCGGTGATAAGCAGGCCTTGTTCCGCCGGCAAAAAGGCCAGCGACCACGGGTGTTCCAGGCCGTCCTGCAGTTGGCTGACCGTCGGCGCGGCGTGCAGCAGGCCGCTGCACAGCAGCAAACCGGCCAGCAAAGTCAATCGGGGCATGGCATCCTCCTGGGGGTGAAATGACCCGTTTAGTGTAGCCCACTCAGCGGGCGCGGTCGTTTGCATTACATTTCAACAGGTTGCCTTTTAGCCGCAGTGTGCTTAAGTTAACCCATCACCCAGGAGGAATCATGGACATTACCGTTACCGACGCGATTGACGAACACACTCTCGATGCGATCAGGCAAGGCCTGCGCGCTTACAACCTGCCGCATATCGATGCCCGTCACCGCAAGCCGCTCAGCGTCTATGCGCGCGACGAGGCCGGCACGGTGATCGGCGGGCTGACCGCCGAAACCTGGGGCAACTGGCTGAGCGTCGAATGGCTGTGGGTGGCGGATTCCCAGCGCGGCAGCGGCCTCGGCGGCCGGTTGATGCGCGCCGCCGAACGCGAGGCGCAGGCGCGCGGCTGCCGCTACGCTCGCCTGGATACCTTCAGCTTCCAAGCGCGGCCGTTCTACGAAAAACTCGGCTATCAGCTGCAAATGACGCTGAAAGAGTATCCGGTGGAACATGAGTGTTATTTTCTTACCAAAACCCTGACTGATTAATGGATGGACGGATGGACAGCAAAAGCATGGTGGTGAACTGTGTGGCGTACAAAGCCGGCCAACGGCTGGGCGAAGTGACCATCGACGATATCAGCGAGGTGGTCAAACAGCCGGATACCTTCATCTGGCTGGGGCTGCGGCAGCCGGAGCCGGCGTTTATGCGCAAGGTGCAGGAAGAGTTCGGCCTGCACGATCTGGCGATCGAAGACGCGCTGTGCGCGCACCAGCGGCCGAAGCTGGAAACCTACGGCGACTCGCTGTTCATCGTGGTGAAAACCGCGCAGTGGGGCGAGAACGACGAAATCGAATACGGCGAAACCCATTTCTTCGTCGGCAAAAACTTTCTGGTGACGGTGCGCCACGGCGCCTCGCCCAGCTACGCGCCGATCCGCGCCAAGGCGGAGGAGAACCGCAAGCAGATGTGCCGCGGGCCAGGCTTCGCCCTCTATTCGGTGCTGGACTTCGTGGTGGACAACTACCGCAGCGTGGTGACGCGCTTCGAGAGCACCATCGAGAATATCGAAGCCAACATGTTTCAGTCGGAGTTCGATCAGGCGGCGATCGAGAACGTCTATACCCTGCGCCGCCACCTGTTGGCGCTGCGCAACGCCGCGCTGCCGATGGATGAAATCTGCAACCAGCTGATCCGCCTGCACGAAGAGGTGATCCCGAAAGAGCTGCGCGCCTATGTGCGTGATGTGCAGGATCACGCGCATCAGGTGGTCAGCAATATCGACGACATGCGCGAAATGCTGACCAACGCCATGCACGTCAACCTGGCGTTGGTGACGGTCAAACAGAACGAAGTGGTGAAACGCCTGGCGGGCTGGGGGGCGATTTTGGCCATCCCGACGGTGATCTTCAGCCTGTACGGCATGAACTTCGCCGACATGCCGGAACTGAAGTTCCCGTGGGCCTACCACGCCACGCTGGGGGTGACCGCCGTCGGCTGCATTTTCCTGTATCAGAAGCTGAAGAAATCGGGCTGGCTGTAAGCGCCAAAACGGCGGGTTTTCCCGCCGGAGAAACGATCTGCGGAGCGGCCCGCCACGCCGCTTCAATACAGCATCGGCCGCCGATCGCGATGCACGTGATTGTGGCGGCCGATGTGCTTGTCATCGGCCGAGCCGATATCCATCGATGCCAGCACCATGCCTTCGCCTGCCAGGCTCTGCGTCAATGGATAGCCGTCGGCGTCGACGATCACCGAGCCGCCGATCCACGCAACGCCGCGCTCCGTTTCGCAACGATCGCACACCGCGATGAACAGCCGATTGACGGCGGCGTTGGCCTGCGCCTTCACCATTTCCGCCGGCCGTTCGCCCTGCGGGCGCGGTGCCAGCGGCCAGTTGACCGGCGCGCACAGCAGCTGAGCGCCGGCCAGCGCCGGCAGCCGTACCCACTCAGGGAATTCGAGATCGTAACAGATCATCACCGCCAACCGGCCAAAGCGGGTCTCGACGACCGGCGGCGGCCGATCGCCGGCGGTAAAGATGGTGCTCTCTTCATGCCACAGGTGCGCTTTGCGATAAATCGCCCTCACCCCCTGCGCATCGATCAATGCCGCGCTGTTGGCCACCTCGCCATCGGGCAGGCGCTCGCAGAAACCGGCGACGATCGCCACATCCAACTCGCGCGCCAGGGCTCCCCACAGGCTGAGGCTAGGCCCGTCTTCAGCCTCGGCCAACGCCCGCGCCTCCGCCTTATCGCGCAGCACGTAGCCGCTGTTCACCAGCTCCGGCAGCACGATAACGTTGGCGCCGCGCTGCGCCGCCCGGCGGGTAGCCTGGGCGGACAGCGCCCGATTATGTTCCGCTTCCCCGACCCGCAACGCTAACTGGCAGCATGCGACGCTGATTTTTTCCTTCACTCCCAATCTCCTTACGACCGCCGTTAAACCCATTCGGGAGCCGTGCGCCCCGCCCTCCAGTAAAGCAGCAAAGGCGCCGCGATAAAAGCTCAGTGCGTTTCAGCGCTCGGTTTGGGTCTGCAGCTGCGCTGCCGGGCGGCTCAACAGGCTGCCCAGCACGAAGGCGACGCCGCCGCCCAGCAGGCCGCCGTAGATTGGGCTGTTGGCGTCGATGCCGTGCCAGACCATCAGCCCCACCACGCACAGGCTGCCGGTCAGCATGCTGGCGATGGCGCCGGCGCTGGTGGCGCGCGGCCAGAAGATCGCCCCCACCAGCGGGATCAGCATGCCGCCCACCAACAGGTTGTAAGCCAGGGTCAGCGCCGCCAGCACGTCGCGCACCACGAATGCCAGCCCCAGCATGACCGCGCCCATGAGGAGCGTGGTGAAGCGCCCGGCGGCCAACTCGCCGGAAGGTTTGCGCCGGATGGCCGGCAATACGTCCTCCAGCGCGATGGTGGAAGAGGCCAGCAGGCAGGCGCTGGCGGTGGACATCAGCGCCGCCAACGCCGCGGCGGCCACCAGCCCGCTGACGCCGACCGGCAACACCGCCTGCGCGATAGCGGCGAAGGCGCCGTCGGTGTTGCTGAGCGACGGCAGCACGATCTTGCCGGCCATGCCGATCAGCGCGCCGGTCACGCCGTACAGCACGCAGTAGACGCCCGCCCCCAGCCCGGCGAAGCGCGCCACGTTGGCGCTGCGGGCGGTAAATACCCGCTGCCAGATGTCCTGGCCGATCAGAATGCCGAAGAAATAGATCAGGAAAAATACCAGAATGGTGTCCAGCCCGATCGACGACAGCTGGTAGTAACCGGCGGGCAGCAGGCTGGTGAACGCCTCCCAGCCGCCGGCCTTGACGATGCTCATCGGCATCAGCACCAGCATCATGCCGACGGTCATGATGATGAACTGAATGATGTCGGTCAGCGTCAGCGACCACATGCCCCCCAGCGTCGAATACAGCACCACCAGCCCGCCGCCGAGCAGGATAGACGCGCTGAACGACAGGCCAAACATCACCTGCATCACGCTGCCGATGGCGATGATCGAAGTCACCGCCACCATCAGATCATACGCCAGCATGATCGCGCCGCTGGTAACCCGCGCCGCCGGATGATAGCGCCGCGACAACACCTGGCTGACGGTATACAGCTTCAGCTTGAGCAGCGGCTTGGCCAGCACCAGGCTCAACACCACGATGCCCAGCCCCAGCGCGCCACACAGCCAGACGCCGGAGATGCCGTAGGTGTAGCCGAGCTTGACGCTGCCGATGGTCGACGCGCCGCCGAGCACCACCGCCGACAGCGTGCCCAGATACAGCCCCGGCCCCAGGTTGCGCCCGGCGACCAGATACGCCTCTTTGGAATTGGCGCGGCGAATGCCCATCCACCCCACCGCGCCTATCACCAGAAAGTAAAACACCACGACCAGCAGATCGAGATTCATGGGTACCTCCACTCCGTTGTTATTGTTATCAGGGGCCCCGACGCAACCGCTCCGCCGGTAGGGTCAGTGCGCCGCCTCAGCGGGCCGGCAGCACGCACAACATTTCAAACAGCAGGTTGGCCGCCAGCAGCGCCGTGTTGCCGGAGCGATCGTAAGGCGGCGACACTTCCACCACATCGCCGCCCACCAGGTTCAGCCCGCGGCAGCCGCGCACGATCTCCAGCCCCTGCCAAACCGACAGCCCGCCGACCTCCGGCGTGCCGGTGCCCGGCGCGAAGGCCGGATCCAGCCCGTCGATATCGAAGCTGAGGTAAACCGGCGCATCGCCCATCTGTTCGCGGATCTCCGCCATCAGCGACGTCAGCGATCGGTGCCAGCAGGCCTCGGCCGGCACCACGCGAAAGCCCTGACGGCGCGACCAGTCGAAATCGTCCGCCGCATAGCCGCTGCCGCGCAGGCCGATCTGCACCACTTTTTCCGGCGCCAGCAACCCTTCCTCGAACGCGCGGCGGAAGGTGGTGCCGTGCGCCAGCTGTTCACCGAACATCTCCTCGTTGGTGTCGGAATGCGCATCGACGTGGATCAGCCCGACCGGGCCATGTCGACGGGCGACGGCGCGCAGCACCGGCAGCGTCAGCGTGTGGTCGCCGCCGAGCGTCAACGGCATGCAGCCGTGCGCCAGGATCTCGTGGTAAGCCGCCTCGATGCGCTGCACGCTGTCCGCCAGGCTGTAAGGGTTGATGGCGACATCCCCCAGATCGGCCACCTGCAGCCGTTCGAACGGGGCGGAGCCGGTGCCCATGTTGTAGGGGCGGATCATCACCGATTCCTGGCGGATCTGGCGCGGGCCATAGCGGGTGCCGCTGCGGTTGGAGGTGCCGATATCCAGCGGAATGCCGACAAAGGCGGCGTCCAAACCGCGCGCCTGTTCGGCGGCGGGCAGGCGCATCATGGTGGGGATACCGGCAAAGCGCGGCATATCGTTACCGCTTTGGGGTTGGTTCAGCATGGCGTTTCCTTGTCTTGATCTGCGATGAATTGAAACATTTGAGCAACATTCGCAGACTACCCCGCTGGCCACCCCGGCTACCATTCCCGCTTTTGCATGTAAACATCGAAAAACGCGATGTAACTAACCTATTGAAGTATTGATTTTTATTTCAACTTCATGCCATAAGGGAGGCCATATCTTCAGCGCCGCACCTATTTTCTCGATGTTAAAAATGGGTTAACCGGCCGACGTTCTGCGGAGGGGACGATGCTCACCAACCTAAGCGATATCGATCTGAAACTGCTGCGGGTATTCGTCGCGGTGGCGGAAGCTCAGGGCGTCAGCGCCGCGCAGGAAGCGCTGCTGATGAACCAGTCCACCATCAGCACTCACCTGGCCTCGCTGGAAACCCGGCTGGGTTTTCGCCTGTGCCAGCGCGGACGCTCCGGCTTCCGGCTGACGCCCAAGGGCGAACGCATGCTGATCGCCTGCCGCTCGCTGTTCAACGCCGCCCGCGACTTCACCCGAGTCAGCCAGTCGCTGAACGGCCTGCTGACCGGCGATCTGCAGATCGGTCTGGTGGATAATCTGGTTTCGCTGCCGGGCAATCCGTTCAGCCAGGCCATCAAACACTTCCAGCGCCGCCACCAGGACGTGCAATTGCAGTGCCGCATCTGTTCGCCGAACGAGATTGAGCAAGGGCTGCTGCACCGGCAGCTCGATCTGGGCATCGGCTACTTTGGCCAGCAGTTGGAGGCGCTGCGTTATCAGCCATGGCTGGAGGAGACGCAGGCGATCTACTGCAGCGCGGATCACCCGCTGTTCGCGGTGGAAGAACCGGAGCGCGAGCAGATTGAAAACGCGCGCTGGGTCAAGCGCGGCTACCTGTTGGCGCAGCAGCTGTGCCCGATCGCGCCGCCTCACCTGGCGGCGGTGGCCCACCATATGGAAAGCGTCGCCCATCTGGTGCTGAGCGGCACCTGTCTCGGCTATCTGCCCACCCACTACGCGGCGCGCTGGGTGGAACAGGGGCTGCTGCGGCAGCTGGGCGGCGCGGCGCTCTCTTACCGCGCCACGCTCAGCCTGGTCAGCCGCCCCGTCCAGCCCGACGAGGCGTTGAACGCGCTGCTGGAGGATTTGGCGCGCGCCGGCGAAAAAAAAGCCCCGCATGCGCGGGGCCTGACGGACGTTAGCTGACCGGCATGCGCGCCGGATCGGGATACTGATACTCAAAACCCAGCTCGTTGCAGATGCGGTTGCCGTCCACCAGCCGCTCATCCTGCTCCGCTTCGTCGGCGAACTGCGGCGGCTCCAGGTGCAGCTGTTCGGCCAGCGCCGGATAAAATTCGCGTTTGGCCGGATGACGCGGCGCGCATAGGTTGTATACGTGGCCGCCCTTCGGCAGCTTCAGCAGCAGTTGGATGGCGGCGATGACGTCGTCCTGATGCACCAGATTCACCCCCTGCGAACCGCCCTTCACGTCGAGTTTGCCCGCCAGGAAGCGGCCGGGGTGGCGATCGGCGCCCACCAGCCCCGCCAACCGCAGAATGTCCACTGAGGTATTCGGCAATTCATGCAGCCAGCCCTCCAGCTCGGCCAGCACCCGGCCCGACGGCGAGACCGGCCGCAGCGGCGACTCTTCGCGCAGCGTGCCGGCGGTTTCGCCGTACACCGAGGTGGAACTGGTGAAGATCACGCGCGGCACGCCGAAGGCCATCGCGCTGTCCACCAGCATGCGCACCGCATTGAAATAGTTCTCGCTGCCTTCGACGGTGCGGCGCGCGGGCAGCGTCACCACCAGCGCATCCACGCGCAGCAGTGATTCCAGATCGTCCGGATCGCACACCAGCTCCGGCGTCAGCTCCAGTTGATAGCATTCGATGCCGCTCATGCGCGCGGCCTCGACGCCGTCCGGCGTGGTTTTGCTGCCGACCACGTCATACCCGCGGCCCATCAGCGATAACGCCAACGGCATGCCCAGCCAACCCAAACCAATAATGGCTACCTTTTTCATCCTCTTCCTCTCCTGAAGATCGCAGCGCCCTGCCCCTAAGGCTACGCCACTGTGCACGGCGATACAATCTGCCCGGCTTAAGGTTAGGTAAAGCCGTGTGTGGCTAATAACCTAACCTGTTTCAATAAATTAAATTTATGACGTTAAAAAAGGGTTGCGCGGTGGACAGCGGATAGTTTAGCTTAATCGGCATACGGTTTTTACCGGCTTTTGATTAGAGAAAAACACCATGACACGCGTTCAGTTCAACCACCATCATCACCATCACCCTGACTAGTCTTTCAGGCGATGTGTGCTGGAAGACGGTTTGTTAATCTTCCAGTGGCGCGCAGAACGCAAGAGAGAGCCCTCGGAAGATTTCTTCCGAGGGTTTTTTTTTGGCTTCGGACAGACAGAAAGAATATTTTTACAACAAATTCATGAAATTACAGATTAAACAGAGGTTACCATGCTGGACAAGACACGTTTACGGATCGCAATGCAGAAGTCGGGCCGCCTGAGCGAGGAATCCCAGGAACTGCTGGCGCGCTGCGGCATCAAGATCAACCTGCAGCAGCAGCGCCTGATCGCCTTCGCGGAAAACATGCCGATCGATATCCTGCGCGTGCGCGATGACGACATTCCGGGCCTGGTGATGGACGGCGTGGTCGATCTGGGCATCATCGGCGAAAACGTGCTGGAAGAAGAGCTGCTCAGCCGCCGCGCTCAGGGCGAAGACCCGCGTTACTTCACCCTGCGCCGCCTCGATTTCGGCGGCTGCCGCCTGTCGCTGGCCACCCCGCTCGACGCCGAATACACCGGCCCGCAAAGCCTGCAGGACGCCCGCATCGCCACCTCTTACCCGCACCTGCTGAAGCAATACCTCGACAAGCAGGGCGTGCGCTTCAAATCTTGCCTGCTGAACGGTTCGGTGGAAGTGGCGCCGCGCGCCGGCCTGGCCGACGCCATCTGCGATCTGGTCTCTACCGGCGCCACGCTGGAGGCCAACGGCCTGCGCGAGGTGGAGGTGATCTACCGCTCCAAGGCCTGCCTGATCCAGCGCGACGGCGAAATGCCGGAAGCCAAACAGCAGCTGATCGACCGCCTGATGACCCGCATTCAGGGCGTGATCCAGGCGCGTGAATCCAAATACATCATGCTGCACGCGCCGAGCGAGAAGCTGGACGAGATCGTCGCGCTGCTGCCGGGCGCCGAACGCCCGACCATTCTGCCGCTGGCCGGCGCGCAGAACCGCGTGGCGATGCACATGGTGAGCAGCGAAACCCTGTTCTGGGAAACCATGGAAAAACTGAAAGCGCTCGGCGCCAGCTCGATTCTGGTGCTGCCGATTGAAAAGATGATGGAGTAACGCCATGTCGACCTTCAACACGCCGATCGACTGGGCAACGTGCAGCGCCGAACGCCAGGCCGAGCTGCTGATGCGCCCGGCAATCGCCGCTTCCGACAGCATCACCCGCACGGTGAGCGAGATCCTCGACAACGTGAAGGCCAACGGCGATCGGGCGCTGCGCGACTATAGCGCCCGCTTCGACAAGGCGGAAGTCGCCGCGCTGCGCGTCAGCGCCGAGCAGATCGCCGCCGCCTGCGCGCGACTGGGCGATGACATCAAACAGGCGATGGCGGTGGCCGTCGCCAACGTGGACACCTTCCACAACGCGCAGCGACTGCCAGCGGTGGACGTCGAAACCCAGCCGGGCGTGCGCTGCCAGCAGGTGACCCGCCCAATCGACTCGGTGGGCCTGTATATTCCCGGCGGGTCGGCGCCGCTGTTCTCCACCGTGCTGATGCTGGCGACGCCAGCGCGCATCGCCGGCTGCCGCCGGGTGGTGCTGTGCTCGCCGCCGCCGATCGCCGATGAGATCCTGTATGCGGCGCAGCTGTGCGGCGTGCAGGAAGTGTTTCAGGTCGGGGGCGCACAGGCGATCGCCGCCCTGGCGTTCGGCACCGAAAGCGTGCCGCGCGTGGCGAAAATCTTCGGGCCGGGCAACGCCTTCGTGACCGAAGCCAAGCGGCAGGTCAGCCAGCGTCTCGACGGCGCGGCCATTGACATGCCGGCCGGCCCTTCGGAGGTGCTGGTGATCGCCGATGCCGGCGCCACCCCGGCATTCGTCGCTTCCGATCTGCTGTCGCAGGCCGAACACGGCCCGGATTCGCAGGTGATCCTGCTGACGCCGGACGCGGCGATGGCGCAGGCGGTGGCCGAAGCGGTGGAAAGCCAGCTGGCCGAGCTGCCGCGCGCCGAGACCGCCCGCCAGGCGCTGGCGAGCAGCCGCCTGATCGTGGCGCGCGATCTGCCAGAGTGCGTGGCCATCAGCAACCGCTACGGCCCGGAGCACCTGATCATTCAGACCCGCAATGCGCGCGAGCTGGTGGACGGCATCACCAGCGCCGGCTCAGTGTTCCTCGGCGACTGGTCGCCGGAGTCCGCCGGCGATTACGCCTCCGGCACCAACCACGTGCTGCCGACCTACGGTTACACCGCCACCTGCTCCAGCCTGGGGCTGGCCGATTTTCAAAAACGCATGACGGTGCAGGAGCTGACGCCGCAGGGCTTCAGCAACCTGGCCGCCACCATCGAGACCCTGGCCGCCGCCGAGCAGCTGATCGCCCACAAGAACGCCGTGACCCTGCGCGTCGCCGCCCTGAAGGAGCAAGCATGAGCATCGAAAAACTGGCGCGCGCCAACGTTCGCGAGCTGACCCCTTATCAATCGGCGCGCCGCCTCGGCGGTAAGGGCGACGTGTGGCTGAACGCCAACGAATACCCGATCGCGCCCGAGTTCCAGCTGACCGCGCAAACCTTCAACCGCTATCCGGAGTGCCAGCCGGCGCAGGTAATCGAACGCTACGCCGCCTACGCCGGGGTGAAGAAAGAGCAGGTGCTGGTCAGCCGCGGCGCCGATGAAGGCATCGAACTGCTGATCCGCGCCTTCTGCGAGCCGGGCAAAGACGCCATTCTGTTCTGCCCGCCGACCTACGGCATGTACGCCGTCAGCGCCGAAACCTTCGGCGTGGAGCGCCGCACCGTGGCCGCCAAAGAGGACTGGCAGCTGGATCTGCCGGCCATCGCAGACAGCATGGACAACGTGAAGCTGATCTACGTCTGCAGCCCGAACAACCCGACCGGCAACCTGATCGACCCGGACTCGCTGCGCAACCTGCTGGAGCTGGCCAAAGGCAAGGCGATCGTCGCGGTGGACGAAGCCTATATCGAGTTTTGCCCGCAGGCCTCGGTGGCCGGGTGGCTGAGCGACTATCCGCATCTGGCTATCCTGCGCACGCTGTCGAAGGCCTTTGCGCTGGCCGGCCTGCGCTGCGGCTTTACGCTCGCCAACGAAGATCTGATCGCCCTGCTACTGAAGGTGATCGCGCCTTACCCGCTCTCGACGCCGATGGCGGATATCGCCGCGCAGGCGCTGAGCGAAGAAGGTATCCGCACCATGCGTCAGCGCGTCACCGACATCGCCGCCACCCGCAGCTGGCTGCAGCAACAGCTGGAAAAATGCGCCTGCGTCGAGCAGGTTTTCGCCAGCGACAGCAATTACCTGCTGGCCCGCTTCACCGCCTCAAGTAATGTGTTTAAAAGCTTGTGGGATCAGGGCATTATCTTACGAGACCAAAACAAACAGCCCGGGTTGTCCGGCTGCCTGCGCATCACCATAGGCACCCGCGACGAATGTCAACGCGTGGTGGACGCCTTGTCCGCCCTGCCCGGCGCCAACCAGACTCGCCAGGAGCCAATGTGAGCCAAAAAATCCTCTTTATCGATCGTGACGGCACGCTGATCGCCGAGCCACCGGAAGATTTCCAGGTTGACCGCCTGGACAAGCTGGCGCTCGAGCCGGACGTGATCCCTTCCCTGCTGGCGCTGCAACAGGCGGGGTATCAGCTGGTGATGATCACCAATCAGGATGGGCTCGGCACCGCCAGTTTCCCGCAGGAAACCTTCGATCCGCCGCACAACCTGATGATGCAGATCCTCAGCTCGCAGGGCATTCAGTTCGCCGATGTGCTGATCTGCCCGCACCTGCCGGCGGACAACTGCGACTGCCGCAAGCCGAAAACCGCGCTGGTGAAGGGCTACCTCGAACCCGGCGTGCTGAATGCCGCCCACAGCTACGTGATCGGCGATCGGCCGACCGACGTGCAGCTGGCGGAAAACATGGGCATCCAGGGGCTGCGCTACCAGCGCGGCGTGCTGGGCTGGAAAGAGATCGTGCGCCAGCTGACCCTGCGCGACCGCCACGCGCGGGTTAACCGCGTGACCAAAGAGACGCAGATCGACGTCAACGTCTGGCTGGATCACGAAGGCGGCAGCAAGATCAAAACCGGCGTCGGCTTCTTCGATCACATGCTGGATCAGATCGCCACCCACGGCGGCTTCCGCATGGAGATCGACGTCAAAGGCGATCTGTATATCGACGATCACCACACGGTGGAAGACACCGGTCTGGCGCTGGGTGAAGCGCTGAACAAGGCGCTTGGCGACAAGCGCGGCATCGCCCGCTTCGGCTTCGTGCTGCCGATGGACGAGTGCCTGGCGCGCTGCGCGCTGGATATTTCCGGCCGCCCGCACCTGGAGTACAAGGCCGAGTTCAACTATCAGCGCGTCGGCGATCTCAGCACCGAAATGGTCGAGCACTTCTTCCGTTCGCTCTCTTACACCATGGGCTGCACGCTGCACCTGAAGACCAAGGGCAAAAACGACCACCACCGGGTCGAGAGCCTGTTCAAAGTGTTTGGCCGCACGCTGCGCCAGGCGATCCGCGTCGAGGGCAATACCCTGCCGAGCTCGAAAGGAGTGCTGTGATGAACGTGGTGATTTTGGATACCGGCTGCGCCAACCTGGCCTCCGTCACCTACGCGGTGCGGCGCCTGGGTTACCAGCCGGAGGTGAGCCGCGATCCGGAGATCGTGCTGCGCGCCGACAAGCTGTTCCTGCCGGGCGTCGGCACCGCGCAGGCGGCGATGGATCAACTGCGCGAGCGCGATCTGATCGAGCTGATCAAGGCCTGCACGCAGCCGGTGCTGGGCATCTGCCTCGGCATGCAGCTGCTGGCGGCCAGCAGCGAAGAGAACGGCGGCGTGACCACGCTCGGCCTCATCGATACGCCGGTCAAGCAGATGACCGACTTTGGCCTGCCGTTGCCGCACATGGGCTGGAACCAGGTGTCCGCGCAGGCGGGCCACCATCTGTTCCGCGGCATCGATGACGGCGCCTACTTCTATTTCGTTCACAGCTATGCGATGCCGATATGCCCCAGCACCATCGCCCAGGCGAACTACGGCGAGCCCTTCACCGCCGCCGTGCAAAAAGACAACTTCTTCGGCGTGCAGTTTCATCCAGAACGTTCTGGAGCGGCCGGCGCACAACTGTTGAAAAACTTTCTGGAGATGTAGGCAGCATGATTATTCCGGCTTTGGATTTGATCGACGGCAAGGTGGTGCGTTTGCATCAGGGCGATTACGGCCAACAGCGCGACTACGGCAACGATCCGCTGTTACGCCTGCAGGACTATCAACAACAGGGCGCGCAGGTGCTGCACCTGGTCGATCTGACCGGCGCCAAGGATCCGGCGGCGCGCCAGATCCCGCTGCTGCGCAAACTGCTGGCGGGGGTTAATGTGCCGGTGCAGGTCGGCGGCGGCATCCGCAACGAGCAAGACGTTAGCGCCCTGCTGGAGGCCGGTGCCACGCGCGTGGTGATCGGCTCCACCGCGGTGAAACAGCCGCAACTGGTGCAGAGCTGGTTCGAGCGCTACGGCGCCGACGCGCTGGTGCTGGCGCTGGACGTGCGCATCGACGCGCAGGGCGTGAAACGCGTGGCCATCAGCGGCTGGCAGGAGGATTCCGACGCCACGCTGGAACAGGTGGTGGAGCAGTTCCTGCCCTACGGGCTGAAGCACGTGCTGTGCACCGACATTTCGCGCGACGGCACGCTGGCCGGTTCCAACGTGGCGCTGTATCAGGCGATCAGCCGCCGCTATCCGCAGGTGGCCTTCCAGGCCTCGGGCGGCATCGGCAATCTGGACGACATCGCCCAGCTGCGCGGCAGCGGCGTTGCCGGCGTGATCGTGGGGCGCGCCCTGCTGGAAGGTAAATTTAGCGTTGAGGAGGCGATCGCATGCTGGCAAAACGGATAATCCCGTGCCTGGATGTTAAAGACGGGCAAGTGGTGAAAGGCGTGCAGTTCCGCAACCACGAAATCATCGGCGACATCGTGCCGCTGGCGCAGCGCTATGCGCAAGAAGGTGCGGACGAGCTGGTGTTTTACGATATCACCGCCTCGAGCGACGGCCGGGTGGTGGACAAAAGCTGGGTATCGCGCGTGGCGGAGGTGATTGATATTCCGTTCTGCGTCGCCGGCGGCATTAAAAGCGCCGAGGACGCCAGCCAGATCCTGTCTTTCGGCGCCGACAAGATTTCGATCAACTCGCCGGCGCTGGCCGATCCCGAGCTGATTAGCCGCCTGGCGGAACGCTTCGGCGTGCAGTGCATCGTCGTGGGCATCGACACCTGGTTCGACAGTGAAACCGGCAAGTATCACGTCAACCAATATACCGGCGACGAGAGCCGCACCCGCATCACCCAGTGGGAAACCCTCGACTGGGTACAGGAAGTGCAGCGCCGCGGCGCCGGTGAGATCGTGCTGAACATGATGAACCAGGACGGCGTGCGCAACGGTTACGATCTGCAGCAGCTGCGCCGGGTGCGCGAGGCCTGCAAGGTGCCACTGATCGCCTCGGGCGGCGCGGGCACTATGGAGCACTTCCTGGAAGCGTTCCGCGATGCGGACGTCGACGGCGCGCTGGCGGCGTCGGTGTTCCACAAACAAATCATCAATATCGGCGAGCTGAAAAGGTTCCTGGTTGAACAAGGCGTGGAGATTCGCGTGTGCTGACAGAACAACAGAACAACCAGCTGGACTGGGAAAAAACCGACGGCCTGATGCCGGCCATCGTGCAACACGCCGTTTCCGGCGAAGTGCTGATGCTGGGTTACATGACGCCGGAAGCGCTGGCGGCCACCGAGCAGAGCGGCAACGTCACCTTCTTCTCGCGCACCAAGCAGCGCCTGTGGACCAAGGGTGAAAGCTCCGGCCACTTCCTCAAGGTGGTCAGCATCACGCCGGACTGCGATAACGACACGCTGCTGGTATTGGCCAACCCGATCGGCCCGACCTGCCACCTCGGCAACAGCAGCTGCTTCCACCCGGCCGCCAGCGACTGGACGTTCCTCTATCAGCTGGAGCAGCTGTTGGCGGAGCGCAAGCACGCCAGCCCGGACAGCTCGTACACTGCCAGCCTGTATGCCAGCGGCACCAAGCGCATTGCGCAGAAGGTCGGGGAAGAAGGCGTGGAAACCGCGCTGGCCGCCACGGTCAACGATCGCGAAGAGCTGACCAACGAGGCCTCGGATCTGATCTATCACCTGCTGGTGCTGCTGCAGGACCAGGATCTGGACCTGAGCGTGGTGATCGGCCGGCTGCGCGAGCGGCATCAGAAAAAAGCGTGACGCTAACTCGCGCCCAATAAAAAAGCCGCCGGGCGTTAACCTCGGCGGCTTTTTTTACCGCTCAACGGGCGGGCTTATTCCATCCATTCGGTATGGAACACGCCTTCCTTGTCGATGCGTTTATAGGTGTGCGCACCGAAGTAGTCGCGCTGCGCCTGGATCAGGTTCGCCGGCAGCACCGCGGAGCGGTAGCTGTCGTAGTAGGCGATCGCAGCGGAGAAGGTCGGCGTAGGAATACCATTCTGCACGGCATAGGCCACCACGTCACGCAGCGCCTGCTGGTACTCGTCGGCGATTTGCTTGAAGTATGGTGCCAGCAGCAGGTTGGCGATATCGGCATCCGCCGCGTAAGCGTCGGTGATCTTCTGCAGGAACTGGGCGCGGATGATGCAGCCGGCGCGGAAGATCTTGGCGATTTCGCCGTAGTGCAGATCCCAGTTGTTTTCTTTAGACGCGGCTTTCAGCTGAGAGAAGCCCTGCGCGTAGGATACGATCTTGCCCAGATACAGCGCGCGACGCACTTTCTCGATGAATTCGGCTTTGTCGCCGGTGAACGGTGCCACTTTCGGGCCGGTCAGCACTTTAGACGCGGCAACGCGCTGGTCTTTCAGCGAGGACAGGTAGCGCGCAAACACCGACTCGGTGATCAGCGACAGAGGTTCGCCCAGATCCAGAGAGCTCTGGCTGGTCCACTTGCCGGTGCCTTTGTTGGCGGCTTCGTCCAGGATCACATCGACCAGGTATTTGCCCTCTTCGTCTTTCTTGGTGAAGATGTCTTTGGTGATGTCGATCAGGTAGCTGTTCAGTTCGCCCTTGTTCCACTCGGCGAAGGTTTCGGCCAGTTGCTCGTTGCTCAGGTTCAGCGCCTGCTTCAGCAGGGAATAGGCTTCGGCAATCAGCTGCATGTCGCCGTATTCGATGCCGTTGTGCACCATTTTCACATAGTGGCCGGCGCCGTCTGCGCCGATGTAGGTCACGCAAGGCTCGCCTTCGGCAACCGCAGCGATTTTCTCCAGGATCGGCGCCACCAGCTCGTAAGCTTCTTTCTGGCCGCCAGGCATGATGGAAGGCCCTTTCAGCGCGCCCTCTTCACCGCCGGAAACGCCGGTACCGATGAAGTTGAAGCCCTGGTCGGACAGTTCGCGGTTACGACGGATGGTGTCCTGATAGTAGGTGTTGCCGCCGTCGATCAGGATATCGCCCTTGTCCAGGTGCGGAGTCAGCGAGGCAATGGTTTTATCCGTTGCTTCGCCCGCTTTCACCATCAGCAGGATGCGGCGCGGTTTTTCCAGCGATTCGACAAACTCTTCAACGGTATAATACGGCGCCAGATTCTTGCCCGGGTTCTCAGCGATCACTTCGTCAGTTTTGTCGCCAGAACGGTTGAAAATGGAAACGGTGTAACCACGGCTCTCGATGTTCAGCGCGAGGTTGCGGCCCATTACCGCCATGCCGACAACGCCGATTTGTTGCTTGGACATTTAGGAACTCCTGTCTGAGGATGACCCTGCTGGCAACGTCGGCCAACAGGTTTTGTGATGTGGCACACATGTTAACTCAGGATTGAGCCGGGTGGGTAGTGATTGGTGCGATAGGTCACATCACGGCACAAATTCATAGCAAGCAAATTCACATTTTGTTACATACATTGACAAAAAGGTGAGGTAAAGAGGGGAAAAACTTTAAACTTGATGTGAGATGCACTAAAATCCAGCAACCCATTTTTTGTGTAAAAAAAGAAAATGAAGTCTCTCTATTCTCATCAAAAAACTGTTTTGATGTTATTCGTATTTTTGCAGCATTCCTTGTTCTTTATTCGAACCATTTTGCTTTGAGTGGCAAAGCCGAGCCGTCCTTTCTAGGATTTGAAAGTTTTGGTGGATTGGCCGTTGTCATATTCTTTGGCGTTTCCGGATATCTGATCGCTCAGTCAGGGATGAGAAGCGTGAGCTTTGTCTCTTTTATGGAAAAAAGAATAAAGCGAATATTCCCGGCGCTTGTTGTATGCAGCATCGTTCTCTACGTCGCATTAGGCCTAACTTTACAGCCAGAAAGCGTCTTTACTAAAAGATCGTTGATTGCTGCGATTAACCTGGTCGCCTTACGCGGTGCTGACCCTATCACTATGGCACAGCATTACATTTATCCTAACGCGATAAATGGCAGCCTCTGGACATTGCCGTTAGAGTTCGCTTGCTATCTTATTCTTGCCGTCGCTTTTTGTTTCGCAAAAAATATCAAGCCAATACTCATCGTTCTGCTCGTTATGGTGGCGCTCACTATTTATTTTCTGTCAAATCCAACAACTCTCGGATTCTATTCAATTTCGCTGCAACTGTTTACGCCACGTGCCGTCGCCTTCTTCCTGGGAGCCTTAATGGCATTAACGGAAAGTAGTTGGAGTAATAGAAACGCCAAGAAATTTATCTTCCTGTCAGGTATCATTTTGCTTTATGTACTAAAAGGGAGTTATGAATTGCGGGTTTTAGGCTACCTCATCATTCCCGCGCTGGTCATTATCATTGGTGTGTCAATAACGAACAAACTTATCTATGGCCGATTTGATTACTCTTATGGCATCTATATTTATGCGTTCCCAGTGCAACAAATTGTCATAAACCATACGTCGTTGGGTTTTTACAGCAGTATGCTGCTTAGCGCATTAATGACCTTATTCCTCGGTGCGTTATCCTGGCACCTTGTGGAAAGACGCTTCCTACGCAAGAAAGCGATACCGTCACCGTCGTCCACATCCTCTATTAATGTGGACGAACTGGCCGTCAAGTAGGCCAATAGCGCCGTTTAAAAGTCCCTCCGCTCTCTTTTCTATAAAAAAACCGGCGCTCTAGCGCCGGTTTCTAACGCAAGACACTCGTTCTCTGTCTCGTTAACCGATGATCTCATGGATCGCTCGGCGCGACAGAATTCGCTTCACGTAGCGCTGCAAACGATAAGGCACCAATTTGACGCCCCAGGCCAATGCCGGGTGTTTGCTAAGCCGCCATAAAATGGCCAGTAGTTTTTCCTTACGGCCTTGCGGTGCAGCTGGCGTTACGGCAACAACTTCTACATAGGCAGAGGCGTAAACGGATGCCAGCAAGGCTTTATAATCGATACGCCCCAACTCGCTTTCCCGCAGCCAATCAGCCTGCAGATAACCGTCGCGATAGAAGTCCCCTACGCGTTCTGCGTGAGAAAGATCCAGCAACGCCGGCGCATTAGCGGCTGCAAAGAAAGCTTGCGGGTCGGCACGCAAAGAACGCCAGAGCTCGCACATTTTCTTGGCGGAAGTGTCCCATGCAATCACCCGACTATCGCGGCGGCCGACAACACGTTCGCCGAAAGCGCCAATGTTCGGAACGACAACGGGAATTCCGTATTCAAGCGCGATGCTGAGCGTATAGCTATAAGTTTCAGGCCATTGTGCCGGGTACCAAATGACGTCCGGCTTGATCTCATCCAGTTTCTGCTGCAGATCGCGGCTTGAATAGGCGCCATGACCTTTGACGGCATCGCACAGGGGGCGGAAAGCGTAGCCTAACAGATGAAACTCGATATCTTCGTGTTTCAAGTCATTGGCGACTTCATCCAACATCAATGCGCCTTTTTCACGGCTGATCGCCCCCAACACAAGTACCTTCAGCTTCTGCCCCGGCTGATAGGTGGACTTGACTTCAGGATAAGGGGCGGCAACTTCGTAATCCGGATGCCAGGCAATGACACTTTTTTGCGCGCAACTTGGAAAATCGCGCATAAAGCGAACTTGCGTATCCGCAGAAGGGAAAATAACCCGCTCGGCATTTTCGATCCATGGCAGCAGTTTTGCACGCCATTGTTCCGCCGACAACCCGCCCGGAATCTGATAGTGTTCACTGCACAGCTTATCGCGGGTGGCGACGGCATCACCAGCAAAAATCCCATTTTTATCGGTTAACGTTGGATTCGCGTTCACGAAATAATAATCGTGAATCGTAATGTCATAGGTGCATGACAAGCTATTCCTCAACTCGCCAATTTTATCGGCAACCCCGATCATATGATGGAAATGAATGTGCCCAACGCCAATAAAGCGCAATAAGTTGACCAGCGTTTCATAACCATGGGTGACATCAATAATGAACTTCTCGCGGTACACTGCCTCGTTCGTATTTAACGACAATGCAACGCTGCAACCTTCCTCTTCCGGCGTCAACAGCAGGAAATGCGCCTTATCTTTATAAAACTTGACCAACTCATGCAAATGCTGGGTAACACCACCGCCCATCTTATGAGAGACCAACAAGACTTTGCTGACGTCCTTCTTGGCCAAAATACGCAGTAACATCTGTTGGCGAGCTTTTTTTGCCGGATCGTGAGCGATGAAATCCATCACATCCTTCGTATAGTTGGGATGGAGTTCGTTCAACAGCTCCAGCGCTCGCGTTTTGCGCGGGTTCTGTTCGCCGGCGAAGCTCACGCCGCCTTTGTGATAAACAAAGACGTTGAGCTGATGAAAGTTGGGCCATCCGGCTTTTGCCGCACGCTGGCACCAGTCGTTTTCCTCACCATAACCTCGGCCAAAGGTTTCGACGTCAAAATACCCCACCTCATTCAAACAATCCCGACGGATATACATGCAGAAGCCGACACCAGTCGGTACTTCCACCAGGTTGTTTTCTCTACCATAAGTCGAGAACTGATCGTCCAGCTGCTGTACGTTCATTCCCATAAAGAGTTCATTATCTTCACAGAAATTAGGGAAGCTGCAGATGGTTGCATTGTTTGAAAACGGTGTGATGCTGCCGACCCGGCTACGTGAATAAGCCGCGTCACGAATACGCTCCAGCCAATCATTAGCGACTTCAACATCGCTATTGAGCAGCAAGACGTCCCTCTTCGGATTGAGCTTCATACCACGGTTCACCGTCGCTACAAAGCCCAGGTTTTGCTCGTTTTCAAGCAGCTTGAAACGCGCCGTTTCGGCCCGTTCACGTAGCCACTGAGTCAGCTCAGGCTCCGGCGAAGCATCGTTGATAACCACCAGTTGCGCCCAATGCGGCAAAGTTGTCAGAGCAGACTCAATACACTCCTGAGTCTCCTCCAATCCACCGTATACAGGGACTACGACGTCGACAATGATCTCTTCGGATTGCTCGTTGACCGTAGCTTCCAATGCGCCGACTTTTTCTTCCAGAACGCCGATCTCAGCCTGCTTGGCTGCCAATGCCAAGTTCAAATCTTCAATTGTATTCATTAAAGTACAAACAGTCCTTTCAACACTTCCATCTTCAACAATGGAAGAGGCCTTTTTTTCCATTTCCGCATCACGCATGCCATCACCAAGGGTAATATAATAATTGACGTGTTTCGCTATTATTTCCGCTTCATCAGGAGAGGAAAGCCGGAAACGAATATAGTTGATATCAAACAATAACTCAAAAGGCACCAAATAGGAGAACAGATAGAAGGCAAGGCGCTTTACCTTCTCTGTCTGATTGGCAACATTACAGAAAGCATATGAACAATCACCCAATACGGTCACGGGAATGTCCAACAACATCGCTTCTAGGCCGACACTGGAGTTAATCGTCAGGATATGTTTGCAACGCTGAATAAAGTCGATGCTATTTGCCGAATGGTCGATGACATCAGGTCCTTCCTGCAAAGTAAAGCGACTGCCAGGATGGCTACGAATCAATCGCTTCCCAGAAAAAGTGAACTCGGCATAGTCCAGCAACGATTGGTTATTGAAAGAGTTGCTGAACGCAATGATATTGGAGTCATTTTCAACCTGAAGCGCGATACCGACATCAAACTTGTCTTCAGCTCGATCTTCATCACCTTGAGGCATCGCCAGGGACTGACCGGTAAAGAACTCGCGGAGTTGCTCCACCTGAACGTTCATATTGAAACGGTAATCGCTACTCAGGTAGCGCCTTTCCGCCTCTGTATTGCCGTTTACCCCGCTAAAGTCGAAATAAGCGGTCGATAAGTACTCTGGCGAGCGTAATGGCCCCAACTCAAGGTTGACGACTTTAATATTCCTTCTTTTCGCTGCCGCATTTAAGGAAGGGCAATTACACCACGTCAATACGCACTCGATGTGGCTTTCCTGACTTAACGCAGCAAACAGAACCTCCTCAAGTTCAGGGATCACCTCGGTGATAAACTTCTTAAAGAGCTCATCGGGATTGTTAAAACATTTTGCCATGTAGTGATTGAAATACGACTCGTCAATCACACTGACGTTATGTTTATCACTCAGTTGGCTCAGGTCAGGCAATTGGAAACCCAGACGCCTTTGCGAATCCTCCTCAAGCTCCCAACGCTTCTCACTTTCCCATTGCTCAAGAGAAGACAGGTAATCGTTGCCCATCATGAAATAAACGGGTTCTTTCATCGAGCTCAAGACGCGATAGAAAAACCACAAATAGGGTGCTTTAACGCCTCTAAAGGGATAAGCCGGTAAGAAAACACTGACCATTATGACACTCCATCGGCAACGATCTGGATTGGAGCATGGATCACGCCACCGAGCTCTCGTGAAGACCAGTACTTAATTTTTCCAATAGGCCTACGCTGATCGAGCTCTTCTCGCTCGCCATTATTAAAGCATGCCAGACCGCAGTGGATGAGATAATCGCCGGCGTTAATCGGCAACTTAACTTTGTATTTCAACGTTTGCAAACCTGGTTGCAGCGTCAGAGGGTGCCCGGCGCCGATGTTGTTATCCCCCCAAATATCTCCCCCCTGAGCGCGAGAAATCGAGATACCCAAAACAACGTCGCTGATCGTCTCTGAAGCCGCCAGGGTAAAGTTAAAGTACAGTTCTTCACCCGATTTGACTAAAGGTTTGTCAGCCAGGGGGGTACCATCACTTTTGATGACAGAGAACGACTCGATAATCGCCCGCGCACTACCAAAACGTTTCTCATCCACTTCCGCATTGATCGACGCCTGTTGCAGAGCACGGAGCTCCTCAATCCCATACCTGGCGGAAGAGTCGACGGAGGAAGATACCACCGGTTCCTGTTTCTTTTCAGAAAGCAGCATCCCCTTTTCATAGGCTAATACCGCGGCCAGCACATCCGTCGTATCACCGATCAGTTGGCCGTCGCTCATAACCAGACAGCGATCGGCGTATTCCAGAATGCTGCCGGTTGAATGGGTCACCATAATGATGGTTGTCCCCTGCTTCTTCAGCGCTTCCATCCTTTTAAAGCATTTATACTGGAATCCGATATCCCCTACCGCCAACGCTTCATCGACGATTAAAATCTCGGGATCAATACAGGCTTGCACCGCAAAAGCTAAGCGCACATACATCCCACTGGAATAGGTCTTTACCGGTTGGTCGATAAACGCGCCAATATCTGCGAAATCGAGAATACTTTGAAACTTGCGATCGATCTCAGCCTTGCTTAACCCCAGAACACTGCCGTTAAGGTAGACGTTATCTCGGCCAGTAAATTCAGGATTAAACCCCGCGCCCAGCTCCAGCAAGGCGGCAATTCGGCCATTGACGCTGATGTCACCTGTCGTCGGCGTCAGCGTACCGCAAATCATCTGAAGCAGCGTGGACTTACCCGCCCCGTTTCTACCGATGATGCCAACGGTCTCGCCACGGTTGATCGTGAAAGACACATCCCTGAGTGCCCAAAACTCACGGAAATAAGTACGGCTTTCCTTTCTCGCCACGCGCTGCAGCTTAGGGGCAAAGAACTGCTTCAGACGGTCGCGCGGACGAGAGTAGATCTGGTAGCATTTGCTTAAATTGCTAACCTGAATCGCAACATCGTTAGAGGACATCTGCAAACCCCTTTCTGGTTTTCTGGAAGAAAGCATAACCCAGCCAAGCCACTAACATCGCGGCCAACGTATAGACCACCAGACCGCTCCAGTTAGGCATCTGACCCCAGATCAAAATATTACGCGCTTGTTCGATGATAAATGTCAGAGGATTGAGCATAATCCAGATCCGATACTTCTCAGGGAGCGCAGTGATTGGGAAGAAGACCGGGGATAAAAACATCATTACGGTGGTAATGATTACCGTAGTCTGGCCAACATCACGGATAAATACCCCAAGCGAAGCCAGGATCCATCCCAAACCAAGGCAAAAAATGACCAGCGGTAGGAAGACCAACGGCACAAACACCAGCGTCCAATGCAAATAGCCGTTGAACAGGAAAAAGGCGCAAAGCAGAACCAGCAGGCTAATCAAAGTGTGGAACAGGGCAGCACATAAGCTGATCACCGGCAAGGTTTCCAAAGGAAACACCACTTTCTTCACGTAGTTGGTATTTCCCAGAATGATCTGCGGCGCACGATTCACGACCTCAGCAAAAAAACCGTGGACAATCATGCCGACAAAGAGAATTACGGCAAACTGGGTGCGGCTTTCATCTCCGCCGACAGACCAGCGGGCTTTAAAAACGACCGAAAAGACAAAAGTATAGACAACGAGCATAAACAAAGGGTTTAAAAACGACCAGGCCAGCCCCATCGCGGAACCTTTGTAGCGGCCGATCACTTCACGTTTGGTCATCTGCAGAATCAGCTGCCTGTAACCCCATATGTTACGCACCAAGGAGAGCGGTGATATTGGTTGATTTTTATGCGGATTACTCATTCCCCTGCCCCCTGCATGATCACGGCAGTATGTCTCACCGCCATAAACTCATTGAAAATAATCATAATCAATACCTTAATACTTTTAACACACCGTCTTGGCACTTTTTCTCGCGATGTATGCTACCGCTTGCGGCCGTTTTCTTTCATAGGAATGCTCTTTAAGCATTGCTGGTTATATTGGCGGCGCTGACGATCAAAAAACCATCCCCATTTGCAAAAGTAGGCAACAGCAGAGCGTACATGATGGCCCAGCAGCACCAGATTTTTGTAAGACCCTTTGCCGAAGACATGTGTGATTTGCGCTCCCGAAAAGTAGATGATGTCGCTATGCGGCAAAGCCCGGCGACAGAGATCGACATCTTCCATGTACATGAAAAAGCGCTCGTCAAATCCATTCAACTTTTTCAGCAATGGTGACGCAATCAGCATGAAACACCCTGACACGGTCGGCACGGCAAACGTTGAATCATAATCAGCAGCCTGGAGCTCATAGGCTGCATCCATCTTAACTCCTAAACGGGGTATAAAGCGGCGCAACAGCAAATTCGCCGGCGTCGGCAGCAATCGGCAGCTGTACTGAAAGCGACCATCACTGTAATGTATTCGTGGAGAGACGAACTGATGTTTCCCTTCGCTGGCGAACTGATGCAAACTTGCCAACGCGCCTACTTCAAAACTGATATCCGGGTTGCAGATCAAAAAATAATCGCAGGAATCCAGGTAGCGGCTCATTGCCAGGTTATGTCCGTGGCCAAATCCGCCATTTTCCTTAGCAGAGATGTAGCTGATACGGTCATTATTCAAGGCATCGGCCCAATCGGCACCGCCATTATTGACCAGAACAATCTTATCAACGCAGCGCTCCGCCAAAAGAGACGTCAAGGTGCCCGCCACCTGCTCATAGCTGTGGTTGAACAAAACGATAGATGCAACGATCTGAAATTGAGATTTTTCTTGGTCTACAGCCATGCTGTATCTAGTTCCTAAACCCGTAATTTATCGCAGTCACAAAGTCATGCCATTAGGGTGGTTAAAAGACTGAACGTCAGGCTCATAAGCGATGCTAACGTTTCATCAACACACAAAAACGTCAAAGGGGATAGTATTATCCCCTTTAATCTCATCCATTTGAAGGATCATCACTGAGATAATATCTTCTGGAGTACTGTTTTAAGTTGCTGTTCCCATGGGCTAGGCTTCAGAGCCAGCGCACAAATCTTGCTGGTGCTCAAAATCGAATACGCTGGCCTGGATGCAGGCGTTGGATATTCATGGGTTGCGATAGGTTTGACGCTCACCTTATGCGGATAACGCGCTGATGCTTCCGCCTCCCGGAAGATAGCGCAAGCAAAATCGAACCATGAAACGGCATTATCACCGCAGTAATGATAGATGCCATAAGGCAATTGAGGATGGGACAGCATAGCGATGACAGTCGCTGCAATGTCCCCCGCATAAGTTGGGCAGCCGAACTGGTCGCTCACCACGCCCAACTCCCCTCTCTGTGCTCCGACTCGCAGCATGGTTTTCACGAAGTTGTTACCGTACTCGCTGAAAACCCAGGCCGTTCTGATCACGACAGTTTTCGGATTAGCTTGTAGTGCTGCCCGCTCACCTTCGAGTTTCGTCTGCCCGTAAACGCTTTTGGGCGAACAAGGTGTCTCTTCGCAATACGGCTCCGATGAAGTGCCATCAAAGACGTAATCGGTCGAGATATGTATGAAAGGAATGTCTAACTTCGCCGCAGCAGTAGCGAGGAAGCCGGGGCCGAACGCATTGATTGCCCGAGCCTTTTCAGGTTCCGATTCCGCTTTATCCACCGCAGTATAAGCCGCAGCATTGATAATGGCATCCGGTACCAGCTGCTCAACCGCCGCCGAGACAGCGGCAGAGTCCGCAATATCCAATTGCTGGCTGTCCATCGCCATCAGGGTCCAATTGGCAGGGAAACGATCGATAATACAGCGCCCCAACTGCCCCGCAGCACCGGTCAAAAGTACACGCATTAAAAAAGCTCTCTAAACAATTTTCCCTGTAGATCCTTCGGCGACAACAGCGGCTCGCTGATTGGCCATTCGACACCTACTTCCGGATCGTTCCACAGCAGGCACCCTTCATTACTTGGATCATAGTAATCAGTGCATTTATATTCAAAATCAGCCGAGTCCGAAACTACGACAAAACCATGGGCGAGACCAGGCGGCACCCAAAGCTGGTTTTTGTTCTCTTCGGACAGATAGACGCCAACCCACTTTTTGAATGTCGGCGACTCAGGACGAATATCGACGACGACATCGTAGACCTCGCCGCGTACCACCCTCACCAACTTACCTTGCGGTTTTGCCGTTTGAAAATGCAAGCCCCGCAAAACGCCACGCGCTGAACGGGAGTGGTTATCTTGTACGAACTCCGCATCAATGCCGAGCAACTCCTGATATCGACTTTTTTGGAATGTTTCCAAGAAAAAACCACGCTGGTCGCCAAACACTTTGGGTTCGATCAGCTTTACACCTTCAACCTGCGTCTCTATCACTTTCATTAGAAATTTACTCACGAAAAACGTTACCCAGAGACCTAGAATTATGCTTATAAACACGCGCCGCCACCGAGTTTACACTTCACGTCTGAGGTCTTTTTGAACGAACCTTAAACAAACTCGCGTGCATATGACAGAAATAATATAGGATCCGCGAAGGTCTGAGAGACTAGCACAATTTGCAAAAACATCCGACACCGTAACGTAAAAAAATACGCTGAATTTGTGTGGTTCATGTACGAAGATGAGATTTAACTCAATGGTTTTAAAATAAAATATAGGAAATTTAGTAGGGAGTCATGCTGTGATTTCTAAGAGGCTGGTTACAATTTATCAAGTATTGCTTACTGATTTCCCAATAGACGTTTGTGCCCCACCGTTTATCCTTCCCGATAAACAGTGGGGTTGAATTGCATGGTCAATGCTGAAAACCCTTAGGATTTTTCTTCTGCCAGTTCCAGGTATCACGCATCATGTCATCGATACCCCGACTGACTTTCCAACCCAACTCCTGATAAGCCAGATCGGCGTTCGCCCAGAAAGCAGGCAGATCGCCGTCACGGCGAGGTAATATTTGGTAAGGGATAGTTACGCCGGACGCTTTTTCAAACGCCTGAACCATCGCCAGCACCGAGTGTCCTACGCCAGCCCCCAGGTTATAAGCCTTGAATCCGTTGATCTTCGGCAAATGATCCATGGCTTTCAGGTGGCCTTCAGCCAAATCCATGACATGGATGTAATCGCGCTCTCCCGTGCCGTCCTTCGTCGGGTAATCTCCGCCGAAAATGCCCAGCTTTTCCAACTTGCCGATAGCCACCTGTGAGATGTAAGGCAGCAAGTTGTTGGGGATACCGTTAGGATCTTCGCCAATGAGTCCGGACTCGTGAGCCCCCACCGGATTGAAGTAACGCAAGGCAATAATCGAAAATTGCGGTTCAGCCTTAGCGAAATCTTGCAGGATCTGCTCCACCATCAACTTGGACGTGCCATAAGGGCTGGTTGTCCCGCCGATCGGTGTCGTCTCCACATAGGGCACCGGCGAATTGGCGCCATAGACAGTGGCGGAAGAACTGAAGATGAAATCATGCACGCCGGCACGGCGCATGGCGTCCAGTAACACCAGCGTGCCGGTAACATTATTCTGGTAGTATTCCAGCGGCTTACGCGTAGATTCCCCAACGGCCTTAAGGCCGGCGAAGTGGATCACAGCGGTAATCGTGTGCGCTTCAAAGATGCGATGCAGGCATTCAGCATCCTGAACATCGCCTTGGTAAAACACGGCGGCTTTTCCCGTCAGTTTCTCTACGCGGTGTAAAGATTCCGCTGACGAGTTCGACAGATTGTCCAACACCACTACCTCTTCACCGCGCTCCAGCAGCGATAACACAGTGTGAGATCCAATATAACCAGCGCCACCGGTAACTAAAATTGCCATATCCCCCCCTTACGCTTCGACAGCATCAAAGCCTAGTTACTCGTTCTATAAGAAGGCCGTTTTTTTCGTAGGACGTTTAAGCAGGCCATCCATTGATTTCGATACGCATAATACAGCTCAATGGTTCATGCATGAAGAGAAAACGGCAGCCCACGGCCTTGCCCGATGGGGTCAGGTGCAACACTCTCCCTCGGCCATTTTCTTGCTTTAACGCTATATCGCACACGATTCGACACCCAAAGGGACAAGCCGTTCCCTATCAATGGCGTTTGGGGCATGGACGCCTCTTCAGGCAAGGAGAACCGCTCCACTAATCAAATAGCGTCGCGTGATGAAAGGGCACATCCATCGAAAAAGAGCAGCTCAACGCTGCTCTTTCAGATTAATGCTCATAGTGAATATGTTGCTAGCGACTGCGGGCAAAATACTGCGCTACCCGCATAACATCTTTTTCATCCAACGTACCGGAGTCGCTCAGCAAGGTAATCCACGACTTGATGTAGGCGTACTTGGCGGAGGCCAGATCGCGCTGGGCGCTATAGAGCTGCTGTTCGGCGTTGAGCACGTCAACGTTGACACGTTGCCCGGCCAGCACGCTTTGCCGGGTCGCCGTCACCTGTGTGGTGGCCGATTGTACCGCCAACTCATAGGCCGCCACCTTGGCGCGGCTGCTGATGCACAGATTGTACTGCTTGCGCAGATCGTTGAGCGTGGTGCCCGTCTGCGCATCCATCTCATACATCGCCTGGCCATAGCGCGCCGCCGCCTGCCGGGTCGACGCCGAAACGCCGCCGCCGGAATAAATAGGCATGCTGACCTGCACGCCGATGCTGTCGGTGCGATATTTCTGGTTAACCGTGTTATCGCTGCTGGAGTCGTTTTCCGAATGCGAAGCATACAGCTGAACCTGCGGCATAAAGCCCGCCCGATTCCTTTCAACGTCATACTTGGCGGCATCCACGCCATGACGCGAGGCGGCCAGCACCGGGTTATTCTCCAGCGCGATCTTTTGCCACTCTTCAAACTTGGACGGGATCAGCGGCGCCACCTTGAACTTGCCCGGCCGCAACACCTGCAACTCATCCAGCTGGTTCAGCGGCATGCCGATAATCACTTCCAATTCGCGCTGCGCGGCATCCAGCGCATCGCGCGCTTCGATGACCTGCGCTTCGGCCAGGCTGTAGCGCGCCTGGGTTTCCGATACGTCGGTAATGGTGCCTTCACCGGCGCTCATCAGGCGATCGTTCAAGGTCAGCTGTTCCTTGTAAGCCGCCTTTTGCGCTTCGGCCAACGCGATTTGATCCTTGGAATAGGCCACTTCGACATAGGCGTTAATCACCCTAACCGCAAGATCCAGCAACTTACCGCGATAGCGCTCGTCCGACATCATCGTCTGCGCGACGCCGGCTTTGTAGCGCGCGTACGCTTCATAATCGAACAGCGGCTGCGTCAGCGTGATCGAACTGGAATAACTGCGATATTGCTGCCGCCGGGTGACCTCCGAAACATTGCCGAAAAAGTCGCTCTGCGGATATTTTTGCGTCTGCCAGTTGCGCGGCGAATTCTGATAGTTCAGCGACACTTTCGGCAGCAGCCCCGCCCTGCCGATGTTTTCGTTCTCATCTCCAGCTTCTTTCTCTTTTATAGCCGCCCGGAAAGTCGGGTCCTTTTCTAATGCCAGCGAATATGCGTCTAAAATCCCTATCGAATAAACCGGCGCAGATATCGCAAACAAAAGGGTGCCGATAACCAGACCGGCAGCCTGTCGTTTTGATTGAATCAAAATTATTCCTCGGTTAATGAAGTATGAGCGCGATCCAAAATAGGTTTAAACAGATAGCTCAGCAGCGAGCGCGACCCCGTTTTCACGAACACCTCCACCGGCATCCCCGGCTTGATGTCCTCGCCACTGAGCATCTTCATGCCCTCCGGCGAGACCGTGACCTGCATCTGGTAGTAAGGCTCGCCGTTGGCTTTGTCGACCAGGCGATCGGCGGAAACCAACGTGACCGTTCCCGGAATTTTCGGGGTTTTGTTCTGGTTGAAGGCGGTAAACATCAGATCCACCGGCAACCCGTTGTACACCTTGTCGATCAGGTCGACTTTGAGGCGAGAATCCACCACCAATGTCGCCTGGCTGGGTACAACGTCCATCAGGTGGTCACCCGCTCCCACGACGCCCCCCTGAGTGAAGATATTCAATCCGACCACGGTGCCGTCCACCGGTGAGGTGATGGCAGTGTTGCCCAGATCGAAATCGGCCATTTGCAGCTTATTGCGAAACTCGCTGGCGTCCATTTGGGTTTGCGCCAGTTGCGTTCTGACCTCGCGCTGATAGTCGGCGAAACGCTGATCGATACGCTGCTGAGATTCCTGCAGCTGCTTTTGCAGCTGGCCAATCCGCCCGACGGTTTCATCGATGCTGCTGTTCACCTCGGCAAACTGACGCTGCACTTCCAGGTAGCGGTTGCGCGGCAGGTAGCCGTCCGCCGCCAGTTGCTTCATGCTGTTCATCTGCTCACGCAGGCTGGAAAGTTGAATCTGCTTGTTGGCGCGCGAATCCTGCAGGCCTTTCAATTGGAAACGAATCCCGTCCATCGACTGCTTATAACCGTCAATTTCACTTTGCAGCCCCTGGCGGCGGGAGGCGAACAGCTGCGTTTGCAACGCGATGATTTCAGCCACGCGCGGCTGAGTTTTGATCTGGGCAAAAATAGGGGAAAAAGTGACGTTGCTCAGACCGTCGCGCTCGGCGAGTAAACGCCCTTCGGTGGCCAGCGTGGTGTAGTACTGGTCGCGCAGGGAATCGACCTGCGCCTGTGCCTGCACCTGGCTCAACTGCACCAGGACTTCTCCGGCTTTCACCTTGTCGCCGTCTTTCACCGCGATATTCTTGATGATGCCGCTGGCCGGGGCCTGCACCGTTTTGCGGTTGCCGGAAACGGTTACCGATCCCGGCGATGCCACCCCTTTATCCAGAGGCGCGAACGCTGCCCAGGCCAAAAATCCGAACAGACCAATTCCCACCACCAGCCAGCCCATCCGGGTAAACCGCCGTTCATCCTGCGGGATCTCTTCAATATACGAGTCTTGCGGCTCGCCAATGTGCGTCGACATACCAACTCCTTTAAACTGCGGACGGCAATAAAGCCGTCAGGCAATTCACGGCTTAATTAATTTGCGTTTTCGGGATATTGCCTTCATCCGGCTCGGAATTTACCGCCCTCACCGCTTGCTGAGGCGGTTGCGCCTGCGCTTTTTGCGCATTGGCTAACGCCTGAAGCACTTGTTGAGTCGGGCCGAATGCGTTGACGTTGCCATTTACCAGGAGCAACAGCTTGCTGGTCATCGACAGCAAATTGGTGCGATGGGTAATCAGAACCACCGTTTTATTACGTTGCTTGAGGAACATAATGGCCTGGTTCAACGCTTTCTCGCCCGCATCATCCAGGTTGGAGTTAGGCTCATCCAATACCACCAGCGAAGGGTCGCCATACAATGCGCGCGCCAGGCCGATACGCTGTTTCTGTCCACCGGAAAGCCCAGCGCCACCGTTGCCGAGCACCGAATCGTAGCCGTTAGGGAAACGCAGGATCAGTTCGTGCACGCCGGCCAGCTTGGCGGCTTCAATGACTTTCTCTGAGTCAATATCGTTAAAGCGGGCGATATTCTCGGCGATAGTCCCGGCAAACAGCTCAATGTCCTGTGGCAGATAGCCGATATACGGCCCCAACTCATCCTTGTTCCACTGATAGATGTCGGCATTATCCAACCGAACAATCCCTTCGCTGACCGGCCAAATGCCGACCAGCAAACGCGCCAGCGTCGATTTCCCCGACGCGCTCGGGCCAATGATCCCCAGCACGTCACCGGGCTGGATGGCAAAACTCACGTTATGCAATACCGCATCGCCTTGGGATCCCGGCGGCGTGGCGGTGACGCCTTCTACGGCCAGCACCCCTTCCGGGCGCGGCAAGGACATGCCGGTACCCCGTTGCGGATGCGTTTCCAGCAGCTTGACCAACCGGCCATAAGAAAGCTTCGCCGCGCTGTAGCTCTTCCAGACGTTAATAACCTGCTCAATCGGCGCCAGGGTTCGCCCCATCAGAATGGAACCGGCTATCATCATACCGGGCGTGATGTGCCCATCGATCGCCAGCCAGCCCCCCAGCCCCAGCACCAATGATTGCAGCGACATGCGCACAAACTTGGTGATCGACGTGACCCGCGATGCGCGTTCGCTGGCGATGCGCTGACTGTTCAAGAACCGCTGGTGCAGACCGAACCACCGGCGTTTCAGGTTGGGCAACATCCCCAAAGCTTCGATCACTTCGGCATTGCGCAGATTGGTGCTGGCCAGCGTCCCGGACATAATCGACAGCTTGCTGGCTTCCGCCAGCGGCTTTTTCGACACCATTTCGTTGATCACCGCCAATGCGATCAGCAACAGCGCACCGACCAGAGCGAAAAGCCCCAACCAAGGGTTAAAGAGGAATATCACCAACAGATAGATTGGAAACCACGGCGCATCAAAGAAGGCGAACAGCGCGCTGCCGGTGAGGAATTGGCGCAGATTGGTCAAATCGCTCAGCATCTGGCCGGCATCAGACGAGCCGTTTTTCAGATTCGCCTCGTAGGCCGCGGTATAGACTCGCGTGTTGAGCCGCATATCCAGCTGGCTGCCGATGCGGATCACCACCATGCTGCGCACGTATTCCAACAGCGACATCATGCCGAACATGCCCAGCATGATCAGCGTCAGCATCAACAGCGTGATTTCATTGCGAGAAGGAAGCACCCGGTCATAAACCTGGAGCATATAGATAGAAGGAACTAGCATTAATAAATTAATAAATGCGGTAAATATGCCAACGGTCCAGAAAACCTTGCTGCGAGTCCGTATAACATCCGCAATTTCATTGCGCGGTATAAATTGATTCACTTTCTGCCCTTACATCATGTGCACTGTCAGTCAAAATCCGCATTGATTTTTATGAGATTAACCTCACAAAAAAAGCCCCCAAACATGCTCAAGACTGCAGCTGCTTTTTCATTAACTATAGATACACATTTGGAATTCCAGCAAGGCGGCAGACGAAAAAAACATTCCTCAAAAATTCAAAAAAAAACCAATATAAAGCAAAAAGTTATCCAAACCCAAATGGCAGGACACCGCCCCCCTTTCCCACGCCCCGGCAAAGTCAAACCGCCACCACTGGAAATAATTAGAAATCTAATAATCCCCACCGTTAAAAAAACAACCAAAATCACTGCACTCATAAAAAATATTAATCCACTGCGACAAAAACGCAGGATTAATTGACAACACAATTAGTTATAGAAAAACCAAAACAATAGAAATAAAAAAAATCCTATAGCCTTGACAAAAATCTCATCAGCTCCTTTGATTAAAACGTGAAAGCAACAATTGGCATTAGTATGTCATTTTTATATGCCGTTGTTTTCACAAGTTTTAATACTAAAAAATCTGACCAAACCTCTTCCTGGCACGGCTATGGGGGGCCGGTCACATCTTTCTTATGTCCGTAGAAAATGGGTACATCCAAAGGGGTAACGTATGGCCACATTAGTAGCACAGCAAAAAGCGGCTGCTTTTTTCCTTGCAATCTCTGGAAAGAATATTGATACCGCGGCGTTAGATTACTACTCGCAGAAAATTGAAACTTCTGCACTTTCTCTGGAGCAAGTTGCGCAAAAATTCATTACCGGCACCTCAAGCCTGAACGGTCTGACGGCTTCTCAAATCGTAACCAAGGTCTACACCGCAGTGAACGGCAGTGCCCCCAGCAGCAGCGTGCTTGCCGATCTTTTAGCGGGCAACCCCACCACGGCATCCGTTGTTGCCAAGGTGATTAACGACGTACTTAGCTACAGCGGTTTTGATTCAACGCTGCTGACAGCACAGAGCAATTTCGAAGCTCAAGTCGAAAAAACCCTGTTCCCTGTCGCGACAGCAGCATCGTCGGCCGGCGCAGCTGACGTTCAGGGTGTTTTCCATGTCGTGGGCTTAACGCAAACTCAGGACGGCATTACCTACTGGGGAACCGTATTGGCGCAGGGCAGCAAAACGCTGGCGGCGGTCGCACAAACCTTCGTGAACAACAGCCCGCTGAAAACGTTAAGCGATAGCGATTTCATCAACGCCATCTTCCAAAACAGCTATGAACGCGCACCAACTTCGGCCGAAAGCAGCAGCTATCTCGCCTTGCTGAGTGGCGGCTCGACTCGCGGCGACGTCGTAGCTCAAGTGATCGCAGCACTGAAGGGCACCGTTGCCGCCGGCGATACCACGGCCCAACAGCACTTCCAGGCGGCGACGCACGTGTGGCAACCGGGTGAACTGCCGGCTCTGAACTATCAAGAACAAGTCGCAGCGGCCTTCCTGGCAATTCCTGGCCGTGGCGTCGATGCCCGCGGGCTGGACACCTGGAGCAAAGAACTGTTTGCCGGTAAAACTTATGCACAGGTCATCACTACCCTGATCAATTCAGCTGAGTCGCAAAAGAAAGGCGCTCAATTGACTGGCGATGATTTTGTTCAGCATATCTTTACCCTGGTGCATGGCACCGCCGCCACCGCTGCGCAATTAGCCAGCTATGGTGCGCTGGGGAGCAAAACGGCCATCACGCAGGCCATTATCAACGACCTGCGCAGCTCCGTCGCCACTGACAGTGCCACCGTCACTCAGCAGCATGGTTTCGAGTTCGACATCGGTACTAGCCTGCTGTACAAAACCGCGGCGTCTCTGACGGCAACGGCCGCCGGCGGCAACGCGACGGGCACCGTCAACACAGGCGCATCTCACCAAATTAGCAATGCCGAAACGGCAGTGTTGACGGATGTGCAACTGAACGCCAATGCCGCCAGCATCGTGAACCTGAAGTTCGCCGACCACCTGGCGAATCTGACCATCAACGGCACCAGTGCAGCAACGGTCAACCTGTCTGACAACGGGGTTAACCCTGGTGTCGATATTACCGTTAACAATGGCAACGTGATTCTGAACGCCAGTTCCGGGAATGATGATGTCATCGTAACGTCGACGGCCAATATCGCCACGGGCACCGGCGACTTTAACCTTGGCAACGGCAACGACTCGCTGAAATGGGCGGGGAATGCGGCAACCGGCGCAGCCAACACCGTCGGCGCCGGCATCTCCGCTAATGGCGGCGCGGGTACGGACTCCATCTCCGCCAACTTCATCACCAAAACCGTGGTGACCAACCAAAACGCCTTGGGCGTTCGTACCAGCACCGTGACCAGCAACGCCAACAACTTCTCGAACTTCGAGCAGATCGACCTGACCGGCTATATCGGCAAGTCCGTCGGCACGCTGATTACGACGCCGCTGATCGGTTCACCGACTACCACCAGCGTGACCACGCCAAACAACACCTTTGACTTTGGCCTGACCAACGGCACGTCCACGGTCGAAGGCACCACCGGCGGCACGGTTACGCAGAACGCAGCGGCCACCAATCTGGGCACTCAGGGGTTTGTGGTCTCCGGTCTGGCTAACGTCAACGTCATCAACGCCGCCGGCGGCAACGCCGCGCAGTTGGCAGTGAAAGGGGACGCGACCGCTGCCAGTACGCTGAACTTCACCTTTGTCCAGAACGCCACCGATCACTTCAATATCAACTTCGATGCGGTGAGTTCTGCCAACGTGAATGCCGGCGCCATCACTCTCAACAGCAGCAGCAGCGCCTTGTTGGGCACCGCTCTGACCACGGTTAACGTGGCCTCGGGCGGTACCGGCAGCTTTGACAATATTCTGTCATTGGCCGGCACCAATGCGCAGGTTCAGACCATCAACGTGACCGGTGATCACGCGCTGGATCTGACGGTGGGCAGCGGTTTCAGCAACGTGCGTGATATCAATGCGTCCACCAATACCGCGGGGCTGAATCTCGACTCCAGCCATGGCGGTACCGGTGACGGTATCATCATTCAGTTGCTGAACATTCTGCCGCTGAGCGTTGTCACCACCAACCTGTTGGCACCGGTGTTGACGGCGTTGGGCCTGAACGGTTACCAAATGACCGTAGAAGGTACCAGTGCTGCCGATACTCTGGGCGTGATTGGCAACACCACGCTGACCGGCGGCGCAGGTGCCAACACCTACGACATCAAGGCCAGTAACACGCAGGCGGGTGTGACCATCAAGGACTTTAATAGCCTCAAGGACTCGATTGTCGACGTGAACCATGGCGGCCTGACTATCTCCGATGACGCCAGCGGCACCGCGGTAGCGAACTACGGTACGCGTTCTGCCGACACGTTGGATGCATTGTTGGGGACACTGGTGGGCGGTTTGACCAATGGCGTTATCGGCCTGCTGGGCGGTATTCTTGGCCTGGATAGCAGCAACTCGCTGACGTCGAAAGTGGGTGTGGCATCCGTTGTATTCAGCGGTGGCGGTAACACTGCCAGCTCTTACGTGATTATCGACAACAACGATAACCACTCGCTGGACCTCAACGATACCGTGGTATACCTGACTGGGCAAAACCACCAGCAATTGGTGGATACGCTGCACTACGCGTAAGCGTAACGCCTTCACCAAGCGCCCTGATTATTTATTCAGGGCCGCATGGAGAACGGCAGTTATATACTGATGCCAGCCGGCTATGCCGGCTGGCTTTTTTATAGGCGGCAAATGCAGGCGAATAGCGAAGCAGCAAGCCGCTTATGAAGCTGGACAAAAAAAAACCGCAAGCTTAATAAGCTTGCGGTTTTTTACTCACAGCCTGCCTACCAGGGCGAGGCAATCGGAGCACTGGAGCGCATCATTACCGGTACATCGCCATCGGGCGCAGCCGTATTCCCCTGAACCTCTTTGAGCGGCGTAGCACTTTGGTTTTGCGGCGCCTCACTCGCCATAAAACTGCGCAAGCTTGAAGAAATACCGCTGGCAGGCTTAGCCACCGGTTTTTCCTGCCAGAATAGCATCGCATGTTGATTATTCCCTTTCAATGCGATGGAAATTTTACCGCCCGGCAGCACTTGGTATTTCTCAACGGAATACGATCGCGCAACATCTGCGACCTTACTTAAAGCCAGCATCGACGGCTTCGGTTGACCGTTTCTCGTCAGCAGCCCAAATCGATGTTCATTGATTTTCGGGTTGTCTCCATCATCGAGCAAATCGTACCACCATATCCCTTTGATAAAGGGCCGCGATTTGGCCAAGAAAGTATATTTCACCACATATTGCGCAGCCACATCTTTTGATAACCCGCCTTTACCGTCATAGGTTGGCACGCCGATTTCAGTGATATAAATCGGCACCGTCTTACCTGCTGCCTTTGCAAGCCGGGCCTCGAATTTATCCACGACGCCGAGGTTCCCCTCAGGGGCCCGTATAGCGTAATTATCGTTGCCATAGGAGTAAGGGTGGATGGAGAAACCATCAACGTAATTCAACACGCCGAGTTTAACGATGTTATCAACCCAGGAAGGATCGCGGGTTCCTGTTGGGTTGGCCGTTCCAGTAATGACAATTGCGTTGGGATCGGCCTTTCGAACCGCAGCAGCCGTAGCTTTCACCAACGCGACGAAAATCTCCGGCGGCGGTGGCGTGCGCGGCTTCGGCTTAATCGCAGTGGCATTCGTCCATTCGTTCCAGATCTCGTAATACTTGATCTTGCCTTTATATTTGGAGGCCGTCCAATACGCGTAGTTGGCAAAAGCCTGAATGGCTTCAGGCGTCGTTGGATAACCCGATGGATCGTAGAGTTTGTTACCGTACGCCAATACTAATAACCCATTCAGACCAAATTTTGCCTGGGCATCGTTAAACGCTTGGTCGGCCTTTTGCATATTGCCGGTTATGACATACTGCCCTTTTTGCTGTTCCAATCCGCTCCAGGGAAAATCCGCTCGATACGACGTGAAACCGTAACGCTTAATCAGATCCAAATATTTATCCGGATCGTTGGGGTACCAGCGAAAATGCGCATGAACCCCGACTTCGAAAGCCAACGCGTTCGCACTGATAAACATCAGCGGCAATGCGAGGGCCAGCGATGAAGCCGCCCCCTTCCAGCACCTCAGTTTACGGTTTGTTTTAGTCAACATCTGACCGACCTCCAGTTTTAAAAGAAAAATGAACTGTCTCAACATCCCCAGAGATCAGGAAATCCACATTTCCCAGGCGCGACATCCTTAAAGAAAATCTAATACGCCGCTTTATTAATGAATCCCTTGAAAATGGTCAGGAAGACGATTTTAATGTCCAACCAAACGCTCCAGTTACGGATGTAGTCGAGATCGAACTCAACGCGCTTTTGCATTTTTTCCAACGTATCCGTCTCGCCACGCCAACCGTTGATCTGCGCCCACCCCGTGATACCCGGCTTCATTTTATGGCGCAGCATATAGCCGTTGATCAACTTTCTATACTGTTCATTATGTGCCACGGCATGCGGCCTTGGGCCTACAATCGACATGTCGCCTTTCAGTACATTGACAAATTGCGGCAATTCATCCAGAGAGGTACGACGCAAGAAGGAGCCGACCGGCGTCAGGCGCGCGTCCCCTTTTTTCGCTTGAACGACTTTATCGCCATCTTCCATCACGGTCATCGAGCGGAATTTCCATACCTCGATGGCCTTGCCATCCATGCCATAACGCCTTTGTTTGAAAATGATGGGCCCGGAAGAGGTAAATTTGACCATGCAGGCGATCAGCAACAGAACCGGAGAAATGAACAGCAAAATAAATATTGACAGAATGATGTCTTCAATACGCTTAATTACCTGATTAATCCCGCTCATTGGCGTATCGAATAACGAAACGACGGGAACGCCATTAATCTCTTCCGATCGCGACTGTAATATGTTGAACGTAAAGATATCCGGGATCAGCATCACTGAGCAGGTCGTATCAGAAAGATCCGCGATCGTATCTTTGATCAATTTTTCCTGCTCCATCGACATTGCGATATAGACCCTATCGATACGCCCACTTTTCGCGTCGCTCACGAGCTGAGACAAGTCGCCGCAGCGTTCGATTTTGCTGTTCAACGGAGAATTATCGTTGTCGTAAATGCCCAACACTTTAAATCCCATCCAGTGCGCGTCACGTAAAGATTCTGCCAGACGAATACCGACGGGCATCGCACCCATGATGGCCACATTACGGGTATTGAAGCCAATATTGCGCATGTATCCCAAGAGCAGCCGGATCACGCTGCGCGTAATGACCAAACCGCAGCAGACCAGCAGATACCATTGGATATAGACGGAATACTCGTTATTGAAGACATTTATCAACGCCACCGTTCCTGAGGTCAACAGCAGGCTCAGCGACCAGTTTTGCAAAATGAGCTGGATCTCCAGCCCCGCACGCACACCACGCCACGAACGATAAAAGTCAGTAATCCCACCAATCATTTGGAAGATAACGATCGATATTAATACCATAATCCAGTGTTGCACGCTAAATGCGGCACCGGAGATTAGGCAAGACAAGTACAGCCCGCTAAAGATAACGAAAATATCAGAGAAGCGCTGAAGCATTGAAGTAAGAGACGCATTAGTATGCAACACGCCCCGACGGAAACCGTTCATAGATAACTGCCTATTAACTATCATAGTATAGATGCCTTTTGTTAGTTTTCTCTGGTACCTATATCGCTTCACAACGCTGGCATATACCGCTCGCCCAGCATTAAAATATAGCTTTAAAACCAGAGATCAGCGTCGAAGCAAGGCCAGTATTTCCTCTGTTTTTTGCTGCATCAGTGCAGGATTGGCTCGTGATTCGACATTCAAACGCACCACCGGCTCAGTATTTGAGCTACGTAAATTAAATCGCCAGTCTGCAAATTCCAGACTAATGCCATCGGTCGTGTCAAATTCCAGTGCCGAAGGCTGATAGCGATTGAGTACTCTTTCAATTGCAGCTTTTGGATCTTGCAGTTTGCTGTTAATTTCACCCGATGCTGGATAAGCGATCATCCGATCCCCGACCAACTCCCCGAGCGTCTTGTTTTTAATGCACAGCAACTCAGCAACCAACAACCATGGGATCATGCCGCTGTCGCAATATGAAAAGTCGCGGAAGTAATGGTGGGCGCTCATCTCACCACCGTAAACGGCATCTTCCAGGCGCATACGCTCTTTAATGAATGCATGGCCCGTTTTCGACATCACCGGCACCCCGCCTGCCTGCATGACCACGTCGATGGTGTTCCAGCTCAAGCGCGGGTCATGAATGATCTTCGCCCCAGCGTCTTTCTCCAGGAACGCCTCCGCCAACAAGCCAACGATATAGTAACCTTCAATGAATCCGCCGTGTTCATCGAACAAGAAGCAGCGATCGAAATCACCGTCAAACGCGATTCCCATATCCGCCTTGTGCGCACGCACTGCTTGCGCCGTATCTTCCCGACACTCCGGCAGCAGCGGGTTAGGGATACCGTTGGGGAAATTGCCGTCAGGCTGGTGGTGAACCTTGATAAATTCAACCGGCACCTGAAGCTGCTTGAAACGCGATTCGACAGCATCGATAACGTGACCTGCAGCGCCGTTGCCGGAGTTGACGACCAGCTTCAACGGTTTGAAGTTAGCCGTATTCACATAGCTCAGCAGATGATCCACATATTCTTTTTCAATCGATATTGTTTCGTAGCTGCCGCGTCGGGTCGGATCCACCGCAGCGAAGTTATTATCTTCTGCCAAACGCTGAATATCGCGCAAACCGGTATCGCCGCTGATCGGTTTAGCCTGGCTACGCACCAGCTTCATTCCGTTGTAATCCATAGGATTATGACTGGCCGTCACTTCTATGCCGCCATCGAGACCTAAGTGGAAAGTGGCAAAATAAATTTCTTCCGTCCCACTGACGCCAATATCCAGAACATTAACCCCGGCATCGCGCAGCCCTTCCGCCAACGCGAGTTTCAGTTCCTCGCTGGTCAAACGGATATCTCCCCCGACGACAACGCTTTTAGGTTGCAAAAACTCCCCATATGCACGGCCGACACGATAGGCAATATCGTTGTTCAGCTCTTCACCCAGCTGCCCGCGAATGTCGTATGCTTTGAAACAAGTCAATGATTGAGACATGTTGAGATCCTTACCAAACGTAAATACAGTGATGCGGCTCAAATATCCACCGCACCAAAATGATTAATTATGCTGAGCGGAGTCGCCGATTCGCACGATATCGTCTTCTCCCAAATAGGCACCCGACTGAATCTCAATCAAATCCAGCGGGATTTTTCCCGGGTTTTCGAGAGAATGTTCGACCCCAAGAGGGATATAAACGGATTCGTTTTCACTGATCAGTTGCATTTTACCATTGGTATGCACTTTGGCAGTGCCTGACACCACTACCCAGTGTTCCGAACGATGATGGTGCATCTGCAAGGACAATTTCTCGCCTGGCTTTACAGTAATGCGGCGCACCTGGAAGCGATCGCCCTGCGCAATCGCATCATGTTTGCCCCACGGACGATAAACTTCACGGTGCTGTTTGCTTTCGGAACGCTTTTGTCGCTTCAGTTGGTTGACGATTTCTTTTACGTCTTGGACGTTATCTTTATCGGCAATCAACACGGCATCTTTGGTTTCAACCACAACCAAATTGGTCACCCCGACAGCGGCCACCAATTTATGCTCCGCGCGAATATAGTTATTTGAACAGTTATGCTCAAGAACATCACCGAAAGTAGAGTTCCCTTTTGTGTCTTTTTCACTGATTTCCCACAACGCAGACCATGATCCCACGTCATTCCATCCCGCATCCAGGGGTACGACGACAGCATCGGCAGTCTGTTCCATCACGGCATAATCGACAGACTCATCCGGGCAGGCAATGAATGCATCTCGGTCAACGCGGATAAAGTCCATATCGGGGGTCAAATGCGCAAGCGACTGCTTGCACGCGTCCAGAATATCTGGGCGGAAACGGCCTAATTCTTCCAGGTAACGGCTGGCTTTGAACAAAAACATACCGCTATTCCAGAGATAGTCGCCGCTGGCCAGATACTGCTGCGCCGTTTCAAGATTAGGCTTTTCGACAAAGCGCGAAACGCCGCAGATACTGGAACCGTCGACGCTGGTACCTTTTTGAATATACCCATAGCCCGTTTCCGGGCCCGTCGGAACGATGCCGAAAGTAGCCAGTTTTCCCGCTTCAGCATAAGGAATCGCCTGATTGACCGCATCGCGGAAAATCGCTTCGTCCTGAATGACGTGATCCGCGGCCAAAACCAACATGAGCGGATCGTCACCGCTGGAAACCGCCTGCAAAGCGGCAAGCGCAATCGCCGGCGCCGTATTACGCCCTACCGGCTCCAGAATAATATTATGCGACAAACGCGTGATTTGGCGCAGTTGTTCAGCGACGATAAAACGATGCTCTTCGTTACATATAACAAGAGGATTAATAATCTCTAACCCTTTAAGCCGCATGACTGTCGTTTGCAACATGGAAAATTCATTGCACAGCGCTAAGAACTGTTTGGGGAATAATTCACGAGAAAGCGGCCACAGGCGACTCCCTGTTCCCCCAGCCATAATAACAGGATAAAGGTTACTCATTTTTACTCTCACCGATTAAATATAAATAGTAAAAAAATTATTTTCATTCCAAAAAACGGATGTATCGATTATCTGTAATGACGATAAGTATTGGATATCATTTTTTCTGAAGTAAAATTAGCATTGTAGAAATCGACACAGTCAACTTTCATTGCACTCCAATCGCGTTGGTCGCGAGCATTCAATATCTCAACGGCCTCATCGGCCTGATTGGTCGTAAACAGATACCCCGTAACGCCTTCGCTCACCACCTCCGGCAATGAACTGCAGCGGCTGGCGACAACGGGCAACCCATAGCTTTCAGCTTCAACGGCGACCAGACCGAACGACTCCCATCGGCTTGGCATCAACAACACGTCGGCGTAGGTGAAATAAGGCGCCATCTCTGCCGAAGTCAACCAACCTTTAAAATCCATCCGGGCATGTGATGCCGGTTGCTCTTTTGCGTGTACATTGCCGCCGACGATCGTGATTAAAAATCTGTCATCCAATTCGTCGGCAATCCGCTGAACCAAATCAAATCCTTTTTGATAATCAAAACGGCCGACAAACAATATATTTATTTTATCTTGGCGATAAGGATTGGTATCATCCGACAGCGTTACAGGGGGTTCAACGCCATTATACACCACAGTCAAATTATCGGGACTCAATCCGGCCATCAGTGCCGTTCGTTTCTCATATTCGCTGGTACAGATGATAACATCGGTATTCTTTTGCAGAATTTTCTCTATCTTGGCATAAATCTTCTTTTTCTTTTCTGATGTGTCCATCAGGAAAGAAAAAGCATGCGGACAATAAATAATTTTAGGCCTGCATGTCATTCTTACCAATGGTGTTAACAGTCGGCAAACAACCCCCGCAAAAGTACTGTGGACGTGAATGACATCCGGTTTTTCTTTGCGTACTATCTGGATATAGTTAATAGCCAAAGAGATAAACGAAGAAATATTTCTCCCTGTCCGCGTAAATACCTTCATTTTTTCTGCGGGGAAAGCGCCAATCTCACGATATTGACTATCGGGCAACACACAGTAAAAATCAAATTCATCATTTTGCTGTACAAGTTGTCTAATTACCGTAGCGACGCCACCCTTCACTGTTTCGGCGACATGCAGCACTTTTTTTTTCATTGCATAGATCTCGTCATTATCTCGCTCAACGCTGCTGCCGAACGCATCCAATCGAAACGTTTGACATTCGTAAATCCCTCAGCGATTAAAATTTGGCGCAACGCTTCATCCTGCATAATCCGCTCCAGTGCCTGTTTCATTTCCAGGATGTTTTCCGGATCAAAGTACAATGCACTCTTCGACAATACCTCGGGCATAGAAGCCCGATTGGACGCTACTACCGCACAACCACAAGCCTGCGCTTCTAACGGAGGAATGCCGAACCCTTCATATAAAGAGGGGAACACAAAGGCGCGAGCATGAGAATAGAGTTCTACAAGCTGTTGATCGCTCACACGCCCCAAAAACTGTATGTTATCGTTCGTTGCAGTTCCTTCCGTCGAAAACCCAACATCCGCGAAATTCTTGTTGGCGGCCCCAATGATTTTCAGCGTCACATCCTGGCCGTTTGCCATTTGAGAGAAAGCGGCAATCAGACCATGAAAGTTCTTATGATAATTTGGAGACGAAACGGCCAATAAATAAGGGCGTTCTGTATTGGACGCCGACGCAATGGGTTTAAACTGCTCGGACACCGCATTATAGATTACGTAAATATTATTTAATGGGTAGTCAAATGCCTGGCTAATTTCTTTTTTAGAAAATTCGCTAACTGTAATCAACGCCTTACTGTGACGCAACATCAGGGGAACAAAGTTATTATAAACGAAACGAAACTTTGCAGAGTAACTTTGCGGGTAGCGTTTATATATAACATCGTGATGAGTAACAATTTTATTACGATAAAAGATCGGAGCCGTATTGCAAAGATTTATTAGAAGCGGGCTTTTATTTTTATTTAAAAAAGTAGGAAGCTCTACCTGCTCCCAAAAGTGACCGCTTTTCTTACCCACCACCTGAACATTCAATTGCGACGCGATATCGTGGTGAATAATGTTAGATGGCGAGACAAAAACGATATCATGCCTAATCTTACTCAGCGCAAGGCATATTTCCTGAGCGAACCGCTGAACCCCTGTCAAATCCTGCGTTAAGAATCGCGCATTGACATAAATCATTAATTACCTCGCAATTTTAAATAATACCGTGTCAATGTAGCGATTGCACATAACCTACATTCTTTCTTGAGCGACTCACGGAACCCGTCTCCGGCGTTCTAATCGATAATAACAAAATCGATATTATGATTGCGAATATATAGCCTGGATAGTTTGTCAACGGGTTATTATAAACGAAATTCATCGAAAGCGAGATCATCCAGTATAGGTAAACACTGGGATTAAGGCCAAGACGAGTACGCTGATAAAGAATGCCAAGAATTAACGTAGCGACAATAACCAGAAGGATAATGCCGACATTACCGTAATTCGACAACATGTAGATATACATACTATCAAGCGGGATTGAGTTCGTATTGTCATCACCAACCACCGCGTTGCCATTCACAGCGTACCCAGCACCGATAAATGGCGAATACTCACTGTCAGCTCGCACGGCTTCTATATTGACCGTACGAAGTAAAATGCTGTTCTCCGCGTAAGCATTCTCCTTCGGGAATATCATCTCATAAATACTGTAATTGGTCGTCGTAATATAAAAGAACAGTGACAAGACCATCGTTACCATAGTGACTGAATTCAGGCTAAAACGTTGAGAGAAAAAGCGTCTCAGCATCAGGAACATGATATAAAGCAGTGCCATGATAATCGCCGTTTTCGATGTTGAAAATGCGATCCCAACCATAATGAGAAGAATATATTTCTTGCGATTTTTTTCGCTTACATAAGGCGATAATACCAGTGCAAAAAACAGATATTCACTGAGGCTGAATGGCCCGGTGAGCAGACCAAAAGCACGTAATTGCCCCTGAATGGTGCGTAACAGAAGACCATATTCTTTACCAAACTGTGTCAACTGTGGGCCAGGGTCAAAACCGATTAGTGCATAAAGCAGGCCTGCCAAACTGGATTCGGCGACCGCAAAGAGCGCATTCAACACGGCAAAGAAAATATAGTACTTAATGATTTTATTAACAATCTCGACACGCTCATTATATTCAAAAAGAAGTAAAACGGCGGCAAAGAAAAAAGAACCGAATGTCAGTAACTCTAAGCGAAACTGAACGATAGAGCGGAAGAAATCAAACCTGCCGGTGATCATACTTAAAAGTACATAAACTAACGAGAAGATCACCATCGACAGGAAAAAGATCATTACGCTTCTACACTGTTTTGACACGTTAGGGTTACGCGCAAAAAGCAAGATTAGGACGAAAACCGGTACTGCCATGGCAAAAAAGTCTTTATATAATAAAAGTGCCCTGGTCGACATATACGCAGCGACGGTCACAACGCCATTCAATGAGAGCAATGTCATGTACATCAGCAAAAGAAAAACAACCAACGACTTTGTCGATACCCTCATTATGACCCTCTATACACGCTCTCATAAGCATCGGTTATTTTTTCTAGTTCAAAAAATGAACGACGCGGTTTGTTGTTATTTTCTCTCACGACGCTAACCACACTGGCGACAGAAAAATCTTTTAGCTCGAAAATATTATCATAAAAAGCTGCGATTTCTGCCACTCCGCCATTGAAAGGCGTATACACAACCTTACCAGAGATGGCCGATTCCGCAACGGTTCGCCCAAAGGGCTCATTCCATCGCGTTGGTAGAACAACGGCGTCAATCTGCGTCATAAACTCTTCAATCTTGATAAAGCCAAGCAAATGAATACCTGCCTCCAACGCTAACACCTTCAACTTCTCGCCAGCGGCGTCACCATTGAATCTGCCGGCGGCGTAGAATGCAACCTGCGGATCGCCGCTGGCCTGTTTTGCCAGAGCACAAAACTCATCAAAACCTTTGTCTTCGGTGAGGCGACCGACAAAACCGATCCTGACCTTTTCGTTGACGGTCGGTACATACTCTATCGCGGCGACAGGGTTGTAGATATGCGTATGTACCGCGTTGCGCGCAAATCCATTTTCCCGATGCAAGGCGGAAATATATTTACTTATGCCAACAAAAACGTCTACGCGCTGACTGGCTTTTTTCTTCAGAAAAGATGCGATGCGCACTGCAGACGACTGTACGTCCATATTTTGGCCATGTTTAAACAACGTGCCGTTCGGATGGAATAGATAATAATCGCGAGTCGTGTGTACCACGCGCGCCCCCAGCTTCTTGGCCACTCGCCACGCTGCGACGGAAAAACCGCTGAGGTTGTTGGTATGCACCACATCCGGAGAAAATTTGCGCAGCTCCTTACGCATGGCACGAGCCATAAATGGATTATAAGAATCAAGCAGATGCCACACCGCTTTCTTTAATTTGCTTGCCGAAGAAGCCTGAAATGGCCAGTACATATTTTTGAGAGGTAAATAAGCAATATGAACGCCATTAAGAGTGTCATATTTTATCTCATCAAATTCATGAAGACAAAACACACCAACTTCATGCCCGGCTCGTTGCAGGCTTTCAGCCAACAACTGAACTGATACTTCAGCACCACCGATTTTATAAGGAGCATAAAGTGTGTTAATTAAAGCAATCTTCATTTTCCATCACCACGGTAAATTTATAAAATTAAAATTTGTTTTTAATCAGCGTAATATCCGCGTTTTCATAACTCTCATAGTTTTTATAAATCGCGTTAACAAAACCACTCCACTCTGGCGATAAAACTTTCTCATCAAGAACGTAAGCGATTATTTTAATTTTTTCATCATATATTTTTACGAGATTGTCATACAATGATGAATAAAATCCGGCTATACAACTGACGTTCTCACCAGCCACAATGGGATAAACCTCAAAGGGAAAATCCAACCGACGGACCTCTACAGACTTTCTGATTTCATCTATTTTCTCTTCACGCTCGCGGCGGTGGGGAATATAAACAAGCTCGGCACCCATCTGATTTGACTTTAAGTCATTTATCATTCTTAGCGTCAAGTCAATATCATCAACAGACGTTACCCCTGCCTCATAAAGCGGCGTACCTATAATGAAGACCCTGTTCTTTCCATCAGGAAGACTGGCCAGTTTAGCCTTAAAATTTTGGTAACTGTGCTTAACGACCACATCTCTTTTTGAAACATTACCTTCGATGTCATAAACAGAGAAAAAGGTTATTTTTTCTCTCTCATTATTGGTCATACCAAGTGACTTGAGGAAAACCGACTTCACGACGCCCCGAGCAGTGAGATTATTGTAGCGTTTAATTCTGAGCGTTGCCGTACCATCATCCAGCAGGACCACATTTCTTCTCGAATATTTATGCGCTAAAATCCAAAAAACCCTCGCGCGATACTCACCGGCAATCAAAGTGACAGTTTCCTTCGCACTCACCACCGATGTTACACTCTTCAATTGCCGTTTAATATCAAAAGCATTACCCAGTTTCCCTTCAACATCAATGGTTTCCAGGGAGCGATGCTTAATCATGTTCAACAGATAAACAATCTGCCCGTGATTCAACGCAGAATTGGCCGAACGCTTATTGACAATCAGCAGATCGAGCACAATGTTTTTCGCATCAAGATACTCAATGAGATTAAAAGCCTGAAGCGGTGACTCAATATACGCAATGTATTTACTCATATTTCTAATATCCGATTAAGCTACGGGCATGAATGTATAACTGCCGTTCAATGAAATTTGCCTTCAGCCTTAAGCTGCAGATAGTGAGCAACATCGCGTTGCGAAAAGGGTTTCGCTGGATGGCCGCCGGCTATAGCGTAGGGCTCTATATCTTTAACCACCACGCTGCCGGCTTGGATAATGGCCCCTTCCCCAATGGAAACCCCGGGCAGAACAATCACATTGATCCCAAGCCAAACATTATCCCCGATATGCGTATCCTTAATCACATAAGTGTTATCGTAGGGAATCGCATTCCCATGATGATTGTGATTTTCTGTGATCAATACACAACCAAAACCACAGTGGAAATTATCACCGATAGTAACACCGCCCTTTCCAACCACCGTCAAACCATTGGAGTTAAAGTTATCACCAAGTCGGGTTTTATTATTAACGATAGTTAAAAAGTTAATTTTCGGATCTTGACCACATCTTTCAGCCATTCTGATAACTTTTGAACGATAACGCTGCTTACGTAAGTTTCGCAACCATCGTTTAAGACTTGCTATCATCTTTTCCTCTCAATACTGATCTGTCGCTTGCCACAATAAAAAGTCACTGCACACGCATAAAAACTAGAAATTGCATAAACCAGGCAGAAATACTCAACTTTGATTTCTGTCATGGTGATGACAAATATACCAATCAAATGCGTTATCATCGAACCCATGGTAATAATTGAGATTAATTTATTTTTACGATAGTAAAACAGTGAGTGCGTAAAAATATAATAAATCGATAAAAATGCAGTTCCAGGCAAAAGAATGTTGAAATAATAAATGGCGCGATTGAACTCAGCATTAAACAGATACGGGAAAGCAAATGGCAAAATAAAGAAGTAAATAATGCACGAAACGATAACCAGAGCTGTGTAACCATATTGAATGAGCTCGACCCCTCTAAAATCGTTCGCTTTAAGCTTGCGATAAATGAAAGGTTGGAACGCCTGGTTGATTACGCCGAAAAAGAGCATAACGATAGAGGTTAGCTGAAACGCCAAGCCATAAACCCCGACTACCGCCGTACTCATGTAATGCGCTATGAAGAATCTATCCACCGAGGATTTAATCCAATAACTGCCATGATGTGGCAATAGGGATACCCCGTAGCTAATGATTTCCTTATAACGCTTACGCAACGGTTGGAGCACGCTGCGTTCAACCGCTATTTTTCTGTAAACAAAGAACTCGTAGGCCAGCTGAATGCTGAAAAATGATGCCGCGATCGCTATCAAACGTTGTCCTGGCGTCGACGCTATCATTTCAAAAAGAGCGATAGTGAATAAAACGTTGAATGCGGAAAGCAAAAATTGGCCGATAGCGGCAACTTTATAGGTCTGACTAATGCGCAAATGCGATAAATTGATAAAGTTCAGCGCCTGCGCCAGAGATGCCAAAACAACCAGAAAACCGTCGCTGAAAGAAACAGAGATCTTGGTGACCAGTGTGACAATGTAGAATATAGCCACCAGTAGCGCGCTCGACGCGAAAGCCAAGGCGATGTTATCTCTGCGGAACACCAGGGAGCTCCCTTCCCCCTCCTGCATGTATTTGACCGGCAACAGACCTTGACCACTGAACGAAATGAAAATGATCAAGATCTGAATAACGGACAAATAAAGAGTCAGCGCGCCGTACCCCGACGCGCCTAGGTGTGCTGTCAAATAAGGCAATATGATGAAGCCGATGACCTTGCCGAGAATGTCCCCTACCGACAAGGCCGCAGCCCCCATAATGGCTTTACTCATTTACAGATACTTTTCCAGGAAGTTAAGCGCATGCCAGAACCCTTCCCCTTGGTTTTTGTGCCCCTGCCACACTTCAGGAATAAACTGCGCTCCCGGCGCATGACGCCGCAGATCATCAGCCAGCTCGTCAAAGTTCACATCGCCTTTACCGATCTGTACCCTTTCACCATCCACTCCCAAAGCATCAACAATATGCATATGTGCGGTGTAAGGGCCGACCTTCTGGGTAAACTCATGAAGATCCCATTGGTAGTAATTACAAGCCATCATGGAATGCGACGTGTCATAGCAGATGCGGTAGCCGTATTTCTCACAGAACGCTTTAATCTCGTCCGGATCGACAAACAGGTTATGGTAGCTTTGACCACCAAAGTGCCATGGGAACGGAGGCATCGTCTGGATGATGATTTCAACGCCTTCTTGATTGATTTCACCCAGAGCGGCGCCAATGCGTTCGTACATCGCCTGACGTGATTCTTTTGGCAAGAAACCGGTGGTATTGAAACCGCCTGCATTCACCACGATGACCGGACGCTCAGTTTTCGGGAAATATTGCTTCAACGCGCGAGTCACATCGCAGACACGCTGCAGCTGTTTGATCGAATGAGCAAGATAAACGGGATCATCCGTCGCCAGATCCAAAATATGATCGTTGGCGAACAGCTCGGGGCTATGTACCGCAAAACCGATATTTTCAGCGCCGGAGAAGAATTCTGTCAAATCGAGTTCCATATCCTGATAGCTCAGATGGAACTCGACGAAGTCCAGATTGGATTTATTCTTCAACTTGCCGTAATCGTGGTAGCGCACTGGAATGCCGAACGGACGATTGAAATCATAGTCCTTGGCTTCTATCGCCACATCATTTAGATCCGACTCATAGAAATACCCGCCTTTTTCGTGGTCACGATTGGCTTTCTTACCGACCAATTGCTCCAGATAAAGAGGCTGCAGACCCTGCCCCGGACTCTTCACTTCAACCATCTCGCGAGTGATGATTTCACCTTTTTTCAGATCGCGATTGATAATCAAACTTTTTGCCAGAGTTTCGCGGTTGATCATTTCGCCTTGGGTGATAGTACGTTCGCCGGCGTTGCCCATGGACTCTTCAACTTCGCGGATACGTACGACCATCTCTTTGAACTCAGGGGGTAACAACGACACCTTGTGGTCGTTGCCTTCCATGGATTTGTCGATGGTGAAGTGTTTTTCGATCACTCTTGCGCCCAGCGCGGTCACGGCGATCGGCACTGAAATGCCACGCTCATGGCCAGAATAGCCGACCAAGCAGCCCGTCACCTGCTGCAGACGTTTGATATAGGCCAGGTTGACGTCTTTGAACGGCGTCGGATACGTAGAGTTGCAATGCAGGATCACAAACTCGGCACCTTTCGATTTCAAGAAGTCTACCGAGCTTTTGATTTCTGCTTCGCTGCACATACCGGTAGAACAAATCAGCGGTTTGCCCGTAGCGGCCAACGCGGCCAACATTTCGTGGTTAGTGAAGTCAGCGGAAGCGACCTTATAACCTTCCATGCCGTAGTTTTCCAACACTTCCAGGCTCTTCAGATCCCAAGGAGTACACAGCGGGGTCAGCCCCTTCTCCTTGCAATAATCGAACACTTCAATCAGTTCTTCATTGCTGAGCTGGAATTTTCTCAGCAGATCCAGCGTGTACTGTGCGCCAAGATCGGCGGATTTGTCTTTATCGTTGCCGCCCTTATACAAAGAGCTCAGATCGCGCATTTGGAACTTGACGCAATCGGCGCCCGCGTCAACCGCCAGGTCAACCAGATGCTTAGCCAGCTTAATATCGCCATTATGGTTGTTGCCAATTTCAGCAATAATGTAAGTCGGCGAGGTTTCCGTGATAGTGTGTTTGCCAATCGTCAGGCCTTTTTCGCTTTGCAGCGCAACGGCGACCAAACGACGATAATCATCAACCAGCGGCAGAACGTCAACGCCATTCGAAAACAGCGATTCAATCTCATTGCGTGGCGCATCCACTTTTTTATAGCGGACGTTCTGATTCATCACTTCCGACATTTCGCGGCTCAGATCGAAGTCACCGTTAGTGATCCAACGACGGAAATCACCGTCTGAGAAAGAGCCGCACAGCTTGCCGTCTTCGGTGACAACAAAAATAATGCGTTTTTTATTCGAGTTGATTTTTTCTAAGGCTTTAATGATTGATTCGGTTTCAAACACTAAAAAGTCAGATATTTTTTTCTGAATTAACATAAATTATCTCCCACTCCAATTTTTCAAAATTACTTCAACAACCGCCCAGTCCAGCATGGTGTCAATTTCAAAGCTTTCCTCTTCCGACATCTTATGCGCTACAACTTTGCCACCAAGACGATTACCGGTACTGAGGAGAATTTCGCTTTTCGTAACGTAAATTGAACCATTTTCTTTAAGTTTGATATTTTCAGGCTTAATATCTTGCCGACGCGGACGGTTTAAGTAGTCGTAATAGGCTTTCGGATTATCTTCATTTTCCCACAAGAAATGCCAAAACTCACATACGCTCAGCAGTGAATCGGCTTTCTTTTCAAGAATCTTTCTGATTGCAGAATCAATCGCATCATCTTTGCGAACAGGAGAAGTAGCCTGCAACAGGACGGTATACTCAGGGTGGTAACTCTCATGTTCAGCCAACCACTCCAGCGTATGCAAAAGCGCGGGCTCAGTCGCAGCGGTATCGTTCGCCAGATGGGCCGGACGCATGAACGGGACTTCCGCGCCATATTCTCTGGCTACGGCAGCGATATCTTCACAATCTGTAGAAACAATAACACGATCAATACTCGAAGAATTTAATGCCTGCTCTATGCTCCAAGCGATTAATGGTTTACCTGCAATTTCTTTAATATTTTTTTTGGGAATACCTTTCGACCCACCCCTTGCCGGAATAATTGCAAGATTACTCATTTATTCTCTCCGAAATTGGATTTTATGCATTACTTTTGAATGAATCAGAAAGCTCCTCATAATGAGGAGCTTTTACATAGAAGGGAGTTTATTTATATTCGTAAGCGTAGTAGCCGTAGGCGCTACCCGATTTATTTTCAACGGCGTTAAGGATAATACCTTTAATTTCCATGCCATTTTGTTCGAAGCGACGAATACTCACCTCAATCTCTTTCAGCGAGTTCACGCCGTAACGTGCAACCAACAGCGTCGTGCCGACATTGCGCGCCACAATAGCGGCATCCGTTACCGCCAGGATCGGTGGGGTATCGACCAACACGATGTCATACTCTTTGCCCGCCCATTCCAGGAACTCTGTCAGGCGGTTGTGCATCAACAACTCCGATGGGTTCGGAGGAATCTTGCCGCGCGAGATAAAGCTGAGATTCTCGATCGATGTTTGCTTGATCGCTTGCTGCGCCGACGCCTGGCCGGACAACACGTCAGACAACCCCAATCCCAATTCACAGTTCAACAACGAGTGGGCATAACCTTTGCGCATATCGGCGTCAACAACCAAAATGCGCTGACCCGCCTGGGCGATCACCGCCGCCAGGTTAATGCTGACAAACGTTTTACCGATGCTTGGGCTGGCACCGGAAATCATCAGAACGTTATTTTTGGCTTCCAGCGAGGCAAAATGCAGACTGGTACGCAAGCTTCTGACGGCTTCAATCGCCAAGTCCGCCGGGTTGCCCACGGCAAGTAGGGTGTAACTCCTGTTACTGCTGCGCTTGCCGGACAGCATGGTCTCGCGGTCGCTCTTTTGCTGCCATTCGGACAGCGGAATACTCGCGTAAACGTTGATCCCCTGCTGTTCCAACTGTTCCGGACTTTCGATGCCGCGATGCAGCATGGTTTTAAGCAAAACGAAACCGGTGGAGAATAGACCGCCTAACAACGTGACTATCAAAACGATAATGGTTTTTTGCGGTTTAACCGGACGAGGCTGCGTAACGGCAGGATCCACGATACGTACGTTACCGACTGTGCTTGCCTTGGTGATGCCCAGTTCTTGCTGTTTATTCAGTAACTGCATGTAGATCTCTTGCCCTGCCTGTACATCACGGGTCAAACGCAAGATTTCCTGCTGGGTCTTCGGCATAACGCTAACGCGCTTGTTCAGCTTATCTTTTTCTTGTTGCAACGTGGCGCGTTTTTCCATCAATGCACGATAAGCCGGGTGCTCTTTGGTATAAAGCTTGGAAATTTCCGCCTCTTTGAACGTCAGCTCGTTCAGTTGAGCCTCAACCCCCACAATCGTGTCCAAAACAGACTTCGCTTCAAGGGACAAATCGACAGAATCATTCGCCTGACGGAAACGGTTGAGTTTATCTTCGGCACTATCCAAAGAACTACGAACTTCAGGCAACTGATCTTTCAGGAAGTCCAGACTTTTAGCCGCCTCTTCCGATTTACGTTCGACGTTCTGCAACAGGTAATTTTTGCTGATGCTGTCAAGAATGTTTCGCACCAAGACAGGATCATCCCCGACCAGACTCAACGCCAGCACGCCGGTGTCTTTACCTTTGTCTTCAACCGTCAAAGCATCCAGCAGATTGTTGGTCGCCACCAAACGCGGCAACTTGGCGATTTCAAAGACAGTGCCTGGCTCCGCCGAAATTTCGCTAACCAGCAAAGAAATCCCATGGCCACTCTCCAGCGCGCCAACTTTCCCCTTGATAATCTCAGTGCCGTTGTTGCTCAGCACATATTGCTGGGCATCAATCACGGTCAATTCCAGCTCAACATCGTCAGAGTTGGCAGGCACATTGAGACGGGACAGCGCAATTTTGGCAGGTTCGGTACCCGTCAAACGAGCCCAGCCGCGGCCAAAAATCGGGAAGTACTTCTGCTGCACCACCGTTTCAAGATTCAGATCATCGACAGTCTTACCCGTCACCATGCGTGACTTGATCAGTTCAATCTCCGTGGAAGAACCCGGCTGACTGTTAGGCAGCATTTGAGATAGGTCGTTGACCAACGAGTTCCCGACGTTTTGCTCAACCTGAACCATGGCGTCAGCTTGATATATAGGCGTGGCGAACAGGGAATAAATGATACCGGCAACAGAGAATAACGCTGTAATCCCGATGATGAGCCAGCGGTGATCAATTAAAGTTCCCAGCAAGCGACTTAGATCAATCTCATCATGATTATTGGCTGTTGATAAGCCTGGTTTCGTATTATCAGTCATTGTAATCTCTGGTTAACGATTTAATGCCTGGGCCCATTTTTGGGCTGCATCATCAAGAAGGCGGTAAACAAACTCAAACGCTTCGGCGCTCTTTCTGTAAGGATCGGGAATTTCTTTCTGCCCCAACCAATGGGCGAAAAGCATGGTTTTGCCTCTGACCTCCGGCGCCAAGCGGCAAACAGCATCAATATGCCCTTTCTCCATAACCAGAATTAATGAATATTCCCGGCACATTTCTTTCGTCAACTGCCTGGCTTCATGCCCTTCTAACGACAGCTGATGTTTTTCCGCAATGGAAATAGCGCTCTTATCCGCGGTTTTGCCAACCAAGGCACCGATGCCTGCGGAAGCGATCTCTTTGTCCGGCAGATGCTGCTTCAAGAGACGCTCCCCCGTAGGGGAGCGGCAAATATTACCTACGCAGACAACCAAGATAGAATCAAACATGGCTAGCCTCCCTACTACGGCCAATTACGGATACGCAGTGAGCCTTCCGTGAGATTGTTGAAGCTATCGATGGTTGGTGCCAGCTGAACGATCAGGCGGTTCCAACGCGCGATAGGCGCTGCCGTCACGTAAACAATGTCATACGGTTGCAGATGGAATTCAGCCCCCATCACCAATGCTGTCGCATCAGACATGTTGAGCTGATAAATATTAGCCAGTTTGTCGCCCTGTGTTCCGTGCAGTGGGCGGATAACGAAGACACCGGTCGCATCTGCCGCAGCTTGGCTTATCCCCTGAGAATTGCCCAGCGCTTCCGTCAGCGTCATGCCGCTGCGATCCATTTTTAGCGTCGATGGGGTTTTAACTTCACCCATGACGAACACTTTAAGATCGTCGTTGCGCGGAATATACAGAATATCCCCAGGATAGAGCAGATGGTTCTGAGTCAAATCCCCATTCTGCATCAATTGCTGCAATGAAAGACGCTGTTCTTTGCCGTTGTGGGTCAGGATGATGTTACGCCAGTCGGCATTCTCCGTCAGCCCGCCGGCGGCGTTGATCGCATCCATCACCGTCAAAGGTACGTTGGTGATAGGCTGCTGCCCGGATTTGGTAACTTCGCCCGTCACGTAAGCTTTTTGCGAGCGGAAAGCGGCGATATTAACGTCAACCTGCGGGCTTTCGATGTACTGAGCCAAACGGGAGGCGATCTGATCGCGAATTTGGGTAACGGTTTTACCCACCACGTTAACCTTACCGATATAAGGATAGAAAATCGTGCCGTCGGAGTGTACCCAGTTGCCTGTGTCGCTGGCGCTGCGGTATTGGCCCGCAGGCGTGGTCAATTCTGGATGGTCCCAAACGGTGACATTAAGGACGTCACCTACCCCGATCCGGTATTCATACGTGCGCAGCGATGCGTCCAACTGCGCATTCGGCTGAGCAACCACCTTTGTCGGACGCATCGAGTCCAACAACTTCGGTGTCATCGGGTAAATGTTAACCATCTTATCGATATCGAAGTCAGCATCTTCTTGTTTTACGACTTCTTTTCCGCTGGTCGATAAATGGGTTCCAGGAAACACGGTGCATCCACTGATTACGCTGATCGATATCAATAGCGATATCACTTTCAATTGTCGTTTTGCCATCAAATTATCATCACTTTCAGGTAAATGTATCTGCAAAGCTACTATGCGCGCCAACCGTGGCAGCGTCTCTGTAACCTTATCAAACTGTCTGTCGCTTGCTGTGCCGTCTCAAAACATAAGCTCTGTTTGCAATTATCAAGAACGTTTATCTGCCGTTGATAAGAGCAAAGCTATTATGAGCGAGGTAAATAAACTGAAATGCCCGGCACCGGTAAAAATCAGTGCGGAGGCAAGTTTAAAGCTTTAATTTTTTAAAAATAACAGCGACTTGTCAGAATCAGACGGCCATACGCATAAAATTCTCTCGCCATAGCAACTTGGCTACTCGCAGTAGAATGTATACTAAAATAAAAATTGGAACAGTGAAATTCCCCAAAATTCAACAACTATTCTAGCTTCTCCCGCCATGATGGCAACGGCCCTCATCGAGAGAAGCGATAAGTTTTACTCAAAGCGACAGCCGTTCAGCCCACTCGCGGAACGCTTTGCCTTGGGTCGGGTGACGCAAGCCATAAGTGACAAAAGCGCGCAGGTAACCCAGTTTTTCGCCGCAGTTGAACGATTCCCCCACCAGCTCTGTCGCCTCTACCGGTTTGCGTTTCAACAATTCTGCTATCGCATCGGTCAGTTGAATGCGCCCCCAGGCTCCCGGTTCCGTGGTCTCCAGCAGCGGCCAAATATCTGCAGACAAGACATAGCGCCCCACCGCCGAGTAGTTGGATTCCAACTTGGTTTCCGGCGCCGGTTTTTCGATAATTGATGTGATACGAGCACTTTCGCCAGGAGCCAGGCTGCTGGCCTCACACTCCACCACGGAATAATCGTGCAGTACGTGTTCGTCTGCCTTTTGCACCAAAACCTGGCTAAGACCGGTCTGCTCAAAGCGCGCAATCATGTGTGGCAGGTTGTCTTTCTTCAAATCGGCTTTCGCGTCATCCAGCAAGATGTCCGGCAACAGCACGACAAACGGAGAATCACCGACCAACGGCTTAGCGCAGAGAACGGCATGTCCCAGTCCTTTAGGCTGCCCTTGGCGAATGTGCATCAGCGTCACGCCTTTTGGCGTTATCGACTGCACCTCATCCAGCAATTGCCGTTTCACGCGCGCCTCCAACATCGCCTCCAGCTCGAATGAGGTATCGAAATGGTTTTCAATGGCGTTCTTGGAAGAATGCGTCACCAGGATGATCTCTTTAATCCCCGCCGCGACGCATTCGTTGACAATGTATTGAATCAACGGCTTATCAACGATTGGCAACATTTCTTTCGGAATCGCTTTGGTCGCCGGCAGCATACGCATGCCCAATCCGGCAACGGGAATAACCGCTTTCAACTTCGTCATGGTAGACCTCATTCAATCTCGTGATCGCTTTCAGCCGCGGTGGCGACAACCTGTTACTTTCCTAACGTCTGCTTCAACCAGCGGCTGAAATTCTCACCTTCCGTACCGTGACGCAGACCATACTGCACAAACGCCTTCATATAGCCAAACTTGTCGCCGCAATCGTGGGACTTGCCGCTCATGTGGAATGCTTCCACCGTTTGCTCATCCATCAACATCGCAATCGCATCGGTCAGTTGAATCTCATCGCCCGCGCCGGGAGGGGTTTTCTCAAGTAACGGCCAAATATCGGCGGCAAGCACATATCGGCCGACGACGGCCAGATTGGAAGGCGCATCCTCGCGGGCCGGCTTCTCAACCACCGCCGTCATCGGCGCGCTTTCTCCTGCCGCGATCGTCGCGCCAGCACAATCTACCACACCGTATTTGGACACATCTTGTTCCGGCACCGGTTCAACCATGATTTGGCTGTAACCCGTATCACCAAAACGCTGGATCATTTTAGCCAGATTTTCCTTACGCAAATCCGCCGTAGAATCATCCAATAAAACATCGGGCAACAGCACAACGAAAGGAGAATCACCCACCATTGGCTTGGCGCACAGCACCGCATGCCCCAACCCTTTCGCCTGTCCCTGACGCACCTGCATCACGGTAACGTCCGGCGGGCAAATACTTTGCACTTCACTCAGGAGCTGACGTTTCACACGCGCTTCGAGCATGGCCTCCAGCTCAAACGAAGTGTCAAAATGGTTTTCAATCGCGTTTTTAGATGAGTGCGTAACCAATACGATATCTTTAATCCCCGCCGCCACGCATTCAGCAACAATGTACTGAATTAAGGGCTTATCGACCACGGGCAACATTTCTTTAGGAATCGCCTTGGTCGCCGGCAACATACGGGTTCCCAACCCCGCAACGGGGATCACTGCCTTGAGTCTTGTTTGCATTTTCATTCCAATTCATCGTAGCGCTGCATTCACCTGCGCAGCGTGAACAAAGGGATTCAATCGGGCACGCTACCGCCCTTGGCTTGCAGCTACCAAAGTACTGTTATGACGTATCCACCACGTCATTGCATGAGCCAAACAATTTTTATGCAAAACGGCTCTCATTCTTCGTTTGAACTGCCATGCCGTTCACAAAAAAGTAAAAAAACCGGTGCCTTTATAACCAAACAATGCTAGTTACTGCCGTTATATGACTAAGATTCTTATACTAATGTCTAAGTGATACAAGCCTTAGATCCCCCCAGCCAGCCGTTTTCAGAATAAGACTACTCATGCCTGATACCGATAAGAATCATAGTCAAGGAAAATTGTTTTAATGTTTTGATTTAAATAAATTTAATAAGGCGTTTCTTTTCTGAGCGCATACATCCCGGTAGATATTTGCGCCCTCCGGCCCCTGGCTCCGTTGGCCACTCAGCGCCGATCGATGTTTGCGGCAATCCTCCTGTTCTGATCCACGTCCTCCCGATTAAAGTTGAATTTTGCCGCCTCAACGCCCATCATTCCCGAGCGGCATAAGCCGTAGAACTTACAGGTGAAATTGGGCGTATGGAATGGATCGCTGATCCAACAATTTGGGCCGGCCTGGCCACGTTGGTCGTGCTGGAAATCGTGCTGGGTATAGACAACCTTGTCTTCATCGCCATTCTGGCGGACAAACTACCAAAACAACAAAGAGATAAGGCCCGTGTCGTCGGTCTGTTGCTGGCGCTGGTCATGCGTCTGGCGCTGCTCGCCTCCATCTCGTGGCTGGCGACGCTGACCAAACCGATGTTCATCGTCGCGGAGCACCCCTTCAGCGGTCGCGATCTGATCATGCTGGTCGGCGGGATATTCCTGCTGTTCAAAGCCACCATGGAGCTTAATGAGCGGCTGGAAGGCAAGGATGAAGAGCAGCACGGCGCGCGCAAAGGCGCACGTTTCTGGCTGGTGGTGGCGCAGATCGTGGTGCTGGACGCCGTTTTCTCGCTCGACTCGGTGATCACCGCCGTTGGGATGGTCGATCACCTGGCGGTGATGATGATCGCGGTCTGTATCGCCATCGGCCTGATGCTGCTGGCCAGCAAACCGCTGACGCGTTTCGTCAACGCTCACCCGACTATCGTTATTCTATGCCTGAGCTTCCTGCTGATGATCGGTTTCAGCCTGGTGGCGGAGGGCTTCGGCTACCACATTCCGAAAGGCTATCTCTACGCGGCGATCGGCTTCTCGGTAATGATCGAGGCATTGAACCAACTGGCGCAGTTCAACCGCCGTCGTTTCCTGTCAAAGGTGCGGCCACTGCGCGAACGTACCGCCGAGGCTGTGCTGCGCATGCTGAGCGGCAAACATGAAGAAGCGGAGGTCGACAGCCATTCCGCCAACCTGCTGGCGGACAGCGACAGCGAAAACGGCGAGATCTTCAACCAGCAAGAGCGGCGCATGATCGAACGCGTGCTGGGCATGGCGCAGCGCACCGTCAGCAGCATCATGACCTCGCGTCACGACGTCGAATACCTTGAGCTGAACGATCCGCAGGAAAAGCTGACGCAGTTGCTGGAGCGTAATCAGCACACGCGCATCGTGGTGGTGGAAAGCAGCGCCAGCGATGAGCCGTTGGGCGTGATCCACACCATCGACGTCCTCAAACAGCAGCTGGCGCAGGCGCCGCTGGATCTGCGTGCGCTGATACGCCAACCGTTGATCTTCCCGGAACAGCTCACGCTGTTAAGCGCCCTGGAACAATTCCGCCAGGCGCAGACGCACTTTGCCTTTGTGGTCGATGAGTTCGGCTCCGTCGAAGGCGTCGTCACCCTGACGGACGTGATGGAAACCATCGCCGGCAACCTGCCGGAGGCCGGCGAAGAGGTGGACGCACGCCACGACATTCAGCAAAACGAGGACGGCAGCTGGATCGCCAACGGCTATATGCCGCTGGAAGATCTGGTGTTGTACTTGCCGATGCCGCTGGAAGAAAAGCGCGAATACCACACGCTGGCGGGGCTATTGATGGAACACAGCCAGCGCGTGCCGCAAGAAGGCGAACAAATCAGGATCGGTGACTACCTGTTCGAGCCGTTGGAGGTCAACAGCCACCGCATCCTTAAAGTGAAGATCACCCCGCCTCTCCCAGCGGAGGACTACGAGGTTTAACATTGAGGCCGGGCATTGCCCGGCCTTTGTGTTACTGGGGAACCAGCAGCTCCGTCGCCACGATCACCACCACCAGCCCGACAATCACCGGCACCGAAGTGCGCTTCACCACGTCGAACGGCGAGATTTTCGCCATGCCGGAGACCGCCACCACCACACCGGAGACCGGCGACAGCGTGCGGCCGAGATTAGACGCCTGCAGCATCGGGATCACCAGGTAGGCCGGATTCACGCCCATCTGCGCCGCCAGTTTCGGGATCAGTTCGACAAACGCATAGAACGGCGCATTGCCGGAGCCGGTGGTCATGGCCGCCAGCATGGTAATCACCACCAACACCAGCATCATGATCAAACCGCCGGTGCCGAACGACTGCGCCAACCCGATCAATCCGCTGATAAAGCCGACGGTGCTCAACCCCTGCGCGAAGACGCCCGCGGCCACCAACAGCATCACTACGCTGGCGAATGCGTCCGCCATGCCGCGATACGCCACTTCCAGGCCGCTGAATACCTGTTTGGCGCTGAAGCTGCGCACGAACTCAATCAATGCCGCCAACAGTATGCACCCTACCAGCACGGTAATGATGTGCAGCTCCGGCCCCCATTTGCCGTCGAAGATCAGCACGCCGAGGATTGGCGTAAACGGCAGTATCGCGTAGAACCCCGGCGCATGCGTTTTGATTTCGCTGACGTCCACGATGTGATGCTGTTCATCACTCTTCCTGTCGAGATAACGCTGCCAGAAAAAGTGCGCCACGGCCATGCAGACGATGGCGGCAATCGAGATAGGCAGCGTGGTTTTGAACGCGAAGTCCACCAGCGGCATCTCCGCCGCCTTGGCCGCCAGCACCACGTCGCCGGAGGTCGGCGCCAGGATAATCGCCGCCGGCGAAGCGCAAATGGCCGCCGCCGCCCCGCGGCTGATGCCAACGTTCACCATCAATGGGAACAGCGTCGCCATCAGCAATACGCCGAGGCCAGTGGCGGAAGAGACCGCCAATGACATCAGGCAAGCGACAAAATAGGCAGCCACCATCAGCAGATAAGGCGAGTTGATCATCTGCAACGGGCGCGAGGCCAGCTTGACGACCACATCGTTGGCGCCGATATGCGTCATGTAGGCGGCGAAACCGCACAGCATCATGATCATCATGCCCAGATCGCCGCCGCGGCTCATCAGCAAGATCTTGACGTATTCGATAATATCGGTCGCGCGCCAGCCGGTAGACGCGGCGCCGGACGGCAACAGCGTTTTCCCCATCAGGGCGCTGATGCCAAGCAGCAGTAACCCGCCCACCATCAAGACACCGGTGGCGGAATATCCTTTGATGATGTAACGGCCCACGCCCGCCGCCACCGCCGCGCCAATAAGAAGCTCTATCATGTTTCCTCAACTCGTTATGTTTTCGCGCTCAGGCGCATAGTCATAGCAAAATATGCTCTTACTCTGCACAAATCGAGCGTGAGTCTTCATGACCTTCATCAAGGTAACGGAGGGAAATTATCGCGGGAAACGCCGATATTGACGCGAGCCGTAAAACGGCCCGCGTCAGGAGGGATTACAGCTTGTCGAGCAGCTTCTTCAGATCCTGGCCTTCGCGCGAATCCTTGTTCTTTTCAGCCCATTTGTTCAGCGCATCTTTAGCCCGATCTTGCAGCGTTTTACGCAGCACCTGATCGACCTGCAGTTGGTAATTCAGCCGTTGCCACGGCCCGTAAACCCGCAGCGGGATCGGCGTTTTTTGCAGTTGCTCGATCAGTTCGCCGCGCCCTTGCCAGCCGCCTGTAACGCGCACGTTAAGCGCCATATCGCACTGTTTTCCCGGCATATCGATACTGCCGGCGCCGGTCAGCGCCAGCAAAGGCGAATCCGCCGTCAGGCTGCTGAGCTTGACAGTGCCCTGGCTCAGGCTGGCCCGCGCCGAGACGCTTTTGACTTCGGTATAGCGCTGATAGCTGTCTTGCCCGCGCACGCTGTTATCGTTGCGCGCCACCGCCTGTTGGATCAATTGCTGAATGTTCAGGCCGTGCAACTGCGCATCCTGCATTGCCAACTGCGCCGTACCGCGCCAACGGTGCTCAAATGACTGTGAAGAAAGGCGATCGCCGGTCAAATCTCCTTTCATGCTGAATTTGCCGGTCAGCATCTGCGGCATGTCGAAGGCTTTGAGCACCGTGCCGAGCTCAACCTGGTTCAGGGTCGGCTGCACGTTTATCACCGGTTTATTGCCGCGAGCGTCGAGCGATCCCGGCAAGGAGAAATCACCGCCGGCCAATTGCCCGGCAAGTTTATTCAGCGTCAGCAGGCCGCGTTGATTATCCGCCGCGACGGCTAACTGGGTAACGTTCATACCGCGGTAGGTCAACTGCGCCGCCTGCAGATTCAGCTGTGCATTGAAATCGCGCAGCGCTTCCAGGTTCTGCTGCCGATCGTCAACCTGGCTGGCGATCACCGGCGCGGCGGTCACGGCGGGCTGCTCGGCGGTATTGGTGCTGGATTGCCAACCGGAAAGCGCGTCGAGATCGAGATTAGCCGAATTCAGGTTCACCACATAGCCGGGCACCGCCCCCAGGCTGGCGCTGATATCGCCGGTCAACTGGCTGTTATTGGCACTGACGTTCAGCTGGCTGACGGCAATTTGCGCCGGCGTCTGCTGATAGACCACCTGAGCATTGCCCTCGCCTTGAATACCGCCGTTCGGAATATCTGCCCCCGCCAATTGGTAATTGAACTGGGTCACCTTGGCACCGATCTGGTGCGGGAACTGCTGCAGATCGATATCGGCCGCCATGCTGAAGGCCAGGTCGCGCTGATCGCGGTTGACCCGGCTGGAGATGTCCAGCCGCGCCTGCCGTTTCTCCGTTTGCTGCAGGGTAAGATTGATGTCCCGGACATTGATTTGCTCGTTGTCGGCGCGCTGCCAAATCAACAGGCTGTCCACGACGCGCAGGTTATCGATATCGAATTTCCAGGCCGCGTCTGCCGCATCAGCGCCGCTGCCGGCCGGCGCAATCGGGGCGTCCACTTGCGAGTGCTCTTCACTGTCGGGGGTGAGGCGAATGACGGCGTTTTTCAACATCACCTGTTTCACAAACAGCTGATGCGACAGCAGCGGCAACAGTTTGACGTCAAGGCGCATGTTTTCCGCGCTCACCACCGGCGCCTTGGCGCCCGGCGCGGTCAGCGTCATGCGCCCGGCCAAAATGCTGAGCTGCGGCCAGATATGCCAACGCAGGTCGCCTTCGAGCGTCAGCTGGTAGCCGCTCTTCTGCTCGACCTTTTTGACCATGTAACCGCGAAAATCATTCGGATTGACCAGCAGTACCAGCGCGGACATCCCCGCCACCACGACCACCAGTAAAATCGCCAATGTCGTCAGTAATCTTCTCATGCCACCCTCTTGTCAGCGCCACACCGACGGTGCATCCCGCGCCGTTAGTCCTTGTCGATTCGACTGGCTACTGCGCCCTGCTGATCGCGATATTTTGCGTCCTGCCGGCTGTTGTATGGCCGGGCCGCCGGGCCGGACAACGGCTCAAAGCTCAAGGCACCAATCAGCATCCCCGGCCGCAGCGCCAGCGGCAGCTTGCCGGAGTTGTAAAACTCCAGCACGATGCGCCCGTGCCAGCCCGGATCGATACGGTGCGCGGTCACGTGCACCATCAGCCCCAGACGCGCCAGAGAAGAGCGGCCGTCGAGCCAGCCCACGAGATCGTTCGGCAGCGTCACGGATTCGAAGGTCACCGCCAGGGCCAGTTCACCGGGATGAAGGAAGAACGCCTCGCCTTCCGGCAGGACAATCTCGTCGCTCATCACGCGATCCAGCGCGGCGCTGACTTCATCTTTCGGCCCGCTAAGATCGATAAAAGGCGCGGTATGGCCGCGGAACACGCGGAACTGATTGCCCAAACGGACATCTACTGTGGCCCCGTTGATGCGTTCGAGCGGCGGGCGCGGGGAAATCACCAGTTTCTCGCTATCCAGCCAGGCTTCTATATCGCGGTCGCACAGTCTCATGTCTTTCTTCTCCATCAAAACGCGTAACTAAACAAAAATTGCCACACAACGGGCGAAAGGTCTACGCCGAGGTGCAAATAGTTGGCCGCCGGCCGGAAATGCGCATTTCCGGCCATGTAAGCGGCATTATTCAAAGAATTGGCTGATTTTGGCTTTCAGAATATCGATCGCGATGCGGTTTTTGCCGCCGCGCGGGACGATGATATCGGCGTATTGTTTGGAAGGTTCGATAAACTGCAGGAACATCGGGCGCACGGTTTTCTGGTATTGCGCCATCACCGAATCCATCGAGCGGCCGCGCTCATTGACGTCGCGCTTCATGCGGCGCATCAGGCAGATATCGAGCGGCGTGTCGACAAAGATCGAGAAGTTCATCTCCTGGCGCAGGCGGATATCCGTCAGCAGCAAGATCCCTTCCAGAATGATCACTTTTTTAGGTTCGAGATGGACGGTTTCTTTCTTGCGCGTGTGTTCGGTGTAGCTGTACAGCGGCAGCTCGATCGCCTTGCCGGCCTTCAGCATCTGCAGATGCTGGAACAGCAGGTTGTGATCCATGGCGCTCGGGTGGTCATAGTTGGTTTTGACCCGTTCTTCCATGGTCAGGTGAGTCTGGTCTTTATAGTAACTGTCTTCTGGAATAACGCCGATGTGCTCATCGCCGACCTGCTCGCGGAGTTCGCGGTACAACGTGCTGGCGATAAGGCTTTTTCCGGAGGCAGATGCGCCAGCTATACCAATAATGACGCACTGATGCGGATTGTCAGTCATAAAATTAAAGACCTGATTTCGTATTGTGAAGGGGGGGAACTAAAACGCGACAATTATAGGGAGTCGCCGGGGATTGCGCCACTGTATATTGCGCGGCGGCGGGCGAATTCGGGCTGCCACGCCACGGGCACGCGGCATTTTAAGAATCTCGCGGCTAGGGCAACGCGCCGTAACGGGTTACACTCCCCGGCGCTGACTTTTGCTCCCCGCCCCCTTTCATCGGAGATTGATGTGCTGGATTGGTATTTTCTGACTTTTTTCGGCGACAGCATGTTGTTGCTGCCCTGCGCGCTGATTCTGTTTTTATTGCTGCTCATATCTCCCGCCACCCGCGCGGCGGGTTGGCAGTGGGCGCTGATCTTCGGATTCACCGGCGGGGTGGTCTGCCTGTCCAAACTGGCCTTTATGGGCTGGGGCATCGGCAGCGAGCGCTATGATTTCACCGGATTCAGCGGCCATTCAGCTCTCGCGGCCAGCATCTGGCCGCCACTGCTCTGGACGTTGAGCGGCCGATTTTCCCACCCGATACGCAGCATCGCTTTGCTGACCGGATGGATATTGCCTTTCGCCATCGGCGTGTCGCGGCTGGAAATTCGCGTGCATTCGGTATCAGAGGTGATCAGCGGGCTGATTTTAGGCTACCTGGCCAGCGCACTGTTCCTGTGGTTGCAGCGGAACAAAGCGCGCCCGCATCTCTCCTGGCCGCACTTCGCCATCGCGCTGGCCTTGCCCTTGGCGCTGATGGGGCAGCGGCAGCCGGCCCCCACCCAGGGATTGCTGGAGCATATCGCCAAAACGCTGGCGCAGATCGAACGCCCTTATACCCGGGCAGATTTGCACAACCCCACCCGCATCCCATAAAAAAACCCGGCGCTTGAGCCGGGTTCTTGCAGTGCGATAGGCAGATTACAGCGCGCGGAACGCGATCTCCGTCGGGATCGCCTCGCCCTGCCAATACATCTGCGCAGCCACGCGGCCGGCCAGTTGACGATACATTTCGGCGAATTCGCTGTCCGGGCGGCTGATCACCGTCGGCGTACCGCGATCCAGGTCTTCGCGCAGCGAAATATGCAGCGGCATCTGCCCCAGCAGGCGGCTGTGGTATTTCTGCACCAGCTTCTCGGCGCCGCCGGTGCCGAAGATCGGCTCATGGTGGCCGCAGTTGCTGCAGATATGCACGCTCATGTTCTCCACGATGCCCAGCACCGGCACATGCACTTTCTCGAACATCACGATGCCCTTGGCGGCATCCAGCAAGGCGATATCCTGCGGCGTGGTGACCACCAGCGCGCCGGTTACCGGAATGTTCTGCGACAGCGTCAGCTGGATGTCGCCGGTGCCCGGCGGCATATCCAGCACCAGGTAATCCAAATCCGGCCACAGCGTATCCTGCAGCAGCTGCATCAGCGCCTTGCTGGCCATCGGGCCGCGCCACACCATGGCGTTGTCGTCGGTCACCAGATAGCCGATGGAGTTGGTCGCCAGGCCGTGCGCCATGATTGGCGCCATGTGCTGACCGTCCGGCGAAGTCGGCCGCTCATGTTCGGTGCCCAGCATGTTGGGGATCGACGGGCCGTAAATGTCGGCGTCCAGAATGCCGACCTTGGCACCCTCGGCGGCCAGCGCCAGCGCCAGGTTGACGGCGGTGCTGGATTTGCCCACCCCGCCTTTGCCGGAGCTGACGGCGACGATGTTGCGCACGCCTTTGATGCCGGCCTGGCCGTTGGCGCGTTTCAGCGTCGTGATGTCGTGTTTCAGCTTCCAGTCGATGGCGGAAGCGCCGGTCACGCGCAGCAATTCGGGGCCGACGCTCGCCTGCAGCGCCTCAAAACCGCTCTGCCAGGCAAACGGCATCGTCAGTTCGATATGCAGCACATCGTCCAGCAACGCGCAGTGATGAATGGCCTTCAATGCGGTCAGGTTGTTTTTCAACGTCGGGTGTTCAAAGGCGGCCAGTACACCGGTCACCAGGGCGCGCAGAACTTCGGGGTTGGTCTGCTCAGGGGATTTTGCGTTCATCCCGGCTCCTTGATTTTGAATGGGTAGCTTCCGGCTAAGCATATCAGAACTGCGCTGCCGCTGACGCATATAACCTGCAAGAAACCGCCCTAGCAGCGAAGGGCGCGATCGGTTAACATCGAAGGCCCTTTTATTCATTACAGAAAGCAAGTTCTCACTATGGCTCAAGTCGCGAAAAAATTATTGGTGACGTGCGCGCTACCGTACGCAAATGGTTCCATCCATCTCGGCCACATGCTCGAGCACATCCAGGCGGATATCTGGGTGCGTTACCAACGAATGCGCGGCCACGAAGTGCATTTCATCTGCGCGGACGACGCGCACGGCACGCCGATCATGCTGAAAGCGCAGCAGCTGGGCGTGAAACCGGAAGAAATGATCGCGGAGATGAGCCAGGAGCACCAACAGGATTTCGCCGGCTTTGGCATCAGCTATGACAACTACCATTCGACCCATAGCGATGAAAACCGCGAGCTGTCCACCCTGATTTACAGCCGCCTGAAAGAAAACGGTTTTATCAAGAACCGCACCATTTCTCAGCTGTACGATCCGGAGAAAGGCATGTTCCTGCCGGACCGTTTCGTGAAAGGCACCTGCCCGAAATGCAAATCGCCGGATCAGTACGGCGACAACTGTGAAGTGTGCGGCGCCACCTACAGCCCGACGGAGCTAATCGATCCGAAGTCCGTGGTTTCCGGCGCGACGCCGGTGATGCGCGACTCCGAGCACTTCTTCTTCGACCTGCCGGCCTTCAGCGAAATGCTGCAGGCGTGGACGCGCTCCGGCGCGCTGCAAGAGCAGGTGGCGAACAAAATGCAGGAGTGGTTCGAATCCGGCCTGCAGCAGTGGGACATCTCCCGCGATGCGCCTTACTTCGGCTTCGAGATCCCGGATGCGCCGGGCAAATACTTCTACGTCTGGCTGGACGCGCCGATCGGCTACATGGGCTCCTTCAAGAACCTGTGCGACAAGCGCGGCGATCTGGACTTCGACGAGTTCTGGCGCAAAGACTCCACCACCGAGCTGTATCACTTTATCGGCAAGGACATCGTCTACTTCCACAGCCTGTTCTGGCCGGCGATGCTGGAAGGCAGCAACTTCCGCAAACCGACCAACCTGTTCGTGCACGGCTACGTGACGGTGAACGGCGCCAAAATGTCCAAATCGCGCGGCACCTTCATCAAGGCCGGCACCTACCTGCAGCATCTGGACGCCGACTGCCTGCGCTATTACTACGCCGCCAAGCTCTCTTCACGCATTGATGACATCGATCTCAATCTGGAAGACTTCGTGCAGCGCGTAAACGCCGATATCGTCAACAAGGTGGTGAACCTGGCGTCGCGCAACGCCGGCTTTATCAACAAGCGCTTCGGCGGCAAGCTGGCCGACAGCCTGGCCGATCCGGCGCTGTACCAGACCTTCGTCGACGCGGCGCAGAGCATTGCCGATGCTTACGCCGGCCGCGAGTTCAGCCGCGCGATCCGCGAAATCATGGCGCTGGCCGATCTGGCCAACCGTTACGTGGATGAGCAGGCACCTTGGGTGGTGGCGAAGGAAGAAGGCCGCGATGCCGATCTGCAGGCCATCTGCTCGATGGGCATCAACCTGTTCCGCGTGCTGATGACTTACCTGAAGCCGGTGCTGCCTTCGCTGACCGAGCGCGCCGAAGCGTTCCTCAACGCCGAGCTCAGCTGGGACGCAATCCCGCAACCGCTGCTGGGCCATCAGGTGAACGCATTCAAAGCGCTGTTCAACCGCATCGATCTGGACAAGGTCAGCGAGATGGTCAACGCCTCGAAGGAAGACATGGCCGCCGCCAAGCCGGTGACCGGCCCATTGGCCGATGATCCTATTCAGGAAACCATCACCTTCGACGACTTCGCCAAGGTGGACATGCGCATCGCCCTGATCAAGAGCGCCGACTTTGTCGAAGGCTCCGACAAACTGCTGAAGCTGCAGCTGGATCTGGGTGGCGAATCGCGCCAGATCTTCTCCGGCATTCGCTCCGCGTACCCGGATCCGAAAGCGCTGGAAGGCCGCCTGACCATCATGGTCGCCAACCTGGCGCCGCGCAAAATGCGCTTCGGCGTTTCGGAAGGCATGGTGATGGCGGCGGGCCCCGGCGGGAAAGAGATCTTCCTGCTGAGCCCGGACAGCGGCGCGCAGCCAGGCATGCAGGTCAAGTAACCGCACCAGCGCGTTACATCAAGGGTCGAGCTTGCTCGGCCCTTTTTTAATGCCTCAAACCCAAGGTTATAAACAGTAAGAAAACGTCATAACCGCTCCGATTCCCTCGCCCGTCGTATCCCGCTATGATGCTCAGCAACAACAAATAGACGTCCAGACAGAAAGACTGCTATAACAGACCTTCACCGGGACCCTTTACCCGCTTTTTTGGAGCCTATAATAATGAAAAACCTCAAGACTTCACTGCTCGCCCTCAGCCTGCTGGCCGCCCTGCCGCTGCAGGCGGCGGAAAATGCCGCCGTGCCGGCCGCCATCGCTCAGCATCAGGGGCCGGTGCGCATCGCGGTGATCCGCAATCTCGGCTCCGACGACAACACCACGCAATTCTTGGCGGGCGCCATTCAGGAAGGGCGCAAGCTGGGCTTCAAGGTAGACACTTTCCTCAGCAACGGCGACGACGCGCGCTTCCAGGACTTCGTCAACCAGGCTATCAGCCAGAAATATGACGGCATCATTCTCTCGCAGGGGCGAGCCCCCTATTCCACCGAGCTGGTCAAACGCATCGCGGCGGCCGGCATCGCCGTCGCGGCTTTCGATACCGACGTCAGCGGCAGCGTTCCCGGCGTCACCGTCTCGCAGCAGGACGACGCTTCGCTGGCCAACGCCTCCTTCGGCCAGCTGGTGAAGGATTTCAACGGCCAGGCCAACATCATCAAACTCTGGGTGGCCGGCTTCCCGCCGATGGAACGCCGCCAGGCCGCCTATCAGCAGCTGCTGAAACAGCATCCGGGCATTCACGAGCTGGAATCGATCGGCGCGGTCTCCTCCGACGTGCAGGGCGATACCGCCAACAAGGTGGGCGCGGTGCTGGCGAAATACCCGAAAGGCAAGATTGACGCCATCTGGGGCACCTGGGATGCCTTTACCCAAGGCGCTTACAAGGCGCTGAAAGAGAACGGCCGCACCGAAATCAAGCTGTACAGCATCGATATCTCCAACCAGGACTTGCAGCTGATGCGCGAAGCCGGCAGCCCGTGGCAGGTCAGCGTGGCGGTGGATCCGAAACTTATCGGCGCGATCAACCTGCGCCTGGTGGCCAACAAGATCGCCGGGGAAAGCACGCCGGACAGCTATCAGTTCAAAGCGACGGTCATTCCGCAAGCGCTGCTGCTGGCGCAGCCGGGGCCGGTCAACGTCGCCGGGCTGGCGAAGATCATCCCCGGCTGGGGCAGCAGCAGCGATTTCGTCCAGCCGTGGTTCGCCACGCTGCAGGCCGAACACGGTAAATAGTGCTGTTTTTGACGAGGCTGGCGACGCAGCCTCTGTTTTTAACCTAATTATCGGCTTTCCCCTTCCGTCCTCGCCAAAATACGCTATGTTATCTGCATCGCCCATAACTGTATGCATAAACAGGCTTCGAATGAAGGGATTCCCCTCGCTGATCAACGTACTGCTGGCCAGTTCACTGGTGTTGACCATCGGCCGCGGCGTGACGCTGCCGTTCATCATCATCTACCTCACCGAGCATTTCCATCTGCTGCCGAAGAGCGTGGGCGTGATCCTGGGCGTCAGCCTGACCCTCGGCATCCTTGCCAGCCTGTACGGCGGCTATCTGGTGGACAAATTCAGCAAAAACCGCCTGATCCTGCTGTCGATTGTCTTGTTTGCGCTGAGCTTCTTCGCCATTCCCTGGATCCCGCGCCCCGGCGGCGTCATCGTGGTGCTGGCGATCCTGCATACCTGCTATTCGGTGCTGAGCATCACCATCAAGGCCTGCTTCGCCGACTGGCTGCCGGTCGAGCAGCGCATCAAGGCTTTCTCTATCAACTATACGTTGGTCAACGTCGGCTGGGCGATCGGCTCTGCGCTCGGCGTGCTGGTGGCCGGGCTTAGCCCGCTGCTGCCGTTTTATCTGTCGGGCGGGTTGGCGCTGGCGACGGTGGCGGCGCTGAGCCTGCGCTTGCGCGGCCGGGAACAGCGCCCGGCGCCAACCGCCGCCGCACCGGCGGCGCTCCCCAACTTCCGCCAGACGGTAACTATCCTGCGCAGCGATCGGCGGCTTATCTACTTCACTCTCGGCAGCACCCTGGGCGCCGTGGTGTTCGGTCAGTTCACCGGCTATCTGTCGCAGTACCTGATCACCGTCTCCAGCGCCGAGTTCGCCTACAAGATCATCGGGCTGGTGATGATCGTCAACGCCGGCATCGTTATCGCCCTGCAATACTTGCTCAGCCGCGGCATGCGCCAGGAAAACATGCTGCGCTGGCTGGTGCTGGGCACGCTGTTTTTCATCGTCGGGCTGCTCGGTTTCATGATGGCCGGCCAGGCGGTCTGGCTGTGGATGGTGGCGATGGCGGTGTTTACCCTCGGCGAAATCATCGTCATTCCGGTGGAATACATGTTCATCGACTTTATCGCGCCGCCGCATCTGAAAGGCAGCTACTATGGCGTGCAAAACCTCAGCGCGCTGGGCGGCGCCATCAATCCGGTTCTGAGCGGTATGCTGCTCAGCTATGCCGCACCGCCGTTGATGTTCGTGATGTTGATCGTTTGCGCGCTGCTTAGCCTGCTGTTTTTCTTCCTTGGCCATCGGCTGGCAGAACAGGCTGCGGCAACCGCCGAAGACGCGCGCTGAATCCGCGCGTAGCGGCCATTCCGGGCTGTCAACCCGCCGATCGGGCATGGCGCCCATAGCGAGAATTCATGGCGCGATCTGTGGCATGGCTCACAGTTTAATTGTATGATGAATGCATCGGTTAAACGGGAAAAGACAATGGCCAACGTGCTCACACTATGCTGGAAATACCTGAGGGCTCTGCTCCTCATCTACCTTTGTCTGTTCGTCGGCAACGCGCTGGCGGCGCTGCTGCCGTTCGCCATTCCCGGCAGCATTCTCGGCATGCTGCTGCTGTTCGCCCTGCTCTCTACCCAGATTATGCCGGCCAAATGGGTTAAACCCGGCTGCCATCTGCTGATCCGCTACATGGTGCTGCTGTTCGTGCCGATCGGCGTCGGGGTGATGAAATACTACGACCAGATCGTCGCGCATCTGGGCCCGCTGGTTATCTCTTGCCTGATCAGTACGCTGATGGTGCTGGTGGTGGTCGGCTATACCTCACATTATTTTCATCGCGAGCGCCGCATCGCCGGCAAACCCGACGACACGGAGGGTAACTCATGATCCATGAAATCTGGTGGTCGCTGCCGCTGACGCTGGCGGTCTATTTCGCCGCGCGCTGGCTGGCGCGCAAGCTGAATATGCCGCTGCTCAACCCGCTGCTGGTTTCCATGGCGGTGATCATCCCGCTGCTGCTGCTCACCGGCATCCCCTATGAGCGTTACTTCTTGGGTAGCAAAATCCTCAACGATCTGCTGCAGCCGGCGGTCGTCGCGCTGGCCTTCCCGCTGTATGAGCAGTTGCACCAGATCCGCGCGCGCTGGAAATCGATTATCGCGGTGTGCTTCATCGGCAGCCTGACCGCCATGATCAGCGGCGGCGCCATCGCCCTGTGGCTGGGCGCCACGCCGGAAATCGCCGCCTCTATCCTGCCGAAATCGGTCACTACGCCGATCGCCATGGCCGTCGCGGACTCACTCGGCGGCATTCCGGCGATCAGCGCGGTCTGCGTCATTTTCGTCGGTATCCTCGGCGCCGTGTTCGGCCATACGCTGTTCAACCTGTTGAAAATCACCACCCACTCGGCGCGCGGCCTGGCGATGGGCACCGCGTCCCACGCGCTGGGCACCGCACGCTGCGCGGAGATGGACTACCAGGAAGGCGCTTTCGGCTCGCTGGCGCTGGTGATCTGCGGCATCATCACCTCGCTGCTGGCACCGTTCCTGTTCCCGGTGCTGCTGCACCTGTTCAGTTGAACAGGGTGAAACTTGCGATACATCTCGCATTTATGTATCTCATTGCATTAATTTCATCAATTAAGAGACATTAATCACACTTTAATGTCTCTGGCCTGCCTAGAATGTTATCCCGTTAACCTGTAGAGAGACTTTCTATGCATCCGCGTTTTCACACCGCGTTCAGCGCACTGCCCGCGACACTGCAATCCGCCCTGCAGCCCTATCTGGACGCGCCTGACTTTCCGGCGATGTTCACGGCCGAGCAAGCGGCGGCGATCCGCACAGGCTGCGGGCTGGACGATGATGCGCTGGCATTCGCGCTGCTGCCGCTGGCGGCGGCCTGCTCGTTAACCCCGATATCGCACTTCCACGTCGGCGCCATCGCGCGCGGGCAAAGCGGCAACCTCTATTTCGGCGCCAATATGGAATTCAGCGGCGCGCCGCTGCAGCAATCCGTGCATGCGGAACAGAGTGCGGTAACGCACGCCTGGCTGCGCGGCGAAAAAGCGCTGGCCTCGGTCACCGTCAACTACACGCCGTGCGGCCATTGCCGCCAGTTTATGAATGAACTGAACAGCGGCGGCGAGCTGCAGATCCGTCTGCCGGGCCGCGCGCCGGCCACGCTGGCGGACTATCTGCCGGACGCCTTCGGCCCGAAAGATCTGGATGTCGCCTCGCTGCTGATGGACGAGGTCGATCATGGCCATCAGCTGGCGCTGAACGATGCGCTGGCACAAGCGGCGCTGGCGGCGGCCAACCGAAGCCACGCGCCGTACAGCAACGCCCACAGCGGCGTGGCGCTGGAAACGGCGGACGGCATCATCTACGCCGGCCGCTATGCGGAAAACGCCGCCTTCAACCCGAGCCTGCCGCCGCTGCAGGCCGCCCTGATCCTGCTGAACCTCTCCGGCGGCGACTGCCTGAACATCCGCCGCGCCGTGCTGGCCGAACCGCAGGAGGCGATCATCAGCCAATGGGACGCCACCCGCGTCACCCTGGCGGCGCTGGGCTGCCAAAACGTCAGCCGCGCCGCGTTCTAAGCGCTCAACGGCGGAGCCATCCGGTTCCGCCGCTAACAGCCCCGCCCGCCAAATACAATGCCCCGACGCCGCCAGAGACACTTTCTTTAGTTAAAAAATCATTTGATTGTCGATAATTACGCCAACCTGGTTCATCATCTGGCAACAAATGCTGTACATCTGCTCTTTATCTCTTAGGATCGTCGGCAATAAAGTTATCTGATACGTGAAGAGTAAAACTGATGGAACTAGAATACGAAAGCAAACGCCCGCTCTACATCCCTTACGCCGGCCCGATTCTGCTGGAATTTCCGCTGCTGAACAAAGGCAGCGCTTTCACCGAGGAAGAACGTAGCCACTTCAACCTGCACGGCCTGCTGCCGGAAGCGGTGGAAACCATCGAAGAACAGGTGGAACGCGCCTACCGTCAGTATCAGGATTTCAAGAACGATAACGACAAGCACATCTACCTGCGCAACATCCAGGACACCAACGAAACCCTGTTCTACCGCCTGCTGGACTCGCACCTGAGCGAGATGATGCCGATCATCTACACCCCGACCGTCGGCGAGGCCTGCGAGCACTTCTCCGATATCTATCGCCGCGCGCGCGGGCTGTTCATCTCCTACCCGAACCGCGATCGCATCGATGACATGCTGCAAAACGCCACCAAGCAGAACGTCAAGGTGATCGTGGTCACCGACGGCGAGCGCATTCTCGGCCTGGGCGACCAGGGCATCGGCGGCATGGGCATTCCGATCGGCAAACTGTCGCTGTACACCGCCTGCGGCGGCATCAGTCCGGCCTACACCCTGCCGGTGGTGCTGGACGTCGGCACCAACAACCCACAGCGCCTCAACGATCCGCTGTACATGGGCTGGCGCCATCCGCGCATCTCCGGCGAGGAGTACCACGCCTTCGTCGAAGAGTTTATTCAGGCGGTCAAACGCCGCTGGCCGAACGTGCTGCTGCAGTTCGAAGACTTCGCGCAGAACAACGCCACCCCGCTGTTGAATCGCTACCGCGATGAGATCTGCTGCTTCAACGATGACATCCAGGGCACCGCCGCGGTGACCCTCGGCAGCCTGATCGCCGCCAGCCGCGCCGCCGGCAGCCAGCTGCGCGATCAGACCGTCACCTTCCTCGGCGCCGGTTCCGCCGGCTGCGGCATCGCCGAGCAGATCATCGCGCAGATGAAGTCCGAAGGGTTGAGCGAAGACGAAGCGCGCGCCCGCGTGTTCATGGTCGACCGCTTCGGCCTGCTGACCGACAAACTGCCGAACCTGCTCGACTTCCAGAGCAAGCTGGTGCAGAAGAGCGACAACCTGGCCGGCTGGGAAACCGCCAGCGACGCCATCTCGCTGCTGGACGTGGTGCGCAACGCCAAGCCGACCATTCTGATCGGCGTGTCCGGCCAGCCGGGGCTGTTTACCGAAGAGCTGATCCGCGAGATGCACAAGCACTGTGAACGCCCTATCGTGATGCCGCTGTCCAACCCGACCTCGCGCGTGGAAGCCCGTCCGGAAGACATCATCAACTGGACCGACGGCGCCGCCCTGGTGGCGACCGGCAGCCCGTTCGCGCCGGTGAGCTATAAAGATCAGCTGTACCCGATCGCCCAGTGCAACAACTCCTATATCTTCCCCGGGATCGGCCTCGGCGTGCTGGCCTCCGGCGCCACCCGCGTCACCGACGCCATGCTGATGGCCGCCAGCCGCGCGCTGGCGGACTGCTCGCCGCTGGCCACCGACGGCCACGGCGCGCTGCTGCCGAATATCGACGATATTCAGGGCGTGTCGAAGTGCATCGCCATGGAAGTGGGTAAAGCCGCGCAGCTGCAGGGCGTGGCGATCGTCACCTCCGAAGACGCGCTGTCGAAAGCCATCGAACACAACTTCTGGCGGCCGCAATACCGCAGCTACAAGCGCACCTCGTTCTGAATGGCGCGCTGAAATGACCCAGCCCGGCTCCGCCGGGCTTTTTTGTGCGGCAAAAACGCCGAAAAATGCGGCGGCGCGCGTGCTTCAGGCGGTTCGCGTCTTGCGTAGGTCGGTCAGGTAAAGTAGCCTTGATCCATCTTTTTCAGCCCGGCGCGCGTAAGGCAACAACATGTGGAAACGCCTGATCATCAGCCTGTTCATCATCATTGCGGTGTTGATGGGTTCGGCTATTGCGCTCGATCGCTGGATCAGCTGGAAAACCGCGCCTTACGTCTACGACGAACTGCAGGCATTGCCGCACCGCCAGGTCGGCGTAGTGCTCGGCACCGCCAAGTATTACCGCACCGGGGTGATCAACCAGTACTACCGTTACCGCATTCAGGGGGCGATCAACGCCTATAACAGCGGCAAGGTGAAATACCTGCTGCTGAGCGGCGACAACGCCCAGCAAAGCTATAATGAGCCGATGACCATGCGCCGCGATCTGATCGCCGCCGGCGTGGCGCCGAGCGATATCGTGCTGGACTACGCCGGCTTCCGCACCCTGGACTCCATCGTGCGCACCCGCAAGGTGTTCGACACCAACGATTTCATCATCATCACCCAGCGCTTCCACTGCGAGCGCGCGCTGTTCATCGCCCTGCACATGGGCATTCAGGCGCAGTGCTACGCGGTGCCGTCGCCGAAAGACATGATGACGGTGCGCGCCCGCGAGATCTTCGCCCGCCTGGGCGCACTGACCGATCTCTATATCCTCAAGCGCGAACCGCGCTTCCTCGGCCCGCTGATCCCGATTTCCGCCATGCACACCGTACCGGAAGACGCCCAGGGCTATCCCGCCGTTTCGCCGGAACAGCTGGTCGAGCTGGAGCACAAGCTGAAAGAAGAGAAGCAGAAAGCCAAACAGCCCTGACGTGCAATGCCCAAAATAAAGGCCGGCATATTTTGCCGGCCTTGTCGTCTGTACTGCGGTAAATCTACTTCTTCTTGGCGTATTTCAACGAGTCCAGCGCCACGGCGAAGATGATGATGCTGCCCTTGATGATGTACTGCCAGTACGGGTTGATGCCGATATAGGTCAGGCCGTAGTTGATGACGGTGAAGATGATCACCCCGGTCACCACGCCCCACACCGTACCCACCCCGCCGGCGAAGGAGACGCCCCCCACCACGCAGGCGGCGATGGCGTCCAGCTCGTACATAAAGCCGAGGTTATTGGTGGCGCTGCCGATGCGCCCCGCTTCCAGCAGGCCGCCGAAGGCGTAGAACACGCCGGACAGCGCATAGATCATGATCAGGTTCAACGGCACGTTGACCCCGGACACCTTGGCCGCTTCCGGGTTGCCGCCGATGGCGAAGATGTTCTTGCCGAAGCGGGTCTTGGTCCACAGGATCCAGACGAATATGATGGCGATCAGCGCATAGAAGGTAATGTACGACAGCTTAAAGTCGCCGAAGCGCAAAAAGCCCTGGGCAAAGGTGGAGAACTTCGGATCGAAGCCCGCCACCGGCGAAGCGCCGACCGAGTCGTAATACAGCGAGTTGATGCCGTAGACGATGATCATGGTGCCCAGGGTGGTGATGAACGGCGTCACGTTGAGATAGGCGATAATCAGGCCGTTAACCAGGCCGATCACCGCGCCGACCGCACACACCAGCAGAATAACCAGGGGAATCGACCAGGTTTCCATGTGCGGAAACACCTTGTTGACGTTATCCATCGACTGCAGCAGCGTGGCCGCCACCACCGCCGCCAGCCCCACCTGCCGCCCGGCGGACAGGTCGGTGCCCTGGGTCACGATCAGCCCCGCCACGCCCAGCGCGATGATGATGCGCACCGAAGACTGCGTCAGGATGTTGCTCAGGTTCATCAGGCTGAGGAAAGTCGGATCCTGAATGATGATGATGGCCAACAGCACCAGCAACACCACGTAAATGCCGCCTTCCTTGAAATAGGTAAATAAGGTTTTTTTATTTAGCGCGTTCATAATTCCGATCCTTAAAGGTGCAGGGAGGCGAGACGTAAGATTTCATTTTGCGAGGTCTGTTTGGTGTTAACGATGCCCGCAACCTGACCATTGCTCATCACCAAAATACGGTCGGTTATCCCCAAAAGCTCCGGCATTTCGGACGAGACGATAATGATCCCCTTGCCCTTCTTCGCCAGTTCGGTCATCAGCTGATAAATCTCGAACTTGGCGCCCACGTCGATGCCGCGCGTCGGTTCATCCAGCATCAGGATCTCCGGCTGCGTCAGCAGCCAGCGGCCGATGATCACCTTCTGCTGATTGCCGCCGGACAGCGAGCCGATATGGGTGTGATGCCCCGGCGTTTTCACCCGCATGGCGTCGATCACCCACTGGGTGTCGCTCTTCATCCGCGCGTTATCCAGCAGGCCGAGCTTGTTTTTATAATTGCGGATATTGGAGATCAGCGAGTTGAAGCCCACGTCGAGGTAGGCGTAAATCCCGGTGGATCGGCGCTCTTCGGTCACCAGCGCAAAACCGTGGTTGATCGCTTCGTTGGCGCTGTGGTTATCGATCGCTTTGCCGTGCAGCTTGATGGTGCCCGCCACCTTTTCGCGAATGCCGAACAGCGTCTCGACGATATCGGTGCGTTTGGCGCCCACCAGCCCGGCGATGCCGAGGATCTCGCCTTGATGCAGATCGAAGGACACATCGCGGATCGAAGGTTGACGCAGCGACGTCAGGTTTTTCACCTCGAGGATCACCTCACCCGGCGTGTTCTGCCTGTCGGGGAAGCGCTGGCTGAGCGAGCGGCCGACCATCATGGCGATGATCTTGTCCATATCCAGCCCTTCCAGCGGTTGGGTGGCGATCCATTGCCCGTCGCGCAGCACCGTTATCTCGTCGCACAGCTGGAAGATCTCTTCCATCTTGTGCGAGATATAGACGATGCCGCAGCCCCGCTCTTTCAGCTTGCGGATAATGGTGAACAGGTGATTGACCTCTTTCTCCGTCAGCGAGGAGGTCGGCTCATCCATGATGACGATTTTGGCGTCGTAGGAAAACGCCTTGGCGATCTCGATCATCTGCATCTGCGACACCGACAGGTTGCCCACCTTTTCGCGCGGGTTGATGTCGATATCCAGCTCGTCGAAGATCGCCTGGGTGTCTTTGAGCATTTTTTCCTGATCGACGAACAGGCCTTTGGTCGGATAGCGCCCCAGCCACATGTTGTCCATCACGGTGCGCTGCAGCACCAGGTTCAGCTCCTGGTGCACCATGGAAACGCCGTGCTCCAGCGCTTCTTTCGAACTCTTGAAATCGATCTCCCGGCCCTGAAACACAATGCTGCCGCTGTCTTTTTTGTAAATGCCGAACAGGCATTTCAGCAACGTCGATTTACCCGCGCCGTTCTCCCCCATCAGGGCGTGAATCGAGTGCGGGCGGACGCGTAAATTGACATTGTCCAAGGCTTTGACGCCGGGAAATGACTTACAGATATCCGTCATTTCCAGCAAAAATTCGCGTGAGCTATCGGCCATAAATACACCTGGCTTAACTGTCTTGCAGTCGTAAACATCCCCGCCGGCGGTATTCCTGGTGTTGGCGCCGCAGGCGGGGTCTTAGCGGGATCTCAATTCTTATTTAACAAACTGAGACAGGTTGTCTTTATCTACGCCGACGTAAGGAATACGCACGACTTTATTTTCGATTTTATATTGGGTGCCTTCGGTGGCCGGTTTGCCCGCCGCCAGGTTCTTCGCCAGCTCGAAGGTGGCTTTCGCCTGGTTGTCGGCGTCGTTCAGCACCGTGCCCGCCATCGCGCCGGATTTCACCAGCGCCAGCGCCTCAGGCAACGCATCGACGCCAAACACCGGGATAGTGGTCTTGTTATGCGCCTTCAGCGCCTCCACCGCGCCCATCGCCATGGCGTCGTTGTTGGCGATCACCACTTCAATCTTGTTGGCGTTCGGGCCGGAGAGCCAGGCGTCCATCTTGTCTTTCGCCTGCGCGGTATCCCACATCGCGGTATCCATCTGTAGCTGCTGGGTCTTGATGCCTTTCTCGTTCAGCGTTTTCACCACGTAGGTGGTGCGCGCTTCGGCATCCGGGTGGCCCGGCTCGCCTTTCAGCAGCACGAACTGGATCTGGCCGTCTTTGTTCAGATCCCAGGCCGGGTTGGCTTGCCAGTGTTTGGCGATCAGCTCGCCCTGGATCACGCCGGATTCTTTGGAGTCGGTGCCGACGTAATATGCCTTCTCATAGCTGTCCAACGCCTTGCGGGAAGGCTCTTTGTTGTAGAACACCACCGGGATATCGTTTGCGCGCGCCTTATCGATAACCACCGGCGCCGCGGCCGGGTCGACCAGGTTGATCGCCAGCGCTTTCACGCCCTTGGCCAGCAGCACGTCGATCTGATCGTTCTGCTTGGACTGGTCGTTCTGCGAGTCATTCATCAGCAGGGTGACGTCCGGTGAAGCCTTGGCGTCCTTCTCGATCGCCTTGCGCACCACCGACATGAAGTTGTCGTCGTATTTGTAAATCGTGACGCCAATACGGGTGTCAGCATGGGCTGCGGCGCCAAACATCATGGCTGCGGCCATGGCGGCCAGGGTGAAAACCTTCTTATTCATTGTCAGTCTCCGGTTCTGTGTAGGGTATTACTCGTCTTTGAGCCAATGGTCACCGGCAGTGCGCACACCCCAGGCCAGGCGATTTCCACTCAACACCTGCCGTCCGTGGATTTTGTTATTTCCGAGAAATGCTGTGTCAGCGCGAGATAAAGGTTGCAGCGGCAAGGGCCTTTGCGCCGGAAAACGCCTAGAGCATAGACGGCGTGATGTTAATATTCTGTGAATTTTCTCACAGATTGAAAACGGTTACACAAGATTAAATCGTCAGAGAGTGACCGTCGCCTCACTTTGCCAGGGGGCGACAGAATGGCGCCGCACCAGCGTCGGCATGAACAGATGAGCGGCCTGCGGCTCCGTCAGGCCTGCCGCGCCCTGCAACGCCAGCTCGGTGGCCAGCGTGGCCATCGAGACGATCGGGTAGCGCACCGTGGTAAGCTTGGGGCTGGTGTAACGCGCGATGGGGATGTCGTCGAAGCCGATCAGCGAGAAATGCTGCGGCACCGTGATACCGTTTTCTTTCAGCACCGCCATGGCGCCGGCGGCCATGGCGTCATTGTAGGCGAACACCGCGCTCAGCTGTAAGTTGCGCCCCAGCAGCTCCACCATCGCCGCCTCGCCGCCCTGCAGATCCGGCGAACCGTAGGCGCGCCAGTTGTCGGGCGTGGCCAGCCCGGCGGCGGCCATCGCCTGCGCATAGCCCTGCTGGCGCAGCGGCCCGTCTTCGATCGGGTGATTGGAGCCCAGATAGCCGATGCGCCGATGGCCCTGCGACAGCAAAAGACGCATCGCCATTTCCGCGCCGCAGACGTTATCCAGCCCGACGCAGCGCGGCTCATAGCCGGGGATAATCCGGTTGATCAGCACCATGCCCGGCACCTGCTCCAGAAAACCGATCAGTTCGGCATCGCTCAGGGCTTTGGCGTGAACAATCAGGGCGTTACAGCGCTGGCGAATCAGCACTTCGATCGCGTGGCGCTCTTTGTCCGCCTGATGATAGCTGTTGCCGATCAGCAAGTATTTGTGGTGTTTCTGCGCCACCGTGTCTACCGCTTTCACCAGCGCGCCGAAGAACGGATCGGAGACGTCCATCACCACCACGCCCAGGGTATCGCTGCTTTGGGTCGCCAGCGCCTGCGCGTTGGCGTTGGGGCGATAGCCCAGCTCCGCCACCGCCTGCAGCACCTGCTCGCGCGTCTCCTTGCTGGTCAGCGCGCTGTGATTCAGCACGCGGGAGACGGTCGCCACGGAGACCCCGGCGCGTTTCGCCACGTCGCGGATGGTGATCGGATGAACTGGAGGCATGCGGGATCCTGAAATCGGGGTAGTGGCCGGTGGCGCTATCCTACCCCGATTGGCCCGCTGCTCTGCGTGAATTACGTCACAGGAAAGAAAACGTTTACATACATTTTTTTAACCTGCCGGCGGGCGCTCACTTCAGCGTTTTGGGTTCCGCTTCGCCGGCGGCCAGCTGCGTCAGCCTGCGCCACAGCCACTCCATCGGCCCCTGTTCGAAGTAACGCAGCCACAGTGCGGAAAACGCCAGGTTGGCCAGCCAGACCAGAGGCACAAACGCCAACAGCTGCAGCCGGTCGAACTGCTCATAGAGGCCAAAGCGATAAAACAGCGTGGTGCAGATCAGCGTTTGCAGCAGGTAGTTGCTCAACGCCATGCGCCCCACCAGGGTCAGCCAGTGGGCGATGCGCATGCGCGACAACGCGGGCCAGAAACCGTAACACAGCGCCAGATAGCCCATCGCCTGCAGCGGGGCGCCCAGCTCGCGCGGCACCTGCAGCAGGAAACCGCTCCAGCGATAGTCCCAATGCACCTGCCATTGCAGCGCCACCGCCGGCAGCTGGATCAGCACCGAAAGCGGCAGCAGCCACGCCGCCTGCCGCAAATAATAACCGGAGGAATAACTGCCGCGCAGCCAGCCGCTGCGCATCAGTCCGGCGCCGAACAGCATCAGCCCCGCCAGCTCCCAGCCATACTGCGCGCCGATGGCCAGCAGGCTGGACGAGAGCAGATCGGCGCGGCTGCGCCAGGCTTCGAAACCGCCCTGCAGCTTCCAGAACTTCTCGTACTGCAGCTCCGCCGCGCCCGGCTGCCAGAAGCTGCCCGGCTCACCGTGCGAGACGAAGCCGAGCAAAAGCAGCACCGCCACGCCGATCAAATACAGCACCACGCCGGTTTTCAGCAGCTGGAAGGTTTCTTTGGCTTCGCGGATCATGCGCCAGCACACCAGGCCGATCAGCCCGTAGGCCAGCAGAATGTCGCCGTCCCACAGGAAGATGGCGTGCGCAAGGCCGAACAGCAGCAGCCACGACAGCCGCGCGCGGATCCAGCTTTTGCCGCGCCGCAGCAGCATTTGCAGCCCGGCGCCGAACAGCAGCGCGAACATCGCCAGGAACTTGGCCTGGGCGAACAGATCGAGCAGCGCCCAGGTCCAGGCGTCGCGCGATGACGGCATGCCCAAATAGGCCGGGTTGAGGTAGGCGGCCTTCGGCAAGCCGAAGGCGCTGATGTTCAGCAATAAAATGCCGAGGATGGCGATGCCGCGCACGCAGTCCAGCGTGGCGATGCGCGGCAGAGGATGACTGTTCATTTTTTATCGCTGTCTTCCGCTCATGAAAAAGGCGCCCGCAGGCGCCTGTTGTCGTCGTGCGGGTCGCCCCGCAACGCCATCACCCCTGGTGATGACGCACCGCGCGCAGGAACTCCTGGCGGGTATTCTGGCTGGACTTGAACAGCCCCCCCAACGAAGTGGTGGTGGTGGCGCTGGTCGCGTCGCGGATGCCGCGCGCCTTGACACAATAATGGACCGCATCGATCGATACCGCCACGTTATTGGTGCCGAGCAGGGTCTGCAACGCCACCAGGATCTGCTGGGTCAGGCGCTCTTGCACCTGCGGACGCAGGGAGAAGAACTGCACGATGCGGTTGATCTTCGACAGGCCGATCACCGAGTCTTTCGGGATATAGGCCACGGTGGCCTTGCCGTCGATGGTCACGAAGTGGTGTTCGCAGGTGCTGGTCAGCGTGATATCGCGCACCGTCACCATCTCATCCACCTTCATCTTGTTCTCGATAACGGTGATTTTCGGGAAGTTGGCGTAGTCCAGCCCGGAGAAGATCTCGTCGACATACATTTTGGCGATGCGATGTGGCGTCTCCGCCAGGCTGTCATCGGACAGATCGAGGTTCAGCAGCTGCATGATTTCGGTCATGTGCTCTTTGATGCGGCGCTTGCGCGTTTCGCGATCCAGCACTTCCCCGCGCAGCGGCGTTTCCAGACCACGCTCTTCCAGCGCCGCATGCACCAGCGCGGCTTCTTTACTTAATGATGTCATGTATTTGTTCTCCTGCGGACGGAACCCGCCGGCGGCCTGGTAGGGCGTGCGGCCGGCGAATTGCTTGCTCTCGTGACGGCAGAGTTTTCGTGGTGGATAACGTGAACCCGGTCAAGATTTTGCCCCCACTGTAGATGAGAGCGCGGCGATTATCCAGTGATTGTGCTTCATCCGCAGGTGAAATATTCGCATTTAGCACAATCAGGCCGGCTGCGAGATTCCACGCTTTTTGTATGGATTTCAATCACCGCATCGCCGTTTTTTGCGCCAACCGCCGCGCCGGGGTATTCACCACCAGCGCACCGGCCACCAACAGCGCCGCCACCGCTACGTACAGCGCCGGCTCCAGTCGATGGGTCAAGGCGGTCGACAGCGCCGACAGCATCGGCCCGACCAGTTGGCCGATCGCATAACCGGTGGTCAGCAACCCGGCCATGTAGCGCGCATGGCGCGGCGCCAGTTCACGGCCGTGCTGAAGGGCGAGCTGCACCACGCAGAGGAAGCCGCCGCCGGTCAGCAACGCCCCCAACGCCAGGCCGGCCACGCCCGGCACAACTTCGGCGCTCAGCACGCCCAGCGCCTGTATCCACAGCGTGATCGCCAACCGGGTCTGGGTAGTGAGCCGATGGCGGGTCAAAATGCCGATAACGATCCCCAGCACCGCCGCGCCGCCGAACACCGGCCAGACGAACTGCGCGAACAGGCTGCCGGGAAAACGCGCCGCCGCCATCTGCGACAAGAACGTCGCCGGCAGGATGTAGCCGAACCCGGCCAGGCTGTAGCTCCACACCAGGCGTTTGAGCGCCGGCGTCAGCAGTAGCGGTTCCGGGGCCACGTCCGGGCGATGCAGCTCGCCGCTGCGCGGCAGAAAGGCGCTAATCGCCCCCACCAACGCCAGCGCCGGCACGCCATACACCAGCCAGGCCTGCGCCGCCGTCAGCCCCAGCGTGTTGATGCCCACCGCCAGCATGCCGCTGAGGAAGATACCGGCGCCCGGCCCGGCGAACACCGCCGCGCTCAGCGCCGGCCGGCCGTAGTGCGCCAACCGCTCATTGGTCCAGGCCGCCACCAGCACCATCGCCCAGCCGCTGGCCCAGCCGATGACGAAGCGCAGCGCGCCGTGCGTCCATTCATCCTGCGCCAGCGCCGACAGCAGCGTCAGCGCCACCGCGCCCCACACGCCAAGCCACAGGCGCCGCTCGACGTGGCGCGTGGCGCGCATCGCGTCGTAGGCGCCGCACAGATAGCCCAAATAGTTGATCGCCGCCACCAGCCCGGCACCGGTCAGGGTGAACTGATGTTCCGCGATCATCAGCGGCACCTGGGGGGTGAAAGCGAAGCGGCCAATGCCCATCGCAACGATCAGCGCGGCAAAACCGCTCAAGGCAATACGTAAAGCCATATCGGCATCCAAAAGGTTAAAAGAAAGTTGCCAGTATCATGCCGCAGTATTAAACTCACAAAAACTGAATAATACTAATCAAGTTCATCACGAAACGAGAATATTATGGATCTGACCCAGCTTCGCATGTTCTGCTGCGTAGCGGAAACCGGCTCGGTCGCCCGCGCCGCCGAGCAGCTGCACCGCGTGCCGTCGAATCTGACCACCCGACTGCGACAGCTCGAGCAGGAGCTGGGCGCCGATCTGTTTATCCGCGAAAAACAGCGCCTGCGCCTGTCGCCGATGGGCCATAACTTTCTGTGCTACGCCAACCGCATCCTGGCGCTGAGCGACGAGGCGATGAGCATCACCCACGCCGGCGAACCGGCGGGCAACTTCGCCCTCGGCTCGATGGAGAGCACCGCCGCTACCCGCCTGCCCTCGCTGCTGGCGGCTTACCACCAGCGCTTCTCGCAGGTTTCGCTGTCGCTGACCACCGGCACCTCCGGCGAAATCGCCGATCGGGTGCGCGCCGGCACGCTGGCCGCGGCGCTGGTCGACGGCCCGGTACCCTATGACGAGCTGAACGGCTGCATCGCCTATCCTGAACATATGGTGGTGATCTCCTGCCTCGATCACGCGCCGATCCACAGCGCCAAAGACGCCAACGGCGAAACGCTGTTCGCCTTTCGCGCCAGCTGCTCCTACCGCCTGCGGCTGGAGGCCTGGTTCAAGCGCGAAGGCGCGCGGCCGGGGCAAATTATGGAGATCCAGTCCTATCACGCCATGCTGGCCTGCGTCGCCAGCGGCGCCGGGCTGGCGATGATCCCGCATTCGGTGCTCAGCCTGCTGCCGGGCCATGAGCGGGTGCGGGTTCACCCCCTGCCGCCGGACGTGGCCGACACCGCCACCTGGCTGCTGTGGCGTCGCGACGCGTTCGGGCCGAACGTGCGCGCGCTGAAAGAGTTGATTATTGAACAGACGGAAACCGCCGCTGTTGATGAAAGCACCCCCAACGATTTATCAGACGTTGTCGATATCGCCTGATTTAAAAGAAAACCACTGAGGAGACTATGATGGAGATGATCAAAACCCGCGCCGCCGTTGCCTGGGGCCCGAACCAGCCGCTGAAGATCGAAGAAGTCGAGCTGATGCCACCGCAAAAAGGCGAAGTGCTGGTGCGGATCGTCGCCACCGGCGTTTGTCACACCGACGCCTACACCCTGTCCGGCAAAGATCCGGAAGGCGTGTTCCCGGCGATCCTCGGCCACGAGGGCGGCGGCGTGGTGGAAGCGGTCGGTGAAGGCGTCACCAGCGTGGCGGTCGGCGATCACGTGATCCCGCTCTACACCCCGGAGTGCGGCGAGTGCAAATTCTGTAAATCCGGCAAGACCAACCTGTGCCAGGCGATCCGCGCCACCCAGGGCAAAGGGCTGATGCCGGACGGCACCACCCGCTTCTTCAAGGATGGCAAGCCGATCTTCCACTACATGGGCACCTCCACTTTCTCCGAGTACACCGTGGTGCCGGAGATTTCACTGGCGAAAATCAACAAGGAAGCGCCGCTGGAAGAAGTGTGCCTACTGGGCTGCGGCGTGACCACCGGCATGGGCGCGGTGATGAACACCGCCAAAGTGCAGCCGGGCGATACCGTGGCGATCTTCGGCCTGGGCGGCATCGGCCTGTCGGCGATCATCGGCGCGCAGATGGCCGGCGCGGGCCGCATCATCGGCATCGACATCAACACCAGCAAGTTCGATCTGGCGCGCAAGCTGGGCGCTACCGATCTGATCAACCCGAAAGACTATGACAAGCCGATTCAGGACGTGATCGTCGAGCTGACCGACGGCGGCGTCGACTTCTCCTTCGAGTGCATCGGCAACGTCAACGTGATGCGTTCCGCGCTGGAGTGCTGCCACAAGGGCTGGGGTGAATCGGTGATCATCGGCGTCGCGGGCGCTGGCGAAGAGATCTCGACCCGTCCGTTCCAACTGGTCACCGGTCGCGTCTGGCGCGGTTCGGCGTTCGGCGGCGTCAAGGGCCGTTCGCAGCTGCCGGGCATCGTCGAGCGCTATCTGGACGGTGAATTCGCGCTGAACGACTTTATCACCCATACCATGGGGCTGGAGCAGATCAACGAAGCGTTCGATTTGATGCACGAAGGCAAATCGATCCGTTCCGTCATCCACTTCGACCAATAAGCCAGGAGGCAGAGATGACGTTGTCATTGGAACTTCTCGAAGAGCACCGCATGTTCGGCGGCTGGCAGCAGCGCTATCGCCACGCGGCGCAGAGCCTGAATTGCAACATGACATTCAGCATCTACCTGCCGCCGCCGCGCGATGACAACCCGCCGCCGGTGCTGTACTGGCTGTCGGGGCTGACCTGCAACGACGAGAACTTCACGTTGAAAGCCGGCGCGCAGCGCATCGCCGCCGAGCTGGGCCTGGTGCTGGTGATGCCGGACACCAGCCCGCGTGGCGACGAAGTGCCGAACGACGAAGGCTACGATCTGGGCCAGGGCGCCGGGTTCTACCTGAACGCCACCCAGGTGCCGTGGGATCGCCATTTCCGCATGTACGACTACATCAGCGCCGAACTGCCGACGCTGATCGAACAGCACTTCAGCGTCAGCGGTCGTCAGTCGATCTTCGGCCACTCGATGGGCGGCCACGGCGCGCTGATGATGGCGTTTCGCAATCCGCAGCGCTTCCGCTCGGTATCGGCGTTCGCGCCGATCGTTAACCCGTGCCAGGTGCCGTGGGGCCGCAAGGCGTTCACCGCCTATCTGGGCAGCGACGAAAGCCAGTGGCTGCAGTACGACAGCTGCCATCTGCTGGCCAGCGGCGCGGAAAAAATGCCGGTCCTTATCGACCAGGGCGACGACGACCAGTTCCTGGCCGACCAGCTGCAGCCGGCGCGGTTGGCGGAGCTGGCGCGCCAGCGCGACTGGCCGCTGACGCTGCGCATTCAGCCGGGGTACGATCACAGCTACTTCACCATCGCCACCTTCGTGGAAGATCACCTGCGCTTCCACGCCGAGCACCTGTTCCGCTGATAAAAAAATCCGGGCGGTTATTAAAGCGCCCGGATTTCTTCAAAAGCCATCATTGCCATATCCATTCCTCATCCCTGTAATATACGCGGGTCAAATTTTCACCAATTTTACTCGTAAAACAGGGGTATGCCAATTTAGCGATGCCCTCACCCCTTCAGCTTAGGATCGAGCGCGTCGCGCAGTCCGTCGCCCAACAGGTTGAACGCCAGCACGGTAATGAATATCGCCAGACTGGGGAAGATCGCCACGTGCGGCGCGATCACCATATCGGCGCGCGCTTCGTTGAGCATCGCCCCCCACTCCGGCGTCGGCGGCTGGGCACCCAGGCCCAGAAACGACAGGCTGGCGGCGGTGATGATCGAGGTGCCGATGCGCAGGGTGAAATAGACCACAATCGAAGACAGGGTGCCCGGCAGAATGTGCCGCAGGATGATGGTCCAGTCCGAGGCGCCGATGCTGCGCGCCGATTCGATATAGGTCAGGTGCTTCAGCACCAGCGTATTGCCGCGCACCAGGCGGGCGAAGGCCGGAATGCTGAAGATCGCCACCGCGACGATCACGTTGGCCATGCCGCTGCCCATGATCGCCACCACGCCGATCGCCAGCAGAATACCGGGAAACGCGAACAGCACATCGCAGACGCGCATGGTGAGGCGATCCCACCAGCCCTCATAGTAGCCGGCCAGCAGCCCCAGCAGGGTGCCGATCGCCCCGCCCGCCAGCACCGAGAACACCCCGGCCGCCAGCGAAATGCGCGTGCCCATCAGGATGCGGCTGAAGATATCGCGCCCGAGAGAATCCACGCCCAGCCAGTGCATCAGCGAAGGCCCCTCGTTCAGCCGATCGTAATCGAAATAGTTTTCCGCATCGAACGGTGCCAGATAAGGCGCCAGCAGCGCCGCCGCAATCAGCAGCAGCACCAACAGACCGGCGACCAGCGCCGCCCGCTGGCGGCGAAAACGCCGCCAAAACTCGCTCCACGGCGTGCGTACCGCGTTGGGATCGATAAGCGGCATCGCCTTCAGTGCGGCGTTGCGCCGCCAATGCTTAATCATGCCGCGTCCTCATTGATAACGAATCGCCGGGTTGATCGCCGCGTACAGCATATCCACCAGCAGGTTGATCAGGATAAATTCCAGCGAGAACAGCAGCACCTCGGCCTGGATCACCGGGTAATCGCGCATCTCCACCGAGTCCACCAGCAACCGCCCCAACCCCGGCCAGTTGAACACCTTCTCCACCACGATCGAACCGCCGAGCAGGAAGCCGAACTGCAGCCCCATCATGGTCACCACCGGGATCATCGCGTTGCGCAGGCCGTGTTTCATCACCACCACGCTTTCCCGCACGCCCTTGGCGCGCGCGGTGCGCATGTAGTCTTCCTGCAGCACCTCGACGAACGAAGCGCGGGTGAAACGCGCCATCACCGCTGCCACCGCCGCCCCCAGGGTGATCGAAGGCAGAATGTAGTGTCGCCAGCTGTCGGCGCCCACCGTCGGTAGCCACCCCAGTTCGACCGAGAACACCTGCATCAGCAGCATGCCGAGCGCAAAGGCCGGGAACGAGATCCCCGACACCGCCAGCGTCATGCCGAGGCGATCCGGCCAGCGGTTGCGCCACACCGCCGACACCACGCCGATCGCCAGGCCGAACGCCACCGCCCACAGCATGCTGGTGACGGTCAGCCAAAAGGTCGGCATAAAGCGCGAGGCGATCTCTTCGCTCACCGGGCGCTTGGACACCATCGAGATGCCGAAGTCGCCCCGCAGCGCGTTGACGAAGAAGTGTGCGAACTGCTGCGGCAGCGGCTGATCCAGCCCCAAATCCTTGCGCACCAGCTGCACCACCGCCTCGTCGGCCTCCGGCCCCGCCGCCAGCCGCGCCGGATCGCCCGGCAGCAGGTGGACGAACAGGAACACCAGCACCGCCACGATCAGCAGCGTCGGGATCAGGCCCAGCAGTCGTTTCAGAAAATAATTGAGCATCTCATTCCTTCCCCCGCCCGCCGACGCTTGGCCGCAGGCGGGGATGGGCGCCTTATTTCAGATCGGCGTTATCAAAGTTGAACGAGGTATCCGGCATCACGTAGAAACCGCTCAGCTGTTTGCTGTTGGCCGACAACAGACGTTCGGTCGCCAGGAAGATCCAGGGCGCATCGGCCCAGATGCGATCCTGCGCGTCCTGATACAGTTTCTGCTTCTCGGCGCGATCGGTGGTCGCCAGCGCGTCGGTCAGATCCTTGTCCACCTGCGGGTTGCTGTAGAACGCGGTGTTGAACTGCTTCGGCGGCGCCGCCTGGGTGGAGAACAGCGGCGACAGCGCCCAGTCCGCTTCCCCGGTCGAGGCCGACCAGCCGGTGTAGAACAGCCGCACGCCGGTGTCTTTCACCCCGACGCTCTCCACCTGCGCCGCGCGCTGCCCGGCATCCATCGCCGTCACCGTCACTTTTACCCCCACCTGCGCCAGCTGCTGCTGGGTGAACTGCAGCACCTTCTGCGCGGTGCTGTGGTTGTGGGAAGACCACAGGGTGGTGGTGAAGCCGTTCGGGTAGCCGGCCTCTTTCAGCAGCTCGCGCGCCTTGGCCGGATCGTACGGCCACGGCTTATAGCGGGCGGCGAAGTCAATGGCCGGCGGCACCGGCCCTTCCGCCGGCACCGCGTACCCGGCGAACGCCACTTTGATCAGCGCGTCCTTGTTGATGGCATAGTTCAGCGCCTGGCGCACCTTCGGGTTGTCGAACGGCTTCTGAGTGACGTTCATGCTGATGTAACGCTGCAGGATCGACGGGGCGGCCACCACGTCCAGCTTGGCGTTGCCTTCCAGCACCTTGGCCTGCTCGTAAGGGATCGGGAAGGCGAAGGTCGCCTCGCCGGTTTGCAGCATCGCCGCGCGGGTGTTGTTATCCACCACCGGGCGCCAGGTGATGCTGTCGAGCTTCGGCAGCCCCGGCTGCCAGTAGCCGTCGAACTTCTTCACCTTGACGAAATCGGTCTGGTTCCAGGTGACGAACTGATACGGCCCGGTGCCGACCGGGTGGAAACCGATCTCCTTGCCGTATTGCTTCAGCGCCGCCGGCGAGATGATCGCCGCCGCCGGGTGCGCCAGGTTGTTGACGAACGCCGAGAACGGCGCTTTCAGCACGACCTTCACCGTATTGGCGTCCACCGCTTCGGTTTTGTCGATCATCTTGAACAGGTTGTAGCGCTTGAGGTGGCTGTCCGGGTTGCTGGCGCGATCGAGGTTTACCTTCACCGCCTCGGCGTTGAACGCGGTACCGTCGTGGAATTTAATCCCCTGGTGCAGTTTGACGGTGTAGGTCAGGCCGTCTTTGCTGACCTCATAGCTGTCCGCCAGCACGTTCACCAGCTTCATGTCCTTGTCGAAGCCGAACAGCCCCTGATAGAAAGACTTGGCCACCGCCTGCGACAGCGTATCGTTGGCGTCGTAAGGATCGAGGGTGGTGAAGTTGGAGGCCACGGCGATCACCGCGTCCTTCGCCGCCCAGACCGGGCCGGTTCCCGCCGCCAGCAGTACGGCGGCCAACAGCGCATTGCGTTTGAATGTGTGCTTCATGTCGCTTGTCTCTCCTGAGGTCTTTAAAAAGCACCGGCGATCGGGTGGCGGGCGACAAAGTGCCCGGCGCCAACCTGCACCAGCGGTGCGGTAACGGGTTCATCGCCCAGCGCGCGCACCGGGCTCGGGATCTCATCGGCCGGCAGCGGCTGCCGTTTGTGGGCGTGGGCGGGATCGGCCACCGGCACCGCCGCCATCAGTTTGCGGGTGTAAGGGTGCTGCGGGTTGTCGAACACCGCCTGCCGTGGGCCGATCTCGACGATCTGCCCGAGGTACATCACCGCCACCCGGTGGCTGATGCGCTCCACCACCGCCATGTCGTGTGAAATAAACAAAAAAGCGATGCCGAACTCGCGCTGCAGGTCGAGCAGCAGATTGACGATCTGCGCCTGAATCGACACGTCCAGCGCCGACACCGCCTCGTCGGCGATCACCACTTTCGGGTTCAGCGCCAGCGCGCGCGCGATGCAGATGCGCTGGCGCTGGCCGCCGGAAAATTCGTGCGGGTAGCGGCGCGCATGCTCCGGCAGCAGGCCGACGCGCTCCAGCAGCCAGGCCACCCGTTGCTCCGCCTCGCGGCCGCGCATCACGTTGTGCACCAGCAGCGGCTCCATGATGGAAAAACCGACCGTCAGACGCGGATCAAGCGAAGCGTAGGGATCCTGAAAAATGAACTGAATATCGCGCCGCAGGTGCTGCAGCGCCGGCCCCTTCAACTGATCTATCCGCCGCCCGGCGAAGGTGATGGTGCCGCTCTGGCTGTCCACCAGCTTCAGCAAAGAGCGCCCGGTGGTGGACTTGCCGCAGCCGGACTCGCCCACCAGCCCCAGCGTCTCGCCGGGGTAAAGATCGAAACTGACGTTTTCCACCGCGTGCACCCGGCGAGTGACCCGATTGAACAACCCGCCGCGCAGATCAAAGCGCGTAACCAGATGCTCCACCTGCAGGATCGGCGCGGCGCCGGGCGGCACGGTATCCTGCGGCACCGTATCCCCCTCTCCGCCCGGCAACGGAAACTTCGCCGGCAGCGGCCGATCGGCCATCGCCCCCAGCTTCGGCACCGCCGCCAACAGCGCCCGGGTATAGGCCTGCTGTGGCGCGGCAAACAGCTCGCGCACCCGATTCTGTTCCACCTGCTCGCCGCGGCGCATCACCAGCACCCGATCGGCGATCTCTGCCACCACGCCCATGTCGTGAGTAATGAAGATCACCCCCATCTGCATCTCCCGTTGCAGCACGCGGATCAGCTGCAGGATCTGCGCCTGAATGGTGACGTCGAGGGCGGTGGTGGGTTCATCGGCGATCAGCAGCGCCGGCTTGCAGGAGAGCGCCATGGCGATCATCACCCGCTGGCGCATGCCGCCGGAAAGCTGGTGCGGGTAACGCCCCAGCACCTCTTTGGCCTCCGGAATACGCACCAGATCGAGCATGCGCAGCGCCTCCTGGCGCGCGCTGCGGCGATCCATGCCCTGATGCAGGCGCAGCGATTCGGCGATCTGCTCGCCGACCGGAAATACCGGGTTGAGCGAGGTCATCGGCTCCTGGAAGATCATCGCCATGTCGGCGCCGCGCACCGTGCGCAGCGTGCTCTGCGAGGCCTGCGCCAGATCGAGCAGCGCGCCGTCGCGCCGGCGCAGCGTCATGACGCCGCCGACGATGCGCCCGCCGCCCTGCTCCACCAGCCGCATCAGCCCCAGCGAAGTGACCGATTTGCCGGAGCCGGACTCACCGACGATCGCCAGCGTCTCGCCGCGATCGAGATCGAACGACAGGTTGCGCACCGCTGCCACGGCGCCGTCCGGTTGAGGAAAGCTGATGCTCAGATCGCGCACCGTCAGCACCCGCTGCGGCGGCAATGACGGCCCGCCGCTGGCGGCGGGTCGAAGTAAAACGTCGGTCATGCACCCTCCCGGTGAACGCTTAGCGGTAAATCCCGACGGACGGCGCATCGCCGACATAGCCAAAACCGCGATACATCCCCTCGCAGTTGAACGGCAGCGCGATATTGCCGTGGCGATCGACGGCGATCATGCCGCCGCTGCCACCGAGGGCCGGCAGCTTCTCCATCACCACCCGATCGCTGGCCGCCTGCAGGCTCAGATCGCCGTATTCGATCAGGGCGGAGACGTCATAGGCCGCCACGCCGCGCATGAAGATTTCGCCGGTGCCGGTGCTGGAAACCGCCACGGTGGCGTTGTTGGCATAGCAGCCGGCGCCGATAATCGGCGTGTCGCCTACCCGCCCGGCCTGCTTGTTGGTCATGCCGCCGGTCGAAGTGGCGGCGGCGAGGTTGCCCAGCGCATCCAGCGCCACCGCGCCGACGGTGCCGAATTTGCGATCGGGATCGAGCGGATCGCCGGCCTGCGCCGCACCGTCGTGATCGAGCAATACCCGGCCCTGCTCCGCCTGGGCCCGGTGCAGCTGATCGAAACGTTCCTGGGTAAAGAAGAAATCGGGGGTGACCAGTTCCAGGCCGTGGGCCGCGGCAAACTTCTCGGCGCCTTCGGCGGCAAACAGCACGTGTTCGCTGTTTTCCAGCACCGCGCGCGCCGCCAGCACCGGGTTGCGGATGCGGCTGACGCCGGCGACGGCGCCGGCATCGCAGGTGCGGCCGTCCATCACGCAGGCATCAAGCTCGTGGGTGCCCTGATGGGTAAACACCGAGCCTTTGCCGGCGTTGAACAGCGGGCACTCTTCGAGCAGCCGCACCGCTTCGGTCACCGCGTCCAGCGCGCTGCCGCCCTGGGCCAGTATCGCCTGCCCGGCGGTCACGATCTCGGACAGCGCCTGGATATACTGCCGTTCTTTTTCCGCACTCAGCGCCGCCCGGGTAATTGCGCCCGCGCCGCCATGAATGGCAATCACTGGTTTGCTCATTTGCCTGACACCCTGTGTTAATCCCGCCGTTGCGCAGCGAATAAGCTGAGCGCGGTATCATTATTATTCAGTCTTTTTCGACTCTATTTAGTCCTACAGTGGAAGTACAGCATAACGTCCACGTCCCGCTTTTAGCGTAGTCCGCTTAGACCGTTTCGCACCTTGAAATAGCTTATTGGAATAAAAACAGCAGGTTATGAAAAGCCGTAAATCGCCGATCGTACGGCCGAGATTATTGGTAATTCCGCGTGCGGAAATAGCGGCATGGCGTAAGGAAATAAACGTTCACGCTGAATAACGCTTATTGCGGCGCCCGGCCTGCTGTTTTTTCCCCGGCCGGGCGCAGATGATCCGAGATTAAAAACCCGATCCGGGCTGCTGTAAAAAAGCCTCTTCTTCCGGCGTGCTGGTGCGCCCCAATATCGCATTGCGATGCGGGTAGCGGCCGAAACGATCGATGATCGCTTTGTGCCGAAGCTCGAACTCCAGCTGGTCGCCGTTATTGAGCTCGGTGTACAGCACCAGCGCCTGCTGGTGGATTAGCGGCGATTCCGAATGCATGAACGGCAGATAAAGGAAACCGCGCTGCTCGCGGCTCAGCCGTTCGCACTCGCCGCTGCGGATCGCCTCCTGCGCCAGGATCAGCGCCATGCCGTCGCAGGCGAACGACTGCGGCGTGCCGCGGAACAGGTTGCGGCTGAACTGATCGAGCACGATCACCTCCGCCAGGCGCCCTTCGATAGTGTCGCGCCAGTGCGCCAGCTCCCCCGCCGCCGCCGCGCGCCAGATTTCGCCGAAACGGCTGTGCAGCAGACAATCGAAATCGTCGTCCTTTTTGAACCACATGATCGGTTCGATCTCGTCGAACCAGAAGTCGATAACCTGTTTATGCATCATGATTCTCCTCTGTTTTACGCAATTTATACCCGATCGCCCCAGCGCCGCAGTGCGAAAGATGGCGGGCATAACCCGTTCTCCCCCCCGGCGTTCTCTGCCATAATACCCGCACTTTGTCGCTATTTTAGCGCACCCTGATTACGGAGTTCCCTTTATGGATCATTGCCATACTTCCGATCTCATCTCCCTGGAGCAAGCGCTGGAAAAAATGCTCGGGCAGATCGCCCCGCTGCAGCAGACCGAATCCATCGCCCTGACCGCCGCCGCCGGCCGCATCACCGCCGCGCCGGTGGTCTCACCGCTCGACGTGCCGCCGTTCGCCAACTCGGCGATGGACGGCTATGCTGTGCGCCTCGCCGATCTGGCGGCCAATGCGCCGCTGCCGGTCGCCGGTAAGGCCTTCGCCGGCGCGCCGTTCGACGGCCAATGGCCGGCCAACAGCTGCGTGCGCATCATGACCGGCGCGCCGATCCCGGCCGGGGCGGACGCGGTAGTGATGCAGGAGCAGGCCGAGGTGAGCGACCAGGGCGTGTGTTTTACCGCGCCGGTTGAAGCCGGACAGAATATCCGTCTGGCGGGTGAAGACATTCGCCGCGGCGCGAGCGTGTTGCCGGCCGGCGTGAAGCTGGGCGCCGCGCAGCTGCCGCTGCTGGCTTCGCTTGGCGTCGCCGAAGTGCAGGTGATGCGTAAGCTGAAGGTGGCGGTGTTCTCCACCGGCGACGAACTGCAGCCGGTCGGCCAGCCGCTGCAGGCGGGCCAAATCTACGACACCAACCGCTTCGCGGTGCGCCTGATGCTGGAGCAGATGGGCTGCGAGGTGCTCGATCTCGGCATTATCCGCGACGATCGCGATGCGCTGCGCGACGCCTTCACACAGGCAGACAGCCAGGCCGACGTGGTCATCAGCAGCGGCGGCGTTTCGGTCGGCGAAGCCGACTACACCAAACAAATGCTCGACGAACTGGGCCAGGTCAGCTTCTGGAAGCTGGCGATCAAACCCGGCAAACCCTTCGCCTTCGGCAAACTGGGCCACGCCTGGTTCTGCGGCCTGCCGGGCAACCCGGTTTCCGCCGCCCTGACCTTCTACCAACTGGTGCAACCGCTGCTGGCGAAGCTGGCCGGCCACAGCGACTGGCGCCTGCCGCCGCGCCTGCGCGCACGGGCGCTGACCCCGCTGAAGAAATCGCCGGGCCGCCTCGATTTTCAGCGTGGCGTGTTCAGCAGCAACGCCGCGGGCGAACTGGAGGTCAGCACCACCGGCCACCAGGGCTCGCACGTCTTCAGCTCCTACAGCCAGGGCAACTGTTTCATCGTGCTGGAGCGCGAACGCGGTTCGGTGGCGGTAGGCGAAACGGTGGAGATCGAGCCATTCAATGCCCTGCTGAGGAGCTGAACATGCTGCCGGAATTGACCGACGCCGAAGCGCTGCGCTACAACCGCCAGATCGTGCTGCGCGGCTTTGACTTCGACGGCCAGGAGAAGCTGAAGGCCGCCCGCGTGCTGATCGCCGGGTTGGGCGGGCTGGGCTGCGCCGCCGCGCCATATCTGGCAGCGGCCGGCGTCGGCCATCTGGTGCTGGTGGATTTCGACACCGTCTCGCTCTCCAACCTGCAGCGCCAGATCCTGCACCGCGACGATCGCATCGGCCAGAGCAAAGTCGCCTCCGCCAGGCAGGAACTGAGCGCCATCAACCCGCATATCCGCATCGACGCGATCGACGGCCGACTGGAAGATGAGGCGATTGCGGCAGAAATCGCCGCCTGCGATCTGGTGCTGGACTGCACCGACAACGTGGCGGCGCGCGATGCCCTGAACCGCCTGTGCCACGCGCAGCAGAGGCCGCTGGTTTCCGGCGCGGCGATCCGCATGGAAGGCCAGCTCAGCGTGTTCACCTATCAGCCGGGCGAGCCCTGCTACCGCTGCCTGAGCCGGCTGTTCGGCGACAGCGCCCTCACCTGCGTCGAAGCGGGCGTGATGGCGCCGCTGGTCGGCACTATCGGCACCCTGCAGGCGATGGAGGCCATCAAGCTGCTGGCCGACTATGGTCAGCCGCTGCGCGGCAAGCTGTTGATGTTCGATGCGATGAGCATGCAGTTCCGAGAGATGAAACTGCCGAAGGATCCGCACTGCGAGGTGTGCGGCGGGGAATGACGGATAAAAAAAGGGCGGGATAATTCCCGCCCTGATGCGTTGCCGCGAGGGTTACACTATGCCCTGGCTGCGCAGATAGTCTTCGTAGTTGCCGGTAAAGTCGATCACCTTGTTCGGAGTGATTTCCAGAATGCGCGTCGCCAGCGAGCTGACGAACTCACGGTCGTGGGAGACGAAGATCAGCGTGCCTTCGTACATCTCCAGCGCCATGTTCAGCGATTCGATGGATTCCATATCCAGGTGGTTGGTCGGTTCGTCCATCACCAGAATATTTGGGCGCTGCATCATCAGCTTGCCGAACAACATGCGGCCCTTCTCACCGCCGGACAGCACCTTCACTTTCTTCTTGATGTCGTCCTGGCTGAACAGTAAACGGCCCAGCACGCTGCGCACCGCCTGCTCGTCGTCTTTTTCCTGCTTCCACTGGCTCATCCAGTCGAACACGGTCAGGGTATCGTCGAACTCGTATTCGTGATCCTGCGCGTAGTAACCGATACGGGCGTTTTCCGACCACTTCACGGTGCCGGTGTCCGGCTGCGCGTCGCCCACCAGCGTTTTCAGCAGGGTGGTTTTACCGATGCCGTTGGCGCCCAGCACCGCAACCTTCTCACCCACTTCCACCATCAGGTTCAGCTTGCTGAACAGCGGGCCGTTGTCGAAGCCCTTGGTGAGCGCTTCCACTTCCAGCGCGTTACGGAACAGCTTCTTGTCCTGATCGAAACGGATGAACGGGTTCTGGCGGCTGGAGGCCTTCACTTCTTCCAGCTGGATCTTGTCGATCTGGCGGGCGCGCGAGGTGGCCTGCTTGGATTTGGAGGCGTTGGCGCTGAAACGGCTGACGAACGATTGCAGCTCGTTGATCTGCGCCTTCTTCTTGGCGTTGTCGGCCAGCAGACGTTCACGCGCCTGGGTGGCGGCGGTCATGTATTCGTCGTAGTTGCCCGGATAAACGCGCAGTTCGCCGTAATCCAGATCCGCCATGTGGGTGCAGACCATGTTCAGGAAGTGACGGTCGTGCGAGATGATGATCATGGTGCTGTTGCGTTCGTTCAGCACCTGCTCCAGCCAGCGAATGGTATCGATGTCCAGGTTGTTGGTCGGTTCGTCGAGCAGCAGGATTTCCGGATCGGAGAACAGCGCCTGCGCCAGCAACACGCGCAGCTTCCAGCCCGGCGCGATTTCGCTCATCGGGCCATAGTGCTGTTCCACCGGAATGCCGACGCCAAGCAGCAGTTCGCCGGCGCGCGCTTCGGCGGTGTAACCGTCCATCTCGCCGTAGGCGACTTCCAGATCGGCCACTTTATAACCGTCTTCTTCGCTCATCTCCGCCATGGCGTAGATGCGGTCGCGCTCTTCCTTCACCGCCCACAGCTCGGTGTGGCCCATGATCACGGTGTCCAGCACGCTGTATTGTTCGAAGGCGAACTGATCCTGACGCAGTTTACCCAGGCGCTCGTTCGGATCGAGGAACACGTTGCCGCCGGTCGGCGCCAAATCGCCGCCGAGGATTTTCATAAAGGTGGACTTGCCGCAGCCGTTGGCGCCGATCAGGCCATAACGGTTGCCGCCGCCGAATTTAACAGAGATGTTTTCAAACAACGGCTTGCTGCCGAACTGCATGGTGATGTTGTTGGTGCTTAACACAGCGCTCGCTCTTTATACATAGGGAATGTGATTTGGCGCGCATTATGCCACAACGGGGTTAAGAGATCGCGGGAAGTTTTGGTGACATTTTGAGCGGTGACGACGGATAAGTCATAGCTGGGTTAAATAACACCGATAAAATTCACGGCGAGATTTCACGCAGCGAGCCGTACAATATTTGAAACCAATTCGCCAAATATATTAATTAAACTTAAAAATGACATTTATTCTCCCCTGACACCGCCCCAGGCACGAATAAATCGTATCTGTTCATCTTATGAAAATCATTAATACAGCCAACACGTCTCTATTTAATTCTAGTTTTTTCCGACTATCGCCACACATTCTGCTATACGCGACATTTTGTGACCGCCTTCTTAAATACCAAGGTTTTTTAGAGGATTAATGCGTTACAGCTCACTAAATCGACATGGCACATTCGTTCCAGCTGAAGAAAAAATCAAATAAAAACAATTAAATACAGAAAGATGTGAAAATCAAACCACCGTTATCGCGCTAACTACTCTCATATTGCATATGATTGTACATACAAGTATATGTAAACGTGACGTTGCCGTTTTGTTGGCGTTTCGGGGCTCGGTTATCGCCGCCCCGGATAACGCCACCCCGGCCAGAAAATAATAACAACACACCGTCCACCTATCGCGAGAGACAACGATGAACACTGCTGAAAACGCATTGCCCAAAAGCCAAACGGCGGAGAAGGGCGCGGTAAATTACAAAGTCATTGTCGGCGCCAGCCTGGGCAACGGCCTGGAGATTTTCGACTTCACCGTCTACAGCTTCTTTGCCGCCATTATCGGCAAACTCTATTTTCCCAGCGACAGCGCCTACGGCTCCTTGTTGATGTCGGTGGCGGTGTTCGGCGTCGGCTTTATCATGCGCCCGCTGGGCAGCATGGTGCTGGGTGCCTATGCCGATCGGGTCGGCCGCAAGGCCGCCATGCTGATGACCATCGTGCTGATGGGCGTCGGCACCGCGCTGATCGCCTTCGCGCCCACCCATGCGCAAATCGGCGTTCTGGCGCCGGTGCTGATCGTGGTTGGCCGCCTGATTCAGGGGTTTGCCGCCGGCGGTGAAGTGGGCTCGGCCACCACGCTGCTGCTGGAGTCGGCAGGGGCCAACCAACGCGGCTTCTTCGTCAGCTGGCAGGCGATAAGCCAGGGCATCAGCGCCCTGCTTGGCGCCTCTTTAGGCCTGGCGCTCACCTATTTTCTGCCGGAGCAGGCACTGTATGCCTGGGGCTGGCGCGTGCCGTTCATCATCGGTTTGTTGATCATTCCCGTCGGCATCTATATTCGCAAACATCTGGAAGAGACCTACAGTGGAGAGGCGCCGGCTCACGCGCGGCCGCCGCTGAATCCGGTATGGGATCTGGTGAGCAATCATGCCAAAGATCTGTTGCTGGGCGTATTGATCATCATGTCCGGCACCGTGATGGTCTACGTGGTGCTGCTGTATATGCCGACCTACATGATGCAGACCTATCACATCGCCGGCCCGACCGCCTACCTGTTCAGCTGTATCGCCTCTGTGGTACAGATCATCGCGGTCTATTGCGCAGGCCGTTACGTCGATCGGGTGCAGAACTACAAAAGGCCGCTGCTGTTCTCAATCTTTGCAGCACTGATCCTGATTTACCCGACCTTCTGGTTCCTCAGCGCCACGCAAACCCTGTGGCTGGCGATCGTTTTCCGCATCCTGCTGATCGGCGCGCTGGGCATCAACATGCTGTCGAGCACCATGCTGATCGTTTCGGCGCTGCCGCGCCACGTGCGCGCCACCGGCACCTCGATGATTTACGCCTTTGGCGTGACGCTGTTCGGCGGCTCGGCGCAGTTGGTCGTCACCTGGCTGCTGGACGTCAGCGGCAATCCGATGGCGCCGGCGTGGTACGTCACCGGCATGTTGACCGTCAGCCTGATCGCCACTCTGCTGTTCCGGGAGCGTCATAAAGAATAGCGCCTGCTGCCGAGCCGTGCGGCTATCGGCTGCCCGGCGCCGGCGTAATGCCCTGTTCCTGCAAGAGGGCAATAAACGCCTGCGCGGCGGCGCTGCGGTAAGCGCCTTTGCGCTGCAGCCATACCGCCTGCCGCACCGGCATGGCGTTGGCCAAAGCCACTTTTTTCAACTGCCGGTTCTCGCGCGCAATGGCGGCCGGCAGCAGCGTGGCGAGCTGCCCGCGCCGCACGATCTCGACGATGGCGCCCAGCGCATTGGCCTCCACCGCCACCTGCGGCCGGAAACCCAGCTGCGTGCAGTAGCGATCGATAAACTGGCGCGTGGCGAAGTCGCCGCTCAGCAAGGCCAGCGGCAGATGTTGCCACTCCGCCAGCGTCAGCGGCCGGCGATGAGACGCCAAGGGATGATCGGCGCCGACCATCAGCTCCAGCGACTCATTGAACAACGGCGCCGCTTCCACCTCCGCCGACTGCGCCATCTCGAAGGCAATGCCCAGATCCAGCCTATCCTGCGCCAGCAGCGCCTCCATTCGCTCTTGCGCCATCTCTTCAATGCTCAGCGTAATCCCCGGATAGCGGCGGTAGAAGGCATCGACCGCCGGCCCCACCAGATAGGCGGTGAACGTGGGGGTCATCGCCAGCCGCAAATGGCCGCGCGCCAACGTCGCCACGTCATGGATCGCCCGCGCGCCGGCATCCAGATCCTGCAGCGCCAGCCGCGCATAGCGCATCCACGCCTCACCGGCGTCGGTCAGACGCACGGCTCTGCCGCTGCGATCGAACAGCGGCGCTCCCAATGTGTCTTCCAGCTGCTTGATCTGTTGCGACAGCGTCGGTTGCGACACGTGCAGCGCTTCGGCGGCGCGGGTGAAGTTGCCCTGTTCGGCAACGGCCAGAAAATAACGGATGTGTCGCAGCAGCATAACGCCCCAGCTATTAGTAAAACCTATAGCTTGCATTATAAATGGGTCTTAGACCCTATAGCCAGAAGCGTTCATCATGCCGCCATCGCATAACGACACCCAATGGAGAAACGGATGAAAGAGGTGATTGAAGGCTTCCTGAAGTTCCAGCGCGAAGCCTTTGTTGAACGCACGGCGCTGTTTCAGCAGTTGGCGACCCGCCAAAACCCGCGCACCCTGTTTATCTCATGTTCCGACAGCCGCCTGGTGCCGGAGCTGGTCACCCAGCGCGAGCCGGGCGATCTGTTCGTGATCCGCAATGCCGGCAACATCGTACCTTCTTTCGGCCCCGAACCCGGCGGGGTTACCGCCTCGGTCGAGTACGCCGTCGCCGCGCTGGGCGTGGAAGATATCGTGATCTGCGGCCATTCCGACTGCGGCGCAATGACCGCCATCGCCACCTGCCAGTGTCTGGATCACCTGCCCACGGTCGCTGGCTGGCTGCGTTACGCCGATTCAGCGAAGGCGGTCAATCAGGCTTATCCGCACGCCTCGGACGAGGCGCGGGTCGCGTCGATGGTACGCGAAAACGTCATCGCCCAGCTCAACAACATCAAAACGCACCCTTCCGTCGCCCTGGCGCTGGATCAGGGCCGCCTGACGCTGCACGGCTGGGTCTATGACATCGCCAGCGGCGCTATCGAGGCGCTGGACGGCGAAACCCGCCGCTTCGTGCCGCTCGCCACCTATCCCGAGGTGACCGCCACCCCGGCGCTCGCCCGTTTTTAAGCCAACAAAAGGAGCTAACATGACACACTCTCTGCACAACGCCGCCCCGCGCGCAGCGCTCACCGACACCATCATGGCCGCCAAGATCCGCCATAACCTGACTTTCGACGCGCTGGCGGAGGGCACCGGACTCAGCCTGGCGTTCGTCACCGCCGCGCTGCTGGGGCAGCATGCGCTGCCGGAACAAGCGGCACGCACCGTGGCGGCCAAGCTCGGGCTGGACGAAGAGGCGGTACAGCTGCTGCAAACCATCCCGCTACGCGGCAGCATTCCCGGCGGCGTGCCGACCGATCCGACCATTTATCGCTTCTATGAAATGCTGCAGGTTTACGGTTCCACGCTGAAAGCACTGGTGCACGAGCAGTTCGGCGACGGCATCATCAGCGCCATCAACTTCAAGCTGGATATCAAGAAGGTCGCCGATCCGGAAGGCGGCGAACGCGCGGTGATCACCCTGGACGGCAAATACCTGCCGACCAAGCCTTTCTAATCTACTTCTGCGCCATCGCCTTCCAGGCCGCACTGCCGTGCGCGGAAGTCGCCTTCCACAACGCGTTTAACGCCGAAGCCTAGCCCTGTTGTTGCCGGCGCCGTCATGGCGCCGGTTTTCAGTCCTGTTCGCCATAACGCAAGACTGTCATTCCTTCCTCTTCCGCCGGGGGAACAAAGTACTGCGCCAGGCGCTCAAACTCCGCTTCGCTCAGTGTAAACGGGTGCTCGCCGCGCGCGTTTCTCAGCGTTATCCGGCTCAGGCATTGCGCATGGCTGACGTCGAGAAAATGCAGACAGTGCGCAACGCCGGCCTCCTCCGCCAACGCTTTGGCCCAGCGCCGCCTGTCCGGCGTATTCATCGGGAAATCGAGCGCCACGGACCAGCCGCAGCGCAGCAGCTGAACGAGGTGCCCGCCCAGCGCCCGCCGCAACCGGTCGGAACAGCGCGCATAGTCTTGCAGGCTGGTCATCTCCTGCTCATACAGCGTCGCCAGCCACGCATCTTCGACCAGCAACAGCGTTTGCGGTTGCTGCGCCAAACGCTGCGCCAGCGTCGATTTGCCTGCGCCGGCCTTGCCACACATCAGGTGTAAAACTGCAGGGTAGGTTTTCATGACGTTCTCCGGTCGTTGCCGGAAGGGGATAAAAAAACCCGCCTGCCGGCGGGTTTTTATTGGCGACACACGCGCTATCCCACCCTTTGGAGAAGGGTGATTATAATTTGCGCGAATGGGCGGTAGGATTTTTTCATAGCTAATGAATATGACAACCGTGCGCCGTTGTCAATTCGCCGTCATCAATCCCTGTTCTCGCACAAATTCGGTGAATAAACTCACTTTCTGCTGCACATGCCGGCGCGTCGGGTAAACCGCGAAAACCTGATGCACGTCGGCAATCTGTTCAGGGAACAGCCGCACCAGCCTGCCGGCGGCGATTTCGGGATCCGCCACGAACGACGGCAGCGAACCGATGCCCAGTCCCGCCACCAGCATATCCCGCAGCATCAGGCTGTTGTTGGCGATCAACCGGGGAGTGAACGTCACGCTCAGGCTCTCCTCGCCGGCGGTGAACTGCCACTGCCCCGGCCTTTCCGCCAGGGAATAGGCCAGACAGCTGTGTCGCTGCAATTCATTCGGCGTTTGCGGCACGCCGTGCTGCGCCAAATAGCCGGGCGCGGCGCAAATTCGCTGGTGCACTTCACCCAGCGCCCGGGCGCTGAGGGAAGAATCCGGCAGCCGTCGGCGAATGCGCAAGGAAATATCGAAACCGGCCGCCACCACGTCCAATACCCTGTCGTCCAACGTCAGCTCCACCTGCAGCTGCGGGTAACGTTGCATAAACGGCGGCAGCAGTGGCGACAACACCGTCAGGCCGAACGAAAGCGGCGCATTGACCCGCAGCGTGCCGGAGACCTGCTGCGCGCTGGCGGCAACCGTCTGCTCCAGCGCGTCGAACTCGCCGAGCAACCGACAGGCTTCCTGGTAATAGAGCTGCCCGGCTTCGGTCAGGCCCATGCTGCGGGTAGTGCGCACCAGCAACAGCGTCCCCAACCGATTTTCCAACTGCTTAATCTGCTTGCTCAACGCCGCCGGCGTGATCGCCAGATCCTCCGCCGCCTTATAAAAACTGTTGCGCTCAACCACGCGACGAAAGGCGCGCATCGTCAGTAGCACGTCCATATTATGTCCTGATGGTTAATTATAAATTCAATAAAACACAGATTATTAACTTCAACAACCTCAGTAGACTTTATTCAACCGCCTCCCTGAGTGAGAGGTGAATTTAATCTACTGATAATCATGGAGTTAATAATGAAAAAGACCCTGTTCGCCCTGATGCTCGGCCTGAGCGCCGCCGCCGCCCCCGTCGCCGCGCTGGCGCAATCCCCCGCCGCCGACAGCCGCCAGGCGGGTTATGTGCAGCCGCTGACCGCCGAGAACAGCCTGTTGCTGTTGGTCGATCTGCAGGACATGTTCGGCATGACCATTTCCTCTATCGATCAAACCAACCTGGTCAATAACGCCGCCGGCATCGCCAAGGCCGCCAAGGTGTTCAACGTGCCGACCATTCTGGCCTCGGCCAACGCCAAAAGCTTCGCCGGGCCGGTATTCCAGCAGGTGACGCAGGCACGCCCGGACCTGCAGGTGTACGATCGCACCGCCATCAACGTCTGGCAGGATCGGCGCGTGGTGGATCTGATCAAACAATCCGGCCGCAAGAAAATCATCATCGGCGGGCTGTGGACTGCCAGCTGCGTGATGCTGCCGGCGCTGTCCGCCCTGGGCGAGGGCTATGAGGTTTATATCCTGTCGGACGTCACCGGTGACATTACGCCAGACAGCCAAAACAACGCCATGCAGCGTCTGGTACAGGCGGGCGCCACGCCCATCAACTGGGTGGCGTTGATGCTGGAATGGCAGCAGGACTGGAGCCGCAAAGCCACGGCGGGAGGCGTATTGCAGATCGCCCGCGACCACGGCGCCGCCTGGGGGATGGGCGCCAGCTACGCCGGGGCAATGAAGGTGGGCAGCGAAGCGAAATAACGGACGAAAGCCCGCCGGCGGCGGGCTTTATTCAGGTGCGGTGATAACAACGGCTATCTTGCGGCGCCTGTTCGCGTCTCTCCAGCCCGTAGTCCCGCACCACCTCCGCCACCCGCAGCCGATACTGCGCCAGCACCTCGCCACGTCCGCGCGCCTGCGCCGCCCGGTGCTGCTCGAGATTGCGCCACTGCTGCACCGCCGCCTCGTCGCGCCAGAAGGAGAGCGACAGCAGGCGCGCAGGATCGGCCAGGCTTTGAAAGCGCTCGATGGAGATGAATCCGTCGATCTGCGCCAGCAGCGGCTTCAGCTCCGTCGCCAACGCCAGATAGGTATCACGCTGCCCGTCGGCGGCCTGCAGTTCAAAAATCACGGCGATCATTATCGTCCCCTCTCAACGGTAAAACTCAGGTACGCGCGCATTGATTGTAGGAAGGGCGCCACCGCACCGATTTCAACGCCCGCTCATCAATATCCAGCGAACACAGACGCACAGCACCAGAATGCGACAGCCACAGGTTAGCAATGGACGCGCAGTCATACTTCGTCTAACCTCGAAGTATGCATAACATCGACCTAGAAGATCGTTTGGCGGCGCTGAGCGCCGCCATCGCCGACCGCACCCGGGCGCGCATGCTGTGCCTGTTGATGGATGGGCGAGCCTACACCGCCACCGAGCTCAGCGCGGCGGTCGAGGTCGCCCCGTCCACCGCCAGCGCACATCTGGCGAAACTGCTGGAGCAGCGGCTGATCGCCTGCGTCAAACAGGGGCGCTACCGCTATTTTCGGCTGGCCGGTCAGCCGGTGGCCGAGGCGCTGGAAGGCCTGATGGCGCTGGCGGGCGTGCCGCGCACGTCGGTGAAAAGCAGCACGCCCACCACGCTGCAATATGCCCGCACCTGCTACGACCATATGGCGGGCGAGGTGGCGGTGAAACTGCACGATCGGCTGCATGCGCTGAATTGGCTGACCGGTGAGGAAGACTACCGCTTAAGCGACGCCGGTCAGGCCGCGCTGGCGCGGCTGGGCGTCGATTGCTCCCCCGCCCCCACCCGCCGCCGCTTCGCCTGCGGCTGCCTGGACTGGAGCGAACGCCGCTCTCACCTCGGCGGCGCGCTGGGCGCCGCGCTGTTGGCCGCCTTTATCCACCGCGGCTGGATCGTCCGTCGGCTCGACAGCCGCGAGTTGCAGCTGACCCCTGCCGGTAAAAAAGCGCTGGCAGCACATTTTGAGCTCACGGTGTAACCCGGCGGCGGGGTAGTTTTACTGCAATACTCAAGGGGTACGCTTAGGCCACCCCGCCAACCCGAGGAGTTTCCATGCTCGATTCCACCCAATTCCCGATCGTCAAACGCTGGCCGGCTCAGCATCCTGAAAGGCTGCAGCTCTATTCCCTGCCGACGCCGAACGGCGTCAAAGTGTCCATCATGCTGGAAGAGATCGGCCTGCCCTATGAGGCGCACCTGATCGACATCGGCAACAACGAAACCTGGACGCCGGAATTCCTGGCGCTGAACCCGAACGGCAAGATCCCGGCGATCATCGATCCCGACGGCCCCGGCGGCCGGCCGCTGCCGCTGTTCGAATCCGGCGCCATTCTGCTCTACCTGGCGGAAAAGAGCGGCCGTTTCCTGCCGCAGGATCCGGCGCAGCGTTACGAAACCATTCAGTGGGTGTTCTTCCAGATGGCCGCCGTCGGCCCGATGTTCGGCCAGCTCGGTTTCTTCCACAAATTCGCCGGGCGCGAGTATGAAGACAAGCGGCCGCTGGAGCGCTACAAAAACGAATCGAAACGCCTGCTCGGCGTGCTGGAAACGCGCCTGGAAGGCCGCGACTGGATCATGGGCGCGGACTACACCATCGCCGATATCTCGCTGCTGGGCTGGGTGCGCAACCTGATCGGCTTCTATGAGGCGCGCGAACTGGTAGAGTTCGACAGTTTCCCCCGCGTCGCGCAGTGGCTGGAGCGCGGTCTGGCGCGGCCGGCGGTGCAACGTGGGCTCACTATACCGGCGCGCGCGGCCTGATCGTCAAACGGGATGGCCGCCGGGCCGTCCCGCCTTCCGCTGTCATAAAATTGTCATCCCTCTGCTCTACTCTCCTTACGTAACAATTTGATGTTATTTACATTGTTGTATTACGACAAGGAGCTTGCCCCATGCAACCTGCTGTATCCCTGATCGCCGGCGCCGTGCTGTCCGCCCTGCTCTGTTCCTCCGCCATCGCGGCGGAAACCTCGGCCAATGCCGATGGCCTGACCGAGCGCGCCGCGCGCGGTACCCTCACCGAACCGGGCGGCGCCCGTCGTCTGGCCGGCGATCAGACCGCCGCGCTGAAGGCGTCGCTGTCGGACAAAACGGTGAAAAACGTGATCCTGCTGATTGGCGACGGCATGGGGGATTCCGAGATCACCGCCGCGCGTAACTATGCCGAGGGCGCAGGCGGTTACTTCAAGGGCATCGACGCCCTGCCGCTGACCGGGCAATACACCCACTACTCGCTGGACAAGAAAACCCACAAACCGGATTACGTAACCGACTCCGCCGCCTCCGCCACCGCCTGGGCCACCGGGGTGAAAACCTATAACGGCGCGCTCGGCGTGGACGTGAACGGCAAAGACCAGCCGACGCTGCTGGAGATCGCCAAGGCGGCCGGCAAGGCCACCGGCAACGTCTCCACCGCCGAACTGCAGGACGCCACGCCGGCGGCGCTGGTGTCGCACGTTACCTCGCGCAAATGCTACGGCCCGGAGGAAACCAGCGAGAAATGCGCCGCTAACGCGCTGGAAAACGGCGGCCGCGGTTCCATCACCGAGCAGTTGCTGAAAACCCGTGCCGACGTCACGCTGGGCGGCGGCGCGAAATCCTTCAACCAACTGGCGAAAAGCGGCGAATGGCAAGGAAAATCGCTGAAAGATCAAGCGGCGGCGCAAGGTTATCAGTGGGTGAGCAACGCGGATGAACTGCAGGCCGTTACCCTGGCCAATCAGCAAAAACCGCTGCTGGGCCTGTTCGCCGACGGCAACATGCCGGTGCGCTGGCTGGGGCCGAAAGCCAGCTATCACGGCAACCTCGACAAGCCGGCGGTGACCTGCGAAAACAACCCGGCGCGCACCGCGGCCACGCCAACGCTGGCGGCGATGACCGAAAAAGCGATCGCGCTGCTGAAAGACAACCCGAACGGCTTCTTCCTGCAGGTAGAGGGCGCGTCGATCGATAAGCAGGATCACGCCGCCAACCCGTGCGGGCAGATTGGTGAGACCGTCGATCTGGACGAGGCGGTGCAAAAAGCGCTGGCCTTCGCCCGCGCCGACGGCAACACGCTGGTGATCGTCACCGCCGACCACGCGCACTCCAGCCAGATCGTCGCCGCCGACGCCAAAGCGCCGGGCCTGACCCAGACACTGACCACCAAAGACGGCGCGCCGATGACCCTCAGCTACGGCAACTCGGAAGAGGAATCGCAGGGGCACACCGGCACCCAGCTGCGCGTCGCGGCCTACGGCCCGCACGCCGCCAACGTGGTGGGGTTGACCGATCAGACCGATCTGTTCTTCACCATGCGTGATGCGATGGGCATCAAGTAACCGCCATGTGAATCCTGGCCGCCCGCAACGGCGGCCGTTTATTATTGGTTACCGATGCGTATTTGCAATTTAACCGCAATTATTGTGTGATAACGAAATAACGTTTAATTACGCGACAATTAGCCCCTGAAAATAACGCGGTTATATGGCCTTACTCCCCTCTCTGTTTATTCCTGCGACAGCAACCGGCCTATTTTTGCTTATATTCATTTTTTTTAGTTACAAAAGTAGTTTTTAACATTCTCGCAAACAATAATACCCCGCCAGTAACGTGAACCGATCAATTTGCATCCGGACGGCCTGCAATAGTTCACTTTTCGTTAAAAACCCTATTAACAAAAAGGCATTATCGCTGCCTATCGGCTCACGCCGGGCGGTCGGCTTCACTATTTTCCAGGGTAACTCCCGCTAAATTCTTTCACCTGCAATGAGTAGAATTTACACACAAGAGATTTAATTCAATGAGAAAATTACTCGTCCTGATTTTCAGCCTCAGCCTGTTTAGCGTTACGCAGCAGGCGGCGGCTGAAGAGAAGAATAAAACCGTCGACGTGGTGTTGATCGGCGGCGGCATCATGAGCGCCACCTTGGGCACCTATCTGCATGAGCTGGAGCCGACCTGGACCATCGACATGTACGAGCGCATGAACGGCGTGGCAGAAGAGAGCTCCAACGGCTGGAACAACGCCGGCACCGGCCACTCCGCCTTCAGCGAAATGAACTACACGCCGGAAAAAGCCGATGGCACCATCGACATCAGCAAGGCGGTGAAGGTCAACGAGTCTTTCGAAATCTCTCGCCAGTTCTGGTCTTATCAGGTGAAAAACAATGTCCTGAAAGATCCGAAATCCTTCATTAACAGCGTGCCGCACATGAGCTTCGTGTGGGGCGACGACAACGTCAACTTCCTGCGTAAACGCTACGCGGCGCTGCAGCACAGCACCCTGTTCCGCGGCATGGAATACTCCGAAGATCCTGCGCAAATCAAACAGTGGGCGCCGCTGGTGATGAACGGCCGCGATCCGGCGCAGAAAATCGCCGCGACCCGCATGCCGCTGGGTACCGACGTCAACTTCGGCGTGATCACCCACCAGCTGGTTGACGCGCTGAGCACCAGCGACAAGTTCAAGCTGAACCTGAGCCACGAAGTGCGCGACATCAAGCGCAACGCCGATCAGACCTGGAGCGTGACCGTTGCCGATCTGAACCGCGACGGTAAAGAAACCACCGTTAACGCCAAGTTCGTGTTCATCGGCGCAGGCGGCGCCTCCCTGACCCTGCTGCAGAAATCCGGCATCCCTGAAGCCGACGGCTACGGCGGCTTCCCGGTCGGCGGCCAGTTCCTGGTCACCACCAACCCGGCGATCGCCAACCAGCACCTGGCCAAAGTGTATGGCCTGGCCAGCGTAGGTTCGCCGCCGATGTCCGTGCCGCACCTGGATACCCGCATGCTGGACGGCAAGCGCGTACTGCTATTCGGGCCATTCGCCACCTTCTCCAGCAAGTTCCTGAAGAACGGTTCGCTGTTCGATCTGCTGCACTCGCTGAGCACCTCGAACCTGATGCCGATGACCCACGTCGGTCTGGATAACTTCGATCTGGTGAAATACCTGGTCGGCCAGCTGATGATGAACGACGACGATCGCTTCGCCGCGCTGAAAGAGTACTTCCCGGACGCCAAGCAGGAAGACTGGAAGCTGTGGACCGCAGGCCAGCGCGTGCAGATCATCAAGAAAGACGCGGATAAAGGCGGAGTGCTGCAGTTCGGCACCGAAGTCGTCAGCTCTGAAGACGGCAGCATCGCCGCTCTGCTGGGCGCGTCACCGGGCGCTTCCACCGCTGCGCCGATCATGCTGCACCTGATGGAAACCGTGTTCAAAGGCAAAGTGGCGACGCCGGAATGGCAGAGCAAGCTGAAAGAGATCATCCCGTCCTACGGCCACAAGCTGAACGGCGATATCGAGATGACCAACAAGATCCGCGGCTACACCAGCAGCGTGCTGGGTCTGAACTACATTGAAGTGAAACCGGAAACCAACTGATTTTCCACTCGTTTCCTGCTGGAAAGGCCGCTTTATGCGGCCTTTCTTTTATCCCCCTGCGATTCAAAGAGCATTTTTGGTCACCTTTTTCCCCCCGGTTTACCCTTGCGTAACGGCGCACTCGCGCCTATTATCAAAGTATATTCTTGGATAATTAAGCTAAGTCACTGTGACCTGAATGTCGTTTTTGCGGGAGAACTAAAACCATGGATCGCGTCAATATCATTCACGATTTACTAGACTGGATTGAAACTCATCTGGACCAGCCGCTGCTGCTGGATAACGTCGCCGCCAAGTCGGGCTACTCCAAATGGCACCTGCAGCGCATGTTCCGCAGCACCACCGGCCACGCGCTCGGCAGCTATATCCGCGAGCGGCGCCTGTCGCAGGCGGCGCAGGCGCTGCGCTCCACCCCGCGCCCGATCCTGGATATCGCCCTGCAATACCATTTCGATTCTCAGCCTTCGTTCTCACGCGCCTTCAAGAAACAGTTCGGCAAAACCCCGGCGGTGTATCGCCGCACCACCCGCTGGGACGTGGCGGAATGGCCGGCGCAGCCGGTGGAAGTGGAGGCCGAGCCACGCCACGATGCCCCCACGCTGCCTCGTTGGTATGCAGGCAAACCGCCGGAAGGCGTTTGCACCACCTGGATGGGGCTGCGCTGATAAACGCGGCATAACACGTAAAAAGGGTTCAGTTCTCGCGAACTGAACCCTTTTTAATTGAAGCGACACCGGATTATTTGAAGGTGACGTCAATATTCGCCGATGCGCTGAACGGCCCCACTTTCGGGTTGGTGCTCAACCATTTCAGGCTGGCCATGAAGTTCTTTTCAACGATGGTGCCGTTAACCAGGCCCAGATCGACCGGGCTGTTCATCATGATCGGCGTATTCGGCGTCGCCGCCTGCGAGATCAAAATACCGAAGCCGCTGTCGCTGGTCGGCAGGATCACGCTGTTATCCTGCAGCGGATAAGTACTGCTGAAGCTGGCCTGCAACGTCTCCCCCTGGCAGTCCTGCCCGGTCGTCGGATCGGACATATTGGCGGCAACCGAGAACGGCACCTGTTTCTCGATTTTGCCCACTACCGCATTCTGACGCGGGATAGTGCCAAAATTAACCGTCGAACCGTTGTTGGCCACCACGGTGATTTTCGGGTTGCAGGAAATAAACTGAATGTTGCCCAGCCCGGAAATATAGGCGTTAAAGTTGCTGTTCGGCGTGCCGTTCAAGCCGCCGACGCCATCAACCTGAAATACCGAGTACGAGTTGTTGTCGTTAATCTTGCCGCCAGCCGGAGGCGCCTTGCCGGTTGCTTTAATATAGATAGCGTAAGACACGGTTACCGTCAGCGATCTGGCCGGAGACAGACAACGGCTGCCTGAACGGCGGCATTCCGTTCCTGGCCCCACATCCTGACGTGCGCCTTTCGTTGGTTTGACATCAATCCCCTGATAAGTGACACCCACTTCGATCGAGTTATGGATCTGACTCATACGGGACTGAGGATCCCAGTACAGGTAGGCATTTTCCCCTCTCGGGTTGTTCCAGTCATCCGTACATTGGAAAGTCGAGGTAAAGGTCTGCGAACGCCACAGCAATGCGCCCGGCGCGGTATTGGCGGTCGATACCTTGATGGCTTTATCCAGCACGATGTCCTGGCGAATGCTGCCGTTCTGCTTACATGACAGCGCATAGCTGCTCTGCGAAAACGTGCCCAGCGTGACCAGCAGCCCAGCCGCCAACCCGAGATTCTTATGCTTTAATAAAGAAGACATATCCTTTCCTTTTACGGTTTTCCGCAGGTCAGCGAAAGTTCCTGATAACCCATCAGCTGTTCGGTCGCCGCTTTCAATTCCGGCACCACCAGTGAGCAGCTTTCGCCCGCGTCGTTGCCCCATTTCACCAGCAGGCGATCCCCTGCGGAAGCCCCTGAAATATAAATATCGCCGTTGGTACCGACAGTACCGTTGTTCTTGCCGTCCGCACTGAAGACGTTGGCGCCAATCGGCGGTACGCTGCCGTCGGCCATTTTGCTGTGTACCAACAGGCTTTGGCCCGTGTGCGTTTCAAACTTCACGCGGGTAATTGCGCCGTAAGTCGGCACCACGTCTCTCGCCGCCATCGGGATATCCAGGCCGTTGCCGATATCTTCGGTGCGCAGCGCCACGCGGTTATGGCGGTATGGCGATGCAGAGGTCATCACCGCGTAACCGAAGCGGTCGATGGCGACACCCGGTTGGTTTTCGATACGAACGCCCTTGGCGTCTTTCGCTTCCACCAGCACAAACGTATTCTGCAGCGGTTGGGTCAGCGTCACGCCGCCGGAGTGTGCGACGATGCCGCCCGCCACGCCCAACGAAGACTGCTGATAATCTTTGCTGTAGCTATAACCGGCATTGATGGTCCCCATGCTGCCCTGATAACCGACGTTGGCCGAGCTGGTTTGGCCCGAATAACGATCATGACCGCTTTGCACCGCATAGTTCAAGCGGTTGTCATCCAGCGCGGTGCCGCTCAGGCCGGCGCTGTAGGTATTGCCGCTCTGCTTGCTGTGACCGGCGTTGAAGCTGGCGGTCATGTCCGACGAATCCTTGCTGAAGAAGCTGAACGGAATCGACACGGTCAGGTTGACGCTGCGGTCTTTATAGCCGTAGTTGCTGCGGCTGTCCTGATAAAAGACGCCATAGCTGATATTTTTATAGCTGCTGTTGAAACCGGTTTGTACGGTGCGATCTTCACCGGATCCTCCCCAGTAAGACTGGTTGCTGAGGTTGGCGTACAGCGTCGAATTACCGGCGATGCGCTGGTTGACAGACAGCTCAACGCGCTGGCGTTTGTTGTTGAAACGGCTGGTATAATAGCTGCGACGGCGAGATTCCGCCCAGTCCGGCACGCCCAGGTTGCGATCGTTTTGATCGTAGTAATCGTTACGGTAATAACCGTTCTCATAGCGTTCGCGCTCGGCAACCGCATCGGAGAAATCATAATATCCGGAGGTCGAGTAACGGTAACCGGCAATGCGGAATTCCGTCCCCCAGTCGTTGAGCGACTTGGAATACAGGAAGCGGAAACTCTCCCCTTGTTTGTCATCGCCGTTCACCAGGTTGGTGTCGGAATAGGACATATCAAAGGAGACGGCCCCCCAGTTCCCCAGGTTTTTACCGAGGCCCACGACCGCTGAACGGTAGTTTTCCGCCACCAGCACGCCGCCGTAAGGCGTGATGTCATACGCCATGCCGTGCGACAAGGTGCCCTGCACAAATTTAGGTTGATAGCGGCTGGTGCCGTCGTGGTATTTACCGGCGGTCAGCTGATAGTTCCAAATCCCTTCGCGCAGCATGTTCGGCACCGAGGAGAATGGCACAACGAAAGAGGTTCTCGAGCCGTTGGCTTCGATGACCGTCACGTCCAGGTTACCGCTCAGGGTGCTTGGGAAAATGTCCGTCAGCGCAAACGGCCCTGGCGGAACGTTGGTGCTGTAAATGGTATAGCCGTTCTGACGCACCTCAACGCGCGCGTTGGTCGTCGCCACGCCGCGCACCACCGGCGCATAGCCGCGCTGGCTTTCCGGCAGCATGTCGTCGGCGCTGGACATCTGCACACCGCGGAACTGGATGCTGTCGAAAACGTTGTTGTTGGTGTTGGTCTGGCCGATCACCAGACGGCTGCGCAGAGAAACGATATCCGTTTCCGCCCAGCTGGAAATGTTCTTCCAGTGCGTGCCGGCACCCGACTGCTGGTTCAGCGTCGAGTTGTTGCGCAGGCGCCAATCGCCAATATTGAGGCCATTGTTAAGGCTCAGGAAGTAATAGTCAGAAGTCTTGTCGTTCTGGTTGTTGCCGTAGCGGTTATGGGTGCCGCTAAAGTTATAGTTTACAAAGCCGGCGTTGATGCCGCGATCGTAAACTTTCGGCGAAATGGCGCCTTGCGGGCGCGGGATCAGAAACACCTGCGGCACTTCCAGATCCATACGCTGTACGGCAGCGTCATAGCTCAGCTTGGCACCGGAGATCTGTTGCGGCAATGCGTAGCATTGCTCGGCACCGGCGGTGGTCAGATCGCCGGGCAGCTTTACGCCGTAATCCTGGTAGTCCACAGCCGTCAGGCACGGCGCTACCGGGGAGTCTTTGGATTCTTTCTTGAACTCTATCTCGCGGTGATCGACACGCTGTCCGTTGAGATAGATATCAAACGGGTATTTACCCGGCAAAATATCGTCTCCGCTGGCCAGCGCCGCCACCTGAGCAATATTGTCATCACCATGGATGAAGGAGGTGTTGAACTGCTCCTCCGCCATGGCCATATGCGAGAATGAAAATGGCACGGCAGAAAAATAAATTACACCATTAATCAGCTTAACCAAACGTTTTGGCGCGAGGGTTGTTATTCTTTTGTGTGCCATTTCTTTCATTCCTTGAAGTGCTTCAATCAATTCAGTGCGACGTTTTTAATCTCGGTGTGACCGCCATAGTCGTTGATATAGGTAAACGACATGTTGTTGGCTGATTGCGCGCCCTGAGGCAGAGAGATGCGCAGGCTGTCGTGTGGCTTGACCATGTCGGCGTTCACTTTCCAGCTCTTGCCGCCGCTCTTCAGGTTCAACACGCCGAGAGTGACGAACAACGGGCCATCGTTAGTCACGACCAAATTGCCGCCCTGGCGCTTCCACTTCAGCGCTTCCGCCTGCTGTTGCAGGTTGGTTTTCAACGAATCCGGGCGGTAGAACAGTTTGATACGGGTACGGATCGCCACCTGCAGCACGTTATCTTGCTTAGGCGTTGGCGGAATTTCCTGTACGTTGACCCAGAGCAGAGATTCTCTGTCCTGCGGCAAACCGCTGCCGGAATAGATAAAACGCAAAATGGCGTCTTTCTTGGCAGCCAGCTTCAAAATGGGTGGCGTCACCACGATCGGCAAATTCTTGGGCATCTGGCTTGCATCGCCAGTATCCAGCCAGGTTTGCACCATGTAGGTATCGTCGCTGTCATTGCTGATTGAGAGCGATGCGGATTTACTTGCACTGTTATAGATGACACGCGTCGCATCAACCTGGATGCCGGCGAAGGCATTAACAGAGAATGCGAATAAAATACCAGTCAGAATTTTTTTCATCGGAATGTCTCAACTCTCAAAATTTAGCCATCCATGGCCAATAACTCTATCTATCCTGCCAGCGAATTATTTGTATTCGATGGTGAAGGTAGCGTTAGAGTTTGCCTGACCGGCAGTTACCAGATCCTGGAAGGATTTGTAACGAGCGCGCAGGTTGAAAGTCGCAGCGCCTGGGTTATCGCCATCAGCGGCAACAGTAACGGTAGCTGGGGTAGCCACTTCCTGCGAGATAGGCAGAGTAGAGCCGTTGTTGTCCAGAATTTCAACGCCAACGCCAGTCGCGCCGCCAGTTACAGCCAACAGCTCTGGGTGGCCGGCTGGAGTGTTACCGTCGAAACGCAGGGTGTAGTTACCCGCTTCACATTTCTCCAGGCTGATATCGAAAGCTTTAGCACCGCTGGTAGAACCGGCAGTTGGGAAAGCGGTAGTAGGATATTTACCCAGGTAAACTTCTTTATTCTGGTCTTTATCAACAACTTTACAGGTGGACTGTACAATTTCACCGGTGAATTTAACGTTGCCGTTTGCTGCCATTGCGTTGGAAGCAGTTGCAGACAATACCAGGGCAGCCAAAGGCAATAATACTTTTTTCATTTCCAGCTCCATAGAACAATAAAATAATCGATTCAGTGGCGGGCTTATATATATTGCCGCCACTGAGCATACACTCAGCGATAGCACTCCCTTGCTGAAAAGGAGCGTTGCCTCGATGAACTCATTGCCGGACGAAATATAGACTAAGCATATTCTTAATGTTAAATCGTTTAAAACATTCATAAGGCCCCTCTTGATAGGAATAAACTATCGGCGAATACCTATCGATCGATGTTGACGATTCATATGAATAGGAATAATCTGTGTTTGGGAAAGCTGCAGAGTTCAAGATTTTGCATTAAGGCCTGAAAATCAGCATATTATCCCGAATATTTACATTTAGTAACAGATTGCGACATTTGGACTTTGGCACGAATTACGCGTTAAATGGTCTGTCGACACGCTTCGGCCATTCTGGCGCTTTAAATAAGAAATTTACCAATAAACCTGGAGTAACTTTCTTTTTAATCATTTAAAATCAACAAGTTAAATATCAATCCAAGGATTGGGAAATGAGCGGTTCTTTCAGAGAGAAAAATAACGGCATTAATTATGTTTTTCAGCCAATGTTCGCGAAATCGGGACAATTGCTGGCCGTTGAATGTCTGTCTCGCTTTACGTTTAATAGCGAATACGCTCATTTTTCTCCTGAACAGTTCTTTCGCCACGCCGATAGCGCCACCCGGATTGAGATTTTGATGGATCAGATCAATCTGATCGATAAATACAAACACTGGTTTCATGAAAACCAAGTGATAGCCACTTTGAATGTTGACGATTATTCTCTGCAATCGCTGGCGAATACTCACTTTGCTGAAAGAATTAATGCCATGCGCTGTATTCATTTCGAGATCAGCGAGAATTCAACCCGGCTGGTGAAAGATCGCGTGCACGGCGATCCGTCATTGAATAGTTATTCATTTTGGCTCGATGATTTTGGTTCTGGCTATGCGGGTTTTTCCGCGTTGTACAACAGCCAGTTCCGCTTCGTTAAGCTCGACCGTTTTCTGCTCTGGGACTTCATGAAAAAGTCCGGCGGCGAGGGCTTGATGCGCGCATTACTGCGCTTCTTTTACCTTAATCATTACAAGGTAATTATCGAAGGAGTTGAAACTCCCGAACACAAGAAATGGCTGGATGAAATGCCATATTACGCACTGCAGGGAAAGCTGTGGAAGGAATCCAGCATCAAGGATTTGAACTCGCTTCTTACAGCTGAATACTTTTAACTCGGTATTGGTGTTTGCCCTATGTCTAAAAACAACGTTCTTGTGATTAGTGAGTGTAAGTACAGCTATGTTGGCCTGTCGGTGCTGCTGAAGAAACACTACGGCGCGTACGATATCCGCCTGTTTTCCGATTTCATGCACGGCGGCGCCAAAGCAGAGAAGATCACCAAGCACGATATCGCGCTGATTTTCACCTCGCAAAACCTGGAGCAGAGCGTTAACGTGATCGAAAGCCTGGTGTCCCTGCACCAGCAGTACAACAGCAAAACGCGCCTGTTGGTGTTCTACGACGACGAGCGCGTGGTGAAACTGCTGTCGATCCTGGGAATTTCCGTTGAGTTGGTCTCTACCCGCATTCCGCTTTATTCGCTGCAGGAAAAAATCCAGCGGCTGTTGGAAAGCAAAGAACCGGGCGGCATCAGAGTGCAGAAAACCCGCGAGCTCAGCCCGGCGGAAAGCGACGTGATCTTCAATCTGCTGCGCGGCGACAGCCTGCTGCACATTGCGGAAAAGCGCGGCACGCACCCAAAAACCATCTTTTCGCAGAAATACAGCGCGATGAAAAAGCTGCGGCTGCGCAGCATGAGCACCATCTTCGTCGCCGGCAAATAAACATCCTGGCTTGTTGCGCGGTACGCCGCGCGGCAACCCGTCTCCCCTGCCGCCACGTTAAATTAATGTAACAACCGGCGACAAAGCAGCAACAGACACACAACATCTCCTCCTGTTGGCTACGATTCGCACACGGATTATCCGTGAGTCATGTCGTGTGGATTAAAATAAACATCAGGAGATGTTATGAAGTCGTCCTTATTCAGCCGCTATACCTGCTTTGTACTGAGCATCTTGCTCACCCTGGCTTTCTTAATCATGATGCACAACTATCCGTGGTTCTGGCTGCCGGCCCTGGCCTGCGGTTGCCTGATGGTGTTGGGTATCTACGATCTCACCCAGCAGCGCCACGCCATCTGCCGCAACTACCCGATCATCGGCCGCATGCGCTTCTTCTTCGAGTTCATCCGCCCGGAACTGCGCCAGTATTTCCTCGAGCAGGATAATGAAGAGATCCCGTTTTCGCGCACCCAGCGCACGCTGGTGTATCGCCGGGCGAAAAACGAGATGGGCGACAAACCGTTCGGCACCCTGCTGGACGTCTACCAAACCGGCTATGAGTGCATCGGCCACTCCATGCGGCCGGTGGAAGCCGCCGACCCGACCAGTTTCCGCATCACCATCGGCGGCGCCGACTGCCGCCAGCCTTACTCCGCGTCGATCTTCAACATTTCTGCCATGAGTTTCGGCGCGCTCTCCGCCAACGCCATTCGCGCGCTCAACCTCGGCGCGGCCAAGGGCAATTTCTACCACGACACCGGCGAGGGCAGCATCAGCCGCTATCACCGTGAAAACAACGGCGATCTGGTGTGGGAGCTGGGCAGCGGCTATTTCGGCTGCCGTACCGCCGACGGCCATTTCGATCCACGGCGCTTTGCCGAACAGGCGCACAGCCCGCAGGTGAAAATGATTGAAATCAAGCTCAGCCAGGGCGCCAAACCCGGCCACGGCGGCATTCTGCCGGCGAAAAAGGTGGATGCGGAAATCGCCGCCACCCGCGGCGTGCCGGAAGGGGTCGATTGCATCTCGCCGGCGTCGCACAGCGCCTTCACCACCCCGCTGGAAATGATGCATTTCATCCAACAGCTGCGCGAGCTGTCAGGCGGCAAACCGGTCGGTTTCAAGCTGTGCATCGGCCACCCGTGGGAGTTCGTCGCCATCGTCAAGGCGATGCTGCACACCCGCATCCTGCCGGATTTCATCGTGGTGGACGGTAAGGAAGGCGGCACCGGCGCCGCGCCGCTCGAGCTTTCCAACTATATGGGCATGCCGCTGCGCGAAGGGCTGCTGTTCGTGCATAACACGCTGGTAGGCTGCGGCCTGCGCGACCAGATCAAGATAGGCGCCAGCGGCAAGATCATCAGCGCGTTCGACATCGCCAGCGTGCTGGTGCTCGGCGCCGATTGGGTGAACTCGGCGCGCGGCTTTATGTTCGCCGTCGGCTGCATCCAGTCGCAGAGCTGCCACACCAACCACTGCCCGACCGGCGTAGCGACGCAAGATCCGCTGCGGCAAAAGGCGCTGGTGGTGCCGAACAAGGCGGAACGCGTCTACCACTTCCATCAAAATACGGTGAAAGCGCTGGCGGACATGTTGGCGGCGGCCGGCGTCAGCCGCCCGGAGCAGCTGACCTCGCACCATATGCTGCGCCGCATCACGCCGACCGAGATCAAGGTATACGCCGATATCTATTACTACCTGGAGCCGGGCGCGCTGCTGCAGCCGGAGATCAAAAGCGAGTTCTACGCCCGCATGTGGCGCATGGCGACGCCCACCAGTTTCGATCAGGCGATCTCGCTGCCGGCGGCATGATGGGATAAGGAATAAAAAGAGAGTTGCCCCCTCGCCTTGGGGAAGAGCATATGGAGAGGGGTTGCTTGCTACGGCGGCCCTCCCCCTCAACGGCGAGAGGGCGTGTCGGTTACTGTTTGCGCACCGGCGCATCGCCGGCGACGTAATAGTCGGCGGTGCTGCGCGGCAGCGGCGCGCGCTGGCGAATGCGATCGGCTAACTTCTCGGCGATCATGATGGTGGTGGCGTTCAGGTTGCCGGTGATGATCAGCGGCATGATTGACGCATCCACCACCCGCAATCCTTCCATGCCGTGCACCCGGCCCTGCCCATCGACCACCGCCATCTCATCCTCGCCCATCTTGCACGAGCAGGACGGGTGGAAGGCGGTTTCGGCGTGCTCGCGCACGAAGGCGTCCAGCTGCTCGTCGGTCTGCACCTCCGGCCCCGGGCTTATCTCGCGGCCACGGTATTCGTCCAAAGCCGGCTGCGCCATGATCTCGCGCGTGATGCGAATAGCGTCGCGGAACTCCTGCCAATCCTGTTCGGTCGACATGTAGTTGAACAGAATGCTCGGGTGCTGGCGCGGATCTTTCGACTTCACCTGCACCCGGCCGCGGCTCGGCGAACGCATCGAGCCGACGTGCGCCTGGAAGCCGTGCTCTTTTACCGCGTTGCTGCCGTTGTAGTTAATCGCCACCGGCAGGAAGTGATACTGAATGTTCGGCCAGGCGAATTCTGCGCGGCTGCGGATGAAGCCGCCGGCCTCGAACTGGTTGCTGGCGCCAACGCCGGTACCGTTGAACAGCCATTCCGCGCCGATCTTCGGCTGGTTGAACCATTGCAGCGCCGGGTACAGTGACACCGGTTTCTTACAGGCGTACTGCAGGTACATCTCCAGGTGATCCTGCAGGTTTTCCCCGACGCCCGGCAGATCGTGCACCACCTTGATATCCAGGCTGTTCAGCAGCGCCGCCGGGCCGACGCCCGAACGCTGCAGGATCTGCGGCGAGGCGATGGCGCCGGCGCACAGCAGCACTTCGCGCCGCGCTTTGGCGTAGGTCAGTTGATTGCTGTCGCCCTGCAAATAGTTGACGCCCACCGCACGCTTGCCGTCGAACACAATGTGGTCGGTCAGCGCATGGGTGACGATCTTCAGGTTCGGCCGCGAACGCGCCTGATCCAGATAGCCGCGGGCGGTGCTGGCGCGGCGCCCTTTCGGCGTCACGGTGCGATCCATCGGGCCGAAGCCTTCTTGTTGGTAACCGTTCAGATCGTCGGTGCGCGGGTAACCCGCCTGCACGCCGGCTTCCACCATGGCGTGGAACAGTTCGTTGTTACCGGCTTTCGGCGTGGTGACGCTCACCGGACCCTCGCCGCCGTGATAGTCGTTCGGGCCGATATCGCGGGTTTCCGCCTTGCGGAAATACGGCAGGCAGTCCAGATAGGTCCAGTCTTCCAGACCCGGCGCCTTGGCCCAGTTATCGAAGTCCATCGCGTTGCCGCGAATGTAACACATACCGTTGATCAGGGACGAACCGCCCAGCCCTTTGCCGCGGCCGCATTCCATCCGGCGATTGTTCATGTGCGGCTCAGGATCGGTCTCATACGCCCAGTTATAGCGGCGGCCCTGCAGCGGAAACGCCAGCGCGGCCGGCATCTGGGTACGGAAATCCATCCGGTAATCCGGGCCGCCGGCTTCCAGCAGCAGGACGCTGACGTCGGCGTCCTCGGTCAATCGGGTGGCTAACACGTTGCCGGCGGAACCGGCACCGATAATGATGTAGTCAAATTCCATTCATTATCTCCTTACTTTATAGAGGCCTGGTCAGGCAAAGACGCGAAGCGCGACTCGGCAACAGGCGGTGTATTTTGGCTCTCTAGAGATTGTCGGCCGCAGCCAACGCGGCTGCGGCTCGAAAGACGGCGGGAAGATCAGAATACCGAGGCGTATTCGCCCAGCTCAACCTGCACCGATTTGATCTGGGTGTAGTGTTCCAGCGTCGTCAGGCCGTTCTCGCGGCCAACGCCGGACTGCTTGTAGCCGCCGACAGGCATTTCCGCCGCCGACTCGCCCCAGGTGTTGATCCAGCAAATGCCGGCTTCCAGCTGGTGGATCACGCGGTGCGCGCGCGCCAGATCGTTGGTCACCACGCCCGCGGCCAGGCCGAAGGTGGTATCGTTGGCGCGGCGCACCACTTCCTCTTCGCTCTGGTAGCTGAGAATGCTCATCACCGGCCCGAAGATCTCCTCGCGCACGATTTCCATGTCGTCGCGGCAGTCGCTGAATACCGTCGGCGCCACGTAAGCGCCCTTGCCGAATTCGCCGTGGGTGACGCGTTCGCCGCCGCACAGCAGGCGCGCGCCGCTGTTCTTGCCGCTTTCGATAAAGCGCAGCACCGATTCCATGTGCGCGAAGCTGACCAGCGGCCCGAAGTTGGTCTGCGGATCGGTCGGATCGCCGAGGCGAATGCGCTTCACGCGCTCGAGGATTTTCGCCTCAAACTGCGCCTGCAGCGCCGCCGGCACGAAGACGCGGGTGCCGTTGGTGCACACCTGGCCGGAGCTGTAGAAGTTGGCCATCATGGCGATATCGGCGGCGCGATCCAGATCGGCGTCGTCGAAGATAATCAGCGGCGACTTGCCGCCCAGCTCCATGGTGACTTCCTTCAGCGTCGACCCCGACGCGTTGGCCATCACCTTCTTGCCGGTTTTCACCCCGCCGGTGAAAGAGACTTTGGCGATGCCCGAATGGTCAGTCAGGTACTGCCCAACTTCCGCGCCGCTGCCGGTCACCACGTTGAAGACACCGTCCGGCAGGCCGGCTTCGGTGTAAATTTCCGCCAGCTTCAGCGCCGTCAACGAGGTGACTTCGCTCGGCTTGAAGATCATCGCGTTGCCCGCCGCCAGCGCCGGCGCGGACTTCCACAGCGCGATTTGAATCGGGTAGTTCCAGGCACCGATGCCGGCCACCACGCCCAGCGGTTCGCGGCGGGTGTAGACGAATGAGGTTTCGCGCAGCGGGATCTGTTCGCCTTCAATGGCCGGGATCAGGCCGGCGTAATACTCCAGCACGTCGGCGCCGGTGACGATGTCCACCGCGGTGGTTTCCGACATCGCTTTGCCGGTATCCAGCGTTTCCAGCGCCGCCAGTTCATCGTTGCGCTCGCGCAGAATATCCACCGCGCGGCGCAGGATGCGCGAACGCGCCATCGCCGTCATCGCCGCCCACACCTTCTGCCCGCTGGCCGCGCTGGCCACTGCACGATCGACGTCTTCAGCGCCGGCGGCCTGGACTTCTGCCAGAACTTCGCCGTTCGCCGGGTTGATGGCGTTGAAGGTTTTTCCAGCGGTGCTGTCTACATAGGCGCCATGAATATAGAGCTTCTGCAAGCCAAAACGGGACATAGGATCTCCTTGAGTTATCCTCCGGGCGGCGTCTGCCCCCGGAGTTGGAACGTGATGTATTCGGTCGTGAGCGCCAGCGCCTGCGCCTGATTGAACGCCGAGCCGCGCAGCGCGCTGCGCAGCCACAGTCCGTCGATCAGCGCCGCCAGCCCCTTGGCCGCCAACCGCGCCTGCGGCTGCGGCATGACGCGGCGAAACTCGGCGCACAGGTTGGAATAGAGCCGGCGGCCGTTCACCTGCTGCAGCCGGTTGAGCTGCGGTTGGTGCAGACTGCTGGCCCAAAAGGCCAGCCAGGTTTTCATCGCCGCGCTGTTGATCTGGCTGTCGTCGAAGTTGCCGGCGACGATCGCCTGCAGCCGCGCCGCCGGGCTGTTATCGGTCAGCGCCTGCAAACGCAGCTTCACCGCCTCGCCCAGATGGCTGATCAGATAGCGCATCGTGGCTTCCAGCAGGCCGTTCTTGTCCTTGAAATAATGGCTGATGATGCCGTTGGAAACGCCGGCCCGCCGCGCGATCTGCGCGATGGTGGCGTCATGCATTCCCACTTCGTTTACCGCGGCGAGCGTGGCATCAATCAACTGCTGCCTTCTGATTGGCTGCATTCCTACCTTTGGCATATTTCGACTCTCACAAAACCGACTTCGGCCTTATCTCAGCGGGCAAATTTCACTGCCGTTTCGCCCGTGATTCAGGTCATCATGGGGACTATTAAACTTTTTTTTGATTGAACGTTCAATAAAAATTGCATATATTTTATTGCCGCCTGGTTAAAAATTTGTACTATCTGGTTGTGGAACTGGCTGATTTTTGTGAGGTAATTAACGAATCTGACCAAAATCAGTGGCTGTAAGCGGTTCCCGCCGCGAAGCGCGCCGGCGCTTCGTTAACAGGCGAAAGCGGCGTTACTCAGGCCCTCCTGATGGGGTGGCCGCCGCCTTCATTCGCCCGTTTTCCGGCGGCGCCAACGCGCCCCGAAATGCGGAGCGGCACGATTTTACTCAGTTCAGAGGATGACGATGACAACACGCGAAACCTCCTCCAAACCGCAGCAGGACCGCCTCAACCCTGTGGTTTTCTTCACCTCGGCGGGGCTGATCCTGGCCTTCTCGCTGATGACCATCTTTTTCACCGACTTCTCCGGGCAGTGGATCACCCGCACGCTGAATTGGGTGTCGACCACCTTCGGTTGGTACTACCTGCTGGCGGCGACGCTGTACATCGTGTTCGTGGTGTTTATCGCCGCTTCGCGCTTCGGTTCGATCAAGCTCGGGCCGGAGCAGTCCAAGCCGGAGTTCAGCCTGATGAGCTGGGCGGCGATGCTGTTCGCCGCCGGCATCGGCATCGACCTGATGTTCTTCTCGGTCGCCGAGCCGGTGACCCAGTACATGATGCCGCCGGAAGGCGACGCGCAAACGCTGGAGGCCGCGCGCCAGGCGATGGTCTGGACGCTGTTCCACTACGGCCTGACCGGCTGGTCGATGTATGCGCTGATGGGCATCGCCCTCGGCTACTTCAGCTATCGCTACAATCTGCCGCTGACCATCCGCTCGGCGCTGTACCCGATCTTCGGTAAGCGCATCAATGGCCCGATCGGCCACAGCGTGGACATCGCCGCGGTGCTCGGCACCATCTTCGGCATCGCCACCACGCTGGGCATCGGCGTAGTGCAGCTCAACTACGGCCTCAAGGTGCTGTTCGAGATCCCGGAAAACCTGACGGTGCAGGGCTCGCTGATCCTGCTGTCGGTGATCATGGCCACCATCTCGGTCACCTCGGGCGTCAACAAGGGCATCCGCATCCTGTCCGAGCTGAACGTGCTGCTGGCGCTGGGCCTGATCCTGTTCGTGCTGTTCTTCGGCGACACCGAGTTCCTGCTCAATGCGCTGGTGCTCAACGTCGGCGATTACATCAACCGCTTTATGGGCATGACGCTCAACAGCTTCGCCTTCGATCGGCCGGTGGAGTGGATGAACAACTGGACGCTGTTCTTCTGGGCCTGGTGGGTGGCGTGGTCGCCGTTCGTCGGCCTGTTCCTGGCGCGCATCTCGCGCGGGCGCACCATTCGCCAGTTCGTGGTCGGCACGCTGATCATTCCGTTCGTGTTCACCCTGCTGTGGCTGTCAATCTTCGGCAACAGCGCGCTGTACCAGATCATTCACGGCAACGCCGAGTTTGCGCAGGAAGTGATGCAGTTCCCGGAGCGCGGCTTCTACAGCCTGCTGGCGCAATACCCCGGCTTCACCTTCAGCGCCTCGGTGGCCACCATCACCGGCCTGCTGTTCTACGTCACCTCGGCGGACTCCGGCTCGCTGGTGCTGGGCAACTTCACCTCGCGCCTGGCCGACATCAATAATGATGCGCCAAACTGGCTGCGGATTTTCTGGTCGGTGGCCATCGGCCTGCTGACCATCGGCATGCTGATGACCGATGGTGTGCCGGCGCTGCAGAAAACCACGGTGATCATGGGTCTGCCGTTCAGCTTCGTGATCTTCTTCGTGATGGCCGGGCTGTATAAATCGCTGCGGGTGGAAGACTACCGCAAGGCTAGCGCGCTCAGCACCCTGGCGCCGGTGCCGGTCTCCAGCCACGACGTGCTCAACTGGAAACAGCGCCTGTCGCGGGTGATGAACTACCCGGGCACCCAGTACACGCAGAAAATGTTGGATAAAGTCTGCCGCCCGGCAATGCAGGACGTGGCGCGCGAGCTGGAGCTGCGCGGCGCGAAAGTGGAGTTCAGTGAAGTGCCGCCGACCGAAGACGAGCGCCTGAACCACCTGGAGCTGCTGGTGCACCTGGGCGAGGAACAGAACTTCATCTATCAGATCTGGCCGATGCGCTACTCGGTGCCGGGCTTCACCTACCGCGCCCGCTCCGGCAAGTCGCACTACTACCGGCTGGAAACCTTCCTGATGGAAGGCACCCAGGGCAACGACCTGATGGACTACAGCAAGGAACAGGTGATTGGCGATATCCTCGACCAGTACGAGAAGCACCTGAACTTCCTGCACATTCATCGCGAAGCGCCGGGGGGCACCCTGACCTTCCCGGATATGTGACGGTCGATCAATAACCAGAGGGCGTAGCCAGGCTACGCCCTTTTTTATGCCTGCTCGGCCGGCAAATCGGCTTTCAGCAGCACCAGGGAACCGGCCAGCAACACCAGATCCTTGATCAAAAAGCTGGTGGCGCCGGCCATGGCCGGAAAACCGCCGGCGGAAGGCTCCCAGGCACCCGGCGTGGAAAATATCAGCGTCAGCGTGGTCAGGTAGGTCACCGTCGAACCGATCGCCCCCAGCAACCCCAGCCGCCGCGACCAGAATCCCGCCAGCAGCAGCAAACCGAAGCTCCACTCAGCGACGCCCAACGCATAGCTGGCGCCGCGGATGCCGAACGCCTGATGCATCCAGCTCAGCAGCGGGCTGTTGCCGATCAGCGGCACCAGCCCCTGCGCCTCGTAATCAAACCATTTGGCGTAGCCGAAGGCGGCGAAGATCACCACCAGCGCCGCGCGCATAAAGATAACGTCCCCGTTCGAGCGCTGAAAGCGCCGCAGCCATGTCGCCAGCATCATCCTCTCTCCTTATGTTGCCCACGGCCGCCGCGGATCGCCCGCTGGCAGCCGCGGAGTGCGGCGGCTTAGTGCCCCATCGCGTCCTTCTTCATTTCGTCTTTCTTCATGCCGTCTTTGGCCATACCGTCTTTCGCCATGCCATCCTTTTTCATGGCGTCTTTGCCCATCTTGTCTTTCTTCATGCAGTCCTTGCCCATGCACTCTTTCTTCATCCCATCTTTCGCCATGCCGTCGTGCGACATCTGGCTCATGCCGTCCTTTTTCATCGCGTCTTTGCTCATGCCATCAGCGGCGTTGGCGCCGGCTACGCCCAGCATCAGCGTGCTGCACATCATCATTGCAAATAACTTTTTCATGGTATTTCCTTCCGTCATGTCAAAGGCACCGGAGTGCCGGAGAATGGCCGGCGGCCGCCTCAGCTGCCGCCAAACCAGTTGTAGCCCTGGTCTTCCCAGTAACCGCCCGGGAAGCGGTTGGTGACCTCGATCACCTGAATGTGTTTCGGGTTCTTGTAGCCCAGCTTGGTCGGCATGCGCAGCTTCATCGGGTAGCCGTACTTGCGCGGCAAGATCTGGCCGTCATAAGTCAGCGCGATAATCGTCTGCGGATGCAGCGCGGTGGCCATGTCGATGCTGGTGTAGTAGTCGTCGGCGCATTTGAAGCTGACGTAGCGGGCGCTCAGATCCGCGCCAATCACCTTGAGGAAGGTCGCGAACGGCACGCCGCCCCACTTGCCGATGGCGCTCCAGCCCTCGACACAGATATGGCGCGTCACCTGGCTGACCTGCGCCATCCGGTGCAGCTGCGGCAGGCTCCAGGCGCGTTTGTCCTGCACCAGTCCCGCCACCTCCAGCCGGTAGTCGTCGCCGTTGATGTCCGGCGCGTCCTCCTCGGCGTAGAAAGCGTTGAACGGAAACGGCCGGGTGATCATCGATTCCGGGTAGACCGGCGCCAGGCGATCGCCGTTGAACAGCCAGCCCTGCACCCGATCGTTGAAGCGCGACATGCGGCTCAGCGCCTGTTCGACGTTGGCGTTGTCGCTGAGATCGCAGCCGGTGAGCATGGCGATGCCGCCCAGCGTCAGGCCATTGCGCAGAAAGCGGCGGCGGGATGACGCGCTCAACAACCGCTGCGCTTCTTTGACGATCGCCTGCCCTTCATCGATCGTCATGATCTGTTTATCCTTTTCCATCATTCACTCCTTAGCGTCCGCGCAGCATGGCCAGCAGCGTCCGGGGCACCAGCGCCACCATCACCAGGTGAATCGCGACGAAGGCCACCAGCGCCGACATGGCAAAAAAGTGGATATAGCGCGCTGCCTCATAGCCGCCGAGCAGCGTGCGCAACAGCGGAAACTGCACCGATTTCCACAGCACCAGCCCGGACAGCGCGCTCAACACGCCGAGGATCATCACCGACAGATAGGCCACGCGCTGCACCATGTTGTAGTGGCGCAGGTCGGCGTGTTGCAGCCTGCCGCGCAGCGCGGCGCCTATATCGGCGAGAAACTGCCGTGGGCTGAGCGGCCAATATTTGCGTTTGAAACGCCCGCTGGCCAGGTTGATCAGCAGGTAGCACAGCCCGTTGACACCGAACAGCCACATGCCGGCGAAGTGCCACTGCAGCGCGCCGCCCAGCCAGCCGCCGAGCGTCAGCTCATTGAGAAAGCTGAAGTTGAACAGCGGCGAGGCGTTGTAGATGCGCCAGCCGCTGGTCACCATGATCAGCATCGCCAGCGCATTCAGCCAGTGCGTCAACCGCAGCCACAGCGGATGCACCGTCTGTCGTTGTTCCGGGGTGAGAATGAGGCTCATGCGAACTCCTGGCGACCAATGAAGCGATGAGCCGAGTATTCCCCGGATTTGTTCCCCAAGACCTCACGCAAAGTTAAATAAAATGTGATAACTCCGCCGGTGGGGGTTGTGTAGACTTCAGAGAGAAACGGGCAATCAGCGGTAATGAGAATGGACAAGCCAAAACGAATTTTGATCGTCGAGGACGACGGCGACATCGCCGAACTGCTGCAGCTGCATCTGCGCGACGAGGGTTACGCCATCAGCCACGCCGCCGACGGCAACCGGGGCATGGCGATGCTGGAACAGGGCGGCTGGGACGCCCTCATCCTCGATCTGATGCTGCCGGGCGTGGACGGATTGGAAATTTGCCGCCGGGCGCGCACCATGACGCGCTACACGCCGATCATCATCATCAGCGCACGCTCCAGCGAGGTACACCGCGTGCTGGGGCTGGAACTGGGCGCCGACGACTATCTGGCCAAGCCCTTCTCCATGCTGGAGCTGGTGGCGCGGGTCAAGGCGCTGTTCCGCCGCCAGGAAGCGATGAGCCGCAACCTGCGCATGGACGCCGGCGTGCTCAGTTTCAACGATCTGACTATCGATCCCATCGCCCGCGAAGTGCACCTGCACCAGCAGCCGGTCGAGCTGACGCCGCGCGAATTCGACCTGCTGTACTTTTTTGCCCGCCACCCGGGTCAGGTGTTCTCGCGCCTGAGCCTGTTGAATCAGGTCTGGGGCTATCAGCACGAGGGGTATGAGCACACCGTCAACACCCATATCAACCGGCTGCGCATCAAGATCGAGCGCAACCCGGCGGAACCCGAGCGCATCCTCACGGTGTGGGGCATGGGCTATAAATTCGCGGCCGCGCCGCAAGAGTGAGCCATGAAAAACCTTACGTTAGCGCAACGCCTCACGCTGATCTTCGCGCTGCTGATCGTCATCGGCTGCGCCTTTTCCGGCTGGATGCAGGTGCGCAGCAGCACCCAGTACAGCCAGGCGGTGATCCAGCGCCTGTCCGGCAACCTGGCGCAGCATATCGCCGACAGCAACCCGCTGCTGGGGGTGAACGGGCCGGATCCGCAGGCGGTGCATACCCTGTTCGATCAGCTGATGGCGGTGAATCCCAGCGTTGAGGTTTACCTGCTCGACAAACAGGGCACGATTATCGGCAACGCCGCGCCGGCCGGGCATCTGAAGCGGCAGCGGGTCGCGCTGCCACCGCTGCAGGCGCTGCTCGGTGGCGCGCCGATGCCGGTGTATGGCGACGATCCGCGCAGCGCGGACGGGCGCAAGGTGTTCAGCGTCGCGCCGCTAAAGGTTGATGGCCGGATCGAAGGCTATCTGTACGTGGTGCTGCTCGGCGAAGAGTACACGGCGCTGGCCAGCAACGCCCAGTTCAACTCGGCGGTCAGGATGGCGCTGTGGACCTCCGGGCTGATGGTGCTGTTCAGCCTGCTGGCCGGCGGTTTGGCGTTTTATTGGGTGACGCGCCCTATCCGTCGCCTGACCCGGCAGGTCAGCGCGCTGGACAGCGGCGGCATCGAGGCGGTGCAGGCCTACGCATCGCTGCCGGCGGTACGGGCCGGGCGCGACGAAGTCAGCCAGCTGCAGCAGGCCTTCCACCGCATGGCGCAGCGCCTTGCCGAACAGTGGCAAACGCTGGCGCAGCAGGATCGGCTGCGGCGCGAGTTCATCGCCAACGTCTCGCACGATCTGCGCACCCCGCTCACCTCGCTGCACGGCTATCTGGAGACGCTGTCGGTCAAAGCCGCCACCCTGAGCGAAGCCGATCGGCAGCGCTACCTGGAGATCGCGCTGGCGCAGAGCCGCAAGGTGGGCAAGCTGGCGCAGGAGCTGTTCGAGCTGGCGCGGCTGGAGTACGGCGTGGTGAAACCGCAGAAAGAACCCTTCTCCCTCAGCGAGCTGTTGCAGGACGTGTTCCAAAAGTTCGAACTGGCGGCGGAGGCGCGCAACCAGCGGCTGCACGCCGACATTCCCCCCGGCATTCCGCCGGTGTTCGCCGATCTCAGCATGATTGAGCGGGTGCTGACCAACCTGCTGGACAACGCCATTCGCCATACGCCGCCCGGCGGCGACATCGGCGTGCGGCTGTGGCGGCAGGACGATCGGGTGATGGTGCAGGTCAGCGACAGCGGCCCCGGTATTCCGCAGACGCTGCGCGCCGATCTGTTCGTGCGCCCGTCTGTCCTGAGCGGCGCCCGGCGCCCTTCCGGCGGGCTGGGGTTGATGATCGTGCGGCGCATTTTGCAGCTGCACGACAGCGATATTCAGCTGATCGAACAAGCGCAAAGCGGCGCCTGTTTCCGCTTTGCCATTCCGCCGCGTTAATCGAGGCAGCTGCGATCGACGCTGATAAACTTGTCGTTATAGATAATGAATTTCTGCCCCTTCAGCCGAATACCGGCATGGGTCAGCGTATCGCCGGGGCGCAGGTATTCGGTGACGCCCTCTTCATCCGTGCTGTTGCAGCCCGGCTTGAGCAGGAACTTGAAGTAGGTGTTGCCGGTGTTGGTGAGCGTACCGCGCTGGGTATCGAGCCGATAGGCAAAGTTTACCTGACGCGGACGCACCACCAGAATGGTGTCCATCACCACGATCGGCTCCAGGTTGACGCCGGCGCCCCGACGCGGCCCCGGCTCGAACAATCGGGTCGGCACTTCGCGAAATGATACCCGGTAATAACGCTCGCGATTATCCTGCGGCCCGCGGTAGAAAAACTTGTAGTACTCCGCCTGCCCGGCCTGCAGCGTCAGCTGGCGCGGCGCGAACAGCAGCTCGCCATCCGCCGGCCGGCTGCGCACCTCACTCTCTCCAGGCCGATCGATGGCGCGAATGCTCACCTGATACAGGCGCGCGCTGCGGTTGTTATTCAACACCCGCTTGGCAGTGAATGAGCGATCCTGATCCATGGCAAACGTCAGGGTACCGACATTGATTGCAGCGGCGGTAAAGGGGAAGGACAAACACAGCAACCCTATCAGCATAAGTTTCACGCTCTGCCCTCAATTGATGTTGCGCCAGGTGGCTTCGACATGAATTTCACCGGCGGCGCTGACGTCGCCGTACCAACCGTTGCCGTCGACGGTTCTCAGCGAGATCGGGTTATTCATCGGAATGCTAAAGGTCACACGGGTCTTGTTCAGCACCCCCACTTCACCGGAAATATCATTCCACGGGGTGCTGCTCCAGAGCGCATTGGTCATGTCGTGCCACTGGCCATCGCAGCCGGCGGCGAAGCTCTGCTGGCCGTTGGTGCTGGTGGTGATGCCGAGGGTGGCGGGAAACGGCACCTGGGTACTGTTATCCGCGGAAGAAAAGAGGCAATAGTTCACCCCGTTGATCGCCCGAGTCGGCCCGGTCGCCATCACCCTCACCTGATCGGCGGCGGTTTTGCCGCTGGTAGTCACCAGGTAGCCGAACTCCAGCGCCGGCTCCGTCGGGCCGACATAACCTTCACGATGAGGGCTGTTGTCGTAATCATCGGAAATAATGCTGATGCTGAAATCGCGCGGCTTGATAATCAGCTGGTTTGAGGTGGAAAACTCATACCATCCCGACTCCGGCGAGGTGGTGTTCTGAAAACGGAAATTGATCAGATCGCGAGTGCCGCTGTCGGAAATCCCCAGCGCAACCATCTGTTTGAAGAAGTTACTGGAGAAGAACACATAGACGGCATTGCTGCTCTTCAGTTCGTTAAAGGTATAGTAGCTGCCGGTGCCCGACGTGTTTTTCCAGGTGTTGCCGTTCAGACTGAACTGCAGGTCGGCGGCGTTCACCGCTGATGACAGCGCCGCATGGTTAATCGCCGGGAAAACATGAATCGAGGTATTACTGACGCTGCCGTCGGTCTGCAAATCATAGCTGACCATCTTGCACATGATGCCCGAGCGGGCGCCGATAGTCTGGTTCTTGCAATCGGCATTGCCCTCGCCGATGATCGGCACCCCATCGCTGTTGACGAACACCTCCGATACGGCGTTGGTATTGATAAAGCGCAGGTGCGCCGCCTTGCTGTGCGTGACGGTGCGCTTGTACCAGCTGCCGCTGGCCTGATCCTGGCAACGGCCGCCGGCCGCGGCGTCGTAAGCCACCGACGTTTGGCAACCGTTGATCTGCATGCTGAAAGCGTCACCCGCAGCCATCTGCTTCAGATACTGATAGAAGCTCGGCGACATCATGCCGTGCATCCATTTTGCGCCGCCTGGCGTGACCACGGCGCCATAAAATCCCTTTTCGTCGGTGGTCTGCGGCAGAATCAAGCTGGTATCCATATTGCAACCGGCATACCAGTTGATGCAACGCAAGCCGAGGAACGGATTCTTTATCGGCGCATTTTCCAGCCACATGTCATAGCGCCAGTTGGCATTCAGCCCCGTGTTGTAACCATTGTCCACGTACCCCAGGCTCTGCTGATAGATAGTGCCGGAACCGCCGTATTTCAGCCCGGTCCACTTGTTGGCGCCGGTCATGCGCGGATCCAGCCCGCCGGCCGGCGTAACGAAAAAGTTGTCGTCGGCGTTGTTCTCCACGAAGACAAATTTCATTACCGCCGCATCCGGCCAGTTGGTCTGGCTGACCGCCGCCTGCAGCGCGGGGGCGACCAGCGCCAACAACAACAACAGCGCAACGTTAGCTCTCATGGTCAGACTCCCCGGATGACAGATTGCCCGCATAGGTTTTCAGCCCGGTGCAGATCACGTCGCCGACCCACACCGCGCCTTGCGCCTTGCTCAGATCCAAATCTACTTCGCACGTCTGATTGCCGCTGTGGGTAAAATCGATAACCGGGAATTTTTTGTCGACGTCCATGATAAATTCGCCTTTCTCATCGGTGCGGGTGCGGCCGATATGGTTCTTGATATAGGCGTTGGCCAGCAGCGTGCCGTCCTCCGCCTTGATGCGGCCGAACACCGTCACCATCTGTTTTATCTCCGGCGAGATCACCGCCACGTTGCCCGGATACAGGGTGAGCTTGCTCTTGCGCTTGGTGACGATGTCGAAGCTCTCCGCCGAGTTTTTGTTGTTCATCAGCTCAACGTCGTACTGACCGTAAGGCGACAAAGGCAGGTAATTCTTATTGCCGCTCAGCTTCACCATCCGGCCGTCAACCCGTGCGGTCAGCAGGCCGTCGTTTTCAATGCCGGTATTGAAGATAATCCCGGCGTTGCCTTCGTTGCGGCCGCTGATGGCAATATCACGCCCTTGCCAGCCCATGCTGCCGCTCGCGGTCAGGCTGCTGTTAACGTAGCCGTCGGCGGAGCTGCTGACGTTGAGCGTGCCGGCAGAATACTTGGTGTCGAAGCGCGCATAGCCACCGCCGTTGAAGCGGTTGTCGCCGCGGGTATCACCGGAAATCGCCCGCGACAGGTTGGCGCCCAGGGTGCGGATCGGCCCGTCCTTGATGTCCTTGCGCGCCGCCAGGTTGGCGGTGGTGTAGCCGTTTTGATTGGAAACGCCGGCGCTTAGCCAGTTGCCCATCGGCAGTGAAAAATCGAGCGCGATGTACTTGCCGGTATTGGCGTTGCTGCTGCCGTTGTTGTAGCGTTGCACGCCCGCACGCACGCCCAGCGTGCCGAAGCGGCCGGTAAAGATGTTCTGGTAATAGTCGGCGTTGTAATAGTGGCTGTCGTTCTTCTTATCGTCGTTGTAGCTGGCGCTCAGGGTGCCCAGCGGAGACCACAGCGCCCCCAGATTAAGGCTGCCGCCAACGGCGCGGTTATAGGCGTCATTTTGCAACAGACGATCGCCAATCTGCGTTTTCTCCTGATTGATCCATACGCTGCTGAAGCCGCCGGGCAACGCGGCGCTGACGCTGTTGACCAGGCTCCAGGAGCGATCGGAGGCCGCCATATTTTGCAGGTTGATCTGAATCGACTCGGTCACCGGCAGGCTGACGCGGCTCTCGCCGACGGCGTTGCCGTCAAACGAATACCCCGACAGCGCCCAATTCAGCGTGTGCAGATTGCCGGTAGCCGAAGCGCCAAGCAAATAAGAGTCCTTTGCCGGGCGGTGGCGCTCTCGCTCGCCGCGCCAGTCGTCCATGCGCAGCATCCCGCCCCAAAATTGCCAGGCCAGCGGCGCATTGGCGCCGCGATTGGGGCTGAACAGTTTATTCACTCGCTGCATGCGTTTATCGACCACTTTGCCGTTGACCACGACTTCCACCTCTACGTCATAGATACCGTAGGGCAAACTGCCGGTGTCCACTTCATGGTTGCCCATCGTGAAGGTTTGCACGCTGAGCAGCCGCCCGTCGCGCGACAGATGCACCTCGCCGGCCGAGGGGAAAAAAACCACGATCGGCGTCAGCGATTGGGAATTATCGAATACCGTCGAGTTGGCGCGGTTGCCGTAGGACAGACCATAAATCTTGCTCGAGTTGATGGTGGTGACCGGCCCCAGCGACTGCAGATTCCAGCTGTCCAGCATGCCGGCAGCGAAACGGCGGCCGGCGAAATCACGCTCGTACATTGCTTTGTACAGCGTGGCGTTTTCATCGCCGCTGCCGATACCGTAGATGGAACCGTTCAACTCCACGTGGTGTTCACGCAACGCCGTGACGCTGTTGAGCGATAAATAACTGGAGGTATTGCCTTCGCTGGCGCGGGCCCGGTTATCGTAGACTCCGAGGTTATAATCCAGCGTGCTGCTTACGGCATCCACGCTGGACGCGCCGATGTCGCTGGAGCGGGCGCGCAGCACCGTTCCGAGCGCGGATTCCTTCACCACCAGCTGCAGGTTGAGCTGCCGGAAATCCAGCGCCAGCCAAGCGTCGTCCGCGATCCGGATATGCTGCTGCCGATCGAATGGCGCATCCTGCAAAGCCTGCAGCTGGCCGGCTATCGCCGCCGTCAGCCGGGCGCCATCGTCGTTATCCTCCAGCGTCACCCGACGAATCGTTAGCCTGTCCTGATCCAGGTAGAGAAAGGCATGGCCGATGCGGCTGTCGTCTTTGACGCCATCGCTCTTTTCATAATGCAACAACAGCGGAATACTCATCCCCTCGCGCAACGCCAGGCTGAAGGTTTGCGGGATCAGCACGCCGTTAATCTGCGTCAAACCGGCCGCCATCGCCATACGGCCAGGCAACAGCGTCGGCAGCGCCAGCGCACCGGCAGCCAAAAGCGTTTTCAACAGCACAGCGTTCACATGCCACTCCTTGCGTGATTGTTTTGCATCCATCGTGGATAACGCGCGCATTACTTCACCGGGATAAACTGTTCGCCGTGCCACAGCGCGACGCGCCCTTTTTTATCGTTGACGTCAACCTTGCTGAAGGCGCGATCCTTGCCCGGCATCACGAAATAGTTCTCCTTGCAGTCGCTGCCGTCTTGCTTGTTCCTGCAATTGCCGTAGGCCACCACTTTGAACGTGGCGTTGCCGGTGTTTTTGATCCGTCCGTTGGCGAACTGATAGGCGAAGCGATCCTGCCGAGGCGCCACCACCAAAATGGTGCCGATGCGCGCCGACGTGGTGGCCACGGCATTACGCCGATCCGAGTTTTGCCCCGCCTCGCTCAGCGCCTGATCGAACCAAACGATGCGGTAGTAGCGCTCCTGAGCATCGTTCGGCCCCTTGTAGTAAAAGCGGATCACGTCGCTGGCGTTGGCCGGCAAGATCAGGCTGGCGGGCGACAGCAGCATTTCATCCCGGCTGCTCATCGGGATCGCCGTACCGGAGGCCAGGGGGCTGGAAATGCGTTCGATCTTGATGTTCACCAGCCGGCCGCTGTCGGTGGTGTTTTTGATTTCCTTGCTCAGGCGCGCGCTGTCGCCAGGCATGAAGGAGCTGATCTCACCCACATCGAGAGCCAAAGCCGGCCGCAGCAGCATTAACATCAGGGTGACGGCGAGAGAAAAGCGTGTCATTGCGGTATTCCACTGGCGTTGATGAGCGATAAATAGCAGGAGGTCTCCCCCCTGCCAGGTGCAGATCGTTCGGGGGATTAGGAAGTCCAGGTCGCGTTGAACTCGACGCTGACGTCGCCGCTCCAGATACCTTCCGGCAACGTGCTGAAATCCGTGACGGCGGTGGTGCCGTTTGACGTCGCGCCGATGATGCTGAAGGTGAACTGATCCTGCGCGCTGGTGCGGCCGGCCTGGTTATAGGCGTTGGACAGGGCGCTCAGATTGCCGCCCAAAATGCCGGCGGTGGTGTCGATCATGGTGGTTTCAGCCGTTTTCTCTACCGCAGCACCGTTGTAGTTCACCCCGACTTCCAGCGTAGAACCGGAAGTATCCAGCTGAGTCAGCGTATTGGAGACCAGTTTTGAGGTCAGTTTGAAAGCGGTGGCCGTGGTATCGCCTTCCACGGTGACGTCAAACAGGCCTTTCTGACTGTTGAAACCCTTAATGCCTTCTGCATAGTTGAAGGTCAGGCTGCCAATCGGCGTCACAACCAGTTTGCTGGTGGTGTCTTTCTTGGCGGTCGCAGACCAGGTTGCCAACGCCTGAGCGGTAACGTCGGCGGCTTGAGCAGTGCTGACCGCTGCAAAGGCGGAAACGATCGCCAGAGCCAGTGTCATTTTCTTCATGGTATAACTCCCTTCAATGTTGAATATGTTTTCTTTCTTTCGTCCATCCTCAGCCAGCCGTTTGCATCACTGCGTTTAGCCAGTCTGCTTGACGCCACAAGAATATCCCTAGCCGATCAAAAAAGAATCATTAACTATTAAAGTTTAAATATTTAGATTTAAATACCGCAATTAAGGTTTTAACCACCTCCAGTCACGTTAAAACACGGATTAAGCCTTTGATGAAAGCACAATCATATTGTGGTTTAACCCCATCAAAGCGGTTGTTGTTTAACCACAAAGCAGCCCTGTTTATCCTTGCCATGTCCGTACAGAATTTCAGCCCGCGTCATTCGTTGAGGAGAGAAGATTGATTGGATTAACTCAGGAGAGCAGCAGCCAATCCAGATCGGCCGCTGTAGAGAAAAAGGGGGCTTCTCGCCCTGTGTCAGGAAGGGTACCGGGTTCTCAGGGAAAGAATAAGCCGCATAAAACCGGCCTGATTGAGGCCCAGTTTTCGCATAATATTCAGTTTATGGGAGCTGATGGTTTTGTAACTTCGCCGGGTCAGGTTGGCAATGCTTCGTGGAGATGCGCCGGCAGCCATCATGGCCAAAACTCGCCATTCACCGTCAGATAATGCGACAGGCGAATGGGCCAACCGGGCGCGAATATGCGGGGAACGATAGCCGGAGAACTCACCCGCAGCCGCAATGGCATCACGCAGGCAATGCAAAGGTTCCTCCTTTGCCACTATAGCTATGCGCGCATCCCTCGCTAACAGCGCTAATATACCGGGGTGTTCTACCGCGGTGAAAATCACCAAGGGAAGTTCCGGCCAGACATTTTTTGCCGTCAGAACGAACCGCAATACATCATACAAATATTCGTTCTGATGATATAACTCCATAATAAGCGCGCGCGGCTTCCCCCCTTTCAATGCTCCCTCCAGCTCGCTCAAGGTATCGATAAAATACCTGTCACTTGATCGGGTAACGAGAAATGCTTCCATTCCTGTTCTCACTAAATAGCTGGGTTCAAAAAATAGCAGCGCATCACCGAAATCGGCTTTAACCATACATAATCACCATAATGAGGTAGAAAGCGGTAGAGAAAGGGAAATACCTCTCGATAAACGCCACACGGCACCCCGCCAAATGAAAATCAAACGTTCAATTTCAATGCTGTAATATTTTTGTCATATCCACCGTCCTTTCAATCGCGTTGGGCCGACGGCTATCGATGGTCAATTAATAAACTCGGCATTGTCGCTTTCCAAACCGGAACAGATCTCCATTTTATGTTCACGCAAAATCTTGCAGCGCAGCAGGAATAAGCGGGAAATGCCGGAAATGTAAGCCCTGACCTGATTACTGCGCACCACCAGCAAAAACTCATCGCCGCTGCATTCTCCCGTTTGGTGAGCGGCGTAAGCCAGAATGTCCCGATTCAGGCTGGCGTTGACCGACGCCGAGGCGGCAGGCAAGGACATGAAAACCTTACAATTGCCGGACTTTCCCAGGTAGCTCTCCTGCCGGGCCTCCGAGCCGCTGAAATAGGCGGTGACAGCAATGGCCATGAGGATGCCCCCCAGGACCAATGCACAGATCATCAGCCAGCCGCGGCGGGAATCACCGAAAAAAGAGGTGGCCCGGTTGATGACGGTTGCGGATGGCGGGTTTATCGCCGCTTCGGGCGCAGGCTCCGGCAAAGAGGCGGCGGGTTCTGCATCGTGTCTATCTTCCGCTTCCTCATAAGACTCGATGGTAATCTCATCACGCAGCATAAAACCCACTTTAGGGACAGTGACAATAACCTCTTCCTCGACGCCCAGATTTTTAATCACCCGACGTAATTTGCTGACGCACTGATTAAGATTATTATTGCTGGAAACCATGCCGTAATCGTCCCAGACCTTCTTGAATATCAATTCACGCCCCACGGCCTCGCCATGGTGGGCAATCAGCAGCAGCAACAACCGCTTGGAAGGACTGGATATGGATATGGGATCGTCAGAAAAATCAGTTGGGCTAAGGGTTCTGGTGTCTGCGTCAAAGAGAATATGGTCATTAAATCTATATTTCATTTTATTCACATGTTTTCACTATAGCGATAATTTATAGTTTGGCGTCAAATGTTAATGAAATATTAAATCGGGTTAATTCGCAAAAACACCCAAATGCAGGCAAGAAAAACCACGCAATCAACGCCACGAAATACGCTTTTTCACCTCACCACCGTTATATAGGATTTTTCTTGCAAACCATAACCAAAGGTTAACCAATCACCACGCCCATTGATATATTGACGCGATAAAAACCACAAAGTTAGTTTTTTATATCGCAGATTACAAACTTTAAGGAAAATCATCTCAAAAAATGGTCGCAGAACTAAATTTTAATAAAAAAATAATAACACGTGAATGTTGAGCGCAATCACATATAGCCGGCATACGCATTAGCCTGATGAATTAACACGCTTGCCGCGACGCAAATGTTAAAATTTAGGTTCAGCCAAGGCGCTGGGGAAATAATAATGAAAGGAAAAGCTTACGAATGACGCCTGTCGCATTATTCGCAACAGGCGAAAACATTCGCGCAGTTCATTGAACTGATGAAGGGAATATCAGGCTAAAGGTCAAGCAAGCAGCATCCTGGCCAGCGGAACACTGCGCGCGCACCTCACCGCCGTGCAGCGTCATGATGGCGCGCACGATAGACAGCCCCAGCCCACTGGCATGATTGCCGGCGCTGCGCGCGGGATCGGCGCGGTAGAAACGATCGAACAGTTTTTCCAGCTGTGCCGGCGCGATCGGCGGCCCCTGATTGATAACCTGCACCCACCAGGCATCGGCGCGCCGTTCAGCCCGCAACGCGATCAGGCTGTTTTCATCGGCATAGCGCACCGCGTTGGCCACCAGGTTGCTCAGCGCCCGCTGGAACAACATCGCGTCCGCCTTCAGCTCGCCTTCCCCTTCGCAGCTCAGCGCGATGCCGCGTTCTTCCGCCAGCCCTTCGAAGTAATCCGCCACCCGCCGCAGTTCCAGCGCCACATCCAGACGGCCGTAGTTCAGCGCAGACTGCGCCTCCCCGGCGCGCGCCAGGAACAGGATGTTTTCCACCATGCGGGAAATGCGCTCCAGCTCATCCATATTGTTCGACAGCAGGGTTTCGTACTCCTCCACGCTGCGGGGCTGGTAAAGCGCCACCTGGCACTGGCCCATCAGCGCCCCTACCGGGGTGCGGATCTCATGGGCCAGATCGGCGGAAAACTGCGTCAGGCGCTGATAGCCTTCATTCAATCGATCGAGCATCGCATTGAACGAACGGGTCAGCTGCTGCAACTCCTTCGGCGCCCCCTGCTCGCTGAGGCGCGTCGACAGCGTATTGGGCGCAATCTGCGATGCCTGCGCCGCCATGCGCCATAACGGCTTCAATCCCCGGCGCATGACCCCATACCCCAGCAGCGCAATCAGCAGGAAAGCCACCGCCACCGCCGCGACGATGCGCCACAGGTAACGCGCCAGCATCTTCTGCTCGTTGACCATCACGTGCGCGGCGGAGATCTGCAACAGGCTGCCGTCTTCCAGGCGCACCATCGCCGACGCCGCACGCAGCGGCACCCCCTGCGCCGTTTCCCCGCCGCGCACGGCGGCCAACGTCTGCGCCTGGCCGGCCGGCGTCGGCGCGATCGGCGGCAATGCCACCCCGGCCGGGTTCACGTTGATGAGCGGTTCTTGCCCCGGAATTTGGAAAATCAGCACGTCCTGTTCATTGCCCAGCATGTTTTCAAACAGGCCGTTATTGGCGGTCAGGCGCGCCAAAGGAAAGCGCTGTCCCAGCAAATGGCGGAAATACTCTACGCGCCCGGTCACCTGCAGATCGCTGCGCAGCGTCATTTCCTGGCGCATGGCACTATACAGATACCCGCCCGTCCCGCTCACCACCAAAGCGGCCACCAGCGCGAACAGCGTGGCGGTGCGCAGCGTCAGCGATACCGGCCGACGTGAAGTGCGCCCGTTCACGAGCGTGGCTCGCAGACATAGCCGATGCCGCGCACGCTGTGGATCAGCTTGACGTCGAACGGCCGGTCTATTTTGGCGCGCAGGCGTTTGATCGCCACGTCAACCACATTGGTGTCGCTGTCGAAATTCATGTCCCACACCTGAGAGGCGATCTGCGTGCGCGACAGCACTTCTCCCTCGCGCCGCACCAGCAGGTGCAGCAGCATGAACTCCTTGTTGGTCAACGGGATCACCTGTTCCTGACGCACCGCCCGGCGGCGCAGCACGTCCAGCTGCAGATCGGCGATGGCATAATGATCGGCTTCGCGCGCCGGCCCACGGCGCAGCAAGGTGCGTAAACGCAGCACCAGTTCGGTGAACGAAAACGGTTTAATCAGATAATCGTCCGCGCCCAGCTCCAGACCGTGGATGCGATCCTGCACGCCGTCGCGAGCGGTGAGAAACAGAATCGGCACGTCGCTTTTCTTGCGCAGCACCTCGATGATCTGCCAACCGTCCAGCCCCGGCAGCATCACGTCGAGCACGATCGCATCGTAATCCTGCTCCAACGCGCGAAACAACCCGTCGGTGCCGGTGCGCGCCAAATCGACGCCGTACCCCGCCTCGCTCAGCCCTTTCTTCAGGTAATCCCCTGTGCCGATATCGTCTTCAACTACCAGTATTCGCATGCTCGCCACCTCGTTACGTCTGCAAAAATACTAGCAGCTTCGGCGGACAAACTTGATGACATTAATGTCATCAAACGGCCATGGCGCTGACCCAATGGCTCAACCATGCTTACCCGGCAAACTCATTTCAGGAGAACGTTATGATTACCCGTCATCGTATAGCCGGTTTACTGTTGTCCACCTTGCTGCTGTCCAGCGGCCTGGCCGCCGCCGCTCAAACGCCGGGCAAGGTTATCGCGCCGCTGCGCGGCACCATCAGCCAGGTGGCCGACGGCAATCTGCAGCTGACCGATCGCAAGGGTGAGACGCTCAGCGTCAAGCTGAACGATCAGACCAAAGTGCTCAGCGTGTCCAAGGCCACGCTGGACGACATCAAACCGGACAGCTTTATCGGCACCGCCGCCGTGCCGCAGCCGGACGGCACGCTCAAAGCGCTGGAGGTGCACGTGTTCGCCGCCAGCCTGCGCGGCACCGGCGAAGGGCACTCGGCCTGGGAATCCGCCGACGGCAAAGTGGACACCATGACCAACGGCACCGTCGGCAAACTGGTGAAATCCAACGGCCGCACCCTGACCGTCACCTACGGCAACCAGCAGAAAACCGTCGTCGTGCCGGAAGACGTGCCGATCGTGACGCTGGATCCGGGCGATCTGAGCCTGCTGAAGCCGGGCGTGCACATCGTGCTGTTCTCCGCCGTCAACGATAAGGGCGAGCGCGTCGCCACCCGCATATCCGCCGGCAAAGACGGCACCGTACCGCCGATGTAACCGGAGAAAGCCATGAAAACCAACGCGTCGCGGCCGGTGCATCGCTGGCCGGTTCGAATCACTCATTGGATCAACCTGTTCGCCATGGTGTGCATGTTCATGAGCGGCTGGGAGATCTATAACGCCTCGCCGCTGTTCGATTTCCGCTTTCCGCCGCAGATGACGCTGGGCGGTTGGCTGGGCGGCGCGATTGGTTGGCATTTGGCGGTGATGTGGCTATTGGCGCTCAACGCCGCCTGCTATCTGCTGTGGAGCCTGTTCAGCGGCCATTTTCGCCGCGATCTGTTGCCGCTTCGCGTCGGCGCGCTGCGGCAGGATATCTGGCTGGCGTTGACGCTGCGCCTGCGCCACCGGCATGGCCACTACAACGCCATTCAGAAGCTGATGTATCTCGGCGTGCTGGCGCTGGGCCTATTGCTGGTGCTGTCCGGCCTGGCGATTTGGAAGCCGGTTCAGCTGCAGGGATTGGTCGCCCTGTTTGGCGGCTTCGATTTCGCGCGCTACGTGCATTTCTTCGCCATGGTCGGCATTGGCCTGTTCGTGGCGATCCACGTCTTTATGGTGATCGTCGTGCCCAAAACGCTGTGGGCGATGATAACGGGTGGCAAACATGAATGAGAAAAAGCCGCGGGCAACCGCGCCAAAACTGGAACCGGACCAAAAAAAGCAACTGGTCAATCTGCAGCGCCGCCTGATGCTGCGCTCCGGCCTGACGCTGGGCGGCATCGCCATGCTCACCGGTTGCAACCTGCAAGACGGCGATCGGGTGGATAAGGTGCTGTGGGCCATGTCGCGCTGGAACGACCGGGTGCAGGCCTGGCTGTTCAGCGGCCAGCGGCTGGCGCAAACTTACCGGCCCGATCAGATTACCCAGCCTTTCCCCTTCAACGCGTTTTACCCGGAATACAACGTCCCCGAGATCGATCTGGCCGGCTACCGGCTTGAAGTCGCGGGGAAAGTGGAGAAAAAAGCGCCCTGGACGCTGGAACAGCTGCAGCGGCTGCCGCAGCAAAGCCAGATCACGCGTCTGATCTGCATTGAGGGCTGGAGCGCCATCGGCCAATGGGGCGGCGTGCCGCTGCGCACCTTTCTGCAGCACGTCGGGGCGGATCTGAATGCCGGTTACGTCGGCTTCAAATGCGCCGATCGCTACTACTCCAGCCTCGACATGGCCACCGCGCTGCACCCGCAGACCATTCTGGCGCTGGATTTCGGCGGCAAGGCGCTGCCGGCGGACTATGGCTACCCGCTGCGGCTGCGGGTGCCCACCAAGCTGGGGTTCAAAAACGCCAAACATATCGCCGCCATCTTCGTCAGCGACGTCAATCCGGGCGGCTATTGGGAAGATCAGGGCTACAACTGGTTCAGCGGCATTTAGTTTTGCGCGGCGCTGCGCATAAGCGCCATCGGCGGCTGGAGGATCTTCTCCGCCGCAGTTAATAATCGGTTCGTCACAAAGGGGATAACTATAGGAAAAATAATAGTAAAAAGGATTTCATCATGGAGATTGATGTGAGGGAGATCAATGCGCGACCAGCCACAGAGTATAGATACCGAATAACGGTTTATAAAAATGCAGGCGCTGCTGCTGCGTATTACCTTGATTTTAAAAAAGCGACGTTAAGGATGCGTCAATGGCTTATTGGGGCTTATCCCACCTCGGAAATATTGGACAATGCGTATGCCATGGAACTGTATGATGTAAAAGCATTGGAAGTCCGCGCCGAAGTAGCCAGATCCTTATTTGATACCTATACCAGGATGGCGTACACCCGATATGAACGAGAACAACTCTTCATTAATGGCATTGGTCTGGCGATCGTCACCTTTGTTGCGCAATACCAAGCAAGATTGGTTTTCAGCGTACCGCTCAGGCCGGCATTAGCCAGAATTTATGACTCGCTCTTGAAAAAACACGCGCGTCGCGTACATTATTTGTACAACCAGGAGCTTATTGAGGACGGATTATATGTCATCGAAATCCCGCCTGTTAACGGCAGAATCCCACCCAACCCCTATGAGCATGAAGGAACGGCACCAAAAAGAGATGCAAGCTTTCCACGAAGAATGGGCGGAACAAAGGCGCCGCGAATGGCGTGAACGCGACGGCGTTGAAGCAAGTGAACCGCCCGCATGTGGCATCGATACCGAACTTTTATCCTGATTCCGGTTCGTTCTTACTCTTCTTCCCCTGCCGTCAGCAACGCAAGCCCCGCTTGCTCGATTGCCTCCCGCGCGGCGGCTGGCAGCCCCTCGTCGGTAATGACGGCGTCAAAGGCGGCGATCGGCAGCGCCAGGTAGGTCGCGATCTTGCCGTATTTCGAGGTGTCGCTGAGCAGAATGCAGCGGCGGCTGGCCTCGACGATGGCCTTCTTTACCATCACCTTGTCTTCGTTCGGCGTCGACAGGCCGCGCATGCTCCACGAAGAGGCGGAGATAAACGCCAGATCGATAAACAGACCGCGCAGCGCCTGCGCCGCCGCTTCGCCGACGCAGGAGCGGTTTTCCCGGCACACGGTGCCGCCGGTGTGGATGATTCTGCACTGGCTGTGTTCGATCAGGAAGCCGGCGATGACAAAGTCGTTGGTCACCACCGTCAAATCGTCACGTTCACCGATCTGCTTCGCCAGCGCCAGCGTGGTGGTGCCGGCATCCAGATAAATACAGCTATTGGCGGGAATTTGCCGCGCCGCCAGCCGGCCGATGGCGATTTTCTGCCGGCTGAACATCCCCTCTTTGGCCTGGTGCGAAGGTTCGCTCGCCACCCGCTCGGGTGCCTGCACGCCGCCCGAGACCGACTGCACCGCGCCCTGTTCCTCCAGCTTTTGCAAATCGCGGCGGATCGTCATATGCGACACCCCCAGCCGTTCGGTCAGCTCGACAATGCTGACGACGCCGCGTTCGGATACCAGCGCAAGAATTTGTTGATGGCGTTCTACAGGTATCACGGTTCCCTCTCGTTGCTGCGGTGATAATAATTGTGATTTTACGTCAATTTTCGTTCGCCGATAGCCCTAATTTTTCGCGGCGTGACGGCGCGCGCAGTGACGCCAGAAAAACATAAACTTATTTAAAAACATAACAATAATGTTGATACAGGCCAGAAACTGTACGAAGAATTCGTCTCACTCACTGTTAATTATTGTGATATCGATCGCGGATAAACGGCCGTCAAGCGCTTACATTTAACACAACAAAACAAATTATCACTAAAATTAACAGGAGTGCAGTATGACACACCCAGGGAATTATGCCGTCTGCGTCATTGGGCTGGGCGCGATGGGCATGGGCGCGGCGCGCTCGTGCCTCCGCGCCGGATTGACCACCTACGGGGCGGACCTGAATCCGCAGGCGTTGGCGGCGCTGCAACAGGCCGGCGCAAAACACGCGTCTACCAGCGCGCGCGACTTCGCCGCCGAACTGGACGCCGTGCTGCTGCTGGTGGTGAACGCCGCCCAGGTGAAGCAGATCCTGTTCGGCGAACAAGGCCTGGCGCCAAAGCTCAAGCCGGGCACCGCGGTGATGGTCTCTTCGACCATTTCCGCCGATGACGCCAAACAGATCGAGCAACGGCTGCTGGACTACGGGCTGCCGATGCTGGATGCACCGGTTTCCGGCGGAGCGGCCAAGGCGGAGGAAGGCCAGATGACGGTGATGGCCGCCGGCGCCGACGCCACCTTCGAGCGCCTGCAACCCGTGCTGGACGCCATCGCCGGCAAGGTTTACCGCATCGGCGAGGCGATCGGCCTGGGCGCGACGGTTAAAATCATCCACCAGCTATTGGCCGGGGTGCACATCGCCGCCGGAGCGGAAGCCATGGCGCTGGCCGCCCGCGCCGGCATCCCGCTGGACGTGATGTACGACGTGGTCACCCACGCCGCCGGCAACTCCTGGATGTTCGAAAATCGCATGCGCCACGTGGTCGACGGCGACTATGCGCCCAAATCGGCGGTGGATATCTTCGTCAAGGATCTGGGGCTGGTGGCCGATACCGCCAAGGCGCTGCACTTCCCGCTGCCGCTGGCCTCCACCGCCTTCACCATGTTTACCGCCGCCAGCAACGCCGGTTACGGTAAAGAAGACGACAGTGCGGTAATCAAAATCTTTGCCGGCATCGATTTGCCGCAGAAAAAGGAGGCAATCTGATGCTGCTCGGCGTAATCGCGGATGATTTTACCGGCGCGACCGATATCGCCAGTTTTCTGGTGCAAAACGGCCTGCCGACGGTGCAGTTGAACGGCGTGCCGCAAGACGAAACGCCGGTCAGCGCGCAGGCGGCGGTCATCAGCCTGAAATCGCGCTCCTGCCCGGCAGAGCAGGCGGTCGAACTGTCGTTGCAGGCGCTGGCCTGGCTGCAAAAACAGGGCTGCCGCCAGTTCTACTTCAAATACTGCTCCACTTTCGACAGCACCGCGCAGGGCAATATCGGCCCGGTGACCGACGCCCTGCTCGCCGCGCTGGGGGAAAGTTTCACTGTGGTATCTCCGGCGTTGCCGATAAACGGCCGCACGGTCTATCAGGGCCACCTGTTCGTCGGGGAACAGCTGCTGTCCGAATCCGGCATGCGTCATCACCCGGTCACGCCGATGACCGACAGCAACCTGCTGCGCCTGATGGAATCCCAGGCCACCGGGCGCTGCGGGCTGGTGACGGCGGCGGAAATGGATCGCGGCGCCGGGGCGATCAGCGAGAAACTGCGGCAATTGGCGCAGGAAGGCGTGCGCTACGCGGTGCTGGATACGCTCAACGAACGGCATCTGCTCAGCCAGGGCGAAGCGTTGAAAACGATGAAGCTGGTGACCGGCGGTTCGGGCCTGGCGATCGGCCTGGCGCAGCAGTGGGCGCAGAACGGCGAGCGTTCGGCAGAGGCGGCCGGTGCGCCGCAGGGCGAGAAAGCGGCTGTGCTGTCCGGTTCTTGCTCCGTCATGACTAACCGGCAGGTGGCGCACTACCGCGAACGCGCGGCGGCGCAGGCCATCGATATCGGCCGCTGTCTCGATCCGCAGGCGCGCGCCGCCTACGCCGCCGAGCTGGCGCATTGGGCGCAGCGTCACGCCGGGGAGGCGCTTGCCCCGCTGATCTACGCCACCGCAGCGCCGGAAGCGCTGCAGCAAACGCAACGGCAGTACGGTAGCGCCGCCAGCGAGGCGGTGGAGGCGTTGTTCGCCGAGCTGGTAGTGCAACTGCGCCAGTTGGGATTCAGCCGCTTTATCGTCGCCGGCGGCGAAACCTCCGGCGTGGTCACGCAGGCGCTGGGCATTCGCGGCTTCCATATCGGCCCCAGCATTTCCCCCGGCGTTCCCTGGGTGCGCGCCAGCGATCGGGCCATTTCCCTGGCATTGAAATCAGGCAATTTTGGCGATGAAGCCTTCTTCACGCGCGCGCAAACGGAGTTTCCAGTATGACCACGACCATCGAACAGCAGGCACGAGAAGAGATGGTGCGCCTGGGCGCCTCGTTTTTCCAACGCGGTTACGCCACCGGCTCAGCCGGCAACCTCTCGCTGTTGCTGCCGGACGGCGCGCTGCTGGCGACGCCGACCGGCTCCTGTCTCGGCGAGCTGCAGGCCGACCGCCTGTCTAAAGTGAGCCTGAACGGCGACTGGCTGTCCGGCGACAAGCCGTCGAAAGAGATCAGCTTTCACCGCGCGCTGTATCTGAACAACCCGGAATGCAAAGCGGTGGTGCACCTGCATTGCACCTACCTCACGGCGCTCTCTTGCCTGCAGGGGCTGGACGTCGACAACGCCATCAAACCGTTCACCCCCTATGTGGTGATGCGCGTCGGCAAGGTGCCGGTGGTGCCCTACTATCGCCCCGGCGACGAAAGGCTGGCGCAGGATCTGGCCCGCCTGGCGCCCACCCACCGCGCCTTTTTGCTGGCCAACCACGGGCCGGTGGTGACGGGTAAAGACCTGCGAGCGGCGGCGGACAATACCGAAGAGATGGAAGATGCGGCGCGGCTGATCTTCACCCTCGGCGATCGTCCGATCCGCTATTTGACCGATGATGAAATTGCCGAATTACGGAGCTGACCCATGCCTAAATTTGCCGCCAATTTATCGATGATGTTTAACGAAGTGCCGTTCCTCGAGCGCTTCGCCGCCGCTGCCGCACAGGGCTTCAACGCGGTGGAGTTCCTGTTCCCTTACGAGCATCCCGCCGAGCTGTTGGCGGAAAAACTGCGCGAACACGGCCTGCAACAGGTGCTGTTCAACACCGCGCCCGGCGATGTCGCCGCCGGCGAATGGGGGCTGGCGGCGCTGCCGGGCCGCGAGCAGGATGCGCGCGCCGATATCGATCGCGCGCTGGCCTACGCCATCGCCCTCGCCTGCCCCTGCGTGCACCTGATGGCCGGCGTGGTGCCCGCGGGCGCGGACCGGCAGCGTTATCTCGACACCTTTATCGCCAATGCGCGCTATGCCGCCGACGCCTTCGCCCCGCACGGCGTCAAGGTGCTGATCGAAGCGCTCAGCCCACCGGTCAAACCCGACTACCTGTTCGCCAGTCAACATCAGGCGGCGGAGGCGGTGGCGGCTATCGAGAGACCGAACGTGTTCATTCAGTTCGACTTTTTCCACGCGCAGTTAGTGGACGGCAATATCAGCGGGCTGCTGGAAACGCTGGCCGGGCGCTACGCGCATATCCAGATAGCCTCGGTGCCGGATCGCCATGAGCCGGATGACGGCGAACTGAATTACCCGTGGCTGTTCGACAGGCTGGATGCGCTCGGTTATCAAGGCTGGGTAGGTTGCGAATACCGGCCGCGCGGCGACACCGCCGCCGGGCTCGGCTGGCTGAAACCTTACCGCTAACGCCGCCGCCGACACCAGAAATCGATTTTATAACAATGAAACGCACCCGTATCGCCACGCGGCGATCGCGGTGCCCAACGCTTACCCAACGAAAGGCTTTTTTCATGTCTACCTCTCTGCTGTTGCTGATTGCCGTACTCGGCGTGGTGCTGCTGTTATTGATGGTCATCAAGGCGAAGGTGCAACCCTTTGTCGCGCTGTTGGTGGTCAGTCTGCTGGTGGCGTTGGCCAGCGGCATTCCGACCGGTGAAGTGATGAAAGTGATGACCGCCGGGATGGGCGGCGTGCTCGGCTCGGTGACCATCATCATCGGCCTGGGGGCGATGCTTGGCCGCATGATCGAACACTCGGGCGGCGCCGAGTCGCTGGCGCAGCGCTTCAGCCAGGGGCTGGGGCCGAAACGCACCGTCGCCGCGCTGACCCTCGCCGCGTTTATCCTCGGCATTCCGGTGTTCTTCGACGTCGGCTTTATCATTCTGGCGCCGATTATCTACGGCTTCGCCAAGGTCGCCAAAGTGTCGCCGCTGAAGTTCGGCCTGCCGATGGCCGGCGTGATGTTGACGGTCCACGTCGCGCTGCCGCCGCACCCCGGCCCGGTGGCCGCCGCCGGTTTGCTCAACGCCGACATCGGTTGGCTGACTATCATCGGCCTCGCGATCTGTATTCCGGTCGGCGCGATCGGCTATTTCGCCGCCAACTACCTCAACCGAAAAACCTATCCGTTATCGATAGAGGTGCTGGAACAGCTGCAGCTGGCGGCGCCGGAACCGCGTCCGGAAGGGCAAGCGCCGCTCAGCGATCGCATCAACCCGCCCGGCGCCGGCCTGGTGGCGGCGCTGATCGTCATCCCGATCGCCATCATCATGCTCGGTACCGTCTCCGCCACGCTGTTGCCTGCCGGCTCGGCGCTGCGCGATACGCTGTCGCTGCTGGGCTCGCCGGCGGTGGCGCTGATGATCGCCCTGCTGCTGGCCTTCTATTTCCTGGCGCTGCGCCGCGGCTGGAGCCTGCAACACGCCAGCGACGTGATGGGCGCTGCGCTGCCGACCGCCGCGGTGGTGATCCTGGTGACCGGCGCGGGCGGCGTGTTCGGCAAGGTGCTGGTGGAATCCGGCGTCGGCAAGGCGCTGGCGGAGGTGCTGACGGCCATCGGCCTGCCGCTGGTGCCCGCCGCCTTTATCATTTCGCTGGCGCTGCGCGCTTCGCAGGGATCCGCCACCGTGGCGATCCTGACCACCGGCGGCCTGTTGTCGGAGGCGGTCAGCGGCTTGAATCAGCTGCAGCTGGTGCTGGTGACGCTGGCGACCTGTTTCGGCGGGCTGGGGCTTTCCCACGTCAACGACTCCGGTTTTTGGATCGTCACGCGCTATCTGGGGCTGTCGGTGGCCGACGGCCTGAAAACCTGGACGGTGCTGACCACCCTGCTCGGCCTGAGCGGCTTTCTGTTCACCTGGCTGTTGTGGCTGGCGGTGTGATTTCTCTGGCATACTGAACGCCGTTGTTTTTCATCGCCTTTCACCCTGTGCAGGAGCAGCAACATGACCGTAATCAACACCGCGCCAACGCTTGTCACCGAACGCCTGCGGCTGGACGCGCACAGGCTGGACGACTTCGAGTCGCTGGCCGCATTGTGGGCCGATCCGCTGGTGGTACGCTATATCGGCGGCACGCCGCGCGACCGGGAAGACTCCTGGGGGCGCCTGATGCGCTACGCCGGCCACTGGGCGCTGTTGGGGTATGGAAATTGGGCAGTGCGTGACAAACAGAGCGGCGAGTACCTCGGCAGCATCGGCTTCTTCGACGGCCTGCGCGATATCACCCCGGCGCTCGACGCGCCGGAAATGGGCTGGACGCTGGTGAGTTCGGCGCACGGCAAAGGCTACGCCACCGAGGCACTGCGGGCGGCGCTGGCCTGGGGTAAAACGCACCTGCCGGGGGAGAAAACCGTCTGCATCATCTCGCCGGAAAACCAGGCTTCGCTGGCGCTGGCGAAAAAAGTCGGCTTTAGCGAAAGCCGCCGCAGCGAGTATCACCAGAGCCCGATCGTCGTGATGCATTGCCCGCTCTAAAACCTAACCGTGTTGCATCGCCAACGCCGTCTGAACAAAGTTGTCCCGCAGCGCGTCGGCGCGCTGCGGGTCCCAGGCGATACCGACCTGCCACTCAGTTTCCTCGCCGCTCAGCGGTAAAATATCGATGCCGGCCGGCGCGATATGCGTGATGCTGTGCGGCAGCAGCGCAACGCCGACGCCGGCGGCGACCAGCGCCAACAGCGTCTGAATATCGCCGGCCTGCTGCACCACGTTCGGCGTCAAGCGATGAGCGGCGATAAACCGCAGCGACTGATCGCTCAGCCCGCGCCCACGCTTCGGAGTCAACTGCAACAGCGGCAGCTGATTGAAACGCGCCATCAGATCGTCGGCGCACAGCGCCAGCGAGCCCGGCGCGGCCAGCACCAACCGGTCACTCAGCATTGCCACGCCGCACAGCGGCGTATTGACCGGCAAACGCACGAACCCCGCCTGCAACTCCCCCTGTAACAGCAACTGATACTGCCGCTCCGACGGGATGTCCTCCAGGCCGATCGCCACCTCGGGAAACCGTTGGCGAAAAGCCGCCACCAGCTGCGGCGCCAGATGAAAGCTGGAGAGGCCAAATCCCAGCGCCAGCCGCCCCGCTTCCCCGAGCGCCACCCGCCGGGCGCGCCGCTGAAACTGCTGGTACTGTTCCACCAGCGCCTGCGCCTCCGAGTAGAGCCGCTGCCCGCCGGCGGTGAGCACCGCGCCCTGTCGGCCACGCTCGAACAATCGAACGCCGAGCTGGGTTTCCAGCGCCTGAATCTGCTTGCTCAGCGCCGGCTGGCTGATGCACAGCCGGCTCGCCGCCTGTCGATAGTTGCCCTGCTCGGCCAGCGCCACCAGGGCGCGCAGTTGTTTTATGTCCATTCCATCAGGTTATCAAATAGGGAATTTAATTGATTATACAGTAATCAATCCACCTGCTGTAATCAACGCAGACCCTAACAGGAGAGACACCATGACCATCTCATTGCGCGCCGCCACGGTGCAGTTCCAGCATCGCGCCAACGATAAGAATTACAACCTGTCGATCATTGAGCGCTTTATCGCTCAGGCGGCCGAGCAGCAGGTACAGCTGCTGGCCTTCCCGGAAATGTGCATCACCGGCTATTGGCACGTGCGCCATCTGTCCGACGTCGAAGTGCGGGCGCTGGCGGAACCGATCGCCGCCAGCCCTTCGCTGGCGCGCATTCGCCCGCTGGCGGAGCGATACAACATGGCGATCGGCGTCGGGCTGATCGAGCTGGGCGACAACGGCCGTTGCTACAACGCCTACGCCGTATGCCTGCCGGACGGCGCGCTGCATGTGCACCGTAAACTGCACGCCTTCGAACACCCGGCTATCGCCAGCGGCGATCGCTATACCGTATTCGACACCCCCTGGGGCGTGCGCGTGGGCGTATTGATCTGCTGGGACAATAATCTGGTGGAGAATGTGCGCGCAACGGCGCTGCTGGGCGCGGAGGTGTTGATGGCCCCGCACCAGACCGGCGGCACCCATTCGCGCAGCCCGCACGGCATGAAGCCGATCCCACAGGCGCTGTGGCAGCGGCGGGCGGAAGATCCGCAGGCGATAGAAGTCGCCTTTCGCGGCGAACACGGCCGCGGCTGGCTGATGCGCTGGCTGCCCTCGCGCGCTCACGACAACGGGCTGTTTTTGCTGTTCAGCAACGGCGTGGGCCGCGATGACGATGAGGTACGCACCGGCAATGCGATGATCCTCGATCCCTACGGCCGCATCGTGGCGGAGACCTGGGCGGCGGAAGACCGGATGGTCAGCGCCGATCTCGATCTGACGCTGATCCCGCTCAGCACCGGCCGCCGCTGGATTTACGGACGCCGCCCCGAGCTGTACGGTTTACTGACCGAACCGCAAGGCTATGAGCGCGATGCCCGCAGCGCACGCTTTTCGACGCAGCCGACGGGGCGCGGCGGCCAATGACAGATAAAAAAAATCCGCCCGAAGGCGGATTTTTTATCCGCGCGGCAACCTGTGCCGCGCATTCACGCCCGCAGGCATGAAGAAATCTTAGAAGCGGTAGCCTACGCCAACGTTCCAGCTGCCAACGTCCACGCTGCGGATGCGGCTCTGCTCGTAGCCAACGTCCAGGGCAACGTTTTCGATTGGGTTGAACTGCAGACCGGCACCGTAGGTGAAGCCGTAGTCGCTGTTGCCACCTTTGTTACCACCAGCCTGGGCGTTGTCGATGTTTTTGCCGTAGCCAACACCGATCACACCGTAGATGCTCGCCCAGTCGTTGAAGCGGTAAGCTGGACCTGCGGTGATGGAATCGTACTGAGATTTCTTGTAGAAACCGTTTTCAGAACGATTTTTTTCCAGGTGGGTGAAGGAGCCGATCACACCCAGTGGGTTGTTGTCGAACTCGTAACGGTATTTCAGGTTGAAACCGTCGGCCTTGTTAGCAACGCCTTGGAGATCACCCTGCGCATAGCCAGCGGATACGGTGCTCTGACCAGCGAATGCGGTACCTGCGCTAACTGCTAATACGCAAGCTGCTACTGCGGAAAGACATGCAATTTTTTTCATAACCACCTCAAACGCGTTTTATTATTAAGTACATCCATTTGTTCATGCTTTGAAAATATAACAAAAATTAGCGTGAAACTCTGCCTTGAAATGAGTGTCTAAAGCTTTATATCGTGTAACAGAAGATTTCAAGAACAGTGTATCTGCTTCTTTTCGCTCTATTTTCGGCCGTATTCTACGGCTTTCTGTGACAAAAATCACCAATTTAATATCCAGATAATTCTTAAGAAAAAGCGCACTTTTTGACCAAATCCGCCGCATCTCATCCGAGGATCGGCGGATTTCACCGCGATGCGCGCTTTTCTCAGACAGATTTTCGCCATTTCATTTACACTGCTCGCATCCCCGTTTCGACCGTTTTCTCAAGGCTGAGGAACGGCGCAAAAAAGGCTCGTTAAGGATGTCGTTATCTACTTCCGGCAGAGCGCCCTCCGCGCTGCTGCCCATCTGTCTGTTAATCATCGCCATGGTGTCTATCCAGAGCGGCGCCTCGTTGGCCAAAAGCCTGTTCCCGATCGTGGGCGCCGAAGGCATTACGACGCTGCGCCTTTTCATCGGCACCCTGATTCTGTTCATTATCTTCCGCCCGTGGCGTATGCGCATCGTCGCCGGCAGCCGCTTGCCGCTGCTGATTTACGGCCTGTCGCTCGGCGCGATGAACTACCTGTTCTACCTGTCGCTGCGCACCGTGCCGCTCGGCATCGCCGTGGCGCTGGAGTTTACCGGCCCGTTGGCGGTGGCCATGTTCTCGTCGCGCCGGCCGATCGACTTTCTTTGGGTGGCGCTGGCGATCGCCGGGTTATGGTTCCTGTTGCCGCTCGGCCACGGCGTGGGCGGGATCGATCCGTTCGGTGCCGCCTGTGCGCTCGGCGCCGGCGCCTGCTGGGCGGTCTATATCATCTTCGGCCAGAAGGCCGGCGGCGATCACGGCCCCGGTACGGTGGCGCTCGGCTCCTTGATCGCCGCGCTGGTGTTCTGCCCGATCGGTGCCTGGCAAACCGGCAGCGTGCTGTTCAACCTCGATATTCTGCCGGTGGCGCTGGCGGTGGCGATCCTCTCCACCGCGCTGCCATATTCGCTGGAGATCATCGCGCTGCCCAAAATTCCGGCGCGCACCTTCGGCACCTTAATGAGCCTCGAACCGGCGATGGCGGCGCTGTCCGGCATGCTGTTCCTCGGCGAACACCTGAGCGGCGTGCAATGGCTGGCGCTGGCGGCGATTATCGCCGCCTCCATGGGCTCCGCCCTGACCATTCGCCCCAAGCCGCGCCTCGAAAGCCTTTCCTGATCGCCTGACTCGCCTGCCGACCGCAACGTCGGAATGCAGGCGGGTTAACTGTTTTCCTCGTGACAAATCGGCATACTTCCCCTTAGCCTGTATCGCAGGCTCTTTGGACTTTCGCTCACATGGAGAATAACAGTGATTCACAACAGCCTGTTCAACCCCCGCTTCGGCCGCGGACTCGCGCCGGCGCTGGTTTCAACCCTGACCGAGTTACGCCGATGCGACCTGCCCGAACTGGCGCTGGGCCATCACCCGATCGACGGCGACAACATCTTTATGGACGTGATGACGCTGACCACCGTGCCGGCGGCGGAAAAGCGCGCCGAAATGCATCAGGAGTACATCGCGCTGCATCTGCTGATCAGCGGCGAAGAACGCATCGAATACGGCCTGGCGGGCGACTGGCACCGCGAACATCCCCACGCGGAAAATAGCGACCTTCTGCTGCTGGACATCAAACGCCACCCGCAAACGCTGCACATGACGCACGGCATGTTCGCGATCTTTTTCCAGATGGAAGCGCACAAAACCGGCTGCCTGTGGCAGCGGCCGCAGCACATCAAGAAAGCGGTGGTGAGGATCCATCACCGCCTGCTGCTGTGAACCTGCGGCAGCGTCCGTAGAAAATCGGCGGCCTGGCGGGGAGAGCGCAAGCGCTTGAAACGGCGCCCTGCATCGGTACGGGCCATCTCCGCCAGGTATTTTCGCCGGTTCTTCGAGTAAGTGCGGATCGTCCACAGCACGATCGACTCGCGGCTGAAGAAAGAACGGCGGAAACTTTCCCGATTGCCGGTGCCCGGCCACAGCTCGCGTTTGCTGGCCGCGCGCCGGCACGCGCGGCGCACGGCCTGCCACAGCGTGCGGCAGAAGCCGTAGTCCAGCCACAGGATATAATCGACCTCGCGCCACTTGATCGCCTGCGTGCGGCTGTAGTTGCCGTCCAGCACCCAGCCTCCTCCCGCTTCGGCCAGCGTCTGCTCAAGCCGCGCCAGGAACGCCTCATCGGGCGTCCCCTGCCATTCGGGCCGCCAATAGAGCCTGTCCATCTCGATATAGGGAACGTCAAGCCGTTCCGCCAGTTGACGCGCCAGGGTGCTTTTACCGCTGCCGCTGGTGCCGACGACGTTAATTTTCATCATTCGCCAATAAAGTCCGGGGTTAATTCCCTTACTTTATCCGCATCAATTACGGCTATCAATCTGAATAGGCTTGAAATTAACACCCCGATAACAAAGCAGATATTTAGCCGAACCCGCATGCCGGCAGAAAATAAAATAACAGGGGTAAATCTTCACTGACATAAATAACACCTTAAATTGAAATAACAATAACTTTCATAAAGTTACACAAAAACAAAAAACAAATAAAAATAGTGCCATTCGGCCATTCCTATTTGTGCAATAGCCATTTTCGTGCGGCAAAAATAAATACCCCTGCTATAATTGATCCCGTAACGAAATAGGACAACGACTAATCAAGAGGATATCTGATATGAGTACCGCTAAACTGGTGAAAACGAAATCTTCTGATCTGCTGTACACCCGTAACGATCTGGACGAAAAAGTCAAACTGGCCGCCATCAAGGCGCTGAACCATCAGGTCGTGCAATTCATCGATCTTTCGTTGATCACCAAGCAGGCGCACTGGAACATGCGCGGCGCAAACTTCATCGCGGTCCATGAAATGCTGGACGGCTTCCGCACCGCCATCATCGAGCATCAGGACACCTTCGCCGAACGCGTGGTGCAACTGGGCGGCGTGGCGCTGGGCACCGTACAGGTGGTTAACGATCGCACGCCGCTGAAAAGCTATCCGACCAATATCCACAGCGTGCAAGAGCACCTGAAAGCGCTGGCCGATCGCTACGGCGCGGTCGCGAATGACATCCGTAAAGCCATTACCGAAGTGGAAGACGAAGATACCGCCGACATGTTCACCGCCGCCTCGCGCGATCTGGACAAGTTCCTGTGGTTCATCGAATCCAACATCGAATAACGCTAAAAAGTTGCAGAGCGCCCGTCGTTCCGGGCAGAACAGGCTGGGCTTCGCCCGGCCTGTTTTCTTTTGCGCGGCCGTTGCATTGTACAAAAAACGGCCCATATTAAACGGTAAGGTTCCTTTGTCAGGAGGTAACGATGGCCAGCGGCTGGGCGGCGGACGGCGCCGTACAAGATCAGATTGATTCCACCGTCGACGATGCGGTGCAGCGCGCGCGTGAAGCGCTCGGGCACGGCGAGAGCGAGCGCTATTGCCAGGAATGTGGAGAGCCGATCCCCGAGGCGCGCCGCAAGGCGTTAACCGGCGTGCGTTTTTGCCTCACCTGCCAGACCGAACAAGACAAAAAACACGCGGCCGCCAGCCTGTATAACCGGCGCGGCAGCAAAGACAGCCAGTTGCGCTAGCATTATCTGCCCCCCCTTTTCGCCGCACGCGGCTCCGCTTGCACCGTCAGTGCATCATGAAAGTTAGAGTTAGTTATCAATATTGAAGCAAAAACGTTAAAGAACGGTTGTTTCACAGCCAAAGTTTGGTTAATGATAGCCCCATGCACCAAGATAATTCTTACGCACCATTTTGGTGCCTCACCTTGGTGCATAACCATAACAATTCGCCTTTACGGCACAACATCACGCAATAACTCTTTGTTTTTATAGTAGTTGAAAACATGGCACGATTTTTTCATGGCACCAACTGCAATATAAAAAATGGGTAATCCGCAACCTGTACAGGAATTCCTCTCATGAAGTCGATTTTTAAAGTCTCCCTGGCCGCACTCTCTCTGGCCTTTGCCGTAAGTTCCCACGCAGCAGACAAACTGGTGGTCGCCACCGACACCGCTTTCGTTCCTTTTGAGTTCAAACAAGGCGACAAATACGTCGGCTTCGACATCGACCTGTGGGCCGCCGTCGCCAAAGAGCTGAAGCTGGACTACACCCTGAAGCCAATGGACTTCGGCGGCATCATTCCGGCGCTGCAGACCAAAAACGTCGATCTGGCGCTGGCCGGCATCACCATCACCGATGAGCGCAAGAAAGCCATCGACTTCTCCGACGGCTACTATAAGAGCGGCCTGCTGGTGATGGTCAACGCCGACAACAACAGCGTGAAAAGCATCGACGATCTGAACGGCAAAGTGGTGGCGGTGAAGAGCGGCACCGGCTCGGTGGATTACGCCAAGCAGCACATCAAAACCAAGGATCTGCGTCAGTTCCCTAACATCGACAACGCCTACATGGAGCTGGGCACCAAGCGCGCCGATGCGGTGCTGCACGACACGCCAAACATCCTGTACTTCATCAAGACGGCCGGCGCCGGCAAGTTCAAAACCGTAGGCGATTCGCTGGAAGCACAGCAGTATGGCATCGCCTTCCCTAAAGGCAGCGACGAGCTGCGCGAGAAGGTGAACGGCGCGCTGAAAACCCTGCGTGAGAACGGCACCTATAACGAGATCTACAAGAAGTGGTTCGGCACCGAACCTAAGTAAGCTGTGAATTTGGCAAGCTATTAACTTAAGCACAGGGGGCGCTTACCCCCCTGCGCTTCGTTGTATCTGATACCCACGTTCGGGATCACCGGGAGAAATATCATGCAGTTCGACTGGAGCGCCATCTGGCCCGCCATTCCTATCTTGTTAGAGGGCGCCAAAATGACCCTGTGGATTTCGGTCCTCGGTCTGATTGGCGGCCTGATCATCGGCCTCGTCGCCGGCTTTGCCCGTACCTACGGCGGTTGGATCGCCAACCACATCGCGTTGGTGTTTATCGAAGTGATCCGCGGCACGCCGATCGTGGTGCAGGTGATGTTCATCTACTTCGCCCTGCCGATGGCGTTCACCGATTTGCGCATCGATCCGTTCACCGCGGCGGTGGTGACCATCATGATCAACTCCGGCGCCTACATTGCGGAAATCACCCGCGGCGCGGTGCTGTCGATTCATAACGGTTTCCGCGAGGCCGGCCTGGCGCTCGGCCTGTCGCGCCGCGAAACCATCCGCTACGTCATTATGCCGCTGGCGCTGCGCCGCATGCTGCCGCCGCTGGGCAACCAGTGGATCATCAGCATCAAAGACACCTCGCTGTTCATCGTGATCGGCGTGGCGGAGCTGACCCGTCAGGGTCAGGAAATTATTGCCGGTAACTTCCGCGCGCTGGAAATCTGGAGCGCCGTGGCGGTTATCTATCTGATTATTACCCTGGTGCTGAGCTTCGTGCTGCGTCGTCTGGAAAGAAGGATGAAAATCCTGTGATTGAATTTAAAAACGTCTCCAAGCATTTTGGCCAAACCCAGGTGCTGCATAACATCGATTTGAAGATCGACAAAGGCGAAGTGGTGGTGATCATCGGGCCGTCCGGCTCCGGCAAATCCACCCTGCTGCGCTGCATCAACAAGCTGGAAGAGGTCACCAGCGGCGATCTGATCGTCGACGGCCTGAAAGCCAACGATCCGAAAGTGGACGATCGGTTGATCCGCCAGGAAGCCGGCATGGTGTTCCAACAGTTCTACCTGTTCCCGCACCTGACGGCGCTGGAAAACGTCGCCTTCGGCCCGATCCGCGTGCGCGGCGCGAAGAAGTCCGATGCGGAAAAGCTGGCGCGCGAGCTGCTGGCCAAGGTCGGTCTGGCGGAGCGTGCCCACCACTATCCGTCCGAACTGTCGGGCGGGCAGCAGCAGCGCGTGGCGATTGCGCGCGCGCTGGCGGTGAAGCCGAAAATGATGCTGTTCGATGAGCCGACCTCCGCGCTCGATCCGGAATTGCGCCACGAAGTGCTGAAGGTGATGCAGGATCTGGCCGAGGAAGGCATGACGATGGTCATCGTCACCCACGAAGTCGGCTTTGCCGAAAAAGTGGCGTCGCGCCTGATCTTTATCGATAAGGGCCGGATTGCCGAAGACGGCAACCCGCACGACCTGATCAACCATCCGCCCAGCCCGCGTCTGCAGGAGTTCCTGCAGCACGTATCCTGATCCTGGCGGTTTCACGGCGGGCGCGCCACGCGCCCGCCGCTTTCATTCCGCACGCGTTCCCACGCCACATCGCGCCACCTTTCCTACTATATTCATTGTTTTTCATCGTATTGCTCTGACATCCGCCGATCACAGAACGCCAAAGAGAGGAACAATGCCGCCAAACGCAGACTCCCGACGAGGTTCTCATCTGCGAGAACACCTGCTTTTCCTGCTGCTGTTGCTGACCCTGAACGTCTTCGCGCCACCGGCGCTGGCGCAAAACGCGCCGCCCGCGCCCGCCGACAAAAGCGAGCAGCAGAAGGCCGCCTACGCCGCGCTGGCCGATCTGCTGCAAGACGACAAAGCGCGCGCGGCACTCATCAATCACCTGAAACAGGCCGCCGGCGACGCCCCCGCCGCCGCCCCAACAACGCCGGAGGAATCAACGCCGGCCACGCTGAGCGACAGCCTGAACTCGCTGGCGCAGGAAGGCATCGGCACCTTTAACCAGAAGCTCGGCGCGCTGCAAAAGCTGATCGACTCCGGCCCGAAGCGCGTTTTCAATCCCGCCGGCTTTTTCCGCGCGCTGGGTTACTTTCTGCTGACGGTGGCGGTCACCTTTGCGCTGTTCCACCTGATCCGGCGGCTGATCGCGCCGCTGTACAAACGCATGGGCAGCTGGGGGCACAACGCGCGGCTACAGCGCGGCCCGTGGTATAAGCGCCCCGCCGCCATTCTCGGCGCTTTCGCCGTCGATCTGCTGGTGCTGCTGCTGGCGCTGGCGGCGGGCAACCTGTTCGCCCGCCACGTCCACGCCGACAGCGCCACCATTCTGCGGCTGCAGACCCTGTTTCTCAGCGCCTTCGCGGTGATTGAGTTTTTCAAAGCGGTGCTGCGGCTGATTTTCGCTCCCAACTTCGACTACCTGCGCCCCTTCCCCTTCAGCGACCAGAGCGCGCGCTACTGGAACACGCGCCTCGCCTGGCTCAGCGGCCTGATCGGCTACGGCCTGATGGTGGTGGTGCCGGTGGTGGCGGTGCAGATCAGCTACCCGGCCGCCGCCGCCGTCAATCTGGTGGTGATGCTGGCGCTGACGCTGTACGCCATCTGGCTGATCCTGCACAACCGCAAGCCGATACAGCAACAGATCAACCTGCTGGCCGAACGGTCGATGGCGTTTTTCAGCGTGATCCTGCGCGGCCTGGGGCATATCTGGCATCTGCTGGCGATCGCCTATTTTCTGGTGTTGTTCGTGCTGTCCCAGTTCGACATCGGCAACAGCCTGCGCTTTATGATGAGCGCCACGGTGAAAAGCCTGCTGGTGGTCGGCGTCGGCGCTCTGCTGTCCGGCATGCTGACCCGCTGGATTTTCCGCCGCATTTCGCTGCCGACCGACGTTAATCTGCGCTATCCGATGCTCGAGCGGCGCATCAACTCCTACATCCCCAACGGGCTGAAGATACTGCGGGTGATGGTGGTGCTGGCAGTGACGCTGTTCCTGCTCGATGCCTGGCACCTGATCAACCTGTACCAGTGGGCGGGCAGCGAAAATGGCCAGCGAACGCTCGGCGGGCTGGTGCATATCCTGCTGATCCTGCTGATCGCCGTCTTCAGCTGGACGCTGATGGCCAGCATCATCGAGCACCGCCTGGCGCTGGAACTGAGCAACGGCGTGCGGCCGAGCGCACGCGAACGCACGCTGCTGACGCTGTTTCGCAACGTGCTGGCCATCGTTATCAGCACCATTACCGTGATGATCGTGCTGTCGCAGGTGGGGCTGAACATCGCGCCGCTGCTGGCGGGCGCCGGCGCGCTGGGGCTGGCCATCAGCTTCGGCGCCCAGACGCTGGTGAAAGACGTGATCACCGGCGTGTTCATCCAGTTCGAAAACGGCATGAACACCGGCGAATATGTCACCGTCAGCGGCATCACCGGCACCGTGGAGCGCATGACCATCCGCTCGATCGGCCTGCGCGACGACTACGGCGTCTACCACATCGTGCCGTACTCCTCGATCACCACGCTGGCCAACTATGCGCGCGAATTCGGGGTATACCGCGCCAACTACACCGTCAGCCGCGACGAGGACATCGATCGGGTCAATGAGGTGCTGCATCAGGCCATCGCGGCGCTGAAGCAGGATGAACAGGTGAAGCATTTCCTGATTGGCGAGCCGGTCTTCAACGGCGTGGTGGCGTTGGGCGACCGCTCGTTCACCACCCGCGTAACGGTGCGCACGCAGGCGCTGAAACAGTGGGTGGTGCAATACGCCCTCGATCGGCTGGTGAAAATCCATTTCGATCGGGCCGGCATCGGCATGCCGCAGCAGGCGATGCAGATCTCCCGCGCGCCGCAGCCGCAGGAACCGCCCGCCGAACGCTAGCTTTCAGGCCCCGTCCGGTACGGGGCCGGACCATTCAGTGCAGCGCGTCGCCCTGCTTCACCGACGTGAACGCCTGCATCAGCTTCACGACGTCGTGCATGCCGATGTTGACCTGGTTGATCACTTCACCGGCGTCATGGGTCAGCGCCACGCCGCCGCCGGCCTGCTCTACGCAGGTTGCCATGCCGGCAATCGCCGCCGCCACGCCTTGCTGGATGGACTTGGTCATGCGTTCGATCTCGGTCGCCGCCTTGCGCGACTGTTCCGCCAGCGTGCGCACTTCGTTGGCCACCACCGCAAAACCGCGCCCGTGCTCGCCGGCGTGGGCGGCTTCGATCGAGGCGTTAATCGCCAGCAGGTTGGTTTGGGAGGCGATTTTACGAATGGCTTCGACGATGGTGCCGATCTGCTGAGAACACTTGCCCAGCTCGGTGACCACGTCCGAGGTTTCGCGCGCCGCCGCTTCGACCTGCTGCATGCCTTTCACCGCCTGCTGCACGATAATCGCGCCCTGCGCCGCCTGCCGGTCGGTATCGAGCGACAGATGATGCGCGTTGCGCACCATCTCTTCTTCATGCTGCTGCTGTTGCATCAGCCGGGTGATGTCCTGGGCAATCTTCACCACCTTCACCACCTGGCCTTCGTTGTCGAGGATCGGGTTGTAACTGGCCTCCAGCCATACCCGTTCGCCGCGCCGGTTGAGGCGCTCAAAACGCCCGGTGATGAACTCGCCGCGCGCCAGGCGCTGCCAATGCCGCCGATAATCGTCGGAATTGGCGAACTCCGGCGGGCACAGCACCGCATGCGACTGCCCGCACGCCTCTTCCAGCCGATAGCCCATCAGCGCCAGCATATTGTCGTTGGCGCTGACGATGGTGCCCTGCGGCGTGAAAGCGATCATCGCCATCGATCGATTCAGCGCCGCCAGCAGGCTGCGATGCTCCTGCGCCTGGGTCACTCGCTCGGTCACTTCGCTGGCGATCTTGACGATCTCCACCACCTTACCCTGTTTATTCAGCACCGGCGCATAGGTGCCTTGCAGCCACACCGCCTCGCCGTTTTTCGCGATGCGCTTTATGGTGTCCGTAATGGGTTGGCCCTTATTCAGCGTCTCCCAATGTTTGCGGTATAGCGGGCTGGCAACATAGTTCGGATCGCAGAAAATACGGTGATGCCGGCCAATCACGTCATCGCGTTGAAATCCCAGCGTGTTGAGGAAAAGATCGTTGGCGCGCAATACCGTGCCATCGGGCGAGAATACGATCATCGGAACGGCGTGTTCTATCGCGCTCAGTTCGGCGCCTTTGTGGGTAGTTAACTGACTGAATCGTAACAGCATAAGGTGTAGTCCTTGTGGCAGATGATGGCGCTTTTCTTATTTTTGCCTGGCCACGTGCCGCGCCCACACGCAGACGTGCCATCGCGGAAGGAACGGGCAGCGCCGTTCCTTCTGGTTATTGCTATTAACCGGATTGAATTTATTTATTCAGTAAAGTAATTATTCGAATTTAAATAAACCAACAGCCTAAGATTTTTATTATTAATTCCGTATTGAGAATAACGTAAGTGATGAAAATTGAAAGGTAAAATGCGGATTTTTATCGGCGCCGGCAGGTCACCGGCGCCGGAAGGATTAGCGCCAGCGTTCGGCTGCCCAGGCGGCCTGTTGCTCGGCGTCGTGGAATGTCCAGGCGACAAAGCGGCTGATCTTCTGCCCTTGCGCCATCTCGATGGTGCGCACCTCGGCCGCGCCCGCCACCTTCAGCGCATGGTAAATGGCTGGCAGCGTGGTGTTTTTCGAGATGAGCGAAGTGAACCACAGGCAGTTGTTGGCCTTGCCGACGCTCTCTTCCACCATCTTGCTCACGAAGGCTTCTTCGCCACCTTCGCACCACAGTTCGTTGTTCTTGCCGCCGAAGTTTTGCACCGGCTTGTCGGCCACTTCCCCTTTGCCCAATTTATGCAGCTTGCGGCGGGTGCTGGCGCGCGCTTCCTGCTCGGACGCGTGGAACGGCGGGTTGCACAGGGTGGCGTCAAATTTCTCGGCCGCGCCGATGATGCCGCTAAAAATCAGCTCAGGCTGTTTTTGCAACCGCAGACGCACGCTGTTGCGCAGCGTCGGGTTCATCTCGACGATCATTTTGGCCGCGTTGAGCGACACCGAATCGATTTCAGACCCGGTGAAACGCCAGCCGTATTCGCGCAGGCCGACGATCGGGTAAATGCAGTTGGCGCCGACGCCGACGTCGAGGATCGCCACGCCCTTGCCGCGCGGGATCTCGCCGCCGTTGCTGGTCGCCAGCAGATCCGCCAGGTGGTGCAGATAATCGGCGCGGCCGGGGATCGGCGGGCACAGGTAGTCCGCCGGAATATCCCAGTGTTCGATGCCGTAAAAGTGCTGCAGCAACGCACGGTTGAGCATTTTCACCGCCGCCGGATCGGCGAAGTCCACCGACACATCGCCCCAGGCGTTCGGTTTTACGAACGGCGCCAACGCCGGGCAGCTGGCGATCAGCGCCGGGAAGTCATAGCGTGAACGATGACGGTTGCGCGGATGCAGGCCGCTTTTCTGCTGCGGGAAGGTTTTCTTTTTTTCCACCGTGACGGGCTCTCTTGAAGGTATTTCCGGCGCGTAAGATAACACATCCCGCCCGCAATGGCGCAGCGGCGGGAAACCCGGCACAATGAAAACCTCATCGATTGCCACAGGATCCCCCATGAGCCGTGAATCTCGTTATTATTATGAACCCGCCGCTGGCCACGGCCTGCCGCACGATCCGCTGAACGCCATCGTCGGCCCGCGCCCCATCGGCTGGATCTCTTCCCGCAGCGCCGCCGGCTTGCGCAATCTGGCGCCCTACAGCTTTTTCAACTGCTTCAACTACCGCCCGCCGATCGTCGGTTTCGCCAGCACCGGCTGGAAAGACAGCGTGGCGAATATCGTGGAAACCGGCGAATTCGTCTGGAACCTGGCGACACGCCCGCTGGCGGAAGCGATGAACAACAGTTCCATCCCCCTGCCGCGCGGCGAGGATGAATTCGCCTTCGCCGGCGTCACGCCGCTGCCCGGGCGCCGGGTCAAAGCCGAGCGCGTGGCCGAAAGCCCGGTTAACTTCGAATGCCGGCTGACCCAATGCATTCAGCTGCAAACCGCCGCCGGTGAACAGGTGGAAACCTGGCTGGTATTGGGCGAGGTGGTGGCGGTGCACCTCGATCCGGCGCTGCTGGACGAACATGGCGTCTACCAGACCGCCGCCGCCGAACCTATTCTGCGCGCCGGCGGCCCGACCGCCTACTACGGCATTTCCGAACAGCACCGTTTCGATCTGGCGCGCCCGACGCGCTGATCGTCTCCCCCGTTTAGGCAGAAGATGAACGGGGGAATAAATAATCAAAAAATCTGAACAAAACCATCAACACTCTCCGATTTCATCCCGCCTGTCACTGCGCAATAATCTTCCCATCGAAAGGCAAACCCCTTTCTCCCTAATTCACTTTGACAGGAATGACGAACATGAAAACCATCAAAACTTTTGCTGCCGCTATCGCCCTGGCCACCGTTTCTTTCACCACTTTCGCCGCTGAACACGTCAGCGCCCAGGATGCCGCCCAATTCGAAAAAGCCGGCGTGATCGTCGCCAGCGGCGCAACCGACCTGAGCAGCCTGAAGTCTCAACTGGCCGCCAAAGCCGATGCGGCAGGCGCCAAGGCCTTCACCATCACTTCCACCAGCGGTAACAACCTGATGCACGCCACCGCGGTTATCTACAAATAATCACCGCCCCAGACGCCAAAAAGCCCGCCGGCTATCACCCCGGCGGGCTTTTTTTATCTTCGCTTGCGTCAGCGCTGCATGGGCACGACAGCCGGTTTTTTGCCACCCGCTTTATCAGCAACCCACGCGTAAGCGAACCGGACAATGCTGCCGGAAACGGGTTTAAACCTCGTATTTAATGGGGTTTACAGGGGATATGTACACACATTTTTTTACCGTGCCATTGCTGGACTAACGGAAGAGGATGATTATCATATTACGCAGACTACAGATGCAGAGAGCGTTGTATGCAACATATCATTGAAGGTTTCCTCAGTTTCCAGAAAGAGATTTTCCCGCAGCGTAAGGAACTCTTTCGCAGCCTGGCCTCCAGCCAAAATCCCAAAGCGCTGTTTATCTCCTGTTCTGACAGCCGCCTGGTGCCCGAGCTGGTGACGCAGCAAGAGCCTGGGCAACTGTTCGTTATCCGCAACGCCGGTAACATCGTTCCTTCCTTTGGCCCGGAGCCGGGTGGGGTTTCTGCGACTATCGAATACGCGGTAGTGGCGCTGGGCGTCACTGATATCGTGATTTGTGGCCACTCGAACTGTGGCGCCATGAAGGCTATCGCGTCCTGTCAGTGCCTCGATCCCATGCCTGCGGTAGCCCACTGGCTGCACTACGCGGATGCGGCCAAAGCGGTGGTCGAGAAGAAAACCTGGAATAGCGAAACAGACAAAGTTAACGCTATGGTGGAAGAGAACGTTATCGCCCAGCTAAATAATATCAAAACCCACCCTTCTGTGGCGGTGGGTCTGCGCAACAGCGGGCTGCGCCTGCACGGCTGGGTGTACGACATCGAAAGCGGCGAAATTCGTACGCTGGATAGAAACACCAAGAGCTTCGTTTCCCTGGCCGATAATCCCGACGTCTATTTCGAATAAAATAACGCCCAGATTTTATCATTAAATAAAATCCACGCTGCCGCGTGGATTTTTTTATTGTCAGCCTTAAACCAAACGCGCCTCTATCGCTGCGGCGAAATCGCGACACATCCGTTCGTCGCCGTCGGCGTTGTCCGCCAATACCGTCTCGCCGTCCACCACCCGAATATGCGCCTCCAAATCGAAATCCGCCGGCGGCTGCGGGCGCGCGGCGGCGGCGGCCATCGTCTGCTGCGCCTCGCGCCACGCCTGCGCCACCGTCTGGTTACAGGCCTGCGCCAGATAGTCCGGGTTGAACCCTTCGCCGGTCAGGCTGCGCAGCGTGTCATCATGGCTGACGCTGTTGCCCGGCAACCAATAGTGTTGCGCCAGATCCGGGCCGATGGCCGGGTTGTCCGTCAGGTAACCGTCGCGCTGCAGGAAGAACTGGCGGGTTTGTTCCACCGCCATCATCGCCAGCAGATAACCCTGATAAGAGCAGGCGGACTCCAGCGACAGCAGGTGCGGGATCGCCAGCGTCGGGCGCGGGCTGCCGCTGATACCGAGGATCTTCTGCTCGACCTCGCGCGCCAGCGCGGTGATGGCTTCCGGCGTGCGCTGCTCGTCATCCCACTGATACAGCGCCCACTCGAAGTACGGTACCAGCAGGATATGGCGTTCGTTGAACGCGCGCATCGGCTGGCGCGCCGCGATACCGGCTTCGATCAGCGCATCGGGCACCGCTTCGCCGGCGGCGTTTTTCGCATAGCGTTTCAACCAGTCGGCGTCGTCCAGCAGGCTGTCGCAGAACATCGACTGGGTTTCGGCATAGGCCATCGAGGTCGGTGGGAATTCCTGCGAGAAGCACGGCGCATTCTGGCGAATGTTGGCGAAATGCGCCGCGTGGCCGCCCTCGTGGAACAGGGTGTTGAGCCCGTAAGCCCCGCTGCCCACCTGCCCCGGCTGCGCCAGGCTGGTGAAGTTGATGCGCGCCGGCACCCATTCCCCCTGGCGCACAAACGGCGGCACCGGGCCGTGCATAAAGCCGTTCTCATACTTGCCTTTGCGCACCAGCAGATCGAGGTTCATCTCGGCGCCGCCAAAGCCGATGTGCAGGCGTTTGAAGCTGTCGACCCAGCGTTCCAGCGAACGCGAAAACGGGAAGTAAGGATCCAGTTGGCGGGTGACGTCGCCGGCGCTGGCGAAGCGCACGTTCCACGGCTCCAGCGCCTGGCTGCCCTTGTCGGCCGCCAGTTGCTGCAGGCTGCGGGCGTTGGCCTCGCGGGTTTCCCGCTCGAAGCGATCCAGAATGGCGAACAGCTGCTCCGGCGTCATGCGCTCGGTTTTGTTCACCTTGTAGTCGAAATAGTTGCGATAGCCCATCTGGCGCGCAAAGCGGTTGCGCAGGCCAATCAGTTCCGGCAGGCCGTTATGCAGCAGCCATTGCTCCAGATCGCGCAGCGCCTGCTGCGAGCTGCGGCGGTAGTCTTCGTTCGGGTTGGTCGCCTGGTTGGTCAACAGCTCGCCGAGCGAGGCCGCCACCCGCCGGCCTTCGGCGTTCAGATGCGTAACCTGATAGCCCTTGCGGCGCGCGTAGAGATCGGACTCGGCGTGGATGATCCGATCCAACAGCGCCTGCGCCTGCGGATCTTCAATGGCGTTGCAGTCGAAGAAGCGCAGCCAACCTTGCAGGCCGTGGATCAGCGCCTCGCGCTGCGCCGCCTGCGGCAGCGTTTCCAATCCGGCCAGCAGATTGCGGATCTCCGCCAGCCGGCGCGGTTGGGCGATAAAGCGCTTATAAGCGCTTTCCGCGGCGGCAAAGCGCGCCGACACCTCTTCACCGCCAGTGCCCATGTAGTTTTGCCAGAACAGCTCTTCTTTGGCGCGGTGTACGTCGAGGTAATCCTGGTTCAATTGATTGAAGTAATCGAGAGCCTGTTGCATAACCGTCCTTCTCAGCCGATGAGGAAATATCCCAGTATAGTCGCGCTCAGGCCTGATGCAGGCGCTGCAGCCCCTGTTCCAGCGTCTCGCTCTCGCCGGCGGCCACCAGGCAACAGGCGACCTGCCGCTGGATGGCCTGCGGGATCGCCACCTCGCCCGCCAGGCAGCGCTCGGTCCAGCGTGCGGTGGTTTCCGCGTCTTTCGCCGCCGGCAACGTCGGCGTTTCATCCTGCAAGGTGCGCTCCAGCAACACGCGCTGTTCGCCGCCGACGATATGGTGAATCTGCGGGCAGCGCAGCGGGTTGGCGTAGGCTTCGCCTTCGGTGCCGTGCATCAACAGCCCGCGGGCGCCGATCTGGCGGAAAAACGACGCCACCCGGCCGACATACTCCGGGTGTGAGACGCTGGCGAGGCGCAGCGCATCCCGTTCGCCGAACGGCGTCGCCAGCTTGGCCAGCGTATGGGCGCTGTTGCGCACCCCCATGCGCCAACGCAGCCCGAGCTGCCGCGCCAGCGGCGCCGACAGCGTGGAAACCGGCATGAACACCGCTTCGCCGTTATCGAGACGCTGCTGGGCGTGAACGGCCTGTTCCGACCACGGCAACCCCAGGGCGCGGAAAATCTCGGCGCTGGTCACGCGGGTGCTGTCGTCCAGCACGCCATGCACCACCACCGGCAGGCCCACTTTCGCGAGCAGCAGCGCCAGCAGCGGCGTCAGGTTGGCCTGCTTGCGCGCGCCGTTATAGCTCGGCAGCACTACCGGCAGCGGCCGCCCCTGCGGCGCCTGCAGCGGCAACACCTGCTGCTGCATCGCCTGGTAGAAGCCCAGCATCTCCTCTTCGGCCTCACCCTTGATGCGCAGCGCGATCAGAATGCCGCCCAGCTCCAGCTCGGGGATCGCCCCGGCCAGCATCGCCTGATACAGCTCAAAGGCGGTCTGCCGATCCAGGTCGCGCGCATGGTTTTTGCCGCGGCCTATTTCTTTGATAATTTTGGTGTAATCCATCCGAAGGTTCCCCTTGCTCACTCTTCGGTTAGCATACCCTATCCGCGCCGCCGCTCAACCTCCTCCGCCAGCCGCCGCTGCGTTTCATCGCCGTCGCGCAGCCCGGCGATCACCCCATCGGCATCGTCGGCGCTGCGGTTTTGGCTCATCTTCCATTTGCCTTCGCGCCGGGTGACGGCGATCTCGATACCGACGATGCCTTTAAGCTGCGCGGTGATGTAGTTGGCCGGCGCGTCGTCGAGCCGCCAGGGCGCCGGGCGCCCCCCTTCCTGCTGCGCGGTCAGATCGATCAGCTGGCGCCGCAGCCAGGCCGGGTCGTCCGTCACCGTCGGCACGCCATACAGTTGCACCACGCTGTAATTCCAGGTCGGCACCACTTTGCCGGTCTGGCGCTTGCTCGGATACCAGCCGGGCGATACATAGCCCTCCAACCCCTGAAAAATCACCAGGCATTCCGCCGCGTGCTGCAGCCGCCGCCAGTGCTCGTTGGAGCGTGCCAGGTGCGCCCGCAGCCGGATCTGCCCCTGTTCGACATCGGCCAGAAACGGCAGCGGATCGGCCGTCAATCCCTGCTCGCCGTAGCTGACCAGCAGCCCCAACGGGTGGGCGCGCACCAGCGCCAGTTGGGCATCCAGATCGTCTTCGCGAAATGCGGCGGGTTGAAACATCAGTGTGGCTCCTTACGCTCTCTCATCATGACGACAGTAAAGCACCCGCCGGCGGCCTACTTAAGATCCGCTTTCTGACTATTTCGCGTGATCCGGTTTAACAAGATCAGGGCGACGCCCATCGCCAACAGATTAAATACCATGGCGCCGGCAAAGGCCTCGGCATAGCGCTCCGCCGCGCCGCCGTGCGCCAGCAGCGGCACGAAACCGACGCCGCTGACCACGATGCCCAGCGCGCCCCCCACCTGCTGCACGGTGGCAACCAGCCCCGCCGCCATGCCCGCCTGCCGCTCGTGCGCCAAACCGAGCACCAGATTCAGCAGCGGCGTCATGCTCAGCGCCTGGCCGAATCCCAGCACCACCAACCCCGGCAGCAGCCGCAGCGGATGCGCCAGCGCCGCGCCCCACAGCGCCTGCGCCATCAGCAGCGCCAGCCCGGCGGCGTAAATCGCCACGCCCGCGCTCAACGCACGGTTGCCCCAACGCAGCGCCAGCCGGGGCGCCAACATCGACGCCAGCATAAAGGCCGCGCTGGCCGGGGCGAACAGGCTGCCCGCCTGAAAAGGCGTCAGCCCCGCCCCCGCCTGCAGCAGCAGCGCGAAACACAAGAAAAACGAGGAAGCGGTGGCATAAATCGCCAGCACCACCGCCATACCCGGCGCGAAGCCCGCCTGGCGGAACAGCGCCGGATCGAGCACCGCATCGTCGCCGCGCTGCGCCAGACGGCGCTCCCAACGCAGGAAGCCCCACAGCGTCAGCATTGCCAGCGCCAACATCGGCGCGATCCACCACGGCCAGCCGCGCGCCGGCCCTTCCAGCAGCGGCAGCAGCAACAGCGACAGGCCGGTCGCCGCCAGCCCCAGGCCAACGCCGTCCAGCCGCTGCGCCTGCGCCACCCGCGATTCGGGAATGCGCCGCGCCGCCCACAGCGCCAGCGCGCCGATCGGCAGATTAATCAGAAAGATCATGCGCCAGCCGCTGCCGAACAGGTTGGCCTCGATGATAAAACCACCGAGGATCTGGCCGAAGATCGCCGCCAGCCCCAGCGTCATGCCCAGCCAGGCGAAGGCGCGCCGCCGCTGTTGCGGCTCGTACAGCACCCGCATCAAGGCGTAAATTTGCGGAAACAGCAGCGCCGCCGCCGCCCCCTGCAGAATACGCGCGGCGATCAGCAGGCTGAGCGATCCCGCCAACCCGCACAGCAATGAAGTCAGCGTGAATCCCAGCATGCCGAGGCTGAACAGACGCCGACGTCCGAAGCGATCGCCCAGACGCCCGCCGGCGATCAACAGCACCCCGAACGCCAGTTCATAACCGGCGACGATCAACCCGACGCCGGCAAAATCGGCGGCGAATTCTCGCTGGATCACCGGCGCCGCCACGTTGACCACAAACAGATCGAACACCGTGACAAAACCGCCCAACAGCAGCACCGGCAGGCCGGCCAACCCTCGCCGTTCACGAGATAATGAATGTTCCATACCACCTCCAGAGATTATGATGGCCGCAGTATGAAACATGTTTTAAACTGTTACTATATAGCCACTTATACTATTACTAACAGCAACAGGACGGCCGCCATGCCCCCACGCACCCTCGAGCGCACTCGCCACGAACTGGCGGATTTTCTGCGTCAAAAGCGAGAACAGCTGTCGCCGCAGGCGGTCGGTTTGCCGAGCGGCAGCCGCCGCCGCACGCCGGGATTGCGGCGCGAGGAGGTCGCGGCGCTGGCCGGCGTCGGCCTTACCTGGTACACCTGGCTGGAACAAGGCAGGGAAATCAATGCGTCGGTGGCGTTTTTGGAAAACCTGGCGCGGGTGCTGCAGCTCGACGCCGCCGGCCGCTACCACCTGTTTTTATTGGCGCATCAGCGCCCGCCGGTGCCGGTCGGCCATCAGTGGTGCCAGGTCTCGCCGCTGGTGCGGCGGCTGCTGGACGATTTGGCGCTGCGGCCGGCCTACGTCATGAACCTGAGTTGGGACATCATCGCCTGGAACCCGGCGGCGCAGCGGCTGTTCGCCATCGCCGAACGCCCGCCGGAAGAGCGCAACATGTTGTGGATGCTGTTTGCCGATCCGCAGCTCAATGCGCGCCTGCTGGAGTGGCGGGCGCAGGCGCCGCAAATCCTGGCCAGCTTCCGCCGCGACTACGCTCGCGCGCCGGAGGATGAGGTGATGCGCCAACGGGTACAGGCGCTGGAGCGGGTGTCGCCGCAGTTCCGCCAGCTCTGGCGGCAGCACGACATTCACGGGCGCTGCCAGGGACGGCGCAGCTTCGCCATCCCGGAAATCGGCCCGGTCACCTTTGACCACGCCTCTTTCATCGTCGACGAAGAGAATCACCTGCGGCTGGTGATGTACAGCGCGCTGCCGGACGAACCGGCCAGCGCGGCGTTTGAAGCGCTGCTGCGCGAGGGTTAGCGGCGGCTGTCGAAAATGAGCTTGCAGGCCAGCCCGGCGAACACCCCGCTCAGCAGGTAGTTCGGCCAGCGGGCGCTGAAGCGGCGGCCGGCGAAGCGGCTTTTCATGCCGCTGACCGCCAGGATCACCCCGCCGTTAATCAGCAAGCCCACCAGATTCAGCACCGTCGCCAGCGCCAGCATCTGCACCACCACCGAGCCTGAACGCGGATCGATAAACTGCGGAAACAGCGCCAGCACGAACAGCGCCATTTTCGGGTTGAGGATATTGGTGAACAGCCCCTGGCGGAAGATGCGCGCCGTCGGCACCGCCTGCAACCCGGCGGAAGCCTGCAAACTGCTGCCGGATCGCAGCGTTTTCCACGCCAGATAGAGCAGATAGGCGGCGCCCAGCATTCTCACCGCGTCGTAAGCCAGCGGCACCGCGACGAACAGTTGCGACAACCCCAGCGCCGCCGCCAGCGCGTGACAATACGTGCCGAGCTGAATGCCCGCCAGCGAAGCGAAACCGGCGCGCCGCCCCTGGCTGACGCTGCGCGAAGCGATCAGCAGCATATCCGGGCCGGGGGTCAGCGCCAGCGCCACGCAGGCACCGGAAAACAACAACAGCGTTGCGGCATCAATCATGAATCACCTGATAAGAAGACGGACGGGAATGGAGCGTCCATCATAGCGGCGCCGACGTGGCTTGTCAGCGCCGCTCGCGTCAGATCACCCACAGATCGAGATACTCGTTGACCGGCATCTGCGCCAGCCGCTGCCGGTCCAGCGACACCTCGAGAATGCGCTGCTGCTGCAGAGCCGGGAACTGGCGCGCCAGGTTGGTTTTGAACTTCTCGACCAGCAGCGGGATGCCCTCTTCGCGCCGCCGCGCATGGCCGATAGGATACTCCACCGCCACCTCATCCAGACGGCTGCCGTCGGTAAACTCCACCGTCAGCGCATTGGCGATCGATCGTTTTTCCGGATCGTGATAATCGCGGGTGAAGGCGGGAGCTTCATGGCAGCGGATCTTGCCGCGCAACGCATCGATGCGCGGATCCTCGGCCACCCGATCCTCGTAGTCCGCGGCCGTCAGCCGGCCGAACAGCAGTGGGATCGCCACCATATACTGAATGCAGTGATCGCGATCCGCCGGGTTATCCAGCGGCCCCTGCTTGTCGATAATGCGCAGGCAGGCCTCGTGGGTGCGGATGCTCACTGCGGCGATGTCGGCGGCGGTTTTACCGGCGGCCTGCATCTGGCGATGCAGCGTCATGGCCGCCTCCACGGCGGTCTGGGCATGGAACTCCGCCGGGAACGAAATTTTAAACAGCACGTTCTCCATCACATACGCGCCGTACGGCCGCTGGAAGCGGAAAGGCTTGCCGTTGAACGAGACGTCGTAGAATCCCCAGGTCGGCGCCGTCAGCGCCGAGGGATAGCCCATCTCGCCGGTGGCGGCCATCAGCGCCAGCCGCACCGCGCGGGCGGTCGCATCCCCCGCCGCCCAGGATTTGCGGGTGCCGGCGTTCGGCGCATGGCGATAGGTACGCAGCGACTGCCCGTCCACCCACGCCAGCGACACCGCGTTCAGGATCTCCGCCCGGCTCAGGCCGAGCATCTGCGCCACCACCGCGGTGGACGCCACCTTCACCAGCAGCACGTGATCCAACCCCACCCGGTTAAAGGCATTTTCCAGCGCCAGGCAGCCCTGGATCTCATGCGCCTTGATCATGGCGATCAGCACCTGCCGCATGGTCAGCGGCGCTTTGCCCGCCGCCACCGCCTGGCGCGAGAGCCAGTCGGCCACCGCCAGGATCCCGCCCAGGTTGTCCGACGGGTGCCCCCACTCCGCCGCCAGCCAGGTGTCGTTGAAGTCGAGCCAGCGGATCATGGCGCCGATATTGAACGCCGCCTGCACCGGATCCAGCTGGAAGCGGGTGCCCGGCACCCGGCTGCCGTTCAGCACCTCGGCGCCCGGCACCACCGGCCCCAGCAGTTTCTTGCAGGCCGGATAGCTCAGCGCCTCCAGCCCGCAGCCGAGGGTATCGAGCAGGCAATAGTGGGCGGTACGGTACGCCGCCGGGGTATCGACGGCCTCTTTCATCACATAATCGACGATATCGACCATTTCGCGATCGAACGGCGGACGGCGGGTATTGGCAGACTCAAGCATCATGATTCCCAAAGGCTCCATAGTGAAAACGACACGATAGCGATCGGCGCTCAGCGCTGATCCAGCGGTACGAACGCCCGCGCTTCCGGCCCGGTATAGTTGGCGGACGGGCGAATGATTTTGTTGTCCTGGCGTTGCTCGATGATGTGCGCCGACCAGCCGCTCACCCGCGCCATGACAAACAGCGGCGTGAACATTTCGGTGGGCACCCCCAGCTGGTGATAAGACACCGCCGAGAACCAGTCGAGGTTGGGGAACATCTTTTTGGTGTCGCGCATCACGCTTTCCAGCCGATCGGCGATGTCATACAGCTTCATCGCCCCCGCCTCCCGCGACAGGCGCAGCGCGATCTCTTTGATCACCTGATGGCGCGGATCGGAGACGGTGTACACCGGGTGCCCGAAGCCGATCACCACCTCTTTGTTGTCGATGCGGCGGCGAATGTCGGCCTCCGCTTCGTCCGGCGTTTCATAGCGTTGCTGGATCTCCAGCGACACCTCGTTGGCGCCGCCGTGTTTCGGCCCGCGCAGCGCGCCAATGGCGCCGACGATCGCCGAATAGACGTCGGATCCGGTGCCGGCGATCACTCGGCCGGCGAAGGTCGAGGCGTTGAACTCATGCTCGGCATACAGGATCAAGGAAGCGTGCATCGCCTGCTCCCAACTGGCGGAAGGCGCTTCGCCGTGCAGCAGGTGCAGGAAGTGGCCGCCGATGGAGTCGTCGTCGGTCTCCGGCTGAATGCGCTCGCCGTTGTGGCTGTAGTGATACCAATACAGCAGCATCGATCCCAGCGACGCCAGCAGCCGGTCGGCGATGTCGCGCGCGCCGGCCGCGCCGTGCTGCTCTTTTTCCGGCAGCGTGCAGCCAAGGGCCGAGACGCCGGTACGCATCACGTCCATCGGGTGAGACGCCGCAGGCAACGCCTCGAGCACCGTGCGCACGCTGGCGGGCAGGCCGCGCAGGGCTTTGAGACGGTGTTTGTAGGCCTGTAGCTCATCGCGGTTGGGCAACTTGCCGTGGATCAGCAGGTGGGCGACCTCTTCAAACTCGCAGTGGCGCGCGAGATCGAGAATGTCGTAACCGCGATAGTGCAGATCGTTGCCGCTGCGCCCTACGGAGCACAGCGCGGTATTCCCGGCGGGCACGCCGGATAACGCCACGGATTTTTTCGGCTTAACGCCAGTCGGGCTTTGCGGGGGGATCGCTTGGCTCATACCGTCCTCGTTTGGCTTGTGCGTGAATGGCGCCTATTCGTCGCGTTGGCGAGCGAACAGGGCGTCGAGTTTCTCTTCGAACAAATAGTAGTTGATGCTTTCGTACAGCTCGTTGCGGGTCTGCATGGTGTCGATGACGCTTTTCTGCGTGCCCTCCTCGCGCAAAGCGCGGTACACCCGCTCCGCCGCGCGGTTCATCGCCCGGAAGGCCGACAGCGGATACAGCGCCATATCCACCTGGGCGCTGCGCAGTTCGTCGGTGGTAAACAGCGGCGTCGCGCCGAATTCGGTGATATTGGCCAGGATCGGCACCTGCGTCGCTTCGGCGAAGCGGCGGTACATGCCCAGCTCGGTGATCGCTTCCGGAAACAGCATGTCGGCTCCGGCCGCCACGTAAGCCTGAGCGCGCTCGATGGCCGCCTCCAGCCCCTCCACCGCCAGCGCATCGGTGCGCGCCATGATCACGAAGTCTGGATCGCTGCGCGCATCCGCCGCCGCCTTGATGCGATCCACCATCTCTCCGGTGGAAACGATGGCCTTATTGGGACGATGGCCGCAGCGCTTGGCGCCGACCTGATCTTCGATATGCAGCGCCGCCGCCCCGGCCTTGCTCACCGATCGCACCGTGCGGGCGACGTTGAACGCCGAAGCGCCGAAACCGCTGTCCACATCCACCAGCAGCGGCAGCGGGCAAACGTCGGTGATGCGGCGAATGTCGGTCAGCACATCGTCCAGGGTCGAAATGCCCAGATCCGGCAGCCCCAACGAACCGGCCGCCACGCCGCCGCCGGAAAGGTAGATGGCCTGGAATCCGGCCCGCTGGGCCAGCAGCGCATGGTTGGCGTTGATCGCGCCGGCGATTTGCAGGGGTTTTTCTTTACTCAGGGCCTGACGAAAGGCGAGCCCGGGTGAGCGCAGCGTCATGACGTTTTCTCCGATTAGCCAGATGAAACAGACAGAGCAAGGGGCGGGCCAGGTTGCACTTCGGTGAGGCGAAAAATTAAAATCGATAAAAATAAGCGAGTTACAACATCTGCAGCGCCATTGGCCAGACAAAGAGGTAAAAAACGTTTCAGCTAACGTTTCAATCGCTGTTTCACGCAGAAAATTTGAAACATAACTGAAACCGGGCTACACCTAATGCAGCCACTTCCATTCGGTAACCCACCATGAGCGATCACGTCACGCCGGACAAACCGGTGATCTGGACCGTCTCCATCACCCGCCTGTTCGATCTGTTCCGAGACATCAGCCTCGAGTTCGACCATCTGGCAACCATCATCCCGATCCGCCTCGGCTTTGAGGAGGCGGTGCAGCACATCCGCGCCCGCCTGGCTACCGAGCCTTGCGACGCCATCATCGCCGCCGGCTCCAACGGCGCCTACCTGAAAAGCCGCCTGTCGGTGCCGGTCATCCTGGTCAAGCCCGGCGGCTTCGACCTGCTGCAGGCGCTGAGCAAGGCGCGCAGAACCGCCGATCGGATCGGCGTCATCACCTATAAAACCCCTCTGCCCGCGCTGCTGGAGTTCCAGCAGACCTTCGATCTGCCGCTGGAGCAGCGCAGCTACGTCACCGAAGAGGACGCGCGCGGCCAGATCGCCGAGCTGAAAGCCGCCGGCATTCAGGCCGTGGTTGGAGCGGGCCTCATCAGCGAGTTGGCGGAAGAGGCCGGGCTCACCGCCATTTTTCTCTATTCCGCCGCCACCCTGCGCGCCGCCTTCAGCGATGCGCTGGACGTGACGCGCCTGATGCAGGGCGGCGGCAAACGCGGCGGCGATTACGCCGCGCGCAATACCCTGCAGCCGCGCTACGGGCTGGGCGATTTGCAGGGCAAGTCCCCGCAGATGGAGCAGACGCGGCGCACCATCATGCTGTACGCCCGCTCGCCGGCGGCGGTATTAATTGAGGGAGAAACCGGCACCGGCAAGGAGCTGGCGGCGCAGGCGATCCACCGGGAATACTTTTCCCGGCGCGGCGCGCCGGCCAGAGGCGCGACGCCGCCGTTCGTCGCCATCAACTGCGGCGCCATCGCCGAATCGCTGCTGGAGGCGGAGCTGTTCGGCTATGAGGAAGGCGCCTTTACCGGCTCACGGCGCGGCGGCCGGCGCGGGCTGTTGGAAACCGCCAACGGCGGCACTCTGTTTCTGGATGAGATCGGCGAAATGCCGCTGCACCTGCAAACCCGGCTGTTGCGCGCGCTGGAAGAGAAGGCCGTCACCCGGGTCGGCGGGCAGCAGCCGGTGGCGGTCGACTTTCGCGTCATCAGCGCCACCCACAACCACCTGGAGCAGGCGATTCAACGGGGCGGCTTTCGCGCCGATCTGTTCTACCGCCTGAGCGCCCTGCGGCTGCAGCTGCCGCCATTGCGGGCGCGCGGCGACGATATCGCGATGCTGGCGGAACACTTTCTGAAGCGGTCGCTGGCGGCGCTCGACGTACCGCTGACGGAGCCGCTGCGCGCCGCCCTGGCCGGCTGTTACGCCGCGCTGAGTCATTACGCCTGGCCCGGCAACCTGCGCGAACTGCGCAACATGATGGAGCGGGTGGCGCTGATGCTAAGCACCGGCACCGCGCCGAGCGGCGAGACGCTGCGCTGGCTGCTGCCGGAGCTGGCGGCGGGCACGCCCCCCGAGACGCCGCCAGCGCCCGTCTCCGCCCACGAAGCGCTGGCGCGGTGCGGGGGCGACCACGCCGCCGCCGCCCGGTTGCTCGGGATCAGCCGCACCACCTTATGGCGCCGGCTGAAAAAAACGAACTGAGCATCAGCCGGCGCGCCGGCCGTCCGAGGCCGGCAGCAGTCGCGCTCGCCGCTCGCCCAGCAGGTTCATGCCCGCCGCCGCCAGCAGGATGATCGCCGCGCCCAACAGCTGCCAGGCCGACAGCCGGTGGCCAAACGCCAGGCGATCCACCAGCATGGCGGCGATCGGGTAGATGAACGACAGCGAGCCGATCAGGTTGGTCGGCAGCTTCTGCAGCGCGCCGTACATCAGCACGTACATCAGGCCGGTGTGCAGCACGCCGAGCGTCGCCAGCATGCCCCACTGCCCAGCGCTGGCCGAAACGTGGAAATCCACCAGCGGCAACAGCATCACCGCCCCTACCGCCACCTGGATCAGCGCAATAAGATGCGGCGGCGTGCCCTTCAGCCGCTTGGCCGCCAGCGCCATCAGGGCGTAGAAAAACGCCGCGCCGAGCGCCAGCGCGATGCCCGCCAAATAATGACTCTGTTCCCCCGCCTGCCGCGGCTGCGCCAGCACCACCAGCATCATGCCGCCGAACGCCAGCCCCAGCCACAGCAGCTTGCGGGCGGTCAGCCGTTCCCCCAGAAACAGCGCCCCCAGCCCCACCAGCATAAACGGCTGGGTGTTGTACACCGCCGTGGCGATGGAGATAGAGGCATAGGAATAGGCGGCAAACAGCAGCAGCCAGTTGATCACCAGCGCCACCCCACCGGCGATCGCCAGCAGCAGCGTGGCGCGCGTCAGCACATCGCGCCGCAGCTGCCCCAGCGCGCCGCACACCGCCAGCAGCACCAGCGCCCCCACCGCGCAGCGCCAAAACACCACGTTGACCACCGGCTGGCCGGACATCAGCACAAACCAGCCGATGGAGCCGGAAATCAGCATCGCCGCCGTCATCTCCAGCGAGCCGCGTTTTATCTCTGCATTCATTCTGCGTTCCTCCAAACTTGCCCAGAGGCATAGCTTGCGGCTTCGCCGGGCGGCTTTCCATAGCATAAAAAAGGCAGATGTGCTTAACTGCCTTTTTCTCGTAGCTATAATAAAGAAAACACCTAACGGAGGCGTTATGGATGATATCGATCGCCAGATCCTGACTCTTTTGGCGCAGGACGCGCGCGCGTCGTTGAAGACGCTGAGCGCGCAGGTGGGGCTGTCGTCGCCGAGCACGTCGGAAAGGCTGCGGCGGCTGGAGGAAAGCGGCGTGATCCAGGGCTATACCCTGAACGTCAATCTGCAGGCGGTGGGCTACGCCTTCGAGTCGCTGGTGCGCATCAAGCCGCTGCCGGGCATGCTGAAGAAGGTTGAACAGCTGATTCAGGCGATCCCGGAAGTGGTCGAGTGCGACAAGGTGACCGGCGAAGACTGCTTTATCGTGCGGCTGGTGGCGCACTCGATGGCGCAGCTCGACCACACCCTCGATCGGCTGGCCGAACACGCACAGAGCAACACCTCGATCGTGAAAACCACGCCGGTCAAACGCCGCCTGCCGCCGCTGCTCTGATTAACGCCGCCGCTTGCGGGCGAACGGGTTGCCGCGCTTCTTCTCTTTTTTGGCCGCGTCGGCGGCGGATTTCAGCGCCGCCAGATGCGCCTTGTCGGCCTCCGGCACCGCGCGCTGTTCGATCGGGAACACCGGCAGCGACGCCAACAGCCGCGAACCGTAGTTTTTGGTCAACAGCCGGCGATCGTAGATCACGATCTCGCCGTAGCATTGGTTGCTGCGGATCAGGCGGCCGACCTGCTGGATCAGGTTGAACGAGGCGCTCGGCAGGCTCTGCACTTCGAACGGATAGCGCTTCAGCGATTTCAGCCACTCGCCTTCGGTAATGATCACCGGGCTGTCGATCGGCGGGAACGCAATTTTGTGAATGTGTACCTGGGTCAGCAGCTCGCCTTTCAGATCCAGCCCTTCGGCGAACGATTGCAGCCCCACCAGCACGCTGGCGACGCCCTTCTCCACCCGCTTGCGGTGCTCTTCCACCAGCCGGTAGCGCGGCTGGTCGCCCTGCACCAGCAGCATCAGCCGCAGATCGGTCACGTAGCTGAGGAAAGTCTGCATCGCCCGGTGGCTGCTGAACAGGATCAGCATGCCTTTGTGTTTGCCGCTCGCCTGCTCGGCGCGGAAACATCGCGCCATCTCCTCGAGGTGTTCCGCCTCGTTGGCGAGCGCCGGTTCGTAGCGCATCTGCGGAATGACAATCTTGCCCTGTTCGACGTGATTGAACGGCGAAGAGAGCGTTTCGAAACGATCGCCGGCCTTCTCGCTCAGCCCGCTCATCTCCTGCAAACGCGCGAAGCTGTTCAGCGAACGCAGCGTGGCCGAGGTGACCACCACATGCGGCACCTTGCGCCACAGCAGCTTCTCCAGCTGGTCGCTGACGCGGATGCCGACGCAGTGCAGGTAAAGATGGGTGACGTTATCGCGCAGCTCGCGCGTGACCCATTTGGAGATCGGCGCATTGGACGATTTGTCGAGCGCCGCCAGCCGCCACAGCTTGCTCATCGCCTCCAGATAACCCAGCGTGCGGCTCATCTGAATGATCGACCGGTGCAGGCGCACGATGTCATGCTTGCCGGTCTGCTCGGTGAGATCGTTAAGCACGAACTCCGCCAGCCCGCGCAGCGCGTCGGTCAGTTTAAACAACCGCGCGCAGCTCTCCACCATCTCCGCCGGCAGCTCGCCCATTTCAAAACGGTGCTCGGCCGCCACGCTGTCGCCGGGCAGATAGGCGCTGACCTGATGCTCGAAGATCTGCACCAGCTCGCGCAGCTCCTCGCAATGGTTTTTCAGCCGCTCGCTGTTGGCCAGCCCCGGCGGATTCTTCGGCCGGTACTGCGTCATGCACTGCTCGACCTGGCGCACGATCATGTCCAGCTGCAGGTTGGTCGACAGCGCGGTGATTTCCCCGTCGATCTCCAGCGCGTCGCGCGCCACCTCCGGCAAATGGTGGCCTTCGTCCAGCACCAGCAGCAGCTCTTTCGGGTTCGGCAACACCGATTCCGTCTCCAGCGCCGCCATCACCAGCGCGTGGTTGGCCACCACCACGTCGGCGCTCTCGATCTCTTTGCGGGCGATATAGAACGGGCATTCGCGAATATAGTGGCAGTTGCGCCCCAGGCAGTTGGCCTTGTCGGTGCTCAGCTTGGCCCACAGCGGATCGTCGATGCTCTGTTGATAGTGATCGCGCAGCCCGTCCCACTCGAAGCGGGCCAGCGCCTTGGTCAGCTTCTGGCACAGCGCCTGCTCTTCGCCGCTGGACGGCGCCAGCTCGTCGTCGAGGAACAGCGTCAGATCGCCCTGTTGGCTGACGTCGGTGCTCATCGCCGCCAGATTGCGCGGGCACACGTAACGCCCGCGGCCAAAGGCGCCGGTAAATTTCAGATCGGGGATAATCTTTTTCAGCAGCGGCAAATCCTTGCTGTAGATCTGGTCCTGCAGCGCCACGTTGGCGGTGCTGACCACCAGCGGTTTGCTCTCCGCCCGCCCGACGGCGATGCCCGGGATCAGGTAAGACAGCGTTTTGCCGACGCCGGTCGGCGCCTCGATCGCCAGATGGCGCGGGTAGTCGCCGGCCAGCGTCTTCGCCACCTCGGCGATCATCTGGCGCTGGGGCGCACGGGAAATGAAATCCGGTATTTGCTGCTGCAGGGCTTTGTACCACTGGCCAATCTGATCTTTAACTGCGGAGGAGAGCGCCATTCAACTCTTATCTAAACGAAATGATGGCGCCATTGTCCCACAGACCGCCCGCGGCGTCAGCCCGAGTTACGCCTGCGGATCGATCATCGAGGCGCGCCCGGCGCTGAACGACCACTCGTCCAACTGGGTGGTGGTGATCACCACCATCACATCCTCGGGGCGCAGCCGCAGGTTTTCCGCCAGCAGCGCCGCCAGCCGCCCGTAGAAGCGCCGCTTGGTGTCGGTGTCGCGCGGCCGCCCGGCGGTGATGTAAAACAGCACGAAATCCGCGCTGCGCGGCCCGCCGAGATAGTCGCGATCGTAAATAAGCTCACCGGGGCGGTATTGATCGATCACCTGAAATTTATCCGTCGGCGGCACCTCGAAGGCCTCCACCAGCGCCTGATGCAGGCTGTCGGACAAGGTTTGCAGATAGTCGGCGGACTTGCCCTGATGCAGGGCGATACGGCTAAACGGCATGGTTGTCCTCCTGTTCCAGTTCGCGCAGGCGCGCCACGGCCGACGCCGCCGCGGGCCAGCCGGCGTAGAACGCCAGATGGGTGATGAGCTCGGCCAGCTGCTGACGCGTCACGCCGTTGCGCTGCGCCAGCTGCAGGTGAAACGGCAGCTGTTCTACGCGGTTGAGGGCCACCAGCGCGGCGACGGTAATCAGGCTGCGCTCGCGCGGGCTCAGCGCCGGCCGCTGCCAAATATCGTCAAACAAAACGCTGTCGCTGAGCTGCGCCAGCTTGGGGGCAATATCGCCGAACGCCTGTTGCCCGGCCTGGGATTCTGATGGCATCACACTCTCCTGTCAGTTGCGGATAGCCTTACGCTACCCGCCGCCGCAGCGAGTGAAAATCGGGATTTTCAGCAGTCTCGGTTCAGAAAAACGGGAGGGTTCCCCACCGGGCGGCGGGGAGGCATCACGATTCCAGCGGGGCAACACCGTCGAAATGGGCGCTCAGCAACGCATTCAGCTCCGGCCGCTGTTCCACCCGCTCTGCGATGGCGTACAGCCGCGGGCAGTGTTGCCGGAACCACGCGCGGCCTGGCCGCCAGTTGCACATCACCGCCACGTACAGATCCAACGCGCTGAAGCTCTTGCCGAGAAACCACGGGCCCGCTGCGCCGGCGGCGGCGTTCAGCTGCCGCAATAAGCGCTCGCGATAATCCATTACCGCGTTTTTCAGCTGTTCCGCCCCCGCCGCCTGCGGCTGCCAGCGCTGCGGATGGTCGGCATAGGTGAAGGTGGGGTAAATCTCCGCGTTGATGAACAGCAGCCAGCGCAGAAAACGCGGCAACAGCGGCGAGCCGCCGGGCGGCGCCAGTTCGGCGTGCGGCGCGCGATCGTGCAGCAACAGAATGATCGCCGCACTCTCCGTCATCACTTCGTCATTGGGCAACACTAAGGTGGGCACCTGGCCCAACGGGTTCAGCGCCAGCAGGCGATCGCGCTCCGGGCCGTCCTGCGTGTAGTCCACCTCCTCATAGCCCCAGGGGAAAGCGGTCAACACCAACGCGGCGGCCACGATCGTCGAGCCGCAGCCCTGCGTGCCGAACAAAGTATAAGTATCGTGCATGATTCCTCCCGCAGCGGAACAAGGTATCGATAACTGTAGACCAGCCGTCGACCGTCGGCCGAAGAAAAAATTCACTCTTTACGCGACATTTTTAATCGTTCGACATGAAAATGAATTTTTTGTCATAAATAGATCACATTACTACGGTAAAAATTCTCCGCCGCCAACAATCAGGCGGCACAGTAAAACAGCAATGCAACTGATGATAAGCGTCTTTCAATCGAATAAAGCAGGGTAACCCATGAAACGTAATCTTCTGGCCGTTATTATTCCGGCACTTTTACTTGCGCAAGCGGCACAGGCAGCAGAAATCTACAATAAAGACGGCAACAAACTCGATTTTTACGGTCGTGTAAAGGCCCTGCATTATTTCTCCGATGATGCCGGCAACGACGGTGATAAAACCTACGTGCGTATCGGCTTTAAAGGCGCGACTCAGATTAACGATATGCTGACCGGCTACGGCCAGTGGGAATATCAGATCGCCGCCAACCACACGGAATCCGACGGCACTAAAGACACCAAAACGCGTCTGGGCTTCGCCGGTCTGAAATATAAGGATCTCGGTTCCTTCGACTACGGCCGCAACTACGGCATCATTTACGACGTCGGCGCCTGGACGGATATGATCCCTGAATTCGGCGACGATGCTTATATCAAGACCGACAACTTTATGAACGGCCGTACCAACGGCGTCGCCACCTACCGTAATAACAACTTCTTCGGACTGGTCGACGGCTTGAAATTTGCCGTGCAGTACCAGGGCAAGAACGAAAACGACGGCCGCTCCGCCAGCAAGGCGAACGGCGACGGCTGGGGCCTCTCCTCCAGCTACGAAATCATCGACGGCCTGAGCGTGGGCGCCGCCTATGCCTCTTCCAACCGCACCACCACGCAAAAAGCGGGCACCTTCGGTAAAGGCGACAAGGCCGATATCTGGGCCGGTGGTCTGAAATACGACAACAACAACGTCTACCTGGCCGCGACTTATTCGCAGAGCCGCAATATCGCGCCTATTTCCGGCACCGCCACCATCAATAACAATGCCACTTCCGTTAGCGGCTTCGCCAATAAAGCGGAAGGGATTGAATTGGTCGCGCAATATCAGTTCGACTTCGGTCTGCGCCCATCGCTGGGTTACGTTCAGCAGAAAGGCAAAGATATTGAAGGCATCGGCGACGTCGATCTGGTGAAATATTTCGACGTAGCGGCAACCTATTACTTCAACAAAAACATGTCCACTTATGTCGAATATAAAATCAACCAGCTCGATGACGACAACAAGCTGGGTCTGAAAAACGACGACGTGGTTGTTGTCGCCCTGACCTACCAGTTCTGATGTGATGAATGAATAACCACCACTGCAAACTTTAGCGTCACTTGATACCCAGAGTTTTATTTCGCCGGGCGGCTGCGTCCGGCTTTTTTGTTTTTATTTTCCCCCTGTCCAATCCCCCCGCTTGCCTTGCAAAAAAAACGGGTCTACATGTATAGCTTTCTCCCCGAGCGAAATCAGCCATGCATAACGACGGACGCTTCGACTTCCACAACGCCCTGCGCTACAGCAGCGACGAACTGGCGAATATCCTCAGCCACTGCTTTGAAAACTACATCGTGCGCTTTGTTGTCGACGGGCCGACCTTCGCCGCCCGTTTCGGCGCCGAAGATCTCAGCCTGAACGACAGCCTGATCGTCACCCACCGCCATGAACCGGTGGCGGTGGCGCTGATCGCCCGCCGCGGCCGGCACAGCCGGGTCGCGGCCTTTTCCGTGCGCCCGGAGATGCGCGGCCAGGGCCTGGGCAAGACGCTGATGCAGCGGCTGGTGGCAGACGCCCGCCACCGCGGCGACCGGCGGCTGTCGCTGGAAGTGATCGAAGGCAACGACGCCGCGCTGGCACTGTACCACCGCGCCGGGCTGCGCATCGTGCGCACCCTGACCGGCCATCAGGCGCCGGCGGAAGCGCCGCCAGGCACGGCGGAACTGCAGGCGGTCGATCCGCTGACCGTCAGCCATCGCCTGACGGCGGAAGGCGCCACCGATCTGCCCTGGCTGATCGCCCCCGAATCGCTGTTCAAGCTGCCGGGCAAACCGCAAGCCTATACGCTCAATCGTCAGGCCTACGCCGTGGTGATGCCCGGCGCCGAGCACTGCTGGCTGCGCCTGATCTACGTGCCGCCGCAGCACCGCGGCCAGGGGCATGCGCGCGCCTTGCTGGCCGCCCTGCAAACACGGTTCGCCCCTTTGCCGCTGACTGCCAACGTCGTTGTGCCCGAGGTGGCCGCCCCCTTCTTTACGCATCTTGGCTGGCGGCAGGATCCCCTGCGCCAGTTCGAGATGGATATGCTGCTGGACAGCCCACAAGAATAAAACCGAGAGAGATAACGATGGCAGGAAAACAGGCAAGGACACTCACCCTCGGCGCGGCGATTGGCGTCGCGCTGCTGACGCTGGCCGGTTGCGCGCAGCCGCCGCACACCGACGCGCAGGCCCAGCAGCGGCTGGCGGATCAGTCGGTGCTGGCGGTGAACTGGTTCCAACAGTCCGGCGAATACCGCGCGCTGGCGCATCAGGCTTTCAACAGCGCGCAGCGCGCCTTCGATCAGGCCAGGGCCGCGCCGGGCCGTAAAAAGGCGGTGGTGGTCGATCTGGATGAAACCATGCTGGACAACAGCGCCTACTCCGGCTGGCAGGCGCAGCAGGGCCAGCCATACGACGGCGCCACCTGGGCCAAATGGACGCAGGCCGAACAGGCTGGCGCGGTGCCGGGCGCGGTGTCGTTCGCCCGCTACGTCAACGCCCATCAGGGCACGATGTTCTACGTGTCGAACCGCAAGCAGAGCGAATACGCCGCCACGGTGGCCAACATGCAGAAGCTCGGTTTCACCGGCATGTCGGAAAAGACCGTGCTGCTCAGCACCGATACCTCCAATAAGCAGGCGCGCTTCGACGCCATCAAACAAGCCGGCTACGACATCGTGGTGTACGCGGGCGACAACCTGAACGACTTCGGCGCCGCGACTTACCACCAGGACAACGCGCAGCGCCGGGTATTCGTCAGCGAGAACCAGAACAAGTTCGGCACCGAATTCATCGTGCTGCCCAACCCGCTGTACGGCGATTGGGAAAGCGGGCTGGCCCGCGACTACAACAAGCTGACGCCGCAGCAGAAGCTGCAGGTGCGCCAACAGGCGATCAAAGCCTGGCGCGGGCGCTAAGCCTCACAGCAGTTTGTACATATAGCAGGTGGCTTCCAACGCCCCGGCGTCGCTGGCGCGGGCGTAATGCGGAATGTCGCCCGCCGCCTCGAACCCCAATTGGCGGTACAACCCCTGCGCCGCGCTGCCGCTCAGGGTGTCCAGCACCAACAGGCTGCGGCGATGACGCGCCGCCAGCGCCTGCACTTCCTGCATCAACTGCCGGGCGACGCCCTGCCGCCGCGCCTGCGGGTGCACCATCAGCTTGGCCACTTCCGCCCGGTGGCGGCCATTGTCCGGCATCGCCAACAGCAGCTGCACGGCGCCAACCGGCCGACCGTTCGCCAGCGCCACCAGCATCGCGCGCTCTCCCCGCGCCAGGGCCGGCAGCAACCCCTGCCAAAACGCCCGCGCCTGATCCACCGTAAAGGGCATGACAAAACCGATGCTGGCGCCGTGCGCCACGCTGGCGTGCAGCATCTCGGCCAAGTCGTCCATGGCGCTTTGCGCCGCGTCGGCGCCCCACTGTTGCAATTCAATCATGGCTATGGCCTGCAGATAACGAGCGTGTAATGGGCCGGCTCATCGCCGGGAACATGGAAACGGGACGCGCCGAACAGGCGGTAGCGCAGGCAGTCGCCGGGCGACAGCCGGAAAACGCGCCCTTCCAGCGTCAATTCCAGCTGCCCGGACAGCAACCAGAGGTGATGCTCCAGCGCCGGTATCGACGGCAGGTCGTAATCAATCTGCGCGCCGGCATCGAGCCGGGCTTCGATAAACTCGGCCTTATACAGCGCGGCGGGAGGAGAAACGGAGCGACGGTGGAAACCGCTGGCGCGATCGACCCATACCGGCTGTTGCGGCGGCCGCAACAGCTCCGGCGGTTCGTCTTCGATTTCGCTCAACAGGCGCGACATGGTCAACCCGTAGGCGGCGCACAGCCGGTTCAGCAGCGACGCCGTCGGGCTGGTTTCGGCGCGCTCCACCCGCGAGAGCGTCGCCCGGCTGAGGCCGGTGCGCTGCGCCAACTCTTCCAGCGACCATCCCTGCTGCTGGCGCAAATCCGCCAGCCGCTGCGCCAACCTCAGGTCGGCAGTCTCCAAACCGTTATCCATCGCTCACACTCCGCCTTGAAATCCCATATAAGAGAAATAATCTCAAATTAGAGATATGGCAAGCGGATTTTAAAAAATGCCGCGCAGCGCGATGAATATCAGCATGCTCAGCAACACCACCGCCAGCATACTGCGCAGCAAGAACGCCACTATCACCGCAAACACTATCGAAGAAGGAGGAGCGTTCTAGCACTCGCGCGAGGGCGGGTTTTGTACAAAATTGCCCGTCTCGGCGCCCGGCGGCGCGATCGCCGCGCAGCGCCAGGCGCTGAATACCGCCAGCAGCGGCGCCAGCGCGAACGCCAGGAACAGCCAGCGCGCCGCCGACGCCGCGCCCGCCGCGCCGCCCGGATCGTTCAGCCCCGCCAGATTGGCGATCATCCCGGCCAGCGCCGCACCGAATGCGGTGGCGAACAGCTGCACCGTGGTAATCGAAGCGCCGGCGATATCTTTGTCCGCTTCGGGCGCCACCTGCAAAATGCGCGTCAGCAGGTGCGGCCAGCCGAAGCCGATGCCGAACCCCACCAGCAACAGCGCAATGACGATCGGCGCCAGCGCCTGCCAGTGGCCGCCGGACGGCACCGGCATCAGGATCGCCAGCGCCAGCAGCCCCACCAGCACAAACAGCGGCCCGCTGACGATCGCCCGGCGAATGCCCGCCCCGCGCCAACCGGAGCTGAGGATCTCGGACAGCGTCCAGCCGGCGGCCATGGCGGCGGCAATATAGCCGGAGATCAGCGGCGACTGGCCGTGCAGCAGCTGCAGAAAATAGGGCACGAAGATCTCGCTGGTCATGCCGATCACCAGCAACGCGGTCGTGATGTAGAGCGCCGCCAGCGATGAGCCGCGCCGCAGCGCGCCGTGCGGCAACAGGCGGGCGCGCGAGTGCGCTTCGCGCTTCAGCAGCCAGGCCATCAGCACCAGCGAGAGCGCGATGCCCGCCAGGTTGATCCAGGCGCTGTGCGCCAGACTGCCGGCGGACACCGCCAGCACCGCCACGGTCAGCAACAGCAGCTGCGCAGTCGGCAACGGCGCGGCCGCCTGCTGCGCTTTACCCTTGGGCAGGATCAGGAAGGTAAATGCGGCGTACAGCGCCATGATCGGCAGCAGAATGCCGAAGGCCCAACGCCAGGCGTTCAGCTCGGCGAAAATGCCGCCCACCGCCGGCCCCACCAGGGTGGCGATGCCCCACATCGCCGAGATGAGCGCCATGGCGCGCGGCCACAATCGCTGCTCGAACACCAGGTTGATCATCGCGTAGGAGAGCGCAAAGATCAGCCCGCCGCCGAAGCCCTGCACCGTACGGCCGATCAGCATCACCGGCATGCTCGGCGCCAGCGCGCACAGCGCCGCCCCGGCGATGAAGAACAGCGAAGCCACCAGATAGGCGCTGCGCGCGCCGTAGCCGCTGAGCAGCCGGGCCGACAGCGCGGAACCGAGGATCGACGCCACCACGAACAGCGTGGTGTTCCAGGCGTAGAGATCCAGACCGCCGATATCCTGCACCACCGAGGGCAGAATGGTGGTGGCGACCAGAATATTGATGGCATGCAGCGCCACGCCGAGCGAAAGCGCGATCGCACTGGCCGCATTTTTGCCGGAGAAAAGGTCGCTCCAGCGGCTATCGTCATGGGTTATCACGGTTGTCGTCCTGTTTTCAGAGGAATGGCATTGAGTTGGTCATAAGATTGCGTTAAATTTAACAAGAGTTATCTTGGAATAAGTTAGGGCGAGGCGGAGAAATATGTCAAGAATAAACTTGGAAAATAGCGGCGGCACCGCACAATCGGTCAGTGACCGCTTGCTGACGCTATTGAAAACCCGCGGCCCGCAGCAAGCTTCTGACGCAGGAAAGGTGCTCGGCACCACCGGTGAGGCGGCCCGCCAGCAGTTCGTCAAGCTGGCGAAAGAGGGGCTGGTCGAAGCGGTGGCGGAAACGCGCGGCGTAGGCCGCCCGGTGCAGCTGTGGCATTTGACCTCGGCCGGCAACGCGCGCTTTCCCGACACCCATGCGGATCTGACGGTGCAGCTGCTGCGCACCGTGCGCGACAAGCTGGGCGAACAGGCGCTCGATGTGCTGATCGAGACCCGCGAGCAGGAAAACCGCATCAACTACAAGCAGGCGATGATCGGCGCCGCCGATCTGCAGGAGCGCGTGGCGCGCCTGACCGAAATCCGCTGCCGCGAAGGCTATATGGCCGAATGGCGTCAGGAGGAAGACGGTTCCTATCTGCTGGTGGAAAACCACTGCCCGATCTGCGCCGCCGCCACCGTCTGCCAGGGCTTCTGCCGGGCGGAGCTGAGCATCTTCACCGAAGTGCTGCAGGCGCAGGTGGAGCGCGCCGAACACATTCTGGCCGGCTCGCGCCGCTGCGCCTACCGGATTTCGCTCCTGTAATGCCGGTTTTTGCCCGCGTTTTCAACCGGTACAGATTATTCTGCTTGTGCATCCCGCACCTTCCCTTCTAAGGTTGAATTAACGCATATTCAGACCAACAGCGGGCCTCGCGCCCGCTCTGAGAAATCCGCCGGCGCCTGGCGCGCAGCGGCAGAGTAACCCCACGGGAGTTGAACGATGAAGAAGCCGCATGCCGGATTCTGGCTGGCGACGCTGGGACTGGGCGTCTGCTGGCTGCTGGCGCTGCTGACTCGCGATCGGCTCAACGGCATCCTGCTGGCCGGCGCGGCGCTGGCGCTGATCTTTACCCCGGCCGCCCGCCGCAAAGGCGCGGCCCTGGCCGCCCTGGGCGGTATCGGCATGGATGGGCTGTGGAGCTACAGCGGCGTGCTGCACTACAGCGGGCAACACGGCCTGCCGCTCTGGACCATCGCGCTGTGGATCGGCTTCGGCTGCTGGTGGTATTGGCTGCTGGACGTGGTCAGAGCGGCCCCCTGGCCGCTGGCGGTGCTGGGCGCCGCCGTCGGCCCCTTCGCCTACGCCGTGTCCTGGAAGCTGGACGCGTTGCTGCCCGGCGTGCCGCCGGAGTTCATGCTGCTGCTGCTGGCCGTCGGATGGTCGATTTACCTGCCGGCCGTCAGCTGGCTGCAGTGGAAGCGGCGGGACAGCTGAACGGCGGGCGGCGGCCGGGAAAAATAATGCCGAAAGCCATTGCTTATCGGTTGCCCGATCGGGTTTACTGAGCGTTCTAATAATAATCACCCCTGCAAAAACATATCCCTATGCTTAGCCAACAAAGCCGTAGCGTCCTGCCGTTGATCGGGGCGTTGTTCACGTTATATATCGTTTGGGGTTCCACCTATTTCGTCATTCGCCTCGGCGTCGCGCAGTGGCCGCCGCTGATGATGGCCGGCATTCGCTTTCTGGTTGCCGGTATCCTGCTGTTCAGTTTCCTGGCCTGGCGCGGCCACGCGCTGCCGACGCCGAAGCAGTGGCTGGCCGCCGGCGCCATCGGCATTCTGCTGCTGGCGGTGGGCAACGGCCTGGTGACGGTGGCGGAGCACCAACACGTGCCGTCCGGCATCGCCGCGGTGATGGTGGCGACGGTGCCGCTGTTCACCCTCTGCTTCAGCCTGCTGTGGGGGATGCGCAACACCAAACTGGAATGGGCCGGCATCGCGCTCGGTCTGGTGGGCATCGTGCTGCTTAATACCGGCAACAACCTGGTGGGCAACCCGACCGGCGCGCTGCTGATTTTGCTGGCGTCGGCCAGCTGGGCCTTCGGGTCGGTACTGGGATCGCGCATCTCGCTGCCGGCCGGGCCGATGGCCGGCGCGGCGGAAATGCTGGTCGCCGGCGTGGTGTTATTGGCAGCCAGTCAGCTGAGCGGCGAGCGTCTGACTCAGATGCCGAGCACCGGCGGCTTTCTGGCGCTGGGCTATCTGATCGTCTTCGGCTCGATGCTGGCGATCAGCGCCTATATGTTCTTGTTGAAGAACGTGCGCCCGGCGGTCGCCACCAGCTACGCCTACGTCAACCCGGTGGTGGCGGTGCTGCTCGGCATCGGCTTTGCCGGCGAATCGCTGGCGCCGCGCGAGTGGCTGGCGCTGGTGATCATCGTGGCGGCGGTGGTGCTGGTGACGCTGGGAAAATACCTGTTCGCCCGCCCGGCCCGCGTGCAGGCCATCGACAGCGAACGGTAGCGATCGCAAAGGGCGGTCTGCGGGCCGCCGTTAAAAACGATTCTTGTTTCACTCGGCGAAGGGGCTATAATTCCCGCTGTTCCAAGCAACCTGCGAAATTATTCCTATGCTGAAAAAAGCGTTCGTCATCGTCATCGCCCTGTGCGCCTTCGGTTCTTTGGGCGGCGTATTCCTCGCCGGGCTGAACATCTACACCCGTTCCACCACCCCGCACGAAGAAAGCGCGCCTGCCGGGGATGCCGCCGCCACGCCGGCGCAAACCGAAACCCTTCAGGCCAAGTGATCGTCCAGCCAGCGCTGGCAGCGCAGCTGTAAAAAGCGCTGCAGCCGCCTGACGCGTTCCGACACCGGCGAGCGATGCGGGCACCAGGCACTTCGAGCAGTTCCTCACCGCGCCATAGCCGCCTTCCCCACGCCGGGGAGAAAAACGACGCGCTGCGCCTGATGCAGGCCGACGCGCGGCAGGTTACCTGCTGGCGATGGAGAACGGCTTCGTCACCGGCAGCGCGATCGACATCGACGGCGACGCCCTGCTGTAACGGCGGCTAGAGCGCCGTCACGCCCTGCGCGGCGGCCTGCTGTTCCAGCACGGTGATAATCTGGTAGGCCGAACGTGGCACCAGGCTGAAATCGCCGATCAGCAGGCGGTCGCTGACCGCCTCATCCAGCATCGCCCGGGCGCCGGCGCGCAGGATTTCCACCTGTTCCGGCGGCGTACCCGCCGCGGTGATCAGCGGCAGACCGGGCACCGCTGCCGTGCGGCCGATGATTTTCAGCCCCTCCAGCGCCTGCGGCTGCGCCCGGCGCAGCAGTTCCATGCTGATCGCATCGATGGCGGCGATATCCGCCTGCCCGCTGCGGATCAGCTTCAGCGACTGATAATGCGCGCCGGAGGCAATCGCCGCACCGAAGAATTTCCCGTCCTGCGCCAGCGGCGCGATCAGCGCGCGCAGGCCGTTGTAGCCGGATTGGGAATCGGTGCTGTTATAGGCCGCCGTCCGGCCGCGAAAATCCGCCAACCGTTCGCCGGGGTCGCCCGCGCGCACCACCAGCCAGCTGCGGTAATTCGGCCCGTCGCACCCCTCAACCCGATAATGGTAGGTGCCGATCAGCTGCACCTGCGGCAGAGTGCCGACCAACGGATAACCGCAGGTTTGGCTGAGCAGCAGATCGTCGCGCCGCCAGTGCTGCGCCAAATCGTCCGGCCAACTGAGCCGCTCCGGCGCCGCCGGCAGCCCCAGGCGCAGCAGCTTGTCGCGCAATACCTGCCAGAAAGATTCGGCCTGCTCCCGGCCAACGCCGTACATCGGTAGAGACACCTGCATCATTTCCCCCTTACCCCGCCGGAGTGGTCGCCAGCGTCTGCTGACGCCAGGCGGTGAGATAACGCACCCAACGTTCGAACAGCATATCGGTGATAATAGCCAACAATGCCACCACCGCCGCGCCCTGGATCACATAGGCGGTGTTAAAGCCGCTCAGACCGATGATGATCGGCGAGCCGAGGGTCTTGGTGCCGACGGTGGAAGCGATGGCCGCCGTGCCGATGTTGATGATCACCGACGTGCGGATCCCGGCGACGATCACCGGCGCCGCCAGCGGCAATTCGACCCGCCACAGGATTTGCCAGGCGCTCATCCCCACGCCGCGGGCAATCTCGCGCGTGGCGGGCGGCACCGATTCGATGCCCGCCAGCGTGCCCTGCAGGATCGGCAGCAGGCCGTACAGCACCAGCGCAATGATCGCCGGCTGTTCGCTGAAGCCCATCACCGGCACCGCTACCGCCAGCACCGCTACCGGCGGGAAGGTCTGCCCCACCGCCACCACCGTTTCCACCAGCGAACGAAACTCCCGGCCGCTGCGCCGGGTTACCGCCACGCCGGCCGCCACGCCGAGAGCCACCGCGATCAGGCTGGAGATCGCCACCAGCGACAGGTGCGCCCCCACCAGCGCAATAAAGCTGTCCTGCTGATAAATGGGCCGCTCCAGATCGGGGAACCAGGCGGCAAACAGGCCGCGCAGATGATCCATGCCGAACACCAGCGCCAACAGCAGCGCCAGCGTCCAGGGCAGCGGATCGCGCAGCAGGCGCCAGATGCGCCCGCTCATGACAGCGCCTGCCCGGCGATCAGATCGTTGAAGTGCAACACCCCCAACGCTTCGCCCCGTTCATCCACCACCGGCAGGCAGTCGCTGCCGCGCGCCACAAACACCGACAGCGCCTCCCGCAGGCTCATGGCGGCGGCGATCGGCTCGCCCTCGGCGGCGCCGGGCCGCACTCGCTCCGCCACCGTTCCCAGCGACAGCAGCTTGATGCCGCGATCGCTGCGCCCGAAGAAGTCCCGCACGAAGTCATTGGCCGGCGCGGTCAGCAGCGCCAGCGGCGTGCCCTGTTGCACCACCCGCCCCTGATCGAGCAGCACCAGGCGATCCGCCAAGCCCAGCGCCTCGTCGATGTCGTGCGTCACCAACACGATAGTGCGGCCGGAGAGCTGATGGATGCGCGCGATCTCCGCCTGCAACGCCGCGCGGGTGACCGGATCCAGCGCGCCGAACGGTTCGTCCATCAGCAACACCTCGGGATCGGCGGCCAGCGCGCGCGCCACCCCTACCCGTTGCTGCTGCCCGCCGGACAGCTGGTGCGGATAGCGACGGCGAAACAGATCCGGCTCCAGATGCAACAGCTCCAGCAGTTCGGTTACCCGATCGCGAATGCGCGCGCGCGGCCATTTCAGCAGCTGCGGCACGGTGGCGATGTTTTCCTCCACCGTCCAGTGCGGAAACAGGCCGATCGATTGGATCGCATAGCCCATGCGCCGCCGCAGATCCTGCGGTTTGAACGACTGGATCTCTTCGCCGGCAAAGAGAATCTTGCCCCGATCGTGCTCGATCAGGCGATTGATCATTTTTAACGTCGTGGACTTGCCGGAACCCGAAGTGCCGATCAACACGGTGAATTCGCCCTCGGCGATGTGCAGCGTGAGATCGTCTACCGCCGGCTTGCCCTGAAAAATTTTGCTGACTTGCTCAAAGTGAATCATCGGCGCGATACGTCCAGGATTGAAACCCAAAATTTAAACAGCGAATCGACGATGATCGCCATCATGACCACCGGGATCACCCCCAGCAGAACCAGATCCAGCGCGCTGCTGAGCAGCCCCTGAAAGACGATGGCGCCAAAGCCGCCGGCGCCGATCAGCGCCGCCACCACCGCCATGCCGACGGTTTGCACCGCCAGAATGCGCACGCCGGTCAGGAACAGCGGCAGCGCCAACGGCAGCTGCACGCGCAGGAAGATCTGCCCGCGCGTCAGCCCCATGCCGGTGGCGGATTCTATCACCCCCGCCGGCACGCTTTGCAGCCCCGCCACCACGCTGCGCACCAGCGGCAACAGCGCGTACAGCACCAGCGCCACGATCGCCGGCGCCATGCCGATGCCGCTGACGCCGTGTTCCGCCAGCCAGGGCACCGCCGTCGCCAGCCCCGCCAACGGCGCGATCAGCAGGCCGAACAGCGCAATGGACGGCACGGTCTGGATAATGTTCAGCGCGGAGAAAATCGGCCGCTGCCAGCGCTCGGAGCGAAAACACAGCACCCCGAGCGGCACGCCGATCGCCAGCGCTGGCGCCATCGTCGCCAGCAGAATGGTCAGGTGCTGCAGCAGCGCGGCGTCAAACACCTCCTGGCGATTGTGGTACTCCTTCAGCAGCGACAGCTGATCGAGCTGATGCCCGAACAGCAGCAGCGCCGGCGGCACCAGCACCAGCGCGTTGCCCAGCATGCGCCACAGGTGCGACGCGGTGATGCGCGCCATGGCGTCGGCGGCGATCAGCAGGCTCAGCGCCATCGTCAGCCAGCATCCGCTGCCCCAGGAGGTGCGCGCCAGGCGCGATCCCTCCTGCGCCAGACGCCCGGCGGCCTGCCCGCTGATCCAGAAGGCCAGCGTCAGCACCCCGCAGGCGGCCAGCGCCGCCAGCAGCGCCCGTCCCCGCGTCGGCGGCAACAGGCTGAGGATCGCCAATGCCGCCAGCGGCAACAGCAGCCACAGCCTCGGGCCGTGCAGCAGGGAGAACAAGGAGAGGCTTTTGCCCGACAACAGGCGATTGGGGGCATAACTGAGGAACGGCAGGCCGAACGCGGCCAGCAGCAACAGCATGAACAGCGTCAACAAGACGCGATGTTTTACGGCGATAGTCAAAGAAACGCTCCGGTTCCCTCGGTTTACCCCCTCTCCCGACGGCAGAGGGGGCACCTCGGCATTATCCCTTAACAAACCCTTTCTCTTTCAGGTAAGCGGCCGCCACCTGTTTGGCGTCCTGGCCTTCCACGGCGATCTGCGCGTTGAGTTTTTGCAGCGTCGGCCCGTCCAGCGAGGCGAACACCGGCTTCAGCAGCTCAGGCAGATTGGCGTGCGCCTTCAGGGCCGCTTCGCGCACGATCGGCGCCGGCGCGTAGATCGGCTGTACGCCTTTCGGATCAGCCAGCGTCTGCAGCCCCAGCGCCGCCACCGGGCCATCGGTGCCGTAGGCCATCGCCGCGTTGACGCCGGAGGTCTGCTCCGCCGCCGCCTTGATGGTCACCGCCGTATCGCCGCCGGCCAGGGACAGCAGCTGATCCTGATTCAGCTTGAAGCCGTAGGCATTCTGGAACGCCGGCAGCGCATCCGGCCGCTCGATAAATTCCGCCGAGGCCGCCAGCTTGAACTTGCCGCCGCCGTTGATCCACTTGCCGAGATCCGACAGCGTCTTCAGGTGATTGGCCTCCGCCACGTCCTGGCGAATGGCGATGGTCCAGGTGTTGTTGGCCGGCGCAGCGTCCAACCAGACGATTTTGTTTTTGTCGTAGTCGAGTTGCTTCACCTTCTCGAAACCGGCCTGGGCGTTCTTCCACGCCGGATCTTTCTCATCGGAGAAGAAAAACGCGCCGTTGCCGGTGTATTCCGGGTAGATGTCGATCTCACCGGAGGTGATGGCGCCGCGCAGCACCTTGGTGGTGCCGAGCTGCAGCTTGTTGGTGGTCTGGATGCCGTTGGCTTCCAGCACCTGCACGATGATGTTGCCGAGCAGCGAACCTTCGGTGTCGATCTTGGAGCCGACGCGCACCGAGTCGGCCGCCTGCGCCAGACCGCCGGTGGCCAGCAGGGCCAGCGCGACGGCAAAGGAACGTCCGCGTGATAAGGTGATTGCCATACTTTTCCTCTGGTTATACGTTTTCCGGCTCATGGGCCGGTTAGGTTGGAAAATCCTGAGAAACGCGCTTCCAGCGCGCAATAAATTTTTCCGTCGGCAGGGCATCGCCCTCCCCCTGCGGTTCACCGGCGCGCAACGGATGCACGCCGACGTCGATCGGCGTCAGGGCGTAATCGCGCAGCCACTCGCCGTAGCCCTGCGCGACAAATCCCTGACTGCGACGCTGGTACGCCTCGCGCTCCGCCAGATAGACTTCGCGCAAACCATACCAGGGCAGGCCGGGCAGATCGTGATGCACTAAATGATAGTTCAGATTGAGAAACAGCAGCCGCCACGGCCAACCCGCCTCATTAATAATAGAACGTGCCTGCGGTGCGTCCACGGCGCGATGCTCAAAAAACGATCTTACCTTGGTCAGCGCCAGCGCCGGGTAGCTGATGGCCAGCAGGTAAAACGCCGCGCCGATACCCTGCGCCTGCAGCCAGTCGAGCAGCATCGCCAACAGCGACAGGTGCACCAACCACCTCGCCCAGGCGCGCCACTCCCCAGCGGCAAGCGCTTTCACCGCCCCGACCAGGGTCGCGGCGATATCCAGCGCCGGGCCAAGGAGCACCCGGCCGATCAGCGTATTGCGCACGGCGGCCAGCAGCGGCAGCATCCGGGGATAGCGCCGCCACTGCGCGGCGCTGAAGTAATAGCTTTCGGGATCTTCGTGCGGATCGGTCAGGTGGTCGTTGCGGTGGTGGCGCAGATGCGAATCGCGATACAGCCCGTAGGGATACCACACCGCCAGCGGCAACAGGCCGAACAGCTGATTGACGCGCGGCCAGCGCGTCGGATGGCCGTGGATCAGCTCGTGCTGCAACGACATGTACCAGGTGGTCAGCAGGATCAGCAGCGGCGCGCCAAGCCACGGGCCCAGCGTTTGCCACCCCAGCGCCACGCCGAACCAGCCGCCGTACACCGCCGCCATGATCCCCCAGGTGGGCAGCTCCAGCCGCCAATGCCGGCGCCGATAAAGCTGCCTGATTCGTTCGCGCTGTTCGGGGTGCAAATAGTGGGCGTGGGACATGCTGCGGCTCGCGGTAAGAGATTTTCTCCCAGTATCCGTGAGCCGTAGCGGCATTCAAAATAACGAAAATGGCAAAGCTAAGTGAAAATTCAGCGGGTTGCGTACGCGTAAAAGCGAAAAAACGGGCCGCGCAGGCGGCCCGTCGGTCACATCTTCAGGGAACGAAATCGAGCACCACGGCGTTGAACAGCGCATACTCGGTGGCGTTGGCCATCGGCGGAAACTGCGCGCGCTGCACCGCCGCGCTCGCCGCTGCGCACAGTGGCGCGTCGCCTCTTACGATCTTGCTGCTCGCCAGCTTGCCGTCGTCCGGTCGCAGCCGAATGCTGATGGTGCAGCGTTGGCCGCGCGCGCGTTCAGGCAAACGCAGCTCGCGGCTCACCGCGTTATGCACCCGCACCGGATAGCTGAGCGGCGCCGTGGCCTGCGCCTCGGCCTGCGGCTGCGGCAACGGGATGCCGGCCTGACGCCCGGCACCGCAGCCGCTTAACAGCAACAGCGCCAACAGGCCTAGTGTCTTTTTCATTCCCTATATCCTTATTGGGTTGTTAATCCTTATATGACGGCGATCACTGCGCCGCCGGGTAAGCCTCGCCGTCATCCGCGTAACGCTGCAGCCGCTCGCGCCACCACTTGGCTGCCAGACCGCTGGCGCTTTCCCGCCAGCCGAAATAGGCAACGTCGCTGCAGCGCTCAGATTCAACGCGTTTCGCCACCAGTTCGCCGCTGTTCAGGTAAGGTTCCGCCAGAGAACGCGGTAGATAGCCGCAGCCCAGCCCGGCCAACTGCGCCTGCAGCTTGGCGTCGAAGCCGAAGACCGTCAGCGTATCCTGTTCTTCCAGCAGGTTCAGGCTCTGCGGCGCGTTGACCCGCGAGGTATCGCGCACCACCACCGCCCGGTGCTGACGGATCTCATCTTTCGGCAACGGTTCCGGCAGCGCCGCCAGCGGATGCTGTGGCGCGACGGCGAACACGTAATCCAACTGCCCCAGGCGGCTGAACGCATAACCCACCCGCGACGGCGGCTCGCAGATGGCGCCGATGATAATGTCGGCGCAGCCGTAAACCAGCGATTCCCAGGAGCCGGCCAGCACCTCGTGGCTGAAACGCAGCCGAGTATGGTGATGCTGCCGATAGAACTCGTCGATCAGCGGCAACAGGCGGGCAAACGGGAAGGAGGCATCGATCCCGAGCGTGATCTCGCTTTCCCAGCCGTTCTCCACGTAGCGCGCCTGCTGCTCCAGATCCTGCGCCGCCCGCAGCAACACCCGCCCTTTTTCCAGCATCAGCTTGCCGGTATCGGTGAACTTCGCCCGGTGGCCGGAGCGGTCCAGCAGGGTGATGTCGAGATCGTTCTCCAGCTTTTGCACCATATAGCTGAGTGCCGAAGGGGTTTTAAACAGTGCGGCGGCCGCGGCGGCGAAAGATCCGTGCCGGTCCAGCGCGTCCAAAATCAGCAGCGCTTCCAGGTTTAATCTCATGCTTTCTCCCGTGTATAAAAAAACTCAACAAGTCGGCAAAAATTCTGCGGTATCTTTGAAATCGCCCTCTGCCTACCATGCGTTTTATCGGCGTTACACTCATCAGATGTTCAACCGAAATATCACTGGGAAGGTAAATTATGTCCAAGTTTCAACTGCTTGATAAAGACAACTCCGCACTGATTTTTATCGACCATCAACCGCAAATGGCCTTCGGCGTGGCTAATATTGATCGTCAGCAACTGAAAAACAACGTTGTTGGTTTGGCGAAGGCGGGCAAGATTTTCAACGTGCCAACCCTTTTCACCTCGGTAGAAACCGAAAGCTTCAGCGGCTATATCTGGCCGGAACTGCTGGCGGTACACCCGGAAATCACCCCGATTGAACGCACCTCGATGAACTCCTGGGAAGACGCGGCCTTCGTTAAAGCCGTGGAAGCCACCGGCCGCAAAAAGCTGGTGATCTCCGCGCTGTGGACCGAAGTGTGCCTGACCTTCCCGGCGCTGATGGCGCTGGAAGCCGGCTATGAAGTGTATGTGGTGACCGACACCTCCGGCGGCACCTCCGTCGATGCGCACGAGCGTTCGATCGATCGCATGGTGCAGGCCGGCGCCGTGCCGGTGACCTGGCAGCAGGTGCTGCTGGAGTACCAGCGCGACTGGGCGCGCAAAGACACCTACGACGCGGTGATGGCGCTGGTGCGCGAACACAGCGGCGCGTACGGCATGGGCGTCGACTACGCTTACACCATGGTGCACCACGCACCGGCCCGCACGCTGAAATAATTCCCCTTGCCCCGGCTCCGCGCCGGGGTATTTTCAGGAGTCGGTTTTATGGCCCATCCGCAGCATGTCACGCTGGTGATCACCCACCGTTTGGCGCCGGGGAACGAGCAGGCCTATGAGGCCTGGCTGAACCGCATCATGCCCGACGCCGCGGGCTTCACCGGCCATTTGGGCGTCAACGTGATTCGCCCTTCCGGCGACGAGCAGGCCTATACGGTGCTGGTCCGCTTCGACAACCTCGACAATCTGTACCGCTGGATCCACTCGCCGCTGCGCAAGCAATACATCGAAGAAGTCACCCCGCTGTTGCTGGAGAGCGACCATATCGAGATCCGCCCCGGCGCGGAGTTCTGGTTTACCCCGCCCAGCCCCGGCGTGCGCCAGCCGCCCCAGTGGAAGCAGTTCATCATCACCCTGCTGGTGATCTTCCCTTCCACCAATCTGGTGCCCTGGTTTTGGGGGCTGGCGCTGCCGCAGCTGAACGGCACGCTGCTCGGCCATTTTCTCAATGACGCCACCGTGGTCGCCCTGGTGGTGTACCTGTGGATGCCTATCGTGACCCGCGTTTTTCATCAATGGCTGACCCGCCGCTAGGCGGTTCGCCGGGAGAATGTTATGAACCACCACGCTTCATTGATCATCACCAACGGCAAGTTTCACACTGTCGATCGCCAAAATCCCACCGCACAGGCGGTCGCCATCCGCGACGGCAAATTTCTGGCGGTCGGCAGCGAAAGCGAAGTCATGCAGCACGCCGGGCCGGAAACCCAGGTGATCGACCTGCACGGCCACACCGCCATTCCGGGCCTGAACGACTCGCACCTGCACCTGATCCGCGGCGGCCTGAACTATAACCTGGAGCTGCGCTGGGAAGGCGTGCCTTCGCTGGCCGACGCGCTGCGCATGTTGAAAGAACAGGCGCTGCGCACACCGTGCCCGCAATGGGTGCGGGTGGTCGGCGGTTGGACCGAATTCCAGTTCGCCGAGCGCCGCATGCCGACGCTCGACGAAATCAACCAGGCGGCGCCGGACACGCCGGTGTTCATTCTGCACCTCTACGATCGCGCGCTGCTCAACCGCGCGGCGCTGAAGGTGGTCGGCTACACCAAAGACACGCCGAACCCGCCGGGCGGCGAGATCCAGCGCGACGCCAACGGCAACCCGACCGGCATGCTGATCGCCAAGCCCAACGCCATGATCCTGTACGCCACGCTGGCGAAAGGGCCGAAGCTGCCGCTGGAGCAGCAGGTCAACTCCACCCGCCAGTTTATGCGCGAGCTGAACCGTCTGGGCCTCACCAGCGCCATCGACGCCGGCGGCGGCTTCCAGAACTACCCGGAGGATTATCAGGTGATCGCCGAGCTGCACGAGAAAAAGCAGCTGACCATTCGCATCGCCTATAACCTGTTCACCCAGCGGCCGAAGCAGGAGCTGGAAGACTTCGAGCTGTGGACCGACATGCTCAAGCCGGGCCAGGGCACCGACTTTTATCGCCACAACGGCGCCGGCGAGATGCTGGTGTTCTCCGCCGCCGACTTCGAAGACTTCCTGCAGCCGCGCCCGGATCTGCCGCCGGGCACCGAGGACGAGCTGGAGCGGGTGGTGCGCCATCTGGTCGAGCACCGCTGGCCGTTCCGCCTGCACGCCACCTATGACGAATCCATCAGCCGCATGCTGGACGTGTTCGAGAAGGTGAACCGCGACATTCCGTTCAACGGGCTGCACTGGCTGTTCGACCACGCCGAAACCATTACCGAACGCAATATCGAACGGGTCAAGGCATTGGGCGGCGGTATTGCGGTGCAGCACCGCATGGCATTCCAGGGCGAATATTTCGCTGACCGCTACGGCATCGCAGCCACCAAACATACGCCGCCGGTGGCGAAAATGCTGGCGGCCGAGCTGCCGGTCGGGCTGGGCACCGACGCCACCCGCGTCGCCAGCTACAACCCGTGGACGGCGCTGTACTGGCTGGTCTCCGGCCGCACCGTCGGCGGCATGGCGATGTACGACGACAGCGCCCGGCTGGATCGCGAAACGGCGCTGATGCTGTGGACGCAAGGCAGCGCCTGGTTCTCCACCGAGCAAGGCAAGAAAGGCCAGATCAAGGTCGGCCAACTGGCGGATGTGGCGGTGCTGTCGCAGGACTATTTCAGCGTGCCGGAAGAGCAGATCAAAGGCATTGAGTCGGTAATGACGGTGGTGGACGGCAAGGTGGTCTACGCCGCCGGCAGCTTCTCGCCGCTGGCGCCGCCGCCGCTGCCGGTGCTGCCGGAGTGGTCGCCGGTCACCCAGGTGCCGGGCCACTACCGTTCCGCGCCGCCGTCGGCGGCGGCCAAAGTCGGCGTGCTGAGCCAGGCGCACCAATGCTGCGGCCCGTGCGGCGTACACGCGCACCAGCATGACATCGCGCGCCGCTCCAGCATCCCGGTGTCGGATGAAAACGCCTTCTGGGGCGCGTTCGGCTGTTCATGCTTCTCGTTCTAAGTTGCCAGGCAAGCAACTTATTATGCAACTAGCTTAATAAGATATTAAGCTAGCAACACAACAAATTAATGGCGCTGCCCACGGGAGAGCGCCATTTCATTTTCAATCGCGGTTGATCTCCAGCCAGCGCCGCTGCTCGGCGGAGGCGGCTATCGCATCCAGCACGCAAGACACCTTCCAGCCTTCTTCAAAGTCCGGCCACATGCGATCGCCCGCGGCGATGCCGTTGACCAGATCGCGGATCTCCACCGTCTTCTGATCGTTAAAGCCGATGCCGTGCCCGGCGCTGATGCAGAACGCCGCGTAGTCCGGGTGCTTCGGCCCTACCAACAGCGTTTTGAACCCTTGCCGCTCCGCCGGCTCATCGTGCCGATACAGCTTCAGCTCCGCCATCCGCTCCTGGGTATAGCTCAGCGTGCCCTTGGTGCCGGTGACCACATAGGTCAGCCCCATCTTGCGCCCGCAGGCAATGCGCGAGGTTTCGATAGTGCCCATCGCCCCGCCGGCGAAGCGCAGCAGCGCGCCGGCCTGATCTTCGTTTTCCACCGGCAGCAGGCGCGCCGGGTCTTGCGGATCCGGGCGCTGTTTGATCACCGTTTGCATATCGCCACAGACCGCCACGATGTCGCCCACCAGGTAGTGCGCCATGTTGACGATGTGCGCCGCCAGATCCCCCAGCGCGCCCAGCCCGGCGCTGGCGCGGCGGCAGTGCCAGTCGAGCGGCGTGCGCGGGTCGGCCAGATAATCCTCATTGTGGGTGCCGTAAAAATGCACCACTTCGCCGATTTCGCCGTTGGCGATGATCTCGCGCGCCAGCTGGCTGGTCGGGTTCTTCATGTAGTTGAAACCGACCAGCGTTTTCACGCCCTTGGCGCGGGCGGCCTGCACCATCTCCGCCGCGTCGGCGGCGTCCAGCGCCAGCGGCTTTTCCGAATACACGTGCTTGCCGTGGCGGATCGCTTCCAGCGCCATCTCTTTGTGCAAGAAGTTGGGCGCGCAGATGTCCACCACGTCGATCGCCGGATCGGCCACCAGCTGCCGCCAATCGCCGGTCGAGCGCGCAAAGCCGAACTCGGTTGCGCGCTGCGCCGCCAGCTCGGGCGTCACTTCCGCCAGCATCTCCAGCACCAGCTCCCCTTTCAGAGGAAAGACCGTGGCGGCCTGCGCATAGGCGATGGCGTGACAACGCCCGATATAGCCGGTGCCGATTAACCCAACGCGTACCTGTTTCATCATTTTCTCCCGTGATCGAAATCCTGCATAGAACCAGGCGCTGCTCAATGAAACGCGCCGGCTGATAACAGGTTTATATGGAATTTAAATTTCAACAACAAGAAAAAAGGAAAATAAAGTTCACATTCGTGATGCCGTTCATGAAACATTGACGGGATGATGCAACGGGGAAAGCCCGGATACGGCTTGCCATATCCGGACGAGGTAAAATGAACTGTTTATTTCATATCAAGGTAAACCGTTGGCGCCATGCTGCACGTAGCCAGGGCGTTGCAGCAGGCGCTGCTGATAGGCCGCCAGCGCCGCATAATTCGGCCGCTCGAACGGCGTCATCTGCCAGCGATTCAGCGACAGCCCCAGCACCACGTCCGCCAGCGTGAAGGCCGCGCCGGCGGCATAAGGGCCGTGCTGCGCCAAATGCTTGTCCAGCAGCCCCATCAGCCGATTCCACTCACGCTCGGCGGCGGCCAGGCTGGCGGCATCCTGATAATCCGCATGCCCGCGCACCCGCGACATGAACACATAGCGCCAGGCGCCGTTCAGATCGGTGGCCTGCCAGTCCATCCACATCTCCACCGCCGCGCGCGCGCCGGGTTCCTGCGGCAGCAGATCGCGGCGCCCTTCCCGTCCGGCCAGGTAGCGGCAGATGGTGTTCGACTCCCACAGCACCCGCTCGCCGTCGATCAGCACCGGCACCAGGCCGTTGGGATTCAGCGCCAGAAACGTCGGCTCCTGCGTGGAGCGAAAGCCGCTGCCCCAGTCCTCCCGCGCCAGCGGCAACCCCAGCTCCTGGCAGGTCCACAATACCTTGCGCACGTTGATCGATGAGGCTTTGCCCAATAATTTCAGCATTCGCTTTCCTTACCCTCTCCAGAACGGTTTATCGCCTTCGCGCTGCGCATCCGCCCGCGTCAGGCCGATATCCGCCAATTGCCTGTCGTTCAGCAGCAGTAACTCTCTGCGCGTACTGCGGCGCAACAAATACCAACGCCAGCGTGACCAGCCTACCCGTCGCCACGTCGTCATGCCATCAAACAGTGCCATGTTGTTATTCTCCCTGCTGTTTTTGCGTTGCAGTCATCATGCTCGCCGGGAGAAAAACAATACAGATTCACGCTGGCGCTATTTTTTTCATACAGCTGCGCCAAAAAAACCGCTGAATGGTTTACTTTGAAAGCATCTGTACCGGTTTTTTAATCCTGCATCCCGATAAGAGGCCTCTGTATGACACGCTACGCCACTCTGGCCGCCATTCTCAGCCAACGCATTCAGCAAGGGCTGTATCCCGCCGGCCATCGCCTACCTTCGGTGCGCGCGCTGAGCCAGGAGCACGGCGTCAGCATCAGCACGGTGCAGCAAGCCTACCGGCTGCTCGAGGAACAGCGCCTGGTGGAGGCGCGGCCGAAGTCGGGCTACTTCGTGCATACGCGGCGCGCGCAGGCCGAGCTGCCCGCCATGACGGCGCCGGTGCAGCGGCCGGTGGACATTTCGCAATGGGAGCAGGTGCTGGAGCTGGTGCGCAGCCGGCCGCGCGAGGGCCTGATCCAGCTGGGGCGCGGCATGCCGGATATCGCCGAGCCGACGATGAAACCGCTGATCGTCGCCCTGCGCAACGCCGCCCGCCACGGCGATCTGCGCAGCCTGTATTACGACAGCATTCAGGGCGTGGCCGCGCTGCGCGAGCAGGTCGCCCGCCTGCTGCTGGATTCCGGCTGCCAAATCGGCCCCGATCAGTTGCTGATCACCACCGGCTGCCAGGAAGCGATCTCCGCCGGGCTGCGCGCCGTTTGCCAACCCGGCGACATCGTGGCGGTCGATTCGCCCTGCTTCCACGGCACCATGCAGACGCTGAAGGGCTTGGGCATCAAGGCGCTGGAAATCCCCACCGATCCGCTCACCGGCGTCAGCCTGGCGGCGCTGGAGATGGCGCTGGAACAGTGGCCGATCAAAGCGATTCTGCTGACGCCCAACTGCAACAATCCGCTGGGCTACATCATGCCCGACGCCCACAAACAGCGGTTGCTGACGCTGGCGCAGCGCCACGACGCGGCGATCATCGAGGACGACGTCTACGGCGACATCGCCTATCACTACCCGCGGCCGCGCACCATCAAGTCGTTCGACGAAGACGGCCGCGTGCTGCTGTGCAGCTCGTTTTCCAAAACGCTGGCGCCGGGGCTGCGGGTGGGCTGGATCGCACCCGGCCGCTACCTGGAACGGGTGCTGCACATGAAGTTCATCGGCTCCGGCGCCACCGCCACCCAGCCGCAGCTGGCGATCGCCGAATTCATCCGCGGCGGGCACTATCTGCAGCACCTGCGGCGCATGCGCGCCCGCTACCAGCAGAACCGCGATCGCATGACCGACCTTATCCTGAAACACTTCCCGGCCGGCACCCGCGTCAGCCGGCCGCGCGGCGGCTTTATGCTGTGGATCGAACTGGACGAGGCGTTCGACACCCTGCGGCTGAACCGCCATCTCGAGCAGCAGGGCGTGCAGATCGCCGTCGGCAGCATCTTTTCCGCCGCCGGCAAATACCGCAACTGCCTGCGCATCAACTATGCGCCGAGGCTGACGGCGGAGATCGAACAGGCGGTGCAGCGGGTCGGCGCCACCATCCAGGCACTGATGCCGAGCGGCGTGCTGCAACCTCAGGCGGACTGAAGCCAATACTCCGCCACCCGGCGGCGCAGATGACCGATGCCCTGCGGGTGATGAATAAACTGCTCTACCGGCATCATTCGCCAGCGCTGCCCTTCATCGCCAAAGCGAATGGCGGCGATCTGCGCCGGGGTGATCACCCCGGCCATAAACCAAGTCGGCGGGTAGCCGGGCTGAATACCGTCGTAACGCCGCTGCCAGACAACCTGGCGTTCGGCGAGCAACACCCCGAACTCTTCCTGCGTTTCCCGCAGCACGCACTGCAGCGGCGTCTCGCCGTTTTCCCGCCCGCCGCCGGGCAGATCCCACATCCCGGGCCACGGAATGCCCGGCTTGTCGTCCCGTTGGTAAACCAGCAGGCGGCCGTCGCACAGCAGCGCGATCTTGGCCCCGCCAAACGCCCGATCCGTCATGTTTTCCGTCTCCCGCCCATACCGTTGCCTGAACATCATACTCCATCCCGGCACGGCCTGGTGTATAGTGAAAATCCGTTTCAAAACAGGCGAACAATACGATGAATTCTCCGTTTCTGGTGACCCCTCAATGGCTTGCGCAACATATCAACGATGAAAATCTGGTGGTGATCGACGTCCGGATGTCGCCGGTGGGGCTGACGCCGAAGAAAGATATGCTTGCCGAGTTCGAACGCGGCCATATCCCCGGCGCGGTCTATTTCGATATCGACGAGGTGGCGGACAAAAGCACCGCGCTGCCGCATATGCTGCCGACGGCGGCGGAATTCGCCGCGGCGGCGGGCCAATTGGGCATCAGCGAACGCGATACCCTGGTGATTTACGACGAGGGCAACCAGTTCTCCGCGCCGCGCGGCTGGTGGACTTTCCGCAATTTCGGCGCCGAGCGCGTTTACGTGCTGGACGAAGGGCTGAACGGCTGGACCGCGCAGGGCCAGGCGCTGGCAACCGGCCCGGCGCAGCCTGCCCCGCAGACGTTCAACGCCCGGTTCAACGCCGACGCGGTGGTGGATATGCGGCAAGTGGAGCAGGCGTTAGGCACGCCGGTGCAAATTCTCGACGCGCGCGCCGCGCCGCGCTTTTATGCCGAAGCGCCGGAACCGCGCCCCGGCCTGCACCGCGGCCATATTCCCGGCAGCATCAACATTCCGTACGGCGAGCTGCTGGAAAACGGCCGCTTCAAATCGCTGGAGGCGCTGCGCCAAACCTTCAACGACAAGGGGGTGGATATCAACGGCCCGATCATCACCAGCTGCGGCTCCGGCGTGACGGCGGCGGTGCTGGCGTTCGGCCTGCTGTCGCTCGGCGCGCCGCAGGTCAAGCTGTATGACGGCGCCTGGAGCGAATGGGGCCAGCTGAGCGGCAAGCAGCCGATCGCCCAAGATTAAGTTTCGATCCGCTCGACCACGATCTGCGCCAGCCGCTGCACGGCGGCCGAAGGCTGATCCTCGGCGCGGTGCAGCACCACGCCGAGCTGGCCGAGAGCGGGCAGCAGATCGGGGGCCAGCGGCGCCAGGCCAGGCGGCAAACCCGCCGCCGTGCGCACCGTGACGCCCAATCCGGCGCTCACCGCCGCCCACACGCCGTTCAGGCTGCGGCTGGTAAAGGCGATGCGCCAGGGTATGCTGGCGCGATCCAGCGCCTGCGTCGCCGCGCTGCGCATCAGGCAAGGCGCGTCAAACATCACCAACGGCAACGGCTCGTCCCCTTCTCGCCAGGGCGCCAGCGCGAAGCCGGGCGAGGCGATCCAGTGCAGTTGCCGCTGCCCCAGCGCCAGATGAAACGGCGTGCTCAAACCGCCATCCCACGCCAGCGACAGATCCAGTTGACCTTTCAGCACCCAGTCGATCAGCTCGGCATTGCGCGCGATGCGCGCCTCGATGCGCACTTTCGGATTGGCGCGCGCGAAGCTGCCCAATACCTGCGGCAGAAACGTCTCGCCGAAATCCTCCTGCAGCCCCAGCCGCACCGTGCCCTGCAAATCCAACCCGCGCACCGCGGCGGCGGCTTCGTCATTGAGCTCCAGCAGGCGGCGCGCGTAACCGAGCAGCGTTTCCCCCGCCTCGGTCATCACCATGCCGCGCCCGGCCTTGCGCAGGATCGGCGCGCCGACCTGCTGTTCCAGCTTTTTCAGGTGAGCGCTGACCGCCGACGTCGAACGCCCCAGCCGTTCAGCCGCCTTGGCGAAGCTGCCCAGCTCGACGCCGGTGACGAAGCTGCGCAAATCCTCGAGATCGAACGTTATTCGCCTCATGCTGACCATCCTGATTTTCTGAACCATCGATAAAAATAATACCGATTTTACTGATAAAGATGGCGTGTCACGCTCTCCCGGTCAACGTCTTTGCGGAGAATCCTTATGCTCGCGATGCACGCAGCCCGCCAAGTGGCGGTTAGTGCGGCTGGATTTATGGCGTGAACCGCCGCAGGCGCAGCCGCACAACGGCCAGCTGTTCCGCGTCGGCCATCTGTCCGTCCCCTTTGACCACACTGCGCCGCGGGTTGACAGCCAAACTTGATATTGATAATCATTATCAACACTAAACATTCACTTGCGGCTCGCGGGATGCGGGCCGCTCTCCAGGGTCAACCGCCATGTCGTCATCACCGATCACACCTTACGCCACCACCTGCTGCATCGTGGGGGGCGGCCCCGCCGGGCTGATGCTCGGCTATCTGCTAGCGCGGGCGGGGATCGACGTGACGGTGCTGGAGAAGCACGCCGACTTCCTGCGCGATTTTCGCGGTGACACCATTCACCCGTCGACGCTGGAAGTCATGCACCAGCTGGGCCTGCTCGACGAACTGCTGGCGCTGCCACACCAGCGCGCCGAATCCCTGCACGCCGAAGTCGCCGGGCGCGACATTAAGCTGGCGGATTTCACTCGCCTGCCGACGCGCTGCAAATTTATCGCCTTTATGCCGCAGTGGGAGTTCCTCAACTTTTTGGCGCAGCAGGCCGCCGCGTTCCCCCATTTCAGGCTGCTCACCTCGACGCAGGTTCATAAGCTGCTCTACGACCGCAGCCAGGTATGCGGCGTGCTGGCCGACACGCCGGAAGGCCCGATCCGCGTACGCAGCCAGCTGGTGATCGGCACCGACGGCCGCAACTCGGTGGTGCGCGAGCAGGCGGCGCTCAGCAGCCGCTCCTTCGGCGCCCCGCGCGACGTCTTGTGGATGAAACTCAGCAAGCAGCCGGGCGATCCGGCCTGGTCGATGGGCCATACCGGGCCGAAGCAGAACTTCATCATGATCGATCGCGGCGACTACTGGCAGTGCGGCTACTCGATCGATAAAGGTAGCTTCGACGCGATCCGCCGCAGCGGTCTGGAGAAATTTTTGCTGCACCTCGCCGAAGTGGCGCCATTCCAGGACGATCGCCTGCAGGAGATCGTCGAGTGGGATCAGGTGAAGCTGCTGAGCATCCGCATCGATCGTCTGGATCGCTGGGCCAAACCGGGAGTGCTGTGCATCGGCGACGCCGCGCACGCCATGTCGCCGATCGGCGGCGTGGGCGTCAACCTGGCGATTCAGGACGCGGTGGCCGCCGCCAACGCCCTGATCCCACCGCTGCGCCAGCATCGGCTGCAGCTGAAGCATCTGCTGAGCGTGCAGCGCCGGCGCGAATTCCCCACCCGGGCCATCCAGTTTTTGCAGATCAAAATGAGCCAGCGCAAGCCGGGCGAACGCCGCGCGGCGGGCGGTTCGCGCCTGATCGCCCGCGTCGGCAACAGCCGCTGGCTGCCGCGCCTGTTCGGCCGCATCATCGGCCTGGGTTTTCGCCGCGAAACGCCGCGGCATCTGTCCAACGAAACCTGCCCGCCGGAATAACATTGGTGCTTTTTTCATCGCACCGTATAATGGTTAAATCGAACGATTTAATTAACTGGAGCGATTAAATGTACGCACTCAGCGCGAACGAGGCCAAAACCCAATTCGGCGATTTGCTGCTCAAGGCGCAGCGCGAACCGGTGCAAATCAATCGCAACGGCAAACCGGTCGCCGTCGTCATGTCGGTAGAAGACTACCAGGCGCTGGAAGATCTCAAACTACGCGCGCTGCAGCAAAAAATCGCGCAGGCTACCGCCGAGGAAGACGCCGGTAAGGCGGTAGACGGTGATGCCTTCTTCAACCGTCTGCTCACCGATGAAACCGACTGATATGCCCGCGTTTCGCCTCACCCCGCAAGCCCAACAAGATCTGCTGGCTATTCGCCATTTCACCGTCGAGCACTGGGGCCAAACGCAATCTCGCCGCTATCTTGAGCAGTTGAGAGAGATCATGCATCATCTGGCGGACATGCCGGAAGCGGGTAAAGCCCACTTTCACGATCTGGGCGAAGAGATACGCAGTTTTCCTTACGCCAGCCATAGGATCTACTACCGCAGCCGCCCTGCCGGCATCACCGTTCTTGCCATTTTGCATCAGGCGATGGTACCCCACCGGCATCTGGAACAACGGCTGTAACTTTTCTTACTCAAAGGGGCACTGATGTTCACCGTCCGTCAGGCATTGCTGGAAGATTTAACCCAGGTGCGCGATATCGGCATCCGCACCTATCGCGCGCACTTCGGTGAGCTGTGGCGCTACCCGCACGAGCTGGAGGCCTTTCTGGCCGAGGATTTTGCCGTCTCCGCGCTGGAACGGACGCTGCGCGATCCCGACGTGTGCTGGCTGTTGGCCTATGAGGATGACGCCCTGGTCGGCTATGCGCGGCTCAACGTCGACAGCTTGCTGGCGCCAACGCAAACCCGCGGCGCAGAGCTGCAGAAAATCTATTTCCTGCCGGGCCATGCCGGCAACGGCTATGGCCAGCGGCTGTTCGAACAGGTGCAGCAGCGGGCCATCGAGCGCCGGCAGAAGACGCTGTGGCTGGAGGTACTGCAACGCAACACCGGCGCCCAACGCTTTTATCAGCGCCAGGGATTGAGCATTTGTGGCGAGACCTGCTACACCAGCGCCCAGGGCTCGATAGGCATCTGGTATATGAGCAAGGCGCTGTAACCGCGCCCCGCTCCGCCTTCGTTTAGCGCGGCTCCCGCTGTAGCATCAGGAACAGCAAGGCAAACGCATTGGGCGCCAGGTAGATCAGCGCCCCCAGCTGCACCGCCAGCGGATCCTGCTTGGCCTGCCAGGCCATAAACCAGTCGCCGGCGACCACCATAAAGCCGACGCCCCACACCGCGATCGCGCAAATCGCCCCCAGCATCGCCCAGATTTTGCCCTTGGCGAAGGCGGCGTAAGGGCCTTTAAATCGCCCGATCATCAGCACCACGCCCGCCGCCGCGAATAGGCCGGCCAGCGTTTCCAGCGTGGTGATGACAGCCAACCCCAACATGCAGGCCCAGTCGGCGCCGATCGCGCGCCACATCAGCCCCGGCGTTTGATAGGTATCCTGCATGGCAAGCAATGGCCCCACCGCATTGCGCGCGGTGCCGGCGAAATCCGCCGTATTGTTCAACAGGCTGAACAGCCCCCACAGGGCCGGAAACAGGGACAGGACGATGCAGCCGAGGCGTGACACAGTGATTTCGTTCATGGTTATCCTTAATGAGTAAACGCGTGGCTCCCGTCCTCATGACGGGACCGCTATTGAGATCCTGAGAGTTTGACGTGCACAATGTAAGAACTAATCTTACAATTACGCAGCATAGCCGAAAGTGAGGGGGAACAATGGGCAGAACATTAACGGTAGATCTGGGTGACGAACTGCGTAGCTTCGTCGAAGACCTGGTGGCCAGCGGCGATTACCGCACGCCTAGCGAAGTCATCCGCGAATCCGTGCGCACTTTGCGCGAACGTACCGCCGCCTCAAAACTGGAAGAGCTTAGGCGCCTGATTGCCGAAGGAGAGAACAGCGGCGAAGCCGTCGAATGGGATCGTGATGTGTTCATGGAAAGAATACGGAGCAAAGCAAAAGGATGCGCAGGAAAGTAACCGTCCGCCCAAAAGCCTTGGACGATATGGAGAGATCTATTTTTACGGATTGGCGCACTTTGGCTTACAGGTGGCCGAAGATTATCTGCGCCACCTGCACAGGCTTTCGATAACCTTAGCCACCACCAACTCGGCAGAAACATCGATGCAATCGGCCCCGGCCTATGGGTATTGCCCGTCGCCAACCACCTGATTTATTTTCGTCAGCACAGGCGAGAGGTGAATATCATCAGAGTGCTGCATCATTCCCGCGATCCGCTCAGCCGATCCTTTTTCAGCTGATCCAACGTCAAATCGCCACCAGCCCGCGTACGCCGTCCTGTTCCATATTGCTGCCGGCGCCGCGCTGCACGATGCTGCCGCGCGACATCACCAGATAGCTGTCCGCCAGGTCGGCGGCAAAGTCATAGAACTGCTCCACCAGCAGGATCGCCATATCGCCCTTCGCCGCCAGCTGTTTGATCACCGCGCCGATCTCCTTGATCACCGAAGGCTGGATCCCTTCCGTCGGCTCGTCGAGGATCAGCAGCTGCGGCCGGCAGGCCAGCGCCCGGCCGATCGCCAACTGCTGCTGCTGCCCGCCGGAGAGATCGCCGCCGCGCCGATCCTTCATTTGCCGCAGCACCGGAAACAGTTCATAGATCGGATCCGGCACCGTGCGTGCAGCGGCGCCGGAAAAGCGCGCCAGCCCCATCAGCAGATTTTCCTCGACCGTCAGGCGCGGGAAAATCTCCCGCCCCTGCGGCACATAGGCGATGCCCGCCCGCACCCGCTGATGCGGCTTTTTACCGGTGATGGTTTCGCCCTGCCAACGGACGCTGCCGCTGCGCGCCGGGACCAGCCCCATCAGGCATTTCAGCAGCGTGGTCTTGCCCACGCCGTTGCGCCCCAGCAGGCAGGTCACCTCGCCAATGCGCGCCTCGAACGACAGGCCGCGCAGAATGTGGCTGCCGCCGTAATATTGATTCAATTCTTCTACCTGCAGCATGATTACGCCTCCTCAGCGCCCCAGATATACCTCAATCACCCGTTCGTCGGCCTGCACCTGCGCCAGCGATCCTTCCGCCAGCACCTGCCCCTGGTGCAGCACCGTCACGCGATCGGCGATGGTTTCCACAAACCCCATATCGTGCTCCACCACCATCAGCGAATGCTTGCCCGCCAGCTCGCGGAACAGTTCGGCGGTGTAGTCGGTTTCGGCGTCGGTCATGCCGGCCGCCGGCTCGTCGAGCAGCAGCAGGTGCGGCTCCTGCACCAGCAGCATGCCGATCTCGAGAAACTGTTTCTGCCCGTGGGACAGCAGCCCGGCGGGCCGGTGGCGTTCATGCCCCAGCCGCAGGGTCTTCAGCATCTCGTCGATGCGGTCGCGCTGTTCGCTGCTCAGGCGGGCGCGCAGGCAGGCCCACACCGACTTGCGGGTTTTCTGCGCGATCTCCAGATTTTCGAACACCGTCAGCGCCTCGAACACCGTCGGTTTTTGAAACTTGCGGCCGATACCGGCGTGGGCGATCTGCATCGGCGCCAGCCGGGTCAGATCGACGGTCTGATCGTAAAACACCCTGCCGCTGTCCGGCCGGGTCTTGCCGGTGATCACATCCATCAGCGTGGTCTTGCCGGCGCCGTTGGGGCCGATCACGCAGCGCAGTTCGCCGACGCCAATGCGCAGCGATAGATCGGTCAGCGCGCGAAAACCGTCGAAGCTGACGTTGACGTTGTCGAGCTGCAGCACCGGATCGGTTTGCTGCCGGTATTTATCCGCCGGCAGCGGGTGGGTAAACAGCTCGTCGGTCACTTGCATCGCTTTCATGAGGTTTTCCTCCGGCGCAGCAGGCCGATCACCCCTTTGGGCAGAAACAGCGTGACGACGATAAACATCAGGCCGAGGAAGAACTGCCAGTATTCGGGAATGGCCATGGTGAACCAGCTCTTGGCGCCGTTGACGATGCCGGCGCCGAGCAGCGGCCCCACCAGCGTGCCGCGCCCACCGAGCGCCACCCAGATGGCGGCCTCGATCGAGTTGGTCGGCGACATTTCGCCGGGGTTGATGATGCCGACCTGCGGCACATAGAGCGCGCCGGCCAGCCCGCACAGCACCGCCGACAGCGTCCAGACGAACAGCTTGAAGCCCTTCGGATCGTAGCCGCAGAAGGTCAGCCGGTTTTCCGCATCGCGCACCGCGGTCAGCACCCGGCCGAACTTGCTGCGCGCCAGCGCAAAGCCGATGGCCAGGCTGGCGGCCAGCAGCAGCACCGTCGCCAGGAACAGCGCCACCCGCGTGCCGGCGGCGGTGATGGGAAAGCCGAGCAGCGTGGTGAAACCGGTAAAGCCGTTATTGCCGCCGAAGCCGGTCTCGTTGCGAAAGAACAGCAGCATACCGGCATAGGTCAGCGCCTGGGTCATGATCGAGAAATACACCCCTTTGATTTTCGAGCGGAAGGCGAAGTAGCCGAACAGGAAGGCCAGCAGGCCCGGCACCAGCACGATCAGGCACAGCGCCCAGGCGAAATGCTGGGTGCCGCTCCAGAACCACGGCAGCTCATTCCAGGAGAGGAACGCCATAAACGCCGGCAGCCCGTCGCCCGCCGCCTGCCGCATCAGGTACATGCCCATGGCGTAGCCGCCGAGCGCGAAGAACAGCCCGTGGCCGAGCGACAGCAGCCCGGCATAGCCCCACACCAGATCGAGCGCCACCGCCACCACCGCGTAGCACAGGATCTTGCCCGCCAGCGTCAGGGTATAGGTGGACACCGCCAGCGGATGATCCGCCGGCAACAGCGTCAAGAACGGCATCACCAGCAGCACCAGCAACGCCAGCGCGCCGATGCTCAACGCCAGCCGGGGCGCTTTCTGCACGCCGGTTACGGTCAATGGTTGGCTCATCAGTCAATCACCCTGCCCTTGAGGGCGAACAGCCCCTGCGGACGCTTTTGAATAAACAGAACGATCAGCACCAGGATCAGGATCTTGCCCAACACGGCGCCGATCTGCGGCTCGAGGATCTTGTTGACGATGCCGAGGCCGAAGGCCGCCGCCACCGTCCCCGCCAGTTGGCCGACGCCGCCGAGCACCACCACCAGGAACGAATCGATGATGTAACCTTGCCCCAGCTCCGGCCCGACGTTGCCCAACTGCGACAGCGCCACCCCGCCGAGCCCGGCGATGCCGGATCCCAACCCGAAGGCCAGCATGTCCACCCGCCCGGTGGGCACGCCGCAGCAGGCCGCCATCGCGCGGTTTTGCGTCACCGCGCGCACGTTCATGCCGAGCCGGGTCTTGTTCAGCAGCAGCCAGGTCAGCGCCAGCACCAACAGCACGAACGCGATCACCGCGATGCGGTTCCACGGCAGCACCAGGTTCGGCAGCAGCTGCACGCCGCCCGACAGCCACGCCGGGTTGGCGACCTCGACGTTCTGCGCGCCGAACAGCACCCGCACCAGCTGGATCAGCACCAGGCTGATGCCCCAGGTGGCCAGCAGGGTTTCCAGCGGCCGGCCATACAGGTGGCGGATCACCGTGCGCTCCAGCAGCATGCCGATCCCGGCGGTGATGGCGAACGCCACCGGTAGCGCCGCCAGCGGGTAGAGCGCCAGCCACTGCGGCGCAAACTGCTGAAACATCCCCTGCACCAGGTAGGCGGAATAGGCGCCGAGCATCAGCATTTCGCCGTGCGCCATATTGATGACGCCGAGCAGGCCGTAGGTGATCGCCAGCCCGAGCGCCGCCAGCAGCAGGATCGAGCCGAGCGACAGGCCGCTGAACGCCTGGCCGAGCAGATCGCCGATCATCAGGCGATGCTGCACCCGCTGCAGGCTGCGTTGCGCCTCGGCGCGCACCGCGGCGTCCGGCTCGTGAGCGGCGTCGGTCAACGCCTGCAGCCGCGCGCGGGTTTCCGGCTCGCCCGATTCCCCCAGCAGCCGCACCGCATTGAAGCGCACCTGCGGGCTGGCGTCGGTCAATTGCAGGTTCGCCAGCGCAATGCTCAGCGCGTCGCGTACCTGCGGGTCTTTCTCCTGCGCCAGCCGCCGGGTCAACAGTGGCAACTGCTCGCCCTGCGCTTCGCGCTGCAGCGCGGTCGCCGCCTGCAGCCGCACCGCCGCGTCCGCGCTGACCAACCGCTGCGCCGACAACGCGTTGGCGATCAGAATGCGCAGCCGGTTGTTCAGCCACACCTTCTTCGGTTCGCCAACCGGGGCCGCCTCGCCCTCGAGCGGCAGATAGCGATCGCCCTGGCGGATAAAGGCGCGCTTCGCCCCGTCGATCGCCACGGTTTCCTGCTGCAGCCCCTGCAGCAGCGGCAGGCGCGCGGCGTCCGGCTCGGCCGCCCAGGCCTGCAGCAACTTGGCCTGCTGCGCACGGTTGGCCGCCGCGAACTCATCGGCCGGCCCGGCCTGCGCCAGCAGGGGCCAGGCGCACAGCAGCCACAGCCCGACGCGCAAAGAGGATAAAAACGGAGATTGCATCAGCTGCCTCTTCTGTTGGGCCGGCGGGCGCTGGGCCGCGCCGGCGCTGAGTGACGTTAATTGCCGCCTTTCACCGGGTAATCCGGTTTTTTGTCGTTGCCGGCGATATACGGGCTCCACGGCTGCGCGCGCACCGGTGCCTCGGTCTGCCATACCACGTTGAACTGGCCGTTGCCCTCGATCTCGCCGATCATCACCGGCTTGTGCAGGTGGTGATTGGTCTGGTCCATGGTCAGCGTGAAGCCCGACGGCGCGGCGAAGGTTTGCCCGGCCATCGCCGCGCGCACCTTATCGACGTCGGTGGTGCCGGCCTTTTCCACCGCCTGCGCCCACATGTGGAGGCCGACGTAGGTGGCCTCCATCGGATCGTTGGTCACCGCGGTGGCGTAATTCGGCAGGTTGTGCGCCTTGGCGTAGGCTTTCCACTGGCTGACAAACCGCTTGTTGGTCGGGTTATCCAGCGATTCGAAGTAGTTCCAGGCCGCCAGGTTGCCCACCAGCGGTTTGGTGTCGATGCCGCGCAGCTCTTCCTCGCCGACCGAGAAGGCGATCACCGGCACGTCGGTGGCCTTGACGCCCTGGTTGGCCAGCTCTTTGTAGAACGGCACGTTGGAGTCGCCGTTGATGGTGGAGATCACCGCCGTGTTGCCGCCGGCGGCGAATTTTTTGATGTTGGCGACGATGGTCTGGTAATCGCTGTAGCCGAACGGCGTGTAGACCTCTTCGATATCCTTGTCCTGTACGCCTTTGCTGTGCAGGAAGGCGCGCAGGATCTTGTTGGTGGTGCGCGGATAGACGTAATCGGTGCCCAGCAGGAAGAAGCGCTTGGCGCCGCCGCCGTCCTCGCTCAGCAGGTATTCCACCGCCGGGATCGCCTGCTGGTTCGGCGCCGCGCCGGTATAGAACACGTTCGGCGACATCTCTTCGCCCTCGTATTGCACCGGGTAGAACAGCAGCCCGTTCAGCTCCTCAAACACCGGCAGCACCGACTTGCGCGACACCGAAGTCCAGCAGCCGAACACCGCCGCCACCTTGTCCTGGCTCAGCAGCTGGCGCGCCTTTTCGGCGAACAGCGGCCAGTTGGAGGCCGGATCCACCACCACCGGCTCCAGCTTTTTGCCGAGCACCCCGCCTTTGGCGTTGATCTCGTCGATGGTCATCAGCGCCACATCCTTCAGCGGCGTCTCGGAAATCGCCATGGTGCCGGAAAGCGAACTCAGAATGCCGACCTTGATGGTGTCGGCGGCCTGCGCGCTCCAGGCCAGGCCCAGGCCGAGCGCGGCGGCGGACAGCGCAAAAGCTTTGATAAAACGACGACGTTGCATAGTTCAAACTCCTGATGTGTGTGAAATCAAAATCGTTACGCCGAGCGCGCCGGCTGCTGGGCCCGCGCCTGGTGCAACATGTGCAGCGTTATTTTTCGTACCTCTGCCTTGCTGACGGCGATATGCTCGCCGAGCAGCGCTTGCGCCACCCCGCTTTGCCGCTGCAGGATCGCCTGCAAAATGGCGGCGTGTTCGCGGTAGGTGGCGTCCACCCGCGCCTGCTGGGTGAAATCCAATCGGCGAATGATGCGGATCTTTTCGGTCAGCTCGCGGTGGATGCGCGCCATTTCGCCGTTGCCCGCCGCGGCCACCAACGCCTGATGAAACTGCTCGTCGTGCTGCGACACCACCTGGCCGTCCGCCAGACGCGGCGCTTCGGTCCAAAAACGGTTCAGCGCCGCCAGCGCGGCCGGCGTTTCCCCGGCCGGCCATTCGCACAGCCGTTTCACCGCCTCTTGTTCCAGCACGATGCGCAGGTCGTACAGCTCTTCGAAGTAGGCAAAATCGAACGGCCGCACCTGCCAGCCGCTGCGAAACAGCACCTCGACATAGCCTTCGCGCTCGAGTCGAAACAGCGCCTGGCGCACCGGCGTGCGGCTGGCCGCCATGCGCTGCGCCACGTCGCTTTCGCTGAAGCGATCGCCCGGCAGCAGGCGAAACTCGAAGATGTCGGCCTTGAGCTGCAGATAAATGCGCTCCGCCAGCCCCTCCGGCCGCGCCTTGTGCTCTCCGTTGGTGATTTGCATCTTCGCCCCTCCGTTCAGATCGCTTTTTCCAGCCACAGCAGGGCGTCGCCCGGCCCGACCGGCCGCCCCTGCCGGCAGCTGATGCGTTTGACGATCCCGGCGCGCGGCGCGGTGACCGCCAATTCCATCTTCATCGCCTCGACCACGATCAGCGGCTGCCCGGCCGCCACCGCCTGCCCCGGTTCCACCAGGATCTTCCACACGCTGCCGTTCAGATCGGCGCTGACCAGATCGCCATCGATCGCGTCTTCTTCAACCGGCGGCAACAGCTGCGCCTCGGCCTCGTCGTCATCGCTGCGCCAGCGCGCCACTTCGGCGATGAACGCCTGCTGCTGGCGATGCTGGAAGTCGGCGATCGCCCCGGCGTTGTCGGCCAGGAAATCGGTGTAGGCGGCGAAGTCGAATTCGCTCTCTTCGATGCGCACCTGCATGCGCCCTTCGCGGAACGCTTCGCGCTGCTCGTCCAGTTCTTGCTCGCTGACCGGGTAGAAGCGCACCTGATCGAAGAAGCGCAGCAGCCAGGGTTCACCGGCGGTGAACTGCGGGTTTTTGAGGAATTTGTTCCAGATCGGCAGCGTGCGCCCCACCAGCTGGTAACCGCCCGGCGAATCCATGCCGTAGATGCACATGTACATGCCGCCGATGCCGACCGTCCCTTCGGCGGTGTGGGTGCGCGCCGGGTTGTATTTGGAGCTCAGCAGGCGATGGCGCGGATCGAGCGGCACCGCGCAGGGTGCGCCGAGGTAGACGTCTCCCAATCCGAGGATCAGGTAGCTGGCGTCGAACAGGATGTCGCGCACCTGCTCGCGTCGGCTCAGGCCGTTGATACGCTGAATAAAATCGACGTTGTTCGGCAGCCAGGGCGCCGAAGCGCGCACCGTCTGCTGATAGCGATCGACCGCCCCCAGCGTGGCCGAATCCTCGAACGCCATCGGCAGCCAGACGGTGCGCGTCGGCACCTTCAGGCGGCTGACGTCCCCCAGCGCCCGTTCGCGCGCCAGCAGGCGCTGCAGCAGATCGGCCTGGCTTATCAGCCGGCTGTCGTAGCGGATCTGCAGCGAACGCACGCCCGGCGCCAGCTCCGCCACGCCCGGTATCGCCTCCTGCCGCAGCGACTGCATCAGCAGATGAATGCGCAGCCGCAGCGCCAGATCGAGCACGTTGTCGCCGTACTCCATCAGGATGTAGCCGTCTCCCGCCTGGCGATACGCCACCGCCGGGCGCCCTTCCGCCGCCGGCAGCGCCGCCAGCACCGCGGCGGAAACGGTATCCGCCGGGGCCAGATCCGGCGGCGGCAGGGTGATGGCCTTCACCGCCGCCAGCGCTTCGATGCTGCCGAGCTGCGCCTGTTCCAGCGACTGCGCCTGGCGAAAACCGATCGGATGGAACCGGATGCGGTCGCCCGGCTTCACCTGCCCCACTTTCCACAGCTCGGCCTTGGCGATGGTCACCGGGCAGACGAAGCCGCCGAGGCTCGGCCCGTCGCGGGTCAGGATCACCGGGAAGTCGCCGGTGAAGTTGATCGCGCCGATGGCGTACTCGCAGTCGTGCACGTTGGAAGGATGCAAACCGGCTTCGCCGCCGTCCTCTCTCGCCCACTCGGGCTTCGGCCCCGCCAGGCGCACGCCGAGGCGATTGGAGTTGTAATGCACCTGCCAGTCGGTGGCGAAGAAGGCGTCTATCGATTCGGCGGTGAAAAAGTCCGGCGCGCCGTGCGGCCCGTACAGCACGCCGATGTGCCACTGGTCGCCGTAGTGCGGGATCAGGGTGTCGTCCATCGCCTGCGGCGCGGCGATCGGCGCCGGCGTGGTGCTGGCGGCCAATTCCGGTTGAGCGATCGCCAGCATGTCCGCCACGCGCAAGGTGCGCCCGGCGTGGCCGCCGAACTGGCCGAGCGCGAAGGTGGAACGGCTGCCGAGATACACCGGCACGTCGAAGCCGTTGCGTACCGCCAGATAGGTGCGGCAACCGTGCGTGGCGCGCCCCAGCGTCAGCACCTGCCCGGCCCGCACCGCGATCGGCCGCCAGTAGGCGACCGCTTCGCCGTCCAGATCGGCCGGGCAGCTGGCACCCGTCAGCGCGATGGTGGCGTCGCAGTGAAAGCGCAGCGTCGGCCCCTGCAGGGTGAACTCCAGCCCGGCGGCCGCCGGGTGGTTGCCGACGATGCGGTTGGCCAGCCGGAACGCGAAGTCGTCCATCGGGCCGGACGGCGGCACGCCGATGTCCCAATAGCCGAGGCGGCCGGGATAGTCCTGCACGCTGCTGTAGGTGCCGGGTTGCAGCACTTCGAGGCAGTGCGGCTGGTAATGCAAATCGTCCAGCAGGCGCGTCCAAACGTCGCCGCGCTGAAATTGCGGCGTGGCGATCACCTGCCGCAGATAATCGAGGTTGGTGGCGATGCCGTGCAAACGGGTCGCCGCCAGCGCCACGCGCAGTTTTTCCAGCGCCTGCGCGCGGTCAGCGCCGTGTACGATCAGCTTGGCGATCATCGGGTCGTAAAACGCCGAGACTTCGCTGCCGGTCGCCACCCAACCGTCGAGGCGCACGTCGGCGGGGAAATGCACCTCGGTCAGCACGCCGGGGCTGGGCTGGAAGTTCTTCAGCGGATCTTCGGCATAGAGGCGCACTTCGATCGCCGCACCCTGCGGCGCGCGTTGCAACGCCGCCCAATCCAGCGCATCGCCCGCCGCCACCTGCAGCATGCAGGCGATCAGATCCAGGCCGGTGACCATCTCGGTGACCGGGTGCTCGACCTGTAAGCGGGTGTTCACTTCGAGGAAGTAAAACTCGTCGCGCGCGGCGTCGTAAATAAATTCCACGGTGCCGGCGCTGCGGTAATTCACCGATTCGCCCAGCGCCACCGCCGCCCGCTGCAGCGCCTGGCGGGTCGCCGCCGGCAGGTGTGGCGCCGGGGTTTCCTCCACCACTTTTTGGTTGCGGCGCTGCAGCGAGCAGTCGCGCTCGCCGAGCGCCGCCACCCGCCCCTGGCCGTCGCCGAAAATCTGCACCTCGACGTGACGCGCCCGATCGACGAAGCGTTCGATAAACGCGCCGGCGTCGCGGAAGAACTGCTCTCCCAGCCGTTTGACGCTGTCGTACGCCTCGCGCAGCGCCGCCTCGTCGTCACAGCGCGTCAGGCCGATGCCGCCGCCGCCGGCGGTGCTTTTCAGCATCACCGGGTAGCCGATGCGCGCGGCGGCGGCAACCGCCTGCTCCACGTTCTCCAGCAAGCCGGTGCCCGGCGTCATCGGCACCCCGGCCAACGCCGCCAGCTCGCGCGCCCGGTGCTTGAGACCGAACTCGCGCATCTGCGCCGCCGTCGGGCCGATAAAGGCGATACCCGCCGCCTCGCAGGCGTCGGCAAACTCGGCGCTCTCGGACAAAAAGCCGTAGCCGGGGTAGATCGCCTGCGCGCCGGTGGCTGCCGCCGCCGCAAGGATCTTGTCGATGCTCAGGTAGCTGTCGGCGGCCTTGTCGCCGCCGAGCGCCACCACCCTGTCGGCTTCGGTGACGTGCGGCGCATTGCGGTCGGCGTCGGAATAAACCGCCACGCTGGTGACGCCCAGGCGTTTCAGGGTGCGAATGGCGCGGCAGGCGATTTCGCCGCGGTTAGCGATCAGTACGGTAGTAAACATGTTCATGCCCCCTTAACGCCGGCGAGATAGTCGCGCCAGCCGCCAAACTCGGTAATATCCGTGGCGCCTTCCAGCGCCCAGGCTTCGCAAATAAACCCCTTCACCCGCCGGCCGTCCGCCAGCAGCAGCGTGCCGATACCCAAGGGCGCCGGAATTTCCGCCACAAACTCGCCGAAACGGGCCAGCGGGATGTCCCACAGCTCAAGACGGATCGCCGCTCCCTGCGCCGCGCGCGCCAGCCCCGGCTTCGGCGGCTCGGTATCGGCCAGCGCGTACAGGCGGTAACAGGGTGCGGTGACGGTTTGCTCCACCCGCACCGCGTCGCGCTGCGTCAGCTGGACGTTGAGCGGCATACCGCTGAGGTGAGCGCCCACTACCGCCAGACGCACGTGTCCCGAAGACGGCGCCGGCGCGGGCTGCGGCGGCAATGCCCGGCCGGTTGCGCCGAGCGGCAAGGCGCTTTGCCGTTGCCAGCGCAGGCCAAACGCCGCCAGCGCCCGGTCATGCCAGGCGGGCGCAATCAGGGTGATGCCCGCCGGCAGCCCGTCTTCGCGCAGCGGCCCCGGCAGCGCCAGCGCGCTCAGATCGGCCAGGTTGGTGAAATTGGTGTAAGTGCCGAACTGCGAATTGAACAGCACCGGCTCCTGCGCCATCTCCGCCAGGGTGCGAATAGTGGGCGCGGTCGGCACCACCAGCGCGTCGAACGGCGCCAGCCGCTGAGCGATCTGCCGCGCCAATTCGGCACGCAGGTATTCCGCCTTGTAGGCGTCGCAGGCGCTGTAGCCCAGGCCGTTGCCGACGATGCCGCGCACCACCGGGTCGATAGCCTGCGGGTTCGCTTCCAGCACCTGCTCAATCGCCACGGTGCGCTCCGCCACCCAGGGGCCGTAATACAGCTGCTCCGCCAGGGTGCGAAACGGCGCGAAATCGAGGGGCTCCAGCGTGGCTCCGCCCGCCTGCAGCTGCGCCAATGCGCGGTGAAACGCCCGCTCGGCCTGCACGTCACCGAAAAACTCCAGCTGGGCGGGAACGGCAAAACGCGGCGCGGCGGGGATATCCGCCGGCGCGGTATGCGGATCTGGGCGGGAATACGGGTCTGCCGGGTCAAAGCCGCTCGCCAGTTCCGCCACCTGCGCGGCATCGGCCACCGTCAGCGCGAAGACCGACACCGTATCGTTCAACCGGCAGGCCGGCACCACGCCGCGGTTGGACAACCGCCCTTTGGTCGGCTTCAGCCCGACGATGTTGTTGAACCCGGCGGGCACGCGCCCCGAACCGGCGGTGTCGGTGCCCAGCGCGAACGGCACCAGGCCGCGCGCCACCACCGAAGCGGAGCCGGAACTGGAGCCGCCGCTGACGTAGCGGCTGTCGAAGCTGTTGACCACTGCGCCATAGGGTGAGCGGGTGCCCACCAACCCGGTAGCGAACTGGTCGAGATTGGTTTTACCGAGGGCGATCGCCCCGGCGGCGCGCAGGTTGGCGACCACGGTGGCGTCCGCCGCGGCCTGATAGGTGAACGCCGGGCAGGCGGCGCTGGTCGGCCAGCCGCCGACGTCGATATTGTCTTTGATGGCGAAGGGCACGCCGAACAGCGGCAGGCGGCTGAGATCGCCGGCGACTGCTTCGAGCCTCTGTGCCAGTTGCCGATACTGCCGCTCGCGCTGCGCCGGGGTGGCGAGATACAGCCAGGCGTTGTCGTCTGAATCCAAATCGGCGACCAGCGCTTCGATCGTGGCGCTGACGCAGGCGAGGCGCTCGCCCGCCGGACGGGTTTGATAATGGTGCTGCCATTCACTGAGGGTAAAACCGCACGTTTCAACAGGGTCGCTCATCGGCTGAATTCCATCTGGTACACAAGATGGGATTCAACAGAGCAACCGGCGTGCCAATTTTTAATCTCATGATTTCAATAAATTATAATTAAAACTTATGACGACGGCGGCGAATGGGCTGCACCAACGGCGCGCAGCGGGAGAACAAAAAGAGTGCAATAAGGGGATGATGCAGAGGAAAACCGGGGCGACGACGCTCGCCGCCCCGGGAGGGGGATGTGGATCAGTCGTTGATACGTTTCAAACCGATCGAGGTAATGCAGTAGGTCTGTTGCTTGCCCTTCTCCGCCAACCGCACGTGCTGCATCTCGTTGACGATCGCCAGACGGTTGTCCGGCTCTTCATGCCGCAGATGGATCACCTCACCGCCATAGCCTGACAGCGGCAGCACCCAGGTTTTAGCCGGCTGATTTTGGCTGCCGATGACGTCGTAGCTGAGCAAGGTGTTACCGTCCGCATCCGTCACGCTGAGGAAGGCGTAGCTGTCGGCAAAGTAGTGGTGGGCAATCCCCGCCGCCAGCGTCACGGTCACGGTTTTCTTCACCAGATCGACGGCGCCGGTCAGAAACTGGCGATCGCCGATCCCTTTGCAAACCACGGTAAACGCATTGCCGACGTTAGCGTCCGGCGGCGTATTGTCGGCCGGCAGGCAATCCCGATAGGTCGCCAACAGCGACTCGCGCTGCGGCTCGGCGAAGGTTCCGATCGCCAGATAAATATCGTCCTTGAACGACGACGACGGCGCGTAGTAAGCCGGCAGCAGGCGGCGCAAACGCTGCGCCGCCTGTTCCAGGCGCGCCAGCAGCGCTTGCTCGGGATCGCCGGGCAACGCCGGATTTTTCAGCCCGCTTTTTTCGATACGCAGCACGTTGGTTTTGTTTTTGTTGTCGATGACGCCGGCCGCCGCCGGATTCAAGCGCACCCGGCTCGGCTCCACATGGTAAATCTCGATGTCATCGCCCTCGGCAAACGGCAGCTCGTCATGACTTAACGTAGCCTGAGTGCCCTGAATCTCCTTAGTGAAGCGCACCGCGCCCTGCCGATCGCGCAGCGTCACTCGGGCATAGGTTTCACCGGGGAAGTAGGAATGCGGCGTGGTACTGGTCACGTCAACCACCACTGCGCCCTTGGCGCGATCGACGACCACGGTGGCGAAGACCGCATCGCTCAGGCCCAACAGAGCGATCTCCTGTGAAACGATCGGCGAAGCGGCTTTGCGTTCGAAGCGAAGCGTTACCGCGTTTTTCCCCTGCTTCACCGTCAGGTAACCCGCCGTTGGCCGATATTTGCGATCCTTGCCGGTCGGTAACCGCAGGGTGTACACGCCGATCGGCAACGCATTCAGGGCCAGGGTCGGCGCGTCGATACGGACCTTGTGGGCATAGCGCGCCCCTTCCATCAGCACCAGATCCTCACCGTAGATCTGCGCAAAGTCATCGATATCCAGACTCAGGGCGACATCGCCTTTCAGGCCGCTCGCCTTGAGCTGAGAGGAATCGACCAGGCGCAGGGAGGAATCCAGCTTCAGCTGTGCCTGCACCGCCGGCAAACTCTGCGCATCCACCAGTTGATACAGCGGATACACCGCCTTGGCGTGGCTGAACGCGTTGAGATCGCGCTGCGTTTGGGTGATCACGCCGCCGGTCAGCTCGACGAACGGCGTCACGTCGATTTGCTCGCCGGCCGCGGCGAAGCTTGCCGACAGCAGATCCAGCAAGGCATGTTCGGACGGCACGAAGCCCGGCGTATTGCAGCTTTGGCGATACTGCTGGTTAAAGTGCGTGAAGGCGTTCTTGCCTGCCTTGTCGACCATCAGCATCGCGAAGAACAGCTTGGAGCGCAGATCCCACTGGTTGAGCGGCGTGCCCTGAGCGATCAGATCGACGATTTTCTTCTCGACGCCGGCCGCGTTGCCGTAGTTATACAGCCACCCTTCCTGGTATTTGCGCTCTCCCAGCATCACGTCCTGATAGCAAGCGGCGTAAATATTGTTCCACATCTCACCGGTGGAGAAATATTTGTCGCCCATAAAGTGCCCCTGATAGCCGTGCGCAATCTCATGCAGGCTGCCCCAGTTGCTGTCTTTCGGCGTCAGCCAGAAGCTGCTGACCGAGTTGCTGGTTTCCGCCGTCCAGCGCCCGCCGTAATACGCGGCGCCGGCGCCGTGTTTATCGGCCTTCATAAAGTAGCGGTTGCGAATATTGCGATCGGATTCGTGTTCGGCCTCGAACGAGACACCGGTCAGCGCATTGTAGAAGGTGAAAATGCGGTCATAGTAGGCGATCAGCCCGTCGATGTTTTTCGCTTCGCCCAGCGACTTCAGCGCCGGTTTACTGATTTTCGGCACCAGCAATACCGCGTATTCCGCATCGACCAGCGCAAACTCGGCGTCCCGATCGTCCCAGCGGGCGAAGAATGCGGCTTCGTTTTCGCCACGGCGATAAACCGGCAGCGCTTTCGCCGTGTCCGGATACTCGAACTCCAGCGCCGGTTCGCCCTGCCCGTACGGCGTATCGATAAACGGCACCGAGACGGCATTGACCTGGGCCTCGACCCAGCTCGCGCCGACGCTGAATTCAGCCTCCGTTTTGCTGTCGTCATTCAGCAAGCGCAGCGTGAGCTTGCCGGTAAACGCCGCGTTGGTCTGCCGCACTCGCAGCACCTGCCCGGCGGCGAGAATGATGCCCAGGTGCTGACGATCGTGGTCGATGCCCTTGCTCATGCCTGCCGCATCCAGCCAGACCGGCCGGGTCAACGTGTAAAGTGATTGGGTTTTCGTGATGGTTGGCATCCTGCTTTCCTCATGGTTGGGGGGATTGAATTGACCATGAGAAAGTAACCGGAGGGGCGGCACGCCCACCATCGATGGCGGATGGCTGAGGGCCAGTACAACAACGGCGGGCGAGAGAGAACGGCAATAAAAAAGGCGCAACCTTGCGATTGCGCCCGATGTTCGGTGAACGCTGCGCGTTACTCGCCGCGAACGCGCTGCGCCAGCCCTTTGAGGAAGTAGCGCAGCATCTGATCGCCGCACGGGCGGTAGTTCTTGGTGCCCTCTTTGCGGAACAGCGCGCTCAGCTCCGGCTTGGAGATACGGAAGTCCACCGCGGTGAAGATCTGGTGCATATCGGTGTCTTTCAGCTCAAACGCCACGCGCAGCTTTTTCAGCACCAGGTTATTGGTGATTGGCAGTTCAACCGCCGGCGCCGGGAACTTGTCGTCCTTGCCGCGCTTGAAGAACACCAGGCCGTTGAGGAAGTGCGCCATCACTTCGTCCGGGCACTTCTCGTAGCCCGGCTCGCCTTCTTTGATCACGTAAGCGTCCATCGCCGACACCGCCACCTCGAAATCGTCCAGTTTGATAATCTCGACCATTTTGGCGTTGTTAATGCTCAGCATATAGCGCACACTGCGCAGCACGTCGTTGTTCATCATGGGATTGCATTGCCTTTACTTGTCTAACGGGGACGTGCGCACATTGCGAAACGAAATGACTGCCACACACCTTGAATGTGCGGCAGTATAGGGATCGGCAAGGGGTTTCTCAATCGATTTGGCTTTTTTGCTGATACAGCGGGATGTCTTCGCCGATGATGTACTTGTTGCGCAGCATCGACGAGACCTTGTCCATGATCATCACCACCACCACCAGGATCAGGGTGATGAACATCACCACGTCCCAGTTCCACAGCCGCATGTTCTCCGCGTATACCAGGCCGATGCCGCCGGCGCCGACGAAGCCCAGCACCGCCGCAGAGCGGGTGTTGGACTCGATCTGGTACAGGCTGAGCGCCAGGAAGGTGGGGAACGATTGGGTGAAGATGCCGTAGCGGTGCTTCTGCAACCCGTTGGCGCCTACCGCCGTCAGGCCACGGCTGGGGGACTTGTCCACCGCCTCGTGCCCTTCGGCGTACAGTTTGCCCAGCAGCCCGACGTCCTGCATCACGATCGCCAACACCCCGGCCAGCGGCCCCATGCCGACGGCGCGCACGAAGATAAGCCCCCAGATCGCCATGTCGATGCCGCGCAGCACGTCCAGCAAGCGGCGCACCAGCACGGAGATCGGCCGCAGCAGCGGCGTCGACATCACGTTGCGCGCGGCGAAGAACGACAGCGGCAGCGCGATCAGCGACGCGGTAATGGTGCCGGCGAACACGATGGCGATGGTGATGCCGATCTGCTGGAAGTAGTACATGAACGGCCAGTTGACGAAGTCGTGCCAGACGAACATGCGCAGGAAATAGCGCCCCAGCTGCTGGCAGCCGTTGATAAACTGCGGCCAGGTAATGCCGAACACCAGGAAGAAGAACACGTAGTACAGCACGATCGCCAATGCTATCAGGCCGACGGTGCGCAGGTAGCGCCCCTGCTGCGCGAAGATCGCCGGATGCTGCTGTTTCAACTGGCGCAGCGTTTCCGCCGACGCCGGAGTGCCCGCTATCATTTTGCCCCCTCCACCACGCGCTTGCGCAGCTCGCCCGACACGTAGTCGAGCACGGAAACCACCACGATAATCAGCAGCAGCGTCATGCTGACCTGATCGTAGCGGTCGAGTTTAATGTTGGTCATCAGCTCCTGGCCGATGCCGCCCGCCCCCACCAGCCCCAAAATGGTCGACTGGCGGAAGTTGATCTCCAGCCGCATGAAGCTGTAGGAGAGAAACACCGGCTTCACCTGCGGCCACAGGCCGAAGCGCATGCGCTGCAGCGGCGTGGCGCCGCAGGCCGCCAGCCCGCGCACCGGTTTGTTGGAGGCGGTTTCGATCGATTCGTAGAACAGCTTGGTCAGGCTGCCGATGGTGTGCAGCGCCAGCGCCAGGAAGCCGGGAATAGCGCCGATGCCGAACGCCATCACGAACATCACCGCCCACGCCAGCTCCGGCATGGTGCGCAAAAACGCCACCAGCGTGCGGATCGCCAGCCGCACCGAGGCCGGGGTATAGGTGTTGCCGGCCGCCAAGAACGCCAGCACGGTCGCCACCAGCACCGAGAAAATGGTCGCCGCCAGCGCCAGCTGCAGGGTCTCCCAGATCAGCGGCAGCTGGATATTCAGGCGGTAACCCCAGTAGGCCAGCGAGCCCTCGGTGCGCCCGTCGGCGAACAGCAGAGGCCAGTGCAGCGTCGGAATGGTTTCGGCCAGGTAGTCGAAGAAGTGCGGAATAGACACCCAAACGGTGTGCAGGTTGAACTCGGCGAGGTTGCCGGCGCCCAGGTACAGCGCCACCAGCCCGAGCGACCACAGCAGCGCTTCGCGCTTTTGCTTGCTGCGGATCCGTTGGTAATAGTGTGCGAAATCGGTATTCAAAAGAGGTCTTCCATCTTTATGGAACAAGGGGCTCAGCACGCTGAACCCCTTCATTCGGACGGCCGAGACAGCAGGGGATTAACGGTCGCCTTTGGTCAGCTCGCGCTTCATATCGATGATGGTCTGGTATTCCGCCAGGGTGGTGTCGCCGATGTGCTGCTTGCCGCCCATCGCTTTGATAAAGCACTGGTGATCGTCTTTATCCAGCTTCTTGATGGCGGTGACCACTTTGGCCTTGAAGTCGGCCGGCAGCGAGTTGCTCACCAGGATCGGGCCGTTCGGGATCAGCGGCGACTGCCAGATGATGCGGATCTGTTTCATCAGGTCAGGGTGATCCATGCGGATCATGCGGGTGAACGCGCCGCTGGTGTAGCCGGTGTTGTAGTCGCCGATCATCGACGCCCAGGTCACCGCGCCTTCGAACTGGCCGTTCAACACGCCGAGAATGTCCTGCTCGTGGCCGCCGGAGAAGGTGACGCTGGAGAAGGTGTTGTTGTATTTGTTGTCGACCGTGCCGCCGAACAGCTTTTTAAACGCCTGGTTCGGGATCAGGAAGCCGGAGGTGGAATCCGGATCGGCGAAGCCGATGGCCTTGCCTTTCAGGTCTTCCAGTTTCTGGTACGGGCTGCCGGCCTTCACCACCACCACCGAGTGGTAGCCGCGCGACTGGTCGACGTCGTCGACCGCGATGCCGACGATGTCCACCGCTTTCGGATCCTTGATGTAGACCGAGGCGAACGACGACGGCGACATGCTCAGCACCAGGTCAATCTTGCCGCCCAGCAGGCCCTGGATCACGCCGGAATAGTCGGACGAGTTGCGCAGCTTGGTATCGACGTTCAGCTCTTTGTCCAGGAACTGCTTCACGCACTGGTTATCGCCGATCTGCTGGGTGGCGTTCTGGCCGCCGAGAATGCCCAGGTTCAGCTCTTTCGGCGCATCCGCTGCGGCAGCATTAAATACCATCATCGCGCCGGCCATCAGGGTGGTCAGACTCAATACTTTTTTCATCAGGTGTGCCTTGTGTGTAAAGGGTAAAGGTCAAAAGTGCTTCAATGGATCTGATTGGCTTCTTCGCCATACAGCTGGTGCAGGATCCGTTCGTTCAGTTGCGAAGGATGCCCGTCAAACACGATCTTCCCGTGGGCGATGCCGATCACCCGCGAGCAATACTCTTTCACCAGTTCGACCGAGTGCAGGTTCACCATCACCGCGATGCCGTCTTCGCTGATTTTCTGCAGCGCGTCCATGATGCGGCGGGTGTTTTTCGGATCGAGCGACGCCACCGGTTCATCGGCCAGCAGGATTTGCGGGTTTTGCATCAGCGCGCGGCAGATGGCGACGCGCTGCATCTGGCCGCCGGAGAGGTTCTCGGCGCGCTGCAGCGCGTGCGGCAGCATGTTGAGCCACTGCAACAGCTCGATGGCGCGAGCGCGGTCGGCGTCATCGAACAGTTTGAAGAAGGATTTCAGAGTGGAAGTGTGGCTCAGGCGGCCCAGCAGCACGTTGGTCATCACGTCCAGCCGCGGCACCAGGCAGAAGTCCTGGAAGATCATGCCGCAGCGCGCGCGCCACTGGCGCATCTGGCGGCCGGCCAGCTGGGCGATATCCTGCGCCACACCATCGTCTTCGAAGTGCAGCATCTCGCCGCAGCTGGAAGGAATGGTGCCGTTCAGGGTATGCAGCAGCGTGGACTTGCCCGCCCCGGAGCGGCCGATCACCGCCACGAATTCGCCGGCGTGCAGATCGAAATTGATGTCATCCAGCACGCGCTGCTGCGCTTTGTAGGCCTTGCCGAGTCCCTTTACCGACAATACTTTGCGGGATGCGGCGGCGTGCTGCCCTGGAAAGTCGTGCTGTGCCAATTTTAACAGTGCCTGAGCCATATGATTTCTCTGGTTTCAGTGGCTAATCATTATGGGCACCTATTAACGGATAAGTTTATGACAGTGGGATGATGGTTTTATGGCCGGGGCGTGACGCGTGCCGCCCCGGCGTTCACCTCACGCCAGGGTGAAGAAGTCCAGCCCCAGCGCCGTCTTGACCTGTTGCAGCGTCTGCTGGCTGACCTGATGCGCGCGGCGGGTGCCGTGCTGCAGGATGCGCGTCAGCTCGCCTTTATCGGCGATGAATTCGGCGCGGCGGGCACGGATCGGCTCGAGCAGGCTCTGCAGGCAATCCTCCAGCAGCCGTTTGATTTTCACGTCCCCCAACCCGCCGCGCCGATAGTGCGCCTTCAGATCCGCCACCAGCGCGGTGTCTTCGCAGAAGGCGTCCAGGTAGGTGAACACCATGTTGCCTTCCACCCGGCCGGGATCGCTGACGTTGAGATGGCCGGGGTCGGTGAACATGCTCATCACCGCCTTGTGCACCTCGTCGGCGCCGGCGCCAAGCTGGATGGCGTTGCCGCGCGATTTCGACATCTTGCCCTGCCCGTCCAGCCCCGGCAGACGCCCGACGTTGCTTAACAGCGGCCGGCACTCCGTTAATATCGGTTGGCCGACGATGTGGTTGAAACGCCGCACGATCTCATTGGTTTGCTCCAGCATCGGCAGCTGATCCTCACCGACCGGCACGTGGGTGGCGCCAAAGGCGGTGATGTCCGCCGCCTGACTGACCGGATAAATCAAAAAACCGGCCGGCAGGCTGCGGGCGAAATCCTTCTCGGCGATTTCGTTTTTCACCGTCGGGTTGCGCTCCAGCCGCGCCACGCTGACCAGATTAAGGTAGTACATCGTCAGCTCGGCCAACGCCGGCAGCGCCGACTGCAGGCAGATCGTGGTCTTATGCGGATCGATGCCCACCGCCAGATAGTCGGCCACCACGTTGAGCACGTTGGCGCTGATTTTTTGCGGGTTGTTACCGTTGTCGGTCAGACCCTGCAGATCCGCCACCATCACCGTTTGGTTATGCTGGTGCTGCAGTTCCACGCGCTGGCGCAGCGAGCCGACGAAGTGGCCTAAATGCAGTGGGCCGGTGGCGCGATCGCCGGTAAGAATGGTGTAACTCATGACAGTGCTCCTGAAGGTCTGTAGACCGCCGGATCAACGCCACACAAAATAATGCCGCCAAACCGGCGGCATTAATAAGAGATGTGAATACTCGTGCCGCCTCAGAAGAGGCGCCACCATGACTGATTGTGGGTGGAGTGCATCGATATATTCATGGCATCAAGGTATACCCGCAGCGGCAACGCGTCAATAGCGCGTAAGACGGCGTTACACTCCGGCATTTGCGTTCCTGCCCTGGCGCGCTAGGGTAAAACCTTCAACCTGAAAAAGGAGCGCATGATGAAGATCGGATTTGCCGGACTGGGTGGGATGGGCAGCGCCATGGCGGCGAACCTGTTGCAAGCGGGCTTCACCTTAACGGTATGGAACCGCTCGCCGCAGGCGGCGCAGCCGCTGGTGAGCGCCGGCGCGCGGCAGGCAGAACGGCCGGAACAGCTGGCCGATGCCGACGTGCTGATCACCATGCTGGCCGACGATGCCGCCACGCAACAGGTGGTGGTCGACAGCGGGTTGCTGCAACGGATGAAACCGGGCGCGCTGCATATCAATATGGCGACCATCTCGGTCGAACTCGCCAAGCGTTTGACGGCGCTGCATGCGGAACACGGCATCGGCTATCTCGCCGCGCCGGTGCTGGGGCGGGTCGACGTGGCCGCCGCCGGCAAGCTGAATATTCTGGCGGCCGGCGATAGCGAGCGGCTGAAGCAAGCGCAGCCGCTGTTCGATGCCCTCGGCCAGAAAACCTGGCACTTCGGCGCCGATCCGGCGCAGGCCAACGTGGTCAAAATCGCCACCAACTTTACGCTGGCCAGCGCCATTGAAGCGATGGCGGAAGGCAGCGCGCTGGTGCGCAACTACGGCGTGTCCGGCGCCGACTACCTGCAGATGCTGAGTAGCACCGTCTTCGCCGCCCCGGCCTATCAGGGCTATGGCGCGCTGATCGCCGCCGAGAAGTATTCCCCCGCCGGGTTCCGGCTGGCGCTGGGGCTGAAGGACGTCGGGCTGGCGCTGGCCGCCGGCGCCGACAGCCATACGCCGATGCCGTTCGCCGGGGTGCTGAAAGACAACTTCCTCGACGCGATGGCGCAGGGGGATGCGGATCTGGACTGGGCGGCGCTGGCCAAGGTGGCGGCGCGGCGGGCGGGCCTGAAATAACGAACGGGGGCCGAGGCCCCCGTTTTTCCGTTCTCAGAACACAATGTCCGCCGCGGGCACGGCGCGGATCGGCACGCCGAAGCTGTCGATATTCGACAGCGTCTCGTTATGGTGGGTGCGGATCAGCAGACCGTCGGCATAGGGTTTGTCGTGGCAGGTATGCGCATCCGCCGCCAGCGTCACCGGATAGCCGTGCGCCGCCGCGCTGCGCACCGTGGTGTCGATGCAAAACGGCGTGGAGTAGCCGCAAACCACCAGCTGCGATACGCCGTTAGCGATCAGCAACGCACCCAGTGAGGTGCGCAGGAACGAGTCCGGCGTGGTTTTATCCACCCGATGATCGCCTGGCGCCACCTTCAGCGCCGCGAGCACTTGCCAGGCGGCGCTGCCGTGCGGCAGCTCGTCGTCCGGCGTATGATGCTGAATCACGACAACCGGCACGCCCGCCCGGCGTGCGCGCTCGCTCAGCTGATTGATGCGCGCAACGGTGCCCGCGGCATCCGCCGGCGGCGGCGTAAACAATCCTTCCTGCACATCGATAATCAACAGCGCGCTGGTCATGGCGGCTCCCGAACAGAAGATAAGTGGCGTCAGCACACCGGCTGGCGCGGGCGGAAAATATGGTCGACGCCCTGCTCCCGCAGCCGGTTAACCAGATCGTGCCCGCCGTTCGGCGTGGCGTGCGCCAGCTGCCGCTCGGCGGTAAACACCGGGCTGGCCCAGAACAGGTTCACCGGATCGCCGTACTGCTGCGGCAGAGTCAGGTGCGCGTTATGCGGGTAGAAGGACGACGATAAAATATAGCCCTCGTAGCCCAGCGGCGCCACGTCCGACTCCAGCGTATGCCCTTCGCCGATCCAGGTCAGCCGCGCCCACGGCGCATGCGCGAAACCGGCCAGCGCGCTGGCCATCTGCACCGCGTTGTCTTCGGTCATGTATTGGCTGTCGATGGCGATCGCCATCTCCATGCGGCGATAGCGCGAAGCCTCGTCGTTGAACAGGATCTCCACCCACGGCATCGGCCGGATGCTGACCCCCATGGTGAGGAAGTAATAGATGCCGTCGCGCTCGTGCTGGGTGATGGCCATCGGCGGCCACTTGCCCTGATCGATGGCGTAGTACTTCACCGAAGGGCCGAAATGCGGCTCATAGCGCGCCTGAAAATCGCGCTGCATCTTCGGCCACGGGTTGCCCTCTTCACGCTGCCAGCTGCGCCAGAACTGGCGGGTGCTCTCCGCCTGCGCATACTGGGTGTTGGTCGAGGCCGAACCGAGCGGATAGGCCAGCGGGCTCTCCTTGATGCAGCTGGCGGAATAGCACACCGAATGGTCGATATACAGGCTCCAACCGGGGATCACCGCCAGCAGTTGGCCGTAATACCACAGGGCCGCGCCGTCGTCGCTTTCGCTCCACACCACCATCAGCCCTTCCGGGTTCAGCGGCGCTTCGCCTTCCAGGTTGCGGCAATACTCCGCCGCCAGCATCGGCGGCTGCCCTTGTTCCAGCGCGGCGCGATCTTCCTGCAGCGGCGCGGCGGCCAGGTTGCGCAGCCAGCAGGCGCGCACCTGATAGCGATCGCTGTAGGCTTCGGCGGGATAGATATAAAAATAGGCTGCCCTGCTCCCTTGCTGAACCACCGCAACCAGCGTCTGGTTCTCATTGCTGACTTCAGCAAGTACGTATGACTCGTTCATATCACCTCAATAGGGTCAGGGCGCGGCAGAATCGGCTGCGCGCTAAAAATGGAATGTGGTTTTGCCCCCAAGTGTAAAACGCATTACTGGCCGGATCACCCGTAAAAGTCTCAAAAGCGGCCGTAAACGAAGATAAACAAAGGTTAATTATAGCGGCTGTGGCTCATGACGGCTGAGTGATGCGCCGCACCGCGCGCTGATAGGAGCCGTTGCGCATCGACGCGCCCAGCACCTTGCCGAGGCCTGCGGCGCCCGTTCGCACCAGCCGCCGCCGCAGCGCGCCCGGATGAAAACCGAACTGCCGCTGCGCCCAATCGGGCAACAGATCGATGCCCGCCTGCATCACCACCCCGCCGAGCGGGCGCGCCAATGCGCTCGGCGCCGGCGCCTTCAGCAGAATGCGCGCCACCTCTTGCGTGCGTTCATCGCAGACCAGCTGCGGCCGCATCGCCTGCAGGTACTCTTCGACCTCCGCGCAGGACTGAGGGATGGCGGTCGCCCCCAGCGCGGCGGCCACGCGCGCCGCTTCGCGGTAGTATTGATCCTGCAAATCGCGGGAAAGATGGGGGTTGCGGTAGCGCAGGTGGCTGGCCAGAAAACGGCTGCTCTCCGCGACGTGCACCCAGGTGAGCAGCGCCGGATCGCTGGCGGCATAAGGCGTGCCGTCGCTGCCGACGCCGGTCACCCGCAGATGGATGGCTTTGACTTTGGCAATCAGCCGCTGCGCCTCGGCGGTCGGGCCGAAGGTGGTAACCGACACGAACTGGCTGGTGCGGCGCAGGCGGCCAATCATATCTTCTCGGAAGTTGGAGTGATCCCATACCCCGGCCAGCGCCAGCGGGTGCAGCATCTGCAGCAGCAAGGCGCTGACGCCGCCGCACAGCATCGGGGTGAAATCGCGGTGAACCTGCCAGATGACCGACTGCGGGCCGAACAAGCCCGGATCGCCGGGCGGGTTCTCAAAATCGACGCCGCCGAGCGCCAGCCCGGTCAGGCTGAGCACCTGTTTTTCTATCGCTGCGCGTACCGCTTCCATCCTGCTGCCTCCGCTGTTCACCCGGCGGCCAGTGTACCACGCGTCGGGCGCCTCATTGCGCCCTGCGGCGGTTGAAAGCATTAACTTACTGAATTACATTTATTATACCGCCGGCAGAAAGGCGGGCCTATTCGATCCACTGCAGAGGCGCTTTGCAGGGCGTTAACCCACGTTAATTCGGCACTAACCCCACAAAACCTCTATCTAGTTTTTTTCCTCCAACTTAGATAGCAGAGAGTTCGATGATTACCATCAGAGCACGCGCGGCGGAAGACAACGCGCAATTGGCAGATATCTGGCTGCGTTCGGTGCGCGCCACTCACCATTTTTTAACCGAAGACAACATCGCGCAGCTGTTCCCGCTGGTGCTGAACGACTACCTGCCGGCGGTTAACGTCTGGGTGGCCGAAGAGCGGCCGGGGCACCCCTGCGGCTTTATCGGCCTGAACGGCAACAAGGTGGAGATGCTGTTTATCGACGCCGATCAGCGCGGCAAAGGGGTGGGCAAAGCGCTGCTCACCCATGCGGAAACGCTGCACGATGAGCTGCAGCTGGACGTGAACGAGCAAAATCCGCAGGCCAGCGGTTTCTATCGCCACTACGGGTTTGTCATCACCGGCCGCTCGCCGCTCGACGGCCAGGGCAACCCGTTCCCGCTGCTGCACATGAAGCTGGACAAACGCTAGCCCTCCCGCCGGCCGCCCTGCGGCCGGTTTTCTCCCCCCCTGTTTCACCCACCGTTTTATATATCAAATCAGAATAAGTAATAGAATTTACATTCTTCCTGTCACTATAAACCCTCGGTAGGATTGCCCGGTATTCACCCGCAACAGAGGTTCCGTCCGCCACTCCCCGCCGGGTTGTGCCCGCCGAAAAGCCGAACGATCCCTGTCCGGCGCACCGCGCTCTGGACGGAATGCTGTGATGTATCGATAAGGATCCGCTTCGCTATGATCGTTCTTTCGAACGTTTGCAAAACTTTTGACAGCACACAGGGCCGCGTCGTGGCGGTAGACAACGTCAGTCTGGCAGTAGAGGCAGGGCAAATTTACGGCATCATCGGCTACAGCGGCGCCGGCAAAAGCACGCTCATCCGCCTGCTTAACGGCCTGGAAACGCCCACCAGCGGCCGCATTGACGTAGGCGGCTTCAATATCGCCCGCGCCAAAGGCAGCCACCTGCGCCAGGCGCGTCTGAAAATCAGCATGGTGTTTCAGCACTTCAACCTGCTGTGGTCGCGCACCGTCAGCCAAAACATCGCTTTTTCCATGCAGATCGCCGGCGTGCCCAAGGCGCAGATTGCGCCGCGCGTGGCGGAACTGATCGCGCTGGTCGGCCTGCAGGGGCGCGAAGACGCCTACCCGTCGCAGCTCAGCGGCGGCCAGAAACAGCGCGTCGGCATCGCCCGCGCGCTGGCCAATAACCCGAACGTGCTGCTGTGCGACGAGGCCACCTCGGCGCTCGATCCGCAGACCACCGACGCCATTCTCGACCTGCTGCTGGATATCAACCGCCAGCTGAAATTGACCATCGTGCTGATCACCCACGAGATGCACGTGGTGCGCAAAATCTGCCACCGCGTGGCGGTGATGGAAAACGGCCGCATCGTCGAAGAAGGCCCGGTGCTCGACGTGTTCACCCGGCCACAGCAACCGATCACCCGGCAGTTCGTCAAACAGGTGTCGCAGTATGCGGATACCGAAGAGAGCTTCAATCCGCTGCTCACCGCCCATCTGCCGGGGGCGATTTTCAAGCTGACCTTCGTGGGCGTGCAAACCCATCAGGCGGTGATCGCCGAAGTGATCCGGCGCTACGCCCTGACCATCAACATTCTGCACGGCAAGATCAGCCACACCCTCAACGGTTCGTTCGGCGAACTGTACATTCACGCCGAAGGCAACGAACAACAAGTCGCCGACATGCTCAGCCTGCTGCACGAAAGAGATATCGCCGTCGAGGTTATCCAACATGATTGAATCCCTGTTCCCCCACCTGCGCCTGGACTCACTGTGGGACGCCACCTGGGAAACGCTGTACATGACCGGCATCGCCGGTTTGGCCACGCTGGTGCTGGGCATCGTGCTCGGCGTGCTGCTGTTTTTAACCTCGAAAGGCCAGCTGTGGCAGAACCGGGCGGTCTACTCGCTGATCTCCGTGTTGGTCAACGTCTTCCGCTCCATTCCGTTCATCATTCTGATCGTGCTGCTGATCCCGTTTACCAAGTCGCTGATCGGCACCATTCTCGGCGCGGACGCGGCCCTGCCGGCGCTGATCGTCGGCGCGGCGCCGTTCTACGCCCGGCTGGTGGAGATCGCGCTGCGCGAGGTCGACAAAGGGGTGATCGAAGCGGCGCGCTCGATGGGCGCCAAAAACCGCACCCTGATTTTCCGCGTATTGCTGCCGGAAAGCTCGCCGGCGCTGGTTTCCGGCATCACCGTCACCCTGATCGCGCTGGTGAGCTACACCGCGATGGCCGGGGTGATCGGCGCCGGCGGCCTGGGCAACCTGGCCTATCTGGAAGGGTTTCAACGCAACCACAGTGACGTGACGCTGGTGGCGACGCTGACGATTCTGCTGATCGTTTTCGTCATTCAGTTCATCGGCGACACCCTGACAAGAACGCTCGATAAACGTTAATTAACCAAGGAAAACGATGATGAAAAAGCACCTACTGATGTTGGCTTTCGCCTCCGTCGCCACCCTCGCCTCTTACGGCGCCGCCGCGGCGACCAAGCTGGTGGTCGGCGCCTCCAACGTGCCGCACGCCGAGATCCTCGAACAGGCCAAGCCGATACTGGCGAAGGAAGGCATCGACCTGCAGATCAAGCGCTTCCAGGACTACATCCTGCCGAACACCGCCTTGGCCAGCCGCGACATCGACGCCAACTACTTCCAGCACGTGCCTTACCTGAACTCGGTGCTGAAAGACCACGCCGACGACAAGAGCTACGACTTCGTCAGCGCCGGCGCGATCCATATTGAGCCTATCGGCATCTACTCGAAGAAGTACAAGAGCCTGAAAGATCTGCCGGAAAACGGCAAAATCATCATGCGCGACGCGGTGGCGGAAGAAGGCCGCATCCTGTCTATTTTTGAGCGGGAAGGCGTGATCAAGCTGAAGCCGGGGGTGAGCAAAGTGGACGCGCGCATCACCGACGTGGTGGAAAACCCGAAACACCTGAAATTCCAGGCCAACGTTGAGGGCGCGCTGCTGCCGCAGATGTACAACAACGACGAAGGCGACGCGGTGGTGATCAACGCCAACTACGCCATCGACGCCGGGCTGAACCCGACCAAAGATCCGATCGCGGTCGAAAGCGGCGAAAACAACCCGTACGCCAACATCATCACCGTGCACCAGGCCGACGTGAACAAGCCGGAGATCGTGGCGCTGGTGAAGGTGCTGCACTCCAAACCGATTCAGGACTTTATCCGCGAGAAATATCAGGGCGCGGTGATCCCGGTCAATCAGTAATGGGTTACACGGCCCGGTAAAAACCGGGCCGGTTGTTATACCTTATTGCCAATCTGGCTGAGCCGCGGCCACACCAGCATCAACGCCTCCAGCAACCGCAGCAGATCGCTCCGGCTTGCCCCTTCGCGCGCCTGCACCGACATGCCTTCAATGGTGCAAATCACGTATTTCGCCAGCAGCGTGGTGTCGGTTTTCGCCAGCAGTTCGCCCTGCTGCACCTTGCGATCGAAGCAGGCCTTCAGCGCCGCTTCCTGCGCATGATGTTTCCTGCGCAGCATCTGGGCGACGTCGTCGGACGCAGACGACAGCGCGGCCGAGGCGCACACCATAAAGCAGCCTGACGGCGTATCGGGGTCGGTAAACACTTCAACGGAAGAGCGCACGTAGGCCTCGACGATCTCGGCCACCGGCAGATCTTGCTCCAACAGTTGGTTGGTGCAGGTGGTGTATTTTTGCAGATAGCGTTCCACCGCCGCGCGGAACATTCCTTCCTTGTTGCCGAATTCCGCATACAGCGTCGGCGCCTTGGCGCCGGTCACTTCCACCAGATCGGCCAGCGAGGTGGCTTCATAACCGTGCCGCCAGAACAGATCGAGCGCGCTTTCCAGCGCCCGGTCGCGATCAAATTGTTTCGGTCTGCCGCGGCTTTTCTTGCCGCAAACCTCTTCATTGATGCTCATCGTTCCTCTCCTATCCCGCTCCACGGCAGGGTTAGCACAAATAAATTAACGATCATTATAAAAAAATATTGCGCCTTCGTCGAGAACCGATTAGCATTTATTTATCGATCGTTAAGATAATTTAGCGAAGCGGATTAAAACCCTTTATTCACCGTTATCGGAAAGGAATTAACATTATGAAAAACTTAAAATTAACCTTAGCAGCTCTCACTCTGGCCAGCGTTTCCTTCGGCAGCTTCGCCGCCGATTTAGTCCAGAACCAACCGGCAGACCAGCAGAAAGTGGGCGTCATCACCGTCAGCGGCGCGTCCGATCTGACCTCGCTGGAAAGCAGCCTGGCCGCCAAAGCCGATCAGGCGGGTGCCAAATCCTTCCGCATCATCGGCGCCGGCGGTAACAACCAGCTGCATGGCACCGCAGAAATCTATCAATAACAAGACATTAATCCAGCGGATCGCGAGAAATTCTGCTCCCGACGCCAGGGCATCAAAAAAAATTAATTAACGAGCATTAAAAAAATACTTGCAATCCGTCAAACCGGCATCTAACATTAAATTATCGATCGTTAATTAATTTAACGACCTTACAAAACAAACATCGTAAAGAACATAGATAGGAAATAAGACCATGAAAAACCTGAAAATGACCATCGCCGCCATCGCACTGGCCTCCGTCTCTTTCGGCAGCTTCGCCGCCGAACTGGTCAACGCTCAACCGGCCGATCTGCAAAAAGCCGGCGTCGTTACCGTCAGCGGTGCTTCCGACCTGAGCAGCCTGGAAAACAAACTGGCGGCCAAAGCCGACGCGGCCGGCGCCAAATCCTTCCAGATCATCGCCACCACCGGCGACAACAAACTGCACGGTACCGCGATCATCTACAATTAATTGCCAGATAGGTAATCGTGCAAAAGGGCGGCTCAGGCCGCCTTTTGTTTGTTTTGACGCCAACGTTCTGTTGTAAGCTGTAGCAACCTTTTTTTGCTGAGCCGAGCAACGACATGACTCCCCTGCTGTTTCACAAATATCACGGCCTGGGCAACGACTACCTGGTATGCCACCGTTCGGTCGCCGATCGTCTGAGCCAGGAACAGATCCGCCTGCTGTGCCACCCGCATTACGGCATCGGTTCCGACGGCCTGCTGATCGACAGCGGCGACGCCGTCAATCCCACCCTGCGCATCATCAACCCGGACGGCTCCGAAGCGGAGAAAAGCGGCAACGGCCTGCGTATCTACGCGCGGTATCTGTTCGACAGCGAGCGCGTAGGGCATCAGCCGTTTCTGGTGCACACCGCCGGCGGCGACGTGCGTTGCCAAGTGGCGGAAGACGCGCATCAGATAACCGTGGAGATGGGGCGCGCCAATTTCAGCCCGGCGGCGCTGCCGGCCTTGATCGATCTGCCGGAGGCGCTGAACTATCCCCTGCCCCTGAGGGAGGAGACGTTAAGCGTTTCGCTGGTGTCGATGGGCAACCCGCACTGCGTGGTGCCGGTGGAGAAACTGGATCTGGCGCAGGTGCATCGGCTCGGACCGCAGATTGAACGCCATCCGCTGTTCCCGAAACGCACCAATGTACAACTGGTGGAAGTGGTCGATCGCCAGACGCTGCGCATCGGCATCTGGGAGCGCGGTGCCGGTTTTACCCTCGCCTCCGGCAGCAGCAGCTGCGCCGCCGCCAGCGTGATGCGCAAGTTGGGACGAGTCGGCGATCGGGTTAGCGTGCGGATGCCTGGCGGCGAACTGCAGATCGCCTTCAGCGGCGATTTTCAGGTCAGCATGCGCGGACCGGTGCATAAAATCGCCACCCTGACGCTGGACGAAGATTGTTTTGCCGGCGGCGCGGGGCTGTTTACGGGATCCACCCCAGCAGTCTGAACCACAGATAGTCCAACGGCACCAGCAGCGCAAAGCTGAGCGCGGCCAACAGCAGGCACAGCTTCAGCCCTTCGCGCGCCGGCACTTTGCCCATCCCCATCGCCACCACGATCGGCGAAGCCTGATACGGCAGCAGCGGCGTGGCGTAACCGATCACCTGGGTCATCAGCACCGTCAGCAGCGGCAGGCCGCTGCCCGCGGACAGCGCCTGCGCCAGCGGGGTAAACAGCGCCGGCACGCCGTTGGCGGTCACCACGAAATTCAGCAATGCGGTGATCCCCACCAGCGAACCGAATGCGGTGAACGGTTTGCCGTGCAGATCCGGCATCATCGCCAGCAGCGCACCGCCCAACCGATCGCCAAGCCCCGAGTGGCTGACCAGCGCCGTCAGCCCCAGGATCCCCGCCACGTAGATGCAGGTGCGCACGTTAACCCCGGCGGCGAACTGCTCGCCGTTGAGAAACCCGATACGCGGCAACAGGCACAAGCAGGCCGCCGCCAACCCGATCCAGGCGGGAGCGATGCCGTGCCAGCTGTCGGTCATCCACAGCAACACCGTGGCGCCCAACAGCGCGATCAGCCGCCATTCGGCGGCGCTGAGCGGGGTTTGCGCCGCCTCGGCCGCCACCGGCTGCGGCCGCGCACGGAACAGGCCGCAGATGCACAGCGTCAGCAGCGCGCCTTTGGCAACCCCGAGCACCGGGGCGTGCAACAGCAGGTAAGAGAGATAAGCGAAGTGGCTGCCGTAGGCGCTTTCCGCCGCGCCGCTCATCACCAGGTTGGGCACGTTGGCCGGCAGGATGCTGGCGGAGAGCTGGAAGGTGCCGAACCCCACCGCCAGCGCCAAACCGATGCGGCCGCGCGTGCCCTCCGCCAGACCGGCGCGATCGGCCAACGCCATGACGATCGGCATCAGCAGCGTAATGCGCCCCATGTTGGAAGGCATGACAAACGCCAGCGCGTAGCTTATCGCCACCACGCCGCCCACCAGGCGCGGCCAGGAGCCGGCCAGGTGCGGCAAGAGTCGGTTGGCCAGGCGATCCGCCAAGCCGGTGCTGCGGATGGCGGTGCCCAGCACGAAACCGCTGAGCACCAGCCAGAATGCGGAAGACGCGAAACCGGAAAAGGTCACTGCGGCGGGCGCCAGCTGCAACACCATCACCGCCGCGAAGAACAGCAGCGCGACCAGATACTCCGGTAAGCGGGCGCTGGCCCATAGCGCGATGACCACCAGCGTGACCAGCGCGGACAGCGCCATCGGATCCCCCAACATAGTTTCCTCCCTGATAAAACGTTGTGATTGTTATCAAACGGTTAACAGGGTGGCACAAGGCGCGGGCGCTAACCTTGAAACCGCTCACATATCGTCGTTCTGCAGATTTTTCAGCATGCACACGTTGCAGCCGTGATGGCCGGTGTTGCCGCGCCGTTCCGTCAACAGCGTGAACCCCAGCGCGTAGTACAGCCCGATCGCCTCTTTCAACTGTTCGGTGGTTTCCAGGTAGCAGTAGCGATACCCCGCCGCCCGCGCCGCCTTAAGCGCCTGCACCACCATATAGCGCGCCATGCCCAGCCCGCGCGCGCCGGGCTTGAAGAACAGTTTCTGCAGCTCGCAATAGCCGGGCTCTTCGCCCGCCAGCGGCGCCATGCCGACGCCCCCCACCACCTGCCCGTCCCGCTCCAGCACCCAGTAGTGGCCGCCGTTGTCGCGATACAAGCCGGTCAGCCGATCGAGATCCGGATCGTGCAGGCTGACCCCTTCCATCTTGTCCATGCCGTACTCGCGAAACACGTCGCGAATGATCGCCGCCATCGCCGCATCGTCGCGCGCGGCGATCGGCCGCACCCGCAGGTTGGCGTCGCGCTGTTTGCGCGCGCTGCGCAGCGCCGCGGTCATCTTTTTCATCGCCGCCGTGGTGCTCGCCAGCTCATCGTCGTCCAACTGCGCCAGCGCTGCCTGCATAAAACCGTCGGCGTCGCTCTCGATGCCGGCCAGCGCCTTGCCGCCCTTTTTACTCAGCCGATGCAGGTTGTGCCGCCTGTCATCCGGATGATCCACCGTTTCTATCACGCCGGCGGCCACCAGGCTGCGCAGCGCCCGGCTGGCGCTGGCCTTGTCGATGCAAAGCCGGGCCGCCAGCTCGGTGACGCCCAGCGGCTGCTCGCTGACTTCGATCATCAGATGGATCTGCAGCGGCGAAAAGCGCGAGCCGTTGCTCTGCTTGTTCAACATGCCGAATTCTCTGACCAAACTACGCGCCAATGCTCTGAAATCCCTGATGTTCACAATTGATATCCCCGATTAGCTACCGATGAAAAATGACACTTGGTTGATAGTGTTACCTATTTTTCACTACCTTAACGGATCATCAAGCCGCCATGAATCCCGGCATAACACAGGAGTTGATGCAAAACGTAACATTACTCAATACAACAAACTGATTAGTTAAAATATTTCAGGATTAATGGCCATATGTTTGCGATTAAAAAGACAATAACCCAGACAAAAAATGCACAATCGTGGAAAACGCTGTGATGACAAGAGAAAATCGATACTAATTCATTGCATTCCAACGGGTTACAACAATGTTAATAACGACATTAATGCCGATATCTTGTTGTAATTTGTTACATATTCATGGCAGGATCGCGGCGTTTCCATAACGGCGGCAACGTTCGTTATGTCAACGTCGGGCGCGGGTTGCTCCCGCGCTGTTTTATGCTCATGGAGAGATCGCATGCCAATGAAAAAATCACTCGCCGTCTGTTCCGTTGCCCTTTCCGTCACTTTGCTGGCGGGCTGCGCGACCGAATCCTCCCGCTCTTTGGAAGTGCCGAAAGTGGCTTCCTACAACACCACTTATCAGGGCCCACGCAGCCCTATCGCCGTCGGCAAATTCGACAACCGATCCAGCTACATGAACGGCATCTTCTCCGATGGCGTCGATCGGCTGGGCAATCAGTCCAAGACTATCCTGATCACGCATTTGCAGCAGACTGGCCGTTTCAACGTGCTGGATCGCGCCAACATGGAAGAGTTGAAAACTGAAGCCGGCATTAAAGGGAAGGCGCAAACGCTGAAAGGCGCCAACTATGTGATTACCGGCGATGTCACCGAATTCGGCCGTAAAGAAGTCGGCGATCATCAGCTGTGGGGGATTTTGGGCCGTGGTAAATCACAGGTCGCTTACGCCAAAGTCAATCTGAACGTCGTAAACGTACAGACCTCAGAAGTCGTCTATTCCGCTCAGGGTGCCGGTGAATACGAACTGTCCAATCGCGAAATCATCGGTTTCGGGGGCACCGCCAGCTACGACTCCACCCTCAACGGCAAGGTGCTGGATCTGGCCGTGCGTGAAGCCGTCAATAACCTGGTCACCGGTATCGAAAACGGCGCATGGCGCCCTGCTAACTAACGGAATAGAAGCAGAAAGATGATAACTAAAAAAATGGGCGGGGCGCTGTTTGCAGCGACCCTGCTGGCCGGCTGCGCCGCGCCGAAAACGCTTTACAATTGGGATGGCTACCAGACTTCTCTCTATCAATACTACCAGCAGGAGGGGCAAAGCCCTGAGCAGCAGATCGCCACGCTGAAAGAGATCGTCGAGAAATCCCGCGCCAAGGATAAAGCCGTACCGCCAGGTCTGCATGCGCAGCTGGGGCTGCTGTACAGCAAAATCGGCAACGACGGACAAGCCATGAATGAATTCAACACGGAAAAAACGCTGTTCCCGGAGTCGGCGCCGTTTATGAATTTCCTGATGGCCAGGGATAAAGGGAGCTTTAAATGAAACGTGTACTCACTTTCCTCGCCGTTGCCGCCACCCTGTTGCTAAGCGGCTGTGCCAAGCAGACGCCTTATGACTATGCGGCGTTCCATGAGAGCAAGCCGAAGTCGATCCTGGTCTTGCCGCCGGTTAACCAGTCGCCGGACGTCAAAGCCAGCCACAGCGTGCTCGCCAGCGCCACCTTGCCGCTGGCCGAGGCCGGTTACTATGTGTTGCCGGTCGCTGTAGTGGAGGAAACCTTCCTGCAAAACGGCCTAACCAACGCCAACGACATCCGCGCCGTCAGTCCGAAAAAACTGCACCAGATTTTCGGCGCCGACACCGTGCTGTACCTGGATGTCACGCAATACGGCACCAGCTACATGGTGATCAGCAGCGAAACCCGCGTTACCGTAGCCGCTCGTCTGGTCGATCTGCGCAACGGCAAACAGCTGTGGGCCGGCACCGCCACCGCATCCAGCAACGAAGGCAACAACAACTCCGGTGGCCTGCTGGGCATGGTGATCAGCGCCGCGATTTCGCAAATCGCCGATACCATCAGCGACAAAGGATTTGATGTTGGCGCCATCGCCAACACCCGCCTGCTATCGGCGACAGGTCAGAACGGCGCCATTCTTTATGGCCCACGCTCACCTCATTACGCCAGCCAGCGTTAAGCCGTCTCTCGGGCGGCCTTCTCGGGCCGCCTATGCCAAACTTGTCCCTTTTGCCAAAAGTAGCCCATGCTTTAACGGCAACTGCTCCTCTCCTTCTGGCTAACCGGGACGCTGGCTCATGACGAAAAAAACCACCCTGCTGCAATTCTTCCACTGGTACTACCCCGACGGCGGCAAACTGTGGCAGGAGGCCGCCGAGCGCGCGCCGCACCTCGCCGAACTGGGCATCACCGATCTGTGGCTGCCGCCCGCCTGCAAGGGCGCTTCCGGCGGCTACTCCGTCGGCTACGATACTTACGATCTGTTCGATCTCGGCGAGTTTGACCAGAAAGGCAGCGTGGCCACCAAATACGGCGACAAGGAGGCGCTCGAACACGCCGCCAATACGCTGCGCGAACACGGCGTGGGGGTGCTCTACGACGTGGTGTTCAACCACAAGCTCGGCGCGGACGAGAAAGAACAGGTACACGTGTTCAAGGTGGACGCCAACAACCGCAACGACATCGACGACCAGGGCTTCGACGCGCTGGCCTACACCCGCTTCACCTTTCCCGGCCGCCAGGGCGTGCATTCCGAGTTTATCTGGGATTACAAATGCTTCAGCGGCGTCGACTACGTTGAGCAGCCGGACGACAAAGGGGTGTTCAAAATCGCCAACGACTATGGCGACGACGGCTGGAACGATCAGGTCGACGACGAAAAGGGCAACTACGACTATCTGATGGGCGCCGACGTGGAGTTCCGCAATACCGCCGTGACGGAGGAGCTCAAATACTGGGCGCGCTGGCTGTTGGAAAGCCTGCCGTGCGACGGCTTCCGCCTGGACGCCGCCAAACACATTCCCGCCTGGTTCTTCAAAGAGTGGGCGGATCACGTGCGCGACAGCGCGCAGCGTGACCTGCTGATCGTTGCCGAATACTGGTCGCACGATCTGAGCGCGCTGCAACAATACATCGAGTTGGTGGACGGCAAGGTGATGCTGTTCGACGTGGCGCTGCACCTGAAGTTTCATCAGGCGTCGAAACAGGGCGACGGCTTCGACATGGCGCAAATCTTCACCGATACCCTGACCGCCGCCGATCCGGCCCACGCGGTGACGCTGGTCGCCAACCACGACACCCAGCCGCTGCAGTCGCTGGAAGCGCCGGTGGAACCCTGGTTCAAACCGCTGGCCTACGCGCTGATCCTGCTGCGCGAACAGGGCGTGCCCTGCGTGTTTTATCCCGACCTGTATGGCGCCAGCTACCGTGACAAGGGGCGCGACGGCGGCGAGTACCAGATTGATATGCCGGCGATCCCGGAGCTGGAGAAGCTGATCGCCGCCCGCCAGCGTTTCGCCAACGGCCCGCAAACCGACTACTTCGACGACAGCCACTGCGTGGCCTTCAGCCGCGCCGGCACCGCCGAGACCCCAGGGTGCGTGGTGGTGCTGACCAACGGCGGCGAAAGCGGCAAAACCGTCGCGCTGGGAGCCGATCTGGCGCACACCGCCTGGCGCGATTTCCTCGGCAACCGTCAGGAGGAAATCACCACCGACGACCAGGGCAGCGCCCATTTCCCGGTCAACGCCGGCAGCGTCAGCGTCTGGGTGCCGGCCGCCAGCCTGTAAGCGCCCGCCGCCGCGCAATGATGCAGCGGCGGCAAAACTAATGTTTGCCTTTCGGGTCTAACTTACGCTATCAACTGCGCAAGCCATTCACACCGGAGCCTAAATAGGGTACAAGGCTGCATGAAAATTCCAAAACGACTCCAGCCGCTGGTTGATGACGGATTAATCGACGACGTCATCCGCCGGTTGAAAAGCGGCAAAGAAGCCGACGTGTTTATCGTGCGCTGCGGCGATGAGATCCGCTGCGCCAAAGTGTACAAAGAGGCCGAGAAGCGCAACTTCAAGCAGGCCGTTCACTATCAGGAAGGGCGCAAGGTGCGCAATAGCCGCGACGCGCGCGCCATGAGCAAAGGCTCCAAATTCGGCCGCCAGCAGCAGGAAGAAGCCTGGCAAAACACCGAAGTGGACGCGCTGTATCTGCTGGCCAAGGCCGGGGTGCGGGTGCCGCAGCCGGATATCTGCCTGGACGGCGTGCTGCTGATGGAGCTGATCACCGACGAAGAAGGCCTGGTGGCGCCGCGCCTGAGCGATGTCATCCTGACGCCGGAACAGGCGCGCGCCGATCACGCCCTGATGATGAACTACGCGGTGCGCATGCTGTGCGCCGGCCTGGTCCACGGCGACCTGTCGGAATTCAACGTGCTGATGGATAAAGACGGGCCGGTGATCATCGATCTGCCGCAGGTGGTGGACGCCGCCGCCAACAACCACGCCAAAAGCATGTTCGAGCGCGATATCGGCAATCTGGCGGAGTATTACGGCCAGTTCGCGCCGGAGCTGCGCGATAGCCAATACGCCAAAGAGATTTGGGCGCTGTATCAGGAAGGCAACCTGACGCCGGACAGCGTCCTCAGCGGCCGGTTCAGCGAAACCCTGAAACGCGCCGACGTCGGCTCGGTGCTGGAAGAGATCCAGGCCGCCGGCGAGGAACATCAACGCCGCATGATGGCGCGCAACGCGGAAGAGTAACGCGCCGCGCTATTCGACGCGAAACACCTCCGGCCGCTGCAGCGTCGCCGCCTCGTGATAAATATCCCCCAGATAGCCGGCGATCTCCTCTTCGCGCAGGTCGGCCGGCAGCACGATATCGTAGCTGGGGGCATACTTGCGCTCCGGCAGCGTCACGCGGAACAGCCGCCATTCGTCCCCGATGCGCTTCACGCCCAGCAGACGGCCGAATACGTTAAAAATCATCATCCGCCATTCCCCCTCTCGTCGCTTTCAGGCTATAACACTGTGATGCCGCCGCAGTGAAAAGGAAAGCGTATGAGTGAAAAAACGCCGCAGTTCTGGCGCGATCCGCAGTTGCCGTTCGTCGAAGCCCGCGCCATCGCGGATGGCCGCCAGGTGTGCTACAGCCTGCACAGCCACGAATTCTTTTCCATCGGCGCCATCACCGGCGGCGTCAGCACCTATGTCAACGGCGAGCGGCGCATGCAGGTCAGCGCCGGCGATTTGGTTGTCATCAACCCGCAGCAGGCGCATGCCTGCAACCCCATCGCCGATCGGCGTTGGTCGTACATCATGTTCTATCTCGATCTCGCCTGGCTCGGCGCGCTGCAGCAGGAGCTGCTCGGCGGCGACGGCGACCGTTTTGTTCCGTTCAGCCAGCCGCTGAGCCGCGATCCGGCGCTGTTCCACGGCCTGAACCGGCTTTATGCGCTGCTGACGGATCCGCTGTGCAGCGCGCTGGAAAAACAGATCGCCATGGTGGAGTATTTCAGCGCCCTGCAGCTCGGGCTGGGCGATGTCCGCCAACCGGAGACACCGCCGCATACCCGGCTGGCAGCGGCGGCGGCGTTTATCGACGCGCACTGCACCCGGCCGCTGACGCTGGACGACATTTGCCGCGCCGCCGCGCTGTCCCCTTCTTACCTGATCCGCGCCTTCCGCCAGCGTTACGGCATGACGCCGCACGCCTATCTGGTCAACCGCCGCGTGCAGTACGGCCATCGGCTGTTGAAAAGCGGCCTGCCGATCGCCGCGGCCGCCAGCGAAAGCGGCTTTGCCGATCAGGCGCACTTCCAGCGCACCTTCAAACAGCTGCTGGCCGCCACGCCCGGCCAGTATCAAAAACCCTCCGCCAGCAGATAGCAGGCGCTGGTCGCCAGCAACGCCGCCATTGCGCGGTTGAAACGCCGCACGTTGCGCGCCTGCCTGAGCAGGCCGCGCAGCATCGCGCCGACATAGGCCCAGCAGGCCACCGAGGCATAGCAAATCACGAAGTAGAGCCCGGCGAACTGCCACAGCAGCCGGATGTCGCCGTCGCCGACAAAGGCGCCGAGGCTGGCCACCGACGCCAGCCACGCCTTGGGGTTCAGCCATTGCATCAGCGCGCCGTAGCGGCAGGAAGGCGCCCGCGCCGCGCCACTGCCCAACCTGCCGTCGTCAAACGCCAACCGATAGGCCATAAACAGCAGGAAAGCCACGCCGGCCCACTGAATCAAGCGGGTCAGCGCCGGCCACAGGATCAGCAGCTGGTGCATGCCCAATCCCAGCAGCACCAGCAACAGGGTAAACCCCAGCGTGGCGCCGAACACGTGGCGCTGGGCCGCGCCAAAGCCGAATTGCGCCCCGGCACTCAATGCGACGATGTTGACCGGGCCGGGGGTGATGGAGGCCGCCAGCGCAAACGCGGCCATGGAAAAGTAGATATTCATGATGGTCACCTGAGAAAGTATTCACAGGCGCCAGAATGCCGACCGCCGTCGACAAGGTATTGAACAGAATTGCCCTGTTCGGTTTAACGCGCGATCGCCGCCCGGCGGCGCGGCAGCCCGAAGGTGTTGACCGCCATGCCGCCCAGCACCAGCAATGCGCCGCCGAACTGCGCCGGCGACAGCGCTTCATCCAGCAGCAGCCAGGCGGCGAACAGCCCGACCAGCGGCACCAGCAGCGTCAGCGGCGCAACGCGCCAGGTTTCATAGCGCCCCAGCAGGCTGCCCCACACCGAATAACCGAACAGCGTGGCGGCAAACGCCAAGTAGGCAACCGCCAGCCAGGTGCCGACCTGCACATGGCCCAGGCTGCTCAGCACCGCCTGAGGGCCGTCGAACAACCAGCTGCAGGCCAGGAACGGCACGACCGGGATCGGCGCGCTCCACACCACCAGCGACAAAATGTTGCGCTGCGGGAAACCGGCCAGGATCTTCTTGTTGGTCAGGTTGCCCAGCGCCCAGGAAAACGCCGCCGCCAGCGTCAGCAGCAGGCCCGCCAGGGGGACCGCGCCGCTGCCCGGCTTATGCAGGCTGGCCTGCGCCAGCACCAGCATGCCGCCGCTGGCGATAGCGATGCCGACGAAATGGTTGACGCGCAACTTTTCGCCCATCAGCACGACACCCAACAGCAGGGTGAAGAACACCTGCGCCTGCAACACCAGCGAAGCCAGCCCCGCCGGCATGCCCACCTTGATGGCGACAAACAGGAAGGCAAACTGCGCGAAGCTCATGGTCATGCCGTACAGCAGCAGCCATTTCCACGGGATCGTCGGGCGCGGGATAAAGAAGATCGCCGGCAACGCCACCAGCAAAAAACGCATCCCGGCCAGCAGAAACGGCGGCATGCCCTGTAAACCAAACTTAATCACGACGAAATTCACGCCCCAGATCACCACCACCAACAGCGCCAACAGCCGATCGCGCAATGTCATCCTCGCCCCGCTTATCCCATTGAAAATTCGCTTTAGCTTGCAGGTTACAACCAAACCGGGCGCATGGACACCGGCAAACGCCGGCGATTATTCCGGCATCAGGCCGATAAAGGTGGTCTTCTTGCGCGGGCCGGTCATCAGCGCTTCCAGCTTCTCCACGCACTGCAGGTAGTGCGGGGTCTGCTTGTGCGCCGCCACCGCCTGCTCGTCGCGATAGGCTTCGTAGATGTAAAACCGCGTCGGAATCTGTTCGTCCTGCAGCACGTCGAAGCGCAGGTTGCCCGGCTCTTCGATTGCACCCAGGTGATTGGCGCGGAAAACATCGATAAATTCGTCGATTTTGTCTTGTTTAACGTTGATCTCAACCAATGTGACGTGCATGACAGCTCCTTGTTTGAACGGCGCGCCGTAGCATGGCGCTTTCCAACCATAGGTTTATTCCCGTCGATTGCCCTGCCGCAACGGCAATTTTGCCGCCTGGCTCACAAATCGCACCGGCGACGCCCACTCCTCCCCCGGCGGGGTATGGCGGCGGCATCTATAGTTAACACTCCTCCCCCTGAGAGCATAGGCTATGGATAACTACTTGATGGCGCTGGACGCAGGAACGGGCAGTATTCGCGCGGTGATCTTCGATCTGGCGGGCAATCAGATCGCGCACGGCCAGGCGGAGTGGCAACACCTGGCGGTGCCGGGCGTGCCCGGCTCGATGGAGTTTGACCTCAGCCGCAACTGGCAGCTGGCCTGCCAGTGCATTCGCCAGGCCTTGCAGCGCGCCGGGCTGACGGCGCAGGCGATACGCGCGGTGGCCTGCTGCTCGATGCGTGAAGGCATCGTTCTGTACGACCGCAACGGCGTGCCGATCTGGGCCTGCGCCAACGTCGACGCGCGCGCCAGCCACGAAGTCAGCGAGCTGAAAGAGTTGCATAACCACGGCTTCGAACGCGAGGTGTATCAATACTCCGGCCAGACGCTGGCGCTGAGCGCCATGCCGCGCCTGCTATGGCTGGCGCACCATCGGCCGGACATCTACCGCCAGGCGGCGACGCTGACCATGATCAGCGACTGGCTGGCCAACATGCTCAGCGGCGAGCTGGCGGTCGATCCTTCCAACGCCGGCACCACCGGCATGCTGGATCTGACCAGCCGCGACTGGCGGCCGGCGCTGCTCGACATGGCCGGGCTGCGCGCCGATATTCTGTCGCCGGTGAAAGAGACCGGCAGCGTGCTGGGGCGCGTCACCGAACAGGCGGCGCAGGAGAGCGGGCTGCTGCGCGGCACCCCGGTGGTGATGGGCGGCGGCGACGTGCAGCTCGGCAGCCTGGGGCTTGGCATCGTGCGCGCCGGGCAGACGGCGGTGCTCGGCGGCACCTTCTGGCAGCAGATCGTCAACCTGCCGGAGCCGGCCATCGATCCGGAGATGAACATCCGCATCAACCCCCACGTCATTCCCGGCATGGCGCAGGCGGAATCCATCAGCTTCTTTACCGGCCTGACCATGCGCTGGTTCCGCGACGCCTTCTGCGCGGAGGAAAAATTGCTGGCGGAGCGGCTGGGGGTCGATGCCTACAGCCTGCTGGAAGAGATGGCGGCCAGGGTACCGCCGGGCGCCTACGGCGTGATGCCGATTTTTTCCGACGCCATGCATTTCAAAACCTGGTATCACGCGGCGCCGTCGTTCATCAATATGTCGATCGACCCGGAGCGCTGCAATAAACAGACGCTGTTCCGCGCGCTGGAGGAGAACGCCGCCATCGTCTCCGCCTGCAACCTGGAGCAGATCGCCGCCTTCTCCGGCGTGCAGGCGCGCTCGCTGGTGTTCGCCGGCGGCGGCGCCAAGGGCAAGCTGTGGAGCCAGATCCTCAGCGACGTCACCGGGTTGACGGTGCGGGTGCCGGTGGTGAAAGAAGCCACCGCGCTGGGCTGCGCGATCGCCGCCGGCGTCGGCGCCGGGCTGTTCGAGTCGCTGGCCGAAACCGGCGAACGCCTGGTGCGCTGGGAGCGCGAGCATCAACCCGACATGACCCACCATGCGCTGTATCAGGAACAGAAAGAAACCTGGCGGCAGGTTTACGCCGATCAGCTAACGCTGGTGGATAACGGCCTGACCACCTCGCTGTGGAAAGCGCCGGGGCTTTAAACGCAAGCGGCATTCGGTCATAACCTTATGCCGTTTTATTCCTTTCCCCCGTAGCGCGGCGCAAGCCGCGTTTTCACTCGCCGCCGGCGATTGTTTCCCCTCAGAAACAGTGTAACCACCGCAAACGGATTTATCCGCGGCTTCGGCCTGCCGTAGATTGTGACTTCGGTCACACCGCGCCCCGAGCGCGGCCTGCGCATTCACCCAAGACGAGCGGCATTATGCTGAATAATAAAGATAAACCTGCATCATCCCCGTGGCCGGCGATCTTCTCGCTGACGGTCGCCTGTTTTGTCATGGTCACCACCGAGTTTCTGCCGATCGGCCTGCTGACCAACATCGCCCCTTCGCTCGGCGTCAGCACCGGCACCGCCGGGCTGATGGTCACCATGCCCGGCATCGTGGCGGCGGTGGCCGCACCGGTGTTGAGCCTGGCTTCCGGCCGGCTGGACAGACGCCTGCTGATGCTGGGACTGTCGTTGCTGCTGATGGTGTCCAACCTGGTGGCGGCGCTGGCGGTCAACTTCCCGATGATGCTGTTGGGCCGCGTGCTGCTGGGCGTCTGCGTCGGCGGCTTTTGGTCGTTCGCCGCCAACTACGGCCGCCATCTGGTGCCGGAAGCCAGCCAGGGCCGCGCCACCGCGCTGATCCTCAGCGGCATCTCGGTCGGCGCGGTGTGCGGCGTGCCGGCGGGGGCGCTGATCGGCGATCTGTTCGGCTGGCGCGCCGCCTTCTTCGGCGGTGCGGCTCTGGCGGTCGGCGTACTGTTGGCGCAGCTGCGTTTACTCACGTCGGTACCGCCTTCCCGGCCGGTTACGCCGCGCGATCTGGTGCTGCCGCTGCGCCTGCCGATGGCGCGCATCGGCCTGATCGCCATCGTGCTGCTGTTCATCGGCCACTTCGCCGCCTATACCTATCTGCGCCCTCTGCTGCAACAGGTGTTCGTGCTCAGCCCATCGGCGATCTCGCTACAGCTGCTGGCCTATGGCGCCATCGGCCTGCTGGGCACCTTCCTCGGCGAGCGTCTGGGGGAGTACAGCCTGCGCGCCACCTTTATCCTGATCGCCGCCATGCTGGCGGGCATTCTGATCGTTTCGCCGCTGCTCAGCGGCCTCGCCGGCGCCACGCTGATGGTGTTGGTCTGGGGGCTGGCGTTCGGCGCCGTGCCGGTCTGCGCCACCAACTGGATGTTCGCCGCGGTGCCGCAGGCGCCGGAAGCCGGCCAGGCGCTGCTGGTGTGCGTCATCCAGATCGCGCTGGCCTCCGGCGCACTGCTGGGCGGCGAGGTGGTGGACTGGCAGGGCGTCAGCAGCGCCATGCTGTTCGGCGGCGCGCTGATCCTCTCCGCCACGCTGGTGTTCGGCCTCAGCTTGCGCTCCGGCGCGATTGGCGCTAAACAGTGTTAATCATTATCTATCTGCAGAAACATGCCCCGGCCACTGCCGGGGCATGACGTTGGGAACCTATGGACCATCATTTGCTCGCTATCCGGGTATTTAACCGCGTGGTGGAAACCGGCGGTTTTACCCGCGCCGCCGATTCGCTGGGCATGCCGAAAGCGACGGTCACCAAGCTGATCCAGAATCTGGAGGATCACCTGCAGACCAAGCTGTTCCAGCGCACCACCCGCAGCGTGTCGGTCACCCGCGAAGGCGAATGCTATTACCAGAATACGGTGAAATGGCTGGCGGATTTGGAGCAGATGGAGGGCTGTCTGACCGAGTCACAGAATTCTCCGCAGGGCGTGCTGCGCATCGATACCGGCAGCGGCACCGCCCGCCAGCTGCTGTTGCCGGCGCTGCCCGGCTTTTTGGAACGCTACCCGCAAATCCAGATCGATCTCAGCATCGGCGATCGCGTTATCGATCTGATCAGCGACAGCGCGGACTGCGTGATCCGCAGCGGCCCGTTGGCCGACTCCAGCCTGATAGCCCGGCGTCTGTTCGATCTGGATTGGGTCAGCTGCGCCACCCCGGCTTATCTGGCGCGCCACGGCGCCCCACGCCACCCGTGCGATCTGGAGCAGAGTTTCCCGATGGTGCACTATCGCCATCCGGTCAACGACCGCATCCATCCGCAACGCTATGTCGAACGCGGCAAAGAGATCGCCATTCAACAGCGCTACCCGGTCAGCATTAACGAAGGCAACGCGCTGCTGGCGGCGAGCCTGGCCGGATTGGGCATCATCCAGATCTATCGGTTTATGGCGCAGCCGCACCTCGAGCGCGGCGAGCTGGTCAGCCTGCTGCACGACTGGCAGCCGCCGCCGGAGCAGATGTACGTGGTGTACCCGTCCAATCGCCACCTCAGCGGCAAGCTGCGGGCGTTTATCGACTGGGCGGTGGAGACATTTCGCTAGCGACAGGATGAGCCGCACGTTGTCGCCGCACGCAGTGTGGTATTATTTGCCGCATAGTGATTCACGACGGACGACCACCATGGCCTATATCCCCAAAAACTATGCGAAGCTGGAAACCGGCTACCGCGAAAAAGCGCTGAAACTGTTCCCCTGGGTATGCGGGCGCTGCTCGCGCGAGTTCGTTTATTCCAACCTGCGCGAACTGACGGTGCACCACATCGATCACGATCACAGCAACAACCCCGAAGACGGCAGCAATTGGGAAATGCTGTGCCTGTACTGCCACGACCATGAACACTCGAAATACACCGAGGCCGATCAATACGGTTCGACGGTGGTGGCCGGTGAAGACGCGCAGAAAGATGTCGGCGTCGCCACCCATAACCCGTTCGCCAACCTGAAGGCGATGATGAAGAAGTAACGCCACCGACAGCTTAATGAGCCACTAACTTATTAAGCTGTTAAATTAACAAACCCCGCCTCCGCATCGCCACTTCCCAGAGAATTCCTACTTACCCATCCGGGCCTTCCAGCGCAAAATAAGCTGCGCAGTTAACGACATACTGGCTTGGCAAGCCGCCGCAGTTGGTGCATATTGTTCGCGAGTTGTTCTTGTTAACCTGTTTGATTATCAACCTAATAAGCACATTAACTTAATAAGTTATCAGCTTAATAACTTGAGAGATGGCAGCATGATTGTTCTGATTGGCTCGCAAAAAGGCGGCGTCGGCAAATCGACGAAAGCGGTGAATATCGCCGGGTATCTGATTCTTAAGCAAGGCAAGACGGCGATCATCGTCGATGCCGACGACCAGAAATCGATCATGACCTGGTACAACGACCGTCAGAACGTCGAGGGGCTGCCGCACATTCCGGTGGTGGCCGCGTCGGGCAAAATCAAGGAAACGCTGCTGGAACTGGATCGCCATTACGACTACGTGATCGTCGACACCGCCGGCCGCGACAGCGCCGAACTGCGCTCCGGGCTGCTGGCCGCCGATCTGTTCCTCTCGCCACTGCGCCCTTCGCAGATGGATCTCGATACCATCGGCTATCTGTCGGAGATGTTCTCCACCGCGCAGGAATACAACGAGAAGGTCAAAGGCTACATCGTGCTGAACATGTGCCCGACCAACATCTTCATCAATGAAGCCAACGAAGCGGCGCAGGTGCTGAGCGAATATCCGGAGTTCACCCTGGTGAGCCACCGCCTGTGCGACCGCAAGATTTACCGTGACGCCTGGGGCGAAGCCATCACCGTGCATGAGGCGAACAACGAAAAGGCGCAGAGCGAAATTGAATGCCTGGTGAAAGAGGTGATCCTGTGAAGAAGCGCACCCCCACCCACCGCATGTCGGAAGACGAATTCATCAACAGCGCCACCTCGCACACGCTGCCGGTCGCGGCGCCCGCGCCGGAAGCCAAACCGGCCGGCCGCAAGCGCACCTATAAGGCGATTTCCGTCAGCCTGACGGACAGCCACATTGAAGCCATCGATGAAGTGATCGTGCAGGCGGCGCGCAGCGGCATCGTGCGCATTACCCGCTCCGACATCATCAAGCTGGCCATCGACGGGCTGGCGGAGAAAAGCGAAGCGCAGCTGCTGGCGCTGCTGAAGAAGCTCTGACCGCGCGGCAGCCGCCGGCTGGCCATCGCCGGCGGGCCGTTACACCGAGGAGAACTCGCGTGGGAACGGCATCGTACGATAGGTTTTGCCGGTGGCCTTATGCAGCGCGCTGGCTATCGCCGGAGCGACCACCGCAGTCGACACTTCTCCGCATCCCTGCGGCGCACGCGCGCTGTCGAGCACCACCACTTCCACCTTGGGCATTTCGGCGATCGCGAGCAGCGGATAACGATCGAAATTCCCTTCCACCACACCGCCCCGTTCAAAGTGCAGTTCGCTGTGCAGACAGGTGGTCAGCGCAAAGCCGATGCCGCCCTCTACGTTGGCGCGCACCAGGTTCGGGTTTATCACCTTGCCGCAGTCAATCGCACATACCGCGCGGAGCACCCGCAGCCGCCCTTCCTGAATGGCGATTTCAACCACCAAACCGACGTAAGTGGTGAAAGCGTTATTGCGGCCGAGCCAAATATTGCACGACATCCCGCGATAAACGCCCGGCGACGGTTCGCGCTGCCAACCCGCCGCCGCCGCGGTAGCCTCCAGTACGCGCAACGCCTCTGGGTTGCCCTGCAGCAGATACCGCCGATACTGATACTCGTCCCGCTTGGCCTTATGGCTGAGTTCGCTGATAAAGCTTTCCAAAAAGAACAGGCTGGCGACGCTGCCGACGCCGCGCAGATAGCTCAGGGAAATCGGCTGTTCGACGATGCCGGCCTCCACCTTCAGATGAGGGATGCGATACGGCGTGCTGTAAACGCACTCCACCATACTTTCATCCCATCCCCCGGCCTCGTGTACCGTTTCGCGCCGCATTTGCCAGAATAGCGACTGCCCGGCATAGCGCGCCCACAGCGCCTGCGGGTAGCCGTTTTCATCCAGCAGCGCCCGATAATGGCTGATGCAGGCCGGACGATAATATTCATGCCGCATGTCGATCTCGCGCGGATAGATCACCTTGACCGGTTTCCCCACCGCCCGGGAGGCGGCGGTAGCATGCATTACGGCATCCGGCAGATATTTGCGCCCAAAGCTGCCCCCCAGGTAGGTCGTATTCACCACCACATCCGCCGGCTTCAGCCCGAACATTTTCGCCAGAACGTTGCGCACCATGTCCTGCCCCTGGAAAGGGCCCCAGGTTTCGATACGGCCCTCTTCATAATGGCTGGTGGCGTTGCAAGGCTCCAGGGTGGCATGCGCCACATAAGGCGCGCTGTAACGCGCCTCATGCAGGCGCGAACCCTGCTCAGCGTCATGGATCAACGCCGACGCCTCACCGCGATTGACCGCCGGCACCAAGGTATCGCCGTCCAGCATCGCCAGATTCTCCGCCGCAATCGCGCTACCGGACAGCGCTTGTCCAGCGCCCGGCAGCCAGTCAACCTCCAGCAAATCCGCCGCCTTTTTGGCCTGCCAGTAGCTCGCCGCCACCACGATCACCGTATTGAGCGACATATCGTGATCCAATCCGACCATGTTGTTCATCGACCACTGCCGGGTCAGCACCAGATCCACTACGCCCGGCATGGCCCGGATCTGCCGTTCATTACGCACGGCGACCAGCTTTCCGCTGAGATCGGGCACCATCCAGGGGACGCCGATCAGCATCTCCGGCAGGTCAATATCGATACCGTAAATCGCGCTGCCGTCCACTTTCTCCGGCGTATCGACCCGCAACAGCGGCTTGCCGATGAAACTCTCTTGCTCTTGCGCTTCGCTCTTTAAAGCAGGCTGCGGATCCAACGGCAGCTCGGCGGCATAGCGCACCAAATCGCCATAGGCGACCTTACGCTGCCCGTCCTCCTCAATCACCCAACCTTTCTCCGTACGGCACTGCCGCGGTGAAAGTGCAAGATGTCGCGCACCGGCCCGCAGAAAAAAGTCTCTCGCCTGCGCGCCGGCCAGCCGGGTACGCTGATAAAATTTGGTCATTGAGGTTGAGGCGGCGACAAACTGCGCGAAAGCCTCGCCCCCGGCAACCTGACGGTAGGCATCGCGGCCGGTGACGAACTTCACCGTCACCTGCGCCCAATCGGCATCCATTTCCGCCGCCACCACTTCGGCCAGGCCGGTGTAAATCCCCTGCCCGACCTCACATTGCGACACGCCGATGACGATGCGGCCGCCGCTATCGATCCAGATCCAATCGTTCAATTCATACTGACCGTCGGGCGGCGCCGCATCCTGCGAAACCACGGCCGCCAGGCTGCGCGTCGATATCGGCAGCAGCATGGCGGCCACCGCCAACGCGCTGCCTTTTAGCAAGGTTCTGCGGGTGATCGCCATGCTTAGGGTTCTCCCTTGTCGGTGGCGCGGTGCACAGCCGCACGGATACGGTGATAAGTGGCGCAGCGGCACAGATTGGTCAGGCCGGTATCTATCTGCCGGTCGTCCGGCTTCGGGTGCTCCGCCAGCAACGCGCTGACCGCCATGATCATGCCCGATTGGCAGTAGCCGCACTGCGGCACATCCTCTGCAATCCAGGCCTGCTGCACCGGATGACTGCGATCGGTGGACAATCCTTCGATGGTGGTCACCTGCCGATCGCGTACCAATTGCAGCGGATAGCAACATGAACGCACTGCCTTACCGTCGACATGTACCGTACAGGCGCCGCAGGCGCCGATACCGCAGCCGAACTTGGTGCCGGTTAACTTAAAATGTTCCCGGATCACCCACAGCAGCGGCGTATCCGGCTCGCCGTTAAATTCGACCGCCTGGCCGTTCAGATTGAACTTCATGCCACTCTCTCCTCGCTCAACGCTTCACCCGACGTTTCACCCACGCCCCGATGACGATCAATGCCAGCAATACCCCGCCCCAAAACACATAAGGCAGTGACGCGATCAACCACGGTTTCTCACCGCCAGCCCGCAGCTGAGCCACTTGCTCCGGCGTTATCCTGACCGCCGGATTGCCGAATTGCTGCAATACGTAATTGCCCAGCTCGGCCAGTTGCCGGTCATCCAGGCTGTCGGCGAATCCCGGCATCCAGGTTTGCAGCGTCTCTCCCTGGCGCTGCACGCCATGCAGCATCACCATGATCAGGTTATTGGCCTGCTCGCTGCCTACGGTGGAATTGTGTGTCAAAGAAGGGAAATGGCCGTCGTAGGCGCCTTCGCCGCCCAGGCGATGGCAACTGGCGCAGGCAGCGGCATACAGCGCCTGCCCGGCGGCACGGCCTTCACCGCCTCCCTGATAGCCATACGCCGCTTTCGTTCCATGCGCGGTGGCGATCGGCGGCGTCTGTTTAAGCCAGTCGGCGATGGCGTCGAGATCGTCGTCGCTCAGGAAACGCAGGCTGTGCTCCACCGCCTCCGCCATGCCGCCGGCCGCCTGGGCTTTGTCATTGCGCCCGGTACGCAAATACTGCACCAACTCTTCCCTGCTCCAGCCGCCGATGCCGCTGACGGGATCCGAGGTGATATTCGGCGCGATCCAACCGCCGACCTCCCCGCCCGCCAGATAGCGATCGTCGCGTTCGGCCATCATCGCGTTGCGCGGGCTGTGACACGCCGAGCAATGCCCCAAAACATCCACCAGATAGCGACCCCGCGCTTTTTTCACGTCTTCATCGACGGGCGTTTTTTTCAGAAACAGCCAGTTCCAGCCGTGGATCGCATAACGCCAGGAAAAAGGGAACGCCAGTTGGGTCTCAGGCACCGCGCGATCGACCGGGGCGACGCCGGCCATGAAATAACGATACAGCGCGTGCAGATCGTCATCGCTCAACCCCCGATAAGCGGTATAGGGCATGGCGGGATACAAGGGTTGGCCGTCTCGCCGGATGCCCTGCGTTAACGCGCGGCGAAACTCTGGCTCACTGTAGTCGCCAATGCCGGTTCCTTTGGCGGGCGTGATATTGCTGGCGATGATATTGCCCATCGGCGAAGCGATGGCATAACCGCCGACGTAGGGGGCGTCCTGTTGGGCGCTGCCGCGGTGACAAGCCGCGCAATCTGCGGCGATCGCCAGGTATTTTCCGCGTGCGATGACCTGTTGGTCATTCTGGCTGGCGAAGACCGGGCAGGAGAAGATCCCCAACGCGATAACGCACAGCTGTTGTGCTCTCCGCCAGCGGCCGTTCACGCTTCACCTTCCGGCTTCATCGCACCTGCTCGCTCCTCCGCCAACAGCGCAAACTCGTCCGGCAATAGATTTTCCTGTTCGAGCATCGCTATCGCGTTATGTTTGATGCCAAACAATACGCGGTAAAAAGCCTCCAGATCGCCGGCCGAAATGCCGTTGAGCAGCTTTTGCCGTGCCTGTTGGCTGGAGTGATCCAACTGCGCCAGCATCTCCTGCCCGGCCGCGGTCATTCTCACGCCTTTAGCGCGCTTATCCTCAGACAGGGCATCGCGAGCGATCAGCCGATTTTTTTCCAAAAACAGCAACGCACGCGACATCGTCGAGACTTCGGCGTTCAAATGCTGCGAAACGTCTTTCAGGGTGCAGCCATCCCCCAAATCGGCAATCGCACTCAGCGCCAGCCAGTGCGGGCGCGTCAGATTGGTCATTTTTACCGACTGGTCCATCGCCGTGCGCCACAGGCGATTGGTCACATCCAGATGGATGCCCAGCGCAGCAGGAAGTTTGCGTGGTTGTGACATACCGGATTGCTCTCTACTATTTATTTGCTTGTGCAAACAAATAGTAGATCGAACGTTCTGATGGGATCAAGCAGATGTCGCAGAATAAAATTAAATCCAGTTAATACAGAGCGATATATCGCATTTTTACAGATTCGCTCCCCGACAACGCGGGGAGCGATAAGAAAAACTCAGTTCCCCGCCACCGCGCAGTGGTAGTCCTGAATTTCGCCGGCCGAGCCCAGGTTCAGATCGGTCAACTTCAAACGGTTGGCCAACAGCAGCATCTCGCCCTGCGGGCTGACCGCCAGCGCCAGGCCATAATTGCCGATGCTGTCGCCCTGCTCGACCACATAGTTGTGCAGCAAACGGAAAGGATCTTCCTGGGTTAAATCGGTGCCCGCCAATTTTCTGGCCAGATATTGGTGGCCGACCAATTTCACCGCCAGCGGGCGCCACTGCTGATCTAATTGCTCCGCCTGTTGCCCCAGCGCGTTATAGACATCCTGACGCAGGCAGGCAACGTGAATATGCAGCTGATCTTGAGAACGGCCATATTTCGAATTGACCGCCAGCGAAAGCCACGCATCTTTTAACGGTTTGCCCAGCTCGCCGGATATATGTTCGCGGTTATTCCAGGCCTGGGCGAAATAAGGCGGCGCGTGCTCCGTCTGCAATGCCGGGCTCTCGATGCCGCTGACCTTTTCGGTTGGCATCACCAGATCGTGATAGGGGCCTTTGCTGTCCTTAAACAGCACATAACCCTGTGTTAAATCAACCTTTAAGCAGGGCGCCGGATCGTCGTTCTGCTGCTGATTGGGCACGCACTGTTGGCTGACGATTTGCCACAGCGCATTCGGATTGCCGCGCCCAAAGAACCACCACAGCACCGCCGCCAGCAGTAAAATGACAAGCAAAATAATTAATAGTCTGAAAAGTTTTTTCATCATGACTCCCTGTTTAGCTATTCCATCTTGAAAGGAGCGCCAGCATAAACCAAGGCGCTTATCGTCACCAGAATATTATCATTAGCATTACCTTTCATTGACGTCTTGTTATCAAGGACAATTAAAAATAAGGATTTGCCTGAGTAATTTAAGGTAAATTAATACCGCAGTTAGAATATGAGTGTGATATAAGCAGCCGGACTCTCTTTATATAAGGAACCGATAAGATGCCAACGATGGGCAACTCCCTGCATTATCTCGACGTAGGCTCAGGCTTTCCGTTGCTGCTGGGCCACAGCTATCTGTTCGATCTGAACATGTGGGCGCCGCAGTTTGAAGCGCTGGCGAAACGCTACCGCCTGATCGTGCCGGATCTCTGGGGCCACGGCGACTCACCGGCGCTGCCGACCGGGCGAAACAGCCTGTCGGATATCGCCGCCGATCATTTGGCGCTGATGGATCGCTTGGATATTGAAGAGTTCGGCATCGTCGGCCTGTCCGTCGGCGGCATGTGGGGCGCCGAACTGGCGGCGCTGGCGCCGGAACGGGTCAAGGTGCTGGCGCTGATGGACAGCTACCTGGGCGACGAAACGCCGGAGGCGCGGCAGCGTTATATGGGCATGCTGGCCGCCGTGGAGCAAGCCGGCGCCATCACCTCGCCGCTGCTGGAACATGTCGCGTCGCTGTTTTATTCCGATGACGTCCCCGACGCCTTATTGCAATCGCTGTTGTGTCAGCTCCAGAGCCTGCCCGCCGATCGCCTGCGCGAGAGCATCGTACCGCTGGGCCGGATGATCTTCGGCCGCCCCGACAAGCTGGCGCTGCTGGAAAACATCACCGCCGCCAGCATCGTCATCACCGGCGCCCAGGATAAGCCGCGCCCGCCGGCGGAAGGCCAGCGCATGGCGGATCTTCTCGGCTGTCAACATGTGCTGATCCCCAACGCCGGGCATATCAGCAACAAGGAAAACCCGACGGCGGTCAACGAAACCCTGCTGGCGTTTCTGGCTGAAAACACCACCCCGCTGTTCTGGTAACATTCTCCGGGCCGTCAGGCCCGGCGAGTCATTCCGCGCGCCGCATAAACCCGTGTCGGCTCAGGATTTCCTGCCCCTGTTCGCTCAAGATAAATGCGGCTAACCGCTGCGCGCCGTCATCCAACAGGCATAAACCGTAATCCGCCTCGATGTCCAGCGGCGGCGCCAACGGCCGCACCGCCAACGTCGGGTAGGCGGCTAAGGCCGGAGCATAGCTGGCGTAGCCGAGAAAAATATCCGCCTGCCCGCCGGCGATCAGATATTCCGCTGCCAATCGGCCCGCCGGCACAGGGGCAGAATCCCTGCCGCCAACCAACGGCAGCGCCCGGCGGCGCAACGCTTCCCCTTGCCCCGGCCAGTATTGCTCACAGCGTTCGAAAAGCTGCAGCGCATAATCGCCGGAAGGATCTGCCCCCGGTGTCGAGGTAGCAAGGCGCCAGTGGGGATCGAACAGCACCTGCGGCAGCGGACGTTCGGTTAATGCCGGCACGTTGCGTACCGTCACACAGAGCCGATTGCGCGCAAAAATCTGCACCGCCCCCGCTATCCCAAGATCCACCAACCTTTGCGGGTGCGCCACGTTGGCCGAGGCGAACAGCTGTGGCCGCTTGCCATTCTCTATCCGCTGGCGCAACAACCCCGCCGGGCCGAATTCCGCCGTGACTTTTTGCCCGGCGCGCCGCTGAAATGCCGACAGCAGCGGCGCAAACGCCAGCCGCAGGCTGCCGGCGGCAAACAGCAGGATATCACTCATCATGTCGCTCCAGTTGGCTGCGATACAGCGGCACCAGCGTCGCGTAGCGGCGGCCCGCCACCGTCAGCGGCACCCGTTCGATCGCCAGCTCGAACAGGGGTGACAGGGATTGCGCCGTTAACACCTCGCGGCAGGCACCGAGCCGGCTGCGCCCTTCCTTGCCCAACAGCAAAGCCCGATCGGCCACCGCGTGAGCATGATTGGGTTGATGCGTAGAGAACACCACCGCCAACTGCTGCTCCCGCGCCAGACTCGCCATCAGGCTCAACACCCGATCCTGATAATGCAGATCCAGCGCCGAAGTCGGTTCATCCAGGATCAACACCTCGCAGCGCATCGCTAACGCGCGGGCGATCATCACTAATTGACGTTGACCGCCGGATAGGCTGCCAAACTCGCGCTCTGCCAGGTGCTGCAAATCCAACGACTGCAACGCTTCTCTCGCCAGCCGATGATCCTCGGCTGACGGTGAACGAAACAGGCCGACATGGCGCGCCCGCCCCATCAATACGATATCCAGCACCCGGTAGGCGAACGGCGGCGCAAAGTGCTGCGGGACAAAGCCCATCTCACCGTGGCGCTCAATCTCGCCGGATTGCGGCGTCAGGCTGCCTAACAACAGCTGCAACAGCGTGCTCTTGCCACGCCCATTCGGGCCCAATACCGCCAGCACTTCGCCGCGCCGTAGCTGAATGTCCAGATGCTGGAACAGCGGTGCCCCGCCCGGCCAGGCGAACCTTACGCCCCTGGCGACCAATAAGGTGTCAGTCATGCCAGCCTCTCACTTGCGCGCGGCGCAGCAGCAGCGCGAACAGCGGCGCGCCAATCAGCGCGGTCAGAATGCCCAGCGGGATTTCGCTGCTGCTCAGCGTGCGCGCCAAATCGTCGATCACCAGCATGTACAGGGCCCCCAGGCAAAGTGAAGCCGGCAACAGGCGCCGGTGATCCGGCCCCACCAGCCGCCTCGCCACGTGCGGGATCACCAAGCCGACCCAACCGATGCTGCCGCTGACCGCCACCTGGGCGGCCACGATGGCGGCGCACAGCGTCAAAATCAGCCAGCGGGTGCGCTCAACGTTAATGCCCAATGCACCGGCATCCTCATCACCCAACGACAGCAGATTGATGCGCCAGCGCAGCGCCAACAGCAAGCCGCCGGCCAACAGCAAAGGCACAAACAGCATCAGCAGCTTTTGCCGATCGGCGGTGGCAAAGCTGCCGAGCAGCCAAAACACGATGCTCGGCAGTTTCTCTTCGGTATCCGCCAGATATTGCATCAGGCTGACGCAGGCTGAGAAGAAGCCGCTGAGGATCACCCCCGCCAGTACCAAAGAGAGAATATTGCGCCGCGCAATGGCGCTGGTGAGAGTGAAAATCAGCAGCAGCGCCGCCATGCCGAAAACAAAAGCCGACAGCAGCAGCGCCGCCAACGGCAGGCTGAGCAGGATAGCCAGCGTGCCGCCAAAGGCCGCGCCGGACGACACGCCGACGATATGCGGGTCGACCAGCGGGTTGCGAAAGACGCCTTGCAAAGCCGCGCCGCATAGGGCCAGCGCCGCGCCGGCGCCCATCGCCAACAGCACTCGCGGCACGCGCACACCCAGGATCACCTGGCGTTGGATGGCATCGATGCCGGCATAATGCTGCCCGGTGAACGGCTCCAGCAAAATCATCAGGCTGTGCGTCATCGGCACCTGAAAGCGGCCAACGCCGAGCGAAAACAGCGCGCAGCACAGCGTCAACAACGCCAGCCAGCCCAGCCTCATTGCCCGCTCTGGCAGCAGGTGGCGCGGTAATAACGTTGATAGTAAGCGTCGACCCGCTGCTGCAGATTGATATCGGCAAAACGCTGCGGGTAAAGTTTTTTCGCCACCCACAACTCACCCAACGCCATCGCTTCCGGCATCGGATACCCCCAGGCCTTGGCGTACTCCGGCATCAGGTAGACCCGCTTATTCTTCACCGCGTCGATCGGCTGCCACTGCGGTGACGTCAGGATCTGTTTCACCACGTCCGGGTAGCGCTCCTGCACGAAAATCACTGCCGGATCCCACTTCAGGACATCCTCGATAGAAACCTGTTTAAACCCCTGAATGTCCTTCGCCGCCACGTTGAGCGCACCGGCGTGCCGCATCATCAACCCGGTATACTTGCCGGCGCCGTAGGTGGTGAGATCGGGGTTGGCCATATACACCCGTACCCGCTGATTTTCCGGCAGATCGCGCAGCCGTTCGGCGACCAACGCGCGCTGCTGAATGACGTCCTTAATCAACGCTTCGGCCTGAGGCTGACGCGACATCACTTCGCCGATCAGGCGAATGCCGTCCTGCAGCCCCAGCGTATAGGCCCGATCCTCATCGCTCAGCTGCGGATTCATTTTACCCGCCTGATCGGCCGCCTCGCGGCGCAGCGAGATAGCCACCACCGGAATGCCCGCCCGTTCGATCTGCGCAATCATCTCCGGCGGCGCATAGTTGGCCACGAACACCACCTGCGGATGCAGGCCTAGCAGGCTCTCGATATTCACCGAAGTCAGATCGCCCGGCATCGGCAGGGTTGCCAACGTCGGCGCCAGCCGCAGGTAGTTTGGCCCCAGCTGCTTTTTCCAACTGCTGAGCACGCCGACCACCTGAGGCATCGCATCAAGCTGCACCAACAGGTTCAACGTCTGGTGTTGCAGCACCACCGCGCGGGTGATGCGATCGGGCAGCGTGACCTGGCGATTGAGCTGATCGGTGACCTGGCGATCCGCCTGGGCGGCGGTGGAAAACAAAACAAGCGCCAACAGCAGGCGCGGGAGAAAGTTAAACATGGCAGTGACCGATTGGTTATCGTTGTATAGCAAATAATATAGCGATGTGCATGGCGAAACAATCAGCGGGATCAAACCGGATGCGGGTACTCGGGCGGTAAAACGAGGCGTGAATGCGATCCTGGAAGCGGATCCGCCGGTGTGGCGACGGATCCCATCGGCCCTGTAAGGGCGCGTGAAGAAGACTTACTGACCGATAGACGTCAGCCCCTGGCGGATCCCTTCGTCAGCCTGCTGGCACCATGCCTGCAGCCCCTGCGGCGCTTCTTTTTCCAACGCGACCACTTTGCCGTCGTCGTTCAGCACATTGCCTTCGCGGCCCATCGCTTCGCGCTTGTCGCCGTCGCGGGTGTCGACGCCGCCGGGAATAGCCGCCACGTAGGCCACCATTTTCTTGGCGTTGTCGATGCTGTCGGCTTTCAGGAAGCCTTTATCGACGCAGTAAGACATCAGCCCGGCGGTATTGCGCGTGATGTCATAGACGTTTTTCAATGCGGCAGGATCCATCCCTTCAGCGTTAGCGGTGTTGAACAGGCCCAGAGTCGCGGCAATCATGCCGGTCAGAATGCTTTTTTTCATTGTTAACTCGTTTTAATAATGAATTATTTAATTTTTAATCATTCACAAATAGAGTGTGAATATCGGTACGGTATAACGGCGGCCTAGATTAACACAACCCTAATGTATTAATAGCGGTGATTAAGTTAAGCCTCAATAAAATAAAAACGCATGCTGGGGTAATAATCTCCGCCCGCTGTCATTTTTTCACGTTCGGTATTGGCCGCACTCAATTCATAGTAAAAATAATCTCACCCAGGAATTATTTACAAAATAAGCGTTGGCCTGCGGTCAATGGTGCGCCCCTCTTTGCCAAAACCACCGGCGTGGCATAGCCTGTTAAGACGCGTCATGCCTTAGTGGGAGGGGATTCACATGAACCATGCCGTCCGGCCGCCGCAATGCGACGAAAAACCCTTCTCGATATCACGATGAATTTATATCTCTATCCAGCGGTGCTTATCGCGCATCGCCTGGGCATCTTTGAGTTTATTGCTCTGCCCCCCTCAACATGACTGATATATGCGCTCAGGCCAATGTGGAAAGACGCCCGGCGGAAACGTTGATCATGGCGCTATTGGCATTGAAATTGATCGCCAGAGACGGCGAAACATTTCATCTTACACCGGAAGCGGAACCCTTTTTGTTAAAAACACCGCGTTATTTCTGGGATTTGATCAGCAGCGTTTGGCCGGCGCGCTGACGGGCATCGTGTTCGGTCTGCCGCCGCGGGATACGGCCTGATGATGATGGGATGGACGCAGGGCCGCCAATACTCCGGCAGGGAAATCGGCGACCAGCTGCGCGACGTCGGGCCTGCTCAAGTGCTGCCGTCGCTCGGCTATTTCAGCATCGTGACGGCGCAAAAACCCCGGGCTTAGCGGTTCACCGAGCGCGCCATGCGGCTGTAGGTGTGGCGCACGCCGCGAATCGCCACGCTGTAAGCGAAGATGTTTTCCGGCAGCGCCAGCCCCAGATAGCCGGTATCGCCGATATGGTGCAGGTCCGCCCCGGCCATTTTGCTCATCAGCGCAATCTGCCGCACGGTCTGCACGTCGGCCCCCTCTTGCGAGGTGCCGATCGCCGTCATTGCCAGCGCGCCCTGCCGCTGCGCATAAGCGATCAGCGCCGCCACTTTCTCCTGCGACATGCCGGGAATGGTGCCGGGCGCCGGCAACAGCACGATGTCCGCGCCGTTCTCCACGAACAGCGCGATGTCCTGCTCGCCGATCAGCTGGCTGCCGCTTTCGCGCACGATACCTGCCCCGTGCATCTTGCCGGTCACCAGCACCATCTCGTCGCCCACCTCATCACGGATCGCTTTCAGCGCGGCGGCGATCGCCTGATTGCTGACGCCGTTGTTCGGGTTGCCGGTCAGCACCAGCATGCGCGCGCCGAGTTGATACAGCTTGCGCGCATTCTCGGCGGTGGCGGCACGCCCCGCCGTCATCTGCCAGAAATCGTTATGTTCGGTGGCGAAGGCCGGATCGACGGCCTCCAGGTTCACCCCGATCACCCGCCCGGTCAGGCGCTGCAGCGTGCGCAGCGCCTCCTGCGGCGGCACGTCGGCGGGCAGCCCCGCAATATGCGGCTGGTCGACGTCGAACAGGTTCAGCAGCAGCAGGTCGGCGCCCTGGCTGGCCGCCAGCTCGGCGTTGGTGACGTTATTGAGCAGCGGCTGAGTGACCGCGATGGTTTCGCTGACCAAGATGCGCCCTTCGCTGGCGCGGATGGCGTAGAGCAGATCGGCTTTGCCGATATCGGCCAGATCGCTGGCGCTGCAGTCCAGATAGCGTTTCATGAGGCAAGCTCCAATGACGTTAGCGGGAATGAATAGATGCCCCTCGCTCAGCGCGGCGAACGAGGGGACAGGGTTACTTCAGCGTAAAGCTTTGCGCCTGCACGTTGTCGGAGTCCAGGCCGACGAACACGTTGAATTTGCCCGGCTCCGCCCCCCATTTCAGGCTGGCGTTGTAGAACTTCAGATCGTCTTCGCTAATAGGCAGCTCAACCTGCTGCGACTGGCCGGCCTTCAGCGTCACTTTCTTGAAGTTGCGCAGCTCTTTTACCGGCCGGCTGACCGAGGCGGTCACGTCCTGCAGATACAGCTGCACCACCGTGGCGCCGTCGTACTTGCCGGTATTCTTCAGCGTGACGCTGGCGGTTAGCTTGCCGTTGCGCGCCATCGTCGGGCTGGACAATTTCAGGTCCGACAGGCTGAAAGTGGTGTAGCTCAGGCCGTAACCGAACGGATACAGCGGGCCGTTCGGCGAATCGAAGTAGCGCGAGGTGTACTTGCCCGGATTCTCCTTGCCGAACGGGCGGCCAGTGTTCAGGTGGTTGTAGTACATCGGGATCTGGCCGACCGAGCGCGGGAAGGTCATCGGCAGCTTGCCCGACGGGTTGTAGTCGCCGAACAGCACGTCCGCCACCGCGTTGCCGCCCTCGGTGCCGCTGTACCAGGTTTCCAGCATCGCGTCCGCCTGCTCGCTCTCCCAACTCAGCGCCAGCGGCCGGCCGTTCATCAGCACCAGCACCAGCGGCTTGCCGGTGGCTTTCAGCGCGGCGATCAGATCGCGCTGGCTCTGCGGGATCGTGATGTCGGCGCGGCTGGAGGCCTCATGCGCCATGCCCTGCGATTCCCCCACCACCGCCACCACCACGTCGGCCTTGTTCGCCGCCTGCACCGCTTCGTCGATCATCTGCTGCGGCGAACGGGTATCGAACGCCACCGCCGGCTCATACTCGTTCAGGTAGTCGATAATGCCTTTATCCTGCGTGACGTTGGCGCCCTTGGCGTAAAGAATGCGCGCCTTGTCGCCCACCGCCCGCTCCAGCCCTTCGCGCAGGGTCACCGACTGCTTGACCACCCCGGCAGCCGACCAGCTGCCCATCACGTCGCGCTGGCTGTCGGCCATCGGCCCGACCAGCGCGATGGTCGCCTGTTTGCTCAGCGGCAGCGTCTGCTTATCGTTCTTCAGCAGCACCATCGTTTTGCGCGCCACCACCCGCGCCTCGGCGCGGTGCAGGCGGCTTTCGGCGTTGGTGTCCTGCGGATCGGCACCCGCCGGGCCCAGATGCACATACGGATCGGTGAACAACCCCATGTCGTACTTGGTGTTCAGCACGTCGCGGCAGGCGCGATCGATATCGCTTTCAGCCACCAGCCCGTCTTTCACCAGGCCCGGCAGGTATTTGTCGTAGAACTCGTCGCTCATGCTCATGTCGACGCCGGAGGTGATTGCCAGGCGCACCGCGTCGCGCGCGTCGGCGGCCACGCCGTGTTTAATCAGTTCTTTAATTGCGCCGTGGTCGCTGATGGTGATGCCTTTAAAGCCCCACTGGTCGCGCAGCAGATCTTTCAGCAGCCACGGGTTGGCGGTGGCCGGCACGCCGTTGATCGCGTTGAGCGACACCATCACCCCGCCGCTGCCGGCATCCACCGCCGCTTTATAAGGCGGCAGATAGTCCTGATGCATGCGCAGCGGGCTCATGTCGACGGTGTTGTAATCGCGGCCGCCTTCGACGGCGCCGTACAGCGCAAAGTGCTTAACGCTGGCCATCACCGAACCGGGTTTGGCCGGGTCGCCGTTCTGGAAACCATCGACCATCACCTTGGCGATTTTCGACACCAGCCAGGTGTCTTCGCCGAAGCCTTCGGAGACCCGGCCCCAGCGCGGATCGCGGGTGATATCGACCATCGGCGCAAAGGTCATGTTCAGGCCGTCATCGCTGGCCTCCTGCGCCGCCACCCGGGCGCTGAGCGCGATGGCTTCCAGATCGAAGCTGGCCGCCAGCCCCAGGCTGATCGGGAACACGGTGCGCTGGCCGTGCACCACGTCATAAGCGAAGAACAACGGGATTTTCAGGCGGCTGAGCTGCATCGCCTGATCCTGCATCACCCGGATATCCGGCCGGGTAACGGTATTGAAGATGGCGCCGATCTGCCCTTTGCGGATGCCCTCGCGGATCGCTTCTTTCGGGTTATCCGGCCCGACGCTGATCAGCCGCAGCTGGCCGATCTTCTCTTCCAGCGTCATCTGCTTCATCAAATTGGACACGAAGGCGTCGCGCTGCTGGGCGTGCATGCCCTGCGTTATCGGCGTTTCCTGCGCAAAAGCCGGGCTGAGGGCCAGACCGGACAACATACTCACCACACAAAGCCATTTCATCTTGTTTTATCTCAGGCGTGTTTCCGCCGCCAACGCCGCGGAGTTTAATCGGAGTGAAGAAACAGTTTGCCACACTCTGTTTCATCGCCAAGGTAATTCGCATCGTTAATGTTTACAAAGCATTACAGGTTATCGGCAGGTAATTCTGCAGCCGGGCGCGGCTGTCGGCGGCCTCCGCCGTCAGGAAATCGATAAACTGCGCCAGCGCCGGCGATGGCGCCCCGCGTTCAGGATAGACCAAATAATAGGCCGCGCCGCTGCTGACGCAGAGCGGGAACGGCGTGACGATACGCCGCGCCTGAATATCCTCCTCCAGCAGGCACAGATCGCCGATGGCGATGCCAAACCCTTGCAGTGCGGCGCTCATCGCCAGATCGAGGGTATCGAAATGCTGAGCCTTGCCGGACGGCAGCGCATCGGCCCCCGCCGCCTTCAGCCAGCGCAGCCAGTCGCGCCGATCGCGCGTCGGGTGCAGCAGGGTTTTGTCCGTCAAGTCCGCCAGCCGGGGCGTTGGCGGCAGGAACGTCGGCGTGCAGACCGGCGTGAGGATTTCGTCGAACAGCAGGTGCGCGCTCAGCTTTTTGCCCGGCGGCCGGCCGAATACCACCGCGGCGTCAAATTGCTCGGTGCTGAAATCCAGACCGTGCGACACCGAAGCGGTCAGCTCAATATGCATGTCCGGCCGTTCATTCTGCAGGCGAATGATGCGCGGCAGCACCCAGCGCATGGCGCAGGTCGGGCATTTGATGCGCAGCGCCCCCGGCGGGGCGGCGGCCCGCGTCAGCGCCTCGTCCAACTGCCCCAGCGCCTGCTGCACCGGCGCCAACAGCTGCGCGCCCTGCGGCGTCAGCGCCAAACCGCGCGCCTGGCGGCTGAACAGCGGATAGCCCAGGCGCTGTTCCAGCCCGAGGATTTGCCGGCTGACCGCCCCCTGCGTCAGGTGCAGCTGCCGGGCGGCATGGGTAAAGTTGAGGCGTTGCGCCACCACCACGAAGGTTTTCAACACGTCGAGCGACGGCAGGGATATCGGCATAGCGGGCCTCGATTAGGTATGATCGTAGTGCATGGCAAGTATGACAAACTTTCCCTTGTCCGCCTACGCCGGCTGATGCTTAATCGCTCAACACTTCCCTGTTTGCCTGGAGCCCATCATGCAGAGCGCCTGTTCATCCCGCTCGAAGCTGCCGGACGTCGGCACCACCATTTTCACCGTCATTGGCCAACTCAGCGCCGAACATCAGGCCCTCAATCTGTCGCAGGGCGCGCCCAACTTCGCCGGTGACCCGCAGCTGATCGAGGCAACGGCGCAAGCCATGTGCGCAGGTCATAACCAATACGCGCCGATGAGCGGCGTGGCGGCGTTACGTGCTGCTCTGGCGGAAAAAGCTGAACGATTGTATGGCGCACGCTATGACGCCGACGAAGAAATCACGGTGATCGCCAGCGCCAGCGAAGGGCTGTACTCGGCGATCAGCGCGCTGGTGCATCCCGGCGACGAGGTGATCTATTTCGAACCGGCGTTCGACAGCTATGCGCCGATCGTGCGCCTGCAGGGCGCCACGCCGGTGGCGATCAAGCTGTCGTTGCAGGATTTTCGCGTCGACTGGGACGAAGTGGCCGCCGCCATCAACGGCAAAACGCGCATGATCATCGTCAACACGCCGCACAACCCGACCGGCGCGGTGTTTGACGCGCACGACATCGAACGTCTGACCGCCCTGACCCGCGACACCGACATCGTGATCCTGTCCGACGAGGTCTACGAGCACGTGGTGTTCGACGGCGATATTCACCACAGCATGGCGCGCTACCCGCAGCTGGCGGAACGCAGCGTGATCGTGTCGTCGTTCGGTAAAACCTACCACGTCACCGGCTGGCGCGTCGGCTACTGCCTGGCGCCGGCGGCGCTGATGGACGAGATCCGCAAGGTGCACCAGTTTATGGTGTTCTCCGCCGATACGCCGATGCAGCACGCCTTCGCCGCCGCGCTCGCCAACCCGCAGAGCTACCTGGGGCTGGCGGCGTTTTATCAACAAAAGCGCGATCTGCTGGCCAGCGCCCTGCAGGATTCGCGCTTTGAGCTGCTGCCCAGCCGCGGCAGCTTCTTCATGCTGGCCCGCTTTAGCGGCTTCAGTCACGAAAGCGACAATGATTTCGCCGTGCGCTTGATCCGCGAAGCGAAGGTGGCGACGATCCCGCTGTCGGCGTTCTACAGCGACGGCACCGATACCGGCATTATCCGGCTGAGTTTTTCCAAAGATAACGAGACCCTGCTGGAAGGCGCGCGCCGCCTGAGCCAGGTGTGATTTTTTGTCCAACCATGGGAAAGGGGCACTGCCTATGAAAGCATTGAAAACGCTGTTCGCCGCCGGATGCCTGCTGGCCGCCGGCGCTTCGCTGGCGGCGGAAAACAGCCTGCGCTTCGGCCTGGAAGCGCTGTATCCGCCGTTCGAATCCAAATCCGCCAGCGGCAAACTGGAAGGGTTCGATATCGAACTGGGCGACGCGGTATGCGCCGCCGCGCAGTTGCAATGCAGCTGGGTGGAAACCTCGTTCGACAGCCTGATCCCGGCGCTGCAGGCGCGCAAGTTCGACGCCATCAACTCGGCGATGAACGTGACCGAACAGCGGCGTCAGGCGATCGCCTTCACCGACGCCATCTATCAGGTGCCGAACCGCCTGATCGCCAAAGCCGGCAGCGGCCTGCTGCCGGACGCCAAATCGCTGGCGGGCAAACACGTGGGCGTGCTGCAAGGATCGATTCAGGAGATTTACGCCAAAACCCATTGGGCGCCGGCGGGCGTGGACGTGGTGTCTTATCAGGATCAGAATCAGGTTTACCTCGATCTGGCGGCCGGTCGGCTCGACGCCACGCTGGTGATGGCGCCGTCGGGGCAAAGCGGCTTCCTGTCGCAGCCAGACGGCAAAGGCTTCGCCTTCGTCGGCGAGGCGGTGCGCGACGACAAAATCCTCGGTGAAGGTATCGCCTTCGGCCTGCGTAAAGGGGATGAGGCGCTGAAGAAAAAACTGGATGCTGCCATCGCCAAAGTGAAACAGCAAGGCACGGTGGCGGCGCTGTCGAAGAAGTATTTCGGCGATATCGATGTGACGGTGAAGTGAGAGACGGGGGCGGCACCGCCGCCCCCTGCCGCGTTTAGCGATCGAACACCGAACTGTTCAGCGCGCGATCCTGCTGGTGGCGCTCCAGCGCCAATTCGATCAGGCGCGTGATCAGCGCCTGATAGCTGACGCCGCTGGCGGCCCACAGCTTGGGATACATGCTGATATTGGTGAAGCCCGGCAGCGTGTTGATTTCGTTGATCACCACCTGGTTGTCCGGCGTCAGGAACACATCCACCCGCGCCAGGCCAAAGCACTCCAGCGCGCGGAACGCCTTCAGCGCCACCTCGCGGATGTGGTCGCTCACTTCCGGCGCGATTGCCGCCGGCACCACCACCTGAGCGCCCTGCTCATTGATGTATTTGGTGTCGTAAGCATAGAAGGCGTCGCTCAGCACGATCTCGCCGCATACGCTGGCCTGCGGATCGTCGTTGCCCAGCACCGCGCACTCGATCTCGCGGCCGACGATCGCCGACTCCACCAGCACCTTATGATCGAAGCTGAAGGCCAGCGATACCGCCGCGTCGAACTCGGCGCGATTTTCCACCTTGCTGACCCCGACCGACGAGCCCTGGTTGGCCGGCTTGACGAACAGCGGCAGGCCGAGGCGCTCGCTCAGTTGCTCAAACGTGAATCCGGCGCGGTTGGCGCGGGTCAGGGTGACGAACGGCGCCACCGCCAGCCCGGCATCGCGCAGCAGGCGCTTGGTCACGTCTTTATCCATGCTGACCGCCGAGCCGAGCACGCCGGCGCCGACGAACGGCATATTGGCCATGCGCAGCAGCCCCTGCAGCGAGCCGTCCTCCCCCAGCGTGCCGTGCACGATCGGGAAGATGACGTCGAGTTGGCCCAACGCGCCGGCGCTGCCCGCTTCGATCAGCTGTTGTTTTTCCTGGCCCGGGATCAGCGCCACGTTCTTGTTCGAGCGGTTCAGCGCGATCAGCGCCGGGTTCTCGGCGTTGAGCAGGTAGTTGGAGGCGTCGTTGATGTGCCACTGCCCCTGTTTGTCGATCCCCAGCAGCGTGACGTCAAACTTCTCTTTGTCGATTGCATCCACAATGTTTTTGGCCGACTGCAGCGACACCTCATGCTCCGCCGACTTACCGCCAAAAATCACCCCAACACGTAGTTTAGTCACGCCTTAAATCCTTCTGAAAAATCATGGCAAAAAAGTCGTTTATCACAATAAACGCATTGCCTGGCGGCGGCAATCGTTGTTGCCAGAATCTTCTTACGCCACAGAATGCCACATCGCCACCATCCTAAACGTATACACTTCGTATATCGTTCACTTAGGGAGACGCCGATGGGCATCGTAAAAATTTCAGACGCGCTGCATGACGATCTGCGCCTCGCCAGCCTGACCATGACGCGTTCGATCAACGCGCAGGCCGAGTACTGGATCAAGATCGGCATGCTGGCGGAGTTCCATCCGGAACTGACCTACCCGCAGCTGGTAAAAAAAATGATGAAAGATAACGCGCTGACGCTGAAGGAGATTGTCGGGTGAAACAGATTGTGATTAAAACGCCGGAAGAGATTGCCAAAATGCGCCATTCCGGCGCCCTGCTGGCGAAAGTGTTTGCTATGCTCGATGAGGTCATCGTCGAAGGCATCTCCACCATGGAGATCAATGACCGCGCCGAGGCGTTTATCGTCGAAGAGCTGAAGTCGCGCCCGGCCAGCAAGGGGCAGTATGATTTCCCCTATGTGCTCAACACCTCAATCGACGACGTGGTGTGCCATGGGGTGCCGTCGGCCAGCAAAATCCTGCGTTCCGGCATGATCGTCAACGTGGACATCACGCTGGAAAACGGCGGCTACATCGCCGACTCCAGCAAGATGTACTGCATCGGCCAGGTGACGCCGCTGGCCAAACGGCTGGTGAGCAACGTCTATGAATCGATGTGGCAGGGCATTCGCGCGGTGAAACCGGGCGTCACCCTCGGCGATATCGGCCATGCCGTCCAGCGGCACGCCGAGCAGGCCGGCTACAGCATCGTGCGGGAATATTGCGGCCACGGCATCGGCCGCGATATGCATGAAGAGCCGGCGGTGCTGCACTACGGCCAACCCGGCAGCGGTCTGGTGCTGCAGGAAGGCATGGTGTTCACCATCGAGCCGATGATCAACCAGGGCGACCGCCGCATCAAGCAGAAGAAAGACGGCTGGACGGTGGTGACGCGTGACAAAAAACTGTCGGCGCAGTGGGAGCATACCGTGGCGGTCACCGCCGACGGCGTGGAGATCCTGACGCTGCGCGACGAAGAGCGCCGGGCCGGCTACGCCGAGCGTTACTAAACCCGCAAGCCATTAGCCTGGCAAGCTGATAGCTTAATAAGTTATTTAATTGATAACCTCTTAGCTTATATGCGGCACTCCGGCGCCGCGGTTAAAGTGACGGGGATGACAGGGAGACAGACAGCATGCAGTCAGGCAATCAGGCGTTTATCAATCAGCTCAAGGACATCGTCGGCGGCCCGCAGCTGTTGACCGGCGATCGCAACACCGAGCGGTATCGCAAGGGGTTCCGCTCCGGCGAAGGCCAGGCGCTGGCGGTGGTGTTTCCCACCAGCCTGTTGCAGCTGTGGCGCATTTTGCAGGCCTGCGTGGCCGCCGACAAAATCGTCATCATGCAGGCCGCCAATACCGGCCTGACCGAAGGATCGACCCCCAGCGGCAACGACTATGATCGCGACATCGTCATCGTCAGCACCCTGCGCCTCGACCATATTCAGGTGCTGGACAACGGCAAGCAGGTGGTCGGCTTCCCCGGCAGCACCCTGCACCACCTCGAGAAATTGCTCAAACCCTACGGCCGCGAACCGCATTCGGTGATCGGTTCCTCCTGTATCGGCGCCTCGGTGATCGGCGGCGTGTGCAACAACTCCGGCGGCTCGCTGGTGAAACGCGGCCCGGCCTATACCGAAATGGCGCTGTACGCCCAGCTAGGGGAAGACGGCCAGCTGCGCCTGGTGAACCATCTGGGCATCCGCCTCGGCGACACGCCGGAAGAGATCCTCACCCGGCTGGAAAAAGGCGACTATCGCCCGACCGACGTCGAATACGGCGAGCTGCGCGCCTCGGATAACGAGTACGCCAGCCGGGTGCGCGACGTCGATGCCGATACCCCTTCCCGCTTTAACGCCGACAAACGCCGCCTGTTCGAGGCCTCCGGCTGCGCCGGCAAGCTGGCGGTGTTCGCGGTGCGGCTCGACACCTTCGAGAAAGAAGGCAAAGAGCAGGTATTCTATATCGGCACCAACGACACCGCGGTGCTGACCGAGCTGCGCCGCCACATGCTGAGCCAGTTCGAAAACCTGCCGGTGGCCGGTGAGTACATGCACCGCGATATCTTCGACATCGCCGAGGTGTACGGCAAAGACACCTTCATGATGATCGACAAGCTCGGCACCGATCAGATGCCACGCTTCTTCACCCTGAAAGGCCGCATGGACGCCAGCCTCAACAAGCTGCCGCTGCTGCCGCACAACCTGACCGACCGGCTGATGCAGGGCCTGAGCCATCTGGCGCCGAGCCACCTGCCGAAGCGCATGAAGGACTACCGCGAACGTTTCGAACATCACCTGCTACTGAAGATGGCCGGCCCCGGCGTAGACGAAGCGCAGCGCTACCTGACCGAGTACTTCGCCCAGGCCGAAGGCGCTTTCTTCGCCTGCACGCCTGACGAAGGCAAAAAGGCCTTCCTGCACCGCTTCGCCGCCGCCGGCGCCGCCGTGCGCTACCATGCGGTGCACGCCGACAAGGTGGAGGATATTCTGGCGCTGGATATCGCCCTGCGCCGCAACGACACCGACTGGTTTGAAACGCTGCCGCCGGAAATCGACAGCCAGCTGGTGCATAAGCTGTATTACGGCCACTTTATGTGCCACGTCTTCCATCAGGACTACGTGGTGAAAAAAGGCGTCGACAGCCACGCACTGAAAGAAAAGATGCTCGAGATCCTCAACCGGCGCGGCGCCGAGTACCCGGCGGAGCATAACGTCGGCCACCTGTATCACGCCAAACCGGATCTGCAGGCGTTCTACCGCGCCGCCGATCCGACCAACAGCTTCAACCCCGGCATCGGCAAAACCAGTAAACGCAAAGGCTGGGCCGAAGTCCCCCGCTAAGACCGCCCGATTGGCCCGCCGCCGCACCCGGCGCGGGCCTACTCTCCCCTGCCTGCCTCATCGTGATCTTTCTGCGCCCTTAAAGATGCATTTATATTGCAACTTATAAATTTCCCGATTACCATTCATCGCAAATGAGAATCAATTACAAAACTGTCATGACGGATACATGGCATCCGCCGTGGCAATCACCGCGAAGTTGTTAATGAGAAGGAACCTACCATGAGTCAGACCCTCGATTCCGCCCAGCTGTTAGCCGCGCTCGATAAAGTGATGGTGATCTCCACCACCGATCTGCAAGGCACCATCACCTACGTCAACGATCTGTTTTGCCAACTGACCGGCTTTTCCCGGGAAGAGCTGGTGGGCCAGCCCCATAGCATCGTGCGCCACCCTTCCGTGCCGAAAGCGGTTTACAAAGCGATGTGGGACACCATCAAGGCGGGCGGCATCTGGACCGGCATCATTCCGAACGTCGGCAAAGGCGGCGTGCTGTACGTGGTCGACACCACAGTGCAACCGCTGTATGACGCCCAGGGCAATATCGCGGCCTATATCAGCATCCGCCGCGTGATCAACGATCTGATGACCGACTTCGAATCGGTGGAATTCGCCAAAGAACAGTTCGACAACCACTACGACAAGTAACCGCCATGGCCGACCTTATCGAACGCATCCTGATTGGTTACGGTTCGGAGTCGGGCAACGCCCGGGCGCTGGCGATGCGCCTGGGCGAGCAAAGCAGCCTGCAACCCTACCGCCCCGTCGTGAAAGAACTCAACGCCATCCAGCCCGCCGATGTGGGCGAGCATGACGCCCTACTGATCGTCTCGAGCTCATTTGGCGACGGCGAACCGCCCGCCAACGCCGAACGTTTTTCCGACGCGCTGGCGCAATGGCCTAACCGCCATCGGTTGCGTTACGCCATCTTCGGCCTCGGCGACACCGCGTACCCGCATTTCTGCGGCTTCACGCAGGCGCTGGATGCACGCCTGACGCAATACGGCGCCCACGCCATCGTCAATCGCGTCGACGCAGACGTTAACTTCGAACCGTTCTTCGCAACCTGGCTGACGACGCTGGATAAGGTGCTGGCCGGCGATGCCCAGGCCGGCCGCGATTTACATCTGCGCGTAACCGCCTACGGTGAAGACCATGCGTTCAGCGCCGCCCTCCTCGAACGGCGGCCGCTCAGCGCACGCACGCCACAGGCCTGGCACCTGCGGCTGAATATCGCCGGCAGCGGCATCGTTTACCGGGCGGGAGATACCGTCTATCTGTTGCCGGAGAACGACGAAGGATTATTGACCCGGCTGGCTGACTGGCTCGGCAGGCCGGAGGCCGCCGACGCGCTGCGGCGTCGGGAGCTGCGCCAGCTCAGCAAAATGACGCTGCGCGAACTGGCGCAGTTGGCCGACAGCGAAGAACTCAAAGGCTTGCTCAAGATCCGCCAGCGCAAAGCCCTGGAGAGTTATCTGTACGGCGCCGATCTGCTGGACGTGCTGCACGATTTTTGCCCGCCGCACGCGGTCACGCTGGAGAACCTGCTGACGCTGCTGCCCGTTTGCCTGCCGCGCGCCTACTCCATCGCTTCGGCAACGCGGGAAGAGAGCCTCGATCTGTGCGTGCGCGACGTGCATTATGAACGCGGCGGCCGCACCCGGCGCGGCACGGCGACCGGCTGGCTGCTCAGCCAACCCGGCCCTTTCCGCCTCTTCTGCCGCGCCAACCCCGGCTTTTACCTGCCGCGCGATACCACCGTACCGGTGCTGCTTATCGGTACCGGTACCGGCATCGCACCGTTGATTGGCTTACTGCGCGAAATGGCCGCCCAGGGCGAACGGCGTGAAACCGTGCTGATCTTCGGTGAGAAAAGGCGCGATGAAGACTTCCTGTATAGCGAGGAGTTGGTCACGCTGAACGCGGCGGGCGTACTCACGCGGCTCATCACGGCATTTTCGCGCGACACCGCCGACAAGTATTACGTGCAACACGCCATCGACGATCACGCCGATGTCGTCAGCGGCCTGCTGCGGCGGGGGGCGCATGTCTACCTGTGCGGCAATCGTCAGTATCTGGAACATGCCGTGGCGACGGCGCTGGAGCAAGCCCACGGGGCGGAAAACCTGTGGCAGACGCTGATTGAGCAGCAGCGCCTGCATCTGGAGCTCTATTGAGACAGGGCGGCGTTCACCGCTCCGCGCGCAGCAGCAAGGACACGATGAACGCGCCCCCCAGCCCCGCCGTAATGATGCCGATGGGCAGTTCCTGATTGGGGATCAGGCTGCGGCTGAGCATGTCACCGCCGGTCAGCAGCATCGCCCCCAGCATGCCGCACATCGGCACGGACAATCGGTGGCGCACGCCCACCAGGCTCCGGGCCAGATAAGGCACCATCAGCCCGACAAAGCCGATCACGCCCGTCAGCGAAACGAGAAACGCCGTGGACAGTGCGCAGCACAGAAAGGTCTCGGTGCGCAGCCGCGCCACGTTGACCCCCATCGAATGGGCGGTTTGCTCGCCCGCCAGCAGCGCGTCCAGCGCCCGCCAACGCAGCGCCGTAAACCCGGCCAGTAGCACGAAACTCGCCAGCGGAATGAACAGATTATCCCAACGCGCCAGCCCCAGCCCGCCGAGCGACCAGAACAACACCGAACCGGCCGCCCGCTGATCGCCGGAAAACACCAGGTAGCTGGTGAGCGCGCTAAACAAAAATGAGACCGCCAGGCCACAGACGATCAACTGCTCGGCGCGCCTGACCCGGCTGACGCGAAACAGGATCATCACCGCCATCGCGGACAGAATGCCGCCGACGAAAGCGGACAGCGGCAACGTCAGTGCGCCCAGCGCATCACCGAAGCGCGTGATGACCAGCACCGCGCCGGCGGAGGCACCGGAAGAGAGCCCAAACAAAAAAGGATCGGCCAGCTCATTGCGGGTGGTGGTCTGCAGCAGCGCGCCGGTCATCGCCAGTCCGGCGCCGGTTAACGCCGCCAACAAAGCCCTGGGCACCCGCAGCTGCACGACGATGGTGTCCAGCATGCCGGAAAGCGGCGCCGAACCGAGCCCTAACGCCGCAAACGCCTGCCGCCATGACAGCGCGACGCTCCCCAGCTGCAGGCTCCAGATCATTAGCCCGCACAATACCGACAGCGCCAGCGGTGCGAGCAGCATAAAGCGCCGAGTCGGCGAGTTCATTCAGCCTCCGGCGCGTACAGCGCCCGCGCCAGCTTTTCCACTGCGCCGATGTTGGCCGGCCCCGGCGTCAGCTCCGCATACTGCAGTTTCAGATAGCGGTGGTGCCGTACGGCAGGCGTCAATTTCATCAACGGGTGAGACTCGAGGAAGCGCCGCAGCGCATCGGCGCCCGAACCGGTCTGGTAATCCAGCAGAATAATGAAATCAGGCTCGGCCGCCGCTACCGCCTCCCAGGACGCCGTCGTCCAGCTCGCCGGCAAACCGTCCATCACGTTGCGGCCGCCCGCCGCTTCGATGATCGCCGTCGGCATAGCGTATTTGCCGCTGGTGAAAGGCTTCTCCTCCCCCGAGTCATAGACGAACACCTTGAGCGGCGGCTGGCCCGCCGGCCTGGCGGGAAGCGCAGCCAACCGGCGCTGCCAGCCCTCAACCAGCGCGGTGGCCTCTTGCTGCTTGCCGAAAATCTTGCCGAGCTTCAGCTCATCGTCATACAGCAGGTTCATATCGGCCTTCTGCGGCCGCCCGCCGGCCTGTACGCAGCTCTCGCTCAGCACCAGCGTTTTGATGCCGAACGGGGCGAGCTTCTCCGGCGTGACGTCGCCGCCGATCTTCATGCCGTAATTCCAGCCGGCGAAAAAGAAATCCGGCTGTGCCGCCAGCAGCGTTTCCAAAGCGGGATATTTCGGCGCCAGCTCGGGAATGGTGCCCATCGCGGCCTTGAAGTCGGGCGTCAGTTTGTACCAGCCGGTGATGCCGGTCAGCCCGACAATGCGATCCTGCAGATGCAGTGCAAAGGCCATCTCGGCCATGTTGATGTCGTTGATGACGGCGCGCTGCGGCGCCTGGTTGAAGGTGACCGGCACACCGCAGCTTTCTACGGTGACGGGAAATTGTTCAGCCGCCGCCGACCTGGCGGCCAACAGCAGAAGCAGGATGAATACGCGTGTGTTCATGTTTCTCTCTGGTTTATCAAGCGCAATGGGGAACGTCAAAAATGCGCAGCGTTTTCCCGCTGACGGGATGTGCCACCTTGAAACTGTTCATGCCGAACACCGGCAGAATCACCGGGGTCTGCAACACCGCCTCGGGCGTACCACAGGCCACCTGACGGCTTTCGTTGAGCACCAGGATCCGATCGGCAAACGCCTCTGCCACGGGCAGATCGTGCAAGACCGCAATCACGGCGATGTCTTTATTTTTCACTAACGACAGCAGCGCCGAGCGCCCGGGCGGATCGAGGTGATTGGTCGGTTCATCCAGCAACAGCAGATCGGGAGACTGCGCCAACGCCCGAGCCAGCGCGGCACGCTGGCGCTGGCCGCCCGAGAGCCGCCCCAACGGATGGCGCCTGAGCGGCGCCAACCCGGTTTCCCCGATGGCTTCGTCAACGATGCGCTTTCCCGTCGCAGAACATACGCCATGCGGCAAACGGCCCAACGCCACGTAGTCCTCAACCGACAGCCGCAAATCCGGCGAATCGTTTTGTGCCAGAAAGGCGATGCTTCTGGCGCGCTCCGCCGCCGGCCACGCGGACAAGGCGCGCCCTCGCCAGTAAATGCCGCCGCTGTCCGGCCGCGTTTCACCGATCAGGGCACGCAACAGGCTGGACTTGCCGCTGCCGTTAGGGCCGATCACCGCCAGCTTCTCACCGGCGTGCAGCGCGAAATGGATGTTGTCGAGTATCAATGCCCCGCCGTGGCCGGTCAGGCTAATCCCATCAACGTGGAGGATGTCGTGAACTGAATTCATTATGCGCAAATTGTTATATTATAACATATCAATATTTTTACCACGATTACGCGCCTTCTGCAAAAGCGAATCGCAGCGTCTTTCGTCGCACGCATTGCGTGAACCGAGGCAAGAGCAAGCCGCGCCCTCTGCGTCAAAACTGCGCGGCCAAAGCAACATAGCATACCTCTCAATAAATGATAATGATTTTCATTATCATTTAAATCACTGCGATTTCCGATTGCACGCCCCGCTGAACTTAGTTATGTTTGAGCGATTAGTTTCATTCCCGGTTTTCAGGAACTCACATGGCCTACCTGGCGCACAGCACAGATCCGACAAACGCGACCGTTCCGGCCGCCGTTTTGCTGTGTGCTTCTTCCGCTCCACCCGCCGTTTCCTCTGTCGTTTCAGCGGTTGCCGCTTACCCGCCACGCATTGTGGTCGTGCGCTAAGCCAAACCGACTTTTTACCTCCGGCTTATTGATCTGTTGCGTTCAGGCGTAGACCGCCGCGCGCGCCGGAGCCTGTAATTTTCACGACAGGTGAAATTGACATGCGATTACCTTCTCTCTGGGCCAATGCCGGCCTGGCTACGCTGTTCGTCCTGCTTTGGAGCAGCGGCGCGATTTTCTCCCGTTGGGGGCTGGAGCACGCCTCCGCCTTCGCTTTTCTGTTCTTCCGCTGCGCCATCGCGCTGGCGGTGCTGTTGGCCATCGGCCTGTGGCAGCGCCAGTGCCTGCCCGCCCCCGGCACCCGCCGGCGCGTCGCGCTGATTGGCGTGCTGATGATCGGCAGCTATCAAATCTGCTATCTGCTGGCGTTGGAACAGGGTATTACGCCCGGCGTGCTGGCCACGTTGCTTGGCGTACAGCCGATCCTCACCCAGTTCATCACCGAACGGCGCTGCACCGGGCTGCGGGCGCTCGGCCTGGCGCTGGCGATGGCCGGGCTGACGCTGGTGGTGTACCAAAGCCTGATGGTGGCCCACTTCTCGCTGAGCGGCATGCTGTTCGCCTTTATCGCGCTGGGCTGCATGACCGCCGGCACCCTGCTGCAAAAAGGCATGACGCAGCCGCCGCTGGCGGTCTTGCCGCTGCAGTATGCCGTCGGGCTATTGATGTGTACGCTGGCGCTGCCGTTTGAGCCGCTGCGGGTCGAGTGGCGGCCAGAGTTCGTGCTGCCGCTGCTGTGGATGGCGGTGGTGATCTCGGTGCTGGCGACTTTCTTGCTGTATCGCCTGATCCAGCGCGGCAACCTGGTGCAGGTCACCAGCCTGTTCTATCTGATCCCGGCGGTCACCGCCCTGCTGGACTACCTGCTGCTCGGCCACACGCTGGCGGCGCTGAGCCTGCTGGGCATGGCGGGCATCGTGCTCGGCGTGATGCTGGTTTTCCGCCGCGCATAAAAGCAAAAGCCCCCGCGCCGTTCCACCGGCGCGGGGGCGACAACAACAGCCGTTAACTCAGAATAACCAGGAACCGTACCCCCACAGCAGCACCGTCACCCCAAGCAGCAGCTCGAGCAACAGAATGCCGATGGCGAAGGTCGAGCTGGAGAAGATGAACCCTTCCTTACTGTCGATATTCAGGAAGTGCGGGATCCCCAGATTCAGCAGATAGCCCGAATAGCACAGGCCGATAATGCCGACAAACAGACACAGCCAGACGACCGGATAGAGCGCCACAATCCCGCTGAGGAACATCGGGGTCGCCACGTAGCCGGCGAACACCATGCAGCGGTGCAGGCTGGGGCGCGATTCATAGCGCCGCGCCATCCAGTGAATGACTTTCCCCATGGCCGCTACGCCCGCCAGCATCAGCAGGTAAAACGCCACGGCGGTATAAAGCGCGGTAAACATGTCGAGCCTGATGGCATGTCCCTCGCCGGAGAGCCAGCCCAACTGGGTGGTGCCGATAAAGGCGCAGACCACCGGGATTGCTGCCAAGAGCAACACGTGATGGGTGTATAGGTGCGAGACGCTTTCATTCTCGTTTTTGATCTGTTCGAACTCGGCGCTGGGATGCGCCAGAAGTCCCCAAACATGACTGACCATGAGACACCTCCTATCTCGCCGTAGGCCGCGATCGGCGAACGAATTTCACACCTCCGACGGACTGCTACCCGTGCGAGGATTGCGGCCACGGGGCTCTCTCCCCTGTACTCATTATAGTCTTTCGGCGAAAAAACGTGCGGAAAGCGCAACGCCGCGGCGCTTTGTCTTATACTCCCACCATAAAAACCAGGCTGCGAGGAAGGCCATGTCATCCGTTATCACCACCCGCCAGGCGGGGATCGTCGACGTCGACGCCGGGCGCAACGTCACCGTTATCGAGCCCTGCAATTTGTACGGCTGCCGGCTCGGCGACGATGTCTTCGTCGGCCCGTTCGTGGAGATCCAGCGCCACGTCAGCATCGGCGCGCGCAGTAAAATTCAGTCGCACAGCTTTATCTGCGAATACGTTACCCTCGGCGAAGCGTGCTTTGTCGGCCACGGCGTCACCTTCGCCAACGATCTGTTCAAAGACGGCGCGCCCAATGCCGATCCGGCCAGCTGGGGGCGCACGCGCGTCGGCGATCGGGTGTCCATCGGCTCCGGCGCCACCATCCTGGCGGTGGAGATCTGCAGCGACGCGGTGATCGGCGCCGGGGCGGTCGTGACCCGCAACATCACCCGCAAGGGGATTTATGCCGGCAACCCGGCGCGCCTGCTGCGGGAGCTGCCGTAATGACCGCGGTCATCCGCATCGCGGCCATTGAGGCGCTGCCCGATGATTACCTGACGCGCGGCGATTTCGGCTTTACCATCCGCTGTTACGCCCTGCCGCAGTTCGACACCCCGGTCGACAGCTGGCCAACCCGCCCGGTGGCGCCGTTTCGCAAACAGTATCCCTTGGCGCCGTTCGCCAACGAAGACAGCGCGACTTTCCTGGCGTATCGCCAGGACCAAGCCGTTGGCCACATCACGCTGAGCAAAAACTGGAACGGTTACACCCTGATCGACGAGATCGCGGTCAGCGCTCACGCGCGCCGTCAGGGCATCGCCGGGGCGCTGCTGGACTGCGCCAAACAGTGGGCGCGGCAGCAGGAAACCTCAGGTATGATGCTCGAAACGCAGAACAACAATCTGGCCGCCTGTCGCTGCTACCAGCATTACGGGTTTATTCTCGGCGGCATCGACCGTTTGCTGTACCGCGCCGAGCCGGAGATCGCCGATCACGAAATCGCGCTGTTCTGGTATTTGCCGTTCAATAGCGAAATCGGTTACTGATTTATCGGCCGCCATTGAGGCTATGTTTACTTTTTAACCCCTACCATCGGATGAGAACTGTTATCACTGACTCTGATAAGCCAGCGACACCCAGGGAGGGCCGTATGAACCAGAACAAGGTTGTTTTACTGATGTTAGCTATCGCCATGAGCGGATGCGCCGAGCGCCCCACCGCCGTCTCCCCCGCAACGCCGCCGACCGACGTCACCGTTTCGCCGCCGGCTGTGCAACCGCAGATGGACGCCAGCACGCGCAGCAAGCTGCATGAGATCCTCGCGCTGCGCGCCGGTTGGCCCGCCACGCAGCCGCATGGCCGCACCGTCGATTTGATTTCGCGCGAGTTTCTCGGCACGCCCTATCTCGCCAACCGCCTGATCGGTTCGCAGAGCACGCCCGAGCAGCTGGTGATCGACTTCCGCGGGCTGGATTGCTTCACCTACATCGATTATGTGGAAGCGCTCAGCACCGCCCGCAGCGAGGGCGAGTTCGTACAGCGCCTGGTAGACATTCGCTACGTCGACGGCAAAATCGCCTTCCCGCAGCGCAAACACTTCTTCACCGATTGGGCGTAGCGGCCGAAAAAAGTGGCTGAAGACATCACCGCGCGGCTCAGCCCGCACGCCGTCACCCTCGTGAAAACCCTCAACCGCAAAGCGGATGGCGGCAGCTACCTGCCCGGCTTGCCCGACGTACAACGCAGCGTGACCTATATCCCCAGCGACCGCATCGACGACAAGGTGCTGGCCCAGCTGCGCACCGGCGATTACATCGGCATTTACACCAACCTGGACGGGCTGGACGTGACCCACACCGGCATCTTCGTGATGACCGACAACGGCCCGGTGCTGCGCAACGCCTCATCGCGCAAGGCCAACATGCGGGTGGTCGATTCGCCCTTTATGGATTACGTGATGGCCACGCCGGGCATCGTGGTGCTGCGTTCGCTCAGCCGGTAATCCCCCGCCGCATAACGGCTATAAGCTATAGCCGTTTATGCTGAGCGAGCGTTTGACTTCATCGGCGGTTCAAGCTTAGCTGTAAGAACAAAAACCAACTGATTTTATTGTTCTTTTCAGGGAGACTTCGATGACCTTACGCTGGCGTATCACCCCTCTGGCGGCGGCCTTCGCCGCCGTTTTGGCGCTTCAGGGCTGCGATCAAAAAACCGATCGGAACCATATCAAGGTCGGCGTCATCAACGGCGCGGAACAGGACGTGGCGGAAGTCGCCAGGCAAGTGGCGAAAGAGAAATACGGACTGGACGTCGAGCTGGTCGGCTTCAGCGGTTCGCTGCTGCCGAACGACGCCACCGACAAGGGCGAACTGGACGCCAACGTGTTCCAGCACCGCCCGTTCCTCGAACAGCAAAACAAAGATCACGGCTATAAGCTGGTGGCGGTCGGCAATACCTTTGTCTTCCCGATGGCCGGCTACTCCAAAAAGATAAAATCGCTCAAAGAGCTGCCGGACGGCGCGGTGATCGCCATCCCGCTCGATCCGACCAACCTGGGGCGCGCTCTGCTGCTGCTGGAAAAAACCGGATTGATTACGCTGAAACAAGGCAAGGGGTTGTTGCCCACCGCCCTGGACATCAGCGCCAACCCGCACCGTTACCAAATCATGGAGCTGGAAGGCGCGCAGCTGCCGCACGTGCTGGACGATCCAAAGGTCACCGTCGCCGTCATCAGCACCACCTACATCAACCAGACCGGCCTGTCGCCGACCAAAGACGGCATCTTCATCGAGGATAAAGACTCGCCGTACACCAACATCATCGTCACCCGCGAAGACAACAAGGACGCGCCGAACGTGCAGAACTTCATCAAAGCCTATGAGTCTGACGAAGTGGCCAAGGCCGCCGAGAAAATCTTCAACGGCGGCGCGGTGAAAGGCTGGTAATTCCAGGCACAGCGCCACAGGGGCTCTCCCCAAAGAGCCCCTGCCACATCATCATCGCCTTTTCTTATCTCACCATAAGAAAACCCGATTTATCCCGGCGGCGAGCGGCGCGCATAATGGCGTTTATCCGCTGATTTCCAAGGTAAACAGGCATTACCATGACGCTCTCCGCTCCCGTACTCAGCCTCCTCGATGCCACGCCGGACGATATGGCCGCCGTGCTGCAAATTTACACTCACCACGTGCTGTACGGTGCCGCCTCGTTTGAAGAACAGCCGCCGCCCCTGGCGGAAATGCAGCTGCGGCTGAGCAAGGTGCAAGAAGCCGGGCTGCCCTGGCTGGTGGCGAAAAGCGAAGGCCATATTGTGGGCTACTGCTACGCCACGCCGTATCGGCCCCGGCCGGCCTATCGTTTTACCGTGGAAGACTCGGTGTATATCGCCGAGGGGCAACAGGGTAAAGGCGTCGGCAAGGCGCTGCTGAGCAAGCTTATCGCCCGCTGCGAGCAAGGCCCCTGGCGCCAGATGCTGGCGATCGTCGGCGATTCCGCCGCCAACCGCGGTTCGCTGGCGCTGCACCAGTCGCTCGGCTTTACCAGCGTCGGGACGTTAAAGGCCGTGGGGTTCAAACTGGGGGAATGGCGCGACACCCACCTAATGCAGCGCGCGCTGGGCGCGGGCGACAGTCAGCATCCTTGAATACATGGCGACGCACGATAGGAAGTTAGCGTCTATAGTGAAGAGTGATTTCATTAAGTTAGCGCCAATCGTGCGCCACATTTAACCGGTAAGGGAGAAGTAAATGAAAATTATTCTGTGGATTGTCGCCATCATCTTCATCGTGGGTTTGTTGACGATTACCGGCGTTCTCAAACTGATTTTTTAAAGCGTCAGCTCCGTCCCGCCCCTTGCGGGGCGAGACTTTTCATCATGCCTTGAAACGCGCGCGCACCGCGCCCAGCGCCGACACCACCGCCAGCACCACGCCGCCGGCAATCGCGCCGAACACCACGTTCAGCAGAGCTGGAATGACACCCTGCAAAATATGCCCCAACGTCGGCACCACCGTAGCGTAGGAAGCCCAGTCCTCAAACAGATGGTGCACCGGCGGCAGACCGTGGGTCAGGATGCCGCCGCCGACCATAAACATGGCGACTGTGCCGACGATCGACAGCGTTTTCATCAAATAAGGCGCGGCGCGCACGATGCCGCCGCCGACGGCGCGCGCCAACGCGCTGCCCTTGCGGCTCAGGTACAGCCCCAAATCATCCAGCTTGACGATACCGGCGACGATGCCGTAAACCCCCAGCGTCATCACTAGCGCGATGCCGCACAGCACGATCACCTGCTGACTGAAAGTGGCGCCGGCGACGGTGCCCAACGTAATGGCGATAATCTCGGCGGATAACACGAAATCGGTACGCACAGCCCCTTTTATCTTGCGCTTTTCATAGGCCGCCACATCCTCATTGGCGCCCGGTCCGTCTTGCTTATCCTCATGCGCCTGCTTGTCTTGGCTCAGGCTGTGATACACCTTTTCGAACCCTTCGTAGCACAGGTAGGCGCCGCCCACCATCAGCAGCGGCGTGATCGCCCAGGGCGCGAAAGCGCTGATCAGCAGCGCCAGCGGCACCAGGATCGCCTTGTTGATCAGCGAACCTTTGGCGACGCTCCACACCACCGGCAGTTCGCGGTCAGCTTTAACGCCAGTGACCTGCTGCGCGTTGAGCGCCAGATCGTCCCCCAGCACCCCAGCGGTTTTTTTGGCCGCCATCTTGGTCATCAAAGAGACATCGTCCAGCAACGAGGCGATGTCGTCGATAAGGGTAAGTAAGCTACTTCCTGCCAAAATGATTCATCCTTTTCATGTTCACGGGCCATTCTATATTTAGCATAGCGGTAAAGCGTCATGAAAGGATATGGGAGGATCGCGGAAAACGCCGGGTGGAAGTTAAAACCTCTCGCCTGACAGTCCCTCATCAGCTCCGAGAGCGAACGCGCGTGAGATATGTTGAAGGACCGGGCCGTGGGCCTCAAAGACGCACGATAAATGCGTACTGCCCTCAAGCAAACCAAAGGCAACATGCACGCTGCCATGCTGTTCGACGAAACGCTGCAAGGATTGCGCGCTGAACAACTCATCCTGCGCTGCCGCCAGCAGCAAAGTCGGCAATCGCAGCGCCGCCAGTTGCTTTGCCGGGGTGCGTGGCGTCAACGCGTTAGCCATATTAACGCTGTATTGGCAGACAAAATCGGGGGAGGCGGCCAGCACGGCCGGGGGAAAATTCAGGCTGACCGCCCGAGACTGCCCAAACCATCGCCCACCGCTGAGCGCATTGGCCACAAAAGGCCATTGGCGCACCTGGGCAAAACGGGCCGCCGCCGCCAGATCGCGGGCCATCCCGGAAAATGGCCCCAGCTCGGGTGCCAGCAGGATCAGGCTGTCCGCCTGCTGTTCACAAGGATAGCGGGTCAGGTAGTTGAGCAACATCCCGGCGCCGCTGGAATGGCCAAGCAGGTGCCTGCGCGCTAACGGAAAACGCAGGCGCATTTCCGCCAGGATGACATCGACATCGCGCCAAATACGCTCAGGCCGCTCAACCGTCCCCCGCTCTCCCATGGAATCGCCATGCCCGCGAATATCGACCAGGCACACCGCGAGCGTTGGCTCGGCAGCCAGCTGGCGCGCAAGAATGTCATACCCGGCGGCGCTGTTAACCCCGCCGCCGTGATAAACCACGATCACGTCTTCGCTCTCGGCAGTTTGCCGATACAGGCGGTAGCTCAATCCCTCAACACAACCGGACAACGTGCCCACCTGTGCCCCCGGCCACTCACCGTAAGACTTCGCTTGCTCAACATAGCGGTCAAAATCAATCAAATCGCACCTTTCCATGATGTTGTCGGTATTCCCCACGGCAGAGTTCCTGCCCCGGCGATAAGCATATGAAACAACAGCAGGAACTACCATGCCTTTTGCACACTTCCCCTTAGCCTCAGGGCAGATCCCCCGCCGGCACATTGAGCTGCCAGGAGAGCCCAAAGCGATCGTTGAGCCAGCCGAAACGCGCGCTGAAGCCGTAGTCGTCGAGCGGCATCAGCACCTTACCGCCCTCCGCCAGGCGGTGGAACGCCCTCTCCAACGCTTCTTCGTTAGGCAGGTTGATGAACAGCGACACCGCCGGGGTAAAGCTGAAATCATGGCTGATCGGGCTGTCGATAAACACCAGGTTCTGCCGATCGAAATCGATGGTGGCATGCTTGATTAACCGCCGGCCGTCCGGCGTCGGGTCGTAATGCTGCACCTGCATGAGCCGAAAACGCTCAAACACCTGGCTGTAGAGGTCGATCGCCTGCTGCGCCTCCCCCTGGAACATGACAAAGGTCGAAACCTGACTCATAACATCCCCTTCGGTAATCGTTGTGGTATTAATGGAGGATAGCGGATTACCCTTGAAGCGGCGAAAGGAGCAACCATGAGCATCATTCATCGCCTGGCGCAGCCGGACGATCTCAACGGCCTGTTGGCTCTGTATCGCGAGCTGCGCCCACAGGATGCGCCGCTGCGCAGCGACGACGCGCGTCGTGCCCTGCAGCGCCTGCTGGACGATCCGGCGATCCGTCTGGTGGTAGCGGCGCAAGAGGAACAGCCGATCGCCACCTGCATGCTGGCGCTGATCCCGGGGCTGGCGCATCAGGCGCAGCCGTTCGGCGTCATCGAACACGTGGTGACGGCGGAGCCCTATCGCGGCCACGGCGTGGCGCTCGCGATGATCGAATACGCGCTGCAGCTGGCCTGGCGCAAGGGCTGTTACAAGGTGATGCTGCTGTCGGGGCAGCAACGCACCGGCGCGCACCAGCTTTATCTCAAGGCGGGTTTCGACGGCGATCGCGAGCGGGGATTTGTCATCAGACGGCCCGAGGGCCGATAGCGGCCTGCCGCAAACGGGCAGGCCGCCAGGCGGGTTATTCGCTGTCGTTCTTCGCCAGACGGGCGTCTTTTTGGCGGCGATAGTCACGGGCGGCGGCCGGGATCGGCGTCACCTTGCCGGTTTCAATCCAGCTGCGCAGCCGGTTGGCGTCGGCGAAGTGGGTATATTTGCCGAAGGCGTCCAGCACCACCAGCGACACCGAGCGGTTACCGATCACCGTGCGCATCGCCAGGCAGTGGCCCGCCTGGTTGGTGAAGCCGGTTTTGGTCAGCTGGATGTTCCATTTCGGGTTGTACACCAGGTGGTTGGTGTTGCGGAACGGCAGCGTGTAGTTCGGATCCTTGAAGCTGGCCATGCGCTCGGTGGTGGTGCTGAGCTGGCCGATCAACGGGTATTGCTTGGTGGCGATCAGCAGCTTGGTCAGATCGCGCGCCGTCGACACGTTATGAATAGACAGCCCGGTCGGTTCCACATAATGGGTATTGGTCATGCCCAGCGCCCTGGCCTTGGCGTTCATCGCTTTGATGAAGGCGTTGTAGCCCCCCGGATAGTGGTGCGCCAGGCTGGCGGCGGCGCGGTTTTCCGACGACATCAGCGCCAGCAGCAGCATATCCTTACGGCTGATTTCGCTGTTCAGCCGCACCCGTGAATACACCCCTTTCATCTCCGGCGTCTGGCGGATGTCCACCGCCAGCATCTCGTCGAGCGGCAGGTGCGCGTCGAGCGTGACCATGGCGGTCATCAGCTTGGTAATCGAGGCGATCGGCACCACTTCATCCGGGTTGCGCGCATACATCACCTTATGGGTTTGCATATCGACGACCATCGCGCTGCCGGAGGCCAGCTCCGGTTGGGTGGCGTGCAGGGCGGCGGCGTTGTCGCTGGCCAACGCGCGCGGCGCAAAGCCTGCGCCCGCCTGCAAAGCGAGCAGGGTCAGAACCAAAACACGTATTTTCACAGGCATTACTCTGAAATGGGGGCTTGAACTCAGCGAATTATATGTGAGGGTTCAGCGCTTGGCACTGGGATTGTATGGCGGATTTGTGACAAATTCTGTCCGCTGAAAAACGACGCAGCCCGCGGGCGCTCTGGGATGAACGCCCGCGTGGAAAAAGTTACAGCGCCGGCTGCCAGGCCGACTGCGGCAACAGGTACAGCCCCGGCGTTTGCCGCGCCCCGGCGCCGACGATATGGCCGATGCCGGCCGCCATCACCGCCAGCGTCACATCGAAGGCGTTAAGGCTGTCGCCATAGCCGGCGGTCAGGTTAAACATCGAGCCGTTGGCCAGCAAATACACCGTCTTCTCATTAAGTTGGTAAGCGTTCACATAAGGCATCGGCTCGTGGTGCGGCAGGCCTTGCAGGAAGCCGACGTCGATCTCTTCCGCCACGTGGCCGACGTTGAGGATAAACACGCCGTCTTGCGCCTGTTGCAAATGCTGCGCCGAGAGCACGTTTTTCGCGCCGGTTGCGGTAGCGATCACGTCCGCCTGCGCGACGGCGCTCGCCAGATCCACCACCTGCCAGCCGTCATAACGCGCCTGCAGCGCGCGCGCCGGATCGATTTCCGCCACCATCACCTGGCCGCCGTAAGCCCTGGCCGCCGCCGCTGTCCCCTGCCCGACCAGGCCGTAGCCAATCACCAGCACGCGCTTTTCGTGCAGCGTCAAATGGGTGGTCTGGAAGAAGGTGTGCCAGGCAGTCAGCCCAACCATATGCCGATTGTGCAGCCCCTCTTTCACCGGCAGATCGTCCCAGTTGAAGATCGGGTAGCGCGGCGCCACGCCGTTTAACCGGCTGATGCCCGAGCCGGTGGCTTCCAGCCCGGCGACGATCCGCGGGCCGTTCGGCGATTGGTGCAAACGGGTGGTCAGATCCGCCCCCATTTCGCACAGGTGAGTCGGCTGCCAGGCCAGCGCGCGGTCGAAGGACTCCGACCATTCGCCGGCGTTCATGTCGCGCCAGGCATAGGCCTGCGCGCCCCGCCGTTCCAGCCAGGCCACCACGTCGTTCTGCACCGTGGTGGGATTGCAGGTGGTCAGGAAGATCGCCGCGCCCTTATCCAGCAGGCCGGCCACCAGCGGCGCCATTTTCAGATCCAGGTGCATATTGCACGCCAGCCGCACCCCGTGCAGGTCCGGCAACGCCGCCACCGCCGCCCGGGTGCGCGGCATATGGCGCATCGCCCAGTTCAATTCGCTCTCGAAATCCTGATACATCCGTTGCTCCTCTGGTGTGCCCCGCCGCCAGGCGTGGCAAAAAAGTTATCCCGCGCGGCCGAGCCGGCGGATCGCCTGCGGCGACAGGCCAAATACGCGGATAAACGCCCGCCTCATGCGCTCCGGATCGCTGAACCCCACCGAGCGAGCAATCGCCTCCAGTGGCTCGGCGCTCTCTTCGATGCGCACCCTAGCCGCCTCCACCCGCAGCTGTTCGATCACCTTGGCCGGCGTCTGCCCGGTTTCGGCGCGGAACAGCCGGCCGAACTGGCGCTCGCTCAGGCAGGCGGCGTCGGCCAGATCCGCCACCGACAGCGGCAGGTGCAAATGCTCGCGCGCGAACGACAGCGCGGCGCGCATGCGATCCGACGACGGGTTCAACGCCAGCAGCAGCGAGTACTGCGACTGCCCGCCGGGGCGCCGATGATAGACCACCAGCTGCCGCGCCACGGCCGCCGCCAGGGTGGCGCCAAGGTCGTCTTCTATCAACGCCAGCGCCAGATCGATGCCGGCGCTGATGCCGGCCGAAGTCCAGATATCGCCGTCGCGAATGAAGATACGGTTGCTGTCGACGCGGATGCGCGGATAACTCTGCTGCAGCCGCGCCGCATGATACCAGTGGGTGGTGGCGCGCTTGCCGTCCAGCAAACCGCAGGCCGCCAAAATAAACGCGCCGGTGCACACGCTGGCGATGCGCCGCGCTCGCCGGCTGTGGGTGGTCAGGAACCCCGTCAGCGCCGGTGACTGCGCCGCCATCACGTTGCCGCTGCCGCCGGCCACCACCAGCGTATCGAAACGCTCATCGCCGCACGGCTGCGTGGCGATCTCCACCCCGGCCGAGCTGGCGACCATCCCGCCCTGCGGCGAGATCGCTACGCAGCGGTAGGCCGGCGGGTCGGTAAACTGGCTGACGTTATCGAACGCCGCCAGCGGGCCGGCAAAGTCCAGCAGGTTGAAACCGGGAAAAACCACAAAACCGATCGTTTTCATGATGGCGCTTTTTGAGGGTTATCTGTCATACCAGCCAAAAACAGGGCGGCTATTATGGCCCAGGTCCAACGATAAAAATGAGGCGAATGTCATGTCTGAACCACTCGTGATTGTATTTCCCATCTATCAAGGCGTCACCCAGCTCGACTTCACCGGCCCGCTGCAGTTTCTGCGCCATATGCCGGGGGCGGAAATCATCGTCGCTTCGGTAGACGGCGCGGATGTCGAATCGGAAGGCTTGCACTTCACCCAGCTGCGCCCGCTGCCGGAGATCGCGCGCTGCGACGTGCTGTGCGTGCCGGGCGGCAGCGGCTGCACCCAGGCGCTGCAGGATAAAGCGTTCATGCAGCAAATCCGGCGGCTGGGCGCCGATGCCCGCTACCTGACATCGGTGTGCACCGGTTCGCTGATCCTGGCCGCGGCCGGCCTGCTGGCGGGCAAACGCGCCGCCTGCCACTGGTCGATGCGCGACAGCCTGAAGCTGTTCGGCGCCATCCCCAGCGCTGCACGCGTAGAGCGCGACGGCAACGTGATCAGCGGCGGCGGCGTCACCGCCGGCATCGATTTCGCGCTGGCGCTGATCGCCGAACTGCACGGCGAAGACACAGCCCAAACGATCCAACTCTATCTGGAATACGCCCCGGCCCCGCCGTTCACGGGCGGCACGCCGGAACTGGCCCCGCCGCACATTTATGCCAGGGTACAGGCGCAGATGGCGGAAAGCCTGGCGCGGCGCAGAGCATTGGTGGCCCAGATCGCCCAAGGCTAGCGATCGGGCGTATACTTGCCCTTATGCGTCAGTCACATAAGGAGTAAGGAATGACCGATTTGGCCCACTACATTACGGACTACGGCTACTGGGCGTTGTTTATCGGCTGCCTGGCTGAGGGAGAAACCATCACGCTGCTGGGCGGCATCGCCGCCCATGAAGGCTTGCTGCACTGGCCGTGGGTGATCGCGGTGGTGGCGCTGGGAGGTACGCTGGGGGATCAGCTGCTGTACTTCGCCGGCCGCCGGTTCGAAGGCCGGGTCATCTCGCGGCTCAAGGGGCAGGAAAAGCGCATCGCGCGCGCCAGAAAGCTGATCGCCCGCCACCCAATGCTGTTCGTTATCGGGGTGCGCTTTATGTACGGTTTCCGCATCATCGGCCCGGTGCTGATCGGCGCCAGCCGCCTGCCGCCGTCGCGCTTCGTGCCGCTCAATATCCTCGGCGCCATTCTGTGGGCGACGATCTTCGTCATGCTCGGCTATTTTGGCGGCCAGGCGATCGAACGCTTCGTTACCGGCTTCGACAAAAAACTCTCCAGCCTGCTGTTTGTCGCGCTGGCGATCGCCGCCATCCTGCTGGTGCGCTTCTGGTGGCGCAAACGCCACGCGGAATAAGCAAGCGTAGCGGGCGTCAGCCTTCCTGCGGTGCCGCGCGCATCAGCTCGACCAGTTCGCGCGCCGCCTTGTCCAGCGGGCGATTCTTCAGCCAGATCAAATGCATCGGCAAGCGCAGCTCGTTCTTGGTGTTTTTGAATTTCAGCCGTACCAGCCGCCCCTGCGCCAGCAGCGGCTCGGCCAGCGACAGCGGGAAATTGCCCCACCCCAGGCCCGCTTCCACCATGTTCAGCGCCATCGGCAGGCTGTCGGTGCGCCAGTAGGCCTCCGCCACCTGCGGGCGCAGATCGCCGATCGGCAGATCGCGGCTGGCCACCATGATCTGCCGCACGTTGACCAGATCCTCGAGAAACAGTTCGCCCGCCGCGCCGTCCAGCGCCGGATGCTGCGGCGAGACCATCGCCACCAGCGATTCCGCGCCGACGGAGTGGAACTGCTCCGCGCTGTTGATGTTTAGCCCGCCGAACGCCAGGCAAACGCCAATGCGCTCCTGGTGCAGCATGTGCAGCACGTCGTCCTGCGGCGCGCTGAGCACTTCGATGTTCAGTAGCGGATAACGCTGCGACAGCGTCTTCACCGCCGCCAGCAGGCTGGCGCCGTTAATGTCCGACGCCACGCCGATCGAAAGCCGGCTCTCCAGCCCCTGAGACAGTTCGATAGCGTGCACCTGCAGCTGCTTGAGCTGCCCGGCGATCAGGCGGGCGTGCGGCGCCAAGGCCAACGCCAGCGCGGTCGGCGTCGGTTCACGGTGCGAGCGATCGAACAAGGCGAAACCGAGTTCCGCCTCCATGTTGGCGATGCCCATGCTGACAGCGGACGGTACGCGCCGCAGCGCGCGGGCGGCGGCGGAAAACGAACCGCGATCGAGCACCGCCAGAAACAGTTCGATATTGTCGCTGGAAAAGTTCATCGTTTAACCTGTCAGTTAAACTGACAGCTCCTGACTTTTTCTATCAATGTGATTGACGTTATCTTAGCCGCCGTCGCCGCAGAGGCAACTAAAAACAGATCGGGAGAAAACAATGCAAGGCGTCAAACGCAAACTGGTGTATGTCACCGCTTATGAAATCATCGGCATGGCGATCTCGGCGCTGGGGCTGGCGCTGCTGTCGGGCCATGCGCCGAGCAGCACCGGGCCGCTGGCGGTGGTGATCACCACCATCGCGGTCAGCTGGAACTTCATTTACAACTCTTTATTCGAGTGGTGGGAAAGCCGCCAGCTGTCGCGCACCCGCACGCTCAAGCGCCGCATTTTGCACGCCGTCGGCTTTCAGCTGACGCTGGTGGTGTATCTGATCCCGCTGATCGCCTGGTGGATGGGCATCACGCTGTGGCAGGCGCTGCTGCTGGATATGGCGCTGATCGTCATCATTCCTTGCTACACCTTCCTGTTTAACTGGGCGTTCGACAAGCTGTTCGGCCTGCCGGCTTCGGCTCTGGCGGCCGGTGAATCCGCCTAAAAAGCCCCCGCGTCCGATTCGCCTGCGCACGCTAATTACTGCGCAGGCGCCATCGCTTTATTTTCCGCCCGCCTTCCCCCTCACGCAAAATAACGTCAAAATCCCTTTAATTTGCGCGGTAATTATTATTCTGTGATTTCAATCACTTTTATCGTTCGATATTTCCGTGTTGATAATGAGACTCATCTTACTGAATAATATGCGCTTTTGTTTTCAGTTTAAAAAATACACACAATTGTTCACGCTTTGTACGCAGGTTTTTTTGCCAGCTTTATCGGGAAACGGTAGCATGCCACGCCGTTATTTAACGGCGGCTGTATACACAATAAACAGCGGAATGATGCCACGACCTCATTCTCATTACGATTGCTGATGGCAATCGTTTGCCCTGCAGCTCAGGGCGGCGTTCATCATAGACAGGTAAACAGGACGGATAATGCACTCACAAAAAAAGTCGGCGGACGATAAACACGCCGCCAGAAGACGCTGGCTAGACTCTCATGAATCCGGTTATCACAAAAGCATGGGCAACCGGCAGATCCAAATGATCGCCATCGGCGGTTCGATCGGCACCGGCTTGTTCCTCGGTACCGGCGGCCGTCTCGAGTTGGCCGGGCCGGCGCTGGCGCTGGTCTATCTGGTGTGCGGGATCTTCTCTTTCTTCATCCTGCGTGCGCTGGGTGAACTGGTGCTGCATCGCCCTTCCAGCGGCAGCTTCGTTTCTTACGCCCGCGAATTTCTCGGTGAGAAAGCCTCTTACGTCGCCGGCTGGATGTATTTCCTAAACTGGGCGATGACCGGCATCGTCGACATCACCGCAGTGGCGCTGTACATGCACTACTGGGGCACCTTCGCCGACGTGCCGCAGTGGCTGTTCGCCCTCGGCGCGCTCGGCATCGTCGCCACCATGAACATGATCGGCGTGAAGTGGTTCGCCGAGATGGAGTTCTGGTTCGCGCTGATCAAGGTGGTCGCCATCGCACTGTTCCTGATTGTCGGCGTGGTGTTCCTCGGCACCGGCACCCCGGTCGCCGGCCACACCACCGGCATGCACCTGATCACCGAAAACGGCGGCATGTTCCCGCACGGCCTGCTGCCGGCGCTGGTACTGGTGCAAGGGGTGATCTTCGCCTTCGCCGGCATCGAGCTGATCGGCACCGCCGCCGGCGAGTGTAAAGATCCGGCCAAAATGATGCCCAAAGCGATCAACAGCGTGATCTGGCGTATCGGCCTGTTCTACGTCGGCTCCGTGGTGCTGTTGGTGCTGCTGCTGCCGTGGAACGCCTACCAGGCCGGCCAAAGCCCGTTCGTCACCTTCTTCAGCAAGCTGGGCGTGCCTTACATCGGCACCATCATGAACATCGTGGTGTTGACCGCCGCGCTGTCCAGCCTCAACTCCGGCCTCTACTCCACCGGCCGCATCCTGCGCTCGCTGGCGATGGGCGGCTCGGCGCCGAAGCTGATGGCCAAAATGAGCAGCCAGCAGGTGCCTTACGCCGGCATCCTGGTCACCTGCGGCATCTACGTGATCGGCGTGGTGCTCAACTATCTGGTGCCGTCGCAGGTGTTCGAGATCGTGCTGAACATCGCCTCGCTGGGCATCATCGCCTCCTGGGCGTTTATCATCGTCTGCCAGATGCGCCTGCGCAAAGCCGTGCGTGAAGGCCGCGCGCAGCCGGTATCGTTCAAAATGCCGGGCGCGCCGTTCACCTCCTGGCTGACGCTGGCGTTCCTGCTGATCGTGGTGGTGATGATGGCGTTCGACTACCCGAACGGCACCTGGACCATCGCCACCATTCCGGTGCTGGCGGTGCTGCTGACGCTGGGCTGGTTCGGCCTGCGCAAGCGCGCGCAGGAAGTGAAGCGGGAGCAGCAGGCTCACGAAGAGCAGAACCCGCACTGAATCGACAAACCGCCCTCCGGGGCGGTTTTTTTATCCGCTATAAGCGGCCGTAGAACGTCATTCTGGCGCTTTCCGACAGCATCACGTCCGGCTGCGCATTGTAGGCCAGCACCACCAGCATGCGCGTGATGTCGCCTTCGGTCGGCGTCACCCGGTGCATGGCGTTGCGCCCGCGAAACAGCACCAAATCCCCCTCCTCCATCGCCAGCCGTTTGGCCGCTCGCTCGCCGTCCAGCACCTGCGTGACCCCGGCATAGTTCATCTCGCCGCGATCGGCGTCGCGCAGGTTCTCCACGTACTCGAAACGCCCGCCCGCCGCCGGTTTCTGGATCAGCAGCGTGATAGCGAACGACGAGTTGTCGAAGTGCCAGCCCAACTCCTGGCCGGTGTGGGCGTAATGCAGGTTAATCGACGACAGCCGATCGGCGTAGGGATACAGCTGCGCCTCATCCAGCACCGCGCAGAGGAACGCACGAAACGCCGGGGCGTCGTACAGCGCACGCAGCGGCGACTGCGGCGGAATATCTTCGTCGGTAATGCAGCCCTTGGACGACACCACCAGCCGGTTGCGCGCGTGATCGGCCGGCAGCGCGTCGTCCTGCGGCCGCAGATACACGTTGTGTTTGCTGGTGGCGTAAAACGCCGCGTGGTGCTGTTCGGCACCTTCCAGCCTTACCGTCGCCAGCGCGGCGGCGCGCAGAAATCCCGGCAGCACCAGCGCGCCGCTGCGCTCCAGCGTTTGCCGGCAGCGGACGCGGAATGCGGCGTCGTCGATGGGATGAGCGGACAGATCGATAATATCGGCAAGTTGCGGCATGGCGTTCCCCTCGTGTGCGATAGCCGGATGCCTCTCACTGTAGCGAATGGCGCATTGCCGCCATAACAAAAATACGTTATGGATAAGCTAACCAATTCTTAGCGATAGCCCTGCCCATGCACTCACCGTCCCGCGCGCGCTTGCCCAAGCTGAGCGCCATTCTGGCGTTCGAAACCGCCGCCCGCACCGGCAGCCTGGCCCGCGCGGCGGATACGCTGGCGCTGACCGCCGCCGCCGTCAGCCAGCAGATCCGCCAGCTCGAACAGCATCTGGGCATCACGCTGTTCATCCGCGCCAAAAGCGGCGTCACGCTGACCGAACAGGGCGCGGACTACCTGGCCTACGTGCAGGAGGCGTTCGAAACGCTGCGCGTGGCGCAGCAGCACGTCGAGCGCCAGCGCGGCAAACAGACGCTGACGGTGTTCGCCCTGCCGGCGTTGGCCTCCAAGTGGCTGAACCCGGCGCTGGGCGACTGGTTGGCGCAGTGCCCCGACGGCGATCTGCGGCTGCACGCGACCCATGCGGCGGTCGATTTCGCCTATTCGGCGGCGGACTTCGCCCTGTGCTTCGGCGATCAGGATTATCCGCTGCTGGAAAAGGTGCGGCTGTTTCAGGATCGGGTGCAGCCGGTGTGCAGCCCGGCGCTGCGCGATCGCGGCGACTGGACGCAGCTCCCGCTGATCCACGTCGACTGGGGCAAAGAGAGCCAGTTTCTGCCGGGCTGGCACGAGTGGTTTACCGCCGCCGATCGAATGCCGCCGGCGCGGCGCGGGCTGACCTATAACCTGACTTCACTGGCCATCGACGCCGCCGTGCAAGGGCGCGGGGTGCTGCTCGGCCAGCGGCGGCTGATCGGCCGTGAACTGGCGGAGGGCCAGTTGGTCACCCTGGCCGAACCGGCGCTGCCGCTCAGCAAACCCTACTACGTGGTTTACCCGCCGCACACGCTGGAAAAACCCGGCGCAGCGGCGTTTCTCAGTTGGTTGCAGGCGCTGGCTCAGCGCGCGGTATAACCGCCGTCGATGCTGTAAAACGCGCCGGTGGTGAAACTGCTGTCGTCCGAGAGCAGGAAAGCCACCGTTTTCGCCACTTCTTCCCGCGTCGCCATTCTCCCCATCGGGTGCGAAGCGGCCATCTGCGCCCGCACCGGCGCCGGCAGCGTCCCCATCGCCGGCGTCTCCACATAGCCCGGCCCGACGGCGTTGATGCGCACGCCGCGTGTGGCGAATTCCAGCGCCGCCGAGCGCGTCAGCCCCAGCACGCCATGCTTGGCGGCGGTATAAGGCGCAATCCCGGCAATCCCCACCACGCCGTTGGCAGAAGAGAGGTTCACCACCGCCCCACCGCCGCCGGCGACGATCGCCGGCAGGCCGTACTTCATGCCGAAAAACGTGCCGCTCAGGCAGGTGGCGATCACCTCATGCCAGTCTTCGACCGCGTACCGATCGATGTCCACCTCGTGCGGGCCGGTGATCCCGGCATTGTTGACCAGCAGATGCAGCGCGCCGCAGCGCCGCACCGTCTCTTCAATGCCCTGCTGCACCGACGGCGCCTCACGCACGTCCATCCGCAACGTCATCACCCGTCGGCCCTCGGGATCGAGCCGCGCGGCGGCGGCGGCGAGAGGCGCGGCGTGGCGGCCGGTCATCACCACCGTGGCACCGCGCCGAAACAGTTCGGCGGCGATCGCTTCGCCGATGCCGGTGGAAGCGCCGGTCACCAGCGCCACCCGATGTTTGAAATCTTGCATAGCCGTTCTCCTGCCAGATTGAACTCAGGGGAACAGGCTAGCGCCGGCCAGTGACAGTTTGCGGCAGCAGCGACAGCGCAGCACGTAATGCGCTCACAAAAGCCGCAAAGCCCGCTATTTTATGCCTACTTTTTCTCATGCGAGACTCCCTGTGGATACCCAACGCTACCTGCAGCATATCGGCTTTACCGGCGCCGCCCGCCCTGACCTCCACACGTTGCAACAGCTGCACCATCGCCACATGCTGAGCGTCCCGTTCGAAAACCTGAGCATTATTTATCATCAGGGTATTCAGCTGGCGCCGGAGGCGCTGTTCAGCAAAGTGGTCGAGCGCAACCGCGGCGGTTTCTGTTATGAGCTGAACGCGCTGTTCGCTCTGCTGCTGCGGGAGATCGGTTTCAAGGTGAGCTTCATCTCCGGCGAGATCCGCGCGCGCGACGGCCATTTCGGCCCGCCCTACGACCATCTGGCGCTGCGGGTGGATCTGGCGGGCCAGGCCTGGCTAGTGGACGTCGGTTTCGGCGATTCCTTCCTGACGCCGCTGAAGATCGTCGCCGCCGAGCCGCAACCGCAGGCCAGCGGCACCTTCCACCTGGAGCGGGAAGGCGACTATTACCTGCTGGAGCGCCGCAACGGCGACCAACGTTCGCATGCCAAAACCCTGTATCGCTTTACCGTTCAACCGCGCGAGCTGCATGAGTTCGACGAGATGTGCCGCTTCCACAGCACCTCGCCGCAGTCGCACTTCACCCAGCGCCTGGTGTGTTCACGGCCGACGGACCACGGCCGGGTGACCCTCAGCGACATGAAGCTGATCGTGACCGAAGATCATCAGCGCCACGAAACGACGCTGCATTCGGAAGAGGAGCGGCGCGCCGCGCTGTGGCAGCATTTCGCCATCGATTTGGATCGTTGACGGCGCAGGCGGCGCCCTTTTATTACGATTCTGTTACACCGATTGCATAACCGCGCTTGGCTGATTGCCAGCACCGCGGCGGCAGGCATCATAGGGCCATGATTCGGCAACAGAGTGCGAAAAATGATCCGTGTGATACTGGTGGATGACCATGTGGTGGTGCGCTCCGGCTTTGCGCAATTGCTCAGCCTCGAGGACGATCTCGACGTGGTGGGGCAATACAGCAGCGCGGCGGCGGCCTGGCCGGCATTGCTGCGCGACGACGTCAGCGTCGCGTTGATGGACATCGCCATGCCGGATGAAAACGGCCTCAGCCTGTTGAAGCGCCTGCGGGCGCAGAAGCCGCAGTTCCGCGCGATCATCCTCAGCATCTATGACTCCCCCACCTTCGTGCAAAGCGCGCTGGACGCCGGCGCCAGCGGCTATCTGACCAAACGCTGCGGGCCGGAAGAGCTGGTGCAGGCGGTGCGTTCCGTCGATATGGGCGGCCATTACCTGTGCGCCGACGCGCTGCGAGCGCTGCGCGGCGGCGAGCAGCCGACCACGGCGCTGGAAGCGCTGACCCCGCGCGAGCGTGAAATCTTCGATCTGCTGGTCAAAGGCGACAGCGTAAAGGAGATCGCTTTCAAGCTCGCGCTCAGCCATAAAACGGTGCACGTGCATCGCGCCAACGTCCTGGGCAAGTTGCAGTGCAACAGCACCATCGAGCTGGTGCATTTCGCCCTCGACCATCAGCTGCTGGCGGGGCATTGATGTCGCCCAAACTCCGGCCCTGGGTTATCTCGCTGTTTATCCTGTTGGCCTGGGGCAGCGGCTGGCTGATGCTGTGGACGCTCGGCTTCTATCTGACCCACAACGGCAACCAGGCGGCGCTGTTTCTGCCGCACGGCGTCTATCTCGCGCTGCTGATCCTGCTGGCGCGCCGCTATTGGCCCGCCCTGATAATTCCGCCGGTGCTGTTGCTGTTCTGGCTGCACGGCGAACGCCTGCTGAGCGGCTACGGCCTGCTGGCCGCGCCGTTTATCACCCTGCTTCCGGCCGCGGTCGCGCAACGACTCTGGCACCGTTTTCCGCTCTACTGGCAGCGGCTGACGCTGCTGCTGGCTGCGGTGACCGCCGCCTCGCTGCTCAACACCGCCCTGCTTTCGCCGTTTGTGCCAAGCCCGGCGATGCTGCTTGGCCTGGCGTCGTTTACCGGCGGCGTCTTGCTGACCCCGTTCGTCTACCTGATCTTTGAATTTCTGCGCCAGCAGCACCGTTACCACCTGCTGGGGCTGGACACCCCCAACCCGCCGCTGCGCGCGTCCTTAATCATCTGGTGCAGCCTGTTTTTCGTTATCGGCATCGGCACGCAGATGGTGCTGTCGCCGGAAATCGAACGCCTGCTGCTGATCGTGGTGTTTCTGCCGAACGTGGTGATGGCGTGGAAGTTCGGCTGGCAGGGCGGCGTGCTGTCCGGCCTGCTCGGCAGCATGATGATCACCCTCGCCCGGCAGGTCGGCGTGGGGTTCGGCAATCTGGTCGAGCTGGAAATCTTTCTGGCGACGCAGGCGCTGCTCGGCATCGGCTTGGGCATCGCCATCAGCCGTCAGCAGCACCTGGCGCAAAACCTGCACCACTATCAGCGTCGCCTGGAAGAAGAGCTGGCGGCGCGGCGGGCGCTGACAGAAAAACTGATCCACACCGAAGAAGACACGCGGAAAAATCTGGCGCGCGAGCTGCACGATGAAATCGGCCAGAACATCACCGCGATTCAAATCCAGTCGCAGCTGGTCAAACGGGCGCGCGATCCGGCGCAAACCCAGGCCGCCGCGCACCAGATAAGCGAGCTCGCCCGGCGCATTCATCACTCCACGCGCCAGCTGCTGCGCCAGCTTCGCCCGCCCGCGCTGGACGAACTGGCGTTCAAAGAGGCGCTTCACCACCTGCTGAGCGAATTCGCCTTTGCCGAACGGGGCATCCGCTGCCGTTTCGACTACCGACTCATAGACACGCCCGCCGGCGAAACGGTGCGCTTCACCCTCTACCGGCTGCTGCAAGAGCTGCTCAACAACGTGTGCAAACATGCCGAAGCCAGCGAAGTCGCCATCGTCTTGTATCAACAGGGCGCGCTTTTGCACCTCGAGGTGCGGGACAACGGCGTCGGCATCCGCGCGGACAAGGCGCCCGGCCTCGGCATTCAGGGGATGCGCGAGCGGGTCAGCGCGCTGGGCGGCGAGCTGACGCTGGAAACGCATTGCGGCACGCGGGTAATTGTTAACCTGCCCACAAATTTGCAACAAACCATCGACTAACTAGGAAAAAGTCTTAGCCACTCCGGACTTTCTCTCATCCCCTTTCCCTTTTCACCTTCTTATAGTCAGCACCAGGGAGGCGGCTATGCAGGCACGCTCGGCATCTGAAATCGATCATCGTTACCGCGCGCTGCGCCCGCGACTGCTGCTGTACATGGTCATCGGGTACGCCGCCTTTTACCTGACGCGCAAAAGCGTGAACTACGTGCTGCCGGCGCTGCAAACGGATTTGGGGCTGGATAAAGGGGACATCGGCCTGCTCGGCTCGCTGTTTTACCTGAGCTACGGCCTGTCGAAATTCGCCGCCGGACTGTGGCACGACGGCCACGGGCAGCGCAGGTTTATGGGGATCGGCCTGTTCGCCACCGGCTTGCTGAACGTGGCGTTCGCCTTCGGCGAATCGCTGACGCTGCTGCTGGCGGTCTGGGCGCTGAACGGCTTCTTTCAGGGCTGGGGCTGGCCGCCCTGCGCGCGGCTGCTGACCCACTGGTATTCGCGCAACGAGCGCGGCTTCTGGTGGGGCTGCTGGAATATGTCGATCAACCTCGGCGGCGCGATCGTGCCGCTGATCAGCGCCTTCGCCGCCCAGCGCTGGGGCTGGCAGGCGGCGATGCTGATCCCGGGCGCCGTCAGCATCGTGTTGGGCATCTGGCTCACGCGGCGGCTGACGGGCACGCCGCAGGAAGAAGGCCTGCCGTCGGTCGGCCGGTGGCGCCACGATCCGCTGGAGCTGCGCCAGGAACAGCAAAGCCCGCCGATGGGGCTGTGGCAGATGTTGCGCACCACGATGCTGAAGAACCCGATGATCTGGCTGCTCGGCGTCTCTTACGTACTGGTCTATCTGATCCGCATCGCGTTGAACGACTGGGGCAATCTCTGGCTGACGGAAAGCCACGGCGTCAACCTGCTCAGCGCCAACGCCACGGTGATGCTGTTCGAGGTAGGCGGCCTGCTCGGCGCGCTGTTCACCGGCTGGGGCTCGGATTTGCTGTTCGGCGGGCAGCGCGCGCCGATGATTTTGCTGTTCACGCTCGGGCTGATGGTTTCCGTCGCCGCGCTGTGGCTGGCGCCGGTGCATCACTACGCGCTGCTGGCGGGCTGTTTCTTTACGGTGGGCTTTTTTGTCTTCGGCCCACAGATGCTGATTGGCCTCGCCGCCGTGGAATGCGGGCACAAAGGCGCAGCGGGCTCCATCACCGGTTTTCTCGGCCTGTTCGCTTACCTGGGGGCCGCGCTGGCGGGCTGGCCGCTGTCGCAGATCATCGAAGGCTACGGCTGGTCAGGCATGTTCAGTTTGCTGTCGATCGCCGCCGTTCTTATGGGTTTATTGCTGATGCCGCTGCTGATGGCGAGCGTTACCACCTCTACCGAGAGAAGGATAAAACAATGAAAAAAACCTTAGTCACTACCCTGATAGCTTCCGGCATCGCGCTGGCCACGCTGAGCGGCGCCGCGCACGCCAAGGGCCGCCTGGTGGTCTACTGCAGCGCCACCAATGAAATGTGCGAAGCGGAAACCAAAGCCTTCGGCGAGAAATATGACGTGAAAACCTCGTTCATCCGCAACGGCTCCGGCAGCACGCTGGCGAAAGTGGACGCCGAGAAGAAAAACCCGCAGGCGGACGTCTGGTACGGCGGCACGCTCGATCCGCAATCCCAGGCCGGTGAAATGGGGCTGCTGCAGCCATATAAATCGCCAAACCTCGAACAGGTGATGCCACAATTCCGCGATCCGGCGAAGCTGAAAGGCAACTACTCCTCGGCGGTCTACGTCGGCATTCTCGGCTTTGGCGTCAATACCCAGCGCCTGAAAGAGAAAAACCTGCCGGTGCCCAAGTGCTGGAAAGACCTGACCAAGCCGGAATACAAAGGCGAGATTCAAATCGCCGATCCGCAGAGCTCCGGCACCGCCTACACCGCGCTGGCGACCTTTGCCCAGCTGTGGGGAGACGATCAGGCGTTCGATTACCTCAAGCAGCTGAACGCCAACGTCTCGCAGTACACCAAATCCGGCATTGCCCCGGCGCGCAACGCCGCCCGCGGTGAAACGGCGATCGGCATCGGTTTCCTGCATGACTACTCGCTCGAAAAGGAACAGGGCGCGCCGCTTGAGCTGATCTCGCCTTGTGAAGGCACCGGCTACGAAATCGGCGGCGTCAGCATCCTCAAAGGCGCGCGCAACCTCGACAACGCCAAGCTGTTCGTGGATTGGGTGCTGTCGAAAGAGGCGCAGGAACTGGCATGGCAGAAGGGCAAGTCCTATCAGATCCTGACCAATACCACCGCCGCTACCTCGCCGAACTCGCTGAAGCTCGACGATCTGAAACTGATCAACTACGACATGGACAAATACGGCTCGACCGAGGTCCGCAAGGCGCTGATCAACAAATGGGTCAGCGAAGTCAAGATGGGTAAATAAACCCGCATTCTGCGCCTGTTGCCGGGTAAGCCTCACGCCTTACCCGGCCTGAACATCCGGGAAACTTATGTCACATACACATGCTCTCCATCTCGTGGAAAAACGAGATGCGATATTCCTTTGGGTCTTGCTTGGCTGGCTGGCGTTCGCCCTGCTGCCGAGCTGGAGCCTGGATTACGGCCTGCTGGAGTCCACCGGCGATGAAATCCTCGCGGCCTACGGCTGGTCACACCGCAATGTCAGCTGGCTATGGTGCCTGTTGCCGAGCCTGCTGCTGCTTCGCCCCTACGCCCCGGCGGGCGGTGAACGGCGGCGGCGCCACGCGTTCGATGCCGGCTGGGCGCTGCTGTGCATGGCCTTTATCGTCGTCAGCGCCACGGTGGCGGGGCGCGGTTTAGGCTACGCCACCCTGGTGCAATTGACCGCGCTGGGCGCCATCATGACGCTGGCGCTGACCCGCCTCGAATGGCTGGGTGGCGACCGTTTCGTTATCGGTGCGCTGGTCACCATCGTGGCGCTGATCGGCGTCTTCATCGTCTGGCCGAGCATCGCGATTTTCATTCCGATGTTCACCGACCAGACGGGTGCGTTCGCGCCGCTGGCGTTTATGAACGTGCTGTCGCAGGCGCATATCGTTCAGGTGATCCTCAACTCCATCGCCCTGTCGATCGCGGTGGGCGCCGGCTGTACCTTCTTCGGCCTGGTGCTGGCGATTTACACCACCCGCATCGCCAGGCGCAGCGCCATTATCGGCCGCATCTTCTCCATCCTGCCCATCGTCACGCCGCCGTTCGTCGTCGGCCTGGGCGTCACGCTGATGATGGGGCGCTCCGGCTACGTCACCGAGTGGATGGTGGCCTGGTTCGGCCTGACCAACACCAACTGGCTGTACGGCTTTACCGGCATCTGGCTGGCGCAGGTGCTGGCGTTCACGCCGATGGCGTTCATGATCCTCGACGGCGCGATCAAGACCATTCATCCTTCACTGGAAGAGGCCTCCTACACCCTGCGCGCCAGCCGTTGGCAAACCTTTAACGGCGTGTTCGTGCCGCTGCTGAAACCGGCGCTGGCCAACGCGTTTCTGATCGTGGTGGTGCAATCGCTGGCCGACTTCAGCAACCCGCTGGTGCTCGGCGGCAACTTCGACGTGCTGGCGACGCAAATCTATTTCTACATCACCGGCTCACAGCTCGACTATCAGGCCGCCAGCACCCTCGGCGCCTTTCTGCTGCTGTTCTCGCTGCTGGTGTTCTGCATTCAGTACCTGTGGATCGGCAAGCGTTCCTACGTCACCGTGTCCGGCAAATCCTACCGCGGCGACGTACAGCCGCTGCCGGTCACGCTGGTGTGGAGCGTGATCGCGCTGCTGGCGGTGTGGATAGCCTTTAACGCCCTGCTCTACGGCAGCATTTTCTACGGCAGCTTCACCGTCAACTGGGGGGTGGATTACACGCTGACGCTGGATAACTTCATCAAGCTGTTCGGCCAGGGCATGAGCGACGGCGCGTGGCCTTCGCTGCTCGACACGCTGCTGTACGCCGGGATCGCCGCGCCGATCACCGCCGCGTTCGGCCTGCTGATCGCCTGGATCGTGGTGCGCCAGCAGTTCAGGGGCAAAAAGACCATCGAGTTCACCACCATGCTGTGCTTTGCGGTGCCGGGCACCGTGGCCGGCGTCTCTTACATTCTCGCCTTCAACAGCGCGCCGGTGTACCTCACCGGGACGGCCGCCATCGTGATTATCTCGATGGTGATGCGCAACGTGCCGGTGGGCATTCGCGCCGGGATCGCCGGGCTGGGCCAGATAGACAAATCGCTGGACGAAGCCTCGCTCAGCCTGCGCGCCGGCTCGCTGCGCACCATCACGCACATCCTGCTGCCGCTGCTGCGCCCGGCGATCCTGTCGGCGCTGATCTACAGCTTCGTGCGCGCCATCACCACCGTCAGCGCCATCGTCTTCCTGGTCACCCCCGATACCCGCGTGGCCACCGCCTACATCCTCAACCGCGTGGAAGACGGCGAATACGGGGTGGCGATCGCCTACGGTTCAATTCTGATCGTGGTGATGCTGGCGATTATTTTCCTCTTTGACTGGCTGATCGGCGAGGCACGCATCTCCCGTTCAAAAGCCAAAAACCAGGCGTAATGGAGCCCATGATGAGCCAGAAAAATTTCGTTGAACTGCGCAGCGTCTCCAAACGGTTCGGCAGCAACACGGTGATCGATAACATCGCGCTCACCATCCCTCGGGGGCAGATGGTGACGCTGCTCGGCCCTTCCGGCTGCGGCAAGACCACCATTCTGCGCCTGGTCGCCGGGCTGGAGAAACCGAGCGACGGGCAGATATTCATTGATGGCGAAGACGTCACCCATCGTTCCATCCAGCAGCGTGACATCTGCATGGTGTTCCAGTCTTATGCCCTGTTCCCGCACATGTCGCTGGGGGAAAACGTCGGCTATGGCCTGAAGATGCTCGGCATTCCGCGCGCCGAAGTGAAAGCACGCGTGCAGGAAGCGCTGGCGATGGTGGATCTGGCGGGGTTCGACGATCGCTATGTCGATCAGATCTCCGGCGGCCAACAGCAGCGCGTGGCGCTGGCGCGCGCGCTGATCCTCAAGCCGAAAGTGCTGCTGTTCGACGAGCCGTTGAGCAACCTCGACGCCAACCTGCGCCGCAGCATGCGCGAAAAGATCCGCGAGCTGCAAAAGCAGTTTGATATCACGTCGCTGTACGTCACCCACGATCAGAGCGAGGCTTTCGCGGTCTCAGACACCGTGCTGGTGATGAACAAGGGGCATATCATGCAGATAGGCTCGCCGCAGGATCTCTATCGGCAGCCGGCGTCGCGCTTTATGGCGAGCTTCATGGGGGACGCCAACCTGTTCCCGGCCGGCTTCAGCGCGGACTATGTCGATATCAGCGGCTATCGCCTGCCGCGCCCCGCGCACTTTGCCACCGAAGGCGCCGGCACGGTGGGCGTGCGGCCGGAAGCGATCACGCTGAGCGAGCACGGCGAGGAAAGCCAGCGCTGCGTGATCCAGCATGTCGCCTACATGGGGCCGCAGTATGAGGTGACGGTGGCGTGGCATGGGCAGCAGATTTTGCTGCAGGTTAACGCCACTCGCCTGCAGCCGAACGTCGGCGAACATTATTATCTGGAAATTCACCCCTACGGCATGTTTATGCTGGCGGACGCAGCATAATAAGCATCACTCTTAAGCGTTAGAATAACGGCCATTCCGCATGGAATGGCCGGAAATAACCGTCTCAAAAACCGTATTTATCTATTTTTACAATTCCACCCAAGTCCTTGTTCAATCGAAAAATAAATACAGCCGCATTCATTCAAAAATAACTGCCAGGGCCGACAAGGGTGATATTTTTATTTAGATAGGGTAAGCTTTATCCCGCAGTCGAAATTATTTAACGGCCAACTCAAGGAGAAATTCATGAGCAACAATGCAAACGCACAGGCGCAGCTGGATAATTTACGCAACGTCGCTTCCCAGCTGAAGGAAATGCGCCACTATGCGCAGTCGAATACCGAGACGCTCTCCGCACACTGGCTGGCCTTCGATCAGGGGGAATGCAAAAATAAGGCATTCGCCGAAGCCATTAACGACCTGTTGAATAAACAGGGTGCCTGTCTGGAAGGGTTGGAAAAAACCATTCAGGATATCGAGATAGAATTGAACCGTCTCGACAAAGCCGCCTGATAATACCGATTTAAATAAACCCGCCGCGTGCGGGTTTATTTTTAGCTGCGGCAGATGACGCGCGCAATATCCCCCGAGGTCGTCAGCGCGCGTATTTCGCTGAACAGTTCGGTGGCTTCGTCATATTCCTTGCGCAAATAGCCCAGCCACTGTTTGATACGCGCCACGTGATACAGGCCGGTGTCGCCCTGCTTTTCCAGATGGACGTATTTTTGCAGCAGCTCAACCACCTGCGGCCAGGGCATGCGCGGTTCGTTGTACTTCACCACCCGGCTCAGGTTCGGCACGTTGAGCGCGCCGCGCCCCAGCATGATGGCGTCGCAGCCGGTCGCCTGCAGGCAATCCTGCGCGCTCCGGTAATCCCAGATCTCGCCGTTGGCGATCACCGGAATGCTCAGCCGCTGACGGATCTCGCCGATCGCCGCCCAGTTGATGCGATCCGCCTTGTAGCCGTCCTCTTTGGTGCGGCCATGCACCGTCAGCTCACTGGCGCCCGCCTGCTGCACCGCATCGGCGATTTCAAAACTGCGGTTGGAGGAGTCCCAACCCAAACGCACCTTCACCGTGACCGGCAGATGGGCCGGCACCGCCGCGCGCATCGCTTTGGCGCCCTGGTAGATCAATTCCGGATCTTTGAGCAGCGTCGCCCCGCCGCCGCTGCCGTTCACCAGCTTGGACGGGCAGCCGCAGTTGAGATCGACGCCGTAAGAGCCCAGCTCCACCGCGCGCGCGGCGTTCTCCGCCAGCCACTGCGGGTGCTGCCCCAGCAGCTGTACGCGCACCAGCGTGCCCGACGGCGTGCGGCTGGCGTGGCGCAGCTCCGGGCACAGCCGGTAGAACGACTTGGCCGGCAGCAGCTGATCGACCACGCGCAAAAATTCGGTGATGCACAGATCGTAGTCGTTCACCTCGGTGAGCAACTCACGCACCAAAGAATCGAGAACGCCCTCCATCGGAGCCAATAATACGCGCATGACCAATCCCAGCTAAAAAAAGACCCGCAATGATACGGGTGAATGCCCGCGCCAGACAAGCCTCTGCGGGCATTAAAAGCGCCGTCAGCCCAGCCGGCGGATCGGTTGGCCGGCGAGGAACGCCGCAATATCCTCGACCGCCTCGGTGAAGTAGGCGCGGTAGTTGTCGTCCGCCACGTAGCCCACATGCGGCGTCGCCAGCACGTTGGGCAGCTGACGAAACGCATCGTCGGCCGGCAGCGGCTCCGTCTCGAACACGTCCAGCCCGGCGCCGGCGATCTTCCGCTGTTGCAGCACGTCCACCAACGCCGCCCGATCGACGATCGCCGCACGCGAGGTGTTGAGCAGGTAAGCGGTGGGCTTCATCGCCGTCAATTCGTCACGCCCCACCAGCCCGCGGCTGCGATCGCTCAGCACCAGGTGGATAGAGACAAAATCGCTCTGCTCGAACAACGCCCGTTTGGACGGCGCCAGTTCAGCCCCCTCCTGCGCCGCCCTTTCCGCCGTCAGGTTCTGGCTCCAGGCCAGCACCCGCATGCCGAACGCCTGCGCCACCCGGGCCATCTGGCCGCCGATCTTGCCCAGCCCCAGCAGCCCCAGCGTTTTCCCCTGCAGGGTGACACCGAGATCCCGCTGCCACGGGCCGTTGTTTTGCAGCCCGACGCTTTCCGGCACGATATGCTTCGCCAACCCGAGTAGCAGCGCCCAGGTCAGCTCCATCGGCGCCGCCGATCCGCTGCTGGTGCCGCACACCACCACGCCGCGCTCGGCGGCGGCGGCCAAATCGATAGCGGCGTTGCGCATACCGGAGGTGATCAGCAGCTTCAGCTTCGGCAGCCGCGCCAGCAGCGAGGCGGTCATCGGCGTTCGCTCGCGCATGATGACCAGAATGTCGCACTCCTGCAGATGCACCGCCAGCTCCGCCTCATCGGTAAAGTGCGCGCTGATGGCGGACACCTCCACCCGCTCGGCCAGCGCCGACCAGTCCGCCATCTTGAGCGCCACCTGCTGGTAATCATCGAGAATTGCGCACTTCAATTTCATCTCCGTCTCCTGGAATCTAGGGGTAGCCACCGTCCAGCCTAGTACGAAAATGCCTTTCCGCCAGGCAAAAAAAAGCCGCCCGTATCGGCGGCTTACTCTTAGAGCAATCAGGCTTATTCGGCCGGTTTGCGATTGCGCGGGCGGCGCGAAGGCGCGCCGGAACGGCGCTGGCCGTCACCCTGCGGGCGGGCGTTACCGTTGCCGTTGCCGCGGTTTTCACGCTGGCCGCCGTTCGCGTTACCGCTGCGCTGACCGCCGCCGTTACCGGAACGCTGGCCACCGCCGTTGCCGCGCGGCGCACCGCGCCCGCCACCCTGGCGGCCGTTGATGATCGGCTCGGCCTTGATGGTCGGATCCGGCTCGTAGCCCGGCAGCGCGATGCGTGGAATTTCACGCTTCAGCAGACGCTCGATGTCGCGCAGCAGCTTGTGCTCGTCCACGCACACCAGCGAGATAGCTTCGCCGGTGCGCTCCGCGCGGCCGGTACGGCCGATACGGTGCACGTAGTCTTCCGGCACGTTAGGCAGCTCGTAGTTCACCACGTGCGGCAGCTGGTCGATATCCAGACCGCGCGCCGCGATGTCGGTGGCCACCAGCACGCGGATGCGGCCGTCTTTGAAGTCCGCCAGCGCACGGGTACGGGCGCCCTGGCTCTTGTTGCCGTGGATCGCCGCGGCGGTGATGCCGTCTTTGTTCAGCTGCTCCGCCAGGTGGTTGGCGCCGTGCTTGGTGCGGGTAAACACCAGCACCTGTTTCCAGTCGCCTTCGCCGATCATCTGCGACAGCAGTTCCCGCTTACGCTTCTTGTCGACGAAATGCACGCTCTGTTCGATCTGCTCGGACGCGGTGTTGCGGCGCGCCACTTCTACCGAAGCCGGGTTGTGCAGCAGCTTGTTGGCCAGCGCCTTGATGTCGTCGGAGAAGGTGGCGGAGAACAGCAGGTTCTGACGCTTGGCCGGCAGCTTGGCCAGCACGCGGCGGATGTCGTGGATAAAGCCCATGTCCAGCATGCGGTCCGCTTCGTCCAGCACCAGAATTTCGATTTTGGACAGGTCAACCGCGTTCTGATGTTCCAGATCCAGCAGACGACCCGGCGTCGCCACCAGGATATCGACGCCGCCGCGCAGCTTCATCATCTGCGGGTTGATGCTCACGCCGCCAAACACCACCAGCGAACGCAGGCGCAGGTGTTTGCTGTAGGCATCGACGTTTTCGCCGATCTGCGCCGCCAGCTCACGGGTTGGCGTCAGGATCAGCGCGCGCACCGGGCGACGGCCCTTGACCGGATGGTCATGCTTGCTCAGCAGCTGCAACAGCGGCAGGGTAAAACCGGCGGTTTTACCGGTGCCGGTCTGGGCGCTGGCCATCAGGTCACGACCTTCCAGCACGACAGGAATAGCCTGACGCTGAATTGGCGTCGGTTCGCGATAGCCCTGTTCTTCAACAGCGCGCACAATTTCAGCACTTAAGCCGAGGGTTTCAAATGACATAAAGAGAAAAACTCCAGATCCCCCCTAACCTAACGGTGTTCGGTGCAGTTTCCTGGGAGGATGATCAGACGGGGCATTAAGCATGACCACGAGGGATTGGCACAAACTGCAGTGCACCAGGCGCCGATTGTAACAGAAGTCGCGCAATAAAAAGCACTTTTACGCGTGGAGAGCACAATCTGCCGTAAATTCAGCATTGTCTGAAGCCGATCACATAACGCATTGTGATTGGCGGTTGCATTTTAAACAATCTGGCATAAAGTTAATCATATGATTGATTAACTTCGAGCGTGACCCATGCCAGCTTCCGTCCCTCATCAGGCCGCCGGCCGGGCGCGCGGCGAGCAAGCGCGCCGGCAGCTGCTCGCCGCGGCGACCGACCTGTTCGGTGAATATGGCCTGCAGGGCGCCACCACCCGCGATATCGCCCAGCGCGCCGGCCAGAACATCGCCGCCATCACCTATTACTTCAGCTCCAAAGAGGGGCTGTACCTGGCCGTGGCGCAGTCGCTCGCCGATTTCATCCAGCAGGCGTTCGCCCCGCTGGCCGAAGAGGTCGATCGCTTCTGGCAACAGCCCGTCGCGCAGCGCTCACCCGACGCGGCGCTGCGTTTGCTGCAGCGTGGCCTGCTGGCCTTCAGCGAACTGATGACCCAGCCGCACACGCTGAACCTGAGCAAAATCATGTCGCGCGAACAGCTCGCCCCGACCGACGCCTACCCGCTGATCCACAGCCAGGTGATCGCGCCGATGCACGAGCGGCTGTGCCGCCTGCTGGCGGCCGCCACCGGCATCGACGAACGCGCCCCCCGCCTCGTGCTGCATACCCATGCGCTGATCGGCGAGGTGCTGTCGTTCCGCGTGGCGCGCGAAACCATCCGCCTTCAGGCCGGCTGGCAAGAGATTGGCGAGGGCGAAGCGACGCAAATCGCGGCGGTGCTGAGCGAACATATCGAGATTCTGGTTGTTGGGCTGCGCCAACGTCACGGCGCGTAAATTCAGGCAGGGAGTGTTATGAACAAAAAACGCAGTGCCTTGATCGTGTTGTTAATTCTGCTGATCGCGGCCGCCGCTTACGGGGTATGGCATTACCAACAGCAGCAGGATAAGCCGCTGACGCTGTATGGCAACGTCGACATCCGCACGGTGAACCTCGGCTTTCGCGTCGACGGCCGCCTGGCGTCGCTGACGGTGGATGAGGGCGATGCCGTTCAGCCGGGCCAGCTGCTCGGTAAGCTGGACGACGCGCCCTACCGCAACGCGCTGCAGCAGGCCGAAGCCAACGTCGGCAGCGCGCGCGCCAAGCTGTCGTTGCTGCAGGCCGGTTACCGCGCCGAAGAGATCGCCCAGGTGCGGTCGGAAATGGCGCAGCGCCAGTCCGCCTTCGCCTACGCCGACAGCTTCCTGAAACGCCAGCAGGGGCTGTGGGCGAAAAACGCTACCTCCGCCGACGCGCTGGAGGATGCGCGCACCGCCCGCAATCAGGCGCAGGCCAACCTGCAGGCGGCGAAGGACAAGCTGTCGCAATACCGCAGCGGCAACCGCCCGCAAGAAATCGAACAGGCCAAGGCCGACGTGGCGCAGAGCGAGGCGGCGCTGGCGCAGGCACAGTTGAACCTGCAAGACGCCACGCTGGTTTCCCCTTCCGCCGGCACGGTGCTGACCCGCGCGGTGGAGCCGGGCACCATGCTCGGCGCCGGCGGCACGGTCTTCACCCTGTCGCTGACCCGGCCGGTGTGGGTGCGTGCCTACGTCAACGAAACCAGCCTGAGCCAAGCGGTGCCCGGCACCGAACTGGAGATCTACACCGACGGCCGCCCCGGCAAGCCTTATCACGGCAAGATCGGCTTCGTCTCGCCGACCGCCGAATTCACGCCGAAAAGCGTTGAAACGCCGGATCTGCGTACCGATCTGGTGTACCGCCTGCGGGTGATCGTCACCGACGCCGACGACGCGCTGCGCCAGGGCATGCCGGTCACCCTGCGCTTCGCCAAACCCTGAGGCCGGCCATGGAACAGGCGCACACCATTGAGCTGGAAGGGCTGGAGAAGCGCTTCCCGTCGCTTGAGAAACCGGCGGTCGCCAGCCTGACCACCACCCTGCGCAGCGGCGCGGTGATCGGGCTGGTCGGCCCGGACGGCGCCGGCAAAACCACCCTGCTGCGCATGCTGGCCGGGCTGCTGCAGCCCAGCAGCGGCAAACTGCGGGTCGCCGGGCTGGATCCGATCGCGCAGGATCGTCAACTACACGCGATCCTCGGTTACATGCCGCAGAAGTTCGGGCTGTATGAGGATCTGACGGTGATGGAGAACCTGACGCTGTACGCCGATCTGCGCGGCGTCACCGGCGATCTTCGCCGCCAGACCTTCGAGCGGCTGTTGAAATTCACCGATCTGACCCGCTTCACCGAGCGCCTGGCGGGCAAGCTGTCCGGCGGCATGAAGCAAAAGCTGGGTCTGGCCTGCACGCTGCTGGGCGAACCTCAGGTGCTGTTGCTGGATGAGCCGGGCGTCGGCGTCGATCCGATCTCGCGCCGCGAGCTGTGGCGCATGGTGCACGAGCTGGCCAACGACGGCATGTTGATCCTGTGGAGCACGTCTTATCTCGACGAAGCCGAGCAGTGCCGCGAAGTGCTGCTGCTCAACGAGGGCGAGCTGCTGTTCAGCGGCGCGCCGCAGGCGCTGACCCGCCGTATGGCCGGGCGCACGGTGTTGATCGCCGCGCCCCCCGGCAGCCATCGATCGCTGCTGCAGCGGGCGATCTGCCTGCCGGCGGTCACCGACGGGGTGATCCAGGGCAAGTATCTGCGCCTGATCCTGAAGGAAGGCGAAGATCACCGCCGGCTGTTGCAAGCGCTGGATCTGCCGGACGCCGAACTGGACGAAGCGGATCCCCGCTTCGAGGATGCGTTTATCGATCTGCTCGGCGGCGGCCCCAATCACCGCTCGGCGCTGGCGGAGATCATGCCGACCGTCAACGGCGCAAGCGGTGAAACGGTGATCGAAGCGGTGCAGCTGACCAAAAAATTCGGCGACTTCGCCGCTACCGATCACGTTGATTTCCAGGTGCGGCGCGGCGAAATTTTCGGCCTGCTCGGGCCGAACGGCGCCGGCAAGTCCACCACCTTCAAAATGATGTGCGGCCTGCTGATCCCCTCCGGCGGCAAGGCGCTGGTGCTGGGGATGGATCTGAAGACCAGCTCCGGCAAGGCGCGCCAGCGGCTCGGCTACATGGCGCAAAAATTCTCGCTGTACGGCAACCTGACGGTGGCGCAGAACCTGAAGTTCTTCTCCGGCGTCTACGGCCTGGGCGGCAAGGCGCAGCGCGACAAAATCGACGAGATGTCCCGCGCCTTCAACTTCGCGCCGATCCTCGATCAGACGCCGGACGCGCTGCCGCTCGGCTTCAAACAGCGCCTGGCGCTGGCCTGCGCGCTGATGCACGAACCGGATATCCTGTTCCTCGACGAACCGACTTCCGGCGTCGATCCGCTGACGCGGCGCGAGTTCTGGTTGCACATCAACGGCATGGTCGACAAGGGCGTCACGGTGATGGTGACCACCCACTTTATGGACGAGGCGGAGTACTGCGACCGCATCGGCCTGGTGTACCGCGGCAAGATCATCGCCGCCGGCACGCCGGACGATCTCAAACAGCAGGTGGCGCGCGACGACAATCCCAACCCCTCGATGGAGCAGGCGTTTATCGAGCTGGTGCAGGGCTACGATGAGGAGGAATCACGGTGAGCGATAACCGAACCCCAATCGACGACGGCGGCTTCTCCTGGCGCCGGCTGCGCGCGCTGTGCCTAAAGGAAACGCGGCAGATACTGCGCGATCCCAGCAGCGGCCTGATCGCCTTCGTCATCCCGCTGATGCTGCTGTTTATCTTCGGCTACGGCATCAACCTGGACTCCAGCAAGCTGCATCTGGGCATTCTGATGGAGCAGCAGAGCGAAGACGCGCGCGATCTGGCCCACGCCTTCGCCGGCTCGCCCTATATCGAACCGACCATCAGCGACAACCGCCAACGGCTGATCCAGCAGATGCAGGCCGGCACGATCCGCGGCCTGGTGGTGATCCCGGTGGATTTCGACCAGCGCATGGCGCGCCCGCACGACAGCGCCCCTATCCAGGTGATCACCGACGGCAGCGAGCCGAACACCGCCAACTTCGTGCAGGGTTACGCCCAGGGCGTATGGCAAGTTTGGCAGCAGCAGCGCGCCGCCGATCGGGGTAACAGCGACAAGCCGCTGATTGACGTGCAGATGCGCTACTGGTTCAACCCGGCGGCCATCAGCCGGCACTACATCATTCCCGGCGCCATCACCATCATCATGACGGTGATCGGCGCCATCCTCACCTCGCTGGTGATCGCCCGCGAATGGGAGCGCGGCACCATGGAGGCCCTGCTGTCCACCCAGGTGACGCGCAGCGAGCTGCTGCTCTCCAAGCTGATCCCTTATTACTTCCTCGGCATGGCCGCCATGGCACTGTGCATGGCGGTGGCAGTGTGGGTGCTCGGCGTACCCTATCGCGGCTCGCTGCTGATCCTGCTGCTGATCAGCAGCCTGTTCCTCGCCAGCACCCTCGGCATGGGCCTGCTGATCTCCACCCTCACCCGCAATCAGTTCAATGCGGCGATGGTGGCGCTGAACGCCGCCTTCCTGCCGTCGATCATGCTGTCCGGCTTCATCTTCCAGATCGACAGCATGCCGGCCATCGTGCGCGCGGTGACCTACATCATTCCGGCGCGCTACTTCGTCAGCACGCTGCAAACGCTGTTCCTGGCGGGCAACGTCGGCACCGTGCTGCTGATCAATCTGCTGTTCCTGATCGCTTCCGCGGTGGTGTTCATCGGCCTGACGGCCTGGAAAACCCAGCGCCGGCTGGATTGAGGAGAAAAGCGATGTTTCATCGTCTGTTGACGCTCATCATCAAGGAAATGCAGGCGCTGCTGCGCGATCCGCAAACCCGCGCCATTTTAATCATGCCGGTGATCCTGCAGGTGCTGCTGTTCCCGTTCGCCGCGACGCTGGAAGTCACCAACGCCACCATCGCGGTCTACAGCGAAGACAGCGGCCAGGCCTCGGTAGAGCTGACCCAGCGCTTCGCCAAGGCCAAGGCCTTTCAACACGTGCTGCTGCTGCGCAGCCCGCAGGAGATAAAGACCACCATCGACAACCAGCGGGCGCTGCTGCTGATCCGCTTCCCGGCGCAGTTCTCGCGCGATATCGCCACCGGCAACACCGCGCCGCTGCAGCTGCTGCTCGACGGGCGCAACTCCAACAGCGCGCAGATCGCCGCCAACTACGTGCAGCAGATCGTGCAGGAATATCAGAACGAGCTGCTCGGCAACCGCGCTAAACCCAACAACAGCGAGCTGGTGGTGCGCAACTGGTATAACCCGAATCTGGACTACAAATGGTTCGTGGTGCCGTCGCTGATCGCCATGATCACCACCATCGGCGTGCTGATCGTCACCTCGCTGTCGGTGGCGCGCGAACGCGAACAGGGCACGCTGGAACAGCTGCTGGTCTCGCCGCTCACCACCTGGCAGATCTTTATCGGCAAGGCGGTGCCGGCGCTGATCGTCGCCAGCTTCCAGGCCAGCATCGTGCTGCTGATCGGCATCTTCCTGTATCAGATCCCGTTCGCCGGATCGCTGCTGCTGTTCTATGCCACCATGCTGATCTACGGGCTGTCGCTGGTCGGTTTCGGCCTGCTGATCTCGTCGCTGTGCGCCACTCAGCAGCAGGCGTTCATCGGCGTGTTCGTGTTCATGATGCCGGCGATCCTGCTCTCGGGTTACGTCTCGCCGGTGGAAAATATGCCGGTGTGGCTGCAGGATCTGACCTGGGTTAACCCGATACGCCACTTCACCGACATCACCAAGCAGATCTACCTGAAGGACGCCAGCTTCGACATCATCTGGCACAGCCTGTGGCCGCTGCTGGTGATCACCGCCACCACCGGCAGCGCCGCCTACGCGCTGTTCCGCCGCAAAATCGCATAAAAAAGGCTCTGCATGTCACATGCAGAGCCTGGTAAGTCCTAGGGATTTCAAGCTTCTGCTTGAAAGATCAAGGATTTAGCGGCGGTTGCCGAAGATACGCAGCAACATCAGGAACAGGTTGATGAAATCGAGATACAGCGTCAGCGCGCCGACGATGGCGTACTTGCGGAAGCTGTCTTTATCATCGGCGTTCAGCTGCTCGCCCATTGCCTTGAGTTTTTGCGTGTCGTACGCGGTCAGGCCGACGAACACCACCACCCCGATGTAGGTGATCGCCCACATCAGCGCGGTGCTTTTCAGCCAGATGTTCACCAGCGAGGCCAGCACGATGCCGATCAGCGCCATGAACAGCATGCTGCCGAAGCCGCTCAGATCGCGCTTGGTGGTGTAGCCATACAGGCTCATGGCGCCGAACATGCCGGCGGTGACCACGAAGGTGCTGGCGATCGAGCTGTAGGTGTAGGCGATGAAGATGCTCGACAGCGTCAGCCCGGTCAGCGCCGAGTACAGCATGAACAGCGAAGTGGCCACCGCGCCGCTCAGGCGGTTGACCATGCCGGAGATCACGAACACCAGCGCCAGCTGGGCGATGATCAGGCCGAAGAAGGTGATCTGGCTGGAGAAGATGAAGTTGAGGATCGCGGGCGTGTTGGCCGCATACCAGGAAACGAACGCCGTCAGCAGCAGACCGCAGGTCATCCAGCCGTAAACCTGCGCCATGTAGGCCTGAATGCCGCTGTTGGCACGTTCGACGATTGAACCATTAGAGCGTGGATATCGGTCCATGACGGTTACCTTTTGCGTTGTAAACAAGATTCCGAAGCCCCGCGAACGGGGCTTCGCCTGCTATAAGCGTACCACAGAATATGCCGGGCGAAAGCGGCAAAGGTCTTGATTTGTTTCCGCTGTTGACGCGTTATTTAGCCGCGTCGTGCCAGCGCTGCGCGGCCTCGCGATCGCTGTCGCGGGCGTCCACCCAACGATCGCCCTGGCCGGTGGCTTCGCGCTTCCAGAACGGCGCGCGGGTCTTCAGGTAGTCCATGATGAACTCGCTGGCGGCGAACGCCATGCTGCGGTGCGCGCCGGTCACGCCGACGAACACGATCTCGTCGCCGGGATACAGCGCGCCGACGCGGTGGATCACCGTCACCCGCTGCAGCGGCCAACGGCTGCGCGCCTCGGCCACGATCTCCGCCAGCGCCTTCTCGGTCATGCCGGGATAATGTTCCAGCGTCAGCGCGCTGACGTCGTCACCCAGATTATGGTTGCGCACCTTGCCGGTGAAGGTCACCACCGCGCCATCGGCGTCGCACTGCGCCAGCCACTGGTACTCGTCACCGACGTTGAACGGCGCTTCGCCCACGCGAATGCGGGTATTTTCCATGCTTACCCCCCGGTGACCGGCGGGAAGAAGGCCACTTCATCGCCGGCGCGCAGCGGATGGTCCGCCGCCACCAGCGACTGATTGACCGCCGCCAGCAATTTGCCGGACTCCAGCGCCAGCGCCCAGCGATCGCCGCGCGCGCACAGCGCCTGGCGCAACGCCTCGACGGTCGGGTAATCCGCCGGCATCGACAGGCCGCCGGTGCCCACCAGTTCGCGCACCTGCGCGAAGAAAAGAATATCGATCATACGTTCACCTTAAAATCGCCGGATTTGCCGCCGCTTTTCGCCAGCAGGCGCACCGGGCCGATCACCATGTCTTTCTGTACCGCTTTGCACATGTCATAGATGGTCAATGCCGCCACCGAGGCGGCGGTCAGCGCCTCCATCTCGACGCCGGTTTTGCCGGTCAGCCGGCAGCAGGTTTCGATGCGCACCCGGCTGTGCTGCGTTTGCGCCTCCAGCTGCACTTCGACCTTGCTCAGCATCAGCGGGTGGCACAGCGGGATCAGCTCCCAGGTGCGTTTGGCCGCCTGAATGCCGGCGATGCGCGCCGTGGCGAACACGTCGCCCTTGTGATGGCTGCCGTCGACGATCATCGCCAGCGTGGCGGGCAGCATCTCGACGAAGGCTTCGGCGCGCGCCTCGCGCACCGTTTCGGCCTTGGCGGAAACGTCAACCATATGGGCTTCGCCGGCGGCGTTAATGTGGGTTAGCTGTGTCATGACTCAGGGCTTCTTCAAGTGGGGCTGGAAGTTGCACGGGCGATGGCGCGCGTCCAACTGCTCTTCGATAATCCGCTCCCAGGCGGTGCGGCAGGCGCGGGTGGAGCCCGGCATGGCGAAGATCACCGTGCGGTTGGCCAGGCCGGCCAGCGCGCGCGACTGGATCGTCGCGGTGCCGATCTCTTCGTACGACACCATGCGGAACAGTTCGCCGAACCCTTCCACCTCTCTGTCGAACAGCGGCAGCAGCGCTTCCGGCGTGTTGTCGCGGGCGGTAAAACCGGTGCCGCCGGTGATCAGCACCGCCTGCACGTTGTCATCGGCGATCCAGGCGGAAACCCGCGCGCGGATCTGGTAAATGTCATCTTTGACGATGGCGCGATCCACCACCTGATGGCCGGCTTCCTGCGCCGCTTCCTGCAGATAGTGGCCGGAGGTGTCTTCCGCCGCGCCGCGGCTGTCGGAGACGGTCAGGATGGCGATATGCGCCGCAATAAACTCGCTGCTCGCATGGCTCATGGTTCAATAGGCTCCTATTGGCTGTCAGCCGCCGATAAACGACAGGTTCTGGGTGATCCCGCTGTTGCCCTGATGCAGGAAATGGGTCTGCTTCTTGCTCAGCAGCCCGCTCTGGATGCGCGCCTTCAGCGCGTCGAGCTGGCCGTCGTCCGCCAACAAATCGCGCAGGGGCACCCCCTGCTCGCCGAACAGGCACAGGTGCAGATTGCCGATGGAAGAGACGCGCAGCCGGTTACAGCTGGCGCAAAAGTCTTTTTCATACGGCATGATAAGCCCCACCTCGCCCTGGTAGTCCGGGTGGCTGAACACCTGCGCCGGGCCGTCGCTGCGGCCGCGTGCCTGGCGCTGCCAGCCCTGCTGCTCCAACTGCAGGCGAATCACTTCGCCGGAAACGTGGTGTTTGCGAAACAGCTCGCCGCCCTCGCCGGTTTCCATCAGTTCGATAAAGCGCAGCTGGATAGGCCGGTCCTTGATCCAGGCGAGAAAGGCGCCGAGCTGCTGGTGGTTAACGTCGCGCATCAGCACTGCGTTGACCTTGACCTTGCTGAAACCCGCGCTGAAGGCGGCGTCGATGCCGTCCATCACCTGGCGGAACTTGTCCTGGCCGGTGATGGCGTGAAACTGGCGGGGATCCAGGCTGTCGATGCTGACGTTGATCGCCGTCAGACCGGCGTCACGCCAGGCGGCGACGTCGCGCGCCAGACGGTAGCCGTTGGTGGTGACCGCCAGGGTACGGATGGCCGGGTTTTCCCGCACGGCGGCGATGATCTCGGTAAAATCGCGGCGCAGCGAAGGCTCGCCGCCGGTCAGGCGCACCTTTTCGGTGCCCAGTTCGGCGAACGCGCGGCTGACGCGGCGGATTTCATCCAGCGACAGGAAGCTTTTCGGGCTGCCGCTCGGCTTGTAGCCGTCGGGCAGACAATAGGTGCAACGAAAGTTGCACACGTCGGTGATCGACAAGCGCAGGTAATAGAACTTGCGCTCATAAGCATCAATGAGTTGCGGCACCATAACACCTTTCCAAAGTCGGGAGATGCGAGCGTTTCCCCTCTGCACCCTGGTGGCTGACTTCGCCACGGCCCAGGCGCCATATCGTTCCGGATGAACAACGTAGGCGCAGGGGCTAGGAGTTTGATTTCTCTTCCCGCTACCTTGAGTAGCCGGAACGAAACCGTGGTTTTCAGCAGAATTCTAGCGCTAATCGGCAACGATAGCCAACGCGTAAATTCGCTATATAATTGTCTATACAGCGTTTTTAGACGCCGCGTATTCTGGTAAACCATGATAAACATCACTTGCGCGGACGAATTGACCGGAATCACGCAAATGACACTCTTTATGCCCTAAATAATTGGAGTTGCCTCCCGACGGCAAGAGCGGGACAAATCGGTCGGGAACCGATTTGAACAGCGCTTGCGCTGGCCCGAAGGGGGGGCCTCAGGACGAGGCTCATCAGTCCCCAGGAGCTTACTTAGGTAAGTGACTGGGGTGACAAATCTGCCGGGAGCAGATTTGAACGCTGCTTGCAGCGGCCCTGAAGGGGCGTGGCCCATGGACGGGCCACGTAACTAAATGCAGCCAACACAGAGGCAACTTCAAGGATGACGGGTATATCGCGTTTTTATGCCGGATCCGTTACCTTATGCGGGCAGTTCAGCCCCTTTGTAAGGAAATTTATGCGTAATCGTACCCTGGCCGATCTCGACCGCGTGGTGGCGTTAGGCGGCGGACACGGCCTGGGCCGTGTGATGTCGGCCCTGTCGTCCTTAGGCTCCCGCCTGACCGGCATCGTCACCACCACCGACAACGGCGGTTCCACCGGCCGCATCCGCCGTTCGGAAGGCGGCATTGCCTGGGGCGATACCCGTAACTGTCTCAACCAGCTGATCACCGAACCGAGCGTCGCCTCGGCGATGTTCGAATACCGCTTCAGCGGCAACGGCGAACTGGCCGGCCACAACCTCGGCAACCTGATGCTGAAAGCGCTGGATCACCTGAGCGTGCGCCCGCTGGAAGCGATCAACCTGGTGCGCAGCCTGCTGAAGGTGGACGCGGCGCTGATCCCGATGTCGGAACAGCCGGTGGATTTGATGGCGCACGATCACGAAGGCAATCACGTTTACGGTGAAGTGAATGTCGATCAGCTGGCCCATATGCCGCAGGAGTTGATGCTGTCGCCGCCGGTCAGCGCCACGCGCGAAGCGCTGGACGCCATCGCGCAGGCCGACGTGATCCTGATCGGGCCGGGCAGTTTCCTCACCAGCCTGATGCCGCTGCTGCTGCTGGACGATCTCACCCAGGCGCTGCGCCGCAGCAGCGCCAGCATGATCTATATCGGCAACCTCGGCCGCGAGCTGAGCGTGGCCGCCGCGGCGCTGTCGCTACAGGATAAGCTGACGCTGATGGAAGAGAAGATTGGCCGCCGGATGATCGATGCGCTGATCGTCGGCCCGGCGGTAGACGCCAGTGAAGTGCAGGATCGGGTGGTGATTCAACAGCCGCTGGAAGCGAGCGACATCCCCTACAGACACGATCGCCAACTGCTGCGCCAGGCGCTGGATCGGGCGCTGGTGGCGCTGGCCGCCCGCCGCTGACCGAATTTAACCGTCTCGCCCGCGCAGCCAGGGATTATCGCTGGCTGGGGCGGGATGGCTGACCATATCGATATACAGATCTTCCACCTCTTTGCGCGCCCAGGGCGTGCGACGCAAAAACTTCAGGCTGGACTTGATGCTCGGATCGCTGCGGAAGCAGTTGATGCGAATGCGTGCGCCCAGCTCGGACCAACCGTAGTGATCCACCAGCTTATTCAGCAGTTGCTCCAGCGTCACGCCGTGCAGCGGATCTTTGGACTGGTGTTGGCTCATGTTCGGTACTCTTCGTGGTCAAATCGGGCCGCACACCTTAACAGCTTTGACGCGGCCGACAAGGAATTTCGACGCCCGCTACGCGGGCGCCATCCAACGGTCAGGAAATCGCAATAAACTGCTCGCGCAGCTGGTGGATCTGGTCGCGCAGCGCAGCCGCCTGCTCGAACTCCAGGTTTTGCGCGTGGGTGTACATCTGCGCTTCCAGATCGCGGATTTTCTGATCCAGCGCTTTCGGCGTAAGGTTCTGCAGCGAAGCGCCGCCGTCCGCCGCCTTGCCCTTGCCTTTGCTCTTGGCGCGGTTGACCGGCTGGCCGATCTGCAGAATGTCGCCGATCTTCTTGTTCAGCCCCTGCGGCACGATGCCGTTGGCTTCGTTGTAGGCCTGCTGCTTGGCGCGGCGCCGCTCGGTTTCACCGATCGCCTTGGCCATCGAATCGGTGATGCGATCGCCATACAGGATCGCCTTGCCGTTCAGGTTACGCGCCGCGCGTCCGATGGTCTGGATCAGCGAACGCTCGGAACGCAGGAAACCTTCCTTGTCGGCGTCCAGAATCGCCACCAGCGACACCTCAGGCATGTCGAGCCCCTCACGCAGCAGGTTGATGCCCACCAGCACGTCGAACTCGCCCAGACGCAGGTCACGGATGATTTCGACCCGTTCCACGGTATCGATGTCCGAGTGCAGGTAGCGCACGCGCTCGCCATGCTCTTCCAGGTATTCGGTCAGGTCTTCCGCCATGCGTTTGGTCAGGGTGGTCACCAGCACGCGCTCGTTGATCGCCGCGCGCTTGCGGATCTCGGAGAGCAGATCGTCCACCTGGGTGGCGACCGGCCGCACCTCCACGATCGGATCCAGCAGCCCGGTCGGCCGCACCACCTGATCGATCAGATCGCCGCCGGATTTCTCCAGCTCGTATTTGCCCGGCGTCGCGGAGACATAGATGGTCTGCGGCGCCAGCGCCTCGAACTCCTCGAAGCGCAGCGGGCGGTTGTCCAGCGCCGACGGCAGGCGGAAGCCGTACTCCACCAGCGTTTCCTTGCGCGCGCGGTCGCCCTTGAACATCGCGCCGATCTGCGGAATGGTGACGTGGGATTCGTCGACCACCAGCAGGCCGTCCGCCGGCAGGTAGTCGAACAGCGTCGGCGGCGGCTCGCCCTCGGCGCGCCCGGACAGGTAGCGCGAGTAGTTTTCGATGCCCGAGCAGTAGCCCAGCTCGTTCATCATCTCCAGATCGAACTGGGTGCGCTGCGTCAGGCGCTGCTCTTCCAGCAGCTTGTTGTTGGCCAGCAGCACCTTGCGGCGGTCCGCCAGATCGACCTTGATCTCTTCCATCGCCTGCATGATCCGCTCACGCGGCGTCACGTAGTGCGATTTCGGGTAGATGGTAAAGCGCGGCACCACTTGCTCGATCTGCCCGGTCAGCGGATCGAACAGTGACAGCCGCTCCACTTCTTCGTCGAACAGCTCGACGCGCAGCGCCAGCTCGTCCGACTCCGCCGGGTAAATGTCGATCACCTCGCCGCGCACGCGGAAGGTAGCGCGCTGGAAGGCCTGATCGTTGCGGGAATATTGCAGCTCCGCCAGCCGGCGCAAAATGGATCGCTGATCGATGATCATCCCCTGGGTCAGGTGCAGCATCATCTTCAGGTAAAGATCCGGATCGCCCAGGCCGTAGATCGCCGACACCGACGCCACCACCACCACGTCGCGCCGCTCCAGCAGCGCCTTGGTGGCGGAAAGGCGCATCTGCTCGATGTGCTCGTTCACCGAAGCGTCTTTTTCAATGAAGGTGTCGGAGCTGGGCACGTAGGCTTCCGGCTGGTAGTAGTCATAGTAGGAGACGAAGTATTCCACCGCATTCTCCGGGAAAAACTCTTTCATCTCGCCGTACAGCTGCGCCGCCAGCGTCTTGTTCGGCGCCAGCACCATGGTCGGCCGATTCAGATCGGCTATCACGTTGGCGATGGTGAATGTCTTGCCCGAACCGGTGACCCCCAGCAGCGTCTGGTGCGCCAGGCCGTCTTCCAGCCCCTCTTCCAGCTTGCGGATGGCTTCCGGCTGATCGCCGGCCGGTTTGAAATCAGAATGCAGTTTGAAAAGTTTACTCATTGCTCGGCTACCCTGTGGAGATGCGCGCGCTCAGGCGGCCAGCCGACTCTGCGCCGGGCATGGCCCCTAATTATGGAAAGTGTCGGCGATTTGCGCCAGTGCCCATGATACTGGATATAAAACCAGCTTCAAGCGGATTCGTCGCTGCGCCCGATACCGCGGCAACGCCGTTGCACCGTGGCGTTACAGTCCGGTGACATTTTTATTGTCAATAACAGATTTATCCCCAGAACTTGCCGCGAATTAACTTATTGATAGCACCGCGTCGAAAAATCATACATAGAGACCTGATCAATACCCTCGCGTCTTGATTTTAATTAAATTATTGATAATTAATTACTTTAATAAAAAGACGAGAATGCGGGCAAAGCGAACAGAACCCGCGTCCGCTCTCGCTTTACAGCGTTTTTCTAAATCTAATACACAAGGTTATCCACAGGAATAGTGGATAACTCTCACCGCCCCGCCCGGGGCGGGAGTTGCAGAAAGAAAGCTTTTCGCCCTTTACACTGGCCAAAATGCCTTTTTTAGTTATTTTTTCATAAAAATATCGCTTTGTTTATGCCGATTAATACTAAAAATCCCCATTGCCAAAATCGCATTGGCTCCTTTCACGTGGATCGCTCTTGACGGCGGCGCAATGCCTTGCACCATGCCCACACCGAACAGCACCACAAGAGTGCAAAAAACGTCCGGGTTAACTTGCCCGCGTATTTCCAGGCCGTCACGGCAGCGCGCGTCAGGCCTGACGTGCGGTTAACAAGGCGATAACAATCCCCCGTTTTCACCCGGCGGCAAAAATTGGCCTGGGAGTTGCTTTATCTTCCTGCGTATAAATGCGGTGCGGCAGCATGATGCGCTGCCGGCCGCGGAGTTTCACCGCCGCGGCGTTATCGCCCGTAAAAACGCAAGAACGACACCAAGTCGTCACAAGCGTCGTTTTTAACGACATATTGACTGTCATTCCGTCCACCGCAGACCTGGCTCTGGCTCCTCGGACGGACGGCATTTTGTTCCAGACATTGCCACACTCGGGAAATTCGCCGCTCATGCGGCCTTTGCAGCCCCCGCCAACGAGTGAAACGAGCGTCTATGAGGAGAATGCCAAATGCTGAGCCTGAGATCGGTCAATCAATTTTACGGGCAGAACCATACCCTGTGGGACATCAACCTGGAGCTACCACGCGGCCAGTGCACCGTCCTGCTCGGCCGCAACGGCGTGGGCAAGACCACGCTGGTCAACTGCATCATGGGGCATGTGCCGGTGGTGAGCGGCAGCATGACCTGGCAGCCGGCGGATCAGCCGCCGCAAAATCTGCTGCTGCAGCCGATGGAGCGCCGCGCCGCGCTGGGCATCAGCCACGTACCCCAGGGGCGGCAGCTCTTCTCGCAGCTGAGCGTGGAGGAGAATCTGCAGGTGGCGCAAATGGCCGGGCGCGGCGCCCCTCGCCGTATTCCGCCGCTGATCTACAGCCTGTTTCCCCATTTGCGCCAGATGCGCGCGCGCCGCGCCGGCGATCTGTGCGTGGGCGCTCAGCGCCAGCTGGCGATCGGTCGGGCGCTGGCCCAGGAGCCGGCGCTGCTGATCCTCGACGAACCGACGGCGGGCGTCCCCCCCTCGATCGCCGCCGACATCGGCAACGTGATCCGCCGGCTCAACCGCGAACTGGGCATGACCATTTTACTGGTGGAGCATCAGCTGCCGTTCGTGCGCCGGGTGGCGGACCGCTTCTGCCTGTTGGACAGCGGGCGCACGGTGGCGCACGGCGCGCTGGCGCAGCTGGATGAGGCGCTGATCGGCGCCGGGTTGACAGGGCAAGAAGAAGGATGAGGGAGAGAAGCTCCCCTCATTGAGAGTTTATAGAAGGCTGATATCCAGATACTGCCCCAGCGGCGCCCGCTCAGCCTGCGGCAGGTGCGGGATTTCGCCCAGCAGCGGCGCCGGCAGCATGCGGCGCAGCGTGGCCAGGTATTCCTGATGCCGCCGCCCCGGCGGCGCCACGTCGTTGGCGATCCAACCGGCCAGCGTCAGCCCGGCCTGCTGCACCGCCTGCGCCGTCAGCACCGCGTGGTTGATGCAGCCTAGTTTGATGCCCACCACCAGGATCACCGGCAGTTGCTCCTGCTGCACCCAGTCGGCAAAGGTGTACTCCGCCGACAGCGGGGTAAACCACCCGCCCGCGCCCTCGACCAGCACCCAGTCGGCGCTCTGCTCCAGCCGGCGCAGGCCGTCGGACAGCCGCGCCGCGTCGATCGGCCGGCCTTCATCGGCGCTGACGATATGCGGCGAGGTGGGTTCGGCAAAAACGTAAGGGTTCACTTCATCGTAGCTGAGCGCCACGCCGCTGTTGGCCTGCAGCGCCAGCGCGTCGCCGTTGCGCAGTCCCTCGGCGGTCATCTCGCTGCCGGAAGCCACCGGCTTATACCCGGCGCTGCGGTAGCCCGCCCGGTTGGCGGCCTGCAGCAAGGCGCTGCTGGCGACGGTTTTCCCCACTTCGGTGTCGGTGCCGGTTACGAACCAACGTTTAATCACGATAAATCACTCCATAAGCCAGATGATAGCTGAGCGGGAACTGCCCCCGCCGGCACGGGTAAGCCGCCTGCAGCGCGGCGAGACGGCCGCGCGACATCAGGCCGCCCTCGCGCCCCTGATGCAGATGCGTGGCCCCGATGCCCTTGAGCGAACGCATCAGCGTCATCACGTCCGGGTAGTTCAGAGTGCGCAACTCCGTGACCAGCTCGTGTCGATAGCCAGCACAGGCGGCGCGGATCTGCGCCAGCGGCAGAAAGGCGTTCACGTGGCGCTCGCCGTCCACCTGTTGCCAGGCATCCCCCAGTTCCTGCAGCGATCCCGCCGCCAGCGTGGAAAACAGGATCGCGCCGCCGGGGCGGGTCACGCGGTACAGCTCCGCCAACGCGGCGGGCAGATCGCTGCACCACTGCACCACCAGGCTGCTGAAACAGATGTCCATCGCCGCGTCGGGCAGCGGCACCTGTTCGATATCGCCCAGCAAATAATGGTGCGCCGCCTGCCGTTGACGGGCGACATCCAGCATGCCCGGCGCCAGATCGAGCGCGGTCACCTGCTTGCCGCGCTCGCGCCACAGGCGGCTGAAATAGCCGGTGCCGCAGCCGGCATCCAGCAGCCGTTCACCCGGATGGGCACTCCCCATCCCCAGTAAGCGCTCGCCAACGTCACGCTGCAGCGCGGCGGCGGCGTCGTAGCTGCCGGCGGCGCGGCTGAAGGCCGAAGCGACCGCCTGTTTGTTCACCCAGTCATTGGCTGACGTCATGCAATACCTCCAGCAGGCGATCGATATCCTGCGGCTGATGCGCCGCCGTCAGGGTGATGCGCAGCCGCGCGCCGCCCGGCGGCACCGTCGGCGGGCGGATGGCGCTCACCCACAGCCCGCGCTCGCGCAGGCGGGTCGCCAGATCGAGCGCGCGTTGATTGTCACCCACCAGCAGCGGCTGGATGGCGGTGTCGGAGTCCGTCAGGGTCAGCGCCAGCGGCGCAGCGCCCTGGCGGAAACGGCGGATGTTGTCCTGCAGCCGGGCGCGCAGTTCATCGCCCTCTCGAATGCAGGCCAGCGCCGCCTGCAGCGCGCAGGCCTGCGCCGGCGGCATCGCGGTGCTGTAAATCAGATGACGGGCGAACTGCAGCAGATACTCGGCGGTCGGCTCATCACACAGCACCGCCGCGCCGCTGACGCCGAACGCCTTGCCGAAGGTCGCCACCAGCAGTTCAGGGCGCACGCCCTGCTGCCAGCAGCTGCCGCGGCCTTGCTCGCCGCGCACGCCGACGCCGTGGGCATCGTCCACCATCAGCCAGGCGCCCGCCGCGCGGGTTAGGCGATGCAGTTCCGCCAACGGCGCACCGTCGCCGTCCATGCTGAACACTCCTTCGGTCACCGCCAGCCGCTGCCCGTCGCAGGGTTTGGCCAGCAGATCTGCCAGCGCCTGCGGCTGATTGTGCTGGAAGCGGCGCAGCTCGGCCGGCGACTGCGCCGCCGCCTCCAGCAGCGAGGCGTGGCTGAGGCGATCGGCCAAAATGCGATCGCCCTTTTGCATCAACGCCGCCAGCACCGCCTGGTTGGCGGCGTAACCGGAGATGAACAGCAGCGCGCGCGGATAGCCGAGCCACGCCGCCAGTTGCTCCTCCAGCGCCTGATGCGCCGCGCTAAAGCCGGTGACGTGGCCGGAACCGCCGCTGCCGACGCCGTAGCGCTGCGCGCCCTGCTGCCAGGCGGCGATCACCCGCGCATCCTGGCTCAGCCCCAGGTAGTCGTTGCCGGAGAAATTCAGGTAGAAACGATCGCCGAGCCGAATCTGGCGGCCATTGCCGCCCTCGGTAGTCTGTCGCCGACGGTAGGCGGCGTTGAGGCGCCGCTCTGCCAGCGCCTGCTCAATGCGTTGTTGCCAGCTCATCACAGCGCCGCGTTGTAAAACTCGGCGGTATCGGCGGTCAGCAGTTGCTTAGCCAGCGCCTGCTGTTGCTGGTTGTCGCCGTGTTCGGTGGCGGTCTGCTGCGGGTTCAGTCCCAGCTTGCGGAACAGCTGCAGGTCTTTGTCTTCTTCCGGGTTCGGCGTGGTCAGCAGCTTGCAGCCGTAGAAGATCGAGTTGGCGCCGGCCATGAAGCACATCGCCTGCGTCTGTTCGTTCATCTGTTCACGGCCGGCGGAAAGGCGGACATAAGAAGACGGCATCATGATGCGCGCCACCGCGATGGTGCGGATGAAATCGAACGGATCGACGTCGTCGTTATCCGCCAGCGGCGTGCCTTTCACCTTCACCAACATGTTGATCGGCACGCTCTCCGGCGGCTTCGGCAGATTGGCCAGCTGCACCAGCAGCCCGGCGCGGTCACGCACCGTTTCACCCAGCCCGACGATGCCGCCGGAGCACACTTTGATGCCGGCGTCGCGCACTTTGTCGAGCGTATCCAGGCGTTCCTGGTAGCTGCGGGTGGTGATGATGCTGCCGTAGAACTCCGGCGAGGTGTCGAGGTTATGGTTGTAGTAATCCAGCCCGGCCTCCGCCAGCCGTTCGGCCTGAGTGCCATCCAGCGTGCCCAGGGTCATGCAGGTTTCCATGCCCATCGCTTTCACGCCCTGCACCATCTGCTGCAGATAAGGCATATCGCGCTCGTGCGGGTTCTTCCACGCCGCGCCCATGCAAAAACGGGTCGATCCGTTCGCCTTGGCCTTGCGCGCCGATTCCAGCACCTGCTCGACCTGCATCAGCCGCTCCGCCTCCAGGCCAGTCTTGTAGCGCGAACTCTGCGGGCAGTATTTGCAGTCTTCCGGGCAAGCGCCGGTTTTGATCGACAGCAGCGTGCTGACCTGCACCTGACGCGGGTCAAAGTGCTGACGGTGTACGGTTTGCGCTTCGAACAGCAGTTCAAGCAGCGGTTTATCAAACAGGGCCTGGGCTTGCCCTACTGTCCAGTGAATGCGATCGGCCATCATGGCGTCTCCAAAACGAAAAAGTGTCGCCAGTTTAAATATTGTGGATATACTGTCAACCAATCTTAATTCAATTTGGTTTACAAGTATGTCTGTCACCGCTTCCGACCTGGCGTTTGACCAACGTCATATCTGGCACCCCTACACCTCCATGAGCCGCCCGTTACCCTGTTACCCGATCGAGTCGGCCAGCGGCGTCGAGCTGCAGCTGGCGGACGGCCGGCGTCTGGTGGACGGCATGTCCTCCTGGTGGGCGGCGATCCACGGTTACAACCATCCTCGCCTGAATCAGGCCGCCAGCCAGCAGTTGGAGAAGATGTCGCACGTGATGTTCGGCGGTATTACCCATCCGTCCGCCATCTCGCTGTGCCGTCGGCTGGTGGAGATGACGCCGGAAGCGCTGCAGTGCGTGTTCCTGGCGGATTCCGGTTCGGTGGCGGTGGAAGTGTCGCTGAAGATGGCGCTGCAGTATTGGCAGGCGCGCGGCGAGCGGCGGCAGCGCATCCTGACGCTGCGCCACGGCTATCACGGCGATACCTTCGGCGCGATGTCGGTCTGCGATCCGGACAACTCGATGCACAGCCTCTATCAGGGCTATCTGGCGCCGCACCTGTTCGCCACCGCGCCGCAGTGCCGCTTCGACGAAGAATGGCGTGAAGAGGACATCGCGCCGTTCGCCGCGCTGCTGGAGCAGCACGCCGGTGAAGTGGCGGCGGTGATCCTGGAACCGGTGGTGCAAGGCGCCGGCGGCATGCGCATCTACCACCCAAGCTACCTCAAGCGGGTGCGCGAGCTGTGCGATCGCCATCAGGTGCTGCTGATCGCCGACGAGATCGCCACCGGCTTCGGCCGCACCGGCAAGCTGTTCGCCTGCGAGCACGCGCAGGTGGTGCCGGACATTCTCTGCCTGGGCAAGGCGCTGACCGGCGGCTACATGACGCTGTCCGCCACCCTGACCACCCGCCACGTGGCGGAGACCATCAGCAACGGCGCGGCCGGCTGCTTTATGCACGGGCCGACCTTTATGGCCAACCCGCTGGCCTGCGCGGTGGCGGACGCCAGCCTGGCGCTGCTGGCAGAAAATCGCTGGCAGGCGCAGGTGAGCGCCATCGAAGCCCAGCTGAAGCAGGAGCTGCTGCCGCTCGCGACGCTGCCGAAGGTGGCGGACGTGCGGGTGCTGGGCGCGATTGGGGTGGTGGAGATGCGTGAACCGGTGAACGTCGCCGAGCTGCAGCGCGGGTTCGTCGAACGCGGGGTGTGGATCCGGCCGTTCGGCAAGCTGATTTACCTGATGCCGCCTTACATCATCGAAGCGGAACAGCTCAGCCGCCTGACCGCCGCCGTGGCCGCCGCCGCGCGTTAATGGCTTACCAATGCTGGTCCAGATAGCGGGCCAGCAGCCCCAGACACAGCAGCCAGAGTAAAATGATCATCACCGCCGCCATGCGGCCGGTGGGGTTATCCACGCGCTTTTGCGCCTTCTCGCGCAGCTCGGCCATCAGCGGCTTGGGGATCAGGCGCACCGCCAGCATGATGCCCAACGGTACGATAATCACGTCGTCCAGATAGCCCAGCACCGGAATGAAGTCCGGGATCAGATCGATCGGCGAGATCGCATAGCCGGCCACCAGCAGCGCGATCAGTTTGGCGTACCACGGGGTGCGCTTATCACGGGCGGCCAGCCACAGCGCGTAAATATCGCGCTTGATGCCTTTGGCCCAACGGCGCAGCCAGCCGAACCACGGCGTGCGTTTTTTCAGTGAGATCATGCTTATTTCATATAGGAACGTAAGACGGTCATCAATTGCTCGATGTCTTGCTCACGCTGCTGCGGCGTGGCGTCCGCAGCAGCCAAGTGTTCGCGCACGTGCCCTTCCAGCACCTGCGCCATCAAACCGTTGACCGCGCCGCGCACCGCTGCGATCTGCTGCAGAATAGCAGAACACTCACCGCCGCTTTCCAGCGCGCGCTCCAGCGCTTCGGCCTGCCCTTTAATGCGGCGCACCCGCGCCAACAGCTTCTTTTGATCTCTGATGGTATGGCTCATCATTTCCGCCTGATTGTCATTTACTATACTGGGGTATAGTATATTTCAGCACACTACCTTTTGCTGAGGAACTTCACCATGACTTCTCACGCGCCCGCTTTGCACCGCGAGCACAGCCACGTTTTTGACGATGGTAACCCATTGGCTGAAAGAAACACCAGATGGGCGGTGATACTCACCGCCGGTATGATGGCCATCGAGATCGCCGGTGGCTGGCTGTTTAACTCGATGGCATTGCTGGCCGACGGCTGGCATATGAGCTCACACGCGCTGGCTCTGGGCCTGTCGGTGCTGGCTTACGGCGCCGCACGACGGCTGGCCAAAGACCGCCGCTTCAGCCTCGGCACCTGGAAGATAGAAGTGCTGGCCGGTTACACCAGCGCGGTGTTGTTGGTGCTGGTGGCGGCGCTGATGCTGTTCCAGTCTGCGCAAAGGCTGATGAATCCCAGCCCGATTCATTACAACGAAGCCATCGCCATCGGTACGATTGGGCTGGCCGTCAATCTGCTTTGCGCCTGGCTGCTGCGCGGCGGCGGCCACCATCATCACGGGGATGACCACGATGACCATCATCATGACCTCAACCTGCGTTCCGCCTATATCCACGTCATCGCCGACGCCGCCACTTCGGTGCTGGCGATCGTGGCGCTGTTCGGCGGCAAGCTTTGGGGCGCCGTCTGGCTCGATCCGTTGATGGGCATCGTCGGCGCGATGATGGTGGCCGCCTGGGCCTATAGCCTGATGCGCGATAGTGGAAAGATTTTGCTGGATGCCGAAATGGACGCTCCCGTTGCACAAGAAATTCGTCAAACTCTGGCCACTGCCGGCCACTCGCTCACGCTGACCGATTTGCATTTAGGCCGCATCGGCAAAGGAAAGTATCATTGCGTCATCGCCTTGAGCAGCGCCGATCGCACCCTCACCCCCGATCGGGTACGCCAACTGTTGGCCGCGCGTCCCGAACTGGTGCATGTCACCGTCGAGATCAACCGTCCGCCGCTGGCGCAAGGGGTTGTATTGTTCCACCGAAAAGATCTAGCTTAAGGGTTCGCGTTTACCGACAACTGGGAGTCACTATGGCTTTTCGTTTGTACAGCAACGATCTGCAGGACGGCGGCAAACTGCCGCAGCAGCAGGTTTTCAACGGCATGGGCTATCACGGCGATAACCTGTCGCCCCACCTGGCCTGGGACGGCGTGCCGGCCGGCACCAAAAGCTTCGTGATCGCCGTTTACGATCCCGATGCCCCGACCGGCTCCGGCTGGTGGCACTGGATCGTGGCCAACATTCCCGCCGACGTGCGCGAGCTGCCGCAGGGCGCGGGCTCCGGCAAAGCTCCGCTGCCCGCCGGCGCGCTGCAGACCCGCACCGACTTCGGCTCAGCCGGCTACGGCGGCGCGGCGCCGCCGAGTGGCGAAAGCCACCGCTACCAGTTCACCGTGCATGCGCTGGACGTGGAGCGCATCGAGGTGGATGAGGGTTCCAGCGGCGCGCTGGTGGGCTTTAACGTCCATTTCCACAGCCTCGGCAGCGCCACGCTGACGGTGACGTTCAACTGATCCCCCGCCAATAAAAAAGCGCGATTCCACCGAATCGCGCTTTTTCCATACTCGTCTGACCGCCGAATTACTTCGCCAGCACGCTCACCCACATCGGGCCTTTGCCCACCGGATAACGCGCCAGCGTGGTCAGCTTACCGCTGGCCTGGTCAATTTCATGCACCGCGATGTGATCGGATTTCTGGCCGGACGAAATCACGAAACGGCCGCTGTGATCGATGTTAAAACCGCGCGGCTGCGCTTCGGTCGGATGATAGCCGACCACGCTCAGCGTGCCGCCGTCTGCGGAAACGCTGAAGATGGTCAGAATGCTGGCGGTGCGGTCGCTGGTGTACAGGAAGCGGCCGTTCGGCGTGATATGGATGTCCGCCGCCCAGCGGGTGCCGTCGAAGTCGGCCGGCATAATGTCCAGCGTCTGCGTGACGGTGTATTTGCCGCCGTTTTCCGAGATGGCCAGCACGTCCACCGTGCCGTCCAGCTCATTGACGCAGTAGGCGAACTTGTCGTTGTGGTGGAACGCCATATGACGCGGGCCGGCGCCGGCGGCGGTCGCCACCGCTTCCTGCGCGTGCGGCGTCAGCTGGCCCGCCAGGCTCAGGTTGAACAGGCGGATGCGGTCTTCTTTCAGGCAAGGCACCAGCACCAGCTGGTTGGTCGGATCGATGTTCGCCGAGTGCGGCGCGGTCAGCCCGTCGATCTGCTGAATAGGCGCCGTCACCACGCCGTCGTGGCCGATCGGGCTGATGCTGGCGCAGTTGCCGCTGTAGGAGGCGGAGAACAGGTAACGCCCCTGCAAATCGGTGGAGATATGGGTCGGGCTGCCCGGCAGCGGCGCCATGCCGGCCTGCTGCAGCGTGCCGTCCGCCTCGATGCGGTAGCTGACGATGCCGAACGCCGGACGCACGCCGACGTACAGGTGGGTCTTGTCCGGATGAAGGGTCATCGGCTGCACCTGGCCCGGCACGTCAACGGTTTGCAGCAGCGCCAGCGCGCCGGCGTCATCCAACTGCCAAACGTGGATCTGCTGGCTCTCCGGGCTGGCGACATAAACGATTTGCTTCATGTGTTCTCCTTGCAAAGGGTAAAAGAGGAACCGGTTTCAGGCCGTTCGATTGCCCCTAGCTTACCGCACATCCGTCGCATGGCAACCCCGCTTAGCACCGTAAGCTCACGCGGTTTTCTCCGTTGGCTATCCGGTGTACCATCGGATTAATTTTATGGCTAACGATAACGAGAACCCTATGAGCTACCGCGTCATCGCCCTCGATCTTGACGGCACCCTGCTGGACAACCAAAAACGCATCTTACCGCAATCGCTGGAAGCGCTGGCGCAGGCGCGCGCCGCCGGCATCCAGGTGGTGGTGGTCACCGGCCGCCACCACGTCGCTATCCATCCGTTCTACCAGGCGCTGCAGATAGATACCCCGGCCATCTGCTGCAACGGCACCTATCTGTATGATTTTCAGCAGAAGAAGGTGTTGGCAGCCGATCCGCTGGCGAAAGATCAGGCCAGGCAGGTGCTGCAGATGCTCAAACAGACCGATATTCACGGGCTGATGTACGTCGACGACGCCATGCTGTATCAGGAGCCGAGCGGCCACGTGATCCGCTCGCTGGCCTGGGCCGAAACCCTGCCGGCGGCGCAGCGCCCGACGCTGCTGCAGGTCGGCAGCCTGGCGCAGGCGGCCGACGACGCGCAGGCGATCTGGAAATTCGCCACCTCGCACACCGATACCCTGGCGCTGCGCGAGTTTGCCGACACGGTGGAGAAAGAGCTGGGGCTGGCGTGCGAATGGTCCTGGCACGATCAGGTGGATATCGCCAAAGGCGGCAACAGCAAAGGCAAGCGCCTGCGCCAATGGGTGGAGTCGCAGGGGCTGAGCATGGATCAGGTGGTGGCGTTCGGCGACAACTACAACGACATCAGCATGCTGGAAGCGGTCGGGTTGGGCGTGGCGATGGGCAACGCCGATGATGCGATCAAGGAACGCGCCGATCTGGTGATCGCCGATAACCTGCAGCCGGGCATCGCCGAGGTGATCCGCACCCGCGTACTCTAGTTTTTTCGCCCTCCCGCCGGGAGGGTCTGTCTTAGCGGCTCTCGCGGCTGATAGACACGCTCTTCACCTGCGCGTACAGCCACTGCCCAGGGCGGATCGCCAGTTCATCGCGCGCCCAGGGCGTGATCCGCGCCCACAACACGTGTTCCCCGACCGCCAGCTTCACTTCCACCTGCCCGTCCACGTCCAGACACTCGCTTACCTTGGCCGGCAACACGTTGCGAATGCTGCTGTTGACCGGCGGTTGCAGCACCAGCGAGACGTCGGCGGCGTTGATGCGAATGCGCAGCTGGGTGCCCAGTTCGGCGTCGATGCCGCTGACCCACAGCCTTTGATCGCCGAGCGCCAGCGCGGTCATGGCATAGCGTTGATGATGCTCAATCACGCTGACGCGCAGCACGCTGCTCTGATCTTCACGCTGCAGCCACGGCCGCAGCGCGCTGCTGGCCCAAACGGCTTCCAGCCCGCCGAACGCGCGCACCTCGCCGCGATCCAACACCATCACCTGCTCGGCCAGGCGCAGGATCTCGTCCAGGCTATGGCTGACGTAGAGGATGGGGATGTTGACGTCCTGCGCCAGCCGCTCCAGATACGGCAGCAGTTCACGTTTGCGCGGCAGATCGAGCGAGGCCAGCGGCTCGTCCATCAGCAGCAGTTCCGGCGCGGTCAGCAGCGCGCGGCCGATCGCCACCCGCTGTTTTTCACCGCCGGAGAGCGTCAGCGGCAGCCGATTGAGCAGCGGCCCGATGCCCAGCAGCTCGACGATGGTGTTGAACTGCGCGCGCATGCCGGCCGCCATGCCGTATTGCAGGTTGCCGCGCACCCGATAGTGCGGGAACAGCCGCGCATCCTGAAACACGTAGCCGATACGGCGCTTTTCCGGCGGCAGGCAAAGGCCCGCGGCGGTATCCACCAGCGTGCGGCCATTGAGCGCGATGCGCCCCTGCTGCAAACGGGTCAGGCCGCCGATGGCGTTGATCAGGGAAGTTTTGCCCGCGCCGGACAGGCCGAAAATCGCGGTGATGCCCTGCGCCGGCAAATCGGCGCGGACGTTGAGATTAAGGTCGCCCAGCTGCTGCGAGAAATCCAGCTCCAGCATTTACACCCCCATCCGTTTGCGGCCCCAGCGGGCCAGCCATTCGGACACCATCAGCGAAGCCAGCGACAGCACGATGGCGATCGCGCACAGCCGCGCGGCGGCGGCTTCCGCCCCCGGCGTTTCGATCAGCGTATACATCGCCAGCGGAATGGTGCGGGTTTCACCGGGAATGTTGGAGACAAAGGTGATGGTGGCGCCGAACTCCCCCAGCGAGCGGGCGAAGGCTAGCACCACGCCGACAATGACGCCGGGCAGCGACAGCGGCAGCGTGACGGTGAAAAACACCCGCCACGGGTTGGCGCCCAGCGTGCGCGCCGCCTGCTCCAGCCGGGTATCTACCGCCTCCAGCGCCAGCCGAATGGCGCGCACCATCAATGGAAACGCCACCACCGCCGATGCCAGCGCGGCGCCGCGCCAGCTAAAGCTAAAGCTGAAGCCGAACCAGTCGTACAGCCACTCGCCGATGACGCCGCGCCGCCCCATGGCGATCAGCAGCAAATAGCCGACCACCACCGGCGGCAGCACCAGCGGCAGATGAATGACGCCGTCCAGCAGCGCCTTGCCGGGAAAGCGGCAACGCACCAACACCCAGGCCATCAGAATGCCGAACGGCAGGCTGCAGACCACCGCCAAACCGGAGACTTTCAGGCTCAGCTCAACCGCCTGCCACTCGTACTCACTCAGAATCATTTACGCGGGGTGAATCCATAATGTTCGAAAATAGCGGCCGCTTCCGGGCCCTTCAGATAGGTATAGAAAGCGCTGACCGTCGGATTTTGACGATCTTTCACCATCGCCATCGGATATTCAACCGGTTTGTGGCTGTCTTCCGGGAATACACCCACCACTTTCACCTTGTCGCTGGCGACCGCGTCGGAGCCGTAGACGATGCCGAGCGGTGCTTCACCGCGCTCCACCAGCGCCATCGCGCTGCGCACGTTGTTGGCACGCGCCAGTTTCGGCTCCAGCGCGCTCCAGGCGCCCAGATATTCCAGCGCCTCTTTGGCGTAGATGCCGGCCGGCACGTGATCCGGATCGCCCACAGCCAGGCGGCCGCCGTTGAGCAGCTTGGCCCAGTTGGTCTGCTTGTCGATGGCGATCTTGTCTTGCTTATCGCTCTTGGCGGCGATCAGCACCAGTTCGTTGCCCAGCAGCGTGTAGCGGGTGTCTTTCACCATCTGCTGTTTGTCGATGGCGTAATCCATCCACTGTTGATCGGCGGAGATGAACAGATCGGCCGGGGCGCCCTGCTCAATTTGGCGCGCCAGCGTCGAGGACGACGCGAAGGAGGAAACCACCTGCACGTCCTTGCCTTTTTGATACTGGGTGGCGATGTCCTGCAGCGCGTTGGTCAACGACGCGGCGGCGAACACGGTGATCTTTTCCGCCGCCGAAGCCTGTGCCACCAGGCCCGATGCCAACACGATCCCGCCAACCCATTTGGTCCATTGCTGTTTCATTGTTTTTCTCCGCAAGTTAACGTGCATTATCACTCTTCGTTATATAAAAAATAATATAACGTTGCGCGAAAGCTTGTCATGCGGTTTATCGGCAAAGCGTGAGATAACTTGAGGAATGCCCGCCGGGCGATGCCGGCGGGTATCGGGATGGGGAACGGTCAGTGCTGGGTGCGGTTTTCTTTCGAACGGCCCACTTTGGAGAAGACGTTGAACACTTCGCCAAAACCGTAGATCAGGCCGAGGATCAGCGCCATGACCACCGGCACCATGACCACGGCAAACAACAGACTTTTCAATAATTCCAACATGATAGCCTCGCTTAACTGCCCATTGAGCGGCAAATGCCTTTCACCGCATATCGGGTTATTCTAACCCAAAAAAATCGCTAAAACCGGAGTTATTTTAGCCAGCGGGGCGAAATTGTGATCGGCCAAACGTGCCCTTTCCACCGGCTCATCCCGCCGCAGGATAGTAGATCAGCGGTGGCGCATAGCCGGCGGGCGCCGCCAGCCGGGCTTCCACCCCGTACACCGCGCGAATGTGCTCCGGCGTCAGCGCCTGCCGCGGCGTGCCCGCCGCACAGATCCCGCCCTGCTGCAGCAGCGCCACCCGATCGCAATAACAGGCCGCCAGATTCAGATCGTGCAGCGTCACCACCACGCTGAGTTTCAACCGCCGCAGCAAGGCCATAAACTGCTGCTGATGGGCGATATCCAGATGGTTGGCGGGCTCATCCAGCAGCAGCCACGGCGTTTGCTGCGCCAGCGCGCGCGCCAGATGCACCCGCTGTTGTTCACCGCCGGACAGCCGCTGCCAATCGCGATCGGCCAGGTGGCTGATGCCCACTTGCTCCATCGCCTGCCCGGCGAGGCGGCGATCCTCGGTACCAAAACCTCGCCAGCGGCCGACATGGGCCAGGCGCCCCAGCAGCACCGCCTCCTTCACCGGCAGCGCGAAGGCGCCGGGGGCGGATTGCTCGAGAAAGGCGATGCGCCTGGCGCGCTCCCGCCCGGAAAACGCGGTAATTTGGCGCCCTGCCAGCCAAACGCGGCCCCCGGCGGCGGGCTGCAACCCGGCCAGCAGCTTGAGCAACGTGGATTTACCGCTGCCGTTGACGCCGAGCACGCCGGTGATCTCACCGGGCAAGGCGCAGAAATCCAGATTTTCCAGCACCGTGCGTTCGCCCGCTCGCCAGCTCACCGCCTCGGCGCACAGGCCGGATCGCGCTTTTTCAATCGTCATGCATTGACCTTCCGATACAGCAACAGCAGGAATACCGGCACCCCCAGCAGCGCCGTCAGCACGCCGACCGGCAGCTCGCGCGGAGCAAACAGCGTTCTGGCCAGGGTGTCCGCCGCCACGGCGAACAGCGCACCGCACAGCGCGCTGGCCGGCAACAGCAGCCGATGCCGCGAGCCGACCAGCCGCCGGGCGACATGCGGCACCGTCAGCCCGATAAATCCCACCGCGCCGCTGAACGCGACGATCGCCGCCGTCAGCGCGGTGGTCACCACATACAGCAGCAGCTTCAGCGGAGCCACCGCCACCCCCAGCGAAGCGGCGGTCACGCCGCCAAACGCCAGCGCGTCCAGCTCACCCGCCCGCAGCCAACACAGCAGCAGCGCCGCCGCCAGCGCCAACCCGCACAGCCCGACCTGCGGCCAGCGCGCGTCGCTGAACGATCCCAGCAGCCAGAACATCACGCCGCGCGTGGCGTTGGCGTCCGCCTGCCAGAGCGTGATCAGCGAAGTCAGCGCGGAGAGCAGCTGCGTCACCGCCACCCCGGCCAGGATAAACAGCGTGGACTCCCCCTGCAGCGAACGCCCGGCCAGCAGCATCACCAACGCAAACGCCCCCAGCGCGCCGATAAACGCGCCGCCGGACACCGACAACAGGCCGCCGCCCAGCCCCAATACCAGCACCGTTACCGCCCCCACGCCGGCGCCGGAGGAGATGCCCAGCACCCAGGGATCGGCCAGCGGGTTGCGGGTCAGCGACTGCAGCACGGTGCCCGCCAACGCCAGCCCGGCGCCGGCCAGCGCCGCCAACAGCGCGCGCGGCATCCGCAGCGACCAGATGATGCGCTGATACACATCGGCGTCGGTCGCCGCACCGCCGCTGACGCCAAGCACGATGCGCCAGGCGTCGTGCCACGCGATCGGCGCGGGCCCCGACAGGGTGGCGCCCAGCAGGGCCAGCGGCAGCGCCGCCGCCAGCAACAGCAGCCAGCCGGCCTCACGGCCGGGCAGTAACCGCCGGATCATGCTATTTCCAGCCTGCGATCACATAGTCGTCCAACAGCTGCCACACCGTCCCCGCCTCGCTGAAACCGGCTTGTCTAAGCGCCGCGAGCTGGAAATCCACCGGCGTCGGCGGCGGCACCGGGCGGCCGGCGAACAGCGCTTCACGCTCGGCTTGATAAGCGGCCAGCGCCGGCGATTGCAGCGCGCCGGCGAACCAGCGATCCCAATCCTCAACGCCGCTGTCCCAGGCGCGCTGTTGGGTCTGCTCGTCGTGCCGCTCCGCCAGCGCTTTCAGCCGCGGCTGGCGCTGGTCATAGCGCTGATGATCGGCGTTCAGGAACACGCCGCCGTCGGCCAGCAGCCCGGCGACGTTGCGGTACAGCGCCAGCTGCTGCTCGGGCATCAGCCAGTGCAGCGCCGTGCTGGACACCGCCGCCTGCGGCGCGGGGCCGGACAGCGCGGAAAAACAGGCCGGATCCGCCAGATCGGCCTGCAGAATGCGGATCCGATCGCCGTAGGCCGCCAGCGCGCCGCGCGCCACCGCCAGCAGCAGCGGATCGAGATCGATGGCGGTCACCCTGGCCTGCGGAAAGCGCTGCAAAATGCGCAGGCTCAGCGAGCCCGGGCCGCAAGCCAGATCCACCACGTGAAAATCCTGACCGGCGGCCAGCGCCAGCACGTCCAGCTGGGCGTTAAAACGCGCTTCCCGCTCGGCGATGTAGGCCGCCTGCTGGCGATCCCAGGAGTCCAGCAGCGAAGAGAATGAAACGGCAGTCATATCAAGGTTCCTTGTTGGAAAAAGTCGGCGCCTGCGGCGGCAAGGCCGCCAGGCCCCGAATCAAACGGCCCAACGCCGCCACGGTGCGGGCGGAAGGGTCCATGTCGTAACCGGGGAGGATCACGTAGCGCCGCTGACGCACGGCGCGCAGCGTCGCGGTCAGCGGGTGATGCTCCAGAAAGGCGATCTTGTCGGCCGCGCTGTCGCCGAGGCCGCCACGCGGCAGATCGCCAAGCACGATCGCATCCGGATCGCGGGCGGCGATGATTTCCCAGGACACCGTCGGCCACAGCTCGGGCCGGTCGCCGAACAGGTTCTCGCTGCCGACGCTGCGGCTCAGCAAACCTGGCGCGCCGCAGCAGCCGGCCACGTAGGGCGTCTGCGCGCCGGCATACCACCACAGCAGACGTAAATGCGGCAGCTGAGCACGCTGTGGTTCGAGCGCCCTCAGCTGCCCGCGCAGCCGTTCGACCAGCGCTTCACCGGCGCGGCTGACGTTGAAAATGCGCGCCAGCTCCCGCAGCTCGGTGAAAATGTCTTCAAACGTCAGCGCGGCGGCGATCGCGCTTTGCTGGCCGCTGCAGGCGTCGGGTGAGAGATAAGTGCCGATGCCCCATTCTGCCAGCCGCGCCCGATCGGGCGTTTCCGGGCTGTGCAGCCAGTAATAGCTGGCCGAATAGACAAAATCCGGCCGCATCAGCAACAACGCTTCCGCCGTGGGCGGCGCCGGGCTGGTGGGCGCCTGCAGCGCATCGGCCGTCGGCGCGGGATCGCGCGCGCGGTCATACCCGACCACGCCGATCGCGCGGGCGGCCAGCCCCAGCGCCAGCAGGTTTTCCAGCGCCGGGTTGGCGTAAACCAGCACCCGCTGCGGCGGCTGCGGGTAATCGTGCGTTACCCCGCAATTTTGCAGGCTGACGGCATCGGCGCGCAGCGGCGCGCCGCCGCCCAATCCCAGGGCGCACAACAGCAGAGCAAGCCGGCGTTTCACGCCGTCAGAACCTGACCGACACAAAGGTTTCATAACTGCGCGGCGGCGCGATCAGCGCCTGATCCGGGTAAGTGCGCTGGTAGGCGTACAGCTGGTTGGTGGCGTTGCGAATGCGAAAACCGACATCGACGATCGGCGTCAGCTGATAGTCCGCCGCCAGATCGAGCGTGGTATACGCGCGCATCTTGCGCCGGTTGGCGTCGTCGTTGTAACTGCTGCCGACGTAGCGCAGCGAAGAAGCCAGCCCCAGGCGCTCCGTCGCCTGATAATGCACGCTGAGGTTGGCAGTCCAGTCCGGAATATAGGCCGGGCGATTGCCGTTGTAGCTGCGCAGCGGGCTACCGCCGCGATAGTCGTCGTAGCGGGCATGCGTGTAGGCGGCGTTGCCGGCCAGCTCCCAGCGCTCGTCGGGACGCAGCACCACGCCAAGCTCGATGCCGCGCGACGTCTGCCTGCCTACCGCGTTCAACGCATCCGGCCGCTGCGCGTCGGGCACAAACAGGTTGTCCTTGCGCAGTTCGTACAGCGCCAGCGTCGCCTCGCCTTTGTTACCCCAGAACTGCCCTTTGGCGCCGGCCTCCCACTGGCGCGCTCGCGTCAGCGGCAGATCGGTCTGCGTTGGGCTGAGGAAGAACAGATCGTTGCCCGGCTCCTGGCCGGTGGTGTAGTTGGCGTAGAGCGTGAGGTTATCGGTCAATGCATAGCTGGGGCCCAGGCTCCAGGTGCTGAAAACGTAGGTATGCGCGCGGCTCTCTTCCTGCGGCCCCTGGAAGCGCCAGTCCATGTTCATATGGTTGTAGCGCAGCTGGCCCAGCAGCGCTAAACGCTCGGTCAGGCTGAAGCGATCTTCAAGAAAGGCGGCATACTGGTTCTGGGTAACGTGGCGCACCGGCGCGCGTTGGCGGTCGGTTCCCTGGGCGAACGGCTCTCGGGGCGGCGCGCCAAGCGGCACGTCTTCGGATCCGGGGAAGCCGTTGGAGTAGTACTGAAAATGCCGCTTGCTCAGATCGAGGCCGACCAGCAACCGGTTATCGAAACCGGCGATGGCGCGATCGAACACCAGCGAACTGCGGTTGCCGATCAGATCGTCGTCGTGCGCCAGGGCGCCGAAGGAGTCACGGTTGACGTCGCCGGGCCGGGCCGCCGCCGCGACGCGAAAGCGTTCGACGTTGCGCCACTCGCGAAAGCCGCTGTAGTAATAGAATTGGTTATGCCACTCCACTTCGGGCGTCATAAACCAGTCCAGACTAGCCTGAAATGCGGTGGCGTTGCTCTGGATGCGGCTGTCGGTCAGGTTGTTGTAATTGATGTCGCGCAGCTCGCCGGCAATGCGCCCGTCCAGCAGCGGCGTGCCGTAGTAAGGGTTGTTGGTGCGGTTGAGCGTGCGGTCCAGGCTCAGCGTCAACAGCGCATCGTCCGTCAGTTTAAACAGCAGCGAGCCGGAAACCCGCTTCTGCCGATCGCGTTCGTACTGCACGTTGCTGCCGCTGTCGTTGCCGCTGACGTCCAGCCGGTACGCCACCGCATCGTCCACCAGCGCGCCGCCGGCTCCCAGATGCAATCGCTGGCTGCGGTAGCTGCCGAAGCCATAATCGAGCTCAAGCGGCTGGCGGCTGAAGGTCGGCCGCCGCGAGATCAGGTTGACGCTGCCGCCCGCGGCGCTCAGGCCGTTCAAGGCCGATCCCGGCCCGCGCAGTATCTCGATGCTGTCGTAATGCGCCGGATCGCCCAGCTGCAGCGTGCTGCCGGGCATCTCCACGCCGTTATACAGCCAGGCGATCGGCCGGAAACCGCGCGCGGAAAAGTTGTTGGACAGCGTCGGCGAAGCGACGCCGGACAGGCCAGTGGCGTGCTCGACGGCGGCGGCCAGCGAGCGATCGCCCCGCTGTTGGATCGCTCTTGCGCTGATGATATCGACGCTGCGCGGCGTCTCCCGAGCGGTCAGCCCAAGCTGCGAAGCGCTGCGGCTCACGGCGTTCAACGCATCGTAGCGCCCCGCGGGGGCCGCCGCCTCCACGGTGAGCTGTTCTTCGCATCCCATGGCATTGCGGGCTTTATCGCAGTCGGCGGCGAAAGCCAACGGCGCCGTCAGTGCGCCGCCGACCCAGGCGGCGGCAAGGCATAACGATTTTCTGGGCGTGACAAGACGCCAGCGTGTCGTACTCATGTGAAGCATCCCTGTGGTGAAATAAAAACCGGCCGCAGCCAGCGTAAAGCCTTATCGTTTTTCTGTTATGTTATATTATAACAACAAAGCAATACCAGTCTTTATTGCCCCGCCCTCCAGCGCACTGCGCTTGGCGCTTTGCCGCCAAATCGGCGACAATAAGATTTTTGCCGCCGACAGGATGCGCTATGCAGGCCGAAATTCTTCTGACTCTCAAACTCCAGCAAAAGCTGTTCGCCGATCCGCGCCGCATCGCGCTGCTGAAACAGGTGCAGCACACCGGCTCCATCAGCCAGGGCGCCAAACTGGCGGGCATCAGCTACAAAAGCGCCTGGGACGCCATCAATGAGATGAACCAGTTGGCGGAACAAACGGTGGTGGAACGCGCCACCGGCGGTAAAGGCGGCGGCGGCGCACAGCTGACGCACTATGGCCAGCGGTTGATCCAGCTGTATGACCTGCTGGGCCAGGTGCAGCAAAAAGCTTTCGACGTGTTGCAGCAGGACGATCTGCCGCTCGACAGCCTGCTGGCGGCCATCTCGCGCTTCTCGCTGCAAACCAGCGCGCGCAATCAGTTCTTCGGTACCGTCATCGAACGCGATCATCAGCAAGTGCAGCAGCACCTGGCGATTTTGTTGAATGACGGCACCACTCGCCTGACGGCGGCCGTCACCCAGCAAAGCGCCGACCGGCTGCAGCTGACGCCGGGCAAAGAGGTGCTGGCGCTGATCAAGGCGCCCTGGGTGCGGTTAAGCGTCGATACCGCGGAGCATGCCGGCGCGGATAACGCGCTGGCGGGCGTGGTGGCCGGCATTCAGCCGGGCGCCGAACACAGCGAGGTGCTGGTGACGCTGGCGGGCGGCGAAACCCTGTGCGCCACCCTGACGACGGCGGAGCTGCAGCGCCTGCAGCTGAGCGTCGGCACCGCCGTACACGCCCTGTTCAACGCCGATCGCGTGATTGTCGCCACGTTGTGTTAAGCGCAACGTAACGTTGCGTTTTTGTTGATTGACATCACCCTGCAATGCGCCTATTCCTAAGGCAAATAATTGCAAAAAAAGGAACAGGTGATGTCGTCGTTGCACATTTCGCAAGGTTCATTCCGCTTAAGCGATACCCGCACCCTGACGCTGGACGCGCTGGAAATCCAGGCCGGCGACAGCTGGGCCTTCGTCGGCGCCAACGGCAGCGGCAAATCCGCCCTGGCGCGCGCGCTGGCCGACGAACTGGTTCTGCTGAGCGGTGAGCGCCGCAGCGACTTTCAGCACGCGGTGCGCATCTCCTTCGAACAGCTGCAAAAAATGGTCAGCGACGAGTGGCAACGCAACAACACCGATCTGCTCAGCGCGGACGAGGACGACACCGGCCGCACCGCGGCGGAAATCATTCAGGAAGAGGTGCAAGACGCCGCGCGCTGTGAGCGGCTGGCCGCGCAGTTCGGCATCACCGCCCTGCTGACGCGCCGCTTCAAATACCTCTCCACCGGCGAAACGCGCAAAACCCTGCTGTGCCGGGCGCTGATGCCCGAGCCTGACCTGCTGATCCTCGACGAACCCTTCGACGGGCTGGACGTGCACTCGCGCGCGCAGCTCGCCACGCTGCTGAGCGAGCTTTCCGCCCAGGGCCAGACCGTGGTGCTGGTGCTCAACCGGTTCGACGACATCCCGGATTTTGTCCGGCAGGTGGGCGTGCTGGCGGACTGTACCCTGACCAACCGCGGGCCGCGCCGCCAGGTGATGGCGGACGCGCTGGTGGCGCAGCTGGCGCACAGCGAAAACCTCAGCGGGCTGGCGCTGCCGGAGGAGGAGGATCCAACGCAAAAGGTGGCGCTGCCGGCGGATCGGCCGCTGATCGTCCTGCGCGACGGCGTAGTCAGCTATAACGATCGGCCGATCCTCAATCATCTCGACTGGCAGGTTAACCCCGGTGAACATTGGCAGATCGTCGGCCCGAACGGCGCCGGCAAATCCACGCTGCTCAGCTTGATCACCGGCGATCACCCGCAGGGCTACAGCAACGATCTGACTCTGTTCGGCCGCCGCCGCGGCAGCGGGGAAACCATTTGGGAGATCAAGCGCCATATCGGCTACGTCAGCAGCAGCCTGCATCTGGATTATCGCGTCAACACCAGCGTGCGCAACGTGGTGCTGTCGGGGTTCTTCGATTCGATCGGCATTTATCAGGCGGTGTCGGATCGTCAGCGGCAGCTGACCGAGCAATGGCTGGCGCTGCTCGGGCTCGACGGCGCGCACGGCGACGCCCCGTTCCACAGCCTTTCCTGGGGCCAACAGCGGCTGGCGCTGATCGCCCGCGCGCTGGTGAAACACCCGGCGCTGCTGATCCTCGACGAGCCGCTGCAAGGGTTGGATCCGCTCAATCGCCAGCTGGTGCGCCGCTTCATCGACGTGCTGATCGGCCAGGGCGCCACCCAGCTGCTGTTCGTCTCGCACCATGCCGAAGACGCGCCGCAGTGCATCACACACCGCCTCAGCTTCGTGCCCGACGGCGAGGGCGGCTACGGCTACCAACAGCAACGGCTGGAGCCGACCTCCGCCTGAAGCGCGGCGTAAACATATCCGGCAACACTTCACCGCAGCACATCACATTTGGCCTTTTATCATAGAAAGAAAGAAGGCCATTTTCTGGAGACGCCATGTCCGCTGCGTTGATTATCATCGACCTGATCGAGGATCTGATCGGGCCCAAAGGGCGCGCCAACCACTGCCGCGAACAGGTGACGGCAAGCCACCTGCTCGCCAACGTCAATGCCGCCGCGGCCTACGCCCGGGTGCGAAAAATCCCGGTGATTTGGGTGCGGACGGGATTTGCCGACGATTATCATGACATCCCGCTCCACTCGCCGCTGTTCAACCATTTGAAACAGATAGGCGCGCTGCGGCTAAACGGCCCGGGCTGCCGCTGGACGCCCGATCTGCATCAGGAGGAGACCGATCTGCAGTTTGATAAAACGGCGGTGAGCGCCTTCTCCGGTAACAATTTGTTAGCCTGGCTGCGGCAACATCGGTGCCATCATCTGCTGCTGGCGGGCGTCAGCACGCCGCTCGCCATCGAGAGCACCGCGCGTCAGGCGCACGACGCCGGCTTCCAGGTGACCGTGCTGCACGATCTGTGCGCAGCCCCCACGCAGGAGCTCCACCAGCAGAGCCTGGACACCCTGCAAAACCTGGCGAAAATCGCCCGTTCGCAGGCCTGGATGCAAGGCTGACCTCAATACCGCCGGTCGTGTGGGCCGGCACCCTGCACGGATGCGTCACTGCCCCGACCTTTAGCGTCATCTTGGTGTGCTACTATCCGCTCTAGCGCTCAATTTCGCCATCATCGCACGCCGCAAAGGCGCTGAGCGCCGTGTACATATTTTAAAGGGACATATCATGTGGGGCGTACTGGCTGCTTCGTTATTTTTCTTACCGTTTAACCGGCTGATAGCCTGGGTTATCCTGGCCGCCTCGGCGGGCATGGGGCTTTATCATGGGGTGTTGACGCCGCTCAGCCTGGGTTGCCTGTTGGCCATCGTGGCGCTGGCGGGGCTGCGTCACCATTTTCGCGAGCGGCGTAGTCTGGCGATCGCGTTCGAAGGGTTGGTGGTCGCCGGCTGCGTGGCGCTGTTCTTGCACCTGGTGCCGGGCATCCACAATCAGCTGATGATCGACGGTGAAAAAGCCGGCCCGCTCAGCGCGCCGTTCACCATGTATTACAACTTCGACAAGGCGATGGTGCCCTTCCTGCTGTTCGCCTGCTTGCCCACGCTGTTTTCCGCTGAACGCGGCGGCAACGTCGGCAAAGCGGGCTGGATTGCGCTGCTGCTGGCCGTGCCGGCGCTGTTGCTGCTGGCCGTGGCGCTGGGCGGCTTAAAAATCGAGCTGCATGCGCCCGCCTGGATCCTGCCTTTCGTGATGGCGAACCTGTTCTTCGTCTGTATGGCCGAAGAAGCGCTGTTTCGCGGCTACCTGCAGCAGCGCCTCAGCCAGTGGCTGGGCGCCTGGCCGGCGCTGATCGTCGCTTCTCTGGTGTTCGGCGCCGCGCATTTGGCCGGCGGCATGCTGATGGTGATCTTCGCGACGCTGGCCGGGGTAATCTACGGCCTGGCGTGGATGTGGAGCGGCCGCCTGTGGGTGCCGATTCTGTTCCATTTCGGGCTTAATCTGACCCATCTGCTGTTCTTTACCTACCCGCTGTATCAGCATCCTTAACGGCTGACGCCGGCAGAGAGCCCTTCTCTGCCGGCAGGTCGGGTGAAAACGCTATCATCGGCAGCGCACCGCAATGCCCTCAATCACGTTGCCAACGGCTTTTCTCCGCCCATCAGGCGCTTTTTATCACAGTGTAAACGATTCCATTTTTCGCGTTAGATCACCTTTTTAGCGCCGCGGGCGTGCTATCTTTTTGCGCAATGACCTCTCCCTGTTCAGCAAAGGGCGTATTAAGACGGTAATTGGAAGCGATTACACCCTCGTCGACGCCAAGAAAGGAACCGTATGACAGAATTTAACCCTATCGATCATCCGCACCGCCGCTACAACCCGCTGAGCGGCCAATGGGTGCTGGTCTCACCGCACCGCGCCAAGCGCCCCTGGCAGGGCCAGCAGGAGACCGTCCCGACGGAAACGCTGCCGGCGCACGATCCCGACTGTTTCCTGTGCCCGGGAAACGCGCGCATCACCGGCGATCGCAATCCGGATTATCGCGGCACCTACGTCTTCACCAATGATTTCGCCGCGCTGCTGAGCGATACGCCGCCGGCGCCCGACAGCCAGGATCCGCTGATGCGCAGCCAGAGCGCGCGCGGCGTCAGCCGGGTGATCTGCTTCTCTCCCGATCACAGCAAGACCCTGCCCGAACTGACGCTGCCGGCGCTGGAGCAGGTGATCGCCGCCTGGCAGGCGCAAACCGATGAGCTGGGCAAGCACTATCCCTGGGTACAGCTGTTCGAAAACAAAGGCGCGGCGATGGGCTGCTCCAACCCGCACCCGCACGGGCAGGTCTGGGCCAACAGTTTTTTGCCGAACGAGGCCGAACGCGAAGATCGCCTGCAGCACGCGTATTTTCGGGAACACGCCTCCCCGCTGCTGCTGGACTATGCGCAGCGCGAGCTGGCCGCCGGCGAACGCATCGTGGTAAACACCGAACACTGGCTGGCGGTGGTGCCCTACTGGGCCGCCTGGCCGTTTGAAACGCTGCTGCTGCCGAAAGCGGCGGTGCAGCGCATTACCGATCTCAGCGCGGCGCAAAGCCAGGATCTGGCGCTGGCGCTGAAGAAGCTGACCAGCCGCTACGACAACCTGTTCCAGTGCTCCTTCCCCTATTCGATGGGATGGCACGGCGCGCCGTTCAACGGTGCCGACAACCGACACTGGCAGCTGCACGCCCATTTCTATCCGCCGCTGCTGCGTTCAGCCAGCGTGCGCAAATTTATGGTCGGTTACGAGATGCTGGCGGAAGCCCAGCGCGATCTGACCGCCGAACAGGCCGCAGAGCGTCTGCGCGCCGTCAGCGATATTCATTACCGTGAAGCCGGAGCCCAAGCATGAGCCTGAAACCGCTTACCCATTCTCTGTTTACCGAACACTTTGGCTACGCGCCGGCGTTGACCATCCAGGCGCCGGGGCGGGTGAACCTGATCGGCGAACATACCGATTACAACGACGGCTTCGTGCTGCCCTGCGCTATCGATTACCAAACCGTCATCGCCTGCGCCAAGCGCGACGACCGCCAGATCCGCGTGCTGGCCGCCGATTATCAGCATCAGCAGGATCAATTCTCGCTCGACGATCCGATCGTCAGCCACCCCGATCAGCGCTGGTCGGACTATGTGCGCGGCGTGGTGAAGCACCTTCAGCGCCGCAACGCCGACTTCGGCGGCGCGGATCTGGTGATCGCCGGCAATGTGCCGCAGGGCGCGGGGCTCAGCTCCTCCGCCGCGCTGGAAGTGGCGGTGGGCCAGGCGCTGCAGGCGCTCTATCAGCTGCCGCTGGACGGCGTAGCGCTGGCGCTGAACGGCCAGGAAGCGGAGAACCAGTTCGTCGGCTGCAACTGCGGCATCATGGACCAGCTGATCTCCGCGCTCGGCCGGCGCGACAGCGCGCTGCTGATCGACTGCCGATCGCTGGAGACCCGTGCGGTGCCGATGCCGGACAACGTCGCGGTGGTGATCGTCAACTCCAATGTGCAACGCGGGCTGGTGGACAGCGAATACAACACCCGCCGCAAACAGTGCGAGGAAGCGGCGCGGTTCTTCGGCGTCAAGGCGCTGCGCGACGTCAGCCCGGAAGAGTTCGAAGCGCGTCAACATCAGTTGGATCCGCTGGTGGCCAAACGCGCGCGCCATGTCATCAGCGAGAATGCCCGCACGCTGGCGGCGGCCGACGCGCTGGCGGCCGGCGATCTGCAACGCATGGGCCGGCTGATGGCGGAGTCGCACGCCTCGATGCGCGACGACTTTGAAATCACCGTGCCGCCGATCGATAAGCTGGTCGAGATCGTCAAAGCGGCGATCGGCCCGCGCGGCGGCGTGCGCATGACCGGCGGTGGCTTTGGCGGCTGTGTCGTCGCGCTGATGCCGCAGGATCTCGTGGAGACGGTGCGTGCCGCCGTAGCGCACGAGTATCCGCGGCAAACCGGCGGATTACAGGAAACCTTCTATGTCTGCCAGGCTTCGCAAGGCGCCGGCCTATGCTGACCGCAACCACGGCAGTCGCCCCTGATGGGCAACCTTATCAGCTGACGCAGCTGCAAAACGCCGGCGGCATGACGGTGACGCTGATGGATTGGGGCGCCACCTGGCTGTCCGCCGTCTTGCCGCTCAAATCCGGCGAAAGACGCGAGTTGCTGCTCGGCTGCCGCAGCCCGGCGGACTACCCGCGTCAGGGCGCCTATCTGGGCGCCACCGTCGGCCGTTACGCCAACCGCATCGCCAACGCCAGTCTGCTCATCGACGGGAAACCCCATGCGCTGGCCGCCAATCAGGGCGCCCACCAGCTGCACGGCGGCCCCGACGGTTTTCATGCCCGCCGCTGGCGCCGGGTACAGCATGATGCGCAACAGGTCTGCTATGTGCTGCACTCGGCGGAGGGCGATCAGGGCTTTCCCGGCAATCTCGACGTGCAGGTTTGTTACCGCCTGACTCATGACAATCGCCTGGAAATCAGCTATCTGGCGCAGGTCGATCGACCCTGCCCGGTCAACCTGACCAACCACGCCTATTTCAACCTGGACGGCGCCGGCACCGACGCCCGCGCCCAGCGGCTGCAGCTGTTCGCCGATCGCTATCTGCCCGTCGACGCCGAGGGCATTCCCTGCGCCGATCTGACGCCGGTGGACGGCAGCGGCATGGATTTTCGCCAGCCGAAAACGCTGCTGCACGATTTCCTGCGCGACAGCGACCAGCAGCGGGTGAAAGGCTACGATCACGCATTCCTGCTGCATCGTACCTGTGGGGCGCTGGAGAGCCCGGCGGCCCATTTGTGGTCCGCCGACGGGCAAGTGCAAATGAGCGTGTTCACCGACGCGCCGGCGCTGCAACTCTACAGCGGCAATTACCTGGCCGGCACGCCGGCGCGCGATGGCGGCAGCTACGCCGACCATGCCGGCGTGGCGCTGGAAAGCGAGTTCTTGCCGGACAGCCCGCACCATCCCGAGTGGCCGCAGCCGGACTGCTGGCTGCAGCCGGGGAGCCGCTATCGCAGCGCCACGCATTATCAGTTTTATCCTATCTGACCCGCCACGCCCCTCGCCGTGCGGCCGGGGGCAATTTGTTATAAATGCTTACCTTTTAACGCTATCCCCCCACCGGCGCCCGCCTTCCCTTATTCCAAAGCGCGCACTACACTCAGGCTACCGTGATAAGCACAACGCCTTGTGCAACGTCACCTTTTTCGGCCGATGGCGGCCAATCAATAGCTGAAGGAACACCTATGCGTCTGATTACTGCACTTCCATTGCTGGCTGGCTTAATGCTGAGCACCAATCTGATGGCGGCCGACGCGACGACGGCGACGAAAACGCCTTCGCCGGCGCAGGCGGCTCAACAGAAACGCATGACCGACTGCAACCAGCAGGCATCCACCAAATCGCTGAAAGGCGCCGATCGTTCCACCTTCATGAGCACCTGTCTGAAATCCGAAGGCTCCGCCGCGACGGGCAAAACCCTGACGCCGCAGCAGCAGAAAATGAAGAACTGCAACGCCGACGCCAAGACCAAGGATCTGAAGGGCGACGCGCGTAAAACCTTCATGAGCAACTGCCTGAAAAAATCGGCCTGATTTTCCCCACGCCACGGCGCGCCCGAAGCGATTTTGGCGCGCCGTTTCCCCCCTCGCAGCGCCAGCCTGAACGATTCAGCTTTTTCCTTTCGCCAGCCCTTACTTTGCGGCAAGAAATTGGCTATGGTTAGACACTATCGATTGCCGAGCCCCGGCCCGCGGCAATATAATGATTTTCGTTATCATTGAAATGTCAGATTATTAAGGAGTTAAGCTATGGCTGTAACTAAGCTGGTTCTGGTGCGTCACGGCGAAAGCCAGTGGAACCAAGAAAACCGCTTCACCGGTTGGTACGATGTTGATCTGTCCGACAAGGGCCGCACCGAAGCGAAAGCAGCAGGCAAGCTGTTGAAAGAGGAAGGTTTCACTTTCGACTTCGCTTACACCTCCGTACTGAAGCGCGCGATCCACACCCTGTGGAACATCCTCGACGAGCTGGATCAGGCCTGGTTGCCGACCGAAAAATCCTGGAAGCTGAACGAACGTCACTACGGCGCGCTGCAGGGTCTGAACAAAGCGGAAACCGCTGAAAAATACGGCGACGAGCAGGTGAAACAATGGCGTCGCGGCTTCGCGGTGACCCCACCTGAACTGACCAAAGAAGACGAACGTTACCCTGGCCACGATCCGCGCTACGCTTCGCTGACCGAGCAAGAGCTGCCGCTGACCGAAAGCCTGGCGCTGACCATCGATCGCGTTATTCCTTACTGGGACGAAGAGATCCTGCCACGCATCAAGAGCGGCGAGCGCGTGATCGTTGCGGCGCACGGCAACTCGCTGCGCGCGCTGGTGAAATACCTGGATAACCTGAGCGAAGACGAAATCCTCGAGCTGAACATCCCAACCGGCGTGCCGTTGGTGTATGAGTTCGACGAGAACTTCAAGCCAATCAAACGTTACTACCTGGGTAACGCCGACGAGATCGCTGCAAAAGCGGCCGCCGTGGCAAACCAGGGTAAAGCGAAGTAATTTCGCCCGTTAACGAAAAAGCCCCCGGTGAAAACCGGGGGCTTTTTTATTACTGATTACTGTGGCGGCTGCTGCGCCATCGCCTCGTTCACCGCGTCCAGCCGTTCCTGCATCGCCGGGTGGGTGCTGAGCCAGGCCGGCAGCGCCCAGTCATCGGCCTGTTCTCGTTCAGGCGCCTGCGCCAACGCGCGGTAGATCGCTGCCATTTGCGCCAGCGAACGCCCCTGTCGCTGCATTTCCGCTATCGCGAACGCATCCGCCTCGCGCTCCATGCCGCGGGAAAACTGCATCTCATTCACGAAGGACGCAGACTGCAGCAGCGTATCGCCGATGCCGCTGACGTCACCGGTCATCCACATCAGCGTCAACGCCACCAGCGACGAACGCACCAGCATGCGCATTGGGTGGCGATGAGCGTGGTGCCCCATCTCATGCAACATGACTGCCGCCAGCCCATCGTCGTTTTTCGCCAGGGCGACCAGACTATCGCTGAGCACCAGCGTGCCGTCCGGCAACATAAAGGCGTTCGGCGCACCGGGCACCGCCATCAGCTTCAACGACAGCGGCGTACGCTCCTCACGCATTTCGGCCGGCATCACCTGCCGGAACAGCTGCTGCAACGCCCGCTGCCGCTCGGCCGGGAGTGCAGAAGGCTTGAAGCCGCTCTGGCTTAAAAACGTCTGCGTGTGTTCGCCCAGCGTCTGTTCCACCGAGGTGGGGATGCGCATGGCGATCTCGCTGCTCGCCCACGGCAGCACGACGTAAACGTAGGCCACGACCGCCAGCAGCGTCATCAGCAGCGCCAGAGCGACGCCGCGTTTGTGGCGTTCCAGGCGATGCACCCAGCCCGGCGAACGGCGCTGATAGAACCAGCGGCGAAACGCCGCATCGTCGTCCGGCACAAAGCGCGCGCCGTCCTTAAAGGTCAGCGTCAGCGGAATATTGCCCAGCGCCGCAGAGACGGTGATGTCCGCCAAGGGGATGTAACGTTGCTCATCCTGCCGCTGCAGCGTCACGCCCTCGCCGCTTTCGTTCACCAGCAGGCGGGCCGCCTCACGTGCGGCCCGCCCCGGCAACTGGTAGGCGCCCTCGAGGATCATTGGCGCCTCAGAAACTGCCGCCCAGGTCCAGCGCCTGCACCGCTTCTTCGGCCACCGCGCTGTTGGCGGTTTCCTGATGCGCCGCGATGTCCAGCAACGCCAGATCGCCTTCAACCGCCGTGCACTCCGCCAGATAACGGGCGTGGCGCACCTCCGCCACTGGCACGGCGAAACCGAGCGAGAACAGGGTGATCAGGGTATTGGTGATCAACAGCCCCATATACGGCAGCGTTTGCATGGAAGAGCGCAGTTTAACGTTGCCGTTCAGCGTCGCCTGGTTAAACAGATAGTTGCGTTGGGCGACGACCTGGTAGCTGCCGGCGATCAAGGCGCCAATCAGCAGCACCACCATCATCAGCAGCAGGCTGCCAATATTTTCCAACACCAGCAAATCGGCGGTTTCATCCGTCAGCATGCCCATCAATACCATTTGGTACAGCGACAGAATGAACGACCCCATACACACCAGCGCTGCCAACATAAACGGCAGGAAAATGAGCAGGCCGATCAAGGCAAATTTGATAAAGGCCGACTTTTTCAGCTCGGCAATAAACGGCGTATTCCCGAAAAACAGGTTATTAACGTACAGATCGTGCTGCAGCGCGCTAATAATACCGTTGACGGCGGCGAATGCCGGCACGGCCAACAGCAGCGTCAACACCAACATCAGTCCGATGGCGTTGATACTTTCAAAACCGCTGCCAATGCTGAGCAAAATGATTAAGGCGACATAAAGCCCGATAATCAGCAATAGCGGGCAGAACAGTAACGCCCAATAAGCGCGCCCGGTGCGGCATACATAATTAAAACGCACGCCGCGATAGCTCGACATAATCGCATTGTAGCGCCAGCTGCGGATAACGATCCACGGCAGCAGAGCAAGCAACACCAGCAAAGCCAGCAGCCCCAGCAGTGGCGTTACCGCCAACAGGATATAAAATACGATGAGGCCGCCGATCACCAACAGCCGCCCTTTCAGAATTTGCAGCGGTTGCGCATGGTAATCGAAACGATCGCCGTCCAATTCCGTGTTGCCGTAAAAATAGCGGCGGCGGCGCACCGTCGCCCAGGCGGAATAGATGCCCAGCGTCACGATGGTCAATAATGCGTTAACCAACCAAATCGCGAAGTACTCGCCGCCTTTCCCATGAAATTTAATCCGGTGCAGCCCCAGCGGCTGCGAGGTATTGCTTGTCATAATTCTTTCGTCCTGAAAGGAATAGGTCATACCACTCCCCGCTTATTTGTCATGCGGGGTTTGTGGAATAAAAAAAGCGTCTTATATAAGCACAATGCCATGAGCAGTGACAATTATTCTTTTATTAAATAGGAATAATGCGAAGGTGGCCGCTTAATGATTTCATTGGCCTATTAAGTGTAAGCCTTAAATGAGTGGGATATATAGAGGTGCAATGACAAGGATAAAACAAGGGCCCGCTGCCGGGCCCTTGTCATTTTAGCTATTATCCGCGGCGCGCTTTCACCGCCGCCGCCAGATCGCGCAGCACGGTTTCGGTATCCTGCCAGCCGATGCAGCCGTCGGTCACGCTCTTGCCGTAAACCAGCGGTTCGCCGCTTTCAAGGTTCTGGTTGCCTTCCACCAGGTGGCTTTCGATCATCACGCCGATGATCGCTTTTTCACCGCCGCCAATTTGCCCGCAAACGTCAGCGCTCACGTCCATCTGCTTTTTGAACTGTTTGCTGCTGTTGGCATGGCTGAAGTCGATCATCACCTGCGCCGGCAGCCCGGCTTTGCTCAGGCCGGTTTTGACGTCCTTCACGTGCGCCGCGCTGTAGTTCGGCTCTTTGCCGCCGCGCAGGATAATGTGGCAGTCGCCGTTGCCGCTGGTGTTAACGATCGCCGAGTGGCCCCATTTGGTCACCGACAGGAAGCAGTGCGGCGCGCCAGCGGCGTTGATGGCGTCGATCGCCACCTTGATGGTGCCGTCGGTGCCGTTCTTGAAGCCGACCGGGCAGGAAAGGCCGGAGGCCAGCTCGCGGTGCACCTGCGATTCCGTGGTGCGCGCGCCGATGGCGCCCCAGCTCATCAAATCCGCCAGGTACTGCGGCGTGATCATGTCGAGGAATTCGCCGGCGGCCGGCAGGCCGCTGTCGTTGATCTCCACCAGCAGCTTGCGCGCCAGGCGCAGACCGTCGTTGATGTTGAAGCTGTTGTCCATCTGCGGATCGTTGATCAGGCCTTTCCAGCCCACGGTGGTGCGCGGTTTTTCGAAGTATACGCGCATCACCACTTCCAGCTCGCCGCTCAGTTCTTCACGCAGCGCCAGCAGGCGCCCCGCGTACTCTTTGGCGGCTTTCGTATCGTGGATAGAGCAAGGGCCAATCACCACCAGCAGGCGATCGTCGCTGCCGCGGAGGATATTGTGAATTGCGCTGCGGGCCTGGGACACCGTCTTTGCTGCGCGTTCAGTGGCCGGGAATTTCTCCAGCAAAGCCACCGGCGGCAGGAGTTCCTTAATATCATTAATGCGTAAATCGTCGTTTTGGTAATTCATAGCTTTTCCATTCGGTATCGAGGGGTATTTCGCAGTGCGTAACGGTGTAGATCCCAACAATCTAGCCTGTGGGAATGGCGCTGTAAATCACCTTTGCCCCCCGCCGCTGGAACCGCCAAATTAACAGCAGATTGTGCTGTTTCATCAGGGGAGCGCAGAGCCTCCTTTTTCGCTATGCTAGCGATCGGAATATAAAGCGACCCGAGTTGAACATGCCCTCTCTGTTATTAGTTGATGACCACCCGGTGGTTCATGTCGCACTGGAAGCGGCGCTAATGAAATCATCCCGCCCCTACCGCCTGCAGGCGGCGCAGGACGACGTCCAGGCGCTGGCCCTGCTGGCCGAGGCCGCTTTCGGCCTGGTGATCCTGGATATCGGCCTGCCGCAGGTCGACGGGCTGCAGCTGTTGAAAAAAATCCGCCGCCGCTACCCGCAGCAGCCGATCCTGATCTATACCGCGCAGGAGGCCGAGGTCTATGCGCGCATGGCGCATGCCGCCGGCGCCAACGGTTTCGTCAACAAAGGCAGCTCGTTGGCAGAGTTGTTGCAGGCGATCGAGCAGGTGCTGGACGGTGAAACCCATTTCCCCGCCGCCGCGCTGGCCGAAGAAGCGCCGACGGCGGACGGCGGGCTGCTCACCCCCAAAGAGCTCGAGGTGCTGGGCTTGTTGAGCCAGGGGCTGTCCAACCTGCAGATCGCCGATCGGCTGCACATCAGCAACAAGACCGTCAGCACCCACAAGAAGAACATCCAGCGCAAAACCGGCGCCGGCAACCTGCTGGAGCTGGTGGCGGTGTTTAAAGAGCTGGCGCCATGATGCGCCGCGTCCTGCTGCTGCTGTTCCTGTGGTGCGGTCTGGCGCAGGCGGCGGAGCCGGTGCGCTATCAGCTGGTCAGCAATCTGAATACCCCCGAGAATATGCTGATCGTCGGCGAGAAAAACCCCTGGCGCGACCGTACGCTGCGCGTCGGCATCGTCAGTGAGAACACCAGCCCGTACAACATCATCGTGGATGACGATCTGTATGGGCTGAATGCCGACTACCTCGGCTATATCCAGCAGGTGACCGGCATTCGCTTCGCCATTTACGGCTTTGCCGATCTGACGCAGCTGGAGCAGGCGCTGCACGACGGCAAGATCGATCTTCTGTACGGCATCCCGCAGAGTGAGGCGCTGCACGGCCTGGCGATCTCTCAGCCCTATTACGTCAGCAACCTGCGCGTATTGCGCGATCGCAGCAACGATCGGCCGGTGATGCTCAACTCCGCCAACGCCCGCGTCGCGATCGGCGCGCTGACCGACATGCAGTCCGGCGGCGCTCTGCAGGCGGTCGCGTCGCAGATCCAGCGCTACGACAACAATCTGCAGGCGGTCTACTCGCTGCTCAACGGCAGCAGCGACTACTTTATCGCCGACGAGGCCAGCGCCAGCTTTATCATCGATCAGCTGCAGCTCGGCCAGCTCTATCAGATTGAAAGCAACGAGAACCTGGGCAACCTGTCCTTCGTGTTCGCCGCCGACGACTCGCGGCTGATAGACACGCTGGACACCGCCATCGCCGACGCGCCGATGGAGCTGATGAACGCCCTGCAGGGCCGCTGGAGCAAGAAGATCCCCAGCTATCTCGATACCGGCAATGCCGATCTGACGACGATGGAGAAGAATTGGGTGGCGAGCCACCGCGTGGTTTACTACGCCGCCATCGAGAACAACTTCCCGTTCGCCTACCGCGGCTCCGACGGCCAGCCGCGCGGCTACGCCATCGACATTCTCAACATCATCGCGCAAAACACCGGGCTGCGTTTCGCGCCGCTGTGGGCGCGCAACGCCGAGCAGGCCGATCTGCTGGTGCAGTCCGGCCAGGCCAGCTTCCGCGCCGCCCTGCCGCTGGCGCGCGGCGTCAAGGCTCGCTACGGCGCCAGCATGCCGATCCACCGTTCGCTGTGGGGGGTTTACGTCGGCCAGCACGCCGACGGCATTTCCACCTGGAACGATTTGGCCGGCAAGCGCATCGGCGTGCTGCAGGGCGATTTGGCGCAGGGGCTGGTGCCGGAACAGGAGCAAACCATCAGCTTCGCCGACAGCAAGTCGATGTACGACGCGCTGGCCAACGGCCAACTGGATGCGCTGGTGGATAACGTCATCTCCGCCAACTTTTTGGCGCTGTCGCGCTATTCCGGTGCCATCAAGCTGGCCTTCGCCGCCAACAACATTCCCTATCCGGTGGCCTTCGGCGTGCGCCGCGATCAACCTCTTCTGTTGGCGATCCTTGATAAGAACCTGATGCAGATCCCGGCGGACACCCTGCAATCGCTGCGCGACGAGTGGATCGTCGATCGCAGCAACCTGATCGACGCGGTGAACGACAACCGCATGCCGCCGCAGACCACCTGGCTGCTGGCGCTGCTGGCCGCCGCCACCGTGCTGCTGCTGGCGCTGACGCTGCGCCGTTTCATGCTGCAGCGCCGTGAAAAACGCGAACGCGAAGAACTCGAGCACGCGCGCCGCCGCGCCGAAGCGGAAAACCGCATGAAGAGCAAATTCCTCGCCACCGTCAGCCATGAGCTGCGCACGCCGATGCACGCCATCCTCGGCCTGCTGGAACTGGAGCTCAAACGCCAACCCGCGCCGGAAGGCCTGCCGGTGATATACAGCTCGGCCTCATCGCTGCTCAACCTGCTCAACGACCTGCAGGATCACGCGCGGTTGGAAACCGGCTCGCTGACGCTGGCACCGAAACCGGTGGTGCTGCGCCCTTGGGTAGCGCGCATCGACGCCCTCTACCGGCCGCTGATCGGCGAGCGGCCGTTGACGCTGAGCGTGGTGGCGGATCCGGCATTGCCGGAGGCGGTAGTGATTGATGGTGAGCGTTTACTTCAGGTGGCTAACAACCTGATAAACAACGCGATAAAATTTACGCCGCGCGGCGCCATTCAGGTCGAGATCGGCTGGCGCGCGCAGGATGAGCGGCAGGGGGAATTGCATCTGACGGTGAACGACAGCGGCTGCGGTATCGCCGCCGATGAAATAGACAAGCTGTTCCAACCGTTTTACCGCGCGCGCGGCGCGCAACGCATCTCGGTGCAGGGTACCGGTTTGGGGCTGTCGATCTGCAAAGAGATCGTCGAACAGATGGGCGGCCGCATCGAGCTGCGCTCGCAGCCGGGCGTAGGCACCCGCGTCGAGGTCGCGATACCGGTCGAGCTGAGCGGCGCGGCGCCGGTTGCCGCCCCGGAGGAAAGCCCCTTTGCTCTGCCGTCTTCCGCCTTGCGTACCGCGCTGATCGACGATCACCCCACCAATCTGTTGCTGATGGAACGCCAGCTGCGCCACTTCGGGCTGCAACCCGCCCGCTTCGAACAAGGCTATGCGCTGTTGAAGGCCCAACGCCGGCAACCGTTCGATCTGCTGTTTATCGACTATAACATGCCGCGCCCGGACGGCCTGACGCTGGCCAGGCTGATCCGCCGCGACGAACAGCGGCTGCAACGCCCGCCTTGCCGCATCGTGCTCTGTTCGGCAGACGTGCAGGAGTTTACCCGCATTCCTCCGGGGCTGGTGGCGATCGACCACTTCCTGACCAAACCGATTTCACTGGCGGCGATCGGCCAGGTATTGGCTCAGCAACCGCAGGCTCAGGAAGCAAAGTCAGTCCTTACTGACCTGCGACAAACGCTGGTCGAAATGGCGGGTGGCGATCGCGCCATGCTGCAGCGGCTGGCGCAGACGCTCGGCGATACGCTGCGGCAAGACCGGCAGCGGCTCGCGGACGCCGTCGCCGCGAACGACTGGCCGCGCCTGGAGCAGGCGGCGCACCGCATCAAGGGCAGCCTGCTGATGCTGCAGCTGCCGGAAGCCGCGCAGCTGTGCCAGCAGCTGGTGGAAACCGCACGCCGGGGCGCGCTTGCCGCCGCCGCTTATACTAAATTAAAGGCGTTAGTGGCGCAGATAGTGCCGGAGCTGGACGCTCTGCTCGCCGCCGCCCCCACTTTGGCTATGCATAAGGATGAATAATGTCGGACACTCCACACGTACACCTGCCGAAAGACAGTAATAGTAAACGCCTACTGACCGCTTTTTTAGTCACCGCCGTCTTTATGGTGGCCGAGGTGGTCGGCGGCCTGTTGTCCGGCTCGTTGGCGCTATTGGCCGACGCCGGCCACATGCTGACCGATGCCGCCGCGCTGCTGGTGGCGCTGATGGCGGTGCATTTCTCTCAGCGCAAGCCCAACGCGCGCCACACCTTCGGCTACCTGCGCCTGACCACCCTGGCGGCCTTCCTCAACGCCGCGGCGCTGCTGGTGATCGTGGTATTCATCCTGTGGGAGGCGATACGGCGTTTCTTCGAGCCGCAGCCGGTGATGGGTACCCCGATGCTGATCATCGCCGTAGCGGGGCTGCTGGCGAACCTGTTCGCCTTCTGGCTGCTGCATCGCGGCAGCGAAGAGAAAAATATCAACGTGCGCGCCGCCGCGCTGCATGTGCTGGGCGACCTGCTCGGCTCGGTGGGCGCCATCGTCGCCGCCATCGTCATTCTTGCCACCGGCTGGACGCCGATTGACCCGATCCTGTCGGTGCTCGTCTCCTGTCTGGTGCTGCGCAGCGCCTGGCGGCTGCTGAAGGAGAGTTTCCACGAGCTGCTGGAAGGCACGCCGCAGGAGGTCGATATCGCCAAGCTGCAAAAAGACCTGTGCCTGAATATCCCGGAAGTGCGCAACATCCATCACGTGCACGTCTGGCAGATCGGCGAACAGAAGCTGATGACGCTGCATGCGCAGGTGATCCCGCCTCATGACCACGATAGGCTGTTGCAACGCATTCAGGCTTATCTGTTGGAACACTACAAGATTGGCCACGTGACCATTCAGATGGAGTACCGGCACTGCGAGACGCCGGACTGCGGTATCAACCGGGCGCCGGAGCCGAGTGAACACTCACATGCCGAAGCCCACTCCCATCTGGGACATCGCCACTAAGCCAAGAGGGCGCCATCACGGCGCCCTCTGCGTTGTTAAGGTGCGGAAGAGAGCGGGTTGGAACGGTTGCGCCCGGCGCTCTTGATCCACAGCCAGGAGCCATTCAGGGCGATCAGCGTCAGAATGACATACTCCAGCGCCATCGCGTACACCCCCTGGTAGGCGAAGATCGCCACGCTGATGACATCGATAACCACCCACAGCAGCCAGTTTTCCACGTACTTGCGCGTCATCAGAATCATCGCCACGATGGAGAGCACCATCATCGCCGAATCCCAGAACGGGAACGCGTCCGGCTGCAGCTCAGGCATCTGCACGTTCAGCCCCAGCCCTTGCATCACCGCCACCGCGATCTGCGTCAGCCAGGCGAACACGCGGTCGATATTGAAGGTCATCAGGCCGATGCCGATGACGCAAACCGCCGCCCAGGCCAACGCTTTAGGCAGCGGCAGCCAGCGGATCTGCAGCTCAGCCTGATTATCCTGGGTCTGGCGGCTCCAGGCATACCAACCGTAAATGTTGGCGCCGAAGAAGAACAGCTGCAGCAGCAGGCTGGCGTACAGCTGGATCTGGAAGAAAATCACCGCGAACAGCGTGACGTTGATCAGGCCGAACAGGTAGTTGATGATTTTTTCCTTGCTGGCGTACCAGATGCACAGCAACCCGAACAGCGTGCCGATGGCTTCGATCCACGACAGATCGTAACCGCCCGCGCCAAGCGGAATGTGCACCAGAATATTGCTGGTACTGAAGAAGCTCATGAGGTCATCCTTTTAAACGGTTAAGCGTTGCCTTTAACCTGCATTTTAAGTTGAGCGGCGAAATCCAGCATGCGGTTCAGCGGCACCAGCGCCTTTTCACGCAGCGCGGCGTCCACGTGGATCTCATGCTGCGCGCCCCCCTGCTCCAGCCCTTCGGCAATCGCCTTCAGGCCATTCATCGCCATCCACGGGCAGTGCGCACAGCTGCGGCAGGTCGCCCCTTCTCCGGCGGTCGGCGCTTCGAACAGCTCCTTGTCCGGACAGGCCTGCTGCATCTTGTAAAAGATACCGCGATCGGTGGCGACGATCAGCTGTTGATGCGGCAATGTTTTCGCCGCCTGGATCAGTTGGCTGGTCGATCCCACCGCATCCGCCAATTCAACCACCGCCTGTGGCGATTCGGGATGCACCAGGATGGCCGCCTGCGGATAGAGCGCCTTCATGCGCCGCAGCGCCTGAGTCTTGAACTCGTCATGGACAATGCAGGCGCCTTGCCAGCACAGCACGTCGGCGCCGGTCTGCTTTTGCACGTAGCTGCCGAGATGGCGATCCGGCGCCCAGATGATCTTCTCGCCCAGGCTGTCCAGGTGTTCGATCAGCTCGACGGCGATGCTGGAAGTGACCACCCAGTCAGCGCGCGCTTTGACCGCCGCCGAGGTGTTCGCATAGACCACCACGGTACGATCGGGATGGCTGTCGCAAAACGCATGAAACTCCTCTTCCGGGCAGCCCAGATCCAGCGAACATTCGGCAAACAGCGTCGGCATCAGCACCTGTTTTTCCGGGCTGAGGATCTTGGCGGTTTCCCCCATGAAACGCACGCCGGCCACCAGCAGCGTGGAAGCCGGATGGGCGCTGCCGAAGCGCGCCATTTCCAGCGAATCCGCCACGCAGCCGCCGGTTTCTTCCGCCAGCGCCTGGATTTCCGGATCGGTATAATAGTGTGCGACCATCACCGCATTGCGCTGCTTGAGCAGGGTTTTGATCTTCTCGCGATAAAAGGCTTTTTCGGCTACGTCCAGCGGTACCGGTTTAGGCGGGAAGGGATACACCGCCGCATTGACATCAAACATTTCACTCATCGCTGCAATCTCATGCTAGGCTGGGCGCCTGCCGCGTGAATATCGCCTGCCGCAACGCCCTTCGTTTTATATACTAAACAAAATACCTAAAACTGCGCGAAAAGTCCGCTGATATTTTCATATTTGCGCACCTAGTGTTTAATGGATTAAAAAACACAGATATTGGTTACACAGCTCACAGCGGAAAATGGCCTGACGAGACCGTATAGCCGTTCAGAGAACAGCGTGATGATCGGTGCGCTGTTGAAACGAGAAAGCACGAATGTAGATTACGGTGCTGCAGATGCGAAAAAAGCGCCAAAAGGCGCTTTTCTCTGAATGGGGGGTCGTGCAGGATTGATTCGGCCTGTGGCCTCACCTGCGGGCAACGCTGCGCGTTGTCGTATCGCTGCGCGATGCTCGAACCTGAGCGCAGGCTCTCACCCGCACGACTCGGTGAACTCTGTTGGCAAGAGGATAAAGCAGAATCTGGTGGCGTAGATGCGAAAAAAGCGCCAAAAGGCGCTTTTTTCTGAATTGGTGGGTCGTGCAGGATTCGAACCTGCGACCAATTGATTAAAAGTCAACTGCTCTACCAACTGAGCTAACGACCCGCAGTGTGGTGGGTGATGACGGGCTCGAACCGCCGACCCCCTCCGTGTAAAGGAGATGCTCTACCAACTGAGCTAATCACCCACTGCTGTGGTACTGCTATTTTTCACACCTTGCTCTATCAAAGAGTGGTGGGTCGTGCAGGATTCGAACCTGCGACCAATTGATTAAAAGTCAACTGCTCTACCAACTGAGCTAACGACCCACTGATGTGGTTTACTGCTGATGGCGAATGGGTTACTGAAACCAACTCGCGGAAAACAAGGATGGGGATGTTCAGGACAACTCGACGGGTACTCGACTCGGACCTTTACTTTGCCACATCAAACCGATTCTGAAGCTGCCATTCTTTCTTAAAGAATGGTGGGTCGTGCAGGATTCGAACCTGCGACCAATTGATTAAAAGTCAACTGCTCTACCAACTGAGCTAACGACCCGCAGTGTGGTGGGTGATGACGGGCTCGAACCGCCGACCCCCTCCGTGTAAAGGAGATGCTCTACCAACTGAGCTAATCACCCACTGTTGTGGTTACTGCTACTTCAGAAATTGGTGGGTCGTGCAGGATTCGAACCTGCGACCAATTGATTAAAAGTCAACTGCTCTACCAACTGAGCTAACGACCCAATTTCCCTGCCGCTTTAACATCTTGCAAGATGTCTTGGCAACGGCGGCATATATTACTAATTTATCTTGGCAGCGCAACCTAAATTTTTTACCGATGCGTTCAACTGCTTGTTCTTCACGCGAATGAGCCCAGAAATCGGTCAAATCGACTAACTTCTGGGCTCATTTTTCTGACTGTTAACCGCCTACGCGACTTTTCGCCTGTTTGGCCGCCGCACTGGTTGGGTACTGTTTAATCACCTGCTGGAACACGGCTTTGGCTTTATCGGCCTGCCCTTTCTCCTGCATGATGATACCCACCTTGTACATGGCGTCCGGCGCCTTCGGTGATTTAGCGTAATTCTTCACCACCACCGCAAAATAGTAGGCCGCGTCGTCTTTTTTACCCTTGTTGTAGAACAACTGGCCCAGCCAATAGTTGGCGTTGGGCTGGTAAGTAGACTTCGGGTACTGTTTTACGAAGGACTGAAAGGCGGAAATCGCCTGGTCATACTGTTTTTTTTCCAGTGCCAGAGAAACAGCGGCGTTGTAGTCGCTGTTCTCATCACCGCCGCTCGGCGTGGCGGAGGCGGCTGCGGGAGCGCTGCCGCCCGCATCGGAAGATGCGCCTGCGGCTGCCCCGCCGGCAGCGCCCGCGGCCGCAGAGGCGCTCTGAGCGCCGCCCTGGCTGAGGCTATCCATCTGCTGATAGATTTGCTTCTGGCGTTCAACCACCTGATTCAACTGATACTGGCTTTCCTGGATTTGCCCACGGAGAGAATCAATGTCGCGTTGGTTATCAGAGAGTTGTTGCTGGAGTTGATTTAAAAGCTGGCCTTGAGCATTGCTGATGCGCTCAAGCGAGGTGACGCGGTCTTCGACCGAGCCGGAGCCGACATTACTGATTGGCGCTTGGGCAGTAGCGGCCCAGGGGGCCGCTACGCCAACCAGTAACGACAGACTCAACAGGTGACGTCTGAAGTTACTGTTCATGCGATTCTCTTAGTAAACCAGAACGGCACGACGGTTTTTAGCATAAGCCGCTTCGTCGTGGCCCAGTACTGCTGGTTTTTCTTTACCGTAAGAAACGATAGAGATCTGGTCAGCGGAAACGCCTTTACCCTGCAGGTACATTTTAACGGCGTTAGCACGGCGCTCACCCAGAGCGATGTTGTATTCCGGCGTGCCGCGTTCGTCAGCGTGGCCTTCAACGGTCACTTTGTAAGACGGGTTGTTACGCAGGAATGCAGCGTGCGCGTCCAGCATCTGAGCGAATTCGGAGCTTACGTCATACTTGTCCAGGCCGAAGTAAACGATGTTGTTCTTCTGCAGTTCTTGCATCTGCAGACGAGCTTGTTCTTCGGAAGACAGGTTGCTGCTGCCGTTTTCCATACCAGTGCCAGCGCCCATACCAGATTGGTCGTTGTTTGCGCTTTTGTTAGAACTACAAGCTGCTACAGCCAGAACTGGCAGTGCCAGCAGAAGCCCTTTCAGCACTTTGTTCAGTTGCATTTCTTTGATCCTTTTATAGTTTGCCATACATATTTACACATGCATCACAGATACGGCGACCAGGCAGGGAATTTGACCTGTCCATCAGTTGCCGGAAGACGCGCTTTGAAACGCCCATCAGTTGACACCAACTGCAGCACGGAGCCCATACCTTGCGTCGAGCTATAGATCACCATGGTGCCGTTTGGCGCAATACTAGGCGTTTCATCGAGGAAGGTACCGGTCAAAACCTGAACGGCGCCCGATCCAAGATCTTGTTTGGCGATGTGTTGCGCACCACTGTTGGTGCTGACCATCACCAGGAATTTACCGTCGGAGCTGACTTCAGAATCCTGGTTCTGAGAGCCTTCCCACGTCAGGCGCTGTGCGGCACCGCCGCTGGCGCTGATTTTATAAATCTGCGGACGCCCGCCCTGGTCGGAGGTAAACGCCAGAGACTGGCCATCCGGGAACCAGGTCGGTTCGGTGTTGTTGTTGCGGCCATCGGTCAGCTGCGTGATCTGGCCGGAGCCGAGGTTCATCACGTACAGGTTCAGGCTACCGCTCTTGGACAGCGCGAAGGCCAGCTTGCTGCCGTCCGGCGAGAACGCCGGCGCACCGTTGTGGCGCGGGAACGAGGCGATCTGGCGGATGGCGCCGTTAGCCAGGGTCTGCACCACCAGCGCGGAACGGCCGCTCTCGAAGGTCACGTAAGCCAGTTTGCTGCCGTCCGGCGACCAGGCCGGGGACATCAGCGGCTCAGGCGAACGGTGCACCGTAAACTGGTTGTAACCGTCGTAATCCGCTACGCGCAGCTCATACGGGAATTTCCCGCCGTTGGTCTGCACCACGTAGGCGATACGGGTACGGAACGCGCCCTTGATGCCGGTCAGCTTCTCGAACACTTCGTCGCTGGCGGTATGGGCAGAATAACGCAACCACTGTTTGGTCACTTTATACTGATTCTGCGCCAATACGGTGCCCGGCGAACCCGAGGTGTCCACCAGTTGGTAGGAGATCAGGTAGCTGCCGTCGGCGCCAGGTTGAACCTGGCCGACAACCACGGCGTCGATGCCCAGCGCAGTCCAGGCCGCCGGGGTCACTTCAGACGCGGAGGTCGGTTGCTGCGGCATGCGCGCCACGTCGATCGGGTTGAATTTGCCGCTGTTACGCAGATCCGCGCCGACAATCTTGCCGATATCTTCCGGCGGCGTGCCTGGGCCCGCCCATTTAAACGGCACCACGCCAATCGGACGAGCGGAGTCGACCCCTTGGGTGATTTCAATGCGAACTTCCGCGTGCAGCACGGACGCCCACAGAATTAAAAAACCTAGCGCTACTCGAAATGCCTGCTTCATCTCATCTCCCTTATCCAGGCGGGATGCCTGCGATAAATTAGCAGAATTTTAACAAACCAACTTACGTAAAACTACATAATCCCTGTTGGTTACCTTAGTACATCCCTGTGATATCACTCAGTCAATCAACCGTTATTTCGGTTTGAATTCAAGGATAGAATTCTTAAAGTGCTGATAAACGGCATCGCTCGGCGGCTTCGGTATATGCGCCAACTTGGCGGCAGACACCGCGGCCTGACACAGCGCCGGATCGCCGCCCGCCGCTTGTACGCTTATCAGCAGGCCGTCCGGCGCCAGCTTGATACGCAGATCGCAGGTTTTGCCGGCGAACGAGCTGGCGTCATAGAACTTGCTCTGAATCGCCCCCTGAATTTGCCCCATATAACCGCTGATATCCGCCCCGCTGGCCCCAGCCGTTTTGGCATTGCCCTGCCCGGCCGGTTTACCGTCGCCCTTCGATTTGGCACCGCCGCCTTTCGGCGCGTTCTTGCCGTCCGCCAGGCCACCAAACAGATCGTTGACCTCCTCCGATTGCTTCGCAGCCTCAGCGGCGGCCTTCTTCTTGGCGTCCGCGGCTGCTTTCTTGGCGGCAGCGGCTTTCTCGGCCGCAGCTTTCTTCTCGGCTTCCGCTGCGGCTTTTTTCTCGGCTTCAGCGGCCGCTTTCTTCTCCGCAGCTTCTGCGGCTTTTTGCTCTGCGGCGGCGGCCGCGGCTTTCTTCGCCTCTTCCGCCTGTTTCTTGGCGGCGGCAGCGGCGGCCGCTTCTTTCTTGGCTTCCGCTTCGGCTTTCTTCTGCGCGTCCGCCTGCGCTTTGGCTATCTTGTCCGCTTCAGCCTTCGCCTTCGCGGCGGCGGCCTCGGCGACCTTCTGTTGCTCTTTGGCCTTGGCTGCGGCGGCTTCCGCCGCTTTTTGCTGCTCGGCGGCCTGTTTCTGCTGCTCCGCCGCCTTCTGCTGTTGCTCAGCCTGCGCTTTGGCGTCCTGCGCGGCTTTCTCCTTCGCCGCCAAACGCTCTTTCTCCAGCTCTTTCAGGCGCTGCTGTTGCTCCGCCTGCTTCTGCTGAAGCTCTTCGGCCTGTTGCTCCGCCTTTTTCTGGCGCTGCTTTTCGGCACGCTGCGCATCGTTGCTCTGCTGCTGCTGGCGATTGTACTGCTCCACCACCGCGCCGGGATCGACCATCACCGCGCCCACCACGGTGCCATCACCGCCACCGCCGGCGCCCATGTCGACATTTTCCTGCAGCGATCCCCAAATCAGCAGGGCAATCAGTATGAAGTGCAGAACGACCGAAACAATAACGGCGCGGTTCAGCTTATCGTTTTGCTCAGTTGCCTTTACCAAAATAGATTCCCAAAAACTGGTGTTGCTTATACGGGGTTCCTGGGCCGCAGCGCAGGAACCGGGTTGCCGTTCGCCTTACGGTCAGATTGGCTGGGTCATCAGCCCCACGGAAGCCACGCCCGCCTGATGGAGAATATTCAATGCCTTGATAATCTCATCGTAAGGGACTTCCTTCGCACCGCCGATCAAAAAGACCGTTTTCGGGTTAGCCGCCAAACGCGACTTGGCTTCGGCCGCGACTTGCTCAGGCGGCAACAGCTCCATACGGTTGTGATCCACCACCAGGGTGTATTGACCTACGCCGGAAACCTCAAGGATCACCGGCGGATTGTCATCGCTGGACACCGTTTTGGAATCGGTGGCGTCCGGCAGGTCAACCTCCACGCTCTGCGTGATGATTGGCGCGGTTGCCATAAAGATCAGCAGCAGCACCAGCAACACGTCGAGCAGCGGAACGATGTTAATTTCGGACTTCAGCTCGCGCCGACTACGTCCACGTACTCTCGCCATGCTACCTCCTACTTATTTGCTGTCGCTGGAGAAGGCCTGACGATGCAGAATAGCGGTGAACTCTTCCATAAAGTTGTCGTAATTCTGCTCAAGCTTGTTGACACGCTGGTTGAGACGGTTGTAGGCCATTACCGCCGGGATGGCGGCGAACAGACCGATCGCGGTGGCGATCAGCGCTTCGGCGATACCCGGCGCCACCATCTGCAGCGTGGCTTGCTTCACCGCGCCCAGCGCGATAAAGGCGTGCATGATCCCCCACACGGTGCCGAACAGGCCGATGTACGGGCTGATCGAACCGACGGTGCCGAGGAACGGAATATGGGTTTCCAGCGTTTCCAGCTCGCGATTCATCGAAATGCGCATCGCGCGCGACGCCCCTTCGATCACCGACTCCGGCGCATGGTTGTTGGCGCGGTGCAGGCGGGCGAACTCTTTGAAGCCGGAATGGAAGATCTGCTCGGAGCCGGTCAGGCTATCGCGACGCGCCTGACTTTCCTGGTACAGACGGGAAAGCTCGATACCGGACCAGAATTTGTCTTCAAAGGCTTCGGCGTCACGCGTCGCCGCATTGAGGATGCGGGTGCGCTGAATGATGATCGCCCAGGAGGCTACCGAGAAGCATATCAAAATCAACATGATAAGCTTAACCAGCAGGCTCGCCTTCAAGAATAAATCTAGGATGTTCATGTCAGTCACTGCTTAAACTCCGCGACAATAGACTTAGGAAGCGCTCTCGGCTTCATTTGGTGTGGATCAATACAGGCAATCAGGACATCTGCCTGGCTCAGTAGGGCCCCGTCAGAATTGACAATGCGTTGAGCAAACGTGAGAGAAGCCCCGCGCAGACAGGTGATTTCGCTCTGTACCTCCAGTTGCTCGTCGAGACGAGCCGGAGCCAGATAATCCACCGTCATGCGCCGGACGACAAAAGCGACTTGTTCACTGAGCAGCTGCTGTTGATGAAAGTTGTGCTGACGCAGCATCTCTGTGCGCGCTCTTTCAAAAAAGGCGACGTAGCGGGCGTGATAGACCACACCACTGGCATCGGTATCCTCGTAGTAAACGCGAACCGGCCATCGAAACAACGTATTACTCACTCTACTTCCCAGCAATGCAATTTAACGCTGCTACTATACGCAAGACGGATCGGGTTGGGAATGGGTTACAAGATGGGAATGAAAATAATTATGGGCCGTGAGGGCCCATAACATGGGGACATCGGGGAGATTATAAAGAAACGTAAAGTAATCCTGCGCACAAGATCACAATTGCGGGAAGCGGCGCGAAAAAGGCCCGCCAAATGCTGCGCTGCGGGCGGAATCCGAAACCGTGGATCACCCCGGCGCACACCGCCCAAATCAGCAGCAGCCCTTCCCAAATCTCCAGCGAGCTGGTTTTGGCGGCGAAACGCGTCGGATCCCAGAACACGCACCCCGCCAAAACCAACGCCAGCACCAGGGAAAGGGCCCGGATCGGGCCCTTGTCGGTGACAGCGTACAGCTTGTCAATCACGGACGAGCTCATCACTTACCGTCTTGCTGAGCTTTAGTCGCTTCGCTCTGCTCAAGCGCCAGCGCCGTGATGATGCCGAAGGCGCAGGCAAGAAGCGTTCCGAGAATCCAGGCAAAATACCACATGGTTTAGCTCCTTATCCTTAGTACAGCGAATGCTTGTTGTTTTCGATGTAGTTCTTGTCGAGGCGACCGAACATTTTGTAGTACGACCAGCTGGTGTACGCCAAAACGATAGGCACGAAGATCGCCGCCACGACGGTCATCACTTTCAGCGTCAACAGGCTCGACGTCGCGTCCCACATGGTCAGGCTGACGTTAGGCACGGTGCTGGACGGCATCACGAACGGGAACATGGTGACCCCGGCGGTGAGGATGACGCAGGCGATGGTCAGCGACGAGGTGACGAACGCCAGCGCGCCTTTCTCCAGACGCGAGAACAGGATGGTGAACAACGGCAGCACCACGCCCAGCGCAGGCAACGCCCACAGCAGCGGATACTTGTTGAAGTTGATCAGCCAGGCGCCGGCCTGATGCGCCACTTCTTTACGCATCGGGTTGGATTCCGCCAGGGTGTCCAGCGCCGACGTCACGACGAAGCCGTCGATGCCTTTCACCAGCCATACGCCCGCCAGCAGGAAGCACACCGCCATGATCAACGTCGCGATCTGCGCCGCAGCGCGTGAACGCAGGTGGATCTCGCCGGTGGTGCGCATTTGCAGGTAGGTCGCCCCCTGGGTGACCAGCATGGTCAGGCTGACCACGCCCGCCAACAGACCGAACGGATTCAGCAGTTGGAAGAAGTTGCCGGTGTAGAACAGGCGCATGTACTCGTCCATGTGGAACGGCACGCCCTGCAGCAGGTTGCCGAACGCCACGCCGAAGACCACGGCAGGCACAAAGGAGCCGATGAAGATGCCCCAGTCCCACATGTTGCGCCAGCGGCTGCTCTCCAGCTTGGAACGGTAGTCGAAACCGACCGGGCGGAAGAACAAGGCGGCCAGCACCAGGATCATGGCGACGTAGAAGCCGGAGAAGGCCGCTGCGTAGACCATCGGCCAGGCTGCGAACAGCGCGCCGCCTGCGGTGATCAGCCACACCTGGTTACCGTCCCAGTGCGGGGCGATGGAGTTGATCATCACCCGGCGCTCGGTATCGGTTTTCCCGATGATGCGCACCAGAATGCCGACGCCCATGTCGAAACCGTCGGTGACGGCGAAGCCGATCAGCAGTACGCCAACCAGGACCCACCAAATAAATCGCAGTACTTCATAATCAAACATACGTGGACTCCTGTTTAGCGCGCTTCCTGCACGGCGGCAGTCGGTTGTTCAAAGTGATAGCGGCCGGTTTTCAGGCTGCTTGGACCCAGACGCGCAAACTTGAACATCAGGTACAATTCAGCCACCAGGAATAGGGTGTACAAGCCGCAGATCAGCCCCATCGAGAACAGAATGTCGCCCGCGGTCAGCGAAGAGTTGGCGACCGCCGTCGGCAGCACCTCACCAATCGCCCACGGTTGACGGCCGTATTCCGCCACGAACCAGCCGGACTCGATCGCGATCCAAGGCAGCGGCAAACCGTACAGCGCCGCGCGGTGCAGCCATTTTTTCTGGCCGATGCGGCCGCGGATCACGTTCCAGAACGACAGGCCGATGATCAACAGCATGATCACGCCACAGGCCACCATGATGCGGAAGGCGAAGTACAGCGGCGCCACGCGCGGAATGGAGTCCTTGGTCGCCAGCTGGATCTGCGCTTCCGTCGCGTCGGTGACGTTCGGGGTATAGCGCTTCAGCAGCATGCCGTAGCCCAGGTCTTGCTTGGTTTTGTTGAATTCGGCACGCACCGCAGGATCGGTGTTGCCGCCGCGCAGCTCTTCCAGCAGCTGGTAGGCTTTCATCCCGTTGCGGATGCGCACTTCATGCTGCGCCATCAGATCTTTCAGGCCGGTGACCTGAGTGTCCGTGGAGCGGGTGGCGATCAGGCCAAGCGCATACGGGATCTGAATAGAGAAGGAGTTTTCCATCTTGTCCTGATCGGGAATGCCGAACAGGGTGAAGGACGCCGGCGCCGGCTGGGTGTCCCATTCCGCTTCGATAGCGGCCAGTTTGGTTTTCTGCACGTCGCCCATTTCGTAGCCGGATTCATCACCCAGAACGATAACGGACAGAATGGCAGCCATACCGAAGCTGGCAGCGATGGCGAAGGAGCGCTTGGCGAAGGCGATGTCGCGGCCTTTCAGCAGGTAGTAGGAGCTGATGCCCAGAACGAACATCGCGCCGCAGGTGTAGCCGGAAGCCACGGTGTGAACGAATTTCACCTGCGCAACCGGGTTAAGCACCAGTTCGGAGAAGCTGACCATCTCCATGCGCATGGTTTCGAAGTTGAAATCCGACGCGATCGGGTTCTGCATCCAGCCGTTGGCGACCAGGATCCACAGCGCGGACAGGTTGGAGCCGAGGGCCACAAACCAGGTTACCGCCATGTGCTGCACCTTGCTCAGACGATCCCAGCCGAAGAAGAACAGGCCGACCAGCGTCGATTCAAGGAAGAACGCCATCAGACCTTCGATAGCCAGTGGGGCCCCGAAGATATCGCCGACGTAGTGAGAGAAATACGACCAGTTAGTCCCGAACTGGAACTCCATGGTCAAACCGGTGGCCACACCCAGAGCAAAGTTAATCGCAAATAACTTTCCCCAGAATTTGGTCATGTCTTTATAGATTTGTTTGCCAGACAGGACATATACCGTTTCCATAATTGCCAGCAAGAACGCCATACCGAGCGTTAATGGGACAAATAAGAAATGGTACATCGCCGTTAAAGCAAACTGTAAGCGCGACAGTTCGACAATATCAAACATCTTGACTCCTTGCTCCTCGCAGGAAGACTCCGACACGCGGTTATCGGCACGCCTCTTTCAAAGCCGCCAGTAACGCCCCGCAGTGAATGCCCTTAAACACAACAAATTTGATCCAGCTTCTCCGCTTTCAACCGCACACTCGGCCAATAGCCCCTCGGGCCGTCGACAAGCACGCCACTGAAAACCGACAACGGGTAACAAATGCAACAAGATCAACCATCCATAATCACAACATGGATGATACTCGCCCAATCCCACACAATAAATAGGTTTTTACGTGACGTGGGTTAGACTTTTGGTTACAGGTCAAATCTTAGCCGAAAGAGGTACTTCGGGCTAATTTGATCTGAGACAATTTAAGCCTATCCGCATCTTATTTCCATATTCATCAGCACATTTCGCATAATTTTCTTAGGGTCATGTTGCGCAATGGTTTAATTGTTTTTTAATGATATTTTTGTGTTAAATAAATGTAATTTAAAAGAGCCGCCATTGTATTATTACGCGCTTATTATGCGACATAATTAACCTTTTATTTCCAATAAGCCGTGACAGTGATAGCAGTCACAAAACAACAAATCTCTCTCCAATATTAGTCTATTTCTCGCGATGGGATCGTAAAGGTTGCGATTTTGTAGCAGAATGACCACTTATGTTAAAATTGCATTGAGTGACAATAACTTATGAAAAAAATCATCTTTGCCTCTGTCTTGGGACTCTCGGGAAACGCCATGGCCGCCGAAACGGTAAATATCACCCTGCTGGGCACCTCCGATCTACACGGCACCTTCGTGCCCTGGGACTACGCCAGCGACACGGAAAATCTGGCGGGCAGCCTGAGCCAGATAGCCACCCAGGTCAAAAAGGTGCGCGCCGAGCAGCCCAACCTGATCCTGGTGGACGCCGGCGACACCATTCAGGGCAACTTCGTCGAAACCTTCAAGCATGAGGCCGTCAGCCCGATGATGCTGGGCCTCAACGCGCTCAATTATGACGTCTGGGTGATGGGCAACCACGAGTTCGACTTCGGCCTGCCGGTGCTGGCTACGCCGCTCAAGCAGTTCAAGGGCGCGGCGCTGGCGGGCAATATCGTCTGGGACAACGGCAAGCCCTATCTGCCGGCCTACACCATCGTCGAACGCCAGGGCGTGAAGATCGGCATTATCGGCATGGACACGCCGATGACCGCGGAATTCGCCAAGGGCACCGATCGCATCAAAGGGCTGAACTTCACCGATCCGGTGCAGGCGGTGAAGCAGGTCATCAGGCAAATCGACGGCCAGGTCGACGCCATCGTGCTGGTGGCGCATATGGGCATCGACAATGAGAACCAGCGCCCCGGCACCGGCGTGGCCGACATCGCCAACGCCAACCCGGAGCTGGCGGCGATCGTCGCCGGCCATATGCATGTGAAGATCGACAAAGCGGTGGTTAACGGCGTCATCATCACCGAGCCGGATAAATACGGCCGCGCGCTGTCGCGTATCGATCTGCAGTTTGTACGCCGCGACGGCAAATTCACGCTGATCGACAAAAACAGCTACACCTATCCCATCAAGGGGATGACGCCGGACAGCGCCATGCAGGCGCTCTACCAGCCGTACCATGACATTTTGCGCGCCAATGCCAACCGGGTCGTGGCGAAGCTGAGCGGCAGCGATCTGGTGCCCGCCGACGAATTCCGCGGCATTCCCCAGGTGCACGTGCAGGATACCGGCATCAGCGCGCTGTTCCAGCAGGCCGCCCGCCACTATGCGCCGCTGGCGCAGGTGATCGCCCTACAGATCGACAACGATCGCGCCAAACTGGACGTCGGCGACATCAAGGCCAAGGATATCGCCTTTAACTACCAATACGCCGGCGGCGAGATCACCGTGTATCAGCTCAACGGCAAAGCGCTTAAACGCTACATGGAGTGGTCCGCCGACTATTTCAATCAGCTGCAGCCGGGCGACGTCACCTACAGCTTTAACCCGGCGCGGCGATCGTCCAAATATTCCACCAACGATTTCTTCGACGGCGTCACTTACACCATCGACCTGCGCCAACCCGCCGGCTCGCGCATCGTCGATCTGCGCCTGACGGACGGCACGCCGGTCACCGACGATATGCCGATCCGTCTGGGCATGAACAGTTACCGCATGGGCCACCTGACGCAAAAGGGTGGCGCGCTGGAGGGGCAATCCTTCCCGGTGCTGTTCGACAGCAAAGCGCAATACGGTGAAGAAGAAGGCACCATTCGCCACCTGACCCTGCGCTACCTGACGGAAGTGAAACACGGCCAGTATCAGGGCGTGCCGCCGCAGCGCTGGAAGCTGATCGGCATGGAGGGATACGAACCGCAGCGGGCGATCGTCAAACGGCTGCTCAATGAGGGCGTTATCCAGGTACCGACCACCGACGACGGCCGCTACACCAACGTCGCGTCGATCAACGTCAAAAACGCGCTGTTCCGCAACGCCGACGATTACCGCGCCGCCCTCACCTCGCTGGAGCAACAGCGCCAAGCCGCCGTGGATCCGGTGCAACAGCGCCGCCTGCAGGATCGGATCGCGCTGATCAAGGCGCTCAACGACTTCTGATCGTCGCCCATAAAAAAGGCCACCCAATGGGTGGCCAAACATGTCGAGATAGTGTTATTTCGTACTAAATGCTTAGCGCTTCAGCACCGCTTTTACCGCGTCGCCGATGTCCGCCAGGCTGCGAACGGTTTTCACGCCCGCCGCTTCCAGCGCAGCAAACTTCTCGTCCGCCGTGCCTTTGCCGCCTGCGATGATGGCGCCCGCGTGGCCCATGCGCTTGCCTTTCGGCGCGGTTACGCCGGCGATGTAGCCGACAACCGGTTTGGTGACGTGTTCTTTGATGTAAGCTGCCGCTTCTTCTTCAGCGCTGCCGCCGATCTCACCGATCATCACGATCGCTTCGGTCTGCGGATCCTGCTGGAACATCTTCAGGATATCGATGAAGTTGGAGCCCGGGATCGGGTCGCCGCCGATACCCACGCAGGTGGACTGGCCCAGACCGGCATCGGTGGTTTGTTTCACCGCTTCATAGGTCAGGGTACCGGAGCGGGAAACGATGCCCACTTTGCCCGGCAGGTGGATGTGGCCAGGCATGATGCCGATTTTGCACTCGCCTGGGGTGATCACGCCTGGGCAGTTCGGCCCGATCATGCGCACGCCGGCTTCGTCCAGCTTCACTTTCACGGTCAGCATGTCCAGGGTCGGGATGCCTTCGGTGATGGTGATGATCAGTTTGATACCGGCATCGATCGCTTCCAGGATGGAGTCTTTGCAGAACGGCGCTGGAACGTAGATCACCGAGGCAGTGGCGCCGGTCGCTTCAACCGCTTCGCGCACGGTGTTGAACACCGGCAGGCCCAGGTGCTGAGTGCCGCCTTTGCCCGGGGTTACGCCGCCAACCATTTTGGTGCCGTAAGCGATAGCTTGTTCGGAGTGGAAAGTCCCCTGGCTACCGGTGAAGCCCTGGCAAATTACTTTGGTGTTCTTATCGATTAAAATGGACATTATTTACCCTCCACTGCTGCAACAACTTGCTGAGCCGCATCAGTCAGGCTGGTCGCAGCAATGATATTCAGGCCGCTGTCCGCCAGTTTCTTGGCGCCCAGTTCGGCGTTGTTCCCTTCCAAGCGCACCACCACCGGGACGTTAACGCCCACTTCGGCCACTGCGCCGATGATGCCGTCGGCGATCAGATCGCAACGTACGATACCACCGAAGATGTTAACCAGAACCGCTTTCACCTTGTCGTCGGACAGGATGATTTTGAACGCTTCGGTCACGCGCTCTTTGGTCGCGCCGCCGCCAACGTCCAGGAAGTTGGCCGGTTCGCCGCCGTGCAGTTTAACGATGTCCATGGTGCCCATCGCCAGACCGGCGCCGTTAACCATGCAGCCGATGTTGCCGTCGAGGGCAACGTAGTTCAGCTCCCACTGAGCCGCACGGGATTCGCGCTCGTCTTCCTGGGAAGGGTCACGCATTTCACGCAGTTCCGGCTGGCGGAACAGGGCGTTGCCGTCGGCGCCCAGTTTGCCGTCTAGGCACACCAGATCGCCCTGCTTGGTGATCACCAGCGGGTTGATCTCAACCATCGCCAGATCGCGCTCCAGGAACAACGTCGCCAGGCCCATGAAGATCTTGGCGAACTGGCTGACTTGCTTACCGGTCAGGCCCAGTTTGAAGGCCAGCTCACGGCCCTGATAAGGCTGTGGACCCGCCAGCGGATCGATGGTCATTTTGTGGATCAGTTCTGGGGTTTCTTCCGCCACCTTCTCGATTTCCACGCCGCCTTCGGTAGACGCCATGAACACGATGCGACGGGTCGCACGGTCTACGACGGCGCCCAGGTACAGTTCTTTATCGATGTCGGTCGCCGCTTCAACCAGGATCTGGTTAACCGGCTGGCCCAGCGCGTCAGTCTGGTAAGTCACCAGACGCTTGCCCAACCAGGCTTCCGCGAAAGCACGGATATCTTCTTTGCTGTTGACGACTTTTACGCCGCCCGCTTTACCGCGGCCGCCAGCATGAACCTGACATTTCACCACCCACGGGCCGGAGCCGATTTTGGATGCGGCTTCTTCTGCTTCACGCGGAGTGGTACAGGCGTAACCGGTTGGTGCCGGCATGCCATACCGAGCAAACAGCTGTTTTGCCTGATATTCGTGTAAATTCATGATGTTCTATCCATTCAGTTCTGAAGGTTTTTAGCCGGACCATTATTACGCGGTAAACCGCATGGTTTTCCGGCCACATAGCACAGAGTGCGGGCGCGGCATGCCGCGCCCGGCAAGGGTTACTAGACGTCCAGCAGCAGACGAGCCGGATCTTCCAGCATCTCTTTGACCGTCACCAGATAACCGACGGATTCTTTACCGTCGATCAGGCGGTGGTCATAAGACAGCGCCAGATACATCATCGGCTGGATCACCACCTGACCATTGACCGCCATTGGGCGATCTTTAATGGCGTGCATGCCCAGGATGGCGCTCTGCGGCGGGTTGATGATCGGGGTAGACATCAGGGAGCCGAATACGCCGCCGTTGGTAATGGTGAAGTTACCGCCGGTCAGCTCTTCCACGGTCAGTTTGCCGTCGCGGCCCTTAACGGCCAGCTCTTTGATTTTCTTCTCGATGTCAGCCATGCTCATGGCGTCCACATCGCGCAGTACCGGCGTCACCAGGCCGCGCGGAGTCGAAACCGCGATGCTGATGTCGAAGTAGTTGTGGTAAACCACGTCAGAACCGTCGATCGACGCGTTCACTTCCGGGAAGCGCTTCAGCGCTTCAACCACCGCCTTGATGTAGAAGGACATGAAGCCCAGACGCACGCCGTGGCGCTTCTCGAAGGCTTCGCCGTACTGCTTGCGCAGATCCATGATCGGCTGCATGTTGATTTCGTTGAAGGTGGTCAGCATCGCGGTGCTGTTCTTCGCTTCCAGCAGACGCTCGGCGACGCGTTTGCGCAGGCGAGTCATCGGCACGCGTTTTTCGCTGCGGCCGGCCAGAGCAGGCTGCGGCGCGGCTTCAGCAGCGGCGGCCGGTTTGGCGGCGGCGCCGCCTTTGGCCAGGTGCGCTTCCACGTCTTCACGCGTGATGCGGCCACCCACGCCGGTGCCTTTGATGGCGCTGGCATCGAGATCGTGTTCGGCGATCAGGCGGCGAATCGCCGGGCTGAGCGCGTCATTGCTTTCTTCTTCCAGGCTCGCGGTAGCGCGCTGGGCAGGCGTGGCTTCTTTCTCCTGGCTCTTCTCAGCGGTCGGCTTGCCGGAGCTGTCGCCCGGACGGATGCGGCCGAGCAGCTGGCGAGACAGTACGGTCGCGCCCTCTTCTTCCACGATAGCATCGAGAATGCCCGCTTCACTGGCCGGCACTTCCAACACCACTTTGTCGGTTTCGATTTCAACCAGGACTTCATCACGCTGCACGCTGTCGCCCGGTTTTTTGTGCCAGGTGGCTACGGTCGCATCGGCAACCGATTCAGGAAGGTCAGGAACCAGAATATCTACGCTACTCATTTAGCTTTCCCTTAAGTTTTTTATCATCTGCTTGCCGGCCCCTCGGCCGGCAAGCGAGCGAACATTAGTCAATATTCAGCGCGTCGTTCACCAGAGCCTGCTGCTGCTTCTGGTGTACGGACATATAGCCCACCGCCGGAGAAGCGGAGGCCGGACGTCCTGCGTAACGTAAAGAAGCCCCGAACGGCACCACTTCACGGAAGTTGTGTTGGCTGCAGTACCAGGCGCCCTGGTTCAGCGGCTCTTCCTGACACCAGACGAAATCATGCACGTGCGAGTATTGCTCCAGCACGGCCTGCACGGCCTGATGCGGGAACGGATACAGCTGCTCGATACGCACGATGGCCACGTCTTTCTGCTCGTTCTTGCGACGCTGTTCCAGCAGGTCGTAGTAGACCTTGCCGGAGCACAGCACGACGCGCTTGACCGCTTTCGGATCCAAGTCGTCGATCTCGCCGATCGCCGGCAGGAAGGTGCCGTTGGCCAGTTCGTCCAGCGAAGAAATCGCCAGTGGGTGACGCAGCAGCGACTTCGGCGACATCACCACCAGCGGACGGCGCATACCGCGCAGCGCCTGACGGCGCAGCATATGGTAAACCTGCGCCGGCGTGGACGGGACGCACACCTGCATGTTCTGCTCTGCGCACAGCTGCAGATAGCGTTCCAGACGTGCGGAAGAGTGCTCTGGGCCCTGGCCTTCATAGCCGTGCGGCAGCAGCATCACCAGGCCGCACATACGGCCCCATTTTTGCTCGCCGGAGCTGATGAACTGGTCGATAACGACCTGCGCGCCGTTGGCGAAGTCACCGAACTGCGCTTCCCAGATGGTCAGCGTGCGCGGTTCCGCCGTGGCGTAGCCGTATTCGAACGCCAGCACCGCCTCTTCGGACAGCACGGAGTCCCAGACCTTGAATTCGCCCTGGCCGCTGTGGATGTTCGCCAGCGGAACGTAGACCGAACCATTTTTCTGGTTGTGCACCACCGCGTGACGGTGGAAGAAGGTACCGCGGCCGGCGTCTTCACCGGAGATGCGGATTGGAATGCCTTCATCCGCCATGGTAGCGTAAGCCAGCGTTTCGGCAGCGCCCCAGTCGAACGGCTTGTTGCCCGCCGCCATCTCGGCGCGGTCCGCGTAGATTTTCGCCACGCGCGACTGCATTTCGATCGCTTCCGGCACGGTGCTGATGCGGCGGCCCAGCTCCTGCAGGCGCTTCATCTCAACCTTGCTCGGGTACTCTTCGTCCCACTCGTGGTTCAGGTACGGTGACCAGGTGAAGGAGTGCAGGTTCATCGGACGCCACTCTTCAACCACGCAATCGCCGCGGTCGAGCGCGTCGCGGTACAGGTTGACCATTTCCGTGGCATCTTCCAGGCTGGCCACGTTCTGCTCGGTCAGAACGTCAGCATAGATTTTGCGCGGCGTAGGGTGTTTCTTGATCTTCTGATACATCACCGGCTGGGTGGCGCTCGGCTCGTCGGCCTCGTTGTGCCCATGGCGACGGTAGCAGACCAGATCGATCATCACGTCACGCTTAAAGGTGTTACGGAAATCCAACGCCAGGCGGGTGACGAAGGCCACGGCCTCCGGATCGTCCGCGTTGACGTGGAAGATCGGTGCCTGAACCATTTTGGCGATGTCGGTGCAGTATTCGGTAGAGCGCGCATCCAGCGGGTTGGAGGTGGTGAAACCAACCTGGTTGTTGATGACGATGCGCACGGTGCCGCCCACTTCGTAGCCGCGAGCCTGAGACATGTTCAGGGTTTCCTGAACCACGCCCTGGCCGGTAATGGCGGCGTCGCCGTGGATGGTGATCGGCAGCACCATGTTGCTGCGCGCTTCGTCCAAGCGATCGCGACGGGCGCGAACCGAGCCCATGACCACCGGGCTGACGATCTCCAGGTGCGACGGGTTGAACGCCAGCGCTAGGTGAACCATGCCGCCTTCGGTTTCGACGTCGGAAGAGAAGCCCTGGTGATATTTCACGTCACCGGTGCCGAGGTGTTCTTTATGCTTGCCGGCGAATTCGTCGAACAGGTCGGCCGGCTTTTTGCCCAGCACGTTGATCAGCACGTTCAGACGGCCGCGGTGGGCCATGCCCAGCACCACTTCGCGCGTGCCGTTCTTGCCGGCGTGACGCACCATCTCTTTCAGCATCGGCACCAGCGCGTCGCCGCCTTCCAGCGAGAAGCGTTTGGCGCCCGGGAATTTGGCGCCCAGGTAACGTTCCAGGCCTTCCGCCGCGGTCAGCTCGTTCAGGAAACGGCGTTTTTCGTCGGCGGTAAAGCTGGCGCGCCCCACCACCGACTCGATGCGCTGTTGAATCCAGCGTTTCTCTTCGGTGTTGGTGATGTGCATGTACTCAGCGCCGATCGAGCCGCAATAGGTCTGCTTCAGCGCGGCGTACAGATCGCCCAGCTTCATGGTTTCTTTGCCGATGGCGAAAGAGCCCACGTTGAAGGTTTCCTGGAAATCGGCTTCGGTCAGGTTGTGGTAAGCGGGATCAAGGTCAGGAACTTGCTCGCGCTGCCACAGGCCGAGCGGATCGAGGTTGGCATGCTGATGCCCGCGGAAGCGGAAGGCGTTGATCAGCTGCAGTACCTTGACCTGTTTGGCGTCGGTTTCCGGATCGGTGATGGTGGTATTGTAGCGCGCGGAGTCTTTCGCCAGGCGGCGGAAGTAATCGCGCGTTTGAGAGTGAAGCTGATCGGGTTTGACACCCGCGGTTGGTAGCTGTTGAAAAATGGAACGCCAGCTATCTTCAACGGAACCCGGATCGGTTAAGAAGTCTTCATAGAGCTGCTCTATGTAAGACTGGTTCGCGCCCGCCAGATAGGAGGAATCCAGCCAGGCCTTCATTGCGCCGTTCTGCATCATGATCCCTTAAGCTTTGAAGCTTTAGTTTTCGCCGTGGTTAACATAATTACCGTGATGAATACGGTTTGCCGTAAAACGGTTCACTCGACGTACTTGCGGCCATGACGGCCCGATACGTTCTGTTATGGACCTTGCGGTCCCTTACAAGGAACCTCTAAAAACCGGCGGAAGAACCAGGCTGCATAGCGCCGCAGCCGCGGGTCAGTTTTTAGAGGTTCCCTCCCCTATGGGATGTGCGCCGGAAAAGAGCCCGGCGCAGCATCTCATTCCGTTTATGCGCCGCGTTGCAGCAGCATGGACTTGATATGCCCGATCGCACGCGTCGGGTTCAAGCCTTTAGGACATACACTGACACAATTCATAATGCTATGGCAGCGGAAAACACTAAAAGCGTCGTCCAGATCATCTAAACGTTCTTGCGTTTCCGTGTCACGGCTGTCGATCAGGAAGCGATACGCCGCCAGCAGACCGGCAGGCCCGATGAACTTGTCCGGGTTCCACCAGAACGATGGGCAAGAGGTCGAGCAGCAGGCGCACAGAATGCACTCGTACAGACCGTCCAGCTTGGCGCGCTGCTCCGGCGACTGCAGGTGCTCGCGCGCCGGCGGGTTCTTGCCGTCGTTCAGCAGGTATGGCTTGATCTTTTCATACTGGGTATAGAACTGGCCCATATCCACCACCAGATCGCGCACCACCGGCAGGCCCGGCAGCGGACGGATCACGATCTTGCCGTTGCCTTTGCGCAGCGACGAAATCGGGGTGATGCACGCCAGGCCGTTTTTACCGTTCATGTTCAGGCCGTCGGAACCGCACACGCCTTCGCGGCATGAGCGACGGAACGACAGGGTCGGGTCTTTTTCTTTCAGCTGGATCAACGCATCCAGCAGCATCATGTCGCGACCTTCTTCCGCTTCCAGGGTGTAATCCTGCATGTGCGGCGCGTCATCGACATCCGGGTTGTAGCGATAAATGGAAAATTCGAGTTTCATCTGTCGATCTCCGCAATTAGTAAGAACGCACTTTCGGCGGGAATGCCGGGCGCAGCTTCGGTTGCATGTTCACTTCACGACGCGTCATGCTTTCCGATTGCGGCAGATACAGCGAATGGCACAGCCAGTTGGCGTCATCGCGTTCCGGGTAGTCGAAGCGGCTGTGTGCGCCACGGCTCTCGGTACGGAAGTTGGCCGACACGGCGGTGGAATACGCGGTCTCCATCAGGTTATCCAACTCCAGGCACTCGATGCGCTGGGTGTTGAACTCGCTGGAGGTATCGTCCAGGCGTGCGTTCTTCAGACGTTCACGGATCACTTTCAGTTCTTCCAGGCCCTTGGCCATCGCATCGCCTTCGCGGAATACCGAGAAGTTGTGCTGCATGCAAGACTGCAGCGCTTTGCGAATTTCGACCGGGTCTTCGCCGGAACGGGTGTTGTTCCAACGGTTCAGACGATCCAGCGAGGCTTCCACGTCGGAGTCGCTGGCGTCACGGCTCACGCCCTGCTCTTCCAGCGATTCCTGCAGGTGCATGCCGGCGGAACGGCCGAACACCACCAGGTCGAGCAGCGAGTTGCCGCCCAAGCGGTTGGCGCCGTGCACCGATACGCAGGCGATTTCGCCCACCGCGAACAGCCCCGGGATCACCACGTCTTCGCCTTTCTCGTTCACGGTCAGCGCCTGGCCGGTCACCTTGGTCGGAATGCCGCCCATCATATAGTGACAGGTCGGGATAACCGGGATCGGCTCTTTCACCGGATCGACGTGCGCGAAGGTGCGGGACAGTTCCAGAATGCCCGGCAGACGGGATTCCAGCACCTCTTTGCCCAGGTGATCCAGCTTCAGCTTGGCGTGCGGGCCCCAAGGACCGTCGCAGCCGCGGCCTTCGCGGATTTCGATCATGATCGAACGGGCAACCACGTCGCGGCCCGCCAGATCTTTGGCGTTCGGCGCATAACGCTCCATGAAGCGCTCGCCGTGTTTGTTCAGCAGGTAACCGCCTTCGCCGCGGCAGCCTTCGGTCACCAGCACGCCCGCGCCGGCGATGCCGGTCGGGTGGAACTGCCACATTTCCATGTCCTGCACCGGCACGCCGGCGCGCAGCGCCATGCCGACACCGTCGCCGGTGTTGATGTGGGCGTTGGTGGTGGACTGGTAAATACGGCCTGCGCCGCCGGTCGCCAGCACGGTGGCCTTGGCTTTGAAGTAAACCACTTCACCGGTTTCGATGCAGATAGCCGTGGTGCCAACCACCGCGCCGTCCTGGTTTTTCACCAGATCGAGCGCATACCACTCGGAGAAGATGGTGGTGTGGTTTTTCAGGTTCTGTTGGTACAGGGTGTGCAGCAGCGCGTGGCCGGTACGGTCGGCTGCGGCTGCGGTACGCGCCGCCTGCTCGCCGCCGAAGTTCAGCGACTGGCCGCCGAACGGGCGCTGATAGATGCGGCCGTCGTCCAGACGAGAGAACGGCAGGCCCATGTGTTCCAGTTCCAGAATCGCTTCCGGGCCGGTTTTACACATATATTCGATGGCGTCCTGGTCACCGATATAGTCGGAACCTTTCACCGTGTCGTACATATGCCATTCCCAGTTGTCCTCGTGGCTGTTGCCCAGCGCGACGGTGATGCCGCCCTGTGCGGACACGGTATGGGAACGGGTCGGGAAAACTTTGGACAGCAGGGCACAGGTCGAGCCCGCTTGGGAAATTTGCAGCGCGGCACGCATGCCCGCACCGCCGGCGCCGATTACGACGGCATCAAACTCTCTGACTGGCAGTTTCATTTAAGCACCCCACACTACGATTGTTCCGTACAGTAAATAGACCAGCAACGCGACCACGACAGCCAGCTGCAACACCAGGCGAACCGCCAGCGGCTTGACGTAGTCCGTCAGCACCTGCCACAGCCCGATCCAGGCATGCACCAGAATCGACAGCAAGGTCAGCAGAGTGAACACTTTCGTAATGGAAGTGGCGAAGAAACCGCGCCAGATGTCATAAGTGAGTTCCGGAGCCGTGACGAAGAAGCCCAGGATATACAGGACGTACAGGGTGATGATGATAGCGGAAGCGCGCAGCAGCAGCCAATCGTGCACGCCGTTGCGCCCTAATGCAGAAACGTTGTTTACCATACGAGGACTCCAGCCAGAACTGACAGCACGACGGTCAGGCCGATCGCCACCTGGGCGGAACGGGTACCGGCGGCCAAACTCTCTTCGATGTAGCCAAAATCCATTAACAAGTGACGGATGCCACCGCAAATGTGATAGGCCAGCGCCGTGAGGATGCCCCAGAATATGAATTTGACGATGAAGCTATTCATGATGGCGGCCGCCTGCAGGAACCCCTCTTGGGAAGAGAGTGACAGGCCCAGCAGCCAGAGGAGGATACCCACGGCAACGAAGGTAATTACGCCAGAGACTCGGTGTAAGATAGACGCTATCGCAGTTACGGGGAACCGGATCGTTTGCAGATCCAAGTTGACAGGTCGTTGTTTTTTCACGTATTTGCCCACACAGCTCTTATTATTTTCCTTCCTCCGGGCCTGGGCGGGGATCAGACAGCGTTAAGAGCCTAAAACCCTTACACGTCACGCGCTCAAACATCAACATCCTCTGTGCTCAAACGGCGCGCATTTATAACGCTGGGTGCTCCTACTTCAGGGTAATCCGGAGACCTGGCGGCAGTATAGGAGGATCACATTCTGATTACAATTCTCATACAACCGCTTTGATAACATTTCCCCCGAACAGTGATTCAGATCACGGATTTCACAATTAGTGCAAAATTAATTATCTGATTTGACAAGAGATCAACATTTCCATTACATATAGGGGCACAAACGGTCCTATGATGCGCTATGGGTCAGCAGATACACTTCCCCCCGGGTTCGAGTTGTGCAACAGTGTATTTGACGAACCTATCCCAATAGCCGTTGTTTCCCGCTCGATTTTGCCGGCGTCAAAAAGCAAATAAAGCAAATAAAAACAGATTATTGGGATAGGTTCACATCTCTTCGAACAGCTCATAGGTAAGATTAACAGACTATAACGAATTACTATGAATCGTTAACAACTGGTCACCCGTCTCGTTCGCCTGGTCAGCACTCTGTACCCTACCCGCGCACAGTTGCGCAGTCGCTCACAGAGTTAGCGTCCGCACCATTTTTTTGCGGGCAACCTGCAGAGATTTAAGGTATTTCAGTTGTTAGTGGTTTTTAAAATAAGGCGCTAAGGAGACAGTAAATGACTGATAAGAAAGCGACGCTAACCATTAACGACAGCGAAGCTCCGATCGAACTGGGCGTATTGACACCGACACTGGGCCCCGATGTCCTCGATGTCCGCGCTCTGGGTTCCAAAGGTTATTTCACATTTGATCCCGGCTTTACCTCCACCGCTTCTTGCGAATCCAAGATTACCTTCATCGACGGCGACAAAGGCGTGCTGCTGCACCGCGGCTTCCCTATCGAGCAGCTGGCGAAAGAATCTTCCTACCTGGAAGTGTGCTACATCCTGCTGTACGGCGAGACCCCAACGCCGGAAGAGTTCGAGACCTTCAAAACCACCGTCACCCGCCACACCATGATCCACGACCAGATCACCCATCTGTTCCGTGGCTTCCGTCGTGACTCGCACCCGATGGCGGTGCTGTGCGGCGTGACCGGCGCGCTGGCGGCGTTCTACCACGATGCGCTGGACGTCAACAACGAGCGTCACCGTGAAATTACCGCGTTCCGCCTGCTGTCCAAAATGCCGACCGTGGCGGCGATGTGCTACAAATACTCCCTGGGCCAGCCGTTCGTTTACCCGCGCAACGATCTGTCCTATGCCGGCAACTTCCTGCACATGATGTTCGCCACCCCGTGCGAAGAGTACGTGGTGAACCCGGTGTTGGAACGCGCCATGGATCGCATCCTGATCCTGCACGCCGACCATGAGCAGAACGCCTCTACCTCTACCGTGCGCACCGCCGGCTCTTCCGGCGCCAACCCGTTCGCCTGCATCGCGGCCGGCATCGCCTCCCTGTGGGGGCCGGCACACGGCGGCGCCAACGAAGCGGCGCTGAAAATGCTGGAAGAGATCAAGACCGTCGAGCACATTCCGGAATTCATCAAGCGCGCCAAGGACAAGAACGACTCCTTCCGCCTGATGGGCTTCGGCCACCGCGTGTACAAGAACTACGATCCGCGCGCTACCGTGATGCGCGAAACCTGTCACGAAGTGCTGAAAGAGCTGAACAAGAAGGACGACAACCTGCTGCAGGTCGCGATGGAGCTGGAACACATCGCGCTGAACGACCCGTACTTCATCGAGAAGAAACTGTACCCGAACGTCGACTTCTACTCCGGCATCATCCTGAAGGCGATGGGCATTCCTTCTTCCATGTTCACCGTGATCTTCGCCATCGCGCGCACCATCGGCTGGATCGCCCACTGGAACGAAATGCACGACGAAGGCATCAAAATTGCCCGTCCGCGTCAGCTGTACACCGGCTATGCCGAGCGTGATTTCAAATCCCAGCTGAAAAACAAGTAAGCCGCTTTCCCGGCTGAAGCTGCACAGCGCCGCCCCCTTCGGGCGGCGTTTTTTTTTGGTTATTTCTGGCAGCCCGGGCACCAATAAAACGGCCGCGACGATAGCTCGGTACGCACGATCATCTCACCGCAGCGTTCGCAGGGCTCGCCGCTGCGATGAAACACCTTGAAGCGAAACAGCGCGCCGTGATGCCGGTTGTCATCCGCCTGCCCGCGCGTCTGGTAGGAAAGGCGCGGCACCGCCAGCAATGCTTCCGCCAGGCGGCGCAGCGCTTCCGGCGGCAGATCCTGCGGTTTGTGCTGCGGTGCCAGTTCGGCCTGCCACAGGATTTCGGCGCGCAGATAATTGCCCAATCCGGCGAGAAACGCCTGGTCGAGCAGCATGCCGCCCAGCTGCCGGCGGCGAAAACGCGGCGTCAGCAACCGCTCCTCCACATCGTCTACCGTCAGCGACATGTCCAACACGTCGGGGCCGATGCGTTGCAAAAACGGGTGTTGCTCTATCTCCTCGCGCGGCCCGACGGTAATGTCGGAAGCGCTGTAGAGCAATATCGCGCTGCGGGCGGTTTCCAGCCGCACCCGCAGATCGCGCCGGGTCTCCGGCGTCTCCCCGGCCGCCGCCACTTTCCACACGCCATACAGCTGGTTGTGGCTGTACATCGTCAACCCATTGGAGAAATGGGTCAGCAGCGCCTTGCCGCGCGGCTCGATGGCGACGATGCGCTCGCCGAGCAGACGCTGGCGATAGTGTTTCAGCTGGGGAAAAGCGAAATCGACGTCGGTCAGCGGCTGATCGATCACCGCCGCCGCCAGTTTGTCCGCCGCCCGGCGAATCTCCGGTCCTTCCGGCATAGACCACTCCTTGCGTAGACCCGGCGCAGCCCGATGCGCCGGGGATGACATGATTAATGCGTCGCGCCGCCCACCACTTTCAGATCGTGCTCCACCTGCAAAGCGATGGAAACGGCCAGCTCCAATGCAAACAGCACCGTCGAAGCCGCCATGCTCGGCGCGCCGGGGTGCGCCGCCGCCTGCTCCGGCAGATACGGGATATGGATAAAGCCGCCCTTCACCTCGCGCTGGCCGCTCAAACGGTGCAGCAAGCCATACATGACATGGTTGCACACGTAGGTGCCGGCGGTCTGCGAAACGGCGGCCGGAATGCCGGCCTCACGCATCGAACTGACCATCGCCTTGATCGGCAAGGTGCTGAAATAGGCCGCCGGGCCGCCGGCGACGATCGGCTCGTCCACCGGCTGTTGCCCCTGATTGTCGGGGATACGCGCATCGTCGACGTTGATCGCCACCCGTTCAATCGTGATGTCGGTGCGGCCGCCGGCCTGGCCGATAGCCAGCACCATCACCGGCTGCACCTCGTCGATCGCCGCATTGAGCGCCTCCAGCGCCGCGCCGAACACGCACGGCAGTTGGCGCGCCACGATGCGCGTGCCGACCAGTTCCATATCATTGAGCTGCTTCACCACTTCCCAGGAGGGGTTGAGGCGCTCGCCGCCAAACGGCTCAAAGCCGGTAATCAATACTTTTTGCATCCTTACTCCTACAGGAACATCAGGAAATACAGCAGGAACACGTTAACCAACAGCAGCAGCACGCCGGTCGGCACCTGCGCCTTGATCACCGCATTCTTGTCCGGTAGCTCCAGCAGCGCCGCCGGCACGATGTTGAAGTTCGCCGCCATCGGCGTCATCAGGGTGCCGCAATAACCGGAGAACATGCCGATCGCCGCCATCACCGCCGGGTTGCCGCCGTGCTGCAACACCAGGATCGGAATGCCGATGCCGGCGGTAACGATCGGGAAAGCGGCGAAGGCGTTGCCCATCACCATGGTCAGCACAGCCATACCGATAGCGTAGACCGCCACGGCGATAAAGCGGTTATCCACCGCCAGATACTCCTGGGTCAAATGCGAGATCGCGGTGCCGACGCCGGCGACGGTAAACAGCAGCCCCAGCGTGGCGAGGATCTGCGGCAGAATGAACGCCCAGCCGATCGAATCCAGCAGGCGCCGCGCTTCCTGTATCGGCTGCAGGGCCTTCTCATGGGTCATTTTCACCGCGATCGCCAGGCCAATCAGGCAGCCGACGGTCATCGAGAACAGGGTGATCAGCGTCGCATGGTTGCCGCTGCCGAATACCGCGCTTTGCAACGCCGGCACGTTGTTGAACAGCAGCACGCCGATCACCGTCACCACCGGGATTGCCAGAGCGGGGATAAACAGCTTGTTGCCCAGGCGCTTGGCGCTGGCCTCGCGCTCCTGCGGCGTCCGTTGATGATAGCTGCCGAGGCGCACACCGCCGAAACCGGCAATCAGGGCCATCACCACCACCACCACGCCAACGATGATGTGCAGCATGCGTTTTTCGTTGCTACCCTCGCCCAGCACGTCGCCCAGCAGGCGGTAAGTCCAGTCGCCGACCAGGAACACCAGGCCGTACAGCCCCCAAAACAGCCCGGTGGTGATGCGGCGCGGGTTGGCGCGATCGCGGAAGGACATCACCGCCACAATCAGCAGCACCGCGCCGGCCAGCCAGTAGAGATATTGTTGCTGGAAGTTCATCGTGCCTCCCCCTTCGCCTGCAGCGCCGCCTGATTCAGCTGCGCCAGCTCGGCGCTCAGCTGCTTATCCATCCGATACAGCCGGAACGCGTGGATCAGGAAAGCGAAAATCGCGGTCGGAATGCCCCACAGCGCGATATGCAGCGGCTCGGTCTGAATGCCGCCGGACTCCAGCATAAAGTTGTGCATGAAGATGATCGCGCCGAAGGCGACGAAGATATCCTCGCCGAAGAACAGCCCGACGTTGTCGGTCGCGGCCGACATGGCTCGCAAACGGTGGCGCGTGCGCTCCGGCAGCTCGCCGTAGCGGTTTTCCGTTGCCCCTTCCGCCATCGGCGCCAGCAGCGGCCGCACCATCTGCGGATGCCCGCCCAGGCTGGTCAGCCCCATCGCCGCGGTAATCTCGCGCACGAACAGGTAGACGATCAGCAGACGGCCGGCGGTGGCGCTTTTGATCCTGGCGATCCACGCCTGCGCCCGTTCTTTCAGCCCGTGGCGCTCCAGCAGGCCGATCACCGCCAGCGGCAACAGCAGGATCAGCGGCAGGTTGCGGGTATTGAGAAAGCCCTCGCCGAGCTTTTCCAGAATGACGTCCAGCGGCATCAGCGCCGCCAGACCGGTGATGATACCGGCGGCGATCACCACCAGCACCGGGTTGAAACGCAATACAAACCCGACCACGATGGCGGCGATGCCAATCAGTGGCCAGAGATTCACGGCCTGTTCCATAGTCTTCCCTCGATATTTTCTAATAGTTTTTTGCTTGTGATGTTGTGTCTTGCTTTATTGCTTTACTGCTCCGCGCTGACGCGGATGCCCTGCTGAACAAAACTGTCCCGCAGCTTGCGCGCATACGCCAGCGCATGCTCGCCGTCCCCGTGCAGGCAGACGGTTTCCGCCTGAACGGCAGTCCAGACGCCATCCACGCTGCGCACCCGGTGATGGCGCACCATCTCCAGCGTTTGCGCCAGCGCCTGTTCGTCATCCTCAATCAGCGCCCCCGGCAAACCGCGCGGCACCAGCGTGCCGTCAGCCTGATAGCCGCGATCGGCGAACACCTCCTGTCGGGTGGTCAGACCGAGTTGTTCCCCGGCGCGAATCAGCTCGCTGCCGGCCAGCCCCACCAGCCGCAGCGCCGGATCGACCGCCTGCACCGCCCGGGCGATCGCTTCCGCCAGCGCCGGCTCAACCGCCGCCTGGTTGTACAGCATGCCGTGCGGCTTAACGTGCACCATCACCCCGCCCTCGGCGCGGGCGATGGCCGCCAGCGCCCCGAGCTGATACACCACCTGCGCGTACACCGTTTCCGGCGGCAGCTGCATGCGGGTGCGGCCGAAGTTCTCCCGATCGGGAAAACTCGGGTGAGCGCCGATCGCCACGCCGTACTGCAATGCCCAGCGCACCGACTGACGCATGGTCTGCGCATCGCCGGCGTGGAAGCCGCAGGCGATGTTGGCCGAGCTCACCAGTTGCAACAGCGCCTGGTCGTTGGCGCAGCCTTCGCCGAGATCGGCGTTCAAATCAACGATCATGTAACCCCCAGGCAATCTGTCGAAGGAAGAGATCCTGCTCGGCTTTGGCGCGCTGCGCCTCGGCCAGTGAGCAGAGAACGAAGTGGACCGGTTCGCCGAGACGGATCTGCGCCAAGTGGTAGAGATCGGCCTCGATCACGCAGGCGATACGCGGGTAACCGCCGGTGGTTTGCGCATCGGCCATCAGCACGATCGGCTGGCCGTTGTGCGGCACCTGCACCACGCCGGGCAGCAGGCCGTGCGACAGCATCTCTCGATCGGTGGTGCGCTCCAGCGGCGTGCCGCCGTGCAGGCGGTAGCCCATGCGGTTGCTCTGCGGGCTGAGCTGCCAGGCGGTGCGCCAGAACGTGTCCTGCGCCTCTTCGCTGAATTCAGCGTACTCCGGCCCCGGCAGCGCGCGGATGCGGTTGGTGAACAGCAGCTGCTTCACGCCGCAGCGGTGTTGCGGCAGCGCGGTGGATTTGCCCAGCGGCAGCCGATCGCCGTCCTTCAGATTACGGCCTTCGTGGCCGCCAAAGGCGGCTTTCATGTCGGTGCTGCACGATCCCAGCATTTCCGGCACGGCGATGCCGCCCGAGATCGCCAGGTAGCTGCGCATGCCGCGTTTCGGCGTGCCCAGCACCAGCCGCTGCCCCTTTTTCACCGGGTAGCGCCAGCCGGTCCACAGCGGCTTGCCGTCCAGCTGCGCGTCGCAGCCGGCACCGGTCAAGGCGATCCAGCCAGGTCGGGTAAACTCGGCGCCGAACTGGCCGAGGGTGATCTCCAGCCCGGCGGCCTCCGGCGCATTGCCCACCAGCAGGTTGGCGATCTTCAGCGCCGGTTGATCCAGCGCCCCGCCGGTGCTGATGCCCAGGCGGCGGAATCCCTCGCGGCCCAAATCCTGCACCGTGGTATAGATGCCGGCACGCAGAATAATCAGCATACACCCTCCTTCTGCGGCACGAAGCGCACGTTATCGCCCGGGCGCAGCAGCGTCGGCGGCATTTCATGCGGATTGAACAGCGCCAGCGGCGTGCGGCCGATCAGCTGCCAGCCGCCGGGCGTCACCAGCGGATAGATACCGGTCTGGCCGCCGCCGATGCCAACGGAACCGGCCGCCACCGCCAGACGCGGTTCCGCGCGGCGCGGCGTCGCCAGCAGTTCCGGCATGCCGCCCAAATAGGAGAAGCCCGGCTGAAAGCCGAGGAAATAGACCACGTAGGCCGCCGCCGCGTGGCATTCCACCACCTGCCGCGGCGTCATGCCGGTATGGCGCGCCACTTCATCCAGATCGGGGCCATGCTCCCCGCCGTAGACCACCGGAATATCCACCTGGCGCGATTCCGGCGTCAGGCTCTCTTTGCTTTCCCAACCTTGCTGCAGCAGCACGAGCATCGCTTCGGCGTCGGCCTGCGGCGTATGCAGCAACAGCGTCAGGTTATTCATCCCCGGCACCACTTCCCGCACGTCGGGGTGGTGATTCAGCTTTTCCGCCAGCGCCCAGATGCGCTGCTGGCTCGGTAAGGTCACCGGCGGCGACAGTTCAAGCACTACCGCTCTTTCACCCAACAGGTAATAACGTGCTTGTTGCACCCTTATTCTCCTTATTATTATCGCGATGAAAAACACACCAGTTATGCGTGACGCGGCCCCGGCTGTCAATAGAACGCAACCATAGGGAAAATAAGGAAATAGCGCGGTAGAAGGATTCAGCCGGCGCGCAGGCCGGGCTGGATCCGGGGAAGAAAAAAATCAGGCGGGATTCGGGATGTCGATAAAGGTCACATCAAAGCCGTGGTGCTGCGCCAGCCAGTCGCCCAGCGCCTTCACGCCGCCGCGCTCGGTGGCGTGGTGGCCGGCGGCAAAGAAATGCACGCCCATTTCGCGCGCGCTGTGAATGGTCTGCTCAGACACTTCACCGCTGATGAACGCATCGACGCCGAAGCGCGCCGCGCTGTCGATAAAGCCCTGGCCGCCACCGGTGCACCAGGCCACCCGGCGAATGTGCTCAGGCGCGTTATCGCCGCAGTGCAGCACCGCGCGCCCCAGCCGGCTTTCGATACGCTGCTGCAGCGCTTCGCCGGTCAGCGGCTGTTCAAATTCGCCGTGCGGCACCAGCGGCTCGACGTCGCCAATCACCCGAATGCCCAGCGCCTGCGCCAGCTGCGCGTTGTTGCCCAGCACCGGATGCGCGTCCAGCGGCAGGTGGTAGCCGTACAGGTTGATATCATGGGTCAGCAGCGTTTTCAGGCGGTTGCGCTTCATGCCGCGCACCGCCGGCGCCTCGTTTTTCCAGAAATAGCCGTGGTGCACGATAATCGCGTCGGCCTGATGCGCCACCGCGGCGTCCAGCAGCGCCTGACAGGCGGTGACGCCGGTCACGATGCGCTGCACGTGCGGGCGGCCTTCCACCTGCAATCCGTTGGGGGCGTAGTCCTGAAACGCCGCGGCGTTCAGTTCCGTGTTGATCAGTTGTTCCAGATCGAGGTTACGCATTCTCTTCTCTCTTCATAGTCAAAATGTCTGCCGGTCGCCCTGCGCCATCAGGATGAATTTCACCCCCAGATCGTTGCCCTGAGCCAGCTGTTGCGCAATGGCGGCGCGCGTGTCTTCGCCCTGCTTCAGGCTGGGCTTGATGTGGCTGATCACCACCGGCAAACCGTTCAGCGAGCCTTCGCCGCCGCTGTACTGCGTCAGGTTCTTCAGCTCCTTCAGCAGCCAGGCCGGCGTCAAATGGCCGTACAGATGTTTGTCCTCCACCCCGTTAGGGTAAGAGGTTTCGATAATCATGCCCTTGAGCTTCTTCTGCTCGACAAGCGGCCCCAGCGCGCGCCAGACGGTATCGAGATCGCGCGACTGCTCCACCTTATCCGGCCCGGTATCGCCGAAGTAGGCGAAGAACTCGTTGCCGTTGGAAATCAGCAGCATCGACGAAGGATAGCGATCGTGGCTGAGCGGGTACATCACGCCGGTCAATCCGGTCAGACCGAGGGTAAACCGCTGCTGCGGCCGCACCGTTTGCAGCCGGTAGGTGCCCAGCCGCGAGCCGTTGCCGGCGTCGGTAAAGTTCGGCCACGCCTTCCAGTTGAAGTAGTGATTACGCAGGGTCAGCACGGTGTCCGCCTGGGCGTAAACGGTTTTTTTATTGTCCTCGGGCGAGCCGAGGATCAGCCCCGCCACGTGGTCCAGGTGGCCGTGGCTGATAAAGTAGCTGCCGATCAACTGCCGGAACACATAGCCCTGCGGCGTGTAAGGCGCGGCCAGCTCGGGCGTCACCTGCGGGAAGCTGCCCTTCTCCAGCCCTTTGGCGATGCCCGGCAGCAGCGAACCGGCGTCCAGCGCCACATACCGCGGCTGATTGTCGCTGCGGATCAGGTAGGAGGTCAGGTTGCCGTCGCTGACGCCGCCGTCGACGCCGAGCGCCACCACGTCAAAGCCGGCGATCGCCAGCGCGGAATAGCCGCTCAGGCACAGGGCCAGCACCTTTTTCATCATTGCATCGCTCCTTGCAGTTGCCTCAAGACTCTCCCCGTTTTGCCGCCTCGAACGCCGCCAGCGTCTCCAGCCGGGCTTGCTTATGATCGACGATCGGCAGCGGGTAGTTCAGCGTGCATCGCTGCTTTTCCGCCCAGCGATGGGGATGATGGATGTCATTGTCGGGCACATCCGCCAGTTCCGGCAACCATTTACGGATAAAAGTGCCTTGTGGATCAAAACGTTCACCCTGAGTCGTCGGGTTGAAGATGCGGAAATACGGCGCGGCGTCGGTGCCGGTGGATGCCGCCCACTGCCAGCCGCCGTTATTGGCCGCCAGATCCCCATCCAGCAGTTGCGACATGAAATAGCGCTCCCCGGCGCGCCAGTCGATCAACAGATCCTTCACCAGAAAACTGGCGCTGATCATGCGCAGCCGGTTGTGCATCCAGCCGGTGGCGTTCAGCTGGCGCATGGCGGCATCGACGATCGGATAGCCAGTCTCGCCCCGCTGCCAGGCGTGCAGCTTCGCCGCGTCATCGCACCAGCGCACCTTGTCCGTCCAGGCAATAAACGGCCGATGGCGGCACAGATCGGGATAGGCCACCAGCAGATGGCGATAGAACTCACGCCAAATCAGCTCGTTGAGCCAGGCGAAGGCGCCGCTCTCGCGATCTTCCAGCAGCTGCGGGCATTCGGCGTGCAGGCGGTTGAAGCACTGGCGCGGCGACAGCACGCCGATCGCCAGATAGGGCGACAGGCTACTGGTGCCGGCGAGGGCCGGCAGATCGCGCTGCCGGAGGTAATCCTGCACCTGCTCGCGGCAAAAGGCGCGCAGCCGCTGCAACGCGGCCTCCTCGCCGGCGGGATAGCCATCCCCAGTCTCCGCCATAGGGTAATCGAACGCCGCCGGCGCCTCAGGCGCAGGCAACGCGCCACCGGCGCGAGTCTTCGGCGCCGGCAGGCAACTCACGTCGGACTCGGTCAGGCGTTGAAGAAAAGCGTTGCGAAACGGCGTATAGACCTTGTACATCTCGCCGCCGCCGGTGAGTACGCTGCCTGGCGGCAACAGCAGGCTGTCATCGAAACCGTGGCACCTCACCCGGCCACTCAACCGCTGTTCCAGCCGCGCATCGCGCCGCCGTTCGTTCAGTTCGTACTGGCGATTGTAAAACAGCGCATCCACCTGCTCTCGCTCGCAATAGTCCGCCAGCCAGTCGATCGACGCGGCAAAGTCCGCACAGGAATGGCAATGCAGCGCAATGCCCTTGTGCGCCAGCGCCTGCTGCACCGCCTGCAGGCTGGCGTGGATCAGCGCCGCCTGCCGCGCCGCCATCTCATGTTGCCGCCACTGCTGCGGTGTGGCGATAAACACCGCCAGCACCCGGGCTTCGGGATCGCTGCAGGCGGCGTGCAGCGCTTTGTTGTCGGTGATACGCAGATCGTTACGCAACCAGACCAGATGCGTGGTCATAAAACTCCTTGTCAATCAATGGCCGTAACGCAAACGCAGCGCCTCCGGATAAGGTTCGAAATAGCGTTGTTCCGCCAGATAGCGATCGGGGTATTCCGCCATGTAATGCTTGAGCAGCGCGATCGGCGCCAACAGCGGCTGCATGCCCTGCCGGTAGCGGTCGATCAGGTGCGCCAGCTCCTGGCGCTGCGCCGCGCTGAGCTGACGGCGGAAGTAGCCCTGCACGTGCATCAACACGTTGGTGTGGTTGCGCCGCGTTGCCTTGTGCGCCAATAGCGCCATCAGGCGGCTGCGGTATTCCACGGCGAAGGCCTCCAGCGAATCCCAGCGGTGAATATCGGCGACGAAGCGCCCCAATTCGCGATACGCCGGCTGCGAATGCGCCAGCAGCGACAGCTTGTAGCGGCTGTGAAACGCGATCAGCCCGCCGCGGGTCAGCCCCTGGCGCCACAGCATGTTCAACTCGTACAGCGCGTACACCCGCTCGATAAAGTTTTCCCGCAATGCCGCATCCTGCAATCGTCCGTCTTCTTCCACCGGCAGCCACGGCATCTGGCGCAGCAGTTCGGCGGTAAACAGCCCGACGCCGTTTTTACGCGAGTCCTTGCCGTTTTCGCTGTAGACCCGCACCCGCTCCAGGCCGCAGCTCGGTGACTTGGCGCAGACGATATAGCCGCACAGATGCTGCAAGGCCGCCACGCGCTGCGCGGAGAAGCCGCGCATCTCCTCGGTCAGATCCACGCCGGCGTCGTTGCTGTAGCGCATCGCCGGCCACGGCTGCGCCTGCTTCACCAAGCGCAGCGCCGGGCGTGGTGTAGGCAGGCCGATCGCCATTTCCGGGCAAATGGGCTCAAAGCGCACATAGGGCGCCAACTGTTCCACCGCAAAGGCCAGCCGTTTGTGGCCGCCGTCGAAACGCACCGCGTCGCCCAGTAAACAGGCGCTGATGCCGATAGGGATCTTGTCGCTCATACCGCTCTCCCGTGTTGTTGACCGATGAGGAAAGTGTAGAAGAATGGCTTGCCGAATACGACCTTGCGCTTGATAGGGCCGACTATAGGCATAAAAAAACCCTCGCCGCAGGGCGAGGGTTTTTCGTGAATCGGCAGTGGCTCAGTAGAAATCGCAGGACGCCAGTTCCGCCTGCTGCAGCCAGACCGGCTTATCGCTGGTTTTTGACCAGACGCGGTGCAGGTAGCTGTAAAAACGCCCGCGATCGCTGCGGAACAGCATCACCGGCAGGGCCAAAATGCCCGCGATAACCACTGCGCTGCGGCGCAGGAGAATCCGATGCAGTGAATAAGCGTGATAGGTCGTAGACATGCGAACCTCCTTAAAAACGCCTGCCGTTGATTTGTCAGGGAAAACGGCGTCGACGTATCAAATGAACAATCGGTAATTTGGTAACTGGACAAAATTTTAGCGCACTTGATGAAAGTTTACTACTCATCCGACCACTAAATCGCACAAAAAATCGCTAACCACCGCCGCGATCCGTAATTTTGTTACAGCAAGGTTAATTTTTAACTTACCATGAGTTACATTGTGGTTATTATCTGGTTCATTATTTCCCGCTTACGCCTGTTCTCCCTCCCCCATCAGGGACAATCTCGCCACCGGCCTGATGATTGAAATGCTAAATTTTCGCTGAAATTTCAGCCATTTTTATACTTTTTTTACACCCGCCCACGCGATTTTTTCATCTTCTTTCTACCCCTCTCCCTACACTGCTTCTATCAAAAACAACACCTCTGGAGGTGTCCCGTGAGTTTCAGCGTTATTGGTGGTGCGCTGTTGGTTCTGCTGCTGTTGGCCTATCTGGTCTACGCCCTGTTTAACGCGGAGGATTTCTGATGGCGGCTTCAGCCTTTTTACTGATCGCCAGCTTCCTGCTGGTGCTTCTGCTGCTGGCCAGGCCGCTGGGCGGCTTTATGGCGCGCCTGATCGAAGGTGAGCCGCTGCCTGTGCTACGCGGGGTGGAAGCCGGCGTCTGGCGCGCCTGCGGCATCCGCGTCACCGAGATGAACTGGTGGCAGTACGCGCTGGCAATACTGGTGTTCAACCTGCTCGGCCTGGCGCTGCTGTTCGCCCTGCTGATGACGCAGGGCTCGCTGCCGCTCAACCCGCAAGGCTTCCCGGGCCTCTCCTGGGATCTGGCGCTCAACACCGCCGTCAGCTTCGTCACCAACACCAACTGGCAGGCCTACAGCGGCGAAAGCGCCCTCAGCTATTTAAGCCAGATGGCCGGGCTGGCGGTGCAGAACTTCGTCTCCGCCTCTACCGGCATCGCCGTGGCCTTTGCGCTGATCCGCGCCTTTACCCGCCGCGCCGGCAAGACCGTCGGCAACGCCTGGGCCGATCTGTTCCGCATCACGCTGTATGTGCTGCTGCCGATCGCGCTGCTGATCGCCCTGTTCTTCGTCAGCCAGGGCACGCTGCAAAACTTCCTGCCTTACCTGCACGTCACCACGCTCGAAGGCGCGCAGCAGACGCTGCCGATGGGGCCGGTGGCCTCGCAGGAAGCGATCAAGATGCTCGGCACCAACGGCGGCGGCTTCTTCGGCGCCAACTCGGCGCACCCGTTCGAGAACCCAACCGTGCTGACCAACTTCGTGCAGATGCTGGCCATCTTCCTGATCCCCTGCGCGCTGTGCTTCTCCTTCGGCCAGTTGGCCGGTGAAAACCGCCAGGGCCATGCGCTGATCTGGGCGATGGCGCTGATCTTCGTGGCGGCGGTGGTGGCGGTGATGGTCGCCGAGCTGGCAGGCAACCCGCACCTGAGCGCGCTGGGCGCCGACAGCAACATCAATATGGAAGGCAAAGAGTCGCGCTTCGGCATTCTCGCCACCAGCCTGTTCTCGGTAGTCACCACCGCCGCGTCCTGCGGGGCAGTCAACGCCATGCACGACTCCTTCACCGCGCTGGGCGGCATGGTGCCGATGTGGCTGATGCAGATCGGCGAAGTGGTGTTCGGCGGCGTCGGCTCCGGCCTGTACGGCATGCTGCTGTTCGTGCTGCTGACGGTGTTTATCGCCGGTCTGATGATCGGCCGCACCCCGGAATATCTGGGCAAGAAGATCGACGTTTACGACATGAAGATGACCGCGCTGGCGATCCTGGTCACGCCGACGCTGGTGCTGCTGGGCAGCGCGCTGGCCATCGGCACCGACGCGGGCCGCGCCGGCATCCTCAACCCGGGCGCCCACGGCTTCAGCGAAGTGCTGTACGCCCTGTCCTCCGCCGCCAACAACAACGGCAGCGCCTTCGCCGGATTGAGCGTCAATACGCCGTTCTACAACCTGCTGCTGGCCTTCGCCATGTTCGTCGGCCGCTTCGGGGTGATCCTGCCGGTGCTGGCGATCGCCGGCTCGCTGAGCGCCAAGCAACGCCAGCCGGCGGGCAACGGCACCCTGCCGACCTATGGGCCGCTGTTTATCGGCCTGCTGATCGGCACCGTGCTGCTGGTGGGCGCGCTGACCTTCGTGCCGGCGCTGGCGCTGGGCCCGGTGGCCGAGCATTTGCAGCTTTGGTTGGCAAACTAATCGACGTCACAGAGAGAGAATAAGAGATGACTCGCAAACAACGCGCGCTGTTTGAACCGGCTCTGGTGCGCACCGCGCTGATCGATGCGGTGAAAAAACTGGACCCTCGCGTTCAATGGCGCAACCCGGTGATGTTCGTGGTGTATATCGGCAGCATTCTGACCACCGCCATCTGGCTGGCGATCCTCACCGGCCAAACCGACGGCGCCGCCGCCTTCACCGGCAGCGTCGCCCTGTGGCTGTGGTTCACCGTGCTGTTCGCCAACTTCGCCGAGGCGCTGGCCGAAGGGCGCAGCAAGGCCCAGGCGGAAAGCCTGAAGGGCACCAAGAAAACCAGCTGGGCGAAAAAGCTGGCCGGCCCGCGCCGCGACGGCGCCACGGAGAAAGTGGCCGCCGAGAGCCTGCGCAAAGGCGATATCGTGCTGGTGGAAGCCGGCGATACCATCCCGTGCGACGGCGAAGTGCTGGAAGGCGGCGCCTCGGTGGATGAAAGCGCCATCACCGGCGAATCCGCGCCGGTGATCCGCGAGTCCGGCGGCGACTTCTCCTCGGTCACCGGCGGCACCCGAGTGCTGTCCGACTGGCTGGTGGTGCAGTGCAGCGTCAACCCGGGGGAAACCTTCCTCGATCGCATGATCGCCATGGTGGAAGGCGCCAAACGCCGCAAAACGCCGAACGAGATCGCGCTGACTATCCTGCTGGTGGCGCTGACCATCGTGTTCGTTCTGGCCACCGCCACCCTGTTCCCGTTCTCGCAATACAGCGTGGAAGCGGCCGGCAGCGGCAGCGTGGTCACCATCACCGTGCTGGTCGCGCTGCTGGTCTGCCTGATCCCCACCACTATCGGCGGCCTGCTGTCCGCCATCGGCGTGGCCGGGATGAGCCGCATGCTCGGTGCCAACGTGATCGCCACCAGCGGCCGCGCGGTGGAAGCCGCCGGCGACGTGGACGTGCTGCTGCTGGATAAAACCGGCACCATCACGCTGGGCAACCGCCAGGCTTCGGAGTTCCTGCCGGCGCCGGGCGTGAAAGAGCAAGAGCTGGCGGACGCCGCGCAGCTGGCCTCGCTGGCGGACGAAACGCCGGAAGGCCGCAGCATCGTGGTGCTGGCCAAACAGCGCTTCAACCTGCGCGAACGCGATCTGCAGGCGCTGAACGCCACCTTCGTGCCCTTCTCCGCCCAGACCCGCATGAGCGGCGTCAACGTGCAGGAGCGCATGATCCGCAAAGGCGCGGTGGACGCCATTCGCCGCCACGTCGAAACCAATCAGGGCCACTTCCCGCGGGCGGTGGACGATCTGGTGGAAAGCGTGGCGCGCACCGGCGGCACGCCGCTGGTGGTGGCGGAAGGCGCCCGGGTGCTGGGCGTGGTGGCGCTGAAGGATATCGTCAAGGGCGGCATCAAGGAACGCTTCAATGAGCTGCGCAAGATGGGCATCAAAACGGTGATGATCACCGGCGATAACCCGCTGACCGCGGCGGCGATCGCCGCCGAAGCCGGGGTGGACGATTTCCTGTCGGAAGCCACGCCGGAAGCCAAGCTGGCGCTGATCCGCCAGTATCAGGGAGAAGGCCGTTTGGTGGCGATGACCGGCGACGGCACCAACGACGCCCCGGCGCTGGCGCAGGCCGATGTGGCGGTGGCGATGAACTCCGGCACCCAGGCTGCCAAAGAGGCGGGCAACATGGTCGATCTGGATTCCAACCCGACCAAGCTGATCGAAGTGGTGCATATCGGCAAACAGATGCTGATGACGCGCGGCTCGCTGACCACCTTCAGCATCGCCAACGACGTGGCCAAATACTTCGCCATCATTCCGGCGGCGTTCGCGGCCACCTACCCGCAGCTGAACGCGCTGAACGTGATGCACCTGCACTCCCCCGCCTCCGCCATCATGTCGGCGGTGATCTTCAACGCCCTGGTGATCGTGTTCCTGATCCCGCTGGCGCTGAAAGGGGTGAGCTATAAACCGATGAGCGCCGCGGCCCTGCTGCGCCGCAACCTGTGGCTGTACGGGGTCGGCGGTCTGCTGGTGCCGTTCGTCGGCATCAAATTGATCGACCTGATCCTGGTCGCGCTGCACGTCGCCGGTTAACCATTGAGGGAAATGAACATGACTTATTTACGACCTGCGCTGGTGATGCTGATTTTGCTGACGCTGATCACCGGCATCGCCTATCCGCTGCTGACCACCGGGCTGGCGCAGCTGCTGTTTCCGGCCGCGGCCAACGGCTCGCTGCTGTACCAAGGCGACAAGGCGGTGGGCTCAGCACTGATCGGCCAGAACTTTATGCGCGCCGACTATTTCTGGGGCCGCCCGTCGGCCACCGGCGATTCGGCCTATAATCCACAGGCCTCCGCCGGCAGCAACCTGGCGGCCACCAACCCGGCGCTGGATAAGGCTATCGCCGAACGCGCAGCGCAGCTGCGCCAGGCCAACCCGGCAATGAGCGGCCCGATCCCGGTCGATCTGCTGACCGCCTCCGGCAGCGGGTTGGATCCGCAGATCTCGATCGCCGCCGCGCAATATCAGCTGGCGCGGGTCGCGGCGGCGCGTCATCTGCCGCCGGAACAGGTCGCCAAACTGATCGACGACAATACCGATCGGGCCACGCCCAACTTCATGGGGGAATCGGTGGTCAACGTGCTGAAGCTGAACCTGGCGCTGGATGCGTTGAAGTAACGCGCCGTATTCAGCATAGTGATAGGGTTCGGCATGCCGAACCCCTTTTTGCTTGGTAACACAAGGAATTGTCATGGTCGAAGAAGAGCAGCAGCGCCCCGATCCCGATAGCCTGCTGGCGCTGGCCAATGAAAAGCCGCGCGGCCGGTTGAAGGTATTCTTCGGCGCCTGCGCCGGCGTGGGCAAAACCTACGCCATGCTGCAGGAGGCCCAGCGTTTGCGCGCTCAGGGGCTGGACGTGCTGGTCGGCGTGGTGGAAACCCACGGCCGCAGCGAGACCGCCGCCCTGCTCGACGGCCTGTCGCTGCTGCCGCAAAAACGCATCCAGCATCGCGGCCGGCTGGTGCATGAATTCGATCTCGACGCCGCGCTGGCGCGCCACCCGGCGCTGGTGCTGATGGACGAACTGGCGCACAGCAACGCCCAGGGTTCGCGCCACCCCAAACGCTGGCAGGATGTGGAAGAGCTGCTGGACGCCGGCATCGACGTGCTGACTACCGTCAACGTGCAGCATCTGGAAAGCCTGAACGACGTCGTGGGCGGCGTGACCGGCGTGCGGGTGCGCGAAACGGTGCCCGACCACGTGTTTGACGAAGCCGCCGAAGTGGTGCTGGTCGATCTGCCGCCGGACGATCTGCGCCGGCGGCTGCACGAAGGCAAAGTGTATATTCCCGGTCAGGCCGAGCGCGCCATCGAGCACTTCTTTCGCAAAGGCAACCTGATCGCCCTGCGCGAGCTGGCGCTGCGCCGCACCGCCGATCGGGTCGATGATCAGATGCGCGAGTTTCGCGATACCCAGGGGCGCGAGAAAGTGTGGCACACCCGCGACAGCATTCTGCTGTGCGTCGGCCACAACAGCGGCAACGAAAAGCTGGTGCGCATCGCCGCCCGGCTGGCGGCGCGGCTCGGCTGCCACTGGCATGCGGTCTATGTGGAAACCCCCAAGCTGCACCGGCTGCCGGAAAACCAGCGCCGCGCCATTCTGCGCGCGCTGCGGCTGGCGCAGGAGCTGGGGGCAGAAACCGCCACCCTGGCCGATCCGTCCGAAGAGCGCGCGGTGCTGCGCTACGCCCGCGAGCATAACCTCGGCAAAATCATCATCGGCCGCCGCAGCGAACAGCGCTGGAAGCTGCGCGGCAGCTTCGCCGATCGCCTCGGCCGACTGGGCCCGGATCTCGATCTGGTGATCGTGGCGCTGGAGAACGACGCCGCGCAGCCGCCGCCGGGCAAGGAGCACGACGGCCGCAGCTTCAATGAGAAATGGCGCATGCAGCTGCGCGGCTGCGCGGTGGCGGTGGCGCTGTGCGCGCTGATCACCCTGCTCTCGCAGTGGCTGCTGCCGGGCTTCGATCAGGCCAACCTGGTGATGATCTATCTGCTCGGCGTGGCGATCGTCGCGCTGTTCTTCGGCCGCTGGCCGTCGGTGCTGGCGGCGGTGATCAACGTCGCCAGCTTCGATCTGTTCTTCGTCCAGCCCGAATGGTCGTTCGCCGTCAGCGATATGCAGTATCTGCTGACCTTCGGCGTGATGCTCGCCGTCGGCATCATCATCGGCAACCTGACCGCCGGGGTGCGTTATCAGGCCCGAGTGGCGCGCTACCGCGAGCAGCGGGCGCGTCACCTGTACGAAATGTCGCGCGGGCTGAGCCGCGCGCTGACCGTGGCCGACATCGCCAACACCAGCCGCCACTTCCTCTCCAGCAGTTTCCAGGCGAAAACCGTGCTGCTGCTGCCGCAGGAAGACGGCCGCCTGCAACAGATGGTTGGCGAGGAAGGCGGGCTGCTGTCGGTAGACGAGGCCATCGCGCGCTGGAGCTTCGACAAAGGCCTGCCGGCAGGTGCCGGCACCGACACCCTGCCCGGCGTGCCTTACCAGCTGCTGCCGCTCAATACCCCCAAGCAGACCTTCGGCCTGCTGGCGATCGAGCCCAACAACCTGCGCCAGCTGATGGTGCCGGAACAGCAGCGGCTACTGCAGACCTTCGCGGTGCTGATCGCCAGCGCGCTGGAGCGGCTGCACCTGGCGCGCAGCGCCGAAGAAGCCAAGCTGGACGCCGAGCGCGAACAGCTGCGCAACTCGCTGCTGGCGGCGCTGTCGCACGATCTGCGCACGCCGCTGACCGTGCTGTTCGGCCAGGCGGAAATCCTCACGCTGGATCTGGCGGCCGAAGGCTCCAATCACGCCACCCAGGCCAGCCAGATCCGCCAGCAGGTGCTGAGCACCACCCGGCTGGTGAACAACCTGCTGGATATGGCGCGCATCCAGTCCGGCGGTTTCAGCCTGCGCAAAGAGTGGCAGTCGCTGGAAGAGATCGTCGGCGCCTCGCTGCACATGCTGGAGCCGCTGCTCAGCCAGCATCCGATCGTGGTCGAGCTGCCGCCGGAACAGATCCTGGTCAACTGCGACGGCAGCCTGCTGGAACGGGTGTTCACCAACCTGTTGGAAAACGCCAATAAATACGCCGGCGCCGAGGCCACCATCGGCATTCGCGCCCGCACGCTGCCCGAGTGGCTGGAAGTCGAGGTCTGGGATAACGGCCCCGGCATCCCCGCCGATCAGCTGCAGCTGATTTTCGACAAGTTTTCACGCGGCAATAAAGAGTCGGCGATCCCCGGCGTCGGCTTGGGGTTAGCGATTTGCCGTGCCATTATTGAAGTGCATGATGGCCGCATCTGGGCGGAAAACGGCGCCAACGGCGGCGCCAGCTTCCGCTTCGTGCTGCCGCTGGAAAAACCGCCCGAGATCGACGGCGACGCCTTCGATCTGTAATCAACGCAGGGGAAACGTGAGCATAACGCCAACCAACATTCTGATTGTTGAAGATGAAAAAGAGATCCGCCGCTTCGTGCGCACCGCGCTGGAGAGCGAAGGCCTGCGGGTGTTTGAAAGTGAAACGCTGCAGCGCGGGCTGATTGAAGCCGGCACGCGCAAACCGGATCTGATCATCCTTGATTTGGGGTTGCCGGATGGCGACGGGCTGAGCTACATCCGCGATCTGCGGCAGTGGAGCGCCATTCCGGTGATCGTGCTGTCGGCGCGCAACGCCGAGGAGGACAAGATCGCCGCGCTGGACGCCGGCGCCGACGACTACCTCAGCAAGCCGTTCGGCATCGGCGAGCTGCTGGCGCGGGTGCGGGTCGCGCTGCGCCGCCACTCCGCCAGCCAGCAGGAAAGCCCGCTGGTGAGTTTTTCAGCGATCACCGTCGATCTGGTGAATCGCCGGGTGCTGCGCAACGACGAAGACCTGCACCTGACGCCGATCGAGTTTCGCCTGCTGGCGGAACTGCTGGCCAACGCCGGCAAGGTGATCACCCAACGTCAGCTGTTGAGCCACGTCTGGGGGCCGAACTACGTGGAGCACAGCCACTACCTGCGCATCTACATGGGCCATCTGCGGCAGAAGCTGGAAGCCGATCCGGCCCGGCCCAAACACCTGCTGACCGAAACCGGCGTCGGCTACCGCTTCATGCCTTAACCCCGGCGGGCGCGGTGTGCCGCGCCTTTACGCCGCCGGGCCTTTCTTCAATCCGACCATAAATTCCTTAAACGCATCGCGCAGCGGAGCGAACACCGGGTGTTTGCGGTTTTCGATCATCACTTCGGAGAACAGCTTCAATCCCACGGCGAAGGCCGCGCTCTGCTCGGGGCCGAAGTTCAGATCGTCACGCGCCCGGATACGCTCGACGATCTCGAGAATATCGTCGTGGTTGGTCACTTCAAAACTCAGCGGCGCTTTCGCGACGGGATTGCCCTGGCGATCGCTCAGGGCTTCAACGGTAATAGTAAAACGGTGGCCGGGCATCAGTTCTTCTCCTGCTGCGTGGGTTGAATATGCATTTCGCTTTCGATCGCCGCCACGGCGGTCAGCAACGCGGCGTTGATGCGCTCCACCTGCTGCGGCGTAAGATCGGCGCGCATCACGTTGCCGCGCAGCAGGCTGCGCAGGCGGTTCATGGCGTCGTAGATGCCTTCCGCCAGGTTGCCGTGCCGATGATGCTCGCGGCCGGCGCCCGCCAGGCGCGCCAGAATGACGTCAACCGCCTGTTGATGCTTTTGCAGCTCGCCCTCGCCCGCCGCGGTGATGCGGTAGCTTTTGCGGCCGTTGCCGGTGGTGAGCGGCTCAAGGAAATCCTGCTCTTCCAGCAGCGTCAGCGTGGGGTAAATCACCCCCGGGCTCGGCACGTACAGGCCGGAAGAGGCTTCCTCGATCGCCTTGATCAGCTCATAGCCGTGGCTGGGCTTGCGCGCCACCAGCGCCAGCAGCACCAGGCGCAGATCGCCGTGCTCGAACAGACGGTGACGCCCGCCCCGGCCGCCGCGCCCACCCCGGCCGTGCTCTTCGCCGTCGCCGCCGAAATGATGGCGCCCGCCGCGATGACGGCGGCCCTCTTCACATTCATGATGGTGATGGTGATGCCGGTGTAAACCTAATCGATGAAACATAGGGTGATACCTCGCTTTAACAGTGAACATCAATACGAGGTTGTTTAGATATATCTAAACAGCGTCGATAACGCTAATCTAGATCGATATATCTAAATGCGCAAGCGCGCACCAATAAAAAGATATATCTAAATTGAAGACATAAAAAAAGCGCTGTAAAAACAGCGCTTTTTATCAATCAGGGAAAGTGATTACTTGGCGGAAGCCAGCACTTCGCTGACGATTTCGACCGCTTCATGCTCAATCTTCTCGCGGTGTTCCGCGCCGAGGAAGCTCTCGCAATAGATCTTGTAAGCCTCTTCGGTACCGGAAGGACGGGCCGCGAACCAGCCGTTGTCGGTCATCACTTTCAGCCCGCCGATCGAGGCGCCGTTACCCGGTGCCGCGGTCAAACGTGCGGTGATCGGATCCCCGCCCAGCGTACTGGCCTTGACCATCTCCGGCGACAGCTTGGACAGCGCCGCTTTCTGCGCATGGGTTGCCGGCGCCTGGATGCGGTTATAGCTCGGCGCACCGAAACGCTTGGCCAGATCGTCATAGTGATGCTGCGGATTCTCACCGGTTACCGCGGTGATTTCAGCCGCCAGCAGGCACATGATGATGCCGTCTTTGTCCGTCGACCACGGCTGGCCGTTGAAGCGCAGGAACGAAGCCCCGGCGCTCTCTTCGCCGCCGAAGCCCAGGCTGCCGTCGAACAGGCCGTCCACAAACCATTTGAAACCGACCGGCACTTCCACCAGCTTGCGGCCCAGGTCGGCCACCACGCGGTCGATCATCGCGCTGGACACCAGCGTTTTACCGACTGCGACATCGGCGCCCCACTGCGGGCGATGTTGGAACAGGTAGTTGATGGCTACCGCCAGATAGTGGTTCGGGTTCATCAGGCCTTTCGGCGTGACAATGCCGTGGCGGTCGTAATCCGGATCGTTGGCGAACGCCAGATCGAATTTGTCGCGCAGCGCCAGCAGGCCGGCCATCGCCGACTCGGACGAGCAGTCCATGCGGATGATGCCGTCGTGATCCAGGTGCATAAAGCGGAAGGTCTGATCGATGGAATCGTTCACCAGCGTCAGATCCAGCTTGTAGTGTTCCGCCACGCGCTGCCAATAGGCGATGCCGGAGCCGCCGAGCGGATCCACGCCCAGCTTCAGGCCGGCGCGTTGAATGGCCGGCATGTCGACCACCTCAACCAGGCCTTCGACATAAGGCTGCACCAGGTCTTTGGCGTGCAGGTGGCCACTGTTCCAGGCCTTGTCCAGCGACTGGCGCTGAACGCCTTTCAGCTGCTGCGCCAGCAGTTCGTTGGCGCGCTTCTCGATCACCGACGTCAGGTTGGTGTCAGCCGGGCCGCCGTTCGGCGGATTGTATTTGATGCCGCCGTCTTCCGGCGGGTTGTGGGACGGCGTAATGACGATGCCGTCGGCCTGCGCGCCGCCGCGGCGGTTGTGGCACAGAATGGCGTGCGATACCGCCGGCGTTGGCGTGAAACCGTTATTTTCCTGCACGATCACATCGACGCCGTTGGCGGTCAGCACTTCCAGCACGGAAATGAAGGCCGGCTCAGACAGCGCATGGGTGTCTTTGCCCACGTAGCACGGGCCGGTGGTGCCCTGCTGATGACGAACTTCGGCGATCGCCTGAGCGATGGCGAGGATGTGCGCTTCGTTGAAGCTGTGGCGCTGCGCGCTGCCGCGGTGGCCGGAGGTGCCAAACTTCACCGCGTGTGCGGCATTGCCGGCTTCAGGTTGCAGCACATAGTACTGCGACGTCAGCTGGGCTACGTTGATCAGATCGCTTTGGCGGGCGGGCTGCCCGGCACGTGGATTATTCGCCATCGACATATCTCCCTCATCCCTGTCGGTGACCGGGCAATACGTCGCGCACGGCCAGCATGACGGGCTGTTCGCTAAATTAGACGGTACCGCAAACTTTCTCGATCAGTTCCGCCGGGAACTGCATCGCCTGCATGATGTGTTCGATCATGCTGCGTTTGCGGCCGGTATTGGTATTGGTGATCACCCAGTAAGGGGTGCCCGGTACATGCTTCGGCTTGGTGTGCGTGCCGTTGGCCAGCAGGGTCTGCTGATCGCCGGCGAAATAGGTGCGGGTACGGCCGGTCAACGCCTCGGTAGCGGCGGCGAAACCGGCGGCATCGAGGGTGTACAGCGTGGACAGCACCAGCATGAAACGGTTGACCGCTTTGTTCTGCTCGGCGTATTCATCCGATAACAGCAGCTCACGCATGGCGCGCACGCGATCCCGCGGACGCTGCGCCGGCGCCGCTTTTTCCAGCTCGACGGACTGCGGGGCACTGGCGGCAGGCAACGCGCGCACCGGCTGCCCGGCGGTGAATTTCAACATGCGGCGTAAAATATCGGACGCGCTTTCACCGATGTGTTGCGTGTGGCTGGCAATATAACGGTAAAGCTCTTCGTCGACTTCAATAGTTTTCATCTTTATCCAATACTGTTTTTTCTACTTAGAACCTGAAGCCAGATCCTGCATTCAAGCCATGGGATTATAAGGTTAAAAGCGCTGGGGCGAACACAACAATGTGCCTCCGGACGGCAAATGCAGACTAATACCTATAGCCGGCACTGCCAAGCCCGCGCCGCGAAAATTCCGCATGATTCATCGTGCGATTCAATCATGATACCCTAATCTGAATCTCTCTCAGTATGAACTTCGCCATGAAATTACATTATCAACTGCTGGCCGCCGAGTCAGACGCACTGCCGGTGCTGCTGATCCACGGGCTGTTCGGCAATCTGGACAACCTGGGCGTGCTGGCGCGCGATCTGCATAAACAGCACACGGTGATCAAGGTCGATCTGCGCAATCACGGCCTCTCCCCGCGCGCCGACGACATGAACTACCCCGCCATGGCGCAGGATCTGCTGGCGCTGCTCGACGAACTGCAGCTGGAGAAAGCGATCGTCATCGGCCATTCGATGGGCGGCAAAGCGGCGATGGCGCTGACCGCCATCGCGCCCGAGCGCGTCGCCAGGCTGATCGTTATCGACGTCGCGCCGGTGGATTACCAGACCCGCCGCCACGACGAGATTTTCGCCGCGCTGAAGGCCATCAGCGCCGCCGGCATCACCCAGCGCCAGGCGGCCGCCGAGCTGATGCGCGACTACCTGCAGGAAGAAGGCGTGATCCAGTTCCTGCTGAAGTCATTCCACAACGGCGAATGGCGCTTCAACCTGCCGGTGCTGATCGCACGCTACGAAGACATCACCGGCTGGCAGGAAGTCCCGGCCTGGCCGCACCCGACCCTGTTCATTCGCGGCGGCCTGTCGCCGTACGTGCAGGACAGTTACCGTGCGGACATCGCCCGCCAGTTCCCGCAGGCCCGCGCGCACGTCGTCGCCGGTACCGGCCATTGGGTGCACGCCGAAAAACCGGAAGCGGTGCTGCGCGCCATCCACCGTTTCCTCGACGAAGCCTGAAAAACACGCTCCCCTGGCGAAAAAACGCGCTAAAGATAACGGCTTAGCGCGTTTAGCCCGCAGTTAGGCATTGTCGCCGCTCCATCTGCTGGGGTAATATGGCGCGCTATAATTTTGCCGCCGCGCCAGCGCGTTCACGAACGCCGGTTCGGGGGTGAATTTGGGTTAGGGTTTATTGGCCCGAAGTGTGTTAACCGATGCCTCCGGAAGCGTGCGAGCGCTTTTTGATGCAAACTCCCTTGCAGTACCGCTACCTATGGCAAAAGAACAAACGGATCGCACGACGCTGGATCTGTTCGCAGATGAACGCCGTCCGGGGCGCCCGAAAACCAACCCGCTCTCCCGCGATGAACAGCTTAGAATCAATAAGCGCAATCAGTTACGGCGCGATAAAGTGCGTGGATTGCGGCGCGTAGAGCTGAAAATCAACGCGGATGCGGTGGACGCCCTGAACAAACTGGCGGAACAGCGCAACATCAGCCGCAGCGAACTCATCGAGCAGATGCTGTTGGCGCAACTGGCGGAAGAACAGCCGGAACATTGATCTCTTCGGCCGCACGCGCGGCGCGGCGTTAAGGACAACGCCGGATCGACCACGCTTTTCTTCATTCTCCGGCATCGCATAAATGCGATAAAACCCCGGCGCCACTTTCTGGCATGATACGCATTTACCGGCTAGAGACTGCGCCTGTCGGCGCCCGCCCCGGAGGCGAAAGGCTCTTGCCATGGCATCATTTTAATCGGCGTCAGCGGCGGCAGTGCCGGCGTCGAGTAATGCAATTACTTGAATTTAAAGGTTATACGCGATATGGCTACTGTAGGCATTTTCTTTGGCAGCGACACTGGCAATACCGAAAACATTGCCAAAATGATCCAGAAAATTCTCCAGAAACAGTTTGGCGACGACGTCTCTGAAGTGCATGACATCGCTAAAAGCAGCAAAGAAGACCTGGAAGGGTTCGATATCCTGCTGCTGGGTATCCCGACCTGGTACTACGGTGAAGCACAGTGTGACTGGGATGATTTCTTCCCGACGCTGGAAGAAGTCGACTTCAACGGCAAACTGGTGGCGCTGTTCGGCTGCGGCGACCAGGAAGACTACGCGGAATACTTCTGTGACGCGATGGGCACCATCCGCGACATCATCGAACCGCGCGGCGCGGCCATCGTGGGCCACTGGCCGACCAAAGGCTACCACTTCGAGGCCTCCAAAGGCCTGGCGGACGACGATCACTTCATTGGTTTGGCGATCGACGAAGACCGCCAGCCGGAGCTGACCAACGAACGCGTGGACGCCTGGGTCAAACAGATCGTCGAAGAGCTGAGCCTGGCCGATATCGTCGGCTAAGCCCCGGTGCTGGCGAAAGGTTGAACAAAGGCCCTGTAAAGTGCATAGTGTGCCCACAGGGCCGTCATCGGCAGCAGGGATTGCTGCGATAGAAGCTACAGATTTGTAACTTCCCACCCCGTCACGGTAGACTGAGATATCGGTTTATCCCATCCATCAAGGCGTTGCATGCAAAACATGCAATAGTGCAATTATATCTTTGTTAACAACCGGCGGTTTCTATTTAGTACAACCGGTTCTATAATGAGACGCATTAACTCTTTGTGCCGACCGATGCCACAGGCGAGTACGCCTCAACTTGATTAGCATAGTAACAGGACTGAATTCGCATGACCGACAACAACATCGCACTGAAGAAGGCCGGCTTAAAAGTCACGCTTCCGCGACTCAAAATCCTGGAAGTACTGCAAAATCCGGAATGCCATCACGTCAGTGCGGAAGATTTGTACAAAAAACTGATTGATATGGGCGAAGAGATCGGGCTGGCAACGGTTTATCGCGTACTGAACCAGTTTGACGATGCGGGCATTGTGACACGTCACAATTTCGAAGGCGGCAAGTCCGTGTTCGAGCTGACCCAACAGCATCACCACGATCACCTGATTTGCCTGGACTGCGGCAAAGTGATTGAATTCAGCGACGAATCCATCGAAGTTCGCCAGCGTGATATCGCCAAGCAGCACGGCATCAAGCTCACCAACCACAGCCTGTACCTGTACGGCCACTGCGAAACCGGTGACTGTCGTGAAGACGAAACGCTGCACGACAAGAAATAAGCCTGACCGGCTATGAAAAACCGCCTCACACCGAGGCGGTTTTTTTATGCCCGCCGTGCAACGGGCAAAAAAATCCCCGGACCAGCCGGGGAAAATCATGTCATGAAATATCACAATTACAGCGGCACTGCGACTCCACGTACTACTCTCACTTCAACGTCCGCCCCGCGCCGACACGCGCGAAGGCAGACGCATTCCCCCTTCGTTATACGGCCTGCCGCCGGGCAGCAGGCCGTTGCACCGGGCTTAAACCTTCTCGGCGCGGCTGTAGCGTTTACCGTCCGGGCTGACCGAACGCACCTGAACGTCACCGGAAACCGCCGGTTTGGCCTTGGCGTCATAGCGCTGCCACTGCTTGCCGCCGTCGGTGGAATACTCGATGCCCAATCCCGGCAGCGCGATATTCGCCTCCAGCTTGCCGCCCGCTACGCGCGCGCCCGGCACCGGCAGACGGTAAGCGACGCCGCCTTTGTCCAGCTTGGCCAGTTCACGCTGGCCCAGAATATTGGCGAAGCGCAGCCAGTCTTTCTCCAGCGCCTTGGTATCGACAAAGTGGGTTTCCCCGCCTTTGTATTCGCGGCCGGCGCGATAGTCCTGCTCCCAACCGGCGCGGTGCCAGGCGCGTTCCGCCACCGACAGCGCGCGTGGGAAGATCATGTATTCCATCTGCGGATCGGTGCGCTGGGTTTCGCTCCACAGCTGAGCGGACAGCCCGTAGGCGCCCGGCCACGGCTTGTCACTCTTAGCGCTGAAGGGGTTGCCGTCGCGGTCGACCGAGGTTTCCGCGTTCTGCGGCATGTTGTCCGGCGCGAAGCTGAACACCTTGCGCTCGTCGCTGAAGCGGGTGCCCCAGTAGTAACCGCGCTCGTCCGGGTTCACCTCGTAAGGGAAGTCCATATAGACGTAGTCCGGGTTGGAAACCACCACTTCATACCCTTTGTTGGCCCAGTCGTTGACGCTATCGAAACCGCCCCAGTACAGGGTATCCCAGAAGTTGACGCCCACGCGCGAGGTGGCGAACGCCTTCGCGCTCTCGGCGTCTTTCAGGCCGTCCTGCCAGGCCTGCATTCTGTCGATGCCGTGCGCCTTCACCAGCTTGCTGACCTCTTGGCCGAAGTAGCTCGGCAGGTGCTCCATGTCGGCCACCTTGCCTTCTTTGATCATCGTCTGGCACACCTGCGACTTGGCCCACGGCTTGTCTTCGTTGCTCTGATCGATGATGCCTTTGCCCGGCTCCGGTTTCGCCTTGTCGGTATAGCCGGCGCCCAGGCGAATGTTTTTCGCTTCGTCGCCGCCGAAGTGCCAGGTCTTGATCGGCTGGCCGGCTTCTTTATGCATCTGGGCGATTTCGCCGATCACCTTGTCGACAAAGCGCTGGGAAGAGTCCAGGCACGGGTTCAGGTAGCTCTGGCGGTTAAAGAACTGCACGGAGGTGGTGTTGGAGGTATCGGTCGGATCCACCAGGCGGAATTCGTTGGCCTCCTGCTCTTTCCCGGCGGCATGCAGCTTTTTATAGCGCGCTTCCATCGAGACCACCGCGGCGCGGGCGTGCGCCGGCATGTCGATCTCCGGGATCACTTCAATCTGGCGCGCCTGGGCGTATTTGATGATGTCGATATAGTCCTGACGGCTGAAGAAGCCGCCGTAGACGTCCGGCCCCTGGCCGTACTGCGGCAGCAGGCAGGTGGTTTCGCTCAGATCGTGGCAGCGCTGGCCGCCGACTTCCGTCAGCTCAGGCAAACCGGGGATCTCGATGCGCCAGCCTTCGTCATCGCTCAGGTGGAAGTGGAATTTGTTGAGCTTGTAGGCCGCCATCTGATCCAGCAGGCGCAGCACCGCGTCCTTCTTATGGAAGTTGCGCGCCACGTCGAGGAAAATGCCGCGATACTCGAAGCGCGGTGCATCGCTGGCGTCCAGCGTGGCGATCTTGCCGCTGCCGTCGCTCGGCACTAACGACAGGATCGACTGCAGCCCGTAGAACACCCCGGCCTGATCGAAACCGATCACTCGCGCCTCTTTCTTGCCGATTTTCAACTCATAGGCGCCTGACACCGCCATCGCGCCTTTAAACTTGCCCGGCTGAATGTCGGTCTTGATAGGATAGCCGTTGGCCTGAACCGGCACGCCCAGCAGCGCAAAGCGCTGGTTGACGGCGTCCGCCGCCGGCTTGACCAGCGTGCTCAGATCCGGTGCCACGCCGTTACGCAGATCGGCATCCTGCGCGTGCAATTTCACCTGCATCGGCGTCGGCACGATCTGGCCGCGCAGCGCGCCGGCAGGCAGCGTCTGCAGATCGGCATTGCTGACAAAGCGCGAAGCCGGCGTCATCAGAATGTTTTTGTCGTCCTTGGTGCGCTTCCACTGGTCGCCGGTGAACGGCGCCACGAACTGATCCAGATTTTCGGTATCGGTATTCGCCAGCATTTTCGGCTTGGCGTCGCCGGACGTGGCATACCAGCGCGGCAGGAAGTCGTTTCTGAACAACTGCCAGTATTCGGCCACCACTGGAATTTCCACCGCCTTACCGGCCGGGAAACCGCTGAATTTGGCGGTCGGCTCCAGCTTGTACAGATCGCCGGTGAGGTGAGCGATCTTGAACTGGTCGTTGTCCACCCGCAGAGTCTGGCGCGGGCTGTGGAAATAGATGACCCAGTCTTTGCCGTCGATCGCCTGGCCGTCGTTGCTGAGGGTGAACAACACCCGGTTGCAAGAGGCCCAGTCGGCGCCCAGCGCCGCGCAATCCACGCCGTTTTCGCCGGCGCGGTTATCCAGCATTTTCACGTTCAGCTTCAGCTGACTCAGTTGATCCACCAGCTGTTGATCAGCCATGGCGTTTCCCATGCCGCCCAGGAATCCCATCGTTGCCGTCAAAGCGGCTAATGCGCTCAGTTTGAATGCGTTCATGTTCTTGTCCTTCTTAATTATTGTTATCGCGAATTTCTTGCCACAGCTTGCCGCACTTGGCGTCGTAAGCCTGACCGTTGCCGCTGTGAACCGCCATAATGCAGTTCTGATAATCCATCACCCGCACCGTTTCCTGCGCGGCGAACTGCTGGTGCTGCTTCTCTTGCTTCAGCACGTTCAGCACCGCCTTGCAGGGCTGCAGACGCTCCGGTGAACCTTCGGCGGTGTTGATGCAGGCGCTGTAAGCCTGCTTCAATTTGGCGTCTTCCGGCGGCGCGGCGGGTTGCGCGCAGGCGCTCAAGGCCGCGGCGGCCGCCAACATCAGCATGATTTTTTTCATCGTTGAATTCCCTTAACTGCCCCCGGCGGCGAGGCCGGGGAACGCATCAGAAGATGGTGAATGGCGCGATGACCATGAACTTGACGTCTTTCTCGTCCTGGAAGATGTTGCCGTAACCGCCGCCCCAGCTCGGGATGTTGGTGTGGTTGTCATACTGGGTGTAGTGCAGCTTGATCAGCGTGCCCTTGGCGCGCCCTTCCTGGATGGTGTACATCGCGTCCAGGCTCCAGGCGCTCTCTTTCAGGCGCTGGCTTTGATCGTAGATCGGGTTGGTGCTCGGCTTGGCGTCCCAGGCGTAAACGTAGGAGCCGCCGACCGCCATGCCCGGCAGGTTCCAGTTGCTGAGGTCATACATCACTCCGGCGTACACCGCTTTCTCGCCGTTGGCGTTAAAGTCGGAGCGGTTGTCCCACCACACGTCCAGACGACCGTTGGACGAGGCGTAGGTTGGGGTCATGCGCTGCAGGAAGAAGCCCTGGTTGCCTTCCGCCTTGACCATGGTGCCTTCCAGACGCCAGTTGAACTGCCCGGTGGTGTAACCGAAGGTCAGCGCCTGCAGCCAGGCCAGGCCGTCGTAGATGCTGTTTGGATCGTTCTTGTCGCTGATGCGGTCTTCCGCACCGTAGAACTGGTAACTGGTGGTCAGCGGGTTGCCCAGCACATCGAATTTGTAAGACGCTTTAGTGAAGTATTGATTCACGTATCCCTGCGCCTGGCCGAAGGCGGCTTCCAGCACCAGATCGTTTTTGAAATCGTATTTGGCGCCCAGCGAGTGCAGGTAGGAGACGCGGGTTTTCCTGTCGTTCTGGCGGAAGTCGTCCACCTCGATATGCCACGGTGCCTTGTATTTGTCGGCCCACATGTAGGAGAAGCTCAACGCGCCGGCATCGCCGTAGTCGAACTTGGCGCCGGCTTCGGCCCCCTGATAGGTGCCCGGCATAAAGCTCCAGTGTGGCGCCAGCAGGGTTTGGCCGCTCGGCTGAATATAGCCGGCGCGCGCCCAGACCGGGCCGTATTTGAATTTGGCGGCGGCTTTGTACAGGCTGATGCCGCCCTTGTCACCGGAATAGTCTTCGTCGTAGGTCCGGTTTTTCGAGGAAAACGCGATCTCGTTCGGGTGGCCGCTGGCGCTGGATTCCGCCAGCTCGATAGCGGTGAAGGCACCGACGTCCAGACCGAACATATCCCAGGCGTAGCCCGAAGCGAAATCCAGGCTCAGGTTGGCGGTGGAGTGCGACAGGTTGGTGGTATATTGGTTGTAGTCCTTGCTGTCCGGATTGAGATCTTTACGGTCGCGCTCACGTTGCCAGTAATAGATGCCGCCGGTCAGCGTGGAATCATCGATAAACCCTGCGGCTTTCGCCTCAGGCGCCATGGCAAACCCTGTTCCCAACAGCGCGCCCGCGACTGCGAGCGCCAGCGTTTTACGCTGAGCACCGTGCGTACCCATATTGAAATTCCTCTTTGACTTAACTTAAAAGTTGCAGCCGCCTGTGTTCACCACTGCCCTGCACGACTGCCAATAAAAAACCCGAACGGGTAAAAAATATTGCCGACGAGATGTTATTCCCACAGCACTAATTGCTACAGACAGACTATTTTTCGCGACGCGAATTATCAAATGAAAAATGCGGGAGATTTGTCAAAGTATGACAAGGAGCACATATCAGTGAGATTTTGTTACGCCGGTGATCATGGAAGGTGTCGAATAAAAAATTCAATTAAATCAGAATAAATTGAGATACCAGGTCAACCAGAGACGATTAATGGTTTCAGCCTGACTAAATCCGTCAGTCAGGCGATAAAAATTGAAAGCGCTCTCTAAATGAAATTAATTCGCATCACGAATATATAAGCAAATATTAAGACTAACAAGGCCAATATCAGAAAGCTTATGGGTTAATGCGCCGTGATTAATTAAACGCGCTCCGGTTAAAATCAGAGAGGAATAGATCGCAGGTGAAACCATAGGCAAAAAAAAGCGCGGCCTAAGCCGCGCTGATTCATTAATTTTCTAGGCGAATAAGATTAGCCCTCGATTTTCGCCCAGGTGTCGCGCAGGCCGACGGTGCGGTTAAACACCAGATGCTCGGCCGACGAATAGCGACTGTCGGCGCAGAAGTAACCTTCACGCTCGAACTGATAGGCTTTCTCCGGCTGTGCGGCCGCCAGGCTCGGCTCGACGAAGCCGTGCTTGATCACCAGCGATTCCGGGTTGATGGTGGAGAGGAAATCTTCCGCCGCGCCCGGGTTAGGCACGCTGAACAGGCGATCGTACAGGCGAATTTCCGCCGGCAGCGCGTGCGCCGCGGACACCCAGTGGATCACGCCCTTCACCTTGCGGCCGTCTGCAGGATCTTTGCTCAACGTTTCCGCATCGTAGCTGCAGAAGATGGTGACGATCTCGCCCGCTTCGTCCTTCTCGACGCGCTCGGCCTTGATCACGTACGCATTGCGCAGACGCACTTCCTTGCCCAGAACCAAGCGCTTGTACTGCTTGTTGGCTTCTTCGCGGAAGTCGGCGCGATCGATATAGATCTCGCGGCTGAACGGCACATCGCGGCTGCCCATTTCCGGCTTGTTCGGGTGGTTAGGCATGGTGACCATTTCCACCGCATCGCCCATGTTCTCGATGACGATTTTCACCGGATCCAGCACCGCCATGGCGCGCGGCGCGTTCTCGTTCAGATCGTCGCGGATGCAGGATTCCAGCGCCACCATCTCGACGTTGTTGTCTTGCTTGGTCACGCCGATGCGCAGGCAGAACTCGCGAATCGAGGCGGCGGTATAACCGCGGCGGCGCAGACCGGAGACGGTTGGCATCCGCGGGTCGTCCCAGCCTTCGACGATCTTCTCGGTCACCAACTGGTTCAGCTTGCGCTTCGACATGATGGCGTATTCGAGGTTGAGACGCGAAAACTCGTACTGACGCGGGTGGCAAGGAATGGTGATGTTATCCAACACCCAGTCATACAGACGGCGGTTATCCTGGAATTCCAGGGTACACAGCGAATGGGTGATCCCTTCCAGCGCATCGGAAATGCAGTGGGTGAAATCGTACATCGGGTAGATGCACCATTTATTGCCGGTCTGGTGGTGTTCGGCGAACTTGATGCGGTACAGCACCGGATCGCGCATCACGATAAACGGCGAAGCCATATCGATCTTGGCGCGCAGGCAGGCGGCGCCTTCGGCGAACTCGCCGTTGCGCATCTTCTCGAACAGCGCCAGGTTCTCTTCCACGCTGCGATCGCGGTACGGGCTGTCTTTGCCCGGCGCGGTCAGGGTGCCGCGATATTCACGGATCTGCTCCGGCGACAGCTCATCGACGTAGGCCAGCCCCTTGGTGATCAGCTCGACCGCATACTGGTGCAGCTGATCGAAATAGTCTGAGGAGTAACGAACGTTGCCGCTCCACTCAAAGCCCAGCCACTCCACGTCGTGCTTGATTGACTCCACGAACTCGATGTCTTCTTTCACCGGGTTGGTGTCATCGAAACGCAGGTTGCACTGGCCCTGATAGTCCTTGGCGATGCCGAAGTTCAGGCAGATGGACTTGGCGTGGCCGATATGCAGATAGCCGTTAGGCTCCGGCGGGAAGCGGGTATGTACCGACGTGTGTTTCCCCGACGCCAGATCTTCATCGACGATCTGACGGATAAAATTGGTTGGGCGGGCTTCAGCCTCACTCATTTCACTGTTCCTCAATGCAAAGCGCTACACATAACCGCCTATGATCCAACAAGCCACGTCTGGAAACAACCGTTTGTTGCACGAAAAATGCGGCGCGTTGCCCCCTCGGCGCGCAGCGCACCGCCGTGGGGCGAAACGGGATAAAAAAAGCGGGAAGAGATCGCTCTCTTCCCGCCAAATCGGGGCAAACTCCGCCATGATGCGTGGCCGGCCCCCGGTACTACTCAGGTAAAAACGGCCTTACTTTTGGATCTCGTACAGCTTGGTCTGACCGGCGACCACCGATCCGCTGGCCAGCGCCGCCAGGCCGGCGTAGTCGTCAGAGTTGCTGACCACCACCGGGCTTATCATCGAACGCGCGTTGGCGTTGAGATAATCCAGATCCAGTTCCAGGATCGGTTGACCGGCTTTCACTTCCGCGCCCTCTTCCACCAGGCGTTTGAAGCCCTGGCCTTCCAGCGCGACGGTGTCGATCCCCATGTGCACCACGATCTCGGCGCCCTTGTCGGTTTCCAGGCAGAACGCGTGGTTGGTATTGAAGATTTTCACCACGGTGCCGTCCGCCGGCGCCACGACGATGTTGTCGGTCGGGCGAATCGCCAGGCCGTCGCCTACCGCCTTGCTGGCGAAAGCTTCGTCCGGCACCTGATCGAGCGCCACGACTTCACCGGTCACCGGCGCTACCAGCGTTTCAAACGCGGCTTTCGGCGCGTTCGGCACCGCCTGCGGTTTGGCTTCCGCGGCAGGGGCCGCCGCCGGGGCCGCCGCTGCCGCTACCGGGCCGGCTGCAATCACGTTGCGCATTGCGCTGGCGATAAGTTCAGCACGGGTGCCGACGATCACTTGCACGCTCTGCTTGTTCAGGCGGATAACGCCGGATGCGCCGAGGCGTTTCGCCAAGGCGTCGTTCACCAGCGCGGAGTCTTTCACGTTCAGACGCAGGCGGGTGATGCAGGCATCGATGCCGGTCAGGTTGTCGGAACCGCCGATCGCGCCGACGTAGCGACGGGCCAGCGTGGTGGTTTCGTTTTCGTCTTTACCGGCGTTGCTGTCGACGTTGACGTCATAACCGTCGGTTTCGTCACCGGCAACCGCCAGTTCGCGGCCCGGGGTCATCAGGTTGAATTTCTTGATGGTGAAGCGGAACACCACGTAGTAGATGACGAAGAACACCAGGCCTTGCGGGATCAGCATGTACCAGTGGGTCGCCAGCGGGTTGCGGGACGACAGCACCATATCCACCAGCCCGGCGCTGAAGCCGAAACCGGCGATCCAGTGCATGCTGGCGGCGATGAACACCGAGATACCGGTCAGCACGGCGTGGATCACGTACAGTACCGGCGCCACGAACATGAAGGAGAACTCCAGCGGTTCGGTGATGCCGGTAAAGAAGGCGGCGAACGCGGCCGCCAGCATGATGCCCGCCACTTTGGCTTTGTTTTCAGGACGCGCGCAGTGATAGATGGCCAGCGCTGCCCCCGGCAGACCGAACATCATGATCGGGAAGAAGCCCGCCTGATAACGGCCGGTGATGCCAACAACCGCTTTACCGGCTTCGATTGACTGCTGGCCGCCGAGGAAGTTAGGAATATCGTTGATGCCGGCCACGTCGAACCAGAATACCGAGTTCAGCGCGTGGTGCAGGCCGACCGGGATCAGCAAACGGTTGAAGAAGGCGTAAATGCCGGCGCCGACCGAACCCATTTTCTGAATGTGTTCACCGAAGTTCACCAGACCGTTGAAGATCACCGGCCAGATGTACATCAGAATGAAAGCGACCAGGATCATCAGGAAGGAAATGAGGATCGGCACCAGGCGGCGGCCGCTGAAGAACGACAGCGCCTTAGGCAGCTCGACGCCGCTGAAGCGGTTGTACACTTCGGCGGAGATGATACCCACCAGAATACCGACGAACTGGTTCTGGATCTTGCCGAACGCGGCAGGCACCTGATCGAGCGGGATCTTCTGAATCATCGACACGGCGGCCGGTGAACAGAGGGTGGTCAGCACCAGGAAGCCGACGAAGCCGGTTAACGCGGCGGCGCCGTCCTTGTCTTTGGACATGCCGTAGGCCACGCCGATAGCGAACAACACCGACATGTTGTCGATGATAGCGGAGCCGGATTTAATGAAGAAAGCGGCGAGCGCGTTGTCGCCGCCCCAACCAACAGGGTCAATCCAGTACCCGACGCCCATCAAGATGGCGGCGGCGGGCAGCGTGGCGACCGGCACCATCAGCGCCCGTCCCACCTTTTGCAAATAACTAAGAATGTTCACCTTTTCCCCCTATGTTGTCCGCGGACGGACCCTATTAGTAGTTTATTTGGAGCTCTCACTACCTTTTTAGAAACAACGCATGGCACGTATCACTCATGCCGAGTGTAAAAAATTTATTTTGTATCGCAAATTAAAACCTCCCTTTTTGTGATAAATATCACCAAAAAGTAGTCTTTCCCTCCCGGATTGCTGGCCATCACACAAAACTTATTTTATCATTCAAAAAATCAACCGGACGGACGATTCACGCGAGAATCATAAAGCTGGGTTACGCTTAGGACTCCCGCAGGCCCGTACAGTATAGCTTTAGTTTACTTATCCCAAGAGGTGTTAGATGAGACTTATCCCACTGAAAGATACCGCACAAGTCGGCAAATGGGCCGCGCGTCATATCGTTCAACGCATCAACGCATTCAAGCCAACCGCAGAGCGCCCGTTTGTCCTCGGCCTGCCTACCGGCGGCACGCCGCTGGAAGCCTACAAACATCTGATTGCGATGCACAAAGCAGGTGAAGTAAGCTTTAAGCATGTTGTGACTTTCAACATGGACGAGTACGTTGGCCTGCCGCAGGAACACCCGGAAAGCTACCACACCTTCATGTACCGCAACTTCTTTGATCACGTTGATATCCCTCGTGAAAATATCAACCTGCTGAACGGCAACGCCGCGGATGTCGATGCCGAGTGCCGCCAGTACGAAGAGAAGATCAAGTCTTACGGCAAAATTAACCTGTTCATGGGCGGCGTGGGCATCGACGGCCATATCGCGTTCAACGAACCGGCTTCGTCCCTGGCTTCGCGCACCCGCATCAAAACGCTGACCGAAGACACCCGCATCGCCAACTCGCGCTTCTTCGGCGGCGACGTCAGCCTGGTGCCGAAATATGCGCTGACCGTCGGCGTGGGTACGCTGCTGGACGCGGAAGAAGTAATGATCCTGGTGACCGGCCACGCCAAGGCGCAGGCGCTGGAGGCCGCGGTGGAAGGCAACATCAACCACATGTGGACCATCAGCTGCCTGCAGCTACACGCCAAAGCGGTGGTGGTGTGCGACGAGCCGGCCACCATGGAACTGAAAGTCAAAACCGTCAAATATTTCCGCGAGTTAGAAGCGGAAAGCGTGAAAAGTCTTTAATCTTTGCAGGGGGCTACGATGTTCGCTTTAACCCACGGCCGAATCTATACCGGCCACGACGTACTTGATGACCATGCAGTCATTATCGCTGATGGGCTGATCGAGAGAGTCTGCCCGGCGGCTGAATTGCCCGCCGGCATCGAAACGCGCGACCTGGGTGGCGCCATCCTGGCCCCCGGGCTTATCGACGTGCAGCTGAACGGCTGCGGCGGCGTACAGTTCAACGATTCGCTGGAAGCGATTTCGGAAGAAACGCTGGAGATCATGCAGCACGCCAACGAGAAATCCGGCTGCACCAGCTATCTGCCGACGCTGATCACCAGCAGCGACGAATTCATGAAGCACAGCGTCGAGGTGATGCGCGCCTATCTGAAAAAGCACCAAAACCAGGCGCTGGGCCTGCACCTGGAAGGGCCGTACCTCAGCCCGGTGAAAAAAGGCACCCATAACCCGGCGTTCATTCGCAAGCCAACGCAGGACATGATCGATTACCTGTGCGCCAACGCCGACGTGATCACCAAGGTGACGCTGGCGCCGGAGATGGTTGAGCCACACGTTATCAAGCAGCTGACCGAGGCCGGCATCGTGGTCTCCGCCGGCCACTCGAACGCCACCTACGATCAGGCGCGCACCGGCTTCGCCGCCGGCATCAGCTTTGCCACCCACCTGTACAACGCCATGCCGTATATCACCGGCCGCGAACCGGGGCTGATGGGAGCGATCTTCGACACGCCGGAGGTCTATACCGGCATCATCGCCGACGGCCATCACGTGGCCTGGGCGAGTATCCGTAACGCCAAACGCCTGAAAGGTGATAAATTGGTATTGGTCACCGACGCGACCGCACCGGCAGGTGCAGATATTGACCAATTTATTTTCGCCGGTAAAACAATATACTATCGGGATGGGCTGTGCGTGGATGAGAACGGCACCCTGAGCGGTTCCGCGCTGACCATGATCGAAGCGGTGCAAAACAGCGTCGAACATATCGGCATCGCGCTGGACGAAGCGCTGCGCATGGCGACGCTGTACCCGGCGCGCGCCATCGGCGTCGAGCACCGTCTGGGCACCATCGAAGCCGGCAAGGTGGCTAACCTGACCGCCTTCACCCGTGATTTTAAAATCACCAAAACGCTCGTTAACGGTAACGAGGTTTAATTCAATGAACAGCGAGTAACATTATTGATGAGCACCGGCGGACAAGCACAAATAGGGAACGTTGACTTAGTCAAACAACTTAACGGCGCGGCAGTTTACCGCCTGATCGACCAGCAGGGCCCGATCTCGCGCATTCAAATTGCCGAACTCAGCCAGCTTGCCCCCGCCAGCGTCACCAAAATTACTCGCCAGCTGCTGGAGCGCGGGCTGATCAAAGAAGTCGATCAGCAAGCCTCCACCGGCGGCCGCCGCGCGATCTCCATCGTGTCGGAAACCCGTCATTTCCATACCGTCGCGGTGCGTCTCGGCCGCCACGACGCCACCATCACCCTGTATGACATGAGCGGCAAATCGCTCGGCGAAGAACACTATCCGCTGCCGGAACGCACCCAGGAAACGCTGGAGAATGCGCTGTTCGCCGCCATCGCCCAATTCATCGAAGCGAATCAGCGCCGCCTGCGCGAGCTGATCGCCATCGCGGTGATCCTGCCCGGCCTGGTGGATCCGGCGCTGGGCGTGGTGCGCTACATGCCGCACATCAGCGTCAGCAACTGGGCGCTGGTGGACAACCTGCAGCAACGTTTCAACGTCACCAGCTTCGTCGGCCACGACATCCGCAGCCTGGCGCTGGCGGAGCACTACTTCGGCGCCACCCGCGACTGCGAAGACTCGATTCTGGTGCGCCTGCACCGCGGCACCGGCGCCGGCATCATCGTCAACGGGCAGATTTTTCTCGGCAACAACGGCAACGTCGGCGAGATCGGCCATATCCAGATCGATCCGCTCGGCGAACGCTGCCACTGCGGCAACTTCGGCTGCCTGGAAACGGTGGCCGCCAACGCGGCGATCGAACAGCGCGTGCGCCAGCTGCTGAGCCAGGGCTACCCGAGCAAACTGACGCTGGAAGACTGCGGCATCAACGCCATCTGCAAGGCCGCCAACCGCGGCGATCTGCTGGCCAGCGAAGTGATCGAACACGTCGGCCGCTATCTGGGCAAGGCGGTGGCCATCGCCATCAACCTGTTCAATCCGCAGAAGGTGGTGATCGCCGGTGAGATCACCGAAGCGGACAAAGTGCTGCTGCCGGCGATCCAGAGCTGCATCAATACCCAGGTGCTGAAGGACTTCCGCAAGAATCTGCCAGTGGTGACCTCCGAACTCAATCATCGCTCGGCGATCGGCGCTTTCGCCCTGGCCAAACGCGCGATGCTCAACGGCGTGCTCTTGCAGCGATTGCTGGAAAGCTGATCCGCCGCTTCTGGCAGGTGTGTTATCGTCACCCCTTGCCTGCCGTAATCATGAGAAACAGCGACAAATGAAAATCAAAAACGTTATATGCGATATCGACGGCGTGCTGCTGCATGACAATACGCCGGTGCCCGGCGCCGATCTGTTCCTGGCGCGCATCCAGGAACAAGGCATGCCGCTGGTGGTGCTGACCAACTACCCGTCACAGACCGCGCAGGATCTGGCGAACCGCTTCGCCGCCGCCGGGCTGGAAGTGCCGGAGAGCGCGTTCTATACCTCGGCGATGGCCACCGCCGATTTCCTGCGCCGCCAGGAAGGCAAGAAGGCCTATGTGGTGGGCGAAGGCGCGCTGATCCATGAGCTGTACAAAGCCGGTTTCACCATCACCGACATCAACCCGGATTTCGTGATCGTCGGGGAAACCCGCTCTTACAACTGGGACATGATGCACAAGGCCGCCTACTTCGTCAGTAACGGCGCGCGCTTTATCGCCACCAACCCGGATAGCCACGGCCACGGCTTCTCGCCGGCCTGCGGCGCGCTGTGCGCCCCCATCGAGAAGATCACCGGCCGCAAGCCGTTTTACGTCGGCAAGCCCAGCCCATGGATCATTCGCGCCGCATTGAACAAAATGCAGGCGCACTCGGAAGAGACGGTGATCGTCGGCGACAACCTGCGCACCGACATTCTGGCGGGCTTCCAGGCCGGCCTGGAAACCGTGCTGGTGCTGTCCGGCGTCTCCACGCTGAGCGACATCGAAACCATGCCGTTCCGCCCGAGCTACGTCTACCCTTCCGTTGCCGATATCACTATTTTCTGATGCATTTATGGCGGCTGCCCGGCCGCCATTATTTCCCTCTTCCTGACTACAGTTTGAATTTAATTCGTTCATGGCCGCAAAAGGTTTCAGCCTGCCCGCGCTAAAAACCCTCATTATAACCTTACGCCCCGCCAATAGCTGATATTGCCGGCAGGCGAAAATCCCTTACCCTAATTAATGAGGCTACCATGAGCACAAATAACATTATTAATGCCGCCGATGACGCAGCCATTATGCCGACTATCGCCAATAAAAAAATCCTGATGGGTTTCTGGCACAACTGGGCCGCCGGCGCCAGTGACGGTTATCAACAAGGCCAGTTCGCCAATATGAACCTGACCGACATTCCCGCCGAATATAACGTGGTGGCCGTCGCCTTTATGAAAGGCCAGGGAATCCCGACCTTCAAGCCTTACAACCTGTCCGACGCCGAGTTCCGCCGCCAGGTGGGCGTGCTGAACAGCCAGGGCCGCGCGGTGCTGATCTCCCTCGGCGGCGCAGACGCGCACATCGAACTGAAAACCGGCGACGAAGACCGGCTGAAAGACGAGATTATTCGCCTGGTGGAAGTCTACGGCTTCGACGGCCTGGATATCGATCTGGAACAGGCGGCGATCGGCGCCGCCAATAATAAAACCGTCTTGCCTGCGGCGCTGAAAAAAGTAAAAGACCATTACGCCGCGCAGGGGAAAAACTTTATTATCAGCATGGCGCCGGAATTCCCTTATCTGCAGGCTAACGGCAGCTATGGCGATTATATTAATGCGTTAGATGGCTATTATGACTTTATCGCGCCGCAATATTATAACCAGGGTGGCGACGGCATCTGGGTTCCCGAGGCCAATAACGGTGCCGGTGCCTGGATTGCCCAAAACAACGACGCCATGAAAGAAGACTTCCTCTATTACCTGACGGAAAGTCTGGTCACCGGCACCCGCGGATTTATCCGAATTCCAGCCAGTAAATTCGTTATCGGCCTGCCGAGCAACAACGATGCCGCCGCCACCGGCTACGTGATCGACAAACAGGCGGTGTATAACGCCTTCTCGCGTCTCGACGCCAAAAACCTGTCGATCAAGGGCCTGATGACCTGGTCAATCAACTGGGACAACGGCAAGAGCAAAGCCGGCGTGGCCTACAGCTGGGAGTTCAAAACCCGCTACGCGCCGCTGATTCAGGGCGGAGTCACCCCGCCGCCGGGAAAGCCTAATGCGCCGACGGCGCTGACGGTCTCCGAGTTGGGCGCCACCTCGCTGAAGCTGAGCTGGGCCGCCGCCACCGGCGCCTTACCGATCGCCAGTTACACCGTTTACCGCAACGGCAACCCGATCGGCCAGACTGCCGGCCTGTCATTGGCCGACAACGGCCTGGCTCCGGCCACTCAGTACAGCTACTTCGTTACCGCAACCGACAGCCAGGGCAATACCTCGCTGCCGAGCAGCGCGCTGGCGGTCAAAACCGCCAACGACGGCACGCCGCCCGATCCGAGCGCGCCCAAGTGGCAGAACAACCACAGCTACCAAGCCGGCGACGTGGTGAGTTATAAAGGCAAGAAATACACCTGTATTCAGGCGCACACCTCCAACGCCGCCTGGACGCCGGACGCCGCCTTCACCCTGTGGCAGCTCATCGCCTAATCGCTAATCGATTGCCGGTCAAACCGGCCGGCAATCCCGTCATTACGCTAAAAATTGCATAATCGCTAATTTTCCCCGCCGATAACTGAAAATCCGTCAAAAATCGCGCCCAGGCAAACAACTATTTCTCAGCGTATGGCTAAAACGCTTGCATCTCATGCAGCTTTAGGCGCATTTTCATAACCACAGCGCAGCAAAACCGCGTTATCGCTGATGAATCGGCAATGCTGCCCATAACAACATCACAGTCATAAAAGCCCGTTAGGAGAGTTGTATGTGTTCTATTTTCGGTGTGCTCGATCTGAAGTCCGATCCCGTTGAACTGCGTAAGAAAGCGCTGGAGCTGTCGCGCCTGATGCGCCACCGCGGCCCGGATTGGTCCGGCGTTTACGCCAGCGACAAAGCCATTTTGGCCCACGAACGCCTGTCGATCGTCGACGTCAACAACGGCGCTCAACCGCTGTACAACGCTGCGCACACCCACGTTTTGGCGGTCAACGGCGAAATTTACAACCACCAGGCGCTGCGCCAACAGCTGAGCGACCGCTACGCGTTCCAGACCGGTTCCGACTGTGAAGTGATCCTGGCGCTGTATCAGGAGAAAGGCCCGGACTTCCTCGACGATCTGCAAGGCATGTTCGCCTTCGCCCTGTACGACACCGAAAAAGACGCCTACCTGATCGGCCGCGATCATCTGGGCATCATCCCGCTGTACATGGGCCACGACGAGCACGGCAACCTGTACGTCGCCTCGGAAATGAAAGCGCTGGTGCCGGTGTGCCGCACCATCAAGGAATTTCCGGCCGGCAGCTACCTGTGGAGCCAGGACGGTGAGATCCGCGAATACTATCGCCGCGACTGGTTCGATTACGACAGCGTCAAAGACAACGTGACCGACGCCACCGCCCTGCGAACCGCGCTGGAAGAGTCGGTGAAAAGCCACCTGATGTCCGACGTGCCTTACGGCGTGCTGCTGTCGGGCGGGCTGGATTCCTCGGTCATCTCGGCGATCACCAAGAAGTACGCCGCGCGCCGCGTGGAAGATCAGGAACGCAGCGAAGCCTGGTGGCCGCAGCTGCACTCCTTCGCCGTCGGCCTGGAAGGCTCGCCGGATCTGCGCGCCGCGCAGGAGGTGGCCAACCATCTGGGCACCGTACACCATGAAATCCACTTCACCGTGCAGGAAGGCCTGGACGCCATCCGCGACGTGATTTACCACATCGAAACCTACGACGTCACCACCATCCGCGCCTCGACGCCGATGTACCTGATGTCGCGCAAAATCAAGGCGATGGGCATCAAGATGGTGCTCTCCGGCGAAGGCGCGGACGAAGTGTTCGGCGGCTACCTCTACTTCCATAAGGCGCCGGACGCCCGCGAATTCCACGAAGAGACCGTGCGCAAGCTGCTGGCGCTGCATATGTTCGACTGCGCGCGCGCCAACAAGGCGATGTCCGCCTGGGGCGTCGAAGCCCGCGTGCCGTTCCTGGACAAGAAATTCCTCGACGTGGCGATGCGCATCAACCCGAAAGATAAAATGTGCGGCAACGGCAAAATGGAAAAACACATCGTCCGCGAATGTTTCGAGTCCTATTTGCCGGCCAGCGTGGCCTGGCGCCAGAAAGAGCAGTTCTCCGACGGCGTCGGCTACAGCTGGATCGACACGCTAAAAGAGGTCGCTGCGCAGCAAATCAGCGATCAACAGCTCGAAACCGCGCGTTTCCGCTTCCCGTACAACACGCCGACTTCGAAAGAAGGCTACCTGTACCGCGAAATCTTCGAGGAGCTGTTCCCACTGCCAAGCGCCGCCGAATGCGTGCCGGGCGGCCCGTCCGTCGCCTGCTCGTCCGCCAAGGCCATCGAATGGGACGAATCGTTCAAGAAGATGGACGATCCTTCCGGCCGCGCCGTCGGCGTACACCAGGCCGCCTATAAATAATCGCGCGGCGCTTTCCCTCGGGGCGGGCCTTTTGGCCCGCCTTTTTGTTGCCTTTTCCCCCCGCCAACTGCCTGAATTGCCGATTTTATCGCCATAATGTTCACAACCCAGACAAACGGCGCTTCCGGGCACTTTTTCGGGAAAAAACTTGTTGACGCAAATCGGTCATATACGCATAATGCGCCCCGCAACGCCGATGAAGGCAAAGCAAAAAAAGAGGGCTACGTAGCTCAGCTGGTTAGAGCACATCACTCATAATGATGGGGTCACAGGTTCGAATCCCGTCGTAGCCACCATCTCTTTTTTGCATTTGCGGGAGTGGCGAAATTGGTAGACGCACCAGATTTAGGTTCTGGCGCCGCAAGGTGTGCGAGTTCAAGTCTCGCCTCCCGCACCATTTCTCTTCATCGTCGGCGCAGTATGTTGATGGGGTATCGCCAAGCGGTAAGGCACCGGTTTTTGATACCGGCATTCCCTGGTTCGAATCCAGGTACCCCAGCCATATTCCTTCGGGAATGGGGTTTCAACATAAGATTTGTTTGCAGGTGGGGTATCGCCAAGCGGTAAGGCACCGGTTTTTGATACCGGCATTCCCTGGTTCGAATCCAGGTACCCCAGCCATAACAAACTGCTTGCAAATCAAAGAAGTAAAAAGTACCATCGGCTACGTAGCTCAGCTGGTTAGAGCACATCACTCATAATGATGGGGTCACAGGTTCAAATCCCGTCGTAGCCACCATAATTGGGGTGTCGCCAAGCGGTAAGGCTCTGGTTTCTGATACCAGCATACCCAGGTTCGAATCCTGGCACCCCAGCCATATTTAGAAAGCCCGCTTCGGCGGGCTTTTTGCTTTCCGGCGCTCGGCCAATCCTAACGAGCCCAGCCGCAGCCGAGCCCTGTCGGTTACAATCCCAATGCGTACTTCAACGCATGCTCTTTCAGCTTGCCCGCCCGCTGCGCGGCCATCAGCGCCAGATTGCGCGCCACGTTCAGCGGCGCCAGGTTATTGCTGAAAGCGGTATAGAACAGATCCATGCCGCTCTGCATCAGCAGATTGTCGGTACGGCGGCGGCGCTGATAGCGCAGCAGTACCGCCTCGCTGCTCCAGTCCTCTCCCTGCTCCCGCGCATCGCTTAATACGTTCAGCAAGGCATCCACGTCGCGATACCCCAGATTGACGCCCTGCCCGGCCAGCGGATTGATGGTATGCGCCGCATCACCCAATAGCGCCAGCCCCGGCAACACGTAGCGCTGCGCATGACGCCGCGTCAGCGGGAACGAACCGGCGGCGTGCACCTTAACCGGGCCCAGTCGCGCCGGGAAAGCGGCGGCGATCTCGCGCTCCAGTTGCGCCGGCGGCATCGCCTGCAGCTGGCGAATGCGCTGCGGGCTGTCATACCACACCAGCGACGCCCAACTGTCGTACAGCGGCAGGAAGGCACGCGGCCCGGATGGGAAGAAGCGCTGCCAGGTCACATCCTGCTGCGGCGCGCCGGTATCGACGGTGATCAACATGCACGCCTGACGATACTGCCAGCCGTTGGTGCCGATCGCCGCCAGCTTGCGCACCTGCGAGTTGGCGCCGTCGGCGCCGACAACCAAACGCGTCTGCAGCGTCTCACCGCCGTCCAGCGTAAGTTGCCAGGCATTGTCCGCCCGCTGCAGCGATTGCAGCCTGGCGGGGCACAGCAGCGTCAAATTGGCGCACTGCGCGAACTGCTGCCACAGCGCCAGCTGCAGAATGCGGTTTTCCACCATAAAGCCCAGCTCCGGCAGCCCCAGGGACACCGCGTCGAACGCCACGCGCGACGACGCCCACTCCCAGGTCTCCAGCCGGCGATACGGCGCCGTGCGCATCGCCGTCACGGCCTGCCAGGCGCCGAGCTTTTTCAGCAGCCCCACCGAGGTGCAGCCGATAGCGGAAATGCGCAGATCCGGCGGGCTTTGCGCCTCGAACGCCTGCGGCACCTGATGTTCCAGCAACGCCACCGACCAGCCCGCCTGCGCCAGCCCCAGGGCCGCCGCCGCGCCGACCATGCCGCCGCCGACCACCACCGCGTCATACCGATTTTGAGATGTCTTCATATTGGCTATGTTTTCTGTGTGAATGCTCGCCATCCCACCCGGTATGGCGTTTTGCGCAGTGTACCGGATTTTCGCTCCGGCTTCAGGTTGCGTGCCATTTTCCCCCGCGCTGGTCACAACGGCGGCAAATGATTACAATACGCGCCCTGCATGTCGCGTAACGCAACTTTCGCTCCGCACTGAGTAATGGCAAGTCAATGACGAAAAAACTACATATCAAAACCTGGGGCTGCCAGATGAATGAGTACGATTCATCGAAAATGGCCGACCTGTTGAACAGCACGCACGGCTTCGAGTGGACCGAAAACGCCGAAGAGGCGGACGTGCTGCTGCTGAACACCTGCTCGATCCGTGAAAAGGCGCAGGAGAAAGTTTTCGCCATGCTGGGGCGCTGGCGCTTGCTGAAAGAAAAGAACCCGTCGGTGATCATCGGCGTCGGCGGTTGCGTGGCCTCGCAAGAAGGTGAACTGATCCGCAGCCGCGCGCCCTGCGTTGACGTGGTATTCGGCCCGCAGACCCTGCACCGCCTGCCGGAAATGATCAACCACGTCCAGGGCACCCGCAGCCCGGTGGTCGACATCAGCTTCCCGGAGATCGAAAAGTTCGACCGTCTGCCGGAGCCGCGCGCCGAAGGCCCGACCGCATTCGTGTCGATCATGGAAGGCTGCAACAAATACTGCACCTTCTGCGTGGTGCCTTACACCCGCGGCGAGGAAGTGAGCCGCCCGAGCGACGACGTGCTGTTCGAAATCGCCCAACTGGCGGCGCAGGGCGTACGCGAGGTCAACCTGCTCGGCCAAAACGTCAACGCTTACCGCGGCGCCACGCATGACGGCGATATCTGCTCGTTCGCCGAACTGCTGCGCCTGGTGGCGGCCATCGACGGCATCGATCGCATTCGCTTCACCACCAGCCACCCGATCGAGTTCACCGATGATATCATCGCGGTGTACGAAGACACGCCGGAGCTGGTCAGCTTCCTGCATCTGCCGGTGCAGAGCGGTTCGGATCGCATCCTGACCATGATGAAACGCGCGCACACCGCGCTGGAGTATAAGGCGATTATCCGCAAGCTGCGCAAGGCGCGCCCGAACATCCAGCTCAGCTCCGATTTCATCGTCGGTTTCCCGGGCGAAAGCCAGGCCGATTTCGAACAGACCATGAACCTGATCGCCGACGTCAATTTCGACGTCAGCTTCAGCTTCATCTATTCGTCGCGCCCGGGCACCCCGGCGGCGGACATGGTCGACGACGTCAGCGAAGAAGAGAAAAAACAGCGGCTGTATATTCTGCAGGACCGCATCAACCAGCAGGCGCTGCAGTTCAGCCGCCGCATGCTCGGCACCGTCCAGCGCATTCTGGTGGAGGGCACCTCGCGCAAAAGCGTGATGGAGCTGGCCGGGCGCACGGAGTGCAACCGTGTGGTAAACTTCGAGGGCACGCCCGACATGATCGGCCAGTTCGTCGACGTGGAAATTACCGAGGTGCTGACCAACACCCTGCGTGGCGCAGTGGTGCGCACCGAACAGCAGATGGATCTGCGCGTACATGAATCCCCGCAGTCGGTGATCGCCCGTACCCGCAAAGAAAACGCGCTGGGCGTCGGCATTTACCAGCCCTGACGCCGCGGCGGCCGCCTTATCGCCGCCCATTCGCGCTACTCCTTACCGTTTCTCCGCCGGGCGTCCGCGCCCGGTGATTTGCTTTTTTATTTTTTTATTGTTGAAGAGGCGACATAACATGCAACTCCCACACTGCCCGAAGTGCAACTCCGAATACACCTACCAGGACAATGCCCTGTTCATCTGCCCTGAGTGCGCCCACGAGTGGAGCGACAGCGCCCCGGCGGAAGATCAGGACACGCTGATCGTCAAAGACGCCAACGGCAACCTGCTGGCGGACGGCGATGCGGTCACCGTGATCAAAGACCTGAAGGTCAAAGGCAGCTCCTCGATGCTCAAGATCGGCACCAAGGTGAAAAACATTCGCCTGGTCGAAGGCGATCACAACATCGACTGCAAAATCGATGGCTTCGGCCCGATGAAGCTGAAATCCGAGTTCGTGAAAAAGAACTGATTCCCAGCGGCCTTGTTCTGTGATGACGCGGCGGGCTTTGCGCCCCGCCGCGTTTTTTCCTTATCTTCCCTTGAATTTCGCCGACGGCGCACAGATAGATCAGCGGTAAACTTGCGCCGTTGCGGCGCACCATGAATAATTCAAGAAAGAGAGTATTCAGGCTCGTCCTGAACGCGCGCGTCCCGGACGCGCTATGTGACATCAACCAGGCCCGATGTGACCTAGAGGAATAGTTTGAACGTCGCAACACAAGAAATTTTGTTAGAGCCCGCAGACAACAAGCGTTTGCTCAGCCTGTGCGGCCCGTTTGATGACAACATCAAACAACTCGAGCGCCGATTGGGCATCGAAATCAATCGCCGCGACAACCGTTTCAAGCTGGTCGGCAAAAACCTGTGCGTGGCCGCCGCCGCCGATATCCTGCGCCATCTGTACGTGGATACCGCGCCGATTCGCGGCGTGATCCCGGATATCGATCCGGAGCAAATCCATCTGGCCATCAAAGAGAGCCGGGTGCTGGAACAGGTGGCCGACAGCGTGCCGGATTACGGCAAGGCGGTCACCATCAAAACCAAGCGCGGCATGGTGAAACCGCGCACGCCCAACCAGGCGCAGTACATCGCCAACATTCTCGATCACGACATCACCTTCGGGATCGGCCCGGCGGGCACCGGCAAGACCTACCTGGCGGTCGCCGCCGCGGTAGATGCGCTGGAGCGCCAGGAAATTCGCCGCATTCTGCTGACCCGTCCCGCGGTCGAAGCCGGTGAAAAGCTGGGCTTCCTGCCGGGTGATCTGAGCCAGAAGGTCGATCCCTATCTGCGCCCGCTGTACGACGCCCTGTTCGAAATGTTGGGCTTCGAGCGCGTGGAGAAGCTCATCGAGCGCAACGTGATCGAAGTCGCGCCGCTGGCCTATATGCGCGGCCGCACGCTGAACGACGCCTTTATCATTCTGGATGAGAGCCAGAACACCACCATCGAACAGATGAAGATGTTCCTGACGCGCATCGGCTTCAACTCGAAGGCGGTCATCACCGGCGACGTCACCCAGATCGACCTGCCGCGCAACCAGAAATCCGGCCTGCGCCACGCGGTGGAAGTGCTGTCGGACGTGGAAGAACTGAGCTTCAACTTCTTCCACAGCGAAGACGTGGTGCGCCACCCGGTGGTGGCCCGCGTGGTCATCGCCTATGAGGCCTGGGAAGCGGCCGAACAGAAACGCAAAGACGCGATTGCCGAACAACGTAAGCGCGAGGCGCTCGCCGCCTCCGAGCAGGAGACACCATGAGCCAGGTGATTTTGGATCTGCAGATTGCCTGTGAAAGCGGCGACGGCCTGCCGGATGAGGCCACCTTCCAGCGCTGGCTGGAAGGCGTGCTGCCGCAATTTCAGGAAGAGGCCGAGGTGACCGTGCGTCTGGTTGACGAAGCGGAAAGCCACGAGCTGAACCTGACCTACCGCGGCAAAGACAAGCCGACCAACGTGCTCTCTTTCCCGTTCGAGGCCCCGCCGGGCATCGAGCTGCCGCTGCTCGGCGATCTGATCATCTGCCGCCAGGTGGTTGAACAGGAAGCGATTGAGCAAGGCAAGGCGCTGGAGGCCCACTGGGCGCATATGGTTGTCCACGGCAGTCTTCATCTGCTAGGGTATGACCACATCGAAGACGATGAAGCCGAAGAAATGGAGTCTTTGGAAACCGAAATCATGCACGGACTGGGCTATCCTGATCCGTACCTGGCGGAAAAAGACCCCGTCTGACGTCAGCCGTTTACCCTACAGCCCCCTGCGGGGCTGTCGCTGACGCCCCTTAACTCTGACATGAGTGACAGTAACGAAAACGCCATGAGCGACGACCATTCACAAAGCAATGACAGCCCCAGTCCCAAGAAGGGGTTCTTTACTCTTATCCTTAACCAGCTGTTCCACGGCGAGCCTAAAAACCGTGGCGATCTGGTCGAGCTGATCCGTGATTCCGAACAAAACGACCTGATCGATCCCGATACCCGCGACATGCTGGAAGGCGTGATGGATATCGCCGAGCAGCGCGTGCGCGACATCATGATCCCCCGCTCCCAGATGGTGACGCTCAAGCGCAACCAGACGCTGGAAGAGTGCCTGGACGTGATTATCGACTCCGCCCACTCGCGCTTCCCGGTGATCAGCGAAGACAAAGATCACATCGAAGGTATCCTGATGGCCAAGGATCTGCTGCCGTTCATGCGCGCAGACTCCGAGCCGTTCAGCATCGACAAGGTGCTGCGCACCGCGGTGGTAGTGCCGGAAAGCAAGCGCGTCGACCGGATGCTGAAAGAGTTCCGCTCCCAGCGCTATCACATGGCGATTGTCATTGACGAATTCGGCGGCGTGTCCGGCCTGGTCACCATCGAAGACATTCTGGAACTGATCGTCGGCGAGATCGAAGACGAATACGACGACGAAGACGATCTGGATATCCGCCAGCTCAGCCGCCACATGTACACCGTGCGCGCATTGGCCCCGATCGAAGACTTCAACGAAGCCTTCGGCACCCATTTCAGCGACGACGAGGTCGATACCATTGGCGGTCTGGTGATGCAGGCCTTCGGCCACCTGCCGGCGCGCGGGGAAACCATTGAAATCGAAGGTTACCTATTTAAAGTTGCCATGGCCGACAGTCGACGTATTATCCAGGTTCATGTAAAAATTCCGGACGATTCTCCACCACCGAAACTGGAAGATTAAATCCAACATGGCTAAAGCCTCATTACTTGAACGCCAGCGGGTTCGCGCCCTGCTGGCGCTGTTGTCAGGTGCCGGCGGGACGCTGGCGTTCTCGCCCTACGACTTCTGGCCCGCGGCCATCGTCTCCCTATTCGGCCTGCTGGCCGTCACCCTCAATCGCACCGCCAAACAGTCTGCCCTGCTCGGCTTTGTCTGGGGCTTCGGGCTGTTCGGCAGCGGCATCAACTGGGTGTATGTCAGCATCGCCGATTTCGGCGGCATGCCTTTCGCCGTCAACGTCTTCCTGGTGGTGCTGCTCGCCGCTTACCTGTCGCTGTATACCGGGCTGTTCGCCGGGCTGTTGACGCGCCTGTGCCCGGCCACCCGCTGGTGGCGGCTGGCCATCGCCGCGCCGGCGCTGTGGCAGGTGACCGAATTCCTGCGCGGCTGGGTGCTGACCGGCTTCCCCTGGCTGCAGTTCGGCTACAGCCAGATCAACGGCCCGCTGAAGGGCATCGCGCCGCTGCTGGGCGTCGACGCCATCACCTTTGTGCTGATGGCCATCGCCGGCCTGCTGGTGTACGCGGTCAATCAGCGCCGCCTGTCGGCTGCAGTCATCGCCGCCGCGCTGCTGCTGTTGCCGTGGCCGCTGCGCCAGCTGCAGTGGTTTACCCCGCAGCCGGAGAAAGCGGTGAACGTCGCCATGGTGCAAGGCAACATCGCCCAATCGATGAAATGGGATCCGAAAGCGCTGGTCAGCACGCTGCAAACCTATCTGGACGAAACCCGTCCGTACGTGGGCAAGGCGCCGATCGTCATCTGGCCGGAGTCCGCCATCCCGGATTATGAAGCCAACCAGAACGGCTTCCTGACCATGATGGACGACCTGATGCGGGCGAAGAACAGCAGCCTGATCACCGGCATCGTCGACGTGCGCGCCACGCCACAGGGCCAGCAGATCTACAACAGCGCCATCGTGCTCGGCGAGCCGACGCCGTACAGCTACCCGGACAAGAATCGCTACAACAAGCACCACCTGGTGCCGTTCGGCGAATTCGTGCCGCTGGAGACGCTGCTGCGGCCGCTGGCGCCGTTCTTCGATCTGCCGATGTCTTCCTTCAGCCGCGGCGACTATGTGCAGCCGCAGCTCAGCGTGCGCGGGTACAACCTGACGGCGGCCATCTGCTACGAAATCGTGCTGGGCCAGCAGGTGCGCGATAACTTCCGCCCGGACACCAACTTCCTGCTGACCATCTCCAACGATGCCTGGTTCGGCCACTCCATCGGCCCGTGGCAACACTTCCAGATGGCGCGCATGCGGGCGCTGGAGCTCGGCCGGCCGCTGCTACGCAGCACCAATAACGGCGTCACCGCCGCGGTGGACGCGAACGGCGAGGTGATCGCCGAGATCCCGCAGTTCACCCGTCAGGTGCTCGAAGTGAAGGTCACGCCGACCACCGGCGTCACGCCTTATGCGCGGTTCGGCGCCACGCCGCTGTGGGTGATTACCCTGCTGCTGGGCGGCTGGGCGCTGATGTTGGGCCTGCGCCGCAAATAATCCTCTCCGTCGGGGCGCGCCCGCCGCGCCCCACTTTCCCGTCAATATCCCCACCTCAGTCAGAAAATGCCGTTAAATCAACGCGGCTGGCACACTCCTTGCTTTTATCTATGGCGACCTCGCGCGCCGGTTTACTTTTGCTGACGTTTTGTCGCACCTGCGCACATTTTGGGTGCGTCGAGCGCACCGCACGAGTGCGTCAGCGTTTTGTTGCATTGATTTGGTGCGCGCGGCGTCTCAAAAAATGAAACATTTTAGTTTCAAGATATTCACAATCGGTTATTTTTTAACGGCTATCCGTTCTAAGACTATCTTTATAACTTGAGCAATAAATAGTCGGTTTAACCTGACGCTCTTTAGTCAGAGCCACCACAACAGCAAAGGAGTTGGACCATGCAAATGCGTAAATTGGCGTTATCGTTACTGCTGCTCGGTATGGCAGGTAGCGTGGCGCATGCGGAAGACCTGACCGGTACGCTGAAGAAAATCAAAGACAATGGCGTGATCGTTGTCGGCCACCGCGAATCGTCAGTGCCGTTCTCCTACTACGACAACCAACAAAAAGTTGTGGGCTACTCTCAGGACTACTCCAACCAAATCGTTGAAGCCGTTAAGAAAAAGCTGAATGCACCGAATCTGCAGGTGAAAATGCTGCCGATTACCTCGCAGAACCGCATCCCGCTGCTGCAAAACGGCACCTATGATTTCGAGTGCGGCTCCACCACCAATAACCTCGAGCGCCAGAAACAGGCCGCCTTCTCCGACACCATTTTCGTGGTCGGCACCCGCTTGCTGGTGAAAAAAGGCTCCGACATCAAAGACTTTAAAGACCTGGCAGGCAAACCGGTGGTGGTCACCTCCGGCACCACCTCCGAAGTGCTGCTGAACAAGCTGAACGACAGCGGCAAGATGAACATGCGCATCATCAGCGCCAAAGATCACGGCGATTCCTTCCGCACTCTGGAAAGCGGCCGCGCCGTGGCCTTCATGATGGATGACGCCCTGCTGGCGGGCGAGCGCGCCAAGGCCAAGAAACCGGATCAGTGGGAAATCATCGGCACGCCGCAGTCGAAAGAGGCCTACGGCTGCATGCTGCGTAAAGACGACCCTGAGTTCAAAAAACTGGTCGATGACACCATCGCCCAGGCGCAAACTTCCGGTGAGGCGGCCAAGTGGTTTGACAAATGGTTCAAACAGCCTATCCCACCAAAACAGCTCAACATGAACTTCGAACTGTCGGACGATATGAAGCAACTGTTCAAAGAGCCTAACGACAAAGCGTTGAACTAAATAGAACAAAAGCCGGGGCGGCCGCCAGGCCAAACCGGCCCAGTTGATGACTGGGACAGACAGGAATGAGGGGGGCCGTTCCCCTCCCTCATTTTCCCCAAGGCGCGCCACCGACATCCGTACACAACAAGCCAGCCAGACTGGCCGCGCGGCGATCGGCGCTCATCAAGTCATCAATCTTCGGCGCCCTGCGCCCGTTTATCGGAGTTTGTTATGTCAATAGATTGGAACTGGGGTATCTTCCTGCAGCAGGCCCCGTTTGGGAACACCACTTACCTCGGCTGGATCTGGTCCGGCTTTCAGGTCACGGTGGCCCTCTCCGTCTGTGCATGGATTATCGCTTTCTTCGTCGGTTCGCTGTTCGGTATCTTGCGTACCGTGCCCAACCGCTTTCTTTCCACTCTCGGCACCTGTTACGTCGAACTGTTCCGCAACGTGCCGCTGATCGTGCAATTCTTTACCTGGTATCTGGTGATCCCCGAGCTGCTGCCGGTCAATATCGGCACCTGGTTCAAGACCGAGCTGGATCCCAACGTGCAGTTCTTCGTCTCTTCCATGCTTTGTCTGGGGCTGTTTACCGCCGCCCGCGTTTGCGAGCAGGTGCGCGCCGCCATTCAATCCCTGCCGCGCGGCCAGAAAGCCGCCGGGCTGGCGATGGGCCTGACGCTGCCGCAAACCTACCGCTACGTGCTGTTGCCGAACGCCTACCGGGTGATCGTGCCGCCGATGACCTCGGAGATGCTCAACCTAGTCAAAAACTCCGCCATCGCCTCCACCATCGGGCTGGTGGACATGGCCGCGCAGGCCGGCAAGCTGTTGGATTACTCCGCACACGCCTATGAATCCTTTACCGCCATCACGCTGGCTTATATCGGCATCAACGCCGTTATCATGCTGTTTATGCGTCTGGTCGAAAAGAAAGTGCAGTTGCCTGGCAACCTGGGGAGTAAATAATGTACGAATTTGACTGGGCGTCGATCGTCCCAAGCTTCCCTTATCTGCTGCAGGGCATGGTGATCACGCTGAAGATCACCGTGACCGCCGTCGTGGTCGGCATCCTGTGGGGCACCGTGCTGGCGGTGATGCGCCTGTCGCCGTTCAAACCGATCAGCTGGTTCGCCACCCTGTACGTCAACCTGTTCCGTTCGGTGCCGCTGGTGATGGTGCTGCTGTGGTTCTATCTGGTGGTTCCAAGCTTATTACAACAGGTTCTAGGGCTGTCGCCGAAAACCGATATTCGCCTGATCTCGGCTATGGTAGCCTTTTCCCTGTTTGAAGCGGCTTATTATTCGGAAATCATCCGCGCCGGCATTATCAGCATCTCGCGCGGCCAATCTTCCGCCGCGCTGGCGCTGGGCATGACCCACTGGCAATCCATGCGGCTGGTGATCCTGCCGCAGGCGTTCCGCGCCATGGTGCCGCTGCTGCTGACCCAGGGCATCGTGCTGTTCCAGGATACCTCGCTGGTTTACGTACTGAGCCTGGCCGACTTCTTCCGCACCGCGTCGACCATCGGCGAACGCGACGGCACCCAGGTTGAAATGATCCTGTTCGCCGGCTTTGTCTATTTTGTTATCAGCCTCGCCGCCTCGGCGCTGGTAAGCTATTTGAAGAAAAGGACTGTTTGATGATATCCCTGAAAAATGTTTCCAAGTGGTACGGTCACTTTCAAGTGTTGACCGATTGCACCACCGAAGTGAAAAAAGGCGAAGTGGTCGTCGTCTGCGGTCCTTCAGGTTCCGGCAAGTCCACCCTGATCAAAACCGTCAACGGCCTGGAGCCGATCCAGCAGGGAAGCATCCTGGTGAACGGCACGCCGGTCAACGACAAGAAAACCAACCTGGCGCAGCTGCGCGCCAAGGTCGGCATGGTGTTCCAACACTTTGAACTGTTCCCGCACCTGTCCATCATCGACAACCTGACGCTGGCGCAGGTAAAAGTGCTCAAGCGCGATAAGACCGCCTCGCGCGAGAAGGGCCTGAAGCTGCTGGAGCGCGTCGGCCTCACCGCCCATGCCAACAAGTTCCCCGGTCAGCTGTCCGGCGGCCAGCAGCAGCGCGTCGCCATCGCCCGCGCGCTGTGCATGGATCCGATCGCCATGCTGTTCGATGAGCCGACCTCGGCGCTCGATCCGGAAATGATCAACGAAGTGCTGGACGTAATGGTCGAACTGGCGAACGAAGGCATGACCATGATGGTGGTGACCCACGAAATGGGCTTCGCCCGCAAGGTGGCGAATCGCGTGATCTTTATGGACGAAGGCAAAATCGTCGAAGACCGCAACAAAGACGATTTCTTCAACAACCCTGAATCCGATCGCGCCAAGGACTTCCTGGCCAAGATCCTGCACTAAATACGCCATCCATGCGCCCCGCCAGGGGCGCATCTTTTCTCCCGGCACTAAAAGCGCTTGTTTCTCCCCGGTTTTGATCCGATGCTCGCTGGATAACAAACAGAGGAGAAAGAACATGCCCCGCCCTATTATCATCGATTGCGATCCCGGCCTCGACGACGCCATCGCGCTGGCCATGGCGCTGCGTTCGCCGGAGCTGGACGTCAAAGCCATCACCACCTCCGCCGGCAACCAGACGCCGGAGAAAACCCTGCGTAACGCGCTGGGCCTGTTGACCCTGATGGGGCGCGAGGACATACCGGTCGCCGCCGGCGCCGGCGGCCCGCTGATGCGCGAGCTGGTGATCGCCGACTATGTCCACGGCAAAACCGGCATGGGCAACACCCACCTGCCGGCGCCGACCCTCAAACCCGATCCCCGCGGCGCCGTCGAGCTGATCGCCGACCTGCTGCGCGCCAGCCCGCAGCCGATAACCCTGGTGGTGACCGGCCCGATGACCAACATCGCCCTGCTGCTGGCCCAGCATGCCGAGCTGAAAAGCCGCATCGAGCGCATCGTATTCATGGGCGGCGGCATGAACGCCGGCAATACCACGCCGGTCGCGGAGTTCAACATCTTCGTCGATCCCGAAGCCGCAGAAATGGTGCTGAAATCCGGCGTGCCGCTGACCATGGCCGGGCTGAACGTCACCCATCAGGCGCTGGTGTTGCCGCAGGATATCGAACGCATTCGTCAGATAGCCAATCCGGTCGCGCAGGCGGTCGCGGAGATGCTCGATTTTTACCTGCCGCTGTATCTCAGCCACCCGCGCGGCCTGCCCGGCGCGGCGATGCACGATCCCTGCACCATCGCCTGGCTGCTGGCGCCGCAGCTGTTTACCGGCGTAGAGCGCTGGGTGGGGGTGGAAACCAAGGGGGAATACACCGCCGGCATGACGGTGGTGGACTATTTCCAGCAAACCGGCAACGCGGCCAACGTGGAAGTGCTGACCGGCATCAACCGCGAAGGCTTTATCGATCTGCTGGCCGAGCGCGTAGCGCGTTATTGATCCCATCGGGGCGCATTCGCGCCCCTAGTTCAATTTTTTTGATTTAACTCAGCGAATTTTTGCGCTATCACTGTTCCTGGCTTGCCTCTACCATGCGTTTACACCGACTGACATCGTCACCGATTAGACTTCGCCTGGAGATAAGCCAATGAGCCGTGTACTGGTCCTGAAATCAAGTATTCTGGGTGAATATTCCCAGTCTGGAAAATTAGTCGATTTTTTTGTTGAACAATGGCGTGAAAATCACCCTGAAGACAGGTTCACCGTGCGCGATTTGGCCAACCCGACGCTGCCGGAGCTGGATGGTGAAGTGATGGCCGGTTTTACCGCCGGCGATAAACCGCTGACGCCGCACCAGCAAAGCACCCTGGCGCTGTCCGATGAGCTGATTGCCGAGCTGAAGTCGCACGACACGCTGATCATCAGCGCCCCGATGTACAACTTCAACATCCCGACGCAGCTGAAGATCTACTTCGATCTGATTGCCCGCGCCGGTCAGACGTTCCGCTATACTTCCGCCGGCGCCGAAGGGTTGGTGACAGGCAAGAAAGCGATCGTCATCTCCAGCCGCGGCGGCATCCACGCCGACACGCCGACGGATCTGATCACGCCGTACGTGAAGCTGTTCCTGGGCTTTATCGGCATCACCGACGTTGAATTCGTGCTGGCGGAAGGCTTCGCCTACGGCCCGGAAGCGGCGGAGAAAGCCGCCCAGGACAGCCGCATCGCGGTCGCGCAGAAAATCCCGGCCGGCGTCGCCGTACCGGCCAGCGCACCGGCGCAGGCGCAAGGCGCCCCGGCCACCGTCAGCGGCGGTTTCCTCAGCAACCTGCTGAAGAAACTGTTCCGCTAAACGCCGGCCTTAGCGTTCCCCGCCCTGCCGGGGAACGCCATCAAGGTTCAAACGGCCGCCGCTGGAACTGGTCGTGGCCGCATTTCGGGCACAGCGGCAGCACCTCCGGCGTGTAGAACGCCAGGTGGTAGTGACACTGCTCGCACACCAGATTGCCCAGCCCCACCACTTCACCGCTGTGGTAAACGCCGTGGTGGCTGACATCCTTGAACACCTCGCGCCATTCCAGCTGGGTTTTGTCGGTGATATCCGCCAGTTCCTGCCACAGGCTCTCTTTGATCACCCGCATAAACACGCTGTCGGTAAACTCGTCCCGGCTCTCCTGATAGCTGCGGGCGAACTCTTCCAGATCGCGCCGCACCGCCTGCGTCACCTGCCGCACCTCATCGCGGGTCAGATCCTCGGCCTCGTTCAACCGCCGCTCCGCGCTGGCCACCAGTTCGTCGATATCGCGTTCACCGTTTTTCAGGCGTTCGGTCAGCGATGCCACCAATTCGCGGTAATACTGAGCAACCTTGTTCATAGACTCTCCTCGATAAACGCTGCGCCGGACTTGGCTGTAGGGATACCCCTAAGCTACTTGTTCTTATTTTAGCCGTAAATGACTGATGTCACTTGGCAAGACGCGGGATCCGCAGGTTGTGAGCCGCGTCATGACGACGCTTTTTTTAAATGCGCCGAGTCAGGCGCTTGGAGTTGTTGCCGGGAGGTCTTATCAGCTATGCTATGCGGATCTACGAATACTAAATGTTCATTGCGTTGCCTCTGACCGGGGCAACGGTTTACACCTACAGGACCACCGGCCGCCATGCAAGAGCAATACCGTCCAGAAGACATAGAATCGAACGTACAGCTTCACTGGCAAGAGAAGCAGACTTTCAAAGTTACCGAAGACGACAGCAAGGAAAAGTACTACTGCCTATCCATGCTGCCTTACCCGTCCGGCCGACTGCACATGGGCCACGTTCGTAACTACACTATCGGCGACGTGATCTCGCGCTATCAGCGCATGCTGGGCAAAAACGTGCTGCAGCCGATCGGCTGGGATGCGTTCGGCCTGCCGGCGGAAGGCGCGGCGGTGAAAAACAACACCGCACCGGCCCCGTGGACCTACGACAACATCGAATACATGAAGAACCAGCTGAAATTGCTGGGCTTCGGCTACGACTGGGATCGCGAAATCGCCACCTGCCAGCCGGAATACTACCGCTGGGAACAGTGGTTCTTCACCAAGCTGTATGAAAAAGGCCTGGTCTACAAGAAGACCTCGGCGGTGAACTGGTGCCCGCACGATCTGACCGTGCTGGCCAACGAACAGGTTATCGACGGCTGCTGCTGGCGCTGCGACACCAAGGTCGAGCGTAAAGAGATCCCGCAGTGGTTCATCAAAATCACCGCCTACGCCGATCAGCTGCTGAACGATCTGGACACGCTTGAAAGCTGGCCGGAGCAGGTGAAAACCATGCAGCGTAACTGGATTGGCCGCTCCGAAGGCGTGGAAATCACCTTCGACGTGGCGGACAGCGAAGAGAAGCTGACGGTTTACACCACCCGTCCCGACACCTTCATGGGCGCCACCTACGTGGCGGTCGCCGCGGGCCACCCGCTGGCGCAACAGGGCGCGCGCAACAACCCGGCGCTGACCGACTTCATCGACGAATGCCGCAACACCAAAGTTGCCGAAGCCGAAATGGCGACGATGGAGAAGAAAGGCATGCCGACCGGCCTGTTCGTTGTCCACCCGCTGAGCGGCGAGAAGCTGCCGGTGTGGGTCGCCAACTTCGTGCTGATGGAATACGGCACCGGCGCCGTGATGGCGGTACCGGCGCACGACCAGCGCGACTGGGAATTCGCCACCAAATACGATTTGCCGATCAAACCGGTGATCCTGAACCTCGACGGCAGCCAGCCTGACGTGAGCGCCGAAGCGATGACCGACAAAGGCGCGCTGTTCAACTCCGGCGAGTTCGACGGCCTGGACAATGAAGCGGGCTTCAACGCCATCGCCGACAAACTGGTCGCCAAGGGCGTAGGCCAGCGCAAGGTCAACTACCGTCTGCGCGACTGGGGCGTTTCCCGTCAGCGTTACTGGGGCGCGCCAATCCCGATGGTGACGCTGGAAGACGGCACCGTGATGCCGACGCCGGAAGACCAGTTGCCGGTGATCCTGCCGGAAGACGTGGTCATGGACGGCATCACCAGCCCGATCAAGGCCGATCCTGAGTGGGCGAAGACCACCGTCGACGGCCAGCCGGCGCTGCGTGAAACCGATACTTTCGACACCTTTATGGAGTCTTCCTGGTACTACGCGCGCTACACCTGCCCGCAGTATGACCAAGGCATGCTGGATCCGGCCGCCGCCAACTACTGGCTGCCGGTCGATCAATATATCGGCGGCATCGAACACGCCATCATGCACCTGATGTACTTCCGCTTCTTCCACAAGCTGATGCGCGATGCGGGCCTGGTGGATTCCGACGAGCCGGCCAAGCGCCTGCTGTGTCAGGGCATGGTGCTGGCCGACGCCTTCTACTACACCGGCAACAGCGGCGAGCGCGTCTGGGTGTCCCCGGTTGACGCCACCGTCGAGCGCGACGACAAGGGCCGCATCATCAAGGCCACCGATCCGCAAGGCCGTGAACTGGTCTATGCTGGCATGAGCAAAATGTCGAAGTCGAAAAACAACGGCATCGACCCGCAGGAGATGGTGGAAAAATACGGCGCGGACACCGTGCGTCTGTTCATGATGTTCGCTTCACCGGCAGAAATGACGCTGGAGTGGCAGGAATCCGGCGTGGAAGGGGCTAACCGCTTCCTGAAACGCGTGTGGAAAATGGCCTACGATCACGTGGAAAAAGGCGCGGTGCAGCCGCTCGACGTAGCGGCGCTGAACGAAGATCAGAAAGCGCTGCGCCGCGATCTGCACAAAACCATCGCCAAGGTGACCGATGACATCGGCCGCCGTCAGACCTTCAACACCGCGATCGCCGCCGTGATGGAGCTGATGAACAAGCTGGCCCGCGCACCGCAGGAGAGCGAGCAGGATCGCGCGCTGCTGCAGGAAGCGCTGCTGGCCGTGGTTCGCATGCTGTATCCGTTCACCCCGCACGTGTGCTTCACGCTGTGGCAGGCGCTGGGCGGCGAAGGCGACGTGGACACTGCGCCATGGCCGGTTGCCGACGAGCAGGCGATGGTCGAAGACTCCAAACTGGTGGTGGTGCAGGTGAACGGCAAGGTTCGCGCTAAAATCACCGTATCCGCCGATGCGACCGAAGAGCAGGTGCGCGCGCGCGCTGCCGAAGAGCATCTGGTGGCTAAATATCTGGACGGCGTCACGATTCGCAAAGTGATCTACGTTCCGGGCAAACTGCTTAACCTGGTTGTGGGTTAACACAAGGAGGAATTGTGCGACAACGCATTCTGACGCTGTTGCTGGGGTTGGCGGTGCTGGTCACCGCCGGCTGCGGTTTTCACCTGCGCGGCACCACGCAGGTGCCTAATGAAATGAAAACGCTGATCCTGGACAGCGCTGACCCTTACGGCCCGTTGACGCGCTCGGTGCGCGAACAGCTGCGTCTGAACGACGTGACTATCGTCAGCGATCCGAAGCGTAAAGACGTGCCTTCCCTGCGCATTGTCGGCGCGACGGAAAGCCAGGATACCGCTTCGATCTTCCAGGACGGTAAAACCGCCGAGTACCAGATGGTGCTGACCGTGCAGGCGCAAGTGCTGATCCCGGGCCATGACCTGTATCCGCTGTCGGTGAAAGTGTTCCGTTCCTTCTTCGACAACCCGTTGACCGCGCTGGCCAAGGACTCCGAACAGGAGATCATTCGCCAGGAAATGCGTGAGCAGGCGGCGCAACAGCTGGTGCGCAAACTGCTGGCCGTGCATGCGGCGGAAGAAGATAACCGGCAGAAAGCCGCTGCCGCCGGTGAACGAGCGGCAAGCCAAACCGCACAATGATCCGCATTTATCCGGAACAACTTGCCGCGCAGCTCCGAGAGGGGCTGCGCGCTTGTTATTTATTGAGCGGCAATGAACCGCTGCTGCTGCAGGAGAGCCAGGATTTGCTCCGGCAGGCCGCGCAACAGCAGCAGTTCAGCGAGCACTACAGCATTTCCCTCGACGCCCATACCGACTGGGACGCCATCTTCGGCATCTGCCAGGCGATGAGCCTGTTCGCCAGCCGCCAGACGCTGCTGCTGATCTTCCCCGAAAACGGCCCGACGGCGCCGATCGGCGAACAGCTGACCAAGCTCGCCACGCTGCTGCACGAGGATATCCTGCTGATCCTGCGCGGCCCGCGCCTCACCAAAGCGCAGGAAAACAGCGCCTGGTTCAAGGCGCTCAGCCCGCACGGCGCCCTCGTCAGTTGCCAGACGCCGGAACAGGCGCAGCTGCCGCGCTGGGTCGCCACGCGCGCCAAGGCGATGAAGCTGGAGTTGGACGACGCCGCCAATCAGCTGCTGTGCTACTGCTATGAAGGCAACCTGCTGGCGCTGTCGCAGGCGCTGGAGCGGCTGTCGCTGCTGCACCCGGACGGCAAGCTCACGCTGCCGCGCGTCGAACAGGCGGTGAACGACGCCGCCCACTTCACGCCGTTCCACTGGCTGGATGCCCTGCTGGCCGGCAAGAGCAAGCGCGCCTGGCATATTTTGCAGCAGCTGCAGCAAGAAGACGTGGAGCCGGTGATCCTGCTGCGCACCCTGCAGCGCGAACTGCTGCTGCTGCTGACGCTGCAGCGCCACATGACTTCCGCGCCGCTGCGCACGCTGTTCGATCAGCACAAGGTCTGGCAGAACCGCCGCCCGCTGGTGACCCAGGCGCTGCAACGCCTGTCCGGCCCCCAGCTGCAGCAGGCGGTACAGCTGCTGACGCAAATCGAGCTGACCCTCAAGCAGGACTATGGCCAGTCGGTCTGGCCGGAACTGGAAACCCTGTCGATGCTGCTGTGCGGCAAACCCCTGGCCACGAGTTTTACCGATGCCCACTAACCCGGAACACCCCACCGTTTTGCACGCGCTGTTCGGCGGCACCTTTGACCCGATCCACTACGGCCACCTGCGGCCGGTGGAAGCGTTGGCCGCCGAAGTGGGCCTGAATCGCGTCACGCTGCTGCCTAACCACGTGCCGCCGCACCGCCCGCAGCCGGAGGCCAATGCGCAGCAGCGCCTGAAGATGGTCGAGCTGGCGATCGCCGGCAATCCGCTGTTTGCCGTCGACGATCGCGAACTGCACCGCACCACCCCCTCCTACACCATCGAGACGTTGGAAACGATTCGTAAAGAGCGTGGCGCCGCCCAGCCGCTGGCGTTTATCATTGGTCAGGACTCGCTGCTGACGCTGCATAAGTGGCACCGCTGGCAGGCGCTGCTGGACGTGTGTCATCTGCTGGTGCTGGCGCGCCCGGGCTATAACGATCGCATGGACACGCCGGAACTGCAGCAGTGGCTGGAACGCCATCGCACCGCCGAGCCGGCGCTGCTCAGCCGTCGCCCGCACGGCCATATCTATTTGGCCGATACGCCGGAGCTGGAAATTTCCGCCACCGAGATCCGTCAGCGCCGCCATCAGGGCCTCAACTGCGACGACCTGCTGCCACGCCCGGTGCAGCGCTATATCGAGTTGCAGGGTTTATATCGCTAGCGAAAGGTGCGTGATATACTGCGCCGCTATTTTTCAGGTATCCGCTGAAAACCCCGGAAACCTTAGCTGGCCGGGCAGTCACCAGTTAGCTGGCTTTCAGCGGCAGCCTGCCGAAACCATTATCCGGTTACGCCGCGGCGCGCGCATTTTGCCCGCCGCAGCCGACTGAACAGAACACACCCGAGGGGGAACCTTTGCAAGGTAAAGCGCTCCAAGATTTCGTCATCGATAAAATCGATGATCTGAAAGGCCAAGACATTATCGCTCTGGACGTCCAGGGCAAATCCAGCATCACCGATTGCATGATCATCTGCACCGGCACCTCGACTCGCCACGTGATGTCGATCGCCAGCCACGTGGTGCAGGAATCCCGTGCCGCGGGCATGGAGCTGTACGGCATGAAAGGCCAGGAAGCCTCCGACTGGATCGTGGTCGATCTGGGCGAAGTGATCGTGCACGTGATGCAGGAAGAGAGCCGTCGCCTGTACGAGCTGGAAAAACTCTGGAGTTAAGCGGTGAAACTGCAATTGGTGGCGGTCGGCACCAAAATGCCAGACTGGGTGCAAACCGGCTTTATGGATTACCTGCACCGCTTTCCCAAAGATATGCCGTTTGAGCTGACCGAGATCCCGGCGGGCAAACGCGGCAAAAACGCCGACATCAAGCGCATTCTGGACAAGGAAGGCGAACAGATGCTGGCGGCGGTGGGCAAAGGCAACCGCATCGTTACGCTGGATATCCCAGGCACGCCGTGGGAAACGCCGCAGCTGGCGCAGCAGCTTGAACGCTGGAAGCAGGATGGCCGCAACGTCAGCTTACTGATCGGCGGCCCGGAAGGGCTGGCGCCCGCCTGCAAAGCCGCTGCCGAGCAAAGCTGGTCACTGTCTCCGCTGACGCTGCCGCATCCTTTGGTGCGCGTCCTGGTGGCCGAAAGCCTCTACCGCGCCTGGAGTATTACTACAAATCATCCTTACCACCGGGAATAGCCGGTGGTGACCGTGACAGAGTGAAATAAAGCAGCGGGATGAAAATAGAACGTAACCCTTTTCGCGACTATACGGCTGAATCCGCCCTGTTTGTACGCCGCGCCCTGGTGGCGTTTCTGGGCATCCTGGTGCTGTCCGGCATCCTGATCGCCAACCTGTATAATCTGCAAGTGCTCCGCGTCGAGGATTACCGCACCCGCTCCAACGAAAACCGCATCAAGCTGGTGCCCATCGCGCCCAGCCGCGGCATTATCTACGATCGCAACGGCACCCCGCTGGCGCTCAACCGCACCATTTATCAGCTGGAGCTGATGCCGGAGAAGGTCGACGATCTCAAGGCCACGCTGCAGGCGCTGCGCACGGTGGTCGACCTGACCGACGACGACATCACCAATTTCGAAAAAGAGCGCAAGCGTTCGCGCCGCTTCGTCTCCATTCCGGTGAAAACCGCGCTGACCGAGGTGCAGGTCGCCCGCTTTGCGGTCAATCAGTTCCGCTTCCCCGGCGTGGAAGTGAAAGGTTACCAGCGCCGCTACTATCCTTACGGCTCCGCCCTCACCCACGTCACCGGCTACGTGTCGAAGATCAACGACCGCGACGTCGAACGCCTGGACAAAGACGGCAAACTGGCCAACTACGCCGCCACCCACGATATCGGCAAACTGGGCATCGAACGCTATTACGAAGACACGCTGCACGGCAAAACCGGTTACGAAGAGGTTGAAGTCAACAACCGCGGCCGGGTGATCCGCCAATTGCACGAGCAGCCGCCTTCCGCCGGTCAGGACGTCTACCTGACGCTCGATCTTGAGCTGCAGCGCTACATCGAGCAGCTGCTGGTGGGCAGCCGCGCCGCGGTGGTGGTGAGCGATCCGCGCACCGGCGCCATCCTGGCGATGGTGTCCAACCCGAGCTACGATCCGAACCTGTTCGTGGACGGCATTTCCAGCAAGGATTATCAGGGGTTGCTGAACGATCCGAATCGCCCGCTGATCAACCGCGCCACGCAGGGGGTTTACCCACCCGCGTCGACGGTGAAACCTTATATCGCGGTGTCGGCACTCAGCGCCGGCGTGATCACCAAGAACACCGTGGTGTTCGATCCCGGCTGGTGGCAGCTGCCCGGCTCGGAAAAACGCTTCCGCGACTGGAAAAAATGGGGCCACGGCCGCCTGAACGTCACCAAGGCGCTGGAAGAGTCCGCGGATACCTACTTCTATCAGGTCGCCTATGACATGGGGATCGATCGGCTGTCGAGCTGGCTGACCAAATTCGGTTATGGCCAGTACACCGGCATCGATCTGGCCGAAGAGCGTTCCGGCCTGATGCCGACGCGCGAATGGAAGCTGAAACGCTATAAAAAACCGTGGTATCAGGGCGACACCATTCCGGTGGGCATCGGCCAGGGCTACTGGACCGCCACGCCGATCCAGATGGCCAAGGCGCTGAACACCCTGATCAACGACGGCACCGTCAAAACGCCGCACCTGCTGCAGAGCACCCGCGTCAACGGCGCGCTGGTGCCGTTCAAACAGGAAGAGAGCACGCAGATCGGCGATATTCACTCCGGCTTCTGGGAAATCGCCAAAGACGGCATGTACGGGGTGGCCAACCGTCCGAACGGGACGGCGCGCAAGTACTTTGCGGACGCACCTTATAAAGCCGCGGCGAAATCGGGTACCGCACAGGTATTCGGCTACGAAACCTACAACGCCCACAAACTGGCGGAGCACCTGCGCGATCACAAGCTGATGACCGCCTTCGCGCCGTTCAACAACCCGACGGTGTCGGTCGCCATCATTCTGGAAAACGGCGGCTCCGGTCCGGCGGTGGGCACCATCACCCGCCAGATCCTCGACCATATCATGCTGGGCGACAACAATACGCAATTGCCAAGCGAGGCCCCGCTGCCGCCTGGCGTAGAAGGTGACTAAGGTAGAACATGACTGAAAGCCAACAAAAAGGCTCGATCTGGACCAAAATCCACATCGACCCGACGTTCCTGCTGCTGATCCTGGCCCTGCTGGTCTACAGCGCCTTCGTGATGTGGAGCGCCAGCGGCCAGGACATCGGCATGATGGAGCGCAAGATCGGGCAGATCGTCATGGGGCTGATCGTGATGGCCGTCATGGCGCAAATCCCGCCGCGCGTGTACGAAAGCTGGGCGCCCTATCTCTATATCTTCTGCGTGATTTTGCTGATCCTGGTAGACGCCTTCGGGCAGATCAGTAAAGGCGCGCAGCGCTGGCTGGATCTGGGCGTAGTGCGCTTCCAGCCGTCGGAAATCGCCAAGATCGCCGTGCCGCTGATGGTGGCGCGCTTTATGAACCGCGACGTCTGCCCGCCTTCGCTGAAAAACACCGCCATCGCGCTGGTGCTGATCTTCCTGCCGACGCTGCTGGTGGCCGCACAGCCGGATCTGGGCACCTCGATCCTGATCGCCGCCTCCGGGTTGTTCGTGCTGTTCCTGTCGGGCATGAGCTGGAAACTGATCGCCGTCGCCGCCGTCGCGCTGGCGGCCTTTATCCCGGTGCTGTGGTTCTTCCTGATGCACGGTTATCAACGCGACCGCGTCATGATGCTGCTCGATCCGGAAAGCGACCCGCTCGGCGCCGGCTACCACATCATTCAGTCGAAGATCGCCATCGGCTCCGGTGGCCTGTCCGGCAAGGGCTGGCTGCACGGCACCCAGTCGCAGCTGGAGTTCCTGCCGGAACGCCATACCGACTTTATCTTTGCCGTGTTGGCCGAAGAGCTGGGGCTGATCGGGGTATTGGTGCTGCTGGCGCTCTACCTGCTGGTGATCATTCGCGGGCTGATGATCGCCGCCAAGGCGCAAACCACCTTCGGCCGCGTGATGGTTGGCGGCTTGATGCTGATTTTGTTCGTTTATGTCTTTGTTAACATCGGTATGGTCAGTGGCATTTTGCCGGTAGTTGGCGTACCTTTGCCTCTGGTCAGTTACGGGGGTTCGGCGCTGATAGTGTTGATGGCCGGTTTCGGCATCATCATGTCGATCCACACGCATCGGAAAATGCTGTCTAAAAGTTTATAAGAGGTGAGTAATGCGTAAGGAATGGCTTTGGATCGGCGTCGCGGCGGTGTTGCTCTCCGCCTGTACCGCCCCGACCACGGAACAGCAGGCGCCACAGCAGCCGTACAACGGCCCGGTGGTGGAAATCGGTGGCGTCGAGCCTCAATATGAACCCTATAACCCTAACAACATGCAGGATTATAAGGTTAATGGCGATACTTACCGCATCGTAAAAGATCCGCAGAACTTCTCGCAGACCGGCCTGGCGTCCTGGTATGGCGAAGAGGCCAACGGCAACACCACGGCGCTGGGTGAGCAGTTCGATCCCAACGGCCTGACCGCGGCGCACCCAACGCTGCCAATCCCAAGCTATGTGCGCGTCACCAACCTGGCCAACGGCCGTCAGTTGGTGGTGCGCGTCAACGATCGCGGGCCATACACCAAGGGCCGCATCATCGATCTGTCGAAAGCCGCCGCCGACCGCCTCAACCTGTCCAACAACACCAAGGTCAAAGTCGATTTCATCAACGTGGCGCCGGACGGCACGCTGAGCGGCCCGGGCACCATCGGCACCATCGTGGCGAAACAGAGTTACGCCCTGCCGGCACGCCCGGATCTCGGCGCCAGCGGCATGGGCACCCCGATCCAACAGGACGTGCCGGTCGCCGGCGGCGCGGCGGTGCGCCCGATCGATAACAGCACCCTGCGCACCGACGATGGCGCTCCGGCAAACGCCGGCAACGGCCGCAGCGGTTTCCTCGGCGCGCCAAGCGCAGTACCGGCCGGCGTGCTGGAAGGTTCCGAACCTGAAGCCGCCGCCGTGGCCGCTCCGGTTGCGGCCGGCGCTGCGGCGGCCGGCATGGCGGCCGCTTCTTCCTCCGGCGGTTACGTGGTGCAGGTCGGTGCGCTGAGCAGCGCCGAGCGCGCCCAGAGCTGGCAGCAAAGCCTGAGCCAACAGTTTGGCGTGCCGGGCAAAGTGGCAGCCAACGGCAACGTTTATCGCGTCCAGCTCGGCCCATTCAGCAGCCGTCAGCAGGCGGCCCAGCTGCAGCAACGCCTGGCCAGCGAAGCGCAACAACAGTCTTTCGTTACTGCTGCACCCTAAGCGTTATGCCCGGCGGGCATTCGCGGCTGATAAGCGGTTATTTAGCTGAAACATTTTCTTGCAGCTAAAAGGTCTTTAACCGCAATTAGTCAGATGAATGGATAATGCCTGCCGGGATCGCATCTGCTATAGTGTGGCTCGTTTTTTAACTTTACTTTCACGGATGTTGTAGTCCCGATCATGAAACAAGTAACTTCTTTTCGCTTAATCAAAAGCATCGCACTCGGCACCGTTATCGCAATGAGCGCAGCCTCCGTTGCACATGCCGATGACGTTAACATCAAAACCATGATCCCAGGTGTCCCGCAGATCGATGCGGAAGCGTACATCCTGATTGATTACAACTCCGGCAAGGTGCTGGCCGAGATGAACGCCGACGCGCGTCGCGATCCGGCCAGCCTGACCAAAATGATGACCAGCTACGTCATCGGCCAGGCGCTGAAAGCGGGTAAAATCGGCCAGGACGATCTGGTGACCGTCGGTCAGGACGCCTGGGCGACCGGCAACCCGGTGTTCAAAGGCTCCTCGCTGATGTTCCTGAAGCCAGGCGATCGCGTGCCGGTCTCCAAGCTGACCCGCGGCATCAACCTGCAATCCGGTAACGACGCCTGCGTGGCGATGGCCGACTACGTCGCCGGCAGCCAGGACGCGTTCGTTAACCTGATGAACACCTACGTCAGCAAGCTGGGCCTGCAGAACACCCACTTCCAGACGGTACACGGCCTGGATGCCCAGGGCCAGTACAGCTCGGCGCGTGACATGGCGCTGATCGGCCAGGCGCTGATCCGCGACGTGCCGGACGAGTACGCGATTTACAAAGAAAAAGAGTTCACCTTCAACAATATCCGCCAGATGAACCGCAACGGTCTGCTGTGGGATAACAGCCTGAACGTCGACGGCATCAAAACCGGCCACACCGACGCGGCGGGTTACAACCTGGTGGCTTCGGCGACCGAAGGCCAGATGCGCCTGATCTCCGCAGTGATGGGCGGCCGCACCTACAAAGGCCGCGAAGCCGAGAGCAAGAAACTGCTGACCTGGGGCTTCCGCTTCTTCGAAACCGTGGCGCCGCTGAAGGTCGGTAAAGAGTTCGCTTCCGAGCCGGTCTGGTTCGGCGATGCCGACCGCGTTGAACTGGGCGTGGACAAAGACGTCTACCTGACCATCCCGCGCGGCCGCATGAAAGATCTGAAGGCCAGCTATGTGCTGAACACGCCGGAAATTCACGCGCCGCTGGCGAAAAACCAGGTGGTCGGCAGCATCAACTTCCAGCTGGACGGCAAAACCATCGACCAGCGTCCGCTGGTGGTGATGAACGAAGTGAAAGAAGGCGGTTTCTTCAGCCGCATCGTGGACTACATCAAACTGATGTTCCACCACTGGTTCGGTTAACGGTTGAAACGGGCGAAATTGCCCCCATATAGTGAATAACACTAACTCCCGCCCCGGCGGGAGTTATACTTTATAGATTAGCTAGCACTCTGGAGCGCACGCACATGCAAAAAACTAAACTGAACGAACTGCTCGAATTCCCTTGCCCGTTTACCTACAAGGTGATGGGCCTGGCGCAGCCTGAGCTGGTTGACCAGGTAGTTGAAGTGGTGCAGCGCCATGCGCCGGGCGACTACAACCCGCAGGTCAAGCCGAGCAGCAAAGGCAACTACCACTCGGTCTCCATCACCATCAACGCCACTCACATCGAGCAGGTCGAAACCCTGTACGAAGAGTTGGGTAACATTGAAATTGTTCGCATGGTGCTGTAATTCCAGCATAAACCCCTGCTTATCAACCCGGGATGGCGCAGCGTCTTCCCGGGTTGCGCATTTTTGGTCAGCGAAAGGCTGGCCGCAGACCGGAGCGCCCGGTATAATGGCTTTACCACTTCTGTAACCTGACGATGACTCTTTTGCAACCAGACAAGATCATTTTGCGTCAGCTGGGGTTGCAGCCCTACGCGCCTGTATCCCAAGCCATGCATAACTTCACCGACAGTCGTACCGAGACCACGCCGGACGAGCTGTGGCTGGTGCAGCATCACCCGGTGTTCACCCAGGGCCAGGCCGGCAAAGCCGAGCATGTGCTGATGCCCGGCGATATCCCGGTGATTCAGAGCGATCGCGGCGGCCAGGTGACCTACCACGGGCCGGGCCAGCAGGTGATGTACGTGATGGTCGATCTGAAACGCAACAAGGTCGGCGTACGCCAATTGGTCACGGCGATAGAAGATACGGTTATCAACACCCTCGCCCACTTCCGCCTCGAATCGCGCGCCCGTCCGGATGCGCCGGGCGTGTACGTGGGGGAGCAGAAAATCTGTTCGTTGGGTTTGCGGATCCGCAAAGGCAGCTCATTCCACGGCCTGGCCCTGAATGTGGCGATGGATCTCAGCCCCTTCCAACGCATCAACCCTTGCGGTTACGCCGGCATGCAGATGACGCAGGTCAGCGCGCTGGCGCCCGGCGTTGGCATTGAAGACATACACCCAATCCTGGTACAGGAATTTGTTCATTTACTCGGCTACCAGACGGTCGAGCTTCGTAACTGGAATGTCCACGAATACTTATAAAAACCTAATGTTTTCATTGAGTTAATTGATATTTTTGCCATTTATAGTCACATCAAAAACCAGCAATTGTGACCTAACAAAATCAAATAGTTGCATGCTGGTTTTTTATTAACCGAATGTAAACCACCGTATCGATCAGTTTGCCGCCGCGCATCCTGAGTACGGTAGACGTTCTGGCTTTCTCTCGCGTGTTGCTGCTGATAAAGTGATAAGTAGAGAAAATCGTTAAGCCTCGTAAGAGGCTTTTAAAATTCGCTGACCAACAATTTCATACAAGGTGTCAAATGATTTCTGTTCAGTGGCTTCGGGCTATAGCTGTAATGATGGTTGTCGTCTACCATGTACTACTTAAAGCCCAGCTTCTTGGTTTAACCGCGACTTCGTTTTCATTGGGTGCTGCAGGTGTTGACCTATTCTTCATAATATCCGGGTTTATTATGGTTTACATTACATTCGGAAAAACTTATAGCACCAGCTATTTTCTCAAGAAAAGAGTTGCCCGGATAGTTCCTTTATACTGGATTCTAACCCTTGTCGCTGCTGTTGTATTCATCCTGCAACCATCATTAGTTAACGCCAATAACGGTGAAACAACCGTTGTAGGATCGTTTACGTTGTTCCCGGTTAGTGGAAAAGTCATGTTGTTAGCTGTAGCATGGACATTACAGTATGAATTTCTATTCTACTTTATATTTTCGGCATTCCTTCCATATCTTAATAAAAGGTATATATTAGTATCACTTACTATAATTGCACTTGCACTTCTTGGGATTAAAGATCATGATAATTACATCATAAGTTTTTTCTCAAACCCAATCATTCTTGAGTTCATTTATGGAATGGCTGCCTTCTTCATATTAAGAAATACAAAATTGAACTCTTTAGCGTGCATCATGATCGGCGTGTTGGCTTTTTATGCGCTCAATTCTTTCAATATCGGACTAGAGCATCGATACATTGGCTATGGTGTTCCCATGCTGTTCATTTTTCTTGGGGTTGCATCTATAAAAAATGATGATGGGATATTAAAACTAAAACCACTTAAAGCTCTCGCTTACATAGGTGATGCATCTTATTCCATTTACCTGACGCACATATTCTCAATATCAATAACCGTCCTGCTATTGCGTAAGGTAAATCTACTATCTGTTTCACTGCTATTCGTCGCATTATCAATTATACTGTCGTTGCTGGCTGGATTGATGTGCTATGAGTTGGTAGAGAAGAGGTTAAGAATCAGAGTGAGAAGCAAAACCATAAATCAAACTATTGGATAACCACCCGAACCCTAGCCGCATTAAGCTCATCACTGCGGCTAGGGATTGATTCCAATTCCTTACGATGGTTTTTCCGGCCAAGTGATATCAGGCATTAGACTAACGTCGATCCTATTCAACAGAACTCGATACTTCTTCCATTCAACCAGCTTGCTTTGCTCTTGTTTCGTGGCAATGTTGATATCAACAGCGTCTTGTAATGGGGCTATTATCTCAGTTGCCTCAGCCATCAATTTGGACCGCATGACATCGGCATTTGCTACAAGCTCATCATGCGTAGGTTCCGGTGGTTCTGACAAGACCGGTCGTCCACTGCCATCAGCTGTTATTACCTTTCCCTGTTCTTGTCCTTCAAAAAGACTCCGATAAACATCGCTGCTAATTGGTAGCGCATCGTCTGGCCATCCGTTAGATGACGATTCATATGTTTTTCGTTCTGACCCCAGATAGAAACCATTCATTTTAGCGCTAAAAAAATACTCTTCTACCATATTACACCTCAATATCCAATAGCTAAGTACTTGCCAGAGCGAGCATATTCATCACCAATCCCTTTCGAGAACGTCGCTGTTGTTGCAGTAAAATTACCTGCACCAATCTGCTCTTTTGCCGATGTGCCATTAGGTATTGGAATCGCTATCAAACATAAATTAGGGAAGGCTTTAGGAAAAGCTACCGTCGTTGTCGCACCAGCCTGCGCACCAATCGACCACGTACCTATTTGCATACGCAATTGCGAACTAAATGCATCCCACCACATCCCTGAACCATCAGTAGAGAATCCATCATTTAAAGAAACGGCACCAGTCCTACCATTCACACTAGTAACTGGTATTGGCTGTGGGCTTTTCGTAGTATATATCTGCCCTAAATCTGTAGTATCAACAGTACAGCGAAGAATTCCATCATACCCCCAACCGATATAAACCTTGCTGTTCGTTTGCCCTACGCCGCCGCCTTGTTGCACAGCCATGAAGTTTCCGACATTGCCCAAACCAACATCAGATGCTGACGGGGGATTGTTTTTATAATAAAACTCGCCCAACAATGTGTTATCGACTTGTGCAATTAGCTTTCCAGTCGAATTCCAGCCGATATAGACTTTATTGGTCAACATCCCCTGGCCACCGCCCTGCTGCACAGCTCCAACATCAGCAGCCGTTGGCTTGAATGCAGTGGTATAGAGCCTTGCCCAAACAAGCGCAGAATTAGGTTGTGAACTTCCGACATATCCCGCCCCAGCATTCGAAACAGCAATGTAACCACTTGTTGGGCCGCCGTCGCATGGCAAGCTCAAAACACCAAACACGCCATTGCCAGGTCGATTGTTTGAGGCGTTATTTACGCGATAAATCTCTGCAATTGTTGTATATGCATCATCGCGATGCCGGGCGCCAGCGCCAAGGCCAAAAGCCCCAACAGCCATCACGTTACCGTTGCCAGTACCGACTTTCTTTGTTGCTGCCGTGCCAAGGCCAAGATTACCGCGCGCCTCCGACACATCGGCAACATCGGAAAGGTTATTTGCTTTTTTCAAAAAGCCCGGATCGGTGATCGCCTTCTGTATCGCCAGATAAAGCTGGTTGTGTTTCGACTTGTCCAGCACAATACCGTTACCCTCGATGGCGTTGGCCATCTCTTCCTGCACTGCGTCCCACATATCGCTGTTAAGGTCGGTAGCGCGGCGCCCGGTAGCCGGATCGCCATTGGTAAAACCGTTCTTCCCCGGCCCAAACTTATCAATTTGCGCCGTAGGTGTATCAATTCGATGCATCGTTTTCTCCTTCAGGATAGGCAAAGACCACCACGGTGTGGGATGGGGACAATTTGTCGATAACGCATTCCACCACCGTATCGCCCCAGGTACGAATGGCGCTATTGCACGCGCTGGTGCAGGTTTGCCAGGCTACGGTGGCATCAGAGGGAATATTCACGCGCCAGTAATAACGCCACTTATCTCCCCACTCCGGATCCGGGGTCGCATCCAGATTCTGAAATTGTTCAATGGTCGCCGTGTGATAACCCAGCGCATCCAACTGTTGGCGGTAAAACCGTTCGTTAATCCCGCCCGGTATATTAATTTTTGCGTCAAGTCGCTGCTGGCGTTGACGCAGTGTTTGCACGCCGGCCGGCGCGCAGGAATCGGGCAGCCCACAGAGCGTTTCGTAACGGCCGATCAGCTCAACAGTCTGAGCCGGGTCAATCTCACGCATCAGGTCTTCACCACGCTGGTGAACGGCGGCCAAAGAAGGTGCCAGACCGTTCAACAGCGGGTTGTCTCCTTCCCAGGCCGGCCCCGGCGGCAGCAAATGATAAAGCAGCCGGGTGTAATCATCTTCAAGTGACATGCGTTACCCCGCGCTGTAGTTTGACCAGGTGACCGTTCCCAAAACGGGTAGCTCTACGTTACCCAACACGATATTGGCGGTCGGCGCATCCAGCCGGTGAGCATATTCGCCGGTGGCGATGCTGATGGCTTCGCTGATGCGCGACAGGTGTATCGTTCCCGAAGGAATGCCGTCACGCAAAAACAGCGAATTAAGCTCAGCAATGACGGCCGCCCGGATCTCCGGCGTGTCCTTTGCCAGGGCAATCGTCATGGGGATCACCTTCTCGGTGGCAGGGAACACAAACAATCCGCCGCCCGCAACCGGTGCCAGCGGTAAGATGCGATCCCGTACGTCGGTCACCGTTTCAGCCGGCGGCGCGGGATGGGTGGCATCACCACTGGCGACCATCACCCCAACCGTGCCGATCCCCTTGTAATGGCGGAACGTCCAGGCGCGGCTAATGCCGGCCACCTCTTTCGCCCAGATCACATAATCATGATCAGCGCCACCCTGTGGGGTGTAGAACCACCGCTCCATGATGCGGCCACGCCAGGTTTCAAGCGGCTCGATATCTTCCCCGCCCGCCAAATCATCGGCATAGCCCGTGGACGATAGCCCCCCGACAGGCGTCACCAGGCGCAAGGCAATGCCATCATCAGCGTTACCCTCTCGTCCGGCGACATCAGCCAGTATCGGGGCACGCAATACACCGCCGACCGCCCTGGCGGCTTCGGTGGTGGTGTACGTCTGCTGATCATCGCGCTGCAACACCGTGCCGGCCGGCAATTCAGGTGTGCCGCTAACATCCTGCCAGCGGACAAAGCCTGCCGCAGCCGTTGGCGGTTTCCGGGGGCAACGCTTCATCACGCCATGCCGCACCAACCAATCAGGATCCGCCTGGTCCGGTAACATGTTCCGAGCAAGATAGTCGATGTAGCCATATAGCGTATGAACGGCCGCCGCCTGCACGCGCGCATACACCTCCGCATCCAGACGACGCAGCACCACATCTTCATTGAACCGCGTGAGCAAATCGCTTCTGATCGTCGCGATAAGTTGCGGCAGGGGCGGCCTGCTGAAACCACTGTCAGCCATTGAGTTCACTCCATAAATCGTCAAATGTAATCGTGTGGCGGGTGCCGTCTCGCTGCCACAGTGTGATCGCGGCTGCCAGCATATCGATGCCGGTACGCTCCACTCGCGTATCAATCCGCGCGGCAACGCCATCGTCAATCATCCAGGCCAGCGCCTGGTTAATATACGTTCTCGCCAGAGGCGGCGTCTGATTGGTCAGGGTCGTTCGGCGGAGCAGGTATAGCCGGGAGCCTATGCGATCATTTTGTACCGTTGGCCAGGTATCGCCCCACCAGCCCATCGGCTGCTGCGCGTTATCGTCCGGCTCAGCCCGGCGCCAGGAGAAGAGCGATATCACAACCGATCGCGTCAGCCGATCTAGCGGCGCGTTTCCGGGGTAACGCACGCCATTGACGGTCAGGATCATCATTTCATCTCCTGGTTCGGTTTGCCGGTCTGGCCACCGTGAGTATCGTCGTGGTCATGCCCGTTATACTGTTCACGCATTTTGCTCAGCGTGCTGGTTTTATCGGCAATCTCACCATTGGGCACTTCAACCAGCGGCGTGTTAAAGGTGGCTTTCTCCTCAGCATTGACAACATAGTGTTTGGTGTTCACCTCTACCCGATTGCCCCGGCGCAGAACAATGCTGTCGCCTTCATCGGAGTACAACGCCACCTCACCACTCTGCAGGCCGCTCAGTCGGTACCGCCGATCGGCCACGGTGATCACCACACCGTGCGAACGGTCTCCCGACAAAAACAACGCCACCGCTTCTGCCCCGGGATGTGCCGCGGCCGTAAAGCCGTAGGGTTCCAGATGCTCAACGCTGGATTTGGGGTCACCGGCCACCAGCGCGACATCCACCGTCTGGCATTTGGCTGCACTGTTCAGCCCCCGCACCACCGCGCGGGCAAGCAAGTTAGACAGGCCTCGCTGTATGGCCTCCATCGGATTACGCATCAGAAATCATCCTCTTGTTTGGCCTTTTTCCGCTTCCCGGGTTTCTGTGGCTCTGGCAGGTACGCATCCTCCGGCCCCACGCGTAATTCGGTCACCGTGCCCCCCTCATCCTGGGAATACGTCACCTCGGCGATCACCATTTCCCGGTTGTTAAAGTCCAGCAACGGATCAAACACAATCACACGCTGGTTCGGCTGCCATAGCTGCCCGTCTCCCTGGCGCCAGCCCTGCACCGTATAGGTGGTTTCGTCCGTCCGGGCCGCGCGCTGCCGTGCCTCAAACTCACATCTCGCCTGACAGGTAGTGCCGGTCGCATTGCCCGTCTGCTGGATGTAGTGCGGGCGATAGCGTTTGACGCCGCTATCCTTCGCGGTCGAACGAATGGCAGAGATCGTCGCCTCGCCAAAATCATCGTCACCGCCGGCGCGCTGGCCAGAAACCTGATAATCAGAAAAGCGATCGCGAATGCTCTGTTCGGTATCGCAACTCAGCACGTTCTCGCCGAAGACCAGCGCGGTCGTGGCGTGCGCACTGCCAATGGCACCCACCACCAACCGCCCTTGCGGATCGTCATAGGCCAGTGCCTGCTGCTGGCCCAGCAATTTGTTCAACACCTCATGGACCGTTTCACCGTGATCCGCCTGAACTCCCTGCAGTGAGCCCGCCGGGGCGCCGGCATCAACAACGGTAAGGTTGAACGGCTTGGCAAGCTGCGTGGCAATCTGCGCCAATGTCCGGCCGGCAAATTGTGTGGGCGCCGCGGTGCAGTCAATCAGATCCGCCGTTTTACTCCGGCCGGTGATCCCAAAGGTAATGCCCCGCGCGTCGTAACGTACCGGCGTGGCCTCTACCCAGCCGGTGATCACCAGGTCATCACCGATCGAGACTTCGACGGCATCGCCCTTCTTAACCCGCGGGGCGAGCGGGACACTGCCCGACTCCCCCGGCCACTGGCGGGTTATCTGCACGTTAAAATCCCTGGCCAGACGCTCAATGCCGGCCGCGATCTTGACGGTAGTCCAGCCGCCCCACTCGCGGCCGTTCACTCTCAGCGTGACGGTATTATTCATCGAACGGGGACCCTCAATGGCTGAACGGGAATAAAGCCGGGATGCTTCACGGCATTACGCCCCGTAATGTCGGTTTCGCGGGCGGCGTTGTCATACCAGGTGGCGGCAAGCACCAGCGCCGGCAACACGTCTGGTGGTGTACGGGTCACCGTTTTTTCCACCTGCGCCAGGCGTGTCGAAATATCCCGGTTGGTATCCGTGCGAACCCGGTTAAGGGAAAGGAAGAGGCCATCATCGGCCGTGCGCTGCAGCTCGGTATCAATGACATGATTTAGCCCGGCGCGTACGGCGATCAAATCGTCCCAGGTTACGGGCGCCGGCACAGGATTATCCATGCCGGCATCATTGAGCGCCGGATGTGACACAATGGGCGTTGCGCTCTCAGGTGATCGCTGGTTGACTGGCGTTTTGGGCTGAGGAAGCAGCGTCACCGTATAGGCGGCTTCGCTGATGGCCGTGGTACGAATGGCTTCGGCAACGTAGTTCTGCTGCGTCTTCACAACCTGGGTTGTCGTACTGTCAGTATTCCATACCCCCCGCGGCGCCAAATCATGCCCCAGCGTCACACCGGAAAGCGTATCGATCAGGGTAACCAGATCCGATGCATCACCGCTCAGACGATTGCCGGCGCGCCACATTTTTTGTAGGGCATTGACAAAGTTCATGCCAGAAGACGGCGGCATCAGCAGTACCGACAAATCACCCTGCAGTAAACGCGCCGCCGCGGCGATCCCCTCATCCACCATGGTGAACGCATCCGCCACGTTATTGATCATCGCTGTGGCCTGATCAAGCACATCACTTTGAATAAAATCCGACAGTCCGCCCAGGCCAAAACTGGAGAAAGCGTCGCCAATACTGTCGTCAAGGGCCGAGCAGGACGAGACCAGCACTTGCCCTGTCGCCACGCCTGAAGTCGGAAACGACAATTCCCCCGCTTCAACGAAACTGAAGCTGATCCGGCACATGCGCCCTTCGTTGTTGCTGTGACTGACGCGCACTTCACCATCAACGCAGATGGCCATTTCACCGTAGTTGGGGTGTACCAGTGTTCCCAGCCCCGGGGTATCTACAGCCGCAATAAGCCGATCTCGCTGGTCAATATAATCATCCCCGATCAGGTAGGCGCTGATCGTGAATCGCCGCGTTGCCCGCCCGAGATCTTCGGTATAGGGCTTATCCCGATTGGGATATTCATGCGTCTGCACCCGGCGGCCGAATGTGCCTTCGTCACTTTCAACACTGAAAGGCACACCACGGAACGACGCGGGCTGCAGCCTGCTTTTCCATCCAGCCATAATGACTCCAGACGTAAAAAAAACCCGCGGCGCGGGTCAGGGTTTGGCAAATCGGTTATAGCCGACATCGTAGGAAATACCGGGTGAAGAATCCTGTGTCGGTGACACACGCATTCCCGGCGGAGAGTTTTCAAATCTGACGACCAATTCCCCTTCTTGCGGCTGTGCCGAACCGGCCGGTTTGAGCAGCTGATTGGACCGGCTCAGAGAGACTGCTGACGGATAACCTGTTGGTTTTCCTTCTTCCTGCCGCTGGTTAACCTGCTCCTTATTGTTATACCAGCCGCCCGCATTCCAGCGGTTTTTAAGCGAATCCCAGAATGAATCCGTATGGTCTGCCTGCTTGGCTGCATCGGCAATTTCTTTGAGCTGCTCAAACATATAGATAGCCACTGCAATCTGGATGGTTGCGACCCCCAGGGAGGCGATCTTGCCCAATACACCAGAAAGCTGCGTGGCCACCGTGAGCGCCGTTTTCAATGAACCGATGGTGTTAACGGTAAAAGCGCCCGTCATATACAGCCCAATCCCCCCAAGGACGGTTTCCCACCCTCCCATCGCCTGAGCGACTTTATCGACCTGTTGCCACACGTCCTTGATAACCGGGCCAACCTGATCCCAATTCTCAATGATCAAAAAAGCACCCGCGGCCAGCGCCGCCACTGCCAATTTCGCCGGCGAAAGGTTCATGACGGCATTCAACATTTTGAATGCGCGCGAAAGGCTACCAACGGCCACACCCAACCCAATCAACGCGCCGCCAAACTTCGCAACGGATTTGATGAGCTCAGGATTTGCCTTCACCCAATCACGCAGCTGTTCGACGAACGGTTGTAGTTTTTTCGCCGCTTCAACAATCGCAGGAAGGAATAACTCGCCAACCGTCACGCCAACGGCCGATACCTGGTTTTTAAGCAGTTGAATGGCATTCGCTGTCGTGGCGGCGCGCGCGGCGTACTCCTTCTCCATTGAGCCCGCATACTTCTGCCGGTCCGATACGCGGTCAAAATTGGTACGTAGCAGATCAAGGTTTGCCAGCAAAGGCGCAATTGCCCCCGATGACTCTTTACCAAACAGCCTGATCAGCGCCGACGACTGCTCTGCCTTCGGTAATTTCGCCACTGAATCCAGCACCAGCAACATCGCGGCCTTGGAATCCTTCTGCATTGCCGCCGCCAATTTCTTCGGCGATATGCGCAGTTTTCGCATCACCTCTTTTTGCGATTTGGTCGCCGCGCTGCCGGCGGTTAACGACAGCATGAAGTTCTTTATCCCTGTCGCCGCCACCTCCGACTCTACCCCCATGCCGGCAATAGTGGCCCCCATCGCCGCAATTTCACCCGATGCCACACCGGCAACGCCACCCAGCGGACCAAGGCGCGTCACGATGTCAGATATTTTGGCAGCGTTTGCCGGGCCAGTGTTCCCCAGGTAGTTGATCTTATCCGCCAACCCGACTACGTCTGTCTGGGTCATTTTGAAGGCCGTACGCCACTGCGCCATCATCTGGCCGGACTCTTCCGCGGTCTGGTCGAATGCCACGCCCATTTTTACGGCAGACTCGGCAAAGGAAAGCAGCTCTTCTTTGGCGATGCCCGCCTGGCCGCCGGCCGCAACAATCTGCCCAATCCCCTCGGCGGCCATCGGCAACCGTGTAGACAGGTTCAGCACATCGTCGCTCATCTGCTTGAACTGTGCCGGGGTATCAAAATCCACGACCTTGCGCACATCGGCCATCACCGATTCAAACTCAATGGCCTGATTTATCGGCAATGTCAGCGCCCCAACGATACCGGCACCCACCGCCGCAGCGCCGGTCATAATGGAGGAAAACTCTTTACCGAACCCCTTGACGTTGCGCTGCATCTTCTTCATGGGTTCGGACAGCTGATCAACCGCCGTAATGATCGCCTTTAACTGAAAGCTGTCAGCCACGGTTCATCTCCTCATTGATGCGGATGGCCTCAGCCTCCAGCTCAAAAAACCGGCTCAGTGCGAGCCGGCGCAGATCAAGCGGGTTCAATCGCCAGAAATAGGCAGTGTTGTAGAGCCGCTTTCGGAGTTCCCCGGGGTTTTCGACGCCGTAAAAAAACCGAGAATAGACATTGAGATAGCAAAAACATCAAACAGCGCCAACTGCCTGGCGGAGGAAAGCGGAATGCCGGCAAGCTCCGGGATATAGGCCAACGCCGCGGCGGAATCCAGCTTGACGCCGCCGGACTCCGTCAGCGAGAACGGCATACCAAATTTCGCCACCTGGTCATACGTGGGCTCCTGCAGCTCAATGACATGCAGCGTCTCGCCGTGCGCCGTGATCGGCTTACTCAGGGTGATTTCTTTCATTGATAGAATCCTTCTTCACCGTGGAATTCCAGATCGGCGGTGCCTTCCTCGGGGTTATGATTGGCCTCGCCGTGCAACCAGGCGCTGCCCAGCACATACACCATCCCATTTGCCAGCTCGGCGGTGATGGTCATGGCCGTAGACGACACCAGCTTGTTGATGGGGAACGCCTTCGGCACCTTAAAGGTGCCTTTCACATAAGGGGCGCGGTGGGTTTCTTTGTGATCCACGTCCCCTGCCAGGCCAATCACATCATCGCGCACCACGGTGTTCATCGGCACTTCAATGCCACCGGTGAGCGACAGTTGCTGACCGTCAATTTTTAGGTAACAGGTACCGGCGATCTTAGCCATCAGGCGGCCTCCTCGTTGTACTGCAGACGGAATTGGTTGAGCAGAGCAAAGACACGCAGCTGATTGACGTAATCCGGTGGGAACAGGACATCCAGGCGGCTCGGGTCATTGGCGTTACGCTCAACAATCAGGTATTTCTGGAACAGCTCGAAGTTTTCAACAATGCCCTCGCGCTCAAGCTGGCGATAGGTCGCGCAAAGCTCACCGCGGATCACCGCCGGCGTCACAATGGCCTGACCCGGGCCAAAGCGTGTGCCATCATTGGCCAGCTTGTGGCGCCCATACTTCGAGGTGATCACCGACTTGAGACGACGCAGAACATAAGCGCTGGTATGCAGCGTTTCGCTGTCCAGATAGCTGTTATCTGCCACGCCGTAGGCATTTTTCTTGTACGTGGTGATATCACGCTGGATCCGCAGGCTGCCGCCTTCCGCATACGCGGTCGCGATACCATGGGTCAGCAAGGACTGCTGCTCCGTCATAATGAAGCGCTTACCCACCGGGGCCGGCATTGCGCCCGTCAACTCTCCGGTCTGCGTCGGCCGTGCGGGATCAATACGCAGGAATACCGCCGCGCGCGCAAGGCGGCCGGCGACCAACTCATCCAGCGGCGTCTGGCAATCCGGCTCATAGCCGGCAACGGTAATATGCTGGTTATTGAGTCCGTCACCGAAAGCCACCAGCTCGGACAAATCGCCCACCTTAGCGATATACACATGGCCATACAGCTGCCGCATATAGCTCCAGCGGCCGCTGCTGTCGTTCATTTCCATCGCCATCAGCTGCAGGGACGGCATATCACTGAAGGGGAGTCCGATATAGTCAAACGGCGCATCGCCCATGGCTGCCACCGCCGGCGCCATATCAGGGGAACCCGCCCCGCCCTTCATGACGCCAATCTGAGCAGTCAGCCCGGCCGGCACCTCTTCACCACCCACGCTGCCGTAATAGTTCACCGCCAGCGGAATATCGTTACCCGATACCCCTTTGTTGACCGCCGTCAGCGTCACTACCCCCTGCACATCGCCGCCAGACGTTGCCAAAACTTCTGCCTTTACGGGCAGATCCGGACGCGCATTGATAGCGGCGGCGAGTGTTGTGGCAACAGCCTTGGCCTTATCTTCAGTTGCCACCACTGCCTGCACCCGGGTGGTACCGATATACAGGCTGATGCTGCCGGCGGCCGTCGCCGTGCCGGAAAGGGTCACTGTGCCCTTGGCGGCGGTTCCCGAACCATCAGGCAACGCAATCACCCACAGCTCACCAAAGGGGTCAACCTTACGGTAAGCCGCGACCATTCGCGCCAGTTGACTGCCACGGCCGGCCAATTTCCCCGCCAGATCCGCGGAAGGCATGATAACCAGTTCGTTTGCCGCTATCTCCGAATCAGGCAGCGCCATGCCAAACAGCAGCGACGGGGCGTTATCCTGCGCCGTATTTGCGGCGCTGTTGTCCATTTCCGCATAAAACAGCGGAACCCGAACATCCGCCGGGATGTTATTAAAGCTCACGGTCATTGTGTGTTACCTCTCGGTTTGGCCGGTGAATTGTCTTGTTGTCGAACATCGCCGGCCGCCAGCCGACGCATCCAATACGTGCTGGGTTCAACATTCCTTCCGCCTGGTGGCAAAACATCGCCACGCGCCGGGTCGGGAACGGTTCGCCCTTTGTTGGGGATCAGATACATGGGTTACTCGCTGAAATGTATTTCGGTATGGTGCTCGATCTTCCCGTCGGGGCCGGCGCCAGGGTCGATGTAATCCACATCAATCGACAAGGTTTTGAACTCGTCCAGCGCGTCCAAATCGTCCTGTTGGCGGGTGTCTTCCTCGGTTATCTCCCGGTCTACCGTAAAATCGAACTGGTAATAAAGTTCGGCGCGGTTCAAATCGAGCACCGTGCCACCGGCATAGCAAATGGGGCCGGCATCCGGATCAGGCTCCCAGCCCAGCAAGGCTTTCCAAACCTCGGCCCGCACATCGTGCACCGCGTCAAAAGACGCCCACTGCCCACGCTCATCGCGCCCGTTGCTCAGCACCACAATGACCGAAAACCCTTCGGTCAAATCCTGCCAATAGTCCGTCTGGCTCTTCTGCTCGCTGGGCGTATCATCGGCCGGCACAACATACGCCGCCGGGAGCAGCAGTTTCCCGACATCTGGGATAGCCTTGAACTGCGCCGCGCCTCCGACCCGGTTTTCAAACCGCGGGCAGCGGGCACGCAGTGCAGCAATAATGTGGGTTAATTTCACACTGTTTTCCTTTTGCGGCGCTGTGGCCGCAGCGATTTACGCAATTCACGCGAAAGGGTGTATCGGGTCCAGCTGCGCCGGCGCTCCAATACCTCCACCATGAAGTTATTACGCGGAGCAATCCGCCACTCGGTGCCCCCCGAGGCGCCACGATGATGTTTTTTCTGACGCTTCGCCCCACGGCGAACCCCGTAGAACAGAAACGCAGGGTAAAAAGCCCCGTTAATATGGCGGTTGCCCTCGCCGTTCTTCTGATTGGGAGAGATCTTCACCATCAAGCCTGGGCGCCGCTTGGAGGCCCGCGGGACGTAGTAACCGATAGAACGCGCAAGGCGACCGGTTCGGAAGGCCGGGTTCTCCCCCGGTGCCGAGCGGCCACGATGCATCACCAACCGTCGCGCATCGCGCATGTGGATCTGACCGATGCGCACAAAAGCACGCCGAAGGCGGGCACGGTTGAAGACCAACTCTGTCGGCTGCTGAAAATCAACGTGTAAAGACGCTTTCGCCGCCATGCCGTTCACTCCTTCGGGTTTCGCTGCCCAGCTCTTCGCATTCCAGCAACAGGAAGCGCCCTTTACTGTTCAGATCGCGTACACGCCGCACCCGGTAAACCTGGCCGGACAATACGACCTCGTGATCGGCGGTAATGCCAGAGCGGTAACGCAAGGTGAAGTAATGGGTGACGGTCGTCTCCGTCTGGACCGACGCCTGATAAGTGGCCGCCCCCACCTGCGCCATCTTGGCCCAGGCACGGAACGACTCGGGAAAAGTCGACGCCAAACCGAAACTGTCTGTCGGCTCGTCTACACGCCGCCGGATAACAATCCGTTTATCCAGCTCGCCCGGGTCGGGCAGCAAATAGCTGGCACTGGTCTGCGCCTGACGGATTTTCATAGCGGGATATACCTGTAGGGTTGCACGTTCCACAGAAAGCCCATCGGCAGGCTGGCCTTTTCAAAGTCCGACACCGCCGATCGGTTCTCATAGTAGTGAGTCGCCAACAGCAGCATGCCAATCTTGATATCGTCGGGAAGGTGCAGACCATCCGGATCGGACTCGGGGATCTCGCTGTCGGGTGCATAGAGTTTTCGATTAAGAAACGTCTCGGTACGCGTCTGAACCGCCCGGCCAATCAGTTCTAGCAATGCATCTTCCTCAGTAAAATCAGGCTCCAACTTGCATTGTGCCTTGATTTCTTCGAGTTTCAGCAACATAGCTTTCTCCGGTGCCCGCCAAACGGCGGGCACAAAAAAACCGCTTTACGCGGCATGTTGAACTTTGGTTGGCGTCGCTATCAGCTGCTGGCCGATCCTTTACCCACCAGCGCCTTGATGGCGGAGGTATCTTCCAGGATGCAATCGAAGCGATGGAAAGCGACGAAGCCGGTCTGATCGAACTCGGCATAACGCTCAACCAGACGCTTGAGGATCATGTAATTGACGCGGCGGATGATGAAGCGATTGAAATCGCCGCAGAACATGAACTTCTTGCCGGCACCAATATCATCGATCTCCTGATCAATCACGTACGGCACGTTCAGCACCGACGCCGGCGCCACGCCGACAATATCCGGCAGCCACAGTGGGCGTCCCTGGCCGTCTTCCATTTCACTGATCAATTTCAGCGTATTATCGTTAAAGGCCAGGCGGAAACGGTCGCCGCGACGGTATGCCGGGTCGATGGAGTGTTTCAGCGCCAGGACCTCTTTCCAGTTCACCGCTGTTGCCGACGCGGTCGCGGTAGTTTTATCCACGGAAGCCGCCAGACCTTTCGGCTGTTTCGGTGTACCGGTGCCGGTACCACGGATCAGGTAACGCGCCTCACCGCGGCCGATACGCTCGGCGATCCGGCGGGCAAGGTAGGCTTCCATATCAATCGCGCTATCCTGCAGCAGCTCGTTGGACACGCGAATGATTTTTGATGTCAACTTCAACGCGCCCAGGCTGTCCATGCCGAATTCGGTATCTTCTTCGCCGGCTTCTTCGTTTTCGCCCAGCAGCACACCCACCTCATCCGTGCCGTCAGCCGTCGCCCACTCCATGGTTCGGCCGTCAGAGGTGGTCAGGATCTGCGCCACACCGGCGATGCCGCCATAGGCTTTCATCTGCTCAACCACTTTCGCCAGGAAGGTTTTTGGTACGGTATACCCCCCCTTCTCATCCGGCGCAATGCCCTGCGCGCGCAGCTCACGCAATGCCTGGCGCTCTTCGGCGGTCAGCTCGGCCGCGCCGTGACGCATCCATTTATCAAACACGGCAACGCGCTGCTCAGGATCTTCACCTTTCGGGTCTTTATTCTGCTTTTGGCGTTGCTCCTCTTCCTGCTGCTCGATAAACGACTGATCCAGCGAGCGCAAGGACTCTTCCCGTTCGATTTTATCATCGATGGCCTGCAGCTCGCCCTGAGCCTTCTTCCACTCGGTGCGCTGCTCATCGGTCCAGGCGTTATCACCAATTTTGTCATGCAAGGCGCGCATGTCGGTGGCGATGGTGTTTCGTTTTTGCTTCAGTTCATGCAATTTGGACGCAGACATAGTTTTTCCTTACACATTAAGTAAAGTCAGGAGGCGCTCACGCGCCATTCGTTGGTTTACGGCATTGGTGATCGCGCCACTTTCGCGCGCCTCCTGCCAGGCTTTCAAAGAACGGACGGCAGAATCAGCCGCCTGATAGGCCGGATACGTCACCGGACTGACGTCATACAGCCGGGAGAATTTGTGGATTTCGCGAATAACCACGCCTTCCTCGTCCTCGTACCAGCGATCGCCGTCGCGGGCGACGCGGAACGCAAAGGACGATTGGTTAATGTCACCGCGTTGCATCGGCGCCAGCACCAGATCGCGGATCGTCTGGGTATCCGGCGCCTCAATGTCATACTGCAGACCACGCTCATCTACGGAAACCTTGAGCGTTCCCGAGGTACTCCGGCCCAGAATGAAGTTGGGATCGTGGTTAAACAGCCCGCGCACATCATCATTCAGTACATCATCGAAGGCGCCTGGCTTGATTATCTCGCGAAAGCCCCACAGCGGTTCAGAACGGATATTGAACACCGAGCCGTAACCGATAATCCGCGTCGGCTGGTCTTCCTGCTGCTGCGCGCGCACTTCACCGCTGTAACAGCGCGTTTCTCTGTCACTCATCGGCGTCTTCCTCTTTGGTTTTGTCGTCGATTACGTTTTTGGTTGGGTTGGCCGCATTCACGCTGACCAGCATTTCATCCAGCCCGTCTACCGGATTCATATCCTCGAAGGCGCGGGCCTCGTTGCGGCTCATCCAGCCGTCAATGATGGCGTAGTGGTAGAACTGGGCGCGCTCTTTCGGCGTGCCGCGCATCAGCCCTGCCAGGTTAAAGCGGACGTAATACCCCGCCGCCCGCTCCGCCCGGGTGAACAGTCGGCGGTTAAGCTCCTGCTCCCAGTTGGCAACCCAGGGCATGATGGTATAGCGGACAAACTGAATGGCCTGCTCGGTGATATTGCTGAAGGTGGCTTTTTCCAGATCGTTAATCATGTGCGCCGGCACGTTGAATATGCCGGCAATCATCGAACGGTTCAGCTTCATCATGTCGATGATCTGGGCGTCTACCGGGGACACTGACAGCGCCCTGTAATCAAGTTCTGCGGGTAACAGCAGGGTTTTATTCTCCTGGCCACGCAGCGCCAGCGACGCCTTTTGCCAGACTTTCTTCAACCGCTCCCAGCCCTTGTCCTGGATCTCCCCCTTCACGGACACAATGCCCGCCGGCCGCGCATTACCACTGAAAAAGGAACTGGTGTATTTCTGTCCGCTCATGCCCATGCCGATCGTCTCGGCGTGCTGCATGATGGGGCTGAGTCCCATTTTCTGGTTATTGCCCAGCGCACGGATGTGGATCATGTCATCAGGGCTGATGGCGAAGCTGCCCAACTCGTTATAGACGCCATAGGTATAGCGGCCGCCGGTATTCAGCAGCGTGGTTTCCCACGGCATACACGCCTCAAGCCCGCTGACCTCGCCGCGGCGCGTCCGGTGCACCCGGGTAAACCCGTTACCCCAGCCGAGAATGTGCCTCTGCTTCAGCTCGCGCCATTTATAGCTGGTCTGCCAGTCGTTGGGCTCGTCATGCACCAGATAAAAAACCGGGTGATCACGCGCCACATTCACGCCTTTTTCCGTTTTCCGCATCACATGCAGCGGCATCTGGGCCACGTTGGACGCCAACACGTAAATGCACGAATAAACCGCGGCCAGCTTCATCGATGTTTCCGGGCTGACGTACACGTCCGCCTGGAGCAAACCGTCCATTTCCGCCATTTCGGCGGTGACCGGATTGGCCGGATTTTCCAGCGGCTCACTGCGAAATAGCGCATCAAGTAACACGTTTCCCCCTTCTGGCCGCGATCAGCGCGAATGCCAGCAAACCGCCGCCGGCGCTCTGAAGCGCAATGGCGGTGCCAAACTGCAGGTAGATGCCCGCCACCAGCAGACCGAAACCGGCCAGACCGATAGCATCGATAATCAATGTTTTCATAGATATAAGAGGTCTTCGTCTGGATCGATATTGGAAAGGAAATCGCCCGGCTCATTCAGCATGGCGCGACCGATGGCCATAATCAGCGTGACGGCACCGTCAATCTTGTTCTCGGCCTGCTCCTTGATTGGCCGAACCACATCATCGTTCCCCGGCAAATACTTGCCGATCACGTTGCTGAGACACCAGACCATGATGGGGTTGCCGTCGTGGTGGAACCGGCCAGACTCGATAGCGGCCTCCAGCTCTTTCATCGGGTCGGACATGTTGGTGTAATTCTGGATGATCGTAATGGGCGACATGTTTTCATCGGCCAGCTCGTGCGATATGCCGGTGGCGCCGAAGGGGTCGATGGGCGATTCCTCTACCGGGTTAAGCCGGTTGGCTGCCCGGGCCTCTTCCATGATGTAGCGGTAATCGATCTCCGCGCCGTCCGTAACCGTCAGTAATCCCATTTCTACCCACTTCTGGAAGCGCTCCGCCGTACGCCGATCCTCGCTGCGTTCAACGCTGTAGACCGTGTCATACGGCACCCAGAACCGCGGCGCGATGCTGTAATAATGGCGCTTGCCGTCAATGTCCCGCGTAAACAGCCGCCCCATGCTGTTCATGTCCAGCTTGCGCGCCAGGTCAAACGCCAAAATGCAGGGCTGCCCTTCAAACTGCTCGAGCGTCAGCGTGGTATCTTCACAGCGCTTCAGGCTCACCAGGTTATAGAAGGCATCCCGCGCCGCGACCCAGATATTGAGGTGTTTGGTCTTGAATGTACCGGCGTGGCGGGCGTTGTTGATCGCCCGCTGCTGCTGGCTGAGCAGGAAGTCTTTGTAAACCGAGACGCCCATATTGGGGTTGGCCTTGACCAACGCCTCCGGTTTTGTCCAGTCGTCGCCTTCGTCGATGGTATAGATGATGCCGAACAGCTCATCGTTCGGCACGGTGCCGCTCAGCATCTCCACCACTTCACGGCGCTTGTCGTAGCACGGCCCCTCGATGTTGTAGCCGGCCGTGGTGATCGCCCACATCAGCGGTTGCCGGCGGGCGCCCATGCCGGTCAACATGGTGGTATAGAGCGCATCGGTTTGATGTTCATGGTATTCATCCACTACCGCCAGGCTGGGCGATGAACCGTCGCCCGGGTTGCCGATCAGCGGTTCAAAGCGGGCGCCGTCCTCCGGGCGGTTGAGGTTGGACGCATTGACCTCAATACCGAAAGCCTCCATCAGCATCGGCGTACGCTTGCACATCAGCCGGGCCGGGCGAAACACTTCCCAGGCCTGCTTTTCGGTGGTCGCACCGGAATACACCTCGGCACCGAACTCACCGTCGCAGGTAAACCCGTAGAGCGCCACGCCGGCCGAGATGGCCGATTTGCCGTTCTTGCGGGGGATCTCGGTGTAGACCTCGCGAAAGCGCCGTAGCTTGGTGCCTTTATGCACCCAGCCAAAGACGGCACAGACGATAAACAGCTGCCACGGCTCCAGGGTGATCGGCATCCGTTTGTATGCCCATTCGCCCTTGGTGTGCGGTAATAGCTGGATGAATCGCGCGGCCTGCTCTGCAAGGTCCCTGTCAAAGCGGTAGCGAAACTTTCGCCCCTTTTCTTCGGCCAGATCATCAAGATGCCGCTGGCAGCTGCTTACCACATACTGGCAGGCCACTATCTTGCCGCGCACCACATCACGCGCATACTGATTGGCAGCATTCACGTTGGGGTAAGATTTTCTCTTCATGATGTGATCAACTTAATGAATGGGTTATCCGTTTTTTTCTGGCCGGCGAGCCCTATCAGCCGTTGGCGGCTTCCCGGATCGAGCCCCAGCATGGCGCCGGTGCTGCTCATCTCCGTTTCCTGTTCTTTTTTTGCCGTCAATTGCGGGTTCTTTATCGGGCCGCCGGTGGCACCGGTAACCACGTTGCCCTGCTTGGCGATGTTCTTGACTGCACGGCGCCAAAACTCGTACGCCACGCACCACCGCTCCAGCACCGCCAGATCCGTGATGCACAGAATGCCCTGGCCGCAAAGCTCTTTGGTGGTCATTTGCCACATTACCGTTGCCAGGTGGAGCCCCTCTTCTTCAAACCATGCCGGCGGCTCCGCGCCCTTTATCGGGGTGAATACCGGCTCGTCCTTATTCAGGGCTCGTTTACCGGGGTTGCCGGCCAATTCCTTGCGGGCGGTCGGCTTTGGGCGCCGCCCGGATCGGCCTGCCGTTCCGGCCATATGCGCTCCAGATTAAATTTCATTTTTCGCGGGTGTAAAAACATGACGGGGCGGGCAGTACGGAAGAGGCAAAGCCGTAGAGATTTTCCCTCCCCCTACCGGCCTGAGCGCCGCTCTCTCGCGGTCTTCGCCCTATGACAGGGGGTGCATAGGCTTTGCAAGTTGGCCTCGCTATCGTCTCCACCGTGCGCGAGAGGCACGATGTGGTCAACACAATCGGCCTCGGTTATCGCACCCCGGCGCAGACACTCCTGACACAACCCCTTATCCCGCTTGAGGATCCGCAGCTTAATCACATCCCAACGGCTGCCGTAACCGCGCTGATGCCGACTCTGACCAGGCTTATAATTGCGCCACCCTTCACCTCGATGCTCACTACAGAATCCGCTGGGATCAGTCGTTGTATTGCGGCAGCCGCGTTTACGGCAGGCTTTAGGCGTGCGGGGCGGCATGGCCCGGGACCTTGTTGGTCATGGAGACCAATTCCTTTTGCACTAAATCCGTATGCGGCAGGGGGTGACGCGTAATCGATATCAGCGGGGCGGCTGCCAGTGGAGCCCAGCGGTTATACTCTAACGCCTGACTGTAAATTTCGTCATAGATGCGACGAGTTTCCGTGGCCAATGTTGCCGCACACTCAACCATCGAGTCATGCATAGAGAGCTCATCTTCCAGGAGGAAAACGCTATCCCGAATCGCCAGGTGGCGAAGGTGTGACAGCTCGTCAATCAGCTGCTCAATGGTTCTCTTCGCCACAATGCAACGGCCAATGGCATCATAATTCCGCTCTTTCATACCGCAGTCCTCTTGAAGGCATAAGACCCAATGCCAACGCGGCCCAGGTCTGATTCAATCGTGTTACTCTCAACGCAGGTAAAGCCCTGTTCAGCAAACCACCGCAGCAGCCCATCATGCGTGAAATACCAAATGTGCTCGTTCGGCCGATAGTGATGTGAAACCATGATGGCATCGCCCCCGGCGAAGATGGGGATCGACACAAACACCCACCGCCGGGCTTTCGCTACCGCCAGTTCGGGCTTGTCTATATGCTCCAGGCTGTCCCAGAACGTCAACGCCGGGAACGCGTCAGCCGTATACAGATCGGCCCAGCGCCCGCGCAGCTTTAACCATTGAACGCCTACCGGATTGACGTCATAGCCCCATGTCTGAGGGCGCGCCTCCACAAACTGCCCGGCACCGATCCCCACATCGAGCACCATTCCATCGCCGTGATGGCGCTCCACCAACGCAACGCGCGATTTCGTCAGCGCGTGCCCCATAGGGGTATCAGCCATCAGCTGGTATTTGTGAAAATAGCTGTCGTCATACGGCCGTTGGTTCACAGGGACGGGATCACGACCAATGCCCAGCGCCGGGACGAAGACCAACCCAGACTCAAGATGTTGAGAGAACGATTTCATTGAGCCAGTCCTTAAATTGTTGGCCAAAGCCGGTAATGTGTTTGGAGCACGCATGGTCCATCTGGCCACACATGCAGTAATTATCAGGCTGCGCCCAACCTACGCGGGAAAGGTCCATCTCCGGATCGGTAACAATATGTGGCGCGTTATGCCCGCCACAGCCACCCTGGATGATGAAAACCGGTGTTTTGTAGCAGATGGCGGCAGGAAGCGCCCAACCCAGGCCAGAGACCACCACAGCAGCATGCTCAACCAACGCCAGTATCTGGGTTACAGACAACTCACCGGCGTGCAGCTGTAGATCGGCCGCCGGCGCATCGCCCACAAGCCACTCTTCGCCCTCTTCCAGATCCGCCAGACTGACCACATAAAAATGCTTTTTCAGCAGCGCTGACGCCTCGTTGATGTATTTGGGGTCAGGGTTACGTGCAGGATTGGCCCACTCGCGCCGAACCGTGGCCGGACGAATAACCGCAATGGGCTTATCACTGATCACCGGCGACGGCCCATAGGAAGGCAAGTCAAACTGGGACGCCACCTTGCAGAATTGCAGGGTCATAGCATCGACAATAGATCCTCGCGCCAGCTCGTCGGCCCCATAGAAAACCGAGAAAACTTCGGCTTTCGTCGGTTCAGGCACATACCTCAACCAGGTGCGATCTTCGTTTTTCCGCTGGGTGCGCAGCAACGTGTTGGATTTGACGAATTTCACATCAAGATCCGCATACAACTCCGGCCAGGGGGTGCGAATGTAAGCCCCGGGGAATTGCCGAACAAATGCCCGCTGGTAGATGCTGTCGCCCAGGCCATACATCCCACGGATGTAGATGTTCCGCTTTATCGACATGAAAACCTTTAAATAGAAGAGAGCGCAGCCTCAAGAGACTGCCTCTGGAAACATCGCAAGCGAGTACGCCGCGAACAGTTAACGATCTCGACACCTGCCGCCCAATCACGTAATTGGCAAAACTCATCATGCCAACGGGCTACACTCATGGCGTCAGGATTGGCGAGGCCAGCGTGGGCTCCATGCCAGTGAGAACCGTCGCGAATTGAACAGTCATATCCCACCAGCAACACCCGCCGGGCACCGCGATAGATGGCAAGCTCAATAGCACGTTGGCCAGAATTAAAACTGCCTGGCAACTGGCTATCAAACTGCGCCAAATTGAACCGGTCAGCGGTGAACGGGTCGCTGCACCAACGATCGGCACCACACGTTATCTCTGCGTGATATAACTCCCACCAGCAGCAATCAGCGGCATAAATGACGGCACATGCCGGGATCAGGCGCCAACTGTTGTTGACCGCGATCGCCGGCAAACCTGATGCCTCCACCAGCGCGCAATCCGCTGCAGTCAACGATGGACCGCTGGCGATGCAAAAAACCGTATGCCAATCCATTCACAGCCCCGAAAAAAAAGCCACCAGCCTGCCAATGCGCAGGGTGCGCGGTAGGTGCAGGGTGACGGCTTGGTTATCGATAGAATCTTCTGCTGGTTTGCTGAATATAAACCCGGTGGCGCAGCACACAACCAGCCAAGAATTCAACGCATTTATTCTGTCAAAGGCACTCAGTGAATGCCTTTTGCAGAATTTTATAAATCACTCTTTCTTTCGCCTGAACACTAGGTTCACGAAAATGATTACCAGCCAAAGCCCGCATACCGTTCCCCAGCTAATCGGAATAACGTAGGACCAGCCTGCCGAAGAAGCCAATAGGTTCCATGCGCTGAGCGCGCCCCAGCAAATAAACAGACTTAGTCCGCAGCAAAATGCCAGACAGGTGAATGCAATGATTATTGCTGCCTTGGTCGATAACCCGCTCGCCTCTAATTTCATCGGTTTTTCTCTTCGTCGAGCCGGCGTATCGCCAGCAGTTGGTTATTCGCTTTGTCGAGCGCCGCCAGCAGCGGATCAATCCACAGCACAGCCTGGCAGTATGTCATGGTGCCGGAGGCAGTGGCACCAGCACCGGTTGCGTCAGCGACGATGGTATCGGCTGACATTGCGCGGGAACGTAGACGGTGCGTGTAGTCGAGCAGCCCACCAGCAACAGCGGCAGGCACAGCCAGATCACACGTCGGCTGTTTCTTGAGGATCGTCCGGTATTCAATTTCTTTCCCCTGCGTGGCCGCGTCAGTGTTGATGCCGTACTGAGTCGCTGCGGCGCTGATTTCGTTGGCGCGCTGGAAGTGAAGCGCCTGAGTGGCGATCGTCGTCGTCTGTAGGTTGTTATCTCTCTGCAACTGCTTAACCTGCTCACCAGCCTTTACTGCGTTGCTGTGGAAGTAAAACGCCAGCCTGCCGGCGACAATCAGCGCCACCGCCAACAGACCGATAATCATCGTCCGAACGCTGAATGAGGTGTTCATGACAAAAACATCTCGCGCTCTGCTGCACGACGCTTGACCAGACCCGGCATCACCTTACCTGCCGAGTTGCGCCATTTGGGGAATTCGTCCGCCGCCTCATGGGCGTCACCAGCATTGAAATTCTTCACCAGAGTTGAACCAGCAAAAGCGGGCCCGCCGATGTTGAATGCCAGCGATACCATCGCGTCGAACTGGTTCTGCGTCATCGTCCGCTTAATCGCGCTGTTGACCGTCAGCTCAAACACGGCCAAATCCTCGGAGAAGAACGCTTCTGCCTGCTCCTGCGTGATGCGGTCACCGGGTTTGACGCCTTTGGTGTGACCCCAGCCAATTGTCCAGGGCTTACCGCCGGTGCCGGGATCTGGGTATGCCTTCAAGCGAAGCTGCTCAAAACCTTTAATGAACTCCCTGCCCTTAGCGCTGGTTTTCATTGACACCCCCGAAGAAACGCTCCCAGAAGTACGTCAGCGCCACGCTACCCATAGCACCGCAGAGACCTGCGCCAACGAACGCCATATTGACCGATAGCCCCGTCTCCATGCTGACGATGCCCCCGATTAACCCTGTGAAACTGGATACAACAATCTGAGCCAAGGCATTCACCCAGCTCCACGCTGCCTTATTCCGCTTGATATCCATGAGATACCTCACAACACCACCCCAGCCGGCAATGAGGATGAACACCACCCATAGGCTGGAGAAAATGTGGTTGATTTCTTTATCCGGCATGCTGCCACCCTGCCTTTGTGGGATTGACCGGATACACCGGTGATAAAAAGAAAAAGGCCGCCAAATGGCAGCCTGTAATTGACGCGAATTGTCGCTGGTTGATCACTGCCGATGGAAAACACCACCAGCGGCTGAAATCTGACCCACCAAAACGCAAAAAACCCCGGCGTGTTAAGCCAGGGTCAAAATAGGTGCCGGTCTTTCCCGACTGTCACTTCACATCAGAGGGGCGCACTCAAAATCCCAGGTGAAGGATTCGATAGTGCATATCAAACTGAATGCGCCTTTCTGAGGCGCTTCCCAGCCACTCCGGGGATCCCTTCATCGCAGGCTGAAAAGCATTTTCTGGAGCGGTCAGCGGGAATCGAACCCGCATCATCAGCTTGGAAGGCTGAGGTAATAGCCATTATACAATGACCGCGTTGGTGGCCCTTGCTGGACTTGAACCAGCGACCAATCAGTTATGAGCCGACTGCTCTAACCAACTGAGCTAAAGGGCCAAGGTGGCGAATTCTAAAACATTCCCCATTAACCACACAATACCATATGGTTATCTTTACATTCGCGCACAAAAAAAGCCCGCGCGCTGGCGGACTTTTCTTTAACGGGCGTACAAACCCCATCGTTAGGTTTGATATTAGGAAAAAACGGCAACTTTTGCAAGCGGCCAGTTTTTCACCGGGTGACCTTACTGAAAATACGCTCCAATTCGCTCTCTTCCTGGTAGCATTTGGTAAGCAGCGATTCGTAAAACGGTTTCCAGCTATAACGCCATGTACGCTCAGGCAGTTCAGGGATCAGCTTTTTAACCGCATGGTGTATGACTGACGGTTGAACCCGTTTAAATCCCCTACCCTTACATTTCGGGCATTCCTTCATGACCGGAACACCTTGAAGTTCACTCGCCTTTTTATCCAGAACGGTACCGGTCCCCTGGCAACGGCAACGAGCGCTAACCTTGCCTTTACCGCTACATACTGGACAGACCACCATGGCGACATCTTCCCATACAGTCTTTGCTGGTGGCTGGCTGCTTTCCTTCAACATCCACAACCCATTCTTAATTCTGAATTTATTTTCTTCCCATAGGATCGCCAGCTCGTTACGATTTATCTGGGTTTTGCGAACCAGCCCCCGGCCCTGGCAACACGAGCAGGATTCTGCTGATAACGCAGACCGGCAAAATTCACCGTAGGCCATGGCAGCCATGATGCGCAGACAACGGCCTAATTTGGCGCCGGCGGCTCGCTTAATCGCCCTGGGCGCCTTTTGGCTGGCAAATTGCGTTAGCATATCGACCGAGCAATCCCGGTCTTCTTTGCTGACGCCATATTTACCCAAGCACAGCGCCATCCCAAATGCAGCTTTCGCCTCTACCATTCCAAGCGCAGCCATAATATCAGTGCCCGTTAAATCTTCACTTGCAGTAGCTCGGGAGGTGTCAGAGATATGCAAACTTTTCGGGCTAAAGTGTTTCAATGCCGTTTCAATATTCATGCCTTTACCCCGAGTTTGTTTGCCGTGGTGATCGCCCCAATCCCAAATGCCTTATTCAGCGTGCGCAACAGGTGGAACAGCTGGCTGCCGTGCTTGGCCTCCCATGCCGCTACATCATCATGCAGTTCGTTATGACATTTGCGGGTCAGAGGAATGGTGAAAATGTCGTGAGGCTTGGTGCCAGTACCGCCCAGGCCGTGATCGATGATGTGATGCGGGTCGTCTGCCGGCAGGCCACAACCACAGCAGCACGGCTGCGACTTCACCCACTGGGTGTACTTTTCGCATTCCCAGCGCGTTAATTTTGGCCGCAACATAAAGCCCGCCGGCGGCGCCGGGGCCACATCAACGAGCAACGCCGGCTTAACCTTCTCCACGCGCTCATTGATGATCGCCTTCGGCGCTTTCTCCCAGACGATATCCGACTCTTTACGCGTGCCTGTTTCGTCCGGTGCTGGTGGAAGGCGCAATGCCGAGCGCGCCACCGAATCAGGCAGCAGATCGGAAACACCATTTAGCACGGCCCACCAGCATAATTCCGGCAGACTCAGCTCGTGGTCTTCCCGAAAATGAAAGTGCACTCGGACCCGGTACACCAGCCAATCCGCAACATTCTGCTTTGCCAAAGCGTCAAGCGTGGTGTGAGTTTGCTCCCGCAGCAAGTGTTCATGGTGCCAGCACAAACGGACAGGCAAGCCGTCATAATCCAGAATATCCATGTTGTGATTGTGATAACCGTCGCCATGTGGCCACTGGCACTCGGTGCCGCGGCTCAGCCACTCACGCAGAGCAACAACACCACCAGCGGCGCCGATAACTCGCTCATGCAGAAAGAATGGCGACAACCGCGGATCATTGGCCAGCCCCTGATCGGCTACCGGCAGCAAACCCGATGGGAGTGGTTTTAGCTCTTCTGGCTCGTTGGCAATCAGCAGCCGGCGCTGGCCGCTGAAATAATGCAGCAGCTCACGACCGGGGCGCAGCAGCACCACGCCCAGATCACGCTGTAGGTAAGGGGTTAATAACATCCTCATGATCCGCTTACCGCCTTAGCCGAGTGTGCAATGCGCGCGGCGGCAGTGGTTAAATGGTCAGGATCCAACTCAACGCCAATAAAGCTATAGCCCTCAAGCAGAGCCGCTTTACCTGTTGAACCTGAGCCCATGAATGGATCGAGAACTACGCCACCAGCAGGTGTAACCAAACGGCAAAGGTAGCGCATCAACTCAACAGGTTTCACTGTCGGGTGGTTATTCCTGGCCCCGCCAGTACGTCCTGCGCCTGCGCGTGGATCGTTAAGGCCAACGCTCCCCTCTTTTCTTCCGCCGGTCATGTCGCTGGCGGTGAACGGAAGGAAACGATCCATCCCTTCATCGCGTTCCGATTTGCAGACCTTCGCGCAGTAGAAGAAACGTGCCGCGCTCCCCTGGTCGTTGTGGAACGCACCAGGCACGCGATTGATCATGCCGCCAAACTCTACCGCGCCGCTAAACCCATTCGCCGTTGGTTCCGTCCCCTTGACTGGCGAACGAGCGCCCGAATTTTGAGGAAACTCGCCGATCACTTCTTCGCTTCCATCATGCAAAACATTGGCTGGCCATCGGCCAAGCTGATCTGATTTCCATTCCCCACCATCGGGGGTTTTCTCATCACGAACATGAGACAGTAGGCCACCGGTGCCACCGCTTAATGCTTCCTGTGTCGGTACCCGGCAAATATCGATGTTTAATGCCCCGGTTCCGAACTGCAGCACATTCCCCTCCACCGTACCCAGCAGCGGCTTACGGGCCATAACAATCGGCTCATGCGCGGGTTTCAAGGCCGTGCCTTTGCCTTGGTGCTCACCAGTCAGGTTCTTCGATTTCGGGAACCCGCTGCCATAAATCCACATCAGCTGATCACGAATTTCAAAGCCGGCATCCTCGATATTTACCACCAGGCGGTGATAGGTACGAGCGCCACCGAAGGCAAGCAGATGGCCGCCAGGCTTGAGCACCCGCAGGCATTCTGCCCACTGATCTACCGTAGGCACTTGGTAATCCCACTTATGCCCCATGAAGCTCAGGCCGTAAGGAGGATCGGTTACTATGGCGTCAACAGAGTTATCGGCCATGCCGCGCAGGACCTCTTCACAGCGGCCAACGTTAAGTTGATATGTCACAGGATCCCCCTTTGCTGCTCTGCCTTTGCCAACAATTTGATAAAGCTATAGTTTTGCTCGATATTGAAACATACCAAAACGCCTTGCCAATCACGCTCACGAGCAATGCGGCGCACGCCCTGACCATCAGCCCAATGGATTCGCAGCCCTCGGATAGACCACCAGCGGCAAACCTGCTGCAGTACAACCACCAGCGGGAAGACGGTAACGCCACAAATTTGTTTGGTTACTGGTTTCATGCGGGTGCCCTCCCATCCAGGCGCTGGGCACAATCAGTCCAAATGCGGTTCCATGCCGGCACCGCGTAACTCGGCTGCATGGTGCGCACGCCGGCTTTGCTGGCCTCAGTTCTCGCCAACGTCTCCAGCTCGCCCGGGTTTTGAAGCGGCAGACTGTTACCGATGAAACGTCGATAGGCCGCGTCACGCTCTGCGCAGGCCGCCGGCGCCGAACGGACTTGCTCTGGCTTGCGCCCGCCGTCATGCCAGGCTGTAGCCGCCAGCAGGTTGCCCGGGAACTTGACCGGCTTGAACATCGCTTCCGGGTTCAGGTACTTGGCGTATTCAGTCCCCAGCCAACGCTGGACGAGGAATTCCACCACCAGCTTGAGTTCCTCCAGCGTGTGTCCGTCCACCAGCCGAGCCCGGATGTTCTGCAGGGTGGATTTGGCCGTGGTGTATTTGGCGCCCGTCAGTTGGTTCAGGTGTTTCAGCACCAGAATGGCCTGGTCAGTGATGTGAATTTCTTCAGAAACAACATCCCCCTGGTCTGCCGCCGCCGGCGGTTGACCAAAAGTGTTTTGGATCTGTTTGTGGTGATCTGTGTAGTGATCTGTATAGAGATAGGATTCCGCAGAATCGCGGCGTTGTTCCCGCACTTCTGCGTTTTCCATTCCGTGATTCTGCGTAGTCGATTCCGTAGTTTCACGTTTTCCATTCCGCGATTCTGCGGAGTCCACTACTGGCGGGAAAATCAGAGCAATTAGCTTATCGCCATCGATACGATAATGATTCTTCGGGGTGCCATTTACCTTACGGGTAGATACTTCAATAACACCCGGCAAATACTTCTTACGAAGCTTGCTCACAACGCGCTGCACCTGGTCTTCACTGACACCGCGTAATTCACCCGCAAGTTCTTCATGTGTCTTGTAAAACCAGCCATCATCCTGTGACGACTTCCCTGTCCAGAACACCAGCTGATTCAGCACAGCGGCCAGAGCAAAGGACTGCTGATCACCGGCAAAATAATCCAGGTAAGGGCCGGGGATCACTATGCAGTTCTTCTGCCCAGACATGGCCTGAACAACTTCAAATATTCTGCTCATACGTCAAACCTGATAAAACGTGACTGAAAAATAATCATTGCTGTGGTGATCGCCCATTCCTGCCCTACAGGGCTGTAGGTGACCGTCCCGCGGTCCATATCAGTGCTATGCACCCGCACCACCACAAAATTACGATCGCGGTAAAGGCTGCCGGCCTGAATGCCGCTATTAGTTCGTATCGTCATTCATCCACCTTCACAAACTTACGGCCCCACTCCCGCCGTGGTTGGACGCATTCCTTGTCGTAGTTCGGACGCATGAAGATCACCCGCTGATTCACTACGTCGACGCCGACTGTGCGGACAACCACACCATAGGTATCTCGATAGTTCTCGACCCAGGGCTTGATAACTTCCGTTTCCATTAGCCGCGCCTCCACTCGTCGTAGATGCGCTGCAGCAACTCTGGGAAGCGCGATTCATAGAAATGGGGCTGGGTTTCCCGCGGGTTATTCGGTGAGGTGATGTTTTTCCCGAACCGCAGACCAGTGGCGGTGATCGACCAGAAATGTTTTTCACCGTGGCGCCGGCTGGGGCGGCTTTTGCGCTCGACTATCCGCAACCGCTCCAGAATGCGATATGCCACCGGCGTGCTCATCGTGCTGCTGTTCAGCTTCAACAGAGTGGTGATCGCCGCTGTCGGCCGGCTGGAGCCGTCAACGGCATCCGATGGCGCATCAATGGCGTATACCGGCATCAGTGCCGGCAGGCCAGCCAGCTCTTGCAGCTTCTGCAATGCCCCCAGACGTGACGACTGAGAGAGGTTCAGCAGCTTGGTAGCGGACTCCACGATCAACAACCCGGCCTGGATCTGGTCTGTCTTGGTCGCCGGCAGCTGTGGCGCCGGTACGTTGGCTTGCTCCAGCGCTGTCATGCGGTCGAACACCTTCGCCTGTATCTCGTAGCTGTAACTCATGGCCATCAGGCAGGCTTCGCGCTTGGGTAAGTGCAGACATGGAAGCTCGCGCCCGGTCGGGTCGGTGTACTGAGCGAAAAATTTCGTTGAGTGGTTTTCACCCAATACGCGCGGCGCCTTCGCCATAAAATCAGCGTGGCGCAAACGGGTATGGCCCTTGCTCGGGAACGAGGCGCCGGCGGCGATCGCTTTCGACTCACGCTCAGCGTTGATGTAGTCCACCAGCTCCAGGCTGGTCATAGTGATACCGGTCGCTGGTAGATTAGTCATGCTTCACCTCGCTGTGTCGTGACAACCAGGCACCGCCATCTACCACCCATCGGGCAAACTGGTAGTTGCTGGCAATCCACCGACCCAGTACATTGACCTCATACCGGAACGGCGACGCAGAATTACCGCCAGTCATTGCGCGGCAGCGGATTTGCGGCACCATAGAATTTCTGGTTAAATTGCTCATGCGATTATTTCTCCACACACTGATTTACTCGCACCGACGCCCAGGGGCTGCAACCTCTGGGCGTTACCCTTTCTGGCACTTGGCCTTTTTGCCAAACAGCGCCAGCACCGCCCTAACCTCTGCATCACGAGCCTGCAGGTGCTTACGGTGATAACGCATGATCTCGGCAGCCTCTTTCTCATCAATGACGCCATCAGCGAGCGACTCCTGAATGATCTGATCCACATGCCCACGGTGTGCGGCGGTGCGAATGCTTTTGCTGAACAATTCCACCTGGTCCAATTCGTCCAGAGCGGGGATCTCCACCACGAGCAAACCCCGGCGCCGGGCGAAATATTCGGTCAGCAGGTTGGTGCCTGAGATATCCTCCATCGCTTCCAGTTCGCCGATCTCGAAGAAGCGGCAGCCGTTCTTCTCGTAGAGGTTGTTGTTGAACGCCGTCTCCGACATGCCCAGTGCGCCGGCCATCGCGGATCGGCCACCAGCAACCGCCTTACACATGCCTTTCACTACATCTTTCAAATTTGGCTCTACCATGTTGTTTTTCCTTTGGTAGTTACTGTTATCCCGCCGGGGCGGTAGACTCCGTATGCATTTCAGGCTGCGCTTGTTTCCTGACCTGAAGAGCAAGGACGCGTACCGCGCAGGTAAGTCCAATCAACATCTGGCCGTAGCTCTTCGCAGGTAACTAAACCCGAAGTTGCTTTTTCAATTTCAAGGCAACGCTCTGCTGGTATCTGACGAATGCCATTCGCCCATTGAGAAATTAATGAGGCATTGACGCCAATGGACTTGCCCAGTTGAGTGGCCAAGCCTCGACGTTGCTCAGTAAAACTTTTTAAGTTCATAGGTGCTCACTTTGTTGAAAGTTACGAAATGAATATAGCGAAACGCGAAATTACAAGCAAGGATTTAAGCGTTACGCGCATATACGATTTTTGCGTTTTGCTATGTAATTTCGGCATGAAAGACATTGATGAAATTCGACGAGACAACATGCGTCTTTTGGAGACGGAGTTAGGCGGCCCAACCGAGGCCGCTAACCGTGTTGGCATGTCGCCCGCACAATTCGCCAACTTAAAAACAGGCGCAAAAGACTCGAAGACTGGTAAGCCAAGAGGTATGCGTAAAAGTACCGCCAGGCGTATTGAGGAAGCGGCTGGAAAACCAGAGGGATGGTTAGACGTAGACCACTCCTATTCAATACCCAATGAACAGGAAAAATTCATAGAAATTAATGAATTGTTTGCAAGCGCGCTTCCAGAACAGCAAGCGGTAGCTCGTTATTTTCTATCCAGATCGAGTGATGCCCCCCCTGAGTGGATCGATAGTGATGCAAGAGCCTATGCTGATTCTCTGGAATCAAAAGCAAAAAAATGGCTCGAAGGAGGTAGCAGATTAAAGCAACCAAAGAAAATCAAAGCTTAAGTTAGTCTGGTCTGATGGAAAGCTCATTAATTGATTGATATTCATACAAACTCCCGCTTCGGTGGGAGTTTTTTTATGCCGCAATTTCGCGTTTCGCAAAATAATCCTTGATTTTGTTTTTTGCGTTTCGCTATATTAGTTACATCAACAGCGAACAGGCAGGACGCCCATGAAGTAGCCGCCCGAGGCGCATGAAGATCGGGATGATTCGCTGAGCCAGACTTACAGCAGAGGGTTACACGATGACTAACGAGAAATTCAGTAAAGACGCATATGAAACGGCTGTTGAATTCAACGTTCAGCAACGTTTTGCGGCGATGTTGGTTCACACAGGAAACTTTAACGTGAATCGTCGTGGCGCTGACATGGTTTCGTTCATTGCTGATCGGAAAGCTGACTATCAAACAGCCCACCCTGACATGCTGACTGCGGGACAAACCATAGTTAACCAGCAACATTTCACCGATTTTGTTTGTTCCGGGATTTGGCGTAGTACCGACCGCCAAAGCGGCGGGGCTACAAAGGGTAAAATGATGGAATTACAAAGAGTTTTAAACACAGAAGTTATTATCGGTGACATTGTTCACGCGCATGGTGCGGTCTTTAAAGTGATAAAAGTACTCAGTTTCCCCGGGGCGGGAACTGACGGAAAAGATGTAGCGGCAAATATTGCTGAATGGGTATCCGGCAGAATTGAACCGGGCTACTTCGGCCCTGGCAGAGAATGGAATTTCCAAGGCAATGACAGAGTAACGCAACTAATTGAACCCCGCTGATCGACTAACACCCACCGCGCCCTACGGGGCGCACAACGGCATGCTCACTCGCCCTTTCCCTTAATTCTGGGAGCGGTGGAGGATCTTGACTCATGAGTGAGCATACCGTTGTGGATCTGGCTGGTGGACTTCAGGGGCGTTGTCCGCCGGCCACTACAACCGATGAATTGCTGTGTGTAGTCTTTGGCGGCCACGCCGAACTTCAACCCACCAACACCAGGAGGATGAAGATAATGTTCATAGGCTGGCCGCCCTTTTTACACATCAGGTGGCGTACTGTGCCGGTTTTCTTTTTTATTTCTACACAGTATAGCCCGGCGCGGTGCGCCACCTGGTGTGTGGAGAAAACCGCGGCGATCGCCGCTTCGTGTGAGGACTATTTTATGAGTGAAGACCGCAAAACCAATGTGCCGGACTTTCTGGGTGAACTGGATGCCGGCGTGTTTGAAAATAAATTTTCAGCAGCCTTAAACGCTACTGCGCTGGGCGTTCTTAATAATGGCGGTAAAGGTAAAGTCGTTATTACCCTCGACATTGACCGTTTAAGCAATTCGGTTGAAGAAAAGCGCGTCAGCATTAAACATCAACTGAAATTTGTAACCCCAACACCACGCGGGAAAGTTTCAGAAGAAGATACCACCGAAACGCCAATGTACGTTGGCAAAGGCGGTAAGTTAACAATTCTGCAAGAAGACCAAGGCCAGCTATTTACAGTAGATGGCGGCACTGACGGTAAATTACGGGTCGCTAAGTAATAACGCGCCCTTATTCATAAACGCTATATTTAATTAACCCAAAGGATTATTTTATGTCTCAATTAGATGGCGGAGCAATTCAACAAGTTAAAGACCTGGTGATTTCTGGTTATCACCTTCGTGATATCGAAGGGTTAGCCTGCCCGACAGCAATTTTACCTGAAGGTGTTGGCGTTGAAAGCCTTGAGCGATTCGGCTTAGAACGCTTCCGCTTCCGCGGTGCCATGGAAACAACCAGCATTGCCGATTTTGTTCGCTACTCCACTGGCTATGCCAAAGCGGAAGAGCCAGCACGCTGCTTCATTGACGCCGACAACATGAGTGCACGGTCAGTGTTCAATATCGGTTCCCTTGAGAACCCAGGCCATGCAGATAACGTCGCCTCGATCAAACTCAAGAAAACCGCACCATACCGTGCATTGCTGGCAATTGATGGCGATCGCCTGCGCCAGAAAAATATTGCCGAATGGCTGGAAGACTGGAGCGACTATCTGGAAGCATTTGATGCCGAGGGTAAAGCAATGTCTATCTCGCAGGCTGCCGGTGCCGTTCGCCGCGTGAGCATTAAGCAAATGTCAGAAGCAGATCATGAAGACGGTGATTTCAGCGGTAAAAAATCACTCATGCAAAGCATTGAAGCCAGTAGCAAAGACGTGATGCCGGTTGCATTCGAATTCAGCTGCACCCCGTATGAAGGCCTCGGGGAACGCAAGTTCAGCCTTCGCAATAGCCTGCTGAAAAGTGACGAGCCGCTTTTCGTCTTGCGCATTGTTCAACTTGAAGCGCAGGAAGAGGCAATTGCCAACGAGTTTCGCGATCTGCTGATCGATAAATTCGATGGCGGCTCAGTAGAAACCTTCATCGGTAATTTTAAAGCCTGATTTTTTAAATAAGTAATACAGCCTCAAATACCCCAGCGATGGGGTATTTGGTGAAGTGTTGCCAAAAACTGTGTGGAGAATAATTATGTCTTGGATTTTAACCTTTACGGGTAAACGCTTTGATTACGAAGCGCCAACCGTTGACGCTATTTGCATTGAAGATATAGCGCAAGCCTTATCTCATGAATGCCGCTTCAATGGTCACATTCCTGAATTCTATAGCGTGGCGCAGCATTGTGTCATTGCCAGTAAAATCGTCCCGCCTAGTTTTGCTTTTGAAGCATTACTGCATGACGCGCACGAAGCATATTGCAAAGATATTCCATCACCGCTTAAAAAGTTAATTCCCGACTATCGCGGCATCGAAAATAATATTGATTTTGTTATTCGTTATAAATTCGGCCTTCCACCCACCACCAGCCAGATCGTCAAGCATGCCGATCTGGTGATGCTGGCCACCGAACGCCGCGATCTCGACATTGACGATGGGACACCTTGGCCAATGCTCAACGGGATCCGCCCTTCGGAAGACATTTTCGTTTCACCAGTCAATCCAGTACAGGCCAGGGCGATGTTCATGCAGCGTTATAACCAGCTGGCCAGCGAGAGGGCTGCGTGATGTTCGGCCTGTTCCTGCTCGTCTGCTACACCTATCAGCCCTGCGAATTTGTGCCGCAAGGCTGGGTATATCCAGACAAAAGTAACTGCCTGGCGGATATCCACCAGCAGAAATTACCCTCGCAATACGAGTGTATGCCGGTTGATGGAGTGATCCCGGCGCAACGCCAGGAGGCCGAAGATGCTGACTGAGAAAACAATCCTCGATATGTGCTGCGGACCGCGCATGTTCTGGTTCGACAAAGAGGACGAGCGCGCTGTATTCAGCGACAAGCGCTGCGAGAGCCACACCCTTTGCGATGGTAGAAAGCTGGTTATCTCCCCGGACCTGATCGCCGACTTCACAGCGCTGCCGTTTGCAGACGGTAGTTTCTCTGTTGTCGTGTTCGACCCACCGCACCTGGAGCGCGTAGGTCCCAATGGCTGGCAGGGCAAGAAGTACGGGAAGCTCGACCGTGAAACATGGCGCGATGAACTGCGATCCGGGTTCACCGAGGCTTTCCGCGTGCTGCGGCCACACGGCGTGCTGATCTTCAAATGGAACGAAACCCAGATACCGGTTAGCCAGATCATCGCCCTCACAGACGAAAAACCGGCGATCTGGCAGCGCACCGGAAAGAACGACAAAACGCACTGGATCATCTTCGTGAAGGGGGATGGCAATGGCTAAACCGGTTAACTGCGACCACATCACAGATGAGTATATTGAGCAAGCGTTCGACGGCACCAACTTTGGCCCCGTTAACAAACGGAAAATGTTAGAGCAAGGGTGCCTTAAAGCTGCGTGTGATTCATGGTCTGGCCACACCCTCTCTACCATCATGGTGGAAATCGGCTTCACGAAGAAGCTGCACGGGAAATTAACCAAACTCGGCAAACGCTTCCTGATGGATGCGTTCTATCAGCCAAAACAATCGGGCTAAAGCCCAGAAGGAAACAGCATGAGCAAATTGATCACCGCAGTTGAACCACAACGCGACCAGTACGGCTATTGGACGCACCCACATTACTTTACGCCGGCCAATGGCGCGGAATATGGCGCGCCTGGCGAATTTGAGGCGTGGAAGGAAGCAAACCGCGTCACTGGCGCGCTGCAGTGGATGGAAAATCATGCCACAGCCGAACAGATCGATGCCTATGAATCCGGGGACGGCGATATTAGCCAGTGGGAGCCCACCCCGCCGGCGGGCGATGGCTGGTTTATCGGTTCAATCCACGATACCGAAGATGGGCCAGTTTGTTACTGGCTGCGCCCTATTGAAGAGGATCCAGAGGCCTTAAAGAATCTGGTTGCAAAGCACCACACCGAAGCTTTGAAGCGGGAGTTTATCGACGCTCACCAAGCATGTGAAAAAGCAGCCTATGCCTATTTCTGTGCCTGCGAACTGGGAGAAGAGCGCAGCAACGCAGGTGAAATTTATCAACGTATTCGGCTGGCCACGCGCTGCAGGGGTTACTGATGAGCAAGACACTAAATTTTTATGGCGCCAGCGATGATCTGTTTGAGGTTGAGGGTGCAATACGTGAAGAGATCGGCTGCTTTAACGAGCTGGGGATCTATCACTTGAAATCTGCCGAAGGCGAAGTGCTGATTGTCGCAACCTACACCGATGAAGGTTGCTGGGCTATTGGGCTTTGTCAGGTTGGCGAAGACGTGCCGGTGCCAGCTTGGCCTGTCTCATACTCCATGCATGAGCGAGGTTACAGCGTCCAACTGACCATGGAAGTACCGGACGATACGCAGCTGGTTATGGCCAATGAGGAAGACGAGTAATGAGTAAAGCAACCTATCTTGACGAGTTGAACGAGGCATACCGTATCGAGAGAACTTCCCGTCATCGCAACGCTCGTGCCCCCTACAAAAACAGGGGAAATGACCGTTGGATTGAAGTCTGTAACGCCCATAACCGAAGAGTAATCCGCAAAGCCAAGCGCTCTGTCGGTAAAGCAAATAAAAACGGTTGTCGTCGTACTGCAATGGGCCTGCGTGGTTTTCTCAATGAGCTGAATATCTGGGCACAGTTTACCGGCGGTAATCGCCAATCTGCCGGCATGCCTAAGCGTGTATATCGTATCAGCCACCGAGGGGTGATCACCCATGCCTAAGCATGATTTTTCACCACGCCTGGTGCGTGGTATCGCGATAACAACAGAGTGTGACATGTGGCAATGCAAGAAACATTATCGCTTTCGCTCTGGCAAGTATTACGGGCGGATCAGATATGCGGAAGTCCAGCATGGATAAGCTGAGCGAGTTATCTGATTTGCCAGTCTCGGTTGCAGAGGAAACGATGGAAGTCGCCGGGATGCAGGTAAAAGTTCATGTTCTCGACAACGGCCAGCGCGTGATCGACGCAGCAGATGCGGAAAAACTATTTCAATGGCTGGCAGCGGTCCCAACACAAGGTAAAAACAATGAATGATCTGATGATTGACCTGGAAACCATGGGCAACAAGCCAAATGCACCAATCGTGGCGATCGGCGCCGTGTTCTTTAACCCTATGACGGGTGAGTTGGGCCCGCAGTTTTATACCGCGGTAAATCTGGCGAGTGAACTGGCCGCCGGCGCCGTTCCCGATGGCGATACCATCAAATGGTGGCTAAAACAAAGTAGCGAGGCCCGAGCGGCGATCACCAGTGACGAGGCAAAACCCATCGCTGAAGCCCTCGATGCGAGGACCAATTTCGTCACCCGCAGCTGCGAGCAGCCGAAGTATCTGAAGGTTTGGGGCAACGGTGCCGCCTTCGACAACGTCATTCTGCGTGAAGCCTACGAGCGCTGCAGTAAAGCGCCATGTTGGAACTGGTTCAACGATTTGGACGTGCGCACCATGGTGAACCTCGGCCGGCGTGTCGGATTCGACCCGAAACGCGACCTGCCTTTCGACGGTGAACGCCACAATGCACTGGCAGACGCGGTACACCAGGCACAGTATGTTTCGGCAATCCATCAGCGATTACTGGCCCCCCATCAGCAACCTACAGAACTGTAATTAACTCGGCCCGTTGCAGCGGGCCTCTATCGTGTGGAGAAAGCCATGAAGATCACTTTGGTGGAATGGGCTGCAGATAAATTCAGTCAGCCTTATAAAAGAGGCACTCTTTGGATGTGGGCCCGCACAGGCCGCATCTATCCTCCGGCGGAAAAGATAGGTCGTAATTGGTGGGTTTATCCAAATGCGAAATATGTAAATCCACATAACCCGAAGGATGTAGCCAAAAAAGCCAAACCCATTAACAAATATAAATTAGCGGAGCGTATTCATGGCCGCCAGACCGAGAAGTAGGAAACACAAAGACCTGCCGCCCAACCTGTACGAAAGTAACGGCAATTATCAGTGGCGCGATCCCCGCGATGGGAAGCGCTACGGCCTCGGTACCGATAAAACTGATGCTATAAACGAGGCTGTAGAAGCCAATCTGCTGGTCTACAACCTGCAGAACAAAGTGCGCCTGGCGGATAGGCTGCAAGGTGCAGATATTCTGACGCTTGGCAACCATCTTGATAACTTCTTGGGCATCCTCAAAAAGCGCGAATTAGCTGATGGCACTCTTCGTCAACGTGGGCTCCAAATTGGTTATATCAAAGACCATATCGGGGACTTGCTGCTTTCTCGGGTCACGACAAAAGACGTGGCGGGTATGATGGATAGTTATGTTCAGCAGGGAAAAAAAGCCACGGCAGTCAAGCTGCGACAGATATTGAATGACGCGTTCAACGAAGCTATCGCCGCTGGCCACATCAAAGAGAACCCAGTAACACCGACGAAGGCACCGGCAAACAAGGTCTTGAGAAGCCGCCTGACAGTGACCGAGTACAACCAAATACTGAGCGCTACCAGTGATCAAGAACAATGGGTAAAAAATATGTTCGACCTAGCCCTTGTCACTGGCCAGCGGCGCGAGGATCTGGCCGAGATGAAATTTAAAGACGTACGTGATGGTTTTTTGTGGGTAGAGCAGATCAAGACCGGCGCAAGGGTTTCTTTACCACTGAGCCTTTCTATTCCGAGCGAGGGGTTGGTGTTGGAGGAGGTAATTTCAAGATGCCGCACATCTGGTGTCGTAAGCAAATATTTACTCCACACCGTTAGGGGTACTAAAAAAGGGTCTGGATTAAAGCCCGGTACTCTATCAAAGGGATTCAGCACAGCAAGGGATAAAACCGATTTAAGATGGCCAGGCACCGAGCCAAGCCTCCATGAAATACGCAGCTTATCAGCGCGTTTGTATACCGACCTTTACGGAAAAGAGGTGGCTCAGGCTATCATGGGGCATAAAACAGCAGCCATGACAGACCTCTATCGTGATACAAGAGGGGCTGAATGGATCACCGTAAAGGTGGTATAGTATTACCAGAATTTTACTACCATTTTACATCGACATTCTAACCTATTGATTTTAAATCATTAAAAAAAGAGTCGAGCTTCGTAACTGGAACCTGCACGATTATGAGTAAACCAATTCAGATGGAACGCGGCGTCAAATACCGCGATGCTGACAAAATGGCGCTGATCCCGGTCAAAACGGTGGTCACCGAACGGCAGGAGCTGTTGCGTAAACCCGAGTGGATGAAGATCAAACTGCCTGCCGACTCAACGCGCATTCAGGGCATCAAAGCCGCGATGCGTAAAAACGGCCTGCACTCCGTCTGTGAGGAAGCTTCGTGCCCTAACCTGTCCGAGTGTTTCAACCACGGCACTGCCACCTTCATGATCCTCGGCGCCATCTGTACCCGCCGCTGCCCGTTCTGCGACGTGGCCCACGGCCGCCCGATCGCGCCGGACGCCAACGAGCCGGAAAAGCTGGCGCAAACCATCGCCGACATGGCGCTGCGTTATGTGGTGATCACCTCGGTTGACCGCGACGATCTGCGCGACGGCGGAGCTCAACACTTTGCCGACTGCATCTCGGCCATCCGCGCCAAGAGCCCGAACATCAAAATTGAAACGCTGGTGCCGGACTTCCGCGGCCGTATGGATCGCGCGCTGGAAATCCTCACCGCCACGCCGCCGGACGTATTCAACCACAACCTGGAAAACGTGCCGCGCGTATATCGCCAGGTGCGCCCGGGCGCCAACTACGAGTGGTCGCTGAAGCTGCTGGAGCGCTTTAAAGAAGCGCACCCGGATATCCCGACCAAATCCGGCCTGATGGTCGGCCTGGGCGAAACCAACGCGGAAATCGTCGAAGTGATGCGCGATCTGCGCCGCCACGGCGTGACCATGCTAACGCTGGGGCAATACCTGCAGCCGAGCCGTCACCACCTGCCGGTGCAGCGCTACGTCAGCCCGGCCGAGTTCGACGAGATGAAAGAAGAAGCGATGGCGATGGGCTTCACCCACGCCGCCTGCGGCCCGTTCGTGCGTTCGTCTTACCACGCCGATCTGCAGGCCAAAGGGATGGAAGTGAAATAACGCGTAATAGTTTGTTACGCTAAAGACGGCGGAAACGCCAAAAAAACGGATGTCCGCAAGGCATCCGTTTTTTATTGCGCGCCACCAGGCGGGGTTAAACGTCTTTCTTTTCGACGCTCTGCTGAGCGGACTGGCTTTCAGCGGCGTTGTTGCCGGCGGCCGGCGGCGTGCTGTCGTCGCCCACGGCTTTTTTAAAGCCTTTCAGCGCCGCGCCAAGATCGGCGCCGAGCGTACGCAGTTTGCTGGTGCCGAACAGTAAAATCACCAACACCGCAATCACCAGAAGTTTGGTAATGCTGATACCTTCCATACTCACCTTCTTATCATAGAGCGCTGCGTGAACAGCGAGAAAAACTGACCTTGCCTGCGAATATTTAGCGACTTTCCTTCGGCTCGCACAACCGCAACATGTAACAGAGTGAGATCCGTCGCAGGAATGCCACGCGGCCGCACGGCACGGATTCCAGACTATTCTTAGTTTATCGCCCGCATGATACGCTGCCGTGATACTTATCAGGGAGATGCCGGATGTATATTGCTCCACCCATTTTCGATGCCCGAAAATCCGGCCTCAGCTTCGCCAAACGCACCTATCTGCCCCGCGTCGCCGGCCTGGGACTCGGCTTTATCTGCGTCTGCGCCGCGCTCTACCCCTTGGCTCCGCCCACGGCGGTCTGGCTATTGCTGGCCTTTCACGGCTTTCTCTGGCCGCATCTTGCCTACCACCTGGCCCGCCGCGCCAAAGATCCGTTCAAAGCCGAGATCCGCAACCTGCTGATCGACTCCGCCTTCGGTGGCTTCTGGGCCGCGATGATGGCGTTCAATGCGCTGCCGGCGATCGTCATCCTGTCGATGATGAGCATGAACAACATCGCTTCCGCCGGCAAAGCGCTGTTTGTCAAAGGGTTGGCGATTCAATTGGCCACGGCGGCGCTGACCGGCGCGCTGCTCGGCTTCCCGTTTCAACCGCACAGCACGCCGCTGCAAATCTATCTGTGCCTGCCGATGATCTACCTGTACCCGACGCTGCTCGGGCTGGTGACCTACCGCACCGCCAAGCGGCTGGCGGAAAAGAAACAGGAGCTGCAACGCATCAGCACTCGCGATGGGCTGACCGGCTTGTACAACCGCCGCCACTGGGAGCACCTGCTGCATCGCCAGTTTGACAGCTGCCGCCGCTACCAGGACAACGCCACGCTGATCCTGATGGATATCGATCGCTTCAAAACCATCAACGACACCTTCGGCCACGCTTTAGGGGATGAGGCCCTGGCGGCGCTGGCGGAAGAGCTGCTGATCGGCTTGCGCAACGTGGATATCGTCGGGCGCTACGGCGGCGACGAGTTTGGCGCAGTGCTGCCGAACACCAGCGCCGAACAGGCGGTAACCGTCCTGCGGCGCATCCAGCAGCGGCTGGACGCCGTCATCTTCAAAGAGGCGCCACAGCTGCGGCTGCAGATCAGCGCCGGCATCGCCAACTACCACCCCGCGCTGGGCGGTTATCTGGACTGGCTGAAAGCGGCCGACGGCGCGCTTTACCGGGCGAAGCAAAATGGCCGTAACCGCCTGGAAACGGCGCCGCCGACGGACGACTAACTGACTGGTTTAATAACTTGGCAAAATACTTCGGCGCTTCGACAAAGCCTTCACGCCGGTAAAACGCATGCGCCCGCTCGCTTTCCACCGCCACCAGCAGCGCTTCGGTGCCGGGATAATCCAGCGCCGTCATTAATTCGGCGATCGCTCAGGCGCGCCGTTCTGATTTTCATGGGGTGACCTCGCAGATTGTCGATACTACAAAATAGGTGGCGTTAGGTGTAACATCCATCCGGTGCGGCGAAAAAGGCCGTGCGGCACGCTGGAGATGACATTCCTCCCTAACCGCCTTCACAGGCTGATGATGTCTACGTAACCTCTCGGAGAGAGGCGCGTAGCGTTACGCCTGTCCCTTTCCGAGTCCCGTGAATTTCTCTGTTTGAAAGGGAGTTGCCCCATGTTGAGCTCTTTACTGGCCGTATTTATCGGCGGCGGCGTCGGCAGCGTTTTGCGCTGGGCGGTAAGCATGAAAATGAACCCGCTGAACGCCCACATTCCGCTCGGTACGCTGATGGTCAATCTGATCGGCGGTTTTGTCATCGGCTTGGCGATGGCGATTTTCACCCGCATGACGCATCTGGATCCCACCTGGAAATTGCTGATCACCACCGGGTTCTGCGGCGGCCTGACCACCTTCTCCACCTTTTCGCTGGAGGTGGTGTACCTGATGCAGGATGGCCGCTTCGGCTGGGCGCTGGCCAACATGCTGCTCAACCTGGCCGGCTCGCTGGCGATGACGCTGCTGGCTTTCATGCTGGTGATGTGGGTCAACGGGCGCTAAGCCCTTAATGTTTCCTTAATCTTGCATGCGCATAATCTCATCCAGTACTCCTGACTGGATGAGAAACCGCTATGTTTAGCCTGCCGAAAACCGCCGCCGAAGCGATTGCCGTTGCGCTGTGCGTGCTGATCGTCGCCGCCTTTATCAAATCCTACCTGTTCGCTTAAGCGCTTTTTCCCGCAGCACGCGTTCATGTTGCGTCTTTCCCGCCGGTTACACTACAATTGAGAATGAACGTTCACACCCAAAAATGTGAACCCGGCTCACGCGTAGCAAAGGATCGGGCAGATGCTCTCCCCCAACGACAGTAAACAGGCCAAGGTGCAGGCCCGCCGCGATCAGATCGTCGAAGCGGCGAAAACCAGCTTCCGCCGCCACGGCTTCCACGCCGCCAGCATGGCGGAGATCGCCCAGGGCTCGCAGCTCAGCGTCGGGCAAATCTATCGCTATTTCGCCAATAAAGACGCGATTATCGAAGAGATCGTCAACCGCATCATCGCCAGCAAGATGCAACGGCTGGAAAACCTTGGCGATCACATCAACCTGATCGCCGGCACGCTGGCGGCGCGCACGCTGTTTCAGCAGCCGGGCGAGAGCGAAACCGATCACATGCTGATGCTGGAAGTGACCGCCGAGGCCACGCGCAACCCGGTGGTAGCCAAAATGCTCAGCGATGCGGAAGCGCGGCTGTTTCGCCACGTGTGCCACAACCTGCAGCGGCTGTATCCCGATTTCAGCGCGGAAGAGATCGCCGCCCGGGTGGAGTTTATCGCCGTCATGAGCGAAGGCACCGGTTACCGCATCCTTACCACGCAAAAAGCCGATGCGTCCCTGCTGCGCGAGCTGTATCAGCAGGCCATTTCTCACCTGTTCAGGAAACGCTAATCTCCCATGACCAAACACTTAGCCAGACAACGTCTGGTGTACGCCGTCGTGCTTGGCCTGTTGGCCGCGCTGGGGCCGCTGTGCACCGATCTCTATCTGCCCGCCCTGCCGGAAATGGCGGGCGAACTGAATACCTCCACCGCCGCCGCACAGCTCAGCCTGACCGCCGGGCTGCTCGGCCTGGGCGTCGGCCAGCTGATTTTCGGCCCTTACAGCGACAAACTGGGCCGCATGCGCCCGCTGTTGCTGTCGCTGATCCTGCTGCTGGGCGCTTCGCTGTGGTGCGCCCTCGCACCCACCATCGACCAGTTGCTGATCGCCCGTCTGCTGCAGGGCATCGCCGGCGCCGGTGGCGCGGTGATTTCCCGCGCCATTGCCCGCGATCTGTACGCCGGCCATGAGCTGACCCGCTTCTTCGCCCTGCTGATGCTGGTCAACGGCCTGGCGCCGATCGTCGCGCCGGTGCTGGGCGGCGTGATGCTGCAGGTGATGAACTGGCGCGGCATCTTCGGCGTGCTGGCGGCCATCGCCGTGCTGCTGTTCAGCCTGTCGGCGCTGAAGCTGCGCGAATCCCTGCCGGTAGAACGCCGCAGCCAGGGCGGTATCCTGGCGATGCTGATGTCGCTGGGCGGGTTGCTGACCCAACGCTATTTCATGGGCCTGTGCCTGACGCAAGGCTTCGTGATGGCCGGCATGTTCGCCTATATCGGCGCCTCGCCTTTCGTCTTGCAGCAGATCTACGGCCTCAGCCCGCAGATGTTCAGCCTGTGCTTCGCCATTAACGGCGTCGGGCTGATCATTGCGGCGCAGCTGGCCAGCCGCCTCAGTTCGCGTTGGGGGGAGCGCCGGGTATTGAAGAGCGGGTTAACGCTGGCGGCCGTCGCGTCGCTGCTGCTGCTGTTGGCCGCCGCGCTGCATGCGCCGCTGGTGTTGTTGCTGGTGCCGCTGTTCTTCTCGGTGGCGGTGATCGGCATCGTCGGCCCGACAGCCTCTTCGCTGGCGATGCAAAGCCAGGGAGACAAAGCGGGCAGCGCCTCGGCCTTGATCGGCGTGTGCATGTTCGCCCTCGGCGCCTGCGCCGTGCCGCTCACCGGGCTGGGGGGCACCTCGGGCCTGTCGATGGCGCTGACCATCGTCGGCTGTTACGCCATCGCTATCCTGCTGTTCAGCCTATTAGGCCGCCGCAGCGAGGCATAACGCGCCCAATAAAAAACCCGCTCAATGAGCGGGTTTTAAGAAATTCAGCTACGCAGCTTAGATAGCAGTAACGTTAGCGGCAGATGGGCCTTTGGCACCGTTCGTGATTTCAAACTCTACACGCTGGCCTTCAGCAAGCGTTTTGAAACCGTTGCTAACGATGGCAGAGAAGTGAACGAAAACGTCCTTGCTACCATCTTCCGGAGTAATGAAACCGAAGCCTTTGGATTCATTAAACCACTTAACGCTACCTTTAATCTTAGACATCAAACTTACCTTTAACGTGAATGAAAGACACAAAACCTGTGTCGATTACAGTACAGCAAGCAGGCAGGATTTTGTCCACCACCGCGATCACAGAAATCCGATAAAGAGTGAAAAAATCCGTGTAGCCCGGTGTAAATGGATTGCACCGGTTGCGATAAGCTCCCGTTCCAGGTCAATCCTCTCCACCCACCGGCGAACAATGCGCGAACGGCCAAACCCGCCCGCTTACCCCAGCGTTGACGCCCCCATGCAGACGCAATCGCTATGAAATATAACCAGATGGTCTTTTTGCTTCGGCGGCCGCTGCACTAGGGTTAGGGTTTATTTCCCACTGTGAGCCAAGCCTATGACCAGCCAGTTGGCAGACAAAATCATCGCCTATCGGCGTGAGCTGCACCAAAACCCGGAGCTTTCCAATCACGAATTCGCCACCACCGCCCGGCTGACCCGCTGGCTGCAAGAGGCGGGCATTCGCCTGCTGCCGTTGGCGCTGAAAACCGGCGTCGTGGCGGAGATTGGCAGCGGCAAGGGGCCGATCATCGCGCTGCGCGGCGACATTGATGCCCTGCCGATCGACGAAATCGCCGACGTACCCTTCAGCTCGCAAAACCGCGGCGTGATGCACGCCTGCGGCCACGACTTTCACACCTCGGTGATGCTCGGCGCCGCACACCTGCTCAAAGCGCGTGAGGCCGACCTGCCCGGCACGGTGCGCATCTTCTTCCAGCCGGCGGAAGAGACCTTCAACGGTGCCCGACATCTGATCGACGCTGGCGCGCTGGATAACGTTGCGGCGGTATTTGGCCTGCATAACGCGCCGGAGCTGCCCACCAGCACCTTCGCCACCCGCGCCGGGCCGTTCTACGCCAACGTCGATCGCTTCCAGATCCTCATCACCGGCAAAGGCGCGCACGCCGCCAAACCGGAACAGGGCGTCGACACCATCGTCACCGCCAGCCAGATCGTCGGCGCACTGCAGACGCTGCCCAGCCGCAGCTTCAGCTCGCTGGAATCGCTGGTGGTGAGCGTAACGCGCATCGAAGGCGGCAATACCTGGAACGTGCTGCCGCAAACCGTGGAGCTGGAAGGCACGGTGCGCACCCACAGCGACGCGGTGCGCCGCCAGGTACCGGACAAAATTCGCCAGGTGATCGACGGCGTTGCCGCCGCGCTGGGCGCGCAGGCCGAACTCCGCTGGCAGCCGGGGCCGCCGGCTGTAATCAATGATCCGCATTGGGCGGCGTTCAGCAAAACCGTCGCCGCCGAGGCCGGCTACCGGGTCGAAGAGGCGGAACTGCAGATGGGCGGTGAAGATTTCGCGCTGTATCTGCACCATGTGCCGGGCGTATTCGTCAGCATCGGCTCCGCCAGCGAATTCGGCCTGCATCATCCGCGTTTCAATCCCGATGAACGCGCTCTGTTCCCCGCCGCGCAATATTTCACGCTGCTGGCGGAACGCACGCTGCAACAATTAACCACCACGCCGGAAAAAGCCCTCAGCAACGCCTGAATAACGGTAAAGCGTATTTCCCCGACGCAGAGGATGCCGCGTCGGGGATTATTTTTTCGCTCGCCGTGATATTTGCAATTTTCAACATTTGAATATGCTGTTTTGTTGTTTTACATCCCGCCGCCGCTCATCAATAGTGGGCACATCAGACACCGCGCGCCTCTGCGGCGCATGACAGGATAATCACGATGAGCGACAACGCGACTAATCAACGGCAATTGCGGCTGGGCGCCATTCTGCATGGCGCATCGGGAAATATGTCCGCCTGGCGCCACCCGGACGCCACCGCCGACGCCAGCATCAACCTCGAATTTAATATCGCCACGGCGAAAAAAGCCGAACAGGGGAAATTCGATTTCGTCTTCGTCGCCGATGGGCTATATATCAACGAAAAGTCCATTCCGCATTTTCTTAATCGTTTCGAACCGCTCACCCTGCTGGCCGCGTTGTCCGCCGCCACCGATAAAATCGGCCTGGTGGGCACCCTCTCCACCTCCTACAGCGATCCGTTCACCGTCGCCCGCCAGTTCGCCAGCCTCGATCACCTGAGCAACGGCCGCGCCGGCTGGAACGTGGTGACCTCGCCGCTGGAAGGCTCGGCCAAAAATTTCTCGCGCAAAGAACACCCGGAGCACAGCCTGCGTTATCGCATCGCCGGCGAGTTTCTCGACGTTGCCAAAGGGCTGTGGGACTCCTGGGAAGACGACGCCTTCGTGCGTAATAAGGCCAGCGGCGAATTTTTCCGCGCCGGCAAACTGCACACTCTCAATCACCAGGGGGAATTCTTCTCGGTACAGGGGCCGCTGAACATCGGCCGCACGCCACAGGGGCGCCCGATCCTGTTCCAGGCCGGCGCCTCCGAAGACGGCAAACGGCTGGCGGCCCAACACGCCGATGCGATCTTCACCCATCACGACACGCTGGAGCAGGCGCAGGATTTCTACCAGGACGTGAAGCGGCAGCTGGTGGAACAGGGGCGCGAACCGGACGATCTGCGCATCTTCCAGGGCGTCAGCGTAATCGTCGGCGACGACGACGCGGACGTCGAGCGCCAGTACCAGGAGACCGCCCGCCTGGTCAGCATCGAGAATGCCCTCAACTACCTCGGCCGCTACTTCGAGCATTACGATTTCGCCCGCCATCCGCTGGACGCCCCCTTCCCGGACATCGGCGATCTGGGGCAAAACAGCTTCCGCAGCACCACCGACGCCATCAAGCGCAGCGCCCGCGAGCGCAACCTCACGCTGCGCCAGGTGGCGCTGGAAGCCGCCTCGCCGCGCCCGGTGTTCAGCGGCACGCCGGAAGCGGTGGCGGATGGCCTGCAACGCTGGTTTGACGGCGAGGCCGCCGACGGTTTCATCATCAGCGGCGGTACGCCCAACGCCTTCGGCCACTTCGTCGATCGGGTGGTGCCCGTCCTGCAGCAACGTGGCCTGTTCCGCCAGGCGTACCACGGCGACACGCTGCGTGAACATCTAGGCCTGAAGCGCCCGTTGAACAGATTCAACCAATAATAGGATCGCTTTCAGGGATACCCGCTATGCAGAAAACCGTTACCGCCGCCCTCGTGGCGGCCTTGCCGAGCCTGACCGGCGCCGCGCAGGCGGGCACCGGCATCGATTTGCAGGCCTATGCCCCCCTATTCACGCGCCGAAGACCCCGCAGGCGAACGCCATGGTCAACCGCTGGGGCGAGAGCGCCGAACGCCTTGCGCAGTCGGAAATCAACCCGCCCGGCCAGGGCGATTAGGAGCGCGCGATGACGCAAGACACCTTCATTCAGACGCTGCCGACCGACCCGCTGATCGCCCCGGTGATCGAAGGGCTGTTCGGCGAATATCGTCAGCGCTACGGCGACTATTTTGGTGACCAGGAACCGGAAGCGCTGGATCTATACGCGCCGCCGCAAGGAGCCTTCATCGTGCTGCTGCGCGCCGGTGCGCCGATCGCCATGGGCGCCTTCAAACGCTATGACGCGCTAACCGCCGAGCTGAAGCGCATCTGGACGCGGGGCGACCTGCGCCGCCAGGGCCTGGCGCAGCGGGTGCTGCAGCAGTTGGAAACGCTGGCGCTGGCGCAGGGATATCGCCGGCTCTATCTAACCACCGGCTTTCGCCAGCCCGAAGCGGTGGGCCTGTATCTGAGCAACGGGTATCAGCCGCAGTTCGATCCCACCGTCGACAGCGAGGTTTACAGCCGCCCACCCTACGATGGCCGCCTGCCGTTCCGCAAAAGCCTGATTGCAGAGGACGCATGTTGTTGCGCGTCGGAAAGGAAAATCGCCTAAGGCCCTTTATCTGTATCAGGAGACATGACATGTCCAAACAAGACGTCTTGAAAGTGGTGCCCGCCCGCTATCCGCTGCAGCTGATCGGCGCGCTGTTTTCGCTGTTTATTCTGGCCGCCATCGTGCAATCGGTGGCGGGCAACGCGCGCTGGGAATGGGGCGTGTTCGCCGAGTGGTTCTTCGCGCCGGCGGTGCTGGCAGGGCTGGGGCAAACCCTGCTGCTGACGCTGCTCGGCACGCTGTTCAGCATCCTGTTCGGCACCCTGCTGGCGCTGGCGCGGCTGTCGCGCTCTTACCTGCTGGCGTCGCTGGCCTGGGGTTATATCTGGCTGTTTCGCTCGCTGCCGCTGATTCTGGTGCTGATCATCCTGTACAACTTTTCCTATCTGTATGACGCCATCTCGCTGGGCATTCCCTTCACCTCCGTGGTGTTCGCCAGCTACCCGACCATCGACATTCTCGGCCAGTTCGCCGTGGCGGTGCTGGGCCTGACGCTGGTGCAGTCCGCCTACACCGCCGAGATCATCCGCGGCGGCATCCTGGGCGTGGATTACGGCCAGCACGAAGCGGCGGCGGCGCTGGGGTTGCCGGGCTATCGCCGCACCTTCCGCATCATTCTGCCGCAGGCGCTGCGCTCCATTATTCCGACCGGCTTCAACGAGATCATCAGCCTGGCGAAAGGCACCTCAATCGTTTACGTGCTGGCGCTGCCGGAGCTGTTTTACACCATTCAGGTGATCTATAACCGCACCCAGCAGGTGATACCGCTGCTGATGGTCGCCACCGTCTGGTATCTGTTCATCACCACCGCGCTGTCGGTGATCCAATACTACATCGAGCGCTATTTCGCCCGGGGCGCGGTGCGCGAACTGCCGCCGACGCCCTGGCATAAACTGGCCGGCTGGCTAAAACGTTAGGAGACCCGCATGTCTGAAGCCATTGATTATTATGCCTTGCCCGAACAGCCGGCGCGCAATCTCACCCCGGTGCCGGCACGCGGCCTGATCGAAATCAGCAACGTCAGCAAGTTCTTCGGCAAGCACAAGGCGCTGGACGACGTCAGCCTGACGCTGCAGCCGGGCACCGTCACCGTGATCCTCGGCCCTTCCGGCTCCGGTAAATCGACGCTGCTGCGGGCGATCAACCACCTGGAACGCGTGGACCAAGGCTTTATCCGCATCGACGGCGACTACGTCGGCTACCGCCGCAAAGGCAACCGGCTGTATGAGCTGAAGGAAAAGGCCATCCTTCGGCAACGCATCAACGTCGGCTACGTATTCCAGAATTTCAACCTGTTCCCGCACCTGACGGTGCTGGAAAACATCATCGAAGCGCCGGTGGTGCACAAGATCCACTCTCGCGAACGGGCGAAAGCGGTGGCCTATGAACTGCTGGATACCGTCGGGCTACGCCACAAGGCGGACGCCTACCCGCGCCACCTCTCCGGCGGCCAACAGCAGCGCATCGCCATCGCGCGCGCGCTGGCGCTGAACCCGAAGGTGATCCTGTTCGATGAACCGACCTCCGCGCTCGATCCCGAGCTGGTCGGCGAAGTGCTGGACGTGATAAAGGGGTTGGCGGATCTGGGCGTCACGCTGGTGGTGGTCACGCATGAAATCGGCTTTGCGCGCGAAGCGGCGGATCGGGTGGTGTTTATGGTCGATGGGCAGATCGTCGAGCAGGGCGACGCCAGGCAAGTGCTGGCCCAGCCGCAGCATCCGCGCACCGTCAACTTCCTCAACAAAGTGCTGTGATCGTCGGGGCGCCGCGGCGCCCCGTACCCGAGCTGCTTACCGGCCGGCGAAGCGCCGCTTCTCGGCGGCGAAATCCAGCGGCCGGATCCCCTGCTGGTTTTTGTCCTCGTCGGTCAGCAACGCCGGCGGAATAAACCAGGTCACCTCAAACAGCAGCCCGTCCGGATCGTGGCCATAAATGCTTTTGTGCACGCCGTGATCCTCTTCCAGCCCGAGAATGCCGCGTTCGGCCAGCTGGTGACGAATGCGCTCCAGCTCTTCCAGGCTGTCCACTTCCCAGGCCAGATGGTACAGCCCGGCCGCTGGCTCATGCTCCGCCGGCGGCTCGTTGTTGGCACGAAAGACCCCGGCGCGCTGCTGGCCCAGGTTCTTGCTGAACAGCGCCAAATCGTGATCGTTGTCCGAATCGGCGGCCTGGGTAAACACCGCCCGATCGGGGCTGTCGGACGGCTTGAGCTTGAACCCCAACACCTGATGATAGAAGTCGGCGCTCTGCCGCACGTCGCTGACATACAGCACGGCGTGATTGAGACGTTTGATGCCCATCGCTATTCCTTTACGCATTGAATGAAGTCAGCATGAACATAGCATGTGGGGGGAAAGCCGCTAAATGCCGTTATCGCATGACGAAATGCCGCCCGCGCAATCTGTCGCTGCAAGGCATTCCGCGCTATCATAAGCGCTGTATAGAACCCTTTTGTGAGAATAGCGATGAACGGCAAGATAACGACTTTTTTTGAAGACAAAGGCTTCGGCTTTATTACCGACGAGAACGGAGAAAATCGTTATTTTCACGTGATTAAAGTGCAAAACCCGGAGCTGATTAAGAAAAACGCGGCGGTGACCTTCGAACCGACCAACAACACCAAAGGCCCGTCGGCTTATGCGGTTAAAGTGTTGGCGCCCAGCAAATACATCATCATCGCCAATGAAAGAATCAAGATCGCCAGCATCAAGTCTTTCAATACCTTCACCAAGGAAGTGCCGGCCAAAGCCGACGTGGATAAAGAGAACACCGTGCTGTCGGTCGGCCTGCTGATGAACCGCATTCGCCCGCAGTCAGAAGATCAGGCGCAGACCATGCAAACGCTGCGCATGCTGACCATTACCACCTTCCAGAACACCACCCATACTTTCTCCGAGCACGAGATCGATATGGATGAGACCATTAAGGCACTGAAAAGCCTGTAAGCGCCGGCTGCCCAGCGTCGAGCCCTAGCGGAACAGGATATGCTCGACGCTGTTGCCGCTCACCACGTTGAACGACTCCACCCGATTACGCCCCTGCGATTTGGCGCGATACAGCGCGATATCAGCCATATTCATCAGTTGCTCCAGCGATTTCACCTCATTCATCGCCAGGCTGGCGACGCCGACGCTGATGGTGATTTTCAGCGTCTGTTTGCCTTCCGCCTGCAGTTCCGCCTGCTCCACCAGCCGGCGCAAATATTCCCCCAGCGCCACGCCCTGCGCCGCCAGCGCGCGCGGCAGCATGATGGCGAACTCTTCCCCGCCCAGGCGGCCGAACAGCTGATCGTGCCGCAGTTCGCGACGCACGATGTGCGCGAACGACGCCAAAACCTGATCGCCGGCGCTGTGGCCGTGCGTATCGTTGATCTGCTTGAAATGGTCGATGTCGATCAGTAGTAGCGACACCGCCTCTTTGGAGCGGTGTTTATGCTCCAGCAGCTCGCCCGCTTTGCGCGTCATCGCGCTGCGCGCCAGCACCCCGGTCAGAAAATCGTGGTTGGCGCTGTGCTCCAGACGCCGCATCAGCTTGCGGTTGGCGGCGATGGAGCTGGCGAGGATCAGCGGCCCCATCACCAGCATGGCGATGCCCAAGCGGGCGGACATCAGGGTATCGAGGAAGGCGTTGTGGTTGTTCGGCGTTTCGTACAGCATCAGGTTGGCGGAAATGCTGCTGATCTCGGTCATGCCGGTCAATAGCGTCAGCAACGTCACGGGGAACAGCGGGTAGCGCACCGCGCACCACAGCAGCGCCGGGATCGGGAAGGCGATAGCGCCCGGCCCGCCGATATAGACGCTGAATATCAGCGACAGCAGCAGCGCCAGCAGCGGCAGGCAGCCCTTCAGGCGCCAACGCACCTGCATGCGCAGCAGCTGCTTCAACCGCGGCGCCGCCATCAGCACCGGCAACAGCAGCAAGGTCGTCGAGAACTGCTCGCTGAACCAGGCCAGCCAGGCGACCACCACCGTGTTGTTGTACAGGCTGTCGTTGCGCAGCACCGACAGCGTCGACGCCACCGCCGCACCGGCCAGGCTGGCGCTGAACATATAGAGTATCGCCTGGGGTTTGCCCATGCGCCGTTGAGATTGGGGCAGCATCAGCATGATGCCGTAACCGACGGCGATCAGCGACATGTTGCAGGCGTTCAGCCACAGCGCCAGAGACCAGCCTTCGCCGGTGCTGAGATCGGCGGCGACCATGCCCAGATAGGTGGTGAACCAGCCGAGCGGCGTGGCGTAAACGGGTTTTCGCAGCAGCAGGCCGAGCAGAATCGCATTCACCGGCCAAAATAAGGAAAGCGAGCCAATCGGCCGGCTAAGAATACCCACCAGGGAAAGTAAAAAGGCCAGCATGAAAAGATTGATCAGCTGAACCGTTAGCGGCAGGCCATGCCTGGCGTTTATTCTGGCGTTCATCGCCTCGCCCATATTTTGATAATAACCAGAATAATAATGTGCATACTCTCTCGCCCGGCCAGTGAGGGATAGTCAATCCGAATTTCAACCAAAAAAGCCAGACAAATCAATAATAAAAAGCATTAACATTTAATTAACAGACTTTTCTTAGCCTGATGCGCCTGCGGCGGACTCCCCCCGCATAGCGTCAGCAAATAATGCCCACTCTGCTGTCAGCATAGCGCATAGCGTAATAGGCCGCCGAGGGCGTTAATTACATTAATAAGTTTATGGTTATTGGTCGTTGAATGCTGTTTGAATAACTGCGCGATTATTTTCCTGCAACTGGGCCGCCCGTGCAATAACAACCCCAAAAAAGCCCGCATAGCGCGGGCTTGCCTGAACAACAGCAAATCGACAATTACAACACGGCCATGCCTTGCATGCCCGTGCTGCCGCGCAGTATAGCGGTGCAAGCTTAAGCAGACCTTAGCAACAAAAAACCCGGCCTAGGAACCGGGAATATTTGTACGAAATGCAGTGTTAGCCCAAGCAGGCTAATAACATTTCGCAGCTTACACGCCAATTGTGCAGAGAAAATGAACGCGGCGTCCGCTCAACCGCACCGCCGCCCTCTCTGCACGGAAGGGCTTACGCCAGTTTGGCGGCAAAGCCTGCTACGCGCTGCCCATAGAGCTTGGCGGTCGCCAGATCGCCCGACAGCATCTCATCCACGCCGGCATCCGCCGGGGTCTGCACCAGCAGCCCCACCGAACCGCCCAGGTTATTGACGTCGGTGCGCTGCGCCGATTTGGTGTTGGCCGGCATCAGCCCCAGGCTGACCCACAGGCCGCCATGTTGTGAAGCCAGCGTCTGCAGCGCGATCAACGTCACCTGCTTGTCGCCGTTCAGGCTGGCGCTGTTGGTAAAGCCGCCGAACACTTTGTCTTGCCACTTGCGGCCGAACCAGGCCTTGGAGCTGGCGTCGGCGAATTTCTTGAACTGCCACGACGGGCCGCCCATATAGGTCGGCGAACCAAAGATGATGGCGTCCGCCTCATCCAGCGTCTGCCAGGCTTCGTCGCTGATATCGCCGTTCTGATCGATGGCGATCAGTTCCGCCCCGGCGCCTTCCGCCACGACTTTCGCCAAACGCTCGGTATGGCCGTAGCCGGAATGAAACACCACTACTGTCTTCGCCATAGAAATTCTCCACTCATTGCACAAAGGCGCCGACGGCGCCCCTCTCGCGTTCAATCTAATCAAGCGCGCAGCGGCTGAATACCGAATAAAACTGACGGTGTTATTCAAAAAAATCGCGTTCCTCCGCCAGGCATGCGCAGATAAAAAAAATCCCGCTCAAGGCGGGATAAACTTAACAGGGATGGGGTAATACACTACAGGGAATGGATAACACACAACATCATCGGGTAGAGCTACAGTACCAATCCCAATGTATAGAACTGTCATCCCCGCGTAAGTTTGCTCGGCCAGATGTAACGCCGAATGGGAAATATGACATTTTTCTCAACGCACCACGAACAGGCGCGACTCGAAACCGCCGCTCTTGAAGGTGCCGGTATTGCCCCCCCGGCGGCGAATGGCCGAAGTTCGAAAATCGGCGCAATCAGCGCGGCGCCGCACGGCCCTCAGCGGATTTCAACGTTGATATCGGGATAAGCTTGCTCGCCGTCGCTGAGGTAATGCCCCAACGCCCGGTAAGCCATAACGTACAGCACGGCGGCGGCGCACAGGCACAGCAAGGTCACGAGCAGGAATCTGGATTTGCGCACGATAGGCTCCGTGGAGAAATTTTCGCCTATTGTAGCGCGGCAAAATAAACGTAGGTTCAATTGCCGGTGGGTCAAGCGCCTCGCACTCACTCGGCGAGGCGGCTTCATATCATTTCTTCAGCATGTAGATAAACGAATCGACGGTTTCGCCGCCGGCGGTGGTGACGCTGACCGCCACTCGTTCATAACCCTCACCTTCAAACGCATCGAGAGTCGGCCAGTGGTTGACGAGGTTAGCTGAACGGAACAGAAACCCGTTCACCCGATTGCCACTGTTATCCAGCACGATGCCCGGGTAGCCCATCTCGGCGCCCCAGCCTTCGTTAAGCAGCGAGCCGCCGACGCTACCCTCTTCCCAACTGCCGCCGATGGCTTCCATAATGTGCGCGTTGGGCCTGCCCGGCCCCAGGGTGCCGTAAACGAATAAGCTTTGCATTTTTCTCTCTACTACTCACTGAAAGTTAACGCATGAACATAGCATGACGTTCAGCGGCGAGCCAACGGGAGTACGGGTAGCGCAGTCGAGTTTTCAAGGGAACAAGTAGGGGGAAGAAAATCAAGGGAGTAATGGCACGCCCTATAGGATTCGAACCTATGACCTACGGCTTAGAAGGCCGTTGCTCTATCCAACTGAGCTAAGGGCGCATTGAGATGCGGCAACCTGCGGCTGCGGGTTGGGATTATACGGTCAGAGGTTAGCGAGTCAATGCCTTTTCATGACGTTACGGCGGCGGCCGTGCTTTATGGCGTTTTTTCCGCCAGCGCCCGCGCGGCGAGGGTTCCCGTCAACCGGGCGCCGCCATGCTGAGCCAGGCCGAGGCCTACGTAAATCGGCGCGCGCTCAGCCCCTTGCCGCCCACCGCCCCGCCGCAGGCAAAGGCGGGCGGACTGCACCACTGCGGCGATGTCCCCCCAATCGGCATGCTCAACCACCCGCGCGTTGCAGGTCATCTCCCCCCTTTCCCCCAGTGTTGCGTCGGGGCGTGCGCTGTTTAAAGAAGCCTGGCTCCCCGATGCCCAAACCAGCAACAGCGCGCAGCCTGCCCAGGCAGAGCCTTTCATGCGCATAACTTCCGCCACAGCGCACTCAGGCGCGCCCGCCACGACGGCGCTCCTTCATGCTTGCCGAGCCGATGCAGCGCGGTGAGTTGCGCGCTGTCCGCCGGATGCAGCGAAGAATCGAACACCGTTTCCCCTATGCGTTTAGGCTCCGCCGGTTGCTCGTCAGGCTGATGATGCAACGGGTAAAGCCGGGTTATCGCCCTCATGATCCTGCCCTCTTTCGCCCTGTGAACCGCACCAGCGTATCCAAATGCCGGTAAAAATGGCGTAGAGGATCCTGAGGCCGGCATAAAAAAAGCGTAAATCGGCGTCGGCAACGGCCGCGAGGGTGATTCTGCGCCTGACAGCGCGCTCAGCTTCTGCCAGAATAGCGGCATCCCCGCTTTTCTTAATTGATGGATTTCCACACTGATGTCAGCAAAGATTATTGATGGTAAAACGATTGCGCAGCAGGTTAGAAACGAAGTGGCTGAGCAAGTGAAACAACGTCTGGCGGCCGGCAAACGCGCCCCAGGGCTGGCGGTTGTGCTGGTCGGCGAGAACCCGGCTTCGCAAATTTACGTCGCCAGCAAGCGCCGCGCCTGCGATGAAGTCGGCTTCCTTTCCCGCTCCTACGACCTGCCCGCTGCCACCAGTGAAGCCGAGCTGCTGGCGTTGATCGACCAGCTGAATGCCGATCAGGAAATCGACGGCATTCTGGTGCAGCTGCCGCTGCCGGCCGGCATCGATAACGTCAAGGTGCTGGAACGCATCCACCCGGACAAAGACGTCGACGGCTTCCACCCGTACAACGTCGGCCGCCTGTGCCAGCGCGCCCCCAAGCTGCGCCCGTGCACGCCGCGCGGCATCGTCACCCTGCTGGAGCGTTATAACATCGATACCTACGGCCTGAACGCCGTGGTGGTCGGCGCCTCCAACATCGTCGGCCGCCCGATGAGCATGGAGCTGCTGCTGGCCGGCTGCACCACCACCGTCACCCACCGCTTCACCAAGAATCTGCGTCACCACGTCGAGAACGCCGATCTGCTGGTGGTGGCGGTCGGCAAGCCGGGCTTCATTCCGGGCGACTGGATCAAACCGGGCGCCATCGTGGTGGACGTCGGCATCAACCGCTTGGAAAGCGGTAAAGTGGTGGGCGACGTCGATTTCGACGCCGCCAGCGAGCGCGCCGCCTACATCACCCCGGTGCCGGGTGGCGTTGGCCCGATGACCGTTGCTACACTGATCCAAAATACCTTGCAGGCCTGCGAGGAATATCACGACGTTCAACCTAAATAAGTAAGGCAGTATGGAAATTTTCAATCTGGACAATCATCCCCACGTCGAACTGTGCGATCTGCTGAAGTTCCAGGGCTGGTGTGAAAGCGGCGGCGCCGCCAAAGAAGTCATCGCTGAAGGGCAGGTGAAAGTCGACGGCAAGGTCGAAACCCGCAAGCGCTGCAAGATCGTCGCCGATCAGGTGGTGGAGTTCAACGGCGGCAAGGTCATGGTTAAACCCTGACCCGCAGCCATAGAAAAAGGCGCTGAATTCAGCGCCTTTTTTGTTTTTCCCTGCGGCCGGATTACTTACGGCGCCAGGTGGTGCCCTGCGGGCCGTCTTCCAGCACGATGTTCATCTCGTTCAACCGATCGCGGGCGGCATCCGCCAGCGCCCAATCCTTCGCGGCGCGCGCTTCGTTACGCTGTTTGATCAGCGCTTCGATCTCCGCCACTTCGCCGTCGTCAACCTGAGCGCCCCCTTGCAGGAACTGCTCCGGCTCCTGCTGCAGCAGGCCGAGCACCTTCGCCAGCTTGCGCAGTTCCGCCGCCATGCCGTTGGCCGCCGCCATATCTTCACCCTTGAGGCGGTTAACCTCGCGCGCCAGATCGAACAGCGCCGAGTAGGCTTCCGGGGTGTTGAAGTCGTCGTCCATCGCTTCGCGGAAGCGGGCTTCGAACGCTTCGCCGCCGGCCGGCGCGGCGTCGGCGTCGGTGCCGCGCAGCGCGGTATAGAGGCGCTCCAGCGCGGTACGCGCCTGTTTGAGGTTCTCTTCGCTGTAGTTCAGCTGGCTGCGATAGTGGCCGGACATCAGGAAGTAACGCACCGTCTCCGCATCGTAATGGCCGAGCACGTCGCGGATGGTGAAGAAGTTATCCAGCGATTTGGACATCTTCTCTTTGTCGATCATCACCATGCCGGAGTGCATCCAGTAATTGACGTACGGGCCGTCGTGGGCGCAGCTCGACTGTGCGATCTCGTTCTCGTGGTGCGGGAACATCAGATCGGAACCGCCGCCGTGAATGTCGAAGTGGGTGCCCAGCTGTTTGCAGTTCATGGCGGAGCATTCGATGTGCCACCCCGGACGGCCCGGCCCCCACGGCGACTGCCAGCTCGGCTCGCCCGGCTTGGACATCTTCCACAGCACGAAGTCCATCGGGTTGCGCTTCACGTCGTCGATCTCCACGCGCGCGCCGGCCTGCAGCTGATCCAGATCCTGACGCGACAGCAGCCCGTATTGCGGATCGCTGTCGATGGAGAACATCACGTCGCCGTTGCTGGCCACGTAGGCGTGATCGCGATCGATCAGGCGCTGGGTGATCTCGATGATCTCGGCGATGTGCTGAGTCGCGCGCGGCTCTTGATCCGGGCGATCGATCAGCAGCGCGTCGAAGTCGGCGTGCATTTCCGCCAGCATGCGTTCGGTCAGCTGGTCGCAGGTCTCATGATTTTCCGCCGCGCGGCGGATGATTTTGTCGTCCACGTCGGTGACGTTGCGCACGTAGTTCAGCGAATAGCCGAGGTAGCGCAGGTAACGCGCCACCACGTCGAAAGCGACAAAGGTACGACCGTGCCCGATGTGACACAGGTCATAGATGGTTACCCCGCACACGTACATGCCCACTTTCCCGGCATGAATGGGTTTGAATTCCTCTTTTTGACGACTCAGGGTATTAAAAATCTTTAGCATCGGGAGATTCCGTGGTGTGCGTGATAACAAAAAAGATAACCGGGCTTCAGGTTTCCGCCCGGTAGCGTATTGAAACCTGAAGCCTGATCTATTGCAAGGTTAAGGCCATGCTTTGCTGATTTCACGCGAATAAAATGCGCGAAATTCGGCGGCCGGCGCAATTGTTATAATATAACACAAATGCGATTACCACAGACAGTGCGCGGTTGAGCCGCTGCTGACTCGCTGGGGCGGATATGTTATAAGGGCGGTCTGAATGTTCACTCGCTTTACGTGACGTCTCACTTCACCTTGTTAGGATTAAAACTATGGTTACTTTCCACACCAATCACGGCGATATCGTTATCAAGACCTTTGCTGACAAAGCGCCGGTTACCGTTGAAAACTTCCTGAACTACTGCCGCGCCGGTTTCTACGACAACACCATCTTCCACCGTGTGATCAACGGCTTCATGATCCAGGGCGGCGGTTTCGAGCCGGGCATGAACCAGAAAGCGACCAACGCGGCCATCAAGAACGAAGCCAACAACGGTCTGAAAAACACCATCGGCACCCTGGCAATGGCACGCACCAACGATCCGCACTCCGCCACCGCACAGTTCTTCATCAACGTGGCTGACAACGACTTCCTGAACTTCCGCGGCGAAAACGTGCAGGGCTGGGGCTACTGCGTGTTTGCTGAAGTGGTTGAAGGCATGGACGTGGTCAACAAGATCAAAGGCGTGAAAACCGGCCGCAGCGGCATGCACCAGGACGTACCGGTAGAAGACGTGGTGATCAACAGCGTGACCGTCAGCGAGTAATCGCGGCTGCATGAGTACGCTGTTCATCGCAGATCTGCACTTGTGCGCACAGGAACCGGCAATCACTGCCGGTTTTCTGCGTTTTTTACGGCACGAAGCGGTGCACGCCGACGCGCTGTACATCCTTGGCGACCTGTTTGAAGCCTGGATCGGCGACGACGATCCCGAGCCGCTGCACGCGGAGATCGCCGCGGCGCTGAAAGCGCTGCAACAGGCCGGCGTGCCCTGCTACTTCATCCACGGCAACCGCGATTTTCTGCTCGGCAAACGCTTCGCCCGCGCCAGCGGCATGCAGTTGCTGCCGGAAGAGAAAGTGCTGGAGCTGTACGGCCGCAGGATCCTGATCCTGCACGGCGACACCCTGTGCACCGACGATCACGCCTATCAGCAATTCCGCCGTAAAGTGCACAACCCGCTGATTCAAAAATTGTTCCTGGCGCTGCCGCTGCGCTGGCGATTGAAGATCGCCGCCAAAATGCGCGCCCGCAGCCAGCAATCCAACCAGGACAAGTCGGAAGCCATCATGGACGTCAACCCGCAGGCGGTCGAGCAAAGCATGCTGCGCCACGACGTGCACTGGATGATCCACGGCCATACCCATCGCCCGGCGGTGCACCGGCTGGCGTTGAGCAACGGCGAAGCCCATCGCGCGGTACTGGGCGCCTGGCACGTCGAAGGATCGATGATCAAAGTCAGCGCCGACGCCGTCGAGCTGATCCAATTCCCATTCTGAATTCCGGACTGGCGCGCGAGTGAAAATTCGCGCTTTCGACGGTGAAAACCGGCGACGCAACCGTTTTCCTCGCCGTGCGCTCATGGTATGCTCTACGCCCTCATTCGGCCCTCAGCCGACGCCAGACAAATCACAGGAGCCTTACACCCATGGGAGCCAACGCCGCTTCAGCCGCCACTACCGGGGCGAAAATCGCAATTGTAATGGGATCGAAAAGTGACTGGGCCACCATGCAGTTCGCCGCCGAAGTCCTGACCCAGCTCGATGTCCCCTTCCATGTCGAAGTCGTTTCCGCCCACCGCACGCCGGACAAGCTGTTCAGCTTCGCCGAGCAGGCTACCGCCAACGGTTTTGACGTGATCATCGCCGGCGCCGGCGGTGCGGCGCACCTGCCGGGCATGCTGGCGGCGAAAACCCTGGTGCCGGTGCTGGGCGTGCCGGTGCAAAGCGCCGCGCTGAGCGGCGTAGACAGCCTGTACTCCATCGTGCAGATGCCGCGCGGCATTCCGGTGGGCACGCTGGCGATCGGCAAAGCCGGCGCCGCCAACGCCGGGCTGTTGGCGATGCAGATCCTGGCGCTGCACGACGCCGCGCTGGCGCAGCGTTTGGCGGACTGGCGTCAGGCGCAGACCGAAGACGTCTTGAACCACCCCGATCCGCGGGAGGATGCATGAAGCCGGTTTGCGTACTGGGCAATGGCCAGCTGGGGCGCATGCTGCGCCAGGCAGGCGAACCGCTGGGCATCGCCGTTTACCCTGTCGGCATCGATGCCGAGCCCGAAGCGGTGCCGTATCAGAATAGCGTCATTACCGCCGAGATCGAACGCTGGCCGGAAACCGCGCTGACGCGCGAGCTGGCGACCCACAGCGCCTTCGTCAACCGCGACATTTTCCCGCGCCTGGCGGATCGCCTGACGCAAAAACAGCTGCTCGATCAGCTCGGCCTGGCGACCGCGCCGTGGCAGCTGCTGGCGAGCGCCGCCGAATGGCCGCAGGTATTCGCTTCGCTGGGCGAGCTGGCGATCGTCAAACGCCGGGTCGGCGGTTATGACGGCCGCGGCCAGTGGCGCTTGCGCCCGGGGCAGGAAGCCGAACTGCCGGCCGATGCCTATGGCGAGTGCATCGTCGAGCAAGGCATCAATTTCTCCGGCGAAGTGTCGCTGGTGGGCGCGCGTGGCCACGACGGCCGTTCGGTATTCTACCCGCTGACCCACAACCTGCATGAAGACGGCATCCTGCGCACCAGCGTGGCGCTGCCGCAGCCCAGCCCGGCGCTGCAGCAACAGGCCGAGCAGATGCTGGCGGCGATCCTGAACGAGCTGAACTACGTCGGCGTGATGGCGATGGAGTGCTTTATCGTCGGCGATCGGCTGCTGATCAACGAGCTGGCGCCGCGCGTGCACAACAGCGGCCACTGGACGCAAAACGGCGCGTCCATCAGCCAGTTCGAGCTGCACCTGCGCGCTATTCTCGGCCTGCCGCTGCCGCAGCCGGTGGTGAGCACGCCGTCGGTGATGGTCAACCTGATCGGCACCGCCGTCAACGAACAGTGGCTGTCGCTGCCGCTGGTGCATCTGCACTGGTATGAGAAAGAGGTGCGCCCGGGCCGCAAGGTCGGCCATCTCAATCTGAACGACCCGAGCGCCGCCGTTCTGCGCCAGGCGCTGCAGGCGCTGGCGCCGCTGCTGCCGGGCGAGTACCAAAGCGGGCTGGCCTGGGCGCAGCAGAAGCTGGCTTAACGGTTTAAGCCGCCGAAAAAGAAGAAGGTTCAGCCCAGGCTGAACCTTTTTTTGCCGCAAAGATCAACGCGAGCCGATGTTACGCAACGGTTTGCCGGCCATCAGATTACGTTCAATATGTTCCAGAGAAATATTTTTGGTTTCCGGGATCAGCGCCAACGTGATGAAAACAAACAGCACGTTAAGCCCTGCATAGACCCAAAAGGTGTGCGCGCTACCCAACGAATTCAGCATGGTCAGGAACGTCGCTCCCACAATCATATTGGCGATCCAGTTAGTGGCGGTGGAGCAGGTGATGCCGAAATCGCGGCCTTTCAATGGCTGGATCTCTGAACACAGCACCCAAATCAGCGGGCCGGCGCTCATGGCAAAGCCGACGATAAACATCAGCAGCATGACGATAGCGAAATATTGCGCCACCGCCGAGTTCATGCCGATATTCATCATGGTTCCCAGCGCCCCCATGCCGACGGCCATCACGATAAACCCAAGGATCAAGGTGGGTTTGCGGCCCCAGCGATCGACCAGCCCAATAGCGATAAAGGTGGCCAGCACGTTGACCAGACCGACGATCACCGTGCCCCACATCTGCTGTTCCGTGCTGGCGAAGCCCGCCAGACCGAAAATCTTCGGCGCGTAATACATGGTGACGTTCATCCCGGTGAACTGCTGCATCACCTGGAGAAGAACGCCAAGGAAAACCGCGCGGCGGAAATTTTTATTGCCTTTGAACAACGCCCAACCGCTTTGCTTCAGTTTGAGGCTTTCACGAATTTCATTCAGCTCATGCTGCGCCTGGGCACTGCTGTCGCGCAGCTTCTCCAACACCTGGCGCGCCTGCTCATGACGATTGCGCGAGGCCAGCCAGCGCGGGCTGTCAGGTAAAAAGAACACGCCAACCAACAACAGCCCGGCCGGGATGGTGATGACGCCCAACATCCAGCGCCAGGCGCCGGTATAGCTGAATGCCGTATCAGACAGGTAAGCCGCCAAAATACCGATGGTGATCATCAATTGATACATCGAGATCATGCTGCCGCGGATTTTCTCCGGCGCGATTTCAGAAAGATAAATCGGCGCGGTATAAGAAGCGATACCCACCGCCAATCCCAGCAGAATGCGTGAAACGATCAGCACCTCCACGTTGGGGGCGAACGCTGAACACAGCGATCCCGCGACGAACAGAATGGCGCCGATCATCAAACTGTATTTGCGCCCCAGCCGGAAGTTCATCCAGCCGCTGCCGATGGCGCCGACGGCGGCGCCAAACATCATCGAGCTGACCACCCACTCCTGCTGAGAGCTGGTGATATGAAAAGTGTCGGTAATAAACGGCAGAGCGCCGGCGATTACGCCGATATCCAAGCCAAACAACAGGCCGGCCAAGGCGGCCAAAAAACAGACGAAAAAAGTCATGCCGACATGGGTCGGGCTTTTCTCCGCCGGTGCAACTTTAACGGTAGCGCTCATACAGCCTCCAGGAGAAAACGGTCATCAGTTGTGCGACATGATAGGAGGCAATGCGTCGCAGATAAGTGAGTACGATCACATTAGTGAAAGCGGTTACATAATTTTAAACCTTAATTCTACGCATCAACAGACGACAAACTCGTTTGGTTACTGTGTAACTCATTATTTATATGCATAAAAAAGTAAGTGAAGGCCTGAGTTTGGTAAGAGCATTGCCAATACGCATTGTATCGATAGAGTACAAATGTAATCGATTTCACAAAAATCAGCGTGACGTGCGGAAGGGAACAAGGAGAAAAGCCACGGTAACGCGCGGCGGAAAATCGGCAGGCCCGGCCGCGCTTGGCGGCAACGGACCTGCGATAGCAAGATCAGCCATCATAACTGCGGAACAGCGCCCGGCCGCGCAGCAGGCGCACGCCCAGCCAGCCGCCGCACAGCGACAGCAGCAGCGCGCTGGCCAGCGGCAACGCCCACCACAGCACCGGCGTCGGCGTCCACGGGAAGTCGAACACCCGGCTCTGCAGCAGCCACAGCGCCGCCTCGGCGCCCACCGCCGCCGCGATGCCCGCCACCAGCCCCAGCAGGGCGAACTCGCACCACAGCGTGCGGCGCAGCAGCCGTTTGCCGGCGCCCAGCGTGCGATACACCACCAGCTCCTGGCGGCGCTGACGCATGCCGACCTGCACCTGTGCCAGCAGCAGCAGGCCGCCGCACAGCACCACCAGCACCACCATCACCTCCAGCGCGCGACTGACCTGCTGCAGCACGCCGCCGACCTGTTTCAGGATCGCGCCGATGTCCATCAGGCTGAGCGTCGGGAACTGGCGGTTGAGCTGGGTCAGCATCTGACCGTCGCCGTCGTAGCGGAAGCTGGTAAGCCAGGTCTGCGGCTGGCCGTCCAGCGCGCCCGGCGGGAAGATAAAGTAAAAGTTCGGCTTCAGGCTTTCCCAATCCACCTGGCGCAGGCTGGTGACTTTGGCGCTGAACGCCTGGGTATCGCCGCTGAAGGTCAGCGTGTCGCCCAACTTGATCTTCAGCCGCCCGGCAATGCCTTCATCCATCGAAACCTCACCGGTTTTCGGCGGCCAATTGCCCGCCACCAGCGGATTGTGATCCGGCAGATCGGCCAACCAGGTCAGGTTCAGCTCGCGGTTCACCGCCTCGCCACCCGGATCGTCTTCATGCACCCGCTCGGTCGCCACCTGCTGGTTTATCTCGGTCAGGCGCACCCGGACGATCGGATAATAGGTTTCCGGCTTGATCTGGTGCTGCTGCAGGAAGGTTTTCACCTGCGGCACCTGCGCCTCGGTCATGTTGAGCAGGAAATAGTTCGGGCTGTCCGGCGGCAGCTGTTGCTGCCAGCGGTCGAGCAAATCGCCGCGCAGCACCAGCAACAGCGCCAGCAGCATAAACGACAGCGAGAACGCCGCCAGTTGGCTGATGGTCACCCACGGCTGATGCAGCAGGCGGTTGACCGCCAGCCGCAGCGCCAGGCTCTTGAGCGTGATGCGGCGCAGCAGCTGCAGGCTGCCCCAGCCGATGCCGCCCAGCAGCAACGCCAGCACCGCCATGCCCGCCAAGATCGCCCACAGCAGCGTGCTGGCCCCCATCAGCGTCACCAGCAGCGCCACCACGATCGCCGCCGTCACCGGCAGGAAGTAGCGCAGCGGCCAGACGTTGGCCACCACATCGCGGCGCAGCACCCGCAGCGGTTGGGTGGCCAGCAACTGACGGTACGGCCGCAGCCCGACCAGCAGCGAAATCAGCACCAGCGCGCCGAGCGCCCACAGCCACGGCCAGGCGCCGGCGGCGGGCAACGCGGCCGGCAACACCGGCTTCAGCAGGCGAATCAACAGCGCTTCGAACGCCAGCCCGATCGCCCCGCCGCACACCGCCGCCAGCGCCATCACCGCCAGCCACTGGCCGACGATCAGTTTACGCAGCGCGCCGCGCCCGGCGCCGAGGGTTTTCAGCACCGCGATCAGATCGTAGCGGCTGCGGCAATAGTGGCTCATCGCCACCGCCACGGCGGCGATCGACAACAGCAGCGTCAGCAGGGCCGACAGCAACAGGAACTGTTGGGATCGCTGCAGCGACTTGCCGAGCGCACTGCCGGACTCCTGCAGCCCGAACCAGCGCTGATCCGGCGTCAACTGCGGCGTCAGCCGCTCCTCGTAACGCTGAATATCCGGCTCGGCGCCGGCGAACATGTAGCGGTAGGTCAGGCGACTGCCCGGCTGCACCGCGCCGGTCTTATCGACGTCCGCCAGGTTGATCATGATGCGCGGCGCGGTCTGGAACGGGTTGAAGCCGGCGTCCGGTTCCTGAATGATTTCACCGGCGATGCGCAGCGTGGTGTCGCCCACCTCGAGCGAATCCCCCACTTTCACGTTCAGCAGCGCCAGCAAACGCGGCGCCACCAGCACGCTGCCCGGTTCGGGCTTGATGTTGGCCGGGCGCGTTTCCAGCTTGCCATACAGCGGATAGGCCAAATCGGTGGCTTTCACGTCCGCCAGCTGCGGCCGGTCGCCGGCATAGGTCATGGTGGTGAACGACAGCTGGCGGCTCAGCGTCAGCCCCTGCTGCTGCGCGTCCAGCAGCCAGCCTTCCGGCACCGGATGCGCGCTGCGCAGCACCCGATCGCCGGCGATAAAATCGCGGCTCTGCTGGCTGAGCCCTTTGTCCATGCGATCGCTGATGCTGCCCAGCGCCAGCACGCAGGCCACGGAGAGCGTCAACGCCAGCCAAACGATCAGCAGCGACGGCGAGCGCCATTCGCGCCAGAACCAGCGCCAGATCATGCTTCCTCCCACAGCTTGCCTTCACGCAGCCGCAGCCGCCGCTGGCAACGCGCCGCCAGGGTTTCGTCATGGGTCACCAGGATCAGGGTGGTGTCAAAATCGCGGTTGAGAGAGAACAACAGGTCGGCGATGCGATCGCCGGTCTGGCGATCGAGGTTGCCGGTCGGTTCATCGGCGAACAGCACCCGCGGCCGGCCGCTGAAGGCGCGCGCCAGCGCCACACGCTGCTGCTCGCCGCCGGACAGCTGCGCCGGCAGGTGATCGAGCCGTTTGCCCAATCCCAGCTGTTCCAGCAGTTGCACCGCCTGCTCGCGGCTCTGCCTGTCGCTCTCGCCGCGCAGCAGCGCCGGCAGCTGCACGTTTTCCAGCGCGTTCAGCGTCGGCACCAGCATGAACGACTGAAACACGAAGCCGACGTTCCTGGCGCGCAGCGCGGCGCGGCCTTCTTCGTCCAGCGCGGTCAGCGACTCGCCCAGCAGGCGCACCTCGCCCTCGCTGCCGTCATCCAGCCCGGCCAAAATGCCCAGCAGGGTCGATTTCCCCGATCCGGATTCGCCGATCAGGGCGATCGTCTGCGCGGGTTTGACAAGCAGCTCGACTCCGGTAAGGATGGTGAGCTGATGCTCACCCTGACCAACGTGTTTACTAAGATGATGAACTTCAAGAACGTTTTCCGCTGGCATCTTCCCTTCCTTTTGCTGTTGGGATTATTCAGTTTACGCGCTGTCGCCGCCGATACCTTGTTGATTTTGGGCGACAGTTTAAGCGCCGGCTACCGCCTGCCGATCGAGCGGGCCTGGCCGACGCTGTTGGCCGAACAGTGGCAGAAAAAACCGGGCGCGCCGCAGCTGGTCAACGCCAGCATCAGCGGCGACACCGCCGCACAGGGGCTGGCGCGTCTGCCCGCGCTGCTGAAACAGCATCAGCCACGCTGGGTGCTGATCGAGCTGGGCGCCAACGACGGCCTGCGCGGTTTCCCGGCGCCGGACATGCAGCGCGATCTCGGCCAGATCATCACGCGGGTGCAGCAGGCCGGCGCACAGCCGCTGCTGATGCAAATTCGCATCCCGCCGAACTACGGCCGCCGCTATACCGAAGCGTTCAGCGCCGTCTACCCGGCGCTGGCCAAGCAGTTCAACATTCCGCTGCTGCCGTTCTATATGGAACAGGTGGTGGTGAAGCCGGAATGGATGCAGGATGACGGATTGCACCCCAATGGGGACGCCCAGCCGTTTATCGCCACTTGGATGGCGGAGCGCCTGGAACCGCTAGTAAAACATGAGTCTAACTAAATTAGGGTCGTACACTAGGTAAAGTTATGCAAAAAGCAGTATTGATAACCGGCTGCTCCAGCGGAATTGGATTGATTGCGGCGCAGGATCTGCGCAACCGCGGCTACCGGGTGCTGGCCGCCTGCCGCAAGCCGCAGGACGTGGAAAACATGCGCCAGCTCGGGCTGGAAGGCATCGAGCTGGATCTGGACGACAGCGCCAGCGTCGAGCGCGCCGCCGCCGAGGTGATCGCGCTGACCGGCGGCCGCCTGTATGGCCTGTTCAACAACGGCGGCTTCGGCGTTTACGGCCCGCTCAGCGGCATCTCGCGCAGCCAGCTGGAGCGGCAGTTCGCCACCAACCTGTTCGGCACCCACCAGTTGACCCAGTTGCTGCTGCCGGCGATGTTGCCGCACGGCGAAGGGCGCATTATCCAGACCAGCTCGGTGATGGGCCTGGTCTCCAGTGCCGGGCGCGGCGCCTACGCCGCCAGCAAATTCGCGCTGGAAGCCTGGTCGGACGCGCTGCGCATGGAGCTGCACGGCAGCGGCATTCAGGTCAGCCTGATCGAACCGGGGCCGATTTCCACCCACTTTAGCCAGAACGTCAATCAGACGCAGAGCGACAAACCGGTGCATAACCCCGGCATCGCCAAGCGCCTGACGCTGCCGCCGGAGGCCATTCTGCCCAAGCTGCGCCACGCGCTGGAAAGCCCGCGCGCCAAACTGCGCTACCCGGTGACCCTGCTGGCGCACGCGATGAGCGTGCTGCGCCGCATTCTACCGGGCCGCTGTCTGGATTGGCTGCTGCGCAGCAACGCTTAATTCGCCCGCCGGGGTTGAAGAATGGCGGCGCGCCCCCATCTACACCCCATGGCTCCGCACGATCAGAGAGAAAAAAGATGCTAGCTCAAGCTGTTGTTGATATTAACGAAACTAACCTGCACCAGACGCTGGAACAGTCGATGTCCATTCCGGTGCTGTTCTACTTCTGGTCCGAGCGCAGCCAACACTGCCTGCAGCTCACGCCGGTGCTCGACAAACTGGCGGCGGAATACGCCGGCCAGTTCATTCTGGCCAAGGTGGACTGCGACGCCGAACAGATGATCGCCTCCCAGTTCGGGCTGCGCTCCATTCCGACCGTCTATCTGTTCAAAGACGGTCAGCCGGTCGACGGCTTCCAGGGCCCGCAGCCGGAAGAAGCGATCCGCGACTTGCTGCAGCGTTTCCTGCCGAAGGAAGAAGATCTGAAACTGGCGCAGGCGCAGGAACTGCTGGCCGCCGGCAACGCTGCCGAAGCGCTGCCGCTGCTGAAAGACGCCTGGCAGAGCAGCCAACAGCGCAGCGATATCGGCCTGACCCTGGCCGAAACTCAGATCGCGCTCAGCCGCAGCGAAGACGCCGAAGCGGTGCTGGCGACCATTCCACTGCAGGATCGCGATACCCGCTATCAGGGCCTGGTGGCGCAGATTGAACTGTTGAAGCAGGCGGCGGACACGCCGGAAATCCAACAGCTGCAACAGCAGGTGCAGCAGCAGCCGGGCAACGTCGAGCTGGCGGTGCAGCTGGCGCTGCAGCTGCATCAGGTCGGGCGTAACGAAGAAGCGCTGGAACTGTTGATGGGGCATCTGAAGAAAGATCTGGCCGCCGCCAACGGCAACGCGCGCAAGACCCTGATGGACATTCTGGCCGCGCTCGGCACCGGCGACGCGCTGGCCGCTAAATATCGCCGCCAGCTGTACTCCCTGCTGTACTGATATACCCTTCTTCTTTCCAGCCGCATCGTTGTTGGCTGCATGTTCGAACCCCAGTCACTTAGTTATCTAAGCTCCTGGGGTTTGTCACGTTTGCCGCCTGGACGCAACTGGAAATCCATTGGGTATATGTGTTGTCCCAAAGTAAATATTGAAGGGTATCCCCTAAATAGTTCGAGTTGCATCAAGGCGGCAAGTTTGTAAGTCCCCGGGAGCTTACTCAAGTAAGCGACCGGGGCGCGCAAACGCAGCCAACACAGATGCAGCTTGAAATATGACGGGGATATCAGCGATAGACCCGCACCCCACCTTCCACGCCCGCCGGGCTGAACAACACCTGCCACAGCTGAATGTTGCGCGAACGGAACGCGCCGGCGCAGGCGTTCAGGTAATAAGTGAACATGCGTTCGAAGCGCTCGGAATAGCCGCCGGCCAACTCTGGCCACGCCCGTTTGAAGTTCTCCAGCCAGGCCATCAGCGTGCGATCGTAATCGGCGCCAAAGTTGTGCCAATCTTCCATCACGAAACGCCCTTCGCTGGCCTCGGCGATATGCCGCACCGAAGGCAGGCAGCCGTTGGGGAAGATGTATTTGTCTATCCAGGCGTCGACGTTGAGATCGGTCTGATTGGAACCGATAGTGTGCAGCAGGAACAGGCCGTCGGGCTTCAGGTTGCGCGCCGCGACGCTGAAATAGGTCTCGTAGTTTTTCGGCCCGACGTGCTCGAACATGCCGACCGACACGATGCGATCGAACTGGCGATCCAGATCGCGGTAATCCTGCAGCAAGATCTCGACGTCCAGCCCGGCGCAGCGTGCCTGCGCCAGCTTCTGCTGCTCGGCCGAAATGGTCACGCCGTGCACCGAGACGCCGTAGTTTTGCGCCGCAAACTGCGCCAGCCCGCCCCAGCCGCAGCCGATATCCAGCAGCGTCATGCCCGGTTTCAGCTGCAGTTTCTCGCAGATCATCCGCAGCTTGGCCTGCTGCGCCTGCTCGAGCGTCTGCGCCTCTTTCCAGTAACCGCAGGAGTATTGCATGTAGGGATCGAGCATCGCCCGGAACAGGTCGTTGCCGATGTCGTAGTGCTCTTTGCCCACCTGCCAGGCGCGCTTGCGCGATTGGCGGTTGAACAGCCGGGCATAGGCGATGCGCGCGATGTCGCTCAGGCTTTTCGGCAGCCGCTCATCGACGCCGGCCTGCAGAATGCGGGTGAACAGCATGTCCAGCCGTTCGCACTCCCACCAGCCGTCCATATAGCCTTCGCCGAAACCGAGCGAGCCTTCCTGCAAAATGCGTTTGAACAGCGCCGGGTTGTGCACCCGGATATCCCAGGCGCGCGGGCCGTTGATGGCGACGCCGGCTTCCGCCAACATCTCCTCCACAATGCGATACCAGCGATCCTTCTTCTGGGCGAGTTCATCAACACTGAGCGAATCCATAACAATCCTTGGCCGAAATGTCATTTCAAAAAGCATAGTCGCAAATAAAAATGACAAATTTTTGACGGTAAACACCGGGGTGTTTTTACTCTAGCCAAGGCGAGCAACATCATGAAATGAATAAAAATTATTGAAATCATGCCATTTAGGCATACTTATCCGCGCCAGCGCGGGCGCGGATAAACCGACGGCGGCTAAGGCAAAATAGAGGTGCCGGCCTGGCCCGCCAGCACCGCGTCGATATCCTGCAGGCCACCGATATGGGCCGTCCGCCCGGTGCGATCGACGAAGCGGCTGACCGCCATGATCTTCGGCCCCATGGCGCCGTCCGCCACCGCCATCGGCGCCAGCTCTTGCGTGGTGGCGCGCCGAATGGCGCGCTGGCGCGGCGTGCCCCACTCCTGGTACACCGCGTCGGCGTCGGTGAGGATCACCAGATGATCGGCCCCCACCTGCTCCGCCAACAGCGCCGCCGCCAGATCTTTGTCGATCACCGCTTCGCTGCCCGTCAGCCCATGCTCGTCGGCGATCATCGGGATGCCGCCGCCGCCGTTGCAGATCACGATGTGCCGCTGCGCCAGCAGCAGCGTGATCGCCTCGATGTCGAGGATCTTTTGCGGCGCCGGCGAAGGCACCACCCGGCGGATGTAGTTGCCGTCCGCCTTCAGCGTCCAGCCGTATTTGGCCTCCAGCGCCTGCCGCTGTTCCGGCGCATACACCGGCCCGATGAACTTGCTCGGCGCCAGATAATCCGCATCCTGCGCATCCACCAGCACCCGCGTCAGCAGCGTGGACACCGGCTGCTGCGGATGGCTGGCGCTCAACTGCTGCGCCAGCATATAGCCGATCATGCCCTGGCTTTCGGCCACCAGAATATCCAGCGGATAGGGCGGCACATCGCGGTACGCCAGGTTCTGCAACGCCAGCAGCCCCACCTGCGGCCCGTTGCCGTGCACGATGGCGATGCGGTATTTCTGCGCCAGCTTGCCGATGGCGTCGGCGATAAGGGCGATGCTCTTATACTGATTTTCCGCAGAGAGCACGGCTCCGCGCTGCAACAGGGCGTTGCCGCCCAACGCAATGACCAAGGTTTTCATGGTTTGCACCCGTAGTTGAAATCATACCGTCCCGGCCGGATCCGCGATCCGGCCCTCGTGTTCACACCGCGCGCCGCACAGTGCGTTAATCGTCGTCATCCCCAGCCACACGCCCAGCAGCGTGTCCGCTCCCGAAAAGTGCCCCAGGCTCAGCACCGCTTCCACCGCCGCCGATACCTCTTCAGGCGCCCGCAGTCCCTGCGCCAACGCATGCAGCGGCGTGGCGAACACGCCCTGTTCGGCGTAACGCAGGTAGTGCGCACTCACCAGCGTGGTCAGCGCGTCCAGCGGTGGCGTCTGGGCGAAAAACGGCGCCAGCCCGGCGACCTGAATGCGGCTGTCGAGGTGCGCGCTCAGCAGCAGGCCGAGCAAGGTGTCGTCGTTGCTCGGCGTCAGCCCCGGCCCCTTGCCCAGCGCCTGGCGCCAGTCGACCGTGTCGCCCCGCAGCCAACGGGAAAAATCCCGCGCCAGCGCGGCCGGCTCCGGCGTTAACGGCCGCTTCACCAATCGGCCCAGCTCGCCGTGTAACCCGCACTGCGCCGTGCAGCGCTGCAATACCGCCGTCAGCGGCCGATCGGCAATGGCCGCGCGCGATGTCAGCGCCAGATCCCGCGCCGCCGCGGCGGGCCGCACCAGGAGCGCATCCAACGTGATGCCTGCGGCGGAGAAGGCGCAGCGCCCTACGGACGGCACCGCACGCCGCACGCGATCGAAATCCCGCGCGCCGAGCTGCCACCCCATCGGGCTCAGGCCGCTGCCGGCGCGGTGCAGCGTCAGCAGCCGCGCGCGTTCCGTCAGGAAATTGATCGCGTTGTTGAAGCTGCCGACGCAGCGCAGCGCGCCGTAGTCTTGCGTCGCATGGCGGCTGCTGGCCAACGCGATAATGTCCATACGCCCCTCCGTTCGCTTACGCCGTGATGCCGAGCTTATCGGCCAGCGCTTCGATCGCTTTCTCGAAGCAGCCGAGCGGCGCGCGCACCGTGCCGGCGCCAATTTGCCCGACCCCGGCTTCGCGGTGGGCGATGCCGGTGTTGATCAGCGGCGTGATGCCGGTTTCCACCACCCGCCGCGCATCCAGCCCCAGGCAGGCGCCCTGGAAGTCCCAGGTCGGGATCTGCAGCATCATGTTGCGCTCGAGGTAGATCTCCGCCATTTCCTCGGAGATGTCGGTGGCGGCGCTCATGCCGCCGGAAGCTCCGACGAAGCGCGTCACGCCCGGTGCCGCGACCATCGCCGCGCCGCCAATGCCGAAGGTTTCGGTGATCGCGCTGTCGCCGATGTCCGGGTTGGCGTCCGCCTGGCTGAAGCCGGAGAAGAACAGCCCTTCCGGCGTATTGACGGGGGCGGTGAACCAACGATCGCCCATCCCGCTGATCTTGATACCGAAGTTCTTGCCGTTGCGGGTCATTACCGTGACGATGGTGCCCTGCTCAATCTCGGCCCCGGCGTCCATCGCCGCCTTGCAGTAGGCCATCGCCAGATTGAGGAAGAACTGATCGGTGATGCTGAGGAACTGCATCACCTGCGCCAGCTCCGCCTTATCGCGCGGCAGCAGGCTAATCTCCGGCGCCAGCCTGCGCATCAGCAGCGCCGAGGCCGCGATATTGCGCTGGTGGAATTCGTCCCCCATGCTGATCGCCTGCGCCATCAGCGCGGTCAGATCGATCCCCTCCTCCAGCGTCGCCAGTACCGCTTTCAACACCGGGGCCAGCGAGTCGCGCATCCAGCGCAGGCGATGCTGCACGTCCTCGCCGTAGGCGCCGAAGCGCATCACCTTGCCGATGCCTTCGTTCATGTTGCAGTAGGCGTAGTTGCCGTGAACGGTGTTCCTGACCACTACCATCGGCATGTGGGCCGAGGTGATGCCGCCCATCGGCCCCACCGCGCTCACGCTGTGGCACGGGATGAACTCGATCTCCCCCTGCTCCAGCAGCGCCAGCGCCTGCTGCTCATCCTGCGCCCAGCCTTCGAACAGGCAGGCGCCGATGCAGGCGCCGCGCACCGGGCCGCTCATCTCTTGCCAGGTGACCGGCGGGCCGGCGTGCAGCAGCTTGCGTCCTTCGGCCAGCTGCGGGATCAAACGGTGCGCCAGATCCACATCCTGCCAGTGCGGGCGCGCCTCGCGGATACGGGCGATAACGGCGGCGTTTGCTTGCTCAATCGTTGCGTACATAGCGGTTCCTTACTTTAATTTTTTCAAGATGTTGGCTAATCGTTGATCGCCACCGGCCACCGGCGCCCACTGGTAATGCACCACCGGAATGTCGCTGGTTTGCAGGTCATCGGCGAAGCTGCGCAGCCCGGCGTTGATCACCGCGACGCCGTCCAGCAAGGCCGGCCGTTCGCATTCAGGTGCGGGTAAGACGGGGGTAATCAGCTGGTGCGCCAGCGCGACCGCCGCCGGCAGCGACGGCATCACCGCGATGCCGGCTTCCTGCAGAGTGGCGATTTGCCGCGAGCGCTGCTGTGGATCCTGTTCGGTGCCGGTGACGGTGGCGATCGCCGCCAGCGGGTGGGCCGCGCCGCGCACCGCACGCACGTTGGCCACCTCGGCCGCCAGCGACGCCGCCGGATCGTCCTGAGCGCCGAAGCCGATCACCACATCCAGCAGCAACACGCCGGTCTGCGGCTGCTGCGCCAGGCGGGCGATTTCTTGATTGCGGGCGGTCGGGTCAATCATCGGGTGCGGTCGCCCCTGGGTATAAAAGTCATCGCCCATGTCGATAATGCGATGGCCGTCGGCCACCAGCATGGCGCCGCGCGGGTGCTCGCTATCCACCGGCAGGGACAGTTTTTCCGCCAGCAACATCGCGCATTCGGCCGCCAGCGTGCCGCCGGCATACAGCCCGGCGATTTTGCCGCCGGGCACCGCGGGCTGTTGCGCCGCCTGTTGCTGCACGTAGCCCAGCATCGCCGCCAGCCGCGCCGCTTCATCCAGCGTGGCGGCGAACGTGATGTTGCCCTCCTGACGCACGGCGGACTGCGCGCCGAGGAACAGCGCCACTACCGGCTTACCGAGCGCTTTCATCTCGTCGATCACCCGCTGGCGCACCTCGGGCGCCGGCGGTTTGGACACGAACGCCAGCACCAGACTCTGCGGATCCGCCGCCAGCATGCGCAGCGCGCTGATGGCGCTGATGCCGCCGATCTCCGCCGTCAAATCCCGCCCGCCGAGGCCAATGGCGTGCGAGATGCCCTGGCCTGCCAGGATAATTTGCGAAATAAGCTCCTGAATGCCGGTGCCGGAGGCGCCCACTACGCCGATAGATCCGGCGGGCGCCACGTTGGCGAACGCCAGCGGCGCGCCGGCGATGCAGGCGGTGCCGCAGTCCGGCCCCATCACGATCAGCCCGCGTTCGCGCGCCTTGGTTTTCAGCGCCACTTCCTGCGCCGGGCTGACGTTGTCGGAGAACATCATCACGTTGCAGCCGTCTTCCAGCGCGCTATCCGCCAGCTCCGCCGCATATTCGCCGGCGATCGAGATCAGCGCCAGATTGGCGGCGGGCAGCTTCTGCCTGGCGGTGCGCCAGCTGCGCGCCCGCAGCAGTTTTTTGCCGCCCTGGCTGCCCTGCGCAATCGCCTTGAGCGCCGTCTCCAGCGCCGCGCCGATCTCCTCGGCGATCGTCTCGTCGGCGGACTCCGCCTTGATCGCCACGCAAATATCGTTCGGCGTCGCTTCGCTAAACTGCGGGTGCCAGAAACCAGTCACCTCCAATAAGGATTTATTGGCCGGTGTCCCCATCATGACGGATATTTCCTCGACCTTGGGAGATTCACTGAGTTTGCGGGAGATCAACATCAGGCTGACGGAATCCTGAAAGCTCCCCTTTTTAATAAAAGCATGGATCATGGTGATATCCTTAAGACAGCATTTAATAATATCGGCAATATTTCCCGCACCGGCGGTACGGCGACGCATTGAATTCAGCGAAAAGGTTAATTATCAAGCTACAAATTAAAACCGCGCCCCGAGGTGAGTACGGTCACACTTTATCCATTGTTAGAAAAAATAACTTAATCGCCTGAATATTAGTTAATCCAGAAGGGAAAAAACATTTATAAAAAAACTTCTAACAATGGCGATTTAATTCAACGAATTTTTAATCCAATCGGATAAAACGCATCTGGATCACATTATTCCCCCCCGGTATTTATACATTACAACGCAGAGGCGAATTAAATAAACCGTAGTGATAAAAGGACTGTATATGAAGGTCTCTAAACAACAATTACATCAGCTTATCCAGCAAAAAATTCACGCCGCCGGCCTGAGCCAGGAACACGCCGGCATCGTCGCCGACGTGCTGGTTCATGCCGATGCGCGCGGCATTCATTCTCACGGTGCGGTCAGGGTCGAATACTATTCCGAACGCATCAGCAAAGGCGGCACCAATAATCACCCGCATTTCACCTTTGAGAAAACCGGCCCCTGCAGCGCCATTTTCGACGGCGACAACGGCGCCGGGCACGTGGCGGCCAAGCTGAGCATGGATCGCGCCATTGAAATGGCGAAAGAGAACGGCGTGGCGGTAGTGGGCGTGCGCCGCATCGGCCACAGTGGAGCGCTGTCCTACTTCGTGCAGCAGGCGGCGCGCGCCGGCATGGTCGGCATTTCGCTGTGCCAGTCCGATCCGATGGTGGTGCCGTACGGCGGCGCCGAGGTCTACTACGGCACCAACCCCATCGCCTTCTCCGCGCCGGGCGAAGGCGACGAGCTGATCACCTTCGATATGGCCACCACCGTGCAGGCCTGGGGCAAAGTGCTGGACGCCCGCTCGCGCAACGCCGCCATCCCCGACACCTGGGCGGTGGACGCCGAGGGCAAGCACACCACCGATCCGTTCGCCGTCAGCGGGCTGCTGCCGATCGCCGGGCCGAAAGGCTACGGCCTGATGATGATGGTCGACGTGCTGTCGGGCATTTTGCTCGGCCTGCCGTTCGGCAAACACGTCAGCTCGATGTATCACGATCTCAGCGCCGGCCGGGAATTGGGCCAATTGCATATTGTCCTGAATCCGGGTTATTTCACCAACGAATCGGCGTTCCGTAAAAATATCAGCCAGGTCATGAAAGAGTTGAATGCCGTTAAGCCGGCGCCGGGCGTCAGCAAAGTGCTTTACCCGGGGCAGAACAGCCATGCGCGTGAAATGGAAAGCGAGAAAAACGGTATCGAAATCGTCGACGACATTTATCAATACTTAATTTCAAATGCTATTTACCAGCGTTCTTACGACCATAAAGATCCCTTCGCCAGTTAACGCACTCTTATTATCGTGGGCTTTTTACGCCGCGGCTCGCGGTTGATATTTCTGAGCCGGGGAGAAAAAAGAAAACCTTCATCAGCGCGCTCAGCGCAATAGGTCGGCCGGCGGCGAATAGCCTCCGCCCTGGCCGCATCGCCGCTGAGACACAACATGCGGGCAGGTAAACATGAAAGACTTCCAACAAGAAATCCGTGATATTTCCGGCTGGTTATCGAAAATCGGCGCCGACCCCAGCGGCGGCATGACGCGTCTGCTTTATACCCCGGAATGGATCGAAGCGCAGCACGCGCTGAAAACCACCTTCGAGGCCGCCGGGCTGAGCACCCATTTTGATGCGGTCGGCAACCTGTTCGGCCGACTGGAGGGCAGCAAATACCCCGACCAGGTGATTCTCTCCGGTTCGCACATCGACACGGTGGTCAACGGCGGCAACCTCGACGGCCAGTTCGGTATCGAAGCCGCCTTCATGGCGATCAAACACCTCAAAGACACCTACGGTCCGCCGCTGCGCAGCCTGGAAGTCATCGCGCTGGCGGAAGAAGAAGGCAGCCGCTTCCCTTATGTGTTCTGGGGAAGCAAGAACATCGTCGGCCTGGCCCGGCGGGAAGACGTGCAGCACATTACGGACGCCAAGGGGGTCGGCTTCGTCAACGCCATGCGTGACGCCGGTTTCGATTTCCCCCCGCCGCATCAGCCGCTGCGCAGCGACATCGCGGCCTTCGTCGAGATCCATATCGAGCAGGGCAAGGTGCTGGAAACCGAAGGCAAAACCATCGGCGTGGTGACCAGCATCGTTGGCCAACGGCGTTATGACGTGCGGCTGCAGGGCGAAGCCAACCACGCCGGCACCACCCCGATGAGCTACCGCCGGGATACCGTGCACGCCTTCAGCCGCATCTGCTGCGAATCGATCGCCAAGGCGCACGCCGAGGGCGATCCGCTGGTGCTGACCTTCGGCAAGGTGGAGCCGAAGCCGAACACCGTCAACGTGGTGCCGGGCTTCACCCACTTCACCCTCGACTGCCGCCACACCGATCAGGCCGCGCTGCTGCGCTTCACGCAGGAGATCGAGCAGGATATCCAGCGCATCTGCGCCGAGATGGGCATCGAGGCCGAGATCGATCTGTGGATGGACGAAGCGCCGATCCCGATGAACGAACAGCTGGTGGCCTGCGTCAGCCGCCTGTGCGAAACGCAGCGGCTGAATTACCGCATGATGCACAGCGGCGCCGGACACGACTCGCAAATCTTCGCCCCGCGCGTGCCGACGGTGATGATGTTCGTACCGAGCATCGCCGGCATCAGCCATAACCCGGCGGAAAAAACCGCCGTCGCCGATTTGAACGAAGGGGTGAAAATCCTGGCGCAGACGCTGTATCAGCTGGCCTACACCGAACAGGGGGCCGAGGCATGAGCAACGACATCGACCCGCGCTACTGGAAAAAGATCGTCGTCGTGCTCTGTCTGGGCTGGGCGGTGATCTGGATCTATCGCACCGTCCTGACGCCGATCTTCCCCGAGATCCAACAAACCATCGGCGCGCACTCCAATGCGGAAATGGGGCTGATCGCCAGCTTCTACTTCTTTGCCTACACCGGGATGCAGATCCCGGCGGGCATCCTGGTGGACAAATTCGGCAAGAAGGTGGTGCTGATCCCGGGCTTCTGCCTGTTCATCATCGCCACGCTGCTGATCGGCAACGCCACCAGCCTGACCATGGTCTATGCCGGCAGCCTGCTGGCGGGCATGGGCTGCGGCTCTTATTACGGCTCGGCCTACTCCCTGTCGTCGGAGAATATCCCGCTGGAACGCCGTGGCCTGGCAACCGCGGTGATCAACAGCGGCTCGGCGCTCGGCATGGCCATCGGCCTGATCGCCTCCAGCCTGCTGGTGAAAAGCTTCAACATGAACTGGCAGATCATGCTGTTCATCATCACCGGCCTGCTGGTGGTGATGACGCTGGTGTTCGCCGTGGTCATCAAAGGCTCGCAGCCTCAAGCCGCGGCGGCCGTCAGCCAGACCGTTGCGCCGACGGCTGCCGAGCCCGAAGAGGACGGCCAGCCCAGCGGCCTGTTCAGCCTGCGCATGATCTCCGCCTACGCGATGTACTTCGCCACCTGCTACGGCTACTACATGATAGTCACCTGGCTGCCCTCGTTCCTGCAGCAAGAGCGCGGCTTTGAAGGGGTGGCCATCGGCTTCTCCTCCGCCCTGGTGGCGTTCGCCTCGGTGCCGGGCGCGCTGTTCTTCAGCCGCATGTCCGACCGTTTCCGCAACAAGAAGGTGCAGCTGATCATTTTCCTCGAGCTGTGCGCGGCGGTGATGCTGGTTTGCACCGTCATTTCGCCGGACTCCACCATGCTGCTGATCAGCCTGATCCTGTACGGGTTGCTGGGCAAGCTGGCGGTCGATCCGATCATGATCTCCTTCGTCGCCGACAACGCGCCGAAGAAAGGCTATGGCACCAGCTTCGGCGTGTTCAACTTCTTCGGTATGTCCTCGTCGGTGATCGCCCCCTTCCTGACCGGCGTGATCTCCGACAGCACCGGCTCCAAGGTGATGGGGTTTTACATCTCCGCCGCCATCCTGCTGGTGGGCACCGCCATTTTCTTCACCGTCAACGTCTTGATGAAACGCACTACGCCAACCCGAACGGCCACCGAGGCCTGACGGCGCTTTTTTACCGGGCGCCGCCGCGGCGCCCTTTCAACGATCAGGAGAATCAACGTGGGTTACTTCAACAATCAAACAGGATATCCAACCGACATTCTGTCAACGCGCGCCATCATCAAACGCGGCAACTATGCGCTGATCCCGCCGAACGGCCTGGTGCGCAACGTCATTCCCGGTTTTGAAAACTGCGACGTCACCATCTTGTCGACGCCGAAACTGGGCGCCACCTTCGTCGATTATCTGGTAACGCTGCACGACTGCGGCCGCAACACTAAAGGCTTTGGCGGCGAAGAGATCGAAACCTTCGTGTACGTCATCGACGGCGCCATCACCGCTTCCGCCGACGCCACCGACTACCCGCTGACCGCCGGCGGCTACCTTTACTGCCCGGCGGGCGTCACCCTGCGGCTGGAAAACGCCAACGGCGGCCAATCCAGCCGCCTGTTCCTCTACAAGCGCCGCTACCAGCGCATCAAGGGTTACGAGGCGCACGTCGTCAGCAACAACGTCGCCAACCTGGAAAAGATCCACTACGAAGGCATGAGCGAGGTGATCCTGCAGGATCTGCTGCCGAAAGATCTGGGCTTCGACATGAATATGCACATCCTCTCCTTCGCCCCCGGCGCCAGCCACGGCTACATCGAGACCCACGTGCAGGAGCATGGCGCCTACATTCTCAGCGGCGCCGGCGTGTACAACCTGGACAATGAATGGATGCCGGTGAAGCAAGGCGACTATATCTTCATGGGTGCCTATGTGCAGCAGGCAGGCTATGCGGTGGGCCAGGAAACCTTCAGCTACATCTACTCCAAGGACTGCAACCGCGACGTCGAGCCGTAAGCGCTTCGCCGCCAAAACCAAGGCCACCTGCTCGCGCAGCGTGGCCTTCTTTTTTATCCCAATCGCCGGCCGATGCGCATCGCGCGGGCGACGTTGGCGGCGCTGCGCTGCAGGTTGAGTTCCCCTTGCGACAGCGCGATCTCCAGCGCACTCAGGCGCGGCAGAATGCTGAACATCGCGTCTATTCCCTGCGCGTGCAGCGCCTCCGCCCCTTCCTCCACCACGCCGGCCAGCGCGATGACCGGCAAACCGCGCGCCCGCGCCAGACGGGCGACGCCGGACAGCGCCTTGCCGCCCAGCGTTTGGCTGTCGATGCGCCCTTCGCCGGTGATCAGCAGATCGGCCTCCGCCAGCGCCTGCTCCAGGCCCAGCGCCGCCATCACGATCTCGATACCCGGCTTCAGCGTTGCGCCGAGAAACACCTGGCAGGCGATCCCCATGCCGCCCGCCGCCCCGCCGCCGGCGACGTGCCGCACGTCGCGCCCGGTGCTCTGGCGGATCACCTCGGCATACTGCGTCAGGCCCTGTTCCAACTGCGCCACCATCGCCGCCGTCGCCCCCTTCTGCGGCCCAAACACCGCCGCCGCACCGCGCGGCCCCACCAGCGGATTGTCTACGTCGCAGGCGACCTCGATCCGGCACTGCCGCAGGCGTGCGTCCAGCGTGCCGAGATCGACGCCGCTCAGCGTCGCCAGCTCGCCGCCGCCCCACGGCAGCGCCTTGCCGTCCGGGCGGTAGAAGCGCCCGCCCAGCGCCTGCACCATGCCGACGCCGCCATCCACCGTGGCGCTGCCGCCGATGCCGAGGATCAGGTGGCGAATGCCCTGATCCAACGCATGCCGGATCAGTTCACCGGTGCCGTAGCTGGTCGCCAGCAGCGGGTTACGGCGCGCCGCCGGCGTCAGCATCAATCCGCTGGCCGCCGCCATTTCGATCACCGCCGTCTTGCCGTCGCCGCTGATGCCGTAAAACGCCGCCACCCGTTCCCCCAGCGGCCCCGTCGCCGATACCGTCACCTTGCGCCCGCCGGTGGCGGCCACCAGCGCGTCCACCGTGCCTTCGCCGCCGTCGGCGATCGGCAGGCAGACGCACTCGGCATCGGGATAAACCTCGTGGAAGCCGCGCGCGATCGCCCGCGCCGCCCGTTCTGCGCTGACGCTTTCTTTAAATGAATCCGGTGCAATAACAATTTTCATGCTGCCTCCTTTATTCGAGACGAAATAAAAATGGCCATGCCTTCCCCCGCTGAAATAATCAGATGAGAAATGCATGGCGAAATAAAATAAAACTGTTGCCGACTATTTAATGAAGATGAAGGAAAGCGTTATTTATTGACCCATTTCGCCGGCACGCTGTAGGTTAATATCGCCCCCAGTATCATCATCGTCGACAAGACGCACATCGCCGCCAAATTGCTGTGGGTCAGCTGTTTGAAATAGCCGATGATATAAGGCGAAATAAAACCGCCGATGTTGGCGATGGAATTGATGAGCGCAATGCCCGCCGCGGCGCAAGTGCCGGTAAAGATGGCGTTCGGCAGGCTCCAGAACAGCGGCGAGGGCACCAGGCTCGACGCCACCGCCACGCACAGCGCCGCCATCACCACGTGCTTGTTGTCCGGGAACAGGCCGATGAAGATCAGCGACACCGCGGCGATGCAGAACGGCACGATGATGTGCCAGCGCCGCTCGCGATGCTTGTCCGAACTGCGCGCGGCCACCAGCATCGCCACCACCGCCAGCATGTACGGCAGCATGGTCAGCAGGCCGATATCCATCACCGAGGTCACGCCGGTGTCGCGAATGATGGTCGGCACCCAAAACGCCAGCCCGCCCTGGCCCATCACGGTGCAGAAGCAAATCAGCCACATTTTGGTGAACGCGGACGATCTCAGCATGCTTTTCATCGTCCACTCCTGCCCACCGGCGGCGCCCTGGCGCGGCGCGCTCTGCGCCATATCCTCTTTGATCAGCGCCTTCTCCTGCGGGCTGAGCCACTTGGCGCTCTGATAGGTGTTATCCAGGAAACAGAAGATGACGATGGCGATCAGCAGCGCGCGCGGGCCGCTGATGAAAAACAGCCACTGCCAGCCGGAGAGATTCATCAGGCCGTTCATGTGCTCGATGATCCACCCGCACAGCGGGCCGCCGATGATGTTGCTGACCGGGATGCCGCACACGAACAACGCGGTCATCTTGGCGCGCTGGCTGGACGGGAACCACAGCGTCAGATAGAGGATCACGCCGGGGTAGAAGCCGGCCTCCGCCAGCCCCAGCAGGAAACGCGCCAGGTAGAATTGCCAGGGGTTGGTGATAAAGATGCTCAGCATCGAAATCGCCCCCCACACCACCATCAGCAGCGCGATGATCTTTCTGGCGCCGTAGCGGCTCAGCAGAATATTACTGGGTACCCCGGCGATGATATAGCCGATGAAAAACACCCCGGCGCCCAGCCCGTAAACGGCTTCGGCCATCGAGACATTGCCGTTCAGAATATCGGGCATCATTTGAAATTTCGAAAACGAAATGCCAACCCGATCGAGATAACCGACGATATAGCTCACTAATAAAATGGGCATAATGCGCCAGGCGATTTTTCGATATAAACGGTTTTTGTCAGGGGCGGTAAGAATATCTTTATCAATAACAGCATTATCGGTTGCCATATTCAGTGTCTCCTCGGTTGGCATCCTGCTTTTTACTTTTTATTGTGCTGAATCATTTTTTATTGGATTGGCGGGGACCCTCTTTATTTATCATAAAGAGGGCGTTATTAATGTCGAACATCTCTGATTCTAACGATAAGCCGGCGAATTAAATGCCGGGGGTACTCTTAGCCGGCCACCCGGTGGTTGCCCATGATCTCCAGCGCCCGCACCAGCGCGGAGTGATCCAGTTCGCCGTCGCCATTGGCGGCGCAGACGTTGAACAACTCCTGGCAGGTGGCGGTATTCGGCAGGCTGAGCGCCAGCGCCTTTGCGCCCTGCAGCGCCAGATTAAGATCCTTCTGGTGCAGCGAGATGCGGAACCCCGGCGCGAACGCCCGCTTGATCATCCGCTCGCCGTGCACCTCCAGAATGCGCGACGAGGCGAAACCGCCCATCAGGGCTTCGCGCACCCGGGCCGGATCGGCGCCGGCGCGCGAGGCGAAGACCAGCGCCTCGGAGACCGCTTCGATGGTCAACGCCACGATGATCTGGTTGGCGACCTTGCAGGTTTGCCCGTCGCCGTTGCCGCCGATCAGCGTGATGTTCTTGCCCATCAGCGCCAGCAGCGGCTGCACCCGTTCGAAGGTCGCTTCCTCGCCCCCCACCATGATGGTCAGCGTGCCCTGTTTGGCGCCCACTTCGCCGCCGGAAACCGGCGCGTCCAGGTACTGGGCGCCCAGCTGGTTGATGCGCTGCGCGAACCGCTTGGTCTCCAGCGGTGAAATGGAGCTCATATCCACCACCACTTTGCCGTTCAGCTTGCCGGCGGCGCAGCCGCGTTCACCGAACAGCACCTCCTCCACCTGCGGCGTATCCGGCACCATGATGAAGATCACGTCCGCCTCATCCGCCACCTGCTGCGGATCGCCGCAGGAAATGGCCCCTTGCTGCAACAGCGCCGCCGGCACCTCATGCCGGGTATGGGCGTAAAGCGTGTGCCCGCCCGCCAGCAGCTTTTCCGCCATCGGCGCGCCCATGATGCCCAGACCGATAAATCCCACTTTCATTTTCATCTCCTCAAGACAGGTATTTTTTAATCCATGACAGGCCGCTTTCCGTGGTGGTGAGCGGTTTGTATTCACAGCCGATCCAGCCGCGGTAACCCATGCGATCCAGCTGCGCGAAGATAAACTCGCAGTTGATTTCGCCGGTGCCCGGCTCGTGCCGCCCCGGGTTGTCGGCGACCTGAACGTGGTCGATCTTCGCCAGCAGGCGCTCAAGGGTCTGCGTCAGCTCTCCCTCCATGCGCTGCATGTGGTAAAGGTCGTACTGCAGATACAGGTTGGGGCTGCCGATCGCTTCGATCAGTTCGATCGCCTGCCGGGAGGTTTGCAGGTAGAACTGCGGCATGTCGTAGCGGTTGATCGGTTCGATCAGCAGGCGGATATTCTGCCGCGCCAGAGCGTCGGCGGCGTAGCTCAGGTTCTCTTTCACCCGTTCGTCGGTGGCGTGGCGGCCGAAGGCGGGATCCGGATTGCCGATCAGGCAGTTGATGCGATCGCAGCCCAGCGCCTGCGCATACTCGATCGCGCGCCCGACGCCGTCGCGGAACTCCGCTTCGCGCCCCGGCAAGCAGGCGATGCCCCGTTCGCCCGCCGCCCAGTCGCCGGCCGGCAGGTTGAACAGCACCTGGCTCAGGCGATGTGTCTCCAGTTCGCTGCGCAGCGCGGCGATCGGGTAGTCATAGGGAAACATGTATTCCACCGCGCTGAAGCCCTGCTCCTTCGCTCGGCGGAAGCGCTGCATGAAATCGACTTCGGTGAACAGCATGGACAGGTTGGCTGAAAATTTCGGCATGGTAAGGCTCCTTAACGGTAATCAAAGAAGTTGACCGAGGTCGGCGCGTCTTCCGGCGTTGCCGCCACCGGTTCGAACTCGTTGACGTTATCCAGCTCGGTGCCCATGGAAATATTGGTGACGCGCTCCAGGATGATTTCCACCACCACCGGCACCCGGTGCTGCTGCATCAGTTCCTGGGCCTGACGGAACGCCGGCGCGATCTCTTCCGGTTTGAACACCCGCAGCGCCTTGCAGCCCAGCCCTTCCGCCACCTTGACGTGATCGACGCCATACTCGCCAATCTCCGCATTGTTGATGTTTTCAAACGACAGCTGCACGCAGTAATCCATATCGAACCCGCGCTGTGCCTGGCGGATCAGCCCCAGGTAGGCGTTGTTCACCAGCACGTGGATATAGGGCAGCTTGAACTGCGCGCCGACCGCCAGCTCTTCGATCATGAACTGGAAATCATAGTCGCCCGACAGCGCGATCACCTTGCGCTGCGGATCGGCGGCGCACACGCCCAGCGCCGCAGGCAACGTCCAGCCCAGCGGGCCGGCCTGGCCGGCGTTGATCCAGTGACGCGGCTCGAAAACGTGCAGCATTTGCGCGGCGGCGATCTGCGACAGCCCGATGGTGGTGACGTAGCAGGCGTCGCGGCCGAAGGCACGGTTCATCTCTTCATACACCCGCTGCGGCTTGACCGGCACGTCGTCGAAGTGGGTCTTGCGCAGCAGCGTTTGCTTGCGCTGCAGACAGGCGGCGCACCAGGCGTCGCGATTCGGCAACTCGCCGCGCTCGAAGCGGCGCTTTGCCGTGTCCACCAGCATTTGCAGCGCGATGCGCGCGTCGGAAACGATGCCCAGATCCGGGCAGATCACCCGGCCAATCTGCGTCGGCTCGATATCGATGTGCACCACCTTGCGCCCGGCGGTGTACTTGTTCACCGAGCCGGTGTGGCGGTTGGCCCAGCGGTTGCCGATGCCGAACACCAGATCCGAATCCAGCAGGTTGGCGTTGCCGTAGCGATGCGAGGTTTGCAGGCCCGCCATGCCCGCCATCAGCGGGTGATCGTCCGGAATGGCGCCCCAGCCCATCAGCGTCGGGATCACCGGCACGTTGCAGATCTCCGCCAGCTGCTGCAGCAGATCCGCCGCGTCGGCGTTGTGAATGCCGCCGCCGGCGATGATCAGCGGTTTTTTCGCCGCGCACAGCAGATCCAGCGCTTTGTCGATCTGCGCCTGGGTGGCCGCCGGCTTATAGGCGGGCAGCGAAGAGTAGGTGTCCGGATCGAACTCGATCTCCGCCATCTGCACGTCGAAAGGCAGGTCGATCAGCACCGGGCCCGGCCGGCCGGAGCGCATCAGGTGGAACGCCTGCTGCAGCACGCGCGGCACCAGCGCCGGTTCCTGCACGGTGACCGCCATCTTGGTCACCGGCTTGGCGATCGATTCGATGTCTACCGCCTGAAAATCTTCTTTGTGCAAACGCGCACGCGGCGCCTGGCCGGTGATGCACAGGATCGGGATCGAGTCGGCGGAGGCGGAGTAAAGGCCGGTGATCATGTCGGTGCCCGCCGGGCCGGAGGTGCCGATGCACACGCCGATATTGCCGGCGGCGGCGCGGGTGTAGCCTTCCGCCATGTGCGAGGCCCCTTCCACGTGCCGCGCCAGGTAGTGTTTGATGCCGCCGTGCCGCCGCATCGCATCGTAGAACGGGTTGATCGCCGCGCCGGGCACGCCGAACGCGGTGGTGATCCCTTCTTTTTCCAGCACGTGCATTGCCGCGTCTACCGCTCGCATAATTGCCATGTGATGCTCTCCTCAATTTATTGGAAAATTTTTCCAAATTAAAATTACGCTCAAAAAAACCCGTTTGCTCATCAAACGGGGAGTCTTGCTCCGCACCGGTTCAGCCCGGCGCGCGACGTTTACGCCTTGCTGCGCGATTCGCCCAGCGCGGCGCTGATGTCTCTGGCCACTTCACCCACCAGTTCGCCCAGCTCCTTGAACCGCTCCTTGCCGACCCGCGAACTGGGCCCGGAGATGGAGATGGCGGCGATCACGTTGTTGTTGCGATCGAAAATCGCCGAAGCCAGGCAGTTCAGGCCGAGCGCGTGCTCTTCATCGTCGATGGTGTAGCCCTGTTCCAGCGACTGATGCAGATCCTTGCGCAGCAGGTTCACGCTGGTCAGCGTCTTCGGCGTATAGGATTGCAGCCCCGAACGCACGATCAGATCCAGCATTTCCTCTTCCGCCAGCGGGTACAGCAGCGCCTTGCCAGCGCCCGAGGCGTGCAGCGGCAAACGGCTGCCCAGCGGTGCGCACATGCGCACCATCGCCTGGCACTCGCATTGGCGAATCAGCACCGCGTCGAAATTGTTGCGGATCGCCAGGTTGGCGGTCTCGCCGGACAGCAGCATCAGCCGGCGCATGAACGGCCCGGCCACCGATACCACGTCGCGATCGTTCATGTAAGCGGAACCGACGGTGAACGACTGAATGCCGATATGCCACCAGCCCAGCTGTGGATCCTGAAAGACGAATTCCGATTTCTCCAGCACTTTCAACAACCTGAAGGTGGTGGAAAGCGGCAGCTCCAGCTTTTCGGACAGCACGGAAACCGACGAACTCCCCCCGGCGTTGGCCAGGTACTGGAGGATCTCCAGCCCGCGATCCAACGCCTGCGCTCCTTTGGTGGCGCCGGCTTCGGTGGCGGGTCGTCCTTTCCTGCGTAATTCGGTCATTCAAGCTTCCTTTGTCAGTGACGGCATGGGTGACGCTATGATAAACGCCCAGCGCGGCGTGCGGCCAGCGCTATGCCAAAACTATGCGATACGGCTCCGGCAAGCGGCTGACCACGCAGTTGTCGGCGCCCGCGCGGTCGATGGTGAAAAAGTCGGTGACCTTCGCATAGGCGAACAGCGGGTGGTGCCAGACATTGCGATGATAGTTGATCCCCTGTTTGCCGTTGGTGATAAAGGCGCGCAGGGTGCCGACGGGGATGGTTTCGCCCGGTTCGGCGACGATCACCACGAAGCGTTCGCCGTTCATCGGCACAAAGGCCTGCGACGAGAGCGGATGCTTTTCCAACAGGGAAAAGGTCATCGGCAGATCGCAGGGTTCCGCCCGGTTGATGCTGGCCAGCACCCGGTTGCCGTCGGACACCTCTATCCTGGCGAGATCGTGATAACGCTCGGTTTTTCCGTCATTGATATGAAAGAAACGCGAGCCCTCTATCTGCAATACATCGCCGTAAGGCGCAAAGGCCGCCGGCGTTAATTCTTCGATGACTAAATCCATGTGATTCTCCCAAGCGCATGACCCAGACGACGATTGAACGGCGATATTTCACCCAACGCCTTCACTCTAGACAGCGCGTGGTGAATTTGACAGCATTTTTTTGGAAAATTTTTCCACAATAAGATCGACAGCACACTTTATGATCGAAGAGTAATATTAGTTGCCTTAAATCAATGAATTAAAAAACCGCCTGATTCATCATCGGGCAAAATGGGGCGGCGCGCGTTCATCGCTGTCGGGTGATTCTGTGACCGGGATCGTGGGGTTGCGCTTTGCCGCTGCCTATCGCGCCGCAACATCAGTAGATTCTTCTCACCGATAACCGAAAAGGCGGTGTCAGCCAAGGACCCCTCATGCTGGATCACGAAACCATTCGTTCGTTTATCAAGGTTGCCGAGTGCCAAAGTTTCTCCCGCGCGGCGGAGCTGCTGCACAAAACCACCGCCACCATCAGCTACCGCATCAAAACGCTGGAAGAGAGCATCGGCACGCAGCTGTTTATCCGCACCACCCGCACCGTCAACCTGACGCCGGCCGGAGAGTATTTGCTGGAACGCTGCCGCCAGTGGCACACCTGGCTGGACGCCATGCCGGGCGAGCTGCGGCAAATCAATGACGGCGTAGAGCATCAGGTGAATATCGTGATCAACAACCTGCTGTACGACGCCGCCGCCGTAGCCGGGCTGTTAACTCACCTGCACGACAAATACCCGTTCACCCAATTCCACATTTCCCGCCAGGTGTACATGGGCGTGTGGGACGCGCTGCTGAATGAGGATTGCCATCTGGCGATCGGCGCGGCGGGCAATGAATCGCTGGAAAACAGCATCAAGGTGCTGCCGCTGGGCAAAATAGAGTGGGTGTTCGCCATCGCGCCGACGCACCCGCTGGCCGCCGCCGCCGATCCGCTGAACGAAACGCAGCTGCGCCCTTACGCCGCGATCAACGTCGAAGATACCGCACGCCATTTGGCCAAGCGCACCGCCTGGCTGCTGTCGGGCCAGCAGGAAATCAAGGTGCCGGATCTGCGCACCAAGCTGGAGTGCCATCTGCGCGGTCTCGGGATCGGTTTCCTTCCGCGCCGGCTGTGCCAAACTTATCTGGAGAGCGGCGAGTTGGTGGCCAAACAGCTCAAATACCCGCGCCAGTCTTCTCCCCTGTCGCTGGCCTGGTCCGATGCTCGCGGCGGCGAAGCAGTGCGCACCCTTATCAACCTGTTCCAGACGCGGGATCCGCTGATCGCGGGTTTGATCGGCGCTCTGGATTAAGTCGCGGTATCGGTAGGCATTTTTCCGGCGCTGACGTAATATCTGTTTACATATGTCTGACAGGAGGTTTGCATGCTTACTTTTATCCCCATCGTGATCGTCGTCGCGCTGATTGTGGTGTTCGCCGGCGTCAAAATTGTGCCGCAGGGGTTCCAATGGACGGTAGAACGCTTCGGCCGCTACACCAAAACGCTGATGCCGGGCCTGAACCTAGTGGTGCCGTTCATGGACCGCATCGGCCGTAAAATCAACATGATGGAACAGGTGCTGGACATTCCCTCACAGGAGGTGATTTCCCGCGATAACGCCAACGTCGCCATCGACGCGGTGTGCTTTATCCAGGTGGTCGATCCGGCCCGCGCCGCCTACGAGGTCAGCAACCTCGAACAGGCGATCGTCAACCTGACCATGACCAACTTCCGCACCGTGCTCGGCTCGATGGAGCTGGACGAAATGCTGTCGCAGCGCGACAGCATCAACAGCCGCCTGCTGCACATCGTCGATGAAGCGACCAATCCGTGGGGGGTGAAAATCACCCGTATCGAGATCCGCGACGTGCGGCCGCCGGCGGAACTGATCGCCTCGATGAACGCCCAGATGAAGGCCGAACGGACCAAGCGCGCCGACATCCTGGAGGCGGAAGGGGTGCGTCAGGCGGCCATTCTGCGCGCCGAGGGGGAGAAACAGTCGCAGATCCTGAAGGCCGAGGGCGAACGCCAGTCGGCATTCCTGCAGGCGGAAGCGCGTGAACGCGCCGCCGAGGCCGAGGCGCGCGCCACCCAGCTGGTGTCGGACGCCATCGCCAGCGGCAACATTCAGGCGGTGAACTACTTCGTGGCGCAGAAATACACCGACGCGCTGCAGAAGATCGGTTCCTCCAACAACAGCAAAGTGGTGATGATGCCGCTGGACGCCAGCAGCCTGCTCGGCTCGATCGGCGGCATTACCGAACTGCTGAAAGAAAGCAAAGGCAAATAATCATGCTCGAACTGATCGCGGCGAATCCGCTGTGGTTTTGGCTTTCCCTCGGGGGCGTGTTGCTGGCGGCGGAAATGCTCGGCGCCGGCGGCTACCTGCTGTGGAGCGGCGTGGCGGCGCTGTTGGTCGGCGTGCTGATCTGGCTGCTGCCGCCGCTTTCCTGGGCGTGGCAGGGCATGATCTTCGCCGTCCTGACCGTCGTCGTCGCCTATCTGTGGTGGTACTGGCTGCGCCGGCGCCCGGCGGCCGCATCCGGCGGTTCGCCGGTGCTCAACCAGCGCAACCGCCAGTTGATCGGCACCCGCGCCACGCTGACGGAGCCGATGCACAACGGTATGGGGCGCATCAATATCGGCGACAGCAGCTGGCGCGCGCAGGCGGCAGAAGATCTGCCCGCCGGCACCGAAGTGGAAGTGGTGGCGGTGGAAGGCGTCACGCTGGTGATCCGCGCCATCGGCCGCTAATTTGAACGACAGCATCCTGCCAGGTTGTTGATGATGGGGCACTCCGCCCCCTCGTCGCCCGGACATTGATCGGCCAGCGTCACCAGGCGCTGGCGCATTTCGCCCAGTTCGCTGATGTGCCTGTCGATCTCCGCCACCTTCTGCAGCGTGCGCGCCTTCACGTCGGCGCTGTGGCGGGCCGGATCGTTGAACAACGCCACCAGCTCGCGGCACTCGTCCAGGTTGAAGCCCACCTGCCGCGCCTGGCGCAGCAGCGTCAGCTCTTCAACGTGCCTGGCGGAATAATGGCGGTAACCGTTATCGCTGCGGATCGGGGCGGTAATCAGCGCTTTCTCTTCGTAAAAACGAATCGTTTTGCTGGTTAACCCGGTTTTTTTCGCGACGTCGCTAATATTCATTTTCCCTCCTTGACCTTACCCTTGCTGGAAGGTTTAAGCTCCATTCTTAGTGAAAACAGGTCCGGCGGTCAACCTTTAAACACCGCCTTTTAAGCAAGGAGTTCAATCATGTCACACACCACTATGCTGGCATTGCAGGGGCTGTCCTGCATGAACTGCGCGCAGCGGGTGAAAAAAGCCCTGGAAAGCCGCAGCGATGTCGAACAGGCGGACGTTAACGTGCATTACGCCAAAGTGACCGGCGACGCACCGGACAGCGCGCTGATCGACAGCGTGATCGCCGCCGGTTATCAGGCCGAAGTCGCGCCGCGCGCCGATACCGAACTGCAGCTGAGCGGCCTGAGCTGCATGCACTGCGTCGGCACCACCCGCAAAGCGCTGGAAGCGGTGCCGGGCGTGTTCGCCGCCGACGTCGCTATCGACAGCGCGAAAGTGTACGGCGATGCCGATCCGCAGGCGCTGATCGCCGCGGTGGAAGATGCCGGTTATCACGCCGGCGTAGCGGGCGCCGCCGCCCCAAAAACTGAGCCGTTGACTGACGCAACACCTTCGTTGCCGGACGTTCAGCCAGCGGCGCAATCTCCCCTTCCGGCAACCGACGGCGCGGACGACAGCGTACAGCTGCTGCTCAGCGGCATGACCTGCGCCAGCTGCGTCAATAAAGTGCAGCAGGCGCTGCAAAGCGTTCCCGGCGTTGAGCACGCGCGCGTCAACCTGGCGGAGCGCAGCGCGCTGGTGACCGGCGCTGCCGATGCGCAGGCGCTGGTGGCGGCGGTGGAAAAAGCCGGCTACGGCGCCGAGATGATTCAGGACGAGACCGAACGCCGCGAGCGCCAACAGCAGACCGCACGCGCCAACATGAAGCGCTTTAGCTGGCAGGCGGCGCTGGGTCTGGCGTTGGGTATCCCGCTGATGGCCTGGGGGCTGTTCGGCGGCAGCATGACGCTGACGCCGGAAACCCAGCGCCCCTGGCTGCTGGTCGGCGTCATCACCCTGGCGGTGATGGTGTTCGCCGGCGGGCACTTCTACCGCAACGCCTGGCGCGCGCTGATGAACGGCAGCGCCACCATGGATACCCTGGTGGCGCTCGGCACCGGCGCCGCCTGGCTCTATTCGATCGCCGTCAACATCTGGCCCGATTTCTTCCCGATGGAGGCGCGCCACCTCTATTACGAGGCCAGCGCGATGATCATCGGTTTGATCAACCTCGGCCATGCGCTGGAGCAGCGCGCTCGCCAGCGTTCTTCGCAGGCGCTGGAGCGGCTGCTGGATCTGACGCCGCCTACCGCACGGCTGGTAACCGACGACGGCGAGCGCGATATCCCGCTGGCGGAGGTGCAGCTCGGCATGACGCTGCGGCTGACCACCGGCGATCGCGTGCCGGTCGACGGTGAAATCGTGCAGGGCGAAGTCTGGCTCGATGAAGCGATGCTGACCGGCGAAGCGGTGCCGCAGCAGAAAGGCCCCGGCGATACGGTGCATGCCGGGACGGTGGTCGACGACGGCAGCGTGCTGTTCCGCGCCGCCGCCATCGGCAGCCAAACTACGCTGGCGCGCATCATCAAACTGGTGCGCCAGGCGCAGAGCAGTAAACCGGCGATTGGCCAACTGGCCGACCGCGTCTCGGCGGTGTTCGTGCCGACGGTGGTGGCGATCGCCCTGTTCAGCGCGGCGATATGGTACTTCTTCGGCCCGCAGCCGCAGCTGGTCTACACGTTAGTGATCGCCACCACGGTGCTGATCATCGCCTGCCCGTGCGCATTGGGATTGGCGACGCCGATGTCGATCATCTCCGGCGTGGGCCGCGCGGCGGAGTTTGGCGTGCTGGTACGCGACGCCGACGCCCTGCAGCAGGCCAGCCAGTTGGACACCCTGGTGTTCGACAAAACCGGCACCCTGACCGAAGGGAAACCGCAGGTGGTGGAGATCCTGACATTCAATCAGGTCAGCGAACGGCAGGCGATCGGCTGGGCCGCTGCGCTGGAGCAAGGCTCCAATCACCCGCTGGCGCGCGCCATCATGGAACGCGCCGCCGGGCAAACGCTGCCGCAGGTGGCGCAGTTCCGCACCCTGCGCGGCGCCGGCGTCAGCGGGGAGATCGACGGCGTGCAGTTGCTGCTGGGCAACGCCGCGCTGCTGGAGCAGCATCAGGTCGCGATCGCCGAACTGGAAGCGCCGATGCGCGACCAGGCCGAACGCGGCGTGACGCCGGTGCTGCTGGCCGTTGACGGTAAACCGGCCGCGCTGTTCGCCATTCGCGATCCGCTGCGCGAGGACAGCGTCGCGGCGCTGCAGCGCCTGCACCAGCAGGGGTATCAGCTGGTGATGCTGACCGGCGACAATCCGGTGACCGCCAACGCCATCGCCAAAGAGGCCGGTATCGATCGGGTGATTGCCGGGGTGCTGCCGGACGGCAAAGCGGCGGCGATCAAACAGCTGCAGGCGCAGGGCCAACGCGTGGCGATGGTCGGCGACGGCATCAACGACGCCCCGGCGCTGGCGCAGGCCGACGTGGGCATCGCGATGGGCGGCGGCAGCGACATCGCCATCGAGACCGCCGCCATCACCCTGATGCGCCACAGCCTGCACGGCGTGGCGGATGCGGTGGAACTGTCGAAGGCCACGCTGCGCAACATGAAGCAGAACCTGTTCGGCGCCTTTATCTACAATACGCTGGGCATCCCGATCGCCGCCGGCGTGCTCTACCCGCTGACCGGCACGCTGCTCAGCCCGGTGGTGGCGGGCGCGGCGATGGCGCTGTCGTCGATTACCGTGGTCAGCAACGCCAACCGGCTGCTGCGTTTTAAACCCAGGAAGTGATCTCAGGGGCGCCGTCATGGCGCCCCGCCGTTTTCCGGGCTTTCCTGCGCGGCGGATAGCGTTTAGCATGAATGACGATTTTCCCTCGCCTTTCATGCTGAAACGCGCACCCGTTATTCAGGAGCCACGCCGTATGGGTCAACTGTTACGCCGCCTCGCCGCCTTTCTCGGCCTGATCTCGCCCAAACGATACGCTTATCCGGCGCTGGACATCACTCTGCCGGGCGATCGTCGGCTGCATCTGGTGGGCAGCATCCATATGGGCACCGTCGATATGTCGCCGCTGCCGGCGCGGCTGGCCGCCCGGCTGCAGCAGGCCGACGCGCTGATCGTCGAGGCCGATATCACCGGCGCCGCCTCCCCTTTTGACCACGCAGAACAGCAGCCGGCGCTGGAACAGCGCCTGTCCGCCGAAGAATATCAACGGCTGCTGACGCTTTGCCACGAGCTGGGCGCCGATCCGCACGCCTTCGCCACCCTGCCCGGCTGGCAGGTGGCGCTGATGATGCAGGCGCGCCAGGCTCAGCGTCTGGGGCTACGGGCGGAGTACGGCGTGGACTATCAGCTGCTGCAGGCCGCCCGCGCGCATGACAAACCGGTGATCGAGCTGGAAGGGGCACAGCAGCAGTTGGCGATGCTGGAACAGCTGCCGGAAGGCGGCATCGCGCTGCTGCGCGATACGCTGGAGCACTGGCACACCAACGCGCGGCTGCTGCAAACCATGGTGAGCTGGTGGCTGGACGCCAAACCGCGCGGCACGCTGGACACCCTGCCCGCCACCTTCAGCGCCGGGCTGTACGATGTGCTGATGCATCAGCGCAATCGCGACTGGCGGCATCAGTTGGAGGCGCTGCCGGCGGGTGACTATGTGGTGGCGGTTGGCGCATTGCACCTGTACGGCGAGGATAACCTGCCGGCGATGCTGCAGCCACAGGGCTAAAAAAGAGGCCAATATCGCTATTGGCCAGTCAAAGAGGAATTTCTTGTATTGTAGTTATACGCATAGCAACCGTGTTAACGGTTACAACAAACAGGGTAGCAACCTGGTGAATATCTTGGCAACCCGCTTTATGTAACAGCCGCTCAGGTTGCCGGGCGGGTTGGATTTTTGTATTTTTAAGGCTGGTTATCACCCCTTCCCCGTTAGGGACATTTTGGACAATACATTATGACGCCCGCAGTCGTTCTGCTCGAGAAACAAAAGGTCGCCTTCACCCTTCATCCGTATCACCACGACAGCGACGAAACCAACTTCGGCGACGAAGCGGTGAGAAAGCTGGGGCTGGATGCCGATCGGGTTTACAAAACGCTGCTGGTGGCGCTGAACGGCGACGCCAAACATCTGGCGGTGGCGGTCACGCCGGTCGCCACCCAGTTGGATCTGAAAAAGGTCGCCCGCGCGCTCGGCGCCAAAAAGGCCGAGATGGCCGATCCGCAGCTGGCCCAGCGCGTCACCGGGTATCTGGTGGGCGGCATCAGCCCGCTGGGGCAGAAAAAACGGCTGCCGACGGTGATCGACAGCCCGGCGCAAGCGTTCGCCACCATCTACGTTTCCGGCGGCAAACGCGGGCTGGACATCGAGCTGGCCGCCGCCGATCTGTGCCGCCTGCTGGCCGGCAGCTTCGCCGACATCGCCAAGCGCGACTGACGCCGCCTTCTCAGCGGCACACCACCGTGGCGTCACAGGCCGCCAGCGTCTCGACCAGGCGATCCTCCAGCGCTTTCACCTCTGCGCCGGGCACCAGATAGTTGTTGCTGATGATGGCGAACGCCAGCGGCCGCCCGGTCGCCGAGTCGACATAGCCGCTGAGCGACGATACCCCGGTCATGGAACCGCTCTTGGCGTGGGCGCGGCCGGCAGCCGCGCTTTTCACCATGCGGCTCCGCAGCGTGCCGCCCACCAGCAGCCCCGGCTGGCCCGCGATGGGCAAGGCGTTATACCAGTCGGCGAACCACGGCTGTTTTCTGGCCGCCAGCAGCAGCGTCGTCAGCTGCTGCGGCGTGATCTGGTTCATGCGCGACAGCCCGGAACCGTCCACCTGGCGGTACGCGCCGGCCTCGATGCCCTGGCTTTGCACAAACCGGCCGATCGCCTGCAGGCCGGCGGCCCAGTCCCCCTTGCCCTGCGTCTTGCGGCCCATCGCTTTGGTCAATACCTCGCCGTAACCATTGTTGGACACTTTCAGGAAGGTGACGGCCAATCGGGAGAGCGGCGGCGAGGTTTTTTCCGCCAGCAGCCGGGCGCCCGCAGGGGTCACGCCTTCTTCAGCATTGCCGCGCAGCGTGATGCCGTGCGCGCGCAGGGCATTTTGCAATAAGGCGCCAACCACACGGGCGGGCTGATCGACGGTAATCAAGCGTGAGCTGGCCTCCGCCTGCGCGGCGACGGTGCCGCTGACCACGATTCGGTTGCTGCCCGGCTGGCGATCGAACGTCAGTGCGGTGTCGCCGCCGGTGGTGGTGGTGCGGTTGACCAGCGTCACCGCGTCATTGGCGGGATAGAAACTCACCCGCCCTGGCGCACCGGCGCGGGCGCCCGGCTGCACGTCCACCCGCACCACGTTGATATCGCCGCCGGGGGTAAAGGCGTAGTTCAGCGCCGAGATCGGCGCGGCGAAGGCGAAGGGTTCATCGTCCCAGCTCCAGCCGGCGCCGAATGGCGTTTGATCGAACGCGCTGGCGTCCAGGATCAGCCGCCCATGGATATGGCGAATGCCGCGCTGCGCCAGCGTGGCGGCAAAGGTGTCGAGATCGTCCGGGTGCAGCGTCGGATCGCCGCTGCCCTGCAGATAGAGATCCCCCCGCAAAGTGTCGCCGCGCTGCTCGCCGGTGGTCAGCAGCCGGGTTTCAAACCGGTAATCCGCCCCCAGCACGCCGAACGCCGCCAGAGACGTGAACATCTTCATGTTGGAAGCCGGCGCCAAACGCTGCTGCGCGTGCGCCTGATACAGCACGGTGCCGCTCTCGGCGTCGCGCACCATCACGCCGTTCGACGCTCCAATCAGCGCCTTGTCCTGGCCGAGGGCCGTCAGCGCCTGGCTAAGCGTTTGCTCATGACGTTGGCCGGATGACGAACACCCCGCCAGCGCCAGGATGGCGGGCAGCAGCCAGCCTGCGGTTTTCAACATGTCATCTTCCTGCTTGCGTTATCAAAACCAAATTGCCGCTCAGGCTATCATTAGAAGGCGGCGACGTCCTGTTTTCCATTCGCTGAACAAAGATTTTTGCCTGTTGATATTATAAAACAAACAATAATAAGAATTGCTAAACAATCCAGGCAATAAAGTTTGAATATGAACTATATTATGTGAAACAACCTTTAATATAATGTTAATGTTTTTAATGTGTCGTGTTGACAATATACAAAGCCAAAGCTATCGTTACTCCCCATTAAAACCCACAACCTATTATTAATAACAATTTACTTATATGAATTTTAAAATGTGATCTCACTCACTGACTTCCATAGGGAATAACACGCCATGTCTGCAAAAACAGGGCCCGATGGTCATCATGTTATTTTTGATGGCGCGGGCATCGGTGACTTTTGTCCTGAAACGTCGCTGCTTGAAAACTTTGAAAGATTAAATATCGACATCCCCAACCTATGCCGAAAGGGGAGGTGCGGCTGTTGCAAACTACTTCTAATCAGCGGAAATATACGCCATGAAAAACAGAGTGCCTTATGCGAAGAGGAGTTAGAAGAGAATATTATTCTAGCCTGCTGTGCCTATTCACAATCGGATATTGAAATAGAACTCTATTAATAAGGATTAACCGATGAGCCTCATTGAAACCACGTTGAAAAAATGGGATCGCGCCGCGATTGTCCGCTCCCGTCCTCGTCGCCTTCTCAACGAACAGGACAGCCAATCAACCCTTTTCTTCCCCTTGGAACGTCTGCCGCTGTGCCTCCATCCGCGCGTTGCCGCGCTCGGTGAACAAGCATTGCGCTATATTCAGGTGCAAACCCTCTACCACTACCTGAATGGCATCGCCAACATCGAGTTGGATATCATCAATGATTCCAGTTACAAGCTCTACAAAAACGCGGTCGGCGTAGACTTTCCGCTTGAAATGCGCTTAGACGCGCTGACCGTGGTCGTGGATGAGTCCTATCACGCCCTGGTGGCGCTGGATCTGATCAATCAGGTAGAGCAGATGACGTCCATTGCGCCGCTACCGATGCCAAAAGACACCGAGGCTTCCTATGCCCTGGCGCAATCGTTGGCAATGGGGGACGAACGGCTGCGCGAACTGCTGCGACTGGTGTGCGTGTCTCTGTCGGAGCAGGCGCTGACGACCGATCTTATCGATGTGATCAACAACGAAGATATTTTCCCGACCTTCTATCTGGTGATGAAAGATCACGTTGCGGATGAAGGCCGCCATGCCCGCTTCTCACAGCAGGTGCTAAGCCATATCTGGCGCCACAGCGACGCGGCGACCAAGCAAGCGTTGCAACAACCGATTTTGGCTTTCCTGGAAGGCTACGCAACCGACGCTATCGCCAAAGATTTCAGCGCCTGCATGTTGCGCCAACTCGGTCTGGCCGAAGCGGAAATTATCGACATCATCGCAGATACTTATCCAGCAACGCATGTTAAACCGTGGGAAACCAATAATATCGTCACGGAACAAATGCTGGTGGCACTGAATAAATCGGGCATTCTGGCCGATTTGCCTATCGCCGATGCGCTGCATGCAAAAATCTAATTAACCGGCATAAAAAGTCAGCACCCTTTGATATTCCGCAAGGGAAATCATTATTCTCAGGAAGCAAAAATGGAATTACTTCATATTGGCTATTTCGGCGACAGTGCCTGCGGTAAATTATTAACAGACGAAATCCAGGAATACGGCCATCAGGTTAGTTTTATCAGTCTCGAACGCCGTCCAATCGAAAAATTCGATCTTATTATCACCACTGAAAATAACGCTGAAACAATACGACGGCTGCAACAGCAGGGAAAAAATCTGCTGACGATCGTAACCAATAAAAAAAATATTAGTGACATTGATACCCTGCAAAACCAAGAACACTTTTCTCTGTACTTTAGCTCCGCCGGCCAAACCGCTTATCTGTGCGACGCGCTGTCCGATATGGCCGCAGGCGCCCAACTTCCCCTGCTGCAGGAAAAGCTTGTCGACATTGTGGTCGAGCTTTCGCGTGGCGGCTTACCGCACGCGCAAGACACTCCCTACCGTTTGGCGCGTAAATACTATGCCGAATCACCGACGCGCATGCGCGAGTTGACCGCATTGCTGATGGAACGCCTTGGCGATCAGATGCAGGGGCGTTGCGGCAGCGATCTCTGCCATCTCACCTGGCAACCCGGCGCCGACTTCCATACGCTGCCGGTGGCGGACATCACGTCCCCCGCACAGCTGCAACATTTCTTCTTTAATGAAACCGGCGCGCTCAAACAGGGGCGCTATGCCCAGCCACGAGCGATGGTCGACGTAGCGGCTTGCGGTGACGGCACTCAGCTTACCCTGTATGGCGACGACATGCGTTTCAACGCGTTCACCGACTATCTTGACGCGCTATTGGCAGATCCGGCCGATCCCGTCGCCGCGCCCATTGTTACTCAACCTCAAACGTTGCATCGCCTGAGCCAATTCAACGCAACCGACGATGCCAAGCTGCTGGCGCACGACGTCATCGCTTTGTTCCGCCACGCCGCCGCCGCTCATCCGCAACAGGCCGCGCTGCATGCCGATGGCCAGATATACAGCTATGGCGAGATCGATCGCGCCTCGGATCAGTTTGCCTGTTGGCTGCTTGAACACAGCGGGGCCGCCAGCTCGGTCGTCGCCGTCTCGATGGACAAGTCAGCGACGCTGCTGATCGTGCTGTTGGGGATACTGAAAAGCAATAAAACCTATGTACTGCTCGATCCGCAGGCGCCAGCGGCGCGCAATCAAAGCATTCTTGACGACGTGCAGCCTGCGCTGATTTTGGCCGACTCGCCGTTGCACTCCGGCGACGCGCCGTGCATTGCGCCATCAAGCATTGACTACCGTTCGCTGAACATCCATGCGGAGCAACTCCCTCAATCGCGAGACGCACTGGCCTACGTCTGCTATACCTCCGGGACGACCGGCAAACCCAAAGGCGTCATGATAGGGCGTGAGGGCCTGAGCAACGTGGCGCAAAACCACCGCGATTTCATTGGCCTGGCGCAAGGCAGTCGCGTGCTGGCCATCGCCTCGTTGGGTTTCGACGCCTTCGGCTGGGACGTCTATGGCGCGTTGGTCAGCGGTGCGACGCTTTATCTGGCGCCCTCGGAGCTGCATACCGATGTCGGCGCGCTGCACGATTATCTGACTCGACACGATATCGGCCATATCACTATTACACCGGCAATTCTGGAATTGTTGCCCCGCGAAATGTGGCCGGGACTGCGGACAATGATCGTCATGGGAGACGCACCGCCAGCGGACGTCGTCACCTGGTGGGCCGAGCGCACCCGATTGTGCAACGGTTACGGGCCGACCGAGGCTTCCATTGCCACTTCGCTGTGCGAGTATCGTCCAGGCGTTCCCTGGAACTGCATTGGCAAACCGCTGAAAAACTACCGTTGTCACATCCTTGATCCCCACCACAATCCACTGCCGGTCGGTTTTGAGGGCGAACTGTGCATCGCCGGCAGCGGCCTGGCGCACGGTTACCTGCATCAAGAGGCGCTGAGCGCAGAGAAGTTCATTACCTGTCGGCTACCGTATATGGCGGCCGAAGAGCGCCTTTATCAAACCGGTGACATCGCCAAATGGGACGAACAGGGCAACATTATTTTCGTCGGCCGCCGTGATCACCAAGTGAAGATACGCGGTGTACGCATCGAAATGGGTGAAGTGGAAAGCGCCGTCCGCAGTCACCCCCTGGTTGAAAGCGCCTGCGTGGTGGCTCGCAGCCAGCCCTCGGGCAAAATTCTCGCCGCCTTCGTACAACCCGCTTCGCCTGAGCTGACGATCGACGCGCTGCGTCACGCGTTGGTCACACAGCTCCACCCCGCCGCGATCCCCAGCGTCTTTATTTTCTTGCCGGCGCTGCCGCTGACCATCAATGGCAAGATCGCCCGTCAACAGTTGGAAAACTGGCCGCTGGATGAACGAAATGAGCGCCTGACGCCACCGGAAACAGAAACTGAGGCCATTCTCGAGCGCATCGTGGCCAACGCCATCGGCTGTCCGCAAGCCGACGTCACACAGGAGTTCATCAACCTGGGCGCACACTCGCTGACAATGAGCAAAATCGTCGCGCTCGTCGCACGCGATCTTTGCTGCCACCTGAGCATCGCCGATCTGTTCCGCCATAATACGGTACGCAAACTGGCCGAATATATCGAGAATAAGGCCGTTGCCGCGGAGCGCGCCATCGCTATCTGCGACGAACGCCGCGCGCCGCTCAGCCCTCAGCAGAACCTGCTCTGGTACCTGAGCGCATTGAATCCTGACGACTGCAGTTACAACCTGCCGCTGGCGATAGACATCCAGGGCTCGCTCGATCTGGCGCGCTTTGAACAGGCGATCAATTTTATCTATGAAAAACATGAAAGCCTGCGCACTCGCTTCGCCGAAACCGACGGTGTCGCCTATCAGTTGGCAGAACCGCATACCCCGATTCGTCTTGCCGACCACTGGGTGGAAGGCCAAACGCTGTCGGCAGAGAAGTGGGTGCGCCAACTGTGTGCCACGCCTTTCGACATCACCGCTCGGCCGCCGCTGGTGCTTCGGCTGGTACAGTATCATCAGCAGCACCATGTTTTGATTTGGGTAAAACACAACATAATTACCGACGCCTGGAGCGAACAGCTGATCCTTAACGATCTGTGGCAGCGCTATAACGAGCTCGACGATCACAATGGGTTTGACGCGCCGCAACCGCAGATCCAAACCATTGACATCGTCAACAGCGGCATCGCACCACCTGCGCCGGCGGATGTCGCTTACTGGCAACAGCAACTGCAAGGCTGCCGCGAACTGGACTTCCCGCTGGATAAACCACGCCCGCTAATGCCGACACATGCCGGAGAACGCATCCATTATCAGCTGCAGCCCGACGTGGCCGGTCTGCTGGCGTCACGGGGCAAAGCGCTGGGCGCCACGCCTTTCGCCTTGCTCTGCGCGGCATTAAGTTTACTGCTCAGCCGTTATACCCAGCAGCAGGATATCGTCATCGGCACCGCCATCGCAGCGCGGGACAACCTGGATCAGGCGCAGGTCAGCGGCTTCCATGTCAATACCGTACCGCTGCGTATCCAACTGAGCGAACAGGACACCCTGGCCGAGCTGATCGGTAACATGATGGAAACCTGTATCGGCGCCTATCAGCATCAGCAGCTCTCGTTCGACCGGATCTTGCACCAGATCGAATACGAGCGGATGTCGAACAAAAATCCGTTATTCCAAATCATGGCGATCCTGCAGAACGCCGGCGACGTATGCCAACAAAACCTGCACGATTGCACGCTGCATCGCTTGCCGCTTTCGTCCGGCTTCTCGATGTTCGATATGACCTGGAACTTTAGTGTGGAACAGGACACCGTCGCCATCGAACTCGATTACGCCAGCGAACTGTTTTATCCCGCCAGCATGCAGATGCTGTTGGACAACTATCAGCAAACGCTGCGGCAACTGCTCACCCTGCCGGCCAACACGGCGCAGCGTGCCCTCAACCCGCTATGCGAACGGGAGCAACATTGGCTGCAACAGTTGGCCGTCAGCTCGGACGCAGGTTCAGGTGACTCGCTGCTGGTGCAAATTGCTCGCTTGGCACAAACCCAGCCTGACAGCCTCGCCGTCAGCTGCGAACGGCAACAGTACAGCTACCGTCAGCTGTGGGCGCAGTCTGAGCGCATCGCGCATGCATTGCAGCGCATCGACAGCAAGCCTTTTTCGGTCGGCGTCATGATGGAGAAAAGTTGCCACGTCGCCGTACTCCTGCTCGGCGTGCTGAGAGCCGGCAAACACTACGTGCCGATTGACGTACACTACCCGGCCGACCGCGTGAGTTACATGATCGAGAACGCGCAAGCCCGGTTGCTGGTGACCGATGGTGAGCCAGAACAACGTTGGGCCAGTCCCGCCGTCGGTTTCGACTCGCTGTTTTCTCAACCTGCAGCGGCCGACACATTGCCGTTCCCAGCCGACGATACGCTGGCCTACATCATGTACACCTCAGGCTCAACCGGTAACCCCAAAGGCGTGATGATCACCCACGGCAACCTGAACAATTTCACCCACGACTTCGTCGGGCGGCTGGCGCTGAGCGCGAGCGATAAGGTGCTCAGCCTGACCAGCATCAGTTTCGATATTTTTGGGTTGGAACTGTTCTGCTCGCTGGCCGGCGGCGCGCACGTCACGCTGTGTCCACGAGAAACCGCCATGGATCCGGTCAAGTTGTATCACTTTATCGAGCGACAGCAGCCCAGCGTGATTCAAGCGACACCTACCGTCTGGAGCACCATCGTCCACCATCTGCCGGCGGCGGGCCAGCGCCCCCTGACCGTGCTGTGCGGCGGCGAGAAGATGCCGGCGGCCTTGTTGACGCAATTGCGACGCATCGCGACACGGGTGCTGCAGGTGTATGGCCCGACGGAAACCACCATCTGGTCGACCTGCGCCGATCTGACTCACGAAGGCGCGAGCGACTGTATCGGCACGCCGATACAGTCAACTGACGTTCTGGTCATGGATCAGGCCGGCAACCCGATGCCAAGCGGCGCATTTGGTGAGCTATGGCTGGGCGGCGCAGGGGTATCACCGGGGTATTGGCGCAACCCGACGCTGAGCGATAAGGTCTTTCTACGGCGCCAGGCGTTCGGCACCGAGCGCTATATGTACCGCACCGGCGACATTGTGCGGTTTAATCGTCAGGGGCAGCTGGAATACCTCGGACGGAACGATCACCAGGTCAAAATTCGCGGCCACCGCATCGAATTGAGCGAAATCGATCTCAGTTTATCCTCTCTCGACAATATCGAACGGTCGCTCAGCTTAATTGTCGGTGAAGGCCAGCAGGCCCGCATCGTCAGCTACCTGCAGTTAACGCCGGGAGAGGAGCTGAATGAAAAAGCGGTGCGCACGGCGCTGAAAGCTCGCTTGCCGAATATCATGATCCCGTCCGGTTTTGTGGTGCTGTCGGCCTTCCCGCTCACCAACAACAATAAAATCGACATTCGTCGGCTACCGGCGCCGGAAACCCGCTACTCGGCTTCCGAAGCGGACTACACGCCTGCGGCCAACGAGGCGGAAAGCGCCATGCAGCATATCTGGCAACAAGTCTTGTCGCAGACGCAGATCAGCGTCTGCGACAGCTTCTTCAGCCTGGGTGGAAATTCACTGCAGATCCCGCAACTGCTGCACGCCATTCGTCAACAGATGGGCGTCTCGCTGACTATCCGCGAATTCATCATGCACAGCCAGATCCGCGAACTCACCGCGCTGGCCTTGAGCAAAACTGCCGGGGTCGCCGATGAAACGCATTGAGGTGTACCACCATGGACGTTGTCATCACCTTGACTACCGAGAGCCGCTGCGGCTCTCGGCCAGGCTGGACTTCACCGATAACCCGACCAACCTTTATGGCGTGGCCCCCGCCGATTCGGCGCCGCTGAGTTACGGCGATACCGTCGCCAGCGTGCGTCATGGCGGGGTCTGCAACGCCGAGCGTATCAGCCTGGTGCCACACTGCCACGGCACACACACCGAATGCATCGGCCATATTCTTCCTGAAACGCACAACGTGGCGGATTTGCCGCTTGAACCGTTCATCGCCGCCACCCTGATTCGCGTCAGGCCGCAACGCGCGGACGGGACCACGGAGAGCTATAACGCCAGCGCTGCCTCTGAAGATTGGCTGATTACCCGGGCGGCGCTCGATGACGCGCTGGCGCCGTTGTCGGGCGACTACCTGCAGGCTTTGGTGATAGCGGTCGAGACGCCGAGCGATTTCCGCGCCGCAGCCTGTGCGCCCTACTTCAGCCATCAAGCTCTGGCGCGCATCGTCGAACTCGGCGTCCAGCATCTGTTGGTGGATATTCCGTCGATCGACCGGCTATACGACGGCGGACGCATGGACAACCATCGCCGTTTTTGGGGGCTTGATGCCCCCGACAGGCCGCACTCCGGGCGCAAATACGCCTCCGTGACCGAGCTGATTCAGGTTCCCGCACACGCCGCGGCGGGACACTATTTTCTGACCATTCAACTGCCGGATCTGAGCGGGGATGCCCTTCCCAGTCGGCCCGTCCTATTTTCGTTTTCTACAGGGAAAGTGACATCATGAATTACGCCAGCTATCTGCAGCTAAACCAGCTGCTGTCACTGCAACAGCCAGCCTCGCCGTCTGCGGAACACCGCAATGAAAACTTGTTTATCATCACTCATCAAACCTACGAGCTCTGGTTCAAGCAGTTGATCGATGAGCTTCATCTGGCGATTGCGCTGATCGAAGAAGGAGATATACCGGCGGCGATCGAAACGATGACGCGCGTCAATGCCATTACCCAAACCGTGGTGAATCAGATCGCCGTGATTTGCACGCTGAAGTTTCATGAATTCCAGCGTTTTCGCAGCTATCTCGGCACCGCCAGCGGTTTCCAATCCTACCAGTTTGCCGGCATAGAAGCGCTGCTCGGCAAGGAAAACCCAAAGAAGCTACAACAGTATCAAGGTGATGAAGAGGCTCAGCGCCGATTGGCGGCTATTATCCAACCGGTTTCCCTATGGCAGGCGATACGCGGCCACCTGATGCGTCTCAATGACCAGCCCAATCAGGCGGCGCAAGGCTTCGACGACATCATCAGGCAATCGCTGACGCGTTCAGGCTGCGAGTCGCTGCTGCTCAACCAACTGCTTGATTTGGATTCACTGCTGCAAGAGTGGCGTTACCGCCATGTGAAACTGGTGGAGCGTACGATCGGGCAGCGGAAAGGTACCGGCGGTTCATCGGGTTCGGACTATCTTAAATCTACGCTGTTCACGCCGATCTTCGATGAATTGTGGAACGCCATCAACTGAGTGCATTCCCTTAACGCCAAGGAAGCTCAGGCTTCCTTGGCACCCCTGAAAATACGGATTTTCGCCATGCATTGCACCCACTTCCCCAACGCCCCCCTCGGCCTGAAACCGCTGACGCCGGGTCGCCAGGGCAGCCTGCGGCTGATCGCTTTTCCCCACGCCGGCGCCGGAGCCACTGCCTTTCAGCGATGGAGCCCCGCGTTGCATCAGGACATCGAACTCTATGCCGTGCAATATCCCGGTCGAGAGGAGCGGGCGCACGAAGCGCCGCTCTGCCAACCCCAATCGCTCATCAATCAACTGATATCGGCACTGCAGCCACTGCAGGATAAACCGCTGATCTTTTTCGGCCACAGTCTTGGCGGACGGGTTGCGCTGGCGTTAGCGATGGCGCTGCCCCAACCGCCGCTGCAGTTGATCATTTCCGCCAGTTCATCGCCCTTTCTGGCGCGCCACAGCCAGTTGCTGAGGATGCCTCGTGCCGCTTTGCTGAACGCACTTTGTGCCGGCGAGGGCCTGGATGAGTCTCTCATCGGCGACAGCGCGCTGGCCGATTACTATCTGCCGCTGATCCGTGCCGATCTGTTGCTGTCCAGCCAATTGCTTTTCCCTGCGCAACCGGGTTACCACGCCCCGCTGGCGATGTTCTATGGTGAAAACGACGAGTTGATCGATCGGCAGGATTTGCTCGACTGGCGCCGGATCGCGCAAGGCGATTTTCAGCAGCGCACTTTTGCCGGCGGACATATGTATATCACCACGCAGCGCGAGGCGGTGATAGCCGGCGTTCACCAGTTGCTGGCGGGCCGCCTGAGCGAACCGGCCAGCCGGTAACACTCAGGCGTTTTCACGCTCAGGCAACGCCAAACGGCGCTCGTTGTGCACCACCCGCCACGCCAACAGCAGCACGCACAGGCTGCAGAGCGACAGCACGGCGCCCAGGTGCTGCGACAGCCCGGCCAGCACCAAGCCACCGCCAAGCATCAGGTAATACATCAGGCCAAGGATCGCGCCGGCGGTGCCCATGCAGTCTTTATAATGCCGCAGCGCGCGCGCCAGAATATTGGGAATGGCGATGCCGTACGCCATCACCACCAGCATCATCGGCAGAACGAACCACAAGCTCCCTTCCAGCAGCAGTACCAGCAGGCCGCCGGCCAGTGATAAAACGCAGGCCAGCATCAGCAACGCGGGGAACAGCCAGTGTTTGCCGATCAAAAACTTGTTGATCGCCGCGCCGATACCGACCCCGGCCGCCAACACCAAACCGGTATAACCGAACCACTGCGCCGGCAGTTCCAACGCCGCGAAGTGGAATGGCGCCAGCTGGTAATAGCTGAACATGCAAATATTGAACAACGCCACCAGCAGCGCACTGAGCCAAATATCCCCGTCCTTGATCATCCGCCCCAGCGTGCCGAAAAATGAATGCCTCACCACCTGTTGCGGACGCGTCTCCGGCAGTTGCCAACCGGCATAGCCCAGCAACAGCGCCGCCAACAGCGCCAAACCGCCAAACACCCCCTGATAGCCCCAATAGTGAGTCAGCACTGCGCCGCTCAATACGCCAACCGCCGGGCTGATCGCCATGGCGATCCCCATCACCGAGAACACCCGCGCCAACTCATAACCGTCGAAGCGATCGCGAATCGCCGTTTGCGTCCCGACCGAACCGACCGCCGCGCCAAAGGCGGCCAGCACCCGCGCCGCCAGCAGCACGCTGAAGCTGCCGCTGAACAGCGCGACGATAGAAGCCAGCAGATAGAGCGTCAGCCCGGCCAAAATGGTGGGACGGCGTCCGATAACGTCGCACATCCGCCCCCAAACCACCACGCCCAGCGCAAAGGCGAAAAAGTAGCAAGAGAGCGTTTGCGCCGCCATTTCCGCACTTACCCGGAAACCGTGCGCAATGTGCGTCAATGCCGGGCTGTAGATGGTCTCCACCACCTGGGGAAACATCATCATCGACGTCGCCAATGTCAGAGTCAGCTTACGTTGCATAACAAATCCTGTAGCCAAGAATAAGCTGCACAAGGTAGCATCTGCTCCCGGCGCCGATTACAATATAAAAGACAATAAATTTACAAAATCGGACATACTATGGCGTGGCTTCAGGCGCAGGACAGTTTTAATCCGGATACGCTCGACAACGGCGTGCTCGGGATCGCCGCCGAACTGGCGCAGCACGACTCTGGCACGCATTGGCATGACAGAGGCCAGTTGCTGTTCTGTCAGCAAGGCAGCATGCGTATCACGCTCAACCAAAGCATCTGTATGCTGCCGCCGGGCAGAGTTGCCTGGATCCCGCCGCAAGTGGCTCACCGCGTTCAGGTCAACGGCGTAGTCGGTTACCGTTCGCTTTATCTCGACGCCGAACGCTATGCCTGTCTGCCTGCGCAGCTTGCCGTACTGACAGCCTCGCCGCTGCTGCGCGAGGTGTTGGAACGCATCGCGTTCGCCGCATTCGACACCGACTGGCAGCATGGGCCTCACGCCAATATTCTGGCGGTCTGCCTGGACGAGATCGCCGCCGCGCCGCGCGAACTGACGTTGCTGCCGCTGCCCAGCGACCGGCGCCTGCGCCATCTGGCCAATCTGGACATGCTTCCGCCGCTGCACGAGCTATCGCGCTACAGCGGCGCTTCCGAGAAAACCATCAGCCGGATTTTCCGCCGTGAAACCGGCCTCAGTTATCAACAGTGGCGTCAGCAATGGCGCCTGATCAAAGCAATAGAGATGCTGGCTGCAGGGCTGAGCCAATCCGACGTCGCCGGTCGGCTGGCGTTTTCCAGCGACAGCGCCTTCGCCACTTTTTTCAAGAATATGGTGGGCTGCCCGCCGAGGGCGTATATGGAGAGAAGAAAGTAAGAGGCCGTCTAAAACGGCAACGCCGACAGAATGCGTTGATGGGGAGGAAAAAAGCGACGGCGGGAACGGCGCCCCCGCGACAAGCGAGAAACGCCGTTCCGCTACGCCCTTATCGATAGACGATCTCGCCCTTCGGCTCGTAGGCCGCCGCATCCAGCGGTGAATGTTTCTCGATGTATTGCTTCAGCACCTCGGCGTCGATAAAGCCGGTGTTGACGTAGCTCGGCAGCCCGTCCAGCTTCGGATAACCGTCCCCGCCCAGCGCGTTGAAGTTCAGCGTCGCCATGCGGTAGGTTTTATCCGCCTGCAGCGGCTGGCCGTTGATCTTCACCTCGCTGACGCCCTTGCCGTCCGCCACCAGGCTGACGTTGGCGAACTGGGCGTAGGCGCCGGAATCCGGCTTCATGTTGGCCACCACCGCCAGGTACTGCTCAACCTCGCTGCCTTTCATATCGACATGCACCAGGGTGTTGCCGAACGGCTGTACCTTGAGCACGTTCTTATAGGTGATATCGCCGCTTTCAATCGAATCGCGCACCCCGCCGCCGCTCATCACCGCGAAGTCGGCATCGGCGCGCTCCCTCTGCGCCGCCAGCATCACCCGCGCCAGGTTGGTCTGCACGAAGCGCACCTTGCTGCGATCGCCCTCCAGCTTGCCGTTAACGCTGCCGATCTTCACGCCCAACTGCGCCTTGCCCTTCTCCTGGAACGGCGTCAACAGTTTCATCATGGTCGGGTCTTCCGCGATCTGCTGGGTGTAGTACACCCGCTCGCTGGTGCCGTCCGCCTTCTCCACCTTCTTCTTCAGGTTTACCGGGATCAGCTGATAATGCACCAGCTTCAGCTCGCCGTTGCGGAATTCGAAGTCGGCGCGGCCCACGTATTTGCCCCACTCGTGCGCCTGCACGATCCAGGTGCCGTTCTGGCGATCCGGCGAGCACGGCGTGCCCGGCACGTAATCTGCCTGTTTGCGGTTGCCGCCGGCCATGCACACCGGATCCTGCGAGTGGCCGCCGACAATCATGTCGAGATACCCGGCCGGCAGGCTGCGCGCCATTTCCACGTCGCCCGGCGCGTTCGAGCCGTGTTCGCCGTTGTCGTAGTGCCCCATATGGGTGGCGGCGATAATCACGTCCGGCTTCTCGTCCTTACGCAGTTGCTCCACCACCTGCTTCGCCTCCTGAGCCGGCGCGCGGAACTCCATGTCGGTGAAGTACTCCGGGTTGCCTATCTTGGCGGTGTCGTCGGTCGTCAGGCCGATCACGGCAATCTTGATGCCCTGCTTGTCGAACAAGGCGTAAGGCTTGAACAGGCGCTGGCCGGTGCTTTTCTGATAGATATTGGCGGACAGCAGCGGGAAGGTCGCCCATTTTTCCTGCTGCCGCAGCACGCTCAGCGGGTTGTCGAATTCGTGGTTGCCGATCGCCATCGCGTCGTAACCCACCAGGTTCATGCCGCGGAAGTCCGGCTCGGCGTCCTGCAAATCCGATTCCGGCACGCCGGTGTTGATATCGCCGCCGGACAGCAACAGCAGGCTGCCGCCCTGCGCCGCCACTTCCTGACGAATGCCGTCCACCAACGTTTTCTGCGCGCCCAGGCCGTATTCGCCATGATCGTTCTGCCAGAAGTGACCGTGATGGTCGTTGGTATGCAGAATGGTGATGGCGTAGGTCTTATCCTTTTCCCAGGCACTGGCGGCCCCCGACAGCAACGTCAGGGAAACGGCCAACGCACATGCGGTGGTTTTCAGCGAAAAACGCATGGCGGATCTCCGTGTATTAAATGGCTTTTATGATGAGGGCGAAATTGTAGCGCGAATCAATGACAGCTGATTTCAAATTTTTGCGATGTGAGTCTGATTATTTCAGATATGGTAAAAATTGCGCACCCTGCCTAAGATGTCTTCTCTGTGCTCAACAACTTATCAGGCTAATAATAATATGACCGACAGTAGCCAAAGCGCGATGCCGCCCGCCAAGGGCAGTGCGGTGAAAGGCACCGCCTTCTCCATCCTCGGCGCCATCAGCGTGTCTCACCTGCTCAACGATATGATCCAATCGCTGATTCTGGCGATTTACCCGATCCTGCAAGCCGATTTTCACCTCAGCTTCGTGCAGATCGGCATGATCACCCTGACCTATCAGCTGACGGCCTCGCTGCTGCAGCCGCTGATTGGTTATTACACCGATAAACACCCGCAGCCTTATTCGTTGCCGATCGGCATGGGCTTTACCCTGTCCGGCCTGCTGCTGCTGTCGGTGGCGAGCACCTTCCCGCTGGTGCTGCTGGCGGCGGCGCTGGTGGGCACCGGCTCATCGGTGTTCCACCCGGAATCCTCGCGCGTGGCGCGCATGGCCTCCGGCGGGCGGCACGGCCTGGCGCAGTCGCTGTTCCAGGTCGGCGGCAACTTCGGCAGCTCGCTAGGCCCGCTGCTGGCTGCGCTGATCATCGCGCCTTACGGCAAGGGTAACGTCGCCTGGTTCACGCTGGCGGCGCTGCTGGCGATCGTGGTGTTGCTGCAGGTCAGCAAGTGGTATCAACATCAGCACCGGGCAACTAAAGGGCAGCCGAAAAGCCCATCAACGCTGAAACCGCTGCCAAAACGTACCGTAGTCTACTCGCTGGGCATCCTGCTGGTGCTGATTTTCTCTAAATACTTCTATCTGGCCAGCATCAGCAGCTATTACACCTTTTATCTGATACATAAATTCGGCGTTTCGGTGCAGAATGCGCAAATTCACCTGTTCGCCTTCCTGTTCGCGGTGGCGGCAGGCACCATTATCGGTGGGCCTCTCGGCGACAAGATAGGACGAAAATACGTTATTTGGGGCTCTATTCTCGGCGCTGCGCCGTTTACCCTTGTTTTACCTTATGCATCGCTCTATTGGACCGGCATTTTAACGGTGATTATCGGGGTTATTCTCGCCTCGGCGTTCTCCGCCATTTTGGTCTACGCCCAGGAGCTGATCCCCGGCAAGGTGGGCATGGTTTCCGGCTTATTCTTCGGTTTTGCTTTCGGTATGGGCGGATTAGGCGCGGCAGTTCTTGGTTATGTCGCGGATTTGACCAGTATCGAACTGGTCTACCAAATCTGTGCTTTCCTGCCGCTGATCGGCATTATCACCGCACTGCTGCCCAATATGGAGCATAAACCGCAATAACCCCGCGACTAGCCCGGATGAAATTACTTATTCGTCCGGGTTATCTTACGGATAAATCAATGTTATTTTCCATATCTGGCACAAAACCCCCTCATTGCCGCGCCTTAAGTGAAATCCTCTGCCTTTTTACAAAAAAGGCCAAATTAGCCAAGCAAGTCGCGCACAAATGCAATAAACTAAATGTATCTTTTCGTAACTTTGTTGCGTTTCTCCCGTGCCGCGATGCATAACCAGAAGGAGTATGGATGCATAATTCAACACCGCTCATTACCACCATCGTCGGAGGGTTAGTACTCGCCTTCCTCCTCGGCATGCTGGCGAACCGCCTGCGCATCTCCCCTCTGGTGGGGTATCTGGCCGCAGGCGTGCTCGCCGGCCCGTTCACCCCCGGTTTCGTCGCCGATACCTCATTGGCGCCGGAACTGGCGGAAATCGGCGTTATCCTGTTGATGTTCGGTGTTGGCCTGCACTTCTCTTTGAAAGACCTCCTCGCAGTAAAATCTATCGCCATTCCCGGCGCCGTAGCGCAAATAGCCGTCGCCACCCTGCTCGGCATGGGGCTGTCCAAGCTGCTCGGCTGGGATCTGATCTCCGGCCTGGTGTTCGGCCTCTGCCTCTCCACCGCCAGCACCGTGGTGCTGCTGCGCGCGCTGGAGGAGCGGCAGCTGATCGACAGCCAGCGCGGGCAAATCGCCATCGGCTGGCTGATCGTCGAAGATTTGGCGATGGTGCTGACGCTGGTATTGCTGCCGGCCTTCGGCAACATGCTGGGCAACGACAACGCCAGCAGCAGCCAGCTGCTGATGGAGCTGGCGCTGACCATCGGTAAGGTCATCGCCTTTATCGCGCTGATGATCGTGGTCGGCCGCCGGCTGGTGCCGTGGATCCTGTCAAAAACCGCCAGCACCGGCTCGCGCGAGCTGTTCACCCTGGCGGTATTGGCGCTGGCGCTCGGCATCGCCTACGGCGCGGTGAAGCTGTTCGACGTCTCCTTCGCGCTGGGCGCTTTCTTCGCCGGCATGGTGCTGAACGAGTCCGAACTGAGCCACCGCGCGGCGCACGACACCCTGCCGCTGCGCGACGCATTCGCAGTGCTGTTCTTCGTCTCGGTCGGCATGCTGTTCGATCCGATGATCGTGATTAACGAACCGCTGGCGGTGCTGGCGACGCTGGCGATCATCGTGTTCGGCAAATCCGCCGCCGCGTTCCTGCTGGTGAAAATGTTCGGTCACTCCAAGCGCACCGCGCTGACCATTTCCGCCAGCCTGGCGCAAATCGGCGAGTTCGCCTTTATTCTGGCGGGCCTCGGCATTGCGCTCGGCATGATGTCGGAACACGGCCGCAATCTGGTACTGGCCGGCGCCATTCTGTCCATCATGCTCAATCCGCTGTTGTTCACCCTGCTGGAACGCTATCTGGCCAAGACCGAAACCATCGAAGACCAAATCCTCGAAGAGGCGGTGGAAGAAGAGAAGCAAATCCCGGTGGATATGTGCAATCACGCGCTGGTGGTCGGCTATGGCCGCGTCGGCAGCCTGCTGGGCGGCAAACTGGCCGAAGCGGGCATCCCGCTGGTGGTGATCGAGAACTCCCGCCCGCGGGTGGAAGCGCTGCGCGAACAGGGCATCAAGACGGTGCTGGGCAATGCCGCCAATCCGGAAGTGATGGATCTGGCGCGGCTCGACTGCGCGCGCTGGCTGCTGCTGACCATCCCCAACGGCTATGAGGCCGGCGAGATCGTCGCCTCGGCGCGCGCCAAGCGGCCGAATATCGAGATCATTGCCCGCGCCCACTACGACGACGAGGTGGCCTACATCACCGATCGCGGCGCCAACCAGGTGGTGATGGGCGAACGGGAGATCGCCAACAGCATGCTGAACATCCTGCAGCTGGACACCCTGAGCGAAGAAGAAAAAATGGGCGGCTGCCCTATCTGAAGCGCCACGCGCGCAAAAAAGGTCCGGCATGCCGGACCTTTTCTTTTTCAGCGGGTTAACGCTCCCAGTAAGACTCTTCCAGGCTGTCTTCCCGCTCCGGCAGGCCGCGAGTGAGGCGCGGCGAATGCTGGTTCAACACCTGGTAGCTGACGCGGTTGGCGTATTTGCACACCTGCGCCAGGGAGGAGTAAGTCAGGTAGCTGCGCACGTGCTTGCTGGAGTTCGGCACGTTGTGGCGGTGATAGCCGTTGGCGGCGATATCGTGCAGCAACGCCGACAGCGCGCCGTCGCCGGCGCCGTTGGTGTTCATGATCTTCTCCGGCCCGCCCATATACGGCGCGATGTGCGAATAAACGCGCAGCGGATTTTCACAGTGTTCGCGGCGCATGGCGCGGCTGAATTCGTAGCGGTTGAACTCGGCGATATGCCCCGGCAGCAGCGGGTGCTGGGTCTGGCGCTTGTTGGCCTCTTCGGTGTAACCCGCCATATACAGGCCGTTCGGCCCGGCGGTGCACAGCACCAGATCCACCCACTCCAGCGCCATGTCCGAGGCGGTCAGCGGATCGCTCAGCCCGGTCAGCTCCAGCGCTTCGTCTTCGTTCATCGCCAGAATCGTCACGTTTTCCTTCAGGAAGTCGCGCCACCACTGTGGGTTGTCGGCAATGACGTACTTGGTGCCCAGCGTCAACACCACCGGCACGTCGTGCTTTTTGGCGTATTCGATCGCCTGCAGGGTGGCGGCCTTCATTGGCTCCCCTTCCTTGCAGCGCACCAGATAAGAGCTCAGCACCAGTGCCGACGCGCCGGCGATCACCTCTTCAGGAATGCTTTCCGGGCGCAGCTGGTTCATTTGGCCCGGGTTGATGGCGAAGGTGCGCTCGCCGCTTTCGCCAATCAGCGTGAAACAGCGGCCGATGGCGCCGTCTACGCCCTGCAGATAGTTGAGATCGGTACGGCTGGAGGTATTGCACAGGTAACGGTAGGCGTAGCTGCCGATTTTCACGTTGCTGCACATCACGCCGAGCAGCACCGAGCGATCGTCCGCCAGCACCGAATAGTTGTGCATGGTATTGCCGATGGTGCCGCCGGCGAACTGATGGGTAACCAGGTTGTTTTCATTCAGTTCCTGATACAGCGCCTCGGCGACGTCGTCTTCGATCACCAGAGAGTGGCCCAGGCTCAGGCCGTAGCGCTGGACAAAAACGTCGTCCACCTTCGCCTCGATATCCACCAGCGTCTGGTCGATGCCGACGATATACGAGGTGCTGATTTCACTTTCGGGCTGGGCCTGCTGCAGAAGCGGATCGCGGGCGCTCACCGGGAAATAGTGTTTGGACTTGCGTTTACCAGGAAATTTCATGTGATTGGCGGTGGTGGCGGTTTAACAAGCGGAGAATGTTAACACATTCCCGCCCGATCACGATGATTCTAATATACAGATTATTGATGATTAGAGGCGCTGCGCCACCAGCTGCTGCATCATATCGATATGCGCCGGCTCGTCGTTCAACGCAGAGATATACTCAAACTTCTCGCCGCCGGCCTCGAGGAAGATCTCGCGGTTCTGCTCCTTGATCTCTTCCAGCGTTTCCAGGCAGTCCGCCGAGAAACCCGGGCAAATCAGCTGAATGTGCTTCACGCCCTGCGCCGGCAGCCCCTTCAGGGTCTCATCGGTGTACGGCGTCAGCCACGGCTCGCGGCCGAAGCGCGATTGGTACGTCATCATCACTCGCTCCGGCGCCAGCGGCAGCGTGGCGCTCAGCGCTCGCAGCGTATCCTCGCAGCGCTGCGGGTAGTCGTCGCCCAGGCGCGCATAGCGTTTGGGGATGCCGTGGAACGACAGCACCAACCGATCCGGCTGGCCATGCTCGGCGAACGAGCGCTCCACGCTTTGCTGCAGCGCGGCGATGTAGGCCGGGTGTTCGGCGTAATCGCGGATGAAGGCCACAGAAGGCAAGCGACGATAGCCTTTCAGCACCCGCGCTACGCCATCCCATACCGCCGCGCTGGTGGAACAGGAATATTGCGGATAGAGCGGCAGCACCACCAGGTTGGTCACGCCCTGCGCCAGCAGCTTGTCGATGGCTTCCGCCAGGCTCGGCGAGCCGTAGCTCATGCCCAGCTCCACCGGCGTATTCGGCATGCGCGCCGCCAGCGCCCGCTGTTGGCGGCGGCTGTACACCAGCAGCGGCGAGCCTTCTTCCATCCACACCGACTGATAGAGCTTCGCCACGCGCGGCGAACGGATCGGCAAGATCGCGCCGTTGAGGATCGGCCACCAGATCAGCGGCGCCGTGTCGACCACGCGATCGTCACTGAGGAATTCCTTCAGATAGCGTTTGACCGCCGACGAGGTCGGCGCATCTGGCGTGCCCAGGTTCACCAGCAATACGCCGTGTTTCTCTTGCTTCATCTCAGTTCCCCTCATTTCCTTTCCGGCCGGCATTCCGTTCTGGGTCGGGATGTCAGCAGCCATTAATGCCGGCTATTGTAACGGAAAAGTCGTGCATCGAAACCGATAACAGCAACAGGCTATGCCTGTGGGCCTCCCCCTTGCGCCAGTCGCCACACCGCCGCCACGTTGCGCGCCGTCACCTGCAGATTGCGATCGGCGCCCGCCAGCGCTTCTTCCAGCGTCACGATGCCATCGAGCACCGAAAACGCCGCGTCGATGCCGTGTTGATGCACCACCTGGTAATCCGACGTCAGGCTGCCGGCGATGGCGATCACCGGCACGCCGTGGCGCTTGGCCACCCGCGCCACGCCGATCGGCGTTTTGCCGTGGATCGACTGGCTGTCCAGCCGGCCTTCCCCGGTGATCACCAGATCGGCATCGCGCACCGCCTCATCCAGGCGCAGGGTTTCGGTGACGATCTCGATGCCCGGCCGCAAACGCGCATTGAGCATGCCGAGCAGCGCCGCCCCCATGCCGCCCGCCGCGCCCGCCCCTGGCTGGGTGAGCACCGCGCGGCCGGTTTCCCGTTCCAGCAGCTCGCCATAGTGATACAGCGCCGCATCGAGCTGCGCCACCATCTCCGGCGTCGCTCCCTTCTGCGGCCCGAACACCGCCGAGGCGCCCTTTTCGCCGCACAGCGGGTTATCGACGTCGCAGGCGGCGGTCACGCTCACCCGTTGCCAACGCGCATCCAGCCCGGCGAGATCGAGATGCGCCAGCTGCGCCAGCGCCGCTCCGCCCGCCGGCAGCGGCCGGCGTGCCTTATCCAGCAACTTCACGCCCAGCGCCTGCATCATCCCGGCGCCGCCGTCGTTGGTGGCGCTGCCGCCGATGCCGAGAATGACCGCCTTCACGCCGCGTTCCAACGCCGCCAGCATCAGTTCGCCGGTGCCGTAGCTGGTGGTGATGCGCGGATCGCGCCGGCCGGGCGGCGCCAGGTGCAGCCCTGAGGCGGCGGCCATTTCAATCACCGCGGTTTCGCCGTCGCCCAGCAGGCCATAGAACCCCTGCACCGGCTCCCCCAGCGGCCCGGTGACCGTCACCTGGACGATTTCACCGCCGGTGGCCGCCACCATCGACTCCACCGTGCCTTCGCCGCCGTCCGCCATCGGCAGCTTCACGTAGTGCGCCTGCGGGTAAATTTGGCGGAACCCCCGCTCGATGGCGTCGGCGACGCCGAGCGCGCTCAGGCTCTCTTTGAAAGAATCCGGGGCAATAACCACTTTTTTCAGCGTTTTCATCACTGTTCCTTATCCCGCCAGGTTAAATACGCCAAACATCAGCGCCGAGATTGCCGCAATGGTGAACCCCACCAGCGTTTCGTACGGCAGCAGCTTCAGCCGCTCGTGCACCGCCATATTGACGCTGCCGCCGGTGGCGTGGAAGAAGCTGCCGTGCGGCAGATGATCCAGCACCGTGGCGCCCGCATGGATCATCGCTGCGCCGGCCAGCCCGCTCACGCCCAGCTCAAGCAGCGTGGAGCTGAACACCCCGGAAGCCACGGCGGTGCCGGCGGTGGTCGACGCGGTCGCCATCGACATCAGCGCGCCGGACAGCGGCGCCAGCAGCCAGGCCGGCAGCCCGGTGTGCGTTAAGCCGTTAATCAAGACATCCTTCAGCGCCGAGTTGGCGATAATGCCCGCCAGCGTGCCGGTGCCGAGCAGCATGATCGCCACCGGCGCCATGCGCGACAGGCCGGAGACCATAAACTGATTGCACTGGCGGATGCGCCCCATCAGCAGCGCGCCCGCCAAGCCGCCGGCCGGCAGCGCGATCAGCGGATCGACGGCGATGCCGGCGATCGGCCGCAGCGACAGCAGCAGGATCGCCACCAGCGGCGCGCTGATCGCTGCAGCGAAGCCCGGCCGCGCCCCTTCGGCATGCTGAGTCAGCTCTTCGGCCATCACTTTGCTGCCTTTATCGCTCAGGCGGCGCGCCAGCAGATAGGCCACCACCAGGCCGCACAGCCCCGGCACGATGCCGGCCATCATTACCGAGGTGAGCGGCACGTGGAAATTGTCCGCCGCCGCGATGGTGTTCGGGTTGGGCGACATCACGTTGCCGGCCTTGCCGCCGCCGATCATCGCCAGCAGGATCGCCGCGCGCGAAATGCCGGCCTTTTGGGCTATCGACAGCGCGATCGGCGCGACGGTGATCACCGCCACGTCGATAAATACCCCCACCGCCGTCAGGATCAGTGTAGCCACCGCCAGCGCCAGCAGCGCGCGGGTTTCGCCCACCTTGCGCACGATAGTTTCGGCGATGGTATGCGCCGCGCCGGATTCGATCAGCACCCCGGCCAGCACCCCCGCCGCCAGGATGCGCATCACGGCGTTGGTGATGCCCTGCGCCCCGCCGATCATCAGCGTTACGGTCTGCACCAGGTCGGCGCCGCCGCACAGCCCGCCCGCCAGCGCGCCGGCGATCATGCCGTAAGCCGGCGGCACCTTGCGTAGAATCAGGACGATGGCGACGGCTAACGCCACCAGCGCCCCCAGAGTGGATACGGTTGTCATTGTTGTTTTCTCCGTGGTTGATGTGCAGGCCAACATATCCCGCGCACCCGGCGTTGGCCTGAGGGGAAACAACAAAAAATCGCCGGGGGAACGGCGTGGAATTTGTGGGTTGGCACAACTCAGTCGTGCATCAGCATGCCGATATATAACCGCAGAGCGTCGGTTAATTGGTTGATTTTCATGCCAGTTATCGCTTCGATACGCTGCAGGCGATAGCGCAGGGTATTGACGTGGATATGCAGCTGTGCGGCGGTCTGCGTCTGATCACAATTCTGCGAAAAATAGTGGCGCAGCGTGCCGCGCAGCACGCCTTTTTCGTCCTGTTCGCCCAGCGTCCGCCAGGGGCGACCCAGCTCCTGCGCGCGCCAATCCTCCCCCAGATCGCACAACAGCGACGGCAGCGGGTAGTCGTGGTAGAACAGCGTGGCGTGACGCAGTTTCAGGCGCTGCGCCATCGCCTGAGTGGCGCGCGCCGTCAGGCTGGAACGATAGGCGCTTTGCGGATCGTCATAAAAACCGCCGACGATCAGCCGCACCCGGAAGCGGTGTTTGAGTTGGTTTTGCAAACGCTGGGCCTGTTGGCGCTCCAGCTTCAGGCTCCATTCGCCCTGCACCATGCAGGCCGGTCGCAGCAGGGTCATTTCATTGAAGCCGGTAATGGCGATCAACGCGTCGCGCTGGGTGGCCTCCAGCTCCGCCAGCAGCTCGCGCAGCAGGTGCGGCTGCGCCTCTTGCAGCTCGACGATCCACACGATGCGCGCCTGGCGCAGATCCAACCCCAAATACGCCGCCATCGCCGCCAGCGACGCGGTGTTCGGCTGGGGCTGCAGCAGCTGGTTCGCCAGCTCTTCCCGGTAGCGTTTTTCCCACTGGTGCTGATCCAGCAGCGCCGCCTGCTCCACCATCATCTCCGCCGCCATCTTCACCAGCTCGGCGTAGGCGCGCACCTCGGCCGGTTCGCCGGAGATGCCGATCACCCCCACCCGCTGGTTGCGAAAGCTGAACGGCAGGTTGATGCCGGGCCGCACGCCCTTCAGATGTTCGGCGGTGGCGCGGTCGATTTCCACCACCCGATTTTCCGCCAGCGCCAGCACGGCGCCTTCATGGCGCTGGAACAGGCGCTGCGGGTTGCCGGAGGCGATGATCACGCCGTTGCTGTCCATCACGTTGACGGAATGGCTGATGATGCCCATCGCCCGCTGGACGATCTGGCGCGCGGTGGCTTCCGCCAGAAGATTGGTTTGTCTGAGCATGCCCGCTCCCTGCTGAGGGTGAAAACGCAGGCTTGTTATACGCTATTTGGCGCGGGCGATTAACGGGCTCGGCCGCAACAAGCCGCCGCGATCACAATTTGGCGGGAAAACGGCAAAAAAAACGCCGGGCCACAGGCCCGGCGTCATGCACAACGTGCTTGCGATCAACCGAGGATGGTCGCCAGCTCTGCGCTCACTTCGGCCACCTTGCGGGTGCCGTCGATTTTGCGGTATTGGGTGTTGCCCGCCGCCGCTTCTTTGCTGTAGTAAGAGATCAGCGGCGCGGTCATCTGATGGTATTCCACCAGGCGCTTGCGCACGGTCTCTTCCTGATCGTCCTTGCGCGTGGTCAGCTCTTCGCCGGTCACGTCGTCTTTGCCTTCCACCTGCGGCGGGTTGAACTTCACGTGGTATACGCGGCCGGACGGCGCGTGCACGCGGCGGCCAACGATACGGTCAACGATCAGCTCGTCCGGCACGTCGAACTCCAGCACGAAGTCCACGTTGATGCCGGCTTCTTTCATCGCGTCAGCCTGCGGAATGGTGCGTGGGAAACCGTCCAGCAGGAAGCCCTTGCGGCAATCTTCCTGAGCGATGCGCTCTTTGACCAGCGCGATCACCAGCTCATCGGTCACCAGCTTGCCGGCGTCCATGATCTCTTTCGCCTGCTTGCCCAGTTCACTGCCGGCCTTCACGGCTGCGCGCAACATATCACCGGTGGAGATTTGCGGAATGCCGTATTTCTCCATGATGAATTGAGCCTGAGTACCTTTACCAGCGCCCGGAGCGCCCAGCAGAATGATACGCATTGCGTAAATCCCCTTGCTATGTAGTTTTTATAAAATTGCGAAAACGCTCAACGATACCATTTCAGGGGGGGCAGGCTCAAGGCGCGCGAAGGAAATCGATTGCGGAATGTGCAAAAAAGCGGGCAAGCAAAAGGCGAGAAAAAGCGGGGAAAAATCGGCAATGCGCCCCTAACGGTGCCGTTAAGGGCGCATATTTTCAGTTTCAGGCGGACAGCAACTTGTTCATGCGACGGATGAACAGGTTCGGATCTTCCAGCGTGCCGCGTTCAGCCAGCAGCGCCTGATCCAATAACAGGTCGATCCATTCGGCGAAATGTTCGTTATCGCCCACATCGGATGCGCGTTTGACCAGAGCATGCTCCGGATTAAGCTCGAAAATGTACTTCACTTCCGGCGCCTGCTGGCCGGCGGCGGCGAACAGCTTGGCCATCTGGGTGCTCATTTCGTCGGCGTCGGTCACCACGATCGCCGGCGTATCGGTCAGGCGGTGCGTCAGGCGCACATCCTTCACCCGCTCGCCCAGCAGGGTTTTCACGCGTTCGATGAACGGCTCCAGCTGCTTCTCGGCGGCCTTCTGCTCTTCGGTTTCATCCGCCAGTTTATCCAGCGTTTCATCCGCTTTGCTAACCGACTGGAACGGCTTGCCGTCGAATTCGGTCAGATAGCTCATCATCCACTCGTCGATGCGATCGGACAGCAACAGCACTTCGATGCCTTTCTTGCGGAACAGCTCCAGGTGCGGGCTGCTCTTGGCGGCGGCGTAGCTGTCGGCGGTGATGTAGTAAATCTTCTCCTGCCCTTCCGCCATGCGGCCGACGTACTCTTCCAGCGACACGGTCTGCGCCGAGCTGTCGCCGTGGGTGGAGGCAAAGCGCAGCAGCTTGGCGATCGCTTCCTGGTTGCCGTGGTCTTCCGCCGGGCCCTCTTTCAGCACCAGACCGAACTGCTGCCAGAATTTCTGGTAGCCTTCGGCGTCATCTTTGGCCAGCTTATCCAGCATCTGCAGCACGCGCTTGGTCAGCGCGCCGCGCAGGTTTTGCGTCACGCGGCTGTCTTGCAGGATCTCGCGCGACACGTTCAGCGGCAGATCGTTGGAGTCGATCAGGCCGCGCACGAAGCGCAGGTAGTTCGGCATGAACTGCTCGGCGTCGTCCATGATGAACACGCGCTGCACGTACAGCTTCAAGCCATGCTTGTGATCGCGGTTCCACATGTCCCACGGCGCCTGCGCCGGGATATACAGCAGGCTGGTGTACTCCTGCTTGCCTTCTACCCGGTTGTGGCTCCAGCTCAGCGGATCGGTGAAGTCGTGGGCGATGTGCTTGTAGAACTCTTTGTACTCTTCGTCGGTCACGTCAGCCTTGCTGCGGGTCCACAGGGCCTGCGCCTTGTTGATCTTCTCCCAGGTGACGGTGTCGTCTTCTTCGTTTTTGCTTTCGATCTCTACCGGCAAGGCGATGTGATCGGAATATTTGCCGATCACCGAGCGCAGGCGCCAGGCGTCGAGGTATTCATCTTCGCCTTCGCGCAGATGCAGGGTGATTTCGGTACCGCGCGTCTCTTTGGTGATGTCGGCGATGGTGTAGTCGCCTTCGCCGGCGGACTCCCAGAACACGCCTTCGTCATCGGCGGCGCCGGCGGCGCGGGTGCGCACGGTCACTTTGTCCGCCACGATGAACGCCGAGTAGAAACCGACGCCGAACTGGCCGATCAGCTGGCTGTCTTTCGCCTGGTCGGAACCGATGGATTCCAGGAACGCTTTGGTGCCGGACTTGGCGATGGTGCCGAGGTTTTCGATCACTTCTTCGCGGCGCATGCCGATGCCGTTGTCGGCGATGGTCAGGGTGCGCTGCTCTTTATCGAAGGACAAGCGGACGCGCAGCTCGCCGTCGCCGGCGTACAGCTCTGGCGCGGACAGGGCGCGGAAACGCAGCTTGTCGGCGGCGTCAGAGGCGTTGGAAATCAGCTCGCGCAGGAAAATTTCTTTGTTGGAGTACAGCGAATGGATCATCAAATGAAGCAGCTGTTTTACTTCAGACTGGAACCCGCGGGTTTCTTGACCTTTCATACTCATTGATTACCTCAAAAGACAATGGCTACCAAAATCGAACAATGAGGATCAGATGAGGGTCAGGGTCTTGTTTTTCAAGCGGACGGCGGGAGATTTTTGGCAAAAAAATGACGGGGCCGAACGGCCCCATCCGGGAAAACATCAGAACTTGATGGCGTGACGCCCGGCCAGCGAATGCGACAGCGTGGTGCCGTCGACCATCTCCAGCTCGCCGCCCACCGGCACGCCGTGGGCGATGCGGCTGGCGAGCACGCCATACTGGCCGCACATCTCGGCGATGTAGTTGGCGGTCGCTTCCCCTTCCACCGTCGGGTTGGTGGCGAGGATCACTTCGGTGATGCTCTCCTTTTCCAGCCGTTGCTCCAGGCGATCCAGACCGATATCGCCCGGCCCGATGCCGTCCAGCGGCGACAGATGCCCCATTAGCACAAAGTAGCGCCCGGCGAACTGGCCGGTCTGCTCGATGGCATGGATATCCGCCGGGCTTTCCACCACGCAAATCTGGCCGTTTTGCTGACGGCGCGGATTGGCGCAGATGGTGCAGACGTCCTGCTCGGTGAAGGTGCGGCAGTCGGCGCAGTGGCCGATTTCCGACATCGCGCGCGTCAACGCCTGCGCCAGGCGCATGCCGCCGCTGCGATCGCGCTGCAGCAGCTGAAACGCCATGCGCTGCGCCGATTTCGGGCCGACGCCCGGCAGGCAGCGCAGCGCCTCCATCAGGGATTCAAGGAGCGGGCTGGTTTGCATCAGAACGGCATCTTGAAGCCAGGCGGCAACTGCATGCCGCTGGAGACGGAGGCCATCTTCTCTTTCTGGGTCTCTTCGATGCGGCGCGCGGCGTCGTTGAACGCGGCGGCGATCAGATCTTCCAGCATCTCTTTGTCGTCTTCCATCAGGCTAGGATCGATCTCCACGCGGCGGCAGTTGTGCGCGCCGTTGATGGTGACCTTCACCAGGCCCGCGCCAGACTCGCCGGTCACTTCCAATTTGGCGACTTCTTCCTGCATCTGCTGCATTTTTTCTTGCATTTGCTGGGCTTGCTTCATCAGGTTGCCCAGACCGCCTTTACCAAACATAGTCGTCTCTCGTCGCTAGGGCCGCGCACCTCGCGCGGCGTTTAAAGGGGGCGAATACTCTCTTCATCCAGATCCGCGTCGAAGAACCGGCACAGCGTCTGAATATGGGTATCCGCAACGATGGACTGGCGCGCCTGCGCCAGCTTTTCTTCATAGATGGCTTGTCGCCACTCCAGCGGGGTGCGCTCCGCCGGATTATCGTCCTCTATCACGGTCAGCTCGATCGGGCTGCCGTACAGCTCGCCGAGCGCTTCGGCCAGCGTCTTCTGCGCCGAAGGCGAATTCAGATGACGCTGCGAAGACCGCAGATGGAGGCAAATCTTGCCCGCTTCCGGCTGCTGCTTGAAGGCGTTCAACGCCAGCTGCTGCACCAGTTTCGGGATCTTCAGCCTGTCGATTTCCGCCGCCCAGGCGTCGCGCTCCAGCGACTCCACCACCAGCTTGGCGGCCAGCTCCGGCGTTTTCTCGTGCTCCAACGCCGTGCGCAACGCTTTCGGCGTCGCCAGCGGTTCCGGTGCCGCTTCCGGCTCGGTCTGCGCGCGCCAGCGATAGGCTTCCGGCTTGGCCGGTTTTTCCGGCACCTTCTTCTCCGCCAGACGCTGCTGGCTACGCTCGGTCACGGAAGCCAAACGCCCCAGCGCCGAGTTTGCCGGCCGCGCTATTCCTGGCGCCGCCGGCTCATTCTTTTTTGGTGTGGATGCTCCCTGCTGCCGCTGCAGCTGGGACCGCGCTTTCAACAGCTGGGCGGTGGCATCCGGTAATGGGGTCGATGATTGCCGCGACGGCGCGGCCGGCTGCCCTAGCGGCGGCGGCGCGTCCTGAAACTGCGGCGGCTGTTGCGATGCGGCGGCCTGCGGTTGCGCCATCGGCGCCGGCGCGGTCTGCACCAACGCCACCGGCTCCGGGATCACCGCTTTCGGGTGAAACGCCAGCGCGCGCAGCAGGGTCATCTCAACCCCCATGCGGCGATCCGGCGCATAGGCCAGCTCTTTGCGGCCGACCAACAGCGTCTGGTAGTAAAGTTGCACATCGGCCGGCGGCAGGGTGCGCGCCAGCTCGCGCAGCCGTTGTTCCACGGCGGCGTACTGATTGTCGAGCATCGAAGGCAGCAGCTGCACCATCGCAATGCGGTGCAGCAGCGCCAGCGTCTCCACCAGCAGGTTTTCCCAGTCCACGCCGCGCGAAGCGGCCTGTGCGACCTGAGCCATCACCTTTTCGCCGTCGGCGCTGACCAGCGCTTCGAGGATCGCCAGCGGCTGTTCATCATCGAGCGTGCCGAGCATCTGGCTGACGGTGGCGGCGGTCACCTGCCCCTGCCCCATGGCGATCGCCTGATCGGTCAGGCTCAGCGCATCGCGCATGCTGCCGTCGGCGGCGCGCGCCAGCAGCTGCAGCGCGCGGGCGTCGCTGGTGATCTGCTCCGCCGTCAGCACCGTTTCCAGCTGCTGGCGGATCTGATCGACGTCCAGCGCCTTGAGGTGGAATTGCAGACAGCGCGAGAGAATGGTCACCGGCAGCTTTTGCGGATCGGTGGTGGCCAACAGGAATTTGACGTGCGGCGGCGGCTCTTCCAGCGTCTTGAGCAACGCGTTGAAGCTGTGGCGCGAGAGCATGTGCACTTCATCGATCAGGTAGACCTTGAAGCGGCCGCGCGCCGGCGCGTACTGAACGTTGTCCAGCAGATCGCGGGTATCTTCAACCTTGGTTCGGGAAGCGGCGTCGATCTCGATCAGATCGACGAAGCGCCCCTGCTCGATCTCGCGGCAGTTGTCGCATTGGCCGCACGGCGTGGCGGTGATGCCGGTTTCACAGTTCAGGCCTTTGGCCAGCAGGCGCGCGATGGTGGTTTTCCCCACGCCGCGCGTGCCCGAGAACAGATAGGCGTGATGGATCCGCCCCAGCGAGAGGCCGTTGGCCAGCGCGGTCAGGACATGTTCCTGGCCGACCACGTCTGCGAACGTTTGAGGGCGCCACTTACGGGCGAGAACCTGATAGCTCATTAATACCGGAGAAGTCGAGGAATCTGGAGGGTCATGCTAACACAGCCCCGCGGCGATCCGCGAGGCCGTTGTGCCCAAGGGGCGATGCCGCATCAATGGCCGGCGAAGTCCACCAGGCAGTAGCAGTCGATGCCCAGCTTGTTCAGACGCGCTTCCCCGCCCAGATCCGGCAGGTTGATGATGAATGCGGCGTCGTTCACTTCACCGCCCAGGCGGCGGATCAGTTTGGTGGTCGCTTCGATGGTGCCGCCGGTCGCCAGCAGATCGTCCACCACCAGCACTTTGTCACCCGCGGTGATGGCGTCGGTGTGGATCTCCAGCTTGTCGGTGCCGTACTCCAGCTCATAGCTTTCGCTGAGCGTGGCGCGCGGCAGTTTGCCCGGTTTGCGCACCGGCACGAAACCGACGCCCAACGCCAGCGCGACGGGCGCGCCGAACAGGAAACCACGCGCTTCGGTACCCACCACCTTGGTCACGCCCGCTTCGCGATAGCGCTCAACCAACAGCTCGATGCTGGCGGCGTAGGCCAACGGGTTTTCCAGCAGGCTGGTCACGTCGCGGAACAGGATGCCCGGCTTCGGATAATCCGGGATGGTTTTGATACTGTCTTTAATAAACTGAAGCTGCTGCGCAGTAGCGGTCATAATTGTTGCCTGATAAAACTGCCTGAAAACCGGCGCGCCGCTCACCCGCCGCCGCCGGGTGAAACACACCGGAGATGAAATGGCAGGCGATCCGCGCACGAAAACGCCCAAATCTATGCAAACTGGCGGACAAATGCAACTCTCCCCTGCATCTTTCAACCCGCAGCGTTGTTGACTGCACGCATTCCCCCCGGTCACTTACCTAAGTAAGCTCCCGGGGATGCCTGCGTTTGTCGTCTAGCTGCGGCTTGAAAGCTATTGGGGAGTTTAAGGGACAATCAGCGCTGTTTTTGTTGCGGCAGGTCAATAACCGGCAGGCGCAGCATAAAGGTCAGCAAAATGACCAGCATCAGCAGCAACAGCCCGCGCACCCACCAAATTTTCACCAGCCACAGCGAACAGGCGAAGGTGAGCACGATCACCAGCACCGCCTTCCACTTCGCTCCCGGCGGCAGCGCGCGATGCTGTTGCCAGTGGCGCAGGTAGGGGCCGAACCAGGAGCGGTGCAGCAGCCAGTGATGAAAGCGCGGCGAAGAGCGGGCGAAACACCAGGCGGCCAACAGCAGAAACGGCGTGGTCGGCAACAGCGGCAGCACCACGCCCAACGTCGCCAGCACCACCGCCAGCCAGCCCAAAATGATCAATACCCCACGCGTCATGCGGCTCTTCGCTCCTCAATCGGTTGCCGCCTACTGTAGCATCGGCGCCGCGCCGGCGGAATATGCGTGCAGCGCTTGTTTCACGGCAGGATCGCGGGCAAGCTTACGCCTGTTGAAATCAAGAGGGAGCTTATGTGAGCACTCAGCGTCTATTACAGGTGTTGGCACAGCAGATCGCGGCGCTGGCGGCCGAAGTGACCCCGCGCGGCGACGTTCCGATCCCGCAGGCGCGCTTCGACGCCGCCCTGTTCGCCAACCGCGGCACGCGGCTGCGCGACTACCTGGCCGAGGTGGAGAAGAATTTCGCCCAGCTGCAAAGCGCCGCCAACGACAGCCGTACCAGCCAGGTGGCCTTTCTGGCCGAAAAACTGGTGGCTCAGATCGCTGCCCTGCAGCGCGAGTTGGCCACCCAGGCGCTGCGGCGCAAGAACCAGCCGAAAGAAGCCCCCGAGGCCGATCTGTACCACAAGCTGGCCGAGCATCAGGACTACGAACGCCGGCTGATCGCCATGATTCAGGATCGGGAAAGCCTGCTCGGCCGCCAGACCACGCTGGCGGCACAGCAAAAGCTGCAGCACGAGCTGGCGGCGCTGGAGGGGCGCCTGATGCGCTGCCGCCAGGCGCTGGCGCGCATCGAGCGCAATATCGAGCGCAAAGAAAACGGTTTTTGAAGATTTATCACAATATTTTAATGATTATTCCCGGTTGCGCGCCGGGTTCACTATACTCTGCCGGTACGCGAGTTATTCATTCCATTAATTAAGCGCAGGTGCTATGTCTCTGGAAAACGCCTCACCCGAACTGCAGCTGGCGGTAGACTTGATTTACCTGCTGGAATGCAACGAGATCGATCCGGCCACCGCGCTGGCGGCGCTGGATATCGTCAAACGGGATTATCAGGAAAAACTGCAGCGCGCCGGCGTCACCTCTCCCTATCTGCCTGCCGGACAGTAATCAGGGACAGCGCCGCTGTCCCTTTCGTCTTTCAACGCTCATCAGCCCGCCGTCTGGCCGCCTTCGTCCGGCGAGCTGAGCGCGCAAATAAACAAGGAAAAAAAAGCGTATCGCGGCGGCGATGCGCCGACAAACGTGAGCGGCGCCAGAGAAGGCAGAATCAATCAGCGCTGCATGATTTAGCTTCGGATCGGTTAAGAAGCCTGAAGATTGTCACGGCCACCGGCGGGCAACGAACAACAAAAGCGTTGCAGCTGATGGCCCGTTGCAGCGGAATCAGAAAGTCAGCACTTTTTCCGCCGCCAGCGTCCACTGCGCCAGCTCGACCAACGTACCGATCGCCACGCCGTCCGCCAGCGGCAAGCGGCTGACGCCGCGCGCGTCGGCACAGGTCTTGCACAGCTTGACCGGCACCTGCTGCGCGGTGAGGATCTCCAGCATCTGCTGCAGGTGGTATCCCTCGTGCGGCTGCTGCCCGGCCAGCCCGGCCACCACCGCATCGGACATCAGAAACAGCCGCAGGTCGAGACTGCTCTGCTGCTCTTTCATGGCGATGGCCAGCCGCAGCGCATTGAACAAGGATTCATGGCCATAGGCGGCGCCATTGGCGATGAGAACAATGGATGACATGAAATCTCTCCTTATAAAGGAAGGCGGTCGGCGTCAGGCGTCGCCGCGTCGGGTTTGAGGCGCAAGGTGGGGCAAAACTGCAGCATTTCCAAAAACGCGTCCACCAGCGCTTCGGCTTCGGCCCGCAGATCGAAACTTTCCGGCATAAACAGCCAGTTTTCCATCAGGCCGGTGATATAACCGCGCAGGATGATCGCCGCGCGGCGGGTATGTAAATCGGCGGGTAATTGCCCGTGGTGAATGCAGTTATACAGCACCGCTTCGATGCGTTCGTAGCCGGCGAGATACAGCACCTTGCGCGAATCCAGCAGCGGCATCATTTCACCGACAAACTCGCATTTGTGGAATATAATTTCCATCAACGCCCGCCTACGGCCGTCTTCAACCGTAGACGTCAGAATGTAAATCAGAATTTCTCGGATAACCCGCAGTGGATTATCGGGAAACTTTGCCTGATACTCTGTTTCGAGCTGGTCAATTTTCGGCTCGGTAGATTCCCAAACTTCATTAAACAGGTCTACCTTATTCTTGAAGTGCCAGTAAATGGCTCCACGCGTAACCCCGGCAGCGGTGGCAATATCTGTCAGTGACGTTGCAGCAACGCCACGTTCAGAGAACTCTCTCACCGCAGCATCAAGGATTTGCTGTCGGGTTTCTTGCGCCTGCTGTTTGGTTTTTCGTGCCATGGCATTGTTATTTAGGGGGAGTGTGATTTACATACATTCGCGAATGTATGTACCATAGCACGCACATATAATTAACGCAGCAATGGGTTTTAAAGCTTGTGATCCATTGATCATTTTGAAATCGGACACTTGAGGTTTTTCTATGAACAAAAACAGAGGGTTAACGCCTCTGGCGGCCGTTCTGATGCTTTCAGGCAGCTTAGTGCTAACAGGATGTAACGATAAAGAAACCCAACAGCAAGGCGCCCAACAACAGGCGCCTGAAGTGGGCGTAGTCACCTTGAAGGCCGAGCCTCTCAACATCACTACCGATCTTCCTGGCCGCACCGCTGCGTATCGTATCGCCGAAGTTCGCCCTCAGGTCAGCGGCATCATCCTGAAGCGCAACTTCGTTGAAGGCAGCGATATCAAGGCCGGGACGTCTCTGTACCAAATCGATCCCGCCACCTATCAAGCCAGCTACGACAGCGCGAAAGGCGATTTGGCCAAAGCACAGGCCAGCGCTTCCATCGCACGCGTGACGGTAAACCGCTACAAGCCATTGCTGGGTACCAGCTACATCAGCAAGCAGGACTACGACAACGCCGTCTCCACCCTGCAGCAGGCGGATGCCGCCGTGGTGGCCGCCAAGGCCGCCGTGGAAACCGCGCGCATCAACCTGGCGTACACCAAGGTGACCTCCCCGATCTCCGGCCGCATCGGCAAGTCCGCCGTGACCGAAGGCGCGCTGGTCAGCAACGGCCAGGCGACCGCCCTGTCCACCGTGCAGCAGCTGGATCCGATGTATGTCGACGTCACCCAGTCGAGCACCGACTTCCTGCGCCTGAAGCAAGAGTTGGCCAGCGGCGCGCTGAAGCAGGAAAACGGCAAGGCTAAAGTGAAACTGCTGTTGGAAAACGGCACCGAATACGCGCAGGAAGGCACGCTGGAATTCTCCGACGTCACCGTCGACGAGACCACCGGCTCCATCACCATTCGCGCCCTGTTCCCTAACCCGAACGATACGCTGCTGCCGGGCATGTTCGTGCGCGCCCGTCTGGACGAAGGCGTGCGCAGCGATGCGCTGCTGGTGCCTCAGCAAGGCGTCACCCGCAACCCGCGCGGCGAAGCGACGGCGTTGGTGGTAGGGGCAGACGACAAAGTTGAGCTGCGCACGCTGAAGGCGGATCAGGCGATTGGCGACAAATGGCTGGTTACCGATGGCCTGAAAGCCGGCGATCGCGTGATCGTCTCCGGCCTGATGAAAGTGCATCCGGGCGCGCAGGTAAAAGTGCAGGAAGTTGACACTCAGGCGCAAAAACAGCCGCAGTCTGAAGCGCAGAAGTCATAAAAAGGAGCCTGTAATACATGGCTAAGTTCTTTATAGACCGCCCAATTTTCGCCTGGGTAATCGCCATCATCGTCATGTTGGCGGGGGTGCTTGCAATAATGAAACTGCCGATCGCGCAGTATCCCACTATTGCACCGCCGGCGGTGAGTATTTCCGCCAACTACCCGGGCGCAGATGCCAAAACGGTGCAGGATACCGTCACGCAGATTATCGAACAGAACATGAACGGTATCGATAACCTGATGTACATGTCCTCCACCAGTGATTCCTCTGGTAGCGTCACCATTACCCTGACGTTTGAATCCGGCACCGATCCTGACATCGCGCAGGTTCAGGTCCAGAACAAACTGTCGTTGGCCACCCCGTTGCTGCCGCAAGAAGTTCAGCAACAGGGCCTGAAAGTAGAAAAATCCAGCAGCAGCTTCCTGATGGTGGCCGGCTTCGTTTCCGACGATCCGAACATGACTCAGGACGATATTGCGGACTACGTGGCGTCCAACATCAAGGATCCGATCAGCCGTTCGTCCGGCGTGGGTGAAGTGCAGCTGTTCGGTGCCCAGTACGCGATGCGTATCTGGCTGGATCCGAACAAGCTGAACAACTACCAGCTGACGACCACGGACGTGACCTCCGCCATCACCGAGCAGAACAACCAGATCGCCGCAGGCCAGCTGGGCGGCCTGCCGCCGGTACCGGGGCAGCAGTTGAACGCCTCGATCATCGCGCAGACCCGTCTGACTTCGCCGGAAGAGTTCGGCAAGATCCTGCTGAAGGTGAATACCGACGGTTCCCAGGTACGCCTGCGCGACGTCGCTCACATCGAGCGCGGCGCGGAAAGCTATGCCGTTACCGCTCGCTATAACGGTAAGCCTGCCGCCGGTCTGGGTATCAAACTGGCAACCGGCGCCAACGCCTTGAACACCGCCAAAGGTGTGAAAGATGAGCTGGCCAAGATGACGCCATTCTTCCCGCAAGGGATGAAAGTGGTTTATCCGTACGACACCACCCCGTTCGTTAAGATCTCCATCAACGAAGTGGTGAAAACGCTGATCGAAGCCATCATCCTGGTATTCCTGGTGATGTATCTGTTCCTGCAGAACTTCCGCGCGACGCTGATCCCAACCATCGCGGTGCCGGTGGTGCTGCTGGGGACCTTTGCGATACTCGCGGCGTTCGGCTTCTCGATAAACACCCTGACGATGTTCGGCATGGTGTTGGCGATCGGCCTGCTGGTGGATGACGCCATCGTGGTGGTGGAAAACGTCGAGCGCGTCATGGCCGAAGAGGGGCTGCCGCCGAAAGAAGCCACCCGTAAATCGATGGGCCAGATTCAGGGCGCGCTGGTAGGTATCGCCATGGTGCTGTCGGCGGTATTCGTGCCGATGGCGTTCTTCGGCGGTTCAACCGGCGCCATCTATCGCCAGTTCTCGATCACCATCGTGTCCGCGATGGCGCTGTCGGTGCTGGTGGCCTTGATCCTGACGCCGGCGCTGTGCGCCACCATGCTCAAACCGATCCCGAAAGGCGATCACGGGGTTAAAACAGGCTTCTTCGGCTGGTTTAACCGCATGTTCGAGAAAAGCACGCATCACTATACCGACAGCGTGGGCAACATCCTGCGCAGCACCGGTCGCTATCTGATCATCTACCTGCTGATCGTGGTTGGCATGGGCCTGCTGTTCCTGCGCCTGCCTTCCTCGTTCCTGCCGGACGAAGATCAGGGCATCCTGTTAACCATGGTGCAGCTGCCTGCCGGCGCCACCGAGTCCCGCACCAACAAAGTGCTGGAAGAAGTCTCCGACTACTTCCTGAACAAGGAAAAGGACAACGTGGTTTCGGTGTTTACCGTCGCGGGCTTCGGCTTCAACGGTAACGGCCAGAACAACGGCCTGGCATTTGTCAGCCTGAAAGACTGGGGCGAGCGTCCAGGGAGCGAGAACAAGGTCGAAGCGATCGCGGGTCGCGCCATGGGCGCATTCTCGCAGATTAAAGAAGGCCTGGTATTCCCGTTCAACCTGCCGGCGATCATCGAACTCGGTACCGCCACCGGCTTCGACTTCGAGCTGATTGACCAGGGCGGCCTGGGGCACGAGAAACTGACCGAAGCGCGTAACCAGCTGTTGGGCATGGTTGCTCAACATCCGGACGTGCTGGTGGGCGTGCGCCCGAACGGCCTGGAAGATACGCCGCAGTTCAAACTGATCGTCGATCAGGAGAAAGCCAAGGCGCTGGGCGTCAGCATCACCACCATCAACAGCACGCTGAGCACCGCGCTGGGCGGCTCGTACGTCAACGACTTCATCGACCGCGGTCGTGTGAAGAAGGTATACGTACAGGCCGACGCGCCGTTCCGTATGCTGCCGGAAGACATCAACAAGTGGTACGTGCGCGGCACGAGCGGCCAGATGGTGCCATTCTCCGCCTTCTCTTCGGCGAAATGGGAATACGGCTCACCGCGCCTGGAACGCTATAACGGCTTGCCGTCGATGGAAATTCTGGGCCAGGCCGCACCGGGCAAGAGTACCGGTGAAGCGATGAACCTGATGGAACAGCTGGCGTCCAAACTGCCAAGCGGCATCGGTTACGACTGGACCGGCATGTCCTATCAGGAACGTCTGTCGGGTAACCAGGCGCCGGCGCTGTACGCCATCTCGATTCTGGTGGTGTTCCTGTGTCTGGCGGCGCTGTATGAAAGCTGGTCCGTGCCGTTCTCGGTCATGCTGGTATTGCCGCTGGGGGTTATCGGTGCGTTGCTGGCCGCGACGATGCGCGGCATGAACAACGACGTGTACTTCCAGGTGGGGCTGCTGACCACCATCGGTCTATCGGCGAAGAACGCCATCCTGATCGTGGAATTCGCCAAGGATCTGATGGAGAAAGAAGGCAAAGGCCTGATCGAAGCAACGTTGGAAGCGGTGCGTATGCGTCTGCGTCCAATCCTGATGACGTCTCTGGCCTTCATCCTCGGGGTTCTGCCGCTGGTTATCAGCAGCGGTGCGGGCTCCGGCGCACAGAACGCGGTAGGTACCGGCGTAATGGGCGGGATGATCACCGCCACCGTCTTGGCGATCTTCTTCGTACCGGTGTTCTTCGTGGTGGTTCGCCGCCGCTTCAGCAAGAAGAACGAAGACCTGGAACACAGCCATCCGGTAGAGCACCACTGATCGCTCAGTGATATGAGCTTCACCCGATAATCGAAAAGGCCGCACATGCGGCCTTTTTCTTTTGCTTCAGTTGCTTAATGCAAACCGTTCTCATTAATTCACTCGTGGGCGCAATTTACGCTTGATCGCGACGCCGGGTCGGCGCATAATTATTGTTATAGTATAACATTACACGAGAGGGCCATTATGAAACCCGGCATCCATCCCGATTACCGCACCGTGGTCTTCCACGACGTCAGCGCCAACGCCTACTTTAAAGTGGGATCGACCATCAAAACCGATCGCACCATCGAGCTGGACGGCGAAAGCTGGCCGTATGTCACCCTCGACGTCTCTTCCGCTTCGCATCCGTACTACACCGGCAAGCAGAAAGACTATTCCAAAGAAGGCAGCACGGCGCGCTTCCAGCAGCGCTTTGGCCGCTTTATCGGCAATAAGTAACAAGGAAATCCCATGCAGGTATTGAGTTCATTGCGTTCGGCGAAAAATCGCCACCCGGATTGCAAAGTCGTGCGTCGTCGTGGCCGCATCTATGTGATCTGTAAAAGCAATCCGCGATTCAAAGCGGTACAGGGACGTAAGAAAAAGCGTTAACTCCCCAGTGTCATCTGTCGCAAAGCCCCGTTGCTGCTCAACGGGGCTTTTTTTATGGCGAGAAAGTGCCTGCAAGCTGTCCCCCGCCGGCAGGCGGGGGCAGAGGTTACTTCATGCTACTCAGCAGCGCGTCGACATTGTGTTTGAACGCCTGTTCATAGGTGGCCGCCGGGCCGCCCGTACGGGAGAGCGCTTCAGGGTACAGCTCGCCGCCCGCCTTGGCGCCGGTGGCGGCGGCAATCTGTTTCACCAACCGCGGATCGGTCTGATTCTCGATAAAGTAAGCGTTGACCTTTTCCTGTTTGATCTGCTTGATCAGGCCGGCCACGTCGCTGGCGCTGGCTTCGGCCTCGGTGGAAAATCCGACCGGGGCAAGGAAGGTGACGCCATACTCTTGCCCAAAGTAACCAAAAGCATCATGGCTGGTCAGCACTTTACGTTTCTGTGGCGGCACTGCGGCGAACTGGGTTTTGGCCCACAGGTCCAGCTTTTGCAGTTGCTGAATGTATTCGGCCCCGCGCTGGCGAAAATAGTTGGCATCCTCGGGATCGGCGGCAATCAGGGCGTTCATCACGTTGGTGGCGTACTGCACGCCGTTTTTCATGCTGTTCCAGGCGTGAGGATCGGTAATCGCTTTGCCGTCCTCCTCCATCTGGCGGGTGCTGATGCCCTGTGAAGCGGTGATCACCTGCCCTTTATAACCCGAAGCGCTGACCAGGCGATCGATCCACCCTTCCAGCCCCAGTCCGCTGACGAATACCACATCAGCCTGAGCCAACTTTTTGCCGTCCTGCGGCGAAGGCTCGAAACTGTGCGGATCGCCATCCGGCCCCACCAGCGTGCTGACCTTGACGTGATCGCCCCCCACCTGTTTGACGATATCCCCCAGAATGGAAAAGCTGGCGACGGCGTCGACGGTCTTCGCCATCGCCAATGGGCTGGCCAGCAGCGCAGCGACCGCCAGCGATATAGGTAAACGTTTCATACTTTCTCCTTGCAAATGGCACTTCTCAACGGCGCGCGAAGGCGTAAATGCCTCCGCGCGTTCCAAACAGGATCGAGACGAAAAAGATGACGCTGGCGCTGAGCACGATCGCCGGGCCGGCGGGCAGCGAAGCGTAATAGGACCACACCAACCCAATCAGGCTGGAAAGCGCGCCGATGCCCATCGCCGTCGCCAGCGTCTGCGGCAGATTGCGCGCCCAGAAGCGCGCGCTGGCGGCGGGCAGCATCATCAGCCCCACCGACATCAGGGTGCCGAGGATCTGGAATCCCGCCACCAGATTGACCACCACCAGCGCCAGAAACAGGCCGTGGATCAGCGCCAACCGGCGCGGCGCGTTGACACGCAGGAACGTGACGTCGAAGGACTCGATCACCAATGCACGGTACAGCGCCGCCAGCGCCAGCAGCGAAACCGAGGCGATCGCTCCGACCATCAGCATCGCCTGCGCATCCACCGCCAGGATCGAACCGAACAATACGTGCAGCAGATCCACGCTGGAGCCGCGCAGCGAGACCAGCGTGACCCCCAGCGCCAGTGAGCCCAGATAGAACCCGGCGAAGCTGGCGTCCTCTTTCAGCGGCGTGCGGCGGCTCACCAGGCCGGACAGCATCGCCACCGCCAGCCCGGCGATAAAGCCGCCCACCCCCATCGCCACCAGCGACATACCAGAGATCAGATAGCCGATCGCCGCACCCGGCAACACCGCGTGGGACAAGGCATCCCCCACCAGACTCATGCGGCGCAGCAGCAAAAACACGCCCAGCGGGGCGGCGCTGAGCGACAACGCCAGGCACGCCATGAGCGCGCGGCGCATAAAACCGAAAGAGAGAAAAGGATCGATAAGCCCATGCCACAGCATCATGGCGCCACCGCCCGCAGATCCGGCTGCCGTTCGGCGGCGTGATACCTCGGCACCTGTTCCAATACCCGCTCGGCCGCGCCCCAGTGGCAAGCCTGCGGCGTCAGCAACAGCACCTGTGGAAAATGCTCGGCGACCATCGACATATCGTGCAGCACGGCGATCACCGTTTTCCCCTGCCGATGCAGTTGCGCGATCGCCTGCAGCAGGATCTGCGTGGTGGCGCTGTCGATGCCGGTGAAAGGTTCATCCAGCAAAATCAGCGGCGCCGGTTGAACCAGCAGGCGCGCAAACAGCACCCGCTGCAGCTGGCCGCCGGACAGTTCGCCCACCGGGCTGCGCGCCAGCGCGCTCATGCCAACGTTCGCCAGCGCCTCATTGACCTGGCTTGCCGCGCGCCTGTTCATACCGCCGAACATGCCGCTTTGCGGCCAACAGCCCATCGCCACCAGATCGCTTACCGCGATCGGGAATTGCCGATCCAACTCGGCCTGCTGCGGTAAATAAGCCCTGCGCGGTGGCTTGCCGCCGCTAAAACTCAGACTGCCGCCCAGCGGCGGCAACAATCCGGCGAGCGTTTTCAGCAACGTCGATTTCCCGGCCCCGTTGACGCCCACCACCGCGGTTAACGAACCGGCGCTGAACTGCCCGCTCAGCGGCGGGAAAAGCGGCGTGACGCCATAGCCTATCGCCAGTTGGCGCAAGGAGATCATGGCAGCGATACCGCCCAGAAGATGCCGAGCCACAGCAGGGCCAGCAGCGCAACGGCCCCCGCACAGCGCGCGGCGGCGGAGGTGGTAAACAACGAATTCAGTGACGGCGCGGCGTCATGTTGTGAAGAGGGAGTCAATGTGGTGACCAAAATGATGGGTTAATAGTTATAATATAACATCACACCCACTACCACATCTCAAGCTATGGCGCGACAATAATGCAACGGAACGTAACAGTCCTTCGCGCAGCGGCGCTTCCCCCCGCAGCCTCCTTATCAAATCCAGGGATATTCCCATTCGGTTGAAATGTTGGCATAAGGTAAAGAACAGCGGTAAATCGAAAAATTTACCGGCGTGAGTGAAAAAGGAGTAAGATAAGCAGATAACATTGCTGTTGGCCGAGATTAATGCTTGTTACCCTTGCCTGTAACCTGGACGTCAACGCACTTTCTGTTAAAAAATTAAAGAAAGTGATTAATGACAATATAGCGGAGTTAGTGCCGGCGCTGACCAGCGGACTGAGTTTTTATTCTGAAAGCGCACGCTATGCCGAAGATTCATTAGAAATACTTGATATAGTACGACAAGGTGACGGCGATTATTCAATGAGTTATCGCTATAAGTGGGGCATTTTTAATGCCTGTCTGGATATCAACAGCGAAGATATCATCAACGACAGCGTACGGTTCCGAGTGACGGAGCGGGGTTTAATCTTCGACATCATTGATAACTCACGGCCATCAACTGCGGATGAATTGTAAGTTTACGTAATAACTGCAGGCCAAACGCGAAAAAATGATTTATATTCATTTTACGGGAAGTTTATTTAACCACCGTTAAGCTGCCTCCGTCCATGATGTAAATCAGCTTACTCACATAGTGTTATCACACCGCAATTAAGACTTACGGAGGGGATGATATGGATGAGTATTCGCCTAAGCGACACGACATTGCTCAGCTCAAATTCTTGTGCGAAAATTTGTATGATGAAGGTATCGCTACCCTGGGAGACAGTCACCATGGGTGGGTCAACGATCCGACGTCCTCCGTCAACCTGCAGCTTAATGAGTTGATCGAACATATCGCTTCGTTTGTGATGAGTTATAAAATTAAATACATGGACGAATCAGACCTGTCGGAGTTAGTCGAAGAATATCTCGACGATACCTATACGCTGTTCAGCAGCTACGGTATCAATGATTCCGACCTGCGCCGCTGGCAAAAAACCAAGGCGAGATTATTCAGAATGTTCTCAGGAGAGGACATCTGTACGACAATGAAAACTTAGGGGATAATTATTCCCGAGCTATTTTACGGTTATTAAACTAAAGGCCACCATGACTAAAACCGACTATCTGATGCGTTTACGTAAATGCACCACGATTGATACTCTCGAACGTGTTATTGAGAAAAATAAGTACGAGCTTTCCGATGATGAACTGGAGCTGTTTTACTCAGCGGCCGATCACCGTCTGGCGGAGCTCACCATGAACAAACTGTATGACAAAATCCCCACCTCCGTTTGGAAATATGTCAGATAATCATCCCCCAACGCGTTGAGCCGATGCTTTTATCGGCTTCAATGTTCAAACTGAATACGTATTTTTCCTATTGACAATGAAATGTTAATTACGTTCATTTTTATCGTTAATAATAAATAGAAACAATTCTCTGTTCCTGTCCGGGGTATTACGCCTTAACGCGATTAACGCGTGCTGTCTCTCGCACTCCCTGCTTATCGGCCACACGCGTCACGGTCATGCCGTCGCTCTTCCCTATTACCTTCGCGGCCACGCCGCCGCACTGCCTCGCCGGGCGGCGTGATCGCCCCGTAAAATCAGAGCATGCGGCGCAAAATCGCCTGCCCGGCGAAGCAGTGGTGTTTAATCACCGCCGCTATGTGCAGCACGATCATGGCCGACAGCGCGATGCACGAATAACGGTGCACGGCGAAAAAGAAGCGGTTAACGTCGAGATTTGCTATCGGGCGAGGGAAGTCGATCGCGCCGAAAACGGCAAAGCCGTGCTCCAGCATAAGGAATCCACTGAGCAGCACCACGAAAATCAGCAGGTAGAATATTTCGTGCAGCAAATGCACCAATCCCTTCTCGTGCCCTTGCAGCATATCGCCATAGGGCACCTTAGGCCGGAAAAAACGCCAGATAAAGCGCGCCGCCATCAGCGGTGTCAGCACCAAGGCCAGCGACATATTGGTCACGGAGAAAAAGGCGAAGATGCGCGCATCCGTCATAAAATGCAGTGAATAACCAACGATCATTACGTAGATCATCACGGCGGCAATACCCCAATGCAGTAACCGACTGAAAAGATCGTAACGGGCAGGTTCGTGTGACATAAAACTCCTTTAAAAGCGGCCATCGCTGGCCGCTTGGCTATCCGATTTACGCTTACTTTTTCACGACCCAGGCATCCTGCCAGTTGGAACCCACGCCCGGCTCAAAGTGAGTCGCGCCGCTGTTCCACTGCATGCAGTAACCGCTGTAAGGGAAAGGTTTGCACTGATATACCTTGCCGTCTTTCGGTTGCAGCACTGTGGTGCCGGCAGTGTATTTACTCAGCGCGTTCGGGAAGACGAAGTTATAGTCGCCGTTGCCGCCGCCACCGCCGGTGGATTCCGCTTCCAGGTTGAAGTTTTCGATATCTGGCTGAATGCTCTGCCCGTTGTCGTTGCTGGCGATCACTTTCAGCATGTGGTGGCCTTCGCTGACGTTGCTCAGCGCCATAGTCAGCGGCTGGCTGGCGTCTTCCAGCGTCGCTTTCACATAGCCTTTTTCCGTCTGGCCGTGGTCGTAAACGCGCGCTTCAACCGTCAGTTTGCCTTTGACCTCGGCATTGAAAGTCAGCTGAGCTTTGCCGTCCTTGATTTTGGTGCTGGACAGGTTGCCGATGCGGATCTCTTCGGTGATAGCCGGGGTTTCTTCCTCATAGGAAATCACCACGCTCTTCATCGTGCTGCCCTGCTTGGCGTAGACCGCGTTGTTGCCAAACACCGGATTGACGTTGCCTTTGCCGTCTTTCACCCCGGCACGCACCGCTTTCTGTTCGGCGTTGATCTTGCTGGCCAGCGCGTGACCCCAGCGGTTTTTGTCGGTCAGCGTCTCACTGTCGATCGCCAGTTCGGTTTTCATCGTCAGCACTTCACCGTCCGCATCGAAGAAGCGGGCGATCACCTTGTCGCCAACCTGCAGGTTTTTACCGGTGAGGGAACCTTGCAGCTGCTTGCGCCATTCCGACACGACGCCGTCGTCTTCGAAGTTAACGTCAACCACCTGATAGAAACTGTTTACCGTGTCATTGATTTCCCACACGCCGTAAATCACCTGATAGCCGGTTCTCTCCGGCACCACGCACTGGTGCACTTCGCGATCTTTTGGCGGCTTGGCATGGCCATCAATCTCGCAGAACGGCTCTTTTTCGAAGGCCTCGCGCGACAGCGGCTTGTTCACGTCCCAGTCTTGTTTGGTGATGTAGTAACGCCAGTTATTGGTTTTGTGCTTGGCGGTGTGGTACCAGGTGAACGTCTGTGGCCCCGGCTTCATGGTATTCAACGCCCAGACGTTGACGCCCTGGCGATCCAACGACTCGAAGCCGTTCACCCCGCCGCTGGCCAGCTGGCCGTCGAGCGGCGTCGCGCCGCCAGGGAAGCCGGAAACCTGCTCGACGCTCTGCGGTTCCCACTGCGCCCGGCCGCAGTCGGTGTTGCTGCCCAGCTTGCACTTGTAGGCGCGGCTCTCGGGCACTTCGATATAACCGTGCGACCAAGCGGCCGAGGAGGCCGCGAGCGTTGCCATCATCAGGGCGATTTTGGATAATTTCATTACGACTCCAGTTAAATTTATTGGATTCCAACTGAGTGAGAAGAAACTCAAAGAGATGCGGCGATACCGCGAGAGGAATAATAAGTAGAAGCCCTGAACGCCCGGCACTTAGAATGCATTAAAATAATAAAACCTAATATCGTCATGATATTAAATGGCATGACAAACGTTTAAAATAATCCGGAAAGCGTGAAATACCGTAGCACCGAGCAAGAAAATAAATACACCGTACCAACACCGCAGAGAAAATAACGTGACATTGAAAAATATTGCCGCAGCGATCATGGCATCCCTGCTGTTATCCGGCTGCCAGCACGCCGCCAAATCGGCTCCTGACGCCGCCACCCAACGCGACCAGCTGTCGTCGCTGGTCGGCGCCGGTCAATTTCTAAGAGACAGGTGCAACCGCACCGATATTCCGGCCGGCGATAAGCTCGCGGCGGCGGCGCTGCAGGAAGCGAAGGAAAAAGATTGGACGCCGGCGCTCAATCGCGCCCAACTGCTTGCGGCGGGTAAACATGTCGCCGCGCAGCTGGAGGCCGACGCCACGCCGCTGCAGGAAAAGTGCCATGAACTCAACCGCTCGCTGGCGCCTTTTTTAGCCCAGCTGCGTTAGCCCCCTATCGGCAGCGCAAGCCACTGACAGGCCACCGCGCCGGTGCCCGCCGTCGCCAGCCCCGGCCCGAAGGGCAGGGGTTGGACCGCATCGCCGCCGCGCCACGCGCGCAGCAACAGCCACAGCAGGCTGCCGGCGGAGGCGAACAGCAGGATCGACGGCAAAGCGGCATAACCGCCCCAGGCGCCAAGCGCCGCCAACAGTTTGAAATCGCCGTATCCCAGCCCCTCGCGGCCGGTCGCCAAACGAAATCCCCAATACAATAGCCAGAGCGCCAGATAGCCCGCCATCGCGCCAATGACCGCCGCCGGCAAAAAGGCCGGGTGCGCCAGGCAATGCCACAGTAAGCCGATCCACAGCAGCGACAGCGTCAGGCAATCCGGCAGCAGCTGACATTGGTTGTCGATCGCCGCCAACGCCAGCAACAGCGCAACCAACGCCAGCATGAAAAACCAATCCACCCCGATGCCGAGCCGCCAGGCCAGCGTTATCCCCATCAGCATCAGAAATAATTCCAGCAGTGGATAACGCACGGCAATAGGACGGCGGCAATAACGACAGCGGCCACGCAACAGCAGCCAACTTAATAAAGGAATATTATCGAACGCCGATAATTTTTTTGTGCATGACGGACAGAATGAACGCGGCCAAAAGAGATCGAACCGCTCGGCCTGCGCCGTTTCCATTTCGCGCTCAAGCATAATGGGCAGCCGATAAACGACTACGTTAATAAAACTACCGACGCACAGACTCAACACGGCGCTAAATAACAGCCAGTGTTCATCTGCCGCCGCGTTTATAGCAAATAGCATGATTTTTTCTGATCCCTGATGATTCTTTCGCGTTGGTTACATCGACGGCTGCGTCGTTACCCGCAGCAGGTTGACCTGCACTACGCCCGGCGCCTGCTCCGCGCGCTCCACGGCGAGCGCCAGCACGCGGATGCCATGCTCACGCTGCAGGGCGGCCAGCCACGACAGCAGGCTTTCAAACGGCACGGGCGGCAGCCCCACCTGCATCTGCGCATCACTTTCCGTCAGGGCGACGATGGGGATGCGGAACACCTGCGCGCTCTGCCGCAGCCGCTCCGGCAGTTGCTCGCGCGCAGCGGCATCCGGCGGCAAGCGCGCCTGCAGTTGCTGGATGACGCGTGCCTGCCCCTGCAGCGCGGCCAGGCGCTGTGCGCTTTTCTGCGCCTGTGAAAACTGATACAGGCAGTAGCCGCAGGCTGCCAGCAGCAACAGGCTTAACAGCACCGCCCGCCGCAACGCCTTATCGCGCCACCCGATATTCATCGCTCACCTCTCACCGTCAGGATCGCCTGGTTGGACGCACCGCCTTCGTTGAACGCCATGCTGACCTCGCCGTCGTTAACCGGCGCCGGCAGCGGCACGTCGTTTCTGTTCACCGTCACCACCAGACGATCGTCGGCGGCGTCGAAAGCCAGTGCCTGCAGCTGCGGGGGCGCCCATAACGCGAGCGCCCCGGCCGCGTAGGGCAACAGCCTGAACAGCTGCGGCGCATTCAGGGCATCCTGCATACGCCGCACCCGCGCTTTCGCCGCCTGCTCGGCAAACGCCGACGCGGCCTGGCCCGGCAGCAGGTGCCGTGAGAGCGCCGCAATCTGGCTCTCGTTCTGCCGGGCCATCTGTTGGTGATGCAAACCGCCCACCAGCAGCGAACCGCTGAGCAACAGCAGCGCGCAGGCGGTCTTGTCGGGCAGGCGGCGCGGCCAGCGTACGCTCGGTTTGAAACGTCCCTGCAGCAGCGTGAATGTACTGTTCCAGGCCTCTTCCGCCAGTCGCCAGAGCGGATCCTCGTCAATGCGCGCCGCTTCCCAGCCCGCCGGAACCTCCCCGCCGCGGTGCAGACACCAGTCCGGCGTCGGCAGTGAAGCGCAGCCCAGCCAGGCGTCGGGCAGCTGCATTCCCTGCCCGCTTCCCGTTCGGATCAACCAGTGGTTGCGCCAATGCAGCGCGCTGCATTGGCCGGGCAGCGGCAATGCCAGCACGTCGGGCAGCATTTTATCGGCGCGAATGCCGCTGGCGCTCAGGCGCTCGACCCATTCCTGCATCTGCGTCAGCGCGACGCCGGCGAGGGTGAAATCGCGCTGCGCCTTGTCCAGCACCGCCCAGTGCATCTGCTCAGCATCGGCCAATAACCCGGCCTCATGGGCGAAGGCCAGCGCCAGCGGCGTCGCCTGCCGGGCCTTGCCCTGGAATGTCGTTTGCCTCAGCGCCACATGACGGGCAGGCACCAACACCACGACGCGGCTGCCCTGCGCCATGGCCGCCAACTCGCCGCCGCCTTCGGTCAGATCGAGGTGGGCGCCAAAGCGGCAACTCGTCTCGCCGACGCGGCCCCAGCGCACATCGGCCATCAAGTCCTCGCTCAGCGCGATAAGCAGGATTGTATTCGCCACCCTTTACCCCTCCCCTCTGTCGAACAGGCGTCCGCTGACCGTGACGCCTGACTGGCCCGGTTGCAACGCGCTGACGAGCCGATAGCGCCCGTCGTTCAGCGTCAGCTGCAGCTGCGCAATCCAGCGGCTATCGTCGAACGTCAATCGCTCGCCGAGATCGTCGTCACCCAAGTCTTGCAGCGCTTTTTCCTGCGACAAAAACGCCAGCGTCTGCCAGCCCTGCGGCGGACGGGCCGCCAGCAGCGCCCGCAGCCGTTCATCGCTCAGGGCGTTCATCAGCATCGCCCGCAGCAGCGGTAATTGCGCCTCGCTCACGGCATCCGGGTTGATGCGCAGTTCGGCATCCGGCGCCGCACAAAGCTGCGGTGCCAGGCGCAGGTAAAGCTCACGATCGATGCCGGCCAGCTCCCGCAGTTCGCTGACATTCCCCATCAGATACCCCTCGTCATCGCCCCTGGCGACGATGGCCTCGGCAATCGCGCCCGCCTGCGCGTCGGCGATCCCCAGGTTGTTCAGTAACAGCATGAATATCCGCCTCTCCTTATTGGGGGGAACCCCCTCGCTATCCCCGGCCTCCGTTGGGCCGGCGGCGCGGATCAGGGCATTTAGGTTGAAACAGGCATCGACGCGGCGCAGGCGTATCGCCACCTCCCCCTCTTCGGTACGCATACTGAACGCCGCTCCTGATGCTCCCCAGGCCTTGCGCTTCTCTCCCGCCTGACGCAATCGCTGTTGGGCGTAGATCTCCCCGCCCAGCAGCAGCCATTTGGCCTTCAGCCGATCCTGTTGAGACTGGGTGCGCGCCAGCGAACGCTGCCAGTTGTCGTTGATATTGATCGCCACGATCGCCATCAGCGACATCAGCAGCAGCACCATCAACAGCGCCATACCGCGTTGTTTTTTCATGATGGCCTCGCGGCGGGCACCGTGACGATGCGGCGCACCTCCCCCAGCGCGGGGGTTTCGACGACGATCTCCACCGCCTGCGGCAGCAGCCCGCTGGCGCGCCAGGCCGTCAACCATTCGCCCTGCAGGTAAAAACGCAGGCGGAACCGCGTCACCTCCGGCAGCAGCAGCACGCTGCGCGCCGCCGCCTGCGGGCTGTCCAAACTCGGATAGCTGAGACGCTCGAGCCGCCCCTGCCGGTAGCGATACACCACCCGCTCCAGCGTGGCGCGCGGCAGCCGAGCGTGTGGATTCGGCCAGCCGTTTCGGATCAGCAGCAGCTGTATATCCGCGTCCTCGCCCACCGTCTGCCGCACCGCGAACTCCGGCACCGCCGGCAAGCGCTTATCGCCAATCGGCGCCCGCGCCTGCGCATGAGTGAAATCGCGTTCGACGATCGCCAGCGCCCGTTGCAGCTGGGTCAGCTGCGTCGATTTGCGCCGGGTGATTTCATCGCTTTTCAGCACGCCCCTAAAGACCGCCAGCGCGGTGAGCAACAGCATGGCGAACAGGGCGATGGCCAGCAGCATTTCCACCAGCGTAAAACCGCATTGCGAACCGCGTTTCATGGCAGTGCCCTGTAGGCCAGCATCTCCACCAGCGCGTTGCGATCCTGCGGATCGCGCCGGACTTCAATCGCGATCGCCCGCATTCCGGCGTCGCTGGTCTCCTGCCCGCGATAGCGCCAGTGCCAGGTTTCACCGGCCATCGCCGCAGTGCCCGAATGCCAGGCCAGCGTCGGCGGATACGGGTCGAGCTGCAGCAGCGTCAACTGGTTGTCCGCCACCCACAGCGCAACGGTCTTGGCTTCGATCGCGCTCAGGCTGCGCACCTGGCCGCCGGTGCTGTTGATCAGCGCCAGGCAGCCGATGGCGAAGATCATCAAGGCCACCATTACCTCCAGCAGCGTCATACCCCGCTGGCGTTTAATTTTCCGCGTCATCGCAACGAATATCCGTCGTTTCAAATACGAAGTAACCGGGTGCCTGCAATCGCCACTGGCACTTGCCCTGCGACAGCGCCACGCTGAACGCGGTGGTTTCGCCCCCCGGATACAGCCACACCTGCGGCATCTGCGCCGCCGCGTCGTCAAGCGTGACGGTTTGCCCTTCAACGCTCAGCCGCAGCGCGATGCCCTCCGGCAAAACGTATTCATCCCGCCCCTCTTCGGCGACGACGCTGCGCCAACCGCCGCTGGCGAACGCCACGCCATAACTCACCCCTTCACGTTCGGCCCGCTCGGCGAGGGCATACAGCCAATGGTTCAGCCGCTCCCCCTGCCGCGCCAGCGGCTTCTCATCCGCAGGAAAACTCAGCATCACCAGGCCGCTGGTCACTCCCAGCAACAGCAATACCAGCATGATCTCCAGCAGCGTAAAGCCGCGTATGCGCCTCATGGCGCGTCGGCGTCGGCCACCCAGTTGCCGATGTCGTCATCGGTGTCGGCAACGCCGTCCGGCCCCAGAGAAAACACGTCCAGCTTGCCGTGGCGCCCCGGGTTGCGCAGACGGTACTCCTGCCCCCAGGGATCTTGCGGCAACCGGCGAATATAGCCGTCTTCGGGATAATTCCTCGGGATCGGCGCCAGCACCGGCCGGGTCACCAGCGCCGCCAGCCCCTGCTCCGCGCTGGGATAACGCCCGTTATCCAGCTTGTACATATCCAGCGCATTCTCCAGCGCCACGATATCGCTGGCGGCCTTTTGCCGATCGGCCTTCTCTTTGTTTCCCATCAGGCTTGGAATGGTCAGGCTGGCCAACAGCCCCAGAATGACGATCACCACCATGATTTCCAGCAGCGTAAACCCTCGCTGCCGCGACCTGCGTATCTTGCTGATATGACTCACTTTACTCTCCATTAACGGCATGATTAGCCGACCATATTATTGAGCTGCAATATCGGCTGCAGGATGGCCAAAATGATGAACAGCACCGAACCGGCCATCGCGATCACCAATAAAGGCTCGAACAGCCCCAGCGCCAGCGTGATTTGCCGGCTGAAGGCCTCCTGCTGCATAGCCGCCGCCCGCTCGAGCATCATGTCCAGCTCACCGCTGCGCTCGCCGGACATGATCATGTGCCGCATCATCGGCGAGAACAGCGCGGTGCCCTCGAGCGACGGCGATAACCCTTCGCCCTCCCGCACCCGCTCCATCGCCGCCAGCAGCCGTTCGCGGGCGGCGTCGTTGCCCAACACGCCGGCGCTGATGCGCATCGCCTCCAGCAACGGCACCGCGCTGGCGTTCAAAATGCTCAGCGTTTTGGCGTAGCGCGCCGTATTCACCGCCAGCGACAGCTTGCCGACCACCGGCAACCGCAGGATGAACGCATGCCAGCGCACGCGCCGCGCCGGATCCCGCAGGCGATAGCGGAAAGCGCCGAGACTCGCCAGCGCCAACATCAGCGCCAATGCCCCCCATTGGCGCAGCCCGTCGCTGGCGCCGAGCAGCATCCGGGTCGACAGCGGCAAGGTCTGTTTCATATGCACAAACTGTTCGATCACCTTCGGCACCACCGCCGTCAACAGGATCGCCACCACGCCGATCGCCACCGCCGTCAGCACCATCGGGTACACCAGCGCCTGCACGATCTTGTTCTTCATTTGCTGGCGCTGTTCGACGTAGTCGGCCAGCCGCTCCAGCACCGGCGCCAGATGGCCGGAAATCTCACCGGCCGCCACCATGGCGCAGTAGAGACGGTCAAAAATTCGCGGATGCTGCCCTAGAGCCTGCGCCAGCGGGAAGCCCTCCAGAATGCGCTGCCGCACCTGAGCCAACGCCGCCTGCAGGCCTTTTTTCTCCGTTTGCCGCGCCACCGCCATCAACGCTTCCTCGAGCGGCAGCGCAGCGGAGAGCAGCGTCGCCAGCTGCCGGGTCAACAGCGCCACATCGCCGCTGCTCACGCCGCTCATCCAGCGGCCGGCAAACATGCCGGCGAAAGCGGGCCGCCCGCGCGCTTGCACCGCCAGCACCTGCCACCCCTTTTCACGCAGCCGATCGCGGGCGTGGCGCAGAGAATCCGCCTCCAACACGCCGCGCTGGGCGCGCCCCTCTCGGTCGCAGGCGCGATAATCAAACTTCATCGCCGTCCCCTTCGCGCGTCACCCGCAGCACTTCCTCCAGGCTGGTCTCCCCGGCGCGCATTTTGGCGATCCCATCCTGGCGCAGCGGCAGGTAGCGTTCGGCGGCCAGTTTCGCGATGTCCAGCTCGCCGTCACCGCGATGGATCGCCATGCGCATCGGTTCATCCAGCACCAACAGTTCGTGCAAGCCGATTCGACCGTGATATCCCTGCCCGCCGCAGGCCTCGCACCCCAACGGGCGCCAGCAGGTCACCGCCTGCGTCGGTGGCAGCCCCAGCAGGCGCCGCTGCGCGTCAGACAGCGCATAGGGCTCGCGGCACTGCGGGCACAGCCGACGCACCAGGCGCTGCGCCAACACGCCGCTGAGCGAACTCGAAAGCAGAAACGGTTCGACCCCCATGTCCCGCAGCCGGGTCACGGCGCCGATCGCCGTGTTGGTATGCAGGGTCGACAGCACCAAATGCCCGGTCAATGAGGCCTGCACCGCGATCTGCGCCGTTTCGCCGTCGCGGATCTCGCCGATCAGCACCACATCGGGATCCTGCCGCAACAGCGCGCGCAGCCCGCGCGCGAAGGTCATGTCCACCTTGGGATTCACCTGCGTCTGCGCAATGCCGGCCAACTCATACTCGACGGGATCTTCGATCGTCATGATGTTGCGCTGTTCATCGTTGATCTGGCTCAGCAAGGTATAGAGCGTGGTGCTCTTGCCGGAGCCGGTCGGCCCGGTGACCAAAATGATGCCGTGCGGCTGGCGGATCAGGCGCAGCAACGCCTGCTGGTGCGCCGGCGCCATACCCAGGCTGGGCAGTTCGAGCCGCACGCCCTGTTTGTCCAACAGGCGCATGACCACGCGCTCACCGTGGCTGGCCGGCATCACCGACACCCGCACGTCGATCGCCCGCCCGCCGACCTTCAGCGCCATGCGCCCGTCCTGCGGCACGCGCTTCTCGGCGATATCCAGCTTCGACATCACCTTGATGCGCGACACCAGCAGCGCCGCCAGCTTGCGCTGCGGCGCCAGAATCCGCCGCAGCGCGCCGTCGATGCGAAAGCGGATCACCAGCTCGCTCTCGTAGGTTTCGATGTGGATATCGGAGGCGCGCTCTTTGATCGCCTCGCTCAGTAAGGCGTTGATCAGGCGGATAATCGGCGCATCGTCCTGTTCGTCCAACAGGTCTTGCTGCTGCGGCAGCTCCTCGGCCAGCGCGTAAAAATCCAGTTCGCCGCCCAGGTCGTCGATCATTTTCTGCGCCTGGCCGCTTTCCTGCTGGTAGTGCGCCACCAGCCGTTGATCAAAAGCCTCCACCTCCAGCCGGGCCAGCGCCGGCTCGCCGGGCAGGCAGCGGTAGGCCTCCATCAACCCTGCGTGGCTCGTTTCAGGGTGGCAATACATTTGGATGCCGCTCTGCCCATCGACGGCCAGCACGCCATGCTGGCGCGCCCAGGCGAAAGGCAGCAGCGGCCCCGCGGAATGGCGCTTCACGGGCGGGCTCCCCGCGGATAAAACGCGTCGATACTGGCAACGGTGGCGAGAAACGCCCGATTGTCGAGCGCCTTCTTATCGCCGGCGATCTCGCCGCGCAGCGCGTCATTCAGCTCACGATCGTCCTGCTGCTCGGCGTCGAACTTGCCTAACTTGCGTTGGCTCTGCCGGGCATATCCCTCAGTGCTGCGAATGATGGTCGGGCGGATAAACAGCATCAAATTGCGCTTGCTCGCTTTGGTGGCGGTCGAGCGAAACAGCGCCCCCACCAGCGGGATCTTGCCGAGGATCGGCACGCTGCTCTCCAGCTCCGAGTTGGACTTGTCCAACAGGCCGCCCACCACCACGGTTTCGCCGCTGTCCACCAGCACCGTGTTGTTGACCGTGCGGATATTGAAGGTCGCCCCCAGCGAATCCGGCGTGGCGCCGGCGCTGTCGGCAACGCTGGAGACCTCCTGTTCGATCTGCAGCAACACGGACTGGCCCTGGTTAATCTGCGGTTTGACCTTGAGTTTGATCCCCACCGTCTTGCGCGACACGGTGTTGAAGACGTTATCGCTGTTGGTGGTTTGCGAACCGGTCAGGATCGGCACATCCTGCCCGACGCTGAACTCCGCCTCGGCGTTATCCAGCGTGACGATGCTCGGCGTGGCCAGGATATTGTTTTGGTTGTTGCTGGCGATGGCGGACAGCAATACGCCCCAGTTACCGCTGTAGAAACCGGTCATCAGGCCGTTGGCCTTGCCGAACACGTCGCTCATGCCGTTTTCGAACCCCGCCGACACCCCGGGCGCCGAGCCGGCGAACTGCGTGCCGCCGCCGTATTTGTTGGCCCACTGCACGCCGATGTTCAGCCCCTGCCCATCCTGCACTTCGACGATCACCGCTTCGACCAGCACCTGCGCGCGGCGCACGTCGAGCTTGGCGACCACCGCCTCCAGATCGCGCATCACGTCCGGCGCGGCGGTGATGATCAGCGCATTGGTCTGCTCATCGGCCTTGAGCACCACGTTTTTCAGCAGCGCCACGTTGGCGGCGGCGCTCTCTTTCTCGTTTTGCAGGCCTGCACTCACGCCGGTCAATACCTCGACCAGGCTCTGCGCCTTGGCGTATTTGAGCGGAATAACCTGGGTATTGCCCTGGGTGACGCTCTTGTTATCCAGCTGATCAATCAGTTCTTTGGCGTGTTCGCGGGCCCGATCGTCCCCGGCGATCATCACGCTGTTGGTTCGCTCATCCGCCACCAGCCGCAGCGAGCTCGCGCCGGCCGTACGCCGCTTGCCCTCTTCGCGAAACAGTTCATTCACCATGCGCGCGATCTCCGGCGCCGCCGCATGCTTCAGCGCGAGGGTCTCGACCCGATTGCCGTCGTCCTGATCCATCTCCCTGACCAGCTCGAGCAGGCCGTTGACCACGCTGGCCCGCCCGGTGATCAACAGCGCGTTGCCCTGCTCGTAATGCGCCACGCTGCCCACGCCGATGCTGTCGTTAAGCTGGCGCAATATCGGCGAAACGTCCTTGGCCGCGATATTGCGCAGCGGCACCACGCGCATCACCACCTCATCCCCTTCGGCGATCGCCTCTGCGCCGTTTTGCGCCAGCGCGGCTCTTTTTCCCTCTTTGGCGGCAATCACCTTCAGGACGTTGTTGGGCATGCCGATGACCGTATAGCCATGGACGTCCAGCACGTTGAGAAAGAACTGGTAATACTGTTTCTCGTCGAGCTGTTCGTAGCTGCGCACCGTGACCTTACCTTTCACCGCCGGATCGATAATGATGGTTTTGCCCAGGTTTTTACTGACCGTATTGATAAATTCCTGAATGTCCGTGCCTTTGAAATTGGCAGAGAATTGCTCCGCGCGCGCCACGCCGCCCAGCGCGATCATGACGGCCGCCGCCGCTAATGCGCGCCATAAGCCGGCGCTCCAGCCTGGGCCAGAACGATAAATGAAATGCGTAATCACAATGTCGCCTTATGCTATGAAACACCCCGCGCCGAAACGGCGCGCCGGCTACTCTTTAAACGTCAGCGTGGCGTAATAGCCGTTTTCATCGAGCAGTATTTTATTTTTCACTATCCGCACGATAACGGCATTGCTGCCGGCCAGACGGTCGCCAACGCCATAACCGGTTTGCTTGCCGCCATGCTCGACGATGACCAGGCTTTTTTTGGCGTTGTCGCTGAACAGCAGGCCGGCTATCTTGCCGAGCGCTGCGGCTTCCGGCGCGTTAGCCAGCAGCTCGGCACCGATCGCCCATTCGCCGACTTTATACCCGTGCGCCTTTTCGCCGTTTTTCGCCGCTTGATAGCTGCCAAACCAGTGCGCGTCATTAATTTTTCCGATGTCATCTTCCTGAGGAAAGACACTATGACGCACCGGCCCGCGCGCGTTTTCACGGCTCGGCTCAACGGGCGCGCCATCCCCGGCCACCATTCGCCATCCCAGCTGGAGCATGAATGCCAGATTTATCAGGCAGAAAAGTAGAATAAGAAGGTCTGTCAACCGCTTGCTCACGTGCCCCCCGGTTATTCAACGGTGTCAACGCTAAGCGGAAATACCGACCACCATCGCGACAGAAAACAGCAGCGTGATGATCAGGGCCACTTTATAATTCACGGCGTCCAACCACGTTCGCCGGCGCTTATTAGCCGATGGCGACGGGCATTCCTCCTGCAAATTAGCGGCCGCGCGCTCGCAGGCCTGAAAGCTCAGCATCACGCCAAATCGGGGAATGGTCTTGATCACCTCGCCGGGAATACCGTGGCGTGAGAGCAAAGAACGGCATTGGAATATCATCTGATAATAATTGTTGTCGCTGATGGTCTCATGATTGCAAAACCAGACCGCGCGAATAATGTCGTTCTTCTTATAAATACCGCTCAACAGGCACAGCATGAAGCGCCGCTGTAATTCGGTCATTTCAATGAGCACATTCTCTTTTTTAAACAACAGCGTTTTTTCATTGTTGTTTAATATCACCAACTCATTTTCCAACAGAGTCTCGTTCAGGGCAATGTTATGTATGTCCATCTCTCGCCTATCAGTTTAATGAAGTCCAAAGACTCTTGTGCCATCACCTTTGCACGCATGCGGCGAGATGCATTTTCAATGAAAATTAATAGTTCGCCGTTTCAAGAGCGGCCTCAATTAATCATGCGAAAAACATTCATGCAACTTATTTCTTTAAAATAAACAATATAAAATTAATATGGCCATACCGCATCGCCTTAGATTCATTAAATCATTTAAAAACATGATGATAGCCATTTTTATAAAATAGCTAGATCACCATTAAATTTGATTAACAATGAAAAAATAGGCATTCACGCATAATAACCCATGTTATTAGCCGTGTGCGGAAAAGGCAGGGCCCGAGGATATAAAAGGTAACCAGAATACACCTTAACCCCATATAAAAATAACATGCACATCAGGATTCAATATTGCATAAAAACATCGGCGAGTAGGCATCGCTAAACATCAACGTATTCTTATCCACGCTGCGAATATGATAAAACGTCGATTCAGTGCTGAAAAAGTAAGTATACACCTCGTCCGGCAAGGTATCACGCGGCGAATAATTCACCTCGCCATAGTGGAAGCGATAAAAACTGCCTTGCGAGACGTAGCTGAAGTTAACCCGTCGGTTGACGAAATACTTCTCTTCGCCATCGTTGGCCAGGCCCGACAGCATCATCACGCCCTTATCGCCGGACAAAAAGATGTAGTTTATTTTTAGCGACAGCTGGATTTCATCGTGCGCCGCCTGCGCGTCCAGCGAATTGAAATAATTAAACGTGGCGTTCGCTTCGCAGGACAAATCGCCGAAGCCATGATGGCTGCGCACCAGGGAATACACCACGCTGCCGGTCAACACGCACAGGCCGACCAGCGTGGCTGACAAGATATTTAACTTTTTTTCCATGCCCGGATGTACTCGCTCTCACAATTATGCAAAACGGCCGCACTGTCCTTCGTGCATTTGGCGATAAACTGGCGTCCGCTGTCTTCACTGGCATTATGAGAACGGTTAACCTTGGTGATGATAATCTCACCGGGGCGGCAACGCTGGCCATAAAGATCCTTACGGATCAAGAACTGCAAATAGTCGTCCTGATGATTCTCCAAAAAATGGCCGGCATAGTAGATCGGGCAGCCGTTCACCGTACCGACGTAAGACAATACCTGCTTCTTTTCACTGTCGCGATGATGTTTGTAATAGATGAAGCACAGCGCCAGAAAAGATAATGGCACGACGATCGATAAGCTGCGCAGCAGAATAAAAAAATAATGGTGGGTATTTTTTGACGCCGCGGCGGATGCGGGCGATGTAGTGGGAACGTCCGCGGCGTGGGGAGGCTCAGGCAAATCAATCCGCAGCCGCTCTATCGATATTATTCTATTGAGTCTATACCCCTTTTTAGAGAGGGTAACGATCAGGCGCTCGTTGAAACCGACAGACGTCAAGGCCCGCCGCGTCAGGCTGATATATTGATTTAACGTCGCGGAAGAAGCGCTCAAGCCGTGATCGCTCCAAACCTGTTGCAACAGCGTTTCCCGGCTTACCGCCTCGTGGCCATGCTCGAGCAAGCATTTGAATACTCTCGAATTGACGCTGGATAAGAAAACTTCCCGTCCCTTCTTTATACTCTTCAATGAACCGTTTTCAGTGTTAAATGTAATATCTTTATCAATGATATAAATCATGTTCAGCCTGACAGCGCACACGGGTTATTATTTAAACTTATTCAGCCAGTTCGTCGACCGCCGCGAAGCGCGGATAGTTTTTTCGCAACGAGAATAAACCATACTAACGCCATCCCAACAGGCGTGCAACTTTAAGAATTTTCCCTATCCCTGCGTCATTATTTGTCCCACAAATAACGATATAAACGCTATTTTTTCACCGTCATCGGATCTGTTGGCAACAATACATTTGGTCACGGGAGGAGAAGGGCAAAAACGGCGCAGAGGAAAAGATTCACGCTCGCGGCGTGCGAAATGACGCTTGCGCAGCTTGTCGACATGAGGAATAACGGGGATAAGCATTTTGCGGGCCGCAAAATGGGTGGGGACCCTGCCAGCTACATCCCGGCACACACGTCACCTGCTGCGGCTGCTTCCTTCCGGACCTGACCGAGTTCACAAGTTAGTGTTGCGGGAGAACCAACAGGGCCCCCATTGACGGCTTCTGTACTCCGAAGCGGTGGGCATTATCGGCGATGCCCCATCAAATAGCAAGCCAACCGGGGTTAACCGCTGTTTTCTTACCCACCTGCGCTGTGGCACACTCTTCGCCTGGGTTTTGAGTCACGCAGGAACAGCAATATGCAACCAGAAGACGCCTCTTTCAGCCAGCGGGTTTTCCATATCGTGGCCGCCATCCCGTTCGGCAAAGTCACCACCTACGGCGAAGTCGCCCGGCTGGCCGGCTCGCCGCGCGCCGCGCGTCAGGTCGGGGGCGTGCTGCGGCGTTTGCCGGAAGGCAGCACGCTGCCCTGGCACCGGGTGATCAACCGGCACGGACAGATCTCGCAGCAGGGGGAGGATTTTCAACGGCAACGGCAGGCATTGCTGGCGGAGGGGATTATTTTCGGCCCGCACAGCACGGTCGATTTCGATCGCTACGGCTGGCGCTGGTAAAACAAAACAGCCTTTGGCCGAAGCGCAAAGGCTGCTGATTTCATCTTGCTGTACCGCAGTAAGCTTACTGCATGGCGGTTGGCGCAGCCTGAATCGGCACACCCTGAACCGGCACCAGCAGCAGATCGGCACGGGTGCCGTTGCGGTTAACCACTTCCTGGATGGTGTCGGTAATAAACATCAGTCGCCCGTTGACCGTCACCGCCGCGCTCAGAATGATACGCGCATTCGGTTGGATGTCGGACGGGTTGTACGGCAGCGTAAAGCTGAATGGCGCCTGCTGCCCTTCAGTACGTACCGCGCGCTGTGCAATCACTTTGGACGGCGCATCTGCCAGCGAGGCATCAGAGAGGGTGACCGTCAGTACGGCGTCCGGCGGCAGCGCAATGCGCTGACGTATATTAACCGAACCTGTCACCGCCGGGCCCTGAATCTGCGTTTGCGCAGCCGCCGGGTTACCGGCCGCCTGGGTAGGCACATCAGCACTCTTTTGCGCGCATCCCGCCAGCGTGATCGTCAGTGCCGCAGCACCGCCTACGATTTGCCAGAGTTTCATGGATCGGTCTCCTTTTTTATTATCAACATGTTGGTGGCTTTCACCACCTCACCTATTAAACCTAGCACAAAACACTGATAAATCCACTTTGCCCCGCCTATTAATCACTTAAACAACCCAAGGCGTCCACGATTAAGAGCATTCTCATCGGCCCTTTAACGCAAAATGTTGACGCCGCGCCGTGATATTCCGCACACTGCGCAAAATGATTATTAGAAAGGTAATAACTTTATGAGCCAGGCATTGCAAAACCTCCTCGATCTGCTGGATCTGGAGAAAATCGAAGAAGGGCTGTTCCGCGGCCAGAGTGAAGATCTGGGGCTGCGCCAGGTGTTCGGCGGGCAAGTGGTCGGCCAGGCGCTGTACGCAGCCAAACAGACGGTGCCGGACGAACGCAGCGTGCATTCGTTCCACAGTTACTTCCTGCGCCCAGGCGACAGCAGCAAGCCTATCGTTTACGACGTGGAAACCCTGCGCGACGGCAACAGTTTCAGCGCGCGCCGCGTCAGCGCCATCCAGCACGGCAAACCTATCTTCTATATGACCGCTTCCTTCCAGAGCCCGGAAGCGGGTTTCGAGCATCAGAACCTGATGCCGGACGTGCCGCCGCCGGAAGGGCTGCTGTCCGAGTCAGAGATCGCCCAGAAACTGGCGCATATGCTGCCGGAAAAAGTGCGCGAAAAATTTATCGGCCAGAAGCCGATCGAAATGCGCCCGGTGAAATTCCACAACCCGCTGAAAGGCAGCGTGGAAGAACCGCATCGCTACGTGTGGTTCCGCGCCAACGGCAGCATGCCGGACGATCAACGCATCCACCAATATCTGCTGGGCTACGCGTCGGACTTTAACTTCCTGCCGACGGCGCTGCAGCCGCACGGCGTCGGCTTCCTCGAGCCGGGCATGCAGGTGGCCACCATTGACCACTCGATGTGGTTCCACCGTCCGTTCCGCATGGATGACTGGCTGCTGTACGCGGTGGAGAGCTCCTCCGCCTCCGGCGCACGGGGCTTTGTGCGCGGCCAGATCTATACCCGCGACGGCGTACTGGTCGCCACCACCGTGCAGGAAGGGGTGATTCGCCAGCGCGACGCCTGATCCGCAATATAAAGAAAGGGGCGATGTTTCCATCGCCCCTTTTGGCTTCATCATTATTTTAGTCTTTAGCGCACTGCCCTGCTTCGAGTCTTATTGGTTGTAGGCGCTCTCGCCGTGGCTGTTGACATCCAGCCCCTCGCGTTCCTGCTCTTCCGGCACTCTCAGCCCCACCATGGCGCCCGCGATCTTGAAGGCGATAAAGGCGGCGACGCTCGACCACACCAGCGTGATCAGCACGCTCACCAGCTGGATCCAGACCTGGTGGCCCATCGTCACGCCTTCGGCGTAGCCGGTGCCGCCCAGTGAAGAGGCGGTGAACACGCCCGTCAGCAGGCAGCCGACGATGCCGCACACCCCGTGCACGCCGAATACGTCGCAGGTGTCGTCCACTTTCAGCCATTTTTTCAGCGTTACGACGCCCCACAGACCGGCGACGCCGCCCACCAGGCCGATGATCAACGCCCCGCCCACGCCCACGGTGCCCGCCGCCGGCGTCACCGCAACCAACCCGGCGATCATGCCGGAGCAGGCGCCCAGCAGCGAAGGCTTGCCACGCAGCACCCATTCGGCGAAGGTCCAGGAGAGAATGGCGCCCGCGGTGGCAACCACGGTGTTGAGGAATGCCAGGGCCGCAATGCCGTTGGCCGCGCTGGCGGAGCCGGCGTTAAAGCCGAACCAGCCGATATACAGGATCGACGCCCCGGTAAACACCATCGGCAGGTTGTGCGGTTTGAAGGCCTCTTTACCGAAGCCGGCGCGCTTGCCGATCAGGTAGGCGCCGATCAACCCGGCGCTGGCGGCGTTGATGTGCACCACGGTGCCGCCGGCGAAGTCCAATGCGCCGTCGGCGGCCAGGTAGCCGCCGCCCCACACCATGTGCGCGATCGGCAGGTAAGACAACGTGAACCACAGGATCGCGAAGATCAGCACCGCCGAGAAGCGAATGCGTTCGGCGAAGCCGCCCACCACCAGCGCCACGGTGATACAGGCGAAGGAGGCCTGGAAGGCGACGTGGATCATCTGGCTGATGCTGCCGGTGACGCTGTCGATACCGATGCCTTTCAGCATCGCCGTCTCGAACCCGCCGAACACCGCATTGCCCTCGCTGAACGCCAGGCTGTAGCCATACAGCACCCACAGCACGCAAACCAGCGCGAAGGTGACGGTGACCTGCGTCAGCATCGACAGCACGTTTTTGCCGCGCAGCAGGCCGCCGTAAAACAGCGCGATGCCGGGCAGCGTCATGAACAGCACCAACGCGGTGCAGATCATCATAAAGGCGTTGTCGGCCTTATCAGCGACCGCCGGAGCGGCCAGGGCCAAAGAAGGAACCAGGGTTACCGAACTCAGGCCCAACATGGATAACAGTCTTTTCATTATCAATCATCCCCATCACTTAACTGAGTTCGCGGTTACAGTGCCGATTCGTCGGTTTCGCCGGTGCGAATGCGGATCACGCGTTGCAACTCGGCAACGAAAATTTTGCCGTCGCCGATTTTGCCGGTGTAGGCGGCTTTGCTAATTACATCAACCACTTCATCCAACTGATCGTCGGCGATGGCGATGTCGATTTTGACCTTGGGCAGGAAGTTGACGTTATATTCAGCGCCGCGATACAGCTCGGCGTGCCCCTTCTGGCGGCCAAAGCCCTTCACTTCGGTTACGGTCAACCCCTGAATGCCCACGGAGGACAGGGCCTCGCGCACGTCCTCCAGCTTGAACGGTTTGATTACCACGGTCACCAGCTTCATATTGCCCCTCCACGAATTAAGCCCAAACTCACCCCTGGTACGCCTCTTGTGTAGCAAGGGCTGTGCCAAATTTAATTTTTCATGGCGATTCAGCGGATTAGCGGGCGCGCGGGCGCCCCCGCGACGCAGCGCCGCACCGATACCTTGAATGGGTTAAATAATGCGCACTGATTTGGTGCGCATCGCGTCGAAAGAGTGCAGAAAGGGGGCATAGCTCTGGCGGGGTGCCTGCTTGTGGTGCGTTGGAAAGAAACAAGGGCCGCGATCGCGGCCCATGTTCAGGCGGGTTGGCTCTCCTCGCGCACCGCTTCCGCCAACTGCTCGCCCGCCAGCTGCAGCTGGTACATCTGGTAGTAGCGCCCCTGCTGCGCCAGCAGCTGCTGATGATTGCCCTGCTCCACCGCCTGGCCGCGATGCAGCACCAGAATGGAGTCGGCATCGACGATGGTCGACAATCGGTGGGCGATCACCACCAGCGTGGTGTGCTCGCGGATCGCACGCAGCGCGCGCTGGATCGCCTGTTCGGTGCCCGAGTCGATATTGGCGGTCGCCTCGTCGAGGATCAGGATCTGCGGCGCCTGCACCAATACTCGCGCCATCGCCAGCAGCTGTTTCTGCCCGACCGACAGGTTATTGCCCTGCTCCCCCAGCCGGGTGTGAATACCCTGCGGGAAGCCGCGCACCAGATCCGCCAGCTGCACCGTTTCCAGCGCCCGCCACACGGCCTCTTCCTCGATGTTACGCCCCAGCGTGACGTTAGCCAGCACCGAATCGGCGATCACCACCGGATCCTGCTGCACCATCGCCACCCCCTGGCGCAGCGTGCGGTGCGACAGGCTGGAGATCGGGCGGCCATCGAGGCGCACTTCCCCCTCGCTGACCGGGTAATAGCCCATCAGCAGGTTGGCCAAGGTGCTCTTGCCGCTGCCGGTATGCCCGACCAGCGCCACGAAGCCGCGCGACGGCACCGCCAGCGAAATGTGCTGCAGCACCTTTTTGTCCGCGCGGTAGGCGAAGCTCAGATCGGTGATGTCGATGCGGCCACCGGCCAACGGACGATCGTCGGCGCCGTAACTCTGCTGGCTGCGATCCATCAGCTCGAAGATGCGTTCGCCGGCCACCACCGCCTGCTGCAGGATCGACTGCTGCGAAGTCAGCTCGATCAGCGGTTCGTTTAGGCGCCCCAGGTAATTGATGAAGGCGTAGAGCACGCCGACGCCAATCACGCCTTCGCCGCTGAAGCCGAACAGCATCAGCAGGCCGCACAGCACCAGCGCCGAAAACAGGCTGAGCAGCGGCCGCAGCAGAAAACCGTCGAGCCGCAGGGTCTGCATACGCGCCAGATAGTGCGACTGGCTGGCAGCGCTCATGCGCTCGCCGAAGCGCACCTGCTGGCGGAACTGCTGAATCACGCCCATGCCGTTGATCACTTCGTTGAAGCCGTCGTTGATGTCCGCCAGATAGCTGCGCACCCGGCGCACGATCGGCGTGCTGTAGTATTGATAGATGCCCATCACCACGAACACCGCCGGGAAGATGCAGACCGCCACCAGCGCCATGCGCCAGTCGAGGCTGAACATCGCCACCAGCATGGCGCCGATCAGCGCGGCGCTTTTCAGCACCGTGGAGACCACCATCACGTACAGATCCTTGATCACCTCGGTGTCGTTGGTGACGCGCGAGATCAATTGCCCGACCGGCTGCGTGTCGAAGGCGCTGAGCGGCTGGCGCAGCGCGGCGTCCATCACGTCGGTGCGCAGCCGCTGCACCACGCCCACCGCAGCCTGGTTGAACAGCAGCGCCTGGAAGTAATGCAGCGCCGCCGCCAGCAGCTCCAGCAGAATGTAAGCCGCCGCCAGCCCGCCGACGATCGTCAGCGGCAGCTGCCCTTTGGCGACGTAGTTATCGATGAAATAGCTCACCAGGATCGGCCCGGCGACTTCCGCCGCCGCCGCGATCCACAGCATCAGCACCGCCAGTCCCAGCGGTTTGCGGTACGGCGAGCCGTAGGCCAGCAGCCGCTTCAGCGTCGGCCACAGCTTTTGCACTTTATTCATCGGCCAACGCCTCCTCGCCGTTTTCCGGCGCTTCGTCCAGCGCCGCTTCCAGCTGCTGATAACGGTACATATCGCGATACCAGCCCGGCTGCGCCGCCAGCGCCGCATGATCGCCGCGCTGCGCCACGCCACCGTGCTGCATCACCAGGATCTCGCCGGCTTCGGTCAACGCCGACAGCCGGTGCGCGCTGATGATCACCGTGCGATCTTGCCCCCAGCTGCGCAGGTTGTGCAGGATCTGGTGTTCGGTGCGGCCGTCCACCGCCGACAGCGCGTCGTCGAGGATCAGGATCTCCGCATCCAGCAGCAGCGCGCGCGCAATGGAGATACGCTGTTTCTGCCCGCCCGACAGCATCACGCCGCGTTCGCCCACCTCGGTGTCATAGCCCTGCGGCAGCCGCAGAATGTCCTCATGGACGCTGGCCAACCGCGCCGCCTGTTCGATCTGCGCCTGCGTCGCGCCCGGATGACCCAGCGCGATGTTGTTCGCCACGGTATCGGAGAACAGGAACGGCGTCTGGCTCACCACCGACAGCCGCGAACGCCAGTCGTCGAGTTTGACCTGCGGCAGCGGCAGGCCGTGATAGCGGATCTGCCCTTGACCGACGTCGAACTGGCGCTGGATCAGCGACAGCAGCGTCGATTTGCCGGCGCCGGTCGGCCCGCACAGCCCCAGCATCTGCCCCGGTTTCAGCGTCAGCGCCACATCATGCAGCGCCGGGTGCGGATTTTCCGGGTAGTGGAACGCGCGGATATCCGCATCCAGCACGCCGCGCCCGGCCGGCAGCGCCTGCGGGCCGTCCTGCACCGCCGGCGCCTCGTCGAGCAGGCTGCGGATGCGGCTGTAGGCCGCGCTGCCGCGCTCGACGATGTTGAACATCCAGGCCAGCGCCAGCATTGGCCAGATCATCAGGCCGAGGTACATCACAAAGCTGGTCAGTTGCCCGAGCGTCAGCGACCCGTTCACCACCATCCAGCTGCCGCCGCCGATGGCCAGCAGGTTAGAGGCGCCGATGGCGATATAAATGGTCGGATCGAAGCGCGCATCCACCCGCGCCACGTGCATGTTCTTGGCGCCGGTCTGCGCCGCGACGTCGGCAAAGCGGTTGGATTGGTGATCTTCCAGCCCAAAGGCCTTGATCATGCGGATGCTGGTCATGCTTTCCTGCGCCTGATCGTTCAGGCTGGAAAACGCCGCCTGCGCCGATTTAAAGCGCTGGTGCAGCTGGTCGCCGTAATATTTGATGGCGATCGCCATCAGCGGCATCGGGATCAACGCCAGCACCGTCAGCTGCCAGCTGATTTGGGTGCTCATCACCACCAGCACCACCAACCCCATCACCAGCGAATCCACCAGCGTCAGCACGCCTTCGCCGGCGGCGAACACCACGCGGTCCACGTCGTTGGTGGCGCGCGCCATCAGATCGCCGGTGCGGTGGCGCAGGTAGAACGCCGGGTTTTGCCGGCTGAGCTGGCGGTAAAAGTTCTCGCGCAGCTCGACCGCCAGCTGGTAGGACGCGCCGAACAGCAATACCCGCCACACATAGCGCAGCAGGTAAACGACGATCGCGGTGCCGATCATCAGCCCGAGCCAGGCCATCAGCACGCCGGTAGACATTTGTTTTTCGGTGACGCCGTCCACGATGATGCCGACCAGCTTAGGCGGCAACAGTTGCAGGATGGCGATGACGATCAGCAGCACCACCGCCCCGAGGTAGCGGCGCCACTCCCGGCGGAAGTACCAGCCGATTTGAGCAAATAATCTCACGCAGTTTGATTCCAGGATTTTATGGGATTTGTCTCTTTTTCTGCTTCAGAGGAGCAGGATACCACCGTTGAGCCGCCCGTCCGGTGAACTTTTCACTCCGGCACCGGCAATGCAGTGGTGTATTTGATTTTTTCCATGGCAAAGCTCGAGGTGACGTCGATGAGGCCCGGTACGCCGTTCACCAGGCGCTTATAAAAGCCGTCGTAGCTTTTCATGTCCGCCACTTCGACCTGCATCAGGTAATCGTACTCCCCCGCCATGCGGTAGAACGCCAGCACCTCGGGCATCTGGCTGGTCAACTGCACAAACGCCTGATACCACTCGCTGCTGTGCTGCTGGGTCTTGATCAGCACAAACGCCGTCAGCCCCAGGCCGAGCTTTTCGTTATCCAGCAGCGCCACCCGGCCGCGGATATAGCCCTCGTCTTCCAGGCGCTTCAGCCGTTTCCAGCACGGCGTCGAGGTCAAATTGACCGCATCGGCCAGCGCCTGCAGCGACTGGGTGCAATCTTGCTGCAGCATGCACAGCAGCTTACGGTCTGTTTTATCTAACATAGCGGCTACCAGGAGAAAAATTTTCTCCCATTAGGCGATTAAACAGGGAAAATGGCAATCCTTTTTTCCTGCCGACAGGCTATGCTACGCCATAAACCAGCCCCCTATTCTGAGGCCAAATCATGACAAACTCTTGGGTAAAATATGCTATCGGTGAAATAGAAGCGGATTTTCAGCGCTCCGCCGATACGCACCTGATTCGCCTGAACCTGCCGGCGTTTCCAGGCATCTGCCTGTATTTGAAGGACGAGAGCACCCACCCGACCGGCAGCCTGAAACACCGCCTGGCGCGCTCGCTGTTCCTTTATGGCCTGTGCAACGGCTGGATCACCGAGAACACCACCATCATCGAGGCCTCTTCCGGCAGCACCGCGGTGTCCGAAGCCTACTTCGCTCGTCTGATCGGCCTGCCGTTCATCGCGGTGATGCCATCCTGCACCGCGCGCCGCAAGGTGGAGCAGATCGCCTTTTACGGCGGCCGCTGTCACTTCGTCGATCACGCCGCCCAGATCTACGCCGCCTCCGAACAGCTGGCGAAAGAGCTGAACGGCCACTATATGGATCAGTTCACCTATGCCGAACGCGCCACCGACTGGCGCGGCAACAACAACATCGCCGACAGCATCTTCCGCCAGATGGCACGCGAACCTTTCCCGGTGCCGAAACACATCGTGATGAGCGCCGGCACCGGCGGCACCTCCGCTACGCTGGGGCGCTACATCCGCTATCAGGGGCACGACACCCAATTGACGGTGGTCGATCCGGAAAATTCGGTGTTCTATGACTGCTTCCACCACGGCGATCGCACCCTGATCGGCAACTGCGGCAGCCGTATCGAAGGCATCGGCCGCCCGCGCGCCGAGCCGTCGTTCATCCCGTCGGTGGTCGACAACATGCTGCGGGTGCCGGATGCCGCCAGCGTCGCCACCATTCACTGGCTGGAAGGCGTGCTCGGCCGCAAGGTTGGCGCTTCCACCGGCACCAACGTCTGGGGTGCGCTGCAGCTGGCGAAGCAGATGCGGGAAAACGGCGAGCAAGGGTCGATCGTCACCCTGCTGTGCGACAGCGGCGAGCGTTATCTGGATACCTATTACAACCCGGAATGGGTCAGCAATAACATCGGCGATCTGCAGCCGTATCTGGCGCAGCTGGCGGATTTGTAACGCCAGGCTGCGGATAAAAAAAAGCCGGGTAGTCATACCCGGCCGGCTGTAAGGAGAACCTCATTCTTCGGGGGAATAGGTGAGGCAAGGTGAACGCAGCCAATGTTGTAAATAGTGGGCCACCGCCTGCTGCTGGCAATGGCCGATAACCGGTAGCTGCGGCAGCAGGGATTTCAGCTGCGGCAGGGCGTTGCCCATCACCACGCCGTGCCCCACCGCCCCCAGCATCTCTTTGTCGTTCATCGCGTCGCCGAACGCCATGCAGTCGGCCATCGTCAGCCCCAGATGGCGGCTCAGCCGGTCCAGCGCCGTGCCTTTGTTGCAACCGAGCGGCAGCACCTCCAGGCAGTCGTAGGCGGAAAAGCACAGGTCTGCCTCGTCACCCAACTGCGCCCGCAGCTGCACCTGCAACGCCAGCAGTTCCTCGTGCGGCGCGACAAAGCACACCTTGCTGTTGCCGAACGCCGGCAGGCGGCGCACGTCGGCCAGCTGAAAACGAAAGCCGCTCAGGTGGTGCGCCCGCAGCATCTCTTCCGGCACGGGAAACTCGGTCAGCCAGCCTTCGTCGCGGAACACATGCATGCTGGCGCGGGTGCGCCAATGATGATGCAGCACCTCTTCGGCGACCGCCGCCGGCAAATCGGTGGCGTGCAGCTGTTGGCCGCGGTTGTCATACACTCGCGTGCCGTTGCCGGTGATCAGGTACCCCTGCAGCCCCAGCTGCGCCATGATCGGCTGCGCGTCGAGGTAGTGCCGCCCGGTGGCGAACGTCACCACCATTTCCCGCTCTACCAGCTGGTTCAGCACCGCCAGCGTTTCCGGGCCAACCCGGTGATCCGGCATCAACAGCGTGCCGTCCATATCGAAAGCTGCCAGGCGATACATAAAGACCTCTTGAATGTGAACGCGATTACAATCCGTGCAGTATGGAATGGTATTTGCGGAAGTAATAGTGAACAATTTGAAAAAACCGTTCCGGATTTCTGCCCATGCGCCTGGTTCACCGCCTCAGCCAATATCAACGCCTGTACCATCAGCTCGGCAGCGCGCCGGTCGCCGTGACCATCGGCGAGCTGGCGGCGATGTTCTACTGCAGCGAGCGGCACGCCCGCACGCTGGTGCAACAGCTGCAGGATCAGGGCTGGCTGAGCTGGCATTCGCAGCCCGGCCGGGGCAAACGCGCTCGCCTGCATTGCCTGAAAACCCCGGATGAACTGCGCGCTCAGCTGTTGCAACAGCTGCTGCAACAGGGCAACCATCAGGGGGCGCTGGAGATGGCGCAGCTCGATCCGCAGCACCTGCAGGATCTGCTCAGCCCGCACCTCGGCGGGCAATGGCAGGCCGGCAGCCCGACGCTGCGCATTCCCTATTACCGCACGCTGGAAGCGCTCGACCCGCTCACGCTGACCGGCCGCGCCGAGCAACACCTGGTGTCGACCCTGCACGCCGGGCTGACGCGCCTGATGACCGGTAACCCGGAACCGCAGCCCGATCTGGCGCACCATTGGCAGATTAGCGATCGCGGCCTGCGCTGGCGCTTCTTTCTGCGCAGCCAGCTGCGCTGGCACAACAGCGAACCGTTGACCGGCCACCAGCTGCTGCAAACGCTGGAAAAACTGCAACACCATCCGCGCAGCCAACCGAGCCTGGCCAACGTCGCGCGCATCAGCCTGCCGCATCCGCTGTGCGTTCAGTTCGATCTGCATCTGCCGGATTACTGGCTGGCCCACCGGCTGGCGGAACTGCCTTGCCTGATGACCCACCCGGAGCTGCCGGCCATCGGTGCCGGCCCGTTCAAGCTGACGCTGAATGAACCGCAGCTGGTGCGGCTGGAACAGCACGCCGGTTACCACCTGCAGCATCCGTATCTGGACACCATCGAATACTGGATCACTCCCGATCTGCCCACCGCCGCCCCCTACACCAGCTGCCAGCATCCGGTGCGCATCACCATCGGTCAACAAGACGATTTGGCGCAGGCCCGGCCGGTGCAGCGCAGCATGAGCCTGGGCTGGTGTTATCTGGCGCTGAACCTGCGCCACGGCGTGCTGAGCGAAGCCCAGGGGCAAAAGCTGCTGATGCTGATCCAGCAGTCCGGCCTGCTGAGCCATCTGCCGATCCCCAACAGCGTGATCACCCCCAGCCATGAAATGCTGCCCGGCTGGCGCATCCCCCGCCAACAGGTCGAAGAGGACGTCGCCCTGCCCGCCCGGCTGACGCTGCTGTATCGGCCGCCGGTCGAGCTGGAAACGGTGACGGCCGCGCTACAGCGGCTGCTCGCGCAGCACGGCTGCGAGCTGGAAGTGCGCTACTACGCCGGCAAGCGCTGGCAAAGCGAGGAACAGATCGCCCAGGCCGACCTGCTGCTGGCGGACAACCTGATCGGCGAAGCGCCGGAGGCGACGCTGGAGAGCTGGCTGCGGCAGGATACGCTGTGGCGCGGCATCCTGACGGAAAGCCGCTGGCAACAGCAACAGGACACGCTGCGGCAGATCCAGCAGCTGCAGGCGCAGCAACCGCGCTTCGCACAACTGCAGGCTTATTATCAACGGCTGATGGCCGCCGCCATCATCACGCCGCTGTTTCACTACCAGTATCAGATCAGCGCGCCGCCGCGCATGCATGGCGTCACGCTGACCGCTCACGGCTGGTTCGATTTTTGCCAGGCGTGGCTGCCGCCGCCGGTGGACGACGCCCCGGCCTGAGCCGAACCGCCCTGCGCCTGGCGGCCCTTTCTGCTACTATTGTCGCCGCAACGCAATTTTATCCTGCCGCCCGAATGTGTATCGGGAGAGGCCAAAGCCCAAAAAGGTGATTTTATGAAGCGCGCGGTTGTCGTTTTCAGCGGTGGACAAGACTCCACGACCTGCTTGATCCAGGCATTGCAACAGTATGACGAAGTTCACTGCGTCACGTTCGATTACGGCCAGCGCCATCGCGCCGAGATTGAAGTGGCTCAGGAGCTGTCGGTGGCCCTCGGCGCCAAGGCGCACAAGGTGCTGGACGTAACGCTGCTCAACGAGCTGGCCGTCAGCAGCCTGACGCGTGACAATATCCCGGTTCCCGCCTACGATCCCAATCAGAAAAATGCGCTGCCGAGCACCTTCGTGCCGGGCCGCAACATCCTGTTCCTGACGCTGGCGGCGATCTACGCCTACCAGGTGGAAGCGGAAGCGGTGATCACCGGCGTGTGTGAAACCGATTTCTCCGGCTACCCCGATTGCCGCGACGAGTTCGTTAAAGCGTTGAACAAGGCGGTGACGCTGGGCATCGCCCGCGATATCCGCTTCGAAACGCCGCTGATGTGGCTGAACAAGGCCGAGACCTGGGCGCTGGCGGACTATTACCACCAGCTGGATCGCGTGCGCCAGGATACGCTGACCTGCTACAACGGCATCAAGGGTGACGGCTGCGGCGAGTGCGCCGCCTGCAACCTGCGCGCCAATGGCCTGACGCAGTATCGCGCCAATCAGGCGGAAGTGATGGCCGCGTTGAAACAAAAGGCCGGTCTGGCCTGAGGCAGTGACGGCGGCAGCTTCTGCCGCCCGTTCTCCCCCTGTTTACCGTGAGTTTTCCTGCGGCACAAGCGCCTCCAGATGCGCACGCAGTTCCCCCTCGAGCGGCAGCGCACGCTGCGTTTTCAGATCGACGCACACGAAAGTCAGCAGCGCGTCGGCCACCGGCGTCCCCGCCGGATCCTGCGTCACCTTTTGGCTCAGCACGCCGCTCTTGCCGTTGAGCTGCACCATCTGGCTGTCGATACGCAGCTTATCCCCCAATACTGCCGGGCTGCGGTAATTGATATTGATGTTCACCACGATGAAAGCGATGTTGTTTTCCGTCATCCAGCGGAACCCGGCCTCGTTCTCCAGCCACTCCCAACGCGCCTCTTCCAGAAACTCCAGATAGCGAGCATTGTTAACGTGCTGGTAAACATCAAGATGATAACCGCGAACTTTGATAAAGGTTTGCATAGGGAACGATCGCTCCTGCCTGGTGATTACAGAAAGAGGGAGCCGCGCTGGCTCCCTCGCCCGCTTGGTCAACGCGCCAAACTGGTAAGACCTGTAAAATGTAGCAGAGGAGTTTCGGCCTCAGCGGCATTTTGCCACGCAGCCGCGACCGGGATCACATTTTCAGCCGGGCGCGGTTCTTCTCAAACAGCGCCGGCCCGATGCCCGGCACCTCCTGCAACTGCTCAACCTGGGTGAATGGCCCATTCTGCTCGCGGTAGCGCACGATGCCTTCCGCCTTCTTCAGGCCGACGCCGCTCAAGGCGGCGGCCAGCTGTTCGGCGGTAGCCTGATTGATGCTGACCGCCGTTTCTTCGGCCACCCTGGTCATCGTCTGTTGCCCGCCATTGCTCGCCGGTGCTGAGAGCATGGGGGCCGGCGCCTCGGTTTTTTCCGCCGCGGCGCCCGGCCCAGCCAGGCATAACAACAGCGCGGTCAGCGCGGCGTTAACGTGACGACGGTAACCGAAAAACGCTTTTTTCTCTGAATGTTGCATGCTGTATCCTCCTTGTGTGTGACAGCACGGTTACCTTGCCGCGGCGGCGGATATTCAGCAATCGGCGGATATCAGATGTGGAAAAGGCCGCGAAAGCGGCCTTTGTTTGTTGCACTGCGTTGCAGAAAAATGCGGCGATTACTGAGGCTGTTGCTCAGCGGCGCCCATTTTGATCTCGGCTTCTTTACGCAGGCTCGCCAGCAGCGAATCGAAGGAGACGCCGGTCGCGCCCTCTTCCATCTTGCCAACGAAGGTTTTCATTTCGTCTTCCGGCAACGTGCCTGGCTTCACCGCATCGAGCGCGATCAGCACCACGTTGTCCTGACGATCCTGCGACATGCCGTATACCGGTTTACCGTCCTGCGGGTGCGGCAGCGCGAACACGCTCTCTACCAGCTGGCTGTCTTCCGGCGCGCGCGCCATCTTCTGCACGGCGCCAAAGCTCAGGCCGGCGGCTTTCATCGCCTCGTCGCCCTTGCCCTGCTTCAGCTCAACCAGCAGCTTCTCGCCCTGCAGTTTCGCTGCCTGCAGCGCCTTGTTGCGCTTCACCAGTTCCGCCACGCGGTCTTTCACCTGGTCGAACGGTTCGATGCCTTCCGGCTTGTGGCCGCTCACGCGCACCACGAAGGCGCGGTCGCCGTCTACGGTGATCACGTCGGAGTTGCTGCCCGGCGCGCCGTTCTCGCCGATCAGCGAGCCGTCGAAGATCGCCTGCACGACCGGCTTGAAGTTCAGCGCGGCAGGAATGTTGTCACGGGTGAACCAGTCGCTTTGCGCCGCTTTCACGCCGGCCGCTTCTTCAGCCGAGGCCAGAGATTCGTTGTCGCTGGTCGCCGCTTCGCTCACCTTCTGCTGCAGCGCGTAATACGCGTCTACCGCTTTCTCCTGCTGCACCTGCTTGGCGATGGCGTCATGCACTTCGCTCAGCGGCTTCACTTTCTCAGGTTCGATATCGTTCAAACGCACGATCAGGTAGCCGACGGAAGACTTCACCACGCCGGACAGCTGCCCTTTCTCGGTCAGGTTAGCCTGCTTCAGTTCGTCGGCGGTGGTTTCCGGCTCCAGCCAACCCAGCTCGCCGCCGGTGCGGCGTGAGATGATATCGGTGGATTTCTCTTTCGCCAGCGTGGCGAAATCGGCGCCCTTCTTCAGCTCGTCCAGCGCCGCGTTGGCTTCCGCCTCGGTTTTCAGCTGGATCACGCTGTAGTTTTTACGCTCCGGCTGGCCGTAGCTGCTCTTGTGCTGGTCGTAGTAAGCGCTGATGTCTTCTTCGCTCACTTTCACCTTGTCCTGCATGGACGCAGCGTCCAGCGGGATATAGCTCACCTTCACCTGCTCAGGTGCGATGAAGCTGTTCTTGTTCTGATCGTAATACGCCTTCAGTTCGTCGTCGCCGGCGCTCTGTTTCGCCTGCAGCGCTTTCAAATCGATGGTCGCCAAGCGCACGTCGCGCTCCTGCAGCACCAACGCCGCCATGGCTTGCGATTCAGACGGCAGCACGAAGCCGGAATCGCCGAAGGCCTGGATCACCTGCTGATTGACCAACTGCTGGCGCATCGACTGCGCGAAGTTGTCGGCGGTGTAGCCCATGCGGCCGATCAGGTCGAGGTATTTGGCGTTATCGAACTGGCCGTTGGTCTGGAAGTAAGGCGCCTTGCGGATGGCGTCCTTGATCTGATCGTCGCTGACCGCCAGGCCCAGCTTCTTGGCGTACTGGTCGAGCAGCATGTTGTCGATCAACTGGGACAACACCTGACGGCGCATCTGCTGCATATAGCCTTCGTTGCCGGCCAGCGCGGAGAACTGGTCACCCAGCTGCTGCTGCATGCGGCTACGCTCGCTTTGGAACGCCTGTTCCAGCTGAGCGCGCTCGATCGTCTGACCATTTACTTTCGCAGCATAATCGCCGGAGCCGCCGATCAGGTAGTTACCCACCCCGGTCAGAACGAATGACAGGATGATCAGGGCCAGGATGATTTTGAGCACGACGTGATTAGCAGCCGCGCGTAAATTGTCCATCATAGTGTGACAACACTCCGCTGTGATGTGGATTAACAACCCTTGTGCAGGCGCGTTCCCTGCGACAAAAATAAAAAAAGCGCATCAGTCCGATGCGCCTTGTATCTTACCTTACCAGCACCGCTGCGTCAGGTGATTGTTTATTACAAAACCCTGTTACGCTAAACGGTTAGACGCTAAATCAGTTTACAGCGTCTTTCAGCGCTTTCCCTGCACGGAAGGCCGGTACTTTGGCTGCCGCGATTTTGATCTCTTTACCGGTCTGCGGGTTGCGGCCGGTACGAGCCGAACGTTCACGCACGGTGAAGGAACCGAAACCTACCAGAGCCACGTCATCCCCTGCTTTCAGAGAGTCGGTAACGGAAGCGATTACTGCGTCTAAAGCACGTCCCGCTGCCGCTTTGGAAATATCAGCACCTGCGGCAATCTTGTCGATCAGTTGTGACTTATTCACTCTATCATCCCCTCTAGAATTCTATCGTCGCACCGAAAAATCCCTACGGTTGCGACAGCGCAGCTGTTATATCAATCCCATCGAACCTTGGCAAGCCACCGACTGCGTGGCAAAACGCGGGCCGACAGAGATCTAACTTAGCGGTACAAAAAAATACTGGCAAGTCCGAAATGGCTTGCCAGTATAAGTTTTATCAATGGTTTTTGCGATTCGTCACTATTTTGCCGCTACCGGCAGTGCGCCGAAGGCCGGGTTTTGCAACGCAATGTTCAAAACTTCATCGATTCGCTGCACCGGATGAATCTCCAGATCGGCGATAACATTGTCCGGAATCTCTTCCAGATCGCGCTTGTTCTCGTAAGGGATCAGCACGGTTTTGATGCCGCCGCGATGCGCCGCCAACAGCTTCTCTTTCAGGCCGCCGATCGGCAACACCTGGCCGCGCAGCGTGATCTCCCCGGTCATCGCCACATCGGCGCGTACCGGGTTGCCGGTCAGGCAGGAGACCAGCGCGGTGCACATCGCAATACCGGCGCTCGGGCCGTCTTTCGGCGTCGCCCCTTCCGGCACGTGCACGTGGATGTCGCGTTTCTCGTAGAAATCGGCGTTGATGCCCAATTTCTCCGCGCGCGCGCGCACCACGGTCAGCGCCGCCTGAATCGATTCCTGCATCACTTCCCCCAGGGAACCGGTGTAGGTCAGCTTGCCTTTGCCCGGCACGCAGGCGGTTTCGATGGTCAGCAGATCGCCGCCCACTTCCGTCCACGCCAGCCCGGTGACTTCGCCCACGCGGTTTTCGGTATCCGCACGGCCGTAATCGACGCGCTGCACGCCCAGGTAATCCTTCAGGTTGTCGCCGTTGATCTCGAGATGCTTGAGCTTCTTGTCCATCAGCAGCGTTTTCACCGCTTTACGGCACAGCTTGGAGATTTCACGCTCTAGGCTGCGCACCCCGGCTTCACGGGTGTAGAAGCGAATGATGCCGATGATGGCGCTGTCGTCGACCGTCAGCTCGCCTTTTTTCAGCGCGTTGCGCTCAAGCTGCTTCGGCAGCAGGTGCTGCTTGGCGATGTTGAGCTTCTCGTCCTCGGTGTAACCCGACAGGCGGATCACTTCCATACGGTCCAGCAGCGGCGCAGGAATGTTCATCGAGTTCGAGGTGGCGACGAACATCACGTCGGACAGATCGTAATCCACTTCCAGGTAGTGGTCGTTGAACGCCACGTTCTGTTCCGGATCCAGCACCTCCAGCAGAGCGGAGGCCGGATCGCCGCGCATGTCGGAAGACATCTTGTCGATCTCATCCAGCAGGAACAGCGGGTTCTTCACCCCGACCTTGGCCATCTTCTGGATCAGTTTGCCCGGCATCGAACCGATGTAGGTACGACGGTGGCCGCGGATTTCCGCTTCGTCACGCACGCCGCCCAGCGCCATGCGCACGTACTGGCGGCCGGTCGCTTTGGCGATCGACTGCCCCAGCGAGGTTTTACCCACGCCCGGCGGCCCCACCAGACACAGGATCGGCCCCTTGATTTTGCTGACGCGGCTCTGCACCGCGAGGTACTCGAGAATGCGATCCTTGACGCGCTCCAAGCCGTAGTGATCGGTATCGAGCACTTCCTGCGCCTTGTTCAGGTCTTTTTTCACCTTGCTGCGCGCATTCCACGGCACCTGCAGCATCCAGTCGATGTAGCCGCGCACCACGGTCGCTTCCGCCGACATCGGCGACATCATCTTCAGCTTTTGCAGTTCCGCTTCGGTTTTCTCGCGCGCCTCTTTCGGCATTTTCGCCGCATCGATCTTGCGCTTCAGCGCTTCGTGCTCGTCCGGCGCGTCGTCCATCTCGCCCAGTTCTTTCTGAATCGCCTTCATCTGCTCATTCAGATAGTACTCGCGCTGGCTCTTCTCCATCTGCTTCTTGACGCGGTTGCGGATGCGTTTCTCGACCTGCAGCAGGTCGATCTCCGATTCCATCATCGCCATCAGGTATTCCAGGCGCTCGGTGATGTCGGACATCTCGAGCACCGACTGCTTGTCGCTGAGTTTCAGCGGCATGTGGGCGGCGATGGTGTCCGCCAGGCGCGCGGCGTCGTCGATGCTGTTCAGTGAAGTCAGCACCTCCGGCGGGATTTTTTTGTTCAGCTTGATATAGCCTTCAAACTGATTGATCGCGGTGCGCACCAGCACTTCCTGCTCGCGCTCGTCGATCGACGGCGACTCAAGGTATTCCGCCTGCGCGGCGAAATGCTCACCGCTGTCGGACAGCGTAGTGATGCGCGCGCGCTGCAGCCCCTCGACCAGCACTTTTACCGTGCCGTCCGGCAGCTTCAGCATCTGCAGGATCGACGCTACGGTGCCAACCGAGAACAAGTCGTTAATGCCAGGTTCATCCGTTGAGGCCTCTTTCTGTGCCACCAGCATGATCTTCTTATCGTGATCCATTGCGGCTTCGAGGCACCGAATCGATTTTTCCCGGCCAACAAATAACGGGATCACCATGTGCGGATAAACCACCACGTCGCGCAATGGCAGAACGGGGATTTCAATGCGTTCGGAACGCTCAGGGTTCATAGAGCTCTCTCTTAGTTTAATTTCCGCCAGGTTGAGGGGGAATCTCATGAGACGCAAGCATCTAACGTTTCATAAAATCTGGTTAACGAGTATATGGGGATGAATCTCTTACATTCAACGGCAAGAATGCAGGAAAAAGAAATGGGGGATAAAATCCCCCATTTTGCTGATAACGCCCTGGTTTGACTGGCTAATTATTCGCCAGACGCCTGAGCTTCCGGCTTGCCGTAAATCAGCAGCGGTTTGGATTGGCCGGCGATGACCGACTCGTCGATCACCACTTTGTCTACGCTGTCCATCGACGGCAGATCGTACATGGTGTCGAGCAGCGCGCCTTCCACGATGGAACGCAGGCCGCGGGCGCCGGTTTTGCGCGCCATGGCTTTCTTGGCGATGGCGTTCAACGCTTCGTCGCGGAACTCCAGCTCGACGCCTTCCAGGTTGAACAGCGCCTGATACTGCTTGGTCAGGGCGTTCTTCGGCTCTTTCAGGATCTGAATCAGCGCGTCTTCGCTCAGCTCGCTCAGGGTCGCCACCACCGGCAGACGGCCGATGAACTCAGGGATCAGGCCGAACTTGATCAGGTCTTCCGGTTCGGCCTGCAGCAGCAGTTCGCCTTCGGTCGCCTTCTCGGACTCGCCCTTGACGGTCGCGCCGAAGCCGATGCCGGAGCCGGTGTTGACGCGCTGGCCGATCACCTTATCCAGGCCCGCAAATGCGCCGCCGCAGATAAACAGGATCTTGGAGGTATCGACCTGCAGGAACTCCTGTTGCGGATGCTTGCGCCCACCCTGCGGCGGAACCGCGGCGATGGTGCCTTCAATCAGCTTCAGCAGCGCCTGCTGCACGCCCTCACCCGAGACGTCACGCGTGATCGACGGGTTGTCGGACTTGCGGGAAATCTTATCGATTTCATCGATATAAACGATGCCGCGCTGCGCTTTCTGCACGTCATAGTCACATTTTTGCAACAGCTTCTGGATAATATTTTCCACGTCCTCGCCCACGTAACCGGCTTCGGTCAGCGTGGTGGCGTCGGCCATGGTGAACGGCACGTCCAGGAAGCGCGCCAGCGTTTCCGCCAGCAGGGTTTTGCCGCTGCCGGTCGGGCCGATCAGCAAGATGTTGCTCTTGCCCAACTCGATACCGTTGCTGGTATCGCCGTTGCGCAGGCGTTTGTAGTGGTTGTACACCGCAACCGCCAGCACTTTCTTCGCCTGCTCCTGGCCGATGACGTAGTCATCCAGGTGGTGGCGGATCTCGTGCGGCGTCGGCAGCGCACTGCGCTCACGATGCGGGGCAACTTCTTTAATCTCTTCGCGAATAATGTCGTTACACAGATCGACACATTCATCGCAGATATACACTGACGGCCCGGCAATCAGCTTACGCACTTCATGCTGGCTTTTGCCGCAAAAAGAGCAGTACAGCAGCTTTCCTGAACCGTCTTTGCGCTTATCTGTCATCAGTCAAACCTCTTCTTTAGTCTTGTCCCGCAGGAAAATCACGGCGGCAGTGCGCCCAAACTCATATCGGGAACGCCGAGTGGCCACAGCAGAGCGAGCCCCTGCCCACTCTGATTACTATAGTCCATCGGCGCCGCGTGGTTCTAGCTGCGGTGTGTCAGAATGCCGTCAACCAGGCCGTATTCCACGGCTTCTTCCGCGGTCATAAAGCGATCGCGCTCGGTGTCGCGCTCGATCTGCTCCAGCGGCTGGCCGGTATGTTCCGCCATCAGTTCGTTCATGCGCGCTTTCACCTTGAGGATTTCACGCGCATGGATTTCGATGTCCGTCGCCTGGCCTTGGTAGCCGCCCAGCGGCTGGTGAATCATCACGCGCGAGTTCGGCAGGCAGAAACGTTTGCCTTTGGCGCCCGCGGTCAGCAGGAAGGAGCCCATCGAGCACGCCTGCCCCATACAGATGGTGCTGACGTCCGGCTTGATGAACTTCATGGTGTCGTAAATCGACATGCCCGCGGTGATCACCCCGCCCGGCGAGTTGATGTAGAGGAAAATGTCTTTTTCCGGGCTTTCCGCTTCGAGGAACAGCATTTGCGCCACGATCAGGTTGGCCATGTGATCTTCCACCTGGCCGGTCAGGAAAATGATGCGCTCTTTCAGCAGGCGGGAATAGATGTCGTAAGAACGCTCCCCGCGTGAAGTCTGCTCTACCACCATCGGCACCAGCGCCATGTTCGGTGCAAATTGATCTCGTTCGCCACTGTATGACATTACCGTCTCCTAATAGAAATTGCCTTGGCGGCCAGGGTGTCACCCTAATACGCCGATTCTACTTGAGAACGGCCATGATGACTATGCTCAAGCATTCGACCCGCGCCGCACGTACCCGACGGTTATTTCATCCCGCGCACTTTGGCAAACAGCCCCAGAATTATTCTTTACAGATTGGGGGATCCCGGCGCGATTTCAAGCCCAGAGGCCGATTTTCTCCGCGCGCCGAAAACGATGCCGTTAATCTGACCGTTATCATGCCAGCCAGTTCCCCAGGCAACAGGGTAAATATAGTGCATATTGCCCCGCTTAACCTGAGATTAATCAGCAACGTGGCAAAAAGAAAAGCCCGCAACCTGAGGTTGCGGGCTTTTTCATCGTGCGCCGGTTCGCCAGGCGAAACCGGGGGCGCCGTTCATCGCGCCCGGCACGCCGGCATTACGCCTGTTGAGTCTGGTTCATCAGCTCGCTGAAGGTAGTGGCTTTTTCAGTCACTTTCGCTTTTGCCAGCAGGGCTTCAACCGCTTGCTCTTCCAGAGCCACGTTGCGCATGTTGTTCATCAGCTCTTTGTTTTTGCTGTAGAACTCGATGACTTCGCTCGGATCTTCGTAGGCAGAAGCCATTTCTTCGATCAGCGTCTTCACGCGGTCTTCGTCAGCTTTCAGATCGTTGGTGCTGATCACTTCGCCCAGCAGCAGGCCAACCACTACGCGGCGTTTCGCTTGCTCTTCGAACAGCTCGCGTGGCAGTTCCAGCGCTTGCTTCTCGTTGCCGCCGAAACGCTGTGCAGCCTGACGACGCAGTACGTCGATTTCGCCGTCGATCAGGGCAGCAGGCACGTCGATTTCGTTCGCGCTCACCAGGCCGTCGATCGCCTGAGACTTGATGCGGTTACGCACGGCGCCTTTCAGCTCGCGCTCCATGTTCTTGCGAACTTCAGTGCGCAGGCCGGCAACGGAACCGTCCGCCACGCCGAAACGCTTGATGAACTCTTCGGTCAGCTCCGGCAGTTCGCGCTCTTCAACTTTCTTCAGCACGATAGCGAATTTGGCCGCTTTGCCCTTCAGGTTTTCCGCGTGGTAATCTTCCGGGAAGTTCACGTCGATGGAGAACTCTTCACCCGCTTTGTGACCGACCAGGCCTTCTTCGAAGCCTGGGATCATGCGGCCCTGGCCCATTGCCAGTACGAAGTCGGACGCTTTGCCGCCTTCGAACTCTTCACCGTCGATAGAACCGGTGAAGTCAACGGTCACGCGATCTTCAGCTTCCGCTGCGCGATCGGTTTCTTTCCAGGTTGCCTGCTGCTTGCGCAGGGTATCCAGCATCGCGTCGACGTCTTCGTCGTTCACTTCAACCACAGGTTTTTCAACTTCGATGTTTTCCAGGCCTTTCAGCTCAACTTCTGGATACACTTCGAATTCAACGGCGAAGGTGAAGTCTTCACCTTCTTTGTACTCGCCCGGCACGTAGTTTGGTGCGCCGGCCGGATTAATCTTTTCTTTGATGATCGCGTCAACGAAGCTGCGCTGCATCGCTTCGCCCAGCACGTCCTGACGAACAGAGGCGCCGTAACGCTGTTCCACGATGTTCATCGGCACTTTGCCTTTGCGGAAGCCGTCGATACGCACGCTTTTCGCTGCGTTGATCAGCTCTTTCTTCACCGCCTGCTTGATAGTATCAGCCGGTACAGTAATAGAGAGACGGCGCCCAAGGCCTTGAGTGGTTTCTACTGAAACTTGCATCTTGTTACCTCAAAAAAATCACAGTGCTCGGTCAACTCCGTTCCAAGAACCAGGACGGCTACAAATAAGAACCGAGTTCCCTGATGACAGAAGCGTCCCGAAACCATTCTGGAAAAATAAGACGCGACATTATAGCGGCGCATGCATGGCGAGTCGAGGAAAGCTAGGCGGCGCAGGCGCGCTAAAACTCACACTTTTGCCGATTCGATCGCCAAAAGGCCGCCAAAACAGACCGAACGTTGGCCACATTGCGCATCGGCCGTGTCGTCGTCAAAAACAGAAACGGCCCGCAGGCCGTTTCAAAATTCGTCAGTAGTAATACCCTAATTCAAGGGCAAAGTTCCACTGATACCTGAAAATTTCCCCCTCAGGCCAGCGTCCCGGCGCCGCGACACGGCGGCGAGGCCGGCACGGTATCCTGCAACCCTTCCCACTCTTTGAGCGTGTAGGTGTGCAGCGCCAGCGCGTGTACGCCGTCCGCCAGCTCCTCCGACAGCACGCCGTAGATGGAGCGGTGGCGCGTCAAAAAACGTTCGCCGACGAAGCGATCGCTGACCAATACCACTTTGAAATGGCTTTCTGAACCCGCCGGAACGTTATGACGATAGCTTTCATCAACGACTTCCAGATACGCGGGCTCAAACGCCGCCCTTAACTTTGCTTCTATTTGCTCGCGAATCATAGGATCTCCTTACAACACCGGCAGAGGACCGTGCCCATCTAGTTCAATATTAGCCGGTTTCCCCCCGTTTAGACCATCGCCGGGACAAATTTCTCTTTTCTGCGGTCAAATGATGAGCGTCATCCCCGCCGCTTGGGGGATTATCCGATTGAGCGGGCCAAAAAAGCGTGTTTTTATCAACGGCAGGTAAAAATTTGTCACTCAGGCGCCTTCCGCGCTTCCACCGCACGGCGGCGATGCTATGATGTCGGCAATTTGTTGTCGGCTATCCCGCTCTGATTATTGCTAAATCCATCGAGAATGAGACAGAAAACATGTTAAAGAAACTTTGTCTTCCTTTGCTGGCCGCCCTGCTGCTGGCCGGCTGCGCGACCAGCAGCAACACCTTGAACGTCACGCCGAAAATCGTTCTGCCGCAGCAGGATCCTACCCTGCAGGGCATCACCGTCAGCATCAACGGCGCGGATCAGCGCACCGATCAGGCGCTGGCCAAGGTGAACCGTGACGGCCAGCTAGTCACGCTGACGCCATCGCGCGATCTGCGTTTCCTGCTGCAGGAAGTGCTGGAGAAACAGATGGGCGCACGCGGCTACATGATCGGCGCCGACGGCCCGGTGGCGCTGCAAATCGTCGTCAATAATCTGTACGCGGACGTCTCCGAAGGCAACCTGCGCTACAACATCACCACCAAAGCCGACATCTCGATCATCGCCCAGGCGAAGAACGGCAACAAGCAGGTGAAGAATTACCGCTCGACCTATAACGTGCAGGGCGCCTTCACGGCCACCAACGAGAAGATCACCGACGCCGTCAACTCCGTGCTGGGCGACGTGATCGCCGATATGGCCCAGGACACCAGCGTCAACGATTTCATCAAGCAAAACGCGCGTTAATCGCCGCGCCTTGTGCCGCCCGGCGGATCGGGCGGCGCAGACAGGGAACTCATGTCGAAACACTATCTGAACATTTTCACCCAGCGTAACTCCGCCATTCTGCTGCTGCTGGGCTTCGCGTCGGGTCTGCCGCTGGCATTGACCTCCGGCACGCTGCAAGCCTGGATGACCGTCGAAAATATCGATCTGAAAACCATCGGCATCTTCTCGCTGGTGGGCCAGGCCTACGTCTTCAAATTCCTCTGGTCGCCGTTCATGGACCGCTATACCCCGCCGTTCCTCGGGCGGCGGCGCGGTTGGCTGCTGGTCAGCCAGCTGCTGCTGGTGGCGGCGATCGTGGCGATGGGCTTTATGCAGCCCGCGCAGCACCTGTGGTGGCTGGCGGCGTTGGCGGTGCTGGTGGCGTTCTGCTCCGCCTCGCAAGATATCGTGTTCGACGCCTACAAGACCGATCTGCTGAAAGCCGAAGAGCGCGGGGCGGGCGCGGCGATCTCGGTGCTGGGCTACCGGCTGGCGATGCTGGTTTCCGGCGGCCTGGCGCTGTGGCTGGCGGATCGCTATTTCGGCTGGCAAGCCACCTACTGGCTGATGGCCGGATTGATGCTGATCGGCGTGGCCGCCACGCTGCTGGCGCCGGAGCCGGACGAAAGCATCCCGGCGCCGCGCACCATGGAACAGGCCGTCGTCGCGCCGCTGCGCGATTTCTTCGGCCGCAACAACGCCTGGCTGATCCTGCTGCTGATCGTGATGTACAAAATGGGCGACGCCTTCGCCGGCAGCCTGAGCACTACCTTCCTGATCCGCGGCGTGGGGTTCGACGCCGGTGAAGTCGGGCTGGTCAACAAAACCCTCGGCCTGTTCGCCACCATCGTCGGCGCCCTGTTCGGCGGTGTGCTAATGCAGCGTCTCAGCCTGTTTCGCGCGCTGATGCTGTTCGGCGTCCTGCAGGCGATCTCCAACCTCGGGTATTGGAGCCTGGCGGTGACCGACAAGAGTCTGCTCACCATGGGCAGCGCCATTTTCCTTGAAAACCTGTGTGGCGGCATGGGCACCGCGGCCTTCGTGGCGCTGCTGATGACGCTGTGCAACCGTTCGTTCTCCGCCACCCAGTTCGCGCTGCTGTCGGCGCTGTCCGCCGTGGGGCGCGTCTATGTCGGCCCGATCGCCGGCTGGTTCGTCGAAGCCCACGGCTGGCCGTTGTTCTACCTGTTCTCTATCGCCGCCGCCCTGCCCGGCTTGCTGCTGCTCGGCATCTGCCGTCAGACGCTGGAGCACACCCAGCAGCATGGCGACTTCATGCCGCGCACCGAGTTTTCAGAATCTTACCGTTGGGCACTGCGCCTGCTGACGCTAGGCTGTTCGCTGTTGGGCCTGTGGTTGCTGTTGCTGATCGCCAATGCGCTGGACTGGACGCAGGCACCGCTGCTGGCCGATCGGCTGCTGCAGATCGGCGCCGCGCTGAGCCTGCTCGGCGTCGCGATGGGCAGCGCGCTGGATTACCTCGCCCTTCGCCGCACCCGTTTGGCATAATCTGACCGGCCGGCGATTTCGCCGGCCGAAAAAAAAGCGATCCGGGGGTATATTTATTTCGGTAAAAAAAGATAATCGGCGCGAAAATTATTTTTTTATCCGACTGCCGCGCTCGGAAATAAAATTAAATTCACCTTTAAGACACAATTATTTTACATTAAATAAACCTTTTCTTCGTATTTCCCTGCCGCGCATTTCTTCGCCAAATTCATCATACCTTTAGTTTTCCTTAACATACGGACTGCTCGTCACGATTCAGCGTGCCAACGCGTTGTTGTCATTAGTAAATTGTCACGCAGGGTTACATCTGTGACCCCCTTAACAGAAAGTGTCAACAAGCCGCTGACACTCCCTTAAGCATGTTTACAGTACTGCAACCTTCCCGTAAAATGCCCGCACACATGAAACGACAATTGAGCCTTTGTTATTGAGGTCGTTAGATGAGACTTAAGAAATACAATAAAAGTATTGGGATGCTGTCATTAATCGCAGCCACTGTATTGCTCAGTGGTTGCGATATGGTTTTGATGAATCCCAAAGGAGCAATTGGTGTTGAGCAACGGACACTGATTATCACTGCAATCGCGTTGATGTTGATCGTGGTGGTGCCAGTTATCTTCATGGCGTTCGCCTTTGCCTGGAAGTATCGCGCTTCCAACAAAGACGCCAAGTACAGTCCGAACTGGGCCCACTCCAACAAGATCGAAGCGGTCGTCTGGACCATTCCTATCATTATCATCGCCATCCTTGGCACCATTACCTGGAAGACCACCCACGAACTCGACCCGTTCAAGCCGATTGTCACCGACAAGAAGCCGATGACGATCGAAGTGGTGTCGCTCGACTGGAAATGGCTGTTCATCTACCCGGAACAAGGCATTGCGACCGTTAATGAGCTGGCTTTCCCGAAAGATGTTCCAGTCGAATTCAAGATCACCTCTAACTCGGTAATGAACTCGTTCTTTATCCCGCAGTTGGGTGGACAGATTTATGCGATGGCCGGCATGCAGACCAAACTGCACCTGATCGGCAACGAAGCCGGTGCCTACAAAGGCATCTCCAGCAGCTACAGCGGCGCAGGCTTCTCCGGCATGAAATTCACCGCGATCGTTACCCCGACCGAAGGCGACTTCGATCAGTGGGTGGCCAAGGTGAAGGCATCGTCTAAAAACCTGAACACCACCGACGACTTTAACAAACTGGCAGAGCCGAGTGAAAACAACCCGGTTGAGTACTTTGCCGCTGTCAAACCGAATTTGTTCAAAGAAACAATTGCCAAATTCATGGGCGACATGGATATGCACAAGGGCGCTGGCGCGCACGAAGGCATGGACATGAGCCAAGGTATGGACATGGGTGAACATGCTGCTCACGCCGGAGCCGAGGAATAACTGATGTTGGGAAAATTAACACTTGATGCGGTTCCGTACCACGAACCGATCATCATGGTCACCGTAGCCGCAATTATTGTCGGGGGCCTGGCAGTGCTGGCGCTGCTGACATATTTCGGCAAATGGAAGTGGTTGTGGAGCGAATGGCTGACTTCGGTCGACCATAAAAAAATTGGTATCATGTACATCATCGTGGCGATGGTCATGCTGCTGCGCGGTTTCGCCGACGCCATCATGATGCGTAGCCAGCAGGCGTTAGCGTCCGCCGGCGAAGCCGGGTTCCTGCCGCCGCACCACTACGACCAGATCTTCACCGCGCACGGCGTTATCATGATCTTCTTCATGGCGATGCCTTTCGTGGTCGGCCTGATGAACGTCGTGGTGCCGCTGCAAATCGGTGCGCGCGACGTCGCCTTCCCGTTCCTGAACTCCCTGAGCTTCTGGTTCTTCGTGGTGGGCGTTGTGCTGATCAACATCTCCCTGGGGGTCGGTGAGTTCGCTCAGACCGGTTGGCTGGCGTATCCGCCGCTGTCGGGTAAAGAGTACAGTCCTGGCGTCGGGGTCGATTACTGGATCTGGAGTCTGCAGATTTCCGGTCTGGGTACCCTGCTGACCGGCGTGAACTTCTTCGCCACCATTCTGAAGATGCGTGCCCCAGGCATGCCTATGATGAAGATGCCGGTGTTCACCTGGGCGGCGCTGTGTACCAACGTCCTGATCATCGTTTCTTTCCCAATTCTGACCGTCACCATCGCGCTGCTGACCCTGGATCGCTATCTGGGCACCCATTTCTTCACCAATGATATGGGCGGCAACATGATGATGTACATCAACCTGATTTGGGCCTGGGGTCACCCAGAGGTGTATATTCTGGTTCTGCCGGTGTTCGGCGTGTTCTCCGAAGTCACCGCGACCTTCTCCAGAAAACGCCTGTTCGGCTATACCTCACTGGTATGGGCAACCATCGCGATCACCGTTCTGTCGTTCATCGTCTGGCTGCACCACTTCTTCACCATGGGGTCCGGCGCGAACGTTAACGCCTTCTTCGGTATCGCCACCATGATCATTTCCATCCCGACCGGGGTGAAAATCTTCAACTGGCTGTTCACCATGTATCAGGGCCGTATCAAGCTCAACTCCGCGATGCTGTGGACCGTTGGCTTCATCATCACCTTCTCCGTAGGTGGTATGACCGGCGTTCTGCTGGCGGTGCCGGGCGCGAACTTCGTGCTGCACAACAGCCTGTTCCTGATCGCTCACTTCCACAACGTCATCATCGGCGGCGTGGTGTTCGGTTGCTTCGCGGGCCTGACCTACTGGTTCCCGAAATCCTTCGGCTTCACGCTGAACGAAAAATGGGGCATCCGCGCGTTCTGGTTCTGGATCATCGGCTTCTTCACCGCCTTCATGCCGCTGTACGCATTGGGCTTTATGGGTATGACCCGTCGTATCAGCCAGAACATCAACCCTGAGTTCCACCCTCTGCTGCTGGTTGCAGCCGGCGGTGCGGCGCTGATCGCCTGCGGCATCCTGTGCCAGCTGATCCAGATCTTCGTCAGTATCCGTGACCGCGAACAGAACCGCGATCTGACCGGTGACCCATGGGGCGCTCGTACTCTGGAGTGGTCAACTTCGTCTCCACCGCCGTTCTATAACTTTGCCGTAGTGCCGCAGATTCATGACCGTGATGAATTCTGGGACATGAAAGAAAAAGGCGAAGCGTATAAGAAACCGGCTAAATACGAACCGATTCATATGCCTAAGAACACCGGCGCCGGCGTTATCATCGCCTTCTTCAGCCTGGTATTCGGTTTCGCAATGATTTGGGAAATCTGGTGGATGGCTCTGGCCGGCTTCATCGGTATGATCGTTGTCTGGATCGGCAAGAGCTTCGATCACGATGTTGACTACTATGTGCAGGTTGATGAAATCGAGCGCATTGAGAACCAACACTACGAACAAATCCGTAAAGCAGGCGTGAACCATGTCAACTGAAACTCTGACCAATCATAACGCAGCCCATGCAGAGCATGGGCACCACGACGCGGGAGAGACCAAAGTCTTCGGATTCTGGATCTACCTGATGAGCGACTGTATTTTGTTTGCGAGCTTGTTCGCGACTTATGCAGTCCTGGTGAACGGGACCGCTGGCGGTCCCTCAGGTAAAGACATCTTCGACCTGAAGTTTGTCCTGGTCGAAACTTTCCTGCTGTTGTTCAGCTCCATCACCTACGGCATGGCGATGATCGCCATGAACAAGGGTAAAGTTGGCGGTGTAAACACCTGGCTGTTCCTGACCTTCCTGTTTGGTCTGGGCTTCGTGGCGATGGAAATCTATGAATTCCATCATCTGATCGCCGAAGGCTTCGGTCCGGATCGCAGCGCGTTCCTGTCCAGCTTCTTCGCGCTGGTCGGAACCCACGGTCTGCACGTAACTTCCGGCCTGATTTGGATCATCGTGCTGATGATTCAGGTGAGCAAGTTCGGCCTGACCGCGACCAACAAAACCCGCCTGATGTGCCTGAGCCTGTTCTGGCACTTCCTGGACGTGGTCTGGATCTGCGTATTTACCGTTGTCTACCTGCTGGGGGTTATGTAATGAGCCATTCATCCCATGAAACCTCTCACGGCGGCGCAAGCCACGGCAGCGTGAAGTCATACCTGATCGGCTTTATCCTGTCGATCATCCTGACGGTAATTCCATTTGCGATGGTAATGAACGGCACTGCCTCTCATTCCACCATCCTGGCGGTTGTTGTCGGCATGGCGGTTATCCAGGTGATTGTTCACCTGGTTTACTTCCTGCACATGAACACCTCATCGGAAGAGCGCTGGAACCTGGTGGCATTGCTGTTCACCGCTATGATCATCGGTATCGTTGTTGTAGGTTCACTCTGGATTATGTACAACCTCAACATCAATATGATGGTCGATTAAGAGCTGAGCTGCACGTGATGATTAAGCAATACCTGCAAGTCACTAAACCAGGAATTATTTTCGGCAATTTAATTTCTGTCGTTGGGGGATTCCTGCTCGCTTCCAAAGGGAGCATCGACTATCCCCTGTTTCTCGCCACCCTGGTGGGTGTCTCGTTGGTGGTCGCGTCGGGCTGTGTGTTTAACAACTACATCGACCGCGACATCGACAAGAAAATGGAGAGAACGAAGAATCGGGTGCTGGTAAAAGGCCTGATCGCGCCGAGTGTCACCCTGGTTTATGCGACCGTTCTGGGTATTGTGGGCTTCGCGTTGCTGTATATCGCGGCCAACCCGCTGGCCATGTGGCTGGCGGTGATGGGCTTCGTGGTTTATGTCGGCGTTTACAGCCTGTACATGAAACGCCACTCGGTCTACGGCACGCTGATCGGCAGCCTGTCGGGCGCCGCGCCGCCGGTTATCGGCTACTGCGCGGTAACCAACGAGTTCGACGCCGGGGCGTTGATCCTGCTGGCTATCTTTAGCCTGTGGCAGATGCCGCATTCTTATGCGATCGCTATCTTCCGCTTTAAAGATTACCAGGCGGCCAACATTCCGGTGCTGCCGGTGGTGAAAGGCATTTCCGTCGCCAAGAACCACATCACGGTCTACATCCTGGCATTTATGATCGCCACGCTGATGCTGACCCTGGTGGGCTACGCCGGCTACAAATACCTGATCGTCGCTGCGGCGGTGAGCGTATGGTGGCTGGGCATGGCGTTGCGCGGTTACAAAACCGAAAACGACAGCGTCTGGGCGCGTAAACTGTTCGTGTTCTCCATCGTCGCCATCACCTCGCTGAGCGTGATGATGTCGATCGACTTCAGCGCCACGGCGGCGCCTGAAGCGCTGGTGACCTACGTTTGGTAAGCCAAATCATCTGTGAATGGGCCGCTTTTGCGGCCCATTTTATTTGTCACGCCGAAAAGCGGCCGAACTGTAATATCTGTTAAACAACATTCGATTTACCCCCCCTGCCCTGCACACTAAAATGACGCAGCTTTACAGAAATCATGCCATCAGGCGCTGTCTCAACGTCTGATGGCATGGTTTTTACCGAGGTTTGATGTGAACGATAATTCAATGACCCCGCAGGAGCGCCGCGCCACCTGGGGATTAGGCACCGTATTCTCCCTGCGCATGCTCGGCATGTTTATGGTACTGCCGGTGCTGACCACCTACGGCATGGCGCTCAACGGCGCCAGCGAAGCGCTGATCGGCATCGCCATCGGCATCTACGGCCTGGCGCAGGCGGTGTTTCAAATCCCGTTCGGCCTGGTGTCCGATCGCATCGGCCGCAAGCCGCTGATCGTCGGCGGCCTGCTGATCTTTGCCCTCGGCAGCGTGATCGCCGCCGCTACCGACTCGATCTGGGGCGTGATCCTCGGCCGCGCGCTACAAGGCTCCGGCGCCATCGCCGCCGCGGTAATGGCGCTGCTCTCCGATCTGACCCGCGAGCAGAACCGCACCAAGGCGATGGCGTTTATCGGCGTCAGCTTCGGCATCACCTTCGCCATCGCCATGGTATTGGGCCCTATCATCACCCACGCCTTAGGCCTGCATGCGCTGTTCTGGATGATCGCCGTACTGGCGCTGGCCGGCATTGTCATCACCCTGGCGGTGGTGCCTTCCGCCGACACTCACCTGCTGAACCGCGAGTCCAGCATCGTGCGCGGCAGCTTCCGCAAGGTGCTGAGCAACTCGCGCCTGCTGAAGCTCAACTTCGGCATCATGTGCCTGCATATCCTGCTGATGTCGAGCTTCGTGGCGCTGCCGCTGGCGATGGAAAAAGCCGGGCTGGCGGCCAGCGAGCACTGGATCGTCTACCTGGTCACCATGCTGGTGTCGTTCGCCGCCGTGGTGCCTTTCATCATCTATGCCGAAAAATATCGCCGCATGAAACAGGTGTTTATGGGCTGCGTGGCGGTGCTGTTCTGCGCCGAAGTGTTGCTGTGGCTCTCCGGCGCGCGCCTGTGGGGCATCATCGCCGGCGTTCAGCTGTTCTTCATAGCCTTCAACGTGATGGAAGCCATTCTGCCTTCGCTGATCAGCAAAGAATCGCCGGCCGGCTACAAGGGCACCGCGATGGGGGTCTACTCCACCAGCCAGTTTATCGGCGTGGCGATCGGCGGCAGCCTCGGCGGCTGGCTGTACGGTTTGCAGGGGGCGGGCTTGGTGTTTATCGCCGGCGCCGTGTTGGCCGCGGTCTGGTTCCTGGTCAGCAGCACCATGAAAGAGCCGCCGTATGTCAGCAGCCTGCGCATTACGCTATCGGAACTGGCGGTAAAGGATTCGGCGCTGGAAAGCCGCCTGAAGGCGCAGCCCGGCGTGGCCGAAGCGATCGTGGTGCCGGAAGAGCGCAGCGCCTACGTCAAGGTGGATACCAAGCAGACCAATCGCGGTCAGCTGGAAGCGCTGGTCAATTCGCTATAAAACATCAGGGCCGGCAATGCCGGCCCTGTAGAGATTAATCGCGGAAGTTCTTGAACTGGAACGGCTGCCCCAGATCGCCGCCGCGCACCAGCGCCATCACGCTCTGCAAATCGTCGCGTGACTTGCCGGTCACCCGCACTTCTTCGCCCTGGATCTGCGCCTGCACCTTCAGCTTGCTGTCTTTGATCAGCTTGACGATTTTCTTCGCCACAGAGGTTTCAATCCCCTGCTTCAGCTTGGCTTCCACGCTGTAGGTTTTACCGCTGTGGGTAAACTCTTCCGGGATCTCCAGCGCGGCGCCGTCGATGCTGCGCTTGCTCAGCTTTTCGCGCAGAATGTCGAGCAGCTGCTGCACCTGGAAATCAGACTCGGTGGCAACCTTGATGCTTTGGTTTTTCTCGTTTAGCTCAAAGCTGGCCGGCACGTTGCGAAAATCCCAGCGGGTGCCGAGATCGCGGGTGGCATTCTCAACGGCGTTACGCACTTCCTGCATATCAATTTCGGAAACGATGTCGAAAGATGGCATACTTCTTCCTCCTGAATGAGTGCCTAATAGCTTAGGCGATTTTGATGCCGAGCATGATAACCGCTTTGCCGCCTCAGACAAAATCTGCTGAACGCACGCAGGGATAGCGCTTCGGGCTGCCATAAAGCCTATAGTTAATTCACGGTAATTGAGCGGTATTCCCGTGTTTCCAAGGAGACTGAATGAAAATAACCATTCTTGGTTGCGGCGCGCTCGGACAACTGTGGCTCTCCCGGCTGTATCAACAGGGCCACGATGTGCAGGGATGGCTAAGAGTGCCTCAGCCTTTTTGCGCCGTGAACGTGATAGAGCCGGAAGGCGTCTCGTTCAATCGCAATTTGCCCACCAACGATCCGGAGCACCTCGCGCAGAGCGAGCTGCTGCTGGTGACGCTGAAAGCCTGGCAGGTGTCCAGCGCGGTCAGCGCGCTGCTGCCGAAGCTGAACCCCCAGTGCGCCATTTTGCTGCTGCACAACGGCATGGGCACCCAGGAGGAGCTGCCGCCGAACGGCCAGCCGATCCTGCAGGGCACCACCACCCACGCTGCGCGCCACGAAGGCAGCACCATTATTCACGTCGCCACCGGCATCACCCACATTGGCCCCACCTCGCCGGCCGCCCAACACCTCAGCCACCTGGCGGAAGTGCTGCATCAGGCGCTGCCCGACGTCGCCTGGCACAACAACATCGCCTCGGCCAACTGGCGCAAGCTGGCGGTCAACTGCGTGATCAACCCGCTGACGGCGCTGTACGGCTGCCGCAACGGCGATCTGCAGCGCTACCCGGAGCAGATCGAAACGCTGTGCCGTGAAGTCGCCAGCGTGATGGCGATGGAGGGCTACCACACCTCCTGCGAAGGTCTGATGCAATACGTGATGGACGTGATCCACAGCACCGCCGACAACGTTTCGTCGATGCTGCAGGATATCCGCAGCCAGCGGCACACCGAGATCGACTACATCACCGGTTACCTGCTGCGCCGCGCGCGCAGCCACGGCCTCACGCTGCCGGAGAATGCGCGGCTGTTTGAACTGATTAAACGAAAGGAAAATGAATATGAGCGTATCGGCGCTGGTCTGCCTGGCACCTGGTAGCGAAGAAATCGAAGCCGTCACCACCCTCGATCTGCTGGTGCGGGCGGGCGTAAAAGTCACTACCGCCAGCGTTGCCGGCGACGGCGAGCTGACTATCGTCTGTTCGCGCGGCGTCAAGCTGCTGGCCGACGCGCCGCTGGTGGCAATCGTCGATGAGCCGTTCGACGCCATCGTACTGCCCGGCGGCCTGAAAGGCGCAGAATGCTTCCGCGACAGCCCGCTGCTGGTGGAAAAGGTGCGGCAGATGCATCTGCAGGGAAATATCGTCGCCGCCATCTGCGCGGCGCCGGCGCTGGTGCTGCAGCATCACGATCTGTTCCCGATCGGCAACATGACCGGCTTCCCGGGCCTGAAAGACCAGATACCGGCGGATAAATGGATGGAGCGCCGCGTGGTGTACGACGCGCGCGTCAACCTGCTCACCAGCCAGGGGCCGGGTACCGCGATGGAGTTCGCGCTGAAGCTGATAGACCTGCTGCTCGGCAAGGCCAAGGCGGCGGAGATCGCCGCACAGCTGGTGCTGATCCCCGGGATGTACGATTATCGCGACAGTGAAGAAAACTGAATCAGCGATCGTAAACACGGGGCGCAGATCCGCGCCCCGTATCGCGTCAAAAACTGAGCTGGCTGGAGAAGCCCAAAACCAGACGCTCACTCGGCAGCGCGCCGGGTTTGATCACCGGCGTGCCGGCGAAAATGTCCGCAGCAAAACGCCCCTGATTCACCTGCAGGCCAATGACGCTCCCCGCCAACTGGCCGCCTTCCCCCTGTTGTTTGGCCAACTGCCCGTAGTCGAATCCAATATAGGGTTGCAGCATGTCACGTTCCAACGTCAGCGTATTGCGCAGATACCCTCCGCTGCTGCCGATCAATTTGCTGTCGCCGCTAAACCCACGCACCGTAGAACGGTCGCCGATAAACGACTTATCCTGGATCGGCTGTGCGGCGCTCGCCCATTGCCCCGATAACTCCCCGAGATAACGCAGACGATGACCAAATGCATTGAAGGGTTTCAGCATACTGCCGCCCGCTCGCAGCTGCTGTTCGGCATGTGAACTCCCCTTCCCGACGCCGGCAAGGGCGTCGGCGGTCAGCGCGATTTGCGCACGGGCGCCATAATAAAGATGGCTGACGCCCAGCTTCAGGCTGGTTAGCCGTGCGCTCTGCAAGGCAATCTCCGTGTCATTGAGGTAATAGCGGTAATGACGTTGCAGCAGTTGCGCATTCAACGACGTTTTCTCATTCATCCCGCGCGCCAACGTATAGTCAGCCTGCAGCCCCCAATACTGCGAACGGCCATTATAGCGATAATCGGTGAAGTTGCCGGCGAAAGTCTGGTGATAGCGGCTGTCTCCGCCCAACGCGCTGAAGCGCCAGTATCCCCAAGGCAAGCTATAGTACAGGGCGCGGCTTTCATTGCCTTTGCCCGGCGGCGCCAGAATGCTGCGCGCCATCGACAGGTAAAAAACGTCGCCCAATGCGGTCAGATTATCGAGATACAGCGCGCCGCCGGTCTGATAACGCCCCGTAGAACGAACGCCGGCATCATCCGCCCAGGCGGTAAAACGCCAATATTTATCCTGTTGGCGCAGGATCTCGATATCGCTTTCGCCAGCTCGTTCGCCCGGAGCAATGCGGATATCGCTGATGACGCCCGGTATCCCCCCCATGTTCTCCAGCCCTTGCTCGATACTACGCAAATTCAGCACATCGCCGGCCGCAATGGGAAAAAGCGCATCGGGGCGGAAATAGGCGCTGCTGCCCGCCTGCATTTTCAGCTGACCGATGCGGCCATAATGCACACGAACCTTCAGTATCCCTGCCGGTACCTCTTGAACGTCGAGCTGCACCCGCGAAGTGATATAGCCTTGCGCTATCAGCGCGTTTTGCAGCTTTTTGCGCAACCTCGCCAACCCTTTCTCCCCCATACAGCGGCCACGGGCCGTATGCGCCAACTGTTTGAAAGCCGTGAGGCGTAGCGGCGCCGTCGCCGTTTCGACTTTATCGATCATCCAACACGGAGATTCGCTGATAAATATGTCCGCTTGCGCGTTTTGCTCCGGCTGCGGCGACAAAACAGGAGGGGTGGACGGTAACAGCTTGCGTTGCGTATCGCCGATGAGGCTTTCCTGGCTAACGCGTTGTTTGGCCGACGCCGGCGTGGCTTCAGCGCGGCTGCAACAGCTGAACAGCACGCCCAGACAAAGAATAAGACATTCCCTTTTCATGCTCTCTCATCCATTCCCCCACCCTTGGGTGGGGGAAACGTTTGTCACATCCAATAAGACCAACCGTAAGGCCAGCCGAAACCGCCGTATCCCCAACCCCAGCTATTCGCGGGCTTGTTGATGTCGCGGCCGTTGTTGGTGACCGCGCCGGACGTGGAGCGCATCGTGCCTGAGTTGTTGAAAGAGACGCCGCGATGGCTGATATCGCCATAGGCTTCAATCCTGCCGTAGTTGCTGAAACTGGTGTCCGACAAGCTGATGGAAGAAGCGCGAGAAACGATGCTCCCGCGGTTGGTGATGGACGTTCCCTGGATCGCCGCGCCGTTTTGGGCTTCGATCACGCCATTGCCGGCGTTGAACAAGCTGGTGGCGTTGAGTTGCAAAGCCTGCGCGGATTGAATGCCGCCGGTATTGTCGACGCGGGTCGCCCGCAGTGTCAGCGCGCCGTTTTGCGTTTTGACGCTGCCGCGATTGTTCAGTTGGGTCGCATTCAGCCGCATTGCCCCGCCCTCGATGCGGCCGATATTGTCCAGCTGCGTTGCCGTCAGGGAGGCCGAACGCGCACTCACGTTCTTTTCATTTTGCAGCCGGGTCGCGCTGATGTTCAATTGCCCCTGTGAAGCGATATTTCCTTGATTGACCAGCGAGTCGGTACTGATGTCGGCGCCACCGTTTTTCGCCTGAATCTGACCGCGGTTGGCGATACCGACGGAAGCGCGAGATACGTTTTGAGCGCCGTTGCCGATTTGCACGCGTTCATCACTTCCCGCGTCAGTTTGGATACTGACGATGCTGACATTGTTCAACGCGGCGCCGGCGTTGGAGCCCGCCCCACTGGCATTGCCGCTATTGACGCCTACGCCGTTTTCATTGGCGACCAGCCTAATCTTGTTGGCATACATTCCCCCCAACTCGGCGACGTCGATCAATACTTCAGGCTTATCTTTAGACGCTTCAACGCTATTGAAGCGGGATAGATCTGCCGAAACCGTTTTTTTCCCCGCTGAGACTAACAGGGCGTCCGCATGAACCGCCGCGCTGATTTCCGCCGTGCGCGCAATAACAGCCGTATAATCGACATCGCCCTTCGTCAAGCCCTCCCCCTCGACTCGAATATTGCCTTGATTAACGTGGTAGCCGTTAAAAGCGCCGTCCTTGAACTGCAAATCGGCGGTAGTTAATACGCCGTTGCGGGCATTAATAAAACCGCAACCGTTGCAGGTAATGCCGGATTTATTGGCAATGACAACATCGGCACGTTGCCCGGCGACTTCTACCATCCCCTTCAAAATACTTTTATTTGGCGAATTCACTTCATTCAGAATTACCTTAGCTGCACGGCCCTCTAACTGAGCGTTCCCCGCAACGGTTCCGGCCAATGACGTATTCGCGCCCGCAAGGCTGTTATTTAAAATAGCGCCCTGAGCGCCAACGTCGAACTGCGTGTAAACGTTATGCGAGACACCGTCCGCACCCGCACGATTGATATTCACCACCGGCACCTGATTGATATGGTCAACCGATGCGCCCCCCGCCTGAGGTGCTATTTGCGCCAACAGCGGCGCGCTGGGCAACAGCAACGCCGCTGCCGACAACAGCAATGTCGTCTTATTCATTTTCATTAATCGCTCTCCTTAAATAACGTTGTCCATCCCTGCCAACCATTAACTGACGTTCAGACTAATGGCGAAAAACATTAATGGCCATAGGGATATTCTCCTTTGCAATGTGCATTACCCTGATAACCATAAAATACGAATGGCCTATGCTCAGCAAAAATATAATTTGCACAGTAAGAGAAAAAATATGCGCAATCAAATGCCAAAACACAATTTCAATAGGGAATCTGCAGATAAACGCCGACAGGGTTGCCAGCGTTCGATAACAATAATATCCATACCATCAAATAAAAAAATCAATAGATATTTAATATATTGACTGAAGTGATTTTAATAAAAAAAAACCAAGTTAAGTGTATTGTTTAAAAAACGGCGTAATAAGCAGGGTTATTTGGCGGGAAAATGCGCTTTGAAAGAAAACGGCCGGCGTCTGGCGACGCCGGCGGATAAATTACGGACGATAAACCTTCACGTTGCTGAAGCCTTGCTCCAGCAGGTACAGCGCCTGCAGGCGGCTCATCACGCCGCGCTCGCAGTACAGCAGGTAGGTTTTGCTCTGATCCAGATCGCCGAACTGGGTGCTCAGCTTGTAGAACGGCAGCGCTTTCACTTCAACCTGTTCCAGCTGCAGCGGCTTCTCTTCCTGCTCGTCGTTGGAGCGGATATCCAGGATCACCTCGTCGGCGCCGAAGGCCGCGACGGTTTCCACCTCGGTCACTTGCTCCTGCGCCTGCTCGGCGATGGAGCGGATATCGACGTTCTTCGCTTCGCTCACCACCCGGTCGAGAATGCTGAAATCGAAGTGGCTCTCTTCCTCTTCGATCTTGGCCTTGACGGCTTTCACCGTCGGGCTCTTCGAAATCACGCCGCAGTATTCCGGCATGGTTTTGGCGAAGTCTTCGGTGCCGATTTCGCGCGCCAGCTTGATGATGTGCTCTTTATCGTGCGAGATCAGCGGACGCAGGATCAGGGTATCGGACGCGTTGTCGATCAAGCGCAGGTTGGTCAGCGTCTGGCTGGAGACCTGCCCCAACGCTTCGCCGGTCACCAGCGCCTGCACGCCGTAGCGTTCGGCCACTTGCGAAGCGGCGCGCACCATCATGCGCTTGAGCACCACGCCCATCTGGCCGTCGTCAATCTTCTCCAGGATCTCACCCACCACCGGCTCGAAATCGATGGCGACGAAGCGCACCTTGTGCGAGCTGGCGAAGCGATTCCACAGGTAGTGCGCCACCTGCTTCACGCCGATCTCGTGCGCGGCGCCGCCCAGGTTGAAGAAGCAGAAGTGCACGCGACAGCCGCGACGCATCAGCATGTAGCTGGACACGCCCGAGTCGAAACCGCCGGAAATCAGCGACATTACGTCTTCCTGGGTGCCGACCGGGTAACCGCCGATGCCTTCGAGGCGGCGTTTGACCAGCATCAGCTTGTCGTCTTCGATCTCCAGGTTTACCGTAACCTGCGGGCGGGTCAGGTTAACGCGCGCGCTCTCGATATGCTGGTTCAGACCGCCGCCGACATAGCGCTCCACGTCCTGCGAGTTGAACGCCTGCTTGCCGCGGCGCTTGACGCGCACGCAGAAGGTTTTGCCTTCCAGCTGGGCGCGGTAGGCTTCCAGGGTCTGCTCGAAGATGTGGTGGATATCGGTATAAGCGCGATCTTCCACTTCCAGAATATGGTGGATGCCGGGAATGCGCGTCAGGGCGTCGGCGATGACTGGCCGCTGGTTTTCATCTTTGGCGCGAACTTCGATATGATCCCAGTGACGGACGACCGCCAGCGTTTCATCATACTGCTTCAGGACGTTGCGAATATTGGTCGAGAGAATCTTGATAAAGCGCAAGCGCACAGATTGGCTCTTGATGGTGATTTCCGGGAACAATTTAATGATAAACTTCATGGCGGTCTTTGTTGTCAGATAAGAATTACGGCGCGGAGTATATCACCATATCGCCGCGCTCTGCGCACAAAACCATACATGAGCGCCATGATTTGCTAATCAAGATCCGCTAGGATAGGCTCTGGCGCCACGGTTCACATGATGACGTAAAAAGAAAATTATGCCGAAAAAACCAGCACAATCAGCCAGTACAGAGCAAACAGCCAGCTTTGAAAGCGCCCTCGGCGAGCTGGAAAGCATCGTGACGCGTCTGGAATCAGGCGAACTGCCGCTGGAAGACGCGCTGAACGAATTCGAACGCGGCGTGCAGCTGGCGCGTCAGGGCCAGCAGAAACTGCAACAGGCGGAACAGCGTGTGCAGATACTTCTTAACGACAGCGCCGACGACGCGGCGCTGGCGCCTTTCACACCGGATACCGAGTAACCGACATGTCTGAGATCGCCCCAGCGGCCGCTTTTGCCGATCAACTGCAGATTTTCCGCCAGCGCGCCGATCGCGCGCTGCTGGACTTCATCGCCCCACTGCCGTTCAACGACGGCAACATGGTGGCGGCGATGCGTCATGGCGCCTTGCTGGGCGGCAAGCGCCTGCGCCCGTTCCTGGTCTACACCACCGGCCAGATGTTCGGCGTGTCGTTGGCCAACCTGGACGCGCCGGCGGCGGCGGTGGAATGCATTCACGCCTACTCGCTGATCCACGACGATCTGCCGGCGATGGACGACGACGATCTGCGACGCGGCCAGCCGACCTGCCACATTAAATTCGGCGAAGCCAACGCGATCCTGGCCGGCGATGCGCTGCAAACGCTGGCGTTTTCGATCCTGGCCGATGCCGAAATGCCCGACGTGGCCCTGCGCGATCGGCTGGCGATGGTCTCCGAACTGGCGACCGCCAGCGGCGTAGCCGGCATGTGCGGCGGCCAATCGCTGGATCTGGAAGCCGAAGGCAAGCGCGTCGACCTGCAGGCGCTGGAGCAGATCCACCGCCACAAAACCGGCGCGCTGATCCGCGCGGCGGTGCGTCTGGGCGCGCTGAGCGCCGGCGAAGCCGGGCGAGCGGCGTTGCCGCAGCTGGATCGTTACGCCGCCGCGGTTGGCCTGGCGTTCCAGGTGCAGGATGACATTTTGGACGTTGTCGGCGAGACTGAAAAAATCGGCAAGCGCCAGGGCGCGGACCAACAACACGGAAAGAGTACCTACCCGGCGTTGCTCGGGCTTGACAGCGCGAAAGCAAAAGCGTGGGATCTCTATCAGGAAGCATTAGCTGCATTAGACACTTTGGCAGCGCAATCTTATAACACAGCGCCATTGCGAGCGTTAGCCAGCTTCATTATTGAACGCGACAATTAACGTGTGACGTTAACTCCTCTGATATGAGTATCGAATGAGTCTTGATATAGCCAAATACCCAACCCTGGCGCTAGCGGAAAACCCCGAGGAACTCCGCTCACTGCCCAAAGAGAGCTTGCCGAAGCTGTGCGATGAGCTGCGGCAATACCTGCTGAACAGCGTCAGTCGCTCCAGCGGCCACTTTGCCTCCGGGCTGGGTACCGTCGAACTGACGGTGGCGTTGCATTTCGTCTACAACACGCCGTTCGATCACCTGGTGTGGGATGTCGGCCACCAGGCCTACCCGCACAAAATTCTGACCGGCCGCCGCGACCGTATCGCCACCATTCGGCAAAAGAACGGCCTGCACCCCTTCCCGTGGCGCGCCGAAAGCGAATACGACGTGCTGTCGGTCGGCCACTCGTCGACCTCGATCAGCGCCGGCCTCGGCATGGCGGTGGCGGCGGAACGTGAAGGCAAAGGCCGCCGCACGGTGTGCGTGATCGGCGACGGCGCCATCACCGCCGGCATGGCGTTCGAAGCGATGAACCACGCCGGCGACATCAACCCGGACATGCTGGTGGTGCTGAACGATAACGAGATGTCGATATCGGAAAACGTCGGCGCGCTGAACAACCACCTGGCGCAGCTGCTGTCCGGCAAGCTTTACTCCACCCTGCGCGAAGGCGGCAAGAAAGTGCTGGCCGGCGTGCCGCCGATCAAGGAGCTGGTGAAACGCACCGAAGAGCACCTGAAAGGCATGGTGGTGCCGGGCACACTGTTCGAAGAGCTGGGCTTCAACTATATCGGCCCGGTAGACGGGCACGACGTGCAGGGGCTGATCGCCACGTTGAAAAACATGCGCGATCTGAAAGGCCCGCAGCTGTTGCACATCATGACCAAGAAAGGCCGCGGTTACGCGCCGGCGGAGAAGGATCCGATCAGCTTCCACGCGGTGCCGAAGTTCGATCCCGCCAGCGGCACGCTGCCGAAAAGCGCCGGCGGTCTGCCGACCTATTCGAAAATCTTCGGCGACTGGCTGTGTGAAACCGCCGCCAAAGACAGCTCGCTGATGGCGATCACGCCGGCGATGCGCGAAGGCTCCGGCATGGTGCAGTTCTCTCGTGACTACCCGCAGCAATATTTCGACGTGGCGATTGCCGAGCAGCATGCGGTCACCTTCGCCGCCGGGCTGGCGATCGGCGGCTACAAGCCGGTGGTGGCGATCTATTCCACCTTCCTGCAACGCGCCTACGATCAGCTGATCCACGATGTGGCGATCCAAAACCTGCCGGTGATGTTCGCCATCGATCGCGGCGGCATCGTCGGCGCCGACGGCCAGACTCACCAGGGGGCGTTCGATCTGTCGTTCATGCGCTGCATCCCGACCATGGTGATCATGACGCCGAGCGACGAGAACGAATGCCGCCAGATGCTGTACACCGGCTATCACTACAACGACGGCCCGAGCGCCGTACGCTATCCGCGCGGCACCGGCACCGGCGCGGCGCTGGAGCCGCTCAACCTGCTGCCGATCGGCAAAGGCGTGGTGCGCCGCCAGGGGGAAAAGATCGCCATTCTCAACTTCGGCACCCTGCTGCCGGAGGCCGCGCAAGCGGCGGAGGCGCTCAACGCCACGCTGGTCGACATGCGCTTCGTCAAACCGCTGGACGAGCAGCTGGTGCTCGAACTGGCCGCCAGCCATGAAACGCTGGTCACGCTGGAAGAGAACGCCATCATGGGCGGCGCCGGCAGCGGCGTCAACGAACTGCTGATGGCTAAACGCCGTCCGGTGCCGGTGCTGAACCTCGGCCTGCCGGACAGCTTTGTCTCGCAGGGCAGCCAGGAAGAACTGCGCGCCGATCTGGGGCTGGACGCCGCCGGCATTCAGCGCCAAATCGAAACCTGGCTGGCGCAGTAATCGCCACTCGCGCCTGAAAAAACGCCTCCGCTCTCGGGGGCGTTTTCGTTTCCGCCCTCCGGGATCCGCGCTACAGTTACTGTCTGAGCTTTCGAATGGGAGGCAAGCATGAAGTACCTGAAACTGGGCAACACCGATCTGAACGTCTCGCGCATCTGCCTGGGCTGCATGACCTACGGCGAACCGAACCGCGGCAATCACGCCTGGACGCTGCCGGAAGAGAGCAGCCGCCCGCTGCTGAAACAGGCGCTGGAAGCCGGCATCAACTTTTTCGATACCGCCAACAGCTATTCCGACGGCAGCAGCGAGGAGATCCTCGGCCGGGCGCTGCGCGACTATGCGCGCCGCGAAGACGTGGTGGTCGCCACCAAGGTGTATTTCCCGCTGAGCAACCTGGAGCGCGGTTTGTCGCGCGCCAACATCATGCAATCCATCGACGACAGCCTGCGCCGTCTCGGCACCGACTATGTCGATTTGCTGCAGATCCACCGCTGGGATTACGAAACGCCGCTGGAAGAGACGATGGAAGCGCTGCACGACGTGGTGAAAGCCGGCAAGGCGCGTTACATCGGCGCCTCCTCGATGTACGCCTGGCAGTTCGCCAAGGCGCTGTATACCGCCGATCTGCACGGCTGGACGCGCTTTGTTAGCATGCAGGATCAATACAACCTGATCCAGCGCGAAGAAGAGCGCGAAATGCATCCGCTGTGTACCGCCGAAGGCATCGCCGTGCTGCCGTGGAGCCCGCTGGCGCGCGGCCGCCTGACCCGCCCCTGGGGCGAAACCACCGCGCGGCTGGTTTCCGACCAGTTCGGCAAGAGCCTGTACGAGGAAACTGAAGGCATCGACGCCATTATCGCCGAGCGCGTCGCCAGCCTCGCCGACGAACGCGGCGTTTCACGCGCGCAGATCGCGCTGGCCTGGCTGCTGAACAAGCCGGCGGTCAGCGCGCCGATCGTCGGCGCTTCACGCAGCGAGCAGTTGGATGACGCCATCGCCGCGGTCGATTTGAGTTTGTCGCCGCAAGAGATCGCAGAACTGGAGACGGCTTACGTGCCGCATCGGGTGACGGGATTTGAATAAGAGAAGCGGGCGCAAAACGGCGCGCCCGTCTGTCAGAACAGCCCGATCGGCCAGTGGTGCCCAATCAGGTAGATGATGCCGGCGGACAGCACGCCGGCGATGATATCGTCGACCATGATGCCCATGCCGCCATGCACGTTGCGGTCGAACCAGCGGATCGGCCACGGCTTCCACATGTCGAGAATGCGGAAGATAACGAAACCGGCGGCGACCCAGCGCCAGTCGTTGACCGGCAGCGCCATCAGCGTGATCCACATGCCAACGAACTCGTCCCAGACGATGCTGCCGTGATCGTGCACCTTCATGTCTTTTGCCGTGCGGTGGCAAATATAGACGCCGATGCAGATGCTGAACATCACCGTCAGCGAGTAGAGCTGCCACGGCAGCTGGAGCAGCAGCAGCCAAAACGGGATCGCCGCCAGCGATCCCATGGTGCCCGGCATCACCGGCGACAAACCGCTGCCAAACCCGGTGGCCAGCAGGTGCCACGGATTGCTCATCCGCAGCCGGCGCTTGGCTTCATCCATGGGTGCCCGGCTCCGCGTTGAAATGATCGAACCCAGCCCAGTCCAGCTCTACCGCCTCATCGTCGCGATAATAGCGGATGCCTTCAGACAGCGGGCCAATTTGGCCGATGCAGGTGTAGTCGGCCCCGAGGTGGCTCAACGCCACTTCCAGCGCACCGCGGTTGATCTCCGGCACGGTGAAGCACAGCTCGTAATCTTCGCCGCCCGCCAGCGCCCAGCGCAGCGCCTGTTCGGCATCGGCGTGGCTGCTCAGCGCCTGCGACATCGGCAGCTCGTCCAGCACGATGCGTGCGCCACAGTCGCTGGCCTTAAGGATATGCTTCAGATCGGAAATCAGGCCGTCGGAGATGTCGATCGCCGAGCTGGCCAGATCGCGCAGCGCCTGCCCCTGCAACACCCGCGGCTGCGGCCGCAGATGGCGAGCGACCAAATAATCGCGCGCCGTCGTTTCCGTCACCGCCAAACGATCCTGCAGGATCGCCAACCCGGCGGCGCTGTCGCCCAGCGTGCCGGTCACATAGATCCAGTCGCCGATGCGCGCGCCGCTGCGAGTCAGGGCCCGGCCGGCCGGGATCAGCCCCTGGATGGTCAGCGTCATGCTCAGCGGCCCGCGCGTGGTATCGCCGCCGATCAGCTGCATGCCGTAATAGTTGAGCTGATCGAACAGGCTGTCGCTGAAGGCCTTCAGCCAGGATTCGTTCACTTCAGGCAGGGTCAGCGCCAGCGAAAGCCAGGCCGGATCGGCGCCCATCGCCGCCAGATCGCTCAGATTGACCGCCAACGCCTTATAGCCGAGATCGGCCGGATCGATGTCCGGCAGAAAGTGCACGCCCGCCACCAGCGTATCGGTACTGACGGCCACCAGCTGTTTTTCCGGCACTGCCAGCAGTGCGCAGTCATCTCCAATGCCCAACTGTACATCCCGGCGCACACGCTTGAACCGGTCAAAATAGCGGGCAATGAGGTCAAATTCGCCGCATGCCATATCGATATTCCACTAGAAGAAATTAAGGCCGGGAATGCCGGCCTTAATGTTTTACTTTTTCTTGCGAAGGGTTGGCGCCACTTTATCCAGCACCCCGTTCACAAACTTGTGGCTGTCTTCCGCGCCGAAGGTTTTCGCCAGTTCGATCGCTTCGTTGATCGCCACCTTGTAAGGGACATCCTCGCGCATTTTCAGTTCAAACAGCGCGACGCGCAGCACCGCGCGCTCCACCTGGCCCAGCTCTTCGAGCTGACGCGACAGGTAAGGCGCCATCAGTTCGTCCAGCATACCTGCATTCACTGCCGCGCCGGACAGCAACTCGCGAAAATAGGCGACGTCAACATCTTTGACATCCTGCTCCGTCAGGAACTGGTGTTCAACATCGGCAAGGTCGTTTTTAGACAACTGCCAAGAGTAAAGCGCTTGAACAGCGCACTCACGAGCGCGGCGACGAGCAGCAGGTTTCACGGAATTCCCCTTAACTAAATTCAGGCTTTAATAGCTTTGATAACATTAATCATTTCAAGTGCGGTCAGCGCGGCTTCAGCGCCCTTGTTGCCCGCTTTGGTGCCGGCGCGTTCGATCGCCTGCTCGATGCTTTCGGTGGTCAGCACGCCAAAAGCAACCGGGATTTCGGCATTCATCGCAACGTTGCCGATGCCGGAGCTGGCTTCGCCCGCCACATATTCGAAGTGCGCGGTGCCCCCACGGATAACGGTGCCCAGCGCGATAACCGCGTCGTATTTGCCGGTTTTGGCCAATACGCTCGCCGTCAGCGGCAGCTCGTAAGCGCCCGGGACCCAGACAACGGTGATGTTGTCGTCAGCAACCTGACCAATGCGTTTCAACGCGTCGATCGCGCCTTCCAGCAGGCTGTCGTTGATGAAATTGTTAAAACGTGCAATTGCGATCGCCACGCGGGCCTTTGGAGTAGCAACAACACCTTCGATAACTTTCATGGGCTTTCCTTAAAAATGGGTTCAATACCCCGCAGGGGGGCGGATTCTATCATATTCTTTCATCGCCTGCGCGGCGCTTTTGTAAAACCGGCGCACGGGCGCGAGATTCAGTGTTTCGCCCGCAGGCGCAAACGCAGGTCGGGGCCAACCTGGCGCACGTCGCTGAAGACGAACTCCGGCACGTCGGCCAATCGCTCCAGGCCCGGCAGGTGGCACAGGCCACGGCCATTATCGCCCAACAGTTTCGGCGCGATGTACAAAATGAGCTCATCCACCAGGCCGGCCTGCAGCAGTGCGCCGGCCAGCGATGCGCCCGCCTCCACCCAGATTGAATTCACCTGGCGCTTGGCCAACAGCATCATCATCACCACCAGATCGACGCCGCCGCCGTGCGCCGGGCAGATAAACTGCTCGACGTCTTGCGGCCAGGCCTGTTCATCCGCCTCCAGGCGCGCCAGCCAGGTGGCGCCCGGCTGCTGCACCACGCGGTGCTGCGGAGTAATGCGATTTTGGCTGTCGAGCAGGATGCGCAGCGGCTGGCGCAGATTGTCGCGCGGATAGAGGCGCTGCGTCTCGGCGTCCAATTCATCCCAACGCACCGTCAGCGACGGATCGTCCGCCAGCACGGTGGCGCTGGTGCTGAGAATGGCGGCATTCTGCGCGCGCAGGCGCTGCACGTCCTGACGCGCTTCGGGTGAGGTGATCCACTGGCTCTCGCCGGAGGCCATCGCCGTACGGCCGTCCAGCGACGCGCCCAGCTTCAGCTGCACGTAAGGGAAACCGGTGCGCATGCGCTTGAGGAAGCCCAGGTTGACCGCTTCGGCCTCGGCCAGCATCAGGCCGTGCCGCACCTCGACGCCGGCCTGCTGCAGCTTGTACAGCCCGCGCCCCGCCACCTGCGGATTGGGATCTTGCATCGCCGCGACCACCCGGGTTACGCCGGCGGCCACCAGCGCATCGGCGCAGGGCGGCGTGCGGCCGTGATGGCTGCACGGCTCGAGCGTGACATAGGCGGTGGCGCCGCGCGCCTTGTCGCCCGCCATGCGCAGCGCGTGCACTTCCGCGTGCGGCTCGCCGGCGCGCAGATGATAGCCTTCACCGACAATTTCGCCGTCGCGCACGATAACGCAGCCGACGTTCGGATTGGGTGCGGTGGTAAAACGCCCCAGCCGCGCCAGTTCGAAGGCGCGCGCCATATAAAGTTCGTCGTGATGCATGAAAGATCCTTTAGTCTTGCAGGCGGGCGATCTCTTCGCCGAACTCGCGCACGTCTTCGAAGCTGCGGTACACCGACGCGAAGCGAATATAGGCGACCTTATCCAGCTTTTTCAGCGCGTCCATCACCAGATTGCCCACCAGTTTGGTCGGCACTTCTCGTTCGCCGGTGGCGCGCAGTTGGGATTTTATATGATTAAGGGCGTTTTCCACGTCGTCCGAGCTGACCGGGCGCTTTTCCAGCGCTTTCAGCATGCCGCGGCGCAGTTTGTCTTCGTTGAACGGCTCGCGCACCTCATCGCTTTTAATCACTCGCGGCATCACCAGCTCAGCCACCTCGAAGGTGGTGAAGCGTTCATTGCACACCAGACACTGGCGGCGACGGCGCACTTGCGAACCGTCCCCCACCAGGCGGGAATCAATGACTTTGGTATCAACGGCGGCGCAGAAAGGGCAATGCATAACACGTCCTGATAAACGTTTTTTATAGATAAATGCAGTTTACCCCGAAGTGCAGCCACAACAAAGGGCGGCGGCCATTTGTTGCGACACGCGGCCGGGAAGCGGCGCCGATATGACTTTCCCCTCCGGGCGGACTAAGCTGATAACAGGAGATTCAGCATAGGAAATCGCCGTCATGACAACCTGTTACCCCAAAATCGCCCTGCTCGCCGCCGCCGTGTTGCTGGCGGGCTGCGCGCATAACGCCGCCGTGCCCCAGCTGCGCCATCAGGTCGCCGCGCTGAACCAGAAAGTGAGCGTGCTGACCGATCAAACCACCGCGCTGGAGCGGCAGAATCAGCTCAATCAGCACTCCGACAACGGCGTCTATCTGCTGCCGGCGGCCCGAAGCGCCGCCCGTTTGCAGAGCGGTATCGGCGAACTGAGCGTTTCGCTGAGCCACATCAAGAACGAAGCCAACGGCACGCAGGCGCAGCTGCATGTGCGCGTCCTCTCACAGGCCACGCTGCCGCCGTTCAAAGCCGTGGTGGAATGGGGCCAGTTGGACGACGCCACCGGCCGGCCGTTGACCGCCGAGGCGCTGTCGCAACCGATCGCCAGCGCCGATTCGCTGCTGCCGAAGCCCGGCCAGGACTTCGAACTGCGCTTCAGCGGCCTGACGCCGGAACAATTGGGCTATATCCGTCTGCACAGTCTGGTTTCGACCGTCCAACCGGCGGTAGTGAAGCAGCACTGACCCCCGAGGCAAAAAAAAAGGAGCGCCATCGGCGCTCCTTCTCATATCGCTGAATACTGCGGTTGTTAAGGCAGAATCGAAGGCTGATCTGCGCCCTCTTTTTCCACTTTTTGCTGCAGCATGTGTTCGCGTTTCATCCCCAGCTTCAACGCCAGCGCGGACGCGACGTAGATCGAGGAGACGGTACCGATCGACACGCCGATCAGCATCGCCAGCGAGAAGCCTTGCAGCATCGCGCCACCGAAGATGTACAGCATCAGCACCACCATCAGGGTGGTCCCGGAAGTCATCAGCGTACGGCTCAGCGTCTGGGTCAACGACACGTTCATGATCTCGTAAGGCGTACCGCGGCGGATCTTGCGGAAGTTCTCACGAATACGGTCGGAAACCACGATGCTGTCGTTCAGCGAGTAGCCGATAACCGACATCAGGGACGCGACGATGGTCAGGTCAATCTCGATATGGAACAGCGACAGCACGCCCAGCGTGATGATCACGTCGTGCGCCAGCGCGATAACCGCCCCCAGCGCCAGGCGCCATTCGAAGCGGAAACCGACGTAGATCAGGATACAGATCAACGCCACCAGCAGCGCCATGCCGCCGGTTTGCGCCAGTTCGCTGCCCACGCTCGGGCCGACGAACTCGATGCGCTTCACGGTGGCATTTTTATCCACCGAGTCGTTGATCACGCCGATCACCTTGTTGCCCAGTTCCTGGCCTGCGGTGCCGGTCGCCGGTGGCATGCGCACCATCACGTCGCGGCTGCTGCCGAAGTTCTGGATGATCGGATCCTGGAACCCGGCCTTCTCCAGCGTATCGCGCATCAGGTCGAGATTAGCCGGTTTCTCCAGGTTGATTTCAATCACCGTACCGCCGGTGAAATCCAGACCCCAGTTAAACCCTCGCACCGACATGGTGGCGATCGACGCGACCAACAGCACCAACGAGATGCCGAAGGCCACGTAGTCCCAGCGCATAAAGTCGTAGACTTTACGGCCGTAGTTGAGTTGCTCAACAGTATAATCCTGTGCCACAACGCACTCCTCAGATAGACAGCTTGTTAATGCGTTTGCCGCCGTAAAGCAGGTTGACGATGGCACGGGTACCGACAATCGCGGTGAACATGGACGTCGCCACACCGATAGCGGTGGTGATCGCAAAGCCTTTGATCGAACCGGTGCCGACTGCGTACAGGATGATCGCGGTGATCAGCGTGGTGATGTTGGCGTCAACGATACTGGAGAACGCGCCTTTATAGCCCTCATGGATCGCCTGCTGAACGGACCTGCCGTTCTTCAGCTCTTCCTTGATACGTTCGTTAATCAGTACGTTGGCGTCGACCGCCACCGCCAGCGTCAACACGATCCCGGCGATGCCCGGCATGGTCAGCGTCGCCCCCGGCAACAGGGACATCACGCCGACGATCAGCACCAGGTTGGCGACCAGCGCCGTGGTGGCGATCACGCCGAACTTACGGTACCAGACCACCATGAAGACGATGGACGCCACCAGGCCCCACAGACAGGCTTCCAGACCCTGGGTGATGTTCTGCTGACCCAGGGTCGGGCCGATGGTGCGCTCTTCGACGATCTGAATCGGCGCGATCAGCGCGCCCGCACGCAGCAGCAGCGAAAGCTGACGCGCTTCGTTCGGGTTGCCGATACCGGTGATGCGGAAGCTGTTGCCCAGACGCGACTGAATGTTCGCCACGTTGATCACTTCTTCCTGTTTCACCAGCACTGCACGGCCGTTGGCGTCTTTCTTGCCGCTGTCCTTATACTCCACGAACAGGGTCGCCATCGGCTTGCCGATGTTGTCCTTGGTGAAGTTGGACATGGACGTGCCGCCGGCGCTGTCCAGCGAGATGTTAACCTGCGGCTGGTTGTATTCGTCGGTGCTCGAGGTGGAGTCAGTGATGTGATCACCGGTCAGGATCACGCGCTTGTACAGCACGATCGGCTGGCCGTCACGGGTGTATTTCACCTCGGAGTCGCCCGGCACGCGGCCGTTGGCCGCCGCAGTGGCGTCCGCATTGGTGTTCACCAGACGGAATTCGAGGGTCGCGGTGGCGCCCAGAATTTCTTTGGCGCGCGCGGTGTCCTGAATGCCCGGCAGCTCGACCACGATGCGGTCGGCGCCCTGGCGCTGTACCAGCGGTTCGGCGACGCCGAGCTGGTTGACGCGGTTACGCAGGATAGTGATGTTCTGCTGGACGGCGTATTCGCGCGCTTCGCTCAGACGGGCGTCCGTCAGGCTGGCTTTCATGGTGTTGGCGCCGTTGGCGGACAGCACCAGATCGCGCTGACGCGGGCCGATGTAGCTGATGGCCTGGTCACGGGCCGCATTGTCGCGGAAGCGAACTTCCACGCCGTTGTTGTCCAGCTTGCGGATAGACGCGTAAGGAATGCCCTTCTCGCGCAGCTCGCTGCGCAGGGTATCCATGGTCTGTTCCTGCAGCTTGCTCAACGCGGTGTCCATGTCCACTTCCATCAGGAAGTGTACGCCGCCGCGCAGGTCCAGGCCGAGTTTCATCGGCTCTGCGCCCAGCATGGCCAGCCAGGTCGGCGTGGCCGGCGCCAGGTTCAGCGCCACGACGAATTTGTCACCCAGCTCGGTCACCAGCGCTTCGCGGGCGCGCAGCTGAACGTCAGGATCTTTAAAGCGAGCCAGGATGGCGCCATTTTCCAGCGCAATCGACTTGCTCGCGATGTTGTCTTTTTCTAATACGGTACGGACCTGGTCCAGCGTAGTTTCACTGGCGGCGACGCCGCGCGCGCCAGTGATTTGTACGGCCGGATCCTCACCGTAGATGTTGGGAAGCGCATAAAGCAGACCGACGAGGATCACCACGATCAACATCAGATACTTCCACAAAGGATAACGGTTTAGCACGGCAATTCCCTTCGGGAAAAAAGATTACAGGGCCTTCATGGTACCTTTCGGCAGAACGGCCGCCACGAAGTCACGCTTGATCATCACTTCCGTGGTGTCGTTCAGCGCGATGGCGATGATGCCGGTGTCGGCCACTTTGGTCACGCGACCGATCAGGCCGCCGGTGGTCAGCACTTCGTCGCCTTTACCGATGGAGTCCATCAGCTTCTTGTGATCTTTAGCGCGTTTCTGCTGTGGGCGCAGGATCATGAAGTAGAAGATCAGGCCGAACACCACCAGCATAATGATCAGAGAGTACGGGCTTCCCTGAGCCGGAGCCCCTGCGGATGCGACGGCGTCAGAAATGAAAAAGCTCATTGAAATTCCCTCATTAAGTTATCAATTATTAGATCAAGCGTTTAAAGGCGGAATCGGCTTGCCGATCCGACCATAGAAATCCGCAACAAACTGCTCTAATTTACCCTCTTCGATAGCCTGGCGTAAACCCGCCATCAGGCGTTGGTAGTGACGCAGGTTATGAATCGTGTTCAGTCGAGCACCCAATATTTCGTTGCAACGGTCGAGATGGTGCAAGTAGGCGCGGCTGTAATGGCGACAGGTGTAGCAATCACAGTCCTTATCCAGCGGAGAAGTATCATCCTTGTGCTTGGCATTACGGATTTTTACCACACCGTCAGTCACGAACAAATGGCCGTTGCGGGCGTTGCGGGTCGGCATGACGCAGTCGAACATGTCGATGCCGCGACGCACGCCTTCCACCAAATCTTCCGGCTTGCCGACGCCCATCAAATAGCGTGGCTTATCTTCCGGAATTTGCGGGCAAACGTGTTCAAGAATGCGATGCATATCCTCTTTCGGCTCGCCTACAGCCAAGCCGCCCACAGCGTACCCGTCAAAGCCGATATCCACCAGCCCTTTGACTGAAACATCACGTAAATCTTCGTAAACGCCGCCCTGAATGATGCCGAACAGCGCATTTTTATTTTCCAGCTCGTCGAATCGCTTGCGGCTGCGCTCCGCCCAGCGCAGCGACATTTCCATCGAACGCTTAGCGTAGTCCCAGTCGGCCGGGTACGGCGTACATTCATCGAAGATCATCACGATGTCGGAACCCAGGTCATACTGGATTTCCATCGATTTTTCCGGGCTCAGGAACACCTTGTCGCCATTGATCGGGTTGCGGAAGTACACGCCTTCCTCTTTGATCTTGCGCATCGCCCCCAGGCTGAACACCTGGAAACCGCCGGAATCGGTAAGGATCGGCCCATGCCACTGCATGAAATCGTGCAGGTCGCCGTGCAGTTTCATGATCTCCTGGCCCGGGCGCAGCCACAGGTGGAAAGTGTTGCCCAGCAGGATCTGCGCGCCGGTTTCTTTCACTTCTTCCGGCGTCATGCCCTTGACCGTGCCGTAGGTGCCGACCGGCATAAAGGCCGGGGTCTCCACCACGCCGCGGTCGAAGATCAGGCGGCCGCGACGCGCGCGGCCATCGGTAGTCTGTAGTTCGTACTTCACAAAGCCTCCAGCATCAGAGAAACAGTCTGATGTCGTTGAAACGGGGCCGCGCCGTGCGCGCAGCCCGGGAAATTAACCGCCGACGGACTCGTTTTCCGCCTGCGGGTTACGGCTGATGAACATCGCATCGCCGTAGCTGAAAAAGCGATACTGCTCGGCCACCGCCTGCTGATAGGCGTTCATGGTATTTTTATAGCCGGCGAAGGCCGACACCAGCATGATTAGGGTCGATTCCGGCAGGTGGAAATTGGTCACCAGCGCGTCGATCACCTGATAGTGATAGCCCGGATAGATAAAGATGCTGGTGTCGCCGAAGAACGGCGCAATCAGCGCTTCTTTGCTGGCCGCCGCGGCGCTTTCCAGCGAGCGCACCGAGGTGGTGCCCACCGCTACGACGCGTTTGCCGCGCGCCTTGCAGGCCAGCACCGCATCGACCACCTCCTGCGGCACTTCGGCGTATTCGGCGTGCATCACGTGATCTTCGATGGTTTCCACGCGCACCGGCTGGAAGGTGCCGGCGCCGACGTGCAGCGTCACGAACGCCATTTCCACGCCCTTGGCGCGCAGCGCCGCCAGCAGCGGCTCGTCGAAGTGCAGGCCGGCGGTCGGCGCGGCAACCGCGCCGGGCTTCTCGCTGTAGACCGTCTGATACAGCTCGCGGTCGGCGTCTTCATCCGGGCGGGCGATATAAGGCGGCAGCGGCATGTGGCCGGCGGCGTTGAGGATAGTGAACACGTCGCGCTCGTCGTTGAAGCGCAGCTCGAACAGCGTTTCGTGGCGCGCCACCATGGTGGCGGCGATGCTCTCGTCATCCCCCAACAGCAGCTCGGCGCCCGGCTTCGGCGCTTTCGACGCGCGCACGTGCGCCAGCACGCGATGGTCGTCCAGCACGCGCTCCACCAGCACCTCAATCTTGCCGCCGCTGACCTTGCGGCCGAACATGCGCGCCGGGATCACGCGGGTATTGTTGAACACCAGCAGGTCGCCGGCTTCCAGCTTATCCAGCAGATCGGTGAATACGCCGTGCGTCAGCGCCCCGCTCGGCCCGTCCAGCTGCAGCAGGCGGCATGCGCTGCGTTCGGCCTGGGGATAGTGGGCAATCAGGGATTCGGGAAGTTCAAACGAAAAATCAGCGACGCGCATGGGTATTCACTTCTTCAATTTAGGGCTGGTTGGTAAAAAACAGGCGGCCTAGTCTAAAGCCGGGGGCGGTCAGCGGCAAGAAATAAGGAGGATTTGCCTGACTTCGGGTATAGTTGAGGGATGAATTTTCTCGCTCATCTTCACCTGGCCATGCTGGCGGACAGCTCGCTGCTGGGCAACCTGCTGGCCGATTTCGTGCGCGGCAACCCCGCCGCCGACTACCAGCCCGAGGTGGTGGCCGGCATCATGATGCACCGCCGCGTCGACGTGCTGACCGACAGCCTGCCGCAGGTCAAAGCCAGCCGCGACTATTTCAGCGCCCCCTACCGCCGCGTGGCGCCGATCACCCTCGACGTGGTGTGGGACCATTTTCTGGCGCGCCACTGGCAGCAGCTCGAGCCTTCGCGCGACCTGCACCAGTTTACCCAGGAAGCCCGCAGCCAGATCGAACCTTTTCTGCCGCTCACTCCGCCGCGCTTTCAGAACCTGAACGGCTACCTGTGGCAGGAACGCTGGCTGGAGCGCTACGCCGAATTGCCGTTCATCGCCCAGGTGCTGCAGGGCATGGCCAGCCGCCGCCCGCGCCTCGAGGCGCTGGCCGGTTCGTTCGCCGACGTCGAGCAACATTATCATCAGCTTGAAACACAGTTCTGGCAGTTTTACCCGCAAATGATGCGGCAGGCGAAGGACAAAGCGCTCTGAGGTCAAGCTCAAGCCCTTGAAATTGCAACGCCTTGCAAGAATTTACGTTTTGCCGCTTGCCCTTTTGTAGGAAAAGGTTATTTTTAAAGCTCGCTAAATTATATCAACGACTTTGATAGGTGAAAGCTATCTCATCGATTGGTCTTTTACCCTTTATTCACCAAGTCGCGGCCCCTATACTGGCCCTTGTTTTTACATCCACCCTTTAACACCTATTACAGGAGTAATTATGGTCCTGGTAACTCGTCAAGCCCCTGACTTCACTGCAGCTGCCGTACTGGGTAGCGGCGAAATCGTTGAAAACTTCAACCTGAAGAAGCACCTGAACGGCAAACCGGCCGTCCTGTTCTTCTGGCCAATGGACTTCACCTTCGTATGCCCTTCCGAGCTGATCGCTTTCGATCACCGCTATGAAGAGTTCCAGAAGCGTGGCGTTGAAGTGGTTGGCGTTTCCTTCGACTCAGAGTTCGTTCACAACGCATGGCGTAAAACCCCTGTCGACAAAGGCGGCATCGGTGAAGTGAAATACGCAATGGTTGCTGACATCAAGCGTGAAATTCAGAAAGCTTACGGCATCGAACACCCGGAAGCCGGCGTTGCGCTGCGCGGCTCCTTCCTGATCGACAAAGACGGCATCGTGCGTGCTCAGGTTGTTAACGATCTGCCAATCGGCCGTAACATCGACGAAATGATCCGTACCGTTGACGCGCTGCAATTCCACGAAGAGCACGGTGAAGTGTGCCCGGCTCAGTGGGAAAAAGGCAAAGCAGGTATGGGCGCTTCCCCAGACGGCGTTGCAAAATACCTGTCTGAAAACGCTGCCAAGCTGTAATTTCAGCCTGATAGTGAATCAACCGGCCCACGCGGCCGGTTTTTTTATGCCCCTTTATGGGGCAGGCCGCCCACCTTCAGTGCTTTATTTCCCTGTTTCCGCTCACATTTCCCACCCTGCTCGCCGCGCATGCGCCCATCTGCGGCTACTATCAATAACGCTGGCTCGCGCTTTGCAAGCGAACAGCGGCAAGCAAACACAACACAATAAAAAACTGACAGGGTAGGAATAACTATGTTTTTACAGAAATGGAGCAAACCCCTGACCATGGCGGCGCTGCTGGTCAGCGGCAGCCTGTATGCGGCATCCAACCCCGCGGTGGAAGCCAAAAACGGCATGGTGGTCACCTCGCAGCACCTGGCCTCGCAGGTCGGCGTGGATATCCTGAAGATGGGCGGCAACGCCATCGACGCCGCCGTGGCGGTGGGCTATGCGCAGGCGGTGGTTAACCCCTGCTGCGGCAACATCGGCGGCGGCGGCTTTATGACCGTTCACCTGGCGGACGGCACCGACACCTTCATCAACTTCCGTGAAACCGCGCCGGCGGCGGCCAGCGCCAACATGTATCTGGATGCCGACGGCAAGGTGAAGAAAGACGCCAGCCTGTACGGCTATCTGGCGGCGGGCGTGCCGGGCACCGTGCTGGGGATGGAAACCGCGCGTGAGAAGTACGGCAAGCTGAGCCGTGAACAGGTGCTGGCGCCGGCGATCAGGCTGGCGCGCGAAGGCTTTGTGCTGACCCGCGCCGATACCGATATCCTCGACACCACCGTCGCGCGCTTCAAACAGGATCCCGAGTCGGCCAAAATCTTCCTGCGCCCGGACGGCAGCCCGCTGCAGCCGGGGGACAAACTGGTGCAAACCGATCTGGCCAATACGCTGGAAGCCATCGCCAAAGGGGGAACCGACGCCTTCTATAAAGGCAAGATCCCGCAGGCGGTGGAGGCGGCGGCCAAACAGGGCGGCGGCATCTTGACCGCCGCCGACTTCGCCAATTACAAGGTCACCGAAACGCCGCCGATTACCTGCAGCTATCGCGGCTACAAGTTCGTGTCGGCGCCGCCTCCCAGCTCCGGCGGCGTGACGCTGTGCGAAATCCTCAACGTGGTGGAAGGCTACGACCTGAAAAGCATGGGCTTCAACTCGGCGGCGGCCATTCACACCATGACCGAAGCGATGCGCCATGCCTACATGGACCGCAACACCTACCTCGGCGACCCGGAGTTCATCAAGAACCCGATCGACCGGCTGGTGAGCAAGAGCTACGCCGAGCAGATCCGCAAGAAAATCGTCGCGGACAAGGCCACGCCGTCGGAAAACGTGCAGCCCGGCATGGAACCGCATGAGAAGCCGGAAACCACCCACTATTCGATCGTCGATCACGACGGCAACGCGGTCTCCACCACCTATACCGTCAACGGCCGCTTCGGCGCCGTGGTGATCGCACCGGGCACCGGCTTCTTCCTCAACGACGAGATGGACGACTTTACGGTCAAAGTGGGCGAGAAAAACCTGTACGGGCTGGTGCAGGGCACCGCCAACAGCATTGCCCCCGGTAAGCGCCCACTATCGTCGATGAGCCCGACGCTGGTGACCAAGGACAACAAGATCTTTATGGTGCTGGGCTCGCCGGGCGGTTCGCGCATCATCACCATCACCCTGCAGACCGCGTTGAACGTGATAGACCACGGCATGGCGCCGCAGGAAGCGGTGGACGCACCGCGCATCCATCACCAATGGTTGCCGGATGAGGTGTACTACGAACAGCGCGGCGTTTCCGCCGATACGCTGAAGCTGCTGAGCGGCATGGGCTATAAGATGGTCGAGCAAACGCCGTGGGGCGCCGCCGAACTGATTCTGGTCGGCTTGCCAGGCGCGGCGGGCGTCAGCCCGGCCAACTCCGGCAACGACTCGGCGGTTTCCGGCAAGGTGCGCGAAGGCTATCTGTACGGCGCCAACGACGTGCGTCGCCCGGCAGGTTCTGCGGTCGGTTACTGATGTAAACGCCTACTCACCTTTATCGCGGGGGCCCTTCGGCCCCCGCAGTGTCTTTAGCCTTCACAGCGCCACACGGTGGCCGTCTCTTCCGCCAGCTGCAGGCGCAGCCCGCCTGCCGTTTCGCTCAACTCTCCCCGCCCTTCCACACGCCGCCACGGGCCGCGCGCCAACAGCGGGTTGTACGGCAGCTGCGCCTGGCCGCTGCCGTCGCGCTGCAGCGCCACCAGCACCTGCTCCTGCTGATACAGGCGCACGAACACCAGCGTTTCCCCGCTGGCATACAGCACCTGACAGCCGCCGCGACGCAATGCCACGCTCTGTTTACGCAGCGCCGCCATGCGCTGGAACAGCGCCAGCAGCGGCCGGTCCCAGTCGCCGACGTCCCACGGGAACGGCTTGCGGCAGAACGGATCGTTGCCGCCGTCCAGACCAATCTCATCGCCGTAATAGAGGCAAGGCACGCCTATCCAGCTCAGCAACCACACCGCCGCCATCTGCATGCGCGCCGCGTTCCCCTGCAACAGCGTGAGAAAACGCGCGGTATCGTGGCTGTCCAACTGGTTGAACTGGATCAGCTGGCGGCCGTGCGGCAACCCGGCGCGGTAGCCGTCCATCCACTGCGCGCACCCGGCGGCGTCCAGCCGCACCGGGTGATAGGCTACGTCCAGCCCCGCCAAGAACGCCCGCACCGGCAGCGCGAAGCCCATGTAGTTCATCGCCGCATCCTCCACGCCGGCGTGCAGCCAGCGGCGCGCGTCGCCGAAGTGCTCGCCCAATACGTAGGCCTGCGGATTCTCCTGCTTCACCGCCTGATAGATGCCAGCCAGGTGGTACAGGTTGCCGGTGGCGCCGCCGTTCTCCCCCAGCATGTGCACCACGTCCAGCCGCCAACCGTCGATGCTGTACGGCGGGCGCAGCCAGTGGCGCACCACGCTGCCTTCCCCGCGATAGATCGCTTCCGCCACCTGCGGCTCGGCGAAGTTGAGCTTCGGCAGGCTGGCGTTGCCCTTCCAGTCGAGCGCGCGGCCGTCCGGGTAAAAGTTGAACCAGCCGCGATACGGCGAATCGGGGTGGTGACAGGCGCCGTTTTCGCCCTGACGATGGCGGTCGAACCACGGATGCGAGTCGCCGGTGTGGTTGAATACCCCGTCCAGCACCAGTTTCATGCCCACCTTGTGAGTGCTCACTCGCAAACGCTGCAGCGCCGCGTTGCCGCCGAAGTGCGGATCGACCTGGTAATAGTCCTCGGTATCGTACTTATGCACGCTCGGTGCGGTAAAAATCGGGTTCAGGTACAGCGCCGTCACCCCCAGCTGCTGCAAATACGGCAGTTTGGCGCCGATGCCGTCCAGATCGCCGCCGTAAAAGGTCGAGGCGGCGTGGCGATCCTCCAGCGGGTGCTGCCAGTCGCGCCGAATCACCTCGGCGCCGGCCGCGTGATGGCGGTAGCTGCCGCTCTGGATGCCGTGCTCGCCGCCGCTGCTGGCGAAGCGATCGGGGAAAATCTGATAGAACAGCTGATCCGCCACCCACTCGGGGCCGTTGTCAGGTTCGTCGACGGCGAACTGCGCCAGCTGCCCCGGCGGCGTTGGCGACCAGCCCTGCGGCCCGAACCACTGCTGGCGATCGGCCCACAGCAGCTTGAAGCAGTAACGCCGCGTCGGCTCGCCCTCATTCAGCGTCAGGCTGGCCTGGTAGCGCCGCATCCCCTCGTGGCGCTGCGCTTTCATCACCAGCAGCCACTCTTCGTTGTCCGGTTCGGCGCGCAAAAACACCCGTTCCGGCAGTTCATCCCCCTGTAACCACAGCGTGATATCCAAACGTTGCCCTTGCTTTACCACAAAAGGCGGGACCGGTTGATGCCAGGCGTTAAGCATACTGTTTCTCCTGCTGTACCAAACGAAATCGACGGCGTTCTTCAAGAAACGAACAATGCCACGTTAAGTGCAACTCCCCCTCCTCTCTGGCCGCAAAACCCGGGGATGAGCCGGGGGGCGGAGACCGAAAAATAACGCTAACCCGATGTAAAAAAAGGTAAACAGGTACAAATCCTGCACGTTACCCCTTAGGCTAACGCGTTTTAAGTTTACAGGATATTTTTTGCGCATTTTTTAAGGAGCGGTAATGCAACAACAGATAACGCGCTGGCTGGAACAGTTTGGTTTGGAATTCGGCGGAGTGATGTCGCTGTTGATGGTATTGGGGTTGATTGTCCTGATCTCGGTCGCGATCCACCTGGTGCTGCACCGGGTGGTGCTGGCCGCCCTTCAGCGCCGCGGCCAGCAATCGCAGCGCGTCTGGCAACAGGCCATCACCCAATACAAACTGTTCCAGCGCGTGGCGCTGCTGCTGCAAGGGGTGATCATCAGCATCCAGGCGACGCTGTGGTTACAGAGCGGCAGCCAGACCCAGGCGGTGATCGTCACCGCCGCACAGGTGTGGATCCTCGCCTTCACCCTGCTGTCGCTGTTCTCGCTGCTGGATACGCTGCTGGCGCTGCTGCGCCAAAGCCCGATCTCCAATCAGCTGCCGCTGCGCGGCATTTTCCAGGGCCTGAAACTGGTGGCGGCGATCCTGATCGGCATCATGATCGTCTCGCTGCTGATGGGCAAATCGCCGCTGCTGCTGCTCAGCGGCCTGGGCGCCATGACCGCGGTCCTGATGTTGGTGTTCAAGGATCCGATCCTCGGCCTGGTGGCCGGCATCCAGCTCTCCGCCAACGATATGCTGAAGATCGGCGACTGGCTGGAAATGCCGAAATACGGCGCCGACGGCGCGGTCACCGACATCGGCCTGACCACGGTCAAAGTACGTAACTGGGACAACACCGTCACCACCATTCCCACCTACGCGCTGATCTCCGACTCGTTCAAAAACTGGCGGTCGATGTCGGAATCCGGCGGGCGCCGCATCAAGCGCAGCCTGAATATCGACACCGGCAGCGTGCACTTCCTGTCGGAAGAGGAACAGCGCCGCCTGCAGCGCAACCCGCTGCTGCACAGCTACCTGAATGATAAAACCCAGGAGCTGAGCCGGCACAATCAGGAGATTGCCATCGATCTGGCCTCGCCGCTCAACGGCCGCCGCCTGACCAACCTCGGCACGCTGCGCGCCTATCTGGAAGCCTACCTGCGCGCTCACCCGCGCATTCACCAGAACATGACGCTGATGGTGCGCCAGCTGGCGCCGACGCCGGAAGGCCTGCCGCTGGAAATCTACGCCTTCACCAACACCACGGTCTGGGCGGAGTATGAAAGCATTCAGGCGGATATTTTCGACCATATCCTGGCGGTGATCGACGAGTTCGGCCTGCGCGTGCATCAAACGCCAACCGGCAATGACCTGCGCGGCATGCTGCTACAAAACGCCAACGCTTCCTGACGTCGGCTGACGTAACTGTGTCTGCTGGTAATGATGTTCTTTCAATTGCCAGCAGATATCTCCATCCCCTTCTTTTCCCCGGTGAAAACGGCGTTAATGCGCCATCATCTTCACCACCGAGAGGGAAAGCCCTTGCTGAAACGCTTACGTCACCGGCTGTTTACCCTGATGGCCACCCTGCTGTTTATCGGCTGCCTGCACAGCGCTTCGCTGGACGAAAGCCGCATGCCCCGCAACCTGCAACCTTCGCTGAGCGCCCTGAGCAGCAATATGCAAGACATTCGCGAGGTGCTGGCGCGCTGCGCCGGCGAGGAAGAGGAGGAACGCCTTAACGGCGGCGACGTGCGTATCGAAGCGCGCGCCGCCGGGGAGGATGAAGCGGAAGACAAACGCCCGGCATAATAGGTTAAAAAACGCCCCATCTTGTTGCGCCATACGCAACACCTGGCTATGATGCGTATAGCGCAACACTCATGGAGCCGTCAGGATGATAAGAAGCTTCAAGCATAAGGGACTCAAAAAGTTTTTCGAAACCGGTTCAACGGCGGGTATCGACGCCAAGCAGGCGAAGAAAATCGCGCTGCGGCTGAGCGTGCTGGATCTGGCGAAAGTGATTGATGACGTAGATCTGCCCGGCTTCTTCTTGCACCCGCTAACGGGCGCTCGCAGCGGGCAATGGTCCGTCACCGTAACCGGCAACTGGCGTATCACGTTTGAACTGGTCGAGGGTGATGTTTATATCGTGAATTATGAGGACTATCACTAATGAACCGCATGCATAATCCCCCTCATCCTGGCGAGTTGATCAAAGAAACCATGGAAACGCTGAATCTCAGCGCGCGTGCGCTGGCTAAAGCGCTGGACGTCGCGCCCTCCACGGTTCAACGCCTGATCAGCGGAAAGTCCGATATCTCGCCGGAAATGGCCATCCGCCTGTCCATCGTGATAGGCAGTTCCGAACAGGTTTGGATGGGCATGCAGGATGCTTACGATCTGTGGCAGGCCAGGCAGTCCATCGACGTTTCCAAACTGCGCAAGCTGGACTTCGCTTGACGCCTGCTCCTAAAAAAACACCGGCCTTAGCCGGTGTTTTTCCATTCAGTCTTGCTGCGTCGCCAACGGCGCGCGTTTTTTCTGATGGTTGACCTTGAACCAGTACCCCGCCAGCAGCAATACCACCCAAACCAGGCCGGCGTACAGCGAGACGCGCGTGGTCGGGAAATAGCCGATCAGGCCGATGATGAACACCAGGAACACGATCGCCACCACCGAGGTGAATACCCCGCCACGCAGCGGGAACGCCAGCTGCTTCACCTGTTCTTTGCTCAGGCTGCGGCGGAAGGCGATTTGGGAGAACAGGATCATGATCCACACCCACACGGTGGCGAAGGTCGCCAGGGAGGCGATCACCAGGAACACGCTCTCCGGCATGATGTAGTTGAGATATACCGCCAGCAGCAGCGCCAGCATCATCACCACCACCGTCACCCAGGGAATGCCGCGCTTCGACACCTTGCTGAACATCTTCGGCGCGTGGCCCTGCTCGGCCATGCCGTGCAGCATGCGGCCGACGCCGAACACGTCGCTGTTGATCGCCGACAGCGAAGCGGTAATCACCACGAAGTTGAGAATGCCCGCCGCCACGGTGATGCCCATATGCTGGAAGGTCAGCACGAACGGGCTGCCGTTGGTGCCCACCTGGTTCCACGGGTAGATAGACATGATGACGAACAGCGTGCCGACGTAGAACACCAGAATGCGCCACGGCACCGAGTTGATGGCCTTCGGAATCGATTTTTTCGGATCTTTGGCTTCGCCGGCGGTGATGCCGATGATTTCAATGCCGCCGTAAGCGAACATCACCAGCTGCAGCGACAGGATCATGCCGATAAAGCCGTTGCTGAAGAAGCCGCCGTTCGACCACAGGTTATGAATGCCGGTCGGTTGCCCGCCGTTGCCGATGCCCCAGATGATGATGCCGATGCCGGCCACGATCATGATGATGATGGTGGCGACTTTGAAGAACGAGAACCAAAACTCCAGCTCGCCGAACACCTTGACGCTCATCAGGTTGATAGCGCCGATGATCAGCACCACGCTCAGCACCCAGATCCAGTGCGGCACTTCCGGGAACCAGACCCCCATATAGATGCCGAAGGCGGTCACGTCGGCGATGGCGACGATCAGGATTTCAAAGCAGTAGGTCCAGCCGGTGATGTAACCCGCCATCGGGCCGAGGTAGTCCTGCGCGTAGCGGGAAAACGAGCTGGCCTGCGGGTTGTTGACCGACATCTCCCCCAGGGCGCGCATGATGATAAAGGCCACGATGCCGCCGATCAGGTAAGCCAGCAGCACGCTCGGGCCGGCCATTTTGATGGCGTCCGCCGAGCCGTAGAACAACCCGGTGCCGATGGCCGATCCCAGCGCCATAAAGCGGATATGACGCGTACTGAGGCCGCGTTTCAGCTTATTGTCGGGGGCAGTGGTGGGTGACTGTTGTTGCATGAAAATGACCCATAGTTTTAAACGTAAAAAAGCCACGGACATGTCCGTGGCCCTGGATTAAGCCGGGGGATTATCAGTGCGCGGTCACTTGGGAACGCGTGCACACCCGATCATAAATCGCGACCAGCACCAGCATCAGCAGCGAAGGCGGCAACCATGCCAACCCCTGCTCCGCCAGCGGCAGGTGAGTGGTCCAGGCCGGCAGCAGCTGCTGGAAACTGGAGGCTTTCACCGCGTCAAGGATACCAAACAACAGGCTGACAAGCATCACCGGCGCGATGATGCGCGGCGCGCTGTGCCACCAACGCAGGGTGAAGCTCAGCACCACCAGCACGATGCACGGCGGGTAAATCGCGGTCAGCACCGGAATGGAGATCTGGATCAGGTGGCTCAGGCCGAGGTTGGACACCACCATCGAGAACAGGCCCAGGATAAACACCAGCGTCTTGTACGAGAACGGCAGGTATTGCGCGAAGAACTCGGCGCAGGCGCAGGTCAGGCCTACCGCGGTCACCATACAGGCGATGAAGATCAGCGCCGCCAGGAAGAAGCTGCCCAGGCCGCCGAAGGTGTTCTGAACGTAAGCGTGCAGGATCACCGCGCCGTTGGTGGCGTCCGGCACCAGCGCGCCGCTGCCGGAGCCCAGCTTGAACAGGCTCAGGTAAACCAGCGTCAGGCCCACGCCGGCGATCAAACCGGCCAGAATGGTGTAGCGGGTTAACAGACCGGCGTCTTTCACGCCGCGCGAGCGCGCCGCGTTGACGATAACGATGCCGAATACCAGCGCGCCCAGCGTATCCATGGTCAGGTAGCCGTTAACGAAGCCGGAAGAGAAAGGCACGCTCTGGTAAGCCGCCGTCGCCGGAATCGGCGCGCCGGCAGGCCACAGCAGCGCGGCGATGCCCAGTACGCCCAACGCCACGATCTTCAGCGGCGCCAGCACATGGCCGACGGTGTCGAGCAGGCGGCCCGGATACAGGGAGATGCCGATCACCAGCGCGAAGTACACCAGGCTGTAAATGAACAGCGGCATGGCGCCGTCGCCGGTCAGCGGGGCGATGCCCACTTCAAAGGACACGGTGGCGGTGCGCGGCGTGGCGAACAGCGGGCCGACGGCCAGGTAGCAGACGGTCGCCAGCAGCAGGCCGGCGCCGCGGCCGATCGGCGAACTGAGGGCATCGATGCCGCCGCCGACGCGCGCCAGCGCGATGACGGTGATGACCGGCAGACCGACGGCGGTGATCAGGAAGCCCAGCGCCGCGGTCCAGACGTGTTCACCGGACTGCAAGCCGACCATCGGCGGGAAGATGATGTTCCCGGCCCCAACGAATAAGGCAAAGGTCATGAAGCCCAGTGCCAGGATATCTTTTGACGTTAAACGATGACTCATACGATGTCGTGTTGCCTGTTCAAATGAAAAAAATTGTCCGATAGCGTGGTGGCGTGACGCCCCACCGGTTGCCGGCATGCCCGATCGTCGCAGCGCCAAATAAGCACCCTAAACGCAGTCGATCCGGCGTTTATGTCCCTATTCGAAAGTGGCCGCTCATGAAGATGGGCAAAATTTTAGGAGTTATAAAAATGGAGGTTTAATCCGACAACGAGGGCTAAGGTAAACGTTTATAGCGCTTCAAGGCAAGACGCACGGCGAAAAGCAGAGCTATCGACCATATAAACTTTAGCCACCAGTCGATCATATTGGCTATCAATAAATATACACTACATGATTTGTATCATTTTTGAACAATGGATTCACGAAACGTGAAACATATACCGCTTTACCGCGCGAAAACGCCAATAAATGCCCGGTTTTCGCGTGGTATAAGCTCCGTTTGGCCGTTAAAAAAGGCGAAAATTACGCCGCTTTTTGTCGCTTATTGCACCGTGGCCGCCGCGAGCGGCTGCAGCCCGAGCGCCTGGCGGGTCCTCTGCAGGGCGCCCGGCGGCAGCGGCAGATAGCCGTCGTGATTGACCAGGCTCTGCCCTGCGTTCGACAGCACGCGGTCGAGGAACGCGGCGGTCAGCGGCTCCAGCGGTTGATTGGGGGCTTTGTTGATGTAGATATAGAGATAGCGCGACAGCGGGTAGCGATCGTTGCGCACGTTGGCGGCGGTAGGCGCGACATAGTCCTCTCCCGATTCCGCCAACGGCAGCAGCCGCACGCCGCTGGCGCGAAAACCGATGCTGGCGTAGCCGATGCCGTTGAGCGAACCGGCCACCGCCTGCACCACCGAGGCCGAGCCGGGCAGCTCATTGACGCGCGGCATAAAATCGCCGCCGCACAGCGCGCGCAGTTTGAAATAGCCGTAGGTGCCGGACGCCGAGTTGCGGCCGAAGCGCTGCAGCGAGCGCGTCGCCCAGTCGCCGCTCAGCCCCAGCTCGCCCCAGCGCGTCAGCGGCTTGCTTTCACCGCAGCGCCGGGTGGCGGAGAAAATGCGATCGAGCTGCTGCAGATTGAGGCCGCGCAGCGGGTTGTCCTGATGCACCAACACCACCAGCGCGTCCACCGCCACCGGCACCGCCAGCGGCGCATAGCCGTAACGGTGTTCGAACGCCGAAACCTCGGCCGCCTTCATCGGCCGGCTCATCGGGCCCAGCTGCGCGGCGCCCGCCGCCAACGCGGTCGGCGCGGTCGACGAGCCGGCGGCCTGGATCTGCAGGTTAACATTGGGATAATGCCGGCTGAAATCCTGCGCCCACAGCGCCATCAGATTCGCCAAAGTATCGGAACCGACGCTGGACAGGTTGCCCGCCAGCATGCCGTCGGGCTGCGCCAGCGCGCCGCGTCCGGCCAGCAGCGCCAGGCAAAGCAACAGCCCTCGGGTTATTCGGGTCATACCGGTGTCTCGCGTTAATTTTTCACCGCATTCTCTGATAAAGCGGCGGGAACAATCAACCGGTTGGGTAAGGTAAAGATAAAGCGGGTGCCGATCCCCGGCTCGCTGAGGATCTCCAGCCGCGCGTCGTGATGGCTGAGCGCATGCTTGACGATCGCCAGCCCCAGCCCGCTGCCGCCGGTCTGGCGCGAACGGGCCTTGTCGACGCGGTAAAAACGCTCGGTCAGGCGCGGCAGGTGTTCGGCGGCGATGCCCGGCCCGTTGTCACTGACCTGGAACTGCGCGCCGTGCGCCGTCTGCTGCCAGCTCACTTCGATATGGGTGCCCTTCGGCGTGTGGTTGACCGCGTTGTATACCAGGTTAGACACCGCGCTGCGCAACTGGTCTTCATTGCCGAACACGTTGAGCTGTTCGTTCACCCGGAAAGTGATCTCGTGATTGCCGCCGCTCAGCGATTGCGCCTCGCGCTGCAACACCCGCAGCATCAGCGGGATATCCACCCGCTCGTTCATGTCGACATTGGGCGCCGCCTCGATGCGCGACAGCGTCAGCAGCTGCTTGACCAGCCCGTCCATCCGGCGGGTCTGTTCCTGCATGGTGCCGAGCGCCTTGCTGCGCAGCGAACCGTCCTGCTCTTCGTCGCCCATCATCTCCAGATAGCCCTGCAGCACCGTCAGCGGCGTGCGCAGCTCATGGCTGACGTTGGCGAAGAAGTTGCGCCGCGCCCCCTCCAGCTGGCGCATTTGGGTGACGTCGCGCGCCACCATCAGCAACTGCCCTTCGGAATAGGGCATCACGCGGAATTCGACGTAGTGTTCGTTGTTCAGCTGCAGCGTCAGCGGGCGCGAGAACTCCTGCTGTTGCAGATAGTGGCTGAATTCCGGATAACGCAGCAGGTTGAGGATGTGCTGGCCGTTGTCTTCCGGCCAGCGGAAGCCGAGCAGATGCTGCGCCAGCCCGTTGCACCAGAAGATGTTGCCTTCAACGGTGGTCATCACCACCGCGTCAGGCAGCGATTCGGCCCCGCTGCGAAAGCGCTTGATCAACAGCGCCAGCTCGCGCCGGCGGCGGCGATTGCGCTGCTGCATCTGATACAGGCCATAGAACAGCGGCTCCCAACTCCAGCGGCCGGGCGGCGGCGTCATGCTGCGGTCGATCCACAGCCAATGAGAGAGTTTGAGCTGGTTGTAGAAATTCCACACCAGCGCGGCCAGCGCGGAGGCCAGCAGGAACCAGGGCAGATAACCGAAAATCAGCCCCAGCAGTAAGGCGGGCAAACAGAAAAGAGCCAGCTCCAGAGCCAGCCTCTTCCACGACAGACGTTCTAACACGGCATATTCTCCAGCGCAGCGCGATCAGTAGCGCGTTGAGAACCGGTAGCCGGTGCCCCGAACGGTTTGAACCATTTTATCATGCCCACTGGTTTCTAACGCCTTGCGGAGCCGACGGATATGCACGTCAACGGTACGGTCTTCCACATAAACGTTAGTGCCCCAGACGTGATTAAGCAACTGCTCACGGCTATAAACCCGCTCCGGGTGGGTCATAAAGAAGTGCAGCAGCTTGAACTCGGTCGGCCCCATGTCCAACGCCTGATCGTTAGCCATCACGCGGTGGGAGGACGGATCCAGGCTCAGCCCTTGCATTTCAATCACTTCTTCCACCGCCATCGGTGAAATGCGGCGCATGACCGCCTTGATGCGCGCCACCAGCTCCTTGGGCGAGAACGGCTTGGTGATGTAATCATCCGCCCCCACTTCCAGGCCGCGCACGCGGTCTTCCTCTTCGCCGCGCGCGGTCAGCATCATCACCGGAATATCGCGGGTCAGCGCTTCGCGCTTCATATGTTTGATAAACTGAATGCCGGAACCGCCGGGCAACATCCAGTCGAGCAACACCAAATCAGGGAACGGCTCAGACAGGCGCGTCACGGCGCTGTCATAATCCTCGGCTTCCAACGGTTGGTAACCATTCTGTTCCAACACAAAGCACACCATCTCACGGATCGGCGCTTCGTCTTCCACCACCAGTATGCGTCTTGCCATCGTCAATCCTGCCAATGTGTTAGCGACTTTGCGGGCGCCATTATGCGTCAGTTTTGTGACACTTTTATGAAAAAAAGCGGCTGTTATAGGCAGTAAGCATAGCGATTATTTCCCGCCGCAAAGAAAAATCATCCGGTTGTCATCATCATTGCGCCGGGACAGCCGCCGCCGCGGCCTTTATAATCATCGCCATTACCTTTGCATCCGGGAGTGTCATGCGCCTGATCCACACCTCTGACTGGCACCTTGGCCAGTACTTTTTCACCAAAAGCCGCGCCGCCGAGCACCAGGCTTTTCTGAACTGGCTGATCGAGCAGATCGAGCAGCAGCAGGTGGATGCGCTGATCGTCGCCGGGGATCTGTTCGATACCGGTTCGCCGCCCAGCTACGCCCGCGAGCTGTACAACCGCTTCGTGGTGGAGCTGCAGCGCACCGGCTGTCAGCTGGTGGTGCTGGGCGGCAACCACGACTCGGTGGCGACGCTGAACGAATCGCGGGAACTGCTCTCCTGCCTGAACACCACGGTGATCGCGAGCGCGCAGGGCTCCCTTGAGCAGCAGATCGTGGTGCTGAACCGGCGCGACGGCCAGCCGGGCGCGGTGCTGTGCGCCATTCCTTTTCTGCGGCCGCGCGATCTGCTCACCAGCCGCGCCGGCGAATCCGGCGCGCAAAAACAGCAGGCGCTGCAGGAAGCCATCGCCGAACATTACCAGGCGCTGTATCAGGCGGCCTGCGAACGCCGCGATCGGCTGGGCCTGCCGCTGCCGATCGTCGCCACCGGCCACCTGACCACCGTCGGCGTCACCACCTCCGACTCGGTGCGCGACATCTATATCGGCACCCTCGACGCCTTCCCGGCGCAAGCCTTCCCACCTGCCGATTACATCGCGCTGGGCCACATTCACCGCGCGCAGAACGTCGCCAAATCAGAGCATATTCGCTATAGCGGCTCACCGATTCCGCTCAGCTTCGATGAACTGGGCAAAGCCAAAAGCGTCTTCCTGGTCGATTTCGCCGACGGCGCCCTGCAGCAGGTAGAAGCGTTAGCGATCCCGCAGTTCCAGCCCATGCAGCTGATCAAAGGCGATCTGGCCGAGATCGAACGGCAGCTGCAGCAATTTGCCGACTATGCCGGCGAGCTGCCGGTGTGGCTGGATATCGAAGTGGCGACGCAGGACTATCTCAGCGATATCCAGCGCCGCATCCAGCTGATGGCGGATGAGCTGCCGGTGGAAGTGGTGCTGCTGCGGCGCAGCAAAGAGCAGCGCCGCCAGGCGATCGCGCAGCAGGATAAGGAAACGCTCAACGAGCTGAGCGTCAACGAGGTGTTCGAACGCAGGTTGGCGCAGGAGGCCGACATGCCCGAAGCGCGCCAACGGCGGATGCACCAACTGTTCCGCCAGGTGGTCGAGGCGGTGCAGCACAATCCTGAGGAGACCAATCCATGAAGATCCTCAGCCTGCGGTTAAAAAACCTCAACTCGCTGCAGGGCGAGTGGAAAATTGACTTCACCGCCGAGCCGTTCGCCAGCAACGGCCTGTTCGCCATTACCGGCCCGACCGGCGCGGGCAAAACCACCCTGCTGGACGCCATCTGCCTGGCGCTGTACCACCAGACGCCGCGTCTCAACGTCACGCCGAGCCAGAATGAGCTGATGACCCGCCACACCGCCGAATCGCTGGCGGAGGTCGAATTCGAGGTCAAGGGCGTCGGCTATCGCGCCTTCTGGAGCCAGCGCCGCGCCAAAAACGCGCCGGACGGCAACCTGCAGGCGCCGAAGGTGGAACTGGCGCGCCGTGAGGACGGCAAGATCCTGGCGGACAAGGTGCGCGACAAGCTGGAGATCACCGCCGCCATCACCGGGCTGGACTTCGGCCGCTTCACCAAATCGATGATGCTGTCTCAGGGGCAGTTCGCCGCGTTCCTCAACGCCGACGCCAACGATCGCGCCGAACTGTTGGAAGAGCTGACCGGCACCGAAATCTACGGGCGGTTGTCCGAACAGGTGTTCGAATCGCACAAGCAGGCCAAAACCGAACTGGATGGGTTGCACCAGCGCGCCAGCGGCATCGAGCTGCTGAACGATGAACAGCGCCACTCCCTGACTGAACAGCTGACGGCGCTGAGCGCGCAGGAAAGCGCCCTCGGTAAGCAAACTCAGCAACAGCAACAGGCGCTGAGCTGGCTGCAGCAATGGCAACGCCTCCAGCAACAGCAAAACGAGGGTCAACAGCGGCTGGAAACCGCCCAGCGCGAGCAGACGGAGGCCGCCCCGCAGCTGCAGCGGCTGGCGCTCAGCGAACCGGCCGAGAAATTGCGGCCGCTGCGCGGTGAACGCGATCGCTGCCGCGCCGAGCTGCAGACGATACAACAGCAGGCAGCCCAGCTGACGCAGCAACAGGAACAGCACTCGGCGCAGCTGGCGCCACTGCAGCAGGCGGTGGAAAAGGCCCGTCTGGCGCAGCAAGCCCATGCCGAGTATATGCGGCAGCAGCAACAGCTGATCGATGACCAGGTCGCCCCGCTCGACCACCAAATAGCCCAACTGCAGTCGACGCAGGCCGAGCGGCGACAGTCCGGCGATGCTGCCGCGCAGCAGTGTGCCAAACAGAAAACCACGCTGGAGCAGCTCACCGCCGAGCGCAGCCAGCTGACGGCGCAGGCCGCACAGCATCAGCAGCGGTTGAACGCGCTGACCGAAGCGCTGGCCGTTCAGCAGCAACAGCAGCAGGCGCTGGCGGCGCAAACGCCGCTGGCCCCGCTGCGCCAGCGCCTGAGCGCTCTGGCGGATCTGCGCCCGACGCGCCAGCAGTTATTTACGCTCGCCTCTTTATCGCAACAAGTTGTTAAACGGCTGGAACAGCAGCGGCAAGAGCTAAACATCGGTCAAAATGAACTGACCCAGTTGGAGCCACAGTTAGAGCTCATCCGTCAGCAATTTAAGCAGCAGAAAGCCCACCAGGCCGATGTTGAAAAAACCTATGCGCTGGAACAACGGATCGTGGGTCTGGAAGCCGAGCGCGCCCGTTTGCAACCCGGCGCCCCCTGCCCGCTGTGCGGCTCATGCGATCACCCGGCGGTAGAACAATACCAAGAGGTAAAACTGTCAGAAACTGCGCAACGTCTGGAGCAAATGAAAGTCCAGACCGAAGCATTGCAAAAACAAGGCGTCGAGCTGCGAGCCCGTTACGACAACCTGCAACAGCAATTGCAACGCCAACAGCAGGCTATCGCGCAGGATGAGCAGCAGTTGGCTGCCCAACAGCAGCAGTGGCAGCAGCTCAGCGCGCCGCTGGCATTCGACTTTACGTTGGCCGAGGGCGAGCGCCTCAGCGCCTGGCTGAGCGGCTGCGACGACGAAGAGCGGCGCGGGCAGCACGCGCTGCAGCAGCATGAACAGGCGGCGCAGGCGGTACAGCAGGCAAAAGACGCGCTCGCCGCTCTGCAAACGCAGCAGCAGCAGGCGCAGCAACGGCTGGCGCTGCTCGAAGAGCGCTTTACGCTGCTGCAGAAAACCCATGCCGACAGCCTGCAACAGCAGCAAGACCTGCAACAACGCTGGCAAGAAGGCGAGAAGACCCTCGCCGAACGGCGCGCGCAGCGGCTGGCGCTGTTCGGCGAACAGCAGGTCGCCGAGGTGCGCGAACAGCTGCGCGCCAAACAAACCGCCTGTGAGCAGGCCAGCTTGCAGGCCGCCGAGCAGTGGCAAAAAGCGCAGGAACTGCGCGAGCGCCTGGCCGGCCAGCAGGCCGGATTGCAACAACAGCACACCCAAATGCAGGAACGGCTGCAGCAGGCGCAGCAGCTGTGGCAGCAGGCGCTGGCCGACAGCGAATTCGCCGATGAAACCGCCTTCGCCGCTGCGCTGCTGGACGACGCCCTGCGCCGCGAATTGCAGCAGCGCAAAGAGCAACTGCAACAGCGGCAGGTGGAGGCCGCCGCCCTGCTGACGCAGGCGACGCAAACGCTGGAGCAGCATCGGCAAAGCCGCCCAGAAGGGGTGGATGAAGCCAACGCGGATCTCGACGCACTCACCCAATCGCTGGCCGAGCTGGCACAGCAGTTGAAAACGTTGCAGCTGCGCCAGGGTGAACTGCGCAACCAGTTGGAAAGCGACGCCGCCCGCCGCCTCAATCAACAGGCACTGTTCGAGCAAATCGCCCGCAGCCAGCAAGACTACGACGACTGGAGCTACCTCAACCAGCTGATCGGCTCGAAAGAAGGCGACAAGTTCCGCCGCTTCGCTCAGGGGCTGACGCTCGATCATCTGGTTTATCTGGCCAACCAGCAACTCGGCCGGCTGCACGGGCGCTACCTGCTGCAGCGCAAAACCAGCGACGCGCTGGAGCTGCAGGTGGTGGACACCTGGCAGGCCGACGCGCTGCGCGATACCCGCACCCTGTCCGGCGGCGAGAGCTTCCTGGTCAGCCTGGCGCTGGCGCTGGCGTTGTCCGATCTGGTCAGCCACAAAACCAGCATCGACTCGCTGTTCCTCGACGAAGGCTTCGGCACGCTGGACGCCGAAACCCTCGATACCGCGCTGGACGCGCTGGACAGCCTGAACGCCTCCGGCAAAACCATTGGCGTGATCAGCCACGTCGAGGCGATGAAAGAGCGTATTCCGGTGCAGATCAAGGTGAAAAAGGTCAACGGACTCGGCGTCAGCCGGCTGGAGGCGCACTTTAGGCTGGAATGATCACGCCGTGCGCGGCGCAGAAGTGTGACCGCGGCGGCACTCCGCGGTGAAAAGCGTTGAGCCGCGGCGAGCACGGGTTATTATGCAGGCATAACAGGATTGTTACTGTATCCCCTCCGCCGCTCAGGCCGCAGGATAGAAACATAAAATACAGGCAAAACCTGGCGCCCGGGATCGCTCCCGGGCGTCAGGTTTTTTCGTTTTCAGGATGCTGAAACACCGGGAAAGACCATGAAAATCGCTAAAATACTCAATAATAACGTGGTGATTACGCTGGACGACCGTCAGGAAGAGACGGTGGTAATGGGAAAAGGAATCGGCTTTAAAAAGAAGCCCGGCGACACGCTGGACGAAAGCCTGATCGAAAAAGTGTTCACCCATAACGGCGGTGAAATCGCCGAGCGCTATAAAGAGCTGCTCTCCGAGATCCCGCTGGCCTGCGTCACCACCGCCGACCGGATTATTACCCTCGCCCGCGAACGGCTGCCGGGCAAGTTGCATAACATCGTCTATATCACGCTGACCGACCACATCCATTTCGCTCTGCAGCGCCACGCGGAAGGATTGGATATCAAAAATGCGTTGCTGTGGGAGATTAAAAAGCTCTATCAGGCCGAGTTCGCCGTCGGGCTGGAGGCGCTGGCCTTGATCGCCGAGCGGCTGAATACCGCGCTGCCGGAAGACGAGGCCGGATTTATCGCCTTGCACCTGGTCAACGCCCAGCTTAACGACGAGATGCACAACACGCTGCACATCACCCGCGTGATGCAAGAGATCCTCAACCTGGTCAAATACCACTTCCGCTTTGATTACAACGAGGAAGCCCTGAGCTACCACCGTTTCGTCACCCATTTGAAATTCTTTGCCCAGCGCCTGCTGGGGAAAAACTACGTCGACAGCGACGACGACTCGCTGTATCAGGTGGTGAAAGAGAAATACCGTGAGTCATTCGCCTGCGCCGGCAAGATCAACCGCCACATCGAAAAGCACTATCAGCACCAGCTCACCACGGAAGAGATGATGTTCCTGACCATTCATATCGAACGGGTGCGCAGCGAAAGCGAGGAGAAACCGGCTTAACGGCGGGCGTCCGCCACCCGCACGCCGTATTGCGGAAACACCGCGTCGGCGGAGATCAGCGTCAGCCCCTCGGCCTGCGCCTGTGCGATCAGCATGCGATCGAAAGGATCCTGATGATAGGGCGGCAGCTGCCCGGCCTGTTGGCAATGAAAGGCGTCCATCGGCAGCGCCAGAAAATCTTCGGCCTCGATGATCGCAAAGATGTCTTCCGGCAGCGCCAGCTTGCCCAGCGCCTGCTTGATCGAGATCTCCCAAATGCTGGCCGCGCTGACGTACACCGCATTGCCCGGATCGGCGATCTGCCTTTTGGCGTTCGCGCCCAGGCAGGCGTCATCAATCAGCCACCACAGCAACGCGTGGGTATCCAGCAGCAGGCGCTTCATGCATCGCCCTCAAACAGCGCCGCAATGGCCGCATCCCCCGCGTTGAAATCCACCGGCACGGTAAACTTGCCCTTGGCGGCGCCGGGCCGGCGCGCTTCGCCCTGGATGGCGACCAGCTGTACGTACGGCTTCCCTGCTTTTGCAATAATCACGGTTTCTCCCTCCGCGGCTCTGTCCGCCAGCTGGCTCAGATTGGATTTGGCTTCGTGCATATTGGCCTGAATCGGCATACGCGTCCTCCTTAGCTAAGTTAGCTAAAGCATAAAGCGCCGTCCAGTTTTTGTACAGGGAATGGTTTAAAGCGCGAGCAGCCTCGCGCTTTGCTGCAACGCTTAGCGCTGCTGTTGCGGCCATAACCAGGCCGCGCCGCGTACGCCGCTGGAGTCACCGTGCACCGCCTTGCGGATCGGCGTTTCACACTCGCCGCCGAACACCCAATCTTTCACCCGCTGCGGCACCGTGCGGTACAGGCGATCCACGTTGCTCATGCCGCCGCCGAGCACCACCACGTCCGGATCCAGAATGTTGATCACGTGCGCCAACGCTTTCGCCAGCCGCATTTCGTAGCGCACGATCGCCTGCTCCGCCAGCGCATCGCCCCGCTCGCTCAGCGCCATGATTTCGTGCCCTTGCAGCGCGTTGCCGCTCAGGCGCGCATAGTCGGTGGCGAAACCGGTGCCGGAAATAAAGGTTTCGATGCAGCCCGGTTTGCCGCAGTAGCACGGCACTTCGCGGGCGTAGCGCAGCTCATCGTCATCCTGCCACGGCAGCGGATTGTGGCCCCACTCGCCAGCGATGCCGTTGCCGCCGGAATGCGCCTGCCCATTCAGCGCCACGCCGGCGCCGCAGCCGGTGCCGACAATGACCGCAAACACGGTTTGCGCGCCGGCGCCTGCGCCGTCGGTGGCTTCCGACACCGCCAGGCAGTTGGCGTCGTTGGCGATACGCACCTCGCGCGCCAACAGCGCTGAGAGATCCTTGTCCAGCGGTTGGCCGTTGAGCCATACCGAGTTGGCGTTTTTCACCCGCCCGGTAAACGGCGACAGCGTGCCGGGAATGCCGATCCCGACCGATCCCCGCTCGCCGGTATAATCTTCCGCCAGTTTCACCAGCCCGGCGATCGCCGCCAGGGTTTGCCCATAGTCATGGCGCGGCGTGGCGATGCGATGGCGAAACAGCTCCCGGCCGTCGTCCGCCAACGCAATCACTTCAATTTTTGTCCCGCCCAAATCGATGCCAATGCGCATGTATTTTTCTCCTCGATGCCGCGCAGCGTTGCCACAGCCTAATGTAAGTACGCGGATGAATCACCTGTTTCCCTCTCCCCCGCCCGGCCTTTTCCGCTGCGGTCGGCGACGCAATTCGGAGAGAATGGGGCGATTTTTCAGCGTCAATTCGTTATCATGCCGCCCTGCTTTTGACGAATCAGCGTGCCGAGCGCACGCCCAGCCAGGGATAACATTATGCTGTGGTTTAAGAATTTGATGGTTTACCGTTTGAGCCGCGAAGTGGCGTTAAACGCGGATGAAATGGAAAAACAACTCAGCGCGTTCGCCTTCACGCCGTGCGGCAGCCAGGACATGGCCAAGACCGGCTGGGTCTCCCCGATGGGCTCGCACAGCGATGCGCTGACGCACGCGGTCAACGGCCAAATCGTCATCTGCGCGCGCAAGGAAGAGAAAATCCTGCCGTCGCCGGTCATCAAGCAAGAGCTGCAGGCCAAAATTGAGCGCCTGGAGGCGGAACAACATCGCAAACTGAAGAAAACCGAGAAAGACGCGCTGAAGGACGAAGTGCTGCACAGCCTGCTGCCGCGTGCCTTCAGCCGCTTCAACCAAACCTTCATGTGGATCGACACCGTCAACGATCTGATCATGGTCGATGCCGCCAGCGCCAAACGCGCCGAAGATACGCTGGCGCTGCTGCGCAAAAGCCTCGGCTCGCTGCCGGTGGTGCCGCTGACCATGGAAAGCCCGATCGAACTGACGCTGACCGAATGGGTGCGTTCCGGCGAGATGCCGGCTGGTTTCGCCATTCAGGATGAAGCGGAACTGAAAGCGATTCTGGAAGAAGGCGGCGTGATCCGCTGCAAGAAACAGAATCTGATCAGCGACGAAATCGCGGTGCATATCGAAGCCGGCAAGCTGGTGACCAAGCTGGCGGTGGATTGGCAGGAGCGCATTCAGCTGATGCTGTCGGACGACGGCTCGCTCAAGCGCCTGAAATTCGCCGACACGCTGCGCGAACAGAACGACGATATCGATCGCGATGACTTCGCCCAGCGCTTTGACGCCGACTTTATCCTGATGACCAGCGAGCTGGCGGCGTTGATCAAAAACACCATCGAAGCGCTCGGCGGCGAAGCCCAGCGTTAATCCCGCCGCAGAAATGACCAGGGCCCAGCATCCGCTGAGCCCTGCGTTTCCCTAACGAACAAAATTTATTTGCTCAGGTAGCGGCACAGATAGGCGGTCGCGTCGGCCACCTGCAGGTTGAACTCGCTGTGCCCCGGCACGAAGAACTTCTCGCCCGGCGTAAACACCTGCCAGTCCGGCGCCCCCGGCAGCAGCACTTTCAGCGCCCCGGTGATCACCGTCATTTCTTCCGGCTGCGCGGTGGAGAAGGTGTATTCCCCCTCTTCCATCACGCCCACGCTGGTAAGACCGATGCTGCTACTGTCAAAACCGATAGACTTCACTTTTCCGGCAAAATACTCATTCACTTTCAGCATAGACTGGCACCCGCGTAATCATCTTGATGGAAAATCCATATTGGGGGATTGCGGTTGATCTGTCACTGGTTTTTCGCGCGAAATGCGATCGCGGCGCAGAGTAAAGCGCTCGCGGACAGCGACAGGTGACATTCCGATCTTCCAGGGAGATGCATCCCCTCTCCCCCTTCCCTACACAGCGTTCAGCAGCCCCAATCGCCGGGCCGACTGCAACAATTCAGTTACCTTGTGTGCATTGAGTTTACGCATGGTGTTAAGACGATGAGTTTCGACAGTTTTAATGCTGATATTCAACAATTCAGCAATGTTGCGATTTGCATTACCCTCGCTGATAAGTTGCAACACCTGACGTTCTCTTCGCGTAAGCAAAGCGCCGCTGTCTTCCTCATTGCTTAATTGAGCAATGACGCGGGGATCCAAATCAGGATCCAAATAACACTTGCGGGCTGCCACGTTGGTAATCGCGCTCAGCAACACCATTTGAGAACTGGTCTTTAACACATATCCCATCGCCCCGGCGCGTATCGCCCGGCTGGCCGTTATTTCGTCCTGCATTGCCGTAAGCACTAATATGCGCAGCTTTGGCCAGCGCTGGCAAAGTTGTTCGATGACCTCCAGTCCCCCCAGCCCCGGCAACCCCAAATCCAGAACCACGATGTCCGGCATAAACTCATTGCAGGCCGCATAAACCGACAGGCCATTTTCGATATGCCCCACTATCTGATAACGCGGATACGCCGAAAGCAGCGTGCGCACACCATGAATAATCAACTGATGATCGTCAACGATCAACACACGATAAGCGTTCATAATAGGCTCAGTACCCGTCTATTTTTATGAGTTTTCAATCAATGTTGAGTTGAGTGCGAATCAATCGGAGCAGAGATACCAATCGTTCTTGCTGCGGCGTCTCCTTCGCAAGAATTTGACGTTCTAATTCAACGATCAACGGCATAGCCTGCGACAACCCGGCTTGGCCGCATATCCCTTTGATCGTGTGCACCGTCTTCGCAAAATCCGTCTTTCGGCCACAGGTTTGCTCGGCTTCCACCAGAAGTCTGCGTAATTCGCAAGTGACGGTGCCACCTATCAGCCCGTCGTCCATCGCCAAAATGGGCTTGCCAGTATCCAATTGATTTATAATACTAATATCGCGACTTATTTGATATTCGGCAACCAGTTCAAGCAGTTGAGAAAGCTGGCTGAGCGTGACCGGTTTTGCCAAGTAGTCGTTCATACCAGCCCGAATTGCGCGCCTTTTTTCCTCCGCGCCGGTATGCGCCGACAAAGCCACAATCATGCAACCGCCGTCCTGCCCCTGTGCATCATCCCGCCATGACCGTGCCAACGTCAGTCCATCGCAGTCCGGCATCTGCAGATCCATCAACACCACGTCAAAGCGATGTTCACGACCTAATTGCAACGCTTGCCTGGCGTTTTCAGCTTGATGAACCTCTTGCCCCAAGCGTGCAAGCATGACGCTGATGATATCGCGGTTAGTGGCCGTATCGTCCACCAACAACACGCGCAAGCGCCAGGGTTGAAGGGGGAGCTGGTTCCGGCTTTGCAGAACGCTGTCGGCCAATAGGCATTTCACCGCTTCATGCAGACGCCCTGGCAAAAATGCCAGGTCGGTATTGAGCCCCCCTTCGGCAGGGTCTTGCGTCAGGCATGATATCCCCCAAGACAGCAATTGGGGATGCAGCATCGCCGGAGCTCCAACAACGCCGCACAGCGGCTCGGGCTCGCTGAACTGCCCCAGCGGCATATGGAACGCCACCCGGCTGCCACGGCCTAAAATGCTGCTGAAGTCCAACCGGCCTCCCATCATTTTGGCGAGCGTGGCGGCGATCGTAAGCCCTAATCCTGTCCCCTGAGCATGCGTCTGCGCCTGGTAAAAAGGCATGAATACGGAGGCTAGATGTTCCTCAGAGACTCCGCGGCCGCTATCTTCCACGTTGAAAACCAGCGTCTTGCCAACGCGCTCTACCTGCATGGTAATATGGCCCTGGTCGGTGAACTTGCAGGCGTTACCGAGCAAATTTACCAGAATTTGCCGCACCCTCAGCGCATCCAGACAAAGATGGTGCGGCACGTTGGCCGCCAAATGGACTGACAGCACCAACCCTTTGCTCTGAGCAGCCCCCTGTATCGTCATCATCGCCTGATCGAGTAGCGGTAGAAGTTGGCAGGAGGCGGATTGCAGTTCTATTTGCCCCGCTTCAATGCGAGAAAAATCGAGCAACTGATTAATAATCTCAATTAAAGACAGCGTGCACTGATGTGCGGTATCTGCAAGCCACTGCTGTTGTTGATCCATATCACCGGTTCTCAGCAGCTCCAGTGCCCCTAAAGTTCCATTGAGCGGTGTACGCAACTCATGGCTGATTGCGGTTAAATGACGGCTTTTCCTTTTATTCGCCAACTCAGCCTTACGTTTCGCCTCTTTCAGCGCACGCGTTCTTTCCACCACCTTTTTTTCCAGAGTAGCGTATTGCTGATTCAACTTGTCCAGCAGCCGATTATAAGCGATGGCGATTTGCCCCAGTTCATCTCGTCTGTGTTCGAGAAGACGAGGATAAAAATTCTCGGCGCTGGTTTGGCAAATAACGTCAACGAATTGCCACAGTGGCTGTGCCAAATAACGGCGCAGCATCCAAAAAAGCGCCAGAGTTATCAACAATAAAATGCCCAAGGCAAAAGGCAACTGCGCTTTTGCCTGTTCAGCCGCCTCTTCCAATATTCCACGATCGGGGTAAAGAACCACTTGCTGCCAGCCCGGGCCTTTGAGCTGAATGCGCAATACCCTGTAACCCGGGATCCGCTGCCAACCATCACGTAATTTTATTTTTTTCAACGAGTTGAAAATGATTTCCTCTTCCGCCGCCGGAAGTTTTCCGCGAAAAAAAGGTAACGGTTGTTGGTGGCGATCCAACCAAATATTAACGTCAAAATCTGTCACCGTATGCCCATAGGATAATAGGTCATCCAACCTGATGGCATAACCTATCAGGCCGCCGGCTTTATCGCCCGCCGCTACCGAAATGCTCCAGCCACTGCCAGAAAGGTACTCCGGATTTCCCCAATAGATATTATCGTGATGCGGATACGTTTGGAACTGCGATAACCCAAATCGACGTTGAGAAAAGTAATCGTCAGTAATTTTCTCTGGCGGGTAAAGAGAAATCCCCTGAGAAGGTTTGAGGAGAAAACTGTCCAAATAGTAGGTTTGACCTGCAGACCCGTATGCCTGGATAAACCAATTATCACGATGAATCGCATGATTGAGATGGCAGGCCTTACTATTTATCGGCAAGTATCGACTATCACTTTTTTCCGATATATTATTCAGCTCCTGTTTCTTGCAGAAACTATCATAACGTCTTGCCAGATCTTGCGCGTCTCTTTCCGCACCTTCAAAGCGATGGTTGCTTAGCTCAACACGCAGTGACGCCAAATGAGAAAGTTCGTCAATAACATGCCTATCCGCGTGGCTTAATGAAAAGAACACGGTCGTCAAGACTGAAACCAACCATATTAGCATCAAGCTCAACGATAAGAATATCGTTAGCCTAAAAACTAATGACGAATGCATTCTCATTTTCTTATCCCTGTAATACTACGGCATACCATCCTTATGAAATGCCGGAACAATTCTGAACGCAATGCAGAGAGTGCGAATATCGGCGCGAGAACCCATGGTTCATTTGACAACAACACGCCAGGAGAGTCGTACGGGATAATGATACTAGATAAGAAAAATGCAAACCCATACAATACCTAAACGGATTGTGCATTTATACATGTCCACCGCCCACTGACGCCATAATCGCTCAATAGCACGGCAAGACGCGCCAGATGGGCCAACGTATGAGGCGTGGCATACTCACCCGTAGTTCATGCAGGGAAAAACCTGGCCACATAACGCCTGCAGCAAACGATCAAGGGTTATGTAGCCAGTCAGGGGGATTATTCCGTCCCCTGCAGATGCCCAGCCTGATTGTGGATTTCTTTTTTCGCTTTATTCAGCGCCGCAACAAACTGCTCATCAGCATGCAGGCGGGCAAAAACCGCTGCGCCCAAAATACGCCCGGCATCGACGTCACTCTGCCAATGCGCTCCGCATATTACTCGGCTTTGGCCGTACTCATAGCCACGCTGTAATAATTTATTCTGCCGTTCCGGCCTGATTTCCGCCAGCGCCAGCGCCATGGTCCACCCCAACGTCGTGTGCCCGGATGGATAAGAACCGTTCATGCGCAACTTCCCCTCATCCTGGGGCGTGCAGGTATGCGTATTGAAAAACATGAACGGTCTTGGCCGCATGTAATATCGCTTTGCCGAAGCCGTTGCAAATCGCCCAGCATCGGTACGAATTTTTTTTAACAGTGTATAGGTGGCCGGTGTTTTTTCTTCAGAAATATCAACGCCCAGCGCCTGAGAAAACGGCTTTCCAATATTTTCGTCAGATAAATTCGCATCATTAATAGCCTGCAACCATCTGTCACTCCCCGCCTGGCTGCGGCCTTGTTCGTATGCGGCTTTATCCAAAAGAAAGGCCACGCTGTCATTGCGCGGGGGAGAAGGAAGAATCGACAGGCTGTCCGGCAATTGGCCGCGGGTCAGAAAAGAAAACGGCTCGCCGTCTTTCGTCATTTCGGACGCCTGCGCGCCCCCCAGAAAAATAAAACAACAAACTGCAGTACTGAAGCACTTACGCATCATAAAAATAACCTTATCAAACATGAAATAACAATAAAACCAGATAACAGGGCAGGCCCTTCGCCATCACGTTTTGTCATGACCGAAGTATGAGATTAAAAATGTCTTGAAATCACCATAGTCTTTTGTCGCCTCCACCAACTCCTGCGCCGATTTCCATTCTTTAAAAGGAGGCACGGCGTCATTATAAGTTTCATGCGCTATTTTGGCGTAATTTATAAAGTTAACCATAAACGCACGATAGAAATTAACCTTATCATCGACATAGTTCTCATAACATTGAAAGAACACGCTCACCAACGAATAAAAATAGCCATCCCGCCGCCTCAACTCCAAACAAAGCAATGAGAGAATGAAGGGAAAATCGTACAAGATATCACCACACTGCCGCATCCTGTCGATAAAGACTAATTTATACTCCGGCGTCACCAGCATATTTCTCAAGTGCGCATCGCCATGAATCTGGGAAAAATAGCCATATGTGATATCATTGATATGGAGAGTGTTTTCCTTTACTCTCTCCGAACAGATTCTCTCATAATTTTTAATTATCAGTTTATGATTCCAATGCAGCTGCCCAAGTGTTCTGGCGAGTTGTGTCAGCAATAATGGCGCGCGTTCATCCTTTCGCAACACTACGCTCTCCAACGTCTCACCGGTCACGTAAGAATAGTTGACTATGCTTTCCTTTAACTGGCAGCTCACATGCGAGAGGAAAGTGTTGTATTGACGATGCAATGCCCTAGCATCCCCCCGGGAATGGCAATTCTTATTAACGCTTCGCATACCGTCCATCACGGTTTGCACAGGCCCTCGAATCGGATCCTCGATATCACCATCCCGGAACATATGCTCGGCAAGTTGCCGCATATAGTCCCGATATGCCGTATTATTCTCGACCAACATCTCCGTGAGGTGCCCTTCTGATATCTTAAATGCCCCTTTTACCGGTGAGATAGCGTCATAATAATTGCCGCGGCCTAACTTAAAATGTTGTTCGGAGCATGCTTCAGTCTCAGCGTGAATAGGGAAATCTGCATAATCCAGTTCCACCGTCTGCATGGCAGAACGAAAACATTCAGGCAGCGCCACTGCGCGCAGCGATACAGCGCTAATGTTATCGGTATCGTCGTATCGGCGAAGATAATGCCGAATATAATGGGTGGCAGCCACTAAAGAAGCCCCAGAGTCGATAAAGTCGATCACAACCACGTGGCTATTGCGCACCTTTTCAATTGGAATAAAGCGTTGAAAGTGAAGCAGTAGTGCTTTGTTCTGATCATCGTTCAACGGTTCTCTTAGCAGAGGAACATTCTCCTTGAGGTAATTATGACGAAAGCCACTCAGCGGCAAGTTAATTATATACGCTTTTCCTAAATAACACTCGAGAAATGCCATCAATGGCGTCGGAGAACGTCCCACGCCGATAAAAACGACCGGCCATGAGGTTGAAACCTTATCCATTATCGCCAGCGCCAAGCGTTTTAACTGCTGATATTCGAACTGAGTCACCGCCAATCCGTTTTCTATTTCACTGCATGTGGTTACTACTCTCATAAAAATGCCTATTATTGATTGAAACTGCAACCGGGGAAATTGACGTTATTCGCCAGCATGGGGTTAACTTGGGGAATGCGTATTTTTCTCCGTCATCTGTTGTCGCTCAAATAGCTTTCTATATACGCCACGCTCAATTGCAATAAGATCATCATGTGAGCCTTGTTCTACAATGCGCCCATGGCTAAAAACGAGGATCCTATCCATTCGACGCAATGTAGACAGCCGATGCGCTATCACCAATGTCGTTCGGTTGTTCATCAACTCATTCATCGAGCGTTGAATGTGCGCCTCGCTTTCATTGTCCAGACTGGAAGTCGCCTCATCGAGGATCAATATCGGCATATCCACTAAAAAAGCGCGCGCGATCGCCACACGTTGACGCTCCCCTCCTGACAGCTTGACTCCCCGCTCGCCCACCAGCGTGTCGTATCCTTCCGGCAATCGGCTAATCAGCGTGTGAATCCCTGCCAATTTCGCTGCCCGCTCAATCTCGTCCTGCGTTGCATCAGGTTTGGCGTAAGCGATGTTTTCGGACAGAGAACGATGGAACAACAAGGGTTCTTGTGGAACCGTCGCGATTTGGCGGCGCAGGGAGGCAAGCTGCATTCGAGTGATATCTTGCCCATCAATGGTGATCTTTCCACCTTGAACGTCATAAAGACGCTGAATCAGCCTGACGAACGTTGATTTTCCCGAACCGGAATAGCCCACCAACCCAACCCGTTCCCCGGCTTTGATCCTGACATTCATCTTCTGATAAAGCTGTGGAACGCCAGAGCCGCTGTAGCTGAAGTCGACATCAGAAAAACAGATTTCGCCGCGGCTGATCGTCACCGCATTCCCCTTATCATCCGCGCGCCCTTCGGCGGGAAGGCGTTTAAACGCTACCATCGCTTCCAATTCATTCATCGCTCGCTGGAGGTGGCGGAAATTGCTTCCGATGCGGCGCAGATAACCCTGCAGCATAAATAACGTCGTTAACATAAACGTGATATCACCGACGTTGATTACTCCACGCCGCCAGAGCAACAGCAGCACCCCCAATACCAGAGTTTGCAGTGCAACCAGCATTATTTCCTGCACGCCGCCATTAACGTTGCTGCGCATCCAGGCCCATGAGGTATGACGACGCCAGGCGGCCAGGATCCTAGCCAGCCGCTCTTCTTCCCGAACTTCCGCGCCGAAAGCTTTTACGACCGAATTGCAGGTCAGTGCGTCGGCTAAAGCTCCACCAATGCGGCTATCCCATGCATTGCCAGTGCGGGCTGCGGGCGCAACATACAGAACGGTCAACAGCACGGCCACGATACTGAACAATATCCCCCCAATACCGAAAACGCCGCCGGCCATTGGCCAGTGCAACCACACGGATACCGTGCTACCGATCAGCATGGCCCCGATAGGCAACAGACCTGCCAACAGAGTTTCATTAAACGCGACCAAAGCCCACATCCCGCGGGTAATTTGCCGCACGGTCGAGCCGGCAAACCCATTGGCGTGCCAATCTGCCGTCAAGGATTGTATTTGTTTAAAAGCACGAGCACCGGCCAGGCTCATCATCGTCAACGTCAATGAAGCAATATTTAAGTTCAGGCATTGACGAAGCAGAGCACCGGCGGCTCCCAACCCCATCATCATAAAAAAAGACAGGAATGGGCTCCCTCCCTGCGTCAGAACATTGACAAAATCGGCGGCAAATACCGGAACTAATATATCACTCAGTGCAGAGGACAAAGCCAGAATGACAACAAGCATCATTCGCAAAGGGTGCTCTGCCCATTTTTTGAAAACAAATAGAAATATCGCCATCAAGGTCACATCACCAGAACCGTCTTTCTTACATTCCATATCCGCACCGTCACAATTCCGAAAACAGATCTATTAAAAAGTAGAAATTCACACAGTCATATGTTTAACGAGGGGTTTTAAACCATAAATCCACTTTCGGATTCAACCTAAGAAAATAACTATAAAGCGCCCCAAGGCAATTCGCAGCGCTCTTTACTAAAAGCGCGCCATAAAGTGAGAGCAGCCCCCCTCTGCGGGGGAAAAAATATTGAATTACCGGGGAGTGCAATAGGAATACATAGCTGCCTATAAGGATCAACATAGCTATAACGCCCGGCCAGCATTGCAATGCGAACAGTACACACAATACGGCGATCGTGAAAACCGGTCCCAGAGGCCACTGTAACATGGTGAACATACGCTTCATTTTCAAGCAACGATAACGATTCGCGCTGCCGTTGCTTTTTTCTCCCATCAGCAGCATCAATGAGGAAAGATCCCCTGCGTGCCAACGCGCTGACTGTCGCACACCGGCAGAAAATCGGCTCACGGAAGAGCAATAGTCAAAATAAGGCACAGGCTTGGCGTATACACTGTGCATAACCGCCCGATAACCGAACAGAAGATCTTCCGTTACGGTTTCAACCGGAAAGAGATTCTCCTCAAAATACTGCTGCCGTATAAATAATCCATGCCCAATGCAATAAGATAAGTGCGTCGCTTTTTGCATCTGGTGATTTTTCAACAGAGTCGGTAACTCGTAGCTCATCATCCAGCGGGTTTGAAAAATGGCGGACGCTTTGCCAAAAAGAGAAAGTTCATCAAAATTGGTCGAATACACCGGCGGCATTTGATATACCTTTTCTTCCTCGAGACTCTGAGCAACATAGTCAAGTCCTCGAGGATCCGGCCGAGAATCTGCATCAAACACGCCATAGTAGGTTGGCCCCCCATCCATTTTTTGCATACATCCCAACAACTCAACCGCATAGTTGAGCTGATGAGCTTTATTTCCTGAAAGGAAGGGGTAATGAATGATTAACGTTTTCTCAGATAAATAAGGAAGTATTTTCTGATAGGTTTTATTCTTCTCCGCACAGCCTTCTTTTTGGGTTGTCACAAAGACTAAAAGACTGTCTGGATGAGATGAAAGAATACGATTAAAATACGTAATCGTTTCATTAATTATTTTATGCTCATCCATAACCGGAATTAAAACAATAAGACGATTTCGCCTCTCGCCCGTTAACGCAACCTGCATCTCTTTTTTAATAAATCTCCGACTCTTACTGATATTGATATACTGTGACACATTGACAACCAAAAAGAGAAAAATCAGAGCAAAAGAAAAAAAATAGACCATCATCATCTGGTTCCATCCCTGAGGTTTTTTCCTATAAACGCATTGAAATCAATGGCTGCGCCATGCCGCTCCACCACGCCTGGCATCCACTCATTCAATTGATTCAATTTTGCCTGCGTACTGAGCCTCGCATCTATAGAAATAACAGGAATGTCAAAACAAGAAGAAAACAGGTTTTGATAGGCATAGCGGGTATCATTCAAAAACTGTTCGTTTCGCCAAAATGCCGGCAGGCCGCGAGAAACGCGCGTGGTTATCTTGTTTTCTTGTCTGGCAATCGACTCTTTGCTTTCTATATCGACATAAACAATCCCCCACGGCAGGGGTAAACCGCCATCAGAGATTTTTTCTGCATACCTTTTCACCGTTACTGAAAAAATATCGAGCGACATAAATCTACCGTAGGCATAGGCGTAACAAAGATGGGTGAAATAGGAACGATCAAAGTAATGCGCCTTTCCCCGCATGCGTTCACATTCTTTAGCGATAAACCAATCGTTGATTTTTTCAACCTCTGCCAAAGAAAGACCGTTACCTGGAAAATCTGCCCTGCTCAACACCTTCCCCAACTCAAAGCAGACGCTTGTTCCCTGCGCCGCCAGTGCATTCACCAATAAGCTTTTCCCCGCGCACGGCAATCCTTCGATAAATATCATTTGAACTTATCCTTGAATAGGCGCATTGACTTTTCAATTTCATCTTTAGAATCAATACCTAAAGAGCGGAATGTGGAATGACAAAAATGGAAAACAAAACAGTCAAGCGCCAGACCTATTTTTAAATTCATATCAATCGCTCGACGGCAAAAATCGTCATCGGTGTGGTAGCCTGATTCGAAAGACTCATCCAGCAGCCCCACCTTTTCGAGCACATCTCGCTTCATCAATAAACAGTGGCCATAGGCGCTGGGGACTGGCATCGAACGCATTTTGTTTTTTTCGTAGAGCGCTTCGGAAAATGGCTCGATATCGCCAGTCAGAGGATCGAAGTCAATAAGCAATGGCGTAATGGCCTCAGGGGTCCCAGAGGCCTTATTCGTTAGCGGCGCGACAATGTCATAGTTTTCTAAATGCGCGAGCAGGCGCTGCAGTACATTGGCAGGCAAAATCACATCGTTATTGGCAAAAAGCACATACTCACTTTTCACCTGTAATAACCCTTGATTCATTCCCTTGGTATAGCCCAGATTAATTTCATTGGTAATCAACGTCGCATCCAAGCCGCCAAGATAATTTCGCATATCTTCGTCGCTACCATTATCGACAATAATAAGCCTGTTGCTAACTTGATTACCCAATGAATTAACAAAAAGAATTGTTTTCTCCAGCTGATTAAAAACAGGAACGACAACATCAATGCACATATAGCATCCTCTATGAATATGGATTCTCGCGAAAACTTAAACCACTCGGGGGGCATCAAAGCCCCCGTAACGTTGCAGGAGAATGTCACCTCGACTCATCAGGCGACACATGCGCCAAGCGGGATTAATGATAGAAAACTGTCCATGGATGGGGTATCAGGTCATCACCTGATATTAAGGCCGCAGACCAGCGGCTCGGACGGAAAATCAGGTAATGGCCTGATAGTGAAAAATCCCCGTTATTGATGTCATAGCGGATATTTTTCCAAGAAACCAAAAACGAAATGCATACAGAGAGACAGGAGCAAACGCGTGTTAACGCAGCCGCTGCAGCTGTGACAACACCACGCAGCCTGAGCATTATCAGTAGCTGCGCCTTGACACAAGTGGGGCTGACAGAGTTACTGACGCCGCATGTTGAAAATTTCAGTGCTTACGCTTCGCCTGCGGCATTTATACGGGGGCAGAGCCTAAAGGGGCATTCAGGATTATTACTTTTTCACGTTTGTCCGCGCAATGTGTCTTATCTGAGAAATATCGTTCAACTATATCGTCGCCTACCCTACCATCCGAACTGGCGATCTGCATTACTGATGGATTCAGCGTCAACTAATGGGCGTTATTTGACGAAAAATCTAGGATCACCGATTGTTTTCCACCTTCATCTGCCAATCGAAATATTACTACGCAACTTTTTAGCCTGGATGTATGGCGAAGAGAAACAGATAGCCCGACACGGCGTACGGCCGGAATCACTGTCCGACAAAGAGCGTCAGGTCATTTTGGCCACGTTGCAAGGTATTCCCATTTCTTCATTGGCACGTGAGAGGGGCGTTACAGCCAAAACGGTCTATACCCAACGGCGAACAGCGCTGGATAGACTCGGCATAAAAAACACCCGCGAATTGCTTTGCCTTAACATACTGGGTCTATTGTAAAACGTCGTAGCGCCGGCAAGCGCTCAATGCAAACTGAAATCGATCGGCAACGTCAATTCCACCGTGCCGTTGACGTAGGCGTCCGCCGGCGGCGTAGGCAACGGCGAAGCGCGCTTGACCAGCGCCTGGATTTCGCGATCCAGCGACGGCAACCCGGCGCTGCTGACCAGCGTCACTGCCAACACATGGCCCTGCCTGTCCAGGGTGAAACGCACCTGCCCGACGCCCTGGCGCTTCAGCCGCAAGGCGTCTTTGGGATAACGCTTAAAGCGATTAAGGCGGCCGTTGATGCGGCTGCGCCAGCTATCTTCCCCCGCCTGTGCATAGGGCGTCAGGCGGGTTTGCGGCGCGGCCGCTTTATCCGCCCGGCCCGGCGGCGGCGCGCCGACGCTTTGCTCCTGAATTCTCGGCGGCGCGATCGTTTTCTCCTGCGGCGGCGTGCGCGGCAGGGGGATTTTCTTCACCGGCTTGGGCGATTTTTTCTGCTTCGGCGGTACGGCGATGTTCGACCGTACGGCTTCAGGCACCTTCACCGCCGGCAAGGGTTCCGGCGGCGCCGGCGGTTCAACCTGAGGCGGCGGCGTCCTTTGCCCCGGCGGTTGTTTTACCTCGGCCGGAGCCTGCGGTGCGGCGGCCATCACCACCATGACCGCCGGCGGCGGCACCCACGGCGGCTCGGCCTTGTCTCGCCAGGGCCAGAGCAGCGCCGCGGCCAGCAGGTGCAGCGCCAGCACCAGCACCAGGCAACGGCGCCAGGGCATGGCATCGCCGGGCGCGGCGAAAGGCAGCGGCGAAACCGACATGCTCACTCTTCCGTCAGCGCCAGATGAAGGCGATCGGTCAGCGGTTTGAACAGGTAGTTCATCATCGAACGCTCGCCAGTGCGGATGAACCCTTCGACCGGCATCCCCGGGCGGATTTCCAACCCGTTCAACCGCTGCAGACCCGCTTCGCTGACCTTGGCGCGCACGCTGTAATAGGGCGCACCGCTTTTCTCGTCGGTCAGGCGATCGGCCCCGACCAGCGTCACTTCACCCTCGACGCGCGGCGTGGTGCTTTGGTTAAACGCCGAGAACAACAGCTCGACCGGCAAGCCCACCTGCACCTTGTCGATCAGCTCGACCGGGATACGCGCCTCCACCTGCAGCCCCCGATCGCTGGGCACGATCTCCATCAGCTGCTGACCGGCGCCGATCACGCCGCCTTCGGTGAATACGCTCAGCCCCACCACCGTGCCCGCCACCGGCGCTTTCACCTGCGTATGGCCCAGATCGGCCTCCGCCTTGGCCAGGCGGTTATCCAGCTCGTCCAGCTTCATCCGCACCTCGGCCAATTGGCTGCTGACCTCTTTTTGATACTCTTCCCGCCGCTGGATCGCCCGCAGCTTCAGCTCCAGGATCTGGCGCCCCAGGCGGCCGATATTGCCGGTGTCTTCGGACGCCTGGCCGTCGATCTGCGCATACTGCCCTTCCAGATCCAGCAGCCGGTTGCGCGCCACATATCCCTGCGCCGCCAGCTTGCGCATGCCGCTCAGTTGCTCCTGCAACATGGCCTTTTGCCGCTGCTTGCTGGCGTAAGACTGCCGGATCCCTTCCAGCATCGCCTGCGATCCGGCGATGCTCTCCGCGATCGCCGCCAGCTCGCTCTGCAACGCCGCGCGGCGGCTGGTGAACAGCTGCTGTTGCAACAGCATCAACGACATCACCTCCGGCTCCTCCCGCCGCGCCTGCAGCAATGCCGGGAAAGCGATCGCCTGCAGGCCGTCGCGCTCGGCCTGCAGCCGCGCCCGCTGCGCGGCGTTGCTCAACTGCTGGCTGCGCAGCGCATCGCGCTGGGTGCGGCTGTCGACGGTATCCATCAGCAGCAGCACCTGCCCGGCGCTGACCCGGTCGCCCTCATGCACCTGAATTTGCGACACCACGCCGCCGCTCGGGTGCTGTACCGCCTTGCGGTTGCCGGCCACCACCACGCTGCCGGAGACCGGCACGCCCTTATCCAGCGGCGCCAACAGCCCCCACAGCAGGAAACCGCCAAACCCCAACAGCACCAGCCAACCACCGAGCCGCAGGTGGCGCCCTTCGTCGAACTGCCGGGAAAGCGCGTCGATATCGCCGGGGATCACACTCTGATTGCTCATACTTTTCGTTCACCGCTGGCCGTTTTGGCAAAATTGGCGTAGTTGACGTTGAAACCGCCGCCGCTGCTGCGGCCGGCGTTGGCCGGTACGGCCGCGGGCGTAAAACCAGGCAGTTTTTTCAGGATGGCGTCGCTGGGGCCGAAGTGCTGCACCTGGCCGGCGGCCAGCACCAGCAATCTGTCGGTCGTCGCCAGGATCGCCGGTTTGTGGGTCACCAACACGATGGTGGTGCCGCGCTTTTTCAGCGCTTCGATCGCCCGCTGCAGCGCCTCTTCCCCTTCGCGATCGAGGTTGGCGTTCGGTTCGTCCAATACCACCAACGCCGGAGAGCCATACAGCGCGCGCGCCAGCGCCACCCGCTGACGCTGGCCGCCGGACAGGCCGCTGCCGCCCTCGCCCAGCTCGGTTTCATACCCTTTGGGCAAATGCAGGATCAGTTGGTGCACGCCGGCCAGCGCGGCGGCGGCCACCACCTTCTCGGCGTCAACCTGGCCAAAGCGGGCGATATTTTCCGTCAGGGTGCCGGCGAACAGCTGGATATCCTGCGGCAAGTAGCCGATATGCGGCCCCAGTTGCTGTTTGTCCCACTGCCGAAGATCCGCACCGTCCAGCCGCACGTCGCCGCTGAGCGGCGTCAGCGCGCCGACCAGTTGGCGCATCAGCAGCGTTTTGCCGGAGCCGGACGCGCCAATGACGCCCAGCACCTCCCCGGCCTCCAGACGAAAACTGACGCCGTGCAACACCGGCGCGCTCCCGCCCGGCGCGCTGGCGGTCAACTGATTCACGGCCAATGTGCCGCTGGGCGCAGGCAGCGGCAGGCTCGCCGCCTGCGGCGGGTTGGCGGCCAGCATCACCTCCAACCGCTGCAGGGACTGGCGCGCCGACGACCACTGCTTCCAGGCGCCGATCAGCTGATCGATCGGCCCCAGCACCCTGCCGATCAGGATCGATCCGGCGATCATCATGCCCGGCGTAATGTCGCCGTTGACCGCCAGCAGCGCGCCGCAGCCCAACATCAGCGACTGCAGCGCCAGCCGCACGGTTTTCGACCAGGCGGTGACGGCGGCTATTTTCTCGCTGGCGCGGTTCTGCAACAGCAGGAACTGCTGATGCTGCCGCAGCCAACGCAGGCGCAAATCGGTCAGCATCCCCATGGCGGCGATGGCTTCGGCATTGCGCAGGTTGCCGTTGGCCTGCTGCGTGGCGCTCAGCGCGACCCGGCCGGCCTCCGCGAGCGGCGCCTGCGACACCCGCTGGTTGAGCCAGGCCAGCAGCACCAGCACGATCACCCCGGCGCTGGCCAACGCGCCAAGCCAGGGGTGGAGCAGAAAAACCACCAGCAGATAAACCGGGAACCAGGGGGCATCGAAAAAGGCGAACAGCGCATTGCCGGTGGCGAACTGGCGCAGGTTGGTCAGATCGTTCAGCGCCTGCCCCGCCAGCGGGTTGCCGGTTTTCAGATTGGTTTCGAAGGCGGCGTCGTAGACTCGCTGATTCAGGCGCATATCCATCTGGGCGCCGAGGCGGATCACCACCTGGCTGCGCACCCACTCCAGCAGCCCCATAAACAGGTAAAGGCCGACCACCATCAGGGTCAGCATCGCCAGCGTCATGCGGTTGCCCGACGGCAACACGCGATCGTAGACCTGCAGCATGTACAGCGCCGGTGCCAGCATCAACAGGTTGATCACCGCGGTAAACAGTGCGATGCCCCAAAATCCGCGCCGGTATGCGGCCAGCACGCTCATCACTTCTCCGCGCCTGACGGCGTTTTTCATGGCGTTTTCCATCGGCTAAAAACGAGAAAATGCCCGCCGGGCGCGCGGCGCCGGCGGGCAAACGGCCACGATCAGGCCGCCAGCAGTTCCGGGCTGTCGGCATGCTGCACGCCCACCGCCGTCGCCGCCGCCACCTGATCGAAGGTGGAGTTGACGCTCAGGCCGTAGTCGTCGAGGATGCCGTTCAGCGCGGTCTCCAGCGCGCCGGTATCGCCGGACATCAGGCCGTACACCACCTGGTGCACCACGCCATCGTGGCCCTGCGCCTGCAGGCTGCTGAGGTTCAGGCCGCCGAAGCTGACGTCAGGCACCTGAATGCTGTACGGTGATGTATCGCCACCGCTCAAACCGTCGCCGAATGACAGGGAATCCAGCTGGCCGTATAGGGTATGCGCAGGTTCATTGAACAGCGTGTAGGTCAGGTTGCCACCCGCCACGACCGACGTGACATGGTTATCCGTACTGGTCACGGCGTATTGGCTACCGGACAACCGGCCGCCGTAGAAGCCACCGCTGTTTGAGCCTTCGACGACATTACCGTTGGTATGGTTGATATCACCGAATGTCGAAGCCCATTGGCCCAGATAGTCATGAATGCTGTAACCGCCAAAGCTGCTGTCATAGTTGACTGAAAATGCCATTTCTCTATCTCCATTGATGAACGGCGCCCCTTGCGAGGCAGCCCTTGTGCTCAAGGATGAGCAACGCCCTTTTACTGCTTAAAAACGGTATTCCACCCCGCCCTGCACGGTGCGGCCGCGCCCCAGGGTATTGGCCAGCGTCTCCCCATAGCTGACGACGTAGGCGCGGTTGGTCAGGTTCTCCACCGAGCCGCGCAGCGTCAGGCTGTCGGTCAGCTTGTAGCTGGCGTACAGATCGAACAGGGTGTACTTCGGCCAGTCGGCCAGGTACGGGTAGTTGGATGGCACCGAGCTGTCCTGATAGCCCGGCGCGAAGCGCACGGTCACCCCGGCGTCCAGCTTGCGATCGAAGGCGCGGCCGCCCAGCGTCACCGAGCCGCGATCGCCCGGCAGGTAGGCGGCGGAGCCGAACTGCGTCCCCCCGTCACACGTGACGAAGTCATTGGAAGCGGCATCCGGCTCAACATAGAAGTTGCCGCGACGCGATCCGTCGCCGTAGCGCAGACGCCCTCCCAACCAGGCCTTGTTCGAGCAGAACTCGTTTTTACCGATCATGTGGGTGTAGGTCAGGTCGGCGTAGAACACCCCGGCGTCATAGTTGAGCTGGTACTCCAGCCCGCGGAAGCGGGTTTTAGACAGGTTGTTGACGTAAGCGGCATTGCCGATGCTCGGCTGCACCAGCCCCGGTTTATTGCGGTCTATCGCCAGGTTGATGTAGTTATCCACTTTGGTGTCGAAGTAGGCCACCTTGGCCACCAACCGATCGCCCTCAAACCACAGATCCGGCTGCTGCACGTTGAACCCGACTTCCCAGGCGCGCGAGCGCTCGGGCTGCAGGAACGGGTTGGGGTATTGCGTGGAAGAACTGTGCGCGCTGCCGTTAGTCAGCGTTTCGGTGATCGCCGGCGGCCGCCAGGATTTGCCGTAGGTGGTATACAGCTCAAGCCACTCCACGCCGGGGCGCACCGCCACCGCCAGCGTCGGCGACAGCTTGCCCTGATCGCGATCCACGTCCCAATCTTCGCGGGTCGTGGTTGAACAGCCGGTCAGACGCAACGCTTTGCAAGGATTGTCAATCGTGTAGCGTTGCCCATCCTTGGCCAAATCCGGATAGCTCAGGCCGGTCTGGCCGCGCAGGCGATAGCGGTCGTAACGCAGCCCGCCCTCCAGCGTCAGCCAGCCGTCGTAGTCGTAGGTCAGGTTGGCGAACAGGCTGCCGACCGAACGGTTGCCGGCCGGCGTCACCCCTTCCATACCCTCACGGGAAGAGTCGCTGGTCGCTTTGTCGTAATAGAACTCCAGCCCGTAGTTGGCGCGGAAGTCATGTCCCGGCGCCAGGCTGAAACGCGAGGTGTTTTGCGCCTGCGCGCCATAGGTGCGCAGGCGGGTGCGCGTCGCGTAGCCGTTGTCCAGCAGCGAGCTGGTGCTGTAGGTGTCGCTGTCGTCCTGAGTATCGACGTAATACAGCTTGGCCTGAAAATCGAGCCAGTCGACGCCTTCCGGTGCCAGGCTGTAGTCGAATGCCGCGTTGCGCGCCATCACGTCGCTGTAACCGGTGCGCTTCCAGCCCAGTTCATAAGGCGGCCGGGTGCCCAGGTTGGTCAAGGTGCCGGCGATCGGCGACGCGGTCTGGGTCTGCAGATAGCTCAGCTGCAGGCGCTGGTTGGCGGGCAGGTTCCAGCCCACCTTGGCCAGCCGCGAGTGCATGCGGTAATTAGTGTCGGGGATTTTGTTGTTCTTGATGCTCTCGGCGTAGCGATCGTAATTGCCGGTGTCGTTATTGATGCGAATGTTGCCGATGTCGCCCTTGTTGCCGGGCCAATAGTCGCCGAGGTGGCGTTCGCTGGCGGCCAGCAGGATATCGCCGGTTTCGTTACCCAATGCCAGTATGCCGCTGCCGATGAAGTGGGTGCCGTTATCGCCGGTGCTGGCGTGCAGCTTGCCGCCCAGCTCTTTGCCCGGCGCCAGGAAATCGCTCGCGCTGACGGTATTGAAGGTGGCGATGCCGCCGAGCGTGCCTGCGCTGCCCATACCGCCGGTGGTGCCCTTGTCGATGGTTACGCCGGACAGCAGTTCGGAATCGATGTACATGGTGCCGTTACGCTGGCCATGGCCGCTCTTTTGAAAATTCTGCCGCATGCCGTCGATGTTCATGTTCACCCGGCCGTAGTCTTGTATGCCGCGGATGTTGACCGACAGCGCCGGATCTTGCTGGCTGACGCTGGAATAGGCCCCCGTCGTCTGCTCCAGAATATCGGCCGCGTGTCGCGCCGGGCGGTTGTCCATCTGTTCGCGGCTGATGACGCTGACCGAGCGCGGTTCGTCGTAAACCCAATCGTTGGCGTTGATGCCGCCGGCGCCCAGCACCGTCAGGCTGTCCAGCGCCAGCGCGCCGCCGTTGCCGTTCGCCGTCGGCAGCCGGCTCAATACGATCTGCCCCTGCGGCTGCAGGCGGAAAGCCACCGGATTGCCGTCGATCAAGCGCCGCAGGCCCTGTTCAACGCTCATGCTGCCGTTCAGCGCCGCCGCCTGCATGCCGTCGAGCTTCACCTCGTCGAAAAATACCTGCATGCCGGCCTGCTCGGCGAAGCGCAACATGGCGCTCTGCAGCGGCTGCGCCGCAACGTTGAAATGCTTTTGCTGTGCAGCCTGCGCGCCGTTCGCCTCAGCCTGGGCAGCGAGCGCCACAGCCGGCTGAGTCAACATCATCGCCGCCAGCGCGGCGCGTACCGCCGTGGCCAATCGGCCGGCCGGCGTGGTTCCCTTGTGAATAAACATGCGTGTGTGTTCCACCCGAAAGAATGCCAAACCAAGTGATAATGGAAATCAATCTCGTTTAAACATAAGGACGTTCCGGGAGGCAAAAACCCGTAAAGATTTTTTACAGAAAGTGAAAATAGCGGCGAAACGGGCATCCCGGCCCGCCTGCGCCGCTCAGTAAAGCAGCGTGATGCCGGGGAGATTCAGTTGGCGGGCGGAGAGTTCCTGACGAATGGCGCCGACGCCGTCGTCGAGCTTATTGAGCGCAAACACGCCGCTCACCGTGCGCGCTCTTAGCGCGGGATTGACCGCCACGATGCGGGTCGCGCGATAGCGGTTGAGCTGCGCGAGCGCCTGCGGCAGCGGTTGGCGGTCGATCACCAGCCAGCCGCGCCGCCAGGCGTCATCGCCGGCCGTTTGCCGCGTCAGCTGCAGCTGCCCGTTGCGGTAATGCGCCGCCTGGCGTTGCGCGACCACCAGCGAGCGCTCGCCGCGCTCAAGCGTCACCCGCACGCTGTGCTGATGCACGCTGACGTCCACGCCCCGTTCGGTGCGCGCCACGCTGAACTCCGTGCCCAGCGCCTGGGTGACACCGTTTTCCGCCTCCACCCTGAATGGGCGGCTTTCCGCCCCACCTAACGGCGCGACGATAAAATAGGCGGCGCCGCTCAGCAGCCGCACCTTGCGTTCGCCTGCGGAATACGCCAGCGCGATCGCGCTGCCGCTGTCCAGCGCCACCCGGCTGCCGTCCGGCAATGCCACTTCGCGCACCTCGCCGCGAACGGTTTGATAATCCGCCTGCATGCCGATCCACAGAGCTGGCCCGCGATAAACGCCGAAGGAAACGGCGATCGCCACCGCCGCCGCCACCGCCCAGCGGGGCCATCGATGGCGAGATGGCGTTTTCAGCGCCGCCACCTGCGGTTGTAACGCCTGCCGCTGCTCTGGCGGCAGCTGCCCCAGCGTCGTCCACAGCAGGCGTGCCTGACGCAGCGCCGCCCGATGCTGCGGATCGGCGGCCAGCCAGGCGTCCAACGCTCGCCGCCGATCGGCCGGCAGCGCCCCTTCGGCCAGGCTCACGGCCCAGGCGGCCGCCTGCTGTCGCGCCTGTGCGGTTAGCGGTTTCATAATGGCATAGACCTCTGTTTTTTCTGGTTATAGGTTAAGACGTCTGAGCGCGGATAAACCCGTAAAAAAATTGCCATTATTGTTCTTCCATCCGCGCCATCAGCCGCTCGAGCGCGCTGGCCAAGTGTTTTTCCACCGTGCTGAGCGACACGCCCAGCTGCGCCGCCACCTGCGCCTGGGTCAGGCCATCGAGCCGGTTAAGGCGGAAAATCTGCTGCGTGCGCGGCGGCATGTCCGCCAGCGCCTGTTGCAACAGCTGCAGCAATTGGCTATCGATCGCCAGTTGTTCAAGCGCCGGTTCACCGGAGGGATACTGCGCCAGAACGTCGTCTTCGACCGCTTCGGTCTGCCGCCGCTGCTGCTGGCGCAGATGGTCGAGCATCAGGTTTTTGGCGGTTTTGTACAGGTAGGCCTCGATATCGAGAATATTACCCTGCGGATACTGCTCGGTCAGGCGGGTAAAACTTTCCTGCGCCAAGTCCGCAGCCAGCTGAGGGTCGCGCAGTTTGGCGTTCAAATAGGCTTGCAGCGGCCGCATATGGCGCAGAAACAACGCCTGCAACTCGGAATTGGACATCTCTTTTCCCAGAAGTGAAACACCCAATAGGGGCGATAAAAATCACATAAATGATTATCATTATCAATATTGTTCTGGGAAATATGTGCTAAGGCGGGGATAAACGGGAAACCGGCCTGGCGCCGGTTTCCGCTGGGCTGCAGGTCAGAGCTCTAACGCCTCGTCCTCATAGCGATGCTTGGCGTCGAGCGCTTCCTGCTCGGTTTCATGTTCACTGAGCAGCGTATTCGGCTCAATGTCGTCGGTGCGCACTTCAAAACGGCGCAGATGCAGGTTCGGGTCGCCCCGAAACACCTCTACGACGCGGGCGCTCCGTGGATAAGCAGGTTGATCATTTTCGCGCATGCCGTTCTCCCGTGTGTTTCACACAGTAGCAAGTATAGCAGCCGCCCTCATTCCGACACGCGCGAGCCAAGATCGCGATCGCCGGGCACGCCCGCCAGCAGCTCGGTCAGTTCGTCGCAGGCGCAAATGCGGCCTTCACGCACGGTGAAGTGCGCTAGCACCCGCACGCGGCTGCAGGAGCCGTCGCGCTTTTCCACCTCGACCAGATGATGGGTCAGCACCGCCTCGCCCCGCTCCGCCGCCGCGATCACGCTCAGCGTCATGCGCCGGGTTTGCCGCTTCAGCAGCGCCATGTGTTGCTCAAACTGCTCGAAGTTCAGCACCTTGCCATCCACCTGCTGGCGGTAGTCTGCGCTGAAACGGGCGGCGAGCTGCGTTGGCCGGTGCTCCGGGCTGGCGACGACCTGCTGCAGCGTATCGAGTACCAGATCCAGTGGGGTAAGTTGAGTCATCAGGTTTCTCCGAAATAGGGTGAACGGCGATCCTATCCCGACCAGGCGATGGCATAATAACCACATCAAGACTTTTAATAACGTTAAACGGCCAATATGACGCAGATCCGCAGCCAACGCCTTCAGCATGAAAAAAAGCACCTGACGCCCTGGCACCGGCACGAAGGCGGCCAGATCTATCTCTTGACGCGCGGCATGCTGGCAATGGAGCTCCCGGGCCGGCAATGGGCGATCACCGGCGGTACGCTGGGCTGGCTGCCGCCGGGATGCGCCCATCAGGCGCTGGCCTGCGGCGACGTGGCGGGCTGGAGTCTGTATCTGCCGGTGGAAAGCGTGCCGGAGATGCCGCCGCTGCCGCAGCTGTTTACGGCCTCTGAGCTGTTGCAGGCCCTGGTGGAGCGCATCGCGCAGTTCCCCGCCGGCCCGCTGAGCGCGCCGCAACGGCGGCTGCTGCAGGTGCTGCTGGACGAAATGCACGCGGCAAGCCGCGCGCCGTTACAATTGCCGCTGCCGCAGGACGCCAGGTTGCTGAACATCGCCCGGGCGCTGCTGAACGATCCCGCCAGCCCGCGCAGCCAGCGCGACTGGGCCATTTGGGCCGGGCTCAGCCCGCGCACCCTGAGCCGCCGCTTTCTGCAGGAAACCGGCATCAGCTTCGCGCTGTGGCGCCAGCAGGCGCGGGTATTGCGTTCACTGGAGGGATTATCACGCGGCAAAGCGGTCGGCGAGGTGGCCGACGCCTGTGGCTATGACAACGTCAGCGCCTATATCGCCGCCTTTCGTCGCCGCTTCGGCGTCACGCCCGGGGCGTACTTTGCGCCGGCTCGGCAAACGGAATAGGAAAACGGGCGCCCGGCGCCCGAAGAGAAGAAAGGGTTACTTCACCGTCTCACGCGGCAACACCGCGAGGATTTGTTCCACCACCCGCTGCGGATCGGCGGCGCCGTCTATCACGTAATGCGCGGCGTCCTGATACAGCGCTTCGCGCGCCGCCAGCACCTCGAGCATCTCCTCGGCGATCGGTCTGCCGGTGAGCGTCGGGCGCTGCGCATCTTCCGGGTACTCTTCCAACCGCTGCGCCAACACGCTGGCCGGCGCGCGCAGGTAGATAACGGTGCCATGCTGGCGCATAAACTGACGGTTCTCCTCCGCCAGGATCGCCCCGCCGCCGGTGGCAACTATAGTTGACGGCTTGGTCACGGTTTGCAACGCGATGGTCTCGCGGCGGCGGAACCCCAGCCAGCCCTCGCGCTCGACCATTTCCGCCACGCTCATCTGCGCCGCCTGCTGCATAAACAGATCGGTATCGACGAACTGATAGCCCAACGCCAACGCCAATGCGCTGCCTACCGTGGTCTTGCCGGCTCCGCGAGCGCCTATCATGAACAGGGTTTGTGTCATTACGGGTTGTCCCTTATGCGGTGACTTGAGTGCATTGCATACCAAAATACCGAGCGGGTGCGATGGCGTGGTGGCAGCATCATACCCTGCCCGCTCTGTATTTCAATATTTACGATAGTGTAAATTCCATGGCACAGCGACTGCCTGCGGCAAAGCCGTGCGCCAGATCCTCATCCAGGTGCCGCCGCAGAGCGGCCGTGAGCCGCGCGTCGTCAAGCGGCCGGAATCCCAGCCGCCGGTAGTAAGGCGCATTCCACGGCACCTCAATGAAAGTGGTGAGCGTCAGGCGGCCCGCCCCCTGCCGTTTGGCCTCTTGCGCCACCGCGCCGATCAGGCGACGGCCGACGCCCTGCCGCTGCCAGGTGCCGGCGACCGACAATTCGGCGATGTGCCAATCTTCCCCCTGAGCCTGCACGGCAATAAAACCGGCGCACTCGCCGTTGTCGCTTTCCGCCAGCCATTCACGGCGCTCGGCGATAAATGCGGCATGCTGCTGCGGGGCCATCACCTCGCCTTCGGCGATAAAGCGCCATTCCGGCTGCTGGCGAAACAGCTGCGCCGCCGAACGTTCAACCGCCATCAAGTGCACGATATCCCGCTGCTGCGCCAAACGAATCTGCAGGCTCATGGGTTCTCCTTAACGTTGGGGCGGTTATTTAAGCAAATTTCACCGCCCGTGGCTTAGAAATCGACACTGCCGCGCAGCACCACCTCACGCGGTTCCCCCACCGCCACGCGCAGGTTGCCGCCGCTGGACGGGTAGTAGGTTTTATCGAACAGGTTCTTCACGTTCAGCTGCCATTTCACCCGATAGCCGTTGATCGGCATGGTATAAGCGGCGAACGCATCGGCAACGGTGTAATTATCCAGGTAGAAGCTGTTGGCGGCGTCACCCGGGCGGCGGCCCACGTAACGCGCGCCGGCGCCGATGCGCACCTCATCGCCGCTGTACAGGCCCGGGCTGCCCAGATTCTGGGTCAGGAACAGCGAGGCGGTGTGGCGCGCCACGTTGGTCATCTCTTTCCCCTTGTTGTCCGGATCGTCCACCACCCGCGCGTCGGTATACGCATAGGAACCGATCAGGCTCAGCGAGTCGGTGAGATTGCCGGCCACGTCCAGCTCCACGCCCTGCGAACGCACGCGCCCGGCGGTGCGCGTCACGGTTTCGCCCTCCACCAGCTCACTGACCATCACGTTGCGCTTGGTGATGTCAAACAGCGCCAGCGTGCCGGTAACGCCGTTCGGCAGCGCCAGCTTGCCGCCGACTTCCCACGACTTGCCCTGCTCCGGCGGCAGCGAACCAATTTGGGTGGCGATGGAAGAGTTCGGCTTGAACGACTCGGTATAGCTGCTGTACAGCGATACGTAAGGCGTCAGCTTGTAGACCACCCCGGCGCGCGGCACCAGCTTGCTGTCCGAGCTGTCGGTATTGGCCTGGAACGGCCGCCCCTTGCCGGCATAAACGTCGAAAGCGTCGTAACGCAGCCCGCCCATCACCAGCCATTTATCGGTCAGCTGGATGGAATCCTGCATAAACCAGCCGTAGCTGGTGAGGTTTTCCCGCTGGTCGCTGTCTTTGGCGCTGACCGCGGTCGACGGCGGCATCAGGCCGTATACCGGATGATAGATATTGAAATCGCTGTTCTTTTTACCGCGGATCATGTCGCCGCGGTAGGTACGGTTATCTTCAAAATCGAAGCCGAACAGCATCTGGTGGTTGATGCTGCCCCAGTCCACGTCGCCATTGAGCGTCAGCTGCACCGCGTTGGCGTGGCTGACGGCGTTGGCGGTCGCGTCGGCCTGGCGGCTCAACACGCCGCTCTCCGGGTTCAGCGCCGTGGCGCGCGCCTGGTTGTCGCTGTAGCTGTTGCGGCTGTAGGCGTAGGTCAGTGAGCTTTTCCAGCGCTCGTTGAGCGTTTGATCGATCTGCAGTGTAACGCTGTCCTGATCGCCGCGGGTGGCGTTATAGGCTTCGTCGAAACGGCGATCGCGCGGCGTATTCACCGGTTTGCCGGTGCGCGAATCGATAATGGTGCCGCGATCGAACGGCACCAGATATTCCATATGTTCATAGGCCAAGCGCACGGTGGTGTTCTCGCCGTACCACATCAACGACGGCGCGATCACCGTCTGGCGGTTGCGGCCAAAGTTGCGCCAGTAATCGGTTTCATCGTGATCGACGATCATGCGATAGGCGAACCCCGACGTGCCGAGCGGCCCGGTAACGTCAAGCTGGCCGCCGCCGCCGTTGAAGCTGCTGCCCCAGCCTTCCACGTGGGTATGCTGCTGCAGCTGGGGCTTTTTGGTGATCATGTTGATCATCCCACCCGGCTCGCCCATGCCGTACAGCATCGAGGCCGGCCCCTTGAGCACCTCCACCCGCTCGGTGGTCGGCGTGAAATTGCGCGCCTGCACCGAGCGCACGCCGTCGCGCAGAATCGAGCCGTCGCGGTTGTCGCCGAAGCCGCGTTTCATGACCGCGTCCTGGGTGCCGCCCAGCGTGTTGGCCTGGGTAATGCCGCTGACGTTGTACAGCGCTTCGTCCAGGCTGCTGACCGCCTGATCGGTAATCACCTGCTGCGGCACCACGTCGATCGCCTGCGGCACGTTCAGCAGGCTGGTTTCGCTGCGGGTGCCGGTGACGCTGGTCAACGGCTGATAGCTCTGCACGCCGTCGGCGTCTTTGCGGCCAATCACCACCAGGCTTTCTTCTTTCGATGCGGCTTTTTCCGCCGCCCACGTCGGCGATGTCGCGCAGGCCGCCAAAGGCAACGCGCACCACCAGCCGCGCTTGTTGTTATTCATTATCTAACTGACTCCAATAGGTCCCTGAAAAAGGTAACGGCAAAAACTGCTGATACAGCTGTTGGAAGGTCTGCTGCGGGTTAATGTCGGCGAACAGATCCGGGTAAAACGCTTTGGCGAACATCTCGACCAGCACCACGTGATACGGGCTGAGGTAAAAATTGTGCCAGACGCTCCAGGCGCGATGGTTTTTCACCGCCTGCAGGCTGGCCAGCATTGGCTGTTTGGCGATCAGCCGGCGGAAGCTATCGGCGGCGTCCTGTTGGCTGACCTGCGGCCCGAGGCGCAGATCAGACAGCCGTTTGCCCTGCGGGCCGGCCATGCCGGTGGCGAGGTAAACGTCGGGATTGGCGCTCAGAATGGTTTCCGGGTTCAGTTCGCCATACACCCCTTTGACGCTGGCGTTGGCGATGTTGTCGCCGCCGGCGAAGGTCAGCAGATCGCCGAGATTGCCGTGCGCGGCGGTAGTGCAGCAGGTGTCGCGCCGCCCCAGATGCAGGTGCAGCATCACTTTGGGCTTCGGTCCCTGATAGCCCGCCAGCCGTTGCCGGATCACCGCCATATGCTGCTGATAAAACGCGATGAACTGCTCGGCGCGCTGCCGGCGATTGAGCACTTCGCCCAGCAGCCGCACGCTCGGCACGGTGTTGTTCAGCAAATCGATGCGCAGATCGACGTAGATCACCGCCACGCCGGCCTTGTTCAGCGCGGAAACCAGCAGATCGTTGTCGCCGTCTTCACGCGCGTAGCGCGCCAGGATCACCAGATCCGGCTTCAGCTGCAGCAGGCTTTCGATGTTAACCTGGCGGAAATTATTGCCGCTGATAATGGGGATCGCGGCGATCTGCGGGAATTTCTGCGTATAGAGCTGCCAGCTTTGCGCGTCGAACCGCGCCAGATCCGCCGGCCAGCCGACGATGCGCTGCGCCGGGTTGCCCGGCTCCAGCAGCGCCAGCGTATACAGCATGCGGCTCTCCCCCACCACGATGCGCTGCGGGTTGTCCGGCACCACGACCTGGCGGCCGGTGATATCGGTCACCGTCTTCGCCTGAGCGGAAAACACGCCAAAGCACAGGGAAAGCAGCAGTAAAATGAGGGGATTGCGCATGATTGAACCGACACGGGGAATAGTGTGCGCATGATAATCACTCTCATTAGCACTTGCAATCCTGCGCCGCAATTGCCAAAAGAAATCCGGGAAACGGCGCCGGGGGCGCGCCGAAACACCGCGAAACCGCTGAAAGAGCGGCTTTAAAAAGTTAAAAAAATGGCGGAAAAGTCGGTTAAATAGAACGGAGAAACAGCAAAAAACCGGGAGATCACCATGACTCAACGTATCATTCCGCTGTCGGAGTGCCCGCAGTTTGCCGATGTGTGCGCCGCCTGGGCCTTCGGCCAGTGGGGCTCACAGCGCGGCGGAACGCTGGAGCGCACCCAGCTGCGCTTCGCCCAATGCAGCCGGCCGAGCGACGATCACCTGACGTTGATGATGATCGACGGCGATCGCCCGGTGGGCATGGCCAGCCTGTGGCCCAGCGACGATCATCAGCGCCAGGATCTCACCCCGTGGCTGGCCGGCGTTTTCGTGCATCCCGATCACCGCCGCAAAGGCATCGCCCACCGTCTGGAAATGGCCATCGTCGAAGCGGCGCGGCAGCGCCATCACTCGGTCTTGCATCTCATCACCGATAAATCGGAAGCGCTGTACGCCGGCTGGGGTTGGCAGCCTCTGGAACGCCGGCGGCAGTATGACGAAGACGTGGTGGTGATGGAGAAAACGCTGTAGCTAACGCGGCGTACAGACATACACCAGCGCCGGCGGGAAGTTGCGCACCACCCGCAGGCGCTTCCAGTGAAAATAGCGCGACAGCAATTTTTCCGACAGGTGGCTGTATTGGAACAGCACCAGCGTGCCGTTGCGCGCCAGCAGCCGCTGCCGGGCCTGCTGAAGAATGCGCACGCTGATCCTGACCGGGATCGACAGCAGCGGCAGGCAGGAAAACACCACGTCGTAATCCGTGGCCATCCGGGTCGCCGAATGGGCCATCACCTGCAGCCGCCGATCGTCTATTCCGCGCAGCCGATGCACGAAATGGGGTTGGATCTCGAAAGCCTCCAGCGCCGCATCGGCGCGCATCCGCCCCAGAATGCGTTTGGTCAGTACGCCGTCCGCCGCGCCCAGCTCCGCGATCGACAACGCCCGGGTCCATTCAATCTGGTTCAACATCGCCTGGCACAGCCACGGAGAAGAAGGCGCCAGCGTGCCGACGGTGCGCGGCGAAGCCATAAATTGCTGCAGGTAAGCGAAGTGATTCATCAGTTGCAGCCGGGTCGCATTTAACATTGAGGCCTCCTTGGGTTAAGCCCTCAATGTGAGCCGAATTTCTTAAGTAATCATTAACATGATTCCGAAAGCGGCGGACACAGTTGTAAAAAAATGCAACCTCTGCCGCGGTGGAAAAAGAAAAACGGTCGTAATAATGACCTGAAAATAAGCCGCTATGCCCCGGCTATTCAGATAATTATTACGACCGTTTATTTTATTGACCGCACTGCCGCGGCCAAAGGGTGAAAAAAAACCAACGCTTAGCGATAAATTTCCGCATTGCCGCGCCAGTTGCTGGAATCCCCGGGGGTATCCAGACCGATAATGCGGTAATGGCTGGCGCCACCCGCCGCGGCTTTTTCTTTCAGGGCGGTGATGGCGTCATGCGGTGAGCCGCTAATGCCGGAAACCGACACTACGCCGACGCTTTGCAGATTGGCGGCCTGCTCGCTGTTGACCTGTTTCACCGACGACAGCGGCGCGGCGAAAGTGGAGAAGGAAGCGGCGGCGATCAATACGGCTGCGATGCTTGGGATAAGTTTCATGATTGACTCCAGGTGTTCTTGTTTATTAGCTCGTTGTCAGTGATGTTAATTATCCGCCAGCCAATGAAAACGGACGTCACGCAACGTAAAGAACATCAATCATTGTGAGGAGAATAAGGAGGAAGTGAGAGCGAGTATGTATTTTCAGGCAGGAATGACTTTACAGGCTTCACCTTACCCCTATTTGATGAACAATTAAAGACAGGACGAAAGAAAGAACGCGCGCCGCCGCTATTTAAGATTTTTTACCCGCCGAGGCGCGCTGAGCTACGCTGATTTTGGCGATGTGGGAGAGCATCTCGCGCGGCAGAACGCCGCAGCGGCACGCGGAAGCCTGAAGCAAAAGGGGGCGCTATCGCCCCCGATATCGGTCACTTCAAGGGGTGCGGCAAGGTGAGCACCCAGAGCTCGCTCAGCGACTCCGGCTGCTCCAGCGGGCGCAATTCGATGCGGGCGTCGGTCTTGTCGCCGTCGAGGCTCAGCCGCCCTTCTTTCTCCAGCTGGTAGTCGCCGATTTTCTTGCTCTTTGGCGACGCATCCACCAGCTTGGCCTGCAAGCCGAAATCGTTGTCATTGATCACCGCCAGCGTGCGATCGTCGATCAGCGCCAACCCTTCGGCTTTCTCCTGGCGCCAGCCCAACTGGCGCAGGTCCGCCACTTCCCGTTTCTGCGCCAGCTTCACGCCGCGTTTGGCGAGCTCTTTCGCATCGTCGAACTCCAGCGCTTTCCCCTGGCTGTCAAACGCGCTCAGATCGCTGGCCTGCGCGAGATCCACCAGATAGATCTTGTTGATCATCGTCTTATCTTTATCGCTTCCCTGTTCAATCAACAGGACGCGCTGGTTGTCCAACGCCACCACATCGCCAATCTTGGCGTCTTTGGCTTTTTTATAGCTGTCGATATCGATGGGATAGCCGTACATGGCGGTTTTGCCACTGCGCGGATCGAAGCTCACCAGCCGGATAAACTGCGCCTTGTTTTTGCTTTTGCCCTCGACATCCAGCGTACTCTGCACCGCCGCCAGAATGCGCCCATCCGGCATTCGGGTCAGCCCCTCAAAACCGCGGTTGGGTTGGCGCCACTTCAGGATGTTCGGTAAACCGCTCGCCACCGCCTGCTCGCCGGCCTGCGGCGTTGGGCCGTATTTGGCGAGAATTTTGCCTTTGCCGTCGACATGGATCAGAAACGGGCCGTACTCGTCACACAGCCAATAGCCGCCGTTGCCGTCACCGATGATGCCTTCGGTATCCAACCCGCGGCGATCGCCGGACAGCGGTTGCAGCGCGTCATTCAACGCCACTTCGTTCGTGGAACCAATCAGCTCGCCCGGCAGCGGCAGCCCGCTGATCGGCCCTTTTTCGTCATGCAAGGGCCGCGCATTCTCGGCCACGGCCTTGCCGCCGCCAATACGAATGTCCATCAACAGGGGCACGAATTGCGGATTGGCGAAAATCTTGGCTTCTTGCTTGCCCACCGCAGGGGCATCGGCATTCGGGCCGCGATCGGTCAGCGTCGTCAGCACCAGATCGTCGCCCTGCTTGCTGTTGAACGTCAGCCCTGAGCCGATCCCCACCGGCAGCCCCTGCGGGAAATTCTTGGCGAACGCCCCCTGATACGCGACGCGTTCCCCGCCGGGAAAGCCGACCACATAACGCGCCACCTCAATGTCGGCAGCGTAGGTGAATACAGGAAACAGTGAAGCCAACAGCAGGGAGAGCGATTTTATTTTCATGATTTTTACCCGAGGTTGAATGAAGCGTTATCAGGCAGAAGAAGATATTAATTTAGCATGACACTTAGATGACAACAGGCCATTCGTCAAATGCACAATCGGTAATAAGGTTGGCTGGCAAATAGAAATTAGCAATTAACCTGAGCGTATTGAATGGGGAAAACCGCTGGAAAAAATCGCCCGAAAATAGCGTGCCATTTCGCTTAGGGTAAATTCTTATGGCAAAGATAAAAAAAGCGGCAAACGCGCGCCGGCACGGGGAAAAACGGCGTTTTTCTCATAGACAAAATAAAATGCCGAGGATTTAATACCGCCGTTATTCAAGGTGCATTAAGAAAATTCTATAGAATATCTGCATGAACTGAAAAAGCTGTTCTATAGTTTTTAGTGCTAACGCCCGTTAGTCAATTCCGCAGGATGGAATCTATGTCAAAGCGACTTTTTGCCGAATTTTTTGGCACATTTTGGTTGGTGTTTGGTGGTTGTGGTAGCGCAGTATTAGCAGCGGCATTCCCACAGCTGGGTATTGGTTTCCTCGGCGTTGCGCTCGCTTTCGGTCTGACCGTGGTGACGATGGCCTATGCCGTCGGCCATATTTCCGGCGGGCACTTTAACCCGGCGATCACCGTTGGCTTATTCGCCGGCGGCCGTTTCGCGGCGAAAGACGTGATCCCTTACGTGATCGCTCAGGTGATCGGCGGTATCGCCGCAGCGGCGGTGCTGTATTTGATCGCCAGCGGCAAAGCCGGTTTCGACGCCACCGCAGGCGGTTTCGCCTCCAACGGTTACGGCGAACACTCTCCGGGCGGTTATTCTCTGCAATCAGCTATCGTGATTGAGCTGGTGCTGACCGCCTTCTTCCTGATCGTTATTCATGGCGTGACCGACAAGCGCGCGCCGGCAGGCTTCGCCCCGCTGGCGATCGGCCTGACGCTGACCCTGATCCACCTGATCAGCATCCCGGTGACCAACACCTCCGTCAACCCGGCGCGCAGCACCGGCGTAGCGATCTTCCAGGGCACCTGGGCGCTGCAGCAGCTGTGGGTCTTCTGGCTGGTGCCGCTGGTCGGCGGCATTATCGGCGGCCTGATCTACCGCTGCCTGCTGGAAGACAAAAAATAAGCGCATCGCAGCCGATAGCGTTTCGCGGGGCAGCCTTCATCGGCTGCCCCGTTGCTTTCAGCCCTTCGTCACTTCAAACATCATGATATCGCTGGTAAAGGTGCCGTCCGGCTGAATGGCGAAATGCGCCGCCACCTCCTGCGACACGCTTTGCTGCAGCGCGCGGATCGCGGTAACGAAATGCGCCGGCGTGCGCATACGCGCCACCCAACTGCCAAACTCCAGCATCAACCGATCCGACGTCACCTCGCGCACCACCAGCCCGGCTTCGGTCAGCAACGTCAGCCACTCGCCCGGCGCATAGTTGCGCACGTGTGAGGTGTCGCGCAGCACTTCCACGGTTTGCAGATAGATATCCAACAGCGGATGCCCCGGCGAGACCACGTCCATAAAGATCGCTCTGCCGCCCGGCTTGAGTACCCGCCTGACCTCACGCAGCGCCTGGCCGACGTCGTGCCAGTGGTGCGCCGAATAGCGGCTGATGACCAGATCGAAGCCGGCGTCCTCAAACGGCAAAGACTCCGCCACGCCCTGCTGCAGCTGAATGTTGTTCAGGCCTTTTTCCGCCGCCGCCTGCTCCACCACCGCCAGCATCTGCGCCGACAGATCGTAGGCCACCACCTGCGCTACCCTGGCCGCCGCCGTGAAGCTGGCATGCCCGGCGCCGCAGCCCAGATCGAGCAAGCGCGCGCCGGCGTGCGGTTCCAGTAACTGTGCAAGGCGCTGCAAATCCTTGCCCTGCGCGTGTACCGCGCTGGTTAAGTAGGCGTTGGCCTGCTCGCCGAACTGCCGGTCTACCGCGTTTTTATGGCTGTTGCTGATGCTCATGTTTGCTCCCGTTATTATCCGGCTTGCGCCTGTGCCTGAAGACTTTCGGCTACTATAATCAGGCTACTATACGGGTACAATATGAGCAGTTATCCTGGTATAAATAGGTACCACGCTATGTCATCAGAAGCCTTATCCGGGCCAAAGGCCCTCGGCGCGTTTCTGCGCGCACACCGCGAACGCATCACGCCGGAAATGCTCGGCCTGCCCAGTTCCTCACGCCGCCGCACCAGCGGCCTGCGGCGCGAAGAGCTGGCGCAAATCAGCGGCATCAGCGCCACCTGGTATACCTGGATCGAACAGGGGCGCGAGGTGTCCATTTCCCCCTTCACGCTGGCGCGCATCGCCAAGGCGCTGCGGCTCGGCCCCGCCGAACGCCACTACCTGTTTACCCTGGCGCGCGTCGCCGACCCCGAGCAGGAAACTCACCGCGAAACCGCCAACGACACGGTGCTGCAAAGCGTGCACCAGATGACGGTGCCCTGTTACCTGCTGGACGTGACCTGGAACGTCGTCGCCTGGAACCCGCAGGCGGCGGCGCTGTTCAGCGGCTGGCTGGATGTGGCCAACAGCCCCAACCTGCTGCACTTCATGTTCTTCCACCCGCTGGCGAAAACGCTGGTCAGCGATTGGGAAGAACGTGCCCGCCGCGTGGTGGCCGAATTCCGCGCCGAAACCAGCCACCATCAAAACACCGAAGAGATGCGCGCCTTCGTGCGCAGCATGACGCACAACAGCGCGGACTTTAATCACTGGTGGAAACAGCATGACGTGATGGCGCGCGAAGGCGGCGAGCGCGCGTTCGAGCACCCTCGGCAAGGCGCGCTGCGCTATCGCCAGCTCACCTTCCATCCTGCGGAGCACGGCGGTCTAAAGCTGGTGATGCTGATCCCGCTGCCGTAATTGGTAACAAATTCATAGACAGGTTTACCCGTCATTTATTTATTGGTTCATGTAAACGCGCTAGGGTGATTGTTACCGATGACAACGATCATCCAGCACCGTTATTTATCTCCCGAGGTACGCCTATGCAATCCGAAGAACAACGCCTTATCGATGGTCTGTTTGGCCGCCTGAAAGAAGCCGAGACCAAGACGGGCCCACGGGATCTCCAGGCAGAACAGCAAATCAATCAGCATATTCGCGAGCAGCCTTCCGCCCCTTATTACATGGCGCAGGCGATGATCATTCAGGAAGCGGCGCTCAAGCAGATGGACCAGCGGGTCAAAGAGCTGGAAGCCCAGGTTGCGCAGCTGCAGCAAACCGCCAACGGCCAACAGAGCAGCGGCGGTTTCCTGGCCGGCCTGTTCGGCGGCGGCAGCCGCAATACGCCAAGCCCGCGTGAACAGTATCAGGCGCAGCAGCAAAATACGGCGGCCTGGAACAACGCGCAGCAGGGGGGCTACGCGCAGCCGCAGCAGCCAGCCTACGCCCAACCGCAGCAGGCGGCGCCTTCACGCGCCGGCGGCTTCCTGGGAGGCGCCTTGCAAACGGCGGCGGGCGTCGCCGGCGGCGTGGTATTGGCCGACATGCTGACCGGCATGTTCCGCCATTCGCAGCCGCAGGAAATCGTGAACATTATCGAAGAAACCCCGGCGCCGCTGGACGACAGCGCGATGCGCAATTTCGACGCCTCCAACAACCTTGATACCTTCAACAGCGGCGACAGAGGCAGCTTCCTGAATCAGGACAACGGCTTCCAGAACGCCAACTACCAGGACGACCAGGACTACGCCGACGACGATTACAACGACGACGACGATTCCTTCCTGTAATGCCTCTCTCCCCCTCTCACCCGCAGAGGGGGGATTTCCCGTTTCGCCGATCTGGACTACAGTGAACGCTGTTTATTTATCCGGCCGGGAGAAACGATGCCGAGCTTTAATCCTTCAGCCCCGTACTTCAGCGAACGCCTGCAGATGCGGCCGCCGGTGATGGCGGACCTCGAACGTTTCTATGCCATCTTTGGCGATCCGCAAACCCAACGCTTCAACCCCGCCGGCCCGCTCACCAGCGAGGCGCAGGCCGCTTCGGCGCTGCAGGAGCGGCTCACCGGCTGGCGGCAACACGGCTACGGCTCCTGGGCGCTCGCCCTGCGCGAACGGCCGGATTGGGTTATCGGGTTTGGCGGGTTGTCCTGGAAACCGCTCGGCGCGCAGCGCACCGTGAACCTCGGCTATCGCTTCGACACCCGCGTCTGGGGCATGGGGCTGGCCACCGAGATGGCGCGGGCTTCACTGCAATACGGGTTTGTCGGGCTGGGGATGGATGAGATTTCCGCCATTGTGCGCGCGGAGAATCAGGCTTCGTGGCGGGTGCTGGAAAAGATCGGCATGCAGCGTGTGGATAGGCTGGATGACGTGCCCGGCGCGGCGCCGAGCCTGGTGTATACGCTAAAGCGCGGCGACTATCAGGGCTGATCGTCGCTGATTTTAGCCAACGCCATGCGGTAAGATTTGACCTTCTGACGCTTTTTCAGCCAGGTGGTGGTAGAGACGATGAACACCGCGCCCGACATCGCCAACACGCCGATCGGGTGGCCGTAAAACACCATCAAGGCAAAGTACACGGCGGAAACGATCGCCACCCACTTCGCCGTATTGCCCATGTCGTTCTTCTCTTGGGTCAAACGGCGGATGTGTTCTTCTTCACTGATTCCCATACGCGCTCCTTGTTGGCTGAACGTTCCATTATATGGGGCTGGAATGTTGATATTTCAAGCAGTTGGATGGTAAAGAAGCGTAAAGCTCAGGCCGGCGGTTCCCGCCGCCGAGGCAGATAGCGCCCGGGCTGATCGGCGCCCGGCAGGCCGGTGCCGTCGTTGCGGCCAAACAGCCGGTAGCGATTGCCGGCGACCGCGTCGTAGACCTTGTCCGCCAGCCGCGGCGGCAGGTAACGCGCCAGCGCCAGCACGCGGTACGGCCACCCCAATTGGCGCAGCGCCTGGAACAGCGCAGCCGAACGCAGCCAATAGCGCCCCTGCTCAACATAGACCACGGAATCGAAACGATCGGTCGGCAGCCCGAACGCCTGCAGGATCGCCTGCCCTTCGACGGATTGCACCGTCGCCAACAGAATGCACCGCTGCCGATCGGCGCGAATAAGATACCTCACCAGCCCGTGACACAGATTGCATTCGCCGTCGAACAACAGCGCGCGATCGCCGGGCTGGAGATAAGGCAATGGTGATAAAGGGGTCATTCCGCCTCCCGTTAAACGCACGCCTTAGCCTAACGCGCCTTGAGCGTGCGAACCAGAGCGGGATGACGGCCCGTTAACGCGCAGGCGGGGCGTCCGGCACGGCGACCACCGCGACGCGCACCTCGTAATGTTTGGCGCTGCCCGCCGGGATCACCGCCGTCAGTTTATTGATGGTTTCCACCGGATTGTCGCTGGCCGAGGTGGCGCAGAACAGTTCGCCGCCGTGGCAGAACCCCGGCTTGGGCGGGTGGCCGCCCGGGAAAGGCGGCATGCGCATCGGCTCCTCCGCCGCGGGCGGCACCGCTTTGGCCGCAGGCGCCTCGGGGGCAGACATCGCGCTCGCGCTGAACAACAGCGCCATGCCCATGCAGGGCAGCGCCAGGATCTTGATTGCTTGTTTCATTGAATTAGCCTCATTTGCCGGGTTCGGGATTACGCTACCCCGCTCCCGGCCAATGAGAAAGCCGCTTTTCGCTACCTTTTCGCCCCGCTACGTTTTGCTTACATCACGCGTCTAACGTGATGAAAGGCGAAAGGTGGGGTAAAGGAGCGTCGCGTTACTTACCGTTTGTCAGCGTGTTATAGCTGGTCATCAGATTGCGGTAGTCCGGGATATGGTTGGAGAACAGCGTGCCCAGGCCTTCGATGTCGTTGCGCCAGTCGCGGTGCAGTTCGCAGGCGACGCCGAACCAGGTCATCAGCTGCGCGCCGGCGGCTTCCATACGGCTCCAGGCCGACTGACGCGTCAGCTCATTGAAGGTGCCGGAGGCGTCGGTCACCACAAAGACCTCAAAGCCTTCATTGAGCGCCGACAGCGCCGGGAATGCCACGCACACTTCGGTCACCACGCCGGCGATGATCAGCTGCTTACGGCCGGTGGCTTTTACCGCCTTGACGAAGTCGTCGTTGTCCCAGGCGTTGATTTGACCGGGGCGGGGAATGAACGGAGCATCGGGGAATTGGGCCTTCAGTTCCGGCACCAGCGGGCCATTGGGGCCGTTTTCGAAACTGGTGGTCAGAATGGTCGGCAGATTGAAGTATTTCGCTAAATCACCCAGCGCCAGCACGTTGTTTTTAAACCGATCGGGATCGATATCGCGCACCAGCGAAAGCAGCCCTGCCTGATGATCCACCAGCAATACGGCGGCCTGGTCCTTGTCGAGGCGTTTGTAGTTTGCAGTCATGGTTTTACTCCCGTGGGGGTTGATGTTGCGGATGAAGCGCCCCGCCGCTGGGACGGGGCGCTGAGGTCTAAGTGTAGCGCCTGAGCCGGGGAACGCTTGCCGGCTCGGGCGCCTGCGGTCAGCCGGCGCTCGCTTCAGCGTTCATGCTGCCGAACTTGCCGCTGTTGAAGTCGCGGAACGCCTGCTGGATTTCCGCGTCGCTGTTCATGACGAACGGGCCGTAGCCGACGATAGGCTCATCGATCGGTTCGCCGCTCAGCACCAGCAGCGCGACGTCGTTGTTGGCTTCGATAGTGATCGCATCCCCCGCCCGGTCGAAACGCACCATTTGGGTTTCGCGCACCACCTCTTCGCCGTTGACCAGGATCGCGCCGTGCAGCATCACCAACGCCAGCGTATGGCCTTCTTTCACCGTCAGTGTGGTGGTGTGGCCGGCATTCAGCTTCATATCCCACACGTTGAGCGGGCTGAAAGTGCGTGCCGGGCCGGCGTGGCCGCCGAAGTCCCCGGCGATCACCCGCACCTGCCCTGCGCCGTCCGCCAGCGGAACCACCGGAATATCGGCGTTCAGCAGCGTCTGGTAACCCGGCTCGGCCATTTTGTCCTTGGCCGGCAGGTTGACCCACAGCTGCACCATTTCCATGGTGCCGCCTTTGCGCGAGAACTCCCGCGAATGGAACTCTTCGTGCAGAATGCCGGAGGCGGCGGTCATCCACTGGACGTCGCCGGGGCCAATCACCCCGCCGCTGCCGGTCGAGTCGCGGTGCTCCACTTCGCCCTGATAGACGATGGTCACCGTTTCAAAACCGCGATGCGGATGCTGACCCACGCCGCGGGTGCCGGAGGCAGAGCGGAATTTGGTTGGCGCCGCGTGATCCAGCAGCAGGAACGGGCTCATTTCCGCCCCCAAATCGTTATAAGAGAACAGCGAATTCACCAGGAAACCGTTACCGACCCAATGTGCTTCCGGGCTGTTGTGAATACCGAGGATTTTTTTCATCTTGAACTCCCGTTTCAGGCCTCACGGCCTTAAGTTGATGGCAGAAGTTTAATCCGTCGGGGTTTGCTGCAGTAGTAGGCAAGATGTACACTCAGCGTTCTACTGGTAGAACGATAAGGGATAGGATGCTGACCGATCTGAACGATCTGTTTTTCTTCGCCAGCGTGGTCGATCACCAGGGATTCGCCCCCGCCGGCCGGGCGCTGGGCATTCCCAAATCCAAGCTCAGCCGCCGCGTGGCGCTGCTGGAAGAGCGCCTGGGCGTGCGCCTGATCCAGCGCTCGACGCGGCGTTTCTCGGTGACCGAGGTCGGCCAAAACTATTACGCGCACTGCAAGGCGATGCTGGTGGAAGCGGAAGCGGCGCAGCAGGCGATCGAACAGACGCGCGCCGAGCCCTGCGGCACGGTGCGCATGTCCTGCCCGGTGGCGATCCTGCACACCCGCGTCGGCAGCATGGTGGCGGCCTTTATGGCCGACTATCCGAAGGTGACGGTGCATCTGGAGGCCACCAACCGCCGGGTGGACGTGGTGGGGGAAGGGTTGGATCTGGCGATCCGCGTGCGGCCGCCGCCGCTGGAAGACAGCGATCTGGTGCTGAAGATCCTGGCGCAGCGCACCTGGTGCGTCGCCGCCAGCCCGGCGCTGGTGCGTACCCTCGGGCCGGCGCACGCGCCGGAAGACCTGCGTAAATACCCGACGCTCGATCTCGGCCCGGCGCGCGCTCAGCACCAATGGCGGCTGACCGGCCCGCAGGGTGAACGGGTGGAGTGGGAACACACGCCGCGGCTGGTCACCGACGACATGCTGATGCTGCGCACCGCCGCCATCGCCGGCGCCGGCATCGTTCAGCTGCCGGCGATGATGATGCGCGACGACATGCTGCGCGGCGAACTGGTCCAGCTGCTGCCCGGCTGGCAGCCGCAGGGCGGCGTGGTGCATGCGGTTTACCCGTCGCGCCGCGGGCTGCTGCCGGCGGTAAGGCTGCTGCTCGATTATCTGGGCGAGCAGTTCACCAGCATCGAAGAGGAGTGATCAGGCGGTGATTTCAATCGCGTTGCCGTCCGGATCGCGGATGACGGCCTCGTAGAAGCCATCGCCGGTCCAGCGCGGCGCGGACAGCAGGATACCCTCCTGCTGCGCGCGCTGCGCCAACCGATCGACCTGCCCCTCATCCCCCAGCGACAGCGCGATGTGCGCCCAGCCCACCCGCTCTTCCTGGGCCTGCGCCGGCAACAGCGTCGGCACGCGCATGATCTCCAGCGTCGGCCCGGCCGCCAGGCTGACGAAGCGGGAAACAAACCCCGGCCGGTTGCGGCTGACGTACTCCTCGCCCGCCTCAGCGTTGAAATAGCGCTGCCAGAACGCCAGCTGCGCGTCGATGTCACGGGTCCACAGGGCTACATGGGCTATTTTCATCATCATTCTCCGGTCGGTAAATCGCTGTGCCAAACCTGGCCGCCGCCCTGCGCCACCTGCAGCTCGAGCTGCGGGTGCGCGCCGCGCGCCGTCACCAGATGATCCACCCGCCCGGCGGGCAGGAAGGGGTAAGGGGCGTAGGTATTGAGCTTATCGCGGGTACACAGCACCGCCACGCTGCCGGCGCGCGTCAGCAGCCGCTTTTTGAACGTGGCATCCTGGTAGCTCAGCGCGGAAAAGCCGCCGTCCGGGTCGTAGGCGCAGATGCCGGTGAACACCAGATCGAAATGGAAACCGTCTATCTCTTCCGCCGCCTTGGCGTCCACGCAGCCGCCGACCTGCGCATCCAGCTCGCCGCCGATCAGGATGGTGCGGATCCCCGGCCGCTCCAGCATTTTACCGGCGATGCTCAATGCATTGGTCACCACCGTCAAACGCCGATCGCGCGGCAACAGATCCGCCAGATACAGATGGGTGCTGCCGGCGTCGAGGAAGATCAGTTGTTCTTCACCGATCAACCCCAGCGCGGTCTGCGCCAGCGCCAGCTTCTCATCGCCGCTGAGCGCCATGCGCGACGCAACGGGGCCTTCGGCCGGCGTCGGCGCCAGCGCGCCGCCATAGATGCGTTTGCACAGATTCTGCGCCGCCAGCTGGCGCAGATCGCGGCGGATGGTGGCTTCGGTGGTATTCAACCGCTGCGCCATCTCCAGCGCCAGCACCCGCCCCTGTTGGCGAAGCGTGTCGAGAATGGCCTGGTGGCGCTCATTCGGTAGCAGTTTGGACATCGTGTCAATCCGGTGACGCTAAAGTGATCACAAATGTACACAAACAAACATAAACGTACAACCGTGAGCGAAAGAAAAATCGCCGGGCAGGATTTTCGCCTGCGGGATGTTGGCTATACTGAGGCAAGCGAAGTTACCGCAGACGTAACGGCTTGGGCGCTAAGGGAAAACGATGTTATTGACGATCGCAAGGTGGCTGTTTCAACTCCCCGGGAAGCTGTTCGGGCTGATTTTCAAAAATCGCCTGAGGATATTTTTGTTCTTTATGCTGGTCGCCATCGCGGTGCTCGGCGCCAAGCGCTATCTGCGCGCCCACCAATATGACGACGAGTTCAGCCTCGCTGCCCCCACCGATTACAACCGCGCGATAAAGCGCGAAATGCCGCTGCGCGAGGCGCGTGAACAGTGCGGCGGGCCGCTGCACGACAATGCCGGGCAGCCGTGGCCCGCCTCAGCGGGTTATCTGCATCAGCCGACGCGGCTGCCCGCAACCGGTCTGCATCGGCTGACGCTGGATAATCAGGGCAACGATTTCGCGGTGCTGGTCAAGCTGGAAACGCCGACGGCGCCGCAGCAGCTGGCGGAAGTCTTTATTCCGCCCGCCGGCAGCTTCGAGGTGAAAATCAATGCGGACGCGGAACACGTGATGAAAATCAAGAACATCAAGACCGGCTGCATGTTCCGCTCCCGGCCGTTCAACCTGGATAAACAGCGCGATTGGCGCATGCCGCTGACGCTACAAAAGGACGGCAGCCTGCAACTGCAGTCGATAGGCGATCGCCAATTCTGATCGGGCGCCGGAACCGGCGCCGCATAGGGTTACTTTTTCACCGGATGATCGCGGCGGAACAGCTCCCAGCTTTCAATTTCCTGCCCACTCGGCAAGGTGCAGGTGGAATACTGGCCTGCCGCATTCTCTTTGGCGTTCAGCTTGCCGCCGATTTGGGTGCAGTACACGTCGGCCGGGTTCGCCATGCCGATCGGTTTCACCTGCGGCGGCGGTGGCGCATCGTTGGATTTCACGGAACACCCCTGCAACATCGTCATCCCTGCCAGCAGGGAAAGCATCAACGTTTTTTTCATTTTTCCAGCTTATGCAAAAAAGAACGGCGGAGCGCTCCGCCGTTCGCTTATCATGAAATAAAGGATTTGCCCTGTTTCAGCACCAGATCGCAGGCTTTTTGCTTCACCTTCTCGGTGATCTGCGAGGTGCCCAGGCTGTTCAGATCCAGGCTCTTGCCTTCGCCGGTCTGCAGCAAGCCGCCCAGGCCCTGCTGATAATCCTGGCTCTTGGCGTTTTCGGTGCTGGTGATGCCCAGCTTGCTGAGCAGCTGATCTTTCACCCCTTCGGCGCCGTTAGCCGACAGCACGTTGTTTTTCACGCAGTACTGCAGGATGCCGGCGGCATTGGTCATGCTGCTGGAGCTCAACGCCTTGTCGCCACCGTTCAGCAGGCCGGTCAACGAGGAGAGCGACATGCCGCCGCTGCTGTCGCCGCCCGACTTGCTCAGTTCGCCCGCCGCGCTGCTGAGGGAATCCATCAGCCCGGCGGCCTGGGTAGCGCCGCTGGCCAGGGTAGCGGACAGCGCCAAAGCCAGCAGTAAACGATGTTTGGTGATCATAGTGGTGAAACTCCTGTAATAACGGCATGCAATCGGCGCAGCGCGCCGGGATACCCTTTCCGACGCCGCCGGCGGCGACAAGTTCCTTTTATCTCACCGCCGCGCCGTTTTTCGGAATTCAGGAAATTTAGAACTGCCAGCGCAGCCAGGCGAAGAACACGTTGCCGTTGTTATAGGTACCGGGAATGTAGGTCGCCTGGAACGTCAGCCGCTGATAGCCGATAGAGGCCAGCGGCAACGGTGCCGGGATAGGAATGTATTTCCAGTTGTCACGCGCGGTGACGCTGGCGGTGAAGCCCAGCCCCAGGCGGAAATCCTTGTCATCCAGCGGGCGCCAGATCTTCTCGTAGGCGTAGCCGCCGATCGGCTCCCACTTGTTGAAGGAGTCCTTGAACGCCATGATGTAGATGCCGTGCCAGTCACCGTCGCTGTCGTAGCGGGAGATACCGTAACCGGCCCCCCACGGGCGCTCGTTGTACTTATCGATATGTTCATCATCATAAGTCCAACGGTTGTGCCAGGTAATGGCCGGGATATAGAGATCGTGGTTAGGCGAGTTGTTCCAGGTCTCCGCCACGTTATCGGTAAAACGCTGCCATAGACCCGGTTTTTCAGCCTGCGCGGTATTGCCACTTTCTGTACCAACCTCAGCGTAAGAAGGCAGTGCAGGAAATATCAACGCCAGAGAACATGCCAAAAGAGTCCGTTTGAGAAACATCGTAAAGCTCCTGTAAAAATACGGCCGCAGATTTTTACCGATAGCCCAGGCAAGATCAAGCTGTATCTAATTTATCCAACGCCCGTTGTGCTTTGGTTAAGTTTAGCGCCGGAAAATGCCCAATAATTCATGACAAACTGTACTGATATCCGCATGCTATCGCCTTTAAGGCGGCAAAACCGTGGGAAAAGTCCGCTTTGTCGCACGCTACTCGCAGGCAAGATGCTTGACCAACACATCGACATCGAGACGGTTCACAAATTCCAGAGAATATGAGGAATAGAGGCCGAACAGGCGGTTTTGGTGCCCGACCACCACCAGATCGATGCCGGCCTGATGAATGAAATCGTTGACGTCCTTAAAGCGCCGGATGGTGACAATTTCCTTGACCGCAACCGGCGCATCGACGGCGCTCACCAACCGGCTCAACATCGCCTTGGCGGCGATCACCTCCTGCGCCTGGCGATCTTTGACCAGCGCATCGCTGCCGTACTCCAACTCCGCATAGTCGGCGTTAAGGTGGCCGACGGTGATGGCGATCGGCCGCCCGCGCACCATCGCCACCGTTTGACGCAGCAACGGCAGCCCATCGCGCTCATCGTGAATCAGTACCAGAATATGCCGATAGCTTTTCATCGCTCTTTCCCCCCGTCGGTCAGTGCCACTGGGGCACTACCCTCTTTGGTAGGTATACGCCATCTTCGCGCACGTGGAGAAAAGTTTACGTATCACTTCCCACGGAATGTGATGGCCACCACGTTATATTAGCGCCCGCAACGGCGTATTTTAACGCCGGCCCGACGTGGCGCGCACTGCAGCCCCCGTAAAGCAAAGCTGACGAAAATGGGCGAACAAAAACCGATTGTTGTTAATTTTTTGTTTTTTAATAGTTGCACAATGGTTTCATGAAATAAGCGTGCGGCGGATCACCAAAATCCCCCTTCACGTCAGCGTCGGCTTTTCTTTTCCAGGCTAACTGCCGGGTACCGCCAGGCAGGATTTAACGCGGCGTCAAAAGTACCGGTAAACTCCCCCTGCGTCATGATAAATGCCAATGCGCCGCCACTTTGCTGTCGATATACCGCCAATGAAAAATACCGCCACCTCCCAATACACGATAACCCTACTTTTTATGTATTTCCCAATCGCGTAAAGCGCCGAATACAAACCGTCTATTTACCGCGTGCCCACCGTCTCTTGAACAAGCCGGCGCTTTAAATAACTGTTAATGCTAACGACACAACATCGCCAGCAATTTATTTTTGCTGATTTTCGCCTGACAAAATAAAGATAAATAATCCGGAGCAATCAATGAAAATAACTATCGGGTCATTCATTCTGCAACAGCTTCACGCCCTGAACGTCGATCGTATTTACGGCGTGCCCGGCGACTATAACCTCAGCCTGCTGGAGCTGCTGGAAAGCGATGACCGGCTGGCGTTTATCGGCAACTGCAATGAATTGAACGCCGCCTACGCCGCCGACGGCTATGCCCGAATGAAGGGCGCCGGCGCGCTGATCGTCACCTACGGCGTCGGCGATCTGGCCGCGCTGTCCGGCATCGCCGGAGCCTATGCCGAATCCTCGCCGGTGGTCTGCATCGCCGGCACGCCGCCGCTGCACGCGATGAAGAATCATCAGCTATTGCACCATACTCTGGGCGACGGCAATTTCGACAACGTCATGAACTGTTTTAAACAATTCACCGTTGCTCAAGCCTTGATTACGCCGGAAAATGCCGCGCAGGAAATTCCGCGCGTTATTTCCCGCGCCTGGATAGAGAAGAAACCGGTGTATTTACAGCTGCCTTCCGATATTTGCGACGTCGAAATTGAAATCACCGCAGCCACAGCGGCGCCGCAGTTGCCGGCCAGCGATAAATATAATGTGCAATTAGCGGCGATGGCGCTGTTAACCAAAATAAAACGCGCGCAGCGCCCGATCATGTTGGTCGACCAAATGGTGGATCGCTATCAGCTGCAGCGGTTGGTGATCGAAGTCGCTGACCGCTTTGCCATTCCGCTGACCAATATGCCGACCGCCAAATGCATCATTCCGGAAGATACCGCCGGTTGGATGGGCGGCTACAGCGGCAACCTGTCGCGCCCCGAACTGTATGAACGCATGGCGCACTCGGACTGCGTGCTGAGCTTCGGCGTGCGTCTGGTCGACTCCACCACCGGCTATTTCTCGCAGCAAATTCCCGCCGCCGCTCAGGTGGATATCCAGCCGTTCTCGCTGAAGCTGGACAACACCTCCTACCCGGCGGTGGCGACGGCGGATCTGCTGCAGGCGCTGCTGGATCTGAGCGAAGACGCGCCGGTACAGCCCCTGGCGCCGCTGCCCGATCCGCGTGAAAAGCTGGCGACGCCGAGCGACGCCCCCATCGACCAGGCCTATCTGTGGCAACGGATCCAGCGATTTATCCGGGCAGATGACGTGGTGGTGGTGGAAAACGGCACCTCGGGCGCCGCCATCGGCGGCATGCGCATGCCCGGCGGTGTCAAGGTGGTCAACCAACCGATCTGGGGTTCGATCGGCTATACCCTGCCGGCGCTGCTCGGCACCCTGATGGCGGCGCCTGAGCGCCGTCACCTGCTGTTCATCGGCGACGGCTCCTTCCAGCTCACCGCGCAGGAAGTGTCTACCCTGCTGCGCTGCGAGCAAAAGCCGATCATCTTCCTGATCAACAACGACGGTTACACCATCGAGCGGTATATCCTCGGCGAAAACTCGTCCTACAACGACATCGGCCCGTGGGACTACGCCAAACTGCCGGCGGTATTGAATACCCAGGCGCAGCCGTTCAGCGTGGCGGTGGAAACCACGCAACAGCTGGAAATGGCCCTGGAACACGCCTCGCGGCAGGATCGGCTGGCGTTTATCGAGGTGAAAGTGCCGATGATGGACACGCCGCCGGTGATGAAAGAGTTCTGCAACCGCTGCAACAGCTTTAACTTCGGCCTGACCAACCCGCGCCGCAGCGCCTGATGCGCGATCGCGCCGCCGGTGGTTCATGTCACCGGCGGCGTTTTTTTATGTCGTTATCCGCCAGCGCGCGCCATACAGCGCTGGCGGCGTTCATCCACCCGTTTGGCGAACCAGGCGGTGGTCAGCTTGCGGGTGATTTTCGGGCTTTCCAGCTGGATGCCCGGTAGCATCTCGCGCGGCAGCTTGCCGCCCGCCAGCGCAAAGACCTTCTTATACAGATCGGTGTCGGCAAAGCCGGCCGTCTCGCCTTTCTCGAGCGCCCGGCGAATGGCGCTGTCGCTCATATTCAGGCGCTTGCCGAGCGTGCGCACCGCCAGCTCGGTCGAGCCGGGCTTGTCGCTGCCGAAGTCGATAAGATCGCCGTCCAGCGCCAGCGGAATGGCGCTCGCCCGGCTGACCGCGTTTTGGAACGCCGCGTTGCGGCTGGCGTACCAGCCGGCGTTGAAGTCGGCAAAGCGATAAATCGGCCGGCTGTAATCGGCCGGATATCCCAGCAAATGCATAATGCCGAAGTACATACCGCCGCGCCGGCTGAAAACTTCGCGGCGAATCGAGCCGTCGACCGGATAAGGGTACCCTTTGGCGTGCGCCTCGGCGAAGGCGATGCTCACCTGCATCGGGCCACCGGTATGTACCGGGTTTAAATGGCCGAACAGCTTCTGCCCCATCGGCACGCGGTCGATCATGTCATCGAAGATATCGCTCAGATCCTTCTCGGTGCGCACCTTATCCAGCCGCTCGCTGTAGCTCTGGCCGTTCGACGACGAGATCTTCAACGCGGTATGCACCAAAAAGTTCGGGATATGCATCTGATCGGCGCGGCGGTCGATCTCCTTCCAGGCGATCTTCGGCAGCCCCGGCACCTGCGGGTTAGCCCGGAACGTCGACTCCTGTTCGGTCACCGCAAGCACCGAACACAGGTTCTCATCGCTCGGCTCGATGCCCTGCGCGGCGAAGGCGGCGGTAATATCGGTGGCCCAGCCCTGACGATCGCCGGCGTTGGCCGGGATCAGCGTCAGCAGCCGGGCTTTGACATCGGCGGGGCGCGCCGTCGGCGCCGTGGTAGTGGTTTTGCTGGTACAGCCCGCCAGCGCCAGCAGCGCGGCCAGGCTCAGCAAACGGAAGGATATCGGGTGGAATAAACGAGGTATCGGCATCTTTTCCCTGAACGTGATGACATGAACAGCACTGAAATTAGCCCAGCCGCCGCGCACAATCCAGTATAAAGATATGCCACGCCTTTCCGTCAGGCCGCTATGTTCAAACGCCCGATAAAGATGTATTTTATATACATCATATAAATCACTTTGCTTGCCCAGCCAGAGGAGCCCCTTATGGAGCAGCAGCTGCTTTGCTATAAAACCCTGCCGGAATGGAACAGCGACACGCTGCCGGAGGCCTTCCGCCAGCGCCACAACACCCAGAGCGGCACCTGGGCGAAGCTCACCGTGCTAAGCGGCAGCCTGACGTTCGCCATGATGACCGAGGACGGCGCCACCACCGAGACCTGGCAGTTCAGCCCCGAAAGCCAGCCGCCGTTTATCGCACCGCAGCAGTGGCATCGCATCGTTTCCTTCTCGGACGACATGACCTGCCGGCTGGCGTTTTACTGCACGGCGGAAGATTACTACCACAAGAAATACGAACTGACGCGCCCCCACTCCGAAGTGATCGAGGCGGCGGCGCGCATCGCGCCGGGCAAGGCGCTGGATCTGGGCTGCGGCGGCGGCCGCAATTCGCTCTATCTCAATCTGAAGGGTTTCGACGTCACCGCCTGGGACAAGCACGCGCCGTCGATAGACCGCCTCAATCAGATCATCGACGCCGAGCAGCTGACCCGCCTGAGCGCCGGAGTGCAGGATCTCAATACCCACCGCTTCAGCGGCGAATACGACTTCATCCTGTCCACCGTGGTGATGATGTTTCTCGAACGCCAGCAAATTCTGCCTATCGTGCAAAACATGCAGGACAGCACCGTTCGCGGTGGCCATAACCTGATCGTGGCGGCGATGGATACCGAGGATTATCCCTGCCCGCTGCCGTTTCCGTTTACCTTCAGCCCGGGTGAGCTGAAGCATTATTATCGCGACTGGGAGATCCTCAAATACAACGAGGACGTCGGCCAGTTGCACAAGACCGACGCCGCCGGCAACCGTATCTCGCTGCGCTTCGCCACCCTGCTGGCGCGCAAGCTATAGCGCGTCGTGAAAGATCACCCCCAGCGTGTGGCGTTGGCCGGAACGTACCCGGCTGACGCCGTGGCGCAGATTGACCCGATAATAGCCTTTAGCCCCCGCCATCGGGCGATGATGCACGGCGAACACTACCGCGTCGCCCTGCTGTAGCGGCACCACCTCCGGCCGGCTCTGCATCCGCGGCCGCTGTTCGGTCAACACGAATTCGCCGCCGGTGAAATCCCGTTCGGGGGCGGAGAGCAAAAACGCCACTTGCAGCGGAAACACCCGCTCGCCGTACAGATCCTGATGCAGGCAGTTGTAATCCCCCGCTTCGTAACGCAACAGCAGCGGCGTCGGCCGCCGTTGGCCGGCCCGGTGGCATTCGGCCAGGTAGGCTTCGTGTTCGGCGGGATAGCGCGCCGCCAGGCCCAATAAGGTATTCCAGCGGTTGGCTACCGGCGCCAGCCGCGCATACATCAGGCTGCGCGCCTCGGCCACCGGAAGCGGCAGCGGATAGGCGAAATACCGGTACTCGCCGCGGCCAAAACCGTGCTGCGCCATCACGATGCGGCTGCGGAAGTGCGCATCGTGCGGGTAAAGCGCCGAAAGCTCGCGGCACAGGTCTTGGCTGAGTACGCCAGGCAACCGCGCACAGCCCTGCGCATCGAGTTCGCGTTCAATCGCCGCCCAGTCCAATTCGGCCAGCCGCGCCGCCAGCGGGCCGCTCATCGCTGCGCCTCTTTTTCCAGCAAGGCTTTCTTGCGCTCGACGCCCCAACGATAGCCGGACAAAGCGCCGTCGTTGCGCACCACCCGGTGACAGGGGATCGCCACCGCCAGCACGTTGGCGGCGCAGGCGCCGGCCACCGCGCGCACCGCTTTGGGCGCGCCGATGCGCCGGGCGATGTCGGCATAGCTGACGGTTTCACCGACCGGTATCGTCTGCAGCGCTTGCCAGACCCGCTGTTGAAACGCGGTGCCGCGAATATCCAGCGGCAGCGCCAACCCGTTCTCCGGCGCTTCAATCAACCCCACCACCTGCGCCATCAGCGCTTCATACTGCGCGTCGCCGCCGATCAGCTCGGCATTGGGAAATTTGTCCTGCAGATCCTGCACCAACCGCTGCGCATCGTCCCCCAGCAGAATGGCGCAGATGCCCACCTCGCTTTGTGCCGCCAGGATCTCGCCCAGCGAACAGCGCCCGACGGCGAAATGGATGCGCATGCCTTTGCCGCCCGCCCGGTAAGCCTTCGGCGTCATGCCCAGCGCGGCGTTGGCTTGCTGGTAGAAGCGGCCATTGGCGCCATAGCCGGCGTCGAAGATCGCGTCGGTCACCGTCTCCTGCTGCGTCAGACCGGTGCGCAAGCGCTGGCTGCGCTGCGCGTCGGCATAGCCTTTCGGCGTCAGGCCGGTGATCGCTTTGAACAGCCGGTGGAAATGGTATTGGCTCAACCCGACGTGACGCGCCAGCGTCTGCAGCGACGGCGCTTTCTCCGCCCGTTCGATATAGCGGCAGGCCTCGGCTATCTGCCGCGCATGCTGCTCGGTCAACGGCGTCAGCCCCTGGCGGCAGCGTTTGCAGGGCCGATAACCCGCCGCCTCCGCCTGCTCGGCATCGTCGAACAGTTCCACGTTTTGCCGATTCGGCTGGCGTGACGGGCAAGAAGGCGAGCAATACACGCCGGTGGTTTTCACCGCATAGATAAAGCGGCCGTCGGCGTGTTTATCGCGGCTGACGATCGCCAGCCAGCGCGGGTCGGCGCTGTCGATTACGTTTTTCATCATCCGTTCCTCACTGCGGTTTCGATGTTAACCAGCATAGTGACGGGCCGTTGGCGAAACACGTCGGCTCTTGCTTTTTAATTCGGCGCCGACGTTTTCGACAATGTTTCGACAATTTTTAACCAACAACATGAAGTTTATTACGTTGCCAACCCGGTTGCACAGCGTTAGGATCGCGGCCGGTCACGGGCGTGGCCAGTGTTTTTGCCTGTTAGTTGCGCGCATGGAGAGGTTATTGTGTTAGAGAGTTTTGGCGTCCTGAATTTATGGACCTATTTGGCCGGGGTGGTCTTCATTATCATTCTGCCGGGGCCGAATACGCTGTACGTACTGAAAACCGGCGTATCGCGCGGCGTGCGCGCCGGCTACACCGCGGCGCTCGGCGTGTTCATCGGCGATGCGATCCTGATCTTCTGCGCCTATATCGGCGTGGCTTCGCTGATCCGCACCACGCCGTTCCTGTTTACCCTGGTGCGTTTTCTCGGCGCGATTTACCTGCTGTTCCTCGGCGCAAAAATCCTCTACGCCACCTTCGTGCAGAAGGCGCAGGCGCAGGCGCAACAGCAGCAGATTGAAGGCGGCCACAGCATTCTGCGCAAATCGCTGACGCTGAGCCTGACCAACCCGAAAGCTATCTTGTTTTACGTGTCGTTCTTCGTGCAGTTCATCGACTTCAACTACGCGCACACCGGGCTGTCGTTCACCATTCTGGCGCTGATCCTCGAAGCCGTCAGCTTTATCTACATGAGCACGCTGATCTTCTCCGGCGCGATGCTGGCGCATTTCTTCAACCACAAGAAAGGCCTGGCGAAGCTCGGCAACGGCCTGATCGGCCTGCTGTTCCTCGGTTTCGCCACCCGTCTGGCAACCCTGAGCTCGTGATCCCTCCCGGCCGGCGCCCGCCGGCCGCGGTTTACCCTTCCGTCACGGCAAAATGACACGCAGGGCAAACCGAATGTCAGGCAGACCAAAGCCGCCGCTTTCCCGCTGATCTAGACTTGCAGGGTTAACGATAACCTGATGAGCCTGATCGGAGGATGTATGTCTGACAATACCGTAGCCGTGCTGGATAGCGTGTCGCGTTTTCTCGATCGTCAGCATGGGCTGTATATCGACGGCCAGTGGCGCGCGTCCGCCGCGGAAGGCCGCCTGGCGGTGTATAACCCCGCCAATGGGCAGCAGATCGCCACCACCGCCGACGCCAACGAACACGACGTCGCGCTGGCGGTGCAGTCCGCCCACAAAGCCTTCAGCGAAGGCGTCTGGGCGCAGCGTCTGCCGGTAGAACGAGAACGCATCCTGCTGCGCTTCGCCGATCTGGTGGAGCAGCACGCCGAGGAGCTGGCGCAGCTGGAAACCCTGGAGCAGGGCAAATCCATCAACATCGCCCGCGCTTTCGAAGTCGGCAGCACCCTGAACTGGATGCGCTACACCGCCGGGCTGGCGACCAAAATCACCGGCCAGACGCTGGACGTCTCCATTCCGATGCCGCCGGGCGCTAAATATCAGGTTTATACCCGTAAAGAGCCGATCGGCGTGGTCGCCGGCATCGTGCCCTGGAACTTCCCGCTGATGATCGGCATGTGGAAAGTGATGCCGGCGCTGGCGGCGGGCTGCTCCATCGTCATCAAGCCGTCGGAAACCACCCCGCTCACCCTGCTGCGCATCGCCGAACTGGCGAGCGAAGCCGGCGTGCCGCCGGGCGTGTTCAACGTGGTCACCGGCCGCGGCACCGTGTGCGGCAAGGCGCTGACCGAACATCCGCTGATCGCCAAAGTCAGCTTTACCGGCTCCACGCCGGTGGGCAAAAGCATCGCGCGCGCGGCGGCGGATCGCCTGACCCGCGTGACGCTGGAGCTGGGCGGCAAAAACCCGGCCATCGTGCTGAAAGATGCCGATCCGCAGCAGGTGATCGAAGGCCTGATGCTCGGCAGCTTCCTCAATCAGGGGCAGGTGTGCGCCGCCAGCTCGCGAATTTATATTGAAGCGCCGATTTATGACCAGCTGGTGGCAGGTTTCGAACAGGCGGTGAAATCGCTGTCGGTCGGGCCGGGGATGGATACCGGCGCGCAAATCAACCCGCTGGTGTCGCTCGCGCACCGCGACAAGGTGGCGGCCTACCTGGACGACGCCCGGGCGAAAAACGCCGAGCTTATCGGCGGCGCGGCCGGGCCGGATGCCAACGGCTTCTACATTCCGCCGACGCTGGTGATCAACCCGGACGACAGGCTGAACCTGACGCGTGAAGAAGTGTTCGGCCCGGTGGTCAACCTGATTCGGGTGGCGAGCGCCGAGGAGGCACTGAGCAAGGCCAACGACACCGACTTCGGGCTGACTGCCAGCCTGTGGACCACCAGCCTGCAGCAGGCAATGGCGCTGACGCCGCGCATTCAGGCCGGCACCGTGTGGGTCAACACCCATACGCTGATCGACCCTAACATGCCGTTCGGCGGGTTCAAACAGTCGGGCAGCGGCCGTGATTTCGGCCCGGATTGGCTGGACGCTTACACCGAGTCGAAATCGGTCTGCGTCCGCTATTGAGTGAAGCGGCGCGGGCCCGCCCCGCGCCCTGGCTTACTGATACTGCCGACGGTACTCGCTCGGCGACATGCCGAAACGCTGCTTGAAAGCGGTCGAGAAATGGCTGTGATCGGCAAACCCCCAGTCGAGGCCGACTCCGGCCAGCTTCTCCTGCCCGGCGGCGCTGCGCAGCGCCTGCGCGCACAGATCCAGCCGGCGGTTCCTGATGTACTGCGCCACCACCAGCCCCTGACGGGCGAACAGCCGATACAGGCTGCGCAGCGACACCCCCAACTCGGCCGCCACCCATTCCGGGCGCAGCTGCGGCGACTGAATATGCCTGTCGATCAACGCCAGCGCCTTGTCGAAAACCGGCTGTTGCCCCTCCGGGCGCGCCTGTTCGAGCGCCAGCGCCGGGCGCAGCAGCGCCGCCAGCGCATTCAGCACCGCCTCGCTTTCCGCCGCGGCAAGCTGAGGATCCTGCATGCTGCTCAGCACCAGTTGGCGGCTGAGGCGCACCGCGCTGAGCTCTGCCCCGAGACGCTGGGCGCAAGGCGGCGGCACCGGCAGGCAGCCGCGCGGCAACAACAGGGAGATTTGGCGTGAATCGCGCTGGAAGGTGAAGCTGCTGGGCCGTGAGGCGTCGATCAGCGTGATGTCGCCGGGAGAGAGCACCGTCTGGCTCTCGCCCTGCTCCATCAACGCGCTGCCGCGCAGCTGGAAGACGGTGAAAAAGTGCGCGCCGTCGCTGCGGGCGATCTCGCGCGGCGTGCGGTACAGCCGGGCTTGAGACACGTCGACCACGCTCAGGCGCAGCGCATGGGCGCGGAATTCCTGCATCGCCCCGCTGAAGCCCGGCCCCAGCGTTTTTGCGCAGAATCTGCCGCAGGCGGTGTTGATTTTCCCCAGCCACTCTTCGAAGCCGACGTCCCGGAGCGTTGCCAATGCCGTCATGATCTCTCCCTTCAAACAGCAGCGGTGCTGCGCCGTTGAACAGAAAACCACCATAACAATCCGTTAACACACAATCAATGGCGAGCCGGGGATTTGGCGCCGCGATCACAGATCATCGGGCGCCGGAGGAGGAATCGCCTTAAGGCTGCGTATCCAACAGATGCCGCACCACCGCCGCGTACTCTTTGGCGTAGCCTTCAACGCTGGTGCTGGCCATGCCGGCATTGTCTATCTTGTATTTGCCGGCTACGTAGAACGACGGGGTGCCGCGCACCTCGAACGCCTTCACCGCTTCGTTCTGCTTGGCGATCAACCCTTTGACCAGCAGGCTGTGGCGCGCGTTTTCATAGGTGGCGGCATCGATGCCGGCCGCCGTGAACACCCGCTGAATATCTTCGGCGCTATTGACGGCGCGCTGTTTCTGCACCGCGTCGAACATCGCCCCTTCAATCTTGTCTTCCACGCCCAGCACCGTCGCCACCGCCCAGGCTTCGGTCAGCTCATTGCCCAATTTGCCCATCAGGCTGACGTGATACCTGGTGACTTTTTCGCCGGCGGGCAGCGCCTGCGCCACGGTGCTGCCTACCCGGTAGGTCTCGGCGAACTGATAGCAAGGGCCGCAGTAGAAGGAGAAGAACTCCACCACCGCAGGCGCGGCGGCTACCGGCTTATCCAGCCGGGTGTATTGCTCGCCCGCACGGTAATCCGCGGCCTGAACCGCGGGCAGCGCCAACATCAATACGACGGCGGCGGCGAACGAACGCTTAACGTTTGCCAACATAAACACTCCTGGTTTCGATTATGAACATCGTCCTTAGCGGCGGTTTTTATAATCAAATAACCGGCAGAAGGCCAGTTTTTATTACCTTCTGTTTATGTGGGATTCAGTCAGCGGCCTTCGTAACCGTCCCAGTAGGCGCCCACCGCTTCCTGCGACAGCACCTGACGGCGTTTAGGATTGTCGGAGCCGCTGTAGGCGCGATTGATGAAAATGGTTTTGTGTTCCATGTTCTGCTGGAATTCCGGGCTGGCCAGATAATCGGCCTTTTTCTGCGCCTCGCTGCGCGCCACGCCCGCCGCGCGATCCTTTTTCCCCTGCTGGTAGAACTGTTCGAACATCGGCACGGCGTTTTTAATGCTGCCGTTCACATCGGTGCGGAATTGCGGGTCGAAGTCGTCGCGCGTTTGATAAACGTAGTGCTTCGCATGCCGCTCCGCGCTGCTGAGGTGGTGGGTGCAGGCGCAGAGCGCCAACAGCGGCAACAACAGCGCCGTGCTTTTCAGTCTTTTCATGTCGTCTGTCCCTGTCAGTGAGGAAGGTTCCTTTAGCGCCAAGAGCATAGCGCCGGCCCCCGGTAAACGTCAAACGACAAAATACGCATCACATTGTTTTATATTAATATTATATACATTGATTGGTATTCATTGCCTGAAACACTATGCTTTAACCGAACAGGGTAAACACTCACCGACAGCGAGGCGGCCAATGAAACCGATCGACAAAAACGTGGGGGAGTACGACCTCACGGCGGAAAAAAAAGCGGGCATGATCACCGGCACTATCCGCGGCGAACTGCCGGACAGCGACGCCAATCTGCCGCTGCTGCCCTTCTCCGGCACCTTTGCCGGCCCGAGCGTGGCCGAAGCCATCGCCGATATTCAGCAGCAGTTCCCCGACATCGAACCGGCGATTATCGACGACCTGCGCGAGGAACTGCTGAAGGCCGGTTTCTAAACCGGATCGCGGTGGCGCACGAACGGGCTATAGACCGGCGCACCGGGCTTCAGCGCCAGATCGGCGTCAAAATCGTCATTGCGGTTGAACCGCACCGCCGGCCAGGCGGCAAGATCGCCTAAGCCAGCCCGATACGCCTGCGTCACCTGCGCCAAAGCGGCGTTCTGCGCCTGCAGCGCCTCGCCCGTCAACCCGCCGCGCACGCCATAAACCAGGAACGGCTCCAGCACGCTAAAGCCGATATAGTGCAGCGCATGCATGATCGGCCACAGCATCAGCCGCATATCGCCGTCGCGCCCGTTCGGCGCGCAGGCCTGAGCGGAGGCGCCGGCGGTGACGGTCAGCAGCGCCCGTTTGCCGCGCATCACGCCGTTTTCATGGCGGTGGCGACTGTCGTAGATCCCGCCGTAAACGAACACCCGATCCATCCAGCCCTTGAGGATGGCCGGCGCGCCGAACCACCAGAAAGGGAACTGCAGCACCAGCGTGTCCGCCCAGCGCAGCAGCTCGATATGCCGCCGGATCTCCGCCGGCAGCGCCTGAGTCGTCCAGTGATGGCGCTGCTCCTGCATCGCATCAAATCTGTCCGCCTGCTTTCTGCTGGGGTAATGGTCTGCGCCTTCACGCGGATCAAACCCCTCCTGATACAGATCAACCGTCTTCATTTGGTGCCCCTGCGCCAGCCAGGCCTGCCGCGCCTGTTCGGCCAAATGGGCATTGAAAGAATGCGGCTCGGGGTGAGCCAGCACAATCAGCACGTTCATCCTGTGTCTCCCGCTGTAAGGTGGTGCTGCTATGCTGTGGCTTTATCGCACCCTTGGCAATTACGCACCTGAAGGTAACCCCCCATGGCCTATCCCGGCGACGTCTATTCGAGTAAATGCTCCGCGCGCGATGCGCTGGCGCTGATTTCCGGCAAGTGGGTGATGCTGATCCTGCCCGCGCTGGCGCAGCGGCCGATGCGCAACGGCGAACTGCTGCGCCGCATCGACGGCATTTCACAGAAGGTGCTGACGCAAACGCTGCGCCAGTTGGAACGCAACGGGCTGCTCGAACGCTTGGATTTAAGTGAAAGGAATCAGGCGCATGTGGAATACCGGCTCAGCGCCGTCGCCTGTTCGCTGGTCGAGACGCTGACGGCGCTCGACCGATGGGCAGAATACCATTTCCCCGAGTTGGACGCCGCCCGCGAGCGCTATGATGCAGACCGCAAGCGCGCGGCCGATTAAAGCGGTTTGCCTGGCAACGCGGGGCGCACAGAATGCGCAGCTGAGACGCTTGTTCCCCGTCGCGCCATCCGTTATCTATAGTTAAATCAATTCGCCGCTAACGGCCCACTCCACCTGAGGATCTTGCCTTGACGTTTTTAAAACACCCTATCGCCGGATTGGTGCTGGCCGGCTGCGGCCTGCTGTCGGCGGGCGGCGCGCTGGCCGCTTCCGATGCGCTGGTGTACTGCACCGTCGCCTCGCCGGAATCGTTCAACCCGCAGCTCGCCAGCTCCGGGCCGACCTTTATCGCCACCTCGCAGGTGCTATACAACCGCTTGGTGACGCTGCGCGAAAGCGATAAAACCCCCGCCCCTTCGCTGGCCACCGAGTGGAGCGTCAGCCCGGACGGCAAGATCTACACCTTTACCCTGCGCCAGGGCGTGAAATTCAACAGCAACAAATACTTCACCCCAACGCGCGACTTCAACGCCGAAGACGTGGTGTTCACCGTGATGCGGCAGAAAGACCCCGCTAATCCGTATCACAAGGTCTCCGGCGGCAACTATGAATACTTCACCGACATGGGCCTGGACAAGCTGATCGCCAAGGTGGAGGCGGTGGACGAGCATCACGTGCGCTTCACGCTGAGCCAGCCCAACGCCGCCTTCGTCGCCGACTGGGCGATGGATTTCGCCTCGATCCTGTCCGCCGAATACGCCGACGCCATGCTGAAAAAGGGCACGCCGGAATACGTCGACAACTGGCCGATCGGCACCGGGCCGTTCGCGCTGCAGCAGTACAAACAGGATTCGCTGATCCGCTACATCGCCAATCCGCACTACTGGCAGGGCGAAGTGGCCAGCAAGCACCTGATCTTCTCGATTACGCCGGATCCGCAAACCCGGCTGGCCAAGCTGAAAACCAACGAATGCCAGATCATCCCCGCGCCGCTGCCGGAACAGTTCGCCGCCATCAAGGCCGACGGCAACCTGTAGCTGCACGACATCACCGGGCTGAACGTCGGCTATCTGGCGTTCAACACCCAGAAAAAACCGTTCGACAACCTGCTGGTGCGCCAGGCGCTGAGCTATGCGGTGGACAAGAAAGCGATCGTCGCCGCGGTGTTCAAAGACAGCGGCACGCCGGCCAACTCGCTGCTGCCGCCGGGCATGCTGGGCTACAACGATCAACTGCCGGAATACGCCTACGATCCGCAGAAGGCGCGCGAGCTGCTGAAGCAGGCCGGGCTGGAGCAGGGCTTTGAGACCGATATCTGGTCGATGCCGGTGCAGCGCCCCTACAATCCGAACTCGAAGCGCATCGCCGAGATGATCCAGAGCGACTGGGCGAAGGTGGGCGTGAAGGCCAAGATCGTCACCTGGGAGTGGGGCCAGTATCTGGCCGGGCTGCGCAAAGGCGAGCAGCAGAGCGCGCTGTACGGTTGGGTGTCGGACAACGGCGACCCGGACAACTTCGCCACCCTGCTCGGCTGCGCCGGGGTGCAGAGCGGCGCCAACGTGGCGCGCTGGTGCGATAAGGATTATGACCGGCTGATCCAGCAGGCGATTCTGGAGAACCAGCCACAGGCGCGCGCCAAGCTGTATCAACAGGCGCAGGTGATCTTCGCCAAACAGGCGCCGTGGCTGCCGCTGGCCACCGGCAAAGTGTTCTACGCCATCCGCAGCAACCTGAGCGGCTATGTGGTGGACGTGAACGGCAGCGATTTCGCCAAGGCCAAATTGAACTGATCCCGGGCGCCGCGGCGAGGGCTGCGGCGCTATTTGCTTCGCTACTTATTAAGCTGCCAGCCTCTGAATCTATCGTCCATTAGCTTCACAACTTACGATGCTAACTGCCTCTCCTGCCGCCAGGCACTTAACCCACTAAATTCATAGCTTAACAAGCGGTTTAACCCCTGGCATTTTGCTTAAACTGCACACGGGCGCTTTCCTCACCTGTAACATTTCGTTACCATCGGCGCACAGACCCTTTAACATCAAAAGGCAACCCGGTGCAGAACACCTACATGCCGTGGCAAATTCGCCTGCACTGGCTGGTGGCGATCCTGCTGGTCATCACCTGCGTCACCATCGAGCTGCGCGGCTTTGCCGAACCGGGCAGCGCCCCCTGGTACGTGCTGGTTGTCACCCACTTCAGCTGCGGCGTAACGGTGTTTGCGCTGATGATCGCCCGCCTGTTCCTGCGCTGGCGCCACCCTTCGCCCGCCATCGCGCCCAAACCGCCTAAGTGGCAAACCGGCCTGGCGCACCTGACGCACACCCTGATTTACCTGCTGCTGTTGACGCTGCCGGTGCTGGGGGTGTATTCGCGCTATCTGGGCGGCAAGGAGTGGTATCTGTTCGGCCTGTCGATGCCGTTCGCCGACGTGGCCGATCGGCCGCAGGCGCGGATGATTATCGGCTGGCACAAAACGCTGGCGTCATTCGGCTACTGGCTGATCGGCCTGCATGCCGCCGCCGCGCTGTTTCACCACTACATCGTCAAGGACAATGCGCTGGTGCGCATGCTGCCGTTGATGAAAAAGCGCTGAATAATTTGGCGCCAGGGATGAATTTTCGGGCCACGCCCGCCGACAGGGAATGACATGCAAACCCAATTTTTTAATGTGACCGTCGAACAATGTGCCTGCCAACAGACGGCGCCGGACAATCTGGTGAGGATCATCGCCGCCGGCCAAACGTTCTTTTTTTACCGTGACGACTTCAGCGACAGCGAAAATCTGCTGGCCACGCTCGCCGCCGGCGATCGGGTGAAGATCGGCGCCCATCGCCTGCAGGACGGCAGCTACTGGCTGCACTGGCTGCTGCACGAGACAAAAGGCCGGCTGGAGCCCGACAGAACGCTGAAATACAAGCTGAAATACTTCGCCCTGCTGGTGCTGGGCGCGGCGCTGGCCGGCGGTTTTCCGGCAGCCTTTTTCATCATGGACGGGGAAGATTCCTGGCTGACCATCGTTCTGTTCTTTATCGCCGTAATCGCCGGCCTTGTCGGCATCGGCATGGTGCTGTTCGTCGGTTCTGAGCTGCTGCTGATCGGGCATCGCGGCCGCAGGCGCCTGCTCAAGGCGCTGGATCGCGTGCTGCAAGGGCAAGACATCACGCCGCCCGGATCGCTCAGCCTGAAAATCCCCGGCATCAAATACCGGGCCGTCAGTGCAGACGCCGCGTCAGTGCCCACAGCGCAGCAAACCGACGTCCCCCTCCCCGGCGGCGTCGAGGCCTCCGGCATCGAGACGGTCAACGCCCTGAGCTACGAACTCCGCCACTATGAGATCCCGCGCCAGGTGCAGTATTTGGACACCTATGCGTGGCGCCAGAAGGAGACGCACTTCGCGTTGACGACCCGCGCGCTCAACGTCCCCAATACCAAACTGCATCCGGTATTTCGTCGGCAACATCCGCTTTTCATCGCCAAAGGCGATCCGCTGCAGGTGCTGTATTGCGAGAACGACACCGTCCCCGAGTTGCCTACGGTGCGTGGGATCATCAACCACCGCGATCGCCAGACTTACCTCATCGGCGGCCGCCGCTACTTCACCGAATCCGGCCTTAACCTGTGCGCGCGCGTTGTCTTCATTCTCGGCGCGATCGTGACGTGCTTTGTGCTCGGCCTGGCGGTGGCGGATAACGCCGATACCCCGGCGGGCTTTTACCTGGATGCCTGGACCCTGCAGCGTCTCGGCAGCGAATTGCCACCGATTCTTCTCTTAATGATGCTGATGGTCAGCGGCCTCGCGCTGTTGATCGAGGGCTTCGCCCAGATCTGCCGCCTTTACTCTTTTGACCAGCACCGCACGTTTAAAACGTTTAAATACCTGCGCAATCTGCGCCGCAGGTTATGGCAGCAGGATCAGGTGACGGAGCTGAAATGATGACGTTAGCGCTTTATAAAAGACCCCTTATTATCCTGACGCTGTTTTTGGCCAGCGCGCTGGGCGTCTATTTCCTCGCCCCAGAACAACGCTATGCGCAGTGGCAATGGACCCAGAGCGACGAAGCATTGCCGACGATAGCCCATTACGATCTCATCCACAGCTACCCGGCGCAGGACGGCGCCCTGCTGCTCATCAGCAAAAGGAGTGAGCGCGGGGCCTACAATAGCTTTTACGGCTGGGCGGCCAACTATCTCAGCCAGGTGTTGTTCAGCGGCCCGCAGGGATTGCAGATGCTGGGGGAACTCGACGAGTCTATCCACGATGCGGTTTGCGGCGGGCAGGAGTGCGTGCTTTTTCTGTCCAAGGGGCGCCGGCTGGTCGATGTGAAACAGGGCACCATCGGGGCGCTGATCCCTTGGCCGGAGGGCGACGACAACCGGCCTTCCTTTATCGGCGGCAAACTGGTGGCGCTGCCGGGTAAACGCGCGCTGTATCTCATCAGCACCGAAGGCGTATTCTACAGCCCGGACTTTGGCGCCCATTGGCGGCAAACGCTGGATCTGCCGGCGCTGTTGGAAGCGCGACAGCTGCTGGGTTTTGAGCGCGGCGAGGAGGACTCACCGACGGCTTACGCCTCCGGCAAGCGCAAATCCATACCCGAGATCTTTACCGCCGTTGACGGCGATCGCGTGCTGTTCTGGATGAATCCGGTGCTCGGCTCCGGCGCCTTGCACATCGCCGTTAACGGCAAAACCGGCGAGGTGGCCGAACCGCATTGGCTCACGGTGCGCGTGACGGAAAGCGCGCAGGCCCCGGATGGCGGCATCTACCTGATCGCACAGACGCTGGAAAGAGGGCTGTATCAGCTCCTGCGTTATCAATCCGACGGGCAGTTGAAGGTGCTGCTGGAGACCGGCGATAAATCGCTGTATCAGCTGTGGGCAGGCAACGACAAGCTGGTCACCCAAACGGATAACGGCGATGCCCGCCTTTCGCTGATTTTCGATCTGCGCTCATCCGACGTGCGCTACCGCCAGCCGTTGGAGTACCGCTACAACGGGCGCGACGACGCACGCCAAACCGTGATCGAACCGGAAAGCCACTATGGCGATGACGGGGAGCCCCCGGCGCTGCCCTACTTCGTTCGCTACCGTTCCACCACGCCGTGAACATGAGGAACTTGCCATGCTGTTAGGTTATGGCGCCGGCGTTGCAGGGCTGGTGGCGCTGTTGTTGGCGCTGCTGCTCGCCGGCATCCTGCTCGCCTGGTGGGGCCGGCGCTACGCTGCCGCCCGCTGCGGCCGCCCACGCCCGCCGCTTTCCTGGGGCGGCTATCTGCTGGCCTCGGCGCTGGCGATCTACCCGGTGGCGTTCGTGCTGATGCTGTTCGACATCGCCATCCAGGATCTCAAGAGCCAGCGGGCGGAAGAACGCTGGAATCGGCGCAGCTACCTGACGCTCGACGAAGCCAAACCGTTCGGTGAAATCACGCTGACGAAAGGCAGCTGGGTAAACCGGCAGGAACCGCGCCTGCCCGGCACCGAAGACAGCCCCATCACGATGGACGGCGTGACCGCCGTGCGTTTTCCTCGGCCGCAGAGCGTGGCCGGCGTGCCGATCATTGCCTTCGAGGTTTTACCGCCGGTAATGGAGCTGGCGAGCGCGCACACCTTCCCCCGCCCGAGCGGCCAAAGGGTGCGCTGCGAAGCGGGTTGGCTGGTCTCTTTCTCTTTACCGCCGGATAAGCCGGCCCCGCAGTGGGAAGAGTGGCAGGCCGGGCTGCCTGCGGCGGCGTTTCGGCCCAGCGACTGGATCTTTAGGGAGTGCTTCCCCGGCAGCCCGATCGCCGTGCTGACCTTGCACAACGGCGAAGTCAGGGTGCTGCCTTAAGCCTTACGCCGTGGCGTTGGGCAAGCGCACGGTCACGCGGTTATTGGCCGTGGGCAGCCGCAGCGGCGCGTCCTGCCAGCTTACCGCGATAACCAAGACCGGCGGCGCCGCTACGCGCGGCGCACGCCCGTCGGGCCCCACGCTGTAGGCATCCCATTCAATCACGAATACGCCGCCGTCTTGCGGCTCGACCCGCTCGACAAAAAAGGTGGTGTCCGAACCGCGCCCGCCCGCCGGTTTGTGCGCGTAGGAGAGCAGGCTGAACCACTCGCCGGCGAAGTACAGATGGTACAGACCGTCGACGATATGCTCGCCGCGGAACTGGCAGCCGCCGACGCTCAAGCCGTCACCCGTCGGCGATTCCGCCACGCGTTCGAGATCGCACACCAAGCGATCGGTCGGCCGGTTATCCAGCAACAGCTCATAAGGCGGCGCGTGCAGCAGCGCGGCAGGATCGTCCGCATGGCGCAAATCCGCCGGTAACGTCGAGCGCGCCGCCAGCGCGCGGCCACTGGGCAAGGCGATCTCCAGACGATCCGCCGGATCCTCTGCCCACTGCGGCACCCACAGACCGCGCACCTGACGCAGCGGCGTGGCCGCCGCCTGCCGACAGCTCGCCCGCAGCCGCGCCAGCGCCTCGGCGGAACCGCCGGCCACTGCTTCCAGCTCGCGATCGGTCAGCGCAGGCAGTGCGTACATCGCCCGGGCGGCAGGTTCGTACACCGTCAGCCCCTCACCCTCGCGGCTGCGGGTCGGGATCAGGCGCAACCTGCCGCCGTCCACGTCCTGCGGCGCCGCACAGGCGCCATGCACAATCGCTCCGTCGCGCAGCAGCAGCGTCCAAAAACTGGGGCCGCCCATGCCCAGCTCCCCCACGCCGCCAATCTGCCGGTCGCTGTCGCCGGCGTGCGTCATTTCAATCGGCTGCGAACGCCAGTCGGTCTTGCGCCACTCTGCGGCCTCCTCGGGGTCTTGCTCGCCTTTTGCGGCGTATTTCGCCCATTGCAGCACGGCGAACAGCGCGATGCACAACGCGCCGAAAATCGGGTAATCCCGCCAAATCAACAGCCAACCGACGATTAAAAAGGCCCAGGCGGCCATGGCGATATCCTTTTTCAAGAGAAAACCGCCTGATTCTAGCGCAGGCGGTTAGCGGGGTTGAAGCCTATGTCATGAATAATTAGCCGTTAAATAGAAAGGCAATAATTTCAGCGTTATTTCTGTGACCATGAAGATCACATAAATAACGCTTCACTGAGTGATTTTAACGTAGAAAAGATAACTCTCTGTATCTCAATGCAATATTTAAACCCGTATTAAAAGGCGAAGAATTAAAGCGGGAAAAAATCGCAATAATTTGTGCATATTCTAAACATTGACTATGTTTAGACATACTCTTTATATGCAGGTAAACATACTGAAAGACAAAAGAGCAAGGCCCTCAAGATAATTAAACCAACCTCGCGCACCGCGTGGGTGAAACACTCTTTACTATAAAAATTCCGAGGATATTTTATCTCCACGGAACGAGTAACTTTGCGTTTTATCAGGCCAATAGGCTACACACCGCAATTAATATCATTATTAGCATTCCGGAGAGCGACAATGAAAATCGTTACAGGCATTATCCTTACCTCTGTGGCCGCCTTCAGCGGCGCGGCTTACGCGGCCGATGCGCAGCCTACCACCGGCAACGCGGAAGTGACGCTGGAACACGTGCACGCCGTGATGGAAAACGGCAGCCCGGCGCCGCAGCACGACGCCGCCTGCAAAAAAGAACTTTCCATGCCGGAATCGAAATATATGGGCATGAAGGTCAAAACCGATTACACCATCAACAGCAGCACCATGATGATGTCGGCCAAATCGATGTTCCCATCGCCAAACGATAAACAGCCGATGGAGCTGACGGTCGATCTCTCCGCGCTGGGCCTGGCGGATGTGTATGCCTTCGGCGCCTTTAAACCGGCCGCGCTGCCGCAGGCCTATATTTATTTCACTATCGACAAGGATTTTAAAAATCCGGTCAGCACCTTTATGGTCATTAACCAAGGCAAGCAATATAACTGCGTGATCTCCAGCTCGAATAAAATGATGAGCGAAGAGATGCGCGGCAAGATGATGAAGAAACAATAACAGAATGAAAAACGGCGCTTCCCTTAACAGGAAGCGCCGTCAGCAAAGCATTAAATCAGACCAGGATTATATTTCTGGTTGAACTTCTCTTCCGATTGGAACAGATAAATAATGCCTTCGATAAAGCCGACAATCGCCGGGATCCCCGTCCAGCAGAACAGCAGGTAGAACAGCCCCCACCACTTCATCCCTAAGTAAAACTTGTGAATGCCCAGCCCACCCAGGAAGATGGCCAGCAGGGCCGCCGCGAGCTTGTCTTTTCTGCTCATAGTACACTTCTCCTTACTTCTCACCGAACCACCGGCATGTCCAAAAAAAGGATGCCGCTCCAGAGAGCGCCGCATCGCAATGCTTACGGAGAAAAACATTCACTCCTGCAAGGCTCAACGGGGGTAATTATAACAGTAATTAATTAAACGGTTGTTTAACCGGCGAAACGGTAGACAAATGGGAGATCGCATTGATTTGACTATGCGCTATCCCTCCGTACTATCCCTGAGGCATAAGTTATTAACAACGCCATATTTAATCCGCTGCAAAAAAGAGTGACAGGAAAATTGCACTCTCTGTTGGCAATCGGAATTTAGTATTTAATTCAATTAATTACCCGATTAACAGCCATCACCCTACCGTACACCAGGGTTCGCCTATTTGAACCAATGGCGTCAAAGCCGGTGTGACAAGTGAGCATCTAATGGGCCAGGCCGCTCAGCCATTACATATTTATCGCCCCTATCGCCCGACGCATCGTCCTTCATACGGCGTTGTATTTCGCCAATCGGTTTACCTCATTTCCATCATTCATTTTGATGTCAACTAAGTCTGCTTTATACAAGCGGCTTTGCCGTCCATCCTGTACAGTGCAGGAGCGGCCATCGCAACTCTCAAATTTTCAATGTCTCAATGACCATTCTTAGGGCGGGGGATACATTGCGATGGGGATAATAAAGAAATAACCCTTCCATTCGCAGGCTGTAACGCTGTAATACCCTGATTAGCACCCCACGCTCTAAATCATCGGCAACCAACTCGACAGGAACATAGGCCAGCCCCAGGCCCAGCCGAGCGGCTTCTGCCTCCATATAGCTGTCAGATAAGGCCCATTGCCCTTCCGGCCGATGAGTGATTTTTTTATCATCCTGATGGAGTTCCCACTGGTATAGGCTGCCGTCGGCAAGCTGATAGGCGATACAGGGATGTGTCTTTAAATCCGCAGGATTTTGTGGAAAACCGTAACGACGAAAATGTTCAGGAGTTCCCACAATCGCCATCTCCATATCGGGCGTAATGCGCACCGCGACCATGCCCTGGCCTACTTCAGGCCCAAGACGGACACCTGCATCGAATCTTTCCTCGATAATATCGACGAACCGGCTCTCGTTCATGAGTTCGAGCCTGATATCAGGATAGCGCTGTTTAAATACCGCAAGCTTTGGCAGCAGGCATTTATCAATCGCGTGCTGGCTGGCATTGATGCGGACCGTGCCGGAAGGGGTCTCACGATAATGCGCCAGTGTCGCAAGCCCAAGATCTAAGGTATCAAATCCGGACTCCGTTTTCTGATAGAGCTGCTCACCCGCTTGCGTCAGCGATAGCTTACGCGTGGTGCGCACCAGTAGCTGGACACCTAACCTTTCTTCAAGCTCGCGAACAGAACGGCTTATCCCCGATTGAGCCAGGCCAAGCCTGTGAGCCGCAGCGGTAAAACTACCTTCCCGTACTACCTGCATAAACAGGTAAAGCTCGTTGTAGTTCTCCCTTTTTGCCATTGATTTACTCCCCCAAGAATGACGCCAGTCTCAGCATTAATTTATAACAATATGGTATTAATCTTAGCAATTATCTCCCTCTAATCAGCATTAATTCTGCTCACTATAATGAGCCCATCAAAACAAAGCACAGCAGCGTTGTCCGTAGGAAACCTGTCTCTCTATCTTGTTTTTCATGGGGATTTTTATGAAAGCTTTCACCCGAACGCTAAAAACCGCAATGCCTGCCATGCTGTTATTCGCATCATTAAGTGGAGTCACGACAATGAGTTATGCTGATTCAGTCAATCCGAATGCTCCTGTTTCGATGATCGATAAATGGGACAAGACGTTTGCCGAGAGCCAGAAAGTCGATCATCGTAAGGTCTCGTTTCAGAATCGATATGGGATCACCTTAGTGGGCGACCTTTATCTCCCCAAAGATCGTGGCGATCGCAAGCTGGCGGCGATTGCCGTCAGCGGGCCTTTTGGCGCGGTGAAGGAGCAATCCAGCGGCCTGTATGCGCAAACGCTGGCGGAACAGGGATTTGTTACCCTGGCGTTCGACCCTTCTTATACGGGGGAAAGCGGCGGCTATCCGCGTAACGTCGCCTCGCCGGATATCAACACGGAAGATTTCAGCGCGGCGGTAGATTTCTTGGGGCTGCAAAAAGAGGTGGATCGCAACCGTATTGGGCTGCTCGGCATTTGCGGCTGGGGCGGCATGGCGTTAAACGACGCCGCAATGGATACCCGCGTCAAAGCGGTGGCCACCAGCGTGATGTACGACATGAGCCGGGCGATGGGCCATGGCGTAGGTGATGGCAAAGACCGTTATTCGACCGCCGACCGTCGTGCCGTTCTGCAGTATCTGAATGAACAACGCTGGAAGGATGCGGAAAGCGGAACGTTCGCACGAGGTGGCCATGATATTAACGTCGACAGCAATGGCAAGGTCAGCGCGGGTGAGCGCATTCTGCCAGAAACCCTGCCGGCCGATCCACATCCGGTGCTGAAGGAGTTCTTTGATTACTACCGCATGCCGCGCGGTTTCCACGAGCGCTCCGTTAACTCGACCGGGGCGTGGACGGCAACGATGCCGCTGTCGTTTATGAATATGCCGCTGCTGAGCTACGCCAGCGAAATTACTATCCCGACGCTGATCGTGACCGGTGAAAAAGCCCATTCACGCTATTTTGCCGAAGATGCTTATAAGGCGGTCGGCAGTAAAGAAAAAGAGCTGGTGATTGTCCCCGGTGCAAATCATGTGGACCTGTACGACAATGCGGCCGGTAAAATACCTTTCGCTAAGTTCGAACAATTTTTCAAAGCCAATCTGAAATAGCCCCTCTACTGACAACCTTAAAAGCCGCCTGTCTACGCGGGTGGCTTTTATTCTGACTTCCGTGAAATCTGACTATGTCTGCACTTAGCCAAACACCATCACCGAATAATCAGCCCGCTTACTGGAGCGGCATTTTTGCCATGACCCTGTGCGTCTTTGTGCTGATTGCATCGGAATTTATGCCCGTCAGCCTGCTTACGCCGATTGCCCGTGATTTAGACGTGACGGAGGGGCTGGCGGGACAGGGAATTGCCATCTCCGGCGCGCTGGCCGTCCTGACCAGCCTGACGCTTTCGACGTTGGCTGGAAATGTGAATCGCAAGTACTTACTGCTGGGGATGACGATTCTGATGGCCGTGTCGGGGCTCGTTATCGCACTGGCTTCCAACTATCTGATGTATATGGCAGGCCGCGCGATGATAGGTATTGCGATCGGTGGATTCTGGTCGATGTCTGCGGCAACGGCAATTCGTCTGGTGCCACAGCATCAGGTTACGCGTGCGCTGGCTATTTTCAACGCCGGCAATGCGCTGGCGACGGTAGTGGCAGCGCCGCTGGGTAGCTATCTTGGAGCGACCATCGGATGGCGAGGCGCTTTCTTGTGCCTGGTCCCCGTCGCGGCCGCGGCCTTTATCTGGCAGTGCGTGAGTCTGCCGGGTATGAACGGCAATAATAACCCTGCGTCACGCGGATCCGTATTGCGCCTGTTCAGTCGCCCTGTTGTCTCCATTGGCATGCTGGCTTGTGGCCTGTTCTTTATGGGGCAGTTTGCGTTATTTACCTATGTGCGTCCGTTTCTGGAGTTGGTGACGCGGGTTGATTTCTCTGGCTTGTCGCTAATTTTACTGGTTATCGGTGTGGCCGGTTTTATTGGCACGCTGGTTGTCCCGGCATTCCTCAATAGGAAATTCTATCTAACGCTGATGGCCATTCCTGGGCTGATGGCTGTCATTGCCATCGCCCTGATTCTTGCCGGGCATAACGTTTGGGCTGTCTCGTTGCTGTTAGGCCTCTGGGGCATGCTGGCAACCGCCGCGCCAACGGGATGGTGGACATGGATTACACGCACGCTGCCCGAGGATGCGGAAGCCGGAGGCGGCCTGATGGTTGCGGTGATTCAGCTCTCGATTGCTCTTGGTTCAACGGCAGGTGGCATGATGTTTGACAGCCTGGGATGGCGAAGTACTTTTGGCTTGAGTGGCTTATTACTTCTTGGTGCGGTAGCGATGGCGTTTCTTACGTCCCGTCAAAATAGCAATACGTACTAGCGTAATCAGTTTGTTCAAACGAGCTCTCAGCCATGGCAGTGAAAGCTAGCCGAAAATTCAAGACCGAACAGAAGTACGCGCGCGCCGGATTTTACCGGACAACAAACCAATCGATTCATTGTAATTCAAAGCGTTTAGGGATAATTAAGGATGTGGCAGGAAGAGATGAGGGTGCCGATGACAGGAGTAAAAAACATCTTCAACCAATTTTTTTAATAAACTTATTTTTGCAAGGGAATCTAACCACACACCAATATGAATCCCTGATGTTGCTATATGCATTCTGAGCACTACTACTATAGGCCGTGTAACAAGTGAGCATCTAATGGGCAAGGCATGCCCTGCCCTACAGGGCGACGCATCATTCTTAACACGGCGCTATATTTCGGCAATCAGCCCGCTTCATTTCCATTATTCATTTTGATATCAGCAAAATCTGATTTTATACAAGCTGCTTCATCGTCCAATGGCATATTGTCAAGGTCATAAACTCCGTCGTTCTTTGAAGAAATATCTCGTTTTAGCTTATAAAATAAAGCTTCAATATTAACTTGCTCTTGACCCTTCACCGCCACCAATTCCAACGTTTTATTTATTGCCGCGTCACAACTCAGAGCACTTATCAATACACGGGCTATTTGTTTACGAGATATCACACCATCTTCAGGCGTTCCAGCATGGCGTCGGTCTCCCTGAAGCATGACGAGTTTGTGTTCATCATCATTGTTGTAATCAAACCAGCCGGGCCTGACGATGGTATAGGGGTGACCGCTAGCCCTGACCAGACGTTCAGCACGTCTTTTCCAGTCATGAACCTCAGTACGTTGATTCCATGTACTGAGCCGCTCGGTGACACCAATTGTTGTCATTAAAGCAATGCGAACAGGTACATCCTTCAACACTTTCAGGATATTACGCACGCCGCCATAATCTATCGCTCTAGCCCCAATGCGCCCCTGGCCATCGGAACCGAGAGTAAAAATGACTGCCTCAACATCTTTCGGTAAATCTACCAATGTCTCAGGCATTGAAACATCACCGTAAAAAACATCAGCTCCACGAGGAAGCAATTTTACTTTTCTCTTGTTTCTGACCAGCGCTACGGGCTGATGGCCCATTTCAATGGCGGTATTCACGACATGAAGACCAACACTTCCTGTCGCGCCTGCAATGAGTACTTTCATGATAAACCTTCTGATAATTCAGACTTATTTTCGATACAGTCAGAATATCAATTTTCATTATTTCCAGTAATGGGGCTAAAATGATTGTGTCTATGAACACCCTTCATAAATGCGCTTTGAAGGGAATGCTTCCATAAGGAAATCGCCAATGCTCAAAGAAAATTTCAACGAACTGCAAATCTTTCTTGTGGTAGCGAGGGAGCGAAGTTTTACCAAAGCAGCGGGTAAGCTGGGCGTTTCCCAGTCTGCACTCAGCCACGCGATGAAGGCACTGGAGGAAAGGCTGAATATCCGCCTTCTGACCCGCACGACCAGAAGCGTAGCCCCTACAGAAGCCGGCGAGAGGATTATTGCCTGCCTTGAACCTCGTATTGCCGATCTTGAACAGGAACTGGAATCGCTTGTTCAACTGAACGGCACTGCCTCCGGCAATATCCGTTTATCTGCCGGAGAGCATGCCGCGCGAAATCTGGTATGGCCGAAGTTAAAACCCTTCCTCAGGGAATATCCGGAAATTAATCTCGAACTGGTGGTTGATAACGGCTTTGTCGATATTGTTGAGAGGCGTTTCGATGCCGGGATCCGTCTGGGTGAAAGCGTGGATAAAGATATGATTGCGGTGAGAATTGGGCCGGACATGAGAATGGCCGTAGTGGGAGCACCATCTTATTTCGCTGCAAATCCTGCACCTGAAACGCCGCACGAGCTACAAAATCATCGGTGCATCAATATGCGCCTGCCAACAGCCGGTGGACTTTACCATTGGGAGTTTGAGAAGGATGGGAAACCGTTACGAGTCAGAGTGGAAGGCCAGGTCACGTTTAATCTGCAGGCGGAAAGGATTGATGCGGCGTTATCCGGTTTTGGCATTGCCTGCATACCTGAGGACAGGGTGCAGGATTATATAAAGTCAGGAGAGCTTATTCAGGTTCTGCAGGACTGGTGTCCATCTTTCCCCGGATACTATCTTTACTACCCGAGCCGTAAGCAGCATCCGCCCGCGTTTGCACTGATGATCGATGCACTTCGCTACTCGGAATAACGAGTCCGCCATTCACTGCAGACCCGTCCGGGCAATTAACGGCCTACGCGAGCCTGGGGCTCAGGAGAGTAACGTTCGCCGACAATTTTAATCGTTTCAAGCGCGGAGACTTCAAGTCCGGATTTACCCAGATAACGTTTTTGCATTGAACGAATACCTCCTTATTGCGACTTAAACATCAAGTTTGCGGCCAGTCAGCCATTCCACCATCGCGGGGTCGCGGTGAGAAAAGAAGGCGCTGGTTGCGGTATCGAGTGCGGCGATCTGCAGCATATCTTCAGAACTGAGTTCAAAATCGAGAATGTTGATGTTCTCTTCCATACGTTCTTTCCGCACTGATTTCGCCAGCGAAATGATGCCTCGCTGGAAGATCCACCGCAGCACCACCTGGCCAACACTTTTGCCGTACTTCTGACCAATCGCTGTTAACACGGGATGCTGGAACAGGCCATTTTTACCTTCTGCAAACGGTGCCCAGGCCTCCGGCTGAATGCCACGGCTTTGCATCCATGGAACGGCATGCAGTTGCTGGTTAAAGGGGTTAACTTCAATTTGGTTTACCGCAGGGGCAACGTTGTTGAAGGCGATAAGATCGGCCAGTCTGTCAGGATGGAAGTTGCTGACACCAATGGCGCGAATTTTGCCTGCCTGTTGCAATTCTTCCATGGCCCGCCACGCCCCATGGACATCACCGTAAGGCTGGTGAATCAGGTACAGGTCAACGTAATCGAGTTGAAGTCGATTCAGAGAGCGTTCGAACTGTGCTTTAGCGCCTTCGTAGTTAGTATCCTGCAGCCACAGTTTGGTTGTAACAAAGAGTTCGTTACGGGCGATACCGATCTGTTTCAGCGCATTCCCGACCTGGGTTTCATTCTGGTAAGACGCGGCGGTATCGATCAGACGGTATCCCGTATCGATGGCATCAATAACGGCTCTTTCGCATTCAGCGGCATCAGACATCTGAAACACACCAAAGCCCAGCAGGGGCATTTCAATACCGTTGTTCAGTTTTACAGTTTGCATGACGTTATCCTTCATCTGTTGTGTTGGAAAAGCATAACTCAAAGTGATTTATTCGATTAGGTGGGATAATTAGCTAGGGTTTATTAGACGTACTCATTAATTTAGAGGAGGCTGACTGCCGACTTTATGCCAGGATTAGGCTACTTTATTTTTTATAAAGCTGATGTTTGTATTGAGCCCTCATGATTGAGGGCTCAATACTATCTAGCTCTACTGCAGTTTTTTCTCTTTCAGAAACTGACTCACCAAATCAGCAATCTGCACATTATTTAAATCGGAGAATGGGAAGTGGGTATTACCTTTTATCCCTACTTCAGGTAGATGCGTCACAGTGACATCCCCGCCATGTTTGTTCACCGCGTCACGCCATTCACGAGCCATCGCCAGACGTACGCGCCAGCTGTCCTGCGCGGGCATGGCTACCGGTTTATCCGGTATGTTATCGCCGTAAATAATCAGAATCGGGATTTTGGTCAGTGCCATAAATTGCTCCATTGGCACAGGCTCACCCTTCAGTGTGTCGAACGCGCTTGGCATAGGGGCTGGGAGTTCCTTCTCCGGAAAGACAAAGCTGCTGCCTGGCTCGAAGGCGACAATGGCTTTGACCTTGTCGTTTTTCATCGCCGTGTACCAGCCTGGTCCACCACCCTGAGAGTGGGTGAAGAGGATAGCCGGGCCGGATTTATCTACGACGGCGGACATCGCATCAGAGATGACATTGATATCAAACGGCCCGGTATTCGGGGTCATCTGACGGAAATACTGGTTCAACGCTTCTTTGTCGTGAGAGAACTGAACGCCTTTAAAATACTCCGGCCACACGCCAACGCGGAACTGGTTGAACCACATCTGTTCATCCGGTTTAGGCGTAACGGTACCTTCTACAGTCGTGCGCCCGGCGCTGCCCCGACGTGGCTGATCGACAAGATAAGTTGAGAATCCACGCCGCAGGAATATGTTCTGGAAACCTTCACGACCATCCGGAGTGCTCTCCCAGGTACGGGAGAACTGACCTGCGCCGTGCAGCATCAGGATAGGGTATTTATGCGGATTTTCCGGGATTTGGTAGAACACAGAAGCATGATCGCCATGGTAGGTTTGGCCAGCAGAATCCAGCGGCTTTTTTGCGTCAAATGTTCCTGGTGCGGTGATGATAGTGCCACCAGCAGAAAAGCTTCCCTGTTCCTGAATGACCAGCGGCTCAGCGTATACCGACTGCGCCACCAGGCCACCCGCCATCACGCAGATGGCCAGCGTTTTTAAGATTGTCTTCAAGATTACATCCTCTGTTATGTTTGCCGTTCAATCATATCTGAGTTGTCAGCGATAATTATTTAGCCCCCCTGATTGCCCTTATTTGGCAGACTCATGAATGCACACGATTAATTGCGTATGGTATCTAACCAACGGGTGACCGTTTCAGTCGTTCTTCGCTCCTGGTCACATTCAATGACCAGCGGTTTTTCCCGGCGGGCTGTTGGGACGAGACTGGCAAGGATGTCGTCGCTGTCTCCTTTACCATAGCCACCATGAGTAATGAAGGGGATGAGTAGTTTGCCCGCAAGGTTGTGGCTGCTGAGAAATGCTTGCACGACAGGCGGCACGCTGGTCCCCCAGATCGGAAAGCCTAAATACACGGTCTCGTAGCGTGAGATATCTGCGACGCTATTTTTCAATGCGGGTTTGACTCCTCGCTCACGCTCATTTTTCGCCTGTTCAACGGTCTGAAAATAGTCTTCCGGATAAGGTGTTGCCGGTTCAATTTCAAATAGGTCGGTGTTCAGGCTACGGTGAATGACGCCCGCAATCACCCGTGTATTTCCGCTGCGAGAAAAGTACGCCACCAGAATTCGACTTTTACCCTGCACGTTTGCGTTTCCGGTGGCAGCTGTCGCCAGGGAGACGTTCGCCAGCGTGAGCCCGGCAAGTGCGGTGATCAACATTCTGCGGTTGGGATCATGCTCCATTACTAACTCCTAATTGTTAGCGAGCGCCTGCTGCAGCGCCTTTTCAGCTCGCGTAGCCGCATCATTTTCGCCATGTTCACGCAGAACCTGTGCCAACTGGCGCAGCTGCGCTGCCGTCAGGCCAACCCGTATGCTTGCTCGCGTATGCGATAACAGCTGGGCTTCAACGCCTGGTGTGGCCGCCAATGCGCCAACCGTTGCCAGCTCGCGGCTTTGCCAGTCGAGGTTATCGCGGGCGAAAATGTCCCCGAACAGATGCGTTTGCAGGAACTGGTTAATCACCGGTGCAAAATCAAACAGTGGGCCCTGGACGGGAGCGCCTGAGATTTTCGTCTGGTTTGCGGTACCGACACGGCGAAGTTCATCCCCGACAGGAATCGGGGCAGCGGGGTCTTTCCCCTCAAGGTCTTGGATGCCACGTTGTTTACGTGCTTCGACGACCTTCATCAATTCACTAAGCGCATTCAGGCTACGGGGGAATCCCGTGTAGGCATAAAGCTGGACGAGAATCTCTTTGGTTTCGTTTATCGTGAGCCCGGCGTCAAGTCCTTGGTTCAGTGCGGTATTCAGCTTATCCATCTGGCTGCTGGCCATCGATGCCGCAATCAACGGGATGGCCTGTTGGCGGGCTGACAACGTAACTGAAACCGTTTGTTCGTGGTTCATTTCCGAGGCTCCTTTATTGGCGGGCGCAGCATGTGCCGTGAGACCAAAACCAAAGGTCAGCAGTACCGCTGCCGCTAATGCCTTAATGGCCGTGGTATTGTTCATCTGTCACTTTCTCCATCCAGTTAACGCTTTTGCCATCCACAATCCCGGTTATCGCCAGATGCGTCATCGCGCTGCCGGGTGCCGCCCCGTGCCAGTGTTTGACGCCCGCCGGGCAAGAAACAACGTCGCCAGCGCGGATAACCTGTACCGGCTGGCCTGCTTGTTGCGTTAGCCCAACACCCGAGGTCACAATCAGCCGCTGACCTGCCGGATGCGTATGCCAGGCGGAACGAGCGCCGGGTTCAAAGGTGACATAAGCCCCGGAAACATTGATGTCGTTATCCGGTTTGAAGAGAGGATCAACCCGGACGCGACCGGTAAAGTTCTCGGCTGGCCCATACACCGCGTTCTGACTTCCTGCGGGGGCGATATGAACAGCGGGATTTTGTTCCGCTGCCCAGGATGAAAATGTGAAGAGGGGCAGTAACACCCCGAGGTAACGTAAATGTCCGATCATGCAAAGCGTCCTTATCGATGTAGAGGGAATTGCCTGCGATGATTTTATCGAGGGCGTAATGACGTCAGGCTGACGCCCCCCTGACAATTCTGTCAGTTAACCCAGGCCCCGGCTCAGTGTCGGGGTAAGCATTGCCCGCCGCTTTACCCGCTTGCATCGCAAAGGTGAGGCCAAATGTATTGATGCCACCTTCACTACGGGCAAAGACATCCCCTCGGTGCATAATGGCGACGGCACGCACGATCGACAGGCCCAGCCCATGATGGGTATCACTCCTGGCTCGGGAGGTGTCAACGCGATAGAACCGCTCGAAAAGCCGATGTAAGTGTTCTGGTGTTATCGGATCGCCAGGGTTAGAAACCTCAACACAGGCTTGATGGTTTTTTTCGCTTACCCGCACCGTAACCGTGCTATTGAAGGGTGAGTGTCTTGCGCTATTTTCCAGTAAATTAGCCAGTGAACGGTGGAACAGTCGCCGGTCGATGTGCGCGGTGACATCGCCCTCCACATCCAGAGAAAGCTGTTTTTCAGCAAAAGAGGGTTCAACATACTCCGCTGTTTTCAGGGTTTCTTCTCGCAGGGAGACCTGCATAAGCTGAGAAGCATGTTCACCCGCGTGGGCATGGGACAAGAACAGCATGTCGTTAACTATCGACGTCATGCGTTCAAGCTCTTCCAAATTGGAACCTAATAACTCTTCCAGTTCATCTTGCGAACGTCGGCGCGAGAGGCCCAGTTGCGTCTGGCCGATAAGGTTGGTCAACGGTGTACGGAGTTCATGCGCAACATCGGCGTTAAAGCTGTCGAGCTGTCGCCAGGCGATTTCCTGACGCGCTAACACGCCATTAAATGATGATGCCAGTTGCTGCAATTCTTTGGGTAAAGCGCGGGTATTCAGGCGCTGGCCATGGTCCCCGGGTGCGAGATGCCGAGCCTGTTTACTGAGAGCACCAACGGGACGAAGACCGATCCTTGAGACAAGGTATCCCAGTAAGGCGACAATCACTACGCCCAGTGCGGTAATGATCAGCAATGTACGCGTGAACGCATCGAGTGTGCCCATGTACGGCGTGGAGTCGATGGCAACCACAAAACGCAGTTCAGGCCTTTCACCGTTCGCGGGGATGGTGTTCACTAACAGGAACAGCGAGCATGCACCGTCCGATGCGCCGGGCACTTTATTAAAGCCTTCCTGCAAAGACGACCACTGAACCCCCACCGGTGGTGTTCCCCCCATGCTAAAGCGCGGGTTATCACTCACTATCCAGTAGCGAACACGCTCACCTTCAGAATTGGTTAATACAGTGAATTTATTGGCAAGCAGTGACCAACCGTCAGCCGAGACTCGTGCGGTGATCCACGGACTCATTAATGATTCCCGGAACAACAGCTCGTTGTGCATCTGCTTTTGCAAAGAGTCATGCAAGGAGCTTCTGAGCAGGATACCGATAACGGACACAATCAGCAGCGCGGATAAGGCAAACATCAGCGCCAGGTGAACGGAGATGGAACGCTTAAGCATGCTTGCCCCCTTCATTATTCAGACCGGACTTCGAGGACATATCCCATGCCACGAACGGTATGTAACAGTTTGATATCGAAAGGAGTATCAACTTTGGCTCGAAGACGTTTAATGGCAACTTCAACCACGTTGGCATCGCTATCAAAATTCATGTCCCATATCTGCTCCGCAATCATCATCTTTGACAGAATCTCCCCCTGATGTCGGGTCAAAAGGCTCAGCAGGGAAAACTCTTTTGCGGTCAGCTCCAGTCTCGTTCCTGCACGAAAAACCCGGCGAGCCAGTAAGTCGAGATGCAGATCGTGAATTTGCAACTGGGTGATGTCTGCACCGTCCGTCGCGCGGCGACGCACCAGCGCCTGGATGCGCGCCACCAGTTCAATGAGAGAAAAGGGTTTAGGGAGATAATCATCCGCGCCAAGACGAAGTCCTTTGACGCGCTCGTCGACCGATCCCCGCGCAGAAAGCATCAGCACCGGCGTCTGTTTGGCTGCTCGCACCCCCTCAAGAACCCGATAGCCATCCATCCCCGGCAGCATCACATCCAGTATTATCGCGTCGTAGTCGAACTCCAGCGCGTAATGAAGACCTTCGGCACCATCTGCAGAGACATCAACCGTAAATCCGGACTCACTCAACGCACGGTTGAGATAGGTTGACGTTTTTTCTTCATCTTCGACTAACAACAGGCGCATAACGGGACTTCCTCTTAACTTTTCATCGGTGCTTCAACATCTGAATAAACCTGCACGGCATCCGGTAATCGAGAGCATTTTGCCTCTTGATCACCAACAGTAAGCTGACGACTTACTGACAAAAATGTTATTTCCCTGTCACGATGCTGACAGCCCTCCCCTTCTAATCTGAGCCTGCAAATTTGATTCCGCGAGCTTGCTTAAGCAGGCTGATACTCATCGGGAGATGACCATGAAACTCACTCTTATAAGTGCAATACTGCTAACGGCAATGGCTGGAGTTACCACAGTCAATGCGGCTGATTACAAAAAAAACCCATTCACACTGGCCTATGACGGAGCCATCACTGAGAACGTCAAAGGCAAGGTCAACATTCATCCAGTGAAATACGATCTGCATGGCATCCAGATTGCTGCGAATGTCTATACCCCTGCTAACTACGATCCCGCCAAAAAATATCCTGCGGTGGTGGTTGCACATCCTAATGGGGGCGTAAAAGAACAGGTCGCCGGGTTGTATGCCCAGCGTCTCGCCGAACAGGGCTACGTCACGATTACCGCCGATGCGGCTTATCAGGGCGCTAGCGGTGGTGTACCTCGCAGCGTGGATAAACCTGCTAATCGCATTGAGGATATCCACGGCATGGCTGACTACATCAGCCAGTATCCTGGTGTGGATACCGCCCGCCTTGGTCTGCTTGGCATTTGCGGTGGTGGCGGTTATTCACTCGTTGCTGCCGAAACAGACAAACGGTTCAAATCGATAGCAACCATCAGCATGTTTAATTCAGGCCTTGTGCGCCGCAACGGTATGCAGGATTCGCAGCGAGACACTATCCAGCAGCGTCTTCAGCAGGCTTCTGATGCACGTGCTAAGGAAGCAGCCGGAGGCGAAGTGCTTTACTCCGGCGATGCCAACCTGACTGATGAACAGATTGCTAAATTACCTTTTGCCTTATATCGCCAGGGCTACGAGTACTACTGGAAAACTCACGCCCACCCGAACTCCACGTTTAAATACACCACCAGCAGCCTGTTGGATTTAATGAGCTTTGACGTAACGGACCATATCAATCTCATCAATAAACCGCTGCTGATGATTGCCGGTACAAAAGCGGATACGCTCTATATGACTGAAGATGCGTTCGCGAAAGCCACCGGTACGAAGGACAAAGAACTCTTCCTGATCGATGGCGCTACTCATATCGAGACGTATTGGGTGCCTAAATACGTTGATCAGGCAATGCAAAAGTTAGACGTCTTCTTCGATAAAAATATTTAATCCGTTTCTGACGATACCCCGGCCAGCCTGACAGGCTGGCCGTTTCAAGAACTTGAGCAATGCTTATTCAGGTATGCATCTAAGACTAACGAAGTCGGGAAGAAAGATAATTGCGTTCACTGAATAGCCTCTATGAATGAAATTCATAAACCCAACATAGGGAGTGCGTAATGGTTATTTTTTTACCTGAATAGTCAGTGCCATCAAGGCGCTGGCAGCCGTAAAGACCGCAATGATCCAGCCCATTGTCCATGGTGTATCATCGCTGAACAGAGCCAGCAGCAGTGAAGAGATGATGCCACTGCCATATTGCAATGCTCCCATTAATGCCGACGCGGAACCTGCAACATTAGGCACTGCGTCAAGTGCGCAAGCGGTGGATGTTGCCGCGATGATGCCATTCATGGAGAAGAACACGAACACAGCCCCGACAATCAAGAATAATCCACCTACGCCCAGACCGGTTGTGACTGCCAGCACTAATGCCGCAATAGTAGCGATGAATACGGCATTCTTGAGTAGCATTTCCAGGGGATAGCGGTGAACCAGGCGTCTGTTGACCATACTCACCGCCATTAATCCGACAATGTTGATGGCAAATAGCCAACCGTAATGTTGCGGATCAACACCAAAGTACGTGATGTACACAAACGGGGAGCCCGTGATAAAGGCATAGGCCGCGACGTAATAGAAGGTCAGGCACAGAGTAAACCGCATGTATCTGGTGTTGGTTAGCAAGGTAAAGTAGTTTTTAAAGGCTTTGGTTACGGAGGTTTGCGAACGTTTCTCAGCAGGTAATGTCTCCGGCAACCAGAATAAAGACATCAGCATCAATGCTCCGATAATCGCCAGTAACCAGAAAATGGTGTGCCATGAGGTGACTTTAATCATTTGTCCGCCAATTAGGGGACCAGCAATCGGCGCGATAGCCATAATAATCATCAGGGTCGATAACATTTGCGCAGCGCGAGTGCGGCTAAACAAGTCACGTATCATTGCACGAGCCAGCATCGGACCGGTACAGGCACCTAATGCCTGAAAAACACGCCAGAAAATAATTTGCCCGATATCGGTTGATAACGCGCAGCCCATGGAGCCTATAACGAATAACCCCATTCCTATGAACAGTGGCAGACGTCGTCCGAAGCGATCGCTAACTGGCCCCCAAATCAGTTGAGCCAGGCAAAAACCAATCAAGAAACCGGTAATTGTCAACTCTGCATTACCCCGCAAGTCTTTAGCCATAAGGGGCATAGCCGGTAAATAGATATCTGTTGACAAGGACGTTACAGCCATTAATGCACTGAGTGTGATAACAAAAATCATCCCTGACGTTTTCTTTGAGTATTGCAATGCGTTGCTCATGGGGTTCCACATGTATGGTATTCATGTGGAATATATTACAGCCCCGGATGTGAATAATAATGAGCTGCTTAAGGATAGAGTTTATGAGCGCTGCTCATGAATAGCGCCCCCTCACGGCCTGAGGCAAAAGTTGCAGCCTATTGCGGAAAATACGCTCATTAATGAGCGTATTTATCCTGGCCGTTGCTTTTTCATTTTAGGCAGCCCCCTTTCAACACCTCTTCCGAACGCTGCGCAGGTCACATTGGGGTTGTAGAGAGACAGCCCCAATCCATCACTGATATGTGTAAGGTGAGGGATTAGTTTGCCATTACAGACTTGTAAATTATTAAGTCACATGTGTATAGAAATTCAAGACCGAACAGAAGTACGCGCGCGCCGGATTTTACCGGACAACAAACCAATCGATTCATTGTAATTCGAAGCGTTTAGGGATAATCAAGGATGTGGTAGGAAGAGAGGATGGTGCCGATAATAGGAGTCGAACCTACGACCTTCGCATTACGAATGCGCTGCTCTACCAACTGAGCTATATCGGCATCGAACCGGGCCTGCGGGGCAAGCCGGAAGTGCGTTGAACAAGGTAGACCTGCGCGCGAAATGAGTCAATAGCCGCCGGGGTGTTTGGTTGTTTTGCAAGCAGTGATACTGCCGTGCCCCCCAAAAACACTCAGGGCGCAGCACGCTGCGCCCTGACGTATTTACTGCTTCAATCCGGCCTTAGCTGCGCACCAGATCGTCGCCGTAGCCAATCCACTTGTAGGTGGTCAGCGCGTCCAGGCCCATCGGGCCGCGGGCGTGCAGTTTCTGGGTGCTCACCGCCACTTCCGCGCCCAGGCCGAACTGGCCGCCGTCGGTGAAGCGGGTGCTGGCGTTGACGTACACCGCCGAAGAGTCCACCGCGCGCACGAAGTGCTCGGCGCTGCTCAGCGAACGGGTGAGGATCGCGTCGGAGTGGTTGGTGCCGTGGGTGCGGATGTGGTCGATGGCCTGATCGATATCGTCCACCAGCAACACGTTCAGATCCAGCGACAGCCATTCGTCGTCGTAATCCTCCGCGTTCACCGGCACCACCGTCGCCGGGCCGCCCTGCAGCAGCGGCAGCGCGTTTTCCGCCGCGTGGAGCGTCACGCCCGCCGCCGCCATTTTGGCGCTCAGCGCCGGCAGGAACTCGGCGGCGATGCTGCGGTTCACCAGCAGCGTTTCCAGCGAGTTACAGGCGCTCGGGCGCTGGATCTTGGCGTTTTCAATCACCGTCAGCGCCTTGTCGAAGTCGACATCGGCATCCACGTAGGTGTGGCACACACCGATGCCGCCGGTGATCACCGGGATGGTCGATTGCTCGCGGCACAGCTTGTGCAGGCCGGCGCCGCCGCGCGGGATCAGCATGTCGACATAGCGATCCAGGCGCAGCAGCTCGTTCACCAGCGCGCGATCCGGGCTGTCGATCGCCTGTACCGCCGCCGCCGGCAGGCCGCACTGTTCCAGCGCCTGCTGGATCACTTTCACCGTCGCCTGGTTGGTGTTATGCGTCTCTTTACCGCCGCGCAGGATCACCGCGTTGCCGGTTTTCAGGCACAGGCTGGCGACGTCGATGGTGACGTTGGGGCGCGCCTCGTAAATCACGCCGATCACGCCGAGCGGCACCCGACGGCGCTCCAGCTTCAGCCCGCTGTCCAGCAGGTTGCCGTCCAGCACGTGACCGACCGGATCGTTCAGGCGACACACCTGGCGCACGTCGTTGGCGATCGCCGCCAGCCGCGCCGGGGTCAGCAGCAGGCGATCGAGCAGCGCTTCGCTCATGCCGGTGGCGCGCGCCTGCGCCATATCTTGTTCGTTCGCCAGCAGGATCGCTTCGCTGTTGGCCTCCAGCCTGTCGGCCATCACCGACAGCACCTGATTCTTCTTCGCCGTGCTCAGCACCGCCAGCTGCCAGGAGGCCTGCTTGGCGGCCTTCCCCATCTGCTCCAGCATGCTCACTCCTTAACTGACAATCATATCGTCGCGGTGCACTGCCACCGGACCGTATTCATAACCGAGGATTTCGCTGATTTCCTGCGAGTGGTGCCCGGCGATCATGCGCATCGCGTCGCTGTTGTAGCGGCTGACGCCGTGCGCCAGATCGCGCCCCGCCAGGTTGCGGATGCGGATCACTTCGCCGCGCGAGAAGTCGCCCTTCACATCGCGAATGCCCTTCGGCAGCAGCGAACTGCCGCGTGCCATCATCGCTTCCACCGCGCCATCGTCGACGGTGATCTCGCCGGCCGGCGGCGCGCCAAAGATCCAGCGTTTGCGGTTTTCCAGCGGGGTTTCCAGCGCGTGGAAACGGGTGCCCACCGGTTTGCCTTCGATCACGTCCGCCACCACGCCCGGTTTGCTGCCCGCGGCGATCACCACGTCGATGCCGGCGCGGCAGGCCACGTCGGCCGCCTGCAGCTTGGTGCCCATGCCGCCTGTGCCCAGGCCGGAGACGCTGTCGCCGGCGATGGCGCGCAGCGCGTCATCGATGCCGTGCACTTCACGGATCAGTTCGGCCTGCGGGTTGTTGCGCGGATCGGCGGTGTAGAGGCCCTGCTGATCGGTCAGCAGCAGCAGTTTGTCGGCCCCGGCCAGGATGGCCGCCAGCGCCGACAGGTTATCGTTGTCGCCCACCTTGATTTCGGCGGTGGCGACGGCGTCGTTCTCATTGATTACCGGCACGATGCGGTTGTCCAGCAGCGCCGTCATGGTGTCACGCGCGTTGAGGAAGCGCTCGCGGTCTTCCAGATCGGCGCGCGTCAGCAGCATCTGCCCGACGTGGATGCCGTAAATGGAGAACAGCTGTTCCCACAGCTGGATCAGCCGGCTCTGCCCCACCGCTGCCAGCAGCTGCTTGGAAGCGATAGTGGCGGGCAGCTCGGGGTAGCCCAGGTGTTCGCGCCCGGCGGCGATGGCGCCGGAGGTGACAATGACGATGCGGTGGCCCGCGGCGTGTTGCTGCGCGCACTGGCGCACCAATTCGACGATGTGGGCGCGGTTCAGACGCAGCGATCCGCCGGTCAACACGCTGGTGCCCAATTTCACAACCAATGTCTGGCTGCCGTTCATAGTATTTCTGCCGTGTGTAATGATGAGAAGAAGAGTGCAAAGGTCTTTGTAACAGGAGAGACGCGTTATGCCAACAGGCACAACGCGAAATCAGCACAATACGTGGTCAAACGGGGTCAGGCGGAGAGTTTGATCAGTTTTTCTTTGAAATCGTCGGCGGGTTCCAGCCCCAGTTCCATGGTCGCCAGCAGCTCGCCCAGGCGGCGATGGAAGTCGCGCAGGGTGTCTTCCAGCTTGGCGTTCACTTCATCATCCTTAATGTTTTGCGCCGTCCAGTCGCCTTCTTTGTCGAACAGGCCGAATTGGTACGAATAGGTAAAGCGCGCCTCTTCCGCCTGCAGCTCCATCCACCAGCCCCAGAACTCGCGCTTCTCCGGAGCGGGCTTTACATTGACGCAGACGGCCAAACAATCAAAGAAAAAACGGTCGTTTTCACATTGCCCTTCACGCAGGTACGGCCCCAAGCTGGCAAAACGTTTCATTAGTCGGCTTTTAGGGTGACCACTCGGTAACGTCATTCTCTAACCTCCTCAATGTAGACCTCTCTTTTTAACAAACTGTTAAAATTTAGCAACTAATTAACGCATTTTGTCCTTCAGCCAGCCGGACATTTGCAGCAGCGCCCGGTGGAAACTGTCATAAACCGGGGTGCGCGGGATGGCGACCAGCTTGCCGCTCACCGAGGAGGTGACGATCAGCTGCGACTCCTCTTTCGGGCTGAGCGTATCGCGCTCCCAGTAGCCGGAGATCATCGGCGTCGGGCAGCGGCGCCCCAGCAGCCCCTGCATTTTCAGCGAGTAGCTGTTCAGCTCCACCTTCAGCACGTTGTCGGAGGCGTTGGCCATGCCCATGCGGCTGGCCAGCACGTCCATATACATGTCCGGTACGTTCAGTTGGGTGCTGCTGTCGCACAGCAGGCGATGCACCACCGGCCCCAGGCAGGCTACGCCGCGCAGCCGCTGCGGCTCCAGGTAGGCCAACCGCACCGCCACGTTGGCGCCGAAGCGGAAGCCGAAGGCGCTCACCCGCTGATGATCCACCCACGGCACCGAGGCCAGCTGGATCAGCACCTGCTGGTGCAGGTAGCTGGAATCCTGCGTCAGCTTCCATTTGCAGGAGGAGCCGATCGACGGCATGTCGAGCGTCAGCATGGCGATGCCGTGCGGCGCCAGGTAGTCGCGGAACAGGCGATGATAGTCGGTCTGCAGCGTATCGAGGCTGCCGCACATCAGCACCGTCGGGAACGGCGCTTCGCCCTTCTCCGGCATGTGCAGGAAGCCGGTGACGCTGGCGCCGCCTTCGATGCGGAACTCCAGCTCTTTCAACTGATACGGCAGCAGTAGCGCCGCCTCTTCGTACGCGCGGTTGGCGAGCATCTCCGCCTGTTCGGCCAGCTCGTCGCCCTTCAGGTGCGGGTAACCGGCGATGCTGTACAGGCTCGCGGCCTTCAGCCAGTATTGGCCGCCGAGCAGCGGATCCTGCTGCTCCGTCGCCCGCTGCTGCCACTGCATGCCCTGATGGATCCACTCGTAGATCCAGTTGCCGTTGCGGTAGCCCACCACGGTATCCAGCCGCTGCGGATTGCTGCGTTCGGCGTCGGAGGCGGCGATGCGCGCCAGCACTTCGTGGATTTCGATCGGGCTGACGCCACGCCAGGCCCACAGCAGCGGATTCAGCATGCGGTACCAGCTGCCGGTGGTGTCGCCTTCCAATGCGGAATGCATGGCGGCGCTCACTTTGTTGCGCGCGCGCAGCACCAGCGTCGAGGTTTCAGGGTGTTTGAATTTGGGCTTGAAAAGAATTTCAGAAAGGTTGGCCTGTGCCATGGTAACAACAGCCTCCGTAAATCTGGCGATAGGCCGCAAAAGGCCTACTTAACTGGAGGTAGTGTACCTAACTCTGGCGGGATAAACCAAAATAACGCAAACGCCCGGCATAACCGGGCGTTTGCTTGGAACTGGCTGGGCTTAGCGGCCGCCGATAGGAGGAACGAAGCTGACGCCCATATCCCACGGCTGTTCGATCCAGGTGTCCTGCGGGATGTCGACCACGTAGTCGTCCACCAGCGGACGGCCCGCCGGTTTGGCGAAGATGGTGACGAAATGCGCTTTCGGGTACATATCGCGGATCGCTTTCGCGGTGCCGCCGGTATCCACCAAATCATCCACCACGATGAAGCCTTCACCGTCGCCTTCGGCGCGCTTGAGCACTTTCATTTCGCGTTGGTTGTCATGGTCGTAGCTGGAAATGCAGACGGTATCCACATGACGGATACCCAGTTCGCGCGCCAGCAGAGCCGCCGGCACCAGGCCGCCGCGGCTTACGGCAATGATGCCCGTCCATTTGTCGGCAGGCAGCAGGCGGTGCGCCAGCTTGCGTGCGTGCATTTGCAGCATATCCCAGGTAACAACGTATTTTTCGCTCATAGAATCGTGTCCCAGCCGGCTGGTGAAGCGGCTTACTTTATAGTTCAGGGGAAAAAAGGTTGCGCGAGATTATAGAGACTGGCCGCGTTGAATTCCAGTTGTACCGAGGAAAACCTCGCGATTTCCGCCGCGCGGCTTTTCGGTGATTGATGCTGAAAAAGCGAACGTTCCCGCAGCGAAGCCGTGTGATCAAGCGCTTAAACCGCACAATACGGTGCGCGCACCGCCGGAAATAAAGTGATATTCTCTGGTGATCGTGCCACGACGCACAGATACCCGCTCACCTTAACCGCGCGGCACGCCCGTCCTGTCGGAGCCTGCCGTCACAGGAGACTTATAGTGTCTGAATTGTCTCAGCTTTCGCCACAGCCGCTGTGGGATATTTTCGCCAAGATCTGTTCTATCCCGCACCCTTCTTATCATGAAGAAGCGCTGGCGCAGCACATCCTCACCTGGGCCAAAGAAAAGAACCTGCACGCCGAGCGCGATCGGGTCGGCAATATCCTGCTGCGCAAGCCGGCCACCAAAGGCATGGAAAATCGCAAGCCGGTCGCGCTGCAGGCGCACCTGGACATGGTGCCGCAAAAGAATAACGACACCGTGCACGACTTTGCCAAGGATCCGATCCAGCCTTATATCGCCGGCGAGTGGGTGAAAGCGCGCGGCACCACGCTGGGCGCCGACAACGGCATCGGCATGGCCTCCGCCCTGGCGGTGCTGGCCGACGACAGCGTTGAGCACGGCCCGCTGGAAGTGCTGCTGACCATGACCGAAGAGGCCGGCATGGACGGCGCCTTCGGGCTGCAGCCGAACTGGCTGCAGGCGGATATCCTGATCAATACCGACTCCGAAGAAGAAGGCGAAATCTACATGGGTTGCGCCGGCGGTATCGACTTCATCACTACCCTGCCGCTGCAGCGCGAAGCGGTGCCGGCCGGTTATCAAACCCTGAAGCTGACCCTCAAGGGCCTGAAAGGCGGCCACTCCGGCGCCGAGATCCACGTCGGTCTGGGCAACGCCAACAAGCTGCTGGCGCGCTTCCTGTTCGCCCATGCGGCGGCGCTGAACCTGCGCGTGCTGGATCTGAACGGCGGCACCCTGCGCAACGCCATCCCGCGTGAAGCCTCTGCGGTGGTTGCGGTGCCGGCGGACAAGGCCGACGCGCTGAAAGCGCTGAGCCAGGAGTTCCTGGCCGTGCTGCAGAACGAACTCTCCGCCAAAGAGAAGAACATCACCGTGCTGCTGGAGCCGACCACCAGCGCTTCGCAGGCGCTGAGCGCCGACAGCCAGCAGCGCTTCCTGGCGCTGCTGAACGGTACGCCGAACGGCGTGATCCGCATGAGCGACGCGGTAAAAGGCGTGGTGGAAACCTCGCTGAACGTCGGCGTGGTCACCACCAGCGAAAACGAAGCGGAAATCATCTGCCTGATCCGTTCCCTTATCGACAGCGGCAAAGACTACGTGGTCGAGATGCTGACCGCGCTGGGCCAGCTGGCCGGCGCCAAGGTGGCGCCGAAGGGCGGCTACCCGGGCTGGCAGCCGGACGCCGACTCGCCGGTGATGCACCTGGTGCGCGAGCTGTATCAGGAGCTGTTCGACAAGACGCCGAACATCATGGTGATCCACGCCGGCCTGGAATGCGGTCTGTTCAAAAAACCGTATCCAAACATGGACATGGTATCGATCGGGCCAACCATCACCGGCCCGCACTCGCCGGATGAGCAAGTGCATATCGAAAGCGTCGGTCTGTACTGGAAGCTGCTGACCTCGCTGCTGAAAGCGATCCCTGAGCGCGCATAAGCCGCGCGCTTAACGCAAAAAGCCGGCGACTTGCCGGCTTTTTTATTCCCAAGGCAGCGCCAGCTGCCGCTCCAACTGCGGATCGAGCAGCGTCACGTGCAGCCCCACCAGCCGCACGCCGCGCCCTTCGCGCCGCTCGCGCCACGCCTGCCGCGCCACCTCCAGCAAATCCTGCCGGTTCAGCACCGGGAACACGTGCTCCTGGGTGGTTTGCTGAAAATCCTGAAACTTCAGCTTCACGCCCTGCCGGGCGATGTGCAGATCCGGCTTCACCTTGCGCAGCCGCATCTCCAGCTCGGGATAGAGTTTGTCGATAATCAGCGTTTCGCAATCTTCCCAGTCGTGAATGTCTTCCGCCAGCGTGCGCTCCACCCCCACCGATTTGCGCAGCCGCTCAGGAGAGATTTCGCGCCGATCGATGCCCTGACACCGCTCCCACAGCACCCGGCCGAACTTGCCGAAGCGCTTGAGCAGCTGCGCCAAATCGTATTGCTGCACGTCGGCGCAGGTGATAAGCCCCACCTCTTCCAGGCGCTTGGCGGTCACCTTGCCGACGCCGGGGATCTTGCTGAGCGGCAGCTGTTGCAAAAACGCCGGCACCTGCGCCGGCGTGATCACGTACTGCCCGTTCGGCTTGTTCATCTCGGAGGCGATTTTGGCGAGAAACTTGATAGGCGCGACGCCGGCCGACGCGGTGAGGTTCAGCTCGTCGGCGATCGCCTGGCGGATCTCCTGGGCGATCAGCGTCGCCGAACCGTTGCATTGCGGGCTGTCGGTCACGTCGAGGTAGGCCTCGTCGAGCGACAGCGGCTCGATCAGCGGGGTATAGCGGGCGAAGATTTCACGGATATGCAGCGAGGCCTCTTTGTAAGCCGCTATGCGCCCCGGCAGCAGGGTGAGGTGCGGGCACAGCTTGAGCGCCATCGCCGTGGACATGGCGCTGTGCACGCCGTAGCGCCGCGCCGGATAGTTGGCGGTGCTGATCACCCCGCGCCGATCGGCGCTGCCGCCAATCGCCAGCGGGATATCGCGCAGGCTGGGATCGTCGCGCATTTCCACCGCCGCGAAGAAACAGTCCATATCGACATGAATGATTTTACGCATCGCACCCTCCAGTAACACTGTATAAGTATACAGTCAGATACCGAAAGCTCAAGGCCGCAGGGTTCGACGAAAGCGCCGTTTCCGCCAGATATTTCCGCGTTGTTAAAAAAGCTTAATTTTTCAATAGTATGATTTCCGCCATCCCGTGCGGCTCACCACAACAACAACGAAAAGGTACCCTACATGATCAGATTTTCTCATTTGCTGCTGGCTTCCGCGCTGTCGCTGAGCGCGCTGGCGGCCAGCGCCGCCGCCGGTCACGCGCCGGCGATCGTCGCCCACCGCGGCGGCACCGCCGATGCGCCGGAAAACACCCGCATCGCCATCGAAACCGCGTTGAAAAACGGCGCCGACGCCATCTGGATCACCCTGCAAGAATCCAAAGACGGCGTCATCGTGCTGTATCGCCCTTCGGATCTGAAAACGTTGACCAATCGACAGGGCCCGGTCTCTGCCTATACCGCCGCGCAGCTGGCCGAGATCGACGCCGGCTGGGCTTTCGCCAAGGGGGATGCGCACCCGTTCCGCGGCCAGGGCCTCGGCATTCCGCGGCTGGATGAGGTGTTGAAGGCCTTTCCGCGCGTGACTTTCTATCTGGACATCAAATCCCCGGACGCCGATCCGGCGCAGTTTGGCCGGGCGCTGCTGGCGACGCTGGAAAGCACCGACAGCCTGAACCGCATCCGCGTCTACTCCACCGACGCCAAATACCTGCAGGCGCTGCCGCCGGCCATCCCGCGCTTCGAAAGCCGCGACGAGACCCGCACGCTGCTGGCCAACGTCACCATGGCGCACCAGTGCGATGTCAAACCGGACAACCGCCAGCCGCGCTGGTACGGGCTGGAGCTGAAGCGCGAGGTGGAAGTGGTGGAGAAATATACCCTCGGCGAAGGACGTTCGAAGGCATTTCTCACCTGGGATAAAGAGTCGATGGACTGTTTCCGCTCGCAGGGCCCGGCGCACATCATCCTGTTCGGCGTCAACTCGCCGCAGGATTATCAGCAGGCGCTGGCGCTGGGCGCCGACGGCGTGATGGTCAACTCACCGGCCGAGGCAAAAAGCTTCCGCAAGGCGAAGTAAAAAACCCGGCCAAGGCCGGGTTTTCGCTACAGCTACAGAATGCGGTGCTTGTCCAGCTGCTCGCGCCGCTGTGCCGCTTTGGCTTCGCGCTTTTTGCGCGCATCGCAAGGCTCCGGGCAGTCGCAGACTTTCTCCATCCCCAATGCGGTGATGCCGCCGCAGCTGCCCTGCAGGCTTTTGCGTTTGAACACGTAACCCAACGACATCCCGCCGACGATCAGCAGGAACAACACGAAGGTGGCGGCGAATACCGTCAACATAGCAACCTCACGAACGCTTTTTCAGGTAGGGTTTGAACGCATCGGAATAGCGCTCCTCAAACCCGTCGGCGGTTTTCACGATCATGAACACCGGAATGCCGAGCAGATTGGCCAACGCCATGCCGCGCTCCGGCCCCATCACGTTCAGGCCGGTGGACAGGCCGTCGGCGGTCATGCAGGCCGGGCTCAGCACGGTGATCGACACCAAACGGTGGTTGATCGGCCGGCCGGTGATCGGATCGATGGTATGCGAATAGCGCACCCCGTCCTGCTCGAAGTAGTTGCGATAGTCACCCGAGGTGGCGATCGACATCTCACCCGGCTGGATCACCAGCTGCGCCTGCTGCTGCGTACCGGCGGTCGGGCGCTCGATGGCGATGCGCCACGGCTTTTGCTCGCCATTGCGCCCGCGGGTGCGGACTTCGCCGCCGATATCCACCATGTAGTCTTTCACGTGTTGCGATTGCAGATACTCCGCCACCACGTCCACGCCGTACCCTTTGGCGATCGACGACAGGTCGACATACAGCTCGGGGATGCTTTTCACCAGCGCGCTGCCCTGCACCGACAGTTTTTCGGCGCCGGTCCAGGCGCGGCGGTGCGCCAGCTCCGTCTCGCTCGGCACTTTATCCGGCCGCCCTTCCGGGCCGAAGCCCCACAGGTTGACCAGCGGCCCGACGGTCACGTCCAGCGCGCCATCGGTCACGCGGTTGATGCGCAGCGCTTCGCGCACCACCTTGGCGGTCGCCGGCGAAACCGGGAACGGCCGGTCAATATCGCGGCTGGCGTTGAAGCGGCTCAGCTCGGAGTCCGGCCGGTAGGTGGACATCTGGTCGTTCACCTGTTCCAGCCTTTTGTCGATCTCCCCCTGCAACTCGCGCGCCGACGGCGTATCGTCGCCGGCCACGTAACGGATCGAATACGAGGTGCCCATGGTTTTACCCGTCAGATCCACCTGTTCCGGCCCGCAGCCGGTCAGCAGCAGGGTGGCGCTCAGCGCCACGCCCGTCAGCCAGTTCTTCATCGCCAATGCGCGCATTTAGCCACCAAAGTCATCCAGCATGATGTTCTCGTCTTCGACGCCCAGATCTTTGAGCATCTTGATCACCGCGGCGTTCATCATCGGCGGCCCGCACATGTAAAACTCGCAGTCCTCCGGCGCCGGGTGATTCCTCAGATAGTTCTCCAGCAGAACATTATGGATAAAGCCGGTGTAGCCGGTCCAGTTATCTTCCGGCTGCGGATCCGACAGCGCCACGTGCCAGGTGAAGTTGTCGTTCTCCGCCTGCAGCTGGTTGAAGTCGTCTTCATAGAACATCTCGCGCAGCGAACGCGCGCCGTACCAGAAGGTGATCTTGCGCTTCGAGTTCAGGCGTTTAAGCTGATCGAAGATGTGCGAACGCATCGGCGCCATGCCCGCGCCGCCGCCGATGAAGATCATTTCGGCGTCGGTCTCCTTGGCGAAGAATTCGCCGAACGGCCCGGAGATGGTCACCTTGTCACCCGGCTTCAGCGACCAGATATAGGAAGACATGATGCCCGGCGGCACGTCCGGGTTGTTCGGCGGCGGCGTGGCGATACGCACGTTGAGCATGATGATGCCCTTCTCTTCCGGGTAGTTGGCCATCGAGTAGGCGCGCACCGTGGTGTCGTTCACCGTCGAGCGGTAGCGGAACAGGTTGAACTTGTCCCAGTCGCCGCGATACTCCTGCGGCACGTCGAAGTCGGCGTAGCTGATGTCGTGCGCCGGGGCTTCGATCTGGATGAAGCCGCCCGCGCGGAACGGCACGTCTTCGCCATCGGGGATCTTCAGCTTCAGCTCTTTGATAAAGGTGGCTTTGTTATCGTTGGAGATAACCTCGCACTCCCATTTCTTCACGCCGAAGATCTCTTCCGGCAGCTCGATCTTCAGGTTCTGCTTCACGTTCACCTGGCACGCCAGGCGGCAACCCTCTTTCGCTTCGCGCTTGTTGATGTGCGAGAGCTCGGTCGGCAGGATATCGCCGCCGCCCTCTTTGATCACCACCCGGCACTGGCCGCAGGAACCGCCGCCGCCGCAGGCCGAGGAGACGAAGATCCCCTGGCTGGAGAGCACGTTGAGCAGCTTGTCGCCCGCCGGCGCATGGAAGCTCTTATCCAGATCGCCGTTGATCTCCACCGCGATGTCGCCGGTGTTCACCAGCTTCGATTTGGCGAACAGGATCAGCAACACCAGCACCATCACGATGGTGGTGAACATTGCTACGCCTAAAATAATTTCCATAAATTCTTCCCGCCTTTACAACTGAACACCGGAGAAGGACATGAAGCCCAGCGCCATCAGTCCGGTGGTGATAAAGGTAATGCCCAGGCCGCGCAGCCCCGCCGGCACGTTGGCATACTTGAGTTTCTCGCGGATCCCCGCCATGGCGACGATCGCCAGCATCCAGCCGGTGCCGGAACCGATGCCGTACACCACCGATTCGGCGAAGTTGTAGTCGCGCTGCACCATGAAGGACACGCCGCCGAAGATGGCGCAGTTCACGGTGATGAGCGGCAGGAAGATGCCGAGCGCGTTATACAGCGACGGGAAGAAGCGATCGAGGATCATCTCCAAAATCTGCACCAGCGCCGCGATCACGCCGATGAAGGTGATGAAGTTGAGGAAGCTCAGATCGACGCCTTCCACCAGCGCGCCGTCGCGCAGGATCAGGTTGTAGACCAGGTTGTTCACCGGCACCGAAATGCCGAGCACGATGGTCACCGCGATGCCCAGGCCAAAGGCGGTCGAGACCTTCTTCGAGACCGCCAGGAAGGTACACATCCCGAGGAAGAACGCCAGCGCCATGTTCTCGACGAACACCGCGCGCACAAACAGGCTGATATAGTGTTCCATCGGCCTTTACTCCTTTTCGATCTGCGCCGGCTTCAGGGTGCGCAGCACCCAGATCAGCAGGCCGATGATGAAGAACGCGCTCGGCGCCAGCAGGAACAGGCCGTTCGGCTGGAACCAGCCGCCGTTCTGCACCGTTTCCAGCACCGGGACGCCGAACAGCTTGCCGGAGCCAATCAGCTCGCGCAGGAAACCGACCAGCACCAGGATCACCCCGTAGCCCAGCCCGTTGCCGATGCCGTCCATAAAGCTCTCGATCGGCGGCGACTTCATGGCATAGGCCTCGGCGCGCCCCATCACGATACAGTTGGTGATAATGAGTCCAACGAACACCGACAGCTGCTTGGAGATCTCGAACGCGTAGGCGCGCAGCAGCTGATCGACCACGATCACCAGCGAGGCGATGATCGCCATCTGCACGATAATGCGCACGCTGTTGGGAATATGGTGACGGATCAGCGAGATGAAGAAGCTGGAGAACGCCGTGACCAGCGTCACCGCAATGGTCATCACCACCGCCGTCTCCAGCTTGGTGGTCACCGCCAACGCAGAACAGACGCCCAACACCTGCAGGGCGATCGGGTTATTGTCGAACAGCGGCCCCAGCAGGACCCGCTTTATCTCTTTGGAATCAGCCATTTTTCAGCGCTCCTTCACGAACTTTTTTCAGGAACGGGCCGAAGCCGTGCTCGCCCAACCAGAAATCAAACGTATGCTGCACGCCGTTGGAGGTCAGCGTGGCGCCGGACAGGCCGTCCACCCCATGCACATCCCCCTGACGCGCGCCGCCTTTCACCACGCGGATCGCCGGCTGACCGTTGTCGTCGAACAGCTGTTTGCCGACCCACTGCTGGCGCCAGGACGGGTTCTCGACCTCGCCGCCCAGCCCCGGGGTTTCCCCCTGGTCGTAGTAGGTGATGCCCTTGACCGTGTTGCCGTCGTTATCCAACGCCACGAAGGCGTACATCATCGACCACAGACCGGTGCCGTATACCGGCAGCACAATCTTGTTCACCTGGCCGCTTTCGTCGCGCACCAGGTAGATTTCCGCCTGGTTGCTGCGGCGCTTGATACCGGCCGGATCGTCGCCCGCCGCCAGCGCCACGCTTTTGGCGTCGTCGCGCAGCGCGGCGCCCAGATCGAACGCCGCCGCCTTGCCGGCGACAAACTCGCCGCTGTTGAGATCCACCAGGCGCGGTTCGATGCGCTCGCTGTACAGGCGCTTGACCTGCTCGCTCTCCATTTTCGGCTGCAACAGGCCGGCTACGTCGAGAATATTGCGCTGCTTGTCGAGCAGCTTTTGCTCCTGCTGTTTGGACTTCAGGCCGACGGCGGAGCCCGCCACCACCACTGAACACACCAGACACAGCAGCAGCACTACCAGCAGCGTTTTACCGATGCCGTCGTTTTTCGCTTCATTCGCCACGGGCTTTTCTCCGCTTGATGTTGGCCTGCACCACCAGATAATCGAACAGCGGTGCGAACAGGTTGGCGAACAGGATCGCCAGCATCATGCCTTCCGGATAGGCGGGGTTGACCACCCGGATCAGCACGCACATCACGCCGATCAGAATGCCATACCACCATTTCCCCTTGTTGGTGAAGGAGGCGGAAACCGGGTCGGTCGCCATAAAGATCATGCCGAAGGCGAAACCGCCCAGCACCAGATGCCAGTACCACGGCATGGCGAACATCGGGTTGGTATCGGAACCGATGGCGTTGAACAACAGGGCGGAAGCCACCATGCCGAGCATCACGCCGGCGACGATGCGCCAGGAGGCCACGCGGCCGAACAGGATAATCGCTCCGCCGATCAGGATCATCAGCGTGGAGACTTCACCGACGGAGCCGGGAATGTTGCCGAGGAAGGCGTCCATCCAGCTGATGGACTGGCCGGTGGCCACGTTGCTCAGGCTGTGCGCCCCGCCTGCGCTCCACTGCGCCAGCGGCGTCGCGCCGGAGAAACCGTCCGCGGAAGTCCACACCAGATCGCCGGAGATCTGCGCCGGGTAGGCGAAGAACAGGAAGGCGCGGCCGGCCAACGCCGGGTTGAGGAAGTTGCGCCCGGTGCCGCCGAAGATCTCTTTGGCCACCACCACGCCGAAGGTGATACCCAGCGCGGCCTGCCACAGCGGCAGGGTCGGCGGCACGATCAGCGCGAACAGGATAGAGGTGACGAAGAAGCCTTCGTTGACCTCATGCTTGCGGATAATGGCGAACAGCACTTCCCAGAAGCCGCCGACGACAAACACCACGGCGTAGATCGGCAGGAAGTAACAGGCGCCCAGCACCATCTTGCTGACCCAGCCGGCGTCGGCCGCCAGCGAGGCGCCGAGCCACTGCGCCAGGCGATAATGCCAGTCGCCCGCCAGCACCTGTTGCAGCTCGTCGCCGCTGTACAGATGGTGCAGCGCCGGGATCGCCTGTTGGCCGACGTTGTACATGCCCCAGAACATCGCCGGGAACACCGCCAGCCACACCAGGATCATCATGCGTTTCAAATCGATGGCGTCGCGCACGTGCGAAGCGCCGCGCGTCACCGTGCCGGGGGTGTAAAACACCGTGGTAGTCGCTTCATACAGCGGGTACCACTTTTCCAGTTTGCCGCCCGGCGTGAAGTGATGCTCTATCTTCTCAAAATAATTCTTCAGGCCCATCGGTTATCCTTCCTGCTCAATCTTGGTCAGCACCTCGCGCAGCACCGGCGCGTACTCATACTTGCCGGGGCAAACGAAGGTGCACAGCGCCAGATCTTCCTCGTCCAGCTCCAGACAGCCCAGCGCCTGCGCGCTGTCGCTGTCGCCCGCCAGCAGATCGCGCAGCAGCAGCGTCGGCAAAATATCCAGCGGCATCACCCGCTCGTAGTTGCCGATCGGCACCATGGCGCGTTCGCCGCCGTTAGTGGTGGTCGAGAAGGCGAACAGTTTGTTCTTCAGGAAGTGGCCCAGCGTGGTGCGGGTAATGGAGAACTTGTTCGGCGAAGGCACGATCCAACCGAACAGCTCTTTGTCGCGCCCTTCTTCCAGCACCGACACCTGCGAGTGGAAGCGGCCGAGCCAGGCGTTCGGCCCGGTGGCGTGCATGCCGTTCAGCACCGAACCGGAGATCACCCGGTTCTCGCCGTTTTTCAGGCGGCCGGCGGTCAGCTCCTCGAGGCTGGCCCCCAGGCGGGTGCGCAGCAGCGCCGGCTGTGCCACCTGCGGCCCGGCCAGCGCCACGACCCGGCGGGTATCGAGCTGACCGGTGGTGAACAGCGTGCCGATGGCGATGACGTCCTGATAGCCGATGTGCCAAACGGTTTTCTTCAGGCTGACCGGTTCGAGGAAGTGAATGTGGGTGCCCACCAGCCCGGCGGGGTGCGGGCCGGCAAATTCGCTGTAGGCGATCTGCGGGCCGCTCTGCTGGCCAACGGAGGCGCCGGCGGCGTGGCATACATGCACCTTGCCGGCCGTCAGGCGCGCCAACACCACCAGCCCGGCGTTGAACGCCGCCTGCTGCTCGGCGATGATCACCTGCGGATCGGCGGCCAACGGCCGGGTATCCATCGCGGTGACGAAAATGGCGCGCGGTTCGCTGCCGGGGCTCGGCGTTTTGCTGAACGGACGGGTGCGCAGCGCGGTCCACAGGCCGCTGGCGATCAGTTCGCTCTCGACCTGTTCGCGCGGCAACTGGGCCAGTTCACCCAGCGGGTAATGCGCAAACTCGAGCTGGTCATCGCCGCCGTTTTCCAGCGCAATCACCACCGATTGCAATACGCGCCGCTCGCCGCGGTTAATCGCGGCGATGCGGCCGCTGGCGGGAGCCGTGAAGAAAACCCCGGGGTTTTTCTTATCTTCGAACAACGCCTGGCCTTTCTTAACGGTATCGCCTTCCTGCACCAGCATGGAGGGACGCATTCCGACATACTCTTCCCCAAGCAGGGCAACATGCTGAATGTTCGGGCCGTCTTGGATCGCCTGAACCGGGGCTCCGGCTATCGGCAGATCTAACCCTTTTCTGATCTTAATCATAGGATTTATACGATGTAGTTTGGTTTACACGTCTGCCCGGCCCCAGAGGCGGGTGCTGACGATGCCAGGATTGCCGGGCAGTGCGCATGGCGGCACGCCCAACATGAACTTTCTCGCAGTGAAAAACTGGGGTAACGCGCATTCCCTTGATTCCCCCTTTCCGTTGTTAGCGCGACGGTCGATATGTTAACGGCCTGTAGCCAAATAACCATCAAAATGGCCGGGTTATATGCCATAACTCCTGCCGCTTCAATCGCCACAGCGCGTTAAATTGAAGGGGGAATATTAACATTGTTCGCAACATTGTTCTGCGTTCCGTCGTGACTTGGGTCAAGCAAACGCAATTAAATTTCGCCTGTTTTTCACTACTTATCGTTAAAATCTGCCGGTCATTTCACTTTTATCGAGCTTTGTCGTTTTTTTATACATATCACGTATTGCTAAAAATAAACGCGCTGGTAATCTGGCGGTGTTTTGCAGCAGTAAAAACAATATCAGTGGCATGCCGACCAACGTCATTGCGCCGGCAAATAAATATAAGCAGGAATAATAATGAGCAAAATCGCGCTGTTGTTTGCGATGCTTGTTTCTATGCCGATGATCACGGCCTGCAGCGCCAGCGAGCAGGTACCCGAAGCGCCGGTAGTTAAACAGCAATTATTGGGTTCGCCGGTCTATATTCAGATCTTCAAAGAGGAACGCAAGCTGGAATTGTATGCCAAAATGGGCAATGAATTCCGCCTGGTCAACACGTTCCCCATCTGTAATTTCTCCGGCGGGCTGGGTCCTAAACGCCGTGAAGGCGACTTTAAAAGTCCGGAAGGCTTTTATAGCGTTGACGCGCGCCATCTGAAACCCGACAGCAAGTATTATCGGGCGATCAATATCGGTTTCCCTAATGATTACGATAAATCGCAGGGCTATTCCGGCGCTTATCTGATGATCCACGGCGAATGTAAATCGATTGGCTGTTACGCGATGACCAACACCTATATGGACGAGATCTATCGCTACGTCGAAGCCGCCTTCGCCTATGGCCAAAGCCGCGTCAACATCAGCATTTACCCGTTCCGCATGACCGAGCAAAACCTCAAGCGCCATGCGTCATCCAGCTATATCGCCTTCTGGCGCCAGCTGAAGCCGGGCTACGATTACTTCGCGAAGAACCACCAGCCGCCGACAATGGGCGTGGTCAATGGCCAGTACGTCTTGGGTCAACCGTTGATGAGCAGCGGCGGCATGATGACGCAGTACGCGTCAGCCAGCCCGACGCCCAACACCAATCCCTTCGCTCAGAACAAGCCGCTCACCGAAGTGAAATAACGCGAACTCGCCTGGCTCAATCTTGTGCCAGGTTTCGTTGGCGGTCAGCGGTTGGGTGGCGATCACCGTGACCACATCGTTCGGTGTGGTCTGCTGCTGAAAATCGATTTCCACGTCCTGATCGAGCAGCGTCGCCTTGCCGAACGGCGCGCGGCGCGTGATCCAATACAGGTTGGTGGAACAATAGGCCATCACGAAGCGCCCGTCCGACAACAGCATGTTGAACACCCCCTTCTTGCGCAGCTGGTTCGCCAACAGGCCGATATAGCGGAAAACCGCCGGCCATTGGCTCGGGGTGCGCGGGTATTTCAGCGCCAGCTGATGCAGCAGCCAGCAGAACGCGTATTCGCTGTCGGTCTGGCCGACCGGGCGAAACGTGCCGGTATCCAGCTGACGATAGCCTTTCAATTGGCCGTTGTGCGCGTAGGTCCAGTTGCGGCCCCACAGTTCGCGGGTGAACGGGTGGGTGTTTTCCAGCGCCACCTCGCCGCGATTGGCCTGGCGAATATGGGACACCACCGCGCAGGACTTGATCGGATAGTCCTGCACCAGGCGGGCGATCGGCGAGTTGAAGCTCGGCTGCGGATCCTTGAATGTGCGGCAGCCGTTCCCTTCATAGAAGGTAATGCCCCAGCCATCCTTATGCGGCCCGGTGCGGCCGCCGCGCTGTACCAGGCCGGTAAAGCTGAAGCAGATATCGGTCGGTACGTTTGCGCTCATCCCGAGCAGTTCACACATCGCCAGCACTCCTTAACCACACTGACACAGGCTGTGCGGGCGCAGCATGCGGCGCCCGCCGTCTTATTCATGGGGAGCCGCAGCTCCCCGCAGGCTATCAAGCCTTAACCATCTCTTTTTCGATCAGCTGAATCAAGATGTGAATCGCTTTAATGTGGATTTCCTGAATGCGGTCGGCGTAGCCGAAGTGCGGCACGCGAATTTCCACATCGGCGGAGCCCGCCATCTTGCCACCGTCCTTGCCGGTCAGGGTGATCACTTTCATCCCCTTGGCGCGCGCCGCGTCGATGGCCTTGATGATGTTGCCGGAATTGCCGGAGGTGGAAATGCCCAGCAGCACGTCGCCTTCGCGGCCTACCGCTTCCACATAGCGAGAGAACACGTACTCATAGCCGAAGTCGTTGCTGACGCAGGACAGGTGGCTCACGTCCGAGATGGCAATCGCCGGGTAGCCCGGGCGGTTTTCACGGTAGCGGCCGGTCAGCTCTTCGGCGAAGTGCATCGCGTCGCAATGGGAACCGCCGTTGCCGCAGGAAATCACTTTACCGCCGGCTTTGAAGGAATCCGCCAGCAGCACCGCGGCGCGTTGGATGGCGTCGATGTTGGCGTCGTCATTGATAAATTTCGCCAGGGTATCAGCCGCTTCGTTCAGTTCACTGCGAATAAGGTCGTGGTACATGAGGAACCTCTTGTTATCGTCAAATCTTCCGCTCCGCAGTGTACCGGATCGCGGAAACAGCGAGAAGCATTCTCAGCCAAACAGCGCGCCGGTTAAGGAAGCGGAGAGGTTTTTGATGATTGGTGCTGTCAGTTTGTGACCTGAGTTGTAATTAAACTGTAAACGCATTGATAAAAATTCTGCCTTGTACTAAAACCTATTACATACACACAACAGGTCAGACCTCTTACTACTTCGGAGCTTCTTATGATGGTTCTTAGTATCGTCGTTTTCCTGGCTCTCCTCGGCGTGGTGTTCTACCACCGAGTGAACCTTACCCTCAGCAGCCTGATCCTGGTGGCGTACACCGCCGCCATGGGCGCTATCGGCCTGTGGAGCTTCTGGCTGTTGCTGCCGCTGGCTATCGTGCTGCTGCCGCTGAACCTTTCCTCTGTGCGCCGTTCCCTGCTCTCCGCGCCGGCGCTGCGCGCCTTCCGCAAGGTGATGCCGCCGATGTCCACCACCGAGAAGGAAGCGATCGACGCCGGTACCACCTGGTGGGAAGGCGATCTGTTCCGCGGCGCGCCGGACTGGAACAAGCTGCACAGCTACCCGAAACCGCGCCTGACGGAAGAAGAGCAGGCGTTTATCGACGGCCCGGTGGAAGAAGCCTGCCGCATGGCCAACGACTTCCAGATCACCCACGAACTGGCCGATCTGCCGCCTGAACTCTGGGCATACCTGAAAGAACACCGTTTCTTCGCGATGATCATCAAGAAAGAGTACGGCGGTCTGGAATTCTCCCCTTACGCTCAGGCGATGGTGCTGCAAAAACTGGCCGGCGTTTCCGGCATCCTGGCGATCACCGTCGGCGTGCCGAACTCCCTCGGCCCGGGCGAACTGCTGCAGCACTACGGTACCGAAGAACAGAAAAACCACTATCTGCCGGGCCTGGCGCGCGGCGACGAGATCCCTTGCTTCGCGCTGACCAGCCCGGAAGCGGGTTCCGATGCCGGCGCCATTCCGGACGTGGGCACTGTGTGCATGGGCGACTGGCAAGGCAAGCAGGTGCTGGGCATGCGCCTGACCTGGAACAAGCGCTACATCACGCTGGCGCCGGTCGCCACCGTACTGGGCCTGGCGTTCAAACTGCATGACCCGAACCGCCTGCTGAGCGACAACGTATCCCCGGGCATCACCTGTGCGCTGATCCCGACCAGCACGCCGGGCGTGGAAATAGGCAACCGCCACTTCCCGCTGAACGTGCCGTTCCAGAACGGCCCGACCCGCGGCACCGACGTGTTCGTCCCGATCGATTACATCATCGGCGGGCCGAAAATGGCCGGCCAGGGCTGGCGGATGCTGGTTGAGTGTCTGTCGGTCGGTCGTGGCATCACCCTGCCGTCCAACTCTACCGGCAGCCTGAAATCCATCGCCCTGGCGACCGGTGCCTACGCGCACATTCGCCGTCAGTTCAAGATCTCCATCGGCAAGATGGAAGGTATCGAAGAGCCGTTGGCGCGCATCGCCGGCAACACCTATGTGATGGACGCCGCCGCTTCGCTGATCACCTATGCGCTGGTGCAGGGCGAGAAGCCGGCCGTGCTGTCGGCCATCGTCAAATACCACTGTACGCACCGCGGCCAGCAGTCGATCGTTGACGCCATGGATATCGCCGGCGGTAAAGGCATCATGCTGGGCGAATCCAACTTCCTGGCTCGCGCCTATCAGGGCGCACCGATCGCCATTACGGTGGAAGGCGCGAACATCCTGACCCGCACCATGATGATCTTCGGCCAGGGCGCGATCCGCTGCCATCCTTATGTGCTGGATGAAATGGCGGCGGCGCAGAGCAACGATCTGAACGCCTTCGATAAATCGCTGTTCGGCCATCTGGGCCACGTCGGCAGCAACAAGGTACGCAGCTTCTGGCTGGGCCTGACCAACGGCCGCACCAGCGCCACGCCGACCAAGGACGCGACCCGTCGTTACTATCAGCAGTTGAACCGCCTGAGCGCCAACCTGGCGTTGCTGTCGGACGTTTCCATGGGCGTGCTGGGCGGCAGCCTGAAGCGCCGTGAGCGCATCTCCGCTCGCCTGGGGGACATCCTCAGCCAGATGTATTTGGCTTCCGCCGTGCTGAAACGCTTTGACGACGAAGGCCGTCAGAAAGAAGATCTGCCGCTGGTGCATTGGGGCGTGCAAGACAGCCTGCATAAAGCCGAACAGGCGCTGGATGATCTGCTGCGCAACTTCCCGAACCGCTTTATCGCCGGCGCGCTGCGCTTCGTGGTCTTCCCGTTTGGCCGCGTGCATACCGCACCGTCCGACCGTCTGGATCACCAGTTGGCCAAGATCCTGCAGGTGCCTTCAGCCACCCGCAGCCGTCTGGGGCGCGGTCAGTACCTGACGCCGAGCGAGCATAACCCAATCGGCCTGCTGGAAGCGGCGCTGGCCGACGTGATGGCCGCCGAGCCGATTCACGAGCGTCTGTGCAAGGCGGCCGGCAAAAACCTGCCGTTCACCCGTCTGGATCGTTTAGCGGAACGCGCGCTGGAAGAAGGCAAGATCAGCGCCGACGAAGCGAAAATCCTGGTGAAAGCCGAAGAGAGCCGTCTGCGCTCCATCAACGTGGACGACTTTGCGCCGGATGCGCTGGCGGCCGCCAAGCCGGAAAAGCCGGCGGCGCAGTCTAAGCGCCAACAGCAGACCGAAGCGGCTTAACGCCAATTCCCACTCCACGCATCCAAGGGGCGATCATCATCGCCCCTTTTTCTTTTCTTGCATCACGAACTGCGCAGCGCGCCGCAGGTTGGCGCAACGGCGGATTTCACGGGAAGGAAGTTCGAGTAGACTGCGCGGCGGGTGCTCTGGATCTTTCTGTCCGGAGCCTTGGCAAAGGAGAGAAAGAGAAAGGCCCCGAGTCGATATTATCAACCCGAGGCCACTCTGATGCCTAGCAACGTCAGGTTAGCCTCTTACCCGCCGCAAGGCAAGGATAGGGAGGTCAAAAATGCAGCAAAAACGGGTCGTGCTTAAGCTGGTGATCGTTTGTATGACGCTGATCGCGTTCATCTGGCTAACCCGCGGTTCGCTGTGCGAACTGCGCATCAGGCTGGGAGACTCGGAGGTTGCGGCCACTTTGGCTTACGAATCCGAACGGTAAGGCAACCCAACGGCGGGGTTCGCCCCGCCCGTTGGCTGATGGTGTCAGGCAAGATCCACGAGCATCCGCCTTTTCAGCCCTGCTGACGAATGCGCGCCAACAGGGCGTCAATATGCTCGATCTGCGGCGCATTGACGATCAGCGTGCGCCCCAATCCCAGCGCATGGCGCTGACAGTCGAGGCGCATATCAGCGTCGGCGATGCTGTCCAGATCGGCGACGTGCGCCAGGCCGATGGTGCGCCGAATCAGTTCGGTGCCGCAGTACCCGACCGCATCGGTCCAGACCTGTAGCAGGAACAGCTCGGCGTAACCCGGCGTCGCCAGCGCCGCATCCCGGCTTTGCTGATGGCACAAAGCCAAAAAGCGATCGGCGAAGATCAGCCATAGCTCGCGCACATCCTGCAGGCGCTGCTCGCGCCCGGCGGCGGCGTCGCGCGGCCCGAACAGCCCCGGCAGCCCGCAATAGTTGAGCAGCAGGTTGCCTAACGCAGTACCGACATCGAAACCGATCGGACCGTAGAAGCCGAATTCGGCGTCGATCGCTTTCAACCGGCCTTCCGCCACGAAGATCGAACCGCTGTGAATATCGCCGTGCAACAGCGCCTCCGCCTTGCTGAGAAAGCGATGTTTCAGGCCGGCGACCGCCAACTTCAGCGGCGCATCCTCGCGCAGCGCCTGCACCTGCGGCAACAGCGCCACCTCGAACTGATTGCGCTCATGGTCGATATAGGGATCGGTAAAGAACAGGTCTTCGGTGATCTGGCACAGTTCGGGGTTAGTGAAACGTCTGACTTCCGCCTTCTTCTGCTGCGCCGACTGATAAAAATCGGAGGTGTGGAACAGCGTCTGCGCCAGGTATTCCGCCAACTGCCCGGCCGCCAGCGGGTGATAGTTGCCCTGTACCAGCTCACTGCGCCAGATGCGATGATCGGAGAGATCTTCCTGCACCATCACCGCCAATTCGGGATCGTGATGCAAGACTTTTACCGTATGCCGCGGGCAGAAACCGCCGTGAACCCGCAGCGTTTCCGCTTCGATGCGCGCCCGATCCAGCGTCAGCGGCCAGGATTCGCCCACGCAGCGCACGTAGGGCAGCGCCTGTTTGACGATCACCCGGCTCACGCCTTCGCGATCGCGGATCTTGAACACCAGGTTCAGGTTGCCGTCACCGATCTCGTCGGCGCTCACCAGCGCCTGCGGATCGGCCACCTGCCCATATTGGCGGGCATATTCAACGGCATCGGCAGCCGTAAACGTACGATAAAGCGACATTCCCCAACCCCTCTGTTCTCTCTCACTGACCCCAGCGATTCTGTTTATTTAGACGTAAAAGCATTTGGACGTCTATACATCTGGAAGTCATGTTGGCAGAATAGCGTTTCAGATGCAATAACCACGCAACAAGGAATTAACCGCCGATGCAAGCGCTTAACACCACCAGTTTGACCCTGCAGGACAACCGCCTTTGGATCCTCGATCAGCAAGCCCTGCCGCAGGAAAAGCGGTGGCGCGCCTGCGACAGCGTGGAGGAACTGGTCGGACACATTCACAGCCTGCGGGTGCGCGGCGCGCCGCTGATCGGGCTGTCCGCCAGCCTGCTGCTGGCGCTGCTGGCGGAACGCGGTCTGCCGCGCGCCGAGCTGGAACAGGCGCTGCACACGCTGCGCGCCGCTCGCCCGACGGCGGTCAACCTGATGAATAATCTGGATCGCATGAAGCTGGCGCTGGCGGAGCCTGACTGGGCGCCGGCGATGGTGAACGAAGCGCTGCGGCTGGTGGAAGAGGATCGCCGATTGTGCGATCGCATCGCCGATCACGGCGCTGGGCTGGTCAAGCCCGGCAGCCGCCTGCTGACCCACTGCAATACCGGCGGATTGGCCACCGCCGGCGTCGGCACCGCCATCGGCGTGCTGCTGCGCGCCCACCGGCAGGGCAAAGTGCAACAGGTATGGGTCGATGAAACCCGGCCGCTGCTGCAGGGCGGCCGTCTGACCGCCTGGGAATTGGGCGAGCTGGGCATTCCCTATCGCCTGATCTGCGATTCGATGGCCGCCAGCCTGATGGCGCAGGGCCAGGTCGATGCGGTATGGGTCGGCGCGGATCGCATCGCCGCCAACGGCGACGTCGCCAACAAGATTGGCACCTACAGCTTGGCGGTGCTGGCGCACTATCACGGCATCCCGTTCTACGTGGCCGCCCCGCACACCACCCACGATCCGCACTGCCCGGACGGCGCAGCCATCCCGATCGAGCAGCGCGCGGCGGCCGAAGTCACCGGCGTTTCAGGTAGCTTCGGCGCCTGCCAGTGGGCGCCGAACGATGCGCCGGTCTACAATCCGGCGTTCGACGTCACGCCGGCGAAGCTCATCAGCGGATGGATATTCGACAGCGGCGTGATTACGCCGCAGCAGGTTGAAGCGGGGATTTTCCAGCGGGCGTTGGGTTAACGCCCGCCCATCGGCACTCAGTCCAAACGCGGATAAGCATCGGCGATCTTGTCGCCGGTGAAATGCGCCACCCAGCCTTCCGGGTTGTCGAACACCCGGATCGCTGTGAAATGCGGGGCCGATCCCATATCGAACCAGTGCCGGATGTTGGCCGGCACCGAGATCAGATCGTTCTTTTCGCACAGGATCTGGAAGATCTTGCCGTCCAGATGCAGGCAAAACAGCCCTGCGCCTTCGACGAAAAAGCGTACTTCATCTTCGCCGTGCGTATGTTCGGACAGGTATTTTTCACGCAGTGCCTGGCGCTGCTCATGGTCCGGCCGCATGCTGATCACGTCCCAGCTCTGGTAACCCTTTTCCGCCACCAGTCGGTCTATCTCATGCTGGTAGGCGGCGATCACCGCCTCCGGCTGCGGGTTGTCACCCAGCTCGCGATCCGCTTGCCAGCGCTCAAAGCGCACGCCGATCTGCGCCAACTGCCGCTGGATCTCCTGCGCATCGCGGCTCTGCCACAGCGGCTGCTGCGGCGCTGTATCGCTGAAAATGGTCAATCCACTCATGAGACGAACTCCCCTAAATCGATACGATCAAAACGGTTAACCTGCGGATGCCGGCTCTGATCGTCCGCGTCATCGCGGATCAGCTGGCAGGTATGCCAGCCGGCGGCCTGCGCCGCATCCAGCTCCTGGCGGATGTCGGACAAAAACAGCAGCTCGTCGGGCGCGATGCCGATAGCCTGCGCGATGTTGCGGTACGACGCGGTTTCACGCTTGGCGCCGACGTGCGTATCGAAATAGCCACTGAACAGCGGCTGCAGATCGCCCGCGTCGCTGTGGCCGAACAGCAGCTTCTGCGCCTCCACCGAACCGGAGGAATAGACGTAGAGTTTCACCCCTTGCCGCTGCCAGGCGGCCAACTGCCCGGCGACTTCCGGATACAGATGCCCGCGGAAATCACCCTCGCGGTAGCCGCTGCGCCAGATGATGCCCTGCAGCGCTTTGAGTGCGGTGGATTTGCGGTCTTCATCCATAAAGCGGTACAGCGCGGCGATCAGCACGTCGAGATCGGCCTGCGGTTGGCCAATTTCAGCGCGCAGCGCCGCCAGCGGTGCGGCGACTTCGCTCTCAGCGGCATGGCGGCGCACAAAATCCGCCAGCCGTTCGCGGGCGTAAGGAAACAGTACCTGATGCACGAAGCGAATATCGCTGGTGGTGCCTTCAATATCAGTCACGATGGCGCGGATCATTTCGCCTCCAGTAAACGGCGTTGCAGTTCACACTGGAACAAGAATTCCAGCCCTTCAAGATGGCGGCGAGCTTCCGCCACCTGGCTTCCCCAGCAATACAGACCGTGGCCGCGCACCAGAAAGCCGTATTGCAGCGGCGTGGCCTCGGCATAGGCCGCCACGCGCGCCGCCAGCCGAGGGATATCCTGATCGTTGTCGAATATGGGGATCGCCACGCGGTCCAGGTGGCTGCGCTGGCCGGCCAGCGACTTCTGCATTTCGTACCCCTGCAGCACCAGCGCATCGCCGCGTTCCACCCGCGACAGGACGGTAGCGTTGACGGAATGGGTATGCAGCACCGCGCCGATATGCGCAGACAGGCGATAGAGCAGCGTATGCAGCCCGGTCTCCGCCGACGGCGTGCGGCCGCTCGGCACATGATTGTCGGCAATATCCACCCGCAGAAAATCGGCGGCGCTCAGGCTACCCTTGTCTTTGCCGGACTCGGTGACCAGGCACTGACGTTCGTCCAGGCGCAGCGACATGTTGCCGCCGGTCGCCGGGCACCAGCCTTTGTCGCCAATCCAGTGGCAGGCCGCCAGCAATGCGGTAAGTTGCGGATTCTCCGTCATTATTATCGTTTCCCGTTCGGTAAGGCGGCCGGCAGATGAGGCTTGGCCTGCCGCGTGGCGGGCTAAGCACTTTTTCGCATTTAGCCATCTAAGCGTCTTGATTGCCAAATACTAGCATCGTGTTATATTGACGGCAATATAAGCGCCAGGAGTATTCACCCGCTATGAGCACTTCCGCATTGATTCCCGAAAGCAAACTGCCCTCGCTGGGCACCACCATCTTTACCCAGATGAGCGCGCTGGCGCAGCAGCACCAGGCGATCAACCTGTCGCAGGGCTTCCCCGATTTCGACGGCCCGGACTACCTGAAAGAACGCTTGGCCTGGCACGTCGCCCAGGGCGCCAACCAATATGCGCCGATGACCGGCGTGGCGCCGCTGCGCGAAGCCATCGCCGACAAAACCGCCGAGCTGTATGGCTGGCAGCCGGACGCCGGCAGCGAAGTGACTGTCACCGCCGGCGCCACCGAAGCGCTGTTCGCCGCCATCAGCGCGCTGGTGCGCCCCGGCGACGAGGTGGTCTGTTTCGATCCCAGCTACGACAGCTATGCGCCGGCGGTGACGTTGGCCGGCGGCATACTCAAACGCATCGCCCTGCAGCCGCCTGCGTTTGCCGTGGATTGGCCAGCGTTCGCCGCCGCGCTGTCGCCGCGCACCCGCCTGGTGATCGTCAACACGCCGCACAACCCGTCCGCCACCGCTTGGCAGGCGGAAGACATGCAGCAGCTGTGGCACGCTATCGCCGAACGCGAAATCTACGTGCTCAGCGACGAGGTTTACGAACACATCTGCTTCGCCAAAGGCGGCCACGCCAGCGTGCTGGCCCACCCGCAGCTGCGCCAACGCGCGATCGCGGTGTCCTCTTTCGGTAAAACCTTCCACATGACTGGTTGGAAAGTGGGCTATTGCGTGGCACCCGCCGCGCTGAGCGCCGAGGTGCGCAAAGTGCATCAATACCTGACCTTTTCGGTCAATACCCCGGCCCAGCTGGCGCTGGCGGATAGCCTGCGCGCCGAGCCGGAGCACTGGCGACAGCTGCCGGCGTTCTATCGCGCCAAACGCGACCGCTTTGTGCAGGCGCTGGCGAGCAGCCGACTGGAAATTTTACCCTGCGCGGGTACATACTTCTTGCTGGCGGACTACGGCGCCATCTCCGATCTGGACGATGTGGCGTTCTGCCATTGGTTAACCGAGCACGTGGGCGTGGCGGCCATTCCGCTGTCGGTCTTCTGTGCCGATCCTTTCCCCCATAAATTGATCCGGCTGTGCTTCGCTAAACAGGACGCCACGCTGGATGCAGCTGCGGAGCGGTTATGTCGACTTTAAAAATTACCCTGTTGCAGCAACCTTTGGTCTGGCGCGACGGCCTCGCCAATCTGGCCGCCTTCGACGCGTTGCTGGCGCCGATCGTCGGCCGCGATCTCATCGTCTTGCCGGAGATGTTCACCACCGGCTTCGCCATGGATGCCGGCGAGAGCGCCCTGCCCGAACAGCAGGTGATCGACTGGCTGCACGGTTGGGCGGTGAAAAGCCACGCGTTAATCGGCGGCAGCGTGGCGCTGAAAACCGACGAGGGCGCGGTCAACCGTTTCCTGCTGGTCGAGCCGGGCGGCCAGGTGCACGCCTATGACAAACGCCACCTGTTCCGCATGGCCGGCGAACACCTGCACTATCAAGCCGGCAACCGGCGTGAAATCTTCGAATGGCGCGGCTGGCGCATCCTGCCGCAGATCTGCTACGACCTGCGTTTCCCGGTCTGGGCGCGCTATCAGCAGGATTACGATCTGGCGTTGTACGTCGCCAACTGGCCGGCGCCGCGCAGTCACCATTGGCAAACGCTGCTGGCGGCGCGGGCGATTGAAAATCAGGTGTATGTGGCGGGCTGCAACCGGGTGGGCGAAGATCCCAACGGCCTGAGCTACAGCGGCGACAGCCTGATCATCAGCCCTCAGGGCGAGATCCTGGCGGATGCGGAGCCAGGCGCGGCCACGCGGCTGGACGCCGAGCTGTCGCTGGAAACCCTGCAGAGTTACCGCAGCGCCTTCCCGGCCTGGCGCGACGCCGACAGCTTTCTGCGTTTAGACTGACTCCCCCTTTTCCCAGCCGGCGATCGTCAGGCAATAGGCCTGGATCGCCAGCGTCACGTCCGCCTGCCGCACCGCTTCGGCCGGATGATGGCTGACGCCGCCGGCGCAACGCACGAACAGCATGCCGACCGGCCAGTGCGCCGCCACGGCGATGGCGTCGTGCCCGGCGCCGCTCGGCAGCGCCAGGCTCCGCCCCTGTACCTGCTCGACGGCCGCCTGCCAGCATTGCCGCAGATCGCTATCGCAGGCGGTGGCGTCAATGCGGTAAAACTCCTCGCTGGCGAAGCGCACGCCGCGGCGCGCGCAGATCGCCTGCGCCTGCGCCAGCAACGCCGTCAACAGCGCCGCCAGTTGTGCATCCTGCGGGCCGCGCACGTCGAGCGTCAATCGCACTTCGCCGGGGATCACGTTGACCGCGCCCGGCAGGCATTCAATACACCCCACGGTGGCCACCAAATGCGGATCGGCGGCGCGGGTCAGAGTTTCGACCGCCGTTATCCATTCCGCCGCGGCCGCCAACGCGTCTTTGCGCTGCACCATAGGCACCGTGCCGGCGTGGCCCGCTTCACCGCTGAAAGTGCAGGTAAGCCGGCGCGCGCCATTGATCGCCGTCACCACGCCCAGCGCCAGGTCGGCTGCCTCCAGGCACGGCCCCTGTTCGATATGCAATTCGAGATAGGCGCGAATTTCGTTTGGCGCGCGACGCGCCTGTGCGATCGCCGCCGGATCCAGCCCAAAGTCGCGCATGGCCTGCGCGATGCTCACCCCGTCGGCATCCGTCTGCGCCAGCCACTCCTGCGGCCATTGGCCGGTCAGCCCGCGGCTGCCGAGCAGCGTGACGCCAAAGCGCGCGCCCTCTTCGTCGGCAAAACCGATCACCTCCAGCGCCAGCGGCAAACGGCGCCCCTGGCGGTAATAGTGCGTCACCGTTTCCAGCGCCGTGAGCACGCCGAGCATGCCGTCATAGCGCCCGGCATTGCGCACCGTGTCCAGATGCGAACCGAGCAGCAGCGCAGGGGCAGCGGGCGTGAGCCCTTCATAACGGCCGCAGATATTACCGACGCTGTCCTGCCAAACCTGCATGCCACTCTCGCGCATCCATTCACCCACCAGAGCGTTGGCGCGCCGATGTTCCGCAGACAGATAAAGACGCGTCAATTTACCGGGCTCCGCGCTGATCGCCGCCAGCTCGTCACAGCGCGCCATCACCCGTGCGGCAGCCTGCTGCGCCTCCAGCGGCGTCATCCACGCTTGCCTGCGTCATAAACGTTCCAGGCGGCCTGCAACGCCTCGCCCTGCTTGCTGGCGAAGCCGAGACGGTTCAACACCGCCTCCAGCGCCGCCAGGGTTTGCAGCACGCAATCCTTGCGCGCGTTGTAGCCCATGGTGCCGATGCGCCAGATCTTGCCCTGCAGCGGGCCGAACGAGGTGCCGATTTCGATGGCGAAGTCGTTCAACATCATCTGCCGCACCTGTTCGCCGTGCACCTGCGGCGGGATCATTACGCCGAGCACGTTATTCATGCGGTGTTCGAGATCGCCGAACACCGCCAGCCCCATGCCCCGGATGCCCGCCAGCATCGCCGCGCCATGCAGCCGGTGGCGGGCGATGGCCTGATCCAGCCCTTCTTCAAGGATCACCCGCGCACATTCGCGCGCTGCGAACAGCATGCTGGTGGCTTCGGTATGGTGATTCAGGCGTTCCGGTCCCCAATAATCCATGATCATGCCGATGTCGAAATAGTTGGAGTAAATCATCTCGTCGTCGCCGTCGGCATGCTCGGCGGTGCGGATCCCCGCCTCCACGCATTTACGGCGGCGCACAATCTCTTCAAACTGCGGGCTGAGGGTGACCGGCGAACTGCCGGAGGGGCCGCCCAGGCACTTCTGCAGCCCGGCGGAGACCGCATCCAGCCCCCAGGCATCGGTCGCCAGCGGATTGCCGCCGAAGGAAGCCGTCGCATCGGTATAGAACAGCACGCCGTGGCGGCGGCAGATATCGCCCAGCTCATCCAGCGGCTGCAGCATGGTGGTGGAGGTGTCGCCCTGCACCGTCAGCAGCAGGCGCGGGCGCACTCGCTTGATCGCGTCTTCGATGCGATCGGCGCTGAACACCTCGCCCCACGGTACCTCGATCGTGTGCACCTCGGCACGGCAGCGGCGGGCAATCTCGCACAGCAGATGCCCGAAACGGCCGAAGACCGGCACCAGCACCTTATCGCCCGGCCGAATGGCGGAAACCAGCAGCGCCTCGATACCGGCGCGCGAGGTGCCGTCCACCAGCATCGTCCAGCGGTTTTCGGTGCGGAACAGCGCGCGGTACAGCGCCATGACCTGATTCATGTAACCGGTTATCGCCGGATCGTACTGGCCGATCAGCTGGCTCGACATGGCGCGCAGCACGCGCGGATCGGCGTTGATCGGCCCCGGCCCCATCAGCAGGCGTGCCGGCGGGTTAATCTGATCGAATTGCGAGATATCCAACATGTTCATTCCCTGTCAGCTTAGTAAGTTATTGAGTTATGCCGTCAGCGTCGACATGACGTTTGTTTGCTGCCCAACAGCCTACTCCCGATAGGGATTCAGTTGAAACAAAAGATTCTTATGATCAATTAATGAAACCAAAGTAACACAATGAGGTGACCGATCCGCCTTAAACGGTGGAAAGTGCAGGAAGGGAAATGACCTGCCGCGCTTAACGCAGCTCCAGTTCGTCCAGCGCCTGGAACAGTTCGGCGACGTGATGAATACGCTGCCGCCCCTGCGCCAGCCGCTCATGCAGCAACGCATTGCTGAGCAGGCTGGCCAGGCTCATGGCGGCGGCATAGCTGTCGAACGCCGACACGCTGTCGAGCGGCACGGTCAAGTGCCAGTTGGCCAGTGGGAACAACGCCTGCGCCTGCGGTTCGCAGATCAGCAGCGTCGGCACCCCGCGGCTTTGCAACAGCGCCAGCAGCGCCTTTATCTGGCGCGGCCGGCGACGGAACGCCACCACCACCGCCATGTCCTGCGGCGTCAGCCCCGCCAGATCTTCCGCCAGCGTTTGCCCCGGCTGCGGCGCCAGCAGCACCTGCTCCCGCACCTGCATCAGCTGCTGGCGCAGGTGCATCGCCACCGGATAGCTGTTGCGCAGCCCCAGCAGCATCACGCTTCGCGCCTGCGCCAGTGCGGCGATCGCCGCGCTGAACTGCACCGCATCGATCTGCTTTACCCAGCGGGTGAGGTTGGCCATTTCCTGCTTACAGTGCCGCGCCAATAGCGTATCGCCCTGCACCGCATCGCGGCTGTCGGTCAGCGGCATGCCGCTTTGGCGCAGGGTGCGCAGCTCATCGCGCATGGCGCGGTAGTTGGGGTAACCCAGCCGTTTGAACAAGCGGCTGACCGTGGCTTTGGAAACGCCGCTCAGACGCGCCAGCTCGGCGCTGTTGTAGCCGATCAAATCGTCATAGTGATCGAAGATGAAGTCGGCCACCCGCTGCTCCTGCGGCGTCAGCTGTGGGTAGTCGCGGCGCAGGCGTTCGTCGAACCGTTGCATTATCGTTCTCGCTGTAACCTTCGTTTCAGCGGAACATAACACGGTCGAACTACCCGCTGGCAAGCGATTATTCGTTGAGGGGGAATAGCAGCGGCATGCCCTGCTCCAGCGTTAATGCCGGAAAAGGGCCGCGCGTTCAGCACCAATAGGCCATGAAGTTGACGGTAGCGCGATCCAGATCGCGTTCGCCGATCAGATAACGCCGCAGCGTTTTCACCGTGGAAGACTCGGCCGCCACCCAGGCATAAAAAGCGTTACCGCCGGCCGCCCGCTCCCAAAGCACCTCATCGCTCAGGCTGCTTTCCGCCAGGGACTGCGCCTGCGCGCACGCCGACGCGGGGATATCGACCCGCTGGCGCACCGCTTCCACCAGCAGCGTACCGTGCGCCAACTGGCGGCCCACGTCGCGCGGCAGCCAGTAAACCTCGGCGAACGGGAAACGGGCCAAATCCAGGCAATCCCCCGCCACCGGCACTTCGAAGAACGCCTGCACCCGCGGCGGATTGGCCTGCTGCGCCAGCTGCTCCAGAATGCCCATCGCCGCCGGCACCGCCGTCTCATCGGCGATCAATAGCGCCTGCTGCAACTGCGCCGGCGGCGCCCATTCGTAGCCGCCGCTGTCGCCGCCGAACTCGCCGTTGGGCGCGACCGTCTGAATGGCGTCACCCGGCTCGGCGTGGGTCGCCCAAGCGGAAGCCGGGCCGTTCACACCATGCAGCACGAATTCGACGTCCATCTGATTCTGCTCACGGCGCAGCGCACGCAGCGTATAGGTGCGCATCACCGGCCGTTGTTCTTTGGGGATCGCCATGTAATCGCCGTACCAATCCGGGCCGTTGGCCAACTGCGGGCTCTGGCCGTCCGCCGCCGGGAACAACAGTTTGATGCGCTGATCCGGCGCTTCAAGCTTCATCCGATGAATATCCGCACCTTCAAACACGCAGCGCACCAGCGAAGGTGAAATCAGCGTTTTGCTTTTCAGGGTGATATCAAAAATTCTGTAGCTGGCGGACATGTTCTCGATTCTCCGGCAACGCTGTCGCTTGCGCATATGACCGATCGGCTGCCGTGTTGACGGCGTGGGGTGCTCGATCGCGCAGTGGGTAAAATGTTAATAAAACTAATTAATTACGTTAATGTATCGCAAAAAATCATATCATGATTTTATTGATAACAAGAAACGTTATTGATAAAAGAAGCATTCTCAAAAATAGAGTAATAACAAAATCACCTGGGAAATAACGATGAAACGCAAACACCTTTGGGTATTGAACCCTTGTCTGCTGGCAATGCTTGCGCCGGCGGCTTGGGCAGAAGATCAGAAAACCGGCAACGAAGAGCAGTTGGTGGTCTCCGCCAGCCGTTCGCACCGCAGCGTGGCGGAAATGGCGCAGACCACTTGGGTCATCGAAAGCCAGGAGATCGAACAGCAGGTCCAGGGCGGCAAAGAGATCAAGGACATGTTGGCGCAGCTGATCCCCGGCATGGACGTCAGCGGCCAGGGCCGCACCAACTATGGCATGAATATGCGCGGCCGTTCGATGATGGTGATGATCGACGGCGTACGCCTGAACTCATCGCGCAGCGACAGCCGCCAATTGGATTCTATCGATCCGTTCAATATCGATCATATTGAGGTGATTTCCGGCGCGACTTCGCTGTACGGCGGCGGCAGCACCGGCGGCCTGATCAACATCGTCACCAAAAAGGGGCAACCGGAACAGCAGGTCGAGTTGCAGATCGGCGGTAAAACCGGCTTTGGCGGCCATAACGATCACGACGAGAACGTGGCGGCGGCGGTCAGCGGCGGCAACGACAACGCCTCGGGGCGCCTGTCCGTTTCTTACCAGCGCTACGGCGGCTGGTATGACGGCAAAGGCAACGAGGTGCTGATCGACAACACCCAAACCGGCCTGCAGTATTCCGATCGCCTCGACGTGATGGGCACCGGCACCCTCAACATCGACGATCATCAACAGTTGCAGCTGACCACCCAATACTACAAAAGCCAGTCCGACGGCGACCACGGCCTGTTCCTGGGAGAAAACTTCGCGGCGGTGACCGGCAACGCCAAGGCCTACAACAGCGGTAGCTTAGATTCCGACCGCATCCCCGGCACCGAACGCCATCTGATCAACCTGCAATATTCCAACACCGATTTCCTCGGCCAGGATTTGGTGGCGCAGGTCTACTACCGCGACGAAACCCTGACCTTCTACCCGTTCCCGACGCTGGCGGGCAAAGCGCCGAACTATTACGTCAGCAGCATTGGCGCCTCGCAGCAAAAAACCGACTTCTACGGCGGCAAACTGACGTTAAACAGCAAACCTGTCGACGCGCTGACGCTGACTTACGGCATCGACGCCGAGCATGAGAGCTTCAACGCCAACCAACAGTTCTTTAACCTGGCGAAGGCGCAACAGTCCGGCGGCATGACGCTGGAGAACGCCTACAGCACCGGCCGCTACCCGAGCTATACCACCAGCAATCTGGCGTCGTTCCTGCAGGCCAGTTACGACATCAACCCGATCTTCACCCTGAGCGGCGGCGTGCGTTACCAGTACACCGAAAACAAGATCGACGACTTCGTCGGCTATAACCAGCAGCAGGCGATCGCTACCGGTGCCGCCGCCTCCGCCGACGCCATTCCGGGAGGGAAAACCGACTACAACAATGCGCTGTTCAACGCCGGCCTGTTGGCGCACCTGACCGAGCGCCAGCAAACCTGGTTCAACTTCTCTCAGGGCTTCGAGATCCCGGATCCGGGCAAGTATTACGGCAACGGCACCTACGCGCTGAACGGCGGCCACTACCAGCTGCTGAAAAGCGTTAACGTCGGCGATTCCAGGCTGGAAGGCATCAAGGTCAATGCTTACGAGCTGGGCTGGCGCTATACCGGCGATAACCTGCGCACGCAAATCGCCGCCTACTACTCGCTGTCCGACAAGAGCATCGCCATCAACAAAACCGACATGACCATCAACGTCAATGCGGATAAGCGCCGCATCTACGGGGTAGAAGGCGCGGTGGATTATTTCTTTGAAGACAGCGACTGGAGCGCCGGCACCAACTTCAACGTTATCCGTTCCGAAACCAAGGTCAACGGCGAATGGAAGAAGCTGGTGGTGGATACCGCCAGCCCATCGAAAGTCACCGCCTATGTCGGCTGGGCGCCGGGCGACTGGAATCTGCGCTTACAGTCGCAGCAGACCTTCGACGTGTCGGACGACGGTGATTACACCAAGGCCAATTCCACTCAGGGCCGCAAGATCGATGGCTACAACACCCTCGATTTCCTCGGCAGCTATGCCCTGCCGGTGGGGAAAATCAGCTTCAGCGTGGAAAACCTGCTGGACAAGGAGTACACCACCGTTTGGGGCCAACGCGCGCCGATACTGTACAGCCCAACCTACGGTTCGCCTGAGCTGTACAGCTATAAAGGCCGTGGACGCACCTTCGGCTTGAACTACTCGGTGTTATTCTGAGGATAAGGGGCCGGTCTGCCGGCCCCGTTCATTGAGCCGCACCGTTTTTCAGAGAGCAGAAACGACGAAGCCCTGAGTTATCGCTAACTCAGGGCTTCTGAATAGTGGCGGAACGGACGGGGCTCGAACCCGCGACCCCCTGCGTGACAGGCAGGTATTCTAACCAACTGAACTACCGCTCCGCGCCATTCCCTCTTGCGGGGGAACGAGGCGCATATTACGGACGCCTTTCGGTTCCGTCAACGCCTTTTTCTCACCAAATGAACCGTTTGCACAGTTTTTCAACGAAGGTTCATCCGCTGAGGTTTTTTCACGCAAAAACGCCGTTATTCGGCCGGCGCTCCGCGCCACAGGCAGCTGCCGCCCTTCTTCGCCACCAGATCCAGACGCGCCTCATGCGCCTTCACTTCTTCGTCGCTGGCGTAGACCACTTTCATCGCGGTCGCCGGGCGGACAATGCGCTGAATCTCTTGCGCGGCGTCGTTTTGCTGGGTATCCCCCTCCATCTGGAAGGCTATCGAGGTCTGACCGCCGGTCATCGCCAGATAGACTTCCGCCAGGATCTCGGCATCGAGCAATGCGCCGTGCAGCGTACGCTTGCTGTTGTCTATCTCATAACGGCTGCACAAGGCATCGAGGTTGTTGCGCTTGCCCGGGAACAGGCGGCGCGCCATCAGCAGGCTGTCGGTAATGGTGCAGAAGGTCTCTGTCTTCGGGATGCCCTGCTGCAGCATGCGGAATTCGTGATCCATAAAGCCGATATCGAACGCCGCGTTATGGATCACCAGTTCGCCGCCGCGGATAAAGTCGAGGAATTCCTCGGCAACCTGATCGAAGGTCGGCTTGTCGGCCAGGAAGTCGTCGCTGATGCCGTGTACGCCGTAGGCTTCCGGATCCACCAGCCTGTCCGGCTTGATGTAAACGTGGAAATTGCGCCCGGTCAGGCGGCGGTTAATCACCTCCACCGCACCGATTTCGATGATGCGGTGCCCTTCGTAGTGCACCCCAAGCTTGTTCATACCGGTGGTTTCGGTATCGAGGACAATCTGTCTGGTGGTTGTAGAGATCATATTGCAGTGCTCACAGCGCTCGTTTATGTCAGACTTGGCTTTTATAAAACTGATAGGAAGAGTCTACCAGAGATGCTCAAACAGGTAGAAATTTTCACCGACGGCTCCTGCCTTGGCAACCCCGGCCCCGGTGGCTACGGCGCGATATTACGCTATAAGCAGACGGAAAAAACCTTCAGCGAGGGTTTTCGTCTGACCACCAATAACCGCATGGAAATGATGGCGGCGATCGTGGCGCTGGAAGCGCTGACCGTGCCCTGCGCCGTGACGCTCAGCACCGACAGCCAGTATGTGCGCCAGGGCATCACCAGCTGGATCCATAACTGGAAGAAGCGCGGCTGGAAAACCGCCGACAAGAAGCCGGTCAAAAATGTCGATCTGTGGCAGCGATTGGATCAGGCCATTCAGCGCCACGAGGTAAAATGGGAATGGGTCAAGGGCCACGCCGGCCACCCGGAGAACGAACGTTGTGACGTGCTGGCGCGCGAAGCGGCCGGTAAGCCGACGCAGGAAGACGTCGGTTACCAACCGGAAGCCTAAGGCAGTTTGCGATAGCTCTTGGTCGCGCCCACCGCGCGGCTGAGAGAAGGTTTTCTCGCCCCCAGTTTCATCGGCGTAGGCGTCAGCGGCAAGGTGCGTTTGCGCGCCACAATCACGCTCATGCAGCCCAGCGCCGGCAAATGAGTGCATAAAAACTTGCCGCCCTTGCGGTGCCATGGCAGCACGTGAAAACGCGCCTGGTACAACACCTCATAATTCAGCAGGCTGAGCCAATCCAGCAGCCGCATCTGGGTAAACATGCGGCTGACATAGGGCTGGCGGCGACGCAATCCGGGCACCAGTTTGCCCAATCCCAGCAGGCTGAACGGATTGAAGCTGCTGATAACCAACCAGCCATCGTCGATCAACACCCTGTCTACTTCACGCAGCATACGGTGCGGATCGTCCGCATAGGACAGCGTATGCGCCAACAGGCAGGCATCCACCGACTTGGCGGCAAACGGCAGTTGATAAGCATCGGCGATCACCTGCAGCCCTTCCCCCTCCAACCCTACGTTGACCTGATGGGAAATCGCGCATTTGTCCGTGGCCAGCTCGGCGCTGAGCATGCCCATCTTCAGCAGATGGAAACCGAACAGCTTTGGCCACCAGGGTTGCAACTGCCGCTCGAGGGCTTCACGATAGTATTCCCCCCACGGCAGCTCCGCCCAGGACTGCGGGCCGGTGAGCTTTTGTAGAGTATGGGCTGGTTTCATGATTTATTATCTTCTTTCAAGCCGTTGCCAACGAGAGGTACACCATGAATCTTATCAGCATTCCCGCCTTCCAGGACAATTACATTTGGTTATTGGATGACCGGCAGGGGCGCTGCATTATCGTCGATCCGGGTGAGGCGCAGCCGGTGCTGGAAGCGCTGCAGCGCCTGCAGCTGACGCCGGCGGCGATCCTGCTGACCCACCATCATCACGATCACGTCGGCGGCGTGGCGCAGATCGTGGCGCAATATCCCGGCCTGGCTGTCTATGGGCCGCAAGAAACCGCGGACAAAGGCGCCAACCACATCGTCCGCGACGGCGACACCTTTGCCATCGATGGCCACCAATACAAGACTATCGCCGTCCCCGGCCATACGTTGGGCCATGTGGCATTCTATAGTGCCCCTTATCTGTTCTGCGGCGACACAATTTTCTCCGCCGGCTGCGGCAGGCTGTTTGAAGGCAGCGCCAAACAAATGTACGACTCATTTCAACAACTCGCGCAACTTCCCGATAACACCTTAATTTGCTGCGCGCATGAATATACTCTTTCAAATCTTAAGTTTGCGCGGGCTATTTTGCCGGAAGATCGAGAGATTGAAACATATCAACAACATGTTGAAGCGTTAAGGGCAAAAGGCCAAGCCAGCGTGCCAACCACATTGCAATTAGAGCGCAAAATTAACCTGTTTTTACGTTGCCATGACACTGATTTACAAAAGAAATTAGGCTTTAATTCACCACCGGAAAGCCTTCATTCAGTTTTTTCCGAATTACGCCTGCGGAAAGATAACTTCTGAGCTTTTAGTTGTGTTATTTGGCGAAGCAAAGTATTATTGCTCGTCTTTTAAGCAACTACATTGACACACACATGAAGGCTAAAGCGATATTTCTCGCCTCAGTCTTGCTAGTGGGTTGCCAGTCGTCCAGGCAGGACGCACCGGCGCCAGAACAGCATGCACAGAGTTTGTCTTCAGCTGGTCAAGATGGTGAAGCAGGAGAGTACACAGCAAATGGCCGAGCGAGCTCGGCGCGGTGGTTGGATAACAACAGTCCCGCCGCGCAACAGGACCTGTGGAACTTCATTAGCGACGAGCTGAAGATGGAGGTTCCGGAAAATTCCCGGATCCGTGATCAGAAAAGAAAGTACTTAAAAAGTAAGAGCTATCTCCACGATGTAACATTACGGGCAGAGCCGTACATGTACTGGATAGTCGGGCAGATTAAGAAACGTAATATGCCGATGGAACTGGTACTGCTACCCATAGTGGAGAGCGCTTTTGACCCCCACGCCACGTCAAGTGCCAACGCCGCAGGGCTATGGCAAATCGTGCCGCAAACGGGTCGCAATTATGGTTTGAAAAACAATCAGTGGTATGACGGTCGACGCGATGTCGTCGCCTCGACAACCGCTGCGCTTAACATGATGCAGCGCTTGAACCGTATGTTTAACGGCGACTGGTTACTGACCGTAGCCGCCTATAACAGTGGTGAAGGCCGCGTGATGCAAGCGGTGAAGGCAAACAAACGCCAGGGTAAGCCAACCAATTTCTGGGCATTGTCGCTTCCGCGTGAAACGTCAATCTATGTCCCGAAAATGCTGGCGCTGAGCGACATCATCAAGAACAGCAAGAAGTACGGCGTGAAACTCCCGAAAACGGATGAAACCCGTGCGCTGGCGCGTATCGATGTCGGGCAGCAGATCCAGCTGACTCAGGCGGCTGAGATGGCGGGGCTTTCAGTCACCAAGATGAAAGCGTATAACCCAGGCTACAAAAAAGGCGTTACGGCACCCAACGGGCCCCATTACATCATGGTTCCCAAAGGGCATGCCGAGCAACTGAAAGACTCGCTGGCCGATGGCCAGATCGCCGTGACTCAGCCAACGACGCAGTTGGCGAAGAACAGCGGTTTGACCGGTGGCAATTCGTATAAAGTGCGCTCCGGCGACACCTTATCGGGCATTGCCAAGCGGCTGAACGTTAAGACCAGCGATTTGCAGAGTTGGAACAACTTACGCGCCAAGAGCGCCATAAAAGTTGGGCAAACCCTGCAAGTGGCCAGCAATACTGGCGGTAACAGCAGTATTACCTATCAGGTTCGTAAAGGTGATTCGCTTGCCAGTATCGCACGTCGTCACGGCGTCGATATTAACGACGTGATGCGTTGGAATTCAACGCTCGGTAAAGGCAACAGCCTTCAACCCGGTCTGAAGTTAACCCTGTTTGTCGGCAACAAGCTGACGCCGGATACCTAAGTTTCCGGCACAAAAAAAGCACCCTTCGGGGTGCTTTTTTATTGCCTGCGATTCACCAGACGGGAGAATCTTTTTCCGGGTGGAACTCCACCAACAGCGGATTGTGATCCGACGCGCTGGTCACCAGTACCGACGCCTCTACGACCCCAAGATTGCGATAAAACACAAAGTCCAGCGGGCGGCCAAAAGCCTTACGGCGGTGATCGTCGGCGAAGCTCACTTCGCGCAGCGCCATCTCACCGGCAAAGTCATACAAGGCATTGATACGTTTGCGGCTCCAGGCGTTGAAGTCCCCGGCCATGATCACCGGCCCCCGGTGGCTGGCGATCTGCTCGCCGATCGGCCCCAGCTGCTTGCTGTAGACGTCGACTCCCAGACTAAAGTTCACCGCATGGATGTTCACCACCATCAACAGCTCACCGTTGTACAGCGGATAAACGGTGATCAGGGCCGACTTGGACAGCCGCAGCAGCGGCTCTCGCTCGCGCAGCGGGCAGCAGTAAACCGGATGAGCGGCCGCCAGCGTCATCACGCCGGAAGGGTGCTGCGGCAACACAAAGGCCGGCACCTGATCGGCCGCCAGATAGTTGGCGGTAGCGTAGCTCACCAGCTCCGGCGTAGTTTGCGCTTCTTGCAACAGCACCAGCTGCGCATCTTTGCCATGGTTTTTCAGCACCGAAAGCCAGTCGGCTCGCTGCTGTTTGAAAATATTCCACACCATAACGCGCAAGGCGCCGGTCGTCGGCAGCGCCGCCCCTGGCGGCAACGGCTGATTAACGGCGCCAGGAAAGATTCGCTCAACTGGCTGGCCTGCAACATACCTCATTGCATAAGTTCGTTTCGGCACGCGATTCGCCTATAACCCATTAGCATGAAACTGGCGATGAAGACTTCGCCAACGGTGAATTGATTATACGCCTGCCCCGCACAGACGGCATGGCTTTTACAGGCATAACCTTTTCAGTTATAGGGGCCGCCTGCGGCGATTTCAATCTTCTGAGGGTATAGCAGTGTAAAGGTGATGCAGCAGAGGTGAAAAATGCGAAAGGGCCAGCAAAATGCAGACGGAGAAACAGGAATATGCGCAATCAGATTCCTGTGGGTGACGACGATGCTCCGACGTGTTTAAATGACGAAATCGCTAAAAATTTAGAACAGAGTTTGCCTTTGGAGCAAAAATGAAAGCGAATTCGGACGAGCTTATCACCTTCGTCACCGTAGTGGAAAGCGGCAGCTTCAGCCGGGCGGCGGAGCGCCTGCAGCAGGCCAACTCCGTGGTCAGTCGAACGGTAAAAAAGCTGGAGAGCAAGCTGGGGGTAACCCTGCTCAACCGCACGACACGCCAAATCAGTCTGACCCAAGAAGGCGAAAACTACTTTCGGCAGGTGCAGAAAGTATTGAGCGATATGGCCGCAGCGGAAAATGCGTTGATGGAAAGCCGTCAACGCCCGCAGGGGCTGCTGCGCGTCGATGCCGCAACGCCGGTCGTCTTGCATCTGTTGACGCCGCTGGTCGCCGAGTTTCGTGAACGCTATCCGGAAATGTCCCTGTCGCTGGTCTCTTCGGAAAACTTCATCAATTTGATCGAACGAAAAGTGGATATCGCAATCCGCGTCGGCGAGCTGACGGACTCTACGCTGAAAGCGCGCAAGCTGATGGCCAGCTATCGACGCATCCTGGCCTCCCCCGCCTACCTGGCGCAATATGGCGCGCCAAAGACGGTAGCCGACCTGGAGCACCATTGCTGCATCGGCTTTAACGATCTGCCCAGCCTGAACCGCTGGCCGCTGACCTGTGCCGATGGTCGACAACTGGAGATCGTTCCGGGGCTGACCACCAACAGCGGCGAAACCCAGCGCCACCTGTGCCTGCACGGCAACGGCATCGCCTGCCTGTCGGACTTTATGAGTGATGAAGACGTCAAACGCGGGAACCTGGTTCCCCTTCTGGTAGGAGACACGCTGCCACTCGAAATGCCGATCAACGCGGTGTACTACAGCGATAGCGCTGTCAGTAATCGCCTGCGCAGCTTTATCGATTTTATCAGCGAACGGCTAAAGCGATAAAAAGGCGCCCTCTTGGGGCGCCTGAGGTCTTCATATCTGAAGATTAGTCCCAGTTGGGTGCCAGGCCTTCCGGGCTGACCAATCGGCCGTTGCTTTCAAGCGCCGCAATCTGCGCCATATCTTCGTCACTCAGCGTCAGTTGCTGCGCTAACAGGTTGCTTTCCAGGTTTTCGCGCTTGGTCGAAGAAGGGATCACCGCGTAGCCCAGCTTCAACGCCCAGGCCAGAACCACCTGTGCCGGCGTCGCATTGTGACGGGCGGCAATGCTTTTGATCGTCTCATCCTGCAACGCTTTGCCATACGCCAGCGTCATATAAGAGGTGATGGCGATACCATGTTTCCGTGCGAACGCCACCACTTTTTCATTCTGCAAGAACGGTGACAGTTCGATCTGATTAGTCGCAATCTGATCGGCGCCAACCGCATCAATCGCCTGCTGCATCAGATCGATGGTGAAGTTAGATATACCAATCTGACGGGTCAGCCCCAATCGCTTGGCTTCCAGCAGTTCAGCCATAAACTCTGCGACAGGCACCTCATCATTTGGCGATGGCCAGTGAATCAGCGTCAGATCGACATACGGGGTCTGCAGCTTGGCCAAGCTGTCTCGCAGACTGGGAATTAAGGCGCCCTTAGCCAGATTCGCGATCCAGATCTTGGTTGTGATGAACAACTCGTCACGCGGCACACCGCTAGCGGCGATAGCCTGGCCGACGGCCGCTTCGTTTTCATAGATCTGTGCGGTATCGATAGCCCGATAGCCCAATTCCAGTGCCGTGCTCACAGAGTCGATAACGACCTGATCCTGAAGGCGAAAAGTACCTAAACCAAATGCAGGGATGCTCACAATATTTGCTCTCTCATTAGTGGATAAATAGCGATGCGAGAGAGTATGGCAATATTTTTAGTGAGCAAAAACGCCAGGTTCGGCATAAGACTTTTGATCAACAGGCAACAATATTGAGGAAAGCGGCAGGAACGGCGACAAATTCGGCGAGGTTTTATGAATTTTGCATATGAAAAAGCCCTGAGTCAGAGACTCAGGGCTTATCAATTAAGTGGCGGAACGGACGGGGCTCGAACCCGCGACCCCCTGCGTGACAGGCAGGTATTCTAACCAACTGAACTACCGCTCCACCGATTCTTTTACGTCGCATCTCTCGATGCCGGCAATATCGCGCTCTGCGATTTGCGCATTACCAGTCGTCACGCTGATAACGTTTATTTGATGCCTGGCAGTGTCCTACTCTCGCATGGGGAGACCCCACACTACCATCGGCGCTACGGCGTTTCACTTCTGAGTTCGGCATGGGGTCAGGTGGGACCACCGCGCTATTGCCGCCAGGCAAATTCGTTTCATTCCAACCGCTTCACTCTCGTGTCGCCATCAGAACCAATCTCGGAACTTCGCTGAAAATCTCTTCGTCTCTAAAACACCTTCGGTGTTGTAAGGTTAAGCCTCACGGATCATTAGTACTGGTTAGCTCAATGCATCGCTGCACTTACACACCCAGCCTATCAACGTCTTAGTCTTAAACGTTCCTTCAGGGGCCTTAAAGGCCCAGGGAAGACTCATCTTGAGGCAAGTTTCGCGCTTAGATGCTTTCAGCGCTTATCTTTTCCGCACTTAGCTACCGGGCAATGCCATTGGCATGACAACCCGAACACCAGTGGTGCGTTCACTCCGGTCCTCTCGTACTAGGAGCAACCCCTCTCAATCTTCCAACGCCCACGGCAGATAGGGACCGAACTGTCTCACGACGTTCTAAACCCAGCTCGCGTACCACTTTAAATGGCGAACAGCCATACCCTTGGGACCTACTTCAGCCCCAGGATGTGATGAGCCGACATCGAGGTGCCAAACACCGCCGTCGATATGAACTCTTGGGCGGTATCAGCCTGTTATCCCCGGAGTACCTTTTATCCGTTGAGCGATGGCCCTTCCATTCAGAACCACCGGATCACTAAGACCTACTTTCGTACCTGCTCGAGCCGTCACTCTCGCAGTCAAGCTAGCTTATGCCTTTGCACTAACCTCACGATGTCCGACCGTGATTAGCTAACCTTCGTGCTCCTCCGTTACTCTTTGGGAGGAGACCGCCCCAGTCAAACTACCCACCAGACACTGTCCTCACCCCAGATTATGGGGCCGAGTTAGAACATCAAACATTAAAGGGTGGTATTTCAAGGATGGCTCCACGCAGACTGGCGTCCACGCTTCAAAGCCTCCCACCTATCCTACACATCAAGGCTCAATGTTCAGTGTCAAGCTATAGTAAAGGTTCACGGGGTCTTTCCGTCTTGCCGCGGGTACACTGCATCTTCACAGCGAGTTCAATTTCACTGAGTCTCGGGTGGAGACAGCCTGGCCATCATTACGCCATTCGTGCAGGTCGGAACTTACCCGACAAGGAATTTCGCTACCTTAGGACCGTTATAGTTACGGCCGCCGTTTACTGGGGCTTCGATCAAGAGCTTCGCCTTGCGGCTGACCCCATCAATTAACCTTCCAGCACCGGGCAGGCGTCACACCGTATACGTCCACTTTCGTGTTTGCACAGTGCTGTGTTTTTATTAAACAGTTGCAGCCAGCTGGTATCTTCGACTGGCTTCAGCTCCATCCGCAAGGGACTTCACCTACATGCCAGCGTGCCTTCTCCCGAAGTTACGGCACCATTTTGCCTAGTTCCTTCACCCGAGTTCTCTCAAGCGCCTTGGTATTCTCTACCTGACCACCTGTGTCGGTTTGGGGTACGATTTAATGTTACCTGGAGCTTAGAGGATTTTCCTGGAAGCAGGGCATCAACTACTTCTGCACCGTAGTGCATCGTCATCACGCCTCAGGGTTAGTATGCAACCGGATTTACCAGGTCACACCCCCTACACGCTTAAACCGGGACAACCGTCGCCCGGCCAGCCTAGCCTTCTCCGTCCCCCCTTCGCAGTAACACCAAGTACAGGAATATTAACCTGTTTCCCATCGACTACGCTTTTCAGCCTCGCCTTAGGGGTCGACTCACCCTGCCCCGATTAACGTTGGACAGGAACCCTTGGTCTTCCGGCGAGCGGGCTTTTCACCCGCTTTATCGTTACTTATGTCAGCATTCGCACTTCTGATACCTCCAGCAACCCTCACAGGCCACCTTCAACGGCTTACAGAACGCTCCCCTACCCAACAACGCCTAAGCGTCGCTGCCGCAGCTTCGGTGCATGGTTTAGCCCCGTTACATCTTCCGCGCAGGCCGACTCGACCAGTGAGCTATTACGCTTTCTTTAAATGATGGCTGCTTCTAAGCCAACATCCTGGCTGTCTATGCCTTCCCACATCGTTTCCCACTTAACCATGACTTTGGGACCTTAGCTGGCGGTCTGGGTTGTTTCCCTCTTCACGACGGACGTTAGCACCCGCCGTGTGTCTCCCGTGATAACATTCTTCGGTATTCGGAGTTTGCATCGGTTTGGTAAGCCGGGATGGCCCCCTAGCCGAAACAGTGCTCTACCCCCGAAGATGAGTTCACGAGGCGCTACCTAAATAGCTTTCGGGGAGAACCAGCTATCTCCCGGTTTGATTGGCCTTTCACCCCCAGCCACAAGTCATCCGCTAATTTTTCAACATTAGTCGGTTCGGTCCTCCAGTTAGTGTTACCCAACCTTCAACCTGCCCATGGCTAGATCACCGGGTTTCGGGTCTATACCTTGCAACTAATCGCCCAGTTAAGACTCGGTTTCCCTACGGCTCCCCTATACGGTTAACCTTGCTACAAAATATAAGTCGCTGACCCATTATACAAAAGGTACGCAGTCACACCACGAAGGTGCTCCCACTGCTTGTACGTACACGGTTTCAGGTTCTATTTCACTCCCCTCGCCGGGGTTCTTTTCGCCTTTCCCTCACGGTACTGGTTCACTATCGGTCAGTCAGGAGTATTTAGCCTTGGAGGATGGTCCCCCCATATTCAGACAGGATGTCACGTGTCCCGCCCTACTCATCGAACTCACGACCTGTGCATTTTAGTGTACGGGGCTATCACCCTTTGCTGCGCGACTTTCCAGACGCTTCCACTAACACACAAGCCGATTCAGGTTCTGGGCTCCTCCCCGTTCGCTCGCCGCTACTGGGGGAATCTCGGTTGATTTCTTTTCCTCGGGGTACTTAGATGTTTCAGTTCCCCCGGTTCGCCTCATGCCACTATGTATTCATGACATGATAGTGTGTCGAAACACACTGGGTTTCCCCATTCGGGTATCGCCGGTTGTAACGGTTCATATCACCTTACCGACGCTTTTCGCAGATTAGCACGCCCTTCATCGCCTCTGACTGCCTAGGCATCCACCGTGTACGCTTAGTCACTTAACCTCACAACCCGAAGATGTTTCCATCGTTCGCGCTGCAAACATTTGAGAGACTCTATGACAGGTTACTCTTCACTCCGGTACTTCTACGGAGGAATGAATTTCAGCCGTCATGTTTCAATTTTCAGCTTGTTCCAGATTGTTAAAGAGCAAAATACTTCGCAGCATACTGTTGCCAATATACTCTGAAGTAGTGAAATACCGGACTATATGGTGGAGCTAAGCGGGATCGAACCGCTGACCTCCTGCGTGCAAGGCAGGCGCTCTCCCAGCTGAGCTATAGCCCCATACAGTCACGCGCAGTACCTTTTCCACTTCCGAGAAGTGGTAGGCCTGAGTGGACTTGAACCACCGACCTCACCCTTATCAGGGGTGCGCTCTAACCACCTGAGCTACAAGCCTATAAAGGTATTTCTGCTCGTTACTTTCTATCAGACAATCTGTGTGAGCACGCCACGCGAACTAATATCTTTAGGTAAGGAGGTGATCCAACCGCAGGTTCCCCTACGGTTACCTTGTTACGACTTCACCCCAGTCATGAATCACAAAGTGGTAAGCGCCCTCCCGAAGGTTAAGCTACCTACTTCTTTTGCAACCCACTCCCATGGTGTGACGGGCGGTGTGTACAAGGCCCGGGAACGTATTCACCGTAGCATTCTGATCTACGATTACTAGCGATTCCGACTTCATGGAGTCGAGTTGCAGACTCCAATCCGGACTACGACATACTTTATGAGGTCCGCTTGCTCTCGCGAGGTCGCTTCTCTTTGTATATGCCATTGTAGCACGTGTGTAGCCCTACTCGTAAGGGCCATGATGACTTGACGTCATCCCCACCTTCCTCCAGTTTATCACTGGCAGTCTCCTTTGAGTTCCCGGCCGAACCGCTGGCAACAAAGGATAAGGGTTGCGCTCGTTGCGGGACTTAACCCAACATTTCACAACACGAGCTGACGACAGCCATGCAGCACCTGTCTCAGAGTTCCCGAAGGCACCAATCCATCTCTGGAAAGTTCTCTGGATGTCAAGAGTAGGTAAGGTTCTTCGCGTTGCATCGAATTAAACCACATGCTCCACCGCTTGTGCGGGCCCCCGTCAATTCATTTGAGTTTTAACCTTGCGGCCGTACTCCCCAGGCGGTCGATTTAACGCGTTAGCTCCGGAAGCCACGCCTCAAGGGCACAACCTCCAAATCGACATCGTTTACAGCGTGGACTACCAGGGTATCTAATCCTGTTTGCTCCCCACGCTTTCGCACCTGAGCGTCAGTCTTCGTCCAGGGGGCCGCCTTCGCCACCGGTATTCCTCCAGATCTCTACGCATTTCACCGCTACACCTGGAATTCTACCCCCCTCTACGAGACTCTAGCTTGCCAGTTTCAAATGCAGTTCCCAGGTTGAGCCCGGGGATTTCACATCTGACTTAACAAACCGCCTGCGTGCGCTTTACGCCCAGTAATTCCGATTAACGCTTGCACCCTCCGTATTACCGCGGCTGCTGGCACGGAGTTAGCCGGTGCTTCTTCTGCGAGTAACGTCAATTGATGAACGTATTAAGTTCACCACCTTCCTCCTCGCTGAAAGTGCTTTACAACCCGAAGGCCTTCTTCACACACGCGGCATGGCTGCATCAGGCTTGCGCCCATTGTGCAATATTCCCCACTGCTGCCTCCCGTAGGAGTCTGGACCGTGTCTCAGTTCCAGTGTGGCTGGTCATCCTCTCAGACCAGCTAGGGATCGTCGCCTAGGTGAGCCATTACCCCACCTACTAGCTAATCCCATCTGGGCACATCTGATGGCAAGAGGCCCGAAGGTCCCCCTCTTTGGTCTTGCGACGTTATGCGGTATTAGCTACCGTTTCCAGTAGTTATCCCCCTCCATCAGGCAGTTTCCCAGACATTACTCACCCGTCCGCCGCTCGTCACCCGGGGAGCAAGCTCCCTTGTGCTACCGCTCGACTTGCATGTGTTAAGCCTGCCGCCAGCGTTCAATCTGAGCCATGATCAAACTCTTCAATTAAAAGCTTGATGTGCTTCCACTCGAGAAGCGATGCTCAAAGATTTACTGCATGAATTTTACTTCAGTTAGTCACTCTTCAAGACTTGATATTTTTTTGCATCCGAAGATGCTGGATATCGTCTTGTGGAGTGCCCACACAGATTGTCTGATAAATTGTTAAAGAGCAGTGCCGAGAAACTCATCGGCGCGGGCTGCGTATATTACGCTTTTAGCCCGGAGAGTCAAGCGTTTATTTCGCTGTCTTCTCGCTGACCCGGCGGCTTGTCAGTCGTTGTTCCCGGTCAGTGGAGGCGCATTATAGGGAGTTCTCGGCAGGCCGCAACCCCTAAATGCAAAAAACTTTTCAAGCGCTCAAATAATCGCCCAAAATGCCTTTTTAGGATGTTTATTAGTCAAAAAACACCGGTTTTAGCGCAGCAATAGCGGCAAACCCTGTAAATAGAGACAAATGAAGATAAAGAAAAGGGAGCGGTCACCCGCTCCCTTTCATCTTCATGACGCTTAGTTGCCGTTATTGGCGTGCAACGATATGGTCGTTTTCCACATCCAGCGTCACCAGCTTGCCGGGAATCAGCTTGCCGGACAGGATTTGCTGCGCCAGCGGGTTCTCGATCTCCTGCTGAATCGCGCGTTTCAACGGACGCGCACCATACACAGGGTCGTAACCGGTTTTGCTCAACAAAGCCAGGGCCGGTTCGGTCATGGTCACTTCGTAACCGCGTTCTTCCAAACGTTTGTACAAACGCGACAGCTGAATTTTGGCGATTGCAGCAATGTGTTTCTCGCCCAGCGGATGGAACACCACCACTTCGTCGATACGGTTGATGAACTCAGGACGGAAGTGGTGACTCACCATCTCCATCACCGACTCTTTCATCTGCGCGTAGTTCATCTGACCGAAGTGCTCCTGGATCAGATCGGAACCCAGGTTGGAAGTCATGATCACCACGGTATTGCGGAAATCGACGGTACGGCCCTGGCCATCGGTCAGTCGGCCGTCATCCAACACCTGCAGCAGAATGTTGAATACGTCCGGGTGCGCTTTCTCGACTTCATCCAGCAGAATCACCGAGTAAGGCCGGCGGCGCACGGCTTCCGTCAGATAGCCGCCCTCTTCATAACCCACATAGCCCGGAGGCGCGCCGACCAGACGCGAAACGGAGTGTTTCTCCATAAACTCAGACATGTCGATACGCACCATGGCGTCGTCGCTGTCGAACAGGAACGAAGCCAGCGCCTTGCAGAGCTCGGTTTTCCCCACCCCGGTCGGGCCGAGGAACAGGAACGAACCGATCGGCCGGTTAGGATCGGACAACCCGGCGCGGCTGCGGCGGATAGCATTAGAGACCGCGCTGACCGCTTCGTCCTGGCCGATCACCCGCGAATGCAGCTCTTGCTCCAGGCGCAGCAGTTTGTCGCGTTCGCCTTCCAGCATTCTGGCCACCGGGATGCCGGTGGCACGCGCCAGCACTTCGGCAATCTCCGCATCGGTCACCCGATTGCGCAGCAGTTTCATGCTTTTGCCTTCAGCCTGCGTGGCGGCGGCGAGCTGTTTCTCCAGCTCAGGGATTTTGCCGTATTGCAGTTCCGACATCCGCCCCAGATCGCCGACGCGGCGCGCCTGCTCCAGGGTGATTTTGGCCTGCTCGAGTTCAGCCTTGATGTTCTGGGTGCCGGAGAGCGAGGCTTTTTCCGCTTTCCACTCTTCTTCCAGCTCCGAATATTCTCGCTCTTTCTGCCCCAGCTCATCGCTGAGCATGTCCAGGCGTTTCTTGCTGGCGTCGTCAGACTCTTTATTCAGCGCCTGCTGTTCCAGCTTCAACTGAATGATGCGGCGTTCAAGCCTGTCGAGCGATTCCGGCTTGGAATCCATCTGCATGCGAATGCTGGACGCCGCTTCGTCGATCAGGTCGATAGCCTTGTCCGGCAATTGACGATCGGCGATATAACGGTGAGAAAGCGTTGCCGCCGCCACGATGGCCGGGTCGGTGATCTGCACGTGGTGGTGCAGTTCGTAACGCTCTTTCAAGCCGCGCAGGATAGCGATGGTGTCTTCCACGCTCGGCTCCGCCACATACACTTTCTGGAAACGACGTTCGAGCGCCGCATCCTTCTCTATATATTGGCGGTACTCATCCAGCGTGGTGGCACCGACGCAGTGCAGTTCGCCGCGCGCCAGCGCCGGCTTGAGCATGTTGCCCGCATCCATCGCGCCATCCGCCTTACCGGCGCCGACCATGGTGTGCAGTTCGTCGATAAACAGGATGACGCTGCCTTCCTGCTTGGCCAGATCGTTGAGCACACCTTTCAGACGCTCTTCAAACTCGCCGCGGTATTTGGCGCCGGCGATCAAAGCGCCCATATCGAGGGACAATACGCGCTTGTGCTTCAGCCCTTCCGGCACTTCGCCGTTGATGATGCGCTGCGCCAGGCCTTCGACGATGGCGGTTTTACCCACGCCAGGTTCGCCGATCAGCACCGGGTTGTTTTTGGTACGGCGTTGCAGCACCTGAATGGTGCGGCGGATCTCTTCGTCACGGCCGATCACCGGGTCAAGTTTGCCCTGCTCGGCGCGTTCGGTCAGATCGATCGTGTATTTCTTCAATGCTTGCCGTTGGTCTTCGGCGCCTTGATCTTCCACGCTGTCACCGCCTCTCATTTGTTCAATGGCTTTGCTGATTTTGTCGGCCGTTGCGCCGGCCGCTTTCAACAAGTCGGTCAACGAGCCGCGGTCTTCCAGCACCGCCAGCACAAACAGCTCGGAAGAAATGAATTTATCCGCACGCTTCTGTGCCAGCTTGTCGCACAGGTTCAGGACGCGCACCAACTCGTGGGACGGTTGAACGTCGCCACCGGTACCTTCTACCTGCGGTAAACGGGACAGCGCCTGTTCGATCTCGGTGCGTACGCGCCCGGCATCGATACCTGCGGAAGTTAATAGTGGACGAACCGTGCCCCCTTCCTGATTGAGCAGGGCGCTCATCAGATGTAGCGGTTCAATAAACTGGTTGTCGTGCCCAAGGGCTAGTGACTGGGCATCGGCGAGGGCAAGCTGGAATTTGTTGGTAAGACGATCCAGACGCATAACACCTCCAAGATGGGTCGAAATTGCTACTGGAGATTAAATGAGGTCATCCCTCAAATTTTCAAGGTTATCTCGACGCTAAATTTTCGGTACAACGCCATGCGTCGTTGGATCGTCCTAATTCAATAGGTTATATCAGCCAGATTAAACTTGCCATACGTCCGGTTATTCCATCGCGTCGATAGGAGAAAAAATGACTCTTTTCGTTAACCGTGCAGCGGTCGCCGCCGTAGATGGCCTGCACGCCTGCCCGCAACAAACGTTGGCGAGCCAGCAAGTAGATATTAGCCAAAAACTTATCGCCGTGCGGCGTAAACGCCGCCGCGGCTTCGGCGTCTTCCGCGATAAAGGCAGCGCGCACCTCCGGCCCGACCTCAAACTGCTGCGGGCCGATCGCCGGCCCCAGCCAGGCGCTGATCTGGCTCGGCGCGGCGCTGAACGCCGCCACGGTTTGCTCCAGCACGCCATGGCATAACCCACGCCAGCCGGCGTGAGCGGCGGCCACTTCATCGCCGTGCTGCGAACAGAACAGCACCGGCAGACAATCCGCCGTCATCACGGCACACACCTGCCCCGGCACGTTGCTGTAAACCGCATCCGCCCGCAGATCGGCGGGCGCTTGCCCCGCCAACGTCACCACACGGGTGCCATGTATCTGCTCGAGCCACACCGGCATCTGCGGCAAGCCGGCGACGGTAACCAACCGTTCCCGATTGCGCTTCACCGCTTGCTCCTCGTCACCGACGTGGGCGCCGAGGTTCAGCGAGTCATAAGGCGGCAGGCTGACGCCGCCGCCGCGCGTGGTGCTGCAGGCCTTAACGCCGGGAGGCAATGGCCAGTCGGGCAGAATGAGCGAGTTCATTACCAGTCCATCTGATCTTTGAATTCTTCGGTATCCGCCTTCAGCGCGTTAATCAGATCGACCATGTCCTGCGGCAGCGGCGCATGCCACTCCATCTGGATGCCGCTGATCGGATGGTACAAACGCAGCATGGTGGCGTGCAACGCCTGACGGTCAAAACCGCGCAGCGTGTTGATGAAAGCTTCCGAAGCCCCCTTCGGCGGACGTGGACGGCCGCCGTACAGCGGATCGCCCACCAGCGGATGGCTGATGTAAGCCATGTGCACGCGGATCTGGTGAGTACGGCCGGTTTCCAGGCGCAGACGCAGACGGGTGTGCGCGCGGAAGTGTTCCATGATGCGGTAGTGCGTCACCGCCGGTTTACCCATCGGGTGCACCGCCATGTGGGTACGCTTGGTGGAATGGCGCGCTATGGGCTCTTCTACCGTGCCGCCGGCGGTCATGGTGCCAATCGCCACCGCTTCGTATTCGCGGGTGATTTCACGCGCCTGCAGCGCTTCCACCAGCCGGGTTTGCGCCGGCACGGTTTTCGCCACCACCATCAGGCCGGTGGTGTCTTTATCCAGACGGTGCACGATGCCGGCGCGCGGCACGTCGGCGATTTCCGGGTAGTGATGCAGCAGCGCATTGAGCACCGTGCCGTCCGGGTTACCGGCGCCAGGGTGCACCACCAAATCGCGCGGCTTGTTGATCACCAGGATGTCGCTGTCTTCATAGACGATATCCAACGCGATATCCTGCGGCTCCCAACGCGCCTCTTCTTCTATCTGTGCATCGATGGCGACCGTCTCTCCGCCCAGCACCTTCTCTTTCGGTTTGTTTGACGTTTTGCCATTGACCTTCACCCGATCGCCCAGGATCCACTCTTTTATGCGAGATCGTGAATAATCAGGGAACAATTCGGCCAAAGCCTGATCTAAACGTTGTCCGAGTTGAGATTCGGCCACCGTTGCGGTGAGTTGTACTTGTTGTGCCATATGCAGCTTCTTCGTTAACGTTGGGTTTTCACGGCGATGCCGTTTAATATAATGTGCTATTGTACCTGGTCTTTGTCGGGAGCTTAACGGACAGTCTCCCGGAATAACACCCTGAGGATAATCAAAACGTCATGACGCGTATGAAATATCTGGTGGCGGCAGCCACGTTGAGCCTGGCGCTGGCAGGTTGCTCCACATCCAAGGATGCGGTTCCCGACAACCCACCTTCGGAAATCTATGCCACCGCGCAGCAAAAGCTGCAGGACGGTAACTTCAAGGGCGCGATTACGCAACTCGAAGCGTTAGATAACCGCTATCCTTTCGGGCCGTATTCCCAGCAGGTCCAGCTGGATTTGATTTACGCCTACTATAAGGCCGCCGACTTGCCGATGGCGCAGGCATCCATCGATCGCTTCATGCGCCTGAACCCGACGCACCCGAACATCGATTACGTGATGTACATGCGCGGTCTGACCGACATGGCGCTCGATGACAGCGCGCTGCAGGGCTTCTTCGGGGTTGACCGTTCGGACCGCGATCCTCAGCACGCTCGCGCTGCGTTCCGCGACTTCAGCCAGTTGATTCAGCAATACCCGAACAGCCAATACGCGACCGACGCCAACAAGCGTTTGGTGTATCTGAAAGACCGCTTGGCCAAGTATGAGCTTTCGGTGGCGGAATACTACACTAAACGCGGTGCTTACGTCGCGGTCGTTAATCGCGCCGAGCAGATGTTGCGTGAATTCCCGGATACCAAAGCGACGCACGACGTGTTGCCGCTGATGGAAAATGCCTACAAGCAGCTGCAGCTGAACGGCCAGGCTGACAAAGTGGCCAAAGTGATCGCCGCCAACCCGCAATAAGCGCGCGTCGGCAACGGCAAAAAAACAAAACGGCAGCCTCGGCTGCCGTTTTCATTGGCGTGGACCTGGTTTTCACTGGAAGAATACACAAGTAAAAACACGGTGTTAGCTAGCGCTCCTCACCGGTCAACTCATCGATAATGCGCCATCCGGCGGCAACTCTCAAGCATTAGATAACCAATTCAAATGCTGAATCACAGATTGAACTAACTTTGCAAAAAGTGACAAAAAATCGTGATTTACATCACGCATTTAAACAAAAAGCGGGGTATGCTGGGTTCACCAAGACGGAAAGACAGAGAGGTAAGTTATATGACATTGAACATTACCAGCAAACAAATGGATATCACTCCCGCAATCCGCAATCACGTCGAAGACCGTCTCACCAAACTGGAAAAATGGCAGACCCAGCTGATAAACCCGCATATCGTCTTATCCAAAGAACCGCAGGGGTTTGTCGCCGACGCTACCATTACCACGCCGAACGGCCCGCTGGTCGCCAGCGCCAAACATGATGACATGTATACCGCCGTTAACGAGCTGATCGCCAAGCTGGAGCGCCAGTTGAACAAGGTGCAGCACAAAGGCGAAGCGCGCCGCTGCAATGCCAGCGTGAAAGACATCGTGCCGGAAGTGACGCAGGAACAGGAATAACCGTCCGACTGCGGTTGCCGCATCAAACGCGCCCGAGGGCGCGTTTTTTGTCGGGTATTTTTGTTGACGGGGTAAAAGCCAGCGGTTACTTTAAAACCTGTTCGCATTAACCTTAGGTAAACCATGCCACGCACACCGTTTTTCTTCGCATTCTTTTTTACCTTCCCCTGACTGGGAGGCGTTTCGTCGTGTGAGAAAGAATGCGAAGACGAACAACAAGGCCTCCTGGAAACAGGAGGCTTTTTTTATGGCTGTTATACAACGAATAAGAACTGAAGGCGGAAGCTGATTATGACTGACAACCCGTTATTGGTGCTGCGCGAGCGCATCAGCGCACTGGATTTGAAATTGTTGGCCCTGCTGGCGGAACGCCGTGAACTGGCGATCGAAGTCGGCAAGACCAAACTGCACTCTCACCGTCCGATCCGCGACAAAGAGCGCGAGCGCGATCTGCTGGATGCGCTGATCGCCGCCGCCAAGCCTTACGACCTGGACGGTTTCTACGTCACCCGCCTGTTCCAACTGATCATTGAAGACTCCGTCCTGACCCAGCAGGCGCTGCTGCAGCACCAGCTCAATCCCGTCAGCCAACACTCCGCCCGCATCGCCTTTCTCGGCCCGAAAGGCTCTTATTCACATCTGGCGGCGCGCCAATACGCCGCCCGCCATTTCGATCGGTTGATCGAATGTGGCTGCCAGAAGTTTCAGGATATCTTCGCCCAGGTGGAAACCGGCCAGGCGGACTACGCCATTCTGCCGATCGAGAACACCAGCTCCGGCTCGATTAATGAGGTGTACGACCTGCTGCAACACACCAGTCTGTCGATCGTCGGCGAACTGACCAACCCTATCAACCACTGTGTTCTGGTGGCCGGCGACAGCGATTTGAGCCAGATTGAAACCGTCTACAGCCACCCGCAGCCGTTCCAGCAGTGCAGCCAGTTCCTGAATCGATTCCCGCACTGGAAAATCGAATACACTGAAAGCACGGCCGCCGCAATGGAGAAAGTCGCCAAATTGAATTCGCCGAAGGTGGCGGCGCTGGGCAGCGAGGCCGGCGGCGCGCTCTACGGGCTGCAAGTGCTGGAACACAACCTCGCCAATCAACAGCAGAACATCACCCGCTTTATCGTCCTGGCGCGTAAAGCGATCGACGTCTCCGAACAGGTGCCGGCCAAAACCACGCTGATCATGGCGACCGGCCAGCAATCCGGCGCGCTGGTCGAAGCGCTGCTGGTATTGCGCGACAACGGCATCATCATGACCAAACTGGAGTCACGCCCGATCAACGGCAATCCGTGGGAAGAGATGTTTTATATTGATGTACAGGCCAACCTGCGTGGCGACGCAATGCAAAAAGCGCTGCGCGATCTGGCGCCCATCACCCGCTCGCTGAAGGTGCTGGGCTGTTATCCCAGCGACACCGTGGTGCCGGTCAACCCATCCTGACGCGATAAAAAAAGGTTCGGCCAAGCCGAACCCTTCATTTTTATTTACCGCCGGTATTTTACTGCCGGCTGTCGTTAGCCTGCCGCAACAGCGTGCGGCTTTCCACCAGGAAGCGCTGGGCGTAATCGCCAAACCAGTGCTCCACCTTGCGGAAGCTATCGATAAACGCCTGTTTGTCGCCGTGCTCCAACAGCTTGATCGCCTCGCCGAAGCGCTGGTAGTAGCGTTTGATCAACGCCACGTTTTCCTCCGACGACATGATAATGTCGGCGTACAGCTGCGGATCCTGCGCAAACAGGCGGCCAACCATCGCCAGCTCCAGCCGGTAGATCGGCGAAGAGAGCGCCAGCAACTGCTCCAGTTGCACGTTCTCTTCCGCCAGATGCAACCCGTAGGCGAAGGTGGCAAAGTGCCGCAGCGCCTGAATAAACGCCATGTTCTGATCGTGTTCGACCGCACTGATGCGGTGCAGCCGCGCCCCCCACACCTGCAGCTGTTCAAGCAACCACTGGTAAGCCTCTGGCCGGCGCCCGTCGCAATAGACCACGACCTGCTTCGCCACGCTGCCCACGTCCGGGCCGAACATCGGGTGCAACCCCACCACCGGGCCACTGTGCACCGCCAGCATCGCATGCAGCGGACGGTTCTTCACCGACGCCAAATCCACCAAAATACAGTCGTCGGGCAACGGCGGCAGGCGGCTTATCACCTGTTCGGTCACATGGATCGGCACGCTGACGATCACCATGCCGGCGTCTGCCAACAGCTGTTCCGCCCGCGGCCAATCTTCCTGATCCAATACCCTGACCTGATAACCCGACAACGTCAGCAGCCGGTTGAACAGCCGGCCCATCTGGCCGTTGCCGCCAATGATGACGATCGGCCGCAGCTGCGGGCACAGGGTTTTAAAGCCTTTATCGTTTTCGCTGACGTACGATTCGCGCATCACGCGGCGCAAGACATCCTCGATCAAATCCGGCGGCACGCCGAGGTTCTCCGCCTCTTGACGGCGCGAGGCCAGCATCGCCGCTTCGCGCTCCGGCACATAAACCGGCAAACCGTGGCGGCTTTTCACCTCGCCGACTTCCGCTACCAGATGCAGGCGTTTCGCCAGCAGATCCAGCAGCGCTTTGTCCACCTCGTCAATTTGATCGCGCAACGCGGTCAGTTCTGCCACCATAACTTACTTTTCTCCCGTGCGTGCCGTCAGCGCAGCGCCGAGTTCCTGATGCATATGACGCAGCAGCGTTTCCGTGCTTTCCCAGTTGATGCAGGCGTCGGTGACGGACACACCGTAACGCATGTCTGCACGCGGCTGCTCGGAAGACTGGTTGCCCTCATGCAGATGGCTCTCCAGCATGATGCCGGTGATCGAACGGTTGCCCGCCTTAATCTGCTCCACCACGGACTCGGCCACCGCCGGCTGACGGCGATAGTCTTTATTCGAGTTGCCATGGCTGCAATCTATCATCAAGGACGGATGGAGTCCCGCCTCGAGCATCTGTTTTTCACAGGCCGCAACGTGCTCGGCGCTGTAGTTCGGGGTTTTACCGCCGCGCAGGATCACATGCCCGTCCGGGTTGCCCTTGGTCTGCAGCAGGCAAACCTGGCCCGCCTGGTTGATGCCGACGAAACGGTGCGGCATGGCGGCGGCGCGCATGGCGTTGATGGCGGTGCCCAGACTGCCGTCGGTGCCGTTTTTGAAGCCGACCGGCATCGACAGGCCGGAAGCCATTTCGCGGTGGGTCTGCGACTCGGTGGTGCGCGCACCGATCGCCGACCAGCTGAACAAGTCCCCCAGGTACTGCGGGCTGTTCGGATCTAATGCTTCGGTAGCCAACGGCAAGCCCATGCCCACCAGATCCAGCAACAGGCGACGCGCGATATGCAAGCCTGCTTCAACGTCAAACGAACCGTCCATGTACGGATCGTTGATCAAACCTTTCCAGCCGACAGTGGTTCTGGGTTTTTCAAAATAGACGCGCATAACGATATACAGCTGATCGCTCAAGTCAGCCGCCAGGGTTTTCAAACGACGGGCGTAGTCAAGCGCCGCATCCGGATCGTGGATCGAACAAGGCCCGCACACTACCAACAGGCGATGATCGCGCCCCTGCAAAATGTTGGCGATGGTGTTACGCGCGGTGGCGATTTCATTTTCGTCGTCGGCGCTAAGCGGGAACTGGTTCTTCAGCTCCTCCGGCGTGATGAGAACCTGTTCTGCACTGATGTGTACGTTATTGAGCGCGTCTTTTTGCATGATGCTATTCCTGTCGTTTGGCGTTATGCGTTGAAGTGGAACCTTGAGCGTTTCAGGACTCTACCTTATCACGCAATGTAAAGTTTTCAATCCAATTTCCGTAAATAAAAAATTACCGTAATCACCCCTAAGAAAAACCATTGGGAAAGGCACTTCAATAAATAAAATAAACACAATAAATTTAATAAGATATGCAAACAAAAGGATTGCCAGCGCCTCTCTACCCGCTTGCCTGGCAGTAGATGGAATTCGTAAACATAAATGTACATTTGATTTTACAAGGAAGACGCGCCCCCACCTCAGCGCCAACGAATGGGCTGAGACAGGCATCCGCCAGACTCAGCACGAAGCGCTGCTGAAAGCGATGAATTTCAGTAGAAGAAAAGCGAATAAATAAGGAATAAAAATTAAAAACTTAAGCTAATGGCGGCTATTTTTGTCGCCGAAATGAACCGATATAATGTGACCGTCATCAACAATAACCACCCTTAACAACTGGATCCAAAATGCTCTCTTCTCGCGCTCGTCGCGCTTTTCCGCTGTATATTTGCTGCTTAACGACTTTCACCAGTGTTTCAGCTCTCGCCGACAATACGCTTTTCACCGCGATGGACGATCCGGCCACCGCCAAGAAACCGTTTGAAGGCAACGTGCAGGCGGGCTACAACGCCCAGTCAGGCAACTCGCAGAGTTCCACCCTGCTGGCCAACACCAACATGACCTGGTTCAACAGCGACGCGGCGTACAGCCTGTGGGGGGCGGCCAACAACACCACCTCCTCCAACGTGCGCTCCTCCGAAAAATACCAGGCCGGTGGCCGTACGCGCTATAACCTGACCGACCGCAACTACCTGTTCGGCCAAGCCAGCTGGCTGAGCGACCGTTTCAACGGTTACGATTCACGCTCCACGCTGACGGGCGGCTACGGCCGTCAACTCCTCAACGGGCCGCTCAGCGACCTGCGGGTAGAATTCGGTCCCGGCGTGCGCCATGACGAATACCACGGCGGCGGCCGCTCGACCAAAGGGCTGGCCTACGGTGCGGCCAACTATTCCTATCAGCTGACCGACAACACCAAGTTCATTCAGGGCGTTTCCGCGCTGGCGAACGAGGAAACCACGCTGAACTCGGAAAGCGCGTTGAACGTGGCGATCAACGATCGCTTCTCACTGCGCGTAGCCTACACCGTGACCTACAACAGCAAACCGCCGGCCTCGGCACCGAAAAACACCGACACCACCACCTCGGTCACGCTGGTCTACGGCCTGTAATCTCCCTTCCAGAATCTCTCGAAGCCCATCATCGATGGGCTTTTTTATGCCTGCGGCCCTCTTTTGCACAATCTGCTAAAAATATTCATCCCACCCATTGACGACTTTAGCAAATAGCTTAATACTGTATGCATATACAGTAATTATTGTACAGCATCGGGGCATGATGGATTTCGATAGTGAGCGACCAGTAACGCATCGATGGCCACCATAGTTCCCGAGATGCTGTAAACAAAAGCGAGCATAAGTTATGGAGAAAATCACCTCATTCATCACCTACGCCATGGCCCTGTTTCTCGCCTGGCTCGGCAAGCTCTCTCCGCAGGACATTGCCTTTTTAGTCGGTGCGGCTGTAGGCATCGGCACGTTTCTGGTGAACTGGTACTACCGACGTAAAAGCCTGCAGATCCTGAAGGCCATTGAGCGCAATGCGGCATCACGGAGGAAAATTTACGATGAGTGCAATCGTTAAGCGCTGCAGCGTCGCCGCCGTTTTGGCCATCGCGGTGCTGTTACCGTCATTTGGCGAGCTGCAAACCTCAGAAGCCGGTCTCAGGCTGATCGCCGATCTCGAAGGTTGCCGCCTGTCGCCTTACCAGTGCAGCGCCGGGGTGTGGACGCAGGGCATTGGGCATACTGCCGACGTCATCCCAGGCAAGACGATCGATGAACGGCAAGCCGCGGTGGGTTTGGTCGACGATGTTCGCCGCACCGAACGCGGCATGGCCGCTTGCCTGCCGCATACGCTCTCGCAACAAACCTATGATGCGGTGATCGCCTTCGCCTTCAACGTGGGCGTCAGCGCAGCCTGCCACTCTACGCTGGTCGCGCTGCTGCAACAGCGCCAGTGGCGGCAGGCCTGCGATCAGTTGCCTCGCTGGATTTACGTAAACGGAAAGAAAAACAAAGGGCTGGAACAGCGACGCGCCACGGAACGCGCACTGTGCTTGCAGGGTATTGCCTCATCATGACGAGTTCGCTCGCCGAAGGGTGATGCCACAACAATTTCACTTAATTTGTTCAAGGGGGTTCTTATGATGCACTGTCCATTATGCGGTCACGTGGCCCACACTCGCTCCAGCCGCTATCTGAGCGAGTCGACCAAAGAGCGTTACCATCAATGCCGCAACATCAATTGCAGCTGCACGTTCGCCACGCACGAGTCCGTCGCGCGGGTGATCGTCAAACCTGGCGATGACATTGTCCCGGCGCAGCCGCACCCGCCGGAGAGTCAGCATAAACAAAGCGCCGCCGCGCTGTAATGCAAAAAGCCTGCTGATGCAGGCTTTTTAATGTCGCTGCCAGGCGGCCAAGTCTCGCAAATGCGAGGTGATAGATTTTCCAGATAAAAAAAGGGGTTGGCATAATGCCAACCCCTGATAACTATTAACTTTTGGATGCAGCGTTAGCCAACGCGGTTCAGACGCTCTTTGATACGAGCAGCCTTACCAGTACGCTCACGCAGGTAGTACAGTTTAGCTTTACGAACGGCACCACGACGTTTCACAGCAATGCTGTCGATTACTGGGGAGTGAGTCTGGAATACGCGCTCAACACCTTCGCCGTTGGAAATCTTACGAACAGTGAATGCAGAGTGCAGACCGCGGTTACGGATAGCGATAACCACGCCCTCGAATGCCTGCAGACGTTTTTTGCTACCTTCAACGACCCATACCTTCACTTCCACGGAATCACCCGGACGGAATGCAGGTACGTCTTGTTTCATCTGCTCTTGTTCAAGTTGCTTAATAATGTTGCTCATAATATGTCTCTTACCCTAGGTAAACTGATATATCGGTCCCGTCTGATGTCAGACGTTTCCTTCATAGTCCTGTTGCCTGGCCTGATGTTCCCGTTGGAAATCAGCCAGCAACACCGCTTGCTCGTCAGTCAGAGCTAGGCTTTCTAGAAGTTCAGGTCTTCTAAGCCAGGTTCGGCCCAGCGACTGCTTTAAGCGCCAGCGACGTATCTCGGCATGGTTGCCCGACAGCAGAACCGGCGGTACTTCCATCCCTTCCAACACCTCGGGGCGGGTATAGTGCGGGCAGTCCAGCAATCCGTCGGCGAAGGAGTCTTCCTCCGCTGAGGCCTGATGGCCCAGCACACCCGGTATGAAACGGGCGACTGAATCAATCAGGGTCATCGCCGGCAGTTCCCCGCCGCTGAGAACGTAATCGCCGATTGACCATTCTTCGTCAATTTCGGTTTGGATTACGCGCTCGTCTATCCCTTCGTAGCGGCCGCACACCAGAATCATCTTCTGATTGGCCGCCAGTTCGCACACGCCGGTTTGATCCAGCTTGCGCCCCTGAGGTGACAGATAAATCACCTTTGCTCCCTCGCCTGCCGCTGCTTTCGCCGCATGAATGGCTTCCCGTAAAGGTTGCACCATCATCAGCATTCCCGGGCCGCCGCCGTAAGGGCGATCGTCCACGGTGCGATGCCGGTCGTAGGTGAAGTCGCGAGGACTCCAACACTGCACGCTCAGCAGGCCATTTTTTACTGCCCGGCCAGTCACCCCGTAATCGGTGATAGCGCGGAACATCTCAGGAAACAGGCTTACAATACCGATGAACACAAGCCAATCCCCTTACCGTTATTCCACTTGCTTCGACCGTTTGATCCGGGGGTCAAAAACCAGGATCCCAATCTGCCTCAATCACGCGGGCAGTGAGATCGACTTTCTTGATAACCTGCCCATGAAGAAACGGAATCAACCGCTCCTTCATGCCGAACGCATCTTTCAGGTTCGCTTTCACAACCATCACATCGTTCGAGCCGGTTTCCATCATATCGATGACTTTACCCAGCTCGTAGCCGGCGGTAGTGACTACCTGGCAGCCCATCAGGTCTTTCCAGTAGTAATCATCACCCTCCAGCGGAGGAAGTTGATCGGAATCCACCATAATCTCGCGATTAGTCAGCAGATTCGCCGCGTCCCGATCGTCAATGCCTTTGACCTTGATGATCAGATCCTGACTGTGGCGCTTCCAGTCTTCCAACTCGATATGCTGCCACTGACCCGCCTGCTGGATAAACCACGGCTGATAGTCAAAAATGCTTTCGGCGTTCTCGGTGGATGAAAACACTCTGAGCCAACCACGAATGCCGTAAGCGGACCCCATTTTACCGAGTACAATCGGCTGCTTAGGCGCTACCGGTTTGAGTTGCTTGCTCATTGCCACCACCGCGACAGATTAAGCTGCTTTCTTAGCGTCTTTGATCAGCGCGTGAACGCGATCAGAAACGGTTGCACCCAGACCGACCCAGTGCTCGATGCGGTCCAGGTCCAGACGCAGTGCTTCAGCCTGACCGGAAGCGATCGGGTTGAAGAAGCCTACGCGCTCGATGAAACGACCATCACGAGCGTTGCGGCTGTCGGTCACTACTACTTGATAGAACGGACGCTTTTTAGCGCCGCCACGTGCCAAACGAATTGTTACCATAACATCCTCTTTAGTTAATAAAACAGCCGGGCCCCATTGAGGGACGGGGCCCGGTTGCAATATAAAAAGCCCGAAAATTTTACTCATTTTGGCGCAAAAAGCAATCTAAAGCGTCGATCGCAGGGGACAACTTTTGCAGCCTGTCAAATTTCGGGCGGTTTTCACCGCGAACGGCGAATGCTGAAAGCGCCCGCACTCGGCGTGCGGAGGCCTATCAGCGGCCTGGGAAGCCCGGCGGCATCATACCTTTCATGCCGCGCATCATCTTCGCCATGCCGCCTTTCTTCATCTTCTTCATCATACGCTGCATTTCGTCGAACTGCTTCAGCAAGCGGTTGACGTCCTGCACCTGCATGCCGGCCCCCATCGCGATGCGGCGCTTGCGCGAGCCCTTGATGATTTCCGGTTTGGCGCGCTCTTTCAGCGTCATCGAGTTGATGATCGCCTCCATGCGCACCAGCACTTTATCGTCCATCTGCGACTTGACGTTGTCCGGCAGCTGGCCAGCGCCCGGCAGCTTGCTCAGCATGTTGGCCATGCCGCCCATGTTGCGCATCTGCTTGAGCTGCTCCAGGAAATCGGTCAGATCGAAACCGTCGCCCTTCTTCAGCTTGTTGGCCAACTTCTCCGCCTGCTCGCGGTCGACCTTGCTTTCGATATCTTCGATCAGCGACAGCACGTCGCCCATGCCCAGGATGCGCGATGCCACGCGATCCGGGTAGAACGGCTCCAGCGCTTCGGTCTTTTCACCCACGCCGAGGAACTTGATCGGCTTGCCGGTGATATGACGGATGGACAACGCGGCACCGCCGCGCGCATCGCCGTCGACCTTGGTCAGCACCACGCCGGTCAGCGGCAGCGCTTCGTTAAACGCCTTGGCGGTATTGGCGGCGTCCTGGCCGGTCATGGCGTCGACCACGAACAGGGTTTCCACCGGCTTGATCGCCGCGTGCACCTGCTTGATCTCGTCCATCATCGCTTCGTCAACGTGCAAGCGGCCGGCGGTATCGACGATCAGTACGTCGTAGAATTTCAGCTTGGCCTGTTGCAGCGCGCGATTGACGATGTCGATCGGTTTTTCTTTGACGTCGGACGGGAAGAAGTCGATGCCGACGCCTTCCGCCAGCGTTTCCAGCTGTTTGATCGCCGCCGGGCGATAAACGTCCGCGGAAACCACCAACACTTTCTTCTTCTGTTTTTCTTTCAGGAATTTGCCGAGCTTACCGACGCTGGTGGTTTTACCGGCGCCCTGCAGGCCCGCCATCAGCACCACCGCCGGCGGTTGGGCCGCCAGATTCAGCTCGGTGTTGACTTCGCCCATCGCGGCGATCAGCTCGCCCTTGACGATCTTGACGAACTCCTGCCCCGGCGTCAGGCTCTTGTTGACTTCATGGCCGACCGCGCTCTCTTTGACGCGGTTGATGAAGTCGCGCACCACCGGCAGCGCGACGTCCGCTTCCAGCAACGCCATACGCACTTCACGCAGGGTTTCCTTGATATTCTCTTCGGTCAGCCGCCCGCGGCCGCTGATATTGCGCAACGTGCGCGACAATCGATCGGTTAAATTTTCAAACATCGTCTCATGCTCAACGTGTGATGACAGGCCGCTCCGGCGACACAATTGCGCCGATGATAACACGAAGCGCGCCGGATCTCTGCCTCAGCGTTGGAGATAGGTTGGAGTGAAACGCGCGCAACGTTATACTGACACTCCAATTAACCACGCCGAAGCAAAATTAAACGCTATGCCAGTTTTCTCCATTGTGGCTTTGATGGCCTACCTGCTCAGCCTTGGACTGATCATTCCCAGCTTGTTGCGGAAGAACAGCGCATACCGTCGGCTTGCCCTCGTCTCGGCGGTGGTGGCGCTGATTTGCCACGCCATCGCGCTGCAGCAGCGCATCTTCGACGTCAGCGCCGGGCAGAATCTCAGCCTGCTGAACATTGGCTCGATCGTCAGCCTGATCATCTGTTCGGTCATGACCTTCGTCGCCTCGCGCGACCGCGGCTGGTTCCTGCTGCCGATCGTCTACAGCTTCGCGATGATCAATCTGGCCTTCGCCAGCTTCATGCCCGGCGAGTTCATCACTCACCTGGAGTCCAGCCCGGAATTGATGGTGCATATCGGCCTGGCGCTGTTCTCTTACGCCACCCTGATCATCGCCACGCTCTACGCCTTGCAGCTTGCCTGGCTCGACTACCTTCTGAAAAACAAGAAGTTGACCTTTAGCGCCGACATGCCGCCGCTGATGAGCATCGAGCGCAAGATGTTCCATATCACCCAGATCGGCGTGGTGCTGCTGACGCTCACTCTGTGCACCGGCCTGCTGTACATGGATAACCTGTTCAGCAAAGAGAACGTGCATAAAGCGGTGCTGTCGATCATGGCCTGGTTCGTGTATATCGTGCTGTTGTGGGGCCATTACCATGAAGGCTGGCGCGGCCGCCGCGTCGTCTGGTTCAGCTTCGCCGGCGCCTTCCTGCTGACGCTCGCCTACTTCGGCAGCCGTCTGATTCAGCAAGTGATGGTGCGCTAAGCCGGCCGCCTCAACTTTCCCTCTCTATAAGGAATACTGCATTGGAGCATGTGTCGACGGGGACCCTCATCATTATCCTGGTGATCATGATCGTGGTCTCCGCTTACTTCTCCGCCTCCGAAACCGGCATGATGACGCTCAACCGTTATCGCCTGCGTCACCTGTCCAAACAGGGCAATCGCTCGGCGCGCCGTGTGGAGAAGCTGCTGCAAAAACCGGATCGGCTGATCGGCCTGGTGCTGATCGGCAACAACCTGGTCAACATCCTCGCCTCGGCGCTGGCGACCATCGTCGGCATGCGGCTGTATGGCGACCTCGGCGTGGCGATCGCCACCGGCATACTGACCTTCGCCGTGCTGCTGTTCGCCGAAGTGCTGCCGAAAACCTTCGCCGCGCTCTACCCGGAACGCATCGCCTTCCCCAGCAGCTTTCTGCTGGCGCCGCTGCAAAAAGTGATGTTCCCGCTGGTCTGGCTGCTCAACGGCATTACCAGTATGACGCTGCGCCTGTTCGGCATTCGCACCAACGTGCGCATCAGCGATGCCGTCAGCAAGGATGAGCTGCGCACCATCGTGCGCGAATCCCAGTCGCAAATCTCCCGACGCAATCAGGACATGCTGATCTCGGTGCTGGATCTGGAAAAGGTGACGGTTAACGACATCATGGTGCCGCGCACCGAGATTGTCGGCATCGACGTCAACGACGACTGGAAGTCGATCATGCGCCAGTTGACCCACTCGCCGCACGGCCGCATCGTGCTGTACCGCAGTTCGCTGGACGACGCCATCGGCATGCTGCGCGTGCGCGAAGCCTACCGCCTGATGACCGAGAAAAAAGAGTTCAACAAAGAGAACCTGCTGCGCGCCGCCGACGAGATTTACTTCGTGCCGGAAGGCACGCCGCTCAACGTGCAGCTGGTGAAGTTCCAGCGCAACAAAGAGAAGGTCGGCATCGTGGTCGACGAGTACGGCGACATTCAGGGCCTGGTCACGGTGGAGGATATCCTCGAGGAGATCGTCGGCGACTTCACCACCTCGATGTCACCCACGCTGGCGGAAGAGGTCACGCCGCAGAGCGACGGTTCGGTCTTGATCGACGGCACCGCCAACGTGCGCGAGCTGAACAAGGCCTTCAACTGGACCTTGCCGGCCAACGAGGCGCGCACCGTCAACGGCATGCTGCTCGAAGAGCTGGAAGAGATCCCCGAAATCGGCACCCGGTTGCGTATCGGCCATTACGATATCGACATTCTCGACGTACAGGGCAACATGATAAAACAGGTGCGGGTCACGCCGATCACCTCGCTGCAGTCCAGCGTCGGCCATCACTGACCGCTGGCCAGAACGTAAAAAAGACGCGAAATCGCGTCTTTTTTTCTCTGCGGGAACTCGCGTCTAGATATGCAGCTCCTGCAGCTTCTCTTTCGGCAGCGCCAGCTCGTCGTTGTGGTTCACCACCACGTCGTTATCCAGGATGTGCTTGGCGATCTCCTGCGCCTCTTCCAGCGAGTGCATATGGTAAGTGCCGCACTGGTACTCGTTCAGCTCAGGGATTTTGCGCTGGTCGGTCACTTTCAGCACGTCGGCCATCGCCGCTTTCCACGCATCAGCTACGCGCTGCTCTTCCGGCACGCCGATCAGGCTCATGTAGAAACCGGTACGACAGCCCATCGGGGAGATGTCAATAATCTCCACGCCCTGGCCGTTCAGGTGGTCACGCATAAAGCCGGCGAACAGGTGCTCCAGCGTGTGAATGCCGCGCTCGGGCATCACTTCCAGGTTCGGGCGGCAAAAGCGCAGATCAAACACCGTGATGGTATCGCCGTGAGGCGTCTTCATGGTTTTCGCAACGCGGACAGCCGGGGCTGCCATACGGGTATGATCGACGGTAAAGCTATCCAGCAATGGCATTTCGCTACCTCCTCGTAAAAGAGCATTTATTTCGAAACTTTTTTTCCTAACCGGGAAACCTTTTCCAACCCTGCGAGTCTCAGTATCTGAAAGACGCGCATTTGTTATCATCATCCCTGTCATCAGAGATGCATATTTGGCCACATTGATGTGGCCTTTTTCTTTTTCAGCTTCCGCCGTTTTGCTTCAGGAACGCTTCAAAGCTTAGCGTATCATTGGCTTCTATGTCGCGTTGGCGTTGCCACGAGGCTTCCCGCTCTTTATCCAGCTCGGCCTCGTTCAGGATTTCCAACGGCTCTTCCAGCAGCATCTTGCGATATTGCTCCGCCAATTGCAGGCCGACGCGCCCGGTGCCTTCCGCTTGCATCGCTTTCAGGATCCGTGCGGAGAAGGTCAGTTCAGGGTCGTCGAACGCGGCGACCAGCTCATCGCACACCTGCTGGTATTGGCGATTGCCGGCTTCGCCGTCCAACACTTCCGCCACTCGACGCAGATCGGCGAACAACGCCTTGCCCACTTTTTCGAGCGGTTCATGGCTGGCGCCACAGCCGATGCCGATGGTCTGGCCCGGCTTGCGCCCCTCCAGGATCACCCGGTTCCAGTTCTTGCGCGTGCACAGCAGTTCATCGCTGCTCATCTCCGGCGCATCGGCCAGCGCGCACCACACCAGGAACAGATCCAGGAAACGCGCCTGCACCGCATCCACGCCGATCGGCGAGAACGGGTTGATGTCCAGCGAACGCACTTCGATGTATTCGATACCACCGCGCAGCAGCGCGTCCGACGGCGTCTCGCCGCTTTTGGTCACGCGCTTCGGCCGGATCGGCGCATACAGCTCGTTCTCGATTTGCAGCACGTTGCTGTTCAGCTGCAGGTAACGGTCACCCTCTTTCACGCCCAGCTTGGCGAACTCTTCGGAAGGCGTCGCGATCGCCCGCTTCAGACCGGCCACATAGCTGTGCAGATCGTTAAAGGTGATGCCCAGATTGCTCTGCGACTTGTTGGTATAACCCAGGTCGCTCAGGCGCAGCGAAGTGGCGTACGGCAGGTAGCACATCCCCTGCTCGGTGCGCTCGAACGGCAGATTGGTCTCGCGCCCCTTGAGGAACGAAGAACAAATGGCCGGCGATGCCCCGAACAGATACGGGATCACCCAGCCGAAACGATAATAGTTGCGGATCAGGCGGAAATAGCCCGCCGAGATCTGCTCTTTACCGCTTTCTGCGTCCTGCACGCCGGCCCAGGCCTGCCAAAACTCCAGCGGCAGCGAGAAGTTGTAGTGCACGCCGGAAATGGTCTGCATCAGCGCGCCGTAGCGATTCTTCAACCCTTCGCGGTACAGCGTCTTCATGCGGCCGATGTTCGACGAGCCGAACTGCGCCAGCTCGATATCCTGCTCAGCTTCGATAAAGCACGGCATGCTGAGCGGCCACATGCGCTCATCGCCGATATTGCGCGCCACGTAGCGATGAATATCGCGCAGGAACGTCAGCAGGTGATCGATATTGTCATCAACCGGCGTAATGAACTCTAACAGCGCTTCGGCGAAATCCGTGGTGATCCAGTGGTGCGTCAATGCCGCGCCCAGCTTTTCCGGATGCCCGGTGGTCGCCAAGGTGCCGTTCGGCGTGACCCGCAGCGTTTCACGCTCGATGCCGCGACGAATACCTTTTAATGCCTGGGGATGGGCTTCCAACCAAGAAAGCGCCTGTGATACGTCCGGGATCAAATTGACCTCCCGCTTCTAAAAACAATAACTCGTAAGCATACTGAATCCGCACCCGAGAGAATATTGAGTTATATTCACTTGGTTACTGCCACCAGGCGATGCCCTGTACCGTTATCATAGCCAAAACGATGTAACGCAGCGCCTTTCCGATACACAGAAACAGCGCGACAGAGCCCCAGGGCATGCGCAGCCAACCTGCCAACACGCACAACAAATCGCCCACCACCGGTACCCAGCTGAGCAACAGCGCAGCCGGGCCGAAGCGTTGCAGCCACCCGAGCGCCGTTGCCAGCCCCCGCTGTGGTTTCAACGCCGGTAACAAGCGCCCGATAATGACATTGGTCAAGCCACCCAGCGTGTTGCCCAGGGTCGCGGCCAGCACCAGCAACTCCGGCGAGACGCGACTCTGGGTCAGCAAGGCGACCAGAACGATTTCTGAATTTCCCGGCAGCAGCGTCGCACTGAGGAAGCTACTGCCAAATAACGATATTACGGCTAGCGTACTACTCACAGCGTACGGACGTCTACCACCGCCATACCGGCGCTTTTCGCCGCCTGAATGCCGAAATCAGCGTCTTCAAACACCACGCATTTTTCCGGCCGCACGCCGATCAGTTCGGCGCAGCGCAGGAAGGTGTCCGGCTCCGGTTTGTGGCGCTGCACGTCGTCCGCACCGACGATCGCATCAAAGCAGTTGAACAGGCCGAGATGACGCAGCAGCATTTCCGCCATGCGGTGCTCGCTGCCGGTGCCGACCGCCATCGGACGGCGGCCATGATAGGACTTCACCACCTCGATCAGCGGCAATGGACGCACGCTGTCCAGCAGCATCGCTTCCACCGCGCGGGTTTTCTCCGCGGCCAGGTGATGAGGATCGAGATCGGCCTGATGGCTGGCGATAATCGCCTGCGCGATGCGCCAGGTCGGCGAACCGCTCAGCGCCACCATGGCCGCTTCATCAAACGTCATGCCATAACGGGACAGCACTTCACGCCACGCTTTACGGTGCGTTGGCTCGGTGTCCAGAATCGTGCCGTCCATGTCGAAAATAAGACCCTGATAGCGGTCGTACATCGTTACTCCATGATCGTTGAGGAAAGAAAACTACTTTAGCGTAAAGCCGTTGGGTTGTCGCTGACTGCGTCATAACGGAATGTGCTGTGCCCTATCGGGCGCAAAGGAGGACAGGGGTGAAGAGAGAATGGTTAAATGCTGAAAAGCGAAAAACCCGCCGAAGCGGGTTTCTCTTAGATGGTGCATCCGGGAGGATTCGAACCTCCGACCGCTCGGTTCGTAGCCGAGTACTCTATCCAGCTGAGCTACGGATGCATTACTGTTTTTACTGCTTGCCTGCTTCGCTAATGAAGCCAGACTTAAAGAATGGTGCATCCGGGAGGATGATTTGGCGCTTGCGCCTCACCCTGCGGGCCGTTGCTGAAGCAACGTTATCCTCCCTAAGGGACACTTTCTTTTTTACTGCCCGCCTGAAGATTTCTCTTCGCTGTACGGGAAGTGAAGAATGGTGCATCCGGGAGGATTCGAACCTCCGACCGCTCGGTTCGTAGCCGAGTACTCTATCCAGCTGAGCTACGGATGCACAGTAATTCTTTGATACCCTATGGTACTTTGTTCCCAACTCTACCATACGGCTAATATGGTGCATCCGGGAGGATTCGAACCTCCGACCGCTCGGTTCGTAGCCGAGTACTCTATCCAGCTGAGCTACGGATGCAAATGGCGGTGAGGCGGGGATTCGAACCCCGGATGCAGCTTTTGACCGCATACTCCCTTAGCAGGGGAGCGCCTTCAGCCTCTCGGCCACCTCACCAAACGCTTCTTTCGAATTGTGCCTAACTCGCTTTAGAGAAGCTCATCGGCACTGCGTGGCGCACATATTACTTTCTCCGACTTTTAAGTCAAACAATTTTTCCCAACTCATGCGCGTTTGCACAATTCGCACCCAACATGGGCGATTTCACGGCAAAAAGGGCGTTTTATCAACAGGCAACCGCAGCGTCTGTAGCAACAAAGCAGGAAACTAACCGGGAAAATAATCACGAAAAAGAAGAGGGAGGGCGAAGGAAGTGGGTAAAACGATGCAGTAGCGTCTCGTCTGGCAACGAGACGCTGCTTCGGAATCAGTAAGTCGTCTGCTGAGACTTCTCTGCCTGAATGCGCTGATAGATTTCTTCACGGTGAACCGAAACCTCTTTGGGGGCGTTCACACCAATACGCACCTGGTTGCCTTTTACCCCTAGCACAGTAACCGTAACCTCATCGCCAATCATGAGGGTTTCACCAACTCGACGAGTCAGAATTAACATTCTTTGCTCCTTGAAAGATTAAAAGAGTCGGGTCTCTCAGTTTCCCCGTCATTATCCATCATATGTGGTGAAAACGTAAGCCGCGCAACCCACAATAAGTGTAAGCAGACTTGGTCCCACCTCAGATAATGGTAAGTTTAGCCGACTTGAAAAACTTTGTTCCCGCAATTGTAACTAAATTGTGTTAGCACAGTATGAAAACGCCATAATCAACAAAGTATTATGGCGTTTGTGCGTGCTATTTATTTATATTCACAGCTTCGAGGCCACCCAGGCTTCTACGCTGTTTAACGCCGCTGGCAGGGCGTTGATATCCGTCCCCCCCGCCATCGCCATATCCGGGCGACCACCGCCCTTGCCGCCGACCTGCTGCGCCACGTTGCCGATCAACTCGCCGGCTTTCACGCGGTCAGTCAGATCCTTGGTCACACCAGCAACCAGGCTGACTTTGTCATCAGCCGTCGTTGCCAACACGATGATGGCCGAACCCAATTGATTTTTCAGGTCATCCACCATGGTGCGCAGCATTTTGGCTTCGACATTGTCCAACTGGCTGACCAACAGCTTCACGCCGTTAACCACTTTTGCCTGGCTGGACAACGAAGCGCTCTCCTGTGCCGCCTGCTGATCTTTCAACTGCTGCAGTTCTTTTTCCAGCGCGCGCGTGCGATCGAGCACCGAGCGCACTTTATCGGTCAGGGTGTTGCTGTCGCCCTTCACCAACTGAGCAACGTCTTGCAACAAATCGCTTTGCTGATGCAGCGTAGCGATAGCGCCAGCGCCGGTCACCGCTTCAATACGGCGGATGCCCGCCGCAGTGCCCGACTCGCTCAGAATGCGGAACAGGCCGATATCGCCGGTGCGGCTGGCGTGGGTGCCGCCGCACAGCTCGGTGGAGAAGTCGCCCATGGTCAGCACGCGCACGTTGTCATCGTACTTCTCGCCGAACAGCGCCATCGCGCCCTTCTCTTTGGCATCTTCCAAGGCCATCAGCTCGGTCTGCACCGGCAGGTTACGACGCACCTGCTGGTTCACCAGATCTTCCACCACGCGGATTTGCTCCGGCTTCATCGCTTCGAAGTGCGAGAAGTCGAAACGCAGGTATTTGTCGTTAACCAGCGAGCCTTTCTGCGCGACGTGGTCGCCCAACGTTTGGCGCAGCGCGGCGTGCAGCAGGTGAGTTGCGGAGTGGTTCAGACGAATGCTGTTACGGCGCTCAGCGTCGATCTGCGCGTCCACGCGATCGTTCAGCTTCAGCGAACCCTGCGCCAGTTTGCCCTGATGGCCGATAGCCTGACCGTATTTCTGGGTATCGTTGACCGTAAACTCAGCGCCGGCGGCTTTCAGCACGCCTTTATCGCCGACCTGGCCGCCGGACTCGCCATAGAACGGCGTCTCATCCAGCACCACCACCGCCTCTTCGCCGGCGTTGATCTGATCGACCGGCTGGCCGTCGCGGAACAGCGCGATGACCGTCGCCTGCTGCTCGTCGTGATCGTAACCGCTGAACTGGCTGCTGCCGTCCACGCGGATCAGGCTGTTATAGTCGGCGCCAAAGCCGCTGGATTCGCGCGCACGGCGGCGCTGCGCTTCCATCGCTTCTTCAAAGCCCGCTTCGTCGACTTTCAAACCGCGCTCGCGGCAGACGTCAGCGGTCAGATCGATCGGGAAACCGTAGGTATCGTACAGACGGAAAGCGGTTTCGCCGTCCAGGGTATCGCCCTGCAGCTTGGCCAGCTCTTCGTCCAACAGCGCCAGGCCACGCTCCAGCGTGCGGGCAAACTGCTCTTCTTCGGTTTTCAGCACCTGCTCCACCAGCGATTGCTGGCGTTTCAGTTCGTCGGCCGCCGGGCCCATCACTTCGATCAACGGCGCCACCAGTTTGTAGAAGAAGGTGTCTTTCGCGCCCAGCATGTTGCCATGGCGGATCGCGCGACGAATGATACGGCGCAGCACATAGCCGCGGTTTTCGTTAGACGGGATCACGCCGTCCGACACCAGGAAGGCGCAGGAACGAATGTGGTCGGCGATAACGCGCAGGGATTTGTTGTCCAGATCGGTTGCGCCGGTCACTTTAGCCACGGCGGCGATCAGGGTACGGAACAGATCGATTTCATAGTTGGAGTTCACATGCTGCAACACCGCCGCAATGCGCTCTAGACCCATACCGGTATCCACAGAAGGTTTCGGCAGCGGCAGCATAGTGCCGTCGGACTGACGGTTGAACTGCATGAAAACGATGTTCCAGATCTCGATGTAGCGGTCGCCGTCTTCTTCCGGGCTGCCTGGAGGGCCGCCCCAGATGTGATCGCCGTGATCGTAGAAAATCTCGGTGCACGGGCCGCATGGGCCGGTGTCGCCCATCTGCCAGAAGTTGTCGGAAGCGAAAGGCGCGCCCTTGTTGTCGCCGATGCGGATAATGCGCTCGGCCGGTACGCCGATTTGCTTCTGCCAGATGTCGAACGCTTCGTCATCGGTTTCATACACGGTGACCCACAGTCGCTCTTTCGGCAGGTTGAACCAGTTTTCACCGGTCAGCAGTTCCCATGCGTAGCCGATCGCGTCGTGCTTGAAGTAATCGCCGAAGCTGAAGTTGCCCAGCATTTCAAAGAAGGTGTGGTGACGCGCGGTATAACCGACGTTTTCCAGGTCGTTATGCTTGCCGCCTGCGCGCACGCAGCGCTGCGAGGTGGTGGCGCGGGAATAGGCGCGTTTGTCGAGCCCCAGGAAAACATCCTTAAATTGGTTCATGCCGGCATTGGTAAACAGCAATGTCGGATCATTGTTAGGCACCAGGGAGCTGCTCGCTACAACCTGATGACCCTTACTATGAAAGAAATCGAGAAACGCTTGACGGATCTCAGCGGTGCTCTTGCTCATAATTTTCCTGGAAAGGCTAGAATAACGACACGTGAGCCGGTGACGCGTCATCCCGACGATGACAACCAGCTCACGAACAAAAAGTGGGGATAAGATAAATTTTCTTCAGAGGGAAGTAAAACCCCGTGTGCGCTCATTGCGCAAAATCACGGTAAATTGACTGAATTTCTTCCTGGAAGAAGCCGCGATAGAGCAGATAACGCTGCACTTTGGCTTTCTCTTTCCAGTCGGTTGGCAACGCATCGCCAAATTTTCGCTGCGCCACCTGTTTTGCCTGTTCACACCAGTCGATGTCGCATTCCGCCAGCGCGTCCTGCACCAGCGCTTTGTCGACGCCCTTTTGCATCAGTTCGCTGCGGATGCGCTGCGCACCGTAACCTTTACGGCTGCGGCTGCCGATGTAGCTGTGAGCGAAACGCTTATCGTCCAGCCAGTTATGCTGGTAACAGTAGGCGATAACCTGCTCGATCAGCGCAGGATCCACCGGCTCTTCAACCACCGGCGGTGATGCCGGCGCATGTGGCCCCTTGCTGCCAAAACGGGCTTTCGCCACAAACGGCTGCGCCGCAAGTTTGCGGCGCAGTTCAGCTTCACTATGATCGCGTTGCGACAGCAGGCGCATGGCGCGGCTTAGCAAGTCATTCATCATTCAAGCCTGAATTTATGGGATATGCGCCACACGAACGGCGGCGCACATCTTCAGCGAGTTAGAACTGCTCGCTGGTTTCCGCTTCGTCGTCTTCGAAGTCGTCACCGGAAGCGGCCACCAGCTCACCGCCGCTGTGCAGCAGCAAATCGCGCAGCTTCTTATCCAGCTCGGCGGCGATAGCCGGGTTTTCTTTCAGGAAGTTACAGGCATTCGCCTTGCCCTGACCGATTTTCTCGCCGTTATAGCTGTACCAGGCGCCGGCTTTTTCGATCATCTTGTGCTTCACGCCCAGATCGACCAGCTCGCCACGGCTGTTGATGCCTTCGCCGTACATGATTTGGAATTCAGCCTGTTTGAACGGCGCAGCGATTTTGTTCTTCACCACTTTCACGCGGGTTTCGCTGCCCACCACTTCGTCGCCCTCTTTAATGGCGCCGATGCGGCGGATATCCAGACGCACCGAAGCGTAGAACTTCAGGGCGTTACCGCCGGTCGTGGTTTCCGGGTTGCCGAACATCACACCAATTTTCATACGGATCTGGTTGATGAAGATCAGCAGGGTATTGGCGTTTTTCAAGTTGCCGGCCAGCTTACGCATCGCCTGGCTCATCATGCGCGCCGCCAGACCCATGTGCGAATCGCCGATTTCACCTTCGATTTCCGCCTTCGGCGTCAGCGCCGCCACGGAGTCGACGATGATGACGTCAACCGCGCCGGAGCGGGTCAGCGCATCACAGATTTCCAGCGCCTGCTCGCCGGTGTCCGGCTGGGAGCACAGCAGGTTGTCGATATCGACGCCCAGCTTTTTCGCATAGATAGGATCCAGCGCGTGCTCGGCGTCGATGAACGCACAGGTTTTGCCTTCGCGCTGCGCAGCGGCGATCACCTGCAGCGTCAGGGTGGTTTTACCGGAGGATTCCGGGCCGTAGATTTCGACGATGCGGCCCATCGGCAGGCCGCCGGCGCCCAGAGCGATATCGAGTGACAGTGAGCCGGTGGAGATCGTTTCCACGTCCATGGAGCGGTCTTCACCCAGGCGCATGATGGAGCCTTTGCCGAACTGTTTCTCAATCTGGCCCAGTGCCGCAGCTAACGCCTTTTGCTTGTTCTCATCAATAGCCATTTTTGCTCCTTCGTTTCGCAATGCCGGTGTTACCCCACACTGCCACTGAATGTATGTTGTGCAGGAAATGTCACTAATTATACTGTATAGTCATACAGTATCAAGCCTAATTTACAAAAATTCGTCGATGGCGGTTTGCAGCGCGAAAATCGTCGCCTGCAGCCGCACCGCATCGCGATCGCCCTCGAATTGCATCTTGCGCGACAGCCCCCGGCCATCGCTGCCGGCGAAGCCGAACCACACGGTGCCGACCGGCTTTTCCGCGCTGCCGCCGTCCGGGCCGGCGATGCCGCTTACCGAGAGCGCCAGATCGGCCCGCGCCGCACGCAGCGCCCCTATCGCCATCTCGCGCACCACCTCTTCGCTGACCGCGCCGTGCGCCGCCAACGTGGCTTCGCTCACCCCCAGCAGGTCGTGCTTCGCCGCATTGCTGTAGGTGACGAAACCGCGATCGAAATAGGCGGAACTCCCCGCGATATCGGTAATGGCCTTGGCGATGCCGCCGCCGGTGCAGGATTCCGCGCAGGTGATCCAGCGGCCCTGAGCCTTCAGTTTTTCCCCCGCCAGCACGCTGAGCCGGCGCAGTTGGTTTTCACTCATAACCCCTCCCTCGCGAATTCAGGTATATGCGCCCGATAGTAGCATTTATCAAGGCGGCGCGACGTCTGGCGCGCAGAAATGCGCAGCGCCTCGCAGGAGGTGCGGTTTTAAGCGCCCGGCCAAGCTGCTAGTATCAAAAGAAGCGCCCCAGCGAGCGGCGGCGCACCAGCACAAGGAACATCACGGAGGCGGCACGCTGCGGCGGCGGCCTCAGGGCGCACCAGAAGAGATTAGGACGATAGCGTGAAAAAAACGTTGGGCGTATTCTTGCCGTTGTACACCACCACCCTGCTGCTGCTGTTGGGCTCGGGCCTGCTCACCACCTACGTCTCACTGCGGCTGGCCTCCATCCACGTCAGCAGCGCGCTGATCGGCGCCATCATCGCCGCCAACTACATCGGGTTGGTGATCGGCGGTAAGGTCGGCCACTTTCTCATCGCCCGCGTCGGGCATATCCGCGCCTACGTGGCCTGCGCCGGCATCATTACCGCCGCGGTGCTGGGGCACGGCCTGACGGCGTTCATTCCCGCCTGGGTTGCGCTGCGCCTGGTGATCGGGCTGTGCATGATGTGTCAGTTCATGGTGCTGGAAAGCTGGCTGAACGACCAGGCGGAATCCAACCAGCGCGGCATGGTGTTCGGTTTCTATATGGCGGCGACCTATCTCGGCATGTCTCTGGGCCAGATCGTGCTGATGCTGCAAAGCAATCTGGGCATTGCCACGCTGCTGGTGATCGCACTGTGCTTCGCGCTCTGCCTGGTGCCGATCGCTCTCACCACCCGCACCAATGCGCGCCACATGTCGCCGGCGCCGATGGAACTGCGTTACTTTGTCGGCGCTATTCCCAAGGTGCTGGCCACCACGCTGGTGATCGGCATGGTGGTAGGTTCGTTTTACGGCCTGGCGCCGGTCTACGCCAGCCTGCAATCCTTAAGCACGCAGCAAACCGGCCTGTTCATGGCGCTGGCCATCTTCGCCGGGCTGGTGGCGCAATTCCCGCTCAGTTGGCTGTCGGATCGCTATAACCGCCCCTTGCTGATGCGCCTCAACGCCATTTTTCTGATCGTGGCGGCGCTGCCGCTGGCGCTGCTGCCGCACATCGATTTCCCGCTGCTGCTGGCGGTGGGGTTCGTCGTCAGCATGCTGCAGTTTACGCTCTACCCGCTGGTGGTGGCATTGGCCAACGATCTGATCGAGCCGGAGCGTCGCGTCTCGCTGGCCGCCTGCCTGCTGATGGCGTTCGGCGTCGGCGCCAGCATCGGGCCGCTGGCGGTCGGCGCGCTGATCGAGCCGCTTGGCGGCAATATCCTGTACGCCTTCTTCGCCCTGTGCGGCGTGCTGCTGGCGGCCCTCAGCCGCACGGCGAAAGCGGAGGAACCGCAGCTGGCGCAGGACGCGCCGGTGCCGCACATTCCGCTGCCGGACAGCCTCGCCAGCTCGCCGCTGTCGCCGGCGCTCAATCCGACCTTTGATGAGCAGATCATTCACGACACCATGCCGCCGCCGGAAGCGGCGCCCGATGTCGACGAGCCGCAGCCTGAAGAACAGGAAACGGAGCACTTGCCTCAGGGCGCCGATCCGCAAGAGGACACCGGCCTGAAAAAGGCGCACGCCATGCTGTAAACGGCGCGGAGCTACAGATCCAGGAAAGAGCCCAGCAGAAAACCGCGTTCGGCGATCGCCGCTTTCAGCGTCGGCGCGGTCAACACATCCAGCTCGACGAGGCGCGGGTGGCAGTATTTGCTCTGCAGGATCGTCGCGTCGAGGAACGCCGGGTGGCACATCATTTCCAATGACTCGGCGCCCAGCTCGTCAGCGCGCGCCAACCGCTGCAGGAACAAGGCTTCGGAAATCGTTTCGCCGTAGAATCCCGCGTCAAACGCGTCGGTGCTGCAGGGCGTCTGCAACGCAATATCGCGCCGTTTCGCCTCTTCACGATCGAGGCGCAGCGGCAGACCCTGCGCCTGCGCAAACGCCTCCACCAGCGGGTAAATCTGCGGCTGCATATGTACATGGTGGTGGCTGTCGATGTGCGTCGGCGGCCTGCCGAACAGCGTCACAAACCGTGTGAACTGGCGCTGCAGCTCCTCCTGGATCTCGTCCAGCTGCAGCTCCCCGGCCTCGGCGCGGCGCCACAGCCATTTACCCAATTCGCCATGCTCGTTGACCAGCGAAGGCATGGCGCCCAGCGGCCTGCCATGGGTCAAAACGAAATGCAGCCCGATCGGTAACCCCGGATATTGCCGGCTGAGCGCCGCCGCGTGCTGTGCGCCGCCGCCGTTCACCATCGCCGTGGTAGAGGAAACGACGCCATGCTGATACGCCTCGATAACACCGTAGTTTTGTCCCTTGCTCAGGCCGAAGTCATCGGCATTCACGATCAGTAGTTTTTCCATAGTGGCTCCCGCGGGATGAATTTTTGGCAAGGGAAGCCCGACCGACCGGCGCGGCATTCCCCTTCGCTAAGGTAAAAATCGAATGATTAACCGGCCGGCGGCCTGAAGCTCATCGGCATATCGGCGTTGATACTGATCGGGAGCGGCCCTAAAGAGGGCCGTAGCACTTTTTTCGGTAGTTGCCTGGGGTCACATCGGTGAGCCGCTTGAAGTTTTTAATGAACAGGCTGACATCGCCATAGCCGGAATCGAAAGCGATATCGGAAACCGAATAGTTGGTGACCTCCAGCTGCGTCTTGGCGAAGTTGATGCGGATCTCATTGATCACCTGCATCGGCGTCTTGTGGTAGTAACGCCGCATCGCCCGGGTCAGATATTCCTGGGTTTTCCCCGACAGCGCCACCATGTTAGCCAACGCCCTTTCGCCGAACATCGCCTTGTCATGCATGCCGGCCAGGGTGTTCTTCAGCCACTGCGGGATATCATCGCCGCCGTCGTTTTCTTCTTTGTGGTGACGAATACGGCTGATCACATAGAAGGTCAGCGTTTCGAGAAATTCGGCGAAGTCGTCCTCGCGAAACTGCGGCGAACTCACCACCGATTCGATATAGGCCAAAAACTCGTTTCTCAGGCTGTAGGCCTGCGAGGCGACGAAGCAGCGCGGCAGCTGCTGCAAATAGTGCTCTTCAAAGAACGCTTTGCTGACCGCCACGTTGAAGATTTTCGTCGCGCCGAACTCGTAAAAGCTCTGGTGGTAGGAGCCGATGGGGATAAAGACGAAATCCCCGCGCTCCAGCAGCACCCGCTTGCCGTTGATCTCCTGATAGCATTTGCCGCTCAGCACGATGGTGAACTCGTAATAGTCGTGCTGATGCAGCCCGGTGGCGCTTTCCACCTTGTTGTAGATAAACAGGTGAAAATCTTTGCAGTTAAAAAAATCCTGCTCGCGAATCAGCTTCACGTCGTTGGCACTCAGCGAAATTCGGTTGTCGGACACGGCGCCGGCCTCCCGTTAGTCAAATCCGTTGCGTCTGGCCGCCTCGGCAAACCAGTAGCCGCTTTTCTTGATGGTGCGGCGCTGATCCGCCCGATCCAGCCGCACCAGCCCATAACGATTCTTGTAGGCGTTCAGCCAGGACCAGCAGTCGATAAAGGTCCACAGATGATAGCCTTTGCACTGCGAGCCTTCCGCCAGCGCGCGGTGCAGCCACTTCAGGTGCTCGCGAATAAAGTCGATGCGGTAATCGTCCTCCACCCGCCCATCGACGCCGATAAACGCCTCTTCGCCCTCAACGCCCATGCCGTTTTCCGAAATATAACAAGGCAGGTTGCCGTAGTTCTCTTTCAGATCCATCAGGATGTCGTACAGCCCCTTTTCGTAGATCTCCCAGCCGCGGTGCGGATTGATTTTGCGGCCCGGCATTGCATAGTAACTGAACAAATCCTCCGGCGATGCGATCGGCCCCTCGGCACGACGCCCCTCTTTCGCCTGCACCCTGCGCGGTTGGTAATAGTTGACGCCGAGGATGTCCACCACGCCGCCTTCAATCAGCGGCGCATCCTGCGGCTCGCAGTGGGGCATCAGCCCATGCCGCTCCAGCAGCTGCAGCAACGCCGCCGGATAACGCCCTTTGGCGACCGGATCGAGGAAACTGCGGTTGAGCAGCAGATCGGCGTCGTGCGCGGCCTGCCGATCCTCCGGCGCGTCGGAACATGGATAGGTCGGGCTCAGATTCAGAATGATGCCGATGCTCCCCGGCAGCTCCCGCGCTCTGAAACGCTGCACCGCCATGGCGTGCGCCAGTACGCTGTGATACGCCACGGTGACCGCCCGTTTGAAGTCCACCACGCAAGGGTAATGCAGGTCATTCAGGTAACCGGCCTCCACCGGCACGATCGGCTCGTTGAAGGTGAACCAGTGGGTGACCCGATCGCCAAACAGGCCGAAGCAGATATCGGCGTAACGCGCATAGGCTTCGACCACCGCCCGGCTTTCCCAGCCGCCGCGCTGCTGCATGCACAGCGGCATATCGAAGTGGTAGAGATTGATAAACGGGGTGATGCCCTGCGCCAGCAGCTCGTCGATCATCGCGTTATAGAACGCCACCGCCTGCGGGTTCACCTCGCCGTCACCGTCCGGGATCAGCCGCGACCACGAGATAGACGTTCTGAAGGTATTGTGGCCCAGCGTTTTGAGCAGCCCGATATCGGCGCGGAAATGGTCGTAAAAGGTCGAGGCCTCGGCCGGCCCCACCCGATCGTGAAAGCGCTCGGGCGCGATCTCGTACCAATAGTCGAAGATGTTGCGGCTCTTGCCGTCGCGCGCGGCCGCCCCTTCAGACTGCGGCGCGGAGGTGGCGCTCCCCCACCAGAACCCGTCGGCAAATTGATATTCCATACTCGCGTCCCTTGCAGGGCGGCCGCGCCGCCCCGTTCCACAGTTAGAATTTCAGCGCCTTGGCGATGTCTTCTTCGCTTTCCGTCGCCGCGTCGATCTGGCTCTGCGCCTTGTTGGAGATCGCCACGAACGGCAGATAAATCACGGTGGCGACCGCCAGGTTAAACAGGCTCAACAACATGGCCATGATGCTGCCGTTGGTGTTGAAGAACGCCCCCAGGCCGACCGGCATGGTCCAGGGCGCGATGTTGGTGATAGGCGGGATCAGCCCGGAGTAATAAGCCAGCGAGGTGATAATGGTCAGCACCGGCTGCACCAGGATGAACGGAATGAACATCACCGGGTTCATGATCACCGGCAGGCCGAACAGAATCGGTTCGTTGATCTGAAAAATGCCAGACGGCGTCGCCAGCTTGGCGACCTGGCGGTAATCCTCGCGGCGCGAGGCGATGAAGATGGCGATGATCAGGCCCAGCGTCGAGCCGGTGCCGCCGAGGTAAATGTAGGAGTCGACGAACGGCTTCGCCCACATGTGGAACTCTTTCCCGGCGGCCACCGCCGCTTCGACCGAACCGTATTTGTTGTACAGCTCCACGTTTTCCAGCGCGAACGGCGTCATGATGCCGCTGTCCAGCGCCGCCAGCGCCATGGAGCCGTGCACCCCAAAGAACCACAGCAGCGAGGAGAACAGCACGTACACCCAGCCCACCACGCTGCCCATCTTGGCCAGCGGTGCCGAAATGCCGTCCATGATGATCTGGTGGAAGTTGGTGCCCCAGTGCGCCAGCGCGAACGCCACCAGCCCCATGATGGAGAGGATGATGAAACCGGGGATCAGCGCCGAGAAGGAGCGCGACACCGAAGCCGGCACGCTGTCCGGCAGGCTGATCACCCAGTTGCGCCGCACGATGAAAGCAAACATCTCGGCCACCACCAGCCCGATCACCATACCGGAAATGATGTTGGCGCCGCCCAGCCAGTTGGCGCCCACCGCATAGGCCTCGCCGACGTTGAACGGCGTGACGGTCATAAAGGCCGCCACCGCCAGCAGCGCCGAGGCGAGCGGATCGACCTTGCGCTCTTCGGCCAACGCCATGCTGATAAAGAACGGCGTCATCAGGGACATGATCCCCAGCGTGCCGTTGTACACGCTGCCGCCGATGCTCTTCAGGCTATTGAGCGTCTCGATGGTGGAGGCATCCAGGCGCACGCCCAGCGAATAGAAGAACGATCCTTCGCCGAAGCTTAGGAACACGTTGTTGATCAACACGAACATCGCCCCGGTCAAGGTCAGCGGCATCAGGCGGATAAAGCCGTTCTTGATGGCGTTGACGTGGGGCTGCTTGCCGATTTTTACGGCGAAAGGCAGGATAACCTTCTCGAGCGAGGCAATGAGGGTATTCACGGCGGCCTCCTGTTATTGGTTGGCTTTCTTGATGGCGGCCACCGCGGCCTTCAGCACGCCCAGCCCATCGACCTTGCCGTACAGCAGCGGATCGATGACTTCAACGGGTTTGTTGGGCAGCTGTTTTTGCACTTCCGGCAAGGTGTAGGCAATCTGCGGCCCCAGCAGGATCAGATCCGCTTCAACGCCTTTCTCCGCAGCCAGCGCTTCCGGGTAGGCGGCGATGATCACCGGCACTTCGTATTTCTCGGCCTGCGCCTTCATTTTTGAAACCAACAGGGAAGTGGACATACCGGCAGAACAAAACAGATAGATTTTTTTCTTTTCCATACCAAGCACCTCAGATAATCAAAAAAACCCCGTGTTATTTGTATGCCAGATGCAATCACGATTGCTTCACGCACATTCCTTATGAAAATTTCCGTCACGTTGCCCTGGTTGCAGACAGTATACGGAGCATGAAAAACGGATCGGTAAGCCAGGGGAGAGAATAACCGTCTCTCCTTGACCTGATGGCTTGACCCCCTTCACATTTCGCATAAAAAAATAGTGTGACCGGGCTCTCAAATAACCGATATAAACTCAGAATATTCGCAATAAACACTCAAATAACAATTATAAACAGACAGTTATAAACACGCCGAGAATTTAAGGGTTTATTTGCACCTGAACAAACGAAAAGGGAATAAAAATAGTTCAAGCTTGATTCGCCTGCTGCTCTCCGAACGCGATGGCAGGCGAAGAGGATTAGGTGGGCAGACGCAGCAACTCGATCACCGTGGCCAGCGCCACGGAATGGTTCCTGCGGTTGGGGTAATAGAGGTAAAAACCGGGAAACGGCGCGCACCAGTCGGCCAACACTCGCCGCAGCCGCCCGCTCGCAAGATGATCTTCCACCTCCTGCTCGATGGCGAAGGCGATGCCGACGTGCGCCAGCGCCGCCTGCAGCAGCAGCCTGGCGTCATCCACGATCAGCGAGCTGTTAACCGCCACGGTAAATCGCTGCTCGCCCTGCTGAAACGCCCACTTGTAGCGCTCGCCCGAAGAGGCCTTGCGCCAACCGATGCAGCGGTGCTGCAGCAAATCCTGCGGGTGCATCGGTTCGCCGTGCCGTTGAAAATAGCCCGGCGTGGCGACGATGGCAAAACGCAGATCCGGCGTCAGACGCACCGCGCGCATATCGTTGTGCAGATCCTCGCCGAGCCGAATACCGGCGTCAAAGCCTTGCTCGACGATGTTGGCGAACCCTTCGTCCGCCACCACCTCCAGCGTAATGCCGGGATATTCGCTGGCCAACCGCCCCAGATGCGGCACGATGGCGAGATCGATCGCCGAACGCGGCGCGTTGATGCGCACCAGGCCGCGCGGCCCTTCGCGAAACGCATTCAGGCTCTCCAGCGCGGCGTCGATGTCGGTAAAGGCCGGCACCAGCTGTGCCAACAGATGCTCACCGGCCTCCGTCGGCGAAACGTTGCGGGTGGTGCGGTTCAGCAGGCGAATGCCCACCTGCGCTTCCAGTTCGCGCAGGGTGTGGGTCAGCGTCGGCGGCGTCACGCCCAATCGGGCGGCGGCGCGGCGGAAGCTGCGTTCACTGGCGATAGCCACGAAGGCCGCCAGTCCGGACAATTCGGGTTTCTTCATGCTATTAATATAAATTATCTAATAGTGAGATGAATTTTTAGCGGATAGTTATCCGTTATCTAACAACATAGCATTACGATCGAACCCATTACCAGGTATCGATGCGATGATTAATGCTACAGCTCCAACTCATGAAACGCCGCGCCGTCTGGCGGACAAAGTCGTGCTGGTGAGCGGCGGCGGCACAGGCATCGGCCGCGCCGCCGCGCTGGCCTATGCCCGCGAAGGCGCCAAAGTGGCGCTGGCCGGCCGACGCGCGGCGGAAATCGAAGCCACGGCGCGCGACATCGCGCTCGCCGGCGGCGACGCCCTGCCCATCGTGGCCGACGTATCCCAGGAAAACGACATCCGCAGGCTGCTCGCCACGGTGACCGCCCACTACGGCCGGCTCGACGTCGCCTTCAATAACGCCGGCATCATCGGCAACTTCGCTCCCATCACCGAACAGAGCAGCGAGGATTTTGACCGGGTGATCGCCATTAACCTCAGAGGCGTCTGGCTGGCGATGAAATACGAGATTGAAACCTTCCTGGCTCAGCGCTCGGGCGGCGTGATCGTTAACACCTCCTCCTGGCTGACCCACGGCGCGCTGGCCGGTTCATCCAGCTACTCCGCCAGCAAAGGCGCGCTCGATGCGATGATCCGCGCGGTGGCGCTCGAATACAGCGGCCAGGGCATCCGTGTCAACAACATCAACCCCGGCATCATCGACACGCCGATGGCGCGCGGCAGCGTGGCCAACAGCGCGGCGTTCGCGCCCTTTATCGCCCACACGCCCGCCGGCCGCCTGGGCGAATCGGAAGACATCGGCGATGTGGCGCTGTGGCTGGCGACGGACGAAGCCCGCTTCATCACCGGCCAAAGCCTGCTGGTGGACGGCGGTTACACCATCGCCGGCATGCGCTGAGGAGACGACGCCATGAACTACGTTCGGCTTGGCGACAGCGGCCTGAAGGTGTCCCGCCTCTGCCTGGGCGGCATGACCTACGGCGATCCGGCCTGGCGCCCCTGGGTGCTGAAGGAGGATGAAGCGCGCCCCTTTATCCGCGAGGCGCTGGAAGCGGGCATCAATTTCTTCGATACCGCCAACATTTACTCCGACGGAGAAAGCGAACGCATTCTCGGCCGCGCGCTGAAGGCGTTCGCCCGTCGAGAAGACGTGGTGATCGCCACCAAGGCCTACTTTCCGATGGACGCGCAGCCGAACAGCCGGGGGCTGTCGCGCAAGCACCTGCTGCACAGCATTGACGCCTCCTTGCAGCGGTTGGGAACGGATTACCTCGATCTGTTCGTGCTGCACCGCTTCGACACCGAAACGCCGATCGAAGAAACTGCCGACACCCTCGATGGCCTGGTGCGGGCGGGCAAGATCCGCTATCTCGGCGCGTCTTCACTGCACGCCTGGCGCCTGATGAAAATGCTGGCCTTTCAACGTCAGCACCGCCTGGCGCCGTTTATTTCGTTGCAAAGCCAATACAACCTGGTGACGCGTGAAGACGAAGAGGAACTGATCCCGCTGTGCCTGGAGGAAGGTCTTGGCCTGACGCCCTGGTCGCCGCTGGCCCGCGGCGTGCTGGCCGGCTCCGGCAGTGGCGGCACGCTGCGCGCCGCCACCGACGAGCAGGCTCCCCGTTGGTACGGCGGCAGAAACGAGGTCGAACGCACCGTCGCTGCGGTAGCGGAGGTGGCGGCCGCGCGCGGCGTTCCCCCGGCGCAAATCGCGCTGGCCTGGCTGTTGGCCAAACCCGGCGTGGCATCGCCGCTGGTGGGCATGTCCAAGCCACACCATCTGCAGGATGCACTGGCGGCGCTAGACCTCAGGCTATCGCCGGAAGACGTGGCCGCGCTGGAGGCGCCAATGGCGCACGCTGCCCGCCCCGAACGTTGGTAGCCCCTTTTCCTTCATTCCAGGAGAAAGACATGGCATACGCTGTGACCGCGCGAGCGGCGTTATTCACCCTCGCTACTGCACTCACCCTCAGCACGCCGGCGCAGGCCGCCGTCGATGCACACTGTACGGAAAGCAGTATGACGCTGCCGCCCGGCGCGCTTTACCCCAACGGCATCGCCCGCGCGGCGGACGGCACGCTGTATGTCGGCCTGATCACCAGCGGCAACGTGCTGCGCAAACGGCCGGGTAAAGCGTGGGAAACCTTTTTCCCCGGCGCTGACACGGTGTTCGCCTCAAACGCGCTGCGGCTGGACGAACGGCGCGGGCTGCTGTGGGGCAATTCGCCGGACTTCCTCTCCGGCGGCAAAACGCGCGCCAACCGCATCTACGCGCTGAACGTCGCGGATGGCACGCTCAACCGCAGCCTGGCGCTGCCGGCGGGAGAAATGGGCAACGATATCGTGCTCGGCGCAGACGGTACGGTGTACGTGACGGAAACCCGCGGCGGCGGCATCCTGCGCCTGCGGCCGGGCGAAGCGGCATTCAGTACGCTGTATCAGGATCCACGCTTAGCGGCGCCCAGCGGGCTGGGCGCCGCCGGGATCGTGCTGCTCGACGACCGGCTGCTGGCTGTCGCCAATTTCGGCACCGGTAAGCTCTACACCTTCCGCTATAACGATCCAAAGCCGCAGCTGACGGAAATGCAGCTGCCGCGCCTGATTGAAAACCCGGACGGGATGGGGTTGGCACCGGACGGCGCGCTGATCGTGCTGGAAAACGGGATCCAGAGCGGCAAGGGGCGGATCCTGCGGATCCCGTCTCCCAAGGCGGCAGGCATGCACCGGATTGAGGTCTTGCGCGAAGGCATGGAATCGCCGGTCAATCTGACTATCACCCCACAAGGCTGCGCCTTCGTCAGCGAATCGCGCATTCGCCACCGCCTGCTGCCCGGCCATGAATCCGAAGTGCCCGACAGCTTCCGTCTCTATCAACTGCCCCTGCCCCTCACCGCCGCGCAATAAACTCCACGCCGCCTCAGCGGGCGGCGACTTGCGTTGTACCGTTAACATCCAATGAATTGAAAATATTTATTTCGATGGTATTAATCAGAACTATGATTAATTCTAACTTAACAAACTGATTTTAATTAAATTATTCCACTACACATCGCTGATTATACTTGCCTTATCCCCCACCTCATTATCATCGAGCGTATTCATGAGCCGATACCATGTTTCCAGCAGCGAAGGTCAATATGAGAAAGAATCCGGCGAGCAAGTTCTAGCCAATAAGCTGGGCATCACCGATAGCGACGAACTCGACGGCGCCGAGTTGGTGTTGCTGGAGCAGCTCTACCGTTCCGTTTTCGAACAGCACTTTCCATTAGGAAAAATCACCGTCGAGATGCTTAAGGGATGGCATCACCGCTGGTTAGGCAATATTTATGCGTGGGCTGGACAAGCAAGAACCGTCAATATCAGCAAAGGAGGCTTCATGTTTGCCCCTTCGACGCGATTGCCCAAACTACTGGACGATTTCGAAGTGAAATACCTGGCAAGTTACACACCTTGCTCAGACATGAGCGAAGAACAGCTGATAGAAGCGATCGCGATAATCCATGTTGAACTGATACTCATACACCCTTTTAGAGAAGGGAATGGCCGTTTGTCACGGCTGCTGGCCGATGTGATGGCGGTTCAGGGTGGGCATAAACCGTTGGATTATCAAAGCTGGGAACAAAACAGAGCCCAATATATCTCGGCTATTCACTCGGGTATGAACATGAACTACGAGCCGATGAAACACTGGGTCAACCAAGCACTAAGAAAGTATTAGGCAAGGCGCAGATGAGCGAATTTTTTACGCACTTCTTCTAAAGAAGCTTCAATTCTGGCTGAAGGTTGACCTGTTTCAACCGCCGTTGATGTCGCCACTGAGCGGGCAATGTCCGTACGAGATGGCTTAACATAACCCACCGGCACTTTCTTAGTATTACTCATGACGCCCCCCGATCAGAAAATTCATTGATGAGATTATACCAAGGATTGTACATAACTTCATGCCCCTCACCGCCGCGCAATAAACTCCACGCCGCCTCAGCGGGCGGCGACTTGCGTTGTTGCCCGCAGGCGAACGACAATCTCGCTTCGTTACAACTCCTCCTTGCGCAGCGCTTCCCATTTTTACCTGTGACAGCCGATTGCCCGCTGGGCTAGTATAAGCGTCTGTGCAAACCTCGGGTTTGAGCGCGCCGTTTGGCGTTTTGATGATTTGATTTGCGCCGCCCGCCAAGCGCTGAATGGGGCGGCGCCTGCTGAAACAATGTGATAGCGAATGACGACAATGAAAATCACAGTTCCCTTTACATTCAATGGATTGGAAAAATAATCGCATGAATAGCACCGATAAACTCGATTCGCATACGCCGATGATGCAGCAGTACCTGCGCCTCAAGGCCCAGCATCCTGAAATCCTGCTGTTCTACCGCATGGGCGACTTCTACGAGCTGTTTTACGACGACGCCAAGCGCGCTTCCCAGCTGCTGGATATCTCGCTGACCAAACGCGGTGCCTCGGCGGGTGAACCGATCCCGATGGCCGGCGTGCCGCACCACGCGGTAGAGAACTACCTGGCCAAGCTGGTGCAGCTCGGCGAGTCCGTCGCCATCTGCGAGCAGATCGGCGATCCGGCCACCAGTAAAGGGCCGGTCGAGCGCAAAGTGGTGCGTATCGTCACGCCCGGCACCATCACCGACGAAGCGCTGCTGCAAGAGCGCCAGGACAACCTGCTGGCGGCGATCTGGCAGGACGCGCGCGGCTTCGGCTACGCCACGCTGGACGTGAGCTCCGGCCGCTTTCGCGTCGCCGAGCCGCAGGATCTGGAAACCATGGCCGCCGAGCTGCAGCGCACCAATCCGGCCGAGCTGCTCTACCCGGAAACCTTCGAACAAATGGCGCTGATCGAACAGCGCCACGGCCTGCGCCGCCGCCCGCTGTGGGAATTCGAGCTTGAGACCGCGCGTCAGCAGCTCAATCTACAGTTCGGCACCCGCGATTTGACCGGTTTCGGCGTCGAGCAAGCGCACCAGGCGCTGCGCGCCGCCGGCTGCCTGCTGCAGTACGTCAAAGATACTCAGCGCACTTCGCTGCCGCACATTCGCGGCATCACCATGGAGCGCCAGCAGGACGGCATCATCATGGACGCCGCCACCCGCCGCAACCTGGAACTGACGCAGAGCCTGTCCGGCGGCAACGACAACACGCTGGCGGCGATCCTCGATCGCACGGTCACGCCGATGGGCAGCCGCATGCTGAAACGCTGGCTGCACATGCCGACCCGCGATATCAAGGTTCTCACCGCCCGCCAACAGGCGATCGGCGCATTGCAGGAGCTGTTCACCGATCTGCAGCCTTCGCTGCGTCAGGTGGGCGATCAGGAGCGAATTTTGGCGCGTCTGGCGCTGCGCACCGCCCGGCCGCGCGATCTGGCGCGCATGCGCCATGCTTTCCAGCAACTGCCGGACATCCGCGCGCTGCTGCAAGATGTGGATACCCCGCACGTGCAGCAGCTGCTGTCTCAGGTGGGCCAGTTCGACGAGCTGCGCGAGCTGCTGGAACGCGCGGTCATTGAATCCCCACCGGTGCTGGTGCGCGACGGCGGCGTGATCGCTCCCGGTTACAACAGCGAGCTGGACGAGTGGCGCGCACTGGCCGACGGCGCCAGCGATTACCTCGATCGGCTGGAGATCCGCGAGCGTGAAAAGCTGGGGCTGGATACGCTCAAGGTCGGCTTCAACGGCGTACACGGCTACTACATTCAGGTCAGCCGCGGCCAAAGCCACCTGGTGCCGATCCACTATGTGCGCCGTCAGACGCTGAAAAACGCCGAGCGCTACATCATCCCGGAATTGAAAGAGTACGAAGACAAAGTGCTCACCTCCAAGGGCAAGGCGCTAGCGATCGAGAAAAGCCTATACGACGAGCTGTTCGATCTGCTGCTGCCGCACCTGGCGGAGCTGCAGCAAAGCGCCGCCGCACTGGCCGAGCTGGACGTGCTGGCCAACCTGGCCGAGCGCGCCGATACCCTGAACTACGCTTGCCCGACCATGAGCGAGCAGCCGGGGATCCGCATTACCGAAGGCCGTCACCCGGTGGTGGAGCAGGTGCTGAGCGAACCGTTTATCTCCAACCCGCTCACCCTGTCGCCACAGCGCCGTATGCTGATCATTACCGGCCCGAACATGGGCGGTAAAAGCACTTATATGCGGCAAACGGCGCTGATCGTGCTGATGGCGCACATCGGCAGTTACGTGCCGGCCACCAAGGCCACCATCGGCCCGGTGGATCGCATCTTCACCCGCGTCGGCGCGGCGGACGATCTGGCTTCCGGCCGCTCCACCTTCATGGTGGAGATGACCGAAACCGCCAACATCCTGCACAACGCCACCGAGCACAGTCTGGTGTTGATGGATGAAATCGGCCGCGGCACCTCCACCTACGACGGCCTGTCGCTGGCCTGGGCCTGCGCCGAGAACCTGGCCAACCGCATCAAGGCGATGACGCTGTTCGCCACCCACTACTTCGAGCTGACGACCCTGCCGGAGAAAATGGAAGGCGTGGTTAACGTGCATCTGGACGCGCTCGAACATGGCGATACCATCGCCTTCATGCACAGCGTGCAGGACGGTGCCGCCAGCAAAAGCTATGGCCTGGCGGTCGCCGCATTGGCCGGCGTACCGCGCGACGTCATCAAGCGCGCCCGCCAGAAGCTGCGCGAGCTGGAGTCTATCTCCAGCCACACCGCATCGGGCAGCGTCGATGCCACCCAGATGACGCTGCTGCAGGAAGAAACCTCGCCGGCGGTTGAAGCCCTGGAAGCGCTGGATCCGGATTCCCTGTCGCCGCGCCAGGCGCTGGAATGGATCTACCGGCTGAAAAATATGGTGTAGTCTGGCGCCAAACGCGAGCATAAAAAAACGGTGAGCATGACGCTCACCGTTTTTATTTGATGCGGTTCAACAACCGGCGTTATTCGCGGAACAGCGCCTCAATGCTCAGGCCCTGCATCTGCAGAATCTCACGCAGACGGCGCAGACCTTCAACCTGAATCTGACGGACGCGCTCGCGCGTCAGGCCAATCTCCCGGCCTACGTCTTCCAGCGTCGCCGCTTCATAGCCCAGCAGGCCGAAACGACGCGCCAACACTTCACGCTGTTTGGCGTTCAGTTCGAATAGCCATTTGACGATGCTTTGCTTCATATCGTCGTCTTGCGTGGTGTCTTCAGGCCCGTTGTCCTTCTCGTCGGCCAGAATGTCCAGCAGCGCTTTCTCCGAATCCCCGCCCAGCGGCGTATCCACCGAGGTGATGCGCTCATTCAGACGCAGCATGCGGCTGACGTCATCCACCGGCTTGTCGAGTTGCTCGGCAATCTCTTCAGCGCTCGGTTCATGATCCAGCTTGTGGGAAAGCTCGCGCGCGGTGCGCAGATAGACATTCAGTTCTTTGACGATATGGATAGGCAAACGAATGGTACGGGTTTGGTTCATGATCGCCCGTTCAATCGTCTGACGGATCCACCAGGTTGCGTAAGTGGAGAAGCGGAAACCGCGTTCCGGGTCGAATTTTTCCACTGCGCGAATCAGACCGAGGTTACCCTCTTCGATCAGATCCAGCAGCGCCAGACCGCGGTTGCTGTAGCGGCGGGCGATTTTCACCACCAGCCGCAGGTTGCTTTCAATCATGCGGCGGCGGGACGGCACGTCACCGCGCAGAGCACGCCGCGCAAAATAGACTTCTTCCTCTGCGGTCAGCAGAGGTGAATAACCGATCTCACCCAGATAGAGCTGCGTCGCATCCAATACGCGTTGCGTAACGCCTTGAGACAACAGCTCTTCTTCCGCTAAATCGTTCTCACTGGTCTCTTCTTCTACCAGCGCTTTTTCATCAAACGACTCGGCCTCAGCTCCATTCTCGTCGAAATCCGCATCATCATGTAACTCGTTAACTTTCAGCGTATTTTGGCTCATATGCTGCTCCTACCCGTGATACCGCGAGCAGAATCTCAGCGTATTCTGCCCAATCTATCGCTGCGGAAGATAACGCAGCGGGTTTACGGATTTCCCCTTGTAACGAATTTCAAAATGCAAACGTACTGAACTGGTACCGGTGCTACCCATGGTGGCTATTTTTTGACCCGCCTTCACTTCTTGTTGTTCCCGGACCAGCATTGTGTCGTTATGAGCGTAGGCGCTCAGGTAATCATCATTATGTTTGATGATGATTAGATTACCGTAACCCCGTAAAGCGTTGCCTGCATACACTACGCGGCCATCGGCGGTAGCGAAGATCGGCTGCCCACGGGAACCGGCGATATCGACACCCTTATTCCCACCTTCTGATGAGGAAAAGTTATCAATAACCTTACCGTCAGTCGGCCATCTCCAGGTACTGACCGGAGCGCTGTTGCTGACGGTGCTGCTCACTGGTGGAGCGGCTTCCGGCGCGGTAACAGGCGCAGCCGCGGTCCCAACCGCTGCAGCCCCTGCTGCAGGTAACATCTTACCTACATTCTGTTTACCCGAGTTTTCAGAATACGCGTTAGTTGATTGAGAATCAACCGTTGCCGTCTGGATCTGGGAGGTGGAAGGTGGCTTCGGAACGCCGCCTTGGGTCGCGTCCGTCGTCGCCAACATACCGCCGCCGCCGTTGGCGGAACCATTACCAAGCTGAATGGTTTGGCCAACATTCAGGCTGTATGGCTCGGGAATATTGTTGCGCTGCGCCAGGTCGCGGAAATCGTTGCCGGTGATCCAGGCAATATAAAACAGCGTGTCGCCGCGCTTGACCGTATAAGTTTCGCCGCCGCTGTAACTCCCTTTAGGAATGGCGTTATAACTGCGGTTATAGACAATGCGGCCCTCTGGACTGGCCTGCTGCGCCCCGCCATTATTATTGCCGGATGGAACGGCGCCGCCGCCACCCACGCTGCTGATAGGGGCCGACGTTGAGGCATTGTTCGTACAACCCGCCAACCACAAACTTACCATCGTACACACCGCAACCCGGCGTAACGTAATCATTGGGCTTCCCGTGCTCATGCTTCCCCCATGACAGCAATATCAGTGATATATCCAAAATACCCTTTACATCGTAGCCGAGCTTTTGCCACTTCCCAGTTTCTGCGATGTAAAGGCGCCGCCGGCCGATCCCTGAATGCCAGGTCATCTCGCGCCGGAGCATCAAAACGCGCGCCAATGCTAACCAGATTGGCGTTGCCGCACCATAAGACAACTACGTAGAAAGGCCAATTCTAGTGAAAATTAACCTGATTGGAACGAGAAAACCTTATCCGGGCATGATGAAAGTGCAACAGATTTTGCCGACGGTCGAAAAATCAGACGATCGCTAGGCCAATTCGCCTTTCACCAGCGGCACAAAGCGCACCGCTTCTACCGCATCGACAACGAACTCGTTGCCATGACGCTGAATGCGTTTGAGAGTTTGGGCCTGCTCCCCCACCGGCAACACCAGAATACCGCCATCGTCCAACTGCTCCACCAGCGCCTGCGGGATCTCCGGCGGCGCGGCAGTGACGATGATCGCATCGAACGGGCCGCGCGACGCCCAGCCCTGCCAGCCATCGCCGTGGCGGGTGGAAACATTGTGGAGATCGAGCTGCTTCAGGCGGCGCTTGGCCTGCCACTGCAACCCCTTGATGCGTTCGACGGAACAAACGTGTTGCACCAGATGCGCCAGGATGGCGGTCTGATAGCCGGAACCGGTGCCGATCTCCAGCACCCGCGAGGTGGGCGTCAGATTCAGCAGTTCGGTCATCCGCGCCACCATATAAGGCTGGGAAATGGTCTGGCCGGAGCCGATCGGCAATGCGGTGTTTTCGTAGGCCTTATGATCCAGCGCTTCGTCGACAAAACGCTCGCGCGGCACCGCCTCGATCGCCCGCAGCAGCTTTTCGTCCCGGATCCCCTGCTGCCGCAGCTGCGTCAGCAATGTTTGCATGCGCTTGTTCACCATTCCCCGCTAACCTCTGCTTTGGTTAACCATGTTTTCACGACTTCTTGCGCCGCGTAGGCGGTTAAATCCACCTGCAGCGGCGTTATCGCCACATAGCCTTGTTCCACCGCCGCAAAGTCGGTATCCGGCCCGGCATCAAATTTATCACCAGGCGGCCCGATCCAGTAGATATTTTGTCCGCGCGGATCCTGCTGGCAGAAGACCTTGTCGGCTGGATGGCGGCTGCCGCAGCGGGTCACGCGCAGGCCTTTAATCTCCGCCAGCGGCAGATCCGGTACGTTGATATTCAGGATTTTTCCGGTTCGCAACGGTTCGCGCTGCAGCGCGCGCAGGATGCGGCAGGTAATGACGGCGGCGGTCGCGTAGTGCCGGTGGCCGTTCAGCGACACCGCCAACGCCGGCAGCCCCAGGTGCCGGCCCTCCATCGCCGCCGCGACGGTGCCGGAATAGATGACGTCGTCGCCTAAATTCGGCCCGGCGTTGATGCCGGAGACCACGATATCGGGCGCCGGGCGCATCAAGGCGTTGACGCCAAGGTAAACGCAGTCGGTCGGCGTCCCCTGCAGCACTGCAATATCCCCGTTGGCCAGCGTCTGCGTGCGCAGCGGCGACTCCAGCGTTAAAGCATTGGAAGAGCCGCTGCGGTTACGATCCGGCGCCACAACCTGCACTTCGGCGAATTCCCGCAGCGCCGCCGCCAGCACCTGAATGCCCGGAGCGCTGACGCCGTCATCGTTACTCAGCAATATCCGCATCGCTGTCATCCTGCTGCATGATCTCGCGAACCACGCTGGTGGCGAAGCTGCCTGCCGGCAGCCAGAAGCGCAGTTCCACGGTAACGTCATCCCACCAGCTCCACCGCATATTTTGCGGCTGCAGCAGCAGGGCCCGACGAGCGGGGTCGACACGCTCGCGCTTTAAAAGCGTAAGCAATTCCGGCTGCTCCGCCAAGCATTGTTGTTCAAATGCCAACGCGCTGCCGGCGGTGCCCGGCTCGCCGTCGCCCGGCAACGTCGCGGTGACAACCAGCTCACCGGCATCCAAGCGCTGTTGCAACGTCTCCAGCTCATCGGCTTTGGCGACAAACCAGCTGCCGCGGCCGCTCAGCTGCAGGGCGTCACCTTCCAGCACGGTGCGCTGCAGGCCGTCCGCCAGGCGCCTGCTCGCGACCTGATTAAACAGCGCGCTACGGCTGGCAGAGAGGTAAAAACTGCGCTTGCTGCGCTCTTTGACGCGAATTTCATCATTCGCCCAGCGGCGCGCCATCACCAGGTTGTTGCCGCCACGGCCGAAACGCTGGCTGCCGAAGTAGTTCGGCACGCCCTGCGCGGCGATGGCCTGCAGGCGGTGTTCCACATCCTGCCGATCGGAAATATGGCGCAGCACCAGCGTAAAGTGGTTGCCCTTCAGGTTGCCGATGCGCATTTTACGCAGGTGGCGGGCATACGAGAGCACCTCGCAGCCTTCCAGCGCAAACCGGGAGAAATCCGGCGTGTCCTTGCCCGGCATATGCAGGCAGAACCACTGTTCGGTCACCGCGTGGCGATCCTTCAAGCCGGCATAGCTGACGGAACGGGCGTGAATACCGGCGAAGCGCGCCAGATAGTCGGCCACGAACTGGGTATTGCAGCCGTTTTTGCGGATGTTCACCAGCACGTGCTCGCCTTCACCGTCCGGTGCAAAGCCCAGATCTTCCACCACCACGAAATCTTCCGGATTGGCTTTCAACACCCCGGTGCTCTGCGGCCGGCCATGCAGCCAGGTCAGATTCGCCATATCCATGCGGTTATTCCTTGATCAGCAAGGCAACCGCTTCGCAGGCGATGCCCTCACCGCGCCCGGTGAAGCCGAGCTGCTCGGTGGTAGTGGCCTTCACGTTGACGTCATCCATATGGCACTGCAGATCTTCCGCCAGGAAAACGCGCATCTGCGGGATGTGCGGCGCCATTTTCGGCGCCTGGGCGATAATGGTGATATCGAGGTTACCGAGGCGATACCCTTTGGCGCGAATGCGTTTCCAGGCTTCGCGCAGCAGTTCGCGGCTGTCGGCGCCTTTGAACGCCGGATCGGTATCGGGGAACAGCTTGCCGATATCGCCCAGCGCCGCCGCGCCCAGCAGGGCATCGGTCGCGGCGTGCAGCGCGACGTCACCGTCGGAGTGGGCCAGCAAACCTTTGTCGTAAGGGATGCGAACACCGCCGATCACCAACGGGCCTTCGCCGCCGAATTTATGTACGTCAAAACCGTGACCGATACGCATGATGCGCTCCTTAATTGTCCAACTGAGTCAAATAGAACGCCGCCAGCGCCAAATCCTCCGGCCGCGTTACTTTAATGTTGTCCGCCCGGCCGGCGATCAGCAGCGGATGGTAACCGCAATGCTCCAGCGCCGAGGCTTCGTCGGTGACGTTTGCGCCTTCATCCAGCGCGCGCTGCAGGCACTGCTTGAGCAACGGCAGCGGAAACAGCTGCGGCGTCAGCGCGTGCCACAGATCCTGCCGATCGACGGTATGGGCGATGGTTTCGCGGCCGGGTTCGGCGCGTTTCATGGTGTCGCGCACCGGCGCGGCGAGAATACCGCCGACCTTACTGTGTGCGGTAATCGCCAGCAGGCGCTCGAGATCGTCGGCGTGCAGGCAGGGGCGCGCGGCGTCGTGCACCAGCACCCAGTCCGCATCGCCCGCCAGATTCAGCCCGGCCATCACCGAATCCGCGCGCTGCTTGCCGCCCTCGGTGACGATCACCCGCGGATCCTGGGCGATCGGCAACTGTTCGAACTGGCGATCTTCGGGGCCGATCGCCACGATCACCCGCTCGATGCGCGGGTGGCGCAACAGGGCATGGATGGCGTGTTCGACGATGCTATGCCGGCCGATGGTTAAATATTGCTTCGGGCATTCCGCCTGCATGCGGCTGCCGATACCGGCAGCGGGCAGGACGGCAATCACCGAGGGAAAGGTGCCTGCGGAGTGATTCATGCGTTATTTTTGTGCGTTGTTTTGCGAGGAAGACGCCGCGTTGCGTCTGGATTGGTCAGGAACCAGACGATAGAAAGTCTCACCGGGCTTGATCATGCCCAGCTCATTACGCGCACGCTCTTCGATCGCTTCCTGTCCGCCGTTCAAATCGTCGATTTCGGCAAACAGCTGATCGTTACGCGCTTTCAACTTGGCGTTGTTGCCCTGCTGGACCGCAACGTCTTCATTGACCCGCACGTAATCGTGAATACCATTTTTGCCCAGCCACAGTGAATACTGTAACCAACCGAGCAATGCCAGCAATAGCAGCGTAAGTTTTCCCATCTCCGCCCCCTGAAAAACCGACCAATCATCCCACAACTTCTCGTTGGACTCCACACTGAGAGCGGCATTTCAACGCCAAATTCAGAATACGGATGAAGGGTTCCCGAGTTTATAACCCAAATCCGCGGCGAAAGCGGCAAAAAAAGCCCCTTTTACCCGACGCGCGCGGCGCGTTTTCCGATGAGAGACACACTGCCCTTCCTCCATTATGCAGCAAGAATCACTGCACCGCCGCTTACCGGCCCATCGCTTACGCCACAGCAATGCAAAAAATGAATATTTACCACCATAGAAAGAATAATCCTCATGCAGTGGTTGCACTTTCATTCATTGAAGCTTATTTTTATGCACTACTAGTGCATAAATAATTCCAATGTATAACCTTTCATTATCGGGGATCGCGATGTTAAAACGTTTAGTTCTGATCGGCGCCTGCCTGGCCGCCACCTTCTCCACCGCCGCGTTGGCGGCTGAACCTACCTACGTCGTCGGCTCCGGCGGCACCTATCGGCCGTTCGAATTTGAAAACAGCCAAAAACAGCTGGAAGGGTTCGACATCGACATCATCAAAGCGGTGGCCAAGGCCGAAGGCTTCCAAATCAAACTGATCAATACGCCGTGGGAAGGGATCTTCGCCACGTTGAATTCCGGCGATCGCGACATCATCATTTCCGGCATCACCATCACCGACAAGCGCAAACAAATGGTTGATTTCTCGGCGCCTTACTTCCCGGCCGAACAGGCCATCGTCGTGCCGCAGGACTCGACGGTCGATTCCATCGCCGCGCTGAAAGCGCTGAAGGTCGGCGTGGTGAACTCCAGCACCGGCGACATCGTGGTGTCCGATGTGCTGGGCAAAAACAGCACCGCCATCAAGCGCTTCGATAATACCCCGCTGATGCTGCAGGAGCTGTATGAAGACGGCATCGGCGCGGCGGTCGGCGACGTTGGCGTGGCCAAGTTCTATATCAAAACCCACCCTGAGAAGGCCTTCAAGCTGGTGTCCGATGCCAAGTTCGAGCGCCAGTATTTCGGCATCGCCGTCGCCAAAGGCAACGACGAACTGCGTAACAAGATTAACGCCGGCCTGAAGAAGATCGTCGCCGACGGCACCTACGCCAAGATCTACCAAACCTGGTTCGACAGCAACGTACCGACGCTGCCGGAGGAATAATCAACTGGCGCGCCTCAGCGCAGTCGGCCAGTAAATAAACAGGCGTAGCGAGCTAAGTCAGATTGGGTGCGGCCAGCGCACAGCCACCGGAGTGGACACGCAATCCATGAGGATGGCGAGCACTGCCCAATCCCAAGATGACAACGCGCAGTAGCCTTAACACGCTTAAATAAGGATCTGATCTTGAACTTCCGCTGGGAGATTATCCAGGAATACGCGCCGCTGTTTATGGAAGGCGCCTGGATGACCATCAAATGCACCATTGTCTGCGTGCTGCTGGGCACCACCTGGGGATTGATCCTCGGGCTGGGTCGTTTGGCGCAGGCGCCGCACGGCATCTGGAAACCCATACTGCATTACGGCGTTCAGTGGCCGGTGCGCATCTACATCAGCGCCTTTCGCGGCACGCCGCTGTTCGTGCAGATCATGGTGGTGCACTTCGCGCTGGTACCGCTGTTCATCAACCCCCGCGACGGCCTGCTGGTCACCAGCGGCCTGATGAGCGTCGATTTCGCCCGCGCGCTGCGCGCCGACTACGGCGCCTTTCTCTCCTGCGTGGTGGCGATCACGCTCAACGCCGGCGCCTATGTGTCGGAAATCTTCCGCGCCGGGATCCAGTCTATCGACCGCGGCCAAATGGAAGCTTCGCGTTCGCTGGGCATGAGCTACGGCAAGACCATGCGCCAGGTGATCCTGCCGCAGGCCTTCCGCCGCATGCTGCCGCCGCTGGGCAACAACGCCATCGCCATCGTCAAGGATTCGTCGCTGGCCTCCGCCATCGGCCTGGCGGATCTGGCCTATGCCGCCCGCACCGTCTCCGGCGCCTACGCCACCTACTGGGAGCCCTACCTGACCATTTCGCTGGTCTATTGGGTCATCACCTTCCTGCTCTCGCTGCTGGTGCAACACATGGAAAAGAGGTTCGGTAAAAGTGATTCGCGTACATAACCTGCAAAAACAGTTCGGCGAGAGCCACGTGCTGCGCGGCATTTCCTGCCGGATCGCCACCAACGAAGTGGTGTGCGTCATCGGCCCTTCCGGCTCCGGGAAGAGCACCTTCCTGCGCTGCATCAACGCGCTGGAAACGCTCTCCGGCGGCGAGATCGAGGTCAACGGCTTCGCCATCCACGATCAGAAAACCGACCTGAACAAGATGCGTGAAAGCGTGGGCATGGTGTTCCAGCGCTTCAACCTGTTCCCGCACATGACGGTGTTGGAAAACATCATCATGGCGCCGGTGAGCGTGAAGAAACGGCCGCGCGCCGAAGCCATCGCGCAAGCCGAACAGCTGCTGCGCAAGGTCGGCCTGCTCGACAAGATCGACGCCTACCCCAACAGCCTGTCCGGCGGCCAGCAGCAGCGGGTGGCCATCGCCCGCGCGCTGGCGATGGAGCCGAAGATCATGCTGTTCGACGAACCCACCTCCGCGCTCGATCCGGAGCTGGTGGGCGAAGTGTTGGCGGTGATGAAATCGCTGGCCCACGAGGGCATGACCATGGTGGTGGTCACGCATGAGATGGGCTTTGCCCGCGAGGTGGCCGATCGGGTGCTGTTTATCGATCAGGGGATCATTCAGGAGGAAGGTGCGCCGCAGCAGATCTTCAGCCATCCGGCCAATCCGCGCACACAGGCGTTTCTGAGCAAAGTTTTGTAACCTTCGGCACCGCTTTGCAATCCTTCGGGCGCCGGCATCGGCGCCCGCTCTCTCACCACCCGGTCAAGAAGCTAAACACCAGCCAGAACAGACACAGCACGATGGCGCCGGTCAGCAGCAGCGTCAGGATCAGACGGCCGCGCAACAGCATGCTGAGGGTGATGCCGATCAGCACCGACAGCGGCATCAGCGCCAGGAAGAACGGCCAGGTATAAAGCAGGAAAAACAGCGTGTTGGAACCGTAAACCAGAAACGGCAACGCGAACGCCAGCCAGTAGAAAACAAAGCCGCTGACGCCGCCCAGGAAAGAATAAGAAGGCTCCTCTCTCTCCTGTTTTGACTGCTTGGAGTCGATCAAGATAGGCGTGACATTTTGCATAGTGATCCCTGGTTATTCGGCTCGCTCTGCGGCGGCTTAGAGTAAAAAGCGCATGGCGAAAAACGCCACACGCTTTTTTTGAATTCAGGGTTTGATAATAGCCTGACCACGCAACACGTCTAACAATTGCGCAATCAAATTTGTTACCAATTGTTGGCCATCGAGGTGGATTTCCGGCTGCTGCGGCGCCTCGTAAACCGCGTCGATGCCGGTGAAATTGCGCAGCTCGCCGGCGCGCGCTTTTTTATACAATCCCTTCGGATCGCGCGCCTCGCAGATCGCCAACGGCGTGTCGACGAACACTTCGATAAAGCGATCGTCGCCGAGCATCTCGCGCACCATCTGCCGCTCGGCGCGGTGCGGCGAAATGAACGCGGTCAGCACCACCAGCCCGGCATCCACCATCAGTTTGGCCACTTCCCCCACTCGGCGAATGTTCTCGCGCCGATCTTCGTCCGAGAAGCCGAGATCGCGGCACAGGCCGTGGCGCACGTTATCGCCGTCCAGCAGATAGGTGCTGACGCCGAGCCCGTGCAGCGCCTGCTCCAGCGCGCCAGCGACGGTGGATTTGCCCGAGCCGGACAGCCCGGTAAACCACAGCACCGCGCCGCGGTGGCCGTTGCGCGCTTCGCGATCCGCGCGCGTCACCGCGTGCGGATGCCAAACCACGTTCTCATCGTCCGGCCCGGTCGCCCTCAGTTCAGCGGCCACCTTATCGGCCACCGAGCAGATCGCGTGCGCCCCAGTGCGGGAAGTGCTTGCGCACCAGCGCATTCAACTCCAGCTCGAAAGCGCTGAACTCGCCGCGTGCCGCCGATGCGGCCTGCAGCGTTTCGCGTACCAGACCGGCGCCCACCGTGACGTTGCTCATGCGATCGATAAAGATCAGCCCGCCGGTGTCGTGATTGCTCTGATAGCTGTCCAGCATCAACGGCTCGTCGAAGGTCAGCTCCACCAACCCGATACCGTTGAGCGGCAACGTGTCGGCCGAGTGTTGCGCCAGCGTATTGATCTCCACCTGATGGCGGATGCTCTCCACGCGGGCGCGGGTCTTTTTACCGGCGATCTTGATGTCGTAGCTCTGGCCCGGCACCAGCGGCTGCTCAGCCATCCATACCACGTCCACCAGCGCGCTCTGCGCCGCCTGCAGGCTTTCACCGGCGTCGACCAGCAGATCGCCGCGGCTGATGTCCACCTCATCCTTCAGCACCAGCGTAATCGCTTCGCCCGGCACCGCTTCTTGCAGATCGCCGTCGAAGGTCACGATGCGCGCCACGCTGGACTCCACGCCGGAAGGCAGCACCTTGACCCGTTGCCCTACCCGCACCACGCCGGCGGACAGCGTCCCGGCATAGCCGCGAAAATCGAGGTTCGGGCGGTTGACGTACTGCACCGGGAAGCGCAGCGGCTGGTTTTCTCGCTCGCTGACCACATCAACGCTCTCCAGCACTTCCAGCAGCGTCGGGCCGCTGTACCACGGCATATGGGCGCTTTCGCTCGCCACGTTGTCGCCGTCCAGCGCCGACAGCGGCACGAATTTGATGTCCAGATCGCCTGGCAGCTGCTGGGCGAAGGTCAGGTAATCCTGTTTGAACTGCTCGAACACCGCTTCCTGGTAGTCCACCAGATCCATCTTGTTCACCGCCACCACTAGGTGGCGAATGCCCAGCAGGGTCGCGATAAAGCTGTGGCGGCGAGTCTGGTCCAATACCCCTTTGCGCGCGTCGATCAACAGGATCGCCAGATCGCAGGTGGAGGCACCGGTGGCCATGTTGCGGGTGTACTGCTCATGCCCCGGGGTATCGGCGATGATAAATTTGCGTTTTTCGGTCGAGAAATAGCGATAGGCCACGTCGATGGTGATGCCCTGCTCGCGCTCGGCCTGCAGGCCGTCCACCAGCAGCGCCAGATCGAGCTTCTCGCCCTGGGTGCCGATGCGTTTGCTGTCGCTGTGCAGCGTCGACAGCTGATCCTCGTAGATCTGGCGGGTATCGTGCAGCAGGCGGCCAATCAGGGTGCTTTTGCCGTCATCGACGCTGCCGCAGGTCAGAAAGCGCAGCAGGCTCTTGTGCTGCTGCGCGTGCAGATAGGATTCGACGCCGCCCTGGTCGGCGATTTGTTGTGCGATTGCGTTGTTCATCCGGCGGCTCCTTAGAAATACCCTTGACGCTTTTTCAGCTCCATCGAACCGGACTGATCGCGATCGATCATCCGCCCCTGGCGTTCACTGGTGGTGGAGACCAGCATCTCTTCGATGATCTCCGGCAGGGTTTGCGCCTGCGAGTCCACCGCGCCGGTCAGCGGCCAGCACCCCAGAGTGCGGAAACGCACCATGCGCTGGCTGATCACTTCACCCGGCTGCAGATCGATGCGATCGTCGTCCACCATCATCAGCATGCCGTCGCGCTCCACCACCGGGCGAGGTTTCGCCAGGTACAGCGGCACGATGTCGATCTTTTCCAGGAAGATGTACTGCCAGATATCCAGCTCGGTCCAGTTCGACAGCGGGAAGACGCGGATGCTCTCACCTTTGTTGATCTGGCCGTTGTAGTTGTGCCACAGCTCCGGCCGCTGGTTTTTCGGATCCCAGCGGTGGAAGCGATCGCGGAACGAATAGATGCGCTCTTTGGCGCGCGATTTCTCCTCGTCGCGTCGCGCACCGCCGAAGGCGGCGTCGAAACCATACTTGTTCAACGCCTGCTTCAGGCCCTCGGTCTTCATGATGTCGGTATGCTTGGCACTGCCGTGCACGAACGGGTTGATGCCCATCGCCACCCCTTCCGGGTTTTTATGCACCAGCAGCTCGAAGCCGTACTCCTTCGCGGTGCGATCGCGGAATTCGTACATTTCGCGGAACTTCCAGCCGGTATCGACGTGCAGCAGCGGGAACGGCAACGTGCCGGGGAAGAACGCCTTGCGCGCCAGATGCAGCATCACGGAAGAGTCTTTACCGATGGAATACAGCATCACCGGGTTGGCGAATTCAGCGGCGACTTCACGGATGATATGGATACTCTCCGCCTCCAATTGCCGCAAATGAGTGAGTCGTTTTTCGTCCATAACAGATCCTTAAAAGCCTTGCCTATGCCAAATTCACGACGGCCGGGCGCGCGGCCCCTTCCGTCTGCGATTGATGCCCGAACCAGGCGATTTGATGGTGCAGTTCCACCACTTCGCCAATCACCAGCAGCGCCGGCAGCGGCGCCCGTTGGGCCAGATGTTCCAGTTGATCCAGCGTGCCGATCTGCACCTGCTGATCGGCGCGCGTGCCGCGGCTGATCACCGCCACCGGCGTATCGGCAGCGCGGCCGTGGGCGATCAGGCGTTGGCTGATGTCCGCCGCCTTCATGGTGCCCATATAGATAGCCAGCGTCTGCCGCGCCCGGGCCAGATCGGCCCAGTCCAGGCCATCGCCGTCGGGGCGGCAGTGGCCGGTGATAAAGGTCACGCTCTGCGCGTGGTCGCGGTGCGTCAGCGGAATGCCGGCGTAGGCGGTCGCCCCCGCGGCGGCCGTGACGCCCGGCACCACCTGAAACGGAATGCCGGCGGCGGCGGCCACCTGCAGCTCTTCGCCGCCGCGGCCAAAGATGAACGGATCGCCGCCCTTGAGACGCACCACGCGTTTGCCCTGCTGCGCCAGCTCCACCAGCAGCCGGTTGGTCTCTTCCTGGATCACCGAGTGCGCGCCGGCGCGCTTGCCCACGCAGATGCGTTCGGCGTCGCGGCGCACCAGATCGAGGATCTCGCCGCTGACCAGGTGGTCATACAGCACCACGTCCGCCTGCTGCATCACCTGCAGCCCGCGCAGGGTCAACAGCCCCACGTCGCCCGGCCCGGCGCCCACCAGGGCTATCTCGCCCTGCACGCCTTCATCGCCTGCGGCGAAGCTTTGCAAATCCTGCTCCAGCTGCCGCTCCGCCTGCGCCGTCTGGCCGTTGGCCACCAGCGTGGCGAAACGGCCGCCGAAGGTTTTCTCCCAGAAACGACGACGTTCGCCGATCGAGGCCAGCCGCTGTTTGGCCTGGCCGCGCCAGCGGCCCGCCACCTGCGCCATCTGCCCCAAACTGGCGGGCAGCAACGCCTCCAGCTTTTCGCGCAGCAACCGCGCCAGCACCGGAGCCTGGCCGCTGGACGACACCGCCACCACCAGCGGCGAGCGATCGATGATCGACGGGAAGATGAACGAACAGCGCGGCTGATCGTCCACCACGTTGACCAACACCCGGCGTTTATCCGCCTCGGCGAACACCGCGGCATTCAGCGCGTTGTCGTCCGTGGCGGCGATCGCCAGAAACACGTCGTCCAGCTGTTGCGGGTCAAAGGTTTTCCCCAGCCAGAGCAGTTGCCCTTGCTGACGTTGTTGTTCCAGTTCCGGTGAGAGCGACTGCGCAACTATCCGTATTTCAGCCCCGGCGCGCTGAAGCAGATCGACTTTGCGCGCAGCCACGTCACCGCCGCCAACGACCAGCACCGGACGTTGTTTCAGGTCGGCAAATATTGGTAGATAGTCCACAACAGCCTTTTCATATAACAGAAAGATAGTGTGACTATACGGGCTGAGATTTAGCCTCTGAAATGACGAAAAGGAATGATTAGTTCCTTTATGGAATATAGGCCGCAACGCCAGAGGCAAACGGTGATAACTGCGGCGACGGTTTGCGCATTCGCGCGAAAATTAAGAGACGGGGAAATTGTGTAATGCCGCCAGGCGTCTCATACTGGGTGCCGAAGAAAAATGATCGGCAGCGCCGATAGCAAAGAAGGATTTTTCGGTATGTTTTCCCGTTTTTACCTGAAGACCAGCCTGCTGGCCCTCGCACTCGGCGGCGTCTTCAGCGTTTGTGCCGCACAGCCCGCAAAAGACGCGCCAATGGGCCGTTTCGCCGCCGAACAGACCCGCCACATCGCCACTTACTTCCCCGGCCGCATGGCGGGCAGCCCGGCCGAATTGCTCACCGCCGACTACCTGAAGCAGCAGTTCAGCAAGATGGGTTATCAAAGCGATATTCGCAGCGTCAACACGCGCTATCTCTACACCAGCAAAGACGGCAAGAAGAATTGGAACAACGTCACCGCCAGCTCGGTGATCGCCGCCCGCAACGGCGACAGCCCGAAACAAATAGTGATTGTCGCCCACTTCGACACCTACACGCCGCAGAGCGACGAAGACCTGGATAACAACCTCGGCGGCCTGACGCTGCAGGGCGTCGACGACAACGCCTCCGGCATCGGCGTGATGCTGGAACTGGCGGAGCGCCTGAAAAGCATCCCCACCGCCTACGGCCTGCGCTTTGTCGCCACCAGCGCCGAAGAGATCGGCTCGCTGGGCGCACAAAACTACCTGCAACGCATGAGCGCGGAAGAGAAAAGCAACACCGTGCTGGTGATCAACCTCGACAGCCTGATCACCGGCGATCGTCTGTACTTCAACGCCGGGCGCAACACGCCGCCGCAAATGGCGAAACGCTCCCGCGATCGCGCGCTGGATATCGCCCATCGCTACGGCATCGCCGCCGCCAGCAATCCGGGCAGCGCCCAGCATCCGAAGGGCACCGGCTGCTGCTCCGATCAAGAGGTGTTCGACGCCGCAGGCATCCCGGTGCTGTCGGTGGAGGCCACCAACTGGTCGCTGGGCGACAAGGACGGCTACCAGCAGCGCGCCGTCAGCCCGCACTTCCCGCAGGGCATCACCTGGCACCGCCCGCAGTATGACAACCTGCAGTATCTGGATCGCTACCTGCCGGGGCGGATCGACAAACGCAGCCGCGACAGCGTGCAGATCCTGCTGCCGCTGATCAAAGAGCTGGCGCAGGCTCACCCGCCGAAAGCACAGAAGAAAAAGTAGTCCGCAAAAAAACAGGGCCCAGCACTGCTGAGCCCCGTCATGTTGATCGCGCCGTTTAGCCTTCGTGCAGGCCGCACTCGCGCTTCAGGCCGAAGAAACGCGTCTCTTCCTCGCTCATGCCCGGCTCCCACTTCTGGGTGGTGTGGGTATCGCCTACCGACAGGTAGCCCTGCTCCCACAGCGGGTGATAGCTCAGCCCATGTTCGGTCAGGTACTGGTAAATCTTGCGGTTGTCCCAGTCGATGATCGGCAGGATCTTGAACACCCCGCGCTGCACCGCCAGCACCGGCAGATTGGCGCGGCTGCCGGACTGCTCGCGCCGCAGGCCGGCGAACCAGCTCTGCGCCCCCAGCGTCTCCAGCGCGCGATTCATCGGCTCGACCTTGTTGATCTGGTTGTACTTCTCAATCCCTTCCACGCCCTGCTCCCACAGTTTGCCGTAGCGCGCCTCTTGCCAGGCGGGAGACTGTTCGGCGCGGAACACCTGCAGATTCAGCTTCAGCTGGTCGGTCAGTTGATCGATAAAGCGGTAGGTTTCCGGGAACAGGTAACCGGTGTCGGTCAGGATCACCGGGATATCCGGCCGGATGCGCGTCACCAGGTGCAGGCATACCGCCGCCTGAATGCCGAAACTGGACGAGAGTACGAACTCGCCGGGCAGATGCTCCAGCGCCCATGCAACGCGCTGTTCGGCGCTGAGGGTCTCCAGTTGGCCGTTGACCACCGCCAATGCCAGCGCCTGCCCGGATTTGGGCAACGCGTTCAGCGCCGCCAGATCGAATTCAGCCATGTTGTCTCTCCTGCTACTTGAAATTACCTGTGCGGCCCCTCTGCCCCAGGGGCCGCCCGGCCTCACTCCCAGAAATCTCGCGCCGGATCCAGCACCGGTTTGACGATGCCCGCGCGGATGGTGAAGTCGCCGAAGCCTTCGCCGGCGTTGCGCTCCTTCGCCCAGCGCCCCACCAACAGGTCGATCTCGCTCAGGATCTCGTCTTCGTTGATGTTCTCGCGGTACATGCGCGGAATGCGCGTGCCTTCGCGGTTGCCGCCCAAATGCAGGTTATAGCGGCCGACCGCCTTGCCCACCAGCCCCAGCTCCGCCAACAGCGCGCGGCCGCAGCCGTTTGGGCAGCCGGTGATGCGCAGCACGATATGCTCGTCACCCACCCCGTGCCGATGCATGATCCCTTCCACCTTGGTGACGAACTGCGGCAGGAAGCGCTCGGCCTCCGCCATCGCCAACGGGCAGGTCGGGAACGATACGCAGGCCATCGAGTTCTTGCGTTGCTCACTGATCTCGTCGTCGATCAGGCCATGATCGCGCGCCAGGGCTTCGATCTTCGCCTTCTCGCTTGCCGGCACGCCGGCGATGATCACGTTTTGGTTCGCCGTCAGACGGAAGTCGCCTTTATGGATCTTGGCGATCTCCGCCATGCCGGTCTTCAGCGGACGCCCCGGATAGTCCAGCAGGCGGCCGTTCTCGATAAACAGCGTCAGGTGCCATTGATCGTCGATGCCCTTCACCCAACCGATGCGATCGCCGCGGCCGGTGAATTCATACGGCCGGACCGGCGCGAAGGTGATACCGGCGCGCTTTTCCACTTCGGCGCGGAAAACGTCCACCCCGACGCGCTCCAGCGTGTATTTGGTTTTGGCGTTCTTGCGATCGGTGCGGTTGCCCCAGTCGCGCTGCGTGGTCACCACCGCTTCCGCCACCGCCAGCGTATGCTCGAGCGGAATGTAGCCGAATTCGCTGGCCTGCCGCGCGTAGGTCTTCTTGTTGCCGTGTTCGATGGACAGCCCGCCGCCCACCAGCAGGTTGAAGCCTACCAGCTTGCCGTTTTCGGCGATCGCCACGAAGTTCATGTCGTTGGCGTGCAGATCGACGTCGTTCTGCGGCGGGATCACCACCGTGGTTTTGAATTTGCGCGGCAGGTAGGTCGGCCCCAGAATCGGCTCTTCGTCGGTGGTGGCCACCTTCTCCTGATCCAGCCACACCTCAGCGTAGGCGCGGGTGCGCGGTAGCAGGTGTTCGGAGATCTTCTTCGCCCACTCGTAGGCTTCCTGATGCAGCTCGGACTCCACCGGGTTGGAGGTGCACAGCACGTTGCGGTTAACGTCGTTGGCGGTCGCCAACGCGTCCAGCCCCAGGCGGTTCAGCAGCTGGTGCACCGGTTTGACGTTGCCTTTCAGAATGCCGTGAAACTGGAACGTCTGGCGGTTGGTGATGCGAATGCTGCCGTACAGCGTGCTCTCCTGCGCGAACTTGTCGATGCCCAGCCACTGCTGCGGGCTGATGATGCCGCCCGGCAGGCGGCAGCGCAGCATCATGGCGTGGCGCGGCTCCAGCTTCTGCTCGGCGCGTTCGGCGCGAATATCGCGGTCATCCTGCTGATACATGCCGTGAAAACGGATCAACAGGAAGTTGTCGCCGTTGAAGCCGCCGGTCAGGCCGTCGTTCAAATCTTCGGCGATGGTGCCGCGCAGGAAGTTGCTCTCCTTCTTCATGCGCTCCGCATCGGCCAGTTTGCCTTCGACTACCAAAGGCCCGGGGTGTTTATCACTCATCAGTAAACATCTCGCTGATAACGGCGCTCAAGGCGCAGCTCACTTAAAAATTCATCCGCCTGCTCGGTATCCATGCCACCGTGCTCGGCCACCAGTTCCAGTAATGTGTTTTCCACGTCTTTCGCCATGCGATTGGCATCGCCGCAGACGTAAATGTGCGCGCCTTCCTGAATCCAGCGCCACACTTCCGCGCCCTGTTCGCGCAGTTTGTCTTGTACGTATATTTTATGTTGCTGGTCGCGGGACCAGGCCAGATCGATGCGGGTCAGCAGGCCGTCTTTCACGTAGCGCTGCCATTCGACCTGATACAGGAAATCTTCGGTGAAGTGCGGGTTGCCGAAGAACAGCCAGTTTTTGCCGCCGGCGCCGTCGGCGTCGCGCTGCTGCATAAAGGCGCGGAACGGCGCGATGCCGGTGCCCGGGCCGATCATGATCACCGGCGTTTCCGGGTTGGCCGGCAGGCGGAAGTTGTCGTTGTGTTCGATAAAGACCCGCACGTCGCCGTCTTCCTCCAGGCGATCCGCCAGGAAGCCGGAGGCGCCGCCGCTGCGGGCGCGCCCGTCGATGTCGTAACGCACCACGCCCACGGTGATGTGGACTTCGCTTTCGTTCTCCGCCTGCGAAGAGGCGATGGAGTACAGACGCGGCGTCAGCGGGCGCAGCAGGCCGACCAGCTGTTCGGCGCTCAGATCCGCCGGCGCCTGACGCACCATGTCGACGATCGGCGTGTTGTGCGCGTACTGCTGCAGCGCAGCTTTATCCGCCAACAGGCCGATCAGCGTTTCGTCGCGCGACAGCGCGGCGTATTTATCGACGATCGGCGTGGTGTTCTGCGTCAGCTCGAAATGGCTGCGCAGCGCCTGCGCCAGCGGCAGGGTTTGCCCTTCCACCTCGACCGGTTCGTCGCCTTTCAGCCACAACAGCTGCACCAGTTCGTCCACCAGCGCCGGATCGTTGTCGAACCATACGCCGAGCGCATCGCCCGGCTGATAGCGCAGGCCGGAGTCGCCCAGATCGATTTCGATATGGCGCACGTCTTTATCCGACGCGCGGCCGGTAATTTTCTGATTGACCGCAAGCTGGGCGGTAAGCGGTTGTTCCTTGCTGTACGGGCTGCTGTCGATCAGATCGACCGCGCCGCTGGCCAACACGCCCGGTGCGGCGCTTTCCGCCGGCGCGCGCGCCTTCAGCACCGACACCACCTGTTTGCGCCAGGCGGCGGCCAGTTCCTGGTACTCCACGTCGGCGTCCACGCGCTCCACCAGGCGCTCGGCGCCCAGCTCGGCCAGCTTGCCGTCGAAATCCTTACCAGACTGGCAGAAATTCTCATAAGAGGTGTCGCCCAGCCCGAACACCGCAAAAGCGGTGTCATTCAGCTTCGGCGCCTTCTTCGAGAACAGGAATTTATGCAGCGCCACCGCTTCTTCCGCCGGCTCGCCTTCCCCCTGCGTAGAGGCGACGATCACCAGCAGGCGCTCTTGAGCTATCTGCTTGAACTTGTAGTCGCCGGCGCTGATCAGCGTGGCGCTCAGATTGGCGGCCAGCAGATCGTCGCGCAGCTGCTCCGCCAGGCGGCGCGCATTGCCGGTCTGCGAAGCGGAAATGATGGTGATGCCGGCGGCAGCCGCAGGGGCGACAGGCGCAATGGCCACGGCTCCGGGCTGTTGATTGACCATGCCCCAAAAATAGCCGGACAGCCACGCCAGCTGCGTCGGCGAATAGTCGCCGATCGTCGCCTGCAGGCGCGCCAGCTGTTCGGGCGTCAGCGGGAGCAAAGATGTTGGAGGAGCCTGAGTCGTCATTGCTGTACTTATTTCCTATACTTAGCGCCTTTCCTGCCAGGCGCGCGCCAGTGTCAGTCGCTGTCTCTTCGCTGCGTCGGGTGTGCGGAAAAGATCAGGAGAGTTTGTAAGGTTACCGAGCAGAATAGCAACGATTAAATAAGGGATAGCAATAAATCATAACCAAAATGACTAAGCTGTTTTTCCGGTAAGGGATAACGCTTAAACCGTTAAACAAAGTTTTTTATCCAGATGAAATTAAAGCGCTTTTTTTCATCGTTTTTTCACCGTTCAACATTTCGGCTCATTACCCCAGCCGATAGGTGCCGCAAACACCAAACAAAAAAAGTGTTAACCGGATGCGTTTGCCGTGGCGGTAGACCATAACGGTATAAATGGCAAGCAGACGCGCTTTCCGGTACTATGCGGCGGTTTTTGAGTCAATGAGGCCGTAATAATGGCAACCACGCTGTTTAAAGATTTTCAGTTTGAAGCCGCACACCGTTTGCCCCACGTGCCGGAGGGCCATAAATGCGGCCGTCTGCATGGGCATTCGTTTATGGTGCGTCTGGAAGTGACCGGTGAAGTGGATCCCCACACCGGTTGGGTGATGGATTTCGCCGAGCTCAAGGCTGTGTTTTCCCCGATCTGGGAGCGGCTGGATCACCATTATCTGAACGATATTCCAGGATTGGAAAATCCCACCAGCGAAGTGCTCGCCGCCTGGATTTGGCAGCAGCTCAAGCCCCAGTTGCCGGAACTGACTGCGGTGATGGTGAAAGAGACCTGTACTGCGGGATGCGTATATAAAGGTTAAAAGAAAGGGCGCCCAAGGGCGCCCTGATTTTAGGCGATGTTCAGATACTTGTGGGTCTGCATCGACAGCCGCCAGTTGCGCGCGATGCAGGTTTCGATGCACAGGCGGGTCGCCTCTTCTTTCTGGCTGATCGGCTGCAGCGCGATAATGCGCGCCTTGTCGTCCTGCAGCGTCGCCAGCAGCGCGTCCAGCGCCTCGATGTCGCGCTCGCGCGCCACCGGATGCTTCACCTCGTCGGCGCGCCGCAGCGCCTGATCCAGCACCTTCATGCCGCCGCGCATATTCACCTTCGGCGAAACCGTCACCCAGGTGTTGGCGGAACAGCGCACCTCGTGGGTGCCGCTGGTCTCAATCTGGCAGCCGTAGCCATGCTGTTCGAACAGCTCGGTCAGCGGCGCCAGATCGTAGATGCAGGGTTCGCCGCCGGTGATCACCACATGGCGCGCGGTGTAACCTTGTTGGCGCATCACCGCCAGCAGCTGCTCGGCGCTGGCGTTGCCCCAGGCGTCGCTCTCTTCTGTTTTGACCAGGATCCGTTGCAGGTCGACTTCCCGATTGGCTTCCTTTTCCCAGGTATGTTTGGTGTCGCACCAACTGCACCCTACCGGGCAGCCCTGCAAGCGGATAAAAATGGCCGGCACGCCGGTGAAAAAGCCTTCGCCCTGCAAGGTTTGGAACATCTCGTTGATCGGGTACTGCATCGGTTTCTCAATCTGGAAAAGTAAAAAGCGATTATCGCAGATTCCGGCCCGGCGACCAAACGGCCAACATTGTATTAAATTTTATTCTCCGCGCCGCCGCCAGCATATCTCACCACCCACGGCGTTCATTTAATTTGTGAGTCAGGCTTTGGCCTTTCATTCACGGTGTAACCTGCTTCGCAAAAACAACATTTATTTAACGCATAAGATAAATATATTTGACATAAAGCGCCGACGCGCAGATGTATATACAAGCAAACACAAGCCGAGCGTCAGTTTCGGCCACGTTCCATCCATCACGACTACATCTGCGTTTAGAGGGTGCCATGACTCATTCCACCAGCGAGTTGAACATTCAGCAGGCCATCGACGACAGCAAATTTTCGCTGTTTCACTGGACCCTGATCATTCTCGGATTCCTGATCCTCGCCATCGACGGTTTCGATACCGCCGCCATGGGCTATATCGCCCCCTCGGTCGCCAAAGACTGGGGCATCGTCAAACAGGATCTGGGGCCGGTGCTGAGCGCCGCGCTGCTGGGGCTGTCGCTCGGCGCGCTGATCGCCGGGCCAATCTCCGATCGCATCGGCCGCAAGCGCGTGCTGGTGTTTTCCTGTCTGTTCTTCGGCCTGTCGAGCCTGGCCACCGCCTACGCCGGCTCGCTCAACAGCCTGACGCTGTGGCGCTTTCTCACCGGCCTCGGGCTGGGAGCGGCGATGCCCAACGCCATCACGCTGATCTCCGAATACGCGCCGCAGCGCTGCCGTTCGCTGGCGATCAACACCATGTATTGCGGTTTTCCGCTGGGCGCGGCCGGCGGCGGCGCCATTTCATCGTGGCTGATCCCGAGCTACGGCTGGCACAGCGTGCTGCTGCTCGGCGCCATTGCGCCGCTGGCGTTGACGGTCTTGCTGATCCTGCTGCTGCCGGAATCGGTCAAATACATGGTCAACCGCGGGCAGGATGCGGCGAAGATCAAGCGCATCGCACAGCGCTTCGTCAGCCAGAGCCTGGACGGCGTGACGCGTTTTTACCTGCACGAAGAGAAGCTTACGCACACCAAGACCAGCGTCGGCCTGCTGTTCAGCCGCCCTTACCTGCTCGGCACGCTGATGCTGTGGCTGACCTACTTTATGGGGCTGGTGATCTACTACGTGTTGCTGAGCTGGATGCCGATCCTGATGCAGGGGCTGGGTTACCAGCTGGAGCAATCGGCGATGCTCACCTCGCTGTTCACCTTCGGCGGCACGCTTGGCATCCTGGTGGCCGGCTGGCTGATGGATCGCTGGAATGCGCACAAGGTGGTCTCGAGCGGCTTTGTCGCCACTGCCCTGCTGATCGTGGCGATGGCGACCGAGGACAAACACATCGTGCTGCTGGGCGCCTTCATCTTCCTGATGGGCGTCACCATGAACGGCGCGCAGTCCGGGCTGCAAACGCTGGCGGCCACCTTCTACCCCACCCACAGCCGCGCCACCGGCATCGCCTGGATGCAGGGCATCGGCCGCTTCGGCGGCGTCGCCGGCACCATGATGGGCGCCCAACTGCTGGCGATGCAGTGGGAGGTGCAGAGCATCCTGATGTTCCTGTGCGTGCCGGCGCTGATCGCCGCCATCGCCACGGTATGCAAAATGAGCCGCAAACCAACGCTGCAACCGGCGGCCTGACCCTGGCAAGCCCGCCACCGACGGCGGGCTTTTTCCCTGCGGCGATAGGGTTTGTTTATCCCCTGGCCGCAACTGTAATCAGTCTGTAAAAATATTGTGACTAGCCGCCCAAAAATGAGTCATTTTTAATTCATTTTTGCCGAACAGCTCACTTTTCTCCGGCTTTCCATACATGAAGCCGGAGATAAAAAATCGCATATCAAACTGATATAAAAAGAAAATAACTTTTTCTTATGCCACTTTTCAGCGCCAACTGGTCAGTGTTGCATATGCTTGTACATACAAGTATATGTTAATAAACCCTACGCATTGTTATGCCGTGGTACTCATCCCCCACCGCGGCATGGAATCTGCACCGATACTGTTTGAGGAAACTGCTGTGACTACAAATAACAAAGTTCGCAATGTCGATGTACGCGCGCCACGCGGCACACAATTAAACGCAAAAAGCTGGCTGACCGAAGCGCCGTTACGCATGCTGATGAACAACCTCGATCCTGAAGTTGCGGAGAACCCACACGAGCTGGTGGTGTACGGCGGCATCGGCCGCGCCGCGCGCGACTGGGATTGCTACGACAAGATCGTCGAAACGCTGAAAACGCTGGAAGAAGACGAAACCCTGCTGGTGCAGTCCGGCAAGCCGGTCGGCGTCTTCAAAACCCACAGCAACGCGCCGCGCGTGCTGATCGCCAACTCCAACCTGGTGCCGCACTGGGCGACCTGGGAACACTTCAACGAACTGGACGCCAAAGGCCTGGCCATGTACGGCCAGATGACCGCCGGCAGCTGGATCTACATCGGCAGCCAGGGCATCGTTCAGGGCACCTATGAGACCTTCGTCGAAGCGGGCCGCCAGCATTACGACGGCAGCCTGCAGGGCCGCTGGGTGCTGACCGCCGGCCTGGGCGGCATGGGTGGCGCGCAGCCGCTGGCCGCGACGCTGGCGGGCGCCTGCTCGCTGAACATCGAATGTCAGCAGAGCCGCATCGATTTCCGCCTGAAAACCCGCTACGTCGATGAGCAGGCTAAAGATTTGGACGACGCGCTGGCACGCATCAAAAAATACACCTCGGAGGGCAAAGCCATCTCCATCGCCCTGTGCGGCAACGCGGCGGAAATCCTGCCTGAGCTGGTTCGCCGCGGCGTGCGCCCGGACATGGTCACCGATCAGACCAGCGCCCACGATCCGCTGAACGGCTACCTGCCGAAAGGCTGGAGCTGGGAAGAGTATCGCCAGCGCGCCCAGACCGAGCCGGCCAAAGTGGTCGCCGCCGCCAAGCAGTCGATGGCCGATCACGTCAAAGCCATGCTGGCCTTCCAGCAGATGGGCGTGCCGACCTTCGACTACGGCAACAACATTCGCCAGATGGCGAAAGAAACCGGCGTCGACAACGCCTTCGACTTCCCGGGCTTCGTGCCGGCCTACATCCGTCCGCTGTTCTGCCGCGGCATCGGGCCATTCCGCTGGGCGGCGCTGTCCGGCGATCCGCAGGACATCTACAAAACCGACGCCATGGTGAAAGAGCTGATCCCGGATGACGAACACCTGCACCGCTGGCTGGACATGGCGCGCGAGCGCATCAGCTTCCAGGGCCTGCCGGCGCGCATCTGCTGGGTTGGCCTCGGCCAGCGCGCCAAGCTGGGCCTGGCGTTCAACGAAATGGTGCGCCGGGGCGAACTGTCCGCCCCGATCGTCATCGGCCGCGACCACCTGGATTCCGGCTCCGTTTCCAGCCCGAACCGTGAAACCGAAGCGATGAAAGACGGCTCCGATGCGGTTTCCGACTGGCCGTTGCTCAACGCCCTGCTGAACACCGCCAGCGGCGCCACCTGGGTTTCCCTGCACCACGGCGGCGGCGTCGGCATGGGCTTCTCCCAACACTCCGGCATGGTGATCGTCTGCGACGGCACCGACGAAGCCGCCGAGCGCATCGCCCGCGTCCTGCACAATGACCCGGCTACCGGGGTCATGCGTCACGCCGACGCCGGTTACGATATCGCTATCGATTGCGCCCGTGAGCAAGGCCTGAACCTGCCGATGGTTGCCGCGACCCAAGGAGAAAAAGCATGAAAGCGCTGACTATTCGCCCAGGCAAACTGACGCTGGCCCAGCTACGCGACGTCTATCAACACCCGGTGACGCTGACGCTGGACGACAACGCCTACGGCCCTATCCAACAGAGCGTGGCCTGCGTGGAACGCATCGTTGAAGAAAACCGCACCACCTACGGCATCAATACCGGGTTTGGCCTGCTGGCTTCGACACGCATCGCCCGCGACGATCTGGAAAACCTGCAGCGTTCGATCGTGCTGTCGCACGCCGCCGGCGTGGGCGAGCCGACCGACGACAACCTGGTGCGCATGATCATGGTGCTGAAGATCAACAGCCTGTCGCGCGGCTTCTCCGGCATTCGTCTGGAAGTCATTCAGGCGCTGATCGCGCTGGTCAACGCCGAAGTTTATCCGCATATTCCGCTGAAGGGCTCGGTCGGCGCCTCCGGCGACCTGGCGCCGCTGGCGCACATGAGCCTGGTGCTGCTGGGCGAAGGCCAGGCGCGCCATCAGGGCCAATGGCTGCCGGCGACCGAAGCGCTGGCCAAGGCCGGCCTGAAACCGCTGACGCTGGCGGCGAAAGAGGGCCTGGCGCTGCTGAACGGCACCCAGGTCTCCGCCGCCTTCGCGCTGCGCGGCCTGTTCGATGCCGAAGACCTGTTCGCCGCCGCGACCGTGGCGGGCAGCCTGACGGTGGAAGCGGCGCTGGGCTCTCGCAGCCCGTTCGATGCGCGCATCCACGAGGTGCGCGGCCAGCGCGGCCAGATCGACGCCGCCCTCGCCTACCGCCACCTGCTCGGCGCGCGCAGCGAAGTCTCCGACTCGCATCGCAACTGCGAAAAAGTGCAGGATCCTTACTCCCTGCGCTGCCAGCCGCAGGTGATGGGCGCCTGCCTGACGCAGATCCGCCAGGCCGCCGAGGTGCTGGAAATTGAAGCCAACGCCGTCTCGGATAACCCGCTGGTGTTCGCCGAACAGGGCGACGTGCTGTCCGGCGGCAACTTCCACGCCGAGCCGGTGGCGATGGCCGCCGATAACCTGGCGCTGGCGTTCGCCGAAATCGGTTCGCTGTCCGAGCGCCGCATCTCGCTGATGATGGACAAGCACATGTCGCAACTGCCACCGTTCCTGGTGGAAAACGGCGGCGTGAACTCCGGCTTCATGATCGCCCAGGTGACCGCCGCGGCGCTGGCCAGCGAAAACAAAGCGCTGGCGCACCCGTCGAGCGTCGACAGCATTCCGACCTCCGCCAACCAGGAAGACCACGTTTCCATGGCGCCGGCCGCCGGTCGCCGCCTGTGGATCATGGCGGACAACGTGCGCGGCATTCTGGCGGTCGAATGGCTGGCCGCCTGCCAAGGCCTGGATTTTCGCAACGGCCTGAAGACCTCGGAAGGTCTGGAGCAGGCGCGCCGTCTGCTGCGCGAGCATGTCAGTTTCTACGACAAGGATCGTTTCTTCGCCCCCGACATTGAAGCCGCCAGCCAACTCTTGGCGGCCGGTCACCTGACATCGCTGCTGCCTGCGGCGCTGCTGCCTAGCCAGGCATAATCATCACACACTGAATCACGCAGTTTGTTCTGCCCCGCCGGGTGCGTTCCACCCGGCGCGGGCAGCGCGTGCCTGTTCGGCAAACACTTAACGGGAAGCAACATGCGTAACGAAACAACACAACTCAGACGCGGACTAAACGCGCGGCACATCCGTTTCATGGCTCTCGGCTCGGCGATCGGCACCGGCCTGTTCTACGGCTCCGCCGGCGCCATCCAGCTGGCCGGCCCGGCCGTGCTGCTGGCCTACCTGGTGGGCGGCGCGGCGGTGTTCATGGTGATGCGCGCGCTGGGTGAAATGGCGGTGCACCAGCCGGTTTCCGGCTCGTTCGGCCACTACGCCAGCCACTATCTCGGCCCGCTGGCCGGGTTCCTCACCGGTTGGACCTACACCTTCGAAATGGTGATCGTCGCCCTGGCGGACGTCACCGCCTTCGGCATTTATATGGGGCTGTGGTTCCCGGACGTCGCCCAGTGGGTCTGGGTGCTCAGCATCATTCTGTTTATCGGCGCGCTCAATTTGTGCAGCGTCAAGGTGTTTGGCGAGCTGGAATTCTGGCTGTCGCTGGTCAAGGTCGCCGCCATCGTGGCGATGATCGTCGGTGGCGCGGCGGTGATGCTGTTCGGCTTCGGCCAAGCCCAGCACGCCACCGGTATCAGCAATCTGTGGCAGCACGGCGGCTTTATGCCTAACGGCATCGGCGGCGTGGTCGCGTCATTGGCGGTGGTGATGTTCGCCTTCGGCGGCATCGAGATCATCGGCATTACCGCCAGCGAGGCGAAAGATCCCGCCAAAGTGCTGCCGAAAGCGATCAACGCCGTGCCGGTGCGCATCCTGCTGTTTTACGTGCTGACGCTGACGGTGCTGATGGCGATCTACCCGTGGAACAGCATCGGCCAGAACGGCAGCCCATTCGTTGAGATCTTCAGCAACCTCGGCATCAGCTCCGCCGCCAACGTGCTGAACGTGGTGGTGATCACCGCCGCCATCTCAGCCATCAACAGCGACATCTTCGGCGCCGGCCGCATGATGTACGGCATGGCGCAGGACGGCCAGGCGCCGCGCAGCTTCACCAAACTGACCGCCAGCGGCGTGCCGTGGATGACGGTGCTGGTGATGTCGGTCGCCCTGCTGCTGGCGGTGGTGCTCAACTACCTGATCCCGGAGAAGGTCTTCATGATCATCGCCTCGATCGCCACCTTCGCCACCGTCTGGGTGTGGCTGATGATCCTGCTGTCGCAGATCGTCATGCGCCGCACGCTGTCGCCGGAAGAAACTCGTCAGTTGAGCTTCCCGGTGCCGTGGTGGCCGGTGGCGCCGGCATTGGCGACCGCCTTTATGGCATTCGTCATCGGCCTGCTCGGCTACTTCGAAGAGAGCCGCATCGCGCTGTACGTCGGGCTGGTGTGGATCGCCTTACTCACCGTGGCTTACTGGCTGTGGGTGCGCAAGAAAGGCGGCGGCTCGCCGGTGAGCGCGGCAACGCAGCAGATGTAACGCTCGCTTCTGATAAAACCCGCTGCGGCGGGTTTTTTATTGCGCTTTTGGCCAAACGCCGGCCATAAAAAAACCCGCCGCGGCGGGTTTTTATTTAGCAACCGAATCGGTCGAACTTACTGGCCTTTAACTTCTTTCAGGCCGTTGAACGGCGCACGGTCACCCAGCGCTTCTTCGATACGGATCAGTTGGTTGTACTTGGCAACGCGGTCAGAACGGCTCATGGAACCGGTTTTGATCTGGCCAGCCGCAGTCCCTACCGCCAGGTCGGCGATGGTCGCGTCTTCGGTTTCACCGGAACGGTGAGAGATCACCGCGGTGTAGCCGGCGTCTTTCGCCATCTTGATAGCCGCCAGAGTTTCGGTCAGAGAACCGATCTGGTTGAATTTGATCAGGATGGAGTTAGCGATGCCTTTCTCGATGCCTTCTTTCAGGATCTTGGTGTTGGTAACGAACAGATCGTCGCCCACCAGCTGGATTTTGTCGCCCAGAACTTTGGTCTGGTAAGCGAAGCCCGCCCAGTCGGATTCATCCAGGCCGTCTTCGATAGACACGATTGGGTACTGTTTGGTCAGATCTTCCAGGAAGTGAGTGAACTCTTCGGAAGTGAAGGCTTTGTTACCTTCGCCGGCCAGCACGTATTTACCGTCTTTGTAGAATTCGGAAGCCGCGCAGTCCATCGCCAGAGTGACGTCTTTGCCCAGCTCGTAGCCCGCCGCTTTTACCGCTTCAGCGATAACCGCCAGCGCTTCGGCGTTGGAACCCAGGTTTGGCGCGTAGCCGCCTTCGTCGCCCACGGCGGTGTTCATGCCTTTGGCTTTCAGAACTTTCGCCAGGTGGTGGAACACTTCAGAACCGATGCGCACCGCTTCTTTCAGGGTTTTCGCGCCAACCGGCTGAATCATGAATTCCTGAATGTCGACGTTGTTGTCAGCGTGCTCGCCGCCGTTGATGATGTTCATCATCGGCAGTGGCATGGAGAATTTGCCTGGGGTGCCGTTCAGTTCAGCGATGTGCTCGTACAGCGGCATACCTTTAGAGGCTGCAGCCGCTTTCGCTGCTGCCAGGGAAACCGCCAGAATGGCGTTGGCGCCGAAGTTGGATTTGTTTTCGGTGCCGTCCAGCTCGATCATGATCTTGTCGATGTTCGCCTGGTCTTTGGCATCTTTACCCAGTACTGCCTGAGCAATCGGACCGTTTACTGCAGCAACGGCTTTCAGTACGCCTTTACCCAGGAAACGAGACTTGTCACCGTCACGCAGTTCCAGCGCTTCGCGGGAACCGGTAGAAGCACCTGACGGCGCAGCAGCCAGGCCGACGAAACCGCCTTCCAGATGAACTTCGGCTTCAACAGTCGGGTTACCGCGGGAGTCGATGATTTCACGACCGATGACTTTAACGATTTTGGACATTAGGTTTTCCTCAGTACAAGTTAAACTAAAACTCCAGACAAACAGCGCGCGGTTCTCACCGCGCGCCGCCTACCAAATATTTTATTTCACCTGGCGCTTCTGATGCTCGCCTGCGGCTTTCACGAAGCCGGCGAACAGCGGATGCCCATCACGCGGCGTAGACGTAAATTCCGGGTGGAACTGACAGGCTACAAACCACGGGTGATTCGGCAGTTCAATGATCTCGACCAGCTTGTTGTCGGCGGAACGACCGGCGACACGCAGCCCTGCGGCTTCGATCTGCTTCAACAGCATGTTGTTAACTTCGTAACGGTGACGGTGACGCTCGACAATGGTCGGTTCGCCATACAGCTGACGCACCAGGCTGTTGTCGATCAGGTTGCACTGTTGGCCACCTACGCGCATCGTGCCGCCCAAATCGCTTTCTTCGCTGCGCACTTCGACGTTGCCGTCTTCGTCGCGCCATTCGGTGATCAACGCCACCACCGGGTACTTACAGTCTGGCATAAACTCGGTGGAGTTGGCGTTTTCCATGCCCGCCACGTTGCGAGCGAACTCCATCAGCGCCACCTGCATGCCCAGGCAAATGCCCAGGTAAGGAATGTTGTTCTCGCGCGCATAGCGTGCGGTCATCACTTTGCCTTCCACGCCGCGGTAACCGAAGCCGCCCGGGATCAGGATCGCGTCCAGCCCTTTCAGCACTTCCACGCCGCGGGTTTCCACGTCCTGCGAGTCGATCAGCTTGATGTTCACGGTCAGACGGTTTTTCAGCCCGCCGTGCTTCAGCGCTTCGATCACCGACTTGTAGGCGTCCGGCAGCTCAACGTATTTGCCGACCATGCCGATGGTCACTTCGCCGCCCGGATTGGCTTCTTCGTAGATCACCTGTTCCCATTCGGCCAGGTTGGCTTCCGGTGCGTTCAAGCTGAATCGTTTACAAATATAATCGTCCAGCCCCTGAGATTTCAATAGGCCTGGGATTTTATAAATAGAATCAACGTCTTTCAGAGAGATAACCGCTTTTTCTGGCACGTTGCAGAAAAGCGCGATTTTAGCGCGTTCGTTAGCAGGAACTGCGCGATCGGAACGGCAAATCAGCACATCAGGCTGAATACCGATGGAAAGCAGCTCTTTTACGGAATGCTGGGTCGGCTTGGTTTTCACTTCGCCGGCCGCCGCCATGTACGGCACCAGCGTCAGGTGCATATACAGAGTGTGCTCGCGGCCCACTTCCACCGCCATCTGACGGATAGCTTCGAGGAACGGCAGCGATTCGATATCGCCGACGGTGCCGCCGATTTCCACCAGCACCACATCGTGGCCTTCGCCACCTTCGATGATGCGCTCTTTGATCGCGTTGGTGATGTGCGGAATGACCTGCACGGTCGCACCCAGATAGTCGCCGCGGCGTTCTTTACGCAGCACGTCGGAGTAGATGCGGCCGGTGGTGAAGTTGTTGCGACGCGACATTTTGGTGCGGATGAAGCGCTCGTAGTGACCCAAATCCAGATCGGTTTCTGCGCCGTCTTCGGTGACGAAAACTTCCCCATGCTGAATCGGGCTCATGGTGCCCGGATCCACGTTGATGTACGGGTCCAGTTTCATGATGGTAACGTTGAGGCCACGGGCTTCAAGAATAGCCGCCAGAGAGGCTGCGGCAATGCCTTTACCCAGAGAGGATACGACCCCGCCGGTCACAAAAATATAATTAGTTGTCATGCTGAACCTGAGAGTTTAGGTTTAAAGACGATGGAAGAACCAGGACGGGAAAGTAGTATACCCGAACCTCTCCTGACCTACAAACGATCGTTTTGCTGTCCATCATCTCGGCCGCCCTCCCGTGTTCATCAGGGTTTACTCCGCCGGCGCCGCATAAACCCTCCAGGTAAAACAAAGAGTTAGCAGAGAAAATTTCTTTTTACCGCCCCTCAGGAGCGATAAAACGCCTTAGATTTCAGTTTGTTGCCCTTTTGCCGCCGCCGGCAGCCATGCGCCTGTGACCTGACTGAAAGCTTAACCGTTTCAGCTCGGGCGAACCTTGTCGGCGATCAACATTGTCGCGGCGATTCAGCTTTCCTGACGTTTCACCTGTTGCCAGGCGTCTTCCATCTGCTCGAGCGTGGCGTCTTCAAGCCGCAGCCCGCTTTGCTGGACAATCTCTTCCACCTGGCGGAAGCGGCGCTCGAACTTGCGGTTCGCCGCCTGCAGCGCGTTCTCCGCCTTGTGGCCTAAATGGCGCGACAGGTTCACCGTGGCGAACAGCAGATCGCCGATCTCCTCTTCCAGCTTGCTCTCGTCGACCACCGCCTGGCGGGCTTCGTGCATCACTTCGTCGATCTCTTCGTACACTTTGTCCAGTACCGGCCCCAGGGTGTTCCAGTCGAAGCCGACCGAGGCACAGCGTTTCTGGATCTTGTGCGCTTTCATCAACGCCGGCAGCGCCTGCGGAATGTCGTCCAGCACCGAGTGCAGCGCTTTTTCGGCGCGCTCGCCGGCCTTCAGCTGCTCCCAGCGCGCCGCCACGGCTTCGCTGTCTCCGCCCTCGGCGTCGCCGAAAATGTGCGGGTGACGCCGCTCCAGCTTGTCGCTGATGGCGGTGCACACCTCATCGAAATCGAACAGCCCCTGCTCCTGCCCCATCTGGGCGTAAAACACCACCTGAAACAGCAAGTCGCCCAGCTCGTCGCGCAAATCGGCATAGTCCTGCCGCTCGATGGCGTCCAGCACTTCGTAAGTCTCTTCCAGCGTATAAGGCGCAATGGTGGCGAAGGTTTGCTTGCGGTCCCACGAGCAACCGATCTGCGGGTCGCGCAGCGTTTTCATGATGTTCAGCAGACGCTGCAGCGGAGTGGATTGGGTCATAAAAAATCTCTGAGAAAGCATGGGGGCGCAGGGGAGCGCCCGCCGAATTCATGGATTTCGGGCCGCATCCGCTATCGATACGGCCCGAAAGGCGATGTGGGCTTAGTTGCCGTGCAGACGCTTGGCGTCTATCACGTCCGGCAGCTGGTTCAGCTTCGCCAGCACCCGGCTCAGCACCTGCTGGTTGTAGATTTCGATATCCATGTCGATGGTGGCCAACTGCTTCTTGGTGTCGCTGCGGCTGGCGACGCCCAGTACGTTGACCTTTTCGTTGGCCAGAATGGTGGTAATGTCGCGCAGCAGCCCGCTGCGATCGTTGGCCATCACGCGCACCACCAGCGAATAACCGCTGGAGTAGCTTTCACCCCATACCGCGTCGACGATGCGCTCCGGCGCGTGCGATTGCAGATCGACCAGCTGATCGCAGTCCGCCCGGTGGATCGAAATACCGCGCCCCTGGGTGATAAAGCCGACGATGTCGTCGCCCGGGATCGGCTGGCAGCAGCGGGCGATGTGGTGCATCAGGTTGCCCACGCCCTCCACCACCACCCGGCCATTGTCCTTGTTGCGGGCCGGCGGCGGCGCTTTCTGCTGCACCAGCTGGCGCAGCGCCTCGCGATCCTGCTCTTCGGCGCTCGGCTTGTTGAACTTGCCCTGCAGGTAATTCACCATCTGGTTCAGGCGAATGTCCCCACCGCCGATCGCCGCCAACACCTCGTCCAGCGAGTTCATGTTGTAGCGCGGGATCAACAGCTTCTCGGCCTCTTTCAGGCTGATGCCGAGATGCTCCAGTTCGTTGTCCAGCATCTGACGACCGGCGAGGATGTTCTTGTCGCGATCCTGCTTGCGGAACCAGTTATGGATCTTCGAGCGCCCGCGGCTGGTGGTGACATAGCCCAGGTTCGGGTTCAGCCAGTCGCGGCTCGGGTTCGGCTGCTTCTGGGTGATGATCTCAATCTGATCGCCCATCTTCAGCTGATAGGTAAACGGCACGATGCGGCCGCCGATCTTGGCGCCGATGCAACGGTGACCGACGTCGCTGTGAATGTGGTAAGCGAAATCGAGCGGCGTGGAGCCGGCCGGCAGATCCACCACGTCGCCTTTCGGCGTAAACACATACACCCGATCGTCGAACACCTGGCTGCGCACTTCGTCGAGCATCTCGCCGGAGTCCGCCATTTCTTCCTGCCAGGCGATGAGCTTGCGCAGCCAGGCGATGCGTTCTTCGTAGCCGGAGCGCACGGTCACGCCCGCGCCCTCTTTGTACTTCCAGTGCGCGGCTACGCCCAGCTCGGCGTCTTCATGCATTTGCCGCGTGCGGATCTGAATCTCGACGGTTTTGCCGCGCGGCCCCAGCACCACGGTGTGGATCGACTGGTAGCCGTTGGGTTTCGGGTTGGCGACGTAGTCGTCGAACTCGTCCGGCAGATGGCGGAAGTGGGTATGCACGATACCCAACGCCGCATAGCAATCCTGCAGGCGCTCCGCCACGATGCGCACCGCGCGCACGTCGAACAGTTCGTCGAACGCCAGGTGCTTTTTCTGCATCTTGCGCCAGATGCTGTAGATGTGTTTCGGCCGGCCGTAGATCTCCACCCGAATGCCTTCGCTGGCCATTTCGGCGCGCAGCCCGGCAACGAAATCGTCGATGAACTGTTCGCGATCGATGCGGCGCTCATGCAACAGCTTGGCGATGCGCTTGTATTCTTCCGGATGCAGGTAGCGGAAGCAGAAATCTTCCAGTTCCCACTTCAGCTGGCCGATGCCGAGCCGGTTGGCCAGCGGGGCGTAGATGTTGGAACACTCTTTCGCCGCCAGCACGCGCTCGTCTTCCGGCGCGTCTTTCACCTCGCGCAGGTGAGCGATGCGCTCCGCCAGCTTGATGACCACGCAGCGGAAATCCTCCACCATCGCCAACAGCATGCGGCGCACGTTGTCGACCTGTTCGGAGGCCATCGAATCGTTTTGGGTGGCTTTCAGTTGGCGAATGGCGTCCATGTCGCGCACGCCGTGCACCAGCGCGACAATGCCCTTGCCGAACGCTTCGGTCAGGGTCTCTTCCTGCACGATGCCGGCATCCACCAGCGGGAACAGCAGCGCTGCGCGCATGCTGTCGTTATCCATGCTCAGCGTCGAGAGGATTTCCACCATCTCCAGGCCGCGCCACAGCAGCAGCGAGGCGTCGGGATGGTTTTGGGTCTGCTGCTCACAATAACGCCAGGTTGCGGCCAATCGCTCACATGACTGCGGGTTAGGTAGCCCCAAGCCGGCTATCCACTCATCGAGAGCGAACTCACCTGCCGTATTCAGATGTGCACTTCTTACCGCAACCATAACTTCTCCCTACTTTGCAGCGACCTCTGGCGCGCGCTCGTTGATAAACAGCGCCATTGATTCAAGATGCCCCGTGTGCGGAAACATATCCAACATCCGCACGCGCGCAAGACGATAACCGGCGCTCAACAGCATTTTGCTGTCGCGAGCCAGCGTGGTGGGGTTACAGGAAACATACACCACCCGCGCCGGCGCCAGTTTTACAATGTGTGACATCACCCCGGCCGCACCGGCGCGGGCGGGATCCAGCATCACCTTATCAAACCCTTGTGCTGCCCAAGGTTGCCGCGCAACGTCGTCCTCCAGATTCTCGTGGAAGAACGACGCATTATTCAGCTTATTCTTATGTGCATTATATTGCCCATTCGCTACCAGCGTGGCAACACCTTCGATGCCCACCACCGCAGCGGCGCGGCGCGCCAGCGGCAGGGTAAAATTGCCCATGCCGCAGAACAGGTCCAGCACCCGATCATTGGGTTGAATGTCGAGCCATTCAAGGGCCTGCGCCACCATTTGTTGGTTTACGGCGTCATTGACCTGAATAAAGTCGCGCGGGCTGAAGTCTAAGCGTAGCCCGTCAACCTGATAATACGGCATGTCACCGCACAGTTTTTCCACGCGATCGCTGTCCGGCGCCAGGTAAACGGCGAGGTTTTCCCGCTCGCCAAACGCCAACAGCGCCTGCCGATCCGCCTCTTTCAGCGCGTCGAGATGGCGCAGCACCAGCAGCGGGCCGTTATCCGCCAGCACCAGCTCTACATGCCCCAGCCGCCGTACCGCCTGCAGCCCGCTCAGGCAGGCGCGCACCGGCGCCAGCAGCCGTTCCAGCTCCGGCCGCAGCACCGGGCAGTGCTCCACCGCCACCAGCTCGCTGGAGGCCGCCTGGCGAAAGCCCATCATCAGGCGCTGCAACTTCGGCTGCCACGCCAGGCTCAGGCGGGCGCGACGGCGATAGCCGTATTCCGGGCCGGCGATCACCGGCTCCTGCTGCGGGGTCACCCCGGTTTCGCGGGCGATCATGCGCACCAGCGCCGCCGCCTTGCTCTGCTGTTGCAGCGCCTCATCCGCATGCTGCTGCTGGCAGCCGCCGCACACGCCGAAATGCGGGCAGCGCGGCGCCACCCGCTGTGGGCTGCGGCTCAGCAGGCGTTTTAGCTTGCCTTTGGCGAACTGGCGCTTGTCTTCGGTCAGCTGGATTTCCGCCTGCTCGCCCGGCAATACGCCCGGCACGAACACCGCTTTGCCGTCGTAGCGCGCCACGCCCTGGCCGAAAGGATCGAGATCGCTCACCGTCACGGTGAAGATTTGTGAGCTCTGCCGGGTCGTCACGCGGCGTTTGGGAGAGTAGAATTGCGCCATATTTGTCGATTGTGTGCTGGTTCATTAAGCTAGTGTCAGCTGTCAATTCTCCCACATTGGAATCCCATGACCAAATACAGCCTGCGTGCGCGCATGATGATCCTGATTCTGGCCCCGACCTTGCTGATTGGTTTGCTGCTCAGCACCTTCTTCGTGGTGCACCGCTATAACGAGCTGCAGGAGCAACTGGTCGACGCCGGCGCCAGCATCATCGAGCCGCTGGCGGTGGCCAGCGAGTACGGCATGACGTTCCGCAGCCGCGAATCAGTCAGGCAGTTGGTCAGTCTGTTGCACCGCCGCCATTCGGACATCGTGCGTTCGATCACCGTGTTCGATGCGCAGAACAATTTGTTCGTCACCTCCAATTATCACCACAACTTCGCTCAGCTGCAGCTGCCGAAAGGCGTGCCGTTGCCCACTGAGCTGATGCTCACCCGACGCGGCGATTCGCTGATCCTGCGCACGCCGATCCTGTCGGAAAGCCAGTATCCGGATGAAACCGCCGACGGCGGCAGCCACCCCGACAACAACCTGGGCTATGTGGCGATCGAGCTGGATCTGCAGTCGGTGCGGCTGCAGCAATATAAAGAGGTGTTCGTCTCCACCCTGCTGCTGTTGCTGTGCATGTGCATCGCCATCCTGTTCGCTTACCGGCTGATGCGCGACGTGACCGGCCCGATCCGCAACATGGTGAATACCGTCGACCGTATCCGCCGCGGCCAGCTCGACAGCCGCGTGGAGGGCTACATGCTCGGCGAGCTGCACATGCTGAAGAACGGCATCAACTCGATGGCGATGTCGCTCACCGCCTATCACGAAGAGATGCAGCAGAACATCGATCAGGCCACCTCCGACCTGCGTGAAACGCTGGAGCAAATGGAAATTCAGAACGTCGAGCTGGATCTGGCGAAAAAACGCGCGCAGGAAGCGGCGCGCATCAAGTCCGAATTCCTGGCCAACATGTCGCACGAGCTGCGCACCCCGCTCAACGGCGTAATCGGCTTCACCCGCCAGATGCTGAAAACCGATTTGAGCACGACCCAGACCGACTATTTGCAGACCATCGAACGCTCGGCCAACAACCTGCTGACCATCATCAACGACGTGCTGGACTTCTCCAAGCTGGAGGCCGGCAAGCTGGTGCTGGAGCATATTCCGTTCGCCCTGCGTGAAACGCTGGACGAAGTGGTGGTGCTGCTGGCGCCCAGCGCCCACGATAAGGGGCTGGAGCTGACGCTGGATGTGCACAACGACGTGCCGGAGCAGGTGATCGGCGACTCGCTGCGCCTGCAGCAAATCATCACCAACCTGCTGGGCAACGCCATCAAGTTCACCGAAACCGGCAATATCGATATTCGCGTCGAGCTGCGCAAACGGCTGGATCGCCGGGTGGAAGTGGAAGTGCAGATCCACGACACCGGCATCGGCATCTCCGAACGCCAGCAGTCGCAGCTGTTCCAGGCGTTTCGTCAGGCGGACGCCAGCATCTCCCGCCGCCACGGCGGCACCGGGCTGGGGCTGGTGATCACGCAAAAACTGGTGAAAGAGATGGGGGGCGATATCTGCTTCCACAGCCAGTTGAACCGCGGCTCGACCTTCTGGTTCCACATCACGCTGGATCTGAACGAGGGCATGCTGTCGCTGGCGCCGAGCCTGCCGGATCTGAACGGCAAAACGCTGGCCTATATCGAGTCCAACCCGACGGCGGCGCAGGCGACGCTCAACATGCTCAGCGTCACGCAGCTGGTGATCACCCACTCGCCGACGCTGGCCCAGCTGCCGCCAGGCCACTATGACTTCCTGCTGGCCGGCGTGCCCATCCCGTTCCGCGCCAATATGGCGCAGCACGAGGACAAATTGCTGGCCTCGCTGAAGCTGGCCGATCGGGTGATTCTGGCGCTGCCGTGCCAGGCGCAGATCGACGCCGAGCTGCTCAAGCAACAAGGCGCGCTCGGCTGCCTGATCAAACCGATCACCAGCACCCGGTTGTTCCCGCTGCTTAGGATGGAGACACCGACACGCCTCACCGCGCCGCCTGAGCGTAAACGCCTGCCGCTGACGGTGATGGCGGTTGACGACAACCCGGCCAACCTGAAGCTGATCGGCACGCTGCTGGGGGAACAGGTAGAAAAAACCCTGCTGTGCGAGAGCGGCGAGGAAGCGCTGGCGCTGGCGCGCGACAACGTGCTGGATCTGATCCTGATGGACATTCAGATGCCGAAGATGGACGGCATTCACGCCAGCGAGCTGATCCGCCAACTGCCGCATCACAACTCCACGCCGATCGTCGCCGTTACCGCCCATGCCGCCAGCGGCGAGCGCGAGCACCTGCTGCAGGCCGGGATGGACGACTATCTGGCCAAGCCGATCGACGAGAAAATGCTGACCCGCGTGCTGTCGCGCTACCACAGCGGCGACGTGGAAAACGCCGTCGCCGACGACGCGCCGCTGTCGCTCGACTGGCCGCTGGCGCTGCGTCAGGCGGCCAATAAACCGGATCTGGCGCGCGATCTGCTGCAAATGCTGCTCGATTTCCTGCCGCAGGTGCGCGAGCGGGTGCAAGCGCTGCTCGACGGCCAGCATGACGACGAGATCCTCGATCTGGTCCATAAGCTGCACGGCAGCTGCAGCTACAGCGGCGTGCCGCGCCTCAAGCAGTTGTGTTTCTACCTCGAGCGGCAGCTGCGCCAGGGCGTCACCAACGACGAGCTGGAGCCGGAGTGGCTGGAGCTGTTGGATGAGATTGAACTGGTGATCCACGCGGCGCGCGCGCATCTGACGCAACCGGCCTGAATCCTCAGGCCATAACGCAAAAAGGCACGCCGCAGCGTGCCTTTCTTTTTAACGCCAGACGCCTATCACTGCGCCAGCAGGTACAGCTGGCTTTCGCCGCGCTGGATATTCAACGCCAGCACCGACGGCTTGCTGTCGAGGATTTTACGCAGCTCGCCCAGGTTCTGGATCGGCTGCTGGTTCACGCCCAGGATCACATCGCCCTTTTTCAGGCCGATACGCGCCGCGGCGCTGCCGGCTTTCACGCTGTCGACCTTGACGCCCTTCACATTGCCGACCTGGGTGTTGCTCAGCTCGGCGCCTTCGATGCCGGTGTAGATATTGCCCGAGGCCACCTGAGTCTGCGCGCTTTGCTCCAGCGTGACGTCAATCGTCACCGGTTTGCCGTCGCGAATAATGCCCAGCGACATCTTGCTGCCGACCGGCAGCGTGCCGATCTCCGCCCGGAACGAGGCGAAGCTGGAGATGGCCTTGCCGTTCATGGTGACGATCACGTCGCCGGCCTTGATGCCCGCCTTCGCGGCGGAAGACTTCGGCATCACCTGGCTGACGAAGGCCCCGCGCTGCGCGTCGACCTTCATCGCCTTGGCCAGCTCAGAGTTCAGCTCGGTGCCCATGATGCCCAGCTCGCCGCGTTTCACCTGGCCATATTCGACCATTTGCGCCGTCAGGTTTTTCACCATGTTGCTCGGAATGGCGAAGCCGATACCGATGTTGCCGCCGTCCGGCGCCAGGATCGCGGTGTTGATGCCGATCAGCTCGCCGTTCAGGTTAACCAGCGCGCCGCCGGAGTTACCGCGGTTGATCGCCGCATCGGTCTGGATGAAGTTTTCATAGTTTTCGATGTTCAGGCCGCTGCGCCCCAGGGCGGATACGATGCCCGAAGTGGCGGTTTCACCCAGCCCGTACGGGTTGCCGATCGCCACGGTGTAATCGCCGACGCGCAGCTGATCGGAATCCGCCATCTTGATCGCCGTCAGATTCTTGAAGTCTTTCAGCTGGATCAACGCGATATCGGAACGCGGATCCTTGCCGATCACCTTGGCGTCGAAACGGCGGCCGTCGCTCAGCTGCACCTGGATCTTGTTGGCGTTGTCCACCACGTGGTTATTGGTCACCACATAGCCCTTGGCGGCATCGATGACCACCCCGGCGCCCAGCGCCTGGAATTTCTGCTGCGTGCCCTGCGGCTGGCCATCCGGCCCTGGCTGTTCGCCGCCCTGACACATCGGCGAGCCCTGGAACGGCGAGCCGTCCTGGCAGAACGGTGAATCTTCGCCGAAGAACTGTTGGAACTGCTGCGGCATGCGCGGCGTATTGACCGTGGTGCTGCCCTCAACGTTAATGCTCACCACGGAAGGCATCACCTTTTCCAGCATCGGCGCCAGGCTCGGCAGCTGTTGGGTGTTGGAAGAGGCGGTTTCAGCGGCGCTGGCCGTGACCGGGCCCATCGCCATACCGATACTGAATGCCAGTGCGCTCAGAACTAATGCGGTTTTTTTCATCTGTGTGTCTCTTATAAAGTCGTTCAAAAAGAATGGCCGTCTTGCGTGCTTATTCAGAGTTAATTAATAGCCCGAAGTTCCGGCACAGATGATTGGCAATAGTAAACAAATATTGTCCGTCTTTACAAAAGTCGAGACAGCCAACCGGTTGGAATTGCTGACAATTATTCTTCAGTTGAATTATTCCGCCGCCATTAATCGACGATATTCATCATAGGCGTAAAGGTCGGTCATTCCGCTGATATAGTCCTGCAATAAACGGGCGCGGAAATAATATTCCCGAATGGCTTGCTGCTCCGGCGATAAATGCTGCAGCCCCTCTACCGCCTCCGCATACGCCAGCCGATGCTTGGTGGACAGCTTGTGGAACAGGCGCGTTTCGATCGGGTAAGCGCGGTGGCTGTCCTCGCGCACCAGCTGGCTGAAGTCCGCCAGCGACATCGCCAGCAGCGGGCTGTAAATGTCCAGCAGGCCGCTGATCACCCGGTAGCCTTGCAGCTCGAGCTGCTCGACCTCCGGGTGGTTGAACACGTGCTTGAACGCCACATTTTTAAATATTTTCAGCAGCCGGTACGCCGGGCTGGAATCCTCCAGCAGCGCCTGATTGAAACTGCCCTGATAGACCGCGTCCAGATTGTCGATAAAGCGCTGCGCCGCGTGCGGCACCAGCCGCGCCACGGTAAACACCCGCAGATACATGAAGAACTGATCTTCCGCGCTGCGCCGCGCGCCGCCGCGATCGATCTTGCGAAACGCGCTGGCGACGGTCTTGTCGAACAGATCGCCCGGCGCCACCTCGCCCCACTCCTGAATCAGGTGCTGATACAGCTGCTCGACGGTGAAAATGCTCTTCTCCACCGCGTCTTCCAGATCGGCCACGCAGTACGAGATATCGTCGGCGGCCTCCATGATATAGGTCAGCGGGAAACGATCGAACTCGCCCATGTGCAGCTCGCGCCGCAGCCGATCGACGAAGGCCTCTTCCGCCAGATAGTAGCCGGGCTTTTTCATCAGATAGCTGTGGCTGGCGGGGATGTCGCTCGCCCAGTAGGCCGGGCGGGTGTATTTCAAAATGCAGCCGACCTGCGCGTAGGTCAGGTTGAGCTTCAGCAGGCTGTACACCATGCGGATCGCCTGGGCGTTGCCCTCGAAGTGGCTGAGATCCTGACGGATCCGGCTGCGCAGCCGGTTCAGATCGCTCTCCCCTTCATGCAGGCGCAGCGTCGCCACCTGGCAGCGATCGTGGCTGCCCGGCTCACTGCCGCAGCTGGCGGGATCGAGCCGCTGGGCGAACCAGTCGTTGATCGCCGACTCGCCGAAGTGACCGAACGGCGGGTTGCCGATGTCGTGCATCAGGCAGGCCATTTCCACGATGCTTTCAAACGGATCGAGCAGCCGGGTCAGGCCGAGCTCATCAATTCTCCCCGCCTGTTTGAAGCGGTTGAGGATCTCTTTGGCGATGTGGCGCCCGACCTGCTGCACCTCCATCGAGTGCGTCAGGCGGCTGCGCACCGCCGCGTTGCGCTCCAGCGGAAACACCTGGGTTTTTTGCTGCAGACGGCGAATGGCGGCCGAGTTGACGATGCGCCCGCGATCGCTCTCGAACTGCCGCACGATGTCGTACTCTTCCTCGGCCTCGATCGGTTTGCTGAAAGGCCGTTGGAAGCTGATTTTTTGCTTGAAGTCGATCCCGGACATCTGTTTCTCCGCCGTTGCGCCCTGCCCCCGTGATAACAATTCCCGGCGGCGGATGCAACGCATTATCTCTCTCACACAGCCATGATAGACTATGCCGCAATTCTCACGGCCAATCAGCGAGTGTTATTTATGAAAGTAGGCATCATCGGCGCAATGGAGCAGGAAGTCACCCTGCTGCGCGATCAAATCGAAAACCGTCAAACCATTCAGCGCGCGGGCTGCGAAATCTACACCGGCCAGATCGGCGGCGTTGAGGTGGCCCTGCTGAAATCCGGCATCGGCAAAGTTTCTGCGGCCATGGGCACCACCCTGCTGCTGGAACACTGCAGCCCGGATCTGGTGATCAACACCGGTTCCGCCGGCGGCCTGGCCAGCACCCTGCGCGTGGGCGATATCGTGGTGTCGGAAGAAGTGCGCTACCACGACGCCGACGTCACCGCCTTCGGCTACGAGCCGGGCCAGATGGCCGGCTGCCCGGCGGCGTTCGTCGCCGACGACGCGCTGATCGCGCTGGCGGAAGGCTGCATCAAACAGCTGGATCTGCACGCGGTGCGCGGCCTGATCTGCAGCGGTGACGCCTTCATCAACGGCGCCGAGCCGCTGGCGCGCATTCGCGCCACCTTCCCGCGCGTCGCCGCCGTGGAAATGGAAGCCGCGGCGATCGCCCACGTCTGCCATCTGTTCGGCACGCCGTTCGTGGTGGTGCGCGCCATTTCCGACGTCGCCGACAGCGAGTCGCACATGAGCTTTGACGAGTTCCTGGTGGTAGCGGCCAAGCAGTCCACGCTGATGGTCAACGCCATGCTGCAAACCCTGGCCAAGCGCGGTTGATGTGAGGCTGCGCTTTACCTCGATGCTCTGTTTGTTGGCGCTCTGGCTGGCCATGCCGGCCGGCGCCGCCCAGCGGGTGATCAGCCTGGCGCCCAACGCCACCGAACTCGCCTATGCCGCCGGCATGGGCGATGTGCTGGTGGCGGCGAGCGCCTATTCCGATTATCCGCCGCAGGCCGCCAGGCTGGAGCAGGTGGCCTCCTGGCAGGGCATCAATCTGGAACGGGTGCTGGCGCTCAAGCCAGACCTGATCCTCGCCTGGCGCGGCGGCAATCCGCAGCGCGTGCTGGATCAGCTCGCCGCGTTCGGCATCCCAATTTTCTATGCGGACGCCGACAATCTCGAAGGGATCGCCGGCTTGCTGGATAAGCTGGCGCAATACAGCCCGCACCCGGAGCAGGCGCATCAGGCGGCGGAAGGCCTTCGCCGCCAGTTCGCCGCTCTCAAACAACAGTACGCCGCTAACTCGCCACGGCGCGTGCTGCTGCAGTTCGGTACCCAGCCGCTGTTCACCAGCTCCGGCGCCACATTGCAAAGCCAGGTGCTGGCGCTGTGCGGCGGGCAGAACGTCTTCGCCGACAGCCGCACCCCTTGGCCGCAAATCAGCCGCGAACAGGTGCTGGCGCGTCAGCCGCAGGCCATCGTCATCACCGGCGGCGCGAAAGAAGCCGCCAATGTGAAAGCCTTCTGGGCGCCGCAGCTGCAGGTGCCGGTGATCGCGCTGAACGAAGACTGGTTCAACCGCGGCGGGCCGCGCATCCTGTTGGCGGCGCAGCAGCTGTGCCGCCAGCTGGCGGAGATCCGCTGATGCTGGTGTTCTGGTTGGATATTCTCGGTACGGCGGTGTTCGCCATCTCCGGCGTACTGCTGGCCGGCAAGTTGCGCATGGATCCGTTCGGCGTGCTGGTATTGGGCGTGGTCACCGCGGTCGGCGGCGGCACCATCCGCGACATGGCGCTGGCCAACGGCCCGGTGTTCTGGGTCAAGGATCCCACCGATCTGGTGGTGGCGATGATCACCTGCGTCTTGACGCTGCTGCTGGTGCGCCAGCCGCGCCGTCTGCCGCAGTGGGTGCTGCCGGTGCTGGACGCCGTCGGACTGGCGGTGTTCGTCGGCATCGGCGTCAACAAGGCCTTCGCAGCCGGCACCGGCCCGCTGGTGGCAATCTGCATGGGGGTGATCACCGGCGTCGGCGGCGGCATTATCCGCGACGTGCTGGCGCGCGAGATCCCGATGATCCTGCGCACCGAGATTTACGCCACCGCCTGCATCATCGGCGGCATCGTGCACGCCACGGCGTTTTACACCTTCAGCATGCCGCTGCAACAGGCCATGATGCTGGGCATGATCATCACCCTGGCCATTCGGTTGGCGGCCATCCGCTGGCACCTCAAATTGCCCGCCTTTATTCTCGAACGCTGAGCCGTCGCCCTGTGGAGCGGCGCTTGGCAACGCCGCATTTGGTGATTCATTAGACTAAAAACGGGCTTGGTGGTATTATTTTCACCCAATAAATAGCGTAGTGACGATGTAAAATTCTGTTATCCGCAGGTTAATCCCTTCCCCGCGCTGTTAAACCTTTTTAACTTTTTGCCGATAAGTCATCACAAGATTGCTTACGGATGGCTATTCCCGCAATGATGAAAAAAATTCTGCTTGCATGCTGTGGCACCCTGCTGAGTGGCGCCGCGCATGCCGATGCCGTCAGCGGCCGGATCGGCGTTACTCTGACCATTGAACCGCAATGCGCCGTGCGCCTCGAGGCCGCCGCCCCACGGGCCGAATGCAGCCATGCGGCGGCGCAGCCGAACATTACCCGCCAACCGGCGCTGGAGAACGGGGCGGAAGTGATCCTCGTGGAATGGTAGGCATAAAAAAACCCGCCGGCCGTAAGGCGAGCGGGTTGATATTCTGACAGGCAAACTCAGATGCTGAACGACGAACCGCAACCGCAGGTGGTTTTGGCATTCGGGTTGGTCACCACGAAGCGCGACCCTTCCAGCCCTTCGGTGTAGTCCACCGAACCGCCGACCAGATACTGCAGGCTCATCGGATCGACCACCAGCGCCACGCCCTGCTTCTCGATGGTCATGTCGCCATCGTTGACCTTGTCGTCAAAAGTGAAGCCGTACTGGAATCCGCTGCAGCCGCCGCCGGTAATGTAAACCCGCAGCTTAAGGTTCGGGTTTTCTTCGTCAGCAATCAGGAACTTAACCTTGTTTGCTGCTGCCTCGGTAAATTGCAGGGGCAGTGCCGTTTGATCACTCATACTCTTTACTCCCAACATTGTTCAGCATCAGATCGCTACTATGGCTGCCTGATTAATATTAACGATTATCCGATACCTGAGTGTTGCGTTCAAGTATTCACCGCATTTGTTGTATTTTCCTTACCTGTTTTCTCCGCTGCTTCCCGCGCCAGCTGCGCCTCCTGCCTTTGCAGCGTGCGGGCCAGGATCGACGAATACAGCGGCTTGCCACCGAGCAGCTGCGCCACCACCGTGGCGCCGAGGCAGGTGATGATCATCGGTAAAATGAGTTGGTAGTTGTCGGTCATTTCCAGCACCAGTACGATGCCGGTCAGCGGGGCGCGCACCGTAGCGGCGAACAGCGCCCCCATGCCGGCGATGGCGAAGGTGCCCGCCTCGATGCCGTACTGCGGGAACAGGTGCGCCCCGGCCAGCCCGAAGGCGGTGCCGAACAGCGTGCCCAGCGCCAGCATCGGCGCGAAGATGCCGCCCGGCGCGCCGGAGCCGAAGCACAGCAACGTAGTGAAGATGCGGGTAATAAAGATGAACATCAACATGCCGACGCTGTAATTGCCCGCCGCGGCGATCGGGATCAGCCCAAAGCCGCCGCCCGCCGCCTCCGGCTGGATCAGCCCCAGAATGCCGCACACGCCGCCGAGCAGCCCGCCCATCAGCAAGACATTGCGCATTCTGCCGCCGTGCAAACGCGCGAACATGTCTTGAGTGCGGAAGATCAGCGCGTTGAACCCCACGCCCACCGCGCCGAATATCGCCCCCAGCACCAGATAGAGCCACAGGGTATTGATGGGCGCCGAAGAAAGTTTGTCGACCGCGATCACCGAGCCCTGGCCGTTAAACAGCTGGAACACCACGCTCGACATGATCACGCCGATAAACACCGCTTTAATCGAGATCAGGTTGTAGCGGAACTGCGGCCGCATCTCTTCGATGATGAACAAGATGCCGGCCAGCGGCGCGTTGAACGCAGCGGACAACCCGGCGGCAGCCCCGGTCGCCAGCAGCGTATGACGCGCCTCGGCGCCGCGAATGCGCAGCACGTCCAATACCATGCGCCCGACGTTGCCACCCATTTGCACCGTGGGCCCTTCGCGCCCCAGCACCATGCCCGCCCCCAGCGTGCCCATGCCGCCGATGAATTTCACCGGGATCACGCGCCACCAGCGCACCGGCCGCAGCTCCTCCAGCGCGCCTTCGATCTCCGGAATGCCCGAGCCGCCCGCCTCAGGGGCAAAGCGCCGCACCAGGTAATAGCCCAGCGCCGCCAGCGCGGCGGACAGGATAAACGCCAGCGGCCACACCAGGATCCAGGAGTCGGCGACCTGCGCCAGCGAAGCCAGCCGCTGCTGCTGCACCCACTCCACCGCCTTATCGAAGGCCACGCCGAGCAAACCGGCCAGCGTCCCCACCAGCGCGGCCATCACCAGGATCGCCACCGGCGTTTTATCGCGGCGAATAAACTGACGCACCGCATCGCTGCGGCTAAGACGCGGGCTCAACGTCCCGACTGGCTGTGATTGTGATTCCGTCATCGCGAGTAATTCGTTAGGTAATTTGTAATACAAATAGGCAAGGCGGTTATTCTACCCCAACCCGGCGGCGGGCGCTGCCGTTAATGGTATCTGACTGTGATCGTTTCATAACGCAGCGCTCTCCTCTAGAATAGCGCGGTCAAATCATTCAAAAGAGAATCCAGGAGCCGATTTATGAGCCTACACAGCAAGTCCGAAAGTCTGTACGCCCAGGCGCAACAGTTGATCCCCGGCGGGGTGAACTCTCCGGTGCGTGCATTCACCGGCGTGGGCGGTGTGCCGCTGTTTATCGAGCGGGCAGACGGGGCTTATCTGTTCGATGCCGACGGCAAGGCCTATATCGACTATGTCGGTTCCTGGGGGCCGATGGTGCTGGGGCACAACCACCCGGCGATCCGCGACGCGGTGATCGAAGCGGCGCAGCGCGGCCTGAGCTTCGGCGCGCCGACCGAGATGGAAGTCAAAATGGCGCAGCTGGTCACTGAGCTGGTGCCGACGATGGATATGGTGCGCATGGTGAACTCGGGCACCGAAGCCACCATGAGCGCCATCCGCCTGGCGCGCGGCTACACCAACCGCGACAAAATCATCAAGTTCGAAGGCTGCTACCACGGCCACGCCGACTGCCTGCTGGTGAAAGCCGGTTCCGGCGCGCTGACCCTCGGCCAGCCGAACTCACCGGGCGTGCCGGCAGATTTCGCCAAGCACACCCTGACCTGCACCTATAACGACCTGAATTCGGTGCGGGCCGCCTTCGAGCAGTACCCGTCCGAGATCGCCTGTATCATCGTCGAGCCGGTCGCCGGCAACATGAACTGCGTGCCGCCGCTGCCGGAATTCCTGCCGGGCCTGCGCGCGCTGTGCGACAAGTACGGCGCGCTCTTGATCATCGATGAAGTGATGACCGGCTTCCGCGTGGCGCTGGCCGGCGCACAGTCCTATTACGGCGTCGAGCCGGATCTGACCTGCCTCGGCAAAATCATCGGCGGCGGCATGCCGGTGGGCGCCTTCGGCGGCCGCCGCGACGTGATGGACGCGCTGGCGCCGACCGGCCCGGTCTACCAGGCGGGCACCCTGTCCGGCAACCCGATCGCCATGGCGGCGGGCTATGCCTGCCTGACCGAAGTGTCGCAGGTGGGCGTGCACCAGACGCTGACCGAACTGACCGAGATGCTGGCCGCTGGCCTGCTGCACGCGGCGCAGGAAGAGGATATCCCGCTGGTGGTCAACAACGTCGGCGGCATGTTCGGCCTGTTCTTCACCGACGCGCCGGCGGTCACCTGCTACCAGGACGTGATGCAGTGCGACGTGGAACGCTTCAAGCGCTTCTTCCATCTGATGCTGGAAGAAGGGGTGTATCTGGCGCCGTCCGCCTTCGAAGCGGGCTTCATGTCCGTGGCGCACAGCAAGGAAGACATTCAGCGCACCATCGACGCCGCGCGTCGCTGCTTCGCCAAGCTGTAATCCCGGCCGAATGGCCAAAAAAACGGGCGCCTCGGCGCCCGTTTTGCTTTTCGCTGCCGCTTAAAGCAGCGTGCCGTAAATGGTCAACAGCGCCACCACCACCACGATGATCATCGTCACCTTGCGCGCCAGCGTCACCGCCGCCCGCGGCGTTTGCACCGGATCCATATGCGGATCGCGCGCCAGCGAGAACTGCGCCAACCGCGTCAGCACCTGATACGACGATGAATGCCGATCCCCCAGCGAGGCGAACCAGGCCGGCAGCGCCCGCTCGCCGTGGCCGAACAGCGCATAGGCCACCCCGGCCAAGCGCACCGGGATCCAGTCCAGCCAGTTCAGCAGGTGATCGATGCCCGATTGCGAACGCTCCAGCGGCGTATTGTGGCGCGCCAGCCAGGTTTGATAGGCGCGCAGGAAGGCATATCCCGCCAGCGCGATCGGCCCGTAAGGCCCAAAGACCACGAACCAGAACAGCGGCGCCAGATAATAACGGAAGTTGATCCACAGCAGCGCGTTTTGCAGCTCGCGCAGGCGCAGCTCTTCGCTGCAGTCCACCGGCAAACCGTGGATCAACGCCAGCTCTTCCGCCATCTGATCGCTGGCGTGGGTATCGCCCTGCCGCGCCGCTTTCAGGTAGGCGCGGTAGTGTTTGCGCTTGATGCCGGCGCCGACGCACAGCAGATCGATGACGATCCACAGCAGCAGCGTCACCACGCCGAAGAACAACCCGTGCGACAGCCACAGAACGCCCCAGACGACCACCATCCAGGCGGCGGTCATCGCCAGCGTCTGCGCCAGCGAAACCCGATGCAGCCGCTGAAACACCACTTCGAGACGGTGATCCAGCTGCCAGTGTTCTCCCAGCTTAAACAGGCGCTCCCAGGCCAAAACCAGCAACAGCGTAAACAGCGTCATTAGCGATTCCTCTCCCTTTTTCTTGTCTCAAGCATAGCGTCGGCGGGCGCGCCGCGTTGTTCCAGAGATGCCAGATAGCGATCCCAATCGAACGCCGGCCCGGGATCGGTCTTGCGGCCGGGGGCGATATCGCAATGCCCGGCGATATTGGCCACCAGCGGCGGATAATGTTCGGCCAGCAGCGCGGTGACCGCCTGCAGCGCGCGGTATTGCGCCTCGGTGTAGGGTAACTGATCGGTGCCTTCCAGCTCGATGCCGATGGAGAAATCGTTGCACCGGTCGCGCCCCTGATACAGGGAAACGCCCGCGTGCCAGGCGCGCTGGTCGAAGGGCACGTACTGCACGATCTCCCCGTCGCGGCGGATCAGGCAGTGCGCCGACACCCGCAGCTGATGGATCTCGGCGAAATAGGGGTGCTGCGCGGGATCGAGCGTGCCGGTAAACAGCTGGTCGATATAGGGGCCGCCGAACTCGCCGGGCGGCAGGCTGATGTTGTGGATGACCAGCAGCGACGGCGGCTCGTCATCCGGGCGCCGATCGCAGTGCGGCGAGACCACTCGCGTCACCCCGATAATCCAGCCATTTTCCAACTGCATCAGACACCTCTCTGCGGTGGTACTTATTCCTGCAACAGAGTAGCATGTTCCCCTACGATCTAACCGTCCATTTCGGAGTTTTCCATGCCGACACGCCGCTACAGTGCCGACAGTCGCCGCACCGAGCTTCTTGAACGAATTGAAAGTGATATTCCCTATGCCGTCGCCCAGGCGCTGCGCGAAGACCTGGGGGGTGAAGTCGACGCCGGGCGCGATATTACCGCGCAACTGTTACCGGCGGACAAGCAGGCCGAAGCCACCGTCATCACCCGCGAAGCCGGCGTATTCTGTGGCCGCCGCTGGCTGAATGAGGTCTTTATTCAGCTGGGCAATCAGGTGCAGGTGGAGTGGCTGGTGGCGGACGGCGACCGTCTGACGCCAAACCAACCGCTCTGCCGGCTGCGCGGCCCCGCGCGGGTGATGCTGACCGGCGAGCGCACCGCGCTGAACTTCGTGCAGACGCTCTCCGGCGTGGCGACCGAGGTCAGCCGCTATGTGGCTCTGCTGGAAGGCACCCGGACTCGCCTGCTCGATACCCGCAAAACCCTGCCCGGCCTGCGCACCGCGCTGAAATACGCCGTGCTGTGCGGGGGCGGCAGCAACCACCGGCTGGGCCTGTCCGACGCCTTTCTGATCAAGGAAAACCACATCATCGCCTCCGGCTCTATCAAGAACGCGGTGGAAAAAGCCTTCTGGCTGCACGCCGACGTGCCGGTGGAAGTGGAAGTCGAATCGCTCGATGAACTGCAGCAGGCGCTGGACGCCGGCGCCGACATCATCATGCTGGACAACTTCAGCGTCGAGATGATGCGCCAGGCGGTCGCACAAACCCAGGGCCGCGCCCAGCTGGAAGTATCCGGCAACGTCACCAGTGAGACGCTGCGCACCTTCGCCGAGACCGGCGTGGATTACATTTCAGTCGGCGCGCTGACCAAGCATGTGACCGCGCTCGATCTGTCGATGCGCTTCAAATGATCCCCTCGCCCCCGGCCGCTGCCGGGGGCGTTACCGTAAAATTGCGAAGCCCCTCGCACCCTTTTATTCACCGCTGCAAACAACGTCATTACTGATGGAAGCGCGCCGAGAAACGCGCAAAAGCCCCTCGCCGTGCCCCCGCGCAAACCGCTACCGTTGCCTTCCACACCCCAATGGAGGAAACAACGCATGGAAACGCAACGCGGCTTTACCCTGATAGAACTGATGGTGGTGATCGCCATCATCGCCATCCTCAGCGCCATCGGCATTCCCGCCTACCAGCGCTATATCCAGAAAGCGGCGATGACCGACATGCTGCAAACCATGTCGCCGTACAAACTGGCGGTCGAGCTGTGCGTGCTGGACGAAGGCGCCCCCACCGGCTGTGAAGCCGGCAGCAAAGGCATTCCCACCGGCGGCACGTCGCGTTACGTCAGCGGGGTGAAAGTCGTCAAAGGCGTGATCACGCTGACCGGCACCCAAACGCTGCAGGGGCTGGCGGTGGCATTAACCCCCAAAGCGAACGCCGATGGGCTGACCCGCTGGAGCCGGCTGTGCAGCAGCGAAAACGCAACGCTGGTTGAAGTGTGCCAGGAAGTCTTCCGCTTCGACAACGCGGCGGAGTAACGGCGATGAACGCGCAAATCAGCGAAGAAGTTCACGCCCTGTGCCGGCGCTATCAGGCGCTGGCGCTGAACGAAGATCCGACCACCCTGACGATCGCCCTCAACGAAGAGGCGCCGCAAGGGCTGCTGGCGGCGCTGCGTTTCGCCACCGGCAAGCGCATCCATCTGGAGCAATGGCCGGCGGCCAGGCTGGAGCAGGCGCTGAACCAACGCCAGGAACCGCTGCCGGCGCCGCTGGCGGCCGAAGAAGACAGCGCCGACATCGCCTACCCCGACGACGGCGACGCGCCGGTGGTGCAGTTCATCAACCAGACGCTGCGCCTGGCCATTCAGCGGCGCGCCTCGGACGTCCACTTCGAGCCCTTTCGGCAGCATTTTCGCATTCGCCTGCGCATCGACGGCGTGCTGCAAACCCTCGCCTCGCCGTCACCCCAGCTGACCGCACGCCTCATCGCCCGGCTGAAGATCCTCGGCCAGCTGGATATCGCCGAGCGCCGTCAGCCTCAGGACGGGCAGCTCAGCCTGACGTTGGACGGCGCGCGCTATGCCATGCGTATCGCCACTCTGCCGACGCTGCACGGCGAAAAGGTGGTGCTGCGCGTTCAGCAGGGCGAACAGCAGGAGCTGCCGCTGGATCAACTGGGCATGGGCCGAGCGGATCTGGCGCGCTACGCGGCGGCGCTGGCCTGCCCGCAAGGTTTGATCCTGGTGACCGGCCCGACCGGCAGCGGCAAGACGGTAACGCTGTACAGCGGCCTGCGCCAGTTGAACGATGCGCAAAGCAACCTGTGCAGCGTCGAGGATCCGATCGAGATCCCGCTGTTCGGCGTCAATCAAACCCAGATCAACGCCAAAACCGAGCTGAGCTTCGCCCGGGTGCTGCGCGCCCTGCTGCGCCAGGATCCGGATGTCATCATGATCGGCGAGATCCGCGATGCGGAAACCGCCGAGATCGCGGTCAAGGCCGCGCAAACCGGCCACCTGGTGCTGTCGACGCTGCATACCAACTCCACCGGCGAAACCCTGACGCGCCTGATGCACATGGGTATCCCCGGCTACCTGCTCGCCGGCTGTCTGAAACTGGTCATCGCGCAGCGGCTGGTGCGCAGGCTGTGTCGCCACTGCCGCTACCCGCACAGCCAACCCACGCATTTTCCTGCCTCGGTCTGGCCGGAACCGCTGACCGCCTGGCGCGCCGATGGCTGCGAGCATTGCTTCGGCGGCTACTACGGGCGCATCGGCGTGTATGAACTGTTGCCCATTACGCCGGAAATACAGGCGGCGTTGCTGGCGAACGCCGCGCCCAGCCGGCTGGCGGATATCGCCCGCGAACAGGGGCAGCTTTCGCTGCTGCAGGCGGGCCTGGCGCTGGCCAGCGAAGGCGCGACCTCGCTGGAAGAGCTGTACCGCGTGATCGACGTCGTCCAGCTCGGCGTAACCGCGCCATGAAAGCGCGCCGGCTGTTTCTGTGGCAGGCTTTCGACGCTCAGGGCGCCCTGCGCCACGGCGAACTGATGAGCGATGAAAAACGGCAGGTGAGCCGGTTACTGATTGAGCAAGGTATGCAACCCTGGCGGATCGGGCACGGCAAACGCGTCACGCCCGGCCAGTGGCGCGGAGAACCTTTGATCCACTTCACCCGCCAACTCGCCACCCTGCTGCAGGCCGGGTTGCCGCTGGTCAATACGCTGCAGCTTCTGGCGGCAGAGCACCCTTCGGCGGCCTGGCGTTGCCTGTTGCGTCAGTTGGCAGAACAGGTGCGCGAAGGGCAGCCGCTCTCCGAAACCCTTGCCGCGCAGCCAGGCGTTTTTCCACTTATCTATCGCCAACTGATCGCCATCGGCGAGCTAAACGGCAATCTCGATCGCTGTTGCCTGCAGCTGGCGCAACAGCAGGAAGCCCAGCTGCTGCTGCGCCGCAAAGTGACCAAAGCGCTGCGCTATCCCCTCTTCATCTGTGCGGTGGCGCTGCTGGTCAGCGTGCTGATGCTGGTGATGGTGCTGCCGGAATTCGCCAAGGTTTATCAGTCGTTCGATGCGCCGCTGCCCTGGTTTACCCAAGGGTTATTGGGGTTGTCCGCGCTGCTGATCGCCGTTGGCCCCTATTTGGCGCTGCTGCTCGGCGCGTTGATGTTCGGCTATTGCCGCTGGCTGCATCCGCGCCCGCCGTGGCGCCGACGTGAGCAGGCCGCCTTGCTGCGCCTGCCGCTGATCGCCCGGCTGGTGAGCGGCGGCGCGCTGAGCCAAACGTTTCGTATTCTGACCATGACCCAACGCGCGGGGCTGACGCTGGTGGAAGGGTTGAACGCGGCGGCGCTGGCGGCCGACCATCTGCTGTACCGACAGGCGCTGGAGCAGGTGCAGCGGCAGCTCGCCGAAGGCGAGGCGTTTCATCACGCCCTCGCCCTGCAACCGCTGTTTCCGCCGCTGTGCCGGCAGCTGGTGCGGGTGGGCGAAGAATCGGGCTCGCTGGACGTCTTGCTGGATAAATTGGCGCAGTGGTATGAACGGCAGACGCACGAGCTGGCCGATACGCTGGCGCAAACGCTGGAGCCGCTGCTGATGCTGGTGGTGGGCGGGATTGTCGGCGCTTTGGTGATCGCCATGTACCTGCCTATCTTTCAACTGGGGAGCGTGCTGGGATAAAGGAGAGGTATAGCGGGCGCCGCGGTACGCGACGCCCGAATGCAAGGTGCGGCTTATTTGCTGCCGAAGACGCGGTTTTCCTGCTCCGCCACGCGGATAAAGGTGGTGCGCTTGGTCAGCTCTTTCAGGCGCTCGGCGCCAACGTAGGTGCAAGCAGAGCGCAGGCCGCCGAGGATATCGCGCACGGTAAACTCCACCTCGCCGCGCAGCGGCAGTTTGACGGTTTTGCCTTCGGCCGCGCGATACTCCGCCACGCCGCCGACGTGGCGCTTCATCGCCGACTCGGAGCTCATGCCGTAGAACAGCATGAACTTTTCGCCGTTCTCTTCCACCACGGTGCCTTCACACTCGTCGTGGCCGGCCAGCATGCCGCCCAACATCACGAAGTCAGCGCCGCCGCCGAAGGCTTTAGCGACGTCGCCCGGCACCGAGCAGCCGCCGTCGCTGACGATTTGGCCGCCCAGCCCGTGGGCCGCATCGGCGCATTCAATCACCGCCGACAGCTGCGGGTAGCCCACGCCGGTCTTCACGCGGGTAGTACAGACTGAGCCCGGGCCGATGCCAACCTTAACGATGTCGGCGCCGGAGAGGATCAGCTCTTCCACCATCTCGCCGGTCACTACGTTGCCGGCGCAGATCACGTGATTCGGGCAGGCTTCGCGCGCTTTCTGCAGGAAGGCGACGAAGTGTTCAGAGTAGCCGTTGGCCACGTCGATGCAGATGAATTTCAGCGCCGGAGACAGGGCCAGGATCTGCTGCATTTTGGCGAAGTCGGCTTCGGAGGTGCCGGTGGACACCATCACGTGGCGCAGCACCGATTCCGGCATGCGCTGCACAAAGTCAGCCCATTGCTCGACGCTGTAATGTTTGTGTACGGCGGTGAGAACGTCGAAAGAAGCCAGGGCCTCGGCCATGCGGAAGGTGCCCACCGTGTCCATGTTAGCGGCGATAATCGGCACGCCGGACCAGCTGCAACCTGAATGCTTGAAGGTAAACTGACGTTCCAGTTCAACCTCGGAGCGGCTTTTCAGCGTGGAGCGCTTAGGGCGGATCAACACGTCTTTAAAGCCCAACTTCAAATCTTCTTCAATACGCATGACTTATGATTTCCTGGTTAATGGCGAAGGATCGCAAGGAGGATGTTCGAATCTCTGCCCGACGGCTTTCCAGTGGCGCAAAAAGACGGCGGCGAGATTAATGCCAGTTCCAGTGACGTTATAATACGCGCTAATAATCGCCGAACAAGACTGCGAATTCGCCTTTATTTACGCTACAATCCGACAAATTTACCTGCATAACCGCAGTGTGATTGCCCGCTCATTTTTGCCGTGCCGCTGCGCTTTTTCTCGCCGCCCGAACGGTGCCGACGCGCAAGCGCCGCCTGCCGACTTGCACTTCTGCGCGATCGCTTTATGATTCGACTATTATTTTTTTATGAACATCGGATGCACCTAACACCATGGCCTACATTGTTGCGTTGACCGGGGGCATAGGCAGCGGCAAGACGACCGTCGCGAACGCCTTTGCGCGCCACGGCGCAACCCTTGTCGATGCCGACGTGATCGCCCGTCAGGTCGTCGAGCCAGGCACCCCTGCCTTGGCCGCGATCGCCGAACGATTTGGTAATGAAATGTTGCTGCCGGACGGCGCGTTGAACCGTGCTGCGCTGCGTCAGCGCATCTTCAGCCATCCCGATGACAAAACCTGGCTGAACCAGCTGCTGCATCCGCTGATACACCGTGAAACCCAGCGCCAACTGGCGCAGGCCGCCAGCCCGTACGCGCTGTGGGTGGTGCCGTTGCTGGTGGAAAACGGCCTGCAGGATCGCGCCGATCGGGTGCTGGTGATCGACGTCGACGCCGAAACCCAGCTGGCTCGCACCATCGCGCGCGACAGCGTCAGCCGTGAGCAGGCGCAAAGCATTCTCGCCGCCCAGGCCACGCGCCGGCAGCGCCTCGCCGTGGCGGATGACATTATTGACAACAGCGGCGCCGCTCAGGGGATAGAGCCACAGGTCGCCGCACTGCATCGTCGCTACCTTGAACTGGCGGCAACAGCGCCCCAACAGGATTAAACTGCATGAGTGATGTTTCCCCAACCGTTCTCTTTGAACACCCGCTGAACGAAAAAATGCGCACCTGGCTGCGCATCGAATTCCTGCTGCAACAGCTGCACGGCCAACGCGCCCTGAGCGAAACCGCCATCGCCCTCACCTTCTTTCGCACCGTCTCCGACTTGCTGGACGTGCTGGAGCGCGGCGAAGTGCGCACCGAACTGCTCAAAGAGCTGGAGCGCCAGCAGCAAAAACTGCTGGCCTGGGCCGATGTGCCGGGCGTGGACATGGCGCTGATCGATCAGTTGCGCGGCCAGTTGAAGTCGCGCGCATCGGCGCTGATGGCGGCGCCGCGCCTCGGCCAGGCGCTGCGTGAAGACCGGCTGATCGGCCTGGTGCGTCAACGGCTGAACATTCCCGGCGGCTGCTGCAGCTTCGATCTGCCGACCCTGCACATGTGGATGCACGCGCCGCAGCAGGATCGCGATGCCGACGTCGCCGCCTGGCTGCAGTCGCTGGATCCGCTGAACCAGGCGCTGACCATGGTGCTGGATCTGATCCGCCAGTCCGGACCGTTCCGCAATCAAATCAGCCTGAACGGCTTTTTCCAGGATAATGCCGAAGGGGCAGATCTGCTGCGCCTGCGCCTCCATCTGGCGCCGCAGCTTTATCCGCAGATTTCCGGCCACAAGACGCGTTATGCCATTCGTTTCCTGCCGCTGGACAGCGAAAATGGCGTGGTGCCTGAACGCCTGACGTTCGAACTGGCCTGTTGTTGAACTTGTGAAAGAAAGCCTTCTCAGCACTGACAGAAGGCGTAAGGAACCGTTATGACGACCGTAGTAAAATGCCCAACCTGTGGCACCGGCGTGGTTTGGGGTGAAGTCAGCCCATTCCGGCCGTTTTGCAGCAAGCGCTGCCAGCTGATCGATCTCGGCGAGTGGGCCGATGAAGAGAAGCGCATTCCGAGCAACAGCGATCTGTCGGAAAGCGAAGACTGGAGTGAAATGGACGATCGCTGATCGCCCACGGTTGGCCTGGCAGGCGCCAGGCCACGCTTGTCATTGCGCGGCGTTCGCCTGCGCCACCAACAGTCGGATGATGCCGACGTTGGCTTCCGGGAATTCGTCTTCACGCAGATCCGCCTGTTTTACCCAGCGCATCGGTTGCCCTTCACGGCCGAACGGCTCGCCTGCCCAGGCCTCCACCAGATAAAAATTCAGCGTCACGATGCGATCGCTGAAGCGATGCTCCACCACCTCCAGCAGCTCGGCACGTTCGGCTTCGATACCGGTCTCTTCCCGCAGCTCGCGGCTCAGCGCCTGTTCCGGCGTTTCACCCTGTTCGATCTTGCCGCCGGGAAACTCCCAGAACCCGGCCATGTGCGCGTCGGCGGCGCGGCGGGTAATAAAGATCTCCCGTTGCGCATTGCGGATGATGCCCACGGCGATATTCAAATGTTTCATCTCACCCTCCTGATGGGTGTCAAAAAACAGGGGCTCAGCAAGCTGAACCCCTGGTGTTATCGGTTAACCGCGGCCGGCATTACTGCAGGCGGCCGTGGCACTGCTTGTATTTCTTGCCGGAGCCGCATGGGCATGGATCGTTGCGGCCCACTTTACGCTCGGCGGTCGCCGGCGCGTTCGGATCTTCGGTCACCAGCGCGTTCTCGTCGTGGTGGCTCAACTGTTGGTGCTGCGCCAGGCGCTCGGCCTCTTCACGGCGCTGCTGTTCCAGCGCTTCCACCTCTTCCGGCATCCGCACCTGAACCTTGCTCAGCACGCTGATCACTTCATATTTCAGCGATTCCAGCATGGTGGCGAACATGTTGAAGGATTCGCGCTTGTACTCCTGCTTCGGATCCTTCTGCGCATAGCCGCGCAGGTGGATACCCTGACGCAGGTAGTCCATCGCCGCCAGGTGTTCTTTCCACAGGGAATCCAGCGTCTGCAGCATCACGCCCTTCTCGAAGTTGCGCATCATTTCGCTGCCGACCACGTCTTCCTTACGCTGGTACTGCTCTTTGGCGTTCTCCAGAATGCGTTCGCGCAGCGTCTCTTCGTGCAGCTCCGGCTCTTTGTCCAGCCATTGTGCGATCGGCATCTCCAGATCGAAGTCGTTCTTCAGGCGCTCTTCCAACCCCTGAATATCCCACTCTTCTTCCAGCGACTGCGGCGTGATGTAGTTGTCGATGGTGCTCTTGAACACGTCCTCGCGGATGCTGGCGATGGTTTCGCTCACGTCGGACACGTCCAGCAATTCGTTACGCTGGCTGTAGATGGCGCGGCGCTGATCGTTGGCGACGTCGTCGTATTCCAGCAGCTGCTTACGGATGTCGAAGTTGCGGCTCTCTACCTTGCGCTGGGCGTTGGCGATCGCCTTGGTCACCCACGGGTGCTCAATCGCTTCGCCTTCTTTCATACCCAGTTTACGCATCATGCCGGACACGCGATCCGAAGCGAAGATACGCATCAGGGCATCTTCCATCGACAGGTAGAAGCGGGATGAACCGGCATCGCCCTGACGACCGGAACGGCCGCGCAGCTGGTTATCGATACGGCGCGATTCATGGCGCTCGGTGCCGATGATATGCAGGCCGCCCGCCGCCAGCACCGCGTCGTGGCGTTCTTTCCAGGCGGCTTTGATGGCTTCAATCTGCTCTTCGGTCGGCGCTTCCAGCAGCGCTACTTCGGCCTGCCAGCTGCCGCCCAGCACGATATCGGTACCACGGCCCGCCATGTTGGTGGCGATGGTCACCGCGCCGCTCTGGCCGGCCTGGGCGACGATATCCGCTTCCATGGCGTGGAACTTGGCGTTCAGCACCTTGTGCTCGATGCCCGCTTTGGTCAGTTCGCGGGAAACCACTTCGGATTTCTCGATCGAGATGGTGCCCACCAGCACCGGCTGGCCTTTGGCGGTACGCTCGCGGATGTCTTCGATGATGGCGCCGATCTTCTCTTTCTCGGTCATATATACCAGATCCGGCATGTCCTTACGGATCATCGGACGGTTGGTTGGCACCACGATGGTGTCCAGCTTGTAGATCGAGCTGAATTCGAAGGCTTCGGTATCGGCGGTACCGGTCATCCCCGCCAGCTTCTCGTACAGGCGGAAGTAGTTCTGGAAGGTGATCGAAGCCAGCGTCTGGTTCTCGTTCTGGATCTCCACGCCTTCTTTGGCTTCCACCGCCTGGTGCAGGCCGTCGGACCAACGGCGGCCCTGCATGGTACGGCCGGTGTGTTCGTCGACGATGATCACTTCGCCGTCTTTCACGATGTAGTCAACGTCGCGGGTGAACAGCACGTGGGCGCGCAGCGCGGCGGTAACGTGGTGCATCAGCATGATGTTGGTCGGCGAGTACAGCGACTCGCCCTCATCCATGATGCCGGCTTCCACCAGCATCTCTTCGATCAGGATCAGGCCGCGTTCGGTCAGGTGAACCTGGCGCGCCTTCTCATCCACCGAGAAGTGCCCTTCACCCTTGAAGGTGTCGGAGTCTTCTTTTTCCTGGCGGATCAGTTTAGGGATCAGCTTGTTGACCTTGATGTACATCTCGGAGCTGTCTTCGGCCGGGCCGGAGATGATCAGCGGCGTACGCGCTTCATCGATCAGGATGGAGTCCACCTCATCCACCAGCGCATAGTGCAGTTTGCGCTGCACGCGCTCTTCCGGGCTGAACGCCATGTTGTCGCGCAGGTAGTCGAAGCCGTATTCGTTGTTGGTGCCGTAGGTGATGTCGGCGGCGTAAGCTTCACGCTTGGCCGGCGCCGGCATGCCCGGCAGGTTGATACCGATGCTCAGGCCGAGGAACTCGAACAGCGGACGGTTGTTTTCGGCGTCACGCTGCGCCAGATAGTCGTTGACGGTCACGACGTGCACGCCGCGGCCGCTCAGGGCGTTCAGGTAGGCCGGCAGCGTGGCGGTCAGGGTTTTACCTTCACCGGTGCGCATCTCGGCGATGCAGCGGTCATTCAGCACCATGCCGCCCAGCAGCTGCACGTCGAAGTGACGCATGCCGAACACGCGTTTACTCGCCTCACGCACTACGGCGAAGGCTTCCGGGATCAGGCTTTCCAGCGATTCGCCCTTCTCCAGGCGCGCGCGGAATTCGTTGGTTTTCGCTTTCAGCTCATCATCGGACAGTTTTTCCATGTCCGGTTCCATGCGGTTGATCTGCTCAACCACTTTGCGCATGCGGCGCAGGGTACGATCGTTACGGCTGCCAAAAACTTTGGTTAATAATTTCACTAACATGATGTTTGATATCTCTGTCATGACGGCCTGACACGGCAGTCAACTTGCTATTATTTATGGTTTTTGTGCCCGAAGGGCGGAGTCAGACGAGCGCGGCAGGCCCGGCGCGAATGCCCTGTACCTGCGCCACCCACAGACCGGTCTGGTGCCGTGCCAGCGTTGGCAGCACCTCAAGGTGGGTGTGGCGAATGATGGTCGGCGGCTTCGGCTCGTGCGTCAGCAGCGCGTTGAGTGTGGACAGCAGCGCCAGTTGCGCCACCTGCAAAGGGGGTTCCGCTTCGGCTTCGCTCTCCTGCACCCGCGCATAAACCGCCTGCGGTGCCAGCGCGAATGAGAGGTGACGAATGACGGTGCGCAGCGCATGTTGCTGCCAATAATCTACGCTGAAGGTAGGGCGGCGGTGCGCGTCCTGCAGCAGGGCCAGGCTGTTGAAGGTGCCATTGGCCGCATTTTGCCGGTTAAGGCTGGACGACGTATTCGGCAGTGCGGCCTGATCGGGGGCGCCGGACAAACTGGAAGACGCGCCAAGCGTGGCCGCAACCATCCCTAACAGGAGATGGGGCCAGAAATAACGTCTGCCAAATTGTCGCCAACGATTTAGAATACCGATCACGAGTTTATAATCCGCCGGAGCCCATTATGCGCGATAGCCGTCCACAATTATTAGATGTCCTGTTCGACGACGCGTCTGCCGGCAGCAAAGGGCCGCTGCATAACGTCCAGCAACGCGCGGTGGCGCTGCTCAAGCTTAACCGTGCAGTGAAGGGCCTGTTGCCCGCTCCCCTGCATCCCTGGTGCCGCGTCGCGAATTTCCGACAGGGTATTTTAGTGCTCGAAACGGCAAATGCCAGTTGGATGATGCGCTTGCGCTACGAACAACCCGCTTTGCTGTCTGCACTACGAGCGCAAATTCTACCATCATTGTCGTCGATCGACATCAGGATTAATCCGGCCTTGATGGCGAAAGGCAGCCACCAGGTGCAAAACGCAGAGAAAGCGCCGGAAAAACCGGTGCCGATGCGGCATTTGAGTCTGGAAAGTGCGGAAGAACTGAGAGGATTGGCGAACCGTAGCCCGGAAAAACTGCGCAATATATTGGAACGGCTGGCTGCATTGGCCGGAGAGGGTACCAACACAACCAGTCGTGATAAGTAATCAGCGACACAACTGCAAAACATCAGACCGCATCACGAGCCTGAATGCTCAGGCTCTCAGAGGATGCGCCTGCCGTTATTCGCAGCGGGCGAGGAATTCAGACCTTACGCCAATACGGTAGACGGTGCCTTGAATGCCAACGGCATTTCGGCTTCGTCCTGGAAGGTCACGTATTCCCACGCTTCCTGCTTGGCCAGCACGGCCTGCAGCAGTTTGTTGTTCAACGCGTGGCCAGACTTGTACGCGGTAAACGCGCCAATGATGTTGTGGCCGCACATGAACAGGTCGCCGATGGCGTCCAGCATTTTGTGACGTACGAATTCGTCTTCGAAACGCAGGCCGTCTTCGTTCAGCACGCGGTAGTCATCCACCACGATGGCGCAGTCGAAGCTGCCGCCCAGGGCCAGGCCGCGGGACTGCAGGTATTCGATGTCGCGCATGAAACCGAAGGTGCGCGCGCGGCTGATTTGACGCACGAACGACTCAGCCGAGAAATCAAGACGATAGCGTTGAGAGCTGGCGTCGATAGCCGGGTGGTTGAAGTCGATGGTGAAGTCCAGGCGGAACCCGTTATGCGGGGACAGCTCGGCCCATTTGTCGCCATCTTCAACACGCACGGTCTCTTTCAGACGCAGGAATTTCTTCGCCGAGTTCAGCTCTTCGATGCCGGCATCCAGCAGCAAGAACACGAACGGACTGGCGCTGCCGTCCATGATTGGGATTTCAGCGGCGTCGACTTCGATAACGATGTTGTCGATGCCCAACCCAGCCAGCGCGGCGTTGAGGTGCTCAACGGTCGAAATACGCACGTCATGCTCATTCACCAGGCAAGTACAGAGCATGGTATCACGCACGGATTTTGCATCAGCCGGAAAATCAACCGGTGGATTCAAGTCAGTGCGACGATAGATGACCCCGGTATTAGCCGGCGCTGGGCGCATTGTCAGCGTGACTTTCTTGCCGGTATGCAAACCGACGCCAGTCGCCTGAACAATACGTTTTAATGTCCTTTGTTTGATCATCGTTTTATCTCGCAATGTTATCCATCCTACCAGCCAAGCATACAGCATGGCCGGCGGGACAGTTTAGCACAAAGAGCGGAGATTCCAAATTCTCAGGATATTCTTAGTCTGCCTGTTTACGCAGGAAGGCTGGAATATCAAGATAGTCGGGCTCTTTATTCGGTTGCGCAGCTTGGTCGTTGACCACCTTGGCGGCAGGTTTCACTTCCTGCGGCAGAGGCGACATGCCGTGCTGCTGATAACGGTGATCCATCACCGGCTGGCTGGCCTGCTTATTGGTCACCAGGGTGATTTCAGGACGTTTGTCCATACCGATACCGGTTGCAACCACGGTAACGCGCAGTTCGTCGTTCATTTCCGGATCCAGCGAGGTACCGATAACCACGGTCGCGTTGTCGGAAGCGAACGCACGGATGGTGTTACCCACGGTTTCGAACTCATCCAGACGCAGGTCGAAGCCGGCGGTAATGTTGACCAGCACGCCGCGCGCGCCGGACAGGTCGATGTCTTCCAGCAGTGGGCTGGAGATCGCCATTTCGGCAGCTTCTTCGGCACGGTCTTCACCGCAAGCCACGCCGGAACCCATCATCGCGTAGCCCATTTCGGACATCACGGTGCGCACGTCGGCGAAGTCGACGTTCATCAGGCCCGGACGGGTGATCAGCTCGGCGATACCCTGCACCGCGCCTTTCAGCACGTCGTTGGCCGCGCCGAACGCGTCCAGCAGAGAGATGCCGCGCCCCAGAACTTTCAGCAATTTGTCGTTCGGGATGGTGATCAGCGAGTCCACGTGTTTGGACAGCTCAGCGATACCCTGCTCCGCGAATGCCATGCGCTTCTTGCCTTCGAAGTTGAAAGGCTTGGTCACCACGGCCACGGTCAGAATACCCAAATCTTTAGCCACTTCAGCCACCACTGGCGCCGCACCGGTACCGGTACCGCCGCCCATGCCGGCCGCGATGAAGACCATGTCTGCGCCGTCCAGCGCTGCGCGCAGGGCTTCGCGGTCTTCTTCCGCTGAATTGCGACCCACTTCCGGGTTCGCGCCCGCACCCAGACCTTTGGTAATACCGCTACCGATCTGGATGGTTTGGCCAACCGCCGTTTTGCGGAGCGCCTGGGCGTCCGTGTTCACAGCGAAGAATTCAACACCTTCGATGCGCTCGCGCACCATGTGTTCAACGGCGTTGCCACCGCCGCCGCCGACGCCGATGACTTTAATCACCGCGTCATTGGTTAGTTCCATTGGTTCAAACATAGTTTCTCTCCGTTTTGTGCCTGTCGCTGCGAGATCATAAAAAGATTACTCAGCATGATCTCTTTGTTGAAACATTAAAACTCTTTTCTCAGCCAGCTATTGATGCGTTTAAACCAATTGCCCACCGAGGCGCGTTTTTCTACTTCCGTCTCACCGCTCAGGTGAGACTCTTTTCCATAGTGCAGCAGACCTACCGCCGTCGAGTAGTAAGGCTCCTGCGCATAATCCGTCAGACCCGTGATGTTCAAGGGTTGGCCGATGCGTACCTGGGTGTGGAACACCCGTTGCGCACAGGCTGCCAGGCCATCAATCTGGGCGGCGCCACCGGTCAGCACGATACCTGCCGCCAGATGATGCTTCACCCCTTGCTGACGCAGTTGCTCCTGCAATTGCAAAATTTCATCGTTAACCAGATTCAACAGTTCGGTGTAGCGTGGCTCAATGACTTCAGCCAGCGTCTGTCTTTGCAGACTGCGCGGAGGACGTCCCCCGACGCTAGGCACCTCTACATTCTCATCCTTGCTAACAATCGACCCAAGCGCACAGCCGTGTCGAACTTTAATCGCTTCCGCGTCGGTCGGCGGCGTGCCGAAGGCGTAGGCGATATCGCTGGTGACCACGTTCCCGGCATAAGGGATCACTTTGGTGTGGCGCAGCGCACCGCCGGTGTACACCGCCATATCCATGGTGCCGCCGCCGATATCCACCACGCAAACGCCGAGTTCGCGTTCATCTTCGGTCAGCACCGCGTAGCTCGCGGCCAGACCGGCGAAAATAAGTTGGTCAACTTTCAGGCCGCAACGTTCCACGGCCTTGACGATGTTCTTCGCCATATCGTTATGGCAGGTAATCAGATGCACCTTGGCCTGCATGCGCACGCCGGACAGCCCAACCGGGTTTTTGATGCCTTCCTGATAATCGATGGCGTATTCCTGAGGAATCACGTGCAGAATGCGGTGTTCGTCGCGCACGCGCACCGATTTGGCGGTGTGCACCACGTTCTCCACGTCGTCCTGCGTCACTTCCTCTTCCGAGATCGGCACCATGCCGATTTCGTTCTGGCAGCTGATGTGTTTGCCCGACAGCGCCAGATACACCGAGGAAATCTGGCAGTCCGCCATCAGCTCGGCCTGATCGATGGCGCGCTGTACGCACTTCACCACCGACTCCAGGTCGTTTACGCCACCCTTATCCATGCCGCGAGACGGGCAGCTGCCCACCCCGATAATGTTGACCATGCCATCGGGCAGAACTTCCCCTACCAACGCGGAGACTTTTGCAGTACCGATCTCCAGTCCAACTACCAGTTTTCTGTCCGTCGACTTGATCATTGTTGTTTTGCCTGTGCCTGATTCTGTTGCTGATTACTGTTTTGCTGACCGCCAAGCGCCTGCGGATCGACCAACACCGGAGCCCACCCTACCGAAGCGCCGGACTCGTAGCGCAGATCGACATAGCTGACACGCTTGCTCTCCGCCTGGCCCTGCTGCTGCAATACCGGGTAAAGCTCGATAAACCGCTGCAAACGCCCATTGCGGTCATCGCGCCCCAGCTCAAGCCGGACATCGTTGTCCAGCGCCAGCTGCCAGGAATGGCGCGCGGTCATCGCCGCCATTTTCAGCGTATATTTGCTGGCCGCCAACGAAGCGCTCATCGCCCGATAGCCTTCCAGCACATCCTGCTCGCTCCCTTCCGGCCCGTAGAGCAGCGGCAACTTCTGCTTGCCCGCCCGCTCCGCCGGCACGCTGAACGCTTTACCTTCGGCGTCCACCATGTGCAAATCGTTCCAGCGCGCCACCGGGACATACTCCACCAGATGGATCTTCAGCTCATCCGGCCATTGTTTGCGCACGCTGGCCTGCTTGATCCACGGCAGACGCTCGATCTGCTGCTGGATAACGTCCACATCCTGCGTCATAAAGGTGCCGGGCGCGCCCAGCGCCAGGATCGCCTGACGAATATCATCGTTGGTGGTGTAGTGGCGTTCGCCGGTCACCACCAGCCTTGAGAGCGGCAGGCGACTGGCGTCTTTCATCCAGCCAAGCACCGCCCAACCGCTCCACACGACCGTTCCCAACACCATCAGCAGGAAAATCATTCCCGCCAACTGGGTTCCATTGCTGCGGCGCGGGCCGTTATCCACCTCGCGATCGCGCGCATTCAGGGCAGCTTGCGACATATCAGTCGGCCAACTCCAAAATTCTCGCCACCAACTGCGAGAAGCTTAATCCAAACTGGCGCGCTGCCATCGGCACCAGGCTATGACTGGTCATGCCCGGAGAGGTATTCACCTCAAGCAGATAGAAGCTGCCATCGCTGTCTTGCATCACGTCGACGCGACCCCAGCCGCTGCAGTCCAGGCCGCGATAGGCGCGCAGCGCCAACGCCGCCATCTCGGCTTCCTGCTCGGCGCTCAAACCGCTCGGGCAGAAGTACTGCGTGTCGTCCGAAATGTACTTGGCCTGATAGTCGTAAAACACGCCGGCCGGCTGGATGCGGATCGACGGCAGCACCTGGTCGCCCAGCATCGCCACGGTGTATTCCGGGCCGCTCAGCCATTTCTCCACCAGCACATCGTCGTCATGACGGAAGGCCTCTTCCAGCGCGGCTTCCAACGCGGCGCTCTCGGTGACCTTGCTCATGCCGACGCTGGAGCCTTCTCGGCTCGGCTTGACGATCAGCGGCAGGCCGAGATCCGCCACGCGCGCCAGCAGCGCTGCTTTTTCAGCGCCGAGATACAGCTGGCGATTCAGCGCCACGTAAGGCGCCACCGGCAAGCCCATCGACTGCCACACCATCTTGGTGCGCCATTTGTCCATGGTCAGCGCCGAGGCCATCACGCCGCTGCCGGTATAAGGCAGCTCGAGGAACTCCAGCAGCCCCTGTAGGGTGCCGTCCTCGCCGCCGCGGCCATGCAGCGCGATAAACACTTTGGTGAACCCCTGCTCTTTCAGCTGGGTCACCGGGAAATCGCGGGTATCGACGCCGTGCGCATCGATACCGGCTTCGCGCAACCCGGCCAGCACCGCGGCGCCGGATTGCAGGGAAACGTCACGTTCAGCGGAGGTGCCGCCCAGCAGAACTGCAACTTTATCAGCCATGGTGCTCCTCCTCTTTCTTCGGCGGCTGCAGCTTCAGCTCGGCCAGTTTACGGGCGATTTTGCCCACGTTGCCGGCGCCTTGCACCAGCACCAGGTCTTCATCCTGCAGCAGCTGCGCCAGGGTTTCCGGCACGGTATCGGCATCGGAAACCAGGATCGGATCCAGCTTACCGCGGCTGCGGATGGTGCGGCACAGCGAACGGCTGTCCGCGCCCGGGATCGGCGCTTCGCCGGCGGCGTACACGTCGAGCATCAGCAGCACATCCACCTGCGACAGCACGTTGGCGAAATCGTCGTACAGATCGCGGGTGCGCGTATAACGGTGCGGCTGGAAGATCATCACCAGACGCTTGTCCGGCCAGCCGGCGCGCGCCGCTTTCAGCGTGGCGTCCACTTCGGTCGGATGGTGGCCGTAGTCGTCCACCAGCATCGCGCTGCCTGCTTTGCCGTTGACCGGCTCCAGCGGGAACTCACCGAGGAAATCGAAGCGGCGCCCGGTGCCCTGGAAGCCCGCCAGCGCGCGCAGGATATCTTCGTCGTCGATGCCTTCTTCGGTCGCTACCGCTACCGCCGCTGCGGCGTTCAACGCATTGTGGCGGCCCGGCGCGTTCAGCGTCACCGTCAGCAACGGCTTGTCCTGACGGCTCAGGGTAAAGTGCCCCTGCGGCCCAATCTGCCGGTAGTCTTCGATGCGCACATCGGCATCGTCACTGAAGCCATAGGTGGTGATGTGGCGACCCACGCGCGGCAACAGCTCGCGCACTACCGGATCGTCGATGCACATCACCGCGCGGCCGTAGAACGGCAGGTTGTGCAAGAAATTGATAAACGTCTGCTTCAGGTTCTCAAAGTCGCCCTGGTAGGTGTCCATGTGGTCGGCTTCGATATTGGTGACCACGGCCACCATCGGCTGCAGATGCAGGAACGACGCATCGCTCTCATCCGCTTCCGCGATCAGATAACGGCTGGACCCCAGTCGCGCATGGGTGCCCGCCGCCTTCACCAGCCCGCCGTTGACAAAGGTCGGGTCCAGGCGGGCTTCGGCGTAAATGCTCGAAACCATCGCCGTGGTGGTGGTTTTGCCGTGCGTGCCGGCGATAGCGATGCCGTGGCGAAAACGCATCAGCTCCGCCAGCATCTCTGCGCGGCGGATCACCGGGATGCGCGCTTCACGGGCGGCGACGATCTCCGGGTTGTCGGCGGAGATGGCGGTAGACACCACCACCACGCTCGCATCCAGCACGTTTTCCGGACGGTGATTGAAGTAAATCGTCGCCCCGAGCGCGCTCAACTGTTGGGTGACCGGATTCGGCGCCAGGTCGGAGCCGCTGATCTGATACCCTTCGTTTGCCAACACTTCGGCGATACCACCCATGCCGGCACCACCGATGCCGACAAAGTGAATGTGCCGGACGCGACGCATCTCGGGCACGATAGTACGTAGTTTCGCCAGTTGTTGTGTATTCATCACTCTCTCTAATCCGGATCCGGTACCCCGGCCCTACATCACATTGCTTTTATTCAGGTTCGGCGCACCGAACCCCTGCACTCGTTACTTGGCGAGCCGCACCAGCTCCGCCGCCACGCGCTCGGTGGCGTCCGGAATGGCGACCGCGCGCGCTTTCTCGGCCATGGCCAGCAGCGTCTTGCGATCCCAGCTCGCCAGCAGTTCGGCCACCACATCGGCGTTGAACTGCGGCTGTTCGATAATCTTCGCCGCGCCGGCTTCTTCCAGCGGGCGCGCGTTCCAGTACTGCTGACGATCCTTATGCATGAACGGCACGAAGATCGCCGGCAGCCCCGCCGCCGCGATTTCGCTGACGGTCAACGCGCCGGAGCGGCAGACCACCACGTCGGCCCAGGCGTAGGCGGCGGCCATGTCGTCGATGAACTCGGTCACCTTGTGCTGCGTCTGCCCTACCCTTTCGTAGTCGCGCAGCACCGTTTCCAGCGCGCCCTTGCCAACCTGATGCCAGAGCGTAATTCTATCGCCCAAACGCGCCGCGACTTCAGGAACTGTCTGATTCAGCACGCGCGCGCCCTGACTTCCGCCAATCACCAGCACGCGGATCGGGCCTTCGCGCCCCTGCAACCGCTCCGCCGGCAACGGCAGCGCCAACACGTCGGTACGTACCGGGTTGCCCACCACCTCGGCGTTCGGGAACGCGCCGGGGAAGGCCTGCATCACTTTGGCGGCGATGCGCGCCAGCCAGCGGTTGGTCAAGCCGGCGATGCCGTTTTGTTCGTGCAGCACCACCGGGATGCCGCACTGCCAGGCCGCCAGGCCGCCGGGGCCGGACACGTAACCGCCCATCCCCAGCACCACATCCGGCTGATAGCTGCGCATGATGGCTTTCGCCTGGCGCACCGCCTGCCAGATCCGCAGCGGCGCAGTCAGCTGGGCCTTCAGGCCTTTGCCGCGCAGGCCGGAGATGCGGATAAAATCAATCTCGATCCCGTGCTTCGGCACCAGATCGGCTTCCATTCGGTCTGCGGTTCCGAGCCAGCGCACCTGCCAGCCCTGCGCCATCAGATGATGCGCGACCGCCAGCCCCGGGAACACGTGCCCGCCGGTACCGCCTGCCATCACCATTAAACGCTTAGGTTTCCCGCTCATCCCTTACCTCTTCACAAACGCCTGAGCCTTCGTCAGGCGCGTTTCATAATCAATTCGCAGCAACAGCACGATGGCCGTCGACATAATCAGCAAGCTTGAACCGCCGTAACTGATCAGCGGCAGCGTCAGACCTTTGGTCGGCAGCATGCCCGCCGCGGCGCCGACGTTAACCAGCGCCTGGAAGCTGAACCATACGCCGATCGCGCAGGCCAGGAAGCCGGAGAAGCGTTGGTCGATCTCCAGCGCGCGGCGCCCGATGGACATCGCGCGAAAAGCGACGAAGAATACCATTAACAGGGCTAAAACCACACCGATATAGCCCAGTTCTTCACCCAAAATGGAGAAGATGAAGTCGGTGTGCGCTTCCGGCAAATACTCGAGTTTCTGCACCGAGTTGCCGAGCCCCTGCCCCCAGAACTCGCCGCGGCCAAACGCCATCAGCGACTGGGTCAGCTGGTAGCCGCTGCCGAACGGGTCGGCCCACGGGTTCCAGAACGAGGTCACGCGGCGCATACGGTACGGTTCCGCGATGATCAGCAGCACCACGGCGAACACGCCGGAGCCGATGATCGCCAGGAATTGCCACATTTTCGCGCCGGCCAGGAACAGCATCGCCAGCGTGGTGATGAACAGCACCACCACGGTACCGAGGTCCGGCTGCGCCAGCAGCAGCACCGCCAGCACCACCATCACGCCCATCGGCTTGCAGAAGCCCCAGAAGTTGCTGCGCACCTCTTCCACCTTGCGCACCAGATAGCTCGCCAGGTAGCAGAACAGCGACAGCTTGGACAGCTCCGCCGGCTGAATACGCAGCGGGCCGAGCGCGATCCAGCGCGAGGCCCCGTTTACCGAGCTCCCCACCACCAGCACGATCAGCAGCATCACGATCGACATCAGCAGCATCACGTTGCTGTAACGCTGCCAAACTTCCATCGGGATACGCAGCGTCACCAGCGACAGACCGAACGCCAGGCCGAGGTACAGCGCGTCACGTTTGGCGAACAGGAACGGATCGTCTGCCAGGCGTTGGCCGATCGGCATCGACGCCGAGGTCACCATCACGAAGCCGATGAATGCCAACCCGAAGGTCAGCCACAGCAGGGTGCGATCGTACAGCACCATGTTGACCGCATCGTTGTCGCGCGCGCCGGTCACCCAGTCTTTCATCCGCTCTGTCAGCCCGAAGTTCGGCAAGCGTAGTTTCATCCGCCAAGCTCCTGCGCCAGGCGGGCGAACTCATCGCCGCGCACTTCAAAATTACGGAACTGATCGAGGCTGGCGCAGGCCGGCGACAGCAATACCATGTCGCCGGGCTGTACGCGGCCGGCGATGGTGCGCATCGCCTGCTCCATGGTCTCGGTCAGCGTCGCCACCTCCGGCCGCAGCTGTGCCAGCTGGGCGCCGTCGCGGCCAAAGCAATACAGCCGCACATTGTCGCCCTGCAGATAGCGCGCCAGCGGCGAGAAATCGGCGGACTTGCCGTCGCCGCCCAGCAGCAGATGCAGCGTGCCGTCTACCTGCAGGCCGTTCAGCGCCGCTTCGGTGCTGCCGACGTTGGTGGCTTTGGAATCGTTGATCCAACGCACGCCGTTGTTCTCCCAAGCCAGCTGGAAGCGGTGCGCCAGGCCGGTGAAGGTGGTCAGCGCCTTCAGGCTGGACGCGCGCGGAATATTGACCGCATCCGCCAACGCCAGCGCCGCCAGGGCGTTGGTGTAATTGTGGCGGCCGGTCAGCTTCATCTCGCGCGTATTCAGCACTTTCTCACCGCGCACCCGCAGCCAGGTTTCCCCCTGCTGACGGTTCAGGTGATAGTCGCCCACGTCGGCGCCGAAGCTGACGCAGCGCGCGTCGGCGCCGCGCACCGGCATGGTCAGCGCATCGTCGGCGTTCACCACGCACACCGCGGCGTTTTCATACACGCGCAGCTTGGCGCCGCGATACTGCTGCAGGCCGAACGGATAGCGATCCATATGATCTTCGGTCACGTTCAGGATGGTCGCCGCCGCCGCCCGCAGGCTATACGTCGTTTCCAGCTGGAAGCTGGACAACTCCAGCACGTAAAGCTGGCATTCCTGGCGCAGCAGGCTCAGCGCCGGCAGGCCGATATTGCCGCCCACGCCCACCGCCCAACCGGCGGCTTTCGCCATCTCGCCCACCAGGGTGGTGACGGTGCTTTTACCGTTGGAGCCGGTGATCGCCACGATCGGCGCCTGCGCTTCACGGCAGAACAGTTCGACGTCACCGACGATTTCCACGCCGGCGTCCGCCGCGGCGCTCAATGCCGGGGTCGCCAGCGCGACGCCCGGGCTGGCGACGATCAGATCCGCCGCCAGCAGCCAGTCCTGATTCAGATCGCCCAGATGGCGCTCCACGCTTTCAGGCAGTTTGTCCAACCCTGGCGGCGCGATACGGGTATCCATCACGCGCGGCGTCACGCCGCGCGCCATGAAGAAATCGACACAGGACAGGCCGGTGAGGCCCAACCCGATGATGACGACTTTTCTACCCTGATAGTCTGCCATGATTAACGCACCTTCAGCGTTGCCAGGCCAATCAGCACCAGCATCAGCGAAATGATCCAGAAGCGCACGATAACGCGCGGCTCCGGCCAGCCTTTCAATTCATAGTGGTGGTGAATCGGCGCCATGCGGAAAATGCGTTGCCCGCGCAGCTTGAACGATCCCACCTGCAGGATCACCGACAGCGTCTCTACCACGAATACGCCGCCCATGATCACCAACAAGAACTCCTGACGCAGCAGCACCGCGATGGTGCCCAGCGCGCCGCCCAGCGCCAACGAACCGACGTCGCCCATAAATACCTGGGCCGGGTAAGTGTTGAACCACAGGAACCCGAGGCCGGCGCCGACGATGGCGGTACACACGATCACCAGCTCACCGGCATGACGCAGATACGGAATATGCAGGTAGTTGGCGAAGTTCATGTTACCGGTCGCCCAGGCCACCAGCGCGAAGCCGGCCGCCACGAATACCGTCGGCATGATCGCCAGGCCGTCCAGGCCATCGGTCAGGTTGACCGCGTTGCTGGTGCCGACGATGACGAAATAGGCCAGCAGGATATACAGCAGGCCCAGCTGCGGCATCACGTCCTTAAAGAACGGCACAACCAGCTCGGTGGCTGGCGTGTCTTTTCCTACGGCGTACATGGCGAATGCGACAATCAGCGCAATCACCGACTGCCAGAAATACTTCCAGCGGGCGATCAGCCCTTTGGTGTCCTTACGCACCACCTTGCGGTAGTCGTCGACGAAGCCGACGATGCCGTACCCCACCAGCACGAACAGCACGCACCAGACATACGGGTTGGACGGGTAAGCCCACATCAGCACCGAAATGGTGATGGAGGTCAGGATCATGATGCCGCCCATGGTCGGCGTGCCGCGCTTGCTGAAGTGCGACTCGGGGCCGTCGTTACGCACCACCTGGCCGAAGGACATTTCTTGCAGGCGCTTGATCACCCGCGGGCCCATCCACAGCGACAGGAACAGCGCGGTCAGCAGGCTGACAATGGCTCGGAACGTCAGATAAGAAAAGACGTTGAAGCCTGAGTAATACTTGACCAAATGCTCGGCCAGCCAAACTAACATGGTGCTTTCTCCTGTAACGCGCGTACTACCTGCTCCATTGCGGCACTACGTGAACCTTTGATTAACACGGTAATGACCGCATGTTCCGACAGTAATTCCGCCACGCGCGCGATCACTGCAGTCTTGTCCTGATAATGTTCGCCGTTGCCGGACGCTTCGCTCAGCACGCGGCTCAAACCGCCGACGCTGATCACTTTGTCGACGCCGGCCAGACGGGCGGCTTCGCCCACCTGACGGTGACACTCTTCCGCTTCCGCACCCAGCTCGGCCATATCGCCGACCACCATCACGCGGTAGCCCGGCATCTCTGCCAGCACCTGCGCCGCCGCGGTCATCGACCCGACGTTGGCGTTATAGCTGTCGTCCAGCAGCAGCTTGCCTTCGGCCAGCGCCACCGGGAACAGACGCCCCGGCACCGCCTGCAGCTGTTTCAGCCCCTGACGCACCGCTTCGAGGGTGGCGCCCACCGACATCGCCAGCGCCGTCGCCGCCAGCGCATTGGCCACGTTGTGGCGCCCCGGCAGCGGCAGCGCGATCTCGGCGGTGCCGAACGGGCTGTGCAGCGTGAACTGCGTGCGCGCGCCGTTTACCCGCACGTCGTCCGCGAAGAAGTCCACGCCTGCGGCGGCCTGCGGCGAGAAGCGCCAGACGGTTTTGCCGCCCAGCATGTTCTGCCAGTGCGGCCAGTCGTTGTTATCGGCGTTGATGATCGCCACGCCGTCGGCCGGCAGGCCGGTAAAGATTTCACCTTTCGCCTGGGCGACGCCGGCCAGCGAGCCAAAGCCTTCCAGGTGAGCCGCCGCCAGGTTGTTCACCAAAGCGGTCTGCGGACGCGTCAATGCGGTGGTGTAAGCGATTTCGCCAATATGGTTAGCGCCCAGCTCTATCACGGCAAAATCATGCTGCGGCTCCAGACGCAACAGCGTCAGCGGCACGCCGATGTCGTTATTGAAGTTGCCGGCGGTATACAGCACTTCGCCGCATTCGCGCAGAATGGCGGCGGTCATTTCTTTCACCGATGTCTTGCCCGAGGAGCCGGTCAGCGCCACCACTCGCGCCGGCACCTGCTGACGCACCCAGGCGCCAAGCTGCCCCAGCGCCAGACGGGTGTCTTGCACCACCAGCTGCGGCACGTCCACCAATAAGCGCTTACTGACCAGCAGCGCCCCGGCGCCTGCGGCTACGGCATCCGCCGCGAAGTCGTGAGCGTCGAAACGCTCGCCTTTCAGCGCCACAAACAGGCAACCGGCGGTCACCTTGCGGGTGTCTGTCGTCACCTCGACAATTTGGCAATCGGCGCCAATCAGCTCAGCGCTCAATACCTCAGCCAGTGTCTGAAGAGAGACAGGGATCATGCCAGCACCCCCAGCAGTCGGGCGACCGTCGTGCGGTCGGAGTAATCCAGGCGGCGGTTGCCCACCAGCTGATAATCTTCGTGGCCTTTGCCCGCTACCAACACCACGTCCTGTTCCTGCGCCTGCATGATGGCGCTGGTTACTGCTTCGGCGCGGCCATGGATCACCAGCGCCTGCCCGGCGTCCAGCAATCCGGTCAGGATATCGTTGATAATCGCGCGCGGCTCTTCGGTACGCGGGTTGTCATCGGTGATCACCACGCGATCGGCGAACTGTTCGGCGATGCCGCCCATCAGCGGGCGTTTGCCCTTGTCACGATCGCCGCCGCAGCCGAACACGCACCACAGCTGCCCCTGGCAGTGCAGGCGCGCGGCTTCCAGCGCTTTCTCCAGCGCATCCGGCGTGTGGGCGTAATCCACCACTACCGTCGGTTTGCCCGGCGCGTTAAACACTTCCATGCGGCCGCAGACCGGCTGCAGACGGCTGCCGGTTTCCACCAGCGCCTCCAGCGGATAGCCCAGCGACAGCAGCGTCGCCAAGGCCAACAGCAGGTTGCTGACGTTGAACGCGCCCATCAGGCGGCTTTCGATCTCGCCGTCGCCCCAGCTGGAGCTGAAGCGAACGGTGGCGCCGTTGTCGTGATAGTCGACCGCCGTGGTTTTCAGCCAGCGGCCGTGGCCGCCCGGCTGCAGGTTGCCCTGCATCGTCACCGCCACCGCATCCGGCAGCTTGCTCAGCCAGCGCTGACCGACTTCATCGTCGGCGTTGATGATCGCCTGCCCCACGCTGTGGGCGGCGAACAGCGACCATTTGGCCGCCTCGTAATTGGCCATATCACCGTGGTAATCCAGGTGATCGCGGCTCAGGTTGGTGAAGACCGCCGCGGCGAACGGCAGCGCCGCCACCCGGTGTTGCACCAGACCGTGGGAAGAAACTTCCATGGCGGCGAAGGTCGCGCCCTGTTCCGCCAGCTCGTTTAATACGTGTTGAACATCCACCGCAGAACCGGTGGTATTCTCGGTCGGGCACACCTGGCCCAGCAGGCCGTTGCCGACGGTGCCCATCACCGCGCTGGTTTCGCCCAGCAGTTGGCTCCATTGCGCCAGCAGCTGCGTAGTGGTGGTTTTGCCGTTGGTGCCGGTCACGCCGACCAGACGCAGACGCTCGCCCGGCTGGTGATAAAAACGCCCGGCCAGCGCGGAAAGGCGCTGGTTCAGTTGGCTCAGGTAGATCACCGGCACGCCGTGCATTTCAACGATGGCGCCGTCTTCGGCCTGACCGTCAGCTTCGGCGATCACGGCGGCGACGCCCTGCGCGATGGCCTGCGGAATATAGCGGCGTCCATCCGTTTGATGGCCGACAACGGCGACAAACAGATCCCCGGCAGCCGCCACACGGCTGTCTAATGTCATTTCCCGCAGCGCGCGCCCGGGTGCCGTCGGCACCCACGGGGCGAGTAAGTCGCGCAAATTACGATCTGCCACCTGAACCCTCTTTCTTGTTAATCACTAATTCGCTTTTGTCACCGGTAGGCAACGCGTCAGGCTCGACGTTCATGGTGCGCAATACGCCGCCCATGATGGCGCCGAACACCGGCGCGGAGATTGCGCCACCATAGTATTTCCCACCCTGCGGGTCATTGATGACGACCACCAGGGCAAAACGGGGGTTACTTGCCGGCGCGACGCCGGCGGTATAAGCGATGTATCGGTTGACGTATTTGCCGTCCGGGCCCACTTTTTTCGCGGTACCGGTTTTGATGGCGATACGGTATCCCTTGATGGCGGCTTTCACGCCGCCGCCGCCCGGCAGGGCCACGCTTTCCATCATGTGCACCACGGTGCGCACCAGAGGTTCAGGGAAAACGCGCTCGCCGGCGACCGGAGGGTCAACCTTGGTGATCGACAATGGGCGATATACGCCCAGGCTGCCGATCGTTGCATAGACTCGCGCCAACTGTAACGGAGTTACCATCAGCCCGTAGCCGAAAGAGAAGGTGGCCCTCTCTATGTCAGACCACCGTTGTTTTTTTGGGTATATGCCACTGCTTTCTCCGACCAGCCCCAAATTGGTCGCTTTTCCCAGCCCAAAACGAGAGTAAGTATCTACTAACGCTGAGGACGGCATCGCTAACGCCAGCTTTGAAACACCGACGTTACTCGACTTCTGCAAGATCCCGGTCAATGACAGCTCCGAGTACCGCGCCACGTCTTTGATCTCGTGGCCCTGAATGCGGTACGGGATGGTGTTCAGCACGCTGTTTTCTCTCACCACGCCGTTTTGCAGCGCGGTCATCACCACCATCGGCTTCACGGTTGAACCGGGTTCAAAAATATCGGTGATAGCACGGTTACGCATGGTCTCTTTCGGCGTACCGGCCATGTTGTTCGGGTTGTAAGACGGGCTGTTGGCCATCGCCAGCACTTCGCCGGTGTTCACGTCGATCAGCACCGCAGTGCCCGACTCGGCCTTGTTGAACGCCACCGCGTTGTTCAGCTCGCGATACACCAGCGCCTGCAGGCGTTCATCGACGCTCAGCACCAGGTTGTGCGCCGCCTGGCTGTCGACGGAGGAAATATCTTCGATCACCCGGCCGAAGCGGTCCTTACGCACCGTTCTCTCGCCCGGTTGCCCGGTCAGCCAGCGGTCGAAGCTCTTCTCGACGCCTTCGATGCCTTGCCCGTCGATATTGGTCACGCCGATGATATGCGACGTCACCTGCCCCGCCGGATAGTAACGGCGCGACTCCTGCCGCAGGTAGATCCCCGGCAGCTTGAGTTTGTGGATGTAGTCGCCGATCGCCGGGTTCACCTGGCGCGCCAGATAAACGAAGCGCCCTTTCGGGTTGGCGTTGATGCGGTTGGAGAGTTGGTCCAGCGGGATGTTCAGCGCATCGGAAAGCGCTTTCCAACGGCTGTCCAGCGTGATACCGCCGCGCTCGTTCAGCTCTTTCGGATCCGCCCACACCGCATTGACCGGCACGCTGACCGCCAACGGACGGCCGGCGCGATCGCTGATCATGCCGCGCGCGGTCGGCACTTCCTGCACGCGCAGCGAACGCATGTCGCCTTCTTTCACCAGACGATCGGGGTTGATGACCTGCAGGTACGCGACGCGCAGCATCAGGCCGACCATCGCCAGCAAAATGCAGCCGCACAGCAACGCAAAACGCCAGCTGACAAAGCTGGCCTGATCTTCCTGGCGTCTCAACTTACCGGGGCGCGCTGCTTTCATGCGTTTCCTTTCTACTCCGTGTCATTATTCCGGTTAAACCATTCATTGTTTAACGATGATATTTTCCTGCGATGGATCAACGTGTTGCATCTGCAGTTTTTCTGTCGCGATACGTTCAACCCGGCTGTGATCGCCGAGGGCGTTCTCTTCTAAAATCAGGTTGCGCCACTCGATATCCAGCGCATCGCGCTCCAGCACCAGCTGTTCGCGCTCGGCGGTCAGCAGGCGGGTGCGGTGCGCGGTGGTCACCACGAAAACCGCGGAGACCAGTGACGCAATCAGTAAAATCAGAGGTATCTTGGCATTGCGCAGCAGATCGCCGCCAATCACCCCGACCAGGCCATGACGTTCGTTGCCGATCACGCGGGCATCCTCTCAGCAATACGCAGCACCGAGCTGCGCGCACGCGGGTTGTCCGCCACTTCCGCTTCCGACGGCATCATTTTGCCCAGCGCTTTCAGCGTTCGCCCGCCCATGCCGCGCAGTTGCTCTTCGGTCAACGGAATGCCCGCCGGCACCTGGGCGCCGCGGCTGTGGTGACGCATAAAGCGTTTGACGATGCGGTCTTCCAGCGAGTGGAAGCTGATGATCGACAAACGGCCCCGTGGGGCCAGCACTTCCAGCGCGCCGTCGAGCGCACGCTCGATCTCTTCCAGCTCGCTGTTGATATAGATGCGGATCGCCTGGAAGCTGCGCGTCGCCGGATGCTTGTGCTTTTCACGGAACGGGCTGGCATCGGCAATCAGATCCGCCAACGCTTTGGTGCGCGTCATCGGCTCCACGCGGTTTCTTTCCACGATGGCGCGTGCGATGCGCTTGGCGAAACGCTCTTCGCCAAAGGTTTTCAGCACCCAGGCGATGTCGTCCGCTTCGGCCTTCATCAGCCACTCGGCGGCGGACAAACCGGTGGAGGGATCCATGCGCATGTCCAGCGGGCCATCGCGCATAAAGGAAAACCCGCGCTCTGCGTCGTCAAGCTGCGGCGAAGAAACGCCCAGATCGAGCAGAACGCCGTCGATCTTGCCCACCAATTCACGTTCCCGCACGTAGTGCGACAACTCGGAGAATGGGCCGTGTACGATGGTAAAACGAGGATCTTCAATAGATTTGGCGGCTGCAATCGCCTGAGGGTCACGGTCAATCGCCAGCAAGCGTCCTTCCGGCCCCAGTTGGGACAGAATCAGACGAGAATGGCCACCGCGACCAAAAGTACCGTCGATATATATGCCGTTGCTGCGGATGTTGAGGCCGTTGACGGCTTCGTCCAGCAGGACGGTGGTGTGTTTATAGTTTTCCAACATGCTTATAGCGACAAGTCCTGTAGCCGCTCAGACAACGGTTCCTGAGTCGACTGTTCAGCGTCAATATCATCCTTGACTTGTTGATACCAGGTCTGTTCATCCCACAGTTCAAACTTGTTGAACTGACCGACCAGCATCACTTCTTTCGTGAGCCCGGCGTGTTGCCGCAGCGTATTGGCGAGCAGCAAACGACCGGCACTATCCATCTGACACTCACTGGCATGCCCCAGCAACAGGCGCTGAACGCGGCGCTCGGCGGGATTCATGCTCGACAGACGTGATAATTTTTGTTCAATAATTTCCCATTCGGGCAAAGGATAAAGCAGCAGGCAGGGCTGATGGAGGTCAATGGTACAGACCATTTGGCCTTGCGATTCCTCGTTGAGCAATTCCCGATATCGGGTAGGTACGGCGAGCCGCCCTTTGCTGTCGAGGTTGACCATCGTCGCTCCACGGAACATTCCTGAGCTACCCCTTAGTGACCGTTTTCACCACTTTACCCCACAAATTCCCACACAATGGAGTTTACGGAGGGTATGAAAACCTTGTCAAGCCAGAGCGCCAGCGCTTTGGCAATATTTCTCTGGTCATTTTGGGAGCTGACTCGCGAAAGAAACTCTGATTATTCGACGATTAAAAATTAACACCATGATAAACGGAGAGAATTTTCTAAGCGGAAAGAATCTGATTAAAAACCTGACGAACTGGCGATTAATTAACTCATTACTTCCTTCTGCAAGCCATGTCTCATTTTTCAGCTCGGCAATCTCAGTGCGGTAACCGCTGGCGAGCCGCGCCCGCCAAGGCTCGGCGCCTGGCGAATCGATCGCGGAATAAGGCCATAACTCCTTGAGTTAATAACGCTCAATCGTTATTCACCGTAAAACCGGTCGCTATTTTACTTCAATTTGCACTGCCGTGATGAGGCCGCGAAAAAAATAAATGGCTCGGATATTACGAGCAGAAGTAATTTCGATTTAAATCAATTTGGTAAGATTATTCCCAAAATACCTGTTTACAATTATGGTTTCATTTTCTTACACCTTTATTTCCACAATTTCTGCCGGAAAAAATCCTCACTTGAAGCAAAAAATCGCAACCACATGTTTTTAATGAGTTTATTTTAAAATGCCGATTTTAATCCCTCCGCCCTCACCTCTTCCCCGGTTCCGCGGGACAAAAACCGAACAAATGTTAAAAATAAAAATATAAATCTAGTTAAAAAACATAATGCAGATTAGTACACTATAAAAAACGCAAAAACCCAGACTTAACATCCAAGCATTAATAATTTAACAGCAGGTTAACCAAAGGGGATGACACATGCTTTCGCCCGCCGCTCACTGGCGTAGCGCCGCTGCCGATACGTTCGCACTGGTGGTGTACTGCTTTATCGCCGGCATGGCGATAGAAGTGTTGATCTCCGGCATGAGCTTTCAGCAATCCCTCTCTTCGCGCCTGCTGTCGATTCCGGTCAACATCCTGATCGCCTGGCCCTACGGCCGCTATCGCGATCTGTTTATCCGCACGGCGCGCCGCTGCCCGCGCGGCCAGTTCGTGCTGCGCAACCTCGCCGATCTGCTGGCCTACGTCAGTTTCCAGTCGCCGGTTTATGCCGCCATTCTGTGGAGCGTAGGCGCCGACGGCCCACAAATGCTGGCGGCGGTGACCAGTAATGCGCTGGTCTCCATGGCGATGGGCGTGGTGTATGGCTATTTCCTGGAATATTGCAGGCGGCTGTTCCGGGTGGCGGGCTATGTCTAAACCAGGAGCCCGCCAAAGCGAGCTCCCGTAGAGCGAACTATTTGCGGCTCAGGCTGCCGCGGCGGAACAGATTGCGGCGAATACGCGTCAAACCCGGCTTGGGTTTACGCGGTTCGTCCAGGCTGGCCAACACCAGCTCGAGCACGCGTTCGGCCACGTCGCGATGGCGCTGCGCCACCGCGAGCACCGGGCACTCGAGGAAATCCAACAGTTCATGGTCGCCGAAGGTGGCAATCGCCAGATCGGTAGGCAAACGGCCACGTTGCTTCAGCGTCACGTCCATCACGCCCTGCAACAGCGAGAACGAAGTGGTGAACAGCGCCTGCGGCATCGGGTGCGTTTTCAGCCATTCGGCGAACAGCGCGCCGGCGGCTTCACGTTCATAGCTGTTGGCGTACAGGTAATCGACATGGCGGGGATCCTCTTGCCAGGCCTGACGGAAGCCCTGCTCGCGCAGGAAGCTCACCGAAAGCTCCGGCAAGGCGCCCAGATACAGCACCGATTCAGCCGGGAAGGTGCGCAGCTCCTGCGCCAGTGCAAAGGCGTCTTCCTGATCGGCCCCGACGACGCTGATGAAATGCTCGCGATCCAGCGCGCGGTCCAGCGCGATGATCGGCAGCGGATCGTTGGCCCAGCGTTGATAGAAAGGATGCTCCGGCGGCAAGGCGGTGGAGACGATGATGGCGTCCACCTGGCGCTGCAGCAGGTGCTCGATACAGCGCATTTCGTTGTCCGGCTGATCTTCGGAACAGGCGATCAGCAATTGGTAACCACGCTGGCGCGCCTGGCGTTCCAGGTAGTTGGCGATGCGGGTATAGCTGGTATTTTCCAGATCCGGGATCACCAGACCGATAGAACGGGTACGCCCGGCGCGCAGCCCCGCCGCTACGGCATTCGGGTGATAGTTATGCTCCCTGACCACGGCCATCACTTTCTCGACGGTTTTATCGCTGACACGATACTGCTTCGCCTTGCCGTTGATGACGTAACTGGCCGTCGTGCGCGAAACGCCCGCGAGACGCGCGATTTCATCCAGTTTCACATTAACCCCTTAATGACGCTGAAAATAGAAGTGAAGGCTGTGCTCGGATTAACCATGACATCCCGTGCGGTTATTCAATCCAGCCTCTGCGATCTAACAGCAGAAAACACTGCCTAGCAACCGCTTTTGCCGAAAGGTGCCAGCAATCGGGCAAAAAATACCGAAAAACAAAGGGCGCAGCCACGCCGCGCCCCTGATTATTCACCGCCAGAGCGCGCTCAGCGCATGATTTTGTCGCCACGCGACACGCCGACCACCCCGGAACGGGCCACTTCCACGATCTCCGCCACTTCACGCACCGCGCTCAGGAAAGCGTCGAGCTTGTCGCTGGTGCCGGCCAGCTGCACCGTGTACAGCGTCGCCGTCACATCGACGATCTGGCCGCGGAAAATGTCGGCGCAGCGCTTCACCTCTTCACGGCCGTAGCCGCTGGCCTGCAGCTTCACCAGCATGATCTCGCGCTCGACGTGGGCGCCCTGCACCAGCTCGCTGACGCGCAGCACGTCCACCAGTTTGTGCAGCTGTTTCTCAATCTGCTCCAACACTTTCTCGTCGCCGACGGTCTGGATAGTCATGCGCGACAGCGTCGGATCGTCGGTCGGCGCTACCGTCAGGCTCTCGATGTTATAACCGCGCTGGGAGAACAGCCCGACCACGCGCGACAAAGCGCCGGATTCGTTTTCCAGCAAGACAGATAAAATACGGCGCATGATCAGGTCCTCTCCGTTTTGCTAAGCCACATTTCGTCCATGCTTCCGCCGCGGATCTGCATCGGGTAAACATGTTCGGTTTCATCGACGGTCACGTCGACGAACACCAGCCGCTCTTTTTCCGCCAGCGCCAGCGCCAGCTTGCTCTCCAGCTCATCCGGCGTGCGGATGGCGATGCCGACATGGCCGTAAGCCTCGGCCAGCTTGACGAAGTCCGGCAGCGAATCCATGTAGGACTGCGAGTGACGGCCGGAATAAATCATGTCCTGCCACTGCTTTACCATGCCCAGATAGCGGTTGTTGAGGTTCACCACCACCACCGGCAGGTTATATTGCAGCGCGGTGGACAGCTCCTGAATGTTCATTTGAATGCTGCCGTCGCCGGTCACGCACACCACGGTTTCCTCCGGCAGCGCCAGCTTGACGCCCAGTGCCGCCGGCAGGCCGAAGCCCATGGTGCCGAGGCCGCCGGAGTTGATCCAGCGGCGCGGTTTATCGAACGGATAATAGAGCGCGGCGAACATTTGGTGCTGGCCGACGTCCGAGGTGACATACGCATCGCCTTTGGTCAGGCGGTGCAAGGTTTCGATCACCGCCTGCGGTTTGATGGTGCCGCTGTGCTTGTCGTAACCCAGGCAGTCGCGGGCACGCCACTGCTCGATAGACTGCCACCAGTCGCGCAGCGCATCGTGATCCTGCGCTTTCTCGTCCTGTGCCAACAGCTCCAGCATCTGCACCAACACCTGTTTGGCATCGCCGACGATCGGAATATCGGCGTCCACCGTTTTGGAGATCGAGGTCGGATCGATATCGATGTGCAGCACGGTGGCGTCCGGGCAGTATTTGGCCAGATTGTTGGTGGTGCGATCGTCGAAACGCACGCCGACGGCGAAGATCACGTCGGCGTGATGCATGGTTTTGTTGGCTTCATAGGTGCCGTGCATGCCGAGCATGCCGACGCTCTGGCGATGGGTGCCAGGGAAAGCGCCCAACCCCATCAGGCTGCTGGTCACCGGCAGGTTCAGCTGTTCCGCCAACGCCAACAGTTCGGCTTCGCAACTGGCGTTGATCGCGCCGCCGCCGACGTACATCACCGGCTTTTTGGCCGCCAGAATGGTTTGCAGCGCGCGTTTTATCTGCCCGCGGTGCCCCTGCACCGTCGGATTGTAAGAACGCATGCTCACGTCCTGCGGATAGGCATAAGGCATCCGCACCGCCGGGCCAACGATATCTTTCGGCAGATCGATCACCACCGGGCCGGGGCGGCCGCTGGAAGCCAGGAAGAACGCCTTCTTCAACACCGCCGGGATGTCTTCGGTGCGTTTTACCAGGAAGCTGTGCTTCACCACCGGGCGCGAAATCCCCACCATATCGCACTCCTGGAAGGCGTCGTAGCCGATCAGCGAGCTGGGCACCTGCCCCGACAGCACCACCATCGGGATCGAGTCCATATAGGCGGTGGCGATACCGGTAATGGCGTTGGTGGCGCCGGGGCCGGAGGTCACCAGCACCACGCCCACTTCACCGGTGGCGCGCGCGTAGCCGTCGGCCATGTGCACCGCCCCCTGCTCGTGGCGCACCAGAATATGATCGATCCCTCCAACCGTATGCAGGGCGTCGTAGATATCGAGCACCGCCCCGCCGGGGTAGCCGAATACATGTTTAACGCCCTGATCGATCAACGATCGGACGACCATCTCGGCTCCTGACAACATCTCCATGGGTTTGCCTCCAGGCTTGCTTATTCTTCTCTGGCGCCGGAACGTGGCGCCTGCTGCGGGGCAATGCCCCAAAGTTTTTATGGGTTGTCGCTATCGAATTAACATAACGTCAGAATTTGGGGCAGGCAAACGACAAAATGGCTTAGCGGAGGCATGGTTATTGCCAAGCGGCTGGATATCACGGCTTTATAAAAACAATGCGCTAGCCGCAGGGTTGTCAGGCTAGGCATTGTTTCGAACAGAGGGAAAATTACAGAACTAAATCAGGTGAAGGATATGCCGCTTTTTTCGCCGGGCACATGGCCCGGCGGCGGCGTCAGGCCTGTTCCTGGTACATTGAATCGATTTCGCGCTGATAGCGCTGCAGGATCACTTTGCGGCGCAGCTTCAGCGTTGGCGTGAGCTCTCCCAGCTCCATAGAAAAGGCCGCCGGCAGCAGGGTGAACTTCTTCACCTGTTCGAAGCGCGCCAGCTCCTTTTGCATCTCGCGCAGACGCTTTTCGAACATCTCGAGGATTTCGCCGTTGCGCAGCAGTTCCAGGCGATCCTGGTATTTCAGGTTGACTGACTTCGCATACTCTTCCAGCGACTCAAAGCACGGCACGATCAGCGCGGAAACGAACTTGCGCGCATCGGCGATGATCGCCACCTGCTCGATAAAGCGATCCTGCACCAGCGTGCCTTCCAGCACCTGCGGCGCGATGTATTTGCCGCCGGAGGTTTTCATCAAATCCTTCAGCCGTTCGGTGATGAACAGGTTGCCCTCTTCATCAATCGCCCCGGCGTCGCCGGTTTTCAGCCAGCCGTCCTCGGTAAAGGTCGCGGCGGTTTCCAAAGGTTTGTTGAAATAGCCGCGCATCACGATCGGCCCGCGCACCTGGATTTCATTTTCCTCGCCAATGCGCACCTCGACCTCCGGCAGCGGTTTGCCGATAGAGCCGAAGCGGAAATTCCCCTCTTCCCAGCAGGAGACGGTGGCGCAGGTTTCGGTCATGCCGTAACCGTACTTGATGTTGACGCCCATCGCCTGGAAAAACAGGATCACATTGTCGTCCAGCTTGGCGCCCGCCGCCGGCAAAAAGCGCACCCGGCCGCCGAGGATACCGCGCAGCTTGCTCAACACCAGCTTGTCGGCCCAGCGGTGGGTGAAGTCGAACACTTTACCCAACGGTTTGCCGGCGCGCTCCTGCAGGAACTTGCGCTCGCCGCAGACGATCGCCCAGTGGAACAACGCACGGCGCAGCCAAGGGGCGCGCGCCACTTTTTCATGCACCGCACTGAAAATCTTCTCGTAGAAACGCGGCACCGCACACATCAGCGTCGGGCGGACCTGCCCCATCGCTTCCCGCACCCAGTCGGTATTCGGCAGGAAGACGTTCTGCGCGCCGGAATGCATCACAAAGAAGCTCCAGGCCCGCTCGAACACATGCGACAGCGGCAGGAAGCTGAGCGACACATCCTCTTCGCCGACCGTCAGCCTTTCATCATGCAGGTAGAGCTGCGCCGCCAGGTTGCGGTAGTCCAGCATCACCCCTTTCGGCTCGCCGGTAGTACCCGAGGTATAAATCAGGGTGAAGAGATCCTGCAGGTCGCACTCTTCAATACGCTGCCGACGTTGAGCGGCAAAAGCCGCCGGATCGGCAGCGCGCTCGAAGGCGCTCAGATGCTGTGCGATCTCGCAGCCGCGCAGATCGGCCCCCTCGTCGAAGACGATAATGTGCCGCAGCTGTGGGCAGACGCCGCGCAGCGCGATGGCGGCGTCAAGCTGCGCCTGCTCACCGACGAACAGTATGCGGATGTCGGCGTCGTTGGTGACAAACGCCGCCTGCGCCGGCGTATTGGTGGAATAGAGCGGTACGCTGACGCCACGCAGGTGCAGGATCGCGAGATCGGTCAACGACCAGGCCATCGTGTTATTGGCGAAAATACCGATGCGTTCTTGCACTTCGACGCCCAGCCCCAGCAGCCCGGCGGCGATGCGATCAATGCGGGCGGCGGCCGCTACCCAAGTCAGTTGCAACTCGCCGTTGGGCGACCATTGGCGAAAAGCTGTGCGATCGGCTCGGTGGGTGATTTGATGCTGTATACGATGGATCAGATGGTATTGCAGCAGATTAGTGATCATAGTGCTCTAAGCCTGAAATGAATCATACAGTTAAGCCTGAACGACGCCTTGCGGCCCTCATCTCAGCTTACACGTGTTTACTTTTTTCCGCGCAGTCTACCTACTCTCAGGCAGGGGGAAAAGCGATTTCAGCGTAGAAGTGTGAGCCAAAACTCAGGCCGGCTTTCGTGCTTTCATCAGTTGGACAGAACGGGAAAGAAAAGGTTTGCCGGCGGCAATAAAACGCGGCCCATCCGGGCCGCTGCATCGAGTTAGTTTAAAATACTAGCCGGAAAGTAAAAATCAGAATATTAATTTATATTAATTATTTTTGCTGAACGAACAAACCCACTATGAAAATAAGTTATTTTATCGCCGTAAAACCAAGAAACATCTTAATAAAAACACAGATAGTTCTTAGTTTTTATCATGAGAAAAAAACGCTCAGTTGAATATTATCTTTATATGGCTCCCATTTTTTATCGATTTACTTTGGGTTACCTGCCTCAATCAGGACGGATTTCATCCACTGGTGCCCTTTATCCCGCTCGGAGGATTCATGCCAGGAAAGATAGCAGGTTGCTTTATTGTGATTGGCGCACAAAGGAACCGCCTTTATTTTCAACGCCTCCGTCTGTTGTCTCACCAGCCAGGCTGGTGCAATCGCCACCATCTCCGTTTGCGACACCATATTCAACACGCTGTAGAGATCCGTGCACTGCTGCGTCACGGCGCGCAGCATCGGTTCCTCTAAATAAAAAGGCTTACTGAACGATCCAAAACTTTCCAGGGATACCGCCGCGTGCTGTTCGGCCAGCATTTGCTCCGGCGTCGCCTCCTCGCCCATTCTCGGGTGCGCCTGCGCGGCCGCCAGCACTAATTCGTCGTCGAACATCGCCAAACTGCGAAACTCTGCCGATTCGAAACGGCTGTAGCCGATGACAAACTCGACGTCCTGATAACGCAATTGATGTTCGATATTATTGTTGATGTATGACTTTATTTGCAGATTAAGCTGCGGCGCGATCTGTTTGACGTGATTGATTATCCCGGCGCCCAGGCGCAAGTCGAGCGGACTGCACAGCGACAAGGAAAACGCTCGCGTGCTGGTCAGCGGCTCGAACTCGGCGCCCGGCAATTCATTCTGCACCAGCTGCAACGCTTGCCGCACCGGGCCAAACAGCTGCCTGGCCCGCATGGTGGGCTGGATCCCGCGCCCGCAGCGCACGAACAGTTCGTCGTTGAACATCACCTTCAGGCGCGCTACCGCGTTGCTCACCGCCGGCTGCGACATCCCTAGCGAATTAGCGGCTCGCGTAATATTTTGCATTTGCATCACGGCGTCAAACACCGTCAGCAAATTAAGATCGACGCTGCGCAAATGAATGTCCGCCGGCTCTTTGACCATAGTGATTTCTGAATCATATTCAGCCATATTTCACTCCACTAAATCCTGTGTAGATAATCTAATCCTTATGCTCGACAAACAATGAAACGCCGCATTGTCATATCTTTGCACGACAAATCCTGCCATTACCGTCATCAACCGATAAAAAACCTCGTGTTATCGACACGATATAAGTCGTATATGGAATACATGTCAGTAGTTTCTCCCGTCAGCGGGAAGAATGCCACCTGGGTAGTACTAATAATTAGGTATCAACAATGATTAATACAACTAAACAACATAGCTGCACTGTATGAGACAAACTATAAAAACACATCATAAGCAATCAAACCATCTAAAAACACCGCTCACTTTGTGTAAAATTACATTATTTTGTTATATTATGACTAAAATAATCAATTAATCATATGAATTCAATTTAAATCATTTGTATAAAAAATGTTATTTTGTTGCCCCCCGTGATTAATCCCTCTTATTTTTTCATCGCAAATCTTAACGCAACGAAATCCAGAAGCAATTAGCGCAGTATATATTCGATTCGTTTATGCTAAGCAGCGCGCAAACTGGCCCCATTTTTTCTCTAAGGCGTCGCTTTTTTGCCGAATGATCCTCTGTTTGGCCAATGGGCAGGTGCATTGTCCCCGCATTCAATCAGGTGTTGACATCGCCAGGCCAATCACGTATCAAATTAGGCAGACACCCAATTTAAGAGAAGCTGAACCCTTATGATCCGTACTCATCGTCTACTAGGCCTACTACTCAACGCATCTTGTTTGCGCGGTATGCCTGTGGACGAAGTTCGGAGCTGACTCAGCCGATCACCCATAAGAAACCCGCGCTACTGCGCGGGTTTTTTTTTGCCCGCTTAGCGTGAAATCAACACGATAAGGAATGCACCGATGAGCCAACAAGTCATTATTTTCGATACCACGCTGCGTGATGGCGAACAGGCGTTGCAGGCCAGCCTGAGCGTAAAAGAGAAGATTCAGATTGCGCTGGCGCTGGAAAGAATGGGCGTCGACGTGATGGAGGTCGGCTTCCCGGTCTCTTCGCCGGGCGACTTCGAGTCGGTGCAAACCATCGCGCGCCAGATCAAGAACAGCCGCGTCTGCGGCCTGGCCCGCTGTGTAGACAAAGACATCGACGTGGCCGCCGAAGCGTTGCGCGTCGCCGAAGCGTTCCGCATCCACGTATTCCTGGCCACCTCGACCCTGCACATTGAATCGAAGCTGAAACGCTCGTTCGACGAAGTGTTGGAGATGGCGGTGCGCTCGGTCAAACGCGCCCGCAACTACACCGACGACGTAGAGTTCTCCTGTGAAGACGCCGGCCGCACGCCGATCGACAATCTGTGCCGCGTGGTCGAAGCCGCCATCAACGCCGGCGCCACCACCATCAATATTCCGGACACCGTCGGTTACACCACGCCGAACCAGTTCGGCGGCATCATCACCACCTTGTATGACCGCGTGCCGAACATCGACAAAGCCATCATTTCCGTGCACTGCCACGACGATTTGGGCATGGCGGTCGGCAACTCCATCGCCGCGGTTCAGGCCGGCGCCCGTCAGGTGGAAGGCACCCTGAACGGCATCGGTGAGCGCGCCGGCAACTGTTCGCTGGAAGAGGTGATCATGGCGATTAAGGTGCGCCAGGACATCATGAACGTGCACACCAACATCAATCATCAGGAAATCTTCCGCACCAGCCAGATCGTCAGCCAGCTGTGCAACATGCCGATCCCGGCCAACAAGGCGATCGTCGGCTCCAACGCCTTCGCCCACTCCTCCGGCATTCACCAGGACGGCGTGCTGAAGAACCGCGAAAATTACGAAATCATGACCCCGCAGTCGATCGGCCTGAAAGACGTGCAGTTGAACCTGACCTCCCGCTCCGGCCGCGCGGCGGTGAAACACCGCATGGAAGAGATGGGCTACCAGGAGCAGGACTATAACCTGGATACCCTGTACGCCGCCTTCCTGAAGCTGGCCGACAAAAAGGGCCAGGTGTTCGACTATGACCTGGAGGCGCTGGCCTTCATCAACAAACAGCAGGAAGAGCCGGAGCACTTCAGCCTGGGCTACTTCAGCGTGCAGTCCGGCAGCAGCATCATGGCCACCGCCTCGGTGAAACTGATCTGCGGCGGCGAAGAGAAAGCCGAAGCCGCCACCGGCAACGGCCCGGTCGATGCGGTTTATCAGGCAATCAATCGCATCACCGACTACCCGATCGAGCTGGTGAAATACCAGCTGACCGCCAAGGGCCATGGCCGCGACGCGCTGGGCCAGGTGGATATCGTGGTCTCTTACAACGGCCGCCGCTTCCACGGCGTAGGTCTGGCGACCGACATCGTCGAATCTTCCGCCAAGGCGATGGTGCACGTGTTGAACAATATTTGGCGCTCACAGCAGGTAGAAAAAGAAAAGCAGCGCCTGCAGCAAAACAAACATCAAAATAATCAGGAAACGGTGTGAACATGACGAAGACTTATCACATTGCCGTCTTGCCCGGAGACGGCATCGGCCCGGAAGTAATGGCTCAGGCGCGCAAAGTGTTGGACGCGGTGCGTCAACGCTTTGACATTCGCATCACCACTGCCGAATACGACGTCGGCGGCATCGCCATCGATCGCCACGGCAGCCCGCTGCCGCCGGCGACCGTCGCCGGCTGCGAGCAGGCCGACGCCATCCTGTTCGGATCGGTAGGCGGCCCGAAATGGGAACACCTGCCGCCGGCCGAGCAGCCGGAACGCGGCGCGCTGTTGCCGCTGCGCAAGCACTTCAAACTGTTCAGCAACCTGCGCCCGGCGCGCCTGTATCAAGGGCTGGAGGCATTCTGCCCGCTGCGCGCCGACATCGCCGCCCGCGGCTTCGACATTCTGTGCGTGCGCGAACTGACCGGCGGCATCTACTTCGGCCAGCCGAAGGGCCGCGAAGGCCAGGGCATGCAGGAGCGCGCTTTCGATACCGAGGTGTATCACCGTTTCGAGATTGAACGCATCGCGCGCATCGCCTTCGAATCCGCCCGCAAGCGCCGCCACAAGGTGACGTCGATCGACAAGGCCAACGTGCTGCAAAGCTCCATCCTGTGGCGTGAAGTGGTCAATCAGGTCGCTAAGGATTACCCGGACGTGTCGCTGTCGCACATGTATATCGACAACGCTACCATGCAGCTGATCAAGGATCCGTCCCAGTTCGACGTGCTGCTGTGCTCCAACCTGTTCGGCGACATCCTGTCCGACGAGTGCGCGATGATCACCGGCTCGATGGGCATGTTGCCGTCCGCCAGCCTGAACGAGCAAGGCTTCGGCCTGTACGAACCGGCGGGCGGTTCCGCGCCGGATATTGCCGGCAAAGGCATCGCCAACCCGATTGCGCAGATCCTGTCCGCCACCCTGCTGCTGCGTTACAGCCTGGGCGCCGATGAAGCGGCCGACGCCGTGGAGCGCGCCATCAACCAGGCGTTGGAACAGGGCTACCGCACCGCCGATCTGGCCGGTGACGGCAAAGCCGTCAGCACCGATGAAATGGGCGACATCATCGCTCGCTTTGTAGCTCAGGGGGCATAACATGGCCAAGACCTTATACCAGAAGCTGTACGACGCCCACGTGGTGCACGAAGCGCCGAACGAAACGCCGTTGCTGTATATCGACCGTCACCTGGTGCACGAAGTCACTTCGCCGCAGGCGTTCGACGGCCTGCGCGCCATGGGCCGCAAGGTGCGCCAGCCCGGCAAAACCTTCGCCACCATGGATCACAACGTGTCGACCCAGACCAAAGACATCAACGCCAGCGGCGAGATGGCGCGCATCCAGATGCAGGAGCTGATCAAGAACTGCGCGGAATTCGGCGTTTCGCTGTATGACCTGAACCACCCGTTCCAGGGCATCGTGCACGTGATCGGGCCTGAGCAAGGCATGACGCTGCCGGGCATGACTATCGTTTGCGGCGACTCGCACACCGCCACCCACGGCGCTTTCGGCTCGCTGGCGTTCGGCATCGGCACCTCCGAAGTGGAACACGTGCTGGCGACCCAGACCCTGAAGCAGGGCCGCGCCAAGACCATGAAGATTGAAGTCACCGGCGACGCCGCCGAGGGTATTACCGCCAAAGACATCGTGCTGGCGGTGATCGGCAAAACCGGCAGCGCCGGCGGCACCGGCCACGTGGTGGAGTTCTGCGGCAAGGCGATCGAAGCGTTGAGCATGGAAGGACGCATGACCCTGTGCAACATGGCGATCGAAATGGGCGCCAAAGCCGGGTTGGTCGCGCCGGACGACACCACCTTCGCCTACCTGAAGGGGCGTCAGTTCGCGCCAACCGGCGAAAACTGGGAGCAGGCGGTCGCCTATTGGCGCACGCTGAAGTCCGATGCCGACGCCCAATTCGATACCGTGGTGACGCTGCGCGCCGAAGAGATCGCGCCGCAGGTCACCTGGGGCACCAACCCCGGCCAGGTGATCGCCGTCAATCAGGCGATCCCGGCGCCGGAATCGTTCAGCGATCCGGTCGAGCGCGCCTCCGCGGAAAAAGCCTTGGCCTACATGGACTTGAAACCGGGCATCAAATTGACCGACGTGCCGATCGACAAAGTGTTCATCGGCTCCTGCACCAACTCGCGCATCGAAGATCTGCGCGCGGCGGCGGCGATCGCCAAGGGGCGCAAGGTCGCCAGCGGCGTGCAGGCCATCGTGGTGCCGGGCTCCGGCCCGGTGAAGGCCCAGGCGGAAGCCGAAGGGTTGGACAAAATCTTTATCGAAGCCGGTTTCGAATGGCGTTTGCCGGGCTGCTCGATGTGTCTGGCGATGAACAACGACCGCCTGAATCCGGGCGAGCGCTGCGCATCCACCAGCAACCGTAACTTCGAAGGGCGTCAGGGCCGCGGTGGGCGCACCCACCTGGTCAGCCCGGCGATGGCCGCCGCGGCCGCCGTTGCCGGTCACTTCGCCGACATCCGTGATATTCACTAAGGGGCTAACGTGGCTAAATTTACTCAACATACCGGCTTAGTGGTGCCTTTGGATGCGGCCAACGTCGACACCGACGCCATTATTCCCAAGCAGTTTTTACAGAAGGTCACCCGCACCGGCTTCGGCCAGCACCTGTTCAACGACTGGCGTTTCCTCGACGACGCCGGCCAGCAGCCGAACCCGGAATTCGTGCTGAACAAACCGCGCTATAAAGGCGCCAGCATCCTGTTGGCGCGCGAGAACTTCGGCTGCGGCTCCTCGCGCGAACACGCGCCCTGGGCGCTGACCGATTACGGATTCAAAGTGGTGATCGCGCCGAGCTTCGCCGATATCTTTTACGGCAACTCGTTCAACAACCAGCTGTTGCCGGTGACGCTGAGCGAACAGCAGGTGGATGAGCTGTTCAAGCTGGTGGACGCCAACGAGGGAACGGAGTTCGTGGTGGATCTGGAGAACCAGACGGTCAACGCCGGCGGCAAAAGCTATCCGTTCGAAATCGACAGCTTCCGCCGCCACTGCATGATCAACGGGCTGGACAGCATCGGCCTGACGCTGCAGCACGAAGCGGACATCTCCCGCTACGAAGCGCAGCAGCCGGCGTTTCTGAATTAACCCCCTTCACCCGCCGCCCGGCGGGTGAGTTTTTTTCCTCACCAGTAGCCCAGCAGCTTCCACCATGCTCCGCCGATCACTATCCAGATCAGCAAGTTAACCACGCTCATCACCCATCCCGCTTTCCACCATTCCCCCAGCGTCACGTAGCCGGAGCCGAAGACGATCGGCGCGGTGCCGGTACCGTAATGCGTCAGCGACATCATCAGCGAGGAAGAGAACGCCAGGATCAGGCCCAGCAGCGCCGGTGGCGCGCCGAGCGCGATGCCGGCGGCGAAGAAAGCGGCGAACATCGCCGTCACGTGCGCGGTGGTGCTGGCGAAGAAATAGTGCGAATACAAATAGATGAGGGTCAGCAAGATCGTGCCGCCCACCCAGCTCATGCCCATATGGTCGATGCCGTTGCCCACGGTTTGCGACAGCCAGCCGATCAGCCCCAGTTTGCCGAGGAAGCTGGCCATCATCACCAGCGCCGAGAACCACACCACGGTGTCCCAGGCACCTTTATGCTTGAGCACATCCTCCCAGCTCAGCACCCCGGTGGCCAGCAGCACCGCCAGGCCGATCAGCGCCGCGGTGGTGGGATTGACCGCCAGCGCCGGGCCGAAGATCATCGCCGGAATGCCGGCCCACAGCACCAGCAACAGCGCGAACACCCCGAGGGTGATTTTCTCCGGCAGCGTTACCGGCCCCAGCGCCTGCAGTTTTTCGCGCGCGAAGCGCGGCGCGTCCGGGGTACTTTTCACCTCCGGCGGATACAGCAGATAGATGACCAGCGGCATCACGATCAGCGAGCACAGTCCCGGCACCAGAGCGGCGACTGCCCACATCGACCAGGACAGCTCGAAGCTGCCGTGTGTGCCTTTGGCGATCAGGCTGACAATCAGCGGGTTAGGCGCGGTAGCGGTGATAAACATCGCCGAGGTGACCGGGTTGATGTTGTAGTTCACCAGCGACAGGTAGCGGCCGATTTTTCCGGAGGTATTGAGCTCGGGTTTGGAGCCGAAGCTGTCGGCGATCGACTTCATGATCGGGTGAATGATGCCGCCGCCGCGCGCGGTGTTGCTCGGCGTCACCGGCGCCAGCGTGGTTTCCGCCAGCGTCAGCGCATAGGCGATGCCCAGCGTTTTTTTGCCGAACAGCGAAATAAAGTAATAGCCGATGCGCGCGCCCAGCCCGGTTTTATTCAGGCTGAGGGAGATCATGATCGAAAAGCCGATCAGCCAGATCAACTGGTTGGAAAAGCCGCTGAGCGCGTCGTCCAGCGCGGCGCCCGGCTTGCCGGGATTGGTGACGCCGGTCACCGCCACCAGGGCGATGGCGATCACCGAAACTGCGCCGATCGGCATCGCCTTGCCGATGATGGCGATGATGGTGCCGATAAACAGCGCCAGCAGCTGCCAGGCATTAGGCGCGACGCCCTCCGGCACGGGAATGAGGAACCAGATAATCAGCGTGGCGGCAAGGGCGCACAGGGAAGGAAGCGGTTTGAGCGGTGTGAGTTTATCCATAACGTTCCCACTGTTCTAAACGACAAGGCGGCATCTCAATAGCGAGATGGGCGTGGGCGCAACGATCGCGCGCCATATGTCTTCAGCTTGGGCGTCCGGTTCAGCCTTCTCAATGACTTGCATCAAGAATGCCGTCGTTTGACCTCACACTTCACGCACTTTGGCGCTCATCCCGAGCGCCGCCAGCGCCAACAGCGCCGCCATCCAATACACCGAGCCATGACCGAAATTCTCCACCAGCGCGCCCTGCAGCACCCCGGCCAGGATCACCCCGGTAGAGATGCTGTTGGTGAACAGCGTGGTGGCGGCGCCCGGCCGGCCCGGCATCAAATCCTGAAAATAGAGCATGCCGATACCGGCGACGATGCCGATAAACACCGCGTTGAGCAACTGCAGCGCGATCAGGGCCGGCTTGCTCTCCAGCACCGTCAGCCCGAGATAAAACAGCACGCCCGCCGCCACCGCCAGCAGCATCATGTTGCGTTTGCCGAAGCGTTGGACGTAATAACCGGCCAACAGCATCGCCGGGATCTCCAACCCGGCGGCGGTGCCCATCAGCACCCCGGCCAGCCCCTCCGGCAGGCCGAGATCGGCGGTGATATACAGCGGCATATCGATGATGTACAAGGTATTGCAGGTCCACATCAGCATCGAGGCGATGAACAGCAGCCGCACGTCGCGATTGCGCCAGGCGCTGGCGGGCGCAATCGGCGCGGAAGCGCCTTCCCGCAACCCTTCGCCATCCGCCGCGCGCGGCACCGAAGGCAGCATGAATCCTACCAGCAGCACGCAGACCGCGAAGGTGGCGGCGGCGATCAGGAACATCACGGTGAACCCGTAGCTGAGCGCCAGCGCAAACGACAGCGGCGGGCCGATCACCCACGCCAGCGATAGCTGGGCGCGCATCACCGAGCTGAACATCACCACTTCACGCGCCTCGCTGTCGGCGTATTCCCGCGCCAAAGCGAAAATCTGCGGCATGGCGGTGTTGGCAACGGCGGACATCAGCACCCCGGCGGTGATCAGCGTCAGGTAGTCGCGGTTAAAGGCAAACAGCAGACAGTTGCCGACCGCCATCAGGCAGCACAGCAGGATCAGCCTGCGCCGATCGCCGCGGGTATCGGAGCGTTTGGCCAGCAGAAAACTGACGACGATGCCGGCCACCGCGTTGGCGGTGTAAAACAGCCCGACCCACAGCGGCCGCACCTTGACCTCGGTGGTCAGAAACAGGCTGAGCGTCGGCGTCAGCAACGCGCCGGCGATGCCAGAAAGAAAAGCAATCAGCAGGAATGCGGCAAAGATGGGATTGATGCGCTGTGACAACCGGCTCAGGCGTTGCATATCGTCTTCCCTGACCTCAAAGCAGAAAAAAGAACCTTAGGCCACGGCGAGAAAAATGCAAGCGCATTGCCATGACCACGCATAAAAAAACCAGTGGGTCGCCCCACTGGCTGGTGAAACAGCACCATTACTCAGAAATTGGTTGCCGGAGTCCCTACAGGTGCTCGCGATACTGCTTATCGGTCATCTCTTTGATGTCCCATTGCGTCAGGTGCGCCAGCATCGCCAGCCGCGCCTGCTCGGGCACCACGCTCAGCCAGTCTGCGCGCTGGCGGCGCACCGCGCTGAAATAGCGCTGGTAGAACTGTCTGGATAAGAAAGCTTTCATCATTACGCCCTCCCCCTTTCATTGATGAAAATTATCGGCGTAATATAGGGAAAGAAAAATTGACGAGTTGAGGCAGGAGCGTTCCTCTTTTATGTCCACGTCCCGATTGCAGCAGCAGTTCATCCGCCTGTGGCAGCGCTGCCACGGTGAAGCCACCGACACCACGCTGCAGGATCTGGCGGAGGTGCTGAGCTGCTCGCGGCGCCACGTGCGCTCCCTGCTGAGCGCCATGCAGCGAGAGGGCTGGCTCACCTGGCAGGCGGAGTCGGGGCGCGGCAAACGTTCGCGGCTAACCTTCCACTACACCGGCCTGGCGCTGCAGCAACAGCGGGCCGAGGAGCTGTTGGAACAGGACCGCATCGATCAGTTGGTGCAGCTGGTGGGCGACAAAAACGTGGTGCGCCAGATGCTGCTGTCGCAGCTGGGGCGCAGCTTCCGCCAGGGGAAACATATACTGCGGGTGCTCTACTACCGGCAGCTGTACAACCTGCTGCCCGGCTCGGCGCTGCGGCGTTCGGAAACCCATTTGGCGCGCCAGATCTTCAACGGCCTGACGCGCATAAATGAGGAAAACGGGGAACTCGAGTCCGATCTGTCCCACCATTGGCAGGCGCTGACGCCGCTGCACTGGCGGTTTTACCTGCGCCCGGCGATCCATTTTCATCACGGCCGCGAGCTGGAGATGGCGGACGTCATCACTTCCCTCTCGCGTCTGACCTCGCAACCGCTGTTCTCGCATATCGAGAGCGTCACCTCGCCGACGCCGTTCGTGATCGACGTGCAGCTGCGCAGCCCCGACCACTGGCTGCCCTGGCTGCTGGGCAGCGTGCAGGCCATGATCCTGCCGCGCGAATGGCGCGAACTGCCTGATTTCGCCCGCCATCCGGTCGGCACCGGCCCCTACCGCATGGTGCGCAACCATCCCAGCCAGATGAAGATCCACGCCTTCGACGACTATTTCGGCTACCGGGCGCTGATCGACGAGGTGAACATCTGGGTGCTGCCGGAGTTTTCCGAAGAGCTGGTGCACTCCGGCGTACAGCTGCAGGGCGATGAAACCGGCAACAGCGAGCTGGAAAGCCGGCTGGAAGAGGGCTGCTATTTCCTGCTGTTCGATCAGCGCTCCCCGCTGGCCGCCGATCCCGCCATTCGCAGTTGGCTGTGCGAATTGATCAACCCCATTTCGCTGCTGAGCCACGCCGGGCCGCTCTACCAGCGCTATTGGTCGCCGGCGTACGGCCTGCTGCCGCGCTGGCACCATAACCGCACGCTGGCGCAGCAGCCCAAGCCCGCGGGCCTGACTGAACTGACGATGACCCACTTCAATGAGCATTCGGAGTTTCACGCCATTCGCCAGGCGATCGAACCGCTGCTGGCGCAGCACGGCATCCGCCTGATTGTGCAAAGCGTGGATTACGCCACCTGGCACCAGGGCGACGCGCGCAGCGATCTGTGGCTCGGCAGCGCCAACTTCTATCTGCCGCTGGAGTTTTCGCTGTTCGCCACGCTGTACGAACTGCCGCTGATGCAGCACTGCATGAACGAAGATCTGGCGCAGGACGCGGCGCTGTGGCGCGCCAACCGCTTGCCGCTGGCCGATTTCTGCCAGCGTCTGGTCAGCAACCACCAGCTGCATCCGCTGTTCCACCACTGGCTACAGCTGCACGGCCAGCGCAGCATGCGCGGCGTGCGGATGAACACCCTCGGCTGGTTCGACTTCAAGTCCGCCTGGTTTGCCCCGCCGGAGGCATAAGCGCCTTTCGCCCGGGTCGGTTAATCTTTACAATAGCGCCGTCTCAACGGGGTGCGGTAAGTCGGGCCGCGTGATAAGCCCGATTTTCCGCTGAGAGCACACCCGTCGAACCTGATCCGGTCAATACCGGCGGAGGGATTTGAGCCCAGCGAACCGGCGACGCCGCCTCGCCCCCTCAGATACCCTTGCCCCCTTATTTTTCAGGAGTGCAACGTGGTCAAAACATATCTGCCCTGCTTATTGCTGCTGTGCGCCGCGCCGGTGTTCGCCAAGCCGACGCTGACGGTTTACACCTACGATTCCTTCGCCGCCGACTGGGGCCCCGGCCCGGCGGTGAAAAAAGCCTTCGAAGCCGAGTGCGACTGTGAATTGAAGTTCGTCGCGCTGGAAGACGGCGTCTCGCTGCTGAACCGCCTGCGCATGGAAGGCAAGAACAGCGCCGCCGACGTGGTGCTGGGGCTGGACAACAACCTGTTGCAGGCGGCGCAGCAAACCGGCCTGTTCGCGCCGAGCGGCGTCGACACCGCCAAACTGACGGTGCCGGGCGGCTGGCAGGACGCGACCTTCGTGCCTTACGACTACGGGTACTTCGCCTTCGTCTACAACAAAGAAAAACTGAAGAACCCGCCGAAAAGCCTGCAGGAGCTGGTCAGCAGCGATCGCAACTGGAAAGTGATCTACGAAGATCCGCGCACCAGCACGCCGGGCCTCGGCCTGCTGCTGTGGATGCAAAAAGTGTATGGCGACAAGGCGCCGGCCGCCTGGCAGCAGTTGGCGAAGAAGACCGTCACCGTCACCAAAGGCTGGAGCGAAGCCTACGGCCTGTTCCTGAAAGGCGAAGGCGATCTGGTGCTCAGCTACACCACCTCTCCCGCCTATCACCTGATCGAAGAGAAAAAAGATCTCTACGCCGCCGCCACGTTCAGCGAAGGCCACTACCTGCAGGTGGAAGTGGCGGGCAAGCTGAAGGCCGCCAAACAGCCTGAGCTGGCGGAGCGCTTCATGCAGTTCATGGTGACGCCGGCGTTCCAGAACACCATCCCGACCGGCAACTGGATGTACCCGGTGATCAACACCCCACTGCCCGTCGGCTTTGAGCAGATGAACGTGCCGCAGACCGCGCTGCAATACAGCGCCGAAGAGGTGGCCAAACAACGCGGCGGCTGGATCCGGGCATGGCAAACCGCCGTCAGCCGCTGATCCCCCGCTGGCTCTGGCCGGGGCTGCTGGCCGCCGGCGTGATCCTGCTGGTCGCCGCGCTGGCGATGGGCTCGCTGTGGCGTCACGCGCCGGGCAGCGACTGGCGCGGCCTGTGGCAGGACAGCTACCTGTGGCACGTGGTGCGCTTCACCTTTTGGCAGGCGCTGCTGTCGGCGCTGATTTCGGTGCTGCCCGCCGTTCTGCTGGCACGCGCGCTCTATCGCCGCCGTTTCCCCGGCCGGCAGCTGCTGCTGCGGCTGTGCGCCATGACGCTGGTGCTGCCGGTGCTGGTGGCGGTGTTCGGCCTGCTCAGCGTCTATGGGCGTCAGGGCTGGCTGGCAGCGCTGTGCGGCTGGCTGGGCGTCGAGTATGGCTTCTCGCCCTACGGCCTGCAGGGCATTCTGCTGGCGCACCTGTTCTTTAACCTGCCGCTGGCCACCCGCCTGTTGCTGCAGGCGCTGGAGAACATTCCGGTGGAGCAGCGCCAGCTGGCCGCCCAGTTGGGCATGAACGGCTGGCAGCAGTTCCGTTTCGTCGAATGGCCGGCGCTGCGTCGCCAGATCCTGCCGAGCGGCGCGTTGATCTTCATGCTGTGCTTCGCCAGCTTCGCCACCGTGCTGTCGCTGGGCGGCGGGCCGCAGGCCACCACAATCGAACTGGCGATCTACCAGGCGCTGAGTTACGACTACGATCTGGGCCGCGCCGCCATGCTGGCGCTGATCCAGTTAAGCTGTTGTCTGGGGCTGGTGTTGATCAGCCAGCGGCTGAGCCAGGCGCTGCCGGTGGGCCATACCCACGCCCAGCGCTGGCGCAACCCGGAAGACGGCCTGTGGCGGCGCGTCGGCGATTTTCTGCTGATCGCCGCCGCGCTGCTGCTGCTGCTGCCGCCTCTGCTGGCGGTGATCGCCGACGGCGCCAATCAGGCTATCGTCAGCGTGCTGCGCCAGCCGGTGCTGTGGCAGGCGCTGTTCACGTCTCTGCGCATCGCCCTCGGCGCCGGGCTACTGTGCGTGGCGCTCACGATGATGCTGCTGTGGAGCAGCCGCGAGCTGAAGCTGCGGCAGCATCTGCGCGGCGGCCAGGCGCTGGAGCTGAGCGGCATGGTGATCCTGGCGATGCCGGGTATCGTGCTGGCCACCGGCTTCTTCCTGCTGCTGAGCGATACGATCGGGCTGCCGCAGTCACCCTATGCGCTGGTGATCCTCACCAATGCGCTGATGGCGGTGCCCTATGCGCTGAAGGTGTTGGAGAACCCGATGCGCGACCTCGCCGAACGTTACAACCCACTGTGCCTGTCGCTGGATATCCACGGCTGGCAACGGCTGCGGCTGATCGAACTGCGCGCGTTGCGTCGCCCGCTGGCGCAGGCGCTGGCCTTCGCCTGCGTGCTGTCGATCGGCGATTTCGGCGTGGTCGCCTTGTTTGGCAACGAGCATTTCCGTACCCTGCCTTTTTACCTGTATCAGCAGATTGGCGCCTACCGCAGCAACGACGGGGCGGTGACCGCGCTGCTGTTGCTGCTGTTGTGCTTCCTGTTGTTTACCCTGATCGAACGCTTACCGGGGCGCCATGCTGACGCTTGAAAAACTGACCTATCTGTATGAACACCTGCCGATGCGTTTTGATCTGCGCATCCAGCCGGGCGAGCGCGTCGCGGTGCTCGGCCCCAGCGGCGCCGGTAAAAGCACCCTGCTGAGCCTGATCGCCGGTTTTCTGCCGGCGGCCAGCGGCCGGCTGCTGCTGAACGGCGAAGACCACACCGCCACACCGCCGGCCAAACGGCCGGTGTCGATGCTGTTTCAGGAGAACAACCTGTTCGCGCACCTGACGGTGGCGCAGAACATCGGGCTGGGGTTGGATCCCGGTCTGCGCTTGACTGAACAGCAGCGCCAACAGCGGGCGCATATCGCCCGTCAGGTCGGCCTGGAGGAGCACCTGGAGCGCCTGCCGTCGCAGCTTTCCGGCGGCCAGCGTCAGCGCGCCGCGCTGGCGCGCTGTTTGATTCGCCAACGGCCGATCCTGCTGCTCGACGAGCCCTTCTCGGCGCTCGATCCGGCGCTGCGCAACGAGATGCTGCAGCTGCTGCAGACGGTGTGCGAACAGCGCAACCTGACGCTGCTGATGGTGTCGCACAACCTCGATGACGCCGCGCGCATCGCCCCGCGCACGCTGCTGGTGGTCGATGGCCGCATCTACTACGACGGCCCGACGCAGGCGCTGCTGGACGGCAGCGCGCCCGAAGCGCGCGTGCTGGGCATTTCGGGTAAAGCGTGATCTGACGCGCGTTTTTTATGCTGCGCCAATAAACCTGTTGTGCGAATTTTGCGCCTGTGTTTTTATAAAAACCTGACTCTTTTTACTGATGATAAGGTTCCCTGTGATCGCATCCTCGCTGACTTCGACCCTACTAGTTACCGCGCTACCAGCCGCGGTGGTCGTCGTGCGTGTGGTGGTGGTCGTCGGCAATGCGCCGTAGGGTCCGAATCAACGCATCGATTCCCAAACCCCGCCGGCGCAAACCGGGCGGGGTTTCTTGCTTTAGCACCCTGCCCAGAAAAGCTCACCGGCCTTGAGAAAGGACAGGAACATGGCAACTTCGGGCACGCCTCAACCGGGCACCAGCTTCACCGGCGCACAATTGATCGTTCATCTGCTGGAGCGGCAGGGTATCACCACCGTCGCCGGCATCCCCGGCGGCGCCGCGCTGCCGCTGTATGACGCGCTGAGCCAAAGCACCCGCATTCACCACGTACTGGCGCGCCACGAACAGGGCGCGGGCTTTATGGCGCAGGGCATGGCGCGCGCCAACGGCAAAGCGGCGGTGTGCATCGCTTCCAGCGGGCCGGGCGCCACCAACCTGGTCACCGCCATCGCCGACGCCAAGCTCGACTCCATTCCGCTGGTGTGCATCACCGGTCAGGTGCCCTCCTCGATGATCGGCACCGACGCCTTCCAGGAGGTGGACACCTACGGCATTTCCATCCCGATCACCAAGCACAACCATCTGGTGCGCGATATCCGCGAGCTGCCGCAGGTGATCGGCGACGCGTTCCGCATCGCCGAATCCGGCCGCCCCGGCCCAGTCTGGATCGATGTGCCGAAAGACGTGCAGACCGCCACCATCACCCTGGAAGAGCTGCCGCCGATCGCTGTGCCGGACGCCGCACCGAGCTTCGATCCGGCGCTGGTTTCGCAGGCCGCCGCGATGATCAACCAGGCGAAACGCCCGATCCTCTACCTGGGCGGCGGCATCATCTGCGCCGAGGCTCACCGTCAGGCGCTGGAACTGGCCGAACGCGCCGGTCTGCCTACCACCATGACGCTGATGGCGCTGGGGGCGATGCCGGTGGAACACCCGCTGTCTCTGGGCATGCTGGGCATGCACGCGGCGCGCAGCACTAACTTCATTCTGCAGGAGGCCGATCTGCTGATCGTGCTGGGCGCGCGCTTCGACGATCGGGCAATCGGCAAAACCGAGCAGTTCTGCCCTAACGCCGCCATCATTCACGTGGATATCGACCGCGCCGAGCTGGGCAAGGTCAAGCAGGCCAACGTGGCGATCCATGCCGACGTCGGCCAGGTACTGCAACAGCTGCTGCCGCAGATCGACACGCAGCCGCGCAGCGCGTGGCTGAGCACCGTCAACGACCTGAAGCGCGAGTTCCCGTTCAACATGCCGAACGCCGACGATCCGCTGAGCCATTACGGCCTGGTGCTGGCCGCCGCGCGCTGCGTGGACGACAGCGCCATTATCACCACCGACGTGGGCCAGCATCAGATGTGGGTGGCGCAGGCCTATCCGCTGAGTCGGCCGCGCCAGTGGCTGACGTCGGGTGGCCTGGGCACCATGGGCTTCGGTCTGCCGGCGGCGATCGGCGCGGCGCTGGCGGAGCCCGAGCGTAAAGTGCTGTGCTTCTCCGGCGACGGCAGCCTGATGATGAACATTCAGGAAATGGCCACCGCCGTCGAACACGATCTGGACGTGAAAATCATTTTGATGAACAACCAGGCGCTGGGGCTGGTGCACCAGCAGCAAACCCTGTTCTACCAGCAGCGCATCTTCGCCGCCGCCTATCCGAAGCGCACCGACTTCCTGAAGATCGCCGCCGGATTCGGGCTGGATACCTGCGATTTGAACGCCGCGGAAGATCCGCAGGCGGCGCTGGCCGAAGCGATCCAACGCCCGGGGCCCTGCCTGATCCACGCGCTGATCGATATCAACGAAAAAGTGTTCCCGATGGTGCCGCCGGGCGCCGCCAACATCGACATGATTGGAGAATAAGCCATGCTGCAACCACAAGATAAACCCCAGGTGATCCTGGAGCTGGCCGTGCGCAACCATCCCGGCGTCATGTCGCACGTTTGCGGGCTGTTCGCTCGCCGCGCGTTCAACGTCGAAGGCATTCTGTGTCTGCCGCTGAAGGACGGCCAGCAGAGCCGCATTTGGCTATTGGTCGCCGACGATCAGCGGCTGGAGCAAATGATCAGCCAGGTGGAAAAGCTGGAAGACGTGCTGCAGGTGAAGCGCCACAGCGAAGACGTGCGGGTATTTGAACAGCTGGAAGCGTTCTTTCAGTAATACGAAGGGGGCTTACGCCCCCGCAATCATTGCCCGGACAGCACCTGCCACAGCAGGTGCCGATACACCGGCATCAAGGGCTGCTGGCTCAGCAGATAACCGACCGCCAGCGCCGCCAGCCAGCTCAATCCGCAAACCACGCGCAGCCGCAGCGGCGTCAGCCAACGGCTCAGCCGATCGGCGCTGCGCTTATCCTCACGCCACCAGCGCCAGCTCAGCCACACAGCCAGCCAGATCGTGAGTGCCGCGGCGAGCAGCAGCCACTTGAACATCGCGCTGTTGGCGCCGGCGGGAATGTCGATCGCCACGCCCGCCAGGATGCCAGGGAAGAAATAGACCGGCGGCCAGGTCAGGCAACCGATGATGTTCGGCAAGGCAAACTTGTACGGCGGCAGATCGAGCATGCCGGCCACCATCGGCACCAGCGGGCGCGTCGGGCCAACGAAGCGGCCGATCAGAATGGTCGCCATGCTGTGCTGGTGCAAGGCGTGCTCGGTTTTGTCGAGCAGCGCTTTGTTCTTCTTCAGGAACGACCAGCGGTGCAAGGGCCCCTTGAAGGCGCGGCCGACGAAATAAGAGATCCAGTCGCCGAGCAGGCAGCCGACGATCCCCGCCGCCCAGGCGTAGTAGAAGTCCACCTTGCCGCTGCCGATCAGCGCGCCGATGCTGGCCATCATCACCGTGCCGGGCAGCAGCAGCCCCACCAGCGCCAGCGACTCGAGAAAAGCGACCAGCAGGACGACCATCAGGGTGAAAGCCAGCGACTGGGTGATCAAATCTTGTAAATAGGCTTCCATTACACCTCTGCGGATTATTCGGCCAAACGGGGCCGAGGATTTTCCAGCGCCGCCGCTGGCGAGTCAATCGATGAATTGTATGCGTATTTGGCAGCGCCGAACGCCGATGGACAATGACTGTATAAAAACACATACTATAATTTATCTATATTAGCGCCAAAACCGACATCTCGCTGAATGTCGCGCACGCCGCCCGGCGGAAGACGAAGGGGTTATGACAGCACTGCAACAGGGTTTCCTGCTCACTCGCCACTGGCGCGACACGCCCGCCGGCACCGAGGTCGAATTTTGGCTGGCGACCGACGCGGGCCCGCGTCAGCTGCGCTTGCCGCCGCAAACCTCGGTGGCGTTTATCCCCGCCGAACAAAAGCCGCGCGCGGAACTGCTGCTGCGCGAAGAACGGCAGGTGGAACTGAAACCGCTGGCACTGACGGATTTTCATCACCGCCCGATGCTGGGGCTGTACTGCCGCCAGCACCGTCAGCTCATCAAGCTGGAAAAACTGCTGCGGGAAGGCGGCGTTACGGTCTACGAGGCCGACATTCGCCCGCCCGAACGCTATCTGATGGAGCGCTTCATCACCGCGCCGGTGTGGTTCAACGGCCAGGCCATCGGCGGCGGGCCGTTGCTCAATGGCCAGATGAAGCCGGCGCCGGACTACCGCCCGACGCTCAGGCTGGTGTCGCTGGATATCGAAACCACCGCCCACGGCGAGCTTTACTCCATCGCGCTGGAAGGCTGCGGCCAGCGGCAGGTCTACATGCTGGGGCCGGCCAACGGCGGCGATGCGCCGCTGGATTTCGATCTGGAATACTGCGCCAGCCGCCCCCAACTGCTGGAACGACTCAACGCGTGGCTGGAGCGCCACGATCCCGACGCCATCATCGGCTGGAACCTGGTGCAGTTCGATCTGCGGGTGCTGCAAAAGCACGCCGAACGCTACCAGATCCCGCTGCGGCTGGGGCGCGACGGCAACCTGCTGGAGTGGCGCGAGCACGGCTTCAAGCAGAACCACTTTTTCGCCGCCGCCGCCGGCCGCCTGATCATCGACGGCATCGAAGCGCTGAAGTCCGCCACCTGGAATTTTCCCTCCTTCAGCCTGGAATACGTTTCGCAGGAACTGCTGGGTGAAGGCAAGGCGATCGACAACCCTTATCAACGCATGGCGGAGATCGACCGGCGCTTCGCCGAAGACAAGCCGGCGCTGGCCCGCTACAACCTGAAGGACTGCGAGCTGGTGACGCGCATCTTCGCCAAGGCCGATTTGCTCAACTTCCTGCTGGAACGCGCCACCGTCACCGGGCTGGCGGCCGATCGCAGCGGCGGATCGGTGGCGGCCTTCAGCCACCTTTATATGCCACGCATGCACCGCCTGGGCTTTGTCGCCCCCAACCTCGGCGAACAGCCGGAGGAACACAGCCCCGGCGGCTTCGTGATGGACTCCCGGCCCGGCCTGTACGATTCGGTGCTGGTGCTGGACTATAAAAGCCTGTACCCGTCGATCATCCGCACCTTCCTGATCGATCCGGTCGGGTTGGTGGAAGGCATGCGCCACCCAAACGACGCCGATTCGGTGCCCGGCTTTCGCAACGCCCGCTTCTCGCGCAGCAAACACTGCCTGCCGGCGATCGTCGAGCAGATCTGGCAGGGGCGCGAGGCCGCCAAGCGCCAACACAACAAGCCCCTGTCGCAGGCGCTGAAGATCATCATGAACGCGCTGTACGGCGTGCTGGGATCGAGCGGCTGCCGCTTCTTCGATCCGCGGCTGGCGTCGTCGATCACCCTGCGCGGCCACGAGATCATGCGCCAAACCCGCGAGCTGATCGAAGCCGAAGGTTATCAGGTGATTTACGGCGATACCGACTCCACCTTCGTGTGGCTGAAACAGCCGCATGACGAGCAGCAGGCGGCGCAGATCGGCCGGGCGCTGGTGCTGCGGGTCAACGCCTGGTGGCAGCAGCATCTGCAGCAGCAGTTCGGGCTGGAGAACGCGCTGGAGCTGGAGTTCGAAACCCACTATTCCCGCTTCCTGATGCCGACCATTCGCGGCGCCGAACAGGGCAGCAAGAAGCGCTACGCCGGCCTGATCGCGCGCGCCGGCGGCGAGGAAGAGATGGTGTACAAAGGCCTGGAAACGGTGCGCACCGACTGGACGCCGCTGGCGCAGCAGTTCCAGCAGCAGCTCTATCAGCGCATCTTCAAACGGCAGCCCTACCAGGACTATGTGCGCGACTACGTCGGCAAAACCCTGAACGGCGACTTCGACGATCAGCTGGTGTACCGCAAGCGCCTGCGCAGAAAGCTCGACGACTATCAGCGCAACGTGCCGCCGCACGCCCGCGCCGCGCGCATCGCCGATGACTACAACCGCAGCCAGGGGCGGCCGCTGCAGTATCAGAACGGCGGCTGGATCAGCTACGTGATGACCGTCGCCGGGCCGGAACCGCTGGAAACCCGTCATTCGCCCATCGACTATCAGCATTACCTCGAACGCCAACTGCAACCGGTGGCAGACGCTATACTCCCTTTCTTGCACGACGATTTCACCACGCTGGTCACCGGGCAGATGGGGCTGTTTTGAGATTGGCCAGGTTAAGAAAAATCATCCGGTTTTGCAGGTGACGAACGCGCCGCCTTCCATTACCATAGCGCCCTTCCCAAAACTGAACCACGCTTAGCCCTGCCGTCTCGCGACGTCTGCATGGCGTGAACGGCTATTGCCCGTCAAATTTAAAACAAACCGGGATAGCAGACGTTCAGTACAGGTGCCGCGGCCCTTCCCGCCCGGTAACAAGACTTACTTACAAAGAATCGAGCCGACAATATATGCCTTTTACTCTTGGTCAACGCTGGATCAGCGACACGGAAAGCGAATTAGGACTGGGCACCGTCGTGGCGCTGGACGCGCGCATGATTACCCTGCTTTTCCCCGCCACCGGTGAAAACCGCCTCTATGCCAGAAACGATTCGCCGATCACCCGCGTGATGTTCAACCCGGGCGATACCGTCAGCAGCCACGAAGGATGGCAGCTGCAGGTGGAAGAGGTGAAAGAGGAAAACGGTCTGTTGACCTATATCGGCACCCGCCAGGACACCCAGGAGAGCGGTGTGGCGATGCGCGAAGTCCTACTGGACAGCAAGCTGACCTTCAGCAAGCCGCAGGATCGCCTGTTCGCCGGCCAAATTGACCGCATGGACCGTTTCGCGCTGCGTTTTCGCGCGCGCAAGTACCAGAGCGAGCAGTATCGCCTGCCGTTCGCCGGCCTGCGCGGCATGCGCGCCAGCCTGATCCCGCACCAGCTGCACATCGCCCATGAAGTCGGCCAGCGCCATGCGCCGCGCGTGCTGCTGGCGGACGAAGTCGGCCTCGGCAAAACCATCGAAGCCGGCATGATCATCCACCAGCAGCTGCTGGCGGGCCGCGCCGAGCGCGTGCTGATCGTGGTGCCGGAAACGTTGCAGCACCAGTGGCTGGTGGAGATGATGCGCCGCTTCAACCTCTACTTCTCGCTGTTCGACGACAGCCGCTACGCCGAAGCCAAGCTCGACAGCAGCAACCCGTTCGAAACCGAACAGCTGGTGATCTGCTCGCTGGACTTCGTACGCCGTAACAAGCAGCGCCTGGAAGAGCTGGCGGACGCCCAGTGGGATCTGCTGGTGGTCGACGAAGCGCACCACCTGGCCTGGAGCGAAGAAGCGCCGAGCCGCGAATATCAGGTGATCGAGCAGTTGGCCGAGCATATCCCCGGCGTGCTGCTGCTGACCGCCACCCCGGAACAGCTGGGCCAACAGAGCCACTTCGCGCGCCTGCGCCTGCTCGATCCAAACCGTTTCCACGACTACGGCGAGTTCGTCGCCGAGCAGCAGAAATACCGCCCGGTGGCCGACGCCGTCACCCTGCTGCTGAGCGGTAAACGCCTGGCCGACGACAAATTGAATCTGCTGGGCGAGCTGATCGACGAGCAGGACATCGAACCGCTGCTCAAAGCCGCCAACAGCGAAGGCGACAACGCCGAGCAGGCGCGCCAGGAGCTGGTTTCCATGCTGATGGATCGCCACGGCACCAGCCGCGTGCTGTTCCGTAACACCCGCAACGGCGTGAAGGGCTTCCCGCACCGCAACCTGCACCAGATCAAGCTGCCGTTGCCGACCCAGTATCAGACCGCGATCAAAGTGTCCGGTATCATGGGCGCCAAGAAGTCCGTCGAAGCGCGCGCGCGCGACATGCTGTACCCGGAGCAGATCTACCAGGAATTCGAGGGCGAAAACGCCACCTGGTGGAACTTCGACCCGCGCGTCGAGTGGCTGCTGGACTACCTGCTGGCCAACCGCAACGAAAAAGTGCTGGTGATCTGCGCCAAGGCCGACACCGCGCTGCAGCTGGAGCAGGTGCTGCGCGAGCGTGAAGCGATCCGCGCCGCGGTGTTCCACGAAGGGCTGTCGATTATCGAGCGCGACCGCGCCGCCGCCTACTTCGCCTCCGAAGAGGAAGGCGCGCAGGTGCTGCTGTGTTCCGAGATCGGCTCCGAAGGCCGCAACTTCCAGTTCGCCAGCCAGCTGGTGATGTTCGATCTGCCGTTCAACCCGGATCTGCTGGAACAGCGTATCGGCCGTCTGGACCGTATCGGCCAGATGCACGACATCCAAATCATGGTGCCTTACCTGGAGCACACCGCGCAGGCGGTGCTGGGCCGCTGGTTCCACGAGGGGCTGGACGCCTTCGAACACACCTGCCCGACCGGCCGCACCATCTACGACAGCTGCTACGAGCAGTTGATCGGTTATCTGGCCGCGCCGACCGAACAGGAAGGCTTCGACGAATTCATCCACGCCTGCCGCCAGCAGCACGATCAGTTGAAAGCGCAGCTGGAACAGGGCCGCGACCGCCTGCTGGAGATGCACTCCAACGGCGGCGACAAAGCCCAGGCGCTGGCTGCCGCCATCGCCGAGCAGGATAACGACGTCAATCTGGTGGGCTTCGCGCTCAACCTGTTCGACATCGTCGGCATCAATCAGGAAGACCGCAGCGACAACCTGATCGTGCTGACGCCGTCCGACCATATGCTGGTGCCGGACTTCCCGGGCCTGCCGCAGGACGGCTGCACCGTCACCTTCGACCGCGATCGGGCGCTGTCGCGCGAAGACGCGCAGTTCGTCAGCTGGGAGCACCCGATCATCCGCAACGGCCTGGATCTGATCCTGTCCGGCGATACCGGCAGCTGCGCGGTGTCCCTGTTGAAAAACAAAGCGTTGCCGGTCGGCACCCTGTTGGTTGAGCTGGTGTACGTGGTGGAGGCTCAGGCGCCGAAGCACCTGCAGCTGACCCGCTTCCTGCCGCCGACGCCGATCCGCATGCTGATGGATCGCAAGGGCACCAATCTGGCGGCGCAGGTCGAGTTCGAAAGCTTCAACCGCCAGTTGAACGCGGTCAACCGCCACACCTCCAGCAAGCTGGTCAACGCCGTGCAGCAAGACGTGCACGCCATGCTGCAGCAGGCGGAAAGCCTGGTGGAAGCGCAGGCGCGCACGCTTATCGAACAGGCGAAGCAAGAGGCGGACGACAAGCTGAGCGCCGAGCTGGCGCGTCTGGAAGCGCTGAAGGCGGTCAACCCGAACATCCGCGACGACGAAGTCGAAGCGCTGGAGTTCAACCGCCGTCAGGTGCTGGCCAACCTTAATGAAGCCGGCTGGCGTCTCGACGCCATTCGTCTGGTGGTGGTCACCCACCAGTAACCGGCGCGACGCGGGGCGGCAACCGCCTCCCCGTTCGGCCCTTTTCGCGGAGCCAAGATGGAACCCTACAATCCCCCGCAGGACCCGCTGCACATCCTGTATCAGGATGAACACATCATGGTGGTCAACAAGCCCAGCGGCTTGCTGTCGGTGCCCGGCCGCGCGCCGGAAAACAAAGACAGCCTGATGACCCGCATTCAGGCCGATCATCCGGCCGCTGAGTCGGTGCACCGGCTGGACATGGCCACCAGCGGGGTGATCGTGGTGGCACTCAACAAGGCCGCCGAGCGCGAGCTGAAGCGTCAGTTCCGCGAACGCGAACCGAAGAAATCCTATATCGCCCGCGTTTGGGGGCATATGGCGCATGACGAAGGGTTGGTGGACTTGCCGCTGATCTGCGACTGGCCGAACCGGCCGCTGCAAAAGGTGTGTTTTGACACCGGCAAAGCGGCGCAGACGGAGTATCAGGTGCTGTCACGCGACGCCGACGGCAGCACGCGCGTGAAGCTGACGCCGATCACCGGCCGCTCGCACCAGCTGCGGGTGCACATGCTGGCGCTGGGGCATCCGATCCTCGGCGACGGTTTCTACGCCCCACCGGAGGCCAAGGCGATGGCGCCGCGGCTGCAGCTGCATGCGCAAGAGCTGCGTATCACCCACCCCGCCTTCCAGACGCCGATGCACTTTCGCGCCGAACCGGATTTCTGAGGCTAATCTCAGGGATACCCTAAATAATTCGAGTTGCAGGAAGGCGGCAACTAAGCGCAGCCCCGGGAGCGTACAAAAAGTACGTAACCGGGGTAAGCGCAGGCAGCCAACACACCTGCAGCTCGAAGTATGATGAGTATCGTTATTTGAAGCCTTTCTCGCGTTTGATCAGATCGTACGCCGCCTGAATTTCCTGCGCTTTCTGCTTGGCCATTTCCATCATCTGCGGCGGCAAGCCCTTCGCCACCAGCTTATCCGGATGGTGTTCGCTCATTAATTTGCGGTAGGCGCGTTTGATGGTGGCGGCATCGTCGCTGCTGCGCACGCCGAGCACCTTGCACGCATCGTCGAGCGTCGGGCCGCGCTGAGCCTGCTGATAGCCGCCCTGCGAATACCCGCCCTGCTGACCGCCGCCGAACTGACGCCCGCCCTCCATCATGCTGAGAAACTGATCGAACTGCGCATGCGAAATGCCCAGCTCTTCGGCGATGACATACAGCACCTGGCGTTCATTCGGGTGTAGCGAGCCGTCGGCGAACGCCGCCTGAATCTGAATTTCCAGAAACATCCGAATCAAATCGAAGCGGCCAAAACAGATGCTGCGGAACTGCTGCAGCGTCTCACGCAGCGGGAACTGGCTCTGTTTCCCCTCGCGGAACGCCTGCTGCGCCGCGGTGCGCGCTTCGCCGTGCAGCTGCAGGCGATCCATGAACAGGCTGGCGATCTGGATATCTGCCTCGGTAACGCGTCCTTTGGATTTGGTCAGGTGGCCCATCACCTGAAAAGTGGTGCGGAAAAACAGCGTTTGCCGCGTTTGCTGGTCGGTGAAGAAACCCCGGCTGCGCTTATTGCTGCGCGCCGTATCGATCATATGACCGATAATCAGCCCCAGAACTACACCCCAGAATCCCGCGCCAGACCAAATGGCGACGATGACGCCGAGCAGTTTTCCCCAATACTGCATATACTCCTCAATTATCATGCCGAAAGCCGCCCGCCCCCTTCGCTTCAGGAAAGGGCGCAGGCGATTTTTCCCAGAATTTGGATTATCATACCTGTCATTTATCTTTGCGCCTAACGACGACGCAAGTAAACGGCTGGATTTAGCACTAGCGCAACGCAGATGAGTAATATAGTCTCTGACCGTTTGCCGGACATGACGCCTCTGATGACGGAACACCAAAACCGCGTATGAAAAAAAGTTTCCCAACACTGCTGGCCACGATGATTTGGACGGCACTCTACAGTCAGCACGCGCTGGCTGATCTGGCCGAGCAATGCATGCTTGGCGTTCCCGTTTACGACAAACCTTTGGTCAGCGGCGATCCGAACAGCCTGCCGGTCACCATCAATGCCGATGACTCGCGCGCCGACTATCCGAAAAGCGCCCTGTTCAGCGGCAACGTGCATATCGAGCAGGGCAACAGCACCCTGACCGCCAAAGAAGTCGAGCTGAACCAGACGCAAAACCCTGGCCAGGCGGAGCCGGTGCGCACGGTTACCGCCACCGGCGACGTGCACTACAGCGACAATCAGATCAAACTGAAAGGCCCGAAGGCCTGGTCGAACCTGAACACCAAAGATACCGACGTCTATGAAGGCGACTACCAAATGGTAGGCCGTCAGGGGCGTGGCGACGCCGACAAGATGAAAATGCGCGGCGCCAACCGTTACACCATTCTGGAAAACGGCACCTTTACCTCCTGTCTGCCGGGCGACGACAGCTGGAGCGTGGTCGGCTCCGAAGTGATCCACGATCGCGAAGAGCAGGTGGCGGAAGTGTGGAACGCCCGCTTCCGCATCGGCGGCGTGCCGGTGTTCTACAGCCCGTACCTGCAATTGCCGGTCGGCGACAAGCGCCGTTCCGGCTTCCTGATCCCGAACGCCAAGTACGGCAGCAACAACGGCTTCGAGTTCATGTTGCCGTACTACTGGAACATTGCGCCGAACTACGACGCCACCATCACACCGCACTATATGTCCAAGCGCGGCCTGCAGTGGCAGACCGAGTTCCGTTATCTGGTGCAGCCGGGCCTCGGCCTGATGGAGTTCGACTGGTTGCCGGACGACAAGGAATACGGCAAAGATAATGACGACAGCAAACGCTGGCTGTTCTACTGGAACCACAACGGCGTCATGGATCAGGTGTGGCGCTTCAACGTCGACTACACCAAGGTCAGCGATTACAAATACTTCACCGATCTGGACTCCAAGTACGGCTCCACCACCGACGGCTACGCCACGCAGAAATTCAGCCTCGGCTACGCCAACGAGAACTGGAACGCCACGCTGAGCTCCAAGCAGTTCCAGATCTTCGACAATACCGATCGCTCGCAGTCGGAATCGTATAAAGTTCAGCCGCAGCTGGATCTGAACTACTACAAAAACGACCTCGGCCCGTTCGACTTCCATATTTACGGCCAGGCGGCCAAGTTCACCAGCGTCAACCCATACAGCCCGGACGCCACCCGTCTGCATATGGAGCCGACGCTCAACCTGCCGCTCACCAACGGCTGGGCCAGCCTGAACACCGAAGCCAAGGTGATGGCGACCCACTACCAGCAGGATATTCCTGACGGTTTCGCCGCCAACTACCAGAGCCGCAAAGGCGCCGTTGCACCGGAGCTTGATGATTCGGTCAACCGCGTATTGCCGCAGTTCAAGGTCGACGGCAAGCTGGTGTTCGAACGCCCGATGATCTGGGCCGAAGGCGCCACACAGACGCTGGAGCCGCGCGTACAGTACCTGTACGTGCCGTACCGCGACCAGAGCAACATCTACACCTACGACACCACGCTGCTGCAGACCGACTACTCCGGCCTGTTCCGCGACCGCACCTACAGCGGCCTGGATCGCATCGCTTCGCAGAACCGCGTCTCCACCGGTTTGACCACCCGCATTTATGATGACGCGCTGGTTGAACGTTTTAACGCTTCCGTGGGTCAAATCTACTACTTCAGCCGTTCGCGCACCGGCGATCAGGTAACCGGGTACGACAACAACGACGATACCGGCAGCGTGGCCTGGGCCGGCGATACCTATTGGAAAATCGACGATCGTTGGGGCCTGCGCGGCGGCCTGCAGTACGACACCCGCCTGAACAGCGTCTCGCTGGGCAACGGCGTGGTGGAATACCGCCAGGACGCCGAGCGCGTGGTGCAGTTGAACTACCGTTACGCCACGCCGGAATACATCCAGACGGCGTTGAACACCAAAACGGTTCCGGCCTTCCAGGACGGCATCTCGCAGGTGGGCATCACCGGCAGCTGGCCGATCGCCGATCGTTGGGCTGTGGTCGGGGCGTATTACTACGACACCCGTGCCAAGCAATCCGCCGATCAGCTGGTGGGGCTGAAGTACAACACCTGCTGCTGGGCGGTGACCCTGGGCTATGAGCGCAAGATCACCGATTGGAACAACAGCAACAATACCAGCGTTTACGACAACAGAGTTTCGTTCAACGTCGAACTGCGCGGCCTGAGCAGCGATCATAGTCTCGGCTCCGCAGAAATGCTGCGCTCCGGCATTCTGCCGTATCAGCGCGCATTCTGACGCTTTGCAACACTTTGAAAACGAGAACTTTCACCCGCATTTGCGGATTACATAATGGGAAATGTATGAAGAACTGGAGAACGCTTATTCTCGGATTGGTGGTTTGCGCCAATGCCGCGTTCGCAGCACCCCAAGAAGTGGATAAAGTCGCCGCCGTCGTGGATAACGGCGTGGTACTCGAAAGCGACGTCAACGGTCTGTTGCAGTCAGTGAAGCTCAACGCCCAGCAGGCCGGCCAGCAATTGCCGGACGACAAGACGCTGCGCCATCAGATCATCGAACGCCTGATCATGGATAACATCCAGCTGCAGATGGCCAAGAAAATGGGCATCACCGTGTCCGACGCCGATCTGGACAAGGCGATCGCCAACATCGCCGCGCAAAACAAGATGAGCGTCGATCAGCTGCGCAGCCGCCTGTCGTACGAAGGGTTGAACTACAACACCTACCGTTCGCAGATCCGCAAAGAGATGCTGATCTCCGAAGTGCGTAACAACGAAGTGCGCCGTCGCGTCACCATCCTGCCGCAGGAAGTGGACGCGCTGGCCAAGCAGGTGGGCGCGCAGAACGGCAGCGACACCGAAATGAACATCAGCCACATCCTGATCCCGCTGCCGGAGAATCCGTCGCAGCAGCAGGTCGACAAAGCCGAAGAGCTGGCCAAACGCCTGGTGGGTGAGATCAACAGCGGCGCCGACTTCGGCAAGCTGGCGATCACCTACTCCGCCGATTCTCAGGCGCTGAAAGGCGGCAACATGGGCTGGGGCAAGCTGCAAGAGATCCCGACCCTGTTCGCGGAACGTCTGGTGAGCGCCAAGAAAGGCGACGTCGTCGGCCCAATCCGTTCCGGCGTCGGCTTCCACATCCTGAAAGTGAACGACATCCGCGGCGCCAGCCAGTCGGTGTCGGTTACCGAAGTGCACGCCCGTCACATCCTGCTGAAACCTTCGGTGGTGCTGACCGACGATCAGGCGCGCGCCAAGCTGCAATCCGTGGCGGAAGCGATCAAGAGCGGCCGCGCCAAGTTTGCCGACGAAGCCAAACAGCTGTCGCAGGATCCGGGTTCTGCCATGCAGGGCGGCGATCTGGGCTGGGCTTCCCCGGACATCTACGATCCGGCCTTCCGCGATGCGTTGCTGAAGCTGAGCAAGGGTGAAATCAGCGCGCCGGTCCACTCTTCCTTCGGCTGGCACCTGATTCAGCTGCTGGACACTCGTCAGGTGGATAAGACCGACGCCGCGCAGAAAGATCGCGCTTACCGCATGCTGTTCAACCGTAAATTCGCCGAAGAAGCGCAGACCTGGATGCAGGAACAGCGCGCCCAGGCTTACGTGAAGATCCTCGATGGCAGCGATGCACAGCAATAAACGCGTCGTCATTACCCCCGGCGAACCCGCCGGGGTAGGGCCGGATTTGGTAGCAGCGCTGGCGCAACAGGATTGGCCTGTTGAGCTGGTGGTGTGCGCCGATCCGGCCCTGCTGCTTGAACGCGCCAAGCGTTTGGGCCTGCCGCTGACGCTGCGCGACTACCAGCCGCAGCAACCGGCCGAAGCGCAACGCGCCGGCACGCTGACCGTGCTGCCGGTGCCGCTCGCTCACCCGGTCACCGCCGGGGAGCTGAACGTCGGCAACAGTGCCTACGTGGTGGAAACCCTGGCGCGCGCCTGCGACGGCTGCCTCAACGGCGAATTCGCTGCGCTGATCACCGGCCCGGTGAACAAGGGCGTGATCAACGACGCCGGCGTGCCGTTTATCGGCCATACCGAATTCTTTGCCGATCGCAGCCGCTGCGATCGCGTGGTGATGATGCTCGCGACCGAAGAGCTGCGCGTGGCGCTGGCGACCACCCACCTGCCGCTGCTGGCGGTGCCGGGCGCCATCACGCAACAGAGCCTGTTCGAAGTCATCCGCATCCTCGACCACGATCTGAAAACCAAATTTGGCATCGCCCGGCCGCACATTTACGTCTGCGGCCTGAACCCCCACGCCGGGGAAGGCGGCCATATGGGGCACGAAGAGATAGACACCATCATCCCTGCGCTCGACGCGCTGCGCGCTGAGGGCATCCATCTTGTCGGCCCGCTGCCGGCGGACACCCTGTTCCAGCCCAAATATCTGCAAGATGCCGATGCGGTGCTGGCGATGTATCACGATCAGGGGCTGCCGGTGCTAAAATACCAAGGGTTCGGCCGCGCGGTGAATATCACCCTCGGTTTGCCTTTCATACGCACCTCGGTCGACCACGGTACCGCTCTGGAACTGGCCGGCACCGGCACCGCCGATGTCGGCAGTTTCCAAACGGCCCTGAATCTCGCCATTAAAATGATAATTAATTGTAATGAATAACAGAGTCCACCAAGGGCACTTTGCCCGCAAACGCTTTGGACAAAACTTTTTAACCGATCAGTTTGTCATCGATAGCATTGTCTCCGCCATTCACCCGCAGCCGGGCGAAGCGGTGGTCGAGATCGGCCCCGGCCTCGGCGCCTTGACCGAGCCGGTCGGCGCGCGCATGGACCGCATGACGGTGATCGAACTGGACCGCGATCTGGCCACCCGGCTGGAAAACCACCCGCGGCTGAAAGACAAGCTGACCATCCACCAGCAGGACGCCATGACGGTGAATTTCGCCGAACTGGCCGAGGAAGCTGGCCAACCGCTGCGCGTATTTGGTAACCTGCCGTACAATATTTCGACGCCGCTGATGTTCCACCTTTTCAGCTATACTCAGGCAATCCGCGACATGCACTTTATGTTGCAAAAAGAGGTGGTCAACCGTCTGGTGGCCGGCCCGAACAGCAAGGCCTACGGGCGTTTGACCGTGATGGCGCAGTACTACTGCAACGTCATTCCGGTGCTGGAAGTGCCGCCGACCGCGTTCGCGCCGCCGCCGAAGGTCGATTCCGCCGTGGTGCGTCTGGTGCCGCACAGCGTGCTGCCGAATCCGGTGGGCGACGTGCGCATGCTGAGCCGCATCACCACGCAGGCGTTCAACCAGCGGCGGAAAACCATCCGCAACAGCCTGGGCGACCTGTTCACGCCGGAGCAGCTGACGGAGCTGGGCGTCGATCCTTCGCTCAGAGCAGAAAATATTTCTGTGGCGCAGTACTGCAAGCTGGCGAACTGGCTGTCAGCCAATCCGGCGCCGCAGCAATAAGGAGTTGTTGTCATGATTGATTCGCCCCGCGTGTGTATTCAGGTTCAGAGCATCTATGTGGAATCACAGTCGATCCCTGAAGAAGAGCGTTACGTCTTCGCCTATACCATCACCATCCGCAATCTGGGGCGGACCGACGTGCAACTGCTGGGCCGTTACTGGCTGATCACCAACAGCAACGGCCGCCAAACCGAAGTTCAGGGCGAAGGCGTGATCGGCGAACAGCCCGTCATTCCGCCCGGCGGAGAGTTTCAGTACACCAGCGGCGCCATTCTGGAAACGCCGCTGGGCACCATGGAAGGCCATTACGAAATGGTTGACCACCAGGGTCAGCCGTTCCGCACCGCTATTCCCGTGTTTCGCTTAGCCATTCCAACGCTGATCCATTAATTATGTCGACATACCTTATCGGCGACGTTCACGGCTGTTTCGATGAACTGAAGTCGCTGCTGGCTCAGGTTGCGTTCGATCCCGAGCGCGATCAACTGTGGCTGACCGGCGATCTGGTGGCGCGCGGCCCCGCCTCGCTGGACGTGCTGCGCTTCGTGCGCTCGCTCGGCCCGGCGGTGCGCATGGTGCTGGGCAACCACGATCTGCACCTGCTGGCGGTTTACGCCGGCATCAGCCGCAACAAACCCAAAGATCGCATCACCCCGCTGTTGGAGGCGCCGGACGCCGACGAGCTGATCAACTGGCTGCGCCGCCAACCGGTGCTGCAGGTGGATGATGAGCAAAAGCTGGTGATGGCGCACGCTGGCATCACCCCGCAGTGGGATATCGACACCGCGAAAATGTGCGCGCGCGAAGTGGAAGCGGTATTAAGCAGCGACAGCTACCCGCTGTTCCTCGACGCCATGTACGGCGATATGCCGAACAACTGGACGCCGGAGCTGAGCGGCCTGGCGCGCCTGCGTTTCAGCACCAATGCGCTGACGCGCATGCGTTATTGCTTCCCCAACGGCCAGCTCGACATGATCTGCAAAGATGCGCCGGGCACCGCACCCGCGCCGCTGAAACCGTGGTTCGAGCTGCCGCGCCTGGTGGATCCGGAATACACCATCGTCTTCGGCCACTGGGCCTCGCTGGAAGGCAAGGGCACGCCGGAAGGCGTGATCGGGCTGGACACAGGCTGCTGCTGGGGCGGCGATCTGACGATGCTGCGCTGGGAAGACCGCCGTTACTTCACGCAGCCCGCTAATCGCGGCGAGGCGCCCGACCACGCCGGCAGGCTGGCCGCGTTCTGAAAACATCAAGGCGGCCCCAGGCCGCCTTTGCTCTCTTTAGCGCCTTACGCCCCAATCACCCCGCCATCTTCACGCGTGATCATCAACACCGATGAACGCGGGCGCGGGCTGTTGTTTGGGAAGTGCGAATCGCCCTCTTCTCCCGGATGCTGCACGTTGACGAACATCGTCTTGTAGTCCGGGGTGAAGGTGATGCCGGTCAGTTCGCAGGACTTCGGCCCCACCATGAAACGGCGAATTTCGCCGCTGATCGGATCGCCCACCAGCATCTGGTTGTTGCCCTGCCCGGCGTAATCGCCCTTGTTGCTGTACTTGCCGTCGGTGAGGATCCACAGGCGGCCGGCGCGATCGAAGCCCAGCCCATCCGGGCTGTTGAAGGTATTTTCCGCCGTGATGTTCGGCGTGCCGCGGTTGACGCCTTCCGGATGGGCGATCGGATTGCCGCACAGCGCATAGATGTCCCAGGCGAAGGTGCCGGCGGTGGCGTCGCCGCCCTCGTCCCAGCGAATGATCTGGCCATAGATATTGTTCGGCCGCGGGTTGGCGGCGTTCAGCGGCATCCCTTCCTCGCCGCGCTTGCTGTTGTTGGTCAACGTGCAGTACGCGCGGCCGTCATGCGGGTTCACCGCGATCCACTCCGGGCGATCCATTTTGGTGGCGCCGACCTGCTGCGCCGCCTTGCGGGCGAAGATCAGCACTTCGGCCTCGTCGCGGAAACCGTTCTCCGGCGTCAGGCCGTTCTTGCCGAACTCGAGCGCAATCCAGCGCCCTTTGCCCTTCAGCGGCGTGCCGGTCTCATCGCCGTCGAACTGCGCCACGTACAGCGTCCCTTCGTCCAGCAGCGTGCGATTGTTGGCCGGATTGGCGGCGTCGACCACGCCTTTGGAAACGTACTTATAGATATGTTCGCCGCGCTCGTCGTCCCCCATGTACACCACCAAACGGCCATCTTTGGCCACGGTCACCGCCGCGTTCTCGTGCTTGAAGCGGCCCAGCGCGGTGTGCTTGATGGGCGTCGAGGTCGGATTCAGCGGGTCAATCTCGACGATCCAGCCGTGGCGGTTGAATTCATTGGGGTTCTTCGCCACGTCGAAGCGCTCGTCATAGTCCGGCCAGTTGCGCTCCGGTTCGCTGGCCTTCAGCGTGTAGCGCTTCTGTTCCGGCGTGGTTTTGTAATCAGCCTGATGAGTGCCAAAGTAGGTATCGAAGTTTTCTTCGCAGGTCAGGTAGGTGCCCCACGGCGTCTTGCCGTTGGCGCAGTTGCCGAAAGTGCCCAGTACCTTGCGCCCGCTCGGATCGGCGGCGGTCTGCAGCAGCGGGTGCCCGGCGGCCGGGCCGCTGAACTGCATTTCGGTATTGGCGGTGATGCGGCGGTTATAGCGCGACGGGCGCTCCACCTCCCAGCGCTGGCCGTCGCCGACGCGCTTTACCGCCACGATGGAGACGCCGTGCGCCGCCTGCGATTTACGCACCTCTTCCAGGCTGGTAGCCTTGGCGCCGCCGTGAGCGAACAGGTACTGCTCGTTAACGTATTCGTTATTGATGGCCATCACGCCGTGATTGTCATCGATCGGGAAGAAGCTCATGCCGTCGTTATTGTCGCCGAACTGTTTTTCCTGATCGGCGGCGCTGTTGTTGCCCTGCGGATCGAAGGCCGGCGCGCCGTCCACCAGCGGCTCGCCCCAGGAGATCAGCACCTCGGCGCGGTAGCCTGGCGCGATGGTCACCTCATCGGCGGTAGACGCGGCGATGCCCTGAAAACCCAACAGCTTGTTCGGCGGCAGATCCTCGGCCAACGCCTCACTGGAGACCGACCAGATGCCGCCGCCGAGAAAACCGGCCAGGCCGACGGCGCCGGCGCTGCCGAGCAGCAGTTTGCGGCGAGTGGGATCGATCAGGCGGTCGGCGTCTAATTGCTCAATTTGCTTGGTCATAGCGTGGTTACCTTTTTAGTTATGGCGCCGCGGTCAAGATTCACCAGAGTTGCCGTGGCGCTCGGAGTTGGGCTTCATACTAATCAGGTAATGTGACGGAAAGGTTACAAACGACGGGCGCAAAAAGGCCGGGGGCGCAATTGCTTGCGCCCCCGGGGAGGGTTGGCTAACGCGCTTAAATCAGCGGCGCTGCAGGATTTCGAAGCAGTAGCTGTGCGAGTTCAGATCGTCGGCGTCGTGGAATTCGCTGAACGTGGTTTCCCACTCGTCCGGCTCGTAATCCGGGAAGTGGGTATCGCCGCCGACTTCGGCGTCGATGTGCGTCAGGTACAGGCGATCGGCGCGCGGCAGCAGTTGGGTATAGATGCGCCCACCGCCGATCACCATCACTTCTTCCACCTCGCCCGCGGCGGCCAGCGCTTCATCCAGCGAGGTCACCCAGGTCACCCCGGCGGCATTGCCCGGGCGGCTGCTCAAAACGATATTGTGGCGGCCTGGCAGCGGGCGGCCGATGGACTCGAAGGTCTTGCGGCCCATAATAACCGGCTTATTCAACGTGTTGCGTTTAAACCACGCAAGGTCCGCCGGCAGGTGCCACGGCATGGCGTTTTCCATGCCAATAACGCGATCCGCCGCCAAGGCAGCGATCAGGCTGATAATCATTGTTTAACCCTGTGTAGGCAGCAAAATTGGTGACACTATACGTAAAGGCCTGAGTGCCGTCGATAGGCTAATCAAGCAAGATGAATATATAAGATAGCTCTTATCAGTATATCTAATAACCAACGATCTCCCGCCAGGTCATTTCACACGCCGGGGCGTTTGCGGTACAGCCACAGGCCCGGCAACGACAGGCCGATCGACAATGCGCCAACGATAAAACTGGCCTTGAGGAAGTTGGTGATCATGGTCTCCATCAGGGCTTCGCTGTAGCCCAGATGCGAGATCTCCACCACCGTTATCATCGCGGTATAGGCGGAAATGCCGGGGAACATCGGGATCACCGCCGCCACGGTGAACACCTTCGGGTGCGCCAGCAGCCAGCGCGACCAGTAGATGCCGATGATACCGATCAGGATCGCCGCCAGCAGCGAGGCCCACTCGATGTTCATGCCGCCGTGCATCATCAGCATGCGCGAGCCGCGCCCGATAGCCCCGAGCAACGCGCAATAGCGCAGCGCGCGCAGCGGCACGTTGAACACCATGGCGAAGCCCAGCGCCGGCACCGCCGCCAACAGCATCTCCTGCAACAAGGCCCACAGCAGACTCATGACCACCCCCGCAGATCCCATAGCGACATCGCCATCACCACCCCGATGCAGGTCGCCAGCGTCAGCAGGCTGGCCATCGCCCAACGCGCCAGCCCGGTATTGACGTGCCCCTTGAACATGTCTGCCACCGCGTTGATCAGCGGGAAGCCCGGCACCAGCAACAGCACGCTGGCGGCCATCGCCACGCTCGAGGTGTCTTTAAACGCCGGCAGGCGCAGCAGCAGTCCGGAGATCGACGTAGCGACAAACGCCGTCAGGCAAAAATTGATCAGCGGATTCATATGGCGGGCGGTGAGGATTTGGCGCACCAGCATCGCCGCGCCGCTGGCGATAAAGGTCACCAGGAAAGCATCGCCGCCGCCGCCGTTGAGCATGCTGAAACACCCGCAGGACAACCCCACCATCAGCACCACCAGCCAGCGCGGGTAACGCAGCGGCCGGATCCTGTCAAAGCGGCGCGCCACGTCGTGCGCATCCGCCAGGTGGTGCTCGGCGAGGATCACGATATGCTGCACTTCGGTCACCACCTGCATATTGATGCCGCGATCGACGTTCTTGCGGGTGGTGGTCAGGCAGGCGCCGTGGCTGAGGGTGGTCAACACCACCGCATTGGCGGAGATCGAGCTTTCCACGCTGTCCATCCCCAGCGCCAGCCCCAGGCGGGTCGACAGCTGTTCCACCACCGTGCTCTCGGCGCCGTGCTGCAACAGCAGCAGCGCGCATTGAATGCACAGGCGGGTAATTTCACGCTGTTGCCGGTGCGGCTCCGGCCGGTCTGTGGCGTTAGTCTGCTGCATGGTGCTCCGTTGCTGGCGGTAGATGAATTATTATCATAGAGCCTAACAATACCTCATTGGGTTGATGCGCATCAGAGGAAGCGGCGTTATTATCGCCAGAACTCTGTCTTTTGCGCGAGACGCTCCCATGCTTGAAACTTCGCTGTTCGTCGCCGGCATTGCCGCCCTCGGCATGCTCTCCCCCGGCCCGGATTTTTTCCTGGTGATCAAAAACGCCGCCCGCTATCCACGGCTGGCCGCCATGATGACCGCCTTCGGCGTGATCTGCGGCGTCGCCACCCACATGTCCTACTGCGTCGCCGGGCTGGCGGTGGTGATCACCACCACGCCGTGGCTGTTTAACCTGCTGAAATACGCCGGGGCGGTCTATCTGGTGTGGATCGGCATCCAGGCGCTGCTGTCGCGCGGCGGCGGCAAGATGAACGTCAGCAATCTGCCGCAGCAGCAGGTCAGCCTGAAGAGCGCCTTTGCGCAAGGCTACCTGTGCAACCTGCTGAACCCGAAGGCCACCCTGTTCTTCCTGGCGGTGTTCACCCAGGTGCTGCAGATCGATTCCGGTCTGGGCGACAAGCTGTGGTACGCGGGGATTATTCTCGGCCTGTCGGTTATCTGGTGGCCGCTGCTGGTGTTCCTGATCCAGAGCGGGCCGGTGCGCCGCGGGTTGGAAAAGACCCAGAAGATCGTCGACAAGCTGCTGGGCGGCATGCTGATCGCCTTGGGCATCAAGGTCGCGCTGAGCTAAGCAAAAGAAGGGGCGCCGATCTGGCGCCCCTACTCTTATCCTTTGGCTTCCACCACCTCGTCCTCCGGCGCCTTGCCGTCGATACTGCCGCGCCAGCCGGTCTGCTGCACCCGCGCCAGCCGATTCTGATCCTGCTCGATGGCCGCGCTGAGCATCTCCTTGGCCCGCTGCAGGCTGGCGATGCGGAACTCGGTGTCCTGATAATTCTCCAGCGTGTCTTCCAGCATCTTCAGGTTATAGCGGCGGAACGTGTCCGCCTTCTCGCGCGCCTCATAGGCGTCCAGCCCCAGCAGCTCCAGCGTTTCACGGCCGACGCGCAGCGAGCTTTCGAAGGTTTCGCGCTCCGGTTTTTCCACCCCCAGCTGCCGCAGCTGATACCAGTGATCGACGTCGCGCGCCCGTGCCACCACCTTCAGATGCGGGAAGTGCTGCCTGGCCAGCTCGGTTAGCGCCAGACTGTCTTCCACGTCATCGATGGCGTTGATCAGCACCTTGGCGTGGGCGGCGCCAGCGGCCTCCAGCAGATCGGCGCGCGTGGCGTCGCCGTAGAACACCTTGGTGTCGAATTTGCGCAGCGTTTCGATATGGTCCGGATCGTGATCCAGCACCACGGTGTGTACGCCGTTGGCCAGCAGCAAGCGGCCGGCGATCTGGCCGAAACGGCCGAAGCCGGCGATGATCACGCTGGCATTTTCGTCGTCGATGACGTCCGCCGGGCGCTCCTCTTTCGGCGCATTTTTCTCCAGCTGCGCGGCGATCACCAACAGCAGCGGCGTGGCCGCCATCGACAGCGCCACCGCCAGCGTCAGCGATTTGGCCCATTCGACCGGCAGTACGCCGGCCAGCTGCGCGGCGCTGAAGATCACGAAGGCGAATTCACTGCCCTGCCCCAGCAGAATGGCAAACAGGCCGCGCTGGCGCTTCGGCACGCCGAGCAGCGGCCCAATCAGCCACAGCAGCGCCGCCTTGATCAGCATAAAGCCCAGCAACAGCGAGGCGATCAGCAGCGGGTGATGGAACAGCGTGCCGAAGTCGATCGACATGCCGACGCCGATAAAGAACAGCCCCAGCAGCAGCCCTTTGAACGGCTGAATATCGCTCTCCAGCGCGTGGCGGTATTCCGAGCTCGCCAGCAGCACCCCGGCGAGGAACGCCCCCATCGCCATCGACAGCCCGGCCATCTCCAGCAGGATGCCGAAACCGAACACCAGGAACAGCGCCACGGCGCTGAACACTTCGCGCATGCCCGAACGGGCGACGAAGTGCAGCAGCGGGCGGGTGACGTAGCGGCCGAGCAGCACCACCATCGTCAACGCGCCCACCACCTTGGCCGCCGACAGCACGAAAGCGCCCAGCGTGGTGGTGGCGCCGCTGCTGGCCAGCAGCGGGATCATCGCCACCAGCGGGATCGCCGCGATATCCTGGAACAGCAGCACCGCAAACGCGCTGCGGCCGATCGGCGACGGCGTCAAATTGCGTTCGCTCATCGCCTGCATGGCAATGGCGGTGGATGAGAGGGCCAGCGTCAGGCCGATCAGCAGCGCCACCTTCCAGTTGAGGCCGAGGAAGTAACAGAAGGCGCTCAACGCCAGGCCGCAGCCCACCATCTGAATGCTGCCGCCGCCGAACACCGAGGCGCGCAGCGTCCACAGCCGCTTGGGATCCAGCTCCAGGCCGATGATAAACAGCATCAGCACCACGCCGATCTCGGCGAAGGTCAGGATCGACTCGGCGTCCGACACCAGCTTCAGCCCCCAGGGGCCAATGATGCAGCCGGCGATCAGGTAGCCGAGCACCGAGCCCAGCCCCAGACGCACCGCGATCGGCACGAACAGCGCGGCGGAGCCGAGGTAGATCAGCCCCTCGATCATCATGTGGTGATTATCCATGGCTGGCCTCCCGAGTTTCCGCTTCGGCATGTTCCATCAGATAGTCGACCAACCGCTGCCGGTAGGCTTCGCCGGCGGCGAGCAGCGCCGGTTCGTTGCAGGTAAAAGTATTATGTACGGCAAAATAGGGTTGCCAGTTCATGCCGCAGTAGATCGCCGTGGCCTGCAGCGGCTGCGCCAGCGCAGCGAAGTTGGGAAAGTCGCCCAGCTCGAAGTGGTGCTCGTCGCCGCCGCTGGTCACCGCCCACAGGCAGTCTTTACCCACCAGCGCGTTGCCGTCGTGGCCGTAGGCCCAGCCGTGCTCCAGCACTTTGTCGATCCACAGCTTCAACAGCGGCGGGAAGCTGTACCACTGCATCGGATGCTGCAGCACCACCAGGTCGGCGCGCTCCAGCGCCCGCTGCTCGGCGTTGATATCGATATTGAAATCGGGGTACAGCTCATACAGCGAGCGCACCTCTACCTCGGGGAGATCCCTCACCGCCTGCAGCAGGCGCTGATTGGCATGCGAATGCCGGGGATACGGGTGAGCGTAAATTATCAGAATCATTGTTATCGTCGTTCCTTCGTTCCTTGCCAATACACCAAGCATATACCAATCACACAGGGTGACAGTTTGGCCACTGATTGATAGCGGAAATTTTTAACGCCTGCCGACAAATTCGCTGAATAAAAAAAGGGCGCTGCATTGAACTGCAGCGCCCCTGGCGTAGCGTTATCGCGCGGTTACTTGCCGATGCGCGCGTGCATTTCCTGCACCGACGTCACCTGCTCGGTCGGATCCGCTTTCAGCGCCATCGCAGTGGCGAAGCCGCCGTTCAACGTGGTGTCGTAGTGCACCTTGTACTGCAGGGCGCTGCGGCGAATCAGCTTGGAGTCCTCAATCGCCTGACGGCCGGCCGTGGTGTTGACGATGTAGGTGTACTCACCGTTCTTGATACGATCCTGAATGTGTGGACGCCCTTCGTGCACCTTGTTGACCAGGCGCGGGTTGATGCCCGCTTCGCCCAGCACCACCGCGGTGCCGTGGGTAGCGTCCAGCTCAAAGCCTTGCTTCAGTAGGCTGGCAGCCAAATCGACCACGCGAGCCTTGTCGCCTTCACGCACCGACAGCAGCGCGCGGCCCTGTTTCTTCATGCCCGAGTTGCTGCCCAGCATCGCTTTGGAGAAGGCTTCCGCAAAGGTGCGGCCCACGCCCATCACTTCCCCGGTAGAGCGCATTTCCGGCCCCAGAATCGGGTCGACGCCCGGGAATTTGTTGAACGGCAGCACCACTTCTTTCACCGAGTAGTACGGAGGGATAATTTCTTCGGTCACGCCCTGCTCGACCAGCGTTTTGCCCGCCATCACGCGCGCGGCCACCTTGGCCAACGGCACGCCGGTCGCTTTGGAGACGAACGGCACGGTGCGCGCGGCACGCGGGTTGACTTCAATCAGATAGACTTCGTTGTCTTTCACCGCGAACTGCACGTTCATCAGGCCGCGTACCTGCAGCTCGAACGCCAGTTTTTCCACCTGACGACGCATCACGTCCTGAATTTCCTGGCTCAGGGTGTATGCCGGCAGCGAACACGCGGAGTCGCCGGAGTGCACGCCCGCCTGCTCGATGTGCTCCATGATGCCGCCAATCAGCACGCGCTCGCCGTCGCAGATGGCGTCGACGTCCACTTCCACCGCGTCGTCCAGGAAGCGGTCCAGCAGCACCGGCGCATCGTTGGACACGCTGACCGCAGTCTGGAAGTAACGGCGCAGGTCGGTTTCGTCATAGACGATTTCCATCGCCCGGCCGCCCAGCACGTAGGAAGGGCGCACCACCAGCGGATAGCCGATGCCCGCCGCCTTCTCCACCGCCTGCTCGATGGCGGTGACGGTGGCGTTGGCCGGCTGCTTCAGGCCCAGACGGTTAACCGCCTGCTGGAAGCGCTCGCGGTCTTCGGCGCGGTCGATGGCGTCCGGGCTGGTGCCGATGATCGGCACGCCCGCGGCTTCCAGCTCACGCGCCAGCTTCAGCGGGGTCTGGCCGCCGTACTGCACGATCACGCCCTTCGGCTTCTCGATGCGCACGATTTCCAGCACGTCTTCCAGCGTTACCGGCTCGAAATACAGACGGTCGGAGGTGTCGTAGTCGGTGGAGACGGTTTCCGGGTTGCAGTTGACCATGATGGTCTCGTAGCCGTCTTCGCGCAGCGCCAGCGAGGCGTGCACGCAGCAGTAGTCGAACTCGATGCCCTGGCCGATACGGTTCGGCCCGCCGCCCAGCACCATCACTTTCGGCCGGTCGTTGGTCGGGTTGGACTCGCACTCTTCTTCATAGGTGGAGTACATGTAGGCGGTGTCGGTGGCGAATTCCGCCGCGCAGGTATCCACGCGCTTGTACACCGGATGCAGGCCGTGGCTGTGGCGCAGCTTGCGAATTTCGCTTTCGGCGACGCCGGCCAGCTTGGCCAGACGCGCATCGGCGAAGCCCTTGCGCTTCAGGGTGCGCAGGAACGCTTTGTTCAGGCCGTTGATGCCCGCTTCGGCCACCTGCTCTTCCAGGCGCACCAGCTCTTCAATCTGCACCAGGAACCAGCGGTCGACGTTGGTCAGGTTGAAGACGCCGTCAACCGACAGACCGGCGCGGAAGGCGTCGGCGATGTACCAGATGCGGTCAGAGCCGGCGTCTTTCAGCTCGCGGCGGATTTTGGTCAGCGCTTCCGGATCGTCCAGGCTCACTTTCGGGTCGAAGCCGGTGGCGCCCACTTCCAGGCCGCGCAGCGCTTTTTGCAGCGACTCCTGCTGGGTGCGGCCGATGGCCATCACTTCGCCGACCGATTTCATCTGGGTGGTCAGGCGGTCGTTGGCGCCGGCGAATTTCTCGAAGTTGAAGCGCGGGATCTTGGTCACGACGTAGTCGATGGACGGTTCGAACGATGCCGGGGTGCGGCCGCCGGTGATGTCGTTCATCAGCTCATCGAGGGTGTAGCCCACCGCCAGCTTGGCGGCGATCTTGGCGATAGGGAAGCCGGTGGCTTTCGACGCCAGCGCCGAAGAGCGCGACACGCGCGGGTTCATTTCGATAACGATCAGGCGGCCGGTTTTCGGGTTGACCGAGAACTGCACGTTGGAGCCGCCGGTTTCCACGCCGATCTCACGCAGCACCGCCATCGAGGCGTTGCGCATGATTTGGTATTCCTTGTCGGTCAGGGTCTGGGCCGGTGCGACGGTGATCGAGTCGCCGGTGTGGATGCCCATGGCGTCGAAGTTTTCGATCGAGCAGACGATGATGCAGTTGTCGTTCTTATCGCGCACTACCTCCATCTCGTACTCTTTCCAACCGATCAGCGATTCGTCGATCAGCAGCTCGTTGGTCGGCGACAGATCCAGACCGCGTTCGCAGATCTCTTCGAACTCTTCGCGGTTGTAGGCGATGCCGCCGCCGGTGCCGCCCATGGTAAAGGAAGGGCGGATGATGCACGGGAAGCCGACGTCAGCGGCGACCGCCAGCGCTTCTTCCATGGTGTGCGCAATGCCGGAACGCGCGGTGTCCAGACCGATTTTCTTCATCGCCACGTCGAAACGGCGACGGTCTTCGGCCTTGTCGATCGCATCGGCGGTGGCGCCGATCATGGTCACGCCGAACTCGGCCAGCACGCCCTGACGCTCCAGCTCCAGCGCGCAGTTCAGCGCCGTCTGGCCGCCCATGGTCGGCAGCACCGCATCCGGGCGCTCTTTTTCGATGATCTTGCGCACCACTTCCCAGTGGATCGGCTCGATGTAGGTCGCGTCGGCCATTTCCGGGTCGGTCATGATGGTCGCCGGGTTGGAGTTGACCAGAATGACGCGGTAACCCTCTTCGCGCAGCGCTTTACACGCCTGGGCACCCGAGTAGTCGAACTCACACGCCTGGCCGATAACGATCGGGCCAGCGCCGAGGATCAGGATGCTTTTTATGTCTGTACGTTTTGGCATTTTTTACTGCTCCTGATTATTTGGCGTTAGAACGGTAAGTCTCAATCAGTTCGATAAAGTGATCGAACAGCGGCGCGGCATCGTGCGGGCCAGGGCTGGCTTCCGGGTGACCCTGGAAACTGAACGCCGCCTTGTCGGTGCGGTGAATGCCCTGCACCGTGTGGTCGAACAGCGATTTGTGCGTGACGCGCAGGTTCGCCGGCAGGTTGTTTTCATCGACGGCGAAGCCGTGGTTCTGCGCGGTGATCATCACGGTGTTGTTGTCCAGATCCTTAACCGGGTGGTTGCCGCCGTGGTGGCCGAGCTTCATCTTCATGGTTTTCGCCCCGCTGGCCAGCGCCAGCAGCTGGTGGCCCAGGCAGATGCCGAACACCGGGATGTCGGTTTCCAGGAACTGTTTGATGGCGGCGATGGCGTAGTCGCACGGCTCCGGGTCGCCCGGGCCGTTGGACAGGAAGATGCCGTCCGGATTCATTTTCAGCACCTCGTCGGCCGGGGTCTGCGCCGGCACCACGGTCAGGCGGCAGCCGCGATCCACCAGCATGCGCAGGATGTTGCGCTTGGCGCCGTAGTCGTAAGCCACCACGTGGAACGGCAGCTCCGAGGCGGTTTTGGCTTCGGGCAGGTCGCCTTCAAGCGTCCAGCTGCCTTGCTGCCAGCTGTAAGCCTCTTGGGTGGTGACCTCTTTCGCCAGATCCATGCCCTTCAACCCCGGGAAACCTTGCGCCTTGGCCAGGGCCAGCGCGGCGTCCGGCGAGTCGGCGGCGATGATGCAGCCGTTCTGGGCGCCCTTCTCGCGCAGCAGGCGGGTTAATTTACGGGTATCGATATCGGCGATCGCCACGATGTTGTGACGCTTGAGGTAGTCGGACAGGCTTTCTTCGTTGCGGTAGTTGCTGGCGATCAGCGGGAGGTCACGAATGACGAGGCCTTGGGCGTGTACTGCGGAGGATTCTTCGTCGGAAGCATTGGTGCCGACATTGCCGATATGAGGATAAGTAAGAGTAACGATCTGGCGGGAATAGGAAGGATCAGTGAGGATTTCTTGATAACCGGTCATCGACGTATTGAAGACCACTTCCCCCACTGCCGTTCCCTCTGCCCCGATGGCCCGACCGTGGAATTGGGTTCCGTCTTCCAGAACCAATAGCGCTGACTTTATCAAAACATCCTCCGAGGAATAATCAATCACAATATTTGCATATTAATTCAGATATCGCGATCTAAATCAATGCAAAAACCGTCCGCGAGGCCAATTTTTGGCAAATTGGGCGCATTTTAATGATGAGTGCCCGGCTTGTCTACCCAAACTGCCGTTTTTTGTTTTATTTTTGCAGTTCTCGGCGCTCATGTGGCTTGAGCGTCGATAAAAACACAGAAAACCGGGGCTGGAAAACGGTTGCGAAGCTGAATGACGGAAAATGGCGCCAGAATGGGCTTAAAAAGACGCTGAAATGGGATCTGGTGGATGAAAACGGGGTGATTAGCGAGATAATCATCGATAAATAACAATCACGACAACAAAATCAAACCAACACTTCATTTTTCATGTTAAAAAAAAGGACAATAAATTTATTGTCCGATTATCATAGCATTATGATCAATACAACCACATCACGATGGTATGCAAATCAATTATAATTGGTCCAAATTCAACACGTCTCGCATATCAAACAGACCTTTATCACGGTTATGTAACCAGGAAGCCGCGCGCACCGCGCCGCTGGCAAAAGTCATACGGCTGGAGGCTTTATGGGTGATTTCCACCCGTTCACCGATGTCGGCGAACATCGCGGTGTGCTCGCCAACGATGTCTCCGGCGCGAATGGTGGCAAAGCCGATGCTTTTCGGATCGCGCTCGCCGGTATGGCCTTCGCGCGCATAGACCGCGCAGCTTTTCAGATCGCGCCCCAGCGCGCCGGCGATCGCTTCGCCCATGGCCAACGCCGTGCCCGACGGCGCATCCACTTTGTGGCGGTGGTGCGCCTCAACGATTTCGATATCGGTATAGTCGCCCATCACCTGCGCGGCCTTCTCCAGCAGTTTCAGCACCAGGTTGACGCCGACGCTGAAGTTGGCGGCGAACACGATGCCGATATGCTGCGCCGCATCGCGGATCGCCTGCTTGCCGGCGTCATCGAAGCCGGTAGTGCCAATCACCATCGCCTTGTGGTGCGCCACGCAAAAATCCAGGTAGCCCCGGGTGCTTTCCGGGCGGGTGAAGTCGATCAAAATATCGAACTCGTTCGCCACCTTCTCCAGACTGTCGCTCACCTTGACACCCAGCGCGCCAATGCCCGCCAGCTCACCGGCGTCGACGCCGATCAGGCTGGAACCCGGGCGCGACAGCGCCGCCCCCAATACCACGCCTTCCGCCTGCTGCACCGCCTGGATCAACTGACGGCCCATCCGGCCGCCGGCGCCCGCAATCGCAATGCGGATTTGTGTATCACTCATGCTTGCTCTCTTCTTGATTTGACGCCTATCCCATTAGGCTATCGATTCAGGGTAACCGCCCCGCTTCAGCGTCGCCAGAGGATTCATTTCATAATTAGAAAATTATGATATTCCCCCGCTTTCATCAGCGGCGCTGTCGTGAGATTAACATTCAACCGATTTGGCGGCCTGCGACGATTGTACATAATCATGCAGTTTCCATCGCAAAAAAATGCAGAAAAAAGGCGCCGAAAACGGCGCCTGGGGAAGGGAGAACGGCGAGGTCAGGCGGTAATGGCGGCCACTTCGTTGGCGATCGCCGTCAGCGCGTCGTGGCGGGCATAGTCCTCACGCACCAGCGCCGCACGTTGCCGATAGATCGGCTGCTGCAGAATGCGCGTCGCCGCCGCCAGGATCTGTTCAGCGCTCGGCGTGCTGGTGTGCAGGCTGATGCCGCAGCCGGCGGCCACCACGCGCGCGGCCGCCTCCAGCTTGTCCTCGCCGGTGCCGGCGACGATCAGCGGCACGCCGCTGTCCAGCGCATAGTTGATCGAGCCGTAACCGCCGTTGGTGATCAGCAGCGCCGTCTCCGGCAGCCAGCGTTCGAAGGAGATAAACTCCCGCACTCTGGCATTGCCCGGCAGCGCGTCCATCAGCCCTTCCGTCGCCCGTCCGCCGGTGGTGGCCAGCACCCGCACCGGCAGATGCGCCAGCGCTTGCAGCGTCGGCACGATCAGCTGATGCAGATCGACATTGGCCAACGTGCCCTGAGACACGATCACCAGCGGCCGACGATCGTCCGCCTCCCACAGCGTCTCTTCCGCCGCCGGCTGGCCGCCGCTGCGCAGCGAGCCGACGAATCGCACGCCGCTCGGCAGATCGTCACGCTCATATTCCAGCGCCGTGGTAGCCAGCTGCAGGAAACGCTCGCAGCCGCCGATCAGCGCGTCGGTGAACGGGCGATCCAGCGCCCGCCCGCCCGCCTGCAGCAGCGCCGCATCGAAGCTCTGCTGCACGTCATCGATCAGCACGCGCGTTTCCTCATCCACCAACTGCTCACGGGTCAACGCCTGCGGCAGCAGCGCCGGCGGGATACGCGGGCCATAAAAAATAGCATCGCGCGAAGAATACGACAGCGGCGTAACGCCGATACCGAAGACCGGCGGCCGCGCGGCGGACTGCAGCAGCGGCAGCACGCCGTAGAAGCAGTTCTCCACCATCAGCAGATCGGTCTTTTCGGCGGCGATGGCCGCACGCAGCTGCCGATCCAGCAACGGGATCGGCGCGGCGAAGAAATCCTTCAGCGCCAGCGCCATCTGCGCATTGCCCGGTGGCAGCGCGGCGCGCTCGGGGAAGTGCTCTTCCAGGTGGCGGTAATCGAAATCCACCTGCGCGTCGAACGGCACGAAGCTCGCGCCCGCCGCCTCGGCGCGTTCGCGAAACAGCGCGCCGGTCATCACCCGCACCTGATGCCCTTGGGCAATCAGGTGGCGAGCGATGGCTAACATCGGGTAGACGTGCCCCGGAGTGGCGACCGCCGCCATCAGTATCCTTGCCATAATGCTCCTTTACGCTTCTGCGTTGGCCGGCTTCAGCGCCAGATTGGCGCACACCGGGTTGCTCTGAATATGCACGCGCTGCAAATGACGCGCGGAACGGGCGGTAAAGCCCTCACGGCCGTGCAGCAGCGAGAAGTTGTCCGCCACCACCACGTCGCCCTGTTGCCATTGGTGGGCATAATAGTGACGCGGATCGTACAGATGCTGCTGCAGAGTGTGGTGGAACTGTTCCTGCTGCTGTTCCGGCACGCCGTGATATTCCAGCGCATGCTGGTTGAGGAATTTTTTCCCTTCCGTCGGCGGTTCATTGTAGCGCATGATCAAGCCCCTGCCGTTCGGGTGCTGCACCACCAGCGGCGAACAGACTTCGCCGCCGTAATGCACCACCTGCTTGATGCGGTAGGTGATCGAGACCGACAGCCACTGATCCAGCAGCGCTTCGTCCGCATTGGCCAACAGCCGCGTGGTGTCGACGAAGGTGGTGCATCCGCCTTCGTCCGGCGACGGCGCCGCCACGCAGTGGAACAGCTGAAACTCGGGGATGGTCGGCTTATACATGCCATCCCAGTGCAGCGGGACGTAGCTGCTGTCGAAGATATGATCCTTGGCGTCCGGATGCTCCTTCACGTCCAGCACCGCGCCGAACGGCCACATCATGATCTCGCCCCACAGCTCAGCGTAGCGAGTCAGAACTTCCGCCTCGCTGAAACCCGAGTCGAATCCGCGCAGCACCAGCAAGTGGTGTTCCTGCGCCAGCGCCCGCAGCGCCGCCACCGGCAGCTCGCCGATCTTTTGCCCCGGATGCTGCGGCGTCAGGATCGCGCCGAACGGGGTATTCGGTTGAATATGGCAATTAAGCGGTTGGTTGTTCATCGGTGATTCTCCTTGCATCGAATGTGCTGCTCACACGGCAACGTGCCGTCAAAAACGCGCCCGCCAGGATTTCGGGCGCAAAAGCCCGCCACGGCCTCAGGCCATCTGCGGTTGTTCGATCAGGTAATGGCTCGGCGTGCCGCGGATCTCCACCAGTTCGCCGTCCAGGCTCTGCGCGTCTTTACGCTTCATCAGCACGAACTGGCCGTTCACGTTGGCCGCCACGCCGTGCCACGGCGTCAGCCAGTCGTCTTTGGTCGGCATCATGTGGATGCCCATTTTCAGGCTGTCGGCCGGTTGCGGGTGAATCGACAGGCGGATCGCCGCCGGGAAATGCTGCGCCAGCAGGTTGCCCCAGGCCCAGCTGCGCTGGATCACGCCGCAGGCACGTTGTTTGGCGTCTTTCTGCAGCGCGGCGTTGGAACCGCTGTAGCCCGGCAGCTGGCTGTCTTCATACAGGAAGCGCGTGATGGCGCGGTACAGCAAGAGGCCCTGTTCGTCCTGCATCAGCTGTTGCTTGATCGCCTCTTCCGTTTCGGCATAGCCCTCCACCAACAGCCGGCGCAGCAGATCGTAATCATCGGTATGCTCCGCCAGGCCTTTGACGTCGCCGAGGTTGAACACGCTCAGGTGCGTCGCGCCCACTTCATGCAGCAGGCTTTCAATCTCACGCTGATAGTGGTTGATCGCTTCATCGCTGACGCGGATCAGATCGCCGAACACGTGGCCGTCGGAGCAGATAACGATATGCGCCCCCGGCGGGTAATAGAGTTGAATGCGCTGGCACAGCGAGTTGAGGAAGATCAGCGACAGCCGCTCCGCCATGTCCGGCACCGCGCCGATCACCTTGTTGGTGTTGGGCGACTTGGTGGGAAAGGCCGGCAGCACGAATTCGATACGTTGCTCGTTTTCAATGAATGCCCGAATGCGCGGCAATTGCACCTGAGTGACCCGCCGTTCTTCTTCGGCAATCGAGGTATCGTCGCCGGGGAAGCGGCGGCGGTATTGCAATAATTCACGTAGGATTTTTAACGATATTTCTTCTTTCTGAGCGCTGTCCACAATGAGCTCCTGTTGCGATGTGGCGCGGGTGCATTATTGATAAGCGCAATAAGATTTATCAAAAAGAGAAAAAACTCTGCGAAATAATAATCAGCCCGGCGTTTATATGCTTCAGGCAATATAGAAGAGATAGTGCTATATTATTAGCCCGTATAATTCACAATCTTGGTTAAGTTGTGCTTAACAAACTATGAGCAATATTTTAAAACGCATGGCCATTTTCTCAAAAGTGGTCGATTGCGGCGCATTCAGCATGGCGGCAAAAGAATTGGGCATGACGACTTCCGCCGTCAGCCAGCATATTCGCCAGTTGGAGGAACATCTGGGCATTCAATTACTGCTGCGATCGACGCGTTCATTGAGTCTGACCGAAGCCGGATTGTGCTTTTATGAAGATTGCCTGCTGATGATCCACGCCGCCGAACGTGGCCAACAACGGATCGCCGCGCTGCGCGGCGAACTGGTCGGTGAGCTGCGCGTCGCCACCTCCACCGAATTCGCCACTCACTATCTGGTGCCGGCGCTGCAAAGTTTTCTCGACGAACATCCCCGTCTCACGCTGCGGCTGGAAATTCACGATGAGAAGATAGATCTCATCACGCAGCGCATCGATCTGGCGATACGCGGCGGCGTGCTGGCCGACTCCAGCTACGTTTCCACGCGGCTGGCGCGCTGCCGCGAAGTGCTGTGCGCCTCGCCGGCTTACCTGGCGCATCACGGCGTGCCGGATTCGCCACAGGCGCTGACGCACCACCAATGGGTCACCTTTACGCCGCTCGGCAACCCGCAGTTTGTCCGCCTGATCCATCGCAACGGCGGTGAACACCGCATGCGTATGACCGGGCGCTTGTTCACCAACAGCGGTATGGCGATGAAGGAGTTGGCGCTGACCGGCAAGGGTATCATTCGCAATTTCTTCGCCAACGTTGAACGTGAATTGCGCAGCGGCGAGCTGATTGAAATATTGCCCGATTGGCGGTTACCGGAAATTAATTGCTATGCCATTATGCCGCGCAGGGAGATCCAGCCATTAAAAGTCAGACGATTGCTTGAACATATGAAACTCTATTTGCAGGAGAAGGGATTAAGCGCCGTAGAACATATTCGGCAGGAATAAAATAAGAAACATCTGCAACATCTATTATTGTAATTATTGTAATCACCTTGCCAACACCGGGCCCCATTTAGATTGCAGCCTAATGATATTTTTATTAATGACTTTTCGCCAGCCTATATAATTAATCACATCGACGTTATTTCAAATACTCAGAATAAATTTGACTTTAGTTAGCAGAAAATTTGAATATGCATGGAATATTATTTTTTTACGCGGCGCGCTTTCCAAAAAAAACGGGAAGCCTAAGCTCCCCGTTGTCATCCGCCGGCGCATGTCAGTCGATCTGACGAACGTCCACGCGCAGCTCTTTAGGCACTTCAAACACGATGTTCTCTTCACGCCCGCTGATTTCATGCACGTCCAGGCCACCCAGCGCTTTCAGGCGAGAGATCACCTCCTGCACCAGCACGTCCGGTGCCGAGGCGCCGGCGGTAACGCCGATATTGCGCGCTTCGCTCAGCCAGCTTTCCTGAATATCCGCCGCCGAGTCGATCAGATAAGCCGGTTTGCCGACGCGCTGCGCCAGTTCCGCCAGACGGTTGGAGTTGGAGGAGTTCTTCGACCCCACCACCAGCACCACGTCCGCATCGCCGGCCAGGTTGCGCACCGCTTCCTGACGGTTGGTGGTGGCGTAGCAGATATCATCCTTACGTGGCCCGATAATTTTCGGGAAACGCTGACGCAAGGCGTCGATCACGTCCGAGGTATCATCCACCGACAGCGTGGTCTGCGTCATGAAGCACAGGTTGTTTTCGTCTTTCACCTGCAGCTTCCACACGTCTTCCGGCGATTCGACCAGGTACATGCCACCCTGCGGGTTGCTGTACTGGCCCATGGTGCCTTCCACCTCCGGGTGCCCGGCGTGGCCGATCAGGATCGCTTCGGTGCCGCGGCGGCTGGCGCGCGCTACTTCCATATGCACCTTGGTCACCAGCGGGCAAGTGGCGTCGAACAGCATGGTCAGATCGCGCGCCTTGGCTTCGGCACGCACCGCCTGAGAAACGCCGTGCGCCGAGAAGATCAGGATAGAGCCGTCCGGCACTTCCGCGATCTCTTCGATAAACACGGCGCCGCGCTCACGCAGGCTGTCGACCACGTAGCGGTTGTGCACCACTTCATGCCGCACGTAGATCGGCGCGCCATACAGCTCCAGCGCGCGTTCCACGATGCTGATCGCACGATCAACCCCGGCGCAGAAGCCGCGCGGGTTAGCCAGCAATATTTGCATGCATCTCCTCCTGCTGCGGATCGATCTCCAGCACTTCGATATCGAAGGTCACCGGATGGCCCGCCAGCGGATGGTTGAAATCGACGGTGATCGAATCTTCCGCCACCGCGCGCACCACGCCCGGCATTTCACTGCCGTCGATGGCGGTAAACAGCATGATAGTGCCCACGTCCGGCACGCCGGTTTCCGCGAAGTCGCGGCGCGAGAAGAACTGAACCAGATCCGGGTTCTCCGCGCCGAACGCCGCTTCCGGCTGCAGGGTAAAGGCGCATTTGTCGCCCGCGCGCAGGCCGAGCAGCTGCGCTTCCAGCGGTGCCGACAGGCTGCCGTCCCCGAGGCGGAACAGCGCCGGCTTGCCGCTGCTGCGGGTGGATTCGGCGGTCGAACCGTCTTCCAGTTTCAGCGTAAAGTGAACCAGCACCGCGCTGTCACTGATAACCTGAGCCGTCATATTACTCACCTTTACTCTTTGCGCTTTTGTTCGCCGGCGACAGGAAACCTTCCAGCACGATCATCGCCGCGCCCACGCAGATAAAGCTGTCCGCCAGGTTGAAGGTCGGGTAGTGCCAGTCACCAACGTAGAAGTCGATGAAATCGACTACGAAACCGTGCCACAGGCGATCGAACAGATTGCCCAACGCCCCGCCGATGATAAAGGCGTAGGCGATGTTGTTCAGCTTCTGCTGCGCGGTGCTGCGGTACATCATCACCAGCAGCACCGCAACGATGGCGATGGCGATGCCGGCGAAGAACCAGCGCTGCCAGCCGCCATGGTCGGCCAAGAAGCTAAACGCGGCGCCGTAGTTGCGCGCGTAAAACAGGTTGAACGACGGGATCAACGGCTGGGACTGGCCCAGCGTAAAGTTAGCGAGGATCCACTGCTTGCTGCCGAAATCCAGCGCCAGCACCGCCACCACAACCCACAGCCAACGCAGGCCGGTCGAACAAATTGATTTACTCATCAGGCGCGAGTTCTCAGGCAAAGTTACGCTTCTCGCCGTCACCGGCGACGTTGCTTACACAGCGGCCGCAGATGTCTGCATGCTCCGCCACCAGGCCGATATCGGTGGTGTAATGCCAGCAGCGCGGGCACTTCTCACCCGGTGCCGTGCTGAAGGCGATCTTCAGCCCTTTCAGCAGCTCGGAAGCCTGCGCGTCGGCCGGCGCCTCCGCCAATGGCGCCACGCTTGCCGCAGAGGTCAGCAGCACGAAGCGCAGCTCATCCTGCAGGCTGTTCAGGCGCGCCGCCAGCTCGCTGTCGGCATACAGCGTCACCGCCGCTTCCAGCGAACCGCCGAGGCGTTTGTCGGCGCGCGCCTGCTCCAGCACCTTGTTCACTTCGCCGCGCACTTTCAGCAGCTCGGCCCAGAAAGCGTCGTTCATCGGCTCGCCTTCCGCCAGCCCGAACAGGCCGTCGTACCACTCTTCGGTGAACACGTACTGCGCGCGCTTGCCCGGCATAAAGCCCCAGATCTCGTCCGCAGTGAACGACATGATCGGCGCCATCCAGCGCACCAGCGCTTCCACGATGTGATACAGCGCGGTCTGGCAGCTGCGGCGGGCGACGCTGTCGCTCTTCGCGGTGTACTGACGATCCTTGATGATATCCAGGTAGAAGGAGCCCATCTCGACCGAGCAGAACTGCATCAGACGCTGCACCACTTCATGGAAATCGTAGTTGGCGTAAGCCTGCTCGATATCCTGCTGCGCCGCCAGCGCACGGCCGACCGCCCAGCGATCCAGCACCACCATGTCTTCCGGCGCCACGCAATCGGTGCTCGGCTCGAACCCGTTCAGGTTGGCCAGCAGGAAGCGCGCGGTGTTGCGGATGCGGCGATAAGAGTCGGCGGAACGCTTGAGGATCTCGTCGGACACCGCAATCTCGCCGGTGTAATCGGTCGACGCCACCCACAGACGCAGAATGTCGCCGCCCAGCTTGTTCATCACGTCCTGCGGGCTGACGGTGTTGCCGATCGACTTGGACATCTTGCGGCCCTGGCCGTCAACGGTGAAGCCGTGGGTCAGCACTTCTTTATAAGGCGCCTTGCCTTTCATCGCGGTGGAGATCATCAGCGATGACATGAACCAGCCGCGGTGTTGGTCGGAGCCTTCCAGATACATGTCGGCGCTGTGGCCGTGGAACTCAGGACGCACGTCGACCACCGAAGCGTGGGTGGAACCGGAGTCGAACCACACGTCCAGCGTATCCGGCACTTTCACGTAGTCGGCGGCGTCCGCGCCGAGGATGTCGGCCGCGTCCAGATCCCACCAGGCCTGAATGCCGTCTTGCTCGACGCGCTTGGCCACTTCTTCCATCAGCTCAACGCTGCGCGGGTGCAGCTGCTCGGTTTCTTTATGCACGAACAGCGACATCGGCACGCCCCAGGTGCGCTGACGCGAGATGCACCAGTCCGGGCGGTTGGCCACCATCATTTCGATGCGCGCCTGGCCCCAATCCGGGATCCACTGCACGCCTTTGATCTCTTCCAGCGACTGCTGACGCAGGCCTTTCTGATCCATGCTGATGAACCATTGCGGCGTGGCGCGGAAGATGATCGGCGTCTTGTGGCGCCAGCAGCACGGGTAGCTGTGCAGGAACTTCTCGACGTGCAGCAGCGCACCTTTCTCACGCAGCAGGTCGACGATCAGATCGTTGGCCTTGAAGACGAACTTGCCGTCCAGCAGCGGATGGGTACCGGTCAGGTAGCAGCCGTTCGGCCCTACCGGGTTGGCGATCTCCAGACCGTATTTTTGGCTGATGACGAAGTCATCCGGACCGTGGCCACCTGCGGTATGCACCGCACCGGTACCGGCGTCCAGCGTCACGTGCTCGCCCATAATGGCCGGCACGTCGAAGCCCATAAACGGGTGTTTGAAGCGCAGCAGCTCCAGATCGGCGCCTTTGCAGCTGCCCAGCACCGTCCATTCGGTGATGCCGGCGCGTTTCATCACGCTTTCCACCAGCTCGGCCGCCAGGATCAGGCACTGGCCGTCAACCTGCACCAGCTGATAGGTGAAGTCCGGGTGCAGCGAGATCGCGCGGTTGGCCGGCAGGGTCCACGGGGTGGTGGTCCAGATAACCAGGGAGATGGCGCCGCTGAAGTTGCTCACGCCGAACTTGGCCGCCACGGCAGCCGCGTCGGCCGCATGGAAAGTCACGTCGATCGACGGCGAAGTCTTGTCGTAATACTCCACTTCCGCTTCCGCCAGCGACGATCCGCAGTCGGTGCACCAGTGAACCGGCTTGGCGCCTTTCAGCAGGTGGCCGTTGCTGATGATCTTGCCCAGCGCGCGGATGATGTTGGCTTCGGTTTTGAAGTCCATGGTCAGGTACGGACGATCCCAGTCGCCCAGCACGCCCAGGCGGATGAAGTCCTTTTTCTGGCCTTCAACCTGCTCGGCCGCGTACTCGCGGCACTTCTGGCGGAACTCGGCCGCCGTCAGCTTCTCGCCCGGTTTGCCGTACAGCTGTTCAACCTTCAGTTCGATAGGCAGGCCGTGGCAGTCCCAACCCGGCACATAAGGCGAGTCGAAGCCGGCCATCCCTTTCGACTTGATGATAATGTCTTTGAGAATCTTGTTAACCGAGTGACCAATGTGAATGCTGCCGTTCGCATACGGAGGGCCGTCATGCAAAATGAAGGTTTTTTTGCCCTTTTTGGCAGTACGAATAATCCCGTACAGATCCTGTTCATACCAACGTTGCAGCATGCCAGGTTCGCGCTTGGCGAGATCGCCGCGCATCGGGAACCCTGTTTCCGGCAAGTTCAGGGTATTCTTGTAGTCACTCATTAGATTCTCGGTTCCGTTTTCGGCTATAGAGATTAAACCGGTGTCTGTAGCCCGAAGAACTTCCGGGCCGTCACCACATCATTGGCGATTTGCTGCTTCAGGGCATCGAGCGAAGCAAACCGCTGTTCATTGCGCAATTTTGCGCGGAGCACCACCTCAATATGGCGCCCGTAAAGATCCATTGTGACATCCAGCAGATGCACTTCCAGCTGCTGGCGCACGCCGGCGACGGTCGGGCGCGTACCGATATTGGCCACGCCCGGCAGCGGCGGCGGCCCCAGGCCGTACACTTCCACCGCATACACCCCTTTCACCGGCGCCACCAGGCGCTTGAGCGGCAGGTTGGCGGTCGGGAAGCCGATGGTGCGGCCCAGCTCGTCGCCATGCACCACGCGCCCGGAGATGCTGTACGGGTGGCCCAGCAGGGTCTCCGCCAGCGGCAGATCGTCCTCGCTCAGCGCGGTGCGGATCGCGGTGCTGCTGATGCGCCGATCGCCTTCGCGGAAGGTCGGGGTGCTGACCACCTCGAAGCCGTACTCTTTTCCGGCCTGCTGCAATAGCGGAAAATCGCCCTGGCGCCCGGCGCCAAAGCGAAAATCATCCCCCACCATCAGGAATTTGACGCCCAGCTTTTCCACCAGCAGCTCGGCGACGAACGCCTGCGCGGTGTTGGCGGCAAAACGCGGATCGAACTTGACGCAGAGCAGGTAATCGACGCCCGCCTGCGCCAGGTAGTTGGCCTTGTCGCGCAGGCGCGTCAAGCGGGCCGGCGCCTTGTCTGCGGCGAACATCTCCAGCGGCTGCGGCTCAAAGATCATGACCATCACCGGCAGCCCGAGGCGTTGCCCTTGTTGCTTCAACTGCTCCAGCAACGCCTGATGACCGCGATGCACGCCGTCAAAGTTGCCGATGGTGAGCACGCAACCATGGTGGCGCGCCCGGATATTGTGAATGCCGCGAATTAGCTCCATAGCTGGCTCAAAACAGTGGAAATCGGCGGATTATACCTTGTACAGCCGGTAAGGTTAACCCGCGATTGGTGCCTTTATGTAATAGACACACCATACCGGAGATAATCTGCGCGTGAAACGGCTTCGCCGCAGTTTATCCGGCGCCGCCGGGCCGATTCTCGACCGCAGCCAACGGCTTGCGCCCGCCGCGGCAAAACATTGGCGAATTTTCTCGCGAAACACTGTATTCCCAAGAGCGAAGCTGGTAAAATCCTGCGCCATCACAACGTAGCGAGTGCCGCCTGTACAAACGGCGCTTATTTGCACAAATCCATTGACAAACGAAGGCTAAAAGGGCATATTCCTCGGCCTTTGAATTGTCCTCAATAGAATATATTTGGGAGTTGGACCTTGGCTAATATCAAATCAGCTAAGAAACGCGCCGTACAGTCTGAGAAACGCCGCAAGCATAACGCAAGCCGTCGCTCAATGGTGCGTACCTTCATCAAGAAGGTAGACGCAGCTATCGCAGCTGGCGACAAAGAAGCAGCACAAAATGCATTCCTGGTAATGCAGCCACTGGTGGACCGTCAGGCAGCTAAAGGCCTGATCCACAAAAACAAAGCAGCGCGTCATAAGTCAAACCTGACTGCACGCATCAACGCAATGCAATAAGCATTTCGTTATCTGCTTGATAAAAAAACCGGCTCAGGCCGGTTTTTTTACGTCCTGCATTCAGTGAACCGCTAGCAGGAAAACAGCGCAGAAAAATCTTTGTTGCACACGCGCTGCACCGCCGGATGCTGGATCATGCGCTCGGCGAAGATGATGTAATACTCCTCCTGCACGCTGTCGATGCGCCCAATCTCCACCACGTTGTCATCGTTGTAGGTATCCTGCGCATACAACGTCGGCGCCACGAAAATCGCATTGTGATACATGCCGAAGGCCTTCATCAGCGCCGCATCGTCGAACTCGCCCAGGATCTCCACCTGAATACCCTGCGTATTGAACCAGTTGAGCAGCTTGCGCCCCAGCATCGAGCGGCGGCCGGGGATCAGCAGTTTGCGCTGCTCCAGACAAGCCGGGAACGGCAGCTCCGGCGCCGGCTGGCGGCAGAAGAAGCTGATGCCGCACTCGCCCAGCTTCAGCGAGAACAGCCCTTCCTGCTGGCTGGAGTCCACCGGACAATCCGACAGGATCATATCCAGCTTGTGCTGGCTGAGCTGCTCCAGCAGCATCTCGTGCGTCGATTCAAAGCAACGCAGGTGGATCTGTTCGTTGTCTACCACCACCGCCGTTTCCAATACCTGGCTGACCAGGCGCTTCGACAGCGCATCGGCCACGCCGACGTCGAACAGCAGATTCGACTCTTTTCGGTAGTTGACGATATCCAGCATTTCCTGGCTGAGCATAAACATCTTGTCGGCATAACGAAACACCAGTTGCCCCAGCTCCGAAGGCACCAACCCGCGCCCCTGACGTTTGAACAGCTTGCCGTCCAACCGCTCTTCCAGCGCCTTGATCTGGCCGGTGATGGTCTGCGGCGTCAGAAACAACGCTTCGGCGGCACCGACCACGGAACCGGCCTTGCAGACCTGCCAGAAATAGTAAAGGTGATTAAAGTTGATATGCGACATCCTCACGAGCGGCTCTCCTTAACAACGTTTCGCAGCGGCAAACGGTGTGCCGTGACGAGCGACAAACTTCCTTTCCCTGCTTCAGACAACGTATAGCCCCATTAGTCCCAACGAACAACGGCCGAAGCTGCACATATTTTATACCGTGCAGCTCCGACCAGCCATTTTATTATGTGCCCTTACCAGACACATTCAGGATTAACGTACGCGCGGCAACGCCAGACGCAGCAATCCATACCCTACCACCGCCGCAGCGGTGGAGCCCAACAAGATCCCCAGGCGGGAATAGGTGCTGAGCGCCGCATCCGCATCGCCGAACGCCAGCGAGGCGATAAAAATCGACATGGTGAAACCAATGCCGCAGAGCACCGAAACGGCAAACACCTGTTTGAAGCCGATGCCTTCAGGCAAACGGGCGATGCCCATTTTCACCGCCAGCAGGCTGAAGAGGAAAATCCCCAGCGGTTTACCGATAAACAGGCCGGCCGCAATCCCAACCGGCAGCAGCGACGTCAATCCTTCCAGCGATACGCCCTGCAAAGAAACCCCGGCGTTGGCGAAAGCGAACAGCGGCAGGATCATAAACGCAACCCAGGGGTGCAGCTCATGTTCCAGCGTTTCCGACGGCGACGGCCCCTTCTTCACGTTCAGCGGGATCATAAAGCCGACGATCACCCCGGCCAGCGTCGCATGCACCCCGGACTTGAGGATCGCTACCCACAACACCAGGCCGACCATCATATACAGCGAGGTTTTACCCACGCCACGCCAGTTCATTACCGCCAATAGCACCGTCGCCGCCGCCGCCACGCCCAGCGCCACCATCGACACTTCGTGGGTGTAGAACAGCGCGATGATGATAATCACGCCCAGGTCATCGATGATCGCCAACGCCAGCAGGAACACTTTCAGGCTGGTCGGCACCCGGTTGCCCAGCAGCGCCATTACGCCCAGCGCGAAGGCGATATCGGTCGCGGCCGGGATCGCCCAGCCCTGGCGGGTGACTTCATCCGCGCCGTTGAACAACAGGTAAATCAGCGCCGGCGCCAGCATGCCCCCCAGCGCGGCGATCGCCGGAAACACCGCCTTGTCGCGCCCGGACAGCGAGCCTTGCATCAACTCGCGCTTGACCTCCAGCCCCACCACCAGGAAGAAGATGGCCATCAGGCCATCGTTGATCCACAGCAGCAGCGGCTTGGCGATCTCCAGCGAAGCAATCTTCACCATCACCGGCAGGTTAAGGAATGCCTGATAGATCCCCTGCGCCGGGGTGTTGGCCATGATCAGGGCGACGATTGCCGCCGCGATCAGAATGATGCCGCCCGCAGCTTCCTGACGTAAAAATTGACGAATGATATTGGTCACAGTACGTCTCTCCAAATCTGTGCAGGGCGTAGCGCCCTGCAAACCACAGTCATGAAGTGAGTATAGAGGGCGTTTTAGTTCGAAAAAATAAGTTTATAAATGCTAAATAGCTCGATAAAACCGATCAAAAGCACGAATAAGTCACATTATTTATAGGGGATTAGGGGCGTGGCGTGCAAATAAAAACCCCGGGACAAACGCCCGGGGTTAGAACATAAACCAACAGAAACAGCAGGTTAGCGAGTCAGATCGTCAAAGAACTTTTTCACCCCGTCGAAGAAGCTCTTCGAACGCGGGCTGTTCTTGTCACCGGACGGGCCACCCAGGCTCTCTTCCAGCTCACGCAGCAGCTGCTTCTGCTTGTCGTTCAGATTGACCGGGGTTTCCACCACCACGCGGCACAGCAGGTCGCCCTGGCTGCCGCCACGCACCGATTTCACACCCTTGCCGCGCATGCGGAACAGCTTGCCGGTTTGGGTCTCCGAAGGCACCTTCAGTTTCACCCGGCCGTCCAGCGTCGGCACTTCAATCTCGCCGCCCAGCGCCGCCATGGCGAAGTTGATCGGCACTTCACAGTACAGGTTATTGCCTTCACGCTCGAAGATCGGGTGCGCCTTCACCTGCACCTGAACGTACAGATCGCCCGCCGGTGCGCCGTGCTCGCCGGCTTCGCCTTCACCCGCCAGGCGGATGCGGTCGCCGGTATCGACGCCGGCCGGAATTTTCACCGACAGCGTTTTGGATTTCTCTACCCGGCCGTGGCCGTGGCACTTGTTGCATGGATCTTTGATGATCTGACCGCGGCCATGGCAGTGCGGACACGCCTGCTGCACGGTGAAGAAGCCCTGGCGCATCTGCACCTGGCCCTGGCCGTGACAGGTTGGGCAGGTCACCGGCGAGCTGCCCGGCTTGGCGCCGCTGCCGTGGCAGACGTCGCACTCTTCCAGCGTCGGGATGCGGATCTCTTTGGTGACGCCACGTACCGCTTCCTCGAGGGTCAGCTCCATGTTATAGCGCAGATCGGAACCGCGGCTGGCGCGCTGACGGCGGCCTCCGCCGAAGATGTCGCCAAACACGTCGCCAAAGATATCGCTGAAGTCGGCACCGCCGCCAAAGCCGCCGCCGCCCATGCCGCCCTGTTCAAAGGCCGCGTGCCCATACTGGTCGTAGGCCGCGCGTTTCTGGTCGTCGGTCAGGACTTCGTAAGCTTCTTTAACTTCTTTAAACTTGATTTCGGCGTCTTGTTCCTGGTTGCGGTCAGGATGGTATTTCATCGCCAGGCGTTTGTACGCCTTTTTGATCTCACGTTCATCCGCCGTCTTGCTGACGCCGAGAATCTCGTAATAGTCTTTCTTCGCCATTCTTTTGCTTACCCTTAACATGCGTGCACGGGCGCAGAGTTGCCTCGACGCCCGTGCTGGTTTCCGGGAACGGCACCTCGGCCGCCCCGTGCCCGCTTAAGGGCGATTATTTTTTGTCTTTAACTTCTTCGAACTCAGCGTCAACCACGTCGTCGTCTTTCTGCGCCGCGTTGTCCGCGCCGGCGTCAGCACCCTGCTGAGCCTGCTGCGCCTGAGCCATTTCCAGCAGTTTGCCGGAAACCTGCACCAGAGCCTGAGTTTTCGCTTCGATCTCGGCTTTGTCTTCGCCTTTCACCGCCGCTTCCAGATCTTTCAGCGCCGCTTCGATCGCCGTTTTGTCTTCCGCCGGCAGTTTGTCGCCCGCTTCTTCCAGCTGCTTGCGCGTGCCGTGGATCAGATGATCCGCCTGGTTACGCGTCTGCACCAGCTCTTCGAACTTGCGGTCGGCTTCAGCGTTCAGCTCGGCGTCGCGCACCATTTTCTGGATTTCGTCTTCGTTCAGGCCAGAAGATGCCTTGATGGTGATCTTCTGCTCACGGCCGGTGTTCTTGTCTTTGGCGGACACGTGCAGGATGCCGTCGGCATCGATATCGAAGGTCACTTCGATCTGCGCCATGCCGCGCGGTGCCGCCTGGATGCCGTCCAGGTTGAACTGGCCCAGAGATTTGTTATCGCTGGCGCGCTTACGCTCACCCTGCAGCACGTGGATGGTTACCGCAGACTGGTTGTCTTCAGCGGTAGAGAACACCTGGCTGTGCTTGGTCGGGATCGTGGTGTTTTTGGTGATCAGCGGCGTCATCACGCTGCCCATGGTTTCGATACCCAGCGACAGCGGGGTCACGTCCAGCAGCAGAACGTCCTTCACATCACCGGCCAACACGCCGCCCTGTACCGCCGCGCCCACGGCAACCGCTTCGTCCGGGTTCACGTCTTTACGCGGTTCTTTGCCGAAGAAGTCTGCGACTTTCTTCTGCACCATTGGCATACGGGTCTGGCCGCCCACCAGGATCACGTCCTGAATGTCGGAAACCGACAGGCCTGCGTCTTTCAGCGCCACTTTCAGCGGCTCGATAGAGCGCGCAACCAGATCTTCAACCAGCGACTCGAGTTTGGCGCGAGTCACTTTGATGTTCATGTGTTTTGGACCGGTCGCGTCTGCAGTGATGTACGGCAGGTTAACGTCGGTCTGCTGAGCGGAAGACAGTTCGATCTTCGCTTTCTCAGCGGCTTCTTTCAGGCGTTGCATCGCCAGCGGATCGTTGCGCAGATCGATACCCTGATCTTTCTTGAACTCTTCCACCAGGTAGTTGATCAGACGGCTGTCGAAGTCTTCGCCACCCAGGTGGGTGTCACCGTTGGTCGCCAGCACTTCGAAGGTTTTTTCGCCGTCAACGTCGTCGATTTCGATGATGGAGATATCGAAAGTACCACCGCCCAGGTCATAAACCGCGATGGTGCGGTTGCCGACTTCTTTGTCCAGGCCGTAGGCCAGGGCCGCAGCGGTCGGTTCGTTGATGATGCGTTTTACTTCCAGACCCGCGATGCGGCCGGCGTCTTTGGTCGCCTGACGCTGGGCGTCGTTGAAGTAAGCCGGTACGGTGATAACCGCTTCAGTTACCGGTTCGCCCAGGTAATCTTCCGCCGTTTTCTTCATTTTTTTCAGCACTTCCGCAGAGATCTGCGGCGGAGCCATTTTCTGGCCTTTCACTTCCAGCCAGGCGTCGCCGTTGTCGGCTTCGACGATTTTGTACGGCATGATCGCTTTGTCGCGCTGCGCTTCTTCATCCTGGAAGCGGCGACCGATCAGGCGCTTGATGGCGAACAGGGTGTTTTCAGGGTTGGTCACTGCCTGACGCTTAGCCGGCTGGCCAACCAGAGTTTCACCGTCCTGGGTATATGCGATAATAGAAGGAGTGGTGCGGTCGCCCTCGGCGTTTTCCAGCACGCGTGCCTTGGCACCATCCATAATTGCTACGCAAGAGTTGGTAGTACCCAGGTCGATACCAATAATTTTGCCCATCTAAACGTCTCCACTAAAAAATTCATAATCAGTCAGGTTGCTAACCTATATGCGGGCGATTTTTTGCTTTTCAACTGCCCGATATCTCAGTGCGACCCGCGGTTAGCAGCTGCGGTTGCAAATAAGATGGGGCCATCCAATCCGGCATCAAGGGGCAAGGCGAAAAAAATTTCTTTTTTTTATCGTCATTCAGATCATTGTTTCCGGCTGCGGGGATCATTATGATGCGCGCGCTCTGGTGGAAAACTTCGATTTTTTGGCCATTCAGACCATTTATTATTTTACTTCGCTGTTTCCGTTAATTTTCTGTTATCGCAGAGGACTTATGCACACCAACAAGTTGGCGAATCCCGGCCCTCTCGGCCTGATGGGCTTCGGGATGACCACCGTCTTGCTGAACCTGCACAACGCGGGCTTTTTCCCACTGAACTCCGCCATCATCAGCATGGGGATTTTCTTCGGTGGCCTGGCCCAGATCCTGGCCGGTCTGCTGGAATACAAGAAGGGCAACACCTTCGGCATGACCGCTTTCACCGCCTACGGCAGCTTCTGGCTGAGCCTGGTCGGCCTGCTGCTGCTGCCGCGTCTGGGCCTGGCTGAGGCCACCGAGGCGCACGTGCTGGGCATCTACCTGGCGCTGTGGGGCATCTTCACCCTGTTCATGTTCTTCGGCACCCTGGGCGCCAACCGCGTACTGCAGTTCGTGTTCGCCAGCCTCACGCTGCTGTTCGCCCTGCTGGCCGTCGGCAACATCACCGGCAACCACGCGCTGCTGACCTTCGCCGGTTATGAAGGCATCATCTGCGGCGCCAGCGCCATTTACCTGGCGATGGCCGAAGTGCTCAACGAGCAATACGGCCGCACCGTGCTGCCGATTGGCGAACCGGCCCCGGCCCGCGTCGCGACCTCACCGGTCACCGCATAATCGCCCTTCCCTGACGAAAAAGCCCTGCATTGCAGGGCTTTTTTTTAGCTGTAGGAATCGGCTTGCCGCTCCCCGGCTTCGCTGTTCAGGTCGCGATGCAGGTAGACGCCGAGCAGCAGCCCGATGAGCGACAGCGCCAACACGTAGTAAGCGGGTGCTAACGGGGTTAATTTCATGATCAGCGTCACAAAAATAGGGGTTAGACCGCCAAAAATAGCGTACGAGACGTTATATGAGAACGAGATACCGGTAAACCGCACTTCCGCCGGGAAAGCCCGCACCATCACGTACGGCACGGCCCCCACCACGCCTACGCTGAACCCCACCAAGGCATAGCAGGCGAACAGCATTTCCGGGCGCACGCCCACCGTTTGATAGAACAGCCAACTGCAGCCGGCCAGCAGCACGCTGCCGACCACCAGCGTTTTGCTGGCGCCGAAGCGATCGGCCGACAAACCGGCGACGATGCAGCCGGCGATCAGCATGATGGTAGCGATGCTGTTGGCCTGCAGCGTCAAGGCCGGCGCGATGCCGAACTGCTTTTGCAGATAGGTCGGGGTCATCAGGATCACCACCACGATGCCGGCGGAGAGCAGCCAGGTCAGCAGCATCGATACCGCCACCTCCCGTTTGTGGTTGAGCACCACCGACTTCAGCGGCAGCTCTTCGGCCAGCGCTTTACGCGCCTGCATCTCGATGAAGATCGGCGTTTCCTGCAGCCAACGGCGCAGGTACATCGCCACCAGGCCGAACATGCCGCCCAACAGGAAAGGAATGCGCCAGCCGCCGCCGGCAATGCTCTGCGGGCTGAGCGTGGTGTTGATCACCGTCGCCACCACCGAGCCCAGCAGGATGCCTACCGTCAGCCCGGCGGTCAGCGTGCCGCAGGCGAAGCCGATGCGCCGGCGCGGCACGTGTTCGGCGACGAAGACCCAGGCGCCCGGCACCTCACCGCCGATCGCCGCCCCCTGCAGCACGCGCATCAACAGCAGCAGCAGCGGCGCAGCGATGCCGATGCTGGCGTAGGTCGGCAGCAGGCCCATCGCCAGCGTCGGCAACGCCATCAGCAGAATGCTCAGGGTAAACATCTTTTTGCGGCCGACCAGATCGCCAAAGTGCGCCATCACGATGCCGCCCAGCGGACGGGCCAGATAGCCGGCGGCGAAGATGCCGAAGGTTTGCACCAGCCGCAGCCATTCCGGCATGTCCGCCGGGAAGAACAGATCGCCGACCACGGCGGCAAAGAACACGAAGATGATGAAGTCGTAAAACTCCAGCGCGCCGCCCAACGCGGCCAACGTCAGCGTTTTGTAGTCTTGCCGGTTCAGCCGGCGATTATTGTCGTGAGGCATAGGGCACCGTCGGTAAAGGCTGTAAAAATAAAAGCCGCAGGCTTTCTGTAAAAGAATCCTTACTATAGCGGCAAATTATTTTCACACCAGACGGGCTGAAGCCGATCTCGCAGAACGCTGAAATTTAGAGGTTTATCTCGCGACGCGCGCTCTTTGGCCGAAATGCTGCTACCACCGCGGCGTGCGTTTCGACGTAAGGCCCGTCGAGCAGTTGAATGCAATAAGGCACGCTGGCGAAGATGCCGTGCACCACCGCATTGCCCTGCTCATCTTTTACCCCTTCCAGCGTTTCCTTGATCGACTTCGGCTGGCCGGGCAGGTTGATGATCAGCGCCTGCTTGCGGATCGCCCCCACCTGGCGAGAAAGAATTGCCGTTGGCACATAGTGTAGGCTGATCTGACGCATTTGCTCGCCGAAGCCAGGCATCACGCGATCGGCGATCGCCAGCGTGGCGTCGGGGGTGACGTCGCGTCGCGCCGGCCCGGTGCCGCCGGTGGTCAGCACCAGATGGCAACCCATTTCGTCCACCAGCTCGCACAGCGTCTGTTCAATTTGCGTCTGCTCATCGGGGATCAGCCGGGTTTCCAGCTTGAACGGCGTCGCCAGCGCGCCGCTCAGCCATTCCTCCAGCGCCGGAATGCCTTTATCCTGATAAACGCCGCCGGAAGCGCGGTCGGAAACGGAAACCAAACCAATACGTAAAATATCCATGCGTAACCTCTACAGCCTGATGGGGTCCGAACGGGTTCGTCCCCGTTCTGTTGTCATTGCCGAGAGTATAAGGGCTTCCCCCGCCGGCGGGAGAGTCGGGCATAAAAAAAGGTGGCCTGAGCCACCTTTTTACTGCGCGATCTGCCGGAATTACAGCAGGTCGGCGATCATTTTTTCCAGTTTGCCCTGGTCTACGGCGAACTTGCGGATGCCGTCGGTCAGTTTCTCAACCGCCATCGGATCCTGGTTGTGCTGCCAGTAGAACTCAGGTTCGGTCAGTGCGGCAGGACGCGCCTTCACTTCACCGGTGTAAGACAGTTTGCGCTCCAGCGCGCCTTCGCTCTCCGCCAGCTCTTTCAGCAGCGCAGGGGCGATGGTCAGACGGTCGCAGCCGGCCAGTTCGATGATTTCGCCGACGTTACGGAAGCTGGCGCCCATCACCACGGTGTTGTAACCGTGCTGTTTGTAGTACTGGTAAATCTCGGTCACGGAGATCACGCCCGGATCTTCATGCGGGGCGAACTCTTTCTTGTCGCCGTTGGCTTTGTACCAGTCGAGGATACGGCCGACGAACGGCGAGATCAGGTAAACGCCGGCTTCGGCACAGGCGCGAGCCTGAGCGAAGGAGAACAGCAGCGTCAGGTTACAGTTGATGCCTTCTTTCTCCAGCTGCTCCGCCGCGCGGATGCCCTGCCAGGTCGAGGCCAGTTTGATCAGAATGCGATCGTTGCTGATGCCGGCTTCGTTGTACAGCTTGATCAGGCGCTTGGCCTTGGCCACGCTGGCATCGGTGTCGTAAGACAGACGTGCATCCACTTCGGTTGAGATGCGGCCCGGAACCAGTTTGAGGATTTCCAGACCGATGTTGACCGCCAGCTTGTCGGCGGCGTCGGCGATTTGCTGCTCGCGATCGCTGCTCTGGCCGCGCGCCCAGGCGATGGCTTCGTCAATCAGTTTACGGTATTCAGGAATTTGGGCTGCATTGAGGATCAGCGAAGGGTTGGTTGTGGCGTCCTGCGGTTGATACAGCTTCATTGCCGCGATATCACCCGTATCTGCAACCACCGTGGTCAGCTGGCGCAGGGAAGTTAATTTGTCGGTCATGTTGGCATTATCTCATCGTTTGTGCATGAACTTTTGGCATTGTTCAACCATGCCCTGCCCTGATAATAACATGCGCCAAGCCCGGTGCAAGGCTGGAAAACCGCGGCGCGCAGGCATCTGTTTTATCCTTGGGCGAGCAACCGTTTACGCCGATATCTTTCGCCATTACCGAGCGGATGGAAAGGCAATAACGTGCTATTGTCCGAATAAATTATGTTAAATTCGAAAAAATTGATGCAATTCGTCCGCTAATCTGCGAAAAATCTTAATCGACTGACGCCGGACAGATTCCAGCTAAGCTCTTGTAAAAAATAGGCCAATGTTTTTCACCTGCGGTGGATGCTGCAAGGTGCGCATTAAATTTCGATAAAAGGAGGGATCCCTTGACGGACCTGATGAATTTTATAAACAACATTTTGTGGGGGTCGGTGCTGATTTATCTGCTGCTCGGCACCGGCATCTACTTCACGTTGCGCACCCGCTTTATCCAGCTCCGCCACTTCAGCCACATGTTCTCGGTGTTGAAAAACAGCAATAAAAGCGACAGCGCCGGCATCTCCTCTTTCCAGGCGCTGTGCACCACGCTGGCGGCGCGCGTCGGCACCGGCAACCTGACCGGCGTCGCCATCGCCCTGACCGCCGGCGGCCCCGGCGCCATCTTCTGGATGTGGGTGGTGGCGTTTATCGGCATGGCCACCTCCTTTGTGGAAAGCTCGCTGGCGCAGCTCTACAAAACCAAAGACGATAACGGCAACTACCGCGGCGGCCCGGCCTACTACATGGAAAAGGGTCTCGGCATGCGCTGGATGGGCGTGCTGTTCTCGATCTTCCTGATCATCGCGTTCGGCCTGGTGTTCAACGCCGTGCAGGCCAACTCCATCGCGCAGGCCTCCGCCGTCGCCTTCCATTTGCAGCCGCTGCACGTCGGCATCGGCCTGGTGCTGCTGAGCGGCGTGGTGATCTTCGGCGGCATCCGCTCCATCGCCAAAGTGGCCGAGCTGGTGGTGCCGCTGATGGCCGGCGCCTACCTGTTGCTGGCCCTCTGGGTGATTGGCCATAACATCGAACACATGCCGGCGATCCTGACGCTGATCTTCAAAAGCGCCTTCGGCCTGCAGGAAGCCGCGGCCGGCGCCGTCGGTTACGGCATCTCCCAGGCGATGACCCAGGGCGTGCAGCGCGGCCTGTTCTCCAACGAAGCCGGCATGGGCTCGGCGCCCAACGCGGCGGCGTCCGCTTCGCCTTATCCGCCGCATCCGGCCTCACAGGGCTATGTGCAAATGCTCGGGGTGTTTATCGATACCATCGTCATCTGCAGCGCCACCGCGGCGATCATCCTCTCCTCCGGCATTCTCGATCAGCCGACCGACAGCATCAGCGGCATCGATCTGACCCAGCGCGCGCTGTCGACCGCCGTCGGCAGTTGGGGCGCGCCGTTCGTCGCCATCGCCATTTTCTTCTTCGCCTTCACCTCGATCATCGCCAACTACGCCTATGCCGAGAGCAACCTGGTGTTCCTCGAGCACAACCATCCGGGCGGCCTGCTGATTTTCCGCTGCGTGGCGTTGGGCATGGTGATGTTCGGCGCGCTGGCGGAGCTGCCGCTGGTGTGGAAAATGGCGGATACCTCCATGGCGCTGATGGCCATCACCAACCTGACGGCCATCCTGTTGCTGTCGCGGGTGGCGCTTAAGCTGGCCGACGACTACCATCGCCAACGCCGTCTGGGCAAGCTGCCGACCTTCGACGCCAACCGTTATCCGGAGCTGAAGTCGCAGTTGGAGCCGGGCGTGTGGGACGACCAAAAGCCGCCGCGCTGAGTTTTCCGGGGCGCGTACGGTGCGCGCCCCTGCCTATTGGACCGATTGCCCCTTTTTCCCGCGCTTTTTGCTACAGTATCCGCACTTGGATAAACAGGATCTGGCCATGCTCGTTATTATTTCCCCTGCAAAAACTCTCGATTACGACAGCCCGCTGGCGACAGAACGCTTCACGCAGCCCGAAATGCTGGACAAGTCGAAACAGCTGATCAAAATTTGCCGCGAGCTGACGCCGGCGCAAATCGCCAGCCTGATGAGCATCAGCGACAAGCTGGCCGGGCTGAACGCCGCGCGCTTTAGCGAGTGGCAGCCGAAATTTACCCCGGACAATGCCCGTCAGGCGCTGCTGGCGTTCAAGGGCGACGTTTACACCGGCCTGCAGGCGCAGGATTTCAGCGAAGCCGATTTCGACTTCGCCCAGCAGCATCTGCGCATGCTGTCCGGCCTGTATGGCGTGCTGCGCCCGCTCGATCTGATGATGCCGTACCGGCTGGAGATGGGCATCAGGCTGGAAAACCCGAAAGGCAAAGACCTGTACAGCTTCTGGGGCGATAAAATCACCCAGAAACTCAACGAAGCGCTGGAGCAGCAGGGCGACAACGTGGTGGTCAACCTGGCGTCCGACGAGTATTTCAAGGCGGTGAAGCCGGCCAAACTGCACGGCGCGCTGATCAAACCGGTGTTCCTCGACGAGAAGAACGGCAAGTACAAGGTCATCAGCTTCTACGCCAAGAAAGCGCGCGGGTTGATGAGCCGCTTTATCATCAAAAATCGCCTGACGCGCAGCGAACAGCTGGTGGACTTCAACCTGGAAGGCTACGCCTTCGACGAAGCCGCCTCGCAGGGCAATGAACTGGTGTTCAAACGCCCGGAGCAGGCATAAAAAAAGCCGTCGCAAGACGGCTTTTCGCATTCTAGCCTGCCGAACCTCAGGCCGGCAGCGCCATCAGGAACTTGCGCAGCTCGGCAAAGCCGGCCGGCAGCGTGTGCGACAGCAGCGGCAGATCGGCCCGCAGCGCCAGCGCTTTCGGCAACGGCAGCTCCTGACCGAGGATCGCTTCTACGCTCTCTTTAAACTTGGCCGGATGCGCGGTGCCGAGGAACAGACCGAACTCCCCTTCCTGCAGCCGATCGCGCAGCGCGCGATAGGCAATGGCCGCGTGCGGTTCGGAGATATAACCCAGCTCGGCCAGTTCACGCATCGTTTCCTTGGTGGTCTCATCGCTGACCGCCGCGTGGCCCAGCTCTTTCAGCTGCCAGACCTTACGACGGAACAGCTCTTCCACGCGCGGCCAGTTGTTCGGCTGGCTGACGTCCATGGCGTTGGACAGCGTCGCGACCGTGGCGTGCGGCTGCCACTGGCCACTGGTCAGGAAGCGCGGCACGGTGTCGTTGGCGTTGGTGGCGGCAATAAAGCGCTTCACCGGCAGGCCCAGCGACTTGGCCAGCAGCCCGGCGGTCAGATCGCCGAAGTTGCCGCTCGGCACCGAAATCACCAGCTGATTGCGCGCTTCCTGCGGCAGCTGCGCCACCGCTTCGAAGTAGTAGCAGATCTGCGCCAGCAAGCGGCTGATGTTGATCGAGTTGGCCGAGTTCAGGTGCAGCGCGTCCTTCAATTCCCGATCGTCGAACGCCTGCTTCACCAGTGCCTGGCAAGCATCGAAGTCGCCGTCGATCGCTACGGTGTGAATGTTGCCGCCCAGAGTACAGAACAGCTTCTCCTGCAGCGGACTGATTTTGCCCTGCGGATAGAGGATCACCACCCGGACGTTTTTCAGGCCGTAGAAGGCGTGCGCCACGGCGGCGCCGGTGTCGCCGGAGGTGGCGGTCAAAATGGTCACCGGCTGATCGCCGGCCACTTCCGCCAGCATCTGCGCCATAAAGCGGCCGCCGAAGTCTTTGAACGCCAGCGTCGGGCCGTGGAACAGCTCCAGGCAGGAGACGTCTTCGGTCACTTTCGCCACCGGCGCCGGGAACTCAAAAGCGGCCTGCACGCGTTTCTTCAGCGCCGCTTCCGGTACCTCTTCGCCGATAAAGGCCGACAGAATACGGCTGCTGCGGGTGACAAAGTCCTGCTCCAGCAGTTGGTCTATCTCGGTCAGTTCGAACTCCGGCAGCTCCAGCGGGAAGAACAGCCCCTGCTGCTTGCCCAGGCCTTGTTTGATCGCCTGCGCGAAGCTGACCTGCTCGTTGTGATCCTTAAGGTTGTACAGTTTCATGCGTTATCCCAGTAGTCGAGCGCCTGCGGTATCCAGACGGCAAATATGAACAAAACCTTCGTCGTTTTGCAGATAGTGTTGTTGCAGCCAGGCGGCCATGCGCTGCGCGGTGGCGCCGTCGTTGCAGACGGCGAACAGCGTCGGGCCGGAGCCGGAGATGCCGCAGGCCAGCGCGCCGATCTCCTGCGCCGCCTTGCGCGCTTCGGCGAAGCCCGGCAGCAGCCGGGTGCGGTACGGTTCGGCTATCACGTCCTGCATCAATTTGGCGGCCAGCTGCGGCTGACGGGTGTGGCAGGCATGGATAAAGCCGGCCAGATAGCGACCGTGGCTGATGCAATCCTGACGACGGTATTGCGCGGGTAAAATGGCGCGCGCTTCGGCGGTGGAGACCTTGATGCCCGGATAGGCCATGACCCACAGCCAATCGTCGAAGCACGGCACCTCCTGGCTGATGATGCCTTCTTCTTCCAGCATCAGCTGCAGGCCGCCCAGGTAGCATGGCGCCACGTTATCGTAATGCACGCTGCCGGAAATGCGGCCCTCCAGCTCGCCCATCAGGCCGAGCAGCGTCGTCTCATCCAGCGGCCGATCGCAGAATTCGTTCATCGCCATCAGCCCGGCCACCACCGAACAGGCGCTGGAGCCCAGCCCCGATCCGATCGGCATGTTCTTTTCCAACCGCATCGCCACCGGCACTTCGCGGCCGATCTCCTGGCAGAAGCGCTCCCAGCATTGATAAACGATGTTCTCTTTCGGCTCGGCCGGCAGCTTGCTGACGAAGCGCCCGGCATTCTGCAAACTGAACGTCTCGGCGGCTTCTACGCTGACGCAGTCGCCCAGCAGCGTGCCGTCGATCGGCGAAACCGCCGCGCCCAGCACATCGAAACCGACGCTGACGTTACCGATCGAGGCCGGTGCATACACCTTAACCATATTAAACTCCCAACTTCCATGACAGTGTGCGCAGCAGATCGGCGAACACGCCCGCTGCGGTCACATCGTTACCGGCGCCGTAGCCGCGCAGCACCAGCGGCAGCGGCTGATAGTAGCGGCTGTAGAAGGCCAGCGCGTTCTCGCCGTTCTTCACTTTATACAACGGATCGTTGCCGTCCACCGCCTCGATGCGCACCTTGCAGCGGCCTTCGTCGATCAGGCCGACATAGCGCAGCACCTTGCCTTGCTCCGCGGCGTTGGCCACGTTGCGCGCGAACTCTTTATCCAGCTCCGGCAGGCGCGCCAGGAAATGCTCCACGTCGCCCGACGCGTCGAAGGACGGCGGCAGCACCGACTCGACCTCGATATCGCTCAGCTCCAGCTTGTAACCGGCTTCGCGCGCCAGGATCAGCAGCTTGCGCGCCACGTCCATACCGGACAGATCGTCGCGCGGATCCGGCTCGGTATAGCCGTTGGCTCGAGCCTGCAGGGTCGCCGCCGACAGCGATAGCCCTTCGTCCAGCTTGCCGAAGATAAAGGACAGCGAGCCGGACAGGATGCCGGAGAAGCGTACCAGCTCATCGCCGGCGTTCAGCAGGTTTTGCAGGTTCTCAATCACCGGCAAACCGGCGCCGACGTTGGTGTCGTAGAGGAACTTGCGGTGCGAACCGGCGGCCGCCGCGCGCAGTTGCTGATAATAGTTCATCGACGAGGTGTTGGCCTTTTTGTTCGGCGTCACCACGTGGAAACCGTCCGCCAGGAAGTCCACATACTGATCGGCCACCGCCTGGCTGGAAGTGCAGTCGACGATCACCGGGTTCAGCAGGTGATACTCCTTCACCAGCCGGATCAGGCGGCCGAGATTGAACGGCTCCTGCGCGCCGGCCAGCTCGTCGCGCCAGCTGTCCAGCGCGATGCCGTGTACGTTGGTCAGCATCACGCGTGAATTGGCGATGCCGCACACCCGCAGGTCGATATGCTTTTGCTTCAGCCATGGCTGCTGGCGGTAGATCTGCTCGATCAGCGCTCCGCCAACGCCGCCGACGCCGATGACGAACACTTCGATCACCTGATCGGTGTTGAACAGCATCTGGTGACTGACGCGCACGCCGGTGGTGGCGGATTCATTGCTGACCACCACCGAGATTGAACGCTCGGAAGAGCCCTGGGCGATGGCGACGATATTGATGTTGGCGCGCGCCAGCGCGGAGAAGAAGCGCGCGGAGATGCCGCGCAGGGTGCGCATGCCGTCGCCGACTACCGAGATGATCGCCAGGCGTTCCATCACGTCCAGCGGATCCAGCACGCCGTCTTTCAACTCCAGATAGAACTCCTCCTCCAGCGCGCGGCGCGCGCGCAGCAGTTCGCCCTGCGGCACGCAGAAGCTGATGCTGTATTCGGAAGAGGATTGGGTGATCAGCACCACCGAAATGCCGGCGCGCGACATCACGGCGAACACTCGCGCGGCCATGCCGACCATGCCTTTCATGCCCGGGCCGGAGACGTTGATCATCGCCATGTTGTTCAGGTTGGTGATGCCTTTCACCGGCATCCCGTCATCGGTGCTGTCTTTGCCGATCAGCGTGCCGGGGGCCTGCGGGTTGGAGGTGTTTTTAATCAGGCAAGGGATTTGGAATTGGGCAATCGGCGTGATGGTACGAGGGTGCAGCACTTTGGCGCCGAAGTAGGAGAGCTCCATCGCCTCCTGGTACGACATCGATTTCAGCAGCCTGGCGTCCGGCACGGTGCGCGGATCGCAGGTATACACGCCATCGACGTCGGTCCAGATTTCGCAACAGTCGGCGCGCAGGCAGGCGGCCAGCACCGCGGCGGAATAGTCGGAGCCGTTGCGGCCCAGCACCACCAGTTCACCCTTGTCGTTACCGGCGGTGAAACCGGCCATCAGCACGATGTGGTCAGCCGGGATCGCCGCCGCGGCGATGCGCAGCGTGGACTCGGCGATGTCCACGGTGGACTCCAGGTAGTGGCCCTGCGCCAGCAGTTTCTCCACCGGGTTGATCACTGTGACCGGGTAGCCCTTGGCGCGGAACACCCCTTCCATGATGGCGATGGAGAGCTTTTCGCCGCGGCAGATGATCGCCGCGTTTACGCTGTCCGGGCACTGCCCCAGCAGCGAAACGCCGTGCAGCACCTGTTTGAGCTGCGCGAACTCCTGATCGACCACGCCTTTCAAGCGATCGTATTCAAAGCCCGGCAGCGCCTGCGCCAGGCCGCTCAGCAGATCGGCAAAGATCCGCTCGGCGTCGCTGATATTCGGCAGAATGTCCTGGCCCGCCACCGTTTTGTCGATCATCGCCACCAGATGGTTGGTGATCTTTGCAGGGGCGGACAAGACCGTGGCTACCTGTCCCTGACGCGCATTACTCTCCATGATGTCGGCAACGCGCAGAAAACGTTCTGCATTCGCCACCGAGGTTCCGCCAAATTTCAGCACTCGCATGTGTGATCTCTCCGAATTTAAGCCGAAAAAAAAAGCCCGCACTGATTAGGTGCGGGCTTTTTTCTGTGTTTCCTGTGCGCGTCAGCCCGCCCCGTTACCTGTGGTATCGGTGGTGGTAATAATTGTGGTTTTCAGGCTGATGTTGCGCATGTTGTCTGTCTGTCTCATGAAATACTCTGTCCCCTCTATTGGTTAAAGCAATCGCTATCCCAAGTCAAACGATTTCTTTTTTTTGCTTATTTTCCGTTCAGCGACGGTAATGCGCGATGCAACAGGTGAAAAGCAAAACGACAGAACAAAAAAACAACTTAAAGCCGATTTACCAGTGGATCACGCTGGGTAACCGTCTGATGGAGCCGCTATCACTTGGCGAGTTTTTTTTCGATGTCGTGCAGCAGCGTATGCAACATCGCCGTATCGCGCTGTTGCAGCGCGCCGAGCCGCTGGTGCAGCCAGTCGCGCAATTTTTGGTCATCGCCGACATCCAATGCGTTCAACAAGGCATCGGCGCGGCGGCGCAGCGCCTTGAGCTGCCCTTCCGACGCCGCCGTTTCCTGCGGCGTGCTGACGCCCATCAGGCTCGCCAGCTGGTAGCAGTAAACCATCACCGCCTGGCCCAGGTTAAGCGATGGATAGTCCGCCTGCATCGGCACGCCGGTCAGCAAATCCGCCAGCGCCAGCTCTTCGTTGGTCAGGCCGGAATCTTCGCGGCCGAACACCAGCGCGGCCTGGCCGACCCACTGCTTGCGCTCGCTCAGCTGTTCCAGCAGCTCGGGCGGCGTGCAGTAATAGTGAAAACGCGCGCGGCTGCGGGCGGTGGTGGCGACGGTGAAATCCACGTCCGCCAGCGCCAGTTCCAGCATGGCGAACGTTTGCACGCCGTCGAGGATCTCGCCGGCTCCGTGCGCCACCCAGCGCGCCGCCGGCTGCAGGTGCGCCTCGCTGTCGACGATGCGCAACGACGTGAAGCCCATGGTTTTCATCGCGCGCGCCGCCGCGCCGACATTTTCCGGCCGCGCCGGAGCCACTAAAACAATATGAAGCTGCATCACTCTTCCACCGAAGGCAGGCCTGCACTTTTGACGATGGCGCAGCGCCCGCTTATATTTACAATTGCGTAACAATAAACGCGTTAATAGCAACAAACAAGATTAAACGGCTCGTTGAGCTAATAAACCCGTCGTAATAGTCATTATTCGTGCTTATGTTTTACTGCATTTATTTATCAATGAGTTAAAACAAGGCGATGATCAATAAGCGAATAATTGTATCCTATCGGGCCGGATAATGCTGAATCGTTCACAGAATTTGAGGTTCTGTGACTTAAACTGGCATTTCTGTAAGTGTTTTTCACAAATCTGTTAACGTGCTACAATTGAATTTGATATATGTCAACAAAGCGTAGTTTTGTTGGGTGATGAATTCGGCACGCGCTGTTATATTGCTGTTAATGGGGTTAGGATATGCGCCAATTTGGCACCCCAGGGGTTGTAGGGAACAGCATCCCCACCAGGCTAGCGATCTTGTTGACATGAGATGGAAAGTGCATCAAGAACGAGTTTACGTACTTTAGTCATTTGCTGAGAGGGAACGTGGCGCTATCTCTGCCCTCCTCTAAGAAAACAAAGACTTCTGTACTTCCTATTTTCTATTTTGTTGGCAATTTTAGGTAGCAAATATGCAGACCCCGCACATTCTGATTGTCGAAGACGAGTTAGTCACTCGTAACACCCTGAAGAGCATTTTCGAGGCGGAAGGCTACATTGTTCATGAAGCCAATGATGGTGCAGAGATGCACAATATCCTGTCTGAAAATGATATCAATCTGGTCATCATGGACATCAACCTGCCAGGCAAAAACGGCCTGCTGTTGGCGCGCGAACTGCGTGAACAGGCCAGCGTCGCCTTGATGTTCCTGACCGGTCGCGATAACGAAGTGGACAAAATCCTCGGCCTGGAAATCGGCGCCGACGATTACATCACCAAGCCGTTCAACCCGCGTGAGCTGACCATCCGCGCGCGCAACCTGCTGTCGCGCACCATGAACCTGGGCAGCCTCGGCGAAGAGCGCCGCCTGGTCGAGAGCTACAAGTTCAACGGTTGGGAGCTGGACATCAACAGCCGCTCGCTGATCAGCCCGGCCGGCGAACAGTACAAGCTGCCGCGCAGCGAATTCCGCGCCATGCTGCACTTCTGCGAAAACCCGGGCAAGATCCAGTCCCGCGGCGAACTGCTGAAGAAAATGACCGGCCGCGAGCTGAAGCCGCATGACCGCACCGTGGACGTCACCATCCGTCGCATTCGCAAACACTTCGAATCGACGCCGGACACGCCGGAAATCATCGCCACCATTCACGGCGAAGGCTACCGCTTCTGCGGCGATCTGGAAGAGTAATTCCGGCCTGCCGTCATGAAAACGGGGTTCAGCATGCTGAACCCCGTTTTTTTATTTCGTCTCAGCCCACGGCATGATCGGCACCGCGCTCAGCGCGTTCTTCGGCGAACCGTCGATCACCTTGTCGGAGTAGCTCAGGTAAATCAGCGAATTGCGCTTGGTGTCGTAGAAGCGCACCACCTGCAGCTTCTTGAACACCAGCGAGGTGCGTTTCTGGAATACCACCTCACCTTCCGACTTGCCGTTTTTGATCTTGTCGCTCAGCTCGATAGGCCCCACCTGCTGGCAGGAAATGGCCGCGTCGGCGGTGTCTTCCGCCAGCCCCAGACCGCCTTTGATGCCGCCGGTTTTGGCGCGGCTGATATAACAAGTTACATTTTTAACATCCGGATCGTCGAACGCTTCCACCACGATTTTGTGGTCCGGCCCCAACAATTTAAACACGGTATCAACGGAGCCCACCTGCTCCGCCTGCGCGCTGCCAACGGTTGCGCAAACCAAACCGAATAAAAATATCCAGCCTTTTTTCATTTACTTAACTCCGATATAACCTTGCCGCAAAAATAGGTTCGGCGATCGCCATTATTTATGTCTAAGCTCACGGAATCGGTTTTTTACGGGTCCGCACCGACCGTTTTAGCACAGAGCGTGACAAAAATCTTTGAGAGTCGCGGAGTAAAAAAATTGCTATGATGCGGCGTCGTTATTTCTTTGCGCCCACTACGGTGTACCCCAATCCAACTCTGGCGCGGCAAGCGCAGCAGAGGCAAAGAGTGCAACGCATAATGGCTCATGGATCGGTCTGATAGCGCAGCACCAGCGTGACGAATCAACAGTTCGGGTTCCTACCCCCAAGCTTTACGAGGAAGATCTATGGATCAAGCCGGTATCATTCGTGATCTGCTTAGCTGGCTGGAAAGCCATTTGGACCAACCCTTGTCGCTGGATAACGTGGCGGCCAAGGCTGGCTATTCCAAATGGCACCTGCAACGGATGTTCAAAGATATTACCGGTAACGCCATCGGTGCTTACATCCGGGCAAGGAGGCTGTCCAAAGCCGCCGTCGCGCTGCGTTTGACCAGCCGGCCGATTTTGGATATCGCCCTGCAGTATCGCTTCGACTCGCAGCAGACCTTCACCCGCGCCTTCAAAAAACAGTTTGCGCAAACGCCGGCGCTGTACCGCCGCGCCGAGGACTGGAACGCATTCGGCATCTGCCCGCCGATCCGTCTGGGGGCTTTCACCCTGCCGCAGCCGGAATTCGTCTCGCTGCCGGACAAGCGCCTGGTCGGCCTGACCCAAAGCTACTCCTGTACGCTGGAACAGATCACCACCGTGCGCACCGAGCTGCGCTCGCAGTTCTGGCGCCAGTTCCTCGGTGACGTCGAAACCCTGCCGCCGGTACTGTACGGGCTGCACCACTCGCGGCCGAGCCAGGAGAAGGACGACGAACAGGAAGTGCTGTACACCACGGCGCTGGAGCCGGATCAGGTGCCTGACAAGGCGCAGGAAGGCCAGCCGCTGGTGTTGCCGGGCGGTGAGTTTGCGATGTTCAGCTACGAAGGGCCCACTGAGGGCCTGCAAGACTTTATTCTGACGGTCTACGGCACCTGCCTGCCGGCGCTCCAGCTGACGCGCCGCAAAGGGCACGACATCGAACGCTTCTACCCGAAAGGCGAACGCCGTCCGCATCAGGCGCCTATCGAGATCAAGTGCGACTACCTGATCCCGATTCGGCGTTAACGCTGCAGTTCGTCCAACGCGGGCATGTCCAGATGCGTGACATCGCCCGCGGTCTCCACGATCCAGCCGGAAGCCAGCCACGGGCTCTGCTGGTGATCGACGCGCGACAGTGAACAGTTGCGCAAGCGCAAACGGCGTTCCGCATAGGCCGGCAACCCCAGCACCGTACTGATCAAACACCCCAACGCGATGCCATGGCTGACGAGCAGCGGCTTGCTGCCTTCCGGCAGCATCAGGCAGCTCTCCAGCGCGGCGCGCATGCGCTCGCCCAGTTCCTCCATGGATTCGCCTTGAGGGATACGGCCGTCAGGAGTACCATCGACCATCTGTTTGCGCCACTGCTCTTCCTGCGGCGTCAAACTGTCGATCAGGCGTTCTTCCAGAACCCCCATGTGCAGCTCACGCAAACGCGGATCGCCTATCACTTCGCAGCCACAGGCTTCGGCGATGATCTGCGCGGTGCGGCGCGTGCGCCCCAGATCGCTGGTAATGATGTGCGTAATGCCTTCCTTACTGACGCGCCTGGCGACCAGACGGGCCTGGTGTTCACCCATGGCGGTTAACGGGCTGTCGGACTGACCCTGGATGCGGCGAGCCGCGTTCCATTCCGTTTCGCCATGGCGAACGAGGTATACCTGTAACATTTTTGTTTTCCGTTATACTGCGTGAAATTTGCGTTTATCCCCGGCCCGGCGGCGCTTTTGCCGCTGCCCGGCGTATCGGCCAGAAGGATATCAAACCCGTTATGTACCATGTTGTCGCTGCAACTACCAACCCGGCAAAGATCAAGGCTATTCAACTGGCCTTCGATGACGTCTTTGGCGCGAACCAATACCGCATTGAATCCGTTGACGTCGCCAGCGGCGTCTCGCTGCAGCCGATAGGCAACCACGAAACCCGCACCGGCTCGCGTCAACGCGTCATGGAAGCGCGCCAGGTCAGGCCCGAGGCCGATTTTTGGGTCGGCGTGGAAGCCGGGATTGAAGAGAATATGACCTTCGCCTGGATGACCATCGAGAACCCGCACATCCGCGGCGAATCCCGCTCGGCGAGCCTGATGCTGCCGGAAGTCATCTTACAAGGTATTCGCGCCGGTCGCGAATTGGGCAGCGAAATGGCGGCGATCACCGGCAATGCCGAGGTGAAGCGCCAGGGCGGCGCCATCGGCGTCTTCACCGACGGCCGGCTGAGCCGCACCAGCGTTTACCACCAGGCGCTGCTGCTGGCGCTGGTGCCGTTTCACAACGCCATCTATCAGCAATAGCACCGATCCCGCTAGGGCGCGTCGTGCAACAGTTGCTGCTCAAGCCACTGTTTCAGCTCGGGTGAAGCCGCTTTCAGGCTGTTCGAGCCGCGGGTGATGGTGGCGATCCCCGCGCCCAGTTCATTTTTCAGCTCGCGCTGGCTCATCTCGCCGCGCATCAGTTCCTGAATGATCCGCACCCGGGTGCCCAGCGCGGTGCGCTCGTCCGGCGTCAGCATCAGCTGCAGCAGCGGTTGATGCAGCTCTTGCGCAAACGAATTCTGCAGCAGCGCGACGAAGCGCAGCCAATCCTCATTGCCTTGTTCTGAAAGAGCGGGGTCGTTTAACGATAATTGCGTCATGGCAGCCACCATACTATTTAACTAGTACAGCAGCATACCATAGGGCCGTCAAAATCAATAACGTCTCTGCCACTCGGCGTCGGTCAACACCTTGGCCGGCCGGTGCGTCAGATAGCGGTAAAACGCGTCGTAGGCCAGCACATTCTTGACGTAGCCGCGGGTTTCCGAGAACGGAATGCTTTCGATGAACGCCACCGGATCGATACGCCCCGCGCTGTTGCCCAGCCAGGTGTTCACCCGTGACGGGCCGGCGTTATAGGCGGCGCTCGACAGGATGCGGTTGCGGCCGAACTGCTGATAGACCGACTCCAGATAGCTGGTGCCGATGGTGATGTTGGTCTGCGGATCGAACAGCTGGCTCGGGCCGACGTAGCCGGGAATATTGAACATCTGCACCGTATGCTGCGCGGTGCGCGGCATCACCTGCATCAGGCCGGAAGCGCCAACCGGCGACTGCGCCTTCGGATTCCAGGCGCTCTCCTGGCGCGCTATCGCCATCGCGTAGCTGGTGGTGATCCCCTTGTCATCGGTGGCGCGGCGGAACTCCTGCGGCCAGGCGACCGGGAAGCGCTCCTCCAGATGATCCCACAGCTTGCCGACGATGGTCGCCTGCACGCTCAGATCGGCCCATTTTTGCTCAAAGGCGTAGCGCGCCAGCGCCTCTTGTTCCGGCCGGCTGCGGCTGGCGACGTAGGAGCCCCACTCGCTGCGGGCCAGGTTGTCCATGTTCCAGTACATCAGCTCGCGCACCCGGGCAACCTCCGGCCCGTCGACCAGCGACGCGCGCGGCTTGGCCGCCACCGCCACCATCACCGGATAAGTGGCGTTCAGCTTCTGCGCCGCCGCCATCGGATAGAAGCCGCGTTCGGTCATCAGGTTACGCAATATCTCCTCGCCTTCGGCGCGTTTGCCTTCGTCCATCAACTGACTGGCGCGCCAGTAGCGCCACTCATCCTTGTTGCGCGACGCTTCCGGCAGGCGGGCCAGCCAGGTCGCCACGCCCTGCCGATCGCCGTTGCCCAACGCCATGCGCACCCGGCGCTCCAGCAGCGAAGGCGAACGGCTGCGCAGAATCACCCGATCGCGCCACTGCGCCTGTTCATAGGTGGCATCGCTGCCCATCAGGCGCCAGGCCACCGCCTCTTCCAGCCCCAGCCGCTCGTCGTCGCTCATTTTTTGCAGTCGCGCGAGCGTCGGGATCATCGCCCGCGCGTTTTCCACATCCTGCCGCGCCAGGCGCTCAAAGGCGATGCCGGTGGCGGCACGGGTAAAGTCGGTCGGCCCCACGCTGCGGGCGAAGGCTTCCACGGTGGTCGGATCGTTTTGCAAGCGCACCAGGGCGTTGCCCATGGTCTGGTAGTCGGCCGGCAGCTGGCTGTAGAGGTTGCTGACCAGCGAACTGTTGCCCTCCTTCAACGCCAGCTTCATGCGCGCCAGAATATCCAGCGGCGTTTGCTTGCCTGCGCCGCGCCAGACGCTGAACAGCCGATCGCAGGCGCCCGGCAGCGTTTTGCCGTTCAGCCACAGTTCGTCGGCGCCGCTCCAGGCCGCCTGCTGATCGCCGGTGGCCCACTTGGCGTAGTAATAATTGCAGCGCGCCGCCACCGGTTTGGGCGGCTGCGGGCTGAAGGCCAACAGGGTGCGCCAGTCTTCGCGCCGCGCCAGCTCATTGACGAAGCGCGGGACCAGTGATTTCGCCGGCGGCAGCGTCGGGTTGCGTTTGATAAAGTCGTTCACCTCGGAGAACCCCGCCTGGCTCAGATCCTGTGTCAGCTCGCGGTATTCCAGGTAAGGATAAAGCGGATAATCGCGCAGCGTCGGCATCAGCTGCGCCACCACGCCCATCTGATTGCCGTCCCATGCCTGTTTGATCTGCTGGTAGCGCTGACGTTGCGCATCCAGAGAATCCGCCAGCGCCGCGCCTGAAAACGCCGTCAGGCACAGGCCCATTGCCAACAGCCGTCGCTTGTCCACCTTGACCATCCTCGCTCTTTCCTCACTGGTTGGACCGCAGGAGCCGCCCAGCTCCCCGGTGACCGCCGCGCCACGGCGCAGCGGGACAAAATAAAGCCGGGCGCACGGCCCGGACGCAGATATCTACCATAGACAGCGCAATCGCTCATCCATTCAATACTGTAGAAGAAGAAGTGTATCGCCATGACGGGAGCCAGGTAAAAAACGTTTACTTTGGCTGACAAATCAGGCCGACGGGATATTTCCAGCCACCGGATTTTTATTAGCCACCCCGGCATTTATAAGAGAAGTAAAATAATTTTTAATTATTAGCTATGACATTATTGCATTTGTGAGATGACGCCGCCGTTGCGCAAATCGCCTGACAGCTGGCCAAACGCGCCAACTTTGCAGAAAAGCGGTGGCAAACCCGGGTAGGCATTTTTATACTATCAAAAATAAGTAGGATAATTCCGAGAAAACAGCACATAAAGCGCCCAACGAAGACATCTTATAATACAATCCGCGCCAATTATGGGTGAGATAGTGTTCATTAGGCAGTGCGACTGACAGCTTTCAGCAAAACGATTGTCCCTTCAAGCGGGCCGAACTTTTCCTTGTCAGGCCACGGCCTGCGGGCGGTGGATCAGGCCGGAATGGCGGGTGAAGATGGCGAATAAGACCGCGATAGCGATGCGTTGCGCAAAAAGCCCCGTGCCGGGCTTCCTTGGCGCACGTCTGAATATCGGTCGCCTGCTGCTGATCGTGTTGTTGGTGCTGCTGACGTTGTCCGGGCCTGCGCGCGCCGCCGATGATCCCTATCAAAAACGCACGCACGCCGTGACGACCGTGGTGGTAGGCATCATCAGCTACGCCCGCTGGTCGCGTGAACCCAATCCGATCCGCTTGTGCGTGACCGCACCCACCCAGTATGCCGAAGGGCTGTTCGATCCGATCCTGCTGAGCGCCCCGCGTCCGATTAAAGCCGAGCGTGTGCCGTTCGACAGCCCAACGCTGAGTACCGGCTGCGATGTCATCTACTTAGGGAACATCACCGCCGCGCAGAGACAAAATTTCATGCAGCGCATTTCCGGCAACTCCATTCTCAGCATCAGCGAGAACGATAGCGAATGCTCCGCCGGCAGCGCATTTTGCCTGCAGATCGATGGGGACCAGGCCAGTTTCAAGGTCAACCTGGATGCTCTGGCGCGCAGCGGCGTGCGCGTTCACCCCAACGTGCTGCAGCTGGCACGCAAACAGGCGCCGCCGCTATGAGGCTGTTGCACAGAAACCGCGCCGGCAATGCGCGCCCGACGCTGGGCCGAGTGCTGCAGCGGGTGCATCTTGGGCTGGCGCTGATCGCCGTCGGCACCGCCGGCATCTTTTTGACGCTGGTGGCGCTGTTTGCGCTGCGCGCCTATGCCGACCACAACCTGCACCTGATCGCGCGCTCCATCAGCTATACCGTCGAGGCCGCCGTGGTGTTTGAAGACGGCGCCGCCGCGCGTGAGGCGCTGATGCTGATCGCCTCCAACGAAGAGATCCTGGAGGCGCGCATTCTGGATAATAAAGGCAAGATGCTGGCCAGCTGGCGCCATCCCTCCGACAGCCCGCTGCACGGTCTGGAGCAGATGGTTGCGCACTGGGCGCTGCCCGAGCCGGTCATCCTGCCTATTTCTCACGGGGGCAAACAGGTCGGCCAGGTCTGGTTGAGCGGCAACGGCGGCAGCCTGTTGCGTTTCCTGTTGCGTTTCCTGTTGCGCGGCCTGGTCGGCATGATCGCCTGCATGGTGCTCAGCACCCTGTGCGCTCTGGTGTTATCGCGCCGTATGCTGGTCGGCATCGTCAGTTCGCTGGACGACATCGCCAACGTGGCGCACGCGGTGCGCCGCGATCGCACCTTCGGCCTGCGGGTGCCGTCGGCGCCGATCGCCGAGCTGCATGAGCTCAGCAACGATTTCAACGGCTTGCTCGACGAGCTGGAGGCCTGGCAGGCCCATCTGAAGCAGGAGAACGACTCGCTGGCTCACCGGGCGACGCACGACAGCCTGACCGGCTTGCCGAACCGCGCCTTCTTCGAAGGGCGGCTGAGCCGGGCGCTGGGCGATATCGAACCGCCGGCGAAATTGGCGGTGCTGTTTATCGACGGCGATCGCTTCAAGGAGGTGAACGACAGTTACGGCCACGCCGCAGGCGATGCGGTGCTGACCACCATTGCCGGGCGCATTCGCGCGCAGCTGCGCGAGACCGATCTGGTCGCGCGTCTGGGCGGGGATGAATTCGCCGTGCTGCTGGCGCCGGTACACGGCACGGAAGATGTCCTGCAGATCGCTGACAACATCATCGACTGCATGACGCAACCGGTCATTTTGCCGAACGACGAGGCGGTCATTACCTCTCTGAGTATCGGTATTGCGCTGTACCCTGATCACGCGTCGACGCCTCAGGGTCTTTTGCACGAAGCTGACGATGCGATGTATCAGGCAAAGCATCGTTATAACGGAGGCTGGCGGCTGGCTATACATAAATAAGAGCCCCGGCTATAACACTTGAACTAGGGATTTTGACTATGATACAGCAACTGTTTAAAGGTCGTTTTTCACTGCTGACGATGGTGTTCGTCGCCCTGCTGGCGCTCGCCGGCTGCCAGAGCAAACCGCAGGGCCTGACGCCCGAGCAGATCGCGCTGCTGCAATCGCAGGGCTTCAAACTGACCGATAACGGCTGGGAGTTCGGCCTGTCGGATAAAGTGCTGTTCGGCAACAACATCGGCAAGCTGAACCCGGAAAGCACCGAGACGGTGCAGAAGATGGGCCGCGCGCTGCTGAGCGTCGGCATCACCAAGTTCCGCCTGGACGGCCATACCGACAACTACGGTGAAGACAGCTATAACGACCAGCTCTCTCTGCGCCGCGCCGATGCGGTGGCCGATCTGCTGGCCAGCGTCGGCATTCCGCGCGCCAATATCGAAACCCGCGGCATGGGCAAACGCGATCCCGTTGCCGACAACCGCACCTCCAGCGGCCGCGCGGAAAACCGCCGCGTCGCGATCGTCGTCACGCCATAAGCCACCAATATGCGCCTTTATCGGCGCATAAACGGTTATACTTAGCGATCGCTGAGCGATGTCTGGGATCCGAGATCGAAACGGGCTACACTCATGCCGCCAGACATCCTATAAATACTGATATAGAGAGGCTTAGAGCAACGTGGCTCAATACGTCTATACCATGCACCGCGTCGGCAAGGTGGTACCGCCGAAGCGTCATATTTTGAAAAACATCTCCCTGAGCTTCTTCCCCGGGGCCAAAATCGGCGTACTGGGCCTGAACGGCGCCGGTAAGTCCACCCTGCTGCGCATCATGGCCGGCATCGATACCGATATCGAAGGGGAAGCGCGCCCGCAGCCGGGCATCAAGATCGGTTACCTGCCGCAGGAGCCGCAGCTTAACCTCGAACACACCGTGCGTGAGTCGGTGGAAGAAGCGCTGGCGGAAGTGGTCGGCGCGCTGAAGCGCCTGGACGAAGTGTACGCGCTGTACGCCGAAGAAGGTGCAGACTTCGACAAGCTGGCCGCCGAACAGGGCCGCCTGGAAGAGATCATTCAGGCGCACGACGGTCACAACCTCAACGCCCAGCTGGAACGCGCCGCCGACGCGCTGCGCCTGCCGGACTGGGACGCCAAAATCGCCCACCTGTCCGGGGGTGAACGCCGCCGCGTCGCGCTGTGCCGCCTGCTGCTCGAAAAGCCGGACATGCTGCTGCTGGACGAACCGACCAACCACCTGGACGCCGAGTCCGTGGCCTGGCTGGAACGCTTCCTGCACGACTTCGAAGGCACCGTGGTGGCGATTACCCACGACCGTTACTTCCTGGATAACGTGGCCGGCTGGATCCTCGAACTGGACCGCGGCGAGGGCATCCCGTGGGAAGGCAACTACTCTTCCTGGCTGGAGCAGAAAGACGCGCGTCTGGCGCAGGAAGCGTCCGCCGAAGCCGCTCGCCGCAAGTCGATCGAGAAAGAGCTGGAGTGGGTGCGTCAGGGCGCCAAAGGCCGTCAGTCCAAAGGCAAGGCCCGTTTGGCCCGCTTCGAAGAGCTGAACAACACCGAATACCAGAAACGTAACGAAACCAACGAACTGTTCATTCCACCTGGCGCACGCCTGGGCGACAAAGTGGTCGAAGTCAGCAACCTGCGCAAGTCCTACGGCGACCGCCTGCTGATCGACGACCTGTCGTTCTCGGTGCCGAAAGGGGCAATCGTCGGCATCATCGGCCCGAACGGCGCGGGTAAATCCACGCTGTTCCGCATGATGTCCGGCCAGGAACAGCCGGATTCCGGCAGCATCGTGCTGGGCGACACCGTCAAGCTGGCGTCCGTCGATCAGTTCCGCGACAGCATGGACGGTTCGAAAACCGTGTGGGAAGAAGTCTCCGGCGGGCAGGACATCATGCGCATCGGCAACACCGAGATGCCGAGCCGCGCCTATGTCGGCCGCTTCAACTTCAAGGGCGTCGATCAGGGCAAACGCGTGGGCGAGCTGTCCGGCGGTGAGCGTGGCCGTCTGCACCTGGCCAAGCTGCTGCAGGTTGGCGGCAACGTGCTGCTGCTCGATGAACCGACCAACGACCTGGATATCGAAACCCTGCGCGCGCTGGAAAACGCCCTGCTGGAATTCCCTGGCTGCGCCATGGTGATCTCGCACGACCGTTGGTTCCTCGACCGTATCGCCACCCACATCCTGGACTACCAGGATGAAGGCAAGGTGGAATTCTTCGAAGGCAACTTCACCGAGTACGAAGAGTACAAGAAGCGTACGCTGGGCGCCGACGCGCTCGAGCCGCACCGCATCAAGTACAAGAAGATCGCCAAGTAATGCCCGAGGCGCCGCATGCGGCGCCTTTTTTACGCCTGCGCCCGGCGATAGTCGCGCGGTGAGCACGCCATCACGCGTTTGAACGCGTGGCTGAAAGCGCTGTCGGAATCGTACCCCAAACGCTGCGCGATAGCGGAGACCGGTTCGCCGCCGGTACGCAGCGCCCGCGCCGCCAGCAGCATGCGCCAGCGCGACACGTACTCGAGCGGCGCCATGCCGGCTTTCTGCTTGAAGCGCAGCGCCAACGTCGAACGGGAAACGCTCGCCGCGTCGGCCAACGCCGCCACCGTCCAGCGCCGGGCCGGATCGGCATGTACCGCCTGCATCGCGGCGCCGATGCGCGGATCGAACAAAGCGGGTAGCCAGCCGGACGCCGCACTCTCCTCCCCCATCAGGTAAATCCGCAGCGCCTGGGTCAACATGATTTGCCCCAGATGATGCGCCATCAACGTACTGCCCGGCGAAGGCCTCACCAGCTCATCCGCCAGCCGCTGCAGCGCCCATTGCAGCACGGCTGCCTCTTCCGTGCCCCCGCGGATCACCATTAACGCGGGCAGGCTGCCGAACAGCCGCTCCACCTCCTCGCCAAAGCTAAAACGGCCGCCGATAAACAGGCACGTTTCCCCCTCGCCGCAGCTCGCCACGCCGTTTTTCGCCTGCAGATAAAGCGCGTCGGCGTCGAGCGCCGGCAGTGACAAGTCGCTGCCGACGGTCAGCGGCAGGCTGCGAGTCAGCAGTAAACAGTCGCCGGCCGCCAGCCACAGCGGTTCTGCCAGCCCTTCCGCCGCCAACCAACAGCCGCCGCGCACCACCGCATTGAACTTCCCGCCTTGCGGAGCGGGAAAATGAACGGCCCAGTCGCCGCCGGCCTTCAGGCCGCCGAAAAACGCATTCTGGCTGTTCAGTGGCGCCAGCACTTCCGATAAAGGATCCATACCCTCTCCCCATAAAGATCTTGCAAGAGCATAACCCGCGCGATGCGCTGGTCGAAGACTTTAGGACGATGGCGACAGAAATTAGGTTTTTGTTGCATTCATCCGCCGGATAGCGCCGATTTACACTCCCTGTGTCACAGCCAACCACAGCGAGGAATCCCCAATGAACAAACAAACGCCCATCGGCTCTGGCTTCAACGCCACCACCGCCGCCGCCGACGTGCTCAAAGATCGTCAACTGGCCGGCATGACGGCGCTGGTCACCGGCGGCCATTCCGGCCTGGGGTTGGAAACGACTCGCGCATTGACGCAGGCGGGAGCACAGGTGATCGTCGCCGCCCGCGATCCCGTCATCGCCCGCACTCGTCTGGCCCTCGCCGGTATCAGCAACGTCGACATTTATGAGCTTGATTTGGCCGATCTGAACAACATTAGAGAGTTCGCGCAACATCTTCTGGCGACCGGCGTCCACCTCGATATGGTGATCTGCGGCGCCGGCATCATGGCCTGTCCTGAAACCCGCATCGGCCCAGGCTGGGAGGCTCAATTCGCGATCAACCACCTGGGGCATTACGCGCTGGTGAACCACCTCTGGCCGGCATTGGCGGGCGGCGCCCGCGTTGTCGTCATCTCCTCTTCCGGCCACCATGCCAGCGCCGTACGCTGGAATGACGTGCAGTTTCACAGCGGCTATGACAAGTGGCGGGCCTACGGCCAGTCGAAAACCGCTAATGCGTTATTCGCCGTGCACCTCGACAAACGAGGACGAGCCGCCGGTGTACGCGCCTTCACGCTGCATCCCGGCATGATCCCCACGCCACTGCAGCGTTACCTCTCGCAGGAAGAGATGCTCGCATTGGACTGGATCGACGCCGACGGCAAACCCGCCCACCCGGAAATGCTGAAAACGCCGCAACAGGGTGCGGCAACCCAGGTGTGGGCGGCGACATCGCCTCAACTCAATGGCCTTGGCGGATTGTATTGCGAAGACTGCGATATCGCCCGGCGCAACGATGACGAGGGCCTTTCCTTCAGCGGCGTAAAAAGCTACGCCGTCGATCCTGAACAGGCCCAACGCCTGTGGGAATTGTCGGCGCAACTCACCGGCATCGACATCTTCGGCAAGATTTAAACAGGAGCCCCCTATGCAGAATCGCCAAATCATCCTCGGCAAACTCCCACAGGGAAAGCTGACCGTCGATTGTTTTCAGACTCGCGAGACCCCGATGCCGATCCCCGGCCCCGGAGAGGTTCTGTTGCGCACGCTTTACGTGCCTTTGGATGCGGCCAGCAGAGCCTGGATGCAGGGCGTCACCTATCGTTCCGGATTGCAGCCAGGAGACATCATGGCCGCGAAGACGCTGGCCGAAGTCGTCACGTCGCGCTCTCCCCTGCTGGCCGCCGGCGATATCGTGTTGGCGGAAACCGGCTGGCAAACCTTCACGGCCCTGCCGGCGGCTGAGGCGCTAAAACAGCCGGACATCGTTCCGCATACGCACTTGCTCAGCGTTTACGGCGTGCCCGGACTCACCGCTTACTTCGGCCTGCTGGAATGCGGACGCCCCAAGGCCGGTGAAACCGTCGTCATTTCCGCCGCCGCAGGGGCGGTAGGCATGTTCGCCGGACAAATCGCCCGGCTCCACGGCTGCCGCACGGTGGGCATTGCCGGCGGCGCCGCCAAAACGGCTCTGCTGACGGACAGGCTGGGTTTCGACGCGGCGATAGATTATAAGGCGGGGAATCTGCATGACGGCCTGCGCCGCTCGTGCCCCAACGGCATTGACGTGCTGTTCGACAACGTCGGCGGCGATATTTTGGCGGCCTGCCTGCCGCACATGGCGAAACAGGGGCGCATTGTTTGCTGCGGCGCGGTGTCGCAGTACGATACGGCCTCCCCACCGGCCGCGCCGGCCGGGATCCCCGGTTTGCTGATCGTCCACAGCTTGACGATGCGGGGGTTCCTGTTGGCCGACTTCCTTCACCGACAAGAACAGGCGCTGACGGCGCTCACGGCCTGGGTCGCGGAGAAGAAATTAGCGGTCATCGAAGATCTGATCGCCGGTTTTGAGCTGCTGCCCGCGGCCCTGGTTGGCCTGCTGGCGGGGGAAAACACAGGAAAGCGCATCGTGCAAGTGACGTAATATCTTGTTTAACCCAGGAGTGGCCTGGGCTTCCTTGGTTCTTATTCCCGCGGCAGCTCGCGGGCGTAGTCGTCGAACGTCGGATGCTGCAGCACCACATCTATGAAGCAGGCCAGCGCCGGGGAATTCAGCTTGCGGCTCGGGTAAACCAGATACAGCTCGTTGCCCTCCGCGCGCCACGCCGGCAAGACTTCCACCAACAGCTTCTGCGCCACCACCTCGCGGCTGAGAAACGCCGGCAACAGCGTGATCCCCGCGCCGGCGATAGCGCATTCACGCGCATACAGCAGGTTGTCGGTGGTGTGCGCCAGCGGCAGCTGCCAGCGGTAATAGTCATCGCCGCAGCGCAGGTTCCAGGCCGTCCAGGCGCGGTGGGCAATGCAGCGATGCTGTTGCAGCTGCTGCGGGTGTTCGATCGGCGGATGCTGCGCCAGATAAGACGGCGCGGCCAACAGATAGCGCGGCGCATACCCGAGACGGCGACCGATCAGCGAAGAATCCTGCGGCTTGCCGGTGCGCAGCGCGGCGTCGAAGCCTTCCTGTACCAGATCCACCATGGCGTCGGACACCGACACCTCCAGCGAAACGTCCGGGTATTGGCGCTGAAAATCCGCCGCCAGCCGCGCCACCAGGGTCGCCCCCAGCCCGGCGGGCGTTGAAATGCGCAGGCGGCCGCTCGGGTTATCGCGCAGCCGCTGCAACGCCAGATCGGCGCGTTCCGCGGCGGACATCATCGCCTGACAATGTTCCAGATAGCGCTCACCGGCGAAGGTCAGGTTCAGCTGGCGCGTGGTGCGATTGAGCAAGCGCAGCCCCAGCGTCTGTTCGAGCTGGCTGATGCGCTGGCTGACGCTGGACTTCGGCAACCCGACGCGCTGCGCGGCGGCGGTGAAGCTGCCGCACTCCGCCACCAGCGCGAACAGCGCCATGTCCTGCAGCTGTTTGAATTCCATTGTTCACCTTAAACGAACACTCCGTTAGATATTGTCCATCTTATCACCCCACTGCCGCGGGTCTACACTGGGGGCATCATTTAAAAGGAGCACAATCATGTCGATAAAAGCCATTGCCGTAGACCCGCAGAACCCCGCCGGTTTCATCGAAATCTCACCGGAAATGCCGGTTCCCGGCCAGTACGATCTGCTGGTGGCAGTGAAAGCGGCGTCGGTCAACCCGGTGGACACCAAAGTGCACGCCGGTCTGCAAAAGAGCGGCCTGCAGCAGCCGCGCATCCTCGGCTGGGACGCCAGCGGCGTGGTGGTAGACGTGGGCAGCGGCGTCAGCGGCTTCAAGCCCGGCGATGAAGTGTGGTACGCCGGCGACATCACCCGCCCCGGCAGCAACAGCAGCCACCAGCTGATCGACTCACGCATCGCCGCGCACAAGCCGCGCAGCCTGAACTGGGCCGAGTCCGCCGCCCTGCCGCTCACCGCCCTCACCGCCTGGGAAGCGCTGTTCGAACACCTGAACATTCAGGACGCGCCGGAGAACAAGACGCTGCTGATCATCGGCGGCGCCGGCGGCGTCGGCTCGCTGGCCATTCCGCTGGCCGCGCTGCGCAGCAAGGTGAAAGTGATCGCCACCGCCTCAAGGCCGGAATCCGCCGCCTGGTGCCGTGAGCGCGGCGCCGATCTGGTGGTGGACTACCGCGATCTGAAGGGCGAGCTGGCGCAGCACGGCATCGAGCAGGTGGATTACATCCTGTGCCTGAACGATACCGACGGCCACTGGCCGGCGATGGCCGAGCTGGTCGCGCCGCTGGGCCATATCTGCACCATCGTCGAGAACGCGCAGCCGTTGGATCAAAACGCGCTGAAGCTGAAAAGCGCCGCGCTGCACTGGGAATTCATGTTCACCCGCAGCATGTTCACCACCCCGGACATCGCGCAGCAGGGGCGCATCCTGCAGCAGGTGGCGCAGCTGCTGGACGAGGGCAAGCTGAGCACCACGCTGAGCGAAACCCTGCACGGGCTGTCGGTAGAGACGCTGACCGCCGCGCATCAACGGCTGCTCGGCGGCCATATGCAAGGCAAGCTGGTTATCGCTTACTAAGCCTGAATCGCGGCGGCGTTTTGCGCCGCCGTTACTGCGGACGAACGAAGCCGACGCACAGCGCTTGCTCGTCGGCATGCGGATCGGCGCGGAACGTCAGCGTCTGCTGCCAATCGAGGCGCATCTTCGGCCAGTGGGCCAACTCGCCGCCGAAGTCGCTGTGCGCGCAGTCTTCACCCAACCGCCCGAACAGGGCGACGCCGTGCTGCGCAATCTGCGGATAGCTGATGTTGACGTTGTAGATATTCGGGCGCGTATGATTAGACCAGCGCGTAATGGTCTGCGGCCGGGAGCCGGCGTACACCGTCATCCACTGCGACAGGTATTCGCCGCCGACGTAGCGCAGGCTGACGCCATACCGCTCCTGCCACAGCCGCTCCACTCCGACGCTGAACGCCTTGATACCCACCATTTTCTGGCCGGCGTTGCGCACGTTGCCCAGCATCACCGCGGCATACCCCAGATAGATCGCCAGCGCCGCGCACATCAGCCCGATGGTCGCCGCGCGCAGCGAACGCACCGGCGGCTGGCGCACGCAGCCGACCAGCAGCGCGGGCGCCAGCATGAAGAACGGCTGCAGCCACTCGGTCAGCCGGCCGCCGACGTTGAAAGAGAACCAGAAGGTAATGATGCCGAGCGGCAACAGGTAGACCCACAGCAACACCCGCATCGGCAACGCCGCTGGCCAGGCCAGCACCGCCCCGCTGCGCCGCAGGATCACCCACAGCGCGAGCGACGGATAGAACACCAGCAGCAGCGACTGCAGCATATCGAGGTTGAGCTGCATCTTGATCTGCGAATCCACCCACTTGAAGGCGGCGAAGTCGTGGTTCCACAGCCAGAACAGGTTCGGCAGCACCAGCGCCAACCAGATCGCCACCGCCAGATAGAACTGCGGCTGGCGATAGCAGCGGCGGATCTGCGGTACGAACAGCGTCGACAGCGCCGCGAAATAGACGAAGGCGAAGGTCGAGTATTTCGCCATCATCGCCAGACCTGCCACCAATGCGAAAGCCGGCCACCAGTTGGCCGAACGCGAGATCGCCAGGTGGAAGAACAGCGCCATCCACGGCCACAGCATCACCAACAGGTAATTATCGTTGTAGGGAATGATGTCGAAATTGATGATACCGGACAGGTTGAGCGTCAGCAGCGCCATCCAGGCCAGCGAGGTGCTGCCGCTCAGGCGGCGCGCCAATAGCCAGACGCCCAACATACCGATGGCGATGGCGATGAAGTGCCCGCCATACCAGTACAGGTTCAGCGGCAGCCACGGGAGCCAGATCGCCGGCTGCATCGCCGCACCGACCAGCCAAGGATTTTTCGGTGAGCCCCACTCGGCGTTGAGGCCCCAGTTGAGCGCCTCGACGGCGTCGTAAGGCAGAGTGGGATCGAGATGAACAGTCAGCAGCGTCCAGGCTGCGGCATAGCAGATCAACCAGAGAGCGAGTAAGCGATAAGACATGTCTTCTTCTGAGCGTTATTGTAAAGAAAATCTTAACCTAGTCGCTACCGAATGAACCATGTTTAAACAAGCCGTTAAATGTGCGCCACAGAGGCGTTTCTGCCGCCGCGACCGCACATTCCGCTAATTTTCTCAGCCTGCGGCGTGGCGATGGGTGGGCGCATTCGCCAACCGGCCGGCGTCCGCCGCCAGCAGCTGCTGCACCAGCTCGACGCAGCGCAGGAAACGCTCTTCGTAATCGCTGGACTCGACGTGCACATACTCGATGTTGTTGGCGCGCAACATGTCCTCCAACAGGCGCTGGAACGCCAGGCGATCGGCGGTGCTGCCAAGGCTGCGCAGGCCGTCCGCCACCCACGGCGTGTTGTTTTCCAGCAGGATCACCAGATCGAAACGGTATTCGTCGATCAGCGCTTGCACGAAGGGGTGTTCACGCCCCTCGTACTTTTTGCAAAACGCTTGGGTGGTGACGAAATCGGTATCGATAAACGCCACCTTGTTGGCGTACTTGACCGCGAAATCCACGTATTGCGCCTGCCCGAGAGCGATTTTGTCGTAGTCGGAGTACTGCAGCGCCATCTCGTCGCCGCCCAGGTGCGAAAACACGTAATCGCGGCCATATTCCCAGGCGCTGGTGGTGTTGAAGATGTTGGCCAGCTTGTTGACCAGCGTCGACTTGCCGCTCGACTCGCCGCCGAGGATCGCCACGGTGCGCACGAAGAACGGCTTCACCTCGGTCGGGATGTAGTCCCAATAGCGGAACGGATCCTGGCGGATCTGATTGCCGCTGATGTTCATGAACGAACGCTCGGGATCGACCAAGATGGTTTCGATGCCCAGATGCTCGCGGTAGCGCGGCGCATCCTGCGCTTCGCTGGAATAGATGAAGCTCGGCACGATGCCCTTCTGTTCCATAAAGGCCTTCATGCCGTCGCTCCACACGTTCCAGCCATGCGGATAGGGCTCGATGCCCTGCTCGTCGAACGAGTGGATATGGATGTTTTTCTGGTACTTGAAGGTCTGCAGCAGCCAGCGCAGGCGATCGCTGACCGTTGGCTGTTGCGACATCGAACTGTTCTCGAACAGCTCGCGGTCGCGCGGTTCGTCGTGGCACAAGATAACGTGCAGCTCGTCCACCTGGCTGCAGGCGCGCTGGATCAGATAGATGTGGCCGGTGTGCAGCGGGTAAAATTTACCAAACACCACGCCGACTTTGACCTCTTTACGCGGGAACTCCAGCCCGAGAAAACGGTGCAGCGCCTCGAGCTTTTGCGCGCTCGGGCTTTTGATTTTGTCGTTCAACAGCTGGCTCAGATAGCCCTTGGTCATGCCGCTGGCATCCGCCACCTGCTGCAAAGTACAGCCCTTTTGCTTAATGGACGTCTTCAGGTAATCAAATTGCGGCATGGCCACCTCCGTTTAGTATGCTAAACAAAATAGCATATCTTACTCGCCGTCGGCGACATTAATAAAACTCTTCCAGCACGTCGAGCGCGTCCGCCAGCTTCTTGACCCCAAACACCTGCATGTTGGCCGGCGGCTTCTTCGGCATATTGCCGTGCGGCACGATGGCGCGCTTGAAACCGTGCTTGGCCGCTTCGGAGATGCGCTCCTGGCCGCTCGGCACCGGACGGATTTCTCCCGCCAGCCCCACTTCGCCGAACACCACCAGATCGTTCGGCAGCGGCCGATCGCGCAGGCTCGAAACCAGCGACATCAGCAGCGCCAGATCGGCGCTGGTCTCGCTGACCTTCACCCCGCCGACCACGTTGACGAACACATCCTGATCCGACATCTGCAGCCCGCCGTGCCGGTGCAGCACCGCCAGCAGGATCGCCAACCGGTTCTGCTCCAGGCCCACCGCCACGCGGCGCGGGTTGGACATCATCGAGTGATCCACCAGCGCCTGGATCTCCACCAGCAGCGGCCGGGTGCCTTCCCACACCACCATCACCGAGCTGCCGGAGGTGACTTCATCGCCGCGGCTGAGGAAGATCGCCGAAGGGTTGCTGACTTCGCGCAGCCCCTGTTCGGTCATGGCGAACACCCCCAGCTCGTTGACCGCGCCGAAGCGGTTCTTGTGGCTGCGCAGGGTGCGGAAGCGGGAATCGGCGTCGCCATCCAGCAGCACCGAACAGTCGATGCAGTGTTCCAGCACTTTCGGCCCGGCCAGCGAGCCGTCTTTGGTGACGTGGCCGACCATGACGATCGCCACGCCGCGCGTCTTGGCGAAGCGCGTCAGGTAGGCGGCGGTTTCGCGCACCTGGGCCACGCTGCCCGGCGAAGACTGAATGTCCGCCATGTGCATCACCTGGATCGAGTCGATCACCATCAGCTTCGGCTGTTCCTGCTCGGCGATCAGGCAGATCTGCTCGATGCTGGTTTCCGACAGCATGTTCAGGCCGCCGGTCGGCAGCCCCAGCCGATGAGCGCGCATCGCCACCTGCTGCAGCGACTCCTCGCCGGTGACGTACAGGGTTTTCATCTGCTCGGACAGTTTGCACAGCACCTGCAGCAACAGGGTGCTCTTGCCGGCGCCGGGGTTGCCGCCGATCAGAATGGCGCTGCCGGGCACCACGCCGCCGCCCAGCACGCGATCGAACTCGAGAAAGCCGGTGGTGAAGCGCGGCAGCGCCTCAAGGCTGATTTCCGACAGCTTCTGCACCTTGCTGACGCCGGCGTCGCCGGCATAGCCGCTGAGGCGATCGTTGCGCGCCGCTGCGGGCGACGCGGCCAAACGCACTTCCGTGATGGTGTTCCAGGCATGACAGGCGCTGCACTGCCCCTGCCAACGCGGATAGTCCGCCCCGCACTCATTGCACACAAATGCCCGTTTTGCCGCTTTTGCCACGTCTTACCTCAATCTTTCGTTATCGCACTTCGTGTTTCAGGCTGCCGGTGAGAATGCACAGCACGCCCATCAGATCCGCATGCCGGATCGCCACCTGCGCTTTTTCATATACTTTCGGCTTGGCGTGGTAGGCGATGCCCAGCCCCGCCGCCTGCATCATTTTCAAATCGTTGGCACCGTCGCCGATGGCCACGGTCTGCGCCAGCGGGATCTCCAGCTTCTCCGCCAGCCGCAGCAGCGTATCGGCTTTGAACTGCGCGTCCACCACCGGCCCCAGCACTTCGCCGGTCAGCTTGCCGTCGCGGATCTCCAGCTCATTGGCCGCCGCCGCCACCAGCCGCAGCCGGTTGCGCAGGTATTCGGCGTAGTAGGTGAAGCCGCCGGAGGCGATCGCCACATGCCAGCCCATCGCCTGTAGCTTGCCCACCAGGCTGGTCAGCCCCGGCATCAGCGGCAGCTCGTCGCGCACCTGCTTGAGGATGTTGGCGTCGGCTCCTTTCAGCGTGCCGACGCGCTGGCGCAGGCTGGCGGTAAAGTCCAGCTCGCCGCGCATCGCGCGTTCGGTGACTTCCGCCACCTGCTCACCGACGCCCGCCAGCTTGGCGATCTCGTCGATGCACTCGATCTCGATCGCCGTCGAATCCATGTCCATCACCAGCAGCCCCGGCGTGCGCAGGTGCGGGATCTTGCCGAGCGGCGCCACGTCCAGCCCGCTTTCCGCCGCCAGCAGCTTGGCGCGCGGCGTCAAGGTGCCTGCCAGGCGCACCACCTGATAGTCGTCCACGCCCCAGGCGGTGACGATCACCATCGCCGCGCCCAGCTTGCGTTGGAATTGTGTAATGCGCGCCTTGTCCAGCTTTCTGCCGTATAACAGCCATCCGGTATTGCCCGCCCGGTAGTCCAGCGGCATCACTTCGTCGCCGCTGAGCGAAAGGGGAAGACCCGGCCATTGAGAGATCTCCGCCGGAAGATCGCAATAGGTCAGACTGTTTGACATCATTGACTCCTGAATGGACAAAAACGCTGCATGATAAAACGACGCATCAAGCTATCCTATCGCCAGCGGTTCTGGCAACATAAAGTGTCCCCGATGCCCAAGGAACCTGCATGGCTCGCGCTAAACTGAAATTTCGCCTGCACCGTACCGCTATTATCCTGATTTGCCTGGCTTTGCTGGTGCTGCTGATGCAGGGTGCCTCTTATTTTAGCCTGAGTCACCAAATGGCGCGATCCGAACAGGTCGAAGAGCTGGCGCAGACGCTGACCAAACAGGTCGCCTACAGCCTGGCGCCGCTGCTGGACGACGACGGCAACAACCCGCGCATCGACGCCATCCTCAAGCAGCTCACCGATCACAGCCGCATTCTCGACGTCAGCGTGTATCAGTTGGACGGCACGCTGGTCTCCCACGCCGGGGAGCAGATAAGTATACGCGATCGGCTGTCGCTCGACGGCAAGCGCGCTGGCAGCTACTTCAACCACCAGTTGGTCGAATCCATTCAGGGCAAAGACGGCCCGATCGGCTTTATCCGCATCACCCTCGACACCCACGTGCTGGCGACCGAGTCCAAGCAGGTGGACAACACCACCAACCTGCTGCGCCTGATGATCCTGCTGGCGTTGGCGATCGGCATCATTCTGGCGCGCACCCTATTGCAACACCGCCGCAGCCGCTGGCAGCAGTCACCGTACCTGTTGACCGCCAACACGCCGTTGGCAGAAGGCAATACGGTGGAAGACGACGAAGAGGATGCGCCTGAGGCAAAACAGGAAGCGCCGAAGAAGGGGTAACTCAGGCCAGGCGCTGAATGCGCTCGTGCAGCTTCTGCAGTTGCACCAACATTTGCTCGGCAATCGCCCGAAACGCCTCGCTGATGTCGTCATGTTGCGCCGTTCGCCGCCAGAACTCGAGAGCCAATAGCTCCGCTTGCCGCCAGACGGCGCCGCTCACCTCGTTGCTCAAACGGATCTCCAGCGCGTCGTGGCGCAGATTACCGCTGCTTGCCGGGGCAAAAGCCATCGGCAACATATCATACAAAGGCGCCAACATGACCGGCCGCTGGGTTATCCGCAAGAACGACAGGTTGCCTTGGTGCATATCGCTGTTGGCGATCAACCGGCCAAAGGCCCAATACAGGGCAACCCGTTGGTAGACTGAGTGATCGATCACCCCTTGCTGCAATAACCGCTCGGCGGCCACGACCCAGTTGGCGTGGCCGCTGCCGCTGAACTCGGCATCCAGCGCCTCCAGCGACACCATCGCTACCCTCCCTTCTTCACCGATGCGATCAAAGCGCTCGATCTCTAAAAAGCATTGTCGGTCAGCACCGAACAGGATTTGCGCCGATGCGGCAGGCAATCCCGCAGCGGCGACCGTCTGCAACGCCAGCGACTCGGCGATCAGCAAATCGCTCCAGCGCTGTGCAATGACATGCGTCGGCGCCAGGCTGAACTTCACCAAAACATGCGCACGGCGCCCTGGCGCCAGCTCAGCATAGGCGGCAAACTTGGGTTGCTCGCCACCGGCGGAAGAGCCTACCAGCTCCCCGGCCAGCGCCTGGACAGACAATGCGGCGTAACGCTCGATTTTATCTTCCACCGTGATGGCGACGGCTGTATCCCGCATTAACCAACGCTGATAGCTGTCGGCACCAGGCAACAGATCGCCGGTCATGTCTTCGCCATAACGGCAGAGCGCCAACAAGCGTTGACCTTCATCCCATCGCCGCACATCCTCCGGCAAATTCAACTCGCGCGCCGCTGCTTTTCCCCAGGCTCGCCCGAGAAAGCCAATCGGCCGTAGGTCGTTCAAATACCATGGCATGCCGTCATAGAGCTGCCACTCTCCGCTGCGCTCATCGCACACCGCACAGTTATCGGCAGGATACAGCGGGCAAAGCGTGGCAAACAGGTGCGCCTTACCCCGTTCATCAACCCGATATAGCGGAAACTGCCTCTCACCGCCGATCCCGCGCCGCAACGCATAGCGCGTCGCCTTACCTTTACCGAGGATCAATACGGCGCCCGCCAGTTCACGGAGACGGCGCGATAGCGTCGGCTGGCTGATGCCTAACGCTTCTGTCAGTTGACGAGCCGTAGCCGGCCCATGACGCAAAACTTGTTCAACGGTGAGCATCGGATGAATAGATTGGTGAATAGATTGATAAAGGAAGTAATAGCGTTAAATGGCAGAAAGGTAAAGCGTTAGCCAAAACTGGCCAAACGGAATGAATAGATTGACGGGCGGGCGCCATGATGACGCCCGCCGGGGTATTATGCTTTGTCGCCCAGCAGCACGGATTCCAGCGCGATAACGATCATTTCGTTAAAGGTGGTCTGGCGTTCCGCCGCCGTGGTCGCTTCGTGACGCAGGATGTGGTCGGACACGGTGCAGATGGTCAGCGCCTTGCAGCCGAACTCTTCGTACAGCTCTGCCGCCACGCCGTAGATGCCGGCCGCTTCCATTTCCACGCCCAGGATGCCGTACTTCTTCATCACCTGGAACATGTCCGGATCCGGGGTGTAGAACAGATCGGCGGAGAAGATGTTGCCCACGCGCGCCGGGATGCCCTGCGCCGCCGCCGCGTCGACCGCGTTGCGCACCATGTCGAAGTCGGCGATCGCCGCGTAGTCGTTGTCCTTGAAGCGCAGACGGTTCACCTTGGAGTCGGTGCACGCGCCCATGCCGATCACCACGTCACGCAGTTTGATATCGTCACGCACCGCGCCGCAGGAGCCCACGCGAATGATCTTCTTCACGCCGAATTCGGCGATCAGCTCGCGCGCATAGATGGAGCAGGACGGGATGCCCATGCCGTGGCCCATTACGGAGATGCGGCGGCCTTTGTAGGTGCCGGTGAAGCCCAACATGCCGCGCACGTTGTTCACTTCCACCGCGCCTTCCAGGAAGGTTTCGGCGATGTATTTTGCACGCAGCGGATCGCCCGGCATCAGTACTACGTCAGCGAAATCACCCATCTCAGCATTAATGTGCGGCGTAGCCATAATTCTCTTCCTTTAAATCGTATTAAATAGCGTTAAACGTATAAGCCGTGGCATGTCAGACGGCGGCCAACTGCGCCGCCGCCTTAAACTCACGGATTAAAACATGCTCTTACCGTAATCCATCGGCGACAGGCCAAAATAATTGGCAACGGTCTGGCCGATGTCGGCGAAGGTCTCGCGGTGGCCCAGCGAGCCCGGTTTCACTTTCGGGCCGTAAACCAGCACCGGGATGTGCTCGCGGGTGTGGTCGGTGCCCGGCCAGGTCGGGTCGCAGCCGTGGTCGGCGGTGAAGATGATGATGTCTTCGTCTTTCACCAGCTTCAGCAGCTCCGGCAGGCGGCGGTCGAACAGCTCCAGCGCGGCGGCGTAGCCCGCCACGTCACGGCGGTGGCCATAGGAGGAGTCGAAGTCCACGAAGTTGGTGAACACGATGGTGTTGTCGCCGGCCTTTTCCATTTCGATCAGGGTCGCGTCGAACAGCGCGTCGATGCCGGTCGCCTTCACCTTCTTGGTGATGCCGACGTTGGCGTAGATGTCGGCGATTTTACCGATCGACACCACTTCGCCGCCCTTCTCGTCCACCAGCTTTTTCAGCACGGTCGGCGCCGGCGGCTCTACCGCCAGATCGTGACGGTTGCCGGTACGCTGGAAGTTGCCCGGCTTGTCGCCGACGAACGGACGCGCGATCACGCGGCCGATGTTATACCCGCCTTCGGTCAGCTCTTCACGCGCGATTTCGCACAGCTCGTACAGGCGATCCAGGCCGAAGGTTTCTTCATGGCAGGCGATCTGGAATACCGAGTCGGCGGAGGTGTAGAAAATCGGCTTGCCGGTTTTCATGTGCTCTTCACCCAGTTGATCGAGGATCACGGTGCCGGATGAGTGGCAGTTGCCCAGGTAGCCCGGCAGCTTGGCGCGCTCGACCAGTTTGTCCAGCAGTGCCTGCGGGAAGCTGTTGTGCTCGTCCTTGAAATACCCCCAGTCGAACAGCACCGGCACGCCGGCGATTTCCCAGTGGCCCGACGGCGTGTCTTTACCGGAAGAAAGTTCGCTGGCGTAAGCGTAAGCGCCGATGATGTCGGCGTTGCGATCCAACCCCTGCGGGAAGTTGCCGGTGGACTCTTCCGCCGCTTTGCCAAGGCCCAGACGGCTCAGGTTAGGCAGCGTCAGCGGGCCCTGGCGGCCCACGTTGGCCTCACCGCGCGCGCAAACCTCGGCGATGTGGCCCAGGGTGTCGGAACCCTGGTCGCCAAAACGTTCGGCGTCTTCGCTGGCGCCGATGCCGAAGGAGTCCAATACCATAATAAATGTGCGTTTCATCTGTGCTCTCCTGCGTGTTCTCACGCTTTGGACGGCCGCGAAAAAGCCGCGACCGTTCCTGATTCTTGGGTTATTCCGTGATGCGCTTATACACCACCGGCGTCGCTTCCGGCGCCTTGTCGCTCAGCATCATCGCGCTGCGCACCGCATCGGCCGCCTGCTGCCAGCTCTCTTCATCGTTGGCGTGGATCATCGCCAGCGGCTGCTGGGCATCCACTTTCTCGCCCAAGCGCGCCACCTCGGTCAGGCCAACGCTGTAATCGATGGCGTCGCTCGCCCGGCGACGGCCGCCACCCAGCGAAACCACCGCCATGCCCAGCGCGCGGGTATCCATGGCGCTGACGATGCCCGGTTTTTCAGCATACACCGGCTTGCTCAGCGTTGCCGCTGGCAGATAGCTATCGTAGCGTTCGACGAAGTCTATCGGCCCTTGCTGCGCCGCCACCATGCGGCCAAACACCTCCGCCGCCTTGCCGTTGTCCAGCACCGCCTGCAGTTTGGCGCGCGCGTCGGCCTCGTCTTGCGCCAGGCCGCCGGACAGCAGCATTTCCACGCACAGCGCCAGCGTCACTTCCAGCAGGCGCGGGTTGCGGTATTCGCCGGTCAGGAAACGCACCGCTTCGCGCACTTCCACCGCGTTGCCGGCGCTGGAGGCCAGCACCTGGTTCATGTCGGTCATCAGGGCGGTGGTCTTGCAGCCCGCGCCGTTGGCCACGCCGACGATCGCCTGCGCCAAGTCCTGCGACAGGGCATAGGTCGGCATAAAGGCGCCGGAGCCGACCTTCACGTCCATCACCAGCGCATCCAGCCCTTCCGCCAGCTTCTTGGCCAGAATGGAGGCGGTGATCAGCGGGATCGAATCCACGGTGGCGGTGATGTCGCGAGTGGCGTAAAAACGTTTGTCCGCCGGCGCCAGCGAGCTGGTCTGGCCGATGATCGCCACGCCGACGTCCTGAATGATTTTGCGGAAGGCGTTATCGTCCGGGAAAATATTGAAGCCCGGAATGGCTTCCAGCTTGTCCAGCGTGCCGCCGGTATGCCCCAGGCCGCGGCCGGAGATCATCGGCACATAGCCGCCGCAGGCCGCCACCATCGGGCCGAGCATCAGCGAGGTCACGTCGCCCACGCCGCCGGTCGAATGCTTGTCGACGATCGGGCCGTTCAGCGCCAGGCTTTTCCAGTCCAGCACGGTGCCGGAATCGCGCATCGCCATGGTGAGCGCCACGCGCTCCGGCATGCTCATGTCATGGAAATAAATGGTCATCGCCAGCGCGGCGATCTGCCCTTCCGACACCACGTTGTCGCGAATGCCGTTGATGAAAAAGCGGATTTCCGCTTCGCTTAACGGCTGGCCGTCGCGTTTCTTACGAATAATTTCTTGAGCCAGGAACAAGGCATCCCCCTGTGTCGCCGAGAGTCGGTGCAGACGGGCGCGCCTGGCGCCCGCCAACGAAATCGATCAGTAGCCGCCGCCGGCGGTCTGGGTCTGGTGGCCCAGCGCGGCCAGCAAGCTGGCCAGCAGGCTGGAAGCGCCAAAGCGGAAATGCCGCGCATCGGCCCAGCCTTCGCCCAGAATACGATCGGCAAGCTGCAGATAATGCAGCGCATCCTCTGCGGTGCGCACGCCGCCGGCCGGCTTGAAGCCCACCGTCTTCGCCACGCCCATATCGCGGATCACCGACATCATCAGCTCGGCGCTTTCCAGCGTGGCGTTGACCGGCACCTTGCCGGTGGAGGTCTTGATAAAGTCCGCCCCGGCCTTGATGGCGATCTCGGACGCCTTGCGGATCAGATCGGCCTGCTTCAGCTCACCGGTTTCGATGATCACTTTCAGCAGCACGTTGGCCGCCTGGCAAGCCTGCTTGCACTGTTTCACCAGCTCGAAGCCGACCTGTTCGTTGCCGGCAATCAGCGCGCGGTAAGGGAACACCACGTCCACTTCATCCGCGCCATAGGCGATGGCCGCGCGGGTTTCCGCCAGCGCGATGTCGATATCGTCGTTGCCATGCGGGAAGTTGGTCACGGTGGCGATGCGGATGTCCGGCGTGCCTTGCTCGCGCAGCGCCTTACGCGCCACCGGGATAAAACGCGGGTAGATGCAGATGGCCGCCGTGTGGCCGGCCGGGCTGTTGGCCTGACGACAGAGCGCGATCACTTTCTCGTCGGTGTCATCATCATTCAGCGTGGTTAAATCCATCAAATTCAGCGCACGTTGCGCTGCTGCGGTTAATTCGGTCATAAAACTCTCCAACTGAGTACCTGGGTGTTGGCGAGCGGACTTGGTTCCATGAAGATAGCGCTGGGGAACGGCGTTCCCGCGGCGGCAACTGAGATCCTTCTCACCGCACATGGCCACCCGCCTTGCGGCCGGCCAGTAATAGCTATTTGAACACGAATGCCGGGGGCGATTCGCGTTCATCGTCACACTATATGAAATAGCACTGTAACAGACCGGAATTATATGTGAAGAACATCACAAAATAACGCGATATCGTTCACAAATTCGCTAAAGAAGCGGCTGAAGATCGCGGGTGCGGCACGCACCCGCGTTGCTTAGAGTATAGGCGGAGTCCCGCGATCGGTCGCGCCGTCGCGGGCCTCGGGATGGCTTACAGCGCCAGGAAGAAGCCAGCGATGGTGGCGCTCATCAGGTTGGACAGCGTGCCCGCCGCCACGGCCTTCAGACCGAAGCGCGCGATGTCGTGGCGACGATTGGGCGCCATGCTGCCCAGACCGCCCAGCAGGATCGCCACCGAGGAAAGGTTGGCGAAGCCGCACAGCGCGAAGGAGATGATCGCCTTGGTATGGGCCGACAGCACCTGCAGGCCTTCCGCCGCCACTACGTCATCCGGACGCAGATAGGCGCCGAAGTTCATGTAGGCGACGAACTCGTTGACGATGATCTTCTGGCCGATGAACGAACCGGCGGTCATCGCCTCGCTCCACGGCACGCCGATCAGGAAGGCGATCGGCGAGAACACCCAGCCGAGGATCAGTTCAAGCGACAGCTGCGGATAATCGAACCAGCCGCCGATGCCGCCGAGAATGCCGTTAAGCAAGGCGATCAGCGCGATAAACGCCAGCAGCATCGCACCGACGTTCAGTGCCAGCTGCATGCCGGAGGCCGCGCCGGAAGCCGCCGCGTCGATCACGTTGGCCGGACGATCCTCTTCGGCGATCAGCTTCATCGCATCGTCTTTATCGTGGGTCTGCTCGGTTTCCGGCACCATCAGCTTGGCGAACAGCAGCCCGCCCGGCGCGGCCATGAAGGACGCGGCGATCAGGTATTCCAGCGGCACGCCCATCTGCGCATATCCCGCCAGCACCGAACCGGCCACCGAGGCCAGGCCGCCGCACATCACCGCGAACAGTTCTGATTGGCTCATGGTGGCGATATACGGACGCACCACCAGCGGCGCTTCGGTCTGACCAACGAAAATGTTGGCGGTCGCCGACAGCGATTCGGTGCGCGAGGTGCCCAACAGCTTTTGCAGCCCGCCGCCCAGCACGCGGATCACCAACTGCATGATGCCGAGGTAGTACAGCACCGCAATCAGCGAGGAGAAGAACACGATCACCGGCAGGACGCGCAGCGCGAACACGAAGCCGCCGCCGCCGAACACCTCGAACATCTTGTCGGACACCAGCCCGCCGAAAATGAACGAAATGCCCTGATTGCCGTAGGCGATAACGTTTGCCACGCCGTTCGACATACTGCCGAGGATGCTGCGGCCCAGCGGCACATACAGCACCAGCGCGCCGATGCCGACCTGAATGATGAACGCCCACGCGACGGTGCGCAGTTTGATGGCCCGGCGGTTGCTGGAGAGCAGCACCGCAATGGCGATCAGCACCGCCATGCCGACTAGGCTCATGATGAGTTGCATGCAAAGTTTCCCTGTTGCAAAAAATAAAATACATCCCTGCTCATAAAGAGAGGTCTGCTATTGGAGAGTTTCGGGGGGATTATACTGAGCGAGGTCACTCTCGCACCGATTTATGTCACAAATGCATACAACGAGACGCAAATGAAAATCTTATAACGTGACGCATGTCACGTTATCACCTCATCAATCCGGCATGGCAAACAGCGCCTGAGCATTGCGCTGCAGATGGGCGGCGATCTCGTCGGCCGGTTCCGGCCGCAGCTCGCACAGCGTTTGAAACACCTCGGCGGCGCGTTCGGGGCGATTCGGCTGCCCCTGATAGCCCGCCAGCGGCATGTCCGGCGCATCGGTCTCCAGCAGCAGCGCCTCGAGCGGCAGCTGCGCCATCACGCCGCGCGTTTTCTGCGCCCGCTCATAGGTGATGGTGCCGCCCACGCCGATGTAATAGCCGAGGCGGATAAACGCCTGCGCCTGCGACAGGCTGCCGGCGAAGCCGTGCACCACGCCGCGACGCGGCAGCTGCACGCGCCGCAGGGCTGCAGCCAGCTGATCGTGGGTGCGGCGCGAATGGAGGATCACCGGCAGGTCATGCTGTTTCGCCAGCCGCAGCTGGGCCAGCAGCACGCTTTGCTGGCGCTCGAACTGTGGGTTGTCCATATACAGATCGAGCCCGACCTCCCCCACCGCTACCAGCTTGCGCGGCCGTTCGGCCAGCAGCGCCGCCAGTTGCTCCAACTGCGGCTCATGATGCTGCGCGATATACAGCGGATGCAGCCCCAGCGCGGCGAACAGCGGCGCGTGATCCTGCGCCAGCCGCAGCACCCGCGCGAAGCGATCGGCGGTGACCGTCGGGACGATGATGCGCGTGACGCCGGCGCTTGCCGCTCGCACCAGGCTCTCGCCCTCATGCCCGGTAAAGGGCGGGAAATCGAAATGACAGTGGGTGTCGGTAAAGGCATAACTCACAGCGCGCCCCCTTCACCCGGCGGCAGATCGCCCGGCAGAATGATCTTCGGCGCCGCCACCGCGGCCTCCGGCTGCGCGCCAAGATCGGACGGCATGACGATGTCGGTCACGATCGGCGAAGGCATTCTGACGTTCTCCGGCTGGATCAGGCGGCGCGACAGCGCTTTTTTCACCCTCATGCCGTCCGGCTCCGGCTGCGCCATCCACTGGCCGACGGTGGCCAGGAAATAGCGGCCGCAGCGGCGCCCCAGGTGATAATCCTGATTGAGCGACCCCAGTCGGCTGCCCAGTGCATTGCTGGCCAGCGGCTTCGGCGGGAAGATCTCGAAGATGCGCAGCTTGCCCGGCGGCTTCTCGATAAAGCGCTGGATGCGGTGATAGCTTTGCTCGTGATGCTGCAGGATACGCACCATCTGCTGCAGGCTGCTGTCGCTCAGCCAGTGCTCCATGCGCTTCATCCACTGCGGGGTGTAGTACATCTGCGAAGGCACGGTGCGGATCACTACGATGGTGTCGGCGCCGCGGCGATAGGCCTCTTCCACCGGGATCGCATCGCTGATGCCGCCGTCCTGATAGCTGATGCCGTCCAGCTCCACGCCTTGGCGATAGAAGCCGGGAATGGCGCTGGACGCCTTGATGGCTGGCAGCCAGCGCTCGCGCTGCGCCGGCAGATAGGTCGGTTCGAAATCGTCGCTGCGGCAGGCACACAGCAGAAACTCGCGCCCGTCGGTAAAGTGCCGTTCCGCTACGTCCATCGCCAGCGGCATCTGCGCCGCCGCCGTATCAACCAGCCAATCGAGATCGATCAGATGCCCGCCGCGCACGAAGCGCAGCGGATTGAAGAATTGAGCCGAGGTGGTGTAACGGGTGATCACCCGGCGCGCGTAGCCCACCTGCCCGCAAATGTAGGCGGACAGATTCTGGGCGCCGGCCGACGTGCCGATCAGTAGGTCGAAAGGGTTAAAGCCCGCGCGCTGAAACTCGTCCAGCACGCCGGCGGTGAAAATGCCGCGCTGGCCGCCGCCTTCGCAGACCAACGCCATCTTGCCTGGCCGAAAGGGCTTAGACGCCAGCGGTTCTATATTGCCGAGCGTGATGGGTATTCTGTATCCCAACTTGGCATCCTCAGTGAGACGTTTTCTCCGAGGATACCGCGTCTCGCTCTCTTCCGTAATCCTCTTGCAGCACGCCGGCGAGGAAATCATTGCTGCCGGCCAACCAGACGCAATCGCTGCCGGACCATTCGGCCAATGCCTGCCATACCTGGCCTTTCAGCTGTTTCCAGCGCCCGACGATGATGTCGCTGTTCATGGCCGGCCCTCCCCGACGTGAGAAAAGGAATTAAGCTTTGTTACAGTTTGCAGGAAAATACCGGCCGGCTAAGGGCGCCGGCGGCCGGTGAACAGGCTGACCAGGAACAGGATAATGCCGACGACAAACACGATTTTAGCCGCCCAGGCGGCGGTGCCCGCCAGCGAACCGAACCCCAGTGCCGCAGCGATAAGCGCGATGACTAAAAAGATAATGCCCCAACGAAACATAAGCTTCTCCTTACCATTGTGAAAAAATTCGCTGCTGTCTACCGCCCCGACAACGGGGCGTCGACGGCAAATCAGTTTCTTTTTTTGGTGGTACATGTCGGGCCGCCTTCACGGCCCGACCGATGCGGCTTGTTGTTACTTGTTACGGGCGCCTGGCGGGATTACGGCTTGACCACCAGGTCGTTTTTCACGCTTTTCACGCCGTCGATGGCCTTGGCGATGCTTTCCGCACGCTCAGACTGCGCCTGCGTTTTCACCTCACCGGAAAGCTGCACCACGCCATCGGTGGTTTCCACTTTCACATTGCGCGACGGCACGATGTCATCGGCCAGCAGCTTGGCTTTCAGCTCGCTGGTGGTGGCGGTGTCGCCGGCATACGATTTGATCGACTGGTTGGCTTCATCTTTCACGTGCAGCTTGTCGCTGACGGTCTTGACGCCTTCCACCTTGCCGGCGACAGCGACCGCATGCTCCGCCTGCGCCTGGCTGCCGACGAACCCGCTCAGGGTCACGGCGCCTTTTTCGGTTTTCACCGAAATGTCGGAACTTTTGATGGTTTTATCTTCCACCAACGCACTTTTAACTTTAGCCGTTATCGCGCTGTCATCCATGTAACCGTCAACTTTTTTCATGGAGCTATCGATTTTGGCACCGGCACTGTCCGCGGTGTTAGACGCCTTGTTGAGCAGACTCTCTTCGGCCAGCGCACTGCCGCTGACCAAGACAGAACCCAATACAACAGCCATCAACGAGTGTGCAAATTTGGTCTTTTTCATCGATCTCTTCCTTTTGTTGGGGGCTCACAACGCCAGAGCGCCGGAACCCTGCGGCCACCTTCACGCGGCCTTCTCGGTAAATACTTCATCATCGCTATACGATTAAGCGTTCACGACAGGAATATTGCAACGGCCGTGCCAACTCAAAAAAAACCTTAAAAATCAAAGAAAACAAATCAGACGTTGGATTTTTAGCCAAAAAACTGTCGCCTATTGACGACAGGCTAAGTCACACAAAACTGAAATATAGTTATCTCATTGATATTTAAAGATACTGACTGTCTCCTATCGGCAACACATCAGAATAACTCACCAAACAAACAACATATTACAGTGATTTACTCTCAAGCAATGTGCGGACATCCCGTTAAAGATAGACCATTAGACAGAAAATGCAGGCCGAACGAACATCGCCTGGTGTCCTAGGTTCGCAAGAAAAATATGAGGGAGGTTTATTAATTAGCGCAGTGGGAATAGGAGAGGCGTGCAGGGCGCACTGGGCGCCCTGCCGATTGATCAGTGTTCGCGCGTCTTGCGGAAGGTCACGTCAGGATAACGTTCCTGCGTCAGGTTGAGGTTCACCATGGTCGGCGCGATATAGGACAGGTTGTCCCCGCCGTCCAGCGCCAGGTTGATCTCGTTCTTGCGCTTGAACTCTTCGAACTTCTTCACGTCGTCGCACTCGACCCAGCGCGCGGTCGACACGTTGACCGACTCGTACAGCGCTTCCACGTTGTACTCGCTCTTCAAGCGCGCTACCACCACGTCGAACTGCAGCACACCGACCGCACCGACGATCAGATCGTTGTTGGCGATCGGACGGAACACCTGCACCGCGCCCTCTTCGGACAGCTGCACCAGCCCCTTCAGCAGCTGTTTCTGCTTCAGCGGATCGCGCAGGCGAATGCGGCGGAACAGTTCCGGCGCGAAGTTCGGGATGCCGGTGAACTTCATGTCTTCACCCTGGGTGAAGGTATCGCCGATCTGAATGGTGCCGTGGTTGTGCAGGCCGATGATGTCGCCCGGATAGGCTTCTTCCACGTGCGAACGGTCGCCGGCCATAAAGGTCAGCGCGTCGGAGATCACCACGTCTTTGCCGGTGCGCACCTGGCGCAGCTTCATGCCCTTCTCGTAGCGGCCGGAAACCACGCGCATAAAGGCCACGCGGTCGCGGTGTTTCGGATCCATGTTGGCCTGGATCTTGAACACGAAGCCGGTGAATTTCTCTTCCGCCGCCGTCACTTCGCGGGTGTCGGTTTTGCGCGGCATCGGCGCCGGCGCCCAGGCCACCAGGCCGTCCAGCATGTGATCCACGCCGAAGTTGCCCAATGCGGTCCCGAAGAACACCGGGGTCAGCTCGCCGCTCAGGAAGGCTTCCTGATCGAATTCGTGGGAAGCGCCCTGCACCAGCTCCAGCTCATCGCGCAGCTGCGCCGCCAGATCTTCACCCACCGCCGCATCCAGCTCCGGGTTGTTCAGGCCCTTGACGATGCGCACTTCCTGAATGGTGTGGCCTTTACCGGTCTGGTACAGGTAGGTTTCATCCTTGTACAGGTGGTAAACGCCCTTGAACAGCTTGCCGCAGCCGATCGGCCAAGTGATGGGCGAGCAGGCGATCTTCAGTTCGCGCTCGACTTCATCCATCACTTCCATCGGATCGCGGATATCGCGGTCCAGTTTGTTCATGAAGGTCAGGATCGGCGTGTCGCGCAGACGGGTAACCTCCATCAGCTTGCGGGTGCGATCCTCAACGCCCTTGGCGGCGTCGATCACCATCAGGCAGCAGTCGACGGCGGTCAGAGTACGGTAAGTATCTTCGGAGAAGTCTTCGTGCCCCGGGGTATCCAGCAGGTTGACCAGGCTGTCGCGGTACGGGAACTGCATCACCGAGGTGGTGATCGAGATCCCACGCTGCTTTTCCATTTCCATCCAGTCGGATTTGGCGTGCTGGCTGGAGCCGCGGCCTTTTACCGTACCGGCGGTCTGGATCGCCTGTCCGAACAGCAGCACTTTTTCGGTAATGGTGGTTTTACCGGCATCGGGGTGCGAGATGATGGCGAAAGTTCTTCTTTTGGAGACTTCGCGGGCAAATTCACTAGGAGACATGGTTTTCAGGTTCTACGGTTAGTCCGCCCTGCGACATCATCAGAACGCGCCGATCGCGGCGCCGGGCAAAGCGGTGAATAAAAGATAACAGCCGGGCATTTTCGCCGATTTGCCAACCGGTGACAATCAATGCTTTTACCGGCCGGGCGGATTACGCCAGCGGCAGCGCCATCACGATCGCGTCTTCGCGGCCGTGGGCGCTCGGGTAATAATTGCGGCGCACGGTAACCTCGTTGAAACCGAGATCTTCATACAGCGCGATCGCCGCCTGGTTGGAGGCGCGCACTTCCAGCCACAGCGTGACCACGCCGCGGCTCTCCAGCCGTTCAATCAACGCGTTGAGCAACAGGCGGCCAAAGCCACGGCGCTGGTACTGCGGATGAATGGCGATGTTGAACAGCGTGGCTTCGTCCAGCACGATCTGCGTGATGGCGAACCCCGCCATCTCCCCGTCGGCGCTCAGCTTCAGGTTAAGATAGCGATCGCCCTGATTGCTGGCGAAGGTGGTTTCCGTCCAGGGGAAAGCGTGGCTGGCTTGCTCAATGGTGAAGGCCGTGGCCAGGTCGGCCGCCGTCAGGGTAGAAATCGTGTTCATGATGACAAATCTGCTGCCAGAGGGCGCGTTTGGCCCCCGCGTCTTGGGAAAGCTCGGCCAGCGCCGGGCTGTGTAGCTGCGCACCGGCGACCGCAAGCGGTTCCGCCACGCCCAGCCGCCAACTGTTGCATGCGGTCTCTTCAGGCAGCATCGCCGCCTGTTCCGGCGTCAGGCTGTAAGTTTGCGCCGGCGTCAGCCCCAGGCTGCGCAGCACGTCGCAAAACAGCGGATCGTCCGGTGCGGGCAGCGTCTGCGCCACCACCAGCAGGCGCGCCTCGGGTGGCAGACTGACCGCCACTTCGCCCTGCAACACGCCCGGGCGGCGCAATGTCCACTGCGTAATACCCAGTTGTTGTAACAGCCAGTCGCGTTTTGATGCCATGCCGATTCCTACCCGTTGTGGTGCGCCATGCCTGCCATGCGCCGCGCTATGCTAACAAACCCGCGCAGCCCGCGCCAACAAACCCGTCGAACATATCGCCACAAAGCTCTATAATCCCCGGTCTCATTTCCAGGAGCCAATATCTGATGTCTGCATTAACCCCCGCCAGTGAAGTCATGCTGCGCCACAGTGATGAATTTATCGAACGCCGCGTGCTGTTTGCCGGCGACCTGCAGGACAGCCTGCCGGCCCAATTCGAGGCCGCGGACGTGCGCGTCCACACTCAGCAATACCATCACTGGCAGTTACTGAACCGGACGATGGGCGATAACGTGCAGTTCGGTTTGACCGTCGATCCCGCTTTCGTCGCCAACTGCGACACGCTGGTTTACTACTGGCCGAAGAGCAAGCAGGAAGCGCAATTCCAGCTGTGCAACATCCTGGCGCTGCTGCCGGTGGGCGTAGACGTGTTCGTGGTCGGTGAAAACCGCAGCGGCGTGCGCAGCGCCGAGCCAACGCTGGAAGGCCACGCCACGCTGGTGAAAATCGACAGCGCGCGCCGCTGCGGCCTGTATCACGGCCGCCTGGACGCACAGACCGAGTTCAGCCTGGACGACTGGTGGGACAGCTATCAGCTGCACGATCTGGAAGTGAAAACGCTGCCGGGCGTGTTCAGCCGCGACGGCCTGGACGTCGGCAGCTCGCTGCTGCTGTCGACGCTGGAAAAACACATGAAAGGCAAGGTGCTGGACATCGGCTGCGGCGCCGGCGTGATGGCCTCGGTGATGGCCAAGCTGTCGCCGAAGGTGAAACTGACCCTCAGCGACGTTAACGCCGCCGCGGTGGAGTCCAGCCGCGCGACGCTGGCCGCCAACGGCATCGAAGGCGAAGTGATCGTCAGCAACGTTTACTCCGACATCACCGGCCGTTTCGACATGATCATCTCCAACCCGCCGTTCCACGACGGGCTGCAGACCAGCCTGACCGCCGCCGAAACCCTGATCCGCGGCGCGGTGAAACACCTGCCGATCGGCGGCCGGCTGCGCATCGTCGCCAACGCCTTCCTGCCGTACCCGGACATTCTGGACGCCACCTTTGGCAGCCACGAAGTGCTGGCGCAGAACGGCCGCTTCAAGGTGTATCAGGCCACCGTCGGCCGCCCGCCGCGCGCGCCGAAGAAGAAATAATTCGCCGTTGGCGGAAAACGACAGAGCGCGGCCTGAGGCCGCGCTTTTTTTTAGCCGTTGATATAGGCCATCGACTCAGCGCCGTAGCGATCGCCGGCCGCCGCACTCAGCGGAAACACCGCGTCGATCGCCGCCAGCTCGGCCGCGCTCAGCGTTATCTCCGCCGCCGCGACGTTCTCTTCGAGGTAGCGACGGCGTTTGGTGCCGGGGATCGGCACGATGTGCTCGCCCTGCGCCAACACCCAGGCCAGCGCCAGCTGTGAAGGCTTGACGCCCTTCTGTGCCGCCAGCTCCCCCACCTTCTCCACCAGCGCCAGGTTGCGGGCGAAGTTTTCCCCCTGGAAGCGCGGGTTGCCGCGGCGGAAATCGTCCTCGGCCAGATCCTCCGGCCGCCGGATAGCGCCGGTGAGGAAACCGCGCCCTAACGGGCTGTAAGGCACAAAGCCGATGCCGAGGCGCTCACAGGCCGCCAGCACGCCCTGTTCGGCATCGCGCGTCCACAGCGAATACTCGGTCTGCAGCGCGGTGATCGGATGCACCTTGTGCGCCCGCTCCAGCGTGGCGACCGACGCCTCGCTCAGGCCGATATGCCGGATCTTGCCTTCGCGGATCAGATCCGCCATCGTGCCCACGACGTCTTCGATCGGCACCTGCGGATCGACCCGATGCTGATAATAAAGATCGATCTCTTCTACGCCCAAGCGCCGCAGGCTGCCTTCCACCGAGCGCCGGATATACTCGGGCCGGCTGCTGACGCCGCGCGCCGAAGGATCCACCGGATCGCGCAGGATGCCGAACTTGGTGGCCAGGAACACCTGTTGCCGTTTGCCCTTGATCGCTTCCCCCACCAATTCCTCGTTGGTGTGCGGGCCATACATGTCGGCGGTGTCGAGCAGCGTGACGCCCAGCTCCAGCGCCCGGTGCAGCGTGGCGATGGCTTCCTGCCGATCGGCGCCGGTGGAGTAGAAGTCGCTCATGCCCATGCATCCCAACCCCAGGGCGGAGACGAGGGGGCCGTGAGAACCCAGTTTACGTTGTTGCATTGTGCTGCCCTCATGCGATGAACGGATAACGCAGCAAAGTCTGGTTGTTTACGCTACAAAGATAAATAATGCAGATTGCACATCACTGTTCAAAAATCACCAACAATCCGGAGTGGACATGGATCAGGTTCAAGCCATGCGCATTTTTACCCGCATCGTCGAACTGGGCAGCTTCAGCCGGGCGGCCGAGCGCCTGCAGCTGCCGCGCGCCACGGTCAGCAACGCGTTGAAACGGCTGGAGCAGCGGCTGGGCGTGCGCCTGCTGATCCGCACCACCCGCCAGGTGCAGGTGACCAGCGAAGGCAGCCTCTACTATCAACGCTGCGTACAGTTGCTGGGGGCGCTTGAGGAGGCGGACACGCTGTTCAGCCACCATAAGCTGCAACCGTCCGGCAAAGTGCGCATCGATATGCCCCATTCGCTGGCGCGCCAGATTGTCATTCCGGCGCTGGACGACTTTTACCGCCGCTATCCCGACATCACGCTGGCGCTGGGCGCCAACGACACCCACGTCGATCTTTTGCGCGAAGGCGTGGACTGCGTGCTGCGCGCCTGGGAAACCGAAGACGACAGCCTGGTGGCGCGGCGCATCGCCCAGCTGCCACAGGTCACCTGCGCTTCTCCCGCTTACCTGCAGGCCTGCGGCATGCCACGCGACATTGATAGCCTGGAGCCGCACCGCGCGGTAGGGTATTTTTCCCTGGCCAGCAACCGCGATTACCCGCTGGAATTCTGCCGCGGCGGCAAAGTGGAACTGCGCGAACTCCCCGCCCGGCTGAGCGTCAGCGGCGCCGACGCCTACATCGCCGGCGCGCGGGCCGGCATGGGGTTGATTCAGGCGGCGCGCTATTCGCTTGCCCCCTGGCTGGAACGGGGCGAACTGGTGGAAGTGCTGGCGGACACGCCGCCGCCGCCGATGCCGATTTACATCATGTATCCGCCCGGCCGTTTCCTGGCGCCACGGGTCAGGGTGTTGATTGATTGGCTGATTTGGCTGTTTGACCAGCGGAAAAGCGGCGATATGGCTGTTTTTCCAGCAAACGCCCGCAATGCGGGGAAATAACTGTTGACGTGCCCGCCAAAATCTCTAGAATTCGCCTCCGTGGTAACGTTACTCCGGTAATGTTTCTGGTACGCGAAGGTGGCGGAATTGGTAGACGCGCTAGCTTCAGGTGTTAGTGTCCTTACGGACGTGAGGGTTCAAGTCCCTCTCTTCGCACCAAATAACCACATGATTTATATTGCACTCAGCATCGATGCGAAGGTGGCGGAATTGGTAGACGCGCTAGCTTCAGGTGTTAGTGTTCTTACGGACGTGAGGGTTCAAGTCCCTCTCTTCGCACCACGCTGGCGACGTAATATAAATCAAAGCAACAACATCGACTGTGCGAAGGTGGCGGAATTGGTAGACGCGCTAGCTTCAGGTGTTAGTGTCCTTACGGACGTGAGGGTTCAAGTCCCTCTCTTCGCACCAATTGATGATCTCTCCGGTAGTTCCTTCGAAAAAATCCCAACGCATTGATGAAAAACACGCCTAAGCGTGGTTTTGCCGTTTCCGGCGTTTTACCCGAAGCTGAAGTTGAGGCTGACCGCCGCCAGGCCGCCCGCCAGCGCCATGCAGGAAGGCAGCAGCAGATAATGACGCAGCCGGCTGTTGAACAGCATCACCAGCGTTGCCAACATCGCTATCACGATCAGGCTGCGCAGCTGCATCATATCGAGATCGATCAAGGCCAGCAGCGGCATCAGCGCGCACGGCAGCAAAACGCCCCAGGCGCTGGCCAGGCGATCGCCGAGGCACCAGCTGACGCCCCACAGCCCGCATGCGGCAATCATGGCAGTGAGCATGACAACCCCCTCAAGTGATAATGATAACCAATATCATATAACACTTTTTTGGCCGCCGCATCATTTTCGCTGCGATGACCAAACCCAGATGACACCAGCAGGAAAAAATGATAATTTGACATAAGAAAATTCCTAGTCCTGTTTGCATGATAATAATCACAACGGTCAACCATGCAATTCAAGTGGATATTTCGCGCCAAGGGAATGCTTCTCAACCTTAATTATTCGACAGTACGACTTTGCAAAGAGTGACCTCCGTATGAACGCCCGTTCTTATCAGGAATTACTGAACAGCAAGCAGCGCCTGGCATTATTTCTTTTTCTAATGATGAATGCCGCCTCTTCCATATTTACGTTATTGTTCCCTTTTAGGGATGTCCCTTCTTTTACTCTGCCTTTATTATGCATCCCGTTATTTTGTCTGGCGGCGGCGCTATTTTCTCTGCATACGCCGCGGCAATACCTGTACAAACTCAACCTGTTCGCCAGCGTGCTCGGCCTGCTGTGGGCTGCGCATATCTACGTTAAAAGTCAATATTGCCTGCCGAATAACCAAGATTTTTTATTAATTAGTTTGTTCAGCATCTTTTTTATCAGCGCTATTTCTCTGACGGACAACTTTACCGCCTTTTGTTTACACGCTGTGCCTTCCGCAATGATGATCCTGGCTTTAGACGGTATGCATAATACCCTGCGGATATTATTCACCACGCTATTGCCTATTATCGCTTTCTCCATTCATCACCTGATGTTGAAACGCAGTGAAATCTTTACCCACGCGCTGGTGGCCAACCTGTATAACGAGCGGGACAAATTCAATAATTTGAGCATGCTCGATCCCCTGACCGGCCTTTATAACCGCCGCGGGCTGGAGAATAAGATCAACATGCTGCTGGAACCGCAAACCGGCCGCCACTACGTGCTGCTGCTGGATATCGACCACTTCAAGGTCTACAACGACAGCTACGGCCACGCCATGGGCGACCGGGCGCTGGTGCAGGTGGCGATCGCCATCCGCGATGCGGTGCGTTCGCGCGACATCGTGGTGCGCTACGGCGGGGAAGAGTTTTTGGTGCTGCTGACCAACGTGCACGAAGGCTACGCGGCGCAGCTGGCCGAACGGGTGCGCCAACGGGTGGCGGAACTGAATATCCCGCACGGCGCCAGCCCGCAGCACAGCGGTACGCTGACGCTCAGCGCCGGCATCTCGGCATTGGAAAAACTGGACGTCGAATCGGCGATCGGCGCGGCCGACGCCGCGCTCTATCTGGCGAAGCACAGCGGCCGCAACAATATTCAGCTGGCGCAAAACGTCCAGCCCGCCCTGCTGCTGCCGCAGGAGTAAATACCCTGCCCGGTTAAGCGGCCATTGGCCGCAAGCCGTTCAGCAACAGCGACAAACCGGCCAACGCCTGCTCCAAAGCGGTTTTCTCATCCGGCTGGTGCGCGATCCAAAGCGCGGCATCCATCAGGCCGCCGTTGATCAAATGCGCCAGCGATTCCGGCTCGGCGACGGCGATGCGCCCCTGCGCCATCAACGCCTGCAATGCGCCCGTCATCCAGACAATGCATTGCAGCTTACTGGCCTGCAAATATTCAGCCCCCAGCACCGAAGGTGAATCGCGCAACAAAATGCGTTGCGCTTGCGGCTCCGTCATCATGATCAAATAACCGCGACAACGCGCCGCAAACGCCTCCCAGTCATCCGCCGTACGCGCGGTAATGTCGGCCAGGCGCGCATCTATCTCGGCGTCGATTTCTTGCACGACGGCCAAAAACAAACCTTTCTTGTCCCCAAAGTGGTGGTAGAGCGCACCGCGCGTCATGCCGGCTTGCGCGGTGAGTTCATCCATCACCGTCTCGGCATACCCCACGCTGCCGAACTGCTGACGGGCGGCAGCCACCAGTTTTTGTCGGGTTTCTTCAATCATTTCTGCGCGCGCTTTACGTGCCATGGGTCCACTCCCGCCTCGTTATTGATGAACGTTATAATTGACATACACCATGTATGTCAATTAACGTAACATACGTGGCGTATGTCAATGATGGCCATTGAGCGAATACTGAGCCGCCAACTTCTGGAGCCCTTTCCATGGCAAATCCTTATTTCAACCTGTTCAACGTCCCGGGCAGCAAGGCGTTTTCCTCTGCCGGGCTGATCGCGCGCCTGCCGGTCTCGATGACCGGTATCGGCATCATCACCATGCTCTCACAGGTACGCGGCTCTTATTGGTTGGCGGGCGCGGTGGCGGCGACGTTCGCCTTTTCCATGGCGCTGCTTGCGCCGCAAATCGCGCGCGCGGCGGATCGTCACGGCCAAAGCCGCGTGCTGCCGTATGCCACCGGGATCAGTACGCTCGCCCTGCTACTGCTGTTGCTCTGCACCCACTATCGGGCGCCGGACTGGACGCTGTTCGTCTTCGCCGCGCTTGCGGGCGGCATGCCCAGCATCTCCGCGATGGTCAGAGCCCGCTGGAGCGAAATTTATCGCGGCACACCACAGCTGCACACGGCATTTTCATTCGAGTCCGTGTTAGATGAAGTGGCCTTTATCGTCGGCCCACCGATCGCCGTGGGGCTTAGCGTTTCACTCTTCCCAGAAGCCGGCCCTCTGGTGGCCGCGCTGCTTCTGGTGGCGGGCGTTGCGGCATTCGCCTCGCAAAAAAGCACTCAGCCCCCGGTCTACACCCGCAATAACCAGCGGCAGCGCGCCATCCTGGCCATGCCGTCAATGCAGATCCTGCTGCTGGCGCTGATCGCCCTGGGCACCATCGTCGGCACCGTGGACGTCATCAGCGTGGCCTTCGCCGAGCAGCAAGGACAGCCGGCCGCCGCCAGCATCGTGCTGTCGGTTTACGCGTTCGGCTCCTGCCTGGCCGGGCTGATTTTCGGCGCAATGAAGATCCCCGTCCCCTTGCCTCGCCTGTTCTTATACGCAGCGTTCGCCACCGCCTTCACCACCCTGCCGCTGCTGTGGGTGCACGATGTCTTGACGCTGGCGGCGGCGATGTTTGTCGCCGGACTGTTTTTTGCTCCGACCATGATCATTGCCATGGGGCTGGTTGAAAACATCGTGCCGCCCTCCCGGCTGACGGAGGGGTTGACCTGGATGGTCACCGGCCTGGGGATAGGCGTGGCGCTCGGCGCCGCATTGGCGGGCCTGACGATCGATGCCGCCGGGATAGCGGCCGGCTTCGGCGTCACGCTCACCGCCGGGCTGATCGTGCTGCTGGTGGCGGCCGGCGGCTACCGCTTAATGCGGCGAACGCTGGCCTTGAAAGCGGCGTGAATCGCCCGCGCTAAGCGGTTTCCCAAATCGCCTTGCCCTGCCAGCGCCCTTCGATCGCCGCCAGGAACAGTTTCACCTTGGGGGAGAGATGGCGCCGGCTGGGATAGACGGCGCAGATCGGCGGCCCCGGGCGGCAATAGCGCTCCAGCACCGGCACCAGCGTGCCGGCCGCAATCTGCTCGCCGACCAGAAACGCCCCCACCTGGCACAGGCCGGCTCCGGCGACGGCCGCATCCCGCAAGGCCTCGACGTTGTTGAAACGCATCCGGCCGCGCACCGGCTGTTCGTGCAGTTGGCCGTTGACCAAATAGCGCCAGGGCGCCGGCAGCCCCTGATGGCTGAAGACCAGCGTCTCGTGATCGCCCAACGCCTCCGGTTTCGCAGGCGTGCCGTGCCGCGCCAGATAATCCGGCGCCGCGCAGGTGATCAGGCGATGTGGCGCGAGCACCCGCCGCACCAGCCGGCTGTCGTCGTTGCCGCCGACGCGGACAGCCACGTCTATGCCGTCGCGCACCAGATCGCTGTAATCATCGGAGAAGCTGACGTCGGCGTCCACCTCCGGCCACTGCGCCAAAAACTCCCGCAGAATCGGCAGGATATGCAACCGCCCCAACGAGACCGGCAGATCCAGCCGCAGCCGCCCGCGTGGGGTTTGCCGCCGCGTATTGAGCGCCGTTTCCGCCTCTTCGGCCTGCGACAGGATGCGCTGCGCATACTCGTAAAACACCGCGCCGTCTTCGGTCAGGCTGACGCTGCGCGTGGTGCGCTGCAGCAACCGGGTGGCCAATCGCTCCTCCAATCGGATCACGCATTTGCCCGCCGCCGAGCGGGAGATGCCCAGCCTCTCGGCCGCCAGCGTGAAGCTGCAGGCGTCGGCGACGCGAATGAACACCAGCAGGTCGGTCAGGTTATCCAACGGCATAGACGGTAAATTAGCCACGATTTGTCCCCAATGTTGCGCATTCAGGCCAGTTTATCAGCCATTTTGGCGCGGATACACTGAGGCTCTTCATCTGTTGGGAGAGTCATTATGAGTGCCTTACACGCCGGCGGCGGCGCAAAACCCTGGCTGGCGACCTTCGCCATCGGCCTATCCACCTTTACCGTCGTCACGGCAGAAATGCTGCCCGTCGGGCTGCTGACCCCGATAGTCAGCACCTTGAACGCATCGATAGGCCGCGCCGGGCTGCTGATTTCCCTGCCTGCCCTGTTCGCCGCGCTGTTCGCCCCGCTGGTGGTGCTGGGCGCCCGGCGCACAGATCGCCGCAGCCTGCTGATCGTCTTTCTGCTACTGCTGATCGCCGCCAACCTGCTGGCCGCCGCCGCTACCTCCATGGCGCTGCTGTTCGCTGCGCGCATCCTGCTGGGCTTTTGCATCGGCGGTATCTGGGCCATCGCCGGCGGATTGGCGGAACGTCTGGTGCCGCCGGCCTCCGTCGGATTGGCGCTGTCCGTCATCTTCGGCGGCGTAGCGGCGGCCTCGGTGCTCGGCGTGCCGCTCGGGGTGTTCCTCGGCGAAGCGCTGGGCTGGCGCATGGCGTTTCTGGCCGTCGCCGTCCTGGCGGCGCTGACCCTGCTCCTGCTGCTGTGCGTGCTGCCGCCGCTGCCGGTCACGCAGGCGGTGAGCTGGCGGTCGTTCACCGCGCAGCGCGCGAATCGCCGGTTGCTCCTCGGGCTGCTGCTGACGTTTCTGCTGGTCGCCGGCCACTTTATGGCTTACACCTTTGTCCGCCCGCTGCTGCAGACGGTCGCCGGCATCGAGAGCCGCTGGGTGGGGCCGCTGCTGTTCGCCTACGGCGTCGCCGGTATCGTCGGGAATTTCATCGCCGGCCAGGCCGCCGCCAAACGGCTGCGCCGCACCCTGGCGCTGATCGCCTTCGGGCTGACGCTCGCCGTCCTGCTGCTGCCGTTGCTGGGCCGCGCGCCGCTGAGCGGCGGTGCCTTCCTCCTGCTGTGGGGCATCGCCTACGGCGGCGTTTCCGTTTCGCTGATGGCGTGGATGCTCAAGGCGGCACCCGACGCGGTCGAGGTCGCCTCTTCGCTGTATATCGCGCTGTTTAATATGGCGATTTCCTGCGGCTCGCTGGCGGGCGGGCTGGTGGTGGACGCCGGAGGCTTGACGATAAACGGCGTGCTATCCGGCATCGTGCTGCTGCTGGCGCTGGCGATCCTGATGCGAACGCGCCCACAGGCGCTGACAACGGCGGCGAAGGCCGATTCGCCGCCGGGGTGAATCAGGCGCGGCGCTGCCGCAGGCCGTAAACCAGCACCACCGCGAAGCACAGCAGCGGCAACAGATAAGAGAGCGCGGTGCTGTAACGGTCGGCCAGCGCCCCCATAAAGTACGGCATGATGGCGCCGCCGACGATCGCCATGATCATAAAGGAGCTGGCGCGCTTGGTGTGTTTACCCAGGTTTTTCACCCCCAGGGCGAAAATGGTCGGGAACATGATCGACATAAAGAAGAACACCGCGATCAGCGCCACCACCGACACCCCGTCGACGCTCAGCATCACCACGCCGCACAGCGCGATGTTGATCAGCGCATAGGCCGCCAGCAGCGTCGCCGGTTTGACTCGCCCCATCAGCCAGGTGCTGAAGAAGCGCCCGACCATAAAGCAGATCATGGCGATCGACAGCAGGTAAGAGGCGCTTTGGTTAGACACCTCGCGCCAGTGTTCGGTGGCGTAGTTGATGAAGAACGCCCCCACGCCCACCTGCGCCGCCACGTAGAAGAACTGCGTGATCACCCCGCCGACGAAATGCGGATGCTGCCATAATCCCTGCGCTATCACGCCGTGCACCGGTTTTTCCTCTTCGCGGATCGCCGGCAGCCGGGTGCGGCTGAACAACAGCGCGATCAGCAGCACCAGCACGGCGATCGCCACATAGGTCATCTTCACCGCGCTCTGATCGCCGCCGCCGGCGGACTGGCTGGCGGAGAAGAACAGCGTGCCGCCGATCAGCGGGCCGATAAACTGCCCGAGGCCGTTGAACGACTGGGCCAGGTTGAGCCGCCGTTCGGCGCCCTGCGCGTCGCCCAGCACCGTGGCGTACGGGTTGGCGGCCGTTTCCAGGCAGCCCAAACCGCTGGCGATAACGAACAGCGCGAACAGGAACACGCCGAAGCTGTTGGCCGACGCCGCCGGCACGAACAGCAGCGCTCCCAGCGCATACAGGCACAGCCCGACCAGAATGCCCGCCTTATAGCCCTTGCGGTCCATAAAGTACCCGGCGGGCAGCGCCACCAGGAAATAGGCGCCGAAATAGGCCGCCTGCAGCAGCCCCGATTGCGCCTTGGTGACGTGCAACGTCTCCTGAAAATGTTTGTTTAATACGTCCAGCAGGCCATAGGACAGCCCCCACATGAAGAACAGGCTGGTGACCAGGATAAAGGCCCAGCGCAGATTGGCGGTCACGGCGACGCCCGGCTGCGCGGAGGCCGCACTTTTTTCAGCAAGCATGGTGATACCCTCGTATCGTCTGGCGATGATGATGTTGGCGTTATTGCTGTTGCAGAGAAAATATCCGCGCCATTTCCACCCATTTTTCGCCCTGCGGCGTCCAGGGGGTGGCGGCCTGGTAGTGCCACATCAGCGCTTCCCATCGCTGTACTTCGGGGTTGTTCAGGCTGGCGGCGTCAAAACGCGCGGCGTCGAAATCGGCGCTGACCTCCACGATCATGAACAGCCGGGTGCCCAACCGGTAAATCTCCATGTCCAGAATGCCGTGCTCACGCAAATGCGCGGCGATGCCCGGCCAGATGCGCTGATGCTGCTGCTGGTACTCCGCAATCAGCGCCGGTGAGTCAATCAGATCGAGCGCCTGGCAGAAACGGCGCCGCCCTGCCGCCGCGCCGCTCACGTCAGCGCCCGATCGAGATGCAGGTAGCCGCCGTCCACCGACAGCCACTGCCCGGTGGTATGCGATGACCGCGACGACAGCAGAAACGCCACGGTATCGGCGATCTCCTGCGGCGTGGTCATGCGCTGCCCGAGCGGAATGCGCGCGGTGATTTTCGCCATCTGCCGCTGCGGCTCGGCGAAGGTGTTGAGCCAGCGCTGGTACTGCGGGGTGATCACCTCCGCCGGCACCACCGCGTTCACCCGCACGCCGTCATGGCGCAGCGACACCGCCCATTCGCGCGTCAGCGCCAGCACCGCGCCCTTGGCGGCGGTGTAACCGCTGGTGCCGCCCTGGCCGCTGAGCGCGGTCTTGGAGGCGATGTTGACGATAGCGCCCCGGCTCTCCTGCAGCGCCGCCTGGCACAGGTGCGCCATCAGGTAGTAGTGCACCAGGTTCTTTTCCAGCGAGCCGACGAAGGCTTCGCGCCCCGCCTCCAGCCCGACGCCGTCGTTGACTCCGGCGTTATTCACCAGCCCGTCGATGCGGCCGAAGGCCGCCAGCGTCTGGCTGACCGCGCGGCGGCAGGCCGCCTCGTCGCACAGTTCGGTGAGGATCACCTCGGTGCGCGGCTGCAGCCGCTGCAAATCGGCCAGCAGCGCCGCCTCCGGCGCGGCGTTGGTGACCAACACCGGGATCGCCCCTTCTTCGGCCAGCACATGTGCAATCGCCGCGCCGATGCCGGCACCGCCGCCGGTGACCAGCACCACCTTATCTTGCAGATACAGATCCATAACCAGACTCCGTTAAACCGTAAATTCGCCAGGCGGTGTCGCCCCAAATCGCCGCCTGCTCGGCGGCCCCCAGCGTCGACAGCGCCCGTTCGCACAGTTGCACCACCTGGCGGTAATCGCCGGCCAGCAGGCACACCGGCCAGTCGGAGCCGAACATCAGCCGCTGCGGGCCGAACGCCTCCAGCGCGGCGTCGAAGAACGGCAGCAGTTCTTCCGCCCGCCACCGGCCACTCGGCGCTTCGGTGATCAGCCCCGACAGCTTGCAGGCCACGTGCGGCAGCGCCGCCAGCGGCCGGATTTGCTGCGCCCAGTGCCGCGCGCCGCGCGCGATATCCGGCTTGCCGAGATGATCCAACACCAACCAGTGCTCATCGTGGCGGGCGGCGAACGCCGCCGCGGCCGCCAGATGCCGGTGCGTCACCAGGATCTCGTACACATACCCGGCGCGCTGCAGCGTTTGCATGCCGTGCCCCACTTCCGGCCGCGCCAGCCAGGCCGCCGGATCCGCTTCGTCCTGCACCTGATGGCGCACCCCGCGCAGCGCGCTATAAGGCCGCAAGGCCTCCAGACGCTGCGCCAGCTGTGGCGAAGCGATATCCAGCCAGCCCACCACGCCGCATACGCCCTCGCTCTGCTCAGCCAGCGCCAGCAGGGCCAGCGTCTCGCCCTCGCTGGGGCGCGCCTGCACCGCCAGCGCGCCGTCGAACCCCTGTTCCTGCAACAGCGGCCGCAGCCGGGGCGGATCGAAATCCTGCCGCAGCACGCGCATCCGCTCGTCGATCCACGGGTAGTGCCGTGGCTGATAGCGCCAGAAGTGCTGATGAGCGTCGATGCGCGGCATGCGTTCCTCCCGCCTCACCCGCGGAACCGATACTGCTCGATCGACGACGGATGCATCTCGATCGAATAGCCGGGGCGGCTCGGCGGCATGTAGGCCGCGCCGTTGATCACGCAGGGATCGACAAAGTGTTCATGCAGATGATCGACGTACTCGATCACCCGGCCTTCGTGGCTGCCGGCAATGCACAGGTAGTCGATCATCGACAGGTGCTGCACGTACTCGCACAGCCCGACGCCGCCGGCGTGCGGGCAGACCGGCAGCTGGTATTTGGCCGCCATCAGCATCACCGCCAGCACTTCGTTGACGCCGCCGAGGCGGCAGGCGTCGATCTGAACCACGTCTACCGCGCCGCGCATGATGAACTGCTTGAACATGATGCGGTTCTGGCACATCTCGCCGGTGGCCACCTTGACCGGCGCCACCCCTTCGCGGATGCGGCGGTGCCCTTCCACATCATCCGGGCTGGTCGGTTCTTCGATAAACCAGGGTTTGGCGAACGCCAGATGCTTCACCCACGGAATGGCTTCGTCCACCTCCCACACCTGGTTGGCGTCGATCATCAGCCGGCGATCCGGGCCGATCACCTCGCGGGCGATGCGCACCCGGCGGATGTCATCTTCCAGATCGCGCCCGACCTTCAGCTTCAGGTAGGAGAAACCGGCGTCGACTGCTTCCTGGCACAGGCGACGCAGCTTGTCGTCCGGATAACCCAGCCAACCGGCGGAGGTGGTGTAGCAGGGATACCCCTCCTGCAGCAGCCGCGCCAGACGCTCTTCTTTGCCCTCGGCACGCTGTTTCAGCAGCGCCAGCGCTTCCTGCGGCGTGATGCAGTCGGTGATGTAACGGAAGTCGATGCAGCGCACCAGCTCCTCCGGCGTCATCTCCGCCACCAGCCGCCACACCGGCTTGCCGACCGATTTGGCCCACAGATCCCACACCGCGTTGACCACCGCACCGGTCGCCAGATGAATGGCCCCCTTGTCCGGCCCGATCCAGCGCAGCTGGCTGTCGCTGGTGAAGCGCCGCCAGAAGGCGCCCATGTCGGCGGCGATATCCTCCAGCCGCTCGCCGACGATCTGATGCTCCAGCGCGCGGATCGCCGCGCAGCAGATCTCGTTGCCGCGGCCGATGGTGAACGTCAGCCCGTGGCCGCTGAGATCCGCGCGATCGGTCTCCAGGATCACGTAGGCGGCGGAATAGTCGGGATCCGGATTCATGGCGTCGGATCCGTCCAGCCCCAGCGACGTGGGGAAACGAATGTCTTCAACCCGCAGTGCGGTAATGGTGGTCATGGCGGCGCTCCCGGTTAGGCCTGTACGGTTTGCTGGCGCTGTTCGCCCAGCCCTTCGATGCCCAGACGCATCGTCTGGCCCGCCCGCAGGTAGATGGGCTGCGGTTTCTGCCCCATGCCGACGCCCGGCGGCGTGCCGGTGGAGATCACGTCGCCCGGCTGCAGGCTCATAAAGCGGCTGAGGTAGCTGACGATCTGCGGAATGCGGAAGATCATGGTGCTGGTGTTGCCGTCCTGATAGCGCTTGCCGTCCACCTCCAGCCACAGGTTCAGGCTGTGCGGATCGGCGATCTCGTCGGCAGTCACCAGCCAGGGGCCGATCGGCCCGAAGGTGTCGCAGCCTTTGCCCTTGTCCCAGGTGCCGCCGCGTTCAATTTGATATTCGCGTTCTGAAACGTCGTTGATCACGCAGTAGCCGGCGACGTGGCGCATGGCGTCAGCTTCGCTGATGTAGCGCCCGCCCTGGCCGATCACCACGCCCAGCTCCACTTCCCAGTCGGTTTTCTGCGAGCCGCGCGGGATCTCCACCTGGTCATAGGGGCCGACCACCGCGCTGGTCCATTTGTTGAACACCACCGGTTCTTCAGGAATGGCCGCGCCGGTTTCCGCCGCGTGATCGGCGTAGTTCAGGCCGATGCAGATAAACTTGCCGATGCCGCCGACGCAGGCGCCGAGGCGCGGCTGCCCTTCGACCAGCGGCAGCGCGGCGCTGTCCAGCGCGCGCAGTTTGGCGAGCGACGCCGGCAATAACGCGGCGCCCCCCACGTCGGCGATATGCTGCGACAGATCGCGCAGGCGGCCCTGCGCATCCAACATGCCGGGGCGCTCTTGCCCGGGTTGCCCGTAACGTAAAAGTTTCATGCGTTCCTCTCTCAAAAATGGCGGCTCAGTTGCTCCAGCCGCCGTCGATGATCTGCACCGTGCCGGTGGTGTACGAACTGGCGTCGGAGGCCAGATACAGCGCCAGTTGGGCGATTTCCTCGGTGGTGCCGATGCGCCCGATCGGTTGACGGGCGACGAACGCCTGATACACCTCTTGCTCGCTGCGCCCCTGCTCGCGCGCCTGCTCGGCAATGCGCTGGCGCAGCGACGGCGACTCCACCGTGCCGGGGCAGATGGCGTTGCAGCGGATGCCCTGCGTGACGTAGTCCGCCGCCACCGAGCGCGTCAGGCCGATCACCGCCGCCTTGCTGGCGCTGTAAGCGAAGCGGGTCGGCACCCCTTTCACGCTCGAGGCCACCGAGGACATGTTGATGATCGAGCCTTTGCCGCGCGCCAACATGCCCGGCAGGAAGGCGCGGATCATGCGGAACATCGCGGTAACGTTGAGATCGAGCGCGAACGCCCACTGATCTTCGCTGCAATCGAGGATCGATCCGCTGTGCACCACGCCGGCGCAGTTGAACAGCACGTCGATCGGGCCGATCGCTTCCGCCGCCGCCGCGATGGCGGCCGGATCGGTGACGTTCAGCGTCAGTGCGCGGATCCCGGCGCAGCCCTGCAGGCGCTCGAGGTTGATGTCGCTGGCGATCACCTCGGCACCGGCGGCGGCGAACAGCCTGGCGGTGGTAAAACCGATCCCTTGCCCGGCGGCGGTGATCAGTACGCGTTTCCCGGTTAAATCCATCTTGACTCCTCGGCCTAAAGGTCTAATGGTCAGGCCACTAAAGGCGGTTAAAGGTCAGGCCTCTAACATGACAAAAGACGCTTTACGCGTTATCGTTGGGGGAAGAAGTTAATAAAACAGCCTTGAAACCGCATTTCAATTAACCATTTTTTTACACTTGAATAACGATTACTCAAGCGCCTTGTCGCATAATTGTGCGCCAAATCACTGAACGCCGAATCGTCAAAGGTCAAAAATGCCGATTACCCGACTGGAAAACCCAAGAATTTACAGACAGATAGCAGACCAGCTCAAACGTCTGATCGAAAATAACGAATTTCCGCCGGGCAGCCGCCTGCCCTCGGAGCGCGATCTCGCCCAGCAGTTGCAGGTCAGCCGCGCGTCGGTGCGCGAAGCGCTGATCGCGCTGGAAGTGATCGGCCTGGTGGACGTCAAGGTCGGCAACGGGGTGATCGTGCGCTCGCAAACGCCGCTGGCGCCGTCGCAGGAGCCGGTGATGGCGCAGGCCGGCCGCAACCAATGGGCGGAGATCGACGACGAACTGAATATCGAACTGGATTTCAACGCCGAGCTGCCGCCGTTTTCACTGCTGCAAACCCGCCTGTTGATCGAACCGGAGACCGCCGCGCTGGCCGCGCGCCACGCCACCGACGAAGAGCTGGCGGGCATCCGCGCCGCCTACGAGCAGAACTGCCGCGATAACCGCGCCGGCTCCGCCACTCACCCCGGCGATCGGCTGTTCCACATCCGCATCGCCCAGGCCAGCGGCAACCCGGCCTATGCGTTCATTATCGGCCACCTGCTCGGCCACCGTTACGGCAGCATGTTTCGCGTGCTGCAGCGCCACTATACGCCGGACGACATGCCGCACCGTTCCGAGCTGGAACACCGGGCGATCCTGGCGGCGATCGAAGCGCGCGACGTGCGCGGCGCCCGCAAGGCGATGAAGGCGCACCTCGATGAAGTGATCGCCATTTTCGCCCGCGCGCAGTAGGCCGCCAGCGGTCAAAAAATTTTATCGCCACCGCTCTTTTTTCTACATGCAGCCGGGGCCTGAGCGCATTACACTGGGCGACGAATAAGCCCTTTCCCCGCTGCATTGTTAAATGGATAACGACCGTTGAAGAACTCTGTCTCCGCTTTATTGCTGGCGCTGGGCCTGTGCGCCGCGCCGCTGGCCGCGCTGGCCGCCCCCCCGCAGCTGGCTTCGCAAATCGTCGACCAGTATGCCGAACATATTTTCTACAACAGCGGCGCCACCGGCATGGCGCTGGTGGTGATCGACGGCAATCAGGTGGTTAACCGCAGCTTTGGCGATACCAAACCCGGCAACAACCTGCGCCCGCGCCCGGATTCGCTGATCCGCATCGCTTCGATCACCAAGCTGATGACCAGCGAAGTGATGGTGAAAATGGCGGCGGCAGGCCAGGTCAAACTGACTGACCCGCTGCGCAAGTACGCCCCCAAAGGCGCCTATGTGCCGGCTTACAACGCCGGGCAGCCGATCACCCTGCTGAACCTGGCGACGCACACCAGCGCGCTGCCGCGCGAGCAGCCGGGCAAGAAGCCGCCGAAGACGCCGGTGTTCACCTGGCCGACCAAGGCCCAGCGCTGGCAGTGGCTGGCGCATGCCAACGTTACGGTGCCGCCGGGCGTACGCGCCGCCTACTCCAACCTGGCGTATGACCTGCTGGCCGACGCGCTGTCGCGCGCCGCAGGCAAGCCTTACAACGCGCTGCTGAAAGAGAAAATCACCGCGCCGCTCGGCATGGTCGACACCACGCTGACACCGAGCCCCGAACAGTGCTCGCGCCTGATGGTGGCGGCGGCCGGCCCGAGCGCCTGCCGCGACACCACCGCCGCGGCCGGCAGCGGCGGCGTCTACTCCACCCCGCGCGACATGCAGCGCTGGATGCAACAGTTCCTCTCCTCCAGCGCCAGCGGCCCGCGCAAAGCCACCGCCGCCAGCGAGCAAACCATGTACTTCCAGCGTCACGATCTGGTGTCGCTGAAGGGCATGGACGTGCCGGGGCAAGCGGATGCGCTAGGGTTGGGCTGGGTGTATATGGCGCCGAAGGACGGGCTGCCGGGCATCATTCAGAAGACCGGCGGCGGCGGCGGGTTCATTACCTACATGGCGATGATCCCGGCGAAAAACGTCGGGGTGTTCGTGGTGGTGACCCGCTCGGAACTGAGCAAGTTCACCAACATGAGCGATCCGGTCAACCGCCTGGTGAGCGATCTGGCGGCCAACAAGAGTTGATATGCGGGGCGCAGCGGGCTGCGCCCCAACGCCTCAGGCCGGCATCGCCATCGGGTGGATCACCGAATGGAAATTGCGCTTGAAGTAGATCAGCCCGTTGCCGGCTTCGCTCAGCGCGATCTGTTTGATCTGCACCAGGTACATCTGGTGGGTGCCGATGCTCTGGATCTGCTCGATCTCCCCTTCCAGGCTGGCCAGGGTATTGCGCAGCACCGGCTGCCCCAGCGCGCCGAGCTGCCACTCTTCCAGCCGGAAACGATCTTCCATGCTGACGCCGGTCATGCCGGCGAAGTGGCGCGCCATCAGCTCCTGCTCGTGGTTGAGCACGTTGACGCACAGCCTGCGGTTTTCCTGAAACACCGGGTTCATCGCGCTGTTGCGGTTGATGCACACCAGCAGCGTCGGCGGCGTATCGGTTACCGAGCACACCGCCGTGGCGGTGATGCCGCAGCGCCCCGCCGGGCCGTCGGTGGTGACGATATTCACCGCCGCCGACAGGCTGGCCATGGCGTCGCGAAAGCGCAGGCGCTGTTCATTTTCCTGAGACATACAACCTCCTCCTGAATTACTTCAGCAGATTATCCAACTGATTAATATCGTCATTGTTCCGCAGGTGCGGCACCTTCCAGCCGTGCTGATCGTAATCGGCCAGGCACTTGTCGACCATCTGCATCATGCGATCCATGTTGCCGGATCCCTGCGCGTGGCGCAGGCACTGCAGGCGGATCTCATCCTGGCTGCCGGCGTAGTTGATCTCATACAGCTCGTGACGGCCGCCGAATTCGCTGCCGATCGCATCCCACATCAGCTTGAGGATCTTGATGCGTTCGACGTGATCCATACCGTCCGATCCGCGCACGTAGCGCGCCAGGTACTTGTCGATCTCCGGGTTGTTCATGTCGCGCACGCTGGACGGCAGGTAGATCAGGCCGCTGGTGACGTTCTTCTCGATGATGTGTTTCACCTTGGTGTAGGCCATCGGCGCCATCACGCGGTAGGTTTGCAGCGCGGCGGAATCCGGCAGGTAGGCGCCGTTTTCCCATTTTGTGGCTTCAGCGCACATCGCGTCGCTCAGTGACCAGAACAGGTTGCGCCAGGCCACCACTTCGCCCAGATCGGCCTGCACGCCGCGGAACTCCAGCACGCCGGTGCAAGAGAGGCTCTTTTGCAGCAGCGCGGTGATGAAGTCCATCTTCACCGCCAGGCGCACGCAGGCCTGCAGCGGGAACAGCCGGGCGAAACCGCCTTGGGTACTCCAGCGCCGGCAGCGGTCGAAATCGCGGTAGATCAGCACGTTTTCCCAGGGGATCAGCACATGATCCATAATCAGGATCGCGTCGTTCTCGTCGAAGCGGCTGGTGAGCGGGTAGTCGAACGGCGATCCGGTGGCGCCGGCCACCAGCTCGTAAGAGGCGCGCGAAATCAGCTTCACCCCTTCGGCGTCCATCGGCGCCACGAACATCAGCGCGAAGTCCGGGTTATCACCCATCACCTGCGCCGAACCGAAGCCGATGAAGTTGTAGTGGGTCAATGCCGAGTTGGTGGCCACCACTTTGGCGCCGCTGACCACGATGCCGGCGTCGGTCTCTTTCTCCACCTGAATGTAAACGTCCTTCACCTCGTTGACCGGCTTGTGGCGGTCGATCGGCGGGTTGACGATGGCGTGGTTGAAATAGAGCCCGGTTTCCTGAATGCGTTTGTACCAGTGGCGCGCGTTGTCGGCGAACTGGCCGTAGAACTCCGGATAAGCGCCCAGCGCGCAGCCGAAGGCCGCCTTGTAGTCCGGCGTGCGCCCCATCCAGCCGTAGCTTTGGCGCGACCAGTCGGCGATGGCGTCGCGCTGCTGGCGCATCTCTTCCGGGCTGCGGGCATAGCGGAAGAACTTGTGGGTGTAGCCGCCGTTGCCGGTGTCGGTATTCCAGCACAGGCGATCCTGGCTGGCCGGATCGTGCAGCGCGTCATACAGCTGGCCGACAGACGCCGCCGCGTTGCGGAACGCCGGGTGGGTGGTGACGTCTTTCACGCGCTCGCCGTAAATGTAGATTTCGCGGCTGTCCTGCAAACTTTTCAGGTATTCGGCGCCGGTAAACGGGCGTTTGCTGTCGGCACGAAAGTCTTCTGGTTTCATCGGGTCTTCCTCGTCATCGGCATTTTTCAGGCCGTGGATCCGGCCATTTGTTAAAATAATGTTTTCTTTTGGTTGCTTAATTGAAGCTGCCAAAGCCGGTTTCGAGAAGAGACTTTTGCGGCAATCGCCGGTACTTTTCAGGTCAGTTTGCCGCTTTCGCGGCAAACTGTGATCGCGGTTACGAAAGGGCGTGTTGCGCCGCGCGGTAGGTCGAGGGGGAACAGCCTTCCAGCCGATTGAAAAAACGGGCGAAATAGGCCGGATCCTTGAAGCCGAGGCTGTAGGCGGTTTCATGCACCGTGCAGGCGCTGAACAACAGCATGCGTTTGGCCTCGCGCAGCAGCCGATCGAAGATCAGCCGCTTGGGCGGCCGGTTGGCGAAGCGCCGGCACAGGTCGTTGAGCCGCGATTCGGTCACTCCCAGCGCCTGCGCATACTCCGGCACCGGCAGGTGCTCGCGAAAACGCTCGTCCACCATCTTGTTGAACCGCTGAAACAGCTGCAGTTCGCCGCGCACGCCGCTGTTGGCGTTGTCTTCCAGCGCGGTGTTGCGCAGCAGCAGCGTGAACACCGCCTGCGCCAGCAGCGCCAGCGTCTGTTCGCGCCCGGCCAGGTTCTGGCCGAACTCGCGGCGGATCAGCGCCCAGTAGTGGCTGAGCGCCGTCAGCTCCTGCGGCGCATCGGCCAGCGACAGGCAGATGCCCGGCATGTCCAGCGCCAGGTTGCTGCCGGGATACAGGCGCTCCAGCAGCGGCCAAATCAGCTCCTGGCGCACCGTCAGCACGTGGCCGTCGCTGTCCGGTTCGGTGAAGAACGCATGCGGCACCGACGGCGGCGTGAGGATGAACAGCGGCGCCTGCACCGAATAGTGCTGATCGTCGAGCTGCAGCTCTATCTTGCCGGTTTCCAGGAAATGCACCTGAAAGAAGCAGTCGTGCCAGTGCACCTGCATGTCGCGGCCGAAGAATGCCGCCAGCCCGGCGAAGGTTTCGTAGTGCACCTCGTCGGCGGCGTAGCGCGCGTCATACTCTTTGCAAATATCGATGTTGGCGATAAAGCCGGTACTTTTCCGCACCTCATGACCTCCTGCAATCATGCCCACTTGCGCATCAAGGCGTCGCCCTCGGGCGCGAATCCTTCATCGGGATGCGCCACACCAGCACGGCGCCGACGATCAGCAGCGCCGAGACGAAATACAGCCCGGAGTTGAAGCTGCCGGTCAGATCCTTGAACCAGCCGATCAACAGCGGGCTGAGCGCCGATCCGATATTGCCGGTGGCGTTGATCACCGCGATCCCCACCGCGCGCGCTTCCAGGCTGATCGACTGATCCGGCGTGGTCCAGAAGATCGCCATGGCGGTAAAGGAGCCGACCGAGGCCATCACGATCCCCAGCAGCTGGATCAGGCTGTGATCGGTGGCGGACGCCAGCAGCCAGCCGGCGGCGGCGAACAGGTATGGCAGCGCGGTGTGATGCTTGCGCTCCTGCAGCCTGTCGGATCGTTTGCTCCACCACACCATGCCGGCGATGGTGCAGATCTGCGGGATCGCCGCCAGAATGCCGATCGTCACGTTGCTGCTGCCCTGGTTGAAGCTTTGCAGGATCTGCGGCGTCCAGATGTTGATCGCGCTCAGGGTGTTGGTCAGGCAGAAATAAGCCAGCGTGTACATCAGCACGATCGGCGTGAAAATTTCGCGCCACAGGCTGCGTTGCTGTAGCGCGCGGTGGCTGCTCGGCCCGTTGGGCTGCACCAGCTGCAGCTTGTCGGCCTCCATCATCGCCTGCAGGCTGGATTTTTCCTCGTCGGTCAGCCACTTGGCCTTGGCCGGCGTATCGTCGAGGTAAAACCACACCACCACGCCCAGCAGCACCGACGGAATGCCTTCCAGCAGAAACAGCCACTGCCAGCCCTTCAGGTTCATCACCCCGTCCAGCGCCAGGATATAGCCGGAGACCAGCGAGCCGATCGCCATGGTCACCGGCATGGCGATCATGAACAAGGCGTTGGCGCGGGCGCGGTAGAACGCCGGGAACCAGTAGGTGAGGTACACCAGAATGCCCGGCAGGAAACCGGCCTCGGTGATGCCGACGATCATGCGCAGCACGTACAGGCTGGTCGGTCCGGTGGCGAACATGGTGCAGGTGGAGGCGATGCCCCACAGCACCATGATGGTGGCGATCCAGCGCCGCGCGCCGACCCGGCTCAGCATCATGTTGCTCGGAATGCCGAAGATCACGTAGGTGACATAGAACAACGTCGCCGCCAGCCCGAACATGGTCGAGCTGAGGCCGAGATCTTTGCCCATCGTCAGCCCGGCGAAGCCGATGTTGATACGGTCGAGGAAAGAGAAAACAAACAACACGAACAGGAAAATGATCAGGCGCCGAAACAACTTTTTAATCACCGATTGCTCGGCGGCGGTTAACGCTTTATGTTGCTGCGCCGGGTTGGCCGGCGGCAGCGAATCGACGTGGTTCATGGTTCAGTAAACTCCCGATGAAGGCGCTTGCACCCCGCCCTGTTTGAACTCGTCAGCCAGGGCTTCCGCCGCCCGCGCCAGCAGGGTGGTGTCCACCCCCACCGCGACGAACAGCGCGCCGGCTTCCAGATAGCGCTGCGCCAGTGCCTTGTTGGCCATCAAAATGCCGGGCGCCTTGCCGGCGGCGCGGATGCGCGCAATCGCGTCGTCGATGGTGCGCTGCACCTCCGGGTGCTGCGGATTGCCGGCGAAGCCCATATCGGCGCTGAGATCCGCCGGGCCGATAAACACGCCGTCCACCCCTTCCACCTGCAAAATGGCGTCGAGGTTTTTCACCGCTTCGCGGGTTTCAATCTGCACCAGCACGCACATCTGCTCGTCGGCCTGCTGCAGGTAATCGGGCACCCGGTTCCAGCGCGAAGCGCGCGCCAGGGCGCTGCCGACGCCGCGCACGCCGTGCGGCGGATAGCGCGTGGCACGCACCGCATCGCGCGCCTGTTCGGCGTTTTGAATCATCGGGATAAGCAAGGTTTGCGCGCCGACGTCCAGCAGTTGCTTGATGATCACCGCGTCGTTCCACGGCGGCCGCACCACCGGCCGGCTCGGGTAAGGCGCGACCGCCTGCAGCTGCCCCAGCACCGTTTGCACGTTGTTGGGCGCATGTTCGCCGTCGATCAGCAGCCAGTCGAAACCGGCGCCGGCCAGCAGCTCGGCGCTGTAGCTGCTGCACAGCCCGAGCCACAGCCCGATCTGCGGGCGTTTTTCCTGCAGCGCACGCTTGAAGTGGTTGGTTAACATCGCATTCTCCCTGACAAGCGGGCGCGGCGCGTGGCCCCCCGCCCGGTTTATTGCGGCCCGGTTCGCCGAGCCTGCTTATTAGACAAAGCGGCAGCTGATGCAGCCCATCGGGCCGTAGTCGACGTGGAAGGTGTCGCCGCGCCGCGCCGGCACCGGCCGGGTGAAGGAGCCGCCGAGGATCACCTGCCCCGCTTCCAGCTCCACCTCATACGGCGCCAGCTTGTTGGCCAGCCAGGCCACGCCGTTGGCCGGGTGGTTGAGCACCGCCGCCGCCACGCCGGATTCTTCAATCACGCCGTTGCGGTACAGCAGCGCGGCTATCCAGCGCAGGTCCAGCGCATCCGGCTTGATCGGCCGCCCGCCCATTACCACCCCGGCGTTGGCGGCGTTGTCGGAGATGGTGTCGAACACCTTGCGCGGCCGCTGCGTCTCGGGATCGACGTTGTGGCTGCGCGCGTCGATGATCTCCAGCGCCGGAATGACGTAGTCGGTGGCGTTGTAGACGTCGAACAGCGTGCAGTTCGGCCCGCGCAGCGGCTTGGCCAGCACGAACGCCAGCTCCACCTCCACCCGCGGCACGATAAAGCGATCGATCGGAATGTCGCTGCCGTCATTGAAGAACATGTCGTCCAGCAGCGCGCCGTAGTCCGGCTCGGTGATCTGCGAGCTCACCTGCATGGCGCGCGAGGTCAGGCCTATCTTGTGGCCCTTGAGCTTGCGCCCCTCGGCGATCTTCAGCTCCACCCACTGCCGCTGAATGGCGTAGGCGTCCTCGATGGTGATCTCGGGATGATCGAGCGACAGCGCGCGGATCTGTTCACGACTCTTTTCCGCCTGATGCAGGCGCTGTACGGCGCGGTTAACCTGCTCTTTATCCAGCATTTACGACCCCTTATTCACGCCTTGTTGAACAGCGCGTGGACATTGTTCTGTTTGTAATTCAGCACCGGATCCAGCTCTTCCATAGTGAAAGAGAGCGCCAGGTAACGCTGCGCCATCAGCGCGGCGAAGTGTTCCTTGATCAGCGCAAACAGCATCTCGCCCACCTGCTGCCGGCTTTCCAGGCTGCGGCCGTGGCCGATCTTCAGCGTCATGTGCACGAAGGCGTAGTCCTGCTTGCCGTCGGCCATCTGCCAGGTGTCGAGCCAGATGGCGCGGCTGCGTACGCCGGCCAGCGGAAACATGCCGGTCGCCGCCAGCGCTTCGTTGACCTTGGCGAACAGGGTGGGCAAATCCGCCTCGCGGCGGATGTTGTCGGTACATTCAGCGTAAAAATGGGGCATAGCGTTCTCCAGACGGCGCATAGGCGCGGGCGCGGCCCGCGCAGCGGCATTTACAGCGTATTGCCAAGTTTGAAACCTTTTTCCGTATCGCCCTCACGGGTGTAGGAAAAACCGTCTGCGCCGATGGTGACGGCCATTTCGCTGGGCGCGCTGCGTTCGATGACCGGCTGCGGCTGCCCATCGAGATCCAGCACCAGCGATCCTTCGGTATACCAGCTCGGCACCACTGGATTGCCCCACCAGTCGCGGCGCTGGTTGTCATGCACGTCCCAGGTCACGGTCGGGTTGTCCGGATCGCCGGTGTAGTAATCCTGCGTGTAGATCTCCACGCGGTGGCCATCGGGATCGCGCAGATAGAGGTAGAACGCGTTGGAGACGCCGTGACGGCCGGGGCCGCGTTCGATCAAATCGGATTTGCGCAGCGCGCCGAGCTTGTCGCAGATGGCCAAAATATTGTGCTTTTCATGGGTGGCGAAGGCGATGTGGTGCATGCGCGGCCCGGCGCCGCCGGTCATCGCGGTATCGTGCACCGTCGCCTTGCGGCGCATCCAGGCGGCATAAACCACGCCGTCTTCATCGCGGATGTCTTCCGTTACGCGGAAGCCCAGCCCCTGGATGTATTCCACGGCGCGCGGCACGTCAGGGGTGATTTGGTTAAAGTGGTCGAGGCGCACCAGCGCGCCCGGCGTATACAGATCGTAGCGCCAGGCCAGACGCTCGACGTGCTGCACGTCGTAGAAAAACTCATACGGGAAGCCGAGCGGATCCTCGACCCGCACCGCATCGCCGATGCCTTTGGCGAACCCGTTCACCCGCCGCTCGGTGCGGCAGCCAAGCGCCTTGAAATACGCTTCGGCGCGATCGACGTCTTCCGGCGTGCGCACGCGGAAAGCAAACGCCGCAACGGCGGCGACCGGGCCTTCGCGCAGCACCAGGTTATGGTGAATGAACTCCTCCATCGAACGCAGGTAGAGGGTTTTGTCATCCTCGGCGGTCACGACCAGGCCGAGGATATCGACGTAAAATTCGCGTGCGGCTTTAAGGTTCGTGACCTGAATTTCCATGTAGGCACAGCGCACGACGTCGGGAGCAGGGACAGCATTAGTGGTAAGTTTTGTCGTCATTGTTCTCATCTCTTTCGTTATTATTGTGGCCCGAGGCTTAGACGCCCCATTTCGGGATCGGGTGGTCGCCCATGGAAATGCACACGTTCTTCATTTCGGCGAACACTTCGAAGCTGTATTCGCCGCCTTCGCGGCCGGTGCCGGAGGCTTTCACGCCGCCGAACGGTTGGCGCAGATCGCGTACGTTTTGGGTGTTGACGAAAACCATGCCCGCTTCGATGCCGCGGGCCAGGCGCAGAACCTTGCTCACATCCTGCGTCCAGATGTACGACGCCAGGCCGTATTCCACGTCGTTGGCCATGCGCAGGCCGTCTTCTTCCGACTTGAACGGCAGCAGGCAGGCCACCGGCCCGAAGATCTCTTCCTGCGCCACGCGCATCCGGTTGTCGACATCCGCCAGCACCGTCGGGCGCAGGAAGTTGCCGTGGCTCAAACCGGCCGGTTTGTCCGGGCCGCCGGCCAACAGGGTCGCCCCTTCTTCCACCCCGAGGCGGATATAGCCGGAGACTTTTTCCCAGTGCTGCGGGCTGATCAGCGCCCCCACCTGGGTGTTGGGATCTTGCGGATCGCCCACGCGCAGACGGTTGGCGCGCTCGGCGAAGCGTTTGACGAATTCCGGGTAGATGCTCTCCTGAATGAAGATGCGCGAACCGGCGGTGCAGCGCTCGCCGTTGATCGAGAAGATGGTGAACAGCGCGGCGTCGAGCGCCCGCTCGATGTCGGCGTCTTCAAAGATCAGCACCGGCGACTTGCCGCCCAGTTCCATGGAGAATTTCTTCAGCCCGGCGCTTTCGATGATGCGGCGGCCGGTGGCGGTGCCGCCGGTGAAGGAGACCGCGCGCACGTCTTTATGGCGCACCAATGCGTCGCCGGCGGTGGCGCCGTAGCCCTGCACCACGTTCAGCACCCCGGCCGGAATGCCGGCCTCCAGCGCCAGCTCGCCCAGGCGATCGGCGGTCAGCGGCGACAGTTCGGACATCTTCAGCACCGCGGTGTTGCCCAGCGCCAGGCAAGGCGCGGTTTTCCAGGTGGCGGTCATGAACGGCACGTTCCACGGCGACACCAGCGCGCATACCCCCACCGGCTGCACCAGCGTGTAGTTGAGCATCTTGTCGTCCACCGGGTAGGTCTTGCCGTTCATCTGCTGGCACACCTCGGCGAAGAACTCGAAGTTGTGCGAGGCGCGCGGGATCAGCACGTTTTTGGTCTGGTGGATCGGCAGGCCGGTGTCGGCGGTTTCCAGTTCGGCGATCTGCGGCACGTTCTGGTCGATCAGCTCGCCCAGGCGGCGCATCAGGCGCGCGCGCTCTTTCATCGGCGTGTTGGCCCACTTGGGGAACGCCTCTTTCGCCGCCGCCACCGCCTGATCTATCTCCAGTTGGCCGCCGGAGGCCACCTCCGCCAGCACCTCGCCGTTCGCCGGGTTGGTGGTGGTGAAATACTCTTTGCTGGCGACGTTCTTGCCGTTGATCCAATGGTTGATGGTTTTCATCGCAGGCTCTCCTCGTAATCTTTTTCACTGATAATGTGGTTAACCAGACGGCCGATGCCCTCGATCTCCACCACCACTTCGTCGCCTGGCTGCACGTCGGCCAGCCCTTTCGGCGTGCCGGTGGCGATCATGTCGCCCGGCTGCAGCGTCATGAACTCACTCAGGTAGGCGACCAGGAACGGAATGTCGAAAATCATGTCGGCGGTGCTGCCGCGCTGGCGCAGCTCGCCGTTGACGTAGGTGCTGAGCGCCAGCCGGTGCGGATCGGCGACGTCGTCGCGATCGACGATGTACGGCCCGATCGGCGTCAGGGTGTCGCGGCTCTTCACCCGCAGATTCGGCCGGTAGTAGTTTTCCAGGTAATCGCGGATGGCGTAGTCGTTGCACAGGGTGTAACCCGCCACGTACTCCATGGCGTGCTCGCGGCTGACGTTGCGCGCGGTCTTGCCGATCACCGCCACCAGCTCGGCTTCGTAATGCATGTACTCCACGCCGGCCGGGCGCACCGACACCTGGCGGTGCCCGGTCAGGGTATTCGGCGCCTTGAGGAACACCAGCGGCTCTTCCGGCGCCTTGAATTCCAGCTCGCTGGCGTGGTCGGCATAGTTCAGCCCGAGGGCGAACACCGTGCCCTGCGCCGGCGGCAGCCATTCCACTTCGCGCTCCTGCAGCACCTCGCCGTTCGGCAGCGTGACGCGCAGCTGGTCGTCCACCTGGACGTTGACGGCCTGGCCATGATGGCGAATACGGGCATGTTTCATGATGCGGCTCCTGCTTGGGTGACGCGGTTGGTCAGCGTGGGCAGGCCGGCGGCGCGCACCGTCACCTCATCCCCCGGTTTGATCTCCACCCGCTGGTGCGGGGTGCCGATCAGCACCGCATCGCCCGGCTGCAGGGTGATGAAATCGCTGATGGCGGCGATCAGCTCCGGCACCGAGCGCACCAGGTCGGCGGTGGACCAGCGATCCTGCTCCACGCCGTTGATCTCGGTGACGATCTCCAGCCGATCGGCAGCCTCCAGCTGGCCGATCTCCCCCAGCGGGCAGAACCCGTCGCGGCATTTGGCCTTGATCGCCGGGCGATAGAAGCTGCTTTCCGGCAGGCTGACGTCGTTGGCCAACGCGTAGCCGGCCAGATAACGGCTCACCTGCTCAACCGGCACCTTGCGCGCGGTATCGCCGATGATCACCGCCAGCGTGCCGCCGCTCTGCACGGTTTCACCGGCCGGAAACGGGATCGCCCCGCCGTTGGCGAGGTGGGTGTTGCGCGGTTTGATAAACCACACCGGGGTTTTGGGCGGGGTCTGATACGGTGGCTGGTGAAACGCCTGATCCCAGGCGTCCAGTTGGCTGCGGTGGTTCAGCGCAACGGAAAATACGGTGCCTTTCATGCGAACTCCTCCAATGGCAAAACATGACAACCGGCATTCATTAATATATTAATGATTACTTTTATACGCTGTGCAGCTTTTACGCAACGCGCTTGGAGTGATTTGTGATCGTGATAACAAAATATTCACAAATAACGAACATTAGCGTGATTATTCAACGTATTAATCATTTTTCTCGCCATTTTTCGCTGCGGCACGCATTTTTGCTTTATCCCTACGGGTAACTTTGGCTACTATTAAGTTATTAACAAAATCGGGCTTTGCGGGGCGGGCGCCCCCATAACGAGCGCCGTAACAACGAACACCTTGATAGCTAAGGCCAAACTTATGCATGAATCGTTAACCATCGCCCTGCTGCAGGCGCGTGAAACCGCCATGGGGTTCTTCCGCCCGATCCTGAAAAGTCACAATTTGACCGAACAGCAGTGGCGCATCATCCGCGTGCTGGCCAACAGCCGCTCGATCGAATTCCACGAGCTGGCGGCGGAAACCTGCATCCTGCGCCCCAGCCTGACCGGCATTCTGTCGCGCATGGAGCGTGACAAGCTGATCTTCCGCCTTAAGCCGGTTAACGATCAGCGCAAGCTGTACGTGTCGCTGACCCAGCAGGGCCAGGATCTGTATGAAGTGGCGCGCCACCAGGTGGAACAGGGCTACGCCGAGATTGAAGCCGCCTTTTCGCGGCAGAAAATGGACCAGCTGATGGCGCTGCTGGACGAGCTGATCACCCTGGGCGACAGCCTGCCCGCCAACGTCACCGCGCATCCCACTAAGAAGTGATTTAACCAACCGGAATTCTCAAATTAATTGGCGTTGCAGCAAATAACGCTGCAGCGTCAAGTAAGCAGAGAATTCGTTTCCGGCAACAGCGCGCCGCCGTCCACCACCAGCGTCTGGCCGGTGATGTAGGCCGCCGCCGGCGAGGCGAGAAACACCATCGCCGCGGCGATGTCTTCCGGTTCCCCCAGCCGCCCGAGCGGCACCGAGGCGGCGATCGCCTGATTCACCTGCGCGTCGCCCAGGTTGGCCATCGCCGGCGTGCGGATCATCCCCGGCTCCACGCCGTTGACGCGAATTTTCTCCGCCGCCAGCTCCAGCGCCGCCGCGCGAATAAACCCGTTCACCCCGGCCTTGGAGGCAGCGTAGTGCGCCAGCCCCGGGTAGGCCACCCGCGGGCCGGTCACCGACGAAGTCACCAGAAGGCAGCCGCCGCCCCGGCGGCGCATCCACGGCAGCGCCGCCTGCGCCAGAAAGAACGGCGCCATCAGATTGACGCTCAGCGTGCGTTGCAGCAGGGCCGCGTCGATGGCGGCGAACGGCGTCAGCGGAAAGTAAGCGGCGTTGTGGATCACCACGTCCAGCCGTTGATGCCGCTCGCCCACCATCGCCACCAGCTCGGCGATCTGCCCCGGTTCGGCCAGATCGCAGGCCAGCGCCTGCACGCTCAGCCCTTCGTCCCGCAGCGCCTGCGCCGCCGCCTGCGCCTGCGGCAGCTGCACGTCCGCGATCGTCACCTCGGCGCCCAGGCGGGCAAAGGCGCTGACGATCGCCAGCCCAATGCCCTGCGCGCCGCCGGTCACCAGCACCGCCTGCCCCGCGAAGGCGTCGGCCGCATAGGTTGCGCTCATCGCCCTATCCTCGCGGGTGGCGCGTGGTGTTCAGCACCTGCGCATGGGCACCGACCGCAAAGTTGCTCAGCGCACTGAAATCGCTGCCCTGATAACCGAGGATCTTGCCGTCGGTGCGCATGCCCTGCAGATCGATCATCACCACGCCCAGCGTCGGAATGATCTTCTCGCGCCAGACGAACAGATAAAGCTGCTCCGCCACCTTCACGTAGTGGCAGCGATCGACGTCCGCCAGCCCTTTCTCCACCCCGTCCAGACACTGCCAGGCGTAGAAGTTGTCGTTCAGGTAGATGTGCTCGTACCGCTCGGTCGGGCTGTAGGTGTACATGTTGCGCATGCCGATCAGCTCATCGGTAAAGCCCGGCGGCGCCACGTCGGCTTCATCCAGCGTGCCGAAGCGGAATTCGGCCTCGACCGCGGTCAGCGGCAGCCCCTGCTCCACCCGGCTGAAGGCGTCGAGCCGCGCCTGCGCTTCGTCCGGCAGTTGGCCGTATACCGCAGTGAAGTTGCCCTGATTGCGGTCGCATACCAGCGTAATGCTGGCGTTGGCGCGGGCAGGATCGAGAAAATCGATGAACAGCACGCCGGGGCGAATGCTGGTGGCGCGATAGGCGACGCTGCGCCGTTCGCCCCACTCCAGCGTCTGCTCGTCGGTAAACCGGCAGCGCTGCGTCGCGCCGTCGCTAAAGCGCAGCGTCAGCGTGGTGCCCGCCAGCCCGTGCTGCCGTTCCAGCGTATTGCTGTGCGGCGCAAAGCCTTCCGCCAGCGCGCCAACCTGAATGAATACCGCTTCTGAACTCATGGAAATGCTCCTTACAGGGAAGTGAAAGCCAGGGTCGGCACATCGACGATGGTGGAGCCGCCGTCGGCCACCAGCGCCGCGCCGGTAATGATTGAAGCCTCGCTGGAACACAGGAAACGGCACACGCGGGCGATCTCCTCGGCGCTGGCCGGGCGGCGCAGCGGCACGTCGCGGCAGACCATCTGGTAAGCCTGCTCCAGCGAAATCTGATGGGCGTCCATCAGCAGTTGCATCTCTTCGTCCGCCATCGGCGTGGTCACCCAGCCCGGGCACACCGCGTTGGCACGCACGCCCAGCGGGCCATAGTCGCGAGCGATGGAGCGCATCAGCCCGATCAGCGCGTGCTTGGCGGTGACGTAGCCGCAGACCTCCGGCCCGGCGGCCAGCGAGGCGATCGAGGCCACGAACAGCAGGTTGCCGCCGCTTTTAATCAGCTCCGGCAGGCAGGCGCGCGCGCTGGCGAAAGCGCTGTTGAGGTTGCTGTCCATCGCCCCTTGCCACTGCGCGTCGGTCATCTCGGTGATGCGCTTGAAGCCCATGCCGCCGGCGCTGCCGATCAGGCAGTCGATGCGCCCGGCTTCGCGCAGAATGGCCGGCAGCAGCGCGTGGTTCCAGCTCTCGCCGCTGGCGGCATCGCCCACCAGCGCCTGCGCGCCGATCTCTTGCGCCAGCGCCACCAGCGGTTCCGGGCGGCGGCCGATGATGAACACCCGATCGCCCTGCGCCGCCAGCAGACGGGCGCAGGCGGCGCCGACGCCGGTGCCGCCGCCGGTAATCACAACCACTCTATTCATGATTCAGCTTCTCCATCAGTTGGCCGATCATCAGCAGGCTGCTCAACAGCAGCCGCCGCTGTTCGGCATCCAGCCGCAGGTAGCGGCGGCCGGCCGGCAAACGGCTGACCACCTCCGATGCGGCGAAATGCTCGATATCCACCTGCCAGCGCCCGTCTTTCACCGTCAGCCGCACGCGGCGAAAATCCAGCTGCGCCAGCGTCTCGCCGATCTGCGGGTAGCGCTGCAGGCCGTCCAGCACCCGCTGCGCGGCCGCGTGGCGCTGGCGCAGCAGATAACGCACCCCGCGCCGCCGCAGCCAGCCGCCGGTCACCACGTCCAGCGTCAGCGGGGGCTGCGCCGCGCACGCGCCCTGCAACCGAAAGCGGTGGCTGACGATATGCGCCATAAACAGCCCCTGGACCTGTTCGCCGATCTCGATCTGCGGCCCCTGCGGCAGCGTCAGCCGCAGCAGGCCCGGTGCCAGGCGTTCGCACGCGTAGGGTTCCAGGTTGCGCGCCAGACGATCCAGCGCGGCGCCCGGCCGATAGCCCGACGGCGCTCGCCGCCAGGCGCGATTAAGTGAGGGAAGTAAGCCGATCAAACTGCGCCTCCTCGTTTTCACCTTTGGCGAACGCGTTCTCCAGCACCTGCTCGACCGGCACCGGCTTGAACGGATTCACTTTCTGCACGCATAGCGTCCAGAACAGCGCATAGGCGGCGGTCAGGCCGATCATCCAGCCGAAGGGAATGTAGATGTCGCTCGGGTTCATTCCCGGCGGCGTGATGTAAACGATGGCCAACACGATGCCGACGCTGGAAACGATCTGCGGCAGCGGGAACCACGGCGATTTATAGGCGCGCGGCAGATCGGGGCGGCGTAAGCGCAGGATCACCACCGAGCAGGTCACCAGCAGGTAGGCCACACCCCAGGCGCACACCGCCGCCAGCACCAGCGGAATGATCCTGTCGAGGTTGCCCTGAATGGCGAAGGCGTGTACGCAGGGGATCAATACCGCCACCAGAATGCCGACCACCGGCGTCTTAAAACGCGGGTGCAGATAGGCGAACATGCGCGGCAGCGCGCCGTCCAGCGCCATGCCGTACAGAATGCGCGGCACCGCCGCCATCAGCGTGTTGATGGTCGCGGCGCCGGCCAACAGCAGGCCGACGCCGAGCCAGTATTTGCCGAACTGGCCCATTACCTGGCCGGCGAACGCCGGGATGGCCATCGGCGTTTCCAGCAGGCGCGTGCCGCTGGCGGCGTCGATCACCACGTTTTCCACCTGGTGGCTGAGCGCCGCGCCATACAGCGCCATGCACACCGCCACGCCGCACAGCCCCAGCGCCATCGCGCGCGGGATCACCCGATCGCAGCGTTTGATCTCCGGCGCCATCGGCGTCACCAGCTCACAGCCGACGAACATGAACATCGCCATGCCGATCAGGCTGAACACCGCGAAGGGATCGTTCAGGCTCAGCGTGCTGCCGAACCAGCCTTCGAGCGGCACCGCATGCGGCGACAGCAGCCCGACGATGCCGAAAATCACCAGCGTGCTCCACATGGCAAAGGTCAGCACGATCTCCGCCTTGCCGAAGGCCTCGATGCCGAACGCGTTGAGCAGGCCGAACACGATGACCAGCCCGACGCCGACCATCCAGGAGGCGTTGTGGCTTTCCATCAGGGTGTTGAGGTGCTCGAAGTTCACCAGCGCCATGATGCCGGAGAGAATGGTCTCGGCGGTGCCGGCGAAGATGTGCACGATCAGGTAGGCCGACAGCGCACCGGTAATGGCGAAAAAGCGCCCCATGCCACAGGAGATGTAGTCGTAAACCGAACCGGAGGTCGGCAGCAGCGCCGCCGCTTCGGAGAAGGTGGTGAGCTGCGCCTGCATCATGATGAAGGCGATCAGCATCGCCAGCGCGAAGGTGTCGCCGCCGATGCCGAAGCCGCTGGTGACCGTCAGGATCACCGGGCTAGCCATGATCACCCCGACCGAACTGGCCAGGGTGGTGGGAAAGCCGACCTTGCCTCGAGCCAGGTGGGCGTGCAACCGCGACGACAGGTTCATGGTTATTTCCTCTTATAGTTTTGGCCTGATGCATGCAGGTGCTTGCAGGTTTTTCACCGCCAGCGGCGGTCATCTCACTATAGAGAGGAAAGGAAAATGCTGACTATCGTCCTTAAGGACGAGACGGTTTCAACCTGCGGCCGCGCTCACGGCGGCGCGCCACTGCATCGCTCCCTGCGGGCTGCGCGGGTAGGCGCGCAGCGGCGCCAGCAGCGCGGAAAAGAAGGCGTAATAGCCGGCGCACAGCCGGTTGTAGCGATCTTCGCCCACATGCGCCGGGCAGCCGCCCTGGCAGACGCTTTTCACGCTGCAGCGTTGGCACTCGCGGCGCAGGCTCTTGTTTTTACCGAACGGCATCTCCGCCGCCCTTGCCGCCAGGGTGGCGAGCGGCGTGTGGCGATCGGCATGGCCGAGCAGGTGCTGCGCGTTGATCAGATGATCGCAGGCGTAAAGCCGCCCGTCCGGCTCCATCACCAGATTGCCGCCGCAGCGTTCGGCGTGTACGCAGCTGGGGCTGACGTGGGTGAAATACTGCGCGTAGACCTGCTCGATGTTCATTACGAAGACCTGGCCAACGTGCCCGCGGCTGCGCCAGCGGCGGTACACCGCCAGCATGAAGCGCCCCCAGTTGGCGGCGCTTAGCCCATAGCCGGCGGTGGGCGCATCCCCTTCCAGCATCAGCGGCTGGAACTGCAGATAGCGCGCCCCGATCGCCACCGCATGATCGTAGATCGCCTCGGCGCGATCCGCGACGCCGTCGTGCACCACCATCAGCAGGTTGAAATCGATCTGATGGCGCTGCAACAGCGCAATGCCGCGCAGCGCGGCGTCATAGCTGGCACCGCCGCGCTTGTCCGGCCGGTGGGCGTCCTGCACCTCGCGATCGCCGTCCAGGCTGACGCCGAGGATAAAGTGATGCTGCCGGAACAGCCGGCACCAGGCGTCGTTCAGCAGGGTGCCGTTGGTCTGCAGGCTGTTGCTGATCCGCACGCCCGGCGGCGCGTAGCGGCGTTGCAACGCCAGCGCCCGCTTGTAAAAACCGATCCCCGCCAGCAGCGGCTCACCGCCCTGCCAGACGAAGTTGATCTCGCGGCTGTAACGCGGCTGGGCGGCGATGTAGCCGCGGATAAATTCCGCCAGCAGGTCGTCGTCCATCTTGCGCGTCCGCTCCTGCTGGCGCTGCGGATAGTAGCAGTAGCGGCAGCCCAGGTTGCAGCCGGCGCCGATCGGCTTCACCAACAGATGAAAAGGCGCCGCCGCGCGCGGTTCGCTCTCTACCGGGATCTGCTGCGCGCGCAGCTGGGCCAGGTTCATGGCGCCGCCTGCGGCAACGGTTTGTGGGTCAACGGATCCAGGCCGATGTAGTCGCCGGTGCTGGCGTCAACGCCGAGGTAGTCGATCGCTGCGCCTTTGGCTTCAATGACCATGCCCTGCTGCGCAAAGCGGCGATACGCCTCGCTCAGCCGTTTGACTCTCTCCGGGTTGGCGGCGGCCAGATCGCGCGTTTCCAGCGGATCGTCATGCAGGTTGAACAGCCCCCACGGCGCCATCTGCGCCGTCGGCCCGGCCTTCACCAACCGCCGCAGCTTCCAGACGCCGTCCACATAGGCGGCCTGGTTATGCAGCTCCACGCCGTAGGTCGCGCGCGGCACGCGGTCAGCCTCGCCGCTGAAATAGCGTTTGAAGCTGACGCCGACCATCGGCAGCGTCGGTTTGGCCTTCAGCGGTTTGTTGGCGTCGATGCCGGCATAGTCATACAGCGTCGGGGCGATGTCATACACCGCCATCGGCGTGCGGTCGATGCCGCCGCGCCCCTTCAGCCGCGGCGCGGAGATGATGAAATCGGTATTGATGCCACCCTGCGCGCTGGTAGTTTTGTGGTAATTGGCGTACGGCGCGTTACTGACGTTGGCCCAGTGCGGCCCGTAGGAGATGAACGAGCCCTTGCGGCCGAGGTTGGCGTAGCTGTTGTCGAACTGCCGCCAATACTCCGGCTTCGAGCCGTAGTAGAAGCCGCTGGCGGGGTTGGCGCCGTTGTCGGTGGCGAACACGATCACCGTATTTTGGTCGCGGCCGGTCTGCTTCAGGGTGTTCAGCACCGCGCCGACCTGATCGTCCATGTAAGCGATCATCGCCGCGTACACCTGCATGGTCTTGGCTTCATATTTTTGCTGCTCGGGCGTCAGCGCGTTCCAGGCCTTATCCAGCGCCAGCGTCGGCATCGGCGTGCGCTCGGAAATCAGCCCCAGCGCTTTCAGGCGCTGAATGCGCTGCTGATAGGCCTGCTGGTAACCGGCGTCGTATTTGCCGTCGAATTTGGCGATCCAGTCATCCGGCGCCTGCAATGGATCGTGCGGCGCGGTGAAGGCCAGATAGGCGAAGACGGGCTTATTTTGCGGCGTATCGCGGATCCACTGTTCCAGCTGATCGGCATAGGCCTTGCTGGAATAGAAATCTTTGGGCAACGACACGCGTTTGCCGTTCAGAGTGTAGAAGGTGTGGAACGCCTCCACGGTGCCCAGCGGTTTCGCATCGTCGAAATGGCTGGTGCCGCCGCCCATAAAGGCGAAGGCGCGCTCGAAGCCGCGATCGGTCGGTTTGGCGCCGTCGACATAGCCCAGATGCCATTTGCCCGCCATCATGGTGGCGTAACCCGCATCGCGAAAACGCTCCGGCAGCGTGATCACGCGGTCGGTCAGGCGCATTTCATAGCCCGGCTGCGCGGCGGTGCTCTCATACCACCACATGCCGCCCATGCCGGCCTGCTGATTGGTATTGCCGGTCATCAGCATCGACCGCGCCGGCGCCGACATCGGCGAGGTGTAGTACTGGCTCATGCGCACGCCCCGTTCGGCCAACGCCTGCAGGTTGGGCGTCGGTATCTCACCGCCGAACGGGCTGATGTCGGAGTAGCCCATGTCGTCCACCAGAATGATCAGCACATTGGGGCGATCGGCGTCCGCCCCCTGCGCCAGGCCCGATAAGGCGCCGCTCAACGCCACCGCCAACGTTTTTTTCTGCATCGTTCGTTCCCCGTATGGTCATGCGGACTGAACAACCCGACGCCTCAGCCCGAGAAAGGTCATCATTTTTTCGTCTTATACGTTTGGCGCCGCCTGGCGCTATCTTCAATTCGCAGTGTAGGAAGCGGCGGAAAAGCCTGGCTATCGTTCTTAAGAACGAGGGATGACGGCGACGGCATCGGCTGTAGCACGCGCAGGGCGGCGAGGGCTTCGTCCGGGCAAACATTGAAAAGCGCTGTAAATTCAGCGGGAAAAGCGGTGAATTATTTCATTAACCTATTAATGAAAATCGTGATAAATCCGAACCGAAAAGCCCTGATTAACGCAGTGTCATCTTGTTATTTATGTGTTTTATTGCAATCGGCCTCACGTTGTTAATATGTTTTTATTGTGTTGCCAAATTGCTACAACTATGCTTGTATCGTTCATATATTGACCGCCAACCTTCTCCAGATTGAACGATAAAGGGAGGAACACGAATCATGCACAGCACAGCATCCGATGCCTTTATCAACAGTTGTTTGGCGACCATTACGCACCTGATCCCGGTGTCCGCCGGGGTGTTTTATCTGGTCGATCGCGACCTGCGGCCGGATCACTACATCCTGTATGGCATGCCCGATAAAACGCATCAGCAGTATCTGAACCACTTCCAACAGATAGACCCGCTGCAACCGGCCAATTTCCATCGCCAGGACATCACCATGGTCGGCATGAGCCCGGCGGCGATCGCCGGCAACCGCCGCTATTACCACGACTTTATGCTGCCGAACGACATGCGCGACATGACGGAGATCTTCATCCGCCAGCGCAAGCGCATCGTCGCCGGGGTATCGCTGATCCGCGATACGCCGTTTACCGAAGTGGAGCGCGGCCGCCTGCGCGCGGTGCTGCCGCTGATCGAGCTGGCGACGCGCGATCTGCTGCCCGACGGCGAGGCGCAGATGCTGACCGCCAAAGAGCAAGAGATCGTCAACCTGGTGCGCGAAGGCGCCAGCAATAAGCGCATCGCCCTGAAGCTGGGCATTTCGCTGTCCACGGTGAAAACCCATATGCGCAATATTTTCGCCAAAACCGACGTGGTGAACCGCACCGAACTGGTCGCCGGCGGCTTTCTCGCCCACGGTTAACGCCCGATAACGGCCGCCGCTGCCGACGGCCGGAAAATAACGCCAAAACGTATTCGCCATTTATGGCGCGGCCTCCCCCTGCCCGCAATCGGGCCGGGCGGGATATTTCATCGTCACTTAACGCTTGGGGAATAAGGTTTATGTCCAGTGATTCGGTTTCCGCGCCCGCCGTCGGCGCGGCGCTCCCCTGCCCGCCGCGGCTGCTGACCGCCATTATCGTCTTCGCCGCCATCGCGCCGGGCATTCTGATGACCGCCCCCGCCGTGGCCGCCCAGCTCGCCGCGCAGTGGCAGCTCGGCCCGGCGCAGATCGGCCACCTGTTCTCCACCGAACTCGGCGCCATGAGCCTGGCCACGCTGCCGGCGTGGTGGTGGATCGGGCGCATCAACTGGCGGCGGGTCGCTACGCTGTCGGCGCTGGTGTTTATCGTCGGCAACCTGGCTTCGGCGCTGGTGCAGGACTTTACCCTGCTGCTGCCGCTGCGCTTTATCGCCTCGCTGGCGGGCGGCACCCTGATGATCCTGTGCATCACCTGCGCCGCCGGCACCGCCAATCCCAGCCGAGTCTATGCCTTCTGGGTGCTCGGCCAGCTGGTGCTGGGCGCGGTCGGGCTGCTGGTGCTGCCGCCGCTGTTCGCGCACTTCGGCCTGATGGCGGTCTACCTGATTCTGGCGGCCATCATGCTGTGCTGCCTGCCGCTCATCCCGGCATTCCCCAACGGTTTCACCGCCGCCCGCGCCGCCCGCAGCGGCCCCGCCGCCTCGCTGGCGCGCAAGCTGTGCGCCGTGCTGGCGGTGCTGACCTTTTACATCAGCCTGAGCGCGGTCTGGACCTTTATCGGCGGCATCGCCGCCGGCGCCGGGCTGTCGCCGGCCCACAGCGGCCAGGTGCTGGCCGTCGCCACCTTGCTCGGCATCGTCGGCGCGGGGGCCGCAGCGCTGATCGGCGCGCGCTTCGGCGGCGGACGCCTAATCGTGCTGGGGTACGCCCTGCTGCTGGCCAGCGTGGCGCTGCTGACGGGCCAGCCCCTGCTGCTGCGCTTCGCCCTGGCCGCTCTACTGTTCAAATTCACCTGGACCTTCGTGCTGCCGTTCATTCTGGCGCGGGTCGCCGGGTTGGATAACGACGGCAAGCTGATGAACGGCATCAACCTGGTGATCGGCGGCGGCATGGCCATCGGCCCGACGCTGGCCGGCTCTCTGATCGAATCTTTCGGCGGTTTCAACGCTTTGCTGTTCGGCGCGCTGGGCTGCGCGCTGCTGTCGCTGCTGTTGATTTCGCTGGCTTCACCGCGCGCACCGCGCCGTATAACAGGAGGAGAAAGGTGAAAAGAACAACCGGTTTCTTGTTTGATGAACGCTGTTTCTGGCACAGCACCGGCCTGCACGCCACTACCCTGCCGGTCGGCGGCTGGGTACAACCGCCCTCGGGCGCCGGCCACGCCGAGTCGCCGGAAACCAAACGGCGCATGAAGAACCTGATGGACGTGTCCGGCCTGTCGCGCCAGCTCACCCTGCTGAGCGCCGAACCGGCGACGGAAGAAGACCTGCTGCGCATTCACCCCGCCCACTACCTGCAGCGTTTCAAACAGGTGAGCGACAGCGGCGGCGGCCTGCTGGGAGAGGAAGCACCGCTGGGGCCGGGCAGCTATGAGATCGCCAAACTCTCCGCCGGGCTGGCCTGCGCGGCGGTGGAGGCGGTGCTGCAGGGCGAGCTGGATAACGCCTATGCGCTGTCGCGCCCGCCGGGCCACCACTGCCTGCCGGATCAATCGATGGGTTTCTGCTTCCTGGCCAATATTCCGATCGCCATCGAGCGCGCCAAGGCCCGCTACGGCCTCGGCAAGGTAGCGGTGCTCGACTGGGACGTGCACCACGGCAACGGCACCCAGCACATCTATTGGCAGCGCGGCGACGTGCTGACGCTGTCGCTGCATCAGGACGGCTGCTTCCCGGCGGGCTATTCCGGCGAACGGGATCGCGGCGAAGGCGCCGGGGCGGGCTGCAACGTTAACGTGCCTATGCTGGCCGGCGCCGGCGACGACGGCTACCTGCACGCCATGCGGCGCATCATCATCCCGGCACTGGAAAAATTCGAGCCGGAGCTGATCATCGTCGCCTGCGGTTACGACGCCAACGCCCTCGATCCGCTGGCGCGCATGCAGCTGCACAGCGACAGCTTCCGCGCCATGACCGCGCTGGTGCAGGACGCCGCCGACCGGCTGTGCGGCGGTAAACTGGTGATGGTGCACGAAGGCGGCTACGCCGAATCCTACGTGCCGTTCTGCGGGCTGGCGGTAATGGAACAGCTGAGCGGCGTGCGCACTGAAGTGCAGGATCCGTTGCTGGCGTTCATCCAGCAACAGCAGCCGCGCGACGCCTTTAATCGCTTCCAGCGCGAAGCGCTCGACGAACTGGCGCGCCAGTTCGGCCTGTAATCCCCTCTCTGCGGGCGCCGCACCCGGCGCCCCTGACAACTTCGTCGCCAGCCGCTACGCTGAAGGGCAACCCTACCACCATGAGAACAATAAGATGCCCGAACAGACCGTCAGCTTTATCAAAGGCCGTCACGGCGACATCGCCGTGCATGATTGGGGAAATGACCAGCCGCGCTATCTGGCGCTGCTGGTGCACGGCTACGGCGAGCATCTCGGCCGTTACCAATACGTGGCGCGCACGCTACAGGCGCAGGGCGCGCGGGTGTTTGGCCCCGACCATCTCGGCCACGGCCTGTCGCAGGGCGAACGCGTGCTGATCGAGGATTATGACGCCGTGGTCGACGACGTGCAGCGCGTGGTCAGCCATTTCCGGCAGCAATACCCCACCTTGCCGCTGGTGGTGATCGGCCACTCGATGGGCGGTATGATCGCTACCCGCTACGTGCAGCGCTATGGCGAGGAGGTGCGCGCGCTGGTGCTGTCCGGCCCGCTGCTTGGCGACAGAACGGCGATCTCCGATCTGGCCGAACTGCCGACGATCCCCGACGCGCCGCTGGATACCGCTACCCTGGCGCGCGATCCGGCGGTTGGCGCGGCGTATCAGGAAGATCCGCTGGTGTGGCACGGGCCGTTCAAGCGCCCCACCCTGCGCGCCATGCAGCGGATCCTCGCCGCCATCAACGCCGGGCCGGGCTTCGGCGCGCTGCCCACGCTGTGGATCCACGGCGACGACGATCGGCTGGTGCTGATGAGCGAAACGCAAACCGCGCTCGATCGTCTGCGCGGCGACAATTTCGAACGGATGATCAATGCGGGCGGGCGGCACGAGAGCTTTAACGAAACCAATAAGGATCGGATCCTCAAGCGGGTGACCGATTTTATTGCGCGGGCGTTAGGCTAAGGCGCTCCCCCTCAGCGGGCCGAGGGGGGCATGACGGCGTCAGCCCTCGACGATGGCGAGGTAGTGTTTGACGAAGCGGTCCGAGGTGATGTCCCAGCGCACCGGGGTGCCCTTCTCGACGAACCAGGAATCGCCGGCCTGATACTGCACCGATTCGCCGGTGCGTTCGTTGGTCAGGATCGCGCTGCCTTCCCACACCGTGGCGTGCTCGGCGAACGGATACTCCATCACGAAGCTGCCGCGGGTGCAGCTGAACACGCCGCAGTTCAGGTTGTCGGTCGGCTCGCCGAAGATGCTGGCCACGCCGACGGTCGGCGTGCCGGCGATCACCGTGGCGCCCAGGTTGCTGACGCTGCCGATCTCCAGCAGTTCCGGCAGCGGTTGTTTAAGCAGTAACGGTTTCATGTCATTCTCCTCTGAGGGTTAACGGCGGCCTTTCCAGTAGCCGGATGTCTGGTGCCAAACCTTACCGGCGGTGGTCATCACCCGCCGCAGCTTGTCCTTGCCGAAGATGTTGACGTGCGGGATCGAGCTCATCAGATCGTAGCGATCGGATCCTTCGCTCATGCCTTCCGCCAGCACCTTGCACACGATGTGGCTCGGCGTCACGCCGAAGCCGGAGTAGCCCTGCACGTAAAACACGTTGTCGCGATCCGGCAGCGTGCCGATCTGCGGGAACAGGTTGGCGCTGCAGCACAGCGGGCCGCCCCAGGCCAGATCGATCTTCACGTCTTTCAGGTACGGGAACACTTTCAGCATCAGGTTGCGGTTCCAGGCCTTGAGATCCGACGGGAAGTATTCGATCAGGCGGGTGGCGCTGCCGAACAGCAGCCGGTTTTCGTTGGTCACCCGGTAATAGTCGATCACCGGGCGGATGTCGCTGTAGGCACCGCGGATCGGGCTGATCTGGCGGATCAGATCGTCAGACAGCGGCTCAGTGGCCAGCTGGAAGGCGTAGGTATTGATGGTCTTGCGATAAATCTGCGGCTCCATGCCGTTGAGGAAGCCGTTGCAGGCCCACAGCATCTTGTTGGCGCGCACCGAGCCCATAGCGGTGCGCACCGTGATGCGCGGGCCATACTCCACGTTGAGCACGCTGCTGTTCTCGAAGATTTTCACCCCATAGCCGCTCAGCGCCTTGGCCTCGCCCAGCAGCAGGTTGAGCGAATGCACGTGGCCGCCGCCCATGTGTTTCAGCGCGCAGCTGTAGGCATCGGAGCCCACCACCTGCTTCACCTCCGCCCCGGTATAGAGCTCAATTTCCTCCTGCGGCGCTACCGCCCTGAACTCCTTCAGCCAGCCGCGCAGGGTCTTCTCCTGGCGCGCGTTGCTGCCGAGGTAGCCGTAGCCGAAGCAGAAGTCGGCGTCGATGTCATATTTCTTGATGCGCTCGCGGATGATGCCGGCGCCGAGGTTGCTGATTTTGAAGATGGTTTCCAGCCCGGCCGGGCCAACGTGGCGCTTGATCTTCTCCAGATCGTGGCCGATGCCGGCCATCACCTGGCCGCCGTTGCGCCCGGTGCCGCCGTAACCCAGATAGCGGCCTTCGAGAATGGCGATGTTGGTGATGCCCTTCTCCGCCAGCTCCAGCGCAGTGTTGATGCCGGAGAAGCCGCCGCCGATGATCACCACGTCGACGTCCAGATCCTCTTCCAGCGTCGGGAAGCGCAGATCGTATTTTTTGGTCGCCGCGTAGTAGGTTAAGGACTCGATTTCGTTGTTCACTGCCGCACTCCCGATTGCCTATGCCATGACATCGGATTATCGGGAGCCGTGGGATCGTCCGCTATATCCCCTTAGGGACATTCGCTACAAAAAATTAACATTCACGCGCTGCGACGCTGCGGGGCGGTCAGCAACAGGCTGAACAGTTCGGCCTGCGAGCCGATGTTCAGCTTGCCGTAGATGTTCTTGCGGTGATTTTTTACCGTGCCGAGGCTGATGAACAGCCGGTCGGCAATCTGCTGCGAACCGCAGCCGGCGAGGATCAGATCGACGATCTCGCGCTCGCGCGGCGTCAGCAGATAACGCGCCTGCGCGCCATCGTCGTTCCCCGTGTCGGCCTCGGCCGGCGCCGCCACCACTTCGCCGTGCAGCCGCGCCACGCTTTTCACCAGCGTCAGCGCGCTGCGCAGATCCGCCCGCTGCGGGTAGCGCACCGCCACCGTGCGGCGTGCCGAGCCGAAGAACACCCCCAGCCCGCGCTCCGGCGTCAGCTGCAGCAGCACGCCGGCCTCGTCGTGCCAGCCGGTCTTGCGATAAAAATTACGGTAATAGTCGCTGTGATAAAACCCGCAGGGCGCCAGCTGGCGCAGCGTGAGCACCTCGCCTGCGCCGCCGTCGTTCAGCGCACGGTAAAACGGATCCTGCAGATAGGCGCCCTGTTGGTAGATCTGGTTGACCGCATCGCTGTTTTCCCGCTCGGTTTTGATCAGGCAGCGCGGCGGCCGGCCGCGTTCGAAGGCATAGACAATGGCGTTGTCGAAGGCGAAAAAACCTTCCAGCCAGTTCAACAGGCTGGGATAAAAGCGCGGGCTGGCCACCGCATCGATCACCGCAGACAAGCGTTCAACCTGAATATCCATACCCGCCTCGCCATTATTAATACATTAACAATCTACCGATTTCGGATGGGGTTGGCCGCATGACGGCCGGTACTGTTAAAAAAAGCATCAGGCGCGCCGAAATGCAAGAACGCGATCGTTTACATGTTAAACAACTCACAAGTTGCCGCAGCGGGGAAAGCGGTGGCCGCTCTGCGCCCGCTGGCTTATGCTGTGGCATAGCGCCCTGCAACGCCGTCAAGGAGACCTCATGTCCGTCAGCCACATCATCGCCAACCGCCAGACCTGGTTCGGCCACGGCAGCATCCGGCAACTGCCGCCGCTGCTGCTTGCCGATCCGCAGCCAACGCTGCTGTTCAGCTGCCGATCTTTTCTCAACGGCCCGGTGTACGCCGGCCTGCGCGAATCGCTGGCGCCACTGTTCATCGGCACCGAGATCGTCAGCCACGAGGCGTCACCGCAGGAAATTGACGCCTGGGTGGCGCGCTGGCGCGGCCAGGCGCGGCGCGTGGTGGCCATCGGCGGCGGCAGCGTGCTGGACGCCGCCAAGGCGTTCTCCGCGCTGGTGGAGCATCCGCTGCCAACGCTGCGCTATATGGAAAAGGTGGGCGACAGCAAAATCAGCGGCGCCACCCTGCCGCTGATCGCCATTCCCACCACCGCCGGCACCGGCAGCGAGGTGACGCAGAACGCGGTGATCACCGACACCCAGGTCAGCAAAGTGAAGGCCTCGCTGCGCCACAATAACTTCGTGCCGCACACCGCCATTCTCGATCCGCAGCTCTTGGCGGGCGCGCCGGACAAGGTGCTGGCCTACTGCGCCATCGACGCCTTCACCCACCTGTTCGAGGCCTATCTGTCGAAAACCGCCGGCGCCATGACGCGCGACATGTCGCTGAGCGGCATCCGCCACTTCCTTGCGGCCTGGCCGGCGCTCAACCGCAGCGATGCGGCGCGCGAAGCGATTATGCAGGCTTCCTACCTCGGGGGGCTGACGCTGAGCGCCGCCGGGCTGGGGGTGATCCACGGCATCGCCGGCGAGATCGGCGCGCTGCGCGACTACCACCACGGCCAGGTCTGCGGCCGCCTGCTGCTGCCGTTCCTCGCCCTGCTGGAAAGCAGCGAACAGCCGCAGCAACGCGCGCTGATGGCCGAACTGGCCGCGCGCCTGTACCCGCACTGGCAGGGCAGCCCGGAGAGCTACCTGACCGATTTCATCACCCGCCACGCCATCGCGCCGTTCTGGCAGGACGATTTGCCGATTTCCGGCCAGGAACTGGCGGTGGCGCTGGAGAAATCCAACAGCAAGAATTCCTGGATCGACTATGCGCCGGCACAGCGGCAACGGATGATCGAAGAGGCGTTTCGCGTCGAATGATGATATCTACCCTAAATAGTTGGAGCGGCATCCCGGCGGCAAGAGGCGGCTCGCCAGAGCTTACTCAAGTCAGTGACTGGCGTACGCACTCGCAGCCAACACAGATGCAGTTTCAAGTATGACGGGTATAATCAGATCAACGCACTAGCAGGAGTTAAGGAAATGGGCATCATCGGCTGGATCTTCGCCGGCATCGCGGTCGGCATCCTGGTCGGCGCGCTGATCAAAATCTTCGGCAAGAAGAAAGAGCAGTAAGCGTCACGCTGTTCCGTGGGCCGCCAGCAGGCACTCATGGAACAGCTTCACCACCCGCTGCGGCACCGGCGAGCGGCGCAGCACGCTGGAATATTCGCAGTGATAGCGGAACAGCGCCGGTTTGATCGCCCGCATCAGGTTCTGCGCCACGAAAAACGCCGCGTAGTGATCCGGCAAAAAGCCGACGTATTTGCCGGAGAGGATCAGCGTGGCGATCGACTCCTGCGCGAACCCCGTCGCCTTGCGATGCAAATGTTGCTGCAGGCTCAGTTCCATATTCGGCGAATGGTAGCCTAATCCAGCGAAGGCATAATTGTGCAGCAGATCCCAATTTAATGTTTCATGGGGGGCGGAAAATAATTCATGCTGCGCGCCGCAATATAAGAACATCCTCTCACTGAATAACGAATGATAAGATAAACTTTCCGCGCTGCGGTGCATGGGAATAACGCCAACCTGAAATTGCCCGTCAATTACGCCGCGTTCAATGGTATTAATCGGCTCCACGTACATTTGCAAAGAAACCTCCGGCGCACGCTCGCTGAATAACGCGATGGCCCGGCCGATCTGCGCCTGCGGATTGCTGACCGTATGGTCGAATATCGCCACGTGCAGCTGCCCGCCCAGGCGCTGATGCACCTCGTCCACCCCGCGCCGGAACGCCTCGGTGGCCGCCAGCAGGTTGACCGTTTCCTGGTAGATCAACAGCCCCTCGTCGGTGACCGCAAAGCCCTCGCGCCCGCGCTGACACAGCGTCAGACCCAGCCGCTGTTCCAGATCCTTGATGTGCTTGCTGATGGTCGACAGGCTGATGTTCAGCTCCAGCTCGGCGGCGCTCATGCCGCCGCAGTCGACCACGGCCTTGAATACCCGCAACAAACGCAGATCCATATCCGACAATTGCCCTAACAGCGCGCGCTTTTTTACTTGCATAAAACCTTAAGTAAGTTTCGACATATGATTATTCACAGTAGAGAACAAGCGGTACATAGTCAATTTCGCACAACAATTCGTTAACAACTCGGTTTATTTCATTAATCGCTCTTATTTTCCTGTTCGGAGGAAAACATGGCCGCTGAAAATCACCCGCTAAATAGTCTCGATGCCGAAGGGTTAGAGGCCCATTGGATGCCTTTTACCGGCAACCGTAATTTTAAAGCGCAGCCGCGCATCATTACTCAAGCCGCGGGGGCGTATTACACCAGCCATGACGGCAGAAAGATTTTCGACGGCCTGTCCGGATTATGGTGCTGCGGATTGGGGCACGGCCGGCAGGAAATCACCGATGCCGCCCAGCGCCAGCTGGCGACGCTGGATTACTCGCCGGCGTTTCAGTTCGGCCACCCGCTGTCGTTCGAACTGGCCAACAAGATCAAGGCACTGACGCCGGCGGGGCTGGATTACGTATTCTTCACCGGCTCCGGATCGGAAGCGGCGGACACCTCGCTGAAAATGGCGCGCGCGTACTGGCGCGCCAAAGGCCAGGCGGGCAAAACCTGCTTTATCGGCCGGGAAAAGGGCTATCACGGCGTTAACTTCGGCGGCATCTCGGTCGGCGGCATCGCCGGCAACCGCAAAACGTTCGGCGCCGGCGCCGAGGCGGACCACCTGCCGCATACCCTGCTGGCCGGCAACGCCTTTTCGCGCGGCATGCCGCAACAGGGGGCGGAGCTGGCGGAAGAGCTCAACCGCATCATCGCGCTGCGCGACGCCTCAACGATCGCCGCGGTGATCGTCGAACCCTTCTCCGGCTCCGCCGGGGTGATCGTGCCGCCGGTCGGCTACCTGCAGCGCCTGCGCGAAATCTGCACCCAGCATGACATCCTGCTGATCTTCGACGAAGTGATCACCGCCTTTGGCCGCTGCGGCGCGATGACCGGCGCCGAGGCGTTCGGCGTCACGCCGGACATCATGAACATCGCCAAACAGGTGACCAACGGCGCGCAACCGATGGGCGCAGTGGTGGTGCGGCCGGAGATTTACCAAACCTTCATGAACGGCGGTGAGCCGGACTACCAGCTCGAATTCCCGCACGGCTACACCTACTCCGCCCACCCGGTCAGCTGCGCGGTCGCGCTGGCGACGCTGGACATCCTGCAGCGCGAACAGATGGTGGAGCGCGTACAGGCGCTGGCGCCCTATTTCGAGCGCGCGGTGCACAGCCTGCAGGGAGCCAAACACGTCGCCGACATTCGCAACATCGGCCTGGCGGCCGGCATTACGCTGGCGGCACGGCCCGGCGAACCGGCCCGGCGCCCCTTCGAGGCGGCGATGCGCTGCTGGGAAAGCGGATTTTACGTGCGCTACGGCGGCGACACCCTGCAGCTGGCGCCGCCGTTCATCAGCAGCGAAGCGCAGATCGATGCGCTGATCAACGCCGTCGGCGACGCCCTCAACGCCACCGAATAAGGAGAGAGCCATGACCATTACCCATTGGATCAACGGCGAGCCCGCCGCCGGCGGCGAACGCAGCCAGCCGGTTTACGACCCGGCCACCGGTCAGTCGGCGCAGGAGGTGCAGCTGGCCGACCGCGCCACGGTGGAGCGCGCCATCGCCGCCGCCGAACAGGCCTATCCCGCCTGGCGCAACACCCCGCCGCTGAAGCGCGCGCGCATCATGATGAAGCTCAAGGATCTGCTGGAGCAGCACGCCGATGCCATCTGCCAACTGATCACCGCCGAGCACGGCAAGGTGCTCAGCGATGCCCTGGGCGAACTGCAGCGCGGCATCGAGAATATCGAATATGCCGGCTATGTGCCGGAACTGCTGAAGGGCGAACACAGCAAAGAGGCCGGCCCGGGCATCGACAGCTGGAGCGAGTTTCAGCCGCTGGGGGTGGTGGCGGGCATCACGCCGTTCAACTTCCCGGCGATGGTGCCGCTGTGGATGTGGCCGATGGCGGTGGCGTGCGGCAACACTTTCGTGCTGAAGCCTTCCGAGCGCGTGCCTTCTGCCGCGCTGTATATCGCGAGGCTGGCGACGGAGGCCGGGCTGCCGCCGGGGGTGCTCAACGTGGTCAACGGCGATCGCGAAGCGGTGGAGACGCTGCTGCATGACGGGCGCGTCAAAGCGATCAGCTTCGTCGGTTCGACGCCGGTGGCGGAACACATCTATCACACCGGCTGTGGGCAGAACAAACGGGTGCAGGCGCTGGGCGGCGCCAAGAACCACGCGGTGGTGCTGCCGGACGCCGATATCCCCGGCGCGGTCGGCGCGCTGATGGGCGCGGCCTTCGGCTCCTGCGGCCAGCGTTGCATGGCCATCCCGCTGGTGGTGGCGGTGGGCGACGGCACCGCCGAAGCGCTGATCGCCGGGCTGCGGCAACAGATGGCCGCCATGCGCGTCGGCCCCGGCAGCGACAACCGCAACGACATGGGGCCGCTGGTGACCCAACAGCATTATCAGAAGGTGAAAGGCTATATCGATCAGGGCGTAGCCGAAGGCGCCGAGCTGCTGGTGGACGGCCGCGAACTGAGCGTGACCGGCGCCGACGGCCGCCCCAGCCAGGGCTATTTCCTCGGCCCGACGCTGTTCGATCGCGTGACGCCCGGCATGCGCATCTATCAGGAGGAGATCTTCGGCCCGGTGCTCGGCGTGGTGCGCGCGGCGTCGCTGCCGGAGGCGATGGCCTTGATCGACGCCCACGAATACGGCAACGGCACCTGTCTGTTCACCCGCGACGGCGAGGCGGCGCGCTACTTCTCCAGCCGCATTCAGGTCGGCATGGTGGGGATCAACGTGGCGCTGCCGGTGCCGGTGGCCTACCACTCGTTCGGCGGCTGGAAGCGCTCGCTGTTCGGCGATCTGCACGCCTACGGCCCGGACGCCGTCAGGTTCTACACCAAACGCAAGACCGTGACCCAGCGCTGGCCGTCCTCCGGCGATGCCCGGCGCGCCAGCTTCAGCTTCCCGTCGGGATAAAAATAACAAACTTATCCCCAACGAATTTCAAGTTGCAGCCAGGCGGCAAAGTCATTCGTCTCCAGGAGCTTACTTAAGTAAGTGACTGGTGCGAATGATCTGCGGCCAACAACGCTGCGGCTTGAAAGGCGCAGGGGATTTTCCGCGCGCTCCATTTGATTCCTGCGTACAGCCTGTGCAGCAAAACAATAATTCACTCACACGTTAATGGAGTCGTTATCCCATGAAAGAGTCCGCCCCTGAACACACCTTCAAAGGCAATCTCAGCGTCCTCGACGTGGTGATGATCACCGCGTCCGGCGTGACGCCGGCCAGTTCGATCTTCGTCATCGCCCCGCTGGCGATCGCCAACGCCGGCAGCGGCGCCTTTCTGTCGTTTCTGATCGCCGCCTGCGTCGCCGCCGCCATCGCGCTGTGCTATGCCGAACTCGGCGCCGCACACCCCAGCGCAGGCGGCGAATACAGCATCATCAAGCGCCTGTTCGGCACCCTGTGCGGGTTGCAGACCTATCTGTTTATCCTCAGCGCCTCGCTGTTCGTGCCGGCGGTGCTGGCCACTGGCGCGGTGCCCTACCTGAACACCGCGCTGGGCACCCAGTTCGACGCCTCGACCGCCGGCATGCTCACCGTGCTGGTCGGCGGCATCTGCGCCATTTTCAACATCAAGGCCAACGCCCTGCTGACCGGCGCCTTTCTGGTGGTGGAAGTGGCGGTGCTGGCGCTGATCGCCTGGCTCGGCTTCAGCCACCCGCATCAGAGCACGGAGATCCTCACCGCGCCGGTGATGCTGGACGCGCAGGGCAGCCTGGCGCCGGTGTCGCTGCCGCTGATCGTCGCCATGGTCGGGGTCGCGCTGTTCTCCTACAACGGCTACGGCGCGGCGGTGTACATGGCGGAAGACATGCGCGAACAGGGCAGACCGATGGCGATCGCGATCATGCTGACGCTGGCCATCGTGGTGCTGGTGGAGCTGGTGCCGTTCACCGCCCTGCTGATCGGCTCGCCGTCGCTGACGGAGATGGCCAAACAGGCCGATCCGGTCGGCTATGTGGTCACCCAGCTCGGCGGCCCGACGCTGGCGCGGGTGGTAAGCGGCGCGATTTATCTGTCGGTGTTCAACGCCATCATCGCCATCGTGGCGCAGTTCAGCCGCATGATGTTTGCCAGCGGGCGTGACGGTTTCTGGCTGCCGGCGTTTAACCGGGCGCTGAAAATCATCCACCCGCGCTTCGGCACTCCCTGGATCGCCACCCTGCTGTTCGGCGTGCCGTCGGCGCTGCTGGCGTTTTGCTCCGATCTCGAATCGCTGACCTCGTTCACCGTGATCCTGCTGCTGCTGGTGTACATCATCATGGCGGTGGCGGCGCTGATCAGCCGCCGTCGCCGCCACTTCCACCACCCGTACCTGATGCCGCTGTGGCCGCTGCCGGTGGTGGTGGCGCTGCTGTGCTGCCTGTACGTGCTGTGGACGATTTTGATCGCCAGCAGCCTGAAAGACTTTATTATCATTGCCGGCATCATCGGCTTCGGGCTGGCGCTGAACCATCTGCGCGGCCGCCAACCGGCGCCCCTCGCCGCCCCCTCAATAGAAGGAGAATAACCATGACGCAGCGCGCTCAGGATCTGGGCATTATCATCGGACAGGGCACGCCCGGCCCGCTGAACGCCATCACCGACGTGCCCGGCGTGCGCGTCGGCCATGCCAGCATTCATGCCGATTTGGCTGACGGGCGCAGCGTGCGCACCGGCGTGACGGTGATCGAACCGCGCCCCGGTTCCGCGCGCCACGCGCCCTGCTTCGCCGGGGTGCACGTGCTGAACGGCAACGGCGACGCCACCGGCCTGGAATGGGTGCGCGAAGCGGGCCTGCTGACCAGCCCGATCGCCTTCACCAACACCCACAGCGTGGGCGTGGTGCGCGATGCGCTGATCGCGCTGGAGCGTGAAACGCTGCCCGCGGGCGATAACGCGGTGTATTGGAATATGCCGGTGGTGATGGAAACCTTCGACGGCCTGCTCAACGACATCAACGGCTTTCACGTCAAGGCCGAGCACGTGCGCCAGGCGCAGCAGGCGGCCCGGGGCGGCTTGCCGCAGGAGGGCGCGGTCGGCGGCGGCAGCGGCATGATCTGCCATGAATTCAAAGGCGGCAGCGGCACCGCGTCGCGCCGCCTGCCCGCCGATCAGGGCGGCTGGACGGTGGGCGCCATCGTGCAGGCCAACCACGGCAAGCGCGAGTCGCTGCTGGTAGGCGGTTATCCGGTAGGCCGGCACCTGGGGCATCTCCCCTCGCCGTTCACGCCGCAGTTGCCGCATCCCGGCATGGGCTCCATCGTGGTGGCGCTGGCGACCGACGCGCCGCTGCTGCCGCACCAGTGTGCGCGGCTGGCGCAGCGCGCCAGCATCGGCATCGCCCGCACCGGCGGCGGCACCGAGGATTCGAGCGGCGATATTTTCATCGCCTTCGCTACCGGCAACGACGGCCTGCCGCCCGCCGACTACGCCAACAAAGGCGCCTTCACCACGCCGCTGCGCATGGTGAACAACGACTATATTTCGGCGCTGTTCGCCGCCGCGGCGGAAGCGGTGGAAGAAGCGATCGTCAATGCGTTGCTGGCGGCCAATACCGTCAGCGGCAACGGCCACCGGGCGGAAGGGTTGAGCGCCGAGCAGCTGGTGACGGCGCTGGAGAAGGCCGGCTGGCGGCGCTAAAAAACACAGGGCGCGGAGGTGAACCGCGCCCTGCTCATCAGGATTCTCCGCCCGGCTTGGGCGGCGGGTAGTCGTAATCCAGCCGCAACGGTTCGGCGTAGACGCTGTTCCACAGCTGTTGGTACAACTTGTCCAACCGCCCGCTCATCGCCGCGCTGTGCATCACCAGCTCCAGATTGCGCGAGTTGTCCAGATAGCCGCCGGTCCAGTTGCTGGTGCCCACCCAGGCAATCTCATCGTCGATGGTCATCAGCTTGCTGTGGATGACGCGGGCGAACGGAATGAAGCCGCTGCTGGCCGGCGGAATGGTCACCACCTTGATCTGCACATTCGGCACCAGCGCCAGGCTCTTCAGCCAGGCAATATCCGGCTTTTTGGTGTTCCAGTTGGCCACCATCAGCTCGATCTGCACCCCGCGCGCCGCCGCGCTGCGCAACGCGTTGTCGATCACCGCATAGAAGGGGCGGCTGCGTTCCGGGCCGAACGACAGCGGCGCGTAGTCCATCACCTGCACCCGCACCCGCCGCTTGGCGCCGGCCAGCAGGCGCGGCAGCTCGGCCTGTGAGTCAATCACCCCCGCCGGGTTGTAGGCGCGCGGGCTGGCCGCCAGATAGTTGCCCTGCGGCTGCGCCGTCGGCGGCGAATCGGGCAGCGCCGGCACCGGCTTATCCTGCGCCAACAGCGCCTGCGCTTGCCAGTCCTGTTCGAAGATCGCCTGAATCTGCCCCACCACCTTGGCGTCGCTGATGCGCAGCCCGGTTTCGTGAATGTGTTCCAGTGCGCGCCAGTCGAAGTTCTGGCTGCCGACGAACGCCTGCTCCCCGTCCACCAGCAGATATTTGGCGTGCAGAATGCCGCCGCTCAGCTTCTGGTAAGGAATGATGCGCAGCTCCAGATTGGGGATCGCCTTCAGCTGTTCCAGCGTCTCGGCGGTAGACATGCGAAGGCCCTTCTCTTCCAGCAAAAAGCGGATTTTCACCCCGCGTTCGCCGGCCGCCTTCAGGTGCTGCAGCACGCCGTCCAGCAGCGAACCGTCCTGATTCGCCACGTAAAACTGCCCCAGATCGATGCGGGTTTTCGCCGCGTCGAACATCTCGCGCCACACCTCGGCGGTGTTGCGCAGATCGTCGGCCTGCAGCGCGGTTTCCACCGGTGCGGTGTACACCAGCTCATAGCCGGGAATAGCAAAACGCGCCGCGGCGCTCTGGCTCAACATCAACAAACAACCGCCCCACAATGCCGTATAAAGGCGGCCGAGCGGCCGCCGTACTGGATGGCCATTAGGCATAGCGCGGCGCCCCGCTGTCAACCCATTGTTCGCCGCTGCCGCTCTCCGGGCGGCTGGCCGGTTGGCCGGCGCGGATCAGCAGCACCTTCAGCAGTTCGTTGATGCGCTCCATGCGGCTCTGCAGGAAGTTGTTGGCCACCAGGCACAGCAGCGCGATGGCGATGCCGAGGCCAGTGGCGTACAGCGCGGTGCCCATCCCGGCCGACACCAGGCTCGGCTCGGACACCCCCGAGGCGGCCAGCGCCTTGAAGGTTTCGATGATCCCCATCACCGTGCCCAGCAACCCCAGCAGCGGCGCGGCGGTGACCACGGTTTCCAGCAGCCACAGGCCGCGCGCCATCGGCGGCTTGCTCAGCAGGTACTGGGCGTCGATCAGATCGCCGATCGCCTCGCGGTCGCCGGCGTGGTGTTTCTGCGCCAGTACCGGCGCGATCACCGACATCGGCAGGCTATTGCGCTGGGTCAGCTCGTCCGGCAGATCGGCGGCGCGGCGCACGTCCGGCGTCAGCGCCTGCTCCAGCCGGCGCGCCTGGCGCTGGGTATAGGCGAAGTACAGCGTGCGTTCGATGATGATCACCAGCGCAATCGCCAGCGCGGCGTACATCACGTAGAAAATAATGTCGTGCAACAGATTGGCGTCCATACAGGGCTCCTCTTCCCCGCCGCCCGGCAGGCGGCGGGGCATTCAGTTAAAAGGTGGCTTCCAGCGAGACGCTGAAGGTGCGTTCTTCGCCGACGTTGTAATACGGCGTGCTGGCCCTCACGCCGCCGTAAGGCGCCGCGTTGAAGGTGGTGGTGCGCACCGAGGTCAGGTATTCCTTGTCAAACAGGTTGCTGATGCCAAAGCGCAGCGCGGCGCTTTTGACGATTTTCTTGTCCACCGGCAGATGCACGCCCGCCGCCAGATCGAACACCGTGCGGCCACCGATCTTCTCGTCGTTGGTCAGATCGCCGTAGAACGCACTGACGTACTTGCCGCTGACGCTGCCGTAATACAGCCCGTCGTCATAACCCAGCGTCATGTTCAGCAGGTTTTTCGGCACGTTCGGCACCTCTTTGCCGGAGGTCGGCAGCGGCAGCCCGCCGTTGCTGACGATGTCGTTCTTCTGCTTCGATTCGGTGTAGGTATACGAGGTGTAGTAGTTGAAGTTATGCGGCAACTGGCCGCTCCACTCCAGCTCCAGCCCTTTGTTCTCCACGTTACCGATGTTCATCATCTCGTAGTCGCCGGCCGCGTTGGTGGTGGAGATCTGGCGATCGCTGTAGCGCATGTAGAACAGCGTGGCGCTCAGCAGCATGTCCTCTTGCTGGAAACGCCAGCCCAGTTCGTGGTTCCAGCTTAGCTCAGGCTTGGTGCTGAGCGAGTCGCCGACGTTGTACAGCACGTAGTTGGGCGGCGTGCGCATGTTGCGCGTCAGGTTGTAGAACACTTGGTTTTCCTGGTTCACCTTATAGCTAGCGCTGAAGTTCGGCAGGAATTCATGATAGGTGGCTTTGCGCTTCTCCGGCACATTGTACAGGCTGCCGCGGTTGTCCCCTTTGCGCTCCACATACTGATAGGCCAGGCCGCCGACGAAGGTCCAGTCCGGCGTGGCGAACCAGGTATCCTGCAACCACACCTTCTGCGCCGGGGTGATGGTGTACTGGTTGCGCCCCTGCACCGTATTGCCGTTGGCGTCCTTCACCTGATCGGAGCCGCCAGGTTTTCCCCAAATCTGCGCCGGGTTGCCGTCGTCCTTGATGCTGATGAACGGCTGGGTTTGCAGCTGGCGCGCACGCTCATACCAGTAGCCGATATCCAGGCTGTGCTGCTCGTTGATGTCCCACTTCAGCTTGGTGGTGATGCCCGGCCGCCAGGTTTGGGTCCACGACGGGCGGTAATAGGTGTTGGACTGCAGGTTGCTGAGGTCATACTGCCCGGCTCTGTCCGACGTGCTGGACAATACCGACGCCGTCTGGCCGTTGAAACTGCCGCCGTTGCCCCAGTAGTAATACGGCTGCAGGGTCAGCGACAGGTCGTCGCGCAGCTGCAGTTTCTGGGTGAACGATAGCGTGAAGTTCTCGAACGGGTTGCGTTCGATCTTGTAATACTTGTTCAACTGCCCTTTGCTGTTGTACTCCGGCGTGGTGGCGTAATCGGTACCACGCCCATCGTTTTGGAACTGCGCCTTGCTCAGGGTGTTGTAGTTGGTGTTGTTCTGGCGGTTGTACTTCATCACCAGATTGCTGCTGTTGCCGTTGCCGTCTTCATACAGCGAGTTCATCTCGAACTTGTCGGAGTACAGGCGTCCCTCGCCGCGCCACTTCTTCGCCTCGGTGTGCGAATAAGATATCCAGTTGCTGAAACCGTTGTATTCGCCGGTCTCCAGGCGGGCAAAGGTTTTGCTCAGGTTATTGCTGCCCAGCGTCTGCTTGAGGAAACCGCCGAAGTCTTTCGCCGGGCGGCGCGTCACCAGGCCGATGTTGCCGCCGCTCGAGCCGATGTGCGGGCCGTCCGCTTCGGAGGAGCCCTGGGTGACGAACACCTCTTCCAGGTTCTCCGCATCGCCCAGAAGGTTCGGGTATACCGCGTAGTTGCCGGAGTCGTTGATCGGGATGCCGTCCATCGACAGGCCGATCTGATCCGAGTTCATGCCGCGCATGGTGTAGTCCACGCCGCTCAGGCCGCTGGCGTCGTTGCTGTTGACGTTCAGGCCCGGAGTGTATTTCAGCTTATCGATGGCGTTGGCCGCCGACGGCATTTTGTCCATCGCTTCTTTGGTGACGGTGGAGCGCGCCTTGGCGCTGTCATCCTGCACCATCATGCCGCCGCCGAGCGACTGCCCCTTGACGCTGATGGTGCCGACATCGGTGGCGTCGGCCGCCAGCGCGGCGCCCGGCAGCATCGCCGACATCACCGCCAGATAGATCCCAGAACGATTAAACGATTTCATTGTGTGCATCCCATAAAAATCAAACGATTAACCCTTGCGCTAAGGCGCCTGATAATTGAACGTCGCGGTAAATCTTTTGGTTGTTTGCCCGGCGAACGCCTCGCTCGGGAACGGCTTTACTGAACTGATGCTTTGCAGGCTGCTCATCGCCGCGCGGTTCAGCAACATGCTGGCGGCTTTGTTGGCGATGCCGGAAGAGAGCACCCGCCCGCTGCGATCGACCTCCAGCCACACTTCGACGTTGCCCTGCGGGCGCTCGAGCGAGGCCTGGCGCCCGCTTGGGTAGCGCTTGCGCTGTTCCAGCTCGCGGCGCAAGGCCAGCAGATAGCCGTTTTCGATCGCCTGCGCATTCACCTTCGGCGCGGCCGGTGCGGGCTGCGCCGCCGGTTTGCTGACCAGCGCGCGCGGGGCGGCGGGCGCCGGCGTCGGTTTAGGCTTCTCTACCGGTTTGGCTTTCTCTTTCACCGGTTTGGGTTTGGGCTTCGGCTGCGGTTTTGGCACCGGCTTGGCTTCCACGATCGGTTCCGGCGCCGGCACTACCGGTTCGGGGATCGGCTCCGGCTCGGGCGGCGGCGGTTCTGGCTGGGGCTCCGGCGGCGTTTCCGGTTGAGGTTCAGGCGCCGGTTCAGGCTCCACCAGCGCCAGTTCGATGGCGGTTTCGTCGTAGCGCGGCTGGATCTTCAGCGCCGCCTGCTGGCTGGCGAACAGCAGGCAACCGGCGACAATCAGCGCCGGCAACCAGCTGAAAAGATGACGTGAGCGATAGAGCAGATACATGTCACAGCTTCCGTGTCGCGATGGAGACGGAGAAGAAACCGCCCTGGCGCAGGTTGTCCATCACCGCCACCAGCCGCTCGACCGCCACGCCCTTGTCGCTGTTGACGATGATGGTGGTGGTCTGGTTGGCCTGCTGCTGTTGCTTCAGCGTGTTGACCAGCGCGTCGAGCGCGATCGGCTGGCCATCCAGCTGCAGCTGTTCGTCGGCCCCCAGCGTGATGATCGCTTTCTTCTGCGGCTTCAGCTGCTGCGCGCTGCCGGCGGACGGCAGCTGCGTTTTCAGCCCGAGCGCAGGAATGACGTTCAGGCTAATCAAGACGAAAAACACCAATAAAAACATCATCACGTCGATCATCGGGATCAGTTCGATGTGCGCTTTGTTCTTTTTCGGTTCGTTCCAGTTACGCATGACACTCCCTCCCAAAAGCGAAGCAGCCAATATAGGAGGGGTTTGTTTACCTTTTGTTACGCTTGTGTGATCTTATTTTCACAGTGTGGATTTTTTGCGAGAATTTTTTCACTGGCAGGCGATAACGGAAGAGATATAACTTATTAATTAGCGATAGTTTTTATTGGAATAATTGCGAGGTGGGTATATTGACCTGGCAACAACAGAGAGAGCAATGTGAGAATAGTGACATCAACAATCATTGCGCCCCTCAAAATGACATGCCGCCATTCCTCAACGCTTGTGAGCCTTCCAGGCCTTTATACCTTCGAGCAACGGGATATTTCACAGAGAGTAAAAGAATAAGACTCCCCTCTATACACTTCTTTCTCAAAATATTCGTACCATTCAAAAAACCACGCTAAATGCAGCGTTGAAACAGAGTAAGACAATCATTATTGTCCTATCTGGCAATGTATTAACCCATGAGCACCACTTTTAATAACCAAGAAAAATGAATCAAGACCAACCAATAATTTTTAAATAAGAACAAACGTCCTATAAACATAAAATATAAGCACTGGCGCAAAATCCATTAATATATATTCACTAGGGAAATAAGATGAAAAGGAATCGTCGTATCGCCATGTGTCTTACGCTATTGTTTTCTTGCCACTCAGCAAAATCAGAAGAGGAAAACATTCTCGTTATTGAGCAAAGAAGTACGCATATCAATGAAACGTCCACCGCAACCCGAACCATGACGCCATTAAAGCTGATACCGCAAACTGTCGACAGCGTTTATGTTGACCAGGCCACCGCCTTTGGCCAGCCAACATTAAGCGAAGCTTTGAGTGGCGTTCCCGGCGTTAACGCCAGTGGAGACACCCGTTTTGACAACGTCAAAATTCGCGGTTTTTCCGCCGGTAATGACTTACTGTTGGACGGGTTTCGTGATGATATGCAATATACGCGCGATCTGAGCAATATTGAGCGTATCGATGTGCTGAAAGGGCCGGCCGCCGTATTATATGGACGAGGAAGCAGTGGCGGAATTATTAATCGCATCAGTAAGAAACCGCAGAAAGGTAAAGGTTCGAAAGTCACTACGCAAATAGGAGAATACGGTTTTAAACGCCTGCACGCCGACATCAACCACGATCTCGATGAAAGCACAATTTTTCGCTTTAATGTCGCTCAGGAGAAGGCAAATAGCTTTCGCCACGGCGTCTCACGCGACAAAATCTTACTGGCTCCTTCAGGACTATGGAAAATCACGCCGCGGCTTAATGGGTTGTTGCAATACGATTATCAAAGTAGCAAACGTACGCCCGATCGCGGCATTCCAGCGGTAAACGGTCGCCCCGCTAACGTCGCCATCGGCAGTGTATACAGCGATACCGAAAACGACTATATCCATGACCGATTCCACTCGTTACGTTCGCGCCTGAATTATGAACTGAACCTCCAGTGGCAATTGCGTCACCTGCTCATGTTCAGCTCGCTCAATAGCCAGTTCGATAACACCTACGTCACTGGCGTTAGCGGAGATAACGTCAGGCGCGCACGATGGCAACAAGACCTGCACGCCAAAAATATCAGCAGCAATCTTGAAGCCGAAGGGCTGGTACATGCTGGGGCATTCGAACACCAACTTCTGATCGGCATTGAACAAAGCTGGCAAAATCGCAACCCAAAACTCTACCGCAATAATCGCCCCTTCCCTATCAAAAATCTATTCGCGCCAGAAAAATTACGACAACAGCATGACGGTAATATGCTGCTGGCCAGTCACAGCCGCCATCAGGTTCGAAATAACGCATTCTACCTGCAGAACCAGATGGCAATAGATGACTGGCACCTCGTCGCCAGCCTGCGCGGCGATCGCTTCCACGTCACCAGCAATCGGTACGATAGAAACCTTCAGGAGTCCAGAAACAACAACAACATCAGCCCCAGGCTGGGCGTGGTATGGCAACCCGTTGCGGCACACGCTCTGTACACGTCTTTCAGCAAAACCTATGCTCCCGTCGGCGGCGGATTGATCGGCATAACGCCAGAGAATAAAAATAACCGCCTGTCGCCGGAATATACCCGTCAATTTGAAACCGGCGTAAAAAGCGATTGGTTGGAGCAGCAAGTCACCACTACGCTTTCCCTCTACCGGCTTGAAATGTATAACCGCCGCACCCGAGATCCGGTGAATCCAGACATATTGCAACTGACGGGCCAGCAACGTACCGATGGCTTGGAACTGAGCATGAACGCCAACCTCACAGCAAACCTTTATCTGCGCGGCGGTATGGCGTTGCAAAATGCCTCGTTTCTCGAAGCAGAGGAACAATTCCAAGGCAAGCGCCCCAATAATGTGTCGCGGCGCAACGGTGAGTTGTATATAGGCTATAGAGACAAGTCAGGCTGGTTCAGTGAGGCCGGTGTAACAGCAGTAAGTAAGCGTTTCGCCGACAATCAAAACACCACTGCGTTACCCGGCTATCAGAGGTATGACGTGCGTATCGGTTATGGCGGGAAACGCTGGGATCTGCAGTTAAGTGCCGAAAACGTGTTGGATAATAGGTATTACCTCAGTGCAACCAGCGCCGCACAAATCCAGCCTGGTTCGCCGCGTCAAATAAATCTCTCCGCATCCTATCGCTTCTAGTCCACCGTCGAAACAGCAGCCCGAAAACTGGTTCATTCGATGTAAAAAAAGGTCCAAACTGAGTTTGGACCTTAGTCTCTGACACGAGACCCGTGATGACGGGCCAGAGGCTTTTACGCCGCGATCAGTTCACTTTCACCGGCATACCGGAACGGGCCTTGATCGCCGCGTCCACTTCGCTCTGGTTGACGCCGGCGTCCATCAGCACTTTGCCGACCGGCGCGGAGATGGTCAGCGGCACCGGATCTTTGGATTGCAGCTGCTCTTCGTTGGCCGACAGCGGGTTGTGCACTTCCACGTAGCGCGAGCCGTCCGGTTCGACGGTGGCTTTCATCGGTTCGTTGATGAACTGCACGCGGGTGCCGACCGGCACGTTCTCGAACAGGTACTTGATGTCGTCGGCGCGCAGACGCACGCAGCCGTGGCTCACGCGCAGGCCGATGCCGAAGTTGGCGTTGGTGCCGTGGATGGCGTACAGGCGGCCGACATACAGCGCATACAGCCCCATCGGGTTGTCCGGGCCGGCCGGGAACACCGCAGGCAGGATCTCGCCGTCGGCCGCGTATTCGGCGCGCATCTTGGCGGTCGGCGTCCAGGTCGGGCCGTCTTTCTTGCGCTGCACGGTGGTGGTCCAGTTCAGCGGGGTGTCTTTGCCCAGCTGGCCGATGCCGATCGGCAGCACCACCACGGTGTTGGAGCCTTTCGGGTAGTAGTACAGACGCATCTCGGCGCTGTTGATGATGATGCCTTCACGCGGCGCGTCCGGCAGGATCAGCTGCTGCGGGATGGTCAGGGTGCTGCCGGCCTTCGGCAGGAACGGATCCACGCCCGGGTTGGCTTCCAGCATGTTGCTCAGCCCCATCTGATACTGGGCGGCGAAGCTTTCCAGCGGCAGTTTGCTGTCTTCCGGTACGGTGATTTGGATATTTTCGCCCACCAAACGGCTGTCTTTTGGCGGCAGCGGGTAAACGACGGCGAAGGCAGCCTGGCTGAATGCAACCAGTGCCGTAAACAGGGTTAATAACGCGCGAATGCTCATTTTCATCTTCGTGTTGGTCAAGGCCACTGGCGATTAGGGGGATCGGTTTCTACGGCCACTTTTACCCCGATGGGTTTCAGCCGGCAGCCAAGCGCTGCGGCCTGAAAAACAGGGGGTATTTGACCGGATGCGCATTATATGTGCACATCAATCAAAGTGTGAACCATTACCGATGTAATATCGCAATTTTTTGTAACCTGAAGCGCCACGAAGGCGATTTTTTGCGAGAACCGCCGCCTAACCGGCGGCGGCCAACGCTTCTACCCGCCGGATCGGGATCAGATATTCGCAGCGGATCGCCGCGCCGCCAAGCGGGCAGCGGCCCTCCTGCGCCGGGTAGAAAAGCTCGATATCCTGCCCCGGCCGACGGATGGCGTTCATCTGCGGCATCGCGGTGTCATACAATCGGACGATAAAGTTTTGTAACCCTTCCGCCTGCCCTTGATAGGTGAAACGGGCATACTCCCCCTGTTCGATAGTCACCCGCTCCCCCATCGCCCCTTCGTCCGGCAGAGCGGCGGTATAGGCCATGCGCGGATTACCCCGGCGTTGCCGGTCGACCTCCAGACTGGTGAGGCCGTATACCACCTCCGGCAGCGCCTGCGGCTGCAGCAGCTGCCGCCAGGCGTGGCGGCGCAGCTCGCACTTGGAAGCCGCCAGCTGCCCCAGCGTAAAGCTGCGGCGCTGGGTATGGCCCACCAGCTGCATGGCGGGCAGCGTCACGATATCGGCCTGCGGCAACGGTGTTTCGGTCAGCCGCAGCGGCGGCTGCAGGCCATAGCTCGACCAATCCTGGCTGCGGCGATAGCTGGCCGGCGGCAGACCGAACTGCTTGCGGAAGCAACGGGTGAAGGTCTGCTGCGAATCGAACTGGTAAGTGTCGGCGATGCAGGCCACGCTGGTGCCGGTCAGGCGCAGTTCGCGCGCGGCGGCGGTCAGCCTTCTGCGGCGCGCGTACGTGCCGAGAATATGGCCGGTATGTTGCTTGAACATCCGCTGCAAATGCCACTTGGAGTAGCCGGACTTGGCGGCAATGTCGTCCAGCGTCAGCGGCTGATCCAGGCTCTGCTCGATCCAGGCCAGCAGCTGTTCAATCACCTGTTGCTGGTGCATGGTATTCCCCTTATTTTAACAATAACGTCTGCGCCAATACCCGGCCTGCGGCTTCATCGGCGGCCACCAGCACCGGATAGCCCCAGAACTTGGCGCCATATTCGGCGAACTCTTCCGCCGCCGCGCGTTTGGCGTCGTCCGGCTCCAGCATGATCATGCCTTTCACCCACAGCTTCAGCGCCTCGCGGTTATCGCGTTTCCACAGCGCCACCTGGGTGCGGGCATCGCGATCGTGTTCTTCACCTTCATCGCCGACGCTGCGGTCGGTCATCAGGACAAAAGGCTCGGCGCGCGCCAGCAGCGCGCTGAATTCGGCCAGCTCGGCCTGGGTATCGCGCCCGTTTTGGCGCATCCATACCAGCGGAAAATCGGCGGTATCCAATGACATAATCAGTTTCCTCAGGAAATGGTTTAGGGCTGGCGCTTACTTTATCGGCACCGGCGCTAGACCGCATTGCGCAATCAGGACATAATACTTTTCAATTCCGCCAAATTGAGAATTGTTCTCATGAAAGTACAGATCCCCCGCCGCTGTCTGGATATCGATCAGGTGCCGCGCCCGCTGTTTGCCCTGCAAGGTTCGACCCTCGAGCAGGATTGGGAAATCGAGCCGCACCGCCACCAGAAGGCGCAGCTGATCTACACGGTACGCGGCATGATCCGCTGCGAAGCGGAAAACGGGCTGTGGCTGGTGCCGCCGCAGTGCGCGCTGTGGATGCCGGGCAACGTGTTGCACAACGCCCAGGGCGCCGGCTCCACCGAGGCCTACTGCCTGTTCGTCGATCAACATGCCGCCGCCGGTCTGCCGCAAAACTGCTGCACGCTGTCGGTCTCGCCGCTGCTGCGCGAGCTGCTGCTGCAGGCCACCACCTTCGAACCGCTCTACGACGAACAGGGCGCCGAAGGGCGCCTGACGGCGGTGTTGCTGGATCAGCTGGTAGCCGCGCCGATCGAAAATCTGCACCTGCCGGTATCCGACGACGCGCGCATCCGGCAGTTGACCGAAGGCATGCTGAGCTGCCCGGCGGACAAATCCACCCTCGGGCAGTGGGCGCAGCGCATCGGCATGAGCGAGCGCTCCCTCAGCCGCACCTTGCAACAACAGATGGGCATGAGCTTCGGCCACTGGCGGCGCCAGCTGCACGTGATGCTGGCGCTGCAGCGCTTGACGCAGGGCGAGAGCGTGCAGACGGTGGCGCTGGATCTGGGCTACGAGAGCGCCAGCGGCTTCGTCACCATGTTCAGAAAGGCGGTAGGCAAACCGCCGGCGCGCTACCTGGCGGAGCGCAACGCCTCTGGAGAAACCCTGGGCGGCGCAATTACCATGTGAAAAAGCCGGCGCAGGCGCCGGCTTGGAGCAGGTGAAAATCAGAAGTCGTAGAACACCGTAATCCAGGTGGAGTCCGGCTCGTTGTCGCTGCTGTTGGCCAGCGTGCGCTCCACATACACCGACAGACCGTAACCGATGGTGGTGCCCGCGCCGAGGTAAACGTGGTTGGCGTGATACGCCTCGTCCCCTTTCAGCCGCAGCGAGTCCGCCGCCACGTAAGGCTGGATCGATTTGAGGAACGGCTTGTCGATATTGAAGGTGTAACCGACGAAGCCTTCCAACCCGTAGCCGTCACCGGCGAAGAAGTGCGACAGCGTGCGCTGGCGGGTGCTCGGCACATAGTCTTTGTAGTAGCTGGCGGTGCCGACGATGTACCAGTTGTTCGGCTGCCAGGTCAACGCGGTGCCGGACAGCTGCTGGTGATAATCCTTTTCGTTGTACAGATTGTCTTTGATCTTCGCGTCGGTATAACTGTAGGCCGCGCTGAAGGTGAAATCCTTCGTCACCTTGTAATCGAAGCCCAGCCCACCCCCGCCCTTGCGGCGATAAATCAGGTTATCCGCGGTGTGCAGATCGTCTTCCGGCAATAAATAGTTGGCGTACAGCGTTACCGGCCCGAAATCATTGGTGTACTTGATGCTGTTTTTCGGTTTATTGCCGCCGTCGTAGTCGCCGGAAATACCGATGCCGGTGCCGCCCGCGTGGCCATCGTTATCCCAGACGTCGCTTTTGATGCCGACCACCGAATAATAGATGCCGTATTGATGGCCGTAGGTCAGGGTGCCGTAACGATCGTCTTTGAAACCGGCGTACAGCTGGCGCTGATAGTCGCGCTTGCCGTCTTCGTTATAGTGCCCGTCCCAGCTGAGCGCGTGCGCCAGATCGACGCCCCACTCGTAATAGCCGATGATCGAGGTGTCCTGCGTCAGCGCATAGTCGCCGCTGAAGCGAAAACGCGTGCCGCCGTCGTGGCCGTTTTTGTCATAGCCCGGCTCCGGGCCGTTATTGAAGATCCACTCGGGGCGAATGCTGCCACCCACCTTTAAACTGAGCGGTGCCAGCAACACATTGCTCTGCGGGTTTTTATCCAGAATGGTGATCTCGGCCTGTGCGCCGGCGGATAACGCCGACAGCAAGACGCCGCCAATGAATATTGGCGTTGTATTTTTTCTCATTATTACCCCTGCCCGAAAAAAATTATTGTTATAAACACGGTGGTCTTAAGCCACGCGGAAATAATGACCCGATGTGAACAGCGCACGCAAGATATAAAAATTCACGCCATAACCTGCCATTATTTCAGGTTGGATTTAATTTCAGCAAAAACGTGTTCATCTGTAACGCAGAGAAAAATAATGTAATAACCGCAGCACAAAATAAACCAATCCGCACGTTTCACCCAAAATAAACCGGCGTGATTATCTGGGAATAAAGATAGCAAATAACAAATAAATATTATTGCCGCAGGTAAACCGTCACGCAGGGGAATTAACTCATGGCGGGAAATAACGACGGAGCGCGTTGCGCGCTCCGGGAAAAAGAATTCACTACTGCGCCAGCCAGCCGCCGTCCATGTTCCAGGCGGCGCCGCGCACCTGCGCCGCCGCATCGCTGCACAGGAACAGCGCCAGCTCGCCGAGCTGCTCTGGCGTGACGAACTCTTGCGACGGCTGCTTCTCCGCCAACAGCTCATCGCGCGCCCGCTGCGGATCGGTGCCGGCGGCAATGCGCTTGTCGATCTGCTGTTGCACCAGCGGCGTCAGCACCCAGCCGGGGCAGATGGCGTTGCAGGTGACGGGCGTGCGCGCGGTCTCCAGCGCCAGCGTCTTGGTCAGCCCCACCACGCCGTGCTTGGCCGCCACATAGGCCGACTTGTCTTTCGACGCCACCAGCCCGTGCACCGACGCCACGTTGATGATGCGCCCCCAGTTGCGCTCGCGCATCCCCGGCAGCGCCAATCGGCAGGTGTGGAACACCGCCGACAGGTTGATGGCGAGGATGGCGTTCCATTTATCCACTGGGAACTGATCCAGCGGCGCCACGTGCTGAATGCCGGCGTTGTTCACCAGAATGTCCACGCCGCCGAACTCGCGCTCGGCATACTCCATCATGTCTGCTATCTGGGCCGCATCGCCGAGATCGGCGCCGTGATAGCCCGGCGCGGCGCCCAACCGCGCGACCTGCGCTTGTGCCTGCTCCACGTCGCCGAAGCCGTTGAGGATCACGCGCGCGCCGGCGGCGGCCAACACGGACGCTATCCCGAGGCCGATGCCGCTGGTCGAGCCGGTCACCAGCGCGGTTTTGCCTTGTACACTCATGGTATCGCTCCTTTAAACAATGCCGGTCAGGTAGAACACGCCGATCACGAACAGCACCGCGGCGCTCTTGATCAGGGTGATGGCGAAGATGCCGCCATAGGCCTGCCGGTGGCTGAGGCCGGTGATCGCCAGCAGGGTGATCACCGCGCCGTTGTGCGGCAAGGTGTCCATGCCGCCGCTGGCCATCGAGGCCACCCGGTGCAGCACTTCCAGCGGGATATGCGCGGCGTGGGCGGCGGCCACGAAATTATCGGCCATCGCCGCCAGCGCGATGCTCATGCCGCCGGAGGCCGACCCGGTGATGCCGGCCAGCAGGGTGACGCTGATCGCTTCGTTCAGCAGCGGATTGGGGATCGCCGACAGCGCCTGCGACAGCACCAAAAAGCCCGGCAGCGCGGCGATCACCGCGCCGAAGCCGTATTCGGAGGCGGTGTTCATCGCCGCCAGAATTGCCCCGCCGACCGCCGTCTTGCTCCCTTCCGCCAGCCGGCCGCGAATATTGCGAAAGCCGAACGCCACCACCAGCAGAATACCCGACACCAGCGCCGCTTCCACCGCCCAGATGGCGGTGATCTTCGCCACGTCGGTGGCGATCGGCTTGGCCAGCCCCGGCAGCGTCAGCTCGTGGCTGGCGCCGTACCACTGCGGGATCCAATGGGTGAAGCCAAGGTTGAATACCCCGACCAAAATCAGCGGCAGGATGGCGATCAGCGGGTTCGGCAGGTTGATGTCGTCCGGAGTTTCCGGCTCGTTCAGCAGATCGGTGCCGTACCCTTCTCCCTTCAGCTGCGCCTTGCGCCGCTGGCGTTCAAGATACAGCAGACCGACCGCGATGATGAACAGCGAGCCGATCATCCCCAGCCAGGGCGCGGCCCAGGCATTGGTGCCAAAGAAGCTGGTCGGGATGATGTTTTGGATCTGCGGCGTGCCCGGTAGGGCGTCCATGGTGAAGGAGAAGGCGCCGAGCGCCACGGTGGCCGGGATCAGCCGCTTGGGAATGCCGCTCTGGCGGAACAGCTCGGCGGCAAACGGATAGACCGCGAACGCCACCACGAACAGCGACACCCCGCCGTAGGTCAGCAGCGCGCACACCAGCACGATCACCGGAATGGCGTGACGCCGGCCGAGAATGCGGATCGCCGCCGCGACGATCGAACGGGAGAAGCCGGACAGCTCGATCAGCTTGCCGAATACCGCCCCCAGCAGGAACACCGGGAAGTAGAGCTTCACGAAGCCGACCATCTTCTCCATAAACAGCCCGGTGAAGGTCGGCGCCACCGCGCCGGGATCGGTCAACAGCACCGCGCCCAGCGCGGCGATCGGGGCGAACAAAATCACGCTGTAGCCGCGGTAGGCGGCCAGCATCAGTAATCCCAGTGCTGCCAGGGCAATCAAAACGCTCATCGGTCACCTCTTTCCCCTGCGTCTTTCGTGCCGCAGCGTTGTTGCCTGCGTGCGTTCTCCCCAGTCACTTACTTAAGTAAGCTCCTGGGAATTCACGCGCTTGCCGCCTGGCTGCAACCCGAAATCCATTGGGGTGGTTGTTGTTATTGTCAGGTACGGAGTGCGAAATTACGGTTTCAGCGCAAAGCGCAGCTGATGCGCCCGTCGCCGTTGAATGCGTTCCCTGCGTGCGTCATCCCAAAGATAAAATCCCCGGCCGCTGCGCTGGCCGGTATCGCCGCGCTGCAGCCGCTGTTCCACCAGCGCCATCATCTCGTCGCCGGTCGCCAGTTCCGGGAACAGGTGGCGGGCGATGTCCGCCACCGTCGGCAGCCCGGTCATGTCGGCGGCCTCCAGCGGGCCGACCATGGCGTAGCGCCGCCCCAGCGAGGCGCGCATCACCTGATCCACCACCTCGGCGCTGGCGATGCCGCTGTGGACGATGTGCAGCGCCTCGCGCAGCACCGCAAACTGCAGCCGGTTGCCGACAAACCCCGGCGCGGCGCGCTCCAGCAGCACCGCCTCCAGCGCCATCCCGCCGAGCAGCGCCTGCACCGCCGCCAGATGGCGCGGATCGGTGGCGCTTCCGGGCACGATCTCCACCAGCGGGATCAGGTGCGGCGGGTGCCAGAAGTGGGCGATCAGCAGGCGCTGCGGATGGGTCATGCGCGCCGCCAGCTCGTCCGGCGGCAGGCCGCTGGTGTTGCTGGCAATTACCGCGTCGTCGGCGATCAGCCCTTCCAACTGTTCATACAGCGCGTGCTTCAGCTCGAGCCGTTCCGGGATCGCCTCGATAAGCAGCCGGGCGCGCGCCACGTCGTTCAGATCGCCGGTCACGCGCAGCCGCGCCAGCGCCGCGTCGCGCTCAGCGTTATCAAACTGCCCGACGTCGCTCAGCTCGGCCAGAATGCCGCTCGCCACCGCCGGCGCTTCCGCCAGGCGCTGCGGATCCGGGTCGTACAGCAGCACCTCATGGCCGTGGCGAATAAAGTGGGTGGCGATGCCCACCCCCATCAATCCGGCGCCCAGTACCGCATAGTCAGATGACTGCATCGTGCCCTCCTCGGTTGTTTACGGGCGCTCTACCGCCAGCGCCACGCCCTGCCCGCCGCCGATGCACAGCATCGCCAGCCCCTTGTTCACCCCGCGGCGCTGCATTTCGAACAGCAGCGACACCAAAATGCGGCAGCCGGACGCGCCGATCGGATGCCCCAGCGCGATCGCCCCGCCGTTGACGTTGACCCGCTCCGCCTCCCAGCCCAGTTCTTTGCCCACCGCCAGCGCCTGCGCGGCGAAGGCTTCGTTGGCTTCGATCAGATCGACCTCCTCCAGCCGCCAGCCGGCTTTCTCCAGGCAGCGGCGCGCGGCCGGCGCCGGGCCGATGCCCATGATCGCCGGATCGACGCCCGACGAGGCGTAACCGGCGATGCGCGCCAGCACCGGCAAACGCAATTCAGCGGCTTTTTCCGCGCTCATCAGCAACACCACGGCGGCGCCGTCGTTGAGCGAAGAGGCGTTGCCGGCGGTCACCGTGCCCTCCTTGCGAAACGCCGGGCGCAGCCGCGCCAGCGCCTCCAGGCTGGTGTCGCGCGGCTGCTCGTCGTGCTTAACAAGCAGCGCCTCGCCCTTCGGCTTCGGCACCGTCACCGGCGTGATCTCCTGCGCGAAACGCCCGGCCTGCTGCGCCGCCTGCGCCTTCTGCTGCGAGCGCAGCGCAAAGCTGTCCTGCTCGGCGCGGCTGATGGCGTATTTCTCCGCCAGGTTCTCGGCGGTGATGCCCATGTGGTAGTCGTTGAACGCGTCCCACAGGCCATCGTGGATCACGCTGTCCACCATCTGCGCGTGGCCGAGGCGCAGACCGGCGCGCGCGCCGGCCATCAGGTAAGGCGACTGGCTCATGCTCTCCTGGCCGCCGGCGATCACCGCCTCGGCGTCGCCGCTGCGGATCGCCTGCACCGCCAGATGCACCGCCTTCAAACCAGAGCCGCACACCTTGTTGATGGTCAGCGCCGGCGTCGTCACGGGCAGCCCGGCATTCAGCGCGGTCTGGCGCGCCGGATTCTGCCCGCAGCCGGCGGTCAGCACCTGGCCGAGGATCACTTCATCAATTTGCTGCGGCGCCACCCCGCTTTGCGCCAGCAGCCCTTGCACCGCCGCCGTGCCCAGTTCCACCGCCGTCAACGGCGCCAGCGCGCCGTGAAAACTGCCGACCGGCGTGCGCGTCGCCGCCACGATCACCACTTCACGTTGTTGCACATTCACCTCCGTCTCAGAAACGCATTTCCGGTACTTGCTCCGGCACGATCAGCCGGCCGGCGGTTTTGGCGACAATCTCCGCCACGCTGACGCCGGGCGCGCGTTCGCGCAGCACGAAGGCGCCGTCTTCTATTTCCAGATAGGCCAGATCGGTCAATACCTTGCGGATGCAGCGGGCGCCGGTCAGCGGCAGCGTGCAGCGCGGCAGCAGCTTGGACTCGCCGCCCTTCGCTGCGTGGGTCATCACCACGATGATGTTCTCCGCCCCCGCCACCAGATCCATCGCGCCGCCCATGCCCTTGACCATCTTGCCGGGGATCATCCACGAAGCGATGTTGCCCTCGACGTCCACTTCAAACGCCCCCAGCACGGTCAGATCGACGTGGCCGCCACGGATCATGGCGAACGACTGCGCCGAATCGAAGATCGACGCACCGAGGCGCGCGGTGACCGTCTGCTTGCCGGCGTTGATCATGTCGGCGTCCAGCTGCTGCTCGGTCGGGAACTCGCCCATCCCCAGCAGGCCGTTTTCCGACTGCAGCATCACGTCCATGCCCGCCGGCACGTAGTTGGCCACCAGCGTCGGGATGCCGATGCCCAGGTTGACGTAGTAACCATCCCTCAGCTCTTGCGCCACGCGCTGCGCCATTTGTTCACGGGTAAGCATGCGAATTCTCCTTATGCCCGCAGGGTGCGTTGTTCGATACGCTTCTCGAAGGTGCCCTGGATCAGCCGATCGACGTAGATGCCGGGGGTGTGGATCGCCGCCGGATCCAGCTCGCCCGGCGCGACGATCTCTTCCACTTCCACCACCGTGATACGCCCGGCGGTCGCCATCAGCGGATTGAAGTTCTGTGCGGTGTGGCGGTAGATGACGTTGCCGAAGTAATCGGCCTTCCAGCCTTTAACGATGGCGAAATCGCCGGTGATGGCGGTTTCCATGATGTAAGGGCGGCCGTTGAACTCGCGCACCTCTTTGCCTTCGGCGATCGGCGTGCCGTAACCGGTGGCGGTGAAGAACGCCGGGATACCGGCGCCGCCGGCGCGGATCTTCTCCGCCAGCGTGCCCTGCGGCGTGAGATCCACCTCCAGCTCGCCGCTGAGCGCCTGCTGCTCGAACAGCGCGTTTTCGCCGACGTAAGATCCCACCACCTTGCGGATCTGATGGGTTTCCAGCAGCCGCCCGAGGCCGAACCCGTCGACGCCGCAGTTGTTGGAGACCACCGTCAATCCGCGCACGCCGCGCCGGCGGATCTCTTCGATCAGATTTTCCGGGATGCCGCACAGGCCAAAGCCGCCCGCCAGCACCGTCATGTTGTCCGTCAGGCCTGCCAGCGCTTCCTGGTAGCTGCCGACGCGTTTGTCGAGCCCTGCCATATCGTTGCCCCTGCATGTTGCGGCGCAGGGCGAAATGCCCTGGCTTGCGTGAGGGCATCTTCAGGTCACAAAAATGATTTGTTAATTTTGTTTTTATGCCGCATTCATTTAGAATTTTTATCAATCATTCGTTAACCGACAATTAACAAAGAGTTAACGCCAACCAAAATGAAAATGAGCATCAAACAGTTACGCGCGTTTTTAGCGGTAGCTCACACTCTGAACTTCGCCCAGGCCAGCGAGCGGCTGAATATTTCGCAGCCGGCGCTCAGCCTGGCGATCCGTGGGCTGGAAGACGCGCTGGGCGGGCCGCTGCTGCTGCGCACCACCCGCCGGGTGACGCTGACGCCGGAGGGGGAAACCTTCTTCCCGATGGCGCGCCAGCTGCTGGCGGACTGGGACAACGCGGAAGAGGCGATGCGCCAGCGCTTCACCCTGCAGATGGGCAAGGTGGCGATCGCCGCCATGCCGTCGTTCGCCGGCAACCCGCTGCCGCCGATCCTCAAGGCGTTTCGCGATCGTTACGCTGGCATCAACGTGGCGGTGCACGACGTCATCAACGAGCAGGTGTTTGAAATGATCCGCGAAGGGCGGGTAGAGATGGGCATCGCCTTCGAGCCGGAGCCGAGCGACACCCTGCACTTCACCCCGCTGTGTCGCGATCGCTTTCTGGCGGTGGTGCCGAAGGATTCGGCGCTGGCGCGCAAGGCGCAGGTAAGCTGGAAGGAGCTGCTGACGCTGGATTTCATCACCCTGCAGCGGCCATCGGCGGTGCGGCTGCTGCTGGAACAAGAACTGGCCCGCAGCGGGCGAACGCTGGAGGTGGCGTTTGAAAGCCACCAGCTGGTGACGGTCGGGCGCATGGTGGCCAACGGCCTCGGCGCCAGCGCGGTGCCGGCGCTGTGCGAGCAACAGATGGATGAGCTGGGGGCGGTCTGCGTGCCGCTGATCGGCCCGATCATCGAACGGCGCGTGGGCCTGATCCGCCTGGCGCAGCACCAACTCTCTTCCGCCGCGCAGGCGCTGGCGACCGTGATCGAACGGGAAATGGCGGAGAGTGGCGCGCAGCCCGCCCTTAGACCGTAAACCCGACGTGCTTGCAGTTCGGCAGCTCGAAAAAGAAGGTGGTTATCGTCTTGCGACTTGAACATGGGATGCAACGAGATACGGGAACAGCGACATCAGCATCGGACAGAGAAGAAAACATGCGGATTTGGCGAGGTAATAAAGCACGCAACCCGGCTTTTTATTAATGAATGAATATAAAAATAACAAAATCATTCTCTATATCAATCAATGAATTGAATCCAAAACTCCTTTACCTTTCCGTCTTGTGAGCGAACGCAAAAGATTGTGGCAAAGTGGGTTAATGATGTCTGAACTTTCGCTATGGTGTTTTTTTCATGTTTTAACGGATTAAAACCATGGCCACAACTCACGGAAACGCCAGAAAACTTACGGCCGATGAACATCGATTTTATCTCTCTTTGCTATGCGCACTGCTACTGAATGGCTGTCAATCCACTCACCCCTGGTACCGTCCGTTGGATGTCTCGCTAAAAGACAACCAACCTTGCTTTGCCGTGCCTATCAACAGTGTTCGCAGCGGCGACAGCCTGCAAAACTGGGGAGTGATCGTCTCACGACAGGAACAACAGCAATGGCATATCGTCTGGACCTCACCAGAAGTCACTCCGTTGCCTGACCTGAAACCAGGGCAATGCGTCACTTATCCGCAAGTAAACTGGGCTGCGGGAGAATACTCAGTCTTGCTCGGCGTCTCGATGAATAACGATACGGAAAGGCGTAAGCACATGAAAGAATTCAACTTAAGAATTAATCCCAAGGGGGAAATACAGCTACAGTAAGGAGACTGGAATTATTTATTTCCCCTCCACCGCCTGCACCGCCGCCTTCTGCGTGGCGCGCTGATATAAGCACAGCTCCCTGCCCGGATTGTTTTTCATAAACGGCTGCGGGTAGCGCCCGCCGATAAACAGCGCCGAATAGCCGACGTCATCATCGTAGTGGACGATCGCCCCTTCCACCCTGGCGTTTTTTAGCCCGCTGGCTTTCAGGCAGGCGGCGCGCATCGCCCTTTCGCTCTCGGCCCACGCCTGTGGGGAAGACGCGGTGGCGTTGAACGCGGCCAGCGCGACGATAAGCAGCCCTATTCTCTTCATCGTTATCTCTCCTTCAACGGCCCGTCTCGCCAGTATAGACCGTGCCGGCGCGGCCAACCCGCCAACGCCGCCACGCTCTTTACGGCATTTTTATTCCACGCCCCGTTAACGTTACGGCGTTTTTACAGACAGTTTTTGCCGCCGCAGATACCCTTTTCACATCGCCGCTATGGCCTCACAAGAGAGTTGTCCCATGCGTTTATCCCTGCCTCTGGCCGTGACCGGTCGTCGTTCTGGAGCACGCCATGCATTCTAATATCATCGGCTTCAATCCGCTGCTGGCGGAGCTGCCCGCTTCGCCAACGCGCGCCTTCCACAAAGAGCTGGAACACTACCTGCAGCGCTATCCGCAGACCGAACAGTTGGATATTTATCTGCACGATCTGAACGGCCAGCTGCGCGGCAAGCGGCTGCCGATCGCCGAAGCCTTTGGGCTGGAGAAAGGCTGCTACTTCCCGCTGTCGATCTACGCCCTGGATCTGCACGGCCGGGTGATTGAAGAAAGCGGGCTGGGGCAGCGGGCGGGCGAGCCGGACCGTCTGTGCCTGCCGGTGCCCGGCACGCTGCGCCCCTGCGCGCGCGATCCTGAACGCCACGCCCAGCTGCTGCTGACGATGCAAAATGCCGACGGCGGCGCCTGCGAGCTGGAGCCGCGCGTGGTGCTGCAACGGGTGCTGAAGCGCCTGCACGAGCGCAACTGCTTCCCGGTGGTGGCGGCCGAACTGGAGTTCTACCTGCAGGATCCGCAGCACCCCGCCGCGGCGGAAGCCTGCCCGACGCAGAGCTTCGCGGTGGATGCGCCCGAGCGCCACCATGCGCTGCTGAGCGACATCGAACGGCACGCCCGCCTGCAAAACCTGCCGTTGACCGGCGTGGTGGCCGAAGCCGCCTCCGGCCAATACGAGCTGAATCTGCATCACAGCCGGCGCGTGCTGGAAGCCTGCGACCAGATCATGGCGCTAAAGCGCCTGACGCGGCAGATTGCCGAGCAACATCACCAGCACGCCTGCTTTATGGCCAAGCCCTGCGCCCACGCCGCCGGCAGCGGGCTGCATTTCCACATCAGCCTGCAGAACGAGCACGGCGAGAACCTGCTGACCGGCGCGCCGGGCGAACTGAGCGACAACATGCAGCAGGCGATGGCAGGCATGCTGGCGCTGATGCCGGCGTCGATGGCGATCCTGGCGCCCAACATCAACGCGTTTCGCCGCTTCCGCCCCGGCATGCACGTGCCGCTGCGCGCCTCCTGGGGCCACAACAACCGCACGGTGGCGCTGCGCCTGCCCTGCGCCGACAGCGCCAACCAGCGCATCGAATACCGCCTGGCCGGCGCCGACGCCAACCCTTATCTGGCGCTGGCGGTGATGCTCGGCGGCCTGCTGCACGGGCTGGAACACCCGCTGCCGCTGCCGCCCGCCGCCAACGGCTGCGAGAGCGACAACGCCGCGCCCTTGCCGCTCGGCCAACAGGAGGCGCTGGCGCTGTTCCGCCACAGCGATCCGCTGCGTGAGCTGCTCGGCCCGGCGTTCTGCACCCTGTGGCACACCTGCAAAAGCGCCGAACTGCGCCGCTTCGAGGAACAGGTCACCGCCGCCGAACTCGGCTGGATGCTGTAACCCCCCGGTTCATTAACCTAAGGATAATCATGAATATGCAACCGCAACGGGCGCCCGTGCAGCCGCTACTCTGCTGGCGCAAAGGCGTTTTTCATATCAGCACCGATCGGCAGTTGTTGGATATCGAGGCGATCCAACGTTTTCTCAGCCTGCCGGATCGGGCGGCGGCCGAGCGCCTGGTGCACCACGGCCTGTGCTTTGGCCTGTACCGCAAGCGCCACCTGCTCGGCTTCGCCCGCATGGTGACCGATTACGCCACCTTCGCCTCGGTGAGCGAACTGTTCGTCAGCGCCGAATACCGCGGCGTCGGGTTGGGAAGCTGGCTGACGCGCTGCTGCCTGGCGCATCCGGCCTTGCGCGGCCTGCGCGTCACGCTGCCCGCCCTGCAAGCACCCTGGCGCGCCGATGGTTCGGCACACGCCCTGCGCGCCCTTCACTGATGAGGAGACCCCCATGTCTCGTTTGGTGCTGATTTCCAACAAGCAGTGCGACGGTAAGGATCTGGCCTGCGCCGGCCAGACGCTGGCGACCGATGCCGAACCGGGGCTGTGGCTCGGCTGGAACGGCGACGTGCAGAATTTCGCGCAGCGCCCGATCAGCTGCCGGCAGCGCGCCGGTTACGATCAGGTGACCTTTCCGCTGTCGATCGAGGAGTTTCGCCGCCACTATCAGGGCTATTACCACGACGGCCTGTGGCCGGTGTTCCACAACCAGCCGGAGAAGGCGCACTTCACGCCGGAAAACTACCGCGCCTATCGGCAGCTGAACCGCCGGTTTGCCGATATCGCCTGCGAGCACCTGTGCCCCGGCGATACCGTCTGCATCGACGACTACCAGCTGCTGCCCTGCGCCCAGGCGCTGAAGGAGCAAGGGCTGCTTAACGCCTGCGCGTTTTTCTTCCACCTGCCGTTCCCGTCGGCGGCGCTGCTGCGGCGCATCCCGGAACATCGCCAGCTGATCGCGTCGCTGCTGTTCTACGATCTGATTGGCTTTACCACCACCGACGATCGCAATGCCTTTCTCAGCTGCCTGGCCGCCGAGTTCCCGCTGGAGATGCTGCCCGACGACCAGATCCAGGCCAACGGGCATATTTTCGCCACCGGTATTTTCCCCGCTGGCATCAACGGCAGGCAGGTTTATTGATTTACGGCGGCGCGCACCCTTCAGGCGCGCCGTTTTATTTCGCCGCGATTTATTTTCACCGTCTTTATCGCCACCACCATGCGTTATTTTATTTTCCGGATATAGCGATTAAAAAATGAATATTTATCCTGTTACACATCAACCGTAAAAACCGCGCGGCGCCAATTGCTTTTTATTGGCGAAAAACATTACCCTTTCCCTGCCATATTTAAACCGAGGAGGGCCCCATGGGCGATGAAAGTTTTAGTTTTACGCTAATGCTATTGGGCGTCTTTCAGTAATGCCATCCGCGTTGCATTCTGAAAGACACGGAATGCGGCAACCGTTCCCCTTCTGACGGCCTTTCCCACTCTGCCGGCCCACCCATCGCCTCGCTGCGAAAACAACGTCTGTCTCACCGCTACAGCGGTATTTATCTGGTGTCGCCGGGCATATTCCCCGAGCGCCGACGGATTTCTTATGGGAAAAATAAGGTATTGCGTTATGCAAAATAACCGGGGTACATCTGTTTTCAGAAAGTCTTATTTAAATGACTTTATCGTTATCGCCATCGGTGTTTTTTTCATTGCCTTTTTTATTCGTGCCTGGGGTGACATGCACGGTGACTTCAATGAACAAAACGTCTCTGCCATTAGTCTTGATGCCTGGAACCTGCTTTATTATTCGCTCAGAACCAGCATGCGCTTTCTCCTCGGCATGGCCTGGTCGCTGCTGTTTTCTGTAGTATTCGCCGTGCTGGCCGCACGCTATACGCCACTGCGCCGGGTGATCCTGCCCTTCGTCAACTTTATGGAGTCGGTGCCGCTGGTAGGGTTCCTGACCTTCACGACCGTGTATTTTCTCAACCTCTACCCGCACAGCGTGATGGGGCTGGAGTGCACCGCCATCTTCGCGGTGTTTACCGGCCAGGCTTGGAACATGATGCTGACGCTGTATCAGACGCTGCGCATCGTGCCCAAGGAGCTGGATGAAGCCGCCCGCAGCTTCAATTACAACCCGTGGCAACGCTTCTGGCGGCTGGAGTTCATCTATTCGGTGCCGGGCCTGCTGTGGAACGCCATGGTGTCGCAATCCGCCGCCTGGTTCGCCCTGGTGGCCTCCGAAGCCATTCCGGTCGGCGATCGCTCGGTCGAACTGCCCGGCGTCGGCTCCTACATCGCCGAAGCGCTGGCGCAGCAGAACGTGCCGGCGATCCTGTATGCGATCGTCGCGCTGGCCGCCAACATCGTGCTGCTCGATCAGCTGGTTTTCCGCCCGCTGGTGCGCTATACCGCGCGCTTCAAATACGAAGACGTCACCGCCAGCCGGCCGCTCGGCAATCCGTGGTTCTACAACAGCCTAGCCTTCTCGCACGTCGGCGCGGCGCTCGGCCGCACGCTGCGCGCGCTGGCTGACCTGTGGCTGTTCAAGCTGCCGCAGCAGTGGTACGCCCTCGGCCTGCACCGCCTGTTCAGGCTCGCCGCCAAGGGGAACTGGCTGTGGCGCAGCCTGTGGTATCTCGGCGTGGTGCTGGCCTGCATCTGGTTCGGTTACCGGCTGTGGGAATACTTCCCCAAACAGTACTTCGCCATGCTGCCGGAATGGATGCTGCTCACCACCGCGCGCGTGGCCGCGGCCATGCTGCTCAGCGTGGCGATCTTCACGCCGCTGGGGGTGTGGATCGGCATGAATCCGCGGCTGGTGAAGATCTTCCAGCCGATCATCCAGATCCTGGCGGCCATTCCGCCCAACATTTTCTACCCGCTGATCGCCGCCTTCATCGCCATTTATCATCAGGATCTCGGCTGGTGGGCCATCCCGATGATCATGCTGGGCACCCAGTGGTACGTGTTGTTTAACGTGATCGCCGGCGTATCCGCCATTCCAACGCAGATCACCGAGGTCAGCGAAAGCTTCGGGCTGCGCCGCTTCCGCTGGTGGCGCTACTACATGCTGCCGGCGATTTTCCCCTACATCGTGACGGGCATCATCTCCGCCGCCGGCGGCGCCTGGAACAGCGCCATCGCCGCCGAGGTGATCCAGTGGGGCAGCACCACCCTCAGCGCCACCGGGCTGGGCGCGTTTATTTCCGTCGTCACCGACGCCGGCAAGAACCCGGAGTCCGCGCTGGGCTGCGCCGCCATGTGCGCGCTGGTGGCGCTGTGCATCATCTTCGTCTGGCAACCGCTGTGTCGCATCGCGGAAACCAAATTCAAATATGACTGAGCAAGGGGGAACAACATGCTGACTCAAGAGGTAATTATCAGCGCCAGCCGGCTGAACAAGACGTTTATCGGCGAAAAAAAGCGCCCCAAACCCGTGCTGCGCGACGTGACGCTGACCGTGCACGCCGGCGAGTTCGTCACCATTCTGGGGCAATCCGGCTCGGGCAAGTCCACGCTGCTGCGCATGCTGGCCGGGCTGATCCCACCGGACAGCGGCACGCTCACGCTGGCGGGCAAACCGGTCGACGGCCCGAGCGCCAACGTCGGCATGGTGTTTCAGTCCTACGCGCTCTATCCCTGGCTAACGGTGTACGACAACATCGCCTTCGGCCTGCTGGCGCAACGGCTGCCGCCGCAGACGATCGCCGAGCGGCTGGGAGCGCTGCTGCGCCTGGTGGGCCTGACCGGCTATGAGCACGCCTGGCCGCGCGAGCTCTCGGGCGGCATGCGTCAACGGGTGGGCTTCGCCCGGGCGTTGGCGGTAGAGCCCGACCTCTTGCTGCTGGACGAACCCTTCTCCGCCCTCGATATCTTTACCGCGCAAAAACTGCGGGGCGACCTGCTGACGCTGTGGGGAGACAACCGGCTGCGCACGCGCGCCATGGTGATGGTGACACACGACGTCGAAGAAGCGGTGCTGATGTCCGATCGGGTGCTGATCCTGGACGCGACCAGCAAACGGATCGACGACGAGTTCAGCGTCAATATCCCGCGTGCGGCGCGCAACCGGGACAGCCTGCGGCACCTCACCGATCGGATCCGCAGCTGCCTGTACAAAAAAATCGCGCAAGCGCAATCAGCCGGTTAACGGCCCTGTTTTCATCCACTTGGGGAACTGAAATGAACCATAAAAGCGTGCTGATGACGCTGGTCATCCTGCTGCCGGCGGCCGCCACCGGCGCGGAAATCGTCAATAAAGACGGCAATAAACTGGATCTGTACGGCCAACTGAACGGCGTGCATTACTTCAGCAGCGACGCCGACAATAACGGCGACCGCTCCTATACCCGCTTCGGCTTCAAAGGCGAGACGCAGATCGGCGACGGGCTGACGGGGTATGGCCAATGGGAATATCAGGCAGGGCTCGATCAGCCGGAGAGCGCCGGGCCGGGCGACAGCTATACCCGCCTGGGCTTTGCCGGATTGACGTTCGGCCACTGGGGCAGCCTGGATTACGGCCGCAACTACGGCCTGCTGTATGACGTGGCCGGCTGGACGGACGTGCTGCCTGAATTCGGCAACGACAGCTACGAAGCGGCCGACAACTTTATGACCGGCCGCGCCAACGGCCTGCTGACCTACCACAGCCGCAGCCTGGGTGGTCTGGTCGACGGCCTGGATCTCGGCCTGCAATATCAGGGGAAGAATCGGGGAGACGACGCTCAACGGGCGAAGGATATCCAGACGCAAAACGGCGATGGCTACGCCTTTTCCGCCACCTACGACACCGGCGTGGGGCTCAACGTTGGCGCCGCTTACGCCAACTCTGCGCGCACCGTGGCGCAACAGCGCTTCGGCCTGGCTGACGGCGATCGCGCCCGGGCCTGGACCCTGGGGCTGAAATACGACCAGGACAACCTCTACCTGGCGGCAAGCTACGCGCGCACCGAGAACATGACCTACGTCGACGGCGATCGCTACGCCGGCTTCGCCCCCCGCGCGGACGCTATTGAGGCGGTCGCGCAGTATCACTTCGATTCCGGCGTCACGCCCTCGGTGGCCTACCTGCAAACGCGCGGCCGCAACCTGCCCGGCATTGGCGACGCCGATCTGGTCAAATACCTGGATCTGGCGCTGAATTACAGCTTCAACGCCAACATGTCGACCTACGTGGAGTACAAACTCAACCTGCTGCAACGGCAGAACGCCGTCGGCGCCGGCGCCGACGACATCGTCGAAACCGGCATCATGTATCAGTTCTGATCCTCATCCCGGCCGGAGGGCGCTCTCCGGCCGGTTTATTATGTGACTTTCCGCTGGCCTCTTATTCTCTCGTTTAATTCAGGTTTATATTTCCATAAAATGATGCCTATATTCATTCTCGCACCTTCCGTTTACGCCCCGTTTAATGAACAAAGAAAATCTTTCCCGCATTCATATTAAATTACATTTTGCCGCCATAATTCGGCGTAACCACATTGAATAACAGGCTATGGCACGCGTATTATGGCCACACGAAAAATAACGGGAGAATGATATGGACGGCGACAGTTGGTTGTTTATTTTATTGTTGGAATCGCTGAGGTCACAGGAGCAATAGTCATCCCATTGCATCCTGAAAGTGTCAGGATATGAGTCAGTTATAGCATCCCTTCGCTTTACCCTTCAGCCTCTGGCCTCCGCGCATGCCGCACCGGCACGCCCGATGGGCTAACCCCTCCAGCATAAGCGTATTAACAGTCCGATAACGGTCAGGCTTATTTGCACCCGCATTTATTTTACGCCTGCCCGGCGATAAATATCGGCCCTTTTTCCATGCTCATATTTTTAATTGGGTGGAGACAGATCATGTTGGTAAAAAAAACCACGCTGCTGACGGTCAATAACGTCAGCAAAAGCGTTCAGCCTACCGGTAAAGAAAAACGTCTGGTGCTGAATGAAATCAATTTGCGCCTTTACGACAACGAGGTCGTCAGCATTTTGGGGCAGTCCGGCTCGGGTAAATCCACCCTGCTGCGCATTCTTTCCGGCCTGATCGCGCCGGATCTGGGCACCGTGATGCTGGGGGATAAAAAAGTCTCGGGGCCGAATCCGCAGATCAACATGGTGTTCCAGACCTTCGCCATTTTCCCGTGGCTGAACGTCTACCAAAATATCGCCTTCGGGCTGCAGGCGCAGGATCTGCCGCCGCAGGTGGTCGAAGCCCAGACGCTGAAAATGCTCGATCTGGTCGGGCTCTCGCCCTACCGCGACGCCTACCCGCGCGAGCTTTCCGGCGGCATGCGCCAGCGGGTCGGCTTCGCGCGCGCACTGGCGGTAGAACCGATGCTGCTGTTGCTGGACGAGCCCTTTTCCGCGCTGGACGTCTATACCGGCGAACACCTGCGCAGCGATCTGCTGCGTATCTGGAGCACGCGCCAAATCAAAACCCGCTCCATCGTGCTGGTCACCCACAGCGTAGAGGAGGCGGTGATGATGTCTGACCGCGTCCTCCTGCTGGGCGCCGGCACCCTCGACGGCTGCTATCACATCACGCAGCGCCGCGAGGCGCGCACCCGCGAGGGGATGCAGCCGCTGACGGACAAAATCAGCGAGACGCTCAGCCGGCAGATCGCCGCCGCGCACTGAGCGCCGCCCTGGCCTGGCGGGACGGAATCCCGCCAACTTAACTACCTGTTTATCAAGAGTTACCCCGCCACGGGTGGCTCATGATAAGCGGATAATACATCGAGTTATTATCATGCATTTCATTCATACACTGCTGACGCTGCTGACCGCGTCCGTCCTGGGCGCCGCCATCGGCTACGAAAGACAGTTCCGCCAGCGCACCGCCGGGCTGCGCACCAACACGCTGGTGGCCACCAGCGCGGCGATCTTCGTCCATCTGGCCATGACCATCGACGGCAGCGGCGGCGCGGTGCGCGTCATCTCCTACGTGGTCTCCGGCGTCGGCTTTCTCGGCGCCGGGGCCATCATGAAGGAAGGGATGAACATCCGCGGCCTGAACACCGCCGCCACGCTCTGGGGCTCCGCGGCGGTCGGCGCCTGCGCCGGCTGCGGCCTGTACGGCGATGCGCTGGCTGCCACGCTGTTTGTGCTCGCCGCCAACACCCTGTTGCGCCCGCTGGTCAATATGGTCAACAAACAGCCCTTCAATGACGTTAACGGCGAGTCTACCTACCAGATTTGCGTCATTGCCTTCGAGCATGAGCAGCGTGAGGCGCTGGCCAAATTCAAACAGGTGCTGCAAGGGGAAAACTGCTTTATCTCGCATCTGGATATCGAACCCTTTGGCGACGACGACGTGGAGATCACCGCCACGCTGATGCCGGCCTCCGTCACCACGCCGGTGCTCGACCAGACCATCAATAAATTGCTGAACGACAGCATGATGAAACAGGCCTATTACAGCCGCATCGCCGGCTCCGGCTGATGCCTTTCACTTCCAGGGAGATCAACCATGAAAACCATGCCAAAGCTGGCGCATCTGACGATGTTCAAAGACATTGTCCACTGTGGAAGTTTGCACGAGGCCGCGAAAAAGCTGGCCATCTCGCAGCCGACGCTCAGCCGGGTGCTTAAAGAGCTCGAAATGACCATCGGTGCGCGGCTGCTGGAGCGCAGCAACCGCGGCGTGCGCCTGACGGCGGTCGGCGAGCTGTTTTACCGGCGAATAGACGCCGCCACCAATCAGTTGCTCAACGCGTTTGACGAGCTGCGCGGCATGAGCGCTGACGGCGAGAAGCGCCTGCGGGTGGGGATGAGCGTCGATCCGCTGCTGTGCTACCTGCCTCAGGTGCTCGAAGGCTTCAACCGCCGCTACCCGCATACCCGGGTGACGGTGGTGGAGGACGGCCCGGAAGGCCTGCTGGCCCGGCTGCGAAACTGCGAGCTGGATTTGGCGGTCAGCAGCCTGAACGGCGCGGCGGGCGGCGCCGATCTGGCCATGCAGGCGCTGAAGAGCGAGCGCTTCTCGCTCTATCAGGGAGGCGATCTTACCGCAGCCGGGCAGCCGCCGGCCGAGGCCAAATGGGTGGTGCCGCGCTCCTGCTCGGTGGGGCATGCCGCCATCCGCGAGATCGCCGAACGCTATACGCCGCACGGCCAGATCGTCGAGACCGACTCCTTTCTGGCGACCTGGTGCCTGGTCAGGCAGCAAGGCTATATCGCGCTGCTGAGCGATCGGGTGGTCGCACACTACGCCCCGCAGCTGCACCTGCAGAAAATCCCGACGCACGAGATCGACATCAGCGCGCGCTTTTACGTCTTTACCCGCCATGAGCCGGCCACGCCGCCGCTCAGCGCCGCGTTTATCCACCTGCTGCAGGCCATGCAGACGGTTTGAGGAGACAGGCTGCCGCCCGCCGGCGGCCGACTCTCTCTGGTTCAAGCCGCCAACCGCTTACCCCGTCAATCCAACCGTTCACCCGGCGAATCTGACCGCTGACCGAAATACGCCTGTCTTCCCCCCTTACCCCCGGCGATGATGAGCTGTTCCTAAACCCGCCTTACCTCGGGAAAGACGCTACGGCTCACCGCGCCACTCTGACATCTCTTACAAGCGGATGAGTTCATTCATATTTTGCAGACTGGAATTAAGGATACCTCATGAAACGAGAGGGGATTTTAAAGCACATTCCGTGGATGCTGCTGGGGATACTCGGCGCAGCCTGCCTCGGCGTGGTGGCGCTGCGCCGCGGCGAACACATCAGCGCGCTGTGGATCGTCGTCGCTTCGGTGGCGGTGTATCTGGTGGCCTACCGCTACTACAGCCTGTACATCGCCACCAAAGTGATGAAGCTGGACGCCGGCCGCGCCACCCCGGCGGTGGTCAACAACGACGGCCTGAACTACGTGCCGACCAACAAGAACGTGCTGTTCGGCCACCACTTCGCCGCCATCGCCGGCGCCGGGCCGCTGGTGGGGCCGGTGCTGGCCGCGCAGGTCGGCTACCTGCCCGGCACGCTGTGGCTGCTGGGCGGCGTGGTGCTGGCGGGGGCGGTGCAGGACTTTATGGTGCTGTTCATCTCCTCGCGCCGCAACGGCGCCTCGCTCGGTGAGATCATCAAAAAAGAGATGGGGCCGATACCGGGCACCATCGCGCTGTTCGGCTGCTTCCTGATCATGATCATCATCCTGGCGGTGCTGGCGCTGATCGTGGTGAAAGCGCTGGCGGAAAGCCCGTGGGGCGTGTTCACCGTCTGCTCTACCGTGCCGATCGCGCTGTTTATGGGCATCTACATGCGCTACCTGCGCCCCGGCCGCGTGGGTGAAGTGTCAGTCATCGGCATCGTGCTGCTGGTGGCCGCCATCTGGTTCGGCGGCGTGGTGGCGCACGACCCGTACTGGGGCCCGGCGCTGACCTTTAAAGACACCACCATCACCTTCACGCTGATCGGCTACGCGTTCATCTCCGCCCTGCTGCCGGTATGGCTGATCCTGGCGCCGCGCGACTACCTGGCCACCTTCCTGAAAATCGGCGTGATCGTCGGGCTGGCGATCGGCATCGTGATCCTCAACCCTGAGCTGAAAATGCCGGCGGTTACCCAGTTCGTCGACGGCACCGGCCCGGTGTGGAAAGGTACCCTGTTCCCGTTCCTGTTCATCACCATCGCCTGCGGCGCGGTCTCCGGCTTCCATGCGCTGATCGCCTCCGGCACCACGCCGAAGCTGTTGGCCAATGAGACCGACGCGCGCTTTATCGGCTACGGCGCGATGCTGATGGAGTCCTTCGTCGCCATCATGGCACTGGTGGCGGCGTCCATCATCGAGCCGGGCCTGTACTTCGCCATGAACACCCCGCCGGCGGCGCTGGGCATCACCATGCCGGATCTGCACCGCTTAGGCACCGAAGACGCGCCGATGATCATGGCTTCGCTGAAGGACGTCACCGTGCATGCGGCGGCGGCGGTCAGCTCCTGGGGCTTCGTCATCAGCCCGGAACAGATCCTGCAGACTGCCACCGACATCGGCGAACCTTCGGTGCTGAACCGCGCCGGCGGCGCGCCAACGCTGGCGGTGGGCATCGCCCACGTGTTCCACCAGATCATTCCGGGCGCCAACATGGGCTTCTGGTACCACTTCGGCATTCTGTTCGAGGCGCTGTTCATCCTGACCGCGCTGGACGCCGGCACCCGCTCCGGCCGCTTTATGCTGCAGGATCTGCTGGGCAACTTCGTGCCGTTCCTGAAGAAAACCGACTCGCTGGTGGCCGGCATCGTCGGCACCGCCGGCTGCGTCGGGCTGTGGGGCTACCTGCTGTATCAGGGCGTGGTGGATCCGCTCGGCGGCGTGAAGAGCCTGTGGCCGCTGTTCGGCATCTCCAACCAGATGCTGGCTGCCGTGGCGCTGGTGCTGGGCACCGTGGTGCTGATTAAGATGAAGCGCACCCAATACATCTGGGTGACCGTGCTGCCGGCGGTGTGGCTGCTGATCTGCACCACCTACGCGCTGGGGCTGAAGCTGTTCAGCGACAACCCGCAGTTGGAAGGCTTCTTCTTCCTGGCCGGCGAGTACAAGCGCAAGATCGCCGAAGGCGGCGCCGAGCTGAGCGCCCAGCAGATCGCCAACATGAACCACATCGTGGTGAACAACTACACCAACGCCGGGCTGAGCATTCTGTTCCTGCTGGTGGTGTACAGCATCATCTTCTATGGGGTGAAAACCGCGATGGCGGCGCACAAGAACCCGAAACGCACCGACCAGGAAACGCCTTACGTGCCGGTGCCGCAGGCCGCGCCCGCCGACGGCGTAACTGAGGGGGAGGTCAAAGTTTCGACCCAGCATTGATGTGATTTAACGGATACCCTGCATAATAAACGTTAAGTAGTACCCAAAGCCGCACGGCCTGTGCATCGCAAGATGCCAGGCGTGCGGCGCGATGCAATCGAGATACCCGGGGCGACCCGGAGGTGGGGCATCCCTGCGGGAACCCCATCCCCCGGCTTCCCCTAATATCAGGCTTAAGCAAGCGCTGTAGTGATGCAGGGTAAAGTTGGAGAAGGCTTATGTTCGGAAATCTCGGCCAGGCGGGGAAATATCTCGGGCAGGCGGCGCGCATGTTGGTGGGCGTGCCTGACTACGATACCTACGTCCAGCACATGAAAGACAACCACCCGGACAAGCCGGTGATGACCTATAAAGAATTTTTCCGCGAGCGCCAGCAAGCGCGCTACGGCGGCGACGGCAAAGGCGGCATGCGCTGCTGTTAACCCGCAGTCACAAGGACCCGTATGAAACCCATCGCAGTCACCATCCTGACCGGCTTTTTGGGCGCCGGCAAAACCACCCTGCTGCGCCACATCCTGAACGCCGAACACGGCTATAAAATCGCGGTCATCGAGAACGAGTTCGGCGAAGTGCCGATCGACGACGCGCTGATCGGCGATCGCGCCAGCCGCATCACCACGTTGAGCAACGGCTGCATCTGCTGCAGCAAGTCCAACGAACTGGCGGATGCGCTGCTGGATCTGCTGGACGGCGTCGACAGCGGCCAGCTGGCGTTCGACCGGCTGATCATCGAATGCACCGGCATGGCCGATCCCGGCCCGATTACCCAGACCTTTTTCTCGCACGAGATCCTGTGCGAGCGCTTCCTGCTGGACGGCATCATCACCCTGGTGGACGCGGTACACGCCGAGCAGCAGCTGAGCCAGTTCAGCATCGCTCAGGCGCAGGTGGGCTACGCCGACCGCATCCTGCTGACCAAAACCGACGTGGCGCCGGACTGCGAAGCGCTGATCCAGCGGCTGCAGCGGATGAACGCCCGCGCGCCGGTCTACAAGGTGACGCACGGCGATATCGATCTGAGCGTGCTGTTCGACATCGAAGGCTTTACGCTGAACGACAAGCTCAACCTGACGCCGCCCGCCCCGCTGTTCCGCCGCATCCCGCAGCCGCAGAGCGACATCCGCTCAATTGTGGTGACGCTGGAGCGCCCGCTGCCGCTGATGCAAATCTCCGACGTGATGGAAGGCCTGCTGCTGGAATACGCCGACAACCTGCTGCGCTACAAAGGCATTCTGTCTATCGAAGACGAGCCGCGCCGCCTGCTGTTCCAGGGCGTGCAGCGGCTGTATAACGCCGACTGGGATCGGGAGTGGCTGCCTGGTGAGGAACGTCGGAGCACTTTGGTATTTATTGGTGTGGATCTGCCGGAGGAGGAGATTCGTGGAAGGATTGGGGGGTTGGGGTAAGATAAACCATTCCCCAGACCAACGCGGCCCCTATCCGACAAACTCAAGGATGAACGATGGCAAACAACGTGATGCTAGTAGCATTAAAGGCGCTTAACCTGTGCGCGAGCACTTATATCGTCATCAAACTGAGCACGGTACTAGCCATCGGCATCATGTTCCTTATTGTCTCTTACGCCGGCGTGGGGGACGTTGGGCTGTCCAATCTCCTCGCCGGGGCGCTCATCATCCTGCCGCTGTTGGTCGTCGTCGGCGGAACACTTATCGTCTGCGCCGTCGCCGCCTATCTCAACCTTAAGGCGCCCTATCGTAAAAAAGCGCTGTTCTTTAGCCTGCTGCTGGGCAGCATCTCTGCGGCTGGCCTGCTGTTGCCCTACACGCGCGAGTTCGCGCTATCCACGGCAGCCGCCAGCGCCCTGGCGTTGGGCAGCGCGCTGGGGATTTTTGCTTTGTCGAAGAGACGGGTTCAAGCGTTGTAGCACCTGAAAAAGGCGGGTACGCGATTATGTCTTTCCCCAATACGGCCCCGCAGCCACCGACTCGCGCTCGATCAGGCTGGCCGGGAAGCTGGGGCGCTTGCTCAGCTCGCCGCAGTTAAACATCGATAGCTGGTTTAACCGGCCCCAACTATCTCCTCTACTCTTCTTGCCGCCGCACCGCCGCAGGGTGCCGGTTGCTGGCCAGATTGATGCCCAGCAGCAGCACGGCCAAAGCGGCCGCCAACGCGAAGGAAAAACGGTAGCCCAGGCTGGCGGTCATCCCCACCATCAGCATATTGCTGACCATTTCCCCGATATCGCGCGAGCTTTGCACCATGGTCATGTCTGTGCCCGCCTGATCGCCCTGCGCAGCGAACTGCATGCCGGCAGTCATGATAGCGACCGAGGTCACTCCGGAAGCCAGCGCGCCTCCCATCACCGCGGCGATCACGCCGCCGGATTGCAGACCCCAGTTGGCCATCGCCAGCCAGCACAGCGAGGCGCAAAGCGCACAACCCAGGCCAACCGCGAACGCCTTCCACACCCCGAGCCGGCTCACCAGCCAGGCGCCGCCACCGCACCCGAGCACCAGCGTCACCATGCCGCCGGCCATGCCGATCTGGCCGACCTGCGCCGGCGTCCAACCGTGATCGGTTAAAAACAGCTTGGCCAACCCGAAGCCGGATACCGCGGTCACCGCCGACAGCAGCGTGAGCGTCAGCAACCGCGCCGCGCCGCGACGGCGCAGCGTGCGCAGCAGGCTGGCCGGACGCGAATCGGCGCGTTCGGGCGGCAGATCGGCGTGTTGTCGGAAGCGGCCAATCGCCAGCAGGCTGACGGCAGGGAAGATCGCCATCGCCAGCAGCGCACCCTGCACGCCTACCCGGGCACTCAGCATCATCATGCCCGCCCCGCCGACGAAGAAGCCGCTCATCACCCCGGCGATTTGAATGGCATTGACGCGCGACAGCAACTCACCGCTGACGTGTTCCGCCGCCATGCCATCAGTGGCGATATCCTGCGTAGCGCTGGCCAGCGACGCGACGGCCAGCAGCGCGACGCACAGCCCTGCCGCCGCCGCGGAAATGCCGACCGCGCTGAGCAGGATCAGGCACAGCGTCACCACGCACTGCAGCGGAATAATCCAACTGCGGCGGCGTCCGAAGCGTGGCGACCAGTGATTATCCACCAGCGGCGCCCAAAGAAACTTCACCACCCAGGGCAACCCCACCAGCGGCAAAAACGCCAGCGCCTGCAGGCTGGCGCCGTCATGGCGCAGCAGGGTCGGCAACGCATCCATGGCGATGCCGATCGGGATGCCCTGACTAAAATAGAGCAGCCCCAGGGTCAGCACCAGATGCCGATGTTGCAATAGTTGTCGCATGTTTTACTCCAATTGGCGCGGCCAGGCACCGCGCGATTGCCATAACAAGGAGCCGGCGGCGAACAGAGCCGCGCTGACTAACAGTAAAGCGCTGTCCAGCCAGTACAGGCCGGGGCCGGCGCTGAGCATATGGCCGAGCGCCGCCACCAGCAGCGCCGTACCGCTGGCCATTCCGCTGAGGAACAATAACCACCCCGGCCAAACTCGCCACGCCAACAGCGCCACCGCGCCCCACATTCCCCAAAACAGCCAGGCGGCAGGGAACGCCGCCAGCGGCCGGGCGGCCAACAGCAGACTTCCCGCCACCGTCAGACCACAGCAGACGCCGGTGATAAAGCGCGCGGCACGGCGCTGCGGCTGCCGTAGGCACCACAATCCCAGCCCGCTCAGCGCCAGCGTCGCCGCGCCGAACCCGGCCAAAAAATGCAGCGCGCTCACCGCCGCCGCCGCCCGCGGCAACCAGGCGTATTGGCCATAGTGCAGCGGCTGAACGGCGATGAACGCGCGCGTCCATGGCCCCTGATGAGCGGCGCTGCGCCGCATCAGCGCCGGCTGCTCGCCGCTGCCGAAACGAAATTGCTCGAACAGCGCGCTGCTGGGAATACCGCGAGTGACGCCGCCCACCGCCAGCAATGCACCATCCGGCGCGCGCTGCAGGGTTTGCGGCGTAAATTCCGGTGCCTGGCGCCGCAGCGCCGCCATCGTCTGCGCAAGAGTACGCCCGGCGTCAGGCAAGGGCGGTGCAGGTTGCGCACCACCCATCAGCTGCGCCATCACCCGCTGCGGCGCACCGGGGCTGACGCGGTCGGCCAGCAGCACAGTACCGAGCGCGCCGAGGCCGGATAACGCGCCGGTCAAAGCGAACATCACCAGCCACGGATAGCACCAAAGCCCCAACAGATTGTGCAGATCGAACAGCAGCACCCGCAGCCCCTGACGCCGCCGCAGCTGCAACAGCTGGCGCAGCCGTCGACCATGCAGCGCAATCCCGCTGATCAGCAGCAAAGCGAACGCGATGCCGAACAAACTGAGAAACACCCGACCGGGAAAGCCGAGAAACAGGTTCTTGTGCAGCGTCACCAACAGCGTGGTCGGCGCCGTCAGGCTGACCAGCCGCCCGCTGACGGCGCTCAACGCGAGGGCGCAGTCGTCCGGGGCGCGGCAAAAGCGAATCACCGGATAACGCGCGCTCGGCAGCATGACGTAAGGCGCCGCGCCGTCTTCACCGTAGGCTTTCGCGTCGTCCAGCAGCTGCGTCAACGGCCGTTGCTCGCCGCTCATCGTCACGCCGTTCCACCACAGCGTGAAGCTGTCGCCGGCCAGGCTCCAGCAGCCGGTGAACAGGACCACGAACAGCGCGCAGCCGAACAACGCGCCGCAGCCCCGATGCAGCGCCGCCAAAGCCCGTCGCGCGACGGCGTTCATCGCCACGCCTCCAGCAGCGCCAACGGCAGCGGCCACCACAACCAGGCGCGCAGCAGCGTGCGACGCCAGTCCGGCGCCAGCAGGCTATACGTCAGCAACGCGATGCCGCCGAACAACGCCAGAAACAGCGCGCCGTAAAGCCGATCGAGCGGGTCGGCCGAGGGATAGCCGCGCGCCAACAGCAGCGCCAGGGTAACGCCCCCCATGGCGCTGCCGAGGCACGCCGCCCATACGCGCATATTCATCAAAACTCGGCCTTGACGGTGAACATCAGGTTGCGCGGTTCACCGTAACGGTTGTTCCACTGCGGCGAGAAAAGCCCGGCGTAGTAGCGGCGATCGAACAGATTGTTGACGTTGAGCGCCGCCGACCAGGTCTCGTCGATGCGATACCCCAGCCGTGCGTTGACCAGCGCATAGCCGCCCTGGCGCAGCGTCGTCGCGCCATTGGCGCTGCTGAACGCGCTCTGCGCCTGGATGCCGCCGCCGATGCTCCACTTGCGCTGATCCCACGGCAGGTCGTAATCGCTCCACAGCCGCAGCATATGACGCGGCGTCAGGCTGTTGTAGGCGCGCCCCTGGTTGCCGGCGTCGCGGGTGTAGCGCGTGTCGGTATAGGTGTAGCCGAGCGTGACGTCCCACCATGGCGTGAGGTATCCGCGCCCTTCCAGCTCGAAGCCTTCACTGCGAGCCTTGCCGCCGCTGATATACCAGGTATCGAAACCGCCGCCCGGGTGATCGGGATCCACCTGCGGGTTGTTCTCCAGATCGATGCGGAACGCCGCGGCCGAGAGGTTGAGCGCGCCATTCATCAGCGACGCCTTCACCCCGCTTTCCAGCGTGCGGCCCTCCACCGGCTTAAGCATCTGCCCGCTCCAGGTTTTGCCGCTCTGCGGCTGAAACACCGTGGCGTAGCTGGCATACCACGACCAGTCTTTGGCGAAATCCCAGATCAGGCCGCCGTAGGGGGTCAGACGCGCGTTCTCTTCCAAAGTGTCGCTGGGCGAACGCAGTTGCCACCAGCTTTCGCGCGCGCCGGCCACCAGCGTCAGCGGCTCCGCCAGTTTAATGCGGCCCATGCCGTACACCCCGCGCTGAACGGTTTTGGTCGACCCCGGCGAGCTGTAAGCGCCGATCGCTGGCTTCGGCACGCCGTGCGGATCCCAGCGGTAGACGTTCACCGGCACCTGAAACACAGAATCAAACCGTGCGGTGAACTGTTCTTCTTCGGCATGGGTGTAGCTGGCGCCGACGACCAGCTCGTGCCGCAACCCCCAGGCGTCGATCTTGCCGTTCAGGCTGGCGTCCAGCCCCAGCTGCTGATTGCGAAAACGATAGGCGCCGCCCATCAGCGCCGCGCCGTCGCCGGTGGCCGGATCGACGTTGCCCCAGGCGCCGGCATACAGCAGGCGAGACTTGGCGTGCAGATAGTCGCCGCTCAGCTTGGCCTGCCAGTCGTCGTTCAGCCGATGCTCCACCGCGGCGAACAGCCGCGTGGTGTCCCATTTGAAGCGATCCCAGTCCACGTCCAGATAGGTGCTGCGCGGCAGGTGCAGATCGCTGCCGTCTTTCCCCATCGGCACCCCGGCCATATTGGTGACGGAATCGATGGTTTGGTACTGCGCGCCGACACGCAGCAGGGTATCCGGCGTCAGATCGGCGTCGACGGTGGCATACAGCAAACGGGTTTTCTGATCCGAGACGCGATAGAAATAATCGCGATCTTCCCATGCCATCACCGCACGGCCGCGCACGCTGCCCGACGCGTTCAGCGGGCCGCCCACGTCCGCTTCGCCGCGATACTGATTCCAGCTCCCGGCGCTGGTGGTAAACTGCGCGCGGTTTTGCGCCAGTCCGTGCTTGCGCACCATGTTGACCGTGGCCGCCGGGTTGCCGAGCCCGTGCAGCAGGCCGTTGGAGCCGCGCAGGATCTCCACCCGCTCATACACCGCCATGTCCTGCGGCGAGCTGGCGGTATTGCCCAGCAGCGTCGGCACGCCGTCCAGTTCGAACGAATCGATCTTGAAGCCGCGCGCATACCACGCGGTGGTCAGCAACACGAAGGGGGCGCTGGTGACGCCGGTGGCGCGCGTCATCACCGCATCCAGCGATGTGAGATTCTGCTGCTCCATCTGCTGGCGATCGATCACGCTGACCGACTGGGCCACTTCACGCGGTTTCAGCGGGATTTTCCCCAGCGTGGTGACGCCGGGAGCCACATAGTCATCCCGCGCCGCCGCGCCGGCGGTCACGGTGAGGGTATCTTCTTTTACGTCCGTTTTGGCCGGCGCATCCTGCGCCAGCGCCCCGGTGCCGCACAGCGCGCACAGCAACGCGCCGCGGCGCATCGCGGCCGCCACTGGTGAGAGGTGAATGAGTCGCATGTTTTTCCCTGGTTGTTATTGTTAAATGATAATCGTTATCAATCTAACAAAACGGCCGCCGCGACTTTTTCGATTGCCGGAGTTTCTCTATCGATCGCCGGTCATTTTCGCCTGGCAGAAACGGGCGAACCAGCCCCCCGCCTCGCGCAGCGCATCCGGGCTGCCCGCCGCCGTCAGCCGCCCGCCTTCCAGCACCCACACTCGATCCGCCCGACAGGCCAACGCGGGATCGTGGGTGACGACGACCCGCGTGCCGGGCCAGCCGGCCAGCAGGGCCGCCACGCGCTCGGCGTTGCGCAGATCCAGACTGGCGCCCGGTTCGTCCAACAACAATCGTGGCGCCCCCTGCAGCAGCGTGCGCGCCAGGCACAGCCGTTGCTTCTGCCCGCCGGAGAAACGATCGCCGTCGCTGCCGACCTCTTCTTCCAGCACGTCGGGCGGCAGATCCAGCGCCGCCAACAGCGCCAGCAGACGCTCATCGCCGATATCCGTTCGCCCCTGGGTCAGATTCCAGCGCACGCTGCCGCGCAGCAGGCGATTGTCTTGCCACATCACGCCGCGACCGCCCGCCAATTGCCGCGCCGACAGCGCGCGCACGTCACGGCCGCCGTAGAACACCCGCCCCGCCGTCGGATCCTGCGTGCGCGCCATCAGGCTCAGCAGGCTGCTTTTGCCGGCGCCCGAAGGGCCGACGATCGCCAACATCTCTCCGGCGGCGCAGGCTCCGCCTATTTCCCGCAGCCGCCAGCCGCCGTGCGCCGCCGCCAGGCTCAGCGCCTCAAGCGCGATGCCGTCGTCCTGCGGCGCGGCGCCGTCCCGTTCCGGCAGCGGCAACGCGGGCGACGCCAGCGCCTGCCGCAGTTGCGCCCACGCGCTCTTCAACTGACGCAGCGCCTGATCGAGGTGAGAAAGCTGAAGCAACGGCTCCAACAAGCGGGCCAGGACAATCATCAGCGCCAGCCATTGGGCGACGTTCAGGCGCTGCGCCAGCACCTCATGGGCACCGAACCACAATGCCGCCAACAGCGTCAGCTGCAGCCCGGCGCTGAACAACAGGTGATATGGCAAGCTTTGGCGCAGCAGCGCGGCGTGCGCCCGATGATGGTCATCCAACCGTTGCGTCAACGCCTCGGCGGCGGCCGCCTGCCCGTAGCCGAAGCGCAGCAATGCCTGATGACGGGCAAACTGCATCAGCGCCCCTTCAATACTCTGATTGGCCTCCCCAAGCTCTCGCTCTCGCCGGTGCAGCCGGGCCGCCGAACCGCGCAACACCAGCATCAACAGCACGCAGGCCGCCAGCAGCATCAGCGCCACTCCCGGGCTCAGGCAGGCCAGCCCGGCGATCAGCGCCAGCGGCGTGACGACCGCGCCAACCAACGGCGCCAGCAGGTGCGCGGGTGCCGACATCGTCTGACCGATGGCCCCGGCCAACAGACCCGGTGCCTGCTCCTGCGGCGACAGCGCGCGCGGCAGACGGCGGAACAGCGCCCGCAGCAACGCGCTCATCACCGCGCCGCCGGCGAAGAAACCGCGGGAGGCCGCCGCATACTGCACCGCCAGCAAGAGAGGCGTAGCCAGCGCCAGCAGCCCTAGCCAATGGCCGGGATTTTGCTGCCAGTTCGCCACCGCTGCCGCCAGCAGCAAGGCGCAGACGCCATCCAACGCGGCGGCCAGCGCCATCAGCAACAGCGCCGGGGCCAACGCTTTCACCAACTCAAACTTCATCGTCCGCCTCCTGGCGCTCGGCCAACGCCGCCAACAATGCCGGATGATCCGCCATCTCGGCGGGCGTGCCGACCGCCAGCAACCGCCCCTCCGCCAGCACCGCCACCCGATCGGCGCGGCGGCACAGTTCCGCGTCGTGCGTTGCCACCAGCCGGGTGGCGGGCAGCTGCGCCAGCGCCGTCAGAATGCGTTCGCGATTTTGCTGATCCTGCGCCGAAGTCGGTTCGTCGGCCAACAGCAGCGGCCGCCGCGCCAGCAACGCCCGGGCGATGGCGAGACGCTGCGCCTCCCCGCCGGAAAGCGAAGGCGTATCGTCCAACCTATCCTGCAAACGCGCCGCCAGCCCCAGCGCGGCCAGCACGCGCCGCAGCTGCGCATCGTCGGCCCCGTCGACGAACAGCGTCAGGTTGTCGCGCAGCGACATCGCCGGCGGCGTATTCTCCTGCGGCACCACGGCCACCATCTGATTGAATGCCTGCGCCGAGAACGCGTCGGCGAGCACGCCGTCGAGCGATACCGTTCCGCTATCCGGCTCGCTATAACGGGCGATCAACCGCAGCAGCGTGCTTTTACCGCTGCCCGACGCCCCGACAATCGCCAGCCATTCCCCCGGTTCGACGGCCAGATTGACGCCCTGCAGCAACCAGCGTTCGTCCTGCCGGCAACCGAGATCGCTCAGCTGCAGCGCCGCCCCCTGCGGCGCCGAAGCGATCGTCGAGCGCCCTCCCCAGCGTATTTCGGGATGCGCCAGCAGCGCCCGAATGCGGCCGGCGGCCAGCGTCGCCGCGCGCAATGCATCGCCGCCGTGCCCCATCGCCATCACCGGTTGCGCCACGCTGCGCAACAGCAACACGAACAGCGCCAGCTCCGCCAGCGTGAGATTGGGCGCCAGCCAGCGGGCGCCGAGCAACAGCCAACCGGCCGACAGCGCGGCGCTGAGCAGTAATTGGGTCACGGCGCCGAGCGCGCCGATACGCCGCAGCCAACGGTGAAAGGCGGCGAGAAAGCCCCGCAGGCTCTGCCGCGCACGCGCTTCGATGCCCGCACCGGGAAACTGGCGCGCCAACAGCGGATGCGCCGCCAGCTGCCGATAATCGTCGTTCAACTGCCGAAACGCCCGATCGCGTTGTTCAAACGCCGGCCGCAGTCGCGGCGAACGGATGACGCGAAACAGCAGCGCGGCCGCCAGCAAAGGTATCAGCGCGAACAGCAGCAGCGGCCACTGCACCGCCGCCAGCAGCGCCAGCGCGCAGCCGGGTACCACGGCCAGCTGCACCAACTCCGCCGGCGCATGGGCCACCAGCTGATGCAGCGCCTGAATGTCCTGCGACAGCGCCCGGGCGGCGCCGCTCTCGCCCTGCCGCACAAACCAGTTCAGCGGCAGACGCACCAGCTTGGCGGCCAATTGGCTGCGCAGCCGATGACACAAACGCGCGTCGAGCAGATGAGTGAGGTGCAGCGCCAGCGTTTGGGCGAACAGCCACAGCGCAAGGCCACCGGCGGCGACGCCAAGCCAGAAGGAATAGGCCGCCGGATCGGCGTCCACCAGCCGGGCTATCGCCAGCCAGGGAAACAGCGAACTGACGCCGGCCAGCGCCTGCAGCGCCAGCGCGGAATACAGCATGATGCGGAAAGGACGCGTCAGCGCCCGCAGGTCACTCAGCATGAGATCCTCCACAGCAAAGGCGCTTACTGTAGCCAAAAGCGGCGGACGTCCTCATCCGTAAAGGCTTTCGCCGGCGAGACTTTTTCTTTCGATTGCGTGGCTAACGCTTTTTGACGTCGCAGGGCATGACGCCGAAACGCTTGCGGAAGGCGACGGAGAAGTGCGCCGGCGTATAACCCACCTGCCAGGCGACGGTGGAAACGTGCAGATCCTGCTCGCTCAGCAAGCGCCAAGCGGTTTGCAGCCGGTGCTCCTGCAGCAGGCCGAATACGCTGGCGCCAAACAGCTGGCGGAACCCTTGCGTGAGTTTGCGGGTGTTCAACCCGGCGCGCTGAGCCAGTTGATCCAGGCTCGGCGGCTGCTCCATCTCCGCCAACAGGATTTCGCGCGCCAGCTGCAGGCGCGCCACATCGCGCGCGGCTAGGTGCACGCCAACAGACGGCGCGGCAGCGCTGCGGTTCCAGCATTGATGCAGGCAATGCGCCGCCAGCTCGTTGGCCCTGGCGCTGAACCACAGCCCGCGCTGCGACTCGTGCAGCGGGCAGGCGAACAGTTGCCGGGCCTGGCCGATCAGCGCTGTCGGCGCCGCCAGCGGCACCAACTGCGCATGCCGCCGCCCATCGAGGCCGGGCGGCAGGCGGACATCGTTCTGCTCCAGCCAGGCGGCTGAGAACTGCAGCAGGGTATAATCGAGCGGTTCGCCGGCCTGGAACAGGTTGTTCAACACGAAGTCGTCCCGCCCGGCGGCCAGCAACAGCGAAGGGCCGTTCAGCTCCACCTGCGGCCCCGTTCCGCTTTCACAGCGCAGACGCCCGCGGCGGATCACCACGATCTTCAGCCCCGCGCGGTGGGGTTCATCCAGCTCGATGTCGACATCGGCGGCCAACACGCCGCGCCGCGCACGCAGCATGTCCGACAGCGCATAGTCCTGCGCTTGCTGATGATATTCCTGCAGTAACCGCTGGGGGGACGTAGACATGTTCGCCCTGCCTGTGAATGATGACGCCGACCGTCGGCGAGGTTTTTGATAGTGATTCTCATTAGCAATATAAGGCCGGCCGTCGGGTTTGTCTATTGAGGCGCGGATGGATCAGTTACCACCCCAATACGGCCCCGCCGCCACCGACTCGCGCTCGATCAGGCTGGCCGGGAAGCTGGGGCGCTTGCTCAGCTCGCCGCCGTCCAGCATCGACAGCAGGCGGTTGATGGTCTCCTGGATCATCTCGGTGACCGGCATCTTCATGCTCGACAGCGACGGCACGGTATAGGGCGCCAGCGGGATGTCGTCGAAGCCGATGACCGATACCGCCTCCGGCACCGCCACGCCACGCTCTGCCAGCCGCTTCATCGCGCCGATGGCCATCTCGTCGTTGCCGGCGACGATGGCGCTGAACGGCTGCCCGCCGGCCAGCAGCGCATCGACCGCCGCCACGCCGCTTTGCGCGTGCCATTTCCCCTCGACGATCAACGCCTCGTTAACCGCGATGCCCTGCTGCGCTAGCGCGGATTTGTAGCCGGAAAGCCGCTCCAGCCCGGTGGGGGAATCGAGCGAGCCGGTGATAAAGGCGATGTCGCGATGCCCGCGCGCGATCAGGTGCGCCACCGCCGCCGCGCCGGCGGCGTGCTGATCGCTGAAGATGCAGTAGCTGTCGTTCAGCCGCAGCCGCCGGTTGATCACCAGAATCGGCTGGCGGTGCTGGGAGACGATCTCGTCCATTTCCGCGATCGACAGAAAACGCGGATAGATGATCACCCCGTCGCATCGCAGATCCAGCAAAAACTGAATGGCGGCCCGCTCCTCTTCGGCGGTGTGCTTGCCGTCCGCCAGGATCAGCTGGCGGCCGTTCGCCTCCATGATGCGCGCCGACTGCGCCATCAGTTCGCTGAAGTAGTTGCCGCTGTAGAGGGTATTGGTGACCACCAGGCCGAGGGTTTGAGTGGTGTTGGTCGCCAGGCTGCGCGCCAGCAGGTTGGGCCGATAGCCGGTTTCCGCGATGGCTTTATCCACCAACGCGCGTTTCTCCTCGCTGACATAGCCGCTGCCGGACAACACGCGCGACACCGTCGCCTTTGAAACGCCGGCCTTTTTCGCCACCTCGAGTATCGTTGCCATCTGTGCGCCGCCAAAATCCATGGGTTCAGCGCAGTCTACCCAAGACGCCCGGCGTTTGGAACGCTTTCACGCCCCTGAGCGTCGGTGCGCACTCACCTCTGACGATCCAGATCACGAAAACGAAACGCCAAAAATCATAGTTCTTGCCAACAACAAAACACCAATACATGATTTTGTGAAACCGGTTTCTTATGGGCGTTTCATACAGATGGAACGACGGATCGCCCAGGCAGTAAATATGCGCCTTTGGGCTATCCGAATTGCTATCTGAGAGACGACACGCCATGCCGAAGAACTACGCAGAGATCTCGCACACCATCGTGGGCGCCCTGGGCGGCGCGGGCAATATCGAGGCCGTGACCCACTGCATGACCCGCCTGAGATTCGTGGTGAAAGACAAAACGCGGATCGACACGCCGGCGCTGAAGGCCATCGACGGCGTGCTGGGCGTGGTGCACAGCGGCGAGCAGTGCCAGGTGATCATCGGCAACGAGGTGGCCAAGGCTTATCAGGCGGTGCTGGCGCTCGGCATGCCGGGCGCGGCGGCCCCCGCCGCCCCGGTGAAACGCCAACTCACCCTGAAGGGCATCGGCGCCGGCATTCTCGACGCGCTGGTGGGCACCATGTCGCCCCTGATCCCCGCCATCATCGGCGGCTCGATGGTGAAGCTGCTGGCGATGATCCTGGATATGGCCGGGGTATTTGAGAAAGGCTCCTCGACCCTCGTCATCCTCAACGTGATCGGCGACGGCGCGTTCTTTTTCCTGCCGGTGATGGTCGCCGCCTCGGCGGCGCTGAAGTTCAAAACCAACATGTCATTGGCGATCGCCATCGCCGGGGTGCTGGTGCATCCCAACTTTATCGATCTGATGGCCAAGGCGGCGCAGGGCCAGGCGGTGGAATTCGCCTTCATCCCGGTGACGGCGGTGAAATACACCTACACGGTGATCCCGGCGCTGGTGATGACCTGGATCCTGTCGCACATCGAACGCGGGGTGGATCGCATCACCCCGGCGGTGACCAAGAACTTCCTCAAGCCGATGCTGATCGTGCTGATCGCCGCGCCGATCGCCATTCTACTTATCGGCCCGCTCGGTATCTGGATCGGCAGCGGCATCTCTGCGCTGGTCTACACCGTGCACGGCTACCTGGGCTGGCTCTCCGTGGCCATCATGGGGGCGATTTGGCCACTGCTGGTGATCACCGGCATGCACCGGGTGTTTACCCCGACCATCATCCAGACCATCGCCGAGACCGGCAAAGAGGGCATGGTGATGCCTTCGGAGATCGGCGCCAACCTGTCGCTGGGCGGCGCTTCGCTGGCGGTGGCGCTGAAAACCAAGAACCGCGAGCTGCGCCAGACCGCGCTGGCCGCCGCCGCCTCCGCCATCGTGGCGGGGATTTCCGAACCGGCGCTGTACGGCGTGGCGGTGCGCCTGAAGCGGCCGCTGATCGCCAGCCTGATCAGCGGCTTCGTCTGCGGCGCGGTCGCCGGCATCGGCGGCCTGGCCAGCCATTCGATGGCCTCGCCCGGGCTGTTCACCAGCGTGCAGTTCTTCGATCCGGCCAACCCGATGAGCATCGTGTGGGTGGTGGCGGTGATGGCGCTCTCGGTGGTGCTGTCGTTCGCGCTCACGCTAATACTGGGCTTCGAGGATCTGCCGGAAAACGCCGCCGCGCCCGGCCAAACCGCACCGGCGGCGAACGCCGCCAGCGCAACGCATTGAGACACCAGAGGATTGCATGTCCGATTCAACATTCCCTAAAGGATTTTTATGGGGCGGCGCTTTAGCCGCCAACCAGGCGGAAGGCGGCTATCGCGAGGGCGGCAAAGGGCTGACCACCGTCGATATGATCCCGCACGGCCCGCACCGCATGGCGGTCAAACTCGGGCTGGAGAAGCGCTTTAGCCTGCGCGATGACGAGTTTTACCCCAGCCACGACGCCATCGATTTCTACCACCGCTACCGCGACGACATCGCGCTGATGGCGGAGATGGGCTTTACCGTGTTCCGCACCTCCATCGCCTGGAGCCGGATTTACCCCAACGGCGACGAGCTGACGCCCAACCCCGAAGGCATCGCCTTCTACCGCAGCCTGTTCGAAGAGTGCCGCCAATACGGCATCGAGCCGCTGGTAACCCTGTGCCACTTCGACGTGCCGATGCACCTGGTGACCGAATACGGCTCCTGGCGCAGCCGCAGGATGGTGGAGTTCTTCACCCGCTACGCCCGCACCTGCTTCGAAGCCTTCGACGGGCTGGTGAAATACTGGCTGACCTTCAACGAGATCAACATCCTGCTGCACAGCCCGTTCTCCGGCGCGGGGCTGGTGTTTGAAGCGGACGAAAACCCCGAACAGGTGAAATACCAGGCCGCGCACCACGAACTGGTGGCCAGCGCACTGGCGACGCGCATCGCCCACGAAGTGAACCCCGCCAACCAGGTGGGCTGCATGCTGGCCGGCGGCAACTTCTACCCGTGGTCCAGCAAGCCGGAAGACGTGTGGGCCGCGCTGGAGAAAGATCGCGAAAACCTGTTCTTTATCGACGTGCAAGCGCGCGGCGCTTACCCCTCCTACGCCGCTCGCGTCTTCCGCGAGAAAGGCGTGAGCATCGTCATGGAACCGGAAGACGCCGACATCCTGAAGCACACCGTCGACTTCGTCTCCTTCAGCTACTACGCCTCGCGCTGCGCCTCCGCCGACATGAACGACAACAACAGCAGCGCCGCCAACGTGGTGAAATCGCTGGCGAACCCGCACCTGCCGCGCAGCGACTGGGGCTGGGGCATCGATCCGCTGGGGCTGCGCATCACCATGAACATGATGTACGACCGCTACCAAAAGCCGCTGTTTCTGGTGGAAAACGGCCTGGGCGCGCACGACGAGTTCAATGCAGCAGGCGAGATAGAAGACGACTACCGCATCAGCTACCTGCGCGAACACATCCGCGCCATGGCCGACGCCATCGCCGACGGCGTGCCGGTGCTGGGTTACACCACCTGGGGCTGCATCGACCTGGTGGCCGCCTCAACCGGCGAAATGAGCAAACGCTACGGCTTTGTCTACGTCGACCGCGACGACCAAGGCAACGGCACCCTCGCCCGCACCCGCAAGAAATCGTTCTGGTGGTATAAAAAGGTGATTGCCAGCAATGGGGGGGATTTGGGGTAGGTTTGGGCTGGGGGGGTTAGCGCGGGGTGCGGAGGGCTTCCAACCTGAGTTGATTACCTTCCTGCTGCACAACGAATTCGGCGACGAATTCACGCGCAGAGGGAAACTCGCCCGCCTGCCGTTTCTTGAGGGAGACCAGCTTCGTGGAGAAATGGTATTGCTGCCCCGGCGTAAATACGTAGCCCTCATCAGGAACGCACTGATTGGGGGCGACATCCCGCAGCGGATCGAAGAATTTGAATGTGCGGCTCTGCGCCTCATCCAATCGGTAGATCGAGATGCCCGCGAGCTTTTCGTCCCCCTGCGGCTGAACGGTGATGCATACTTTGCCCTCACGCAGGCCGGCGGTAGCGGGATAGTCTACGGGGATACGTTCGCCTATCGACGGACAGCCGGCGAGCAGGAAGGGGAATGCGAGGGGGAAAATCCGTTTCATGATTACCTCAAACGCTGGGACTTCATTTGGTATGCGTCAATGACTTCGCGAGGGCACTACGCACCTGCTGCAAAAACGCGGGAACCGTTGTACCCCATAGCTCCGGGCTGAAGGTAAAGCCGAAACGTTGTCTGAACAATGACCCCACATTATCCTGCGCCAATAACGCATCTATCTCATTGACCAAAGCCTCGCGCTGCTGATGAGGCGCCAGACGAATGTACTCTGCGAGCAGCGCAGTAATATCACCGTCTGCATTTATCAGGTCATAATCTTGACCAAAATAAACGACGATCAGGTTATCAAGTTCGCTGGTTTTCATCAGCTTATCTCGCAGGGAAGGCGCTAAGGATAAAGTCAGGTTTGCCACTACAGCGTGTGCGTTCAATCACAACACCAGGCCGAGATCCAGGCTCGAATAACCCGGCATCCACTGCGTTAATTAAAGCTGCCTAGCTTTTGCTCTGCTTTTCGTTGCAACATGGCAAAGAACGCTACCGCTGTAGTACCCCAGCTCTCTGGCACAAACTCATCTGAAAAATGCTCCGCCATGCCTTCGTCTATACGCCCTGCATAAGTAGCCTGAAACTCTTTAGTCTCCTCGAGAATATCACGGATGACTTGACTGCCGTTTTGCTCCAGGAAGCCGTCAATCACCCCCTCGGCCGTTTCGGCATCAGTAAACAGATCATAATCCTGACCAAAGTAAATACTGAATAACTTACTGAGTTCGCTGAAGTCTCCGTGCAATCTCATCATTACCTCAAAAGTCGGGAAACGCTGTCAGTATGAAGTAGGGTTTACCTTGAAACTGCTGATAGTGCAACACGACCTTTAATCGTGATGTTCTCACTAATTGCGTTGAATTTTTACTCAGGCCATAACCAATATCGCTGGACATAATATGGGTCAATTCAAGATTTGGCCTTCCCGCAGGATTCGTGGCCCACAGTTTTATCCACTCTTTATTTGCTTTTAACGCCGAGCTGACGGCGACCTCCGCGTCCCCTAATGATTTAAACGAAGAGGCCTTGTTCACTCGTGGATTTTTTAAACGCTCTAACAGTTGCTCTTTCGTCACCCCAACATGGCGTTTAATGGTATGCCCACCCGGTTTCATCCCCGTAGGGGACTCATGCTCAACCAGCTTAACCCGCCCCATGCGCACGGATGCGACTCGGGCTGCGCCAACCGCTCCGGCAAAGACAAAAGGCACTGCAGTATCGACCGTTAAACCGACGTTATAGGCCGTTTCTCGATCGGCACCCAGTGTTTGCGCCAATAAAACGGCAGACTGATAAGTGTCAGTCGTCGTTGGATGCCCGGTAATCATCTGATTGGAAGCGGCCTTGATGCTGTCCAGGCTATGCGTTCCCACCACCACACACCCGACTTTGGTGATAAACGTCGGATCCGGCGCATAGCACAATACCCCAGCCCCCATCAGCTCAACGACACCGCCGGCAAGCCCCAAACCGCCAAGCAGACGGTTACTGAACGTTTCACCTTCAGTGACGCTTACATCAGACAGCACCGCCGCAAGCTGCACCGGCGACAGGGCAATGCGCAACTCATCTTCATTCGCCATGTTCGTTCATCCGTGAATTAGCAAAGCCGTATGATTAACATAAGCTCTAGAAAGGATAAATACTGGAACGGTTAACGCTTCGCAGTGCGATTAGAGGATTACTGTGCATAACATTCATTTAGGGAATGGAATGATATGAATTATATTCGCTATATATAGGCAACATTACAAATATAAAAGAGCACCATAAATAACTGCGATCTGTATTCCAATGCTGAAAGCAAACAAACTGTAATTCCATACAGCTTATTTTTTCCCTTTGCTGATAACGCTATAGTTTTTCTGCTGCGGCAAAATCCGCAGCCGGAGTTAGCGTTCCGAATCCCCCAACCCTGTTCGAATATGGTATAAATTCGAGCATGCCGATGCACACCCAAACAATGGTGGCTCGGGCGGTGCTTCCTCCGGGAAGGCCGGTATCCGTTGGGGCCGGTACGCTAACGCCGTTCGAGCTACCACCCGAGTTTAGCGTCTCTTCTGGTAGCGGTATTTCTCTCCCAATGGAAATAGCCGATATGGAAAACACAAACTTACCCAACGCTTCTGAAACCATCCCCAACACCCTAACCCTCTACCGCCAACTGTTTAACCACCTCGATCTCAGCGCTTTTAACCCTTCAGAACTTTTAGACCTGGCCGCCCTCTCTGCTGAGCAAGCGGAAGGTCTGTGCCACGGCCTGATGCTGTTCGGCCATTTACTGCAAAAGCACCTACAACTGGACACTGAAGACTGGGAACAGCTGAATCGCTATCTCAACGCCACGGCACATCTGGTTCCTGCGCTGTGTAACCTTTATGGGCGGGCGTTGCGGGAGATGGAGGCCTGCGGCTAACGTAAGCGACAATCAGGGCGATGCCTGCACTCGTCGCCCTTCCCATTCAGGATTTCCAATAGATCTGACTGACATATAACAACAAAAGCATTCATCAAGGTAGGCATTTCCTTCCCTACCTGGCATAGTTAACGCATTCGGTAAATCGATGAGTTAACTGCTGGATATTGATGCATGGCTGCCGCAAAACTTTGGACTAGGGAAGAATTACTACTCGCTTTCACTCTGTATAGTCAGATTCCGTTCGGCAAACTTCATTCGAGAAATCCCGAAATAATCCACTATGCAAAATTGATCGGACGCACGCCGTCAGCACTCGCAATGAAGCTGGTTAACTTAGCTAGCTTGGATCCGTACATCATCGAATCTGGTCGCAGCGGTTTGAAAGGGGCCTCCAAGGCCGATCGCGAGCTGTGGAAAGAAATGAGCCAAGATATGGATTTGTTCAATCAGCAATGCCAAACGGCAATGGAACACTTGGAGAAACCAGACGCACCTGAGTTTGATGAAGAGCCAAAAGATTTCAGTGGCAGAGATAAGTTATCTACAGTCAAAACACGTGTAGACCAAAACCTGTTCCGCAAGAATGTGTTGGAAGCGTACGAATATCGCTGCTGCATCACCGGATTAGAAGAACCAGCATTACTCGTTGCTAGCCATATCCTGCCTTGGAGCCACTCAATCGAACAACGCCTTAACCTTAGTAACGGATTGTGTCTGTCCAGTTTGCACGACAAAGCTTTTGACCGTGGGCTAATCACTTTCGATGAAGACTTGAAACTGGTTCTGTCAAATAAAATCAAACAGTTGAAAAGTAGTATCTATGTGGAAAACTTCGAGAAATATGAGGGTGAAATAATTAGCACGCCTATAAATCATTCTCCAGATAAAGCTCATCTTGCTTTTCATAGAGAGAATATCTTCATTGGAAATTAGGCTTACATATCATTACTACAGATCCAATGTTGCTAAATGAGCATTATCAGAATGGGTAGTTACGAAAGACCGATTTGGGGCGCAAGAAACATTTTTCGGCGGCCATCATTTGAGCGAAGGCCGGACTCGAATTTCAACATTAATCAACTGAATTTTAAGTGATTAATAATCAATGAGTTGCATATGTATACTCAGTTGTATACTCAACTACTTTCTTTTGAAAATCAGCGAATAACAAAGTATCTGAATCCACTCAAAGATGATGCAGCGATTATACTGGGTAGCATCATTTCAGCTAGGGATGTTTTAACTATCGGGAGAATGCCCGCAAGTTTCACATTGCTGCAGTGTGATTGCAGCCTCGCAACAGCCCCATGTCCGACGCATTCGCAGAATGTCTACAGCTCGCAAGTATGGAGATGGTTCCAACCAGCCAAACACCCTGCGGTCGATACGAGCCAACTCGTACTTTTCCACCAAGAAATTAACGGCATCAATGAGCGTAATACCGGCCTCGATATGTTCCTGAATGACGCTTTCATTGACTTGCCCCCAGTATTAGCTACAACCGTCAGTTAGTAATGTCGGTTTGTTTACCTTCACATTTTCCATTTCGCCACCGTGCTGCAAACTCTGATGGCGTCTGATAATTCAGTGCCGAATGTGGCCGACACTCGTTATAATCCTGCCGCCAGTCATTAATCGTTTTCCGGGCATGAAGAATATCGCTGAACCAGTGTTCATTCAGACACTCATCGCGAAAGCGTCCGTTAAAACTCTCAATAAATCCGTTCTGCGTTGGCTTACCTGGCTGGATAAGCCGTAGTTCCACACCATACTCAAAGGCCCATTGATCGAGCGCACGGCAGGTAAATTCCGGGCCCTGATCGGTTCTTATTGTCGACGGATAGCCCCGAAATAGCGCGATGCTGTCCAGAATACGCGTGACCTGAACGCCTGAAATACCGAAAGCAGCGGTGATCGTCAGACACTCCTTCGTGAAATCATCCACACAGGTCAGGCATTTGATCCTGCGACCGTTGGCCAGTGCGTCCATAACGAAATCCATCGACCATATAAGGTTCGGCGCATCCGGGCGCAGAAGCGGAAACCGTTCGATCGCAAGCCCTTTACGGCGTCGTCTGCGTTTTACGCTCAGTCCATTAAGGTGGTAAATACGGTATACCCGCTTGTGATTGACGTGAAGGCCCTCCCTACGCAGCAACTGCCAGATGCGCCGATAACCAAAACGTCTGCGTTCAAGCGCCAGCTCAGTAATACGCCCTGATAAATGTGCATCAGTAGCCGGACGCTGAGCATCATAACGGCAGGTCGACAGGGACAAACCTGTAAGTCTGCAGGCACGACGTTGCGACAAACCGGTCGCATCACACATCAACACCACGGCTTCACGCTTCTGCCCTGTCGTCAGTACTTTCGCCCCAGAGCCACCTGAAGCGCCTCCTTATCCAGCATAGCTTCGGCAAGCAGCTTCTTGAGCCTGGCGTTCTCTTCCTCAAGCGACTTCAGGCGCTTAACCTCGGGCACCTCCATACCGCCATACTTCTTACGCCAGGTGTAAAAGGTGGCGTCGGAAATGGCGTGCTTACGGCAGAGCTCACGGGCAGAAACCCCGGCTTCAGCCTCGCGGAGGATACTGATGATCTGTTCGTCGGAAAAACGCTTCTTCATGGGCATGTCCTCATGTGGCTTATGAAGACATTACTAACATCACGGTGTATTAATCAACGGGGAGCAGGTCAACCCTCATCAGGGGGCGAATAATTGGGCTTTCGAGCAACTGGTCCAGCAGCATTGGCAGCGTGTATGCGGCTACCTAGAAAAACATATCGGCATGTCGTCGGGCTATCCAAGGGACAGAAGGCTTGAGCTCGTCTTCTTGCGAATTCGCCGACAGTGCAGACCTCCCGGTGGGCTTGCGAACAGGTTTTTGAACGAGCAGATCCGTCAGTCTTTCCTGAACTAATCCAACATTGCCGCACGATATTTCCGGAGGATGTACGTAATCTGTTCCTGCGCTGGAACATCCGTTCGCAGAAAGAGAAGAAAGACAATATCAAGGAGTGCCAAAGCCTTCTCGAGGCTTGCTACATTGTACGTGGATACCATACCCTCAGACCTCGCGCTTGCGGCGGCTTGGCACGAGTTTGGAGACCCAGCGCTGTCTAGCCAGCAAAGCGTCGCTGCCAGCCTCAGAGAATTGCCATCTCTGGAGAGGGGGCAAGAAACGCTGTGGACACAACTAGGCCCGGCCGCCCGTGAGGCCTGGCGACAGGATCTGTTCGATCAGGTGAATGAGGAACCTGAATTAGCCCAGGGGCTCCTCAATTTTGCTTGCCTTCGGCTCGAGCAGACGGCATTCGCCGAAGTCGAGCCAGTGCTTTTGCGATTGATGGATGACGAGGAACATCTGGCGTTTGCGAATCGGCTTGTCGGCACTGATGTAAGGCAACTGCAACTGAGGTGCAAGGGACTACTGCGGTCCAAGCAGGGTTCACTGGACCTAGGGGGACCGGTAGGCCGGGGCGAGGGAGCCACTGAGTTGCCTAGCGTAGGAGCCCAAACTTGGCTGAGCGACCCTTCCGTGGAGCAAGTAATCTATAGGGCGCTTAGCCAGATTGAGGAAGAATTTTGTCGCGAATATTCGGAGACCTGGGGAGAGGACGAGGAGGCCCATACGGCGCGCCTCCTGACTCTGACGAAGGAGGCGATTGGCAACGTAAGCAGCCAGTTGCGCCAGCTCTCAGTTACGACGCGGGCGAGGTATCCGAGCCTGACAGTGAAGGTGCGTCAACCCAGCAAGCGGGAGGAAGGGGCGAACACACCAGCCGGTGCTCCGCTGGGGGCAGACGTGCTGTTCCTGAGCCGTATCGTGGAAAAGGGGGAAACAGTGATTCAGCGTGCGACCCTTATGCAGGTGAAAAAGCGCAGAGGCACTGATTCGGGGCGGGGGTTCAGTTCAAGGGTTGGCATCGACCTGAAGCAGTGCGAGGACATACTCAAGCAGTCAGAACACACCTACTATCTGTTCGCGACTCCGGCCTCGCCTCGCCCGGTTCTCTGGGTTGCCCCAGCTCGGCTCGTTAGGAATTTGACCCAGCTGCACACGAGCAAAACCTCAGTTTCGGCGATGCAGGTGCGGGACGCCAGCTGCTCCTACGCGGATTTTTTTCTGCACGAGCTTGTTGGCCTGTGGGCTGGCGACGAGCATGAGGACATCATCGCCGTCGCCAACGGCGTTCCTCGGCTTGGGCGAACACCTCGCCACATTGTTGAAATCGAGGTTCGCCGCCAATCTGATTAATGCTTCGGGGAGAAATACATGCTCCAACTTTAGGGCAGGATCATCTACCGAGGCAGGGTTAGTCCAGTCTAATTGACCTACACCCCGTTGATTACCACAGATTGTTCTCATTAGCGTCCGCTCCTGGCACAAAGCGGACTGTCTGAAGTAACGAGGGGGGCCCTCTGAGCAGAGAGCGGACGTAAGATCCACTTTTCGACTAGCAGTAGTAACCCCGCAGGGAGCGCGGGAGGGATTGTATATGGGGCAAATATAAAAAACATGCCCAATAAGCCAAGGCATGGTTTAAGCGTCCTTTAGCCGAACTAACTGTTCTGTTGAGTAGGGGAAATGCTCGGGTCATTAACGGTAACCTTTGCAGGCTGGTTTAGTGCATAAATGACTGCATTGGCTACGTCTGACGAGCTGATGGCAATCTTGTTCAGTTCCTTGACTGCCTCTCGATCTTCAGGACCGCTCACTGCCCAGCCTGTATTAATCGCATCAAGGCTGACAGTATAGTCAGGATACACCACCGAGCCTCTATTCAGCTCAAGGGCAATGAGCGATAGCTGTGTGTTCACAACCACCACACTAACACTGATGTAGCTTTCATCAAAAAATCAGTATTTATATTTGCAAAATGCTTTCTTATCAGAAAAAATACTACTTTTCAATCCTATACAAGGACTTTGCATGAAGTGTATATCATTGCCACCGTATGCACCGACTTTGATAGAGTCAACTCGTGCAATTGGTTATACATTAGAAGCAGCAATAGCCGATATTATTGATAATAGTATCACAGCTCAGGCTTCGTGCACTGATATTTTCTTCTTCCCTACCGGGAATTCCTATATAGCCATATTGGACGATGGTTATGGAATGAATGCGGAAGAAATTGACATCGCAATGCGTTATGGCAGTCAAAATCCAAATTCTAAACGAACTGCAAATGATTTAGGCCGCTTTGGACTTGGTTTAAAAACAGCATCACTTTCGCAGTGTCGAACACTAACTGTAGTCAGCAAGCAAAGAAAGTGTATTGAAGCAAGGCGTTGGGATATTGATCATGTAATCAAAACTCAAGACTGGTCCCTTATCATCCTTGAGTCGGATGAAGAAATAAATAAAATCCCACGTATTGAGAAGTTGAAAGAAAAAGAATATGGAACTCTCATTGTATGGCAAAATCTTGACCGACTTAAAGTTGGAGAGCTTGATTTTGAACGTTCTATGGGAAAAAAAATGGATGACATGCGCAAACATCTATCATTGGTTTTTCACCGTTATATCAGTGGGGAGCCAAATCTGAAAAAACTACAGATAAGAATGAACAACACGCCTATCAGTCCTGCAGATCCATTTCTATCCCAACGAAACACGCAAGTCATGTCTGATGAGTCCATACTTTGTGAAGGCTCAAAAATTGTTATTCGTCCATATATACTACCACATATCTCTGATTTAACTAATCATGAAGTAGAATTGCTTGGGGGTAAAGAAGGTCTCAGAAAAAGCCAAGGTTTTTATGTGTATAGAAATAAAAGATTGCTGATTTGGGGAACTTGGTTTCGAATGATGCGTCAGGGAGAATGCTCTAAACTAGCTAGAGTTCAAATTGATATTCCGAATGAGTTAGATACTCTTTGGACACTAGATATAAAGAAATCAACAGCAATTCCGCCAGAAATAGTTCGTAACAATCTTGCTCCAATCATACAAAGTCTTGCAGAGAAAAGTAAAAGGACCTGGGAATTTCGTGGCAAACGCGAAATGGATGACTCGATTGAACATATTTGGCAACGATTTATAGGGAAAAGCGGTGGTTTTTATTATCAAATAAACCGCGATCACGTTCTGATAAAAGCGTTGATTAATTCATCACCGAAGTTGAAAGGAAATATGGAAAGTCTACTCAAATTGATTGAAGCAGGAATACCCTTCAATCAACTATATCTCGATTTAACATCTGAAAAACAAATTAAGAATGATATCGAAATAACTGATGTAGAAATTGATTCGATATTAAGAGGATTACTTGATCAATTTTCTACAAAAAGTGTGAAAAATGAAATGCTAGAGCAGTTAGCAATTACAGATCCTTTTATAAATTACCCACAGATAATTGCTCGCTATAAAGGAGAGTACTTAAATGGTTGCAACTAACATGGAGCAACTGGAAGGTATGATATCTTCCAGTACAAATAAAGAATACCCAGAGTATCCACCGACTGAAATTCAATTCGATGATATATCCGGAAAAATACGACAACTGCTTGAGCCTCTTTACCCTGTAACGGATGATGAATTCGACAAGATTAAGCGAAGATTAAAAGAAAAAGTTGTCGTAAAAATGGACCTAGGTGTTTTTATTACAGATAATAAACATCAACATAAATCATGGCTACCCGCTAGGCGTGCTGATTTAGATTTTTACTTCTGGAAGCGATACAAAATGTATCTGGAAGAAGTTAAAGGTTGGAACTCTCGTGTAACTGGTAGCTTAGACCGTGTATCTGATGAAATTGTGGATTTACTTGGTGATCCTAAAAGCAGTGATTCTTTTCAAAGAAGAGGTTTGGTCTTAGGAGATGTACAATCAGGAAAAACAGCAAACTATACAGCTATTTGTAATAAAGCAGCTGACACTGGATATAATGTAATAATTATCCTTGCAGGTACAATGGAGAATCTTCGTCAGCAAACACAGGAACGTCTTGATGCTGAATTCTCAGGAAGGAAGAGTGAATATTTTTTAAATCCAAAAGGAGATATTGAGAACATTCCTGTGGGGGTCGGTAAGTATGGACACGAAAAAAGAATAGAGTCATTTACTTCGGTTGTAAAAGATTTTGATAAAAATATATTACGTCAGTTAAGTCTTTCATTAAAAGGTGTAAATAACACCGTCATTTTTGTCATCAAAAAAAATAAAAGCATACTCAACAATCTTATCAGATGGTTAAAAAGTAATAATGCTGATGCAAAAGGTTTAATCTATAAGTCTTTATTATTAATTGATGATGAAGCAGATAATGCATCTGTAAATACAAATGACCCGGAAAAAGATCCAACTGCTATAAATAAAGCAATACGCGGCCTGCTACAATTATTCCGACAAGCATCTTATCTCGGCATTACGGCAACTCCTTATGCAAATATTTTTATCAATCCTGATAGTGTAGATGAGATGACTGGCGATGATTTATTTCCACGTGATTTTATTTATACACTTTCACCGCCTACTAATTATATTGGTGCTGAAGATATATTTGGAGGTGACGAACAATCACCCGCAAAATATAAGGATGCACTTAAATCAATCTATGCTAAAGAAATGGATGCTTTTTTCCCATTCAATCATAAGAAAGAACATGCAGTTACAGAGTTGCCACCCAGCATGATAGAAGCAATGGCTTACTTTTTACTGGCTACAGGCATTCGGAATATCAGGGGGGATGCAAATTCTCATCACTCAATGATGATACATACTAGCCGTTTTACCAATGTTCAAGACCAAATTAGAGATTTAGCTGGTGAATGGATAATTAGGGTTCGTTCGGATTTACAAAATTATGCTAGTTTATCGGAAAGTGAAAGTGAAAAGATTTCAAGTATTGCTTATTTAAAAGCTGTTTGGGAAAAACACGAACTTTCTAGTAAAGCAGGCAAGTTACAGAATCCAATGCCATGGCATCAATTCTTGACACAGCACCTTTATAAATCTGTTGCTCCAATCAATGTAAGAGCGGTAAACCAGAAAAGTGGGTCAACGAGCCTTGATTATTTTAATCATAAAGAAGATGGATTGCGAGTTATAGCTGTAGGCGGCAACAGTTTATCCAGGGGGCTAACACTTGAGGGGCTATGTGTTAGTTATTTTTACCGCCGTTCTAACATGTATGATACATTACTTCAAATGGGTAGATGGTTTGGTTATCGTCCTAATTATGACGATTTATTTAAGATTTGGATTAGTTCAGAAGCAATTGACTGGTATGGGTACATTACCGCAGCCGCTGAAGAACTTAAACTTGAAGTTGCGCGCATGAAAAATGCAAACCTCACTCCGATGGATTTTGGTTTGAAGGTTCGCCAAGATCCTGCGTCTCTAATCGTTACAGCAAAAAACAAAATGAGGGCTGCAACATTTGTTAAGCGCCCCATAACAGTTTCAGGGCGACTACTTGAGACCCCACGTCTAAAATCCGACACTAAAACCTTAACATATAATGAAGAAGCTTTTATAGATTTTGTTAATCGACTATCCGATGTTGGAGTGAAAGCTGAACAAAGATTTGAGAAACTCTTCTGGGAAAATGTTCACAAAGACGAAATAGAACAATTACTGCGAGATTTTAAAACACATCCTTGGCAACTAAACTTTCAAGGAGCAGCACTTGCTGACTTTATAAGAGATGATTCAAGCTTAGATTCTTGGGATGTTTATATAGCACAAGGGAGTGGAAATAAATTATATACACTCGATTGCGATAATGGGCAAATTGAAATTGCGCCTGAAATTCGTACTGTTAAGGCTTCTGGCTCTCAAATTTGCATTAGCGGAACTAAAGTGCGAGTAGGGGCAGGTGGTGCTACAAAGGTTGGTTTAAACGAAGAACAAAAGAAGGCCGCTGAGACCAAATTCAAAATGGACAATCCAAAAGCACATCATGTTCCTGATAAAGCGTATCTTTGTGTACCCCGAAACCCTATTTTAATTCTTCATGTAATAGAGGTGGATAAAGAAAAGAGCCAGATTGAAGATAATATTAAAGTCCCTGACCATCTTTTTGCTTTGGGGATAGGAATACCGGCTAATGGTAAAGAGAAAACAGCGAATTATATGGTCAATCCCATTGAGCTTCGTGGTTATAATGATTTTATTGAAGATGAAGGTAATGAAGAATGACTTTAACTCCTGAAGTACTTCGTCAGCAATGGGAAGATATAGATTACAAGGATGGTGGTTTTTTACAGATAAACATCCAACATTCACTAGAATGGTATATTGGATATCAATCTATTAGCCAGAGGACTTTACTATTATTATGTAATATGGATATCGATTCTATCGAGTCCTCTAAGTCTATACTTGTGAGTCGTCGTCGTAGAGAAGTTGATAATCGTTGGATACTAACATTTGAGTTGTTACGCAATGAACAACAAGATGTTTTTGCAATTCTTTGTTGTGACATTATAAATTACTCATCCTTTGTTGCAGATGAACAGGAGGCTCTAAGTTTAGTCATAGCACGTTATAAACAATGGGCTAAATTGCTTGAATCACAAAAACAAGGAGTAATGGATGAGCATATGCGCAAGGGATTATTAGGTGAACTACTCTTCCTAGAAAAATATATGGATAGTTGTCCCTCTATTCTATATGCAATTAATGGATGGTCAGGTCCAGAAGGTTCAGATCAAGATTTTATCTATTCTGAAGGATGGTACGAAATTAAGAGCATTGGTATTTCATCATCAAATGTCACCATTTCATCACTTGAGCAATTAGATTGCGATGAATTAGGGGAACTTGTGATAATGAGAATTGATAAAGTGCCACCAAATAAACCTAATGCAGTTTCTTTAAATGAATTAGTAAACCGAATAAAGGATAAACTATCCTTTAATCCAGAAGCGCTCGACATATTTCAACAAAAGCTAGTTTCTTATGGGTATATAGAACTGCAGGAATACTCAGAGACAAAATACCACTTTTCAAAAACTCAAAGGTATCTTGTTAGTGAATCATTCCCAAGGCTTATAAAAAAAAATGTACCAAATGAAATAGTCTCTTCAAACTATGAACTAAATCTACCATCTTTGAATAAATGGTTAAAAGTATAGAAAATGGATGCAAAGGATTTTAACAAAGATTTTATGGAAGAAGTGAAAGTCAATGCTTCAGTGACAGGAGATGGGTCATGTGCGTCTTTTGTATCTACTTTCGCTCATTACTTGCAAGAGGCTGATTTCTTGCACAATTTTACACCATCTTATTTTGAAGGGACTGGAAAATATAATCGAAAACTCCGTGTTGATGGTTATGCATATGATGAATTCGATAACACAATGAATCTAATAATTGCTGATTATGATAGTTCTGAAAGCGAACAATCCTTATCAAAAACTCAAGCAAAGCAATTGCATAATCGTTTACTAAATTTTGTACAAGACGCAAGAAACGTTGGTCTTCAACGTAGTGTAGAAATGAGTAGGCCTTGCTGGGACTTAATCGACTTGATAAAGGAAAAAAAAATTGAGGTGCGAAAATATAGGTTTATGATCTTTTCAAACTCTATCATTAACAAAAATATCGTCACTTTAGAATCATCTAAAATAGATGACGTATTGACTGAATGCCAAATATGGAATATTGACCGCTTATTCAAGATATGTGCATCTGATTCAGGAAGACATATTGTCGAAATTAATTTCAAAGATTACACTCTCAACGGAATTCCTTGTTTAGATGCAAGTGAAACAATTACAAAAGATTTTAAAAGTTACCTCTGTATAATTCCAGGTTCAGTATTAGCAGATGTGTACGATGAATATGGCAGTTTACTTTTAGAAGGTAATGTCCGATCTTTTTTATCTACTAAGGTTGCTGTTAACAAAAAGATTCGAACAACTATTATTGAATCCCCTGAAAGATTCTTTGCTTATAATAATGGGATTTCAGCAACTGCTATGAATGTGTCGATTGAGTCAACTGCTGATGGCCAGCGACTCATAGCTGCGAGTGACTTTCAGATAATAAATGGAGGGCAAACTACAGCCTCCCTTTCAAATACAAGACATAAAGATAAGTATGACTTGAGTGCGATTTTTGTACAGATGAAACTGACGGTAATTGAAAAAATCCCTGAAGAAGATGCGACTCTACTCATTCAAGACATATCACGATCCTCTAATAGCCAAAATAAAGTAAGCGATGCTGATTTCTTTTCAACCCACCCATTCCATATATGGATAGAACGTTGTTCTCAACAATTATACGCAAAAGCCATTGATGGCTCTCAATATGACACAAAATGGTTCTATGAGAGAGCGCGAGGTCAATATTTTCAAAAACAAATGCACTTAAGTCGAGCGGACAAGAAAAAATTTCTTCTACAGAATCCCAAAAGTCAGTTAATTACTAAAACTGATCTTTCAAAGGTCCGAAATTCTTGGTCTGGTTTTCCACATATTGTCAGTCGTGGTGCACAGACTAATTTCACAGACTTTGCTGACAAAATGACTAAAGTATGGAGTAATGAAAAAAATACATTACAGTCAGGAAATAAATATTTTCAAGAAACGGTCGCATTGATATTAATGTTTAAGTACATGGAAAGAATGATACCGCATCAATCATGGTACTCACAGGGATATCGTGCAAACATTATAACTTACACAATTGCTTTTCTACATAAACTAATAAAAAATAATTATAATACACGAACTCTAGACTTAATTGCAATATGGACACGACAGACTGTACCTAATATTGTCCAGGAAATATTAACTGAGTTAGCAGAAAAGGTTTATTTTAAACTTACAGATCCTTCACGTAGTGTAGAAAATGTAACACAGTGGTGTAAACGTGAAGATTGCTGGAAAAGCGTTCAGAGTATTTCCTATAAACTTCCAAATGAAATAGAAAATTATCTCACTGAATCTAATGATCAATATTTAGAGATTGAAATGGCAAAATCAAGCAACGAATGAAATTTGTGATACTGAGTTCATTAGGATGATATTGAATACCTAGAAAAAAAATGCAAAAATGAGGTAGCAAGATTTCCTGCTCTAATCGCTAGTTTGGTTTTTGAGCATTGAAAAGAAGACAAACCTTAAGTTTCAAAGAGTTACAAAAATTTTGAAAAAATATGGACTCATATAATGAGCGAACAAGTTAAATCAGCATCGAAATATAACATTGTGGATTTGTTCGCAGGTGCCGGCGGTCTTAGCTATGGTTTTCTGCAAACTGGACGTTTCTCGATAAAAGCAGCTTTCGAATTGAACTCCAGTGCTCGGCAGACCTACCAGCGTAACCACGGTGACAATGTTGCTATGTATAGTGACGTTGAGCAGGCGCTCGCAGATACTATGAAAGAAGAGCTTGGGCAAGTCGATGTGGTGATCGGTGGGCCGCCTTGTCAAGGATTTTCAAGCGCTAATCGCCAAAAAAATCACGCTATCAGCCAAAATAACTCACTTGTTAAAAAGTTTGTTCAGGCTGTCCTTAATTTAAATCCTAAAGCTTTCGTAATGGAAAACGTGAGCCAACTTCAATCCAAAATTCACCGTTTTTATGTAGATGAGAATGATAAAAATATAATAGAGAAATATCACATAGAAACGGAGTCTGCTGAGATCTTACTTCTTGATAAACCATTTTTATTTGATGGTGTTATTGATATTGTTAGCAACAAAAAATCATTAGAGCAATATTTATGGAATGAAAAAGATTATTTCACTTTCAATGTTGTCTTTAAAGCTCGTAATAACGAAAGTAAGTTAAAAACGACTCTTGAGAAACACAAAAAAAAATTACTAGTTCTCGCAGAGAAACTTATTAAAAAGCAAGATGAGGGTGCATCTGACCCTATCACTAATTATAATAATTTTGCTGGCATGGTTATCACTCAATACTTCAGTGATCCTCAAATTCATAAAAGCGCCATCCATTTATGTAATACAATTGAACCAGTTGTTATGATTCAAAGAATGCTTTCTAAAGCCATGGAAATTCACAATAACAATATCGAAGTGAAAGAATACTCCATAAACAATGGATTAACTGCGGTTGTTACATCTATGGCCGTAGTTGATTATATCGAGTCAATCCTTGGCGCTGAAGATAGTGGTTATAACATTACAAAAGGTGTTTTGTCAGCGGCTCATTTTGGAGCCCCGCAAAAGCGAATGCGTTTTGTCATTATGGGTGTTAAAAAAGAGATAGCCCAAAATATAAGTTTGCCAGAGGGTACTTTTACAGAAGATCATTTTAGAGCAGTTGAGGATGCAATTAAGGATATTGAAAATATTCAAACTGCAGTTACTGTCAATGAGGGTAGTATTGGTATTAAACTTCCAATGCTACAAAACTCTATCAGTGAATTAGGTCAACAGCTCCGTGATTCGGATACACTTTATAACCATGTATCGACAGAAACAACCCCACATGCTTTAGAACGATTTAAAGTAATCCAACAAGGTTGTAATTTTCACGATTTACCACTAGATCTTAAGACAACCTATTCAGACAGCTCGAGAACTCAAAATACAATTTATCTGCGGTTAAAATATAATGAACCTTCAGGGACAGTAGTTAATGTAAGAAAATCGATGTGGATTCATCCCATTCATAATCGAGCGTTGAGCATTCGTGAGGCTGCTCGCTTGCAAACTTTCCCTGATAGTTTTGTATTTTGTGGAGTTAAAGACTCTCAATATCAGCAAATTGGCAATGCTGTACCTCCGATATTAGCAAAAGCCCTAGCAAATCATTTATGCTATTTTTTAGACAATTGAATGCTCATCCATTATAATATTTATAGCCGAGCATTCTATAAACTTTAACCAGAAATAATTTGATGATATGTCAAATTATTTCTGGTTATTTATCTTGGTGAATCATAATCATGCTAAATTAATTTTTATCACCGCCCATTAATCTCAACGACAAATAATAAATCACTGGAGATAGCTAAAGGTTAATTTACTTAGAATAAATACAATCATTGATAATTTATCTTTATAAATTAAAAAAATATGCACAAAGATAATAGTTTCAGCATTCATATCAGGGTTAATCATTGGAACCAAGTAGCCATCTATTAATGGACTTATGGGCTAGCAACAATAAACACATTATTTTATTATTTTATTTATTTATTTATTTATATTTCTAGATAGTTCAGTTGACATATCCCACATATCCTTCCCAAATTCAAACGGGCTAATCCATTTCTCGCGATTTACATCCAGAAAATCCGCCCACCATTGAAGCATCAACCTACGCTCATCCAAGTGCTCAGCCTTATGAATGTAAGCCGCTCACACAGAGTTTCGTTCCATATGGCTCATCTGACGTTCTACCGCATCTCTAGACCATAACCCTCACTCAATCAACGAGCTACAAGCCATCGTCCTGAAGCCATGCCCACAAACCTCAACCTTTGTGTCATATCCCATCACGCGCAGTGCCTTGTTCACTGTATTTTCACTCATCGGTTTACGAGGATTGTGATCTCCAACGAAAACAAAATTTCGATTGCCGCTGAGCTTATAAACCTGTTTAAGGATATCCAATGCCTGTCGGGATAACGGCACCAGATGAGGTGTACGCATTTTCGAACCACGTTGAGAGTGCTTAACTCCTTCAATAGCTTCTCGTTCTGCCGGTATCGTCCACATTGCCGTATCAAAATCGATCTCAGACCAACGGGCAAAGCGCAATTCACTGGATCGAATGAAGATTAACAAGGTGAGCTCAACAGCCAAACGGGTCAAAGAGCGTCCCGTGTAACCATCAATCCGGTGGAGCAGTTCAGACAGGCGTTTCAGCTCAAGCGCAGGACGATGGACACGGTTACTGGAAGCAACCGCACCTGCCATTTCCTGGGCTGGATTGTAATCAATCAAGCCACTTTGAACGGCATACCTCATTATGGCTGTTGTCCGTTGCTGAAGACGAGAAGCTACTTCAAAACGGCCTGTAGCTTCTACAACTTTGATAGGAGCAAGCAAATCGCGAGTTCTCAGCTCCTCAATACTACGTTTGCCGATTGCATGGAACAGATTATCTTCCAGACTTTTAAGCACCCGCCGACTGTGTTCCTCTGACCATTTCTTGTTAGTTGCATGCCAATCTCTGGCAACAGACTCAAAGGTAATGACCTCTTTTGCCTGCTCCTCTTTTACAGCACGTTTATGCTCGCGAGGATCGATTCCTGCAGCAACAAGCCTTCTGGCCTCTTCTCTCTTTTGACGAGCATCAGCTAGGGATGTTTCGGGATAAACACCAAACGCCATCAGGTGCTACTTACCGCCAAAGTGAAAGCGGAACCGCCAGTATTTTGAGCCGTTGGGGTGAATCAGCAAAAACATGCCATCCCCATCAACTAGGGTGTAGTCCTTTTCCTGCGATTTCGCAGAACGGACTTTAGCATCTGTCAGAGCCATAAAAGTTCTCCTTCCATGTGCCGCTGTGAGTATACAACCATTATCGAACCAGCATATATACTCGGTTCTATACTCACAAGCGACTTGATGTGGGTTGACTCAGATTGACTTCTGTTGAAAGGAAAATCGCGGAAAGCCTTGTATGGCGCGGATTTCAGGCACAAAAAAAGACGTCCGTTGACGTCTATTGATGTTCCGATGGTGCCGAAGGCCGGACTCGAACCGGCACGTATCTCTACGGTTGATTTTGAATCAACTGCGTCTACCGATTTCGCCACTTCGGCACTGAAGTAGTATGCGGAAAACGGGTGCATTATACCTTCCCGCGATCGTCACGCAACACTTATCCGTTGTTCAATGAGTTAAGTGTCGAAAAAAGCGCCGCAGCGCACGTTTGCCTGCCCTTCCTCGCCGCTTTACCGCCCCGACCGCTTCACAAACCTTGTGGCGCGTCACATTAATTATCACAACATGGTGTTGCACAACAAAACGCCGAGAAAACCCAATAATAAGCAATTAATCATAAAGTTAAATAACAAAACCGCCCCAACCCCCACGCCGGCATTTGTGATAACTGTCGCTTACTTGTTAATCGCGATGGTTGAAGATGTTCCTTCATAACAAAAAATAACAGCTTCGCGGCGCCCCTGCCGCCGCCGGGGCCACAGGAGCGAACATGATCCCGTCTGAACGCCGCGATTACATCTATCGCTATGTGCATGAATATCAGCTGGCGAGCATCAGCGCGCTGTCGGAGCTGATGAGCGTCTCCCACATGACGGTGCGGCGCGATATCCGCGTGCTGGAAGAGCAAGGCAAGGTGGTCAGCGTCAGCGGCGGCGTACGCCTGAGCGAGGCGCTGCGCCAGGAGCTGGCCTATTGCGAGAAGGCGCAGCTGCACCATCGCCACAAGCGCGAGATCGGCAAATACGCCGCCGGCTTGGTGGAAGACGGCCAGGTGGTCTATCTGGACGCCGGCACCACCACCTTCGAGATCGCCCGCAGCCTGGCGGAGCGTTTCAATCTGACGGTCGTCACCAACGATTTTTCCATCATCCAGCACCTGATGAATCGCCCGCAGCTCAGCCTGTTCCACACCGGCGGCCAGGTGGATCAGCGCAACTACTCCTGCGTCGGTAACAGCGCCGCCATGCTGTTGCGCAGCCTGAATATCGACGTGGCCTTCATCAGCACCAGCTCGTGGGATCTGGAGCACGGCCTCTCCACGCCGCACGAGGAGAAGGTGCTGGTCAAGCAGGCGCTGCTGGAGGTCGCCCGCCGCCGGGTGCTGGTCTCCGACAGCAGCAAGTACGGCAAATACGGCATGTTCCGCGTCTGCCCGCTGGAGGCGCTGAGCGACATCATCTGCGACGCCGCGCTGCCGCCGGAGGCGCAGCAGCTGCTGCGCGAGCGCGGTCTGCAACTGCACAACGTCCAACTCTGATAACAACAACGCTAGGGAAAGGAGCACCATATGAACATCGTCATCACCGGCGGCGCCGGTTTTCTCGGCCAGCGGCTGGCGAAAGCGCTGCTGCACGGCAGTTGCCCGCTGGCCTTCGACACGCTGATCCTGGCGGACATCACCCCGCCGCCCGCCCCGCTGCCGGATGCGCGCCTGCAGTGTCTGGCGCTCGATCTGTCGCAGCCCGGCGCGGCGGAGCGGCTGATCGACGCCGACTGCGGCGTGCTGTTCCACCTGGCGGCCATCGTCAGCAGCCATGCGGAGAGCGATTTCGATCTCGGCATGCAGGTCAATTTCGATGCCACCCGCCAACTGCTGGAAGCGGCGCGCCACCGGGCGCCGGGCATGAAGTTCATCTTCACCAGTTCGCTGGCGGTGTTCGGCGGCGAGCTGCCTCCGGTGATCGACGATCGCTGCGCGGTCACCCCGCAATCCTCCTACGGCGCGCAGAAGGCGATGTGCGAGCTGCTGATCAACGACTATGCGCGCAAAGGCTTCGTCGATGGCCGCGTGCTGCGCCTGCCCACCATCAGCGTGCGGCCGGGCAAGCCGAACAAGGCGGCCTCGTCGTTTGCCAGCGGCATCATCCGCGAGCCGCTGCACGGCGAGCAGGCGGTGTGCCCGGTAGACGCCGAGCTGGCGCTGTGGCTCTCCAGCCCGGCCGCGGTGGTGAGCAACTTCATCCACGCCGCCACGCTGCCCGCTTCGGCGTTCGGCGCGCTGCGCACGCTCAACCTGCCCGGCATCAGCGTGCGCGTGCGGGAGATGCTCGAAGCGCTGCGCGCGGTGGCCGGTGACGCCGTCGCCGCACGGGTGCGATTCGAGCCGGACGCCGCCATCAACCGCATCGTCGCCGGTTGGCCGGGCGAGTTCGACACCCCGCGGGCGCAGCAGTTGGGCTTCACCGCCGATGAAAGCTTCGAGCAGGCTATCCGCGCCTTTATCCGCGACGACATGCAGCAAGGCGGGGGCTGATCATGGCGATGTATACCCCAATCATCGGGCTGGCGGTGGCGGTGTTTGCGCTGATTTTCCTGGTGCTGCGCACCCGCGTGCATGCGCTGATCGCCATGCTGATCGCCGCCTCCATCGCCGGCATTACCGGCGGCATGGGTGCCACGCAAACCGTCGACGCCATCACCAAGGGCTTCGGCTCCACGCTCGGCAGCATCGGCATCGTCATCGGGCTGGGGGTGATGATGGGCCGGGTGCTGGAGGTCTCCGGCGCCGCCGAGCAGATCGCCTACAGCTTTATCAAGTGGCTGGGCAAAAGGCGCGAGGAGTGGGCGCTGGCCATCACCGGCTATATCGTCAGCATCCCGATCTTCGTCGATTCGGCGTTCGTCATCCTTTATCCGCTGGTCAAGGCGCTGGCGAAAAAGGGCAAGCGCAACCTGCTGACGCTCGGCGTCGCGCTGGCCGGCGGGCTGATCCTCACCCACCACGCGGTGCCGCCGACACCGGGGCCGCTGGGCGTGGCGGGCATCTTCGGCGTGGATATCGGCGCCATGATGCTGGCCGGGCTGGTGCTGGCCATTCCCTGCGTGATCGGCATCGTGCTGTATGCGCGCTGGCTGGGCGCGCGCTACCCGGACTTTATGCCGCAGGAAGAGGAAGCGCCGCAGGATCTGCGCGCCGCGCATCAGCAGTATCTGGCGGAGAAAGAGGGCAAGGCGCTGCCGAGCCTGATGTTGTCGCTGCTGCCGATCCTGACGCCGATCGGGCTGATCTTCGTCAACGCGGTCAACAATATGCTGGCCAAGCGCGAGGGCATGGGCTGGCTGGCGGAGAGCCTGTGGGGCCAAAGCTTCGCGTTTCTCGGCTCGCCGATGATCGCGCTGGCGATCAGCGTGCTGCTGGCGGTGTACACCCTGATGCCGCACGCCAACAAGCACGACACGCTGGAGCGGCTGGAAGAAGGCCTGCAGACCGCCGGCATCATCCTGCTGGTTACCGGCGCCGGCGGCGCGCTGGGGGCGGTGCTGCGCGAGAGCGGCGCCGGCACGCAGTTGGCGGAACAGGTCGCCGGGCTGCCGATCTCGCCGGTGCTGATCCCGTTCGTCATCGCCACGCTGGTGCGGGTGATACAGGGCTCCGGCACGGTGGCGATGATCACCGCCGCCTCTATCTCGGCACCGATCGTCAGCCTGCTGCCCGGCGTCAATATGCTGGCGGCGGCGCAGGCGGCCACCCTGGGCGCGCTGTTCTTCAGCTACTTCAACGACAGCATGTTCTGGGTGGTCAACCGCATGATGGGCATCAAGGACGTGCGCCAACAGATGATGGTGTGGTCGGTACCCACCACTATCGCCTGGGCCATCAGCCTGTGCGGCGTGGTGTTGCTGGACTGGCTGCTGTAACGCTTCCCCCCAACGTCAACCCCCCGGGCGCGATCTGCCAGATCGCGCCCCAACCGTATTCTTTCGCCACGCCAATCGGCTCTTCTCAACCAATGCAGCCAGCAAAAAATAATCCCCAGCCGCAATGGCAATGCTGCAAATAATTGCATATCCATGTGTCAGCCAATAAAGAATGAGGTTGCGTAACATTCCGAGAACACTATTTTTTCATTGGTAAAAATCAGGCGGGAAATAAATACGTGGAATAACGCCATTAAGAAAGAGACGTTATTTTTAGCTGGTTGGGGTTCTATCGAAAATCACCACAAAATAGCGTACATACGTAACGAAATAGCCACTCAAGGCGTAAAAACCAGCAGAGAACACTTGCCTCCGCAGAGTTAATAGCTTTAAGATGATGTAAGAAAATTTTCCCTGGTGTTGGCCAATATTGGCAACCTGGCCCTACGCGGTCAGGTTTTTTTTTGTATTTTTTATCAAAACATTACCGGGGAAGTGTATCGCCTTGAGGGGTGAGAAACCAGTTAGACTAAAGTACAGTCCCTTACTAGACCTTTATCAGTTCATGCAGGTTATTATTTCATATCGCAGAGATCGGGGCAGGTACTCTATATTACGTCCTCAACGTGAACCGACACGCGACCAAATCAACACCGATTGACGCCCATCATCTCTTGAATCGAAAAACGCTGTTCGCCAGCCGATATTTTCTCCCTTCAGACGTATCCCGGCTGATGATTTATGCGCAGCCGTGCCTCCGTATTCCACGGGTACGCTAGCCTGTCACTCCACCGGTTTAATCAACCGAAGCTCCATCCCCAGGCGCACGGCATGTCGGGCATTCGTTACCCCCAACTTTTTGACGACGTTGGACATATGAAACTTGATGGTGCCGGTTTTTATGCCCAGGATCATCGCCGTTTCCTGGTAGGTTTTACCCACGCTGGCCCAATAAAGGATCTCGTTTTCCCTGTCGGTAAAGCGGGCATTTCTTTCCAGGGCTACGGCGTTTTTTTCTGAAAGTGGGGATAGTGCCAGATACGACTCATGGATTGAGGCCAGCAATACCGAGATTTCACCTTTACGATCGGTGAGCGCCTGGATGGCTTCCGCTCTCTGCTCAACGTTGAAGGCAAAGGAAAGCGTGACGAGATTGTCGTTGTAATCGTGCAGCACGAAGGTATAGCCGTGCGTTACGCCAAACTCGCGGGCCTGTTCGAACAACTCGGGAAAGTGCAGCCCTGCGTCAGCCATGATTTGCTCGTCCCAGGCGAACGGGGTCAGGCGGTTACGGGCGGTAAGCACCACCGGATCAATATACTGCAACCCCTGCTCTTGATACTTTTTTACCCATTCACTCGGGTAGTTGGTGACGCCAAAGATGCAGGCAATGTCTTTTTTGGATAACACCACATACGCCCACAGGAGATCGCCCAACTCTCCCAACGCCGCTTCCAGTCGCTTGCCGATGATATTGCTGAGATTGTATTCGTCTTCCATTGGCTGCGTGCTCCCTCTGCCTGCATTGCCGCTGAAGTGACTATAACACGACAAAAACCACAGGCGGGGGCATGCCCCACCAACAAAAAAGGCGCGGCCCCGCGGCCACGCCTTTCTTCACTACCGATCGCCCCGCTACTTGCGTTTGAGCAGCATATAAACGCTGATCAGCAGGAACAGCATGCTCGGCAGCAGCGCGCCCAGCACCGGCGGCATGCTGTACACCAGGCTCAGCGGGCCGAAGATCTGATCCAGCACGTAGAACAGGAAGCCGAAGCTGATGCCGGTCACCACGCGGATGCCCATCGGCACGCTGCGCAGCGGGCCGAAGATGAACGACAGCGCCATCAGCATCATCACCGCCACCGACAGCGGCGAGAAGATTTTGCTCCACATGTTGAGCTGGTAACGGCTGGCCTCCTGGCCGCTCTGCTTCAGGTACTTCACGTAGTTGTGCAGCCCGCTGATGGAGAGCGAATCCGGATCCAGCGCCACCACGCCCAGCTTGTCCGGGGTCAGGTTGGTTTTCCATTCGCCGGTCAGCGTCTGGGTGCCGGTCACCTGTTTCGGATCGGTCAGATCCGAGGTGTCCACCTGCGAAAGCTGCCACACTCCGTTCTCGAAGCTGGCGGTGGCGGCATAGCGCACCGTCTCCAGGCGACGTTGGTCGTTGAAGTGGTAGATGTTCACGCCGGAGAGTTCTTTGTCGCCGGAGACGCGCTCGATGTAGATGAAGTCGTTGCCATCCTTCGCCCACAGCCCGCTCTTGGTGGAGAGCAGCGAGCCGCCGTACATCTGCTGGGCGCGGTAGTTGCGCGCCATCTGCTCGCCCTGCGGTGCCACCCACTCGCCGATCGCCATGGTCAGCAGCACCAGCGGAATGGCGGTTTTCATCACCGAGCCGGCGATCTGCAGCCGGGTGAAGCCGGAAGCCTGCATGACGACCAGTTCGCTGCGCGTCGCCAGTTGGCCCAGGCCGAGCAGCGCGCCGAGCAGCGCCGCCATCGGGAAGAAGATCTCGATGTCTTTCGGCACGCTCAGCAGGGTGTACATGCCGGCGCTCAACGCGGTGTATTCGCCCTGGCCGACCTTGCGCAGCTGATCGACGAACTTGATGATGCCGGACAGCGACACCAGCATGAACAGCGTCATAATGATGGTGTTGAAAATCGTTTTACCGATATACCGGTCTAATACGCCAAACATCAGGCCGCTCCTCTCAGGCGTGCGCGCAGCTTGCGCATCGGCACGGTATCCCACAGGTTCAGCGCCAGCGCGATCGCGAAGTAAACGCCGTTAACCAGCCACAGCCACAGCATCGGATCCAGCTTGCCCTTGCCGGCGTTGGAGCGCAGCGAGGTCTGCAGCAGGAAGAAGATCAGATACAGCAGGATGGCCGGCAGCATGCTCAGCACGCGGCCCTGGCGTGGGTTCACCACGCTGAGCGGCACCACCAGCAGCGCCATCAGCGCCACCGACACCACCAGCGTCAGGCGCCAGTGGAACTCGGCGCGCGCATCCGGATCGTCGGACTCCCACAGCGTCTGCATCGACATCTGTTCGGATTCGGTGTTGTCCGCCGCCACGGTACGGTGGCCAATCACCGCCTTGTAGTCGTTGAAGTCGGTAATGCGGAAGTCGCGCAGCAGCGCGGTGCCTTCAAAGCGGGTGCCCTTGTCGAGCGTCACCACCTGCGAGCCGTCTTTCTGCTGCACGATGTTGCCGTGCTCGGCCACCACCACCGACGGGCGTTGGTTGCCGTTCGGCCGCAGTTGCGCCAGGAACACGTCGTTGAAGGTGCTGCCCTTCACGTTGCCGATAAACAGCACCGCGTTGCCGTCCTGCGAGGGTTTGAACTGCCCTTCCGCCAGCCCGGCGATGCTCGGGTTGGCCTTGGCTTCGTTCACCACCACGTCCTGATAGCGCGAAGCCCAGGGGCCGGCCCAAAACACGTTCACCGCCGCGATCGCAGAGGTGAACAGCGCCAGGATCATGGCGGCGATAATCAGGGTGCGTTTGCCCAGCCCGCAGGCGTGCATAACGGTGATTTCGCTCTCGGTATACAACCGCCCAAGCGTCATCAGCAAGCCGAGAAACAGGCTCAAAGGCAGGATGAGCTGCGCCATTTTCGGCACGCCCAGCGCCAGCAGGGAGAGGACTAAGTTTGTCGGGATATTGCCGTCCACCGCATCGCCCAACACCCTGACCAGGTTCTGACAAAAGAAGATCAGAAGCAGGATGAACAGGATGGCGATTTGGCTCTTGAGCGTTTCCCGTACCAGATATCTTATGATGATCACGCTTATTACGCCTGTGAAAACTTGTCTTTTTGCAGGAAAATCGATAATTTCATCGCTAATCCGCCATTTATTCTCATCATATGGCAACCTTCACAGCTAAAATAGTATTACAACATCAAGCCGTTTGGGTGTCCTATAGGAACTTGCTTATAGTCGCCAAAACAGAGCAATTTACGCCGTTCAGGTTAACATAATCCGTTAACTCAAATGGCGGGAGATCGTTACGGAGTCGGTTATTCTAGCCGTAGCGTCCGCCTTTGTCTTTAAGATTCAGGAGAGTGCATGGAGTTCAGTGTAAAAAGCGGTAGCCCGGAAAAACAGCGCAGTGCCTGTATTGTAGTCGGCGTTTTCGAACCGCGCCGCCTGTCCCCTATCGCAGAACAACTCGACAAAATCAGTGATGGTTATATCAGCGCATTGCTGCGCCGTGGCGAACTGGAAGGCAAGGTCGGGCAGACGCTGCTACTGCACCATGTGCCCAACATTCTCTCCGAGCGCATCCTGCTGATCGGCTGCGGCAAAGAGCGCGAGCTCGATGAGCGCCAATACAAGCAGGTGATCCAGAAAACCATCAATACCCTCAACGACACCGGCTCGATGGAAGCGGTCTGCTTCCTGACCGAGCTGCATGTAAAAGGCCGCAATACCTACTGGAAAGTGCGTCAGGCGGTGGAAACCGCCAAAGAGACGCTCTACACCTTCGATCAGCTGAAAAGCAACAAGGTGGAGCCGCGTCGTCCGCTGCGCAAAATGGTGTTCAACGTGCCGACCCGCCGTGAGCTCACCAGCGGCGAGCGCGCTATCCAGCACGGCCTGGCGGTGGCTTCCGGCATCAAGGCGGCCAAAGATCTCGGCAACATGCCGCCGAACATCTGTAACGCCGGCTACCTGGCCTCGCAGGCCCGCCAGCTGGCGGACGCCTTCAGCACCCACATCACCACCCGCGTCATCGGCGAACAGCAGATGAAAGAGCTGGGCATGAACGCCTATCTGGCGGTCGGCGCCGGTTCGCAAAACGAGTCGTTAATGTCGGTGATGGAATATAAGGGCAACCCAAATCCGGACGCTAAGCCGATCGTGCTGGTAGGCAAAGGGCTGACCTTCGACTCCGGCGGCATCTCGATCAAACCGGCCGACGGCATGGACGAGATGAAATACGACATGTGCGGCGCGGCGACCGTGTACGGCGTGATGCGCGTGGTGGCGGAGCTGAACCTGCCGCTGAACGTGATCGGCGTGCTGGCCGGCTGTGAAAACATGCCGGGCGGCCGGGCGTACCGTCCGGGCGACGTGCTGACCACCATGTCCGGCCAGACCGTCGAGGTGCTGAACACCGACGCCGAAGGCCGCCTGGTGCTGTGCGACACCCTGACCTACGTCGAGCGCTTCGAGCCGGAGCTGGTGATCGACATCGCCACCCTGACCGGCGCCTGCGTGATCGCCTTGGGCCACCACATCACCGGCCTGATGTCGAACCACAACCCGCTGGCGCACGAGCTGCTGGGCGCTTCCGAGCAGGCCGGCGACCGCGCCTGGCGCCTGCCGATGGCCGACGAGTACTACGAGCAGTTGGACTCCAACTTCGCCGACATGGCGAACATCGGTGGCCGCCCTGGCGGCGCCATCACCGCCGCCTGCTTCCTGTCGCGCTTCACCCGCAAGTACACCTGGGCGCACCTGGATATCGCCGGCACCGCCTGGCGTTCCGGTAAAGCCAAGGGCGCGACCGGCCGCCCGGTGGCGCTGCTGTCGCAGTTCCTATTGAACCGCGCGGGCCTGAACGGCGACGATTAAATCTGAGCGGTAATTCAGGTATAATCCCAAGGGGCACAGCATGCTGTGCCCCTACATTTTTTTATCGGCAGCGGTGGATCCTTAATGAAACAGGCGACGTTTTATTTGCTCGACAACGCGGAACCGTCTGGTGCGCTCAGCGCCCATGAGGCCGTGGCCTGCGCCGTTGCCGCCAACGGCTTCCGTTCCGGCAAGCGGGTGCTGATCGCCTGCGAGAGCCAGGAGCAGGCCCAGCGGCTGGACGAAGCGCTGTGGCAGCGCGAGCCGCATGAATTCGTGCCGCACAACCTGGCCGGCGAAGGGCCGCACTACGGCGCGCCGGTGGAACTGTGCTGGCCCGGCAAGCGCGGCAACGCCCCGCGCGATCTGCTGATCGCCCTGCTGCCGCAGTTTGCCGATTTTGCTACCGCTTTCCATGAAGTGGTAGACTTCGTTCCTTACGAAGACACTCTGAAACAGTTGGCGCGCGACCGTTACAAGGCCTATCGCAGCGTCGGCTTCCATTTGACCACGGCTACGCCGCCAACTCACTGAATACGATAAAGAATGGAAAAGACAAACAGTCAGCTCGACACCGCATACGACCCAAAGCAGATCGAACAGAAGCTGTACGATCACTGGGAGAATCAGGGTTACTTCAAGCCGAACGGCGACACCAGCCAGGAAAGCTTCTGCATCATGATCCCGCCGCCGAACGTCACCGGCAGCCTGCACATGGGCCACGCGTTCCAGCAGACCATCATGGACACCATGATTCGCTATCAGCGCATGCAGGGTAAAAACACCCTGTGGCAGGCGGGCACCGACCACGCCGGCATCGCCACCCAGATGGTGGTGGAGCGCAAGATCGCCGCGGAAGAAGGCAAAACCCGCCACGACTACGGCCGTGACGCGTTTATCGACAAGATCTGGCAGTGGAAGGCGGAGTCCGGCGGCACCATCACCCGCCAGATGCGCCGTCTGGGCAACTCCGTGGACTGGGAGCGCGAGCGCTTCACCATGGACGAAGGCCTGTCGAACGCGGTGCGCGAAGTGTTTGTCCGTCTGCACAAAGAAGATCTGATCTACCGCGGCAAGCGCCTGGTGAACTGGGATCCGAAGCTGCGCACCGCCATCTCCGATCTGGAAGTGGAAAACCGCGAATCCAAAGGCTCGATGTGGCACCTGCGCTACCCGCTGGCCGACGGCGCGAAAACCGCCGAGGGCAAAGACTACCTGGTGGTCGCCACCACCCGTCCGGAAACCGTGCTGGGCGATACCGGCGTGGCGGTCAACCCGGAAGATCCACGCTATAAAGACCTGATCGGCAAAGAGATCATTCTGCCGCTGGTCGGCCGCCGCATCCGCATCGTCGGCGACGAACACGCCGATATGGAAAAAGGCACCGGCTGCGTGAAGATCACCCCGGCGCACGATTTCAACGACTACGAAGTCGGCAAACGCCACGGCCTGCCGATGATCAACATTCTGACCTTCGACGGCGACATCCGCCAGGAAGCGGAAGTGTTCAACACCCTGGGCGAAGTCTGCACCGACTACTGCAACGAGATCCCGGCCGAGTTCCGCGGCCTGGAGCGCTTCGCGGCGCGTAAAGCGGTGGTTGCCGCCTTCGATCAGTTGGGCCTGCTGGACGAAATCAAACCGCACGACCTGACGGTGCCTTACGGCGACCGCGGCGGCGTGGTGATCGAGCCGATGCTGACCGACCAATGGTACGTGCGCACCGCGCCGCTGGCCAAGGTGGCGGTGGAAGCGGTCGAACAGGGCGAAATCCAGTTCGTGCCGAAGCAGTACGAAAACATGTACTTCAGCTGGATGCGCGACATTCAGGACTGGTGCATCTCGCGTCAGCTGTGGTGGGGCCACCGTATCCCGGCCTGGTATGACGTGAACGGCAAAGTCTACGTGGGCCGCAGCGAAGAAGAAGTGCGCAGCGAGAACAACCTGGGCGCCGACGTGGTGCTGACCCAGGACGAAGACGTGCTGGACACCTGGTTCTCGTCCGGCCTGTGGACCTTCTCTACCCTGGGCTGGCCGGAGCAGACCGACGCGCTGAAAACCTTCCACCCGACCAGCGTGATGGTCAGCGGCTTCGACATCATCTTCTTCTGGATCGCGCGCATGATCATGCTGACCATGCACTTCATCAAGGATGAAAACGGCAAGCCGCAGGTGCCGTTCAAGACCGTCTACATGACCGGTCTTATCCGCGACGACGAAGGCCAGAAGATGTCCAAGTCCAAAGGCAACGTGATCGATCCGCTGGACATGGTCGACGGCATCTCGCTGGAAGATCTGCTGGAAAAACGCACCGGCAACATGATGCAGCCGCAGCTGGCGGAGAAAATCCGCAAGCGCACCGAGAAGCAGTTCCCGAACGGCATCGAACCGCACGGCACCGACGCCCTGCGTTTCACCCTGGCGGCGCTGGCCTCGACCGGCCGCGACATCAACTGGGACATGAAGCGCCTGGAAGGCTACCGCAACTTCTGTAACAAGCTGTGGAACGCCAGCCGCTTCGTGCTGATGAACACCGAAGCGCACGACTGCGGCTTCAACGGCGGCGAGAAAGTGCTGTCGCTGGCGGATCGCTGGATCCTGGCCGAATTCAACCGCACGGTGAAAGCCTACCGCGAAGCGCTGGATACCTACCGCTTCGATCTGGCGGCCAACATTCTGTACGAATTCACCTGGAACCAGTTCTGCGACTGGTATCTGGAGCTGACCAAGCCGGTGGTGAGCAACGGCAGCGAAGCGGAACAGCGCGGCACCCGCCACACGCTGATCACCGTGCTGGAAGCGCTGCTGCGCCTGGCGCACCCGATCATTCCGTTCATCACCGAAACCATCTGGCAGCGCGTGAAGCCGCTGACCGGCACGACCGCAGACACCATCATGCTGCAGCCGTTCCCGGCCTACGACGCCGCGCTGGAAGACGAGCAGGCGCTGAACGATCTGGAGTGGATCAAGCAAACCATCATCGCCGTGCGCAACATCCGCGCCGAGATGAACATCGCGCCAAGCAAAACGCTCGACGTGCTGCTGCGCAACTGCAGCGCCGACGCCCAGCGCCGCGTGCAGGAGAACCAAAGCTTTATCGCCCGTCTGGCGCGCCTGGAATCCATCGCCCTGCTGCCGGCCGGTGAGAAAGGCCCGGTCTCCGTCACCAAGCTGGTGGACGGCGCCGAGCTGCTGATCCCGATGGCCGGTTTCATCGACAAGGACGCCGAGATCGCGCGTCTGGCGAAAGAGATGGGCAAACTGGATGCGGAAATCGCCGCGATCGAAGGCAAGCTGGCGAACGAAGGCTTCGTGGCGCGCGCGCCGGAAGCGGTGGTCGCCAAAGAACGCGATCGTCTGGCGGCCTGCAAAGAAGGCAAAGTGAAGCTGCAGGAACAGCAGGCGACCATCGCCGCGCTGTAATCCACCGGCTCACGCCAACGCCTGAAAAACAGCGGGGTCTTCCCCGCTGTTTTTTTATCGCCGTTGCATCCGGGCCGGGTTAGGTGTTATTACAAGATATTACTGCTGCAGGGACGCCGCCGGGAAATCATCCCCGGCGCGTTTCGTGCTGCGATAAAAACGAAAAACGAACGTGGTCTCTTTCAATGGCGAGTGTAAACATGACAACAGCAACCCCGGCGCGCCTGCTGGTGCGCCCCATCACGGCGGAAGACAATGCCGCCATTGCTCACGTCATTCGCGAAGTCTCCGCCGAGCACGGCCTGACGGCGGATAAAGGCTATACCGTCTCCGATCCCAATCTGGACGCCCTGTATCAGCTCTACAGCCTGCCGCGCAGCGCTTACTGGGTGATCGAGGTAGACGGCCAGGTCGCCGGCGGCGGCGGCATCGCGCCGCTGCAGGGCGGCGCAGACGATATATGCGAATTGCAGAAGATGTATTTCCTGCCGGTGTTGCGCGGCAAGGGATTGGCGAAACGCCTGGCGCTGCAGGCGCTGGATTTCGCCCGCCGGCACGGCTTCCGCTGTTGTTACCTCGAGACCACCGCCAGCCTGACGCAGGCCGTTGCGCTGTACGAACATCTGGGCTTCGAACACATCGACCACGCGATGGGCGCTACCGGCCACGTCGATTGCGAAGTCACCATGCTGAAAACGCTGTAATCGCCCCCGCCTTCCCATCAGGGCGCAGCTTGCTGCGCCTTTTTTATTAATATCGCAATCAATCAGTAAAACTCGCTATAACGCCGTATTTCAAGCAGATAAACTGACGTTAAAAACCACGATGTAAATTTAATGTGAAGTTCGTTAATAAATTAACGATCGCAAATTGACCGCTTTTTCCCCCGCGTTACTCTGCCAGTATCCCAATCGCGCACGGAGAGCTGTCATGTCGGAAAATACCTTTGATTACATCATTGTCGGCGCCGGTTCCGCCGGCTGCGTGCTGGCGGCGCAGCTGATCCGCCGCACCCAGGCGCGGGTGCTGCTGCTGGAAGCCGGCGGCGACGACAATAACCTGTTCATCAAGATGCCGGCCGGCGTGGCCAAGATCATCGCCAAAAAGAGCTGGCCCTACGAAACGGAACCGGAACCGCACGCCAACAACCGCCGCATGCAGATCGCGCAGGGCAAGGTGCTGGGCGGCAGCAGTTCGGTCAACGGCATGATCTACCTGCGCGGCCAGCCGCAGGACTACGACGACTGGGCCGAGCGCTACGGCTGCGCCGGCTGGAGCTACCGGGAGGTGCTGCCTTACTTCAAACGCGCCGAGGCCAACGAAAGCCTGTCGGACGACTACCACGGCGCCGACGGGCTACTGCCGGTCAGCGAAAACCGCTACCGCCACCCGCTCAGCATGGCGTTTATCCGCGCCGGCCAGGAGCTGAACCTGCCCTACCGCAACGACTTCAACGGCGACAGCCAGCACGGCGTCGGTTTCTACCAAACCACCACCCACAACGGCGAACGCGCCAGCACCGCCCGCACCTACCTGAAGGCGGTGCGCGACGAACGGCGGCTGGTGGTGAAACTGAACGCCCTGGCGCACCGGCTGACCTTCGAGGGCAACGTCGCCACCGGCGTGGTCTACAGCCAGAACGGCGGCGCGGAAGTGACCGCGCGCGCCACCAAAGAGGTGATTGTCAGCGCCGGCGCGGTCGGTTCGCCGAAGCTGCTGATGTTGTCCGGCATCGGCCCGCGCGACCACCTGCAGCAGCTGGGCATCGAGGTGCGGGCGGATCTGCCGGTGGGCAAAAACTTCCACGACCATCTGCACATGTCGATCAACGTCAGCACCCGCGAGCCCATCAGCCTGTTCGGCGCCGATCGCGGCCTGCAGGCGCTGAGCCACGGCGCGCAGTGGCTGGCGTTTCGCAGCGGCGTGCTCTCGTCCAACGTGCTGGAAGGCGCCGCCTTCACCGACAGCCAGGGCGACGGCCGGCCGGACGTGCAGATCCACTTCCTGCCGCTGCTGGACAGCTGGGACGACGTGCCCGGCGAGCCGCTGCCGAACATTCACGGCTTCACGCTCAAGGTCGGCTACCTGCAGCCGAAGGCACGCGGCGAAGTGCTGCTGCGCAGCAGCAACCCGCACGATCCGGTCAAGCTGCACGCCAACTACCTCGGCCACCCGGACGATCTGGCCGGCAGCGTGCGCGCGGTGAAGTTCGGCCTGGGCTTCCTGCAAACCGCGGCGCTGAAGCCGCTGATCAAAGATCTGCTGATGCCGCAGCCGGAGTGGACGCGCGACGAAGCGCAGCTGGAAGAGTTCGTGCGCAACTTCTGCAAGACGGTGTATCACCCGGTGGGCAGTTGCCGCATGGGGCCGTCGCCGCAGGACGCGGTGACCGATCCGCAGCTGCGGGTGCACGGATTTGAGCAGCTGCGGGTGATCGACTGCTCGGTGATGCCGCAGCTCACCAGCGGCAACACCAATGCGCCGACCATCATGCTGGCGGAAAAGGCGGTGGATCTGTTGCTGGGCGCGCCGCAGTAAGGGCGCGCCTCAACGTCAGGAGGCGGCGGGCACGCCGCTGTGGAAACGCAGCTCGCTGTCCGGCGACAGGATCAGTTCAGCTTCGAGGCGGCCGAAATGCGCCACCCGTTCGCTGATGTCGCCGCCGGCGATCTGTTCCGCCAGCGTCAGGTAGTCCTGATAATGGCGCGCTTCGGAGCGCAGCAGCGAGACGTAAAAGCGGTTCAGCTCGTCGTCCAGGTGCGGCGCCAGTTTGGCGAAGCGTTCGCAGGATCGCGCTTCGATGTAAGCGCCGCAGATCAGTTTGTCGATCAGCGTCGCCGGATCGTGGGTGCGGATCTCGCGGATCATCCCTTTGGCGTAGCGGCTGGCGGTGATCTTGCGATACGGGATCCCGCGCGCCTGCATGATCTCCAGCACCTGCGAGAAGTGATGCAACTCTTCCTTGATCAACAGCACCATGCGATCCGCCAGATCCTGGCCGTAGGCCGAGCCGTTTTTCGGCAGGATCTTGCGGGTGAACTGGCCCTGGCGAAACAGCGTGTCCGGCGCGCCCTGCGCTTCGTGCAGAAACGCCTCGTAAGGGCGCAGCAGCGCCAACAGCGCGTCGCCGCTCTCTTTGTCCGCCACGTAGCGGCGGATCAGCCACATGCCGGTCTGCGCGGCTTTCAGCTCGCATACCAGGTGGTCAGTCAGCAACAGCTGCAGGTTTTCCGGACGGCGCGCGGCGTCGATCCAGGCGTCGGGCGTTTCACAGTGCAGGAAGCTTAAAATCGGGGCTAACAGGGATTGGTATGTCATCGGCTTAATTGCCCTATGTATTTCAAGTTGCAGCTAGGCGGCCAGCTCACTCATCCCCAGGAGCTTACTTAGGTAAGTGACTGGGGTGAGGGAGTGCAGCCAACAACGCTGCAGCTTGAAAGACGACGGGGATATCAGGGGCCGGCGAGAACCGGCCCACAGGTATTGATTGGAGAGGGATTAGTGGCGTTTGCCGTCGTCGTCTTCGTCGATGTAGTCGCCGTCTTCGTCATCCTCACCGTCTTCACCGTTCGGATCTTCGAAGTAGGTGCCCCAGCCGTCGTAATTGACGCCGCAGCGTTCCGCCAGCGCCACCAGCTGTTCTACCTGAGCGTCGATCAGCTCTGCGTTCAGGCCGACTTCGCTGATCACGTCGCAGCACATCACCATCGAACCGTCTTCCACTTCCAGCTCTTCGGCGTCGGTCACTTCGTAGCCCAGCTTGAAGGCTTCAACGGCGGCCTGCTCCAGAACCTCAAATTTCTCGGCGGACAGATGGTGCTCGATGGTGTAGAGCGCGTCCGGATCGCTGCCGTCTTCCAGCAGTTCTTCGATGATCAGGCGGGTCTCTTCACGTTGTTCTTCCAGCAATTCGCGGTTTGCCATGCCTATATCCTCAAGTCAAATGGCCTTCATTCCTTCTATTTTCACACACCGCCGACATTGCTTCCACGATAAACGTGAAAGATTTCCTCGCTGGGGTTGAATTTGAATATTCATACATATAAAGTGAATTTTAATTCAATTAAGCAATCAGGGAATCGGACTATGAGCACCGGCAATGCGTTCTACCAACGTCACTTTCTGAGGTTAATGGATTTCACCCCCGCCGAGCTGCAGGCGCTGCTGAAACTGGCGGCCGATCTGAAGCAGGCCAAGAAGCAGGGGCAGGAACAGCGCCGGCTGCAGGGCAAAAACATTGCGCTCATCTTCGAAAAAGACTCGACCCGCACGCGATGCTCTTTCGAAGTTGCCGCATTCGATCAGGGCGCGCAGGTCACTTACCTCGGCCCGAGCGGCAGCCAGATCGGCCATAAGGAGTCGATGAAAGACACCGCCCGGGTGCTGGGCCGCCTGTACGACGGTATTCAGTATCGCGGCTACGGCCAGGCGCTGGTGGAAACCCTGGCGCAGCACGCCGGCGTGCCGGTGTGGAACGGCCTGACCGACGAGTTCCATCCCACCCAATTGCTGGCGGACCTGCTCACCGTGCAGGAACACCTTCCGGGCAAGGCGCTGAGTGAGGTGAAGCTGGCGTACGTCGGCGACGCGCGCAACAACATGGGCAACACGCTGCTGGAAGCCGCCGCGCTGGCGGGCATGGATCTGCGGCTGGTGGCGCCTAAGGCCTGCTGGCCGCAGGCGGAGCTGGTGGCCGAGTGCCAGGCGCTGGCGCAGCAAACCGGCGCGAAACTCACCCTGACCGAAGACATCGCCGAAGGGGTGCAAGACGCCGACTTCCTCTACACCGACGTGTGGGTGTCGATGGGCGAACCGAAAGAAACCTGGCGGGAGCGTATCGCGCTGCTGCGGCCGTATCAGGTCAACATGGCGATGCTGAAGCTGACCGGCAACCCGAACGTGAAGTTCCTGCACTGCCTGCCGGCGTTCCACGACGATCAAACCACGCTCGGCAAGCAGATGGCGCAGCAGTACGATCTGCACGGCGGCATGGAAGTGACCGACGAAGTGTTCGAGTCGGCGCACAGCGTGGTGTTCGATCAGGCGGAAAACCGGCTGCACACCATCAAGGCGGTGCTGGTCGCCACCCTGAGCGAAACCCTCTGACCGCCCTCCCCTCCGCCCTGGCGCCCCCGGCCAGGGCGGCTAATATATTCCAGGAATATCAAATAGCGGATTGACCTTTGCTCACCGCCGGCAAAGGCTCTACCGTGACAGGCCGACGGCGCCCGCGCCGTAAAAACCAACGATAACAAACCGTTCTCAGCGCCGCCTGGCGGCGCCTTCAGGGGATACACACCGATGAAAGCCAAACTCTTGCCGCTGTTCCTGCTCGCCGCCCTGCCCGCCGCCGCGTTAGCCGCCACGCCGCCGAATACGCTGGTGGTGGTGCAATCGCTGGATGACATCGTCAGCCTCGATCCGGCGGAAGCCAACGAACTCTCCAGCATCCAGACGGTGCCCAGCCTGTATCAGCGGCTGGTGCAGGCGGATCGCGACGATCCGGCCAAGGTAGCGCCGGTGCTGGCGGAAAGCTGGCAGAGCGATGCGGCGGCCAAAACGCTGACGGTGAAACTGCGGCCGCAGGCGGCGTTCGCCTCCGGCAACCCGCTGACCGCCGACGACGTGATCTTTTCCTACAGCCGCGCGGTCAAGATGAACAAGTCGCCGGCGTTCATCCTCAACGTGCTCGGCTGGCAGCCGGACAACATCGACGCGCAGTTGAAGAAGATCGACGAACATACCGTGCAGCTGCGCTGGACGGCGGACGTCAGCCCGGCGGTGGCGCTGAATATTCTTTCGACGCCGATCGCTTCGATCGTCGACAGCAAGGCGGCGCTCGCCAACGTCAAAGACGGCGACTTCGGCAACGCCTGGCTGAAAATGCACTCCGCCGGCAGCGGCCCGTTCAAGATGCGCGTCTATCAGCCGCATCAGGCGATCGTGCTGGACGCCAACCCCACCACGCCGGGCGACAAGCCGCAGCTGAAAAACATCATCATTAAAAACGTGCCGGATCCGGCCACCCGCCGCCTGCTGATCCAGCAGGGCGACGCCGATATCGCCCGCGAACTGGGCGCCGATCAGACCGACACGCTGAAAAACCAGCCGGGCGTCAAGGTGCTGGAGATCCCGTCCGCCGAACAAAACTACCTGGTGTTCAACACCGGCAACGGCGCCAATCCGCTGCTGAACAACCCGGCCTTCTGGGAAGCGGCGCGCTATCTGGTGGATTATCAGGGCATCACGAAGGATCTGCTGAAGGGCCAATACTTCGTGCACCAGAGTTTCCTGCCGGTCGGGCTGCCGGGCGCGCTGGAGACCAACCCGTTCAGCTACGATCCGGCCAAGGCGAAAGCCATCCTGGCCAAGGCGGGCATCACCCACGCCACCTTTACGCTGGACGTAGAGAACAAGCCGCCGTTCATCACCATCGCGCAGGCGCTGCAGGGCAGCTTCGCCGCCGCCGGCGTGAAGGTCGAGCTGCTGCCTGCGGCGGGCAGCCAGGTTTACTCCCGCGTGCGCGCCAGGCAGCATCAGGCGGCGATCCGCCTGTGGATCCCGGATTATTTCGACGCCCACTCCAACGCCAGCGCCTTCGCCTACAACGACGGCAAAAGCAGCACGGTGGCCGGGCTGAACGGCTGGCAGATCCCGCAGTTGAACCAGCAGACGCTGGCGGCGCTGGCCGAAGCCGATCCGGCCAAGCGCCGCACGCTGTACACCGCCATGCAGCAGGAACTGCAGCGCAGTTCGCCGTACGTGTTTATCGATCAGGCCAAAACCGAAGTGGTGCTGCGCGACAACGTCAAAGGCTACCAGCAGGGGCTGAACGCCGACATGGTCTACTACGATCGCGTCAGCAAATAGCCGGCGGGTGGCCATCGCCGGCCAATCGATTGCGGGGCGGCAAAAAACGGCGTTTTAACGCTTGCAGTGGCGAAAAGCGCGAGTATAATGCGCCACAATTTGCCAGGAGAAAGCATGAAAAACGACGTTTGTTTTGTTAGCCGCAATCGACAAAACCTACTGCCTATCGGCGGCCAGCTGCCGTTGTTTCTCCTGTTGCTAAACCGATCGTTTCAAGCCCCTCGTTGAGGGGCTTTTTTTTGCCTTGAGAATATCCCAAAGTCCCGCGCCACGGGCACGCGTCGAGGAGGAGTGAAAAATGGCCAATCCGCTGTATCACAAACACATCATCTCTATTAACGATCTCAGCCGCGAGGATCTGGAGCTGGTGCTGCGCACCGCCGCCGGTCTGAAAGCCAATCCGCAGCCGGAACTGTTGAAACACAAGGTGATCGCCAGCTGCTTCTTCGAAGCCTCGACCCGTACCCGCCTGTCGTTCGAAACCTCGATGCACCGTCTCGGCGCCTCGGTAGTCGGTTTCGCCGACGGCAGCAACACTTCGCTCGGCAAGAAAGGCGAAACCCTGGCCGACACTATCTCGGTGATCAGCACCTACGTGGACGCCATCGTGATGCGCCACCCGCAGGAAGGCGCGGCGCGCATGGCCGCTGAATTCTCCGGCAACGTGCCGGTGCTCAACGCCGGCGACGGCGCCAACCAGCACCCGACCCAGACCCTGCTGGATCTGTTCACCATCCAGGAAACCCAGGGCCGCCTGAGCAACCTCAGCATCGCCATGGTCGGCGACCTGAAGTACGGCCGCACCGTGCATTCGCTCACCCAGGCGCTGGCCAAGTTCGAAGGCAACCGCTTCTACTTCATCGCCCCGGACGCGCTGGCGATGCCGGCCTATATCCTGAAAATGCTGGAAGAGAAAGGCATCGAGTACAGCCTGCACAGCAGCATTGAAGAAGTGGTGCCGGAGCTGGATATTCTCTACATGACCCGGGTCCAGAAAGAGCGCCTCGATCCTTCCGAGTACGCCAACGTGAAAGCGCAGTTCGTGCTGCGCGCCGCGGATCTGGCCGGCGCGCGCGCCAACCTCAAGGTGCTGCACCCGCTGCCGCGCATCGACGAGATCGCCACCGACGTGGATAAAACGCCGCATGCCTACTACTTCCAACAGGCGGGCAACGGCATCTTCGCCCGCCAGGCGCTGCTGGCGCTGGTGCTCAACGCAGATTTGGCTCTTTAAGGGGGAACCGCCATGACTCACGACAACAAACTGCAGGTCGAAGCGATCAAATGCGGCACGGTGATCGACCACATTCCGGCGCAGATCGGTTTCAAACTGCTGACGCTGTTCAAGCTGACCGCCACCGACCAGCGCATCACCATTGGCCTGAACTTGCCCTCCAACGCGCTGGGCCGCAAGGATCTGATCAAGATCGAGAACACCTTCCTGACCGAGCAGCAGGCCAACCAGCTGGCGATGTACGCGCCGAAGGCCACGGTAAACCGCATCGATAACTACGAAGTGGTGCGCAAGCTGACCCTCAGCCTGCCTGACCACATCGACGGGGTGCTGACCTGCCCGAACAGCAACTGCATCAGCCGCAGCGAGCCGGTGGCGTCGAGCTTCAGCGTGAAGCCGCGCGACGGCGAAGTGCACCTGAAGTGCCGCTATTGCGAGAAAGAGTTCGAGCATCAGGTGGTGTTGCAGGCCGACTGAATTCTGCCCTTTTAGCGGGAGCGGCGCTGTTAATCTGCGCGTCACTCCCTATAATGGGTGCCTGAAAATAACTCTACCCACGTTGCTACCCACCGAATTTCAAGCTGCGGCCGACCGCGCGGCGGCGTGAAAGACAACGGGTCTATCAGGAGAAAACATGTCACGTAATATCAGCACTGAACTCGCCCCGGCAGCCATTGGTCCTTACGTGCAGGGCGTTGATCTGGGCAGCATGATCATCACTTCCGGCCAGATCCCGGTCGATCCGAAAACCGGCGCCGTCGCCGACGACGTGGCCGCTCAGGCACGCCAGTCGCTGGAAAACGTCAAAGCGATCGTCGAAGCCGCCGGCCTGATCGTTGCCGACATCGTGAAAACCACCGTGTTCGTGAAAGATCTGAACGACTTCGCCACCGTTAACGCCGCGTACGAAACCTTCTTCACCGAGCACAGCGCGCCGTTCCCGGCCCGCTCCTGCGTGGAAGTGGCGCGTCTGCCGAAAGACGTGAAGATCGAAATCGAAGCCATCGCCGTGCGTCGTTAATCGACACGCACGCGAATGACGGTCAGCTTCGGCTGGCCGTTTTTATTGGTAAGAATTTTATTAATCCAATTAATTTATAGCGATAGCGTAATACCGCTCACATTTACAATCCCACAATAAAAATACGCCTATAATTATTTCTCACCCGGCCGGGTCATTGCTGTTTCATTTCGTTCACTCCGTGAATAATGACAGGAGATAACCATGGCACCTAGCGTATTGGATTATTTTATCCAACAAGCTTCCCGTTATCCGGAAAAAACCGCCGTCGTCGGCGATAATAAACATCTGACCTACCGTCAATTGGATGAAGCCAGCAGCGCACTGTGCACGCGCCTGAAACAGGAAGGGGTTCGGCCCGGCGATGCCGTGCCGCTGGTCGCGCAGCGCACGGTGGAATTACCGATCGGCATGATGGCGATCGCCAAGGCCGGAGCCTGCTATATTCCCATTGACGCCCGCTATCCCGAACGGCGCATTCGCAATATTATCGAACAAAGTGGCTCGCCGATAATCCTCTTCAGCAACCATGATGCCCGTGTAAATATCGACAACCTCTCGCGCAAAGTCCTTTCCATTGATAATATTTCCCTGACTAAAGTTTCCATAACTGTATTTTCCCCTCTGCCCTCCGATGCGCTTGCCTATATTATTTTCACCTCCGGCACCACCGGCGCGCCCAAAGGCGTCATGATCGAACACCGTTCGCTGTTAAACCTGCTCCTCTGGCATAACCAACGTTTCGCGATGGATGAACACAGCCGTTCCACGCTGATTGCCGGCGTCGGTTTTGACGTGGCGCAATGGGAAATCTGGGCACCGCTGATCTGCGGCGGCACCCTGTATCTGCCGCACGAGGAGACCCGCCTGCAGCCGGACGCATTGCTGGCCTTCTTCGCCCGGCATCGCCTCACCCACGCCTTTGTCCCTACGGTATTGGTGCCGGAGGTCATCGGCGCGCCGCAGCCCGCCGGGCTGGCGCTGAAATACCTGTTCACCGCCGGTGAAAAGCTGAATCCGCTCGAGCTGCGCGGCATCGGCTATGCAGTGGTGGATTACTACGGCCCGACGGAGGCCACCATCTTTGCCACCTGCAACCGCGTGCGCTGCGCGACGCAAAACCCGCCGTCCACGATTGGCCGGCCCATCGCCGATACGCAGGTATTCATCCTCGACGAGCGCCTGCGGCCGGTAACCGACGGCGAATCTGGCGAGCTCTGCATCAGCGGCCTCTGCCTGGCGCGCGGCTACCTGAACGCCCCGCAGCTGACCGCCGAGCGTTTTGTCACTTCGCCGCACGTCGGCGGCCAGCGCTTGTACCGCAGCGGCGATCGGGCGCGCCGCTTGCCTGACGGCCGCATTCAGTACCTGGGGCGCCTCGACGCCCAGGTCAAAATCCGCGGCAATCGCGTGGAACTCGGTGAAATCGGCAGCCTGATGACGCAGGTCTCCGGCGTAAAAACCGCCATCGCCCTCGTCAATCAAACGGACAATCCGAGCGACAAGCGGATCCTGGCGTTTTTGACCGGTGAAGATCCCGGCGGCGATCTCATTGCACGGGTTAAACGGCAGCTTCAGGATCAGCTGCCCGCCTACTCTCTGCCCGCCGAGTACCGGCATCTGGATCGGTTGCCGATCAACGCCAACGGTAAAATCGACCAGGCGGCGCTGTTGGCCCTGGCGCCCGAGGCTCAGCCGGCCCCTGCTGAACCGCTCGACGGCCACCAGCGGATCGTCGCCGATCTGTGGCGCAGGCTGCTGAAAATCGATCATATCCGCGCCGACGATGATTTCTTCGCGCTGGGCGGGCATTCGCTGCTGGCGGCAAACCTGGCAAACCAACTGGGTAAAGCGTTCGCGGTCAAAACCTATGTGCGTGATATCTATGCATACCCGAACCTGACGACGCTGGCGCAGGCGATGAAGCAACGCCAGGGACAAGAACAAACGCCTGAACCTCAAGACGGCGAGCCGGCACGCGCCTTGCTGGATGACGTGTATTTGCCGTCGGATCTCGTCATCGATCCGACGTTCGATGCGCGGCAAATCAGCGCGCCGCGCGCCATTTTGCTGACCGGCGCCACCGGCTTCGTCGGCGCGCACCTGTTGGCCGATCTGCTGCGCACCACCGACGCCGAGCTGTACTGTCTGGTGCGCGACGGCGCCAAACTGCCGCCGAGACAGCGGCTGGAGGCGGTGCTGCAGCGCTACCGGATCGCGTTGAGCGCCGGGCAGCGCGCACGCCTCCATATCCTGCCCGGCGACGTGGCGGAACACCATTTCTCGCTGGCCCCGGCGGCTTACCGGGTGTTAAGTCAGGATATCGATCTGATTTACCATTCGGCCAGCGCGGTGAATTTTATCCAGCCTTACGCCTACATGAAGCGCGACAACGTACAGGGCCTGCGGGAAATCATTCGTTTCGCGGCGCATAGCCGCACCAAGCCGCTGATGCTGCTGTCGACCATCTCCGTTTACAGCTGGGGGCATCTGCACACCGGTAAGCGGGTGATGCGGGAAAGCGACGATATCGATCAAAACCTGCCGGCGGTCAGCCGCGATATCGGCTACGTGCGCAGCAAATGGGTGATGGAGAAAATCGCCGATCTGGCGGCGAAGCAAGGCCTGCCGCTGATGACGTTCCGCCTGGGCTACGCCACCTGCCACAGCCGCACCGGCGTCAACGCCGATTACCAATGGTGGGCGCGGCTGGTGAGAACCTGCATCAGCAGCGGCACGGTGCCGGATTTACGGGATCTGCGCGAAGGGTTGACCACGGTGGATTACATGACCCGGGCCATCGCCCACGTCTCTCGCAACCCGCAGGCGCTGGGGCAGAAATTCAACCTGATCCATCAAGGTGACAATAATCTGACGCTGCGTGAGTTTTTCAGCCTGCTGGAGCGCGAGTTCGGTTATCGCTTTCATCCTCTGCCCTTCGCACAGTGGCGGGCCCAATGGGAAAACGACAGCGACGCGCCGCTGTACCCGCTGCTCAGCCTGTTCAAGGATCCTATGGTGGACGAGCTATCGACGGTGGAGCTCTATCAAGACACCTATCGGTGGGACTGCCGCAACCTGCAACGCTTCCTGCAGGGCAGCGGCATCGATGAGCCGCGCTTCACCCGCCAGCTGCTGCTGAATTACCTGCAGCACGCCATCGGGTATGCGCCGCTGTCGCTTCGGGCGTAACAAAACCGGGGCTCAGCTGGCCGAGCCCCGTCACCCTCACTCCATTTTAAGCCCCCGCAGCAGCGCCTCCAGCGGGTACACCGCCGCAATCACCACCTCGTCGCGCGTCTGCGCCGCCGCATCCAGCTGGCGCTGCGCTTGTTCGGCCTCGGCCCGGCTCAGCGGTTTGTCCTGCTGATGGCGATCCAGCAGCGTTAAGCCCAGCGTGGCCAAAGCATCGACGTCCTGCGCCACCGGCGCCAGATCGCGCAGCGTGCGGTTGCCCGCGATCGCCGTCTGCAGCGCCGCGCCGTTCGCCTGCCAGCGTTGCAGCCGTTCGCGCAGCGCCTGCGCCGCCGCCTTATCGCGCTTATCCTTCAACAAGGCCGCGACCTGTGCCTGCATGTCGCGCACCGCGCCGCTCTCCGGCGGCAGCGCATCGGCAAAGCGGTTCAGCGGTTCGAACTGGTGATAGTTGCCGGCCTGGAACTTCAGGTGCTGGCGGGTGTAATACTGCGCCGGCTCCACCGCCTCGGCCAGGATCTGCAGCGGCACGATCTGCACGCTGTTGCTTAATCGGGTGAATTCGCGCGCCGTTTCCGCGTGCTGCTGCAGGCCGACCGACACCACCGACCAGGCGTCGATCGCCGCCAGCCGCCGGTACATGTTGTTTTCGTCGGTGACGTCCTGCGCCGACCACAGCCGCTCCGCCACCGCGAAGGCGCGCGGCCACAGCTTGAGATCGAGAAGCGGCGCGCGCACGTTTTCCGCCCACAGCGCCGCTTCACCGCCGAGAATGTTGGCCTGCCCCTTCTCGTCCGGCACCACCGGCATCTTGCCCGCCGGCACCGCCGCCAGCTTGTCGCCGCTGGTGGGGTAACGCACGTTGCCGACCAACGTATAGCCGCTGAGCTTGTCCTGCTGCAGCGTGAACACCGGCCGCGTGTCACCCATCCAGGTATCGACGCGGAACGTCACCTGCTGCGGCGTGCGCCAGACAATGTCGTGCGCCGCGCGGCGCGATTTGCCGTTGAAATCGATAAAGCCGCGCCAGCCCTGCTTGCCCTCGATCAGCGTGAAGCTGCCCTCCACCGCGCTGCCCTTCAGGCGCGGCATGCTGAAGCCCCAGCTTTGCGCCTGCTCGCCAGGTTGCACCGCCGTCTCGATCCCCAGCGGCTGCGGCAGAATTTCATTGCGGTAGTGATAGGCGGTGCTTTGCGGCTGATCGAGGTAGAAACCGGTGGAGAGGATGCCCTGATAGCCGTCCTGCGCGCTGGCGCCCAGCGAGTCTTGCCCCTGCCAGGACTGAATGACGATCGAGCGCGGCAGCGACGGATGATAGATCTCGTCCCAGCCGACCATCTGCCGCTGGTGCTTCTCGAGGATCTTTTCCAGCTTCTGGTTGAAGTAGGCCTGCAGCGCATGGGTATCCGCCAGCCCGTTCTTCTGCATAAACGCCTGAATCGACGGCGACGCCCGCCACTGGCTGGCGTCCACCTCGTCGCCGCCGATGTGCAGATAAGGATCGGGGAAGATCGCCGCCAGCTCGCCGACGATCGTGTCGACAAACTGATACACCTCGTCGCGGGTCGGATCGAGCGTCGGCTTATGCACGCCCCATTCGCGCTCCATCCGATACGGCCCCGGCGCGCTCATCAGGTCGGGATAGGCCACCGCAATGCTGGAGGCATGCCCCGGCATGTCGATCTCCGGCACCACGCGAATGCCGCGCGCCGTGGCGTAAGCCACCACCTGCCGCATCTGCTCGCGGGTGTAGAACTGGCCGTCGCTGGCCTGCTGTTGCAGCTTGGGATAATGCTCGGAGGCAAAGCGCCAGCCCTGATCGTCGGTCAGGTGCCAGTGGAACACGTTAAGCTTGGCCGCCGACATGCCGTCGAGCTGGCGCAGAATGTCCGGCAGCGGCAGGAAATGACGCGCCGAATCCAACAAAACGCCGCGCCACGGAAAACGCGGCACGTCGCGGATATCCACCAGCGGCAGGAAGGTATTTTGCCCGTCGGTCTGCAGCAGCTGCAGTAGGGTCTCCATGCCGCGCAGCGCGCCGAAGCGGGTGTTGGCGCTCAGCGTGGCGCCCTGCGGCGTGACCGCCAGCCGGTAACTCTCATCGCTGCCCGGCAGCGGCTGCGCCGCCACCCGGTCCTTGATCACCACCTTGATCGCCGCGCCGTTCGCTTCTTCCATCGGCGCCAGCGTCCAGCCGGTCTGCAGTTCGATGCGCTGGCGCCAGCGCGGCAGCGCGTCGCCCAGATCGTCGCCCTGCAACGTCAGAGACAAACGGTGATCCAGCACCAGCTTGCCCGCCGGTTGCGTCACTTCCACCTGCTGCGGCCAGGGCATCAGCGGCAGATCGCCGGCCGGCTGCGCCAGCGCGCCGCAGGAAAACCATAACGATGAAGCCAGTAGCGTATAACGGAAAGGTCTGTGCATCGGAAATTCCTCAGAGGAAAAAAACAAAATATCCCCAATGAATTTCAAACCACCGCCAGGCGATAAACAACAACGCGGTGGCTTGAAAGGCGCAGGGGAAAACAGCCAACGCTGTAGATAAAGACTCAGCCCAGAACAGATGTCCAACCGTTGCGGTGAAAAAGCGGACGGGATCACAGTTGCCCCCTCCCGGCCGGAGGGGGCGAGCGGGTTATTGCCAGCCGTAGCGGCGCACGAACCAGCCTTTCACGCACTGGGTCAGCACCATGTAACCGGCGAGGATCAGCACCAGCCACGGGAAGTAACCGAGCGGCAGCGCCTGCAGCTGCAGGAAGCCGGCCAGCGGCGAGAACACCAGGCCGATGCCGGTGGCGATCACCGCCAGCGTCATGATGCACAGCGGCCAGGACGGGCGGCTCTGGATAAACGGAATTTTGCGCGTGCGGATCATGTGGACGATCAGCGTTTGCGACAGCAGCCCTTCCACGAACCAGCCGGACTGGAACAGCGTCTGCATTTCCGGCGTGTTGGCCTTGAATACCCACCACATCAGGCTGAAGGTCAGCACGTCGAAGATCGAGCTGATCGGCCCGAAGAACACCATAAACCGCCCCAGATCGGCGGAGTTCCAGCGCTGCGGCTGGGTGATCTGATCGTCGTCGACGTTATCGAACGGGATAGCGATCTGCGAGATGTCGTACATCAGGTTCTGAATCAGCAGGTGCAGCGGCAGCATCGGCAGAAACGGCAGGAAGGCGCTGGCGATCAGCACGCTGAACACGTTACCGAAGTTGGAGCTGGCGGTCATCTTGATGTATTTCAGCATGTTGGCGAAGGTACGGCGCCCTTCGATCACCCCCTGCTCCAGCACCATCAGGCTTTTTTCCAGCAGAATGATGTCCGCCGCTTCCTTGGCTATGTCCACCGCTGAATCGACGGAGATGCCGATATCGGCCGCGCGCAGCGCCGGCGCGTCGTTGATGCCGTCGCCCATAAAGCCCACCACGTGCCCCTGGCGGCGCAGCAGTTTGACGATGCGCTCTTTGTGCAGCGGCGTCAGCTTGGCGAACACCGTGGTGCGCGCCGCCGCCTGCGCCAGCTGCTCGTCGTCCATCTGTTCGATCTCGCTGCCGCGCAGCAGGCGATCGGCCTCCAGCCCGACGTCCCGGCACACTTTGGCGGCCACCAGCTCGTTGTCGCCGGTGAGGATCTTCACCGTGACGCCGTTCTGTTTCAGCGCCGCCAGCGCCGGTGCGGTGCTCTCCTTCGGCGGATCGAGGAAGGCGACGTAGCCCTCGAGGATCAGATCCGACTCATCCGCCACGCCGTATTCATGGGTTTGCGCCGGCAGGATCTTGTTGGCCACCGCCACCACCCGCAGCCCCTGCTGGTTGAGATCGTCGGTGATGCGGCGAATGCGCGCCAACAGCGCCTCGCTCAGTGGGATCACCTCGTCTTCGTGGCGCACGTGGCTGCAAATCGCCAGCATCTCTTCCAGCGCGCCCTTGCACACCAGCTCGTGATACTCATTGTCCTTGGCCACCACCACCGACATGCGGCGGCGCACGAAATCGAACGGGATCTCATCCACCTTGCGGTAGTTTTGCAACGCCGCCGGCTGCCGATTCTGCTCCGCGCAGCTCAGCACCGCCACGTCGAGCAGGTTTTTCAGCCCGGTCTGGTAGAAGCTGTTCAGCCAGGCGTAGCGCAGCACCCGCTCGCTGCCGGCGCCGAACGCATCGGTGTGGCGCTCCAGCACGATCTTGTCCTGGGTCAGGGTGCCGGTCTTGTCGGTGCACAGAATGTCCATGGCGCCGAAGTTCTGGATGGCGTCCAGGCGTTTGACGATCACCTTCTGGCGCGACAGCTTCACCGCCCCTTTGGCCAGCGTCGAGGTGACGATCATCGGCAGCATTTCCGGCGTCAGCCCGACCGCCACCGACAGCGCGAACAGCGCCGCTTCCCACCAGTCGCCCTTGGTGTAGCCGTTGATCAGCAGCACGATCGGCGTCATCACCAGCATAAAGCGGATCAGCAGCCAGCTGACCTTGCTGATGCCGCTCTGGAAGGCGTTCGGCTGCTGCTCCTGGCTGGTGACGCGCTGCGCCAGCTGGCCGAAATAGGTGCCGCCGCCGGTGCCGATCACCATCGCCAGCGCGGTGCCGCTGACCACGTTGGTGCCCATGAAGCACAGGTTCTGGCAGTCGAGCGGATCGGCCGCCGGCAACTGCGGCGCCGCGGATTTTTCCACCGGCAGCGATTCGCCGGTCAGCGCAGCCTGGCTGATAAACAGATCCTTGGCCGACAGCAGGCGCAGATCCGCCGGGATCATGTCGCCGGCCGCCAGCTTGACGATATCGCCCGGCACCAATTGCGCGATCGGCAGCTCCACGTGTTCGCTCTTGCCGGTGAGCGCATCGCTGCGGATCACCGTGGCGGTGTTGCTCACCATCGCTTTCAGCGCATCGGCCGCCCGGTTGGAGCGCGCCTCCTGGATGAAGTTCAGCAGCGTGGAGATCAGCACCATCAGCGCGATCACCAGCGCGCCGGTGAGATCCTCGGTGGCGTACGAGATCATGCCGAGCGCGGTCAGCAGCAGGTTGAACGGGTTGCGGTAGCAGTGCCAGAGGTGTTGCCACCAGGCCTCTTTCTGCTGATCGTCGATGACGTTCTCGCCGCAGCGCCGGCGCACCTGCTCCGCCTCATGGGCGGTGATGCCTTCCGGGTGGCTGTGAAAACGCTCAAACAGCTGCATCGTCTCTGCGGCGGCGCATTCCAGCCGCTGTTGCGCCAGGCCGGCCGGCATATCGTGCGCAGCGCCGCCGACGCCGTCCAGCAGGCTGTCGCGGCGCACCAAACGGCGCGGAAGGCCGCGGGCGAACAGGCCCAGCAGCTGACGGGGGAGTTTTTTCAGTTTCATGGTTCGCACCTCGTCGCCCGGTGCCTCACGGCAGCGGGTAAACGGGGATCGTCATCGGCCGGGCGGATGGCGGGTGCGCCAAAAAGCCTCTGCCAACGCAGATCCTTATTCTTTTTTCAGCAGCAGGAGCGAACGACGAAGCGCGCGCCACCGGTTACCGTGATGTACTTCACCGGTAAAACAGCAGCGCCAGGCGGAAAGGTTTTACCGGTGAACCGAGTGAGTGTCTAAAGCGGTCGGGTCGGGGTCCATATGGGGAATCACCTCCGGTAAAGGGAAAAACAGAGCGGCAGGAGCGGCCGTTCAGCGCAGTACAACAATCCCGTATTGCCTCAAGATCCGCGTGGGAAAATGAGCTATGCTGACGGGCATTGTTTTACAGGCCATTATGTTACGCCTGTCCACCTCAACGAAAAGTAAACCATGCAAAACCGGCTGACCATCAAGGACATCGCACGCCTGAGCGGCGTAGGCAAATCCACCGTCTCACGGGTGCTGAACAACGAAGGCAGCGTGAGCCCGCAGACCCGCGAACGGGTGGAAGCGGTGATCCGTCAGCAAGGGTTTACCCCCTCCAAGTCGGCGCGCGCCATGCGCGGCCAGAGCGACAAAGTGGTGGGCATCATCGTTTCCCGTCTCGATTCGCCGTCGGAAAACCAGGCGGTGCGCACCATGCTGCCGCTGCTGTATCAGCAGGGTTTCGATCCTATCGTGATGGAGAGCCAGTTCGAAACCCGCCTGGTGCAGGAGCACCTGCACGTGCTGCGCCAACGCAACGTCGACGGCGTGATCCTGTTCGGCTTTACCGGGCTGACCGCGGCGATGCTCAAACCGTGGCAGGAAAAAATGGTGGTGATGGTGCGCGAATACGACGGCTTTTCGTCCGTCTGCTACGACGACGCCGGCGCGGTGAACCTGCTGATGGATCGCCTGTATCGGCAAGGGCACCGGCACATCGGCTATCTGGGGGTGCAGCTCAGCGACGCCACCACCGGCCAGCGCCGCTACCAGGCCTATCTCGACGCCTGCGAGCGCCTCAAGCTCACGCCGCGCGCCACGCTGGGCGAGCTGAGCTACCAGAGCGGTTTCCAACACGCCGCCGAGGTGATCGACCCGCACACCAGCGCGCTGATCTGCGCCTCCGACAGCATCGCCCTGGGGGCGATCAAATACCTGCAGCAGCAGCCGACGCACGCCATCCAGGTGTGCGCCATCGGCAACACCCCGCTGCTCAGCTTCCTGTTCCCCGACACCCTGTCGGTGGAGTTCGGCTACGGCAGCGCCGGCCTGCTGGCGGCGCAACAGCTGCTGGCGCAGCTCAACGGTGAACAGGGGATCCGCCGCCTGGTGGTGCCCAGCAAACTTTCCTGATTAAAAGACGACCATTTTTTGTCATTTTGTGATCCTCGCCCCAAACCGGGAACGTTCCCATTCCATAAAAAAATCCGAGTGACTAAGCTTTGATCATTACTCAGCCAACACCTCTGCAGGTATCCCATAATGAGCAAAGTAAAACAGCAGGATATTGATCGCCTGATTGTTTTGGTCGGCGGCCGCGAAAACATCGCCACCGTCAGCCATTGCATTACCCGGTTGCGTTTCGTCCTCAACGACCCCAGCAAGGCCAGCCCCAAGGAAATCGAAGAGCTGCCGATGGTCAAAGGCTGCTTCACCAACGCCGGGCAGTTCCAGGTGGTGATCGGCACCGACGTCGGCGACTACTATCAGGCGCTGATCGCCAGCACCGGCGTCAACGAGGCCGACAAAGAACAGGCCAAGGTGGCCGCGCGCCAGAACATGACCTGGACCGAGCGCACCATCTCCCACTTCGCCGAAATCTTCTTCCCGCTGCTGCCGGCGCTGATCAGCGGCGGTCTGATCCTCGGCTTCCGCAACGTGATTGGCGACATCCCGATGTCCGGCGGCCAAACGCTGGCGCAGATGCACCCGGCGTGGAAAACCATTTACGACTTCCTGTGGCTGCTCGGTGAAGCGATCTTCATGTTCCTGCCGGTGGCCATCTGCTGGTCGACGGTGAAAAAGATGGGCGGCACCCCGGTGCTCGGCATCGTGCTGGGCGTCACCCTGGTGTCGCCGCAGCTGATGAACTCCTACCTGCTCGGCCAGCAAACGCCGGAAGTGTGGAACTTCGGCTGGTTCGTGATCCAGAAAGTCGGCTATCAGGCGCAGGTGATCCCGTCGATCCTGGCGGGCATGGCGCTGGGCTGGATCGAAACCCGGCTGAAAAAGATCGTCCCCGACTACCTCTATCTGGTGGTGGTGCCGGTAGTTTCGCTGCTGCTGGCGGTGTTCCTGGCGCACGCGCTGATCGGGCCGTTCGGCCGCATGATCGGCGACGGGGTTGCCTGGGCGGTGAAAGCGGTGATGACCGGCAGCTTCGCCCCGGTGGGCGCCGCGCTGTTCGGCTTCCTGTATGCACCGCTGGTGATCACCGGCGTGCACCAGACCACGCTGGCCATCGACATGCAGATGATCCAGAGCATGGGCGGCACCCCGGTGTGGCCGCTGATTGCGCTGTCCAACATCGCGCAGGCCTCGGCGGTGCTCGGCATCATCATCATCAGCCGCAAGGCCAACGAGCGTGAAATCTCGGTGCCGGCGGCGATCTCCGCCTACCTCGGCGTGACCGAACCGGCGATGTACGGCATCAACCTCAAATACCGTTTCCCGATGCTGTGCGCGATGATCGGCTCCGCGATCGCGGGCCTGATCTGCGGCCTGGACGGCGTGATGGCCAACGGCATCGGCGTCGGCGGCCTGCCGGGCATCCTGTCTATCAAACCGCAGTTCTGGCTGATTTACTCGCTGGCGATTCTGGTGGCGATCGTCATCCCGCTGGTGCTGACCATCATGGTCTACAAACGCAAGGCCGCCCGCGGCGAGCTGCCGGATTGATTGACGCAAAATACGCAACATGAATGTAGGGGCTGGAAATACCCTATAGCTTTCGAGCTGCAGCTAGGCGGCAAGGGTGTCACAAATCGGTCGGGAACCGATTTGAACAGCGCCTGCGCTGGCCCAAAGGGCGAGCCTCAGGACGAGGCTCGTAATCCCCAGGAGCTTACTCAGGTAAGTGACTGGGGTGCAGCGCCGGCAGCCAACAACGCTGCAGTTTGAAAGATGAAGGGTACAGGCCCGTTGTCACGATTCAAAGGTATACAGCTATGAGCAACCCAACCCCCTGGTGGCAGAACGGCGTCATCTACCAAATTTATCCGAAGAGTTTTCAGGACAGCACCGGCAACGGCTACGGCGATTTGGCCGGCGTGACCCGGCGGCTGGACTATCTGCAGGAGCTGGGCGTCGACGCCATCTGGCTGACGCCGGTCTACGTGTCGCCGCAGGTGGACAACGGCTATGACGTGGCGGACTACTGCGCCATCGATCCGGCTTACGGCACCATGGCGGACTTCGAGCAGTTGGTCGCCGCCGCCCACCGGCGCGGCATCCGCATCGTGATGGACATGGTGTTCAACCACACTTCGACCGAGCACCCGTGGTTCAAGGCCGCGCAGGATCGCCACAGCCCGTATCGCCAGTTTTACGTCTGGCGCGACGGCAAAGGGGATATGCCGCCGAACAATTGGCGCTCCAAATTCGGCGGCAACGCCTGGCAGTGGCACGCCGACAGTGGCCAGTACTATCTGCACCTGTTCGCCGTCGAGCAGGCGGATCTCAACTGGGAACACCCGCCGGTGCGCGAAGAGCTGAAGAAAGTGTGTCAGTTCTGGGCGGACAAAGGCGTCGACGGCCTGCGCCTCGACGTGATCAACCTGGTGTCCAAACAGCAGGACTTCCCGTCCGACAGCCAGGGCGACGGCCGCCGCTTCTACACCGACGGCCCGCGCATTCACGAGTTCCTGCAGGAGATGAGCCGCGACGTGTTCCAGCCGCGCGGCCTGATGACGGTGGGCGAGATGTCTTCCACCACGCTCGAGCATTGCCAGCAATACGCGGCGCAGAGCGGCGAAGAGCTGTCGATGACCTTCAACTTCCACCACCTGAAGGTAGACTACGCCGGCGGTGAAAAATGGACGCGGGCGGCGCCGGATTATGTGGAACTGAAGCAGATCTTCCGCCACTGGCAGCAGGGGATGCATAACCGCGCCTGGAACGCGCTGTTCTGGTGCAACCACGATCAGCCGCGCATCGTATCGCGCTTCGGCGATGAAGGCGCACTGCGGGTGCCGGCCGCCAAAATGCTGGCGATGGTGCTGCACGGCATGCAGGGCACGCCTTATATCTACCAGGGTGAAGAGATCGGCATGACCAACCCCGGCTTCCGCGCCATCGAGCAGTATCGCGACGTGGAAAGCCTGAACATGTACGCCGAGCTGAGCGCCCAGGGCCGCGGCGACGCCGAACTGCTGGCGATCCTGGCGGACAAATCGCGCGACAACGGCCGCACGCCGATGCAGTGGAGCGCCGCGCCGCACGCCGGTTTCACCACCGGCACGCCGTGGATCGGCTGCGCCGAGAACTACCTGCAGATCAACGCCGACGCGGCGCTGGCCGACCTCGACTCGGTGTTTTACGCCTACCGCCAGCTGATCACCCTGCGCAAGCAGTATCCGCTGCTGACCCACGGCGACTATCAGGATCTGGCGCCGGATCACCCGGCGCTGTGGTGCTATCAGCGCAGCTGGAACGGCCAGCGCCTGCTGGTGGTAGCCAACCTGAGCCGCGAACCGCTGGCCTGGGCGGCGGAAGGCGTGGAAGCCTCCGCTCAGTGGCGCCCGCTGATGAGCAACTACAGCGACTCGGCGGACCAGCCGCAGGCGCTGACGCTGCGGCCGTTCGAAGCGGTGTGGTGGCTGCTCGAAGACTGACCCCGCAGGGCGCAGCGATGAACTGCGCCCTACAATGTCCCCATCAGCGCCACCACCCCGGCGGCCTCTTGCGCCAACTGCTCATCGCTCATGTCGCTCACGCCCTGCACCAGATGCGGCGGCAGATAATCCATGCCGGTCAGGTTAGCCAGCGCGTGGAACGGCAGCAGCAGATCCTGCACCGGATAACGGTTGTATCCTTCCGCCGTATAAGCCTGCGCGTTGCCGCCGGTGCTCACCACCAGCTGCAGCGGCTTGCCGTGCAGTTTGGTGCCCTCGCTGCCGTAGGCGAAACCATAGGTTAATACCGCGTCCTGCCATTCGCGTAGGATCGCCGGCGAGCTATACCAGAAAAACGGGAACATCATCACCACCGCATCGTGGCTTTCCAGCAGTGCCTGTTCGCGCGCCACGTCGATGCGGTAATCCGGGTAAGTGCGGATCAGTTCGTGCATGGTCACGTTAGGCAGCGGGCGCACGGCCTCGATCAGCGCCTGGTTGATGCGCGACTCGTCGGGGGTGCGGTGGGCGGTTAACACTAAAATGCGTGACATAAATGATTCCTTGAACGTAAAGAAGATGAGGCATTTTTCCATTTCTGCCGCTTCGGGTGTAGGCTGTTCAAGGTCACTTCAATTTCAACCGAAAGTATCAACCACTATGTCGCTGCCCTTTGACGTGCACCGCCTGCTGCCGGCCTTCCTCGCCGCCGCGCAGGCGCAAAATTTCTCCGCCGCCGCCCGCCAGCTGGGCGTCACGCCGGCGGCGGTCAGCAAAAATATCCGCGCGCTGGAAGAGAAGCTGGCGCTGCGGCTGTTTCAGCGCAACACCCACAACGTGCTGCTGACCGACGAGGGCAAAGCGCTGCTGGCGCAGGTGGCGCCGCTGTGGCAGGCGTTGGCGGCGACGCTGGAAAGCGCCGGCGGCGAACGGCAGGCACCGGCCGGGGTGGTGCGCGTCACGATGATCCCAGGCTTTGGCCGCCAGATGCTGATGCCGTTGATCCCGCAATTTCTGGCGCGCTACCCGCAGATCGATCTCGATCTGTCGCTGGATGCCCGGGTGGTGAATCTGGTGGGCGAAGGCTTCGACGTCGGCATCGGCAGCCGGGTCGATCCCGACAGCCGGCTGGTGGCGCGCCCGCTCTACCCGATGCATATGGTGCTGGCGGCGTCGCCCGACTATCTGGCGCGGCGCGGTGAACCGCAAACGCCGCACGACCTGCTGCGGCACGACTGCCTGCTGCACCGCAACCCCAGCAACGGCCGCCACGTCAAATGGCAGCTGCGCCATCAGGGCGAAACGCTGGCGCTGGATCTGAACGGCCGATTGGTGGTGAGCCGCCCGGAGATGCTGCTGGATGCGGCGCTGGCCGGGCTCGGCATCGTCAACCTGGCGCGCTGGTACCTCGACAAGCACTTTGAGCAGGGCACGCTGCGGCCGGTGCTGGCGGAGTGCTGGCCGCGCCCGGTGCAGCTGTGGCTCTATTACGCCTCGGCGGATCTGCCGCCGCGGGTGCGCGTCTGGGTCGATTTTCTGCTGGAACATTTCCGCGATCGGCCAACCGGCGATTGACGACTGTTCAGCTTGCGCACGCTCTTCCGTTTTCCTTGTTCTACATCAAAAGAATCGCGCCAATATCTATATATAGTGCATTAAGAATTACGAACACCTATATATAGTAGTTATCCACAAAATCATCCACACGCCGCCACAGCCCTTACGCGCTGCGGCTTTGCCCTGTGGATAAGCGAAATTTGACGGTTGCTCGCCACGCCAGGCGGGTATGAACGCTCCCTCGGGGAACAAGGAGTACAACGTGAAACCAGTAGTGATTAAGCGGGACGGTTGCCAGGTACCTTTTGACGAAGCGCGCATCGCGCAGGCCATCGAGCGCGCCGCGCTGGCGGTGGGCGTGGTCGACGCCGACTACTGCGCCACCGTCGCCCGCGTGGTCGCTCAGCGCATGGAGCCGCAGCCGCGCGTCGATATCCACGAGATCCAGCAGGCGGTGGAAAACCAGCTGATGGCCGGCGAGTACAAACAGCTGGCGCGCGCCTATATCGAATACCGCCACGATCGCGACGTGGCGCGCGAGCTGCGCGGCCGCCTGAACCAGGAGATTCGCGGCCTGGTCGAGCAGAGCAACCGCGCGCTGCTGAACGAAAACGCCAACAAGGACAGCAAGGTGATCCCCACCCAGCGCGACCTGCTGGCGGGCATCGTCGCCAAACACTACGCCAAGCAGCACATCCTGCCGCGCGACGTGGTGCTGGCCCATGAACGCGGCGAAATTCACTACCACGATCTCGACTACTCGCCGTTCTTCCCGATGTTCAACTGCATGCTGATCGATCTGAAAGGCATGCTGACCAACGGCTTCAAGATGGGCAACGCCGAGATTGAACCGCCGAAGTCGATCTCTACCGCCACCGCCGTGACCGCGCAGATCATCGCCCAGGTCGCCAGCCATATCTATGGCGGCACCACCATCAACCGCATCGATGAAATTCTGGCGCCGTTCGTCGACGAGAGCTTCCGCAAACACCTGCAGGTGGCGGAAGAGTGGCAGATCCCGGACGCCAAAGGCTATGCCATGGCGCGCACCGAGAAAGAGTGTTACGACGCCTTCCAGTCGCTGGAGTACGAGGTCAACACCCTGCACACCGCCAACGGCCAGACGCCGTTCGTCACCTTCGGCTTCGGCCTCGGCACCAGCTGGGAGTCGCGCCTGATCCAGCGCTCGATCCTGAAAAACCGCATCGCCGGGCTGGGCAAAAACCGCAAGACCGCCGTGTTCCCCAAACTGGTGTTCGCCATCCGCGACGGCCTCAACCACCAGTACGGCGATCCGAACTACGACATCAAGCAGCTGGCGCTGGAGTGCGCCAGCAAGCGCATGTACCCGGACATCCTCAACTACGATCAGGTGGTGAAGGTCACCGGCTCGTTCAAAACGCCGATGGGCTGCCGCAGCTTCCTCGGCACCTACGAGCAGGACGGCGAGCTGGTGCACGACGGCCGCAACAACATCGGCGTCATCAGCCTCAACCTGCCGCGCATCGCGCTGGAGGCGATGGGCGATGAGTCGCGCTTCTGGGCGCTGCTGGATCAGCGCCTACAGCTGGCGAAAAAGGCGCTGATGACGCGCATCGCCCGGCTGGAAGGCATCAAGGCGCGGGTGGCGCCAATCTTGTACATGGAAGGCGCCTGCGGCGTGCGGCTCAAGGCCGACGATAACATCGCCGACATCTTCAAGAACGGCCGCGCCTCAATCTCGCTGGGCTATATCGGCCTGCACGAGACCATCAACGCGCTGTTCGGCGGCGAAAACCACGTGTATGACGACGAAGCGCTGCGCGCCAAAGCGGTGGCGATCGTCGCGCGCCTGCGCGCCGCCGTCGACGCCTGGAAGGACGAGACCGGCTACGGCTTCAGCCTCTACAGCACGCCGAGCGAGAACCTGTGCGATCGCTTCTGCCGGCTGGACACCGCCGATTTCGGCGTGGTGCCGGGCGTCACCGATAAGGGCTATTACACCAACAGCTTCCACCTTGACGTGGAGAAGAAGGTCAATCCGTACGACAAGCTGGACTTCGAAGCGCCCTACCCGCCGTTGGCCAGCGGCGGCTTCATCTGCTACGGCGAATACCCGAACCTGCAGCACAACCTGAAGGCGCTGGAAGACGTGTGGGACTACAGCTACAGCCGGGTGCCTTACTACGGCACCAACACGCCGATCGACGAGTGCTACGAATGCGGCTTCACCGGTGAATTCTCCTGCACCAGCAAAGGCTTCACCTGCCCGAAATGCGGCAACCACGACTCGGCCAAGGTCTCGGTCACCCGCCGGGTGTGCGGCTATCTCGGCAGCCCCGATGCCCGGCCGTTCAACGCCGGCAAGCAGGAAGAGGTGAAACGCCGGGTGAAACACCTCGGCAACGGGCAGCTCGGCTGAAAAACGCCGCGCAGCCTATGCAGAAGCCTGTTCATCAGGCGTGATTGTCGCAGCCAGTTTGCCTTCGACCAGCGCGCACAAACCGGAGCGTACACGCAGTACGTGAGGATTGGCAGCACTGCCCGGAGGCAAAATGGCCAGTAAAATAGCCTGATGGGCAGGCCTCACATGAATTATCACCAGTACTACCCGATTGACGTCGTCAACGGCCCCGGCACCCGCTGCACGCTGTTTGTCGCCGGCTGCGTGCACCAGTGCCCCGGCTGCTACAACAAAAGCACCTGGCGGCTCAACTCCGGCCAGCCGTTCACCCCGGCGCTGGAAGACCGCATCATCGCCGATCTGAACGATACGCGCGTGCCGCGCCAGGGGCTGTCGCTCTCCGGCGGCGATCCGCTGCACCCGGCCAACGTGCCGAGCATCTTAAAGCTGGTGAAACGGGTGCGCGCCGAATGCCCCGGCAAGGATATCTGGCTGTGGACCGGCTACCGGCTGGCGGAGCTGGACGCGCAGCAAATGCAGGTGGTGGACAGGATCAACGTACTGATCGACGGCAAGTTCGTGCAGGATTTGAAAGACCCGGCGCTGATTTGGCGCGGCAGCAGCAACCAGGTGGTGCATAGGTTGCGATGACAACGCTAATTTGGAAATTTCTCACGCTGGTGGGCAATCGAGAAAACCTTAATAACATCATCGACGATGATATACACCAGCAACAGGGAGGCCTTGTTAATGAGCAGCTTACGTGCCTTCCCATACCAAGGCTTACCTAACTCAGGATGATCCAGCAGGCGCTTTACCGCTTTATCTATCTCGTTATCAGCCTGCACTGCCGCCTGTGGATTGAAAATATAAAGAAACTCAAAAATACGTTCCCTGTCCCGTAGCGCTGCATTATCCCATTCGATACGCATAACGATCCCTATTTTCGGTCGTATTTCGCTCTAATTTTTGCCTTAAAGGCATCCATGCTTTCTTCTACTTCTTGTTGGCTAAGGTAAACAGCATTACCCTCATGCAGACGGGAAAAAGCTGCATCTACCTTATCTTTCAACCAGTTTTCGTGTTCCTCTGCGGCCCGTTGCTCATCAGCCATTTGCTCCGCCAAGCGGCGACAGGCTTCACTTAATGTCGTTCCTTTAGCCTCGGCGGCCTTTTGCGCCAAACGCTTGGTTTCATTTTCGATGCGAAACTGGATGCGACTTTCCATCTTTGCTCCTCCTGCAATCGCACGATGGCGACACTAAATCTTGAACAGACACGTTAGCACATTTGTGACAACAACATCGAGATGAAAGGTCGATTTTTGAACATTTTACACCAACCCCATCCCCACCACGCCGGTCAGTGCGCCGCACAGCGCCACCAGCGCCGCCGTCAGGCACAGCGCCCGGGCGGAGAAGGCTTTGTTGAGCATCAGCAGCGAAGGCAGGCTGACCGCCGGCAGGGTCATCAGCAGCGCCAGCGCCGGGCCGGCGCCCATGCCCGCCAGCATCATGGTCTGCACGATCGGGATCTCCGCCGCGGTGGGGATAACAAACAGGCAGCCGACGATCGCCAGGCCGATGATCCACAGCAGGCTATTGTCGACGGCGCCGTCAGCGTGCGGGAACAGCCAGACCCGCGCTGCCCCCAGCGCCAGCACCGCCAGCACGTAGATCGGAATGGTCGACCAAAACAGCGCCCACAGCGCTTTGCCCCAGCGCGCAAGGAACGGCTGTTCCTCGCTCTGCGCCGTCAGCACCAAAGGCTGCGGCGCGACGGGCTGCGGGTCGTTGGCGGTCACGCGCTGCACCAGCCAGGCGATGCCCAGCACCATCACCACGCCCGCCACCAGGCGGATGGCGGCGAACGGCCAACCGAGCACAAACCCCATGAACACCAGCGTCGCCGGGTTCAATACCGGGTTGGCGAGCCAAAAGGCCAGCGCAGCGCCGCTGGACACCGACTGGCGGCGCATGCCGGCGGCAACCGGCGCGGCGCAGCAGGTGCACATCATGCCCGGCAGCGCGATCAGCGCGCCCAGCACGGTGCCGGAAAAACGCCGGTGGCCGAGCGTGCGCGCCAGCCAGTCGCGCGGGATCAGCACCTGCACCAGCGAACCTAACAGCACCCCGAGCAGCGCCGCCTTCCATACCGCGGTGAAGTAGACCAGCGCGTACTGCCAGGCCGCCAGCCAGGGGCTCGCGGCGCCGTCGGCCAAGATCGACTTGCCGATCGAGTGGCTGTCCGCCGCCACGAACGCCTTGCCGTAGTAAGGCTGCCATTTGACGTAGTAGAGGCCGACGGCCACCACCAACAGAAACAGGATCGGTTTCCACAGCGGCCAGGCGCGTGGGGCGGGTTCAGGGGCGTTCAGAGGTTGCGGCATAGTAGCGGCCAGAGTCAGTCAACAGAGGCGCCAGCATAGCGCGCCGTCGCCGCCCGTGCACGCCCGGGCTGTCCTAAATAGTTCATCTGTTCGCCACCGATGCGTAACGCGATTGTCATCTGCGCCCGGCACCATGATGCCAACTTGAAAACCACAGGGTAGACGCACGATGAAACGCACCGCTTCCGCCTTCATCGCACAGCCATCGGTATGACGAGGTTTTTATTATGATGGAGTTATCTAGACATCCGACCACTTACCCCACGCGCTATCAGCAGATCGCCGCACAGCTGGAACAGGAGCTGCGCACGCAATACCGCTGCGGCGACTACCTGCCTTCGGAACAGCAGCTGGCCGAGCGTTATCAGGTCAATCGCCACACCCTGCGCCGCGCGGTGGATCAGCTGGTGGAGCGCGGCTGGCTGCAGCGCCGCCACGGCGTCGGCATTCTGGTGCTGATGCGGCCTTACGACTACCCGCTGCACGCCAATACCCGCTTCAGCCAGAACCTGTTCGAGCAGGGCAGCCATCCCACCAGTGAGCGCTTACTCGCTGTCTTGCGCCCGTGCAATGGGCATGTTGCCAGCGCACTCTCGCGTGAAGAAGGCGAAATGGTGATCCACCTGCGCACCCTGCGCCGGGTCAACGGCGTGCCGATGAGCGTCATCGACCACTATCTGCCCGATCTGGACTGGTGGCCGGCGCTGCAGCAGTTCCACAGCGGTTCGCTGCACCAGTTTATCGAACAGCACCTGCAGCAGCCGCTGACCCGCCGCCAGACGCGCATCAGCGCGCGCCGCGCGCAGGCCAAAGAGAGCCGGCTGCTGGAGATCGCCACCCACGCGCCGCTGCTGTGCGTGCGCACCCTTAACGTCCGCAGCGGCGGCGAAGACGTGGCGGAATACTCCGTCAGCCTGGCCCGCGCCGACATGATTGAACTGACGATGGAGCACTGAATGCAAGCCTTAGAGTCGAGACAACGCTGGATGTCGGTGCTGGCGCACAGCCGGCCCGAGCAGCTGCGCAGCCACTGGCAGGCGCTGAACCTCAGCCCGGGTTACCGCAGCATCCGCGCGCCGGAGATCGGCCTGGCCCAGTTGCAGGGGCGCATGGGCGCCACCGGCCGCCGCTTCGTGCTGGGGGACATGACGGTCACCCGCGCGGTGGTGCAGCTGGACAACGGCGGCTACGGCTACAGCTATATCGCCGGGCGCGACAAGGCGCACGCCGAGCTGTGCGCGCTGGCCGATGCGCTGCTGCAACAGCCGGAACACGGCGAACGCCTGCAACAACAGCTGATCGCGCCGCTGGCCGCACTGCAGCACGAGCAGCGCCAGCTGCGCGCCCGGGCGATCGCCGCCAGCCGGGTGGATTTCTTTACGCTGGTGCGAGGGGATTAAGCCATGAGTTTATTGACCGGTTTTGAACAACCGATAGACCAATCGCAGCACGCTTTCCGTTTGATTCTTAAAGCGTTAAGCGAACCGGGGCATCGGGTGACGCTGCCGAACGGCCCGGCCTGGGCGCCGCTGAACGCCGCCAGCACCGCCGCGCTGCTGACGCTGGCCGATCAGGAAACGCCGCTGCAGCTGTGTTCGGCGCTAAAAAGTGAGCAAGTGCTAACAAACATCCGTTTTCACAGCGGCGCGCCGCTGGCCGCCACGGCGCAAGAGGTCTGTTTTGCCCTGTTCGATGAGCAGCTGCAGGCCGCCGATCTGCAGGCGTTGCCGCACGGCACGGAAATCTCGCCGGAGTTCGGTGCCACGGTCATCGTGCAGCTCGGCGAACTGGAGAACGGCGCCGCGCTGCGCCTGACCGGCCCCGGCATCGAGAATCATCGCCTGATAGCGCCGCGCCTGCCGCCGGCGCTGCTGGATTACCTGGTCAACCGCCCGCAGCGCTTCCCGCTGGGGCTGGATATTTTGCTGACCTGCGGCGATCGCCTGCTGGCGATCCCGCGGACCACCCGCGTGGAGGTGTGCTGATGTACGTAGCGGTAAAAGGGGGCGAAAAAGCCATTGAGGCCGCCCATCAGCTGCAGGAACAGCTGCGGCGCGGCGACGACGCGCTGCCGGCGCTCGGCGCGGAACAAATCGAACAGCAGCTGGGGCTGGCGGTGGATCGGGTGATGACCGAAGGCGGCATCTACGATCGCGAGCTGGCGGCGCTGGCCATCAAACAGGCCAGCGGCGATCTGGTGGAGGCGATCTTCCTGCTGCGCGCCTATCGCACCACCCTGCCGCGCCTCGCGGTCAGCGAGCCGCTGGCCAGCGAAAACATGCGGCTGGAGCGGCGCATCTCGGCGGTTTACAAGGACTTGCCCGGCGGGCAGGTGCTGGGGCCAACCTACGACTACACCCACCGGCTGCTGGACTTCGCGCTGCTGGCGGAAGGCGAGGCGCCGCATGCACCGCAGGCCGACGAACCGCTGCCGGATAACTGCAGCCACGTGTTCGATCTGTTGTGTCGCCAGCAGCTGGCGCGGGAGGAACAGGACGACGGCAGCACGCCGGACGACATCACCCGCAACCCGCCGGTTTACCCCTGCTCGCGCTCGGCGCGCCTGCAGCAGCTGGTGCGCGGCGACGAAGGTTTTCTGCTGGCGCTCGGCTACGCCACCCAGCGCGGCTACGGCCGCAACCACCCGTTCGCCGGCGAGATCCGCACCGGCCACGTTTCGGTGGAGATCGTGCCTGAAGAGCTCGGTTTCGCCATCGATATCGGCGAAATCCTGCTAACCGAGTGCGAAATGGTCAACGGCTTCGTCGATCCAAAGGACCATCCGCCGCACTTCACCCGCGGTTACGGGCTGGTGTTCGGCCGCGCCGAACGCAAGGCGATGGCGATGGCGCTGGTAGATCGCGCATTGCAAAGCCCCGACTACGGCGAAGGCGTCGCCGGCCCGGCGCAGGACGAAGAGTTCGTGCTGGCCCACGCCGACAACGTCGAGGCCGCCGGCTTCGTCTCCCATCTCAAGCTGCCGCACTACGTCGACTTCCAGGCCGAACTGGAGCTGCTCAAGCGGCTGCGACAGGAATACAGCGAGCGTCAGGAGGCCCGCAATGAGTGAAGTATTGACCGGCTATAACCTCGGCTATCTGGACGAGCAGACCAAGCGCATGATCCGCCGCGCCATACTCAAGGCGGTGGCGATCCCCGGCTATCAGGTGCCGTTCGGCGGCCGCGAGATGCCGATGCCCTACGGCTGGGGCACCGGCGGCATTCAGCTCACCGCCAGCGTCATCGGCCGCGCCGACGTGCTGAAGGTGATCGACCAGGGCGCCGACGACACCACCAACGCGGTGTCGATCCGCCGCTTCTTCCAGCGCGTCGCCGGGGTGGGAACCACCGAACGCACGCCGGAGGCCACGCTGATCCAGACCCGTCACCGCATTCCGGAAACGGCGCTGCGCGAAGACCAGATCCTGATCTATCAGGTGCCGATCCCGGAGCCGCTGCGCTTTATCGAACCGCGCGAAACCGAGACCCGCAAGATGCACGCGCTGGAGGAGTACGGCGTGATGCAGGTGAAGCTGTATGAAGACATCGCGCGCTACGGCCATATCGCCACCACCTACGCCTACCCGGTGAAGGTTAACGATCGCTACGTGATGGATCCTTCGCCGATCCCGAAATTCGACAACCCGAAAATGCACATGATGCCGGCGCTGCAGCTGTTCGGCGCCGGGCGCGAGAAACGCATCTACGCCCTGCCGCCGTTCACCAAGGTGGAGAGCCTGGACTTCGACGACCACCCGTTCAGCGTGCAGCAGTGGGACGAACCCTGCGCGCTGTGCGGTTCGCGCCACAGCTACCTGGACGAGGTGGTGCTCGACGATCGGGGCAACCGCATGTTCGTCTGTTCGGACACCGACTACTGCCGGCAGCAGTTGGCGCAATCTTCGCAAGAGGCGCAGCACTGATGACTTCCACCCCTTTGAGCACCACTCCGCTGCTGTCGGTGAACCGGCTCACCCACCTGTACGCCCCCGGCAAGGGCTTCAGCGACGTGTCGTTCGACATCTACCCCGGTGAAGTGCTGGGCATCGTCGGCGAATCCGGCTCCGGCAAAACCACGCTGCTGAAATCGATCTCGGCGCGGCTGGCGCCGCAGCGCGGGCAGATCCTTTACCGCCCACAGGCGGGCCAGGAACAGGATCTGTACGCCATGGCGGAGAGCGATCGCCGCCGCCTGCTGCGCACCGACTGGGGCGTGGTGCACCAGCACCCGCTCGACGGCCTGCGGCCGCAGGTCTCCGCCGGCGGCAACATCGGCGAGCGGCTGATGGCCATCGGCCAGCGCCACTATGGCGACATTCGCCGCCAGGCCGGCCAGTGGCTGGAAGACGTCGAAATTCCGCTGTCGCGCCTCGACGATCTGCCGACCACCTTCTCCGGCGGCATGCAGCAGCGGCTGCAGATCGCCCGCAACCTGGTCACTCACCCCAAGCTGGTGTTTATGGATGAGCCGACCGGCGGGCTAGACGTGTCGGTGCAGGCGCGCCTGCTCGATCTGCTGCGCAACCTGGTGGTGGAAATGCAGCTGGCGGCGGTGATCGTCACCCACGATCTCGGCGTGGCGCGGCTGCTGGCCCACCGCCTGCTGGTGATGAAACAGGGCGAAGTGGTGGAGAGCGGCCTGACCGACCGGGTGCTGGACGATCCGCACCATCCTTACACCCAGCTGCTGGTTTCTTCGGTGCTGTCGTAACCCAAGGCGATAACAGATGACTATGCAAATCCGAGTTGAACATCTCAGTAAAACCTTTGTGCTGCACCAGCAGTACGGCACCCGGCTGCCGGTGCTGCACGACGCCAACCTGACGGTCGGCAGCGGCGAATGCGTGGTGCTGCACGGCCACTCCGGCAGCGGCAAATCCACCCTGCTGCGCTCGCTGTACGCCAACTACCTGCCGGACAGCGGCCATATCTGGATCAACCACCAGGGCGACTGGCTGGACATGGTCAGCGCCGATGCGCGCCAGATTCTGGCGGTGCGCCGCCATACGCTGGGCTGGGTCAGCCAGTTCCTGCGGGTGATCCCGCGCATCAGCGCGCTGGAGGTGGTGATGCAGCCGCTGCTGGAACAGGGCGTCGAACGCGCCGAGTGCCGAGAACGCGCCGAAGCGCTGCTCGCTGCGCTCAACGTGCCGCAGCGCCTGTGGCCGCTGGCGCCGTCCACCTTCTCCGGCGGCGAGCAGCAGCGGGTGAACATCGCGCGCGGCTTTATCGTCGATTACCCCATCCTGTTGCTGGACGAACCGACCGCCTCGCTCGACAGCCGCAACAGCGCGGCGGTGGTGCAGCTTATCGAACGCGCCAAGGCGCGCGGCGCGGCGATCGTCGGCATTTTTCACGATGAAGGCGTCCGCCGACAGGTCGCCGACCGGCTTTATGACATGCAGGCGCCGCAGGCGCTGGAGGCCCTCTGATGATCGTCAATAACGTTAAGCTGGTGCTGGATGACCAGGTGGTGCAAGGCTCGCTGGAGATGCAGGACGGCGTGATCCGCAGCTTCGCCGACGGCCCGAGCCGGCTGCCGCAGGCGCTGGACGGCGACGGCGGCTGGCTGCTGCCGGGGCTGATCGAGCTGCATACCGACAACCTGGACAAGTTCTTTACCCCGCGCCCGAACGTTGACTGGCCGGCCCATTCGGCGATGAGCAGCCACGACGCGCTGATGGTGGCCAACGGCATCACCACGGTACTGGACGCGGTAGCGATCGGCGACGTGCGCGACGGCGGCCACCGGCTGGAAAACCTGCAGAAGATGATCGACGCGGTGATCCACAGCCAGCGCGCCGGGGTGAACCGCGCCGAGCACCGGCTGCACCTGCGCTGCGAGCTGCCGCACGAGAGCACGCTGCCGCTGTTCGAACAGCTGATGGACAAGCCGGGCGTGTCGCTGGTGTCGCTGATGGATCACTCGCCGGGCCAGCGCCAGTTCGCCTCGCGCGAAAAGTACCGCGAATACTATCAGGGCAAATACCACCTCAACGATCAACAGATGAGCGAGTACGAGGAGCAGCAGGTCGCCCTGTCCGCCCGCTGGGCCGCGCCGAACCGCGAGGCGATCGCCGCCCACTGCCGCGCGCGCCGCATCTCGCTGGCCAGCCATGACGACGCCACCGCCGCGCACGTCGCCGAATCCTGCGCGCTGGGCAGCGCCATCGCCGAGTTCCCCACCACCGAGGCGGCCGCCCGTGCCTCGCACCAGCAGGGCCTGCAGGTGCTGATGGGTGCGCCGAACATCGTGCGCGGCGGCTCCCACTCCGGCAACGTGGCGGCGCACCACCTGGCGGCGCTGGGGGTGCTGGATATCCTCTCTTCCGATTATTACCCGGCCAGCCTGCTGGACGCGGCGTTTCGCCTCGCGGCGGACGAACGCAACGCCTACGATCTGCCCCTGGCGGTGCGCATGATCACCCGCAACCCGGCGCGGGCGCTGGATCTGCAGGATCGCGGCACCCTCGCCGAAGGGCTACGGGCGGATCTGGTGCTGGCACGGCCGCACGGCGAACACGTTTACGTGCAGAACGTGTGGCGCCAGGGCAGGCAGGTGTTCTGATGGCGCGGCTCATCTACCTGATGGGGCCTTCCGGCGCAGGCAAGGACAGCCTGCTGGCCGCGCTGCGAGCCGGCGCCGACCGCGCACCGCTGGTGGCGCACCGTTACATCACCCGGCCGGCGGACGCCGGCTGCGAGAATCACATCGCGCTGAGCGAACCGGAATTTCTGCGCCGCCGCGCCAAGGGGCTGTTCGCGCTCGACTGGCAGGCCCACCAGCAGCGCTACGCGTTCGGGATCGAAGTGGATCTTTGGCTGCTGCAGGGGATCGACGTGGCGGTCAACGGTTCGCGCGCCCACCTGCCGCAGGCGCAGCAGCGCTATGGCGCGCAGCTGCTGCCGGTGTGCCTGCAGGTCAGCGCCGCGATCCTGCGCCGGCGCCTGCAGGATCGCGGGCGGGAAAGCGCCGAACAGATCGAGCAGCGGCTGGCGCGGGCGGCGGAATATCAGCAGAGTCTGCCCGCCGGCTGCCGGGTGCTGCACAACGACGGCCCACTCGACGACACCCTGGCGGCGCTGCTGGCGCTGCTGCCTACCGCCACCCGACAAGCTCAGGACGCGACGCCATGAACGACTTTGCCCAGCCGAAAATCGGCGACAACGTGACCCTTAATCGCACCCGGCTCGGCCAATATGTGCATCTGGCCGACGATGCGATCCTGGAAGAGGTGGAGATGGGGGACTACTCCTACACCGCCGGGCACAACCAGATTTTTTACGCCACTATCGGCAAGTTCGTCTCCATCGCCTCCTATGCGCGCATCAATCCCGGCAACCACCCGACCTACCAGCGTATCGCGCAGCACCACTTTACCTACCGCGCCTCCGAATACGGGCTGGGGGAAGACGACGCGGCGTTCTTCGACTGGCGGCGCGAGCACCACGTCACCGTCGGCCACGACGTGTGGATCGGCCATAACGCCATCCTGATGCCGGGCGTCAGCGTCGGCAACGGCGCGGTGATCGGCAGCGCGGCGGTGGTCACCAAGGACGTGGAGCCTTACAGCATCGTCGCCGGCGTGGCGGCCAAGAAGATCGGCATGCGCTTTGACGACGCGCTGATAGAACGCATCGAACGCAGCCAGTGGTGGCACTGGGATCACGCCACGCTGCAGGCGCGGCTGGCGGATTTTCGCGACATCAACCACTTTGCCCAGAAGTACCTTTAACGGAGGGGAGCGATGCAACTGACCTTTCTCGGCACCGGCGGCGCGCAGCAGGTGCCGGTGTTCGGCTGCGACTGCCCTATCTGCCAACGGGCGCGGCGCGAGCCGGCATTTCGGCGGCGAGCATGCAGCGCCATGCTTAACTATCAGGGGGAAACGACCTTATTGGATGCGGGATTGCCGGCTTTGGAGCGGCGATTTTCGGTGGGGCAAATTCAACGTTTTTTACTGACACATTACCACATGGATCACGTTCAGGGGTTATTTCCTTTGCGTTGGGGGTGCGGAAATTCCATTCCGGTATATGGCCCGCCGGATGAACAGGGCTGCGACGACCTGTTCAAACACCCCGGCATTCTGGCGTTTCAGCCGCCGCTGGCGCCCTTCGCCACTGTCGAACTGGGCGGCATGCGCATCACCCCGCTGCCGCTGCAACACTCCAAGCTGACCCACGGCTATCTGATCCAGGCGGCGGGCGCTGCGCTGGCCTACCTGACCGACACCGTCGGCCTGCCGCCGGCCACCGCCGACTATCTGCAAAACGTGGCACTGGATCTGCTGGTGCTCGATTGCAGCCTGCCGCCGCAGCCGCAGGCGCCGCGCAACCACAACGATCTGACCCGCGCGCAGGAGACGCAGCGGTTGCTGCAGCCCAAACGCACGCTGCTGACGCACATCAGCCATCATCTCGAGCTGTGGCTGTTGGACAACGAACTGCCCGCCGGGCTGGAGCTGGCGTTCGATCACCTCAGCGTCAGCCTCGGTAGCAGTGCAGCCGATCCGACTCCAGCACCCTGACCCCTTCGCCCGGCGTGAACGCCTGCTGCAGCAGCGTTTGCGCCACGTCTTTGGCGGAGACGGCGCGCCATTTGCCGGGCAGCAGCCTGAACAGCGGCAGCGTGAGGCGCTCCATCAGGCGCGGCGCAGGGCGATCCCCCACCAGCATAGAAGGCCGCACCAGCGTCAGGCGCGGCCAGTGCTGTTCGCGCAGCGCCTGCTCCATCTCGCCTTTGGTGCGGTTATACAGGAAGGTGGAATCCGCGTTGGCGCCCAGCGCGCTCACCACCAGACAGTGCTGCGCCCCCAAGCGGCGGCCGGTCAGCGCGCTCTCCACCACCAGTTGATAATCGACGTAGCGGAAGGCATCGGCGCTGCCCGCCGCCCGGCGGGTGGTGCCCAGGCAGCAGAACACCAGATCGACCGGCTGCTGCAGGCTACTCAGCAGCTCGAACAACGCATCGCCAACCGGGTTGGTCAGCTTGCCGTGCGGCGGCAGCGGCGTGCGCGTCGGCGCCACGATGGCCGTTACCTGCGGATCGCTTTGCAACAGCTGCAGCAACTCGCGCCCCACCAGCCCGGTTGCGCCGACTAACAGTGCTCGCGCCATGCAATCTCCCGTTGTAATCAATACGTCGACTTAAAGTATAGACCGCGCCCAGTGCAGCTTCTTGCCGAAGCCGAGGGTGTTATCGGTCATCTTCACCTCGTGCAGATCCAGCCGCCAAACCGCGGCCTTCATCGCCCTGGCGATCGGGAAGCGCTTGCAGTAACGCGCGCGCGCCGCCTCGGCTTCTTCGCCGCTCAGCAGCACCGCCTCGGCGCGGTACTGCACGCCGCGGATCAGCGCGATGCTTTTCGGCTTCGGCGCGATGGTGCCAACCACCCGGCCGTTGTTCAGCATCAGCCCGCCGTGGCGGGTGTGCGGTTCGGTCATCAGCCACAGCGCCATCGTCGCGGCGTCGAACACGTAAAAACAGTTGGCGCACCACATGTCGAGACCGTCGCCGGCGCACAGCGTCAAGACGTGTTGTTTGCCGATGAAATCCGCAATCTGCTGCCGTTGTTCTGGGGTATTCAAGGTTGCTCGCCTCCCTGTTCACTCACTTCATCTTACCCTGCGTTGTTGAGGCGAGTCACAAATAACGATAATCATCAAAAAACCCAAAGTGAATATAAAAACACAATAACTGCATTTTTATTAACTTAGGCCAGAAAAAGATTTATAACATAAAAAATACAAGACGGATTTATTTGATCATTATGCAACCGCTTATTCGACCGGTTCTTTTATTCCCATCCTGACGACACGCAAATTTAGCGCACCCGCCCGGAGTCGATTAGCAATTCGTTTACAAGCCCGTTGGCTCACCTGAACGCTGTTTATGCAACTCATTGCATAACAGGTGAATAGTTATTTATAAACACCGGCATTTATGTGACCTTCATCACGATTTTTAGCCAACCTTGCGTTAAAATAGCGCCATCTTTTCACTCAGCAAGGTGGATTAGAAAATGGAAAACAATAACCGCAAAATGGCGCATATCAGGCGCACAACCCATATTATGATGATGGCTCATCGCAGCTGCTTTAGCTTCGCATTCTTCAACTACAGATAACCCTCTCCCCTCGCTCTTACGCCGTTGATAAGAGTGTCATTGCGTTTTTATTTATTCTCCGTACACCGGTGATAATATCGCTTTCTCGCTAACCGGGAAGGACACGCAATTCATTCTTAATTTCGGCCAAGCGCATCCAAGATAAATAAAACAACGAACACAGTTAATGCCTTTCGGCATCGCTGGGTTCTCGCACACCTTTATTTTCGTGAAGGCGTTAGCGGCAAATGGAATTATTTGCCGACGGACTGCCTTTGCCTGAAGAATGAGAAAAATGAAAAAATTAAAAATTGCCGCCAACACCCAAACCCTCGTCTGCTTTGAAACTGAACGCGACATCGTCGATGTGCATCACAGCGATTTCAATGACGTCGCCGCCATCGTGCTGTCGGTAGACGACGTCACGCACGGCATGGTGGCGCGCATTGAAGAGCACGGCCTGAACATTCCGCTGTTCGTCGCCGTCTGCTGCGAAGAAGAGCTGGATAACGCCGTATTGCCGGCGCTACATGGCGTGTTTGAGCTGTGCGGCAAGAATACCCAGTTCTACGGCAAACAGCTGGAGGCCGCCGCCGCCAAATATGAGAGCGAGCTGCTGCCGCCGTTCTTCAACACGCTGACGCAGTACGTGGAAATGGGCAACGCCACCTTCGCCTGCCCCGGCCACCAGGGCGGCGAGTTCTTCCGTAAACATCCGGCGGGCCGCCAGTTCTTCGACTTCTACGGCGAAACGCTTTTCCGCTCCGATATGTGCAACGCCGACGTCAAACTGGGCGACCTGTTGATCCACGAAGGCGCGCCTTGCGCCGCGCAGCAGCACGCCGCCAAGGTGTTCAATGCCGACAAGACCTACTTCGTGCTCAACGGCACCTCGGCCTCGAACAAGGTGGCGACCAACGCCCTGCTGACGCGCGGCGATCTGGTGCTGTTCGACCGCAACAACCATAAATCCAACCACCACGGCGCGTTGATCCAGGCCGGCGCCACGCCGGTTTATCTGGAAACCGCCCGCAACCCGTTCGGCTTTATCGGCGGCATCGACGCGCACTGCTTCGACGAACGCTACCTGCGCCAACAGATCCGCGAAGTGGCGCCGGAACGCGCCAACGAAGCCCGCCCGTTCCGCCTGGCGATCATCCAGCTCGGCACCTACGACGGCACCATCTACAACGCCCGCCAGGTGGTCGACAAGATTGGCCACCTGTGCGACTACATCCTGTTCGACTCCGCCTGGGTGGGCTATGAGCAGTTCATTCCGATGATGAAAGACTGCTCGCCGCTGCTGCTGGAGCTGAACGAAAACGATCCCGGCATCATCGTCACCCAGTCGGTGCACAAACAGCAGGCCGGCTTCTCACAAACCTCGCAGATCCACAAAAAAGACAAGCACATCAAGGGGCAGAGCCGCTACTGCAACCACAAGCGCTTCAACAACGCCTTCATGCTGCACGCCTCTACCAGCCCGTTCTACCCGCTGTTCGCCGCGCTGGACGTCAACGCCAAGATGCACGAGGGCAAAAGCGGCCAGCGCCTGTGGCAGGAGTGCGTGCGCGTGGGGATCGAAGCGCGCAAAATGCTGCTGGATACCTGTACGATGATCAAACCGTTCGTACCGGATCAGATCGACGGCAAGCCTTGGCAGGCCTATGACACCGCGGCGATGGCCAACGATCTGCGCTTCTTCAACTTCGTGCCCGGCGAGAAATGGCACGCCTTTGAAGGCTATGCCGAATCGCAGTACTTCGTCGATCCGTGCAAACTGCTGCTCACCACGCCGGGCATCGATACCGCCACCGGCAGCTACAGCGAGTTCGGCATCCCGGCGACCATTCTGGCCAACTACCTGCGTGAAAACGGCATCGTGCCGGAAAAATGCGATCTCAACTCGATCCTGTTCCTGCTGACGCCGGCGGAAGACATCGCCAAGATGCAGCATCTGGTGGCCCTGATCGCCCGCTTCGAGCAGCACATCGAGCAAAACTCCCTGCTCAGCGAGGTGCTGCCTGCGGTCTATAAAAACCACCAGCAGCGCTACAAAAACTACACCATCCGCCAGCTGTGCCAGGAAATGCACGATCTTTACGTCAGCTACGACGTTAAAGAACTGCAAAAAGAGATGTTCCGCAAAAGTTATTTCCCGCGCGTGGTGATGAATCCGCAGGACGCCAATACCGAGTTCGTGCGCGGCAATGTGGAATTGGTCTCGCTGGCTAAAGCCGAGGGCCGCATCGCCGCCGAAGGCGCCCTGCCTTACCCGCCGGGCGTGCTGTGCGTGGTGCCCGGTGAAATTTGGGGCGGCGCCGCGCAGCGTTATTTCCTGGCATTGGAAGAAGGCATCAACTTATTGCCGGGATTCGCGCCGGAATTGCAGGGCGTTTATATCCAACAGGATGAGGATGGCTGGAACCGCGCTTACGGCTACGTCATGAAAAATTAATCACCTTACGGGGCGGCGATGATTCTCGCCGCCCGGATCGCATCCTAAAAGAGAAAATGATCATGAGTAAGTCCAATAATAAAATGGGGGTCGTGCAATTAACGATCCTGACCGCCGTGAATATGATGGGTTCCGGCATAATTATGCTGCCAACCAAGCTGGCCGAAGTGGGCACGATTTCGATCGTTTCCTGGCTGGTGACCGCCGTCGGCTCGATGGCGCTGGCCTACGCCTTCGCCAAATGCGGCATGTTCAGCCGTAAATCCGGCGGCATGGGCGGCTACGCCGAATACGCCTTCGGCAAATCGGGCAACTTTATGGCGAACTACACCTACGGCGTTTCGCTGTTGATCGCCAACATCGCCATCGCCATTTCCGCCGTCGGCTACGGCACCGAGCTGTTCGACACCACCCTCAGCCCGCTCGGGATCTGTATCGCCACCATCGGCGTGCTGTGGCTGGCGACCGTCGCCAACTTCGGCGGCGCGCGCATCACCGGCAAAATCAGCGGCATCACCGTCTGGGGCGTGATCATTCCGGTGGTGGGCATCTCGGTCATCGGCTGGTACTGGTTCAGCGGCAGCGCCTACGTCGCCGCCTGGAACCCGCATCAGGTGCCAACCTTCGAAGCCATCGGCGCCTCCATCTCAATGACCCTGTGGGCGTTCCTGGGGCTGGAATCCGCCTGCGCCAACACCGACGTGGTGGAAAACCCGGAGCGCAACGTGCCGATCGCCGTACTGGGCGGCACCCTCAGCGCGGCGGTGATCTATATCATTTCAACCAACGTGATCGCCGGCATCGTGCCGAACATGGACCTGGCCAACTCTACCGCCCCGTTCGGGCTGGCGTTCTCCCACATGTTCAACCCGACGGTCGGCAAGATCATCATGGCGTTGATGGTGATGTCCTGCGTCGGCTCGCTGCTCGGCTGGCAGTTCACCATCGCTCAGGTGTTCAAATCCTCCGCCGACAGCGGCTTCTTCCCGAAAATCTTCTCCAAGCTGAGCAAGGCCGACGCGCCGGTTAAAGGCATGCTGACCATCGTCGTCATCCAGAGCGGCCTGTCGCTGATGACCATCAGCCCGTCGCTGAACAAGCAGTTCAACGTGCTGGTGAACCTGGCGGTGGTGACCAACATCATCCCTTACATCCTGTCGATGGCGGCGCTGGTCATTATTCAGAAAGTGGCGAAAGTGCCGGACAACAAGGCGCGCATCGCCAATATCATCGCCGGCATCGGCGCGCTGTACAGCTTCTACGCGCTCTACAGCTCCGGTGAGGAAGCGATGATGTGGGGCGCCATCGCCACCTTCCTCGGCTGGACGCTGTACGGCATCGTTTCGCCGCGCTTCGAACTGGCGGGAAAAAAGGGGTAAAGCGGTAGGGCACCGGCGGCCGGGGATGGGATTGTGATGGCGAACATGCCATCATACGCCGACCCTGGCCACCGAAACGGCGTACGATGACCGACACCTCCCCCACTCTCTGGCACCTCTACATGCTGCGTTTACCGAGCGGCATGCTGTATACCGGCATCACCACCGACGTGGCGCGCCGCCTGGCGCAGCATCAAGCCGGCAAAGGCGCCAAGGCGCTGCGCGGAAAAGGGGAACTGACGCTGGCGTTTCACTGCCAGGTGGGGGATCGCTCAACGGCGCTGAAGCTGGAATACCGCGTCAAACAGCTGAGCAAAATACAAAAAGAGCGGCTGGTGAATCACCCGCCGCTGTCGTTGGAGTATCTATTGCCGGTCGTTAAAAGCGATTAAACGGCGCCGAAAAAGCCACTTCGCCGCTGACGCCATTCAGGGCGTCTTCCGCCAGCGGATACACCTGGAACGCACTTTCCGTGTCCGGCCAGCGGCAGTTCAGGCCATAGGCAGCGGCCGGTTTAAAACCGAAGCGGCCGTAGTAGGCCGGATTGCCCAGCACCACCACCGCGGCGTAGCTGAATTCGTTCAACGAATCCAAACCTTCGTACACCAGCTTTTCAGCCAGCCCCTGGCGGCGCAGGCTTTCGTCTACCGCCAGCGGCGCCAGCGCCACCCATTGGCGATCTTCGCCGGCCACGTCCACCGGGCTGAACGCGGCGTAACCCACCACCCCGCCTTCGTCGTCAGTGGCGACCACGCCCAGCGTCAGCAGGCCATCTTCGCGCAGCTGCTGCACCAGATCGGCTTCGTCGTCGCGGCCAAAGGCGCGGCGCAGCAAGGCGTCTATGCCCGCCGCGTCTACCGGGATCTCTACGCGGATCAGCATGATACCGCCGCACGGGAAGCCGACGCCGTGCCCTCCTGCAACCCTGCTTCGACAAAATCAGCCAACTGCAACAGCCCCATGCGCAGCGGCGCAGGCATGCTTTCCAGCTCGATGGCGTCCATCAAATTTTTCACATACAGGCCCAATTCGGTATCCCCTTCAATCTGCAGCCGACGCTGAAAGAACAGCGTATCCGGATCTTGCTTGCGCGCCGCGATCAGGATCAGATCGTTGGCGTCGCCGCTGAAACTGACGTCCGCTTCGGCGTGCTGGCTGACCACCAGTTTGTCGTTTTCTACCGTCATAAACCAGTGTAGCGCCAGATCGCGAACTTCGATCTTCAGCCAGCGCGATTCGAGAAATTCCAGATCGCCATCCGCCAACGCCTGGCGGAACTGCCAGCTCAGCACCTGTTGCAGCAGCTGGCGCTGCAGGGCGAACGGCGTGAATTTCAGCGGGATGCGCAGCAGCGACGGCCCCTGGCGCACAAGGCGTGCTCGTAGTTGTTCCAACACGGTCATCCACTCCTTTCAATACGGACTACCGCTATTTTGCCACACTGGCGCGCGGCTTCAGCGGTCTATATCAACAAATAGTGCATTTCACCGCCATGTTTATCAATACGCCATAAGCTGCCCCAAATCAAAACCTGTGTGCGCCCCTTTGCCTAAAATGGCCTCCCCGATTCGCGTTTGCCGGCGGAACACCGCCGTCGGCAACCTTTAAAGACAGCGTGCGCCCGTCCGGGCGCACGGCTAAGCCAGGATAAATCTATGGAGCTGCTTTGTCCCGCCGGCAACCTGCCGGCCCTGAAGGCCGCGGTGGATAACGGCGCCGACGCCGTTTACATCGGCCTGAAAGACGATACCAACGCGCGCCACTTCGCCGGCCTCAACTTCACCGAGAAAAAGCTGCAGGAAGCGGTCGATTACGTGCATCGCCACGGCCGCAAGCTGCATATCGCCATCAACACCTTCGCCCATCCCGACGGCTACGCCCGCTGGCAGCGCGCGGTGGATATGGCGGCCCAGCTGGGCGCCGACGCGCTGATTCTGGCGGACCTGGCGATGCTGGAATACGCCGCCCAGCGCTACCCACAGCTGGAGCGCCACGTTTCGGTGCAGGCCTCCGCCACCAACGAGGAGGCGATCCGTTTCTACCAGCGCAACTTCGAGGTGGGCCGGGTGGTGCTACCACGCGTGCTGTCGATGCATCAGGTGAAACAGCTGGCGCGCACCAGCCCGGTGCCGCTGGAAGTGTTCGCCTTCGGCAGCCTGTGCATCATGGCCGAGGGGCGCTGCTATCTCTCCTCCTACCTGACCGGCGAATCGCCGAACACCGTCGGCGCCTGTTCGCCGGCGCGGTTCGTGCGCTGGCAGCAAACCCCGCAGGGCATGGAGTCGCGCCTGAACGACGTGCTGATCGACCGCTACCAGGACCATGAAAACGCCGGCTACCCGACGCTGTGCAAGGGCCGCTATCTGGTGGACGACGTGCGCTACCACGCGCTGGAAGAGCCCACCAGCCTCAATACGCTGGAGCTGCTGCCGGAGCTGCTGGCCGCCAACATCGCCTCGGTGAAGATCGAAGGCCGCCAGCGCAGCCCGGCTTACGTCAGCCAGGTGGCGCGCGTCTGGCGCCAGGCGATCGACCGCTGCCAGGCCGATCCGGCCGCCTACCGCGCCGACGCCGCCTGGATGGAGACGCTGGGCGCGATGTCCGAGGGCACCCAGACCACGCTGGGCGCCTATCACCGCAAATGGCAGTAGCCGGAGGAAACATGAAATACGCACTCGGGCCGGTGCTCTACTACTGGCCGAAAAACGACATCGCGGCGTTCTATCAGCAGGCGGCAGAGAGCAGCGCCGACATCATTTACCTCGGAGAGAGCGTCTGCACCAAGCGGCGCGAGATGAAGGTCGGCGATTGGCTGGCGCTGGCGCGCGAAATCGCCCGCAGCGGCAAGCAGGTGGTGATCTCTACGCTGGCGCTGCTGCAGGCGCCGTCCGAGCTGAATGAGCTGAAACGCTATGTGGAGAACGGCGAGTTCCTGTTTGAAGCCAACGATCTGGGCGCGGTGAACATGGCGGCGGAGCGCGGTTTGCCGTTCGTCGCCGGCCACGCGCTGAACTGCTACAACGCCTATACCCTGCGCCTGCTGCGCCGCCAGGGCATGATGCGCTGGTGCATGCCGGTCGAGCTGTCGCGCGACTGGCTGGCCAACCTGCTGACGCAGTGCGACGAGCTGGGCTTCCGCCATGATTTCGAGGTGGAGGTGCTGAGCTACGGCCACCTGCCGCTGGCCTATTCGGCGCGCTGCTTCACCGCCCGCTCGGAGAACCGCGGCAAGGACGAGTGCGAAACCTGCTGCATCAAGTATCCGCAGGGCCGCATGATGCGCTCGCAGGAGCAACAACAGGTGTTCGTGCTCAACGGCATTCAGACCATGAGCGGCTACTGCTACAACCTCGGCAACGAGCTGCCGAGCATGCAGGGGCTGGTGGACATCGTGCGGCTGTCGCCGCAGGGCGCCGAGACGCTGGCGCAAATCGATGCCTTCCGCGCCAACGAACGCGGCGAAAAGCCGCTGGCCTTGACCGATCACGCCGACTGCAACGGCTACTGGCGCCGCGTGGCGGGATTGGAGTTGGTGTCTTAGCGAGGTAAGCGCCGGCGGCGCACTGTCGCCGGCATTGTTTATTTATCAAGATGAATACGGTTATTTCCGCCGTGGAACCAATGGAATAAACTTACACACATCAGGCAGCAGCTTCTGATACCAAAATAAGTAAAAACCGCGATGACCGCATCTACCAAATGTTCTCCGTATGAAATAACACTTAGCGAGGAGAACGAGACAAGTAACATGCTCAACGTTAGCGCCATCATATTACAAAGCGGGTCTAAAATACGTCTATTGGCCATAACCCACCCTCTATTGTTGAAACGGTAAAAGCGATGTTCTCATCACCATCGACACTGCCCATTAACGCTATTGGCGTTTTTATTGCCCCCCAAGGCACCACCGTTATTCTTATTATTCCCTGCGGGGCTGTTATCGGCGCAAGAGACCGCCCCCATCAAGCCACCGGCAACCGCCAATCAGTTTCATCTCATCAGAAGTAAGCTCTCTTATTGTTGACATGTTTATATCATCCTTTAAATAACACGTTATAGATAAAACTAACGTCAACCATTAGTTCCCTAAACCGGCCGACAATGACAATTACCAAAGTCAATATAAGAAATTAAATCAAAATAACAATAGACATCCCGCTAAATAAACAACCTTAAACATATCGATAATACGACATAATAAAGGCGCCGAATATGGCGCCTTTATTGGTTCCCTACGCCCGCCGTTTCCTGAACATCCCGCGCAGCGCCACGCTGTTGCGCAAGAAGCCGACGCCGAAGCCCAGCAGGGTGTAGACCACGCCGAGCACCAGCATCATCATCACGTCGCCCCACACTTCATTCAGCGACAACCCCATCTGGTTGACACCGGCGATCGCCTTGGTGCCCCAGGTGGAGGGAATGCTGTAGGAGATGGCGCGCACCCAGGCCGGCATTGACTGCAGCGGCCAGATGGTGCCGGACAGGTAGAAGATCGGCGTGGTGATGAACGCCAGCGTCAGGTAGATCATTTCGACGCTGCGCAGGCACTCGGTCACCAGCTTGCCCAGCCCCAGCACCGCCAGCAGGAACGGGAAGGTCAGCAGCAGCAGTTCGGCGATGTTCGCCGTCTGCCTGTAGCCCAATACCCACGGCCACAACACGAACAGCACGATCGACAGGAACAGCCAGATCGGCAGCAGCGCCGTCAGCCCGCCGAGGTGCGCCGCCAGCGGCGCCTTGCCGCCGGGCATGCTCTTCATGGCGATGTTGACGCGGATACAGGCGATCAGCAGCGAGTGCTGCAACAGCATCACCAGCAGGCCGGGAAAGATGATCGCCGCGAAGCTGATGCCGGGGTTAAACACGTCCAGCGTTTGCCCCAGTATCGGCGTCAGCAGTATCTGCGCCTGCCGTTCGCTGAAGCCGCTGCGCAGCAGCAGCCCGTTGTTGTACTCCGTCAGCAGCTGCTGGTAGGCCGCCACCACGTCCTGTTGGATCTGGCCGTTGGCCAGGCGGTTGGTGGCGTCGCCGTACACCGGCACCACGATGTTCTGCCCGCTGAGGATCTTCTTCTCCAGATCCACCGGCATGATGATCACCGCAAACAGCTTGCGCCAGCTGAGATCGCGCTGCGCCTGCTCCAGGCTGTCGTAGGTTTCGATCGCTATCTTGGAGGTGGCGTCCAGTTGGCGGATCAGCTGCCGGCTGGCGGTGCTGTGGTCCTGATCGACCACCCCCACCGGCAGATCCCACACCGTGCGGTTGGCGTACACCATGCTCATGATGCACAGCGACAGGATCAGCATCAGCCATACCGGCCGCTCCAGCATGCCGAGCAGCACCTTAACGAAGGTTTGCCAATAGAGCTTCATCCGGCGTTCCCCTCTTTTGCCAGCCGCGCCGGCAGGCGATTGCGCACCAGCAGCGCGGCCACCAGCGGGTAGACCGCCAGCAGCGCACACACGCTGAAAATGGCGCTGGCGTGCACCTGCCGCAGGAACACGTCGAACATCGCGTACAGCGCGTGGGTCAGCGGCTCGATGTTGGAAATGATGCGCGCCGGCAGCGGCATCGACAGCTCAGGCACCGCCATGCCGGAGAAGGTCATCGCGATACTGACCAAAATACCGATCAGGCTGTAGGCGGTGATGGTGCTGCCGGTAAAGGTGTACAGCAGCAGGCCGATGCTCTGCGCTGCCATCACGTAAAACAGGCCGATCATCAGCATAAACAGCGGGTTGCCGCTGACGCGGGCGTCAAAGATGCCCACCAGCGCCGCGATCTCCACCATCAGCAGGGTGGTGAAACACAGCGTGTACGGCGCCAGCTTGCCGAGCAGCGCCAGGCTGAACGGCTTGGCCTGCAGCAGCGATTTGCTGCGCGCCAGCACGTAGATCATGCAGGTCACCGCGAACAGCTGCAGCAGATGGATGGTGGCGGCGAACTGCTGGTAATAGATATAGCTGCCGCTGGCGTTGAACAGGCTGCCGTAAGAGAGCGTCACGTCCGCCAGCGGCGGCAGCGATTTGCCCATCTCGGTGGCGATGATGCTGCGGGTGCTGGCGTTGATTTCGTTCATCAGGCCGCCGAAGTCCTGGGTAGAGTACAGCCCGGCGCCGTAGAACAGCGCGTTGTAGTACATCACCACGCTAGGCTGTTTGCCCGACAGCGCGTTGGCCTCGAAGTCCGGCGGAATGTACAGCAACGCGTAATCCTGCGCGCTGCGCAGGCGGCTCAGCGACTCCGGCAGCCCGCCGCCGTAGGCCTCGACGTGGGCGTGCGACCCGGCGTCCAGCCGCCGGGTCAGCGATTTGGACAGCGGGCTGTGATCGCTGTCCACCACCGAGACCGGCAGATCGAGCAGCGTGCCTTCGGAGAAGTTGCTGCTGATCAGCCCAAACAGGATCAGCGGAAAGATCCAGCTCAGCCAGTGCACCACCGGGCTGCGAAAGGCGACGCGACACTCTTTGTCGAACGCGTGACTGAAGCAGCGCCAGCCGGCCCTTACTCTTTCCATTGCCATAAGGTGCTCATCCCCGGACGCAGGCCGTCCACCGGCTGTGACGGATACAGGCGCACTTCGAAGGTTTTCAGGTCGAAGTCGCCGGTGGCGCGGGTGGCGCGTTTGGTGGCGTAATCCCCCAGCGGCGCGATGTAGCGCACCTCGGTGTCGATCATTTTGTCCTTCAGCGCCGGCACCCGCAGCTTGACCTTGTCGCCTTTGCGCACGTGGGCCAGGATGTCTTCGCGCAGGTTAAACACGAAGTAGGCGTCCGGCACCCGGATCAGCGTCACCAGCGGGCTGCCGGCGTTCAGCAGCTCGCCCACTTCGGCCGGGATCGGCCCCACTTCGCCGTCCACCGGCGCTTTCACCTGCAGATCGTCGCTCTGCGCCTGGATCTGCAGCAGGTTCTCTTCCGCCGCCCGCAGCGCCGCCGCGTATTGTTGCCGCAGCTCGACGCGGTCGCCGTTGATACCTTCGTCCAGGTTGGCCTTGGCCGCCTGCACCTGCTGGAAGGCGGTGTCGCGCGCCCGGCGCGAAGCGTCCAGCTCGGACTTCGAGATATAGCCCTTGCCGGACACGCTCAGGTTGCGGTTGTAGTCGTTTTGCGCGTTGCGGTACTGCGCCTCGGCCTGCGCCAGGTTGGCTCGCAGGTTGCGGATGCTCTCTTCACGGGTGCCGTGCAGCGACTGATCGAGCTGCGCCTTGGCCTCGTCGCGCGTCGCCTGCGCGGAACGCAGCTGCGCCATCAGTTCGGGGCTGTCGAGCTGAATAATCAGTTGGCCGCTTTTCACATCGTCGCCGCGTTCGATCAGGCGTTCAACCACCCGGCCTTTCGCTTTGGAAGCGACGATCACTTCGGGGGCGTCCACTTCACCCTGCAGTAACAGATCCTGATTATGCGCGCGGAACAGGATCGCCAATGCGATCGCCACCATCATCAGCAACAGGGTAAACAGCGTCTTTTTTTTCATTATGTCGGCTCCCGGAACGGTAAGCGGCGGGCGGGGATCATCATTTCCATATCTCAAATTGCTCCAAAAAACACCATTGCTCTCATGAGGATATCACAAGCACATATCTCCTCTTTTATAACTATAAATTGGATTATGCTTTTAACACTAAAAAGCATCATTTTCGGCTTTTTGGTATGCAGACTCCTGCAATCGCCCTTTAAGCGATCCACTCTCTGATGGACGATGTCATGACTGAAAACACTGCCGTACCGCTGTCGGTACTGGATTTATCGCCAATCCCGCAAGGGGCCAAAGCGCGCGACGCTTTCCACTGTTCGCTGGATTTGGCGCAGCACGCCGAACGCTGGGGCTACCGGCGCTACTGGCTGGCCGAGCACCACAACATGACCGGCATCGGTAGCGCCGCCACCTCGGTGCTGCTGGGCTATCTGGCCGCCGGCACCCAGAGCATTCGCCTCGGCTCCGGCGGCGTGATGCTGCCGAACCATGCGCCGCTGGTGATCGCCGAGCAGTTCGGCACGCTGGAGTCGCTCTATCCCGGCCGCATCGATCTGGGGCTGGGCCGCGCGCCCGGCACCGATCAGCGCACCATGATGGCGCTGCGCCGCCACCTGTCCGGCGATGTGGATACCTTCCCGCGCGACGTGCAGGAGCTGCAAAACTACTTCTGCGACGCGCAGCCCGGCCAACCGGTGCAGGCAGTGCCGGGCCAGGGGCTGCACGTGCCGCTCTGGCTGCTCGGCTCCAGCCTCTACAGCGCGCAGTTGGCGGCGCAGCTTGGCCTGCCGTTCGCCTTCGCCTCGCACTTCGCCCCGGATATGCTGTTCCAGGCGCTGCAGCTGTACCGCGAAAACTTCAAACCGTCCAAACAGCTGGCGCAACCGCACGCCATGGTGTGCGTCAACGTGATCGCCGCCGACAGCGATAGCGATGCGCGCTTCCTGTTCAGCTCGATTCAGCAACAATTCATCAACCTGCGCCGCGGGTCGCCCGGCCCGCTGCCGCCGCCGGTGGATAACATCCACGCGCTGTGGACCGCCGGTGAGCAATACGGCGTCGAGCAGGCGCTGCGGATGTCGATCGTCGGCGATGAAAAAACCGTGCGCCACGGGCTGCAAACGCTGCTGCGTGAAACCGATGCCGACGAGATCATGGTCAACGGCCAGATCTTCGATCACCAGGCGCGGCTGCGTTCGTTCGAGATTGTTGCCGGAGTGAAAGGCGACGTCGTGAAGGGATAAAACGCGAAAAGGCGGTGGGGAACCCCACCGCCTCGGCGTTAACGCTGGATCAGATAGCGGATGGTCGGCCCGTCCTGCTGGATATCCAGCACCTTGTAGCCGTGGTTGCGCGCATCGAGCGGGATGTTGTTGATCGACTGCGGGCAATCGCTGATCACCTCCAGGATTTCCCCCGGCTTCAGCTGCGGCATCGCCTCCAGCGTCGCCACCGCCGGGTACGGGCAAGGCTCGCCCAGCATGTCCAGCCGGTAGTCCGGCACTATCGTCGTCTCTTTCATGGCATGCTCCTCAAATTCACCACCTGCGCCTCAGGCCGGGCGCGGAAAAAGCGTTTCTCCCACCACAGCATGGCGGCGAAGGCCAGCGCCAGCAGCAGGTAGGTCACCAGCAGGCCGCCGATCGGGCCGAAGGTGTCGAGCAGGTTGATCTTGTCGTAGTCGGTCGCCAGCGCCGGCGCCAGATCGTCCCAGTAATAGGCCAGCAGCGTGGCGCCGATGATGTTGCCCAGCCCCACCCACCAGTAGTGCACCTGCCCTTCCACCGCGCGGTACATCCAGCCGGTCTCGCAACCGCCGGCCAGCACGATACCGAAGCCGAACAGCAGGCCGCCCAGCACCGCATTCGGGCCGGCCCACATGATTTTCGGCGCCACGCCGAGCTGCACGTAGCTGAAGATGCCGATGGCGCTCACCGCCATGCCGATGATGATGGCTTTCGCCATGTGGGTGCGGCCGGTGATCCACAGATCGCGGAACGCCGAGGTGAAGCAGATCTGCGCGCGTTCGATCAGCAGACCGAAGCCGATGCCGAACAGCATGGCGATACCGAGCTTCGGCGCATCGAACAGCGTCCACAGCGACCAGGCCACCGCCAGGCCGAAAACCGCCATGCCCAGACGGAAGCGGCGGCGCGCCTGCTCAGGCTTCTGCGTCAGCGGCGCGGCGGCCTTCACCTTTTGCAATTTAACCGGAATGCGGAACATCGGCAGCAGCGTGAATTTGGCGCCGAAGTACGAACCTGCGGCGGTCGCCAGCGCGAAGAACCAGGCGTGCAGCGAGAACTGCGGAATACCGGTGAAGAATGCCGCCAGGTTGCAACCCATCGCCAGGCGCGCGCCGAAGCCGGCGATAATGCCGCCCAGCAGCGCCTGTACGATGCGAATGCGGTGCTGCGGCTGGCGCAGCTTGATGTTGTTGGCCCACAGCGCGGCGGCGATGCAGCCGGCGAACATGCCGATGATCATGCGCCCGTCGATGCGCTCCAGCGGCGTGCCCTGCAGGCCGATAACCTTGAAATAGCCCCACTGCTCGGGGTGCAGGCCGAACCACTGCAGCACATGGCCGCCCCAGCGGGTGAACTCGCCGGTCACCGCCCAGAAGGTGCCGGTCATGCCGAAATAGTAGGTAGAAAGGATTCCGGCGGCGATCACCGCCGGCAGCGGCGCCCAAAAGCGCACCAGGTATTGAGATTTGAACTGCTGCCAACTCATGGCATCTCCCGTGCATATCATCCGTAAGAAAAAACCTTATGAATGATACGCCATTCAGGGACGTTTGACGGCAACTTTCAGGCATAAAAAAACCAGCCCGCAGGCTGGTTTTTCAGAGCATTTCACCGCGAACGGTGAATCAGCGATTACGCGTCGCCGAAACGACGGCGTGGTGCTGCCGGTGCGCCGTCATCACGGCGTGGGGCCGGTTTGCCGTCACGGTTGAAGTTACCGCCACGACGCTCGCCGCCGTTGCCGCCTTCACGACGTTCACCGAAGGAACGACGTGGGCCGCCTTCGCGACGTTCGCCGTTGAACGGACGACCGTTGCCGCGACGCTCGCCGCCGTTGCCACCGTCACGACGCTCGCGGCGTTCGAACGGCTGTGCATCGCCCAGCAGCTGCATGTTCATCGGCTTGTTCAGGATGCGGGTGCGAGTGAAGTGATTCAGGATCTCGCCCGGCATGCCTTTTGGCAGCTCGATGGTGGAGTGGGACGCGAACAGCTTGATGTTACCGATGTAACGGCTGCTGATGTCGCCTTCGTTAGCGATAGCGCCAACGATGTGACGGACTTCTACGCCATCGTCACGGCCCACTTCGATGCGATACAGCTGCATTTCGCCAACGTCACGACGTTCGCGACGCGGACGATCGCCGTCACGGCTGTCGCGGCGATCGCCACGGTCACCGCGACGATCGTCACGGTCGTTGAACTCGCGGCGCTGACGCGGCTTGAAGACCGGATCCGGCGGCAGGATCAGCGGACGTTCGCCCTGAGCCATTTTCAGCAGCGCTGCGGCCAGGGTTTCCATATCCAGCTCTTCTTCCGGCTGCAGTTTGGTCAGCAGTGCGCGGTACAGATCCAGATCGCTGCTTTCCAGCTGCTGCTGAACTTTCGCCGCGAACTTGGCCAGACGACGCTCGCCCAGCAGTTCTGCGTTCGGCAGTTCCACTTCCGGGATGGTCAGCTTCATGGTGCGTTCGATGTTGCGCAGCAGGCGGCGTTCGCGGTTTTCCACGAACAGCAGCGCGCGGCCGGCGCGGCCCGCACGACCGGTACGGCCGATACGGTGAACGTAAGACTCGGAGTCCATCGGGATGTCGTAGTTGACAACCAGGCTGATGCGCTCAACGTCCAGGCCGCGGGCCGCAACGTCGGTTGCGATCAGGATATCCAGACGACCGTCTTTCAGGCGCTCCAGGGTCTGCTCACGCAGCGCCTGGTTCATGTCGCCGTTCAGTGCGGCGCTGCTGTAACCGCTGCGCTCCAGCGCTTCGGCCACTTCCAGGGTCGCGTTCTTGGTGCGCACGAAGATGATCGCTGCGTCAAAGTCTTCGGCTTCCAGGAAACGCACCAGCGCTTCGTTTTTACGCATGCCGTACACCGACCAGTAGCTCTGGCTGATGTCCGGACGGGTGGTCACGCTGGACTGGATGCGCACTTCCTGCGGCTCTTTCATAAAGCGGCGGGTGATGCGACGGATCGCTTCCGGCATGGTGGCGGAGAACAGCGCGGTCTGATGTTCAGCCGGGATCTCAGCCATGATGGTTTCTACGTCTTCGATAAAGCCCATGCGCAGCATTTCGTCGGCTTCATCCAGCACCAGACCGCTCAGGTTGGAGAGGTTCAGGGTGCCGCGCTTCAGGTGGTCCAGCAGGCGGCCTGGGGTACCCACAACGATTTGCGGGCCCTGGCGCAGAGCGCGCAGCTGCACGTCGTAACGCTGGCCGCCGTACAGGGCTACCACGTTGACGCCGTTCATGTGTTTGGAGAAATCGGTCATCGCTTCGGCAACCTGAACCGCCAGTTCGCGGGTCGGTGCCAGCACCAGGATCTGAGGTGCTTTCAGGTCTGCCTGCAGGTTGTGCAGCAGCGGCAGCGAGAACGCTGCTGTTTTACCACTACCGGTCTGTGCCATGCCCAGCACGTCGCGGCCGTTCAACAGGTGAGGAATACACTCAGCCTGGATCGGAGATGGTTTTTCATAGCCCAGATCGTTCAGGGCGGAAATGATTGGAGCAGACAGCCCCAGATCAGCAAAAGAGGTTTCAAACTCAGTCGTCATGTACACGTGCCTCATTAATAATGGCAGCCAGTCTACATAACTCGTCGAGAAAATTTTCAGTCATTTTCATTGAAAAGTGTGAACCGGCTCAAATTAGATTATAAAACGAACAAAAAAGCCCTCGCCCGTGAAGGCGATAACTTTGGTTAAAAACCAATGTTCATCAGGCTGATAGGTGTTCGTCAGCTATTGCTGGTCCGATTCCGATAGGTCGTCTTGCTCTTGGCCCAAAAGCGCCAATTCCAACAATGCATAGCGGTGCTCAACGAAGTTGTGAACGTTGTTAGCCACCGTCAGTTTGAACAGCGCCGAAGCGGTGTCCTTGTCCCCCAGACTCAGGTAGTGTTTACCCAAATAGAAGTCAGTTTCACTGAGATGCTCAGCGAGCGAAGTGTTATCCGTTGCATCTGCCTTGAGGCGTTCCATCAGCGTTTTTTCGCTGATCTTGCCCAGGTAGAATTCGACAATATTCCATCCCCATTGCCCTCTGTCCGCTTTGTCATAGCGCTGCTGAAGCGCTACCTCGGCCTTCTTGGGATCGATTTCTCGCTCCACCAGATACAGCCATAACGAACGGAAGGGATCGTTTGGGTCGTCTTGATAAAACGCCTGCAGATCATCCTGCGCCAACGGGAAGCGGCCGCCATAATACAGTGCGATGCCCCGGTTTAAACGCGCGTAATTGTAAGTTGGATCAAGCTCTAGTACAGAATCAAACGCTTCATAGGCAGCATCAAAATTGCCTGCCTGCGTTAAGTAAATGCCCAGGTAGTTGAAAACTTCCGGCATGTCGGGACGTATCGCCAGCGCCTGCGAGAAATCATTGCGCGCTAATGCACGTAACCCGAGGCTATCATACAGCACACCGCGCTCATATAAAAGCTGTGCGCGTTCGTCATCCGTCAGTGCCCGGCTGGCAAGAATTTGTTCCATGCGCGCCAGGATCACTTCCTGCTGCAACGTTGGCTGCAACGGGATTGCCAAAACTTCGTCTTTACGCCAATCATGGTTGCTGCATCCTGCCAGCATGAGTGCTGTCGCAACGTAACACCAGCGCAAGAAAGGCTTCATTTCCCACTCCCGAAGACAAACATTGGATGAACGTCCTGTCCTCCGTTTGCTAAAACGCGGGCATCCTACCCGCGCGATACGAACAGCTCCCAACCCCGTGGCGGGGAGCTGTAAAACTATCTATACAGTTATTCTGCTTCAGGCGCAGGTGAACCCGCTTCCGGCGCCATCGCTTCTTTGATGCTCAGACGCACGCGGCCCTGACGGTCAACTTCCAGTACCTTAACCGGCACTTCCTGACCCATCTGCAGATAGTCGGTCACTTTCTCGACGCGCTTGTCGGCGATCTGAGAAATGTGTACCAGACCTTCTTTACCACCGCCGATAGCGACGAATGCGCCGAAATCAACGATACGGGTCACTTTACCCTGGTAGATACGGCCCACTTCGATCTCTGCCGTGATCTCTTCGATACGACGGATAGCGAATTTCGCCTTCTCCCCGTCGGTCGCAGCGATTTTAACTGTACCATCATCTTCGATTTCGATGGTAGTGCCAGTCTCTTCGGTCAGCGCGCGGATAACGGAACCGCCCTTACCGATCACGTCTTTAATCTTATCCGGGTTGATGCGGATAGTATGAATACGCGGTGCGAATTCGGAGATATCGCCGCGCGGGGTGCTGATAGCCTGTTCCATCACGCCCAGGATGTGCAGACGCGCGCCCTTGGCCTGGTTCAGAGCCACCTGCATGATTTCGCGGGTGATGCCTTCGATTTTGATGTCCATCTGCAGCGCGGTGATACCGTCGCGGCTACCGGCCACTTTGAAGTCCATGTCGCCCAGGTGATCTTCGTCACCCAGAATGTCGGACAGAACCACAAAGTTATCGGCTTCTTTCACCAGGCCCATCGCGATACCCGCAACGGCAGCCTTGATTGGCACACCGGCGTCCATCAGCGCCAGAGACGCGCCGCACACGGAAGCCATGGAAGAAGAACCGTTGGATTCGGTGATTTCAGACACCACGCGAACGGTGTACGGGAAATCTTCCGGTTTAGGCATCATAGCCAATACGCCGCGTTTCGCCAGGCGACCGTGACCGATTTCACGACGCTTAGGAGAACCGACCATGCCGGTTTCGCCCACGGAGTACGGAGGGAAGTTGTAGTGGAACAGGAAGCTGTCGGTCTTCTCGCCCATCAGCTCGTCCAGGTTCTGCGCATCGCGCGCGGTGCCCAGGGTCGCGGTAACCAGCGCCTGAGTTTCGCCACGGGTGAACAGCGCGGAACCGTGGGTGCGCGGCAGTACGCCGGTGCGCACGTCCAGGCCACGGATCATGTCTTTTTCACGGCCGTCGATACGCGGCTCGCCACGCAGTACGCGGCTGCGCACCACGTTTTTCTCCAGGTTACCCAGGATGTCCTGGATTTCGCCGGCGTCCAGCGTTTCGTCCTGCGCCAGCAGGGTTTCAACAACGCTGTCTTTGATCGCGTCAACCTGAGCGTAACGCTCTTGTTTTTCGGTGATGTGGTAAGCGTCGCCCAGACGAGCTTCGGCCAATTCAGCCACGCGCGCTTGCAGCGCTTCGTTGACCGCAGGCGCCTGCCAATCCCACTTCGGTTTGCCGGCTTCGGCAACCAGCGCGTTAATGTTTTCGATAACCACTTGCTGCTGGTCGTGGCCGAACACCACGGCGCCCAGCATCTGATCTTCGCTCAGCACGTCCGCTTCGGATTCCACCATCAGCACCGCGCCGGCGGTACCGGCAACCACCAGATCCAGACGGCTTTCTTTCAGCTCATCGGTCGTCGGGTTCAGTACGTACTGATCGTTGATGTAACCCACGCGCGCGGCGCCGATTGGGCCGTTGAACGGAATACCGGACAGGCTCAGGGCGGCGGAAGCACCGATCATCGCAACGATGTCCGGGTTCACCTGCGGGTTAACGGAAACCACGGTCGCGATCACCTGAACTTCGTTCAGGAAGTTGTCCGGGAACAGTGGACGGATCGGACGGTCGATCAGACGGGAAGTCAGGGTTTCGCCTTCGCTCGGACGGCCTTCGCGACGGAAGAAACTGCCCGGGATGCGGCCGGCGGCGTAGGTACGCTCTTGGTAGTTAACGGTCAGCGGGAAGAAGCTCTGGCCCGGCTTGGCTTTTTTCTGGCCAACGACGGTAACGAATACGGCGGTGTCATCCATGCTCACCATAACGGCGGCGGTGGCCTGACGCGCCATCATACCGGTTTCGATGGTGACGGTATGCTGGCCATACTGGAATTTGCGAATGATCGGTGTCAGCAAAATTATATCCTTGATTAGCGGCGCGCAATCGCATTGACGACTCGACACGCCTGTGACTCGATTTGCCTTCTCACTACATCCTCGCGACTAATGACAATCCTTATCTCAGGCGGGAGATAAAGCCTCTCATTAGCCGCGCGAACCTCTGTAACGGAAGAACCTGTTTGGAAACATCAGTAATACATTAACCTGATTTGCTTATGCTTCCTAGAAGAAAGGGGCCAAAATAGGCCCCTTTCCACTGAAACTTGCTAGATTAGCGACGCAGACCCAGACGCTCGATCAGGCTGGTGTAACGTGCTACATCTTTACGCTTCAGGTAGTCCAGCAGCTTACGACGCTGAGAAACCATACGCAGCAGACCACGACGGCTGTGGTGATCTTTTTTGTGCTCGGAGAAGTGGCCTTGCAGATGGTTGATCTGCGCAGTCAGCAGGGCAACCTGAACTTCGGTAGAACCGCTGTCGTTAGTACCACGACCGAAATCAGCTACGATTTGAGCTTTAGCTTCAACACTTAGAGACATTGTAATACTCCAGATTATAGATAATAAAAACAGGCGCCGATCTCTAATTCAGCAACCCAATGCATAAGCTGCGCCATTCTACTCTTAGCGCAGTGCGATCGCAAGGCGACGCAGAGCCCCGCCGTCAGTCGAAATGCTCGACCACCAGGCGGCGCGGCGCCACGCGACCGTCCTCGGCGATGTCGCCAACGCCGATGAATTTTCGCTCGTCACCCTCGGTGATGCGCACCAGGCCGGAAGCCGGCGCACCGGCCACTTGCACCGGTTGCCCCTGCTTGACGTAGCCCGCCACCACCGGCAGCAAATTCACTTCCGGATAGTTCTCAACCGGGCTGTCCATCGGCATCAGCAGCGGATCGAGCAGCTCGCCGGGCGCGATCGCTTGTTCCTGCGCTTGCTCCAGTAGGGCGTTCAGCTGTTCCAGCGTCACCATGCGCGCGATCGGGTAAGTCGCCACCTGCAGGCGGCGCAGATAGATCACGTGCGCGCCGCAGCCCAGCAGCTCGCCGAGATCGTCGGTGATGGTGCGGATGTAGGTGCCTTTCGAGCAGTGAATCTCCAGCTCCAGCTCATCCCCTTCCCAGCGGATAAACTGCAGCTCGTACACCGTGATGCTGCGCGCTTCGCGCGGCACTTCAATGCCCTGGCGCGCATACTCGTAGAGTTTCTTGCCCTGGTATTTCAGCGCCGAATACATCGACGGCACCTGCTGGATATCGCCGCGGAAGGTGTCCAGCGCCGCGTCGAGCTGCGCCTGGGTGAAGTTCACCGGGCGCTCCTGCACGATCTGGCCGTCGGCGTCGGAGGTATCGGTACGCTGTCCCAGCTTGGCGATCACCCGATAGCGCTTGTCGGAATCGAGCAGATATTGCGAAAACTTGGTCGCTTCGCCCAGGCAGATAGGCAGCATGCCGGTCGCCAGCGGATCGAGCGCGCCGGTATGGCCCGCCCGGTTGGCGTTGTACAGGCGTTTTACTTTTTGCAGCGCATCGTTGGACGACAAACCCTGCGGCTTGTCCAGCAACAGCACGCCGTGGATATCACGGCCGCGGCGACGAGGGCGACTCATTAATCCTCCTTGTCATCGCCTGAGGCGGAACGGCGCTCGGCGTCGTTCTTCACCACGTTGGTCACCAGGTTGGACATGCGCATGCCTTCCACCAGGGAGTTGTCGTAAGCGAAGGTCAGCTCCGGCACCACGCGCAGGCGCATCGCTTTGCCCAGCAGGGTGCGGATGTAACCGGAAGCGTCCTGCAACGCTTTAATGCCATTGGTGACCAGATCCGGATCGTGGTTCTCGGTCAGTACGTTCAGAAAGGTGACGTAAACCTTGGCATACGCCAGGTCACGGGACACTTCTACGCCGGAAACGGTCGCCATGCCGACGCGCGGATCTTTCACTTCACGCTGCAGAATGATCGCAATCTCTTTCTGCATCTCTTGCGCCACGCGTTGGCCGCGGCTGAATTCTTTTGCCATTTTGGATTCTCCAGACAAATCGGGGGGCACAAGGCCCCCCGTAAACAGATATAAGCAGATGTGCAATCGTTAAGCGATGGAGCGTTGGATCTCAATGATTTCGAACACTTCGATCATGTCGCCGACGCGCACGTCGTTATAGTTCTTAACGCCGATACCACATTCCATGCCGTTACGGACTTCGTTAACGTCATCCTTGAAGCGGCGCAGGGATTCCAGCTCGCCTTCATAGATAACCACGTTGTCGCGCAGTACGCGGATTGGGTTGTGACGCTTGATGGTCCCTTCGGTAACCATACAGCCGGCGATAGCGCCGAACTTAGGCGATTTGAACACGTCACGCACTTCGGCCAGGCCGATGATCTGCTGCTTGTATTCCGGCGCCAGCATACCGCTCATCGCCTGCTTCACTTCGTCGATCAGGTTATAGATCACGGAGTAGTAACGCAGATCCAGGCTTTCCGCTTCGATCACGCGGCGCGCAGAAGCGTCGGCACGCACGTTGAAGCCCAGGATGATGGCGTTGGAAGCCGCAGCCAGCGTCGCGTCGGTTTCGGTGATACCACCTACGCCGGAGCCGACAATCTTCACCTTCACTTCGTCGGTGGAGAGTTTCAGCAGCGAGTCGCTGATCGCTTCGCAAGAACCCTGTACGTCGGACTTCAGTACGATGTTCAGCTCGGACACTTCGCCGTCGGTCATGTTGGCGAACATGTTTTCCAGCTTGGACTTCTGCTGACGCGCCAGTTTGACTTCTCGGAACTTGCCCTGACGGTACAGCGCCACTTCACGCGCTTTCTTCTCGTCACGCACCACGGTCGCTTCGTCACCCGCTGCAGGCACGCTGGACAGACCCAGGATTTCCACAGGGATAGACGGACCGGCGGAGGTCACGTCACGGCCCAGCTCGTCACGCATCGCACGCACACGGCCGTATTCGAAGCCGCACAGGACGATATCGCCCTTGTTCAGCGTACCTTCCTGAACCAGCACGGTAGCCACAGGGCCACGGCCTTTATCCAGGAAGGACTCGATCACCACGCCGCTCGCCATGCCGCTGCGAACCGCTTTCAGTTCCAGAACTTCGGCCTGCAGCAGGATAGCCTGCAGCAGTTCGTCGATACCGGTACCGGCTTTCGCGGACACATGGACGAACTGCGCTTCGCCGCCCCACTCTTCCGGCATAACGCCGTACTGAGACAGCTCCTGCTTAACGCGGTCCGGATCGGCTTCCGGCTTGTCGATTTTGTTCACCGCAACCACCAACGGCACCTGCGCCGCTTTCGCGTGCTGGATAGCTTCGATGGTCTGTGGCATCACGCCGTCGTCGGCCGCCACTACCAGCACCACGATGTCAGTCGCCTGAGCACCGCGAGCACGCATCGAGGTAAACGCGGCGTGGCCCGGGGTATCCAGGAAGGTGATCATGCCGTTCTCGGTTTCTACGTGGTAGGCACCGATGTGCTGGGTAATGCCGCCGGCTTCGCCCGCCGCCACTTTGGTGGAGCGGATGTAGTCCAGCAGAGAGGTTTTACCGTGGTCAACGTGGCCCATGATGGTCACGACCGGCGCGCGCGGCTCGGCCGCAGCGCCCGTATCACGGTCGCTCATCAGCGCTTCTTCCAGCTCGTTTTCACGACGCAGGATAACTTTGTGGCCCATCTCTTCGGCAACCAGCTGTGCGGTTTCCTGGTCGATAACCTGGTTGATGGTGGCCATGGCGCCCAGCTTCATCATCACTTTGATGACCTGAGAACCTTTTACCGCCATCTTGTTGGCCAGCTCGGCCACGGTGATGGTTTCGCCGATCACCACGTCACGGTTAACCACCTGCGCCGGCTTGTTGAAGCCCTGCTGCAGAGCGCTAGGCTTGCGTTTGCCTTTGCCGCCACGGGTAACGGCACGCGCTTCTTCGCGATCCGCTTTGGATTCGGACAGCTTGTTGCCTTTCTTCTGCTTGGTGGCTTTGCCGCCGCGGGTGCGGCTGCGACGATCGCCTTCAACTTTGGCGTCGTTTTCGTCTTCCGCGGCGCGGGCGTGCTGAGAGGTGGTCACGTGATAGTCGGCGCTTTCAACCGCGGCGCTTGCCGCGTCTGCCTGGGCCCACTTCTCGCCGTTCTCTTCGGCCATGCGACGGGCTTCTTCCGCCACGCGCTTGGCTTCCTCTTCAACCTTGCGGCGCACTTCCTCTTCCGCTTTGCGTTTCAGTTCAGCGGCTTCGGCTTCACGGCGTGCTTTTTCCGCCTGAGCTGGCTTGGTCATTTCGTCGGTATGTTGATTGGTCACTTTTTCTTTTTCCGCTGAATTACGCTTAGCAATCTCCGCGGCCTCACGTTTGGCTTGCTCTTCGGCTGCGCGCTTCGCTTCCGCTTCGCGTTTTGCGAGCTCTTCCGCTTCGCGCCGTGCCTGCTCTTCCGCTTCACGCTGTGCCTGCTCTGCCGCTTCAGCCAACTGGGCTTCCTGCGTATCGCGATTTACATAAGTGCGTTTCTTGCGGACCTCAATTTGCACCGATTTACTTTTACCGCCGGTGCTCGGGATATTCAAGGTGCTGCGCGTTTTGCGCTGCAAAGTGAGTTTACCTGGCGCGCTGCCGTGTTCACGGTTCAGGTGCGCCAGCAATGTTTCTTTTTCTTGCTGGGTAACAGAGTCCGACTCGGACTTGTTGATCCCTGCATCAGCAAACTGCTGTACCAGGCGATCAACCGGAGTCTGAATCTCTGCTGCCAGCGATTTTACGGTTACATCTGTCGTCATGCTGTTCCTTCCTGCTACAGTTATTACGCGTTGTCGCCAAACCAACAGATATTGCGTGCAGCCATGATCAGCTCACCGGCTTGCTCATCGCTAAGCCCTTCAATATCAGCCAGATCGTCAACACCCTGCTCGGCAAGATCTTCCAGCGTACAAACCCCACGCGCGGCCAGTTTAAAGGCCATGCTGCGCTCAAGACCCGGCAGGTTGAGCAAATCGTCGGCCGGTTTGTTGTCGCCCAGGCTTTCTTCTTGAGCCAAGGCCAGCGTGGTCAATGCAGCTTTGGCGCGTTCGCGCAATGCTTCAACCGTATCTTCATCCAGACCGTCGATTTCCAACAGCTCTTTGATCGGCACGTAGGCCAGTTCTTCCAGCGTGGAGAAGCCTTCTTCAACCAGTACGGTGGCGAAATCTTCGTCGATATCAAGATACTTGGTGAAGGTATCAATAGCGGCATGAGCCTCGGCCTGGTGCTTGGCCTGCAGGTCGTCCGCCGTCATCACGTTCAGTTCCCAACGATCGTCGCCGCGGTGTTGTTTCAGCAGCTGGGAAGCCAAACGCACGTTTTGGCCGTTACGGCCGATCGCCTGCGCCAGGTTGCTGGCTTCAACGGCGATATCCATGGTGCAGTTATCTTCGTCTACCACGATCGACGCGACGTCGGCCGGCGCCATGGCGTTGATGACGAATTGCGCTGGGTTATCATCCCACAGGATGATGTCGATGCGTTCGCCGCCGAGCTCGCTCGACACGGCCTGAACGCGCGCACCGCGCATGCCTACGCAGGCGCCGACCGGGTCGATGCGCTTGTCGTTGGTTTTCACTGCAATTTTCGCGCGGGAGCCTGGATCGCGGGCTGCCGCTTTAATTTCAATCACTTCTTCGCCGATTTCCGGCACTTCGATGCGGAACAGTTCTTTCAGCATTTCCGAGCTGGAACGGCTGACGAACAGCTGCGCGCCGCGAGCTTCAGGACGCACGGCGTACAGTACGCCGCGAATGCGGTCGCCCGGACGGAAGTTTTCGCGCGGCAGCATGTCTTCACGGCCAATCACCGCTTCGGCGTTGTTGCCCAGATCCAGTGCGATGCTGTCACGGTTCACTTTCTTCACCACGCCGGTGACGATCTCACCTTCGTGTTCACGGAAAGCGTCAACCACCATCGCACGCTCGGCTTCGCGCACTTTCTGCACGATAACCTGCTTGGCGGTTTGGGTGGTGATGCGGTCGAAGGTCACGGATTCGATCTGATCTTCGACGTAGCCGCCGAGCTCGATGCTCGGATCCTCAAACTGAGCGGCTTCCAGCGTGATTTCACGCGTTGGCTGCGTCACTTCGTCTACGGCGACCCAACGGCGGAAGGTATCGAAATCGCCGGTTCTGCGGTCAATGCTGACGCGCACGTCGATTTCCTGCTCGTATTTTTTCTTGGTTGCGGTGGCTAATGCAGTTTCCAGCGCTTCGAAAATCTTCTCGCGCGGAAGGGATTTTTCATTGGAAACTGCTTCAACAACAGCCAGAATCTCTTTGTTCATCCTAGTTGCCTCTTCCAAACTTTAAAAGTGGGGTACCAGGTTCGCTTTCTGGATGTTGCTCAGCGCGAACACTTCATCTTTCCCTTCCACAGTAACCGTGATCATCTCGCCTTCGACAGACTTGATAATACCCTGCCACTTGCGACGGTTCTGTACCGCCATGCGCAGGACCAGGCTGACTTCTTCACCGAGGAAACGCGTATAGTGCTCTGCGGTGAACATCGGGCGATCAAGGCCAGGAGAGGAGACTTCCAAGTTGTAAGCGACCGTGATTGGATCTTCGACGTCCAATACAGCGCTGACCTGGTGGCTGACATCAGCGCAATCATCAACATTGATGCCGTTATCACTATCAATATAGATGCGGAGCGTCGATTGGCGCGCACGAATGAATTCGATGCCTACAAGCTCAAAGCCCAACGCTTCTACGGGTGCCGAAAGCATCTCTGTTAACTGTTGCTCTAATGTGGACAAGCCCACCCCCAAGACATAAAAAAAGGGCTAAATAGCCCAGTGATTCTGTTGCCAAATAACAAAAAACCCCGAAAAATCGGGGCTTTATGCAACTGGACCCTGTTTGCCGCTAGGCGGCCTCGGTACAACTTTCGAGCAAGTGTCATTTTCAAATGTTGATCGAGAAAAGCGGATTTCAATCGAAAAGTGTATTTGAAAATAAACACTTAAAGGAAAGTGGTTGCGGGGGCCGGATTTGAACCGACGACCTTCGGGTTATGAGCCCGACGAGCTACCAGGCTGCTCCACCCCGCGTCCGAAAACGTGGCAAATACTACGCCGATAATCGCAAAATTGCAAGTTATCTCTGGGATTTGGTACCGAGGATGGGACTCGAACCCACAAGCCCGTTAGGGCACTACCACCTCAAGGTAGCGTGTCTACCAATTCCACCACCTCGGTACTGATTCTTACTGCTAACGGCCGTTGTTCTTTCGAGTTCACAACCACCGTTTACAAACTTTTTCGGCTTACTGCGGGATATCGCTGCTCGGCTTGGCCGGTGCTGCCGGCGCGGTTGTCTGCTCAGTTTTCACTGGCTGACCCAGGTTTTCCCACTCGCTGCCTTTCTTGCTTTGGTTGCTGCTGAGGTTGCCCAGAATCAGGCTGATGACGAAGAACAGCGTCGCCAGCACAGCAGTCATGCGGGTCATAAAGTTACCGGAACCACTCGAACCGAACAATGTGCCTGATGCACCTGCTCCGAAAGAGGCTCCCATATCAGCGCCTTTACCTTGCTGCAACATAATCAGAGCAACCAGCCCGATTGAAATCAGCAGGAAAATTACCAGAAGAGCTTCGTACATAGTAGTACCCGTATCCTTGCGGCCTCACCGCATGCCAAATGCTTCACACTCATCAAGCAGGCGTTTTTATAAACTGCCTACTGAAGCGGGTGTGAATACTAACCAAAGCCGCCAACCCGCGCAAGGGCAATTTGCAGCCGCCGGCGCGTTTGCGGAAAAAAACGCCAACAATCGCCTATTCGGGCTCAGCTGTGCCGAGCCCGATGGCTAACTGTCTGTTTTAACCGGCGGATTTCACCGCATCGGCAATGCGATGCGCCAGCGCGGTCACCTGCTGCTCGTCCTCGCCTTCCACCATTACGCGGATCAGCGGCTCGGTGCCCGATTTGCGCAGCAGCACCCGGCCGCGGCCGGCCAACTCGGCCTCTACCTGCTCGGTGACCTTGCGCACCGCGTCGGACTCCAGCGGATTGTGATCGCCGGCGAAGCGCACGTTGACCAGGATCTGCGGCAGCAGCTTCATGCCGCTGCACAGGTCATGCAGGCTCATGTGGTTGCGCACCATGGCGGTCAGCACCTGCAGCCCGGCCACGATGCCGTCACCGGTGGTGGTTTTGTCCAGCAGGATCACATGGCCGGAGTTTTCCGCACCGATGCGCCAGCCCAGTTCCTGCAGTTTTTCCAGCACGTAGCGGTCGCCCACTTTGGCGCGAGCGAACGGAATACCCAGCTGTTTCAGCGCCAGCTCCAGCCCCATATTGCTCATCAGGGTGCCGACCGCGCCGCCGCGCAGCTGGCCCTGACGCAGGCCTTCGCGGGCGATGATGTACAGGATCTGATCGCCGTCCACCTTGTTGCCCAGGTGATCCACCATCATCACGCGGTCGCCGTCGCCGTCAAACGCCAGGCCTACGTGCGCTTTTTCCTGCAGCACGCGCTCCTGCAGCTGACGCACGTCGGTAGCGCCGCACTTTTCGTTGATGTTCATGCCGTCCGGCTCAACGCCGATGGCGATCACCGTGGCGCCCAGCTCGCGCAGCACGCTCGGCGCGATGTGGTAGGTCGCCCCGTTGGCGCAGTCGACCACGATTTTCAGCCCCTTCAGGCTCAGCTCGCTCGGGAAGGTGCCTTTGCAGAATTCGATATAGCGGCCGGCGGCATCGATGATGCGGCTGGCTTTACCCAGCTCGGCGGACTCCACGCAGGTCAGCGGCTTTTCCATCTCGGCTTCGATAGCTTCTTCGACGTTGTCCGGCAGCTTGGCGCCGTCGATCGAGAAGAACTTGATGCCGTTGTCATAGAACGGGTTATGAGAAGCGGAAATGACGATGCCCGCTTCTGCGCGGAAGGTGCGCGTCAGATAAGCCACCGCCGGGGTGGGCATCGGCCCGGTGAAGGAGGCGGACAGCCCTGCGGCCGCCAGGCCGGCTTCCAGCGCGGACTCCAGCATATAGCCGGAGATGCGCGTATCCTTACCGATGATGATCTTGCGGGAACCGTGACGCGCCAGCACTTTACCGGCCGCCCAGCCCAGCTTCAGCACGAAGTCCGGCGTGATGGGGCTGTCCCCGACCTTGCCACGGATGCCGTCGGTGCCAAAATATTTGCGCTCGCTCATGTCTCTACTGTCCCTTAGCTGAAAGTGTTGCCTCGACGACACGCATCGCCTCGACGGTTTCTTTAACGTCATGCACTCTGACAATCTGCGCGCCCTGCATCGCCGCGATCACCGCGCAGGCCACGCTGCCGATCACCCGTTGATCCGGCGGCACGTTCAGCAGTTGCCCAATCATCGATTTACGCGACATACCGACCAATAGCGGCAAACCGAAACGATGAAACTCCGACAACCGCGCCAGAAGCTGATAGTTGTGCGCCAAATTTTTACCGAAACCGAAGCCTGGGTCGAGCAGCAATTTCTGATTTGTTATCCCCGCCTCGTTACAGCGCCGGATATGGTGCTCGAAAAACGCCTGAACGTCGGCGATCAGATCGTCGTAGTGCGGCGCCTGCTGCATGGTGCGCGGCTGCCCTTGCATATGCATCAGACAGACCGGCAGCCCGCTTTCCGCCGCCGCCGCCAGGGCACCCGGCTCCTGAAGTGAGCGAATGTCGTTGATCAGGTGTGCGCCGGCGTGCGCTGATTCGCGGATCACGCCCGCTTTCGAGGTATCGACAGAGATAAAGACTTCAAAACGCTGCGCCAGCGCTTCCACCACCGGCACGACCCGTTCCAACTCTTCCTCTTCACTCACCTCTGCCGCCCCCGGCCTTGTCGACTCGCCGCCGATATCGATCATCGTGGCGCCGGCCGAAATCAGCGCATGCGCGTGCAGTAATGCCTGGTTCAGGGTGTTGTGGCGGCCGCCGTCGGAAAACGAATCCGGCGTCACGTTGAGGATGCCCATCACCTGCGGATGGGAGAGATTGAGCGTCATGTCGCGCACGGTTAACTGCATGGTTGGTCCACCTTACTGTTGCCTGGTTCACTGCCCGCCGGGCAAAAAAAACCCCGGCGTACCGGGGTTTGATGTTATTACACAGCCGCAGTTACTTGTCGAGCTGTTCGGACATGGTGTTGCCCGGCGTTGGGGTGCGCGGCTCATCTACCGGCGTCGGGGCTTTCGGGGTGCCGCCGTTGTCGGAGCTGTTGCCTTTGTTCGCATCGTCCCAACCCGCAGGCGGACGCACGTCTTTGCGGTTCATCAGATCGTCGATCTGCGGCGCATCGATGGTTTCGTACTTCATCAGCGCATCCTTCATCGAGTGCAGGATGTCCATGTTTTCCATCAGCAGCGAGCGAGCACGCGTGTAGTTACGCTCGATCAGCGACTTCACTTCCTGGTCGATGATGCGCGCGGTTTCATCCGACATGTGCTTCGCCTTGGCCACGGAACGGCCCAGGAACACTTCGCCCTCTTCTTCCGCATACAGCAGCGGCCCCAGCTTCTCGGAGAAGCCCCACTGGGTCACCATGTTGCGGGCGATGGAGGTCGCCACTTTGATGTCGTTCGACGCACCGGTAGAGACTTTTTCCGGCCCGTAGATGATCTCTTCCGCCAGACGGCCACCGTACAGGGTGGAGATTTGGCTCTCCAGCTTCTGTCGGCTGGCGCTGATCGCATCCCCTTCCGGCAGGAAGAAGGTCACGCCGAGCGCACGGCCGCGAGGAATGATGGTCACCTTATGCACCGGATCGTGTTCAGGAACCAGGCGGCCAATGATGGCGTGGCCCGCTTCGTGATACGCGGTCGACTCTTTCTGCGCTTCGGTCATCACCATGGAGCGGCGTTCCGCACCCATCATGATCTTGTCTTTGGCTTTCTCGAACTCCACCATCGACACCACGCGCTTGTTGCCGCGGGCGGCGAACAGCGCCGCTTCGTTGACCAGGTTAGCCAGATCGGCACCGGAGAAGCCCGGCGTACCGCGCGCAATGACGGAGGCGTCGATGTCGGCCGCCAACGGCACGCGGCGCATGTGCACCTTCAGGATCTGCTCACGGCCACGCACATCCGGCAGCCCGACCACGACCTGACGGTCGAAACGGCCCGGGCGCAGCAGCGCAGGGTCAAGCACGTCCGGACGGTTGGTGGCCGCGATGACGATGATGCCTTCGTTGCCTTCGAAACCGTCCATCTCAACCAGCATCTGGTTCAGGGTCTGTTCGCGCTCATCGTGACCGCCACCCAGGCCGGCGCCACGCTGGCGACCGACGGCGTCGATTTCATCGATGAAGATGATGCACGGCGCGGCTTTCTTCGCTTGCTCGAACATGTCGCGCACGCGGGATGCGCCCACACCGACGAACATTTCGACGAAGTCGGAACCGGAAATGGTGAAGAACGGCACCTTCGCTTCGCCGGCGATCGCTTTCGCCAACAGCGTTTTACCGGTCCCCGGTGGGCCAACCATCAGCACGCCTTTCGGGATCTTGCCGCCCAATTTCTGGAAACGGCTCGGCTCGCGCAGGTATTCCACCAGTTCGCTCACCTCTTCTTTCGCTTCGTCACAACCGGCGACATCGGCGAAAGTGGTCTTGATCTGGTCTTCCGTCAGCATGCGGGCCTTGCTCTTGCCGAAGGACATCGCGCCCTTGCCGCCGCCGCCCTGCATTTGCCGCATAAAGAAGATCCAGACCCCGATCAGCAACAGCATCGGGAACCAGGAGATAAAGATAGAAGCCAGCAGGCTCGGCTCTTCAGGCGGCTCGCCGACAACTTTCACATTCTTCGTTAACAACGTATCCAGCAACTTAGGATCGTTGACAGGGATGTAGGTCGTGTATTTGTTACTGTCTTTCTTGGTAACGTTAATTTCACGTCCGTTGATTCGCGCTTCGCGAACCTGGTCCTGGGTCAGTTCGGACATGAAGGTAGAGTAATCCACCCTACGGCCATTCGACTCGCTGGGCCCAAAGCTCTGGAATACAGACATCAACACTACCGCGATGACTAACCAGAGAATTAGGTTTTTCGCCATGTCACTCAAGGGATTAACCTCATCTTACAACTGTGTTAACAAACAGCGTTAGGGTACTACAGTTTGCGCCCTGTCGCTACAATGTACACTTCGCGCGAACGGGCGCGGGAAGCGTCTGGCTTACGAATCTTAACCTTCGTAAACAGGGAGCGAATTTCCCGTAGGTACTCGTCAAAGCCATCTCCCTGGAACACCTTCACCAGGAAACTTCCGCCTGGTGCGAGGACATCCCGACACATATCCAGCGCCAACTCCACCAGATACATCGACCTTGGAATATCGACCGCCGGGGTGCCACTCATATTCGGGGCCATATCGGACATGACCACCTGAACCTTACTCTCGCCTACTCGTTCCAACAGCGCCTTCAGCACCAGTTCATCACGAAAATCGCCCTGAAGGAAATCGACGCCAACGATAGGATCCATTGGCAAAATATCACAGGCGATGATGCGCCCGGTACCGCCGATTTGGGTGACCACATACTGCGACCAGCCGCCCGGCGCGGCGCCGAGATCCACCACGGTCATGCCCGGTTTGAACAGTTTGTCGCTCTGCTGTATTTCATCAAGTTTAAACCAGGCGCGGGAACGCAGTCCCTTTTTCTGCGCCTGCTGTACATATTTATCGCTAAAGTGTTCTTGTAACCAGCGACTGGAGCTAGCCGAACGCTTTTTATTAGCCATCTCGTTTTCCAACTATCATAAAAAGAGTCTTATGTCAGGGTCGCTGCTCACGTAGACTCACACCGGTGAAGACCGATTTGGTGATATACATGAGATGGCGGTAGAATGTACCGTTTTCAATCCCAACTTAAGCAAAAAAGACAATGAATCTGAATAATAAACAAAAACAGCACCTGAAAGGCCTGGCGCATCCGTTAAAACCGGTGGTGATGCTGGGCAATAACGGTCTTACCGAAGGGGTGCTGGCTGAAATTGAACAGGCTCTGGAGCATCACGAGCTGATCAAGGTAAAAATCGCCGCTGAAGATCGCGAAACCAAAACCCTGATCGCCGATGCTATCGTGCGTGAAACGGGCGCCTGCAATGTGCAAGTTATCGGCAGTACGCTTATTCTTTACCGCCCGTCGAAAGAGCGCAAGATCAGTCTACCGCGTTAATAACCATCAGGTTAACGAAAAGGTGCCATGCGCCTGACCAAGATAAAAGGCCGCTTGCGGCCTTTTTCCTATCTTTACAAAACGTTGGCGCATTAATGACCAACGGCCTCGATCAGAGATACTCAACCTTCAGGATCTCATACTCGACGTCGCCGCCAGGGGTTTTGATCACCACCACATCGTCTTGCTCTTTGCCGATCAGGCCGCGCGCCATCGGCGAGTTTACCGAAATCAGATTTTTCTTGAAATCGGCCTCATCGTCGCCAACGATGCGGTAAGTCACTTCTTCTTCACTGTCCAGATTCATCACCGATACGGTGGCGCCGAAGATCACTCGGCCGGTGTTCGGCATCTTGGTGATATCGATCACCTGAGCATTGGACAGCTTGGCTTCGATTTCCTGAATGCGGCCTTCGCAGAAACCCTGCTGTTCGCGGGCGGCGTGGTACTCGGCATTCTCTTTCAAATCGCCGTGCTCGCGCGCCTCAGCGATGTCCGCAATGATTTTCGGGCGGCGCACGCTTTTCAGGTATTCGAGCTCTTCGCGCAGTTTTTCAGCGCCAAACAAGGTCATCGGAATTTGGTTCATCGTATAAATACCTCTAAATCTTTCCTGTTCAAATAACCGTCATCCTGACGTATTCGTATGAAAACACGGTTGGCATACCGCCACCCGCCTCCAGGCGACAAACAAAAGAAACCTGACTCGGAACGGAGCCCAAGCCAAGATCGGTTTTGCATTTTGATACGCATTTTAGCCTAGAGTTCCTTGAGGGTCATCGTTTACTTTTTCCCTGATTGCACCGTAGTATGACGGCACGTTATCCAGCTGTTATCCCGAGATTATGCGTTTTTCACGAATTGTCAGTGCATTGGCTTGCGCATTTGTTCTGAATGCGAATGCGGCCCCGGTTGAAGAGTACACACAATATCTGCCTGATGGGGCCAACCTTGCCCTGGTCGTTCAGAAAATCGGTGCCAGCGCGCCGACGATCGATTATCACTCTCAGCAGATGGCGCTGCCGGCCAGTACCCAAAAAGTGCTGACGGCGCTGGCGGCATTGCTGCAACTCGGGCCCGATTACCGTTTCACCACCACGCTGGAGAGCCAGGGCGATATCCGCGACGGCGTGCTGCGCGGCAACCTGATCGCCCGCTTCAGCGGCGATCCGACCTTCAAACGCCAGAGCCTGCGCAATATGGTGGCCGTCCTGAAGAAACAGGGCGTGCGCCAAATCAGCGGCGACGTGCTGGTCGATACCTCGGTCTTCGCCAGCCATGACAAGGCGCCCGGCTGGCCGTGGAACGATCTGACGCAGTGCTTCAGCGCGCCGCCGGCCGCCGCCATCGTCGATCGCAACTGTTTCTCGGTTTCGCTGTACAGCGCGCCTAATCCGGGCGACATGGCGTTTATCCGCGTCGCCTCCTATTATCCGGTCAATATGTTTAGCCAGGTGCGCACCCTGGCGCGCGGCTCCGCTGACGCGCAGTACTGCGAACTGGACGTGGTGCCGGGCGAGCTGAACCGCTTTACCCTGACCGGCTGCCTGACGCAGCGCAGCGAACCGCTGCCGTTGGCCTTCGCCATCCAGGATGGCGCCAGCTACGCGGGCGCCATCCTGAAAGACGAACTGATCCAGGCCGGCATCCAGATCGACGGGCACTTGAAACGCCAGACGCGTCCCGGCATCACCGGCACGGTGATCGCGCAAACCCAGTCGGCGCCGCTGCACGATCTGTTGAAGATCATGCTGAAAAAATCGGACAACATGATCGCCGATACCGTTTTCCGCACCATCGGCCACGAACGCTTCGGCGTGCCGGGCACCTGGCGAGCGGGTGCCGATGCGGTACGCCAGGTGCTGCGCCAGAAGGCCGGCATCGATCTGGGCAACACCATCATCGCCGACGGCTCCGGCCTGTCGCGCCACAACCTGCTGGCGCCGGCGACCATGATGCAGGCGCTGCAGTACATCGCGCAGCACGACAACGAGCTGAACTTCATCTCGATGCTGCCGCTGTCCGGCTATGACGGTACCCTGCGCTATCGCGGCGGCCTGCACGAAGCCGGCGTCGACGGCAAAGTGTCGGCCAAGACCGGCGCGCTGCAGGGCGTGTACAACCTGGCGGGCTTCATCACCACCGCCAGCGGCCAGCGCATGGCCTTCGTGCAGTATCTCTCCGGCTACGCCGTGCCGCCGGAGGATCAGAAACAGCGCCGCGCGCCGCTGGTGCGTTTCGAAAGCCGCCTGTATCGGGATATTTACCAAAACAACTGAGGATCATCATGAAGCTGCTGGTCGTTGAGGATGATGAACTGTTGCAACAGGGGCTGGCGCTGGCGCTGACCGGCGAAGGTTACGTCTGCGACTGCGCCGCCACGGCGGCGGAGGCCAACAGCCTGCTCATCACCAGCCAATACAGCATGGTGATCCTGGATCTCGGCCTGCCGGACACCGACGGCGCCGCGCTGCTGCGGCAGTGGCGCCGCCAACAGATCGATCTGCCGGTGCTGATCCTGACCGCCCGCGACGCGCTGGAAGACCGCGTCGACGGGCTGGACGCCGGCGCCGACGACTACCTGGTCAAACCCTTCGCGCTGGTCGAGCTGCAGGCGCGCGTGCGCGCCCTCCTGCGGCGCTACCAGGGGCACAGCGACAATCTGATGCAGGTGGACGATCTGCAGCTGAACCTCTCCAGCCAGCAGGTTTACCTGCAGCAGCAGCCGGTGGAGGTCACGCCGAAAGAGTTCGCCATTCTGGCGCGTCTTATCATGCGTGCCGGGCAGACGGTCAACCGTGAACTCCTGCAGCAGGATCTCTATACCTGGCAAGACGATTTAGGTTCCAACACGCTGGAAGTACACATTCACAACCTGCGCCGCAAACTGGGCAAGGATCGCATCCGCACCGTGCGCGGCATCGGCTACCGCCTGGAACCCTCCTCATGATCAGCATGCGCCGCCGCCTGCTGCTGATGCTGGCGCTGATCCTGCTGGTCACGCAACTCATCAGCGCCTTCTGGCTGTGGCACGAAAGCCGGGAACAGATCGGCTTCCTGGTGGACGAAACCCTGTCCGCCAAAGTGCGTACCGAACGCGTCGATAGCGAGATCGCCGAGGCCATCGCGTCGCTGTTGGCGCCTTCGCTGATCATGATGATCGTCACGCTGCTGGCGTCGTTTTGGGCCATCAGTTGGATCATCCGCCCGCTCAACCAATTGCAGAAACGGCTGGAAAAGCGCTCTGCCGATAACCTGACGCCGCTGCCGATCGCCAGCGACAGCCAGGAAATGGTGGCGGTCACCAATGCACTCAATCAGCTGTTCTCACGATTGGACAACACCATTCAACAGGAACGCCTGTTCACCGCCGACGCCGCCCACGAGCTGCGCACGCCGTTGGCCGGCATCCGCCTGCATCTGGAACTGATGGAGAAACAGGGCGTCAAGGGCAGCCAGGCGCTGATCGCCCGCATCGATCAACTGATGCACACCGTCGAGCAGTTGCTGATGCTGTCGCGCGCCGGGCAAGACTTCGCCCGCGGCCATTATCAGCATGTCGATTGGGTGGCCGATGTGATCCAGCCGCTGCGTGAAGAGCTCGACGAAATGGCCACCCAACGCGCGCAGACGCTGGACTGGCACTTGCCGGCTACTGCCACAGTAAACGGCGATCCGGTGCTGCTGCGGCTGCTGCTGCGCAACCTGGTCGAAAACGCCCACCGTTACGGCCCTGAAGGCGGCGCGATACAGGTGCAGTTAACGCCGCAAGACAACGGCTATCTGCTGCAAGTCATCGACGATGGCCCGGGGATCAAGGAAGAGATGGTCGGGGAGCTGACGCAGGCGTTTCGCCGCATGGATCAACGCTACGGCGGCAGTGGGCTGGGCCTGAATATCGTGATCCGCATCGTGCAGTTGCACCAGGGGCGTTTGACGCTGGAAAACCGCCGCGATGCGCGCGGCCTGAACGCCCAGTGCTGGCTGCCGGAAAAGGCGCTTAAATAACAAGGGCCCAGCGTTGCTGAGCCCCTTATCACCGAATTACTTCTGGTAAATGATTTCGACGCCTTCGTCGTCGTCTTCGTCCCAGTCGTCATCCCAGTCATCTTCCGCTTCGGCTTCCACTTCCGCGATTTGCTCGCGGTGGTAGTCATCCCACATGAATTCGACTTTTTCCGGTGCGCTTTCTTCGATCGCCATCGCTTTCGGCTGGGTGTTGATGAAGTTCATCACGTCCCAGCACAGCGCGTTGACGCCTTCGCGGTTGGCGGCGGAGATCATGTAGTACTTCCCTTCCCAGCCCATGCCTTCCACAATCGCCTTGGCGCGTTCGGCGGCTTCTTCCTCACCAATCACATCAATTTTGTTGAACACCAGCCAGCGAGGCTTCTGCGCCAGATTTTCGCTGTATTGGTTCAACTCGTTGATGATGACTTTGGCGTTCTCCACCGGATCGGATTCGTCGATCGGCGCGATGTCCACCAGGTGCAGCAGCACGCGGCAACGCTCCAGGTGTTTCAGGAAGCGAATGCCCAGGCCAGCGCCTTCGGAGGCGCCCTCGATCAGCCCCGGAATGTCGGCGACCACAAAGCTCTGCTCATGGTCCATACGCACCACGCCCAGGCTCGGCACCAGCGTAGTGAACGGATAATCGGCCACCTTCGGCTTGGCGGCGGACACCGCGCGAATGAAGGTCGATTTGCCGGCGTTCGGCAGCCCCAGCATGCCTACATCGGCCAGCAGCAACAGCTCCAGCAACAGGTCGCGCGCTTCGCCAGCGGTACCCAGCGTCTTCTGACGCGGTGCACGGTTGACCGAAGATTTGAAACGGGTGTTGCCCAGGCCGTGCCAGCCGCCTTTGGCGACCATCAGCTTCTGCTCGTGGCGGGTCATGTCGCCGAGGATCTCGCCGGTGCCCTGATCCTTCACGCGCGTGCCGACCGGCACCTTGATGATGACGTCTTTACCGCGTTTACCGGTACAGTCGCGGCTCTGGCCATTCTGGCCGCGCTCGGCGCGGAAAGACTTCTCAAAGCGATAGTCGATAAGAGTGTTGAGGTTCTCGTCCGCCAGCAGGTAGACGTCGCCGCCGTCGCCGCCGTCGCCGCCGTCAGGCCCACCGTTGGGGATATATTTTTCGCGGCGGAAGCTGACGCATCCGTTGCCGCCGTCGCCTGCAACGACCAAAATCGCTGCTTCATCTACAAACTTCATTTACCGTCTCCGTAAATCATTCACCGGGCTGCTTCAAAGGAGCAACCAGGGGGGGTTCTGCCCGTCGCGGCCACCACCGGTGACCAATTGCGGAAAACATGGCGCCCGCCACAACCACAAACGCACCGACATAGCCGACAATGTTCAGCGTCGGCGCGGCGAATGCCTGGGGCCAGGCCAACGCCAATAAATCTGAAAACAGCAGGGTAAACAGCGGGGTCAGCGTCACCAACGCGCTTACCTGCGCCGCCTGCCAACGCGCCATCGCCTCTGCCAGCGCGCCGTAGCCGATCAGCGTATTGGCGCCGCAAAACAGCAAACACGCCAATTGCCAGCCGCTCAGCTGGAAAATCACCTCGGGTTTGGCCAGAGGGAACAACGCCATCGCACATAAAGTGTACAACATAACCAGGATCTGCGGCGAAGCCAGCCGGCGCAGCAACACCTTCTGCGCCACGCCATAGCTCACCCAGACCATCGCCGCGCACACGCCCAGCATGACGCCCAGCGTGTAGTCCGTCAGCCGGGTGAAGATCTCTATCAGACTGACGTTGAAAAACAGCATCAGTCCGCAAATCAGCATCAGGGCGCCAATGACCTGGGTGACGCGCATGCGTTCTTTTAAAATCAGCACGCTGGCGAACATCATGCCCACCGGCGACAGCTGGCCAATCACCTGCGACGCCGTCGGGCTCAGGTATTGCAGCGAGGAGCTGAAGAACACAAAGTTGCCCAGCAGCCCCGCCGTCGCGATCGTCAACAGCAGCAGCCAACGCGGCTGGCGGAACATCGTCAGCGGCGGCAGCTTGCCGCGCACCGCGAGGATCGCGCCCAAACCGATGGCGGCCATGGTAAAGCGATACCAGACAACGGTAAACGGCTCCATCACCACCAACACTTCTTTCATCGCAATCGGCAACGCGCCCCAGCAAACCGCCGTGGTTAACGCCAGAGAAATGCCAACGCCGACCTGCTGCTTCGTATCCATATCACCTTCGCCAACGCTGACGGGCCTGCCCTCAGGCAACCCATAAATGTAAAAAGCCCCGCAACGAATTGCGGGGCTTACATCTATTTCGTAAGGCTCGAAAAATTATTCAGCTTCGATGCTGATGAATTTACGATTGCTCGGGCCTTTAACTTCGAATTTGACTTTACCGTCTTTCAAAGCAAACAGAGTGTGGTCTTTGCCGCAACCCACGTTGGTACCAGCGTGGAATTTGGTGCCGCGCTGACGAACGATGATGCTGCCTGCCAGTACTGCTTCGCCGCCAAAGCGTTTTACGCCCAGACGTTTAGCTTCTGAATCGCGACCGTTACGAGTCGAGCCGCCAGCCTTTTTGTGTGCCATTAATCCGCTCTCCTAACTTAAGCGCTGATGCCGGTGATTTTAACGTCAGTGAACCACTGACGGTGGCCCTGCTGCTTACGGTGGTGTTTACGACGACGAAACTTAACAATTTTAATTTTCTCGCCACGACCGTGAGCAACGACTTCAGCTTTGATCTTGCCGCCATCGACGAAAGGAACGCCGATTTTGATATCTTCGCCATTAGCGATCATCAGAATCTGGTCAAACTCAACCGCTTCACCAGTTGCGATGTCCAGCTTTTCCAAGCGAACGGTCTGACCTTCGCTTACTCGGTGTTGTTTACCACCACTTTGGAAAACCGCGTACATATAAAACTCCGCTTTCCGCGTGCCCGACTGTGTTAGTTCAGAGCGCGCTATAAATATTCACAATAGGGCGCGAATTCTACGCAAAAAAGCAGCGCATGACAAGAGCAGAATAAGACCAGAACAAGAAAAAAGAAGAAAAAAAGCGCAGTTTCTTTCGTGGCGTTTATCTGAACCGTTTTTCAAGTACAATCATAGGGACAGTTACCGCCATGTACCGATGTGAGCAGCGATCTCAACGCGGTGAAGAGAAACACAGCTGAAAAAAATACAATGAACCTAGAGCAAATTACCGAGTTAACCGCGCAAGATATGGCGGCCGTGAACGCAACAATTCTCGAACAGCTGAATTCCGATGTCACGCTCATCAATCAGCTTGGCTATTACATTATCAGCGGTGGCGGTAAGCGCATCCGGCCGATGATCGCCGTCCTGGCGGCGCGGGCATTGGGCTATGAAGGCAGCAAGCACGTCACCGTGGCCGCCCTGATCGAATTCATCCATACCGCCACGCTGCTGCATGACGACGTCGTTGACGAATCGGACATGCGCCGCGGCAAAGCCACCGCCAACGCGGCGTTCGGCAACGCCGCCAGCGTGCTGGTCGGCGACTTTATCTACACCCGCGCCTTCCAGATGATGACCAGCCTGGAATCCCTGCGCGTGCTGGCGCTGATGTCGGAAGCGGTCAACGTCATCGCCGAAGGTGAAGTGCTGCAGTTGATGAACGTGCACGATCCCGACATCAGCGAAGAAAGCTATATGCGGGTGATCTACAGCAAAACCGCCCGTCTGTTTGAGGCGGCGGCGCAATCGTCGGCGATCCTGTCCGGCGCCAGCGCTGAGCAAGAACGGGCGCTGCAAGACTATGGCCGCTACCTCGGCACCGCTTTCCAGCTGATCGACGATCTGCTCGACTACAGCGCCGACGGCAGCACCCTGGGCAAAAACACCGGCGACGATCTGAACGAAGGGAAACCGACCCTGCCGCTGCTGCACGCGATGCACAACGGCGACGACGCCCAGCGTGACATGATCCGCGGCGCGATTGAGCAAGGCAACGGCCGTCACCTGTTGGAGCCGGTGCTGCAGGCGATGCAGCAATGCGGTTCACTGGAATACACCCGCAAACGCGCCGAGGAAGAGGCCGACAAGGCGATCGCCGCGCTGCAGGCATTGCCGGCATCGGAGCACCGCACGGCGCTGGAGGGCCTGGCCCATCTGGCGGTGCAACGCGACTTTTAAGAAATTAATGTTTCTTAAAAACCATCAGGCCCGCATACGCGGGCCTGCCTAGGTATTGCTCTCTTCGTCGATACGCGCCAGCAGGCCGCCGATCCCTTCCCGCATCAGGAAAGCCACCATTTTCTCGCGCTCGCTTTCCGTCAAATGGTAGTAATACTCGATCCAGACCGCCAACGGATCCTGACGCTCTACGTCATATGCCGCCCCGTCTTCCTTCAGCACCAGCAGGTTACGTACGTCTGAAGGCAGGCTGTCGATATGGTACTCCAACGCTTTTCCCTGCACGCCTTTACGCCTGCGGCTGATCCAGCCTTCGCGCCGGGCCATCAGATTGATTCCCTGTGGTGAGGAAGGTAATCCTGCGATGCCTGTCAGTTCCTTGGCGGCAAACCACTCTTTTTTCATAGCCATCATCTCTGGGCAATAGTGGGCAACGTCATTTTTTGGAAATTACTTGGGTATTTTTTAGGAAATTTAATGGTATTCTGGTTTCCGAATAAGCGTTTCACGTTGTTCATGCGCTTAACCTTGACCCGTTAGTTATACCACTAACGCAACTTTGGCTAATCAGAAAAGGAATGTAAACATGAATTCAAGGAACCCAGATTGGCATCCGGCAGATATCATCGCGGCGCTACGCAAGCAGGGCACCACGCTGGCGGCAGTGTCGCGCAAGGCCGGATTAAGCTCATCGACGCTGGCCAACGCGCTGTCGCGCCCGTGGCCGAAGGGGGAATGGCTGATCGCCGAAGCGATAGGCGTCCACCCCTCGGAGATCTGGCCAAGCCGCTATTACGATCCGCACAGCGATTGCCTGCTGGATCGCAAGGCGCGTATCAAATCGTGAACGCGGAGCAAAAAAAACCGCCGGAACAGCGTCCGGCGGCGTTTATCGGCTGACTATCGGCGTCGATCAGTTATTGATGAACTTCTCGCCCAGTTCGATATCTTTGTGCAGCACGTCCAGCATCTCGTTCAGCGCTTTCTGCTCGAAGGCGCTCAGGGTGCCGATATCCTTGCGCTCTTCAACGCCGTTCTTGCCCATCACCAGCGGCTGTGCGAAGAAGCGAGCGTATTTGCCGTCGCCTTCAACGTAAGCGCATTCCACAACGCCTTTCTCGCCCTGCAGCGCACGCACCAGAGACAGACCGAAACGGGCGGCCGCCTGGCCCATGGACAGCGTTGCAGACCCGCCGCCGGCTTTGGCTTCCACCACTTCGGTACCGGCGTTCTGAATACGCTTGGTCAGATCCGCCACTTCCTGATCGGTGAAGCTCACGCCTGGGATCTGCGACAGCAGAGGCAGGATGGTCACGCCAGAGTGGCCGCCGATGACCGGCACGTTCAGCTCTTCCGGCTGCTTGCCTTTCAGCTCGGCCACGAAGGTGTTGGAACGGATGATATCCAGCGAAGTCACGCCGAACAGTTTGTTCTTGTCGTAAACGCCGGCTTTTTTCAGCACTTCCGCCGCGATGGCGACCGTAGTGTTAACCGGGTTGGTGATGATGCCGATGCAGGCTTTCGGGCAGGTTTTCGCCACTTGTTCAATCAGGTTACGCACGATGCCGGCGTTAACGTTGAACAGGTCAGAGCGATCCATGCCTGGCTTACGGGCCACGCCGGCGGAAATCAGCACCACGTCCGCACCTTGCAGAGCCGGGGTCGCGTCTTCGCCGCTGAAGCCTTTGATTTTAACTGCGGTTGGGATGTGGCTTAAGTCGACGGCAACGCCTGGGGTAACGGGGGCAATGTCGTAGAGAGAGAGTTCAGAACCTGAAGGAAGCTGGGTTTTGAGTAGAAGGGCGAGGGCCTGGCCGATACCGCCAGCAGCACCGAGAACTGCAACTTTCATCCTATACTCCTTTATTATCTTAAATATATAAAGCGCCGTGAATGTGTTGGTTACGGACCTTAAGTCATTACACCTTTCAAAACAATAAATTAGCCAATTCTTGCCTGCAGGTGTAATAAAACGGCCGCTGTCGCGCCCATTTTAGATTAAATCGCTTACGCATGAAGGGCATAGCGCACACTAATCAAAAATAGTGCGAGGTTATTCACGAGCAAGTTAACCGGCCGTTACATTACACCCTTACGCAACATCAGAACAACATCATTTTAATAACATTTTATTTACCACTGCGGGCCGATTTTCCGTCGCCAAAAGGGCATATTCATCGCGGCCGGATTTTGTTAAAATGCCGCCCTTTCCTCGCCGCCCGGTCATGCTTATTTTCTTTGGGTCGGCCTTTGTTGCATAAAAATTCATCTATATGCATAATCATGACTTCCACTATCAACATTCCACGGTGCAAAATGCGTAATCCCGCAAAACAGGAAGATCTGATCAAGACGTTCAAAGCGTTATTGAAAGAAGAAAAATTCAGTTCTCAAGGCGAGATCGTTTTGGCGCTGCAAGAAGAAGGCTTCGAAAACATTAACCAATCCAAAGTATCGCGCATGCTGACCAAGTTCGGCGCGGTACGTACGCGCAATGCCAAAATGGAAATGGTGTATTGCCTTCCTGCCGAACTCGGCGTGCCGACCACCACCAGCCCATTGAAGAATCTGGTGCTGGACGTCGACCATAACGACGCCGTCGTGGTGATCCACACCAGCCCGGGCGCCGCGCAGCTGATCGCCCGCCTGCTCGACTCATTGGGGAAATCCCAGGGCATCCTCGGCACGATTGCCGGCGACGACACGATTTTCGTCACCCCGTCCAACGGCTTTACCGCTCAGAAACTGCATGAGGCTATTCTGGGCGTGTTCGAGCAAGAGCTGTGAAACCTGGCGCTAACAAAGTGCGGCTTTAGCCCGCACTTTGTTAGCGCTTCTTTAACTCTCACGTTACCTTTCCCGTCTTCAACCGCGTTTAACACTGCTTTTTTATCCCTCAGCAACACATTTCCATGACATCTCCATGTAACCAGCAGTACCCACTGTGATCTTCCGCACTTTTGGTCAAAAGCACTTACCTTATTGAAATTACATAAATTTAACATCAAAAGATCGTTTTGTGAGCGTTTTTTATTCCTTACTGTTATAAAAAATAAGGATCATAAGGTTAAAGTTTCACTAGCAACTGTTAGCGAACTATTAATTTTTCGCGTTACTAGCTGTATACTCATTTTCGTGAACTGAATCACAGTTCGTTGGAACTGATAAAAGAATACGATGAGGTGAGATGATGAAAATTAAAGCTACCGTTGCAACCCTGAGCGTTCTGTCCATGCTTTCCTTTGGTGCATTCGCAGCACAATCTATTGATGCAACTCAGGCCGCAAAACTGCAGCCGGCCGGTGTAATCACCGTGAGCGGCGTCGCCGCTGCGCCTTCCGACATCCGCCAGGCGCTGTCCGACAAAGCCGACGCCAAAGGGGCGACCGCTTACCGCGTAATCGAAGCCCGCAATGACGGCAGCTTCCACGCAACCGCTGAAATCTACAAATAAGTACCGGCATTACCCGGCAACGGGCAATACATCTCTGGAATCAAACGCTGTCATAACGGCCTTCAAGAATAAAAATCGCTGCCAAGCCCTTCCAGGCTGTTATGACCAAGGATCGCTATCATGAACATGAAAACTACTCTCGCTGCATTCGGCCTGCTGTCTGTCATCTCCTTCGGCGCCTCCGCCGCCCAGCTGGTGACTAACGATCAGACCGCCAATCTGCAATCTATCGGCACCATCACCGTCAGCGGCATCGACGGCGCGCCGACCGACATTCGCCAAGCGTTGTCGGAGAAAGCCGACGCGAAAGGCGCGACCGCCTACCGCGTGATCGAAGCGCGTAACGAAGGCAACTACCACGCCACCGCCGAGATTTACAAATAACAACTCTGGGAACGGCTTTGCAGAGCTGATTACCCTCGTCACTGCCACTGCCGAGTTCTGACGCAAACGCCGATTTCCCAGAGACCCTCTCGTCGTCCTATCCGACGAACCCCGTTGCCCTCGCTCGCGAGGGCTTTTTTATGGGCGTAAAAAAGGCCGCGAATGCGGCCCTTGATGTGGCTGATGCGGCTGAGCGATCAGTAGGTGACTTTCGGTTCCTGCTTTTTCGCCAGCGCGTCCAGCAGGCGATCGTGAATGCCGCCGAAACCGCCGTTGCTCATCACCAGAATGTGATCGCCCGGCTGTGCGGTTTTCACCACCATGTCCACCAGCGTGTCGAGATCCGCGCTCCAGTGCGCCGGCTGCACGCAGGCATCCGCCACTTCCGCCACCTGCCACGGAATGTGGTGCGGCTGGAACAGGAACACCTCGTCGGCGCGGCCGAGCGAAGGCGCCAGATCGTTTTTGCTAATGCCCATTTTCATGGTGTTGGAGCGCGGCTCCAGCACCGCCAGAATGCGCGCCGTGCCGCCGACCTTGCCGCGCAGCGCGGCCAGAGTGGCCAGGATCGCCGTCGGGTGGTGCGCGAAGTCGTCGTAGACCGTGACGCCGTTGGCTTCGCCACGCAGCTCCAGACGGCGGCGGGCGTTGATGAAATCGCCCAACGCGCGGCAGGCGTCCGCCGGCTGCACGCCGACGTGGCGGGTGGCGGCGATGGCCATCAGGCCGTTATGCATGTTGTGCTCGCCCACCAGCGCCCAGTTCACTTCGCCGACCTGTTCGCCGTCGAGGAACACCGCGTAATGGCTGGCGTCCGGCGTCAGCTTCTGTGCGCGCCAGGTGCCCTCTTCCCCCACCAGCTCCTGCTCGCTCCAGCAGCCCATCGCCATCACCTGCTTCAGGTGGCTGTCGTTGTCCGGCAGGATGATCTTGCCTTTGCCCGGCACCAGACGCACCAGGTGGTGGAACTGTTTCTGGATGGCTTTCAGATCGTCGAAGATATCGGCGTGGTCGAACTCCAGGTTGTTCATGATCAGCGTGCGCGGGCTGTAGTGCACGAACTTGGAGCGCTTGTCGAAGAACGCGCAGTCATATTCGTCGGCCTCGATCACGAAGAACGGGCTGCCGCCAAGGCGCGCCGATACGTCGAAGTTGCCCGGCACGCCGCCGATGACGAAGCCGGGCTGGTAGCCGCAGGCTTCGAGGATCCAGGTCGCCATGCCGGCGGTGGTGGTTTTGCCGTGGGTGCCGGCAACCGCCAGTACCCAGCGATCGCGCAACACGGCATCGTGCAGCCACTGCGGGCCGGAAACGTAAGGGATGCCACGTTCCAGCACCGCCTCCACGCACGGGTTGCCGCGCGTCATGGCGTTGCCGATGATCACCAGATCCGGCGCCGGATCCAGCTGGGCCGGATCATAACCCTGAATAAGATCGATCCCCTGGTTCTCCAGCAGCGTGCTCATCGGCGGATAGACGTTGGCGTCCGAACCGGTGACGTCATGCCCCAGTGAGCGCGCCAGCATCGCCAACCCGCCCATAAAGGTGCCACAGATCCCAAGAATGTGAATGCGCATAGGTTTCTCATGTGAGTGCATCGAATGTCGGCATATTCTAACGCTCAGAATCGTCCAGAAGAAATGGATTTGCCTATGAATAGCGCGCATCTTTGGGCTACACTGCACGCGAAAACGTTGGCGGTTTGTTAACAGGCCGCTATCCATCCGTAGATTCAGGGATTGTGTCATGAAAACGTTAGGCGAATTTATCGTCGAGAAACAGCACGACTTCTCTCACGCCACCGGCGAGCTGACCGCGTTACTTTCTGCAATTAAACTGGGCGCCAAAATCATCCACCGCGACATCAACAAGGCCGGCCTGGTTGATATTCTGGGCACCAGCGGGGTGTCCAACGTACAGGGCGAAGTTCAGATGAAACTGGACCTGTACGCGAACGAAAAACTGAAAGCGGCGTTGAAAGCGCGTGGTGAAGTTGCGGGTATCGCTTCCGAAGAAGAAGATGAAATCGTGATATTCGACGGCGAGCGAGCTGAAAATGCCAAGTATGTCGTTTTGATGGATCCGTTGGACGGTTCGTCCAACATCGATGTCAACGTCTCGGTCGGTACGATTTTCTCTATCTACCGTCGCATCACGCCGGTCGGCACGCCGGTGACCGAAGAAGACTTCCTGCAGCCGGGCAGCGCCCAGGTCGCAGCGGGTTATGTGGTTTACGGTTCGTCCACCATGCTGGTGTACACCACCGGTTACGGCGTCCACGCCTTCACCTACGACCCGTCTCTGGGCGTATTCTGCCTCTCCCACGAGAAAGTGCGCTTCCCGGCGAGCGGCAACATGTATTCCATCAACGAAGGCAACTACATCAAGTTCCCTCTCGGCGTGAAGAAATACATCAAATACTGCCAGGAGCAGGATGAAGCGACGCAGCGCCCTTACACCTCGCGCTACATCGGTTCTCTGGTGGCGGACTTCCACCGCAACCTGCTGAAAGGCGGCATCTACATCTACCCAAGCACCGCCAGCCACCCGCAAGGCAAGCTGCGCCTGCTGTACGAATGCAACCCGATGGCGTTCCTGGCCGAACAGGCCGGCGGTAAGGCCAGCGACGGCAAAAACCGCATTCTGGACATCACGCCGGTGAAACTGCACCAGCGCGCGCCATTCTTCGTCGGCACCAAGTCGATGGTAGAAGACGCGGAACGCTTCATCGCCGAAAACCCGGACGAGTAACGCGTTCTTTGCAAGGGTTCGGCACCGCGCCGAACCCTTATCGCCTTACAGCTTGAACGCCGCCATGCTCTGCGCCAGCAGCTGAGCCTGATCTTCCAGCGAGCGCGTCGCCGCCGCCGACTCTTCCACCAGTGCCGCATTCTGCTGCGCCACCTGATCCATCTGCGCCACCGCCAGGTTCACCTGTTCGATACCGCTGCTTTGTTCGCGTGTCGCCGCCGAGATCTCACGCATCAACGCCGTCACCCGGCCCACTTCGCCGGTAATGCCGCTCATGGTCTGCGCCGCCGACTCCACCATCTGCTCGCCTTCCTGCACCCGGTTCTGCGACGCTTCGATCAACCCTTTGATCTCTTTCGCCGACTGGGCGCTGCGCTGCGCCAGATTGCGCACTTCACCGGCCACCACCGCAAAACCGCGGCCCTGTTCGCCGGCGCGCGCCGCTTCCACCGCCGCGTTCAGCGCCAGGATATTGGTCTGGAAGGCGATGCCGTCCATCACGCTGATGATGTCGGCGATGCGGCGCGAGCTGTCGGTGATCGCCTGCATCTTGCTCATCACCTGGCTAACCACCTCGCTGCCCTGGTTGGCGATATCGGACACGCTCAGCGCCAGCTGGTTGGCCTGTTCGCAGTTCTCGGCATTCATTTTCACCGTCGAGGTCAGCTGTTCCATGCTGGCGGCGGTTTCTTCCAGCGAAGCGGCCGATTCTTCGGTGCGCTGCGCCAGATGCAGGTTGCCGGCCGCCAGTTCGCGTGAACCGGTGTCAATCTGGCTGCTGGCGTCGCGCACTTTGCTGACCGAACTGGCCAGCGCCTGCTGCATGCGCTGCATCGCCCGCACCAGGCGGCCCATCTCGGTATCGCCCTCGCCGCGGATCTCGTGGGTCAGATCGCCGCCGGCGATGTGTTCCAGCTGCGCGATGGACTCGTCCAGCGGGCGCAGAATGATCACCCGCAGCGCGAACCAGGCCAGCACCGCCAGCAGCACGCTGAGCAGGCCCGCCACCACGATCAGCGAGATCTTGGTGCTGGCGTTGCTTTCCGCGTCATACACCTGCTGCGCGCCGAGCTTCATGGCGAAGCTGCGGAAATCGCTGAGATCCTTTTCGAACGCGATGCTCAACGCGGAGATGCGCGTTTCCTGAATATGATAATACTCATCGATCTTGCCGGCCTTGATGGCGGCGGCCATCGGCTTCACGCCCTGATCCAGATAGGCGCGGTAGCTGTTTTGCAGGCGGTTGGAGAGTTCGCGGCCGCGCTCGGTCACGGTGCCGACGCCGACAAAGCGCGCCATTTCCTTGTTCGACTGCTCGAGGTAACCGTAGATGCGGCCCACGGTGGCGTCGGAGACATCAGTCTGGCCGATCTCCCGTTGGCGCACCGCCAGCGAGGCGGCGGTTCTGGCGCGCAGCGTCAGGTTGGAGCTGTTGGCCAGCGAGCCCAGCTCTTCGCCGAGGATCTGGTTTAAGGTATGGATCGAGCGCGATCCTTCGTTAATCGCGTTGACGCCAATAACGCTGACCATGATCAGCAGCATGGTCATCAGGCTCAGCAGGGCGATCAGCCCAGCCTTCACCGTAATCTTTTTTAGCATGAGTTCTTCCCGGCTTCAGAATAGTGAGATCAGACGTAGTAGGGGTGGCAAAACGCGGAGCCAGCTTTGCTGGCTCATTATTGTTTGTTGAAGTTATCGGCAGGCGGAGGCAAAACTTCATGCCGCGGCGGGATTAATCTGGAAATTCTCCGTGCGCCAGCGCACTGGGTTTTCGACGATGAAAAGGGCAGGAAATCGCAAAAGAGTCCGCTATAATAGCCGCCACTCCATTTCTGGTTTGATGATTAAAGGAAACCGACATGAGCTTGAATCTGGTCCCTGCTGGCAAAGACCTGCCGGAAGACATCTACGTAGTAATCGAAATCCCGGCCAACGCCGATCCAATCAAATACGAAATCGACAAAGAAACCGGCGCGCTGTTCGTTGACCGTTTCATGTCCACCGCGATGTTCTACCCGTGCAACTACGGCTACATCAATCACACCCTGTCTCTGGACGGTGATCCGGTTGACGTGCTGGTCCCAACCCCATACCCGCTGCAGCCGGGCTCCGTGATCCGCTGCCGTCCGGTTGGCGTTCTGAAGATGACCGACGAAGCCGGTGAAGACGCCAAGCTGGTTGCGGTACCGCACAGCAAGCTGACCAAAGAGTACGATCACGTGAAAGACGTGAACGACCTGCCAGAACTGCTGAAAGCCCAGATCGCTCACTTCTTCGAGCACTACAAAGATCTGGAAAAAGGCAAATGGGTGAAAGTGGAAGGCTGGGCAGACGCTGCCGCAGCTAAAGCGGAAATCATCGCCTCCTTCGAACGCGCTGCCAAGAAGTAATTCTCGCCGCCGTCCGATGAAAAAACACCGCTCATTGAGCGGTGTTTTTTTTCTTACTGTTCGTCGAGACGCTTCAGCCAGTCGCCGCTGGTAATTCGCGGGTAACCGTCCACGCTGTGTTTGTACAGGTAGATCCACGCACTCCCATAAGGCGTCTGAATCAGCTCGCGCTTATAGTCCTTGGTGTTGCTTTTCAGTTCGTCCAGCTCTGCCAGAATCGATGAGTTAATACGATACACTTCGCAATGTATCGTGCCCTCTCCAGGGATCGCCGCCGGGTAATGGCCCAGATTATAAATCTGATAGCCTTCGAGCTCGTGCTCGCCGAGCCATTGGGCGTTGGTCATCCAATGGCTGTTTCCCTGTTTGCGCCGTAAACTGCCGTAGACAATTATTCGCATCGCTAAAACTCAAACTGATAGAGCAAATCTAATGCCTGGTCGAGACCAGACACCGCTTCAAGATACAACTTAGGCATCAGGCGATAACGCAACGTCAGCGTGGCCAAGGAGTCGAAGATGCCCACCCCATATTTTACTTGTAAGCCTGGGAGAACATAGCCGCTCACGACAACCTGGGAACTGTCGCCAACCCCCTGAGTGTCCAGAGCCAAATTACTTACGCCGAATGCCTCGCCGATTTTACCCACAAGTTGACCACTTTGTGCAACCCCCATGCCGATTAACATCGAGGTCATGGCGTTACCGTCGGCGCCGGAGCTGCTCAAGCCCTGGCCGCGCAGCAGATAAGACAGGGCTTCCTGTTGCGATTTGGCCGGATCGGAGAACACTTCCAGCTTCGGCGCATCCGCCAGGCCGGTCACGCGCACGCCGGCGGTCACATCGTCCTCGGTGGATTCCGGGTTGCGGATCGCCTCGATATTCAGCAGCGGCTGATCCGGAGGGCCGGAGAACATCAGCTGCCCTTTACGCACGATCAAATCCTGACCATAAGCATGGAAGCGGCCGGAAGGGATGTCAATCTGGCCGTTGAGGCCCAGCCCTTTCTTGTCCTGCACCACCTTCAGGTCGCCCTTCAGACGGGCTTTCAGACCAAAAGCGTCCAGCCGCACGTCATTGCCGACGTGGATCATCAGATTGCTGTTGATCGGGATCGACGCGGTCTTCGGTTGAATCGGCTTCAGTTGGTCGTCCAGCATCACCTCGTCGGAAGAGACGCCCACCGCGCTTTCCGGCAGCTCCTGCACCGTGATGCGCGCCCAGGGAATGTCGACCTTGCCGTTGAGCGAGAACAGCTGCGGCGTGGCTTCGAACACCAGATCCGGCGACACGTCGATGCGGATCATCGGCGGCACCGTCACCCGCAGCTTATCGCCCTTGGCGGCAATGCGCGCACGCCAGGCGTTGATATCGCGCCAGTCGGCGTCGCCCGCCAGATTCAGCTGGCCGCGCGTGGTGCTGAGCAGCCCTTCCAGCGTCGAGGTCATGCCGTTGAAATTCACCGCCAGCCGCGCGTCGGTCATATCGAACGGCATCCAGTGCCCCTGCACCTTCGCCCGATCCAACGCCAGGCGCCCGAACACCAGCGGCTTCTGCGCGCTGCCGCCCAGGCGCAGGTTGGCGTTCAGCATGCCCGCCGCGCTTTCGCCCTTCATCAGCGCCGGGTTGATCAGCGCCAGTGAGATGTTGGTGATATTGACGTTGCCGCTGATGGTGCGCCGCACCTGCGGATCCGCCACCTGGATATTGCCGTCGAACTGGCCGTTGTTGGTCAGCTTGATCCGCCAGTCGGCCAGCGCGCGACCGTTGTTCAGGCCGGCGTTGAGGGTCAGCGTGTCGAAGGCGATCGGCAGCGCGTTGCCCTGCACCTGCTGCACCACTTTGACGCCGTTGCCGGCCAGCGTGACTTTCGCCTCCGGCAGCGCGCCGCCCGGTTTCCAGCTGACGTCGGCCCGGCCGGTGAACACCCCGCTCAGGGCGGTTTCCGGGCCGAGGAACGGCTTGATCATCGCCAGATCGAACCGGTTGAGCACCACGCTGGCCTGGCCGCTCTGGCCGGCTTCAATGGTCTTGGGCACGCACAGCTCGGCGTTCGGGTTCTGCCAACAGTGCGGCCCGACGCTGATTTTCTGCTCGGTGTTCAGGTAGTCCAGCGCGATGGCGCGCGTCAGGCGCCATTCCCCGACCGGCGTATCGAAGCGAGTGTTGTTCAGATTGCCGCGCCAGCGCTGCTGCTGGCGATCGAAACTGCCCTGCAGCGCCAGCTGGCCGGAGACCGGTTTGCCGTCGATCTTCAGCTGCAGCTGGTGCTGCTTCTCGCTGCCCTTGGCGTCGAGGGTCAACAGGCTGACCTCCAGCGCATCCTGCTTCAGCTGCTCGACGCGTACCGCCAGTTGCCCCTGAATCTGATCCGTGGAGCGCACGTCGCCGTCTATTTTCACGCGGTTGATGCGCAGCGCCTGCCACTGCAGGCCGGATGCAGTCAAATCCGCCAGCAGCTGCGGCGCCTGCAGATTGCCGCGCAGCTTCAGCAGCCCTTTGGCGGTGCCGCCCAGGCCCGGCAGCGCGCCGTCCAGACGCGGCGCGTCGATGTTGGCGTCCAGGTTCCAGCTCTTCTCGTCCAGCTGCCCTTTGACGTTCAGTTGGTTACGCCCCAGCGCCAGATCGATGCCGGGGATTTTCCACTGCCCTGCGGCGTTGCCGCTCAGCGTACCGCGCGCCGTGACCTTGTTCTGCTTCACATTGCCGTCCAACTGCAGCACCGGCACCTGCAGCTGCCAGCTGCCGCCGTGCAGGCTGCCGCGCGTGGTGATCTTGCCGTCGAGCTTCGCCGGCCATTCCGGCCACTGCTTGGCGGTATTGATGCCGCTCAGCGTCAATTGCGAGGTCCAGCTGATGGCCTTGCTCCAGTCCACCAGCGCGGTGAGATCGGTATTGCCCTGCAGCGCCGCCAAGCGCAGGCGCTCCAGCTTGAACTGCTCGACGTTGCCTTTGCCGTCCAGCGTCAGCACCGCCGGCGGCAAGTCCTGGCCTTTCAGATTGGCACGCGTCGACAGCGCGTAGTCGGTCGCCTTGCCGTTAAAGCGCAGGCGGAAATCGTTGACCTGATACTGCGCCTCGCCGCTCAGCGGCCATTTCAGCTGCTTGCTCTGCAACGTCAGCGCCAGCGGCAGGCCGGCTTCGGCCAGCCGGGTTTGCACATCGAGCTGGGCGCCGACCGGGCCGGACAGGTTCAGCGCCACCTTCAGCTCGTCACGCAGCCCGCCGCCGACGTTCAGCTTCACCTTCTCGCCCTTCAGCGGTTCGATGTTCAGCGCGCTGTTGGCGGTCAGGGACACCGGCCAGTCGCCGGTCAGCGTTGCCTGCCCCTGCAGCGACAGCGTGCCCTGCGGCGACTTCACGTCGAAGTTGTCCAGCTGGATATGTTGATCCTGCGTGCTGGCCTGCAGCAACAGGCTCGTGATCAGCACGTCGGTATCGCCGGTCAAGCGCAGTTGCTCGCCGCTGATCTCTTTGACGGTGATATCCAGCGGCAGGCGGATGTCCGGCAGATCCGGCAACAGCGGTTTGGCGAACAGTTCCTTCAGCGTTTCGCCCAGCGGCTTCTCTTCCGGCTGCGGCACCGGCTTCGCCGCGTCGGTAACCTGCTCGCCGACCTTTTTCGCCACCTCGACCGCCGGCTGCACCGCTTCCGGCAACGGGTTTTGCGGGGTTTTCGGCAAGGCGATCAGCAGCGAGCCGATCTTGGTCGGCATCAGCGTCAGCGCGCGCTCTTGCCACTGCGCGCCGGTGCGGAACTCGGCCAGCGAGATGGCGGTGTCGTCGACGGTGACCTTGACGTTGTTCAACGCCAACAGGCGCAGCGTGATCGGGTAAGGCGTGCTGAGATTGGTGGTCGGCTCACTGCTCTCCTCCACCGGCGCGGAAGGCGCCATCTCTTTGGTGTTCACCGCCACGTCCACATCCTGGGCGGTCAAGGCATTGACGCACAGCGAGCTGCGCTTAAAGCAGGAGAGATCGAGCGACAGATGGAACTGCCCGGCGTTGACCGTCACGCCCGGCATCTGATACTTCACGCCCTTCAGCGTCAGATCGCGCCAGCCGCCGCTGACGCCGGCGATCTCCAGCCCCGGCACCCAGCGCGCCGCGCCGTTGATGACCATATGCAAACCGGTGGTGGTGCCTATCAGGAAGGCCAGGCCGCCGATCAGCAACAGCAGAACGACCAGAAATCCGAGACAAATCTTTTTAACCAGGCTCATAGTTCAGGCCCCAAACCGATGTAGAACTGCATCCCGTGGGTGTCCTTGTCTCCCACAGGCGCGGCGATATCCAGCTTCACCGGCCCCACCGGCGACTGCCAGCGCACGCCTACGCCGGCGCCGGTCTTGAAGTTGCTCTTCTTGATATCGTTCACCGCTTCACCGGAGTCGACGAACATCGCCCCCCACCATTTGCCGGTCACGTTGTATTGGTACTCCAGCGAGCCGGTCAGCATCTTGGAGGCGCCGGTCAGCTTGCCGTCGTCACCGCGCGGCGAGATGTCTTTGTACTTGTAGCCGCGAATGCTGCGGTCACCGCCGGCGAAGAAGCGCAAATCCGGCGGCACCTTGTCGAAGTCGTTGGTTTCTATCCAGCCCACCTGCCCGCGCGCCACAAAACGATGCTTGTCGGCCAGGGTGCGGATCCAGACGTTCTGCGCCTGCATCAGCGCAAAGTCCACCCCGGAGCCCCAGGAGGTGTCGGACACGTCGATAGAGTAGCGCTGGCTGTCGCCCCAGGTCGGCATCAGACCGCCGCGCGAACGGGTGCGGCTGAAGCTGACGCCAGGATACAGCAGCATGGTGGTGTTGCTGACATTACCCTGGGTAAAGTTATCCCAGCGCCAGGTCAGGTTGATCGCCCGCTGCCAGCCGCTGGAAAGATCCCAGTTGCGCGAGGCCACCACTTTGGAGGTGACGGACTTGGTGTCGTTAAGATCGACGTTCTTGAGGCCACCCTGCAGCAGGTAATACTGCTCCAGCGGGTTCTTGAGCAGCGGGATCTTGTAGGTCAGATCCAGCTGTTGCTCCGGCGCCGACACGCTGGCGCTGGTTTCCAGGCTATGCCCGCGATCGTTGAGCCAGGGCTTTTTCCAGGTGCCTTTCACCCGCGGGCCGACGTCGGTGGAGTAACCGATACCGGTTTCGACGGTGTTGCGCGTGCGCGGCGTCACCAGCGCGTCCAACGGCAAAATCTTGTTCTCTTTGGCATCGTTGAAATCAGGGGACACCACCACCGAGTTGAACCAGTTGGTGGCGGACAAACGGCGGTTCAGCTCGGCCAAATCCTCCGAACTGTAGTAATCCCCCTGATGAAAGGGCACCAGATTTTGCAGATAGTCTTCGCGGATTTGCGAACCGGTGAATTTCACCTTGCCGAAGCGGTAACGTTCGCCGCTGTTGAAATCGATATCCCAAAACGCCTTGTGCAGATCTTCGGCCACGCCGAGCTGGCTTTTGGTCATGTCGGCGTCGAAGTAGCCTTTGCGCAGCGCCAGGCCGGTGAGCGAGCCTTTGAAACTGTCATACTTGCCGTGGTTGAGGATCTCGCCGATGGTCGGCCGCCCCTTCTTCACCAGCGCCAGGTAGTCCTCATCGGTCTTCGCGCCGCCTTCCAGCACGATGTTGGCGCCGGCGATACGCACCGGTTCGCCCGGATTGACCTTGGCGTGCAGCACCGGGCGCGACATCCCCGGCCGATCGTCCAGCGTAAACTCGATGGTCGGCTGGTAATAGCCGAGCGCGCGCAGCCCCTGGCGCACCGCCTCATCCACCCGCGCGCGGAAGCGCCCGTCGGTGCCAACCTCTTCAGGCGTGATCGACGACAGCCGCACCCGGACGTTTTTTTCCAACTCTCCGCTTAACCCCTCCACCTGCAAGCGCACGTTGGCCGCATAGGCCGCAGGTGCCGCAAGCAACACAGATATCAAGCACATGACCGGGTACTTTGGCACGTGTTCTCCTTATTGATTTTACTTTCCTGTTATGGTGTTCGCTCCGGGGCCAGGGCAGACTCCGCGCTATCATGACGGCAGCCCTCTTCAACCTTGTTCCGGACGCCGCCCGCCGCGCTTGCCACCACCGCGCAACAGGCGAATTCTTCACTTTTGGCGCTCAAAATACTGCGTTAAGCTTATACATAAACTCAACTTGCCACTTATTGTGGGCAAAGACGCGGTGAGATACAACCGAACCGCCCCCATGTAGGGTCAATTCTTACTGTGACAACAGGAGTCAACCGTGGTGCCATTTTTTGATAAATCACAAACCGTCGATAAGGCAAGCGCGCTGCCTGGCCGCACCACGCCAATGCCTGTCGCAACGCTCAACGTGGTCACCGAACACTCGATGACCCAGGTGCCGGCAGGCATGGAGGTGGCGATCTTCGCCATGGGCTGTTTCTGGGGAGTTGAGCGCCTGTTCTGGCAGCAGCCGGGCGTCTACAGCACCGCCGCCGGCTACAGCGGCGGCTACACGCCGAACCCGACCTACCGCGAAGTGTGCAGCGGTCAGACCGGCCACGCCGAAGTGGTGCGCGTGGTGTTCGATCCGCAGGTCGTCAGCTACAAACAGCTGCTGCAGGTGTTCTGGGAAAATCACGATCCGGCGCAGGGCATGCGCCAGGGCGGCGACGTCGGCACCCAGTACCGCTCGGCGATTTATACGCTGAGCCCGGAGCAGCAGGCCGAGGCGGAAAGCAGCCTGCAGCGCTTCCAGCAGGCGATGGAGGCGGCAGGCGACAAGCGCGTCATCACTACCGAGATCGCGCCGGCGCTGCCGTTCTATTACGCGGAAGACGATCATCAGCAGTACCTGTTCAAGAATCCGGAAGGCTACTGCGGGCTGGGCGGCATCGGCGTTTGCCTGCCGCCGCAGGGCTGATCCGATGCCGGCCGGCGGCACTTTTTTAACCGCTGGCGGCCCCTGTGGGGCAACTGCTATACTGTGCGGGCCGCTTCTGCGGCCCGATAGCTTCCCTTCTGGTTGTTATCGCTGCTTTTTTTGCTATGTACTACCCTTCCTCAAGAGCGCCGGCATCCCGTCGGCACGTATGGATAGATTATGTTAAACAGTATTTTACTGATTCTTTTTCTGATCGCGGTGAGTGCGTTCTTCTCACTGTCGGAAATCTCTCTGGCCGCCTCGCGCAAGATCAAACTGAAGCTGATGGCGGACGAAGGCAACGTCAACGCCGCCAGAGTGCTTAAACTGCAAGAAACCCCAGGCATCTTCTTCACCGTGGTGCAGATCGGCCTGAACGCCGTGGCCATCCTCGGCGGTATCGTCGGCGACGCGGCTTTCTCTCCCACCTTCAAGGTGTTGTTCGATCGTTTCCTGTCGCCCGAACTGGCGGAACAGGTCAGCTTCATCTGCTCCTTCGTGCTGGTGACCAGCCTGTTTATCCTGTTCGCCGATTTGACCCCGAAGCGCATCGGTATGATTGCACCAGAGACGGTCGCCGTCCGGATCATCAACCCGATGCGTTTCTCCATCATGATCTTCCGCCCGCTGGTGTGGTTCTTCAACGGCATGGCCAACCTGATCTTCCGTATGTTCAAGCTGCCGATGGTGCGCAAGGACGACATCACCTCCGACGACATCTACGCGGTGGTGGAAGCCGGCGCCCTGGCGGGCGTTCTGCGCAAGCAGGAACATGAGCTGATTGAAAACGTGTTCGAACTGGAATCGCGCACCGTGCCGTCTTCGATGACCTCGCGCGAAAGCGTGGTGTACTTCGACCTGCGCGAAAGCGAAGAGAGCATCAAGGAGAAGGTCTCGACCCATCCGCACTCCAAGTTCCTGGTGTGCGACGGCCATATCGATCAGGTGGTCGGCTACGTCGACTCCAAAGACCTGCTGAACCGCGTGCTGGGCAACCAGAGCCTGGTGCTGAGCAGCGGCGTGCAGATCCGCTCGGCGCTGATCGTGCCGGATACGCTGACGCTGTCCGAAGCGCTGGAAAGCTTCAAGACCGCCGGCGAAGACTTCGCGGTGATCCTCAATGAATATGCGTTGGTGGTGGGCATCATCACCCTCAACGACGTGATGACCACGCTGATGGGCGATTTGGTCGGCCAGGGCCAGGAAGAGCAGATCGTGGCGCGCGACGAAAGCTCATGGCTGATTGAGGGCGGCACGCCGATCGACGACGTGATGCGCGTGCTGGATATCGACGAGTTCCCGCAGGCGGGCAACTACGAGACCATCGGCGGCTTTATGATGTATATGCTGCGCAAGATCCCGAAACGCACCGACTTCGTCAAATACGCCGGCTACAAGTTCGAAGTGGTGGATATCGACAGCTACAAGATAGACCAGTTGCTGGTCACCCGGCTGAGCGACAAACCGGCGGCGGTGCTGCCGAAAGCGCCGGAAGACACCCCGTAGCTTGAGGCGATAAGACAAAAACATCAGCGGCCCCATCGGGGCCGCATTTTTTTTACCGCTGTCAGCGAGGTGTTCACCCCATCTCGGCCTGCAGCAGCAGCACCTGACGGTTCACTTCAGACATCACGCTGAAATGGCGCTTGTCGCGAATCTTCGGCGGCAGGATTTTCCCCTCGTCGAATTCAAATGCGCCCACGTCCTTGATATACAGCCTTCCGCGAAACAGGGTCTTAACGTACTTCGCCACTTTCAAAGGGTTATAACGCTGGAAGATTCTCATTCTTTTACGCTCCTCCCGTTGATCCATGCGCTCAGCGAGCCGCCAAAGGTGGCAGCCTCGAAATTCAGAACGCAACTTGATTGCATGTAGTAGACCCAGTAAAGACCAGATCGTTCACTTCTGCCCGGTGATCTGCACTGGATTTACACTTTTTGACAGAATTGTATATGATAATTTATAACGTTTTCAGGATATCCCTTCAAAATCTGATGATTAGCGAACCAAGGGAAAATCTGCGATCCGGTTAACAGGACAGACCTCTTATCACATCCTATGCTTTAGGCTGTCGAAGTGCTGTCGCACAAATTCCCCCCATTACAAGGAGAAAGCATGAAAACAAGTCGCATGCTGATGGTATCCCTGCTGCTCGCCCCGCTTTTGGCTTCCGCGCACAACTTCCAGCTCCAGCAGCGCGTGGCGCCGGTCGGCGTCAGCGACAAAGGAGAGCTCAATTACGCTGAAGGTAATTTTAGCTACCAGAACTGGAACAGCGCGCAGCTCAGTGGAAAAGTGCGAGTGATACAACATATTGCCGGCCGCAGCTCCGCCAAAGACATGAACGACCCACTGATTGAAGCGATCAAGAAGGCGAAGCTACCACACGATCGTTACCAAACGACGACAATCGTCAACACCGACGATGCCCTGATGGGCACCGCGATGTTCGTGCGCAGCAGCATTGAAGACAGCAAGAAGGAGTTCCCGTGGTCGCAGTTTATCGTCGACAGCGACGGTAACGTGCGCAAGGCCTGGGATCTGCAGCCGAAAGGCTCCGCCATCGTGGTGCTGGATAAGCAAGGGCGCATTCAGTTTGCCAAAGACGGCGCGCTGACGCCGGAAGAGGTGCAGCAGGTGATGTCCAAGCTGCACCAGCTGTTGGCGAACTAACTCAGAACAGCGACACCCGGAAGCCGGGGTTGAGGAAGGATTCACGCGGGGTATAGAGCAACGGCTTGCCCTGCCAATCGTGAATTTGCGCCCCGGCGGCCACCGCCACCGCATGCCCTGCGGCGGTATCCCAAATGTTGGTCGGCCCGAAGCGCGGATAGAGCTGCGCCTTGCCTTCCGCCACCAGGCAGAACTTCAGCGAGGAGCCGACGGACACGGTCTGGTGCTCGCCCAGCTGCTGCAGATAATCTTTCAGCTCGTCGTCGATATGCGAGCGGCTCACCACCACCAGCGGCGGATGCGCGTTGCTGACGCCGATCGCCTGCCGCACGCCCTTCTCTTCTTTCCAGGCCTTGCCGCGCTCCGCCAGATACAATACGTCTATCGCCGGCGCGTACACCACGCCCATCACCGCCTGCCCCTCTTCAATCAGGGCGATATTGACCGTGAACTCACCGTTGCGGTGCAAGAACTCTTTGGTGCCGTCCAGCGGATCGACCAGCCAGTAACGCGTCCAGCTGCGGCGCTCTTCCCACGCCGGCGGATCTTCTTCCGACAGCAGCGGCACCTCGGGCGTCAGCGCCGCCAGGCCGCGCTTGATGATGTGATGCGCCGCCAGATCGGCCGCCGTCACCGGTGAATCATCTTTTTTCTGTGCGACATCAAGCGGTTGTTCACCGTCGTACACCGCCATGATCGCCGCCCCCGCCTCGCGGGACAGTTGGCAAATTCGCTCTAACATCATGCACCTCAACTCTGCATCTCCGTGGGAAATTTCCCTCTGTCTCTGCTAGCAGACTAGTTTTTTTTACGCCGAATATCCATCTCAACCGGCTAACCCCCGGGAATTCCTCAGATCTTGTTGGGCGCAACTGTGAACTTCCCCGCGTTACCTGCCGCAGTTTTCTGCCACACTTCACAGTTTACTGTGGCAAGCAATGTTAATTACATTTCCCTCTGCGATAACACTCGAATAATGGAATGGAGAGCCCCCAAATGATGAAGCATCCACTGACGCTGTCCGCGCTTGCGCTGCTGGTGTGCGCCTCGGCGCAGGCGGCCACCGTCGATCTGCGCGTGCTGGAAACCACCGATCTGCACAGCAACATGATGGACTTCGATTACTACAAGGACACGCCGACCGACAAGTTCGGCCTGGTGCGCACCGCCAGCCTGATCCAGCAGGCGCGCCAACAGGCCACCAACGCGGTGTTGGTGGACAACGGCGACATTATTCAGGGCAGCCCGCTCGGCGACTACATGGCGGCCAAGGGGCTGAAGCCGGGCGACGTGCACCCGGTCTATAAGGCGATGAACACGCTGGACTACGTGGTCGGCAACATCGGCAACCATGAATTCAACTACGGGCTGGACTACCTGAAGAACGCCATCGCCGGCGCCAAATTCCCGTACATCAACGCCAACGTCATCGACGCCAAAACGCAAAAACCGCTGTTCACGCCATACATCATCGTCGATACGCCGGTGAAGGACCGCGACGGCAAGGCGCATACGCTGCACATCGGCTACATCGGCTTCGTGCCGCCGCAGATCCTGGTGTGGGATAAAGCTAACCTGCAGGGCAAAGTGACGGTGGACGACATCACCGCCACCGCCAAGCGCTACGTGCCGGAAATGCGTAAACAGGGCGCCGATCTGGTGGTGGCGATCCCGCATTCCGGGCTGTCCAGCGAGCCTTACAAGGCGATGGCGGAAAACTCGGTCTACTACCTCAGCCAGGTACCGGGCATCGACGCCATCATGTTCGGCCACGCCCATGCGGTGTTCCCGAGCAAGGACTTCGCCAACATCAAAGGCGCGGATATCGATAAGGGCCTGCTGAACGGCGTACCGGCGGTGATGCCGGGCCAATGGGGCGATCATCTCGGCGTGGTCGACCTGCAGCTCAACAACGATGGCGGCAGCTGGAAAGTGACCGCCGCCAAAGCGGAAGCGCGGCCGATCTACGACAAAGAGAACAAGAAATCGCTGGCGGCGGAAGACGCCGCGCTGGTGAAAGTGTTGGCGGACGATCACAAGGGCACGCGCGAGTTCGTCAGCCAGCCGATCGGCAAATCCGACGGCAACATGTACAGCTACCTGGCACTGGTGCAGGACGATCCGACGGTGCAGATCGTCAACAATGCGCAGAAGGCCTACGTTGAACATTACATTCAGGGCGATCCGGATCTGGCCGATCTGCCGGTGCTGTCGGCGGCGGCGCCGTTCAAGGTCGGCGGCCGCAAGAACGATCCGGCCAGCTTCGTCGAAGTGGAAAAGGGCCAGCTCACCTTCCGCAACGCCGCCGATCTCTATCTCTACCCCAATACCCTGGTAGTAGTGAAGGCCAGCGGCAAAGAGGTGAAAGAGTGGCTGGAGTGCTCCGCCGGCCAGTTCAACCAGATCGACGTCAACAGCGCCAAGCCGCAGGGCTTGATCAACTGGGACGGTTTCCGCACCTATAACTTCGACGTGATCGACGGCGTCAACTACCAGATCGACGTCAGCCAGCCGGCACGCTACGACGGCGAATGCCAGCTGATCAACGACAAGGCGGAGCGCATCAAGCAGCTGACCTTCAACGGCAAGCCGATCGATCCGAACGCCACCTTCCTGGTCGCCACCAACAACTACCGCGCCTACGGCGGCAAGTTTGCCGGCACCGGCGACAAACACATCGCCTTCGCTTCGCCGGATGAGAACCGTTCGGTGCTGGCGGCCTACATCAGCGCCGAAACCCAACGGCACGGCGCGGTGCATCCGCAGGCGGACAACAACTGGCGTTTGGCGACCTTCAGCAGCCAACAGCCGCTGGATATCCGCTTCGAGACTTCGCCGTCGGACAAAGCGACGGCGTTTATCAAGGAGCACGCTCAATATCCGATGACCGCCGAGGGCAATGACCGTATCGGCTTCACGGTCTATCGCATCGATTTAAGCGCGAAATAATCACCCGGCCGGGGCCATCCCCCGGCCAGCTTCGCTATTTTCCCACTGGCGCGCCCTTTAAATTGCATTTAAAATACATGTTATAAAATTCCTTCGTTTAAAGAGGCACTACCATGGATTACCGCAACCAATCCCTTGGCGCGCTCGCCATCGCCATTCCCCGGGCATCCCGGCTGTTTCGCCAGCATCAGCTGGATTTCTGCTGCGGCGGCCGGCAGTCGCTGGCGCGCGCCGCCGAGCGTAAAGGGCTGGACATCGACCAGTTGGAGAACGCGCTGGCCGCACTCGCCGCCACGCCGGAACAAAGCCGGGACTGGCGTACAGCGCCGCTCGGTGAAGTGATCGATTACATTCTGCCGCGCTTTCATCAGCGGCACCGCGAGCAATTGGCCGAACTGGTGCTGATGGCGGAAAAAGTCGAACGCGTGCACGGCGACAAACCCAGCTGCCCGCGCGGGTTGGCGAAGCAGCTGAACCTGATCCGTCTGGATCTGGAGAATCACATGATGAAAGAGGAGCAGATCCTGTTCCCGCTGATCAAACAGGGCATGGGGCCGCAGGCCGCCGGACCGATCTCGGTGATGGAGCATGAACATGACGAGGCGGGTGAGCAGCTGGAAGTGGTGAAGTTCCTCACCGATAACGTGACGCCGCCGGAGGGCGCCTGCACCACCTGGCGAGCGCTGTACACCGGCATCGATGAGTTTATCGGCGATCTGATGGAGCACATCAGCCTGGAAAACAATCTGCTGTTCCCGCGCGCGCTGCGCGGCGCATAAAATAAGGGCGCCACGAAGGCGCCCGGAGCAATCCTCGGTGGGATTACAGGATTTCCAGCAGCTCGACGTCGAACACCAGCGCGCTGAACGGCGGGATGGACGCGCCTGCACCACGCTCGCCGTAGGCCAGGTTATGCGGGATATACAGCTGCCATTTGGAGCCGACCGGCATCAGGGTCAGCGCTTCGATCCAGCCTGGGATCACGCCGCTGACCGGGAATTCTGCCGGCTGACCGCGCTCAACCGAGCTGTCGAACACGTCGCCGTTGATCAGACGACCGGTGTAGTGCACGCGCACGCGGTCCTGACGGGACGGGATCGGGCCGTTGCCCTGCTCCAGCACGGAGAACTGCAGGCCGGACTCGGTCAGCGTCACGTCGTCGCGCTTGGCGTTGTCGTCCAGGAATTTCTGGCCTTCAACCGCCATCGCCTGCTGGCGCTCGCGGCGCACCGCGTCCGCACGCTCGTGGATTTCACGCAGCGCACGGTGCACCACGTCTACCGGAACCGCCGGGGCATTCCCTTCCAGCGCGTCACGCAGGCCCGCCAGCAAAGCTTCCGGTTGCAAACCTTCCAGCCCGGACTCTTGCAGCTGCTGGCCGACCTGTAAACCAATCCCGTAACTTGCTTGCGCTTCAACGCTGTCAAAAGAAGGGGTTGTCATGGGGTTTTCCTTAAGTCTGTAAAAAGTCGAAAGCGCAGCATAACAGCGCGTCAATGCCGGGTAAAATCTTGTGTGGAGAATGATGACTTTTGTCGTAGAAAAAGAAACAATAACCTTCTGTTAACGCCCGCAGCCGCAAACCCCGGCCCTGCCGCTCAGCCGCCTTTCACTTCAATCAGTTAGCGGACTATACTGAAAGCAGGATATCGGGCAGGCGACGCGCTTGCCGCGCCGCGCTCATTATTTCGCCGTCGAAGAGAGGTCACCATGGGCAGAATCGCGCCCAGGAGAAGGAAAACCACCCGCATCTACCAGCCGCTGCTGCGCACCTGGCTGAACGTCAGCCAGCGCCTGAAATCGGGCGCCGCACCCACGTCTGAAGGCGCGGAACCGCCATCGGAGCCACCGCCGGCCAACGACAAAATGCAGCAGGTCAAAGCGCTGCTGGCCAAAGTCTGGCATCTGCCGGACGGTTTCCATTGGATGGAGCCGCTGCCCTACTTTCACCGCCGCTGGGTGCTGATCTTCGGTATCATCCTGCTGCTGGCCCTGCTGTGGCCCTACTCGCCCGAAAGACAGCCGTTCCCGGTATCCCAGCAGGAAACCAGCGTGCCGCTGCAGGCCGAGCGGCAAAACGGCGGCACCACGTCTGCCAACGAACCAACGCCGGCGGGCAACTGGCAGCGTTACCAAATCCAGCCCGGCCAGACCCTGGCCCAGCTGTTTCGCGACAACAATCTGCCGGTGAATGAAGTGTTCGCCATGGCGCAGGTGGAAGGCGGCGACAAGCCGCTGAGCAACATGAAAGCCGGCCAGGAAGTGCGCATCGAACGCGGCGCCAATGGCGTGATTAACGCGCTGTCGGTCACCACAGTGGACAACAGCCAGGCGCTGTTCCGCCGCCAGGCCGACGGCAGCTACCGCCGGGAACGCTAATCCCTACAGCTGCGCCAGCAAAAACTCGCGCAGCACCACGCCCTGGTTGTGCTCGGTATCTTTGCTGCCATACAGCAGCGTCAGCGCTTGCCCCTGCCGTAACAGCGCCACCAGCGGCCGCCAGGCGTCGTTGGCCGCCAGCTGTTGGCGGTAACGCGCCTCGAAGACCGCCCACTGGTCGGTATGCTGATGGAACCACTTGCGCAGTTCGTCATCCGGCGCCACCTGTTTCAGCCACTGCACGCCCGTCAGCCGCTCCTTGCTGATGCCGCGCGGCCATAGCCTGTCTATCAGATAACAGTGTTCCGGCGCCGGCGCGCTGAAATCGTAAACCCGCTGTAGCGTAATCTTTGCCATCGCACGCTCTCCTTTTTATCCCGTCTTCAAGCGTAGCGCGTTTTGCCGGGCGCAGAAAAGCAAAACGCCAGCGCGAGGCTGGCGTTTTAACCGGGTTAACAGCAGCGTAAATTACGCTTCTGCAACCACAACTACATTCAGCTGTGCGAACACGTCGCTGTGTACCTGGAAGTGCACTTCGTGCTCGCCAGTGGTACGCAGAACGCCGTTCGGCAGACGAACTTCGCTCTTGGCAACTTCAACGCCTGCCGCAGTCACTGCGTCAGCGATGTCGCGGGTGCCGATAGAGCCGAACAGTTTACCTTCGTCGCCAGATTTGGAAGCGATGGTGACTGAACCCAGTTCGTTGATCTTGGTTGCGCGAGCTTCAGCAGCAGCCAGAACGTCAGCCAGTTTGGCTTCCAGTTCAGCACGGCGTGCTTCGAAGAACTCAACGTTTTTCTTGGTAGCAGGAACAGCTTTGCCCTGTGGTACCAGGAAGTTACGAGCGTAGCCCGCTTTAACGTTAACTTGATCACCCAGGCTGCCCAGGTTTGCTACTTTATCAAGCAGAATAACTTGCATTACCTTATCCTCTCAAAGTCGTTAATGGACAGTGGCCGATTACTGATGACGATCAGTGTACGGCAACAAAGACAGGTAGCGCGCGCGCTTGATAGCACGGGCCAGCTGGCGCTGATATTTTGCACGAGTACCAGTGATACGGCTCGGTACAATTTTACCACTTTCGGTGATGTAGTTTTTCAGCGTAGCGATGTCTTTATAGTCAATCTCTTGAACGCCTTCCGCGGTGAAACGGCAGAACTTGCGACGACGGAAATAACGTGCCATTTGGCTAGTCTCCAGAATCTATCAATTCAATCTGCTCGGCATGCAGAACCAATTTGCTCAGCCCGTTGCGCCCTTGATGGCAGCTTACAAAGCCTTGCACGGTAATCTGACTGCCGACCGTTAATCTTTGAGTTAGTGCTTGTGACTGTTGTCCGCTGACAACCACGGGCATTCGGCACCATGCTTGTCTGCTGAATCCGGCTTCCATCTGCTGCGAACGGTGCTCTAGCACAAATTGGCAGTGCGGTATCCCGGAAGGACTCACTTTTCGAACCGGCGCCTTGCACACAGTGCCCGACAAAACCAGACGATTAGCCGTCACGGCGGCAATTACTCTTCAGAATCCCCAGCATCTGCATCATCTGCGGTTTCGTTAGCGAAGTCTTCGCGGCGATCGCCACGACGTTCGTCTTTCGCTTTAACCATCGGAGATGCTTCAGTTACCGCGTGCTTAACGCGCATAACCATGCTGCGGATAACGGCGTCGTTGAAGCGGAAGTTAGTTTCCAGCTCATCGATCGCTTCCTGCGGCGCTTCAACGTTCAGCAGAACGTAGTGAGCCTTGTGCAGTTTGTTGATCGGATAAGCCAGCTGACGGCGGCCCCAGTCTTCCAGACGGTGAATCTGACCTTGCGCGTTAGTGATGGTAGCACTGTAACGCTCGATCATGCCCGGAACCTGTTCGCTTTGGTCAGGATGGACCATAAAAACGATTTCGTAATGACGCATCGAATTGCTCCTTACGGATTATTCAGCCTCCTGTCAGGGTCAACCGCGGCCCATGGAAGCAAGGAACGTGTTTAGTGTGCGGCTGAAAAATGACGCGTAATCATACTGACGCAGGGCGGGAAACTCAAGGACTGCGTGGGTTTTATTCGCGTTAATGCGAGGCGTTATGGGAAATAGCACGATTTGCTCGTGGGAGAACCTATGTACGCCGATCCATCGGTTTCAAAAATCTTTCAATGAAATCAGCGCTGAGTCACAAATCTATTTCACTTTTTTTGAAAGAGGCCATCAAAAGACCCCGCTTTTTAATCCGCCGCAACGGACTAAAATTAACCATATCCGCCGCAGACAGCGCGACGAAAAAGATTCCAGGTTATTCAATGCAGATAAATGACTTTTTGCCGCAGCGACACTCGCTGTCAGGCCGTAACGGCAAAAAGTAAGAGAGGCACTATGAAACGCATCATTCTCGCAACGGCGCTGGCCGCCCTGTTCTCCGCCAACGTAATGGCCGCCACGGAGATCACGTCGCACCAGGCCGATCAACGCCAGAGCGTCGGCTTCGTCACCCTGAACCAGAACGTGGTTTCGCCGGATGACGCCAGCAGCCAGGTCAGTAAAATCGCCGATCAACGCGGCGCGACCTCTTATCGCATCATCGCCCTGCACGAACCGGGCGACAACAGCACGATGCACGTCAGCGCCGAGCTGTATCGCTAAAGAGACAAGCCACGCCAGGGAAATCCCCAGGGCTTCATCAGAAAGCCCGTTCAGTCCGCACCGGAGCGCCGCTCGTTGGGCGCTCCGCTTTCCTCATCACAGCTTGAGCAGCGCCGGCATGCTGAACGCCTTGCCCGGATTGTGCAATTGCAGCGCCGTCCGCAGATAGTTCGTTCGCGTTTGCAGCAGCTCTGCGCTTTCCGCCAGCGTCGCCCGCTGTTCGAACGAGAGCGCACCGGCTGCCGCGGGGTGAGTGGGCGCCGCTTTCGCCGCGGAGGCGAACAGCGCCGTCACGTTTTGCATCGTCTGCGCGGTGATGCGCGACAGCGGATTCGCCTTGTTTTGCCGCGCCTTGCCGTCGGCGGCCCCCAACATCTCGCTGAAGGCCGCTGAGTTAAGCTCGGCGCGTGCTTTCATCGTTCCCATTAAACCGTCCGCACTGCCGATGTTTTTTATCATGCCCTTTGCTCCTTGCTGCCCTGAAAGAATTCACGCTGGCATTCTCCCCTTTATTCGGCCAAACGATGGCCGAAACAGCAGGCACAGAGCGGTGCAATTCCAGGCATCGCGCCAGGATGCGTATTACAGCTCGCGGCGGAAGAAGTCGGCCGTGGCGGACAGCGCCAGCGGCGTGATGCGGTGCTTCACCCCCGGTTCGATGAGCGACGTCAGACGGCTGCCCGCACCTTGTTGGTGCAGTTCAGCCGCCAAACGCAGGCTGTCCGCCGCCGGCACCACGTCGTCCGTCTCGCCGTGCCACAGCAGCAGCGGCCGCCCGGCGATCGTCTCCAAACGCCTCTCCAGCTCATATTCCGCCAGCACGGCGGTGCGCGCCGCAAACGCCGCCGGCGAGAGCGCCTCGCCCTCTGCGCCCAACGGCGGATACAGCGTTTGCGCCAGCGAACGGTAATAGCCGGAACCCATCAGGCTGGCGGCCGCCCGGACCCACGGGAAGCGCGCGAAGGCGCCAAGCGCGGTCATGCCCCCCATAGAGGCGCCGGCGACGCCGATACGCCCGTCGGCAATCAGGCCGAGCCGCTCAAAATGCGCCTTGATCTGCGGCAGCTCGTCGATATTGCTGCGCAGGATCTCCCAAAACGTGGCCAGACGCCGCGCCTCATCTCCGTCGAACCGCTCGCCGTGCCGATCGGCATCCGGCAATACCACCCGAAAACCGACGCGCGCCAGCGCATAGGCGAAGTAGGCGTACACCTCTTTCGACGAGGTATAGCCGTGACAGAAGAACACCATCGGCAAGGGCCGGTGATAGTGCCCTGCGGGGACGGCATGGATCACCGCGATATCGCCCGCCCGCTCGTCATGAATTTCGATCATCCGTTCATCCTCAACGCACCTGTTGGCACTCATCATGACAAACTTGCGCCGGCCAGCGTTAGCTCAATCTGTTCCAGCTTATATTGCGTTACACTGAAGCCATCTACCGGCTCTTCCGAGGTCATCATGACGCTTGTCCGTACACTCATCATCCTGACGCTGGCCGCACAGCTTTCCGCCTGCGGCATCATGACCACCACGCCGAAACCGCCGCCGCCGCCCACCGCACAGGCGCAGGAGATCGTCCGCGCGCAGACCGCCGAGCTGGTGAAGATAGGTACCGTCACCGCCGTAGTGCGCGGCAGCCCGATGGACGTGGAAGCGGAGATCCAGCGTAAGGCCACCGCCGCCGGCGCCCGGTATTACGTGATCATCATGAACAGCGAAACCGTCGTGCCGGGCCAATGGTATTCCCAGGCGATCCTGTATCGGTAAGGCGGGGATTTTTTAAGCAGATTTACACTGGCTTTGCACAGGCTGAAGTAGGGTGTTGCACACTGGCGGACAGCATGCCGCATGTTGCGGGTACGATTCAGGATCTGACGAAGGGGAACGCCATGAAACGCTCCACCGCACTCACCTCCCTCCTGCTTTCAGTAGGGCTGCTCAGCACCGGCGCACAGTCCGCCGAACTGGCGCCCGCCGATCGCGTGACGCCGCTCAGTGAAATCGCCGAGATCACCTTTAACGATCTGCCCGGCTCACCGCAGGAGGCTGAGCAGGCCATCGCCCGCACCGCCGGCCAGCACGGCGCCAGCTATTACCGCATCCTGCGGATGGAAGAACAGGCGCACCCGCTTGGCTGGCGCGCCTCGGCCATCTTATACCTTTAGTAGCTCATGCAAGCCGCATTCAACACGCCGCCGCTGACGGAGACGCCCCCCAGGAAAATCCCGGCGGCCAGGTGGTTCGCTTCGATCTTGTCGCTGATGCGCGGCATGTAGATCTTCACGGCCGCGAACAACAACAGTTGCACCACCAGCGCCACCACGCCCCACAGCAGGTAATCCAGCAGGCTGATCGAGTTGATCGCCGCGCTGGCCAACGGGATCACATACCCCAGGCAAGCGCCGATGAAAGCAAAGGCGGCGGATTGGTTATCGGCCTTGATCAACGCCCATTCGTCGTGCGGGGTGATGCGGGTATAGACGAACAGAAACACCAAAACCATGGCGAAACCGCTGAAGAAGTAAGAGGCGAACGCCGCCAACGCGCTGAGAATATCCATGTGCATTTTCCTGTCAGAGTGAGACTGAATTAAAAAGGTTTTCGCCGCCGCGCGCCACCCTTTTCCCTAACCGCCGATGGCGCGGTTCAGCAGCAGTTCGCACACCTCGGCCGACAGCAGGCTCTCGCCGCGGTGATCCAGCGTCAGATGGCACCAGGCGTCGGCTACCTGCGGGCTGGCGTGCTGCAGCAGCTGCGCGGCGCAGCACAGATCGAACAGCTGCTGGGTCAGCAGCCGCCCCATCTCCTCACTCGGTTGCCGGGCGCGCTGCTGCCACTGCCGCCAGGCATGATCGAACAACCGATTCTGGCCACGCACCGGCTGCAGTTCGAACTGCAGCATCTCGAGCGCGCCCGGCAGTTTGTGCAGGCTGCGCAATACGTCCAGACACATGATGTTGCCGGAACCTTCCCAGATACTGTTGACAGGCATCTCGCGATACAGGCGCGGCAGCTCGCTCTCTTCGCAGTAGCCGATGCCGCCCAGCACCTCCATCGCTTCGGCGATGAACGGCATGCCCTGGCGGCAGATGCTATATTTGGCCGCCGGGGTCAGCAGGCGGCTGTAGATCAGCTCGCCCTCATTGCTGCGGCTCTCCCAGGCGCGGGCCAGCCGGAACAGCAACGCGGTATGCCCTTCCAGCCGCAGCGCCATGCGCGCCAGAACCTGACGCATCAGCGGCTGTTCGATCAAGAGCTTGCCGAACGCCTGCCGCTGCAGCGCATGATACAGCGCCACCGACAGCCCGCGGCGCATCAGGCCGTGGCTGCCGAGCGAGCAGTCGAAACGGGTCAGGCCGCCCATCTTCAGGATATGCCGCACGCCGTCGCCCTCCTCCCCCAGCAGCCAGGCGGTGGCGTCCTGAAATTCCACTTCGCTGCTGGCGTTGGAACGGTTGCCCAGCTTGTCTTTCAACCGCTCCAGGCGAATGGCGTTGCGGCTGCCGTCCGGCAAAATGCGCGGCAGGAAGAAGCAGGACAACCCGCCTTCGGCCTGCGCCAACACCAGGTGCGCATCGCTCTGCGGCACCGAGAAGAACCACTTGTGCCCCACCAGCCGGTAGGCTTCACCCGGCCCGCGCGCGCCGAGCGGCGCGGCGGTGGTGGTATTGCTCAGCACATCGGAGCCGCCCTGTTTCTCCGTCATGCCCATGCCGATCAGCAGGCCGCGCTTTTGCCCGCCAGGCAGCAGGTGAGCGTCATAACGATCCGACAGCAGCGGCGTCAGCCAGGAGCGAAACTCGGCCGGTAACGCCTGCAGCAACAGCGGCGTAGCGCCGAAGGTCATGGTCACCGGGCACAGCGTGCCGGCCTCGACCTGCGCATGCAGCATAAAGCGCGCGGCGCGCGCCACGAAGGAACCGATGCGCGCATCCTCCTGCCAGGGCAGGTTGTGCACCCGGTTGGCGATCAGCCCCTGCATCAGGATATGCCAGGCGGGGTGAAAGCGAACGTCGTCCAGCCGCTGGCCGGTGGCGTCGTAGCGCAGCAGCTCCGGCGGGTTGGCATTGGCCAGGCGCCCCAGCTCCAGCGACTCCTGGGTGCCGAGCTGCTGGCCCAGCGAGGCCAATACCTCGGCGTCCCAGCCGCCCTGCTCGCGCTGCAACGCTTCGCGCAGCGGCGTATCGGAGAGAAACAGGTTGCTGTTGCCCAGCGGCTTGGGTTGGTTAAAAACGGTGTGCGTAGTCCAGACCATGAGAGTGCTCCCTGAGAAAAGCGTCAGGAGTAAGTATGGTCGGCGCAGAGATTTCTGCCGCAGGCGGGATCACAAGAGGGGGAATTAACGGGAGCACTAAGCCCCCGTCAGAAGAATCAGCCGCGCTGGCGCACCGCTTCGAACAGGCAGATGCCGGTGGCGACCGACACGTTCAGCGAAGAGACGGTGCCGGCCATCGGGATGCTGATCAGTTCGTCGCAGTGTTCGCGGGTCAGACGGCGCATGCCTTCGCCTTCCGCGCCCATCACCAGCGCCATCGGGCCGGTCATTTTGCTCTGATACAGCGTATGGTCGGCTTCGCCGGCGGTGCCCACCACCCAGACGTTCATTTCCTGCAGCAGGCGCAGCGTGCGCGCCAGGTTGGTCACGCGGATCAGCGGCACGTTTTCGGCGGCGCCGCAGGCCACTTTCTTGGCGGTGGCGTTCAGCTGGGCGGAACGGTCGCGCGGCACGATCACCGCGTGCACGCCGGCAGCGTCGGCGCTGCGCAGGCAGGCGCCGAGGTTGTGCGGGTCGGTCACGCCGTCCAGCACCAGCAGGAACGGTGTCTCCACGCTTTCCAGCAGGCCCGGCAGATCGTTCTCCTGATACTGACGCCCCTCGCGCACCCGGGCGATGATCCCCTGGTGCACCGCGCCTTCAACCTTGTCATCCAGCCATTGGCGGTTCGCCACCTGGATCACGATGCCGGTCGCTTCCAGCTCGGCGATCAGCGGTTGCAGGCGGCGATCTTCGCGGCCTTTCAGGATAAACACTTCCAGGAAGCGTTGCGGATCGCGCTCTAACAGGGCTTTGACGGCGTGGATGCCGTAAATAATTTCGCTCATGATGCTCTTTTAAATTCGTGCGGCCGGCGATAACCGGCCGATGATAACGATGTGCGGCAGGTTAAGCCTGCTCGGCACCTTTCTTCTTGGCTGCGCGTTTGGCTTTGGTCGCCGCCGCGATTTTCCGCGTTTTGTCGGACGCTTTCTTGGCTTTCTTTTTCGCCTTCTTCACGTTGTCCGCGGGCTTGGCGTCATCCTGCTTGCGGAAGGCGCTGTCCGGCTCGAAGTTGGCCGGCGGTTTGCCGCCGCGGCGCTTGCCGCGCCCCGCGTTGCCGTTGTCGCGCAGCGTGCGCTGGCCGCCCTTCTTGGCGCGATCGCGCTCGGTTTTACCTTCACCGCGCGCTTTGCGGGTGCTGGACACCAGCGCGAAGTCAATCTTGCGCTCGTCCATATGCACCGCGTCCACGCGGATCTCCACCGTATCCCCCAGGCGATAGACGGTGCCGGAAGATTCGCCGATCAGGCGCTGGCCGATATTATCGTAGCGATAGTAATCATTATCCAGCGTTGATACGTGCACCAGCCCGTCGATGAACAGATCGTTCAGGCGCACGAAGAAACCGAAGCCGGTCACGCTGGAGATGATGCCGCTGAACACTTCACCGACGTGATCCTGCATGAAATCGCACTTCAGCCAGTCGGCGACGTTGCGCGTCGCTTCGTCCGCGCGGCGCTCGGTCATCGAGCAGTGTTCGCCCAGCTGCAGCATCTCTTCGAATTCACTGTGCCAGCCGCCGGTCGGCGTCCAGCGCTCTTTCGGCTCGCCGTGTTCTTTGGCCAGCTGATATTTGATCGCGCGGTGCAGCGCCAGATCCGGATAACGACGGATTGGCGAGGTGAAGTGGCCGTAAGACGCCAGCGCCAGGCCGAAGTGGCCGCGGTTTTCCGGATCGTAAATCGCCTGCTTCATCGAGCGCAGCAACATGGTTTGCAGCATTTCGTGGTCAGGGCGCTCGGACACTTCGTCCATCAGCACCGCATAGTCCTTCGGCTGCGGCTTGTTACCGCCGCCCAACGTCAGCCCCAGCTCGCTCAGCACGCTGCGCAGCGCGGAGATGTGGTCGTCGCTCGGACGATCGTGCACGCGGTACAGCGCCGGCTCGTTGCGTTTCTCGACGAAGCGCGCGGCCGCCACGTTGGCCATGATCATGCACTCTTCGATCAGCTTGTGGGCGTCGTTGCGCACCGTCGGCTCCACGCGCTCGATGCGACGCTCGGCGTTGAAAATGAACTTGGCTTCTTCGGTTTCAAACGCGATGCCGCCGCGCTCGGCGCGCGCCTTATCCAGCACCTTGTACATCGCGTGCAGCTCTTCCAGGTGCTTGACCAGCGGATGGTAGTGCTCGCGCAGCTCCTGATCGCCCTGCAGAATGTGCCACACCTTGTTGTAGGTCAGGCGAGCATGCGAGCTCATCACCGCCTCGTAAAACTTGGCCGTAGACAGGCGCCCCTGGGCGGAGATGGTCATCTCGCACACCATGCACAGGCGATCGACCTGCGGGTTCAGGGAGCATAGCCCGTTGGACAACACTTCCGGCAGCATCGGGATCACCTGCGACGGGAAGTACACCGAGTTGCCGCGGCTGCGCGCTTCGTCGTCCAGCGCGGTGCGCGGGCGCACGTAGTAACTGACGTCGGCGATCGCCACCCACAGGCGCCAGCCGCCGCCGCGTTTCTTCTCACAGTACACGGCGTCATCGAAGTCTCGTGCGTCTTCACCGTCGATGGTCACCAACGGCAGCTTGCGCAGATCGACGCGGCCCTTCTTGGCCGCTTCCGGCACCTGCTCGCTGAGATCGGCCACCTGTTTTTCCACCTGCGGCGGCCAGGTATGCGGGATCTCATGGGTGCGCAGCGCGATGTCCACCGCCATGCTGGTGCCCATCTTGTCGCCGAGGATCTCGACGATCTTGCCGACCGCCTTGGTGCGGCGGGTCGGGCGCTGAGTCAGCTCCACCACCACCATAAAGCCCATGCGCGCGCCGCTGACGCTGTCCGCCGGGATCAGAATATCGAAGCTCAGACGGCTGTCGTCCGGCACCACGAAGCCGGTGCCGGCGTCCATGAAGAAGCGGCCGACAATCTGGCTGGTTTTCGGCACCAGCACGCGCACGATGCGCGCTTCGCGGCGCCCTTTGCGATCCGCGCCCAGCGCCTGCGCCAGCACCACGTCACCGTGGATCGCCATTTTCATCTGTTCGGCAGACAGGTACAGATCGTCTTTGCTGCCTTCAACGCGCAGGAAGCCGTAGCCGTCGCGGTGGCCGATCACCGTGCCGCGCAGCAGATCCAGACGTTCCGGCAGCGCGTAGCACTGGCGGCGGGTAAACACTAACTGGCCATCGCGCTCCATGGCGCGCAGGCGGCGACGCAGCGCTTCCAGCTGCTCTTCACCGCTGAGGCCCAGTTCGTTGCCCAGTTCTTCGCGGCTGGCCGGCGTTTCTCTTTTCGCCAAATGGGCCAAGATATATTCACGACTGGGGATAGGGGATTCGTATTTTTCTGCTTCTCGTTCCAGGAATGGATCTTGTGACATTGCGGTTCCTCCGTTGTCATCAGCAGGATGACGTTGAGCCTTGTCTTCTCAACGTCGTTTTATTCGACAAGCAATAGCTTGTAGAGCGGCGGATTGTCTTCGACCATGTCGGCCAACGTATGCTTATCCAGCTCTTCAAGGAAATTCTGTACGCCCTGGTGGAGCACCTGCTTCAATCGGCAGGCAGGGGTGATGTGGCAAAAATCACTGCTGCAGTTAACCAGCGCGAGCGGCTCCAGCGCCCGTACCACGTCGCCGAGGCGAATGCTCTCGGCCGGTTTGCCCAAGCGAATGCCGCCATGCTTGCCGCGCACCGCCGTGACAAAACCGACCCGGCTCAACTGATTGATGATCTTCACCATATGGTTGCGAGACACGCCGTAAACCTCGGTCACTTCCGAGATGCTGGTCATCTTGTCCTGCGGCAACGAGGCCATGTAGATCAACGCCCGCAGGCCATAATCAGTAAAACTTGTTAACTGCACATCTTACCTCTGGGTATCGTTTTACCCGTCTGATACGCCGCTTTTCGGCGCTATTCAAAAGATTACTCATTGGATAATAAACCAGCCGGAGAGTTCGTCGCTAATTATTTAGCGAATCCCGCGCCCTAAGGCGGGTTTATGAAAGGATTTTTTGACGTGAAACCGCAATCGGAGGGAGTCAGGATAAAAACAAACCGGGACGCGCCCGGTTTGTTTAATGCCGCAAAGCCTGATTATGCGTCGAACGGGTCGCGCAGGATCATGGTTTCGCTGCGATCCGGGCCGGTAGAGATGATATCTACCGGTACGCCGGTCACTTCTTCGATGCGCTTGATGTAGTTCAGCGCAGCCTGAGGCAGCTTGCTGTGCTCTTTCACGCCAAAGGTGGTTTCGCTCCAGCCCGGCATGGTTTCGTAGATAGGCTCGATGCCTTCCCAACCTTCAGCCGCCAGCGGAGTGGTGTCCACTTCACGGCCGTCCGGCATGCGGTAACCCACGCAGATCTTCACTTCTTTCAGGCCGTCCAGGACGTCCAGTTTGGTCAGGCAGAAGCCGGACAGGGAGTTGATCTGCACCGCGCGACGTACCGCTACCGCGTCCAGCCAGCCGGTACGACGGCGACGGCCGGTGGTGGCGCCGAACTCGTTACCCTGCTTGCACAGGTACTCGCCGGTTTCATCGAACAGTTCGGTTGGGAACGGGCCTGCACCCACGCGCGTGGAGTAGGCTTTCACGATGCCCAGCACGTAGTCCACATAACGTGGGCCAATGCCGGAACCGGTAGCCACGCCGCCGGCGGTGGTGTTGGAAGAGGTCACGTACGGGTAAGTACCGTGGTCGATATCCAGCAGGGTGCCCTGAGCGCCTTCGAACATGATCAGGTCGCCACGCTTGCGCGCGCCGTCCAGCAGTTCGGAAACGTCAACCACCATGGCGGTCAGGATGTCGGCGATAGACAGCACGTAGTCCAGCGTCGCCTGATAATCGACGGCTTCAACTTTGTAGTAGTTGACCAGCTGGAAGTTGTGGTAATCGACGATCTCTTTCAGCTTAACGGCGAAGGTTTCTTTGTTGAACAGATCGCTGACGCGCAGACCGCGACGAGCCACTTTATCTTCGTAAGCCGGGCCGATGCCGCGACCGGTGGTGCCGATCGCTTTTGCGCCGCGCGCTTTCTCACGCGCGTTATCCAACGCAACGTGGTAAGGCAGGATCAACGGGCAAGCTTCAGAGAGTAACAGACGTTCGCGTACCGGGATGCCACGCGCTTCGAGTTCACCCATTTCTTTCATCAACGCGTCCGGCGCCAGAACAACACCGTTGCCGATGATGCTGGTGACGTTTTCACGCAGAATACCTGAAGGAATTAAATGAAGAACGGTTTTTTCACCGTTGATTACCAGAGTGTGGCCAGCGTTATGGCCACCTTGGTAGCGCACAACATATTGAGCCCGTTCAGTCAGCAGGTCTACAACCTTGCCTTTACCTTCGTCACCCCATTGGGTGCCCAGTACGACGACGTTCTTACCCATTTTTCAAAATCACCGATTGCTTAAAAATGGATTCTACCACCGTAATTTTCGATTTTCAGCACTTTTAGCATACGATTGCATAAATTTTGGGCTAGACTTTAAAGACCCGTGCGGCCGCTCAACATGTAGTAGATCACGCAGCCCGCAACCACTATTCCACCGCCAAATCGCCGCAGCGTCGCGTCCGGCAACTGCGACATCGCCACAATCATTTTTCGCCAGGCCTGCGGAAACAGCATCGGCCCCAATCCTTCCAACACCAGAACCAGCCCGAGCGCCAGCCAAATCGTTGAGTTCATGCATCCCCCAAAAACGAGAAAGGGCCCGCGTAAACGGGCCCTCGATCAGATTGCCTGCCGCGCTTACTTGCGCAGGCTATCAGGCGACTTCATGTAGCGGAAGAAATCGCTGTCCGGGCTCAGTACCAGCACGTCCTGGTTGTCCTTGAAGCTGGCTTCATAGGCACGCAGGCTGCGGATAAAGGCATAGAAGTCCGGATCCTGGCTGAACGCGTTGGCGAACAGCTTGGCCGCTTCGGCATCGCCTTCACCGCGGGTGATACGCGCCTGACGCTCGGCTTCCGCCAGGGTACGGGTCACTTCGTAGTCCGCGCTGGCGCGCAGCTTCTCGGCTTCTTCCTGGCCCTGCGAGCGCAGACGACGGGCTACCGCTTCACGCTCGGCGCGCATACGCTGGTAGATGGCGTCGGACACTTCGGCCGGCAGGTTGATCTGCTTGATACGCACGTCGATCACTTCGATGCCCAGCGCCGCCATGCTGTTCGGGTTAACCTGCGGCTGTTTGCCGGTGGTTTCCCGCTCAACGCGCGCCGCCGCAGAGGCGATAGCGTCATCGGCTTCGGTGGTCGCCACTTCTTCGCCATCACCCACGGTGCCGGTGTTCAGCGCGTCACGCACGTCGGACATCAGCTTGCCGCGCGAGTCGGTCACGATGTCTTTCACGTCCAGGCGGCCGATTTCGGAACGCAGACGGTCGCTGAACTTGCGTTTCAGCAGCACTTCGGCCTGGGAGACGTCGCCGCCGCCGGTCGCCAGGTAGTAACGGCTGAAGTCGCTGATGCGCCACTTCAGATAGGAGTCGACGATCAGGTCTTTCTTCTCGCTGGTCACGAAACGATCGGCCTGGTTGTCCATGGTCTGGATGCGCGCATCCAGGTTCTTCACGGTCTCAATGAACGGGATCTTGAGGTGCAGACCCGGCGCATACACCAGCGGCTTGTTTTCGCCGTCGCGCAGAACCTTGCCGAAGCGCAGCACGATGCCGCGCTGGCCTTCCTGCACCACGAACAGCGAAGCGTACAGCACCACCAGCACCGCGAGGACAATAACTACAAAAGACTTACGCATTGATTACTCTCTCCCTACGCGAGTGGTGTCGTCACGCTGCGCATTCGCCCGGCGCTGATCCATAATCGAACCGCCGCTGGTGCGCGGGGCGCTGCTGTTGGCAGCCGGCGCAGGATTCGGATTGAGGCGAATCAGGCTGGTATCCTTGTTGCCGCTCTCCGGCGCCGCGCCTTGGCCGCGCAGCATCTGATCCAGCGGCAGCACCATCAGGTTGTTGCCTTTGTCGCTCACCAACACCTTACGGGTATGGCCCAGCACTTTTTCCATGGTTTCGATATACAGACGCTCGCGGGTGATCTGCGGTGCGGACTTGTATTCCGGCAATAGCTTGGCAAAGCGCGCCACCTCACCCTGAGCTTCCAGGACGGTACGGTCCTTATAAGCCTTGGAGTCTTCCAGCAGACGCTGCGCCTGGCCGTTCGCACGCGGCTGAACTTCGTTGGCGTAAGCTTCCGCTTCACGGATGTATTGCTGCTCGTTTTCACGCGCGGCGATCGCATCGTCGAAGGATGCCTTCACCTCTTCCGGTGGACGCGCCGCCTGGAAGTTGACGTCCAGCAGCGTGATGCCCATGTTGTAAGGACGAATGGTCTCTTCCAGCATGCGCTGCGTATCGTTACGCACCACGGTACGGCCTTCGGTCAGGATGCGGTCCATCGAGTATTTGCCGATCACGCCGCGCAGGGCGCTGTCGGTCGCCTGGCTCAGGCTGTCGTCGGCATTGACGACGCTGAACAGGTACGCTTCCGGGTTGGTCACGCGGTACTGCACGTTCATTTCCACGCGCACCACGTTTTCATCGGAGGTCAGCATCACGCCGGACGCCGCCAGCTCGCGCACGGATTCCACGTTCACCGGACGCACGTCGTCGATGAAGGTCGGCTTCCAGTTCAGGCCCGGCTGCACCAGGTGGCTGAACTTGCCGAAACGCGTCACGACGCCGCGCTCGGCTTCCTTGATGGTGTAGAAGCCGCTGGCGGCCCAAATCACCACCACGGCCACCGCCGCGATACCGATAATGCGGCCGCTGAAGCCCGGACCAGAGGTGCCGGTGCCGCCGCTATTGCTGTTGGAGCCTTTGCCCCCGCCGAAACCGCTCAATTTCTTGCTCAGTTTGCGGAAGATATCGTCCAAATCAGGTGGCCCTTGATCACGACCGCCTTTGTTGTTACCGCCAGAGTTGCCGCCATTGTTATTGCTGCTCCCCCACGGGTCGCGGTCCTGTCCGTTATTACCGGGCTGATTCCACGCCATGTTTTAGCTCCATATTCTGTGATTGGGTACTTCAGGCTTTCGCGAAGCATAAATGTAACAGGATATGATCATACGATAAAGTCAATCAGGTCCTGTTCTTGCTTGCAGAGACGACGCCATTCGACGATCGGCATTCGCACCACCACGCCAATGCTGCCGTCTTCTTCGTTCCACTCTTTTTCAATCGCCTGAAGCTGGTAAAAACGGCTGCGAAGACGGCCTGCCCGTGGCGGTAAGCGCAATTCGTAATGCGCGATCTCCCCCGATAAGCGCTCCGTCAACGCCTGATACAGCAACGGAATACCCTCTCCGCTGGCGGCGGACAGCCACACCCGGATCGGCAGGTTTTCGTCGTTGCGGTCGATACGCGGCACAAAATCGTCCAGCATATCTATTTTGTTCATCACTAACAGTGTAGGGATTTCATCCGAGTCTATCTCCGCCAGCACGGTGTTCACCGCTTCGATGTTCTCATCGACGCGCGGATCTGCGGCATCGATGACGTGCAGCAGCAGAGATGCCTGGCGCGTTTCCTGCAGCGTCGCCTTGAAGGCGGCCACCAGATCGTGCGGCAGGTGCCGGATAAAGCCTACGGTATCCGCCAACACGGTATCCCCCACGTCCGGCACGTCAATGCGCCGCAACGTAGGATCCAGGGTGGCAAATAGCTGGTCCGCCGCATACACCTCGGCAGACGTTATTCGGTTAAACAGGGTGGATTTGCCGGCGTTGGTGTAGCCAACCAGCGATACGGTCGGCACATCGGCGCGGGTCCGCGCGCGTCGGCCTTGTTCACGCTGCTTTTCTACCCGCTCCAGGCGGCGCAGAATCAAGCTGATGCGATCGCGCAACAGGCGACGGTCGGTCTCAAGCTGGGTTTCCCCCGGCCCGCGCAGGCCAATCCCCCCTTTTTGCCGCTCCAGGTGCGTCCAGCCGCGTACCAGACGCGTGGCGATGTGACGCAACTGCGCCAGCTCCACCTGCAGCTTACCTTCATGGGTGCGGGCACGCTGGGCGAAGATGTCTAAAATCAGCCCGGTGCGATCGATCACCCGGCATTCGCACAGGCGCTCGAGGTTTCTTTCCTGCGCCGGGGAAAGGGAATGATCAAACAGGACAACAGACGCGCCGCTGGCTTTCACCGCATCTGCAATTTCTTCGGCCTTTCCTTCGCCGACAAAGTACTTCGGATGCGGGGCTTTGCGGCTACCGGTCACCACTTGCAAAGCTTCGACACCGGCTGAGGAAACCAACGATTCGAACTCGTTGAGGTCTTCCGTATCTTTGTCTTGCGAGAAATAGATATGAACCAGTACGGCCTGCTCACCGGCTTCATAACGGTCAAACAAGCGTGCAACCTCTCAAACGGACACTCACCGTGAGTTTGGGGGACATAAACAGCCCGCGGCTGCTTATGCTCCCCGTCATGGTTGACTTGCAACGCGCTTTATTCAGCGTCATCGCTTTCCTGCTGCGGCTGTTGCTGCGCAGACGGATTGTTGCCATGGTGATAGTTGCTTGAACCGCCGCTCGGGTTGTTGCTGTGATGCGAGACCGGGCGAGACGGGACAACGGTAGAGATAGCGTGCTTGTACACCATCTGGCTAACCGTGTTCTTCAACAGGATGACAAACTGGTCAAAAGACTCAATCTGGCCTTGCAGCTTAATACCATTCACCAAATAAATAGAAACCGGAACACGTTCACGACGCAATGCGTTCAGGAACGGATCTTGCAAAGATTGCCCCTTAGCCATTCTATCTTTTCCTTATTTGCTTGTTGTTTGTAACTAAGAACCTGTCGGCTCTAAAATAAACGACGTAAAAAATTTGCGCGCTGAATACTCAGCAATTGTACACAATCACCCAACCTATGCACTAACAACCTGTGTCACCGAGTCCAAAGCCTCTCCCGGCTTTTCACTGTCCAACCAATGGACCGACTCCCAACCCCGTAACCAGGTCATCTGGCGTTTAGCCAACTGACGTGTTGCGCAAATACCACGATAAACCATCTCATCGTAACTAATTTCACCAGACAAGTATGACCACATCTGGCGGTAACCGACACAGCGAATGGAGGGCAAGTCCGTATGCAAATCACCCCGTGCGAAAAGTGCACGCGCTTCCGTCTCAAAACCCGCCGCCAACATTTGATGGTACCGCAGCTCGATGCGTTGATGGATCAACTCACGGCTGGTCGGCGCTATCGCAAATTGGTGAACTTGATACGGCAACGATTCACCCGAAATTTTAGTCAGTTCCGTTAAAGTTTTACCCGAAATAAAAAAAACTTCCAGTGCTCTGGACAGTCTCTGCGGATCATTCGGATGAATTCTCAATGCCGCGACCGGATCGATCGCCTGCAACTGCCGATGCAACGCCTCCCAGCCCTGCTCCGCCGCTTGCCGTTCGATGCGCTCGCGCACCGCGGGATCGGCGGACGGCAGCGGCGACAATCCTTCCAGCAACGCCTTGAAATACAACATGGTGCCGCCGACCAGCAGCGGAATGCGCCCGGCGGCGGTGATGTCGGCCATCTCCTTCAGCGCGTCGGCGCGAAACTCCGCGGCCGAGTAGGCTTCGGCGGGATCGCGGATATCGATCAGCCGATGCGGCGCCTGCGCCAATTCTTCGGCGCTCGGCTTGGCGGTGCCGATATCCATGCCGCGGTAAATCAGCGCGGAATCGACGCTGATCAGTTCCACCGGCAGGCGTTCGCGCAGCGCGATCGCCAGCGCGGTCTTGCCCGAGGCGGTCGGCCCCATGATGAAAATAGCCGGGGGACGTGGTGTCATTTCAGTGTCAGTCATGCTTGAGGGCCGCCAGTGCGGCCTGTAAATCAACGGGTTGTAAAAGTCCGCTCGGTGGCGATTTGACCAGCTGCGGGCAAAGTCGTTCAACGTCGGTCAACAATTGTATCGCTTGCGAGGTGTTCCACTGTTCATGTTCGCTGCCAAGACGGCGAGCGAGCCAGGTGGCCAGCACCGCGGGCGACATCTCCTGATGTTCGGCCAGATAGCCTAACAGTTCGGGTATCAGTTTTTGTAAATTTTGTTGGCGTAATGGTAAAGGCACTGCGCGCAGCGTCACACGGCCGTGATCCGTCTGCAGATCCAGCCCCATCGCCACGAGCAGCGCCTGATGCCGCGCAATGGCCGCCGCTTCGCGCTTCTCCAACGTCAGCTTAATCGGGATCAGCAGCGGCTGCGGCCGCAGCCCTTCCGCCGGCGGGTTGAGCTGCGCCTGGCGCAGCCAGCGTTCGGCTACCGCCAGATTGAGCAACGCCGGCTGCTGGCGCTGCTCAATCAGCGCGTAGCACGGCGGATGGATCATCAACACCCGGCCAAAACTGTGTTGGCCGCCCGCCAACGGCGTTTCCGCTGCGGCTTTCGTCGGCGGGAACAGCGGCGGCTTGCTCGAAACTTCCGGCGCGGCATCGGCCTGCGGCTCGGCGGCGGGCTGCATCAGTTTACCGTACAGCTCGCCTTCGCGTTTCTGGTAACCGCCGGTCGTTTGCCAACCCGGCTGCGGCGCCCGCTCGCGGGCGGTGCCGGCCGGTGGCGGCGTTTCACGGCGCGGCGCAGGCTGAGAAAAATGGTTGCCGCCGGCGGCGACGCGGTTCTCCGGCTGCCAGACCGGCGCGGGCGCTTCGTCAGGCGTTTCCGCCAGCGGCAGCGGCGGCGTCTGACCGGCCTGCTGCAGCACGGTGGTTACCGCCTGGTAGATAAAATCGTGCACCAGCCGCGCCTGATGGAAACGCACCTCGTGCTTGGCGGGATGAACGTTGACGTCCACCTGATGCGGATCGACCTCCAGATACAGCACGTAAGCGGGCTGCTGATCGTCCTTCAGCTGATCCTGATAGGCCTGACGAATAGCGTGATTGATCAAACGATCGCGCATCATGCGGCAGTTGACGTAGCAATACTGCATTTCACCCAGCTGGCGCGCCCCGGCCGGATCCGCCACCCAACCGCGGATGCTCAAATCGCCGTGCTGCCAGTCGATGTTCAGCGCATGCTGCAAAAACGCCGGGCCGCAGATGCTGCCCAAACGGCGTTCGTGCTGGCTCTCTTCTTTCGCCGCCCGGTATTGGCGGATCGGTTTGCCGTTGTGGCTGAGGTTGATCGCCACATCGAAACGCGCCAGTGCAATGCGCCGCACCACTTCATCGATATGGCCGAATTCGGTTTTTTCGGTGCGCATGAACTTGCGGCGCGCCGGCGTATTGTAAAACAGATCCAGCACTTCCAGCGTGCTCCCGACCGGGTGCGCGGCGGGTTTGAGGGTCACCGCCTGCTCGCGCCCTTCGGCATAGGCTTGCCACGCCTCGCTTTGCTCGGCGGTGCGCGACGTCAGGGTCAAACGGGAAACCGAGCTGATACTGGCCAGCGCTTCGCCGCGGAAACCGAGGCTGACGATAGCCTCCAGATCGTCGAGCGTGCTGATTTTACTGGTGGCGTGCCGTGCCAGCGCCAGCGCCAGATCGTCCTTGCCGATGCCGCAGCCGTTGTCGCGAATGCGGATCAGCTTGGCACCGCCGCGTTCAATATCGATATCGATGCGCGTTGCGCCGGCGTCCAGGCTGTTTTCCACCAGTTCCTTGACGACCGACGCGGGGCGTTCAACCACCTCTCCGGCGGCAATCTGGTTGGCAAGCTGCGGCGGTAACACCTGGATAGGCATGCTGGCTCCTGTAGCGATGGCGCTAGGCCTGCGGAATGGTCAGCGTCCGATCCAGCGGCGCGACGTCCGACTTCAGATTATTGACCCGTTTCAGATCGCCGACGCTGACCCCGTAGCGAGAAGCGATGGAGGAGAGCGTATCCCCGCGGGCCACTTTATGTTTAGACGTTTTCTTCGCCGGCGTTTTCGCCTTGGCGACGGTGGTGGTGACGGCGGCGGCTTTCCCCGCCGGCACCTTCAGACGTTGCCCTACCCACACGCCGTCTTTTTTCAGTTTGTTCAGATCACGCAGCGCCGCCATGGTGGTGCCGTAGCTGTCGGCGATGCCGGACAGCGTTTCCGCCCGCTTCACCACGTGGATCCGGGTCTTGCCGCTTACGCTGCGGCTCGCGCCGGCCGAGCTGACGATAGGCTCAGGCTGGCGCACGTCTGGTGTTGAGGTGTTAACCGCCGCTGCGACGTCCAGCGGTCGGTTTTCCACCTTTGGGTCGGCTTGCAGCGGATGCGCCAGGAAGTAGCTGCGCAGGCCGTTATGAATGGCTCTGGCAATCTTCTCCTGATACGCGCTACTGCCCAGCAGCCGCTCCTCCGTGCTATTGCTGATAAATCCGGTTTCCACCAGCAGCGAGGGAATATCCGGCGAACGCAGCACGCCCAGGCTGGCGTGTTCCGGCCGGCGTTTATGCAACGATCCGACACTCTGCAGCTGCTGCAGCACTTTCACCGCCACGTCGTACCCGACGCGCTGCGAGTGGCCGAACTGCAGATCCAGCACTGCCTGGCTCAGGTAAGGGTCAGCCTGGCTGTTGGCCAGCAGATCGCCGGCGCCGCCGAGCAGCTCGGACTGTTTCTCATGCTGTTCGAGCCAGCCGGCCATTTCGCTGTTGGCGCGGCGATTGGACAGCACCCAGACGGAGGCCCCGCTGGCGCTGCGGTTTGGCGCGGCGTCGGCGTGGATGGAGACCAGCACGTTGGCGCCCTGTTTACGCGCCACATCGGAGCGCCCCATCACCGAGATGAAATAGTCGCCGGTACGGGTCAGCACCGGTTTGAACTGCGGATCGGCGTCCAGCATCGCCTGCAGGCGGCGCGCGATGGCGATGGTGACATTCTTTTCTTTCAGCCCGCTCGGGCCAATGGCGCCCGGATCCTGGCCGCCGTGGCCGGCGTCGATCGCTACCACCACCCGATCGCCGGAACCGGCGGAAACGCGGCTGCTGCGCGGCGTGACCTCTGTGGCGGTGCCTGCGACCACGGTCTGTTTATTGGTGAAGGGATTCGATCCTGTCGGCGCTTTGCGCAGCGGCGGCTCCGGCGCTTCACGCACCGCGACCGGCGCCTGGCGCGGTGGCTGGCTGACCGTGACCGGCGCCTGACGCGGCGGTGGATTGACCGCAACCGGCGCAGGCGTTTGCACCGGCGCTTTACGCACCACGGTATTGGCGCCGCCTTCGGCCGTAATGGTGAACACCACGGTATGCACGCCGCCGTTCTGGCGGGTGGCGACGCGGGTTTTGGCGCGCTGGGTCAGATCAAACACCAGGCGCACGCTCTGCGCGTCTTTCGGCGCGCTGGAACGAATGCTTTTCACCAGGTTTTGCCCGCTGAAATTGAGCGGAAGACCGCCGACCTTGCCCTTCTGGTTAACGTCCAGCACCACGCGTTCCGGGCCGTGCAGCGGGAAAAACGCATAGTCCGGCGGGCCATTGAAGCTCACCGACACCGTCGCTTCGCGTTGGGCGTTGGTCACTTTGATATCGGACAGCGAGGACGCCGCCAGCGCGTTCAACGCGCCGAGCGGCCCCAGCACGGCGATCAGCATGATGACCGCAAATTTTTTCAACACGTGCGTCATTGCAGCATCATCCCTGTGATCCATGAATGCGGTCTAACAGCTGGCTGCCGTATGCGGAAATCGCCTCGATCTTCGCCTCTCGCCCCTCGCCCTGATAGCTAAGATGCAGCGCCAGATCCGGCTCCGGCAGCACGCCGGTGCCCTGCTGCGGCCATTCGACCAGGCAGATGGCGTCTTGCGCGAAGTAATCGCGAATGCCCATGAATTCAAGCTCTTCCGGATCGGCCAGGCGATACAGATCGAAGTGATACACCGCCAGCGGCTGCAAGGCATAGGGTTCCACCAGCGTGTAGGTCGGGCTTTTGACGTTGCCCTGATGCCCTAACGCCTGCAGGAAACCACGGCTGAAGGTGGTTTTACCGGCGCCCAGGTCGCCGTAGAGATAGATGACGCTGGCGCGATCGCAGGCCTGGGCCAAAGTGGTGCCCAAAGCGACAGTCGCTGCCTCGTCCGGCAGAGGTAAAACGAGTTCTTTCATTCGATAAAGTCTATTTTGCCCACTCAGGGTTAACGAAATGAAGGATGTCCGGCAGTAAATCGGTCGCCAACATGCCTCTTGTTCCTTGTCTTTCCGCTACGCGATCGCCGGCCGCGCCGTGTACAACGCAGCCCGCACAGGCGGCATCATACAGCGAGAGCTTTTGCGCCAGCAAACCGCCGATGATGCCCGACAGCACATCGCCCATGCCGCCGGAGGCCATGCCGGCGTTGCCGACATCGGCGATCGCCATCTGCCCCTGCTCATCGGCGATCAGCGTACCTGCGCCTTTCAGCACCGCCACGCCACCGTAGCGCGCCGTCAGCTTGCGCACGGCAAGTAAGCGATCACTCTCGATGTCGGCAGTGCTGCAGCTCAACAACCGCGCCGCCTCTCCAGGATGCGGAGTCATCACGCGATTCTGCCGTTTCTCGGGATTTAATGCCAGCAAGTTCAGCGCATCGGCGTCCCACAAGGCCGGTTTATCGCTGGTTTGCAGCACGTTCAGGGCGTTTTTGCCCCACTCAGCCTGGCCCAGACCCGGGCCAATCACCAGCACATCCGCCCATTGCATCGCCTGCCGCAGCGTCGCCTCGTCCAGCGCCTGCGCCATCAGCTCCGGCCGAGCCGCCAACAGCGGCGCGACATGCTCCATGTGAGTAAGCACTCGCACCAATCCAGCCCCACTACGCAGCGCCGCTTCCGCCGCCATGCGAATGGCGCCGCCGAACCCGCGATCGCCGCCCACCAACAGCAGGCGGCCATGCTCGCCCTTATGGGCGCAGGGACGGCGCGGATGCAGCCAACGCGGCAACACCTCGGCGGTAAGCCGCTGAATCTGCTCCGGTTGCTTCGCCAACCAACCCGATAAGCCTAGCGCATTCTGATGAAGTTGCCCGACCCAGTCGCGCGCCTGGCCGGTCAGCAACCCCGGCTTGAGGCCGATGAACGTGACGGTGTGCGCGGCACGCACGACCGCGCCCGGCGCCGCGCCGCTCTCCGCCAGCAGGCCGGACGGGATGTCAAGAGCCACCACCGGTGCCGAATGGCGGTTGGCGGCCTCGATCAGCGCGTCGTAGGGCGCACGCGGCGCGCTGCCCAGGCCGGTACCTAACAGGCCGTCGATGATGAGAGAAACAGACGCCGGCCAGCGGCTACTCGCCGGCAGAATGTCGCCGCCTGCGGCTTGCCAGGCCTCGCGGGCCGCTGCGGCTTCCGGTGGCAAAGGCCGTGCACCGTCGCAGGCGATCAGCGTCACCTGCACGCCCGCCGCCTTCGCCAGGCGCGCCACCACATAGCCGTCGCCGCCGTTGTTGCCGTGGCCGCACAGCACCAGCCAGTGGTCGCGGGAGGGATACGCGTTGCGCGCCAGCGCGTAGGCCGCCTGACCGGCGCGCTGCATCAAATCGTAAAGAGAAATACCGAGCGAGGCCGCCGCTGCGGGTTCCGAGCGACGGATCCAATCCGCAGGCCAGACAGAGTGTGGTAAACTGTCAGCGTATGCTTTTTCACTGTGGCCCGTCATGACGCACCCCCTCGATCTCCATCAACTCGCCCAACATATCAAGCAATGGGGGCAATCGCTAGGATTCCAGCAGGTTGGCATCTGCGATACCGATTTGAGCCTTGAAGAGCCGAAGCTGCAGGCCTGGCTCGACAAACAGTACCACGGCGAAATGGAATGGATGGCGCGCCACGGCATGCTGCGCGCACGCCCTCACGAACTGTTGCCGGGCACGCTGCGAGTGATCAGCGTACGCATGAACTACCTGCCGGCCAAGGCGGCATTTGCCAGCACCTTGCAAAATCCGCAGCTGGGCTACGTCAGCCGCTATGCGCTGGGGCGCGACTATCACAAGCTGTTGCGCCAGCGCCTGAAAAAGTTGGGCGATCAGATCCAGGCCTACTGCGGCGAGTTGAATTTCCGCCCCTTTGTCGATTCTGCGCCGGTGATGGAACGCGCGCTGGCCGCCAAGGCGGGCATCGGCTGGGTTGGTAAACACTCACTAATTCTCAACCGTGAAGCCGGGTCGTGGTTTTTCCTCGGCGAATTGCTGATCGATCTGCCGCTGCCGGTAGACCAGCCGCAGGAAGAGCAGTGCGGCCGCTGCGTCGCCTGCATCACCACCTGCCCGACCGGCGCCATCGTCGCCCCCTATACCGTAGACGCCCGGCGCTGCATCTCCTACCTGACCATCGAGCTGGAAGGCGCGATCCCGGAGGAGTTCCGCCCGCTGCTCGGCAACCGCATCTACGGCTGCGACGACTGCCAGCTGATCTGCCCGTGGAACCGCTTTTCGCAGCTTACCGACGAAGACGATTTCAGCCCGCGCGCCGCGCTGCATGCGCCGCAGTTGATCGATCTGTTCAACTGGACGGAGGAAAAATTCCTGCGCATCACCGAAGGCTCGGCGATACGCCGCATCGGCCATCTGCGCTGGCTGCGCAATATCGCCGTGGCGCTGGGCAATGCGCCCTACGAGGACGGCATCGTGCTCGCACTGCGCACCCGTTTGGGCCAGAACGCCATGCTGGACGAACATATCCACTGGGCGCTGGCGCAACAGCTCGCCCGCCGCGAAGCGCAGGGCATCGAGGTGCAAACGGCGCAGAAAAAACGGCTGATACGGGCTGTGGAAAAAGGTTTGCCAAGGGATGCCTGACGGCGTGCGCCATTCGGACGTAGCGCCGGAAGACTCACTCTGTGGATTTGTGCATAAAAATAAAAACACGTTGTCTTTCAACTGCAACAAAAAGAGCAAGTGATCGGCATAACGTTTTGGGATAAATAAATAAACTTATAAATCAAATAGATAAATATTTAATTTGTATGACGTTGATTTTTCAGGCAGGCGAGTTTATGTGCAGAGGCTGTGGATAACTCTGTTCACAACATTTTTACCAGGCGTGTAAAACGGGACAAAAACCCGCGCCGGATAAGGCGTTGGATTTGAGTTTGAAACGAAGAGAAAATTGGAGCGGGAAACGAGACTCGAACTCGCGACCCCGACCTTGGCAAGGTCGTGCTCTACCAACTGAGCTATTCCCGCATTGAGATGCTTTTGGCATCCGGCCACCAAACACTGGCGTGACCTTTGAATTTTTGGAGCGGGAAACGAGGCTCGAACTCGCGACCTCAACCTTGGCAAGGTTGCGCTCTACCAACTGAGCTATTCCCGCGTCGCATAGGTACTGCTTGATACTGCTTTATTTATTCATCATGCCGCATCGCGACATTGTTGAATTTGGAGCGGGAAACGAGACTCGAACTCGCGACCCCGACCTTGGCAAGGTCGTGCTCTACCAACTGAGCTATTCCCGCCCGGCGTATCGATGGTGGAACGTTACGAAATTCTTCATCGGTACGGGGTGCGCATTATACGAGAAATCCTTTTTGCCGCAAGCCCCTGAAAGCAAAAAAACGCGATTTTTGTTTGATTGCCGATTAAAGCGCCAGATTGGCGAATTAAGCGGCTAAAACCGGCGTTTTTTCCCCGCAGAGGCCCTCGCACCTTAGAGCTGGATGAAATGTTCGCGGTAATACGCCAGTTCGGCCACCGATTCACGAATGTCGTCCAGCGCCTGATGGGTGCCCTGCTTTTTAAAGCCGGCGAGAATTTCCGGCTTCCAGCGGCGCGCCAGCTCCTTCAGCGTGCTGACGTCCAGGTAGCGGTAATGGAAGTAGGCCTCCAGCTCCGGCATATAGCGGAACAGGAAACGGCGATCCTGGCCCACGCTGTTGCCGCAGATCGGCGATTTGCCGGCCGGCACCCACTGCTGCAGGAAGGCTATCGTTTCCAGCTCGGCGGCGCGATCGTCCTGGCGGCTGGCTTTCACCCGCTCCACCAGCCCGCTGCCGGTATGGGTACGCACGTTCCACTCGTCCATCAGCGCCAGCTGTTCGTCGGACTGATGTACGGCGATCACCGGCCCTTCCGCCAGGATGTTCAGGTTGGCGTCGGTGACCAGCGTGGCGATCTCGATAATGCGGTCACGCTCGGGATCCAGCCCGGTCATCTCCAAATCGATCCAAATCAGGTTATTTTCGTTTCCTGTCATGATGTTTCCTGCCTAAAAGCCGAGAGAAAAACGCTGTGCGGACGAGACGGCGGGCGCCGCCGGTGGCGACGCGCCGCAGCCGACGGCTAACAACGGTTATTTAATATAAAATAGCGTGTATCATAGTCTTTTTGGTCGCCCTGGGCGACATATACCCCGACGGGTTCAAGGCTGCGGCCGGGGAAGGCCCCAACCGCCGCCGTACGTGTAAAGGTATAAAATCGAGTCAAGTGAGGCGCAGTGAGTAAGAACAAACTGTCCAAAGGTCAGCAACGCCGCGTGCAGGCGAACCATCAGCGCCGTCTGAAGCGCGCTGATAACAAACCGGAACCGGATGATTCCCAACTGGGCGAGCCGCAGGAAGGCGTCGTCATCAGCCGTTTCGGCATGCACGCCGACGTTGAGGCGCCGGATGGCACTCAGCACCGCTGCAATATCCGCCGTACGCTGCGTTCGCTGGTCACCGGCGATCGCGTGGTGTGGCGCCCCGGCCTGGGTACCCATGAAGGGGTGAAGGGCATCGTGGAAGCGGTGCACGAACGCACCTCGGTGCTGACGCGCCCGGACTTCTACGACGGCGTGAAGCCGATCGCCGCCAATATCAATCAGATCGTCATCGTGTCGGCGATCCTGCCCGAGCTGTCGCTGAACATCATCGACCGCTATCTGGTGGCCTGCGAAACGCTCGAAGTCGAGCCGCTGATCGTGCTCAACAAAATCGACCTGCTGGACGCCGAAGCGCGCAAGCTGGTCGACGGCATGATGGATATCTATCGCAAGATTGGCTACCGGGTGCTGGAAGTCTCCAGCCAGACGCGGGAAGGCATGGCGGAGTTCGAACAGGCGCTGGCCGGGCGCATCAGCATCTTCGCCGGCCAGTCCGGCGTCGGCAAATCCAGCCTGCTGAATGCGCTGCTGCCGCCGTCCGAAGAGCAAATTCTGGTAAATCAGGTTTCCGACGTATCGGGCCTCGGGCAACATACCACCACCGCCGCGCGGCTGTACCATTTCCAGCACGGCGGCGACGTGATCGACTCCCCGGGGGTGCGCGAGTTTGGCCTGTGGCACCTGGAGCCGGAACAAATCACCCGCGGATTTGTCGAATTCCGTGATTATTTAGGTGGTTGCAAATTCCGCGACTGCCGCCACGATACCGATCCCGGCTGCGCCATCCGCGCGGCGATGGAGAAAGGCGATATCGCGGAAGAGCGTTTCGACAACTATCACCGCATTCTGGAAAGCATGGCGCAGGTGAAGGTTCGCAAGAACTTCACGGACGCCGCAGACTGACACTGACGGGCGGGCATTGACGACGGCGAGGCCCTCGTTACAATGCGCGCCCTTTACCCTGATTCACGAGGTTAACGTGCTGGATAGCATCAAGATTAAATTGCAATATTGGCTACCGAAGCTGGCGCTGACCCGCCTGGCGGGCTGGGGCGCCGACAAACGGGCCGGCTGGCTGACCCAACTGGTGATCAAGGCCTTCGCCCGCTTCTACCGCGTGGACATGCAGGAAGCGCAAAATCCGGACCTGGCGTCTTACGCCACCTTCAACGACTTCTTCGTGCGCCCGCTGCGCGATGGCGCACGCCCAATCATCGCCGACGCCAACTGGCTGGCGCTGCCCGCCGATGGCGCCATCAGCCAGCTCGGCCCGATCCGCGACGATCAAATCTTCCAGGCCAAAGGCCATCACTACAGCCTGGAAGCGCTGCTGGCCGGCAACTACCTGCTGGCCGAACCGTTCCGCAACGGCCTGTTCGCCACGACCTATCTGGCGCCGCGCGATTACCACCGCGTGCACATGCCATGCTCCGGCGTGCTGCGCGAAATGATCTATGTGCCGGGCGATCTGTTCTCGGTCAACCCGCTCACCGCCGCCAACGTGCCTAACCTGTTCGCGCGCAACGAGCGCGTGATCTGCGTGTTCGACACCGACATCGGGCCGATGGTGCAAATTCTGGTCGGCGCCACCATCGTCGGCAGCATCGAAACCGTTTGGGCCGGCACCGTCACGCCGCCGCGCGAAGGCATCATCAAACGCTGGACCTACCCGGCCGCCGGTGAAGAGGGCGCCATCGCGCTGGAAAAAGGCGCCGAGATGGGCCGCTTCAAGCTTGGCTCCACGGTGATCAATCTGTTTACCGCAGGCAGCGTGCAGCTCGCGCCGCAGTTGCAAAACGGCACCGTCACCCGCATGGGTGAGGCGTTCGCCGAAATCCCGGCCGCCGCTGAAACACCACAGACCCCGCTCTAAAGGAATCGACGCCGTGCGCCTGATCATCACGCTTTTGCTCGGTTGCCTGCTGTGGCAACCGGCGCTGGCCGCTCCCCTGCCGACCGAGACCCAGCTCAAGCAAGAGCTGAAGCAGGCGGAAAGCAGCAAAAACGCGCCGAATCAGGCGGAGACCACCGAGGCGCTGCAAAGCGCCCTCAACTGGCTGGCGGAGCGTAAAGAGTCGCAGACTCGCTCCGAGCAGTATCAGAGGGTGATCGACGATTTCCCGAAGATGACGCAGGAACTGCGCCGCCAGCTGGTGCTGGAAAGCAACAAGATCCTGCCGAACGGCGACGATCTGCCGGCCGCCGAGTTGGAACAGCAGATCCTGCAAACCAGCAGTCTGCTGCTGGAACAGGCGCGCCTGCTGCAGCAAGAGCAGGATCGCACGCGGGAAATCAGCGATTCACTCGGCCAGCTGCCGCAGCAGCAGACCGACGCCCGCCGTGCGCTGACGGAAGTGCAGCGCCGCCTGCAGGCGCAGCCCGCCAACCCGACCACGCCGTACGCGCAGGCCGCCCTGGCCCTGCTGCAGACCGAAGCCGCGGCGCGCAAGGCCAAAGTGGACGAGCTGGAACTGGCGCAGCTGTCGGCCAACAACCGGCAGGAGCTGGCGCGCATGCGCGCCGAAGTCTATAAAAAGCGCCACGAGAAAATAGACGTTCAACTGCAGGCGCTGCGCAACAACCTCAACGCCCAGCGCCAACGCGAAGCGGAACAGGCGCTGGAAAAAACCGAGCAGTTGGCCGAGCAGAACGGCGATTTGCCAAAAAGCATCAGCCAACAGCTGCAGATCAACCGCGAACTGTCCGCCGCGCTGAACAGCCAGGCGCAGCGCATGGATCTGATTTCATCGCAGCAGCGGCAGGCGGCGGCGCAGACGCTGCAGGTGCGCCAGGCGCTGAGCACCATCATCGAGCAGGCCCAGTGGCTCGGTTCGTCGTCGGCGCTGGGGGAAACCCTGCGCGCCCAGGTGGCGACGCTGCCGGAAATGCCCAAGCCGCAACAGCTGGACGGCGACATGGCCCAGCTGCGCGTGCAGCGCCTGCAGTTTGAAACTCAGCTGGAAAAACTGTCGCAGCGCGAATTCAAGCGCGACGACGGCAGCGCGCTGACCAACCAGGAGCAGCGCATCGTCGATGCCCAGCTGCGCACCCAGCGCGAGCTGCTGAACTCGTTGTTGTCCGGTTGCGACACCCAAATCCTCGAGCTGACCAAGCTGAAGGTGGCCAACACCCAGTTGATCGAAGCGTTGAACGAAATTCGCGACGCCACCCACCGCTATCTGTTCTGGGTGCCGGACGTCAATCCGATCAACTTCTCTTATCCGCTCAACGTGGCGCACGATCTGACGCGCGTTCTGTCGCTGGACACGCTGTCGCAGCTCGGCGGCGCCTTCATGATGATGGTGACCAGCCGCGAAACGCTGATCCCGATCTTCGGCGCCCTGCTGCTGGTGATTTTCAGCATCAGTTCGCGCAAGCACTACCACGCCTTCCTCGAGCGCGCCAGCAGCCGCGTCGGCAAGGTGACGCAGGACGAATTCTTCCTGACGGTGCGCACCGTGTTCTGGTCGATTCTGGTGGCGATGCCGCTGCCGGTGCTGTGGGCCGCGCTCGGCTACGGCCTGCAGAGCGCCTGGAACTACCCGGTGGCGGAAGCGATCGGCAAAGGGGTGACCGCCACGCTGCCGATCCTGTGGATCTGCATGATCTGCGCCGCCTTCGCCCACCCGCAAGGGTTGTTCATCGTGCACTTCCGCTGGCCGGCGAAGCAGGTTTCGCGCGCCATGCGCTACTACAAGATGTCGATCTGGCTGATCGTGCCGCTGATCATGGCGCTGATCACCTTCGATAGCCTGAAAGAGCGCGAGTTCGCCAACACGCTGGGGCGGCTGTGCTTCATTCTGCTGTGTCTGGCGCTGGCGCTGGTCACCCACAGCCTCAAACGCGCCGGCATCCCGCTGTATCTGGATAAAAACGGCTCCGGCGACAACATGCTCAACAGCGCCTTCTGGGGGCTGCTGCTGTCGGCGCCGCTGCTGGCGGCGCTGGCGTCGAGCGTCGGTTATCTCACCACCGCGCAGGCGCTGCTGGCGCGCCTGGAAACCTCGGTGGCGATTTGGTTCCTGCTGCTGGTCGTCTACCACATCATCCGCCGCTGGATGCTGATCCAACGGCGACGCATCGCCTTCGACCGCGCCAAACAGCGCCGCGCGGACATTCTGGCCCAGCGCGCCCGCGGCGAAGACGAAACCTCGCATACCCCGAACAGCACCGAAGGTTCGGTGGATATGGACTACTCAGAGATAGACCTGGATACCATCAGCGCCCAGTCGCTGCGGCTGGTGCGTTCGATCCTGACGCTGATCGCGCTGGTGTCGGTGATCGTTTTGTGGTCGGAGATCCACTCCGCCTTCAGCTTCCTGGAAAATATCTCGCTGTGGGACGTGACCTCGACGGTCAACGGCGTGGAAACCGCCCATCCGATCACCCTCGGCGCAGTGCTGATCGCCATTCTGGTATTGATCATCACCATGCAGCTGGTGCGCAACCTGCCGGCGCTGCTGGAACTGGCGGTGCTGCAGCACCTGGATCTGTCGCCGGGCACCGGTTACGCCATCACCACCATCACCAAATACCTGCTGTTGCTGTTCGGCGCCATTCTCAGCTTTTCCTGGATCGGCATCGAATGGTCGAAACTGCAGTGGGTGGTCACCGCGCTCAGCGTGGGTCTCGGCTTTGGCATGCAGGAGATTTTCTCCAACTTCATCTCCGGCCTGATCATCCTGTTCGAGAAGCCGATCCGCATCGGCGATACCGTAACGATCCGCAACCTGACCGGCACGATAACCAAGATCAATACCCGCGCGACCACCATCGCCGATTGGGACCGCAAAGAGATCATCGTGCCGAACAAGGCGTTCATCACCGAGCAGTTCGTCAACTGGTCGCTCTCGGACGCCATCACCCGCGTGGTGCTGACCGTGCCGGCCCCGGGCGAGGCCAATAGCGAAGAGGTGACCAAGATCCTGATGAACGCTGCCGAGCGCTGTTCGCTGGTGCTGGACAATCCGGTGCCGGAAGTCTACCTGGTCGATTTGCAACAGGGCATTCAGATCTTCGAGATGCGTATTTACGCCGCCGAGATGGGCCACCGCATGCCGTTGCGCCACGAGATCCACCAGTTGATCCTGGCGGGCTACCGCGAGCACGGCATCACGCTGCCGTACCCGCCGTTCCAGGTGCGCACCGAGACGCTGTCGCGGCTGACCAACAACGGCCGTACGCCGCCGTCCACGCCGGCGCCGAACACCAAGCGCGACGCCGGGGGGCTGTAAGCGGTTCTCGCGATAAAAAAAGGGCCGGCAAATGCCGACCCTTTTGCTTTTCTCTGCGCCTGAAACGTCAGGCGATCCCAACCGGGAAGGCCAACACGTCGCTCAGGCTCTCGGCGCCCAGCGCCAGCATCACCAGGCGATCCACGCCCAGCGCCACGCCGGAACATTCCGGCATGCCGTGCTGCAACGCCGCCAGCAGGTTGTAGTCGATCGGCTGCTGCGGCAGGCCGCGCTCCGCGCGTTTGCGATTGTCCTGCTCGAAGCGCTGCTGCTGTTCACGGCCGTCGGTCAGCTCGCGGAAACCGTTCGCCAGCTCAATGCCCTTGAAGTACACCTCGAAACGCTCCGCCACGCGGTGGTCTTCGGTGCTGATCTCCGCCAACGCCGCCTGGCTGGCCGGGAAGTGGTAAACGAACGCCGGCTTTTCACGGCCGATATGCGGCTCCACGCCCACGGTAAACAGCAGCTGCAGCAGCGTATCGCGGTCTTCTTCAGTATCGGCGATGTTGCTCAAGTCGAGCTTGGCCGCCGCTTCACGCAGCTGCGCCTTCTCCGCCGACAGCGGATCGATGTCCAGATGGCGCAGGAACGCCTGCTGATAAGACAGGGTCTCCGCGCTCTCGCAGTCCAGCACCTGTTGCAGCAAATCGTCCACCTCGTTCATCAGGCGGTACATGTCGTAGTGCGGACGGTACCACTCCAGCATGGTGAATTCCGGGTTGTGATGCCGCCCGGCTTCTTCATTGCGGAAGCTGCGCCCCATTTGGTAGATCGGGCCGCTGCCCGCCGCCAGCAGGCGCTTCATGTGATATTCCGGGCTGGTCATCATGTATAGCGTCAGGCCCTCTGCCGCCCCCGGCCCGACGAAACGCGTCTCGAACGGGAACAGGTGAACGTCGGTGACCGTCGCCTGGCTCATGGTGGGCGTCTCAACTTCCAGCACGCCACGATCGGCGAAGAAACGCCGGATCTCAGCCAGAATCGCTGCGCGTTTCAACAAATTGGCGATGGGTGCACTAGGCTGCCAGCTTGCCGTTTCGCTCATGGTAATTAACTCCGAAATCAAACAGGGGATGCAGTCTACTCGCATCCTTGCAGCCAAACAAATTCTTCACGATGCACAACCGGCCATAACGCCAATTTCCGATAAATAGGCGACAAAAGCGCGTTAAAAAGGGTAAAGCACGCCGAACACGCGAAAAGGCAGGCAAGCCTGTTGGTCGAGCGTTAATCGACAAAACAATCGATCACATCAAATTTCGACTACTTAACTTTAGGTATAGTTAATTCCCCATTATTGGTGGGAGATATCTATCCTTAACCTTTAAGCAACATTAATCGGTTCAATTAGTTAGCACCCGAAGAGCTCGCTAAATTTTAAGCATAGATATTTAACTTGCCGTTCTTAACAAGAACATTGGAGGAATGCAGTGCAAACCTTTAACGCCGATCTTGCCATTATTGGGGCCGGGGGCGCTGGTTTACGTGCAGCAATAGCCGCAGCGGAAGCCAATCCCCAACTGAAAATCGCGCTGATCTCTAAGGTCTACCCGATGCGCAGCCATACGGTCGCCGCCGAGGGGGGCTCCGCCGCCGTCACCCAGGATCACGATACCTTCGACTACCACTTCCACGACACCGTCGCCGGCGGCGACTGGCTGTGCGAACAGGACGTGGTCGATCACTTCGTCCATCAGTGCCCACGCGAGATGACCCAGCTCGAGCAGTGGGGTTGCCCGTGGAGCCGCAAACCGGATGGGTCGGTCAACGTGCGGCGCTTCGGCGGCATGAAGATCGAACGCACCTGGTTCGCCGCCGACAAGACCGGCTTCCACATGCTGCACACCCTGTTCCAGACCTCGCTGAAATACCCGCAAATTCAACGCTTCGACGAGCACTTCGTGCTGGATATCCTGGTGGATGACGGCCAGGCGCGCGGCCTGGTGGCGCTCAACATGATGGAAGGCACCCGCGTGCAGATCCGCGCCAACGCAGTGGTGATGGCCACCGGCGGCGCCGGGCGCGTCTACCGCTACAACACCAACGGCGGCATCGTTACCGGCGACGGCATGGGCATGGCGTTCCACCACGGCGTGCCGCTGCGCGACATGGAGTTCGTGCAGTATCACCCGACCGGCCTGCCCGGTTCCGGCATCCTGATGACCGAGGGCTGCCGCGGCGAAGGCGGCATCCTGGTGAACAAGGACGGCTACCGTTACCTGCAAGATTATGGCATGGGCCCGGAAACCCCGCTGGGCGAGCCGAAGAACAAATACATGGAGCTGGGCCCGCGCGACAAGGTGTCCCAGGCCTTCTGGCACGAATGGCGCGCCGACCGCACCATCGCCACCCCGCGCGGCGACGTGGTCTACCTCGATCTGCGCCACCTGGGCGAGAAAAAGCTGCTGGAGCGGCTGCCGTTCATCTGCGAACTGGCCAAGGCCTACGTCGGCGTCGATCCGGTGAAAGATCCGATCCCGGTGCGCCCTACCGCGCACTACACCATGGGCGGCATTGAAACCGATCAGAATTGCGAAACCCGCATCAAGGGGCTGTTCGCGGTCGGCGAATGCTCCTCCGTCGGCCTGCACGGCGCCAACCGTCTCGGCTCCAACTCGCTGGCAGAACTGGTGGTGTTCGGCCGCGTCGCCGGTGAGCACGCGGCGCGGCGCGCGCTGGAAACCGCGCCGGCCAACGGCAGCGCGCTGGATGCGCAAACCCGCGATGTCGAAACCCGCCTGAGCAACCTGATGAAGCAGGAAGGCAACGAAAACTGGGCGAAGATCCGCGACGAAATGGGGCTGTCGATGGAAGAGGGCTGCGGCATCTACCGCACGCCGGAGCTGATGCAAAAAACCATCGATAAGCTGGCGGAGCTGAAAGAGCGCTTCAAGCGCGTCAACATCACCGACAACTCCAGCGTGTTCAACACCGATCTGCTGTACACCATCGAGCTGGGCTACGGCCTGGACGTCGCCGAATGCATGGCGCACTCCGCGTTTAACCGCAAAGAGTCGCGCGGCGCTCACCAGCGCCTGGACGAAGGCTGCACCGAGCGCGACGACGTCAACTTCCTCAAGCATACGCTGGCGTTCCATAACCCGCAGGGCGCGCCACGTCTCGAATACAGCGACGTAAAAATCACCAAGCTGCCGCCGGCCAAACGCGTCTACGGCGCAGAAGCCGAAGCGCAGGAGAAAAAGAATAAGGAGCAGGCAAATGGCTGAGATGCAAACCCTGAAGATCGAAGTCATGCGCTATAACCCGGAAAGCGACGCCGAGCCGCATTTCGTCACCTACGCCGTGCCTTACGACGAACAGACCTCGCTGCTCGACGCGCTGGGCTACATCAAGGATAACCTGGCGCCGGATCTCTCCTACCGCTGGTCCTGCCGCATGGCGATCTGCGGCTCCTGCGGCATGATGGTCAACCGCGTGCCGAAGCTGGCGTGCAAAACCTTCCTGCGCGATTACGTCGGCGGCATGAAGGTCGAAGCGCTGGGCAACTTCCCGATCGAGCGCGATCTGGTGGTCGACATGACCCACTTCATCGAAAGCCTGGAGGCGATCAAGCCTTACATCATCGGCAACGATCGCAAGCCGGAAGACGGCCCGAACGTGCAGACCCCGGCGCAGATGGCCAAATATCACCAGTTCTCCGGCTGCATCAACTGCGGCCTGTGCTACGCCGCGTGCCCGCAGTTCGGCCTCAACCCCGAGTTTATCGGCCCGGCGGCGATCACGCTGGCGCACCGCTACAACCTGGACAACCGCGACCACGGCAAGAAACAGCGTATGCCGCAGCTTAACGGCCAAAACGGCGTCTGGAGCTGCACCTTCGTCGGCTATTGCTCAGAAGTCTGTCCGAAACACGTCGATCCCGCCGCCGCCATCCAGCAGGGCAAGGTGGAGAGCGCCAAAGACTTCATGATCGCCATGCTGAAGCCGCAATAAGGGAGAAAATTGCCATGACAACTCAACGTAAGCCCTATGTGCGCACCATGACGCCCACCTGGTGGCAAAAGCTCGGCTTTTACCGTTTCTACATGCTGCGCGAAGGCACCTCGGTGCTGGCGGTCTGGTTCAGCATCGTGCTGCTCTACGGCGTGTTCGCGCTAAAGGGCGGCGCCGAGAGCTGGGCCGGCTTCGTCGGCTTCTTGCAGAACCCGCTGGTGCTGTTGATCAACGTCGTCGCCCTGCTGGCGGCGGCGCTGCACACCAAAACCTGGTTCGATTTGGCGCCGAAGGCCGCCAATATCGTGGTCAACAGCGAGAAAATGGGGCCGGGCCCCATCGTGAAAGGGCTGTGGGCCGTCACCATCGTCGTCAGCGTGGTCATCCTGGCCGTGGCCCTGATCTAATCCGGAGGAAACATGATAAATCAAGCACCTAAACGCTCCGACGAGCCGGTTTTCTGGGGATTGTTCGGCGCCGGCGGCATGTGGAGCGCGATCGTCGCGCCGGCCATCGTGCTGCTGGTCGGCATTCTGCTGCCGCTGGGGCTGTTCCCCGGTGAAGCGCTGGGTTACGAGCGCGTGCTGGCGTTCTGCCAGAGCCTGATCGGCCGCTTGTTCCTGCTGCTGATGATCATCCTGCCGCTGTGGTGCGGCCTGCACCGCATCCACCATGCGATGCACGATCTGAAGATCCACGTACCGGCCGGCAAATGGGTGTTCTACGGTCTGGCGGCGATCCTCAGCGTGGTCACCGTTATCGGCGTCGTCACCCTGTAAACCGCTCAGGCGGCCAACGCCCGTTGGCCGCCCTTTGCTCATCGGCTACACTGTCTACTCGCCCCCGGTAAACAGGAGTCACCGATGCGTTTATGGTCAAAGCTTAGCGTCATGCTTTCCGCCCTGCTCTCCGTCGCTTGCAGCGTCTCCCCGCCCAAAGACATCAAGGTCGTGACCCCTTTCGACAGTCAGCGCTATCTCGGCACCTGGTACGAAATCGCGCGTCTGGATCATCGTTTTGAACGCGGTTTGCAGCGGGTGACCGCACACTACAGCCCACGCGCCGACGGCGGGCTGAAAGTCATCAATCGCGGCTTCAATCCGCAGAAACAGCAATGGCAAGAAAGCGAAGGCAAAGCCTACTTTATCGGTTCACCGCAGGTCGCGGCGCTGAAAGTGTCGTTCTTCGGCCCCTTCTACGGCGGCTATAACGTGATAGCCTTGGATCCGGAGTATCGCTACGCGCTGGTTTGCGGCCCTAACCGCGACTATCTGTGGATCCTGTCGCGCACCCCGACGCTTGACGCCGGCGTACGCGACAGCTTATTGCAGACGGCCAAAGGCTACGGTTTCGCCACCAATGCGCTGATCTGGGTGGAGCAGCCCGCCGATCAGTGACTGCTGAACTTCAGCCCGAGGATGCCGACCACGATCAGGCACAGGCTGATGATACGCGCGATATTGGTCGACTCGCCCAACAGCACCATGCCCATGATGGCCGCGCCCACCGCGCCGATGCCGGTCCACACCGCATAGGCGGTGCCGGCGGGCAGCGTTTTCATCGCGTTGGCCAACAACAACATGCTGACCACCATCGCGGCGATGGTGATGATGCTCGGCGTCAGCCGGGTAAAACCGTGAGTGTATTTCAGACCGATAGCCCAAACCACTTCAAGCAAACCGGCGATAAGCAGAATAATCCAGGCCATGAGACGGCCTCCCTTCCACTGGGGTCGTCCCCGATATAATGACGCGTAAACGGGTCGTCCCGTTCAGCGGGGTGAAGAACGGCGGGTAACCTCACCCGCACTGCGGCAGGATAGCAGCAGCGTTAACGCTCAGGCAAGAGGAGGAAATGCGGCGGCCCTCCGCACGCGGAACGCCGCCGGGTGGAGAACGGATTATTCCGCGCTGCGCTGAATGGCCTTGCCGCCGGCCTGAATGTCCTCACCCACGCCGCGGGTGGTATTACAGGCGGTCAACGAGGTCAAAATCATCAAAGAGAAGATCGCGATAATACTTTTCTTCAGCATAAGAAAGTCCTTATTTGTCGTTGATGAAAAAGTACGGCTTTCTAAGCTTAGTCAAAATTGGCGCAGGGAGTGGAATCACCACCGGCTTTGTGGCGCAAATACATCGGGTTAAAGGGCGGGATCAGCTGGCCGTGCGCGAAATGGCGCCGCCGAGATGCTGCACGTCCTCGCCGAAACCGCGAAACGTATTGCAACCGCTAAGGGAGAAAAGGAACAACAGGGAGAGCACGGCCAACAACGTTTTCTTGAACATGCGGGTTTTCTGCCAACGAACGGGGATGGGATAAAACAGAGGAACCGCGGGGGTTCCTCTGCTTTGAAACTTATTTAACGCGAGAGACGTATTCGCCAGAGCGAGTGTCAACTTTGATCACTTCGCCGATCTGGACGAACAACGGCACTTTAACCACGGCGCCGGTGCTCAGGGTAGCCGGCTTGCCGCCAGTCCCTGCGGTATCGCCTTTCAGGCCAGGATCGGTATCGGTGATTTCCGCTTCGATGAAGTTCGGCGGCTGAACGGCGATTGGACGGCCATCCCACAGGGTGATGATGCACTCTGCGTTATCCTGCAGCCATTTGGCCGCGTCGCCGACGGTTTTGCCGTCAACCTGATGCTGTTCGAAAGACTCAGGGTGCATGAAGTGGTAGAACTCACCGTCGCTGTACAGGTAGTTCATGTTGGTGTCCATCACGTCTGCGCCTTCGCAAGAATCGGTAGACTTGAAGGTTTTTTCCACGCGGGTGCCGGTCAGCAGACGACGCATTTTCACGCGTGCAAACGCCTGGCCTTTGCCCGGCTTAACGAACTCACTGGCTTCGACGGCGTAAGGTTCGCCCTCGAACATGATTTTAAGACCCGGACGGAAATCGTTGCTAGAATAAGTCGCCATGATGGCCCTCTGAATATTTGAACTGGTAGCTTAGCCAAAAAAATGGCACACATTATAACCCAAAGTACGGCACATAGAGAAGATTGGTTGCATCAACTCGCCGATGTTATTACCGATCCAGATGAATTACTGCAGCTTTTGTCACTGAATACGCACCCGGAACTGCCGCAGGGGCGCGATGCCCGCCGGCTGTTTGCCCTGCGCGTGCCGCGCGCCTTCGCTGCGCGCATGCGCCCCGGCGATGCCAACGACCCGCTGCTGCGCCAGGTGCTGACCGCCAGAGAGGAGTTCATCAACGCCCCAGGGTTCACCACCGATCCGCTCGATGAGCAGCGCAGCGTGGTGCCGGGCCTGCTGCACAAATACCGCAATCGCGCGCTGCTGCTGGTCAAGGGCGGCTGTGCGGTCAACTGCCGTTACTGCTTCCGCCGCCACTTCCCCTATCAGGATAATCAGGGCAACAAGAACAACTGGCGGCAGGCGCTGGATTATATCCGCCAACACCCGGAACTGGACGAGATCATTTTTTCCGGCGGCGATCCGCTGATGGCCAAAGACAGCGAGCTGGAGTGGCTGGTCGGCGAGCTGGAGGCCATCCCGCACCTGAAACGCCTGCGCATTCACACCCGTCTGCCGGTGGTGATCCCGGCGCGCATCACGCCGGCGCTGTGCCGCCTGCTATCGGCCTCGCGCCTGCAGGTGCTGATGGTCACGCACATCAACCACGCCAACGAAATTGACCGCGATCTGCAAAGCGCCATGGAGCAGCTGCGCCTCGCCGGCGTCACGCTGCTCAACCAGAGCGTGCTGCTGCGCGACGTCAACGACGATGCCGACACGCTGGCGGCGCTCAGCAATGCGCTGTTCGACGCCGGTATCCTGCCTTACTACATCCACGTGCTGGACAAGGTGCAGGGCGCGGCGCACTTCATGGTCAGCGACGATGAAGCGCGCGCCATCATGCAGGCGCTGCTGAGCAAGGTGTCCGGTTATCTGGTGCCGCGCCTGACGCGCGAAGTGGGCGGCGAACCGAGCAAAACGCCGATCGATCTGCGCCTGATGCAGGAGTGACGTGCGCCAAATGCCCCAACGAAAAGAGGAATGCCGTGGCATTCCTCTTTTTTTACCTCTTTGCGGCTGCGGCCTCAGCGCCTTACGGGCACTTGTAAACCTGGCCGACCATTTTGCTGTCCAGCGGTGCGAAGCTGGAGAGCAGGTTCTGGCTCGGGCTGTTGGCGCCGTAGATCACGTTGCCGCCCATGGCCGCCGCCTTGTTGCGCAGATCGTTGGCCGCCCCGCGCATGGAGCTACCTTCACCGCCGTTGCCGGACAGCCAGTTGCTCTGGGTGCCGGTCACTTCCCCCAACAGCTGGCATTCCGCCGCCGGCTTGCTGTCGGTGAACTTGATCTGCTGACCCGCAGCGGTCAGTTCATGAGTGGTGCTGCAACCCGCCAGCAGCATCGCTGCCGAGAGACCCAGTAAGGCTTTAATCCGCATCTTGTTCCCCATTCGATGTTGAGAATTACGCAAAAGCTTATCAGAAAGCGATGCCATCTCTTAAGCATCCGTTGCCACGCGAGCGGGCCAACGTCTTGAGCGACAGCTGATGACTTAACAGTTTACCAGCTAAATCGCCCCCGGCGGCAAAAATATCATCAAATACAGTGCGGCGGCGTTATGCCCAACCGGCAACGGCCGCCGATGCCTGCGCTTCGTCCTGGCGCGTTTCCCCCTCCGCCAGTTGGAATACCGCCACCGCCTGCGCCAGCAGGGCCGCCTGCTCCTCCACGCCGACGGCGGTGGTCGCCACCTCCTCCACCAGCGCGGCGTTCTGCTGCGTCACCTGATCCATCTGGGTCACCGCCACTCCGACCTGCTCAATGCCCTTGCTTTGCTCTTCCGACGCGTACGAGATGTTGTCCATCAGCGACGTCACCTGGTTCACCGAGCCAACGATGGCATTCATCGTCTCGCCCGCCTGCTCGACCAGGCGCACGCCGACGGCGATATCGCCGGTTACGCCGTCGACCAAACTGCTGATCTCCTTGGCCGAGGTCGCGCAGCGCTGCGCCAGATTGCGCACCTCGCCGGCCACCACCGCAAAACCCCTGCCTTGTTCTCCGGCTCGCGCGGCCTCCACGGCGGCGTTCAGCGCCAGAATATTGGTCTGGAAGGCGATGCCGTCGATCACGCTGGTGATATCCCCCACCTGGCGCGCGCTGTCGTTGATAGCCCGCATCTTGTCGACCGCGTTGGCCATCAGCGTTTCGCCGTTGCGGGCAATGCCGGCAGTCTGATTGACCATGCCGGCGGCCTGGCTGGCGTTATCGGCGTTTTGCCGCACCGTAGCGGTGATCTGTTCCATGCTGGCGGCGGTTTCCGTCAGCGCGCTGGCCTGTTCTTCCGTACGGCTGGAAAGATCGGCGTTGCCGACGGCGATCTCGTGCGTACCGTGATTGATCGACTCCACGCCATCACGCACCTGTTGCACGGTGGCGCTCAGCTCCTGCTGCATCGTCCGCAGGCTGGCGAACAGCATGCCGATCTCATTGCTGTTGCGTACCGCGATCTCGCTGCGCAGATCGCCGCGCCCAACCTTTTGCAAGTGTTCGGCAATCTGGCGCAGCGGCAGGATCAAGCGCCGGCGGAAATCACGTTGCACGGCGACCAGCAGCAGCAGGATCGCCGCCAGGGTGCCGCTCAGCAGGCGTGCAAAGACTTTTTGGGTCTGCACCGCCGCCTCCACCGCCAGACGATGAGCGGCCACCGTGGCCCGCATGTAGTCGGCAAACTGGCTATCCAGCCGCTGGCGCACCTGGCGCTTCTCAGCGGCCATGGCGTGCAGCCGCTCGATCAGCGCCGCCTGCGGCGTGTCGGCCAACAGCGTCAGCTCTTGCTTCAGCACCGCCTGCTGCGCCAGATAGACCGTTTTCATCGCCTCGCCCAGATCCGGGCGCGATACCGTCAGGCCCGGCGTCTCCCAAAACAGGTTGAACGCGACGTCGGCGCTGCGCAGCTCGTTACGTGCCTCAGTGATGCCCTTACGGATATCGGCGGCGTCCGTCTGCGCCATGCGCTCGAACGCCATGTTGTCGATCAGCGTCTGTGTTTGCAGCAAAGCACGCCAACTGCGGTTCAGCGCCGCTTCCTCGTCGGAGAAAGTGCTCATCCTGCCGATGCTGTTGCCGTTTTGCTGCATGAAATAGAAGGCGATGGCGCCGGTTCCCATGGGCATCAAGCCCAACAGCAACAGCATCAACATCAGCCAGGTGGCTATTTTCATATTTTTCAGCATAAGTCGTCTCCGTTGACAGTCACACCGGCGAGGGAAAATTCCCCGCCCGGTAGGGGCTATATCGGTACTAAACGACAACGGTTTAGGGTAAAAGCAAAATAATGCAATAATTCATTCATTAAACTAATAACAAGCTAAACAAACATTCTTTTTATTGATTTTTAAGATAAAAAAAACCCCGGTCGTTTGACCGGGGTTCTCAGCACACCAGCGTGTGGGGGATGATTACATCATGCCGCCCATACCGCCCATGCCGCCCATGCCGCCTGCTGCGCCCAGATCCGGTGCGTCAGCCTTCGGCAGGTCGGTAACCATGCATTCGGTGGTGATCATCAGGCCAGCCACGGAAGCCGCGTACTGCAGAGCAGAACGGGTAACTTTGGTTGGATCCAGGATACCCATCGCGATCATGTCGCCGTATTCTTCGGAGTAAGCGTTGTAGCCGTAGCTGCCTTCGCCCGCTTTCACCTGGTTGGCGATAACGGAAGCTTCTTCACCGGCGTTCACCACGATCTGACGCAGAGGGGCTTCCATTGCGCGCAGCGCAACTTTGATACCCACGTTCTGGTCTTCGTTGTCGCCTTTCAGCGCGGCGATTTTGCCTGCAACGCGGATCAGCGCTACGCCACCGCCGGCCACCACGCCTTCTTCCACTGCGGCGCGGGTCGCGTGCAGGGCGTCTTCAACGCGGGCTTTCTTCTCTTTCATTTCAACTTCAGTCGCTGCGCCAACCTTGATAACGGCAACGCCGCCGGCCAGTTTCGCTACGCGCTCCTGCAGTTTTTCACGATCGTAGTCAGAGGTCGCTTCTTCGATCTGCTGACGGATCTGAGCAACGCGGCCCTGGATGGTCGCTTCGTCGCCCACGCCATCGATGATGATGGTGGTGTCTTTGTTGATCACAACGCGTTTTGCCTGGCCCAGATCTTCCAGGGTGGCTTTTTCCAGCTCCAGACCGATCTCTTCAGAGATAACGGTACCGGCAGTCAGGGTTGCGATGTCCTGCAGCATGGCTTTACGGCGGTCGCCGAAGCCAGGCGCCTTAACGGCAGCCACTTTCACGATGCCGCGCATAGTGTTGACCACCAGGGTCGCCAGCGCTTCGCCTTCAACGTCTTCAGCGATGATCAGCAGCGGCTTGCCTGCTTTGGCAACGGCTTCCAGCACCGGCAGCATTTCGCGGATATTGGAGATCTTTTTGTCAGCCAGCAGGATGAACGGGCTTTCCAGCTCAACAGAACCGGTTTCCGGCTTGTTGATGAAGTATGGGGACAGGTAACCGCGGTCGAACTGCATACCTTCAACCACGTCCAGCTCGTCTTGCAGGCCGGTGCCTTCTTCAACGGTGATAACGCCTTCTTTGCCCACTTTCTCCATCGCTTCCGCGATCAGTTTACCCACGGTTTCGTCGGAGTTGGCGGAGATGGTGCCTACCTGAGCGATAGCTTTGGAATCAGAGCAAGGTACGGACAGTTTCTTCAGTTCTTCAACCGCGGCGACAACCGCTTTGTCGATGCCGCGCTTCAGATCCATCGGGTTCATGCCTGCAGCAACCGCTTTCAGGCCTTCGGTGATGATGGATTGAGCCAGTACGGTTGCAGTGGTGGTGCCGTCGCCCGCCGCGTCGTTCGCTTTGGAGGCCACTTCTTTCACCATCTGTGCGCCCATGTTCTCGAACTTGTCTTCCAGTTCGATTTCACGCGCAACGGAAACGCCGTCTTTGGTGATGGTCGGTGCGCCGAAAGATTTATCCAGCACTACGTTGCGGCCTTTCGGGCCCAGGGTCACTTTTACTGCATCAGCGAGAACATTCACGCCGCGGAGCATTTTCACGCGAGCGTCATTGCCGAATTTTACGTCTTTAGCTGCCATTGGTATTTCCCTTCAACTCGTTCAGTTCAGAAGATAAAGCGCAATTACGCTTCAACAATTGCCAGAATGTCGCTTTCGGACATGATCAACACTTCTTCATTGTCGATCTTCTCTGCTTTCACGCCGTAGCCGTCGTTGAAAATCACGATATCGCCAACTTTCACATCCAGCGGTTGGATGTTGCCGTTTTCCAGCACACGCCCTTTACCCACTGCAACCACTTCACCGCGAGTGGATTTACCCGCAGCAGAGCCAGTCAGGACGATGCCGCCAGCAGATTTTGATTCAACTTCTTTGCGCTTGACGATAACGCGGTCATGCAATGGACGAATACTCATTGAACGCTCTCCTGTAAGAAGGTCTCTATCAGATTTAGGGTTGTACACCGGATGGTTGTTATTACCGGCCTCGTGGCATTTGAGATGGGGGCGTTCCAGCCCCCTTCAAGGGGGCTAACGAAAAAAATTTCGCATTTTTGGCCGCGCGGGTGCTACAGAGAGAAAAAACGCGGCCTGAGCCGCGTTTGCTTAACGATCGTGAGGCTTGCGCTCCTCGTCCGGGCGGTGTTCCAGCACCGAGCGTTCGTCGTCCTTGCGCTGGAATTCGCCGTCGAAAGTGTTGCCGTTAGCGGCGTCACCGCCCGTCCAACCGCCGGGGCGATAAACCGACAGATGCGGCATCAGCTTCAGCGTCAGCGTTTTTTGCACCGGCGGCAGCAGCAGCAACAGGCCGAGGAAGTCGGTGAAGAAACCCGGGATCAGCAGCAGGAAGCCCGCCAGCACCAGCGAAACGCTTTTCACCATTTCCGCCGCCGGGCTTTCGCCGGCCGCCAGTTTTTGCTGCATCTGCACGAAGGTTTTCATGCCCTGATTGCGCACCAGCGAAATGCCGACGCAGGAGCTGAACACCACCAGCAGCAGGGTGACAGCCACGCCGAGCACGGCGGCGACTTTGATAAAGATGGATATTTCTATGTAAGCCAGCAGAAATATCAGCAGTAGCGGTAACCAGCGCACCTGGTTCTCCTATCGGTAGGTAAAGCGCGGCCGCCACGGGGCGACGGCGCGAAAAAAGAGGCCGTAAACGGCCGACACCATTACAATGAGGGCATCCCCCCACCATTTCAACCGAGAGCCGGTTTTTATTGCTAAAGTTCACAAACGTGAAAGAAGTCACAGAACCGGAAAAGGGCATATCCTTAAACACCATAAGGTGATCTGGATTCAGTCATTTCTTACCAACCAGCATATGATCTGGGCAGCAACGGGCGATTTGGTTAATCGTTTCACGCCCCAAGCCTTCGGCAACATTAATTTAGGCTGTGCCCTTATTAGCCTTGACCTGACACATTATTAATTCGGCAGCAACACATAGAGAAGGTTCTCATGTCAAACAACATTCGTATCGAAGAAGACCTGTTAGGAACACGTGAAGTCCCCGCAGACGCTTACTACGGAGTCCACACTCTGCGTGCGATTGAAAACTTCTACATCAGCAACAGCAAAATCAGCGATGTCCCCGAGTTCGTTCGCGGCATGGTGATGGTGAAAAAGGCCGCGGCGATGGCCAACAAAGAACTCAAAACCATCCCGCGCAAAATCGCCGACGTGATCATCCAGGCCTGCGACGAGGTACTGGATAAAGGCAAGTGCATGGATCAGTTCCCGGTGGACGTGTTCCAGGGCGGCGCAGGCACCTCGCTGAACATGAACACCAACGAAGTGCTGGCGAACATCGGCCTGGAGCTGATGGGTCACCAAAAAGGCGAATACCAGTACCTGAACCCGAACGATCACCTCAATAAGTGCCAGTCCACCAACGACGCCTACCCGACCGGGTTCCGCATCGCGGTGTACGCCTCCAACCAGAAGCTGATCGACGCCATCAACCAGCTGCGCGAAGGCTTCGACCGCAAGGCGAAAGAGTTCGAAACCATCCTGAAAATGGGCCGCACCCAGCTGCAGGACGCGGTACCGATGACCCTCGGCCAGGAGTTCCACGCCTTCAGCGTGCTGCTGAACGAAGAGACCCGCAACCTGCACCGCACCGCGGAGCTGCTGCTGGAAGTGAACCTGGGCGCCACCGCCATCGGCACCGCGCTCAACACCCCGGAAGGCTACCAGCCGCTGGCGGTGCAAAAACTGGCGGAAGTCAGCGGCCTGCCGGTGGTGCCGGCGGAAGACCTGATCGAGGCCACCTCCGACTGCGGCGCCTACGTGATGGTGCACAGCGCGCTCAAACGCCTGGCGGTGAAACTGTCCAAAATCTGCAACGACCTGCGCCTGCTCTCCTCCGGCCCGCGCGCCGGCCTGAACGAAATCAACCTGCCTGAGCTGCAGGCGGGGTCGTCCATCATGCCGGCCAAAGTGAACCCGGTCGTGCCGGAAGTGGTCAATCAGGTGTGTTTCAAGGTGATTGGCAACGACACTTGCGTTACCATGGCGGCCGAAGCGGGCCAGCTGCAGCTGAACGTGATGGAGCCGGTGATCGGCCAGGCGATGTTCGAGTCGATCCATATCCTGACCAACGCCTGCTACAACCTGCTGGAAAAATGCATTAACGGCATCACCGCGAATAAAGAAGTCTGCGAACACTACGTCTTCAACTCGATCGGTATCGTCACCTATCTGAACCCGTTCATCGGCCACCATAACGGTGACATCGTCGGGAAGATCTGCGCCGAAACCGGCAAGAGCGTGCGTGAAGTGGTGCTGGAACGCGGCCTGCTGACCGAAGCCGAGCTGGATGACATCTTCTCCGTGGAGAACCTGATGCACCCGGCCTATAAAGCCAAACGCTATACGGATGAAAATGAACAATAACAGACCTACCCGGTAGCCCTGAAAGGCACGCTAAATCCTCTGGATAGCGTGCCTTTTTACTTTTAGGCGCCCACAAAATTTTAACGTTTGATTTTCAATTTCTCTCATTTTAAGGAGTAAACACTATGCTAGCCGTAGAATTGGTTATCGTTCTGCTGGCCATCTTTTTAGGGGCCAGGTTGGGCGGTATCGGTATCGGGTTCGCGGGGGGATTGGGCGTTCTGGTCCTGGCGCTGATCGGCGTCAAGCCGGGCAGCATTCCCTTCGACGTGATTTCCATCATCATGGCGGTGATCGCGGCGATCTCCGCCATGCAGGTCGCCGGGGGGATGGATTACCTGGTGCAGCAGACCGAAAAGCTGCTGCGCAAGAACCCCAAGCACATCACCATTCTCGCCCCTATCGTCACCTACTTCCTGACCATCTTCGCCGGCACCGGCAACATCTCGCTCTCGGCGCTGCCGGTGATCGCCGAAGTGGCGAAAGAACAGGGCATCAAGCCTTGCCGGCCGCTGTCGACCGCCGTAGTGTCCGCCCAGATCGCCATCACCGCCTCGCCGATCTCCGCCGCGGTGGTGTATATGTCTTCGGTGATGGAAGGCCACGGCGTCAGCTACCTGCACCTGCTGATGGTGGTGATCCCGTCCACCTTCTGCGCCGTGCTGGTGATGTCGCTGCTGGTGACCTGGCTGTTCGACTCCAAGCTGTCTAACGACCCGGTGTACCTGAAACGCCTGGAAGAAGGCCTGATCACCCTGCGCGGCAACAACGCGCTGGAGATCAAACCGCGCGCCAAAGCCTCGGTGCTGCTGTTCCTGCTGGGCGTGCTGTGCGTAGTGGCTTACGCCATCATCAACAGCCCGGGTCTTGGCCTGGTGGCCAAGCCGCTGATGAACACCACCAACGCCATCCTGATCATCATGCTGAGCGTCGCCACGCTGACCACCCTGCTGTGCCGCGTCGACACCGACATGGTGCTGAACTCCAGCACCTTCAAGGCGGGCATGAGCGCCTGTATCTGTATCCTCGGCGTCGCCTGGCTGGGCGATACCTTCGTGCAGGCCAACATCGACTGGATCAAAGAGACGGCCGGCAGCGTCATTCAGGCGCACCCGTGGCTGCTGGCGGTGATCTTCTTCTTCTGCTCGGCGCTGCTGTACTCGCAGGCCGCTACCGCCAAGGCGCTGATGCCGATGGCGCTGGCGCTGAACGTGTCGCCGCTGACCGCCGTCGCCTCCTTCGCCGCCGTCTCCGGCCTGTTCATCCTGCCGACCTACCCGACGCTGGTCGCCGCGGTGCAGATGGACGATACCGGCACCACGCGCATCGGCCGCTTCGTGTTCAACCATCCGTTCTTCATTCCCGGCACCATGGGCGTGATCTTCGCCGTGGTATTCGGCTTCCTGCTCGGCAGCATCATGCTGTAACGCTCCGACCGGGGCTGCGGCCCCGGTTTTCCTTCTGGCGATAAACTCGCCTTCTAGCCAATCCGCCTTCAGGGTATAGTGCCCATTCGAACCGATGAGAGGGCTGAAGATGTCTGATTGCGAAGCTGTCGTCATACTCTGTACCGCACCCGATGAAGCCAGCGCCCAGGAACTGGCGGCGCGGGTCCTGGGCGATAAGCTGGCGGCCTGTGCCACGCTGCTGCCCGGCGCCACCTCGCTGTATTACTGGGAAGGGAAACTGGAACAGGAATACGAAGTGCAGATGCTGTTCAAAAGCGATCGCCGCCGTCAGCAGGCCCTGCTCGACACCCTGAAACAACATCACCCTTACCAGACGCCCGAGCTGCTGGTGCTGCCGGTGATGGCCGGAGATAAAGACTACCTGTTATGGATCAACGCTTCCTTAAACTGATTTTGCTGCTGTGCAGCCTGTTCTTCCTGCCGCAGGCGGCGCAGGCTTCGCTGTTCGCGCCGAAGGGCGGCAGCCAGTTCGTGCCTGTCGATCAGGCCTTCGCCTTCGATTTCAAACAGCAAGGCAGCCAGGTGACGCTGAACTGGCAGATCCGCCCCGGCTACTACCTGTATCGCCAGCAGATCAAACTGGTGCCGCAGCAGGCGACGCTCGGCGCCTTTACCCTGCCCGAAGGGCTGAGCCACAAGGACGAGTTCTTCGGCGAAGTGGCGATTTTCAAACAGCAGCTGAATCTGCAGGTGCCGCTGCAACAGGCGGCGGCCAACGCCAGCCTCAGCGTCACCTATCAGGGCTGCGCCGAGGCCGGCTTCTGCTATCCGCCGGAAACCCGCATCATCCCGCTGGATGCCGTCAGCGCCGGCGATGTCGCCCCGCTCCCGGCGGCTGCCCCTGCGCCAACCGAACAGCCCGCTACGCCGGCCAGCCTGCCGTTCTCGCCGCTGTGGGCGCTGCTGATCGGCATCGGCATCGCCTTCACCCCGTGCGTGCTGCCGATGTACCCGCTGATCTCCGGCATCATCCTCGGCCGCGACCGGCCGCAAAGCAGCGGCCGCATTCTGGCGCTGGCGGTGGTTTACGTGCAGGGCATGGCGCTCACCTACACCCTGCTGGGGCTGGTGGTGGCCGCCGCCGGCCTGCAGTTCCAGGCGGCGCTGCAGCACCCTTACGTGCTGATCGGCCTGTCGGTGCTGTTTATCGCACTGGCGCTGTCGATGTTCGGCCTCTATTCCCTGCAGCTGCCCTCGGCGCTGCAAACCCGGCTGGCGAACTGGAGCAACACCCAGCGCGGCGGCTCGCTGACCGGCGTGTTCCTGATGGGCGCCCTGGCCGGGCTGATTTGCTCGCCCTGCACCACCGCGCCGCTCAGCGCCATCCTGCTGTATATCGCCCAGAGCGGTAACCTGTGGGCCGGCGGCGGCACGCTGTACCTGTACGCGCTGGGGATGGGCATTCCGCTGGTGATCGTCACCCTGTTCGGCAACCGCCTGCTGCCGCGCAGCGGCCCGTGGATGCAGTACGTGAAAGAGGCCTTCGGCTTCGTCATCCTGGCGCTGCCGGTGTTCCTGCTGGAGCGAGTGATCGGCGATCTGTGGGGCCTGCGTCTGTGGAGCCTGCTCGGCCTGGCGTTCTTCGGCTGGGCCTTCGCTCTGAGCCTGAGAAGCGCGCGCGGCTGGGCGCGCGCCCTGCAGCTTCTGCTGTTGGCGGCGGCGGTGATCGCCGCGCGGCCGCTGCAGGATTGGGCCTTCGGCGCCGATCAGGCGCAGCAGGCGGCTCAACAACACCTGGCCTTTGCCCGCATCAACAACGTCGAGCAGCTCGATCTGGCGCTGCAACAGGCGCGCGGCAAGCCGGTGATGCTGGATCTGTACGCCGACTGGTGCGTGGCCTGTAAAGAGTTCGAGAAATACACCTTCAGCAATGCGGCGGTGCAGGCGAGCCTGGCCAACGCGGTGCTGCTGCAGGCGGACGTCACCGCCAACGGCGCGGAACAGGCGGCGCTGCTGAAGCATTTGCAGGTACTGGGGTTACCCACGATCCTGTTCTTCGATCCGGCGGGCCAGGAGCTGACGGCCCAGCGGGTCACCGGTTTTATGAAGGCAGAAGCCTTCAACGCGCATTTGCAGAAAGTGATGCGATAACTGACACTGAAGATCGGAAGCGAATGGGAGGAAGCACAAGTGCAACGTGAACACGTCCTTGATACCGCGCTGGGCCTGTTGGAACAACAGGGCCTGGCGACCGCCACATTAGAGATGCTGGCGGAAAAACTCGACGTTCAGCCCGGCGATCTCAAACGGTTCTGGCCGGATCGCGAAGCGCTGCTGTACGACTGCCTGCGCTACCACGGCCAACAGATCGACACCTGGCGCCGCCAGCTGTTGCTGGATGAAAACCTGAGCCCGCAGCAAAAGCTGCTGGCGCGCTATGACGTGCTGGCGGAATACGTGCAGCAAGACCGCTATCCCGGCTGCCTGTTTATCGCCGCCTGCAGCTTCTTCCCGGAAACGGATCACCCGATCCACCAACTGGCGGAACAGCAAAAGCTGACCTCGCTGGAGCTGACCCGCGAACTGCTGCGTGAAATGGACGCCGACGACGCCGACATGGTGGCGCAGCAAATGGAATTGATTCAGGAAGGCTGCCTGAGCAAACTGCTGGTAAAACGCCAGCTCCAGGACGTATCGGTCGCCAAACGGCTGGCGGAAGACATCTTGCAGGTGGCGCAGTGCCGCCGCAACGGGGCGCTAAGCTAGGCGAGCCGCGCTTGCGGCGCCGTCAGCCCAAGGAGATAGCCTGAACAGGCGCAATTTTTGCGCCCTTTGCCTGAAAAGCCAGCAACCGGACGCGTTTTAACGCCTTTCATGCATAAAGCCGTTGACGGCCATCGGCCAATACGGTTTAATGCTGCCCGTTGCCCGGATAGCTCAGTCGGTAGAGCAGGGGATTGAAAATCCCCGTGTCCTTGGTTCGATTCCGAGTCCGGGCACCATATTTAGAGAACCCGCCCAAAAGGCGGGTTTTTGCTTTTCAGGGCCAGGACTCTTCATCGAACTGCGTTCGATTATTCGGCCAAAGGCCTCACCCTCGGGCCAGCGCTAAAGCGCTGTTCAACGCGGCGCAGACGCCGGTTGTCCGAGTCCGGTCGCCCTATTTAGAAGAACCCGCCTATGGCGGGTTTTTCGCTTTCTGGGTACGGACTCTTCATCGAACTGCGTTCGATTATTCGGCCTCTCGTTTCCTCGGCGGAACCAGCCCAATCAGTGCCAGTACGCAAGATTTAGCGACCAACACCAGATTGAGATGTCCGGGGAAAGCGACATTAACAAACCAAAAGACCAAGAAGACCGCCAGAGAAATCGGCCAAGCGAGCACAAAGAGCCGGGTATCGCATAGCCGCCGGGCGCAAAACAACAGCGTCAACACGATCGCCAACAGCCCGAAAGGTAGATACAGAATCAGTCTCAGGTAAGAGGCGACGACATCGGCGAACGAGGTGTTATTGATGACGGAAATCGTTAACTTCTGAAAGAACAACGTGTCGTTGTTATAGAGATCCAAAAGATTTAGCCACGCAAAGCTGAGCCCTATCGTTAACGACATCCATACTGCGTACGCTTTTCGGGATAAGGGGGTAATGATCAAACTCAGTCTCGCATTCAAACAGCCGCTCCGAACCAGTGATATAGCACAAATACGCTGAACCGGCGGTAAACGCGATTAAATGCAGCCCCCTCCAACCACGCCTTTGTTACCAAGATTTATCGACACAGGCGGCGAATTTGCCGGTCTTGCCAACCGGCGAACAGCAGCAAACCGCATAGCGCGCCGAGCAAGGCGCAGAACATATCGGACTGGGTATCCCACGGGTCACCCTGGGTGCCGAGAAACTCGTCGGCGCCCTGGCCCAGCGCCAGCGCCGCCCACCACTCGATCAGCTCGTAAACGGCGCTGATGGCCAGCGCGATGCAGCACACCACGAAGCCCAGCATCTTGCGCCCTTGCACATAGCCGCCGCGCAGCAGGATCTCGCGCGCCACCAGCGCCGGCACCAATCCCTGGAAGAAATGCCCCAGTTTGTCGTACGGGTTGCGGCCAAGATCCAGCCACTGCTGCACCTCAAACCCCAGCGGTACGCGGGCGTAGCTGTACATGCCGCCGAAAATCAGGATCAACGCATGAAATAAAATCAGCGTGTAGAGCAGCGGCGTCAGCGGATAGCGGCGATAAGTCAGCCACAGCAGCGGCAAAACTACCAATACCGGCGCCACCTCCATCAGCCAGGTGGGGCGATCGTAAGGGCGGATGCCGCTGTGGATCAGCGCGGCCAGCAGCAGCAGGGTGATAACGGACAATAACAGCGGGGTACGCGAGGCAGGCATAACCAACGTTCCTTCGGGTTAACGGATCAATACACTCTTTATACCGCAGATCCTGGGGCGAAAAAAAACAGGCGGAGCGTCGCCGCTTCGCCTGTTCGATATGCGCGTACCCTGAGCGGGATTATTTCAGCGCTACGCGGATCACGTCGTCCGGCGCGGTGGCTTCTTTCTCGCGGCTGGAAGCCTGCTTGACGCTGACGTACAGCGTCTGACCGTCCGGCGACAGCGCCAGGCTGTTCGGGTGGGTCGGCGTCTTGATGGTGTTCAGCACCTTGTAGCTCTTGGCGTCGATTACGCTCACTTCGCCCGCCTGGCGATGGGTGACGTAAACTTCATTGCGCGCCGGGTTGAACAGCACCGCCAGCGATTCCGGTACGTCGATCTTGCTCAGAATGTTGCCGTTGCGGGTATCCACCACCAGCACCTGCGGCTGCTTGGAATCGGTGATGAACGCACGATGGGTAGCGGTATCCAGGCTGATGTTCAGGAAGAAGTGCTCTTTGGACTCATCCAGCTTCTTGCGCGACAGCACCTTGTTGGATTGGGTGTCGATGGTCACCAGCTCGCCGTCGGCGTTGGTAACGTACAGACGTTTGGCGGCGGCGTCCAGCGCCAGGCCGGTGCCGTATTTGCCGGTGTCGGTCACGGTGGCGCGCAGGGTCAGATCCTTGCCGTCCACCACCCACACTACGCTGGATTCACCCAGACCGGTGATGTACAGGGTATCGCTGTCGGCATCCGCCACCAGTTCGCGCGGCGCCAGCGGCTTGACGGTCTCGGAGCGCTTGCGCGCGTCCAGCACCAGGCGGCCTTTCACCTCGCCGGTCTTGGCGTCGATGGCGGTCACCGAGTTATTGACGGTGTTGCCGAAGAACAGCGTGCCGGTCTTGGCGTTGACGGCGGCGCCGAACGGTTTGATGTCATTATGAATAATCTGGGTCACGTCCAGCGTGGTCGGATCCAGACGATAAACGATGCCGCCCTTGTCCAGCTTGCGGCTCTGCGACGTCGCCAGATAGAGCGCGTTCTCGCTCGGGCTGTAGGCCATTTCATAGGCGCCCTTGCCAACCGGCTTGCGCAGCACTTCCGGCGCGGTCTGCGCCAGCAGCGTATTGGAGAACAGCAGCGTGGACAGCAGCATCAGCGGAAATGCCGCACGTTTTCCCTTGGTGATCAAAGCATTCATCGTAATCTCCTTATAGAACCAACGGGGCGGCCGAGCGGCCGCCCTCTCTCGTTATTAAAATCAGGCTTTCTCTTCGGAAAGCAGCGCCCACCAGCTGTCGATGGTCGGGTTGCGCGCCAGCGCGATAAAGTCGATATCGCCGCGGATCTTGCGCCAGCGGGTCGCCAGCTCCATGATGCGCACCGAATCCAGGCCATAATCGATCAGGTTCTCATCGTTGCCCATGTCTTCGCTGTCTTCGTCAAGCAGCGGCAGGATCTGCTGACGCAGCGCATCGATGCTGGCGATACCGGCAGCCGGCAACAGAGACGCGGTGGTCACCACCCGGCCGCAGCGGCCGGCGGTGTAGCGCAGCGCCATCAGGTGTTCGTCGCGCGAGAAATCCGCCAGGCCGTCGGCCACCATGAACGGCTGGATATTGCGCATGAAGGCGTCGATGGCGGTGGTCAGGCAGCCGATGTGCGCATACACGCCGCAGATAATCAGCTGATCGCGGCCGGACTCCTGCAGGATCTCCTGCAGCGGCGAGCGGTGGAAGGCGCTGTAGCGCCATTTCACCAGCACCGTGTCGTCTTCGTCCGGCGCCAGCGCGGCGGTCACCGCCTGCTGCTCGGGGTGTTTGTTCAGGCCCGGCCCCCACATGTCGTTCAACAGCGCGCGGTCTTCATCGCTCTGCTGGTTCGGCTGCGCGGTATAGAACACCGGAATGCCCTGCTGTTTGCAGTAGCGGCGCAGGTTGGCGATGTTCTCCACCACCTGTTTAATCAGCGCGCTGTCTTCGCCCCAGAAATTGAGGAAATACTGCTGCATGTCGTGGATCAGCAGCGCGGCGCGCTGCGGTTCTACCTGCCAGGTGACTTTATTTTGCGGCAGTTCGTCCGCCGTCGGCAGCGCGTAGTCATTAAGTTTTGGAATGGCCATCGATTAATCTCCCTGAGCCTGAGTCTGTAGTTGCGCGTCGAGCTGCTGGCGCAGCCGTTTTTTGTCCACTTTGCCGACCGGGGTCAGCGGCAGGCTGTCCACCTGAATAAAGCGATCCGGCAGTTTGAAGTCCGCCACGCCCTGCTCGCGCAGGTGGCGGCGCAGCACCACCGGCTTCAGCGGCGCGTTGGCGATGATATAGGCGCAGCTCTTCTCCCCCATCAGCGCGTCCGGCATCGACACCAGCGCGGCGTTGATCACGTCCGGATGACGCAGCAGCAGGTTCTCGATCTCCTCGGCGGCGATCTTCTCTCCGCCGCGGTTGATCTGATCTTTCTGCCGCCCCTGCACGGTGATGTAGCCGTCTTCGCTGATACTGATCAGATCGCCGGAGCAGTAGAAACCGTCGGCGTCGAAGGCGTCGGCGTTGTGCGCCGGGCTCTGGTAGTAACCGCGGAAGGTATAAGGCCCGCGCGTCATCAACCGGCCGACCTCGCCCGCCGGCAATGGATTGCCGTCGTCATCCGCCACCCACACCTCGTCGTCCGGCGACATTGGCCGCCCTTGCGTCGTCAGGATGTGGCGTTCGTCGTCGTCCAGCCGGGTGTAGTTGACCAACCCTTCAGCCATGCCGAACACCTGCTGCAGTTGGCAGCCGATTTCGTTCTGAATGCGCGCCGCCAGCGTCTCGCCCAGCTTGGCGCCGCCCACCTGCAGCAGTTTCAGGCTGGCGAGTTGGGCATTGCCGCCCCACTCTTCGATCGCCTGCAGCCACAGCGTGACCGCCGGCGGCACCAGCGCCGTCACGTTGATTTGGTGCTGTTCGATCAGATGGAAGCACTGCCCGGCGTCCGGATCGGCGGCGAACACCACCAGCCCGGCGCCATAAAACACGCCCAGCACGCCCGGCGAACTCATCGGGTAGTTGTGCGCCACCGGCAGCGCGCACAGATAGCGGGTCTGCGCGTCGAAACGGCAGATCTCCACGCTGCGGCGAATGCTGTAGTAGTAATCATTGTGGGTGCGCGGGATCAGCTTCGGCGTACCGGTGCTGCCGCCGGAAAGCTGGAAGAACGCCACCTGATCGGCCGCGGAAGGCTGCGCGACAAAACCGTCGCTCGCTTCATCCAGCCAGGCGGCCAGCGCCAGCTCGCCCTCGGGCTGGCTACGCAGCGCCACAACCCGCAGCGAAGGATGCGCATCGCGGAAGGCGTTCAGGAATTGATCGTCGGCAAACAGCCCGTGCTGGCGATCGGCGATCAGCAGCGCCGGTTTGATCTGCTCGGCATAGGCATTCAGCTCGCTGCGCTGATGGCTGAACAGCGCGTTGACCGGCGCCACGCCAATTTTCAGCAGCGCGAAGAACACGATATAAAACTCCGCCACGTTGCCCAGCTGAACCAACGCGGTGTCGCCGGATTTCACGCCGCGGCGCAGCAGAGCGGCCGCCAGGCGATCGGAGCGCTGCTGCAGCTCGCGGTAGGTCAGGCTGCCCTGGGCGTCGATAATCGCCGGGGCGTCGTTGTTGGCCTGGCGGTCGAGGATCTCGGTCAGCGGCTTGTCAGTCCAGTAGCCGCGTTCGCGATAGCGGCTGGCGAACTCCGCCGGCCAGGGGGTAAAGGCAATGCTCATCTTGTCGTTATCCTTGATTCATACCAAAGGCACGCAGAATGGTGCTGAGTTTGGTGCCTGTTTCATGCCATTCAGATTCGGGTGAAGAGTCTTCCACAATGCCGGCGCCGGCGAACAGACGCACCCGGTTGCCGTCAACGGTGCCGCAGCGGATAGTCACTACCCACTCGCCGTTGCCTTCGTCATCGCACCAGCCGACGATGCCGCCAAACAGGCCGCGATCGAACGGCTCCAGCTTGCCGATCAGGGTGTGTGCCTGGGCCGTCGGCATGCCGCACAGCGCCGGCGTCGGGTGCAACAGGCAGGCCAGCGACAGGGCATTTTCGTCTGGAGAGGCCGCCTCGCCGTCGATCGGCGTGGAGAGATGCCACAGCGTGGTGGTGGTCAACAATTCAGGGGTGTGCGGCACGTTCAGGTAGCGGCAGCGGCCGGCCAGCACGTCACGCATGCTTTCGGTGACGATGCGATGCTCGTGGCGATCTTTCGCCGAGGCCATCAGCCGCTCCCCCACTTCGCGATCGCGCTGCGGGTCGGCCTCGCGCCGGGCGGAACCGGCCAGCGGGTTGGAGTAGAAACGGCCGCCGTCCTGGCGCAGCAGCAGCTCCGGGCTGGCGCCCAACAGCGCGCCCTGATCCAGCGGCACGTGGAAGTGGAAACCGTGCGGGTTTTGGGCGATCACGCGCGCCATCAGCGCATGGCGATCCACCGGCCGGCGCGTTTCGATCTCCAGCAGGCGCGACAAGACCACTTTATCCAGCTCACCGGCCTTCATCGCGTCAACGGCATCGCTGACCATGTTCATGAACGGCTGCTGCGGCGGCAGCTCCGTTATGCCAGCCAGCTCCGGCCCCTCTGCCGCCGGCTGAACGCCGGCCATAAAAGCGGCGCGATCGAACCAGCGGCTCTGCTGCGGAATAAACAGCGCCGAAGGCTGCCGGGTATCGAACGGGATAGCGCCGCACAGCAGCGGATTTTTGATACCGGCCTGACGGGCCTCGGCAAACGCCTGCCGCACGCTGCGCTGGAACTCGCCGTTCAGATCGGCGCCGTCCGCGGCCGGCAGGCGAATGCGGCTGAAACATCCGGTGGTGGTCAAGCTGCGGAAAGGGGAGGTAAAGAAGAAGCCCGACGCCGGAGAAAAATCAGCGGCGAACCGGTGTTCTTCGCGCTCCTGCATTTCCTTTCGATTGATGTCGTTCACGGCAGTATCCATCGCTTCGCCCTCAGATTTTGAAGTGATAACCAATATAATAATGATTATCATTTGAGTTAATTCCGCGCTAAATTACTCGCCGATATTTGCCATGTCAATAAACGTAAGCACTTCTTTCATTTCAAAATCATGACATAAACGCTGTGGATTTTACGCATGCCGATGATAAGCATTGCTATTTGATCCCACAGCGTTGTCTTAACGCGTTCGACTACTTTTCTGTGGCGGGCTGCGGCTCCGGTTTGTGCAGCGTCACCTGGCGCAAACCGGTCATGGCGAACAGCAACAGGATGCCGAGCAGCGCCGCGCCGAAACCGAAACCGCTGGCGCTCATCGCCGGCAGCATAAAGGCGCCCATCGCCCCCAGCAGCAACGCGCCCAGCGCATCGCCCACCACGTTCTGCGCCGTCCACAGGCCGTTGATGCGGCCGAGGAAGTTGTCCGGCGTCAGGCTCTGGATCAGGCCGTACTGCAGCAGCGAGTTCAGCGCGCTCAGGTAGCCGAACGCCACCAGGCACAGCAACGCCAGGCTGTACCACGGCATCAGGCCGAACAGGCCAATGGCGGCGAACGCCGCGATCGCCGTCAGCAACATCACCCAACCGGGGCGCGCCACGTGCGCCACGCGCCCGCTGGTGAACGCACCGATGGCGGCGCCGAGCGGCACGGCGGCGTACATATAGCCGAGGTGGGCGGCGTCGATGTGCCAGCTTTCCGCCATCGCCGGGTACAGCACGCGCACCGCGCTGGCCATGGTCAGCAGCGCGCCGATCAGCGCCACCATGCCGATCACCTTATTCTGGAACAGGAAGGCGAAACCGCCCGCCAGCGCGCGCAGCGGGTGTTCACGCGGCTGCGGCGGTGGCATCAGCTGCGGCAGGCTCAGCAGCGGCAGCAGCGTCAGCAGGGTGCCGAACGCCGCCAGGCCGTAGTTCCAGGCAATGCCCATATGGGCGATCACCAGGCCGCCGATCGCCGGAGAAAGGATCGAGCCGAAGCGCACCGTCAGCATGCTGATGGCGCCCGCCTGCACGATGTTTTCGCGGCCCACCAGCGCCGGCGTGGCCGCCAGCAGCGCCGTCACCCCCACCGCGCCGAAGAAGCCGTCCCACACTGCCAGCAGATAAATGGCCGCCAGCGAAGGCGACGGCAACAGGGCGTTGAGGCACAGGCCGACGAAGCCGATGCCGCAGGTGGAGCGCGCGAACAGGATCAGTCGGCGCCGCTCATAGCGATCGGCCAATACGCCCCCCATCAGCAGCCCGGCGAACATGCCGCCGCCGGCCAGCGTCACCGCCAGCCCGACCTGCAGGGTGGAACCGGTCAGCGCCTGGATCTGCACCGGGATGGCGATCGCCATCAGCCCCAGCGCCACAATGGAAATAAAGCGCGCGCAGAATACCGCGCGGAAAGCCCGGTTGGTTTTCAGCAGGCTAAAATCAAGCAGGATGGAGGGTTTGCTACTCATCGGTTTTTCACCACATCGTTAAACGGGGATTCTGCAGTTGCGGGGCGCTATGCTAGCACAGATGGCGAAATCAATAATGATAATAAAACTCATTGATATTCAACCGTGAGCAACCGCAAGAAACGCCGCCACACGCGGGGTCATCCCCGTGCCTGGCGGCGAGATGACGGACGCGATTACAGCGTGCGCAAGATCCGGTTCAGCAGCGGCCCCAGCACTTTGAACGACGCCGGCGAAACGATATCGACATGCGCGCAGTCCAGCTCGTGCGCCTGCAGCGCATCGACGTACTGCGACCAGGTTTGCTGCACGTCCATCCCTTCCTGCAGCGTGCGTTTGGCGACGAACAGCGTCGCCTGGCCGTGGAAACGGGCGGTACGCGTGTGCGACAACAACCGCACCGAGTCGGCGTAGTTGGCTTCAATGTTGTCGAACATCGCGGTGCGCGTCTCGCCCAGCGCCGGATCGAGCGTATCCTGCGACACCGCCAGGAACTGCTCGCGCTCGCGCTGCACCTCCTTCAACACGTTGTCGTCCAGCATCACGTCCCAGTTTTGGGTCTCCGGCGGATAGGTATCCAGCAGGCCGAGGAACGCCACCTGCTCGCCGCGCGCCTGCAGCCGGGCGGCAATGCCCTGCGCCAGCGTGCCGCCCAGCGAGTAGCCGATGAAGTGGTACGGCCCGTGCGGCTGTACCTGCAACACCGTCTGCAGGTGGGCATCCACCACCTGATCCATATCTTCGCTCAGTGCCAGCGGGCCGTCCGGCCGCGGCGACTGGATACCGACCAGCGACCAGTGCTGATCGAGATAGCGCGGCAATACGCTGAACTGCCAAGAGAAACCGGACGCCGGGTGCAGACAGAACAGCGTCGGCCCCTCGGTGACGCGCAGCGGCAATACGCTGTCGAAGCCGCTGCGATCGGCCTCTTCCTGCGTGCGATCTTCCGCTAACAAGACAGCCAACTGCTCGACGCGCGACGCCACCATTACCTGGCCGACGGACACCGCCTTGCCCAGATCGCGGCGCAGCTCCGCCGCCAGCCGCATCGCCAGCAGCGAATGGCCGCCGAGCGCGAAGAAATCGTCATCGGCGAACACCTGCTCGCGCTGCAGCAATCGGGCAAATACCGCCGCGATCTCGCTTTCCAGCCCGGCCTGCGGCGGCCGCCCAGCCTTGCGCTCGCCGCCCTGCGGCTGCGGCAAGGCCTTGCGATCCAGCTTGCCGTTGGCGCTCAGCGGCAAATCGCTCATTTCCACCAGCGCCACCGGCACCATGTGCGGCGGCAGCCGGTCGGCCAGCGCCGCGCGCAGGGCTTCCGCATCCCAGCTCGCGCCAGGCTGCATCACCAGATAGCCCACCAACTGGCGCGCATCGCCGCCAGCGTCCACCGGCGTGCCCTGCAACACCAGCGCGTGCGTCACCGCCTGGCGCACGCCCGGCAGCGACAGCAAGGCGTGGTCGATTTCGCTCAGCTCGATCCGCTGCCCGCGGATCTTCAGCTGATCGTCGCTGCGGCCCAAATATTCCACCGCGCCGTCCGGCAGCCAGCGCGCCACGTCGCCGGTGCGGTACATGCGCCCGCCCTCGCCGAACGGATCGGCGACAAAGCGGCTGGCGGTCAGATCCGGCCGGCCAAGGTAGCCGTGCGCCAGCTGCACGCCGGTCAGATACAGATCGCCCGCCACGCCCGGCGGCACCGGCCGCAGGCGCGCGTCAAGAATGCGCAGTCCGGTGTTCCATACCGGCAGGCCGATCGGCACGTTGGCGCCGGTCACCTTCGCCAGCGCGTCGCCGTGGGCCGGATGCCAGGTCACGTCCACCGCCGCTTCGGTCGGGCCGTAGAGGTTGTGCAGCGGCACCGCCGTGCGGCTTTGCCACAGGCGGCACAGCTCCGCCGGCAGCGCTTCGCCGCTGCAGAACACCTGGCGCAGCGCGGCGCAGCTCGCCACCGCCGCGTCGTCGTCCAGGGCGGCAACGAAAGCCGCCAGCATCGACGGCACGAAGTGCAGCGTGGTAATGCGGTGCTGCGCGATCAGCTGTTGCAGCTGCTGCGGATCGCGGTGCGCCTCCGGCGGCGCCATCACCAGCCGGGCGCCGACCATCAGCGGCCAGAAGAATTCCCATACCGAGACGTCGAAACTGCACGGCGTTTTCTGCAGCACCGCGTCGTCCGCCCCCAGCGGATACTGGTGCTGCATCCACAGCAAGCGGTTGACGATCGCCTGATGGCCGACCAGCACACCTTTCGGGCGCCCGGTGGAGCCGGAAGTAAAGATGATATAGGCCGCATGGTTCGGCGTCGGGCTCGCGATCGCCACCCCGGCGGCGTGATCGGCCGGCAGCGGCGCGTCATACAGCAAAATTTCGCCCTTGTCGGCGAACCGCGCCTGCTGCGCCGGGTTGGTGATGACCAGCCGGGGCGCGGCGTCTTCCAGCATCATCGCCAGCCGCTCGTCCGGATAACCGGTGTCCAACGGCAGATAGGCGGCGCCCGCTTCCACGATCGCCATCAACGCCAGCGACAGGAACACCGAACGCGGCAGCGCCACCGCCACGATGTCGCCCGGCCGCACGCCCTGCGCAACCAGCTCGCGCGCCAGCGCCATGACCTGCTCGCGCGTTTCGCGGTAGGTGAAATTGAAATGCGCATCCGCCAGCGCCGGCGCGTCCGGCGTGGTTTGCGCCTGCTGCGCCAGCAACTGGCTCAGCGTGGTCGCCGGCACCGGGTGCGCCGTGTCGTTGACCCGCGCCAGCAGCGCATGATCGTCGGCGGTCAGCATATCGGCTTCGCCGATCGGCAACGTTGCCTGCGCGGCGAACTGCGCCAGCAGCAGCGGCAGCCGCTGCAGGTGCGCCTGCAGTTCCTGGCGGCCGTAACGCTCGGCGTTGGCCAGCAGCTCAACCTTCAACTGATGGTGTTCGTCGATAAACAGCGCAATCTCCAGATCGCGCACCGGCCCGGAGGCCAGATCGTGAGTGATGCCTTCGATACCGGCGAAATCCAGCTGGTAATCGAACATTTTGAAGTTGAAGACCGTGCCGTACAGCGGTTCGCCGTCGCCGATGCGCCCCAGATCGCGCTGCACCTGTTCGGCGTCGTAGCGCTGATGGCGGCGCACCGTTTTCAGCTCGCGGCTGATGCGGGCGGCGGCCTCATACAGCGTGGCCTGCGGCTCGAGATGCATCTCCATCGGCAGCACGTTGATCACCGGCCCGGCGGCGCACAGGGCGGCCGATCCGGTACGGCGCATGAAGATAAAACCGGCGCTGAAACTCGGTTGGCCGCTCAGGCGCGATACCCACAGCGCCACCAGCGCCACCGCCATATCGGCGGCGTTCAGCTTCTGCTGCGCGCCGCACTGCACCAGTTCGGCGAAAGCCTGCGGATCGCAGCGCTGTTCCAGCCGGTGGATGCGCGGCGTGGGGGTTTGCCCGGCCAGCGGCTGCGGGCAGAGCGTGGCCGGCGGCGGCAACTGCCGCGCTTTTTCGAGCCAGAAATCGGCGTCGCGCTGCCAGGCCGGCGCCTCCCGGTAAGCCTGGTATTCCGCCACCACGTCGCTGAACGCCGTGAAAGGCGTCGGTTCCAGCGCGTCGCCGCGGCAAATATGGGTGTAAATCGCCGCCACGCGGCGAGCGATGGCGGTGAAGCTGAAACCGTCCACCAGCAGATGGTGATAGCGCTGATACCAGAACCAGCGGTTATCCGCCAGGCGCATCACCACATGGCGATACAGCGGTGCGCCGCTGCCGGCGCGCAGATCGCTCGCCAGATCGATGTCCATCAGCGCGCGCGCGGCGGCTTCGGGATCCGGCGACGTCGTCAGATCGACAAGTTCCGGCTCGTGCACCGCCAGCGCGTCATCCAGCCATTGCACCGGCACGCCGTCGCGTTCCGCAAAACGCAGGCGCAGCATGTCCACCTCGCCCAGGCCCTGGATGATGGCCTGCAGCAGAGGCTCTACGGCAATGGGGCCGTTGAGTTCGATGGCGTGGGCCACCGCGTAGGCATTGCGATGCGGGGAGATTTGATCGGCGACCCAGATGCCGGGTTGCGCCGCGACCAGCGGCCATTCGCCCGCAAGCGCCGGGCCGCTGAGAGAGTTAGGGGTGTGTGACACTGCTTATTGCTCCCGTGATTACCTGGCGCCGGTCACGCCTTGCTTGCTGCGACCGGCAGAATGTCTTGCCAATGCTGTTCCAGCCACTCGGTGCACGCGGTGCGCGCCGCCGGGCCGAAGACGATCGTCCAATCGGACGGAATGGCGCGGAAATCCGGCCACAAACTGTATTGTTGTTGTACGTTGCGCAGCACCAGGCTGCGCTGCTGTTGATCATCGAACGGATTCAGGCTTTCCATCATGTGTTCCTCGTGCCGTCGCCGATGCCGGATAAGCGGTGGCGAAAGCGGAGGCCCAGACCGCCTGCAGCCCGTCGGTCAGGCCGCTGCGCCAGCACAACGCGTCGTGCCCGCCTTCCACCACCCGGTAGTGCACCCGATGGCCGGCGTCGCTCAGGCGAGCCGCCATTTCGCCGCTGACCCGATGCACCAGCTTTTCCTGCGAACCGGCTTCCATAAATACCTTCAGCGCACCGTGGTTGCCCAGGCCATGCCGTTCCACCTGCTGCATCAGCCAGCAGGCGTCGTCGGGGATGCTCGGCAGCTGCAGCATGTCGCGCCGCGGCCACCAGTAGGAACCGGACTGGGTAATTACCGCGCCGAAGCACTGCGGCCAGCGCAGCCCGGCATACAGGGAAGCCAGGCCGCCAAAGCTTTGCCCCGCCACCACCGTATCGGCCGGTTTGTCGCTGTGCGGCGCCCAGTCGGCCAGCTGCGGCATCAGTTCTTCCTGCACCGCCAGCCAGAAATCGTCCTTGCAGGTTAATTCTCGCGCCCGGTGCGGCAGATCGATGATGTCGATCAACACATACACCGCTTCCGGCAACGCTCCCTCGCGGGTCAGCTGCATCAGCGGCTCCCAGACCGGCATCTGCTTCGCCCAGAACTGACCGTCGAGCAGGATTGCCAACGGACGCTCGGCCGGCTTGCTGTCGCCGGTGGTGTAGATCCAAACGTCGCGGCTGTTGCCCAGGCGCTCGCTCTGCCAGGTATGGCGCTGCAAACGCGCCGGCAGCGGCGGCGTGCAGCGCCCGCTGGCGATCTCATACTCGTCGAACGAACGCCATACCGGCTGCGGCGGCGCATCCGGCATGTGCAGGCCGGAGACGCTGTGGCCGCTGGCGCTTTGCCAGGAGCGATACGGGTTGAGCAGATCGGGGGTGGCGCTGGCGAACACCTGGTGCCACCAGTGGCGCAGGTTGTGCATGTTGGCGTGCGCATCGTCGCCGCTGAACGCCGGCGGCCGCTCGTCAAAGCAGGGAATAAAGCAGTAGCTGCCGCGCCAGGCGCCGCTCAGCTCGGTCTGCCAGTACCACACGTCGGTGCCGGCCAAACGCTGCAGGCTTTGCGGCGGATTCGGCTGGTGATGGTCGGTCAGGCAGTTGATGTTGATCCACACGCGGCGGTAGGCGGAGGTCAATTCGCATCCCTGAGGATCGCGCCAGAAAAAGGTGGTTCGCCAGCGGCCATTACCCGCCGGTTCTACCCATGGCGTACCGCGCCGTGCCACCGTCAACCACCATCCTGGACTACCCGCATTGCTGCTGGCCAATAATCTGCTGCTTTCTGACTGTAGTTCTGTATTCACAACGCCTACCCATTTTGTAGTTGGCGGCACCGGGAACGTCGACTTTTCCCTATCGCCGGCCACCGCCCGAACGCACTGTACGCCAAATACTATTGATAATAATTTGCATTTGCAATAGTGTGTAAGGCTTGGAGATCGTGCTGGTATTGCGCGCAACGGACAGGGATCGGGGATATATCAATGGCATCCCTTGCCGCAGCCGATTTTCTATTTCCGACTACACAAAAACTACAACCGCCCTTCCCCCCGTTCGGCGAGGGATGGCAGCAAGGTAGGACACTCAAATGAAAAGCAAGCTATCACGTTATTCTTTAGCCACTCTTATCGGCTTGGGATTGGGCGCGTCCGCGTTCGCCAACGCCGCGCAGCAGACCGATACCCCCACCACGGAAGAAAACAGCGGCGCCGCGGATAAAAAGCCGCGCGGCGAAGACACCATCGTCGTGACCGCCGCCCGGCAGAACCTGCAGGCGCCTGGGGTGTCCACCATCACCGCCGATGAGATCAAGAAACGCCCGCCGGCGCGCGACATCAGCGAACTGATCCGCACCATGCCCGGTGTTAACCTGACCGGCAACTCCACCAGCGGCCAGCGCGGCAACAACCGCCAGATCGATATCCGCGGCATGGGCCCGGAAAACACCCTGATTCTGATCGACGGCAAACCGGCCTCCAGCCGCAACTCGGTGCGTCAGGGCTGGCGCGGCGAGCGCGACTCGCGCGGCGATACCGCCTGGGTGCCGCCGGAAATGATCGAGCGCATCGAAGTGCTGCGCGGCCCTGCCGCGGCGCGCTACGGCAACGGCGCCGCGGGCGGCGTGGTCAACATCATCACCAAGAAGGCCGGCGATGCGCTGCACGGCTCGCTGAACGGCTACTTCAACGTGCCGCAGCACAAGCAGGAAGGCGCCACCAAACGCACCGACTTCAGCCTGTCCGGCCCACTGAGCGATTCCCTGAGCTTCCGTCTGTTCGGCGGCTACAGCAAAACGCAGGCCGACGCCTGGGACATTAACGAATCGCATAAGTCCGAACGCGTCGGCGCCTACGCCAACAGCGTCCCGGCCGGGCGCGAAGGGGTGGTCGATAAAAATATCGACGCCTTGCTGCACTGGGACTTCGCCCATCTGCAGTCGCTGGAGTTCGAGTACGCTTACGGCCGCCAGGGCAACCTGTACGCCGGCGATACCCAGAACACCAACACCAACGCCCTGGTGCAGAGCAACTACGGCGAAGAGACCAACCGCATCTACCGTGAAACCTTCGGCCTGACCCACCGCGGCGCCTGGGACAACGGCGTGAGCACCAACAACTACGTGCAGTTTGAGCGCACCCGCAACACCCGCCTGAACGAAGGGCTGGCCGGCGGCACCGAAGGCATCTTCGACACCAAAAACACCGGCTTCGGCACCACCAAGCTGGACGACTTCCTGGCGCACAGCGAAGTCAGCGTGCCGTTTGAACTGGGCGTTGCCCAGACCGCCACGCTGGGTACCGAGTGGACCCAGCAGCGGATGAAGGACGGCACCTCCACCAGTCAAACGCTGATGGGCGGCACCATTCCCGGCATGACTAACGGTACGCGCAGCCCTTATGCTTCCGCGCATATCTTCTCGCTGTTCGCCGAAGACAACATTGAACTGACCGACACCACCATGCTGACGCCGGGCCTGCGCTACGATCTGCATTCGGAATCCGGCAATAACTGGAGCCCGGCGCTGAACCTGTCGCAGGAACTGGGCGACTACTTCACGCTGAAGATGGGCATCGCGCGTTCCTACAAAGCGCCGACGCTGTTCCAGACCAACGGCAACTATCTGCTGTACAGCAAAGGTCAGGGATGTGCCGGCAGCGATACCAAAAACGGCTGCTACCTGCTGGGCAACGACGATCTGAAGGCGGAGACCAGCGTCAACAAAGAGATCGGGCTGGAATTCCATAACGAAGGCTGGCTGGCCGGCGTGACCTACTTCCGCAACGATTACCACAACAAGATTGAGGCGGGTAACTCTCGCATCGCCACCAGCAGCACCGGCACGGCGGTCTATCAGTGGGAAAACGTGCCGAAAGCGGTGGTGCAAGGGCTGGAAGGCTCGCTGAACGTGCCGGTCAGCGAGACCGTCACCTGGAGCAACAACGCCACCTACATGATCGAGAACAAGAACAAGACCACCGGCGATTACCTGTCGGTGATCCCGAAGTTCACCGTCAACTCGACCCTCAGCTGGCAGGCCACGCAGGATCTGTCGATGCAGTCCACCCTGACCTGGTACGGCCGTCAGAAGCCGAAGAAGTACAACTACCAGGGTAAACCGGCCACCGGCGGCGAAACCCGCGAGGTCAGCCCTTATGCCGTCGTCGGCGCCAGCGCGACCTATGACCTGACCAAAAACGTCAGCCTCACCGCCGGCATCGATAACCTGTTCGACAAACGCCAGTTCCGCGCCGGCAACGCGCAGAACGTGGGCGATCCGAACACCGGCGCGATCAACATCGCCGGTGCAGGCGCGGCCACCTACAACGAACCGGGCCGCACCTACTACATGAGCATCAACACCCACTTCTGATGACATGACCCAATGACAAAGGGGCGCCGCGGCGCCCCTTTTTTATATTTATATTCAGTTAGTTGGTGTGCAGCTGAATACGCACCACGCTTTCCGGCTTGCCGGCCTTGGTGGAAGCGCCGTCGTTTTTCACCGTCACGAACAGCGCGTCGCCTTTCGGATCCAACGCCAGGCTGTTAGGGTGCGGCGGCAGATCTACGGTTTGCAGGCGCTTGAGCGTCTTGGCGTCGAACACCGTCAGCGTCCCGGCGCCGTGATCCACGCGCACGCCTTTGCGGTTGGCGACGTACAGCCGCTGGCTGCGCTCGTCGAGCAGCAGGCCGATCGGCACCTCATCCGTCAGCTCGCTGGCCAGTACCTTGCCGCTGTCCGCATCCAGCGCGAATACCCGGTGGCCGCTGCTGCGCTTCACGTAGTCGTGCCCCAGATGATGATTGCGGTAGTTATCGCGATCGATACCCTGATCGACACCCAGCAGACGATTGCTCGCCGGATCATACACCAGATTCAGCAGCTGATCGGCCTGCACTTCGTGGGTGGCGGTGATCGCCAGCGTGTCGGCGTTCAGGGTGATCACCTGCCCCTGCATGTTGGAGACGAATACCCGGCGGCCCTTCTCATCCAATGTGATACCCACCGCGTTGTAGCCGAAGCCCGGGATCACTTTCTCCAGCTTGCCGGCCTTGGTATCGACCACGTACAGCACGCTGTCGACGCCAAAGCCCAGCCCCGGCAGGAACAGGCGGCCGCTTTGCGCGTCATACTTGATCTCGCGAATGCGGTACAGGTAGTCCTCGGTGATTTTGAACTTCTTCAACTCCGCCAGCAGGAAGTCCAGGCGCTTGCCGCTGATGCCCGCCTGCTTGTAGGCCTGCTCCAGCACCGCTTTGTCCAGCAGCTTGATGCTGCCCAGCGCGTGGTTGGTGGTGGTGTCCACCACCCCGACTTCGCCGTTGAAGCCCTGAGTCAGGTACAGGCGATTGCCCGCATCGTTCAGCGCCACGCCGAAGCCTTTCACCTGCAGCGGGATCTCCGCCTTGATCGCCAGGGTGTTGGGATCCAGCCGCAGCACACGGGAGCGCGCCTCTTCCTTCCAGTCCGGCGCGCTGACGAACAGCGCCTGTTGCGAGGTGCTGTAGGCCATCTCCACCACCGCCGACGACAGCGCCTCGCGCTTGATGTCCTGCGGTTTGATGCCGGCATCGTCGGCCTGCGCAGCGCCGGCGACCACCAGAGAGGCCGCCACCAGCAGCGAAAGTAACGCGCGCGGGGTTGCTAGGGTTCCAGACATCCTTTTATCTCCTTGAAAATCATGCTTTCGGTTAGAGTGAAACAACGTCATGCCTGCGGCCCGGGCGGCAGCGCCGCCAGAGCGATATCGCCAGCGATGTGCTGCGCAAACTGGGTAAAGACGTGCTGAACGCCGTCGGCGATCAGATTGGCCTGCTCCCGGCTGTAGTGATCCTGGCGGTAGGTCATCATCACCCGCAGGGATTTCGCCCCGGCCAGATCGTCTTCCATCACCTCAAACTGCAGGCCGAGCAGCGACTCGGCTTTTTCCGGCTCCACCTGGCGGTAGGCGATCGCGCTGCCGTCCTGCAGCCGGAACTCGCCGTTCAGCTTGATGCGGCTGTGGATCTGGATAAACACTTCGAACATGTGGTTCTTGCGGTCGGCGTCCACGCCGAACAACCCTTCCTCCACCAGATCGATTGGAATATCGGTGTACGGCAGCGAGCCGTTGATGGTGTTTTTCACCTGGCTGACCAACCCGGCCACCGTCAGCCCCTCGTCGAAGCGCACGCGGTGCACCACCACGGTGGTGAAGTAGCCGACGGTATCGAAGAACTCGGCGTCGTTACGGCCGGAGGTCGAGGTGCCCACCAACAGATCCGCCGGGCCGCCAAGCAGGTGCAGCGCCGAGGTAATCCCGGCATACACCACGTTGAACAGCGAAGCGTTGTTGCGGCGGGCGAGCTGATACAGGCCTTCCGCCACGGCGGGATCGACCTCGAACTCCAGCCAGCCGCCGTTGACGTCCGCCGGTGCCGGCACCGCCGGGTGGGTGGATGGCTCTTGCCGGAAGATCGGCTGGCCGACCGGCGCGCCGCGCAGCGCGTCGAGCCAGTAGTCCAGATGTTGCTGCTGCACCCCGGAGGCCCGCTGCTGCCGGGCGAAGGTGTGGAACTGCGGCGGCTGCCCGCTCCACTGCGGCGCCTGGCCGACGACGCGATGGCGGTAGGCGACGCCCAATTCATCCATCATCAGGTTGAGCGACCATTCATCCAGCACCACATGGTGGAACAGCAGCGACAGCAGTTGCTGACCGTTGTCCGCATCGCGCAGCAGCGTGACGCGCAGCGGCAGCTCGGCGGCCAGATCGAACCGGTGCTGGCCGGCGTCGGCCAACAGGGCGGCGGCGTTGCCCGCCGGCGTCTCGTGGGAGAAGCGGAACCACTGGTACTCCGGCAGCTCGGCGGCCGGCACCACCACCTGCACCACCGCGCCCTGCTGCTCGACGAAGCGTGAACGCAGCACGGTATGGCGAGTCATGACGTCGATAAACGCCTGACGCAGCGCCGTTTCATCCACCGCATCGAAGAAGCGCAGAGAGAACGGCAGGTTGAAAATCTCGTCATGGCCGAAGGCTTCATACACCTTCCACAGCGATTCCTGAGCCAGCGACAGCGGTGCCTGCGCCCGATCATGATCGTCGGCGGTGGCCACCGCGGCATTCGGCTGCGCAACGTTCAGGCGTTTGGCATAACCCGCCAACCCGCGCGCCGTCGGATGGCTGAACAGGTCGTTAATGTTGATTTCGATCTGATGCAGGCTCAGCAAACGGCCGATCACCCGGGTGGCCACCAGCGAATGGCCGCCGCGATCGAAGAAGTCTTCATCCAGGGTCATTTCCGGCGCCACCAGCGCCTCACGGAACTCCTGCAAAATCAGCGGTGCAACGCTTTCGTCCGCGTCGCCGTTCGCCGCCGGCGCGGCCATCGCCGGGGAAACGGACTCAGCCGCCGGCAATGCGACGGCAATCCGCTGCCCGGCCAGGAAGGCGCTGAACTGCTCCAGCAGGAAAGGCGCCACATGCGGAGAGAGGCGCGGATCGGTGACCAACTCGAGCGTCAGCGCTTCCGCCTCCGGCAACCCCAGCAGCAGCGCCAGCTCAAACGGCGTATGCAGCGGCGGCAGCAACAGGCGTTCGGCGTGAACGCCTTCCAGCCGCCACTCTGCGGCCAGATCGTCGCGCCAGGCCACCAGCAGCTGCGCCCGTTGCGGGTCCGGCTGTTCAGCCACGGTTTGCGCCAGCAGCCGCTGCCCGATATCGCCCTCGCCATGCTGCACGGTCAGGCGCATCAGCGGCGGCGCCGTCAGGCCCAGCTCCAGGCCGACGCACTCTGCCGTATCCGCCGCCGGCACGCACAGCTGCACCGCTTGGCCGCCGGCCTGCGCGGCGACGAACTCGGCAAACCGCGCCGCCACCGCCGCCAGCAGCGCCCGCGGCGTGTCGTTGGCGGGCAACAGCGAGCGCGCAATGCGCGTGACCACGCGCGCGCCCACCGGCGGTAAGGCTTCAGCGCGCTGCGCCGGGCTGCGATAATCCTGCAGTGAGACCGCCTGGCGCACCCACGGCAGCTGCGGCTCCGGAGTTTCCGCCAGCTCGACCGGCTCCGCCGCGAAAGGCAGAGGCATCGCGTCCCCGTTATAACGGGCGGACAGCATCGCCGGCAGATGACGCCACGGCAGCGTTTCCGCCAGGATGTCATGCAAGACCACGCCCAAAATCACGTTATCGCCCGGCGTGAGCAACACCAGGCAGCGCAGCGGCGCTTCGCTTTCCAGTACAAACGGCGTTGCCTGCGCTTGCAGCAGGCGACAAATGGCCTGTTGTTCGTCCGCCACCTGACGAAGGCTCAACGGCAACGGCGCCGAGCCGGCGGGGCGTTTCACCAGGCCGTTTTCGTCATCAAAAACGTAGCGCACGTCCACGCCCGGCGTTTCCCGCACCAGCGCCTGCAGCGCCGCCGTCAATTGGGCGATATCCACATCCCCCGTCAAACGCCAGGCCAACGCCCGCTGCCCGCGTGCGTCACCCTGCTGCAGATGGGCAAACCATGCCCGTTCTTCGGCTTCGCTTACCGGCCGCTCGCCGCTCGCCGACGCCGCGCCCAGCGCCTGAAACGCGCTCTCCAGCCGCTGGGCCTCTTCATCGCTCAGAATGCTGTCAAAATCACCGATCACTGCGTTATCTCCTCTGCCCGGCCGTGCCGGGATAGCGCATAAAACGGGGGACATTCGTCCCCCGTCATCACGATAGCGTTAGAAATTCAGCTCAACTGCCGCGCCGACCATGCGCGGGCGCTGCTGCGTCGCGGTGTAGATGTCGTTGCCACCAACCATAATGCGGCGCTCGGAGTCGAACAGGTTTTGCGCAAACAGCGTGGCGCGCCCATAGGCGAAGGTGTAGGCCAGTTGGGCGTTAGCCGACCAGTAGGAACCTATGCGCCCGCGCGAATCATTGTCATACGCCGAGTAATAGGAGTCCGAGAACGCCACGTTAGTGCTCACTTCCCACCCTTTCAGGAACTGATATTTGGCGCCCATGTTGGCGGTGTAAGCCGGCGCGCGTCCCAATTCATGCCCTTCCACGCCGCTGCCCGAGAACTTTTTGATCTTGGTTTTCAGCAGACCAACGTTACCGAACAGCTCGAAGTCCCAACGCGGCTGCCAAGTGGCGCCGATTTCCGCGCCGTAGGTTTCCACCTTGTCGGCGTTACGGATCACGCTGGAGTTTTCACCCAAGTAATAAGGCAGCTGCATGTCTTTGTAATCGTTGTAGAACACGTTGCTGGTCAGCACCACGTTGGCGTCTTTCAGATGATGACGGGTGTACAGCTCATAGTTCCAGACATACTCGGAACCGTAGGTGTAACTGACGATCGGGCTGCTGAGAGTAATGCCCGCGCCGCCGGCGTTATAACCGCGCGCGATCTTGGCACCGTAGGTTTGAGTGTCCGTCGGTTTCCAGGCCACGTCCAACTTCGGCAGGAACACGGTGTAGGTTTCATCGAAGTCGATGCGCACCGCCTGGCTGCCACCGTTGCGTTGGCGATGTTCGCGTTCCAGACGGCTGGCGGCAGTCACGTCCACCTGCGGCGTCAGCGCATAGGTCAACTCAGCGAAGGCCGAGTTAGTGTCGGTTTTATCTTTAAACGTCGCGCCGCCGAAGATATTGACGAACTCATCCTGCTTGGCGTGAAAATAACGCAGCCCCGCCAGCCCGTGCAGGCGACTGTCCGCGCCGCCGAAGCGCACCACCGGCTCCACGTGCACCTCTTTGCCGCCGATGTCGGCGTACGGCAGCTTATAAGCCGTGGCACGGTTAATGTTGAAATCGGTATAGATAACGCGGTTTTCCAACGCCAGGCCATCGGAGGCCTCCCAGGCCAGATCCCAGATACCGCTGTTCACATTGCTTTTGAACACCGGCCGGCGGATGTCGTGACGCGCACTCGCAGGATGCGGTTGCGGGTTGAGGCTTTCGTTTTGCGGCGCGGAGCTGCCGAAGTGGTTAAAGGTCAGTTTGGTGGTCAGATCGCGCAAACCGGCCGGATTGAACAGCAGCTTGGCGCGGGCGGTGGTGGCTTCCACTTCGCGCGGATCGCCCACTGGCTCATAGGCCGGCAGGTCAGCATCGCTGCGGCGGCGCTGGCGATCGACGCTGACGCGAAACGCCAGCTGATCTTCCACCAGCGGGCCGGACGCCATGGCCGCCAACTGTGAAGAGTGCTGATTGCCAGCCCCGCCCTTGAAGGCGCTTTCCCATTCGAAGGTCGGATCTTTACTGGCCATGACGATGGCACCGGCGATGGCGTTACGCCCCTGAATATAACTTTGTGGGCCGCGGAACACTTCAACGCGATCCAGATCCCACAGCGATTGCGGTCCGTAGGCTTGTTCGTTATAGGTTAGCGAACGGCCGTCCAACGACAGATTGAGGCGTGGGCGGGTGCCGCTGAGGAAAGCGCCAGCACCGGTGGTCGGGCCGGAGCCGTCAACGCCACGCACGGTTGGCAGATCGTTGCCGATGCCGACATCCACTACGTTGGGGGTCATGCGCAGCAAATCGGGAACCTGTGTCGCATTAGGCATCGAGGCGATGCGGTTGCTGTCGAACACTTCGACGCTGGAACCAGTGTCAAAAATGGAACGTTTGATCTTCTCACCGGTAACCAGCAGCGTTTCCGCGTCCTGGTAGGTTTCGTTGCTCTTCGTTTCCGCCGCGTTGACGTTACCGATCGCCAGTGAACAAACCCCTAAAAATACGGAGGAAAACGCCCCAATGGCTTTCATCCCCGCTTTTTCCCCGTTTCCTACGCTTTCATGCCGTTGAGCCGCAAAATGCTTGCCCATAGATGTCTTCTCCTTTCATCCCAGAGGTGCACAAAATTTGATTTTTTTTACACAACCTACATCGACACTCACACAGACCATGACGCTGCGGCCTTCCCGGCCTTGCTGTTGCTTATCCCTGCGGCAAACCCATGTTTTTCGCGGCCAAACGAGCGCGGCCCCGTCCACGGCCAAGCCGCCGGCGAAGCGGCCGGCAGCTTGTATAAAAACGTAAAAGAGTGTTAAGAATGATAATATTTTGCATTTTCTAATGCAAATCATTATCAACAAAGATGAGGAGCCGAGCACGGAAACAGCCAGAAAGCCTTATATTTTTGCAGGTAAAACAAGCGCTGCAATAACAAGCAATCATTTCAATGCTAAGAATAATATAGATAAATTATTCACCTCCAAAGCCCTACCTGCCCGGCATCGCTAAAACCCCTTATAAATAGCACCTTCGCGCCAAATGGATTAAATAATAATAATTTTCATTCCTATTAACATTTGGATATATTCTTGCAGTCTCGTTGGCTGAATCAAAATGGATACCCGATGAAAGCTTTGACCACGATGCAGGCCGCCTATTGGGTAGGCCGACAGTCCGCTCCTCCCCTCGGCGGCATGGCCGCCCACCTGTATGCGGAATTCGACGGCGGCGAGCTGGATCTCGTCCGACTACGCCAGGCCGTTGATGCGCTGTACCTGCATCATCCGCTGTTGCGCCTGCGCATTACCGATGATGGCCGGCAGACGATCGCGCCTCCCGGCCCCCGGCACACCTTGCATATCGACGACTGGCAACATGCCGATGAAGCGACGCTGGCGGCCGCGCTCGCCGCCAAACGCCAGGCGAAAAGCACCCAGCTGCTGCCGCTGGAGCAGGGCGTGCCCTGCGATATCAGCCTGAGCCTGTTGCCGGAAGGGCGCAGCCGCCTGCATGTCGATCTCGATATGATCGCCGGCGATGCCATGAGCTTTCGCCTGTTGATGGAAGATCTGACGGCGTTTTATCACCAGTGCCCACCGGCGCCCCCCCATGACATGCCGCCGGCCTACTTCGATCACCTCGAACAACGCGACGCCGACGAGGCGCTACGCCAGCGGCGCGAACGCGGCCAGCGTTGGTGGCGTGAGCGCCTGGCGCAGGTGCCACCGGCGCCGCACCTGCTGCGCACGCCGGACCGCTGCCGCAGCGATCGCCTGGCCATACAGCTGAATGCGGAAGAAAGCCGCGCACTGGAGGACGTCGCCAAACGGCACCACACCTCGCTCTCAACGCTGTTTTTAGCGCTGTTCGCGCTGGCCGTCGGCCAGGGTTGGAACATGACGCGCTTTCGGCTCAACGTGCCGCTGTTCCACCGCGAGAGCGAGCGGGAGGACGCGCATCGCCTCATCGGCGATTTCTCTAACCTGGTGCTGCTCGGCGTGGAGCTGAACCCGACGGAAAATCTGAGCGCCTTCTGCCGGCGCCTGATGACGCAGCTGGCGGAGCTGATCGAGCATGCGGATTACCCCGGCGTGAGCGTGATGCGCGATCTGTCGCGCCTGCACGGCAGCCTGCAGCCTTCGCCGGTGGTGTTTACCGCCGGTTTCGGCATCCGCGGCAAGACGCTGTTTTCCGAACGGGTCACCGACACCTTCGGCCATCTCGGCTGGGTCATCTCTCAGGGGCCGCAGGTGGCGCTGGATGCGCAGGTCGCCCACGTCGACGACGGCATTCTGATCAACTGGGACGTGCGGCTGGATGCGTTCCCCGAGCAGGTGCTGCCACGCCTGCTGGCCTGTTACCTGGCGCTGCTGCACTTGGCCGCGCGGCAAACGGAGGCGTTCGATCGCCCGCTGTCGCAGCTGTTGGCGCAATGCACGCCCGACGCGCTGGCGCAGCAGGCACCGGTGCGCCAGGTGCTGCATCGGCTGCTGGCGCGGGTGGCCCCCGGGGCCGGCTTGCGCGACCACGACGATATCCGCCGGTTGGCCTTGCCGGATGCCGGGGTGAACGCGCTGCTGACGGTGCTCAACAAGTATCTGGCGGCGGCGCTGACGGCACAGGATCTGGCGGCGCATTCCTCCCCTGCGGCGCTGGCGGCGCTGATCTGCCAACGCTCGCCCGAGGCAGGACGGCATGCGAAAACGCTGCTCGCCGCGCTGGCGCCGCAGCACTGAGATCGGTTTCCGGGCGCGCGGCGCCCGGCTCGTTTTAATCGGTTAGCGACTATAGGGAAGTACCATGGAGACAGCATTAACCGCACTGCAGCAGGCCTATCTTCTGGGCCGCAGCGATCGATGGCCGCTCGGCGGCGTGGCGATGCACGACTTTCGCGAATACCGCGCCCGGCAGCCGGATATGCCGCGCTTTGAAGCGCGCCTGACCGAGCTGGTACAGCACTACCCGGCGTTGCGCACCTGCATTGATGTGCAGCGCGGCACGCAGCACGTACGCCCGGAGGTGACGCTGCATCTGGATCGTCACGATCTGCGCGCCCTTGATGGCGAAGCGGCGCAGCGCCAGGTCGAACAACTGCGCGAGCGTTACTCCCACCAGCGCCACGATCCGAGCCAACCGCTGTGGCGCATCGCCGTGATCCAACTTGCCGAACAGCAGGATCCGACGGGATCGCCGTACGATACGCTGATCTTTACCAGTTTCGATGCCTTGATCCTCGACGGCCAAGGGATCTCCACCGTGATCGCACGCCTGTTCGACGATCGCCCTCTGACGCCGACCGCCGCCGCGCTGCCGCTCCCCACCGCATCGGCGGCGCAGCGCCAGGCCGACGCCGCCTACTGGCGCGAAAAGCTGCAGGATGTCACCACGCCGTCGGCGTTGCCGTGGCGCGCCCCGCTCGCCAATCTCACCTCGTCGCGCTATCGCCGCGCCAGCCTGACGCTGCCGCGCGATACGATAAAACGGCTTGGCCGTCTGGGATCGCCGCATGCGCTGCTGCGCAACAGCCTGCTGTCGGCGCTGATCCTCGATACGCTGGCCCACTGGACCACCGACGGCGAGCTGTGCGTCGGCGTGCCGGTAGCGTTCCCCGCCGCCGACGGCGCTCTGGGCAACGCCTCCAGCTTCGTGGCGGTGCACTATTCCCGCCACGGCGAAGACTTTATCCAGCGCGCGCAAGCCTTACAGGACGACGTGCTCGGCGCGCTCGACCACCTGACGTTTTCCGGCGTCGATCTGGCGCGGCAGTTGCTCGGCCAAAGCCAGGGCGGCCCGGCGCTGCCGGTGATCCTGACCAACTGCCTGGGCTGGGAAACGCTGCCGGCCGAGGCGCCGGTGCGCTTCCACGACGGCCTGACCCAAACGCCGCAGGTCGCCATCGACATTCGCCTGACGCTGGACAGCGAAAAAAACCTGCAGCTGTGCGTGGACTACGCCGAGCAGGCGCTGCACGGCGAGCAGGTAGAAGCCATGCTGGCGGCACTGCAGCGACGCATCCTGCACAGCTGTCAACGGGCCGACCTGGCGATCGCGCCGCGGGACTTCATCGATCTGACGCATTACCGCCACAACGACAGCGAAGCGAATTACGCACCTTATCCTTATTTGGCGCAGCTGGCCGAGCGGCTGTTTGGCGTACAAAACGGCGGCAACGCGCTGATCTGCGGCGAACAGACGCTGACCTACCGCGAACTGGGCCAGCCGATCGCCACGGCGATCGCCAACCTGCAGAGCCGCGGCGTGCAGCCGGGCAACGTGGTGGCGCTGTATCTACCGCGCAGCCCGGAACAGATCATCTTCAGCCTCGCCTGCGCCCTGCAGGGCGTGATCTGGGTGCCTGTCGATATCAACTCGCCGCCGGAGCGCACCGCCTACCTGCTGGAAAACTGCCGGCCGACGCTGGTGGTGCACGGCGGCGATCTGGAGACGCCGATCGGCGTAACGCCGGCGGCCCTGCTGGCGCCGACGGATCGCGCGCCTGCGCTGCCGGATGAACAGACGTTGGCGGAACGCAGCGCCAGCCAGGCCGCGAGCTACTACCTGTATACCTCCGGCACCACCGGTAAACCCAAATGCGTGGTGCTCAACAACCGCGCCACCGCCAACGTCGTCCACCAGACCCAGCAACACTGGGCGGTCACCGCCGACGACGTCTTCATCTCCGTCACGCCGCCGCACCATGACATGTCGATGTTCGATCTGTTCGGTTCGCTGTGCGCCGGCGCTACGCTGGTACTGCCGGCGCCGCATCAGGAAAAGGACGCCATCAGCTGGAACCAGCTGGTGGAAAAGCACTGGGTCACCCTGTGGTGTTCGGTGCCCGCCATTCTGGAGATGCTGCTCACCTGCAAAACGGCCGACAGCCTGCGTTCGCTGCGCCTGGTGGCGCAAGGCGGCGACTACATCAAGCCGGCGACGGTGCAAACCCTGCGCACCCTGCGCCCGGATCTCGCGCTGTTCTCGCTCGGCGGGCCGACCGAAACCACCATCTGGAGCATCTGGCACCCGATCACCCCGCAGGAGAGCGGCACCGTGCCTTACGGCCGCCCGCTGCCGGCCAACCGCTACTTCATCTGCCATGACGACGGCAGCCACTGCCCGGCCGGCGTGGTCGGCCGCATTCATACCGCCGGGGTCAACCTGGCGTTGGGCTATCTGGAGCAGGGGGAGCTGAAGCAGCATGACTTCGTCACCCTCGAAGGGCCGGACGGGCAACCGCTGCGCGCTTTTCGCACCGGCGATCAGGGCTACTACCGTGCGGACGGCAACATCATGTTCGCCACCCGGGTGAACGGCTATGTGAAGATCCGCGGCGTGCGCGTCTCGTTGCCGGAAATCGAAGATGTGCTGCGCCGCCATCCGGCGATCCTGGATATGGTGGTGGTGGACTATCCCAGCGGAGAGAACAACGAAGCGGCGCTCGGCGCCCTGTATCTGACCCGCGACGGCAAACCGCTGCCGCTGTCCGAGATCCGCGCCTTCGCCACCGGCTATCTGCCCTGCACCCATATTCCCACGCGCTTTATCCATGCCGAGGCGCTGCCGCTGTCCGCCAACGGCAAAACCGACCGCCATCGCATCCGCGCCGATCTGAGCCACCAGCAAACCGCGCCGGCGCTGAACGCCTGTGCGGCGCCGCCGCCGAACGCGCCTTTGGCGCGCAGCGCAGAGATCCTGACTATTTACTGGCAGGCGATCGGCGTAACGCCACGCCCGGAATGGGGAGAAGAGACGGCGTTTATCGCCATGGGACTGAAGTTGCCGCATATCAAACAGGTGGCGGAGCGCCTCAATGACGCTTTCGGCACCCGGCTGGTAAGCAGTTCGCTCCTGCCATGCAAGAACGCGCGCGAAGTGGCGGCATTGCTGGCCAACTGATGCCGTAAAACTCGGGCGGGGACATCCCCCGCCCGCACTTTATCAGGCAGGCAACGCCGTCAGAGCCGCCAGCGGTTGTTCCCAGGCTTCCCGCTGCAGCGCGCGCAACAGAAACTCTTGCAGCGCCTCGCCATAGTCCAGCACATCCTCCGTCGGGAACTGTTCCAGATAAATATCGATATCGACCTGCAGATCGCGGGCGTCGGTGCGGCCGCGATAAGTCAGATTAAAACCGTCGCCCGAACCGCCGGCCAATACGCGGCGGGTGCCGCTGCAGCCGGTAAACCGGGGCGCATCGAAGGGTTGCACGTTGATGAAAGGAGAAATAAAGAAGCGCGAGTCTGGCTCCACGCCGCGATCGGCGGCCAGTTGACGCAGGCGGTAGCCGGCGTGGCTGCGCAGCTCCCGCAGTTGCTGCGCCATCGTCATCAGAAAATCTCCCAGCGTCGCCGACGGGGGTGGCGACACCAGCAGCGGCAGCGTGTTGACCGCCAGCGAAGGCACGTTGGTGGCAGCCTGCCCGCGGCGATTCATCGCCGGCATCCACATCGGCAGCGTATCGCCTTGTCGGGTGTCGCGCGGCATCACCTGAAACAGCCAGGCCGCCGACAGCGCCACCAGCAAGTCGGGCCAATTGATGCCGCTGCGTTCCGCCAGCTGTGCCAGCCGTTGCGATACCGCCGCCGGCAGCCGGTGGTGGGTGCTTAGACGCCGCACGCCATAGGCCTCACCGCCCTTGCGCACCGTCGGCAGCGCCTGCGACGGCGGCAGATAGCTCTGCCAAAAGCGCCGATCGCGCTCGCATCGCTCAGAATCAGCGTAGGCCAGCTCGGCCTGTTGAAAGGCGTCAAAGGCGCCAAAGGGAATACCCGCGCTGCCTTCACCCAGATAGTGCGCATATAACGCGGCGCAGCGGTGTTCAATCAAGGCCATGCCGAAGCCATCAACCAGAATATGGTGCGCACGCACGTACCAGAGGTAGCGCTCCGGCCCCAGCTTGAGCAGCCAGGCGGCGGCTAGCGGCTCGCTGTGCAGCGCCCGGCGCTGCGCGATATCTTCGCGCATCAGGCTTTGCGCCGCCTGCCAGGGATCGCCGTGCGTTTGCAGATCGATGCGTTGTAATGGCGGTATGCGTTGTGGATCGTGCCGTAACGGCGGAGGAGCGTCGCCACGCCGCTCACCAAAGCGCAGGGCAAACGCCTGCGTCTCGGCGAGGGTAGTGGCGATCGCCCGGCAGAGCGTCTCTTCCTCTACCGCGCCGCACAGTTCGGTGCAGTGTGCGACGGTGGACAGGGTCTGCCCGGGGTGCAAGGTGTGTTCTTCCCAGAAATCAAGCTGCGCTGGCGCCAGCGGCAACCATTCAGAGGCCAAAGCGGTGTCCGACATGTTACCTACCTTTGATAAGCCCGAATAAAGACGCCGAACGGGCGTAACCCCGCCGTTCAACGGCTTTTGCGTGTCTCCATACATCATCAAATGAAAATGATAATAACATCTATTATCATTTCTATTAATTTGGTAACACTTTAGATTCTGTTAAGCGGGGATGCAAGTCGCGCAATAGGGCAAAGAAAAGAAAGCGGCAGATTGAAGGGCCATAAAAACAAAACGCCCCGGCACAACTGCCCGGGGCGTTTTTAACATCGACGAGACTCGGCGATTAGGCCTGATTGGCCGGCTTCACCTTCTGCGCCAGAAACTCCGTTTCGTAGGCCAGCGCCTTCTTGCGATCGAACTGGTGCTCCCATTTGGCGATCACCAATACCGCCAACGCGTTACCCACGACGTTCAGCGCGGTGCGCGCCATATCCAGGATACGGTCCACGCCGGCGATGAACGCCAGGCCTTCCAGCGGAATACCGACGCTGCCCAGCGTGGCCAGCAGCACCACGAACGAGACGCCCGGCACGCCGGCGATCCCTTTCGAGGTGACCATCAGCGTCAGCACCAGCACGATCTCCTGCCCCAACGACAGCTCGATGCCGTACAGCTGGGCGATAAAGATGGCGGCGATGCTCTGGTACAGCGTCGAGCCATCCAGGTTAAAGGAGTAGCCGGTCGGCACCACGAAGCTGGTGATCGACTTGGGCGCGCCGTAAGCCTCCATCTTTTCGATGATGCGCGGCAGCACCGTTTCCGAGCTGGCGGTGGAATAAGCCAGGATCAGTTCGTCTTTCAGGATGCGGATCAGCGTCCAGATGCGCAGGTTGCACAGCCGGGCGACCGCCCCCAGCACCACCAGGGCGAAGAACGCGATGGCGAAGTACACCAGCACCACCAGTTTGGCCAGCGGCAGCAGCGAAGCGAAACCGAAGTTGGCTACCGTGACCGCAATCAGGCCAAACACCCCGATCGGCGCATAGCGCATGATCATGTGGGTGACTTTGAACATGCTTTCGGACACCGCCTTGAACACCTTCAGCAGCGGTTCTTTGGTCTCTTTCGGCAACGACGACAGCCCCAGACCGAACAGCACCGAGAAGAAGATAATCGGCAACATGTCGCCCTTGGCCATCGACGAGAAGACGTTCGACGGGATCAGCGACAGAATAGTCGCCACCAGGCTGTGCGAACCGCTTTGCACCTGTTCGGTGGTTTTCTCATACTGCGAAATGTCCACCGTGGTCAGCGTCGACATATCGATGCCGTGGCCGGGTTGGAATACGTTGGCCAACGTCAACCCCACCACGATGGCGACGGTGGTGATCACTTCGAAGTAGATAATGGTTTTCAATCCGATGCGGCCCAGCTTTTTCGCATCGCCCACACCGGCAATACCGACGATCAGCGTGGAAATAACGATCGGCACCACAATCATCTTGATCAGACGAATAAAGATATCGCCCGCCGGGCTGAGAATATTACTCACCAGCCACTCACGAGATTCGGTCTGGTTGTGCAATACCGCGCCAACAATAATACCCAGCACCAACGCGATCAGGATTTGCCAAGCCAGGCTAATTTTTACACTTTTCATACCCAAAAAGTCCTCAAAGACCCTTTTCGCCGTACAAAGTCGCAACACGGCGAAAAGAATACTTAATCATTTATTACAGGCTTATGTTAATTCAGTGGAAGCGTTCACCTGCCCTGGGTGCGACGCAGTATAAATCTGTATCATCCGGGCGGCATGCTCTGCAAGCCTTGATTTGTCAGGGTTGAGCGCTGAATCGAATAACAAAAATTTCGCGTTACTATTTCAAACGGCATAATTGCTTGTTATTAAAAACATAATTTTTCATACAATGAAGCACGTAAGCACGCCGGAGACGATTTTTTGAACGCCATTAAAATGCGTTATTTTTCACCCATTCTGCATATTTAATCCGCATAAAATGTTTATATTTTGTTACTTAAAAGTCAAATAAATGAGAATTGACCGAGTGACACTTTCGGCCATAAATGCAGCGCCACTTTATATTCAGATTAAAAAACGAACGATATTGTAGAGCGAATGCCATAAGGTATCATCCGACCTTTCATCAGGAATTAAGGTTAATAAAACGTTATTTCACGATGTGTCGTCCATCGTTATATGGTGTTAATACCAACTTCGAATATTAATAGCGAAAAATAATCCAAAAAGATTATAGCGAGAAATAATTATGACCCTGCGCGTATCTATTAATAGAGAGGCAGTTACCCCCTTCTTTGTTTATTCTTTTTTGTTCTTTATATAAGTGTTTTTGGTTAAAAATGCGGGTTTATGGGGATTTAAGCACCAAAGAGATAGATATGCCCTGCAAATGCGACAGAACGATTACAAATCAATATCTTTGTTGCGTGATCTGCCGCGCAAAAAAGAAACAAAGAATCGTAGCAAACTATACTTAACCTTCAGTTGACATATCATTAACAACTTCAAGGAGAAAAGCTATGAGCCAACTGCATAAACACGCTATTCCTTCTGCAATTGCAGAACGCGCCCTGATTAATCCGGCACAATACCAAGAGTATTATCAACAGTCGGTTCAAGACCCAGAGGCTTTCTGGGGTGAGCATGGCAAAATCCTGGATTGGATCAAACCCTATACCAAAGTTAAAAATACCTCGTTCGATCCGGGCCACGTCAGCATTCGCTGGTTTGAAGACGGCACGTTGAACCTGGCGGCCAACTGTCTGGACCGCCATTTGGCCGAGCGCGGCGACCAAACCGCCATTATCTGGGAAGGCGATGACCCGACCCAATCCAAAAAAGTGACTTACAAACAGTTGCACCATGACGTCTGCCAGTTCGCCAACGTGCTGAAAAAGCTCGGCGTGAAAAAGGGCGACGTGGTGGCTATCTATATGCCGATGGTGCCGGAAGCGGCGGTCGCGATGCTGGCCTGCGCGCGCATCGGCGCCGTACATTCGGTGATCTTCGGCGGCTTCTCGCCGGAAGCGGTCGCCGGGCGCATTATCGACTCCAACGCCAAGCTGGTGATCACCGCCGATGAAGGCCTGCGCGCCGGCCGCGCCGTGCCGCTGAAAAAGAACGTCGATGATGCGCTGAAAAATCCCAGCGTGGTCAGCGTCGCCAACGTGGTGGTGTTCCAACGCACCGGGAAGCCGGGCTACTGGCAGGAAGGGCGCGATCTGTGGTGGCATGAGCTGATCCAGGGCGTCTCCGCCGACTGCCCGCCGGAAGAAGTGAACGCCGAAGATCCGCTGTTTATCCTGTACACCTCAGGCTCGACCGGCAAACCGAAAGGCGTGCTGCACACCACCGGCGGCTACCTGGTGTACGCCGCGATGACCTTTAAATATGTGTTTGACTACCACGACGGCGACATTTACTGGTGCACCGCCGACGTGGGCTGGGTTACCGGCCACAGCTATCTGCTGTACGGCCCGCTGGCCTGCGGCGCCACCACGCTGATGTTCGAAGGCGTGCCTAACTATCCGGGCGTCAATCGCCTGTCGCAGGTGATCGACAAGCACCAGGTCAACATTCTGTATACCGCACCAACCGCCATTCGCGCCCTGATGGCCGAAGGCGACAAGGCGATCGAAGGCACCCGACGCGATTCGCTGCGCATCATGGGCTCGGTCGGCGAGCCGATCAACCCGGAAGCCTGGGAGTGGTACTACAACAAGATAGGCAACGCAAAGTGCCCGATCGTCGACACCTGGTGGCAAACCGAAACCGGCGGCTTCATGATTACCCCGCTGCCGGGCGCCACCGAGCTGAAGGCCGGTTCCGCCACGCGGCCGTTCTTCGGCGTACAGCCGGCGCTGGTCGATAACGTCGGCACACCGCAGGAAGGCGCCTGCGAAGGCAACCTGGTGATCGTCGACTCCTGGCCGGGCCAGGCACGCACCCTGTTCGGCGATCATGACCGCTTCGAGCAAACCTACTTCTCGACCTTCAAAGGCATGTACTTCAGCGGTGACGGCGCCCGTCGCGACGAGGACGGTTACTACTGGATCACCGGCCGCGTCGACGACGTGCTGAACGTCTCCGGCCACCGTCTGGGCACCGCCGAGATCGAGTCTGCGCTGGTATCGCACCCGAAAATCGCCGAAGCCGCGGTGGTCGGCATTCCTCATAACATCAAAGGCCAGGCGATCTACGCCTACATCACGCTGAACCACGGCGAAGAACCGACGCCGGAGCTCTATACCGAAGTGCGCAACTGGGTGCGCAAAGAGATAGGGCCGATCGCCACGCCGGACGTGCTGCACTGGACAGATTCGCTGCCCAAGACGCGCTCCGGCAAGATCATGCGGCGTATCCTGCGCAAAATTGCCGCCGGCGACACCAGCAACCTGGGGGACACCTCCACGCTGGCGGATCCGGCCGTAGTCGACAAGCTGTTGGAAGAAAAACAATCAATGAAAGTGCCGTCATAATTTACGCCGCTTCAGGCCGTTCATTCGGATAACGCGCCGTTGAGCGGCCCTGGCGCGGCGTAATCTCTCAATACCGACTGGAGACACTCTGATGAATGACACCATTTATCAAGGGATTGAAGAAAACCCGCGCTTTAAAGAGCTGGTGAGAAAACGCGGCCGGTTCGCCTGGCTGCTTTCGCTGATTACGCTGGCGCTGTACGTCGGCTTTATTCTGTTGATCGCCTTCGATCCGCAATGGCTCGGCACGCCGATCGCCGCCGGATCGACCATCACCCGCGGGATCCCGGTCGGCGTCGGGCTGATCGTGATCTCTTTCGTCTTGACCGGGATCTACGTGTTTCGCGCCAACGGCGAGTTCGATCGCCTCACCGCAGAAATTCTGCGTGAGGTGAAACAATGAAGCGCTTATTCTCTGCCACCGCGCTGCTGTTGCTGCCCGGTCTGGCCTGCGCCGAAGCCATCGGCGGCGAAGTGCATCGTCAGCCGCTGAACATCCAGGCGATCGTGATGTTTATCCTGTTTGTCGGCGCCACGCTCTACATCACCTATTGGGCGTCCAAACGCACCCGTTCCCGTCAGGATTACTACACCGCGGGCGGGCGCATCACCGGCCTGCAAAACGGGTTGGCGATCGCCGGCGACTTCATGTCTGCCGCCTCGTTTCTCGGCATCTCCGCCCTGGTCTACACCTCGGGCTATGACGGCCTGATCTACTCCATCGGCTTCCTCATCGGCTGGCCGATCATTCTGTTCCTGATCGCGGAGCGCCTGCGCAACCTCGGCCGCTATACCTTTGCCGATGTCGCCTCTTACCGCCTAAAACAGAAACCGATCCGCACCCTGTCGGCCTGCGGCTCGTTGGTGGTGGTGGCGCTGTATCTGATCGCGCAGATGGTCGGCGCCGGCAAGCTGATCCAGCTGCTGTTCGGGCTCAACTACCACGTGGCGGTGATCCTGGTCGGTATCCTGATGGTGCTGTACGTGCTGTTCGGCGGCATGCTGGCCACCACCTGGGTGCAAATCATCAAGGCGGTGCTGCTGCTGTCCGGCGCCAGCTTTATGGCGCTGATGGTGATGAAGTCGGTTAACTTCGACTTCAACACCCTGTTCGCCGAAGCGGTGAAAGTGCATCCGAAAGGCATCGCCATCATGAGCCCAGGCGGCCTGGTATCCGATCCGGTTTCCGCGCTGTCGCTCGGCCTGGCGCTGATGTTCGGCACCGCCGGTCTGCCGCACATCCTGATGCGCTTCTTCACCGTGAGTGACGCCAAAGAAGCGCGCAAGAGCGTGTTCTACGCCACCGGTTTTATCGGTTATTTCTATATCCTGACCTTTATCATCGGATTCGGCGCCATCTTGTTGGTCAGCGCCAATCCGGCGTTCAAAGACGCCACCGGCGCGCTGCTGGGCGGCACCAACATGGCGGCGGTACACCTGGCCAATGCCGTTGGCGGCAACTTCTTCCTCGGCTTTATCTCGGCGGTGGCCTTCGCCACCATTCTGGCGGTCGTTGCAGGCCTGACGCTGGCCGGCGCCTCGGCCGTTTCTCACGATCTGTACGCCAGCGTGATGAAAAACGGCAAGGCAACCGAGCGCGACGAACTGAGAGTATCCAAGATCACCGTTGTGGTGCTAGGCATTGTCGCCATTGCCCTGGGGATTTTGTTCGAGAAGCAGAACATCGCCTTTATGGTCGGGTTGGCGTTCTCTATCGCCGCCAGCTGTAACTTCCCTATCATCATCCTGTCGATGTACTGGTCGCGTTTGACCACTCGCGGCGCGATGATTGGCGGCTGGCTGGGCCTGTTGACGGCGGTGATTCTGATGATCCTCGGCCCGACGATCTGGGTGCAGATCCTCGGCCATGAAAAACCGATTTACCCTTATGAATATCCGGCGCTGTTCTCGATGATTGTCGCCTTTGTCGGTACCTGGCTATTCTCGATCACCGACAGCTCGCTGGCCGGGCAGCAAGAGCGGGAACGCTTCCGGGCTCAGTTTGTCCGTTCGCAAACCGGGTTGGGCATCTCTCAGGGCAGCTCGCATTGACCGAATAATAAGTGAAAAAAGCAAACACACCCTAATCAAAGGCCCTTCGGGGCCTTTTCTCTGGCTGTTTTGTCGGAGAAACAGCGCAGCGTAGCTGCGCTTTTTTGCGTTTTACGCATAGCAAAAAGCCCTGAACGTCAGTTCAGGGCTTTCGGCTTGGTTTGATGCCTGGCAGTGTCCTACTCTCGCATGGGGAGACCCCACACTACCATCGGCGCTACGGCGTTTCACTTCTGAGTTCGGCATGGGGTCAGGTGGGACCACCGCGCTATTGCCGCCAGGCAAATTCGTTTCATTCCAACCGCTTCACTCTCGTGTCGCCATCAGAACCAATCTCGGAACTTCGCTGAAAATATCTTCGTCTCTAAAACACCTTCGGTGTTGTAAGGTTAAGCCTCACGGATCATTAGTACTGGTTAGCTCAATGCATCGCTGCACTTACACACCCAGCCTATCAACGTCTTAGTCTTAAACGTTCCTTCAGGGGCCTTAAAGGCCCAGGGAAGACTCATCTTGAGGCAAGTTTCGCGCTTAGATGCTTTCAGCGCTTATCTTTTCCGCACTTAGCTACCGGGCAATGCCATTGGCATGACAACCCGAACACCAGTGGTGCGTTCACTCCGGTCCTCTCGTACTAGGAGCAACCCCTCTCAATCTTCCAACGCCCACGGCAGATAGGGACCGAACTGTCTCACGACGTTCTAAACCCAGCTCGCGTACCACTTTAAATGGCGAACAGCCATACCCTTGGGACCTACTTCAGCCCCAGGATGTGATGAGCCGACATCGAGGTGCCAAACACCGCCGTCGATATGAACTCTTGGGCGGTATCAGCCTGTTATCCCCGGAGTACCTTTTATCCGTTGAGCGATGGCCCTTCCATTCAGAACCACCGGATCACTAAGACCTACTTTCGTACCTGCTCGAGCCGTCACTCTCGCAGTCAAGCTAGCTTATGCCTTTGCACTAACCTCACGATGTCCGACCGTGATTAGCTAACCTTCGTGCTCCTCCGTTACTCTTTGGGAGGAGACCGCCCCAGTCAAACTACCCACCAGACACTGTCCTCACCCCAGATTATGGGGCCGAGTTAGAACATCAAACATTAAAGGGTGGTATTTCAAGGATGGCTCCACGCAGACTGGCGTCCACGCTTCAAAGCCTCCCACCTATCCTACACATCAAGGCTCAATGTTCAGTGTCAAGCTATAGTAAAGGTTCACGGGGTCTTTCCGTCTTGCCGCGGGTACACTGCATCTTCACAGCGAGTTCAATTTCACTGAGTCTCGGGTGGAGACAGCCTGGCCATCATTACGCCATTCGTGCAGGTCGGAACTTACCCGACAAGGAATTTCGCTACCTTAGGACCGTTATAGTTACGGCCGCCGTTTACTGGGGCTTCGATCAAGAGCTTCGCCTTGCGGCTGACCCCATCAATTAACCTTCCAGCACCGGGCAGGCGTCACACCGTATACGTCCACTTTCGTGTTTGCACAGTGCTGTGTTTTTATTAAACAGTTGCAGCCAGCTGGTATCTTCGACTGGCTTCAGCTCCATCCGCAAGGGACTTCACCTACATGCCAGCGTGCCTTCTCCCGAAGTTACGGCACCATTTTGCCTAGTTCCTTCACCCGAGTTCTCTCAAGCGCCTTGGTATTCTCTACCTGACCACCTGTGTCGGTTTGGGGTACGATTTAATGTTACCTGGAGCTTAGAGGATTTTCCTGGAAGCAGGGCATCAACTACTTCTGCACCGTAGTGCATCGTCATCACGCCTCAGGGTTAGTATGCAACCGGATTTACCAGGTCACACCCCCTACACGCTTAAACCGGGACAACCGTCGCCCGGCCAGCCTAGCCTTCTCCGTCCCCCCTTCGCAGTAACACCAAGTACAGGAATATTAACCTGTTTCCCATCGACTACGCTTTTCAGCCTCGCCTTAGGGGTCGACTCACCCTGCCCCGATTAACGTTGGACAGGAACCCTTGGTCTTCCGGCGAGCGGGCTTTTCACCCGCTTTATCGTTACTTATGTCAGCATTCGCACTTCTGATACCTCCAGCAACCCTCACAGGCCACCTTCAACGGCTTACAGAACGCTCCCCTACCCAACAACGCCTAAGCGTCGCTGCCGCAGCTTCGGTGCATGGTTTAGCCCCGTTACATCTTCCGCGCAGGCCGACTCGACCAGTGAGCTATTACGCTTTCTTTAAATGATGGCTGCTTCTAAGCCAACATCCTGGCTGTCTGTGCCTTCCCACATCGTTTCCCACTTAACCATGACTTTGGGACCTTAGCTGGCGGTCTGGGTTGTTTCCCTCTTCACGACGGACGTTAGCACCCGCCGTGTGTCTCCCGTGATAACATTCTTCGGTATTCGGAGTTTGCATCGGTTTGGTAAGCCGGGATGGCCCCCTAGCCGAAACAGTGCTCTACCCCCGAAGATGAGTTCACGAGGCGCTACCTAAATAGCTTTCGGGGAGAACCAGCTATCTCCCGGTTTGATTGGCCTTTCACCCCCAGCCACAAGTCATCCGCTAATTTTTCAACATTAGTCGGTTCGGTCCTCCAGTTAGTGTTACCCAACCTTCAACCTGCCCATGGCTAGATCACCGGGTTTCGGGTCTATACCTTGCAACTATTCGCCCAGTTAAGACTCGGTTTCCCTACGGCTCCCCTATACGGTTAACCTTGCTACAAAATATAAGTCGCTGACCCATTATACAAAAGGTACGCAGTCACACCACGAAGGTGCTCCCACTGCTTGTACGTACACGGTTTCAGGTTCTATTTCACTCCCCTCGCCGGGGTTCTTTTCGCCTTTCCCTCACGGTACTGGTTCACTATCGGTCAGTCAGGAGTATTTAGCCTTGGAGGATGGTCCCCCCATATTCAGACAGGATGTCACGTGTCCCGCCCTACTCATCGAACTCACGACCTGTGCATTTTAGTGTACGGGGCTATCACCCTTTGCTGCGCGACTTTCCAGACGCTTCCACTAACACACAAGCCGATTCAGGTTCTGGGCTCCTCCCCGTTCGCTCGCCGCTACTGGGGGAATCTCGGTTGATTTCTTTTCCTCGGGGTACTTAGATGTTTCAGTTCCCCCGGTTCGCCTCATGCCACTATGTATTCATGACATGATAGTGTGTCGAAACACACTGGGTTTCCCCATTCGGGTATCGCCGGTTATAACGGTTCATATCACCTTACCGACGCTTTTCGCAGATTAGCACGCCCTTCATCGCCTCTGACTGCCTAGGCATCCACCGTGTACGCTTAGTCACTTAACCTCACAACCCGAAGATGTTTCCATCGTTCAAGTTGCAAACATTTGAGAGACTCTATGACAGGTTACTCTTCATTCCAGCACTTCTACGGAGGAATGAATTTCAGCCGTCATGTTTCAATTTTCAGCTTGTTCCAGATTGTTAAAGAGCAAAATACTTCGCAGCATACTGTTTCCAATATACTCTGAAGTAGTGAAATACCGGACTATATGGTGGAGCTAAGCGGGATCGAACCGCTGACCTCCTGCGTGCAAGGCAGGCGCTCTCCCAGCTGAGCTATAGCCCCATACAGTCACGCGCAGTACCTTTTCCACTTCCGAGAAGTGGTAGGCCTGAGTGGACTTGAACCACCGACCTCACCCTTATCAGGGGTGCGCTCTAACCACCTGAGCTACAAGCCTATAAAGGTATTTCTGCTCGTTACTTTTTCATCAGACAATCTGTGTGAGCACGCCACTCGAAGCAATATCTTTAGGTAAGGAGGTGATCCAACCGCAGGTTCCCCTACGGTTACCTTGTTACGACTTCACCCCAGTCATGAATCACAAAGTGGTAAGCGCCCTCCCGAAGGTTAAGCTACCTACTTCTTTTGCAACCCACTCCCATGGTGTGACGGGCGGTGTGTACAAGGCCCGGGAACGTATTCACCGTAGCATTCTGATCTACGATTACTAGCGATTCCGACTTCATGGAGTCGAGTTGCAGACTCCAATCCGGACTACGACGTACTTTATGAGGTCCGCTTGCTCTCGCGAGGTCGCTTCTCTTTGTATACGCCATTGTAGCACGTGTGTAGCCCTACTCGTAAGGGCCATGATGACTTGACGTCATCCCCACCTTCCTCCAGTTTATCACTGGCAGTCTCCTTTGAGTTCCCGGCCGAACCGCTGGCAACAAAGGATAAGGGTTGCGCTCGTTGCGGGACTTAACCCAACATTTCACAACACGAGCTGACGACAGCCATGCAGCACCTGTCTCAGAGTTCCCGAAGGCACCAAAGCATCTCTGCTAAGTTCTCTGGATGTCAAGAGTAGGTAAGGTTCTTCGCGTTGCATCGAATTAAACCACATGCTCCACCGCTTGTGCGGGCCCCCGTCAATTCATTTGAGTTTTAACCTTGCGGCCGTACTCCCCAGGCGGTCGATTTAACGCGTTAGCTCCGGAAGCCACGCCTCAAGGGCACAACCTCCAAATCGACATCGTTTACAGCGTGGACTACCAGGGTATCTAATCCTGTTTGCTCCCCACGCTTTCGCACCTGAGCGTCAGTCTTCGTCCAGGGGGCCGCCTTCGCCACCGGTATTCCTCCAGATCTCTACGCATTTCACCGCTACACCTGGAATTCTACCCCCCTCTACGAGACTCTAGCTTGCCAGTTTCAAATGCAGTTCCCAGGTTGAGCCCGGGGATTTCACATCTGACTTAACAAACCGCCTGCGTGCGCTTTACGCCCAGTAATTCCGATTAACGCTTGCACCCTCCGTATTACCGCGGCTGCTGGCACGGAGTTAGCCGGTGCTTCTTCTGCGAGTAACGTCAATTGATGAGCGTATTAAGCTCACCACCTTCCTCCTCGCTGAAAGTGCTTTACAACCCGAAGGCCTTCTTCACACACGCGGCATGGCTGCATCAGGCTTGCGCCCATTGTGCAATATTCCCCACTGCTGCCTCCCGTAGGAGTCTGGACCGTGTCTCAGTTCCAGTGTGGCTGGTCATCCTCTCAGACCAGCTAGGGATCGTCGCCTAGGTGAGCCATTACCCCACCTACTAGCTAATCCCATCTGGGCACATCTGATGGCAAGAGGCCCGAAGGTCCCCCTCTTTGGTCTTGCGACGTTATGCGGTATTAGCTACCGTTTCCAGTAGTTATCCCCCTCCATCAGGCAGTTTCCCAGACATTACTCACCCGTCCGCCGCTCGTCACCCAGGGAGCAAGCTCCCCTGTGCTACCGCTCGACTTGCATGTGTTAAGCCTGCCGCCAGCGTTCAATCTGAGCCATGATCAAACTCTTCAATTAAAAGCTTGATGTGCTTCCACTCGAGAAGCGATGCTCAAAGATTTACTGCATGAATTTTACTTCAGTTAGTCACTCTTCAAGACTTGATATTTTTTGCATCCGAAGATGCTGGATATCGTCTTGTGGAGTGCCCACACAGATTGTCTGATAAATTGTTAAAGAGCAGTGAGTTAGGCGCTTTCGCTTGCTAACTCGAGGTGGCGTATATTACGCTTTCCTCTTTCAGAGTCAACCCTAATTTTCAGGATTTTTTCTCTGCGACCCCGGATACTCTGTGAAGTTGTTCACATGTTCCGTGTCGATGGAGGCGCATTATAGGGAGTTCCTCGCAGGCCGCAACAGGTATTTTCCGCAAAAACGATCGTTCGCTGCATTCCACAGCAAAACCCCGCCTTATACCTACTTGCACACAGTGTTATCCACAGATGCGATTTGCACGGAAAATTTACGAGCGCCACGCAAACGTTTTCGCTACAATTCCCCGCGACGAAACGATCCCCCTTTTTATGGGGGCGTTACCTGAATATGCGCCTGCCCCTCCCTTATAAGGCAAAAACCTTTCCTTATAGAGAGAACGAGGTGGACATTCACGTAACGCTCTTTAATTGCGACTCAAAGCCAAGGGATAAAACCATGCAACAACCTCGTCCAATCCGCCGGGCCCTGCTCAGCGTGTCTGACAAAGCCGGTATCGTTGAATTCGCCGAAGCGCTTTCCCAGCGCGGCGTTGAACTGCTCTCCACCGGCGGCACCGCTCGCCTGCTGGCAGACGCCGGTCTGCCCGTTACCGAAGTTTCCGACTACACCGGCTTCCCGGAGATGATGGACGGACGAGTAAAGACCCTGCACCCAAAAGTTCACGGCGGTATTCTCGGCCGCCGCGGGCAGGACGACGCCGTCATGACTCAGCATGACATCCAGCCTATCGACATGGTGGTCGTCAATCTGTACCCGTTCGCCCAAACCGTGGCGCGCCCGGATTGCTCGCTGGAAGACGCGGTCGAGAATATCGATATCGGCGGCCCGACCATGGTGCGCTCCGCCGCCAAGAACCATAAAGACGTCGCCATCGTGGTGAAGAGCAGCGACTACGCCGCCATTATTACCGAGATGGACAACAACGACGGTTCGCTGCGCTACGCCACCCGCTTCGATCTCGCCATCAAGGCCTTCGAACACACCGCCGCCTACGACAGCATGATCGCCAACTACTTCGGCGCGCTGGTGCCGGCGTACCACGGCGAGACCGAGCAGCCGTCCGGCCGCTTCCCGCGCACCCTGAACCTCAACTACATCAAGAAGCAGGATATGCGCTACGGTGAGAACAGCCACCAGCAGGCCGCCTTCTATATAGAAGAAGAGGTAAAGGAAGCGTCCGTCGCGACCGCCGAGCAGCTGCAGGGCAAGGCGCTGTCTTATAACAACATCGCCGATACCGACGCCGCGCTGGAATGCGTGAAAGAGTTCGCCGAGCCGGCCTGCGTGATCGTCAAACACGCCAACCCTTGCGGCGTGGCGATCGGCGACGACATCCTGGCCGCCTACGAGCGCGCTTACCAAACCGACCCGACCTCCGCCTTTGGCGGCATCATCGCCTTTAACCGCGAGCTGGATGCCGCCACCGCGCAGGCGATCATCAGCCGCCAGTTCGTGGAAGTGATCATCGCGCCAAACGTCACCCAGGAAGCGCGCTCCCTGCTGGCCGCCAAGCAGAACGTGCGCGTGCTGGCCTGCGGCCAGTGGCAGCAACGCGTGGCAGGGCTGGACTTCAAGCGCGTCAACGGCGGCCTGCTGGTGCAGGATCGCGATCTGGGCATGGTAACCGCCGCCGATCTGCGTGTGGTATCCGAGCGTCAGCCGACCGAACAGGAACTGCGCGACGCGCTGTTCTGCTGGAAAGTGGCCAAGTTCGTGAAATCCAACGCCATCGTCTATGCACGTGACAACATGACCATCGGCATAGGCGCCGGCCAGATGAGCCGCGTTTACTCCGCCAAGATCGCCGGCATCAAAGCGGGCGATGAAGGGCTGGAAGTGAAAGGGTCTGCCATGGCCTCCGACGCCTTCTTCCCGTTCCGCGACGGCATCGATGCCGCGGCGGCGGTCGGCATCACCTGCGTGATCCAGCCGGGCGGCTCTATCCGCGACGACGAAGTGATCGCCGCCGCCAACGAACACGGCATCGCCATGATCTTTACCGACATGCGTCACTTCCGCCATTAATTCCTTTTGCCGCGTGCGCTTCAGCGCACGCCATTCGTGGAGCCTCTGATGAACATTTTGATTATCGGCAACGGCGGGCGCGAGCACGCGCTGGCCTGGAAAGCCGCCCAGTCTCCGCTGGCGGACAAAGTCTACGTTGCGCCGGGCAATGCCGGCACCGCGCTGGAAGCCAATCTGGAAAACGTGGCGATCGCCGCCACCGACATCCCTGCCCTGGTCGCTTTCGCCCAGAGCCATGACATCGGTCTGACTATCGTCGGGCCGGAAGCGCCGCTGGTGATCGGCGTGGTCGATGCCTTCCAGGCCGCCGGTTTGAAAATCTTCGGCCCGTCACAGGCCGCCGCGCAGCTCGAAGGCTCCAAAGCCTTCACCAAGGATTTCCTGGCGCGCCACCGCATCCCGACCGCCGAATATGAAAACTTTACCGAGGTGGAGCCGGCGCTGGCCTATGTGCGCCGCAAAGGTGCACCGATCGTCATCAAGGCCGATGGCCTGGCGGCCGGTAAAGGCGTGATCGTCGCGATGACGCTGCAGGAAGCGGAAGAGGCGGTGCGAGACATGCTGGCCGGCAATGCCTTCGGCGACGCCGGTCATCGCATCGTGGTGGAAGAGTTCCTCGACGGCGAAGAAGCCAGCTTCATCGTGATGGTCGACGGCGAGAACGTGGTGCCAATGGCCACCAGCCAGGACCACAAACGCGTCGGCGACGGCGACACCGGCCCGAATACCGGCGGCATGGGGGCTTACTCCCCGGCGCCGGTCGTGACCGACGAAATCCACCGGCGCGCCATGGATCAGGTGATCTGGCCGACGGTGCGCGGCATGGCGGCGGAAGGCAACACCTACGTCGGCTTCCTGTACGCCGGCCTGATGATCGCCGCCGATGGCCAGCCGAAGGTGATCGAATTCAACTGTCGTTTTGGCGATCCCGAAACCCAGCCGATCATGCTGCGCCTGCGCTCCGATCTGGTGGAGCTGTGCCTGGCGGGTGCCGAAGGCCGCCTGAACGAGAAAAGCTCCGACTGGGACGAACGCCCTGCGCTCGGGGTGGTGCTGGCGGCCGGCGGTTATCCGGGCGACTATCGCAACGGCGAAGTGATCCAGGGATTGCCGCAGCAGGAAAGCGCCGACGGCAAGGTCTTCCACGCCGGTACACGCCTGCAGGGCGATGATGTCGTCACCAGCGGCGGCCGCGTGCTGTGCGTAACGGCGCTGGGCGACACCGTGGCGCAGGCGCAGCAACGCGCCTACCAGCTGGCGGAAGGCATTCAGTGGCCGGGCAGCTTCTGCCGCAAAGACATCGGTTATCGCGCGATTGCGCGCGGCAAGTGATTTGGCCGTCTAAGGTCATGATGGGAGGCTCCGCAGCGCGGGGCCTTTTTTACAGCTGGTCTTCTTTCGGTTCCCAGCTGCAGAAGTCGTCGTTCGCCACCAGCAGCAGTTCGCTGCCTTCGGGCGCTTCCAGCCAGGCGACGCTCACCGGCCGGCTACTGCTGCGGGCGCGTTTCTCGATCCAAACGATGGAGGCGGCATCCAGCCCCGGTTTCATGCGTTGGCCGTCGCAGGTTTGCACCTCGCCCTGCATCCAGCGCCCCTGCAGCAATTTCACCTTGCCGGCGCGCAGCGCATTGCTCACTTCAAGGATCCGCCGCGCCTGATATTGGTACAGAGCGATTTCATCGCTGGTCAACGGTTCGCGGCGTGTCGCCAACTGGCGCTGCATAAAGCTCACCGTGCCGTCGTCGGCAAAGCGCAGCTGAATGGAATCTCGATCGCCGTCGGCGTCGTTGCGTTTGATTTGGCGCAGCACGTCGCCCTGATAGGTGTACAGCGTGGTGATGGTACCCGGACCACGGTAAGGGCTGTAGACGCTGACCAACACCTGCGGACGATGTTGCTCATCGTCTTTACGCCACAGGCGTATCACACCCTGATCGGCCACGAAGCCGCTGGCGGTAAAGCTGGGGATATCGGAATGGAAACTGCAGGCACTCAGGCCGACGGCGATGCCAACGGCCATGAGCGCCCGACGAGCAAACAAAAGGGGCGCCATCGCCCCCCTGTTTATTCTTTTCACCGAGGCGCGGTCTTATTTAACAGCGTCTTTCAGTGCTTTGCCAGAAACGAACGCAGGCACGTTGGCTGCTGCGATTTTGATTTCTTTGCCAGTCTGTGGGTTGCGGCCAGTGCGCTCGCTACGATGGTTTACTTTGAAAGTACCGAAGCCAACCAATTGTACTGCATCACCTTCTTTCAGAGACTCAGTAATAGCAGCCAGGGTGGATTCCAGAGCCAGTTTAGCTTGTGCTTTGGAAAGGTCAGCCTTGTCCGCGATTACATCAATCAGTTGAGTCTTGTTCATAAGTTATCCTTACAGTGTGTTTATCGTTTGCAAAGCATCGAGTGCGACGGATATGCCGATTGACAGCACTCTCCTGCATACACGCACCGATAGCCACTTTTTTTACGCCCCCCAAATGTAGACCAGACAGGGTGCGGATGTGAAGCCTTAAGGCATGACAAATCAGGCGTTAAATCACGTTTTGTTGCCTTATTGCGCTAAATTTATCCCGATGTTGCTGACACCGGCCTCTCGCAGGTCGGATCGCAGCCCCTTGATCAGGTCTATATCGCGCTCTTCACAGGCGTCCAACAGGCGGAAAATTTCCCATTGAATGTCCCATTCTTCCTCTACCGCAGGCAAACTTTCCAACTCTTCGTCGGTCATTTCCTTACCGGCTTGGGTCATTTCCAACATCGCCACGGTGCGAATCGATGTTTCGCTGATGGCAATGGCGTGCTCCAGCGTCTCCCCGCCGAGCCGCGAATGGATCAGTTCCCCTAATGCGATACAGGCATCAATTGCCGGGTAAACGCCGTAAAGATCGTAATCTTCCGCCGACGGAATCGCCTCTTCCAACTTCTCGAGCTGGCTGTCGAAGTTGACCTTGGCGTCCTTCACCACCAGCGTTTCCCACACCAAATCCAGAATGCGGCGATAAACCGCCGGATCGCCGAACTCGGTCTGTTTGCAGAACATCTGGTAATTCGGGTACATACGCTCGCACAAACTGGCCATAAAGGTCAAATGTTGCCAGGCCTCGAGCCGTTCCAGACGTAAATGAATCGGGTTACGTAGCATGCTTTACTCTCTTACGCGTTATCTGCGGCGCAGTGTACCCGAAATCGCTCATGGCGACACCTCCGGATGCTGCTGCAACCAACGCTGAAACGCCGGACGGCGCGACGCGATGGCGTCGGCCCAGCGGGTCGGCTCCGGTAATCGGTAGCCCGCCATGCAGCGTTGCACCCACCCCAGCGCACTGTCGGCGCTCACGCGATGGCCGGTAGAGATGAACAGCGGGTTGCAACGCGCCTTGCTGCGCCACACCCAGCCCAGCGGTTCACCCTTATCTTCCAGCGGCGCCAGCGCGCCGACGGCGGCGTCCAGCGGCGCGAATTTGCCGCACAGGCGCTTCTTGGCCACGCCGATGGTCGGTACATCGACCAGCAGGCCGAAATGGCTGGCGACGCCGAGACGCCGCGGATGCGAAATGCCATGCCCATCGACGAAGATCAGCCCCGGTTTCTGCTGCAGCTGCCCCCAGGCGGCCAACAGCGCCGGGTATTCGCGAAACGACAGGAAGCCCGGGATGTAGGGCATGACGGTGGCGATGCGCGCCACCTGATACTCCACCAGTTCCAGCGACGGATAGCGCAGGATGGCGATGGCGGCGCGCGTCACCGCCCCTTCTTGCTCGAAGCCCACGTCGGCGCCGGCGATGAAGGCCGGCGGTTCGGCCGGCAGATCGTCGTAGCGAATGACTTCAGCCGCGCGCCGCAGCTGTTCGGCGCGCAGGGCCGCCATATCGGTCACATCGAATCCTTAACGGTGGTATTTCGCCGAGTGCGCGTGTACCGCCTCGACGAAGGCGCCGGCGTGCTCCGGCGGCACATCCTGATGGATGCCGTGGCCCAGGTTGAACACATGGCCGTTGCCGTGGCCGAAACCGGCCAGAATGGTCTCCACTTCTTCCGCGATGCGCGCCGGAGAGGCATACAGCATCGACGGATCCATATTGCCCTGCAGCGCCACTTTGTCGCCGACGCGCCGACGCGCGTCGGCGATGTCGGTGGTCCAATCCAGCCCCAGCGCATCGCAGCCGGTGGCGGCCATCGCCTCCAGCCACTGCCCGCCGCCTTTGGTGAACAGCGTCACCGGCACGCGGCGGCCGTCGTTTTCACGCAGCAGCCCGTCGACGATCTTGTGCATGTAGTGCAAAGAGAACTCGCGGTAGTCGCGCCCGGTCAGCACGCCGCCCCAGGTGTCGAACACCATCACCGACTGCGCGCCGGCTTTGATCTGGGCATTGAGATACAGGATCACGCTGTCCGCCAGCTTGTCCAGCAACAGATGCAGCGTGGCCGGTTCGGCATACATCATCTTCTTCAGCTTGGTGAAGGCTTTGCTGCTGCCGCCTTCGACCATATAAGTCGCCAGCGTCCACGGGCTGCCGGAGAAGCCGATCAGCGGCACTTCGCCCTTCAGCTCGCGGCGAATGGTGCGCACCGCGTTCATCACATAGCCCAGCTCCACTTCCGGATCGAACACCGGCAGCTTGTCGACGTCGGCGCGGCAGGTAACGGGAGAGCTGAAACGCGGGCCTTCGCCGGCTTCAAAGTACAGGCCGAGCCCCATGGCGTCGGGAATGGTGAGAATGTCGGAGAACAGGATGGCGGCGTCCAGCGCATAGCGGCGCAGCGGCTGCAGCGTGACCTCGCAGGCCAGCTCCGCGTTCTTGCACAGCGACATGAAATCACCGGCCTGGGCGCGGGTCGCCTTGTACTCCGGTAAATAACGACCGGCCTGGCGCATCATCCATACGGGGGTCACATCCACCGGCTGGCGCAACAGCGCGCGCAGGTAGCGATCGTTCTTCAACTCAGTCATTTATGGGGCTCCCTTAATAATCTGCCGGCCATTGTACATTATTCTGCCCGGCACAGCGCCACGGTGTCCTCAATCAACCGGCGCGCCACGGTACCGGGCGGCGGCAACAGCGGCAGCTGGTCGTAGCGATACCAGCCGGCGTTGAGCAGCTCCTTGGGATCGTGACGAATTTCCCCCTGATGGTAATCGGCCATAAAGGCCATCATCAGCGAGTGCGGGAACGGCCAGGGTTGTGAAGTGACGTAGCGCAGGTTCTTGATTTCGATATTGCTCTCTTCCATCACTTCGCGCGCTACCGCCTGCTCCAGCGTTTCGCCCACTTCGACGAAGCCGGCCAGCACCGTGTGGATACCGCCGCGATGGCGCACGTGTTGCGCCAGCAGGATCTGATCCTCGCGCCGAATGGCGACGATCACGCAGGGTGCAATCTGCGGATAGTAGCGCTCTTTGCAGTGGCCACACAGGCAGGCGCTCTCGCTGCGGCTGAGGTGCATCTCATGGCCGCAGTAGCCGCAATAGCGATGTGAACGGTAGAAATCCGCCAGCTGCACGCCGCGCCCGGCAAGCTGAAACAGACCGCGATCCAGATCCAACAGCTGACGCACCGAGCCCATCTCCCGCGGCATCGCCTGGCGCACCAGCCAAACCGGCGCCCCCGCCCACTCACCGATGGTGCGCGCCATACGGCCCTGCAGCCCGAGGGTGGCGGCCGTCCCCGACGGCAATTCACCGTTCGGTAACCAAAGTTTGCTTTCATGGCTGACGATCCACCAGCCGTTTTCATTGCCCGTTAATGCAAGTTCCATATCGTTGTTGCACAACCTCAGCTTCACTGGCACTCTACGAATCGGCTTTGTTACATTTTAATAACTTACCGGTTACTTTTATTACTTACACGGAGTCAAACATGCTCAACCGTTTGGAAAGGCTGACTCAGCGCGTTGGCGGTAGTAATGAATTAGTTGATCAATGGCTTCAGGCCCGCAAGCAGTTGCTGGTCGCCTACTGCACGCTGGTAGGCCTCAAACCGAATAAAGAAAAGCATACGCCGCTGAATGAAAAAGCGCTGGAGAACTTTTGCCACAACCTGGTGGATTACCTCTCCGCAGGGCATTTTCATATCTATGACAGAATTATCAAACAAGTGGAAGGCGCAGCCAGTCCGAAAATGTCGCTGGCGGTGAACATCTACCCCAAGCTGTGGGCCAATACCGAACAGATCATGGCGTTCCACGATCGCTATACCGAAGTGGATATCGATCAGGAGGTTTGTCTGGAATTCCACCAGGCCTTGTCGGATATCGGCGAAACGCTGGCGGCGCGCTTTGCGCTGGAAGATAAGCTGATCCTGCTGGAGGCGGAAGCCGCGCAGCAACCGCAGCCGGATCCGGCGCGTTAAAATTTTATAGTTTTTTTTCTTATCCCTCCTATACTGGGGGGCATCTTGTCGGAGTGCCTAGCGCCTGATTTGTTCATCGAATCAGCCAGGCTGAGACCGTTAATTCGGGATCCGCGGAACCTGATCGGGTTAATACCCGCGAAGGGAACAAGAGTAATCTATCGCCACAGGCACGGCCTTCCCCTTGCGGGCGCCCTGCCTTATCGGCCACCATCATTACTCCCTCCGAGCTCCAGACAAGCAACTTTCCCAACCCAACACACTGGTAGGAACTTGCTATGTCTAACGTTAATCCACCGCGCGCCCGTAAAGCGCAACGCGAAGCCGCCCAGCAGTTTATCGACACCCTGCAAGGCATGGCTTTCCCGAACTCACGCCGTATCTATCTGCAAGGCTCGCGCAGCGATATCCAGGTGCCGATGCGCGAAATTCAGCTCAGCCCGACCCTGCTCGGCGGCAGCAAAGACAATCCGCAGTATGAACCCAACGAGGCGATCCCGGTGTATGACACCGCCGGCCCGTACGGCGATCCGCAGGCCAAGCTCGACGTGCACGCCGGTCTCGCCAAACTGCGCGCCGGCTGGATTGACACGCGCGGCGATACCGCCACCCTCAGCGGCGCCAGCTCCGGCTTCACCCAACAGCGGCTGGCGGACGAGGGGCTGGATCACCTGCGCTTCGAACATCTGCCGCTGCCGCGCAAGGCGCTGCCGGGCAGGCGTGTGACCCAGCTGCACTATGCCCGCGCCGGTATCGTCACCCCGGAGATGGAGTTCATCGCCATCCGTGAAAACATGGGGCGCGAGCGCATTCGCGGCGAGGTGCTGCGCCACCAGCACCCGGGCCAAAGCTGGGGCGCCAACCTGCCGGACAACATCACGCCGGAGTTCGTGCGCCATGAAGTGGCCGCCGGCCGCGCCATCATTCCCGCCAACATCAATCACCCGGAGGCGGAGCCGATGATCATCGGCCGCAATTTCCTGGTGAAGGTGAACGCCAATATCGGCAACTCGGCGGTCACGTCGTCGATCGAAGAAGAGGTGGAGAAGCTGGTGTGGTCCACCCGCTGGGGCGCGGACACCGTGATGGATCTCTCTACCGGCCGCTATATTCACGAAACCCGCGAGTGGATCCTGCGCAACAGCCCGGTGCCCATCGGCACCGTGCCGATCTACCAGGCGCTGGAGAAGGTCAACGGCGTGGCGGAAAACCTCACCTGGGAGATGTTCCGCGATACGCTGCTGGAACAGGCGGAGCAAGGGGTCGACTACTTCACCATCCACGCCGGCGTGCTGCTGCGCTACGTGCCAATGACCGCCAAACGCCTGACCGGCATCGTGTCGCGCGGCGGCTCGATCATGGCCAAATGGTGTCTGTCGCACCATCAGGAAAACTTCCTCTATCAGCATTTCCGTGAAATCTGTGAGATCTGCGCCGCCTACGACGTTTCGCTGTCGCTCGGCGACGGCCTGCGCCCCGGCTCGATTCAGGACGCCAACGACGAAGCCCAGTTCGCCGAGCTGCATACGCTGGGCGAGCTGACCAAAATCGCCTGGGAATACGACGTGCAGGTGATGATCGAAGGCCCGGGCCACGTGCCGATGCAGATGATCCGCCGCAACATGACCGAAGAGCTGGAACACTGCCACGAAGCGCCGTTCTACACCCTCGGCCCGCTGACCACCGATATCGCCCCGGGCTATGACCATTTCACCTCCGGCATCGGCGCGGCAATGATCGGCTGGTTCGGCTGCGCCATGTTGTGTTACGTCACGCCGAAAGAACACCTCGGCCTGCCGAACAAAGAGGACGTCAAGCAGGGCCTGATCACCTACAAGATCGCCGCTCACGCCGCCGATCTGGCCAAAGGCCATCCGGGTGCGCAGATCCGCGATAACGCCATGTCCAAGGCGCGTTTCGAATTCCGCTGGGAAGATCAGTTCAATCTGGCGCTCGATCCGGCCACCGCCCGCGCCTATCACGACGAAACCCTGCCGCAGGAGTCCGGCAAGGTCGCCCACTTCTGCTCGATGTGCGGGCCGAAATTCTGCTCGATGAAAATTTCGCAGGAGGTGCGCGACTACGCCGCCGCCCAGGAGGCCGCCAAGCCGATCGAAGTGCAGCTGACCGGCATGGAGAAAATGTCCGCCGAGTTCCGCGCCCGCGGCAGCGAGCTGTATCACAGCGCCGGCACCCTGCAAGAGGAGACAAGCAATGACTGATATCACGACCCCCTTCCCGGCTACGCCCCACAAACTGGGGCTTTACCCGGTCGTCGACAGCGTGGAATGGATCGCTCGCCTGCTGGAGGCCGGCGTCACCACCATCCAGCTGCGCATCAAGGATCTGCCTGACGAGCAGGTCGAAGCGGATATCGCCGCCGCCATCGCGCTGGGCCAGCGTTATCAGGCGCGGCTGTTCATCAACGACTACTGGCGGCTGGCGATCAAGCACGGCGCTTACGGCGTGCATCTGGGCCAGGAGGATCTCGATACTACCGATCTGGCGGCCATTCACCGCGCCGGGCTGCGGCTGGGCGTGTCCACCCATGACGACGCGGAGCTGGCGCGCGCGCTGGCGGTGAAACCTTCCTACATCGCGCTGGGGCACATCTTCCCCACCCAAACCAAAGACATGCCTTCGGCGCCGCAGGGGCTGGCGGAGTTGAAACGCCACATCGCCGGCCTGGCGGATTACCCGACGGTGGCGATCGGCGGGATCAGCATCGATCGCGTACCGGCAGTGCTGGCGTGCGGCGTCGGCAGCGTGGCGGTGGTCAGCGCCATCACCCAAGCGCCGGACTGGCGCGCGGCGACGGCCGAGCTATTGCGGCTGATCGAAGGCGAGGATCCGAACGATGCTTAACGATCAGGAATTCCTGCGCTACAGCCGCCAGCTGCTGCTGGAGGACGTCGGCCCGGAAGGCCAGGAGAAACTCAAGCGCGCCACGGTGCTGATCGTCGGTTTGGGCGGGCTCGGTTCCCCGGCTTCGCTGTATCTGGCCGCCGCCGGCGTCGGCACGCTGCTGCTGGCCGACGACGACCAGCTGCATGTCACCAACCTGCAGCGGCAAATCCTCTACCGCAGCGCCGATACCGCCACCGGCAAGGCGGCGCTGGCGCAACGCCACCTGCAGGCGCTGAACCCGTTGGTGGAATCCATCCCGCTGGCGCAGCGGCTGCAGGGGCAAGCGCTGCGCGACGCGGTCGCCCGCGCCGATCTGGTGCTGGACTGCTGCGACAATATGGCGACCCGTCATGAGGTCAATGCCGCCTGCATCGCCGCCGTCAAGCCGCTGATCAGCGGCAGCGCGGTCGGCTTCAGCGGCCAGCTGCTGGTGCTCGAGCCGCCCTATGCGCACGGCTGCTACGCCTGCCTGTACCCGGAGCAGGAAGAGCCGCAGCGCAACTGCCGCACCGCCGGGGTGCTCGGCCCGGTGGTGGGCGTGATCGGCACTCTGCAAGCGCTGGAAGCCATCAAGATGCTGGCCGGTATGCCTTCCTCCCTCAACGGCAAGCTGCGGCTGTTCGACGGCAAGCAGCAGAGCTGGAGCACGCTGCAACTGAGCCAGGCCCGCGCCTGCCCGGTATGCGGAGGCGCGGCATGAAGATCCGTCTGAACGACCAACCGCTGGAGCTGGCGCAGCCGCTCAGCGTCGCCGCCCTGCTGACCCAGCTGGAACGCCACCAGCCGGGCACCGCGCTGGCGATCAACCAAACCATCATCCCGCGCGCCGACTGGGCCGACCATCAGGTGCAGGACGGTGACGACATTTTGCTGTTTCAAGCGATCGCCGGAGGCTGACATGCTGAAAATCGCCGATACCACTTTTACCTCGCGCCTGTTCACCGGCACCGGCAAGTTCGCCACCCCGGCGTTGATGCTGGAGGCGCTGGCGGCCTCCGGCTCACAGCTGGTGACCATGGCCATGAAGCGCGTCGATCTGCGCGGCGGCAACGACGCCATTTTGGCGCCGCTGCAGCAGCTGGGCGTAAGGCTATTGCCCAACACCTCCGGTGCCAAAACGGCCGCCGAAGCGGTGTTCGCCGCCCGGCTCGCGCGCGAAGCGCTCGGCACCCACTGGGTGAAGCTGGAGATCCATCCCGATGTGAAATACCTGCTGCCGGATCCGATAGAAACGTTGAAGGCGGCGGAAACGCTGGTGAAAGACGGTTTTGTGGTGCTGCCCTACTGCGGCGCCGATCCGGTGCTGTGCAAACGGCTGGAAGAGGTGGGTTGCGCGGCGGTGATGCCGCTCGGCGCCCCTATCGGCTCCAACCGCGGTCTACGCACCCGTGACTTCCTCGAGATCATCATCGAGCAGGCCAAGGTGCCGGTGGTGGTCGACGCCGGCATCGGCGCGCCGAGCCACGCGCTGGAAGCGATGGAGCTGGGTGCCGACGCGGTGCTGGTGAATACCGCCATCGCCGTGGCGCGCGACCCGGTGCAAATGGCACGGGCGTTTCGCCTGGCGCTGGAGGCCGGCGAGCTGGCGCGCAGCGCCGGATTGGGTGCCAGCCAGCGCGGTGCGGCCGCCTCCAGCCCGCTGACCGCCTTCCTCAGCCAACCAGAGGAGGCGCAGTGATGGCCGACGATTTCAGTAGCCGCTGGCAACAGCTGGATTGGGACGACATTACGCTGCGCATCAACAGCAAAACCGCACGCGACGTGGAACGCGCGTTGACCGCCGACAAGCTGACGCGCGACGACTTTATGGCGCTGATCTCCCCCGCCGCCGCGCCGTATCTGGAACCGCTGGCGCAGCGCGCGCAGCAGCTGACCCGTCAGCGCTTCGGCAACGTCGTCAGCTTCTATGTGCCGCTGTACCTTTCTAACCTGTGCGCCAACGACTGCACCTACTGCGGCTTTTCGATGAGCAACCGCATCAAGCGCAAAACGCTGGACGCGGCGGAGATCGCACGCGAGTGCGAAGCCATCAAGGCGCTGGGGTTCGAGCACCTGTTGCTGGTCACCGGCGAACATCAGAGTAAGGTTGGCATGGACTATTTCCGTCAGCACATTCCGGCGATCCGCCGCCACTTCAGCTCGCTGATGATGGAAGTGCAGCCGCTGGCGCAGGACGAGTACGCCGAACTGAAAGCGCTGGGCCTGGACGGCGTGCTGGTGTATCAGGAAACCTACCATCCGGCCACCTATCTGCAGCACCATCTGCGCGGGCAGAAGCAGGATTTTCATTGGCGCCTGGCCACGCCGGATCGCCTGGGGCGCGCCGGGATCGACAAGATCGGCCTCGGTGCGTTGATCGGCCTGTCCAACAGCTGGCGCACCGACTGCTACCTGCTGGCGGAACATCTGTTCTACCTGCAGCAAACCTACTGGCAGAGCCGCTACTCGATCTCGTTCCCGCGTCTACGCCCCTGCGCCGGCGGCATTGAGCCGGCGTCGATCATGAGCGAGCCTCAGTTGGTGCAGCTGATCTGCGCCTTCCGGCTGTTCGCACCGGACGTTGAGCTGTCGCTGTCTACGCGTGAATCGCCGTACTTCCGCGATCACATGATCCCGGTGGCGATCAACAGCGTCAGCGCCGGATCCAAGACGCAGCCCGGCGGCTATGCCGACGACGTGCCGCCGGAGTTGGAACAGTTCGAGCCGCACGACGGCCGCACGCCACAGCAGGTCGCCGAGGCCATCAGCAACGCCGGGCTGCAGCCGGTGTGGAAAGACTGGGACGGTTATCTGGGACGCAGCACGCAATAAGCGGCAACGTTTACCGCCGCATGAAGAAAACGCTGGAGCGGCCGCGCAATGCCGAACGCCGGCGCTGGCGCCGGTAACCTCCCCGGCTATAGTGACCTTGCCGACCGCCAAACCCGGCGTCGGCCGGGGCCGTCACCCTCTCGATGGCCCCGCCTTATCCCATCCCGGATCGCGCCGGAGCTTCTCTTGCGCGACGCCGGGCCCTCGTCCGCGGCAACGCGCATATGGCGTATCGCGGCCGGTAAGGGCGTACGGGCAGATTGCCTTGTCGGCTAATGGGCAGTCAGAAAGATGGCATAACGATGTGCGGCACTCACTCAGGAGTGATACTCATAGAGCGCTGTGGCGGCAGAAAAGTGGGAACGAGGATAAGAAGGTACAGCGACGAAGAGAGATTCGAGTGGTCATCCCCGGTGCTGCCATTGGCCCTGGTGTTGGCCGCGGATCTTTTTGCCGCCTGCTCCCTGCTTACGGACAAGAGCAGGCGGTTTATTTTGTGAGACTGGCACCCCCCCAGGACGCGAATCACACAGTATGTGCGCTAATTAACCATACAAACGATTAAATGTGAATGTCTTTTGAGTGTTTTTTTATTTAGCATCGAGTGTATTTTGAGTTTGACAAGCAAAATCAAACTGATATCGCTGCAACCCCCAGTCATCATCTATAATCCAGCACGGGTCCTCGCGCAGGTTTTTCAGCGCTCGCGGTCAACATCAAAAAAAGCCAAGGTTGTCATGAAGAAAACGCCAAATTACATCGATGCAATCAGCGCGTTGCTCACTCTGAAAGGAGTTGGCGACAGAAAGCATGCCTCCACGATGGCCAACATACTGAACCTTCAGTACAACAGCGCCAAACAGAAGCTGGATGGCAAAAGAGGCATCACCCTCGATGAAGTCAAAAAGGTATTTCAGTACTTCAACGAGCCGTTTGCCGGCCAAAGGACGCATAACGCCGTCTTTATCATGAACAGCATTCACAAGCGCTGCAATATTGAGGTTGACGAGCGCCCGGTCACGCAAGCGGACAACGACGAAACCTACGCCTGCAAAAAAGACGATCTTTTCATCATCAACACCAATCGGGAACATGCCGCCGAGGCTCCGCTGTACAAAGTCAACAAGATAGACTTTCTGCCGGCCCCGCGTATCGCTATCCTGGACAATGATGGGGATATTCTCGAACTGTTGAAGAAGATCGCCAGCCGATACGGCATCGAGACTGAGACCTTTCAGACGGCGGACGCCATGCTGGCCGCGCTGGAACAGCAGTCCTTTGAGGCGTTTATTCTGGACTGGCTGTTGGATTTCGGCGAGACCTCCGAACGCGTTGTGAAGAAAATTAAAGACGCCCTCGATCCGCACGCCCGCATCATCATTCTGACCGGCCAGCTGAATCACTACGAGAAAAACATCGGCGATATGATCCTGCACTATGACGTACATCTGGTGGAAAAACCGACCAAGCCGCTGATTATCTCCTCGCTGCTGCTGTCGAACCTATTCTTTAATTAGTTTGACCGAGATGCGGATCAAAAACGATGAGCCCACCCCTTCGACGGATTTGGCTTTAATGGTACCTTTCATCGTCGTGACGTAATTTTTGATAATGGTCAGCCCCAGCCCCAACCCCTGCCGCGTTTCCCTTTCCACCCCCTGATTGAACGCCTTATACAACCGATCCAGATTTTTGACGTTAAACCCGATGCCGGTGTCTTTTACCCGCAAATACAGATTGCCGTGACATACCTTCACGTTAAGGGTTATCGCGCCGCGGTGGGTAAATTTGTCCGCGTTGCTGAGCAAGTTGGCCAATATTCGGTAGAGCTTGTATTTATCAGAACCAATCAGGCCGGCATAAGACGAACGGTGAATCACGAGACGATTGCCGCGTCCGGCGCCGATGCCGGTTACGGCATCGTCCACCACCTCATTCAGCCGGAAGGTGGAAATATTGATTTTGACTTCCCCCATCTCAAGCCGCGAATAATCCATCACCTCGCGCGTTTGTTCGGCGATCTTATTGCCGTGATAGGAGATCAGGCGGGCTTCTTTTTTCAACTCTTCCTGCGCCAGCTCGTGCTCCATGATATCCGCGGCAATGACGATGGCCTGAGTCGAGCCGGCGATCTCGTGGTAGATGGAAGAGATAAAGATGTTCTTGTTCTTGATGATCTCTTTTAACGAGAAGGCATTTCTCAGCACCAGGAACATCATCAGAAACACCAAAATCAACGAAAAGAGGGCGAACATCTCGGCTTTACTCGAATTCTCCTGGATGATGCCTTTCACTTCGGTAAAGTTTTTAATCTGTATCCGATAAATAATTTCCTGGATATCGACCAGCGTGCCCTCGATATCATCCATATAAGAGAGAATGTCCGCCTTGTTTTTCTGCCCCACCAGCAAGCCGGCGGAGAGATCGTCCAACGTGCGGTACTGCTGCTTCAGCAGCGCAACATTCTTGATGAACTCGTCGTCGTAATAAAAAGAGTCGCTGAAGGTAGAACGGCTCTCCAGGATCTGAATCTTCGAGTAGAAGATTTTCTTTTTGATCTGGAAGGCGTCGTAGTCGTTGTTTTCACTGAGCAGCAGCGCGGTTTTGGTTCTTTCAAACGCCAGAAAGAGGATCTCGGCCACCGAGTAGTTGTCCAGATTGGGCTCGATCTGCTTATAGCGTTCTTTTACGCCGCCGAAGTTAATGGCAATCAACAAAATCAATAAGGAGAAGATGGCAACCAACGCGATAAGAGTACCGATCAGTTTTTTGCTCATCTTATTTCAGCTCCAACCGTTTAACTTGCCAGACGGTTTTCGCGTTCACATCCAGGTTATTCAGCTCGGCGTAGCTATCGCGCGGATAAATAATGGCGAACGGCCCCAGTTCCCCCACGTCGATCGGCTTGCCGCCGCGCTGATAGGCGACGATCACGCGGTATTTAGTCATCTCGTCAATCGGCATCGAATAGGAGTAATCATCCCAGGCGAAAGCGCGCACCGACTGGCCTTTCAGATGATAGGCTTTCACCAGCTCCGCAAGCTCAACGCCGGTGAACGTATCTTCCGGGGTGAAATTGGTCGAGGTTTTAATCGTGTGCGACGGCATCGCCTCCAGCATCTGCCGGGTTATCTTGATCTTCTCGCCGTCGAGCGGCTTCAGGTAAAAGTAGTCAACGGCCGCATACAGCGGCGCGCTGAACAGCGAAAGCAGCAGTAACGTCATCAATCCGTTGATTTTCATCAGTCACCCTCTTGGCGTTTCACCAGTTCGACCTGGCCGAATTCATCCTGCCCGACCACGGCCCAGCCGTGATGTTGATAAAAGCCTTCGGCTTTGGAGCCGGGATCGGTGGTTAAGTGGATCGCTTCGGCGCCGTGTTCAAACATCCAGTGAGTGATCCGTGCCAGCAAGGCGGAGCCGATCCCCTTCGACTGGTATTCCGGCTTCACGAACAGGCCGCCGATCAGCGGTTCAGGGATGAATAGCCCGAAGCCAACGCCGGCATAGTCGTCGCCATGCTTGCAGATCCAGCCGCCGCCCTGGTTGATGTCCTCCAGCGCCTGTTTGCGCTGCAGATACTGGATCTGATGCGGATGCAGCAGGTTTTCCTCAACGGAAAAGCGGATCTCATACAGGTAAGGCAGGTGTTGCGCCGTCAATTTTTCGAAGGTAATGAGGCTGTCCATGTTCGCACTGTCCTTGGTTGTCAGGTAAAAAGCGCCGGTCAATTTCTGCTGTAACCATAGTAGCAAAGTTTGCTCGGCCCCGGCATGAGGCGAAAAAAAACCGCCCCCGAGGGGGCGGTTTATCTGGCGATGGGCCCGGCATGCCGGGCCCGCGGCGCGGATGACGATTACTCGTCGTCGCTGCCGCCCAGGCCTGCGTTGAGCAGCTCGGCCAGGTTAGCCGTCGCTTCTTCCGCGCTGACTTGCGGAACAACCGGCGCTTCACCCTGAGCACGGCGACGCATGCGATCCTGATGATAAGCGTAACCGGTACCGGCTGGGATCAGACGGCCCACGATGACGTTCTCTTTCAGGCCACGCAGTTCATCACGCTTGCCGGCTACGGCAGCTTCGGTCAGAACGCGCGTCGTTTCCTGGAACGATGCAGCGGAGATGAAGGACTCGGTCGCCAAGGAAGCCTTGGTGATACCCAGCAGATCGCGCGAGAAGGTTGCCGGGATCTTACCTTCAGCTTCCAGCTGACGGTTGGCAATCTTGACGCGAGACACTTCAGCCTGCTCGCCTTCCAGGAACTCGGAGCCACCAGCGCTAACGATAGTGCCTTTACGCAGCATCTGACGAACGATAACTTCGATGTGCTTATCGTTAATCTTAACGCCTTGCAGACGGTAAACTTCCTGCACTTCGTTGGTGATGTAGCGGGTAACCGCATGCACGCCACGCAGACGCAGAATGTCGTGCGGAGACTCTGGGCCGTCGGATACGACGTCGCCACGTTCCACCACTTCGCCTTCGAACACGTTAAGCTGACGCCATTTCGGAATCATCTCTTCGTAAGCGTCGCTGCCGTCCAGCGGAGAGATCACCAGGCGACGTTTGCCTTTGGTCTCTTTACCGAACGAGATAATCCCGCTGATTTCAGCCAGGATTGCCGGCTCTTTCGGACGACGTGCTTCGAACAGGTCGGCAACGCGCGGCAGACCACCGGTAATATCCTTGGTACCGCCGGATTCCTGAGGAATACGCGCCAGGGTATCACCCGCACCGATCTGAATGCCGTCTTCCAGCTGAACGATCGCTTTGCCCGGCAGGAAGTATTGAGCAGGCATATCAGTACCTGGGATCAATACATCTTCGCCCTGAGCGTCAACAATTTTCAGTGCCGGACGCAGGTCTTTACCGCTACCGGTACGCTCTGCGCTGTCCAGAACTACCAGAGAAGACAAACCGGTCAGTTCGTCGGTCTGGCGAGTAATGGTCTGGCCGTCGACCATGTCCGCGAAGCGAATGAAGCCGCTGACTTCACTGATGACCGGCATGGTGTGCGGATCCCAGTTAGCAACGGTTTCGCCGCCGTTAACTTCTTCACCGTCGCCTTTGCCCATCACGGCACCGTAAGGCACCTTGTAGCTTTCTTTGGTACGGCCGAATTCGTCGATCAGTTTCAGTTCGGTGTTACGCGAGGTGATCACCAGCTTGCCCGCAGCGTTCATAACGAACTTCGCGTTGCTCAGCTTGATGCTACCCTTGTTTTTCACCTGGATGCTGGATTCAGCAGCCGCACGAGATGCCGCACCACCGATGTGGAACGTACGCATCGTCAGCTGTGTACCCGGCTCACCGATGGACTGTGCCGCGATAACGCCGATGGCTTCACCTTTGTTGATGATGTGGCCACGTGCCAGGTCGCGACCATAGCAGTTTGCGCACACACCAAAGTCGGTTTCACAGCTCACCACGGAACGGACTTTAACGCTGTCGACAGAGTTCTCTTCCAACAGGTCACACGCCTTCTCGTTCAGCAGGGTGTTGCGTGGCACCAGAATGTCCGCCGTACCCGGCTTGAGGACGTCTTCTGCCGTCACACGGCCCAGAACGCGTTCACGCAGCGGCTCTTTCACGTCGCCACCTTCGATAACCGGAGTCATCAGGATGCCGTCGTGGGTGCCACAGTCGTCTTCGGTCACAACCAGATCCTGCGCCACGTCAACCAGACGACGGGTCAGATAACCGGAGTTCGCGGTTTTCAGTGCGGTATCCGCCAGACCTTTACGAGCACCGTGGGTGGAGATGAAGTACTGGAGTACGTTCAGACCTTCACGGAAGTTCGCGGTGATTGGCGTTTCGATGATGGAGCCGTCCGGCTTCGCCATCAGACCACGCATACCGGCCAGCTGACGAATCTGAGCGGCGGAACCACGCGCACCGGAGTCGGCCATCATAAAGATGCTGTTGAAGGAAACTTGCTGTTCCACTTCGCCGTCACGGTTAACCACGTCTTCTACCGACAGGTTTTCCATCATCGCTTTCGCAACGCGTTCGTTCGCTGCAGCCCAGATATCGATCACTTTGTTGTAGCGTTCGCCGGCGGTAACCAGACCAGACTGGAACTGCTCCTGGATCTCGGCAACTTCAGTTTCCGCTTCTTCGATGATCTCCGCTTTCTTGGCCGGGATAACCATGTCGTCGATACCTACGGAAGCGCCGGAACGGGCTGCGTAAGCAAAACCGGTGTACATGATCTGGTCAGCAAAGATAACGGTCGGCTTCAGGCCCAGGATGCGGTAACAGGTGTTCAGCATCTTGGAGATCGCTTTCTTGCCCAAAGGCTGGTTAACGATCGCGTACGGCAGACCTTTCGGTACGATCATCCACAGGATGGCGCGGCCGATGGTGGTGTCGATGATGCTGGTCTGAGAAGTCCATTCGCCTTCGGCGTTTTTGACGTCTTCGGTGATACGCACTTTAACGCGCGCATGCAGAGACGCCAGGCCGGCGCGGTAAACACGCTCAGCTTCTTTGGAACCGTTCAGCACCATGCCTTCGCCCTTGGCGTTAACACAGTCGCGGGTCATGTAGTACAGACCCAGTACAACGTCCTGAGAAGGAACGATGATTGGCTCGCCGTTCGCAGGGGACAGGATGTTGTTGGTGGACATCATCAGCGCACGCGCTTCCAGCTGGGCTTCCAGCGTCAGCGGTACGTGAACGGCCATCTGGTCACCATCGAAGTCGGCGTTATAGGCCGCACAAACCAGCGGGTGCAGCTGGATCGCTTTACCTTCGATCAGAACCGGTTCAAACGCCTGGATACCCAAACGGTGCAGGGTTGGTGCACGGTTCAGCAGTACCGGGTGTTCGCGGATCACTTCGTCCAGGATATCCCAAACGACGGCTTCTTCACGCTCAACCATTTTCTTGGCGGCTTTGATGGTGGTGGCCAGGCCACGCAGCTCCAACTTGCCGTAGATGAACGGTTTGAACAGCTCCAGCGCCATCTTTTTAGGCAGACCGCACTGATGCAGACGCAGGTATGGACCTACGGTGATTACGGAACGGCCGGAGTAGTCAACGCGTTTACCGAGCAGGTTCTGACGGAAACGACCCTGCTTACCTTTGATCATGTCGGCCAAAGATTTCAGAGGACGCTTGTTGGAACCGGTGATGGCACGACCGCGACGGCCGTTATCCAGCAGGGCGTCTACCGCTTCTTGCAGCATACGCTTTTCGTTGCGCACGATGATGTCCGGCGCAGCCAGATCCAGCAGGCGTTTCAGACGGTTGTTACGGTTGATCACGCGGCGATACAGATCGTTCAGATCCGAGGTCGCGAAACGACCGCCATCCAGCGGAACCAGAGGACGCAGATCCGGCGGCAGTACCGGCAGCACGGTCAGGATCATCCACTCCGGTTTGTTACCGGACTGCACGAACGCTTCCAGCAGCTTGATACGCTTGGTCAGCTTCTTGCGCTTGGTTTCGGAGTTGGTTTCGTTCAGCTCTTCACGCAGCTGCTCGCACTCGGCTTCCAGATCCATGTTTTTCAACAGGGCCTGAATAGCTTCCGCACCCATCTTGGCGTCGAATTCGTCACCGAACTCTTCCAGCGCGTCCAGATACTGCTCTTCGGTCAGGATCTGACGGCGCTCGAGGTTGGTCATACCGCCTTCGACCACCACATAGGATTCGAAGTACAGTACGCGTTCGATGTCACGCAGCGGCATATCCAGCAGCAAACCGATGCGGGATGGCAGCGATTTCAGGAACCAGATGTGCGCGGTCGGCGAAGCCAGCTCGATGTGGCCCATGCGCTCACGACGCACTTTGGTCTGGGTCACTTCAACGCCGCACTTCTCACAGATCACGCCGCGGTGTTTCAAGCGCTTGTACTTACCGCACAGGCACTCGTAATCTTTTACCGGCCCGAAGATACGGGCGCAGAAAAGGCCGTCACGCTCTGGTTTGAACGTACGGTAGTTAATGGTTTCCGGCTTCTTAACTTCACCGAACGACCACGAACGGATCATGTCTGGCGAGGCCAGAGCAATCTTGATCGCATCAAACTCTTCGGTCTTAGTTTGCGCTTTCAGAAACTTCAATAAGTCTTTCACGGATTGGCTCCTGTCGGAGTTAAACCTGTTGGGTACCCACAACCGCAGTAGGTACCCGTGTGACCTGAACAACCACCCTCAGGCTCCCTTAGGCGGGGAGCCTGAGCCGGCATGACGATTACTCGTCTTCCAGTTCGATGTTGATGCCGAGCGAGCGGATTTCTTTCAACAGTACGTTGAAGGATTCCGGCATGCCTGGCTCCATCCGGTGGTCGCCATCCACGATGTTTTTGTACATCTTGGTACGGCCGTTAACGTCATCCGACTTAACGGTGAGCATTTCCTGCAGGGTATAAGCCGCGCCGTATGCTTCCAGTGCCCACACTTCCATCTCACCGAAGCGTTGACCACCGAACTGCGCTTTACCACCCAGAGGTTGCTGAGTCACCAAGCTGTAAGAACCGGTTGAACGGGCGTGCATTTTATCGTCAACCAAGTGGTTCAGTTTCAGCATGTACATATAGCCGACAGTAACCTGGCGCTCGAATTGCTCACCGGTACGGCCATCGAACAGCGTGATCTGACCGGAGGTCGGGATACCGCCCATTTCCAGCAGTTGCTTGATTTCAGTCTCTTTCGCACCGTCAAACACCGGCGTTGCGATCGGCATACCTTTTTTCAGGTTCTCTGCCAGACGCAGCACTTCGTCGTCGCTGAAGGTGTTCAGGTCAACTTTCTGGCAAACGTCGTCGCCCAGATCGTAGGCCTTCTGGATGAACTCACGCAGCTTGGCCACTTCCTGCTGCTGCTTCAGCATCTGGTTGATCTTCTCACCGATGCCTTTCGCAGCCATACCCAGGTGGGTTTCCAGGATCTGACCGATGTTCATACGTGATGGTACGCCCAGCGGGTTCAGTACGATGTCTACCGGCGTGCCGTTTTCATCGTAAGGCATATCTTCGATCGGGTTGATCTTGGAGATAACACCCTTGTTACCGTGGCGGCCCGCCATCTTGTCACCTGGTTGGATCTGACGTTTAACGGCCAGATAAACCTTGACGATTTTCAGCACGCCCGGCGCCAGATCGTCGCCCTGAGTGATCTTACGACGCTTGGCTTCCAGCTTCTTCTCGAAGTCGGATTTCAGTTCGTCGTACTGCTCAGCCAGTTGCTCCAGCTGGTTTTGCTTCTCTTCGTCGGTCAGGCCCAGTTCCAGCCAGCGATCGCGCGGCAGCTTGCTCAGCTTGTCGGCTTCGATGCCACCGGCAACCAGCACCGCGTGGATACGCGCAAACAGGCCGGCTTCCAGGATCTGCAGTTCTTCAGTCAGGTCTTTCTTCGCCTGCTTCAGTTGCATCTCTTCGATTTCCAACGCGCGCTTGTCTTTTTCCACGCCATCGCGGGTGAAGACCTGCACGTCGATAACCGTACCGGAAACGCCGTTCGGTACACGCAGAGAAGAGTCTTTAACGTCAGACGCTTTCTCACCGAAGATCGCACGCAGCAGTTTCTCTTCCGGCGTCAGCTGGGTTTCGCCTTTAGGCGTTACCTTACCGACCAGAATGTCACCGCCGGTCACTTCAGCACCGATATACACGATACCGGATTCATCCAGCTTGGAGAGCGCAGCTTCACCCACGTTAGGGATGTCGGCAGTGATCTCTTCAGGCCCCAGCTTGGTGTCGCGAGACACGCACGCCAGTTCCTGGATGTGGATGGTGGTGAAGCGATCTTCCTGCACCACGCGCTCGGAGACCAAGATGGAGTCTTCGAAGTTGTAGCCGTTCCAAGGCATGAACGCTACGCGCATGTTCTGGCCCAGTGCCAGTTCGCCCAGGTCTGTCGATGGGCCATCCGCCAGCACGTCGCCGCGCTCGATTGGCTCACCCAGATTCACACACGGCATCTGGTTGATGCAGGTGTTCTGGTTAGAACGGGTGTACTTGGTCAGGTTGTAAATATCGATACCTGCTTCGCCCGGGTACATCTCGTCTTCGTTAACTTTGATAACGATACGGGAAGCATCCACGTACTGGATCACACCGCCGCGTTTGGCAACGGCGGTTACGCCGGAGTCAACCGCTACGGCGCGTTCCATACCGGTACCAACCAGCGGCTTGTCAGCGCGCAGGGTAGGTACGGCCTGACGTTGCATGTTCGCACCCATCAATGCACGGTTGGCGTCATCGTGTTCCAGGAATGGAATCAGTGAAGCACCAACGGAAACAACCTGCTGGGTGGATACGTCCATGTAGTCAACCTGGTCGCGGCTGAACAGGCTTGATTCGCCTTTGCTGCGGCAGGTGACCAGGTCTTCTACGAAGCGGCCTTCTTCATCCAGGTTGGAGTTCGCCTGGGCGATAACGAAGTTGCCTTCTTCAATAGCAGACAGGTAGTTGATTTCATCGGTCACCACGCCGTCACGCACGCGGCGGTACGGGGTTTCCAGGAAGCCATACTCGTTAGTCTGTGCGTACACGGACAGGGAGTTGATCAGACCGATGTTTGGACCTTCCGGCGTTTCGATTGGGCACACGCGGCCGTAGTGAGTCGGGTGTACGTCTCGAACTTCAAAGCCGGCGCGCTCACGGGTCAGACCGCCCGGGCCCAGTGCGGAGATACGACGCTTGTGCGTGATCTCGGACAGCGGGTTGTTCTGGTCCATGAACTGGGACAGCTGACTGGAGCCGAAGAACTCTTTCACCGCCGCCGAAATCGGCTTGGCGTTGATCATGTCCTGAGGCATCAGGGTATCCAGATCGCCCAGAGACAGACGCTCTTTCACCGCACGCTCAACACGCACCAGACCTACGCGGAACTGGTTCTCGGCCATCTCGCCGACGGAACGGATACGACGGTTGCCCAAGTGGTCGATATCGTCCACTTCGCCCTTGCCGTTACGGATATCGATGAGCTTCTTCATCACTTCGATGATGTCGTCTTTGCTCAGGATGCCCGAACCTTCGATCTCGTCGCGCAGCAGAGAACGGTTGAACTTCATACGGCCAACCGCGGACAGATCGTAGCGGTCTTCGGAGAAGAACAGGTTCTCGAACAGGCTTTCGGCAGCTTCGCGCGTTGGCGGCTCACCAGGGCGCATCATGCGGTAGATTTCTACCAACGAGCTCAGACGATCGGTGGTCGGATCGACGCGCAGCGTTTCAGAGATATACGCGCCGTGATCCAGATCGTTGGTGAACAGCGTTTCGATGCGCTTGTGGCCGGACTGGCTCAGCTTGGCCAGCAGATCCAGCGACAGCTCCATGTTGGCTGCGCAGATCAGTTCGCCGGTATTGGTATCGATATAGTCTTTCGCGACCACTTTGCCCGCGATGTACTCTACCGGTACTTCAATGCTCTGAATGTCGTCTTTTTCCAGCTGACGGATATGACGAGCGGTGATGCGACGGCCTTTCTCTACGTAGATCTTGCCGTTGGCTTCGATGTCGAACGAAGCGGTCTCACCACGCAGGCGCTCTGGCACCAGCTCCATCTGCAGCTTGTTGTCACGGATTTCGAAGACGATCTTGTCAAAGAACAGGTCGAGGATCTGTTCAGTGGTGTAGTTCAGCGCGCGCAGAATGATGGTCGCAGGCAGTTTGCGGCGACGGTCAATACGCACGAACAGGTTGTCCTTCGGATCGAACTCGAAGTCCAACCATGAACCGCGGTAAGGGATGATGCGTGCGTTGTACAGCACTTTACCCGAGGAGTGGGTTTTACCCTTATCGCTGTCGAAGAATACGCCAGGACTACGGTGCAACTGAGATACGATAACCCTCTCAGTACCGTTGATCACAAAGGTGCCGTTTTCGGTCATGAGCGGAATTTCGCCCATGTAGACTTCTTGTTCCTTGATGTCTTTGACCGTACCTTCAGGCGCTTCGCGCTCATAGATAACCAGGCGCAGTTTTACGCGCAGCGGTGCAGAGAACGTCACACCACGGATCTGGCACTCTTTGACGTCGAAGACCGGCTCACCAAGACGGTAGCTAACGTATTGCAGCTCCGAATTGCCACTGTAGCTCTGGATAGGGAAAACAGAACGGAATGCGGCTTCAAGGCCGTACTGCCCTTCTGGATCTTGCTCGATAAACTTCTGGAACGAGTCAAGCTGGATAGAAAGGAGATATGGTATGTCCAGCACTTGTGGACGTTTACCAAAATCCTTACGAATACGTTTTTTCTCGGTATAGGAGTAAACCATAGGGTTCCTCAGCTCGCTGATCAGTGACCCAATCTGTCCGTCCGATTAGGGACAGTTCATGCAACACCGTTTTGTCGACCGGAAAGCGGGAACACTTTCCGCAATGTCTCTTGCTATCACGCTTAAACCATTTCATCGCGTCTTCCCCCAGAACTCCTGGTAGTGCAAAGACCGCGGTATATTAAGTCGTCAATAGAAACAAACATTGGGAGGCGAAACCAGCAGCCAAACAGTGTGAAACGCTACTGGCGCCCTACAGCGCAAAAAGGCTGGTGACTAAAAAGTCACCAGCCATCAGCCTAAAAGACTAGGCTGCAACCGGAAAGGTTGGCTTATTTAACTTCAACTTCAGCGCCAGCTTCTTCCAGAGATTTTTTCAGAGCTTCTGCGTCATCTTTGCTCACGCCTTCTTTCAGAGCGGCTGGAGCAGATTCAACCAGGTCTTTAGCTTCTTTCAGACCCAGGCCGGTAGCGCCACGTACTGCTTTGATAACAGCAACTTTGTTAGCGCCAGCAGCTTTCAGGATAACGTCGAATTCAGTTTTCTCTTCAGCAGCTTCAGCCGGGCCAGCAGCTACAGCTACAGCAGCAGCAGCAGAAACGCCGAATTTTTCTTCCATAGCGGAAACCAGTTCAACAACGTCCATTACGGACATAGCGGCAACTGCTTCCAGGATTTGGTCTTTAGTGATAGACATAACAATTGTTCCTAAAATTCAGAAATAGTTTAAATACGTTAGCAAAGGCTAAGAAAGAATGGCTTACGCCGCTTCTTTCTGATCGCGTACTGCAGCCAGAGTGCGAACCAGTTTGCCGGCAGCGGCTTCTTTCATGGTTGCCATCAGGCGTGCGATCGCTTCTTCGTAAGTTGGCAGCGTCGCCAGGCGGTCGATTTGCGCCGCTGGGATCAGCTCACCTTCAAAGGCCGCAGCTTTAACCTCGAATTTTGCATTCGCTTTCGCGAACTCTTTGAACAGACGAGCAGCAGCGCCCGGGTGTTCGTGAGAGAATGCAATCAAGGTTGGACCGACAAACGTGTCTTTCAGGCATTCGAATGGAGTGCCTTCAACTACGCGACGCATCAGGGTGTTGCGAACAACACGCATGTAAACGCCAGCTTCACGACCTGCTTTACGCAGTTCAGTCATTTTATCTACGGTAACGCCGCGGGAATCCGCAACAACCGCAGACAGCGCGCCTTTGGCTACTTCGCTGACTTCAGCAACAATCGCTTGTTTGTCTTGAAGATTTAATGCCATTAGCTTTTTGCTCCTGGATTAGCCGGGGAAAATCCCCCGGAACTCACTTCACTCGGCGCTTTGTAAAACGCCACGCCGAGCGGCTTAACACGGTGAGCAGAATCCAGCAAAGACATTCTTTTATAAAAAAGAAAAATTTTCTTAGGCTCTGTCACCGTCTACGCAGGAAGGATTAAGTATCTTGCGATACACCTGCGGTCTTGGACGGAGGCCTGGATAGGCCAGGCTCCAACCGAAAAATCTTTGTTTTGCCTACGGCATAGCCAATAGCAAAACCTTGGGGCATAAGATTCTAGACAAATCTTGGCCCCAAGTCAAAGCGATAATCGCAAATGCGATTAGTTCGCTGCAGCAGACAGACCGCTCTGATCGATAGCAACGCCAGCACCCATGGTGGTGGAGAGGCTAACTTTCTTGATGTACATACCTTTCGCCTGAGAAGGTTTTGCTTTTTTCAGCGCAACCAGCAGGGCTTCCAGGTTTTCTTTCAGTTTGTCTGCGTCGAAATCAACCTTACCGATAGTGGTATGGATGATGCCGTTTTTGTCGTTACGGTAGCGAACCTGACCTGCTTTAGCGTTTTTCACTGCTTCAGCAACGTTCGGAGTAACGGTACCCACTTTCGGGTTTGGCATCAGGCCGCGTGGACCCAGGATCTGGCCCAGTTGACCTACAACGCGCATTGCATCCGGGGAAGCAATAACAACGTCGAAGTTCATTTCGCCTTTCTTGATCTGGTCAGCCAGATCGTCCATACCTACCAGCTCTGCGCCGGCAGCTTTTGCTGCTTCAGCGTTAGCGCCTTGGGCAAATACGGCAACGCGAACGGAACGACCGGTGCCGTGTGGCAGAACGGTAGCGCCACGAACGTTTTGGTCAGATTTACGAGCGTCGATGCCGAGGTTAACGGCAACGTCAACGCTTTCTACGAATTTAGCGGTGGCCAGCTCTTTCAGCAGAGCAACAGCTTCAGCGATGTCATACTGTTTAGTAGCATCAACTTTGTCACGGATCACGCGCATGCGCTTGGTCAGCTTAGCCATCTCTTAATCCTCCACTACCAGGCCCATGGAACGAGCGGTACCTTCGATGGAGCGAGTCATCGCTTCAACGTCAGAACCAGTCATGTCCGCAGCTTTGGTTTCTGCGATTTCACGTACCTGAGCACGAGTCACTTTACCTACTTTGTCTTTGTTCGGCTTACCGGAACCAGACTTGATACCAGCCGCTTTTTTCAGCAGAACTGCTGCTGGCGGGGTTTTGGTAACGAAAGTGAAGGAGCGATCAGAATAAACGGTGATAACAACCGGAATCGGCAGACCTTTTTCAACGCTGTCAGTCTTAGCGTTGAATGCCTTACAGAATTCCATGATGTTAACGCCCTGCTGACCCAGAGCTGGACCCACTGGTGGGCTCGGGTTCGCCATACCAGCTGCAACTTGCAGCTTGACGTAGGCTTGTACTTTCTTAGCCATTTAAATTTCCTCGGTTTGGGTAGTATCGCCTCGCAAGAGGCTCCCCGTGTTTCACCCCGCCCAACATGCATCAGGCAAGGCATCTAAAAACAAAAGGCGCGAAATTGTAGTTCAATTTCGCGCCTTTGACAAGCGGCAACGGGCCACTCGTTGCTGATTATTCGATCAGCCTTTCTCAACCTGGCTGAAGTCCAGTTCCACCGGCGTTGCACGACCAAAGATGGAAACGGAAACTTTCAGGCGGCTCTTCTCGTAATCGACTTCCTCGACCACACCGTTGAAATCGGCAAACGGGCCGTCGTTGACGCGCACCAGCTCGCCCGGTTCGAACAGCGTTTTCGGACGCGGCTTGTCACCAACCTGCTGCAGGCGGTTCATGATCGCATCAACTTCTTTATCGCTGATCGGCGCAGGACGGTCAGACGTACCGCCGATGAACCCCATGACGCGCGGTACGCTGCGCACCAGGTGCCAGCTGGCGTCATTCATCACCATCTGCACCAGCACGTAGCCAGGGAAGAATTTACGCTCGCTCTTGCGACGTTGGCCGCCACGGATTTCAACCACTTCTTCCGTAGGCACCATCACTTCGCCGAACAACTCTTCCATATCGTGCAGTTTGATGTGTTCACGCAGCGATTGTGCTACGCGACCTTCAAAACCGGAAAACGCCTGAACGACGTACCAACGTTTTTTTGGAGCTTCAGACATTTTAGAACCTCAGGCCAGTAATAAACGACACCAGACGGACCAGAATACCATCCAGCCCCCACAGAATCAGTGACATCACGGCGGTTACCGCGGCAACGATCAACGTGGTGTGTAGCGTTTCCTGACGAGTTGGCCAAATCACTTTACGTACTTCGGTACGCGCTTCGCGGGCAAACGCAACGGTGGCTTTGCCTTTGGTGGTCATCAGAGCCACTGCACCTGCAACGGCGATGATCAGCACAACTGCCAGCGCGCGCAATGGCAGGCTTAAATCACGGTAGTAATAGTTACCGACAATAGCCACAACCAACAGAACGGCGACGATCAGCCACTTTGCCGCTTCCAGGCCGCGTCCGCTCCCTTGAGCCTCGGTATTCGCACTCATAAACCAACCTGTCACAATGATGATTCAGAACAAACAACTTTGCCTCGCATTGCGAGGCAAACCAAACCGATCGGATACCGCTTCAGCGCTATCCCGGTGTTTTACGCCATGACGTATTTCAGTCAATACGGTTTAAGAGCCCATCTCACCAATGATTATGACTGCAAAATCGCTGATGAGATAGGTTCTAGTTCACAGCGTAGAAAAAGGGCATCAAATGATGCCCTTTTACCGCGTGTCGCGTCAAACTTTATCAGCGATTAAGCGATAACTTTAGCAACAACACCTGCGCCAACGGTACGGCCGCCTTCACGGATTGCGAAACGCAGACCGTCGTCCATCGCGATTGGGTGAATCAGGGTTACAACCATGTTCACGTTGTCGCCTGGCATTACCATCTCTACGCCTTCTGGCAGTTCGATGGTACCGGTCACGTCAGTGGTACGGAAGTAGAACTGTGGACGGTAGCCTTTGAAGAATGGAGTGTGACGACCACCTTCATCTTTGCTCAGGATGTACACTTCAGATTCGAACTGGGTGTGTGGCTTGATGGAGCCTGGCTTCGCCAGTACCTGACCACGTTCGATTTCTTCACGCTTGATACCACGCAGCAGAACACCTACGTTCTCACCAGCACGGCCTTCGTCCAGCAGTTTGCGGAACATTTCAACGCCAGTACAGGTAGACTTAACGGTGTCTTTGATACCAACGATTTCAACTTCTTCGCCAACTTTGATGATACCGCGCTCAACACGACCGGTAACAACGGTACCACGACCGGAGATGGAGAATACGTCTTCGATTGGCAGCAGGAACGGCTTGTCGATAGCACGCTCTGGCTCTGGGATGTAGCTGTCCAGCGCTTCAGCCAGTTCGATGATTTTCGCTTCCCACTCAGCTTCGCCTTCCAGCGCTTTCAGCGCGGAACCGCGGATTACTGGCAGGTCGTCGCCTGGGAAGTCGTAAGCGGACAGCAGTTCGCGAACTTCCATTTCTACCAGTTCCAGCAGCTCTTCATCATCAACCATGTCGCATTTGTTCATGAATACGATGATGAAAGGAACGCCAACCTGACGACCCAGCAGGATGTGCTCACGGGTCTGAGGCATTGGGCCATCAGTCGCAGCAACTACCAGGATCGCGCCGTCCATCTGCGCAGCACCGGTGATCATGTTTTTCACGTAGTCGGCGTGCCCTGGGCAGTCAACGTGCGCGTAGTGACGAGTCGGGGTGTCATACTCAACGTGAGAGGTGTTGATGGTGATACCACGAGCTTTTTCTTCTGGCGCGTTATCGATCTGGTCGAAAGCACGTGCAGAACCGCCGTAGGTTTTAGCCAGTACGGTAGTGATCGCTGCAGTCAGGGTAGTTTTACCGTGGTCAACGTGGCCGATAGTACCGACGTTAACGTGCGGTTTTGTACGTTCAAACTTTTCTTTAGACATCGATTGTCCCTCTAAGACACGGATAAATCGGTGGTATCACCACATCAACCAAGCATTTGCTCGTTGAATCCAGAACAGAAAGAAAATCAGGGGGCGAGAAATTAAGAAGTGGTGCTGATAGGCAGATTCGAACTGCCGACCTCACCCTTACCAAGGGTGCGCTCTACCAACTGAGCTATATCAGCACATCTTGGAGCGGGCAGTGGGAATCGAACCCACATCATCAGCTTGGAAGGCTGAGGTAATAGCCATTATACGATGCCCGCATCCTGGAACTCGGCTACCTGATTTTTCTGTAGAATTTTGGGATGGAGCAGGATTGTTCATCACTCGGCTCGCATCCTTCGGGCCGGCTGCGCCTTGCGCTGCACAGCTCGAACCTTGCCGAAGGCTTTCGCCCTCTCCTCCCGCTATCAACCGTTGCGGCATTTATCGCATTTCAGTTAATCGCCGAAGGCAAGATTTGGTGGTGGGGGAAGGATTCGAACCTTCGAAGTCTGTGACGGCAGATTTACAGTCTGCTCCCTTTGGCCGCTCGGGAACCCCACCAGATTTTAACTACTTGTGACTTGAATGGTGCCGGCTACCGGAATCGAACTGGTGACCTACTGATTACAAGTCAGTTGCTCTACCTACTGAGCTAAGCCGGCATCAAGTGCAGCGCATTCTAGGTAGAGCGGGCGACCTATGCAACAAAAAAATTGCTTTACGCGCACTTTCGCTCACAAATCAGTCAATTTTGCATACTGTCATGCAATTCGCAGCCTGCGGCGTGCAAACATTCATCACTCGCGGCAATCATTCTCTACAATTTTATCCACTTTTTGCAAGCCTTGAGCGCCGCTTTCTCCGTGTCGGGCTTCTCAAAACACTTAACCCGCAACGGTAAACTGTGAGCGGGATCGATGCACCAAAAAGGGGATACCTGCCCCGGACCGAGGCGTGAGCTACACTGATCCCTCACCCTTTTGCCGTCGTCATGCCTTTCGCCGCTGTGGCTCAGTTATTGCTTCTCTTCATTACCCCCATATCTGGAGGAATGACTCATGAAAATAGTGCCTATCAACGCCGCTACGCTGCCGATTTACCGGGATGAATTGGCCCGCCTGTTGACCGATGCCGTCACGCACGGCGCTTCTGTCGGTTACGACACCTTAATCCCTCACGAAGACGCCGAGAGCTACTTCCACAGTCTGCGACCGGCCCTAGCTAAAGGTGAACTGCTGCTGTGGATTGCCCGCGACGAGCGCGGCGTCGTTGGCACCGTGCAACTCGAACTCTGTCAGAAGCCGAACGGCCGTAATCGTGCGGAGGTGGTGAAGCTGTTGGTGCATAGCCGCGCTCGTCGCAACGGCGTAGGTCAGGCGCTGATGAAGACGCTGGAGCACTCGGCGCTGCAGCAGCAACGCGGGCTATTGTACCTGGATACGCAGGCCGGTTCGGCGGCAGAAGCGCTTTATCGCAGCCTGGGTTATCGCTGTTTGGGCGAGCTGCCGGATTATGCGGCGGGGCCCGATGGGCATTACCATCCGACCGTTATTTATTACAAACGCCTGTTCACCGTGAACCAACCTTCGCGCGCCATCGCCAGTTAACCTTCAGGCGGTATCCGGCCCCGATGATGCCGCCTTGCAACCCCGCTTTATCAACTGCGCGCCGCTTCGCACAATTGACATAAACTGCTGCCTATCGACAACTTTTGCGAAAAAAGTCTACGCCAAAAACGAAGCTGTCTATAATATGCAGCTTGTTTATTCTCTGGAGTTGGCGTCCGGCGCCTTTCCCAACCTGCGTTAACAGGCAGAATTTGGCTTATGATAAAAAGAGATCAATCTTTAGCAACGCCTTACCTACAGTTCGATCGTACCCAATGGGCGGCGTTGCGAGATTCGGTGCCGCTGACGTTGTCGGAAGAAGAGATCGTTAAACTGAAAGGGATTAACGAAGATCTCTCGTTGGAAGAAGTTGCGCAGATTTATCTGCCGCTGTCACGGCTGTTGAACTTCTATATCAGTTCCAACCTGCGCCGACAGGCGGTGCTGGAGCAATTCCTCGGCACCGACGGGCAAAAGATTCCCTATGTCATCGGCATCGCCGGCAGCGTAGCCGTTGGTAAGAGCACGACCGCTCGTCTGTTGCAAGCGTTGCTGAGCCGCTGGCCTGAACATCGCAGCGTGGAGCTGATCACGACCGACGGCTTCTTGCATCCTAATAAGGTGCTGAACGAGCGCGGTCTGATGAAGAAAAAAGGCTTCCCGCAGTCTTACGATATGCATAGCCTGGTGAAATTCGTGTCGGAAGTGAAATCCGGCGCCAAACGCGTCACCGCTCCGGTTTATTCTCATTTGATCTATGACGTTGTGCCCGAAGGTAATAAAGTCATCGAGCAACCGGATATTTTGATCTTGGAAGGGCTTAACGTATTGCAAAGCGGCATGGATTATCCTCACGATCCGCATCGCGTATTCGTTTCCGATTTTGTCGACTTCTCTATATATGTCGATGCCCCGGAGACGCTATTGCAAAGCTGGTATATCAATCGCTTCCTGAAATTCCGTCAAGGCGCATTTTCCAATCCCGATTCTTATTTCCATCACTATTCAAAATTGCCGGAACCGGAAGCGATTAATATCGCCACGCAATTATGGAATGAAATTAACGGGTTGAATTTGCAGCAGAATATATTGCCTACACGCGAACGCGCCAGCCTGATCATGACCAAAAGCGCTAACCACGCCGTTGAAAGCGTGCGTTTAAGAAAGTAAGCCTACCGATCGATTCAGGGGACGTTGCCGTCCCCTGCTTTCTCTAACTATTCTGCGCTGCGCAGCGATATCTCTCCACCGATGAAGGGCTTGATCTCCCCGTCTTGTTCCAGCAGCAGCGCGCCCTGCGAATCGATTCCTCGGGCGATACCCACAATCTGCCGCTCGCCGATAAGCAGCTTGACCGGCCTGTCGATAAAGTTATCCAGGGTACGCCAGCGACCGATAAAGGGCGCCAGTCCGTCTATCTCAAACTGTTTCAGCGACTGACGCAGTTCATTAAGCAGGGTTGCAGCCAGCTCATTGCGATCGATCTGAATTCCCGCTTCCTGTAGGTTAATCCATCCTTGAGTAATGGCGCTGGCATTGGTATCACGCATCGCCAGGTTGATGCCGGCACCGATGACCAGTTGAGCCGCATCGCCGGTTTTCCCCGTCAGTTCGACCAGGATCCCCGCCAATTTACGATCGTTCAGGTAGAGATCGTTAGGCCACTTCACGCGCACATCGGCCGCACCGAGACGCTGCAGAACTTCCGCCATCACCATCCCGATCACCAGGCTAAGCCCCATGGCCGCAGCCGGCCCCTGCTCCAGTCGCCAGAACATCGACAGGTATAAATTAGCGCCGAATGGCGAGATCCACTGCCGCCCGCGGCGCCCTCGCCCTGCCTGCTGGTATTCAGCGACACAGGCGTCACCAGAGTGCAATTCGGCAATGCGGTCCAGCAAGTATTGGTTGGTGGAATCGACCACCGGCAACACGCTTACACGCTTGTCTTCCAGCAGGCTGAGGATGCGCTCGGCTTCCAACAGCTGGATGGCGCCAGGCAGGCTGTAGCCTTTGCCGGGCACGGTAAAGACATCCAGCCCCCATTCGCGAATGGTCTGAATATGCTTATTGATCGCCGCACGGCTCATGCCCAGTGACTCACCCAGGTGTTCCCCGGAATGAAATTCACCGTCGGCCAGCAGCGCGATCAGTTTTAACGGAACCTTGGTATCTTTCATGACAGCACCGCCACGGCATTCAGCTCACCGGTCGCGCCAATAAAACGCACCTCAGGCTCCAGCCAGACGCCAAATTTATCGGCCACTGTCTTGCGTACGTGGCGCGCCAGCGCCACCACATCTTGGCTGTGGGCGTTGTCGATGTTCACCAGCACCAACGCCTGCTGACGGTGTACCGCAGCGCCGCCGATACGATATCCTTTCAGTTCGCATTGATCGATAAGCCATCCGGCGGCCAGCTTCACCTGGCCATCCTGCTGTGGATAGTGCGGCATGCCGGGATATTTGGCGATGAGTTCTGCGGCTTTCTCTGCGTTCACCAGCGGATTCTTGAAGAAGCTGCCGGCATTACCGGTTTCACGCGGATCGGGCAGCTTGCTGCGGCGCATGGCGCATACGGATTCAAATACCTGAAGCGGCGTCACCGTGGCGGGATCCAGCCTGGCCAGATCGCCGTAGCTCAATTTGGGTTGCCATTGTTTGTTGAGACGCAGGCCCAGCCCGACAATGACATGCCCGGTTTGGAAACGGTGTTTGAAAATGCTTTCCCGGTAACCGAAACCACACTCGGCAGCCGGAATGCGATCGATAGCACCGGTAGAGAAGTCCAGCAGATCGACATACTCGCAGACGTCTTTCAATTCGACGCCGTAGGCGCCGATGTTCTGGATAGGGGCGGAGCCGGCCAATCCAGGAATCAACGCCAGGTTTTCCAGGCCGCAGATCCCGGCCTGCAGCGTATATTGCACCAGGTCATGCCAGTTTTCACCGGAGCTGACGTGGAGATACCAGGCATCGTTATCTTCCCGAACATCGATACCTTTCAACTGATTGACCATTACCGTGCCAGAAAAATCCTCCAGGAACAGCACGTTGCTACCTTCACCGAGAATCAGCAGCGGCTCCTGACGCTTGCGCGTTTGTTGCCACACTTTGAGCATCAGCTCAATTCTATCGGCCATGATCAGGTGCGCTGCGTTGACCGGGAGCGCAAACGTATTGTGGTTTTTTAAAGACGCGCTTTCAGTAGACATAACGTTCAGTACCCATAAAGAAATAATCTTTCGCCTAGTCTACTCGATTCGAGGCGTCTGGCTAATATTTGTTTTAATTAACGTGAAATTTATCGCCTAATACACTGGAGAATTAAGATTTATCCTTGATATAACCGGATAATTCTCATCAACATCTTCATAAATAGATATTTTTATTATTTAAATAATAATTTGGAGCTATCAATTATATATTTAGCTAGCTTTTTCTCTGACAAAAAACATTATGCTTCCTTATGAAAATAAGCAGCATATGCCAATAGAGGTATTTCTATAAGCAATAAATACAGCCAGGGAATTTATTTTCCCCATAGCAAAAAGCCCTGAACGTCAGTTCAGGGCTTTCGGCTTGGTTTGATGCCTGGCAGTGTCCTACTCTCGCATGGGGAGACCCCACACTACCATCGGCGCTACGGCGTTTCACTTCTGAGTTCGGCATGGGGTCAGGTGGGACCACCGCGCTATTGCCGCCAGGCAAATTCTGTTTCATTCCAACCGCTTCACTTTCGTGTCGCCATCAGAACCAATCTCGGAACTTCGCTGAAAATATCTTCGTCTCTAAAACACCTTCGGTGTTGTAAGGTTAAGCCTCACGGATCATTAGTACTGGTTAGCTCAATGCATCGCTGCACTTACACACCCAGCCTATCAACGTCTTAGTCTTAAACGTTCCTTCAGGGGCCTTAAAGGCCCAGGGAAGACTCATCTTGAGGCAAGTTTCGCGCTTAGATGCTTTCAGCGCTTATCTTTTCCGCACTTAGCTACCGGGCAATGCCATTGGCATGACAACCCGAACACCAGTGGTGCGTTCACTCCGGTCCTCTCGTACTAGGAGCAACCCCTCTCAATCTTCCAACGCCCACGGCAGATAGGGACCGAACTGTCTCACGACGTTCTAAACCCAGCTCGCGTACCACTTTAAATGGCGAACAGCCATACCCTTGGGACCTACTTCAGCCCCAGGATGTGATGAGCCGACATCGAGGTGCCAAACACCGCCGTCGATATGAACTCTTGGGCGGTATCAGCCTGTTATCCCCGGAGTACCTTTTATCCGTTGAGCGATGGCCCTTCCATTCAGAACCACCGGATCACTAAGACCTACTTTCGTACCTGCTCGAGCCGTCACTCTCGCAGTCAAGCTAGCTTATGCCTTTGCACTAACCTCACGATGTCCGACCGTGATTAGCTAACCTTCGTGCTCCTCCGTTACTCTTTGGGAGGAGACCGCCCCAGTCAAACTACCCACCAGACACTGTCCTCACCCCGGATCACGGGGCCGAGTTAGAACATCAAACATTAAAGGGTGGTATTTCAAGGATGGCTCCACGCAGACTGGCGTCCACGCTTCAAAGCCTCCCACCTATCCTACACATCAAGGCTCAATGTTCAGTGTCAAGCTATAGTAAAGGTTCACGGGGTCTTTCCGTCTTGCCGCGGGTACACTGCATCTTCACAGCGAGTTCAATTTCACTGAGTCTCGGGTGGAGACAGCCTGGCCATCATTACGCCATTCGTGCAGGTCGGAACTTACCCGACAAGGAATTTCGCTACCTTAGGACCGTTATAGTTACGGCCGCCGTTTACTGGGGCTTCGATCAAGAGCTTCGCCTTGCGGCTGACCCCATCAATTAACCTTCCAGCACCGGGCAGGCGTCACACCGTATACGTCCACTTTCGTGTTTGCACAGTGCTGTGTTTTTATTAAACAGTTGCAGCCAGCTGGTATCTTCGACTGGCTTCAGCTCCATCCGCAAGGGACTTCACCTACATGCCAGCGTGCCTTCTCCCGAAGTTACGGCACCATTTTGCCTAGTTCCTTCACCCGAGTTCTCTCAAGCGCCTTGGTATTCTCTACCTGACCACCTGTGTCGGTTTGGGGTACGATTTAATGTTACCTGGAGCTTAGAGGATTTTCCTGGAAGCAGGGCATCAACTACTTCTGCACCGTAGTGCATCGTCATCACGCCTCAGGGTTAGTATGCAACCGGATTTACCAGGTCACACCCCCTACACGCTTAAACCGGGACAACCGTCGCCCGGCCAGCCTAGCCTTCTCCGTCCCCCCTTCGCAGTAACACCAAGTACAGGAATATTAACCTGTTTCCCATCGACTACGCTTTTCAGCCTCGCCTTAGGGGTCGACTCACCCTGCCCCGATTAACGTTGGACAGGAACCCTTGGTCTTCCGGCGAGCGGGCTTTTCACCCGCTTTATCGTTACTTATGTCAGCATTCGCACTTCTGATACCTCCAGCAACCCTCACAGGCCACCTTCAACGGCTTACAGAACGCTCCCCTACCCAACAACGCCTAAGCGTCGCTGCCGCAGCTTCGGTGCATGGTTTAGCCCCGTTACATCTTCCGCGCAGGCCGACTCGACCAGTGAGCTATTACGCTTTCTTTAAATGATGGCTGCTTCTAAGCCAACATCCTGGCTGTCTATGCCTTCCCACATCGTTTCCCACTTAACCATGACTTTGGGACCTTAGCTGGCGGTCTGGGTTGTTTCCCTCTTCACGACGGACGTTAGCACCCGCCGTGTGTCTCCCGTGATAACATTCTTCGGTATTCGGAGTTTGCATCGGTTTGGTAAGCCGGGATGGCCCCCTAGCCGAAACAGTGCTCTACCCCCGAAGATGAGTTCACGAGGCGCTACCTAAATAGCTTTCGGGGAGAACCAGCTATCTCCCGGTTTGATTGGCCTTTCACCCCCAGCCACAAGTCATCCGCTAATTTTTCAACATTAGTCGGTTCGGTCCTCCAGTTAGTGTTACCCAACCTTCAACCTGCCCATGGCTAGATCACCGGGTTTCGGGTCTATACCTTGCAACTAATCGCCCAGTTAAGACTCGGTTTCCCTACGGCTCCCCTATACGGTTAACCTTGCTACAAAATATAAGTCGCTGACCCATTATACAAAAGGTACGCAGTCACACCACGAAGGTGCTCCCACTGCTTGTACGTACACGGTTTCAGGTTCTATTTCACTCCCCTCGCCGGGGTTCTTTTCGCCTTTCCCTCACGGTACTGGTTCACTATCGGTCAGTCAGGAGTATTTAGCCTTGGAGGATGGTCCCCCCATATTCAGACAGGATGTCACGTGTCCCGCCCTACTCATCGAACTCACGACCTGTGCATTTTAGTGTACGGGGCTATCACCCTTTGCTGCGCGACTTTCCAGACGCTTCCACTAACACACAAGCCGATTCAGGTTCTGGGCTCCTCCCCGTTCGCTCGCCGCTACTGGGGGAATCTCGGTTGATTTCTTTTCCTCGGGGTACTTAGATGTTTCAGTTCCCCCGGTTCGCCTCATGCCACTATGTATTCATGACATGATAGTGTGTCGAAACACACTGGGTTTCCCCATTCGGGTATCGCCGGTTGTAACGGTTCATATCACCTTACCGACGCTTTTCGCAGATTAGCACGCCCTTCATCGCCTCTGACTGCCTAGGCATCCACCGTGTACGCTTAGTCACTTAACCTCACAACCCGAAGATGTTTCCATCGTTCAAGTTGCAAACATTTGAGAGACTCTATGACAGGTTACTCTTCATTCCAGTACATCTACGGAGGAATGAATTTCAGCCGTCATGTTTCAATTTTCAGCTTGTTCCAGATTGTTAAAGAGCAATATCTTAAACATGACTCGAAAGTCATCTTTAAGATATGGTGTATCGTCAGATACTGAAGACCGCCGCTTTCACCGGGTGGGTCGGAAGCTTGGCGTCCCCTAGGGGATTCGAACCCCTGTTACCGCCGTGAAAGGGCGGTGTCCTAGGCCTCTAGACGAAGGGGACACGACACCGTACTTTTATGACGCTTTTGCTCGTTACTTTTTCATCAGACAATCTGTGTGAGCACGCCACTCGAAGCAATATCTTTAGGTAAGGAGGTGATCCAACCGCAGGTTCCCCTACGGTTACCTTGTTACGACTTCACCCCAGTCATGAATCACAAAGTGGTAAGCGCCCTCCCGAAGGTTAAGCTACCTACTTCTTTTGCAACCCACTCCCATGGTGTGACGGGCGGTGTGTACAAGGCCCGGGAACGTATTCACCGTAGCATTCTGATCTACGATTACTAGCGATTCCGACTTCATGGAGTCGAGTTGCAGACTCCAATCCGGACTACGACGTACTTTATGAGGTCCGCTTGCTCTCGCGAGGTCGCTTCTCTTTGTATACGCCATTGTAGCACGTGTGTAGCCCTACTCGTAAGGGCCATGATGACTTGACGTCATCCCCACCTTCCTCCAGTTTATCACTGGCAGTCTCCTTTGAGTTCCCGGCCGAACCGCTGGCAACAAAGGATAAGGGTTGCGCTCGTTGCGGGACTTAACCCAACATTTCACAACACGAGCTGACGACAGCCATGCAGCACCTGTCTCAGAGTTCCCGAAGGCACCAAAGCATCTCTGCTAAGTTCTCTGGATGTCAAGAGTAGGTAAGGTTCTTCGCGTTGCATCGAATTAAACCACATGCTCCACCGCTTGTGCGGGCCCCCGTCAATTCATTTGAGTTTTAACCTTGCGGCCGTACTCCCCAGGCGGTCGATTTAACGCGTTAGCTCCGGAAGCCACGCCTCAAGGGCACAACCTCCAAATCGACATCGTTTACAGCGTGGACTACCAGGGTATCTAATCCTGTTTGCTCCCCACGCTTTCGCACCTGAGCGTCAGTCTTCGTCCAGGGGGCCGCCTTCGCCACCGGTATTCCTCCAGATCTCTACGCATTTCACCGCTACACCTGGAATTCTACCCCCCTCTACGAGACTCTAGCTTGCCAGTTTCAAATGCAGTTCCCAGGTTGAGCCCGGGGATTTCACATCTGACTTAACAAACCGCCTGCGTGCGCTTTACGCCCAGTAATTCCGATTAACGCTTGCACCCTCCGTATTACCGCGGCTGCTGGCACGGAGTTAGCCGGTGCTTCTTCTGCGAGTAACGTCAATTGATGAGCGTATTAAGCTCACCACCTTCCTCCTCGCTGAAAGTGCTTTACAACCCGAAGGCCTTCTTCACACACGCGGCATGGCTGCATCAGGCTTGCGCCCATTGTGCAATATTCCCCACTGCTGCCTCCCGTAGGAGTCTGGACCGTGTCTCAGTTCCAGTGTGGCTGGTCATCCTCTCAGACCAGCTAGGGATCGTCGCCTAGGTGAGCCATTACCCCACCTACTAGCTAATCCCATCTGGGCACATCTGATGGCAAGAGGCCCGAAGGTCCCCCTCTTTGGTCTTGCGACGTTATGCGGTATTAGCTACCGTTTCCAGTAGTTATCCCCCTCCATCAGGCAGTTTCCCAGACATTACTCACCCGTCCGCCGCTCGTCACCCAGAGAGCAAGCTCTCTTGTGCTACCGCTCGACTTGCATGTGTTAAGCCTGCCGCCAGCGTTCAATCTGAGCCATGATCAAACTCTTCAATTAAAAGCTTGATGTGCTTCCACTCGAGAAGCGATGCTCAAAGATTTACTGCATGAATTTTACTTCAGTTAGTCACTCTTAAAGACTTGATATTTTTTTGCATCCGAAGATGCTGGATATCGTCTTGTGGAGTGCCCACACAGATTGTCTGATAAATTGTTAAAGAGCAGTGCCGAGAAACTCATCGGCGCGGGCTGCGTATATTACGCTTTTAGCCCGGAGAGTCAAGCGTTTATTTCGCTGTCTTCTCGCTGACCCGGCGGCTTGTCAGTCGTTGTTCCCGGTCAGTGGAGGCGCATTATAGGGAGTTCTCGGCAGGCCGCAACCCCTAAATGCAAAAAACTTTTCAAGCGCGGATTTTTTCGGCAAAACGCTGGCCAAACCCGCGTTTTTGTCACTTTTCGTACGGGATCTGGCTAAATTCCTGGGCGAAACGATCGACCTGCTGCCAATCGGTGTACTCCACTTCCTTACTGGTATCCGTTTCACCACCCGTCATACGCATAATAAATTGAATCATGATGCGGTCGAACCAGCGATAGCGCGGATAACGCAATGCGCCGGCAAACACCGCGCACTGTTTTGGCTGCCACGGCGAGGCCAGCAGAAACTTGCGGGTATAAGCGTTGGTTTGCGGCGAGCGCTTTTCCGGTTTGCGCGCCGTCAGGTTCACGGCAAAGAACGCGCTCGGCATTCGATTCAGCTGCTCGGCATGACGTTTGACGAATTTATCCAACACCGGGTTAAAGTGCCCGTAACGGATAGAAGCACCGATCATCACCAGCTGATACTGATTAAGGTCGACCTGTTCCGCCTGCAGCAGATCGATCACCTCACAGCGCAGCGTATCCTGCAATTTGCTTGCTATATAAGAAGCGATAGCACGTGTTTGCCCGTCACGGCTCGAATAAAGTATCAATGCCTTCATGGCGTACTCCTTATATCAGGCTCACTCACGCCAGAAGGTTGGCGTAAACAGCACCAGCAATGTAAACACTTCCAGGCGCCCGAACAGCATCGTCACCACCAGGATCCACTTGGCCGCCGCCGGCATCGTGGTGAAGTTATCCGCCACTACGCCCAGGCCGGGGCCGAGGTTATTCAGCGTTGCCGTCACTGCGGCAAACGCGGAGAAATCATCAACGCCGGTAGCAATGATCGCCAGCATGCTGACGATAAACACCAGCGCATAGGCGGAGAAAAATCCCCACACCGCCTCCAGAATGCGTTCCGGCAGCGCGCGGTTGCCCAATTTGATGGTATAGACCGCGTTAGGGTGCACCAGCCTTTTCAACTCGCGCGAGCCCTGCAGGTACAACAGCAGAATACGGATCACCTTCAGGCCGCCGCCGGTCGAGCCGGCGCAGCCGCCGATGAATGCCGAACACAACAACAGCATCGGCAGGAACAGCGGCCACTTGGCGATGCTGTCGGTCGTAAAACCGGCCGTGGTCGCCATCGATACCACCTGGAAGAACGCCTGATTGAGCGTTTCCATACCGCTCTTATAGACGCCATGTCCCCAGAGCACCAACGTGCACACCACCACCAGCGTCAGCTGGACGAAGATGAACATGCGGAATTCAGGATCGCGCCCATATACCTTCAGACTGCGGCCGCTGAGCAAAGCGAAGTGCAGGCCGTAGTTACAGCCGGAAATCAGCAGGAACACGGCGATGATGGTGTTGATGGTCGGACTGGCGTAATAACCGATACTGGCGTCGTGGGTAGAAAAGCCGCCGATGGCGATGGTCGAGAAACTGTGGCCGATAGCATCGAACACCGACATTCCTGCTCCCCAGAGCGCCAGCGCACAGGCTACGGTCAGCAACACATAGATTAGCCACAGGGTTTTGGCTGTTTCGGCGATGCGCGGGCGCATCTTGTTATCTTTCAGCGGCCCGGGCATTTCCGCCCGATACAGCTGCATGCCGCCGACGCCGAGTATCGGCAGTATCGCCACCGCCAACACGATGATCCCCATGCCGCCCATCCATTGCAGCATTTGGCGATAGAACAGAATGGCCTTCGGCAGCGAATCCAGTCCCACCAGCGTCGTCGCACCGGTGGTCGTCAGCCCCGAGAAGGATTCAAAGAAGGCGTCGGTCAGCGACAAGTTGGGCCGTTCAGAAAACAGGAACGGCAATGCCCCCACGCTGCCCAGCACGGTCCAGAACAGCACGACGATCAGGAAGCCTTCGCGGGGTTTCAGTTCGTGTTTCTGTTTGCGGTTCGGCCACCACAGCATCAGACCGATGGTCAGCGCCACGAAGAAGGTTTGGCTGAACGCGCGCCCCGCCCCATCGCGGTAAATCAATGCCACCAGGCCGGGAATAAACATCGTCCCGGAGAACAGGATGACCAGCAGACCAACGATACGGGTTATGGCGCGAAAATGCATTTCAGCACGATCCTTAGCAATTCAATTGGGAGGAATTATTGCGAAATGGGGGTTAATTGCAAATTACCGCGACTAAGATCACGCAATTTATTCCCAAACAGCTCGACCTCGGTGGCCGGCAACGCCAGATGCAGCACGACGGCGGCGCCGTATTCACCCTGCAGGATCCGACCTGCGGTTTGCTGCAGCAAGTTCTCCACCAACGCCAACTGCGCATAGTCGCACTGCAAGATATATTCGGCTTCCGGCACCTTTTGAGCCAACGCCAGCTGCTTCAACGCCTGTTGAACACCGTTGCCATAGGCTTTCACCAATCCGCCGGTGCCCAACTTGACGCCGCCGTAGTAACGAACGACCACGGCGGTCACTTCCCCGATGCCGCTGCCCATGAGCTGCGCGAGGATCGGTTTGCCGGCGGTACCCGACGGCTCTCCGTCGTCGGAGAATCCCAGCTGCTGCGAGTCATCGGGGCTGCCGGCGACGAAGGCCCAACAATGGTGCCGCGCCGCCGGGTGTTCATCCCGCACCTGCTGAATAAACGTCTTTGCCGCTTCTACCCCGCTGGTCGGCGCCAGCAGGGTGATAAAACGGCTCTTCTTTATTTCTTCGGTAAAGCAGGTTGCTTCCGCCGGTATCGGATACGGCCGCATCAGGCCAGGTTCAGATCGCGCGTCATGTTCTCGATGCGCTTTTCGTGGATCACGATGTTGTCTTCGATGCGGATGCCGCCATACGGCTTCAGCGCATCGATGCGATCCCAGGCGAAGTGCTGCTTGAACTCACCGCTGCGCCACGGCGCCAACAGAGACTCGATGAAGTACAGACCCGGCTCGATGGTCAACACCATGCCCGGTTGCAACACGCGGGTGCAACGCAGGAACGGATACTTGGCCGGCGCCGCCAGATGGGTGCCTTGCTCGTCCTGCATAAAGCCGGCGGCGTCGTGCACCTGCAGGCCCAGCGGGTGGCCCAGCCCGTGCGGCAGGAACGGCGTAGTGATGCCCGTTTCAACCATCGCCTCTTCGCTGAGGCCGTTCACCAGCTTGTGATTCTTGAGCAGCTTGGCGATGCGCTGGTGCATCTGCACATGGTAGTCGGTATAGCGCACGCCGGTTTTGATGGTGTCGATCAGCGCCAGCTGTTCACCGTTGAGATCTTTCACCAGATGGGCGAATTCGCTGCCGCTTTGCGCCGCGTAGGTGCGGGTCAGATCGGCAGCGTAGCCGTTGTATTCCGCGCCGGCGTCGATCAGGAAACTCAGGGATTCGGCCGGCGGCTGATGATCCAGCTTGGTGTAGTGCAGTACCGAAGCGTGTTCGTTCAGCGCCACGATGTTGTCGTAAGGCACGTCGGTATCGCGGTGGCCTGTCGCCGTGAGGTAGGCCAGATTGATGTCGAACTCGCTCATGCCGGAGAGGAAGGCTTCATGCGCCGCACGATGGCCGGTTACCGCCGTCTTCTGCGCTTCGCGCATGCAGGCCAGCTCATAGCCGGTTTTGATCGAACGGTGGAAATCCAGGTAGTTCAACACCGCTTTCGGGTTGATGTTCTCCGAAGGGATGCCGAGATCGCGGGCACGCTGTTGCGCATAACCGATATAGCCCACGCGCTCGCGCTGCGGCGGAAGCTGCTGGGCGATAGCGTCGGCGTTGGCCAGCGGCATCAATTCAAGGGATTTGGTCCAGAAACTGTCCGGCAGCGGCTCTACACTGTGCCAGTAGTCAACCGGGGAGTAGAACCACAGCTTCGGCTTGTTGACGCCATCAATCCACAACCAGCAGTTCGGCACCGACGTCACCGGCACCCAGGCTTTGAAATGCGCGTTCACTTTGAACGGATAGCTATGGTCGTCCAAAAATACCTTTTGCAGTTCACCGGAGTGAATCAGCAGCGCATCCAACTTGTTGCGCTCCAGCACTTCGCGCGCGCGTTTTTGCAGCTCTGCCAGGTGGTCGTTATACAAAGAAGCCAGCGTTTCCATCACATTACCCTTATGCCTTAGCACGAAAGAAGTCATCTTAACACAGCGCTCCGGCGCACCAACCTCATCGCGTTGGGCATGCGGAGCAGCTCGCAATTCCCGGCAAATGCCGTTACATCCGCAGTTTAACCTTAGCCAGCCGAGTGCCATCGTCAGCCCCGCATCGTCGTCGCCATGACGCCAGCCGCCTTATTCATGCCTAACCTCGCCTGAATGATAAATCGCCGCTGGCAAGTGTATGAAGACCGACAACCGCCAGCAAATGCCGATAGCACATAAAATATAACTTCGTTTTAAATCAAAACGCTAACTTGGTGAGATGTGATCCGACCAGCAAATATGCAATCTCTCATTTGCATATTTTTAACATAAAAACCACACTCCTCATCATCTGGTCATACCAGATCATACGCTGATTCAGGAGATAGACATGCTCTACCAAGGCGAAACATTACAACTGCACTGGCTCGATAACGGCATCGCCGAGCTGGTGTTCAACGCACCGGGCTCGGTCAACAAGCTGGACACCCGCACCGTAGCCAGCCTGGGCGAAGCGCTCACCGTGCTGGAAAACCAGCCTGAGCTGAAAGGGCTGCTGCTGCGTTCCTCCAAAGCCGCGTTTATCGTCGGCGCCGATATCACCGAATTCCTTTCTCTGTTCGCCGCACCGGCTGAAAAGCTGCAAGAGTGGCTGGTGTTCGCCAACAACGTCTTTAACCGGCTGGAAGATTTACCGGTGCCGACCATTTCGGCCATTAACGGCTATGCGCTCGGCGGCGGTTGCGAATGCATTCTGGCGACCGATTTCCGCGTCGCCTCACCGGACGCGCGCATTGGCCTGCCGGAAACCAAATTGGGCATCATGCCGGGCTTCGGCGGTTCCGTCCGCCTGCCGCGCCTGCTGGGTAACGACAGCGCGCTGGAAATCATCGCCGCCGGCAAAGACGTCAGCGCCAAAGAGGCGCTGAAAGTCGGCCTGGTGGATGCGGTGGTGGCACCGGAAAAACTGGCCGAAGCGGCGCTCAACATGCTGCAACAGGCGATCGACGGCAAGCTGGACTGGCGCGCCGCGCGTCAACCTAAGCTGGAGCCGCTGAAACTCAGCCCGATTGAAGCGGCGATGAGCTTCACCACCGCCAAAGGCATGGTGCTGCAGACCGCCGGTAAACATTACCCGGCGCCGATGACCGCGGTGAAGACCATTGAAGCCGCCGCCAAGCTGGGCCGCGATGAAGCGCTGAAACTGGAAACCGCCAGCTTCGTGCCGTTGGCGCGTTCCAACGAAGCGCGCGCGCTGGTCGGCATCTTCCTCAACGATCAGTTCGTGAAGAGCCAGGCGAAAAAGCTGGCCAAGAATGTGGATGCGCCGAAACAGGCGGCGGTGCTGGGCGCCGGCATCATGGGCGGCGGCATCGCTTACCAATCGGCGCTGAAAGGCGTGCCGGTGATCATGAAAGACATCAGCGACAAGTCGCTGACGCTGGGCATGAGCGAAGCGGCCAAGCTGCTCAATAAGCAGCTGGAGCGCGGCAAGCTGGATGGCCTGAAAATGGCGCAGGTGCTGTCGACCATTCAGCCGACGCTGGACTACGCCGGCATCGGGCGCGCACAGGTGATCGTTGAAGCGGTCGTCGAGAATCCGAAGGTCAAAGCCGCCGTGCTGTCGGAAGTGGAAAACCTGATCGGTGAGGACACCGTGCTGGCGTCGAACACCTCGACCATTCCGATTAATCACCTGGCAAAATCGCTGAAGCGCCCGCAAAACTTCTGCGGCATGCACTTCTTTAACCCGGTACACCGCATGCCGCTGGTTGAAATCATCCGCGGCGAACAGACCAGCGATGACACCATCGCCAAAGTGGTGGCCTACGCCAGCCGCATGGGCAAAACGCCAATCGTGGTGAACGACTGCCCGGGCTTCTTCGTCAACCGCGTGCTGTTCCCGTATTTCGCCGGCTTCAGCCTGCTGCTGCGCGACGGCGCCGACTTCCGTCAGATTGATAAAGTGATGGAAAAACAGTTCGGCTGGCCGATGGGCCCGGCCTACCTGCTCGACGTCGTGGGCATCGACACCGCGCACCACGCGCAGGCGGTAATGGCCGCCGGCTTCCCGGATCGCATGAGCAAAGACTATCGCGACGCCATTGACGTGATGTTCGACAACCAGCGCTTCGGTCAGAAAAATCAATTGGGCTTCTACCGCTACAGCCAGGACAGCAAAGGCAAACCGCGCAAGGACAACGACGAGCAGACCGACGCGCTGCTGGCCGAAGTGAGCCAACCGCGCCAGACCATCAGCGACGAAGAAATCATCGCGCGCATGATGATCCCGATGATCAACGAAGTGGTTCGCTGCCTGGAAGAGAAGATCGTCGCCAGCCCGGCGGAAGCCGATATGGCGTTGGTTTACGGCATCGGCTTCCCTCCGTTCCACGGCGGCGCGTTCCGCTACCTGGATACGCTCGGCACCGCCAACTATGTTGAGCTGGCCCAGCGTTACGCACACCTCGGCGCCCTGTATCAGGTGCCGGCCGGTCTGCGCGCCAAGGCCGAACGCAATGAAAGCTACTACCCGGTGGCGACACCGCTGTCCGACGTCGCTACCCGCCAACCGGCATGAGGTCATAAAGATGGAAAACGTAGTTATTGTTGATGCCGTACGCACGCCGATGGGCCGCTCCAAGGGCGGCGCCTTCCGCCAGGTGCGCGCCGAAGATCTCTCCGCTCACCTGATGCGTGAAGTGCTGAGCCGCAACCCGGCGCTGGATGCCGCCGAGATCGATGACATTTACTGGGGCTGCGTGCAGCAGACGCTGGAGCAAGGCTTCAACATCGCCCGCAACGCCGCGCTGCTGGCCGAGATCCCGCACCGCGTGCCGGCGGTGACCGTCAACCGCCTGTGCGGCTCTTCGATGCAGGCGCTGCACGACGCGGCGCGCGCCATCATGGTCGGCGACGCGCACGTCAGCCTGATCGGCGGCGTGGAACACATGGGTCATGTGCCGATGAACCACGGCGTGGATTTCCATCCGGGGCTGAGCCGCAGCGTGGCCAAAGCCGCCGGGATGATGGGGCTGACCGCCGAAATGCTGGCCAAGATGCACAACATCAGCCGCCAGATGCAGGATGAGTTTGCCGCCCGCTCCCACCAGCGCGCGCATGCGGCGACGCTGGCAGGTTACTTCAAAAACGAGATCATACCGACCAACGGCCACGACGCCGATGGCGTGCTGACCCGTTACGATTTCGATGAAGTCATTCGCCCGGAAACCACCGTCGAAAGCCTGTCGGCCCTGCGTCCGGCGTTCGATCCGGTCAACGGCACCGTCACCGCCGGCAGTTCTTCCGCCCTGTCGGACGGCGCTTCCGCCATGCTGCTGATGAGCGAATCGCGCGCCAAAGCGCTCGGTTTGAAGGCCCGCGCCCGCATCCGCTCGATGGCGGTCGTCGGCTGCGATCCTTCCATCATGGGTTACGGCCCGGTGCCGGCCAGCAAGCTGGCGCTGAAACGCGCCGGTCTGAGCGTGCAGGACATCGATCTGTTCGAGCTGAACGAGGCGTTCGCCGCCCAGTCGCTGCCGTGCATCAAGGATCTGGGGCTGATGGACAGCATCGACGACAAGATCAACCTGAACGGCGGCGCCATCGCGCTCGGCCACCCGCTGGGGTGTTCAGGCTCCCGCATCTCGACCACCCTGTTGAACAACATGGAACGTCGCGACGCGCAGTTCGGCCTGGCGACCATGTGCATCGGCCTGGGCCAGGGCATCGCCACCGTCTTTGAACGCGTTTAGCTGTGTCTATCTTGGGATGACCGCGTCACCACTTCAAATCGCGGCATCCCGCCAAGTTTAGTTGCCGTTCTTCCCGCCTGTCAGGGGCGGGTTTTTTATGCCTGACGTTTGCCGGCGCCCAAATAAAAACGGGGCGACCCTCGGCCACCCCGTTCACTGCGCATCGCATCGGTCAGATAAACGAAAACGCGTCACCGAACATATGCGCTTCCAGCGCGCCGCGCTCGGCGCAGAAACGCTCACGGGCGATTTTCGCCATCTCGAAACGCCCGGCGATATAGATGTCGTGCTCCGCCAGCGTGCCGAAATCCTGCAGCACCGCGCTGAGCACGGTGCCGCTGCGGCCGCGCCATTCGGCTTCCGGCTGCTCGACCACCGGGATCACCTTCAGATTCGGATGCTGCAACGACAGCGCTTCCAGCTCGCTCAGATCGTACAGGTGCTTCAGCTCACGCCCGCCCCAGTAGATAGAAATATCGCGATCGGGCTGCTGCTCCAACGCGGTCAACAGGATTGAACGCGCATAAGAGAAACCGGTGCCGCCGGCAATCAGCACCAGCGGACGGCTACCCTCTTCCCGCAGCCAGGCATCGCCGTGCGGCACGTCGACGGTGATCGCCTGCTCTTTCAGGATGCGATCCATCACCGCCATGGCGTACAGATTCAGCTCCGAAGCGCCGATGTGCAGCTCGATGTAATCTTGCTGCGTCGGGGTAGATGCCAGCGAGAACGGGCGCTTGTCGCGCTCGTCCATCACCACCATCAGATATTGCCCTGCCTTGAAAGAAAACGGCTGCTCGGGCACCAGACGTACCCGATAAACCGTATCGGTAATGGCCTCTACCGAGGTCACTTTACAGCTCAATATTGTCATGCGTTCCCTCTGTCGGGTCATCAATGCAAAGCTGAGAACAGGGCCTGACGCTACAGCGTCGGTTCCCTGTCACTGAAGATTGCGAGCTCATCCCAGATTTCGTCGACGCGCGCACGTACCTTTTCATCCATCTGAATCGGACGGCCCCATTCGCGATCGGTTTCACCCGGCCATTTATTGGTGGCGTCCAGCCCCATCTTCGAACCCAGGCCGGAAACCGGTGAGGCGAAGTCCAGATAGTCGATCGGCGTATTCTCCACCAGAACGGTATCCCTTGCCGGATCCATTCGTGTGGTGATCGCCCAAATTACGTCGTTCCAGTCGCGCGCATTGACGTCGTCATCGCAGACGATAACAAATTTGGTGTACATAAACTGCCGCAGGAACGACCAGACACCCATCATCACGCGTTTAGCGTGGCCGGCGTACTGTTTCTTCATGGTCACTACCGCCAGGCGGTACGAGCACCCTTCCGGCGGCAGATAGAAATCGACGATTTCCGGGAACTGCTTTTGCAGAATCGGCACGAACACTTCATTCAATGCCACGCCCAGGATCGCCGGCTCATCCGGCGGGCGGCCGGTGTAGGTCGAGTGGTAGATCGCGTTGCGGCGCTGGGTGATGTGGGTGACGGTGAACACCGGGAACTGGTCGATTTCATTGTAGTAACCGGTGTGGTCGCCGTAGGGGCCTTCCGGCGCCATTTCACCCGGCTCAATATAGCCTTCCAGCACGATTTCAGCGCTGGCGGGCACTTCCAGATCGTTGGAAAGGCACTTGACCACTTCGGTTTTATTGCCGCGCAGCAGCCCGGCAAAAGCGTATTCAGACAGGGTATCCGGCACCGGCGTCACCGCGCCGAGGATGGTGGCGGGATCGGCGCCCAGCGCCACCGCAACCGGGAAACGCTCGCCGGGGTGCGCCTGGCACCACTCCTGATAATCCAGCGCGCCGCCGCGATGCGACAGCCAGCGCATGATCACTTTATTCTTGCCCAGCACCTGCTGGCGATAGATGCCGAGATTTTGCCGTTCCTTATGCGGGCCGCGGGTCACCGTCAGCCCCCAGGTGATCAGCGGCGCGGCGTCTTCCGGCCAGCAGTGCATCACCGGAATACGGCCCAGATCGACGTCCTCGCCCTGCCATACCTGCTCCTGACAAGGCGCGGATCCCAGCACCTTGGTCGGCATGTTCAGCACCTGCTTGAACTTCGGCATTTTGTCGAACAGATCGCGGAAGCCTTTCGGCGGCTCCGGCTCTTTGAGGAACGCCAGCAGTTTGCCGACTTCGCGCAGCGCGCTGATGTCTTCCTGCCCCATGCCCATCGCTACGCGATTGGCGGTGCCAAACAGGTTGCACAGCACCGGCATGTCGTAGCCTTTCGGGTTTTCAAACAGCAATGCCGGGCCGCCCGCCCGCAGGGTGCGATCGGCAATCTCCGTCATTTCCAGGTAAGGATCGATCGGCTGGCTGATGCGTTTTAGTTCCCCTCTCTTCTCCAGCAACGAGAGGAAATCGCGTAAGTCACGGTATTTCATGCTGATCATTATAACGGCCAGTGGGGAGGGCATTATAAGCCCTCTTCACGGTTGTTGCTGCAATTTTGTTAACGCCGCCCGCTGCGGGGTGGCCCTCAGCCGCAGTTGAACGGCACCAGCGCAGCCAGCGCACGCGTATCCTGATATTCGCGCGTCTCCTCGCCGTGGCGGAACACCTTGAAGCCCTGCCCGTTGGCGCTGAAGTAACGCAGCTCGTTGCCTTCAACGTGCAGCAGGCTGCCTTCACGCAGCGCCACCACCGATTCACTTGGGTTGATCGCGCAGAACTCCGCCAGGCGCTCGTCACGGGTTTCGCCCATGTGGCCGCTGATATGCGCGTCGATGTAATGCGGGTTGATTTGCACCGGGAACAGCCCCAGCGCCGGCAGCACTACGCTGCAGCGCACCGGCATATCATTGGTGGTGCGAATGCTCGGCGTGGCCACGTTGCAACCGGCGCTCCAGCCGACGTAAGGCACTTCGCGCTCGCGCACCGCGCGCTGGATGGGCACGATCAAGCCTTGTTCGTGCAGCATTTGGTTCAGCAACCAGGTATTGCCGCCGCTGACCAAAATGCACTCCGCCTGCGCGATCGCCGCCGCCGGCGAAGCGGCGTGATGGATGCTGGTGACTTCGATGCCCAGCGTTTGCGCCAGCTCCTGCGCACGCTGGTCGTAGTCGTAACGGATCAGCGCATAAGGGATAAAGACGGCGGATTTGATGCCGCGACGTGCAATCATCGCCAGCAGTTGGCTTTTGGCATACCCCAGCAGCTCGGCTTCGCCAGACAGCTTGCCGTTGCTCAACAGAAACAGCTCCATTTATCTTTCCCTCGGTCAAAAACGATGAATAGCGTCACAGCCGGTAGCGCAACGCCTTGCCATACTGTGACGGTAACAAATTTTTAGCCCTCTGTTATACCAGCGCCGTATCGATAAGTGTGTGACCCCTCGCTAATAGCCGCATCTTCATAGAGATAGGTGATGTTACACGCTGAAACTTGCATCACTATGTATCCGGAAGCGCTTTTGATATGCTTACCGGCTGGCAGAAAGGCATGTGAAATTATGGAATCCTGGTATCTACTTTATTGCAAACGCGGTCAGCTGTTGCGGGCGCAGGAACATCTGGAACGGCAGCAGGTAAACTGCCTCAGCCCGATCATCACGCTGGAAAAGATCGTGCGCGGCAAGCGTATCGCGGTCAGCGAACCCCTGTTTCCCAACTATCTGTTTGTGGAGTTCGACCCGGAGCGCATTCACACCACCACCATCAGCGCCACCCGCGGCGTCAGCCACTTCGTGCGCTTCGGCGCGCTGCCGAGCGTCATCCCAAGCAAGGTGATCGATGAGCTGCGCACGCACGCCAGCGAAACCTATGTCGATCCGGAAACCCCACAGCCGGGGGATACCGTCCTGATCGTCGACGGCGTGTTCGAAGGGCTGCAGGCGATCTACACCGAGCCGGACGGCGAGGCGCGCTCCATGCTGTTGCTCAACCTGATCAACAAACAGGTCAGCCAAAGCATCGACAACCGACAGTTCCAGAAGATGTAATGCAAAAGGCGCCCTCAGGCGCCTTTTTGTTGGCTCATTTCACGCTTAGCGACGCATCGCATCGTCATGCAGCCACTGTGCGACACGCTTGGCGAAGTAGGTCAGCACGCCGTCGGCGCCGGCGCGTTTGAAGCACATCAACGACTCCATCACCGCTGGCTGCTCCTGCAGCCAGCCGTTCTGAATCGCCGCCATATGCATGGCGTACTCGCCGGACACCTGATAAGCGAAGGTTGGCACGCCGAAGGTATCCTTCACGCGGCGCACAACGTCGAGGTACGGCATGCCCGGTTTCACCATCACCATATCCGCGCCTTCCTGCAGATCCTGTGCAATCTCCTGCAGCGCTTCATCGCTGTTGGCCGGATCCATCTGATAGGTCTTCTTGTTGCCACCCTTCAGATTGCCGCTGGAACCCAACGCATCGCGGAACGGGCCGTAGTAACAGGAAGCATACTTGGCGGAGTAGGCCATAATCTGGGTATTCACCAGACCCTGCAATTCCAGACGATCGCGGATCGCCCCGATGCGGCCGTCCATCATGTCACTCGGCGCCACGATTTCCGCGCCCGCTTCGGCATGGGAAAGCGCCTGACGCACCAGGATGTCTTTGGTCACATCGTTAATCACATAACCCTGCTCATCGATTACCCCATCCTGCCCGTGCGTGGTGTAGGGATCGAGCGCTACGTCAGTCAGAATGCCCAGCTCAGGCACCGCGTCTTTCAGCGCGCGCACCGTGCGCTGCACCAGCCCTTCCGGGTTATAGGCTTCTTCCGCATGCAGCGATTTCAGACCTGGCTCAATCACCGGGAACAGGGAGATCACCGGCACGCCGAGTTTGGCGATAGTTTCCGCTTCCTTGACCAGCAGATCGATCGTCATGCGCGATACGCCCGGCATCGAGGCCACTTCTTCCTGACGGTTGCTGCCTTCCATGACAAACACCGGATAAATCAGGTCGTTGACCGTCAGTTGGTTCTCGGCCACCAGGCGGCGGCTGAAATCATGACGGCGCACGCGGCGCATACGGCGACCAGGGAAGGTGCCCGGAAATGCATAGCTCATAGTTTTCTCCTAGCTCAAACCAGCCGGAATAGCCGGCGGGCGTTCTCATCGGTTTTTTGCCCCAGCCATTGCGGCTCTTCCTGTCGCCAGACGGCGACCTGATGCACGATATGGGGCAGGAAACAGGGTTCGTTGCGGCGAGATGCGGGTTTAGGCTGTAAATCCCGGGGCAACAGATAAGGGGCGTCAGTTTCCAGCAGCAGACGCTCGGCCGGGATCTGCGGCAACAGGGCGCGCAATTCCAGGCCGCGCCGCTCGTCGCAGACCCAACCGGTAATCCCGATCGACAGGCCCAGCGACAGGCAGCTAGTTAATTCTTCGGCGGTGCCGGTGAAGCAGTGCACCACGGCCGCGGGCAGTTTATCCAACCACGGCGTCAGTAGCTCGGCAAAACGTGCGTGTGCGTCGCGGCAATGAAGAAACACCGGCAGCGCCAACTCCGCCGCCAGCGCCAGCTGCGCGGTGAACGCCGCTTCCTGCTGCGCGGGCGTCGAGAAATTGCGGTTGAAATCCAGGCCGCATTCGCCGATCGCCGCCACTTCAGGGCGCGCGGCCAACGCATAAATCTGCTCGGCGGTGTGTTCATCCCAGCCGCTGGCGTAGTGCGGATGCACGCCGGCGGTAGACCAACAGTAGCCCGCATGTTGCCGCGCCAGTTCGGCGGCCTCGCGGCTCTCCGCCAGATCGGTGCCGGTAATCAACATCCCCGTCACGCCCGCGGCGCGGGCGCGTTCCACCACCGCCTGGCGATCTTTGGCGAATTGGCTGCTGGTGAGATTAACGCCGATATCAAACATGGTTTTTTCCAAAGCAAAAGCCGCCCAGTGGGCGGCTTAGCAATCAATGTGGATCAGGAGGCTGGGGGTTCGTCACCCTCGTCTTCTTCTTCCGCTTGCGGACGACGCTTGCCGGTATAGAAGCGAGCGAAGAATACCCCCACTTCAAACAGCAGATACATCGGTATTGCCAACAGGGTTTGCGAGAACACGTCCGGCGGCGTCAACAGCATGCCGACCACAAACGCGCCGACCAACACATATGGCCGTTTCTTCTTCAGATCTTCCGGCGAGGTGACGCCGCTCCAGCACAGCAGAATGATGGCGACCGGCACTTCGAAGGCGACGCCAAACGCCATAAACAGCGCCATGACGAAATCGAGGTAGTTTTTAATGTCGGTCGCAATGGTCACCCCCATCGGCGCGGTCTTGGCAAAGAAGCCGAAGGCCAGCGGGAACACGATGAAGTAGGCGAAAGCCATGCCGAGGTAGAACAGCAGGCTGCTGGACACCAGCAGCGGCATCATCAGGCGGCGTTCATGCTTGTACAACGCCGGTGCGATGAATGCCCACACCTGATACAAAATCATCGGCGCGGAGACGAACACCGAGACGATCATGGTCAGCTTGATCGGCGTAAAGAACGGTGACGCCACGTCGGTGGCGATCATGCTCGCCCCGGCCGGCAGCTGCTTGAGCAGCGGTGCAGAAACCAGCTGGTAGATGTCGTTGGCGAAAAACACCAGCACCACGAACACCGCCAGCACGCAAATAATCGAGTTCAACAGCCGCTTGCGCAGCTCTATCAGATGACTGATAAGGGGTTGGGTATCTTCAACAGCCATGTATTAACGATCGCCACTAGGTTGGTGAGACGCTGGGGTTTTATCCGCAACAGGTTCGACAGGTGCCGGCGCGGTTTCCACCGGTGCTTTGGCCGGTTGCGCCGCCACGGGCGTAGCCGGGGACGCAGCCGCAACGGCCTCAGGCTCCGCTGCCGGTTTTGGCACGGCGGCGGGCGCACTGACGCGGGTTGCCGCTTCCGCCGGCGTCACGCCGTCGTGCAAGGCTTCCGGATCGATGGCCTGCGGGTTATGAATGGTGTTCGCCAGCTCTTCTGTCTCGCCCCGGTAGGTGCGTTTCAATGATTCCGCCGCGTCTTTCAGCTCATCCATCGATGCCTTCAGTTCCGGCGTCAGGTTCTGCAGGCCGGCCTGTTCGGCTTTTTTCAGGCTGTCCTGCAGCTCCTGCAGCTTCAGTTCCTGAGACAGTTCGTGCTGCACCGAGGCCGCCAGCGAGCGCAGCGCGCGGATCCAGCCCGACACCGTTCTGACCGCGACCGGCAACCGTTCCGGCCCCAGAACAATCAGGCCGATCACCAGCACCAGCAGCAGCTCACTAAACCCAATGTCAAACACGGTTTATACCTGCTCTTTGTTCTTCGACTCTTCCGGTTTCACTTCCGGCTGCTTATCGGTAATAGGCTTGGCCGCGAAGTCAGCGTCATCCAGGCTGCTTTTTTCAGCCGTGTTGGGGTTCGACGGCGTATCGTCGCCGATCGCCTTTTTGAAGCCCTTGATTGAGGCACCGAGATCGGAGCCCAGCGTGCGCAGTTTTTTGGTGCCGAACAGCAGCACCACGATCACTGCGATGATCAACAATTGCGTAATACTAATACCGCCCATTTCAATTACCTCTAATTTTAAAGGGTCTTTTAAAGCCAGCCCGCATTATAGGCCTGGCCTTACCAGAGTAACGAATTAAATCAGGTGGTTCGCTTCCAGCCAATCACCCAGCATACGATGCCGGCGGCCATCATCCAGGCGGGAAACACCTCGATTTGCCCCAGCAGCAACAGCGTACCGCTTACTAACAGTGTAGCGCCAACGCCGAACAAATAACGTGACTGCCCCTGACGAACCCGCTGAGCCTGCATTTGGTTGGTCAGCTTATCAACGCTTTGTTGCAACAGTTTATGCTGCTGCAGGCTGTCGTAAAACAGCTCGGGCAGTTCGGGCAGCTTCTCCGCCCAGAACGGCGCTTTCTCTTTCAGCGCGCGCACCACGGCAGGAATGCCGACCTGATCGCGCAGCCAGCTCTCGAGGAACGGCTTGGCGGTAGTCCACAGATCCAGCTGCGGGTAGAGCTGGCGCCCCAGCCCTTCAACATACAGCAAGGTCTTCTGCAATAACACCAGCTGCGGCTGCACTTCCATATTGAAGCGGCGCGCAGTGTTGAACAGGTTCAGCAGCACGTTGCCGAAGGAAATTTCCGCCAGCGGCTTCTCGAAAATCGGCTCGCACACGGTGCGAATGGCGAATTCGAAGTCTTCCACGTTGGTGTCGCGCGGCACCCAACCGGAGTCGACGTGCAGTTCCGCCACCTTGCGGTAATCGCGGTTGAAGAAGGCGATGAAGTTTTCCGCCAGATAGCGCTTGTCATCCTTGTTCAGCGAGCCGACGATGCCGCAGTCGATGCCGATATAGCAAGGATCTTCAGGATGTTCGTAGCTGACGAAAATATTACCGGGATGCATGTCCGCATGGAAGAAGCTGTCGCGGAATACCTGGGTAAAGAACACCTGGACGCCGCGTTCCGCCAACAGTTTCATGTTGGTGCCCTGCCGTTCAAGCGTGGCGATGTCCGAGACCGGAATGCCGTAGATGCGTTCCATCACCAATACGCTTTCACGGCAGTAGTCGGAATAAACTTCCGGTACGTACAGCATTGGGCTGCCGTCGAAATTGCGGCGCAGCTGAATGGCGTTGGCCGCTTCGCGTAGCAGGTTCAATTCGTCCAGCAGGGTTTTCTCGTACTCGCGCACCACTTCACGCGGGCGCAGACGGCGGCCGTCCGGCAACAGCTTCGGCACCCAGCCGGCCAACCGGTACATCAGCCGCACGTCGGCCTTGATGATCGGCCCGATATCCGGCCGGATCACCTTCAGCACCACTTCCTGGCCGGTGGTTTTCAACCGCGCGGTATGCACCTGCGCGATCGAGGCAGAGGCCAGCGGCTGCTGGTCGAAATCGTCGAACCAGGTTTCCAGTGGGCCACCCATCGCCAGCTCGATATGTTTACGCGCCAGCGCGCCGTCGAAAGGCGCCACCCGATCCTGCAACAACGTCAGCTGATCGGCAATGTGCGGCGGAAACAGATCGCGGCGGGTCGACATCATCTGGCCGAACTTGATCCATACCGGCCCCAGCTCCTGCAGCGCCAGCCGCAGCCGTTCGCCCAGCGGCTTGTCCTTGTGCCGATTCGGCATCCAGAACAGCAGCCGGCGGCCAAAGCGCAGCGGCAGCGTCAAACGCATTTTAGGGATCAGTTCGTCCAGCCCATAGCTGAGAAAAACGCGGACGATAAAATACAAACGGCGCAGTTCGCCTGGGGTCATCGCTTGCCCTCCAACTTGTCCATGCGGGCAAACAGCGCTTCCGCGCTGCGGGCGAGAGCATCAACTTCTTCGTTGAACCACACCACTTCCAGTGGCCCCGGCGCCAGGCGCCACTCTTCCGTCAACGTCTCCGCCATGTCCTGCTGCCGGCGCATAAAGCCGGCTTTCAGCAGCGAGGCGCCTTTTCCCAGCGCCTGCGTAATACCCTGGGCGGCGATATCGCCGATGTAAGGCGCCAGCCACTCCGCCGGATCCCACTCCGCCAGATCGAGCAGGCCAACCAGCTGTTGCACCACCTGAATATCGCCTTCCACCGTCAATTCGCCGCTGCGCATCAGCACCGGCAACTGCTGGCGATCGCGCAGCTTCAGTAAGACGGGAATGCGGCTGCGCACCGTGCAATCGGCGCTGTCTTCGGACTGCCCAAGCACGTCTACGCGCAGTTCGCTGAACACCAGCACCAGCGGTGAAGCCAGCTCTTCCAGTTCGATGCGCAGCACCTTGCCCGCCAGGCGTTGGCGAGCGGCTTTCATGCTGCGATCGCGAAACAGCAGGTTATTCAGCGAGGTTTCCAGCGCAGCGGTCAGCAGAGGGGTAAACAGCATCGGCATCTCCCTCTCAGAACTTGAAGCCGCGATGCAGGGCAACAATCCCACCGGTCAGGTTGAAATAGGTGACGTTTTCAAAACCGGCGTTGCCCATCATGCCCTTCAGGGTTTCCTGATCGGGGTGCATGCGGATCGATTCCGCCAGGTAGCGGTAGCTGTCCGGATCTTTCACCACCAGCTCGCCGATCTTCGGCAGCACGTGGAAGGAGTAGGCATCGTAAGCCTTGCTCAGCGGTGCCAGCAGCGGCTTGGAGAACTCCAGCACCAGCAGGCGGCCGCCCGGCTTGAGCACGCGGAACATTGAGCGCAGCGCTTTGTCTTTGTCGGTGACATTGCGCAGGCCGAAGGAGATGGTGATGCAATCGAAGTAGTTGTCCGGGAACGGCAGCGCTTCGGCGTTGGCCTGCACGTAATTGATGTTGCCGACGATGCCGCGATCGCGCAGTTTCTCGCGCCCCATCTTCAGCATCGAATCGTTGATGTCCGCCAGCACCACCTGCCCCTGCTCGCCGACCATGCGGGAGAACTTGGCGGCCAGGTCGCCGGTACCGCCGGCCAGATCCAGCACGCGCTGCCCGCGGCGCACGCCGCTGCAGTCAATGGTGAAACGCTTCCAGATACGGTGGATGCCGAACGACATCAGGTCGTTCATCACGTCATACTTTGCCGCTACCGAATGAAAAACGTCCGCCACCATGGCCTGTTTTTCGTCTCTAGCGACGGTGCGAAAACCGAAATCGGTGGTTTCCTGCGGTTGATCTGCCATTGTCCTGCCTGCTATTCAGTCAATTTTGTGTGGATGAGTGTACCAGAAGCTCGGAGAATACCCCACCTCGCCACGGCCTCAGCCGTGCGAAACGAAGCCCGGTTCCCCGGCGGTATCGTCATCGTCTTTCGTCTGCGGCAGCGCGGCGACATCGTCGTCGTTCGCCTCTTCCGCTTCATCGTGTTGCGCGCCGGCTTGCTGCGCCAGCAGCGGGTTTATCGGCCGTTTGACCTCAACCCCCAGCGCGCGGAAACCTTCAATTTGGCCGATAAGATTACCACGGCCTTCGCTCAGTTTGTTCATCGCCTGACGATAACTGCCCTGCGCCTTGTCCAGGCTCTGCCCCAGCGCGGACATATCGTCCACGAACAGCCGCATCTTGTCATACAGTTTCGCCGCGCGATCGGCGATGCGCTGCGCGTTCTGGCTTTGATGCTCATAGCGCCACAGGTTGGTGATGGTGCGCAGCGCCACCAGCAACGTGGTCGGGCTGACCAGCATGATGTTGTGCTTGAGCGCTTCGCTGATCAGCTCCGGTTCGCGATCGATAGCCAGCAGGAAGGCGGGCTCGACCGGAATGAACATCAGCACATAGTCCAACGAGCGCAGCCCCGGCAACTGCTGATAGTCCTTGCGGCCCAGCATGCGAATGTGGCCGCGCAGCGAGGCGATATGTTCGCTCAGCGCCGCTTCGCGCTCCACCTCGTCTTCACCGTTGAAATAGCGCTCGTAGGCGATCAGCGACATCTTGGCGTCGATCACCACGTCCTTGCCCTGCGGCAGGCGCACGATCACATCGGGCTGCATGCGGCTCTGGTGATCCACCCGCACGTTGACCTGCGTTTCATACTCGTGCCCTTCGCGCAGGCCGGAAGCCTCCAACACCCGGCTCAGCACCACCTCGCCCCAGTTGCCCTGCGTCTTGTTGTCGCCTTTGAGCGCCTTGGTGAGGTTGATGGCTTCGCGCGCCATCTGCGCGTTCAACTGCTGCAGATTGCGTATCTCGTGCGTCAGCGTGTGGCGCTCCCGCGCTTCCTGACCAAAACTGTCCTGCACCTGCCGGCGGAAACCGTCCAGCTGTTCACGCAGCGGCAGCAGCAACCGATCCAAGCTTTGCTTATTTTGCTCGTCCACCTTGCGGCCGCTGTGTTCAAAAATGCGGTTGGCGAGGTTTTCAAACTGGGTGGTGAGGCGCTGTTCGCTGTTGATAAGCAGGCGCTGCTTCTCTTCCGCCGCCATGCGCGTCTCTTCCAGACGGATGGTGACTTCGCGCAGCTCGGCCTCCTGCGCGCTGTTGACCTCGCGCTGGGCGCGCAGCTCCTGATTAAGCAGTTCACATTCGTTGCGCCAATGGTTGAGCTGTTGCAGCTTTTCATGCCCGGCCGCCAACTGGCTGTGCAGGTTGCGTAGCTCCAGCTCGCTCTGCCGCAGCTGCTGCTCGTGGCGCTGCAGAGCCTCTTGCCGCGCAGCCGTTTCCTGCTGCGCCTGCTGCAACGCTTGCTCCAGCAACCGCAGTTCGGTTTCATGTTGCGCATTCGCCTGCTGCACCCGCAGACTGGCGATCAACCACCCCAACAGCATGCCGATCGCTACGCCGCCAATCCCATAAATCAGACTGGTATCCACCCTGCCTCCTGTTGCACCTTGCCGTTCCAGCGTTTCGCACGCCCATTGCCCGTCACGTTAAGGGGAGGCTGTATGGATGTCCAGCCTGATTTTACCCGCCGAGCACAATATTGCGCGGCGCTGCGCAATTTAGCGAGAAATCAGCCCAGCCACTGGCTGAGCCACTTGATGCCGAATGCCCCCGGCGCCAGAATGCCGAACGCCCAGATCATCGCCGACGTGACGTTGGCTAACTGGAAATAACGCTGCGGCATGCCGCAAATGCCGCCCACCAGCGGCACCACAGCGCGCAGCGGGCCGAAGAAGCGGCCGATGAAAATGCCCAGCACGCCCCAGCGTTCAAAGAATGCGTGGCCGCGCACCAGCAGCTGCGGATTGCGCGACAGCGGCCACATATGGGCCACGCGATCCTGATAGTGATAGCCGATCCAGTAAGAGAGCCAGTCGCCGAAAAACGCCCCGACGGCGGCGGCGGCCCAAATCGGCCAAAAGGCGATGCCGCTTTCGCCGATCAGCGCGCCCAGCGCCAGCAGGATCACCGTGGCCGGCAGCAGCAGCGACAAAAACGCCAGCGACTCGCCGAACGCCAGGAAGAAGATGATGGGAATGGCCCAGCCTTCGTGCTGACGCACGACGTCGCTGACCCAGTTGATAACGTCATTGAGGCTCAATGCGGGGCTCCTGATACGCGATAATTCGCCGCCTAGGATAGGCCGGGGCGAGTTAAACCCCGGCTAAACGCTCGGCGATTTACTCGAGGTAGAACGCCTGCAGCGCTTCGCGCTGGGCTGCGCCCAGGCCGTATTCCGCTTCCAGCCAGCGATCGGTGGAACCGTATTGCTGACGGATGCAGCCCAGCGCCGTCATCAGGAACTCCTCGCGCGCGCTGAGCACGTAGGCGAATTGCTCCAGCGCCGCCGCATTCAGCTTGATAGACAGCTGATCCAGCATCTGCTCGCGGAAAGTGGCCAGCGTGGTTTCGGTCAGCAGATAGTCTTCCAGCACCGTCGCTTCGTCGGCCCCCAGCGCGAACAGCACCAGTGCCGAACCGACCCCGGTGCGATCCTTGCCGACCGCGCAGTGCTGCACGATGGCGCCGCCGCCAGGATTGCTCAACAGCTGCGCCAGCCGCTGATAGGCCGCATTGCCGAACGGCAGGCGGCGATACAGCTCCAGCATGAACGCGCGGGCGTCGAAGGCGGCCAGCGTTTCGTTGGTGAGCTTCTCCAGGTTGGCGTTGACTTCGCTGCTCAGCGGGTTGGCCGGCACATGGTGATAATCGGCGCCACTCCACAGAATATCCGGTTTGGCCTGCACCTCGTCGGCATCACGGTAGTCCAGCACCGAGCGCACCGGCACGCCGGCGAGAAAGGCGCAGTCGTTTTCCGTCAGCCGCTCGAGGGAACCGGAGCGGAACAGCAGGCCGCGCTTGATGCGGCGCCCGTCGGCCACGCCGTTGCCGCCGAAGTCGCGGAAATTGATGCCGCCGTCGAGCGGCGCGAGCGAAGGATGAAGCAGGATCTGGGCGGTCATAAACGTCCTCGTTGTTTTTGTTATGACAACGCGCGGCGGCCATCGGCGCAGCGCTGAGGAGTATCACCGTAACAGATTCGCCGCGAATGGAAAAACGGGCCGCGTCGGCGGCCCGCTGGGGGAAAGGCGATTACAGCAGGCGGCGGGCGGCGTCCACCACGATCTGCACCGCTTTGCTTTCGGTGTTTTTCATGGTCTCGGCGTTCGGGATCTCTTGCTGGGTGCGGTTGACGATCACCCCGGCCACCATGCCGGCACGCAGGCCCTGGCTGGCGCACATGGTCAGCAGCGTGGCGGATTCCATTTCATAGTTCATCACGCCCATCGCCTGCCACTCTTCCATCGAACCTTTGAAGCGGCTGACCACACGGCCGGAGTAAGTGTCGTAACGCTCCTGGCCCGGATAGAAGGTATCGGAAGAGGCGGTCACGCCGATGTGCGTGGTGGCGCCGCTGGCCTTGGCCGCTTCCACCAGCGCGGTGGTGCAGGCGAAGTCCGCAACCGCCGGGAACTCCATCGGCGCGAAGTGCAGGCTGGCGCCGTCGAGGCGTACCGCCGCCGTGGTGACCAGTACGTCACCGACGTTGATGTTTGCCTGAATGGCGCCGGTGGTGCCGATGCGCAGGAAGGTGCGAATGCCCAGCTGCGCCAGCTCTTCCACCGCGATAGAGGTAGACGGGCCGCCGATACCGGTAGAGCAGACGATCACCGCCTTGCCGTCCAGCTCCGCGCGCCAGGTAGTGAATTCACGATGGGAGGCCAGATGCACCGGATTTTCCATCAGCTTGGCAATCTTCTCTACGCGCTGCGGATCGCCCGGCACGATGGCAAGCTGGGCCCCTTGTAAATCGTTCTTGGTGAGGCCGAGATGAAAAACGTCAGACTGAGACATACGAGACTCCTCATGGATCATGTTTATTGGGAGGAACAAAAAAGCACTCTACTGAAAATCGCCGCTTAATTTCGTGACGACAATCACTATGAAAAGAGAAACAAATTACATGCTACATATTTTTTGTGATTTTTATCACAAAAAAAAGAACTATGACGCATCCGGAACGCGCCGCTAAACCTCAGTCTAGCCGACAAACTCGGCTGCTCCTCGCCCGTTGGTTGCCGGCTGAAACTATTTAGCTGATCAATCCGAAATAACCCCAACTTATCGGTTGCTTAGGGACAAAAAAGCCTTCTAACGCACCTTATGGCACTTACGCGGGGCAAAACGCGTAATAACATGATAAAAAGCGCTTAAAAATGCCGCAAAGCCAGATAATTAGCCGTTTTTTATCGACTTGTCCGAAAGTGCGCCACGCAGCGCCAATAATGGGTAATCTTTCCTATAGTTAATCTCAGCGCTTTTTTCTATTGCACGGAGACCGCAATGAAAACCGAACATGTGATGACATTAGAACAGGCTCAGGGGGGATTCGCCCCGGCCGCCGCGCCATTGGCCGCCTCCGCGATTATCACCGACGAACAGGGCATTCACGCCGGGCAAACGACCATCCCTTCCCAAGGCGATGCGCTGCCGGCCTACGTCGCCAAACCCGCCGACCAGAGCGGCCCTTTCCCCATCGTGCTGGTGGTGCAGGAAATCTTCGGCGTCCATGAACATATTCAGGATCTGTGCCGCCGCCTGGCCAAGCAGGGCTATCTGGCGATCGCGCCCGAGCTCTATTTCCGCCAGGGCGACGCCAACGACTACACCGATATCGGCGAGCTGTTCCAGCAGCTGGTCACCAAGGTGCCGGATCGTCAGGTGCTGTCGGATCTGGATCACGCGGCGCACTGGGCTATCCGCCACGGCGGCGACGCCGGCAAGCTGGCGATCACCGGTTTTTGCTGGGGCGGCCGCATCACCTGGCTGTACGCGGCGCATAACCCGCAGTTGAAGGCGGCGGTCGCCTGGTACGGCAAACTGGTCGGCGAGAAAACGCTGAACTCGCCGAAGCATCCGGTCGATGTCGCCACCCACCTGTCGGCGCCGGTGCTGGGGCTGTATGGCGGGCAGGACAGCGGCATCCCGCTGGAGACGGTGGAAACCATGCGTCAGGCGATCCGCGCCGCCAACGCCGAGGCCGAAATCGTGGTGTATCCCGAGGTCGGGCATGCATTCAACGCCGATTATCGTCCCAGCTACAACGCCGAAGCGGCGGAGGACGGCTGGCAGCGCATGCTGGCGTGGTTTGCCCAGCACGGCGTCAAATAATTTCCCCCGCATAAAAAAGGGCGCCGAAGCGCCCAATCATCACACCAGTAAATCTATAAGCGGCGGCTTATCCGCCGCACGACATCACGCTTGCTCGCGCAGGCGCTGTGCCGCCAATACCATGTTGGCCAGCGACTGCCGGGTTTCCGGCCAGCCGCGGGTTTTCAGGCCGCAATCCGGGTTAACCCACAGGCGTTCCGCCGGGATGTTCTGCGCCGCTTTACGCAGCAGCGCTTCAATCCATTCCACGCTCGGCACGTTCGGCGAGTGGATATCGTAGACGCCCGGCCCGATTTCGTTCGGGTATTCGAACTCTTTGAAGGCTTCCAGCAGATCCATATCGGAACGCGAGGTCTCGATGGTGATCACGTCGGCGTCCAGCGCGGCGATGGAGTCCATGATGTCGTTGAACTCGCAGTAACACATGTGGGTGTGGATCTGGGTGTCGTCCCGCGCCACGGCGGCGTTCAGCTTGAAGGCGTCCACCGCCCAGTTCAGGTACGCCGCCCAGTCGGATTGGCGCAGCGGCAGCCCTTCGCGCAGCGCGGGTTCGTCGATCTGGATGATGCCGATGCCGGCTTTTTCCAGATCTTCCACCTCATCGCGCAGCGCCAGCGCAATCTGCTTGGCAATCACTTCGCGGGTCACGTCTTCACGCGGGAACGACCAGCACAGGATGGTCACCGGCCCGGTCAACATGCCTTTCACCGGCTTGTCGGTCAGCGACTGGGCGAATTTGGCCCATTCGACGGTGATGGCTTCCGGGCGGCTGACGTCACCGATGATCACCGGCGGCTTCACGCAGCGGGAGCCGTAACTCTGCACCCAGCCATTCTGGGTAAACACGAAGCCGTCGAGGTTCTCGCCGAAATACTCCACCATATCGTTGCGCTCGGCTTCACCGTGCACCAGCACGTCCAGCCCGAGACGCTCCTGCTCGACGATCGCCTGTTTGATGTGCTCACCGATGCTGGTGCGGTAGTTGTTGCCGTCCAAACGGCCCTGTTTGAAGTCCAGACGCAGGCCGCGGATCTCGGTGGTCTGCGGGAACGAACCGATGGTGGTGGTCGGCCAGGCCGGCAGGTTGAAACGTTCGCGCTGCGCCCTGGCGCGTTCGGCGTAAGCGCTGTGGCGTTCGCTGTCCTGCGCGGTGATCGCCGCCAGGCGGCGCTCGACCTGTGGGTTGTGCACGCGGCTCGACTGACGGCGGGCGCGGATCGGCGCGCTGTAGGCGTCCAGTTCGGCCAGTTTCGTCGCGTCAGGCGCGTTCAGCGCCGAGCTCAACAGCGCCAGCTCGGCGCATTTTTGCAGGGCGAAGGCGAACCAGCTTTTCACTTCTTCGTCCAGACGGCTTTCCACGCTCAGATCGATCGGGCTGTGCAGCAGTGAACAGGAGCTGCCGATCCACAGCGGACGGCTGCCCACCAGCGGCTGCAGACGTTCGAACCAGCGGCTCAGATCGGCGCGCCAGACGTTGCGCCCGTTGATTACCCCCAGCGACAGCAGCCAGTCTTGCGGCAATGCGGCGCTCAGCACGGCGATATCGTCATGGCCGGCGACCAGATCGACATGCAGCCCCTGCACCGGCAGCGTGCGGACGGTATCGAGGTTGTGGCCGACGCTGTCGAAATACGTGGTCAGCAGCAGCTTCACCTGCCCCTGCAGCGCGTCGTAAGCCGGTTTGAACGCATCCAGCCAGGCTTGCGGCAGTTCCAGCACCAGCGCAGGCTCATCAATTTGCACCCACTCGACGCCGCGTTTCGCCAGCTCGGCCAGCACCTGTTGGTAAACCGGCAGGATGTCTTTCAGCAGCGACAGGCGGTCGAACGGCTCGCCCTTCACCTTACCCAGCCACAGATAGGTCACCGGGCCCAGCAGCACCGGCTTGATGCGATGGCCGAGCGCCAGCGCTTCGTCCACTTCGTCCAGCAGCTGAGTCCAGCCCAGCTTGAACTGCTGGCCTTGCTGGAATTCGGGCACCATGTAGTGATAGTTGGTGTTGAACCATTTGGTCATTTCCGCCGCGGCCGCCGGCTCGCCGGTCGGTGCGCGGCCACGGCCGATGCGAAACAGCGTGTCCAGATCGATCGTGCCATCCGCATTCTGATGGCGCGCCGGCACGTTGCCCAGCAGCAGGCTGGTGGTCAACACATGATCGTACCAGGCGAAATCGCCGACCGGCACCAAATCCACCCCGGCCTGCTGTTGCTGTTGCCAATGACGAGCGCGCAGCTCGCGGCCAACCGCCAACAGCTCTTCCTGCGTTGAGTTGCCGGCCCAGTAGCTTTCCTGAGCTTTTTTCAGCTCACGTCGTAGCCCAACGCGAGGAAAACCCAGTGTGTGATTCAAAATTGCCATCGTCATATTCCCCATTTAGCCGTCCAGATGTTTACACATCCATAATCAGCAGGTACTGTATTAACCACAAGCGCAATTTATTCACTGTCAATGTGAAGGACTCTCATGATCGAACTGAAACATTTACGGACGCTGCAGGCCCTGCGCAACAGCGGTTCGTTGGCGGGGGCGGCGGCCCAACTTCATCAGACGCAGTCTGCCCTGTCGCACCAGTTCAGCGATCTTGAGCAACGTCTGGGCTTCAAGCTGTTCGTGCGCAAGAGCCAGCCGCTGCGCTTCACCGCCCAGGGCGAGATCCTGCTGCAGCTGGCAGAACAGGTGCTGCCGCAGATCCAACAGGCGCTGCAGGCCTGCCACGAACCGCACCAGACCACGCTGCGCATCGCCATCGAATGCCACAGCTGCATTCAGTGGCTGACGCCGGCGCTGGACAACTTCCGCCGGCGTTTCCCGCAGGTGGTGATGGACTTTACTTCCGGCGTGACTTTCGATCCGCAGCCGGCCTTGCAACAGGGCGAGCTGGATCTGGTCATGACGTCGGATATTCTGCCGCGCAGCGGCCTGCACTATTCGCCGATGTTCGATTTCGAGGTACGCCTGGTGCTGGCGCCGGATCATCCGCTGGCCGGCAAGCCGCACATCGAGCCGGCAGACTTGAGTGACGAAACGCTGTTGATTTACCCGGTGCAGCGCCAGCGGCTGGATATCTGGCGGCATTTTCTGCAGCCGGCGGGCGTTAGCCCGGCGTTGAAGAACGTCGATAACACACTGCTGCTGATCCAGATGGTATCGGCGCGGATGGGGATTGCGGCGCTGCCGCACTGGGTGGTGGAAAGTTTCGAACAGCAGGGGCTGATAGTGACCAAAACCCTGGGTGACGGCCTGTGGAGTCGCTTGTACGCCGCCGTGCGCGACGGCGAACAGCGCCAGGCGGTGACCGAAGCCTTTATCCGCTCGGCCCGCCAGCACGCCTGCGATCATCTGCCGTTTGTGCGCGACGCGGCACGCCCTGGCGCTGCCGGCGCCAAAGCGTTGACGGCCGACGTATAAACGTACCGGGTGGCCCGCCCGCTTAGCCGAGCCGTTTCGGCGCCACCCAGCGCCGGTGTACCCACAGCGAAGCGACGATCACCGCCCCGCCAATGATAAAGCTCGGCCAATGCGGCTGCTGTTGCCAGATGGCCAGGTTGACCAACAAACCGGCCGGCACATGCATGTTGTTCATGATGCCGAGCGTGCCGGCATCCACCTGCGTCGCGCCATAGTTCCACATGAAGTAGCCCAGCCCCGACGCCACCACGCCCAGCCAGATCAGCACGCCCCACTGCAGATTGGTGGTCGGCAGCTGCTGCGGATTGCCCCACAGGAACCAGGCCACCACCGCCACCACCGCCGCCCCCAGGTAGAACCAGGAAAATGCGGTGTGCTGCGGCAAGGGGTGCACTTCCATCAGGCGCTTATAGCCGACCATGCCGATGGCGAAGCTGATATTCGCCGCCTGCACCAACAGCAGCCCCCACCAAAAGTGTTCGCTCAGCTGGTGATAGCGGATGATCGCCGCGCCCAGCACCGCCAGCAGCGCGCTGAATACGTAGCCCCACCGCAGACGCCGGCCGCTCAGCAAATCGTAGATCAAGGTGATGTACAGCGGCGTCAGCACGGTGAACAGCAGGAATTCGGGCACCGTCAGGTAGAGATAGGCGCGGAAGCTGAACAGGTACATGATGCCCAGTTGGAAGGCGCCCACCAGCATATACAGCAGGATCACCCTGGGCTTGATATTGCGCCAGCGCAGAAACGGCAGGAACACCAACGCCGCCAGCCCGATGCGCACCAGCGCCGAGAACCCGCTGTCGACCTGGCCCGCCAGGTACTCGCCAATCAGGCTGAAAGAAAACGCCCACAGGATGGTGGTTATAACCAAAAGCAGCACGATGGGTTCACCCTAAAAAGACCGAAAGGGCGATTGTAACGGAAGATGCGCGCCGCGTTGGCGAAAAGGCGGTTTACATCTGAACAAAAGACAAACTACCGGCAAAATTTCACCGTTGGGTTAGGCTTAATAAAAAGGCGAGGTAACCATTATGAAAACTTCTCACATCCTGTTTGTTCTGCTGTGGCTGCCCGGCCTGGCTGCGGCGGCCAACGGCGTAACCGACCTGCGCTCACAGCAGCAGTTGCTCAACCAAAACAGCCAACAGGCTCAGCAACAGCGTCTGTTGAACAATCGGCAGATGGATCAACGCCGCCTGCAGCAGCAACGGCAGTCCGACAATCAACGGCAGCAGCTGCTGCAAACCACGCCGAACGGCGGGCAGCTGCTGCCCAACGGCAACCAGCCGCGCGATCCGTTCAATCGCACCGCGCCGGCGGTGCCGCAGGCGCCGATGCCGGCTACGCCCGCACGCCCATAACGGTGAGGATCAGCGGCGTAGTGATCGCCGCCAGCACGGTGGACATCACCAGGCTGGTGGCGGCCGGGCCGGTGAGCGTATTGAACTGGCGCGACATCAGGTAGACGTTCACCCCCACCGCCATCGAGCCCAGCAGCACCACAACCCGGGTCTCCATCGGCGGCAGATCCATCATCCAGGCCAGCAGCCAAATCACTAATGGCTGCACCAGCAATTTCAGCACGCAGATGGCGCTGCTCAGCCGCCAGCCTTCGCCGATGCGGTACTCCGCCAGCCCCATGCCCAGCACCACCAGCGACAGCGGCGCCGCCACCTGGCCGAGCATGCTGATCGGCCGATCGACGAAGGCCGGCAGCGGCAGGCCGGTCAGGCTGAACAGGGTGCCGGACAGAATGCCGACGATCAGCGGATTGGTCAGCACGCTGCGCGCGGTTTTAACGAAACCGCTCAGCGTCGGCGAACCGTTGCGCGCCCACTCGATCGACACCGTCACCAGCGTCCACAGGATCAGGCCGTTGAACACCAGCACCAGCGCCACCGACGGGATCGCCGCCTCCCCCAGCATCACGCTGGCGATCGGCAAGCCGAGCATCACGTTATTGGAGAAAATGCCGCCCAGCGCAAACACCGATCCGGCGACGCCATCCAGCCGAAAGAGGTGCCGGGCGACGAGACGGCCGAGCACGAACACGATCAGGCAACTGCCGAAAAACGCGATCAGCAGCCGGGCGTCGACCGCCGGGCGCTGCGAGAAGTCGCACATCATGCGAAACAGCATGGCGGGCAAGGCGAGGGAAAACACGAAGCGCGTCAGGCCATCGGTGATGCCAGCAGGCCATTTCCCCCAGCGAATCAGCCCATAACCCAACGCGATCAGCACAAACAGCGGTAAAGACAGCACGATCTGGTGCCACAGTGACATCATAAAGCCAGGCATCGCATTCCTTCCGGTGGTGCGGCGGCAAGGCTTGTCGTCGCGGGATTCATCGGCGCCGGATTAAAAATCCGGGCCGATCAAATCTATCCGGTCGGTGCAAATGCAGTCAACGCCCCAGTCGAGCAGCAGGCGCGCGCGATCCGGTTGGTTGACGGTATACACCAGAATGCGCAGCCCGGCGTCTTTCAACGCTTTTACCCGCTCGGCGGTCAGCGCTTTGTGATCGATATGCAGCGAGACGCAATCCAGGCGTTCGGTCAGCTCGCGCCAGTTGTCGTCCCAGTCCTCCAGCAGCAGGCCGCGCGGCAAATCCGGCACGGTGCGCTGCGCCGCCGCCAGCGCGTCCACCGAGAAGGAAGAAAGCAGCGGATCGGTCTGCCCTTGCCACAGCAGCCGCGCCGCCAGCGCCACCACCCGGCCGGTTTCATCGTCGCTGCCGGTGGTCGGCTTGATCTCGATATTGGCCATCAGGCCGTGTTCCTGGCAGCGTTCCGCCACCTCCGACAGCAGCGGCAGCCGCTCGCCCTTGAAGGCCGAGCTGTACCAGTTGCCGGCGTCCAGCTGCACCAGTTTGTCCCACGGCAGCTCGCCCGCCACGCCCCAGCCGTTGCTGGTGCGATCCAGCGTGTCGTCGTGCAGCAGGAAAATTTGCCCGTCCTGCGCCAGCTTGGCGTCGAACTCGATCATCTTGTGGCCGTGGCGCGCGCCGACGTCGATCGCCGCCAGGGTGTTTTCCGGCGCCAGAGAACCGCCGCCGCGGTGGGCGACGATATGAGGGTAAGGCCAGTGTCTGGTCATCAATCCATCCGTAATCCGCTGTCGGTGTCAAAGAAGTGCAGCGCCTGAGCAGGCAGCTGCAAATATAGCGTACTGCCCGCCGCCGGCAAGGTTTCATGCGATAGCCGCACGATCACCCCGTGGCCGCCCCACTGGCCGTGCGCCAGATTATCGGCCCCCAGCAGCTCCAGCGTCTGCAGCTGCAGCGGCACGCCCTGGCCTTGCGCCACCAACTGAATATGCTCCGGCCGAATGCCCAACGTCAACGGCCGCCCCGCCCACTGCGGTTTGGCCACCGGCAACGGCAGCGCCATGCCGTCCGCCAGCAGCAGCTGGCCGCCGTCGGCGCTCAGGGTGCCTGGCAGCAGGTTCATCGCCGGCGATCCGATAAAGCCGGCGACGAACAGCGAAGCCGGCCGTTGGTACACTTCGCTCGGGGTGCCGATCTGCTCCGCCACGCCCTTGTTCATCACGATGACCCGCTGCGCCAGCGTCATCGCCTCCACCTGATCGTGGGTCACGTACAGGCTGGTGGTTTTCAGACGGCGGTGCAGCTGTTGCAGCTCCAGGCGCATCTGCACCCGCAGCTTGGCATCCAGGTTGGAAAGCGGCTCATCGAACAGGAATACCGCCGGTTCGCGCACGATGGCGCGCCCCATCGCCACGCGCTGGCGCTGGCCGCCGGAAAGCTCGCGCGGTTTGCGTTTGAGCAGCGGCTCCAGCTCCAGGATGCGTGCCGCTTCTTCCACCCGCTGGCGGATATGATCCTTGCCGAAACCGCGGATCTTGAGGCCGTAGGCCATGTTGTCGTACACGCTCATGTGCGGATAGAGCGCGTAGTTCTGGAACACCATCGCGATGCCGCGATCCTTGGGCTCCAGATCGGTCACGCGTCGGGTATCGATATAGATATCGCCGCTGGTGGTGCGTTCCAGCCCGGCCACCATCCGCAGCAGCGTGGATTTGCCGCAGCCGGACGGGCCGACCATCACGATGAATTCGCCGTCCGCCACGTCGAGGTCGATCTGTTTGATCACCGGCGTTTTACCGTCGTAAGACTTGGTGACCGCCTGTAGTTTTAATCCTGCCATCGTCGTTATTTCTCGCTATCAACCAGACCGCGCACAAACCAGCGCTGCATCAGAAGCACCACCGCCAGCGGTGGCAATAAAGTCAGAATCATCGCCGCCATCACCTGGTTCCACTGGGTCGGCGCGCCGGAGGTGGAGATCATGCTCTTGATGCCCGCCACCGCGGTGCCCATCGAGGCGTCGCTGGTGATCAGGATCGGCCACAGGTATTGGTTCCAGCCGTAGATAACGGTGATGACGAACAGCGCCGCCAGATTGGTTTTCGACAGCGGCAGCACGATGTCCCAGAAGAAACGCATCGGCCCGGCGCCGTCGATGCGCGCCGCCTCCAGCAGCTCATCCGGCAGCGTCATGAAGAACTGGCGCAGCAGGAAGGTCGCGGTGGCCGAGGCCATCAGCGGCAGCGTCAGGCCGGTGTAGCTGTCCAGCAGGTTGAGGTTGGAGATCACCTCCACCGTCGGGAAGATACGCACCTCCACCGGCAGCATCAGGGTGAGGAAAATCAGCCAGAAGAACAGGCTGCGCAGCGGGAAGCGAAAGTACACGATGGCGTAAGCCGACAGCACCGACACCGCGATCTTGCCGAAGGTGATCGCCAGCGCCATGATCACGCTGTTCAGCAGCAGCAGCGAGAACGGCACCTTGAGGTTGCCCACGCCGCCCTGCCAGATATTGCGGATGTTTTCCCACAGGTGGCCGCCGGGCACCAGCGTCATCGGCACCTGAAACACCTGCTTGTCGTCCAGCGTGGCGGCGACAAAGGCCACGTACAGCGGGAACAGCACCACCAGCACGCCGATAATCAGCATCACATGGCTGAAGATATCCAGCCCGCGTCGATTCTCAATCATTGATAGCGCACCTTACGTTCAACGAAGCGGAACTGGATCACCGTCAGGCCGATCACCAGCAGCATCAGGATCACCGACTGCGCGGCAGAGCTGGAGAGATCCAATCCGGCGAAGCCTTCGCGGTAGATCTTGTAGATCAACGTGGTGGTGGACTGCACCGGCCCGCCGCCGGTGGCGGCGTCGATCACCGGGAAGGTATCGAAGAAGGCGTACACCAGATTGACCACCAGCAGGAAGAAGCTCACCGGCGCGATCAGCGGCAGCACCAGATGGAAGAAACGCCGCACCGGGCCGGCGCCGTCGATGGCCGCCGCCTCCACCAGCGAGCGCGGGATCGACTGCAGCGCCGCGAGGAAAAACAGGAAGTTATAGCTTATCTGCTGCCATACCGAGGCCAGCACCACCAGGAACATCGCCTGGCCGCTGTTTTGCGCATGGTTCCAGTTATAACCCAGCCCGTTGAGGAAATGGGTGATCAACCCCAAGCCGGGGTTGAACAGAAAGATCCACAATACCGCCGCCACCGCCGGCGCCACCGCATAGGGCAGGATCATCAGCGTGCGATAGAGGCGGCTGCCGCGCAGCACGTAGTCCACCAGCGCGGCGAAGAACAGCGAAACCGCCAGCCCGATGCCCGCCACCAGGAAGCTGAAGATCAGCGTGGTGTAGAACGAGTCGAGGTAGTAAGGATCCTGAAACAGCTGCTTAAAGTTATCCAGCCCGACAAACTGGCTGGACAGGCCGAACGGATCGAGACTCTGCACCGAATACCACAGCGCCTCGCCGGCGGGCCATAAAAAGAAGACGGCGGTAATCAGCAGCTGCGGCAGCACCAACGCATAGGGCAACCAGCTGCAGCCGAAACCGGGACGGGAAGATGACATAGCAGTTAAACCATTAATCGGGTACGGAAGGATCGGCGTGAAGACGCGAGCCCGGTCTGCCGGGCCCGCGACGCAGGGTTACTTGGTCGATGCTTCGAAACGGCGCAGCAGCACGTCACCGCGCTGCACGGCGGCGTCCAACGCCTGCTGAGGCGTTTTCTTGCCGGTCCACACGCCTTCCAGTTCCTCATCCACCACGCTGCGGATCTGCGGCATGTTGCCGAGGCGCAGGCCCTTGGTGAACGGCAACGGCGGCTTGTTCAGCATCTGGCGAGTGGCGACGTCGGCCCCCGGGTTCTTGTCGTAGAAGCCCTGCTGCTTGGTCAGATCGTAAGCCGCGGTGGTGATCGGCAGATAGCCGGTCTTCTGGTGCCATTCGGCGGCGATTTCCGGCTGCGCCAGGTACTGCAGGAACTCGGCCACGCCCTTGTAGGTGGCGGCGTCTTTACCGTTCATCACCCACAGGCTGGCCCCGCCGATGATGGCGTTCTGCGGCGCGTTTTTCGCGTCGGCGTCGTACGGCATCATGCCGACACCGTAGTTGAATTTGGCGTAGTGCTTGATGTCCGCCAGCGAACCGGATGACGCGGTGGTGATGGCGCAGTCGCCGTTATAAAACTTCTCGGTGGATTCGTCTTTGCGGCCGAAGTAGGTGAAATCACCCTTCTTGTTCATCGCTTCGAGCAGCGCGATATGCTTGACCTGCAGCGGCTTGTTGAACTCCAGCTTGGCGTTGGTGCCGCCGAAACCGTTGTTTTCGCTGGCGAACGGCACGCCGTGCCAGGCGCTGAAGTTCTCCAGCTGGATCCAGCCCTGCCAGCCGCTGGCGTAGCCGCACTTCATGCCGGCCTCACGCAGTTTGGCGGTATCCGCCGCCAGCTCTTGCCAGGTTTTCGGCGGCTGATCCGGGTTCAGGCCGGCCTTCTTGAAGGCGTCTTTATTGTAGTACAGCACCGGCGTGGAGCTGTTGAACGGCTGCGACAGCAGATGGCCGCTCTTGTTGTCGGTGTAATAGCCGGCTACCGTCGGCACGAACACCGACTCGTCGAAGTTGATGCCGGCCTCTTTAAACACTTCGTAGACCGGTTTGATGGCCTTGCTGGCCATCATGGTGGCGGTGCCCACCTCGTAAACCTGCAGGATCGCCGGCGCCTTGCCGGAGCGGTAAGCGGCGATGCCCGCCGCCAGGCTCTGTTCGTAGTTGCCTTTGTAAACCGGCACAATCTTGACGTCGCTGTGCGACTGGTTGAAGCGATCCGCCAGGGAGTCCACTTCCTTACCCAGTTCGCCTTCCATCGAATGCCAGAACGGGATCTCGGTCGCCGCCAGCGCCTGAGTGCTGACCGCCAGGGTCAATGCGACGCACAGCGTGGTTTTGCGAATAGCGTAGGTGAGCATGCCTAACTCCTGAAAAAAGCTGGTGTAAAAGCGCGTGAGCGAAAAGAATCAGTTTTTTGTTCGGAAGCTAACATGCCATGCGCGGATGACAGAAAAATAACTAAAAAGTGACAGCCATGTGACAGGAGAGTGAAGTGAAGATGGCAGTTTGATGTCGGCGGCGGGCATGGGCTCCGCCGCCGCGGGGATTACATCGAACGGCGCAGGCGCGCCACCGCTTCCTGCATTTGTTGCTCGGTGGCGGTGGCGAACGACAGGCGGAAGGTCGAACGATCCGGGTTGTCGGAGAAGAAGTATTCCCCCGGCACGAACACCACGCCCTGCTGCAGCGTGGTATTCAGCCATTCGGTGGCGTTGAACGGCTGGCGGAAACGCGCCCACAGGAACATGCCGCCCTTCGGCTTATCGAAGGTGATGTAGTCGCCCAGCTCCTGCTCCACCAAACCGGCCAGGATCTCGCCCTTTTGCTTGTAGGCGGCGCGGATCTTGTCGATCTGCGCCGGCAGGCGATCCAGGCCGAGGTAGCATTCGACGATGCTCTGCGACAGCGCGCTGGCGTGCAGATCCGCCGCCTGCTTGATGATCGCCACTTTATGCAACAGGAACGGCGGCAGGATCGCCCAGCCCAACCGCAGGCCCGGCGCCAGGATCTTGGAGAAGGTCGAGGTATAAATGATGTGGTCGGTGTTGCCCAGCACCCGCTGCGACACCTGATGCAGCGTCGGGTGGCGCTCTTCGGTGAAACGCAGCTCGCCGTACGGATCGTCTTCGATGATCAGGAAGTTATGTTCGGCGGCCAGCCTCACCAGCAGTTCGCGGCGCGCGGCGCTCAGGGTGATGCCGCTGGGGTTGCCGAAGTTCGGCACCACGTACACGCCCTTGATGCGCTGGGTTTTCAGCAGCTCGGCCAGCTCTTCCACCACCATACCGTCGCTGTCTGACGAGACCGACATGATGTTGGCTTCCGCCAGCTCCAGCGTTTGCAGCGCCGCCAGGTAGGTCGGGCGCTCCACCACGAACACGTCGCCGGGGTTGACGATGGCTCGCATCACCAAATCCAATGCCTGCTGCGAGCCGGCGGTGACCATCACCTCTTCCGCGCGCGCGGTGACGCCGCGCTCGGCGCACAGCGCGCAAATGCGCTCACGCAGCAGCGGGCTGCCCTCGGTCAAGCCATACTGGAACGCGCTTTTCGGCTGTTCGGTGATCGCCTGCTGGGTGGCGATGCTCAATCCTTCGAAATCGAACAGCGCATCAGAGGGGATGCCGCCCGCCAGCGAAATGACGTGTTCCATCTTGCTGTGTTTAAGCAATTCACGGATGGCCGAACTTTTTACGTTAACGATGCGCTGCGCGAGTAACCCTTCTGTCTTCATTTCTTCTTCTCGTACCTGATTATTTTAATTCGTAGGGGGGCGGATTAACCGCCCAGATACGCCGACCTCACTGCTTCGTTGGCTAACAATGCAGCCCCCGTATCTTCCAACACCACGCGGCCGTTTTCCAGCACATAACCGCGGTCCGCCAATTTCAGCGCCTGATTGGCGTTTTGCTCCACCAGGAAGATGGTCATGCCCTCTTCCCGCAGCTGCTGAATGATGTCGAAGATCTGCTGGATGATGATCGGCGCCAGCCCGAGCGAGGGCTCGTCGAGCAGCAGCAGCTTCGGCTGGCTCATCAGCGCGCGGCCGATGGCCAACATCTGCTGTTCGCCGCCGGACATGGTGCCGGCGCGCTGGTTTCGGCGCTCCAGCAGGCGCGGGAACAGAGTGAACACCCGTTCGATGCGCTGTTGATACTGCCGGCGATCGGCGAAGAAGCCGCCCATCGCCAGGTTTTCTTCCACCGTCATGCGCGAGAAGACGCGCCGCCCTTCCGGCACGATCGCCACCGCTTCACGCATGATGCGCGAGGTTTGCCACTGGGTGATGTCCTGACCCTGGAAGACGATGCTGCCTTCGCTGGCGCGCGGCTCACCGCACAGAGTGCCTAGCAGCGTGGTTTTACCGGCGCCGTTGGCGCCGATTAACGTCACAATTTCACCCTGGCTTATCGTGAGGCTGACCTGATGCAGCGCCTGAATTTTGCCGTAATGGGCGGATACCTGATTGAATGACAGCATATTATTCTTCGCCCAAATAAGCCCGGATCACGTCCGGGTTGTTGCGGATCTCCGCCGGTGTGCCCTGCGCCAGCGGCGTGCCCTGATTCACCACATAAATGCGGTCGGAGATGCCCATCACCAGCTTCATGTCGTGCTCGATCAGCAGCACCGATACCTTATGCCGATCGCGCAGCTCGACGATCAGGTGGTCCAGCTCGTCGGTCTCTTTCGGGTTGAGGCCGGCAGCCGGTTCATCCAGCATCAGCAGCTCCGGCCGGGTCACCATGCAGCGGGCGATCTCCAGCCGCCGCTGCTGCCCGTAGGCCAGGTTGCCCGCCGAACGGTTGGCCATCTCCAGCAGGCCGACGCGCTCCAGCCACTCCGCCGCGTGCGTCAGCGCCTCGGCTTCGGCGCGGCGGAAGGCCGGGGTTTTCAACAGCCCGGCAAACACGCCGCTTTTCAGGTGCTGATGCTGCGCCACCAGCAGGTTCTCGATCACCGTCATTTCACGGAACAGCCGCACGTGCTGGAAGGTGCGCACCACGCCCATGCGGGCGATGGCCTGCCCCGCCAGCCCTTCCAGGTGGCGATCGCGCAATTTGATGGTGCCGCCGGTCGGGCGGTAAAAACCGGTCAGGCAGTTGAACACCGTGGTCTTACCGGCGCCGTTGGGGCCGATCAGCGACACGATTTCGCCTTCGTTCAGCGTCAACGCCACGTTGTTGACCGCCAGCAGCCCGCCGAAACGCATCGACAGGCCCTCCACCTGCAGTAAAGGTTGAACGCTCATGCCTGCTCCCCCTTGCCCGCCTGAATGTCCGCCGCCTGCAGCTTCAGCTGCGGCCGTTTCATCGGCAACAGCCCCTGCGGCCGCCAAATCATCATCAACACCATCAGCGCACCCAGCAGCAACATGCTGTATTCATTCAGATCGCGCATCAGTTCGCGCGACACCACCAGCAGGATCGCCGCCAGAATGACCGCGAACTGCGAGCCCATGCCCCCCAGTACGACGATCGCCAACACGAAGGCCGATTCGACGAAGGTGAAAGATTCCGGGCTGACGAAGCCCTGGCGCGCGGCGAACAGCGTGCCGGCAAACCCGGCGAAAGCGGCGCTGATGGTAAAGGCGGTCAGCTTGATGCGCGTCGGGCTGAGGCCCAGCGAGCGGCAGGCGATCTCGTCTTCGCGCAGCGCTTCCCAGGCGCGCCCCAGCGGCATGCGCAGCAGGCGGTTGATGACGAACAGCGTCAGCACCACCAGCAGCAGCGCCACCAGATACAGGAATATGATGCGATCGCTCGGATCGTATTTCAGGCCGAAGAAGTTATGGAAGGTATTCCAACCGCCGTCGCGCACGCTGCGGTTGAACTCCAGGCCGAAAAAGGTCGGTTTCGGGATCTGGCTGATGCCGTTCGGCCCGCCGGTGATCTCGGTATTGTTCAGTAGCAGGATGCGCACGATCTCACCGAAGCCGAGCGTCACGATCGCCAGATAGTCGCCGCGCAGCCGCAGCACCGGGAAACCGAGCAGGAAGCCGAAGGCGGCGGTGACGATGCCCGCCAGCGGCAGGCTCTCCCAGAAGCCGAGGCCGTAATAGTGATTCAGCAGCGCGTAGGTGTAAGCGCCGATGGCGTAGAAACCACCGTAGCCGAGCACCAGCAAGCCGGACAAGCCCACCACCACGTTGAGGCCGAGGCCCAGCATCACGTAGATCAGCGTCAGGGTGGCAATATCCACCGTGCCGCGCGATACCAGGAACGGCCAGGCGACCGCCGCGACGATGAGCAGAGCCGCCAGCAGCTTTTGCCGCGGCGTGGTGCCGTCGAAGCTCGGCAGCACGAACGCCGGGCCGGAGACTTTTTTCAATCCCTGCTGCAGCAGCGGGCGCAACAGCTGGAAGAAAAAGACGATGACGCAGCCGATGCCGATCCACATCCAGCGCACTTCCGCCGCGCCGTGCACCACCAGCTTGGTGCCGTCCAGGCTAAGCTGCATGCCCATCAGGAACGACGCCATCACGAACAGCACCGCCGTGGCGATCAGCGCATTGAGCAGATTGAGTTTCATACTTTCTCAACCTCCGGACGCCCGAGGATGCCGGTCGGCATGATCAGCAGCACCACGATCAGCAACGCGAACGACACCACGTCTTTGTATTCGGTGCTGAGATAGGCGGAGGTCAGCGCTTCCGCCACGCCCAGCACCAGGCCGCCGATCATCGCGCCGGGAATGCTGCCGATGCCGCCCAAGACCGCGGCGGTGAAGGCTTTCATGCCGGCCATAAAGCCGATGTAGGGGTTGATGACGCCGTAGAACTGGCCGAGCAACACCCCGGCCACCGCCGCCATCACAGCCCCGATGACGAAGGTCAGCGAGATCACCCGGTCAGTGTTGATGCCCAGCAGGCTGGCCATCTTCAGGTCTTCCGCACAGGCGCGGCAGGCGCGGCCCATGCGCGAATAGCGGATAAACAGCGTCAGCGCCAGCATCGCCAGGAAGGTCACGAGCCAGATGGTCAGCTGCATGGTGCTGATGGTGGCGGCGAAGCCATTGCTTTCCCCCAGCACCCACTGGCCGGTCACCAGGCTGGGCAGCGCCAGATCGCGTGAGCCCTGCGTCAGGCTGACGTAGTTTTGCAGGAATATCGACATGCCGATGGCCGAGATCAGCGCAATCAGGCGCTTGGAGTTGCGCACCGGCTTGTAGGCCACCCGCTCGATGCTCCAGCCGTAGGCGCTGGCGATGACGATCGAGACCAGAAACGCGGCGCCGATCAGCAACCAGCCGACGTCGATGCCGAGCATCATCAGGGCGGCGATAACGATAAAGGAGACATAGCTGCCGATCATGTACACCTCGCCGTGGGCGAAGTTGATCATGCCGATGATGCCGTAAACCATGGTGTAACCGATGGCGATCAATGCATAGGTGCTGCCCAACGTTAAGCCGTTGAACATCTGCTGCAGAAAATAGAGGAGCTGCTCTGACATACTCTGAACCCTTGGCTGCGAAACCCGCCAGCGGAGAACCGGCGGGTAAAGGGAGACGGGGCCGGCAAGCCGACCCGCCGGGCGCAGCGAGCCGCGCCCCACCCTAATCATTATGGCTTATTTGATCGGTGTGGACGTGCCGTTGGCATGCCATTCGAACACGCCGAACTCGAAGCCTTTCAGATCGCCCTTGTCATCCCAGCTCAGCGGCCCCATCACGGTCTCCACCGGCTTGCCGGTTTTCAGATCCTTGACGATGTCCGCCGGCTCCTGGCTGCCGCTGCGCTCCATGCCGGTGGTCAGCGACTGCAGCGCGGCATAGGTGGTCCAGACGAACGGGCCGGTCGGATCCAGCTTCTTGGCTTTCAACGCATCGACGATCGGCTGGTTGGCAGGCACCTGATCGTAGCGTTTCGGCAACGTCACCAGCATGCCTTCCGAAGCGGCTCCGGCGATGTTGGACAGCGAGGAGTTGCCCACGCCTTCCGGCCCCATGAAGCGGGTGGTCAACCCGGCCTGCTTGGCCTGACGCAGGATCTGGCCCATTTCCGGGTAGTAACCGCCGAAATACACGAAGTCGATATTCTCTTTCTTCAGGCGCGCCACCAGGGTGGAGAAGTCTTTGTCGCCGGCGGTGATGCCTTCGAACATCGCCACTTCGGTGCCCTGTTTTTTCAGGCTGTCGCGCACCGAGCGCGCCAGGCCTTCGCCATATTGCTGCTTGTCGTGCACCACGGCGATGCGCTTCGGCTTGATGTCGCTGAGGATGTATTTGGCAGCGGTCGGGCCCTGATCCGAGTCCAGGCCGGTGGTGCGCATGATCATCTTGTAGCCGCGGGTGGTCAGATCGGCGTTGGTGGCCGCCGGGGTAATCATGATCACGCCTTCGTCTTCATAAATATCGGACGCCGGCTGGGTGGACGAGGAGCACAGGTGGCCGATCACGTAGCGAATGCCGTCGTTGATCACCTTGTTGGCGACCGCAACCGCCTGTTTCGGGTCGCAGGCGTCGTCGTATTCCACACCGACCAGCTTGTCGCCCTTGATGCCGCCCTTGGCGTTGATGTCGGCAATCGCCTGGCGCGCGCCGGTAAACTCCATGTCGCCATACTGCGCGACCGGGCCGGACATCGCCCCGACGATCGCCACCTTGATGTCTTTCGCCATGGCCGCCTGGCTCATGGCCATCGCAATACAACCCGCCAGCAGTGCCTTACCTGTTGTTAATTTCATCCGCGAATCCCCATCTGTCGTTGTGAACGTACCTGTTGTGTTTGCCTGCACCGGATCGTTATTGACCGCTTTTGTTATAAGTAATAATGATTTAGGCGCTTTGTCGGCATTATTTTCTAATAAGACTTTATTTTTCATGCCATTAAACAGGAATTTTCTTCTGCAAATCAACTTCATCAGGCAGAAACAAGCGGTGTAAACAGGATAAAATTCGAATTAAACCTGCGCTCTTTACCTTGAGGCGTAGTGCGTTGTGCTGGTTAACAATCCGTTTACTAACTATTTACTCGGAAAATGCCCCGTGCAAAAAACATATTGCACAGTAATCGTACAGAAAAACTTACACAACGCTCTGCACAAGATCTATTACACTGTCGGCATCATTTAGCTGCGCGGAAATTCTGCATGAAACTGACCATCGAGCGCCTGACCGCGCTGTCCCCGCAAGACCTTATCGACCTCGGTAAAATTTGGCCGCACCAGCAGCCGGAACAGTGGCAGAGCTGGCTGAGCGACGGCAAGGCGCTGTTCGCCGCCCGCTTCAACGAGCGGCTGCTGGGGGCGGTGAAAATCGCGCTGCAGAACGACCGCGCCGAGCTGCAGGACCTGCTGGTACGCGAAGTGACGCGCCGCCGCGGCGTCGGTCTTTACCTGGTGCAGGATGCGCAGCGTCAGCTGCCGCAGATCGCCCACTGGCAGCTGTCGACCGCCGGCCTGGCGCCGCGCGAACGCGGGGAAGTCGATAACTTCATGCGCGCCTGCGGCTTCGCACCGCAGGGCGATCTCTGGCAAAAATGAAACGCCGGCTGGCGGCGCTGGTCTTGATTGCGCTGGGGCTGGCGGCCGCGTTCCTCGGGCGCCAGCAGGCGCTGCGCCTGGCCTCAGGCTGGGATCAGCAGGTTTATATCTGGCAGCGGGTCTGGACGCCGCAGCACGCCGATGCGCTGGCACACAGCCGCGATCTGTTCGGTGGGCTGCGCGTGCTGGCGCTGCAGGTACATCCGCGCGAGGGCTGGCGGGAGATCCCGGCCGATCTCAACCTGCTGCGGCAGGACGGCCGCCCGCTCTGGCTGGTGGCGCGCCTCGACGGCCAGCTGCCGCAGCTGGACCAAGAGGCCATTATCCAGCGCCTGCTGGCGCTCACCCAACGCTGGCAGGCGGCCGGGCTGCCCGTCACCGGCGTCGAGATCGATCATGACGCCGCCACCGCCCGCCTGCCGGACTACCAACGCTTTCTGCAGCAACTGCGCCAACGGCTGCCCGCCGCTTTGCAGCTCGGCATCACCGCCCTGCCGGCCTGGATCGGCTCGCCCGACCTGCCCGGCGTATTGCAACAGGCCGACAGCTCCGTCCTGCAGGTGCACGCGGTGCTCTCGCCGCAGCAGGGGCTGTTTGACGGCTCCTTGGCGCTGCGCTGGGTGCGGCAGTACGCCTCCGTCACACCGAAGCCGTTTCGCGTCGCGCTGCCGGCCTACGGCATGGCGCTGCTGGGGTTTGATGCGCAGGGCGCGCAGGTGGAGAGCGAGTCCTCGCTGCGCGTGGCGGGCAACGGCCGCGAGCTGACGGTCGCGCCGCAGCAGATCGCCGATTTTCTGCAGACGCTGGCGCAGCAAACGCCGCCCCGGCTGCGCGGCATTATCTGGTTCCGCTTGCCGCTGGCGGACGATCGGCGCGCCTGGTCGCTCGCCACGCTGCGAGCGGTGATCGAACGGCAGCCGCTGAACGTCGACTGGCAGGTAAAATTTAGGCCTCAGCCACAGCAAAACGGGCTGTATGATCTGATAATTCATAACAACGGGCTGGTGGACGCCCCGCTGCCGCAAGAGGTGGCCATCCGCGCCGACGACTGCCTGGCGGCGGACGCGGTCGGCAACTACCGGCTGGAATCCGCACCGCAGCGGCAACGCTTTATTCGCATCAGCGGCGATCAGCTGCGCGCCGGGCAATCCCGGCCGCTGGGCTGGCTACGCTGCCAACAACTGACGCCAGGAGGCACCCTTGTCACACCTTGATACGCGCGCGGCACGGAACACCCGCCGCCTTCTTCCGCTGGCCATGCTGATCGGCGCCGCGCTGCCGCTGAGCGGCTATGCTTGCGGCCCGGATTTCCCTAACCGGCTGCTGATCGACCGCAACGGCACCCTGCTGTATATGCCGGAGGGCAATTTCGCCTTCGAAGCCAGCCGACTGGTGCCGGCGGATAAGCAGCTGCCGCACTGGCAAGCCCCGCCGCCGCCGATGCCGCCGAAACCGATGCCGCAGTCGCCGGAAACGGTGGCGATCGGCAAAATGCGCGCCGCCAAAACGGTGGAAGAGGCTGACGCCGTCAATACTCAGGGGTTGTCCAACGCCGCACGCCTTTATCAACTGGGCGCCGTCGCTTTCGCCAGCCATGATCCGCGCGCCACAGACTATTTCCAGCAGGTGCTGAAGCTCCCGGCCGCCGAACAAGGCGACTGGGGGCTGCGGGCGCAGTATTCGCTTGGGCGGGTGTTGATGGCTGACCACGGTACGCCGGTGAATGAATCGGGTGAAGCGGCCCCCGCCGCCGAGCATCCGCCTAAAGCCGAACTTGAACAGGCGCTGGCGGCGTTCCAGCAGGTGATCGATCGGGTGAAAAGCGGCGCCGCCGATCCCGACCAGCTGGCGCTAAGCAGCCTCGGGCAGCAGGCGCGCATCCACCTGTGGCTGGGTGACGTCGCCCCCGCTGCCCACCTGTACGCACAGCAGGCGGCGCAGGGCGATCCGAGCGGCGGGCAGTCGCTGCAGTACGTCTCCAGCTACCTGGTCAATCCCGACCATCTGGAAACGCTGAAGCAGGTGATCGGCGATCCGTTGATCCAGCAGCTGGTGACCATTGAGCTGTTCGCCCGCAGCGGCAATCTGCAAATGGCGGATACCGACGGCAACGGCCGCTCTGCCCAGATCATCAGCCAGATCCTGACGCTGCTGGACGGCACGGTGAAAAGCGGCTTCGCCGGCAGCGATCGGCTGGCGGCATTGGCCTACCGTTCCGGGCAGTACCCGATGGCGGCGAGCCTGCTGAAAAACGCCGGCGACAGCGGCCTGGCGTGGTGGCTGCGCGCCAAAATGGCGCTGCGCGACGGCGACGTGAAAGCCGCCACCGCCGCCTACGCCAAGGCGGCAAGCGCGTTCCCCGCCGACGAAAGCTGGGGCGAACAGCGCAACGCCGACTTCGTCGCGGAAACCATCGTCCCCGAGTGCCGGGTGGCCGGCGAACAGGCTATTCTGGCGCTGAACCGCGGCGACTATCTGCAGGCGATGGACCTGCTGTATCGCGGCAAGGCGATCTACTGGGCCGACGTGGCCGACGTGGCGGAGCGCGTGCTGACCGTCGATGAGTTGAAAGGCTTTGTCGATAAGCACGCCCCGGCGCCGACGACGCCGCTCAAGCCGGTTAACCCGGACGACTACGGTGGTGGCCAGCAAATCACGCCGGAAGTGCAGCTGCGCGAACTGCTGGCGCGGCGCTTGATGCGCGCCGGGCGGGCCGCGGAAGCCCAGGCCTATTTCGATATCCCTAACTACCGGCAAGCGGCGCAGCAGTACGCCGATGAGCTGAAGGCCGCCAAGGACAAATCCGCCGCGCCGCTGGCGCGCGCGCAAGCTTACTATCGTGCGGCCAACCTGCTGCGCGCCCAGGGGCTGGAGTTTACCGGCTATGAGATGACGCCGGATTACGCCATCTATGGCGCCGGCTATTCCTATCTGGGGGATGCGTTCGATACTCGCGAGCTGAAGCATAAAAGCTGGATCGACAGCGCAGAAGCGGCGCGCGCCAAGGCGGCGCTGCTGGCGCAGGACAACCGTTTCCTGCACTATCGCTGGCAGGCGGTGGGGCTGGCGCAACAGGCGGCCGATCTGCTGCCGCCGAAGAGCCAGGCCTATGCCGCCGTGCTGTGTAACGCCGCCAGCTGGGTTATCAAGCGCGACGCCAAGACCGGCCGGGCGCTTTATCAACGCTACATTAACACCGGCACTCGCTACCCGTGGGCGGCGAAATTCGGCTACGACTGCCCAGCGCCGGACTTCGCCACCGTGGCGCCATAACGCCGAATTTCAGGCATGAAAAAGCCCGGCTTGCCGGGCTTTTTTTCGAATATCGCATCGACTCAGGCTTCGATCGCCATTTTCAATTTCTTCATGGCGTTCTTTTCCAGCTGGCGCACGCGCTCGGCGGAAACGCCGTACTGATCGGCCAGCTCCTGCAGCGTCGACTTGTTGTCGTCGTCCAGCCAGCGGGCGCGGATGATATGCTGGCTGCGCTCATCCAGACCTTCCAGCGCATAGGCCAGTTTGTCTGCGGCGTTGCTTTCCCAGTTATCTTCCTCAATGCCTTCGGCGAAGTCGGAGCTCTTGTCCTGCAGGTACAGCACCGGCGCCATCGACTGGCCATCGCGGGCCTCGTCGTCCGGAGTCGGATCGAACGTCATGTCCTGCGCCGCCATGCGAGATTCCATCTCGCGCACGTCTTTGCTGGTTACGCCCAGCTCGCGGGCCACCAGTTCCACTTCGTCCTGGTTGAACCAGCCCAAACGCTGTTTGGTTTTGCGCAGGTTAAAGAACAGCTTGCGCTGCGCTTTGGTGGTCGCCACTTTCACGATGCGCCAGTTGCGCAATACGTACTCGTGGATTTCCGCCTTAATCCAATGCACCGCAAAGGAAACCAGACGCACGCCGACTTCAGGGTTGAAGCGGCGAACGGCTTTCATCAGGCCGATATTGCCTTCCTGAATCAGATCCGCCTGTGGCAGACCATAGCCTGAATAGTTGCGGGCAATATGAGCGACAAAGCGCAGGTGAGACAGGATGAGCTGCTTAGCGGCATCCAGATCGCCCTGATAATGCAGCCGTTCAGCCAGCTCCCGCTCTTCCTCTGCCGTCAGCATCGGATAGGCGTTGGCTGCCCGGATATAGGCTTCCAAGCTACCTTGGGGTACTAAGGCTAAAGTTTGCATTTCTTTGGTCATTCAAACCCTCTCTATGAGAATACAAAATCATGCAGGTGATTATTACAGCGGGGAAATGATTGATTCTACGGCAGTTGCTGAAGCAAAAGCGGTTCCACACGCCGGGCACCTTAACATTTGCTGCAATTTTTGACCGTACTCCGCCCTAAAAGTTCACCCTTTTTTGCAAGCATTGTTGCTGACAATACGTGACGAGAGTGCAGGCCGATAGGGAATTTGTGCGCTAAGAAGAGAGGTGTTGTGCTGACTTCGCTTGAGGTCACTCTTCTCCCGCAACGCGATCAAAAGCAGCAGGAGAAGAGTATACCAAAAAAATCTTACTGTGGTGTAAATCGGCGTAAATGTTGCACCGTCGCCAGCCAGGCGGCGATCCAACCGATCATCGCGGAGATGATCAGCAGCAACAGCGCCTCGTCCCAGCCCAGCCCGTGGAGGGTGAAGGTGGTGCCGAACACCTTGGCCACCCCGGCGACCACCGACTCCAGCTGCCACACCAGCGCGCCGGACAGCACCAGCGACAGCAGCGCGCCGGCAAAGCCGAGCATCGCCCCGCCGTTAAGGAACGGCCGCAGGATAAAACCGTCGGTGGCGCCGATCAGCTTCATCACGTTGATGGTGTCGCGGCGGCTGAAGATGCTCAGACGCACGCTGTTACCGATCACCAGGAACACCGCCACGATCATCAGCACGCCGATGATCGCCGCGATCTGGCCCGCCAACCCGGTCAGCGCCGCCAGGCGGGCAAACCAGCTGTCATCCATACGCACTTCTTCCACGCCCTGCACCGCCGCCACGCGATCGCGCAGGGTGTTGAGGGTATCCGAACTCTGGAAGCTCATCTTCGGCGTAACGATCGCCACCGCCGGCAACGGGTTCTCTTCCAGCATGTCCAACGCGCCGCCAAAGCCCGACCAGTTGCGGAACTCGCCGCGCGCTTCTTCACGCGACAGGTAATTCACCTTCTCCACGCCGGCTTCCGCCTTGATGGCGTCGAGCACTTTCAGCGCCGCGTCGTCGTCGAGCGATTTATCCAGGTAGACCGTCAGCTGCGGCGTCGGGTACCACTGGCTGGCCGCGGTGCTGACGTTTTTCCACACGATGTAGCACACGCTCGGCAGCGTCAGGGAGATGGCGATCACCATCACCGTCAACAGCGTCGCCAACGGCTGGCGCAGCATGTCTTTGATGGCGTTCATCCAGGCGTAACGCCACTGTTCGCGCCAGCCGCCGCGCAGCGCCTTGCTCTTGGCGGTTTTTGCGTTATTGGCCATGGTGAGCGCCCCCTTGCATGCGGCCCTGGCTCAGCGTCAGGATGCGGTAATTGCGGCGGGCGATAAGCCCGGTGTCGTGCGTCGCCATTAATACGGTGACGCCGACGCGGTTGAATTCTTCAAACAGGCGCAGAATGCCTTCCGACAGCGCGTCGTCCAGGTTGCCGGTCGGTTCATCCGCCAGCAACACCGCCGGCTTGTTCACCACCGCACGGGCGATGCCCACGCGCTGCTGCTCACCGCCGGACAGTTGAATCGGGAAGTTCTTCGCTTTATCCAGCAAACCGACCTTGTCCAGCGCGGCGGAGACGCGGCGGCGGATGTCTTCGGTACTGGCGCCGGCGATGATCAGCGGCATCGCCACATTGTCATACACCGTGCGATCCAGCAGCAGGTGGTGATCCTGGAAGATCATGCCGATCTGCCGACGCAGGAACGGCACCTCGCGGTTTTTCAAACGACTGATGTCGTGGCCGCCAAACCAGATGTGGCCGGCGCTGGGCCGTTCGATACCACAAATCAGTTTCAGCAGGGTACTTTTCCCCGCGCCGGAATGGCCGGTCAGAAACGCCATTTCCGCCGGGCGCAGATGGAAATCGACCCCCTGCAGCGCTTGCCGTCCGCCCAGATAAGCTTTACTGACCTGTTCAAAGCGAATCATCCGTATTAATCCTCTCGGGCAAAAAGTGCCTCAATAAAATCGTCAGCCTTAAACGGCCGCAAATCTTCGATGCCTTCCCCGACGCCGATATAGCGAATCGGGATACCGAACTGATCGGCGATGGCGAAGATCACCCCGCCCTTGGCGGTACCGTCCAGTTTAGTCAGCGTGATGCCGGTTAAGCCCACGGCCTCATTAAATAATTTCGCCTGGCTGACCGCATTCTGGCCGGTGCTGGCATCGAGCGTCAGCATAACCTCATGGGGGGCCTGGTCGTCCAGTTTTTTCATGACGCGGACGATCTTCTTCAGCTCTTCCATCAGGTGCGATTTGTTCTGCAGACGACCGGCGGTATCGGCGATCAAGACATCGATGCCGCGCGCCTTGGCGGCCTGCACCGCATCGAAGATCACCGAAGCGGAATCCGCCCCGGTATGCTGCGCCACCACCGGAATGCGGTTGCGTTCGCCCCACACCTGCAGCTGCTCCACCGCCGCGGCGCGGAAAGTATCCCCCGCCGCCAGCATCACCGACTTGCCTTCCGCCTGGAATTGGCGCGCCAGCTTGCCGATGGTGGTGGTTTTACCCACGCCGTTCACGCCGACCATCAGAATGACATACGGGGTTTTCCCGCTGACATCCAGCGGCTGATCGACCTTGGCCAGAATTTCGGACATTTCCTCCTTCAGCTTGCCGTACAGCGCTTCGGCGTCTTTCAGCTGCTTGCGGCTGGCGTGCTGGGTCAGGGAGGTGATGATCTTGCGCGTGGTCTCCACGCCGACATCGGCGATCAGCAGCTGTTCTTCCAACTCGTCGAACAGGTCGTCGTCGATCTTTTTACCGCGGAACAGCCCCATAAAGCCGGAGCCGAGGTTTTGCTTGGTTTTCAGCAGGCTACGTTTCAGGCGAGCGAAGAAGCCCTCTTTGGTCGGCCGCTCCTGCTCTTGCGCAGCGGCCGGCACCACAGGTTCAAGCGGCGCTTCTTCTTCCGGCTCCGATTCTGGTTCGACGACCGGCTCGGGCTCAGCGGCTGGCTCGGGCTCAACAACCGGCTCGGGCTCGACAACCGGCTCGGGTTCAACGACCGGCTCGGGCTCAACGACCGGCTCAGGTTCGACGACAGGCTCAGGCTCGACAACCGGCTCAGGTTCAACGGCCGGCTCTGGCTCGACGGCCGGCTCGGGCTCGACGACCGGCTCGGGTTCAACGACCGGCTCAGGCTCAACGACCGGCTCAGGCTCAACGACCGGCTCAGGCTCAACCACCGGCTCAGGCTCAACAACTGGCTCGGGTTCAACGACCGGCTCGGGTTCAACGACCGGCTCGGGCTCAACCACCGGCTCGGGCTCGACGACCGGCTGCTGCTGCGCCACTACCTGCTCGGTCACGCTGACAATCTCTTCGGCCAACGCTTGCGCCGTCGGGTGTTCGGCCGCCGCCGGCAGGTTTTCCGCGATGGGTTCGCCGGCCTGGCCGCTATCCCACTCTCCCGGGGTGTCGACGGAGGCGGCAGGTTCAGATTCCTGGGCGGGGAGCTTGTCATCCAGCTTGGCGGTGGCCGGTTCAGCCGGTGTCTCCGCGGCCTGAGGCTCCGCCTGCTCTACCGGCTGCTCAGGTTGCTGTTGCTCTTCTTCCTTTTCCTTCTGGCCAAACCCCAGCCAGGAGAAAAACCCACGTTTCTTATCTTTTGCCATGTTATGACTCTACTCCGTACCGAAGGCTCGCTTACCCTACATACCTGAAGGATATATGCTGACAATAATCCGCCGAGTCTATCACTTTCCCTCGCGCAGCAACACGCATCCGGCATGCTTTCCGGTGTGAAATCAGACAACAAAGTTTTACCGTTCCCCCCGAAGCCCGTCACCGGTAGAATAGGGGCAACTTTTCGTTAACCTCTACGGCTCCGCGCCGCAAAAGAAATCAAACAACGCTTATGACAAGACTCTCGCCACGGGCGGCGGCCAAAAAACCGCCCCAGGCCGCAGCCGGACAGATCCGCATCATCGGCGGCCAATGGCGCGGTCGCAAGCTTCCGGTGCCGAACAGCCCGGGGCTGCGCCCCACCACCGATCGGGTGCGCGAAACCCTGTTCAACTGGCTGGCGCCGGTGATTCAGGGCGCGCGCTGCCTGGACTGTTTCGCCGGCAGCGGCGCATTAGGGCTGGAAGCGCTGTCGCGCTACGCCGGCAGCGCCACGCTGTTGGAATTCGAACGGCCGGTGGCGCAGCAGCTGGAAAAAAATCTGGCGCTGCTGCAGGGCAAGGGGGTGGTTATCAACACCAACGCGCTGAGCTGGCTGGCGGGCGAGGGCCAACCGTTCGACGTGGTGTTCCTCGATCCGCCGTTTCGCAAAGGCCTGCTGGCAGAGACCGCCTTGCTGCTGGAGCAGCGTGGCTGGCTGGCCGACGAGGCCTGGATCTATGTAGAAGCCGAGGCGGAAAGCGCCGCGGCGGACGTGCCTGCCAGCTGGCAGTTGCACCGGGAGAAGGTCGCCGGCCAGGTGGCCTATCGCCTTTATATTCGTTCGCAAGAGAAAACCGACCATGCTGATTAATCTGGGCCGCCTGCTGATGCTGTGCGTGTGGGGCTTCCTGCTCTCTAACCTGTTCCATCCTTTTCCCAAGCCGCTGAAGTATTTCATCGACGTGGCGCTGTTCTTTATGGTGGTGATGCACGGCCTGCAGCTGGTGCTGTTGAAATCCACCCAGCCGAAGGATCAGCCAATCAGCTACTGGCAAGAAGCCAAGATCTTTATCTTTGGCGTGTTCGAGCTGCTGGCCTGGCAAAAGAAACAGCCGCCCATCAAGAAGAAATGACCGCTACGGCTGAACGCTGAAAGAGACGAAGCGCGTGCCCTGCATGTTCAACGTGCCCTGCGCGCCTTTTTCTATCGGGTTGTATTGCCACTGTTTCAGCCGAAGCGTGATGTCTTCACCGCCCTGGTTCGGGCTGAACACCACCTCGTAATACATCGGCTCATTGACCAGCGGTTCGCGCTGCGGCGCGCGGGTCCTGGCGACCGGGAAGCTGCGCTTGTCGCTCACCGTCACCTGCAGGCTGCGCATCGGCGCGCGATCGTTTTCCGCCTCCCGCTGGCGCTGTTTGAAGTAGCGTTGCGTGGCCAGCACGGCGATCAGCGCAATCACGGCGACAAAAAATAACGGTGGCTTGCTCATCGGTTTCCCATTTCCTTCACGGCCAAATCGGCGTAAACATAGCATTCTCAAGAAAGCATTGTCGATCGTCGGCAGGCTACCTACACTGAAATAAGAAGTGACATTGGTGACAGTTTGGAGCCGGTTGTTGCGGCTCCCTCATGCATAAGGAAGACATAAATGAGTTGGCCGTTCCTTGCCGTATTCTTTTCCGGTTGGCTGTTCGTCGACGCCTCATACCGTGGCCCGCGCTGGCAGCGCTGGGTGTTCAAACCCGTCACGCTGCTGCTGCTGTTGCTGTTGGCCTGGCAGGCGCCGGTGCTCGGCGCAGCAGGTTATCTGATCGTGCTCGGCCTGCTGGCGACGCTGATCGGCGACGCGCTGCTCCTGTTGCCGCGCGAGCGGGTGCTGTACGCCATCGGCGCCTTTTTCCTGTCCCATCTGCTGTATACCCTGAGCTTCGCCAGCCAGATGACGTTCAGCCTGTTCTGGCCGCTGCCGCTGGCGCTGCTGGCGATCGGCGCGTTGCTGCTGGCCACCCTTTGGACCCGGCTGGAAGAGATGCGCTGGCCGATCGTCACCTACGTGGCGATGACGCTGCTGATGGTCTGGCTGGCGGGCGAGCAATATTTCCTGCGCAGCACCGATTTCGGCTTCTCGCTGCTGACCGGCACCTCGCTGCTGCTGCTGGCCAACGTGGTTTGGCTGCTCAACCGCTACCGTTTCACCTTCCGCGCGGCGGACGCCATCGTGGCTTTCTGTTACTTCTCCGGCCACTTCCTGATCGTGCGTTCGCTCTACCTGTAACTATCTGCCGCGGGTTCGGCGCGCCGAACCCGTTTTTCATTATCAAGCCAGCGCTTTCAACGTCAGGGCATCATCGGCGCCCAGCTGATTGCGATACAGATCGCCGTCGCGCGAGAAGAACGCCAGCGTGCTGCCATCCGCCCGCAGCAGGGCGATGCCGTCCGGCGCCGGGCGCCAGCCCACCACCTCGGCCGCAAACACGCTTTGCAGACAACGTTGCCGATCCACCAGCTGATAGCCGTTGGTTTCACTTTGCTCATTCGCCAAAAACTCGATTTGGCATTGCCGCTCGCTGTCGGCCACCTGCCATTGCCCCGCCAGCGACTGCGCGGTCGGCAGCGCCAGGCTGCCGGCCATGACCGCACTCGTCACCATCATGCCGCCCGCCGCCAAAGCGGTGCGCGTTAAAGTACCTTTCATACCGGGCTCCCGCATCACGCCCGGCCGAGACTGCGCCGGGCGTTCCGTTGCTGTGTTACACGATAAAGTCAGTGGCGACGTCAACCTGGCCGACGATTTTCACCAGGAAGTCCGGCGCCTGATGGCCACCGATATTCACCGACAAATCGGTCACGTTGTTGGAAGCGTTGTAGCTCAGCAGCGCTTCGCCGGCCGTGCCGCTGAAGTGATCGACGAAGTGAATGAAATCGCTGCTCTGCGCCTCTTTGTTGAAGAACGACAGGTCAATTTTGTCGATCCCTTTCTGGAAGTCGCGGATCCAGTCTGAAGCGCCCGGTGCGGAATCGCCGGCGGCAGAGAACACGAAGATGTCTTTGCCGGCACCGCCCCACAGCTCATCCGCCCCGCCGCCGCCGAACAGCACGTCGTTACCCGCGCCGCCTTTCAGCACGTTGTTGGCCGCGTTGCCGACAATCACGTCGTTGCCGGAACCGCCAATGGCGTTCTCAATGGTCACACCGGCGGCGATCGAGACGTTGCCCTTCAGGCCGCCCACGTCGGAGAACGATTTCTCGTTCAGGTTGATGCGCTGGTTAGCGGTGTAACCGGAGAAGTCGAAGGTATCGTTACCGCCCGCATCCCAGGCCGCAAAGATCACTTTCTGCGAGTTGCTGGTGGTGCTGAGGAAGTCGCGACCGGTGTTGGAGTTAAAACCGTACACGGTGTCGCCGGTGCGGGTCGACAGGTTGGCGCCATACAGATGCTGAATGGCGGCAATGTCATCCAGCAGCGGAGCCGCGGCATAGTGGCCGCCGTTGTCGCCACCGGTGTTGGTTTCACTCCAGTAGCTCATCAGGCTGAATTGGCGGGTATCCTCTGCATAGGTGACGTCGCGATAGGTCGGGTTACCCTCACCGGCGTTGTAGTCGCCCGGGTGGCTCAGGCCCAGCGCATGGCCAATCTCATGGGTGAACGTCTGACGGCCGTAATCTTCGGTCGCCGGATGCTTCACGTTGGATTGGTTGACGTTGTACCAGGTCTGGCCGCCCAGATCCTGGCCCTGCCAAATGGTGTTCGGCAGGAAGGCGTAGGCCTGGGTGCCGTAATCATAGTGGCCGGGACGATCCTGGCTGTAGTTGCCGAAGGTGATGTTGGCCTTTTGACCGGCCGCCACTTCGGTGAAGGTGATATTGGCGACGTCCGCCCAGGACTGCAGCGACAGCTTAGCCTGCTGCTGCTGTTCTGCGCTGAACTTGCTCAGCCCGGTGTCGCCGGCGACGTTGGTGGAAGAGAACTTATAGTCCGGGAAGGAGAAGGTTAATTTGACCGGCTGGCCAAATACCTTGTAACCGTTCCAGGTTTGGTTCTCACGGGTAATAAACAGCCCAGCTTGCTCGTTAGAAAATGAATCCTTGCCATTAATCTGAATCCCGTTGCCCCGCTCATGATAATGCAGCAGGTCGTCTACAGCATCGTAGCCAGTTGTTGCGGCTGCAAGGCTGGATTCAGTAATTTCAATTGCCTTTTTAGTAGATTGCATTGGTTCGATTCCACTCATTACCTGATTGATATCAATCAGACAGATAGACATAACCTCCCCGTAAGCCAGGGCTAATGAACCTCAGGCCTGCTGGAAGGGGCTTATGCGCCGTTGCCGGCAGTGTGTTAGGTAGAATTAATGCATATATATCAGTAAATAAGATCACCATTAAAAATGGTAATCGATTCCAATTATAGGCAGGGTCGCAAAACTGCACATAAAATAATCAACCATTTATTATCACAACGAAAGTTTGTTATGCTGCTTTTTTGGCTTCTTTACAAAACAAATGAAACTTGATGAGGAGAAGTTGGCACCAAACTTCAATAGCAATGCGGCCTGCAGACTCAAGCGAATCATGCTGGCTTTCCCCAGGGTAAAAGGTAAATTTTGCTAAAGCGTTATAGATTAATAACTCTTTATTATTAGGTCGGGCGATTTTTTAGTTTCTATAGGAATATTATTTTCTTATTTAAACTATCGGCGGCGAGCCTGTTTCCCCAAATAGGGAATAAGAAAAGCCGATAGATTAAAATTCGCATTATTCATTATTGAATGAATCCCCCTTTCTACGCTTGAACGCCGTTAGCAATAATTCTCATCCGGCGCTTGACTCTGGAGTGGACTCCAGGGTGTAGAGTCAGTTGAGCAAACCCGTTTAACAGCCCGAAGGGGGACGTTATGCACAATCAGCAAAACCATAATCATCAGGAACATCACCACGCCGAAGGCGGATGCGGCTGCAACCACAGCCACAGCAAAACGCAGCATGGCTGCAGCAGCGAACCGAAAAACGCCGCCGCGCAGGCCGAACAGGCCCACCATCATCACGATCATGGCGATAGCGGCTGCTGCGCCGCCACGCCCGACGATCCGGACGAGGAAAGCGACAGGCTGGCCGCCGCTCCCCCTTCCGGTAGCCAACGTTTCAGCTGGAAAGTCACCGGCATGGACTGCCCCAGCTGCGCCAAGAAAATCGAAAATGCCGTCACCGCACTCCCCGGCGTCGACAGCGCGCGGGTGCTGTTTGCGACCGAGAAACTGGTAGTCGACGCACAGTCCGACATCAGCCTGCGGATCCAGGACGCGGTCGCCCAGGCCGGCTTTACCCTGCTCGGCACTCAGAACGCCAAAGCCGCCGCGCCGAAAACCTCACGCTTCGGCGAATTCGCACCGCTGCTGCTGTTAACTACCCTGATGGTCGTCAGCTGGGTGCTGGATCGGGTTAACCCGGAGCTGGGGCGCATCGCCTTTATCGCCACCACGCTGGTCGGATTGGCGCCGGTCGCCGCCAAGGCGCTGCGTTTGATCCGCTCCGGCACGCCATTCGCCATCGAAACGCTGATGAGCGTGGCGGCCATCGGCGCGCTGTTCATCGGCGCCACCGCCGAAGCGGCGATGGTGCTGCTGTTGTTTATGGTCGGCGAACTGCTGGAATCCTACGCCGCCAACCGCGCGCGACGCGGCGTGACGGCGCTGATGGAGCTGGTGCCGGAAGACGCGCTGCTGCTGCAAGGCACGGAACGCAAACGCGTGCCGGTCGCCAGCCTGCGCCCTGGCGACGTGATTGAAATCGCGCCCGGCGGGCGCCTGCCGGCCGACGCCGAGCTGCTCAATCCGTTCGCCAGCTTCGACGAAAGCGCCCTGACCGGCGAATCGGTGCCGGTCGAGCGCCAGCAGGGCGAGAAAGTGGCCGCCGGCAGCCTGTCCGTCGATCAGGCGGCGCAGATGAAGGTGATCTCCGAGCCCGGCAAAAACGCCATCGACCGCATTCTGCAGCTGATTGAAGAAGCCGAAGAGCGCCGCGCGCCGATCGAACGCTTCCTCGATCGGTTCAGCCGTTTTTACACCCCGGCCATTATGCTGCTGGCTGTCGCGGTGATCCTGGTGCCGCCGCTGCTGTTCTCGCAGCCGTGGGATACCTGGATCTATCGCGGCCTGACGCTGCTGCTGATCGGCTGTCCGTGCGCGCTGGTGATCTCGACCCCGGCGGCCATTACATCCGGGCTGGCGGCCGCCACGCGGCGCGGCGCGCTGATTAAAGGCGGCGCGGCGCTGGAGCAACTGGGCCAGATACAAACCATCGCCTTCGATAAAACCGGCACCCTGACCGAAGGCAAGCCGACGGTGACCGACGTGCTGCCGATAGGCACACTCACCGAACAGCGGTTGCTGCAGCTTGCCGCCGCGGTGGAGGCCGGTTCACATCACCCGCTGGCGCAGGCGATCATCAACCGCGCCGCCGCAAGCGGGGCCGAGCTGCCGCTGGCGCAGGCGCGCCGCGCGCTGGCCGGCGTCGGCGTGGAAGGGATCGTGGACGGCAAGACCGTGCTGATCAGCGCGCCGGGCAAGCTGGCGCCGGGCCTGCTCGACGTTCAATGGCAGAGCCAGGTAGACAAGCTGGAAAACGCCGGTAAAACGGCGGTGGTGGTGCTGGAAGACGGCGCGCCCATCGGCTTGATGGCGCTGCGCGACACGCTGCGCAGCGACGCCAAACAGGCGATAGCCGAACTGAACGCGCTGGGTATTCGCGGCGTGATGCTGACCGGCGACAACCCGCGTGCCGCCGCGGCGATCGCCGGCGAGCTGGGCCTCGACTATCGCGCTAGTCTGTTGCCGGAAGATAAGGTCAACGCGGTCACCGAGCTGAGCGAACTGCGTCCGACGGCGATGATCGGCGACGGCATCAACGACGCCCCGGCGATGAAAGCCTCCAGCATCGGCATCGCCATGGGCAGCGGCACCGACGTGGCATTGGAAACCGCCGACGCCGCCCTGACCCACAACCGGCTGCTGGGCGTCGCGGAGATGATCCGCATCTCGCGCGCCACCCACGCCAATATCCGGCAAAACATCACCATCGCGCTGGGATTGAAAGGGGTCTTCCTGATCACCAGCCTGCTGGGGCTGACCGGTTTGTGGCTGGCGGTGCTGGCCGACTCCGGCGCCACCGCGCTGGTCACCGCCAACGCGCTGCGGTTGTTGAAAAAGCGCAGCTAAGTTCGGAAACCAATACGGGCGCGGCAGAGCGCGCCCGTTGTCATTTCGGGGAAAGGGACTTTTCCTTCATCAACACCACCGTGTCGCCGTTATACACCTTTACGCAGCAGATAACGGTATGGCGCCTGCTCGGTCTCCTGCGCCACCAGCGTGTGCTCCATAAAGCGGCAGAACCCCGGAATATCGCGGGTGGTGGCCGGATCGTCGGCGATAATCAGCAGCGTTTCGCCGTTGTCCATATGGCGCACGGTTTTGCGCACCATCATCACCGGTTCCGGGCAACGCAGGCCCAGCGCGTCGAGCGTCTGGTCTGCCTGGGCAAATAAGTCAGTCATGCAATTTTTCTCGTTCAAAACGATCGGCGAACGCTCGCCGCATCTCATTAGCGCCTAGTTTACGCCGGTAGTTTTTCTGCGCAAGATGCGTTAACGTTTGCGTTAAATTTAACCATTGCATTGGTTGCGCAAACGCGTATCATGCCGCCGCGCAGCGTTTTTTGCTGTTTTGACAAGACACACTGGGTTCCCTCACCCCACTGCTAAAAAGGCTACAATATGTATTCGTTTACCGCACAGCAGCGCTTCACGGCGTTGGTCTGGCTTTCGCTGTTTCATATCGCCATCATTACCTCCAGCAACTACCTGGTGCAGCTGCCGATCACCGTTTTCGGCTTCCATACCACCTGGGGCGCCTTTACCTTCCCGTTTATCTTCCTCGCGACCGATCTGACCGTGCGCATCTTCGGCGCGCCGCTGGCGCGGCGGATTATCCTGGCGGTGATGGTGCCGGCGCTGTTCATCTCCTACGTGATCTCCACCGTCACCTATCAGGGAGAATGGCAGGGCTTCGCGGCGCTGGGCAGTTTTAACCTGTTCGTGGCGCGTATCGCCGTCGCCAGCTTTATGGCCTACGTGCTCGGCCAGATCCTCGACGTTCACGTCTTCAATCGCCTGCGCCAACGCAGCGCCTGGTGGGTGGCGCCGGCGGCGGCGATGTTCTTCGGCAATATCAGCGATACGCTGGCGTTCTTCTTCATCGCCTTCTACAAGAGCAGCGATCCCTTCATGGCCAACAACTGGGTGGAGATCGCGCTGGTGGATTACAGCTTCAAGGTGATGATCTGCCTGCTGTTCTTCCTGCCGATGTACGGCGTGTTGCTGAACATGCTGCTCAAACGCATCGCGGCGCGCAGCGGCAGCCTGCAGCCGGGCTGAGCCGTGTTATTCTGGGCGGCCCTATCCTTTGGAGGCCGCCCATGATCCCAATCGTCCGCACCGCCACGCTCGAAGAAATCCACCGCCTTTACCAGCGCATCCCCGAATTCGGCGGCCTGCATAGCCTGGCCGATCTGCAGCGGCGCATCGGCGGTGCCTCCGCCAGCCTGTTGATCGCCGACATCGACGGCCAGCCGGCCGGTTTCAAACTCGGTTATCAACAGCGGGAAACGGTGTTTTACAGCTGGCTGGGCGGCGTGCTGCCGGCATTTCGTCGCCACGGCGTGGCGCAGGCCTTGTTAGCCGAACAGGAGCGCTGGGCGCGGGCGCAGGGCTATCGCCGGCTGACGGTCAAAACCCGTAACCGGTTCCGCGCCATGCTGACGATGCTGCTCGCCCACCACTATCAGATTGTTCAGCTGGAAAAGAAAGGCGAAGTGGCTGATTATCGGCTATTACTGGAGAAAAACTTGTGACAACATCTGCCTTGCATTTCAGCCTGGAATAGGTTGCGATACGACAGTGAATCCCTACCGGAAAGGAAGAAGGAAGCCCGATGCGTAAAGTAGCGAAATTGATGGGTATCAGCCTGCTGGCGCTTGGCCTCGCGGCCTGCGACGGCGACACCAAAGACACCAAGGCAGCGTCTGACGGCGCGGCGGCCAGCGCGCCGGCCGGGCAGCAGGTCAGCCTGCTGGACGGTAAACTGGCGTTCACCCTGCCGGTCGGCATGGCGGATCAGAGCGGCAAGCTGGGCAACCAGGCCAACAACATGCATGTTTACGCAGACAGCACCGGCCAGCGCGCGGTGATCGTGATCCTGGGCGACAAGACCGCCGACAGCCTGGAGACCCTGGCCAAGCGCCTGGAGAATACCCAGCGCGCGCGTGACGCCAACCTGCAGGTGATCACCAACAAAGCGCTCGACGTCAACGGCGTGCCGCTGCGTCAGCTGGACAGCATCATCACCAGCGGCGGCGAAAAAGCCTATTCCTCCGTCCTGATCGGCTCGCTGAACAACAACATGCTGACCATTCAGGTGACGCTGCCGGCGGACAATCAGCAACAGGCGCAGGCCGAAGCCGAAGGCATCATCTCCACCCTGAAGCTGAAGCAGTAATCCCACAGAGGGCCGGCTTGCCGGCCCTCTCGTTTTTATACCAGCGCCTGCGCCAGCAGGGTGATCGGATGCTCACAGTGCTTGCTGGTGGACATTTCTATCTGCCATTTGCAGGTCTCGCAGTCGGTCACCACCAGATCCACTCCGCTCTCTTCGATCTGCCGGAACAGCGGCGCGCCGATGCCTTGCGAAGTGGCGTAGTTCTCCGATTTGAACCCGTAGGTGCCGGCGATGCCGCAGCACTGCGAATCCAGCACCACCAGCTCCAGCCCCGGTATCTGCCGCAGCAGCTCCAGGGTGTAGGCGGTCCAGCCCATCTTCTCCATATGGCAAGGCGTGTGATAAGCCACCCGCAGCGGCGTGCGCTTCAGCGGCAGGCTGCGCCCCTGATTGATCAGGCGATAGAGATAGCGCGTCGCCAGCTCCACCCGGTCGCGCACCGGGGTGGTGTCCACGTCCAGCAGATGAGGATATTCGTCGCGCAGGGTGAAGGTGCAGCTCGATGAGGTCGCCACCACCGGGATGCCGCGCTCCAGCACCGCTTCATGCAGCGACTCGGCGTTAACCCTGGCCTGCTTTTTGGCCTGCTCGATAAACCCGTTGGCGATCAGCGGCACGCCGCAGCATTTCTCGCGCTTCAGCAGCTGCACGCCAATATCCAGCGCGTTGAATACCCGGATCAAATCCTTGCCCAGCTGCGGATGGTTATAGTTGACGAAGCAGCCGTGGAAAAACGCCACCTGCTCGGCATAGCGCCGCTGAGCCTGCGCCTGTTGCCGGTACCAGCGGCGGAAGGTGCCGAACGAGTATTTCGGCAGTTCGCGACGGTGATCGATCTTCAGCGCCTTGTCCAGCAGCTTGCGCACCGGTTTCAGCCCGGTGGCGGCGTTGACGATCGGCGCGAACGGCGTCGACAGCGAGCCCATGATATCGGTGTGGCTGAGGATGGCGTCGCGCAGCGTCGGCTTGCTCTGGGCGAAGTCGGCGCGGGCGCGCTGAATGATATCGCCGATTTTGACGTCGGACGGGCAGGCCACTTCACAACGTTTGCAGTTGGTGCAGTATTTCAGCGCTTCGTCGTACAGCGCCGGATCTTTCAGCCGCAGCCGCTCGCCGTCCGGCCCCGCCTGTTTCGGCCCCGGATAGAGCGGGTTCACTTTGGCGACCGGGCAATAGGTGGTGCAGACGGTGCATTTGATGCAGCTTTCAAAGCTGTGGTCCTGATGCAGGCTCATGCATTTTCCTCCGCGGCGATCTGCTGCGCGACGTGCAGCGCACCGATCAATGACACGCCGGCACCGCAGCCTTGCTGCAGCGGATCGTAGCCGCCGGCGACCGCGCCGATGGCGTACAGATTGTCGAACGGCATGCCCTGCTTCATCGCCCGCAGCCTGCCGTCGGTGCGCACGCCAAATTGCAGATAAGGCTGCGGCGCGAACAGCTCGCGCCGGCTCCAGTCGGCGCGATCCGCGCGGCTGTGTACGTCCAGCCCGAAGATCGGCTCGCGCACCCCGTCGAAATCCGCCACCAGCCCGTTGCTGAAGAAGCTGCCGCTGGCCAACACCACCTGCTGCGCCCGCAGCGGAATATCACCGTGGTTGCGGGTATACAGGCCCGTGACGCGGCCGGCTTCGCACTCGGCGCGCAGCACGCTGTCGCCGGGCATGAAAACGCCGCCCAGCTGTTGAAAACGCCGCCGCAGCGCCTGATGCAAGCGCATGCCGGGCACCGAAGGCGGCAGCGTCGGCAGCAGCCGGATCGGCTTGCCGACCGCATCCTGCAGCACCGCCAGCGACGCGTCGTCCTCCAATCCCAAACAGGCCGGCAGAAAGAGCGCGTCGGCTGCCCCCGCCAACCGCCGCAGTTCCTCGGCCATCGGCGGCAGACTTTCCATCAAATCCAGCACCCGGGCGATGTTTACCGCGCGGAACTCGCTGGGGTTATTGCGCAATCTGTCCAGCGCCGGCATGTGCAGATAGGCCACCTCCGTCTCTACGCCGAGCTCCCGGCTCAGAGAGTCGGCGGCCATCTGCGGCTGGAAGTCGAGGAAGCCTTCGATGCCGATCACCGCAATGCGCCGCCACGGCAGTTGGCCGGTCAGCGGCAACGTCGGGATCGCCTGCGGGCTGAGCCAGGTGGCGCGACGCGTGCCAAGCGGCGTAATGCGCAGATGGTTGTTGGCGCCCTCGCCCTGCAGGTTCAGCCCGCAGCGCTCCAACAACCGCTGCGCGGCGGCGGACAGCGCCGCCACCCGGCCGGGCCCGATCAGGGCATACGGATGCTGCGGCGCCTGCTGCGCCAGCTGCGGTAGCGCCGCCAGCGGCATTTCGACCGGCGTGCCGTCCGGCAATCTCGCCAGCAGGTCGAGCGAGCCGGAAGAGAAGTAGAGCGCGCTCTGGCCGGAACTGACCACCGCGCAGCGCTTGCCCTGTTCGGCCACGGCAATGGCGCAGCTCAGGCCCGCCAGGCCGCCGCCAATCACCACTACGTCAAATCGCATCATCCGCCTCCTGCTCCTTGTCGGCCTGGGCTTCAAGCCCGCATAGCCCCTGGTAAACCCAGCTGGTAAATTCACTCTCGCGCAGCGCATCGCCCCAGGCGATCGGCCGCACGCCTTTCCACCGTTCGTTGAGGAACTGCGACAGCTGCGCGATGGACTGCTGCGGCGTGCTGACGTTAAAGCGCGTCAACAGCCCGGCGGCGCGGCAGGCACAGAGTTCGCCCTGGCAGGTGCCCATGCCGACGCGGGTGCGGCGGCGCAGATCCACCAGGTTATTGACGGTCAGCGAGTTGACCGCATAACGCACTTCCCCGGCGGTCACCGCCTCGCATTCGCACACCAGGCTGGTGTCGAGCCGATCGGCCGCCGGCACCTGGCTGGCGCGATCGCCGTGGCGGTAAATTGCCGAGCCGCGAATGCTGGCGGGCAGAGAAACCACGCTGCGCACCGTCTCCTCCGCCGACTGGCGGGAGCCGGGCAACGCATCCTGCGCGGTGGTGCACGGGCGGTTTACGCCAAGCTTTTCGCACACCTTGTCGGTGGCCCACTCCGCCATCAGGCGGTAGGTCATCAGCTTGCCGCCGGTGATGGTGATAAACCCTTCCAGCCCGTCGCGGGCGGCGTGATCGAGCAGCACGATGCCGCGGCTGACGTTGCGCCCGCTGGGGTCGTCGTCGCTGGCCACCAGCGGCCGTACCCCGGCGTAGGCGCGCAGAATGCGGGTCTGCGCCAGGGTGGGCGCCAACAGCGCCCCCTCGCGGATCAGAATGTCCACTTCCTGCGGGGTCACCAGCATGTTGTCAATTTGGTCGTAGTCGATATGGGTCGAGGTGGTGCCGATCAGCGAGATGGTGTCGCCCGGCACCAGGATGTCGGCGTCCGCCGGTTTGCGGCAGCGGTTGATCACCATGTTGTTGATGCGGTGGCCGAGGATCAGCAGCGCCCCCTTGGCCGGGAACATGCGGATGCGCAAATCGGCGTATTCGGCGATCTGCTGGCCCCAGATGCCGGCGGCGTTGACCACCACCGGCGCATGCAGCGCATAGCGCCGCTGATTCTGATGGTCGTAAACGCGCACGCCCGTCACCCGATCGCCGCTGCGCAACAATCCCACCACCTGGTGGTAGGTCAGGATCTGCGCGCCATGTTCGCGCGCGTCCAACATGTTGGCGGCGGTCAGCCGGAAGGGATCGACGGTGCCGTCCGGCACGCGCACCGCGCCGATCAGCGCCGGGTTAGCCGCCGGCTCCAGCCGCAGCGCCAGCTGCGGGTCGATCGCTTCGGCGTCGATGTCGGCCTGGCGACAGGCGGCGATAAACTGTTGCTGATAGTCCAGCGAGTCCTGCGGCAGGGTGATGAACAGCCCATCGGTGCGCTCGATGCAGTGGTGGGCGATGCGTTTCAGGATGCGGTTCTCTTCGATGCACTCGCGCGCCGACTCGCCGTCGGTCACCGCATAGCGCGCGCCGCTGTGCAGCAAACCGTGGTTGCGGCCGGTGGCGCCGGTGGCGATGTCGTGGCGCTCCAGCAAAATGCAGCGCAAGCCGCGCCGCGCGCAGTCGCGGGCGATGCCTGCGCCGGTGGCGCCGCCGCCGATGATGATCACATCCGTTTCGCCGCCGTCAAAATAGCTGCTCATGTCGCTCCCTCAGGATCGGTAGTTATGAGCCTATTGAGCCACGGTTATAAGGGTCTTTGTTTGATAAGGAACAATAACGAACATCAAACGAAATAAAAATGTCCACAAAAAACCATCAATGTGATCATAATCACGATTTTTGGACGTTTTTCTATTTCATAACGTTAACGAATCGCTCAAAATCCGCCGTGGTTTCATAAAAGTGTAACAATTGCGCCATTCGTCACAGCGACACCAGGCGTATTTGACGACAATGGCGCTCGTTATGGAACACAAAAACACCACATTCGATATCCGCTCAATCATCAAATGAACGTAAAAGGTCATATTGATGTGATAACAGATAAAGCCATCGGAGGCGCTCATGTTGAGTATTTTTAAGCCGGCCGCACACATCGCCCGTGTGCCGAGCGATAAGGTAGACCCGCTCTACCGTAAGCTGCGCTGGCAAATTTTCCTGGGGATCTTCTTCGGTTACGCCGCTTACTATCTGGTGCGTAAGAACTTCACCCTGGCCATGCCTTACCTGATCGAACAAGGCTTCAGCCGCGGTGACCTCGGCTTCGCGCTGTCGGGCATTTCCATCGCCTACGGCTTCTCCAAATTCATCATGGGTTCGGTCTCCGACCGTTCCAACCCGCGAGTGTTCCTGCCTGCCGGCCTGATCCTGGCGGCGGCGGTGATGTTGTTCATGGGCTTCGTGCCGTGGGCCACCTCCAGCATCGCCATCATGTTCGTCCTGCTGTTCCTGTGCGGCTGGTTCCAGGGCATGGGTTGGCCGCCGTGCGGCCGCACCATGGTGCACTGGTGGTCGCAGAAAGAACGCGGCGGCATCGTCTCCATCTGGAACTGCGCCCACAACGTGGGTGGCGGCCTGCCGCCGCTGCTGTTCCTGCTGGGCATGGCCTGGTTCAACGACTGGCACGCTGCGCTTTACATGCCGGCCTTCGGCGCCATCCTGGTGGCTCTGATCGCCTTCGGCCTGATGCGGGACACCCCGCAATCCTGCGGCCTGCCGCCGATTGAAGAGTACAAAAACGACTATCCGGACGACTACAGCGAAAAAGACGAAGAAGAGCTGACCGCCAAACAGATCTTCATGCAGTACATCCTGCCGAACAAGCTGCTGTGGTACATCGCGGTCGCCAACGTGTTCGTCTATCTGCTGCGTTACGGCATTCTGGACTGGTCGCCGACCTACCTGAAAGAAGTGAAGCACTTCGCGCTGGACAAGTCTTCCTGGGCTTACTTCCTGTATGAATACGCCGGTATCCCGGGCACCCTGCTGTGCGGCTGGATGTCGGACAAAGTGTTCAAAGGCAACCGCGGCGCCACCGGCGTGTTCTTCATGACGCTGGTGACCATCGCCACCGTGGTGTTCTGGATGAACCCGCCGGGCAACCCGACCGTGGACATGATCTGTATGCTGGTCATCGGCTTCCTGATCTACGGCCCGGTAATGCTGATCGGCCTGCACGCGCTGGAGCTGGCGCCGAAGAAAGCCGCCGGCACCGCCGCAGGCTTCACCGGCCTGTTCGGCTACCTGGGCGGCTCGGTTGCGGCCAGCGCCATCGTCGGCTACACCGTAGACTTCTTCGGTTGGGACGGCGGCTTCATGGTGATGATCGGCGGCGGCGTGCTGGCGGTTATCCTGCTGCTGCTGACCATGCTGAACGAAAAGAAACACCACGCGGAAATCGCTGCCGGCAAGCGCGGCTAACCGTCACACGACTTTTGCATGATTTAAAGGCCGCCCTGCGGCCTTTTTACTACCCTGCCCCCAACAACACGGAGAAAACGGAATGCGGACTCAAGTCAAAGCCCTGCTGACAGGGATCATTCTCGCTACCTCAATGGTCAGCGCCGCGCAGGCGGCGGACAAAGTAGTGATCGCCCACCGCGGCGCCAGCGGCTACCTGCCGGAACACACCCTGCCGGCGAAGGCGATGGCCTACGCGCAGGGCGCCGATTACCTCGAACAAGATCTGGTGATGACCAAAGACAACGAGCTGGTGGTGCTGCACGACCATTACCTCGATCGCGTCACCGACGTTGCCGAACGCTTCCCGGACCGCGCGCGCAAGGACGGCCGTTATTACGCCATCGACTTTACTCTGGCGGAGATCAAATCGCTGAAGTTCACCGAAGGCTTTGAAATCGAAAACGGCAAGAAGGTGCAGGGCTACCCTGGCCGCTTCCCGATGGGCAAATCCGACTTCCGCGTACACACCTTCCAGGAAGAGATCGAGTTCGTGCAGGGTCTGAACCATTCGACCGGCAAGAACATCGGCATCTACCCTGAAATCAAGGCGCCGTGGTTCCACAAACAGGAAGGCAAGGACATCTCCAGCAAAGTGCTGGCGGTGCTCAAGCAATACGGCTACACCGGCAAAAACGACAACGTCTACCTGCAGTGCTTCGACGCCAACGAGCTCAAACGCATCAAGAACGAGCTGGAGCCGAAGCTGGGCATGGATCTGAAGCTGGTGCAGCTGATCGCCTATAACGACTGGCAGGAAACCTACGAGCAGAAAGCCGACGGCAAGTGGGTAGAATACGACTACGACTGGATGTTCAAGCCGGGCGCGATGCAGAAAATCGCTCAGTATGCCGACGGCATCGGGCCGGACTACCACATGCTGGTGGTGGCGGATAAATCCAAGCCGGGCCACATCGTGCTGACCGACATGGTGAAAGAAGCGCACGCCAGCAAGCTGGCGGTGCATCCGTTCACCATCCGCGCCGATGCGCTGCCGAAGTACGTGACCGACGTGAACCAGCTGTATGACGTGATTTACAACCAGGCCGGCGTCGACGGCGTGTTCACCGACTTCCCGGACAAGGGCGTGCAGTTCCTGCAGAAGCAGGGCCAGCACAAGTAATGCCAAGGGCGCCGCAAGGCGCCCTTGTTATTTCCGAGAAACGCCCGGGTTATGTCAGAGGAACATCTTGCGCAGGTAGTGCGGCACCGCGTTATCGACGTTGGAGCCGATCACTTCCAGCTCCGGCAACATATCCTTCAAGCGCTGATGCGCGTCGCGCATGATGCAGCCCTTGCCGGCCATCGACAGCATCTCCAGATCGTTCATGCCGTCGCCGAAGGCGATGCACTCTTGCAGCGTATAGCCGATGATCTTGGCCACTTCTTCCAGCGCATGCCCTTTCGACACGCCGCCCGCCATCACTTCCAGGCAGGTCGGGAACGAGAAGCTGACGTTGACCCGATCGCCCCAGCGCGCGTTGATGGCGTCTTCCACCTGTAGCAGCCGCTCGTGATCTTCGCAGGTGAAGTAGACCTTGCAGACGCCGTCGGTTTCCAGCAGGCCCGGTTCGAACAGCTGGTATTTGAACACCGACTCCTGGAAGAATTCTTCCTGCTCCGGGCTTTCGCGGTTGGTAAACCAATCGTCGTTGCGGTAGACGTTGGTGGTGATCTCCGGATCGTCGTGCAGCATGCCGTACAGATCGCGGGCGATATCCTCGTCCAGGTTGTGGCTGAAAATCAGCTCGCCGGCGGTATTGTGCACCCGCGCGCCGTTGGAGGTGATCATAAAGGCGCTGATCTCCAGGCTGTCGCGGATCTGCGCCACGTCGATATGGTGGCGGCCGGTGGCGAATACGAAATGCACGCCGCGCTGGGTCAGCAACTTCAGCGTTTCTTTGGCGTACGGCGACAGGGTATGGTCGGGAGACAGCAGCGTGCCATCTAAATCGGAAGCGACGACGTGATACATAGCGTTATGTTCTAACCTCTGATGGAGTTGTCGGCGGCAGCGCGCCGCCTAAGTGTTGAGCAAAGAAGCGCAGGATTGCGTTCAGTGCTTCGGCGCGCATCGCGTCCCGCTCGAACAGGATCTCATGGCGTGCGCCGTTGATAACCCACGGAAGCCCCCCTTCGCAAGGGCGCCCCGCGTCTGACAGAGCCTGACAAAAAGCCTGGTGCGAACGGTTGTCGACGACTCGTTCTTCACCGGCTTGCAAAAGCAACAGCGGCGTTGTGATCGCCCCGGCCCGAGCGATAATCTGCCGGCCGGCGCGGATGCTCTCCCGCACCCAATGGTAGGTCGGCCCGCCCACCTGCAGCTCGGGGTAATCGGCGTAATAGCGCAGGCTGCGCCGGTAGCGTTCGCGGCTGTGGGTCAACACGTTGACCACATACGGCAGCGGCCGCCACTGGCCGGTGCCCACCGCGTAATAGTCGCGGATCGCCGGGCGGCTCTCCGCCCAGTCGAGAATGTGGTCGGCCAGCCAATCCGGCATCGGCAACTGGATGCCGAACATCGGCGCGCAAAACGCCGCCGCGTCGAACGCCTGCGGCCGGCGCTGCAGGAACTGCGCCAGGATCGCGCCGCCCATCGAATGCGCCAGCGCGAAGCGCTGCCGATAACCGCGCGATTCGACCTCGCGCTGCCAAAGCTGCTCGAAATCGTCCACGTAGTCGGCGAAGTTTACCACATGACCGCGGTGCGTATCCGCCAGTAAACGGCCGGAGCGCCCCTGGCCGCGATGATCGACGATCACCACGTCGTAACCGCAGTGGAACAGATCGTAGGCCACCTCGGGGTATTTCACGTAGCTTTCGATGCGGCCGGGGCTGACCACCACCACCCGCTGATGCCGCGCAGAACTGAAACGCACAAAGCGGATCGGCACGCCGTCCACGCCGCTGAACTCGCCCTCTTCCCGCAGCCGCCAGAAATCCAGCAGCGGCCCGGTGGCGAAGGCAGCGAACTGCGTTTCACGCGTTAACCAGTCATCGGAGCTGAGAGTGAACGAGGTCATCGAGAGCGTTTTCCCTGTGGGGCCGGCGGAAAATGTGACCGCTGGCACAAGAAATCATACTAGCGTATTGTGATTCAATTCTTACAAAAAACGGCGCCGCCTCGGCGCATTGTGGCACAAAACGACACTTTCAGGGAGCCGAAGAACCATGACCTTGGACTGGTGGTTAACCTATCTGCTGACCACGCTTATCCTCAGCCTGTCCCCCGGCTCAGGCGCCATCAACACCATGAGCACCGGCATCAGCCACGGCTATCGCGGCGCCGCCGCGTCGATCGCCGGGCTACAGGTCGGGCTGAGCGCGCACATCGTGCTGGTGGGCATCGGCCTCGGTGCGCTGATATCGCAATCGCTGCTGGCGTTCGAGCTGCTGAAATGGCTGGGCGCCGCCTACCTGGTGTGGCTCGGCATCCAGCAATGGCGCGCCGCCGGGGCGCTGGATCTGCATGCGCTGGCGGGCAGCATGCCGCGCCGCCGTCTGTTCCGCCGCGCGGTGCTGGTCAACCTGACCAACCCGAAAAGCATCGTGTTCCTCGCCGCGCTGTTCCCGCAGTTCATTTTGCCCAATCAGCCGCAGGCCGAGCAGTATCTGGTGCTCGGCGTCACCACCGTGGTGGTGGATATTCTGGTGATGATCGGTTACGCCACCCTGGCGACGCGCATCGCCGGCTGGCTGAGAACGCCGCGCCAAATGCAGCTGCTCAACCGGGTATTCGGTTCGCTGTTCATTCTGGTGGCGGGGCTGCTGGCGACCGCCCGCAAGGCCTGAAAAAAAGGCCGGGCATCGCTGCTCGGCCTTGGGCATGTCACTGCCGGTCAGCGGGTAAAGATCAGGTGTAACCCGAAGCCGGTGAACAGCACGCCCGCCACCCCGTCGATCCACTTGGCCAACCGCTGGTAGCCGCGGCGCATCGCCGGCAGCGCGAACACCACCGCCACCAGGCTGAACCAGACGAAGGTCTCGGCGACGATCAGCAGGAACAGTCCCCAGCGTGCCCCGGCGCCGACGCTGTCGCCGACGAACAGCGAGAACACGCTGCCGAAATAGATCACCGCCTTCGGGTTGGACAGATTGGTCAGGAAGCCGCGAATAAAGCTGCGCCCGGCCTTCGGCAACGCTACTTGGGCCTCCGCCGCCGGCTGCGCTTGCTGCGCCCGCGCGGAACGCAGCAATTGCCACCCCATCCAGCACAGGTAAATGCCGCCGCCGACCATGATTATCTGATGCAGCCAGGCCATCTTCTGCAGGATCAGATGCAGCCCCATCAACGCCACGCCGGCCCATACCACGATGCCGAGAGAAATGCCGACCACGCCCATCATCGCCTCGCGGCGCGAGCGGCTGGCGGCGGTTTGCGACACGAAAAAGAAGTCCGGCCCCGGGCTCATCAGCGCAATCAGATGCACCAGCGCCACGGTGAGAAACAGCATCAGCATGATTTATTGCCCTCAGTCTTCATCATTGTCGAGATGGTCGCGGATCATCGCCATAAAGGGCGCGCCGAAACGCTCCAGTTTGCGCTGGCCGACGCCGTTGACGCTCAGCAGATCGCCGGCCTTGATCGGCATCTGCTCGGCCATTTCCAGCAGCGTGGCGTCGTTGAACACCACGTAGGGCGGAATGTTTTCTTCATCGGCGATCGATTTGCGCAGTTTGCGCAGCTTGGCGAACAGCTTGCGATCGTAATTGCCGCCGTAGGATTTTTGGTTGGCGCTGCCGCGCGACTTCAGGCTCTGGATGCGCGGCACCGCCAGCTGCAGCGCCACTTCGCCGCGCAACACCGGACGCGCTGCCTCGGTCAATTGCAGCGCCGAGTGCATGGCGATGTTCTGGGTGATAAAGCCCAGATGGATCAGCTGGCGCAGCACGCTGGTCCAGTGTTCGGTGGTCTGATCGCGGCCGATGCCGTACACCGGCAGCTTATCGTGGCCGTATTCGCGAATGCGCTGGTTGTTGGAGCCGCGCAGCACTTCCACGATGTACCCCAGGCCGAAACGCTGGCCGACGCGGTACACGCAGGACAGCGCCTTGCGCGCATCCTCCAGCCCGTCATAGCGCTTCGGCGGATCGAGGCAGATGTCGCAGTTGCCGCAGTTCTCGTGCTTGCCTTCGCCGAAGTAGTTGAGCAGCACCAAGCGACGGCAGGTTTGCGCCTCGGCGAACGCGCCCATGGCGTTCAGCTTGTGGCGTTCGATATCCAGCTGCTGTCCGGCGGGTTTTTCCTCCAGACAGCGGCGCAGCCAGGCCATGTCGGCCGGATCGTACAGCAGGATGGCTTCGGCCGGCAGACCGTCGCGCCCGGCGCGGCCGGTCTCCTGATAATAGGATTCGATATTGCGCGGGATGTCGAAATGCACCACGAAGCGCACGTTGGGTTTGTTGATGCCCATGCCGAAGGCGACGGTGGCCACCACCACCTGCAGATCGTCGCGCTGGAACGCTTCCTGCACCTGCGCGCGGCGATCGTTGTCCAGCCCGGCGTGGTAGGCGCCGACGCTCAGCCCGCGGCTTTGCAGGCGCGCGGCGGTGTCTTCCACCTTGGCGCGGCTGTTGCAATAGATAATGCCGCTCTTGCCGCGCTGATCCTGCACGAAGCGCCACAGCTGATCGAGCGGCTTGAATTTTTCCACCAGCGTGTAGCGGATGTTCGGCCGGTCGAAGCTGCTGACCTGTACCAGCGGATCCTGCAACGACAGCAGGCGCACGATATCGCCGCGGGTGGACTCGTCGGCGGTGGCGGTCAGCGCGATCACCGGCATCGACGGGAAGCGCTGTTTCAGCTGACCCAGCGCGCGATATTCCGGCCGGAAGTCATGGCCCCACTGCGAAATACAGTGCGCCTCATCCACCGCCAGCATCGCCGGCGGGCAGTGGTCGAGCAGGTTGAGGAAGCTTTCCATCATCAGCCGTTCCGGCGCGATGTACAGCATCTTAATGGTGCCGTTGCGGCAGCCGGCCATGACGTCCAGCTGCTCCTCGCGGGTTTGCGTCGAGTTGTAGCAGGCGGCGGAAACGCCGTAGGCCAACAGTTGGTCGACCTGGTCCTTCATCAGCGAGATCAGCGGGGAAACCACCAGGGTCAGGCCGTCCATCACCAGCGCCGGGATTTGGTAACACAGCGACTTGCCGCCGCCGGTCGGCATCACCACCAGGCAATCCTGCCCGCCGATCGCGGCGTTGATAATCGTTTGTTGGCCCGGACGGAATTGCTGGTAGCCGAAGGTATCGCGCAATACCTGCTCGGCCAGCAACTCTCTGTTAATCACTGCTGCGGTTGACACACACTTCCCCATTTTTTCATCGGTACACACCCACCGGGTATGATTACATAATATCGTTCAGCATGACACCAACGCCCACCCGTGTCTGCCGGAAGTTATAGTCGATCAGCGATTCGCCGTAGCCGCTGAACACCTGGGTATAGAAACGCACGTTGCGGGTGATCGGATAGCTCCAGCCCAGTTCCGCGCCGCCGTAGCCGCTGTTCCAGTTGTAGTGGCTGTCGACGCTGAACACGCTGTCGCCCCAGGCGTAACCGACCTTCAACCGGTAGTATCCCATGTATTTGGTGATGTCCGGGTTGTCGTCGTTGCTCGAGCTCTCCGAGAAGCGGAACCAGGGCTTGAGATCCACCTGCCAGTTGCCGTTTTGCGCCATCAGCCGCGCATAGCCGCGATTCCAGCTGCGCGACGTCGGGTCCGAGCGGCCGTTGGATTGATGGTTAACGCCGATTTCAACATCGCGCAGCGTCCAACCGGCAAAGCGGTAATCGGTCGCCCACCCCACGAACAGCTGCGGCTCGTAGTTGGTTTCGCGGAATGGCGAAGACTCGCCGCGGTTGGACAATTGCCACCAGGAGCGCTGAGTATAAGACGCGCCGAGCACCGAGTTGTCGCCGGCAATGCCTCGCCACAGCGGAAACGCCAGGCTAAGTTGGTATTTCACCTCGTCCTTGCGCGCCTTGTCGGCCCAGTTGTACGTCTTGATGGCCTCTTTGTTGATATCGCTGGTGTCGGTGTACAGCAGGTAATTGGGATCGTAAGGATACAGCGTGAACGGATTATCGTGCTCCTGCAGCAGGTTGGCGATAATGCTGCCCCGCACCGCCGGCTTATCGTGAATCTGCTGCTCTTTGGCTTCCTCAGCCAATGCCAGCGCCGGCATCAGCAGCGTGGCGGAAACGATCCCTGACAAAATGCGCATAACCTCTCCTCACTCCAACGAAAAAGGGCAAGCCCGGAAAAAATCAGGCCATTTTACACACAAAGGGGGCTTTACCGCAGCGCAGGTCGGTTTTATTGGAATAGTCTGGAAAGCAACAAAGGTTAAGCATAAAATCAACATTCCATTAACCTGGACTGACCAGTTAGCTCCCTTAAAACGCAAAAGAAAAACGGAAACCCGCTATGTCGACCACACCACTGACCCTGGAAGCCGCCCGCCGCAAGATCGGCGAAATCTTTGTCTACCACATGCCGTTCAACCGCGAGCTTGGCCTGGAGCTGCGCCGCTTCGACGATGATTACGTCGAGCTGAGCTTCACCAACCAGCGCAAGCTGGTGGGCAACGCCGCACAGGAAATTCTGCACGGCGGCGTGATCGCCGCGGTGCTCGACGTCGCCGCCGGGCTGGCCTGCGCCGGCGGGGTGCTGACGCGCATGGAGCCGCTGATCGAAGAAGAGATCGCCGCCAAACTGTCGCGTATGGGCACCATCGATCTGCGCGTCGACTACCTGCGCCCCGGCCGCGGCGAACACTTCGTCGCCTCCGCCAGCGTGCTGCGCAGCGGCAATAAGGTCGCCGTCGCCCGCGTAGAACTGCATAACCACGACGGCCTGCATATCGCGACCGCGACCGCCACCTATCTGGTCGGCTGATGATTGTGTGCGGTGGGCGTCTTCAGTACACTCACCGCATCTTACGTTCCCCACCGAGTGACGTCATGGACGCAAAGCAAACGCGTCAGGGCATTTTCTTCGCCCTGGCCGCCTATTTTATGTGGGGCATCGCCCCGGCCTATTTCAAACTGATTCAGCAAGTATCCGCGGACGAGATCCTTACCCACCGGATCATCTGGTCGTTTTTCTTCATGCTGGCGCTGATCACGCTGGGCCGCAACTGGCCGAAAGTGCGCGCCGCCTGCCAAAATCGCAAACGGCTGCTGCTGCTGGCGGTCACCGCGCTGTTGATCGGCGGCAACTGGCTGCTGTTCATCTGGGCGGTGAACAACCACCATATGCTGGAAGCCAGCCTGGGCTACTTCATCAACCCGCTGGTTAACGTGCTGTTGGGGATGCTGTTTCTCGGCGAGCGCTTTCGCCGCATGCAGTGGGTGGCGGTGGCGCTGGCGTTCACCGGGGTGCTGGTGCAGCTCTGGCAGTTCGGTTCGTTGCCGATCATCGGTCTGGGGCTGGCGTTCAGCTTCGCCTTCTACGGCCTGCTGCGCAAGAAAATCGCCATCGACGCCCAGACCGGCATGCTGATCGAAACGCTGTGGCTGCTGCCGGTGGCGGCGGCCTATCTGTTCCTGTTCGCCGACAGCCCCACCAGCCACCTGAGCGCCAACCCGTGGTCGCTGAACCTGCTGCTGGTCGCCGCCGGCATCGTCACCACCGTGCCGCTGCTGTGCTTCACCGCGGCGGCCACCCGGCTTCGCCTGTCGACGCTCGGTTTCTTCCAGTATCTCGGCCCGACGCTGATGTTCCTGCTGGCGATCACCTTCTACGGCGAAACCGTCGGCCAGGACAAACTGGTGACCTTCGGCTTTATCTGGGCGGCGCTGATCCTGTTCACCCTCGACGCGCTCTACACCCAGCGCAAGCTGCGCTGAGCCCGGCGCCGCCGGGTTACAGCCAGTTCTTGCGCTTGAAGTACAGGTAAGGGGCCAGACCGGCCAGGATCATCAAGGTGATGGCGCCCGGGTAGCCGAACGACCATTTCAGCTCCGGCATGAATTCGAAGTTCATGCCGTAGCTGGAGGCCACCAGCGTCGGCGGCAGGAACACCACCGACACCACCGAGAAGATCTTGATGATGCGGTTCTGCTCGATGTTGATGAAGCCCATCGCCGCCTGCATCAGGAAGTTCACCTTCTGGAACAGCGATTCGTTGTGCGGCAGCAGGGATTCGATGTCGCGCAGCACTTCACGCGCCTGCTCCAACTGGCCGGTCGGCAAACGCGCCTTGCGCACCAGGAAGTTGAGCGCGCGCTGGGTATCCATCAGACACAAACGCACCTTCCAGCCGATATCTTCCAGCTCCGCCAGCGTCGACAGCGCGGCGTCGTATTCATCGCCCTGATGCCCTTCCATGATCACCCGGCTGAGCTGTTCCAGATCGCTGTAGATGTTCTCTATCTCGTCCGCCAGCTGTTCAATCTTGGTTTCGAACAGATCCAGCAGCAGTTCGTAGGCGTTGCCTTCGAGCATGGTCTGGTTGCGGGCGCGCATGCGGTACAGGCGAAACGCCGGCAGTTCACGCTCGCGCAGGGTATACAGGCGGCCGTCGCGGATGGTGAACGCCACCGTGGAGTTGCCGGCGTGATCTTCCGCATCTTCAAAGTAGAAGAAGGAGTGGATATGCAGACCGTCTTCATCTTCGAAGAAACGGGCGGAGGCTTCGATGTCGTCCAGTTCGGGACGCGTCGCCAGGCTTTGTCCCAGCTCATTCTGCACGCGCTCACGCTCGCCCTCTTCCGGCTCGACCAGATCAACCCACAGCGATGACGTGAGATCATCCGAGTCGTCCAGCTCCAGACGGGACAAGCGGCGGTTATCTAATTTAAAAGCGCTCAGCATGTGCCAAAACTCCGTGAAGGTAACGGGTGCGGACAACGCGTTGAAGCACAGAAACAGAGGGGATGCGTATCACCGATTTGTTTCAGACCATGAAGAGATCTGACTCATAGCGACGCTTTGCGGGGTCGCCGACAACCACGAAGGCTATCAGCAAAAACGGAGAGCCTTAGAAGTTATACCTGCGGCGCAGGTCAGTGAGCCAGTATCTACTGGGTGTGTCCAAGGCGTCTGTCCTCAATGATAATAGTGCGCGCATGTTACGCCGAGAAGAAAAAGCCTGTCAACACGTTAGGCGGGATAATTGCGCAACAAATCATCACGATGTTCAATGGCAAAAATGGCGCCTAAACCGTACTGAAAAAGTCGCGGCGATCGCTTACCGCCACCAAGAATGTTGCTAAGATGACATCACCCTAATGGTACGACAAGCATGCGGATTTAAACGATGAAACAGATTACCGCCCATGAACTGACCGCGATGAGCGAACAGGCCGCCAGCGTGCCCCGCCTGCGCGCGCACCGCACCTTACACGAAGAGTTGAGCGACCCGGTGCAACGCCTGGCGATCGCCATGGAACCCGGCACCTATATCCGCCCGCACCGTCACCCGCAAACCTGGGAACTGCTGACGCCGCTGCGCGGCCGTTTTGTCGTGCTGCAGTTCAACGATGACGGCGTCGTGACGCAGCGCACCCTGCTCGGCGAAGAAACCAAAGTGCTGGAGATGCCGGCATTTACCTGGCATGCGGTGTTGTCGGTCGATGCCGGCGGCGTGGTGTTCGAAGTAAAGCAGGGCCCGTATCAGGCGTTGACCGAAGAGGACTGCATGCCGTGGGCACCGCAGGAAGGCGGTGAAGGCACCGAAGCGGTGATGCGCTGGTATGCCACCGCGCAGGTCGGCGATCGCTACCCTCACTGATCCTGAACGATTGCAGGGGCTGCCCCCTGCAACGCGCCCCTCTCTTTTATACCGTTTCCAGGCGAGCGTAGGCCGCCACCAGCCACTTGATGCCCTCGCCCGGGAAGGCGATCTGCAGCCGGCTGTGCTCGCCGCTGCCCTCCAGATTGACGATGGTGCCTTCGCCAAACTTGGGATGGCGCACGCGCTGGCCCAGCTTGTAGCCGGTATCGTTCTCGCTGATCGGCGTGCCCATGCGGCGGTGATTGACCGGGCGCGATACGCTGGCGCGCAGGCGCACTTCTTCCACGCACTCTTCCGGCAGTTCGCCGATAAAGCGCGACGGCCGGTGGTAAACCTCTTTGCCATACAGACGGCGCGTTTCGGCATAGGTCAGCGTCAGCTTCTGCATGGCGCGCGTTACGCCCACATAGGCCAGGCGGCGCTCCTCCTCCAGACGGCCGCCTTCATCCAGCGACATCTGGCTCGGGAACATGCCCTCTTCCATCCCGACGATAAACACCAGCGGGAACTCCAGCCCCTTGGCCGAGTGCAGGGTCATCAGCTGCACCGCGTCCTGATAGGCGTCGGCCTGGCCTTCGCCCGCTTCCAGCGCCGCATGCGACAGGAACGCCTGCAGCGGCATCAGATCCTGATCTTCGTCCTGATAGCTGAACTGGCGCGTCGCCGTCACCAATTCCTCAAGGTTTTCGATGCGCGCCTGCCCCTTTTCGCCTTTCTCCTGCTCATACATGATGAACAGCCCGGAATCGCGGATCACCCGGTCGGTCTGCACGTGCAGCGGCATGTCGGCGGTTTCGTGCGCCAGCGACTCCACCAGTTCGATAAAGCGCTGCAGCGCCGACGCGGCGCGGCCGGCCAACACCTTGTCCTGCATCAGCTCACGCGTCGCCTGCCACAGCGTCAGCTGGCGATCGCGCGCCGCCTGGCGCACCACGTCGAGGGTGCGATCGCCGATGCCGCGCGTCGGGGTGTTGACCACGCGCTCGAAGGCTGCGTCGTCGTTGCGGTTGGAAATGAGGCGCAGGTAGGCCAGCGCATCCTTGATTTCCTGGCGTTCGAAGAAGCGCTGGCCGCCGTAGATGCGGTACGGCATCGCCGTCTGCAGCAGCGCCTCTTCCAGCACGCGCGACTGGGCGTTGCTGCGGTACAGGATGGCGCAGTCGTTCAGCGCCCCGCCGTTGTCCTGCCAGGTCTTGATGCGGTTGACCACGAAGCGCGCTTCGTCGAGTTCGTTGAAGGCGCAGTAGATGGAGATCGGTTCGCCTTCGCCGCCTTCGGTCCACAGGTTTTTGCCCATGCGCCCGTCGTTGTTGGCGATCAGGGTGTTGGCCGCTTTCAGGATGTTGCTGGTGGAACGGTAGTTCTGCTCCAGGCGGATGGTTTCCGCGCCGGGGAAATCTTTCAGGAAGCGCTGGATGTTTTCCACCTGCGCGCCGCGCCAGCCGTAGATCGACTGGTCATCGTCGCCGACGATCATCACGTTGCTGTTGCCGCCCGCCAGCAGGCGGATCCAGGCGTACTGGATACTGTTGGTATCCTGAAATTCGTCCACCAGCACGTTGGTGAAACGTTCGCGGTAGTGGTTGAGGATATGCGGCTTGTTCAGCCACAGCTCGTGCGCGCGCAGCAGCAGCTCGGCGAAATCCACCAGCCCCGCGCGATCGCAGGCTTCCTGATAGGCCTGGTAGATGCGCAGCCAGGTGGCCTCTACCGGGTTGTTGTAGGTCTCGACGTGCTGCGGGCGCAGACCCTCGTCTTTCTTGCCGTTGATGTACCACATCGCCTGACGCGGCGGCCACTGCTTCTCGTCAACGTTCAGCGCCTTGATGATGCGCTTGAGCAGCCGCAGCTGGTCGTCGCTGTCGAGGATCTGGAAATCCTGCGGCAGGTTGGCTTCCAGGTGGTGGGCGCGCAACAGACGGTGCGCCAGGCCGTGGAAGGTGCCGATCCACATGCCGCCCTGGCTGGTGCCGATCAGATGTTCGATACGGTGGCGCATTTCCGCCGCCGCCTTGTTGGTGAAGGTCACCGCCATGATCGAATACGGCGAGCAGTTCTCCACCGACAGCAGCCAGGCGATGCGATGCACCAGCACCCGCGTCTTGCCGCTGCCCGCTCCGGCCAGAACCAACAGGTTGCTGCGCGGCGCCGCCACGGCTTCACGTTGTTTTTCATTCAGGCTGTCGAGCAGATCGGAGACGTCCATAGGCACCACTAATGGTTAAGGGAAAACCCGCCGCTGACGGGTTTTTCACTGGAAATTTATACAGAGTTCTGGCAGGGATTATAACAATGCTGTCAGCGATGCCAACTGCGAAATCTCAATATGCGGCAGCAGGCGGCTGTCGGCGGCCTGCATCAGATCCCGTTGCCGATCGTTGATCCAACAGGCCTGCAGCCCCGCGCGCAGCGCACCGGCGACGTCGGTGGTCAGATCGTCGCCCACGTGCAGGATCTGCTCGGGCGCCACGCCCAGCCGCTCAACGGCCAGGTGGTACATGTCCTGGTACGGCTTGGCCCGCCCGTCCGGCCCGGAGCGCAACACGAACTGGAAGTAGCCGTCCAGGCCACACTGCGCCGGATCGGCGTTGCCGTTGGTGATCGCCACCAGCGGATAGCGCGCGGCCAGCGCCTTCAGCGTGGCGTGGGTCACTTCCGGTACCTCGATGCGGCTGCGCCACAGCGCGAAGTTTTGCATCGCCGCATCGGCCCCGATCGCCGCGTCGGCATCGCGCAGCCCCTGCCGGCTCAGCGCCAGATGAATGGCGCGCCAGCGCCACTGGGTGACGTCGTGGTAGATCTCCGGATCCTGCTCGCGCAGCTCTTGGCGCAGGCGGTGGAAATCCGCCGACTGGAAGCTGTTCAGACCGGGATGGTAGCTCTGCAGGAAGGCCACCGACTGTTGTTCGGTTTGCCGGATCACCGGGCGATTGTCATACAGCGTGTCGTCCAGATCGAAAGTCAGCGCCGCCAGCGGGCGCAGCGGGCGATAAAAATGCATCAGGATTTCCCCCGTTTGGCGCGCGGATGCGCGGCATCGTACACGTTCGCCAGATGTTGAAAGTCGAGGTGGGTATAAATTTGCGTGGTGGTCAGGTTGGCGTGGCCGAGCAGTTCCTGCACCGCGCGCAGATCGCCGCTGGACTCCAGCATGTGAGTGGCGAAGGAGTGACGCAGCTTGTGCGGGTGAATATGGCTGTTGACGCCCTGTTTCACGCCCCATTCGGCGAAGCGCTTTTGCACGTTGCGCGTCGAGATGCGCCGCCCCTGATTGGACAGGAACATCGCGTCATCTTCCGGCCCGAACAGATCGCGCATCGCCAGCCAGTGTTCCAGCCAGGTGACGGCGGTGCGCCCGATCGGCAATTTGCGCTCTTTACTGCCTTTCCCCATCACCCACACCTCGCCGGCCGCCATATCGACATGGCGGCAATCCAGCCCCACCAGTTCGGAGAGGCGCAGACCGGCGCCGTACATCACCTCCAGCATGGCGCGATCGCGCACCGCCAGCGGATCGTTGAGATCGATCTCCAGCAGCTGGTTCATTTCATCGACGTCGATGTTTTTCGGCAGATGGCGGCCGCTGCGCGGCGTGCGAATGCCTTTGGCGGGGTTGGCGTGCAATACGCCCTGGCTGACCAGCCAGTCGAGGAAACTGCGCAATGAAGAAAGCCGCAGCGCCAGGCTGGCGGACTGCAGGCCGGCGCGTTTGCTGCGCGCCGCCAGCATGCGCACCCGGGCGGCGTCCAGCGCCGTCCAGTCGGTGACGCCGATCTCCTGCGCCAGGCGCATCAGCGCCGCCAACTGGCGCGAATAGCTAAGCTGCGTCAGCGGGCTGAGTTGCCGTTCTACCTTGAGATAACGCAGAAAAGCGTCCACCGGCTGCTGCAGGCTGGGCGCAATCGGCGTCATGCGCGTTCGACCCAGCGTTCCAGCAGCGCCGGCAGCATGCGCGCCAGTTGATTGAGCATCACCGTGCCCATGCCCTGCTGATAGTGTTGCGTATCGCGGCTGCTGAAGATCACCATGCCCAGTTCGCCATCGTCGCCCAGCATCGACAGCGCCACCGAGCCAATCTGGCCAATCTGTTTGGCCTGCGGCAACAGCAGCAGCAGTTCGGGGCCGTTCAGGCCGCCGAGGTAATGTTGTTCGCTGCCCAGCCGCTGAATGCGAAACGGCTCGAACGCCGAACGCGTCAGCGCCAGATGGGTGAAATCGGAAGGCGCGCCGATCTTCCAGCGCTCGGCGAACAGGCGCACCGTGGCGCCGGCCAAACCAAAGCCGCGTGCCCAGCGCTGCAGCCGGTTGAGCATGTCCTGCAGGCTGTCGGCGGTGGCCAGATCGGCCTGCAGGTGCAACAACCGGGCGAACAGCCCTTCGTTGGCGCTGGCCTGCTCCATCAGCAGCGTGATCTCTTCTTCCAGCCGTTCGATGTGATTGCGCTGGCGGGCCAGATGCCATTCCACCAGCGAAACAGTGCCGCGCACCGGGTGCGGCACGCGCATCTGCTCAACCTGGCGCGCGTTGCGAATAAAGAAATCCGGGTTCTGCAGCAGGTACTGCATCACGGTGTCGTCATCCAGCGCCAGGCCGGCGACGCTCTGTTCTTCTACGCTTTTCATAGATGAATAAATCCGTCATAGACATGGGTTGCCGGGCCGGTCATAAACAGCGGGTTGCCCGGCCCTTTCCAGCGAATATGCAGGCTGCCGCCCGGCAGTTCTACATGCACCTCTTCTGACAGCAATTCCTGTTGGATCCCCACCGCCACCGCCGCACAGGCGCCGCTGCCGCAGGCCTGCGTTTCGCCGGCGCCGCGCTCGTAAACGCGCAGCTTGATATGATCGCGGCTGACCACCTGCATAAAGCCGATGTTGGCCCGTTCCGGGAAGCGCTCATGCCCTTCCAGCACCGGCCCGAGCAGCTCCACCTTGGCGGTTTTTACATCGTCAACCTGCAAAACACAATGCGGGTTGCCCATCGACACCACGCCGCACAGCACGGTGTGTTCCGCCGCGCGCATGATGTAGGTCTTTTCAGCCTTGGCGGCGCGGAACGGCACCGCCTGCGGATCGAAATTAGGCTCGCCCATGTTGACGCACACCAGATCGTCGTCGGTGACGCTGAGCACCATGCGCCCGGTTTGGGTGCTGACGCGGATGTCGCGTTTGTTGGTCAGCCCTTTCAGCCGCACAAAGCGCGCGAAGCAGCGCGCGCCGTTGCCGCACTGCGCCACTTCGCTGCCGTCGGCGTTGAAAATTCGGTAGTGAAAATCCAGCTCGGGATCGTAAGGCGGTTCTACCACCAGCATCTGGTCAAAGCCGACGCCCAGGTGCCGATCGGCCAGCCGGCGGATCAGCTCAGGTGAAAAATAGACATTCTGTGTAACGGCATCGACCACCATAAAGTCGTTGCCCAGACCGTGCATTTTGGAGAACTGCATATCATACTCCGCTATCTGGACGCGCTATCCGTCTTGATTTTACGGCGGCGCTCGCCACCGTAAACAGGGTGTTACTGGTCGACCATCGACGGTTTTTGCTGAGAGCCAGACTGCTCCTGCTGGTTCTTTTGCACCTGATCGCCCGTTTGCACCGGCGGCTTGGCCGGTTTTTGGCTGGCGGGGTCGGCAGGCGGGAAGTAAAGCGGGCCTTTCAGACCACAGCCGGCGAGGCCGGTAACCAGAACGGCCATCAGCGCATAGCGTAGTTGTTTTTTCATTTGCATTAATGCCTGTAATTCATGCGTCCAAGGTCTCTATAATCGCAGGTGGATCATGAAAAGCAATAGGAATTGAATATGAACGACAGCGAGTTTCACCAGTTGGCCGACCAGCTGATGCTGAATATTGAAGAGACACTGGACGATTTTGACGGCGATGCGGACATCGATTACGAAACCAATGGCGGCGTAATGACGCTGAGCTTCGAAAACGGCACCAAAATCGTCATCAACCGCCAAGAGCCGCTGCACCAGGTGTGGCTCGCCACCAAGGCCGGCGGTTACCACTTCAACTACCGCGACGGCGCTTGGCTATGCGATCGCAGCGGGCAGCCGTTTTATCAGCTGCTCAGCGAAGCGGCCAGCGCGCAGGCCGGCGAGGAATTGCGTTTTTCCTGAGGCTAAGTAGGGCTCGGCAACCGAGCCCTTGCGGCGTCAATGCAGCTGGAACTGCTGTTTCAGCGGCTGCGCGGCGCCGTCGGCCACCGTCACGCACAGGCTGGACAGCACGTTGCTGCGGAACGGGATCACCTGCGTGCGCCCGTCGAGCTGCACGATCTGATAGAACTGCGGCAGGTTGAAGTTGATGAAGCTGGAGCCGTAGGTGAAGCGATCGTGCGAGGATGAATAGAAGCGGCTGACGTCGCGCACCAGCTCCTCTTTACTGCCCTCACAGTGGTGGTACACCTCCACCCGATTCGACTCGTCCAGAATATAGATATTGAAGCCCTTGTCGTCTGAGGTGTCTTCGAAGAAGAACTGGATGATCCCCTCGCTGGCGAAGCCGTCCACCACCGGCGGCAAATGCACCTGATCGGTTTCCACCTTGATAGACAGGCCGTGCAGCTTGTTGTTGGAGATGGCGCCGTAAAACTCCACCGCGTTCTCCAGCTTTTGCACCGATACGCTCAGGCGCTCGAAGAACAGCCCCCAGGTCTGCCCGGCGACGCGCACCGCCTTGAAGCGGCCGGGCTCCAGGCGGGTGCTGGACAGGCGCAGCTCGATGCACTCCGACACCAGCTGCTGGATACGGGTGCGGATCAGGCCGCGCAGGTGCTGGCTGTAGCAGAACACTTCCACCGACTCCGGCGGCGCGGCGTCCTGGTGCATTTTGCCGAGAATGGTTTTCAGCGCTTCCAGCACCGACTGCTCGCCGCTGAAATGCAGGGTGCGCACTTCATTCCAGGAGTTGCGATACAGCAGATCGATGCTGCCTACCAGGCACTGCTGCTGCTGGCCGAAGCTGAACACGTCCAGCTTGCGGAAATCGAAGTGCACCACCTGATTGCGGAAGGCGGCGGTCGGATCGTTTTCCAGGTTGACGATGATCGCCAGATGGCGAATTTCGCACGGGCTGTACAGCGCTTTCGGCGTCGGCGCCGGCAGGCGCAGCGGGAAGTGATGGGAAACGTCGGCCACCAGCTCCTGCAGCTTGGCGGTGTCGCACAGGTTGCCGCTCTTGATGTGCAGGCGGGTCTGCGGCGTCAGCAGGCCGTTGAAATAGGCCCAGGCCACCAGCTTGTTCAGGTAGCGGTTATATTCCAGCGGCTGATGGCTGACAATAGAATCCATAGCCGGCGCCTGATTATACAGGTACCAGCCGGTGCGGTTGGCGCGGCCAACCGGCACGTGAATAAAGGTTAAGTCGTTTTCCGACAGGTCCGGCGAAATCTGCGGGTTCACCAGCGTCACCTTGCCGGGCAGCGCTTCGAACGCCGCGTACAGTTTGCGGGTCAGCACGCCGATATCCTGCGGGCTGGCGCTGACGCTGAGGTTGTTGCGGCGGGCGAAACGGATCAGGTTGCGGTAGCTCTGCATCATCGCGTCGAGCAGCTCGTTATGCGCTTCGCGCACCCGTTCGATTTTCCAGTTGGCGCGGTTGTCCAGCATCGCCAGACGCTCTTCGCTCCAGCCCCATTCGCTGACCAGCTGGCTGAGGATCTCGCGCCGCCAGCCGACGCAGGCCTTGGCCAGCGACAGCTTTTCACACACTTTCAGGTAGAAACAGCGGCGGGCCAGATCGAGGCGGGTGGTGTCGTTGATGTCGGTCAGGTAGCGGGTGACGCGCTCGAGCATCATGCAGTAGGCGTCGAGCCCGAAGCTGACGATCTCGCCCTGATGCAGGCGATGTTTGATGTCCGTCGCCAGCAGTTGGGTATTGGGATATTCCCAGGAATAGGCTTCCAGCAGCAGGGTCTTCAGCACCGCCTTGTAAGGCGAATCGATGCTCTTGTACAGCTGCCACAGGCTGGCGCCGAAGTACTCTTCCGCCGACAGCGAACTCAGGCCGCCGAGATCCAGCCACTCGTTCGGCGTCAGCGCGCCCTGCGCGTACAGCGACAGCACGTATTCATCGTAGTGCGCTTCTTCTTCGCCCGGCACCATGTTCCACAGGATGCGCTTGCCGGCCAGGCGCACCGCGGTGCGGTAGAATTCGTCGAGCAACAGGATATGCTGCGTCGAGCCACAGTCTTCGCCGCCCAGGCTGCCGCTTTCATTATGGCGGAAGCGGTTTTCGTCGATCAGGAAGAAGCTGACTTCCACCCCCATCGAGGCGGCCCACTTCTCAAGCAGGCTGCATTTTTGCTGCAGGCGGGTGCGTTCTTCGTTGTCCAGCCAGGACTGGTGGCAGACCCAGATGTCGAGATCCGAGCTGCAGCTTTGGCCGATAGACGAGGTACTGCCCATCGAATAGACGCCGGTGATCGGCAGCTCACCGCTGGCCGGTTTGTCAAACGGGCTGCCCCATTTGTCTTCTAAATCGTTCAGGTAATCTTGTTGAGTTTCATCAGGCGTGTAGAGGCAAATGCCGTGGGGAACGTTACCGTTCAGGTAACCCGGCATCAGCGGGTGATGGTGGTGCAGTAAGGTGGGCAGCAGACTGTATACCCGTTGAAACGCGGGCTTCATAGCCGCCAGGGCGCGATCGACGCGTAGCTGATTGATCGCATCCAGTCTCTGCTTCAATGTCTCGATGTAGAGGTACAAGACGTCTCGCCTGATTATCCCGGTGTTTAGAAAAAAACCCGTATTCCATAAGCGCCGTTAGTGTAAGAAGAATATTTGGCGACTTATTGCTGGAAACGTGATCAATTTAACACCTTGCTGATTGACCGTAAAGGAGGTAACGCTTCACAATTATTGTAGCGCTTCCCTAAACGATTTACCCGCAGTGTTAACTGCCCCAAAGCACATCACACGTCCCTTTGATTCCGTTGTCCTTTTTCCGCCTCCGGCTTCTTGCACTGACAGTATTGGCTCTCAGTGGTAGGATGGATGGCGAAATATAAAAACGGTAACAAGCATGTTAGACAAAATTATTCGAATTGCCACCCGACAAAGCCCGCTTGCACTCTGGCAAGCACATTATGTGCAGCAACGTCTGATGGCCTGCCATCCCGGCCTGCAGGTCGAGTTGGTGCCGATGGTGACGCGCGGCGACGTTATTCTGGATACGCCGCTGGCGAAAGTCGGCGGTAAAGGCCTGTTTGTTAAAGAACTCGAGCTGGCGCTGCTGGAAGGCCGCGCCGACATCGCCGTGCACTCGATGAAAGACGTGCCGGTCGATTTCCCCGCCGGCCTGGGTTTGACCACCATTTGCGAACGCGAAGATCCGCGCGACGCTTTTGTTTCCAACCGTTTCGCCTCGCTCGATCAACTGCCGCAGGGCAGCGTGGTCGGTACTTCCAGCCTGCGCCGCCAGTGCCAGCTGCGTGAACGCCGCCCGGATCTGATCGTGCGCGACCTGCGCGGCAACGTCGGCACTCGCCTGGCCAAGTTGGACAACGGCGACTATGACGCAATTATTCTGGCGGTGGCCGGCCTGAAACGCCTGGGGCTGGAGCAACGCATCCGCAGCCCGCTGAGCGCCGAAGAGTGCCTGCCGGCGGTCGGCCAGGGTGCGGTCGGCATTGAATGCCGTCTCGACGACAGCGTCACCCGCGCGCTGCTGGCGCCGCTGAACCATGCGGCCACCGAAACCCGCGTGCGCGCCGAACGGGCGATGAACACCCGTCTGGAAGGCGGCTGCCAGGTGCCGATCGGCAGCTATGCCGAACTGGATGGCGACAGCCTGTGGCTGCGTGCCCTGGTCGGCGCGCCGGACGGCAGCCAGATGGTGCGCGGCGAGCGCCGCGGCCCGGCCGCCGAGGCCGAACGGATGGGCGTTGAGCTGGCGGAAGAGCTGCTGGCGCGCGGCGCGCGCGAGATCCTGCGCGAAGTTTATCAGGGAAATCCGCCGGCATGACGATCCTGGTAACCCGCCCATCGCCTTCGGGAGAGCAGTTAGTGAGCCGGCTGCGCGCACTCGGCCGGGTTGCCTATCATGCACCGCTGATCGACTTCGCCCCCGGCGGCGATCTGCCGCAGCTGCCGCAGGCGTTGCAGCAGTTGAACGCCGGCGATCTGGTATTCGTGCTGTCGCAGCATTCGGTGAACTATGCCGATTCGGTCATCGGCCGCGCCGGGCTGAGCTGGCCCGCGCACCTGACTTATTACGCCATCGGCCGCACCACCGGGCTGGCGCTGCACCGCATCAGCAGTTTGCCGGTGGAATACCCGCGCGAACGCGAGATCAGCGAAACGCTGCTGCTGCTGCCGGCGCTGCAAAAGCTGGCGGGCAAACGCGCGCTGATTTTGCGCGGCAACGGCGGCCGCGAGTTGCTGGGCACGACGCTGAGCGAGCGCGGCGCCGACGTCAGCTATTATGAATGCTATCAACGCAGCCCGGTGCACTACGACGGCAGCGAGCAGAGCGCCCACTGGCAGCGCGCCGGTGTGGATACGCTGGTGGTGACCAGCGGTGAAATGTTACAACAGCTCTATACTTTAGTTCCTGATTACTATCGTTCTTCATGGCTGCTGCGTTGCCGCCTGGTAGTAGTGAGCGAACGCCTGGCTACCCTCGCCCGGGATTTGGGCTGGCGTACGATTCGGGTAGCTGACAACGCCGATAATGACGCGCTGATCCGCGCGCTACAATAATCTGACTATGGGATGTGCCACTATGACGGAACAAAATACCCCATCCGCCCCGGTTGAAGAGCCAACCACCGCGGTTGAGAGCTCCCAGCAGCCAGCCGCTGCCAGCCGCAAAGGCAAGAACACCGGCCCGGTGCTCGGCGCGATCGCTATCGTGCTGGTCATCGCCCTCGGCGCGGGCGGCTATTACCACACGCACCAGCAGGCGCAACAGCTGATCGCCGCCAATCAGGCGCTGCAGCAGCAGCTTGAAGGCGTGAAGCAGAGCCAGCAGCAGGAAAGAAATGCGCTGGAAGGCCTGTTGCAGCAGCAGGGTAAAACCCTGGACGCCGCCGATCGCGAGCAGGCTAACCTCGCGCGCCAACTGAGCGAGTTGCAGGAAAAAGTGGCGACCATCTCCGGCAGCGACGCCAAAACCTGGCTGCTGGCGCAGGCCGATTTCCTGGTGAAAATGGCCGGCCGCAAGCTGTGGAGCGATCAGGACGTGATCAGCGCCGCCGCGCTGCTGAAAAGCGCCGACGCCAGCCTGGCGGACATGAACGATCCTAGCCTGCTCGACGTGCGCCGCGCCATTACCGAAGACATCGGCACGCTTGCTACGCTGACCCAGGTCGATTACGACGGCATCATCCTCAAGGTCAATCAGCTGTCCAATCAGGTGGATAACCTGCGCTTGGCGGACAACGACACCGACGAAGCGCCGATGGATCAAAACAGCAGCGAGCTCTCCGGTTCGATCGCCGAGTGGCGGCAGAACCTGGCCAAGAGCTGGCGCAATTTCATGGCCGACTTCATTACCATCCGCCGCCGCGACGCCAGCGCCGAACCGCTGCTGGCGCCGAACCAGGACATCTACCTGCGCGAAAACATCCGTTCGCGCCTGCTGGTGGCCGCGCAGGCCATCCCGCGCCACCAGAACGAGACCTACAAGCAATCGCTGGAAACCGTCTCCACCTGGGTGCGCGCCTATTTCGACACCACCGATCCGGCGACCAAGGCCTTCCTGGAAGAGCTGGACAGCCTGAGCCAACAGTCGATCTCGATGGACGTGCCAGATCAGCTGAAAAGCCAGCCGCTGCTGGAAAAAGTGATGCAGACCCGGGTGCGCAACCTGATGACCCAGTCCCCTGCCGCTCACCAGGAGGGTTAAGCCATGTTACGCGTGCTATTTCTGTTCCTGGTGGTGATCGCCAGCGTGGTGCTCGGGCCGATGTTGGCCGGGCATCAAGGCTATGTGCTGATCCAGACCGACAACTACAATATCGAAACCAGCGTCACCGGCCTGGCGATCATGCTGGTGCTGCTGTTCGTGGTGCTGCTGGCGATCGAGTGGATCCTGCGCCGTCTCTTCCGCACCGGCGCCCGCACGCGCGGTTGGTTTATCGGCCGCAAGCGTACTCGCGCGCGCCAGCAAACCAAAGCCGCGCTGATCAAGCTGGCGGAAGGCGACTACAAGCAGGTCGAGAAGCTGATGACGCGCAACGCCGATCATGCCGAACAGCCGGTGGTGAACTACCTGCTGGCCGCCGAGGCCGCACAGCAACGCGGCGATGACTTCCGCACCAACCAATATCTGGAGCGCGCTGCCGAAGCGGCCGACACCGATCAGCTGCCGGTGGATATCACCCGGGTTCGCATCCAGCTGGCACAGGGCGAGAACCACGCCGCGCGCCACGGCGTCGATCGCCTGCTGAACCAGGCGCCGCGTCATCCGGAAGTATTGCGCCTGGCGGAACAAGCCTATCTGCGCACCGGCGCCTATGCGTCGCTGCTGGAAGTGCTGCCGTCGATGCGTAAAATCGAACTCCACAGCGAAGAGCAACTGCAGGCATTGCAGCAGCAGGCTTATATCGGGCTGATGAATCAGGCGATGGCGGACGAAGGCAGCGAAGGCCTGAAGCGCTGGTGGAAAGATCAGAGCCGCAAGACGCGTCACGAAGTGCCGCTGCAAATCGCGATGGTGGAACACCTGATCGAATGCAACGACCACGAACTGGCGCAGGAGATCGTGCTCGACAGCCTGAAGCGCCAATACGACGAGCGCCTGGTGCTGCTGCTGCCGCGGCTGAAGTCCGGCAACCCCGAGCAGTTGGAGAAAGCGCTGCGCCAGCAGATGAAGCAGCACGGCGCGACGCCGCTGCTGAACAGCACGCTGGGGCAGCTGCTGATGAAACACGGCGAGTGGCAGCAGGCGGCCGACGTCTTCCGCGAAGCGCTGAAACAGCGCCCGGATGCCTACGACTACGCCTGGTTGGCCGATACGCTGGAAAAACTGCATCGTTCGGATGAAGCGGCGCAGATGCGGCGCGAAGGACTGATGTTGACGCTGAAACAGAACGGCGGCGAATAGCGCCCTGCACGATTGAAGAACAGCGCGGCTCTTGATGCCGCGCTTTTTTTTGCCAGTTAACATCCTGAGGCGCAAAAAAAAACACTTGCCGTAGGGCAAGTGTATAAAGAAGCAATCAGGTCTAGGACAACAGGGGCGGTGCCTCACTCAACGTTTTGCCCTGAGCGTGATGACGGGTTAGTCATCGTTCTCGTGGGCGATAGGCACCCTAAATCGGCTCTGCGTCATTCCCAGGGTTTATGAGGCCTAAGGCGAACATAAGAGGTGGAATGAGCATCTACGCTATTAATATTGCACTTGGCGTGCCAACTTTAAGGCTAAGGCCATTCCCAATAAAAAATGGGTCTCAATGCATTGAAATATATTAATTTTTAATTTAACCCTGTCTTTCCTGTTATATGCCACTCTCTGGCATTCCATGCCAGCAGCCGTAATAAGAATGTCGCCTCAAAACGACGACTTAAGCCAAAGCCCATTTTATCTTTTTAAATCAATCAATTATTTGTCTCAACCTGACGACAGCGCTGGATGGCGCTGTCGCTGAAAACCAACACGCTTGCCGACAGAGACAAAGTGCCCATCCTTAGATACGCAAAAAGCCCGCGCATTGCTGCACGGGTCTACCTTCGTCTCGCTTCGCGAGGTTCGAACCTCCTGCGGAGGTACTCATCCTCATAAACTGCAGACGAAAAAAAACCTGCTTTAAAAAGCAGGTTTTTCGAATGTGGTCGGCGAGAGAGGATTACGCGCATCTTTGATGCGCGCCCTGCGGGCCGTTGCTAAAGCAACGTTGTCTCGCTTCGCGAGGCTCGAACCTCCTGCGGAGGTGCTCATCCTCATAAACTGCAGGCGTAAAAAAACCGACTTGCGTCGGTTTTTTTGAAAGTGGTCGGCGAGAGAGGATTCGAACCTCCGACCCACTGGTCCCAAACCAGTTGCGCTACCAAGCTGCGCTACTCGCCGATTTGTATTGCTCATACTACCCGATTTATCAGACCATTGTCCATATAAATCTTATATTTATCAGATATTTTGCGTGGTGCGAAGAGAGGGACTTGAACCCTCACGTCCGTAAGAACACTAACACCTGAAGCTAGCGCGTCTACCAATTCCGCCACCTTCGCACTGTCACAAAATACTGCTAAATCGTCACTTCGTCAGGAAGTGGGGTGGCTAATGGGACTCGAACCCACGACAACTGGAATCACAATCCAGGGCTCTACCAACTGAGCTATAGCCACCATTACTACTTCTTACTCACGCGGTAATATACCACCGCAGCTCCTGCGCACAAACTTAATGGCGCGCCCGACAGGATTCGAACCTGAGACCTCTGCCTCCGGAGGGCAGCGCTCTATCCAGCTGAGCTACGGGCGCGTAGCGCCGTTGCGGGAGGGGATACTACGGATTTACGCCAATCCTGTCTAGTGCTTTTTCGCAGAAATGTTGCGTTTGATTACGCTTTGCTCACTCCCACGCACAAAAGCGCACTCCGTAGCCCCTTTTCGCCGTTTATTGGCGCGTTTCTACCCGATTTTCAACCGGATGATGTTTCTTGTGCATGCCGAAAGCGAAGTAGCACAAGCTGACGCCGGCTAAGAAAATCGCCCCGACCAGCAGGGAAATGCGCGTATCCGGGTTGATTCCCATGCCGACCAGCACGCAAACCAGAAAAGCAATGGTCAGATAGTTCACATACGGGAACATGATCGACTTAAAGCTGTGGTTTTTGATCGCTTCCTTATGGGCGCGGCGGAAATAGAGTTGGCTTATCAGCACCACGAACCACGGCACCATGCCCGGCAGCACGCTCGCGCTGTAGACATAAACGAACACCTGCTCCGGATTCGGGATGATGTAGTTCAGCGCGGAGCCCACCAACAGGCAGCCGATGGTGACGGCGATGCAGTTCACCGGCACGCCGCTGGCGGAAAGCTTGGTGAGCGCCGCCGGCAGTTGGCGGTTCTTGGCCAGGGCGTACAGCATGCGGCCGCCGCTGTACATGCCACTGTTGCAACCGGAGAGCGCGGCGGTCAACACCACGAAGTTGATGATGCCGGCGGCGGCAACGATACCGATCTTGGCGAAGGTCAGCACGAACGGGCTGCCGGTGGTGCCGATGCCGTTCCACGGGAAGATGGTGACAATGACGAAGATCGCACCGACATAGAAGATCAGGATGCGCCACAGGATATTGTTGATCGCGCGTTTCAGCGTCACCTGCGGGTTCTTGGCTTCCCCGGCGGTGATGCCCACCAGTTCAACCCCCTGATAGGACGCCACCACGATGCACAGCGCAAACAGGAAGCCTTTCCAGCCGCCGGCAAAGAAACCGCCGTGCGCCGTCAAATTGGCGAAACCGATAGGTTCACCGCCGTTGCCGAAGCCGAAAAGGATCACCCCCAGCCCCACCAGAATCATCACGATGATGGTGGTGACCTTGATCATGGCAAACCAGAACTCCAGCTCACCGTACAGGCGCACCGCCGCCAGGTTGGCCAACGCGACCATCGCTACGGCGATCAGCGCCGGCACCCACTGCGGTATTTCCGGGAACCAGAACTGCACATATACCCCGATGGCGGTGATTTCAGAAATGCCGACGGCAATCCACATAAACCAGTAGCCCCAGGCGGTCAGGTAACCGAAGTAGGGATTCATGTACTTATGCGCGTAAACGGCAAACGACCCGGCAACCGGCTCGAGGAACAGCATCTCCCCCATCGAACGCATAATGAAGAACACGAACAGCCCGGCGATAATGTAAGCCAGCAGCACCGACGGCCCCGCCCATTTCAGCGTACTGGCCGAGCCCATAAACAGGCCGACACCGATGGTGCCCCCCAGAGCGATAAGCTCGATATGCCGGGCCTCAAGGCCCCGGTGTAGCCCTTGCGGTTTCTCTTTGTGTGCCATAAATCCTCAATAATTTTTCTCGGGTCGTGTTTGCCTGCCGGCCGCTGCCGGTCGTTATTGTCATTATTAAAAGAATAAATCATCCCCTGCCGATCGGATTGGCATCAACGGGTTGTCGGAGCGAAGTGACCGTGAGAAGGACATCGTTCAGCGCTGTCGCATCAAGCTTCAGCGGCCAGGGATAATTTCCGGGCGGTATCGTTTCGCATTTCGCCGCTATAAGCAAACCGCAATTTAAAACTTTATGGAATAAATGCGACGACGTTTAGGGCCGAGGGTTATAGATATGCGGGAGAAACGTGCAAAAGCAGATTATTGGTACAGCAGACCGGGGCGGAACAGCACTTTCCGCCCCGGATGAGGGGTTACATCTTGCCGCTGTAGTAGTAGCCGACAAACTTCAACAGCTTCAACTGCCGGCCGATGCGGCTGGGTTGGCTGAGCAGGCGGTAGAGCCATTCCAGACCGAGGTTCTGCCACACCTTGGGCGCACGCTTCACATGGCCGGTAAAGACGTCGTAGGTGCCGCCCACGCCCATATACAGCGCCTGCGGATGCACCTTGCGGCAGTCGCGCATCAGAATCTCCTGCTTCGGCGATCCCATCGCCACCGTCACGATCGCGGCGCCGCTGGCACGAATACGCTCGAACAGCGCCTCGCGCTGATCCGGTTTGAAGTAGCCGTCCTGGCTGCCCACCAGGTTGACATTCCACTGGCTGCGCAGCTTTTGCTCGGTTTCCGCCAAAACCTCCGGCTTGCCGCCGACCAGGAAGACCGGCGTGCCTTCACGGCCGGCGCGTTGCATCAAGGCTTCCCACAGATCGGCGCCCGCAACGCGCGAAACGTCCGCCGCCGGGTATTTGCGGCGAATCGAGCGCACCATGCTGATGCCGTCGGCGTACTTGTACTCCGCCTCATCCAGCAACGCATGCAGCGCCTGGTCCTCTTCCGCCTTCAGGATCTTTTCCGCGTTCATGGCCACCAGCGTGCCCTGTTTTACCCGGCCGCCGTCGAACAAAAAGTCCATGCAGTGCGCCATATCGCGAAAGCCCCACAGGCTGAAACCGCGCAGCTCATACTGCGGCACCGAAATCTTTGCTTCCATCGTTCTCATTACCCTTACAAAAGACCGTTGGCCCGAGGCGGCGACGCCAGCGCGCGGGTGCGCGTCACTCTGGCCTTGATCAGCCCGGCGGTATCGAACAGCCAATACAGCAACTTCGCCAGCACCAGACAGGCGCCGAAAATAATGCAGAAGAACACCACGCGCGACACGAATGAATCCACCCCTTCCCGCGCCAACACGATCATGTTGAACACCGCGCCGAAGCAGAACCCCTGCAGAATGGCCGCCTTATAGCGGTTCGGCTCGGTTTTGCCCAGCTCATACAGCCAGTCGAACCACTTGATGATCATGCCCACCAGAATCGCGCCGAGCGGGATAAACAGCGCGCCGCCCATCACCACCAGCGAACCGATCAGCGTCGGCGAAATCGCCAGCCCGGAGTGGTTGTTCAGCACTTCCCAGGTGAAGTAGTTGGCCGAGTTCAGCACCACGTCCGGCCGGCCGGGCCAGAGCCAGGTAGGGATAAAGACGTAGAAATCACGCAAGATCGGCGCCAGGCCCTGGAAATCGATCTTGTCGTAATTTTGCAACAGCAGCGCCAGGTTTTCCCACGGCGAGAAGGTATCGCGGGTCAGGTAGAGGAAGGTATAAAACGCCTCCGCGCCGCTGACGTCCAGGCTGTAGCGCTTCAACGCCAGCCAGAACATGCCGACCACGCCGAATATGCCCGCCGCCGCCAGCATCCACAGTGTGATCCAGCCGCGCACGATGCCGATAAACAGGAACAGCGCGAAGGCGATGATGATGTTGGCGCGGGTGCCGCCGACGATCACGTAGGTCAGAATGCCGAACGCCACCGTCGCCACCAGGAACAAGAACCAGGCGCGCAGATCCTGCCGCAGGAAATAGACCACCAGCATCGCCGGAATGAAGAAGTAAAAGAACCGCTTGAGCGCCACGCCGGACACGTCGCTGGAGAAAATCTGGCTGTAGGAATTGAGCTTGAACAGCAGGAAGCCGTTCTGCATGAAGAAGATCCCAACGGTACCGATCGCCACCAACGCCAGCAGCACCCAGGTCATATGGGTTTCCACCCGGTTCATGGTAAACAGCGCAGCGCGCGGCTGCATGCGGCGCTTGCGCAGCCGGGTCTTGTAGGTAACGTAATAGATGGCGTAAAACGCCGTCGCCGACAGCAGGGCGTACAGCAGAAACTCCACCGGCACCACCTCGACGTCAAACTGGAACACCAGCAGGCAGGTCAAAGGAAAACCGAAATAAAACGTCAGCAAATACAGCAGCGAGAAGAAGACGTTGAAGTTAAAGCGCACGCGCCGAAACTCCTGATAGGTCAGCGTCAGGATAAACGTCAGGCTGACCAGATAGACGACGAACAGGCCGCCGAATTGCGCCAACGTCATGAGTGCTCTCCCGCCGCCAACGCCAGGGCTTGCTGCCAACCGTCAACATAGTTCGGATTGAAGAAGGCGATCGCCTGTTTATCCACCGCCGCCAGCTGACGCTGCGCTTCACGCACCACCGCCTCGTCCAGCGAATCGCCGTAGAACAGCACCGGCAGATGCTGTTCCGCCAAATCCTGCCAGAACGGGTTTTGCCGGCTGAGCACGAAAGGCACGCCGAACTGAATCAGCAGGCACAAGGTGCCAATCCCCTGCTGGCGATTGAAAATGAAATAGCCGAGATCGCAGGCGCGTAAAATATTGAGATAATCCTCAAACGCCACCTGCTGCGTGAGCAGCTGCAGGTTTTTCTCGCCGAACAGCGGCAACCCGGCGGCGCGCACCTGCTCGATGTAGGCGTCGTTATTGGCCGGATAGCCCATCGGCAGGATCACGCGCACGTCGGCGCCGAACTGCTGATGAATCGCCTGCAGCGCTTCGATATGCCGATTGCTGCGATCGCCGGAGTTACCGACCAGAATCGTCATCGGCCCGGCCAGGTTTTTCTCGACGTGAACGTCGGTCAGCGCCGGATCCATGCGGGTCGGGAAGTACAGCAGCGAGGCCGGCACCCGCGCATGGCGCTGCTGGTAGTGGATCACGTCGCCGCGGGTAGCAAACACGTTCCCCACCCGCCCCTGGGCAATGCGGCGCAGCAGATAGAACAGCCGGAATTTCCAGCTGGTGGCGTCTTCATACAGATCGGCGCCCCAAATATGCCAACTGACCTGACGCGCCTTGATCTTGCCGCTCAGCAGCGCCAGCCACAGCCCCGGATTGAACTGGCCGTGCAGGAAGAAGCGCGCATCGCGATCGGCCTGGGCGCGCGCGATGACCGCCGCCGCCAGGCTTTTCTTGTCCGCATAGGGCGCAATGTTCAGGGCGGGGAAATCTCCCAGTGCCGCCACATCCTTGGCCGCCACCATAAAATGCCGCGTCTGCTCAGCCGGCAAACGCGGCGCCAGCACGTCGTTGAAGAAGCGCAGCACCGTCTGGTTATGATGCGGGATATCGGATCCCAGAACGTGAATCAGTGTGGTCATACTCGTCTACGATAGATAAGAAATACGCAGCTACAGAGCGCGAAATACACGATGTAGGTTGCCATATAGGCCTGAGCCGCCCCCAACGCGCCGTGCAGCGGGATCAGCCAGTGCGAGAACAGCGTCAGCAGCAGAAACTGGCTGACTTCCGTCAGGATATAGAAGCGCAGCGACGCTTTGGCGATCACCAGATAGCCGAACACATAAGCCCCGACTTTCAGCACGTCGCCCACCAGCTGCCAGGCAAACAGATCGCGCATGGCGACGAATTTGTCCGAGAACAGCAGCCAGATGGCGAAATCACGCAGCAGCCACACCGTAAAGCTCGCCGCCGCTACCGCCGGCAGCACGAATTTCAACGAGCGCACGATCTCCCGCGAGATGGCGCCCTTGTTCGTCAGCCGCGACAGCGTCGGCAGCAGATAGACGGTAAACGAGGCGGTGATGAACTGCAGATAGGCATCGGAAATGCTGCTGACGCCCTGCCAGATCCCCACTTCATCCCAACCGTAATGCGCGGCCAACAGGTTACGCATCATCACATAGGCCACCGGCAGCGTCACCGAAGTGATCAGCGCCATGACGGTGAACTTGCCGAGGTTGCCGGCCACGAGTTTGTCCCAGCGCGGCGCCAGGTAGCGCAACGGCAGCGTTTTACGCCGCCACAGCATCAGCCCGGCCGGCAGTACCACCAACGCCGGCACCAGTGCCAACCCCGCCAGCGCGCCTTCATAACCGCCCAGCTTGAAGCACAGGTAATAAGCCACCACGCCGAGCAGGCTGCCGCCGATCACCGCCAGCGCATTGCCCATCGCGTCGCGATAGCCTTTCAGCACCGCCATAAACAGGTTGGCGTAGGCGATGCCCATCTGAATGAAAGCGACGGCGCGCACCACATCGACGTAATCGGCATGCCCGAACAGCCCGATGCTAATCGGTTCGGCGGCGAACAGAAACACCAGCGCCAGCAAGGTCGAAAAGCCCAGCACGATGCTCGACGCGGTGCCCACCGCCAGACGCAGACGCTGCGGATCCTGGTGGTACTCCGCCACGTATTTGGTGATACCGTTAAAAATGCCCGCGCCGGACAGCACGCCCAGCACGGTAATCAACTGGCGGAAGTTACCCGCCTGCCCCACCCCGCTGGGGCCAAACGCCACCGCCAGCAGTTTCACCACCAACAGCCCCACGCCGATTTTGATCAGCGTGGAGCCGGCGGTCCATATCGATGCTTTTGCCAACGACATATCAGGCAAAGAAACTCAGGATGGTATTGATTACCGTACGCTGATTGACATCAGACATATTGTAGAACAGCGGCAAGCGCACCAGGCGCGCGCTTTCCTGCGTGGTGTAACGATCTTCGCCGGCAAAGCGGCCAAAGCGTTCGCCGGCCGGGCAATCATGCAGCGGGATATAGTGGAACACCGCCATGATTTCGGCTTCCTTCAGGTAGTCGATAAAGGCCGTGCGCTCTTCGATATCGCGCAACTTGATATAGAACATGTGCGCGTTATGCACGCAGTCGGCCGGGATTACCGGCAGTTCGATGCGGCCTGAGCGGGCCAACGGCAGGAAGCTGTCGTAGTACTTCTGCCACAGAGCCAAACGGCGCTGGTTGATGCGCTCCGCCACTTCCAGCTGGCCCCACAGGTAGGCGGCCTGCAGGTCGGACATCAGATAGCTGGAACCGATGTCGCGCCAGGTATATTTGTCTACCTGGCCACGGAAGAACTGGCTGCGGTTGGTGCCTTTTTCGCGGATGACTTCCGCCCGATCGATCAGGGCCGGATCGTTCACCAGCGTCGCGCCGCCTTCGCCGCCGGCGGTGTAGTTTTTGGTTTCATGGAAGCTGAAGCAGCCGATATGGCCAATGGTGCCCAATGCCTTGCCTTTGTAGGTCGACATCACGCCCTGCGCGGCATCTTCCACCACGAACAGGTTATATTTCTTCGCCAGCGCCATGATGGTATCCATCTCGCAGGCCACGCCGGCATAGTGCACCGGCACAATCGCGCGGGTTTTATCGGTGATCGCCGCTTCGATTTTGGTTTCGTCGATGTTCATGGTGTCTGGACGCAGGTCGACGAACACCACTTTGGCGCCGCGCAGCACAAAGGCGTTGGCGGTGGAAACGAAGGTAAAGCTTGGCATGATCACTTCGTCACCCGGCTGGATATCCAGCAGAATGGCGGCCATTTCCAACGACGCGGTGCAGGAAGGCGTCAACAACACTTTCGCGCTGCCGAAACGCTGTTCCATCCACTGCTGGCAGCGGCGGGTGAAACCGCCGTCGCCGCACAATTTGCCGCTGCCCATGGCAGCCTGCATATATTCCAGTTCAGTGCCAACAACCGGTGGAGCGTTAAATGGAATCATGTCTACCTCTGTATAACCAGTACGCGGTGCTTTCAATCACGGCACCCTGTCGTTGATAGAGTCGTAATGCGGCGATATTGCCCACCTGGGTCGCAACCCGCAGGCGCTGCATCCCCTGCTGCCGACATTCGGCGATCGCCGCCGTCATCAGCCTGGCGCCCACGCCCCGGCCGTATGCGCCGGGGAACGCCGCCAACAGGCCAATGCGCATTTCCTGGCCGCCAATGTCACGCAGGCTGACAAAGCCTTCGGGTTGCCCCTGGCTATCCAGCACCAGCAAGCATTGATGATCAAAGGTGCCCAGAACGGCCTTTTCGATCCACAAAGCATAAAACCGGCCGCTGTCATCAGGTTGATACCAGGGCGTGCGAAAGCGGCTGACGGTGAACGCCTGAGCCGCCGCGGTGCGCAATGCCGGGATATCGGCCTCGGTTGCCAGACGGGAGATCTGGGCGGCGGAACCCGGTTCAACCGCTAGATCACTCTCAAGAGCCAGAACCAGATCGACTTCGCCCTCAACCAGGCGAAATCCCAAATCAGCCAGGCCGTCCGCCAACGCGAGGTGCTGCGCGGGAATTTTGGCCTGCACCAGGTTATAAGCCGCCAGATCGGCCTCGGCAAGCGCCGGAGCCGAGGAGGAAAAACCGAGTTTCGCGCTGTCGAGCGCGAAAAACTCGCTTTCCCATGACAAAGGCTCAATAGTGGCGTGGACGCGCATGCAGCAGATCCAGCAAATACTTGCCGTAGCCCGTTTTGGACAATGAAGTGGCGGCGCGTTTCAGTTCCTTATCATCCAGCCAACCGTTACGCCAGGCAATCTCTTCCAGACAGGCGATTTTAAAGCCCTGGCGTTTTTCTACCGTCTGCACAAAGCTGCTGGCTTCCAGCAGGCTGTCGTGAGTCCCGGTGTCCAACCAGGCGAAACCACGCCCCAACAGCTCGACGGTCAGTTCACCGCGCTCCAGATACATCTGGTTGATGCTGGTGATTTCCAACTCGCCGCGCTCGGAAGGTTTCACCTGCTTGGCAAACTCCACCACCTGGCTATCGTAGAAGTACAGGCCGGTCACCGCCCAATCGGATTTCGGTTTCTTCGGTTTTTCTTCGATCGACAGCGCACGGAAGTTGTCGTCAAACTCCACGACGCCAAAGCGCTCAGGATCCATGACCTGATAACCGAACACGGTGGCACCTTCGGTGCGGGCCGCGACGGTTTTTAATTTCGGGCTGAAAGATTGGCCGAAGAAGATATTATCTCCCAACACCAGGCAGCAAGAATCGCCGTTGATAAACTCCTCGCCGATCAGAAACGCCTGCGCCAAACCTTCCGGCTTAGGCTGCGCAGCGTAGCTGAGATTGACGCCGAACTGTTCGCCGTTACCCAGTAAACGCTCGAAGGACGGCAGATCTTCCGGGGTCGAGATGATCAAAATGTCGCGGATCCCCGCCAGCATCAGCACCGACATCGGGTAATAGATCATCGGCTTGTCATAAATCGGCAGCAGTTGCTTTGACACGCCACGAGTAATCGGATGCAGACGCGTACCGGAACCGCCGGCCAGAATAATACCTTTCATACGTACTCCAAAACCCGCCGCGCCGCCGCAAAGCGCGCGCGGCGTTAAATTAATCTGACAACCCCAAACGCTCGCCGGCATAAGAGCCGTCTTGCACCCGGCGCCACCAGGTTTCGTTAGCCAAATACCAGGCTACCGTCTTGCGAATGCCGCTTTCGAACGTTTCCTGCGGCCGCCAGCCCAGCTCACGATCGATTTTGCCGGCGTCGATGGCGTAACGCATATCGTGGCCCGGGCGATCCTTCACGTAAGTGATCAGATCGCGGTAGTTCGCCACGCCCTGCGGCTTGTTCGGCGCCAGTTCTTCCAGCAGATCGCAAATGGTCTGCACCACTTCGATATTCTTGCGCTCGTTATGGCCGCCGATATTGTAAGTTTCGCCTACCACGCCTTCGGTCACGACCTGATAGAGCGCGCGCGCGTGATCCTCGACATACAGCCAGTCGCGCACCTGTGCGCCGTTGCCGTATACCGGCAGCGGTTTGCCGGCCACCGCATTCAGGATCACCAACGGGATCAGCTTCTCCGGGAAGTGATAAGGGCCGTAGTTGTTCGAGCAGTTGGTCACGAGGGTCGGCAAACCGTAGGTGCGCAACCAGGCGCGCACCAGATGATCGCTCGACGCCTTGGAGGCGGAATACGGACTGCTCGGCGCATACGGCGTGGTTTCGGTGAACAGATCGTCGGTGCCGTGCAGGTCGCCGTATACTTCGTCGGTGGAGATATGATGGAAACGGAAAGCCTGCTTCTTCTCCGCTGCCAACGGCTGCCAGTAATGGCGCGCCGCTTCCAGCATGGTGTAAGTGCCCACCACGTTGGTCTCGATAAAGGCCGCCGGGCCGTCGATAGAGCGATCGACGTGGCTTTCCGCCGCCAGGTGCATCACCACGTCCGGCTGATACTGGGCAAATACCCGATCCAGTTCGGCACGATCGCAGATGTCGACCTGCTCGAAAGCATAGCGCTCGCTCTCGGCCACCACCGCCAGCGACTCGAGGTTACCGGCATAGGTCAGCTTATCCACCACCACCACGCTATCGCCGGTGGCCTCGATGATGTGCCGCACGACTGCGGAGCCAATGAAACCGGCACCACCGGTAACTAAAATACGTTTCAACGCCATACTCCTTTGGTATCAACAACCCATGTTTGTTTTACATCTTCCGGCCGGATGGCCTTGAACTGCTGGTGATCGACCAACATCACGATCACATCGGCCTGCTGCAACGCTTCCGCGATTGGCGTCAACGTCACATGGCCGGCCAGCGACTTCGGCAACTGTTCGACGTTCGGTTCCACCGCCAGCGTTTCGCCGACGTGCCATTCGGCGATCAGGTGCGCCACTTCTACCGCCGGGCTTTCACGCAAATCATCGATATTCGGTTTGAAGGCCAGGCCGAAGCAGGCAATTTTCACCTCGGACGCGCGCTTGTCGGTGGCGGCCAGACAATCGGCCACCGCCGCTTTCACCCGATCGACCACCCACAGCGGTTTGCCGTCGTTCACCAGGCGTGCGGTGTGGATCAGGCGCGCCTGCTGCGGATTCTGCGCCACGATAAACCACGGATCGACGGCAATGCAGTGACCGCCGACACCCGGCCCCGGCTGCAGAATATTCACCCGCGGATGGCGGTTCGCCAGGCGGATCAGTTCCCAGACGTTGATCCCCTGCTCAGCGCAGATCAGCGACAGTTCGTTGGCAAAGGCGATATTCACGTCGCGGAAGCTGTTTTCCGTCAGCTTGCACATCTCGGCGGTGCGCGAGTTGGTGATCACGCATTCGCCCTCGAGGAAAATCTTGTACAGCGCGCTGGCACGTTCCGAGCACTTCGGCGTCATGCCGCCGATCACGCGGTCGTTTTGAATCAGCTCCACCATCACCTGCCCCGGCAACACGCGCTCCGGGCAGTAGGCGATATTCACGTCCGCCGCTTCGCCCGCTTGCTGCGGGAAGCTGAGATCGCTGCGCGCCTGCGCCAGCCAGTCCGCCATTTGTTCGGTGGCCCCCACCGGCGAGGTGGACTCCAGGATCACCAGATCGCCTTTTTTCAGCACCGGCGCCAGCGATTTCGCCGCCGCTTCGACATAGGCCAGATCCGGCTCGTGATTGCCCTTGAACGGCGTAGGCACCGCGATCAGGAACGCATCGGCCGCCAGCGGTTTGGACACCGCCCGTAGGAAACCGCCGTCGACGGCGTCCTTGACCACTTTGTCCAGATCCGGTTCGACGATGTGGATCGCGCCGCGGTTAATGGTATCTACCGCATGTTGGTTAACATCTACACCCACCACTTTTTTCTTGCGGGAAGCGAACGCCGCCGCCGTTGGCAAGCCGATATAACCCAGGCCGATAACCGAAATAGTGTCAAAACTCATAGTGTCACCTGATGATTCTTTAAAGCTTCGAGGATACGCTGACAGGCATGTCCGTCACCGTATGGGTTATGCGCCCGACTCATCGCGTGATATTCGCTTTCGTCCGTCAACAGCCGGGTCACCGCTTCAACAATTTTGGCCACATCGGTGCCGACCAGACGCACCGTGCCCGCATCTATCGCTTCCGGGCGTTCGGTGGTGTCGCGCATCACCAGCACCGGTTTACCTAACGATGGAGCCTCTTCCTGAATGCCACCGGAATCGGTCAGGATCATGTAAGCCTGGGTCATCAAATAGACAAACGGCAGATAATCCTGCGGCTCGATCAGCATGACGTTGTCGATGCCTTTCAAAATGCGATTCACCGGCTCACTGACGTTCGGATTGAGATGCACCGGATACACCACCTGTACTTCCGGGTGATTGCGGGCGATCTCCGCCAGCGCGCTGCAAATTCGCTCAAAGCCGCCGCCAAAGCTTTCGCGGCGATGACCGGTGACCAGGATCAGTTTCTTGTCGGCGTCGAGGAACGGATAACGCTGTGCCAGGCCAGCCCGCAGCGCGGCATCGCTCATCACGCGGTCACGCACCCAGAACAGCGCGTCGATCACCGTATTGCCGGTCACGAAAATACGGTTGTCCGGCAGCAGTTCGCGCAACAGATTTTGGCGCGAGTTCTCGGTTGGCGCGAAATGGTACATCGCCAGGTGGCCGGTCAGTTTGCGGTTGGCCTCTTCCGGCCAGGGAGAATACAGATTGCCGGTACGCAGCCCGGCCTCGACATGCCCGACGGGGATGCGTTGATAGAACGCCGCCAGGCTGGTCGCCAGCGTGGTGGTGGTATCGCCATGCACCAGCACCACGTCCGGTTTGAAGTCTTCCAGCACCCCTTTCAGCCCTTCCAGGATGCGGCAAGTGATTTCCGTTAGCCCCTGGCCAGGTTTCATGATGTTCAGGTCGTAATTCGGCGTGATCTCAAACAACCGCAATACCTGATCCAACATCTCACGATGCTGCGCCGTTACGCAGACTCTTGCGTCAAAAGCCTCATCCTGGGCCAGTGCATGTACCAGCGGCGCCATTTTGATGGCTTCAGGTCTGGTGCCGAAAACAGTCAACACTTTCACAGCGACTCTCTTTTGGTCGGTTAATCGCAGGCCCCGCCTGCGAATCGGGCGCTCACGCGCCCTGCATCAGATTATTATATTATTTTTTAACTACGCGGCCGACGCGCCAAGGCAACGCCCGCGCCAACCAAAGCGCCCATCGCGCCCCACAGAATCAGCCAGAATACCCGGCGCGGGCTGTCGCGTTTTACCGGCTCTTCCGGCGTGCGCAAATAACGATAGGTCTGGAACTTCTCATCCAACGTCGGGCCAACGTTCAGCGTCGCCAGCATCGCGCGGTTCTGATCGTAATCCAGGTCATAGGTCGGGCCGGAGGCCTGCAGGCCTTCCAGACGCGCCTGCAGCATTGGCCGGCCCAACAGGAACAGATCCGAATCCGGCAGTTGCTCGGCCGGGGTGTCGGTCTGCGCGCGGCTGATCCCCTGGCTTTCGGCGATTTTCAGCGCCTGCTGCGTGGTGTTCAGCTCGCGCTTGTAAACCGACTCCGCCACCGCTTCCTGACGCTTGACCTGCGCCTTCATCGAGGTAGTGCGAGCGGCCCACGCCCCCTGGATCTCTTCGTTCAGGTGCAGGGCAGCGCGGTGGCTGGCGAAGGCCACGTATTGACGCAGCAGGCGGTTGGCGTCCGCGGCAGTTTCCGCCGTCAGCTTCACGCCGTCGTTCGGCACTTTCTTGTCGTCGCGCGGCGTGAACAGGATGTTGTTGATCAGCTCGTCGAGCAGCGCCGCATCCGCGCGGGCATCCCCTTCCTGACGTTGCTTGTAGTAATCGCTCTGCAGCCAGAAATCGCGACGCGTATCGTAAGCCGCCAGCTGCATGATGAACTCATTGTAGGCTTCGTCCGCGATGCTCGGCTGATCGCCGGCCGTCGCCGGCAGCGTGCGCACATCCAGATTGCGCAGGAACTGCTGCTGGGAGTAGTAACCGCCCAGCGCATTCACCGTGGGTTTGTCGGTGATTGCGGTCGCGCTCCATTCTTGCTTAACCAGATAAGAGACGATCAGCGCGACCGCCGCGAACAGCACCGCAATGCCGATAATCCACGGTTTGCCGCGCCACAGGGTGCAGCACAGGCCGCGGATATCGAGTTCGTTATCCACCGCCGGGGTATGCTTGTCAGACGTTGTTTCTGGATTCATCACAGCCAAAAAGCCTCTGGTTAAGATACTTGCTTGTTATCGCTCGAACGCCGCAGGCGACGCTTGATACGCTTAATGTACCGCGCAACCCGCCAGGCGCGCTTGATGCAGTAACCGTACAGGAAGAAAGCAAGCAAGAATAATGCCAACATAACCCACTCTGGGATAAAAGTCAGGCGTTCGCCGATCACGCCAACCGCCGCCAGCAATGCGGCCGCCAGGGTAATCAACACAAAAGCCTGCCGCGGCGTAAAGCCGGCTCGCATGATCAGGTGGTGAATATGTTGACGATCGGGAGAGAAGGGGCTCATCCCCTTGCGTAAACGACGATACATAATTGCTATCATGTCCATCAGCGGAATAGCGATGATCCACAGTGCGGTCACCGGATTAATCGAGTGTGCCTTGCCCTGCGAGCTTTGCAGCAGCAGCCAAATGGCGGTAAAGCCGATCAGGGTACTGCCGGCATCCCCCATGAACACCTTATAACGGCGGCCGAGAATGCCGAGGTTGAGCAAAATATAGGGAACGATGGTGGCGATCATCGCAAAGCACCAGAACGCCATCTCATGGTGGCCGCTCAGGTACAGCAACAGACCCAGCGCGCCGAAGGAGACGCACGACAGCCCACCCAGCAGGCCATCAATGCCGTCGACCATGTTGAAGGCGTTGATCGCCGCCCATACTGCGAACAGCGTCACCAGATAGCCGAACGGCCCCAGCAACATCTCCCAGTCGCCCAGTACATGGCCGAAGCTGCGCAGATACAGGCCGGCGAACACCATCATGGCGATGCCGACCAACGCCTGCACCAGGGCGCGGATTTTAACGCTGATGTCGAAACGATCGTCGAGCGCGCCCACAAACACCAGAATGCCGGCGCAGGTCAGATAAAGCTTGGCGTGCGCGATAGGTTGTTCGGAAATCCAAAACGCGAAGCACAATCCGGCATAAACGGAAATACCGCCGACCAGTGGAATCAGCCCCTGATGGCGTTTGCGATAATTGGGTTTATCTACCAGACCAATACGTTTTGCCGCCTTGCGGGCAACAAAGAGAAAAGCCAAAGAAAACAGGAAAACAAATAGAATTTCAGTACTCATAGTGAGTAAGTTCACAGTTAACAGATCTCTGTAGAAGATAAGGCAGCTTACCACGGGCAATAGCTTGTGCCATCGACCCCCGCCACCTTTCGGTCATTTCCTATGACAACGGTGATTCATGCCTATTTTCTTCGCATCGGCTGACAAAACGACAGCAGCAAAGCCGACCGGCACCGAGCCGACCGACAAACAAGATGAATTCTCAATAAGTCGAGGAAACAACTTACTTTTCCATTACTGCTACTTATCGTATCCGCCAAAAGCGAAAAACGCCACGACTAGGCGTGGCGTTCAGCGAATTTTTTAACGAATTATGAGCGTTTCATCATATCGAAGAATTCATCGTTGGTTTTAGTCATCGCCAACTTATTAATGAGGAACTCCATCGCGTCAATCTCACCCATCGGGTGAATGATTTTGCGCAGGATCCACATTTTTTGCAGCTCTTCGGAAGTGGTGAGCAGCTCTTCTTTACGGGTACCGGAGCGGTTGTAATCGATCGCAGGGAATACGCGCTTCTCGGCGATTTTACGCGCCAGGTGCAATTCCATGTTGCCGGTACCTTTGAATTCTTCGTAGATCACTTCGTCCATCTTCGAACCGGTATCAACCAGCGCGGTCGCGATGATGGTCAGGCTGCCGCCCTCTTCCACGTTACGTGCCGCACCGAAGAAACGCTTCGGACGATGCAGGGCGTTGGCGTCCACACCACCGGTCAGCACCTTGCCGGAAGCCGGTACCACGGTGTTGTAGGCACGCGCCAGACGGGTGATGGAGTCGAGCAGAATGATCACGTCTTTCTTGTGCTCAACCAGACGCTTGGCCTTCTCGATCACCATTTCGGCCACTTGCACGTGGCGCGAAGCCGGTTCGTCGAAGGTCGATGCGATCACTTCGCCTTTCACCAGACGCTGCATCTCGGTCACTTCTTCCGGACGTTCGTCGATCAGCAGCACCATCAGCACGCAGTCTGGGTGATTGTAGGCGATGCTCTGCGCAATGTTCTGCAGCAGCATGGTTTTACCGGCTTTCGGCGGCGCCACGATCAGGCCGCGCTGGCCACGGCCAATCGGTGCCGCCAGATCCAGTACGCGCGCCGTCAGGTCTTCGGTCGAACCATTGCCGCGCTCCATCCGCAGACGGGAATTGGCGTGCAACGGCGTCAGGTTCTCGAACAGGATCTTGCTGCGGGCGTTTTCCGGCTTGTCGTAGTTGACTTCGTTGACTTTCAACAGGGCAAAATAGCGCTCGCCTTCTTTTGGCGGGCGAATCTTACCGGAAATGGTGTCACCTGTGCGGAGGTTGAAGCGGCGGATTTGGCTAGGGGATACGTAGATGTCGTCGGGACCGGCGAGGTAGGAACTGTCTCCAGAGCGGAGGAAACCGAATCCATCCTGCAATATCTCGAGCACGCCGTCGCCGAAGATATCTTCTCCGCTTTTCGCATGTTGCTTCAGAATGGAGAAGATAATGTCCTGCTTGCGCATGCGGGCAAGGTTTTCCAGCCCCATATTTTCGCCGAGAGTAATCAGCTCAGAAACCGGCGTATTCTTTAATTCGGTAAGATTCATAGTGGTGGGTTCTTAAACTCGGGGTATGTCTCGAACTTGTATCGTGAATGGTATGGCAGCGAGATGCGTGCCTGTTTACTGGACGTTCGATCACCGGGCGCAGAGCCGTCGCGGTAAGAAATGGCTTACATCGGGCGCACGCATTGACGGTTGAAGATCGAAGGTACCTTAAAAATGATTTTTGCAAAACCGTTTGATTGCCAAAACACGGGCTGAGTTCAGTTTACTTTCAACGCCAGTGATTCGACACAGAGTATAGCTTTAGATTCAAACTCTTTAGATTTAAAACTTCGGGCAAGTTCTATATGCAGTGTGGTTAAACTTAACACGCTTCTTGGCAGGCGTCTAGCGGTGAATTGAACATCACCGCCAGGCGCCTGATACTGGGCTTCCCGCCCGATTACAGATTCGCGTTCAGGAAATCTTTGAGCTGACCTTTGGACAACGCGCCAACCTTGGTCGCGGCCACTTCACCGTTCTTGAACAGCAACAGCGTAGGGATGCCACGGATACCGTACTTGGGCGCGGTAGCCGGGTTCTGATCGATATTCAGCTTGGTGATGGTCAGTTTGCCTTCGAACTCTTCGGCAATCTCATCCAGAATCGGAGCAATCATCTTGCACGGCCCACACCATTCAGCCCAGAAATCGACCAGGATCGGCCCTTCCGCTTTCAGCACGTCAGCGTCGAAGCTGCTGTCAGTCAGGTGAATAATTTTATCGCTCATGTTCTACTCCACAGGATTATGTCTACCTTGTTGGTGTAGCATTAACCAACTCAAGGTGATTTTATTGCACCGCGTTTATTTCAACGGATGTGCTTTCGTAAAGCAATAGTTAGCTGATATTCTACCACACTATGAGCAAAACACACTTGACTGAACAGAAGTTTTCCGACTTCGCCCTGCACCCGTTAGTCCTTGAAGCCCTTGAGAAAAAAGGGTTTCACAATTGCACGCCCATCCAGGCGTTAGCATTGCCGCTCACGCTCTCCGGGCGTGACGTTGCAGGTCAGGCGCAAACCGGTACCGGAAAGACGCTGGCGTTTTTGGCGTCTACTTTTCACTATTTGCTGACTCACCCGGCGAAACAGGATCGCCAGACCAATCAGCCGCGCGCCTTGATCATGGCGCCTACGCGTGAACTGGCGGTGCAAATCCACTCCGACGCAGAAGCGCTCTCCCAGAGCACCGGCCTGAAACTGGGCCTGGCCTACGGCGGCGACGGCTACGACAAACAGCTGAAAGTGCTGGAAAGCGGCGTGGACATTCTGATTGGCACCACCGGCCGTTTAATCGATTACACCAAGCAGAACTATGTCGATCTCGGCGCGATGCAGGTTGTCGTGCTGGATGAAGCCGATCGCATGTACGATCTCGGCTTTATCAAAGACATCCGTTGGCTGTTCCGCCGCATGCCTGCGGCCGATCAACGCCTGAACATGCTGTTCTCCGCCACCCTGTCCTATCGCGTACGCGAGCTGGCCTTCGAGCAGATGAACAACGCCGAATATGTTGAAGTGGAACCGGAACAGAAAACCGGCCACCGCATTAAAGAAGAGCTGTTCTACCCGTCCAACGAAGAAAAAATGCGTCTGCTGCAGACGCTGATCGAAGAAGAGTGGCCGGATCGCGCCATCATCTTCGCCAACACCAAGCACCGCTGCGAAGACATCTGGGGCCATCTGGCCGCCGACGGTCACCGCGTGGGCCTGCTGACCGGTGACGTGGCGCAAAAAAAACGCCTGCGCATCCTTGACGACTTCACTAAAGGCAACCTCGACATCCTGGTCGCCACCGACGTCGCCGCGCGCGGTCTGCACATTCCTGCCGTCACGCACGTCTTCAACTACGATCTGCCTGACGATTGCGAAGACTACGTGCACCGCATCGGCCGTACCGGCCGCGCAGGCGCCAGCGGCCACTCCATCAGCCTGGCGTGTGAAGAGTACGCGCTCAACCTGCCGGCGATCGAGACCTATATCGACCACAGCATTCCGGTAAGTAAGTACAACAGCGATGCGCTGCTGACCGATCTGCCGGCGCCGAAACGCCTGTCGCGCCCGCGCGGCGGCAACGGCCCACGTCGCAACTCCGCGCCACGTCGCGGCGGCGCGCCGCGCAACAACCGTAAACGCTCGAGCTGATCGCCATGCTCAGTTCCAGCACGCTTTATGCTGCCATCGATCTCGGCTCCAACAGCTTCCACATGTTGGTGGTGCGCGAGGTGGCCGGCAGCATTCAGACCCTGGCGCGGATCAAGCGCAAGGTGCGCCTGGCGGCCGGGCTGGATCAGAACAATCACCTGTCGCATGAGGCCATGCAACGCGGCTGGCAGTGCCTGCGGCTGTTCTCCGAACGCCTGCAGGACATTCCGCGCGAGCAGATCCGCGTCGTCGCCACCGCCACGCTGCGCCTGGCGTCCAACGCCGATGAGTTCCTGCAGGCCGCCGAGCAAATCCTCGGCTGCCCGGTACAGGTGATCAGCGGCGAAGAAGAAGCACGGCTGATTTATCATGGCGTCGCGCACACCACCGGCGGGCCGGATCGGCGGCTGGTCGTCGACATCGGCGGCGGCAGCACCGAACTGGTCACCGGCACCGGCGCACAGGCATCGCAGCTGTATAGCCTGTCGATGGGCTGCGTCACCTGGCTGGAGCGCTACTTCAGCGATCGCAACCTCGGGCAAGAAAACTTCGAGCGCGCCGAACAGGCCGCGCGCGAAATGGTGCGGCCGATCGCACCGCAGCTGCGCCAGCAAGGTTGGCAGATCTGCGTCGGCGCTTCCGGCACCGTACAGGCGCTGCAGGAGATCATGGTGGCGCAAGGCATGGATGAGCGCATCACCCTGCCCAAACTGCGCCAGCTGAAACAGCGCGCCATTCAGTGCGGCAAGCTGGAAGAGCTGGAGATCGAAGGGTTGACGCTGGAGCGCGCGCTGGTGTTCCCGAGCGGCCTGTCCATTCTGTTGGCCATCTTCCAGGAACTGGGCATCGAGAGCATGATGCTTGCCGGCGGGGCGCTGCGTGAAGGCCTGGTTTACGGCATGCTGCATCTGCCGGTGGAGCAGGATATTCGCATCCGCACCATCCGCAACCTGCAGCGCCGCTACCTGATCGACACCGAGCAGGCCGAACGCGTCAGCCAACTCGCCGCCAACTTCTCGCAGCAGGTCGCCAACGAGTGGCAGTTGGATGCGCGATGTCGCGAGCTGTTGCACAGCGCCAGTCTGATCCACGAACTCGGCCTCAGCGTCGATTTCAAGCAGGCGCCGCAACACGCCGCCTACCTGATCCGCCACCTGGACTTACCCGGCTTTACCCCGGCGCAGAAAAAACTGCTGGCCACCCTGCTGCAAAACCAGAGCAACCCCCTCGACCTGTCGCTGTTGAACCAGCAAAACGCCCTGCCGCCGCGCACTGCGCAGCGTCTGTGCCGCATTTTGCGCCTGGCGATCATCTTCGCCAGCCGCCGCCGCGATGACACGCTGCCGGCGGTGCGGTTGCGCGCCAATCAGGACGATGAACTGACGGTGATCTTGCCGCCGGGTTGGCTGGAACAGCATCCGCTGCGCGCCGAGGCGCTGGAGCAGGAAAGCCACTGGCAGAGCTACGTCCACTGGACGCTGCGATTGGAAGAACAGCGTTGAAATGACCAGGGCGCGATTCACGCCTGAGGTTAATGGCAAACCTGATGACATTGCCAGGTTTACAGAAGATAGCATATAAAAAATAAGGAAAATCAATTCATTGATTTTCGGCTGATAATCACAAAGGAGGAAAAACCACGCTTTTTCCTCCTTTGTCAGTCATCTAGCCCTGTCTTTTTAATTCCCGCCTTTGGCCTTGGCCAGCTGGGCGCGGATATTGGCCAGATGGCTCTGCCCTTTCTGCATCCGCTCCTGCGGGCTCACCACTTTGCGCTCGGTTTCCCATGCCAAATCGTCCTGCGGCAGCTCCAGCAGGAAGCGGCTCGGCTCCGGCCGCACCAGCTCGCCGTACTGACGGCGCTCGCGGCACAGGGTGAAAATCAGCTCTTTTTGCGCGCGGGTGATCCCCACATAGGCCAGACGCCGCTCTTCATCGACATTGTCTTCATCGATGCTGCTCTGGTGCGGCAGCAGGCCCTCTTCCATGCCCACCAGGAACACATAAGGGAACTCCAGCCCCTTGGAGGCGTGCAGCGTCATCAGCTGTACCTGATCCAGCTCTTCTTCACTTTCACCGCGTTCCATCATGTCGCGCAGGGTGAAGCGCGTCACCACCTGGGTCAGCGTCATCGGCTCGTCCAGATCGCTGCCTTCCAGCATCTCCGTCATCCAGCCGAACAGCGTATTGACGTTCTTCATTCGCATTTCGGCGGCCTTCGGGCTGGTCGAGGTTTCAAACAGCCAGCTCTCATAATCCACGCCGCGGATCAGATCGCGCACCGCCGCCACCGGCTCACGCTCCGCCTGCTGGGCGATGCCGCCCAGCCAGTGGGTGAAACGCTGCAACGATTCCAGCCCGCGTCCGGTCAAGTGCTGGCTCAGCCCCAGATCGAAACTGGCGTGGAATAAACTCTTGTTGCGCTGGTTGGCCCACTCGCCGAGCTTCTGCAGCGTCGCCGGGCCGATCTCGCGCTTGGGGGTATTGACGATGCGCAGGAAGGCGCTGTCGTCCTCCGGGTTGGTCAGCACGCGCAGGTAGGCCAGCAGATCCTTGATCTCTGGGCGCGAGAAGAATGAGGTGCCGCCGGAAATCTTGTACGGGATGCGGTTCTGCATCAGCATCTTTTCAAACACCCGCGACTGGTGGTTGCCGCGGTACAGGATCGCATAGTCGCCGTAGTTGGTCTTTTTCACGAAGTGGTGGGCGATCAACTCCCCCACCACCCGCTCGGCTTCGTGATCCTCGTTGTTGGCGGTCACCACCTTCAGCTCTTCGCCATACCCCAGCTCGGAAAACAGCCGCTTTTCAAACACGTGCGGGTTATTGGCGATCAGAATGTTAGCCGCCTTCAGAATGCGCTCGCTGGAACGGTAGTTTTGCTCCAGCTTGATCACCTGCAGCGCCGGGAAATCTTCCTTCAGCAGCACCAGGTTCTGCGGCCGCGCGCCGCGCCAGGAGTAGATCGACTGGTCGTCGTCACCCACCACGGTAAAGCGCGCGCGGTTGCCCACCAGCAGCTTAACCAGCTCGTACTGGCTGGTGTTGGTATCCTGATACTCATCCACCAGCAGGTAGCGGATGCGCTGCTGCCAGCGTTCGCGCACCTCTTCGTTGCGTTGCAGCAACAGCGTCGGCAACAGGATCAGGTCGTCGAAGTCCAGCACGTTGCACGCCCGCATATGGGCGTGGTACAGGCCGTAGCAGTGGGCAAACAGCTTGTCGCGCTCCGAGCGCGCCAGCGCCGCCGCCCGCTGGGGATCGATCAGGTCGTTTTTCCAGTTGGAAATGGTCGAAATCAGCTGCGCCACCAGCGTTTTGTCACTTTCCAGCCACTTTTCGGTCAGCTCTTTCAACAGCGCCAGCTGATCCTGATCGTCGAACAGCGAGAAGTTGGACTTCATCCCCAACGCCACGTATTCCCGCTTGATGATCTCCAGCCCCAGGGTATGGAAAGTGGAAATCATCAGCCCGCGCGCTTCTTTGCGCCCCAGGGTTTGCGATACGCGCTCTTTCATCTCGCGCGCGGCCTTGTTGGTAAAGGTCACGGCGGCGATGTGCCGCGCCTGGTAGCCGCAATGGTGGATCAGGTGGGCTATCTTGTTGGTGATAACGCGCGTCTTGCCGGAACCGGCACCGGCCAACACCAGGCAGGGCCCGGTAACGAATTCGACGGCTTGTTGTTGGCTGGGGTTTAATCGCATGGTGCTGGCTTGCTCGGCTGTAAAACGTGGAAGGGAATTGTAGCAGAAAGCGCCGATGAGATTTAGCGGGTATAATCAGCGCAATTTTCGCATCGACAAAGGCAATACCATGGCAAAAACGGCGTGCGCCCTGCACATTCTGGTAGACAATGAAAAGCTGGCCAACGAGCTGCTGGCCAAGCTGAAGCGCGGCGTCAGCTTCGACACGCTGGCGCGCAAATACTCGAGCTGCCCGTCAAAACGCAACGGCGGCTCGCTGGGCGAATTCAACAAGGGCGCGATGGTGCCGGCGTTCGATAAAGCGGTGTTCAGCATCCCGCTGCTCAAACCTTATGGCCCGGTCAAAACCCAGTTCGGTTACCACATCATCAAGGTGCTGTACCGCAACTGAGAGGGCCTGAGCCCCCTGCTGGGCATTACTGCGCGCCGGCGTCCGTCGCCGGCGCAGCCACCGCGGCGTCGGCCGGTTTGACTTCCTCCGTCACCACCGCCGGCGCCGGCATCATGATGCCGTCATAGGTTTCCTGCAGCTGCTTCATGCTCATTTCCGGCTCGCCCTTCGGCTGCATCAGCACCAGCGTCGCCTCCTGAGAAAGCTGCAGCTTCAGCGCCTGATTCAGCGTCTCCAGCGTCAGGCTGGACAGGAACTCCTGGCGCAGCTTCTGATACAGCTCCGGTGCGATATCCACCACCCCGCTCTGCTGCGAACGCAGGCGCTGGCTCATCAGCACATCGGTGTCGGTGCGGGCGTAGGTCGCGAACAGCTTGCTCAGCTGATCGTTTTTCTGCGCCAGCAGCGCATCGAATTCTTCTTTCGACAGGCCGTTGTCACGCACGTTGGCCAGCTCGCGGGCGATAAAGCCCAGGCTGCCGTTAAGATTGTTGTTCGGCGTATCCAGATGGATGGCGCACTGCCCGCGCTGGTACTGCACGCGGCAGTCAAAGCCCAGATGCAGGCTCTTCTGGTCGCTTTTTTCCAGCGTCTGCTGGAGATGCCAGAACAGCGCCTCGCGGGCGAGATCGCCACGCCAGTAACGGAGCAGGCTCTGCGAATCGCGAATCGGATGCCACGGCGAATCCCACATGATCGACAGCGTATCCTGTTTCACCTGCTCGCTGATCAGGCTCACCGGCTGTTGCGGCAGCGGCGTCAGAGTCGGCATCGGGGCCGGGGTTTCACGTTTGCCCTGCAGCGGCGAGAACGCCTTGTTGATCTGCTCGCCCAGGCTGCGGCTGTCGACCTTGCCGACAACGAACAGCGTCATGGCATCCGGGGTATACCACTGTTGATAGAATTTCTTCAGCTGTTCGAGGTTGACCGGCCGTTTCGCCGGCTGCGCCGGATCGTGCGCCAGCAGCGTCGAGCCTTTCAGGCGGTAACGCCACCAGACGTCTTGGGTATTGGGCGGGAACGTGCCGACCGGATTGATGGTGGAGTTCATCACCGCGTGCACCGTATGCTCGTCGATCGCCAGTTTGCCGGTGGTGTCCGCCAGCCAGGCCAGCGCTTCTTTCAGCAGGTCAGGCCGGTTATTCGGCAGGCTGAGATTATACATGGTGAAATCATACGAGATGATAGCCGGCGGCAGCGGCCGCTCGTTATCCACGCTCTGCTGCCACAGGGCGCGCAGCTGCGGCGCGGTAAAGCTTTCACTGCGCGTCAACGCCAGCCGCGGCAACAGCTGGGCGAAGCCGGTCTGTTGCGAAGACTCCACCAGAGAGCCGGTATTGACGATCAGCCGCAGTTCCACGCGGTCGCTTGGCCGCTGCGGCGTATCGAGAATTTGCCATGAAAACCCGTTGGCCAGCGCCCCCTGCTGCCAGGCAGGATCGGGTTGTAGTGCTTCAGCCTGCACGCTGCTACTGGCTGCAGCCAATAGCAGCCCACCAACTATAAGATGAATTCTGGTGCCCTGCATGTGAACCCCTACTTAATGACTATCCAATTTCTTATGCAAATGCGTGTATTCCATTCAATGGAATCATAAAAATACGCCCTGAGTTTCACAGTGGGGCGGAAAGCAGAAAGTGTACCATCGTGTTAGACCGCGCGCCTTTGCGGATGTCACTCATTAGAGTGAAAAATAATAGATAGCGGGGTTTTTAATGCAAGAAATCGTTACGAGGCAGGGGGAAAACCTCACCGGCCGCGGCTGCGGCCGGTGATTCGCCGTCAATATCAGGCGGAAGGCAGCGTTTTGTCCGCGCCGGCGTTTTTGTTGTTCAGCGTGGCTTTCAGCTGTTTCTCATCCAGTTGGCCGCACCACCTCGCCACGACCACGGTCGCCACCCCGTTGCCCACCAGGTTGGTCAGCGCGCGGGCTTCCGACATGAAGCGGTCGATGCCGAGGATCAGCGCCAGGCCGGCCAACGGCAGGTGGCCGACGGCGGAGATGGTGGCGGCCAACACGATAAAGCCGCTGCCGGTCACGCCCGCCGCCCCTTTGGAGGAGAGCAGCAACACCACCAGCAGGGTAATCTGATGCATGATGTCCATGTGGGTGTTGGTCGCCTGCGCGATAAACACCGCGGCCATGGTCAGGTAAATAGAGGTGCCGTCCAGATTGAAGGAGTACCCGGTCGGGATCACCAGGCCCACCACCGATTTCTTGCAGCCCAGCCTCTCCATTTTATCCAGCATGCGCGGCAGCGCGGACTCGGACGACGAGGTCCCCAGCACGATCAGCAGCTCTTCTTTGATGTAGTTGACGAATTTGAAAATGCTGAAGCCGTTGGCGCGGGCGATGCTGCCCAGCACCACCACCACGAACAGGATACAGGTGATATAGAAGCACACGATCAGCTGGCCGAGTTGCACCAGGGTGCCGACGCCGTATTTACCGATGGTAAACGCCATGGCGCCGAAGGCCCCCAGCGGCGCCAGGCGCATGATCATGTTGATGATGCCGAAAATCACCCGCGAGAAGCTGTCGATCACGTTGAAGATCAGCTGCCCCTTCTCACCCAAGCGATGCAGGGCGAAGCCGAACAGCACCGCGAACAGCAGCACCTGCAGAATGTTGCCGCTGGCGAACGCGCCGATCACGCTGCCGGGGATGATGTCCAGCAGGAACGGAATGATGCCCTGCTGCTGCGCCTGTTCGGCGTAGACTGCCACCGCCTTGGCGTCCAGCGTGCCGGGATCGACGTTCATGCCGACGCCCGGTTGCACCAGGTTGACGATCACCAGGCCGATAATCAGCGCGATGGTGCTGACGATTTCAAAATACAGCAGCGCGATGGCGCCGGTGCGGCCCACCGCCTTCATGCTTTCCATGCCGGCGATGCCGGTCACCACGGTGCAGAAGATCACCGGGGCGATAATCATCTTGATCAGTTTGACGAAGCCATCGCCCAGAGGTTTCATCTCGGCGCCGAGGTCAGGGTAGAAATGGCCAAGCAGGATACCCAGCGTGATCGCCGTCAGCACCTGAAAATAGAGGCTCTTAAAGATCGTTGTTTTCATATGAACATCCTATGGGGGGAAGACACGCACCAGGCAGCAGTCTAAAAATCCAGCCTGTTCATTGCTTGCGCGGAAAATAACACCCACTTAACAACATGGAAATAATTTGTTGCACCCGCCCCTGGGAGTTGATGTGAATTTAAGAGCTGAAACGCGTCAGTCGGGGCGCAAAGCTGAAAATTGCGTAATGCTTTGTTTGCACTAACGCAAAAGAGGTAGAGGAGAAATAGCGATTTTCGGACGGGGAAAAGTACCGGAAAGGTAAACGCGGCGCTTACGGCGCCGCGCGGCAAAACTCGGCTTCGAACGCTACGCGCGGCAGCGGCCGGGCGAACAGGAATCCTTGCCCGCTGCGAATGCCGTGCTGCAGCAGGCAGTCGCGCTGCTCGGCGTTTTCCACGCCTTCGGCCATCACCGGCAACGCCAGCACTTCGGAGATCGCACTGACGATGCGCACCATCGCATCGTCGGCCGGCAGCCCCTGAATGAAGCTGCGGTCGATTTTAATCAAATCGATCGGCAGGGATTTCAAGCGGTTCAGGTATTCCAGACTGGAGTAGCCCATGCCGAAGTCGTCAAGCGCGATCGACAATCCCAGATCGTGCAGCTCGCGCAGCAGCGCCAGCGCGCGGTCGAGATCGTCGATGCGCACCGTCTCGGTGATCTCCAGCAGCAGCTTGCGCGGGTCTATCCGATACTGCGCCAGCAGGTTTTTCAGATGCGGGACGAACGCCTCATGCTGCATCTGTATACCGGAAACGTTGACCGCCAGCGGCAGCGCAATGCCGCGTTGCTGCCAGTCCGCCAGGATGCGGCAGGACTCTTCCAGCACCCAGTTGCCGAGAGGCACGATCACGCCCAGCTCTTCCGCGAGCGGGATAACGTCGGCCGGCAGGGTATAGCTGCCGTCATACTGCTGCCAACGCAGCAGCGCTTCGGCGCCGATCACCTCGTTGGACTGCATGTCGATCTGCGGCTGCAGGAACAGCGTAAAATGCCGCTGCTCGATGCCGTGCAAAATCTCGCTCTCCTGCGTCAGCCGCTTCTGCGTGCGTTCCGTCAGGCTGGGCTCGAAAAACAGGATCTGATTTTTTCCTTCACGGTGGGCGGACATCATCGCCGAGGTGGCGCTGCGCAGCAGCTGTTCCGCACTTTCCCCCTGATTGAGGTAGTGCGCGATGCCGATGCTGGCGTTGGGCCGCAGCGCCAGACCTTCCAGGGTCAAGGGCGCGTTGATCTCCGCCATGATGCGTCGCGCCAGCTGCATGGCGTGGAACGGCCGCTCGGTCCCCTTGGCCAGGATGGCGAATTCGGTATTGCTCAGCTGCGCCAGAACGCCGTTTTCGTCGATGCAGCCGCGCAGCTTCTTCGCCAGCGCCAACAGCAGCGCTTCACGCATCGCCGGGCTCATCACGCCCGAGGCTTCATGCAGCGTCTCGATGCCGATCACCAGCAGGTTAAAACGCTCGGGGCGCAGGCTGGAGGCGATATGCTGTTCCAGCAACGCGTTCAGCAATGCCGGATTCGGCAGTTCGGTCACCGGATGGCGGGTGCTCAGGCGGCTCATGTCGGCATGCGCCTTGGCCAGCGTCTGTTGATTGCGGTTGTAGTTGCGCACCAGCAGGCCGAGCTCGTCGTCCTGGTGCAGCGTCGGCAGCATCAGTTGGTGGTAGGGCGCTTCGTCCTGCGAGATGTTTTCCAGCTCTTTGGCCATCGCGCGCAGCGGATGCACCATCAACCGGTTCATGCACCAGGTGATGGCCACCGACAGGATCAGCGCCAACAGCAGGTAGGTCGACAGCATGGTCGACAAAATGCTGCGGATAAACTGGTACATGCGGAACGAATCGGCCTGCAGCACCAGATAGGCCAGCGGCTGCTGGTTGGCCGGCACCCGCTCCAGCGAATAGAGCGGCACGGAAATTTGGATCGGCAGCTCAAACAGCCGGGCGATCAGCGTCGGCACCGGCCGCTCCGGCGGGAAATTGGCGTGCAGCGCCTGAAATTCGTTCGGCAAGACGATATCCGCCCGGCTGAGAATGCCGACCGGCAACAGCGTGTTCAGCACCTTTTTGGCTTCCGGCACGTCCATGCGCAGCACCGCTTCCGCCAGCGGCTGGCGCACGGATTGAGCGATATTCTCCAGTTGCTGGGCGTAGTCATCCCTGCGCTGCTGCACAAAGTGGAATAACTGGATCACGATAAAGATGCAGATCGTGACCAGCGCCACGCCGGACACCGTCGCCATCTGCTTAATCGTTAACGAACGCCTGACCCGCAAACCTGCTCTCCGTGAAATCGGGCTGAAACAAAAAAGGGGGCTGACTCTCACCCGCCCCCTCGAACCGGGCTGATTATACTCGATCATCGGCTGTTTTTATCTGGCTATGCCGCAGGCAAAACCAAGAAAATCGCGGGTTTCAGTCTTTTCCTAAAGCGAACAAACGCGACCCGGACACAGGGTAACAAAACTCCCCGGTGTCCGACACTCCGAATCTTTCCCCTCCCGGCTACTTGAAGTCGGCGTAAGGCGTCAGCGGCTGCGGCGGCAAATCGAGATCCCCCTGCCAGCCGGCCAGGGAATAGCGCAGATAAATCAACGCGTGGCTCGGCGTATAGTCCTTCGCCTGTTGAATGTCGATACCGGCGCCGAGCGTCCAGTGCGAACTGAGACGGCGTTCGACGATCGCCCGCAGCGTATAACCGACGCCGCTCGAGGAGCTGCCGTCCTCAACGGCGAACTTATCGGGCAGCGAATCCGGGATCAGCCCCTGCAGCGGATAGCGGCGCTGGCTGTCGGTTTTCGAATGGGACAGCGAAACCGAACCGCCCAGCTCCCACGACCAGTTCTCGGTGCGCTGGCGATAGTTGACCGGCAGCGACAGCGACAGATATTGCTGCGGGCTGTAATAGCCGCCCTGCCCCAGCGAATAGCCGCTCAAATCCTTCTGGTAGTGCCACAGCATGGTATTGAGCCCGACGCTCAGGCGGCGATTGTCTTCGTTGATCAGCTTGTAGTAGTAGCCGGCCATCAACCGCTGCCGCTGGTTATCCGCCACGTTCTTGCCGGTAATCTGGTGCGCACTGAGATCGGCCCACACGCCGTTCGCCTCGCCGCGATCGTAGCTGGCGCTCAGGCTGACGCCGGTAGCGCGCACGCCGCCCCAGGTGATGCCGGTGTTCGGATCCTTGGCGCCGCCGAACGCCAGCAGCGAGCTGGAGATAGGCCGCCGCGAGGCTGCCAGCGTCCAGCCGATGTGGTTCCAGTCGCCGCTGTAGGCCAGCCCGCCGGTCCAGTCGACCACCTCGAAGCCCATCGGCGTCGTACCGATATCGGCGGCCCAACGATCGTTTTTCCAGCCGGCCGCCACGCTGGTGCCGGTGGATTTCTGATGTTCATCGCCGCGGCACCCTTGCGTATTGCAGGTGCCGAAGGTCTCGTAGTATTTGCCGCTGCCGTCGGTCGAGAAGCGGCCGGCGTCCAGCTGCACGGTGTCGGTGCGCAAAAAGGCGCGCCCGTCATACAGCGGCATGTCCACCTGCAGCATGGTGTCATGCGCATTGAAGTCGGAAATACCGCCGGTGCCGCTCGAGCGCCAGTAATCGTGATCGAGCGTGACGTTCACGTCTTGCTGCCGGTACAGATCCGCGGCCTCGGAACGGATGCCGCGTTTCAGCCAGTCGTCGCCCGGGTTATTGCGCGTCAGAGAGGTGTAGGTGTCATTGTCCTGCGGCAGCGTCGGCGTGATGCCGCCGGCCACCATCGCCTGGCGGTAATCCTGCTGCGCCCGCTCCGGCTGCCGCTGCGCCCGTTCCAGACGGGCGGCGTCGCGGTAGATCAGCGCCTTGGTCTGCCCCACGGGCTCCGCGGCCGCCGCCGTTTTCAGCCGACCGAAGATAGCTTCGGCCTGCTGCGGATCGCCGACCGCGCCCCAGGCGTTGGCGACCCGCCGTTGGCTGTTGAGCGAAGCGTCTTGCGGCTGCGGTTCGGTTTTCAGCCGCTGGCGCGCCGCGTCCAGATCCCCCTGCGCCACATAGGCTTCAATCTCGCCCAGTTGCGCATCCGGGTTATTCGGTTCACGCCGTTTCACCCGCTGATAGTCGTCCAGCGCCGCCGCATACTCCCCGCGCGCCAGCGCCCAGTCGGCCAGCAGCAAATCGATGCGCGTGTCCGCCGGCTGCCGGCGCAGATAGGCTTCCGCCGCCGGTTCGTCACCGGCCGCCCGCAGCCGTTCGGCATGATCGATCACCGCCTGCATTTTCAGCCGCTGCGCCAGCTCGCGCATGTTGTCGTTCCACTGCGCAGCAGGCAGCGTATTGAGCTGCGCCAGCGCCTGATCGTCGCGATCGCTACCGGAAAGGTAGAGCGCATAGGCGTAGACCAACTGCGGATTGGTACGCTGACGCTGCGCCAACTGTCGGAATAAGGCATCCGCCTGCTGCGGCTGCCCGGCCTGGCGCAGCGCCTGGGCGTAGCGGTAGGTCAGCCAGACGTCGTCGGGATCCATCGGCTGGGCGCGGCGATAGATTTCCGCCGCCTGCCGCCACTGCTGTTGCGCCGCCAATGCCTCCGCCTGCTGTTTCAGCATATCGAGCCGCAGTCCGTCGAGGGTGCTGCGCAGTTTGGCCTGCTGGCTGCCTGGCAGCCCATTAAGGTAGGCCAACGCTTTTTCCGGCGACTGCCGTTGATAGATATTCACCAGGCCGCGCAGCGCGCTGCCGTTACCGGGATCGCGCCGCAGCGCCTGCCGATAAAACCCTTCCGCTGCGGCGTCATCTTTGCTCGCCACCGCCACATCGCCCAGGCCGATGAACGCGTCGCCGTCGCGGTCGTCGAGTTGGCGCGCCTGCTGGTATTTCTGCCTGGCCAGCGCGAGATTGCCGGCCTTCAGCGCCTTGTCGCCTTCGTCTATCGCCAGCCAGTAACTGGTGCTCTTGATCAGGCTTTGCCACTTGCCGCTGTCGTAGCCGTTCGTGTCGGCGGCAAGCGCCTGGCGGAACAGCTTCAACGCCTGCGGGCGGTTGCCGGCGCGCGAATAGGCCTGGCCGAGCGCGCCCAGCACCTCGGCGTCGTTCGGCGTCGCCGCCAGCGCCTTTTGCAACGCCGGAATGGCCGCCCGGCTGCCGCCTTTATCCACCTGCGCCAGGCCGCGCACCCGCGCCTGATACGCCGGATCGGCCAACAGTTTCTGCTGTCTGGCCAGCTCTTCGCGGGCGCTGGTCGCCTGATCGCCGGTATCGAACACGCCGAGGAAACGGTTGAGCGCCGCCACGCTTTGCGCGCTGACCGGCATCGCTTTGACCTTGTCCAGCCACAGATCGGCGGCATCGCCGCGCCCGGCCGGATCGGCGGCGATCTTCTGCAGCAGCTCATAGGCCTGCGCGTCCTGGTTCTGACTGAACAGCATGCGCGCCAGCGACATGCGCAGCGCCACGTTGCCGGAATATTGCTGATCCAGCGCCTGCAGCTGCTTCAACGCCTTCGCCTCCTGCCCCGGCAAACGCGCCACCAGCCGCCAGTACTCCACCGCCAGATCGAGCGTCGGCGGCTCGCCGTGGAACAGCGCATCGTACTGCGCCTTGGCCTCCTGCAACCGGCCGGCGGTCGCCATCAGGCGCGCCTGCTGCAGCTTCTGCCGGGTTTCCGGCTGCGTCAGCAGCATGTTCATTTGCGCCTGGCGATAGGCGCTGGACTGCGGCGCGAGGGTTTTCAGCTTGTCCAACTGCTGCTGCGCCAGCGCCATATTGCCCTGCCGCAGCGCCAAACGCATGCGCGCGGCGATCACGTCCGGGTTGTTCGGATCCATCAACTCTAGCCGGTACAGCGACTGGCGCACCAGATCGTCCTTGTTACCGGCCTCGCCAATGCGCACCTGTTCCAGCAGCCACTGCTCCGGGGCCACGGCTTCCGCAGCGCGCGCCTGCGGCAGCATCGCCAGGCTCAGCGGAATCAAATTCAGCCAGTTTATTTTGAAGTTGTGCATTGGCCGTCCCACGAGGGTTGCAATTCACCCTGACGATTAAAGCGATAACGTTGTTGATCCCACCCCTGGCCGAACAGCGTCAGCGAGGCGCTGAAATAGGCGTCGTCCCCCGGCGGATGTTCGCTGATGCGTTGCCGCTGTGTCGCCAGCGCCTCAGCCTGCGTCGCCAACATCGGCAACATCGAGGCGGAAAAGCCGACCGGGCCGCCGCCGGTGGTTTTGCCGCTGGCGGTATCGGTTTTCTCCGGCGGCACGCCCTGTTTGGCGGTGAGCTGCGCCATCGGCTGAAAACGTTCGAGCAGCGCCGCCTTGTATTCATCGTCGTCCGCCAGCATGCCGGCCCACAGATAAACCCGAATGGCGTCGTAGCTGCCGACGTTCGGCTTGACGGGATCCGGCTGCCAGCCGGCGCCGACCCGCCACACCACCCAGTCCGGCGAGAAACCGTGCGGCGCGGTGTCCAGCCACAGCCGTTGATTGACCTGGCGCATCGCGCGCCACGGGCCGTTCAGCGCCGCAAAACGTGCCAACAGCTGCGGCGGCAGGTAGCTGGGATTCAGCCGCCAGCGATCGTCCGTCACGAACCCGACTTTGCCCGGCAGCAGCATCAGGCCCAGGCCGGGAATGTCGGCCACCTCCTCGCGGCCGATGCGTTGCAGCAGCAGCGTCCCCAGGGTTTGATAGCGCCGGCTTTTCCACAGGCGGCCGGCTTCGAGCAGGTTGTAGGCGATCCACAGATCGGCGTCCGACGCCGAGTTGGCGTCCAGCACCTTCCACTGTTTGTCGTCGCTCTCGCCCCACAGCCAGGCGGGCAAACGGGCGCTGAGATCGCCCGCCGCCAGATTGTTCTCCGTCCAGGCCAGCAGCAGATCGAAGGTCGGCCGGTCGTTGGCCACCAGGGCGAAGAACAGGCCGTAGCTCTGCCCCTCGGAGGTGGTGATTTTGTTCGGGCTGCTCGGATCGATCACCCGCCCCTGCGGGCTGATGTAGAACTGCTTGTACTGTTGCCAGCCCGGCCACTCGCAGGCCGCCGCGGCGCTGAAGGCGCACAGCAGCAGCATGCCGAGCGACAGGCGTTGCAGCATGGCGTTCACCGCCGTCAACCCCGATCTTCAGGCGCCAGACGACGCCGGCTGAAGGCCTTCAGGCCACGCCACAGCATCAGCCCCAGGATCACCACCAGCACCACCGCGATCACCGCCAGCAGCACCGGATGGGTAGAGAGGGCATACCACAGCCGCTCCCACCACGGCAGGTGGCCGACATAGTAAATATCGCCGACGCGTAGGCTGTTGACCCCCGATTCGCGGATCACCGCCACCGAGCCGAATACCGCGGCGCGCTTGCCGCTGTCCAGCAGGGCATTGTTCAGCAGCTCATAGCCGCGCGGGCTGTCCGCCAACAGCGCCACGATGCTGCGCTGGTCGTTGAACGGCGACTGCACGCCAATGATCGCCGACATCGCCCCCTCGGAGCTGACGGCGGTCTTGCTGTCCGGCCGGGTATCCTCCGCCAGCGCTTCCGCGCTGGGCAGCGGCGGCTGCCGCGTCGGCTGTTTCACCCAGCTTTGGGTCGCGTCCACCAGCAGGCTGATTTTCTTGTCGTCGCGCAGCTCCGGCGGAATGGTGCCGACCATCAGGATATCGTCGTCGCGATCCTTGGCCTGCGACCAGTCATCGCTCAGCGTGAAGGCCAGCGCCGGGTAGCCGGTTTGCGCGCCGATCACGCCCAGCGCGTTCAGCAGCGCGCTGACCTGCGCCGGCTGCGGTTTCTGATTCACCAACACCAGCGTTTGCGACAGATCCGCCAGGCGGCTGAACGGGAAGCCGGCGTTGGCGAAGGCGCGCAGATCCGGCATCGCCATAAAGTGGCGGTAGCCGGAGAAATCGATGGTGGACGCGCCGTCGATCACCGCGTGGTTTTGCGTGAAGGAGTAGGTTTCACAGCGCCCTTCCGCGCCGCTGGCCAGCAGCGTGGTGTAGTCGAAGTCAAAGCGCAGCTGGTTGGTGGCCCCCAGCCGCAACGCCGGGATATTGACGTTCTTGTCGGAATCGAGCAGCCCCTGAGTCAACGGCAGGCGCAGCAGCTGCGCGCCCTGCTCGTGCTCCGGCACCAGCGAGTAAGCCTGCACGAACTGGTTGTTCAGGCTGACGCTCAGCCGCGAACCGTCCTGAATGCGCGGCGCGGTGTAACGGTATTTCAGGTGCATGTCGATGCCGGTGCTGCGGATCAGGAACAGATCCGGCGGCAGGTTCATGGTCAGCGAAATCGGGCCGGGCTCGATGCCGCTGGTTTGCAGCTGCTCGGCGTACTGCTGCAGCTCGGCGAAGGTCATCGGCCGATCGGTGCGCACCCAGTTCGGCGCGTCGTACGGCTGGCGCGGCGCCAGCTGTTCCACCTTGTCCACCGTTACGTTCTGGCCGCGGAACAGGATGTTGCCCTGCGCGATGCCCTTCACCGCGGTGATCAAATCGTTGTCGTCACGCCCCTGAATCAACAGCAGTTTGACGTACGGATTGTCCGGGTGGCTGATCATCTCCACCGTCGGGCCGTTGACCGCCGGATAATCGCGCAGGAAATCCGGGCGCTGCGAGTTGGTGGCGAACACCACCGCGTGCTGCGTCGGCAGCGCGTTGTACAGCGTCGGGAAGGATTGCCCGCGCCACTGCCCCTTGCTGCCGAACCAGGACGCCAGAATGCCCGCCGCACGCTGCTGAGCGAGATCCGGCTGGCCGGCGAACACCATCGGCAGCGTCAGCGGCCGATTATCGCGGCTGTCGAAGAACGGCTCAGGGAAGTGCGACAGCTCGTTTTTCACCGGCAGCGTCTGGAAACGCAGCTTCAGCGCGCTGGACTTGCTGACGTCGAGCCACAGCGAGGTGCTGGCCGGGTTTTCGCAGATATTTTGATAATGGCCGACGAACACCAGCCGAACGCGGTTAAAATCGGTGATATAACGCGGATCGATCGCCATCTGGATGCGATTGGGCTTGCCCAGCTGCTCCTTGGCGATCGTGGTCACGCCCATCAGCTCGTCGTTCAGGTAGACCTTGACGTGCGACTCCACCGGGATCAGCGCCGGCGACGGCGTAAACTCCATATCGAGCATCGCCTGCGAGACCACCTCGTCGCTGCGCACGCCGAATTCGATCTGCCCGTCCGGCCGGGTGCCGCGCAGAACAAAGGTGCCCGGCGGCGGCGCTATCTGCGCAAACGGCAGCGACACGTCGCGCACCGGCGCATTCGGATCCTGCGGCGCGGCGGCCAGCGGTGGCGCGATCGCCGTATCGGCCGCCGCGGCAATCGGCGGCTGGGCCGCCACGGTCGGCGCGGTGGCGGTTTCGGCCTGCGACAGGGTGCTGATGCCTAAGGCCAGAGCAGTTAACCAGGTTATTTTTCTCGTCATCGTATCATCATCAATGTTGGAGCCTGTTCACCGGGCGAGTGAGCGGGCGGTTGAACTCGCAGCTAACCCACTGTTTCTTGTTGACCCAAGGTCGGATCCCTGCCGACGCCGCGCGGAATAAACGACACGACCCAGGCGGTCAGCGAGGTGACCCCGACCAGCAGACCGCGCACCAGCGGCGGCGCGTAGTCCGCCATGCGCACATACCCCCGGAAGCCCAGCGCCAGCACGTCGCGCAGGCTTTCGATCGGCCGGTCTTCGGGGAACCCGTCCTGCCACAGCGCCCAGGTATCGGCGCGGGCGAAGGTGCACTGAATGAAATCGATGTGTTCGCGGGTGGAGAGGTCGACCAGGCGTACCCCCACCTTGTTGCCGAAGGCGCGCGTCACCACGCAGGGGAAGCTGTACTCCTGCTGGCCGCGCTTGAGCAGCAGCGAGAGCTTGTCGCCGTCTTTCAACGCGTTTTCCACCCGCATCTCAATGCCCACGCCGCCGTCGGAGTAATCGCGCAGCGTGCAGGGATACAGATGGCCGTCGGCGCGCGCGATCGCCGCCGGCATGGCGATTTCCACGCGGTGCGCCTGACGCACCTGCTTGGCCTCCACCGCCACCGCCACCGCACCGCCGAGAATCGTCATGTTGTACAGCACCCACACCAGGCTGATGATCACCGTCATCACCTCGTCCGTCGGGCCATAGGCCAAGCGCCAGACGCCGAACGCCAGCCCGGCCAGGTTCAGGATCACCAGGAACATGTAAGGCCGGGTGATCACCCAGTCGACGTGCTCCTCCTCCACCAGCCCGCCCTTGGCGGTGACGTTGAATTTGCCCTTGTGCGGATTGAACAGCGCCACCGTCGTCGGCCGCGCGATATACCAGGCCAGCACCGTTTCATAGATTTCGCTCCAGAACGAATGGCGGTATTTCCCCTGGATACGCGAGTTGGTCAGGCTGGCGTGGATCATGTGCGGCAGCACGTAAAGCGCGATCGCCAGCGCCGGCGCGAAGATGATGTAAGCATGCAGCAGCAAAAACGCCAGCGGCGCGGTGAGGAAGATCAGCCGCGGAATGCCCGACAGGAAGTGCAGCATGGCGTTGGCGTAGCACAGGCGCTGCGCCAGTTTCAGCCCCTTGCCCAGCAGCGGGTTGTCCAGCCGGAAGATCTGCACCATGCCGCGCGCCCAGCGAATGCGCTGGCCGATGTGCGCCGACAGGCTCTCGGTCGCCAGCCCGGCGGCCTGCGGAATGCGGATATAGGCCGAGGTGTGCCCGCGCCGGTGCAAGCGCAGCGAGGTGTGGGCGTCTTCGGTGACGGTTTCCACCGCGATGCCGCCGATTTCGTCCAGCGCGCTGCGGCGCAGAATGGCGCAAGAGCCGCAGAAGAAGGTCGCATCCCACATGTCGTTGCCGTCCTGCACCAGCCCGTAGAACAAGGTGCCTTCGTTGGGCGTCTGACGGAAGCGGCCGAGGTTGCGCTCGAACGGATCCGGCGAGAAGAAGTGGTGCGGGGTTTGCAGCATCGCCAGCTTTTTGTCTTTGAAGAACCAGCCCATGGTCAGCTGCAGGAAGGATCGCGTCGGCACGTGGTCGCAGTCGAAAATCGCCACGAACTCGCCGGTGGCCTGCTTCAGCGCGTTATTGATGTTGCCGGCCTTGGCGTGTTCGTGGGTCGGCCTGGCGATGTATTTCACCCCCACTTCGGCGGCGAACGCCCGGAATTCAGGGCGGTTGCCGTCATCGAGGATATAGATATTCACCTTCTCTTTCGGCCAGTCGATGCCCAGCGCCGCGTAGATGGTGGGCTTCACCACCCCGAGATCTTCGTTGTAGGTCGGCACCATCAGATCGATGGTCGGCCAGGTGGCGCTATCGGCGGGCAGCGGCACCGGCTGGCGGTTAAGCGGCCAGATGGTCTGGAAATAGCCCAGCACCAGCACCACCCAGGCGTAGGTTTCCGCCACCAGCAGCAACAGGCCGCACACCAGGCTTAGCGGGTCGTCCCAGTTCAGCGTGGCGGTATAGCGCCACCACAGGTAGCGACAGGAGACGGTCAGCGACAGCACGATCAGCATCAGCGCGGGCAAACGCCCCGGCACCCGGCGCACCACCATCGCGATCCCCCACAGCAGCAGGACGAACACGAACTGCGCCGGCAGATCGAACGGTTGCGAGATGCACAGCATGGCGAGGATCGCCGCCAGCACGCTGACCAGAATAAACAGCGCGCGCCGCATGCCGCGGTTCATGCGGCCGAGGCGCTCCACCGAGCGCTGTTCCACGCCGGCGTTCTTCAGCCGCTGCGGCAGGCCCTGCAGCCAGTCGGCATAGCGCTGCTGCAGGCGGCGCCAACCGGCGAAATAGTCGCGCTGCACCGGCGCGCGGCCGCTGCGAAACAGCAGCAGCCACAGCCCTTGCAGCAGATAACGCAGCGCATCCGCCGGGCGCGGGCGTTCGGCGGACAGATGCGGGAACCAGTAAGCGCGGCCGGTACGCACGCGCTGCCAGGCCGGCGACTCGAAGCGCAGCAGCAGCCAGCCCAACGCCACCAGCAGCGTGGCGAAAAAGGCGGTCAGCGCCGATGCGCCATTGCGGCGATAGCCGCGGTAGCGCGTCTGCACCGCCTGACGCACCGGCGGCACCAGCAGCAGGCTCAATACCCGGCTCATGGCGCAACGCCCCGTTTGAGATTGATCAGGCACCAGTTGGCCAGCGTCAGCACTTCATCCGCCGCCAGGCTCTCGGGGCGGTACTCACCCAACGGCTGTTTGACCGCCAGCGCTTCCGCCAACGCTTCGTCGCGGTGGATCACCACCGGCAACAGGCCGCTCAGCGTTTGCAGCCACAGCTGATGCAGATCCTGCTGCAGCTGGCTGGCGGAGGAGTAGTGATTGACCAGGAAACGGCAGTCGTTCGGCAGTGTCTGCTGATGGAGCCGCACCTGGCAATTGGCGTCGGGGTTCAACAGCATGAACACACAGTCGGCAAGCTGCAGCGCCTGCTGCGCCAGCACGCCGTCCCCAACCGGGACATCCAGCAGGATCCAGCGCTGCGGATCGCCGGCGATCAGTTGGCGCACATTGTCGCGCCAGCGTTCCGGCTGCTCCCGACACTGACGCTGCACTTCCAGCCGTTCCGCCGCATTCAGGCAGCCAAAGGGCAGAAAGTCGAGGTTTTCACAATAACGCAGCGCGCCTTCCTGCCAGCCGCCGCCATCCCGCTCCGCGCGAGCCCAGCCGCGCGCCAGCTCGAACGGCGTGTTGAAATGCAGGCGCAGCAGATTATCCGGCGTGAAATCGATCGCCAACACCGACTCACCCAGCTGCTGCAACGCCCAGGCGAGCGCCGCCGTGACCGACGTCGTCCCCATTCCACCCCGCAACCCTTGCAGCGCGATCACCGGCATAGATCAATGGCTCCCCGTGGTCTGCGCCAATTCGGCCAACAGTGGCCAGCGCGTCATCATTTGCGTTAACCGCTCCTGCCGGGAAATATCGACATAGCTTAATTTCGGCAATGAAAAAGCTTGGCTGAGCGCCTGCAGGTCATCCTGGCTCTCCCCAGGCGCCGCTGCACGAAAATGGGTGGGTGCGTTATTCATTCTTCCGCCTTGGCGAAAATAGGCTATGTTAATTAACTATAGCAACGATACAAAAAGAGAGAGGCAATAAGATGATTCTCAACAAATATTGTTGCAGAGCGTAGGAGATTTGTTATTGCCAGAGTAAAAATGGCTATCTTTATATATAAACGCCTTTAGTCGGCTTTCAACGAAAGTAGAACACATCCTATGGCGCACTCTTTTTCTCTAGGCATTCGGCAGATTTGGGAAGAGCTGTCGGTGATGCAGGCCCCCGGGCTTTATTGGATCAATATCGACAGGCAAAGCGACGCCGCGCTGCTGTGTCGCCAGGTCATTGCCGCCCAGCCGGCCACCCGCAAAGTCGCCCTGATCTGCAGCGGCGACAAACCCGACCGCCTGTTGGCCGAGCTGGCTTCGCCCGCGTTGCAGAAGCTGCCGCTGTATCAATTACCGGAGAAAAAAGCCGCGCTGACGCAGCTGAGCGACGATCTGATGCGCGCCCTGCGGCCGCAAAATCGCTTACTTATCCTGCTGGCCCACGCCAGCCTGTGGCAAACCTTCACCACCGAAGAGCTGCGCGAGTGGACGCGCGCCCTCGCCGCCTGGCTGCGGCGACAGGGCTGCACGCTGTTGATTCTCAGCCACGGCGGCGGCATCAATAAGCTCAAAGGGCAGCTCAGCGCGCAGCATCGCATCCTGAACGGCCTGTCCAGCCTGCAATGGCAACAGGACAGCGCGCAATATCTGGTGAACTGGTGGAGCACCGAAAACGGCATCAACGCCAATCAGCTGCTGACGCTGTACGCCGCGGAAGGCGGCTGGCAGGGTGAGGATGAAAACAGCCAACCCTCCCCCACCGCCTTGCGCAGCGATGAAGGCCTGTATCTGGCCGAGCGCAGCATCCTGGAAGGCGCGCCGCCGCTGTCCGCCAACTGGCAGCTGCTGGAGAGCAACGACGAACTGGCGCAGCACGGCATGCTGAGACTCTCGGCGACGTTGATTTTCGCGCTGTACCAAAGCGACCAAATCGATCACCTGGCGCACCAGATCCACACCCTGCGCCGCAGCCGCGGCAACGGCCTGAAAATCGCGGTGCGCGAGATGAGCGCCAGCCTGCGCTACAGCGACGAGCGGCTGCTGCTGGCCTGCGGCGCCAACCTGATCGTGCCGCACGTCGCGCCGCTGTCGCGTTTTCTGACCATGCTCGAGGGCATCCAGGGGCAGCGCTTCTCGCGCCATGTGCCCGCCGACATCGATGCGCTGCTGGCCGGTTTGCGCCCGCTGCAGCTTAAAGGCTATATGCGGCCGGAACCGTTCAGCCAGGCGGTGCTTTCGCTGATGGGCAACACGCTGCTGCCCGAGGACGGCAAAGGCGTGATGGTGGCGCTGCGGCCGGCCACCGGCCTGCGCGCCGAACAGGCGATGACCCTGTGCCACCTGCGGCGCTTCGGCGACGTGATGACCGTGGTGCAGGGGCGGCTGGTGCTGTTTCTCTCCACCTGCCGCATCAACGATCTGGATACCGCGCTGAGGTTCATCTTCCGCCTGCCGGTGGATGAAGCCTTCAGCAACCGGGTGGTGTGGCATCAGGACGTCGATATCATTTCGGAAATCAAACGTATGGCCCAGGGGCGCTGGCAGATTTCGGCCACCGGCACTGCCGGCGCCGCGCCGCGCCCCCGCGAGACGGCGGCCGAGGCGCCCGCAGAACGGCGGCAGCCGGTCGCCTTCACGCTGACGCTCGGCCCGCAGGAGGAACCGCATGCTGAACCTTAACGACATCGTGCAACTGATCCTGCTGTGCGCGCTGATCTTCATCCCGCTGGGCTACGCCTTTCACCGGCGTTTTCCGCATTTGCGTCAATACTGGCAAAACCTGTTGTTATCGCCGCGCTATTTGAAATCCGCCGGTTTGTGGGTGCGCACAGGCTCCTCATCTCAGATTAAACGTAAGAAGCAGCCATGAATCCAAACTCGAAGACGCAATCCGATAACGCTCTATGGCGCTACTGGCGCGGACTGGGCGGCTGGAACCTGTACTTTCTGGCCAAATTCGCCCTGCTGTGGTTCGGCTACCTGAACTTCCACGCGCTGCCGAACCTGGTGTTCATGGCGTTTCTGCTGATGCCGATCCCGTCGCAGCGCCTGCATCGCTGGCGCCATTACCTCGCCATTCCGATCGGCATCGCGTTGTTCTACCACGACACCTGGCTGCCGGGCATCAACAGCATTCTCAGCCAGGGTTCGCAGCTGGCCGGCTTCAGCGCCCAGTACCTGCTGGAGCTGATCGGCCGCTTTATCAACTGGCAAATGATCGGCGCGGCCTTCGTGCTGTTTATCGCCTACCTGTTCGTCGCGCAGTGGGTGCGCGTCACGGTGTTCACCGTGGCGGCGCTGGTGTGGCTCAATATCGTCAACATCGCCGGACCGGCAGTCTCGCTGCTGCCCGCGACCTCCACGGCCGCGGCCGGCGGCGCCAATACGCCGGCCACGTCTGCGCCGGCGGCGGGGGATGCTGCGCCGGCAGACAGCCTGCCGCCGACCAGCGCCAACCTGACGGCCTACCTGAACCAGTTCTACGAGCGAGAAAAAGGCCGCACCACCGCGTTCCCGGCCAGCTTGCCCGCCGATGCCCAGCCGTTCGATCTGCTGGTGATCAACATCTGTTCGCTAGCCTGGGCCGATATGGACGCGGTCAACCTGCAAAATCACCCGCTGTGGTCGAAGATGGACATCATGTTCGACAACTTCAACTCGGCCACCGCCTACAGCGGCCCGGCGGCCATCCGTTTGCTGCGCGCCAGCTGCGGCCAGCTTTCGCATCGCGATCTGTATCAGCCGGTGAACCAGCAGTGTTACCTGTTCGACAACCTGGCGAAGCTCGGCTTCAAGGAACAGCTGATGCTCGATCACTCCGGGGTGTTCGGCAACTTCCTGAAAGAGCTGCGTGAACAGGGCGACATGCAGGCGCCGCTGATGTCGCAGGCCGGCATCGGCAACGAGCTGACGTCGTTCGACGGCGAGCCGATTTATAACGATCTCGAATTGCTGACCCGTTGGCTGGATCAGCAGCAAAAAGGCGGTGACGGCCGCACCGCCACCTTCTTCAACGTCATCCCGCTGCACGACGGCAACCGCTTCGTCGGCTCCAACAAGAGCGCCGACTACCCGCCGCGCGCACAGAAGCTGTTCGATCAGCTGAACACCTTCCTCGATCAGTTGGAGAAATCCGGCCGCAAAGTGGTGGTGGTGATCGTGCCGGAACACGGCGCGGCGTTGGTGGGCGACAAGATGCAGATGTCCGGCCTGCGCGACATTCCCAGCCCGAATATCACTCATACGCCGGTCGGCATCAAACTGGTGGGCATGAAGGCGCCGCATCAGGGCAGCCCGCTGCAGATCAAAACGCCGAGCAGCTATCTGGCGCTGTCTGAACTGGTGTCGCGTCTGGTGGACGGCAAGGTCTTCAGCGAACCCAGCGTCGACTGGCAGGCGCTGACCCAGGGGCTGCCGCAGACCCCGGTCATCTCCGAAAACGACAACGCCATCGTGATGCTGTATCAGGGCAAGCCCTACATTCGCCTGAACGGCGGCGACTGGGTGCCTTATCCGCAATAAGCGCAGCCTCATTCACCCAAAGCACGCCGTCGGCGTGCTTTTTTATTGGGTTTTTATAATAAAAATGGCGAACGCTATCGGCCGAAATAAACTTATTAACAGCAACCCGTTGAATTCTCTTATTCGATTATTATTATCGTGCGAAGATTCTTAAAAATATAACGTTTTGTCAGAATGACGTTAAGAGCATAATTTAAAAGACGGGTTGTCACGATCGTCTACTGACCAACCCTTTGATTGAATAATAAAAAACGCCGGCGCTGTGCCGGCGTTTGGTTTAGACAGGAAAATCCGGCGCTTCACGCCCCCGGATGTTCGTCCTGATCGACCGCAAAGCAGGCCACCATCTGCTCACCGTACTGTTTGAGCTGCGGCTGCAGCTGAACGCAGGTGCCGAAGGCGCGGCGGCAGCGGGCATTGAACGCACAGCCCGGCGGCGGATTCATCGGGCTGGGCAGCTCGCCGGTCAGCTTGATGCGCTCGCGGCGCATATCCGGATTCAATCGCGGCGTCGCCGACAGCAGCGCCTGAGTGTACGGATGGCGCGGATTGTTGAAGATCGCCTCTTTGCTGCCCTTTTCCACGCAGCGGCCGAGGTACATCACCATCACCTCGTCGGCGATGTGCTCCACCACCGACAGATCGTGCGAGATGAACACATAGGACAGCCCCAGATCCTGCTGCAGATCCATCATCAGGTTCAGCACCTGAGCGCGCACCGACACGTCCAGCGCCGACACCGGCTCATCGGCGATCACCACGTCCGGGTTCAGCATCAGCCCGCGGGCGATGGCGATACGCTGACGCTGGCCGCCGGAAAACATGTGCGGGTAGCGGTCGTAATGCTCAGTCTTCAAGCCGACCTTCGCCATCATCTCCAGCGCTTTTTCCCGCCGTTCGGCGGCGCTGAGCGAGGTATTGATCAACAGCGGCTCCTCGAGGATCTGCCCGACCTTCTTGCGCGGGTTGAGCGATCCGTAAGGATTCTGGAACACGATTTGGATCTTCTGGCGGCGCAGCTTCTCGGCAGAGGCGTCCGGCTTCAGCAGATCCTGCCCCTGGTAGTACAGCTCGCCGCCGGTCGGCACTTCGATCATCGTCAGCAGGCGGCCGAGCGTCGATTTGCCGCAGCCCGACTCACCGACCACCGCCAGCGTTTTGCCGCGCTCCAGGGTGAAGGAGACGCCGTCCAGCGCCTTGACCAGCCGCTCCGGCGCGAACAGGCCCTTTTTCACCGGGTAATGCTTCTTCAGGTCAATTGCCTGCAGTAAAGGTTGATTCTGGCTCATACGGTCGGCCTCCCCGCATCATCCAGCGGTGTGTGACATTTAACCTGACGGCCGGGAATGCTGCGCAGCTCCGGCTCCTCGTTGCGGCAGCGCTCGTTGGCGTAGGGACAACGCGGGTTGAGCAGGCAGCCGGTCGGGCGATCGTATTTGCCCGGCACCACGCCCGGCAGCGAAGCCAGCCTCGCCTTGTCGGCGGCGAACTCCGGCAGCGCGCGCAGCAGCGCCTGGGTGTACGGGTGGCGCGGGGCGCGGAAAATCTCCGCCGCCTTGCCGGATTCCACCACCTGGCCGGCGTACATCACGATGATGTGGTGCGCAGCTTCCGCCACCAGCGCCAGATCGTGGGTGATCAGCAGCAGCGCCATGTTTTCGCGCTGCTGCAGGTCCAGCAGCAGTTCGATGATCTGCGCCTGGATGGTCACGTCGAGCGCGGTCGTCGGCTCATCGGCGATCAGCAGCTTCGGCCGACAGGCGATGGCCATGGCGATCATCACGCGCTGGCTCATGCCGCCGGAAAGCTGGTGCGGGTACACGTCCAGCCGCGAGGCCGGATCGGGAATGCCCACCTGGGTCAGCAGGTCGATAGCGCGCTGGCGGCGAGTGCGGCGGTTGCCGCCCTGGTGCACCTTCAGCGCCTCCATGATCTGATAACCGACGGTATAGCACGGGTTCAGGCTGGTCATCGGATCCTGGAAGATCATCGCCACTTCGGAGCCCACCAGCTGGCGGCGCTCTTTTTCGGAGATCTTGCGCAGATCCTGGCCGTTGAACTCCAGCTTGTCGGCCATCACCTTGCCGGGGAAATCGATCAGGCCCATGATCGCCAGCGAGCTGACGGATTTGCCGGAGCCGGATTCACCGACGATGCCGACCACCTGACCTTGCTCCACGCTGTAACTGATGCGGTCTACCGCGCGGAACGGGGTGCCTTCGTCACCGAAGTGCACCGAAAGCTTGTCTACATTCAATAACGCCATCTCTCTCGTCCTCTGTTACTGCTTGAGTTTGGGGTCGAGAGCGTCACGCAAACCGTCCCCCATCAGGTTGAATGCCAGCACCGTCAGCAGGATCGCCACGCCGGGGAAGGTCACCACCCACCAGGCGCTTTGCGCGAACTGCAGCACGTCGGAGAGCATGGTGCCCCACTCCGGCGTCGGCGGCTGCGCGCCCATGCCCAGAAAGCCGAGAGCGGCCATGTCCAGAATGGCGTTCGAGAAACCGAGAGAAGCCTGCACGATCAAAGGCGCCAGGCAGTTAGGCAGAATATTGACGAACATCTGGCGCAGCGCGCCGGCGCCCGCCACCCGCGAAGCGGTGACGTAGTCGCGGTTCACCTCCACCAGCACCGCTGCGCGCGTCAGACGCACATAGTGCGGCAGGGCGACGAAGGTCAGCGCCAGCGAGGCGTTGACGATCGACGGCCCGAATACCGCCACCAGCACCAGCGCCAGCAGCAGGCTCGGCAGGGCCAGCATGATGTCGACGACGCGCATGATAATCGCGTCCACCACGCCGCCGAAGTAACCGGCCAGCAGGCCGAATATCACGCCCATGATCAGCGACAGCACCACCACCAGGCAGCCGACCAGCAGCGACAGGCGCGCACCGTACATCAGGCGCGACAGCACGTCGCGGCCCACGTCGTCGGTGCCGAGGATATATTGCCAGCTGCCGCCCTCTTGCCACACCGGCGGCTTGAGCAGCGCGTCGCGGAACTGGTCCGCCGGCGCATGCGGCGCCAGCACGCCGGCGCCGAGCGCGATCACCAGCATCAGAACGATATACACCAGGCCGACCACGGCCCCTTTATTGCGCTTGAAATAGTGCCAGAACTCCTGAAACGGGGTCATCGGCTTCGGCGCACCTTTAACTGCAGACTCAGTGATTTGAGACATGAGAGCGCCCCTTATTTCTTGTGGCGAATACGCGGGTTGACCACGCCGTAGAGCACGTCTACCAGCAGGTTAACCAGAATGATCATACAGGCGACCAGCAACACCCCGCCCTGCACCACCGGGTAGTCGCGGCGCTGCAGCGCGTCGATCAGCCAGCGGCCCAGCCCCGGCCAGGAGAAGATGGTTTCGGTCAGAATGGCGCCGGCCAGCATGGTGCCGACCTGCAGCCCGATCACCGTCACCACCGGCAGCAGCGCGTTGCGCAGCGCGTGAACAACGATCACCCGCATGCGGCTCACGCCCTTGGCGCGCGCGGTGCGGATGTAGTCTTCGCCCAACACCTCCAGCATCGAGGAACGGGTCATGCGCACGATCACCGCCAGCGGAATGGTGCCCAGCACGATGGCCGGCAGGATCATGTGCATCACCGCGTCGACGAAGTCGCCCGGCTCGCCCCAGATCAGGGTGTCTATCAGCATGAAGCCGGTCAGCGGCTGGCTGTCGTCGAGGAAGACCGTGTCGCTGATGCGCCCCGACACCGGCGTCAGGTTAAGCTGCACCGACACCAGCATGATCAGCATCATGCCCCACCAGAAAATCGGCATCGAATAGCCGGTCAGCGAGATACCCACCGCGGTATGGTCAAAGACCGAGCCGCGTTTGACCGCCGCCAGCACCCCGACCGGGATGCCTACCAGCACCGCGAAGATCATCGCGCAAATGCCCAGTTCCAGCGTGGCCTGAAAGCGCGGAACGAACTCGCTCCAGACGGAGATGCGGCTTTTGAGGGAGGTGCCCAGATCGCCTTGCAGCACGTTGGACACGTAGGAGAAATATTGTTGATAGAGCGGCTTGTCCAGCCCCATTTCCGCCATCAGCTGCGCGTGGCGCTCGGCGGAGATACCGCGTTCCCCGGCCATGATGGTCACCGGGTCGCCGGGGATCATATGGACGAATGCAAAAGTCAGCAATGTAATGCCGATAAACGTTGGGATAACTAACCCCAAACGTCGGAGTATGAACTGCAACATATCCCGAACTCTCTGTATCAATGCCCGGCAGCTCATCGTCCGCCAGGCTTATTAACGCTCACATGCCTTTGAACGATTCGACGGCCATACGCCGGAGACTGGTCAGCAGGGGCGCAAACCTGTTGCGCCCCTGCAAGTCCATTCGTGCGTCTCCGGTAAAGCGGTCGAAATCAGTCTACAGAGACATTCTCGAAGTGATGCTTACCGAGCGGATCCACGACGTAGCCTTTCACTTCCTTACGCACAGGCTCGTACACGGTGGAGTGTGCGACAATCAGCGCCGGAGCCTGATCGTGCATCACCACCTGCGCCTGCTTGTACAGTTCGATGCGCTTGTCGTGGTTGGATTCGGCGCGCGCCGGTTGAATCAGATCTTCAAACGGCTTGTAGCACCAGCGGGAGTAGTTGGAGCCGTCTTTCGCCGCCGCGCAGCTGAACAGCGTGGCGAAGAAGTTGTCCGGATCCCCGTTGTCGCCGGTCCAGCCCATCATCACCGTCTGGTGCTCGCCCGCTTTGGCGCGCTTGAGGTATTCACCCCACTCATAGGTCACGATTTTGGCTTTCACGCCGATCTTGGCCCAGTCGGCCTGGATCATTTCCGCCATGCGGCGCGCGTTCGGGTTGTAAGGACGCTGTACCGGCATCGCCCACAGGTCGATGCTGAAACCGTCGGCCATGCCCGCTTCTTTCAGCAGCTCTTTCGCCTTGGCCGGATCGTAAGCGTAATCCTGCACCGCGTCGTTATAGCCCCACATGGTCGGCGGGATCAGGTTCTTGGCCGCCTGGCCCGCGCCCTGATAAACCGCGTCGATGATCGCCTGCTTGTTGACCGCCATGGTCAACGCCTGACGCACCTTCAGGTTATCCAGCGGTTTTTTCTCGACGTTGAACGACAGGTAGCCCACGTTCAAGCCCGGCTGCTCCATCAGGTTGATGGACTTGTCTTGCTTCATGCGGGCGATATCGGCCGGGTTCGGGTACGGCATCACCTGACATTCGTTTTTCTGCAGTTTGGCGTAGCGCACGGAGGCGTCAGGCGTGATGGAGAACACCAGGCGATCGATCTTCGGCTTGGTGCCCCAGAAACCGTCGAATGCCTTGTACAGGATCTTGGAGTCTTTCTGGTATTGCAGCAGCTGGAACGGGCCGGTGCCGATCGGGTTCAGGTCGACCTTCTCCGGCGTGCCGGCTTTCATCATCACGTCGGCGTATTCGGCGGACAGGATGGACGCGAAGTCCATGCCCAGGTCAGCCAGGAACGGCGCTTCCGGGCGGTTCAGCACGAAGCGCACGGTGTTGTCGTCCACTTTTTCAATCTTGGCGATCAGCTTAGGCATGTCCATGCCTTCAAAGTATTCGTAGCTGCCGCCGGACACTTTGTGATAGGCGTTGTTCGCATCCAACTGGCGTTCAAAGGAGAACACCACGTCGTCGGCGTTGAAATCGCGCGTCGGTTTGAAGTCTTTGCTGCTCTGCCACTTCACGCCTTTGCGCAGGTGGAAGGTGTAGGTTTTGCCGTCTTCGCTGACGTCCCACTTCTCAGCCAGGCCCGGCTGCAGTTCGGTGGTGCCGATTTTGAATTCGACCAGGCGGTTGTAGATCGGTACCGAGCTGGCGTCGTAGGTGGTGCCGGAGGTAAACAGCTGCGGGTTGAACCCTTCCGGGGAACCTTCAGAACAGTAAACCAACGTCTTGGCCTGTACGCTGGCCGCCACGGTCAGCGCGATCAGCCCAATGCCGAATTTCAGAACCCCCGATTTACCCAAGGAACGTGTCATCGTTAGTGCTCCATTGTGTGATGTGATGTGTGTCATTGCCGCCAGACCTGTATTTTTTATTGCGTGGCCTGTGCGATCGGCGCCCGAAGGCAGAAGGTGTACGAGGAGAGAATGCCGGATGGAACGCATCGCGGCGGGGACGTCTGAGCGCGTGGAATTCACTCAAACAACTCTCGCTCTTACCCCTGAGGCTATCAAGTTGCCAACTGTTTGGGGTGTCGTCAATATAACCAGTGGGGATTTACGCAGACTGTGAGAAACAGCAAACAAACATAAAAAAAACCTTTTGTTAACACTTCCAGCATGAAAATTTATGCTAAGCGGACATTTTCAGCGCATTGGTCTGACCCTCACAAACTTACTGGTTTTTAACTCCGTTAAAAAACGCCAAAACTTTGTTGCTGAATGATGAATATCTGAACGGTTATTTTTGTGATCGCCGTTAAAGACAGGAGGAAATGCTGAAGGATTACCCAAAAGGGTGAGTCCGATGAGCGCGTTTTGCGCCGGGCAGGCCCACAATCTGTGCGGCGTAAAAAAACTTTCGGCGGCGAAAAAGCCGGGGGCGAAAGGATATCCCCCGGCAACGCACTGCAACCGATTATTGAACGCCGGCGCTGTTGCCCAGGCTGGCGTTCATGCTGTTGAGAATATCGCCGTTGTCCGCGTCGATCTCCCAGGAGAACAGGCCGCCCAACTGCTTATCCAACACGTACTTGCCCTTGGCCTGCACCGAGCGGGCATCGTCGAAGGTGATCAGATCGCCGGTGGAAGGTTTGAACACGTAAGGCGCTTCCGCCGTGGCGTCGTAGGTGTACTGCCAATCGCCGCTCATGAACTGGCTGGCGATTTGGCGGTAGTCCACGATGCCGTTCTCCCAGGTGCCTTTAACCGGCCCGGTGGCGGTGCCGGTGAACGGAATGTTGTTCTGGTAGCCGTTCACCCCGGTCCAGCCGCGGCCATACATGGCGGTGCCGACCACGATCTTGCCCGGCTTGACGCCCTGCGCCAGCAGCGCATTGACGCCGTTCACCGTGGTGTAGGCGGTGTCCGGTTTCCAGGCCGGCGCATTCAGCGCGGTCTGATGCCCCAGGTTTTTCAGATCGAAGGCGCCGTAGAAGTCGTAGCTCATCAGGAAGATGTGATCCATCGAGTTCTGCGCGACGTTGTAAGCCACCTTGTCGATCTTGTCCTTGCCGGCGCTGATGGCGGAGGTCAGCTCATACTTGCGGCCGGTTTCCGCGGACAGCTGATCCAGCATCGCCCGCAGCTCCTTCATCAACAGCACATAGGTTTCCCCGTCCTGCGGGCTGCCCAGGTTCGGGTTGGCACCGTTGCCGCCCGGGAACTCCCAGTCGATATCCACGCCATCGAAGAACTTCCAGGTCTGCAGGAACTCTTTCACCGAACCGACGAAGCGATCGCGCTTCACCTTGTCGCCCATGAAGAAGAACGGGTCGGACAGCGTCCAGCCGCCGATCGACGGCAGGATTTTCAGGTCAGGATGCGCCTGCTTCAGCGCCATCAGCTGGCCGAAGTTGCCCTTGTAGGGGTCATCCCAGGCGGTCACGCCCTTCTGCGCTTTTTGCAGCGCGGCGAACGGATCGTGAATCGAGACTTTGAAGTCCTCGCGGCCCTGGCAGGAGCGCTGCAACGCCTGGAAGCTGCCTTCGATCTCTTTCAGGCTGTCGTTGATGCCGTTGCCGCCGCAGATCGGGATAAAGCCGTACAGCAGATGGGTCAGGTTCTGCGCCGGGATCTTGTCGACGGTGAAATTGCGCCCGTAAACGCCCCACTCGACGAAATAAGAGCCGACCACTTTGCCGGAATTCTGTTTATAGGGTTTATTCTTTTCCAGCAGCGGCTCTTTCAACGGCGCCAAATGGCTGCCGTCGGTGTCGGCCACCACAATTTCGGTGGCGTCGCTGGCGGTGCAGCCGTCGGCATTGCACAACGCCACCTGCATTTGATAACGGCCGCCTTTATTCACTTTAAAATTCGCCGTACCGGAAGCGCCGGTTGAAGGGCCGCTCCACGCCTCTTTGCCATTTAATAAAATTTTTGCCGTCGTGCCGGTGTCGCCATTCCATAAATTCCAGGAGACCGAAACGTCGGCGGCATTTTTTACCTTCACCAGATTATTATAAGCGGTGGCCGCCTGATCGACTTCGACGATGGCGAACTTGGTGTTGCCCCAGGCGATGGTCGGCTTGCCCGGCGCGGCGGCCTGCGCCGCGGAACACAGCGTGCTGCCGATCACCAGCGCCAACAGCGGTTTATTAAATTTGCGCATAACTGATTCCTTTATTCCGAGAGGATAAACATAAAAGAGTTAATCGTCGCCACGCATTGCCGGAGCGAAATGATTCCGCAATAATCCACGAAGATTAACGTTAATAAATAATCACGGTATTTCCCACGCGGCGGGAATAACATATCCCGCGTTGTCCATTCAGACTATAGGTAAAAAAAGCGTGAAAACAAGAGCGCTATCAACCGGGTTTTATTCGGCAAGCATGAATTTATTTAAATATGGAAATAAGAACCTAAAGGGAATAAGGAGTGTGAATTAATTAAGCGTAAAGAATAAATATATTTCACGAGGACGGCAGATTGAGGCACGCCATAAAGCGAAGCCGGCCATATCGGCGGAGGTACTCATCCTCATAAACGACGGGCGAAAAAAACCTGCTTTAAAAAGCAGGTTTTTCGAATGGTGGTCGGCGAGAGAGGATTCGAACCTCCGACCCACTGGTCCCAAACCAGTTGCGCTACCAAGCTGCGCTACTCGCCGATGCGGGGCGCATCTTACTGCTGGCGGTTATAGGCGTCAATCACTTTTTTGCCCCTGCATTTCAAGTGGTGATAAAAGCGCCATAATGCGCTGCGCCGGGGGCTGCGCAGCGTATTTTGCTCAGGCTTTGGCCGGTTTCAGCGCCGGCGTCTGCGCGCGCAGGAACGGCAGCAGGAACAGCGCCGACAGGCAGGCGGCGATGGAAATCACCACGAAGAAGCCGTTCCACTGCCAGATCTCCATCACCCGCGCAATCGGGTAGCCGGACAGCGCCGCGCCCAGGTAGGCGAACAGGCCGACAAAACCGGTCGCCGCGCCCGCCGCATCCTTGTGCGAGCACTCCGCCGCCGCCATGCCGATCAGCATCTGCGGGCCGAAGATGAAGAAACCGATGGCGAAGAAGCAGCAGGCCTGCAGCAGGTAGGTCACGCCCGGCATCAGCCACAGCGCCGCCACCGACAGGAAGATACCGATGGCGAAGATCAGGTTCATCGGGCCACGGTTGCCGCGGAACAACTTGTCGGAACCCCAACCGGCCACCAGCGAACCGATAAAGCCGCCCACTTCAAACAGCGAAATGGCCGAGTTGGCGGTCATCAGCGAATAGCCCTTTTCCTGCGTCAGGTAGAGGTTGCCCCAGTCGTTGATCGCGGTACGCACGATGTACACTAGCACGTAAGAGACCGCCAGCAGCCAGATGTACTTGTTGGTCAGCACGTAGCGTTTGATGATCTCGCGGTTGCTCAGCCCCTGGCCTTCCGATTCCTGCACCAGCTCCATGGCGTCGTTGCGCCATTTGCCGACGCTCGGCAGCCCCAGGGTGGATGGCTTGTCGCGCAGGCGCCAGCACATCAGCAGGCCAAGCACCACGCCGATGATACCGGGGATGATCATGCCGTAACGCCAGCTGAAGTGCAGCGAGATAAAGCCCACCAGCAGCGGGATCAGCGCGCCGCCGACGTTGTGCGAGGTGTTCCAGATCGCCCACCAGCCACCGCGCTCGGAGCGCGAATACCAGCTGGTGAGGATTTTGGAGCACGGCGGCCAGCCCCAGCCCTGGAAGAAGGCGTTGAGGATCCACAGCGTGCCCAGCATCAGCAGCGACGAACTGAGGCCGAAGAAGATATTCAGCACCCCGGTCATGATCAGGCCCAGCCCCATAAAGTAACGCGGGTTGGAGCGATCGCTGATCATGCCGGAGATGAATTTCGAGCAGCCGTAGGTAATGTAGAACAGCGTGCCGAGGATGCCGACGTCGGACATCGTCAGGCCCAGATCGCTCAGCATCGCCGGCATGATGAAGTTGAAACTTTTGCGCGTGAAGTAAAACGCGGCGTAGCCGATGTACATGGTGCACATCAGCTGGATGCGCCAGTATTTGTAGCTGGCGTCGATCTGCCGTTGATCGGTGACCTGCGGCGCGTCCGGGCGGCTTTTAAGGAAAGACCACATGTGGAACCTCAGAGGATTGAATAAAGTGCCGCTATGATGCTCCGCGCGCGCGCGGGAGGCTTACGCCGGATTCCCGACGCGGTTAGGAGTTTTTCCTAGTTTTGCGTTTGCGCCGGCGAAACTGTGGGCAAGATCACACTCAAACAGGCGCCCCCCTCAGCGGTGAACCGCAGGCTGCCGCCGAGGGCGCTGATGCGCTCCTGCATGCCGCGCAGGCCATAGCCCGGCTGATGGTTTTCCGCATCGAAGCCCACCCCGTTGTCGCGGATGGTCAGGGCGATCTGCGGCGCGGCGCCTTTGCGCGGCTGCAGGCGCGCATCCAGCTCCAGGCGGCTGGCGCCGGCGTGGCGGCACACATTGGTCACCCCTTCCTGGCACACCCGGTACAGCGTGATTTTCAGCGTTTCATCCAGCAGCTCGTCCGGCACCTGCCACTGCAGGCTGCTCACCAGCGACGCGTCCTGCGGCAGCGACTCCCGCAGCATCGCCGCCACCGCCGCCGACAGCGGCAGGTTGTTCAGCGCCGCCGGCCACAGTTGAGTCAGCACATCATGCACCCCGTCGTAGACCCGCAGCGCCAACGCATCGATGGTGTCGGCGCAGCCGAGCACCGCCGGCTCCGGCGCCAGGCGTTTGACGATGCTGGCCTGTGTGCGGATCACGGTGATGGTCTGCCCCACCTCATCGTGCAGCTCGCGCGCCACCTCGCGCCGGGTTTGCTCCTCCGCCGTCACCAGCGCCCGCGCCAGCTGGCGGTTCTCCGCCAGCCGCAGCCTCAGCTGCTGATTCAGCTCGCGCTGGCGCTGAATGCCGGCGCCCAGCAGCAGCCCGGTCAGGCTTTGGGCCAGCAGCGACAACAGCAGATCGCGGTGCGACTCCGGCTGCGGCGGCTCGTTGACCATCAGCGCCACGCCGTTGAGCAGCGTCGCCAACAGCGCGCCCTGCCAGCCGTAGCGGTAAGACATGAACACGATAGGAATGGCCAGGCAGAACGGCGCGAAACGCCGCAGCTCGGCGGCGTTCACCTGCTGCTGCAGCCAGATGCTGAACGCAAACAGCAGCAGATAGCTGGCCAGATGGCCCAGACGCAGCTCCACCGGCTTGTGGATCAGCCCCGGCTCCAGCGGCACCCAGATTTGGCGCGCCAGATAGTGCCACAACAGCAGGCAGGTCGGTGCGATGGTAAAACCGCCGGTCAGGCCAAGCAGCAGCGCGCGGGCGCCTTCACCGCTCACCAGCTGCCACACCAGCGCCTGCAGCAAGGCGGCGGCGCCCACCACCGCGCCCTGCAACAGTGGCCAGCGCCATTCGCTGTCGCTCTGCTGATGGCGCAACAGCCACGGCGAGGCCAGCAGGCTGAGCAGCACCGTCAACACCAGCACCGCCACCGACGCCCACAGCGCCGGGCCGTAACCGAACTGGTCCGCCAGCAGCGCCATCAGCAGCAGGTCGGCCAGCAGGATCCCCGGCCAGAAACGGTACGGGCTCTGCAGCAAAATACCCATGCGCAGGCCGAACGGGAACAGCAGCAGCGCCTGCCAGGGCGGGTCGATCAGCGCGGTGCCGATGCCCCACAGGCAAAACGCGCTGGCGGCGTAGATGAAAAACAGCGCCAGCTGGGTGATCAGGCGCTGCGTCACAGGTTCAGCATCCGTCTGGCCAGCTCGACGTTGTTGTTGATGCCCAGCTTGGCGAACAAATTGGCGCGATGCACATGCACCGTCTTCGGCGACAGCCCCAAGGCGGCGGCGATCTCGCGCACCTCCTGGCCCTGCGCCAGCAACAGCGCGATCTCGCGCTCGCGGCGGGTCAACGGATCGACCCTCACCCGCGCCAGCTGCTGCGCGATTTCCGGCATCAGGTAAACGCCGCCGCCGGCGACGGTGCGCACCGCGGTGATCAAATCTTCCGGCTTGCAGCGCTTGGAGAGAAAGCCGCCGGCGCCGCGATCCAGCGCCATTTCCACCAGCGCCGGGTTATCGTGCATCGACAGCATCACCACGCGGATGCCGGAGGGAATGTCCGCCAACAGATCCAGCCCGCTGCCGTCCGGCATCGAAATGTCGCAGATGCAAACGTCCACCTCCAGCCCCGGCAGGCCGGCGCGCGCCTGCGCTGCGCTGCTGAACTCGCCCACCACCTGAATATCGGCCTCCAGCGACAGCAGCTGCACGAAGCCCGAACGCACAATGTCATGATCGTCGATAAACGCCACGCGCAGGGTCATGGAAATCTCCGGTTAACAGGGGGAAGTGCGCAAGTATACCGTATGCACACACCGGAATAATTGATGAAGAGAATGTATTGGGTGAAATTGCCGGGTGCGCAAGGCAGGCACCCGGCGGGAGGGGTTACTACAGGCTAGCGGGTGCCGTTTTATCCTGCGGCAGATGGCACCAGTTGTTTTTATCCACGATGCCGCCATCGGGAGACGTGTAGCCGAGGCAGCCGAGGATGGTGTCAAACAGCTCGACGTGGCGATGCGTTTTGCCGATGCGCTGCTGCGCCTGCAGCTGCTCAAAGGCGCTGAGGTGCTGCGGGTTCTCAAGGAATTTGTCCGACGCCCATACGATCATCGGCACGCGGAACTGCTCCGGCGGCGCCATTTCGCGCGGCGTACCGTGCAGGTGCGTGTTTTCACCGATCGATTCGCCGTGATCGGCGGCATAGAACACGATGGCCTTCTTGTCGCGCACCTGGTCTATCACATTGGCGATAAAGCTGTCGGTATACAGCACCGTATTGTCGAAGGCGTTGATCAGCTGCGCCTTGGTGCAGGAATCGTCCACCCCCATGCACTCCGGCTGATAGCGCGCATAGCTGCGCGGATAACGCTGCGAGTACAGGTAGTGCGAGCCTTTGGTATGCAGGATCACCAGGTGTTTGCCCTTCGGATAGCGCGCCAGCGACTCCTTCATTTCGTCCACCAACAGCATATCGTCGACCGCCTTGCCGTCGTTGCGCTTCTCGGACGCGATCATCTCGCGGAACGAATAGTTGTTCACCTCGGTGTTGTTGTAGAACCACACCTCGCTCTGCATGGCGAACAGCTCGGAAGAGAAGCCCAGATCCTTCAGTACCGCGAACACGTTCTGCTCTTTCAGCGTGCGCTGCGGGTTGTCTTCGGTGCCGCCTTCGCGCACGAACATACAGCGCAGCGACAGCTTGGTGGAGGTGTCGCACGACTCGCCGCGAAACGCCACCAGATTCTTCTCTTTAGACAGCCGCGGCGTGGTATCGCGCTCATAGCCCAGCATGCCCATGTGGTCCCAGCGCGTGGTCTCGCCGATGATGAACACCACGTAGGTGTCGTCGATATCCGCCGGCGGTACGTAGGTGAAGTGTTTGCCCGGATCGAACATCGTGCTCTGATCCTGGCTTTCGTCATAGCGGGTATAGGCAAACAACCCCAGCGCCGACAGCCAGTTGGACGGCAGATACGAGTGCGCCACCACGCCGCCGTAGCTCGGCAGATCGACGTTGGAGAGCTTCTCTTGCACGCTCTGCTCGTCGTCCAGCATGCGCAGCGGCAGCCAGACCAGCGCCACCACCGCCAGCAAGACCAGCAGCGGCTTGATGCGATGACCGGGGGTTTTCAGCTGTTCTATCAGGGTGTAACGCAGGCTGTTTTTCCAGATCAGCAGCAGCGGCAAGGCGCTGAGCGCCACCATCCACAGCACGAAGTGCAGGCCGACCACCTCTTTCGACAGATCGATGTCGGTGGTCATCACCGACACCACGATGCCGTAGCCGATCACTACGTTGAAAAACGTCATGTAGTAGCTGGCGGCAACCGAAATCAACACCAGCAGCGAAGCGACGATGCGATAAAACAGCCGGCCGCCGAGCGATACCAGCCGCATGATGAAGAACGTGAACAGGACGATAGCGATGACTTCCGTCACCGCCGAAATCACCTTAATCCCCTGAATGCCGTGCGCCAGCGAATCAAAACGACGATAAAAAACGGACAGGTTGAGAAATATACCGATATAGATCGCTAACAATAACGATAAATTCTGCTGTGATAGCGATTTAACTTTGTTCATGTAACGCGGTGGCTCCGGGGACGGTGTAGCGGTTCTGGATCAGTCAGACACTTATTAGGGCTTCTGGTTCAGCCAACCGGCAATAAGCGTTATTTTGCGGGTAATAATCAAGAGAATTCTCACAAAACGGGCAATTTTTACGCTTTTTGCAAACGGCTTTCAAGCGGGGCAGATAAGAAAATGGAGGGTCAAACCCTCCATTTTTTTCGCGATAAGGATAAAAATCTTACTTAACGTTCAGAGTCACATCGATATTTCCGCGGGTGGCGTTGGAGTATGGGCACACCACGTGCGCCTTTTTCACCAAATCTTCCGCCACGCTGCGCTCGACGCCCGGCAGCGAGATATCCAGCTGCACTTCGATGCCGAAGCCGTTCGGGATTTCACCGATGCCGACGGTGCCGTCGATCTTCGCTTCGGCCGGGATTTTAACCTTTTCTTTCGCCGCGACAAACTTCAACGCGCCGAGGAAGCAGGCCGAGTAACCGGCGGCGAACAGCTGCTCGGGGTTGGTGACTTCACCGCCGGCGCCGCCCATCTCTTTCGGCACGCCCAGTTTCACGTCCAACACGCCGTCGGAGGAGGTCGCACGGCCGTCGCGGCCGCCGGTTGCGGTGGCGTGAGCGCGGTAAACCACTTTCTCAATAGACATCGTTCATTCCTTCTTGCTGGTTGGCGAGATGACTACGGCTTCCACGAGGTAAAGCCGGTCACATATTTATCTTTTGCGATTAAATCGCGCACTACTTATTTTTGACGCTTATTAACCAGTGTAGACCACCCCTGCCGTTCTTGCGTTCGGCGGCGGCGGGTCAAATCTGATCGATCAGGCTGCCGCGCAGCTTTTCCAGCTGCTGTTTGAGCGAGACGATCTCGTCCAGGCTGCAGTCGGTGGCGCACATCACCGCCTCGGGCACCGATTGCGCCCGCTCGCGCAGCGCGCGGCCGGCTTCGGTAAGTGCAATGATCACCTGCCGCTCGTCGGCGGTGGCGCGATAACGCACCAGCAAACCGGCGGTTTCCAACCGCTTCAGCAGCGGCGTCAGCGTGGCAGAATCGAGGAACAGCCGCTCGCCGATATCCGATACCGTCACCCGATCGCGCTCCCACAGCACCATCATCACCAGGTATTGCGGGTAGGTGAGTTCGAGCTGACTCAACAGCTTGCGATAAACTTTGTGCAGCGCCAGGTTGGCGGAGTACAGCGCGAAACAGAGCTGCTGATCGAGCTGCAGCAGATGCTTCGCGTGGGGTTGTTCGGTATCGGTGCTTTTCATGTGTCTGAATATAGATAGCGCACGATGTAATCGCAAGCTATTTCTTGTGAGGTATGCTACCTTTTTTTATGCAGAGGATGCTCGGAGGGAAAGGAAATGACAAACACGCTTGTAGAACGCGCGCGCCGCTACGCCACCAAGGCGCATGCGGCCATCGATCAGCGCCGCAAATACACCGACGATCCGTACATCGTCCACCCACAGGCGGTGATGGAACTGGTGCGCAGCGTGCCGCACACCGAAGAGATGCTGGCGGCCGCCTGGCTGCATGACACGGTGGAAGACACGCCCACCACCCTCGGCGATATCGAAAGCCACTTCGGGCCGAAGGTGGCGGAGCTGGTGCGGATGCTAACCAACGTCAGCCGCGCCGAGGACGGCAACCGCTTCGAGCGCAAAAACCGCGATCGGCGCCACAGCGCCGGCGCATCGCCGCAGGCCAAAACCATCAAGCTGGCGGATCTGATCGACAACACCCGCTCGCTGCTGGACTATGACAGCCACTTCGCTCAGACCTACCTGATCGAGAAACAGCGTCTGCTGGAGGTGCTGACCGAAGGCGACCCGACGCTGTGGCGCCAGGCCAGCCATATCGTTGAGCAAGGGCTGCTCCGCTTGCAGCAGCCGCCGCACAACGTGCCCGCCAGCTGGTTCGAACACGCCCGCCGGCGCTACCGCGAGAGCGACGCGGCCTGATCAGAAGGTCACCACCGTTTTCAACGCCGTCACCCAGGCGTCCTGCGTCTCGCTGACGCCCGCCGGGTGATGCCAGTACTGCAGGCCCGGCTGCAGCTGCAACCACGGCGTGACGTTCACGCGATAATAGAGCTCCGCCGTCACCGAGTGGCCCGGCACCGGCCGGTAGCTCGGATCGTGATAATCGCTGACGCCGTTGATTTGGTTGAGATAACGCTGATTATCTTTATAGCGGTCGCTCAGCTTCACCACCGAGACGCCCAGCCCCAGCCAGTCGTCCGGCCGCGCATCGAACAGCCCGCGATAGCGAATGCCGGTCGAGGTAGACCAGTGCAGGTAGTTGCTGCGCTGATCCCCCATCCCCAGGCTGTAAAACACGCTCAGACCGCGGTTTATGTCGTCCGCATGGCGCGTCACCTGCTGATTGAAACCGGTATACAGGAACCAGGTGCGATCGTGGCTGCGATAGCCCTGCGGATCGCTGGCGCCCGGCCCGCCGGACACCCCTTCATAAAGATCGCTCTGGCGCGCGTTGGTGAACAGCACGCCCAGGTTATACACCCCCGGCAGCTGGTTGACGGCGTGGGTTTTCAGCTCCAGCTCCATCGGCAACAGGAAGCCTTTGCTGCCCTTGGTGGACCAACTCCAGGCGTGGCTGCGGCTGGGGGCGCTCGGGTTCTGCTCCATCACGCCGCCCTTGAGCGTCAGGCCGTCGGTCAGCTTGTATTGCAGCGTGGTGCCCCAGTAATGCACGTTCCAGTTGTACCAGGTCAACGAGTTGGCAGACTTGCCGCCGCACAGCGTCAGCGTCTGAAAATCGCAGGGGATGATCTGATCGAAATCCTGCACCTTGTTCATCATGCCGATGCGCCACTGCAGCCGGCGATCGAGGAAGGACCGGCTGAAGGTCAGCCAGCCCAGGCGGGTAATCGACTGCCCGCCAAAGCTCTCCTGCGACAGATCGGTCAGGCCGACGCGCGGATCCTGCAAGCGATCGCGGGTCAGGTTGTTGTCATGGTTGCGGTTGACGATATTGCCTTCGATCGCCGCGTCCGGAATGCCGGTCAGCGCCTGCAAATCCTGGCTGAAGGTCAGCGAGAATTGGTCGATGTACGACGCCTGTTTATCGTGGTTGTAACCGCCGCCGGCGTTATACGACAGCTGGCTGAGGTAGCCGAGGTTATAGTGGAAACCGTGATCCTCCAGGATCGGCCTGATCCCCAGCATATCCCCCAACAGCCCGGGCTGCGGCGGTTCAAAGCCGAGCGCCACCCCTTCCCACTTGGCGGTGGGGGCTTCGACGTCCTTGCCGGTTTGCAGCGTTTCCGCCTGCGCCTGGCTACAGAGCAGCGCCAGCGCCGCCAGGGTTATGGAACGTGGTAATAAGCTTTTCATCATTATTATATTTCTCCGCATAACGGCTGACTGCGGGCAACAGCATTCCCTGGGAGAGAATTTCCCATCATGAACAGCAGCGAATAACGTTAGGTTAACGCCCGGCGCTTGCCGCCGGGCTTAGAGGTTAGCGTCGGTCTTTCAGGCTGGCGCCGTTGCTGTGGATCACATCGCGATACCAGAAGAAACTCTTCTTGCGGCGGCGCGCGAGGCTGCCGTTGCCGGCATCGTCCCTGTCGACGTGAATGAAGCCGTAGCGCTTCGACATTTCGGCCTTCGAGGCGCTGACCAGATCGATCGGCCCCCAGCTGGTGTAGCCCATCACCTCGACGCCGTCGTCGATCGCTTCCGCCACCTGCACCAGATGGTCATTGAGGTAGTTGATGCGGTAGTCGTCGTGGATGCTGCCGTCGGCTTCGACGCGGTCTTTGGCGCCCAGCCCGTTCTCGACGATGAACAGCGGCTTCTGATAGCGGTCGTACAGCACGTTGAGCAGGTAGCGCAGCCCGATCGGGTCGATTTGCCACCCCCACTCCGAGCTGGCCAGATGCGGGTTCGGCACCATATCGAGAATGTTGCCGCGCGCCGTCTCGTACTGCTCCGGATCGGCGGTGACGCAGCCGCTCATGTAGTAGCTGAACGAGATGAAGTCGATGGTTTCGCGCAGCGTTTGCCGATCTTCCTCGGTGATCGCCACCTGAATGCCGTTTTCACGGAAGAAGCGCTGCATATAGGCCGGGTAATAGCCGCGCGCCTGCACGTCGCCGAAGAACAGCCAGTCGCGGTTTTGCCGCTGGGTTTCCAGCAGATCTTCCGGCTTGCAGCTCAGCGGATACAGAATGCCGCCCAGCAGCATGTTGCCGATTTTGCCCTCCGGCACGATCTCGTGGCAGGCTTTCACCGCTTTGGCGCTGGCCACCAGCTGATGATGGATCGCCTGATAGATGGCGCTCTTGTCGCTCTCCTGCGGCAGGCCGACGCCGGTGAAAGGCGCGTGCAGCGACATGTTGATCTCGTTGAAGGTCAGCCAGTGTTTGACCTTGTGCTTGTAGCGTTCGAACACGGTGCGCGCATAGCGTTCGAAGAAATCGATGGTGCGCCGATCGCCCCAGCCGCCGTAGTGCTTCACCAGGCCGTAAGGCATCTCATAGTGCGACAGCGTGATCAGCGGCTGAATGCCGTACTTCGCCATCTCGTCGAACAGCCGATCGTAGAACGCCAGCCCGGCTTCGTTCGGCGTCTCTTCGTCGCCCTGCGGGAAAATACGCGTCCAGGCGATCGAGGTGCGCAGGCACTTGAAGCCCATTTCGGCGAACAGCGCGATATCCTCCGGGTAACGATGATAGAAATCGATCGCCACGTCCTTGATGCCGCTGTCGCCCGCCGTGCGCGGCGTGATGGCGCCGAAGATGCCCTGCGGCTGCAGATCGGAGGTCGACAGCCCCTTGCCGTCGGCCTGATACGCGCCTTCTACCTGGTTCGCCGCTACCGCGCCGCCCCACAGAAAATGTTGCGGAAACTTGCCGTTCATCGCTTGCTCCTCAATTAACGTAATAAAGTCAGCAGCGGCGCCTGTTCCTGCACCGGAGACAGGCCGCTGGTCAACACGTCCACGTAGTCATCGCTGTTGCTGATGATGATCGGCGTGGTGGTGTCATAGCCGGCGGCATGGATCGCCGCCTGGTCGAACTCGATCAGCAGATCGCCCGGGGCGACCCGCTCGCCTTCCCGCACGTGGGCGGTGAAATGCGCCCCGTCCAGCTTCACGGTATCGATGCCGACGTGGATGAGAATCTCCGCGCCGTCGTCCGATTCAATGCCGATGGCGTGTTTGGTTTTGAACAGCGACGCCACGCTGCCGCTCACCGGCGCCACCACGCGCCCCTGCTGCGGCGCGATCGCCACCCCTTTCCCCAGCAGGCCGCTGGCGAAGGTCGCGTCGTTCACCTGATCCAGCGGCACGATGTCGCCGGCGATCGGGCTGAGGATGGCCTGTTTGCGGTTAAGCGGCGCGGCGGCTTCAGGCTGCGCCGTCTCTTCCGCCGGCGCGACGCCGAACAGGTAGCTGGCCAGCGCGGCGAACACGAACGACAGCAGAGTGCCGCCGATCGCGCCCCATACCGTGGCGTCGATGCCGCCGCCGGGGATGATCTGCGCGAAGGTGAATACGCTCACCAGGCCGAACGAGTAGACCGAGGTCTGGAAGTAACCGATCACCGCACCGCCCAGCGCGCCGCCGATACAGCCGAAGATGAACGGGCGTTTGTTCGGCAGCGTGACGCCGTACACCGCCGGTTCGGTGATGCCGAAAATCCCGGCACCGATGGCCGAAGCGGACAGCGCCCGCAGTTTGGCGTCGCGGGTGCGCAGCATCACGCCCAGCGTGGCGCCGACCTGCCCCATCACCGCCGGCAACAGCAGCGGCACCATGGTGTCGCGCCCCAGCACGCTCAGGTTGTTGATCATCAACGGCACCAACCCCCAATGCAGGCCGAAGATCACGCACACCTGCCACATCGCCCCCATAAAGGCGCCGGCAACGATCGGGTTAAAGGCGTAAATGCTCTGATAGCCGTTGGCCAGCAGGTGGCTGAGCCAGGTCGCCGCCGGGCCGATCAGCAGGAAGGTCAACGGCACGGTGATCGCCAGGCACAGCAGCGGCGTGATGAAATTGCGCAGCGCGCTGTGGATCACCCGGTTAAACAGCGGCTCCAGGCGGCAAGATACCCAGGCCGCGAAGATGATCGGGATCACCGACGAGCTGTAGTTGATGAAGGTGAGCGGAATGCCGAAGAAATACTCGCGCACCGCCCCCGGCTGCTGCGCCGCTTCGAACGCCGCCATCATCAGCGGATGCGTCAACGCGCCGCCGATCGCCATGGTGACAAACGGGTTGCCGCCGAATTTTTTCCCGGCGGTGTAGCCGAGCATGATCGGGAAGAAGTAGAACAGCGAATCGCTGGCGGCGAACAGCATTTTGAAGGTGCCGCCGCTCTCCAGCAGCCAGCCGCAGGCCAGGCTCAGCGCCAGGAAGCCTTTCAGGATCCCCGAAGCGGCCATCACCCCGAGCAGCGGGGTGAAAATGCCGGACACCAGATCGATAAAGCGGCTGAGCAGGTTGTCTTTTTTGCCGCCCGCGTCGTCGCTCGGCGCGCCGTCGGCCAATCCGCCAACCCGGTTGACCGCGTCGAACACCTCCGCCACGTGGTTGCCCACCACCACCTGGAACTGGCCGCCGCTCTCTACCACCATGATGACGCCAGGATTTTTCTTCAGCGCTGCCGCGTTGGCGCGAGTGTCATCGCGCAGCTTGAAACGCAGGCGGGTGGCGCAGTGCACCAGGCTTTTCACATTGTCGCGGCCACCGACGCCGGCCAAAATCTCACTGGCTAATGTGTCATATTTCATACGGTTATCCTTAGACTTCGCGTTCTGCCGCTCCCCCCGCACTGGCCTGGCGCTGAGGCGGAATTCGGCGCAAAAAAAAACCTAAACCTCGCGGCCTCTGCCCCATCGGGGAACAGAAACGCGAGGTTTAGGTTTTGCCTGCCGTAGCAGTAACAACCCTAAATCGGTTGAGTTATGACGTTAACACCGCGGATTTTGCCGGCGCAAGGCTTTGCACCGGCAAATTGCCGAACTGTGATCGGGTGGGCAAAACCGTCCCGGGGTGGCAAATAAGGCCTGCCGCCCTCTATCGGCTTCAGCGCCACGGTGATATATCGCGCAGGCGATAGAATGGAAAGGGGTGGCGGAGTACCGCTCCGCTTCGCCCAAAAACATAAGATTAACTAACCTAATAATTCACTATCAAGCGAAAGCAAAGCGCTCGCTCATCCACTGCCAGTCCTCGTTTTTTCGTCACAACCCGCAATCCATAAGGTAAATAGATCGCCAAACCTGATTGCGCATCGTTAACATCCCACGATATTCACCCGCGCAAAAATCACCGTGCGCAATTGACGATGGCGACAGAAACATCAGAGAGACTAATTAAAACGACTGGACAAAAGTCACGCGGGCGATTATTACTGGTCAACGCGTAATCGATTGTAGGGATGACAGCGACCATGACGTTGCGGACTGAGTTGGGACGGATTCTGATCACCGGCGCCGGCGGCCGGGTAGCCACGGCGTTTCGTCTGGCGATGGGCGATCGCTACCCGCTACGGTTGGCGGAACGAGACATCAGCCTGCTGAGCGATCGGCAGCCGGGCGACGAAGTCATCAGCTTCGACATCGCCGATCTCGATGCCTGCCGCGCGGCCTGCGCCAATATCGACACCGTGTTGCATCTGGCGGCCGATCCCTCCCCCGATGCCGACTTCTGCGGTTCGTTGATGGACAACAACATTCTCGGCACCTTCAATATCTTCCGCGCGGCGAAAGACGCCGGCTGCCGCCGGGTGGTGTTCGCCAGCAGCGCGCAGGCGGTGGAAGGCTATCCGCTCGATTACCAAATCCGCCCGGACGACGCGCCGAAGCCGAAGAACCTGTACGGCGCCAGCAAAGCCTTCGGCGAAGGCATCGCCGCCTACTTCGCCCATCAGGAAGGGCTTTCCGCCCTGTCGGTGCGCATCGCCAACTTCACCACCCTCAGCCCGGGCGATCGGCTCAGCGCTCGCGACATGAGTGCGTTCCTCAGCCATCGCGACGCCGCCGATCTGCTGGAGCGCTGCATTCGCGTCGAAGGGGTGCAATATGCGGTGGTGCACGGGGTTTCCAATAACCGCTACACGCGTTTATCGCTGGAAGAGACCCGTCGCCTGCTGGGTTACGCCCCGCAGGACGATGCGTTCAGCCTGCTCGGCTTTGAGTAGGTGCGGCGAGCAGGCCCGCCGCATCTGCGTATTTAGCCGTTGGCGTAAACGACTTTTGCAGCGGTGCGGCTGGTGAACAACACCAACAGCAGCGCCAACCCGGCGATAATCGCCCCCATCACCGGCACGAAGCTGTAGCCCAAACCGGCGGAGACCACCGCGCCACCGGCGGCGGCGCCCAGCGCATTGCCCAGGTTGAAAGCGCCGATGTTGACCGAAGACGACAGCCCCGGCGCTTCGCTGGCCACGCGCATCACGCGCATCTGCAGCGGCGGCACCACGGCAAAGGTCGCCGCGCCCCAAATCACCATGCTCACCGCCGCGCCGATGTCACTGCGCGCCAGCAGCGGGATCAGCAGCATGATGGCCACCAACAGCAGCAGGAAGCCCTTCAGCGTCGCGCTCTCGGAACGGTCGGCGAACTTGCCGCCGAGGTAGTTGCCGATCGAGAAACCGACGCCGATCAGCACTAGCATCACCGTCACGAACAGCGGCGTCGCCTCGGTGATGTGCTGCAATACCGGCGAGATGTAGGTATAGAGCGTGAACATCGCGCCCGCCCCCAGCACGGTCGTCAGCAGCGCGGTCAGCACCTGCGGCCGCACCAGCACCGACAGCTCGCGTTTCACGTCAGGGCGCGCCCCGGCGCTGCCTTTCGGCAACGAGAACCACAGCCCCAGCATGGCGATCACGCCCAGCCCGGCCGTCGCCAGGAACGACATGCGCCAGCCGATGGTTTCACCCAGCCAGGTCGCGGCAGGCACCCCGCCGATATTGGCGATGGTCAACCCCATAAACATGGTCGCCACGGCGCTGGCCTGTTTCTCTTTCGGCACCACGCTGGCGGCCACCACCGATCCGAGGCCAAAGAAGGCGCCGTGGTTCAGGCTGGTGATGATGCGCGACAGCATCAGGGTGGTGTAATCCGGCGCGATGGCCGACAGCACGTTGCCCAGGGTAAAGATCGCCATCAGGAAAATCAGCGCGCTTCTGCGCGCCCGGTGCGACAACAGCAGCGTCATCAGCGGCGCGCCGACCATCACGCCGACGGCGTAGGCGCTGATCAACATGCCGGCCATCGGAATGGAGACGTCCACCCCTTTGGCGATGGTCGGCAGCAAGCCCATGGGAGAGAATTCGGTGGTGCCGATGCCAAACGCCCCCACCGCCAGCGCTAACAAGGGATAATTCACTTTCATGCAACAACTCCGGTTTACCGCTGCCGAAGCGCGGGAACAGTTAAGATGCCGAAAGTATGACATTGATCACACCAAAGATAAGCAGGCGGGAGGCTAAAAGACTTTTGCAAATTTGTTAAAAGTGAGGAGGTGAGATCGGCATTGGGCATCAAGGTTGCTTTACCGCGATCGCGGCGATGCGTGCGGAGAATGGCGTTAATGCGTCTGAAGGATAAGCGCCGAGGGGAATCACTCTGCACTTGGGGTATTTAACCTCCGCATACCATGCCCGGATAAATCCAATGAAAAACCAACGATATTCCTTACTGATTATGCGTTATCGGCGATAGCATGGAAAACCCTTGCCCTACCAACTCACTTATATACACGCAATGAATGTAACCAACAAAATTAATTCTTATATAATTCTGAAATGAATTATATAAGCCAAATAAACACCATTGATATCAGAATACACAAAAAGAAACTAACATAATGAAATTGAAAACATTTTACAGATAGCTTCCAAAACAATTAAATTCAAAAATAATTACAATTCATAGATTAAAATGATAAATAAGTTGATATTTAAAAATTAAAAACGTAAATAAAAAAGTCAAAGAATCCAAATAAGAAAGAGAAAATATGCCTATCTTCCATATTCTCCCCTATGGGTTGAATATATAAGCGAACATGTAAATATCTTTATGCCCGGCGCTATGGTGGCGCCGCTTTGATTAAGGAAAGATCGTATGTCTAAGTCACCTATTGGTACTACCGCCTCAACAGGACAGAAATGCCCGGAAAGCGGTGTCTGGGAAGTGGTTGGCAAACCCTCAACCACAGCGCCAATCGCCAAAGGCAATATCATGCCTCCCTATGGCGGTAAAGGCGTCACCTGGAAATTGATCCAACACGCCTAATCTGAACCCATTCAGCCTCTTTCTTTGAAAGAGGCTCTTCATCTGACTATCGGAATCGCCTCGTTTAGCGCTTTGCATTGCGCACTTTGCCCGAGCGCAGCTCGATGTTCCGCTGCAGTTCGCGCAGCCCGCCGGCCAGGAAGCAGGCTTCCGCCAGCACGAACAGCGGGCCGATGATAAGGCCCGTCACGTCGTCCATAAACGCCGGTTTTCGCCCCTCCCAGAAATGCCCGACAAACTGAAACAGCCAGCCGATGACGAAACCGCCGATGCCGATGCTCAGCCACGCCGCCGTCGACAGCGACGCCACCCAGGCGCCGATCCCGAGGCACAGCAGCAGCAACGCCAGCATCATGACGCCAAGGCGCAGGCTCAGCCGCAGGTAATAGAGGGCCGCGACGATAACCACCGCGCAGGCCGGCGAAAACGGCAGCCATCCCGCCCCCCACGCCGGCCGGGAGAGCAGCGCCAGCAGGCTGACGACGATCAGCGGAATGCCGATGAAATGCGTGGCGATATTGCGCGCATCGCGGTGATAGGCGGCATAAGCGGCAAGTTGATCTTCCAGACTTCGCATGTTGACCTCCGAATGGTGCGCGCACGGCCGAGCCGGCTCATTGCATTAAAGATAGCCGTATCGTTCAGCATAGGAAAATGGTCAGAGATTGGCGATCACAGGAGTCGCATTTGATAGTCAGTTCTATTGAATTTACTCAGTTTTATCCAGTTCGATTTTGAACCATGCCCCCTATTATGCCCCCAAATTATTTTGCTTGTGGGGTTCAAGGGGCTTTATGGCTGCTTCTTGGTGTCTGTTTTCCACTGCAGTAAACCGGCGATATCCTGTTCCCCCGCCGCTTCTTTTAAGCGGCGCTGCTGCTCGGCATACTGGACGTATTCAGCCTGCGCTTTTTCATCTGCCGCTTTCTTACTGACCGTGCCAGCACCTTGTAGAACGTCACGGTCGTTAAATTGCAGAAACTGATCCAGCTTATCCTGCCAGTCACGTAGGAACACCTGTTGACGACGCCGCGCCTGATCTTCAGCGAAATCCAACCACATGTTGACCACGCGGTTGAGTTCGCTGACTTCGTCCTGATTGAGGTAATTTTTCGCCACCGTCACGTCGCTTTTGCATACTTCCTCGCCCTTATAGCTGCTCAAGCCCATATGGGGCTGGTTGGCGTCAGCCCGCTGATGGATGAGTTCAGCAGCGGTGTGGCCGGTGCAGGCAAAATGCAGCTTGTTTTGGATAGTTTGGAAAAACAACGTTGTCTCTTTAAGTGACGGCTGATAGTCGGCGGCTAATGCGAAGATCTCCCATACCCGCAAATAAACCCGACGCTCACTGGCACGGATATCACGGATGCGCTCCAGCATCTCATCAAAGTAATCAGGCACAGCGGATGAACCCACGGGCGGATTTTTAAGCCGCTCGTCATCCATCACGAAGCCTTTGATCAGGTATTCCTGAAGAGTTTGGGTCGCCCACTGGCGAAATTGGGTGCCACGAGGCGAACGAACACGATAACCGACGGCAAGAATAACGGGCAGGCTATAGTGCAGGATATTGCGACTTACCTGACGGGCCCCTTCCTGCTGAACTTGTAAGTAAGACTTACAGGTTGCGTTTTGTTCAAGTTCCGCTTCTTCGTAGATCGCTTTGATGTGCTGCGTAATCGCCTGGGGAGTCACTTGATAAAGATTCGCGATGGTTGCCTGGGGCAACCACAGCGTTTCTTGCTCAAAACGACATTCAACGCGCACTTCGCCATCATCGCTGGCAAACATAACAAACTCACCTGCCGGTGATTGGGTTAAGTGCTTGTCTGCCATGTCGCCTCCGCTTTAATCTGACTTACAACGCTGTAATTCGCTAAGTATGCCAGAGAACCACATCAAAGCTCATTACTCGAACAACGGTTATTTTCCCAAAAAAATGTCTGCAAGCTGACTCGCTTGGATAGGATTTTGTTGAATTCAAGAAAGTGTGGGAAACAGTAATTTGGCGGAAGATCACAGGAGTCGAACCTGCCCAGGACCGCTGGCGGCCCCAACCGGATTTGAAGTCCGGCCGCCCCACCGGGGACGAGGATCTTCCTTGGAGAAGAGAAGAAGCAAGGCGCTGATTATAGCGCAGTTTGTTCGCTGCGCTAAGCGGGAAATCGTGCGGCCGCCGGTGATGCGGCGGCCGGGGAGCGCTACTTCAGGAAATCCTTCACGTCCAGCAGGATGAACTCGTTGTCATCCGCCATATTGGGTTGGCGGCTGGAGGAGAACGGGAAGTTGTTGTCGTTACCGACGATGATGTGGTTGGCGTCCACCACGTCCACGTTCTCGATGGTGAAGAACGGGAAGGTCAGCACGCCGTCGTTCAGCGGCTTGCGCGCCAGCTTGTTCGGATCCTGGATATTCATCAGGTCGATATAGGCCAGTTTGTCGACCGGTTTGCCGACGTTGGCGTCCGAGAAGGCGATTTTATACACTCGCTTGAACTTGGCCACCTGGCTGAAGCAGTTGTCGGTCGGCGCGCCTGCGGCGCAGGCTTTATCCGGCGTGCCTTCGCCGTTGTCGCGCTCGATCACCAGCCCGTGGGTGGCGTCGATCATATTGAAGTCGCCGATGGCATTCTGGTTGTCTTCCAGCACGTACTGCCAGCTGCGGCCGGTCCAGGCCTGCTGTTTCACATCAAACTCCAGCACCCGCAGGTAGCGTTTGCCGCCGACGTTCTCGAACTGCTCGCCTTCCCACAGCGCCCCTTCCAGCAGCGGATACAGCTTGCTGCCGTCCGGCGAGGCGGCCATGCCTTCAAAGCCTTTGGAGCGCGCCACCTGGAAGTTCTGCTTGCCGTCCGGCGCGCCCGGCAGGGTCAGCGTCGGGTTGTCCGGCGATTTCACCACCTTGCCGTCCACCAGGGTGTCGAACACCGCCAGCACTTTGCCGTTCAAGTCGGCCTTGATCAGGTAAGGCCCGAATTCTTCGCCGATCCATAAGGCATCGTCGGCAAACTGGAAGCTTTCCGGATCGAAATCGCTGCCGGTCAGATAGCGCTTCTCGGTGCTCTCGTTGATGATGTGGAACGGCACCTTTTTATCCGGATCGTGCAGGAAAACCGTCTTCAGCGGCGCGACCGTGCCGTCTTTGAAATCGATCTTGTAGTGGTTGAGATACAGCATGGCGTCCGGCGAGTTGGCCTTGCTGCCGAAGCCGTTGTCGGTCAGCACCCAGTAGGTGCCGTCGGGCATGTGTTTGATGCCTGAGTGGCCCTGCAGCGGTTGGCCTTCGATCGGCAGGCCGAGGCCGGTCAGGCGATCGGCGGATTTGCCCGCCACGCTGCCCAGCTCGGTGACGCGTTTGCCACTGGTGTACTTGCCGCTCAGCTGCAGATCGCTCGGCGCGTCCTTCGGCGTGGAAACGGTGGATTTCACCGGCAGCAGCGCATGCCCCGCCAGCGTCGCCGGTACCGGCTGCGCCTCGGCCCACAGGTTGGCGCTCAGCGCCATGCAGCCGACCAGCAGCGCCAGCCGGGTTTTGGTGTTGTGCATGTCATTGTCCCTTTTCGTTGTTATCGCCCAGAAGTAAAAGCAACGTCACTATAGGGAGCGGCAATGACAGAAATATTATTCGGCGAACGCCCGCCGGTAGCTGTGCGGGTGGAAGCGCCAGGTGATGGCGATCAGCACCACCACCAGCAGCGCGTGGATCTGCCAGTCCAGCACGAAGCCACCGCTGTAGTCGCGCAGCAGGCCGGAGAGGTAGGGTGTCACGCCCGCCAGCAGGAAGCCGACGCCCTGCATAAAGGCCACCAGCCGCCCGGCCGCCGCCGGCTGGTGCAGGTGATCGAGCGCCAGCACCAGGCACAGCGGGAACGCGCCGCCCAGCCCCAGCCCAGAAACCAACACCCACAGCCACGGCAGCGTCTGCGGCAGGTAAATCAGGCCGATAAAGCCGATCAGTTGCATCATCAGCGCCAGCAGCAGCAACGGCCGCCGGTCATGATTGCGCGCCAGCGCCGGCAACAGCAGCGCGCCCACCACCTGGCCGAAGGTCATCAGCGCCAGCAGCGAACCGCTGGCCTGCGGCTGCCAGCCGAGCTGCATGTAATACGGTGGCAGCCAGGCGATCAGGCTGGTATAGCCGCCGTTGATCAGGCCGAAATAGGCGCCGAGCAGCCAGGCGCGCCGGTTGCGCAGCAGGCTTGGCCCGCGGTTTTCTCCCGCTGCGCCCAGGCGAGGCAGCCCGCGACTGACCGGCCACCAGGCCAGCAGCGCCACCAGCGCCGGCAATGCCCACCAGGCCAGCGCGCTGTGCCAGTCGTGCCCCGCACTCATCAACCACGGGGTGATCGCCGCGCCCAGTCCGCCGCCGCCCATCAGCGCCGCCGACCACAGCCCGGCCACCAGCGCCATGCTGTTGAGGAAATGATGCTTGATGATGCCGGGCATCACCGCCTGGATCACCCCGATGCCGAGCCCGCCCAGCACCGCGCTCATCAGCAGCTGCACGCTGCCGGGGGCCAGCTCGCGCCAGAGCGCGCCCAGTCCGATCGCCAATAGGCTCAACGCCACGGCGCTGCGTTCGCTGAACAGCCGGTTGATGGCGCCACCCGCCAACGCCATCAGGCCCATCATCAGCACCGGCAGCGTGGTCAGCAACGCCGCGCCGCCAAAGCTCAGCCCGGTAGCCTGGCGCAGCGTCGGCAGCAATGGGCCAATCGAGGTCAACAGCGGCCGCATGTTCAGGCCGATCAACACCAGCGCCAGCAACAGGGGATTGAACCAGCGGCGCGAAGAAGGTGAATTAACAGAATGATTTAACACGGTATATTCCTGGTACTGCGAAATGAAGAGTGCGGCGTCACAGCGCGATCGCCGCAGCGTTGCGTTACTGTAGGCAACGCCGCTAGTATTGGGAAATTAAATAATAAAATAGCCAACAGTGGGAAAATGAATCGCTACCCGATGTTCAATCCGCAGCTGCTGCTCAGCTTCGTCGCCGTATGCGACAGCAACAGCTTCACCCGCGCCGCAGAGCGGGTGTTTTTGTCGCAGTCCACCGTTAGCCAGCAGGTGCGCCGGCTGGAAGAGATGCTGGGCAAGCCGCTGTTTGAGCGCTCCTCGCATCAGGTGCTGCTGACCGAAGAAGGCGTCAAGCTGTTGAGCTACGCGCGCCGCATCATCGCGCTGAATGAAGAGGCCCACGACGCGCTGACCGGCATCTGGCGCGACGGCGTGCTGCGGATCGGCATGCCGGAGGATTTCGCCGTGCCCACCACCGAGCTGCTGGCCGACTTCAGCCGCGAGCACCCACACCTGCGATTGGACGTCGCCAGCGGCCTGAGCGCCGATCTGCACAGCGCCTACGCGCGTGAAGAGCTGGATCTGATCCTGGTGAAGCAGCGCCGCCGGCAACCGCCGCGCGCCGCACGGCCGGAACCGCTGCTGTGGTTGGACAGCCTGGCCTTCCCGGCCATCGAGCAATCGCCGGTGCCGCTGGCGGTATTTCCGCTCAGCGGCCTGTACCGCGACGAGCTGTGCCAGGCGCTGGACAACCTCGGCAAACGCTGGCGCATTGGCTACAGCAGCGCCAGCCTGGCGGCGCTGACCGCCGCTTCCGCCGCCGGGCTGGGCGTCACCCTGTTGCCGGCCGGCTGCCGTCTGCCCACGCATCGGGTGCTGGGCGAAGCCGAAGGATTGCCGCCGATAGACAGCTTCGAACTGGCGCTCTACTACCGCGACGGCGCCCCCGCCGCCACGCTGTCGCTGGCCCAGCGGCTGGCGGTGTTTTGCGGGTTGATATAAACGCCGGCACACGCCGATCATTACCAAATCGAATAGTCACCAGTGGCAAATGTCGCTGCCAACCGGCCGGTTCCTCTCCTAAATTGGGGGATGTTTTCATCCCTCACCTCTGGATTAAGGAACCGAACGTGGAAAACCCTCAACAACCGGGCCGCAGAGCCTTCCTCAGCCAAACCGGCAAACTTACCACCGCCTGCGCGGTGATCGGCCTGACGGGTGGCATGGCGCAGGCCGCGTCACCGGGCGACGGGCAGTGCGCACCGGCACCGATGACCCTGACCGATCGCCACTACTGCCTGAGCGAGGTGCGGCTGGAAGACGGCTTTGAATACGACGGCGAAACGGTGATCGGCACCCGCACCGCGCTGTACACGCTGGAGATCAAAGACGGCAAGATCGCCGCCATTCACGCCGCCAGCGCCGCGTTGCCCACCGGCGTGCCCCGCTATCAGGCGCAGGGCCAGCTGCTGCTGCCGGCGTTTCGCGACATGCACATCCACCTGGACAAAACCTTCTACAGCGGCCCGTGGCAGGCGCCGCGCCCGCGCCAGGGCAAAACCATCATGGACATGATCGCGCTGGAGCAGACGCTGATCCCGAAACTGCTGCCCACCTCGCAGCAGCGGGCGGAAAACCTGATCGCCCTGCTGCAGTCCAAAGGCAGCACCGTGGCGCGCAGCCACTGCAATATCGATCCGGTCAGCGGCCTGAAAAGCCTGGAACACCTGCAGCGCGCGCTGGAAAACCACCGGGCGGACTTCAGCTGTGAAATCGTCGCCTTCCCGCAGCACGGGCTGTTGCACTCCAAAGTCGATGCGCTGATGCGCGAAGCGATGCAGATGGGCGTGCAGTACGTCGGCGGGCTCGATCCGACCAACGTCGACGGCGCGATGGAGCAATCGCTGGACGCCATGTTCCAGATCGCCCTCGATACCGGCAAAGGCGTGGATATCCACCTGCATGAGACCAGCCCGGCCGGGGTCGCCGCCATCAACTACATGATCGCCACCGTGGAGCAAAACCCGGCACTGCGCGGCAAGGTCACCATCAGCCACGCTTTCGCCCTGACCACGCTGACGCCGGGCGAACTGGCGGAAACCGCCACCCGGCTGGCGGCGCAGCAGATCACCATCGCCTCTACGGTGCCGATCGGCGGCCTGATGATGCCGCTGCCGCAGCTCAGCGAGAAAGGGGTGTTCGTGATGACCGGCACCGACAGCGTGATCGACCACTGGTCGCCGTTCGGCACCGGCGACATCCTGGAGAAGGCCAACCTGTACGCCCAGCTGTACCGTGGCTCCGACGAGTATCACCTGTCGCGCGCCATGGCCATCTCCACCGGCGGCGTGCTGCCGCTGGACGATAAGGGCCAGCGCGCCTGGCCAAAAGCCGGCGATGCCGCCGAGTTCGTGCTGGTCAACGCCAGCTGTTCCGCCGAGGCGGTCGCCCGCCTGCCGGCGCGCAGCGCCACCTTCCATCAGGGGCGTCTGGTGGCCGGCCAGGTGAGCAAAGCCTAAGGTCGGTCCGCTGTTGTCATCATGATGGCCGTTTTTGGCCTTCTGCCAGAGTAAGGAGCGGCGCAAGATGGTCGCTACACACACAGGCGGAGGGCCGAAAATGTCACAGAGCGCGTTATTGATCATCGATGTCCAGCAATCATTCCAGCACCGTCCATTCTGGCAGGAGGACGATCTGCCGGCGTTTCAGCAGGCGCTGACGCGCCTGATCGCGGGTTGCCAACAACGCGGCGCAGCGCTGGTCGATGTGCTGCACGTTTCGCCGCAGGGGCCGTTCTCGCTGGCTTCAGGCCATGTACAGCGCCTGCCGTTCCTCACCCACCAGGCGGATATCACCGTGCATAAGCACGTACACAATGCGCTGACCGAATCCGGCCTCGACGCCTGGCTGCGCGAGCGGGATATCAACCACCTGATCGTCTCCGGCATCCGCACCGAACAGTGTTGCGAAACCACCACCCGGGTAGCGTCCGATCTCGGTTATCGGGTGACCTTCGTCACCGAGGCGACGCTGACCTTCCCGATGCGTCATCCCGACGGTGAAACCTTTACCCCCGCGCAGCTGAAGCGGCATACTGAAACCGTACTGGTCGATCGTTTCGCCCGCATCGCCAGCGTGGATGAGGCGCTGGCGCAACTCGCACAGGAGTAACCATGTCGCAGGCCGTCTATTTTCTGCTGTTGCCCAACGTGCTGTCGCTGGACGTCAGCGGCCCGGCGGAAACCCTGCGCCTCGCCGGGCAGTTCAGCCTGCGTTATCTCAGCCCGGCGCCGCAGATCGTCTGCTCCATCGGCATGACGCTGAGCGGCCTGCAGCCGTTGCCCGAACGCCTGGAAGACGGCGCCATTCTGGTGCTGCCGGGCGTCGGCGATTCGCAGCGCTATTTCGCCGGGGAAGAGGCCGAGCAGGCGCGCCGCTGGCTGGCGACGCTGCGGCCCGATCTGCAGCGGCAGCGTATCACCCTGGTGTGCATCTGTTCCGGCGCGCTGCTGGCGGCGCAGGCCGGGCTGCTCGACGGCTATCAGTGCACCACCCACCACGACGTCATCGAACGTATCCGCCGGCAGGCGCCGGCGGCGCAGGTGAAAGAGAACCGTATCTTCGTCGAAGATCGCGGCATCTACACCAGCGCGGGCATCACCACCGGCATCGATTTGGCGCTGCACCTGGTCCACCGCCACTGCGGCTCCGGCCGGGCGCGCGACGTCGCACGCGACATGGTGGTCTATTTCCGCCGCGCCGGGGACGATCCGCAGCTGTCGCCCTGGCTGCGCTATCGCAACCACCTGCACCCGGCGGTACACCGCGCGCAGGACGTGATGGCCGCCGAGCCGGAGGCCGACTGGTCGGTGCCGCAGGTGGCGGAGAAGGCGCACGTCAGCAGCCGCCACCTGGCGCGGCTGTTTCGCAGCCACGTCGGCATCAGCGTGCGGGAGTATCATGAGCAGCTGCGGTTGGCGGTGGCGCAACAGCGCCTGCAGCAAGGGTATGGGTTGGAGAAGGCCGCGCTGGCGGCCGGCTTTTCTTCCGGGCGGCAGCTGCGCCGCGCCCAGCAGCGCCAGCGCTCGCCGCTATGACACCAGCCGGCGGGTATCCAGCCGCTGCAGGCCGACAGACAGCAGCAGGCTGAGCCCCAGCGCCACGCCGAACACCCAGAAGATATCCAGCAGCGGGTGGCCGGTGAAATCCAGGTGCCGGCTGCGCATCACGTTGACGATAAGGGCGTGAAAACCGTAGATCGCCAGCGAATGGCGGGAGAACGCGCTCAGCCAGCCGATCGGCTGCGGCAAACAGTGTTTCACCCACACCAGCAGCGCCACCGCCGCCATAAACACCAGCGGGCCGCTGTAGATGTAGTAGGTATCGGCGAAGTTGCCGTTGATGAACAGCTGGTGCTTGGTGCCGCGCGCGATCAGCGCCACGCACAGCGCAAATCCCAGCGCCGCCAGCCAGCCCACGGCGCGCCCGCGCGCCTCCATCATGCCAATCGCCCGCCCGGCCAGCGCATACAGCAGGTAGTAGAAGGTATCGCCGTAGATATACAGGTTAACCGGCAGCAGGTGCGCATTGCCGAAGGTCAGCTTGTCGGTATTCGGGTTGGCGATCGCAGCCAACACCACCAGCGCGGCGGCCAGGTAACGGCGCGACACCGGCTTGACGCTGATCAGCGGCGACAGCAGGTAAATCACCGTAATGGCGTAGAAAAACCACAGGTGGTAGAACACCGGCTTTTGCAGGATGGCGCGCAGCGACGGCCAGAAGCCGATCTTGGTGAAGGCCGCGATATAGATCAGCGCGATGGCGCTGTAGAACAGAATGCAGCAGGCGATACGGGTGAAATGCCGCCGGCCAGCGCTCTTTTCGCCGAAGAACAGGTAGCCGGAAATCATGAAGAACAGCGGCACCGACACGCGCGACAGCGAGTTCAGCGCGTTGGCGATATCCCAGTTGTGCAGCCCTATCGCCGCGCCGTTGGTGACGTAATAGGTGGTGGCGTGGATCATCACCACCATCATGCACGCTATCGCCCGCAGATTGTCTATCCAGCCGATTTTCTCGCTCAAACGCTCGCCCGATCTTGTGTCATATTGATATGTTAAGAAGAGGTTATCGGGCACGGCGTTCGGCGACAACCCAAAAGCGAAATATCAGAATGCACTTAAACAACACCTTATGATTGCGAAGGTGAACAATTGGCGGCAAAATAGCCGCCACAACTCGCTCAGTTTGCGCTTCCCGCCCTGGCAGTTCCTTTTTCTCTTTTACTATCAGTACAATAATATGAAAACGACATTACCACCTGCGGCACGTTTGGGCCGACAGGCGCTTTTATTCCCTCTTTGTCTGGTGCTGTTCGAGTTCGCCACTTATATCGGCAACGATATGATTCAGCCGGGCATGCTGGCCGTCGTGGCGGATTTCAACGCCGGCGAAGAGTGGGTACCCACCTCGATGACCGCCTATCTGGCCGGCGGCATCTTCCTGCAGTGGCTGCTCGGGCCGCTGTCGGATCGCCGCGGCCGCCGCCCGGTGATGCTGGCCGGGGTGGCGTTCTTTATCGTCTCCTGCCTGGCGATCCTGCTGGTCACCACCATCGAACAGTTCATCGCCATGCGTTTCCTGCAGGGCATCGGCCTGTGCTTTATCGGCGCGGTCGGCTACGCCACCATCCAGGAGTCGTTTGAAGAATCGGTGTGCATCAAGATCACCGCACTGATGGCCAACGTGGCGCTGATCGCCCCGCTGCTCGGGCCGCTGGCCGGCGCGGCGCTGATCCACGTCGCGCCGTGGCAGAGCATGTTCGTGCTGTTCGCCGCGCTGGCGGCCATCGCCTTCTACGGCCTGTGGAAAGCGATGCCGGAAACCGCCACGCTGCAGGGCGAGGCGTTTTCCGCCGCCAACCTGTGGCGCGACTACCGCCAGGTGCTGGGCAACCGCCGCTTCCTGTGCGGCGCTTTGGCGATCGGTTTCGCCAGCCTGCCGCTGCTGGCCTGGATCGCCCAGTCACCGGTGATCCTGATCAGCGGTGAGTCGCTGTCGACGCTGGATTACGGCCTGCTGCAAATCCCGGTGTTCGGCGCGCTGATCCTCGGCAACCTGACGCTGGCGCGCCTGACCGGCAAAAACAGCGTGGAGCGCCTGATCAAGCTGGGCGCGGGCCCAATGCTGCTGGGGCTGCTGATCGCCGCGCTGGCGACCCAGTTCTCCAGCCATGCCTACCTGTGGATGACCGCCGGCCTGAGCCTGTACGCCTTCGGCATTGGCCTGGCCAACGCCGGCCTGTACCGCCTGACGCTGTTCTCCAGCACTGTCAGCAAAGGCACCGTGTCGGCCACCATGGGCATGCTGAGCATGATGGTGTTCACCGTCGGCATCGAGCTGGCCAAGGTCGCCTACGTCTGGGGCGGCAGCGGGCTGTTCAACCTGTTCAATCTCATCAGCGGCCTGTGCTGGTTGACGCTGGTGGCGCTGTTTATCGGCAAACGCCGCAACGGCGACCCCACGCCGCAGCCGACCGGCGCGGCTTAAACGCCACGATAAACGCCGGTCCGGTTTCCCGACCGGCGTTTTTTTATGCGGCTTCAGCCGAGCAGCCCCCACAGCGCATACCCCGCTCCCACCACCGCCACCCCCAACAGCAGCAACGCCGACAGGACAGAGATCGCCCGCCGCGCGCGCTGCAGCGCCGTTCCCGACAGCAGGGTGATATAGGCCAGCAAGATGGCGAAGTCCGCCAGCACCCACAGTGCAGTCAACAGCGTCAGGCTGGCGCCGATCGAGGGGGTGACGGCGATAAACTGCGGGAAAAAAGCGACGAAGAAGATAATGTCTTTGGGGTTGGCGATGCCCACCAGAAAACCGGTCAGGATCGCCGAGCGTTTTTGCGGCGGCGCAACGGGCTGCGCATCCGGGGTTCGCGCGGATAAATCCTCATACAGCGAGGCGATCGCCATACGGCCGATAAACAGGCAACCCAGCAGGCCTATCCACTGCAGCAAGCGCATATCCACCGCGAACAGCCCGGTGATAATCAGCGCGGCGATGCCGATCAGCAACAAGGAGGCCCCGTTGCTGCCCAGCGCAGTCAACAGCGCGCGCCGGGCACCAAAGCGCGCCGCGGTGTTGGCCACCATCGCCACCACCGGCCCCGGCGTGGCGATCAGCAAGAAAATGGCGGCGAAATACGCCGCCAGCAACGACAGGTTCATCTTTATTTCACTCACATTCAGTCAGTTGGCGTCGCGCCATTATCCTGCCGCCGCCCCCGCCTTGAAAAAGGAGTAATCCTGTCGTTTACTGTGAATCAGACTCATTATTAGAGACGCCGCGATGGCCAGTTCCCTTCCGCCGCTTTACGCCCTGCGCGCCTTCGAAAGCGCCGCCCGCACCGGCTCGTTCACGCTGGCCGCCGAGGAGCTGCATCTCACCCCGAGCGCCGTCAGCAAGCACATCAAAACGCTGGAGCAGCACTTCGGCTGTCGGCTGTTCCAGCGCAACGGCCCGCGCATCGAGGTCACGCCGCAGGGGAAAATCTTCGCCGCCGAGCTGCAGCAAGGGTTTGGCCGCATCGAGCAAGCGTGCGAGTTGTTCAGAAGCCACCGCGATCTGCTGCGGCTGAAGGCGCCCTCCACGCTGACCCTGCGCTGGCTGCTGGACTGCCTGAGCCGGTTCCGGCAAACGGCGCAGGCGTTCGAGGTGCAGGCAGCCAGCGTCTGGATGGACATCGACAGCGTGGATTTTTTCAGCGAACCCTACGACTGCGCCATCCTGCTCGGCAACGGCCACTTCGGCGCCAACACCGCCGCCGCCAAGCTGTTCGACGAATGGCTGATCCCGATTTGCGCCCCCGCGCTGCTCGCCGACGGGCAGCGCGACCTCGCCGCCTGCCCGCTGATCCACCCTTCGCCCGATCGGCGCGACTGGCGGCGCTGGCTGCAAAAAAGCGGCATCGCGGCCCCGATCGATCTCACGCGCGGCCAGGTATTTGATTCGCTGGAACAGGGCAACACGGCGGCCATCGCCGGGCACGGCGTCTCGATCGGCGATCTGGCGCTGAGCCTGCGGACGATTGAGGAGGGGTTATTGGCGCTGCCCTGTGACGCCGCCGTGCGTACCGGCGACGGTTACTATCTGGTTTGGCCGGAAGAATCGGCGAAGCGGCCGCTGATCGAACGCTTACAGGCGTTTCTGACCGCCCAGACGCCCGACGTCAGCCGGGCCGCCGTCAGATTTATCGGGTAGGGGAATTCGGCCTATCGCTCTTCGCGGGGATGCCAAATACGCAGAACATAAATCGTTGCCGGCTGCACCTGGTAACGTATCTCATAACGGCCGACCAGAATACGCCTCACTTCCTGCGGTAAAAACTCGTCCAGTCTTTCACCCAGGCGAGGATTATCAAGCAACGCTTTAGGCGCGGCGACCAAGGCCTTCACCGAATTCGCTGCCGCAGTACGGTTAGCCAAGGCAAGAAACTCAAACAAACGCGCCAAATCCGATAGCGCCTTACTCGTCCATTTTAACGCCATCAGCGCGGTACCGGCAGCGGATCGTCACTGTCCAGGCTGGCAGCCCAGGCTTCTACCGATTCATGATCGATAACGTTTTGCTGTTCGACATCGGCCAGCGCCGCCAGCGTTAATCGACGGCGCTCTTCCTCTTGCTCGAGCCAGGCGGTGAGGGCTTGCTTCACTATCCATCCCCGTGAGCGTTCAAGTTTGGCGGCCATTTCATCCACCTTTTCAGCCAAAGGCAGCGGCACATGAGCGGTGATGACTTTCGTATTCATCGTCTTGATCCTCAATACAATCGACATCAATCAAAGTGATTAAAGCTGATTATACCGCCATCAGAGAACAAAAAACACGCAATCAGTTGCCGAACAACCCGCCGTCGCGCAGCAGATGCTCGTTACCCTTGCGGCGGGTAAAGCCGCTGCGATCGAAGAACTCCAGCACCTGGATCGCCAGCTTGCGCCCGACGCCGAGCCGATCGCGGAAGTCGGCGGCGTTGGCGCCGCCCCGCTCCGCATCCAGCTCGCGGATCAGCGCCGCGAACTGCTCGATGCGTCGGCTGAGGTAATAGCGATCCACCACCACCGCCGTCACATGGCCCAGCTGGGCCGCCTTGCGCAGCAGCGCCCGTACCCGGCTCTCTTCCTCACCCAACTCGCTCGCCAGATCGCGCACCCACCACGGCTCGTCGCCGAACAGCGGTTCGATGCGCGCCCACAGCGGCGCCTCTTCGGCGCTGAACGCCAGACCGTGTTCCGGCAGGTGCAGCCAGCCGCGCGTATTGCGCAGCGCGCCGGCCTTCAGCAGCCGATCGATCATCATAAACACCAGCGTTTCCGGCTGCTGGGGCAGGGCCATGCGCCGCAGACGGGCGCGCCCTAACCCCAACTGATCGGCGTGCTGTTGGTGGTACTCCGCCAGCACCTGCAGCAGCCGACTTTCCGCCTGTTGCACCTGCTCCTGCGCCAGCGCCCGGTCACCGACGATCAGCAGATCGCGGTTCGCCAGCAGTGCCGCCAGGCCGTCGTCGGTCAACTGACGCGCCCAGGCGAACGCCGTCAGAGACAGCGCGCCGTGCGGCAGCTCAAGCGTCAGCGCCTGCGCATCGTCCTGCGCGTTCGCCAGGGCCTGCAGCCATACCAGGTAGTCCGGCTGGCGCTTGCCGCGCTTGGGCGCGCTCAGCCTGAGCACCCGGGCCGCGCCCAGCGTTTGCCGTGCGCCGATATCGCGCAGCACCAGCCGATCGTTCTCCGCCAGCCACAGCGGGCGATCGAGGATCAGTTCCGCCAGCCCGTCGTTCAGCAGCGAAATGCGCCCGGTGATGTGGCTGGCGGCATGGTGCAGGTGCAGCGGCTGCCAATGGCGGATCGGCCGATCCGCTTCCAGCGCCACCAGAATGCGTTCCGCCGCCTCCGGCGGACGCTGCGCCAGCAGCCAGTCGCCGCGCGCGACACGGTCTTTATCGACATCGCCGCTGATGTTCAACGCGATGCGTTGCCCGGCCTGGGCCTGTTCCACGGCCTGATTTTGGGCGTGCAGGCCACGCACCCGCACCGGCGCGTCGGCGCCGGTCAGCCACAGCGAATCTCCCACCTGCACCCGGCCGCCGAGCGCGGTGCCGGTCACCACCAGCCCCGCCCCTTTGACGCTGAACGCACGGTCTACCGCCAGGCGAAAACGGCGCGTCAGCGCGTGCTCGCCGGAGGGCAGCGCCAGCAAATGCGCGCGCAGCGCCTCGATACCCTCTCCCGCCGCCGCCGCGGTAACAAACAGCGGTGCATCGGGCCAGCCCTGGCGCGCCAGTTCGTCGCGCACCTGGCGGCGTACCTCGCCGACACGCGCCGCGTCCACCCGGTCGGCCTTGGTCAGCGCCACCGTCAGCGCCGGGCGCCCGCTCAGGCGCAGGATCGCCAGATGTTCGCGGGTTTGCGCCATCACGCCGTCGTCGCAGGCCACCACCAGCAACGCATGGTCGATGCCGCCGACGCCCGCCAGCATGTTGGCGAGGAATTTCTCGTGGCCGGGCACGTCGATAAAGCCCAGCACCCGGCCGTCCGGCTGCGGCCAGTAGGCGTAACCCAGATCGATGGTCATGCCGCGGCGCTTCTCTTCCGGCAGGCGATCCGCGTTGATCCCGGAGATCGCCTGCAGCAGGGTGGTTTTGCCATGATCGACATGGCCGGCGGTGGCGATGATCATGAGGCGCTCAGCGCGTCCATCAGCGCCCCTTCCTGTTCCAGACAGCGCAGATCCAGCCACAGCCGGCCGTCACCGAGGCGGCCGATCACCGGCTGCGGCAGGCGGCGCCAGCGTTCGGCCAACGCTTCCAGCGTGGCGCCGCGGCCGTCGCGCGGCGTGAAGGTCAGCGCATAGCTGGGCAGGCGATCCACCGGCAGCGAACCGCTGCCAATTTGCGACCAGCACGGTTCGGCGCGCAGCTCGAAATCGGCGGTGAACCGCGGTGCCAGCGCCGCCAGCAGCCGTTCGGCCGCCTGTTGCATCTCCTGCTGCGGGCGGGTCAGCAGCCGCAGCGTCGGCAGCTGCTCAGCCAGTTTTTCCGGCTGCAGATAGAGCCGCAGCGTGGCCTCCAGGGCCGCCAGCGTCAGCTTGCCGACGCGCAGCGCGCGCTTGAGCGGATGCTGCTGCAGGCGGGCGATCAGCGCCTTTTTGCCGACGATGATCCCGGCCTGCGGGCCGCCCAGCAGCTTATCGCCGGAGAACGTCACCAAGTCGACGCCGGCGGCCAGCAGCCGCTGCGGCATCGGTTCGGCGGGCAGGCCGTACTGCGCCATGTCGATCAGCGAGCCGCTGCCCAGATCGGTGGCGGTCGGCACGCCCTGTTCGGCTCCGAGCTGCGCCAGTTCAGCCTCGTCGACCGCCGCGGTAAAACCCTGAATGCTGTAGTTGCTGGTGTGCACTTTCATCAACAGGCCGGTCTGTTCGTTGATGGCCTGGCGGTAATCTTTCAGATGGGTGCGGTTGGTGGTGCCGACCTCCACCAGTTGGCAGCCGGCCTGGCGCATCACGTCGGGTATGCGGAATGCGCCGCCAATCTCCACCAGCTCGCCGCGCGACACCACCACCTCTTTGCCGGGGGCGATCGCCGCCAGCATCAGCAGCACCGCCGCCGCGTTGTTATTGACGATGCAGGCGTCCTCCGCGCCGGTCAGCCGGCACAGCAGATCCGCCACCGCCCGATCGCGATGGCCGCGCCCGGCGCCGTCCAGATCGTACTCCAGCGTCACCGCCTCCCCCATCACCGCGCTCACCGCCTCCTTCACCGGCTGCGCCAGCAGGGCGCGCCCGAGGTTGGTGTGCAGCACGGTGCCGCTGAGGTTGAACACCGGCAGCAAAGCCGGGCGTTGCTGCCGGGCCAGCTCGGCCCGCAGCGCCTGCGGCCAGTCGCCGCACCAGGCGGGTAAACGTTGCTGTTGCCCGATCGCGTCGCGCGCCTGGGCCTGCAGCCGGCGCAGCAGTTCGCCGATCAGCGTCTGGCCATGCTGCGCCACCAGCGGTTCAATCGCGGGTTCACGCAGCAGGCGGTCGATGGCGGGCAGTTGGCTGTAAAGAAGGTGGGATTCAGTGCTCATGGTCGCTCGGTTTTCAATTTAGACGTATCGGCATAGCAAAACCCCGCCGCGGCGGGGAGAAAAGAACGTTCAGGGCGGCGCGGTGCGGGCGAAGCTTTCACGGGCGAACAGGCGTTCGGCCAGCTTGACCAGCGCCGGGCGCCCGACGCACCAGTTGGGCAGGATGCGGCGGAAATTGAGGTAGCCCAGCGCGCAGCCGGTGGCGATATCCGCCAGCGTCAGCCGCTCGGCATTGAGCCACGTTTTGTCCCGCGCCAGCGCCTCCAGCGCATCCAACCCGTGCGTCAGTTTGTCACGCTGGCGCAGCATCCAGTTTTCGTCCTGTTTTTCCGGCGCGCGCCGGCTTTCGCGAAACAGGGTCGCCGCCGCTTCGGTCACGCCATCCGCCAGCGCCGCCACCTGGCGGACGCGCAGCGCGGCGGCGCGTTCGGCCGGCAAAAACGCCGGCTCCACCGTCAGCAGCTCAAGGTATTCGGCCACCACCGGCGAGTCGTAAAACACCTCGCCGTCATCGGCGATCAGCACCGGCACCTTGCCAAGCGGGTTCAACGCCTTCACCCGGCTACCGGGCTCATACGGCGGATCGTTGACGAATTCGAACGCGATCCCTTTTTCCAGCAGCATCACGGAAATCTTGCGCACAAAGGGGCTGGTGTAACTACCGATAAGCTTCATCCGGTCTCCTCCGCTTCGTCCTGGCCGCAGCGCGGCGCCCTTACTTCACCGCCAGGGTATCGATAATCCGCTGCACCAGCGCCTGATGCACTTCCGGCGTTTTGGCCGGCGACAGCATTTGCAGCGTCACCACCCGCTTGTTGAACACCGTCAACACCAGCGTGGAGACCACCTTTTGCCCGTTGACGGTCTGCTCGGTATCCACCCGGCGAAACTTCTGTTTGCCGACGCTGAAGTTCTCTTCTTTGGTGGTCTGGATATTCTGATAGCGCTCGGCCAGCACCGTGATGGCGCTCTGCGCCAGCTCTTTCAGCATTTTGTCGCTGGTGTTGAGCTTCATGCCGTCCGGCGGGATCACTTCGGAAGAGACCGCGCTCTGGCGCGACTTGCCGTCGAGAAAACGCTGAATGGTGGAGGTGCTGTCGTTGATGATGCCGCTGTTCAGCGTTTGATCGCTAAAGCCCGGCGGCAGCTCGAAGGTGATTTTGCCCTTCTGCAGCGACACGTTCAGCCCCGGCGGCGCGGGCGGGGTTTCTACCGGCGCAGGCGGCGGCGGTGGCGCGGGCTGCGTCACGGTCGGCTTGGTGTCCGGTGGCGGCACCGCCGGTTTGGTGTCGTCTTTGTTGTCGCAGGCCGCCAGTCCGACCGCCAGCACGGCGACCGCGGTCAGTTTTGCCAGGGTGTTTAACATCGTGGTTCCTTTCGCTTGGCGCGTTATGGCCTAAACGTAGCAACTCGTCCGGGCGAATGCCAGAAGCCCGTGCTGAAATTGCTGATCCGGCCCCGCGCGAACGGGGCCGGGCGGTTACTCCGCCGGGAACAGGAACGGATTGATGCTGCTGCGGCCGAAGCCTTCTTCTTCCATGCGGGCGTCCAGCACCAGCGAAGCCAGATCGTCGGCCACCGCTTCGACCTGCGGGTCTTTTTCCTGATACAGGATCTTCAGGTAAGTGCCGCAGTCGCCGCAGCTTTCCGCCTTCACCGCCGCCTGCTCGCTGTCCAGCGACCAGTAGTTGAGATCGCGGGTCTGCTCGCAGTTGCTGCACTTCACCCGCACCACGTGCCATTCGCTTTCGCACAGGTTGCAGTGCAGGTAGCGCAGGCCGTTGACGGTGCCGATGTGCACCATGCTGGAGACCGGGATGCTGCCGCACACCGGGCAGAACTGGCGCTGCTCGCCGTATTCGGCGCGCGCCTTGCCGGGGATCAGGCTGGCCATCTGCGCCCAATAGAGCGACAGCGCGGCCCAGAGGAACGGCGCCTTCTCACTGCCTACCTTGCCGAACTCGCGGTTGAGCAAGGCGTCGGCCATCAGCTCCAGCTCATGCGCCGAGGCTTTCTCCAGGTTGTCCAGCACCGCCAGGATATGCTCCGGCGCCTGCGGGCGCAGCTCGGCGATCAGCGACGCCAGCAGCTTGCGCCAGTGCTCGCTGCGCGGGAACACGCTCAGATCGAGCGGCGGTTTGCCGCTGGCGGCACCCTGCGCCAGCGCTTCGCTCAGATCGAGCTGCAGCGGATTATCGTGCAGCGCATGCTGCTGCGCCTGCGCCAGCTCGGCGGCGAAGTTCAGATAGTCGCCCAGCGGATTGTCGACAGCCAGCTGACGCAGGCGATCGGCGCGGCGGCTGTACAGGCTTTTCAGGTTGGCGAAAAGTAACGGCGGGATGTTCTCCGCCGTTGAGGACTTCTCACGCTGTGCCCCTAACTGCTCTTTAGGAACGATGCGGATACTCATCAGGGTTTATCTTCCTGTCGTTTCTCGCGGACCTCGCGGTACCAGCGCGGATGATGTTTCTTGGCCCAGGCCGCCGGCACCCAGCCTTCCACCATCGCGGTAATGGTGCCTTTTACCCACAATGCGGCGTAAATGTGCACCATAATCACGATAATCAGGCCGACCGCGGCCAGCGAATGCACCAGCAGCGCGATGCGGATCAGCGGGATGGAGAACGACGGCGCAAAATACGGCCGCCAGATCACCACGCCGCTGGCCAGCAGCAGCACCAGGCTGATAATCGCCGCCCAGAACACGCACTTCTGGCCGAAATTATAGCGCCCGGTGTCACCCACTTCCTCGTTCATGGCGATTTTGTGGATGTTCTTGGCCCAGACGATATCTTCCCGGTTGATCAGGTTATGCTTCCAGTAGCGCAGGAACATCAGCAGGAACGCGGCAAACATGATCACCCCGACAAACGGGTGCAGAATGCGCGCCAGCTGCGGCGTCCCGAAGATGTTCATCAGCCAGTTGAAGGAGGGGAAGAAGAACCCCAGCCCGCTGATGGCGGCGAACACAAAGCAGAACGCCACGATCCAGTGGTTGATGCGCTCCGGTGCGCTGTAACGCTGAATGGGCTTTTCCTTTCTCATTTGCGCGTCTCCTCGTCGTGCGACTCGTCGTGCTCGTCCTCATCTTCGACGCGGTTAGGCCCGACGCCGACATAGTGGAACACGCTGGCCGCGAAGGTGGCGGCAAAGCCGATGGCCGCCAGGGGTTTCCACACGCCCTTCCAGAAGGTCACCGCCGGGCTGATGCTCGGGTTGTCCGGCAAACCGTGGTACAGCTGCGGTTTGTCGGCGTGGTGCAGCACGTACATCACGTGCGTGCCGCCCACCCCCGCCGGATCGTACAGACCGGCGTTCTGGTAGCCGCGGGTGTTCAGCTCGCTGACGCGATCCGCCGCCACCTGCTTCATCGCTTCCTTGGTGCCGAAGTGAATGGCGCCGGTCGGGCAGGTTTTCACGCAGGCCGGTTCCTGGCCGACGTCCACGCGGTCGACACACAGGGTGCACTTGTACACCCGGTTGTCGTCCTTGTTCATGCGCGGCACGTCGAACGGGCAGCCGGCGATGCAGTAGCCGCAGCCGATGCAGTGCTCGGACTGGAAGTCGACGATGCCGTTGGCGTACTGAATGATCGCGCCTTCCGACGGGCAGGCCTTCAGGCAGCCCGGATCGGCGCAGTGCATGCAGCCATCCTTGCGGATCAGCCATTCCAGCTTGCCGTTTTCCTCCACCTCGGAGAAGCGCATCACCGTCCACGACTTGGCGGTCAGATCGGCGGGGTTATCGTACACCCCGACGTTGTGCCCCACTTCGTCGCGGATGTCGTTCCATTCGGAACAGGCCACCTGACAGGCCTTGCAGCCGATACAGGTGGTGACATCGATCAGTTTGGCCACTTCTTCCTGGTGGTCACGGGCACGCGGCGCCGGCGTGAAACCATTGGTGGCGGATTTACGAATGATGTCTTGAGATTGCATGGCCATAATTCGTCTCCGTTACACCTTTTCCACGTTGACCAGGAACGCCTTGAACTCCGGCGTTTGCGTATTGGCGTCGCCGACAAACGGCGTCAGCGTGTTGGCGATAAAGCCTTTCTTCGCCACCCCTTCGTAACCCCAGTGGATCGGGATGCCGATGGTGTCGACTTCCTGGCCGTGCACCTGCAGCGTGCGAATACGCTTGGTCACCACCGCCTTGGCCTTGATGTAGCCGCGGTTGGAGCTGACCTTCACGGTATCGCCGTGCTTGATGCCTTTTTTCTCCGCCAGCTTCTCGCCGATCTCCACAAACTGCTCAGGCTGCGCGATGGCGTTCAGCAACGCGTGCTTGGTCCAGTAGTGGAAGTGCTCGGTCAGACGATAGGTGGTGCCGACATACGGGAACTTGTCGGATTTGCCCATCGCCGCCAGATCGTCCTTGAACACGCGCGCCGCCGGGTTGGACACCACGTTCGGGTGCAGCGGGTTGGTGCCGAGCGGCGTTTCGAACGGCTCGTAGTGTTCAGGGAACGGCCCTTCCGCCATCTTGTCGGTGGCGAACAGGCGGCCCATGCCTTCCGGCTGCATGATGAACGGCCCGACGTCGCTGCCCGGCGCGGCGGTGCTGTAGTCCGGGATATCGGCCCCGACCCACTTGGCGCCGTCCCACTCCAGCAGCTGGCGTTTCGGATCCCACGGTTTACCCTGCGGATCCGCCGAGGCGCGGTTATACAGGATGCGGCGATTGAGCGGCCATGCCCAGGCCCAGCCCAGCGTATTGCCGAGGCCGGACGGATCGGCGTTGTCGCGCCGCGCCATCTGGTTGCCGGCCGGCGTCCAGCTGCCGGCGAAGATCCAGCAGCCGCTGGCGGTGGTGCCGTCGTCGCGCAGCTGCGCGAACGAGCTGAGCAGCTCGCCTTTTTTCACCAGCACCTTGCCGTCGGCATCCAGCAGATCCGCCAGCGCCTTGCCGTTGTTTTCCTGCGCCACCTCTTCCGGCGCCGGGTTGTCCGGCGTCAGGTAGTCCCAGGTCATGTTCAGCACCTGTTCCGGCACCGCACCGCCGTCGCGCGCATACATCTCGCGCAGGCGGCTGAAGATGCCCGCCAGGATCTCGCCGTCGTTCAGCGCTTCGCCCGGGGCGTCCGCGCCTTTCCAGTGCCACTGCAGCCAGCGGCCGGAGTTGACGATCGAGCCGTTCTCTTCGGCGAAGCAGGTGGACGGCAGGCGGAACACTTCGGTCTGGATCTGCGCAGGATCCACCTCGTTGAACTCGCCGTGGTTCTGCCAGAAGTTGGAGGTCTCGGTGTTCAACGGATCGATGGTCACCAGGAACTTCAGCTTGGACAGCGAAGCCACCACCTTGTTTTTGTTCGGGAACGACGCCACCGGGTTAAAGCCCTGGCAGAAGTAGCCGTTGACCTTGCCCTGCGCCATCATCTCGAAGTACTGCAGCACGTCGTAGCCTTTGTCCCACTTCGGCAACCAGTCAAAGCCCCAGCTGTTGTCCTTCTGCGCCTTGTCGCCGTAGAAGGTCTTCATCATGCTGACGAAGAATTTCGGGTAGTTGCCCCAGTAGTTAACCTGGCCCGGCAGCAGCGCCTTCGGCGTGTTGGCCTTCAGGTAGGTGTCGAGATCGGTCTGTTTCTCCGACGGCAGCGTCAGGTAGCCCGGCAGGCTCTGCGACAGCAGGCCGAGATCGGTCAGACCCTGAATGTTGGAGTGGCCGCGCAGCGCGTTGACGCCGCCGCCCGCCATGCCCATATTGCCGAGCAGCAGTTGGATCATCGCCATGGTGCGGATGTTCTGCGCGCCGACCGAGTGCTGAGTCCAGCCCAGGGCGTACAGGAACGAAGCGGTTTTATCCGCGACGCAGGTTTCGGCGATGTATTCGCACACCTTGAGGAAATCGTCCTTCGGCGTGCCGCAGATGTTGGTCACCACGTCAGGCGTGTAGCGGCTCACGTGCTGTTTCAGCATGTTCCACACGCAGCGCGGATCCTGCAGCGTGACGTCGCGCTTGGCGAAGCCGTTCTCGTCGAACTGGTAGTTCCAGGTGGTTTTGTCGTACTTGCGGTTTTCCGCATCGTAGCCGCTGAACAAGCCGTCTTCGAAGGCAAAGTCTTCCCGCACCAGCAGGCTGGCGTTGGTGTAGGCCTCGACGTACTCGCGGTTAAACTTGTTGTTGGTCATCAGATACAGCAACACGCCCGACAGGAAAGCGATGTCGGTCCCGGAGCGGATCGGCGTGTAGAAGTCCGCCACCGATGCGGTTCGGGTAAAGCGCGGATCGATCACGATCAGCTTGGCATTGTTGTGTATTTTGGCTTCCATCGCCCAGCGGAACCCCACCGGATGCGCTTCCGCCGCATTACCGCCCATGACGATAATCAAATTCGCGTTCTTGATATCAACCCAGTGGTTGGTCATCGCACCGCGACCAAATGTTGGAGCAAGACTTGCTACCGTTGGTCCGTGTCAGACACGCGCCTGGTTGTCTACGGCAAGCATGCCGAGAGCGCGACTAAATTTTTGCGACAGAAAACCGGTTTCGTTGCTGGCGGCCGAGGCGCACAGCATGCCGGTGGTCAGCCAACGGTTGACGGTAACGCCCTGATCGTTGGTTTTGATGAAGTTGGCGTCGCGGTCTTCTTTCACCAGCTTGGCGATGCGGGTAAAGGCGTCGTCCCAGCTGATGCGTTGCCATTTGTCCGATCCTGGCGCCCTGTATTCCGGGTACTTGAGGCGGCTTTCGCTGTGGATGAAGTCAACCAGGCCGGCGCCTTTCGGGCAAAGCGCGCCGCGGTTTACCGGATGATCCGGATCCCCTTCGATATGGAAAATGCTTTCTTTGGCGTTTTTGGCGCCATCACCAAGGCTGTACATCAACAGCCCACAGCCGACGGAACAATACGTACAGGTATTACGGGTCTCGCGGGCGCGCAGCAGTTTGTACTGCCGGGTTTCCGCCAACGCCACTTCGGGGGCAAAGCCCAGCGCGGCCACCGTCGTTCCTGCCATACCGCCAGCGCAGATCTTAAAGAACTGCCTTCTGCTGACCTGCATGGGGGTCTCCTTTACTCTCGATTGTCACATTGTTCAAAGGCGCCTGCCCGCTAGCGCGGCAAACGCGAATGTCACTGTTGTTATGCTTGCTACGAACGCCGGCCATATTACCACAGCGTGCTTGTGGTTGTTACACACTCGTGCTCATTCAGTGAACGCTTTGGCACATTTCGATACATTTCGGCGTTGGCGCTCCCTACAGTATAGAGAGTAACCCGCGCGCCGGGGCGACGGCTTCACGCAGCCATCCGCCCCTTCTTCTATCAGTAGGTTAGCGCAGCGATTTGATCGTTAACCACACAGTTCACAGGGCATTGATAATCATTTTCAATATCATTTAATTAACTATAATGATCCGACTGCTTACGCGGTGCTCACGCTTTGCGCCGCCCATACACCACTGGAGATGATGATTATGAGTTATTCACTGCCATCCCTGCCGTACGCTTACGACGCACTGGAACCGCATTTCGACAAGCAGACGATGGAAATCCATCACACCAAACACCATCAGACCTACGTCAACAACGCAAACACCGTGCTGGAAGCCTACCCTGAGCTGGCCAAATACAGCGTTGAAGAGCTGATCCAGGATCTGGATAAAGTGCCTGCCGACAAACGCACCTTCATGCGCAACAACGCCGGCGGCCACGCCAACCACAGCTTCTTCTGGAAAAACCTGAAAACCGGCACCACGCTGGGCGGCGATCTGAAAGCAGCCATCGAGCGCGATTTCGGCAGCGTTGAGAAATTCCAGGAAGAGTTCGAGAAAGCCGCTGCCACCCGCTTCGGTTCCGGTTGGGCCTGGCTGGTGCTGAAAGACGGCAAACTGGCCGTGGTGTCTACCGCTAACCAGGACAGCCCGCTGATGGGCGAAGCGGTCGCCGGCGCTTCCGGTTTCCCAATCATCGGCCTGGACGTGTGGGAACACGCTTACTACCTGAAATATCAGAACAAACGTCCTGACTACATCAAGGCGTTCTGGAACGTGGTCAACTGGGATGAAGCCGCCGCACGCTTCGCCGCGAAGAAGTAATTCGCCCCCGTTGATGAAGATGCCCGCCACCGGCGGGTATTTTTTTGCCTGAAATCCGCTAAAGTTTGACCACGTCTTGCCGATGGTTTGTTCAATTGACGTTCGCCCGGAGAAGGAAAAAACGCTATGGCGGCATTGCAAGCATTGGCAGGAAAGTTCACTCATCTCACCGTAGGTAAAAAGCTCGGTCTCGGCTTCGCACTGTTGCTGCTGTTGGCGGTCATCATCGCCGGCACCGGGGCGCAATATCTGCATATCATCGAATCACGCGCCGATCGCATCGACTTCAGCAACCGGCTGAACGAAGAGATCAACCAGGCCAAATACAACCGCGCCATGTACGGCCAGACCTACCGGCCGGAGTATATTCAGAACAACCGCGCCAATATTGAAAACGCCGTCAAACTGATAGACCACGGGCAGGCGCTGGACTGGGACGCCCAAAGCCGCAAGGATCTGCAGCGTCTGGTGACGCTGATCGGGGAATATCAGCAGCAGCAAAAAGAGTTTGAACAGGCGGTCACGGCGAAAGACGCGGTGCGCCAGAGCTGGAACATGTCGGAAGTGCAGGCCAGCCTGAGCCAGGTGGAGCGCCAGCTGACCAACGGCGATCTGCAGTTGGCCTTCATCCAGCTGAACCAGAAGCTGACCCAGGTGCGCTACGGCGCGCGCGGCCTGCTGCTGAGCCTGAACAAGGAAACCGAAGCCCCGCTGATGGCGGCCATCGACGATGCGCGCGACGCGGCCAATGCCTTGAGCCGCCGGGTCAGCGACGCGCAGCGCCCGCAGCTGCAACCGCTGCTGGCCGCGCTGGACGATTACAAAAACCGCATCGCGGCCTACCTGCCTGCCTATGAGCACGAACAGCAAATCAGCCGGCGGCTCGGCGAACGCGCGCAGGCGATCGGCATGCTGGTGAACGCCTTTATGCAGGACGAGCTGGCGCAGACCCACAATGATATCAATCTGGCGCAGCTGCAGATGGGCATCACCACGCTGATCGCCATCATCGCCGGGGTGCTTATCGCCTGGCGCATCACCCTGCAGATCACCCGTCCGCTGCACAGCACGCTGGCCATGGCGGAACGCATCGCCGGCGGCGACCTGCGCCAGGCGCAGACCAGCACCCGCCGCGACGAGCTGGGGCAACTGCTGAACGCGGTGGCGGCGATGAGCCAAAACCTGCGCACCATGATTGAGAAGATCCAGATGGGGGTCAGCCAGGTCTCCACCGCCTCGGCGGAAATCGCCGCCGGCAACACCGACCTCTCCTCACGCACCGAACAGCAGGCGGCGGCGGTCGAGGAAACCGCCGCCAGCATGGAACAGCTGACCGCCACGGTAAAACAGAACGCCGACAACGCCCATCACGCCAATCAGCTGGCCACCGACGCCTCGCAGACCGCGCAGCAGGGCGGCAAGCTGGTGGAAAACGTGGTCAGCACCATGCGCGATATTTCCAGCAGTTCGCAGCGTATCGCCGAAATTACCACCCTGATCAACGGTATTGCCTTCCAAACCAATATCCTGGCGCTCAACGCCGCGGTGGAAGCGGCGCGCGCCGGCGAACAGGGCCGCGGCTTCTCGGTGGTCGCCAGCGAAGTGCGCAGCCTGGCGAGCCGCAGCGCCCAGGCGGCCAAGGAGATCGAAGGGCTGATCGCCGAATCGGTCAGCCGGGTGAAAACCGGCACCGAGCTGGTGGAAAGCACCGGCAACACCATGGAACAGATCGTCCGCTCGGTCACCCACGTGCGCGACATCATGGCTGAAATCGCCGCCGCTTCCGATGAGCAGACGCGCGGCATCGCCCAGATTGGCCAGGCGATCGTCGAGATGGACCACACCACCCAGCAGAACGCCGCGCTGGTGGAAGAGTCCGCCGCCGCCGCCGATTCGCTGGAAGAACAGGCCGACATGCTGCTGCAGAGCGTCTCGGTGTTCCGTTTGGCGGAGCAGACCGAACCCGCCGCCGTGAAAGCCGCCGCGCCGAAAGCGCCGGCGGTAAAACCCGCAGCCGCCAACGCCGCAGCGGAAGATAACTGGACCACCTTCTGACGCCCCGCCGCCCGCCCGAGGATTTTCGGGCGGGTTGTTATGTCCCCCCGGCACAACTCAGGCTATGCTGAGCCCTCGACGCGAGACACGGAGGCGCACATGCATCACCCAGACGTTTACATCGGCAGCATCCAACCCTATGAAGGCGGGCGCCCCAGCGCCATCGCCAAACGCCAGGTGGATGGCGCCATCCGGCTCACGCCGCTCGGCCTGGAAGGCGACGAGCAGGCGGAAAAAAGCTACCACGGCGGGCCGGACCGTGCGCTGTGCCACTACCCGCGCGAGCATTACGCCCACTGGCGCGCGCAGTTTCCGGCGCAGGCCGAGCAATTTTGCGCCCCGGCCTTCGGCGAGAATATCTCCACCGAAGGGCTGACCGAACACAATGTGTTTATGGGCGACATTTTCCGCTGGGGCGAGGCGCTGATCCAGGTCACTCAGCCGCGCTCGCCGTGCTTCAAGCTCAATTATCACTTCGCCATCGAGGACATTTCGGTGCTGATGCAGCAAAGCGGCCGCTGCGGCTGGCTGTATCGGGTGGTGTCGCCGGGCGCGGTCAGCGGCGATCGTCCGCTGGCGCTGGCGGCGCGCAACAGCGACGTGTCGGTGGCCGAAGCCATCGCCATCGCCTGGCATATGCCGTTCGACGCGGAACAGTATCGCCGCCTGTTGGCGGTCGCCGGCCTCTCCGCCAGCTGGAGCAAGACCATGCTCACGCGGCTTGCCGAAGGGCACCTTGAGGACTTCAACCGCCGCCTGCTCGGCCGTTGAAAGCGCGGGCGGAAAAGATGAAAAACGTGCGCCGAATGCCGCGTTAACCCTGTTCTTCCGCCTATACTGTAGCCGCGTGTTTTTCAGCCAGGAGCAAGGTAATGACCACCCCGACCCATTCGATTCATCACGCCGCCGCCGAGGGCTATCAGGCCAATGCCGATCGCTATATGAAAGGCCGGCCGGATTATCCGCCGGAAATCGCCGCCTGGCTGCGCGAGACTATCGGCCTGCACGCCGGCATGACGGTCATCGATCTCGGCGCCGGCACCGGCAAGTTCACCCCGCGCCTGCTGGAAACCGGCGCTCAGGCGATCGCCGTCGAACCGGTGCCGCAAATGCTGGAAAAACTGTCGGCGGCGCTGCCGCAGGTGAAAACGCTGGCGGGCACCGCCGAGGCGATCCCGTTGCCGGACGAGTCGGTCGATGCGGTAGTGTGCGCCCAATCCTTCCACTGGTTCGCCACGCCGCAGGCGCTGGCGGAGATCCGGCGCATTCTCAAACCCGGTGGCAAACTCGGTCTGGTGTGGAACATGCGCGATGCGCGCGTCGGCTGGGTGCGTAAACTGAATCAGATCGTCGATCGCCACGAAGGCGATGCGCCGCGTTTCTATACCGGCGAATGGCGCAAGTTCTTCCCGTTCAAAGGCTTTGAACCGCTGCAGGAGCAGGTCTTTATGTTGAGCCACCGCGGCGCGGTGGAGGACGTGATCTACAACCGGGTGCGTTCAACCAGCTTTATCGCCGCGCTGCCGCAGCCGCAACAGGAGCAGGTTATCGATCAATTGCGCCAGCTGGTGGCGGAAGAAGAGGAGCTACGGGGCCAGGACACGGTCACCGTGCCCTATCAGACCAAGGCGTATTTCACCACCAAGGTCTGACGCCCGGGGGTTCAGAACGCTTTCTTGGCGTAACCGGTGACCGCTTTCAGGCCCATCTCGCGGCCCAGCGCGGTCATCGGATGCACCACGATCAGCCCGCGCGCGCTTTTCTTCAGCGCGCCCATGTCGGCCTGCTCTTTCTTGGTGATTTCGCGGCTGAACGGCAGCTTGCTCAGCTTCTGCGCTTCGGCGCTCAGCTTCTCGCCGCGCACGTTTTTCAGGCGCTCGATCTCCGTCGCCAGCTTCTCTTTCTCTTTGGTGTGCTGCGCAATCAACTCAGGGTTGCCCTGTTGGATCACGGTGGCATCTTTGTGGTTCAAGGCGTCCAGCAGGTCGCTCAGGCGCTTGATCTCTGCCTTTTCTTTCTCTTTCATGGTCTCTGGCCCGTTGTGCCCAAAATGGCACGCTAATCAATGATACCGGCATTGTAGCAAAAGGCGCGCGCCGTTACCCGTCCTGCGCAATGCCGGGCGGCAGGCCGCTCATCTCGCAGGCCCTGGCGCCGAGCCGAGCCAACGCCTGGGTGTAGCGCGCGTTGAACGGGTAGCAACAGGAGAGCCGCAGCGCGTTGCGGTAGCGCCCGCTGGGGGAATACAGGGTGCCCGGCGTCAAACAGATCTGCTCTTCCAGCAGTTGGTGGAACAGCGCTACGCTGTCCACGTTGGGGGGGAACTCAACCCAAAACACGAAGCCGCCCGCCGGCTGCGTGGCCCGCGTGCCGCGCGGGAAATGCCGGGCGATCAGCGCCCGCGCCTCGTCTACCTGCGCCGCATAGCGCTTGCGCAGGTTGCGCAAATGGTGATCGTAGCCGCCGCTCTCCAGGAAGGTCGCCAGCGTTTCCGACAGCAGCTGCGACTCGGACATCGACGACACCGCCTTCAGCTTGCGCAACGCCTCGTGAAAGCGGCCGCCGCAGATCCAGCCGACGCGAAAATCCGGCGCCAGCGTTTTGGTGAAGCTGGAGCAAAACAGCACCCAGCCGTCACGATCGAACGCCTTCACCGCCGGCGACAGCGCGCCGCCGAACTGGATCTCGGCATACAGCCCGTCTTCAATCAACGGCACCTGATGATCGTTCATCAGCCGCGCCAGCCGCTTTTTCGCCGCCAGCGGCATGGTGCAGCCCAGCGGGTTTTGCACCGTCGGCATGGCAATCACCGCGTTCAGCCGTTTCTCGTTCAATAGCAGCTCCAGCGCGTCCAGCGACAGCCCCAGCTGCGGATCGGTGGGGATTTCCAGCGCTTTCAGCCCCAGGCTGGCCAGCAGCGGCAGCAGGTAGAAGTAGGTCGGTGACTCCAGCCCGACGCAGTCGCCCGGTTTGGTGGTGACGCGCAGCGCCAGCTGCAACGCCTCCATGCAGCCGTGGGTCAGCACCACGTCGCCAGGCTCCAGCAGCATGCCCAGCGTCATCGAACGGCGGGCGATCTGCTGACGCAGCCGCAGGCTGCCGGGCGGCAACGAATACTGTCCGATCAGATCCGGTTGACGGCGCAGCTGAGAGGACAGCATGCGCCCCAGCTTGCCGCCGGGATAAAAATCGCTGGTCTGCGGGCAGGCCAGCGCAATGTTGGTGAAGGCCGGATTCTGCTGGGCGGCGAACACGGTATCGATCAGCGCCAGCACGTCGTCCGCCGGCGGCTCGATGCGGCCGCTGGGCGCCGAGGCCATCTTCAGCGCCGGCAGCGTGCTGCGGACATAAAACCCTGATTGCGGCCGCGCTTCGATCAGCCCGCGATCCTCCAGCGTGCGGTAAGCCGACACCACGGTATTAATGCTGACGCGATGGGTTTGCGCACAGCGCCGCACCGAAGGCAAGCGGTCGCCGGGCAGCAGCGTGCCGCGGCGAATGGCCTCGGCCAGCGTATCCGCCAGCTGCAGGTAACGGGTATCCGGGGTTTCATCGAGCAGGGTCACAGTTTCTCTCCAGGCAATGGGTACAGTTTACATTTTGCACAACTGTAACCATAACAATATCCAATTTGTGGTTCTGTCACCACCCCATCGCAGCGATTATGCTGATCCTCTCGTTATTACCGTCATTTTCAAGGAACCTGCCATGCTGGACTCCGCCTTTGTCAGCTACGTCACCGTCATGTCGATTACCCCCGGCCCCAACAACCTGCTGCTGGCCTCGTCGGGCGTCAACTTCGGCCTGCGCCGCACCCTGCCGATGCTGTTCGGCATCGGCGCCGGCTGTGCGGTGCAGTTGGCTATCATTATCCCGCTGCTGGCGCTGGCGCTGAGCTGGGCCGGCGTCATCCGCTTCCCGCTGGCGGTGATCGGCTGCGCCTACCTGCTGTGGCTGTCATGGAAACTGTTCAAGGCAGCCTCGCCGGACGCCAAAGAGCAGGTGAGGCCAATGAGTTTCCTCAACGGCGCGCTGTTTCAGGCGGTCAACCCCAAGGCCTGGCTGATGGTGATCAACGTGGCGATCCTGTTCACCCCGCGCGAAGGCGCCACCTTCTTCCATACGCTGAGCGTCATCGCAGGTTTCGTCGTGCTGAATTTACCCTGTGTGCTGCTGTGGGCGGTGCTGGGCGACCGGTTGCGCAACGCGCTCCAGGTCGCCTGGAAGCTGCGCGCGTTTAACGGCGTCATGTCCGGCCTGATGGCCGCCACCGCGCTGTGGTTGCTGTTCGACGAGTGGCGCGCGGCCTTTGCTTAGCCGCGGCCGAGAGGAGAGAGTCGGGAAGGTTGTTTGGCGCCGATGCCGGCGATCAGATCGGTAATGGACAGCACCATGGTGGAGCGCACCATCTGCTGATAGCGCTGACGCTGCATGGCGATCAGCGCTTCATCCGCTTCGCCCGGCTGCAGGAAGGTCGGCGCCGGCGGCAGCGCGGCCACGCAGTGCAGCTCGCCGAAGGGCCCGAGGATTTCGTCGTCGACGAAGCGGTATTCCGCACCGTCGTGATTCAGCTCTTCGCGCATCGCCATCAGCAGCTCGGCGTCTTCATATTCGTGGCGGGAGATCACCCCCAGCCCATACATCAGCTTCAGGCGCACCGACAGCTCCCCCAGCGGGCCGCTGCCGGACAATAGCGGTTCGACGGCATATTTCACCGCATAGTCGTCCTTGCGGAATACCTGCACCACCAGCACATTGAGCGCTTCCGCCAGCAGCTCTACCGCCGCGATCAGGAAACTGCGCACCGTTTTGCCCGCGTTCAGCTTTTCCAGAACCTGATTTTCAAATGCCTGTGCTTCTTCCATCATCGCTTTTCGAAAGGCGTGGGGAGGGCCGTCGATGTCGAACTCGGATTGCAGGAGCGCAGCAAGCTGCGCTCGGGTGTTCATCATCACGATTCTACTTGTGCATGGCGTTATACACAGCAACGGCCTCTTCTACAACCTCGCTTTCCGCCGGCAGGCCGGAAATTTGCGCCAGCGCGGCTTTCGGCCCGAGCGTGTTCAGCAATTCCGCCAACTCCTGCGCCTGCGGATCCTGTTCGCTGCGGTAGCTCATGGCGGCGGCGATGCCCTGGATCAGGTTGGCGTGCGGCAGGCCGTATTCCAGCGTGCCCAGCAGCGGTTTGATCAGGCGATCGCCTGCGCTCAGTTTGCGCAGCGGCTGGCGCCCCACGCGCTCGACGTCGTCGTGCAGATACGGGTTTTCGAAGCGGCCGAGGATTTTGTTGATGTAGGCGGCGTGCTTGTCGGCGTCGAAGCCGTAGCGCTTGATCAGCACCGCACCGCTCTCTTCCATCGCTCCTTTCACCACGCGGCGGATCGCCGGGTCGAGAATGGCGTCGCGAATGGTTTGCAGCCCGGCCCGTTGGCCAAGGTAGGCGGTGATGGCGTGACCGGTATTGAGGGTGAACAGCTTGCGCTCGACGAACGCCATCAGGTTGTCGGTCAGCTCCATGCCGGCGATCGCCGGAGGCTGGCCTTTGAACTGGGTCTGATCGACGATCCATTCGCTGAAGGTTTCCACCGTCACTTCCAGCGGATCGCTGCTGTCCGCCGGCGGCACGATGCGGTCGACCGCCGAATCGACGAAGCCGACGTGCTGCTCAACCCATGCCTGCTCGTCCTGCGGCAGCGCGGCGAGCACATGCTGCTTCAGCTGGCTGGTGCCGCGCACCATATTCTCGCAGGCGATGATGTTCAGCGGCTGCTCATTGCCCTGCTGATGACGCAGCACCAGCCCTTTGGCGATCGTGCCGGCGATTTTGCCGAGAATTTGCGGGCCAACGGCAGTGGTCACCAGATCCGCCTCGGCGATCAGCGCCACCGCCGCCTCGCTGCCGCTGTTGACGGCGCTGACGTTGTTGACGCTCTCCACGCGTTCTTGCTCGCCCACCACGTGCACCTGATAACTTTTACGGCTGTTCAACAGATCCAGCACCGTTTGATTGACGTCGGCGAAGGTCAGCTCAACCCCGGCGTCCGCCAGCAGCTTGCCGATAAAACCGCGGCCGATGTTCCCTGCGCCAAAATGTAATGCTTTCATAACTCTACCTTCTTAATGTCGAAGGGTGCAGCAAGCTGCACCCTTTAAAATGATTCTGTTATCCGGCTTTTTTGCCGCCGAGCAGGTCCAGCACTTCCTGGACGCTGGTGGTATTCGCCAGCCGCTCGATCACGCTCTCGTCATCCAGCGCGTTGGTCAGGCTGGTGATCACCTGAATATGCTCGTTGTTGCGCGCGGCGATGCCGATCACCAGACGGGCCACTTCATCCTCTTCCTCGCCGAAGCGCACGCCCTGCGGGTACTGGCAGAACACCACGCCGGTGCGCAGCACCCGGTCTTTGGCCTCGATGGTGCCGTGCGGCACGGCGATCGACTCGCCCAGGTAGGTGGAGGTGAGTTTCTCGCGCTCCAGCATCGCCGGCACGTACTCCGCCTCGACGTAGCCGCCTTTCACCAGCTGCTCGCCGGCGAAGCGGATCGCCTGCTCTTTGTCGCTGGCCTGCAGGTTGAGGAACACGTTGCTCTCGCTCAGCTTGAACAGGTTCGATTCACCGGCTTCGAAGCTGTCGTCCAGCGCGCCCAGTACCTTCTGCTGGTTGTCGCTGGTTTTGTTGGCCGCCAGCAAACGGTCGACCAAATCGCTGTACAGCTTGCTGTCGAGGAAGTTGGTCAGCGAGATGTGCTGGGCCTGCGGCGCGTGGCGCATCGCACGCTCGGTCAGATCGCGGTGGGTGATCACCAGATCCACATCGTCCGGCAGGCTGTTGATGGCGCTGTTGGTCACCGAGATGTTCTTCAGCCCGGCGTCGGCCACTTTCTTACGCAGCACCCCGGCGCCCATGGCGCTGGAACCCATGCCCGCATCGCAGGCGACGATGATTTTGCGCACGGTGCTCAGATCGCCGTCGACCGATGCCGGCGCCGCCGCGCCGCCTTTGGACTGCGATTTCATCTCTTGCATGCGACGGGTCGCAGCTTCCAGATCGTCATCCTCTTTCACCTTGGAGGTTTTCAGCAGGAAAGCGGACACCACGAAGGAGACGGCAAAGGCTGCGCACACCGCCGCAATGTTGGCGAAGTAGGCGCCTTTCGGGGTCATCGCCAGCACTGCCAGGATCGAACCCGGAGAAGCCGGAGAAACCAGGCCGCCGTTCAGCATCGTCAGGGTGAAGACGCCGGTCATGCCACCCAGGATCACCGCCAGCAGCAGGCGTGGGTTCATCAGCACGTAAGGGAAGTAGATTTCGTGGATGCCACCCAAGAAGTGAATGATTGCCGCACCGCCGGCGGATTGCTTGGCGCTGCCGCGACCGAAGAACATGTAGGCCATCAGTACGCCCATGCCCGGGCCTGGGTTGGCTTCGATCAGGAAGAATACCGACTTGCCGACTTCCGTGGCCTGCTGGATACCCAGCGGCGAGAAGATGCCGTGGTTGATGGCGTTGTTCAGGAACAGGATTTTCGCCGGTTCAACGAAGATGGACGCCAGTGGCAGCAGGTTGTTCTTCACCATCACGTGCACGCCCGCCGCCAGCAGCTTGGAGAGCACCTCCACCAGCGGCCCGATGCCCAGGAAAGCCAGGATCGCCAGCAGCATGCCGATGATGCCGGCGGAGAAGTTGTTCACCAGCATTTCAAAACCGCTTTTGATCTTGCCGTCCACCCAGCGGTCAAAGTGCTTGATAGCCCAGCCGCCCAGCGGACCGGCGATCATCGAGCCGAGGAACATCGGCATGTCGGCGCCGACGATGACGCCCATGGTGGTGATAGCGCCGACCACACCGCCGCGCTCGCCGCCCACCAGCCGCCCGCCGGTATAACCGATCAGCAATGGCAGCAGGTAGGTGATCATCGGGCCGACCAGCTTGGCTAAGGTTTCATTCGGCAGCCAGCCGGTTGGAATGAATAGCGCGGTGATAATCCCCCAGGCGATAAAGGCGCCGATGTTGGGCATCACCATGTTGCTCAGGAAGCGGCCAAAGTTTTGTACTTTAACCTTGATGTCTGGTGAAAACATAAAACACACCCCTATTGTTACGCGCTGACAATAGAGCGCGTGATTATTGTTGTGACGATCCAGCCGTGTTGCCGCTGTATGCGAAACGGACTCTATCACGCTGTTTTTGTCACGCGAACTTCACGGATTTTTTGTGACACAAATCACACACAACACCCCAACAAACCACCCTTTATAGTGATAAAGATCACACTTATGGCGTGTAAAAAAAGCACAGTGAGAAAAAAATCGCCTGAAAACCCACAATAAAGTGATGTTGATCACATTTTTAAGCTGATTGTTTGTTTTTGAATTGTGATAAACATCACAATTTATTTTCAACTGCGGCGCCGATCGCGACGCTCTGTTTGATCATCCCTGTGAGCATTCATCCCGCCGGGAACTAGCGAAGTGATGAATGAAAGAAAACTACATTGCCGAATGAATGGATTAATTGAAGTGTAGTACAGAAGCCTGCGCAATAAACCAGCAAGCTATTGGAAGCGCTGAGGGGAAATAAAACGGGCCGGCAATGCCGGCCCGTATGTCGTGAATGCGGTGCGTTATTGCGTCACGCTTTGAACGGCTTTCTGCGCATTCAGCAGGTTCTGCTGCTTGGCCACCAGATTCGACATCATGGTGTTGTACTGCGCCACCTGCTGCGCGGTGCGGAACTGCACGCCGTTGTTGTTGAAACTGACCTGATTGCCCTGGCTCTGCAGGAAATCGCCAACCTGCACCAGATCCTGCACGAAGCCGGCGGTGGTCGGGATCGCCGGCATCAAGGCGTTGGCCGGTGCGGTAACGATCTTGTCATAGGCCTGGTTGTACACCGCCTTCAGATCGTCGGGCTGCTTCAGCGCCGCGCGGGCGGTATCCGCCTGCGATTTAGCGGACTGGATCTGTTGGCCCAGCAGGTTCAACGCGCCGACCGATTGCTGCAGCGCGTCGCGTTTGTTCAGGTAGTCCTGCGCGGTGCGGATCTGGTTAATCTGATCCAGCGCCGGCGTCAGGCTGGCGCCGACCGACTTGGACAGCTGCTGCGAAAAGCCGACCAAAATCGCGTAATCGCCGGCATAGTTGCCGAACTTCTGCTTCTGGTCTTCGCTCAGCGTGGGGATGTTCGCCCCGCTGCGCATCACGGTATTCTGTAAGTAATCGATAAATGCTTTGCGCTGTTCCGGCTCTTTATCGCCGCAGGCGGTCAATTGCATGACCACCAACAATGCCAATACCGGTGCCAACCAACGCGCGAAACCTCTGCTCTGGATCCCTACCGCCATGTGACATAACTCCTGTTATAAACCTGCTTTTTCATTGGACTCCGCCCCTTTTACCGCACTCCGTGCGCCTATAAGAATAGATCAACTGGCGGCATTCCGATACGCGATTCCGCTTGCGATGAGCATTGCCCCGGCCGGATGCGGTTGAAAATCGTGCGCAAAACGCACTGAGGTTCATTGCCGTCGGCGACCGGACGCTTCAATTTCCCCAAGTCGCCCCTCAAGTCGCCAGGCGACCTTGCCTTCGCCCCCAGGAAACGGAAATAAAAAAAGGCGCCCGCAGGCGCCTTGTCACAGCAGAGAGGCCACTTACTGCAGCACGGAGATATCCGCCACCTGCAGGAACAGTTCGCGCAGCTTGCTCAACAGCGTCAGACGGTTCACGCGCACTTCCGCATCGTCCGCCATGACCATCACGTTGTCGAAGAACGCATCCACCGGCTCGCGCAGCGCAGCCAGCTCCACCAGCGCTTCCTGGTAGTTGCCCGCCGCGAAGTACGGCTGCAGCTTGTCGCGCAGCACCACCAGGTGAGTCGCCAACTGGATCTCCGCCGCGTCCTTCAGCACCGAGGCGCGCACGCTGTCGTTCAGCGTTTCGGTAGACTTGGCCAGAATATTGGAGACGCGTTTGTTGGCCGCAGCCAGCGCCGCCGCCGCTTCCAGCGTACGGAAGTGGGAGACCGCCTTGACGCGCGCGTCGAAGTCGGCCGGCTTGGTCGGACGGCGCGCCAGCACCGCCTGAATGGTATCGACAGCGTGGCCTTCTTCCTGATACCAGGCGCGGAAGCGGCCCAGCATGAATTCCACCACCTCGTCGACCACCTTGGCGTTGGTCAGCTTGCTGCCGTACAGGCGCACGGCCTCTTCGGTCAGGGTCTGCAGATCCAGCGGCAGGTTTTTCTCGACGATGATGCGCAATACGCCCAGCGCGGCGCGGCGCAGCGCGAACGGGTCTTTATCGCCTTTCGGATGCTGCCCGATGCCGAAGATGCCGGCCAGGGTGTCCATCTTGTCGGCGATCGCCAGGGAACAGGCCACCAGCGACTGCGGCAGCGCATCGCCGGCGTAGCGCGGCTGATACTGCTCGTTCAGCGCAACGGCGACGTCTTCCGCCTCACCGTCGTGGCGCGCATAGTGCATGCCCATCACGCCCTGGGTGTCGGTGAATTCGAACACCATGTTGGTCATCAGGTCGCACTTCGACAGCAGGCCCGCGCGGGTGGCGTGGTTGACGTCGGCGCCGATCTGGCCGGCAACCCAGCCCGCCAGCGCCTGAATGCGGTCGGTCTTGTCGCGCAGGGTGCCCAGCTGCTGTTGGAACAGCACGGTTTCCAGGCGCGGCAGGTTGTCTTCCAGGCGTTTCTTGCGGTCGGTGTTGAAGAAGAACTCGGCGTCGGCCAGACGCGGACGCACCACTTTCTCGTTACCGGAGATGATCTGCTGCGGGTCTTTCGACTCGATGTTGGCCACGAAGATAAAGTTCGGCAGCAGTTTGCCCGCGGCGTCGTACACCGGGAAATACTTCTGGTCGCCCTTCATGGTGTACACCAGCGCTTCCGCCGGCACCGCCAGGAATTTCTCTTCGAATTTGGCGGTCAGCACCACCGGCCATTCCACCAGCGAGGCCACTTCTTCCAGCAGGCTGTCGCTCAGATCGGCCTTGCCGCCAATCTTCTGCGCCGCCAGCTCGGCGTCGCGCTTGATGAGGGCTTTACGCGCTTCATAATCGGCGACCACTTTGCCGCGCTCCAGCAGGATCTGCGGGTATTGGTCGGCGTTGTCGAGGGTGAACTCGGCTTCGCCCATGAAGCGGTGGCCGCGCACGGTGCGCGCAGAGTCGATGCCCAGCACGGTGCCCGGGATCAGATCGGCGCCCAGCAGCATCGTGACGGTGTGCACCGGACGCACGAACTGCACGTCGGAGTCGCCCCAACGCATCAGTTTCGGAATCGGCAGTTTAGCCAGCGCGGTGCTGACCATGCCGGCCAGCAGCGCCTGCGCCGACTGGCCTTTGACGTGGGCGCGGTACATCAACCACTCGCCCTTGTCGGTCACCAGGCGTTCAGCCTGATCGACGGTGATGCCGCAGCCGCGCGCCCAGCCTTCGGCCGCTTTGCTCGGTTTGCCTTCGGCGTCGAACGCCTGGGCGATCGCCGGGCCGCGTTTTTCAATTTCGCGATCGGCCTGCGCCGCGCTCAGGTTGGCCACTTTCAGCGCCAGACGGCGCGGTGCGGCGAACCAGCTCACGTCACCGTGTTCCAGGCCGGCGTTGTCCAGCTCGGCGGTGAAGTTGGCGGCGAAAGATTCCGCCAGGGAACGAAGAGCCTTCGGCGGCAGCTCTTCCGTGCCGATTTCCACCAGGAAAGTCTGTTGAGTCATGGCTGCCTCTTAGTTCTCGTTCTTCTTGTTGCACATCGGGAAGCCCAGCGCTTCGCGGGAAGCGTAGTAGGCTTCGGCAACGGCTTTGGTCAGCGTGCGGATGCGCAGAATGTAGCGTTGACGCTCGGTCACCGAAATCGCCTTGCGCGCGTCCAGCAGGTTGAAGGTATGGCCCGCCTTCAGGATGCGTTCGTAGGCCGGCAGCGGCAGCGGTTTTTCCAGCGCCAGCAGCGATTGGGCTTCTTTCTCGTACTGCTCGAAGCAGGAGAACAGGAAGTCGACATCGGCGTATTCGAAGTTGTAGGTGGACTGCTCCACTTCGTTCTGGTGGAACACGTCGCCGTAGGTGGTGACGCCCAGCGGGCCGTTGCTCCACACCAGATCATATACGCTGTCCACGCCCTGGATGTACATCGCCAGGCGCTCCAGGCCGTAGGTGATCTCGCCGGTCACCGGCTTGCACTCCAGGCCGCCGACCTGCTGGAAGTAGGTGAACTGCGTCACTTCCATGCCGTTCAGCCACACTTCCCAACCCAGGCCCCAGGCGCCGAGCGTCGGGTTTTCCCAGTTGTCTTCCACGAAGCGAATGTCGTGGATGGTCGGATCCAGACCCAGCTCTTTCAGCGAGCCCAGGTAGAGTTCCTGAATGTTGTCCGGCGATGGCTTAATCACCACCTGGAACTGGTAGTAGTGCTGGAGACGGTTCGGGTTTTCACCGTAGCGGCCGTCGGTCGGGCGGCGGGATGGCTGCACATAGGCGGCGGCCATCGGCTCCGGCCCCAGTGCGCGCAGGCACGTCATCGGGTGTGAGGTTCCCGCGCCGACTTCCATGTCCAATGGTTGAACGATGGTGCAGCCCTGGCGCGCCCAATAATCCTGCAGTGTCAGGATCAGGCCCTGGAAGGTCTTGGTATCAAACTTTTGCATGTTGAATTCGCACGCGATACAAGTGGATTTAGATGGAATGCGCCAGTATACCCTTTGACCGTAAGATATACAGCCAGAATCCGGCAACAAGTGCGAATCGGGACGAGAAGCGCTGGATTTTCACCCTTCAGCCACGGAAACCGCCGGCGACATCAGCGCGGTAAATCCCCGGTACTGCCTCCACCGTCCTCAGGGGCGAGGCAACAGCACCGCTATCGCAGACTCGACTGGTTTGCTTGAGAGAAATATCGCGTCATACCCTACATGCTCTACTACCGTCAGCTTGACGCCTCTTCGTCAAACTACAGGCGTGTTGAAAAACATTCAAATAAGTGAATAGAATGAAAAAAAACATAACTCAGTGTTATATACTACTTTATTCTCGCCGATGCCGCACCGCCTGAAATTTACTTGCCATAATGACTCTGGTAGTATAATAAAAACAAATGACAGCCGCAGCTAAAAAACCATTTAAGTCGCTTAGGAAAAAGATTGAAAATGATAGAACTCTTTGACGTAGACTATAATTTGCTGCCAGATAACAGATCGAAAGAACTATTCTCTTTAAGAAAAAAAACGTTTAAAGACCGTTTAGACTGGCTCGTTAATTGTGAAAACAACATGGAATTTGACGAATACGACAATCGTCACGCCACCTATATTTTCGGCACCTACCAGAATCACGTCATTTGCAGCTTGCGATTTATCGAAACGAAACACCCAAACATGATCAGCGATGGTGTGTTCAACAATTACTTTAACGATATAAAACTCCCCGATGGAAATTACGTTGAAGCCAGCAGATTATTTATAGATAAGGCTCGCATTCAAGCACTTCAACTCCATCAAGCGCCGATTAGCGCCATGCTTTTTCTATCGATGATAAATTATGTAAGAAGCTGCGGCTACGAAGGCATTTACGCCATTATCAGTCACCCGATGCGCATCATTTTCCAACGTTCCGGCTGGCATATCTCGGTGGTAAAAACCGGATGTTCCGAGAAAAATAAAAATATTTACCTGATCTACATGCCGATAGACGATGCCAACCGGAACAGATTGCTAGCGCGCATCAACCAACACGCCACAAAATGGGATAACCCGTTGGATGCATGGCCATTATCCTTCCGCATCTGCGAGAAGCGGCCGGATGAGTTGCAGCTCCACACCTAACCTGATGGCATGTTTGGCATTGGTGACGCCAAGCTTTTTGACAGCGTTGCCAATGTGATATTTTACCGTAGTGAGTTTTATTCCCAAGATAAGTGCAATTTCTTGGTAGGACTTACCTAAGCTCGCCCAGTAAATAATCTCATTTTCACGCTTGGAGAAAAACTCCCGCTGATTCATCTTTTCAAAGTCAGCAGGCGTGCTCATTTCCTGGTAGAGCGCCGTCATTTTTCCGTGCATGGTAATCAGCAGCATTTGAATTTCGGCCTTATTATTGTCAATCTGCTGTTCAACATCTGTATCACAATGCTTATCCAGCATAATGGATAACACCACCAGATTATGATGATGATCGTGCAACACAAAAGTATATCCATTAATAATATTGTAGTTCTTAGCCATATCGAAAATCTTTGGCAACTTTAACCCTGAGCCAATTTCCAAATCTTTATCCCAGGTAAACGGGGTAATTCTATGCGATGCGGTAATCAAAACGGGATCAATAAACTGATAGTTATTCTTGATATAAAACTCAAACCACTCCGTTCTATTGGAAACGATTGAGAAATTAGCCGGATTTCTTTTATTCATTATAGCATAGGCATATTTTATATTATTGTATTTACTCAGACCACGTTCCAACTCTTCTTTGATAGAGGCATTAATGGTTTCATTATTGAAAAAAAAGTTAGACACTCACCCATCCTCTTCAAGAAATAACAATACTATAAAACGCAGAAGAGTATAACCCGGTTGCGCTGCCAAGTAAATTAATCTGGCAGACATAGAGGATGCGTTAATAATGGCCATGCGCTTTAAAGCGTAAATTTAAATAATTTCGGAGGGGAAATTAATTTAATCGTGAAATAAGCGCTTCACTGAAGAAGGGCCGATAGAAGGCATGGCACGGCGGATAAACACAAATAAAACAAAACCATAACAACTCAGCATCATGACGTGAATCTGACAAAAATTGTTCTGTCGAGCTGAAGATGGGAGGTATGAGGCAGGCAGGCAAAAACGCCCCACATCCAATGATGAAGGGAGAAAGCCATTGACAGTGAAGATTTGGATATACAATAATAACCAAAATTTTCCCTGGTGTTGGCCAAGTGGCTACCTGATCCTTTATAGGATCAGTTTTTTTTTGTAGTGCTGTATTTTATCGTTATGCAACAACGATAAGAGCTTTTAGCGACAAATGATAGTTGTACTAAAGTACAGTCTCACTCACATGCACCGCCTTGCCACCCCGCCTTCCATTAGCCTCATTCTCTGTCCGATTCGTTCAAAAGCGCGCGCTGACGCCTACGTTATACATAAACTGCTCGCCGCTGCTTAGCCCGCCGGTTTGCGAGACGGTGGCGAAGGCCGATACCCTGTCCGTCAACGGCATGTTGGCCCCCAACGTGACATCCACCCAGTTTTTGTCCTGGCCCGCACTGTCGCGGGTGAACGAGGTTTGCGTCGATTTCAGGCCGCCGCCGGCGCGGTAGACGTCGTCGCCGAACTGGTGCTGATAACTCACTTCCGCATAAGGGTTAAACACGCCGAATTGCGTATCCAGCCGCCAGCCCAACGCGCCGATCTGCGAGTGGTAGGTTTGATCGTTGAAGCGCATGGCGGTGCTGTCATCGCCATCTTCGCTGTAGCCGGAAACGTGGCTGTAATCCCAGGCGAACTGCGCCACCGGCCCGGTGGTCAGGTAAGAAGCGATCGGGAAGTCATAGCCGGCGGTCACGCGCGCGCCCCACTGCCTGCCGGTGGTCGAACCGGTTTCGGTGCGCGTCAGCGGCCCCAGCCGCAGGCTGCGGCGGATGTCGTCATAATCCATCGTCGCATAGTGCAAATCGGCGTTGACCCAGCCCTGCTCGAATATCGCCAGTGAACTGAAAGCCGACAGCAGCAGTCCGCGCGCCTTGTAATCAAAGCGGCTGGAAGGATGTTGATCGTCGTTGGAACCGGCGATCAACGCGCCGATCAGCCAGCCGTCGGTCAGCTGATAGTCCACCCCGACGGTCAGGTTGTGGGTGGTGGCGTTGCCGTCCCCCGCCGCCCGGTTATCGGCATAGTCATAGTGCTGGCCGGCGTAACCGCCGAACACGCCCAGCGAACCCTGCGGGTTTTCGCCGTGGCGCAGCTGCTGGAAGCGGCTGTCGAGCGTGGCGCGGCTGTCGCGCGCCATCGCCGCCGTCGCCTGATTCAGCGCCACCACCTGCGCCGGGCCATCCAACACCGCCTGGATATAATCCGCAATCAGCAGGTGCGCCTGCGGGCTCGGGTGGAAATGGTCGGAGAACAGATAGGACTGGCCGGCGTCGAAGCCGGGCATATCGGAGCTGCAGACCGCCGAGGAAACGCCCGGCGGGCAAGCCATGCCGGCGGTGTTGGCGAAGCCGAACTGCGCCGGATTGGCGATCGCTTCGGCGAACAGCTTGTTGACGTCCACCCGCACGATATTGCCGCCGCCCTGCGCCAGCAAAAGGTCTTCACTTTGATTATAGAAATCGGTCAGCTGGGCGGCCTGCTCGCTCAGGCTGTCATACGCCGCAATAAGCTGCGTGGCGATCGCCTGCTGCACCTGAGGAATGGCGCTGCCCTGCTTCGCCGCGGCGGCCAACGCCGCATGAATCGCCTGCGTGCGTGAAGCGTTGTCCGGCGTCGCCACCGAATTAAGCGTGGCATAGGCCGCCTGGATCGCCGCTCCCTGCACCGGCGACAGCGCCTGTTGAATGATCAATTCCATCAGCTGCGGCGTGGAGCCGATGTTCGGCACCGTCGGCACGATCACCGTGCCGGCACCGGCGTTCAGCAGCGAATGCACCTGCGCGGCTGCCGCGGCGGCGCTGTTATAGGCCACGCCGGGCGCGGTAGCGGCATTTAATGCCGCCGCCGCCAGATCATTGCCGCCGATCCAATGAACGTACAAACCGTCGCCGTCGGCCTGGCCGTTGACCCGGTTCAGATAGCGCTGCACCTGATCCTGGGTGTTATCGGCCGGGTTCAGGCCCGGCATCGCCACGGCGCCGCCGGCGGCGTAGTTCTCACCGCCGTTGTCCGAAGCCACCAGCGCCGCCCCGATGCGTTGCGCCAACGCTTCGTCGTACAGCAGGTGCTGGTTACCGTCATAGGTGAACCGGCCGTTGTTGCCGGTATCGCTCAGGCTATCGCCAAAGACGTAGAGTTGATCGTACGCCTGAGCCGGAAGGGTCACACTGCAAAGCAACGCCACTGCAAGCGCCGCCGGGCGGGGCATGCACGTTATTTTTAGAGGCATGAATCGACTCCTGAGAGCCTGCAAATGAAGGCAATGTCGTTTTTATCGTTGGCCGGTTTCCCACCGGCCATGTAGTAACTATTGTCGGCTTTTTCGTCACGTCAAGCGGGCTGATGACAAAACAATCAGAGGCTTGCCAAGTTCGGCGCTTCGAGCGATGATTACTGTTCATAAATACAGCATAAGGACAGTCAGGATGGCAGACGAACGTTGCGGTTGGGTGACGGCCGATCCGTTGTATCTCGAGTATCACGACCAGGAATGGGGTGCGCCCACCACCGACGCGCGCGAGCTGTTTGAAATGCTGTGCCTCGAGGGGCAGCAGGCCGGCCTTTCCTGGATCACCGTGCTGAAAAAGCGCGAGAACTACCGCCGCGCTTTCCACGGTTTCGATCCGCAGCGGGTCGCCGCCATGACCGAACAAGACGTGGAAAACCTGCTGCAGGACAGCGGCATCATCCGCCACCGCGGCAAGATAGAAGCCATCATCACCAACGCCAAAGCCTATCTGGCGATGGAGGCGGCCGGCGAGAATTTCGTTACCTTCATTTGGGACTTCGTCGGCGGCAGGCCGCAGCTCAACCGCTGGCAGGCGCTGAACCAGGTGCCGGCCAAAACCGAGCAGTCCGACGCCATGTCCAAGGCGCTAAAAAAACGCGGCTTCAAGTTTATCGGCTCCACCGTTTGTTACGCCTTCATGCAGGCCAGCGGGCTGGTGAACGATCATCTCACGGGATGCATGTGCTACCCAAAGCCACGGTGATCCGCCCCTGTGGCCCGGAGGATATCGACCGGCTGATGGCGCTGTGGCTGCCCAGCACCATCGCCGCTCATCCGTTCGTGGCGGAAAAATACTGGCGTGAGAGCGCCGCGCTGGTGCGTGAAAACTACCTGCCGCGCGCGCAAAGCTGGGCCTGCTGGCATGACGACGAGATCGTCGGCTTTATCAGCGTGCTGGACGAGCAGTTCATCGGCGCGCTGTTTGTCGAGCGGGCGTTTCACGGCCGCGGCGTCGCCCAGGCGCTGATGACGCACGTGCAGCAGCGCTACCGCCGGCTCAGCCTGGAGGTGTACCAGCAGAACCTGCGCGCCTGCGCGTTCTACCACAGGCACGGTTTTCAGGTGACGCAGCGCCTGTTCAATGATGAAACCCAGGCCTATACGCTGATCATGAACTGGCCGGCAGTCGAAAATTCAACCTGTTATGCTTAAAAAAGGCGCATCCGCACTCCGGATGCGCACAATTAAGAATCCGCTGCATAGCGCCGCCCGGCGTTTTACCGCATAACTCCCCCAGCACTTACCCGCGCTCATCATTTGTCACGTTTTTCTCCGGAACTGCCGGCGAAACCGCGCGTCATAGGTAGCGCGGCGACGCGGGCTCCCTGCGTCACCCACTTTTTTTTTGCGTCCCCGCTTTGGGCCGGCGCGTACAGATTCTGATGCCATTAAGGACAAGAACATGAAAAAACGCATTGCAATTATTGCCGGCGCCGTGAGCCTCACGCTCGCGCTGTCGGCCTGTACCACCAACCCTTACACCGGCGAATCCGAAGCCGGTAAATCCGGCATCGGCGCGGGCCTCGGCGCCGCACTGGGCGCCGGCGTCGGCGTGCTGTCCTCTTCCAAGAAAGATCGCGGCAAAGGCGCGCTGATCGGCGCAGCGGCCGGTGCAGCCCTCGGCGGCGGCGCAGGCTATTACATGGACGTGCAGGAAGCCAAACTGCGCGACAAGATGAAGGGCACCGGCGTCAGCGTCACCCGTCAGGGCGACAACATCGTGCTGAACATGCCGAACAACGTGACCTTCGACAGCAGCAGCGCCACGCTGAAACCGGCGGGCGCCAACACCCTGACCGGCGTCGCCATGGTGCTGAAAGAGTATCCGAAAACCGCAGTCAACGTTGTCGGCTACACCGACAGCACCGGCTCCCGCTCGCTCAACATGAACCTGTCGCAGCAGCGCGCCGACGGCGTAGCCAGCGCGCTGATCACCCAAGGCGTGGCGGCGAACCGTATCCGCACCACCGGTGCCGGCCCGGACAACCCGATCGCCTCCAACAGCACCGCGGAAGGCAAGGCGCAAAACCGCCGCGTCGAGATCACCCTCAGCCCGCTGCAGTAATCTCGTGCGGGGCGCCACCGGCGCCCCGCCGCCTCCCTGCGATTTTCTCCTTACCCTTCAACATTCCCGCACGCACATCGGGTATGGTAGTCTCCTTGACAATTAACCGCAGGAGGGATCGGCTGTGAGCACAGGCAAGGCAACGCGCGCCTCAGGGCGCGCCACCATCAGCGATGTGGCCAGCATCGCCAAAACCGGCAAGACCAGCGTGTCGCGCTATCTGAATGGTGAACAACACCTGCTTTCCGACGATCTCAAACAGCGCATCGAACAGGCGATCCAGCAGCTCGACTACCGGCCAAGCCAAATGGCGCGCAGCCTGAAGGGCGGCCAGACCCGCCTGATCGGCCTGATCCTCGCCGATATCACCAACCCCTATTCGGTGGACGTGATGCGCGGCATCGAGGCCGCCTGCCGCCAGCACGGCTTTACCCTGCTGGTGTGTAACACCAACAACGAAGTCAATCAGGAACAGCACTACCTGCAGCTGCTCAGCAGTTACCGGGTGGAGGGCATCGTGGTCAACGCGGTCGGCATGCGCGAGGAAGCGTTATCCACGCTGCAGCAGTCGATGCTGCCGATGGTACTGATCGACCGCAAAATCCCCGATTTCGCCTGCGACGTGGTGGGCCTGAACAACCGCGAAGCCGCCACCGTCGCCACCGAACACCTGCTGCAACAAGGTTTCGAAGCGATTTTGTTCCTCAGCGAGCCGCTCGGTACGGTCAATACCCGTCTCGAGCGCCTGCACGCTTTCAGACATACCATGGCGCAGCACCCCACGCTGTCGGCGGAGCAGGCCGAAACGCCGCTCAACGATCGGCAGAAGCTGGAGCAGGTGCTGAGCGATTTCAGCGGCCGCCATCGCGGCATGCGCAAGGCGGTGATCTCCGCCAACGGCGCCCTGACGCTGCAGGTGGCGCGCGCCATGCGCCGGCTCGGCATTCAGTGGGGCAACGACATCGGCCTGCTGGGCTTCGACGAGCTGGAGTGGGCGGAGCTGGCGGGCGTCGGCATCACCACGCTGAAACAGCCCACCTACCAAATGGGGCACGCGGCACTGGAGCGGCTGGTGCAGCGCATTCAGGGCCTGGCCGCCCCCAGCGGCGAGCAGATGTTCTCCGGCGAGCTGATCGTCCGCGGCTCCACCACCCGCTAACCCGCCTTCTTCGGGGCCGTTGCCCGCCCCGCCCTCATCGGCTGTTTTTTGCTCAGCTTCGTGATTGCGATCATATTTTTACACTCTGTCGCTTTTCGCTGGAACCGGTTCCATTTAACGTAACGGTAACAGCAGCGGCGGCGACAATGCCGCCTCAGGAGTCAAAATGAAAACAGAAATCATCGTGGTCACCGGCGCCTACGGCACCGATACCGTCAAACAATACGGCGGCCAGCGCGCGCTGTTGCCCATCATCGCCGGCGCGGGCGCCGACGGGGTGGAGATCCGCCGCGAACTGTTCGCCGCCGGCGAATTGGACAGCCTGCCGGCCCTGGCGCAAGAAATCGAACGCCAACAGCTGTTCGCCGTCTACTCCGCCCCTGAGGCGCTGTTCACCCCGCAACATACGCTGAACCCCAACCTGGCGGCGCTGCTGGCGGAAGCGCAGGCGCTGAACGCGCGCCATCTGAAGTTGTCCCTCGGCCATTTCCGCCCCGGTTTTGATTTTACCGAGCTGAAAGTGGCGCTGGAGCAGCAGCCGGTCAAACTGGTGGTCGAAAACGATCAGACGCCGGACTGCGGCATTTTGTCGATGCTGAACGCCTTTTTCCACGCCGCGGAAGATAGCCACCTGCCGGTCAGCATGACCTTCGATATGGCCAACTGGCTATGGGTGGGGCAAGACGCTTTCGCCGCCGCCGAACGCCTGGCCCGCCACGTCGGTTACGTGCACGTCAAAGCCGCCACCCAAGGCCCGCGCGGCTGGCGCGCCGTCGCGCTGGACGATACCGACGGCAGCTGGCGCGATCTGCTGGCCCGCCTGCCGCACGATGCACCGCGCGGCATCGAATTCCCGTTGCAGGGCGATGATCTGGAAGCCGTCACCCGCCATTACGTCAATATTTTGCGTGCGGAGTAACCCCATGATGACAACGTTAACGGCAACCACGGCGCAGCAGGCGCCCCTGGATGTGGTCACGCTGGGCGAAGCCATGGCGATGTTCGTGGCGGCGCAAACCGGCGATTTGGCGGAGGTGGAAACCTTCACCAAACGCATCGCCGGCGCCGAGCTGAACGTGGCGATCGGCCTGGCGCGCCTGGGCATGAATGTCGGCTGGGTCAGCCGCGTCGGCAACGATTCGTTCGGCCGCTTCACCCTGCAGCAGCTGAAAAAAGAAGGCATCAACTACCGGCAGGTGACGGTCGACGGCCACTATCCCACCGGCTTTCAGGTGAAATCCAAAACCGCCGATGGTACCGATCCCAGCGTGGAATACTTCCGCAAAGGCTCGGCGGCCAGCCACCTGTCGGTCGCCGATTTCAACCCTGAGTATTTCGGTTCCGCGCGCCACCTGCACCTGAGCGGCGTGGCGGCGGCGCTGTCCAGCGAATCGCTGGCGCTGTGCCACCATGCGGCGCGCGAGATGCGCGCCATGGGCAAAACCATTTCATTCGATCCCAATCTGCGCCCGGTGCTGTGGCCCAGCCGCGAGGTGATGATCGAGCAGCTGAACCAGCTGGCGTTCGCCGCCGACTGGGTGCTGCCGGGGCTGAAAGAGGGGCAGATCCTCACCGGCCAATCGACGCCGGAAGGCATCGCCGATTTCTATCTGGAACGCGGCGTGCAGGCGGTGATCATCAAAACCGGCCCGGACGGCGCCTGGTTTAAAACCGCCGCCGGCGACAAGGCGGCGGTGGCCGCGGTCAAGGTCGACAACGTGGTGGATACCGTCGGCGCCGGTGACGGCTTTGCCGTCGGCACCCTCAGCGCCCTGCTGGAAGGCAAAACGCTGATACAGGCGGTGCAGCGCGGCAACAAAATCGGTTCGCTGGCGATCCAGGCCATCGGCGACAGCGAGGGCCTGCCGACCCGCGCGGCGCTGGCCGAATAACAATAAAAAAACGACTTCTCCGCATGACGTCAGCCTCTGGCCCTACAACCGGGACGCGTCGGGAGAGCATCTGCCCCTTCCTCTTGCATGCCCAGCGTGCCGGGCGAAGGGGACGCAACACCACTGAAGGATACTGAACATGAACAAAGCGACTGTCGCGGCCAAACGCTGGTGGTACATCATGCCCATCGTGTTTATCACCTACAGCCTGGCCTATCTCGATCGCGCCAACTTCAGCTTCGCCTCTGCCGCCGGCATTAATGAAGATCTCGGCATCACCAAAGGCATGTCCTCGCTGCTGGGCGCGCTGTTTTTCCTCGGTTATTTCTTCTTCCAAATTCCCGGCGCCATCTACGCCGAACGTCGCAGCGTCAAAAAACTGATCTTCTGGTGCCTGATCCTGTGGGGCGGCTGCGCCTCGCTGACCGGCGTGGTGAGCAATATTCCGATGCTGGCCGCCATCCGCTTTATCCTCGGCGTGGTGGAAGCGGCGGTAATGCCGGCGATGCTGATCTACATCAGCAACTGGTTCACCAAATCGGAGCGCTCACGCGCCAATACCTTCCTGATCCTCGGCAACCCGGTGACGGTGCTGTGGATGTCGGTGGTGTCCGGCTACCTGATCCACGCCTTCGGCTGGCGTGAAATGTTCATCATCGAGGGCATTCCGGCGGTTATCTGGGCGTTCTGCTGGTGGGTGCTGGCGAAAGACAAACCGGCGCAGGCCGGCTGGCTGAGCGCCGATGAGAAACAGGCGCTGCAACAGCAGCTGGACGAAGAGCAGAAAGGCATCAAGGCCGTGCGCAACTACGGCGAAGCCTTCCGTTCGCGCAACGTGATCCTGCTGTGCGTGCAGTACTTCGCCTGGAGCATCGGCGTGTACGGCTTCGTGCTGTGGCTGCCTTCCATCCTGCGCAGCGGCATGCAGATGGGCATGGTGGAAGCCGGCTGGCTGTCGGCGGTGCCTTACCTGGCGGCCACCATCGCCATGATCGTGGTCTCCTGGGCGTCGGACAAAATGCAAAACCGCAAGCTGTTCGTCTGGCCGTTGCTGCTGATCGGCGCGCTGGCGTTCTTCGGCTCTTACGCCGTCGGCGCCAACCACTTCTGGATCTCCTACGGCCTGCTGGTGGTCGCCGGCGCCGCGATGTACGCCCCCTACGGGCCGTTCTTCGCCATCATTCCGGAAATGCTGCCGAAAAACGTCGCCGGGGGCGCCATGGCGCTGATCAACAGCATGGGCGCGCTGGGGTCGTTCTTCGGTTCGTGGTTCGTCGGCTATCTGAATGGCGCCACCGGCAGCCCGGCGGCCTCTTACATGTTTATGGCCATCGCACTGGTGGTGGCGGTGGTGTTGACGCTGATCGTCAAACCCGCCCGCAACGAGATCCAGCCGCAATTGGCTTGATCCGGTTATACTTTTTATCTGTTAACCCAACCGGGGGGCGCCATGCCCCCTTTGGCCCAGCTGGAGTTCGTGATGAAGCCTTCTATCGTATTGTACAAAAGCCTGCCCGCCGATCTGCGTGAACGTCTGGAACAGCACTTCACCGTGCACGCCTTCAACGGCCTGCAGCCGGAGAACCGCGACGAACTGCGCCAGGCGCTGCAGCAGGCCGAAGGGATCATCGGTTCCGGCGGTAAAATTGACGAAGCCTTCCTGAAGCAGGCGCCCAAACTGCGCGCGGCCTCGACCGTTTCCGTCGGCTACGACAACTTCGACGTCGAGGCGCTCAACGCCCATAACGTGCTGCTGATGCACACCCCGACGGTGCTGACCGAAACCGTCGCCGACACCATCATGAGCCTGGTGCTGGCGACCGCGCGCCGGGTGGTGGAAGTGGCGGAGCGGGTGAAGGCCGGCGAATGGCGCGGCAGCATCGGGCCGGACTGGTTCGGCGTCGACGTGCACCATAAAACCATCGGCATCCTCGGCATGGGGCGCATCGGCCTGGCGCTGGCGCAGCGCGCGCACTTCGGCTTCGGCATGCCGGTGCTGTACAATGCCCGCCGCACGCACGAAGAGGCGGAGCAGCGCTTTAACGCACGCCGCTGCGATCTGGATACCCTGCTGGCCGAGTCGGATTTCGTGTGCATCACGCTGCCGCTGACCGAACAAACCTTCCACATGATCGGCCGCGATCAGCTGGCGAAGATGAAGAAAAGCGGCATTCTGATCAACGCCGGCCGCGGGCCGGTGGTGGATGAGCAGGCGCTGATCGAAGCGCTGCAAAACGGCGTGATCCACGCCGCCGGGTTGGACGTGTTCGAGAAAGAGCCGCTGCCGGCCAACTCACCGCTGCTCAGCATGCCGAACGTGGTGGCGTTGCCGCACATCGGCTCCGCCACCCATGAAACGCGCTACGGCATGGCCGCCTGCGCGGTGGATAATTTGATCGCCGCGTTGACCGGCACGGTGAAAGAAAACTGCGTCAACCCGCAGCTGTTGCGGAAATAACTCAGCGCGGCCGGTGGTCTGCGGATAACCGGCCGTGTTGCTCTTCCTGCTGCGGCGCGAACAGCGCCTGCAGCTGATGTTCTTCGGCGAAGTGCTGCAATTCGGCATCCTGAATTGCCTGAACGATCTCTTCTCGCCAGTTTTTGTCCGTCATTGCTAACCTCCTTTGATGTTCATCGTTTAATCTGCCGCAGCGCGCGCGCAAAGCCAAGCCGAATCAATCCGAAAACGCTCCGCCCTTTCTCTCCTCCCCAAAAAACCCTCGCAGGGAGGAGGCTATTTTTCCGCCGTTTGCCACACTGGGCGCTACCCTGCGAGAAAAACGCTTCCTGCCGCGCGTAAGGAGAGCCATGAAACTGTTACCCCTGCCCTTGTTGATGCTGCTGTCGCCTTCGGCGCTGGCCGGCTGGACGCTGCCGGGTTTCCCGGCCTTCGACGAAACTGCCGCCGGGCTGTTTACCAGCCAGGCCGCGCTGCCCAAAGGCCAGCTGCCGCTGCGCCTGTATCAGGATAACCACTGTTGGCAGCCGGCCGAGGCGGTGAAGCTTAACCAGACGCTGTCGCTGCAGCCCTGCGGCGCCCATCCGCCGGCCAGCTGGCGACAGTTCCGCGCCGGCGACTATCAGGTGCGCATCGACACCCGCAGCGGCACGCCGACGCTGCAGCTCAGCCTGCGCAGTGCGCCGGAAAGCGCCGCCGTTGTTGCCCGCAGCTGCCCGCGCTGGGACGGCAAACCGGTCACGGTCGACGTCGCCTCCACCTTCGCCGAAGGCGAAACGCTGCGCGATTTCTATTCCGGCCAAACGGCGCAGGTGAACCAGGGAAAAATCACGCTGCAGCCCGCCGCCGCCAGCGGCGGCCTGTTGCTGCTGGAGTCCGCCACCACGGCGAAACCGGCGGCGTTCAGCTGGCATAACGCCACGGTCTACTTCGTGCTGACCGATCGCTTTGAGAACGGCAATCCGGCCAATGACCACAGCTACGGGCGCCGCAGCGACGGCCTGCAGGAAATAGGCACCTTTCACGGCGGCGATCTGGCCGGCCTGACGCAAAAACTGGATTATCTGCAGCAGCTCGGCGTCAACGCCTTGTGGATCAGCTCGCCGCTGGAGCAGATCCACGGCTGGGTCGGCGGCGGCACCAAAGGCGATTTCCCGCATTACGCCTATCACGGCTATTACGCGCTCGACTGGACTCGCCTCGACGCCAACATGGGCACCGAACAGGAGCTGCGCACGCTGGTCGAGCAAGCGCATCGGCGCGGCATTCGCATTCTGTTCGACGTGGTGGTGAACCATGTCGGTTACGCCACGCTGGCAGATATGCAGACGTTTCACTTCGGCTCGCTGTATCTGCAAGGCGCGGAGGTGGAGAAAACCCTGGGGAAAAACTGGGGCGACTGGCGCCCCGGGCCAGGGCAAAACTGGCACAGTTTCAACGACTACATCAACTTCAGCGACAAGGCGGGCTGGCGCCAATGGTGGGGGAAAAACTGGATCCGCACCGACATCGGCGACTATGACTCACCGGGCTATGACGATCTGACGATGTCGCTGGCCTTCCTGCCGGACATCAAAACCGAAGCGCCCGGCGCCAGCGGCCTGCCGCTGTTCTATCGCCACAAACCCGACACCGCCGCGCGCGACATTCCCGGCGCCACCACCCGCGATTACCTGACCGTCTGGCTCAGCCAGTGGGTGCGCGATTACGGCATCGACGGTTTTCGCGTCGATACCGCCAAGCACGTGGAAAAACCGACGCTGGCGCTGTTGAAGCAGCGCGCCACGGCGGCATTGGCGGCGTGGAAAGCGGATCATCCGCAGCAGGCGCTGGATGACGCGCCGTTTTGGATGACCGGCGAGGCCTGGGGCCACGGGGTGATGAAAAGCGACTATTACCAAAACGGCTTCGACGCGATGATCAACTTCGACTTCCAGGACCAGGCGGCGCAGGCATTGGGCTGCTTTGCCGACATCGACGCCACCTACCGGCAGATGGCCGAGCGGCTGCAGGATTTCAACGTGCTGAGCTACCTCTCTTCACACGACACCCGGCTGTTCTTCGCCAGCGACGCCAAAGGCTCGCTGCCGCTGCAACAGCGGGCGGCGAACCTGCTGTTGCTGGCGCCGGGCGCGGTGCAGATTTACTACGGCGATGAAAGCGGCCGCCCGCTCGGCCCCACCGGTTCCGATCCGCTGCAGGGCACCCGCTCCGACATGAACTGGCGTGAGCTGCCGGGGGAAAAAGCCCCGCTGCTGGCCCACTGGCAACGGTTGGGGCAGTTCCGCGCTCGCCATCCGGCGATCGGCGCCGGCGTGCAAACCCCGCAACCGCACGCCGCCTATTATGCCTTCAGCCGCCGGCTCGGCGACGATAAGGTGATGGTGGTGTGGGCCGGCGAACGGTCACAATAATCCAGCGTAATATGCTACCAATCGGCCAATGAGCGAAGTTTGTGCCCATTGGCCGATTTGTCGGCCGCATTGCAGCGGGGTTTGTCTGGCGGTATGGTGGGGGATTACCTGCTAAGAAACAGTACTGCTGCACCTATGACTTTCTCACTTTTCGGCGAAAAATTTACCCGTTATGCGGGCATTACCCGTTTGATGGACGACCTGAACGAAGGCCTGCGCACCCCCGGTGCCATCATGCTCGGCGGCGGCAACCCGGCGCAGATCCCAGAGATGGAAGCCTACTTCAAACAGCTGTGCCAGGAGATGCTCGACCAGGGCAAACTGACCGAAGCGCTGTGCAACTACGACGGCCCGCAAGGCAAGGACGCGCTGCTGAAAGCGCTGGCCAATCTGCTGCGCGACGAGCTCGGCTGGGAGATTTCGCCACAGAATATTGCACTGACGAACGGCAGCCAAAGCGCGTTTTTCTACTTGTTCAACCTGTTCGCCGGCCGCTACGCCGACGGTTCGCGCCGCCGCGTGCTGTTCCCGCTGGCGCCGGAATACATCGGCTATGCCGACGCCGGGCTGGACGAAGGGCTGTTCGTCTCCGCCAAACCGAACATCGAGCTGCTGCCGGACGGCCAGTTCAAGTATCACGTTGATTTCGAACACCTCACCATCGGCGACGACATCGGCATGATCTGCGTTTCACGGCCAACCAACCCGACCGGCAACGTGATCACCGACGAAGAGCTGATGAAGCTCGACCTGCTGGCGCAGCAGCGCGACATTCCGCTGGTGATCGACAACGCCTACGGCGTGCCGTTCCCCGGCATCATCTTCAGCGACGCCACGCCGCTGTGGAACCCGAACACCATCCTGTGCATGAGCCTGTCCAAGCTCGGCCTGCCGGGCTCGCGCTGCGGCATCGTGATCGCCGACGAGAAGGTGATCACCGCGCTGACCAACATGAACGGCATCATCAGCCTGTCGCCGGGCAGCATGGGGCCGGCGATGGCGACGGAAATGATTGCGCGCGGCGATCTGCTACGCCTGTCGAACGAGGTGATTCGCCCGTTCTACAAACAGCGCGTCGAGCACACCATCGAGATTATCCGCCGTTACCTGTCGCCGGAGCGCTGCCTGATCCACAAACCGGAAGGGGCTATCTTCCTCTGGCTGTGGTTCAAGGATCTGCCGATCACCACCGAAGTGCTGTATCAGCGCCTGAAAAAGCGCGGCGTGCTGATGGTACCGGGCCACTACTTCTTCCCGGGGCTGGAGCACGAATGGCCGCACACCCACCAGTGCATGCGCATGAACTACGTGCCCGACCCGGAGAAAATCGAGCGCGGCGTGGCGATCCTGGCGGAAGAGATCGAACGCGCGCATCAGGAAGGATAACGCCAGCTGATTGAAAATCGACCGATAAAGATATACGATGCATATATCGTATATCTTTTTTTTGGAGGGCTAGCGATGACTCGCATCGTGATCGATTTACCTGAAGAAGACCTGCGGCAGCTCGACAATCTGAAAAATATCCGCCACGTTCCCCGGGCCGAAATCATCCGTCAGGCCGTCTCCCGTTATCTGACGGAGAACCACGTTGAAGATCCCAGCAATGCTTTCGGGCTCTGGTCCGGGGCGATGGGCGATGGCGTAGACTACGAAAATCGTCAGCGCGAGGAGTGGGAATAATGGTGGCTCAACGGGCGTTATTCGACACCAATATCCTGATCGATTATCTCAACGGCATTCCTCAAGCCAAAGACGTTCTGACCGAATACCACATCAACCCGGCTATTAGCGCCATCACCTGGATGGAAGTGATGGTGGGTGCCAAAAAACAGGGGCCGGCGCTGGAGCTGAAAACGCGCCAGTTTTTAGGGCAATTCCTGCTGCTGCCTATTACCGATGAAGTTGCCGAACGCGCCGTAGAACTGCGCCACTCACAGCATGTGAAGCTGCCGGACGCCATTGTCTGGGCCACCGCGCAGGTGGGGTTCCGAACGCTCATCTCCCGCAACCCCAAAGATTTTGGCACTGACAACGGCGTGTTAATGCCTTACCGGCTGTAGTCGGGCAGCGTTACAGCGTCCAGAACAGCACCGCCAGCAGCTGCGGCGACATGATGCGCAGGAACATCGCCAGCGGATACACGGTGGCGTAAGACAGCGCGGCGGCGCCGCTGGTAGGATGCAGACCGTTGGCGAAGGCCAGCGCCGGCGGATCGGTCATCGATCCCGCCAGCATGCCGGACAGCGTCAGGTAGTTCATCTTGCCCACCGTGCGCGCCAGAATACCGACGCTCAGCAGCGGAATGGCGGTGATCAACGCGCCGTACCCGACCCACGTCAGCCCCTCGCCGTGCAGCAAGGTATCGATGAAGTTGCCACCCGACTTCAATCCGACCACCGCCAGAAACAGCACGATACCCAGTTCGCGCAGCGCCAGGTTGGCGCTCGGCGGCATAAACCAGTACAGCTTGCCGATGCTGCCGATGCGCCCCAGGATCAGCGCCGCCACCAGCGGCCCGCCGGCCAGCCCCAGCCGCAATGCCGCCGGGAAGCCGGGCACGAACAGCGGAATGGAGCCGAGCAGCACCCCAAGGCCGATGCCGATAAACACCGGCAGCATCTGCACCTGCTGCAGTTTTTGTTGGGCGTTGCCGACGATTGCCGTCACCGCGTCGATGGCCTCCGGCCGGCCGACCAGGTTCAGAATGTCGCCGAACTGCAGCGTCACGTTGCTGCCGGCCACCAGCTCCACGCCGGCGCGGTTGAGGCGTGAAATCACCACGTCATACTTCTGCTTCAGGTTCAGATCGCGGATTTTCTTGCCCAGCACCTGCTCGTTGGTCACCACCGCCCTCACCACCTGCAGCGCGGTGCCGCGCGTGGACAGCGAGGCGTCCACCTCTTCGCCGATCACCAGCCGGGCGTTCTCCAGATCTTCGCGTTTGCCCACCAGATGCAGGTAGTCGCCCAGCTCCAGCCGCTCGTGCGGCGCCGGCACCATCAGCAGCTCCCCGCGTTTGAGGCGCGAACAGACGATCGCTTCACCGTTGAGCAGCGGCACCTGCTTGATCGCCATGCCCTGCAGATTGGGGTTGCGCACCGCCACGTTGATGGCGTGCAGCAGCTCACGCTGATTGCCCAGGCTGCTTTCAAACGCCTGCGCCTCGCGCTCGATGTTGATGCGGAAAAACAGCCGAATCAGCCACATCACCAGCAGGATGCCGCATATGCCGAACGGATAGGCCATGGCGTAACCCATCCCCATGCCGTCCACCAACGCCGGATCGGAACCGAGATCGGTCAGGATTTGCTGACCGGCGCCCAGCGCCGGGGTGTTGGTGACCGCGCCGGAGAACACGCCGAGGATGATCGGCAGCGGCACGTCGAACAGCTTGTGTACCGCCGCCGCCACGACGCCGCCGGTCAGCACCAGCAGCACCGCGAAGGCGTTGAGGCGCAGCCCGGAGACGCGCAGCGAAGAGAAGAAACCGGGGCCGACCTGAATGCCGATGGTGTACACGAACAGGATCAGGCCAAACTCCTGAATAAAGTGCAGCATGTCCCCGTTCAGGTTGATTTGCCCGCTCTGGGCGAAGTGGCCGACCAGGATGCCGCCGAACAGCACGCCGCCGATGCCCAGCCCAACGCCGTACAGCTTCCAGTTCCCCATCCACAGCCCAATGACGGCCGCCAGCGCCAACATGCTGACGGTCAGGGCGATATCGCTCATAGGTCACATCCTTGCCAAAGTTGAAAAGGAATTTGCGGCCAAAGACACACAATTAACAAGGATTATGACATCGGACAAACGGGGGGACTGTGGCATGCGCCACATAACGCAGCGGGGGAGACCCGTCTGGATCTCCCCCGCATGATGATGACCGTTTTTCAGTCGGTTATTTGGCTTCCAGCTCCGGCGTCGCCCCGATGGCGATGCGCTGCGGCTGCAAGGCTTCCGGCACCTGACGCACCAGATCGATGTGCAGCAGGCCGTTTTCAAATTTGGCCTCCGACACCTGCAGATGCTCCGCCAGGGTGAAGGTCAACTGGAACTCTTTGCACACCAGGCCCTGATGCAGGTATTCGACCTGTTTTTCCGGCGGCGTGGGTTTACCGCTGACGGTCAGCCGCGGCCCTTCCACTTCGATATTCAGTTCGCTCTGCCGGAAACCGGCCAGCGCCAGAGAAATGCGGTAGTGATTGTCATCGCTTTTCTCGATGTTATACGGCGGGAACCCCTGGGGTTCCTGGCCGCCCATTGAGCTGGCCAATTTATCAAAACCAATCCACTGACGCAGAAGCGGGGATAAATCGTAATTACGCATAGGAACAACTCCTTTCATTAAGCGAGATGTGTTTATTCAGCCCCCTGACGGCAGGCTAGGTATTATTTTCCGGCAGCGTACCTGCCGGCGAAACGGAAATTTATTTAATTTCGATGCGGCGCGGTTTTAATGTTTCCGGCACGATGCGTTGCATGTCGATATACAACAGGCCATTCTCCAGTTTGGCGCCTTTAATTTGAATATGTTCGGCCAGCTGGAATTTACGCTCGAAATTACGCTCGGCGATGCCCTGGTATAAATAGGTTTTTTCTGCCGGTTCGTTATTGTGCGCCCCGCGCACGATCAGCAGATTATCTTGCGTGGTGATCTCCAGCTCCTGCTCGGCAAACCCGGCTACCGCGATGGCGATGCGATAATGATTTTCGTCCACCAGCTCGACATTATAAGGCGGATAACCGCCGTTGCCCTGACTCTGGCCGGCTTCCAGCGCGTTGAACAGGCGATCGAAACCAATGGCGGAACGGTATAGCGGGGAAAGATCAAAATTACGCATAAAACAGCCTCCTAAGGCACTTCAGCGAGGTTGAAATAAATACGCCTTCCACTCTGGACAGGCTAATTAAGCCAGAATTCCCTTACGGCGAATTCTCAATTCGGCTCTGATGATAAAATGGGGGTTGATTTCATCAATTCAACAGGCGAGGATCAAAAAAACTTCGCACCGATTAGGCGAAAGTTTTTTTACCACTTACACTAAAGTGAGAGAGCCGCCACAGAGCGGGATTTTGCTTCTTTTAAAGCAGCGACAGGATGTTATAACTCAGCTTAATTTTAGGGGCACAGCAACCCTGCAGGATGGATTAATGACGACGATGAAAGCGATAGCGACGGGCTGCATGTTGTTGGCGACCAGCGGTTGCTCCAGCGTGATGAGCCATACCGGCCCGAATCAGGGTTACTATCCCGGCACCCGCGCCAGCGTGGACATGCTGAAGGACGACAACACCAGCTGGGCGATGATGCCGCTGGTGGCGCTGGATCTGCCGTTCTCTGCGGTGATGGACACCGTACTGCTGCCTTACGACTATCTGCGTTCCGGCAACGACGCCACCGCAGACTCGCCAAAAGCGCGCATCCTGCGCAGCGAGCAGCAGAATCTGGCGGCAACCGGCAATCCCGGCGAAGGCAACGACAGCGCCGCCACACACTAATCACACACGCAGCGGGCCGCCAGGCCCGCCTTACACCTCAACCACAAAGATCTGGTTGAACCCCGCTATCTCGCGCATAAACGCCACTTTCTTACCATCCGGTGAAAACACCACGGCGTCCCCCGACGGTGGCTGCACGCTACGCTGCGTTAAACGCTGCAGACGGCCGCCGGCGACCTCGCACAGCATCACGCTGTTGTCACACACCAAGGCAATCGCCCCGCCCTGCGGGTGCCAGCTGAAGGCAGACTGGATATCATGCTCGCTGTGGCTCACCTGGCGCGGCTCCCCGCCGTTCGGCGACACCGTCCACAGCTGCACCACGCCGCCGTCGTCCTTCATCAAAAACGCGATCTGGCTGCCGTCCGGCGAGCTGCGCAGCCAGTGGCGCGGTGCGCCGGCCACGCCCGGAAAACGACGATCGCCGGTAAAGGTCACCCGCCGCTGCCTGACGCCCTGCGGCGGCGCCGGCAGCTCGCTTTCCGTTCCCTGCAGCGGCAGAGCGCCCGCCCTGGCGTAATCGGCATCGTTCTCCGGCAGATCGACGATAAACACCTCCGGCAGCTTTTCACCAGCGGCGGACAGCGTATCGCCGATGAACGCCAGCGCCCAGCGCTGCCGGCTGCCGTCGGCCTTACGGTAACCTTCGCGGCCAATCCAGCCTTCTTCGTAAGCACGATTGATCTGATCGCTGCCCGGCTGCGGCTGCGGCACGGTCTCGCTGACCAGCACGCAATAGTGGCTGCCGTCATACTCGCGCGGATGCTGTTTCGGCGGATTGACCCCGTGCAGCGGCACGGCCACCCCGACGTTGCGCAGATCGCGCGCCGGATCGCACTCGTGCATGACGTGATCGTTATAGGTAAAGCTGAGGCGGCTGCCGTCCGGGCTGAAAACGTGCACATGGCTGCCGCCGCGCAGCGCGCCGGGGGTGTAGGGGGCGGTGATATCCAGCGCGTCGAGGGTGATGGCCAACTCGCGATCCGGTTCGCTGACGATCACCCCGCGGCGGTGGTGAAAATCATATTGCCAGGCGCTGTCCGGGTGCTCCGGCCCATGGATAAAGGCATAGCGCGCCGGCGCATCGGGGCTGACCGTGACCACGCCGACGTGGGCGCCGTGCTGAGCGCGATAAACCACCTCCACCGCGCCGCTGGCGACGTTGACCCGCTCGATGCTCAGACCGGTGAAAGAGGCGCCGCGCGGGCGCACGTCATAAGCCAGCCATTGGCTGTCCGGCGTCCAGACGTTGATATTGGTTAACTGATGCCCGCGAGGGTCGAAAGTCAGCTGTTTTTCCCGATGGCTCATGGCGGTTCTCCTGCGCATGCCGGCACTGAGTCGCCATCTTACCGGATCGGCGGCAGCGTTTCATATGGCGCGCTGCCGCGTGAAGCAAGGTTATTTTTTCAGGGCGTTGAATTCCGTTTTGGCCCTTTGCAACTGCGCGGCGAAGGTGGGCTCCGCGTGCAGTCGGGCGACGATGGCCGAGGCGACCAAGCGCGCGGCGGTCACGTCGCTTTGCCAGTGATAACCGCAAATCACCCGGCTCTGGCCCATCTCATAGCCGCGCTGCAGTATCGTCCCCTGCCTGGGAGGGTTAATCTCCGCCAGCACCAGCGCGGTCGCCCAACCGATGGCGGTGTGCCCGGAAGGATAAGAGCCGTTCGTCGATAGCGTGCTCTCTTCATCCGGTCGGCAAGTGGGCTCATGGTAAAAAGCGAACGGCCGAATGCGCATATAGTGATTTTTGGCGCTGCGGGTAGCCAGATCGCCGGCGTCTTCACGCATTTTCATCACCAGCTTGAACAGCTCCGGCGTATTATCCTGGGTGATTTCCGTACCGAAAGCGCCGGATAATGCGGCGGCGACGCCATCCCCCGTTACGTGTGCGTCGTGATAAGCCTGTTTGCCCCGTTCGGTATTACGCAATAATTTCCCGGCATCATATTGCGCCTTGTCATTCATAAAATCGATGCTGTCAACGGCGGGCGGCGGCGGCAATAACGCCAGGCTGTCTATCGATTGCGACTCTTGCAGAAAATAAACCTCCGGTTGGGTGGTCACATCTTTGGCGGCGAAACCAAACGGTGTCAGCGCGGCGTAGGTTAATGAGGCGAGTAATATTTTTTTCATTGTCGTTCCCTTATTAAAATAATGAGCGGTTGCGACTTCCTTAACGCAAATAAATAAAAAATCGTGCCGCTAAACTATACGTTAATGATTATTTTTCGCCGCCAGTGCGATCACATTACGCCGTGCCCGCTTTTGCCCGGCGGCCGGGCGACGGGGTTTACAATCAATACAAAAAAGTACAAACTGGATTTTTAAGTACAAAAACTCTGGAGCCGGTATGAACCCCCTCTTCGATGCCATTGTTTCTGCCCATCAACAGCTGCGCCCTCAGGTACGGGTCACGCCATTGGAGCGCAGCGTGCTGCTTTCACAGCAGCTGGGCTGCGAGCTGTATCTGAAATGCGACCATCTGCAGCACACCGGCTCCTTTAAATTTCGCGGCGCCAGCAACAAGTTGCGGTTACTGGATAGCGAGCAACGCCGGCGCGGCGTGATCGCCGCCTCTACCGGCAACCACGGCCAGGCGGTCGCTTTGGCGGGGCAGCTGATGGGCGTTGGCGTCACGGTTTATGCGCCAGAGACGGCGGCGAGCATCAAGCTAGACACCATCCGCGCGCTGGGCGGCACCGTGGAACGGGTGCCGGGCGATGCGCTGAACGCCGAACTGGCCGGGGAACAGGCCGCCCGCGAACAGGGAAAAACCTATATCTCGCCGTATAACGATGAGCAGGTGATCGCCGGCCAGGGCACCTGCGGCATGGAGCTGGTTGAACAGCTCACCGGTCTGGACGCCGTGTTCGTGGCAGTCGGCGGCGGTGGCTATATCGCCGGTATCGGCACCGTTCTGCGGCAATTGTCGCCGAACACGCAGCTTATCGCCTGCTGGCCGGAAAACGCCACCAGCATGTACAGCGCGCTGGAAGCGGGCCACATCTTCCAGGTGGAAGAGCAAGAAACGCTGTCCGACGGCACCGCCGGCGGCGTCGAGCCGGGCGCCGTGACCTTCCCGCTGTGCCAACAGCTGATCGACCGCAAAGTGCTGGTCAGCGAGACGGAGATCAAGCACGCGATGCGCCGGATCGCCGCCAGCGATCGGTGGATTATCGAAGGCGCGGCCGGCGTGGCGCTGGCGGCGGCGATCAAGCTGGCGCCGGAATACCAGGGAAAAAAAGTGGCGGTGGTGCTGTGTGGTAAAAACATCGTGCTGGAGAAGTACCTCAAGGCCATCGCCGATGCACATCCTTAATCGGCAGCAAATCCTCGCCGCGTTCGACGCCGAGGCTATAACCCCGCTGCTTAAGCAGGGTTTTATCGCCTATTCGCAACGGCGGGTGCAACAGCCGCCGGTGCAGCACTTCCTGTTCGAACAAGCCGCCGGCGATTGCTGCATCAAATCCGCCTGGCTGGAAGGCGAAGAGCTGTTCGTGGTCAAGGTCTCCGCCGGTTTCTATCGCAACGCCGAACGCGGTTTGGCCAGCAATCAGGGGCTGGTGGTGGCGTTCTCCGCCCAGACCGGCGAACCTCGGGCGCTGCTGCAGGATGAGGGCTGGCTGACCGCGCTGCGCACCGCACTGGCCGGCCGCATCGCCGCCGAACTGTGCGCGCCGCCGCATATTCAGGCGATCGGCATGGTCGGCACCGGCCTGCAGGCCCGGCTGCAGCTGCAATGTCTGAAACCGGTGACCGATTGCCGCGAAGTGTGGGTGTGGGGCCGCAACGATCAGGCGCTGGCGGCGTATCGGCGCGAAGCCGAGGCCGAAGGTTTTCAGGTGCGGGTTACGCAGGATGCGGCGGAACTGGCGGCGCACTGTCAGCTGATCGTCACTACCACGCCCAGCCGCGAACCGATTTTACAGGCGGCGGATATTCGGCCCGGCACGCACATCACCGCCGTGGGTGCCGACGCGCCCGGCAAGCAGGAGCTGGCGACCGATCTGGTGGCTCGCGCGGACGCACTGCTGGTCGATGCGCTGGCGCAGTGCGCTGACTATGGCGAGATCGCGACGGCTTATCGGCAAAATAGGCTGATTTCAACGCCAATCGTCGAAATGGGCGCCGTCTTGGCGCAGGGCGGGCGGTTGCGAAGCGAGCCGCAGCACATCACCATCGCCGATCTTACCGGGCTGGCGATTCAGGATCTGCAGATCGCCAAAGGGGTGTTGGCGGCAATATAAAGGGGCGCCGCAGCGCCCCACTTGATCAGGCGTTGAGCACGAACTTCTCGATGGCGCGCGCCACGCCGTCTTCGGTATTGGCGCCGGTGACAAACTGCGCCACCGCTTTCAGCTCGGGAATGGCGTTGCCCATCGCCACGCCGACGCCGGCATACTCGATCATCGCCGTATCGTTGGCCTGATCCCCCAGCGTCATGATGTTTTCCCGCGCCACGCCGAGGTGCTCGGCCAGCATTCTCACCCCGGCGCCCTTATCGACGTTCTTATGCAGGATTTCGAGGTAGTAAGGCGCGCTTTTCAGAATGGTGTAACGCTCGCGCGTTTCCGCCGGGATGCGCGCAATCGCGTTGTCCAGCAGCGCCGGCTCGTCGATCATCATCACTTTCGGGAAACGCATCTGGCGATCCATCTCCTCCACGCTGCGGTATTTCAACGGAATACCGGTCATTTCCGCCTCGTGTATGGTGTATTTGCCGATGTCTTTGTTCGGGGTATACAGGGTGTCAAAGTCAAACGCCTGGTAGTGAACGCCGAGCTCGCGCGCCATCTGCTCGAAGTGCAGATAGTCCTCAAAACCCAGGGTTTCCTGCAGAATACAGGCGCCGTCGGCCGCGCGCAGCACCAGCGCACCGTTGTAAGTTATGCAAAAATCGCCGGGGCCCTGAATGTCCAACTGGCGCAGATAGTCCTGCACGCCGACATAAGGCCGCCCGGTGGCCAGCACCACGTGCACCCCTTTGCGCCGCGCCGCCGCGATAGCCTGCTTTACCGCCGGCGTGATTTGGTGCTGCGGATCCAGCAACGTGCCGTCCATGTCGATCGCAATCAGTTCAATAGCCATTCAACGCTTCTCCCAGTGGTTTTTTCCCATGCTAACGCGTTTCAGCCTTGGCTGTCAGCGCCAAAAAAGGCGTAAAAAAATCCGCGCGGGTCGCCCGGCGCGGATTTTCACAGCCATTAACGCATCAGATATCGATGTTCGCCGCTTTCAGGGCGTTTTCTTCGATAAAGGCGCGGCGCGGCTCAACCGCATCGCCCATCAGCGTGGTGAACAGCTGATCGGCAGCGATGGCGTCCTTGACGGTCACGCGCAGCATGCGGCGGCTTTCCGGATCCATGGTGGTTTCCCACAGCTGCTCCGGGTTCATCTCGCCCAGGCCTTTATAGCGCTGCACCGACAGGCCGCGGCGCGACTCTTTCACCAGCCACTCCAGCGCCTGCTCGAAGCTGTCCACCGGCTGACGACGTTCGCCGCGCTCGATGAACGCGCCGTCTTCGATCAGCCCGCGCAGCTGTTCGCCCAGCTGGCAGATCTTGCGGTATTCGCCGCCGTGGATGAAGTCGAAGTCCAGCTTATAGTCGGTATCCACGCCGTGGGTGCGGATGCGCAGCGCCGGTTCGAACATCTGGCGTTCGCGGTTCTCGAAGAGCACGAAGTCATAGCTGCTGCCGTGCTGCTCTTTGTCGTTCAGCGCCTGCACCAGCGAAGCGATCCAGGTTTTCACCTTGGCCTCATCGCTGAGATCGCCTTCGTTCAGCGTCGGCTGATAGATCAGGTTGTTCAGCAGCGCGCGCGGGTAGCGGCGCTCCATGCGGCCGATCAGCTTCTGCACGGCATAGTGTTCTGCCACCAGTTTTTCCAGCTGCTCGCCGCCCAGCGCCGGTGCGCTGGCATTGGTATGCAGCGTAGCGCCGTCCATCGCGATGGCGATCTGGTACTGATCCATCGCCTCGTCATCTTTGATGTACTGCTCCTGCTTGCCTTTCTTCACCTTGTACAGCGGCGGCTGTGCGATGAACACGTGGCCACGCTCGATGATTTCCGGCATCTGGCGGTAGAAGAAGGTCAACAGCAGCGTACGGATGTGCGAACCGTCGACGTCGGCATCGGTCATGATGATGATGCTGTGGTAACGCAGCTTGTCCGGGCTGTACTCGTCGCGGCCGATGCCACAACCCAGCGCGGTGATCAGCGTCGCGACTTCCTGCGAGGAGAGCATTTTGTCGAAACGCGCTTTCTCGACGTTGAGGATTTTCCCCTTCAGCGGCAAGATAGCCTGGTTCTTGCGGTTGCGCCCCTGCTTGGCAGAGCCGCCCGCGGAGTCCCCTTCCACCAGGTACAGTTCGGACAGCGCCGGATCGCGTTCCTGGCAGTCCGCCAGTTTGCCCGGCAGGCCAGCCAGATCCAGCGCGCCTTTGCGGCGGGTCATCTCACGCGCTTTACGCGCCGCTTCGCGCGCACGCGCCGCGTCGATGATTTTGCCGACCACGATTTTCGCGTCGCCCGGATTCTCCATCAGGTAATCCACCAGCTTCTCGTTCATCAGCGTTTCAACCGCGGTTTTCACCTCGGAAGAGACCAGCTTGTCCTTGGTCTGAGAAGAGAACTTGGGATCCGGCACCTTCACCGACACCACGGCGATCAGACCTTCACGCGCGTCATCGCCGGTGGCGCTGACCTTGGCCTTCTTGCTGTAGCCTTCCTTCTCCATGTAGCTGTTCAGCGTACGGGTCATCGCGGTACGGAAACCGACCAGGTGCGTGCCGCCGTCGCGCTGCGGAATGTTGTTGGTGAAGCAGTAGATGTTTTCCTGGAAACCGTCGTTCCACTGCAGCGCCACTTCCACGCCGATGTCGTCTTTCACGGTCGAGAAGTAGAACACGTTCGGGTGGATCGGGGTTTTGTTCTTGTTCAGGTACTCGACAAACGCCTTGATGCCGCCTTCGTAATGGAAGTGATCTTCACGGTCGGTGCGCTTGTCCTTCAGGCGGATAGACACGCCGGAGTTGAGGAAGGACAGCTCGCGCAGACGCTTGGCCAGAATGTCGTACTCGAAATCGGTCACATTGGTGAAGGTCTGGTGGCTCGGCCAGAAGCGCACCATGGTGCCCGTCTGTTCGGTTTCGCCCACCACGGTCAGCGGCGCCTGCGGCTCGCCGTGGCTGTAAGTCTGTTCGTGCACTTTGCCTTCGCGGCGGATCACCAGCTCCAGTTTCTCCGACAGGGCGTTAACCACCGAGACGCCCACGCCGTGCAGGCCGCCGGAAACCTTATAGGAGTTGTCGTCGAATTTACCGCCGGCGTGCAGCACGGTCATGATGACCTCTGCGGCTGAAACCCCTTCTTCAGGGTGAATGCCGGTCGGAATGCCGCGGCCGTCATCCTGTACCGATACCGAGTTGTCGGCATGGATGGTGACCTGAATGTCACTACAGTGGCCCGCGAGCGCTTCGTCGATAGCGTTGTCCACAACCTCGAATACCATGTGGTGCAGACCGGTGCCGTCATCGGTATCGCCGATATACATGCCCGGGCGCTTGCGCACCGCATCCAGCCCTTTTAATACCTTGATACTTGAGGAGTCATAAGAATTCGACATCAACGTTTCTCGCTCATTTTAGTCCTGTGGTTGAACCTCTATTTTACCCTGTTCCACGCGGAACATCTTGCCCTTTTCACCGGCCATGTCGGTCACTTGTTCAGCGCTCACCGCGCTGACAAAAACCTGGGCCTGGGTGGCTTTCAGGCGATCGGCCAGCAACCGGCGACGGCCGGTGTCCAGCTCGGAGGCAAAATCATCAATCAGATACAGGCAACGCCGCCCGCTCTGCCGGGTGAGAAACTCACCCTGCGCCAAGCGCAACGCGCACATCAGCAGCTTAAGCTGACCGCGCGATAACAAATCCTCTACCGGCGTGCCGTCGGCACGAATGCGGAAGTCCGCTTTATGCGGCCCCACCGCGGTATAGGTCAACGCCCTGTCGCGCTCGAACTGGCGCTCCAGCAGCTCGCCGTAGTCGCTCTCTTTGTCCCAGCCGCGCTGGAAGGAGAAGCTCAGGGCGAATTCAGGCAGAAACTGCGCGCAGGTCGCGGTGATATCCGCGGCGATCGCGTCGCTGTATTCCGCCCGCCATTCGCTGATGCGCTCCGCGAGCGGGATCAGTTCCTGATCCCAGGCGCGGATCTGCGCATAGCGACTCACCTGGCGCAGCGCGGCATTGCGCTGCTTCAGTAACCGTTTCAGGTTGCTCCAGGCGGTGAAAAAACCGGGTTCGTTATGAAAACAGCCCCAGTCCAGGAAGGCGCGCCGGAATTTCGGCCCGCCGTTCAGCAGGGTAAAACCTTCGGGGGTGATCAGCTGCATGGGCAGCAGCTGCGCCAGCTCGGCCACCTTGTGGCCATCGCTGCCATCGATACGTACTTTGCTGTCACCCTGACGGCTCTTGCTCAATCCTACCGACAGCTCGCGCTCCGCGCCTTCGATGCGGCCGTGCAGCACGAACTCCGGCTGGTCGTGGCGAATGACCCGACCGGCCTGCAGGCTGCGAAAGGCGCGGCCGTGCCCGAGCGTATACACCGCTTCCAGCACGCTGGTCTTGCCGCTGCCGTTGGCGCCGACCAGGAAGTTGAATCCCGGCGCCAGCGCCAAATCCGCCGCCTCGATATTGCGGAAATCTTTAATCAATAAACGCGTCAGAGCCATGCAATCTCTTTACCGATGACGGTGCTGTAATTCAAGGTAACGAGACTACAACCGCATTGGCATGACAACGTAGGCCGCCGCCTGGCTGGCGCCGTCTTCGATCTGCACGCTGGAGACCGAATCGGTCAACAGCAGGCGCACGTCTTCACACTTGAGCGCGTTCAACACGTCCAGCACGTAGCTGACGTTGAAGCCGATCTCCATCTCCGCGCCGTCGTAGCTGACGTCGAGGATCTCTTCCGCCTCTTCCTGCTCCGGGTTGTTGGCGGTGATCTTCAGCTGGTTCTGGCTGACGTACAGCCGCACGCCGCGGAATTTCTCGTTCGAGAGAATCGCCGCGCGGGCAAACGCCTGCTTGAGCAGATCGCAGCCGGCTTCCAGCGTTTTATCCGGGTTCTTCGGCAAGACGCGGCGATAGTCCGGGAAACGGCCGTCAACCAGCTTGGAAGTGAAGATGAAATCGCCGACGTGGGCGCGAATGTTGTTGCTGCCGATCTGCAGCTGCAGCAGCGAATCGCCGCCGTCCAGCAGGCGCACCAGCTCCATCACCCCTTTACGCGGCACGATCACCGAATGTGACGGCAGCTGTTGGCCGATCGGCATCGAGCACACCGCCAAGCGGTGGCCGTCGGTCGCGACGGTGCGCAGCTCTTCGCCTTCGGTTTCAAACAGCATGCCGTTCAGGTAGTAACGCACGTCCTGATGGGCCATCGAGAACTGGGTGGCTTCGATCAGGCGCTTCAGCGTCGCCTGCGGCAAGGTGAACTCCACCTCGCTCTGCCAGTCGTCCAGGTTCGGGAAGTCCGCCGCCGGCAGCGTGGACAGCGAAAAGCGGCTGCGGCCGGACCGCACCAGCATGCGCTCGCTTTCCAGCGTGACGGCGATCTCCGCCCCTTCCGGCAGGCCGCGGCAGATATCAAAGAATTTGCGCGCGGGCACGGTGGTCGCGCCCGGCTCGTGCGGCTGGGACAGGGCGACGCGCGCCACCATCTCCATCTCCAGATCGGTGCCGGTCAGCAGCAGGGAGCCTTCCGTCACCTGCAGCAGCAGGTTGCCCAGGATCGGCAAGGTCGGGCGGCCGCCCAGCGGGCTGCTCACCTGTTGCAGCGGTTTTAGCAGATGCTCACGTTCAACGATAAATTTCATAGCGCTATGAAGATAATGTTCTGATTAAATTGGAGAAATCTTCTTTGATGTCGTGACTTTCCTCACGCAGCTGCTCGATCTTCCGGCAGGCGTGCAACACCGTGGTATGGTCGCGGCCACCAAACGCATCGCCGATTTCCGGCAGGCTGTGGTTGGTGAGTTCCTTCGCCAACGCCATCGCCATCTGGCGCGGGCGGGCAACGGATCGCGAACGCCGCTTGGACAGCAAATCCGCGACTTTAATCTTGTAATACTCCGCCACCGTCTTTTGGATATTGTCGATGGTGACCAGCTTTTCCTGCAGCGCCAGCAGATCGCGCAGCGCTTCGCGCACGAAATCGATGGTGATGGCCCGGCCGGTAAAGTTGGCGTTGGCGATCACGCGGTTCAGCGCCCCTTCGAGCTCACGCACGTTGGAACGCAGGCGCTTGGCGATGAAGAACGCCACTTCGCCCGGCAGGCGGATGTCGTTTTCGTCGGCCTTTTTCATCAGGATCGCCACGCGGGTTTCCAGCTCCGGCGGCTCGATCGCCACCGTCAGCCCCCAGCCGAAGCGCGACTTCAGACGATCTTCCACCCCGTTGATCTCTTTAGGGTAGCGATCCGAGGTCAGGATGATCTGCTGATTGCCTTCCAACAGAGCGTTAAAGGTATGGAAGAACTCTTCCTGCGAACGCTCCTTGTTGGCGAAGAATTGGATGTCATCGATCAGCAAGGCGTCGACCGAACGGTAGTAACGCTTAAACTCTTCGATGGCGTTGTTCTGCAACGCTTTGACCATGTCCTGCACGAAGCGTTCCGAGTGCATGTAGACCACTTTGGCGTTGGCCTTGCGCGCCATGATGCCGTTGCCGACCGCGTGCAGCAGGTGGGTTTTACCCAGGCCGGTGCCGCCATACAGGAACAGCGGGTTATAGGCGCCGCCCGGGTTGTCCGCCACCTGACGAGCCGCCGCGCGCGCCAATTGGTTGGACTTACCCTCGACGAAGTTGTCGAAGGTGTGTTTGGGGTTGACGTTGGAGCGGTAAGAGAGCTCGGGTTGCGCCGCCGCGTTGTCCCAGCTCGGGCGCAAAGGCGCGGCCGTGCGCGCCGCGGGAGCCGCAGGGGCGCTGCTGACGCTGGCGGTCACGGTCTGGCTGATCACCTGCGCGATCGGCTTGCTGCCGACTTCAAAACGCAGCAAAGGCGCGTCCGTGCCGCAGAAATCATTCAGCAGACCATTGATGTTGTTTAAGTACTTATCGCGAACCCAATCCAGCACAAAGCGGTTAGGCGCATACAGCGCCAGGGTGTTGTCACTCAGTTCCGCCTGCAATGGGCGTATCCACATACTAAATTCTGTGGCAGGTAACTCATCCTGCAATCGGGCAAGACACTGCTGCCAAAGCGAAAGTGACAC